>CAWEAM010000006.1:0-802407 GCA_963807105.1 uncultured Acidobacteriota bacterium | reverse complement strand
AGGGCAACGGAGCCGGCATCGGCGTTCCGCCGATAGTTCACGTCCAGCGTGCGATAGCCTGCCTGGATGCCCACGTTTTGCGTAAACGTGAAGAGACCCGAGGCGTCGAAATCAATCGATCGCCCGCCGCCGCCCAATCCATCGATGAGCTCTGGCACTGGAAACCACGTTAGCTCTCCCGTCAGCGCGACCCGCCGGTGCAGGTAACCCCGGGCGACTCCGCCAACAACGGGAATGAACACGTTGACCCCCGATGTCTCCACGCCCAGGAATCCGCTGCTCACGGTGGCACCGACTCTCACGTATCTCACTTCGCCGATCACACCAGCGAACCCGCGGGGGCGCGAGATGAGGTCGTATCTGTAGCCGAAGTACGAGGTGTGAAAAGTGAGGCTGGCGCTCACCGGAATGCCGATGTCGAAGCTGGTGCGCCCGAACGAAATGGTTCGCCGCAGCGTTCGTTCCGCCTCGAAGCTCGTCGGCACGTACCCCCCCCAATCTTGTGGCGCGACGCGGGCTTCAACACGACGCGCAGCTGCGGCAGCCGCTTTCGAATCAGACCGAGGTCGCCGACGAAATCGATGTCGGACGCTTCGATTCCCAGCGTGCCCGAAGAAATCACAACGCCGGGAGACGCGTTCCACAGCCCGACAGCAATCTCTGCGTGGTAGGCCTCACTCCTCTCGTCTCTCGGTGCCGCGGGACCTAGTGCTTGTGCGTTCGCTCGCGGAACGACCGTCATGGCAATCGCGAGAACGAGCCCGGCGGAGCCGAGGCGGTTCGGAAGGTGCCCGCGGAGTTCTCTGAACAGTTCCATAAACACTTCTTGGGTGCGCGGCTCAATTGGGACGAGGCCGAGTACACCAGTGCACAGCGCGCGTGTGTTCAGTCCCACGACGCGATTTCTCTTTGCCTTCCCCTTTGCCATGCGCGTTACCATGTCGACGTTCGGACTGCACGTACCTGAAGCCGCGCGGGCCCACCGACGGGCGCCGCCAAGCCAGCAAGGCGTTACCGAGCCTCGCCTGCGGGCCTCAGGACGTTCCGACATCCAGCGGGCGGTGGCGCGACGAAGCCACGGCTGATGAAGTGCTGGAAGCAGTTGCCGAGCACGCGGTCATCGACCGGAGAGCAGCGAATCGGGCTGTCGGCGAGACCCTCGAGCGTGTTCTGGCAGTCGAAGTTCGGCAGCAATTTCATGACTTTGTCCCCCTCTCCGCTGATGCTTAGCGAGAACAGGGGGACAAGCGATGACACGACGTCTTCGCGGGACGGGCTTCGCCGCGTCAGCAACTCGGACAGCCACGAGTCATATGGCAGGGATTTCAGCCGGTAACCGAAGGTCCGCATCCAATCAGCAACCTGCCCGAGGCGTACGCGGCGCGGATTGGCAAGATGAAAAATCTTGCCCAAAGATTCCTTCCGGCCGGCGAGATGCACGATCGCCCTGCTGATATAGTCGACTGGCGTCATATCCGTCTCGTCGAAGCGGAATACCGGGGCCGCTTCGAGCTCGATCCAAGACTTCAGCATGCGTGAGGTCACGTCGGTCGTGTTCCAGGCACCGATTTCACTGTGTCCGGTAATGAGCCCGGGACGATAGATGCACACCGGTATTCCCCTGGCGCGCGCCGCCAGCACCAGCTTGTCCGCAACCCACTTGCTCTGGACATAGCCGCCGTACAGCGAGCCCCCGTGATCGAGCGTATCGTCTTCACGAACGACGACGAGACTGGACATCCCGATCAGCGGGAATACGCCAAGGCTCGACACGAAGTGCACGGGCTTCAGCTTGATTCGAGTGGCCAGCCGCAAGATCTCCTGCGTGCCGAGCACATTAGGCGCTTTTAACCGTTCGTATGGGTAGATCCATTTCACGGTCGCGCCGCTGTGATAGATGACATCGATCGTGCTCGCCAGCTGCGCTGCCAATTGCGATGAGAGGCCCAGCCCCGGCATTTCGAGGTTGCCGGGGACCGGCACGATTCGCGCGCTGAAATCGTCGCGCCAGATCGAGTACACCTGCAGCGTCTGCCGCAGCCTCTTTCGAGCCTCGTCTGCGCTTCGGGCACGCACGAGGCAATGGATATCGGCACTGGTCCGTTCGAGCAGTTCCGAGAGCAGGAACGCGCCAAGGAAGCCGGTCGCTCCTGTCAACAACACGTGGCGTGGTTGATCGGCCGGTCGTTCGAAGGGCAGGCCTTCGGGATCGATGGACGCGTCGAGCGTCGCTTCACCACTCAGCGTCGCGACATTGACCGCGAGATGGTCCACGTTGAGAAAGGGCTTCCCGACCTGCTTTTGCAGCAGGCGGGTGAGCAATGCGCGCTTCGCCCCCGCCGAAAGGCGGTCGAGCGCCGTCGGCGTGGGCTTCATCCTCCCATCTCCTCGGGTTCGTCCTCATCGTTAGCCACTGCCTCGTCGATGACCATGTTCTTCAGCAGCGAGTCCACGGCCTCGTCGGAGAGCGCCTCCACCTTCGATAGCAGCTCTGCGGCAGTTCCTTGTTCGACCAACGACGCGAGCGTCACGTGTTCAACAAGCGGAACGGCGTCAATCGTGGCCGCCATGGCTGGCACCGGCAGCTGGCGCGCGAGACGAGCGCTCAGTTGAGAGAGACTCGGCCCTTGAAGAAGCGCTGTCACTGGAACGGTCAGCTCCAGGTCGACCTCGACGCGGTTCTTCAGCTCCACGGCCATCAACGAGTCGATACCCAGCCTCGTCAGCGGCTGGTGAATATCAATCTTCGACGGCGAGCACCGCAGGACTCGTGCAATCGGCTCCACGAGGAATGCCTCGAGCATCCCTTGACGTTCCTCTGGTGCGGCCGCGAGCAGCTTGTCGCGCGTCAGTCCGTCCTTGGGCCGCTGCGCCTTGGCCGATGATTTCTGATCCACCTCGGCCGCAAGCGCCGAGAGGATGGGCGGTGAAACCAGACTCAGCAGCTTGCCCCAATCGACGGAAAGTGCGATCACCTGCGCTGAATCGAGCTGAAGCGCACGTTCCAGAAGCTTCATCCCCTGAGCCGGTGAGAACGGGTGAATCCCCCGCTGCATTAGGCGCCCGGTGATGTCCGGTTGCGCGGCCAAGCCGACCTCGGCCCAGAGACCCCAATTGATCGACAGGCCAGGAAGCCCGCGAGCGCGGCGATGGTGCGCCAGCACATCCAGGAACGTGTTGGCCGCGACGTAATTGCCCTGGCCCGGTGACGCCAGCACCGATGCCACAGACGAGAAGAGCACAAAGAAGTCGAGCGGCTTGTCGAGCGTCAGTGTATGGAGATTCCAGGCGCCGTACATCTTCGGCGCCATCACGCGCTGGAACCGGTCCTGATTCATTTGAAGCAGGATCCCGTCGTCCAGGACTGCCGCCAGGTGAATGACACCCCGCAACGGCGGCATCGTCCCGTCGATGTCGTCGATCACGCGAGCGATTTCCTGCGTGTCGGCGACGTCCGCCCGGGCAACCACCACAGACGCGCCGCGGTTCTGCATTGCGGCCAACGCTTCGTGCGCTGCCGCCGACGTGGCACCGCTCCTGCCCACGAGCACGAGGTGGCGCGCTCCCCTCTCTACCATCCATTGGGCGAGGACCAGACCGAGACCGCCAAGTCCACCCGTCACGAGGTACGTCGCGTCGGATCGGAACGTGACCGGGCGCGGCGATGGCGGAGCGACCTGGAACTCCTTCTCATCCAACGTGATGACGACTTTGCCGATGTGTTTCGCCTGAGCCATATAGCGGAAGGCGTCGGGTGCCTGCGACAACGGAAAGATCTGAAGCGGAAGCGGCTTCAAGCTACCGTCAACAAAGCGGTCGAGCACCTCCCGCAGCATGTCTCCGCAAAATGCCGATCGCGATAGGAACATGCTGGCCAAGTTGATGGCGGAGAAGGTCAGATTCTTCTGGAATTCGCGAAGACCGAGCGGATTGTCCTGCAGGATATCGGTCATCCCGATTTCGAGGAACCGGCCGCCGGGACGCAGCGTCGCGAGGCTTCTGGGGATGAACTCTCCTGCCAGGGAGTTCAGGACAACGTCTACACCTTCTCCGTTGGTGATTCGCATCACCTCGTCGGCGAAATCGAGCGACCGCGAATCCATGACGTGTCGAACGCCCTGCGCCTTGAGGAATTCCCGCTTTTCGGAGGTTCCGGCCGTGGCGTAGATCTCCGCGCCGACCTGCTTCGCGATCTGAATCGCGGCCTGTCCGACGCCGCCGGCCGCCGCATGGATCAACACGCGCTCGCCCCTGCTCAACCTGCCGAGGTGATGCAGCGCGTAGTACGCGGTCATGAACGTGATTGGGATCGTGACCGCTTCCTCGAAACTGATATGAACCGGCTTGCGGGCAACGAGCGCGATGTCGGTTGTGACGAACGACCCAAGGCAGGACGGCGCTAGCGCCACGACGTCGTCGCCTGGCTTCAGGTGATCGACGCCCGCACCACACCTCACGATCGTTCCGGCGCATTCCCAACCCAGATCGAGCGACTGCTCGAATACGGGCGGGATGAGGCCCATGGCCACGAGAACGTCGCGAAAGTTGAGGCCGACGGCGCGGATCTGAATCTGTACCTGGCCCGGCCCGGGCTCCTGGTGTGTCGTGCTTCGCAGCGTGAGATTGTCGAGGATCCCGGCTGTGGCGATCTCCAGCCGGAACGGCTCGCTTGCCGGGACCGATCGTCGCTTTTCGTCTGCGGCTTCGGGCGAATGCCGCACCACGCGCGGCACCCATCGCTTGCCGTCTCGAAGTGCAATCTGATCTTCCCGATCGCCGGATAGCCGCAGCTCCTGGAACAATCCCTCGATCGCTTCAGGTGCGGCCGACGAGCTTAGATCTACTCTCGTGCAGCGAAGCTCCGGATGCTCGATCCCGATAACCCCGGCGACGCCCCAGAGCGGCGATTGTGCGATAGAAACGGATGCGATCGTGTCACCAGGGGCCTGCGTTCCCACCGTGACAAACCACAGCCGGGGAACTCTCGTCCCGTCGAGATCAGCCAACGCGTGCACGAGGTTCAATGCGCTGAGGCATCCAACGTCCTGGGCCTTCTCGATCGAACTGAGCGTATCCATTTCGTTGGACGACGAGTCCGCAGCCCACAGGTGCAGAATGCCGGTGCACGGTGAGCCGTCGGCGTCACAGGCTTGTGCGACGAGTTGCCGGTAGTCCTCCGGCCGGGTCGGGTTTATCTGAAAGTGGGAATCCCCCAGCACGGCGTACGTTTCACCGGGGACCACGACAACACAACTGTCGCCACGTGCGCTCAGAAGATTCTGGAGTTCCGGACCGATCCGGCTGTCGCTGAAGATCATCCACCGCTTCGGCTCTTCCGTCTTGCTGACCTCCTCGCTTCGTGCTGGCTGTGTGCTTGGCGCGGGCTGCCACTGAATCTCATAGATCCAGTCGGCAATCGTACCTCGCAGATGCATCGCGCCCCACGCGCTGCAGGCTGAAGCCGAGCGCCTCTAGAACAACGCGGCCATCTTCGTCAATGAGGAAGACATCGCCTTCGAGTGTGTCCGTGCTTCCGTGCGCTGGCGACCGAAGCACGGCATGGCTCCAGAACCCCGCGCGCGGACGCTCGTGCAAGCGCAAAGTCTCGAGACCGACGGGAAGAAAGATGCTTCCTTCGGTCAGCCCCAAGCCTTCCCTCGGTAGCGCCGCCGCCAATGTCTGAAAGGAGGCGTCGAGGAAAGCCGGGTGGACGTGATAACTGGCGGCTTCCGCTTCGACCACGTCCGAAAGGCGCAGTTGGCCGATCGCTTCACCATCCCGCCTCCACAGCTGCTCGATTCCTTGGAACGTGCGCCCGTATTCGAGACCGCGGTCGTGCGTTTCGCGATAGAAGTCCGGACCCGAGATGACGCTGGGACAGCGAGCGCGAATCACATCGACCGTCTCATGCGCCGGCGGCTCCGCTGTCGCGCCGCCTCCAATCCTGATGTTGCCGCTCGCGTGGAGCGTCCCTGTCGCCTCCGGCGTCTCGGCCTTCTGGATGCTGAAGAACTTGAACGACGCCTCCCCGGGGGTTCCCGGCGAGAGCACGACCTGGACGGTCTTTGACAGATCGTCGGCCAGGAACAGCGCCTTCTGAAACGCGAGATTCCTCAGCGCATGTGGCCCGTCGCCAAACGCCTCGGACGCGGCAGCGAGCGCCATTTCGCAGAACGCTGCAGCCGGTACCACAACCGCGCCCTGCACCCGGTGATCGGCGAGGTACGGAAACGAGCGCGTGCTCAATTCCGTCTCCCAGAAATGCGTGCCGAGGTGAGCGGCCGATTTGATGTACCGATCGAGAAGCCGATGCCCGCCCTTTCGTGCGCTCTTCGGGGGTGGCCCGTGTCCATTGTTGTCGACCCAGAAACGCTCACGCTGCCAAGCGTAGGCCGGCAGCGGAACGACGCGACCTCCCGACGGATACAGACGCGTCCAGTCTACGGGGTAGCCGTCAGCGTAAAGTGCGCCGAAGGACTCCAGCATGACGTCTCTGTCGTTCTCGTCACGCCGCATCGATGGGAGGACGATCCCCGTCCGACGCTCAGACCGGAGGCACTGAGAGATGGACATCGCGAGCGCGGGGTGCGGGCTCAGCTCGAGAAAGATGTTGTGCCCTGTGCTCACCAGCTCGCGGATCGCCTGTACAAAGAACACCGGTTGGCGCAGATTGCGGAACCAGTACTCTGCGTCACATTCGCGCCCGTCGAGCATAGCCGCCGCTCCGGTCGTCGACATCATCGCAACCGACGTCGAGCGCGGATGGATGTCGCCGAACACTTCGAGCAGCTCGTCGCGCAACGGGTCCATCTGCGGGCTGTGCGACGCATAGTCGACCTTCACGAATTGAAAGAAGATCTCCTGGTTCTGCGCCGTATGGCTGATCTCGCAGAGTGCCTCCGCCTCACCTGAGATGACCGTCGTCGTCGGGCCGTTGCACGCGGCGACAATGACGCGGCCTTCGTTACTTTGCAAGCAGCCGCTCGACACCTTCGACCGGGAGCTCGACGACCGCCATCTTTCCATGTCCCGAGGCCCGGCGCTTGACCACCTGGCTGCGGCGGCCGATGATTCGCGCTGCCTCATCGAGATTGATGATGCCGGCGACGTGCGCCGCCGCAACCTCTCCCATGCTGTGACCGACTACGGCATCGGGCTCGATTCCCCACGACCGCCAGAGCGCCGCGAGCGCGACTTGAACGGCGAAGAGAACAGGCTGCACGACATCGAGCTCCTCCAAGCGCGAACTCGACGCGTCGGCGCGGATCTCATCGAGCAGGGACCACTCGGCGTACTGGCTCAGTGCTTCGGCACATCGCTCGATGGCCTCGCGAAAAATCCGCTCCTCGTCGAACAGCCGCCGGGCCATCCCAAGCCACTGCGACCCCTGCCCTGGACAGACGAACACGACTCTCCGCTCGAGATCGGGGACTTTGCGCCCCGCAGCAATCCCCCGCCGAGTCTCGCGCTTCAAGAAGGCGTCTAGCTGCTCGTTGATGTCCTCGCAGGAACGCGCGAGCACTGAGAGACGAAAGTCGTGGTGCGTCCGTCTTGCGCTTGCCGTGTAGCAGATGTCGTGAAAGGCGGCGGCGTGTCCGTTGTCATCGAGCACGCGCTCTTGATAGGCGCGGGCCATCGCATCGAGCGCCTCAGCCGTATGAGCGGAAATCGGCAGGACGTACGACTTGCACGAAGAACCCACTTCGCGCCCCGTGCTTATCGAACGCTCGGGCGCCTCGGTCAACACCACGTGCGCGTTGGTCCCGGAGATACCAAAGGAGCTCACACCCGCAATCGCGGGCCCGAAGGCAGCCGGCCATGGGGTCGTCTGCTGTTGGACAACCAGCGGAATGTCACTCCATGGAATCTGCGGGTTCGGCTGCTTGAAGTGCAGGCTCGCGGGAAGCATGTGGTGCTTCAACGCGAGCGCCACCTTGATGATGCCTGCAATGCCGGCCGCGCCCTCGGTGTGCCCGATGTTCGTCTTGACTGAGCCGATGTGGCACGGCCGATCGGGACGTCGATCGACACCGAGGACCGCTCCGAGAGCCATCGCTTCGATGGGATCGCCGACGCTCGTGCCCGTGCCGTGCGCCTCCACATACTGCACCTGACTCGGCGCAATACCGCTGTCGTGATAGGCCTGGCGCAGTACCGCCTCCTGCCCGGCGCGACTCGGGGTCATCAGGAGCCCGCCGCTGCGGCCGTCGTTGTTGACGGCGCTGCCACGGATCACCGCGTAAATCGGGTCGTTGTCGGCAATCGCCTGGCTCAGCCGTTTCAAAACGATGATTCCAAGTCCATCGCTGCGTACGAAGCCATCGCCCTTGGCATCGAATGCCTTGCAGCGGCCGTCGGACGCCAGCATCTGCGCCTGACAGAAACCGATGCTCGCTTCCGGGAGCAGCACGAGATTCGCTCCACCGGCAAGGGCGACGGCAGATTCGCCACTTCGCAGGCTCTGACAGGCGAGGTGCACTGCGACGAGCGAGGTCGAGCATGCGGTGTCGACGACGACACTCGGGCCTTCGAGCCCAAGCGCATACGACAATCGGCCCGACAGAACGCTTCGGGCGTTGCCCGCCGCGAAGTAGATATCGATCTGAGAAGGGTGATTGATGATGTTCTCGTAGTCGTTCGTGCACACGCCGACGAACACACCGACTCGTCGACCTACCAGCTGATCCGGCAATTGTCCGGCATCCTCGAGCGCCTCCCACGCCACTTCGAGCAGCAGTCGATGCTGCGGATCCATACCGGCCGCTTCACGAGGCGAGATGCCGAAGAAGTAAGGGTCGAACTCATCGACCTGATCGATGAAGCCTCCCCATCGGCTATACAGCTTTCCAGGGATGCCCGGCCGCGGATCGTAAAAATCGGCGATGTCGAAACGATGCGGCGGTACCTCCGTGATCGCGTCCACGCCCGCGCTGAGGAGACGCCAGAAAGATTCGGGTCCCTTCGCACCGGGGAAACGACAACCGATACCAGTAATCGCAATCGGATCGTGCGCCATTGCGACGCGACCTCCTTACCCCGCGGACCACAACTGTCGCCGGTTTTGTCAACAAACCTAAGGCGAAAGGGAGAAGACGCAGCGTAGGGCAAGACCCCTCAAGCAGCAACGAGGAATTCTGGGAAAATTCAGCAATTACTAGGTGAGAACGGCAATATTTCGAAGGGGGTCTTGCAAAACTGTAACGATTCGGCTAGCTCAGGCATACCGAATGCGGTACCGAGAGATCGACGTCAAAGATGTTCGCGGCTAAAGCGCAGTGAGGCTTCGGTCAGGCGACTAGAAACTCGACGGGCAGTCGCCGAAACCCGCGAAGCGTCGGATTGGTAGTGCGCTCGGGATCGCCTGTCAGGCGCGCGACGGCAACGCGCTTAGCAAGAAGGCGCAGGAGCACCGCTGCTTCCAGACGCGCTAGGGCGGCTCCCAGGCAGTAGTGAATGCCCGCGCCGAACGCGAGATGATCCGTCGGGTTTCGCTCGATCAGGAATCGATCGGGCTCAGGATAGCGAGCTGGATCGCGGTTGGCCGCCCCGAAGAGCAACAAGCATCGCGCGCCTCGCGGAATTGACGCGCCGCCAATTTGACACGGCTGAGTCGCAGTCCTGAAGAAACCCTGGATCGGCGCATCGTAACGGAGCACTTCCTCCACGGCCAATGGCACGAGATCCGGCCGCGCTTGCAACAACGACCATTGCTTGGGGTGAGTGGCGAAGGCGACCAGCATATTGCCAAGCAGCCCGGTGGTCGTTTCGTTTCCCGCTACCAGGAGCAAGAACAGGAACCACAAGAGCTCCGTCTCACTGAGTCGGCCGTCCGCACTGGGCTGGAGCAGCTTGCTGACGAGATCGTCGCGCGGCCGCTCGCGTCGTTGCTCGATAAGCCCGGCGAAGTACCCCTGAAGCTCCAAGACAGGCTGTGTGACAGGCGAGATCCTCCACTCGTGGTCGGCGCGTCCTGGCCGAAACCCTTCGACGACCGCGTCCGACCAGCTCCGAAACTTCGCGTGATCCTCGGGGGGGATGCCCAGCACCGTGGCGATAACCATCACGGGCAATGGTCCGGCAACGGCGTCGACGAAGTCGAAGCGTCCACTACCGACCAGCGGATCGATCGCATCTACTGCCAGCTGCTCGATCTTTCCCGCCCATGATTCGACCGCGCGCGGCGAGAAGTCCCGCGCCACGATCTTCCGCAGCCGGGTGTGATCGGGAGGATCCATTGTGAGCATCATCGGGAGCTTCATCCGCTGATACGCAACGCCTTCGGCGGATGACAGCCGGTTGTGGGCGCGGGCTCCTTCCCATACATGACGATGCCGTGCAAGCACCCAGAGGTTGTATCGAGGAAGCAGAACGGGGGTATCGCAGTCAAGAAGGCGTGCGTACGGAGGGTATGGGTTTGCGATCACTTCGGACGCGAACGGATCGTAGGCCTCGCTGATGGAAACGGCGCGGGGCGGCCCCGATGACATTGAGCGAGATTGTTTGTCGCGGTGCATCGTCTGTCAACGTTCAAATGCGTGCCACGCGAACGACGCACATACGAGCGCCAGAGCAAAGACTGTTCCGGCGCCGAAGGCCGCGACAAGTAGCAAAGTGTGGTGCTTCAACAGATGCATTCGTTATCATCCCTCGAACGCGTCGTGCGGTCGGCGTCGCAGCATAACGCTCGATTTCGGCCGCGGCGGGACACGATTGCGACCGCCGCCGTCGGCTGTAAATCTCTGCTAACAAGCTCTGCCGTGATCATGGCCGAGCGCCGACGAGTGTGGCTTGATCTGACGCGTGAACAAGTGTGCAGAGTAGTCAACGTGTTCGCCCGTTTCAATTCCACAGGTAGGATCGCTTGATCAGAAGCGTCGAATCCGAAGCCAACATGCGATCTGGCTTCCCTCCGCGGGTCTTGACGTTCGCGAGCAAGGTTTCTGCCTCCTTGTGCGGGGAAGAGTAGTAGGTGTCATGCGGGAAGAGTAGTAGGTGTCGTCACCCAGCGGTAACTTAGGTGCTCGCGGAGGCAGCTTCGCACCCGTGCATCAAAGTGGAGTTTTGGACCCGACATGGCCTCGATGTCCTGGGCCGTCAGGGTCGGTAGGACCAACCGGGGTCAGCGACATAGACGCAAAACTGATCGCCACCACGTCTTCCCCGGGCGTGGCTTGCGAGACGTCGTCCAAGGCAGCGAACCGCGATTCCACCGCAAACTAGTTGTTCCCCAGACCAAATCGAGTAAACACCGGCTGCGTCGGAAGGGACTGCTGGATTCGGCCAATCCCGAAACCATGCGAGCGGGCCGTTCGACAAGGGTTTCGAGATCTGTCACGCCTTGATCGTAGCGGTTTGGCTGCCTGACCCTGACCCGGGTACGACAACCTTCAAGTGCCACGCGAACGGCCGGCCACGCGGGCCTGCCACGCGGAAACTGACGCTCTCCGAAGGCCGGTGACGGCTTAGGACGGAATACCTAAACCCCAGATTGTCTAACGAATTTGAAAGTGGTGGTGCGCCCAGCACGACTCGAACGTGCGACCTCCTGGTTCGTAGCCAGACGCTCTATCCAACTGAGCTATGGGCGCTACATTGCCTCGGCGAGGACTCACGCGAGGCCCGGAAACATCGATCCTAACATACGGAACAGCCGGTCCGGCAAGGCGCGCGTTGCGCGGATAGAACTGCGGATATGACCGCGCCACCGCATGCTTGTGTGGCGTCAGCTTAGGCCCAATTCGTCAGACTGCCTCGATGCCGGGATTGTCAACTCAAGTGAATTGAGGGGTCAGCCTCCCGTTCGTGTCTCGTTGGCGCGAAGGAGACCGTGACCGACCGCGAACATCCCCGGCAACGTGATCGGGAGCCTGCCCGAGATGGGAATCTCACCCGTGAGCGCGCGGACGGCGGAGATCTCCGCGTGGTCGGAGAAATCGTAGGTTTCGAGCATCACCGGGAGCTCCGGAACGCTCATCGGCACATACGGATTACCAAAGAACACGGAGACCAGCGGCTGGTTGTTGCGTGCGCTTTGACGCGCGAGGTCCTGCAGCAAGCGCACGATCGCGGGCGCGAGGTCGATGCGGCCGCTGCCAGACGAGGCGCGCACGAAGATGCCAGCAACCACTGCGTCGAAGCGGCGGGCCATCGCGCGCACCAGCGCGAGCTCGTTGGGCGACGAGGCGTCAGACACCTCCACCGCCTGCAGATCCGGCCACTTCTCGCGCAGCGCCGGAATGATTGCGCGGCTTGGCGCGGCGATGCGCCACTCCGCCGGGTAGTCGAGGACCGAGAGGTACAACACGCGCGCGTTGGCGGCGAGCTTCAGCGGGATCTGGTTGCGCTCGTCCTTGATCAGCGTGACCGCACGATCGCTCACGTGCTGCGCGATCTCCATGTGCTTCCTGGTCCCAACCCTCTCGGGCAACGTGTCGAGGCTGACCGTGCGCGTGCGATGCAATCCGAGACGCGCCTTGGCCGAGAGAATCCGACGGACCGATGCTTCAAGACGCGCGCGCTGAACTCGACCGGATTCGACGGCACTCTTCAGCGTGCGGAACGCATCCATCGTATCGCGGGAATCGAGAATGAGATCGATTCCGGCATTGAACGCCTTGACGGCGTTCTCGCCTGCCGTGCCAAGCTGCGTGACCGCGTTCATGTTCATCGCGTCCGACACGATCAGCCCCTGGAATCCGAGCTGCTCGCGCAGCAGACCAGTGACCACTAGTTGACTGAACGTCGCCGGACCCGGTGCCTTGTCGAGCGTCGGCATCTCCACGTGCGCCACCATCACCGCGTCGGCTCCGGCGGCGATGCCGGCGCGGAACGGCGCGAGCTCCACCTGATCGAGCCGCGCTCGCTCGTGGGGGACGACGGGCAATCCGAGATGCGAGTCGATGCCGGTGTCACCGTGTCCGGGAAAGTGCTTCAGCGTCGCCAACATGCCGCCACGCTGAAGCCCGCGAGCGAACGCGGTCGTCATCGCGCCGACCCGCGCGGGATCTTCACCGAACGATCTGATATTGATGACGGGGTTGCGCGGGTTGTTGTTGACGTCGGCCACCGGCGCGAAGTTGATATGCACACCAAGCGCGCGACCCTCCACAGCGGTGATGCGCCCCGCTTCCGCCGCCAGCGCCTCGTCGCCGGCGGCGCCAAAGGCCATCGCGCGCGGAAATTTGGTGGCGCCCGAGATGCGCATGCCAACGCCCCACTCGAAATCAGCGGCCGTGATGAGCGGCACCTTGGCGAGCGCCTGCAGTCGATTCAGCGTCGAGGCGAGAGCGAGCGGCTGGCCGAGGATGATGTGTCCGTAGGTGGAATTGAGCAGCACCGGCGGCACCGGTTCCTCGCCGCCGAACCCGATGACGCCGCCCACGTGCGCCTTCTTTACGAGCTCGGTGAGCTGATCGAAGACCTGAGAGTCTGAGCTGGTGTAGACGCCGGCGAAGCGCGGCATCAACACCTGTCCCACCATCTCGTCGAGCGTCATCCGCTTGATGGTGGAATCAACCCAACGCTGCGCCTCGCGATCGAGCGCCGCCGGCGCGGGCGATTGCGCCGAACCGAGTGTCACGAAGACAAACCCGAGCATCGCCATCAGCAAGGCGCGCATCAGCGCGATTGTACGACGGCTGTGCGTTCCCGCGTCGGGCAGCGGCACCCTGGGGGGTGGCCGTGGCGACGCCGATTGCCCGGCGCGAGTGGTCTGTACGCGGCGGATCAGGACTGTTTACCCGGACCTTCGCGAGGATCTTGAGGCCGCGACAACGGCGCGGCCGGTCCTGATTGACCGCTCCATTAGTCAGCGATGGATGTTTTCGGCCGACTCGGAGAGGTAGGCCCGCCGGGCCTGCACCGTCAGGCCCTTCCGCTTCATCTTCACGTCGATTGGATACCAGCCAGGCGCGGCGGAGGATTCGATGGCAAGAACGTACTGGTGGCGCATCGCTGCCATCAACTGGTCGATAGCCACGGCCGGATCGGACGCGCCTACATAGTAGACGTCTCCGCCCGTCAGCTGCGCCAGGTCGGCGAGTCCAGCGTTCGGCGAGCCAGCAGCGGGGGGCGCACCCTGCGATAGCCCGGCGGGTGGCGACACGACCGCGACAACATAGACAGGAACGTCGACGGAGCTCGCAAGCGCCGCGACTTCGCGCGAGGTCATCGAGCTGCTGGTATCGACACCATCACTGATGACGACGACAGCCCGCCGCATGGTGGTCCGCTCGGTTAGTCGCTTGGCGGTCTCTCCGACGGCGTCGTACAGCGAGGTCAGTCCCCACGGGTGCACGTTCGAAAGCGCGCGGTGGATGAGGTCCCGATCCGTCGTGAAGGGCACTTCGGCGCGCAGCCACCGATGGAACGTAAAGAGCGCCGCTTCGTCGCGCCGCACCTGCATGCGAGTCAAGAGCTGCCCGACGACTTCCCTGCCGTTGGCGAGGTTCGAGGCAAGTCCCATGCTGCCGCTCGTGTCGAACAGGAATGCAACGCTGATCGGGCCATCGGCAGTGGCGTTGAAGTCGACGATTCGGCGCGGCACGCCCCTTTCCAGGACCTGGAAGTCGTCGCGGTCGAGGTCGCGCACGAGGCGATTGTGTGAATCGCGCACAACTGCCGTGATCGGCACAACTGCCACACTCGAGCGGAACGTCGGCTGGGCGGGCTCTTGCGCCGCTATCCCGCTGTAGCGTGCCAGAACAGCTGAAATTGTGAGCAAAATCGCGATTCCGCCGCTCGTTGATTTGGTCGTCCGCATGAGCTCCTGGGCCCACTTCTCGGGGCTTGCTCACAGAGACTGCAAGGATGGAACCAGGCCGGCGGAGCTGGGCCCGGGTCCACCCCGATACACCAAAGGCCTGGCCAACGCCGCTCGCCACCAACGCGGCCGCAGCCGGTGCCACTACGAGTGCAGCGTCGCCCCCGACGGCACGGCGTGCCACTGAGAATTTCCGTCGCGCGCAGACGACAATCTTTGTCGCGAGCTGCTCACGAGGCGTCGAATCAGGAAGGCCCAAACGCGTGGGTCGGCGCGCGCCGGGCCGGTTTTTGACGGGAATCGGCTCGCTCCGCGGCAGACATGGCCACATGACCGACTCGTATAATCGGCGGTGGTGTCGCAAAGGTCGCACAAGGCCGAGGGGCCGCGCTTCGTCAGCTGTTACGTGCTCACCGTCAGCGATACGCGCACCGAGGCCACCGACACGAGCGGCCAGGCGATCATCGAGCTGCTCACGGCTGCGGGTCACCTGGTCGCCGGCCATCGGATCGTCCGAGACGAGCCGGCCGACGTCGAGCGCATCGTCGTCGAGCAGCTGGCCAACAACGATCTCGACGTGATCATCACCACTGGCGGCACGGGCATCACCTCGCGCGACAGCACCTACGAGGCCATCGATCGGCTGCTCGACAAGCGTCTCGATGGCTTTGGCGAGCTGTTCCGGATGCTCAGCTTCAACGACATCGGCCCGGCGGCGATGATCAGCCGCGCCACTGCCGGCGTGGCGCGCGGCAAGATCGTCGCGGCACTGCCAGGCTCGGAGGGCGCGGTCCGTCTGGCGATGAGCGAGCTGCTGATTCCCGAGCTCGGGCATCTCGTGCAACAAGTGAGAAAGTAGAACGAAGGAAAGCTGGACCGACATGTCGCAAGCGATGCGCCCGATCCGGGACACCATCCCGCTCGAAGAAGCGCGCGAGATCATCGAGGCCGCGGCCGGCCGGATCGACCGCGTCGAGCGCATCGCGATCCTCGACGCCGTCGGTCGCGTGCTCGCCCGCGACGCCATCGCCGATCGCGATGTGCCGCCCTTCTCGCGCGCGGCGATGGACGGCTACGCCGTCGTCGCCGAGGACACGTTTGGCGCGAGCCGCTTCGAGCCGAAGACGCTGCGAGTAGTGGAGAAGGTCTACACCGGTCAGGTCCCAACGATACGTCTCGGGCCGGGCGCGGCGATCGAGATTGCCACCGGCGCACCGATGCCGGACGGCGCCGACGCGGTGGTGATGGTCGAAGAGACGGAGCGCACCGGCGACGAGCGGGTGGACATCTTCACGCCGGTGTATCCGCGGCAGAACGTCGGCCGGCAAGGCGCCGATATCGTGTCAGGGACGACAGCGTTGCGCGCGGGAGATTGGCTCAATCCGAGCCGCATCGGCGCGCTGGCGGCGCTGGGCATCACCGAAGTGGACGTCTACGCCAAGCCGCGCGTCGCGATTCTCTCCACTGGCAACGAGATCGCCGAGCCGGGCCGTCCGCTCGCGCCCGGCCAGATCTACGACATCAACCGCTTTACGCTGTCGACGATCATCGCCGAGCATGGCGGCGTGCCCGTATCGCATAGAACCGCAGAGGATACGATCGACGATCTGGAGCGCGCCATCGACGCCTGTCTGCAGGAAGACGTGCTGGTCTTCTCCGGCGGCAGCTCCGTCGGCGAGCGTGATCTGATCCTGGATGTGATCGGCCGGCGCGGCGAGATTCACTTTCACGGAATCGCCGTCAAGCCTGGCAAACCGACAGCGTTTGGCGTGATCGCCGGGAAGCCGGTTTTCGGCATGCCGGGTTACCCGACCTCATGCCTGTCCAACGGCTACATGCTGCTGATGCCAGCGCTGCGCCGCATGGCGCATCTTCCGCCGTATCGGCCGGCAACTGTGCAACTGCCGCTCGCCCAACGCATCGTCTCGACGACAGGCCGGCACCAGTTCTACACTGTCCGCATCGCCGACGGGCAGGCGGTGCCCGCGTTCAAGGCGTCGGGCGACATCACCTCGATGGCGCACGCCGACGGATACATCGAGATCGCGGCGCAGACCGACATCGTCGAGAAGGGCGAGACTGTGGAGGTCGTGCTGTTCTGAGGACCAGAGACGCGTGTTTAGAAGCTCACGACGTTCTGCAGCGTCACATAGATCAATCGATCGCCGCTGAACGACTGCCGGACCACTTCTCCGCCCTTCATCACGCCCAGGTAGCCATTCACCGACCAGGATCGTTTGAGCGACACGTTCACGAAGCCCTCGGCGATGGCGCCAAGATCGACGGCGCCGTTCGACAGACGGGTGGCGAATCCAAAGAACCCGCCGGTGCGGCTGGTTGCGCCGCTCCCGTAGTACCAACGGTCGGCGGAATCGGCGAGAAACAAGCGATGGACTGCGGTTCGTAGCGACACGCGCGGATGCGGCTCTACGGTCAACTCGACAAACGTATCTCGCAGGTTCATCAGCGCATACGTTTCGGAGGCGGCATAGCGCTGAACGCTTGGCACCATCTGGAAGAACGTTCCATGCCGGTTGTCGGACGCGGCGCCGTCACCGGAAGCGTAGAGATGACCGGCCCGGATCCACGGCCGCCACCCCGAACTCCAGCGAAAGCCGCCTTCAATCGCGACGCTGAGCGCGCGGTGGTCGAGACCATACCAGTCGCCCGTCTGGGCAGCAGTCCAGAGCAGCGTGTCGAGCCGACCGCCTCCGAAGTCGAAGACGCCGGCCTGCGAGGCGCCCAGCGTCGCAATCGAGATGTCAGCCGCACGCGGACCGAACAGCACGTTGTCGGGTCGCGCGCGGACGTCGCGCCGATCGCGGTAGTGATAGCCAAACACCTGCAGCTGCTGGCCTGGCACCAGCGCTGGCTTGAAGGTGGCAGCCGCGCTCAACACCCTGAGACTCGAAATCGTCGGGTTGGCGGATTCCTCGTAACCACCTTGAGTGGGAAACAGGATCGAAGCGCTCGCCGCCCACGCGCGCCGATCGAGGTCCAACCGCACACCGTCGAACGACCGATCGAACATCGACGTCTCGAAAGTGCCGATCAGGCGCGATCCGATCCGCCGGTGGGTGAGGTCGTCAATCGTCGCGTCGCCCGACCCGGTCTCCTCACCGGATGAGTACGGCATCCGTCCTGCGGCGATCGACAGACCAGGCGCGCCGCCTTTGAAGCGCATCCACATGGTCTTGAAGTAGAGCTGAAAAGCTGCCGGCGCCTCTGCCGAGAAGTAGTACAGCGCTCCGCTGCCGAGCGCGCCCGGGCCGATCGAGTTCTCGGGGAGATTGAGGAGCTGCGAGTATTGAAAGGCGCCGTCGAAGTCGAAGTGGCAGCCGGTGACACGCGCCCCCAGCGTTACGCGATTGCCAACCGTTCGGTAGGTGGGATCCGCGTCTCCGGACGGAGGATCGAAGAACGACCAGGATTCGAATCTCGTGCTGTCCTGAAGATACCCGGTGACCTGCGACTCCGATTCACTTCTGGTCGTTTGTCCAAACGTTGCTCGACTCGTGAGCAGAAGCAACACAGTCGACAGAAGCACCGCTTCGGCCACTCGGCATGTTGGCCAAGTGATTCGTCGAGCGTTGCGCGCCAGACACCCACAGCGCGCGCAAGTTGTCGTCACTTGCTCGCGCGAATCACGGCGACCCAGTCGCGTCCCAGATCGAGAAGCGACATGCTGTCGGGCAGAACGCCGGCATCGCGCGCGATCTGCAGGAACTCACGCCGGCTGTAGAAGCGGACGAATCCGCCGGAGAGGGCAAACCGCGCGGCGCGAATCGGTACCGGTACTCCCAGCGCTTGGGTACGGTCACGTAAATGTGTCCCCGCGAGAGCGCGACCATCCGGCGCAGGTGGGCGACTGGATCCTCGAGGTAGTCGAAGTAGCCGGCGGCGACGATCACGTCGAACGAGTCGGCAGTCTGGAACTCGAGAAACGACTCGACGCGAAAATCGGCACGCTCGGAAACGCCTGCTTCAGCGGCATGTTGCCTTGCGATCTCGATCATCGCCGGCGCGAGATCGATACCGACGACGCGGGCGGCGCCTCGCCTGAGAAACTCGATCGCATAGCGGCCCGACCCGCAACCGACGTCGAGCGCCATCCACTCGCCGCGTATCGGCGCGAGATTGCAGATCAGCTTCCATCGCTCCACGACCACGCGCCTGGCGCCATCGACCAGGCGCTGTCCCAGCGGCTTGCCTTGTTCGTAGATCGCGTCGAATCGTGCGGCCTCGCGGTCGAAATACGACCGCACCGCTTCACGCGAGCGCACGATCGAGCACGTCGGCGAGCGCGCCGAATTGAAACTCCCGCAGCATGCGATCGAGGCGAGGCCGCGTGGATCGGAGGTTGGCGTAATGAGTAAGTCGCGCCTTCCAGTAGAAAGGCACGCGCGGATGCTCGGGATCGAGCTCCCACGGATGGATGTAAAACACGGCCGGGCGGCCAGCTCGCTCGGCGGCGCGCAGGTTCCGGCGCGTCAACTCGTACGGATACAAGCGGAAGTAGGCTCCGCCGGCCACGGGCAGATTCTGTCCGAACAGCCGGCGCACGGAAATCGGAAACTCGGCGATCGGTCCGGCTGCGGTGTGAATCCTCTGCGGCGAGGGATCGAAATCCGGAATGCCGTAGCGCCAGTTGCGAACCGGAAAAATGCTCGAGTCGTAGCGGAACCCGAGCTCGGCCAGCGTCTCGAGCGCCCACCACGACTGACGCGTGATCGAAAAATAGGCGGCCCGATAGGCGGTCACCGGGCGCCCGGTGATCGACTGCAGCGTGGCGCGCGCGCGCGCCGTCTCCTCGGCGAAACGTTCGCGCGTCATCGTATAGAGCAGATCGTGCGACCAGCCATGGCAGCCGATCTCATGGCCCTCGTCCGCAATGCGGCGCACCGCGTCGGGCCATCGCTCGGCGACAGGTCCAAGAACGAAGAACGTGCCGCGAACACCGTGTATGCGCAGGAGATCGAGAAGGGCGTCGAGCCCGCGATCGAGCCGCGATTCGGCCGACGCGCGCAGCTCGGGGCCGACAGGAATGCCCTGATACCAGTCCTCGACGTCAACAGTGAAGGCGTGCTGCATGAAGAGAGACGGCTCACCGCCGCCAGGCCAGCGCCGTCAGCTTCACGATGAGGCGCGCGCCGAGGGCAAGGGCCGCAAACGGAAGGGCGACGACGCGACTGGGGCCGCGATGATGCTTGCCATAATAGCGCAGCGCACTGCGGTGAAACGCGACGAGCGAACGTGCGCGGGCCCGGCTGCTGCTGCGCGCGGCGCCGTGCTCGACGCGGGCACCTGGAACATACACGATGCGTCCACCGCGCTCGCGCAGCCGCTGACAGAGATCGGCGTCCTCCCAGTAAAGAAAGAAGCCCTCGTCGAGGCCCTTGACGGCCCGGAACGATTCGGACCGGATCATCATGCAGGTGCCGGTCAGCCAATCCACCTCCAGCGGCTCATCGACCGTGGCGGACGGGAGGTTTTGCCGCGAGAGGGCATTGTTGGGAAAGGCCCTGGTGAGTAGCGACTGCCGCCCAAAGAGTCCGGTCAGCGCGTTCGGGAACCGGCGCCCGGTGGGCTGAAGCGAGCCATCGGGCGAGGTGACCTTCGGGCCGACGGCGACCACCGCTTGATGATTCTCGAGATAGAGGCACAACACCTGGAGCGCGCCGGTTTCGACGCGCGCATCCGGGTTCAGGATGAGCAGAAGATCAGTCGCGGCGCGAGCGGCCGCTTCGTTGATGCCGGCGGCAAACCCGCGATTGTCGTCGCGAGGAATGCCGACCGCTCTCGGATGGTGAGCAAGCGCGCCCTGGAGCAGCGCTCGATCGGATTCGTGATCGACGACGATCACGTCGGCGCGAGCGCCATCGGGATCGGCGGCGAGCGCCGCGAGGCACGCCCTCAACTCGTCATAGACCTTGTAGTTGACGATGAGTACCGTGACCGCGGCGCGCTCACTTGTCATCCTTTGAGCAGGCGATTCACTTCGCTCCAGTTCACGACATTCCACCAGGCGGTGAGGTAGTCGGCGCGGCGATTCTGATACTTCAGGTAGTACGCGTGCTCCCAGACGTCCACACCGAGGATCGCCTTCTTGCCCTCCATCAGCGGATTGTCCTGATTGGGCGTGCTGGTGATTTCGAGCTTGCCACCGTTGTCCACCAGCCACGCCCAGCCGCTGCCAAATCGTCCGAGGCCCGCCGCCTGAAGCTGCTCCTTGAACTTGTCGAAGCCGCCGAAGGCCGAGTTGATCGCATCGGCGATGGCGCCGCTCGGCGCGCCGGCGGCGTTGGGCGCCATCAGCTTCCAGAACAGCGAGTGGTTCCAGTGGCCGCCGCCGTTGTTGCGGACGGCGGTCCTGATGTCGTCCGGCACGCTGTTGAGGCTGCGCAGCAGATCGTCGAGGCTCTTGTTGTGCAGGTCGGGATGTTTATCGAGAGCGGCATTGAGATTGGTGACGTACGTCTGATGGTGCTTGCCGTGATGAACCTGCATCGTCATCGCGTCAATGTGCGGCTCGAGAGAATTGTGGCCATACGGAAGTGCCGGCAGGCTGTGCGGCATTGCAAACTCTCCTGATTGTTGTGGATGGGCGCGGCCAAAGCCGCGCCACTACACGACGTGCGGGCTCGGATGCGAGATCGTGTAGTGGTGAGGCTTCAGCCCCGCCCGTCGATTGAAAGCATGCGATCCAACGCGATCCTAGCCCATTTCTGCTGCTCGTCGGGAACGACGATCTCGTTGTGCACCTCGCCGTCGACGAGACCCTCGAGCACCCAGAGCAGATGATTCGGCGAGACACGGAACATCGTCGAGCACAGGCAGCCGACCTGGTCGAGGGAGATAACCGCCTTGTCGGGCGCCACCTCTTCGGCCAGACGATGCACGAGATGAATCTCGGTCGCGACGGCCCAGACGCTTCCGGACGGCGCGTCGCGTACGGTTCTCAGGATGTATTCAGTCGAGCCACTGTCGTCGGCCGCGCGCAGCACCTCGAACGGCACTTCGGGATGCACAATCACGCGCACGCCGGGGTATTGCCGGCGCACGGCTTCGATCTGCCGGGCCGTGAACCGCACGTGCACGGAGCAATGGCCCTTCCACAGGATCAACTTCGCGCGATCGAGCTCGTCGCGCGTCAGTCCGCCGAAGGGCTCGTGCGGATCCCACACGACCATGTCGTCGAGCGACAGGCCCATCTTCCAGGCGGTATTGCGGCCGAGATGCTGATCGGGCAGGAACAGAACTTTCTCGTTCTGCCTCCAGGCCCACTCGAGCGACGCGCCGGCATTGGACGACGTGCAGATAGTCCCGCCACGCTCTCCGACGAACGACTTCACGGCCGCGGCTGAGTTGATGTAGGTGACCGGCACCACGCGCGGGGCGACACGCATCTGCTCGAGCTCGTTCCAGCACGTTTCGAGCTGATCGGGCGCGACCATGTCGGCCATCGAGCAGCCGGCGGCGAGGTCGGGCAGGATGACGCGCTGATGCGGAAGCGCGAGAATGTCGGCGCTCTCCGCCATGAAATGCACGCCGCAGAAGACGATGTAGTCGGCGCTCGGATGCTGCGCGATGGATCGCGCGAGCTTGAATGAGTCGCCGGTGTAGGCGGCGAATTTGATGACCTCGTCGCGCTGATAGTGATGACCGAGGATCACGAGCCGGTCGCCGAGCGCCGCCTTTGCCGCCGAAATGCGGAGGTCCATCTCCTCGTCGGGCAGGCCGAGATAGCTGTTGGGCAGAGGTTGCCTCTCGTGGAGACTCTGCTTCTCCACCTGCGTCAGCACCGGCAGAAACGTCGAGGTCGTGCTCATCGCTTTGTTCCCACGAACCCCGCACCGTACGGGGGAGCTTGTGAAACTTTTCTCAATCTCCGGACGCGAAAAAACCAAGCGTCGCGACCGGCTCGTCTCGCCGATACAACGCTTGGCTCGCCTCCGATTATATCACGCAGAATTTTCGCTGCAGGGATCGGCACCCGCACCATCCTGCGGGCGCAAGAGCGCGTCGAGCTTCTCGAAATCCGGCGGCTTGGTGAGGTGCTGATCGAAACCCGCGTCGAGCGCTGCCTGCACGTCGGAGTCCTGCCCGTAGCCGCTGACGGCCACGAGACGCGTATGTGGAGCGACGCCGGAGCGGCGAATACGCCGGGCGAGATCGTATCCGCTGACAACAGGAAGGCCGAGATCGACGAGTGCCAGCTCGGGCTGGATGCGCTCGATCAGCTCGGCGCCCTCGCGGCCATCGGCCGCGACATGCACCGTCAGTCCCTTGGTCTCGAGCAGAATCTTCATCATCTGCCGCGAGTCTTCCTGGTCTTCGACCACGACAACGGTGCGGACCGCGGCAAATCGCGGCGGCCGCTTCGCGGCCTGCTCGCGCTGTGCACCCGTCGCGAGCGGCAGCCACACGGTAAACTGGCTGCCCTTGCCAGGGCCATCGCTGTGCGCATCCACGCGGCCATGGTGCAACTCGACCAGCGAGCGCAGGAGCGTGAGCCCGATGCCGAGTCCGCCGTCGGAGCGCGCGAGCGAGCGGTCGCCCTGAACGAAGAGATCGAAGATGCGCGGCAACATCTCGGGCTCAATGCCACGCCCACGGTCCGAAACCCGGATCATCGCCTGGCCGTCGACGCGGCGAACCTCGAAGCGAACATCGCCGCCCTTCGGCGAGTATTTCGACGCGTTGGTCAGAAGGTTGGCCTGGATCTGCTGCAGCCGAGCGGGATCGCCGACGACCGGGACCGGTTCGTCGGTGATGTCCACGACCAGCTGCGTGGCGTGCTCGACCATCAACGGTCCGAGCGCCTCGATCGCCGAATGCGCCGTGTCGCGCAGGTCCAGCCTCTCCTTGCTGCAGGACGATGCGGCCGTGTGTGATTCGCGAGACGTCGAGCAGATCGTCGAGCAGCCGCGACATGTGCCGCGCCTGACGCTCGACGATGCGACTGGCGTGCTCGGAGATGTTCTGCTGGACGCCGTCGCTCGAGCAGGAGCTGCGTCGCACTCAGGATCGCGGCAAGCGGGTTGCGCAGCTCGTGCGAGAGCATCGCCAGGAACTGCTCGCGGCGGCGCACGCCCTCCTGCAACTCGGCTTCCGCCGCACGCCGCTCGGTGATATCGAGGAACGTCACCACGGCGCCGATCACCTCGTCGTTGCGCACGATCGGGTGGCTCCAGTACTCCGCCGGGAACGAGGTGCCGTCCGCGCGCCAGAGCACTTCGCAGTCGACGTGCGCCGGCTCGCGGTTGCGCATCGAGTCGAAGATCGGCGACTGCTCCGCCGGATACGGCGTGCCGTCCGGCCGGGTGTGATGAATCGAGCGGATGCATCTGCTTGCCGATCAGCGCCGCCGGCGAGTCGTAGCCGAGCAGTGCGCGCGCAGGCGGCTGTTACAAAAGATGCAGACGCCCGACGAGTCGATGCCGTAGATCGCCTCTGCCGTCGAATCGAGCAGCAGGCGGATACGCCCCTCGCGCTCGGCGATGTCCTCGCGCGCGCCGACCAGCTGGCGTGATGTCGCGCGAGATCGACGACACGCCGACGACCGGCTCGCCCATGTCGAAGATCGGCGAGATAGGTCACCGACACGTCGATGATGGTCGCCGTCCTTGCGCATGCGGCGCGTTTCGTGTCGCTCGGCACGGACGGCCGTTCGCGGACATGGGTGCAGGACCTCCTCGATCTCCGTGCTTCAGATCGGGCGGCACACAGAAGCTGAGCGTGCCGCCCGATTGCCTCTTCGGCGGTGTAGCCGAAAGGCGCGTCGGCGCCGTTGTTCCAGCTCGTGATCATGCCGTCGAGCGTCTCGCCGATGATCGCGTCGTCGGACGACTCGACGATCGCCGACAGCTGCGCCAGCCGGGCGCGCGCCTTGTCGAGCGCCGAGATGTCGGTCGAGCGTCAGCACGACGCCGTCGGGCGTCGGTCGTCCGTTCGCTCGGCTCAGCTGATGCGTCCGGCGCTCGGCCCGCTCGCGCGGTCGCGCGCGATACGGCAGGATGCGCAGGAAGTAGCAGCGTGCTCGCCTGTCCCACGTCTGCGCTTCGATGGTCACGCCGTCCTGCAGCACGCGCTCGATGTCGCCGCATGAGCTCGGGATGCGCGATGTCGTGACTGAACGCTGCGCATCGGACGGCCGACGTCGTTGGGAATGACGTGGAAGATCGTCGGCGATGCGCGGCGTGAACTTGCGGATGCGCAGCTCCCGATCGAGGAACATGGTGCCGACGTCGGTGCCGTCGAGCAGGTGCTCCATGTCGTCGTTGAGCTCCTGCAGCTCGACGATCTTCTGCTGGTACTCGGCGTTGACCGTGTAGAGCTCCTCGTTGACCGAGTGCAGCTCCTCGTTGGTGCTCTGCAGCTCCTCGTTCGAGGCGATGAGCTCCTCGTTGGTGGCCTGCAGCTCCTCGTTGGTGGTCTCGAGCTCCTCAATTGCCGCCTGCAGGTTCTCCTTGGTGTGCGAGAGCTCGTCCTCGAGCGTCGTGCATGCTGGTTGCGCGCGAGGCCGTCGAGGTCGATCGACGTCGGCGGCGCCGCGGTCGGCCGCGACGCTGGCCGCAGGCGCCTGCGCCGCCTGCCGACGCGTGCATCGTGTCGAACGGTTCCTGGACAGCGAAACCAGCACGTGCGTCAGCGTGCCGTGCGCGGTCGCGCACGGGCTCCGCGCGCAGGACGATCGCGCCGATCGCCGACGCCGGGAATGGCACCGGCGTAAAGCGCACCGGTTCAGCATCGCGCTGCACCCGCGCTGAACGGCGCCGCCGACCACGCGTGCGCAGCTCGTCGTCGAGCATGTCGAGCAGCATCTGCGACGGCCGCCGGCTCTTGACGCGCAGGAGCGATTCGGCGCCGCCGAAGCTGTCGACCAGCTGGCCGCGCTCGTCGACCAGCAAGCTCGGCGGCATGAAGCGATCGAGCAGGCTGTCGTAGGTCGCGAGGAGCTGGGCGGCACGACCGGCGCGCCGCGGACCGGTGTCGCCGCCAGCGCCTGGGCCGGCGCCGGCGCGCGGCAGCGGCAGCTTGAGATCCCGCGGCAGCCCGATGTCGCGGCGCTTGCGATAGATCTTGGCGTGCTCGTCGATGGTCTCGAACTCGTCGAGCAGCCCGCCGGGCTCTCGCTCGGCCCGAGGAACAGGATGCCGCCCGGCTTCAGCGCGAAGTGGAACAGCGTCAGCACCGTCTGCTGCGCGTGCGGCTGCAGGTAGATCAGCATGTTGCGGCAGGTGATGAGGTCCAGCTTCGTGAACGGCGCGTCGCGGATCACGTTGTGCGGCGCGAACACGATCATCTGGCGCAGCGTCTGCGAGACCTGATAGCCGCTCGGTCGCGCGTGAAGTACCGCTCGAGCCGCTCGCGGCTGACCCGGCGACCTGCTCCTCGCCGTATAGATGCCGGCGCTGGCGACCTCGAGCGACGCCTTGTGCACGTCGGTGGCGAGGATCTTGAGGTTGACCGGCCGCGCTGCGGCGATCAGCTGCTCGTGAAACAGCATCGCGAGCGAGTAGGCCTCCTGCCCGGTCGCGCAGCCCGCCACCCAGACGCGCATCTGATCGTCGGCGTCGTCCGGCGTCAAGCGATCGACCATCTCGGGGATGACCCGCTGCTCGAGCACCGCGAACGCCTCGTCGTCGCGGAAGAACCGGGTCACGCCGATCAGCAGGTCCTGGTAGAGCGCGTTCAGCTCGCGCGGATCGCTGCGCAGCTGCTCGACGTACGCGTCGAGGTCGATCGAACGGTTGAGCGCCAGCCGCCGCTCGATGCGCCGCGTGACCGTGCTCGTCTTGTAGTGCGAGAAGTCGATGCCGAACTCGTCGCGCAGCAGCCGGAGATGGCGTCGACCCCGGCGTCGGCTGCGGAGGACTCGGCGTCGACCGGAGCGGAGCGCCGGCGCGCCGCGCCCGAGCGTCGCCGATCGCTGCGGCGATGTCCTCGGGCGAGCAGCACCCGATCGACGACACCGGTGCGCACCGCGCTGAGCGGCATGCCGTCGAACTTCGCGCTCTCGGCGCTCTCGCAGAACACCAGCCCGCCGGCCTTGCTGACTTCGCGAATGCCGCGCGAGCCGTCGCTGCCGCTGCCCGACAGCACGACCGCGATCGCGCGTCGCCCACGTCCTGCGCGAGCGAGCGGAAGAACACGTCGATCGGCAGCGTCAGTCCGTGCCGCGGATCCTTGTCGCTCAGCAGCAGGCGCCGGCCGCGGATGATCATCTCCTTCTTCGGCGGCATCAGATAGACGGGGTTCGGCTCGACCGGCATGCCGTGCTCGGCGTGACGCACCGGCATCGCGTGCGGCGCGCGAGCAGCTCGTCCATCAGGCTCTTGAAGTCGGGCGACAGGTGCTGGACCACGACGAACGCCATGCCCGGTGTCGGCGGGCAGCTGCGACGAAGAACCGCTCGAGCGATTCGAGGCCGCCGGCCGACGCGCCGATGCCGACGACGTGGAAATCGGATCCAGACACCTTCATCGTGTCATGCGTGCCATTGCCGTATGTTGCCTTCCATTCCGCCCCTCCAAGACGCGGATCAGCGAGCGCCTGGCTGAACAGCACAAAGCTATCCAGCTGATTTGTGGACTGGAAGTCAGGCAGTAAGCGGAATTCGTTGCGGGCACGCGCACGACGTTATAGAGCGTGTCGCGCTCAATCGGGCTCGCGTCGCGCTTCACGGATGAGTTGCTCGATCTGCTGCGTCGAGAGAGCGGATGGCGTGCGCGATCCCGGCCATGTGATAGATCGTCTCTTCCTGCACGGTGCCGTCGAGATCATCGGCGCCAAACCACAACGCGGTCTGCGCCACTTCGACGCCGCAGGAAATCCAATACGCCTTGATGTGATCGACGTTGTCGAGGAGCAAGCGTGCCACCGCATGCACGCGCAACGTGTCGCTCGCGGACGGCGGCGGAAGCTTCCGCATCTGATTGTTATCGGGGTGAAACGCGAGCGGGATGAAGGCCTGCAATCCGCCGGTCTCGTCCTGCAGCGCACGGATCTGCAGCAGATGATCGACGCGCTCCTCGATCGTCTCGATGTGGCCGTACAGCATGGTGACATTCGTCCGCATGCCGAGACCATGCGCGATGCGATGGATGGCGAGATAACGATCGCCGTCGCACTTGTCGTGACAAATCTTGCGCCGGACACGCGGCGCGAAAATCTCGGCGCCTCCACCCGGGAGCGAATTGAGTCCGGCTGCCATCAGCTCGCGCAGGACCTGCTCGTCGGTCATCTTGTAGAGGTCGCGCGAAGTACGCGATCTCGACGGCGGTGAAACACTTCAAATGCACGTCCGGACGAATCGCCTTGAGACCGCGAAGGAGATCCGTGTAGTAGGAAAACGGCAGCTCCGGGTGCAAGCCCGTTGACGATGTGAATCTCGGTCAGTGGTTCGTGCGCGCGCTGGCGCAATTTGGCGAGCACCTGTTCGAGCGTCATCGTGTGGGCCTCGGCATCGGTCGGCCGCAGGCGCGCAAATGAGCAGAAGAGGCACGACGCTTCGCAGACGTTCGTGGCTTCCAGTCGCAGATTGTGATTGAAATAAGTCCGCGCACCGTGACGACGTTCACGTTCGCGATTGGCCAACCACCCCAGCGTCAACAAGTCGGGCGCCTGGAACAACCGCACCCCGTCGTCAAAGCTCAAACGCTGGCGTTGGTCGACTTTGACGGCGATGTCCGCAATCTGAGCGGCGACAAAGCGCGAGGTGCACTGCTCGACCTCATTGTATACTTCGTGTCTTA
Organism: uncultured Acidobacteriota bacterium; assembly: GCA_963807105.1. Classification (GTDB taxonomy): domain Bacteria; phylum Acidobacteriota; class Vicinamibacteria; order Vicinamibacterales; family UBA2999; genus DASPWV01. The sequence continues at coordinate 773,889 of CAWEAM010000006.1, read as the reverse complement.
ACCGACGCGACCCATGCAGGTCAGGGAAGTGGGTGCAAAGCCCACACGGTCCCGCCACTGTAAGCGAGGAGCGCCGAGCCCGCAAGTCGCCACTGTCGCAGCCGCGATGGGAAGGTGGGCGTCGCGCGTGACGATCCGCGAGTCAGGAGACCTCCTGCAGGGGACACGTCCCTTCGGCGCGAAGACGCCGGGAGGCGACCATGACCCCTTTCCTCACGGGGCTCGCCATGTTGTTGGCGCAGCTCTCCGGAATTGTTCGAGATCCCAGCGGTCAACCTGTTCCTAACGCCACCGTCGTCATCGTCAGCGACGACGGCCGCGCCGGTCTCGGTCCGCACCGACAGCGACGGCCGGTTTCAGATCGATCACTGACGCGACGGCGCGTTGACGTCATCGCGTCGACCACCGGCCTGACGGGCGAATCGCGGCTGTGCCGTCCGACGCGACCAATATCGACATCACGTTACGTCTCAGCGCGGTCACGGAAACGCTCGTGGTGTCCGCAGCGCAGATCGATCAACCGCTCTCGCGGGTCGCCGACACGGTCACTGTGATTGACGGCCAGCGAGATCGCGGCGCGCCAGTTGTCGTTTCTCGGCGAAGCGCTGGCCTCCGTCCCCGGCCTCACCGTCGCGCGCAACGGCGGCCCCGGCACACTGACGTCGGTCTTTCCGCGCGGCGGCGAGTCCGACTTCACGCTGGTGCTCGTCGACGGCGTTCGCGCCAACGCATTCGGCGGCGGGCTCGATCTGTCACAGGTGCCGCTCGGGCGACATCGAGCGCATCGAGGTTGTGCGCGGACCGCAAAGCGCGTTGCTACGGCTCGGACGCCATTGGCGGAGTCGTGCAGATCATCACGCGCAGCGGCGGGCAGCCGTCGGCGACCGGCCGCATCGAAGGCGGCAGCCGCGACAGCACGCCGCGTCGCCGCGTCCACGACCGGCGAACGCCGAAGGTTGGCGATGGCAGGCCGGCGGCGACTACTTCGCAGACGACGGCTTCACGGAGAGGCGCCGCCAATGGCGAAATCGTCTCGAATGACGACGCCGAAGAAAAGCAGGCATGGTTCGGCGGCGGTTATCGATTCGGGCTAGCGCGGGACCGACATCCAGGGCGCCGTTCCGCTACGTCGGACACCGATCGCGGCGCTCCCGGTCCGCTACGGCTCCGATCCCGCACACCGGTTCTTCGGCGTCGATCGCATTTCGCGCGGCACGACGGAGCGCAAATCCACTCGCGCTGCGCGTGCTCCATCCCTGGAGCGATCCGTCCAGCCGCGTTCGGCATCGTTTCGAGATCGACTCCGTCCGACTTCGATCCCGTCCTTCAGGAGCGCGCTTCGATCCGCTCAATCCGTCGCGCTCGGAGACACGCCGCACGCACGCCCGCGTGCAGACCGACGCGTCGATGGCCTCCAGCGTGAGCGTCTCGGGTGGCTTCGAATGGCTCGGCGAGAAAGCGCTCGAGCAGTTTCATCCATCGGCTGGCGCGATCGCGCCGGTCGAGCGCCGAGTGATCGCCGGCGCCTTTGGCGAAGCGCGCTGGACGGGATCCGAGCGTATGAGCGTTCAAGGCGGCGTCCGCGCTGAACACATCACTCGGAAAGTCTCACCGTGACCGGCGGACTGTCGCGGGCGACGACTCGTTCGACGTCAGTCAATCCGAAGATCGCGGCGGCGTGGGTGGTGAGCCCCGGCTACGCCGCTGCGGGCGCGCAGGCGTGGACGCGGCTGCGCGCGTCGGCGGGCACCGGCATCCGTCCGCCGGATGCGTTCGAGATTGCATTCACCGACAACCCCGCGCTCAAGCCGGAGCGCAGCCAGAGCTTCGAGGTGGGCGTCACGCAGGCGCTCGCGGCGGCGCGGTGAGCCTCGACGCGACGACGTTCTTCAACCAGCTACGACGATTTGATCATCTCGGTTGGCAGGCTTGACCGACGTCAGCCGCTATCGCACCGACAACATCTCGAACGCGCGCGCGCGCGGTGTCGAGCTCGCCGCCGGCTGGCACGCCGGCGCGCAGACGAACCTGCGCGCTCCTACACGTTCCTCGACGGCGAAATCCGCGCCATCGACAACACCTCGCAGGCGCCCACGCCGTATCGCGTCGGCGACCGTCTGTTGCGGCGCCCCGCACATCAGGGTTCTGCTGGACTTCATCTGGACGGGCGATCGCGCGCAGCTGTCTTCAGCAGCCTCGTCGCCCGCGGCGAGACCCTCGACGCCGAACCCGCATTTGGGCCGAACGGCGGCCTGTTCGAGAATCCGGGGCGCGCGGTCGTCGACGTCGGCGGCTCGATTCGCATCGTCCGCGGCATCGACGTTTACGCGCGGATCATCAATCTCTTCGACAAGCCGTACGAAGAAGTGCTCGGCTATCCGGCGCCTGGCCGCACCGCGTTTGCGGGTGTGCGCCTTGCTGCAGGCCGATAACGTTTCGTTCGGATATGCGCGGCGGGGTATCGCCGGGACTAATGTCACGTTCTCGCGGACGTGTCGGTGACGATTCCGCAGAGGCGGACTCGTCGGCATTCTCGGCCCGAACGGGATCGGGCAAGACGACACTGCTCCGCCTGTTGAGCGGCACGCGGCGGCCGAGTGCCGGGCCGCGTGCTCCTCGACGATCGGCCACTCGATAGCTATTCGCGCCGCGAGCTGTCGCGCGACGCATCGCAGTGGTCCCACAGGAGACTGGAGCACGCGTTCGAATACACCGTGCTCGAGATGGTGCTGATGGGGCGCCATCCGCATCTCGGCTTGTTCGAGCTCGAAGGGCCGCGCGATCTCGCGATCGCGCGCGAGATGCTGCACTCACGGGCACGGCCGCACTCGAAGACCGGCCGTTCAGCACGCTGAGTGGCGGCGAAAAACAGCGCGTCGTCATTGCCGCGGCGCTCACCCAGGCCGCCGACATCCTGCTGCTCGACGAGCCGACCGCGTCGCTGGATCTGGCGTATCAGCTCGAGGTTGCCACGCTGCTCATCGATCTCAATCGCACGCGCGGCGTGACCATCGCGGTGTCAACGCACGACTTGAACCTCGCGGCAACGGTCTGCCGCGAGCTGGTGCTGATCAAAGACGGACGCGTGCTCGCGCACGGGCCGACGGCGGATGTGCTCACTCCGGAGAATGTTCGTGCGCTTTACGGTGTCGATGCCGACATCCATCGTCATGACGGAAGCGGACGTCTCATCGTCGTGCCGATCGGTCGCATGGCGTCATGACCGTCGGCCGGCGTGTCGCGACCGTCGTCCCGCTGTTCGCGCTGTTTACAGCGGTCGTGGTGATCGTGGCGCCCGCCGTGGGCAGCACGCCGATCAGCCTGTCGCGCGCGTTCAATCCACGCATTCCGTGGACCGAGAACGTGGACGCACAGATCTTCTTCATTGCGCGCCTGCCGCGTGTCGTCGCCGGGGCGATGGTCGGCGCGACACTGGCGGCTGCCGGAGTCGTGCTGCAGGCGCTGCTGCGCAATCCGTTGGCTACCCCGTTCACACTGGGTATCTCTACCGGAGCCGGTCTGGGCGCTATCCTTGCCATCGCGTTCGAGCTCGATGCCGGACCGTTCGGCGCGGTGTCGGTGCCGACAGCGAGCTTCGCCGGCGCGCTCCTCGCGACATCGCTGGTGTATTTCCTGGCCACGCAGCGTACACGGCGGGCTCTCGACCAACGTGCTCCTGCTTGCCGGCGTCACGCTCAACTCGTTCTTCTCGGCGATCATCACGTTCGTGCAGTACCTGAATCGACTTCACCGACTGGTACCGCACGGCGCGGTGGCTGTTGGGCAACATCGACGTCAGCGGCTTCGGTCCGATCCTCTCCACGCTGCCGCTGTTCGTCGCGTCGTTCGTGCTGTTCACCGTGCTGCCGCGCACGCTCAACCTGCTGACGCTCGGCGACGACGTCGCGGCGGCGCGCGGCGTGGACGTGCGCCGGACACAGCAGATCGCGTTCGTGAGCGCCTCCCTCGCCACCGCCGCCGCCGTCTCGCTGGCCGGGCCCGATCGGATTCATCGGCATTGTCGTGCCGCACCTCGTGCGCCTGATCGTCGGATCGGATCACCGCGTCGTGCTGCCGGCCGCGATCCTGTTCGGCGCGGCGTTTCTCGTGATGTGCGACCTGATCGCACGCACCATCATGTCGCCTCTCGAGCTGCCGGTCGGGGTGGTCACAGCCATGATTGGCGGTCCCTTTTTCATGTGGCTCCTGGTGAGGAGGGCCTGATGCGAAGCGCTGTCCTTTGGCGGTGGTCACGTCCCGGCGCCCGGCTGGCGGCAGCCGCCGCGATGGTCGCGATCGCTGCCGCGCAGGCGCCGCCGTCGCGTATCGTGTCGCTCGTTCCCAATGCTCACCGACATTCTGATCGCGATTGGCGCGCGGCCGCAGCTAGTCGGCGTCAGCAGCTACGACGACGAGCCAGAAGTGAAAGACCTGCCGCGGCTGGGAGCGCTGCTGGATCCTGACGTCGAGCGGATCATCACGCTGCGTCCCGATCTTGCCCTCGTCTACGGCAGTCAGCAGGACCTGATGTCGCAGCTGACGCGTGCCTCCATCCCAATCTTCCCCTACCGGCACGGCGGACTGAGTCACGTGACGGCCACTATCCGTGAGGTCGGCGCGCGGACCGCACGATCGGCCGAAGCGGCGAAGCTGGCGAGCGACATCGAGCAACGGATCGCAGCGGTGCGCAAACAGGTGGCCGGCGCACCGTTGCCACGCACACTGCTGGTGTTCGGGCGCGAGCGCGGCACGCTGCGCGGCATCTACGCCAGCGGCGGGCGCGGCTTCCTGAACGATATGCTCACCGCGGCGGGGGGCGTCAACGTGTACGCCGACGTGCAGGCGGAGTCGGTTCAGGCGTCGTCGGAAATGGTCCTATCGCGCGCGCCAGAGGTGATTCTCGAGATTCGATCCCGGGACATTCCGTCGGCCGACGAGCGACAGCGCGAGATGGATGCGTGGAAAACGCTTCCCGAGCCTGCCGGCGGTGCGCTCCGGACGGCTTCACCTTCTTGCCGGCAAGTCGATGAACGTGCCCGGCCCGCTCGTCGCCGAAGGCGTCGAGCGCATCGCGCGCGTGCTCCATCCTGGTTTGTTCAAATGAAGATTCTTCTGAGCTGGTCCACTGGCAAGGATTCGGCCTGGACGCTGCACGTGCTGCGTCAGCAGCATCCGCACGCCGTGGCGGGACTGCTGACGACGGTCAACGAGGCGTTCGACCGCGTCGCGATGCACGCGGTCCGGCGTGCTCTGCTCGATGCGCAGGCCGACGCGGCGGGCCTCCCGCTTCATGTCGTCGACCTTCCCTGGCCGTGCTCGAACGAGCAGTACGAGCAAGTCATGGGCGCGGCGGTCGAAGGATTTCTGCGGGATGGCTTCACGCACGTGGCGTTTGGCGACCTGTTTCTCGAGGACGTTCGCCGCTACCGCGAGGAGCGCCTTGCGGGCAGCGGGCTCACGCCGCTTTTCCCCCTGTGGAAGACGAAACCGACGGCGGAGCTGGCGCGCGAGATGCTGAGCGGCGGCCTCGAGGCGTACCTCACCTGCGTCGATCCGCGAAAGCTCGATCGCTCGTTCGCGGGGCGGGCGTTCGATGCGGCGCTGCTGTCCGATCTCCCGGATGGAGTGGACCCTTGTGGTGAGAACGGCGAGTTTCACTCATTCGTCTCGGCCGGTCCGATGTTCTCGAAATCGATCGCTGTTGACGTGGGCGAGATCGTCGAGCGCAACGGTTTTGTTTTTGCCGACCTATGTATCCCAACCGCATCGTCTGTCTGACCGAAGAGACTACCGAGACGCTCTATCTGCTCGGTGAGGGTCACCGTGTGGTTGGCATCTCGGGCTACACCGTGCGACCGCCCGAGGCGCGCGAGAAGCCGAAAGTGTCATCGTTCCTCAACGCCCGATTCGAGAAGATCGAGGCGCTCGCACCGGATCTGATCCTCGCCTTCTCCGATCTCCAGGCTGACATCACCAACGAGCTCGTGAAGCGCGGCTACCCGGTCTTCACGTTCAATCAGCGAAGCGTTGCCGAGATCTTGCAGATGATCCGGGTGCTCGGCGGCATCATCGGTCAGTCGGCGCGCGCCGAGACGCTGGTGCAGGAGTTCGAAGCCGGCCTCGACGCGATCCGCCAGCAGGCGAACGATTGGACGTGGCGCCCGCGCGTGTATTTCGAGGAATGGCCAGATCCGCTGATCTCAGGCATCAGTTGGGTGGACGAGCTCGTCGAGATCGCCGGGGGCACGCCGGTCTTTCCCGCACTGCGTCACGCACGTCTTGCCAAGGATCGGATCGTGACCAGCGAGCAGGTGATCGGAGCGGGGCCCGACGTCATCATCGGGTCATGGTGCGGTAAGCCGGTGCGCGTGGAAAAGATTGCGGCGCGGCCCGGCTGGCAGGCGCTCGCGGCAGTGCGCGATCAGCACATCTACGAAATCAAATCGACATATATCCTGCAGCCGGGTCCTGCATCATTGACCGAAGGTGTCCGCCAGCTGCACGGCATCTTGCGAAAGGTCGTGCAATCGCACGCCGTTTCGTCTACCTGACTCGGCCGTTGGGCCAGCGGTTTGCATTTCACTCGAACGACAGGCGCTCCTGTCATGAATTGGGGCACAAGTGGCGCGCTCTGGGACGACTTTCTTCCGTGAATTCAGATCCAAATACGAGACGCGACACGCGCACTGGCCCGCACTGGCGCTGAAGAGATGATGCTGCCTCTGTTCGACTACATTCTTGTCAGCCGCCGGCCCACGCGCTGGCGCATGTGGTACGCCCTCGCAGGCTTGGCGCTCGGCCTGGCCGCGCCGGCCGGGTTGCTGTATCTGCGCCTACAGGGGGATCCTGTCGTCTCGTGGCCGACGATCGCTACTGATCTCCGGTCGAACTTGTACGTCTATGCAGTTCTGGCGCTGATCACGTCGCTGGCTTTCGCGCTGTTCGGCCTGGTTGCCGGTCATCACGTCGCATTGTTGACCGAGCTGTCGCACACCGACACGTTGACAAGATTGCACAACGCTCGCGCGCTGTCGCTGCGGCTCGAGGCCGAGACGGCTCGCGCCAGCCGGCAACGCGAGCCGCTCACGCTGATCCTCCTCGACATGGATCGGTTGAAGCACCTCAACGACCGCTTCGGCCATGCGGCAGGGGATCGCGCCCTGCGCCACGTCGCCGACGCCATCGCCAGCCAGCTGCGCGAATCGGACTTTGCTGCGCGCAAGGGCGGCGACGAGTTCGCGATCATCGCTCCCGCCACCGACGAGCTGTCGGCGTGGGTGTTGGCGCGCAGGATTCGCGAGCGCATCATCGATGCAGGCATCGAGCGCGATGCGTTGCAGGTCACGGTCTCGATCGGAATGGCCGCGAAGCCGGCCGACAGCCGTATCGACGCCGCAACGCTTCTCGCGCAGGCCGACCAGGCGATGTACGCGGCCAAGCGGCAAGGCCGCAATCGGGTGGCCGGCGCGCGGCACGGCTCTTCAACGCCGCCGCTGCTGATTGGCTCGACCAAAACGACCGATACGTAGGCGCCGCCGCCCGTTCACGCAGCGACGAACAGAGCGTGCGCCGGCGGAGCGATGATCCCTGCCGCCGCGGCCTTCTCGAACAGCGCGGCGACCGCCTGCCGCCCTTCCACGCCGAGATCGACAGAGAAGCGATTGACGTAGAGGTCGATGTGCTGACGCATCACCTCTTCGCTGATCTCCTGCGCGTGCTCGCGCACGAACGCCCGGCTCGCGTCCGGCTGCGCAAACGCGTACTCGACGCTGCGGCGCATCACACGGTTCATGCGCCGCTGCACGTCCGCCGGCAACCGGCGATCGACCACGATGCCGCCGAGCGGGATCGGCGCGCCGGTGGCGCCTTCCCAGAACTCGCCGAGGTCCGCAATCTTCTTCAGCCCCTTCGCCTCGTAGGTGAAGCGATTCTCGTGAATGATGAGCCCGGCGTCGAACCGGCCGTCGAGCACGGCGCTTTCGATCTCGGAGAACACGAGCGGCGTCTTCTGCCGTGCCAACGGAAAGGCAAGACCGAGGAGGAAGTTCGCCGTGGTGTAGACGCCGGGTATGGCAATGCGCAGTCTGCCGGCGGCGACGTCGTCGCGCGGAATCGCGCGCGCCGCGATCAGCAGCGGCCCGCACCCGCGGCCCAGCGCGCTGCCGGCGTCGAGCAGCGCGTACTCGCCCGCGCAATGGGCAAAGGCGTGATAACTGAGCTTGGTCACGTCGATGGCGCGCGCAAACGCCCGGCGATTGAGCGCCTCGACGTCGTCGATGACCGGCGAGAAGTCGAGACCCTCGAGATCGACGCGGCGATGGACGATCGCGTCGAACATGAAGCAGTCGTTGGGACACGGTGAGAAGCCGATCGTCAGCGTCATAGCGTGTCCAGGATCTGCAGCGCGACCCGGTTGAGGCGCTCGATCGCCAGATCGAGCTTCCAGGCGCCGCGATTGCGGCGCTCGATCGTGTTGGAGACAGCGCGCACCTGTGCGTACGGCACTGCGCTCAGCATGCAGGCGTAGGCGAACGCCGCCCCCTCCATGCTCTCGACCTGCGGATCGAAACGCGCCACGACCTCGGCGATGCTGTTGTCCCGGCCATGCACGGTGTTCACTGTAATCCCGCTGACCCGAGGCAGGTCATTCAGCACGAGATTGGCGGGCGGCGCCGAATTGACGATGACGCCGTCGTTCGCCAGGCCGATTTCGTGCAGCTGAAGGAACCGATCGCCGTCCTCGACGCCGAGCTCGGACAGACGATCGGAGGCAACATGCACGACCGTGCCGGGCGCGAGCGACGAATCGAAGGCGCCGCAGACGCCGAAATTGAGCGCGAGATCGTACCGGCCCTGGGCGAGCGTACGCGCGCAGCGCGCGGCGGTCGCGACCATGCCGACGCCGGTGACCAGGACGTCAACCGTGTGCGCTCCACGCGAGCCGCTCCTGACGAGCGGGATCTCCAGCTCGGTGGCCGCCACGACGATGAGCTTCATGCGAGGGAGAGCTTACTGGCTGCAGCGCGGCGCGGCTACGGCGATACCCTGCATGACCAGGGCGCGGTAATTGGCGATTTCTTCTTCGCAGCGCGCCTTCTTGCTCCGGTCGCTGAGCTTTTGAGCCGCCCAGACCGCGAGGCCGTAAATCGGGACCGCTGGAGCGCGGAACTCCTGTGGCGTGACCTGCTCGATGTGCTCGCGATGCGTGGGGGCGCTGTTGGGCACCGGGCCGAAGGTGAGCGAGAAATCCTGAGGGACCACATCGATGGGCGGCGCCTGACCAAAGACGTCCACACGTACGGTGAGCCGCGTGCCGTCGCTGCTGATGGTTTCGCGCGAATCGCTCAGCTGCTGGCGAATGCGGTCCAGCGACACGCCCATTTTGCCGGGATCAATCGCAGGCGCCTGAGGCGTTTGTGCCTCCTGTGCCCGGCCGGCGACCGGCAAAGCAAGAGCCGCAGCCACGACCAATGCGGCGACGCGCTTCATACCGTAATCTGACGCCAAAAGGATGCCACGAGTTTGTCGCTGGCGGTCACCACAACCCCAATTCCAGCTTGGCGGCCTCGGACATCCGTTCCTTGTCCCACGGCGGTTCCCACACGATTTCCACTTTTGACGCGCTGACGCCCGGGACGGCGGCGGTCTTGTTCTTGACCTCGACGGGGAGCGTTTGCGCAGCGGGACAGGCTGGCGCGGTCAACGTCATCCGGATCCCGACGCGCCCGTCCTTATCTACCAGGACATCGTAGATGAGCCCGAGCTCCTTGATGTTGACCGGGATCTCCGGATCGTAGACCGTGGCAATGGCGTCGAGCACGAGCGGCCGAAGCTCGGCCATCTTGATCGGGTCTGGGACGATGTCGTCGATCGGCTCGCTGAACTCGTTCGCCGGGCTGTCGACGGGACCAGCTGGGTGCATGGGAAGAAATCTCGGATCCACCGTGTTCCACTTTCGGCGGCGCTGAAGCCCCGCTACTGCTATCGCGCGCGCTGAAGCCCCGCCACTACTCTGTCGTAACCGACCCCTCCGCCTCGCCGCTGACCGCCGCTTTCATCGTATGCCACGCCAGGCTGGCGCACTTTATCCGCGTTGGGTACTCACGCACTCCCGACAGGACCGACAACTTGCCCAGATCCGGTGAAGGCATATCAGGCGACGAAGTGACCATACCGTGAAAGCGATCGAACAGCGCTCGTGCCTCGTCGATGGTCTTGCCCTTGAGTGCGTCGGTCATCAGCGACGCTGACGCCTTCGAGATGGCGCAGCCGATGCCCTGAAACGCAACGTCGGCGATCAGGTTGCCGTCGAGCTTGAGATAGAGAGTCAAACGGTCGCCGCAGAGCGGGTTGTAGCCCTCCTGCGTCCGGCTCGCATCGTCGATTGCGCGGAAGTTCCTCGGCCGGCGATTGTGGTCGAGGATGACCTCCTGGTAGAGATCTGTGAGATCCGACATCAGCCAAACACCTCGCGCACGCGCCTGAGGCCGCGGACGAGCGCATCGATGTCGTCGTGCGTGTTGTAGATGCCGAGCGAGGCCCGAATCGTCGCCGTGATGCCGTAGCGATCCATGACTGGCTGTGCGCAGTGCTGTCCGGTGCGCACCGCCACGCCCTCGCGGTCGAGAATGGTGCCGGCGTCGTGCGGGTGCACGCCTTCCATCAGAAACGACAGGACGCCGGTTTTGCGACGCGCTTCGCCGATGATGCGGACCCCGGAGATTTCCCGAACCCGCGCCGTCGCATACTCGAGCACCGCGTCCTCGTGCGCGAGCGCCGCGTCCCTGTCGATCGCGCGCAAGTAGTCGATGGCCGCGCCGAAGCCGGCAACGCCCGCGATGTTGGGAGTACCCGCTTCGAACTTGTAGGGCACCTGGTTGTACTGCGTCTTCTCGAACGTCACCGACGCAATCATGTCGCCGCCGCCCTGGTACGGCGGCATCGCCGCCAGGAGGGACGGCCGGCCGTACAGCACGCCGGTGCCGGTCGGACCGAACATCTTGTGGCTCGAGAACACGTAAAAGTCGCAATCGAGCGCCTGCACGTCGACCACGAGGTGCGGCACCGCCTGCGCGCCGTCGATCAGCACGACCGCGCCGTGGGCGTGCGCCTGCGTGATCATCGGACCGATCGGATTGATGGTGCCCAGCGCATTCGACACATGGCTGAGCGCGACGATCTTCGTGCGCGGCGACAGCAACCGAGCGAAGGCGTCGAGCTCGATCTCGCCGCGCTCGTCGATCGGCGCCACCTTGAGCGTCGCGCCCGTCTGCTCGCACACCAGCTGCCAGGGAACGATGTTCGAGTGGTGCTCCAGCCAGGTGATCAGGACCTCGTCGCCGGCGCGCAGGCGCGAACGGCCGTAGCTTTGCGCCACGAGGTTGATGCCGTCCGTCGTGCCCTTGGTGAGCACGATCGAATGCGGATCGGGAGCGTTGATGAAGACCGCCGCCCGGGCGCGCGCCCCTTCGTACAGCGCCGTCGCGCGCTCGCTCAGAAGATGCGTGGCCCGATGGATGTTCGCGTTTGACTGCCGGTAGTAATCGTTCAACGCCCGAATCACCGCTTCGGGCTTCTGGCTGGTATTGGCGCTGTCCAGGTAGACGAGCGGCTTGCCGTGTACCCGCTCGCGCAGAATCGGAAAATCGGCGCGTACGCGCTGGACGTCGAATGCGCCGACGGCGGCGACCGCCGACGCGGCACCCAAAGCTCTATGCGTGCTCATGGTCCGCCAGATCGCGCTCGAGCTGCACGAACAGCTCGCGCAAAAGCTGATTTTTCAGATGCTGGATGCGGATGCCTTCGAGCACTTCTCCGGCGTACGCGTGGATGAGCAGGTCGCGGGCGTCACGCGGTGTCAGGCCGCGCGCCCGTAGATAGAACAGCGCTTCCTCATCCAGCTGCCCAATCGCCGCCCCGTGCGTGCACTTCACGTCGTCGGCAAAGATCTCGAGCTGGGGATTGGAATTGACCTGCGCCTGGTCCGAGAGCAGCAACGCGCGGTTGGTCTGCTTCGAATCGGTCTTCTGTGCATCGAGCCTGACGATGATGCGGCCGTTGAACACCGCGCGCGCCTTGCCGTCGAGGATGCCCTTGTAGAGCTCGTGGCTGGTGCAGTGCGCCGTCGCGTGGTCGATGGTCGTGTGATTGTCGATCAGGCGATCGCCGTCCACGAGATAACAGCCGTCGATCGTGCTGTGCGCGCCCTCGCCGGCAAGTAGCGCAGTCGTGTCGTTGCGCAGCAGTTTGCCGCCGAGCGTAATCGTGCGCGTCCGGAACGTCGCCGCGCGCTCCACTTGCGCATGCGTCGTGGCGATATGGTACGCGGCGTCGTTCTCGCGCTGATCGGTATAGACGTCGAGCGTGGCGCCGTCGCCGACCGACACTTCGGTCACGGCGTTGGTGAAGTGCAGCTCGCCGGGGGCGCCGAGAAACGTGTGCGCGATCTGCGCCTCGCTCGCCGAGCCGGCGACGATCAGCGTGCGCGGATGCGCCATGCTCTTGCCGGCGCCGCCGTTGAGCACGACGATCTGAATTGGATCGGGAAGCACGACTCGGGCCGGAATGACGACGAGGGCGCCATCGTCGAGAAACGCGGTGTTGAGCGCGGCAAAGGGCGCCTTCTCCCAGGGCGCCTGGCCCAGATGCGCCACTTCGGGCCGGTTCTTCGCGATCGCCTCGGCGAGACTGCCCGCGAAAACACCACCCGGGAGTTTCTTCGTATGCGACAACTCCGGGGAGTAATGCCCGTTCAGGATCACGACGCGCGCCGCCGCGTCGGGAATCGACACGCGGGCGACGAGCTCCGCCGCATTGGTCGGCTCCTTCTCCGCGAGCTTGAACGGCGTCTCTGCGATTGGCGCGACGTTGGTAAAGCGCCACTCCTCCTGCCGCACCGTCGGAAAGCCGAGCGCGGCAAACCGTGAAGCGCCCCGCTCGCGCAGCTCGCGCAGCCAGGCGGGTGCCGCGGCGCCGCGGCTCTTCATGAACTTGCCGTGTTCGGCGAGGTACGTCTCCTGGCGTTCCGCAACGGAAGACATCGGCTTAGGACCTCGCCTCCGCGGTTTCGAGCCACGAGTAGCCCTTCTCTTCCAGCTCCAGCGCCAGCTCACGGCCGCCGGATCGCACCAGCATGCCGTCGCTGAGCACGTGTACGAAGTCGGGCACGATGTAGTTGAGCAGCCGCTGATAGTGCGTGACGACGATGAAGGCGCGGTCGGGGCTACGCATGGCGTTGACGCCGTGGGCGACGATCTTGAGCGCATCGATGTCGAGGCCCGAGTCGGTCTCGTCGAGGATGGCGAGCGTCGGCTCGAGCACCGCCATGTGGAAGATCTCGTTCCGCTTCTTCTCGCCGCCAGAGAAGCCTTCGTTGACCGAGCGCTGCAGCATGGCTTCGTCCACCTGCAGCTCCTTCGCCCTGGCGCGAATCATCGCCATGAAGTCGATCGCGTCGAGCTCCTCCAGCCCTTGATGCTTGCGGCGCGCGTTGACGGCGGCCTTGAGGAAGTAGGCGTTATTGACGCCGGGAATCTCGACCGGATACTGAAACGCCATGAACAAGCCTTCGCGCGCGCGCTCGTCGGGATCCATGTCGAGCAGGTCGCGCCCGCCGTACAACACCTCGCCGCTCGTCACTTCGTAGCCGGGATGACCGGCCAGCGCCCGCGCCAGCGTGCTCTTGCCGGAGCCGTTGGGCCCCATGATGGCGTGCACTTCGCCGCTGTCCACCGTGAGACTGACGCCGCGGAGGATCTGCTTGTCCTCCGCCCGTACCTGAAGATTCCGGACTTCGAGAAGTGCCATTTAGCCAACCGATCCTTCCAATGAAATACCCAAGAGCTTCTGCGCCTCGACGGCAAACTCCATCGGCAGCTCGCGGAAGACTTCCTTGCAGAAGCCGCTCACGATCATGTTGATGGCGTCTTCCTTCGAGATGCCGCGCTGCTCGCAGTAGAAAATCTGGTCCTCGCCGATCTTCGAGGTCGAAGCCTCGTGCTCGACGCTGGCGGAGGTGTTCTTGATCTCGAGATACGGAAAAGTGTGCGCGCCGCAGCGATCGCCGATGAGCAGCGAGTCGCACTGCGAGTAATTGCGCGCGTGCGCCGCGTTCTTGCCGATCTTGACCGCGCCGCGATAGGTGTTCTGGCCGCGGCCGGCGGAGATCCCCTTCGAGACGATGGTGCTGCGCGTGTTCTTGCCGAGGTGAATCATCTTCGTGCCGGTATCGGCCTGCTGGAAGTTGTTGGTGACGGCGACCGAGTAGAACTCGCCCACCGCGTCGTCGCCCTGCAGGATGCAGCTCGGATACTTCCAGGTGATCGCGGAGCCGGTTTCGACCTGCGTCCAGGTGATCTTGGAGCGCCGGCCCTTGCACAGCCCGCGCTTGGTCACGAAGTTGTAGATGCCGCCCTTGCCCTGCTTGTCGCCGGGATACCAGTTCTGGACGGTCGAATACTTGATCGTCGCGTTATCCAGCGCCACGAGCTCCACGACGGCGGCGTGCAGCTGGTTCTCGTCGCGCTTCGGCGCGGTGCAGCCCTCCAGATAGCTCACGGTTGCGCCTTCCTCGCAGACGATCAGCGTGCGCTCGAACTGACCTGTGTCCTTGGCGTTGATCCGGAAGTAGGTCGAGAGCTCCATCGGACAGCGCACGCCCTTCGGGACGTAGACGAAGCTGCCGTCGCTGAACACCGCCGCGTTGAGCGCGGCGAAGAAGTTGTCGGTATGCGGGACGACCGAGCCGAGATACTGCTTCACGAGCTCGGGATGCTCGCGCACCGCTTCCGAGAACGAGCAGAAGATGATGCCGAGCTTGGCCAGCTTCTCGCGGAACGTGGTGGCGACCGACACCGAGTCGAACACCGCATCCACCGCCACGCCGGCGAGCATCTGCTGCTCGACGAGCGGGATGCCGAGCTTCTCGAAGGTCGCACGGACTTCCGGATCGACCTCGTCCATGCTGTTCAACTGCTTCTTCGGCTTGGGCGCCGCGTAGTAGCTGATCGCCTGGTAATCGATCGCGTCGTACTTGACGTTCTGCCAGGTGGGCTCGGTCATCTTGAGCCACACGCGATGCGCCTTGAGCCGCCAGTCGAGCAGCCACTCGGGCTCGTCCTTCTTGGCGGAAATCATCCGGATCACGTCTTCGTTGAGACCCTTCGGGGCGATTTCCTGCTCGACGTCGGTGACGAATCCGTACTTGTATTCGGTGTTGGCGAGTTGCTCGATGACTTCAGTTGATGTGCTCATGATTCCTCGCGGACCTAAAGGTCCGCGCCATAGTTCGCAAAAAACGTTCCTGCGTTCATGCCGAGAACGACTCGCCGCAGCCGCATGTGCTCTTCGCATGCGGGTTCTTCAGCGTGAAGCTCGTCGCCATCAGATTGTCCTCGTCGAAATCGAGCACCGTGCCATCCAGGAGCTTGTAGCTGCGCGGATCGATGAAGACCTTCGCGCCGCTGGACGCCTCGAAGACGAGATCGCTGGCGCGCGCGGCACCGTCCCACTGGAACACGTAGCTGAAGCCCGAGCATCCGCCCGCCTTGACCGCCACGCGCAAGCCGCCGCCGGTCAGCCCCTGCTTCTCTAATTGCCGCGTGATCACCCGCGCGGCGCTGTCAGAAATCTCAATCATGCGTCTACCCGTCACGTCGTCTGCTTCCTGTCCCAATCCTCGATCGCCGCATGGGCTGCGCGCACGGCAAGTCCGGCCACATGCGCACGTTCGATGGGCAGCTGCAACTCGGCGACGATACTCATCGGCTCGATGTCGCGCGCCTCGTCGATCGAGGCGCCCTGGAGCCGCTCGGCGACAAGGCTGGCGCTCGCGATCGCGGCACTGCACCCGTACACCTTGAACACCGCGTCGCTGATGCGGTTCTTCGCGCCGATCCGAATTTGGATGCGGGCCATCGTCCCCTCATCCAGCGAGCCCGCTTCTCCCGTCCCGACGCTGACTTCGTCGCGCGGCAGCGCGCCCGCGAACTTCGGCGCGCGGACCCGGTCGAGCACCGCTGCCGAGTACTGCACGTCAGACCGGCGACATCGCGCGCAGCCGCGTCACCACCTCGGCGACCCTGCTGACGGCGAAATCGACGTCCTCTTCTGTCGTCCACCGGCCGATGCCAAAGCGCAGCGAAGCCAGCGCCAGATTGGTGCTCCGGCCGAGCGCCTTGAGCACGTGCGACGGCTCGGCCGCCGTGCAGGCTGCGCCCGATGACACACCCAGGTCGTCGCACAAGCTCACCAGCAGCGGTTCGCCGTCCACGCCGCCGAAGCTCACGTTGAGATTGCCGGGCAGCCGCGCCGTCATCGACCCATTGACGACCATGTCGCTCACCTGCGACCGCAGACCCTCGAGCAGGCGGTTGCGCAGCGCCTGCATCCGCTTCGCTTCCTCGACGCGAACATCACACGCGATTGCGGCGGCGGCACCGAAGCCAACGATGCCGGGAACGTTGAGGGTGCCGGAACGCATGCCCCGCTCGTGGCCGCCGCCATCGAGAAGCGGCCTCAGCTCGATGCGTCGCGGACGGCGGCGAACATAGAGCGCGCCAATACCCTTCGGGCCGTACAGCTTGTGCGCCGTCAACGACGCGAGATCGACGTCGAGCGCGTCGACATCGAACGCCACCTTGCCCGCCGCCTGCACCGCGTCGGTGTGCAGCAGCGCGCCTTT
Source organism: uncultured Acidobacteriota bacterium (assembly GCA_963807105.1). Taxonomy (GTDB): domain Bacteria; phylum Acidobacteriota; class Vicinamibacteria; order Vicinamibacterales; family UBA2999; genus DASPWV01. Next base: position 757,208 of record CAWEAM010000006.1, on the reverse strand, counting down.
CTCATGAGCGATTGCCGCAATCTCCGTGAGCTGCGCGAGCACGCCGATCTCGTTGTTCGCCGCCATCACGCTCACCGCAATCGTGCTCGGGGTCACCGCGTCGCGCAGGCGATCGAGATCCAGCAGACCATCGGCGCCGACCGGGAGATACGTGACGTCATAGCCGTCGTGCTCGAGGTGCTTGAACGCATCGATCACCGACTTGTGCTCGGTCACTGCCGTGACGAAATGATGGCGATCCGCCTTGTGCTTGCGCTCGCGTGCCGCGGCCGCAAGGCCTTTCAGCGCGAGGTTGTTCGACTCGGTGGCGCCGCTGGTGAACACGATTTCCTTCGCGTCGGCGCCGATGAGCGACGCCACCTGCGCGCGTGCGCGATCGACCGCTTCGAGCGCTTCCCAGCCGAAGACGATATTGACGGCTCGCCGCATTGCCGAACTTCTCGCTGAACCACGGCAGCATCTCCGCGAGGACCGTGGGGTCCACCGGAGTGGTTGCGTGGTGATCGAGATAGACGAAGCGTCGGTCAGTCATTGGGCATTACAAACGTCATGCGCGAGACGACGCGCGCCGGTTCCGGCGCCGGCGCCTCCTCCGTCGCCAGTTCGGCGACCGAGACGGTGTTGAGCGCTTCGACAATCCGGCCGCGGATCTTCCAGAGCGGATCGCGGATGCTGCATTTGTTGAACTGGTCGCAGTTGTGGTCGTCGGGCGAGCACGCGGTGACCGTCACCGGACCATCGACACTCTGGATGACTTCCGCCACCGGAATCTTCTGCGGCGGCCGGCCCAGCCGATAGCCACCGCGCGTCCCTTGTACCGACACCAGGAGCCGGGCGCGCACGAGGCGCTGCAGAACCTTGGCAAGGAGCTCCAGCGGGATGTCGTACGCCTCGGCAATCTCACGGGCGCTTGCCGAAGCGCTGTCCGGCCGCATGGCAAGGTGTTTCATCGCCATGAGCGCGTAGTCCGCCTTTTTTGAAAGCCTCAGCATGGTGCGTCCGGAAATCCGACCTTGTCAGTCCTATTTTAACTTACGGCCAGTCGCTCCGGTAGGGCGAGTGCCGTCTTCACCCGAGTTTTTCGGCCCGCGCCGCTCCCGGCCAGCTCAACAGGCCCTGGAGCTAATACTTCGGCTGCGAAGGATCGACCTGGTCGATCCAGCCCAGAATGCCGCCCGCCAAGTTCCGGACGTTCTTGAATCCGATGCCCCTAAGGAAAGCCGTCGCCTTGGCGCTTCGCATCCCCGATTTGCACTGGCACACGATGGCCGCGTCGCGGTCGAGCTCTTCGTAGCGCTGCGGCAGTTCGCCCAGCGGAATCAGCTGCGAGCCATCGATCCGGTTGATCTGGTACTCCTGCGGCTCACGTACGTCGACAATCACGATGGGCTCGCCACGATCGAGCCGCTCTTTGAGCTCACGCGGCGTCATGTCGTCTGTGATCACCTGACTCTCCGCCTGCTGATGCGGCGCAACGCCGCAGAATTGTTCGTAGTCGATGAGCGCTGTGACCGTCGGATGGGTCCCGCACACCGGGCAATCCGGGTCCTTGCGCAGGCGCATCTCACGGAATTTCATCCTGAGCGCGTCGAAGATCAGGAATCGCCCGATGAGCGGCTCGCCCTTGCCGAGAATCAGCTTGATCGTTTCGGTTGCCTGGATCGTGCCGATGATTCCCGGCAGCACGCCGAGCACTCCGCCTTCCGCGCAGCTCGGAACGAGCCCGGGCGGCGGCGGCTCCGGATACAGGCAGCGATAGCACGGACCGTCCTTCGCGCCGAAAACGGAAGCCTGGCCCTCGAACCTGAAAATGCTGCCGTAGGCATTCGGCTTGCCGAGGAGGACGCACGCGTCGTTGACGAGATAACGCGTCGGGAAATTGTCGGTGCCGTCGAGGATCACGTCGTACGGCTCGAACAGCTCGAGCGCGTTCTCCGAGCTCAAGGTCGTCTCGTATGTTTCGAGGTGAACGTTCGGATTGAGCGCGTGCAGGTGATCCCTCGCCGATTCCAGCTTGCCGCGTCCGACGTCTTGCGTCGTGTGCAGAAGCTGCCGCTGCAGATTGCTGACGTCGACGACGTCGAAATCGACGATGCCGAGCGTACCGACTCCGGCGGCCGCGAGATACATCGCCGCCGGGAGATCCCAGCCCGCCCGCGCCGATGCAAAGCACCTTCGCCGCCTTGAGGGCGCGCTGGCCGTCCATTCCCACTTCGGGAAGAATCAAATGCCGGCTGTAGCGCTTGACTTCGTCCGACGACAGCTGCGGCAGCGTGGCGGGCGCCTGCGGCGCCCCTGTCGGCGCTCCACCAGCCACCGACGGAATGATGCTGACCGTATCGCCGGCTTTGACCGGCGTTTGATCCTTCTGGAGATAGCGGATGTCTTCGTCGTTGACGTAGACGTTGACAAAGCTTCGGAGCTTGCCGTCTTCCGAGTAGAGATGCTGCTTCAGGCCGCCGAACCGGCCGGTCAGGTTGCGTAGCAGCTCTCCGATCGTGGCACCGTCGAGCTCGACGACGTCGAGCTTATCGGTGAACGGGCGGAGCGGCGTCGGGATGTGCACTTTGACTGGCATCGATGGCCTCTTCATCGAATTGCGACCGGTCCTCCCGCAGCCGCCAGGACCGCAGGTCGGCCGCGGCGCCCGCGAGCACGGACACGATTACGTAAGAAAAAAACGGCCACGCGTGATCGAGGTCGTACTGCGATGGACGCGCGGGATGATCCGGGTGCGAATGGTAAAAGCCGAGCAGCTCCTGCTGGATTTCGCCGGCGCGAGCCTCCGCGGCGCGATAGTCGGACGGGCGCACGAGAAACCGCCGCCGCGGGCCCTCTTCGGTTGTGTTCGGCAGCGCCAGCGTCTCGCGAACGACGCCGTCGCGGCCGATCAGCGCGCCGCAGCACTCATTGGGGTAGGTCTCGCGACCGTGTGCGTGAATCGCGTCGATGACGCCTCGGGGTAGCGCGATTGCCATCTAACTCTGTTCCCAGAACACTTCGGACAGGTACCGCTCGCCGCCATCAGGGAAAATGACAACCACGGTTGAGCCCTCCGCCTGACGTTGGTCACGAATGAAACGCAGCGCAGCCGCCAGGTTGCCGCCGCTCGAAATACCGACCAGCAATCCCTCCGCGCGCGCAAGCCGGCGGGTCATCTCGTGGGCGGCTTCGGTGCTCACCCGCAGATCCGCGTCGGCTACCGCCGGGTCGTAGATGCCCGGCACAATCGCCGACTCCATGTGCTTGAGACCCTCGAGACCGTGAAAGGGGGAATCGGGCTGCACCGAGAGCAACACAATCCGCTCATTGAGTTCGCGCAGGCGTCGCGCTGTGCCAACAAAAGTGCCGCTCGTACCCAGACCGGCCACGAAGTGCGTGACACGGCCTTCGGTCTGTTCCCAGATCTCGGGCGCCGTCGTGTCGTAGTGCGCCCGCCAGTTGAACGCGTTGTTGTATTGATCGGGATAGAAATAGCGATCCGGATCGGCGGCGAAGCAGCGCTTTGCTTCGCGAATGGCCCCGTCCGAGCCCTCGAGCGGGTCGGTGAGGATCAACTCGGCCCCGTACGCGTTGAGAATCCGTTTGCGTTCGGGCGTGACGTTCTCGGGCACGCACAGCGTGACGCCGTAGCCGAGCGCGGCGCCGATCATCGCGTAGGCGATCCCGGTGTTGCCCGAAGTCGCGTCGAGGATGCGGCGCCCCGGCGTGAGCTCCTGCCGGCGCAGACCCTCGCAGATCATGCGCTGCGCCGGACGGTCCTTCACGGAACCGCCGGGATTCTTCCATTCGGCCTTGGCGTAAAGCGTGACGCCGGGCAGATCCTCCTCGATGCGGGCAAGTCGCACGAGCGGCGTTTTGCCGATGAGGTCAAGGATCGACGCCCCTTGAGTTTCTGCGCAGGCTGCGAAAGGACCCATATCCGACTGGAAAAGTCCAAGTTTAGACCGGCTGACTCACCGGGGATCAAGAGATTTCCGACTGATGCGGTCGGGTATTCTCTAAGATGCTGACGCTTTATGCCTGATTACACGAAAGCGAGGCGCCACCTGATGCGTCACGATCCCCGACTCGGCGCCATCATCAAGAAAGTCGGGGCTTGCCGGCTCGGCGATCAACCTCATCAGCCACCATTCGTTGCGCTCGCATACGCCATCGCCTCGCAGCAGCTCTCGGTCAAAGCGGCCGACACGATCTTCAAGCGCTTCTGCGAACTCTTTCCCCCGGAGCGTGTGCCCGATCCCGCGCGGCTGACAGCGATGAGCCCCGACGCGATTCGTGCCGCCGGCTTCAGCCGGCCAAAGGTGGCGTTCCTGCAGGATCTGGCGGCTCGGGTCGTCGACAACCGCCTCCCGCTCGACACGCTTCATGCACGGGCGGACGACGACGTGCTCGAGACGCTGACGGCGGTGAAGGGGATCGGCCGCTGGACCGCGGAGGTCTTTCTCGTCTTCCGACTGGGCCGGATGGACGTCTTTCCGGCTGACGATCTCGGACTGGTCAAGGCGGTGCAGAAGGCGTACGGCCTGCGCCAGCGCCCGTCGCGCGATCGACTGATGAAGATCGCCGAACCCTGGCGGCCGTACCGATCGGTGGCCGCCTGGTATCTGTGGCGCAGCCTGTCGATGCTCGAAAGCGCGTGAGCGCTACTTGAGCGTGGCGGTGACGATCGACGTTCGCCCGGATCTCGATTTCGCCCGCGACGATTGGCGTCTGCGCGCGCTCCTCGGCCGCCATCGCCTGTCTCGCCATCATCGGCACGGGCGGCGGATACGGCCGGTTGCCCGGCTCCTCGATGCGGATGACGCGATCGATGGCGCGGCCGGCGCCCGCGGCGGCCGCTTCGGCGCGCGCCCGCGCGTCGGCGGTGGCGCGCTTCAGGGCCTCGCGCTCCATCGCCTCGCGGTTCTTCAGGTCGAAGCGGACGCCGTGTACGGAGTTGACCCCGCTGGTGACGGCGAGATCGATGACTTCGCCGACGCGCGCGATGTCGTCGAGCCGCACTTCGACCAGATTGCGTGCGACGTATCCGCGCGGCACCTGCCGTCCGTTGACCCAGTCGCTTTCGAGCTGAAGATCGTACGAGAGCGTCCGGATCACGTCCTTGGGAATGCCGGTGGCGACGAGCTTCTGCTGCACCGCAGACATCACCGTGGCGTTCTGTTGCTGCGCCTCTTTGGGATTCTTCGAGCGGCTCTCCACCGCCAGCGTGACCCACGCCTGATCGGGCGCGGCCTTGACGAGGCCTTCGCCGGACATCACGACGAGCGGCTCATTCGGAGCGGCGGTTTGGGCCATAAGCGCGAGCGGCGTGCACGCGAGCAGCGCCGCGGCCAACACGAGCTGTTTCATGAGAGCGGGTCCTTTCAAGGTTAAGACGCGGATTGCGAGCGAAAGGACGCCACCGGAGCCGCTGCGTCTCGGCGTTCCCTGACCAACTCGTCGAAAGTATACTGCCCGGCATGAGAGTCGAACAGTTCGCGATGGAGCGCATGCAGTCGACGTGGGAGAACCTCGTCGACTACAACTTGTCGGAGAGCGGCGTCCATCCGCTCACGCCGCGCGAGCTCCTGGGAGACGAAGCCGACGCGCTTCTCGATCAGCCGCTGGTCTACACCCAGTCGAACGGCACTATCGAGCTGCGATCGCGCATTGCGACGCTCTATCCGGACGTCTCAATCGATCACCTCCAGGTGACCAACGGCGGCTCCGAAGCCAACTACATCGTCGTCTGGCGGCTGGTCGAGCCGGGCGACGAAGTGGCGCTGCTGGTGCCCAACTACATGCAGACCTATGGCCTCGCCCGCGCTTTCGGCGCGACGATTCGCGAGTGGCCGCTCATCGAGGACTTCGAGACCGGCCGCTGGCGGCCAGATATCGACGCGCTGAGGCGCATCATTTCCGATCGCACCCGTCTGATCATCATCTGCACGCCGAACAACCCGACGGGGGCGCGCCTGACGGCGAGCGAGCTCGATGAGATCGCATCGGTCGCGGAGAGTGTCGGCTGCTGGGTGCTGTCGGACGAGGTCTACCGCGGGGCGGAGCTCGACGATCAGGAGTCGCCCTCGATGTGGGGCCGCTACGAGCGCGTCATCGTCACCGCCGGGCTGTCCAAGGCTTACGGCCTGCCCGGCTTGCGCATCGGCTGGATCCTGGCGCCGCCGCCGTTCATCGAGTCGACCTGGAGCTATCACGACTACACCACGATCGCTCCTGGCGCGCTGAGCGATTGCATGGCCCGTGCGGCGCTCTCTGTCGAACATCGTCCGCGTGTGCTGGCGCGCACGCGCGCGATCATGCGGGAGAACCTTCCGCTGATCGAGCAATGGCTGCGCGCGCACGACCCCGGCTTTTCCTGGATTCGTCCCGAAGCCGGAGCGATCTTCTACACGCGCTATAACTACGCGATCAACTCAACGGAGCTGGTGACGCGTTTGCGCCGAGAGAAGAGCGTGTTGATCGTACCGGGCGATCACTTCGGCATGGATGGCTACCTCCGCATCGGCTACGGTGAGCGGCCGGAATACCTTCGCGCCGGGCTCGATCGGCTGCACCAGCTTCTCCGCACTGTCCCCGACACCACCGGCGCGAGCCGGTGAGCCCGGCCCCACGATGCGCGAACCCGAGATCTCGCTGGCTCTCGTCGGATTCGGCAACGTGGCACGCCGGTTCGTGCGGCTGCTCGACGAGGCCGCGGATCGGCTCGACTTCAACTGGAAGCTGGTCGGTGTTTCCACACGCCGGCACGGCAGCGTGCTCGACGCAGACGGCGTCGATTGCGCGCGGGCGCTCGCGATCGTCGAGTCGAGACAGTCGCTCGAGCGGCTCGACGCCGATGCACACGCGCGAAGCGGGATCGATTTCGTCCGGCAGCTGACCGACGCGCTCTCGGACGAGTGCGCCGAGGGGCGCGTGGTCGTGGTCGAGACCACCATCCTCGACGTCGATCGGGGGGAGCCGGCCATCGCCCACGTCCGCGCGTCGCTCGAGGGGCTCGCGCACGTCGTGACGGCCAACAAGGGACCGGTCGCGTTCGCCTATGACGAGCTCGATCGCCTCGCCGACTCGGTCGATCGGCTGTTTCTCTTCGAAGGCGCGGTGATGGACGGCGTGCCGGTCTTCAACCTGGTGCGCGAAACGATGCCGGCGGTGTTCGTCGAGGGATTCCGCGGCATCATCAACACCACCTGCAACTATCTGTTGACCGAGCTGGAACGAGGAGTGCCATTCGAGACGGCAATGGCCGACATGCAGTCGCGCGGAATTGCCGAGGCCGATCCCTCGCTCGACGTCGACGGGTGGGACGCCGCCGCCAAGACCGCGGCGCTCGTCAACGTGCTGATGGGCGGGGCAATCACGCCTCACGACGTGGTCCGCAGCGGCATCCGCGAGATTTCCTCTCGCGAAGCCGCGGAGGCAGTGGCGCAGGGACGCCGTGTGCGGCTCGTCGCATCGGCGTCGCGGCACGGGCGGCACCTGGAGGCACGAGTGGAGCCGGAGCTCCTCGACGCGGGAGACCCGCTCGCGTCGCTTGGAGGTCTGGAGAACGCGCTCTACCTGCACACCGATCTGCTGGGAGACATCGGCATCGTGCAGCGCACGAGCACGTTGACGCAGACAGCGTACGCGCTGCTCAGCGACATCTCCAATATCAGCTGGAGGCTTCGAGCGCCTTAGTAAGACGCGCCCGATCGAAGCCCTGCACGATCGCGGCGCCGATGACTGTCACCGGAACCGATCGATATCCGAGCTTCAGCAGCTCGTCGTAGGCGGTATCGTCTTCGTCGACGAGACGCACTGTGAATGTCTGGCCGGCGCGTGAAAGAAACTCTTTCACCTGGTCGCAGGCGCGTCAATGGCTGCCGCTGTAAACGATGATGTCCACCCCGATAGAATACTCACGTGGCAGGACCCCTCGACGGCGTCACGGTGCTCGACTTCACGCGCGTGCTCTCCGGACCCTATTGCACGATGATCCTCGCGGATCTCGGCGCGCGCGTGATCAAGGTGGAACACCCGGTGCGCGGAGACGACACGCGCCACTGGGGACCGCCGTTCATCGGCGAGGAGAGCGCCTATTTCCTGAGTATCAACCGGAACAAGGAGAGCCTGACGCTCGACTTCAAGCGCGACGAAGGGCGGCGAATTCTGGACGCGCTGCTCCCGCGCGTCGACGTGATGGTCGAAAACTTCCGGCCCGGCACGCTCACCGGCGTGGGGCTCGACGGACCGAGTCTTCGCACGCGCCATCCACGTCTCGTCTATTGCTCTATTTCCGGCTACGGCCATACGGGCCCGCGGCGTGACGAGGCGGGCTACGACGCGGTGATTCAGGCCGAGGGCGGCCTGATGAGCGTGACCGGCGCCGCCGACGGTCCGTCCTATCGGCTTGGCGTCGCCATCTCAGACATCGTCGCGGGCATGTTCGCGGCCCATGGCGTCGTGGCCGCGCTCTACTCGCGCGAGCGGACCGGCGAAGGACAGCTCGTCGACATTGGCATGCTCGACGCCACGGCCGCGCTCCTCACCTACCAGGCAGGCAACTACTTCGCGACCGGCGAAACGCCGCGCCGCCTCGGCAACCGCCACCCGACGATCGTCCCTTACGAAGTGTTCAACACATCAGACGGCGAGATCGTCATCGCCGTGGGCAACGATTCGATCTGGCTCCGGCTGTGCGAGGCCGTCGGACGCACCGATCTTGGAGCCGACAATCGATTCGCCACCAATCGCGGGCGCGTCGAGCACTACGCAGTGCTCAGGCCGCTGCTGGATGAGGCCTTTCGCCGTCGTACTCGCAGCGAGTGGCTCGACATGCTGATGGCCGCCGGCATTCCGTGCGGCTCGGTTCGCGACGTCGCGGAAGTTCTCACCGATCCGCAGCTGAAAGACCGCGCGATGGTCGCCGAGCTGCACCACCCGACGGTCGGGCCGATGAACGTGATCGGCTCGCCGATCAAGCTCTCGGAGACGCCGCCCGCGATCCGGACACCGCCGCCGACGCTCGGACAGCACCGCGAGGCGATTCTCACCGAGCTCGGATACGATCGGCAGGAGATTGTCGCGCTCGAAACGGCTGGAGTGATTTGATGTGATTGACGCAGGATACCTACGCAAACGCTTGCGCAGCGCCATCGATGCCGCCCGGCGCGCGAGCGCCACGCGGCGCGAGCGGGCGTCGGCCGCCGCACGCGAATACGAGCTGCTCCTCGAGGAGCGGGCGATTCCGGCGTTTCGCGCCATGGCCAACGTCCTGCGCGCCGAGGGCATCCTGTTCGAGGTGACGACGCCTTCGGGAGGCGTCCGTCTCGTCGCCGACAGGAAGCGCGACGACGTGATCGAGCTCGAGCTCGATTCCACGCTCGATCCACCGCAGCCGCTGTTGATTACCGTGCAATCGCGCGGGAGCCGCGTGCTTCGGACCGAGCGGCTGCTGAAGGAAGGCTCGCCGCTCGCCGACATCAGCGAAGACGACGTCGTCGATGCGCTGCTCGACCACGTCAAGCCCTGGCTTGACTAGCGCGCAGGTCGCGCGCGGGACGCTTGCGCGCCACGTGCAGCGTCATCAGGCCGCCGAGCAGCCGCATGGCCTCGACCTCATCGAAGCCGCGCTTCTCCAACTCGCTCGTGATGCCGTCGGCGCCCGGGTAGCGAAGAATCGACTGCGGGATGTAGCGGTAGGTGTCGGGATCACCGTGCAGCACGCGGCCGAGCGCCGAACCCACCAGGCTGAGATACGCGACATACGCCCGACGGACGATGGCCGCGCTCGGGCGGTTGAAATCGAGTGAAAGAAACCGGCCGCCGGGTCTGAGGACGCGCGCGATCTCGTCCAGCGCCTGTTCGAGCACCGGCACGTTGCGCAGGCCGTAGCCGGTCGTCACGACGTCCACGCTCGCGTCGCCCAGCGGCAGCGACATCATGTCGCCGACGAGAAACGCCGGCATCGGCCGGCGGCCGTCGTCGCTCGCGCGAGCTTTGGCGCGCGCAATCTCCACCATGCGCGGCGTCACGTCGATCCCGACCACCGCGGCGCCGCGCGCCGCCGATTCGAGCGCGATGTCTCCGGTTCCGCACGCGAGATCGATCACCCGATCGCGATGCGAGACCTGGGCACAATCGACGAGCCGCCGCTTCCAGCGCCGGTCCTGGCCGTACGAGAGCACCACAGTGATGAAGTCGTAGCGATCGGCAATGGTGGCGAACAGGCGACGGACGTAGCGCTGTTTCGCTTCCGGCGAGTCGAACGCGGAGTCGAGATCGCTCACGTAGGTGGACTGTATACGCCGAATCAATGCGAGGCACCGCAACCTTCCGCGCCGATCCACAGGCCGCGAGAACGGAGCGGCCGGTTCTGATTCACTCGGCGCGCTGCACTAGTGCGCGGTCACCTCGATGAGGCCGTGCATCATGGTGGAGTGCGGGCCGCAGAGATACTCCACGCGTCCGCCCGCGGCGGGCACTGTGAAGGTGACCGACGTCGAATCGCCCGCCCGAATCTGCTCGGTATGAACCTTCCACGCCGGAATCCGGAAATCGTGCATCAAACCTGGCGCGTCGTTTGTGAGCGTGAGTTTGACCTGGTCGCCAGCCTCGAGCCGAATCACCGGATTTGCCGTGGCCGGGTCGGAGGGCCGCGTAAACGTCATGCCGCGCGCGACAATCAACACCTCGCGAGGGCCCGTGCGGCCACATCCGGCTGCTGCTGCTGCTGCTGCAACGACACTCGCCGCACACGCCAGCACGCCAAAGCGACTCATCCCACGATCAGGCCGGTAACGTACATGATCGCGACGCCCAGCGCGAGCCCTGCCATCGCGGGGCCTTGTCGCAGGTAGCCGCTCAGGCCGGCGGCGCCGGTGGTCTGTCGAAGGATCTGCCGTGTCACCTGCGCGATTCCGCCGACGCCGAGCGCCAGGAACAGCACCGCAAGCGCGGGCGTGTAGACGAACCCGCCAAGCCACGCGCCCAGGATTGTGGGCACACCGCCGATCAGCCCGAGCTCGACCAGCTTCGACAGCTTGACCGGCCCACCACTGCGGGCCAGCGGCACCACGATCGCCAGGCCTTCGGTGGTGTTGTGCAGGGTGAATCCGACGACGAGCAGCGTGCCGAGAGCGAGCTCGCCCAGCGTGAAGGCGGAACCGATGGCCAGGCCTTCGCCGAAATTGTGAAGGCCGATGCCAATCGCGATCAGCAGTGACAGGACCCAGCCGTTTGCGTGCGCGCCGCTCTCGAACGCGGCGAGTGGCTCGCGTCGCGTCGCCAGGCGTGCCGCAACCATCTCCAGCGCGACGAACGCCGCGGCCGCACCGAATACGAACAGCACGATGCCTTGAAACGAACCGGGCACGACTTGAGCCGCCTCAATCCCTTCGATACTCGAGTCCACCAGCAGGAACAAGAGCAAGCCGATCGTCAACGCGAGAAGAAAGTCGAGCCCGCCGCCCCGTAGACGGCTCACGAGCGGGTACCACAGGAGGCCAATCGCCACTGGCACCACGCCGACGTAGAGGCCGATCAATGCGAACACGCCGAAGAACCGCGCCGTCGGACGCGGCGTTTCAACCGCGACCGCGATCTCGTGATCGATCGTCACCCCGTTCGAGGTCAGGAGCTGCACGTGGTGCGTGTCGCCGTGCACCCAGGGGTACGGGATCGTGACGACCGCGCGCTGCAGATGCGCGAGCTCGTTGGAGGGCTCGATCCGAAACGTCCAGAACGCGTCGTCCACCGCGACCTGCGCAATGGTGACGGTGTCGGGTCCGTCGTTGATGACCGAGAGCCGGATCTGATCGGCGGTCAGCTCGACGCGAGTAATCGCCAGTCGCTCGACCGGAGGGAGATCGCTGCCCTGGACGAGCTTCGCCGGTCCGAATCCGACGATGGCCGCCAGGAGCGCCGCAAGCAGGACGATCGGGATGAGCGCGAACAGCCACATCGCGCTGGCTCCGCGTTGCGGAAGGACGGCGGCCGTTTCAGGAGTCACGGCGTGCCTCCTGCGCTCTGAACATGCCCATCCAGCCAAGCTCCGCGAACTCGGATTGATGCGCGTGGAACATGAAGTCGCCGGGATAGCGGAACGTCGTCTCGAGGACGGCGCGCTCGCCCTGGCAAAGCGTAATCGTGTCGGTGTGATCCTTCACCGCGCTCGCTGTGCCAGTGCGATAGGCGTCGAAGAACATCCCGTGCAGATGAAAGCTGTTGATCAGATCGAATTCCGTGATGTTCGCGAGGTAGATGCGAACTAGACGCCCGACGTCCACCTTGATCGGATCCACCATGAACGCGTTGGCGACGGTGTTGACGGCGTAAACCTCGTTCTCGCGATCAAAGTTCGTGTCAAAGGCGTTCATCATCATCACGAGCTCGTCAGCCGGCGCGCGCGGTTCACGCGGATCGACGATGAACACGCCGTACAACCCGCGATGCAGGTGACGCCGCAGCGGTACCGTGTGGCAGTGATAAAGGTGCAGGCCGGCGGGCTCAGCGTCGAACTCGTAGGTGAACGAGTCGCCCGGTGCCACCTGATGCTCCGGCAGCGACCCGTCCATCGACGGATGGTGCCATCCGTGGAAGTGAATCGAATGCGGATGGCTGCCCTGATTGAGAAACCTGACCCGGACCCGGTCGCCTTCTGTCGCGCGGATGGTTGGGCCTGGGACCTGACCGTTGTAGGTCCAGGCAGGAAAGGAGACGTCTGGCGCGATCTCGATCGTGCGATCGACAGCGTAGATCTCGTACTCGCGCAGCGTCGAGCCATCGGCCTGCGCCGTTTCGCGATAGAACTTCGATCGCTCGTCCGGCGGCAGCTGACTGAAGTTCCAGCTTCGCAAATACCGTGTGGGATCGAAGATGATGGGTGCGACCCGGCCAACTGTTCCGAGCAGGTGGCCCGAGTGGTTCTGGTGCGCTGCGCGCGGGTCGCCAGCCGAAGGCGGCGCCTGTCCGGACAGGTTTCGGGTCCACGCGGCAAGTCCGGTGACGAGGGAGCCAAGGCCGACGGCATGTAGCAAGGAACGGCGACTGGGTTGCCAATCTGACATAGTTTTGATTAATCAAAATTCTAGTCCATGTCGAGTCTAAACGTCAAGTCTCACGCCGGCCGTGTCTGCTAACATATTGAGCCAGCGATGCTTCCGTCGAGCACCGTCGAAAATTACCTGAAAGCGATCTTCATCGGCGAGGGCCAGCTTCCAGCTGGACAGACTTTGGTTCCGATGGGCCAGCTGGCGTCGGCGTTGACCGTCGCGCCGGGCACTGCCACGACGATGGTCAAAGCGCTCGCCGAATCAGGCCTCGCCGAGTACGAGCCCTACAACGGCGTGCGGTTGACCTCCGCCGGGTCGCGCCTGGCCGCGCTGGTGCTGCGCCGTCACCGTTTGATCGAACTCTTTCTGGTCCAGAAGCTGGGGATGTCGTGGGACGAGGTGCACGAGGATGCGGAGCAGTTGGAGCACGTGGTCTCCGATCGGCTCATCGAGCGGATCGACGAAATGCTCGGGCACCCGGAGGTCGATCCGCACGGCGATCCGATTCCCAGCCGCGACGGCGAGCTGGTTCGGCGGCAGCTCGACTCACTGCTCACGTGCCCGCTCAACACGGTCGTCACAGTGATGCGCGTGACCGATCAGGATGCGGCGTTCCTGCGGTTCATCGAAAGCCATTCGCTCAAGCCAGGGCAATCGATCGCCGTCGAGGAACGCGACGAAGTCGCCGACAGCGTGCGGCTCAAGCTGCCGGATGATCGGCGCCTGACGATCGGCATGCGCGCAGCGTCCAAGCTGCTCGTGGCGAAGCGGTAAGACTGCGTTAGTGCCCCGCGAGCACGGTCGCAACGCGATCGACGATCGTCAACGCATCGCGCGGCTGCTCGAGGACGTAAGGCGTGCCGGGCTCGTCGCCATTGAACCGGGCGGCGCCAAACCCGTAGCGAGCCCAGCCAAACGCACAGCCGGCGGCCCGCGCCGTTTCCCAGTCAACGGGTGAATCGCCAATCAAAACCGCCGCGCCGCCGGGGACCAGATCCATCAGCGAACGCATGCCCGCCGGGTCGGGCTTTTTTCCCAGCGGGCCATCGCCGCCGATCACCACGTCGAAGAACTCGCGGAGACCGAGACCCGACAGGATCCGCTCGGAATGCGCGAGCGGCTTGTTGGTGAGCACCGCGAGACGCGCGCGGCGGGCGACGAGCGGCAGCACCTCGCGCACACCGGGATAAGGAACTGTCGAATCGAGCAGGTGCTCGTCGTAAATCTCGAGAAAGCGCGCGAGCGCATCGCGCACGGCGACGCGGACGCCGCTCAACGCCATCGCGCGCCGGACCAGCACGCCGGCGCCATCACCGACCAGCCTTGTGACGTCGCCGAGATCGAGCGTCCGCCCGCCGAGGCTGGTGACCAGCTCGTTGGCCGCGAACGCGATGTCGCCGGCCGAATCAACGAGCGTGCCGTCGAGATCGAACGCGGCGATCATGCGTTGTAAGTGGCAAACGACGTGGGCGTCTCCCACACCGTGACCTTGACGACCGGCAGGCCCTCATGCTGCGCGTGCTCGAAGATCAGACGCGCGATCCGCTCGACCGTCGGATTGCTGTCGACGATGTAGATCGGTTCACCGAGCTCCTGTAGCGGCTTCACCAGCGGATCGTCGTGCCGGAGGATCATCTTGTGATCGAGCTCGCGATCGATCCAGCCTTTGACGATTCGCTTGATGTCGCTGAAGTCGCACACCATATTGCGATTGTCGAGCGAACCGGTGCGCACCTCGATCTCGGCGGTGGCATTGTGGCCGTGCGGGTGCTTGCAGATCCCGTCGTAGTCGAGGAGCCGGTGGCCGTAGCAGAATTCGATTTTCTTGGTGACGGAGTACATTTCCACCAGATTAACCTAGTCCCGGAAGTCGCTCGAGTTGACGCCGCCAACGGCGCGTCCTGCTCGAAGGGCGGCAATTTCGGTCCGAATGGTCGGATCGCAGCGATGCCCTGAACGTCTACGCAAGTGTCTCGAGGGTCTAAGCGCGTGGAGACGCTGGTTCTGTTCTCGGGTGGTCTTGACAGTGCGGTGCTGCTGGCGCACGAGGCGCAGCGCGGGCGCGCGCATCCCGTGTACGTGAGCGTCGGGCTGGCGTGGGAAGCGGCCGAGCGCGCGATGATCGCGAAGCTGCTCTCGGCGCCGGTGTTTGCCGATCGCACCGCGCCGCTCGCCGAGGTCGCCTCGACGATGCGCGACGTCTATCCCGCGTCACATTGGGCGCTCAACGGCACGCCGCCGGGGTACGACACTCCCGACGAGGATGTCTACCTCGCCGGCCGCAATCTCGTGCTGCTCACCAAGGCCGGCGTCGTCGCCGCGGCGCGGAAGTTGCCGCGCATCGCCCTCGGCCCTCTCGCCGACAACCCGTTTCCGGACGCCACGCCGGAGTTCTTCTCGACGATGGCGCACGCGCTGTCGCTCGGTCTGAACCATCCAATCGAGATCGCCACGCCGTTCAGCGCGCTGCACAAGGAGGACGTGATCCGAATCGGCGACACGCTCGGCGTCCCGCTCGAATACTCGTTGTCGTGCATGAACCCGGTGATGACTGGCGAGTTGCCGCGCCACTGCGGCCTGTGCAGCAAGTGCCGCGAACGGCGCGATGCGTTTGCCGCGGCGCGAGTGGACGATCCAACGCCTTACGCGAACCGCGCGCCGCGATAGCGACGCAATAGGGAGACCATACCCCGGCCCCGGTTGCACGCGCGCTAACTCTCGATGCGAATCGAGCCGTCGCCGGTTCGAACGCGCAGCGTCTTACCGCCGCTTCCCAAGGTCGCCCGCAGCGTCCGGCGGCGCTCTTCCCGGCTTTCGCCGTCGCGCCTCTCGACGTTGATCGCGGGATGGTTGGAACGCACGACCCCGTCGCGCGATTCGGCGTCGAGCTCGGCGGCGAACCCCCCGGGCAACGTCAACACGACGCTGCCGTCCGAGGTCTGCACGTCCCAGTCGGCGTCCATCTTCGCGTCGCCCAGCACTTCGATGCGAATGCTGCCGTCGCCGGTATGGGCGCGCAGTGATGTCGGCCGGGCCTCGCCGGTGATGCTGCCGTCGTCGGTTTCGAGATCGACCTTGCCCTCGACTGCGTCCATGCGGATGGCACCGTCGGCCGACCGGACCAAGAGCTCGCCCGCCACGCGTGTCGCCCGCACGCTGCCGTCGCCGGTCGTGAGCGTCACGCGTCCGGTCACGTCCTCCACGGTGATCGATCCGTCGTCGCTCTTCACACTCAGGTGCGACTTGCGGGGGACCGCCACGCGAAGGCGGGCGCTCGGACTGAAGTTGACGCCAATCTGGATGCCGTGGCTCTGATTTCGCGAGGGGCCGGTGACCTTGAGGACAATCTTGTCGCCTTGCTGTTCGGAGACGATCTTCATCTCGTCGACGAGCGCCTGTTCCATCGCCCGTTTTTCCACCTCGACTTCCACTTCGTCCCGATCCCAGGAGTGGACTTCGATGCTGCCTTCGAAGGTCTCGAGCTGGACTTCGGGGGCGCCGGACACGCTGAATTTCTTGGTTTCGCGAGTGACGACCCCTTCGGAATTGAGGTTGACCTCGCACCCGGCGAGCGCCAGGACGGCCGCGGCGACGAGTACAGACCTGCCGTGCATAAAAACCCCCGGAACTCTAGACGAGCGCCGGGCCGGTCGGGTTCCCATGATGCCCGCCGGCCCGCCAGACGGCGCCGCGAAGAATCGTCGATCGGACTCGCAACGTGTCGCGCTCCAGAATCACGAGATCGGCAAGCGACCCGACCGCCAGCCGGCCGGTGTCGCTCAGTCGCAATTCGTCAGCCGGGGTCGTCGCGCAGAGGCGCGCCGCGTCGATCACGCTCAGGCCGGCCTTCCCGACGAGCAGCCGAAACGCCGCGTCCATCGTGAGCACGCTGCCGGCCAGCGTGCCGTCATCGAGCTCCGCCGTGCGTTCGGTGACGACAATCGGACGGCCGCCGAGGCGGGCGCGGCTGCCGACCGGCAGGCCCGACCCCGCCGTGCCGTCGGTGATCGCCATCACCCGCCCGACGCCCTTTGCGCGGACCGCGAGCCGGACGAGCGATGGATGCACGTGAAATCCATCGCAGATGATCTCGGCCGCAACTTCATCGGATTGCAGCACCGCCCCGGGCACGCCGGGTGCGCGGTGCGTCATCGGCGACATGCGGTTGAAAAGGTGCGTCGCGTGGCACACGCCGGCGGCAATCGCTTCCAACGTCTGATCGTAGGTCGCGCCGGAGTGGCCGATCGACACACGATGTCCCGCAGCGGTCAGCAGCGCCACCAGATCGAGGCCGCCTTCGATTTCCGGGGCGAGCGTCACGATGCCAATCTGATCGCGCCGTCGCGAGACGATCGCGAGAATGTCAGGACCGCTGAAGTCCGGCGTGCGCGGTGCGGAGGTTGCGGCCGGCGTGCGAATACACGCGAGCGGTTGCGCTCCGTTGTAGTCACGGTTGATGAAATTGCTTTCGAGGTGCGCTCGGAGCACACGCGCGCTCCCATTGCCCCCACCGCCCTTTGCGACGTCGTCGAGCATGAGATCCAGCATGGCGGGAGTACAGGCGACCGTCGTAGGACAGAACGCCGTGACGCCGTACCTGGGCAGGCGCGCCGCGACTTCGCGGACCGCGCCGGCGCCATCGAGGACATCGATGCCCTCGACGCCGTGAACGTGCACGTCGACAAACCCGGGCACCACGAGCGCGCCGGCCGCGTGGAGATCCTGTGCGGCGGACGGCAGGTCGATCGACCGCTGCTCGATTGCCGCGATCCGATCGCCTTCGATGATGACGCTTCCTTCGTCGACCACGCGATCGGGCAGGACGAGCGCCGCGCCGCGGATGACCATCATGCGCTGTGCAGCGCGGCGGCGCGGGCGGCGCCGATCGGCACGGCGTCGGCGCCGAGCGTCGAGAGGACGATGCGCACGCGGTCGGCTTGCGCCGGGTGCAGCCGGCGGCTGCACTCGGAACGGATGGCTTCGAGCATGACGTCGCCGGCCGATGCGAGTGTCCCGCCCAGCACGATCGCTTCCGGATCGATCACCGTCGCGAGATTCGCTACGGCCATGCCCACGTAGCGCGCGGTGTCGCGAATCACCGAGAGGCAGACGCCATCTCCCGTGCGCGCGCCATGCAGGACCATCTCGGCGGAGAGACGCGCGAAATCGCGTCCCACCTGATCGGCCAGGGTCGAACGATCGCCCGACTTGATCCGCCAGACGAGACGCCGCACGATGCCGGCCGAACCAACTTCGGCCTGGAGGCCACCCAACCTGCGGTAATCCTCGCGCTCGACCGGGTTGAGCGCAAGATAGCCGACCGATCCGGCGCGCCCGTGTGCGCCCGTCCACACTTCGCCGCCGAGTATCACTCCACTCGTCACGTGCTCGCCGATGGCGAAGGTGACGACGTCTTTGAGGCCGCGCGCCGCGCCGCACCATGTCTCCGCCAGCGCAGCGGCCATGCCCGACGTAACTGTGGTCGTGTGAAGGCCGGGCAGCGCATCGGCAAACGCGCTGGCGACGTCGTTCGGCATCGTCTCTTCGGGGGATTGGGTGGCGACGCCGGCGACAGACAGGTCTTTTCCTGCCGCGCCGCGCGTGCGTCGCACGACCTCGCGAATCGCCTGCGCCAGGCCCGACGCGGCGACGCTCTGCTCGGCACGGGCGAGGACCTCGGCCCGGTCGTTGACGACGACGGCCCGAATCGTCGACTCCGTGACATCGAGACCTAGCGTCATGGGGATGGCGGGCGCCTAGATGTTAACGCTATCCAGCGCCGAGTTCGGGGAACACTTGCCGCTTTGCCTGATCGAGAGGCAGCGCTACGAGCCCGTTGCCGGTGTGGAACACCTCGCCGTCGATTCGCTTGAGCAGCTTCTGCAAGCCGCGCTCGTCGGGCGCGGAAATCACCAGCACACCCGATGTTTCCGCAGGCGGAAATTCCCGATCGTCGAGATAGTCGCGATCGAGCGTGACGAGCGTTCGGCGGAGTTGCCGTGCAAGGCGGAAGTGCTCGATGTCGCGCGCGCGGCGCAGGTCGGAGTGCTCGAGTACGAACAGCACGTCCCAGCCAAGCGTCAGTCGCATGTACCCGACCACGCCTGCGGGTACGTTGGCGTCGGCGTAGATCCGCGGCCCGGCGGCGGCGTCGTCGGCGACCGGCCCCAGCTCGGACCAGAGTGTACCCATGACGTGGCAGGCGTCAGCTGCGCGTCAATAACGGCTTGCGCTTGCGAGTCGCCTTCGTCGGCTTCTCAGGTGCTTGGGCTTTGGTCGCTTCGGCCTTGAGCGCCGCGACCAGTGCATCGCGCCTGTGCACGAGCCCTTTGCGCTTGCGGCGGCCGTTCTTGTGCGCGCAGGCGTACTCGCAGAACAACGGAAAGGCGATCGTCGAGTCGACATAGGCGACCACCGTGTCGGGCAACACGCCGGGGTTGACCTTCCCCCAGCTCACGGCCTCGGAAGGTGTGGCGCCCGAGAGTCCGCCCCAGACGACTTGATCCGTCGTGATCTGAATGAAGAAGTCGTTGCCGCCTTTCGGAATGCCGTACACCTCCCACAGCGTCGGCTGGCCTTGAAGGTAGAAATTCTTGGGCGAGCCACCGCCGAGGATGACGCAGCCGTTCTTGTCGCCGGCGAGGATGATGGCGCAAATCTCGTTGACGTCCTTGTTGGGATCGATCATCACGGTGCCATCGTTCATCAGTTCGTGGTACGCGACGTTCATTCCGATGGAGCTGTCTCCTGGCGACGACGTGTAGAGCGGCACGCCGAATTTCGCGGCGCTCGCCACTAAGGAATAGTCTTCACAGCCGGGACGCGCCGAGCGCAGATACTCCCCGAGCGTGTAATGGAACGCCGCGGTCGAGACCGCGCCCTCGAGGCCGCTTTCATTCAAGAACGTGCGGATGAATGCATCCGTGTCGAGAAGCACCTGCGCGGGGAAGAGCACGTCGTAGATACGGATGACGCCTTGCTCGTAGAGCACGCGATCGTCGAGAAACGGCGAGCCGCGATGCAGCGTGAAGTTGAGCGCATAATGCAGGTCGTGGTAGAGGTTGGCGCCGGTGCTGATGATGAAATCGACGATCCCACGCTCCATCAGCTCGATGACGCAGCCGCCGAGGCCCGCCGGCGTCATCGCGCCGGCGATGGTGAGGCCAATCGTCGTGTCGTGCTCCCGGGCGAGCATCTTGTCGGCGTAGATGCGGCAGGCCTCGCCGAGGCGAGCCGCGTTGAAGGCTTGAAAGCCCTCGTCCACGAGCAGCTTGACGTCCTGGGAGCCGCGCGGCCGGTAATAGCGGATCGCTTTGCCTGAGAGAAACGACTTGGCGGATTTCGAAGAAGATCCCGGTGATCGATGCGGCATGTTGCGTCGCTAGTAGAGTAGCATTGCGCCATGACCGCCGAGCTGGTCGTGCCGGCTGCCATCGTCTTGGTACTGCTGATGGTCCCGGCGCTGTTTTTCTGGTGGAAGGGACGGCCGTTCGCGCAAGGCGAGGTCTTCCGCGCCAGCCGCTGGTCGCGCGGGAACCTGCTGTTTCCGACGCAGGTGCTGATCACGCCGAACACGGTCGTCCACTACACACCGGAAATGGTCGGCAAGCGGGAGCAGTCGATCCATCTCGCCCACGTGTCGTCGGTCGGCATCGACACGAACCTGTTTTTCTCGGACGTCGTGATTGAAACCAGCGGCGGCTCCAGCCCGATTCGTTGCCACGGGCACCGGAAGAAGGATGCCGTCCGCATGAAACAGCTCATCGAGGAGCACCAGACTGGCTACTACCGCGAAAAGCGTCAGGGGAATACGAATGGATGACGTGACGTTCAGTGCGCGGCGGAGCGGTCATGCTGGACGAGCCGAGCAGGACCTCGACGTGCGATTTCGCACGCTGGTGCAGTCGCCGCTGCGTGCGGGCATCCTCCGGTTCCTCAGCGCGCGTCCGGACGCCGCGTTCGACATCGAAGCGCTGATGCAGACGTTCGGGCGCATGCGTCTGGATGTCGACAATTGTCTGCGCGAGCTGGTGGAGTTCGGCGTCGCCCGCAAGCTGCCCGGCGAGCCGCCCACGTACTCGGCGGCGCGTCCCGAGAACGACGCGATCGGAAAGCTGCTCGACACGTTCCTCGAACGCCGGGCCGCGATCGGGATTGAAGACACGTCGCAATCGGTCCAGCGCTTCCGCGAGATGATCGGCCGCGACGAGAAGATGCTCGCCATCTTCGAGTGGATCCGAACCGCGGCCAAGTCCGACATCTCGGTGCTGATTCTCGGCCCCACCGGATCCGGCAAGGAGCTGGTGGCGCGCATGATCCACGAGCTCTCCCGGCGCGGCACCGAGCGCTTTCAGGCGCTCAACTGCGCCGCCCTCCCCGATACGCTCTTCGAGTCGGAGATCTTCGGCTACGAGAAGGGCGCCTTCACCGGCGCGCACGAGCGAAAGCCGGGACGCCTCGAGCTCGCCAACAACGGCACGTTGTTCCTCGACGAGATCGGCGACCTCTCGCTCATGGCGCAGGCCAAGCTGCTGCGCGTGCTCGAGGAGCGGCGCTTCGAGCGCCTCGGCGGCAATCGATCGATTCAGGTGGACTTCCGGCTCATCTCGGCGACCAACCGCCCGCTCGATCTGTTCGTGCGTGAAGGGCGCTTTCGCGAGGATCTCTACTACCGGATCAACGCGTTCGCCATTCGCCTGCCCTCATTGCGCGAGCGTGTCGTGGACATCCCCGTGCTCGCCAACCGATTCCTCGCCCGCTACTGCGCATCGAACGGGCTGCCGCTCGACGGCAAACAATTCTCCGTCGAGGCGATGGACGCCCTGGCGACCTATCACTGGCCGGGGAACATCCGCGAGCTCGAAAGCACTGTGGCCCGCGCGGCGCTGTCGGCGCCGGGCAAGACCATCCGCGAAGCCGACGTCGAGTTCCTCCACAACCGGCTCGCGCGGAGCGAAGACGAGCCGACCAGCCGGCTGCCTTCGTTGCGCGACGCGGAGCGCGCGCACATCGTCCGGGTGCTCGAGGCGGTGGGTTGGAACAAGCTGGAGGCGGCCCGCGTGCTCGAAATCAGCCGCGGAACGCTGTACCGCAAAATCGAGGAATACGGGCTGGAACCGGCCGCGGCCAGCGCCGGACGGCGGCGACTGCGGCCGGCGGCCACGTCCTGAGGATCGGGGTCGCCCTCTTGCGTGCAATAAATGCTGATTTGTCAGCGGTTTACACCAGGATTTTGCACAGAAAATCGAAGTTTTGCACGATAAGTCTTTTACGTCTTGTTTATGACACCAGCGTCAGGTATGCTCATCAATAATTCACTCCCCTCAGGACGTGCGCTGTCGTGGATAGGCACGTCTGTGTCGAGCGCAGGACCGTATGAGCAAACTGCCGTTGCAGGCTCGCCTCTACGTCTGTGCGGTCATCACCGCGGGCTCGGCACTGCTCTATCTCGTTACCAGCGCCGCATTCGCCCATCCCTACTGGTTTTCCACGCTCTTGATGCTGTCGTGTCTCGCGTCGGCGTTCAAGATCGCCCTCCCGCTCGCCAAGAACGGCTCGACGATCTCGCTTTCATCGGCCACTGATTTCTTCGCGCTCATCTTCCTCGGTCCGCACGAGGCGATGATCATCGCCGGGGCGAGCGCCTGGGCGCAGTGCGGTGTCAACGTCAAGACGCCGCCGCCGATCCACCGGACGCTCTTCAGCATGGCGTCGCTCGTAATCACTGTTCAAGCCGCGGGATTCGTGTTTTCCGCGCTGGGTGGCACGCCTGGCCAACTGGGCCTGTCGTCCGGCGGTGCCACGGCCCTCCTCGGCGCGGCCCTTACGTACTTCCTGGTGAACACGGCCCTTGTCGCGCTTGCCATCGGTCTCTCGACACGCGAGCCGGTGCTCAACGTCTGGCACGACAACTTCCTGTGGAGCGCGCCGAGCTACTTTGCCGGTGCGCTCGTCGCCGCCGGATCGCAGTGGGCGTACGAAAGCTCCGGTCTGTGGCTGGCGCTGCTCGCCTTCCCTGCGCTCTATCTCCTCTATCGCGCCTGCCGCCTGTATCTCGGCGGCGTCGATGCCGAGAGAATCCGCACGCAGGCATTCGTCGATCTGCACCTTGCCACGGTCGAAGCGCTCGCCCGCGCCATCGATGCCAAGGATCAGTCCGACGGTGCGCATCTGCCGCGCGTCCAGCAGCTGGCCGCCCGCCTCGCCGAAACCCTCGGCATGTCGGAAGACGAAATTCAGGGTGTGAAGGTCGCAGCGCTGCTGCACGATGTGGGCAAGGTGGCAGTGCCCGAGAACATCCTGTCGAAGCCGGGACCGCTCACCCACGAGGAATTCGAAAAGGTTCGCCTGCACCCGCAGATCGGGGCCGAGATCATCCGGCGTGTGCCGTTCCCGTACCCGGTCGCGCCGTTCATCATGAGCCACCACGAACGGTGGGATGGCAAGGGCTATCCGCAGGGACTCAAGGGCGGCGAGATTCCGCTTGGGGCGCGCGTCCTTGCGGTTGTCGATCACTTCGATGCGTTGACCTCGGATCGGCCGTATCACCAGGCGATGAGCCAGGAATCGGCGCTGGCGCTGCTGCAGCAGGACGCGGGCAAGGCGCTCGACCCGACGGTGGTCGAGGCGTTCGTGGCGCTCCTCACCAAGCTGCCGCACGCGGTGCGCGCGCGCTCGGTCGAGAGCAACGACGTTTTCGAACGGATCGCCGAGGGCCATCGCGAGATCTACGCCCTGTACGAAGTGGCGCAAACCATGGGGACGAGCCTCGGTGTGTCCGACACCATGGCATTGATCTCGTCGAAGCTCGGAAGCGCGGTACCGTTCGACGCCTGCGCCTTGTTCCTGCAGGAAGAGCACGACGAGCACCTCCGCTGCCGCTTTGCCACCGGCGTCGAAGCCGACATGCTCGGCGCAATGACCGTCTATGCCGGCCAGGGGCTCACCGGCTGGGTGGCGCGTCATCGCCGCCCCATGCTCAACGCCCGGCCGAGCGCCGACTTCGAGGCCGCCGGCGTCACCTCGCGTCCGACGGCGCTACAGTCCGCCCTGCTGATGCCGCTCGTGTTCAACGAGCGCTTCATCGGCGTGCTGGCCGTCTACCACACCGCCGCCGACGTCTACACCGACGACCACCGCCGGCTGCTCAATCGCGTCTGCGATCAGGCCGCTGCCGTCATCCACAATGCGATCGTGTTCGAGCAGACGCGCGAAGACTCGCTGACCGATGCGCTCACCGAGCTTCCCAACACACGGTTCATGCTCGTGCACCTGACGCGCGAGCTTGCCCGCGCCGAGCGTCTCGGCTCCGAAGTGGCGATGCTCGTCGTCGATCTCGACAACTTCAAGAACATCAACGACACCTACGGCCACGACATCGGCGATCGGGCGTTGCGCGTGGTGGCGAACGCGCTCAGAACGGCCATCCGCCCGTACGACGTCTGCGTGCGCTACGCCGGCGACGAGTTCATCGTCGTGCTGTCAGGCTGCGGGCAGGAAGAAGCCGAGCACAAACGGGTGGAGCTGCAGCACGTCATCGATCAGGTCAGCGTCGAGTCGCGCAGCGGCGCGCGCGTGTCGCTCGAGGCGAGCGTCGGCGCCGCGGTCTATCCTCACGACGGGAGGACGTACGAGACGCTGCTCGCCTCCGCCGACAGCCGCATGTATCGCGACAAGGCGCTGCGGAAGCGGCAGTCGGGCGTGCGCGCCGCCGCTACCGGCACCGATGGGCGCCGGCCCGTTCTGCTGATCGCGCCGAAAGATCCGGGCAAGAGCGACTCCTCGCGAACCGGCATCGCGAAACGCTAGCTAGCGCAGTCTTGATACGATCGGCGTGTGCCGGTGCTGCAAACGCGCGACGTCGTCCGCGCCACTCCGCGTACTCGCATCATCCGCATCGATCTAGGCAGTCATCCCTTCTCGTTTCAAGCCGGCCAGGCGGTGATCGTCGGTCTGCACGACTCGCCGCTGAGAAAGCCGTATCGATCGCCTGCTCGCCGCGGCAGTCGGCCGAATCGCGGAGCATCGAGTTGCTGGTGCAGATCGACGACAGCGATGTCCAAAACCCGCATCTCGAGCGGCTGACGCCGGGCACCGCCGTCGAAGTCAACGGTCCGCTCGGCTCGTTCGGCCTGCCGTCGTCCGATGGCGAGGCCGACATCCTGTTCGTCGCCGGCGGCACGGGCATCGCGCCGCTGCGATCGATGTTGTGGGAAGTCATCGAGCAGCAGCCGTCGCGGCGCATCACCCTGATTTACAGCGTGCGGAGCGCGGAAGAGATCGCCTACGAATCGGAGCTGCGCCTGCTTGCGCACGAGGGCCGGCTCGACCTGCGGTTGACGATCACGCGGACGGGACGCGACCAGTGGCTGGGGCCGCGCGGCCGGATCGACATGGCGCTCGTGCAGTCGGTGGTCCGCGCGCCGCAGACCGACTGCGTCCTGTGCGGGCCCCCGGCGATGATCAGCGATGTGAGTGCGCTCCTGATCGGAGCCGGCGTGCCGCCGGAGCGGATCCTCCGGGAGAGCTTCGCGACCTGACCGTTACATCCCGACGACGTGATAACCGGCGTCGACCATGAGCACTTCGCCGGTGACGCCGCGCCCGGCGTTGCCAAGGAGGAACATCGCCGCGTCGGCCACTTCCGCCGCTTCGATCGTCCGCTTCAACGGCGCGCGCTCGCGCACGACGCCGAGAATCGTCGAGAACCCGCCGATACCGGCGGCCGCAAGCGTCTTGACCGGACCGGCCGAAATCGCGTTCACCCGGATGTTCTGCGCGCCGAGGTCGGCGGCGAGGTAGCGAACCGACGATTCCAGCGCCGCCTTCGCGACGCCCATGACGTTGTAGTTCGGGAAGACGCGATCGCTGCCGAGAAACGTCAGCGTGAGAATGCTCCCGCCGCCGCGCGCCTCCATGAGCGGCCTGGCGCCGCGGGCGAGCGCGATCAACGAGTAGGCACTGATGTCGAGCGCCAGCTTGAAGCCTTCGCGCGAGGTCTGCACGAACCCGCTGGTGATGTCGTCGCGATTGGCGAACGCGACGCCATGGACCAGGAAGTCGAGGCCGCCATGCTCCTGCTGGATCCGGCCGAAGACCGCCGCGATCTCGTTGTCGTTCTGAACGTCGAGCGGAAGAACCAACGGCGGGGCCGCCAGAGTCGCGGCGAGCGCGGCGACGTGCTCCTCGAAGCGCCCTTGATAGGTCAGGATCAGCTTGCCGCCCGCGTCGGCCGCCGCTTGCGCGATTGCCCACGACAGCGACCGCTTGTTGGCGACACCGACGACGAGACCGACTTTGCCCGAGAGGTCCGGCATGCGCGGCTAGCGCTTCTTGCCGCCGCGGCGCCCGCCACCGCGATGCCCTGCTGGTCCGCCCTGGCCGTGACCGTGACCGCCTTGTCCTTGTCCGTGTCCGTGGCCCTGCCCCCCGCCGGGCCGGCCGTGACCATTCGAACGGTGGCCGTGCGCGCTACGGCCGAATCGTGTTTGCCCGTTCTGAGCTTGCGGTTGCCCTCGACCCCGTCCGCCGCCGCCATGGCGCTTGTTCCGGCCGATCGGCTGGTGGATCGTGAACTCCGGTATGACACGCGCCGGCGGTGGCGTGCCTTCGGGCCGCGGCAGAGCGGCGCGTATCAAGCGCCTGCGAAACGGTCCGTCGAACTGCTCCGGCTGACGCTCGTCGTCTGCGTCGACGGGCGATTCGTCGGTGGCCGCCGCGATCGCGGGCGGTACCTCGGTGTCGCCATTACCGTTCGACCGCGTGGCTGGGATCACAGCGGCGGCAGCGACGTCGGGCGCAGCGATCGCCACGTCGTCGTGCTCGTGCTGAATGGAGTCGGGGTCGAGGTCGGGGACGTCCGGGAGTTGCGGTCGCGCAGGAGCTTTCAACCCGTCGAGCACCTGAGTAAACAGCGCCGGCGCCTTTTTCTTTCGTTGCGGCGGCACCTTGGCTTGCTTGTAGTCGTGTTCTGCGTCGCAGACCACGCAGCGCGTTTGCTGGATTTCGTTGTCGATCATCGCCACGATGGCATGATCCGTAATGCGGCGCTCGCGCGGACAGTAGTCGTCCAACACGTCACCGGGCCGAAGCCGGCGTTGCTGCATGCACTCCCCCGAAAAAACGAATTCAGATCACAAGGTGGGGTCAGTCGGCACTGCCTTCAGTGCCCGCGGCGCTACGCGCGCCAAGATCCTCGAATTTCGGTTGAAACCGTAAGGCGCAGGACGATTTAGTGTAACAAACGCCCGGCGAACGCGGCAAGTATATCGCCGGCCGGGTAGTGGTCAAGTTTGGATTTTTCAAGCAGGGCAATCCCTCACATCCGGGCAATCTTCCCTCTATCGGGGGCCGCGCGCGGGCCGTACTGTCAACGTATGCACCGCCGGAACGGCCTTACTCAGAAATGGCGCGTCCGCGCCGAATCCGCCCGCCGCAAGTCGCGGCTGCTCGCTGAGATGACGAGAAGAATCCTGCTGGAACCGCGCCTACCGGGAAGCGGGGTGCCCGCGACGAACGAGGATTCCGCCGGCAATGAGGACTCCCGACCGGATAGCAAGCCATCCGGACCGCGATAAAGTTTCCACCACACCATCAGGCACGAGCGGTGCGGTTTTCCGCGTCGAGCCAGGCGCGGGTCGCTGCCAGCGCCTCGCGGACAGCAGCCGGCGAGGTGGATTGCGGCGTTTGTCGCGAAGCGACTGACGATTCTGGTCGGATCGCCACCCGAACGTCGTCTGCGAACCGATCGCTGAACGCACGCCACTCGTCGAGCGAAAGACTTTCGAAGGAGCGTCCCTGCCGGAGCAACTCCCGGACGATGCCGCCGACGATTTCGTGGGCCTGACGGAAAGGCACTCCGCGGGCGGCAAGATAGTCAGCCACATCAGTTGCGAGCAGAAGGCCTGATGCCGCCTCGTGCGTTCGCTCGGGTTTGAGCGAGACATGCGCCAGCACGGCGCGTGTCGCGTCGAGGCTCACACGCAGCGTGTCCTCGGCGTCGAACACGGGTTCCTTGTCTTCCTGCAGATCCTTGTTGTAGCCGGTCGGCAAGCCCTTCATCGTGGCGAGCATGCCGGCGAGGTGCCCGATGGCACGGCCCGCCTTGCCGCGAACGAGCTCGAGCGGGTCGGGGTTCTTTTTCTGCGGCATCATGCTGCTGCCGGTCGCCGAGCGATCGGACAGCTCGAAGAAGCCGAACTCTTCGCTCGTGAAGAGGATGAAATCCTCCGCCAGCCGGCTCAAATGCACCATCCCCAACGCGCAGGCATGCAGAAACGCCGCCGCGAAATCTCGATCCGACGAGGCGTCGATGCTGTTGCTGACGACACGGCTGAAACCCAGCCGTCTGGCGAGCGCCTGAACGTCAACCGCATACGCGGTGCCGGCAATCGCTCCCGAGCCGAGCGGCATGGCATCGGCTTCGTCCGCCGCAGCCGCCAGGCGCGCGTGATCGCGTCGAAGCGCAGCCGCATGACTCAACAAGTAGTGCGCCACCAGCACCGGCATTGCACGTCGCATGTGCGTGTACGACGGCATCAAGGCGGAGCCGGCGCGATCGGCTTGATCCACCAGCGTTTCGATCAACGATCGAAGGCTTTGCTGCAACAGCGGAACCCGGCGTCGCAAGTACAGCCGCAGATCGAGCGACACCTGTTCGTTGCGCGATCGCCCCGTGTGTAACCGTCGGCCGGCGTCGCCAAGGCGCGACACCAGCTGTCGCTCGACGAAGCTGTGCACATCTTCGTCGTCGCCCGTCACCCAGGTCGGATCACGACGCCCCTGGTCGAGAATCTCGGTCAGAGCCTGCGCGATGAAGCGGCCGTCCTCCTGGCTGAGCGCGCCGGCAGCGACGAGAGCGTCGGCCCATGCGAGGCTGCCGGTGACATCATCTTCGAACAGCCGTCGATCGAACGGAAACGAGACGCCAAAGTCGAACGCCGCGGGATCCGGCGCGGCGTCGAATCGACCGGACCAGAGGTGATGACTCATGTCGCGGCGTATTCCGATCGGGTCGCGAGCATGCGTCCCTGATGGATCTCCAGGCGCACTACACCGGAACTGGGCTCGGCCGTAGCGTCAAGTGCCCGATACGTACACTGCAGCAGGCGCCATCCTGGGTGCGGGCTGGCCACGCCGTGCGCTCCGCCAATGGTGTTGAGACACTCGATCAGCTCGAACACGGACATCGGAACGCGACTGATGGCGACCGGGTACCGGCCTCGAACGTGACCTCGACGTCTGCGCCGCGGTCGATCGCCACCGGCATGACCGGCACCGCGCCCGAGATAGAGACGAACGCCGGCGCTTTCGCTTGCGCATCTCCCTCGAGCTCGGCCACCTGCTGGAGTTTCTTTTCGACGCAGCTTGCCGCCAGCGCACCAGCCAACTCCTCCGTCAGCGCCGTGCCGCGGTGAATGGCCGGCAGCACGTAGCCGCGCGCGAACTCCTCGCGCACGTCGATCACATGACAGCGCTCCGCGCCGGCCAGACGTGCCTGGTCGTGCAGCTCGCGAAGCCGCGCATCACCGAGATCGAAGGCCACAGCGATGACAGTGTGATCGCCGCGGCGAGACAGGTCATGAATCGTCGCGAGGTCACCGGCGCTCATGCAGGCAAGCACAATTTTTCTCAACTCGCGGTCAGCTCCTTCCCTTTGTCCTGAGATCGTGATCCGTCGGCTGGACTGCAGTCATAAACCGGCTGCCAGATCCTCGAGCGTCTTATGCGTGATCTGTGCGGCTCGCGGGTCGCGGCAGATCACCAGAATCGTGTCGTCACCGGCGATCGTTCCAAGCACATCCTTGAGCTGCGCGCGATCCATCGCCAGGCCGAGCAACTGCGCCTGGCCCGCGCCCGTTCTCACCACCAGAAGCTGCTGGGTCACGTCGACGCCAAGGAGGAACTCACTCAGCGCACGGGCCAGCGTGACCACCGCGGCGGCCGGCGTCGATCCCTCAGGGCCCGCGGCTTGATAAGCGCCGTCGGCTGCCCGCTTGACGAGACCCAGTTCCTTGATGTCGCGCGACAATGTGGCCTGCGTGACGTCGAAGCCACGCGCCACGAGCCGCCGCCGCAGCTCTTCCTGGCTGTGCACCGATTCGCGATCGACGACTTCCCGAATAGCGCTGAGACGGCGGGTTTTCATAAATATACGTTCAATGCATCAGTATACATGGTCACGTGGCAGAGCGCCAACGATTTGCATTGACGGCGCCTGCTCGGACATGTATATCTATTCTTTTGGACGTATAGTCTTGCATCCAGCCGTACGCGCTACCGTCGCCACCCGCGCCGCCATTGTCGGCGCCACCGGTTTTGCCGGTCAGGAACTGGTCCGCCTGCTCGCGCGACATCCCGCCGTCGATCTCACAATCGCGACCGCATCGCAGGCGAGCAGCACCCCACGCCGGCTGCCCGCCGTTGCGAAGATCTGGGACGGAGATGTCCGGCCGCTCGATCTCGACGCGGTCAAGCGCGCCGCCGACGTGGTCTTTCTCGCGCTGCCCGAAGCCGCATCGGCCGATACCGCGCGACCGCTCCTCGACGCGGGGCTTCGCGTCATCGATCTTTCCGGCGCGTTCCGCTTGCGTCGCGACGATGCGCGGGCCAAGTGGTACCCAACCACCGGCGAGCTGCCGTCCGGTGTCGCCTACGGGCTCACCGAATTCGAGCACGCCGCCATCCGGCAGGCGCGCCTCGTCGCAAACCCAGGCTGCTTTCCGATGGCGTCACTCCTCGCGACGATGCCGCTTCACCGCGCGCGACTCGCAGACGAAGCCGCCGACGTCGTGATCGACGCGAAGTCGGGTATTTCCGGCGCCGGCAAGACGCCGAGCGAGCGCACGCATTTCTCCGAGAACCACGGCAGCGTCGCCGCGTACAAGGTTTTTGGTCACCGTCACACACCCGAAATGGAGCAGGCGCTCGGGCGAGGCGTAACGTTCGTGCCGCATCTGGTGCCGTTGGATCGCGGGATCTTTTCGTCCGTCTACCTGCGGGTCGTGAAGGGAACGACCGAGACGGAGGTTGCCGCGGCGTTCGAGCACGCCTATGCGAAGGCTCCGTTCGTTCGTCTGACCGGCGCGGCGCTCCCCGAGATCAAGCACGTCGTGTGGACGAATTTCTGTGACATCGGCTGGACGCTGGACGAGCCGAGCGGCCGCCTGTTGATCGTGTCGGTGATCGACAACCTGCTGAAGGGTGCGGCAGGCTCGGCGGTGCAGAACTTCAACGTGATGCTCGGTCTCGATGAACGGATGGGACTTCTGTGAGCCGGCCCGTCATCTTGAAGCTCGGAGGTGAGCTGCTCGAGGAGCCCGCGCGGATGAAGCAAATCGCACGGACGGTCGCCGGCCTCGCGCGCAAGACGCCGGTCGTGGTCGTCCACGGCGGCGGCCGCGAGATTGATGCGGCGCTCGCGCAGGCATCGATTCCGAAGCATCAGATCGATGGGCTTCGCATCACCGACGAGGCCACGCTCCAGGTAGTGGTCGCGGTTCTCGCGGGTTCGATCAACACGCGCTTCGTCGCAGCGATCAACGCCGCCGGCGCGCATGCGGTGGGGCTCACCGGCGCCGATGCGGGAGTGGCGCCGGTCAAGCCGGCCAAGCCGCACATGGCGACCAATGGCGAGCTGGTCGATCTCGGCCTCGTCGGCGAGCCGCTGCCGCGGACGGCGCCCAAGCTGGTGAAGGCGCTCTGCGCGAAGCGCTACGTTCCGATCATCGCCTGCATTGGCGCGTCGAAGGACGGGAAGCTGTACAACATCAACGCCGACACGCTTGCCGGCAGCCTGGCCACGCGGCTCCGCGCGAAACGGCTGGTGATCGCCGGCGCCACCGCCGGCGTGCTCGGCTACAAGGGCCGGACGATCGTGTCGCTCGACCGAAACGGCATCGACAAGCTGGTGGGATCGGGCACGGCCACGGCTGGCATGATCGCCAAGCTTCGCGCATGCCGCGCTGCGGTCGAAGGGGGCGTGCGCGACGTGTTGATTGCGGATGGGCGCCAGCACAAAACGTTGGCGGCGCTCGTGGCTGATGGCGCGCGCAAGAAGAAGGGCGCGTGGACGAGGATCGCGAAATGACGACAGACCTCCAGAGCGTGAAGGCGCTCGAAGCCGAGCACGTCGTGCAGACCTACAAGCGCATTCCCGTGGCATTCGTGCGCGGAGAAGGGTGTCGTCTATTCGACACCAATGGTCGCGAGTATCTCGACTTCATCTCGGGCATCGGCGTGGTCGTCCTAGGTCATGCGCATCCGGGCCTGGCCGCTGCAATCGCCGACCAGGCGAAAACGTTGATCCAGACGTCGAACCTGTATTTCCACCCGCTGCAAGGACAACTGGCGGCGAAGCTGGCAGAGCTCTCGGGGCTGAAGCGGACGTTCTTCTGCAATAGCGGCACCGAAGCGGTCGAGGCATGCCTCAAGTTCGCGCGCCGCTACTGGTATTCGAAAGGCGACAAGCAGCGGACGGGATTCGTCGCACTCGAGCATGGCTTCTCGGGGCGGACGATGGGCGCGTTGTCGGTGACGGCGAACGTCAACTACCGGCAGCCGTTCGAGCCGTTGATTCCCGGCGTGACGTTCGTATCGCCGGACGCTCCCGCGGCGCTCGCTGCCGCCGTCACCGCCGGCACGGCGGCGATCATCGCCGAGCCAATCCAGGGCGAAGGCGGGGTTCGCCCGCTTTCGGCAGAGTTTGCGCGGGCGATCGAGGACGCCTGCGCGCGGACTGGAGCGCTCCTCATCGCCGACGAAATTCAGTGCGGGCTCGGCCGTACGGGGCAGCCGTTTCACTTCCCCGCGCTCGGCCTCACGCCGGACCTCGTGTCGATCGGCAAGGCGCTCGGGTCGGGCGTACCCATTGGCGCCGCGCTCGTTTCCGAACACGTCGCCGCGCAGATATTTGCCGGCGATCACGGTAGCACCTACGGGGGCAACCTGCTGTCGTGCCGCGCCGCGCTCTACGTCATGGAGGAGCTGCCGGCGCTGGTTGCAAACGTCCGTCAGGTGGGCCCCCATTTCGAACGCGCGCTGGATGGCCTGGCCCGGCAGCATTCGATTGTCGCCGCTGCGCGCGGCGTCGGCCTAATGCGAGCGCTGGAGCTGACAGTCGACGCCCTGCCGGTAATCGAGGGCGCGCTGCAGCGCGGATTGCTGATCAATCGGACGGCCGAGCGGGTCGTCCGGATGTTGCCGCCGCTGAATGTGTCGATACAGGAGATCGACAAAGCGGTTTCGATCCTGAACGACGTCTTCGCGTCCGTTCGCACCGAGGTGACGACATGAACACGGAGCTCTTGAGCGCTCGAGCCACGACGAACGTGCGGCCGTCCGCCCGCCGGACCCGGCGCGCCCAGCCGCGTCGCGCGATGGACGAGGTGACGCTTCGTACCGCCACCGCGGCAGATGCTCCGGCCATTCATGCGCTGATCGAGACGCATCTGGCCGAAGGCCGTCTGCTCCCGCGGACGCTCGACGAGCTTACCTCGCACGCCTCTCGTTTTCTCGTGGCGGTTCGTCAACGGCCAGGACGAGCGGCGGACGTGGTGGCCTGTGCGGAGCTCGCGCCACTCAGTGCTGACGTTGCGGAGGTGCGCTCGCTCGTCGTCGATCGTCCGGCGCGCGCGATCGGCATCGGCCGTGCGCTCGTCGACGCGCTCAGGGCACGCGCCGCTCAATCGGGCTTCGATCGACTCTGCGCGTTCACGCACGATGCCGGCTACTTCGTTCGCAAGGGCTTCTCAATCGTGCCGCATCAGTGGGTTCCCGAGAAGATCGCGACCGATTGCGTCGGCTGTGCGCTCTTCCGCAACTGCGGCCAGCATGCCGTGATGCTGCCGCTGCGGGGGTGACATGCACCCGGTCGAAACCGACATCGTCATGACGATCGGCGGAGGGATTGCCGCGCCGCTCGGGTTCCGCGTCTCGGGGGTGGCGTGTGGGATCAAAGCCTCCGGCAAGCCGGACCTCGCGCTGATCGTCGCCGGCCGTCCGATCAGCGCTGCGGGGATCTTCACCACCAATCGCGCGAAGGCCGCTCCCGTGATCGTCTCGCAGGAGCATCTTTCCGCGAGCCATGGTCTGGCGCAGGTGATCGTGACCAACAGCGGCTGCGCTAATGCCTGCACTGGTCCGCAGGGTATGCGCAGACGCGCGCGAAATGGCCGTGCTCGCCGCCCGCGGAGCAGCGTGTCAACCGGTCCACGCGCTGGTCGCCTCGACCGGTGTGATCGGCGTCAATCTGCCGATGGACGCGATTCGCTCGGGCGTTCCGGCCGCCTTCAGCAGCCTCTCGCGCGACGGACATGCCGATGCGGCGCGGGCCATCATGACGACGGATCCGTTTCCCAAGAGTCATGCGGTGGAGGTGCAGACTTCGCTCGGGCGCTTCCGTGTCGGCGGCATGGCCAAGGGCTCCGGGATGATCGAGCCTCGCATGGCGACGATGCTCGGATATCTCACGACCGACGCGCAGGTCGAGCCGGCACTGCTCCGCCGCGCGCTGATCGATGCGTGCCGCTATACGTTCAACGCGATCACCGTGGACGGCGAGAGCTCGACCAACGACGGCGTGTACGCGATGGCGAGTGGCGCCAGCGGTGTGGCGATCGACGAGCGACAGTATCCGGCGCTGTTCGAGGGCTTGCGTGCGGTTGCGCTCGAGCTCGCGCTCGGCATCGTCCGTGGCGGTGAAGGGGCAACCAAGCTGGTAGCGATCACGGTGACTGGCGCAGCCGGAGACGAGGACGCCTGGACCGCTGCCCGCGTGATCGCCAACTCACCACTCGTCAAGACGGCGATTCACGGCGGCGATCCCAACTGGGGCCGGCTCGTGGCCGCCGCCGGACGCTCGGGCGCCGCGTTCTCGCTCGATCGCGCGCAGGTCCGCATCGGCTCGCACGTGCTCTTCAGCGATGGGCAGCCGCACGACGAGCTCGCGCCGCTCGCCGCGGATTACCTGCAGGGGACGGAGCTCGAGATCGAAGTGAACGTCGGGGCCGAGGGGAGCGAGCCGCGCCACGGTCTATACGTGCGACCTTTCAGCGGACTACGTCAAGATCAACGCGGAGTACCGGACCTGATCTCAGTGGTCTGTCGCGACAACGGAGCGATCAGTCGCGATTCCCTGATCACGCTCCATTAGAGGTCATCGATGGGAGCATCAATGCGGATCGTCGATCCGATGGGCCCGAAGCTTCGGTGCAAGGATCTGCTGTCCATTCTCGACCTCGATCGCAGAGGCGCTCCAGCAGCTGGTCGAAGTCGCGTCACGGTTGAAGCGCGAGCGATCGCTCGGACTGCGCGCGCCCACGTCGCACGCGCTCGACGGCCGGCACATCGGGCTGCTCTTCGAGAAGCCCTCGTTGCGCACCCGCGTCACCTTCACCATCGGCGTCCGCGAGCTTGGCGGGGACATGGTCGAAATCCCGGCCGACGTGATGCACGCCGACCGCGAACCGGTTCACGATGTCGTGCGCAACCTCGAACGCTGGGTCGACGCGGTGGTGATCCGCACGTTCGCGCAGCAGCGCCTGGTGCAGATCGGCGAGGCGACCACGCGGCTGCATGTCATCAACGCGCTCTCCGACGAGCAGCACCCGTGCCAGGCGCTTGCCGACATGCAGACGCTGTTCGACCTGTGGGGTGGCGTGTCGGGACGCACGATCGCGTTCGTCGGCGATGGCAACAACGTCGCCACTTCGCTGGTCCACGCGTCGGTGATGCTCGGCATGTCGGTCCGCGTCGGCACGCCGAAGGGTTACGAGCTGCCCAACGAGGTCATCGCCGAGGCGGCGCGCGTCGCCGCCGACGGCGCCGAAGTGCTCCAGTTCACCGACCCGAAGAAGGCCGTTGAAGGCGCCGATGCCGTCTACACCGACGTCTGGACGTCGATGGGCCAGGAGGTCGAGTACGCGGAGCGTAAGAAGATCTTCGCACGCTATCAGGTCAACGAGGCGCTGATGGCGCGGGCCAAGCCGAACGCGCTGTTCATGCACTGCCTGCCCGCGCACCGCGGAGAAGAAGTCAGCCGAGGAAGTCATCGAGTCGCCAAGCTCGGTGGTGTTCGATCAGGCCGAGAACCGCTTGCACGCGCAGAAGGCGCTCATGCTGATGCTCATGGCGTGAGCTTCCCGCCAGCTACGCCACCAATTGTTCGTGGATCTCCTCGGCACGCCGCAGGGCGGCGTTGATGTGCGGCAGGATGTTCTCGTGACCGATGTGGTCGACGAACTCCGCGCGCTGCAGCAGTCTGCGTGGCTGATGCGGCGCGCCGCACAGCAGCAGCGTCCGCCCGGATGTCTTCAGTCGATCCGCGAGCTGCTCGAGCGCGTGCAGCCCGGTGGCGTCGATCGCCGTCATGTTGCGCAGCCGCAGAACGACAATCGGCGCGAACTGCGAAACATCGCGCGTCTCCTCCGCCAGCTTGTCCGTCGTGCCGAAAAGAAACGGACCGTGGATGCGGAGGATGGAGACGTACGGCGGGACGTCTTTGTCCTGCAGGGTGTGCGCGCGACCGCGCTCGATGTAGTCGTCGGTCACGAGCGACACCGTCGTCGTCTGCGAGACGCGATAGATGTAGAGCAGCGCGGCGAGCGCCATGCCGACTTCAACGGCGATCGTCAGGTCCGCCACCACCGTCAGCGCGAACGTCGATCAACCACACCGAGATGTCCGCGACGTCGAGCCGCAGGATGTCCGGGATCTCCCGCCACTCGCCCATGTTGTAGGCGACGACGAACAACACGGCCGCCAGCGTGGCCATGCGGAACATGACGCGCGAGCGGTGCCGCGAGAACGAGCACGCGCGAGCAGCGTGAGCGCGTGGACGATGCCCGCCACCGGTGTCCGCGCGCCCGACGCGGTAGTTCGTCGCCGTGCGCGCAATCGCGCCGGTGACCGGAATGCCGCCGACGAGCGGCACGACGACAGTTCGCGAGCCCTTGCGCGACGAGCTCGGCGTTCGGAATTGTGCCGATCGCCGCTCATCCCGTCGGCCACCACCGCAGAGAGCAGGCTCTCGACCGCGGCGAGGATCGCCACCGTCAGCGCCGCCGGCAGCAGCGGCAGGATCGAGTCGGCGCGGAACTGCGGCATGTGAAGAGCGGGAAGAGCCTGCGGGATGCCGCCGAACTTCGAGCCGATCGTCTCGACCGGGATGCCGAACAGGCCGACTGCCGCCGTGCCGAGCGACGAGCGCGACGATCTGGCCGGGCACGCGCCGGAGAAAGCGCGGCGTCAGCACGATCACGGCGAGCGAGGCCACCGCGACGACGAGCGTCGAGCAGATCGATCGTCGCAAGGTGCTCGCGCGTAGGCGCGCATGCGCGCGACGAACTCGCTCGGCACCTCGCTCATCCGCAGCCCGAGGAAATCCTTGATCTGCGTCGAGACGATGAGACGGCGATGCCGTTGGTGAAGCCGATCACGATCGGTCGCGGGATGAACTTGACCGCCGTGCCGAGGCCGGTGACCGCCAGCAGCAGCAGGATCGACGCCCGCCATCATCGTGACCATCTAGCAGGCCGGACAGGCCATGCTGCGCGATGATGCCGGCGACGACCACGACGAACGCGCCGGTCGGCCCGCCGATCTGGATGTTGCGAGCCGCCGAGCGCCGAGACGAGGAAGCCGCCGACGATCGCCGTGTAGATGCCGGCTTGCGGGGTCGTACCCGGAGGCGATGCCGAACGCCATCGCCAGCGGCAGCGCGACCAGGCCGACGGTGAGGCCGGCGATCAGGTCCGACGCGAACGCGACTCGCGTGTAGCCGCGGCGGAACTGGTGGACGAGGCGAGGTGTAAAGCCGTGCGTATTACGCAAGCTCTTCCATAATTGATTTTACCTGAAACGCCGCGCACGAATCAGCACCTGGATCTCGTCAGGCCGCGGATTCTCGAAGTACAACCGCTGACGGCCCTCGGCGTCCTCCTCGGAAATAGCGGCCGGAATCGAGCTTGCCACGACCGTCCATCCCGCCGGCAACACCACCGCTTTGCGCGGGCGGCCGAAAGCGCGATCCCATACGAGCTCGTCGCCGTCCAGCATGTATCGCGCCGGGATCTGTATAGGTCTCGGAGATGCGCATGCGCGTCGAGTGCCCCTGCTGCACCGGCGGGAAACGAGATCACCACGACTTCAGTGTCGCACTCACCGGCTCTCCGGGATCCAGGCCGCGCTTTTGATCTCCGCTCCCGTTGATCGTCTCAACCTTCAGGACTTCACCACTGTCGAGCACCTTTGCCGACGGATTCGACACACGGCTGCCCGCGCGAACGACGTTGAAGTAGTTCTTCACGCCGGGTCGTGACTCGGTGTAGTCGTGATACAGGCTGAACGAGCTCGTCGCCGGATCATTGAGGAAATACACGATCTCGCGATCCTGGTAGCGCGCGTTCGCTCAGCCGCAGAGCCTGCGAAGCCAGCGTCGCCGTCGATTGCGGGCCACTGGTGGCAGGAAGCTTGGTGTTGAATGTGGCGAGACCGGGCTTGGCGCGCATGATCAGCGGCGCGGCCGCCGGCCCCGGATTCATGAAGCTCACCTGCACACGCCCATCGGCGGCGTCGGTATCACCTGCGAGGGCACGTTGCAGCTGACCAGGCGATAGCCCGGGGCAACACGATCGCTATTGCGGCGAATGCCGAGCGATCGATCGAACACGATGGTCTCGCCGTCACGGTAATAGCTCTTGGCGTCCTTGTAGGTCTTGTCGATCAGCAACCGCGCTTCCCCACCCTGCGGGAACCGGCCGCGCCAGGTGCACCTTGATGTATTCGGTCTCGAGATCCGCGATCGGGATGCCCTCGAGCGCGCGCCTGCGCTTGCCGCTCACGACTTCCCATTTCAGCGGCTGTCCAGTAGCCAGATCGACCACGCGCTCGTCGGTCGCCACGCTTCCCGGGCGAATCGTGTTGAAGAAGAACCGCGCGCCGGCGTGGTTGCGGTCACCTCGTAGTAGATGCGGAACTGCGCGCTGTCTGGAGCGAGCAACTCATAGCGCGTGTAGTCGTCCTCCTGCGTCTGACGCGGCGACTGCTGTGCTGAAATCGCAAGCGCGTTGATCGACAGCAGCGCGATCACGACCGCAAGAGAACGCGTCATGGGCTGAAGCACTCCTCCGATGGCGGGAAGTATACTCTCCGACGTGTTCGCGCTGGCGCTCGCGCTCTCGCTGTTCGCGCTGACGATCCTGCTTCCACTTTTGACCTCGCTGCGTCTGCTTCGGTTGAATCGCGAGCTGGAGGAGCTGCGCGCACGCGTCGCATCGCTCGAGGCGCTGCGGCGAGCGGTTGCAGCGCCGGCACCCGCACCGCCGTGGGGGGCTGACACACCGATTTCACCTCTCTCTTCGCCGGTGTCGGCCGAGACCACGGCAGCAACTGACGCCGAAGCATCCGTCGCGCAGGAGCCTTCCGCGCCAGCGATCGCGCCTGCGCCCGCAGCTGAGGTCAATGACCTCGCACAGAGATCCCCAAACCGGCGCTGCCGCCAATTACTCCGCCGTCCGACGTCGAGGAGTTACTGGATCTCGAAGGGCGGATTGGCGGCAGATGGTTGCTTTATACCGGCGTCTTCGTGCTGCTCCTCGGCGTCAGTTTCTTTCTGAAGTATGCGTTCGACAACGAATGGATCAACGAGACCGGCCGCGTGCTCAGCCGGGGCCCTCGCCGGCCTGGCGCTGATCGGCGGTGGATGGCGCCTCGCGTCGCGCAGGCTCTCGACGTTTCGGACAGGCGCTGATCGGAACCGGGCTCGCCATGCTCTATCTCGCGATCTACGCCGCCCTCACTTTCTACTCGCTGATCGGCGACGCGTCGGCATTCGCTGCTGATGATTGCCGTCACGGTCGCTGCCGCGGCGCTCGCCGATCGTCAGCGAGCACAGGCGCTGGCGTTCATCGCCGTGGGTGGTGGTTTTCTGACGCCGTTTCTCGTCGGCGGCAGCCAGGACGCGCACCTCACCCTGTTCACCTATGACGCGCTGCTGATTGCCGGAACGATGGTGCTGGCACAGCGCCACGACTGGCTTGCGCTCAACGTGCTGAGTTACGCGTGCACGTTCGTGACCGTCCTGGCCTGGGGTGCCGCCGCATTACCGCGACAGCCTGTGGCTTCGCACGCTGCTCTTCCTGACGCTCTACTGCGTGATGTTCGTCCAGATCCTGCGTGCAACGCGACGCGCGCGGACCACGGTTGCAAGGCTCGTGACCGCGTTCTTGATGACCGCCCCCGCGTTCTACCACGTCGCAGCTGTCGTGCTGACCGCGGATCATCCGCCCGCGATCCACATCTACATGATCGCGGTCACGGCCGCCGGCCTGTGGTTGACGGCCGACCCGCATCGGCCTGTCTTGCGGCTCCTCGTCCTGGCGGGCAGCTATTTGCCGCTATTCGGAACGTTGACGCTGCCCGACGGCATCTCCTGGACTGTGGCGAACATCGTCACCATCGGCGCAGTCGGCGGCGCTGCATCTCATCGCCTTGCTCGATCGGGTATTCCGGCAGGACGAGACGCCTCGAGCGGCCGAACTCGCCGCGCTGCACGTTGTCCCGCTCGGCGCTCTACGGCACTGCTCTATCAGCGCTCGCGCCTGTCTACCCGGAGATGCGCGGCGGGCTCGCGGCCGCCTTCGCCCTCGGCGCGATCGGCTTGTGGCAGAAGCTGCAGCCGCGAGACTCCGTTGCGGCGACTCAATGCCTGCGCGCTGGCGTTTACGCTCGCCGCCATCGCCGTCGCCGTTCAGTTCGACGGGCCCGCGGTCACGGTAGGGTGGGCGGCGGAAGGCGCAGCGGCGGCATGGGTCGGACTGCGCGTCGGGAGCCTGTGGCTACAGTACGGTGGTCTGGCGCTCTGGGGCCTTGCCGTGCTGCGACTGACGGAGGGCTATTTCGATACGCCGGCCGGGTTCGTTGCGATCCTCAACGTGCGCGCGCTCACCACCGCGTTTCTAGTGGTGCTCAGCTATGTGCTGGCATGGATGTTCCACGTTCATCGCGAGACCGTTCGCAACGGCGAGCGGACTCGGGCGATGCTGCACGTCATCGCCAGCGCGCTGACGATGCTGTGGATCACCGCCGAAGTGGGCTCGTACTGGGACATACGTTACGAGACGCCGCAGGCACATCTCTACGAACAGTTGATCTTGTCGCTCGCGTGGGGACTCTACGGCGCAGTGCTGATTGTGCTCGGCATGCGGCGCGGCTACGCTCCGGATAGGTACATCGGGATTACGGTGCTCGCCGTCACCGTGCTCAAGGTCTTCTTCTACGACCTGTGGGAGCTCGGCGGCATCTATCGCGTCATCGGGTTTATCGCGTTTGGCGTGCTGCTGGTGGCAGTGTCGTACCTGTATCAGCGGAGAAAACGGAGCTGACGCGGTGGATCGCTCGCATCGCGAGCGGTGTCCTTCTCACGCGGCCACTTCGTCCTGGTAAGCCGTTGCGAGGCGACGCGCCCGGCGCGCGCGCCAGGCGCCGAATCGCCGCAGCGCGAGGGCAATCCCGGTGTATAGCAGAACGCAGCCGCCCGCCGACGCGAGGCCCGCGACGATTTGTCCGCCGACGCCCCAGATCTCACCGGTGTGCCCAAAGCGCATCCAGGTGCGCAGCCGCTGGCCGGCTGGCTGCTGATCGTAGGGGTCCCACTTCACGACGCGCCCGCTGGCGGCGTCGATCGTCAGCGTCGATCGCGCCATGGGATTGAGCTTCCCGAGATCGTTCATCGTGAACGTCACCGGCTGGCCCGCGCTCTGCGGCAGCCGCATCGCGATCGATTTCCACGCCGGCAGGTGATTCGCGGCGGCCGCCCACATCGCGTCGAGACCGTTCGGCACTGGCACCGGCGCCGGTTTTGCCGCCTGACCGTCGGCGCGCGGCGCCGCTGGCGGACGCTCCATTCCTGTGACGCTGTAGATCACGTCGTAGGTCTTCGGGAACGAGATGCACATCGCAGTGAAGGTGAGCACGACCAGTACCGGCGCCGACCATGCGCCTATCACGTTGTGCCAGTTGAAGTCGCGCGCCTTGCCGGAGAGCCCCCGCCGGAACAGCGCGACGGCCGCAACCGCGGCCCAGCTCCAGAGGCGCGGGATCCAGAGCAACATGCCCGAGACCGCTAGAAACAGAAACGCCGCGTTGGAGATGCCGGTGATCCAACGTCCGGTGTCGCGCGCCGGGCCCTGTTGCGCCAACCAGCGATGCCAGTCGGTCAGCGACCGGAACAGCTTGCGGAGGGCAGTCTGCTGCACCATGCCGGTAAGCTCGCCGGTGTACGGATTGAGATAGATCGTGGCGGCCGGTGTCAGCGTGACAGTCGCCGCGCGAGCAGGGTCGCGCTCGATCGTGATCCCCGTGACGGTTGCGTCCGGACGCGCCGACTGCAACCTGGCGATGAGCGCGTCGGGCGCCAGGCGCTCGCCACGCGGAGGAACGGCAACCTCGCGCTGATCGCGCTCCGCCCACAGAAGAATCTGCGGCTGAAGGGCAAGCGCCGCTCCGGTAAACGACATGATGAAGATGACGACGCCGGTGGTGAGCCCGGAGACGACGTGGATCCAGAACAGAACGGTCCGAACGGCTGACGGCATCGAAGAACCCCGCGGCGATCAACAAATGAGACCAAGTCTCAAGTTGTGCAGCGAGTCTAATCCGACCAAATTGGTCGGTCAAGAAAAAATGAGATTTGGTCTCAACTCGCGCCTGCCCGGCCGCCAGCCGCCGCGCCGGGCGGGCGGCGCGGCCACAATGAACCGGTGACACGCATCGACCTCAATTGCGACCTCGGCGAGTCGTTCGGCCCGTGGCAAATGGGCGACGATCAGTCGCTCATGGCGAGCATCACCTCCGCAAACGTCGCGTGCGGCTTCCATGCGGGCGATCCAGGCTCGATGCGCGAGACCGTGGCGCTTGCCCGGACTCACGGCGTCGCGGTCGGTGCGCACCCTGGGTATCCGGATCTCGTCGGCTTCGGCCGCCGCGAGATGCAGGCGTCGCCGCGCGAAGTCGAGGACTTCGTCCTCTACCAGGTCGCCGCGCTGGCCGGCATCGCATCGACGCACGGCGTGCGGCTGCAGCACGTCAAGCCGCACGGCGCGCTCTAC
The DNA here is from genome assembly GCA_963807105.1 of uncultured Acidobacteriota bacterium. Lineage (GTDB taxonomy): Bacteria > Acidobacteriota > Vicinamibacteria > Vicinamibacterales > UBA2999 > DASPWV01. The sequence continues at coordinate 714,070 of CAWEAM010000006.1, read as the reverse complement.
AACCAGGCGTGCCGTGACCGCGCCCTCGCCGACGCGATTGCTCGCGCCGTCGTCGCCTTCGACCCGGCGCTGATCCTTTTCGGCCTGCCGGGTTCGGAGCTGCTGCGCGCGGGCGAGGCGGCCGGCCTGCGAGTGGCCGCCGAAGTGTTTGCCGATCGTGCCTACGAGGCCGATGGTTCGCTGGCATCCCGCCGCAAGCCCGGGTCGGTGATTCACGACCGCGCGGCGGTTGTCGCCCGCGCGATCCGAATGGTGCAGCGCGGCGAGGTCGATGCGCTCGACGGAAGCACTGTTCGTCTGCAAGCCGACACAATCTGCGTCCATGGCGATACACCTGGCGCTGCGATGCTCGCGCGCGACTTGCGCGAAGGATTGACGGCCGCTGGAGTGCGCGCCGCTCCGCTGGCCACAACTTTGTAAGATCGCGTACGAAACGAGCACATTGCGATTGGCGTGCGCACCCGCGAACGCCGCGATTTCGGCCAAAAACACACCGGCACAGAGCTTGTAGTAGGGGTGGTTGTCGCCAGTCTGTTGTTTACGGCAGGGTGCCGTGAATGCTGGGGGGAGCCAGGCTGGCGGCAGCTTTACCAAGGAAGGCGAGATGCCGAAAGGCGTCTCGCCTCTCTTGTGTACGGCGGTTTTCGAAGCCGCCCCGCACCTTTGGTCATTCGACCGCAGCGTCGAGTCACGTGAGATCTCGAGCGCACGCAGCAAGCGCTCGCTCGGACGACACTTCGCTACACGCCGGCGCCTTCCGGGTACTGCAGCGCCAGACGCAATTCCTTCGCAAGCCCGTCCACCGTCGTCCCCTGGCGTTTCCAGGCGCCGTCGGTTTCAAACCGCAGGACGCCAATCCGGCGGCCCCACGGCGCGATGACTCGCCCGATCGCGCGATAGTCGGTGCGCTCGGCGTGCTGCTGGTCGATGCGCTGAATGATGTCGGGAGCGACGCGAATGAACGCGCGCAGCGCGGTCGCCGATTTGACCGAGTACTTCCGGCCGTGCCACGCCGACTCGAAAATCGTTGCGACCTGTCGGAAGTAATTGACGAAGAACTTCTTCGACTCTTCACGGAATTCGGCCGACTTCCGGCTGCCGCCCAGAGCTTCCTCGTTGGCGAAGAGCTTCTTCAGCTCCTGCGCCAGCGGCGCCTGAGCCACCCGCCCGCGGCCGACGCCCAGGAGCTTGATCTCACCGTAGAGCGGCGAGTCCTCGCGGTCGTTGAGCGCCCGGACGACGTCGTGCGCCGCCGCCAGCGCTTCGTCGCGATAGAGCTGGCGCCCCGACAACGAAACCAGATGCGACGAATTCAAACGCGTATGTTTCGCGTTGATCGTGACGAACATCTGGACCACGTGATCTTCGGGCAGCCTGTCGAAGATGATCGCCGGCACGGTGAACGACTCCTCGGCGAAGTTCTCGATGTCGGCGTGCAGCGCGAGCAGCCGGTGCTGGCCGTCGATGGCACGCAGGACGCCTTCGCGTTCGGGGACCTTGAGCCTGCCCAGGGAGCTGCCTGAGTCCACCGGCTCGAACGACAGTTTTTCGTCGGCCGAGATGATCACCGCGCCGGGGATGGACGGCAGGTCGCGCGCCTGACGGCACTGCTCGTAGTACTGAACGAGCTCTTCGATTTTTCGCCGGATGATGTGGCGCTGATAGGCCTTTTCGCTGGATGCGATGCGCCGCTCCAGCAGATCCCAGCGGATTTTCGATTGCTGAGGCGGCTTCTTCCCCCCTCGCACGGGGGCTTGCGCTTGCTCGCCGTAGCTCAGGACCTCGAACCGAACGAGCTTGTCGATGTCATTCGCCGTCAGTGACGCCTGATAAAATTGCACGCCGAACTGCTGCATCCGGATCGCGGCTACGCTGATCATAAGTGGCTGTCCAAAGAGTCGAATTGTATCGACGCTCGGCTGAACGGCTCAATTCTTTTTTGCCCGATTTTCGTGTGAAATCCCGTGCATCGGCGGTCAGCAGCGCTGAGTATCCCGCTCAAAACAAAGGAGTTCCGATGAACGCGCAGGGGAAGACCGGGTGGCTCGCGCTGTTACTACTGGTGGGATTGGCCGCCGGGCCGGTGGCTCAGTCGGAGCAGCAAGACGAAGAATACGCGAAGCTCGTCAAGGAATGGACGACGAAGCCGGAGTTCATGAGCCCGCTTGTCGATCATCTGCCCAAGATGGTCGGCGTGCCGACGCCGAAAGAGATCCTCGGCTACCACATCGGCGAGCCGAAGCGCCTCACCTACTGGGCTGACCAGCAGAAGTTCTATCGCGTCCTTGAACAGTCAGTGCCGCTTCGCCTCAAGACGAGCGTGATCGGCAAGACCGAAGAGGGGCGCGAGATCATGGTCGTTTACGTCAGCTCGGAAGCCAATCTCAAGAACCTCGAACAAAACCGCCAGAACCTCAAGAAGCTCGCCGATCCCAGCGGGCTCAATCGGTCGCAGGTCGACGCGCTGCTGGCGGCGACACGACCGGTCTACAACCTGAGTGGCGGTCTCCACAGCGGCGAGACGAATCCGCCCGAGATGCTGATGGAGCTAGCGTATCGGCTGGCTGTCGAGCGAGGAGCCGTACGTCAGGCAGATTCGCGACAATGTCATCGTTTCGATCATCCCGACCACCGATATCGACGGACGCGACCGTTACCTGGATTGGTACTTCGCCTACAAAATCGACGAGCTGTATGAAGGCGGCGAAAATTTCGGCGGCCCGCCCGTACTGGGGCAAGTACGTCTTTCACGACAACAACCGAGACATCAACTACGGTGTGGACACGCTGCGGGCGTACCTGAATTGGTACCTGGAGTGGGTGCCGCCGATCTGGCACGACCTGCACGAGCAGCAGACCCTGCTCTACACCTTCAGCGGACAGCCGCCCAACAGTCTCAATCTCGATCCCATCCTCTATACCGAGCTGCCGTTCTTCGCGACCTACGAAGTGAACAAGCTCACCGGCTACGGCATGCCTGGCGTGTGGCATTTCGGGTTCGTCGATACCTGGTCTCCCGGATACCTGGCGTTTCTGCGAGCAATCACAACGGCATGATCCGGATGTACAGATCTTCAATCAGGGCGGCGCCAACACGAAGAAGGCGCGTCTGCAGGGACCGATGACGCAGCGGCAGTGGTATCGCCCGAACCCAGCCGCGGAGGGCGAGGTGGACTGGTCGATTCGCAACTCGATCAACTACGCCGAGACCGGCGTCTTGACGGCGCTCGAGCTGACGTCGAAGTTCCCGCAGATGGTGGTCGAGAACTTCTATCGCAAGACGATGAACTCGCTCGAGGCCGGCGCGAACAAGCCGCCGCACGCGTTCGTAATTCCGGGCGGCCAGCGGGATCGGTCGCAGGTCGATCGCGTCGCCAACCTGTTGCGCCGGCAGGCTATCGAGGTGCATCGCGCCACCGCCGAGGTGAAGACCAAGGAGGGCGCTTTCCCGGCCGGCTCTTACATCGTCAAGCTGAACCAGCCGTACGGTCGATTTGCAAAGACGCTGCTCGAAAAACAGAACTACCCTGATCCGCAGCTGCAGACCTACGACGACAGCGCCTGGACGATGGGGCTCGCGAACAACGTCGAGGTCAAGGCCATCGACGACAAGTTGATCTTCGACGCACCGGCGGAGCTGCTCACCTCCGACGTCGAGACCAGGGCGTCGATCACCGGCAGCGGCTCCGTCTTCGCGATCAAGCACACGGGCGCTCTCAATCTGATAACGCTGCGCTACCGACTCAAGGACGTGGCGGTCAAGGCGGCGCGAGAGGCGTTCAAAGCGGCGAACCAGGAGTTTCCAGCCGGCTCATTCCTCGTCGAAACGAGCGGAGCCCAGGCGGCGCGCGTTCGCAAGGAGATCGAGAGCCTGGGCCTGGTCGCATCGCTGCTGCCGTCGATGCCGCAAGCCGCCGACGATCGACGTTGACCTGCCGAAAATCGCGATCTACACCACCTGGTCGAACACCGAAAAGGTCGGGTGGGTCCGTCTCGCCTTCGATCGCTGGGAAATACCGTTCGATCTGATTCACAAGGATCACGTGCAGGCGGGCGCGAACCTGCGGGCGAAATACGACGTCATCGTCATGCCGCACCAGGGCAACTCCGGCAAGTCGATCGTCTACGAACAGCCGAAGCTCTCGAAGGCGCTGGCCTACAAGAAGAGTGACAAATTCAAGTCGCTCGGCATCTATGCAGAAACAGACGACGTTCGGGGAGGCATGGGGATTGAAGGCGTCGCCGAATTCGTGAAGTTCCTGGATCAAGGCGGGGTGCTGCTGACGCTTGGCGTTGCCAGCTACTTCCCTGCGGAATTTGGTCTCGCGCGGCAGGTCGATTCTCAGCGTCCGTCGGGCAACTGGTACGCGCCTGGACCGTACGTCCAGACGGAAGTTCTCAAGCCCGAGCACCCGGTAATGTTTGGCTACTCGGGCAAGACCCTGCCGGTCAGGTGGGCAGAGGGCCCGCTTCTCCAGATTGCCGGGCAGGGCGGTCCGTTCGGCGGCGGCAGCGACACCACGCCGAGGCCCGACGCGCCGCAAGTGCTCGCGCGGTTCGCCGGGGGCGACGCAGGCGTGCTCAGCGGCCTGATGCGCGGGGCCGATCAGCTCCGCAACCGTCCAGCCATCGTCGACGCGCCGGTCGGCAAGGGACGGGTCATCATGTATGTGAACAACCCCATCTACCGCTGGCAGACATTCGGGGAGCACGCGCTGGTCTTCAACGCCCTGCTCTTCTACAACGATCTGCCGGCCGCCGCGTCCACTGCGCGCACGTCCGCGGCGTCACCCGGACAGGACTAGTCGCCATCGCCCGCTTCCCTGATGCCGGTGTCACGGCGAGGTTCATGAGGCCGTCTTGACGGCGGGATTCACGAGGTCGCGTGCTTCGTCGCCGAGATATTCCTTGAGCAGCGCAACGTTTCGCTCGTTCGCCTTGAACCAGATGTCCGCGAGATCACCGACCAGCGGAACGGCCCCGAGCAGCAGATCGACGACCACATTGGCGAGCATCTTGGTGATGATCTCGCGGGGAATCCCGTAGCGCACGCTTCTGGCGATGAGCGAGACCGAAACCATCGCCGACGCCGCATCGCCCGCGACCGGGACGAGCCCCATCAGCGCATCCAGGCCCACCCCACCGATGATCGGCAGCTTGATGGCGGAGTCCATGACGCGTGAGACGCGCTCGATCGAGCGGGCAAACTGTGCACGCGCCGCCTCTTCGGTCATGCCCTCGGCGGCGGCGTAAGCGCCGAGATGCGTCAAATGACCGGAGACGACGTGCGCGGCCGAGGCGGTGAGCCGTCCCGCCGGTCCGGTCATGGCCGCTTCGGTAGCTTGCGACAGGGCGCGGCCGATATGATGCGACATCCGGTCGGCCGTGTGGATGAAGACCCTGCGCAGAATGAAGTAGCCCGCCACCGACACACCGGCAAGCGCGGCGAGAGCGGTGACGAGAGACGCGATCAACGCCTCCACATCGACATCTTGCGTCATCCGCGACAAGGGTCACAGCTCTGCAATAAAATGATGGCGCGCATGCCAAAACGGAAAACACTCGTTGCCATCGCGCTCGCAGGTTGTATGACGTCGATGGCCGCCGCGCAAACCGAGGACAAAAATCTGAACGCAGTGCGCGCGACGACGCCAATCGTGCTCGATGGATCAGCTAGACGAGGCGGCGTGGGGTCTTGCACCAATCGCCAAGGACTTCATTCAGAACGACCCGCGAGAGGGCGAGCCGGCGACGTTCGACACTGAAGTAAAGGTGCTCTACGACGACGACGCACTCTATTTCGGCGTGTTTGCCCGAGACGACGAACCCGCCAAGATCATCGTCAACGAGCTGCGGAAGGACTTCAACACCGCGTCCGCCGACGGCTTTCAGGTCGTGATCGACACGTTCCACGATCAGCCGCAACGGCTATCAGTTTGCGATCAATCCCGATGGGCGCGAAGTGGGACTCGCAGATGTCCAACGAAGGGCGCGAAAGCAACAGCAACTGGGACGGCATCTGGGACGTGCAGACGCGCATCGCCGAAGACGGCTGGTACGCGGAGATTCGCATTCCGTTTCGGACCCTGAAGTTCTCGGCCGACGCGCAGCAGACCTGGGGCATCAATTTTCATGCGCCGGCTGCGGCGGTTCAACGAAAACAGCTACTGGGCTCCGTCTGCCGCGGATCCATCAGCTCTCGCGCGTCTCGCTCGCCGGCACGCTCGAAGGACTCGAGGGCCTGCGGCCCGGCGCGAACATCCGCGTCAAGCCGTACGGTCTTGCGAGCTCGAGCCGAGGTCGGTACCGCGCCGAACGGACGGCGATTTCGATGCCGGCGTGGACGTGAAGTACGGCGTGACGTCAGGGCTGACGTGGGACTTCACCGTCAACACCGACTTTTCGCAGGTCGAAGCCGACGAGCAGCAGATCAACCTGACGCGCTTCAATCTGTTCTTTCCCGAGAAGCGCGACTTCTTCCTGGAGAACTCCGGCGTCTTCCAGTTCGGCTCCGGAAGCGACAGCGGGGGCGGCGGCGGTGGTGGCGGCGGCGGAGGCGGCGGCGGTCGTCAGAACCCGTCGCAAGACATGATCTTCTTCTTCAGTCGGCGCATCGGGCTGTCTGACGAGGGTCATCGCCATTCCGATTCTCGGCGGCACGCGGCTGACCGGCCGCGTCGGCGCGTTCTCCGTCGGCGCGCTCAACATCCAGCAGCGCGCGATCAGCCGACGCGCAAGGAGCCGACTTCCGACCGTTCCGGCGACCAACTACACCGCGTTGCGGCTGCGGCGCGACGTGTTGCGCAACTCCGACATCGGTGTGATGTTCCTCAACAAGGACGTGAGCGGCTCGGCGTTACAACCGCGCGTTCGGCGTCGACGCCAACTTTCGGTTTCTCGGCGACCTTCGCATCAACACGGCAGTCGCCAAGACCGAGACACCAGTCGCGCAGCTGCCCGGCAGCGGCGACGACTGGTACACCAAGAGCGGCATCAGTTGCCGCGATAACTTCTGGGAAACGCGCGCGCTGTTCCAGACCATCGGCAGCCGCTTCAATGACGAGATGGGGTTCGTGCCGCGGACCGGCGTCAACAACACAGAGCTCTATCTCGGCGCGCACGAATCCGCCCGCAAGTGGTCGCGCGAGTGGATGCGCGAAACGTTTCCGCATATCCAGTTCGAGGACTTCACGCTGCAGAACGGCGGCGGGCTCGAATCGCGCTACATGGACTGGCACTGGCCGGTCACGCTGCAGAACAGCACCTTCATCGAGGTCGGCGTCAATCCCAATATCGAAGTGATTCGCAGAGCCGTTCACGATCAACAGCCGCCGCGGCATCAGCGTGATCCCGGGACGATACGAGTTCAACGAGAACTTCATCCTGGTCAACACCAACGCCGCCGCGCCGCTTTCGTTCAACGTGCGCTATGCTATCGGCGACTTCTACGACGGTTACCGCCGCGGCTACAACGTCGGCGCGACGGTGCGGCCGAGCGAGCACCTCAATTTCTCGGGAACGATCGGGCTCAACGACATCGAGCTTGCCGCAGGGCGCGTTCACGACGAAGCTCTTTACCGGACGCGTCAACTACTTCTTCAACACCAAGGTGTTCCTCAACGCGCTGATGCAGTACAACAACGACGCGCGGCAGTGGAGCTCGAACATCCGCCTCAACATCATCCACCGGCCGCTCAGCGACATTTTCGTCGTCTACAACGATCGGCGTGACTCGCGCACCGGCGACATGATCGACCGGGCGCTGTCGCGAAGATGACGTATCTGATCGCATTCTGAAGATGTTGGGGTCGCCGGCGGCGGCGTTCAGCGCAGGACGGCCGCGAAGATCTCGGGCGCGCGCGAGGCAGTTCGTAGCCCTCGAGTCATCCGGTTCTTCCACAGCACGATCGCGGTAGAGCGCGATGCACAACGAGCAGCCACGCGATTTGATCGCCCACAGCGGCAGCTGTCGTTTGATCGGTTCGGCGATCACGCCGTAGACCATCTCGACGTGAATCCAATAGACGAAGAGCGACGAGCGTCCCAGGACGACGAGCGCTTGAAACGGCGCCAGCGGCAGCATGCCCTTCTCTGACAACCCTTCGATGGCCCAGGCGATCGCGACGAGCGTGCAGACAGCGCCGAGGCGGATGAAGAAGATCGTCGGCGAATCGTGCCAGAAGTTCGGCCGTGGATAGAGCGCCGGCTGATACGACGCGAGGCCGCCAGCACAATCGCCAGCAGGCCGACAGACGACAAGACCGACTGGATCCAGAGCGCGCGGCCGCCGCTGGGTGCGGGCAGAGTCGATCAGGTCGCCCACGATCACGCCGGCAAAGAGAAACCCGGCCCAGGGGAACAGGGGAAACGCCGAGTAATTGCCGGCCGGCCGGATGTACGCCTCGAGCGGATCGGGCAAACGGGCAAGCCACGGCACCGCTCGCACGAGCGGAGTCGCAAACGTGATCAGCTGCTGTGAGAAAGCCGAAAGTGACAGACGCGGCGGACGCGTCTCCGGTCGTGTCCTGCCAGAGGAGCGATGCCGCACCATCGACGAGCCCCATCACGTTGAGCATGTCGACCTTCAACAGCCGCTGAGCGGGCCGAAGCCGAGAATCTCCGCCTGCAGCCGGAAGACGAACGCGAGGAGGAAAATCTCCCAGCCGCGGCGGCGCGCGGCTCGCGCGCCGGCGGCGTGCTGCCCACTCTGGCGCGCCTTCGACGCCGCCGACATGGCCATCGCCGCGCCGGCAAGAAACAGGAACAGCGGCGACGCGACGCCGCCGATCCATTGCAGCGAGTAGTAGGCCTGCGTCGTCCGATCGGCGTCGCGCGTCCACGAATCGAGCATGTGCGCGTGGACCATCGCGAGGACGGCAATACCGCGCAGCCAGTCGAGATACAGCAGGCGCGACGGAACAGTCTCGCCGTCCGTTCAGGGCACGACCTCGAACGTCGTCGTGAGCTCGATGTCCTGACGCATCGAATGCCAGACGGAGCAATACTTGTCGCGCGAGAGCGCGATCGCGCGTTCGACCGCTGCCGCAGGCACGTCGCCGCGCACGCTCGAAATGCAGTTCGATGCGAAGAAAGCGATGCGGATGCTCGTGCGGCGCGGTCGCCCGCGAATGTTGACGCTCAACGCGGTCAGCGGGTGGCGCCCTTTGACGCAGGATGTCGACGACATCCATCGCCATGCAGCCGGCGAGGCTGAACGCGAGCGCCTGAACCGGAGACGGCCCGGCAACGCTCGTGCCGTCGAGCAAGATTTCGGCCGTGCCGCTCGCGGCGCGGAACCGGAGGTCCCCGTCCCACACCAGGCTGGCGGGCACCGGCGGCTTTGCCATGCGGGAAGAGTACCTACGCGCGTGTCGGGGTCGGCCGGCCGTTGCCCTTCAGCATCGAAAACAGCAGCCAGCCGAGCGGCCCGGCAATCAGCAGGTACGTGAGGTATTGCCCGTAGATGCCGTCCGGGCCGTACGGCTCGGTCGCGGTATGCAGCGCTTCGCTCGCCGGGAACAAGTTGGCTTCAGTCAACTCGTGGAAACCGTAGATGAGCAGCTGAACGACGAAGATCAGCAGGAAGATTGCGGTCACCTGGAAGAACAGCCCGAGGTTGACGCGATGTCCGTATCGTCGACCAGAGCCATGCCACCACGCCGGCCATTGCGATTCCGGCGACGGCGCCGGCGATGATGTCCGCGGCCTGCACCTGGAAAAGCAGCGTGCCCATGAGCAGCGCGGTCTCCATGCCTTCGCGCGAGATCATCAGCAGCGTGAACAGGAAGACGCCGATCCACGCCGCCGCGCCCTGCTTCGGCGGTCGATTGCTGCAGGTGTCCTTCGATTTCTCCCTTGATCCGTCGAGCGGTGCGCCACATGTGCACCGTCAGCGACGCGACCGAAACGGCTGCGACCAGCGCAAGCACGCCTTCCCACAACGCCTGACTCGAGGCGCGCGAGAAAAGATAGCCGGCGATCACGCTGAGCGACGACCGACGCGGCGATCCCCCAGTGAACGGCCGGAATCAGCCGGCCGCTTCCGCTCTTCCGCAGGAACGCGAGACTGATGGCGACGATGAGAAAGGCCTCGAGCCCTTCCCGGAATGTGATGACGAAGGCCTGCAACATGGATGGTGGTAAAATTGAGACTGATTCTCAAGTGAGTTTAGTGACACCGCCAGCCGAACGGGCAAGTCCATCCGTGCCGCGCCATTCGATTGCTAGTTTTTTTTAGCAAGCAACGCGAACGCCAGCCGCCGGGAGACGTATATATCTAGAGACCGGCCTCACCGATGTCCTCCACCCCCGATCCGCTCTCACGGCGTGAGCGCCAGATCATGGACGCCATCTACGCCCGGGGCCAGGCGACGGCCGCCGACGTCGTCACCGCCCTTGCCGGACCCGCCGAGCTACTCCGCGGTCCGTGCGCTGCTGCGCATTCTCGAAGAGAAGGGACATCTCAAGCACGAGCAGGATGGCCCGCGCTACGTCTTTGTGCCCACGGTGCCGCGCGATCGCGCGCGCCGTTCCGCCATGCGCAATCTGGTGCGGACGTTCTTCGATGGTTCAGCGGCACAGGCCGCGGCCGCGCTGATCGATCAGGCAAGGCTGTCGGACGAAGAGTTCGACCGGCTGGCGGCGCTCATCGCCAAAGCACGCAAGGAGGGCCGATGATCGAGCTCGTCGTCCGCACTTCGATCATCCTGGTGGCCGCGTGGGTCGGCTCGCAGCTGCTCGTACGGGCCACGGCGGCGACGCGCCATCTTGTCTGGCACTGCGCCATCGTCAGTGTACTGGCGGTCCCACTTCTTGCAGCTCTGTTGCCTTCGCTGCCCTTCCCGGGGACGGGTAGCGTGTCGCGAGTCGTTCGATCCATCGCAGTCGCGCGGCCCCTTGCCGAAGGGCTCGCGGGACAAGTGCGAAACGTGCCAGTGCCGCACGCCGCAAGCACGAACGTGATCAATGGTTTGGATCTCGGCCGGACGGCCCGCGATCTGTGGGTCGCCGGCTCCATGTTGGCCGCAATCTGGTTCGTCGGCGCACACGTTGCCGGGGCCCGCGGGCGGCGGGGGGGACGGCCGGCACGGGAGAGTATCCAGATCGATGCGAATCGTCTCGCCAGAACGCTCGCCATTCGAAGGTCGGTTGCGGTCGTAATCGCCGATGAGCCCGGACCATTTACGTGCGGCGTCAGACAACCGACAATCGTGCTGCCGGAGCTGGCAACGCAGTGGACCAGCGATCAGCTCCAGGCGGTCCTGCTCCATGAGCTCGCCCACATCCGTCGGGCCGATTGTCGCGTACAGCTGATCGCGCAGATCGCGTGCGCCGCGTATTGGTTCAATCCACTCGTTTGGCTGGCCGCGCGGGCGCTGCGACGCGAACGCGAGCGCGCGTGCGACGACGAGGTGCTGTCGCGGGGCACGACGCCGTCGACCTACGCGGCAAGCCTGCTCGACATCGCATACGCGATGCAGTCACGGTTTGCATCGCCGGCGGTCCTCACCATGGCCCGGCCCTCCGAACTCGAAGGCCGGCTGCTGTCGATTCTTGCCACGACACGGGCCGCACGAGTGCCAAAGCCCGCTACAAGGTTCGCAGTGGTGTTCGCGGCAGCATTGGTCGCGGTCGCCGGCGCCAATGGGCACGCCGCTGCGGTAGAGAGCGGGAATCAATCTCCGCAACCGGCGCAGAGCGAACGTTGGCCCGGCGAGGACAAGGAACGGCAGACACTTCGACTCGCGCTCGAAGGTGGATCGGAGGTCATTCCACAGCTCGTCGAAGCGCTCGCGGATCCGGATTCGCAAGTCCGGGAAAAGGCTGCGCTCGGACTCGGTTGGCGCAACGATCCGCGTGTTGTAGACCCGCTCATCGACGCGCTCCAGGACACCGACGCACAGGTGCGTGAGAAGGCGGCGATTGCCCTCGGAAGCACTGGAGATTCACGCGCGGCCGCAGCGCTGCAGGCGGCGCTCAACGACGCCAACGGTCAGGTTCGCGAAAAGGCCTCTGCCGCACTGTTGATGATGGCAGTCGGAAGCGACGGGCAGACGGCGAACGAAGTTCGCGAAAGCTTGCGCTTGATGATCACCGGCCTGCTGCGATTAACGCGGTAGTCGCCAATCACCTTCCACCGCGCTCGCACCAACCACCACAAGCCGAACGGTATACTCCGTCGCGATGTCCTCATCGCGCCGTTCGAAGTCTCGCCGATCGTTTCTCAAAGCATTGCCGGCGGCGGTCGCCGGCGCGGCAGCCGCGCCGGCGCTGGCGAGCTCACAGAGTCCCGCCGCTGTCGAATCGTTCACAGCGGACGCGCTCGGCATCGCCCAGCAGATTGCGGGCGTCAATCTGCCGGCCGGCGAGCGCGAAAGCGCGCGGGTGCTCGTCAGCCGCAATCGCGACCACATCGAGCAGATTCGCAAGTTGTCGCTGCCGAGCGAAACGGAGCCCGCGTTTGGTTTCCGGCCGCCGCGCGCACCGGCAGCGACCGCGGCCGGCGGCACGCGCGCGAGAGCGATGCGACGTTGGATTCCAGGTGCGAAGCGGACGCGTCACGCCGACCTCGAAAGCACTCGCCTTCGAGCCGGTGACGACGCTTGCGCCACTGATCGCAGCGCGAGAGATCACGTCCACCGACCTCACGAGGACGTACCTGACTCGGCTGAAGCGCCACGATCCGGCGCTCATCTGCGTAGTGACGCTCCTCGAGGACGCTGCGCTGACGCAGGCGGCCGAGGCCGATCGCGAGATTCGCGCCGGCCGATATCGCGGCCCGCTGCACGGCGTTCCGTACGGCATCAAGGATCTGTTTGCGGTCAAAGGCGCGCCGACGACCTGGGGCGCGCGGCCATACACGTCGCAGGCGTTCGACTACGACGCAACGGCCGTCACGCGCCTGCGCGAGGCCGGCGCCGTCCTCGTCGCCAAGCTCTCGACGGGCGAGCTGGCGATTGGCGATCTCTGGTTCCGCGGACGCACCCGCAACCCGTGGAACAGCGAGCGCGGCGCAAGCGGATCCTCGGCAGGCCCGGCATCGGCGACAGCAGCCGGCCTCGTCGCGTTCGCCGTCGGCACTGAAACGGGGGGGTCGATCGTTTCGCCGGCCAGCACCTGCGGAGTCGTCGGTCTGCGCCCAACTTACGGGCGCGTCAGCCGATATGGCTGCATGACGCTGCGTTGGACGCTCGACAAGGTCGGGCCGATCACGCGGTCGGTTGCCGACGCGGCGCTCGTGCTGGAGGCGCTCCAGGGACCCGACGGTCAGGACGAGACCGTTCCCGACGCGAACTTTGCGTGGAGTGGTGAGGCGCGAGCGCGTGGCCTGCGAATCGGCTTCGTGCAACGCAAGTTCGACGCGCCGTCCGACGGGGCGTCGCCCGAAGACCGCCAGCAGTTTGCGGCGCGAAAGCCGGCGCTCGATGCCGCGCTCGAGTTCTTTCGCAAGGCCGGAGCAACGCTCGTTCCGGTCACGCTACCCGATCTGCCGGCGCAGGCGATCTGCGCGCTGCTCAACGCCGAGGCCGGAGCGATGTTCGACGAGCTGCTGCGATCGGGAGGCATCAACCAGCTCGAAGACAAAGGCACCAACGGACGCGCGAACCAGCTGCGCGCGACGCGGTTCATTCCCGCCGTAGACTACATCCGCGCGCAGCGCGTGCGAACGCTGTTGCTGCAGCAGATGAACGCCGTGTTCGCAGAGATCGATGTGTTTCTCGCGCCCTCGTCCAGCGACAGCGTGACGATGACCAACCTTACCGGGCACCCCGCGATCGTGGTCCCCGCGGGAATGGCGGAGAAACTGCCCGTGGCCCTGATGGTCACAGGCAAGCTCTGGGGCGAGACCGACATTCTCAGCGTCGCGGCGGCATTCGAGGCGGCCACCGACTGGCACACGCGCCATCCGATGCTGTAGCTTCCGCCCGATCAGTCGGCGTGGACCACGGTCCGAATGCTGCGATGCGTCGCGACCGTCTCCGGCTTCAACATCTTGCTCAAGTACACCTTCGACTCGAGGTTGTCCACCTCGTTGCGCTCGTACTTGACGACGTTGAAATGGAGCTGTGCGAGGACGCCGCGCATGTCGTGAAAACGGTTCTTCGTTTTGACGACCACCTCGTGGAAGCCGCGGGCGACCGCCCACACCTCCGATTCTTCGGTAAGAGCCCTGAAGAAGCCCTGGCCCCGCCAATCCCGGCGCGTGGCGCCGATCCACGAGTACAGGATCCGCCGGCCGTTGAACCTGACCGAGCCCTCCAACCGCCGCTGCAGATCGAGCAACTTCGGCACGCTCTCGCGCTGATGGATCGCGTGCACGACCTTGTATGAGACCGGCACCAGCATGCCTGGATCGTCAGGCAACGGCGCTTCCGCCATCAGGATGAGCGACTCGCGGTCGTGCAGCCTCTCCATCACCTCGTTTGCGGTCTTGCGCCTCGGGAACTCGCCGAAGAACTCCTCGATGTACTGAATCTCGAGGGCACCGCTCTCGACTGTGTATTGCTTGATCAGATACTCCAACTCGCGCCTCAATATTCCATGCCGATCACGTTGCCGTGGTCGTCGAGATCGAGCTTCTGCGCCTGCGGTGTCTTGCCGAGGCCCGGCATCAGCATCATGCTGCCGGCGATCGCGACCACGAAGCCCGCACCAGCCGACAGCGTCGCGTCCGTGATGTTGAGCGTCCACCCGCTCGGCGCCCCCAGCATCTTCGCGTCGTCGGAAAACGAGTATTGCGTCTTGGCAATGCACACCGGCAATGAGTCGTAGCCGAGCGCCGCAAACTGCTGGAGTCTGCTCATTGCCGCGGGTTTGAAAGCAACCGCACTCGCGCCATACACGGTTGTGGCAACGGCCGCGATCTTCTTCTCGAGCGGCAGCGCGGCATCGTAGGTGGAGCGCACCGCTCGCGCGTCCGCAGTCGCTGCGGCCTCGACCACCTTGCCGGCGAGCGCCGTCATGCCGTCGCCGCCTTTCGCGTAGCCTTCCGAGAGCTCCGCGTCGACGCCGTGCGAGGCGCAAAACGCCCGTACCGAATCCAGCTCCGTCGCGGTGTCCGATGGAAAGCGGTTCAACGCCACGACTGCCGGCACACCCCATCGCTCGAGGTTCGAAAGATGACGCTCGAGATTCGGGAACCCGGCGTCGACCGGACCGTCGGGCGAGCCGCCCTGCGCGCGAAGCGCCTTGAGCGTGACGATCACCACCGTAGCCGACGGCACATGGCCGCACATCGGCATGACGATATCGAAGAACTTCTCCGCGCCGAGGTCGGCGGCAAAACCGGTCTCGTTGACGACGTAGTCGGCAAGGTGAAGGCCCATTCGCTGGGCGAGCACGCTGCTCGTGCCATGGGCGATGTTGGCGAACGGACCGCAGTGGACGAGCGCCGGGGCGCCTTCCGACGTCTGCACGAGATTGGGCATCAGAGCTTCGTTGAGGAGCACCATCATCGGCCCGACTGCCTTGAGGTCGGCGGCGCGCACCGGCCGGCCCGAATACGAGAATCCCACGATGATCTCGCCGAGACGACGCCTCAGATCGGCGCGGCTTTCCGACAAGGCGAGAATCGCCATGATTTCCGATGCTGCGGTGATGACGAATCCGGTCTCCCGCGGCGGGCCGTTGGTGCGGCCGCCCAGACCGGTGGCGATCTGACGCAGCGCGCGGTCGTTCATGTCCAAGGCGCGCGGCCACCAGACCTCTTTGGCGTCGACGCCCAGGTCGTTGCCGAAGTGCAGGTGGCTATCGATCAGGGCCGCCAGCAGATTGTGGGCCGACGTGATCGCGTGAAAGTCGCCGTTGAAGTGGAGATTGATCTTGTCGAGAGGCGCGAGCGACGCCTTTCCGCCGCCGGTGGCGCCGCCCTTCTGGCCGAACACCGGGCCCAGAGACGGCTCGCGTAGCGCCGCGACGGCATTGTGCCCGCGCTTGACGAGGCCCTGCGTCAGGCCGATAGTCGTGACGGTCTTGCCTTCGCCGCTCGTCGTCGGCGTCATCGCGGTGATCAGAATCAGCTTGCCGCGACGCGTTGGCAAGCGATCGAGCAGGTCGAGCCTGACCTTTGCCGTGTACTTTCCGTAGGGTTCGAGGAGGTCCGGGGGGATGCCGAGGCGCTCGGCAACCTGCGTGATCGGCTGCATGACCGACCAACATTCTACTTGCGAACCTTTTACCGGCCCCCCGCGCTCTATCGCTTCGAGAAGCGCGGCGGGATCGACGCCAAGTGGGGCACCTCCGAGCTGGGCGGCGGGCCACGTTCCATCGGTTCACGACGGCGTCGCTCGGCGCTGTAGCGTGTGCGTGGAACGACGCGTAAGCGCCGCGCGGTCTACTCGAGGCCCAGCACCGGCCGCACACGGGCGGCCCATTGCTCTTCCCAACGTTCTGGAGCATTTGCCGCCAGCCACGCCCGGGCAGCGGCGAACTTGGGCACGAGCGAAAGATTTGCGGTGGCGAGCGCGCCGAGGATCACCGACAGCTCTCCCGGCTCGTGGAACGTCACACCCTGCTTGCCCGGTTCGACGACCTCGCTCAGCACCGGCGCGTAATCGAACGCCAGCACCGGGACGTTCGCGCCGCGAAAGTCGGCGAGCTTCATCGGAAGATCGAGCCCGGACGAAGACTGGTGAAGGCTCAGGCCCGCGTCCGCCATGCCGACGAGCACGGGATAGTCACTCGGCTCGAGCCAGATCGTGCGCACGGCGACGCGCTTCAAGGTGCGCCGCCCGACGCGCCGCTCGAACTCGCTGCGCAGCATGCCGCGCCCGGTCATCAACACTGCGAGGTCCGGACCGTCGCCGGTGGCGCCGGACTGTACGAGTTTGCGTTCGGTGCGCTCGAGCGCTTCGAGCAGGAGATCGAAATCCTCGTCCGGTGTCCAGCTGGTTGGGCACACCACCAGCGGAATCCGCCGAGGACCGAGCTGGAGCTCGTGCGCGAGCCGCTGCCACAGCTCCGCTGCGGCCGCGAGATCCGGCTTCGCGAAAAACGACGGCGGCCGGTCGTAGACGACAGTCGCGGAGATTCGCCATTCACGGTTCAGCCATT
This sequence comes from uncultured Acidobacteriota bacterium, assembly GCA_963807105.1. GTDB lineage: Bacteria > Acidobacteriota > Vicinamibacteria > Vicinamibacterales > UBA2999 > DASPWV01. The sequence goes on along the minus strand of CAWEAM010000006.1, from coordinate 697,018 downwards.
CGGCCAGCGCGTTGGACACCGTCAGATGCGCGTCGGCGCGCCGGCCCCAACGCGCTTCGCTCCGTGCCAGCGCGCGAACGGCACGGTGATCCGCTCCGAGGCGCACGGCCAGCACGGTGTGCGACAGGTTGTGCCAGTCGATCACGAACTTCGCGCCGCGCATCCGCGCCACGGCGTAGGCCACGGGCAGCGTCGGTGCGGCCGGCGGGTTCTGAACGACGATCACGTCAGGTTTCGGCAGCCGCATCAGCGCGCTGAACAATCGGCTACCCTGAGATGCGGCGCGAGCGGCCGACAGGAGTACGAACGTGCGCGGTGTCTTGCCGCGGCGTCCGCTGAATCCGCGATCGGACAGGCGAAGTGAGTGCAGACGCGGCTCGGCCGTCAGCGCCGCGTGAACGGGCGCGCCCTCGAGCCCCACCAGATCGACGTCGGCGCCATTGACGGCAGCCGCGAGAGCGTGGTACTGCATCCGTGGGCTGCGACCAAGATCCCCGAGCACGACAACTGCCGTTCGCATCTCGCTCACGACCCTTCGTTCAATGACGCTGTATTTGACGCTGGTACTCGCCGGAGCGGCTTTCGGCCTCGTCCTCACACCGCTGGTACGTACGGCGGCGCGGGCGCTCGGGCTTGTAGACGCGCCAGGTGGCCGGAAGGTTCATTTGACCCCGGTCCCAAGGCTGGGGGGCGTTGCCGTCGCCGCCGCCGCAGTACTGGCCGTCGTCGTGCTGCACCTGGCGGCGCCTGGCCGTAGCCCCGAGATCGAGAGCGCCGTACGCCCACTCGCCCCCATATTGCTCGGCTGCGCGCTCGTGCTTTGCGTCGGAGTGGCAGACGATGTTCTCACGCTGCCACCGTGGCCGAAACTGGTCGTCGAAGTTGCGGCGGCCCTGGTCGTCGCCGCGGCCGACTTGCGGATCGAGCGCATTACCGTCGCTGGTGAGACGTGGCAGTTGGGCTTCTGGTCTTGGCCGCTGACAGTGGCTTGGATCGTCGGCTTGACGAATGCCTTCAATCTGATCGACGGGCTGGATGGTCTGGGCGCGGGCATCACGGTGATCGCCGGCGCCGCCTGCGCGGCCATTCTTGTCCGCCGCGGCCACGCACCGGAGGCGATTCTCCTGACGTCGCTCGTCGGCGCATCGCTCGGCTTTCTGTTCTACAACGTAGGGCCTGCGTCGATCTTCCTCGGCGATGGCGGCAGCCTGCTTGCCGGCTTCACCCTGGCGGTCACGGCCATCGCCGGATGGCAAAAAGGCGCAACCGCTCTTGCCGCTGGCGTTCCTCTTCTCATCTTCGCCCTGCCGATTGCCGACTCGCTGAGCACGGTCGTGCGGCGGGTGTCCAGGTCGAGCGCGGCCCCACTCTCAGTGCGCGACGCCCTTTGCCGTATCTTCGAACCAGATCGGGAGCACATCCACCATCGGCTGCTGGCGCTCGGGCTTTCCCCTGGTCGGGCAGTGGTGCTCCTGTACGCTGTCACTTTGATGCTCTCAGTCCTCGCGCTGGCGACCGCGCAGTTCGACTGACATGCGGCGGGTGCTGCTGGTACAGCCGTCCCTGCAGCCACCTGGCGGTGGCAATGGCGTCGCGGCGTGGATGCTGCAGGCGCTCGTGAAGGAGCACCGCGTCACGGTGCTCTCGTGGCGGCCGGTCGCCGTTGACCCCGTCAATCGATTCTTCGGCACAACGCTGCAGCCGAACGAGTTCGAAACGATGCTGATTCCGCGCTCCTGGACACTGGTCCCCGAGCACGTGCCTGTGCCAGCCGCTCTGCTGCGCTCCGCATTGCTGATGCGGTACACGCGCCGCGTGAGTCACTCGTTCGAAGTCATCATCGGCGCGCACAACGAGATGGACTTCGGCCGTCGCGGCATTCAGTACGTCCACTATCCGACATTCCTTCGACCTCGTCCTGCTGTGGATTACCGCTGGTATCACCGATGGGCGCCAATGCTGGACGGCTACTATCGCATCGCAGATACGATCGGCGGCTTCTCGTTCGACCGCATCAGACAGAACCTCACGCTCACCAACTCGGACTGGACCGCTGAGCGGGTGAAGTCGATGCTGGGAATCGACGCACGAACGCTCTATCCGCCCGTCGTCGATGGCGGAGCACAGCGCCGATGGGAGGAGCGGCAAACCGCGTTTCTCGCTGTCGGTCGCGTCGCGCCAGAAAAACAATGGGAACGCTGCATGCGGATCCTGTCTCGAGTGCGCAGTCATGTCCCGAATCTCAGGCTGACCATCATCGGCACATGGGACCGCCACTCGTGGCGGTATAAGCAGTCGCTCGAACGACTCGCCGCGTCTTTGGGACCGTGGATAGAATTTCAGCAGAATCTTCCACGCGATGGCGTGCGCGGCCTGATGGCATCACATCGATACGGCATTCACGGCATGCGCGAAGAACATTTCGGCATGGCGCCGGCCGAGATGATCGGGGCGGGCATGATCGTCTGGGTTCCAAGAGGCGGCGGTCAGACCGAAATCATCGGCGAGGAATCGTCGCTGCTCTACGACAACGAGGACGAGGCCGCGGAGAAGATTCTGCGTGTGCTCAGCGAGACCGCCGAACAACGGCGGCTGCGCGCGCACCTCGAGACGCAATCGGCCCGCTTCGGCACGGACCGGTTCGAGAACGAGGTACGGGCGATCGTCTCGGCGTTTCGCGAATGACGCCGAGTGCTGCTCACCCGGCGGCCATCGACCGGAAACCCGGATTGCGCATCAGCTCGTCATAGCGGCCGACAGCGGCAATCCGGCCGCTCTGCAGAAAGATCAACCGATCGCAGCTCTCCACTGTGGACAGCCGATGGGCGATGACAATCAGCGTGCGCTTGCCATGCAGCGCCGCAATGGCGCGCGTCACTTCCCTCTCGGTCTGGTTGTCGAGCGCCGCGGTCGCCTCGTCGAACACCAGCACCGGCGGATCGGCGTAGAGCGCGCGAGCAATGGCCACGCGCTGACGCTGGCCTCCCGACAACCGGACGCCGTTCTCGCCCACCATCGTGTCGAGGCCATCAGGCAGCTGCCGCAGGAATTCGTCGAGCTGCGCCAGCTCGCAAGCGACGGCGAGTCGGTGTTCGTCGATCACCGCGTCCGGAATGCCGAAGGCGATGTTGCGGCGCAGCGTGTCGTCGAGGAGATACGGATCCTGCGGCACGTAGCCGATCTGGCGGTGCCACGACCGCTCCGAGCCCTTCAGATCCTCTCCGTCGAGAAGAATGCGGCCAGTCGTCGGCGGCAAAAGGCCGAGCAGCACATCCACGAGCGTGCTCTTTCCGGCACCTGTGGGCCCGACGATGCCGACCGATTCGCCTCGGCGGATGACGAGATGCACGTCCTGCAGCGCCGGGACGGTCGACTCCTCATAGACAAAGCTCACCCGGTCGCACGCAATCGATTCGGAGAAATCGACCACAGGCTCGTGGCCGTGCGGCCGCGGCGCGACGTGGCGAAGCGCATCGAAATCGGCGGCGACTGCATGCGCGAAGGCGCGCCCTTCGCGGATGAGCCCGGCGTTGAGCATGATGCGGTTGGCGGACGGGACGACCCGGAATCCGGTATAGGCGAGAAGCGCCAGCAACGAGACCGTGTCGCCAGCCGAATCGCCGCGCATCATGACCACGAGCACGACGAGCAGCATCGCGACGATGAGCACGGCCTCCACCCCCAGGCGCAACGCCGTCGCCGTAGACACGCGCTGGGCGCGCAGGTCGGCGAGCGCGCGGCGGGTCGCGCGGAAGCGGCTTTCGAAGAACGACTCGCGGCCGGACACTTTGACTTCCTTGACCGCCCCAAGACTCTGTTGCAGCACGTGCAATTGCTGCTCGAACAGCCGCTTGGTGCGGACACCGAGCCGTGCCCAGTAGCGGCGCGTCAAGACGACCGCCAAGGCCACCACGGCGAACACCATCACCAGAACACTCAGCGTCCGTGCAGGCGTGGTCGCGACGAGCACGCCGGCCAGCACCGCGATCGTCGTCACCTCGGTGAAGATGTTCAGGACCGACGCCGCGAGCAGTTGAAAGGCGTTCTCCGTCGAACGCGAGACCTCCTCGATGAGCGAGGACGAGCGGCGCCGCAGGTGAAACGCATAGTTGACCGCGAGATAGCGTGAGAACAGCCGTTCGGCCGCTCGCGCGCCGGATCGCTGAATCGCCGTCTCCTTGAGCCACTCGGCCCACGCGAGAAACAACGCGCGCAGCACGTAGAACCCGGCGACACCGAGCGTGAGTGCGGCGGTCAAGCTCCGCACGCCGCCGTCCGGCCATCGGCGCCAGAGCTCGGACACGATCGGCGCCGTCTCGACGCGCTCGGGCTCGACGACGATCCGCAGGAGTCCGAACACGGCGAGCGCGCCGACGCCCTCGATGACAGCAGCAATCGACATGATCGGCACGAGCAGCATCCAGCGGACGCGATCCGACCGCTCAATCCAGCTCGCGAGCGCGCGCAGGTCTTTCAGCATGCCGGCGTCGATCGATCGGGCCGACGCCACTCACCCACGAACGGGTGCTCCGACAATTGCGTCCTCCACGATGCAGTTCGGCTAAGGAGAACTGTCGGGCCGAAGTAGTCCACTAATCCCTCAATGCACGAGAGTTGACGTCTGCCATAAACGCGATGATCCGACCGCTGGCGCACGCAACGAGCCGCGTTCGAGCCACCTGGCGCCGATGGCGCGCCAATCCAAGTGAACTCAGGGAATAGAATAGCGCGGATATGAGAGTGGTCGTCTTGAAGGAACGCGCCGATCGCGAGCAGCGCGTTGCGCTGATTCCCGAATCGGCGGCGAAGCTGGCGAAGGCCGGCGCCGAGGTCGTCATCGAGCAGAGCGCGGGCACCGCCGCTGGGTTTCCCGATTCGCACTACGCCGCTGCGGGAGCCGCGGTGGCGCCGTCGAGTGCCGAGGCGTTGGCGGGCGCCGATGTCGTCCTCGGCGTGCAGCCGCCGGTTGCCGTCCTCGACGAGGTGCCGCCGGCGGCAGTCGTCATCAGCCTGGTGCCGGCGGCGACCGCCGGCGACGTTGTCGCGCAGACTGGCCGCACGGGGCGTGACCGCGCTGGCGCTGGAAAGAGTGCCGCGCATCACGCGCGCGCAGTCGATGGACATCCTGTCGTCCCAGGCGACGGTCGCCGGCTACAAGGCGGTGCTGCTCGGTGCGAGCGCACATGCCGCGCCTGATGCCGATGCTCACGACGGCAGCGGGCTCGCTGACGCCGGCGAAGGCGTTCATCATCGGCGGCGGGTGTCGCGGGGCTGCAGGCGATTGCCACGGCGCGGCGTCTCGGCGCGCGTGGTGTCGGCGTTCGACGTGCGGCCGGCCGTGAAAGAACAAGTGCAGTCGCTGGGCGCCAGCTTCGTGGACGTCGGAGTCGCGGCCGAAGGCGCCGGCGGCTACGCCCGCGAGCAGACCGCCGACGAGCAGACGCGCATACAGCAGGCGCTGGCCAACCACATCAAGGACATGGACCTCGTGATCACGACGGCGGCGATCCCGGGCAAGCGCGCGCCGGTGCTGATCACCGAGGCGATGGTGGCGTCGATGAAGCCGGGCAGCGTGATCGTCGACCTCGCGGCCGAGACCGGCGGCAACTGCGCGCTCACGCAGCCCGGCGAACGATCGTCACGTCACCGAACGGCGTGCTCGATCCTCGGACCGCTCAATCTGCCGGCCTCGATGCCGCTGCACGCGAGCCAGATGTTCAGCCGCAACGTGCTGACGCTGCTGCAGCACCTCATGAAGGACGGGCAAGGTCGTCATCGATTTGAACGACGAAATCACCGGGCCGATGTGCGTGGCGCACGCCGGTCAGGCGCGGAGCTGATTCGTCATGACCACGGAAGCGCTGGTTATCGCAATCGTCATCTTCACGCTGGCGACGTTCCTCGGCGTCGAGCTGATTGGCCGCGTGCCGCCGACGCTGCACACGCCGCTGATGTCGGGCGCGAACGCGGTGAGCGGCATCACTATCGTTGGCGCGCTCATCATCGCGGGCAGCGGTCTCGGCTGGATCTCCGACATCCTCGGCTTCGTCGCGGTCGTGCTGGCGATGATGAACGTGGCCGGCGGCTATGCCGTGACCGACCGCATGCTGGGCATGTTCCGCGCGAAGAACGAGGAGAAGCGCTAATGCCGCCGGCGCTGGCGCAGATCCTCTACCTCGTCGCCGCGGTTCTCTTCATCATCGGTATCAAGCGCCTCGGATCCCCGGCCACGGCTCGCGTCGGGCAATCTCATTTCGCTCGGCGGCATGGTGCTCGCGATCCTGGTTACGCTCGCCGACCCGGCGATCGTGCTCGTACTGGGTGATTCTCGCCGGCGTCGCCGTGGGCACGACGTTGGGGCTGTGGCAAGCGTACGCGGTGCAAGATGACGGCGATGCCGCAGATGGTGGCGCTGCTCAACGGGTTTGGCGGCGGCGCCTCGATGGTGGTCGGTGCGGCAGAGTTCCTGCGCGCCTACCAGGCCAATGGCGACTATCCCGACGCCGACCGGCGTCGTCATGCAGCTCAGTCTGATCGTCGGCGCGGTGACACTCACCGGCAGCCTGGTCGCCTTCGCCAAGCTGCAGGAGCTGATGCCCGGAAAGCCGATCACGTTCCCCGGTCAGAACGCGGCCAATGCCGTCGTCGTTTCTCGGTGATCGCTCGCGCTCGCGGCGTGGCAGATTTCGACCGAGGTGCCGCTGATTGTTCCGTTCTACGGCGTGCTGCATCGTCTCCGCTGCTCCTTGGCGTGCTGCTTGTCATTCCGATCGGCGGCGCCGACATGCCGGTGGTGATCTCGCTGCTCAACTCGTACTCGGGGATCGCGGCGGGAATGACCGGATTCGTGATCGACAACGAAGTGCTGATCATCGCCGGAGCGCTGGTTGGCAGCTCGGGCATCATCCTGAGCCAGATCATGTGCAAGGCGATGAACCGGTCGCTGACCAACGTCCTGTTCGGGGCGTTTGGCGCGCACGACGGCGGCGGCCGGCGGCGGCAAGAGCGCTGCTGGTCTGATGGTGAAGTCGATCACGCCGGAAGACCTCGCGGTGCAGGTGGCGTACGCGCAGAAGATGATTGTGGTCCCAGGCTACGGCATGGCGGTGGCGCAGGCGCAGCATCAGGTCCGCGAGCTCGCGGACCTCGTCGAGAAGCGCGGCGGCACCGTGAAGTACGCCATCCATCCGGTAGCCGGGCGAATGCCCGGGCACATGAACGTGCTGCTGGCCGAAGCCAACGTGCCCTACGACCGGCTCTACGAGATGGACGAGATCAACTCCGAATTCGATGAAACCGATGTCTGCCTCGTCATCGGCGCCAACGACGTCGTCAATCCCGCGGCACGCCACGACACGAGCTCGCCGATCTACGGCATGCCGATCATCAACGCCGACAAGGCCAAGATGTGCGTTGTCCTCAAGCGTTCGATGGCGGCGGGCTTCGCGGGAATCGAGAACGAGCTCTTCTACTCACCGCGGACGTGGATGCTGTTCGGCGACGCGAAGCAGAGTCTTCAGAAGCTAATTAGTGAAGTCAAGAGTGCCTGAAGGTGCCTCGGGGGTGCCTTGGGTGCCGGGGCGGGGTGCTAATGCGGTACCGGGCACGTGGCACCGAGCACCGAACCGCAACCTGCAACCTGAAACCTACAACCTGAAACCTACAACCTGAATTAACTCAGGTCCACCAGCACGATATCCACGCGCCGCTCTTGCCGCTCGGCGGGCTGCCATTGCACCAGAATCGGGCTTTGATACGTACCGCGGACGAGGCATGCGACTTGGTCTGCCTGCGAGGAGGCGAGAAAGCTGACCCGCCGCGAGCGCAGGAAGCGGCGCGCGGGGACGGACATCACCTTGGCCAAGAGCCGCTCCACCGACGACTGATCGAGGCGCAGCGCTTCCATCAGCGAGTTCATCAGGTGGACCACGTCGTACTTGGCGTAGTTGAGCGTCTTGGTCGGAATCGCCAGCGGATCGATCAACGCGTTGCGCGTCTTGACCTTGGCGAACCGCAGCGGATTGCGCAGGACCTCCGCCAGATCGTTCTGCATCAGCAGCGTTTCGTACTCGTTCACGGTCAGGCCGACGTTGCGCTCAGACGGATCGATCACCAGATCGAGCCGGCCATGCCGCAGTCCGTGTGTCTTGAGCAGATCGTTGGCGCTTTCGAGCAGACCAAGGCGGGGATCGGCGAGATTGATTGAGTCCACCGGGTGCTTCGACACGGGCACCCCGATCGAGGCGCGCGCAATCACGCGCTCGTGATCGTACGCGAGCACCGCCGTGGTGCGCTGGCGCCGCATCGCGTGGCTCATCCCATCGAGCTCGACGAAATACACCGGCGTGTCGGGCCGGGACCTGTAGGTCACGCAGTTGCGTAGCCCGGCCCCGATGTAAGTGAGGTGCGAATCGGCGTTGCGCGGCTCGATCTCCTTCTGCGCGTCGGTCAGCTCCGTGCGGAGCTCCATGCGATCGTGCCGATACTCGCCGCCCTGCGGAAACAGGGCGTGGAACGCGCGGAAGAACTTGGACAGGAGATCCTGGCTGTTGTGCAGCCGCACCGAGAGGCTTTGATCGAGGTACCCCGCGGTTGTGTGGAACGAGCAATACAGCGCGCGCCGATGCCGCCGAAGGACGTCGCCAGCCTCCTCTGCGATGCGGTTGTTGACGTCGATCGCGTCAAACCGGCGCTGCGGCGCCAGCGAGAGTCGAAGTTCCGTAGGCTTGGTTCTCAACAAGCGCTACCAGTTTACGATGACTGCGCGAGGCGCATCAATCCGGAGGCCTGGCCTGGTCGGCCATCGATGCGCCGGCTTCGACAAATAGCTCCCGCAGCACATTGCGATGGCAGCGCGCCGGATCCGCGCAGTAGCATCCGACCGAAAAGTCGGAATGATGCGACAACGCCGCCAGCGCCTCGATCACGTGGCTGGCGGGCGGCTTGCTCATCTCGGCGCGGACCTTGCGCGTGTATTGGCGCCAGCGATGATCGGTCCACGGCGCCTGGAGCGCCCAGGCCACTACCGGCGCGCTCGGCGACAACTCCGGCAGCCAGACGTCGTAAAAGTCCCGTGCGGCGAACTCGCTCTTCGGCACGCCGCGCGGCGGACGGCGGACCGTTCCGAGACGCGGCCCTTCGTTCTTCGCACGCGGCGTGCCCAGCCTCACGATTCGGATGGCCATGTCGCCTTCCGTGATCGATTGAGCGCGTCCCAGATCGCCGCCGCGGCCTCCTCGTAGCGCTCGGGCCCGCCTGCCGTCTCGCCGCCGAAGAACTGCACGAACACGTCACGGACGATGGTACGAACGCCGTCGAGGTCACGGGCGAGGGGGAGCCGCGGAAGAATCGCGGCGACTTCCGTTTCGTATTCATCGCCCGGGGCGCCCAATGCCAGCAGGTTGACCGGGTCGGCCTTCGCGATTGCGGCGGACACCGCGGCCCGCAGCGGCTTCAACTCCCGCCTGAACAGATCGCGGCGGCTTATCGTCTCGCGCATCAAACGCCGCCCGCTACGGCTGGGTGGAGCGCGAGCTGGCGAGCGCCTTCTGAATCGCCGCCACGGTGATGTTGGCGCGATACTCGGCCAGCTTCTTGCCGTTTTCGAGCAGCTTGGCCACCGAGCCGATCTCGACGCCGTTGATGCTGAACCGCTTCGCCTTCGTCCGCTGCTCGGGCCGAACGAGCTTCGGATCCTGCAGCGCGACGAGCGCCTGGTAGTGGTAGTCGTCGTGAATATCCCAGCGCGTGGCCGACTGCACGTCCGGCTTCTGCAGGATGCCGAGCGTCTTCAGGTAGTTGAAGCTCCACTTGTCTTCTTCGTAGTACTCGGTGATGTAGTGGGCGCGCGCCGCCGTGCTCTGCCACTTCGCGTTCAGTGCCGCGACCACTTCCTTCATGCCGTTCACGTTGCCGCCGCTGTCGGCGATCATCACGATGTCCTTGAAGCCCATGCTCTTGAGGCTCGTGGACATGTCGCTGAGCACGGCCTTGAACGTGTCCTGCGAGATGAAGACGCTGCCTGGCGTGAGGTTTTCCCGCTCCGGGTTGCCCGGTTCGAGCGTCACGATCGGCGCGCACAGCGCATTCCCGAGCTTGCGCGCGATGGCTTCACACGTGCTCCGCAGCACGAAGTTGTGTTTGCCGTTGGGCTCGTACGGACCGTTCTGTTCGTTGCCGCCGCTGCCGACGATGGCGATGGTCTTGCCGGCGCGGATAGCGTCGCGCGTTTCCATCCACGACTGCTCCTCGATCCAGACGGTGTCGAGAACATCGATCGGCCGTGGCGCATTCGGGCCCGACGCGGCTTCGCGTGCTTTCTGCTGCTCCTGCTGCTCCGGTGTCAGCGGCCCGCGCCCTTGACCCCGCCCGCCCTGAGCGGGCGCCTGCGCCGCGAGCGCGGCGGACGTGAGGCCGAAAACGGCAAGAACCACGAGTGTGCGTGTCATAGAGTGCCTCGATCCGGGCCGCGCCCGGCGACTTGACGCGATGTCGGCTGCCCGCCTTTTATCACGATCCCGATCCGGCGGCCAGCCGCTATGCTCCCGCGGCGCTTCAGGCGTCCGGTGTCTTGAGCCGCGCCTGCAGCGCACCGGACGGACATCGCGCCACCTGTGCAGCGACCTCGTCGGCGGAGGCCCGCTCGGGCTGGATCCAGCGCTTCTCTCGGACGTCGAACACGGCGGGTAGCCCGCGAACACAATTCCCCGAATGAATACACACCTCAGGATCGAATGTGACGACGATCCGATCGGTCTCGTAGGTCTGGAGTGGTTTGCTCATGGCGGATCCTCATCTCGGGTGCCGACTCGCGATCTCGTAATGCACAGCGATACGATCGTAGTCGAGCATCAGCTCCTGCGCCGCCGGCGGGACGACCGCGGCTTCCGGGTGCGCGCCGGCAAACGCCTTGATCGCGTCGAGCGACTGCCACTCGGTGACGATCTGAAACTCGGTGCCTGCCGCCACCTCGCGCCGTAGGATCGACGCGCGTTTGAACCCGGGCAACGCCATCAGCAACGGGAACGTCTCGCGCTCGAGATGCGCGATGTATCGATCGGCGAGTCCCGGCTTGGTGATGCCCTTCCAGTGACGTGAAATCACGAATTGCTCCTGTCCGCACGAGCGGCGTCACCGGGCTGGCATGACGAAGCTCGCGCGATCGATCTTATAGAACACCGTGTCGAGCCCGTTGAGCGCACCGCGCCGCTTGAACTGCATACCCAGACGCTGCATCACCCGCGCGGACGCCACGTTGGGCGCGTCGCTGGCGGCGACGATGGCCTGCAGCTGTAAATCTGAAAAAGCGTAGGTCAGGACCGCGCGCGCCGCTTCGATGGCGAGACCCTTGCCCCACGCTGACGGCAGGAGGCCGTAGAGCAACGCCGGCGGACCATCCGCCGGCTGCCGGAGTCCGCAGAATCCGATCAGATCTCGAGTCTCACGATCGTTGACCGTCCACAGCCCGAACCGGAATTTTTCGAAATCCGCGTCGCTGGCCGCCACTACCTCAGCCGCTCGATCTCGCGCAATGACCTCGTCGTCCCAAAGGTACTTGCGCACGGCGGGGTCAGTCCACATGGCGTGCAGCGCGTCGACATCCGAGATGCGGAACGGGTGCAGCAGCGTTCGGGCAGACGTGAGTTGCACGGCTCGTGGCTGCACATTGTAAGTAGAATCGGGCCACCAGGAGGCGCCATGAGGTTCGCGCGATTGTCCGCACTTGCCGTCACCGTATCGGTTCTCGCGCTCGCGCAGGTTCGGTCGCAGGAGCAACAGGCCGAAACTGACCGCGCGGCCGAAGCGCTCGTTCTCAAGACCACCGAGACGATCGAATTCGACACCAGCGAGGTGACGTGGCCGTCGCTCGACGTCTCGCCCGACGGCAAAACCATCGTCTTCGACCTGCTCGGCGATCTCTACACGATGCCGATCGCGGGCGGCACCGCCACGCGGGTCGTCGGCGGGCTGTCGTTCGAGAGTCAGCCGGTGTACTCGCCGGACGGCAAGACGATTGCGTTTCTCAGCGATCGCAGCGGCGTCGAGAACCTATGGATCGCCGACGCGGACGGGTCGAACCCGCGCGCGGTGAGCAAGGACGGACGGACCAACGATCGCCCGCAGATCATGGTCTCGCCCGCTTGGACGCCCGACGGCGAATATATCGTCGTGTCGAAATCACGGCCACCCGATCCGGGAACGTTCTGGCTCTTCATGTATCACCGCGACGGCGGCAACGGCGTGCGGGTGGGCGCGGCGCCGCCGCCGCAGCCGTCGCCCGATGCGCCGCCCACTCCGCAGCCACCGCCCACCAACCGCATGGGCGCGGTGGTGTCGCCCGACGGACGGTTCATCTACTACACGCAGCGAAACGGCACGTTCACCTACAACGCGCAGTTCCCGCTCTGGCAGGTCTATCGTCACGATCGCGAGACCGGCGAGGCCTCGCAAATCACCAACGCGCGCGGCTCGGCGATGCGTCCCCTGATCTCGCCTGACGGCAACTGGCTCGTCTACGGCACGCGCCACAAGACGCAGACCGGCCTGCGCGTGCGCAATCTCGACAGCGGCGCGGAACGCTGGCTGATCTATCCGGTGACGCGCGACGATCAGGAGTCGCGCGCAAGCCGCGACACACTGCCGCGTTACGATTTCGCGCCAGACGGCCAGTCCCTGATCGTGCCGATCGGCGGCGGGTTTCACAAAGTTGACTTCGCCAGCGGCGAGTCGACGCCGATTCCCTTCAAGGCGCGCGTGCAGGCGGAGATCGCACCCCGCGTTTACTCGCAGGTTCGCGTCCAGGACACCGACACCGTTCGCGCGCGGCTGATTCGCTGGCCGTCGCTCTCGCCCGACGGCAAACGTGTCGCGTTCAGCGCGATGAATCGCCTCTACGTGATGGACTGGCCGGACGGAACGCCGCGGCTGGTCACGTCTGACGGGCCAAGGGCCAATTCGCTGACCGGTCGCGCCGACGGCGAGTTCATGCCCACCTGGTCGCCGGACGGACAGTTCCTCACCTACGTGACGTGGACGACAACGGGCGGCCACGTCAAGCGCGTACGTTCGACCGGAGGTCAGGCACAGACGCTGACCACGGCGGAAGGCTATTACCTCGACCCGGCGTACACGCCGGATGGTTCGCGGATTGTGTTCATCTCGGGCGCCGCGGCCGATCAGTTGTACTCGATTCTCATGGACACGCCGCCGGCCGACGAGGAGCACGGGCCGGGCGAGATTGGCGGCGTCAATCCTCCGAATACGCTGCAACTGAAGTGGATGCCGGCTGAAGGCGGCGACGCCACGTTCGTTGCCGCGACACAGGGTGGGCGCGATCCGCACTTCGCGCGCAACGACTCCAAGCGCGTCTATTTCACCTCCGGGCGCGGACTGCACTCGATCACCATCGACGGCTACGACCGCCGCACCCTGCTCCGGATCAGTGGCGTCGGGCCTGGCAACAACCCCCCGTCCGCGACCGAAATTCGACTCGCGCCCGACGGCATGCGTGCCTATGCCAGCCTGCAAGGCCGTCATTACATCGTCTCCGTGCCGGCGGCCGGGCGCGAGGTCGTCGAGGTCCGCATCCAGGGCCGCGGCGACACCACGGTGCCGGTGAAACGCATGTCTGCCGAAGGCGGCGACTATCTGCGATGGACACCCGACGGACGATCGGTCACCTGGGCATGGGGCGCGCAGTTCTTCCGGCAGGAACTGACCGCCGCCGAGCCACAAAAAGTCGACGTTGCGGTGGATATGACGCGGGCGCGTCCGAAAGGGTCAGTGCTGTTGTCCGGCGCGCGCATCATCACGATGAAGGGTGACGAAGTGATCGCCAACGGCGACGTCCTCGTCACCGACAACCGCATCGCCGGCGTGGGGCGAAAAGGCGCGTTGCAGGCGCCCGCCGGCACGCGGACGATCAACGTCGCCGGCAAGACGATCATGCCCGGTTTCGTCGACGCGCACTCGCACATGTGGGCGCCGCGCGGCCTGCACCAGACCGAAGTGTGGCAATACCTTGCCAACCTCGCCTACGGCGTCACGACGACGCGGGATCCGCAGACGTCGACGCCGGACGTGTTTGCGTATGCCGACATGGTCGACGCCGGTGTCATCCCCGGTCCTCGCATTTACGCCACCGGGCCGGGCGTCTTCGCCGGCTCGGGCATTGAGGACCAGGACACGGCGATGCGCTTCATCAAGCGCTACCGCGATGCTTACAAGACCAACACGCTCAAGCAGTACGTCGCCGGCGATCGCATCGTGCGGCAGTGGATCGTCAACGCCTGCCGCGAGTACGGCCTCACGCCGACCATCGAGGGGTCGCTCGATCTCAAGCTCAATCTCACGCAAATGGCCGACGGCTACTCCGGACAGGAGCACAGCCTGCCGATCATGCCGCTCTACAAGGACGTCGTCGAGTTCGTGGCGAGGACGAAGACGTTCTACACGCCGACGATTCTCGTGGCCTACGGAGCGCCGTGGAGCGAGAACTTCTACTTCGAGAGCGAGAACGTCGTCAACGACGCAAAGCTTCGCCGGTTCGTCCCATGGGAGCTGCTCGACACGATGGTGCGGCGGCGGGCACAGTGGTTCCTCCCCGAGGAATACGGACATGCGGCGATCGCCAAGGCCGTAGCCGATGTCGTCCGCGCCGGCGGACGCGTGGGGCTCGGCAGCCACGGCCAGCTGCAGGGTCTCGGCGCGCATTGGGAAACGTGGAACCTGCAATCTGGTGGATTGACTCCGCACGAGACGCTGCGCGTCGTCACTCAGTTCAGCGCGGAGGCGATCGGCCTCCAGCAGGACGTCGGCTCGCTCGAGGCGGGCAAGCTCGCGGACCTCATCGTCCTCGACAAGAACCCGCTGGAGAACATCCGCAACACGAACTCGGTGCGCTACGTGATGAAGAACGGCGAGATCTACGATGGCGAAACGCTCAACATGATCTGGCCTGAAGAGCGGAAGCTGCCGAAGCAATTCTGGTGGGACACGGAACCGAAGATGCCGCCTGCGAAGACGACTTCGGTTACTTCGCAGTAGGGTCAGGTTGTAGGTTGTAGGTTGTAGGTTGTAGGTTTCAGGTGGAGAGTGCCTGGTGCTTAGTGCCCGGCTGCCATTTCGTACTTTCTGCAACCGACAATCTGAAACCTGCCTGAAACCTACAACCTGAAACCTGCAACCTATTTGAACAGTATCTCCTCGAAGAACTTCAGCGCTCTTGGATCCTTCGACTGACCGAGCCAGAAAATCGCCTGCTTCCGGACAGCCGCATTCGCGTGCGTGCGCGCGACATTGATCAGCAGCGGTACGCCTTCATCCTTTGGCAGCTGGCTGAGCGCGAAGACCGCGCGCCTCTTCACTTCGGTCTCGGGATCCTTCTCGATCGCTTCGGTGATGGTGCCCACCGCCTTCTGCCCAGCCCGCTGCGCCAGCCAGAAAAGCGCCTGACCGCGCACGTGCGTCGACGGCGCGTTTCGCGCGAGCTGCACCAGCGTCTCGAGGGCCGACGGCTCCGCGTGCATCGCCAGCGCCGAGAGCGCCGAGTCCGCCGGCCGGCGGTTGGTCGCCGCCGCGTAGGTATTCAGCACTGCAACGCTCTCCGCCGGCCTGACACCGGTGAGCCAGTGAATGGTGCGGCCGCCGCCGTCGAGCGGACACTCCTCGGAGAAGGTCCGGATGCGCGCAACCTGGCCTTGCTCGAAGCGATAGAGCACGAACAGCACGTCGCCCGAATCGAGGCGGATCGGCTCCGAGCTGCGCGGCGGCGTAGTAGCAATCGGCGCGGCGCCCGGCTCGAGGTTGCACGTCCGGTTGCCGCCTTCGCTCCAGCAGCACATCTGGCTGTCGGGATTCGCCGACGGCACGGCGTAGCCGACCCAGAAGGGATCGGCTGTCCGCGCCGCGAGATCGCGCAGCGTCCGTTCGAGCGTCCCATTGAGCGCCTGCGGCTGCACCTGGCCGTTGGCGATGCGCGGCTGCTGCGCGTGGGCGGCTGCCGCGATGAGGAGCACGAGCGCCAGCGATGACAGCGTGCGGATCATTTGTTCAGGATCTCCAGCATGTAGGCCTTGGCGGCCGGAGAGTTCATCGTCGAAAGGCGGCGGACGATCTCTTTCCGCATCTCGACGTCGGTCTCCTTGCGCGCGATGGCGACGAGTTGCTCGGCGTTGCCCTGCGTGAACAGGCTCTGGATCACCGTCGAGCGAATCGTTCGGATCCTTTTCCTTCGCGTAGAGCGCCACCAGCGCGTCGGCGGTTTTCTGCGAGCTCATGAGACCGAGATTGCGGATCGCGTTGCGCCGCAGCTCCGGGTTCTGCTCGGCGTTGGCGAGCTCGATCAGCCGCGTCGCGTTGCCGCCGACGAACATCGCCTGCAGGATCTGCTTTTTGACGTCGACGCTCGACTCCTTCTGATAGAGCTGCCAGAGCTCGTCGTGCGCGCCCATGACGCCCAGCTGCCGCACGGCTTCGGCGCGGAGCTCCGGCGCGGTTTCGTTGGTGGCGGCGGCGAGCACACGGGCACGATCGCCGGCCACCATGAACGATCGGAGGATGCGTCGCTTGACGTCCACGTCGTTGGACGAGGCGTAAATCTCGGCGAGCAGATCGCGGTTCTCGCGCGTGCCGTTGGTGCCGAGGTACTGAATCGCGCGCCGCTGCAGATCGGGATTACCCGAGCCTTTGGCGAGACCGGCCAGCACCTGACGCGCCCGCGGCGAGTTGCTTTGCGCCAGCGACGAAGAGCGCGCGCTCCTTGAGCCGGGGCGACTGCGGCCCCTGAAGGATCTTCTCGAGCATTGGAATCGCCTGCTCGGGATCCGTGTGCTGCAGCCCCTGAATCGCCAGCAGCTTCAGCTCTTCGTCCGCCTCTCCCTCGGGCCGGACCGGCTGACCCACGCTCTGCCGCACTTGAATCTCGAGCGCCTTGGCATCGCTCATCCACCGGCTGCTGGGGAAGCCCTTGATCAACTCGGCGGCGGTCGCGAGCGCCTCGGCCTTCTGCCCGACCTTGTCGAGCGCATACGCCTTCCAGTAGAGGGCGGCGTCGGCGCGCCCACCCTTGAGCGCCGCCACGGTCGAGAATCGCTCCGCCGCCTGCAGCCATTGCGCCTTCTCGAGCAGCCGCTGCGCGGCCTCATAGTCGCGGTCTTCGCGATCGCGCTCGCGTTCCTTGCGCGCCGCCTCGCGCTCCGCCGCGGCCTGCTCGCGCTCCGCCGCGGCCTGATCGTCGAATCCCGGCTGCAAGACGGCGTCGGCGAGCGGCTGCGCGCTCGATAGCTGCGGTGACATCAGCAGGCCGGCGGCCACCAAAATCCGGACTGCGTTCCATCGAATGCTCATGACTTCTGACTCCTCGGGCACGTCACTCCAAAACCATCCGTCACGGCGCCGCCACCGACGACGCCATCAATTCTTTTTCCTCGCGCGCGCGCATCTCCGATGCGACGACGCGAACCCGGAACAGGATGCCGCGCTGCTCGATATCGGCACGCAGCGCTTCGAGCTCGCGCGCCGACACGTCGGCCGGCGCGTTGGCGATCTCAATCAACACCCGTTCGAGCGCGTCGAGCACTTCGCGCACACCCTCATCGCCCTCGCGCAGCGCCACTTGCCGGAACAGGCGCGTGTTGGCGACGAGATCGCGGGCGCGCTCCTGCTCCATCCCGATGCCGGCGGCCTGCTGCGCGTCGGCGTTCAGCAACTCGAGCAGCACCATCTGCGATTGATCGAGATGCTCGCCCACAGCGGCGTTCATCAACCGGCCGCTCGCATCGGTCGGCACGGCGGTCCCGGCGCCCGCCGCCTCGATCGCAGGCGTCTGGCGAACTTCCGTAATCGCCGGTGCCACGACCACGGGCGGTTGCGTCAACCGGCCCGCCACGAACGCCGCCACCACGATGGCGGCTACGCCTCCCGCCAGCGCCCAGCGCGGCGTGCCGTCGAACACCCGCGAGAACCACGAAGTGCGTTTGCGGTGCAACTCGGGGTGCAGCCGCTCCCACACGCGCTGCTCCAAACCGGCGAGCGGCTCGGGCGACGGCTGCGCCTCGACCAGCGCGAGCACGTCGGTGAGCTCCTGCAATCGGCCGGTGCAATGCGCACACTGCGCGATGTGAGCGGCGGCGTGCCGCTCCGAGGGCGCCTCGCCGTAGTAGTGGAGGATCAGATCCTCTTCGCTGACGTGCTTCTCAGGCATGGACGAATGGCTCCAGCGCGGCGCGCATCTTTCGCACCGCGCGGAAAATGCTGTTCTTTGCAGCTTCGGTTCTGAGTCCGAGGGCGGCGGCGACTTCGCGAATCGGCCGGCCCTCCACGTGCCGCAGCATGAACGCGGCACGCTCCATTTTCGTCAGCCCCTCGAGCGCCTCGCGCACCCGCTCGTCGATCTGCGCGCTCATCGCCATGCGGTCGGGCAGCGGCTGCGCGCCGAGTGACGCGTCGCCGGACGCGGCGTCTTCGAGGTCGGCGGCGTCGTGCCCGATCTCGCGCGAGCGGCGGGCCCTGATGTAGTCGATGGAGCAATTCACGGTGATTCTGTGCAGCCAGGTCCGGAAATCGGCGCGCGCCTCGAATCGGCTCAACTGGCGATAGGCCTTCAGAAACGTCTCCTGCACGACATCCTCGGCGTCCTGGCTGCTCCCGGTGAGGCGATAGGCGACGTGAAACACGTACTTCGAGTGGCGGTCGACGAGCGACTGGAAGGCGTTGCCGTCTCCCGCGACGACCCGGGCGACGGCGCTGCGGTCGCTCTCGTGCATCCGCTAGATTTTGACGGGAAATGGAGCGGTACGGTTAGGGTGCCTGAGGTGCCTCAGGTGCCTAAAGTGCCTGAGAGCGGGGTGCTGGGTGCTGGGTGCTTCGGTGCTGAGGTGCAGCGGGTGCTCGTTGCCGGCTGAGAGGCACGACCGCCCTCGGCGGGTTTCTGAACCTGAAACTCGCAGCCTGATCCCTGCCGCTACGGCACAGCTAGATGCAATTGCTCCCCGTACAGCATCGTCCGGTCGTCGTCGCGCGCGGCCCACCGCGTGAGCACCGCCACGTCCGTTTTCACCGGTCCGCGAAACAACTCCTGGCCGTTTACCGTGACGGTCACCGGCTTGGCGAAATCGATGACATCCGGCGAGAGCAGCAGCGTGAAGGCGCGAACGCCGCGTGCCTGCGCGGTAAACGCGTTGCCCCTGCGCTCCACGTCGATGCGGCCGGACGGCGCTTCGTGACGGAAGAACCCGGAGTCCTCGAGAGCGGCATCCGACGCGCCGCGGCCGATCTTGTCGATGACTACCCAGTGCACGCGATTCCAGCGGTCGGTGCGCTCGGTTTGCCACGACAGCTTCGCGGGATGCGGCACCCGAGCGTGCTCGCGGACGAAGGCTTCGAACGGCGCGCGCTCGGTCGGCCACCAGGCCGTGTTGTGGCCGGCGCCCGCTTGCGGGCGAAACACGAGCGTGACACCGAGCGACTCGAGCCATCGCACGTGCGGCTCGACGTGATGCACGGGATAGAGTTGATCTTCCTCGCCGTTGACGATGAAGAGCGGCTTGTTCACGAGGTTTCCACCGAACATCTCGCCGTCGGCGCCGTTGCGCTCGCTCCGAATCACGGCCAAGCTGCCGTTGAGCGGCAGAATGCTCGACCAGAGCGTCGGTTCCTTCATCGCGATGTAATACGCGCCGGTGCCCCCGTCGGAAATGCCGGTGAGATAGATCCGCGACTCATCGACGTTGTACTTCTTCTTCACATCGGCGATCGCGCGCACGATGTTGTCCACCTGCTCGGTGTCCCACCACTGTGCATCCGCCCAGCCGCTCGGGTAGACGTCGATCTGCGGTTCGCCCGGAATGCGATTCGGCGCGTGCTGCGCCACGGGGCGTCCGGGCGGCGCCGCTTGCGGGCCGGGCCGACCGACGCCGCCGTGCAACTGCACGCGCAGCGGCCACGGCCGCGCGGGATCGTATTCAGCCGGTATCTCGACGACGTTCTCGAACGACTCGCCGTCGGGCTCTAGGTATTTGATGCTGAAGCGGCCTGGCGTTTGCGGAGAGTAGGTGCGGCCTTTCTCGAGACGGGCCCACGCCGTGTCGAACGTTTCGGCGGGCGAGACAAGATCCGCGTTGCTCGCTCCCGGCGGGCCTAAGAGTCCGCCAGTACGTGCTTCCGGCGGGACTACAGTCCCGCCACTACAAAGCAGGAGCGCGATCGCGAGACGCTTCATGGGACCTGCACCTTGATCTCGGCGGCGTAGAGCATGGTGCGATCGTTGTCGCGCGCGGCCCACTTGAAGAGCGTCGCCACGTCGGGCCTGGCGACGGCGTTGAAGGCCGGCCTGCCATTGACGGTCACGACGATCGGTTGCGAGAGATCGAACGCATCCGGTGACGCGAGCACGGTGAACTCGCGAACACCGCGTGTCCGCGCTTCGATCGTATTGCCTTTGCGCTCCGCGTCCACCCGTCCCGACGGTTTGGTGCGCGCGAAGACGTCCACCTCGGCAAGATCCGCGTCCGCCTCGCCCGGCCCCAGGCGATCGATCACGAGCCAGTGAATGCGATTGAACCGATCCACGCGCTCGGTCTGCCAGGACAACCTCGCTGGATGCGGATCGCGCGCGTGCGCCTGCACGAAGCGCTCGTATGGAGTGCGCTCCCAACGCCACCACGTGGTGTCGTGCCCGGCGGCCGGCTGCGGCGAGAAGAGGAGCGAGACGCCGATCTGCTTCATGATCGCCACGTGCGTCTGCACATCGGCGACGGGATACAACGGATCGCGTCCGCCGTTGACGATGTAGAGCGGCTTGTTCGTCATGTTCGACGGGTAGAGCTCGCCCTCGACGCGCACTTCGGGATTGGTGAGCACCTTGAGGCTGCCGTTGAGCGGCAGGAACGATGCCCACGGCGTCGATTCACGCATCGCCATGTAGTAGGTGCCGGTGCCGCCATCCGAGATGCCGGTCAGGTAGATCCGCGATTCGTCGATGTTGTACTGACGCTTGAGCCGATCGACGAGGCGCAGGATGTTGTCCACCTGGTGCAGGTGCCACCACGCCGCGTCGGCCCACGCGCTCGGATAGATGTAGAACTGACTTTCGCCGGGAATGCGATTGGGCCCGCGCCGGCGGGCACTACTGGGCGCGCCATCCCGGCCGCCGCCCGCAGGCGGACCGCCACCGCCCTCGTCCTCTTCGATCGAGATGCCGCTGCCGGCCGCCTGGCCGCGCCGGTTGACGCCGCCATGCAGTTGCACGCGCACTTGCCACTTGCGCCCGGGATCGTAGTCGGCGGGCACCTCGATGACGTTCTCGAAGACCGTGCGCTCGGGCCCGGGATAGCGCCACGAGAACTCGCCTGCGCGCTCCTTCTTGTACGGCCGGCCGGCCTTGAGCTTTTCCAGAGCCGTGTCGAAATCGATCCCCGCGTTGATGATGCGATCAGCCGCGCGCGCCGCGTCGCTGGCATTGCCGGCCTTCCAGTAGTCCTCGAACGCCTTGTCGATCGCGGAGCTCGATTGCGCGGCGACGGAAACCGACGCGAAGAGAGCGATGACCGCGACCGCACGCAGCGTCATGGAGTAGGCCGTTGGTCGGCGCCCGAGCCGGGCAGGTGTCCTTCCAGGAACGCGCCGAGCTGAGATGGGGGGAATTGCAATCCGACGTAGAACGGTCCGAACTCGGCAAATTTCGCGCTCGCCTCGTCGAAGCGCATCTCGTAAATGAGCTTCTTGAAGGTCACGGCGTCGTCCGCGAAGAGGTCCACGCCCCACTCCCAGTCGTCGAAGCCGATCGAGCCGGAGATGATCTGCGTGACGCGGCCCGCGTACTCGCGTCCGACCTTGCCATGCTCGAGCATCATCTCGGCGCGGCGCGCGAACGGCTCGCTGTACCAGTTCTGGATTTCGCCGCGCCGCTTGTTCATCGGGTAGAAACAGACATGCCGGGCCTTGGGAATCTCGGCATAGAGACGGCCGGACACACGCTGGCGCTGGCGCTCCATCTCTTCCTCGAATCCCTGCTGATAGTCGTCGCTGTCCAGCGTCAGCCCTTTCTCCGCCAACTGGCGGTGGATCTTCGCCGTCATCTCGTACAACCCGAGCTCGACGATCGACACGTACGACATCGTCGGCTGGAGGTAGCCGGCAAGCTTCGAACGCGAGAAGGCGAGCTGCACGCGTCCGAGATCGTCGAACGACCGGCGGAACGCGATCACC
This sequence comes from uncultured Acidobacteriota bacterium, assembly GCA_963807105.1. Lineage (GTDB taxonomy): Bacteria > Acidobacteriota > Vicinamibacteria > Vicinamibacterales > UBA2999 > DASPWV01. The sequence continues at coordinate 674,812 of CAWEAM010000006.1, read as the reverse complement.
ATGAGATCGCCTTTGTGCCCGAGCAGCTGGACCAGCGTAGACGCGCCGTCGGCCGGGTCGATGGCCAGCGCCGCGCCGGCTTCGCCGGCCATCTGCTCGCGGTCGCCCGCATACGCCTCGCGCACGCGCCCCCAGTCGACGCGGTACATCAAATGCAGAACGCTCCACCCTTCGAGCGTTTCGGGAACAAACGGGTTGTGCACGAAGCGATTATGGCATCGCCCGGATCTTTGTCAGCAGCTCCGCGCGCGGATGCCAGCGGCCACTGCCTGGCGAAATTGCCGACGCCGGCGAACGGGTTGGGGCGACGAGTGATCGATCAGCGCTGGTCGACGATCGCCATGAACTCGGACAGGACCATCGCCGTAGCGCCCCAGACCTGCTCGCCGTCGATCTCGAAGTACGGCACGTCGATGTCGATCGCCCGGCCGCCGAGCTCGCGCCGGCGCGTGTGACGCTTGACAATGGCAGGGTCGCCGAGGATCGTGATCGGCACCTCGAGAATGCGGGCGACTTCCCACTCTTCGCGCTTGAACGGCGGCCGCGCCGCCACGAGGCCGACCACCGGATGCAGCATGTAGCCGCTGACCGGGATATGCAGCGGCGTCAGCCGGCCGAGCAGCCGCACCGATGCCGGCGGCACGCCGACCTCCTCGCTCGCTTCGCGCAGCGCGGCGGCCTCGATCGACTCCTCGAGGTCCACGCTGCCGCCCGGCAGTGACACCTGTCCGGTGTGCTTGCGCAGGCCGGCACCGCGCACGGTGAGCAGCACGTGCGGCACGCCGTTCAACGGATAAACGAGCAGCAGCGCCGCGGCGTCCCGAAGATCGGCGGGTGGATGTTCCGGATCCCAGCCGACGCGCGGGCTCGGCGCCATCCGCAGCTGCGCCTCGAGACCGGGCAGCGGCGTCGTGAGTGCCTGCCGCAGCCGTCGTTCCAACTCGATCACCCGACGATCGTATCTCTTGACACGCTCGACACGCGCCGACAGGATTTCGACATGCGTCTCACCACTCAGCAGCTGTTCTGCGGCGTTGCCTTGTTGGTTGCCGTCGCGTGTTCACAACCGGGGCCGAATGTCGAGCCGGCGACGCTCGTCCTGCGCAACGGCACAATCGCGACCATCGACAGCGCCAAGCCGGCGGCGCAGGCCATCGCGATTCGCGGCGACGTCGTCGCGGCTGTCGGGACGAACGAGGAAATCCAGCCGCTCATCGGCGCGAATACCGAGGTCGTCGATCTCGCGGGCCAGTTCGCGATGCCGGGCTTTATCGACGGCCATGGCCATTTCATGAATCTCGGTCAGTCGAAGATGAACCTCGACGTGATGGACGTGAAGAGCTGGGATGAGATCGTCGCGATGGTCGCGGCGGCGGCGCAGCGGGCGAAGCCTGGCGACTGGATTCTCGGCCGCGGGTGGCATCAGGAAAAGTGGGACCGCAAGCCTGATCCGAGTGTCGAGGGCTTCCCGCTGCACGACACGCTGAGCAAGGCGTCGCCGAACAATCCGGTGCTCCTCACCCATGCCAGCGGTCATGCCGCATTCGTCAACGCCAGGGCGATGGAACTGGCCAACATCACCGGCAAAACTCCGAATCCGCCGGGCGGCGAGATCCTCAAGGACACGTCGGGGCGTCCCATCGGCCTCTTGCGCGAGACAGCCGCGGGCCTGGCTGAAAAGGCGCACGCCGCATGGCGCGCCGGTAAGACGCCCGAGGAAAACCGCGCCGACGCGCACCGCCGCATTCAGCTCGCGGTTCAGGAGGCGCTGGCCAACGGCGTCACCAGCTTTCAGGACGCGGGCGCCGATTTCGCGACGATTGACATCATCAAAGAAGCGCTCGCCAACGGCGAGCTCGGGATCCGCGTGTGGGTGATGGTGCGGGACAGTAACGAGAATCTCAAAGGGAAGCTCCCCTCCTACAAGGCCGTCGGGCTCGGTGACAAACGGCTCACGATTGCGGCGATCAAGAAGACGATCGACGGCGCCCTCGGCTCGCGCGGCGCGTGGATGCTCGAGCCGTATGCCGACCTCCCAGGGCACACCGGCCTCAACACGCTGCCGGTTGCGGACGTCGAGGGCGCGGCGCAGATCGCGCTCGAGACCGGCGTGCAGCTCGACGTGCACGCGATCGGGGATCGCGCCAACCGCACCGTGCTCGACATCTTTGAGGCTGCGTTCACGTCGCGTCCCGACCTGAAGGATCTGCGCTGGCGCATCGAGCACGCGCAGCATCTGAGCGCGGCCGACATTCCGCGCTTTGGTCGGCTTGGCGTGATCGCATCGATGCAGGGGATCCACGCCACGTCCGACGCGCCGTTCGTCCTGGCGCGACTTGGTCCCGCGCGTGCCGAAGAGGGCGCCTACGTGTGGCAGAAGCTGATGAAGAGCGGCGCGATCGTGAGCAACGGGACTGATACGCCGGTCGAGCGGATCAACCCGATCGCCAACTTCTACGCGACGGTAACGCGCAAGCTGCAGGACGGGAGCACGTTCTACCCGGATCAGCGGATGACGCGCGAAGAGGCGCTCAAGTCCTACACCTGGAACGCGGCTTACGCGGCGAAGGAGGAAAACATCAAGGGATCGCTGGCGCCCGGCAAGCTGGCGGACGTGACGGTGCTCTCGAAGAACCTCCTCACCGCGCCGGAGGAAGAGATCCGCGCGACGAAGGTGGTTTACACAATCGTCGGCGGAAAGATCGTGTACCGCGAGGGGCAGCGGTCACTCACCAACTGAGCTCAACCAGTGCCTGTGGTGCCTAAGGTACCTGGAGTGCCTGAAGTGCGTGGTGCTTTGGTGCCCAGGGCTAGGTGATTCGTGCCTGATGCTGCGTACTCCGGACGCCATCGAGCAGCAGCACCGAGCATCCCGCACCGAGCACCCGCACCAAGCACCAGAGCACCGCGCAGCCCAGGCACCCAAGGCACCCTCAGGCACCTTAGGCACCTTATTCGTTTGTAGTGACTACCTTTCCCATCTGCGCTGCGGTCACCGGGGTGGACGGTCCGTGGAAGATCCCGTTGAACAGCAGCTTGAACGTCGCTCGCGGCTGCGCGCGGAAGTCGATCTGGCTGCCGTAGGTCACCACATAGCCTTTGCCGACGCGGAACGACAGCACGTTCGCCTGATCGCGCAGGTACTCTTCGCCGAGGAGCCAGCCGCTCTGCAGGATGTCCTTGCGCGGGTAGCGCGCGGCCACGGCCGCTTCCATCCCGAACCCCGGACGCAGCCGATACGCCTGATCACTTTCGAAGAAGACCGGCCACTGCTCCGGCATCCCCCACGCGACCGGGTGATTCGGATCGAACTCGTTCTGGAGCAGCGATCCCGGGCAGTAGAAAAGATTCTCGGGATCGGCCACGCGATCGCGCAGCACCTGCATCAGGTTCGCCGGGCTCGTGAACGCATCGCGTAGCGCGCGATCGACGGCGCTCGCCGGCACCTGCTGCGCCGTTTGCTGTGCTCCGCTGCCGCCAAACCGCGGAGCCGCTTCGGGCAGTGCTTTCTCAATCGGAAGATCGAGCAAATCCCGAGCGGTTTCGACCGCGGTGCCGATCGCCAGCAGAGTGCCTCCGTTCTCGACGAACGCGCGCAGCTTCTTCCATCCCTCCTCGCCGATGCCAAACGCCCATGACCACTCGGCTGGGTCGTTGCGCTTTGGATCGAGACCGTTAACCACGCGCGCGCGCGTCGTGCCGGATGGCAGCAGGATGACGTCGTACTTCGCGTTGAGGTCGCCCTGGAAGTCCTGCGACTTGACGATCTCGTGATTCACGCCGTACTGCTCCAGAGTCCACAGCAGCCACCCACCAGGCATATTGCCGGCGCCCTTCCACAGACCAACCTTTGTATTCGGCTTCAGGCGGAAGCCGTCGATTGCTGGCGTCCGATCGGCACTCGTGACGGGAATGCCGAGTTCCACAGCAGCCTTCTCGACGATCTTCTGAGACGCAGCGGTTGGTGGAATCACATACGTGCCCGGCGCGAATTTCTCCCCGGACGACTCGAACGTCTTCGCCGCACGGAATACTGGCACGTTTGCCTTCTGCAGCTCAGTGACGATCTTGAACGTGCCGTACGAGTCGGGGCTGATCAGATACGCGCCCTTCGGCCGCGCCGGCGGCGCGCTCGCCACCGGTGCCACCGTCTTCACAAGCTCGAGCGAGGCGTCGAACGGCTTCTCGATCGCATCGACCGTCACCCCCATCAACATCCACAACGTGTGTCCCGTGACGTCGTAGGGCGGCTCGGGTGGCCCGCCGGGAAACAGCCGCAAGTCGGGATAGATCTGCTTTTCAAGCATCGTCTTGGCAAACGCCCCGTACGGCTGCGCCGTTTTGATCACCCACGAGCCCGCCGGGTACTGCTTGCCATTCGCGCTGAAGGGCGCAGTCGCCTTGTTGATCTCGACTTCACCGAATTTCAGGATGTCGAGCATCTCGTAGGTCGCAAACCGATCGCGCTGCGTCGCAGGAACGACGAACGCATAGGGACCCTTCGCGTAGCTGGTCCAGTCGCGATGGACCCGGTAGAAGTTGTAGAGCCACTCGCGTCCGTACTTGGCCACATGCGAGACTCCGGCGAGGGCGGCGGTCACGCCGTAGTCCACTTGTTGACGCAGCGTCCACGTGTCCTTCGTGTACGGGACCGGGAAGGTCGCGCGCGACTCCTGCGGGCCGAGCGGCCTGCCGCTTTGCGGATTCACATACGTGTCGGCAAGCGCGCCGCCGGCAATCTCCGTCAGGATCCGCGGCTGGCCGTGATAGACCATGTACTGCCGCGCCGGTGTCCACATGTCGTACGCCTCGGTCCACGCGACGCCCTCTTTCCCTTCAGCCAGAAGCGCAGTCGCCATCGCCGATCCGACGGCGGCCTGCCCGGCCGCCAGCACCGGATGGAAATTGACGTCGTGTGGGTCGGTAAAGGGCGGCACGAAAATGCGCGAGCCGTTGGCGCCCTGCTGGTGCATGTCGTGCGTGATGATCGGCTTGTACTTGTTCTGCACCAGCTCGATGTTCATGCGCGTTTCCTTCTGCGTGAACATGAACCAGTCGCGATTGTCGTCGTGCCCAACGTACTTGTGATACAGGTCGGGGAAGACCCGGTTGTAGTTGGTCCCTTTCGTCTTGTACCAGTGGTCGATGACGAGATGCTGGCCGTCAGGGTTTTGCGAGGGCACCATCAGCACGACCGAGTTGTCGAGAATCTCGCGCGTCTGCGGCGAGTTGTCCGTCGCCAGGCGATGGACGATGTGAATGATCGCCTGACCGTTCGAGACCTCTGTCGAGTGGATCGTGGCGTAAAGCAGGTAGAACGGCTTGCCTTCGGCCGCGAGCTTCTGCGCCTCGCCATCGGACAGCGTCCGCGGATCTGCAAGACGCCGGTTGATCTCGACGAGCCGGTCGAAGCGCGCCAGATTCTGCGGCGAGCTGATCCGCAGCATCGCATACGAATTGCCCATCGTCGTCTTGCCCAGCTCCTCGAACTTGACGCGGTCGGTCGACTTGGCGAGCAGCTGGAAGTACTCGAGGATCTTGGGATAGCGCGCAAGCTCGCCGTCGGCTCCGGGATCGAAGCCGAAGTACTGCGCGGGCGTCGGCACCTGCTGCGCGCGCGCCAGCGGCACGGCGACGAGCAGGATGAGAGTCAGAGGCAGAAGAGATTGAAGCGGCCTTCGCATGCTGCGAAGTATATGGCCTTTGGTGGGCCGTTGGTTGGCGACGCGTTGCGCCATTGGCTTCCGGTAGAGGCTTGCGCTTAGCCGCTACCGGTCGTTGATCGCAGATCCCACCGCGGGCCCACCGAGCGCCGCGGCCGCGAGGCCAGCCGAAGGCCCGCTAATGGCTGCGGGTCAGCGGCACAAACCGCACCGGAAGCCGGGACTGCTCTTCCAGACCCTCCGGCGTCTTGACGTAGACGATCAGGTCCTGATCGAAGCGGCCGACTGGAACGGCGAGGCGGCCGCCCATCGCGAGCTGCCCGACGAGCGGTTGCGGCAGATGATCGGGCGCCGCGGTCACGATCACGGCATCGAAGGGCGCCTGCTCCTTCCAGCCGACATAACCGTCGCCGAAACGGACATGGACGTTGGTGTATCCCATTTCCTTCAGCAGCCGGCGCGACTGCTCCGCCAGCTCGGGAACGATTTCAATGCTGTACACGTCGGCGGCGATTTCGGCGAGGACGGCGGTTTGATAGCCGGATCCGGTCCCGATCTCGAGCACGCGCCCGCCGGTCGGCAGTGTCAGTTGCTCGGTCATGTAGCCGACGATGTACGGCTGTGAGATGGTTTGCGCGTAGCCGACGTCGATCGGATGGTCGCCGTACGCCGCATCGATGTCGGCCGCGCGCACGAAGCGATGACGCGGCACCCGCTCCATCGCCGCGAGCACGCGCGGATCGTGAATCCCACGACTGCGAATCTGCGACTCCACCATCTGCCGCCGGCGATCGGCGAGCCGCTTCTCGTCCATCCGCCGATCGTACTGAAATAGGACGCCGTGTGCGCATGTAGCGCGGGCCGCGTATCGCGAAGTCGATCACATCGGACGCGGAAAGGTTCTGGTAGCCGTCGGCCTGCAGGTCCTTGATGAACTGCGCGTCCACCTTGTGGATGCGCATCTTCACCAGCTGCTCGATCGACACCGTTTGGTAGCCCACCTCATGGATGGAGCGGATGAACTCGGGAGTGACCTTGTGGATCCGCAGTTTGACCAGCTGATCGCTGTCGAGCCCGCCGTAGCCCAGCTTCTTGAGCTCGTCAACCTCCTGCGGGCTGACCTTGTGGATCTTCATCTTGAACAGATCCTCGGCCAGGAGGCCGCGATAATTGCGGTCGCTGAAGGCGCGGATGAATTCCGGCGTCACGTTGTGAATGCGGAACTTGACGATATCGTCCTGCGGCAGGCTCTTGAAACCAGCATCGGCGATCGCGCGAACGAACTCGGGAGTGACTTGGTGAATCCGGAACTTGACGAGGTCGTCGCGGAGCAGACCCTTGTATCCGGCGTCGGCAAGCGAGCGGATGTACTCGGGCGTGACCTTGTGAACGCGGAACTTTACCAGGTCTTCGATCTCGAGCCCCTTGTAGCCCAGCCCCGCCAGCTCGCGGATCTCGTCGGCGCTGACGCGATGAATCCGCATGCGCGCGAGATCGTCCGCCGGTATCGACTGGTAACCGGCCTCGCGCAGGCTACGCGCGTACGCTTGCGTCACGTCGATAAGGGCAAACCGCATCAGCTGGTCGTTCGTCAGATTTTTGTAGCCGAGCCCTGCCATCCCCGACACGAACGCCGGATTGGTGGCAAACGTAAACGTGCCATTGCCCCGGCCACGATCGAATGAACCCTCAAAGCGCAGCACACCCGCCTCTCGCGTCCACGAGAAGCGCACGTTCGACGCGAGGCCATCAAGGGCGGCGGCCGGGAGCCCTTCGAGCTCGGAGAGACGGACACCGCTGCCCCAGCGGCCCTCGCCGCTGTCGGTCCGTAGATTCAACTGCACGCGGCGCTCGCCATCGTCCGACCACGATTGCCGCATGTCGGCCGTCCAGTCGCCGCGGGTGGTCACTGGAGGTTGCGTCTGGCCGGACACGAGCGGCAACGAGCCCAAAATGGCCAGAACGGCGATGCAGATGGTGCGGGTCATGGCCATTGGATGGCGGAGTTCCGAGAAGGGTTGGAATGCAGCACAACCGTGAGCGGCCGGGCCCTGCATTCTTCTTGCAGGGGTAGCTGAGCGAAATGCGCCGCCGCGACTGGTTCGTCCTCGTCCCCGTTCTCACCACTCTGATCGTCGCTTCCGGCATGGGGTCGGTGTGGTTTGTCCGGCACGCGTGGGCCGTGCATCGGCTCACCCGCGGCGTCGGCGACACGGTGTTCTACAGTGCCGACGGCCGCCCCTGGTTTCCGATGGACGAGCAGCGGCGCGATGTGCCGCTTTCCGATGTCTCGCCGTACCTCCGAGATGCCGTGATTGCCGTCGAAGATCACCGTTTCCGCTCGCACTTCGGCGTTGACAGCCTCGCGCTGGCGCGCGCCGTGGTCGAGAACATCAAGGCCGGCGGCGTGGCCGAGGGTGGCAGCACGATCACGCAGCAGCTGGCGCGCACGCTGTTTCTCTCCAACTCACGGACGTTCGGCCGCAAGTTCCAGGAAGCGCTGCTGGCGATGATGCTCGAGCGGCGACTGGGCAAGGATCAGATTCTCGAGCTCTACCTGAATCGCGTGTATCTCGGCGCGGGGGTGAACGGCGTCGAGAAGATGTCGCTCTACGTCTTCGGCAAACGATCGAAGGACCTCACGCTCGCGGAGAGCGCGCTCGTCGCCGGGCTCATCCGCCGTCCGTCGGGCCTTTCTCCCTGGTCCAACCTCGCGGGCGCGCGCCAGCGAAGCCGCGTCGTGCTGATGCGCATGCGGCAGGAGCGCTATATCACCGCCGAGCAGGAGCGCAGCGCCGCTGGGGCGCCCATCTCGGTGAAACCGTACCCGCGATCGCAGCGCGCCGACGCCGGGTATGCCAAGGAGTACCTGCGCCAGGAGTTCCGGAAGATCTTCGGCGGCGACGAGCCGCCCGACTGGAAGGTGCAGACCTCGTTTGTGCCGCGTCTGCAAAGCGAGGCCGAGCGCGCGGTCAAGGCGGGACTCGATCGGCTTGGCCAGCGCCATTTGCAGGCGGCGCTGGTGGCAGTCCGGCCCGACACCGGTCAGGTGGTCGCCCTCGTCGGCGGGCGTGACTTCGCCGATTCCGAGTTCGATCGCGCGACACGCGCGCGGCGTCAGCCCGGCTCGGCGTTCAAACCGTTCCTGTATGCGGCGGCTCTCGAGCGCGGCTTCTCGCCGGTCACACTGCTGCAGCAGCCGGAGCAGGTGCCGATCAAAGGCAAGGGCGATTGGCATCCGCGTAACGTCAGCAGCGAAAACCGGGAACCGCTGCCACTCCGCGAGGCCTTCATCGAGTCGAACAATCGGGCAGCGGTCGGCGTCCAACAACAGATGGGCTCGCGTCCGGTGCTGACGCTCGCCAGCGCATTGGGCCTCAAGGACCTGCCCGACGTACCGTCGCTCGCGCTCGGCGCCGGCGTGGTGTCGCCGCTGCAGCTCACATCCGCGTATGCGGCGTTTCCCAACGGCGGGTTCGCTGTGCAGCCTCACGCGATCTCCACCGTGACCGACGCGCATGGCTCGACCGCCTGGTGGTTCGACGACGTGCCCGAGCGTGTGATGTCGGCGGAAACGGCATTCCAGATGGTTTCCCTCCTCGAAGACGTCATCGATCGAGGGACGGGCGCCTCAGCGCGGGCGCGAGGCGTGAGCTTTCCAGCCGGCGGCAAGACGGGCACGACCAACGATTACAACGACGCCTGGTTCGTCGGCTTCACCTCCTCGCTCGTCGTCGGCGTGTGGGTCGGCTTTGACGATCCGGCGTCGATGGGCGCAAACGCGTCGGGCGCCAACTATGCGCTGCCGATCTGGAGCGACTTCATCAGGCGGGCGGCGCGCACACTGCCGGCCGATGCGTTTACTCCTCCCCCGACCCTGCGGGAACAGGTGCTGTGCAGCGTGTCGTATCAGAAAGCAACGACCCAGTGTCCCGGATACACGGAGTACTTCAAGGAAGACGACGACATCCCTTCGCAGACGTGCAAGCTGCATCGTGGCCCGACGCGGGTGGAGCGAGTGCGTAACGCGCTCAAAGGGTGGTTGGATAGAATCACCGGCATATTCCGGTGACGAGCGCCCGCGGAAACGAAAGCGGGCGGGGATAATGCGACACCGATGAAGTACACCTGGGACGACTTCGAGCTCGACATCGACGCTTTTCGTCTGGATCGCGCCGGTACGCCGCTCGCCCTGGAGCCAAAGGCGCTCGACGTGCTGACGCTGCTCGTCGAGCGTGCGGGCAAGCTCGTCACCAAACAGGAAATTCTCGACCAGGTGTGGTCTCAGACGGCCGTGACCGACTACGCGCTCACGCGTGTCATCGCACAGCTCCGCAAGGCTCTCGGCGATGAAGCGCGCGAGGCGCGCTTCATCGAAACTGTCCCGACGCGTGGCTATCGCTGGGTACGTCCTGTCAGCACGCACGACATCGCGCAAACTTCGCCTTTGCAGAGCAAGGCGCTGGAGGCGGCGCCGCCCGCGGCCGCACTCTCTCCTCGAAGGCTGCGGCCGGCCCATGTCGTCTCAGCGCTCGCCGCGATCGCCATCCTGATTACCGGCTACGTCGTCTACGGTCTGCGACGCGACCCGGCAGCAGCCGAATGGCCGAAAGTCACGAACCCCGTCGCCTTTCCGGAACAGCTCACCACCGGCATGGGTATCGATCTGCAGCCGGCGATTTCTCCGCAGGGCGATGCCGTGGCATTCTCATCGGATCGCACGGGCGGTCTCGAGATTTACATCCGATCGCTGAGCGGCACCGCGATCGAAACACCGCTCACCCGCGATGGCGCAGAACACGCAGCCAGCGTGGTCGCCCGACGGCACGCAGATCGCGTATCACTCCTATCGCCAAGGCGGCGTCTGGATGATCCCTTCACGCGGCGGCGTGCCGCGCCAGATCGTGGCGCGCGGCTCCCATCCCGCGTGGTCGCCCGACGGCCGGCAGCTTACGTTTCAAACCGACGAGTTCACCGACATCGCGCCGAGTGCGTTCGCCGCGCAGATTGGTTCGACGCTGCAGATCGTCAACGTCGACGGAAGCGGCCGGCGCGCGCTGACCACAGAAGGTCATCCTCCCGGCGGTCACGGCGTTCCGGTGTGGAGCCGCGACGGCCGCCGCATTGCGTTCGTGAGCTTCGACGACGCGTTCAACAAGGCGGTGTGGACTGTGGACACCGCATCCGGCGAGGTTCGCCAGCTTGGCACCGGGCCTGGCGTCTATGAGCTGGCGTTTACGCCGGACGGGGCGACAGTGCTCGCGGCTGGCGGTGAGGCCATGCTCTTCCGCATGCCGATCGACCCGAAAACCGGCGCCGCAGCCGGGCCGTCGGAGATCATTCCGCTTCCTGGCGTATCGGGTGTGCGCGGCCTGAGCGTCACCGCCGACGGCAGGCGAGCGGTGTTCGCGAGTCTCTGGCTCGATAGTCAGATCTGGGCCCAGTCGCTCACGCGCGACGGACAGCCCGAGGGCGAACCTCGCGTGCTCACCAAGGACCGCACGCTGCGGAACTCCCTTCCGGTGATTTCGCCCGACGGCTCGCGCGTCGCCTATATGTCGACGCGGCAGGGGCAGGCACCGAATATCTGGGTGATGGGCATCGACGGCCGCGATCCGATGCAGGTCACGTCCGACGAAACCGCCGACGGTCAACCCAACTGGTTTCCCGACGGGCGGCGCATCGCCTACACGTCGAATCGCAACAAGCAGTTGGGACTGTGGTCGGTGGACGTCGAGACGCGACGCGAAGAGCTGATGGTGGACGCCGGGGCGCTGCATCGGATTCCCGGCGCTCGCGGGCCGCAGTGGCGCCTCGCCGAGGTGCGCCTCTCGCCGACGCTGCGTCACGTGGCGTTTGCGATCATCGCTCCGCCAGAGAACCGCCGTGTGCTGTATTCGGCGGTACTCTCGCCGTTTTCCGCGACCCGACTCACCGACGGCTCGACGTCGGTGGGCTACCCAGCGTGGTCGCCTGACGAGCGAGCGATCGCCGTTGAGATCAAGTCGGGCTCCTCGACGCAGGCCGGCGTCGTGGACACCGCTTCAGGACGCCTCCGCGTCTTGACCGACGCACGCGGGCAGACCTGGGTCAGAAGTTGGTCGTCCGACAGTCGGCGCATCGTCGCCGCTCTTCTTCGCGACGGCAGATGGAGCCTGCAGACCATCGATGCGGCAACGAGCGAACTGCGTTCGATCGTTCCCGAAGTTGCGGTCAACACCTACGTGCGCTATCCCGACTGGTCGCCGCGGGGCGACGTCGTGGTGTATGAGCGCGGCGAGGTGACCGGCAACATCTGGTCGCTTCGGCTCAAGTAATGAGAGCGGCTCATCGCGGCGATGAGCATTTCGCCGTCGCGCGCTCGCCGACGGCTCGTAAGATCTCGTGATGGACGCGAAATATCCCGTCGGCAAGTTCACGCACGATCCCGACAGCACTCCGGCAAAGCGCAAGATCTGGATGGCCCAGATTGCCGCGCTTCCCGGCGAACTGAACGCGGCGCTCGCCTCGCTGCCGCCGGGCGGGCTCGATCGCCCCTATCGCGAGGGCGGATGGACCGCGCGGCAGGTGGTGCATCACCTGGCCGACAGCCATCTCAATGCGCACACGCGCGTGCGGCTCGCACTCACTGAAGACAATCCGCGGATCAAGACCTACGAGGAAGCCGAGTGGGCGAAGCTGGAGGATGCACTGCATGCCGATCCGTCTCCGTCGCTCGCGATTCTCGACGGCCTGCACAAGCGCTTCACGATCCTGCTCGAGTCGCTGTCGGAGGAACAGCTCGCGCGCAGCGCCGAGCATCCCTCCTGGGGATCGATCTCGGTCGACTGGCTCGTGCAGATGTACGCGTGGCACTGCCGGCATCATGTGGCGCATATCCGGCAGATTCGGTAGGGATCAGAGATCAGGGATCAGGGATCAGGGTCAGGTTGATCACCAGGGAAAAGCACGCCGCGCGCGAATTTCCCCGACGGATCGAGTGCGCGCTTGAGGCGGCGCATCGAGTCGATGCCGCCGTCACCGTAGAGCATCCGCAACAATTCCTGCTTGAGCGCGCTGCGGCCGACGCCGTGCTCCGCCAGCGGCGATCCGCCCATCGCGATCACTTCGCGGCCGAGCGCGATAATGATCGATTTGCCGGCCTCGATGTCGGCGTACGAACGCGGGACGACGTTGGGGTGCACGTTGCCGTCCGAGATGTGTCCCCAGACCGCGAGATCGACGCCCTGGGCGGCGAACAGCTGCCGGCAACGGCGCAGCATCTCGCCAAGTCGCTCGAACGGCACCACCGGATCGGCGGCGGTCTTGTGGATGCGAGGATCCGCCTGCGACTTGGCGAGCGCAACGCGCCGGTTCACGCTCGCCGGCGTCGCCTCGCGGAACTCGATCAGCGCGGCGCGGCGAGCGGAGTTGCCTGGCAGGACGACTTCAGTGTCGTCGAGCACCTGAAAGCGTTCGAGCAGGCGACAAAAGCGGACGAGCGCCGTGTCTGGCGCTTCGGGACTGCGCGCCTCCGCGATCTGATTCCAGAAATCCTCGTCCGAGGCAACCGCGGCCTGCTCGAGCTGCACCAGGAGGACCAGCTCGGTCGCGGGCGGCAATGCAATCCGAAGCCGCCGATCGACGCCGTCCTCGCGAAGAATCTCGAGGGCACGCCGATCGATGTGCTCGATCGCGGCGACGTCGATGCCGTTCGGGTCGCGTGACTGCCAGGCCGCGCGCGCTTCGTCGCGCAGCACGGCGACCAGGGCCAGGGCGCGTGTCTCGTCGCTCACGGGGATCATCGCGAGGCAGGATGCCGCGGGACGGAGCACCGTGCGGAACGTCACGCTCGCGATCGCGCCGAGGGTCCCCTCCGAGCCGACGAACAGGTCCACGAGATCCATGCGCGGCGCCGAGAAGTAGCCGGCCGAGCACTTCGGCACGCGCGGCATCGCGATCGAGGGTCGTTCGACAGTTACGGTGCGCCGTCCCGCGACGATCTCGAACGTGCCGGCCTCCGACGCACGCGCATCGCCGCGTCTCACGTCGAGGACCGAGCCGTCGGCCAGCACAATCGTGACGCCTTCGATCCAGTCGCGCATCGTGCCGTATTTGAACGTTGCCGCGCCGGCGGCGTTGGTTGACGCCGCACCCCCTGCGGTGGCGCCGAGGAACGTCGGCACTGGCGGCAGCCATCGCCCGCGCGCCGCCAGCTGCTGCTGCAAGGATTCGAGCGTGACGCCGGCGCCCACGACGACCGCTGGCGTTTCTATCGCAACGTCCCGAAGGCGCTCGGTGCTGATGACGACGTCGTCGGCAGGCGTCGCGCCGCCGGTGAGCGACGACTGTGCGCCGGCGATGAGAACCCGCGGCGACGTGCGGATCGCCGCCGCCATCTCCTCCACCGACGCGGGGCGGATCACACCAAGCGCGCGCCCGCCCGGGAAATGCGCGGCGTCCTCGAGGTAGCGACTCACCAGATCGTCGCCTGATTCGAGCGGCGGCGGCGTCACGGCAGCCGCCGCGCGCGCCACCGCGCGATTGCCGGTCACGGGTCCAATCTACACCGGCTTGACATTGTGATTTTATTGATTATAGTCATCCGCATCAGATATGCCGCTCAACCAGCGTCTCGTCGAGGAGCTGCTCCCGCTGCGGCCCGTGGTCTTCCAAGTGCTCCTCTCGCTCGCCGACGGCGAGCGCCACGGCTACGCGATCGTGCAGGACATCGCCCAGCGCTCTGCGGCGCGGCTCCAGATCGAGCCCGGCAACCTTTATCGCACGCTCAAGTTCATGCTCGACGAGGGGCTGCTCGAGGAATCCGAACGCCGGCCAATCCCCGGCAAGGATGACGAACGCCGCCGCTACTACCGGGTGACGCGGTTCGGCCGTCAGGTGGCGATCGCGGAGGCCGCACGGCTCGAAGCGCTTGCCGCCGAAGCGCGGTCCCGGTTCGCGCCGCGCACGCAGGGTCGCACGTGACGATGTCTCGCGAGAGCGCCCGCGCCGTCCGCGCACGGCGGTGGTATCGCGCCCTGCTGCTGGCGTATCCGAGCGCGTTTCGCGATCGATTCGCGAACGACCTCCTCGAGTTGTTCGCCGACCACTATCGCGCCCGCGCATTGCACGCGCGCGCCTCTGCGCGTGTCCACTTTTGGATCCGCATCGTCAACGACACCTGCCGCCAGGCGCTGGCGGAGCGGCGCGCGTCGCGCCGCTCACGGCTGCCGCTCGGCGTCCACCGTGCCAGAGGACCATCGACCATGTCGATTCTGCTCGAAGATCTCCGAGCCGCGTCGCGCGCTCTTCGCAGTCAGCCCGCGTTCACCGCTGTTGTCGTGCTGACGCTGGCGCTGGGCATCGGCGCCAACTCCGCGATCTTCACCGTGGTCAATGCGGTGCTGCTCAGGCCGCTACCCTTCACCGATCCCGAGCGGGTGGTCATGCTCTACGAAGTGGACCCGCGCGGGCGCGACAGCTTTGTCTCGATTCCCGCGTACGAGGACTTCCGCGGCAGCCTGAAGACGATGACGGGACTGAGCGTGATGGGTTCGCAAACGGCCAATCTGACAGGGAGCGGCGAGCCCGACCGCCTGCGAGCTGGATTCGTCACGGCGGGATTTTTCGACATGCTCGGCGTGCAGCCGATACTCGGCCGCGGCTTCCGGGCGGGCGAGGATCGCCCGGGCGCCGCCAAGGCCGCGGTCCTCGATTACGGAGCCTGGCAGCGGCGGTTCGGCGGCGACCCGTCGATCCTCGGCCGCTCGCTCGTCCTCAACAACGAGCCGCACCAGGTAATCGGCGTGCTCCCGCCCCGGTTCGAGTTTCCGATCGACTCGATCGATGTCTGGATGCCGCTCAGCTCGGGGCCCACCATCGACGCGACGAGGCGCAATCGCAACTACATGGTCTTCGGACGCATCCCGCACGACACAAGCTTCGAAGGGGCCGCCTCCGAGTTGCGAACGCTGGCGGCGAACCTTGCCGGCGCCTATCCTGACACGAACCGCCAGTGGTCCGCGCGCTTCGAGCCGTTTCACGACGTGACGGTCCGATCCGTGAGCCGCAACCTCAAGATGCTGACCGGCGCGGCCGCGTTCGTGCTGCTCATCGCCTGCGCCAACATCGCCAACCTGCTGCTGGTGCGCGCGTCGGGCCGCCAGCGGGAGATCGCGCTGCGCGCGGCGTTGGGTGCGTCGCGAGGACGGCTGCTTCGTCAGTTGCTCGCCGAAAGCGTGTTGATGGCAACCGCCGGCGGCATGCTGGGTCTGGTCCTGAGCGCGACGCTGACCGATGCGATGCTGCGGCTGATACCCAATCTGCCGCGCGGCAGCCAGGTTGCGCCGGATGTCACCGTGGTCGCGTTCACTGCCGCTGTGTCGATCGTCACGGGCATCCTGTTCGGCTCGGCGCCGGCTTGGCGCACGTCGCGCACGGACGTCCGCGCCACGCTCAGCGAATCGGCGCGAACGGGTGACGGCCGCGCGGTCGGACGCCTGCGCGGCGCGCTCATTGTCGGCGAGCTGGCGCTGTCGCTGATGCTGCTGATCGGGGCGGGGCTGCTGGTGCAAAGCCTCTATCGCGTCCTCACCGTGGAAATCGGCTACCGACCCGAGAAGCTGCTGACGCTCGAATATCGCCTGCCGCGCAACAAGTATCAAACGCCGCAGCAGCAGTGGGACTTCCATCGTCGCGTCGTCGAGCGGGTCGCCGCCGTGCCGGGCATCGAGACAGCGTCACTTGCCGCCTCGGCGCCGCAGAGCGGAAATGGCGCGTTCGTCGGCTATTGGAAGATCGAGGAGCCGCAGCCGCCGCTCAATGCGACGGGCCGCGCGCAGTACAACGCGGTGACGCCGGATTTCTTCCGAGCGATGCGCATTCCCGTGTTCGAGGGGCGCGTGTGCAGCGATGCGGAAACCGCTGATTCGCCGATGAAGGTCGTGATCAACCGGCATCTGGCGGAGCGGCTCTGGCCTGGCGACAGCGCGATCGGACGCCAGCTGCGGTCGCCGGACGTGCCGGTGCCGGTCGAGGTCATCGGCGTGGTCGGCAACACGCGGCCGCAGCTTCTCTCGCAGCCAATCACCTCGCAGATCTATGGATGTCTGAGCCAGCAGGCAGGCATCTTCGCGACCCTGATTGCGCGGACACGAGGGGAGCCCCTGGCACTGTCGCGCAGCGTGCAAGACGCGATCTGGTCGGTCGATCCCGATCAGCCGATGTGGAAGATCAGGAGCGCGGAAACGATGGTCGCAGGCAGCGTGCAGACGCAGCGCTTCGTCATGCTGCTCATGTCTGCGGCCGCGGCGCTCGCGCTGCTGCTGGCTGCGCTCGGCACCTACAGCGTTCTCAGCTATACCGTGCAGCGGCGGGCGCGCGAAGTCGGCGTCCGACTCGCGCTCGGGGCGACACGTGGCGACGTCTTGTGGATGATCCTGTCGCAAACCGCGACGCTCACGCTGCTTGGCGTCGGCGTCGGTCTGGCGGGCGCGCTCGCGTTGTCGCGGCTGCTTGCCGCGCAGCTGTTCGAGGTGTCGCCGCACGATCCGTTGACCTTCGGCGCCACCGCCCTTCTCCTGGCGTCGGTGGCGCTTGTCGCCGGCTGGATCCCCGCGCGTCGTGCGACGAGCGTCGATCCGATGATTACGCTGCGCATGGAATAGCGAGGCTCAGGCCTGCAGAAACACGCGGGCCGCCAGGCCGAGCAGCGCCACGCCCGTTGCCGCCTCGAGCGCACGCCGCGCCCCCGGCGCGCGGAACAGCTCGCGCAGGCGATCGAAGGCAACCGCCCAGACACCGTGGCACGTGAACGCGATGACGATGTGCATCGCCGCGAGAATCGGGTAATACCAGCGTGGAGCGCCGGCCGGCAGAAATGAGGGCACGACCACGAGATAGAACGTCGAGATCGCAGGATTCAGCAGATTGACCGCGAGCCCCTGGCGGAAGCTGGCGATCCGCTCTTCTGCAGTCGCGCGCTCCGAGTCGAGCACGCGCAGGCCGCCCTCACGCCCGCGAACGACGCGCCAGATGCTGCTGCCGCCGAGCCACGCGAGGTAGATCGCGCCGGCCACGCGCAGCGCCACGAGGGCGGATGGGTACCGCGCGACGACCAGGGCAAGGCCGAGTCCGGCCGCCGTCGCCTGCGACGTGTTGCCGAGAGCGGCTCCCGCCGCGGCCGCAAATCCCGCGCTCCGGCCTCCCGCCAGCGTGTTCCGGACGATAACCGCCGTAGTCGATCCCGGCGTGACCGCCAGGATCAAGGTGAAGGTCAGATACGCGAACAGCAGCGGGCCGTCCACCGGTCAACGATAGCGGAGCGGCCCGTTCCCCGTCGAATGAACGATTACGAACCGGTCGAATACTTGCGCTCACCCGCGCGAATCGCGATGCCGAGACGATTCGCCTTGGGCGGCAGCGGGCACGTCGTGTACGGGTTGTAGGCGCACGGCGGGTTTTGCGCAAAGTTGAAGTCCATGACGACCTTGCCGTCTGTCGGCAGATCGGTATACAGGAACCGCTGCGAAGCGTTGGTCTCGCGGCCGGAGGTTTGATCGCGGAAGACGAACCACAGACGCTGGCCAGATCGCCAGGCTTCCATCGCGTGCTCTTCGCCGGCAAGCGTGAACGCCACCGTCCCGACGACGGTGAACGGCTCGAGGTCGCCGAGGATGTTCGGAACCTGCACGACCTTCGGCGCGGGCAGCGGCGTGAACGTGCCCACCGCGCGATACGTCGGGTTCGGCTCGAACCACTTGAGGCCGGTGAAGCCGGTGCGCAAGGCGCTGTTCTGATCGCGGACGCGTAGCGCCAGTCGAGGGCCGCTGTAGTGGACGAAGAACGTCAGGCCGTCGAACTTGATCGTGTCGGTCTGCTTGCTGTTGTCGAAAGCGCCGTGCAGCTCCGACTCGGTAACGGTCTTGTCGTTGATGACGAGCGTCTGGCCCGGGGCCGCCTTGATCGAGACACTAGTGCCTTTCATCGTGATGACACCGGCGTGCTTCGGCACGCTGGGGAAGTCGAGGACGATGTCGTTGGCGGGATCGGAGCCGACGCGGTTGTCGCCCTCGTTGAGGAAGTGCAGGCCGGCGACGGTCAGCCAGCCGTTGTCCGCCTTGAGCGTCGTCTCGCGATCGGCGCGGAACTTGACGAGTGGCGCCGTGTCGTACTCCTGCGCGGCCAGGTGCACCGTGACCGCCAGCGCGACGACGAGGGCGGCGGCGATGATGGGCCGAGTCTTCATTGGGACCTCTCCGAAGAAACCAAGAACGAATGACTGAGAACAAAAGCTGAATCGCGCACGATCACGAAAACGAAAACGTGTTTCGCGTAGCCGACTGAAACGTGTTTCGCGCAGCGGATTTGAATCGCCGGCGAACCAAAAACTGAACCTTGTACTGGGAACTCGGAACCGGAAACTCGAAGCCGTCAGTCCGAGGCGAAGGTATCTCCCGCGGCCGCGCGGCCCCGAGAGACTAACTACAGACGCAGCGCGATGGTGGGACGAGGCGCTTGGTCACGATGAGTGACGTCATTTTACTGCAGAAGCCCGAACCGGCGGTCGACACGGGCGTCCAGACCTGACCCCTGTCCGGACCTGACCCGTCCGGACCTGACCACGTCCCGACCTGACCCCGTCCGGACCCTGACGCGTTACGACGGGCTGCGAAACTCGGCCTCCGAGAGCTGGACGTCCGCGCCCTGCCACGCGGTCTCGAAGCGGGCGCGAGCTTCCGCGGCCTGTGCGGTCTTGCCCTGGCGCTCCAACGCCTTCCACAGGCCGAAGAGCGAGCGCGGGTTCTGACGGTGCCGGTCGAGGTCATCGCGGAACACCTTCTCGGCGTCCACCGCACGACCGGCGCGCATCAGCGCCGCCCCCAGCTGCTCGCGCGTCGGCAGCTGCCAGTCCGGAGGCTCGTAGTACGCCAGCTTGTCCTCGGCCTCAACCGCAGCTTCCCAGGCCGCGATCGCCGCCGCCGAGTTGCCCTTCGCCGCCGCGATGCGGCCTGCCAGATCCTGACGCGCCACATCCAGAACGGCCGCGACCGAGTTGACCAGACTGAGCGGCGTCTCCTTCGGCACCCGTCCTGCGGCTTCGTCGAACGCCGTCGCCGCAGCCTCGGCCTCCGTCACGCGACCGCGCGCCGCGTGCGCCGCGCCGCGTGCGAACTGATCGAGCGCGATCTGCACATCACGGCCGGCCGGCGCCTGCGGCGCGGCCAGCACGTCGTCCCATCGCCCGAAGCGCACGAGCGCCAGGAGGTCCTGCAGCGCATACGGCTGAAGCATCATGACGTCGCCAGCGAGCGGCGCGATCAGCGCCGCCGTCTTGCGTCCCGACTCGTGCGCGTCGGCGAAGTTGCCGGCCATCATCGCGGCCGCCGACTGAAATTGCAGGTTGTGCCCGTAATACATCGTCGGGTACATGCCGGTAGCACCCGTCGCCTTGAGGTACTTCTCGTCGATTTCCGCCGCTACGGCGTTGCTCCTGGCCGACGCGCGATAGTCGCCGGTCCGCTGATAGATGTGCGACGGCATGTGGACGAGATGACCGGCACCGGGCACGAGCGTCTCGAGCCGCTTCGCGTGCGGCAGCGCACGCTCCGGCGAGCGGGACGCTTCGACGGCGTGGACATAGTAGTGATTCGCGCCCGGATGCTCCGCGCTGCGCGCCACCACGCTCTCGAGCGTGGCCACGATCGCCTCGGTGCCGGGTTCCGCCTGTCCGTCGAGCGTGTAGAGCTTCCAGGGCCGGAGATTCATCATGCTCTCTGCATAGAGCGTGGCCGCGTCGAGATCGTCGGCAAAGCGCTTCGAAACCTCGCCCATCGCCGCGGCGTAGGCTTCTTCCCGCGCCCGCTGGTTGCCATCGTTTGGCGTCGCCACATAGCGCCGGGCAAGGGCGTCGATGAAGGCACGCTCGACATCGTTTCCGTTGCGCGCGCGCTCCTGTGCGTGCGTCAGATGCATGTGCGCTTTCTCGAGCCGATCGGGAGTCGCCGTGTCGTTGTAGTTGGTCCCCAGCGCCAGCGACATGCCCCAGTGCGGCATCGGCGCATTGGCGTCGAGAGCCGCGGCCCGCTCGAACGAGCGAAACGCCTCTTCGTGATTGAAGCCGTAGAGCAGCGTCAGCCCTTCGTCGAAGAATTTCTGCGCTTCGGGGTTCGAGGTGGCGATCGCGCGGTGATATGCGCCAAGGTTGCCGAGCAGCGTGGTCCTCGCCGGCTGAGCGCCCGCAGGGTGCGCGGCCTCGTGGCCGGCAGCGGCCGGCGGTTGTTGCCGGCTGCACGCGGTGAGGGTCGAGACGAGCATCATCGCAATCGACATTCGTGTCATGGCAACCACCGTGCGAGAAGGACCGTTATCGTTGCAGCTCCGAGCAAAAGACTCGCTCCCGTTAGATGCGCTACCTGGACGGCCGGTGTCAACCCGACGTACGCGAGGCTCACACCCAGGCAGAGCTGCAGAAAAACCAGCGCCACCAAAGCGTATGTTGCCCGGATCAGCGCGACGGCATGCTCGCGCCGCTTCCTCATCACCAACAGCAGCAGGAGCGCCAGACCGAGAATCACCAGCGCCAGATCGCGGTGCCAGAGATCGTACGCGCCGACCGTGGCGAGCGCATCTGCGCGCGGCGTTTCAGCAGCCAGCGCATCGTCTATGCGGCCGCGGACCTGGGCCCCGAGCGTCACCTGCGCCAGCGTCGCCAGCAGGAGCACCATGGCGGTCGCAGTAAACAGCGGACGGCGTCGCGCCGATGCGGCCGCACTCTGCTTGAGGAAAAACGCCACCAGCGTGGCATAGAGCAGCAGCGAAACGATGATCAGCGCCACTACGAGGTGGACGGTGACGATCCAGGCGGCAAGCTCCTCCTGAACGACGACGCCGCCGAGCCATCCTTCGAAGCCGACAAGGGCGAACGCGACCGCCGACGGCCACAGGATGCGCGGCGTACGGCGATGATCACGAATCGCGATCACCAGCGTCGCGAAGATCAGAAACCCCACCGTCACGCCGAGCAGCCGGTTGAGATATTCGGTCCACATCAGCACGGGATTGAACTGCGCGCGATCGAACTCTTGTGGCAGCTCGGCCGCCGACGCTGGTGGGATCCACGATCCAAAGCATTTCGGCCAGTCCGGACACCCCAGGCCGGCTCCCGACGCGCGCACGAGGCTGCCGACCAGGATCAAGAGATACGTCGCCACAGTGGTGGCCAGCGCAAGACGCTGAAATGGCGACAGTCGCACAACCGCCTATTATGGATCCCTGGTCGACCCATGAGCCGCCGCTCACCCACTGGAGGGCTCGGCGCGCTGCGTCGCACGCTTCGCTACCGGCTGGTGATTCCGGTCATGCGCAGCGCGCACACGCCCGAGTACACCGCGCGCGGTGTCGCCATCGGTGTGCTTTGGGGGCTCACGCCGCTGCTCGGCCTCCAGACACTGTTGATGGCCGCGTCCTGTCAGATCTCCAAGCGCGTCTTCCACAAAGACGCAAGCCTGGTTCAAGCGTTCATCTGGTCGTTCGTCAACAACCCGGCGACGATCCTCCCGATGTACTACGCGTTCTACGTGACCGGTTTGTGGCTGTCGGGCTCGTCGCGGTCGTTTGGTTACGCGGGATTCGTCGACCTCTGGGAGCGGGCCGCCGCGGAACCGACGTTCGTCGCGCGCGTGTCGATGCTCGCCGAACAATCGGGACTGGCGCTGCTGATCGGATGCATTCCGTATGCGCTCGTGGCGAGCGCGCTCGCCTATCGCTGGGCGCTGGCGATCGCGCGCGCGCGACAACAGCGCGTCAGGGGCCGTTGAGAGACAGGCGCCAGACGCGCCAGACGCAGAGGCGATGGGTGGCGCCCAACTCGTAAATGGCTGCCTGGAAAAGAATTATCGGCCGAGCGGCGACGCGCTGCCATTGACAGCGCGGGCCTATGAAAACCGACCGCTGCCAGCCGCGCCCCCCTTGCTCGAGGACGAGCCGCAGCACGGACGCGCGCGTCGCGCCAAGCGCCATGCGCACGCCGATTTCGCGCGTGCGTTGCGCAACCGCGACGGCCGGGTTAATGCTGTCGGTCGGTGTCGGCTTCGCGCTGCAGAGTTTTCTGGTCGGCATCGGCCGGATCGATCCGCTGCCTTCGCGACCGCAGCAATTGTGCTCAGCGGCGTCTTGTTCGCTGCCACCTGGCTGCCCGCTCGCCGTGCGTCATAGATCGATCCGATGACTGCGTTATGCAACGAATAGCGAGCGGCATCATCACTGCACTTCGAAAATCCGTACGTAGGGCGCCTCCTCTAGCCGCTGATCGTCCGAGCGAAACGATTGACGCTCGTGAAGACGCTGCAGCGGCTCGAGAGGGAACGCGCTGATCCATGGATTGAGTCCGACGACCATCGCGCGTTCAGTGCCGGTGGCTGACCCAGCGGCGACAGCGGCGGCCACGTACGTCGGAAACGTCGTCGATCGGACGATTTCCTTGAATCTCCGGCCACTGCTGTCGACGCGCTCGCCGACGCGGATGACCGTCGTCGCGCGTGCAGGCGCCACACCAGCACCGCCAAGCACGCTCAGCCGGAACGCCATGCTGCGATAGTAGGGCTCGTAGAACACCCAGACGGGAATCCAGGTGTCCATGTCACGCCGATACATGATTTCGTAATAGTCCTCATGTCGCGCGCCTGCCCAGTCGAGCACGCTCTGAAAACGTCCGAGCGTCGTTCCGTCCGCATCAATGCGGTACGGCATCTCCCAGTCGGAAATGACGTAGCGCGCCCGCTCACCCGACAGATGCGCGAGCGCGTCAGCCTCGGATGTGGAGGCGTAGAAGCGCCCGGCGTTCGGCGCGCGCTCTTGGGTCGGGTTGGCCACGGGCACCCGGCGTCCGAGCTGGACAATCCAGTAACCGTGATCCCACCAGTTCATCACCGTGTAGTCGGGCCACGGCACCGAGTGGCGAGGATAGCGCGCGTAGTAGTAGTCGGCGTTGCGCGGTGCGGCCTGCGCAAACGGCGCCGGCGTGTTGTCGCGAAGCCACACCATCGCCATACGCCAGTACGGCTGCAGGGAGCTCGCCTGTCCGGACCTTAGTGACGTCGGCGCGAGGTTGGGCGCAAAAATCACGCCGGCGACGACGGCGACGGCAAGCGCGCGCCGGAGCGGGTTGACTGCTCCCCATTCGAGAATGCGAGCCGCAAGCCAGCCTCCGAAAATGGCACAGGCAGGCACGAGGTAGTAGCCAAAGCGATTCTGTCCAAAGGTGGCGGCAAACATCGCCCCCCCAAACACCCAGAGCAACAGATCGGAGGGTCGCCGTGCGCGCCACACCCGCACGGTGAAGAGCACAAGCGCGATCAGGCCAACGTAGAAGCCCGATCTGAAGAACTCCCAAGGCTGCGCCGATCGCCACCTGCCGCTGTAGCGAAACAACGGACGCGCCTCCAACACCGCCATCCGCTGCGGATCCGGCGTGAACCTCGCGATGTCGGTTGCGACCTGGCCGAAGAAGCCTGCATACACGGCTGCGACTGCGGCCACTGCGCCGATCCCGATGATCAGGAGCGCGCGGCGTCCGAGGAGCCAGCCGGCCAGCGAAAGGCCGGAGAGCACCACGAGGGCAAGAATCTGGCTCGAGTACCGGTACATCGCTGCGTCCTGAAAGACGAGTACCAGAGTCATCGCGGCGAGCGTAGCCACGCCTGTGGCGCGCGCGGCTCTGCGCAGATCTGAATCGGACCTCGCGAGCGCCATTGTCAACGTGAGCCAGACGCCGAGAATTCCGACCAGGAACGCGCCACTGCCCCATCCCAGCAGGTATAGGCCAAGGACCAGGCCCGCCGTCACCGCTCTTCCTGCGACACTGGCGAACGACAACGAGTGTGGACCTGCCGGGTCGGCTTCGAGCGCCCAGACGATCGCCAATAGCGTCGCGACGGCGAGCGCTGCCTCGAGGGCGTGGTGATCGTAGAAGCCAAGGAGCGTGCGATCGAAAAAGTGTCCCGGCAGCACAGCGAGAAGCGCGGCGCTCAGGAGAGCCGTGTGGCGATCGAATACCCGGCGGCACAGCGCCCAAATCCCGAGCACCGTGAGCGTGCCGAGTACGGGCGGCACGAACGCCGCGATGCGCTCGATCTGATCGGCGCTCGGCGTCGCGGCCATGCAGCACCACGGCCAACGTCGCCGTCATCGTGTCGAAAAACGGCGCAATCGGGACAAACTGGCCCCCCGGCGCGGCGTACGGATCGAGAGTGACGCGCCACGGCCAATGCCGCACCTGGTTTTCGATGAGCCTGATGTGGTACCACGCGTCGTTCTCGAGAAATGCCACGGCCCCGCCGCCGAACACCGTCTGCCATGGCAGATAGACGCGGAGGCCAAACGTGATCGTCAGGATGAGCAGGAGGACAGCGAAATCGCGGCGCACGCAGCAGCATTATCCGCCGAGGGCGTGGTAGCATTCGCGCCTGCAGGAGGACTTCCGTGAGTCACACCTTCACCAGACGCCAGTTTGTTCAGTCCGGCACCGCGGCGGGCCTGGCCGTGGTCGCGGCGCGAGAAGCTTTCGGACAGGCGCCCGCCGTGCGGGCGAGCGGCGTGCGGCCCGTCGTCGTGTCCTCATCCAACGGCAATCGCTACAAGAATGGCGGCGCCGTCACCGGCGTGCAGAAGGCGTTCGACGCGATGACGCAGGGCACCGACGTGCTCGACGCGTTGATCTCGGGCGTCAATCTGTGCGAGCTCGATCCGGAAGACACCAGCGTCGGCTATGGCGGCCTGCCCAACGCGGAAGGCGTCGTGCAGCTGGATTCGTGCTGTATGCACGGTCCGACCAAGCGGGCCGGCGGCGTCGCCTGCATCGAAGGCGTGCGAGCGCCATCCCTCGTCGCCAAGGCCGTGCTCGAGCACACCGACCATCATTTGATTGTCGGAAAGGACGCGCAGGCGTTTGCCCGCAACATGGGCATCACCGTCGAAAGCGACCTCAACACGCCGACGTCGCGGGAGCGCTGGCTCGAGTGGAAGCGCCGCATCGATCCCGAGCACTACCTCGATCCGAAGAAGCGCGGAGAGGCGATGCTGATGGCCGGACTGAGCATGATCCGCGACGGGCTGATCGATCCGGATCACTTCTACGGCACGATCAACATGGACGGCGTCAACGCCAAGGGCGAAGTCTGCGGCGTGACGACCACGAGCGGCCTGGCGTGGAAGATTCCGGGTCGCGTCGGCGACTCGCCGATTCTCGGCGCGGGTCTCTACGTTGACGGCGAGGTCGGCGCCGCTGGCTCGACGGGCCGCGGCGAGGCCAACCTCTACAACCTCTGCTCCTTCCTCATCGTCGAGGAGATGCGGCGCGGCAAGCACCCGAAGGACGCGGCGCTCGAAGCGTGCCGCCGCGTGCAGAAGAACACGATCGAAAAGCGCCTGCTCAACGCGCGCGGCCTGCCCAACTTCGGCCTCAACTTCTACGTGCTCAACAGCAAGGGCGAGTACGCCGGCATCTCGCTCTATCAAGCCACGTTTGCGGTGTGTGACGAGAAAGGCCCGCGCACCGAGCAGACGACCGCGTTGCTGGAAGGAAAGGCGACAGACTGAACTTTGAGGGTGCCTCGGGTGCCTAATGGTGCCTGAGGTGCGGAGTGCTTGGTGCTCAGTGCGTGATGCGTGGTGCTGAGAGGGATCGATGCGAACGGCCGCGGACCTGAAGGTCGCGTCACGTACGGATCCCTGATCCCTGATCCCTGATCCCTGATCCCTGATCCCTGATCCCTACTCAGCCCGTAACGCCGAAACCGGATCGATTCTCGCCGCCCGCCACGCAGGATGGGCGGCGGCAATGAGCGCGACCACTGCGACGAGGACCGCCGTCGCGACCAGTGTGGCGCTGTCGAACGGCGCGACTTCGTAGAGAAGGCCGCGCAGCCCGGAGCTGAGCAGGGCGGCGCCCGCGAATCCCGCCACGCCGCCCGCCGCCGCGAGCCACAGCCCTTCGCCCGCCACCGTGCGGAGCACCTGCGCCGCCGAGGCGCCGAGCGCCATGCGCACGCCAAACTCCTGCGTCCGCTGCGACGTCAGGTAGGCCAGCGTGCCGTAGACGCCAATCGCGGCGAGCAGCAGTGATGCGGCGGCGAAACACATCAGCACGAGCATCGTGAAGCGGGTGTCGCCCATCGATCGCTCGACATAGCGCCGCATCGGCAACAGGTCGTAAACCGGGCGGCGCGTGTTGAGCGATTCGATTGCACGCTTGATTTCGGGACCCACCGCGATGCCGGTGAACCTGTCCCGAAAGAGCGCGACTTCCCAGTCGTCGAGGACGATCCACACATCAAGGGCCGACCGCTCCCGAAACCGCTTGATCGCAAGGTCGAGCGTCGGCGCATCGAGGAAATCCCAGCGGACAATCGGCCGCCCAGTGTAGTAACGCATCGCTCCGCTTTGCTCGCCGGACACGAGGACCGCGTTAGGCTCTAGCGTTGCCGACAGATAGCTCTCGGCGAGCGCCGCCCGCGCGTGGCGCTGCGCGAGTCCGAAGACCAGCAGCTCTCTTGTCTTGGCGACTTGCCAGGCTGCAATTGCGAGCGCGAAAGCCAGGATCACAGGGGCGCGCGCAGCGGCAGGCAGGCGACGTGCCATCGCGGCGATAGCGACCGACCCGAAGCGGCGAGCCGAACCAACGCCACTGGAGATAGGCGACGAGAGCGCCGGCGAGCGACCGGGAGCGCAAAGACGATCGCGCGCACAACACTCAGCCGCGGCCCCGCCAGCGAGCATGCGAGCCAGCTGGCCGGTGCACCAGACCATCACCCCGCGGCAGCGCACACCACCAGCGACGCGCCCAAAGTGCCGCCAATCCCGAGCGGCGCGACCATCAGCAGCGGCAGCCCGACAGGGTAGGTTGGTACCTGCAACGCGCCGGCCGCGCCCGCCAGCCGAGTGGCGCAAGTGACGAAGCACCGGCGGGCCAATCGACCGGCGCATGCAGCGGCTCGACGTAGTCGAGCGCGCCTGACGCCAACAGCGCGGCCTCGCTGAGCTACCCGGACGGATCGGCGCCGCTGGCGCTGTATGTCTGATAGCGGACGGCGACCGCGCCCGCGATGCCGGCGATCGCCGAGATGAGCCATACCGATCGCCGCTCGATCCACGTGTCGATCGTTCGCAGGTCGGCCGCGATCGCCTTCGCGCGCAACGACAGGACGACCCACGCCAGAAACCCAACCGACGCTGCAACAGCCGCAGGCACCGGCGATCGCGCCGACACACGCAGCTCGACGACCGCCGTAACGAAACCGCCGGTGGCGACGAGCGCCACGCAGATTGTGGTGAAGATGAACGCGATGACGAGGAGGGTCAGGCGGTGCACGGAAGCACGGAATCTACCATTCCAAGCTTCCGGGCCCGTTTTTCGCTGTCTACCGCTTGGGGATCGTCCAGAAGTAAACCTTGCGGCCGTTGACGTCGAGCTCCTTCTCGGGCTTCCAGTCGCCCATGTCGAACGCGTGCGACACGATGCGCGTGCCGGGCTTGAGCTCCTTCATCAACTTCGGCATCAGTTTGACGTTGAGCGAGGGCAGCAGGTAGAGCGTCACCACCGTGGCTTCGCTGATGTCGGTAGCGAACAGATCGGCGTTCATGATCTTGACCTTGTCGCCGACGTTATTCTTCTGAACGTTCTCGTTCGCTTCCTTGATACGCTGCGGATCGATGTCGATCCCGACACCACGCGCGCCGTACTTCTGCGCCGCAGTCACGGGAATGCGGCCGTCACCGCAGCCTAGGTCGTACACGACATCGTTCTTCGACACGTTCGCGACCTGCAGCATGGCCTCGACCACTTCCATCGGCGTCGGCACGTAGATGACGTCCGGTCGGCGCGCCGGCGCCTCCTGCGTCGCGGCCTGCGCATATGCGCGGGTAGGGACACTCGCGGCGATCATCAGGCCGACGAGAGCGAGAGCACGGATCGTCATGCTGAAGTTCCTCCTGTACCGATTGGGACGATGAGTATAAACCGTACGGTTGCCTTGATTATCGCAGGTGCGGCAGTGGCGGCTGCGGCCGCGCTGGCTGTTCCGGCATGGCGGCACTATCACGAACAGCCCCCTCCACCGCCGCTTGCCCTCCGCGCCTCGCTGTCACCTTTCGACGATCTCACACTCGGCGCTGGACCCGATCATCCGTTTGGCTTGGCGCTCGCACCCGACGGCCGGCGTCTCGCCATTCCCGCATCGCGCGAAGGCGCCTCGCACATCTGGCTGCGAGACGTTACCACTGGCGAGACTCGATCATTACCCGGCACCGACGATGGCGTGCTGCCGTTCTGGTCGCCCGATGGCAGCCAGCTCGGCTTCTTCGCAGGCGGCCGGCTCAAGACGCTCGCGCTTGCCACCGGACATGTCAGCGACATCGCGGATACCCCGGCGCCACGCGGCGCGGTGTGGCACCCCAACGGCAACATCATCTTTGCACCGGCCAACGAGGGCGGGCTGTCGGCCTGGCACGCTGACGGCAGCGGCGTTCGCGCAGTGACGGCAGTGGACACTGCGAAGTCGGAAATCTCCCACCGATTTCCGGCGCTGCTAACGCGGCCGGAGCCGAACGCGCCCGCCGAGGTCGTGTTCTTCGTTCAAGCGCGCGAGCCGGCGCAGGCTGGCCTCTGGACCGCCGGCGGAACGCGACTCGCAGCCGCCGAGTCGAGTGCGATCACGTCGGGCGCTTGGCTCCTCTATGCGCGAGGCGACGCATTGCTTGCGCATCGCGTCGAGTGGAGCGACGACGGGGGCGGACGTCCTTCGGCGCCCGGCCGGGCCGAGCTTCTCGGCACAGCGGTCGGGCGGAGCGCCCTCGGACAGCTCTCAGCCACGGTGGGCGGCGACGCATTGATCTACGGCTCGCCACAAACGCCACTGCGCGATCTGCGCTGGATCGAGCGGCGTGACGCCACCGCCAGCACATTCGTCCCGCAGGTGCAGGTCACCGATGTCCGAGTGGCGCCACAGGGCGGTCGCGTGGCCGTCACACAGCTCGACCCGCAATTGAGCACGCTCGACATTTGGACCTACGAAGGCGGCCGCCTGCTTCCGCAGCGCGTCTCGCAGGCGCTCGACGTCGACGAGATGCCGATCTGGTCGCGCGACGCGGCGCGCATCGCGTGGGTGGAAGGACGACGCTCACTGGTCAGCCGCGGCGCAATGGCGCAGTTGCCGCAACAGACCCTTCGAAAGTTCGACGCGCCGATCCGGCTCTGGGACTGGTCACCCGACGGACGAACTTTCGTCCTCGGTCAGACCCGCACCTCCACGCGTGACGATCTGCTCCTTGTGCCGGCAACGGGGGAGGCCGATCCAGAGCCGTACGCGCAGGGACCCTTCAACGAGACGCAGGCGGCGATATCACCCGACGGGCAGTGGATGCTCTACGCGTCGGACGAATCGGGTCAGCCCGAAATCTACGTCGACTCGTTTCCGAAACCGGGCCGGCGTACGCGTCTGACAAGCGGCGGCGGCAACGAGCCGCGTTGGAACCCCGCAGGACGAACCGTTGCGGGCGCGACGTTGGAGACCGCGGAGTTCTTCTACCGCCGCGGCAGCGAGGTCCACGCGGTCTCGATCTCGTTCGCCGCCGCAGTTCCTGAGGGAGTGGCGTCGGCGAGGCTGTTCGACGCCGGCGGTGCCATCCGCTCGTACGATGTCGCGCCCGATGGCGATCGCTTTCTCGTGAACGTGCCTGCACCCGGTGCGCCAGCGCCGCCGTTGGCCTTGATCGTCAACTGGCGTTCGCTGCTGCCAGGTTCTCTGCCTCGCTAGCGCACATCTGCGCTAGGATTCTGCGCCACGGAGGTCCCGATGAGTCGCTCGCGTTGGATTCTGCTCGCTCTGATCTTGTGCGTCGGCGCTGGTTCAATGCTGGCCATGCCGGCGCAAACACCCGCGAGCGCGGGCCGGCCGCCCGGCACGACCTACAAGGGTCAAGCGTTCACGTTCAACAAGATCGCGGACGGCATCTATCACGCTGTGGGCACCGGCAATCTCGTGGTGATGTCCAACGCCGCGATCTTCGAGCTCGGCGACGCGGTGCTCGTCGTCGACTCACACGTATCGCCCGGAGGCGCCTGGGCGCTGCGCGAGGAGCTCAAGACGGTGACCGCCAAGCCGATCCGCTACGTCGTGAACTCGCATTACCACTTCGACCATTCGCACGGCAATCAGATCTACGGGCCCGACGTGCAGATCATCGGAAGCGAGTTCGCGCGCGAGATGATCCTCGCCGGCAAGTCGCAGGATTCTCGCGCCCGTGAAGCCTACGTCGGCGTGGTGCCCGCCACGATCGAGTCGCTGAAGAAGCGGATCGTGTCGGCGACCGACGCAGCGGAGAAGACGCGGCTCGAGGAGCAGCTCGCGATTCAGCAGAATCACCTCGAGGGCACCAACGCGGTGAAGCCAACGCCGCCGAACGTGACGCTCAACGAGCGGCTCAGCCTCTTTGGCGGAGGCCGCGAGCTGCGCATCATCTTTCTCGGCCGCGGTCACACTGCCGGCGATGTCGTCGTCTACGCGCCCCGGGAGCGCGTGCTCGCAACCGGCGATCTCCTCATCGAAGGGGTGTCGTATTCGGGCGATGCGTACATCAACGAGTGGATCGAGACGCTCGAGAAGCTGAAGGCGATTGAGTTCGACACGATTCTGCCGGGACACGGACAGGCGCTCAAGGGCAAGTCGAAGGTCGATCACTTCCAGGCCTACCTCCGCGTGCTCTACTCGGAAGCGAAGCGAATGCACGATGCCGGCGTCCCGATGGAGGAAGCAGCGAAGACGATCGACCTCCGATCGCAGGCGACGAACTATCCCAGCCTCAAGAATGTCGGGATCGTGCCGCCGCACGGCGTGTGGCGGGTGTACGAACTGCTCGACGGCAAGGCGAAGTAGAGGCTGCCTCGAAGATCGTGCTGCGATGCGTTTCATCTGCGGAATCCTGAAATCTGCGGATGCCTCCGAAACACTGCCCACCCGCGGCCCAAAGCACGGGCGATAGACTGAGGGCGGATGAAGATCGCGACGTGGAACGTCAACGGCATCCGCGCCCGCAGCGCCGAGCTGCTCGAGCTCCTCGAGCGAGAACGGCCCGACGTCGTCTGTCTGCAGGAGATCAAGGCGTCATTCGATCAGCTCACGTTCGAGCTGCGCGATCTCGAGGGCTACTGGGCGCACTGGCACGGCGAAAAAGGCTACTCGGGCGTCGCCCTGCTCGTTTCGCGCGAGTTCGATCCGGACGGTCCCGAGGTGGTCCACCCCGACTTCGACTTCGAGCAGCGCGTCTGCAGCGCGACACTGGCCACGCCGACCGGCGACATCACCTTTGCATCGATCTACGTTCCGAACGGCGGCAAGGACTATCCGGCCAAGCTGCGCTTCATCGAGGCGATGGAGAGCTGGGCCGCCGACGCCAAAGAAGCCGGGCGTACGCTTGTCCTGTGCGGCGATCTCAACGTCGCCCGGAGCGATCGTGACATTCACCCGAAGGAGCGGAAGCCCAATCAGGTGGGCGCGCGGCCCGACGAGCGCGCGATCTTCGAGCAGATGCTCTCGCACGGCCTCGTCGACGTCGGCCGTGCACTCGATCCCGACAACGACAACCTGTTCACGTGGTGGGCGCCATGGCGCAACCTGCGACAGCGGAATATCGGGTGGCGCATCGACTACGTGCTGGCAAGCGAGCAGTTGGCGCGAATGGCGAAGACGGCCGTAATCCACCGTGAGTTTGGCACGTCGGATCACGGCCCCTTGGTGATGGAATTCGACGCGCCGTAGTAGGGGCCTGCGGTCGGCCGTAGGTGGGGCCTTCCCAGGCCTCGGTAGGGACAAGCCGACGACCCGAGACGGCGCCCATCAACGGCCACGGCGCGAAGAGCCGCCTCGCGTGGGTCTGCGTGGTCGTCGTTAGCGGGCGATAATCGCGCGGCATGCTGCACATCACGGTCGATCTCGCGCGGCGGATCGAGAGCGCGGAAATCAGCTTCTGCGCCCTGGCCGCCGGTGCAGGGCTCGCAAGCGTCGAGACGGGGGGCGCCCGCGCGATCTATGCGGGCCCGGGCTCGCCGCTGAACAAGGTGCTTGGGCTCGGGCTGGGATGCGACGCGGACGACGCCGATCTTGAACAGATCGAGGCGTTCTACCGCCGCCACGCCAGCGATGTGCGGATCGAGCTCTGCCCGCTCGCCGAGTCGGCTCTGCCCACGCGCCTTTCTGAACGTGGCTATCTCGTCCACGGATTCGAGAACGAGCTGGTACGGCGGCTGCCCGCGTCCGCATCTTTCGCGATCGCTCCCGGCGTGACAGTCGACGCCGCCGGCGACGATGCGGCAGATACGTGGGTTCAAGTCGTCAGCGACGGTTTCGGCGCAGCCGGGCTGATGCAAAGTTTCGTGCGCCCTGCGATCGCGCGCTACCTCGCCCGCGTCGATGGCACGCCCGCGGGCGGCGGCGCGAGCTGGGTGGATGGAGGCGTGGCAGGTGTCTTCGGAACATCCACGCTGCCCGAGTTCCGTCGCCGCGGCGTGCAGCGCGCGATCGTCACCCGTTGCCTGGACGACGCCATCGGCCGCGCCGACCTCGCCATCGCCACCGTGGACCCCGGGTCGACATCGCAGCGCACGTTCGAGCGGCTCGGCTTTCAGGTGGCGTATACGAGAGTGGTCTTCGCACGAAGTGCCTGACGTCGCTTTGACGCACAGTTGCGTCCGCGTATCTGTCGATAGCATTTACTGCGCCGCGATTCTGGAAAGCCCCGTCGCCAGTACCTCGCGATCGATCAGGTGCCGCACGAGCAAGTCCGAGTGGCGAATCGCGTCAACGGGTGAGTCACGGCGAACCAGCTCGCTGCGCACGACTGCCAGGACAGTGCGCAAGTAGAGCACCGTCGCGAGCAACCCGTTGCCCTGGTATGCCGTCCACGAGGCGAAGGCGTGCGCCGCCAGATATCGTCCGGCGATCGGCGCCGGCAGGTCCGGGCCTGGGTTCTGCGGCACTGAAAGCGATGGGCAGGCAATTGCCGGCGGTACTGCGTCACGCACCACAGCCAGGAGAGCATCGTCGGGAACCCGCCGCGCGCCCGGGTGCAGCACGTCGAGGGCACGATCTGGAGAGAGGTCGCTGCACAGCGTCGCGACCGCTTGCCGTTCCCAGGCTGAGTAGCCGTCCCAGTCGAGCAACCGGCGGGGCGATTCCGACGGCGGCAGCGCGTCGCGCGCGTCCAGGCCCTCGGGAGCGCCGCCATCCGGGAGCACGGCCGGCCCTTCGACGATGGCCACGGGCTCGACGGCATCCATCAACAGGGTGGCAGCCGTCGGGCAGTAGTGCGACAACGTTACGAAGACGCCGCGGCGATCGATCAGCGCGATTCGCGGGAAGTGCTGGCAGGCCGACGGGATGGCGGCGTGCCCTAGCGCGCCATGGATGGCACATCCAGGCGCCTGATGAAACACACACCGCCCGGCATTGCCAACCTGCAGCACGCCGGCGACGTCGTCGGGAGCGCCGGCGACGACGCGCATCCACCGGACGGGCGCGGCGAGCCGGCCGGCGCCGATGGCGTCCTCAATCGCACGGACGCGCACGTGCTCGATCGGGATGTCCCAGCCGGCAGAACAGCACGCGCCGCTGTGTCGGCAGGCGTACGGTGCGTGAAACGAGAGCCAGTAAGTGCGCACGCGGCCTGAGAGAAAGCGATGGTTTCTATTGTAAAGAGGCATCGACCGGATTTATCGTCTGAGCCCGCGCGGGGAGCGGGCCAGAGGATCTCGGGAGGCGTCAGATGTTTGGCCAAATGATGAACGTGCCGCTGCTGATCTCGAGTCAGATCGAGTTTGCCGCACGCTACCACGCCGCGGTCGAGATCGTGACGCGCCGGGTCGAAGGCACGATTCACCGATCGAGCTGGGGCGAGGTCGCGCGCCGGGCGCGCAGGCTGGCCAACGCGATGGCGCGCCTCGGCGTCCGCCAGGGTGATCGCGTGGCGACGATTGCCTGGAACACCGACCGCCACCTCGAGATCTACTTCGCGGTGTCGTCGATGGGGGCCGTACTTCACACGATCAATCCGCGCCTTCCCCCCGAGCAGTTGCGCTACATCGTCGATCACGCCGAGGACGTAGCGCTCTTCTTCGACACGACGTTCACCAAGCTGGCGCAGCTTCTGGCGACGCAGCCCAACCCGATCCGCCAATACGTCGCGATGACCGACGCCGCGCATCTGCCGGCCGACAGCAACATCGAAGGGCTGGTCGACTACGAAGGGCTGATTGCCGGCGAGTCCGACAGCTACGAGTGGCCGCTCCTCGACGAGCAGGCGGCTTCGTCTCTCTGTTACACGTCGGGCACCGTCGGCTACCCCAAGGGCGTGCTCTACTCGCACCGTTCGACGGTGCTGCACTCTTACGCGATCTCGCTGCCAGACGCACTCGGCTTCTCGGCCCGCGACGCGATGCTGCCGGTCGTGCCGATGTTTCACGTCAACGCGTGGGGCGTGCCCTACGCCGCGGCGTGTGTGGGCGCGAAGCTGGTGATGCCCGGCGCGTGCCTGGACGGGCCAAGCCTGACGGAGCTGATCGAGAACGAAAAGGTCACGTGTCTACTCGGTGTGCCAACGGTGTGGCTGGGCCTCCTGGCGCACCTGCGCGCGACGGGCAAGAAGCTCACGACGGTCAAGAAAGTGGGATGCGGCGGATCGGCCGCACCGCCGAGTCTAATCAAGGGGTTCGATGAGCACGGTGCGCGCCTGATTCACGCGTGGGGCATGACCGAGATGAGCCCGGTCGGCACTGCCAATCACCTGCTGCCCAAACACGACGGGCTCGACGTCGAAGCGGCCTTGTCGCTCCGCTGCAAGCAGGGACGGCCAGTCTACGGAGTGGACCTGCGGATCGTGGACGAACAAGGGCACGAGCTGCCGTGGGACGGCAAGACCTCTGGCAGCCTGCAGGTCCGGGGCCCGTGGATCGCGTCGTCCTACTTCAAGCGCGAGCACGACGATGCCCACCGCGACGGCTGGTTCGACACCGGTGATATCGCGACGATGGACCAGGACGGCTACATGCAGATCACCGATCGCGCCAAGGACGTGATCAAGTCGGGCGGCGAGTGGGTGAGCAGCATCGATGTCGAGAACGCCGCGATGAGCCATCCCGGCGTGGCGCACGCCGCCGCGATCGGTGTGCCGCACCCCAAGTGGTCGGAGCGGCCCTTGCTGGTCGTCGTCAAGGCGGCCGGCAAGGAGCTTCGCGCCGACGAGCTCCGCTCGTTCCTCGAGACGAAGCTGGTGAAGTGGTGGCTGCCCGACGCCATCGAGTTCGTGGACGCGCTGCCGATCGGCCCCACCGGCAAGGTGCTCAAGCGCGAGCTCCGCGAGAAATACGCCGACTACAAGCTTCAGTAGCGCGAAAGACGCGAGCGCAGGCCAACGGGAGCAGCCGCTCGACTGCGCTGCCGCGCGGGTGGTTCACCGCGGTCTCCCGGGGCTGAAGAGCGCACATCGCGGGTGATCCGCGGCAAACGTTGCCTGAGACTCACCTCGTTTCCGCTCGGCGCAGAGCGTAATCGCGCTGTTCTCCGAGGAAGATTTGTGAGACTCTGTGCACGACGTGCGATAACGTCTTTTCTTCCTAGGAGACCTATGGCGAAGAAGGCAGCGAAGAAGAAGGCAGCAAAGAAGGCCGCACGGCCGATGGCCGCCAAGAAGGCCAAGAAAGCTGCAAAGAAGGGCGGCGGGCGGAAGGCCAATGCCGCGTTCATGGCTCCCGTGACGCCGAGCGCCACGCTGGCGCCGGTCGTCGGCGACAAGCCGATCCCGCGCACCGAGGTGACGAAGCGGTTGTGGGCGTACATCAAGAAAAACAACCTGCAGGATCAGAAGAACAGGCGGCAGATCAACGCCGATACGACGCTCAAGTCGGTGTTTGGCGGCAAGAGCTCCGTCAACATGTTCGAGATGACCCGCCTGGTCGGCAAGCACCTCAAGTAAGCCGCTGTCGGTCGAGAAGAAAGCCCCGGCACTGCGTTGGCAGCAGCCGGGGCTTTGTGTTTCCGAGGGTCGCGAACCCGCGCGCGTCAGACCAGCGCGGAGCTTCGGCTCCGCGACCACGCGGACGGCGCGCGTCAGAATTGATAGCGCGCGCTCAATCTGAAGATCCGCGGCGCCGGAATCGGGTTCGCGGACGCGGCGTCAATCCCGCTCGTGGCGAGCGGTTTCAAATAATTCGGACCGTTCACGTTGACGTGACGAAGAACGACACTCGAGTTGGTCAGGTTGAAGACATCGAACATGCCCTCGAACGAGTGTTTGCCGAACACGAACGTCTTCGACAGGCGGAGGTCCATCAGCTTCACCCAGTCGTAACGTCCGGCCTGTCCCTCCACGACCACCTCTACGACCGTGTTGAGCGCGTTCTGCACTTGTACGATGCGCGGGAAGTATTCGCCTTGCTGACCGGTGAAAGTGGACGCGACCAGCACGCGCCAGGGAAGCTCGTAGGTGCCGCTGAGACGCACGCCTTGATAGACGTGGGGCAGCTCGGGGTCGGTCATCAGGACGCCCTGGTTATTCGTTTGCGCGCGATATGCGGCTTCGTTGGGATTGCGCGCGTTGATATTCCGGACGTCGCGTCGATCCACCGAGTACGACGCGAGGAGCGACCAGCCATTGGAGTAGCGCTTGCTCGCCGTCGTCTCGAACGCCCAGTAGTCGTCCTCGCCCTCGCCGGGTTCGGTGTTGGTAGTGAGGCGAATCACCTGGTTGAACGTCGGATACGAGGAGGGAACGGACCATACCTGGACGGTGCCGTCGTCGGGGGTTCCGACGACGTTGTCCCTGCCAGGATCGATGCCTGTGCGGACATCGGTGAACGCCTCGAAGGGCTGCGCGAGATCGAGCTCCTTGCTGCCGCCCCAATCGAGCTTCCGCACCACGTTCATGCGCACGGTCAGATTCCGGCCGATGCCGAGATCCACGCCTCCGGTAAATTCGTCCATGCCCGATGCCTCGAGGTTGGAGTCGAGCTGGCGATTACCACGGCCTCCCGTGACCATTTGCAGGTCGGCCGGGTTCGGCGTGTAGGGGATGACACCGTTCCATCGATACGTCGTCGTGCGTGTAGCAGCAGGATTCACGTCCGCCGCTACCGGGCCGCTCGACGCGTTGACTCCCGAGCCCGCGGCCGCGTAGCGAGCGTAGCTGGCCTTCAGGGCGATGCGGCCGTTGCCGCGCAGGTCGTAGATCGTGGATAACCGCGGCGACCAGGCGTTGTAAGCGGGGAAATCGTGGTTTTCAGGATAGATATTCAACTCGGCGTACGGACCGACTCCCGGATTGCCTTGCGCGGGGAGCCATGAGGAGTAGCGGTCGAAGCGCAGACCCGCATTGAGCGTCCACCGGCTCGTCAGGCTGATCATGTCGTTGGCGAACCACGAGTTGTAGTAGACGCCGCTGTTGGTGTTGTTCGGATAGTCGAACACCTGCACTGAATTCGGCCGCTGGAAAAGATCGATGTCTCCCGGCAGACTGCGATAGCGATAGAACTGCTGATTCGGGTAGCCGTACTGCTCCAGATAGTTGGTATTGCGATAACCGAGGAAGCCGGTCTTGAACTCGTGGTTCATTTCCTTGAGCTGTGTGAACCAGCTGAACGTGCCGTTGTAACCCCAGCGAATCGGCTTGCGGTACACCTCGAGGTACGCGCCGCGCGTCGCCGTTGTCGTCAAGTCCTGCTGCCGCACATCGTCGGTCCACGCGTAGTCGGGCCACCAGTAGCCCGAACGGTTGAAGCCGGTGTCGAACGTCATGTTGTTGTTGAGGATGCGGGTGAACTTCGCGGCCGGACCGATCGCCGTCCACGCGATCTGGTTCTGTGTGGCCTCGAGCGGCACAAAGCGACTCGCGTTGCGGTAAGGCTGCCACTTGCGATTGAACTGCTGCGCAAGCTCGAACTTGTTGTTCGGCGAAATCTGCTAGGTCAACTTCAGGGTCGGGTTGTCGAGCCGCGTGAAGTACTCCACCTGTTCGCCTGTCTCTTCCGAGACGAAGCCGGGGATGAACAGGCCGGAGTAGTTGTAGCCATACGCGGCGTAGAACCACAGCTTGTCGCGCAGGATCGGGCCGCCGAGATCGAGGCTGATGTCGTTGTAGCGGGTGAACTTGTTGTTGCCGGGGTCGAAGCCCGCGGCACGCAGTTCGTCGGTGACGTTGTCGTCCTGGAACGCGCCGTCTTGCCAGGCGAGCAGATACATGCCGCTGAAGTCGTTGCTGCCGGACTTGATCACGAAGCTCAGGTGACGCCGGGACTCTGCGCTTCCGCCCCCTTCGCAGCGGCGGAGATCTGCACCTGATCGTAGGTGTTGTAGTCGCCGAAGAACTGGTCCCAGACCACGCCGTCGAACTTGATCAACTCCTGTCCGCTGCGGCCGTAACTGCGCGCGCCGGTGGTCGTCGATCCGCCAACGGTGTTGCCGCCGACGTCGAACTGTGTCGGCGACAGACCTGGCAGCAGGCGGGCAAGCCCGCGAATGCCGCGGCCGTAGGGGAGATCGTCCATCTGCTTCTCGTCCCAGTTGACGCCGACGGTCGTCGCCTGCAAGTCGATGACCGGCGTATCGCTGATGACGGTCACTTCTTCCGCGACCGAATCGATCTGCATCGTGCCGTTGATCGTCATCGTGCTGCCGACGCCAACGGTGACCGCGTCGATGTTCAGCGTCCTGAACCCCGACAGCTTGAAGCTGACGCGGTAGTCGCCGCTCGGCAGTTGGGTGAGTCGATAGGCACCCTGCGCGTCGGTAAAGGTCGTGCGCGCGCCGCCGATCATCGCCGGACTCGAGACCGACACTTCGACGCCGGGCAGAATGCCGCCGCTCGCATCGAGCGCGCGGCCGGTGATCGTGCCGGTGATTGCCTGAGCAGCCACAAGTGTCGTTGAGAGGAGCGGAGCCAGGAACGCCGCCAGAAGGCAGCACTGCCGAAGCATTTGCGCCATTCAAGCCTCCGTGGGCTATGCGTGAAAGGACGGGAGTGGCGCTAGGTAACACCGGTGTCGCGCCAATGTCAACCGACACGAGCGACAGCGCTAGAATCGACGGCGTATGACCTTGCTGAGCCGGCTCGTTCTGTCAGTAGTTCCGTACCAGCGATGAACTTGCCGATCGCCCTCGTCGTCCTCGATATGGCCGGGACGACCGTACAGGACACGGGCCAGGTCGCCGACGCCTTTGCCGCCGCGCTGGCGTCGTTCGACGTGCACGTCACCGCGGCCGAGATCACGCGCGTGCGCGGCGCATCCAAGCGCCAGGCTATCCGCGAGCTTCTCGAAGCGCGCGGGATCCCGCTGCATCTCTGCGACGAAGTCTACGAGTCGTTTCGCGTCAACCTCGAACGCCGCTACTCGGACTCGGCGCAACCGATACGCGGCGCGCGCGACACCATGCGGTGGCTTCGCCAACAAGGCATTCGCGTCGCGCTCAACACCGGCTTCGATCGAGCCACGACCGGCGCCCTGCTTCGCGCGCTCGACTGGACGCGCGGTGTCGCCGATGCGGTGGTGTGCGGCGACGATGTGGAGGAAGGGCGTCCATCTGCGGCGATGATTCTCCGGTGCATGGAGATCCTCCGAATTCGAGATGCGGCGCGCGTCGCCAATGTCGGCGACACCGTGCTCGATCTGCGAGCCGGACACCGGGCCGGCGTCCGCTACAACGTCGGCGTGCTGTCTGGCGCGCACCGCCGCGAAGCGCTGGAGGCGGAGCCGCATACGCACGTCATCGCCAGCGTCGCCGAGTTGCCGTCGGTGATCGCGCCGTCGTAGCAGACGCCGCGCTATACTGCGCCGCATGCAAAAACTTCTGTACACCACCTGCCTTCTTGCGTTTGCCGCTTCTCCGGCGCTCGCGCAGACACCACAGACGATGACGATCACGAGCCCGACGGTCAAGGCAGGAGAGACGATTCCGGCCGACCACACGGCCGATGGCAAGAACGTTTCGCCGGCCATCATGTGGAGCAGCGCGCCGGCGGCCGCCAAAGAGTTTGCGCTGATCATGGACGATCCCGACGTGCCGATGCCGCAGCCGTTCGTTCACTGGGTGATTTACAAGATCCCGGGCACGGCGAAGGGCATCCCGGAGAACATTCCGATCGAGGCGGGCGCGCCAATGCCGAAGGAGATCGACGGAGCGGTGCAGGGCCTCTCCGGCTTCAAGCGCCCAATCTATCGCGGACCGGCGCCGCCTCCAGGCAAGCCGCACCACTATCACTTCACGGTTTATGCGCTTGACGCGCCGCTCGACGCGCAGGCGGGGCTCACCAAGGCGCAGCTGCTCGAAGCGATGAAGGGACACATCATCGGCCAGGGCGAGCTGGTCGCGATTTACGAGCGCCAGCCGAAGCCATAGGCGCGAGGTTCGCCGGCCGTGCGGCCGGCAGGTTGGATCGTTATGACCACACTGAGCCGTCGGCGACTTCTCAAGCTCGCGGGTGCCGCGGGTCTCGCACCCGCCGCCCCGGTCGGACCCTCGAACCGCACCGCACCCGCCGCACCTGACGCGCCCCAAGCGCCTGCTGCGACTCCCGGCCGACGTGAGCCGCTCCAGTCGCTCACCGCCGCCGAAGCCGACCTGCTCGACGCGATCGTCGCGCGCCTGATTCCGACCGACGCGAACGGTCCGGGCGCGACCGAGGCTAACGCTGTCCGTTACATCGATCGCGCGCTCGCCGGCGCGCTCTCCAGCTCGCGCGAGGCCTATCGGGTTGGCCTCGCTGCGCTCGACCGGTACGCGCGCTCTTCACGCGGACGCGCGTTCGTCGCGCTCCCGCCGACCGAACAGGACTCTGTGCTCATCGACGTCGAAACCGGTGCCGCCACCGGATCCGGCGGCGGATTCCAGACCAGCTCGGCGCAGTTCTTCGCGATGGTCCGCGGGCACACCTGGCAGGGCATGTTTGGCGATCCGTATTACGGCGGCAATGCCAGCTTCGTCGGCTGGGACCTGCTCGGCTACCCCGGCGTCCGCACCTATGTGTCACCCGAGGAGCAGCGGATGAACGTCGTCATCAAGCCGGCTCGCAAGTCGGCATACGACGATGCCATGTTCAACAAGGCGACGGTGAGCACGCGCGCGGCCGGGAAGCGAACGCCATGGCGACTAGGCTCAAGGACACCGAAGTCGTCGTCGTCGGGCTGGGCGCGGCAGGCGGTGTGGCGGTGCTTCCGCTGGCCCAAGCCGGCATCGACGTCGTCGGCCTCGAGGCCGGCACGTGGCTCACCCGCCGCGACTTCGCGCCCGACGAGATCCGCAACAACGTGCGCGACTGGCCGATGGCGGTGCAGAAGTGCAATCAGGAAGTGCCGACGCATCGCATCAACGCCTCGGCGCCGGGCACGCGCGCCGGCGGGCACGTGATGATGAACGGCGTCGGCGGAACGACGCTTCACTACTGGGCGCAAAGCTGGCGGCTGAATCCGTGGGATTTCAAGGTGGTCAGCGAGACGACGCGCCGGTATGGCCCGGCGCGGGTGCCGTACGGATCGACGGTCGAGGACTGGCCGTTCGGCTACGACGAGCTCGAGCCTTACTACGACCGTGTCGAGCGCGAGATTGGGGTGTCTGGACAGGCCGGCAACATCAAGGGAGCGATCGACAAGCGCGGCAATCCGTTCGAGGGCCCGCGGCAGCGCGAGTACCCGATGCCGGCGCTGCGCGGCACCGGCTTCACCGAGCTGATGTCGGGCGCGGCGCGCAAGCTCGGATGGCGGCCGTTCCCTGGTCCGGCGGCGATCAACTCGGTGCGCTACCAGGATCGCTCCCCGTGCATGTATCACGGCTTCTGCAATCGCGGCGGATGTCATGTGGACGCCAAGAACGGCCCCAACGTCACGACCATTCCGCGCGCGCAGAAGACCGGCCGTCTCAAAGTCGTGACGCGCGCGCACGTGACACGAATCAACGTGGACGAGCGCGGGCGCGCCAGCGGCGTGACCTACGTCACCGACGGCGTCGAGTACTTCCAACCGGCGAAGATCGTGCTGCTCGCGTCGTATACCTACGAGAACTCGCGGCTGCTCCTGCTTTCCACGTCACAACCATTTCCGAAAGGCCTTTCCAATAAACACGGTCAGGTCGGACGCCATTACTTCTCGCACAACACCGGCGCCTCGGTGACGGCGCTCTTCCCGTTCAATCTCAACACCTGGTACGGCCTGCCGGCGCAAGGCGTGGCGGTGGACGAATTTGCCGACGACAACTTCGATCACGCCGGTCTCGACTTCGTCGGCGGCGGCAACCTCTGGATCTTCTCGGATCGGCGGCCGATCGCCGCGGCCAACATGCCGACGTTCGGCCGCGCGCCGAGCTGGGGATCGGAGTGGAAGGCGTTCGTCAGGCAGAACGCCGATCGCACCAACACCGCCTATCTGCAGAAGACGACACTGCCCTACGAGGACAACTACCTGGATCTCGATCCGCAGGTCAAAGATCCGCTGGGCGATCCCGTATGCCGCATCACCGCCGACTACAAAGACAACGAGCGGCGGATCAGCACCTTCATCCAGGACAAGATGGAGACCTGGTATCGCGCGGCCGGCGCGATCGAGATTCTGCGCGGCGCTCAAGGCACGATGGGCCTGAACACGCATGCGTATGGCGGCACTCGGATGGGCGACAACCCGGAAACGAACGTCGTCAACCGTTACGGCTTTTCGCACGAGGTGCCCAATCTTGGCATCCTCGGCGCGTCCGTGATGGGCACGAGCGGCGCGCACAATCCAACGCTCACGGTACAGGCTTTGGCGTGGCGCACGGCGGAGCATCTCGTCAAGAACTGGAAGTCGATCTCGACGACGTGAACGCGTCAAGAGCGCCTGTTCGTTGCGGGTGCGCGAGTGACATCATGAAGATCAACCGTCGCGCGTTTCTGGGTTTCGCCACCGCCGTGCCGATCGCGAGGGCAGAGTGCTCGGCTCGTTCGAGACCGATACGGTGCGGCCGAGCGGCATCACTTTCGATGGCGAGGCGCTCTGGATCGGCTCGACCTTCAGCTACGAGAACGTCCGCTGCGACCGAACGAGCGGTCGGTGATCGAGCGCCGGCCGACGCCAGGCTGCACGGTTTACAACATGACCGGCGACCCACCGTTCCGGCGCAGCCCGCTCGCCGGAGGCGCCGCACACCGCCTTTCAGGGGGCGCACGGTCAGGAGTGGCGCGACGGCAAGGTCTGGACGACGTCTACGTCGTCACGTTCGATTTATTGCATCGATCCGAAGACCTGGACGGTCGAGAAACGCTTCGACACTCCTGGCGATCGCCCGCATGGCCTGGCATGGGAAGACCGGTACTTGTGGCACTCCGACACCAACTATGCTGCGTTCTTCAAGTTCGATGTTGAGAGAGCGGAGCGATCGTGGAATAGATTCAATTGCGGGATAGCGATCCCGTTCCCCATGGACTGACCGTCTGCAACGGGACCCTGTGGTACTGCGACGATGTGGGCGTCGTGTGCAGGATGAAGATCATCTGACGCCGGCGGACGTGCCTGCACCGGCGCCGAGATTCTCGTACCAGCGAGTGACGCCGCCCGCCCCCGTGCACACCAGATCGATGCGCTTGTCGTTGTTGATGTCGGCGCCCACGCACCCGTTCATCGCCG
Source organism: uncultured Acidobacteriota bacterium (assembly GCA_963807105.1). Lineage (GTDB taxonomy): Bacteria > Acidobacteriota > Vicinamibacteria > Vicinamibacterales > UBA2999 > DASPWV01. The sequence continues at coordinate 630,487 of CAWEAM010000006.1, read as the reverse complement.
ACTTGTCTTCGATCCGTTGATATTTCCACTCGCCTTTCGCCGGATCGTCCGGTGCGTAGAAGACGTGGACGCCGGGCGTCGCTTCCGATCGCTGCGGCGTGACGCGGCTGTTGTCGTTGGCCACGACATCCGAACGACCGTCGCCGTTGAGATCGACAACGGCGATCTCGTGTCCGCTCGTCACCTTGTCGAAGATCACGCGCCGTTGCCACTTGCTTCCTGCCTCGGTGTAGACGACGACCTCGTTGCCGTGCCACGGCTCGACCGACGCGAAGAACTTCTTGCCATCCTGCGTGCCGACGCCGACGTCGCTCGCGCCAAGCCGCGGCGCCTTGTCGTCGCTGTGACCGGCGCTGAGGACCGTCTTCTGAAAGGTCATTGCGTCGCCAGCGCCGCTCGCCTTGTAGAGCACGATGCCCTCGAAGCTCGCCACGAGAAACTCTTCACGCTTGTCGGCATCCCAGTTGACCGGCCGGACGCGATGAATGATGCCAGGGATCTCCTGTGTGACGATGTGGCGCTTCCAGGCAACGGTGTCGTACCAGAACACCGACGCTTTGTCCTGGTCGTAGGTCGGCGCCAGGCTCTTCTCGCCGATCAGCGGAGCATTGAGGAGCTCGCGCTTGCCGTCGCCGTCGAGGTCGGCGAACACCACGTGATGCGAGGTGGGGAACGAATCGAACTTCTCCGCCTTCCACGGCTGCCGCGGATCGCTTTGACTCCGCGCGATCCAGTTGTTGCCGGGGCTGTTGGCCGCCTGCATGGCGAAGTGGCTTTGGTAGACGACCTCGGGAATGCCGTCGCCGTTGATGTCTTCCACCGCCTGGTTCACGACTTGCTGCATCTCGGGGACGATGACGTGCCGCGTCCACGAGGGATTTTCGTACCAGGCGACCTCGGCCACCTGGAGCGAGTTGGCGATCACATCGAGGCGGCCATCTTTGTTAAAGTCGGCGACGCTGACGGCGTAACCGCCGCGGAACTTGGCGTCGACGTCGTGCGCCCGGAATTGCACGGGCCCGGCGACCGGCGCCGAAGACCCGGCCAGCGACGCCGCGGTGACGGCCAGGGCTGCAGCGGATGTGAGGGCCAGAAGCTTGAGAAACATTGGTCGCGTCCTCCACGAAACAGGCGCATTCTACCCCCTCAATCCACTTGCGTCGCGCATCGTGTTTTCGAGGTGATTCGACGCTCTCGGCGGAAGCGCATGGCGTTTGAGCCGTTGGCGCCGGTCGGCGCTCCCCTCAAGTGAGCGTCGGGGCTTCTTTGGCGGAGAATACGCGGTATGAAATGGATTCTCGCGTTTGGGTTGACGGCCGTGGCGGCACAGCAGGGCGATCCGGTCGTGCATATGTCGAAGGAGCCGCGCCACAAAGTTGTCTTCGAATCGGGTACGACTCGCGTGCAGGACGTCCAGATTCCGGCCGACGACACCTCGCTCTATCACATCCACGATCACGCTCTGGTGTACGTGCCGCTGAGCAACTCGCGCATTCGCACGCAGCAGCTCGGCCAGGAGTGGAGTGGCGGCGGCGCGGCGCGCGACGGTGCCGGCGGTCGTAGCGGTGGCGCGTCGGTCCAGTCAGACGGCCGCAGTGGCGCAGCGCCAGGCGCGCCGTCTGGGGCCGGGCGGGTCACAACGAACACCAGCTACCCCCAAGCGCCGATCACGCACCGCGTCGGCAACGTCGGCGACAACCTGTATCGGCTGATCGCGATCGGAAATTTGAGCACCGGCAGCGATGCGCCGGACGACGACGTGTCCGGGCTCGGTTCGACGCCGGAGATCCTCAATCGCTATTACCGTGTGTTCCGTGTCTCTCTCCCGTCAGGTCAGTCAACGGCGGTCCACAAGCACGCGTGGCCAGTGGTCGTTGTCCAGCAAACCGCCGGCCGTCTGACGATCGACGCAGCATCGGCGGCGCAGACGACAGAACCCGGCAAGTTCGCCTTCTTCGATGCGACCGGATCACACACGGTGAAGAACACGGGCCCGACCACAGTCGATGTGATCGAAGTCGAGCTGCGTGGAGGCAAGGCGAGATGACGAGACCGGCGCTGGCGGGGGCGAGAGCGGCGGCGCTCGCCGCCGTGCTGGCAGTCTCGACCCTTGCGATCGGCGCGCAGACGGCCGCCGATCGGCGATCGGCGAGAAGCTACGCCGAAGCGACGGCGCTCCTCGAGCGCATGGTCGCTGAGCAGAAGATTGCCGGGGCTGTTGCAGCCGTCGCGCGCGGCGAAAAGATTGAATATTCGAAGGCGGTCGGCGTGCAGGATCTGGCATCACGTGCGCCGATGACCGACCGGTCGCTCTTCCGCATCTACTCGATGACCAAGGCGGTCACCGCCGTCGGCGCGATGATGCTGTTCGAGGAAGGCCGGTTTCGGCTGCATGATCCCGTCTCGAAATACATCCCGCAGTTCGCGAAGGTGACGGTTTTCGCCAACCCCGGCGCCGACGCGCAGGCCCCGGCAGACGGCACGACGCGGCCCCCGGCGCGCGCGATCACCGTTGCCGACCTCCTGCTGCACACGTCGGGTCTGAGTCACCGCACGTCGGATCTCTACCGCCGCGAGCAGGTACGCTCGCGCGCGATCGCCTTGCCGAAGTTCATCGAGAACATCGTTCGCGTGCCGCTCATGGAAGATCCCGGTACCCGCTACCGTTACAGCGAAGGCACGACCGTCGTCGGCCGGCTGATCGAGATTTGGTCAGGCAAGCCGCTCGACCTCTTCTTCGATGAACGGATCTTCAAGCCGCTGCGGATGCACGACACCACGTTCTGGGTAGGTCCCGAACAGCGCGCGCGGCTGGCAACCGTCTACGCCCCGGCGCCTGGTGGCGGGCTCACACCGGTCGAGATCGAGGAGGTGCCGTTCACCGAGCGGTCGGCGCTGCTCGAAGGCGCCGTCGGCCTCGTTTCGACCGCGCCCGACTTTCTGCGCTTTTCGCAGATGCTCCTCAACGGCGGCGAGCTCGATGGCTTCCGGCTGCTCAAAGCAGCGACGGTCGAGCAGATCACCTCGAACGGATTGCCCGAAGCCGTGCAGAAGGCGCGCGGCGGCCCGATGGGCTGGGGACTCGCCAACGTCAACGTGCTGATCGATCCAAACGCGCCCAATCGCGGCGATACGGCTGGGACGGGACCGCCGGGACGATCTTCTGGATCGATCCGCGCCGGCAGCTGATCGCGATTCTGATGACGCAGAGCTCGCCGGCGAATCCGGAGCGGATTCGACAGCAGTTCAAAGCGATCGTGGATGGCGTGAATCAGCCGCCGATGCCACAGAAGTAGTCAGCCACAGAAAACACAGAAGCACAGGTATCGTTCTGCTCGTGCAGCGGTCTCGGCCGATGTCGATCAGCCGGGCGTCGCGTCGTGCGGCGGTCGTGACATCGCGTTGACACTCGATGCCGGCTCGCTCGGTCACGTCCAAGACGCCCGTGCGCTCGCGCTACTGGCGCGCCAATCACGATCCTACGAGTTCTGTGCTTCTGCGTTTTCTGTGGCGACTCACTCTGGGTTTTCCGTGGCTACTTCTTCTTCGCCGCGTACGCCTTCGCCTGCTCGCCGACGATGTCGAGCAGATTGCCCATCGCCACGTTGACATCAATCAGGTGCAGCCCCCACATCGGTGTCAAGTCGCCGCCGATGTCGTCCACCCGCGGATCCGAGGGGTTGCCGTGCACCGTGACCTCGAGATAATTCGCGTGCTCGTTCGAGGCACATTTAGCCGTCAACAGACCGGGCACGGTGACAAACGGCGTATCGATCTTCTGCTCAGGCGTCACCCAGATCCGCGGCTTGCCGGCGCTGGTGATCGTGCGGCCCTCGGAGGAAAGGTAGGGCTTGAGTTCGCCGCTGCCGCCTGTGAGGTTCGCAGGATTCGAGCACGCTGCTTCCATCCCGGGCTCGGTGACCACGCCGAAGAGCGAATTGGCCGGCGGCGGCACTGTCGATCGGAAGCTCGCGAACACGATCGCGCAGCCAATCTGCGACGCGGAGTGGCACAGCGGGATCGATTTGAAGGCGCCGCCCACGTCCTTGCCTTTCGGCACCACCACCGTCGTGCCCATCAGAATCGCCGAGACCATCTGCGACTGCAGCGGCTTTCTGTCGATCTCCTGCTCGATCAGCGCGCGCAGCACATACGAGCCTTGCGAGTGGCCGACCAGCACGAACCCGCGGCCGCGGTTGTCGTTCTTCAGATACGCCTGGAACGCGTCGCGCACATCGTCAAAGCCAAGTCCGCTGTCGAGTACGGCCCGCCCGCCGCCGGACATCGACTGTCGCAAGCCGGCGAGCGTGACCTGCCGGTAGAGCGGCGCGTAAGGACGGCATTTCGACGCCAGACGCGCAAACTGCTGGCGGATGACGTTGTTCTCGGCCGGATCGGCAGTCATGTCGGCGTTCTGGCCGGGATCGGTCGAAACTGTTGGATACACGTAGAAACAGTCAATCGGCGCGTTGGCATCCGCCTTCCACGTCTCCTGCGTCAGCTTGCCGTCGGCGCTGATCACGGTGGTCGTGTGATCGATTGCGCAGGCGTCCTGCCGGCCCGGCCGGCACAGCCAGTTCTTGGGATCGGTGTAGTCGTTCTTGGCCGGCACCGCCGCCGGTGCGGTCGGCTGCGGTGGCGCTGGCGTCGTCTGATCGGCGTGGAGCGAGGCGGTCGCGAACAGCAGTCCGAGAAGAAGTCGCTTGACCAAAGGGGCCTCCTGGCGGCGCCATCTTACACCGTCACTGCACGTGCGTTGACGTTCGCGGCCTCGCTGCAATGCGGTGCGCAACACCCGCCAGCCGTGCCCAGTTCATCTGGTGCGCTGCGGCGGCAGGCACGGCGGGTGCTACAATCCGCCCTCGGCGGGTACAGCCATGGACACAAGCCGGCGCCAGTTTCTCAAGGCCACCACGCTCGGCGGCGTCGCGGTCTCGGTGCTGGGATTCGATCTCCGCCCCGCCTACGCGCAGGTCCGGCAGCTCAAGATCGCGCGCACGACGGAAACGCGATCGACCTGTCCCTACTGCTCGGTCAGCTGCGGCGTCATCATCCACACGCTGGGCGACCGCTCGCGCAACGTCAAGCCCACCGTCGTCCACGTCGAGGGCGATCCGGATCACCCGATCAACCAGGGCACGCTCTGCCCCAAGGGCATCACGCTCAAGCAGAACATCGTCAACGATCGCCGGCTGACGAAGGTGCTCTATCGCGCGCCCGGCAGCGCCGCGACTGGCAAGAGAAGATCGTGGGACTGGGCGATCGACCGGATCGCCCGGCTGGTCAAGCACACGCGCGACGAGCACCTGATCGAGCAGCGATGCGAGCGGCCGCGCGATCAACGCGCTGACCGCGATGGGCGTCATCGGCGGCTGCACCGACACCAACGAAGTCAACTACCTGCTCGTCAAGGCGTTTCGCGCCGGCCTCGGCGTCATCCCGATCGAGCAGCAGGCCCGGATTTGACACGGCCCGACGGTGGCCAGTCTGGCCGCCACGTTCGGACGCGGAGCGATGACCAACGGCTGGACCGACATCCGCAACGCGGATGTCGTGCTCGCCATGGGCGGCAACCCGGCCGAGAACCATCCGGTCGGCTTCCGCTTCGTGATGGAGGCGCGGCGCAACCGCAACGCCAAGCTGGTCTGCGTCGATCCGCGGTTCAATCGCACCGCCGCGGTCGCCGATGCAGTTCGTGCAGATTCGCGTCGGCACCGACATCGCGTTTCTCGGCGGTCTGATCCACTACGCGCTGTCGCGCAATCGCTTCCACGAGGACTACGTCCGCGCGTTCACCAACGCGCCGTTCCTGGTGAAGGACAGCTACGCGTTCGATGCCGACGCAGCGGCGTGTTCTCGGGCTGGGATCGCCGAACGCAAGGCCTACACCGACACGTCGAGCTGGGGCTACGAGCTCGACGAACGCGGCTTTGCCCGGACCGACCCGTCGATGCAGCACCCGCGATCGGTGTTCCAGGTGATGAAGGCGTTCTACGCGCGCTACACGCCGGAGGCGGTCGCGACCATCTGCGGCTGCCGCGCCGAGGACTTCCTGCAGGCCGCCGAGCTGATCACGTCCACCGGCACGCGCGGATCGCGCCGGCACGATCATGTACGCGCTCGGCTGGACGCACCACAGCCACTCGGTGCAGCTGATTCACGCCGCCGCCATGCTGCAGCTGCTGCTCGGCAACATCGGCCGGCCCGGCGGCGGGCTCAACGCGCTGCGCGGCCACGCCAACATCCAGGGCGGCACCGATTGCGGCGTCGCGTACCACAACCTGCCGGGCTACATCCCGATCCCGAAGGCCGATCACGAGACGCTCGAAGCGTTCGTCGGCGCCGTGACGCCCAAGCCGCTTCGCGACAACGTCACCAACTTCTGGTCGAACACCGATCGCTTCGTGGTCAGCCAGCTCAAGGCCTACTACGGCACGCACGCCACGGCCGACAACGGCTTCGGCTACCAGCTCCATCCGCGGCTGCCGCAGACACGCCGACCGGCGGCTACGAGAACTGGAGCTGGGCCTACATCTTCGACCACATGTTCGCCGGACGGCATGGAAGGGTTCTTCAGCTTCGGCATGAACCCGGTGAGCAACGGCCCGCACTCGCGCAAGGCGGTGGCGGCGCTCTCGAAGCTGAAGTGGCTGGTCGTGGCCGAGAACTTCGAGCAGGAAACCGCGTCGTTCTGGCGCGACGACATCCTGGCGCTCGTCGGCAAGAAGCCTGAGGACGTGCAGACCGAAGTGTTCCTGCTGCCGGCGGCCAACTTCGCCGAGAAGGACGGATCGTTCGTCAACTCGGCGCGCTGGATTCAGTGGAAGTGGAAAGCGGTCGATCCGCCGGGCGAGGCCAAGCCCGATCAGGAGATCATCGCGCGCATCTTCCTGCAGGTGCGCGAGCTCTACGAGGAGAGGGCGGCACGCTTCCCGAGCCGATCCGGCACCTCAACTGGTGGTACTCGAACCCGGCCGCGCCGTCGCTCGACGAAGTGGCGAAGGAGATCAACGGCTGGGCGATCGCCGACGTGCGGATCGACGACCGGCGCGACGATCGCGCCGCGCCGGCCAGCAGCTGGCGCGCTTCGCTCGACACGCGCGCCGACGGCATCGACGCTGTCGGGCAACTGGCTCTACATCGGCATGTACACCGACGCCGGCAACCTCACGCAGCGCCGATCGCCGGCCGATCCGAGCGGCCTCGGCCGTCTATCCGGAGTGGGCGTTCAGCTGGCCGGCGAATCGCCGCATCTGTACAACCGCTGCTCCGCCGACGCCGAGGGCCGGCCGTGGGACGCGTCGCGCGCCGGCATCGCGTGGAACGGCACAGCGCTGGACGGGCGACGTGCCCGACATCACGCGCCGACAGTCCGCCGGCAGCCGGGCTCGGCGCGTTCATCATGCTGCCCGAAGGCGTGGCGCGGCTGTTCGTGCCCGGCCAGTTCGTCGACGGGCCCTGGTCGGAGCATTACGAGCCGGTCGAATCGCCGGTGGCCAATCCGCTGCACCCGGCGCACAGCTCCAACCCGGCGGTCAAGCCGTTCACGACCGAATACGACGTCCTCGGCACGGCCGACGAGTATCCCGATCGTCTGCACGACCTACCGGCTGACCGAGCACTTCCACTACTGGACCAAGAACAATCCCTACAACGTGCAGCTGCAGCCGGAGTTCTTCGTCGAGATCCCCGAGGAGCTCGCGCGCGAGAAGCAGCATCGCCAACGGCGATCGGTGCGCGTGCGCTCGGCGCGCGGGCTCGATCGAAGGGAAGGCGATGGTCACGCAGGCGCATCAAGCCGATGCAGGTGGCCGGCAAGACGACGTATCAGATCGGGTTTCCGATCCACTGGGGCTTCCTCGGCCGCGGCGCACAGCGCGGCGCGCTCGCCAATCTCGTCACGCCGACCATCGTCGATCCGAACTCCTTCGCGCCGGAGTACAAGGGCTTCCTGGTGAAGCTCGAGAAGGTCTGAGGTGGCCACGCCGCTCGACATCGTCCGCATCTCGGCCACTACGGCGCCCGCGCCGGCGGTGCGCACCGAGCCGATCGTCGCGAAGCTGATCGACACCTCGACGTGCATCGGCTGCAAGGCGTGCGAGGTGGCCTGCCAGGAGTGGAACGATCTGCCGCCGGAAGACGTCGCGCCAGACGGGCACGCTACCAGACGATGCCCGATATGACGGCGCAGTTCTGGAACCTGATCCGCTTCAACGAGCACGAGAGCGACGACCGGCCTGCACTGGCTGATGCGCAAGGACCAGTGCATGCACTGCGCCGAGCCGGGCTGCCTCATCGCCTGCCCCGCGCCCGGCGCGATCGTGCAGTACGCCAACGGCATCGTCGATTTCCAGCAGGACCAGTGCATCGGCTGCGGCTACTGCATGACCGGCTGCCCGTTCAACGTGCCGAAGTTCGCGGCCGAGACGCGCCGCGTCTACAAATGCACGCTGTGCGTGGATCGGGTGTCGAACGGGCCTGCAGCCGGCGTGCGTCAAGGCGTGTCCCGACCAGCTGCCTGCAGTTCGGCACGCAAGGACGACATGCTGCAGATCGCCGAGCGGCGTGTCGAGCAGCTCAAGGCCAACGGCTTCGCTCAGGCGGCCGTCTACGACCCGCCGGGCGTCGGCGGCACGTCCGTCGTGACCGTGCTCGCGTTCGGCGATCAGCCGGAGCTGTACGGCCTGCCCGAAGAATCCCACCGTGCCTGCCGCCGTGCGGGTGTGGAAAGGGCCGCTGAAGTGGCTCGGCAACCTCGCGATGGCTGGCGGCGTGCTCGCCGCCGCCATCCACTTCGTGCGCTTCGGACGCAAGGAGCTCGGGCGCGATCACGACGAGCGCGGGCCTACCGGACCGCGACCAGTGCCCGACCGTCAACGCTGAAGAATGCGGGGCGGGTGTACACTGGCGCCCTTCTCTGACATGCGAGTCATTCGCTACACCTTTGCCGAGCGAGCGATGCACGCCCTCGCGGCGCTCGTGTTTCTGTACTGCTGCTCACGGGGCTCGCGTTCTGGACACCGGCGCTCTACTGGCTCGCGACCGTGCTCGGCGGCGGGTTCCTGGCGCGCGCTGCTGCATCCATGGGTCGGCGTCGTGTTCTGCGTGCTCATGCTGTGGATGTTTCGCGTCTGGCACGCGCGACATGCGCGTCACGTCGGCGGACCGCGCGTGGCGGCGCGCGATGGCCCGTTACATCGCGCAACGAGGATCGCGACATGCCGCCGGCGGGCCGGTTCAACTACGGGCAAAAGATCTTCTTCTGGGTCATGGCCTGGGGCACGCTGGCGCTGGTTGCGTCGGGTCTCGTCCTCTGGTTGCCCGATGCGGTGCCGCGCTGCGGCCGGCGTCGCTGCGCGAAATCGCGATGCTGATCGCACGCGATCGGCGCGCTCGTCGTCGATCGGCGCGTTCATCGTGCACGTCTACATGGGTGTCCTGGTCGTGCCGGGCAGCGTCGACGCGATCCTGCGCGGCGAGGTGAGCGACGAGTGGGCGCGCCATCACCATCGCCTGTGGGCCGACGACGTCGCGGCGCGGCGCACACCGGCGCGCAACGTTGATCGCGTCCGCTGACCGCGGCCGCGTGGCGGCAGCGCGCCGCGCGCGCCCGCCTGCTCGCCGGCAAAAACCGCGCGGTCGCTGAACCGCTTGGCTTGCACGCCAGCATCCTTGACGGCCAGGCGGGCATCGCCTTGCGGTACGCGCGCGATGCGCTCGGAACGACGGGACGGTTTGCCGAGCGGCTCGATGCGTCCGTTGCCTTGAAGGCGCTGCCGGAGCTACTCGCCGCGTTTGCGCATGCGGCGCCGGCATCGACCACGATTGGGTTGTCTGCGCTCGACCTCGAGGACCGCGATCGATGGCTGACCTCAATCGCCGCCTGCTGGGCCACGGCCGGCGAGAGCGAGGCGGACGCAAACGATGTGCGCGGCGTTGTGATCGAGGCGCTGCTGCAACCGTTCGCCGAGTGCGCGACGGTCGACGTCGCGGAAACGGGCGACCGCACCAGTGCATGTCCGCGATGTGCTGGGAGGCCAACGGTTGCTGCACTGCGAGAGCAGGCGCACGGCGCGCGCCGCTCGTTGGTGTGCGGCTTCTGTGCGGGCGCATGGCACGCGGGCCGAATCGGATGCCCCGCCTGCGGCGAGTCACGATTCGAAGCGCTACCCGTCTTCCGCTCCGACGAGTTTCCTGCGGTTCGTCTCGACGCGTGCGACTCGTGCCGGTGCTACATCAAGACCGTCGATCTTTCTCGCGACGGGAGCGCGATCCCGATCGTCGACGACGTCGCCAGCGTGGCGCTGGATCTGTGGGCGCGCGAAGAGGGCTATCGGCGGATCAGGCGAAGTCTGCTGCGTCTCTGACGCGAACTCCGATCGAAAGTCATCTGGCGGCATCCGTGGCGATGCCGGCGTCCAGTTACGATCCTGCCGGATCGCTGGCAATCCCGTCGGCGGAGTGAATACGGATGAGTTTTTTCAGGCCCAATTTCAACTGGCAAGTAGCTTGCTCATCGGCCGGCATCCTATGGGCGCAACTCCCCGAATTGGTCTTGCCTGCCCCAGTCCCGGCGAACGGGCAGCCTTCATTGAGTGGTGCACTTCCGGGAATTTTCAGCCAGTGCCAATGATCGACGCCGGCTCGATTGCGCGCGAGCTCGAGGGCGGAGGCTTCGAGGCATTGGTGATCGACGCCGACCTTGCCGTCGTGGGCGACGCGCCCGCGGTGCTGCGGTCGCTTGGACGTAACCGTCCGCTGCTCGTGATCTCGGACGCAGACGCTTACCCCGCGGCCGACATCGGCCGCCGTGACGCGACGCATCTCACGCGTCCGCTCACGCGCGACACCTTTGTGCTCGCCATCACCCTCGCGCTCGCCGAGGGCCGGCCAGCGCGGCGCTCGCCGCGCCGGCTCGTCCCGCGGTTGCAGGCGGAAGTGGACGGCGCGCCGGCCAGACTGATCGACGTCAGCAACGAAGGCGTGCGCCTCGAGCTCGGCGAAAACTATCGCTCCACGCTTCCGCCCTTCTTCAATATCAAGGTTCCGATGTTCAACGTGACCGTCGTCGGCAAGCGCGTGTGGCTCAACAACGCGCTTGGACAGGCAGAGCGCGAGTCGTTCTGGTGCGGTGTGCGGCTCGATCGCAATCCCGAGCGCGCCGTCGCGGCCTGGCGCACGCTGGTCGAGAACGCGCCGGCGTCAACCAGTGCAACCGCGCGGCCGATGACCTATCTGTAACGCTGCCCGAACGATCCAAACAGCTGCATGTGGCCCTCGACGACGCGCTTGCGCTCGTGCTCGTTGACGTCGAGGGTCCATACGTCACGCTCGGAAGTGCCGCCCAGAATGATGCCGTCGTGCCGTGCCATCATGTGCACGAACACTCCGGGCGGCGAGTCGCGAACGCCGCCGTTGGTGGCGTAGTTCACGTTCTCCTGCGGGATCAGGACCACCAGTTGCCCTTTGAGCGGGATGAGATCCGGGTCGCCGAACAGCGCCTTCGCGCCCAGGCCCGAGCAGTTGACGATCTACCGGTTCCTCGAGCGACATCACGTCCTGCGGCGTTTCGAATCGGCGGATCCGGATCCGGCCGCCGAACGCGACGAAGTCCTGCATCAGCGCTTCGAGATAGATCGACGGCTCGAAGCGCATTTCCGACCGCTGAATGGCATAGGGAAACGGAAAGGGGTGCTCGCCCGGCCCGAGCACCACCGATCCGGTGCGCGTTTCGTCGGGCATCAGCGGATTCGATCCGCTCGCGATTTTTGGATCGTCCACCGGCGCGTAGTTGTCGATCCACGAGATGCCGTACTTGGGACCGACGAGCAGCTGCAGCTGGCGATACGCAATGCGAATGGCCTGACGAAACTGCTCGTCCCACTCGGGTGTTCGTAGTGAGTTCGTATACAAACCCGACGTCGGCGTGAACGCGGCGAGCGACATGTTCGACGTCGTGTCTGGCGGTACCGTCGCCGCGTAAATGGTGACGTCGAATCCTCTGCGCTGCAGTTGCCGGGCGGCGGTGAGCCCGACGACGCCGCAGCCGATCACCGCGGCGCGACGATCCTGATGCTGCAGCGCGAGATCGGCGGCCATCGCGCCGGTGCCCCACGACAACGACATGCCGGAGCCGCCGTGACCGTAATTGTGAATCACGGTTTTCGCGTCGAGCCTGTCGGCGCGCAGCACGAATCCTTGCGGTCGATGCGGGCGCAGACCGACGGTTGTCCGGATCACGCGATCCCAGGCGACGTCGACCGGCGCGAGCTGAACGGGGGCACGCGCAATCGTGCGCGGCGCCGTGCGCGTGGCGCACCCGCCGAACCCGAGACCGAGCACTGCCAGGCTCCCGCGCGCCAGTAGCGTCCGTCGATTCACCTCGATCGTTCCTCCTCGCGCAAATGATAGACCGGATGAGTTGCGCCGGCCCATGAGCTTTGAGCATGCGACGGTCGCGGTCCGCGACAAAGGCATGGGCATCTCGCCGCGGCTCCTGCCGTGCATCTTCGATCTCTTCGCGCAGGGCGATCGGTCACTGGCGCGATCCGAGGGCGGCCGGGGCGTGGGTCTGACGCTTGCTTCGTCAAACCGATCGATCCAGACGTCCTGCAACGCGTGATAGCATCCGCCGCATGCGAAACCTGAGCGTCCTCGTTCTCGCAGGCACCGTGGTCTCGTTGTCGGCGCAGGCGCCCGCCGCGATCGATTGGGCGAAGGTCGACGCCGAATCGATGCAGCACTTTCAGTCGCTCCTGCGGTTCGATACCACCGACCCGCCAATGACGCCCCCCGGCGTGGAAAAGCCGGCGGTCGACTATCTCAAACAGATGCTCGACAAAGAAGGCATTCCGACCGAGGTGTTCTCGGTGGAGGAGAATCGGCCGAATCTGGTGTCGCGCCTCAAAGGCAACGGCAGTCGCCGCCCGCTGCTCTTGATGGCCCACACCGACACGGTCAACGTCGACCCCAAGAAGTGGAGCTTCCCGCCATTCAGCGCGACGCGCGACGGCGGCTACGTCTACAGCCGCGGAGCCGTTGACGACAAGGACAACGTCACGGCCACGCTGATGACGATGCTGCTGCTCAAGCGCAACAACGTGCCGTCTCGATCGCGACGTGATCGCGCTCTTCGAGGCCGGCGAGGAGGGCGCGACACGGGTTGGCATCCAGTTCATGGCCAATCAGCACTTCCCCGCGATCGAGGCCGAGTACTGTCTGGCCGAAGGCGGCAACGGCACGCGCGAGCGCGGCCAGGTGAAATTCATCTCGATCCAGACCGTCGAGAAGATCCCGCGCGGGATCACGCTGACCGCGCGCGGCGTAGCGGGCCACGGCTCCGTGCCGCTGCAGTCGAACGCCATCGTCCACCTCGCCGACGCGGTCGCCAAGGTGGCCAAATGGCAGCCGCCGATCAGGCCGAACGAGACGACCGCCGCGTATTTCAAACGGCTGGCGACCATCTCGTCGCCCGAAGAGGCCGAGCGTTATCGCAACGCGCTCAGCCCCGATCCGAAGATCAGCGGTCCGGCCGACGAGTACTTCCGGGCCAACGAGCCGCGCCACGCCTCGATGCTGCGCACGTCGGTGTCGCCGAACATTTTCCAGGGCGGGTATCGCGTCCAACGTGATTCCCTCCGAGGCGACCGCCACGCTCGACGTCCGTATGCTGCCGGACGAGGATCCGGCCGCCTTTCTGGCAGAGGTGAAGCGCGTGGTCAACGATGCGACCGTCGAAGTCGCGTTCAGCGGCCAGAACACGCGACCGCACGGGATCGACGCCGGCTCAACACCGACGTGTTCGCCATCATCGAAGCAAACGTGAAGCAGCACTACAACACGCTGACGCTGCCGACAATGAGCACCGGCGCGACCGACATGGCGTATCTACGGGCAAAAGGCATTCAGTGCTACGGCATCGGGCCGGCGCTCGACATCGAGGATGGACCGAAAGGCTTCGGCGCGCACAGCGATCAGGAGAGGATTCTCGAAAGCGAGTTGTACCGCTTCGTGCGGTTCAACTACGACTTCGTACTCGATATTGCGGGCGCGAAGTGAGAGCGTCACTGTCGGTTCGTGACGCTGGTTCGCGACGCTGGTTCGCGACGCTGTTTCGTCGCGGGAAGGTTCGGGGGTCGCCCGAGCGCCTCGTGGCAACCAATGGTCGGAACCTCTGTGCCGAACCGCGCCAGGCCGTGTAAGTCTCTACTCCACATACACTTCCGCCGCTGACAGAAGTATTACAGTCGGGTGCGTCATCACCTGCTAACGTGATGATCCGCATGACTCCTATTACCGCCCTCTATGGGCGCAAAGCCTCTCAAGGCGAAACCAACTTAATCACTGTCATCGCGATGTCGGCCTTCCATGTGGGGGCGGTCGCTGCATTCTTCTTCTTCGACTGGGGCGCCATTCTCGCGATGGTTGCGCTATGGGTGGTGGCCGGGATGTTCGGCATCGGCATGGGTTACCACCGGCTGCTCACGCATCGCGGCTACAAGTGCGGCAAGTGGGTCGAGTATTTCCTGACCACCTGCGGCACGCTTGCACTCGAGGGCGGACCAATTTTCTGGGTGGCCACGCACCGCATCCACCATCAGTACTCCGATAAGGAAGGCGATCCGCACTCACCACGCGAAGGCACCTACTGGTCGCATATGGGCTGGATCTTCACCGGCAAGGCGATGCATCACGACACCGCAGTGCTGCGCCGCTACGTTCCGGATCTGAGCAAGGATCCCTTCCATGTCGCCCTCACCACGTGGCACTGGGTGCCGCAAGTCGTCGTCGGCCTCGCGCTACTCGCCTACGGCGGCATTCCGTACGTGCTATGGGGCGTCGCGTTCCGCACCGTCTTCGGTCTGCACTGCACCTGGGCGGTGAATTCGGCCACGCATATCTGGGGCTCGCGCCGCTTCAAGACGCGCGACGACTCGACCAACAACTTTCTGGTGGCGATGTTCACCTTCGGCGAAGGCTGGCACAACAACCATCACGCGCACCCGGTGTCGATGCGCCACGGGCTCGCCTGGTACGAGTTCGACATGAATTACCTCGGGATCAAGACGCTGGAGTTCTTCGGGCTCGCCTGGGACCTGAAAGAGGCGAGGCTCCCCAAGGACGTCACCAAGGTCGCCCAGGAGTCGTCGGACGCTGTGGACATCAGCGACGCCGCGCCGGCGCTGGCGGAGTAACCGCGGACCCAAAAAAGCCAAGTTGCGTCAGTTCGCCGTTCGACGCCTAGTAGCTGGCGTGCCGGGACTGACGACTGCCAACTGGTCACCAAACTTTGAACTGACAACTGATACCTGCTAACTTCCTCTCGTGACCCGTCGCCAGACGGCTACGATCGCGTTCGTCACGCTCTGCGTGGTCCTGGTCGCGGCCGCCGTCTCGCTCAATGTCGGCTGGATCATCGTCAATGCGCGGCAGGTTCTGCCGCTGGTACTCGGGATCCTGTCGTTTGCGCTCATCATCGCCGGCATCATCGTCTACACGGTGTTTCTAGTGCGCGAGATTCGACGTAACGAGCAGCACGACTCGTTCATCAACGCCGTCACGCACGAGTTGAAGACGCCGATCGCGTCGATTCGCCTGTATCTCGAGACGCTGCAGGCCCGCGAGGTGAGCGACGCGCAGCGGCGCGACTTCTATCGTGTGATGCTGGATGACGCCGACCGTCTGCAGAGGACCGTGGAGCAGGTCCTCAAGGCCGGTGTGGCGGGCCAGCGCCGCAAGCTGGCCAACCGCGGGCCGGTGGACATTCCGGCCCTCGCACAGGAGACCGCGCAGACCGCGCGGCTTCGACATCACCTGCCACACGACGCCATTGTCGTCTCGATGCCCACGCCGGTCGAGGCAGGCCTGTTCGTCAACGGCGACGCCGACGAGCTCAGGACCGTGCTCGCCAATCTGCTCGACAACGCCGTGAAGTACTCGCGCGACTCGCGGTGCAGGTCAGCGTCGAAGTCGCGGCGCCGTCGCCCGATACCGTGTGGGTGCGGATCAAGGACCGCGGCGTCGGCATTCCGCGGGCGCAGCTCAAACGCATCTTCCATCGCTTCTACCGGTTCCAGGCGCACGGCTTCAACGTGAAGGGCACCGGGCTCGGCCTCTTCATCGTGCGGTCGATCGTCAAGCAGCACGGCGGGCGTGTATTCGCACAGAGCGAGGGCGAGGGCAAGGGCGCGACGTTCACCATTGAGCTGCCGCGGCTGCTGCAGGCGCCGGCGAGTGTGCCGGCGGCTGCGACGACGTCGCGCGCCGGGTGAGTGGTAAGGAACAGCGGACGCTGACACAGTAAACTGTCGTTTGCTCGGTTCGCCGAGCGAACTGCCAGCCAAGCAGGCCATGTCGCGCATCCTCATCGTCGAAGACGAACAGCATCTGGCCGACGGGCTGCGCTTCAACCTGGCCGCCGAAGCCCACGACGTGGACGTCGTCGCCGATGGTGAGCGCGCTCTGCAGCGGTTGCTGGCGGAGCGCGGCGGCTACGATGCGGTGATTCTCGACGTGATGCTGCCGGGATGCGACGGGTTTCAGGTCGCCAAGCGCCTCCGCCGGGAAGGCGAGTTCGTGCCGATTCTCATGCTCACCGCGCGCGGCCGCCCGGAGGACGTGCTCGCCGGGTTCGAAGCCGGCGCCGACGATTATCTCCCCAAGCCGTTCGAGCTCGCGATTCTCATCGCGCGTCTGCGCGGTCTGCTGCGCCGCAGTGCCTGGACGCGGCAGATGACGGACCCGGCCGTCGAAGTGGAGCGGCCCGACGTGTTGACCTTTGCCGGCAACATGCTCGATCTCGGGAAGCTCGAACTGCGCGTCGGAGAGAAGGCGTATCACCTGACGGTGATGGAAGCGGATCTGCTGCGCTATTTCGTCGCGCATGCCGGCGAGGCGGTGTCGCGCAAGGCGATCCTGGAGAATGTCTGGAACCTGCACGAGGACACTGACACGCGGGCAATCGATAATTTCATCGTCCGCCTGCGCCGATACCTCAACGAAGATCCCGGCAAACCTCGGCATATGCTTACCGTGCGAGGGGTGGGATACAAGTTCATCGCCGAACCGAAAGGAGCGAAACCATGAACCGTTTTGCCGCCGTCTGCATTGCCGCTGCCGTGCTGTTCGTCCCGGCTCATGTCGAGGCCCAGAGCGCCAATCCGATGATGGATGCGGTGAAGGCGCAGTGGGCGCCAATCAAGGGCTTCCTGTTGAAGACCGCCGCCAAGGTGCCCGACGACGTGTGGTCATTCAAACCGACGCCCGAAGTCCGGACGTTCGCGCAAATCATGGGACATGTGGTCAACGCGCAGTATCTGTTCTGCTCGACCGCGTCCGGCGAGGCTGCCCCAAGATGGACGCCGAGAAGATGACCACCAAAGCCGAATTGTCGAAGGCGCTCGCCGGGTCGACGGAGTTCTGCGACAAGGTGATGGCGGCGATGGACGACAAGAAGGCGCTCGAGAACATCAAGTTCTTCATCGGCGGCACCAGCCCGCGCGGGTTGATTCTGTCCTTCAACACCGGGCACAGCTATGAACACTACGGCAACCTCGTGACCTACATGCGACTCAATAAGATCGTGCCGCCGTCGAGCGAGACGGCGAGTAAATAAACACCCAGACCGTGCGGCCGTCGACCGTCGTTGCGGTTTGCGCGCTGAGCGCCGGCCTGCTCACGGCCTGCGCGCCGGTGTACTGGCTTGGCGTCCGGCTCTATGACGACAAGGTCCCGATCCCGTCGGACCGCGTCGTGATGAACGTCGGGTACGATCCGGCCGATCCCGCCGATCACAAACGGCAGCTCGATCTCTATCTGCCGGGCGGAAGAGACTGGCCCTCCGTCGTGTTCATCCACGGCGGTGGCTGGGCATGGGGCGATCGATCGCAGAAGTTCGGCGGCGCCGACGTCTACGGCAACATCGGCCGCTTCCTGGCAAGTCAGGGATACGGCGCGGCGGTCATCAGCTATCGGCTGATCTGGGAGACCGACTGGCGCACGCAGGCCGCCGACGTCGCCAGGGCCGTGGCCTGGGTACAACGCAACATCCGCGAGCGCGGCGGCGATCCGCGACGCGTCTTCCTCTTCGGCCATTCGGCGGGCGCGCAACTCGCCATGCGTGTGGCAATCGACGAGCGCTGGCTGACCACGGTGGGCGGAGGCCAGCACGGCATCTGCGGCGTGATCGCCGCGAGCGGCGCGGGCTATGACCTGGAAGATCGAACCAGCGAAGAGCTCGAGCAGGATCGGTCGTACTACGCGCAGCGGTTTGGCGGCAGCGTCCGCGAAGACCCACGATCCCGCTACCAACGCCTGGCGCCGCGAAGCATCGGTGTTGCCGTTGCTCGATGTCCAAGACCCGCCATTTCTCGCGCTGCTCGCGGGCGGTGACTTGCCTTCGGTGCATCGCCAGACGCGGCTGGCCGACGAGCGTCTTCGGCAGCTCGGACTAAGTCGAGGCCTCGTCCTCGTACCGAATACCAATCACGAGAAGGTGGTGCTCGAGCTCAGTAGAAGCGATCACATCGCCGGACCGGCGGTGCTCAAGTTCCTGCGCGACACGCCCTGCCCGCGACCCGGTGCCGCCGAGCCGCGGAAACACTGAAGGGATCGGCACGACGGCACGAAGGTCACGAAAAAGCCACGACGGACGCCGCTTCCGTGACTACCGGACCGCATACGCGTAGATATTGTCCTGATCGCGCACGAGCAACTTTCCGTTGGTGATTATCGGATGCGACCAGGCCGGGTTGCTCGTCGAGGTCTCGATCGAGAACCGTCCGAGCTCTTTGTAGCCTTGCGGCGAGGCTTCAGCGAGAGCCACGGTTCCGTTCTCGCCGTAGAGGTACAGGCGGCCTTCGGCCACGATCAGCGAGCCCTTGCCGACGCTGCGGTGGCGCCAGCGCATCTCGCCGGTGGCGAAGTCGAGCGCCGTCAGGATGCTGCTCGAGAATCCGTAGATCGTGTCGCCGACGACGACGGCGCTCGCGTGATGGTTGCGCATCTCGCGCGTGAAGTAGACCTCGCTCGCTTGAGCGATGTTGCCGGCCGCCTTGACGTCCAGCAGCGCCGCGCCCGTGCCATAGTCCGACGAGAGAAACACTTTGGTGCCCTGGACGATTGGCGTCGCGATGTTGGCAGTGTTGTTCGCAACCTTGTTGTAGCTCCAGAGCAGCCGCCCGTCGCTCGGATCCACCGCCAGCGCCCGCGCCCCGGTGAAGAACACCACCTGTTGCAGGCTGCCCGTTCGCAGCAGCATCGGTGACGAATACGCCGCCTCGTCGTCGTGATTCTGCCACAGCGTTTTGCCGTCGGCTTTGTTGAGCGCGACGATCGACGCGCGGCGGCCGCCGGCGTTGAGCACGATGCGATCGCCGACGATCAACGGCGATTCGCTATACCCCCAGTTGGGGGTGATGCCGCCAAACGTCTGCACGACGTTAACCGACCAGATCCGCTTGCCGGTCGCGGCGTCGAGCGCGGTGAGATCGCCGGAGCCGCCGAACGCGTAGACACGATCGCCCTCCACCGTCGGCGTGCTGCGCGGGCCGTCGCCCATATCGTTGCGGAACCGGCGCCCGTTGGGCACCTCCCACAGCTTTTTTCCGGTTCCGGCGTCGAACGCCATCACATACTCGGTGTCGGCACGCGCGCCGAGCGTGAACAGGCGGCCGTTCGACGCCGACAGCGACGAATACGCCGTGCCTGCGCCGGTGCCCTTCCACAGGGCGCGCGGTCCTCCCGCCGGCCACTGGGCTAGTAGTCCCTTTTCCGGCGAGTGGCCGTCACGATTGGGCCCTCGCCACTGGTGCCAGTCGGCCGTTTGCGCGTGCAGCCGCACGCTGCCCGACGAGCGTGGAATCGCCGAAAGCGCCATTAATCCCAATAACAGGACGCCGACCACCAACGACGTGCGCATGGCGTTTTGACCTCGACTCATGGTGTGTGGGCAACCCGTGTCATCGACCACTCGTCCGACCGGCCCACTCGGCCACATAGTCAGACGCTCAATCGAAAGGAGTAGCCGCCGCCGGCAGCGTGGCGACGAAGTCGCTGCGAAACCGCTTCATGTAGGCGTTGAGCAGCTCGTCGACACGCGCCGCGCTAGACGACCGCACGATCAGCCCCGCGTGGTGCCGCTTCGCCAGCCGCCACGCCGACTTCGGGATCGGAGTACGCCGACGTATCGGGCCATTCCTGGCGCGACAGCGACACGATGAGGCCGGCGAAGTCGCCCCATGGCACCGGCGGAATGTACGGCAGCTTGCCGCCCGCGATCTCGATTTTCGCCCACTCCGCCCAGAGGTTGAACCCTGCCGCCGCCTCGATCAGCTCCGCGATGTGCGCGCCGCCCACACGCGCCGAGGTTTCCAGGAACACGAGGCGGCCGTCGCCGCCGCGAATGTATTCGGTGTGCGACACGCCGCGCACCAGCCCGAGCGACTGCAGCACGCGCCGATTCAGATCCACGAGCTCGCGGGCGTCGATCGAAGCCGGGTCGAGCACCCGCGTGGTGAAGACGCCGCCGGTGTGCGAGACCTCGAATGGCGGCGTACCGTATCGGCATGCAATGGCGACGACCACCTCGCGCTCCGACACGATGGAATCGACGTGATACACGTCGCCCGCGACGAATTGCTCGAGCAGATAGAACGAGCGCTCGTCGCCGAGCGTGTCGGTGGCCTTCCACATCTCCATTTCGTCGTGCAGCTTCTTGATCCCGATCGCGCCGGCCATGTGCCGCGGCTTGAGAATCCAGGGCGGCGGCACGCGGTGGCAGAAATCGCGCATCCGATCGTCGTTGAGGACGTGCACGAACGCCGGCACCGGCAGCCCGTCGTCCTGCGCCTTGACGCGCATCGCCAGCTTGTCGCGAAAGTGGCGGGTCGTTGTCTCGCCCATGCCCGGCAGGCGCAGGTGCTCACGCAGGGCTGACGCCTTTTCGAGATCGAAGTCGTCGAGCGGAACGACGCGGTCAATCGATGTGTGACGCGCCAGATGGGACACGCCCAGGATCAGGTCGTCCAGTTTCCAGCGCTTCTTGTCATCGGCCACGTAGAAGAAGTCGTCGATGCTGTCGCGCGGCCAGTCTTCGTCCTTGAGACTCAACGAAGTGGCCAGGAGCACTCTGGCGCCCTGGCGCCGCGCTTCGCGCAGAAACTCGAACCCTTTGTGATACGAGGCGAGGCAGAGGAGCGTCAGTGGAGCTGCCACTGTCCAGAATGCTACCATCTCATTTGTGGGCGTTTTCAAGCGGTTGGGGCCTAGCCACCTTCACGTGCGGACGTCCGTCATGCTGGGCCTGATCACGATGCTCGTGATCTTTGGCTCGGCTGTGTGCAACTACAGACCCGGAACACTCCTATGAAACGGATCCTCCTCTTCGTTCTCACCAACCTCGCCATCATGGTGATGTTGTCGGTCGTGCTGTCGCTGCTCGGCATCACGGGCTACGTGCAGCAGGGTCAGCTCAACATCGGCGTCTTGATGGTCTTCTGTCTGGCCTGGGGCATGGGCGGCGCCTTGATCTCGCTGCTGATGTCGCGAGCCATCGCGAAATGGACCATGGGCGTTACGCTGGTAGACGGCAGGAGCGGGCAAGCGGAGCTCGATTGGCTTCACGGCACGGTGCAGCGGCTCACCCAGCAGGCAGGCCTGCCGATGCCCGAAGTGGGCGTCTACGACTCACCAGAGGTCAACGCGTTTGCGACCGGGCCGAGCCGGCGAAAGAGCCTGGTCGCGGTTTCGTCCGGGCTGCTGCGTACGATGCGGCGTGAGGAAGTCGAGGGCGTACTCGCCCACGAGGTCGCGCACATCCAGAACGGTGACATGGTTACGATGACCCTCATTCAGGGCGTGGTCAATGCGTTCGTGATGTTCCTGGCGCGCATCATTGCGTTTGCGGTGCGGCAGGGCAGCGACTCGAGAAACGCCTACTTCATCAGCTTCGTCGTGATGATCGCCCTCGAGATCGTCTTCGGCATCATCGGGATGATGGTGGTCACGTGGTTCTCTCGCGCACGCGAGTTCCGCGCCGACGCGGGCGGCGCCGCGCTCGCCGGCAAAGGCAACATGATCGCCGCGCTGCGCCGGCTGACCGACGCCCGTCAGTTGGTGGACAACAGCGAGCCGGCGCTCGCCACGCTCAAGATCAACGGGACGCGCGGCTGGCTGGCGCTCATTTCGACGCATCCGCCGCTCGAAGCCCGCATCCGCGCGCTCGAAACCGGCGTGCGGGGCTAAGACGGAAGGACGGACGACGAGCTGGTGGGTGCCTCAGGTGCCTTCGGTGCCTAGGGTGCTGGTGCTGAGTCTGGGTGCTTGGCACTTGGCACGGTGCGGCAGATCGCGGTGTACAGTGCAGCAGCGGTGTAGCGCTTTGCCAGTGGCGTAGTGGCGGGGCTTTCAGCCCCGCCGTTGTTCGTTCTCTGTTCTTCGTTCCCAGCCCGCCAGCCATGCCGTCCGAAACCGTCGAAGCCCGGGGTCACCTGATTGACTCGGGCGACCTCCAGGCGATTCTCACCACCATCGTCGAGAACGACGCCAGTTACGAGATATTGAGCTTCGACGTCGGCCGCACCAACGCCGACGCGTCGCAGCTCAGGCTGCGCCTGCATGCCGACTCGCCGGGCCTGCTCGAGAACCTGCTCGAGAAGCTCTCGCCCTACGGCTGTTACGTCGGCGGCGCCCCCGACGCGCTCGTGCGCGTCGCGGACATGGACGGCGCGGCGCCCGAGGACTTCTACTCCACGACCAACCATCGCACCGACGTACGCCTCAACGGCGAGTGGGTCGCCGTGGAGGATCAGCGGATGGACGCTGCCGTCGTCGTCGGCGACAACCGGCTCACCTGCCGTAAGCTGCGCGACCTGCGGCGCGGCGATCGCATCGTCTGCGGCATGCATGGCGTGCGCGTGATGCCGGATGTGCAGTCGCGCGACAAGCCGTCGTTCGGATTCATGAGTAACGAGGTCTCGTCCGAGCGGCGCGTCGAGACCGCCGTCGCGCGGGTCGCCGAGATGCTGCGCGAGGCGCGCGGCCACGGCGGGCGAATCGCATTCGTCGCCGGCCCGGTCGTCGTCCACACCGGCGGCACCGAATACTTCTGCGAGCTCGTGCGCGGCGGCTATGTCGACGTACTGCTGTCGGGCAACGCGCTGGCGGTGCACGATATCGAGTGTGCGCTCTCTGGCACCTCGCTCGGGATTGACCTACGCACAGGCCATCCCGTCGAGCACGGCCATCGCAATCACATGCGCGCCATCAACACCATCCGTCGCGCCGGCGGCGTGGCGCGCGCGGTAGAAAGCGGCGTCCTGACCTCCGGCATCATGCACACCTGTCACGCGCACGGTGTGAAGTACGTGCTCGCCGGCTCGATCCGCGACGACGGCCCGCTACCCGAGACGATGATGGACCTGGAGCGCGCGCAGGACGCCTACGCCGCGGCGCTGGCCGGCGTCGAAGTCGTCGTCATGCTCTCGTCGATGCTGCACAGCATCGGTGTCGGCAACATGCTGCCGTCGTGGGTCAAGGTCGTCTGCGTCGACATCAACCCGGCAGTCGTGACGAAACTATCCGATCGCGGATCGACGCAGACGGTTGGCATTGTCACCGATGTCGGGCTCTTCCTGCATCAACTCGCCGCAGCGCTGAGATAAAGCAATGTTCAACACACTAATCGACCCGAAAACCCTGGCCGCGCACCTCACCGATCCGTCGTGGGTGATCGTCGATACGCGCTTCGACCTCGCCGATCCCGCGAAGGGTGAGCGCCAGTATCGCGAAGGCCACATTCCCGGCGCGCGATACGCGCACCTCGATCGCGATCTCTCGGGCGAGAAGACCGGGGGCAATGGGCGTCATCCGCTGCCAACCGTGGCGCAAATGCGGGAGCGCTTCGGCGCGCTGGGAATCGCGCCCGATATGCAAGTCGTGGTCTACGACGCCGACAACGCGATGTACGCGGCCCGACTCTGGTGGATGCTGCGCTTCATGGGGCACGACGCGGTCGCTGTGCTCGACGGAGGCCTCGCGCGCTGGGTGCGTGAAGGCGGCGCCGTCCGCGAGGGCGAGGAGCGCGGCCCGGCGCGAACGTTCACCGGAAAACCGCGTGAGGACTGGCGACTGGGAGTTGACGCCGTCGCCGCTGGCCTGGGCGATCCGTCGCTAGTGCTCGTGGACGCGCGAGCAGAAGAGCGGTACCGCGGCGAAAATGAAACGCTCGACAAGGTCGCCGGCCACATTCCAGGCGCGAGGAATCGGTTCTATCAGCACAACCTCACCAGCGAGAGGACGTTCAAGTCGCCAGAAGAGATCCGTGCCGAGTGGCGCTCGGTCTTGGGCTCGACCGACGTTCGGGATGTGGTGATGTATTGCGGCTCAGGCGTCACCGCCTGCCACAACCTGCTCGCACTCGCACACGCCGGCCTGCCCGGCGCGCGCCTGTTTCCCGGCTCGTGGAGCGAATGGTCGGCCGAGCCCAGGCGTCCGGTCGAAACCGGAAACGCCTGAACCAACGTCGCGGCGGCTCTCCTCGTCCAAGGAAGGCGTAGAGGAGAGTCCATGAACCTTCGCTCCATTTTCACTGCCGTTGCCGCAGCGTTAATAATCGCGGTGCCAGTCGCCGGACAGACCCGCTTCGACGACGACCCCTGCAGGGACCAGGGGAGGGACGACGACTATTACCGGCACTGCGAGGTGCGCGAGGAATCGATTGCCGCGGGACCGCTCACGGTTGACGCCGGCAACAACGGCGGCATCCGCGTAATGGGATGGGATCAGAATTCCATCCGCGTGCAGGCCATCGTTCAGACCAACGCCCGCGACGAGGCCCGCGCGCGCGAGCTCGCGCAGAGCGTGCAGCTCGTCGCCGGCGGCGGCCAGGTGAGCGCAAGCGGTCCGGAAACGAACCGCCGCGAGTGGTGGTCGGTCAGCTACCGCATCAGCGTGCCGCGGAAGAACGACCTCCAGCTGCGCGCCAACAACGGCGGCATCACGATTGAGGGCGTGAGCGGCAACATCCGGTTCGAGACCAGGAATGGCGGCGTGCGCCTGTCCGAGCTCGGCGGTATGGTGCGCGGCCAGACGCACAACGGCGGGCTCAGCGTCGTGCTCAGCGGCCAGCGCTGGGACGGCGAAGGCATCGACGTCGAGACGACCAACGGCGGCGTGACCCTATCGATCCCCGACGGTTACAACGCGGAGCTGGAGACGCGCACGTTCAACGGCGGGTTCCGCACGGAATATCCAATTACGGTCCAGGGCGAGCTGTCGCAGCGCCGCGGGATTTCCGCGACGCTCGGCGCCGGCGGCTCTCCAGTGCGCGTGCGCACTACCAACGGCGCTTTACGGATCAATCGGCAATAGGCAGATACCGGCGAATCTCGCGCTGCAGTGTCTCCATCGTGATCGGCTTGGCGAGACCCGCCGCAATCTCGCCGAACTGCCTACAAGCCGAAAAACGCCAGTGGCAGCCACTGGTCCATGCGGTCCATGTACGGCTTCACCAGCTCGCGGTTCTTCGCAGGCACGTCGATCGAAGGCGCCTCCGGCACGCCGAGGCTTTCGATTCCGGTGCCGCGGCGAGCGGCCTCGGCGATCTGCTGAAAATCGATGACGCTCGCCATCTCCACCCCGGCCGCCTGATACACGCGCGACCGAACCCATGTGTACTCGGCCGACGAGAAGTTCTCCTGGTTGAGCGCGTTCACCTGCAACCGCCTGGCATCGACGACGACGTTGGCGAGGTCGCCCAACGCCGAAAACACCTCGGCGAACGACGGTTCCGTCTTTGTCTCCGCGTTGACTTTCAAATGCTTGTACTTAGCCTCGATCTCGTCCATCCGCTGGCCGAGCGACGTTCTCACCTGCTGCTGCACCCGGACGAAGCGCTCGACCTGCTCTTTCGACAGCCCGCCGTTCGCCGGCGCGCGATAGGTCGCGGTGTTCCGAATCTGCTTCTCGAGCTCGCCCAGCTGACCGAACCGTTCCAGGTAGTCACGCGCGCTCTGGACCACGGGGCTGGCGGCGCGATAGAGAAAGTACGCGCCCACACCCAATGCCACCGCGCCGAGGATGACGATGACCAGACAGCCGACGAGGAGTTTTTTCACGGCAGTAGTGATACCTCAAGGACAAACGGTTCGTCACGCTGGTTCGCCTATCGCGCACTCATCATCGGCCGGCCCTCGTCCAGCCACGCCTGCAGGCCGCCCGTCAGGTTGCTCACGTGCTCGAATCCGGGCGTGTGCACGACGTCTATGTGAACGCGGCCCATGGTGATCCGATCGCCGCTGCGGAGCAGCCGCCCCTCATTGCCGAAAAGACATTTCCAGTCGGCAGGGCCTTCGTCCGAAAGCAGCGTCGTCGCGCCGGTGCGCGCCGGCGGCTCGCGCGTGCCCGAGAGAAAGTCGGCGTGGACGTGCGTCTCGGTAACATAGGCGATCTCGAAGTGATCCTGCTCCGCCGCGGTGACGTAGAGGTCGGCGTCGCGGTGCGGATCGATGACCAGCGCTTCGCCGCTCGTGGCGCAGCCAATGAGATAGCTCGTTTGCGCGAGCAGCGGCTCGAAGAAGCGCTCGACGATCATCGGCGCAGCGTTACCTTCTGTTTTGCAGCTTAGCGCAGATTGTCGATGGTGACCGGTTCAATCTGGTCGGCTACCTGAAAGCCGAAGACGGCGCCGTAGAAAAACAACTCCGCTTCCAGGCTGCGCACGATTGTCTCTGCTTTGCGAAACCCGTGCTGCTCACCGGCGAACGCGACGTATGCCACGGGAAGACCCTTGCGCCGCACTGCGTCGGCCATCATCTCGGACTGATTCGGCGGCACCACCTTGTCCTCGAGCCCCTGAAAGAGAATGAGCGGACACGAGAGGCGATCGGTGAAGTGAATCGGCGATCGCGCCGCATACACGCCCCTCGCCGCCGGATACGGTCCGATCAACGAGTCCAGATATCGCGACTCGAACTTGTGCGTGTCGCGCGCCAGCACCTCGATGTCGCTGATGCCGTAATAGCTCGCGCCGGCGCGGAACGTGTCGTGAAAGGTCAGCGCCGCGAGCGTGGTGTACCCACCGGCGCTTCCGCCGCGGATGATCAGACGCGCCGGATCGGCCTTGCCCGCGGCGGCGAGGTGTCTGGCGGCATTCACGCAATCGGCGACGTCCACGACACCCCACTGCCCGTTCAGGCGCTCGCGATATGCACGGCCGAAGCCCGAGCTGCCGCCGTAGTTGACGTCGAGAACCGCGAAGCCACGGCTCGTCCAGAACTGAATGCGGCCGTCGAAGATGTCTTTGGCCGCATCGGTCGGCCCACCGTGACTCAGCACGAGGAGCGGCGGCCGATCGGCCGGCGGCGCGACAAAATCGGGATTGACCGGCGCGTAGTGAAACGCATGGACGTCACGGTCCTCCGATTGAAACGTGATTGCGGACGGAACCGAAATCCAACCGGGATCGATCGGGTCGCTCGTCGACGAGCGGAGAATCTCCAGCTGACGATCGTCCAGGTCCACTCGAGCGATGACCGGCGCATCGGTAGGCGACGCGCCAATGAAGTAGACCGCGTCAGCGCTGCCTTGGACCGATTCAACCGGCTCGAGCGCGAGATCCAGCGGCTCGAACGATCCGCGATCCACCTCAATCAGCGAGAGCGTCCAGCGCCCGTCTACCGTGTATGACGCCGCGAGTTGACGGTGCCCTGTAAACGCGTAGGTCGCCGCGCTGAATGTCCACTGCGGTTTACCGAACTCCGCAGGCATGGCGCACACAGCGTGATGCTCCGACGGTCGCGCGCGATCGGTGCGGTAGAGATTCCACCAGTCGGTGCGGTCGGAGACGAAATACAAGTCGCCGTCGGGCGACCATTGTGGCTGAAAGATCGACTCGGCGGGCGCACCGGCAACTTTCGTGGAGGCGCCCAGCGATCCGTCCGCCGCGACTTCCGCGATCCACAGTTCCGTCGCATCCCAGGGCATGTTCGGGTGGCGCCACTGCAGCCATGCGACGTGCCGGCCGTCGGGACTGACGATCGGATCCGAATAGAAGTCGGCGCCCGACGCGATCACCGCCTCGTGCGATCCGTCCAGCGCCAGCGAGACGATCGTGTTGATCGGCTCGGGCCCGCCGCGGGAGTGATCCTCGCGCACCAGGAGCAGCCGCTCGCGTCGCACATCGACGCAAGGGTCGGCATAGAAGCGACCTTCCTGCGTCATCGGGACCGGTGCGCCCGCGCCGGCCTGGCGATAGACACGCTGATCCGCGAAGTTCGAGAAGAAGACCGTTCCGCGGTGGACGCAGTACGGCGCGCCGCCATACTCGTGTACGCGCGATCGCGCGTTGAACCCCGGCTGTGTGACTTCTTCGACGCGCCCCTGGGCCGTGCGGCGCACGATCACGCTTCGCCCGCCTTCGGAAGCGCGCCCCTCGATCCAGTACACCGCGCCGGCGTCGAGCACGATGTGATCGAAGCGCAGCGAGCCGGCGGTCACGCGCGCCGCGGTGAGCGGTGATTGCCAAGTGCCGTAGGGCGCAAGGGTTGGCATCAGTAGTCGAGCGACAGCGCGACGATGAGATCGACGAGCGACTCGAGATCGCGGCGGTCCATGACTTCGACCGGCGAGTGCGAGTAGCGCCCCGGCCACGACAGCCCGACGTCGATGGCGCCCCCCGCGCTGAACGCCGACGCGTCAGTGCCGCCGCTGGTAACGCCAATCTGCAGTGCGACCTTTCGCGCCTTGGCGATTCCCACGATCCGATCGATGATCCCCGGCTGCACTATCGTCCGGCTGTCGAGCCCGCGCAGCACGGCGCCGTGTCCCAGCTTCGCGCCGGCAATCCGCTGTGTGTCGAGCGGTGTGTCGCTCGACACGAAGGTGTCCACGGCAAAGGCCGTGTGCGGCACGAGCTCGTTGGCGACGAACGCGGCGCCGGCGAGCCCGGTTTCCTCCTCGACCGCCCAGACGAACGTCACCTCGCTGGTGAGCCTGGCGGGATCGATCTTCGAGAGCGCCAGCAGCAAGGCGCTGCACCCGTTGCGATCGTCCATGGCGCGGCCCGTCGCGCGGCCGTTGGCGAGCGGAACGAAGCGCTTGCGCACTGTCGCGCTCTGCCCTTCGGCGACACCGAGCGCGCGCGTCGCCTCCGCGCTGCCAGTGCCGAAGAAGAGCGTCAGCTGCTCCGCTTGGGGTTGCGACGCAGTCGCGGTGGGATACCCGCGGCGCGGCGTCAGAATCGCCGGGACCATGCCGCCCGGCGTGAGCACGACAACCGGATGGGCCTCGTAGATCGACAAGTACATGCCGCCGCGCGTACGGATCGTGGCGCGGCCGTCGGCGTCGAGGCCGGTGATCTCGAAGCCGACTTCGTCCAGGTGCGCGACGAACGCCAGCTTCTTGCCGGTGTCCGGCCCAACGGTGACACGAAGGTTTCCTTTCGCGTCCACGCGAGGCTTGGCCCACTTGGGCAGTCGTTCGAGAACTCTCTCGCGCACCGGCCCTTCGTGTCCCGATACACCGTAGGTCTCGATCAGCGCGCCGAGCGTCTCGAACGCGGAGTCGCCAGCGCCCGTCGCGAGCGGCGGCGTCTCGGTCCCGCCCGCAGGTCCCCGAGGCGAACCGGGGGGCTCGCTTCCAGGACTCTCGCTCGGCTCGGCCAGCTTGCCAAAGCCGACAGCGCTTGCCAGGAGCTGCGCCAACGCGTCGACATCACGCGCATCGACCGTTTCGACGGGCGTCTGCGCGAAGAGCGCCGGCAGCGACGCAACGTGCAGCGCGACGCCTTCGGGGACGCCCGTGGCGCGGCGAGGCTGCGGCGCCGTCTGCACGGCGATGCCGTCCCGTTTGGCCGCTTCGAGCAGCGCGTCGCTCTCGCCAGCGATGACCGGACCGGCGCCGAGCCGACCGATGGCGCCGTTCGGATCACCTGCCGGATCGCCGGCGGCAGTGAGCAGAATCACGCGATCGGGGCGCGCTGTCGCCACGACGCGCTCCAGTCCGCGTTGGCCGTACTCAGATTGCACCACCCACACGATGCTGATCATGCCCGGCGGCTGCGGACCGGGTTGCCGCCTCGCCGCCAGTTCGACGAGCGCAAGCGCGGCGGCCCGGCCCGACGCCCCGACGCCGCTGACGCGGCCGTCGGCCAGCGTGATCGCGCGCTCCCTCAACGAAATCGGGTCCAGCATCCGGATGCCGAGCTTGTCGACCGCCGACACGGAGTCGGCTCCAATGTCGATCCACAAGTCGTCGAGATTCTGAATCCGCGCGTCGTCTTGCGCGTTCCGGAACGCACGCAAGTGCGTGGACGGAGTGGCGGTCACCCCGGCAATCACCCGACCCGACGATGTCCGGATCTCGACTGGCTGGCCGACGAGATACTGAGTGGACAGCCGCGGTCCGGGCGCCGTCGTGTGCCGGTGCGCTCGCAGATATCCTTCGGGCGTGATAGCGGACACGACCAGCCCAATTTCGTCGAGCGGCGCGACAATGAGGGTGTGGGGCGAGCCGCTGCCCGTACGCAGCACGATGTTGCCCATGCTGTCGGCGCGAACGCGGGCGTTGAGCGGCAGCGAGAGCTCGACGCCCTCGCGAACCGCCTGCTCGTAGCCCGAGACCCCGGGAATCGAGAGGAGGTGCAGCAAGCGTGCGGCGATATAAAGGGATTTCATGGTTTCTGATGTGCGGCAGGAATTCTGACACGAGCGGCCGTCGTCATTTATAATCGGAGCCTCGTGCGCCGTCACCCCGGAACGCGGATTGCAGTCTCGGAGCGCATCATGCGTTCGCAGTCATCTTGGCGTTCATCATCCGACTCACAGACGGGCACCGTCGTCCCGAGCATCGCGGTGCTCGATACCTGGTCGAGCTTCGACTGGACCGACGGCTGTCAGATCGACGAGCTCCAATCTTTTCAACCGCTTACGGTTATCACGCGCAACCACGTCTACGAAATCGTCGTGCTCGACGGCAGCACGGGACGGGTCAGAGATCCGGGGCGGTCAGTTCTTTCCCGACTGGCGCGAGGCGCACCTGGCTGGTTGCTCGCTGGGCGGGAGTTTCCTTAAACTGCGGGGCATTTATGCCGGGTTTGGAATGGAACTGCACATCGAGGGCGACATCATCGTGACGAGCCCGGTCCGCCAGCTCACGCTCAATCATCTCGAGCTTTCCAGCAGACACTGATTCCGGTTCGACGGTTCCCCATACCGCTGCAGTTTTACCTCGCTGAAACATCGGCCGGCTCTTCCTCTCCGTCAATCCAGACGTGGGCGGACGGAGGCGGGCATGGAACTGAGTGAACGTCGCGTCGCCGACGTGGCAATCCTGGAGCTCATCGGGAAATTCACGACGCCGGATGATCGCGGCCAGCTCAGACGAAAAGTCATTGAGCTGATCCTTCGCGGCGAACGCCACATCGTGTTCGATCTTTCGCACCTCACCGACATCGACAGCTCGGGCCTTGGCGGCTTCGTGACGTGTCACTCGAGGGCGTGCCGCAACGGCGCGACGATCGCCCTGGCGCAGCCCGGGCGGAGAGTGCGAGAGCTCCTGGTGGTCACGAGACTGTCAATGGCGCTCGACTGCTACGAGTCGGAAGAACAGGCGCTCGAGAGCGTCGGCGCCGCCGTCCTCGTCTGACCTGCGCGTGACTCGCGCGACTATAATCCGCGCAGTCACATGAGCGCACGCGACGTCATCGCCAACCTGCGCGAGCTTGCCGCGCTCACGTCGACGAGCGACGGCGCCCAGCGTCTGGCGTGGGGCCCGGTGTGGCGGAGCGCGCGCGAGTGGCTCGCGAGCAAGGCTGCGCCTCTCAATCTCCAGCACGCCATCGACGCGGCGGGTAACAGCTGGTTCACACTGCCCGGCGCATCCGCCCGTACGATCATTCTCGGCGGTCACCTCGACTCGGTGCCCAACGGCGGCTGGCTGGATGGTGCGCTCGGCGTCACGGCGTCGTTCGAAGCGCTGCGAACGTTCAAGGATCGCCGGCCGCCCGTGACGCTGACGCTCGTCGACTGGGCCGATGAAGAAGGCGCGCGTTTTGGCCGGAGTCTCCTGGGATCGTCTGCAGCAAGCGGCAGCCTGAACCCGGATGACGTGCGCGGACTGACGGACAAGGAAGGCACACGCCTCGTGGACGCACTGCGAGAAAACAGCGTCGACCTCGATCGCATGGTCGACGCCCGTCGCTCGCTCGAACAGATCGATGCCGGCGCGTATCTCGAGCTGCACATCGAGCAGGGCCCGGTGCTCGAGTCGATGAACAAGCCGACCGGCGTGGTGCTCGGCACGTTTGGCGTCGAACGGCACGTGCTGCGCTTCGTCGGGCAGGCCGCGCATTCGGGCTCGACGCCGACCGAGTTGCGGCGCGACGCGTTTCTCGCCGCCGCGCAGAGCGCATTGGCGTTTCGCGAGATCGCGCGCCGCTACACCACCGCCGATGCGCGCGTCGCCTGCACGGTCGGGACGATTCGGGTCGAGCCCGGCATCGTGACCGCGGTGCCTGGCGTATGCGAGATCTCACTGGACCAGCGGGCGCTCGACTCGAGAGTGCTCGCGCAAATGTTGGCCGACGCGCGCGCCGCTTCGTGGCTGGCCGCATCCGAGAACAAGGTGACTGTCGAATGGCGCCGGCTCTGGAGCATCGACCCGCGCCCGTTCGATCCGGCTCTGATCGAGCTGTGCGCAGACGCCGTCCGGGAGATCACGGGCGACGCGCCGCGTCTCCCGTCGGGCCCGCTGCACGACGCCGCGGAAATGGTGCCGCACATGCCCACGGTGATGATGTTCGCCTACTCGTCGGCCGGCCTGTCGCACTGCAAGGAGGAAGACACGCCCGAGCCGCATCTCGAGAAGACGATCGACGCCTTCCTGCGGCTGGTGGAAAAGACCGTTGCGTCGCTCGCCGGGTGAAACGGATTTGGACGAGCTGCGCAGCCATGATCCGCAATTCGGCAATAGACGCGGACGAGGTGGGCGGAGGATTACCCTTTCGGCACTCGCGACGGCAACCGCGTAACGTCGAGCTCGTCGATCGGCTTTGCCCGCAGCGCGCCCAGCTGGACGAGCATGCTGGTCACGTCGTAGACGCGACGCTCGTGCGTGATGCGGCCGCTCTCGCTCAACGTGCTTACCGAGACGCCGGTCACCTGGAACTTGCGGCCGGTCGCGCCGAGCCCTCCGAAGGGCCGCGTCTGCGTGCCGCTGATGGTGAAGAATTGGACGACCCGGGCGCCGTCAACAAACAGGTCGTCGGTCTTGAAGAGCACGTCGGGAAACGCTGTGAACCACTGCTCGTAGACTTCTCGAATGCGCGCCGCGCCTGCGAGCTTGCCCTGCATCGGGCTCTCGGCGAGGGCATCATCGGTGAAGTCGGCAGCAAGCGCGGCGGAGTCACGTTGCCGCCAGTGCTCATCTCTGCGTGCAAACAGCGCGACGATTTCATCACGATTCATGGGCGCCTCCGCACGAGGAACTGTCCCGAGTACAATCTCCCGGTTCGATGCAGCTTCGCGAGTATCCCGTCGGCGACGTCGATGTCGTCGCCCTCTCCGGCCGGGCCGTGCAACAGGACGCCGACACCATCCGAAAGGCAATCGGGCAGCTGTTCACTTCGCCTCGCAAGCAGATGGTGCTCGATATGGCCGAGCTGACCCACGTGGACAGCGCCGCGCTCGGCGTCCTCGTGGCGAGTCAGATTCGCGCCAAACGAGAAGGAGCGCGCCTCAAGCTCGCGAGCCCCAGCAAGCGGCTCGTGGAGATGCTGTCACTGACGCGCCTCGGAACCGTGTTCGAGATCTACGACTCGCTGGACGCCGCCCTCGCCAGCTTCGAGGACCGGTCCTGACCGGAGCACTCGATCATACTCTGGTGAAGCCATTCGTCGCGAGCGCGTCAGGCGACATCGACGGCGCGCTTCTCAGTCCACTCCGGAAGTTGGCTTGGTGCCACTCGCCTTGAAGCCACGCCCTCGCAACACTTTGCCTGGCTTGGCGGCGGTGTGTTGTCCTTTGTCGATCACGAGCACGCCGTTGACGAGGACGTACGACACGCCTTCGGCGTACGATTTCGGCTGCTCGAACGAATTGGTCTCACGAACCCGCTGCGGGTCGAACACAGCGATGTCCGCCGCGAAACCCTCCTTGATCTGGCCGCGGTCCTTCAAGCCCAGGATGGCGGCGGGCAGTGACGTCATCTTGCGCACGGCGTCGGCGAGGCCGAGCACTTTCTCATCGCGCGCGTAGTGCCCCAGGACCCGGACGTTGGTCGAGTAGTTGCGCGGATGCGGCACACCCGGCGCGTCGAGGTTGATCGCTGAGCCGTCGCTGGCAATCGACACCCACCGCAACTTCATCACCGTACGCACGTCCTCCTCCGACATCGTGTGGAAGATGCCGCTGATATTCCCGCCTTCTTCCGCCATCAGGTCGATGCACGTATCCATCGGATCTTCCTGGCCGCGCATGCGCGCGATCTGGGCGATGCGCTTGCCTTCGTACTGCCGGTTTTTCTCGGTGCGGGCACGCGCCAGGACGATGCCGTCCCACCAGCCGTGCTCCTTGGCCCAGGTGATGAAGTCCTTGTCCGTTTTCAGGCGGGCCCGCACGGCGGGATCCTTCAGCCGCTCGGCGAACTTGTCGGGGCCGCCCTCGCGAATCCAAAGCGGGAAGAAAGCGCTCCAGCCGTGGAACATCGCCGTGTAGGGGTACTGATTCGCGGTGATGTCGAGCCCGCGCGATCGTGCGGCTTCGATCTGCTTGATGTACCGCGAGATGGTCCCCCAGTTGTCCTTTGCGCGAATCTTGAAGTGAAAGATGTGGACCGGGATCTTCGCTTCCTGCGCCACGCGGATGGCGAAGTCGATCTCCTTGGTCTGCTCGAACCCTTCGCTGCCGGTGTGTGACGTGTAGTTGCCACCATAGCGAGCGACGACTTTGGCGAGCTCGATGATCTCTTCCGGATGCGCCGGGCCGCCGCTCTCGAAGCGGGTGACGAGACCCCACGCCCCCTCCTCCATCGACCGCGCCACGAGCTCCTTCATGCGCTGGAGTTCCTGAGGTGTCGCCGCCCGTGTCTCGTAGCCAAGCACGACGCGGCGCACCTGCTCGGAGGAGACATGCGAGATCGCGTTCATCGAGATGCCCTGGCGTTCAAGCCGTTCGAAGTAGCCTGTGAACGTCGTCCAATCGGGCTGCACCAGATCGCCATCGACTCGCGTTGGCAGACCATCGCGCGGCGCGACCGACGTGCTCTCGCCCATGATGTCGAGCGTCACGCCCTGACGCACTTTGCTCTGTGCTGTGCCATCCGCGAGGAGCGGACCCTCTGAGTGCGTGTGCAGATCGATAAAGCCGGGCGCCAGCATCAGACCCGACGCATCGATGACCCGGCGCGCGCCGCGACCCGCGAGCGCGCCCACCGCGGCGATGCGATCGCCGCTGGTCGCAACGTCGGCACGGATCGGTGCGGCGCCGGTGCCATCGAGAACTTGCGCGTTGCTGATGAGGACATCGAACTCCGGAGCTTGACCCGAAAGGACGACGCTGATGGCAACGGTGAGAACGAGGATGGCAAGGCGCATAGTGACCCCCTGAGCCGCGAATGATAACCCTGGCGAACGCTGTAGTGAGCCGGTTGAACGTGACGCTCACCAGTGGCGCTCCAGGGGCGCACTGGCTCGATTTTCGCGGTAGAGTTGTTCTTTCGCCCGTTCCTGCAGTCGAGGACACCGCATGCGCCCGAAAAGCCGTTCGATCGCACTCGTCCTGCTGACCTTTGCGCTCATCGCCGCGCCCTACGCGCAGGGCCCCGCGCCCAAGGTCACCACGCCCAAACAGTTGTTCGGCCACAACATCGGCGCCGACTACGTCCTGCCGAACTACACGAAGTTCACCGAATACGTTCGGCAGCTCGACAAGGAATCCGATCGCATGCAGGTGCTGAGCATCGGCAAGACCGCCGAAGGCCGCGAGCAGCTGATGGCGATCATCACCGCGCCGGAGAACTTCAAGAATCTCGCCCGCTACAAGGACATCTCGCGCCGGTTGTCGCTCGCCGAAGGGCTCACCGACGATCAGGCGCGCGCGCTCGCCAAAGAAGGCAAGGCCGTCGTCTGGATCGACGGTGGCCTCCACGCCACCGAGGTCCTCGGCGCGCAGCAGCTGATCGAAACGATCTTCCAGTTTGCGAGCAAGAACGACGAAGAGACGCTGCGCATCCTGCGCGACGTGATCATCCTGGCGGCGCACGCCAATCCCGACGGCATGGAGCTCGTGTCGGACTGGTACATGCGCAATCCCGATCCGAAGC
Organism: uncultured Acidobacteriota bacterium; assembly: GCA_963807105.1. GTDB lineage: Bacteria > Acidobacteriota > Vicinamibacteria > Vicinamibacterales > UBA2999 > DASPWV01. The sequence continues at coordinate 594,172 of CAWEAM010000006.1, read as the reverse complement.
AGCGCAGCACCAGCGGCCTGCCGCGTCTCTACCAGAAGTACGTCGGGCACGACAACAACCGTGACTTCTACGCCATGAATCAGCCGGAATCCACGAACATGAATCGCGTGCTCTATCGCGAGTGGTTCCCGCAGATCATGTACAACCATCACCAGACCGGTCCTGCTGGCACGGTGATGTTCTCGCCGCCTTTCCGCGATCCGTTCAACTACGTCTACGACCCGCTCGTCGTCAACACGCTGGATCAGGTCGGCGCTGCGATGCACGCGCGCTTCGACGCCGAGGGCAAGCCGGGCGTGACGACGCGTTCGGGTGCGAACTACTCGACCTGGTGGAACGGCGGGCTGCGGACGATGGCCTACTTCCACAATCAGGTCGGGCTGCTCACCGAGAGCATCGGGAATCCGACGCCGGTCGAGATTCCGTTCATTCCCGATCGCCAACTCGGCAAGGGCGACTACCCGTTCCCGATTGCGCCTCAGACGTGGCACTTCCGTTCGTCAATCGAATACTCGCTCACCGCCAACTATGCGGTACTGGATTTCGCGCAGCGCTATCGCGAGACGCTGCTCTTCAACATTTACGTGATGGGGCGCAACGCGATTCAGCGCGGACAGAAGGACACGTGGACCACCTACCCGCGCTACGTGGCGGAGATCAAGGCGGCGGCGGCGAAGGAAGCGCCGGCGGCTGGGGCGCAGGGCGGCCGCGGCGGTCAAACCGTGCCGATGAAGTACTACGAGATGCTGCGCAGGTCGGAGTGGCGCGATCCGCGCGCCTACATCCTGCCGTCCAACCAGCCGGACTTTCTCACCGCGACCAAGTTCATGAACGCGCTGATCAAGGCGGGGGTCACCGTCGAACGGGCCACGGCGGCCTTCACGGTGGGAGCCACGCAGTATCCCGCAGGCTCCTACGTGGTGCGCACCGCGCAGGCGTTCCGTCCGCACGTGCTCGACCTCTTCGAGCCGCAGGACCATCCCAACGACTTCGCCTATCCCGGCGGTCCGCCCTTGCCGCCCTACGACAACGCCGGCTGGACGCTGGCGTTCCAGATGGGCGTCAAGTTCGATCGCATTCTCGATGCCTTCGAGGCGCCGACGGCCCGCATTCCCGACGTGATCAAACCCGCGCCCGGCGCCGTCCTCGAAACCGCCAACGCGGCGGGCTACGTCGTGTCGCACTCCGTCAACGACGCGGTGATCGCCGTCAACCGGCTGCTCAAGGCGAACGAAGAAGTCTACTGGGTTCGCGATCGCGCGTGGCAGTCGACGAACGGCACCGGTGTGATCTTCATCGCTGCGAAGCCGTCCACGCTGCCGATTCTCAAGGCGGCGGCCAACGATCTCGGCCTGACATTCACAGCTGTCGCCGCGCGGCCGACGTCTGCGCTGATGAAGCTGCAGCCGGTGCGGATTGGTCTCTGGGATCAGTACGGCGGCTCGATGCCGTCCGGGCACGTGCGTTGGCTGCTCGAGCAGTTCGAGTTTCCGTTCGAGGTCGTGTTTCCGCAAGCGCTCGATGCCGGCAATCTTCGCGCGAAGTACGACGTGCTGCTGTTCCCCGATGGCGGTATCCCCGAAAGCGAGGGCGGCGGCGGCGGCTTCGGCGGCGGACAGCCACGCTCGGAGGACACCCCGGCCGAGTACCGGTCACATCTCGGTCGCGTAACCATCAAGACCACCATTCCGCAGTTGAAGCGCTTCGCCGAAGAAGGAGGCACGCTTGTCGCCTTTGGCGGATCAGCAGTGCTTGGCCATCATCTCGGGCTGCCGATTGACGACCATCTCGTCGAAACGCAGGAGAACGGGACAGAGCGACCTCTGCCCACCACCAAGTTCTATGTTCCCGGCTCGATCCTGCGCGTGGCCGTGGACAATACGAACCCGCTCGCCTACGGCCTCGAGAAGCAGGTCGATGTGTTCTTCGACAACAGCCCGGTGATGGAAATCAAGCCCGACGCGACGCTGCGCGGCGTGAAACCGGTGGCGTGGTTCGACAACAGGACCCCGCTGCGATCGGGATGGGCGTGGGGTCAGCACTATCTCGAGAACGGCGCGGCGGCGATCGAAGCGGCGCTCGGCAAGGGCAAGGTGCTGCTCTTCGGCCCCGAGATCGCGTTCCGCGCGCAGCCGCACGGCACGTTCAAGTTCCTGTTCAACAGCCTCTATTACGCCGGTGTTCAGTCGGTGCCCGGGACCGGCCGCGAGACGACGATTCAGCAGCCGTAATCGCTCCGAACGGTTCGATTGACTGGGCCGGCGCGAGGAATCGTGACCGGCCCCTTTCACGTACTCACTCTTACGTCCGCCGCACGTCCTCCAGGCCGCTCCCGCACCCGTCGCGAGACGGCACCTGTTTTGCTCACCTGAGCTCGACACCAGCAGATACACGTGGCTTCCCAGCTTTCCCGTCAGGACTGCCCCGCCGCGACGACCGTGGTGCGCCTTTTCGCCTCGAATCAGGCGCGCGCCCGTCTCGCCGGTGCATGACATCGTGCCCGAGCCGCTGCCGTTGACGCCGTCCGATTCGGCTTTGTTCCGGCGTGTTGCCGACGCCTCACCCAGCCTGGTATTGGTCTATCGTCTCGACCCGCCGGGATACGTCTATGTGAGTCCATCGTCACTGCCGCTGCTCGGATATACGCCCGAGGAGTTCTACACGAATCCCGGGATCTGGCGGCGCATCGTCCACCCGCACGACGCCGGCCTCGAGCACGCGCTCGCCGACGAGCGTACGTCGGGCGAGTTTCGCGCTTTCCACCGCGATGGCCGCATGCGGTGGTTCGAGCGTGAGCAGACGTTGGTGCGCGACGATCAGGGCAAGGCGCTGGCGCTGCACGGGGTGGCGCGCGACATCTCGAGCCGTAAGGAGGTCGAGCACGCGGTGCGCGAGAGCGAGGCCCGCTATCGCACGCTCTTCGACGCGCATCCGCAGGCGATGTGGGTGTTCGACTACGAGACGATGAGGTTTCTCGCCGTCAACGACGCGGCGCTCGCGTTCTATGGGTACTCGAAGGACGAGTTCCTGTCGATGACGATCCTCGACATCCGCCCGCCCGAAGATCAGGCGCTTCTGAGCAAGCTGTTGCGCGAGTCTCCCGGGCACGCCTTGACGCCCTCGGCCTGGCGGCATCGCCGCAAGAGCGGCGAGCTCGTGGATGTCTTCGTTAGCGCGCACCCGCTCGATTTCGGCGGACGCGCCGCGCGCCTCGTCATGGTTCAGGACTTGACCGCGCAGCGTCGCGCAGAAGCGGAGCTCGTCGACAGCGAGCGGCGATTCCGTGCGCTCTTCGAATCTGCCCGAGACGCGATCATCGTGACGGAGGGCGGTCGCGTCATCGACTGCAACGACGCCACAGCCGCGCTGTTCGGGCACGCGAAGCACGAGATCGTCGGCAAGCCCATCGGCTCGTTCTCGGCCGCGGTCGACGGCTTCGACGACGGCCAGCTCGCCCGCGCCTTGCCCGATCACGACGCGCAGACCGCGAAGGGCTGGTCCATTCCGTCGAAGCATCTCCGCGCCGACGGGACCATCGTCGACACGGAGATCACGCTCAGCCCGATCGACGTCAACGGCAAGCGGCTGGTCCAGGGCATCATCCGCGACGTCTCGGAGCGCCGCAAAGCGGAGGAGGAACGCGCGTCGCTGCAGCGGGCGCTGCTGCAGGCGCAGAAGATGGAGTCCGTGGGGCGACTCGCCGGCGGCGTCGCGCACGACTTCAACAACCTGCTCACCGTCATCTCCGGCTACGCCAACCTGCTGCTCGACGAACCCGAGGCACTCGGGGCGCTGCGCAGCCGGGTCTCCGAGATCGCGCTCGCCGCCGACCGGGCCCGTGAGCTTACGAGCAAGCTTCTAATCTTCAGCCGCAAGCATCCGTACGAGCCGCGCCCCGTCGCAGTCGACCGCTTCCTCGGGCAGGAACTGCGCCTGTTACGCCGGCTGCTCAGCGACAGAATCGAGGTGGACCTACGCTTCGCCAGCGGAGAGGCGTTCGTGCGGATCGACCCTGCGCAGCTGTCGCAGGTGCTGATGAATCTCGTCGTCAACGCGCGCGATGCGATGCCACAAGGTGGCCGGCTGGCGATTGCCACGACGCCCGTCGCGCTCGACGAGCGCCGGGCGCAGGCGCAGGGCAGGCCGGTCGGCACGAGCTACGTGAGCCTCGCGGTCAGCGACACGGGGTGTGGGATGACAACAGAGGTGCAGTCGCACCTCTTCGAGCCGTTCTTCACGACCAAGCACCTGGGCCAGGGCACGGGGCTAGGGCTCGCAACCGTCTACGGACTGGTGCAGCAAGCCGGCGGCTTCATCGAGGTCGCCAGCGCCGTCAGCCAGGGGACGACGATGACGGTCTTCTTCCCGGTATCGACCGCGGCCGCGGAGCCGAAGAAAACAGAGCGCAAGAGCCGCACGCTGGCCGGCCACGAAACGATCCTCGTCGTCGAAGACGACGACACTGTCAGGCTAGTGACGACGACGATTCTGCAGCGTCTCGGTTATACGATTGTCGAGGCCGACAGGCCGGAGGCCGCGATTCGGCTGATGGACGAGGGCCTGCAGCCGCACCTGATCATCACCGACGTCGTCATGCCGGACATGGACGGACGTCGTCTCGTCGCCGAGCTCGAGCGGATGGCTTCCGGGTTCGAGGTGCTCTACATCTCGGGTTTTGCCGAAATTGAAGATGCGAACGAGCTTCTCGCCGATCCGGAGCGATTCCTGGCGAAGCCGTTCACGCCCGAAGCGCTCGCGCAAAGGGTTCGTGATCTGCTCAACAGCCGCGAGCAGGCCACCTAGGCCGGCGCCCCAGCGCCGCGTCATTCGTCCGATCGAGATCTCCGCCCAATGGACGATGGCAACCAGGCGTGGCCGTCATTACAATGGGCAGTCCAATTCTTTCGGAGGTCCCACATGATTTACGGCGCCAAGGAGCTTGCTGCTTCGTTCCGCACGGTCCGACAAAACACGATTCAGGTAGCCGAAGACATTCCCGAGGACAAGTACTCGTATCGCGCCGCCGCCGATGTCCGAAGCGTGGGCGAGGAGCTCGCGCACGTCGCCGCCGCGACGTGGTGGCACCAGCAAATGCACGGCACCGATCACAAGTCGTTCCTCAGCTTCGACGACTTCGGCGCCTACTCGGGCCGCACTGGCGCGATGGAGAAAGAGCTGACCGCCAAGGCGCAGATCGTCGAGGCGCTGAAGACCAACGGCGACGCGTTCGCCAGGTTCCTCGAGGGTCTCGCCGACGAACAGCTGTCCGAGCGAGTGGGCTTTCCCCCGCCGCTCCAGCCGGAAAAGACACGCTTCGAGATGCTGCTCGGCGTCAAAGAGCACGAGATGCACCATCGCGGCCGGCTGATGCTGGTGCAGCGTTTGCTCGGCATCGTGCCGCACCTCACTGCCCGCCGGCAGCAGTTTCAGGCGCAGCAGGCGGCGGCCGCGGCGGCAAGAGTCTAAAGCAGCGAGTTCGGGGCAATCGGGCCGGTGAGCCGCCGGCCCTTGCCGCGGCTGTTGCCATCACTCCAATCGCAGCGCCACTGCGGGCTCAATCCGCGCGGCGCGATTGGCCGGCAGTAGACAAGCAACAAACGCGCTGGCTGCAATGACCGCGATCGCTCCACCGTAGGCGACGAGGTCGGCCGACGTGACGCCGAACAGCATCGACTGAATCGTCCGCGCCGCTGCGAACGCGATCAGCACTCCGATCGTGGCGCCGGTGATTGCCGGGCGCATGCCTTGCGACAGCACCAGTCTCCGGATGTCGGCGCGTGAAGCCCCCAGGGCCACGCGCAGCCCGATTTCTCGCTGGCGCTGCCCCACGACGTAGCTCAGTGCGCCGTAGAGCCCGACGACCGCCAGCACCATGGCGGTGATGGCGAAGAGCGCGAGGAGCGCGAGCGTGAAGCGGCGGGTCGCGAGCGATTTGGCGAGAATCGCCTCGTAGGTGCGCATCCGCGTCACCGGCTGCAAGCCGTCCAGCGCGCGCACCTGCTCGCGTGCGGCGGCGGCGAGCGAGAGCGGATCGACGCCGTTTCTCGTGCGAACGACCATCGCCATTTGCGTCTCGAGCCAGGGCGCCTGCACCCGCGGCATGTACACCTGAATGGTCGCGGGCACGTGCAAGCCGTAGTGGCGCACGTCGCCGACCACGCCGACGATCGTCCGGAAAGGATTGTTGGGACCGCCGGCCAGCCGCACTCGGCGACCGATCGGATCCTCACCGGGCCATAATTCGTCGGCCATCGTCTTCCCAATCACCACGACCGGTTCGGCGCCCGCGCCGTCGGCATCGGTGAACAGCCGTCCGCGCAGAAGCGGGATGCTCATCGCGGCGAAGTAGCCCGGCGTGACGCCATAACGATCGGCTTCAGGTGCATCAGCCGGGTTCTCGAGCGGCCGCCCTTCGATCACGACGCTCCAGCGGTCGCGGCTGTCCGTGAGCGGCAGCTGCGTGGAGGCGCCTAGCGATTCGACGCCCGTCAGCGCCGCTAATCGTGACGACAGCTCCTCGTAGAAACGCGCGATATCGACCTGGGTTCCATACTTCTGCCCGCTCAAATCGACCTGAAAGGTGAGCGCGTTGCCGGCGTTGAATCCAGGCTGCACGGCCACCAACCGGGCGAATGAGCGCACGAGAAGACCGGAACCAATCAAGAGCAGCACGGACAGCGACACGTTGATGGCGATGAGCGACGCGCGATAGCGCCACGCCGCTCCGGTCGTGCGCCTCCCATGCAGATCGAGGCTGCGCACGAGCAGCATGCGCGCCGGCGCCATTCCGAACAGCACGCCGGTCAGCAGGCTGACTGCCACCGCGTAGACGAGCACTCGCGGGTCTACCCCGATCTCGTTGAGTCGCGGGATCGACTCAGGTCCATTGGCGGCAATCAGCGTCGTGCCCCACCACGCGAGCACCGCGCCAGCGACACCTCCCGCCGCCGCGAGCACCGTGGACTCCGTGAGCAGCTGCCGAAGCAGCCGCGCCGACGACACGCCGAGCGCCTTGCGGATGGCGATCTCCTCCTCGCGCTCGCTGGCGCGGATCAGGAGCAGATTCGCAATGTTCGCGCACGTCATCACCAGCAGGAGGCTGACCGCCGCCCACAGCAGCCAGAGCGGTTGCTCGATCGGCCCGAGAAAGAAGGTGCGCACCGGCGTGAGCGCCGCGGTGGGCTGCGAATAATCGCGAGGGTACTCACGGGCCAGGCTCTGATAGATGCGCGTGAGGTCGGCCTCCGCCTGCTGAAGCGCAATGCCCGGCTTGATGCGGGCAACGATCTGAATGTGGCGGCAGGTACGGCACGCCTGCGGAAGCTCCGGCGAATATCCAAGCAGCGTCCAGAGCTCGGTGCCGGGAAACAGTTCCGCCGTGACGAGCTCGCGAACCCCAGCCGGCAGAACGCCGACGACGAGATAGGCGACGCCGTTGACGGTCACCGGCTTTCCGATGACGGAGGGGTCCGCGTCGAAGCGGCGGCGCCAGAGCCCGTCGCTCAGGATGATCTGCCGGCGCCGTTCCGGGTGATCGTCCTGGCGTTCGAAGTCGCGGCCAAGCGACGGAGTGATGCCGAGCGTACGAAAGAATTCCCACGACACGCGCGCGCCGACGAGGCGCTCCGCGTCGTGACCCTCGCCGGTGAGCGTGGCCGACCAGCCGCTGAGTGCGGCCATCCACTCGAAGCTCTGTTGTCCCGACCGCAGTCGGTCGAACGACGTGTAGCCCGTCGTTCCGGGTTCGTCGTCGGCTTCGTCTTCCTGGATCAGCACGAGGCGCTCCGCCGCCGGATACGGAAGCGGCGCCAGCAGCACGCCGTTGACGACGGAAAAGATCGCGGTGTTGGCGCCTACGCCCAGTGCCAGCGTCAGCGTTGCCGTGAGCGTCAGCGCCGGGCGGCGCACGAACATGCGGAAGGTGTAGCGCAGGTCGCGTCCGAGCACGTCGAGGTGTTCGGAGGGGGCGGTGCGGAATACGTCGATCACTGTCGCCGCCCAGAGACGCACCAGGCCGACGAAGCCGGCGGCGGCGCGGCGTTCTGTGCGGAACGTCGTTTCGAGCTCACGCTCGTAATCGCCGCGAAACTCCGCGGGGAGCAGCCTCAGCAGCGTCCGAAACACTCGGTCGCCCATGGTCCACCGATCAGGCGCGAGACAACTTGAGCTTCTGCCGTGCCTGCGCCACAGTCTGTTCGAGGCGCCGGGCTTCGGCGACGGCGACCTTTCTCCCGCGTTCGGTGAGGCGGTAGTACTTCCGCCGTTCGTCGTCGAGCGCGGGATCCGGCCGCGCCGGGCTCTCCTCGATCAGCGCGTCGCCGACGAAGCGCTTGATCACCGTGTAGAGCGTCGCGGCGCGCAGCGTGACCTGCCCAACGGTGCGCCTGGCCACTTCCTTGCCAATCGCGTAGCCGTGTTTTTCGCCATCGGCGAGCGCGACCAGGACCTGGAATTCGGCGGGAGTGAGCGGAAGGTACGTCTCCGGGTCGAATCGCATCGTGATGGGTATACTATATCACTCGTTGATACATTGGCAATTGTCTACACTTCGCCGGATTGACCAGAGCCTTCAAGAAATGGCGATTGGAGTCACCGAAACAAAGATAGCCACGAAGGCACTAAGCTCACGACGTCGAGTCCGGCGCGAGGCGCAGCCTCGTGATAACGAGTGGGTCCACGAAGAAGTGCTGCTAACGGTCGCGATCGAGGAATTGACGCTCTTATCCAATCCTCGAAGCCGAACGCAACCATCCCAGGGGTGGTGCGCCTTCGTGGTTTTTCTTCGTGACCTTCGTGGCGATCTTTTGGCTGTCCGATCCGTTCGCAGCCTACTGAGGATCGTCGATGGGCACGAGCTTGTCCTTGACCAGCCGATAGCGGTTCTCGACCTCCATCGTCGGACAGCACGCCGGGTCCTGCGGCTTGTGCGTCACGAAGCGGACGCCGACCATGCCGCGCGTGATCCGAATCCGCTTGATGATGCTGCGGTCGCCGAGCCACTCGGGCTGTTCCACCTGGACCAGCGTGCCGTCCTTGTTGACGAAGACGAAGAGGTAATAGAAGCTGCCGGTTCCACCGCTCGACTCCATCAGGATGGCGGCGGCTTCCGGCCTGCGATCGCCGTCGAGGTCGCCGGTCGCGAAGTCTTTCAGCAGGACGAAAGTGCTGCCCTCATCGTCTTTGCCAATGCCTTCCACGAGCGTGACCGTTCGCTTGTCCTCAGGACCGAGCGAATAGGTGCGGTTCGCCAGGTCGCTGAACGCGGGCGGCTTTGCCGGCTGCGCGGCAGCCAGGAATGCGCTCAGTGCAACAATCGCGGCTTTCATCACGCTGCCTTCCTCATGCAAGCACGCGGTAGCCAAGGAAGGGACCCGCTGCAGTGCGATGCAACGGCTTCCACAGATCGAGGTGATTGGTCGCCTTGCCGTCCAGCAGCTCTCCCAGGTGCACGAAAAATCCGAGCACGTCCTGCAGCGGATTCCCCAGATCGAGATCGAACTCCGCATATGTGTACGGCAACGCCGGCGGCGCCACCGCAACCACGGCTTGCATCGACGGCGTGCCCGACTTCGCCTCGCTGCGGAAACTTCGCAGCCCACCAAACTGCGCAATGACCGCAGGCGGCTCGTCCATGAGCGCGAACAGCCGCTGGTGAATCGGCGCGTGCGGCTCGCCCTCCTCGAAAAACGGCTTCGTCTCGTCGTCGGCCAGCGTCTCGAGCGTCTCGAGGAAGGCGCGGTCCACGCGCGCGTAGATCCGGTCGTTGGCCACCGCAAACACGTGATGCACGAGGCCGAGGAGCGGATCGCTTTTGCCGGGCCGCGTGCGGAGCGTGGCCAACAGATTCAGGAGGCACGCCTGGCGCGTCGGCCGGTGGCTGTCGTCCTGCACCCAGTCGACACCCTCTGATCCATCGATCTCGGAGCGCCCGAGCACATCATGAATCTCCTGTCCGCTGCCGGAAAGATCCACGGCCACGGAGCGATCGTCGAGGTTAACGTCGACGTCGATCGCGCCCGTCGAGTTGTGATCCACGCTGACATTCCTCCAGCCGCCGGTCACTTTCGACTCTTCGATCTGCAGCTGCAGCTTGTACAAACCTTCGGGCAGCGCGTGTGGATTGGCGCCGCGAAGCACGAGCGATCCATCCTCGACCGCCATATTCAGCTGAAACTGGCCGGGCAGCCATCCCTGCAGGCGGCGGATGTTGTCCATGCGGGTGCGTGTGGCCTCGCCGCGCGGCTGCAGGCCGAGGCCAATCGACCGTTCGAGCGGCTCGCGTTCCTCGAACTCGATGCCACCCGACACCTGCCGCTTCACCCGAAACCGTCTGCCGTTCTTGAGGAACCGGACCTCGATTTTTTCGTTCATGAGCGCCCTCGGGAAGAGACGGCCACGATACGACAGTTTCGCGGCGGGCCGCGCGAGAAACCGCGGTCAGAGGCGCCAGAGCACGAGAAACACCGTCGCGCCGACAACCGGCTGCAACAGTGCGAAATAGGCCAGCGTCAGAGTCGTGGTCTTGGCGATGGTGACTGGCCATCGCTGCCCGTACACACGATGCAGCGATCGCGCGAGATAGAGCGTGAGCATCGAGAGAAAGACGAGCACATACGCGATGATGCTGACGAACAGCCCGACTTGCAGCATGCGAGTCAACAGCCAGGCGCCACCGGGCGGTGAGCGAGTCGGGCTCCACGATTCGGACAGTTCCGCGATTCTGCGACGCGTCGCCGCTCATCAGATCGCCCGCGATGTAGAAGTTGATCGCGCGCGAGGCTGGCGCACGCAGCGCCAGCAGCGACGAGAAGAGCGCGAGGCTGGCGATCACGTACAGACGGAATGATGCGAGATACGTTACCCGCTTGCCATCGAGGTGGTGTTTAGTGAGTGCACCGGGGTGAATCAGCGCACGAAGCGTTCGCACGATCCGGCCGTCGATCGAAACCACTCTTCGGCCAGCTCGCGGACGATCCACGCCAGCGGCGAGCGGCGATCGTGGAGCGCCTGGCCGCAATGGCCGCAGAACTGCGGGCCCGCGGATGACACAGACCATCGATGCGCTCGACGGCCGCGTGGTGGTTTGGCCGGGATACGATGGACGTGCGGCGCCTCGAGCAGCACCATCTAACATTTGAACGTGCACAACGCCGAGTTCAACGACCCGCTTCTCGTCGAGGTGTACGACGCCGAGTCTCCCTGGGCGCGAGAGGATGACTATTTCGTCGCGTTGGTCGGCGAGACACCCCGAGCGCGCGTGCTCGACCTGGGCTGCGGCACCGGCCGGCTCGCTCTTGGACTCGCTGCGGCCGGGCACGCCGTCACCGGCATCGATCCCTCTTCAGCAGCTCTGGCCGCGGCGCGGACCAAGGCCGGAGCCGAGCGTGCGACCTGGATTCACGGTACGGCGAAGTCGGCACCCGAGGCGGCTTTCGACGTTGCGATCATGACGGGCCACGTGTCCCAGTTCATTCTCAGTGAGGACGAGTGGGCGAGCACGTTGCGGGCTCTCTGGCAAGCGCTGGTTCCGGGTGGCAGGCTCGCGTTCCACGCGTACGACCCGGAGTCACGCATTTGGGAGCGGTGGAACCCACAGGACTCTCGCCGGCAGGTCGCCATTCGCGACGGCACGAGGGTCTTGATCTGGACCGAGATTACCGGCCTCCGCGATGACACGGTCAGCTTCTCTCACCACTACCGCTTCCCCGACGGTGCAGCGCTGCGGAGCGACTCCAGCCTGCGCTTCTGGAGCGAGCAACGACTTCGCGAATCTCTCACCAATGCTGCCTTCGCGATCGAGCGCGTCGATGGCGGATGGCGCCACCAACCCGTCGGCTCGGGAGACGGCGAGTTGATCTTCGTGGCGCGACGCTGACGCCATCGGCGTCCCCTAAGCCGGAACCGCTTCCACGACGCTCACGACGGATTCTGTAGGTACGACGCGGCTCAGACGGAAGCCAGCCTTGCCGAGGAGCGAATCGTATTCAGCTTCTGTGCGTTCCTGCCCTCCAGGTATCACGAGCATGACCATGTCTTGCACCTTGCCCTGATGCGGCGTGTCCCCCGTCGGCAGGACCGTCTCGACAATCAGGAGACGGCCATTTGGCTGGATGACGTCACGGCAGTGGCCCAGGATGGTGAGACACTGCTTTTCGTTCCAGTCGTGGATGATGTGCGACAACACATAGGCATCGCCCCCGGCCGGCACGCGCTCGAAGAAATCGCCCGGCTCGATCGTGACTCGGTCGGCTACCCCGCGCGCCTCGAGCAGGGCCGGCGCGTCGCCGACGACATGCGGCCGGTCGTAGAGCACGCCGCGCAGTGCGGCGTGACGGGACAGGATCGCGGCCAGCAGGTTACCCGTCGCGCCACCCACGTCCACCACGGTCTTGACCCCGGAGAAGTCGTACGCCGCGGCGACGGCCGGTGGCTCAGCACCGTGGAAGCCAACCATCGCCTCGCTGAAATAAGACGCCTGCTCGGGATGTCGGGCCAGGTAGTCAAAAAACGGCATCCCACAGGCCTTCTCAAAGCCCGTTTTGCCCGTCTCCACCGAATAGACGATCTCTTCCCAGCTGTGCCAGAACGCTGGGCTGCAAAATGCGAGCAACGTCGCCCGTGCCGAGCCGGGCGCGCCTGTCGTGAGCGCCTCGCCCAGAGCGGTCAGCGCGAAACGCTGCGAGTCTCGCTCCGTGAGGATGCCAAGGCCAGCAAGTGTGCGCATGAGGCGATACAACGTTGGCGCGTGGGTGCGTGTCGGGCCGGCAAGTTCCTCAGCGTTTCTGGGCCCGGCGCTCAAGTGATCGGCGACGCCGAGTTTGGCCGCAGCGTACAAAGTCGCTGAAATCCAGGATGCCGCCCCCATCTGAATCAGCTGCGCGTGCGGGGGCAAAGCCTGCGGCGCGGTGCCTCTGTCATCACTCATCTGCGTTCCTTTGTCATCTGGACTGGCTAACGCGTGCCGCCCACCTGCGGCACGCGCGAGTCACGATACCACCGAGCGCGCCCGTGCCGCCGCCAGCCTTTTGCGCGTGACCCAGGAATCACTCGCACTGGGCCCCGCGCACAGCGCGGCTGGTCGTGTGCGCGACGCGATGAATGCGCACACCAGCTGGCGACCGCTCGTTGGCTCGAAGCGTGAGCAGGCAGCACCGAATGATTGCTGGCTGCGAGTGCGCGCGCCGCGGTAGCATCGCGCATGCCACGGCTGGAGAAGCCGCTCAGCGACAGGTTCGACCAGGCGCTCGACTTTGCACATCGCGTCCACCGCCATCAGTCACGCAAGGGCACTCAGGTGCCGTACATCGCACACGTGATGGCCGTCAGCGCCATCGTCCTCGAGTATGGCGGTTCCGAGTCCGAAGCGATAGGCGCGCTGCTGCACGACGCGCTCGAGGACGCGCCGGACGATCTTCCCGCCGGCCGCGTCCAAACGATCATCCGCGAGCAGTTCGGCGAGGACGTGCTGTCGATCGTCGAACATTGCAGCGATACGACCGAACAGCCCAAGCCCCCATGGCGCGAGCGCAAGGCAGGTTATATCGCCGCCGCGGAACACTCGCCGCGACCGGCGATGATCGTGTCGGCGGCCGACAAGCTGCACAACCTCCGCGCGCTCATCCGCGATTTCCGCCGGCACGGCGATACGCTGTGGGATCGCTTCAATCCCGAAGCCGGATCGAGCGGCACGCTCGGATATCACCGCGCGCTGGTGGAGATCTACCAGCGGCGGATGCCCGGCGCGCTGTCCGACGAGCTCGCCCGCGCCTTGTCCGAGCTCGAACAGCTGGTCGGCCAGCCAGGCGTCTGGCCGCCGCGCAGCTGATGCCGTTGTTCGGTCGCCGGACGCCCGTCCTCTGCTACCATCACGCCATTCAGGAGCCTTTATGAGCCTTGGCCGCCGCGAGTTCCTCACTGGTGCAGGCGCCGTTGCGTTGTCGGCGCGTCCGCTGTTTGCCGCGCTGCAAAGCCCGCGCGCGGGCGTTGTATTCCCACCATCGGTGCGGGCCGACTTCCCGATTACCGCGGTGGAAACGTACATGAACGCGGCGGCGATGCATCCGCTTGGCACGTTCGCGTCACGCGCCATCGAGCAGGGCGTCGCCTATCGCCTGCATGGGCCCGGCGAGGGTCGCGTCGATTTCGGCGCGTCGAAGCAGGAGGACCTCAAAAAGCGTTACGGGCGTCTCATCAACGCAGCGCCCACCGAGATCGCCTTCACCGGCAGCACCTCCGACGGCGAGAACATCGTGGTCATGGGCCTCGATCTGGCGAAGAAGGGCGGCAACGTCGTCATCGACGAGCTGCATTTCACGACGTCGCTCTACATGTACAAGGAGCTCGAGAAGAAAGGCATCGAGCTGCGCATCGTCAAGCACCGCGACTGGGCGATCGATCTCAACGACATGGACAAGGCGATCGATCGCAACACGCGGCTCGTGTCTCTCGCCCTCGTGTCCAACGTCAACGGCTACATGCACGACTGCAAGGCCGTGAGCGCGCTCGCCCACGCGCGCGGCGCGCTCGTTTTCGCCGACATCATTCAGGCGGTGGGCGCCGTTCCAGTCGACGTGAAGGCCCTCGGCATCGACTTCGCCTCGGCCGGCACCTACAAGTGGTTGATGGGCGAACGTGGCATCGGGTTTCTTTACGTTCGCGAGGATCTGCAGGGCACGGCGCTGCCGACCACTCGCTACGGACACCGACAGGTGTCCAATTTCAATCGCGCGGAGCTCACGTGGGAGCCGTTGCCCGGCGCGGCGCGCTACGAAACCGGCGGTATTCCGGTACTGCTTGCGGCGGCGGTCTCGGCCGGCATCGACTACGTCAACGCGCTCGGGCTCGACAAGATTCGCACGCACGCGCGTCAATTGACCGATCGCCTGCAGACCGAGCTTCCCAAGCTGGGCTACATGCCGTTGACGCCGCGCACCACCGAAACGCCCATTCTGGCGTTCGCGCTGAAGGATGCGCAGGCCGTGCAGAAGGCCTTGCAAGCCGGCAAAGTGACGGCGACCATCGTCGGCAACGAGAACCGCCTGCGCTTGTCGGTGTCGGTCTTCAACACACACGAGGACATCGATCGTGTCGTCGACGTTCTCGGTCGCCCACGCACATCATCGCGGTGATCGGCGGGCCTGAGGCCTCACCAGCCACGCCGACCACCAACGCGGCGGTTGACCCCGGAACGCACACCACTGGACGCCGCCAACGGTGCGAAAGGCTCGACCTCCCCCGGTCAGCGCTCGCGTTCGCAACCATCGGCGGCTGCCCGCCGTCTACCTGGACATGTCCTCTGCAATTCGCGGCATCGGGTGGCCGCTTGACGACGGTGTGATCGAGTTCGTCGATGCCGCCACTGGTGCGGCGCTCCTCGATCACACGCACGACACGCCGCATCTGCTCGTTGTGCCGGGTTGCGGGCTACGGGTGCCTACAGGCCCGCCGCGATGCACAGCAGTGTGATCCACATCATGGCGACAGAGCGTGTCAAACCCGTCCGCGTGGCGCTTGAATGGATGTGATATTCGCGTCGTGCTTCGCACGGATTGCTGAGGGTGATGTGCCGAAGTGCTCTACGAACAGGCGCGTCATGTGACTTTGATCGGCGAAGCCGCAGTCCGCGGCCACTTCGGCGAGCGACGTCGTGGAGGTACTCAAGCGGTCGTACGCGTGGACCACTCGCGTGACGCGGAGAAAGTGCGAAATCGATGTCCCGTAATGGCGATGGAGTGTTCGCGCCAGGTGCTAGCGCGAGACGCCGGCACGCGCCGCCAGCGCCCCCACTCTGGTGACGTCGGCGATTTCCGTCGTCGCGTGTTGACGCAATTCGCCGACTTGGTGGCAAGAAAACGTGGCGGCAGCATGCCCGCCGCCACGTTCAGCGATTCAACTCAGCTGACAAATCTCCAAATCAACAAATCTCCAGATCCCGCAAATCTCCAAATCTCCAACTCACAGGCTCTCAGGGTTTCTTATGGTGGAGACTGAACGCGGCGCCTTGCGGATCCATGCAGTTGATGATCCAGTCGCCGCCGGGCACTTCCATCGGCCCGTTGAGCACCTGCCCGCCGTTGGCTTTCACCCGCTCGGCGGCGGCCTTGACGTCGGGCACGCGGAAGTAGATCTGCCAGTGCGGCGGCACGTTGGCCATTTCCGGCATCTTCTTCATGATCCCGCCGAGGTCGAACTTGCGGCCGAAAATGTGGTACTTGCCCATCGGCCCCATGTCCATCGCCGACGTTTCTTTCCAGCCGAAGAGCTCGGAATAGAACTTCACGGCGGCTTCGGCATCGTTGGTGTGCAGCTCGCGCCAGGACCCGTCGCCGATTTCAGCCGGCGCTTCCGGCCTCTCCTGCGACTGAGGCGCCGGCTCGAGGATCGCAAAGACGACACCCTGCGGGTCCTTCATCGTGCGCATCCGGCCGACGTTCGGCACCTCGATAAGCGGGCCAAGCGCGCTGCCGCCCAACTTTTCGATCTTGGCGATTGCCGCGTCGAGGTTGTCGACGGCGACATACATCTCCCAGTGAGGCGGAAAGTTCATGCCTGCGGGGACGTTCATCACGCCACCCATCGGAATGCCTCCGGCGCGCGCCCACATGTCGTACGGCTGCGGCGATTGATCGAAAGCCTGCACCGTCCAGCCCACGACCGCCGTATAGAACTTCTCAGCGGCCTTCATATCCGTCGTCAGCAATTCATACCAAACGGGTCGTCCGTGCCGAGCAGGGTCAGCCATCAGCGTCTCTCCTTGAACAGCGGATCAATATCGCATAGATGTGTTCAACATCCGTCACGATGGTGTGTACCGTGTGACAGCAAGCGGGGACGAATTTTTGATTATCAACCGAGAGCGGGGAGGAACGCGAGCTCAGCCTGTCCGCAACGCGACATACCAGACAAGAAAGGCGAGTGCGAGCACGACGATGGACCACAGCAGCCAGCGTGAACCCGATTGCGGTTCATCGGCTGGGGCTGGAGGCGCTGACGCGGCGGCCCGGTCTGCCTTGGGCACGGGCGGGGCCGCTGCGCCGCAGTAATGGCACTTTTGCGCGGCATCCTGAATCTTCCGTCCGCACGCCGGGCACGGTCTCATCGCGGCTCCATCCTAGCAGCACGGCACGATGGAAAGGTGAGTTACGACTGTGCATCAAGGGTACGCACCAACCCCACTAATTCCACAAACACCGATTTGTACGTGGCCTTCCCAATCCTTCTGCAGAATGTCTGCGACACTGCTGCTGACAGGCCGCTCCCGGTCGATCAGCGCCGAACTCGTGTAGCCCACATCGCGCCGGACGATTCGAACAGCGGACGCCGCTGACCGAGACGGCTTTGCTGATAGACCGCGTGCGCCCATTTGCAGTATCGACCCCAACTTCTTACGGAGTCAGAGGCCGCACGTCCGTGCTGGTTCGCCGACGCGGCACGGCTACACGCCGCGTCGAGGTACGTCGCAGTGAAGCACCTGGGCCAAGAGCCTCCTATTTGGTGACGTGCAGGGGACGGACCCCCTGCGTAGCTTGCTTCCCGGCGCGGTTCAGCGGGCAGCCAAACTCGGCGCGTCCGATCAATAAAGAACGTCATCAGGTGACACGCGCAAACAACAAGTCCCACTCTTGATGATGCTGATCGCTCTCGGCCCGCGTGCCAGGAAAGTGGCGCTCCTGCACACGTAGTTCGTGGATCCAGGCGACGTCGAACCGCCTCCAGCCTCGCGGCGCAGCGCTTCGACTCTCGCCGGCGATCTGGTATCCAAACAGATAGGCGACCCCACGCTTGAGCCCGTAATCATGCGGCTCAACGATTCGGCGCCGGCCGGTCTTGTACACGAACTCGATGAGACGCTTCTCGTGGATGGCACGAACGAGATGGGAGTTGACGACTGTGAGCATCGTACTCGAAGGACAATCGGCGGACGTTAACCCGCCATCATCCAAATCTGCACGTCGTAGCTCCACACGGTAAACGCCAGACGACGTCCGTCGGGCGACCACGCGGGCTGCGTCTTGTGCGTGCGATCGACGGTCAGCTGCTGCGGCGCGCCGCCGGCGGCGGGCATCACGAAGATCTGGTAGAAGCCGTCCGGCGCTGGCGCGACGAACGCGAGGCGCCTGCCGTCCGCGGTGACGCCAAGGCCCGGAAAATCGTGCTCCGAGGGGAAGCGGTGGAGCACATGCGCCACGCCACCGCCGGCCGGGACGGCGAGAATCGCATGACGCCCTGGACCCTCTTTCGCAATCGCAACAATCGTCCGGCTGTCCGGCAGCCATTCGCCGTGCGTGATCTCGCCGTCGAAGCCGGTGACGGTCATCTCGCGCGGCGGCGCTGTCACCGCACCGCCCTCCTGGTCGATGCCGATGACGAACAACGCCGATTGCCGCGTCGAAGGGCTGGCGCCGTCGAACAGCACCCACTTGCCGTCCGCCGACCAGCGCGGCCATCCGGTTTCGGCGCCGCGGCCGAGAAACGAGACCCGCCGATCGGGCGCGCCGCCGTCCGCCGGCCGCAGCCAGATGTCGTCCGACTGCTCGCGGTGCGAGTGCAGCACGATCCACCGGCCGTTCGGCGACCACGCCATCGCCTGATCCTCGGAGTCGCTGTTGGCGACGACCTCCTCCGGCCCGGCCGACGGCGCGTCACCCGGCATCGCGCGGATCACGCCGATCTCCTGGGCGATATCCGGATACTTCGCGTCGTCGACGACCCGGCGCCAGGTGCCGTAGGTGACGGCAATGCGCCGGCCGTCGGGGTGATACGACGGCGTCTCCGCCTGCAGCGTCGAGAGTTGCTGAATCCGCCCGGATGCCACCTCGAGCTCGGCGACCGATGTCCGGTAGCTCTGCACCTTGAACAGCACGCGACCGTCGGCGGCAATCGACGGCGCATAGGTATCGCGCGAAAACGCGGTGAGGCGCTCCGCCTTGCGCGCGCTCAGGTCGGCGCTCCACAAATCAACGAACCCGCCCTCGTTCGGTGATGCGAAAAACGCCTGCGCCCTCTGCGGCGAGAACGCCACCGGTCCGATCACCTCGATGTCGGGCTCGAGCACGAGCTGTTGGCCGCACGGCGCCGAGAGGCGCGCCCGTCGATCGGCGGTGAGAATGCAGGCGATCTCGCCGGATGGAGTCCACGCCGGCGAGGCGATCGCGGCCGGGCCGTGCACGAAGGTGGCGATGCTCCCGTCCGACGCGATGCGCCAGAGATTCGACGCCAGCCGGCCGCGCGACCACCGCGGCAAGCGACTGACCGTCAGGCGACCGGTGACTTGGCGAAGCGCATCGACGCGAACACGCGACACTGGCGCTCCGGCCGCAGTGGGAATCTCCATGCGCGTCCCGAAGAGCGGTTGTCTGGCGCTCCTCGACGAGACGGTCCACCACCGCTCGGGCGTCGCCGAGTCCTCGAAGATCCAGTCGAGCGACCGGCCGCGTGGCACGACACAACGGATCTGACCCTGCGCCGCCGCGAGCTCAGCGCGGACGCCTCCGGAAAGTCGGCGATTCGAACAGACGACGGCCTTCGGAGAACGCGACACGCGAGCCGTCGAGGGAGACGACCGCCACAGGGTCGCGATAGCCGACGACCCCGAGCTGATTCGCCGTCGTCACATACGTCAGCCGCTCAGCGCCGGCGGGCCCGGATCGCGACCAGACACCCGCCAGCGACAAAGCGGCTAGCAACACCAGCACTAGAAGCCAACGCATAGGAAGGCGGCCTGTGCGGATTATAGAGAGGCGGACCGCCCATAATCGTCGCCACGCATGAGCTTCGCGCCGGGCGCTTTCGTCGCCCCTTACGAGATCGTGGCTCCTCGGCGCCGCGGACTCGTGGTTCTGACAGCCGGCGGCGATCGACCGCAAAACCGGCGAGGTGACCAAAACTCGCCGATCCCAACCCGTCGGATTTTCACGTCGTCACGTGGCGAGCGGATGGCGTGCCGATTGGGTTCGGCTATGGCATCGACGCCGCGCGACGCTCGCGCACCCAGACCTCAGAACGTGGCCAGCGCGTTGAACGGCGACGCCGTGCCGCCCTGGATCTGGAAGATGTGCAGCGTGAACATGAACGCCCATCGCTTGAGCCGCGCCGCTTCGCTCGCCGCGTCTTCGAGATACGCGTTGTCCACGATCGGCAGGCCCATGTTCACCTGCGTGAGCTGATGGATCGGGCGGCCGATCCCCTCGACGCCCGACGGCTGCACGTCGTTCACCGCATCGCTGGCCAGAAGCGAGACGTCGCGCGCGCGCAGCCATGGCAGCACGGAGGCGTGGAGGCCGGCGCCCGCCTGGCCGTACGGCCACGGACCTTCGGCTTGCCGCTTCGCCCAGCGCCCGCTGCGAACGAGGAGCGCGTCGCCGGCGCCGATCTTGATGCCGGCAAACTTCTCCCACGCCTCGAGGTCTTCGGAATAGATCGGCGTCGTCGGCTCGAGCCACTTGACGTTCTTCATCAGCGGCATGTCCACGAGAACGGCGCGGGTGATGTATCCCGGGCCCATGCGATCGGCGGCCGACTTCTGGCAGCCGGCCGCCGTGAGGCTGAACGGAAAGCCGTTGTAGCTCACCGCCGGCTCGCCCTGCTTTCGGCCGATCGGTCCCTGGTAGTGGCAGAGCGCGTCGAGATGCGAGTTGAGGCCGTCGTGGATGGACAACTGGATGATGTCGAGCGCGCCGAGAATGGCGCCCGTCTTGGGATCGATGCGCGCCATGCGGTGCACGTTTTCGCCGAAGCTGCCGACGTCGGAGCCCTGCTTCTTGATCGGGTTGATCGACAGCGTCACCGTCTTCCCTTCCGTCACCAGTCCCAGCGCGTGCTTCGTCTTCTCCGGCGTAATCAGATTCAGCAGCCCTCGCTCGTCGTCTTTGCCCCAGCGTCCCCAATTCGAGAGCTCCTGCTCCCACTGCTTCAACTTCGCGAGCGTGACGAGGCGCGAGGGCTCCTGCGTGGACGGATGCGGCTTGAAGGTCGCGGCGCCGCCGCCCTGGCCGGCAACCGCGGCATGTGTGAGAAGCGCTGCGATGGCAAGAGCAGCAACGGTGGTTGGCTTCAGCATGGACGCTCCTTCGTGGGGCGCATGCTAGCACGTGGGCCGCGTCGGCTATCATCGCCAGAGTGTGGCGGCTCGATGACGGCCTCGTCCAGCGGCTCTACGCGCGTGCCGCGGCAGAACGCTGGCACGTGTCCACCGCGGCCTTCGCATCGTTTCTGCTGGCCGGCGCCCGCCGCGAGTTTGGCGAAGAGCCGCCCGACGCGTCGCGGCTGGAGCGCCACTGCGCGTCGCTCCATCTCGAAGATCTCGCCCTGGCCTGCGCGTGCGCGGAAGGCGTCGAGCCCGCATGGGACGAGTTCGTCGTCCGCTACCGGCCAGTGCTGTATCGCTCGGCCGACACGCTCGATCCCTCCGGTGGAGCGCGCGAAGTGGCGGATTCGCTCTACGCCGAGCTCTTCGGTCTGCAATCGCGCGACGGAGAGAGGCGGTCGCACCTTCGCTACTTCCACGGGCGCAGCAGCCTCGCGACGTGGCTGCGCGCGGTGCTTGCGCAGCGATACGTCGATCGACGCCGTCTCGAGTCGCGCGTTGATCCGCTCCCCGACGAGGGCGGCGATGAACGCCCGAGACCAACTCGCGCGGGAGTTGCGTCGCCGTCGCCTTCGACGCCTGCGCTGCTACGCTTCGTCGAGCTCATCCGCCGCGTGATCACCGCCGTGGTGGCGGCGCTGCCGGCTCGCGATCGACTGCGGTTGCGTTGTTACTACGCGCAGGACATGACGCTGGCACAGATCGGCAAGGTGCTCTCGGAGAGTGAGGCGACGGCGTCACGAAGCCTCGCCCGGGCACGGCGGGCGATTCGCGAGCAGGTGGAACGCGCGCTGCACGAGGAGGGTCTGAGCGAGGCTGAGATCGCGGAAGGGTTCGCGGCGGTCGGCGAGGACTCAGGACCGCTCGATCTGGCCGAGCTGCTCGGAGCGGAGCCGATTCTCGTCGAAGGGCGCAAGGAACGGCGGCAGGATCGTTCAAAGTAGAGGGACGTGGGTGTGAAAGACCAGGGAAGGCGCGATCGGGCGATCGAGCACGTGCTGAGGCGCAGTGTGGCGCCGCCGCATGCTGTCAACGCGCCCGAGGCCTGCGTCGACGGAGAAACGCTGGCAGCCTGGTCGTCGGGGGCGCTCGGGGCCGCCGATGCCGCGCGCGTCGACAATCATCTCGCCGATTGCGCGCGATGCCAGTCGATGCTCGCCGCGTTCGCGCGCACGGCGCCGATCGTCGAGGCGCCGGCGCCGTGGTGGAGGCGTGCGCACGTGCGCTGGCTGGTGCCGCTGGCGACTGCCGCCACCGTAGCCGCCATCTGGGTGGCGATGCCGCCGCGCGTGGAGCCCCCACCGCCGGCCGCACAAGTTCGCGATCAGCGCGGTCCTGAAAACTACGTGACGCCCGACGCGTCTCCGCCAGGCTCCACGCCCGATAGAAGGGCGCTGGCCGATCAGCCGTCCCCGCAAGCGCGTACCGAGACCCCGGCGCGTTCTCCGCGAGGCGGCTCATCCCCGCGCGAGGTCGATGCTCCGTCACAGCGGAAAGAGAGCGAGGCTCTCAGACAGGAAGCGAAAGAGGAGTTGCAGAAGCAGCGCGTCGACGAGGCCACCGGTGGCGCCGGCGCTCGTGCACGTGCGGCCAACGAGCTCGCAGCCGCGGCACCTCCACCAGCCGCCGCAGCCCTACCTGCTGCACCCTCAGCAGCGCCTCGCTCGCCCGCGGCGCCGGCACGTGAATCGCGCGCGATGGACTCCCTGACGCCGCAGCTGCGCATGGCGCTGCCAGCAACCGCCGAAATCATCGGTCCAGGCGGGGCAATGCGGTGGCGAATCGTTGACGGCCGGGTCCAGCGATCGACAACACAAGGGCAAACCTGGGAACCAATCGCGCTGCCTTCAGCCGCGGCGATCTCGGGAGGGCACTCACCCGCTGCCTCCGTGGCGTGGCTCGTCGGAAAGGCGGGCGCGATCTTCGTGACCACCGACGGCGCCGAGTTCCAGCAGGTGCCGTTCGTCTCGTCCGCCGACCTCGTGTCGGTCGTCGCCGTTGACGATCGACAGGCAACGGTCACCACCGCTGAAGGGCGCCAGTTCCAGACAACCAATCGCGGGTTGAACTGGACGCAACGGTAATCTCCTAATCCTCCCACCAGAAGCGTCTCACAGCGGTCCCACCGCATAGCGCTCCCACCCGCAGGGTCCCCCCGCGTCGCGGTCCTACTCATTGCGGTCCCACCCGCAGGGTCCTCCGCGTCCACCGTGCAAGAAATCTCCGCTGCTCCGTTCAAAGGTCGGAGGGTGGCTACCGCCGCCCGCGACTTACAAGGGAGCTTCAGATGCGACGACTTTTCCTGGTAGCGATCGCCGCGCTCGTGATCGGCGGCGGCCTCTCTGTTTCTCGTGGCCCGTCCACTGCCACCGCCGCGGCAGCACCAGACCAGTCCGGACCGGCGACGTCCACGCTGGACGATCAGAATGAGCTGGCGCTGACGGTCTACAACTCCGATCTGGCGCTGGTGCGCGATGTTCGCACCATCCGCCTGCCGCGCGGCGAGTTCGATTTGCGCTTCATGGATATCGCCGCGACGGTCAATCCCGCCACTGTTCATCTGCGCTCCCTCACGGAACCTGCTCGCCTCGATATCGTCGAGCAGAACTACGAGTACGACCTCCTCGAACCCGACAAGATCCTGCGGAAGTACGTCGGCCGCGACGTCATCCTGGTGCGGCCGCGTCAGCAGAACGGGACGACGACTACGGAGGAGGTGAAGGCAAGGCTTCTCAGTTTCAACCAGGCGCCGGTGTGGCAGATCGGCAACGAGATCGTCACAGGACTTCACGCCGACCACATGCGATTTCCCGAGCTGCCCGGCAATCTCTACGTGCGCCCGACCCTGATCTGGTCGCTCGACAACAGCGGCGCCGGCCAGCACCGCGTCCAGGCGTCGTATCTCGCGACAGCGCTCAAGTGGAACGCGGATTACGTCCTCACCGTGAGCCGCGACGACAAGACGGCCGACGTCGATGGCTGGGTCACGCTCGTCAACAACAGCGGCACGGCCTTCCGCCACGCGAAGCTGCAGCTCGTGGCCGGAGACGTCAATCGCGTGCAGCAGGCGATGCGGCGTGAGGTGGATTCGCTGCGGCAGATGCCGCCTGCGGCGGCGGAGTCGAAGATGGTGCAGGAGGCGTTCTCCGACTACCATCTCTATACGCTCGAGCGGAAGACGTCGATCAACAACCAGGAGACCAAACAGGTCAGCATGTTGACAGCGACCAACTTCCCGGTGCGCAAGCGCTACGTCGTCGACGGCCAGGCGATGTACTACCGCAACGCGCAGAGTCCCGGCTCGCCGTTGAAGGACCAGGTGAAGGTCTTCTATCAGCTGAAGAACGAGGCTGCAGTGGGCCTCGGCATGCCGATGCCCGGCGGCGTGGTACGGGTGTATCAGGCCGACTCGAAAGGCGGCACGCAGTTCGTCGGCGAGGATCGTATCGAGCACACGCCAAAGGACGAGGCGCTCAATCTGCGGATTGGCACGGCCTTCGACGTGGTGGCGGAGCGCAAGCAGGTCGATTTCCGCAAGATCGCCACGAACGTCTACGAGGTGGAGTTCGAAGTGGTATTGCGCAACCACAAGAGCGTGCCGGTCACGATCGAAGTCAACGAGCCACTGGGCGGCACGTGGCGTATGCTGCGCTCGTCGCACGAGTGGACGAACTCCGACGCGTGGGCGGCGCAGTTCAATCTGCCGGTTCCGGCAGATGGCGCCGTGACCTTGAATTATCGCGTCCAGGTGACGTACCGAGGAGCGTTCGGCTTCCCGACATGCCTGAACCGCCAGCGTGAAGGGGCGCTGCGCGAGGAATGGGCGCGATTGCCCAAAACCCTGAGCCCGACCGGCGCGTTCGATCAGCGCGCGCGGCGCAGAGAATCGCGCATCGCGGGTTTGGTGCTCGTCAGCGCGGGCCTTCGGTTTCAGAAGATGAACCGCAGACCGAGCTGGATCTGACGCGGCGGCCCAGCGGAGAAGATCCGCCCGAAGTTCGGCGTCAGCGCCGTGCGGTTCGGGTTGTCGTAGTTGGTCCAGTTGAACAGGTTGAAGAACTCGAGCCTGAACTGCAGCTGCCCGAGATCAGCGACCGGCGTGTTCTTGACCACGGAGAAATCGACGTTCTGGAATCCAGGTCCGCGCAGCGAGTTTCGTCCGGCATTGCCGAAGGTCAACGGATCCGGGCGGGCAAACGCGGCGGGATTGACCCAGCAGTTTGCCGTTCGGGTTTCGGGACAGCCCGGGCCAGACGCGTACGGGTCGCCAATCACGTTGGGCCGATCTTGCAGTTGACCGGTATTGCTGTTGTCGATGGCCAGCACCGGCGTAACGGGCTGCCCGGACTGCAGCGTCAGAATGCCGTTCACCTGCCAGCCCTCGAGCAATCGCGCCGCGAAGCCGCTGGTTCCGTTCCAGAAACGCCGACCCGGACCGATCGGCAACTCGTAGATCGAGCTGAAGACGAAGCGATGCCGCATGTCGAAGACCGACGGACCCCATTCGGCTTCGAAATCACTGTTGTTCTGCGGCACACCGGAATCGGCAGTTCCACCGCTGCCCGAGGCGTGATCCATCGACTTCGAGAAGGTGTAGGAGGCCAGAAACGAGACCCCGTCCGAGAAGCGCTTCTCCAGGCGCATTTCGAGCCCGTCGTATTGCGACTCGCCGTTCGACGTCACCGTGTTCATCGCGCCGAACAACGGGTAGGGGCGTCGTGGCTGCACCAGCCCCTGCCCCGGCGCCGGTTGATTGTTGTTGTTGGTGCGAAACAGGCGATCTCCGCGCGTGCCGACGTAACCGATATCCGCGACGAGCTGCGGCGCGAGTTGATGCTGGACGTTCACGCTGAATTGCTGCACGCGCCCTAGTTTGTAATTGGTGTCGAAGCCGCTGAGATTCGGCGTCACGACCGCGAGATTGTTGAAGGTGTTGTCGAGTTTGACGGTCTGGCCGTCCCCAAGCGCGAGGTCGGCGCTGAAAAACGGCGGGTTCAGGCGAAGGCCGAGCGTCTGGTTGATGAGGACGACCTCGTAGAAGATGCCGTAGCCGCCGCGGAGCGCCCAACGGCCGTCACCGTTGAGGTCGTAAGCGAACCCGATGCGCGGCGCGAAATCGGTTTTGTCGGGTTCGTACATCGCGCGGGTTGCGCCGTTGAGCCCGGCCACCAACACCTGGCCCGTTTCGAAATCGAAATTGGTGAGCCGATCCTGCTTCTCGACCGTGGGCACGACGTACTCATAGCGCAGCCCGAGGTTGAGCGTGAGGCGCTCGCTCACTCGCCAGTCGTCCTGCACGAACCCGCTGAAGGCCTGCGACACGAACGCGAACTGTGTGTCGCCATTTCGGCCGAGGCCGCGCAGCGCCTGGGTGGGAAATCCAAGCAGCAGGTCCGCGAGAGGATTGCCCGTGTACCGGCCGGTAAAGGTGTACGACCCGCGCGCGAGCGAATCGAAGATGAAATCCGACTGGAAGTAACGATAGTCGCCGCCGAACTTGATGCTCTGCGCGCCACGCACGTAAGTCATCGTCGTGGCGAGGCTGTAGGTATCGAAGGGTCCTGCCTGTGGCAGGTTCGTCGCCGACCCCAGGTTCTCGTAGACGCCTCCCATGTTCAGGAGCGGGAAGCCGAAGTCGATCGGTTTGCGTGACAGGCCGGTCAGGCCGACGCTCCCGGCCACGTCGTCGCCGTGATCCTGCTGCAGGTAATCGAGCTTCCAGCGATTGAACCCGACGCGGAATTCGCCGAGGAAGTTGGCCGTGAACGTGTGCATGTCCGACAGCCCGCCGGTGACAAATCGCGTCGCGCCCTGCTCGCGGCCGTAGCCGGGGATGATCGTGGTGCGCGCGAACAGGTTCACCGGCTGCAGTTCATGAATGTTCTGCCAGTTGAAGCGCGCCATCAGACGATTGCTGTCGCTCAGCTGCTGATCGACTCTGGCAATGACCGTGTCGTCGTCGAGCGTGTTGATCGGGCGCGAGACGAAGTTGCGCAACGGGTCGGCCGCGTTGGGTGCCGGATACGCCACCGCCAAATCCCTCCCGATTTGATCGATCCGCTCCGTGGGAATCCTGTTTCCCGGAAAAGGTGCGTTCGTCATCGGATCGCGAATCTCGGCGCCGAGACGCGAGAAGTCGCCGGTGAGCATTTCAGGCAGCGGGACGCGGCCGGTAAAGGTCCCACCCTGACGCGCGCGCAAGCCTTCGAACCCGACGAAGAAGAACGTGCGGTCGCGAATCAAACGGCCGCCGACGTCCACGCCGTATTGATTGCGTTTGAAGAGCGGGATCTCGCCCGGCGGATCGAACACGTTGCGGGCGTCCATGGCGCTGTTACGATAGAAATCGTAGACGTCGCCGTGGAACGTGTTTGCCCCTGAGCGGGTAATCACGTTGATTTGCGCCCCTGCCGTCCGGCCAAACTCGGAAGAGTAAGTGGGCGACATCACCCGGAACTCGTCGATGGAGTAGGTGGGCGGATTGACGATCAACTGGCCAATCGCCTGCGTGGTGTTGTCGATGCCGTCGAGCCAGAAGAAATTGGACGACTCGCGCAGCCCGTGCACGTTGATGGCCCCGCCCTGCGTCGCCAGCGTTGTCCCCTTGGTCGATGGCAGCGCGCCGGGCACGAGCAGGTTCAGTTGGAGAAAATTACGCCCGTTGAGCGGCAGCTCCGTCGTCTCGCGTTGATTGAGCACGGTCCCGACGGTTGCGGTGTTCGTCTGCACGATCGGAAGTTCAGCCGTGACGATCAACTCCTCCGCCAGCGCTCCCACTTCCAGCGTGAAGTCGGCGCGCTGTTGCTGGTTGACGTTGAGCGTGATCGGCTCGCGAACCGCACGACGAAACCCCTGCAGCTCCGCCGCCGCGCGGTATTGCCCTGGCGGGAGCAGCGGCAGCGTGTAGCGGCCCTCGCCGTCGGTGACCACAACCCTCTCCTGGCCCGTGTCGATATTGGTGACGGTCACCGTCACGCCTGGCAGCACGCCGCCGTTGCTATCGACGATCGTGCCTTGCAACGCGGCGGTGAACGCCTGCGCGTGCGCCAGCGAGACTGCGGCCACGACCATGAGCGACGCGACGAACGAGTGTCGGAGTAGATTCTTCACGAGACCCTCCGCGATACATCAACCTGCCAACAAGCCTCGCCCGGTGCGGTCTCACGACAGCGTCGGGCGTCGTGTGTGCCAATCGGTCGCCGACTCGTAGGCGTGACTGACACGGAACAGGGTGGCTTCGTCAAACGGTTTGCCGTAGAACTGAATGCCAAATGGCAGCTGCGGCTGGTCGGTAGTGAAGCCACACGGGATCACAATTGCCGGAAGCCCGGTCATGTTGCCGATGAACGTATTGCCGGTGCGGATGGGCGTCGGCTTCGAGCCGGGCTTGACGTCGGTGCCAGCCACCTCGGGCGGCTCGAGTTTGTTCGCCGGACTGCCCGCAGGCACGGCCAGGACGTCGCACTTCTCGAGGGCGCGCTGCATCGAATCCATCAGCAGGGACCGCACGCGCAATGACTTGATGTAATCCGTCGCCGGGTAGAAGCGCGCCGCGTCGAGACGCTCGCGCACGATCGGATCGAAGAGATCGGGCTTGGTCTTCAGGCGCTGCTCGTGGAAGCACGCCGCTTCTGCCATCGCAACGATCCAGCCGGCGGACCCGGCAAGCTCCGCGTGCGGCACCTCGACGTCCACCAGCGTGGCGCCCATCTTCTGCAGCGTCGCAATCGCGGCGCGCACGCCAGCCACGGCGCGCGCATCAACGTTGTCGAAGAAGTAGTTTTTCGGGACACCCATGCGCACGCCCTTCACGTTCCCGGTGAGCGCCTTCATGTAGTCGGGCACCGGATCCTGCGTCGTCGTCGGGTCCATCGGGTCGTGTCCCGCGATTGCCTGGAGCAGCATGGCGGCGTCAGCCACCGTCTTGGTCATTGGTCCGGCGTGATCGAGCGTCCAGCTGAGCGTGGTGACGCCGTATCGGCTGACTCGCCCATAGGTTTGCTTCAGGCCGACGATGCCGCACATGTTGGCCGGCCCGCGGATCGAGCCGCCTGTGTCCGTGCCGATCGAAAGCGGCGTCATGTAGGCGGCGAGGGCGGCGCCGGATCCGCTCGACGATCCGGCGGGCGAATAATCCAGGTGCCAGGGGTTGCGCGCCGGACCAAATCCGGAGACGACGCCGCTGCCCATGGCGAACTCGAGCAGGTTCAACTTGCCGATCAAGATGGCGCCGGCGCGACTCAGTCGACTGGTGATGGTGGATTCGTAGTCGGTGACCACATCGGCGGTGACCTTCGAGCCGTTGGTGGTGCGGATCCCCTTGGTTGCGAGAATGTCCTTCGGCGCGTAGGGCAGCCCGTGCAGCGGACCGCGGTACTTGCCCGACGTGATTTCCTTTTCCGCAGCGCGTGCGGCGGTGAGCGCCTGTTCACCGGTGACGGTGATGTAGGCGTTCACGCGCGGGTTGAGCGCCTCGACGCGGTCGAGAAAGGCCTGCGTCACTTCGACCGGGGAGACCTTCCGCGTTTTGATCAGGCCAGCCAACTCCTGACCGGATTTGAAGACGAGCTCTGAGTTGGCCATGGTTCAACCCCTCGCCCGCGTCCGCGGACCGACGATTCCCGGCTGCTTGGTGTTGAAAATCGGCGCGGGCTCCACGTCGTCAGAGATGACCAGGTCGCGCACGACCTGAAATTGATCGAGGTTTCGCTGCAGCGCTTTTTCAATCACCTCGAGCCGTGCCGCGGTGAATTCCTCGCCCAGGACAGCCGAGGCCTGTTTCAGCACGTCGATCGAAATCTTTCCTCGAGACTGCGCCAGCAGCTCCACCGCGAATGGTCCGGTAATGCCGATCGCGGCAAGGGCGCGAAGCGCGTCCCGGCGCGTCAGCGCGGGCGCCGATGATGCAGGTTGTCGTCGGTTCATGATCTCCTCTTCACGGCTGTTTACGGAGAATCTCGATCATCTTGGCGATCACTTCCCGGTTGGCGCTGGGCGCCGAGCCAAGCTGATGATCGGCTTTGAACATCAACAGTGCCGAGACGGTAGCGTCGTTGAACACTCCCCGCGGCTCGCCGTTGGCCTCAAACAGGTCTCGGTTGTCACCTTTGACGTAGCCAAGCTGGCGCAGCCAGCGTTGCAGCTGCTGCACGTCGGCTCCCTGCGACTGTAGGATCATGCGGCTGCCGTACTGCTGCATCCGCTCTGCCTTCCACCGCTCATACAGGTCGCGCACTTCGTCGATCGCGTTCGGGCTGTCATCAACGCGCACATCCAGCAACAGATCGGTGCCGAAGGGTCCGGCGCCGCGCCGATACACACGCAAGGTTGCGCCCATCCGTCCGCGCGCGTCACCGCCCGCCGCGTCCGCCGCCTCGAGACTGCGCATCAAACGTTCGGCGAGTGGCAAGCCGCCTTTCTCGGTGCGTTCGAACGTGTCGGCAAACGCCGTCACCACCTGCGGGCCAGCGAGAATATTGCCCGCTGCCGCGTAGTGTCTGCCAAAACGATGTCCTTTCCACACGCTGGCGGCGCCCGTCGTCGAGATGCTGCGGCCCTTCGCGTCCACGATGTTGATCTGGCCGATGTCGGGATAGCGCTCGCGCAGACGCGCGAGCACTCGTGCCGGCGTGTCGCCCTTCTCCAACCAGTCGAGCATCTGCTCGCCGTCTTTATAGGGAGCGCCGCCCATTGTCGCGATGGCGCCCACGCCGGCGCGGAGGTGCGTCGCAATCGGCGCTACCGCGAAGAATCGCGACGCCATCGCAATGCCGAGCTCGCCCGTGGCCGGATCGAATCCCACGATCGACATGCTGCTCATCAGCCCGTCTTCACGTGGCATCGCATCCTGGCCGTGGGCTGCTGTCACGGCGCAAACAACGAGCGCGGCAGCGAACAGGATCTTCATGGCGCTGTTCTCGGCGCGCGCTTCTTCGCCGCCGCCGATTCGAGCGCGCGCAGCATGGTGGGCACGAGATAGCTGCCCGCATCGAAGCCGGCATCCTTTTTCCACCGCGCTGCGGCCTCTGCGGTCGCGTCGTTGAAGATGCCGCGCGGATCGCCCTTTTCGTCGAACACCGAGGACGCGGTGACCGCGAGATAGCCCAACGTCAGCAGATGCCGTTGCAGCTGCCGCACGTCGTCTCCTTGTGTTTGCACGATTGGCTGGAACCCGATGCCGTGCAGGCGATGGAATTGCCACTCGGACCACAGCCGCCGTAGGTCGCTGATCGCGTTGGCGCTGTCATCGACGCGCAGATCGACGAGCAGATCTGTGGCGCGAAAACCCGCGCCCTTGCGATAGACCTTGAGCGCCGCGCCCTGACGGCCGCGCGCATCGCCGCCGGCGGCATCGGCCGCCTCGAGCGCACGCAGCAGGCGCTCCGCGAGTGGAAGGCGGCTCCGCTCGCTGCTCTCGAAGCTGCTGGCAAACGCGTCCACGACGGCGGGACCAGCGAGGATATTTCCGGCGGCGGCGTAGTTCGGGCCGAAGCGATGCCCTTTCCACTGCGCGGCGTTCGGTCCCGTCGTGGAGATGCTCTCGCCGCGCATGTTCACGATGTTGATTTGACCGGTGTCCTGATATTGACGTCGCAGCCGCTCGAGCACCGCGGCGGGAGCGAGCCCCTCCGCCAACCAGTCGAGAAGTCGCTCGCCCTCTTTGAATGGTCCGCCGCCCATCACCGCGACGGCGCCGACGCCGGCTCGCACGAACGTCGCGATGGGCCCGACGGCGAAAAACTTGGACGCAAGGCAGACACCAACGTCGCCGGTTTCTGGATCGACGCCGACGATGGACATGCTGCTGAGAATGTCGCTCTCGGGTGACGGCGTTTGGGTTGCGTGCGGCGTCGCGCTGAGCGACGCGACCACGGCGATCGTGCGGAGTGCGCGTGTCGCGGTCATTGCGGCCGCTTGCGGCCGGCAAGCTCCTTGCGGAGCGCGTTGATCGTTTCAAGGCCAGCGGAAGGCGTGGCCCCAAGGCCGCGATCGCGTTTGAAGCGCGCGATGGCGTCGGCCGTGGCGTCGTTGAGCACGCCGATGGCCTGGCCCTTGCCGTCGAAAATTCCAGGCGCGGTGCCAGCGAGATAACCGAGATCGCGGAGCGCCACCTGCAGCCACTTCACATCTTCGCCGCGTGATTGTTCGAGAATCCGGAAGCCTGGCTCCTGCGCTCGAATGTCCTTCCAGCGCGCGTAGAGATTCTTGAGTTCGTTGATGGCGTTCGTGCTGTCGTCGACGCGGAGGTTGACGTAGTCGTCGGTTCCGGCGAAGCCGCCGCCCTTTTTCTTGACGATGAGCGTGGCGCCCATTCGTCCGCGGGCGTCGCCGCCGGCAGCGTCGGCAGCGTCGAGGGCAGCGAGCAGGCGATCGGCAAGGGGGAGCCCACTGCCCTCGCTGCGCTCGAAGGTGGCGGCAAACGCCTCGACAACTTGCGGTCCCGCCAGGATGTTGCCCGCGGCAGCGTAATTGACCCCAAAGCGATGCCCCTTCCACATGCTCGACGTCGTCTCGCTCGTGGTTGAGAGACTGCGGCCGCGGACGTCCACGATGTTGATTTGGCCGATGTCGTCGTAGCGCGTGCGCAGCCTGCTCAGCACCTCTGCCGGACTCGCGCCAGCCTCCATCCAATCCAGCATCTCGGTCGCGGCCTTGAACGGCGAGCTGCCCATGGTGGCGATGGCGCCGACCCCGGCGCGAACGTGAGCGGCAATGGGTCCAACCGCGAAGAAGCGAGAGGCGAGCGCGATGCCGACGTCACCGGTGTTGGGGTCGAAGCCGACGATGGACATGCTGCTCATCTCGGGATCGGCAGGCGCAGGTCGATCCTGAGAAAGGGCGGCTCCTGCAGAGCAGATGATCAGCAGGGGCAGAACCGTCAGGCGTCGGCTCATGATCCACCTCGAGCGCGTTGCCGCCAGGAGGATGAGGTCAGCGGCGTATTCATAACACAAAGCAGCGTCGAACAGTGCGTCAGCATTGGACTTGCGCGATCCTAGTGCGCGAGGACCGGGCGCTACATAGTCACCGCGTGGAGCGCGAAGGGAGGCCCAACTCCTGCGCCGTTGCCTGCACACGGGCCCACAGATCCTGCGCCCACTGTGGGTTTTGAATGGGCGCAATGTCGGGGCGGCCGTCGAGAACGGCCTGGGCAAAGTCGTCG
Source organism: uncultured Acidobacteriota bacterium (assembly GCA_963807105.1). Classification (GTDB taxonomy): domain Bacteria; phylum Acidobacteriota; class Vicinamibacteria; order Vicinamibacterales; family UBA2999; genus DASPWV01. The sequence continues at coordinate 560,924 of CAWEAM010000006.1, read as the reverse complement.
GTCGAAGCGAGCGCGAGGCTCAAGGCGCTCCCCAGATCGATCATCGCGTCATTCACTCCCGCCTCGCCAAGGCTCTGCGACACGCCCACCGATGCACCGTCGGTCACGTCCTTGAGCACCGAGAAGATCGGGACCAGGTGACGTGTGTCCGCGTGCGCCGCACGGCATGCATCGACACTGGTGGAGTTGTAGCCCCGGCATACGAGTGGACGTACGGTGTACACCGAACATCGCCCTTCGACGAGCAGTGGACATGGAACCGATTCGTTCGTCGGCTCGTCGAAGCTTCGTCCTGCGATCTGCGACGCGTAGCGCCGCGCGCGATCGGCCAGCGCGCGCCTTGCGTCGCCGTCAAAGCGCGATTCGACCGTGGACAGAATGCGAAGCAGCTCGGGGACGGTGATGAGCACGCCGGGCTTGCAGCAGCAATACGAGCAACCCTCGCGGCACTGAAGCGCAGGACGATATTCCTCGGTGACGATGGCAAGCGCTTCGTCGGCGAAATTGGCGACCGACTCCGCCGCGGCCACGACAGCGCGCAGCCCGATTCCCTTGCGCAAGGAGTCGGCGGTCAAGGCGCTGCTCGCTTCCCGACTGGACAGAAACGCGTCGAGCCGCTGCCGCTGCGCCTCGCGCTCAGCGCGCGCTTGCAGGTCGGCTTCCCGGACGGCCGCGCCCTGAGCCGTCGCCTTTGGCTGCACGGACCATCGTTTCTTCACCGGACTCCGCTCCCCGATACGTAGCGCCGTCCCTGTTTGTAGAGCGCCAGACGCTGCCGAATCGCCGCAGCAAGCCGCGCGGCCGGTTGAAGACGGAGCGCCGCCTCGCAGGTGCTCGTCGCGAGATCGAACCGTCCGGCCGCCGCGTGCGCCGCGGCAAGGATGTCGAGGACCCCGGCGCTGCGCCGGTTGGTGAGCGATGCCGCGTGCTCCGCCAGGCGTACCGCCTCGTCCCAGTCGCCCTGCGCGGTCGATGGCGCCGTTGCGAGTACCCAGGCGAGACTGCCAACGGCCTCCACCCAATCCGGCAGCAGTCGAACCGCCTCACGAAAACGACCGACGGCTTCCGGCAAGTCGCCGCGCGCCCGCGCGATCACGCCAAGGTTGTAGTGAGGGCCGGCCGCGGCCGGATCGAGCCGCACCGCCTCCTGAAAATGCCGTTGCGACTGCTCCATGTTTCCCTGCGCGAGCAGCGCCTGGCCGAGGTTATTGTGGGCGGCGGCGTAATCCGGTCGCAGCTGCAGCGCCTGTCGATACTGATCGATCGCCTCCGCAACCTTCCCCAACGAAGACAGCGCCGTTCCGAGATTGAAGTGCGCCGCCGCCGAATCGGGCTGGAGCTTCAGGACCGTCTCGAAATGCGCAACCGCTTTGTCGATCGCCCCCAACTCCGCGTACAACAGCGCGACGTCGTTGTGCAGCGAGACGCTGGCCGGCTCGGCGAGAATCATCATCTCGTAGCCGACGGCTTCTTCGGTCATGTGCTTCACGCGCAGCACATCGTTGAGCGCCTGCAGGTCGCTATCGGTCCTCGGCAGCATCTGGACCCAGAGATCGCCCATCTCGTCGGTGGATTGCTGACCCCAACGCACTTGCCTCGGCGGCTGATGTGGGTTGCGCGGATTGCCCGCCGAGTTGTCGAACACGTATCTCATCGACAGCGTCGTTCCCTTGGGCAACGAGAGTGGCGCCACGTATCGGTACACGTGCTGCCACCGGTAGTCCCAGTCCTTGATGTAGATCAGCGGCGTCGTCGTGCCGTCGGGCCGGGTTGCGGTCCCACGCACTTCGCGCGCGCGGTAGTGAGCGTGCGGCTGTACCGCCAGCACGTCCACGTCCACCGGAAGCACGAACGTGTCGGTGCTGACGTAATCCTTCTGTCCGGCGGGAATCTGGATGTCCTGGCGTCCGAGGCGCAACATCGCGGGCGTGTGCTTCGGCGCTTCGTTCGTGAAATAGAGTCCGACGCTGGGCTTGACGACCTCGGGCTTCCCGCTCGGTACGAAATGAATTTCGACGACGAGATCGGTGCCGCGCGTGACACGCCACGCGAGATCTCTGGGAAGGAGCGGAGCGTTCTGTCCGGGAGTCCAGCCGAGAAAATGACCGTCCGGAAAGACTGCTGATGGAAGGAGCAGCCCCTGATATCCGGGCGCTGGATCCTCATCGTCGAGCTTTCGCGAGCCTTCTGTCCGGTCGACGCGGATGTTGGCGTGGTGCACGACACGTGCGCTACCGGGTCGAAACTCGAGTCCTGTCGCATATCGAGTGGTGTCAACTGGCAGCGGCAGCACGAACGTGCGCGAGAAGTCCGGGCCGTCGGCGCGTACCGGTGTATGGCTCTGGAAGCGACACGACGAGGTCTGGTGTGCCGAGCTGCCAGCCCGCAGTCCAGGAGGGCGCCGGAGGGAGATCGTCCGGATCGCCTTCAGGGGCTCCAGCCGCCGCCCACTGCTGAATGCGATCGATCTCCGTGTCGCTCAGGTGACGGTGACCGATGAAATCGCCGTAACCCGGCTCCGATTTCCAGGGCGGCATCACGCGATTCTTCGTGACTGCCGCGATGACGCTCGCGCGCGACTTCGCGGCCGCGTATGTCAACAGGCTGAATGGCGCGTCCCCATCCGGGTGATGACAACTGACGCACCGCTCGAACAACAGCGGCGCGATGTCCCTGGTGAATGTGACCTTGACAGACTGATCCTGCGTAACAGCTGCAGCGCCCGACAACGCCCCGGTGAGGATCACCGTGATGAGGCCCGTCATAAACGCCTTACTGCTGACGGCGCGCCGCCAGCACGCGCTCGAGGTCATGTCGTATCGTGGCGTCGGACGGGCTGATCCGCAAGGCCTCGTTGAGCTGCGCAATCGCCTCGTCGTATCTGCCTTGCAACGCGAGAGCCCGGCCGAGAAGGTCATGGGAAACGGCATCCGCACTATTCAGAGCGATGGCGTGCTGTGCTTCAGTCGCGGCACCGACGGGATCGCCCGCGTCGATGAGCGCAGTCGCGAGGTTGGCGCGTAAACGCGCATTGTTCGAGTCGAGCGCCACGCCCTGTCGAAATGCCGCGATCGCGTCGGCGTGCCTGCCCGCCGTCCCCGACTCGACACCGTGACCGATCAGCGCGTCGATCAGCAGGCTACGGGCGAGCGTGTCGCGAGGGGTCATCTTCAACACTTCGCCAAACTGCTCAATGGCCTCTGGCCGTTTGTGCTGCGCCAGATAGGCCTGGCCAATCAGCCGCCTGCTCCAGGGGTTTTCTTCTCGAAGCGGTTGCTCGGCGACGAGAATTTGCAGCTCGTGGATCGCCTCGTCGAAGCGCCCGGTGTTGTAGAGCGCCACTCCCAGGTTGTAGCGCGCCGTGGGATCGCTTTGCGCGCCCTCGCGAAGGTGCACGACGGCCTCTTCGTCTCGATGCACGCGCACGAGCTCGGCGCCCACCATGCCGTGCGCTACGCCGGTCGGCCAGCGCTGGAGCACGGTCTCGGCCAACACCAGCGGCGAGGCATACTCGCGATTTCGCGCCATCGTGGACACGCCAAGGGCGAGCGACATGAGAGCAGTTGCGAGAACCGCAGCGCCGCGCGACACCCTTGCCCTCACCCAGCCGAAACTGTAAGCGCTCATGACGAGCAATGTGATGATCGCCATCAGCGGCAGATACATACGCCGCTCGGCGCCCGCCTGCGTCGCGATCGGAACGATGCTCGACGTCGGCGCCAGCGTCGCGAACAGCCAGATGCCGAGGAAGCCGACCTGCGGCCTGGATCGCAATGCGGCAATAGACACCAGCACGAGGACGGCAACGACCAAGGCGTACGGCCACACGTCCGTCAGAGTGAGCGCCACGGGTGGACCGTAATTGACCACGAGATCGCTCGGCCAGAACGCCAGCCGCAAATATCGCGCGACCATGTGCGCCTGATTCAGCAGATAGGTCCAGGGCGCGACGCCGGTCGAGAACCCTGTCGAGCCTGCCCTCGGCTGAAGCACGAGCAGATACGCGAGAGCAATCCAGCTCATCGCAAGACACGAGTAGAACCGCCAACGCCGTCGCAGCGCCTCACGAAAAGACGCGAAAAGAAACACGCGGTCGTAGAGGACGACCATCAACGGCGCCACCGCCATCGTCTCCTTGCAACCCATTCCGAGCAGGCATGCGACGACAGCGAGGGCTTGCCACGCCGCAGGCTGCGGCGACGTGACACTCGTGATGCCCGCGTAGAGCGTGAGCAAAAAGAAGAGTGCCATCAGCGACTCGGTGCGCTGCGTCACGTAGTTCACCGCGTCCGTGTTGAGCGGGTGCACCGCCCAAATCACCGCGACGGCAAGCGCGAGATCGGCCCCTCGACGAGCGAACCGCTGCAGCTGTGGCAACGCCAGCGTGCGTCTGACAATTCCCAGCAGCAGCAGCGCACATGTCGCGTGGATCGCGACGTTGACCGCGTGGTAACCGCGCACGTCGAGGTCCCCGAGCGCGTAGTTCACCGCGAGGCTGAGCCCGACGACGGGCCGCCCGGCAATCGGCGTGTCTCGCGGAGCATGCAGTGCGCCGCCGAATGAGCGAATCGCCGGATTCGCGGCAATCGCTGCATCGTCGTCGAGGATGAATGGGCCCGACAGGCTGTTGGCGTAAACGAGCAGAACGGCGGCCACTACGAGGATGGCGGGCACGGGCAGCCCTGAGGGCTTGCCGACAGGTGCGTGATGGGTGGCCCGCATCGCTTTTTCCGGCGCACGAGTCACGGGCACGGCCTTCGGAGCAGCGGGACCGCGCTCGGCGCGCCGCCAAAGCTGCAGGAATGCGGCGAAGATCACGGCGGGAGCGAGCAGCGGAATGCCACTGATCACAAGCACCGGCGTGACGGCCAGCGCCGCAAGAAGCGCGACCTCGTAGCGCGATAATTGCGAACGCGACTGCGCATAGAGCGCAATCGCGAGCGTCACCATCGGCAGGTCGTAGAAAAAGAGGTACGGGAACGTCAGCATCGTGCCGGTGCTCACGATCGCCGCGCGCACTGCGTCGTCGTTCGAGCGCCGGCAGACGCGGTACGTCGCAATCACCGCGAGCCCCGCCGCGACCACCTGGAGCGTCCAGGCGAAGATGCCCGTACCCACCACCACTGCGGCATGCGGGTACACCGACGTGAACCCGGTGGCCCAATACGCGGCCACGCCCCCGATTCCGCGGGTCAGCACCGGAAGCGTTTCCTTGAAGGGCAGCGTCCACGCGTCAACGCCGTACGCGAGCGTGGCAATCGCGGCCAGCAAGAGTGCTATCGCGGTCGCCACAGCCGCGACACGCCATGCCCGCGCGGCGACGAGCGCCACGATCACCAACATGCCCAGATGCGGCTTGATCGTCAGCACGCCGAAAAGCAGGCCGGCGATGTTGGGCCGGCTCTGCATCCAAACGATGCCGGGCACCACGAGCGCGCCAGTGAGCAGCCCATTCTGGCCACCCACGATCGTGAACACCGTCGCCGGAGCCACGGCGAGCGCGAAGAGCCAGCGGCGATTGAGGCCAAGCCGCCACGCCGCCGTCAGATACGTCGCGAGCGAGACGAGCGCGAAGCTGGCGTAGGCGGCAAGGTACGGCAGCCACGCCAACGGAGCAATCAGCAGGAGGTAATGCGGCGGATAGAGCCACAGTCCGTTGGTGGCGAATCTCACACCGAGGTACTGCTGCGCCATCGCCCACAGCTTCTCGGGGACGAAGATCTCCGCCAGGCGGCCGTCGGCCGCGGCGCGCGCGGCGGTGTAGAAGATGTGAAAGTCGTGACCGACCGGCAGTCCGTAGCCCCACAGCAGGCCGTTACGGTCATTCAGTAGATATGCGGTGATCAGCGCGACGACGACGGTCCACGCCGACACGATCGCCGTATAGGCGCGGACGTGAGGCGAGCGGACCGGAGGGATGACGTGCGCGTGACGAGAGGCGCGACGCGGTGTGGCCACAGTAAGGCCAAAGGCCATGGACGCGCTTGCGTCCATGGCCTCTGCTCATTTCACGGGCGATTGTTGCTCGTCAGGAGCAACCGATGCAAACCACCTCGCGACTTGCGCTCACCAGTTAAAGTTCGCGCCGAGCTTCAGCATGCGCGAACCGAGGAGCGCAATCACGTTGTGGTACGACGGTCCCAGCTGCTGGATCTGATCCGTCACGGTGCCCGCATTGAGAAGGTTGTACACGTCCAGACGCGGTTCAAAGACCATCGTCCCGAACCTGAAGCGTTTTCTGAAATTGAGGTCCACCAGCGTGACGTCGTCCATGCGCACTGTTCCGCGTGGCTCGATCACGACGTCCTGGTTGACTTGCGTGAGCCGGGCGGTGTTGCTGCTGACCCGGACGGTCGTCGTCTCCGGCCAGCCCCTGTACCACTGGGCCGTGCCCGCACCGACGATGCCCCACGGCATATCGTAGGAGCCAGAGAACTTGAGGAAGATCGGCACATCGGTCACACTCGCGATGCCATAGCGGTACACGTAGTTGGGATTGTTCAAATCAGCGCCGTCGCCATAGATGTCGCCCCGGTTCTTCCCGAAGACCACGCTCCCCATGGCCATCCAGCCGTCGCTCAAGCGCTTCGTCATGCTGATGTCCATACCGTGGTAGGTCTGGTCGAGTTCCGGTGCGTTGTCCCACACCACGTCGAACAAACCGCGCGTGGTGGGGTCCTGGTTGAACACCGTCACCTCACGTCCGCTCGACACTTCGACGACGTTCAGCGGGACGTAGCCCGCGGTTGGCACGGCCAGGTTTCTCGAGCCAAGATTCCTGCGATACGCCCGATAGTGGTAGCCGGTCCCGAGAACAACTTTCCCGAGCTCCTGCTGGAATTCGGTCGAGATCTCGTTGACGACCGGCCAATCGATGTCGTCCGCGTAGCGGTTGGTCGTGCCCAGATTGAAGCCGGTCGAGGCCCCGAGTTCGTCCAGCTGCGGGATCAGGTCGCCGTTGCGATCGGTCCACGATCTCGTGTCGCTGCTGGTGTTGATCGGGTTGATGCGTCCCGGGAACGAGCTCGTGATGCGTTCCAGATATCTGTTCGCCGAGAACTTCAGCGCTGTGCGGCCCGTTCCAAACAGGTCGTAGATCGCCGACACGCGAGGAGCGAACCCGTTGAAGTCGGGAACGCCCTTCACGGCCGGGAAGCATTGCCCGGCAATGAACGGGTTCTCCGGCTGACACAACGGGCTCTCGCCGTCGTTGATCCAGCCATACGCGGTCTCGAAGCGGAGGCCGAGATCCAAGGTCAGTTTGCTGGCCGGTCTCCACCGGTCCTGGATGTAGATGCCGTTGGTGCGAACGGTTGGAGTGGAAGGCGCCGGCGAATTGTAGGTCCGCACGGAGTCGGCCGCTCCGTTGCGATACTGCGCGAGCAGCCCGGCCGGGAAGTGCGAGGTGTGGTAGAACCACGTCTCCACTTCGCTGTATATCCACGAGTGGCCCACCTTGAGGTCATGGTTGCCGGCCGTGTAGGCCAGGCTGTAGTGAATGTTCGCGCGATTCCCGAACTGGAACTGGTACCGTCGATTCGCCACGGTATTGATGCGCGTCGCGACGTCGAATCGCGCGACCGCTCCCGTCTCGACTTCCGGCTGGGGATCGAGGTGATTGTTCCCATACGCCAGGCTGCCGGCGACATCCAGCACGGCCCGCTGCGACAGCACGCTCGTCCATCGGCCGATATGGAACCAGTGACGAGCGGGGTTGTAGAGGGTGGCGTCCTCGGAGAAGAACTCGGTCACGGTGGGCCCGCCGGCGACGTGATAGCGGCCTTTGTGCACCCACGAGTGGACGTAATGCAGATTGTTGTTCTGCGTTGCCGCAAACGAGACTTTCGCCGTCGTCTGTCGCAACTGATTGTCGCTCAACAACTGCGTGCCGTCCTCGTTGTAGCTGCCGACGCGTCGCGTGTAGACCTCGCCCAGCTTGAACGCACCCGAGTACCAGAGACGATCCTTCACGATTGGGCCCGAGACCGTGGCCGAGAGGTCGAACATGTGCTCGACACTCTCGCCAAGCCTGGGATTGGGATTGGCGGCCAGGGCGTAGGCCGGAACGCCGGCCAGAAGCTGCGCTTCCAGTTCCTCGTTGATGTTGTCGCCTTCCATCGCGTGCGTCATCCCCAGGAACGACGAGGTCCCGTGGAACGCGTTCGAGCCGGTCTTGGTGACGAAGTTCCAGACGACGCCGCTGGTCGAGCGCTCCGCCGTCAGATTGGCCGTCTGGATGTTGACCTCTTCGAACGCAAAGCTGTCGATATAGAAGGTGCCTCCGTACTGATTGAGGTCCATGCCGTCGATGAAGTACTCGCGCTCGTTGCTGCCGTGGGAAGAGACGCCGGACTGGCCGAACATGGAGCGTCCGCCCACGTCGTACTTGGCGACGGCGATGGTTGGCGCGAGCCGCACGATCGACCACGTGTCGTATCCGGTCGGGACGGTATCGAGGACCTCACGGGTCAGCGGCGTCTGCTGCAACGCAGACCTGGTGTCGAGCACCGGCGAATCGCCCGTGACCGTGATGGTCTCGGAGACGTCGCCGACGCCGAGCTTCAGATCCGCGCGCGAGGTGCGGTCGGCATTGACCACGAGGTCGTCCAGCACGACGGTCTGGAAGCCTTGCAGCTCGGCCTTCACCGAGTACCGGCCTGCCACCAGCCTCTCGAACCGGTATCCACCCACGGCATCGGAAACGGCCGTCTGATTGCCACCGATGACGCCCGCGCTCGAGAGCGTGACCGTCACTCCAGGCAACGCCCCACCCGATTGATCGGTGACCACCCCGGCGATGGCGCCGAGGCTGCCCTGCGCCCGCGCAGGCAGTACCCGAGCTCACTGAAAACAACACCGCCAGCACGACGCCGCGGACAAAAATCCTCGCCATGGCCGGGCTCCTTTTCACGAGTAAGTCAAATGTGCCTCTCTGCGCCGCCGCTGGGTCCGGGCACCATGGACCATTGCGCCGCGCGGTTCTCATCAGAGCGCCCTCGGATTGCCGAACTTCGCGAGCGTTCGCAATGGTTCGGCGATGTCCTTGATCGCGCGGAGATCCCACCATTCTTTCAGCGCCTTGTCGCGCTGCGCGTCGGCCACCTGCCTGTACTTGCAGATGCGGACGAATTTCGCCGTGACGTCCTCATCCGTCATGCGCCGCAGATAGTCGTTCGGCGTCGCGTTTCTCACGCCGCCGTGCGTGTCGAAGAACTTGACCTCGCCCGTTTTCTTCTTGATCGTGAGGCGGCCGGTGCCGTTGCCCTGCCAGTCCTTGACCGGTCCGAACGTCATGCGATCCATCAGCGCCTTGACCTGCGGATCGCGATACGGCAGCTTGTGGTCCTCGAACGCATCGAGGTAGCTTTCGCCATCGATGAGGTTTCGCGCAAGGACGTAAGGCAGCGAGTGATCGGCGGTGTCGTGATTACGTGGATCCCATTTGGCGGCGCCGCCCACTTCCTGCCAGTTGCCGGACGTGAGGTCGTATTGGATGGACTCGATCTCATCGTGCTTCGTCCACGCCCGGATCTCCGGCATGATGTTGAGGATCCCCTGGCTTTGCTGATCGGACGGGAACCGCTTGTGCCAGGTCTCGTCGATCGACATCTTGTCTTTCGCGATTGGCAGTCCCGTCTTGGCCCAGGCGCCCGGTCCGTTGCGCGACCACAACGCGCCGCGGCCTTCGAACGGCTGCGGATTGGCGGTGATGCCCTCACGCGCCATCAACGCCGCCCAGACGCCGCACTTGATCGCCTCGGCGCTGCGCAGCCCCTTCCACATCGACATCGCGCCAACGCCCTTGTTGAGCGCGACATGCGGAACCAGCGCGAGCGAGACGGCGTTGGCCAGGCGATCCTCGTCGAGCCCGAGCAGCTTGCCCGCGGCCATTGCCGGCGCCACCGATTCGCCCGAGCCGGTGCGCATCACCTCGTAGCCGATGACGATCGCGGCAAGCACGTCGGCGCCGCTCGAGTGCAGCGCTTCGCCGATGGCGAAGGCAGCCGGAATCAGGTTGCTGTCGTGTGGCGTGTCGTTGAAATCGACGTAGCGCACCATGGCGCTATTGACGAAGGACGCGTGCTCCGCCGTCGTCGGGATGCCGTAGCCGAGCACGGTGGCCTTGAGCCCGTGCTCCGTGCTCTGCACCTGCCGGGCGAGGCGCGCGCAGTGGCGCACGCCCTCGTTCTCGAAGCCGGCCACGAGCGCCGCCATCGAATCCACCATGGTGCGATTGGCCATGGCAACGGTGGCCGGTGTCATGCTCGATGCGTTGTACTCGCGCACGAACTTGACAATCGTTCGCGTCGCGTCGTCCATCGGGCCGTTGTTGCCCAACCGGTTGAAGTCGGTCTGGTACCCGGGACCGGTGTGCGGCCGAAGCTCGTTGGCCGGGCGCGGCGAGCCTTTCGGCGGTGCGGGGCCCGTTGAGCCGCGGCCCCGGCCCTGTGACGAGGCCTGCTGCGCGGCGAGCGACGACATCACGACGCCGGCGCCCAACTGGAACAGTTTCCGACGGCCGACGACAGGCATGCGTGGACGAGCGGTGTCATCGTTCATGGCATCCTCCTCACTGCGCCATCGTCAAGTCGTCGGCACGAATCATCGTCATGCCGTCTTTCTCGTACACCTCGCCGGTCACGGTCACCTTGTGGGCGACGTGCTGCGCGGCCTTGGCGTTGTTGTTCGCCACCAGACCGCCGGCCAATTGGTAGACCTTGCCGTCGGCGGCGACGATCCCCACCGGGTTGCCCTCCCACTTGATGCAGGCCTCGGCGCACACGCGGCCCGAGTCGTGATCCGATCCGGTGTTGGCATTGTTGCGCGCGTAGCAGACCAGGCACACCACCTGACCGGTCACGGTCCGTGTGCCGGTCGCGGTCTGGGCGGTCGCGTTGGCGTCCGCCTCCGAGCACCCCCAGGTCGTCACGGCCACCAAGAGCGTGGCCACCAGTCCAGCAACAGCCTTCCGCATGTTCAGCTCCTTCCAGGCTCAGTGCTTCGCCAACTCGACGTCACTAGGTGAGGGGCTGCGGGTTTCCGAATCGGGCGAGCGTCTGCATCGCCTCGCCGATATCTTTGACCTGCCGGAGATTGCCCCACATCGTTCGCGCGCGATCGCGCTGCGCGTCCGAAACCTTCATGTAGGCGCACGCGCGGTCGAACTTCTTCGCGATCTCGGCGTCGGTCATGTTCACGTTGCGCCGGTAGTCCTCGAGCGTCGGATTACGGCTCCCGCCGAGCGTGTCCCAGTGCTTTTGCTCGCCCGATTTCTTGCGAATGGTGACGCGGCCGGTGCCGAGGCCGCGCCAGTCGCCGACCGGGCCGAGCGTCATCTTCGCCATCAGCTCGGTGCACGGCCGGATCGGCCATCTTTTCGCGAGTGAACGACTCGAGGTAGATGTCGCCGTCGAGCAGCCCGCGCGCGAGCAGGAACGGCAGACTGTGATCGGCCGTCTCGTGATTGCGCGGATCCCACTTTGGCGCAGAGCCCACTTCCTGCCAGTTGTCGAACGTCATGTCGTACTGGATCGACTCGATCTCGTCGACCTTGGTCCAGCTGCGAATGTCGGCAAGGTGGACTAGGATGCCCTGGGATTGCGCGTCGGATGGAAAGCGCTTGAACCAGTTGCGCTCGATGCACAACTCCTTCTGATCGGGCAGCGTGAACTCACGCCCTCGACCGCGAAGCGACCAGAAGCTGCCGCGTCCCTCGAAGGGCTGCGGCGGTCCGGTCATGCCTTCGCGCGCCATCAATGCGGCCCATACGCCCGACTTGGTGGCCTCGGCGCTGCGCACGCCCTTCCACATCGAAAGCGCGCCGACACCCTTGTTCAACGCGACGTGCGGAACGAGCGCCATGCCGACGGCGTTGGCGAGTCGGTCCTCGTCGAGCTTCATCAATTTGCCCGCGGTCATGGCCGCCGCCACCGATTCGCCTCCCGCCGGGACGCCTTTCAGCTCGTAACCGATGGCGATTGCCGTCATCACCTCCGCGCCCGTCGAGTGCAGCGCTTCACCCAACGCCAGCGCCGCGACGATGAGATCGCTATTGTGTCCGCCAGGCGCGTTGTCGTTGAAGTCGGTGTTGCGGATCAGGCAGCCGTTGGCAAAGGCCGCGAGCTCGGGTGTGGTCGAAATCCCGTAGCCGAGCACCGTGCACTTGAGGTCTCCGGGCGGCGACAACCGCGCGAGCTTGGCCGCGACCCGGCACGCTGCACCCTCGAAGCCGGAGATCAGCGCGCCCATCGAATCGACCATCGTGCGGTTGATCGCCGTGATCGCCGAAGGCGATAGGCTGGTCTCGGAGAACTCGCGGACGAACGTCACGATCTTGCGAGTCGTGTCGTCCATCGGCCCGTTGCCGCCCAGGCGGTTGTAGTCGTTCTTGTAGCCGGGACCAGTGTGCGGGCGGAGCTCGCCGGCCGGACGCGGCGAGCCAGGCGCCGCCGGCGGGCGCTGCGATCCGCCACGGCCTTCGCCCTGCGACGAGACGTGTTCCGCGGCCGTCGCGGTCATCACCACGCCCGCCCCGAGCTTCAATAATTCGCGGCGGCCAAGCGCGCGTTTCATTTGTCACTCCTTGGCGTCGTCGTCAGACCCTTGAAGACAAACTTCTGGATGCGGCGGCCGTCCTGCACTTCCGAGGTGTAGAGATTGCCCTTGGTGTCCGTCGTCATGTGGTGGAGCACGAAGAACTCGCCGGGCGCGACGCCGAGGCGCCCGAACGAATCCAGCGGCTGCAGTGTTTTGCGATCGAACACCCAGATGCGGCCGGGACTTCTGCTCGCGGCGTAGAGGAACCGCTGACCGGGATCCGCCGAGAAGGCCACACTCGCCGTCGTCTGGCCATTGCCGCAACCTTCGCCCACTTGCTCGCACCAGCGATCGACCCAAGCCTGCGCGATGAACTTGCCGTCGATGGTGAAGACCTGCACGCGCTTGCCACCGCGATCGGCGGCATAAACGAGACCGTCGTTCGAGACCTTCACGCCGTGCATCGTGCTGAACTGCTGCGGGCCGGGATCGTCGGGCGCGAGGTCCTTGGCCGCAACGCGCTTGGGATCGCGCCCCGCGGCAGCGGGCCCACCCCGGCCTTCTTCTCCCGCGCGCGGATCGGGATCGTCTTGAGGGATATTGCCGAAGGCGCCCCACATCCGCTTGAAGGCGCCGGTATCGGCGTCGAACACGATGATGCGTTTGTTGCCGTAGCCGTCGGCGACGAAGAGCTCGTTCGTCTTCGGATACACGAACACGTCGGCCGGCTTCCAGAAGTTCGTCGTGCTCTTGTTGGTCTTCTTCTCGCCGTTCTTACCGACCTGCATCACGAACTTGCCGGTCTTGGTGAACTTCAGGATCTGGTCGTCGTCGCCCTGGCCGCCGATCCAGACGAACCCCTTGTGATCGACGTAGATGCCGTGTTCGGAGCTTACCCACGGATGGTCCTGGCCAACCCCTCCCCAGCCCTGGACGTAGTTGCCGGCGGCGTCGAATTCCATCACCGGCGGGCCGGTCTTCTGCCCCGCGCGGATCACACGCGAGCGGTGCAGCACCCAGATGTGATCCTCCGAGTCGGCGGCCGCGCTGGCGACCTGGCCGAGCGACCAGCCGTTGGGGATCTTCGGCCACGCGGGATCGACCTGAAAGACGGGACGCTCGACGGCCGCTGGCTTTGCGCTCTGCGCGTTGATGCCGACGAAGGCGGCGCCGAGGAGAGTCGCCACAGCGATGCCGAGCGTGAACTTGCCGTCCATGCCAGCTCCTTGATGCGAAGCGGTTTTCGATGCGGCAGACGGAGAGCTATCCATCTGCGCGACGCAAACTACCACGCCTGGCCGGCCCGAATGTCGCAATTTGTCGCGCGCGCGACACAAAATCGCCGGGCGCCAGTCGGTGTGGCACAATGCGCGCGGAGGACGGAGTGCAGCGGAAGAAAGTGGGCGCGCGGACACTCGGCGCGGCGCTCGCGCTGACGGCTGCCGCCGTGGCCGACGGCTGTGTCACACCAGCCGCTTCGGTCGGGACTCGCCCAGTGATTCGAATGGTGCGCGATTCGGTGCTGGGCGAGCCGCTGGCCATCGAGTACACGCGCCGCCTTCCCGAGATCGACCTCCAGCTCGTAGACGCGGAAGGATCGGTCGGCACGCTCAGCGCAATTCAGCACAACGCGGCGGACATCGGCTTCATGCTCGGCGACGTCGCGTACTTCTCGTATCTGCGCGTGACCGAGGAGCAGCCGGCCGGCGTCAAGCAGCTGCGCGGCATGGCCGCCCTGCAGCTCGTGCCTATTCATCTGCTGGTCAGACCCGGCCTGAACATCCGTGACGTCAGCGATTTGCGCGGCTACAAAGTCGGCGCCGGCACGGCGCTGCTCGGCCAGACACGGCTGGCAGATTTGCTGTTTCGCGTCTTCAAGCTGGGCTCGGAAGTGACGCAACCGGGTCCGCGTGCCGAGCTGCTGGCCGGCGTCGATGCCGCGTTCCGCACGGCCTACTACCCAGCGCCGAACATCTATCAGGCCGCGCAAAACGGCGCGCGGCTCGTGCCAATCGACGGACCGATCGTCGCCGCGCTTCAGCGCGAATACCCGTTCCTGCAGAGCCTCAAAATTCCGGCAAACACCTACCCCAATCAGCCGCTGGCGGTGAAAACGATTGGCGTCGATCGGCTGCTCGTCTGCCGCGCCGATCTCGACGAGGCCATCGTGCATGACCTGACGCGGCATTTCATCGAGGCGCTGCCAGTGCTCACCGGTTCGGTACGCTCGTCGCTGCGTCTGACCGATCTCGAGTTGACCCCGGCGACGACGATTCCCTTGCACAAGGGCGCGGCGCAGTACTACCGCGAGCGGGAGCTCTCGCGGTGACGCGGCAGCTCGCACGCGCCGCCTCGCGCCTCAAGCTCACGTGGCTGGCCGTGGGACTGGCCGTGTCGGCGGTGGCGCTGGTATGGCTCGGCTACCGCGCGATCACGGAATGGCAGCGCAGCGCGCGCCTGCTCGCGCAGCGGAATGCCGATGCGGCGGCCGACCTGCTGGTCACCGCGCTCACCAAGGACATGCGCGGCGTGCAGTCGTCGGTGCTCGCATCGCTGCTGTTCGACGAGGCGACGCGGCACCCGCTGCTGGATTTGAACGCGGTCGGCAGCGCCTTTGCGCGCTACCCGTATCCCGAAGTGTTCTTTGCCAGTCGTGGACGACCGGCATCGGTGGTGTTCTACGGCCGCGCCGAGCGGCCGCCCGCCTGGCTCGACGGCACCATCGACCGGACGTTTCCAGTGATGTTCGCCGAGGACTCGCCGACGAGCGGGCTCCTGATGGCGCGCATCGGCCGCGACGTCCTCGAAGGCAAGCGTTTCAGCGTCTTCGACGTCCGTCTTCAGGACATGACCTACCAGGTCGTGGCGCGACTGCAATATGCGGACGAAGCGCACGATCGACTCGAAGGCATTCTCGGCTTCATGGTCAATCTGGATTGGATCCGCTCGCACTACTTTCAGGAGCTCACCGAGCAGGTCGGCCGGATTCGCGGCGCGGGTAGCGGCATTCGTCTCGCGATCGTCGATCGCGACGGCGCGGCCATGGCTGGTGAATCCGCGCAGCAGGCCGGCGATCCGTTCAGCACGCGCGTGTTCCCTTTGCTGTTCTTCGATCCGGGGCTCGTCGAGCTCGACATGCCCTCCGACCTCACGCGGCAGATGCTGATTGCCCAAGCGACGGTGTCCGACGACCGCGGGCTCGTCGTCGCACGGCAGGGCGCCCAGACCACGCTCGTGCTCGTCGCCACCAGCGCGCTCGTGCTCGTCGGCGGGCTGGTGCTGACCGTGCGCGCGGCGCAGGCAAACGCCCGGCTGGTCGCGCTGCGGTCCGACTTCGTGTCGGCGGTCACGCACGAGCTGAAAACGCCGATTGCGACCATTCGGGCGATCAGCGAGACGCTGGCCTCGGGCCGCAGCAGCACCGCGGAATCGACGCGCGACTACGCGCTTCTTGCGGCGCAGGAATCGAAACGCCTGACACGCCTGATCGACAACCTGCTGGCCTACTCGCGGATCTCCGACGTGACGCAGGCCTACTCGTTCGAGGCCGTCCCTGTGAGCGTCCTGATTCGCCAGAGCCTGAAAGAATTCGACACACAGCTCCGGACCGCCGGGTTCGTCGTCACCGTCGACATCCCGGAGACGCTGCCGCTGGTGCTGGCCGACACGGCGTCGATGGTGCTCGCGATCGGCAATCTGATCGACAACGCCGTCCGCTATTCAACCGATCGTCACGAGCTCACGCTCAGCGCCCGCGCGGTGGGGTCGGGCGTGCGTATCGATGTCCGCGATGCCGGGCGCGGCATCCCCGACAACGAGATCGGATTGGTGACCGGCAAATTCTTCCGCGGCAAGGAGAGCGGATCGGGTGGCAGCGGCCTCGGCCTTTCTATCGCACAGCGGATCCTCCGGGACCATGCCGGCACGCTCTCGATCGAAAGCCGGCCGGGAGGCGGAACCACCGTCGGCATCACACTTCCCGCAGCGAGCGCCGAAGATGAAGAAGCGTATTCTGATCGTTGAAGACGACGCCCCGCTCGCGCGGATCCTCGCCGACAACCTGGCGTTCGAGGGCTTCGACGTCCGCCGCGCCGCCGACGGCCACCTCGCCATCAGCGCCGCCTCGACCTTCGCGCCCGACCTGGTCGTGCTCGACATCAACCTGCCGGGCCTGAACGGATTCGAGTTGTGCCGGATCTGGCGCGAGGATTTGCGCATTCCGATCATCGTGCTGACGGCGCGCGTGCAGAAGGAGGACAAGCTCAAGGGCCTGCGGCTCGGGGCAGACGACTACGTCACCAAGCCGTTCGATCTCGAGGAGCTCATGGCACGCGTGCACGCCGGTACTCCGCCGGGCGCGGCCGACGATCGATCAGTTGACGCTGGGAAGCGTGACGATCGACTTCGTGCGCAAGGAGGCGTGGAACGAGCGCTCAGCGATCGAGCTCACGCAGCGCGAGTTCTCGCTGCTTCGCTACCTCGCGGAGCGCGCCGACAGCATCGTGCATCGCGACGAGCTGCTCCACGAGCTATGGCACTTCCCCGAGTCGTCGCACACGCGAGCGGTGGACCACGCGATCGTGCGCCTGCGCCGCAAGATCGAGCCGGATCCACATCATCCGCGCTTCATCAGGACGGCACACGGCGGCGGATACCTGCTGACGTCAACCGGTGTGGCAAAGCTGGACGCGGCAGTGGACGACTGAGCGCGAATCAGCGGATCCCACCGCCTACCGCTCGAGTAACCTGACGGTCCCACCAGCCCACCGCTGACGGTCCCACCAGCCCACCGGTCCGAGCGCCTTCCGGTCCCAACCACTTACCGGAAGGCTCCCGATCGAGTGCGTTCCGGTCCCAAAGTCAATCGTGCCGCAGCGCCGTCATCGGATCGAGCCGCGCCGCGCGGCGCGCGGGGAGATAGCCGGCTAACGCCGACACACCGACCATCAGCGCGACGGCGAGCGTGCTGGTGGTCGCGTCCGTTGGCGTCAACCCGAAAAGCAGCGACTCGACGAAGCGCCCCGATCCAAGCGCGGCGGCGATCCCGATGACAACACCAATCGCCACGAGGATCAGCGATTCGCGCAGCACCATCTGCAGCACGGTCTGGCGCTGTGCGCCAAGCGCCATCCTAATCCCGATCTCTGTCGTCCTTCGCGTGACGTTGTAGGACATCAGTCCGAAAAGACCTATCGACGCGACGAGCAGCGCGAGGCCGCCGAAGAGCGCGTACGCTTTCGCGAACACGCGCTCCTGCGTGAAACGCCGCTCGATTTGATCGGTCTGCGTGGACATGTCCACGATCGGCACGTTGTCGTCTGCTTGCCGGACGGCTTCGCGCACCGATCCCATCAGCGTTGCCGGATCGGTCGCGGTCCTGATCACGAACGCCATCCCGCCAACCGGACTCTGCACGTACGGCACATACATGGTCGCGGGCGGTGGCTCGCGCAGCGCGTTGTACATGATGTCCTTGACCACGCCCACGACTTCGAACTGGCCGCTGGTCTCGGGCGTGCTGCCGAAGCGCTTGCCGAGCGGATCCTCGTCCGGGAAGAACTTCCGCACCGCCGCTTCGTTGATGATCGCCACCTTCGGCGCCGCCGCCGTGTTGTCCCGGTCGCTGAACCCGCGTCCTCGGACCAGCGGGATCTCCATCGTCTCGAAGAAGTTTGGCGCGATGCGCACGCGGTTGACGCTGACCCCTTCACGCAGCTTCGGGTCGTCGCGCGTGGCCGGCGAGTAGGTGCGCCCCTGGACGATGAAGCTGGTGCCGTTGACGCTGCCGGTGAGCATCGGCGGATTCGACAGCGTGACCAGGCGCACACCCGGTACTGCAAGAATGCGTTGCGTCATCTGCTCGTAGAGCGATTCGATGCGCGCTGGCTCGTAGCCGTTCAATGACGGGTTAACGCGAAAGAGCACGAGGTTGTCCGGATTGAAGCCCACGTCTACGCGACGGAGGTTGTCCACCGTGCGAAGGAACAGTCCGGCTCCGATCAAAAGGACGAGCGAGATGGCGACCTGCACGACCAGCAGCGCCTTGTTGAGCAGCGTGCGCGAGCCAGTGACGCTACGGCTGGTATCTTTCAGCGCTTCGCCCGCGCTCGTGCTGGTGACCCGCATCGCCGGCGCCATGCCGAAGAGAATGCCGGTGGCCAGGGCCACCGCCGACGCAAACAGCAACACACGCCAATCGAGAGGCGCCGTCGCAACCTGCGTGGGGAGAAGCTGGCGACCCCAGTAGGCGACCAGCACGCCGAGCGCACCGCCGGCGAGCGCAAGGACCACGCTTTCGGTCAGCAACTGCCGCACGAGCCGTCCGCGCGTCGCGCCGATCGAGAGACGCACGGCAATCTCCTTCTGCCGCGCCGCGGCGCGCGACAGCAGCAGGTTGGCAACGTTGGCACACACGAGCAGCAGAATCAGCCCGACGACTCCGCTGATGATGGCAACCGAGCGGAGCGTGGCGGCGTCGTTGTCATAGAGGCCCTGTGCGGCGGAAGTCACTTGCAGACGTGGCACATCCGTGCGGTTCCGGTTCTGCGAGTTCTCTCGTTCCGCGGGCGGCAGCGACTCGAGGTACGTGCTCATCCCGCCACGCGCCGCCTGATCGAACGTACCTGACAGATTCCCCTCGACTTGTTCGCTCGTTGCACCAGGTTTGAGGCGTCCGAACACCTGCAGCCAGTAGTGCGTCGGCTGGCTGATGCGCGGCGGCGCCGGAGGCGGTCCGCCGGCGAGCGGGTTGAGCGCCGTGTCGAGCGAGATCGGGAACGTCAGGTCTGGCGCTTCGCTGATCACTCGTTGGATGCCGGTGAACTCCGGCTGCAGCACGCCGACGATCGTGACCAGCACGTTGTTGGCGCGAATCGCTTTGCCGACGATCGCGGGATCGTTGCCGAACCGCCGCGACCAGAATTGCGAGCTGATCGTCGCCACCGGCGGCGCGTTCGCGCGGTCGTCGTCGGGCAGGATGGTGCGCCCGCGAATGGCCCGCACGCCGAGGAGCTGATGGAAGTTGCCGGTGCCGATGTAAGCGGTCGCGATCTCGGCCTGGCCGTCCACCACGACGTTTACCGAGCTCTGGGGCGCTCCGGCGGCGAGGCCGGTCATCGTCTGGTTGGCTTTGTGCAGCTCCTCGAAGACCGTGTAAGACACCGTCGATCCCATATCGGTTCCGGGCAGCCGCGTGATGTTGCCGTACTCGCTCACGTTGTTGGCCATGCGATTGCGGCCCACATGGCGCAGCCGTACGAGCGAGTCGGGATCCTGCACCGACACCTTGCGAAGCAGCAGGCCGTTGGTGGCGCTGAAGAGCGCAGTGTTGGCGCCGATGCCGAGGGCGAGCGACAGCACCACCATCGCGCTCCACGCTTTGCCCTGGAGGATGACGCGGCCGGCGTAACGCAGGTCCTGCAGCATGGGTTCTCCGTTCGAATGCGCGAGACGACGGGCGGCGGTATTCTACGCCTTTGACGTTCGACGAACGGGCGAAGTTGAGGTTTGTCAGCGAATGAAAGGACGAGATGGCGCACGATGACCCGCTGCGCGCGCACCTGATCAAGCTGCTCGACTGGACCGACGCGCACGCGGGATTCGATGCGGCGGTTGACGGCATCGAGCCGGAGTTTCGCGGCGTCGTCCCGAAGGGCTGGGACTACTCCGCGTGGCAGTTGGTCGAGCACCTGCGGATTGCGCAGGAGGACATCCTCGAGTTCTGTGTGGCGGAGAGGTACGAGGAGATGAAGTGGCCGGACGCCTACTGGCCGAAGTCGCCGGAACCTCCATCCGACGCTGCCTGGGAGGCGTCGATCGAGGCCTATCGTCGCGACCGGAAGAAGATGCAGAAGTTGGCGGGTGATCCCGCGATCGATTTGTCTGCCGTCGTGCCGCACGGGAAGACGCAGACCTATCTGCGCCAGATTCTACTCGTCGCGGATCACGCGACGTATCACGTCGGGCAGCTCGTGGTGCTGAGGAAGCAGCTTGGAATCTGGCGAAATTAGCGAGGCGCGGCCTGTCGCCGGACAGCCCCACCCGTGCTCGGCGCCACAAGCATCTGCCACATGAGGGGCGTCTTTTCTCGCAACGTCCTCTTACTGCCCTTTGGTGCTCAGCGCGCTCAATGCCGTCTGAAGGGTGCTCCACGGCACCGGCTTCCCATGCACGGGCGCCAACGTTTCGACATTCAGCTTCATGCGCGTGACCTGGTTGGCGAGGCTGCGCATCGCCGGCAATTGCGCGGCTCTCGGCGGTTCGTGCGTGTCGAACAGATCGGCCTCAAACGCGATGCGCTCGTTCGGCAGGTAGGCCATCAGCATGCCTTCCACATGCTGCAGCGGCTGCACGTAGTAGATGCGCAGAATCCGCTGGTTGTCGGTGATGACGTAGTTTTCCTGGACCGCCTCGTAGTTGTAGCCCTCGGAAACCTCCGTCGGCGGCCACCGCGACACGATGTCGGGCGCCACGGTGCGAGGCTCGTAGCTCAACACGTCGCGGTTGAGAAAGGCGATGTTCTTCATGTGCGCGACGATCGTCGCGCCGATGTGCAGGTAGGTGCGAAGGCCGCCGATGTGGTCGAAGTGCGGGTGAGAGCTGATCACCCAGCGAATCGGCTTTCCCGGCGCCAGCTTCGCCACTGCCTCGATCACGGCGAGGCTGCGCTCCTCGTTGCCCGGCGCCTCGAACACCGCGAGAAAATCGCGGAACTCGACGAGGTAGCTGTTCGCCGGTCCGCCGCCGAGCAGGTAGACGCCCTCGGCTAGCTTTTCGACCGTCACCGACGGCGCGGCTGGCTTCGCCTGCGCGACCGATGGCGGAACCGGCACCGGGTCGCCGCACACGTTCGGCTGCACGTCGGGGAACTTGCCGCCGTAGCCGTTGTGGCCCGTGCTCTGCCGATAGAACTGCCAGTTGTCATCCCAGCCATGATGCGAGTGCCACGCAATCGGCCACTTCACGTTGCCGAAGGTCATGAAGTTGGTGGACTCGTGCTCGATGTTGAAGTCGCCCAGCGCCGGCTCGCTCACAGTGGCCTTGATCCGCGTGATGATGTTCTGCGAGTTGATCGTCGCGTCCGCGCGATACTTGCCCAGCATCGTGATGGCGACGACGTGCACTTTCTCGGGTTGCACCACGTTGCCGTCGCGGCCTTTCTCGATCTGCTCCCAGCGCCAGAACGCAATCGGATTCGCGCCAGGCAGACGCGCAGCCTTGAGAAAGCCCGGCGGATTGAGCCACAGGTCCAGTTGATAGAGGTCGGCAAGCTCCGCCGGCACGGCCACGGGGTCGCCGTCACCATCGATGTGCCACGCCGTGCGCCCATTGACGATGTGCGTTTGCCGTGTGGCCTTTTGTGTCGGCGTGCCGCCTTGCCAACCGAGGCCGTACTTCCACGACGCGGGATTCAGTCCGGGCTTGCGATCGAAGGTCTCCCTGCTCGTGCCGGTTTCCCAGTTGATGCTGCGCGTGTAGTTGGAGAGCGCATCGATCCGCGGCCAGTCCACGTTGACGGCGTTCTCGAAGGTCTGGCCGACGGCGCCGCCATATCCGGTACCCGAGTAGGTCAGGCACTTCAGATTGGCTTCGCCGATCTCTTGCGCGGCGGCGGCAAGGAGCGGCGCGGGATCGACATAGCCGGGTGGGAACTGCTGGGCGGGCATCGGCGTTCCAAGCGCCAGCAACAGGGCCACTACGACGGACACCTTGATCGTCATCGTCTCTCTCTCCGGTGGAGGGAGTGTAGTCCGCCTCGCTAGCAACGTGCGATTGTGGGGTGTGAATTGCCGCGCGGTCGAAGTGGCGTGGGCGACGGTGCCCCGTGGCGACACATTTCCGACGCTGTCGAGATCTCGAGTCGTTCCTACTCCTGGCGTGGCGCGGCTACCGGACACGGCGCGTTCACCGACGTGACACATATATTGCGTTCGAATTTCGTCCGACCCTCGGGAGTGAGGTTCAGGATGTCAACCGCCCGCGAAGTCGGGTTGGTGTTGCCGCTCTGGATGCCCGGATTGCCGACGGCCACGTTTTCTCTGATGACGTTATCCACCGCGCCGGCCGCAATGTAGATCCCGTTGGTGTTTCCGGACACGCTGTTTTGTTCGATCAGGTTGCCGCTCGGTGTCCCGATGAGTCCAATCCCGAAATCGTCCGCGGGTTCCGAGTAGCCATTCCCATGCGCTGCGTTCAGCCGGACCCGGCTGTTATGTCCGATCACTCATATGCCGCCGCATAGCAGTCCGGCTCCAGTGGAACCATTCCGGACCGCGACATTCGCCTGGACAATGGTGCCAAATGATGTCGCCAGAACCCGGATGCCGGACTGGCAATTGGTCGAGACCGTCAATCCCTCCACGCGCGCGTCCCTGGATCCGGCCACCGTGACGCCGTCGCCCCGAAACCGCTGCACGAGGCCAGGACCACGGACGGTAACGCTGGACATACTGTTGGTCGTGACACCAGCTTCACCGTTGAACGTGGCGCCGCCACACCCGGTCGTCGCATCGCCGCGGCCGGTGATGGTGAAGCCGTTGAGCCGCAATTCGATATTCGGTGCGCCAAACGAGAAGCACGGCGTGTTGTTCCCGACGTCGCAGGTCACGTCTCCAGCAAGGTCCGTGTCCTCGACGACGACGTAAGTTCTGGTGATGGGCCCGCTGACGCGATCAGCGGCAGAAGCGGACGACACGAGAAACAGGCTTACTAGGATTGCGACGAACGCCGTGAGCGGGCGCATGGTCATGGGCAGGTCCCCTTCGACTCCGAATGGCGAAGCTGGAGTATAGGCAATCTCGACCGATCCCGTCCACCGCCAACAAACTGACGCGACGGCGCGGATGTCCTGCCACCGCGCGGGAATCCACGGCGACGCCCTGCTCCGCGTTTGCAAGTGAGTGTCCGGAAGGCCGCCTGGCACTAGAATGGCCGCCCGATGACCATTCTTCAACGTACGACTGCCGTCGAGACGCGACGTGCTCTTCCTCGGTGGGGCGGTCATCGCCGCCGCGTGCGCCAGCCTCTCGCCGGTTTCAAAGCAGTCGGGTCTGTCGGAGCCGCGCCGCGCAACCGTCACGCTGACCATTTCCGGCATGACGTGAGAAGGCTGCGTCGAGCCGGTGCGGTCGGCACTGGCGGCAGTCAAAGGCGTCGCTCGCGCAACGGTGAGCCTCGAAGGACACGATCACGAGGCGCAGGTGGACTATGACCCCTCGCAGTGCAGCGTCGGCGATTTGCTTGCTGCGGTCGCGCGGATCAAAGATCCGGCCATACCGATGACGTTCAGCGCAACGGTCAAGAAGTCAGGCGCTTCCCAACTGTAAGGCGCACGCGGGCAGTGCGGCTGATCGACTCGAGCACTGCGACGCGGTACGGACAGAAATCGCAGCCGCCGCTCGGCGCCGAAAAGGCCCCGGCGCGAGCCGGGGCCCTCGTGAATTTACCTACCGCTGACCTGCTACGGCCGGTTAATCACAATTGCTGTCCCGTTGCTGTCGCCATCGGAATCGTGATTCGCCCCAGCAGAGTAGTTCAGGCTCGCCGGGCCGACTCCAGTCACGGAGAACGTGACGCTGGCCTGGGCCTTCTTGATCCCGCCCTTGGTGACGCTGCACCGGCCGGCGGCGTCGGTCGTGCACGACGCCGATCCTGTGGCGCCGTTCGACCAGTTGCCGCTCACCGTTGCGTTCGCGATCGGCACATCGTTGCTGTCGTGGATGGTAATCGTCACCGTCGCATTCCAGTTGCCCTGCCCTGAACTCGATCCATCGAGATCGCCGATATGCGAACTGCTCGACGCCGGCGCTGACTCCGTCGTCGCGGACGCGGTGTTCGAATAGCCGGAATTGCCGGCACCGTTGAACGCGCGAACGCGGTAGCTGTAAGCCGTGCTGGCGGCAAGGCCCGTATCGCCGAACGTGGTGATGTTGCTGCCCACTTGCCCAATCTGCGTGAAATTGCTGCAGTTGTCGCTGCAACGCTCGATGCCGAAGCCGCTTTCATTGTCGGCATTGTCCTGCCACGACAGGGAAATTTGGCTCGCCGAGCTCGCCGTCGCCATCAGGTTGTCTGGCGCGTCCGGCGCGGAGCCGGTGGTTCCGCAGGCATCCAGCTTGAACGACCCGATGCGCGTACGCCACGTGCCGCCCGACACCGAGTAGTACTCCGCGGTGAACCAGAACGTGTGATTGTCGATCGGATCGACGCTGAGCATGCTGTAATCGCCCCAGCGATTGTGCGTGCTCGTCTGCGACCCGGTGCCGACGATGAGATCGCCCTCGCCCTGTGTGAGCTGACCGAGCGTATCCCCGGCGCACCTGCCGGTGAACCGGATCGACGGCGCGCTCGCGGCGCTCGACGTGTTGTAGCCGAGCGCGATGTTGCCGGCGCCGTCCATGGCCGCGCTCCCCAGCCAGCGGTTGACGCCGTCCAACGGCGCAAACGTCCCCTGCTGATAAATCGCGGCGGCGGTGCTGCCCGGATTCCGCACTTCGTACCATCGAATCCCGGCCAAATCGCTGCCGTTCACGTCCACGGTGTGATTGACGACGAGCGCCTCATAGGCGCCCATGTTGCGATATTGCAGCCGGTACATCAGGCGATCGGAAATCGCATCGAGCCTTCTGCTCGTGCTCGGCTGTGGAATACAGCTGCGGTTGTAGCCGCACATATTGGAATCGAAGGCGGCCGTGGTGATGGCCTTGTGCTTCGTAAACGTCGACGCCGACGGCGTGGCCCAGTTCACCGCGAACTTCCAGATCTGTAGTTGATCGGGCGAGTAGCCCCACGAGTTGTCGTCGACCTGTACGAAGTAATTCGGTGCGTTCGCCGGCGGCGCGGGTCCGTCCAGTTCCGCGGGCAGCATGCCTCCCAGGTTCGCATCGACGCTATTCAAGTCGAAATACGCCATGCTGGCGGGCTGACCGTTCAGCATCTGTGTGCGATCGAATGCCGCCACGCCCTGACCGGCCCAGCTGAAGCTCCCAAATGGGAAGCCGCCGTAGACGAACTGGTTGATCGACATGTAGTAGCCATCGGGCCACACGCCGAACTTGGGATAGTCATTGAGCTTGCTGAATTGGAACTGGTAGCGATGATACGCGCCGAGCGGATTCTCCGTCGCCGAGATCGCGACGCACTGATAGTAGGGGCCGTTCGGATAGTTCGGCAGCGCGAACTGGGTGAGGAGCCAGCGATCGGCGAGATGGTCGTAGAGGACGATTGGATCGCCGTCGTTTCTCGACTCGCACGCACCGCCGAACCCCTGCCACGCGCTGCGGCCGTCGGCCGGGCCATAGAGAGTGTTGCCAGCGCGATCGTAAATCGCGAACGACAGGTTCACCCATTGAATGTAGTGGTTTGGGCCGATGTCGCCGTTCGTGTCCGGCGGCGCCACGCTGGCGGTGTTGCTGATGCCTTCGAAGTTCGCCGCCGTTGCCGGCGCGCCGAGGCCGAGCGCCGTCTGCGCCGCGGGATCGTTCGCCGCACCAACCTGGGGCCGATCCGGCCGGAAGCGCAGCGGTGGATGCGGTTCACGACCCTCCGGCTGCGGAGTGATCACCGGCATGTCGCGGAGTGCCGGCGATCGATCGTGACGGTCGGGACCGACGACGACGGGACGGTGCTCGGCGCTTTGGCCGGCCGCGGGCTGCTGGGCGGTGCCTGCGCCGCCAAACAAGACGACAATCGCGGTGGCGGCGGCGCTCGCCATCATGAAGCGAGATTGGTAGTTCACCAACAACTCCTCGTCCTGACTGTGAGGGGAACCATGCTGGCAGTATAGCGACCGCAGCCCACGGTCCGAGGCTGGGACAGCAGATTCTGTGACGCCGCACGAAGGCGGCGATGAATAAGTGTGCAGGGATGGGTGTCGCTTAGGCGACGTTGTTCATCGACGAGAGACCTTTCAAACGTTGTCGCTCTGAGGCCTTAACAGGGACCGGGCGACCGGCAAGGAGCTGGTGAGCCTACCGTCCGCGAAAGGTTTCGGCGCTGCCCGGCGCGGTGAAGCTGATCGCCCGCTCCCCAATCGATCCTGCTACTCGATACCCGCCGCGCATCTGCAGAAAGTTCATCCCGCCGCCAAACAACCCCTCGCCCATGCGCGTCGTCGTCACGTTGTCCACTGCGATGTCGAGCGTGAGGGTGAGCGAGTCGCTGCGCCCGGTCACCACGATCCGCCGAGGCTGGGCGCTCGAGGCCGCATCCAATTCCTCGATCGAGACGTCGGTCGCATAACCGATGGGCCCTTCCGGCCCGAGCGCGACGAGGAACCCGGGAAGCCTCGCGCTATCGGCGGCATCCGCAGGCGGGTAGACACGGCCGTACACGAACGACAGCCCGTTGCCTTTCACCTGTCCCCACTGCCAGCGCACGCCCTCCCAGAAGCCCCAGTTGTGATCGTGATAACCGGAGCCGCCGGTGAGATCGATCGCGTCGCGCCCGATCGCGATCGTGCCCGCAAGCTCGCCGGCCATGACCGGGACGACGTAGCCGGACATCCAGCCACCGCCGCCGCGCATCGTGAAGGGCGGCATCGATTGCCCGGGAACGGCACGCACGATGATGTCGCCGGACGCGCGCGGCCCGCCCGATTCAGCCGGCAGATCGATCCGGATCCGATACTCGGATCCGACCAGCCGCACGCGGTTCGGCCCGGCGCTGATGTCGGGCGCCGAGGCGAGCTCTCCGTCCGTGACCTCACTCGCATGCGAGTACTGCGTCATCGTGCCGCCTCGATCGAGCTGCAGTCGTACACTCAGCATCCGCTTGCCGGACGCGAGCCGCCGGCCGGTGAGGAATGTCAGGTAGAAGCGGGTCGAGCCATTTTGGCCGTTGAAGTACAGCCACTCACTCCATGAGCTCGCACGCACGGGCACGTCCGGGATCGCATGGAAGCGATCCATCGTCCGCAGGATGTCCTCGTGTGACGGCGACAGCCATTCGCGATCAGCCGCGGTGTCGGCCCACGACTCCACACCGATCGTCTCCGGGTCGCCGAGGCCACGCTCGCGGCTCGGAATGCCGCCGCGCGCGACGATCGCCGTCGTTCCTTTGTCGTCGATCAAATAGAGATTCGCCCGCACGCTGGGCGACGCAACCTTCACGCGATCCCCGAGCGAGCCGCCGCCCAACACGTTTGACATAACGAATCGGGCATTGCCGATCCGCCCGGTCACGCTCCCGACGATCACGTCGCCGCCACCGACGAGCGCAGGCGTTCGCGCCTGTTCGAGGATGACGCCGCCAATGCCCAGGAGCGCGGCCATCACCGCGACGCCCAGACCAAATCCGCCGGCGAGCACCGCGCTCCGGATCGGACGCGCGAGCAGTGACCGCAGCGCCAACGTCAGTATCACGTGATCGTCTCCTCCACGATCGCGCCATCGCGCATGCGCAGCAACCGGTGGGCGCGGGCAGCCACCGCCGGATCGTGCGTCACCACCACCACCGCCATGCCGTCGGCGTGAAGGCGATCGATCAACGAGATGATGTGATCGCCCGTGGCCTGATCGAGCTCGCCGGTGGGCTCGTCGGCGAGCAGCAGTCGCGGCCGGTTCGCCAGCGCACGGGCGATGGCCACGCGCTGCATCTCTCCGCCCGAGAGTTCCGACGGACGATGGCCGGCGCGCGCGGCCAGGCCGACATACTCGAGCAGCTCGCGCGTGCGTTCGCGGCGCTCGGCCCGGCCGATTCCGGCTTCCGCTTGCGGCAGCTCCACGTTTTCCCACGCGGTGAGCATCGGCAGGAGGAAGAACCGCTGGAACACGAAGCCGATTTGACGCAGCCGCAGCCGGCTGCGCTCGGCGTCGGACAATGACCCGATCTCGCGGTCCTCGAAATGCACGCCTCCACTGGACGGCACGTCCACGACGCCGAGTATGTGCAGCAGCGTGGACTTACCGCAGCCGGACGGCCCGACGACGCCGATGTACTCACCGCGCTCGATGCGCAGCGAGACATCGCGCAGCGCCGTGACTGGACCCGCCGGCATCGGAAACACCTTCGACACGTTGCGCGCTTCCACGATCGCGCCGCTCACGAGATCACCTCGCGTCGCAGCGTGGCCGCGATCGGAAGTGTGGACACGATGCGCATCGGATACACCGCGGCGGCGATCGACGCCGTCCCCAGGAGCGCGAGGTAGAAGACGAGCGCGCGCGGCTCGAAGACGAAGAAGTGGAGGTCGGCCGGCAGGCCGGGCAGCGTGCGCAGAATCGCGTCCAGCCACAGCGACAGCGCCAGGCCGAGCGGCAGCGCGAGGGTACCGCCGGCGCCGACGAGCATGATCGATTCCCACAGGATTCCGGCGGTGACGCGCGCACGCGACAGACCGACAGCGCGCAGCGCGGCAATCTCTGCGAGGCGCTGATTCACCGACACGGTCAGGAGCACGGCGATCAGCAGAAAGCCAAAGAACAGCGTGACGGTGGCGAGCACGGTGGACATCTGGCGGAAGTACGAGAACTCGACGCGGCTGAATCGTTCGACCAGCTCCTCGTTGGTGACGACGCGAAGCTCCGGGTGTGCGGCACGGATGGCGGCGGCGGCGCCGAGCGCGCCGACGTCGGGTGCGGATCGGACGAGGAGCATCTCGGCACGATCCTGGTCGTCGTCTGCGCACAGCCGGTTCACGTCGGCGAGCGTGCCGGCGACGGTGGCCGCGGTGACCGAATCGAATGGGAAATGCGCGATCCCGGCAACGGTGAACCGCACAGGTGGGAGCGCATACGAGGCGTCGTCGCAGCGACCGCGCAGCAGGATCGGCGAACCGACGGCGAGGCCAAGCCGCGCCGCCAGTTGCCGGTTCACCACCACCACCGACGTCGAGCCGGTCGTTTCGGGCAGGTCCTCTCCTTCGATCAGCGTCCACATCGATCGCGCACGCGAATCCGCGCCGATGAAGTCGAGCATCGGAGCGTTGGACTCGCTGCCCGACACGACTTCCGCATCTTTTACGCGCAGCTGCAGAACGGCCTCGACGCCGGGTAGGCGGGACAGCTCGCTCGCCAGCGCTGTCGCGCCGGTCAGTCGCGGCCCGGTCATCGGCGGCGCGTCGGAGGCGAGCACGCGAATGTCGAAGCCTGATTGCTCGAGCAGGTCGGCAAACGACACCACCAGGCCGCGGGACAGCAGGAGCATGTCGAAGAGGAGCGCGCCGACGGCGGCGACGCCGCAGACGCCGAGCAGCGAGCGCGCCGGCTGGCGCACCAGGCTCAACCACGCAAAGCGAATCGCGCGGACCACTAATCCCTCATTTCACTTCGATTGAGAATCGCAACATCGTCTTGGCCCGCAAAGACTGGGCTTGTAGCGACTCTGCTCGAGCCTTCCGGCGCCGTTGGCGTTGTCTTTCACGAGTCGCTTCTCTTTTAGCGGCCGACCAGCGCCAGAAGATGCCGGCGAAGAAGCGTCCACGAGGCGATGACGCTCGCCGCGATGCCGAGCGGCACGGCGATGGCCATCGACTGCCACACCACCGCTGGCGTGATCCGGAGAAAGACCAACGTCGTGTCGTAGCGCCACTGAAAGAAGCGGTTGAACAGCCCTTGCGTGGCGAACGCGAAGAGAATGCCCGCGGCGGCCCCGACCGTTGCGATGAGCGCGCCTTCGGCGAGCACCTGGATCAGGATGCGCCGGCGCGTGAATCCGATCAGCCGCAGCGTTCCCACCGTGCCGCGCCGCTCGTCCACGACCATCACCATCAACGCCAGCAGGAACACGGCGCTTCCCGACAACCGTCACGATCGCGATCGCGAGATGAAATCGCTCGATGACGACGAACGTGGTGGTGCGCTCGTTGGCAGCGTCGGTCGGCCGGGCTGTGAGCGTCGGCAGCCGTGCCGTGACGTCGCGGGCGAAGGCGCTCGCGTCTGCTGGATTCTCGAGCGCGATGTTGATGCGCGCAACCGACTCACCGGCCGCTGAATCCGACGGATCGGCTGTGAGCGCCAACATGTCCGGGAGGTGCAGGCGCGCCTCGAGGCGTCGTTGTGAGAACCGCATCGGATCCGGGGTTGGTTCGTAGACGCCGGCAATCCGGAACGTCCGCGCGTGCGTTCCTGATGGATCGGGCGACAGGCGGACGATGTCGCCGACTGTCGAGCCCGCGGCTTGCGGCAAGCTGTCGCGAGAGCAGGATCGAGGGCGGCTGGTCGGCGAGCGGCGACTGTGTCGAGGTCGTCGCGGATGTCGCGACGAGCGCGGTTGCGAGGAAGAGCCAGATCGAGGCGCGGGGCATCCGACAAGTCTATGACGCAGGCACGCGGAAGGAGCGGAGCGCTCTCGTCACGAAACCTGCTTCTGCATGCCGACCCAATCGCGCCGACGGAGACTAGCTGGCCAGATCGATCGCATTCGGAACCCGTTCCAGCGACCGATCATGTTCGAGCGCGAGCACGATGATCATCGCGATGACACCGACGGCCGCGAGCGATAGCAACCCACCGGCGTAGGTGCCCGTCGAATCCTTGATCCACCCCATTGCGTAAGGGCCGGCAAATCCCGCCAGGTTACCGATTGAATTGATCATCGCGATGCCGCCGGCGGCTGCCGTACCGGACAGGAAGGCCGTCGGCAGCGTCCAGAAGACCGGCATGCTACCGAAGATGCCGAAGCCGGCCACGCAGAACGCTAACATCTTCATCACCGGGTCGTTGAGGGCGGTTGAAGCCGCCGTCCCGGCAGCCGCCACCATCAGCGGGAACGCCAGGTGGAATCGACGCTCGAGCATGCGGTCCGAGCGTCGCCCCCACAGCACGATGCTGACCGTCCCAACGACATAAGGCAGGGCCGACACGAGCCCGATCTTGAAGTTCGACATCCCGAACGCCTGGACGATCTGCGGCAGGAAGAAGGTCAGCCCGTAGTTGGTCGCTACCACCCCGAAATAGACCACGCTGAGCGCCAGCACCTTCGGGTTCAACAGAGCCTGCATCAGGCTGAAAGTGTGACGCGTTTCTCGCTGCTTCTGCTCCTGTTCCAGACGGGTCACCAACCAGGCTCGCTCATCCGCGTCCAGCCACGTCGCATCACTGGGCCGGTCAGTCAGATAGAAGAACACCACCACAGACAGAATCAGCGCCGGCACTGCTTCAATGATGAACAGCCACTGCCATCCCTTCATGCCGAGGAGCCCATCCAGTTCGAGCAGCAGTCCCGACAGAGGGGCGCCGATCACCGCGGACAACGGAACCGCAGCCATGAAATAGCCGATGATGCGCGCGCGGTAACCCGCCGGGAACCACAATGTCAAAAAGAAGATGATGCCGGGGAAGAAGCCGGCCTCCGCAATCCCAAGCAGCACCCGCACGACGTAAAAGCTGGTTTGCCCGCCGACAAACGCCATTGCGCCAGAAAGCAGGCCCCAAGAGCACATGATGCGCGCGATCCACTTGCGCGCCCCGAAGCGAACGAGAAGTACGTTCGACGGCACCTCGAATAGGAAATAGGCGACGAAGAAGATACCGGCTCCGAAGCCATATGCCGTCGCGGAAAGCCCCAAGTCAGGGTTCATCGTCAGCGCCGCGAAGCTCACATTGACACGGTCGAGATAGGCGACGAAGTAGCAGACGATCAGGAGCGGCGGAAAACGGGCCGAGACTTTCGCAATCGTACGGACTTCCAGAGGGTCCACGCGATTCACCACTTGCCGCGATGCGCCGCCACGATGAACGCTGACAATCGGAGTTTCTGGACTACTTCTAATTCCTGTTGCCGCTCGCGCGAGTGCGGGTGAGCCGCCAACTCGTCTTGCAAACAGGGCGGATTCTAGCGCGAACGCGTGGGAGCACGAGTCCGACAGTTGCGCCGTTGAGCAGCAGCGCGCGCCTGACTAGCGGGGCGTGCGTTGGGGGAGTCGGTGTCGGGCTCTCGCCTGGTGTCGGTGGTCTGAGCATTGGGCCTATCCTGAGAACTTGAATCGCGAGGAAATCGCTCAGGCTTGCCTCGACCAGGCGGGGTGGGCTGCGAAACTCGGATCGCCGATGTACGACGCGCTCTTACGGCGCATGGCCGAGGACGTGCGCGCCGGCGGCCCGTGCCTCGCCGCGCTCGAGCCTCATATGCCGCGCTCGCGGATGCTCGCGCCGCTGCTGCTCCTCGCTGCCATTCACCGGATGGTCCTGGAGGGAGAGTTGCCCGGAGCCGCGCGCTTCTACCCCTCGGCGGGCGGGCAGACCGATGAGGACGCGCTCTGGCCGCATTTGCTCGAAGCCGTTCCAAAGGCCGCGCCGCCGGCTTGCGTGCAAACGAATGAGGTCGAACGTGCCCGGGCCCTGCTACCGGGATTCCTCGAGGTCGTGCGGCAAACTGGCTTGCCCCTGCGGCTCCTTGAAATCGGCGCAAGCGCCGGCCTGAACCTGCGGTGGGACCACTTCCCCTTCTTGGACGTGCCCGCCACGATTCGTGTCGCCGAGCGTCGCGGCTGCGATCTAGACCCCATCGATCTCGCGCTCGACGAGAGCCGTGCGGCGTTGCTCTGCTTCGTGTGGCCCGATCAGACCGACCGTTTGCAACTGCTCGCCGAGGCGATCGAGATCGCTCGTCGCGTGCCGGCGACAGTCGACCGGAGCGACGCCGTCGACTGGTTGCAAATCCACCTTGCCGACCCGCGGCCCAGTGTGGCGACGACCGTCTATCACTCCGTCGTGATGCCGTACCTGACCGAAGAGAACCGCGAGAACCTTCGGCGCGTGATTGAAGACGCAGGCCGCCGCGCCACCGCTGACGCGCCGCTCGCAAGGCTTTCGATGGAGCCCGGTGCCGACCAGGCCGAAGTCCACCTGACCATGTGGCCGGGTGGCGAGCGCCGCCTCATTGCCCTCGCTGGCTTCCATGGCCGCGACGTCAAGGTTCTGTAGATTGGTATCGTGGCACTGGAGCGCTCTCGCCACGAAACCCGCTTCGGCATGCGCGCGGTCACGTGTCGTCGTGATAGCCGCTGCCATCGAATGCGCCAGAACGGGCATCACGCGTCTTATCGTAAGATGCTCTCCGTGTCCCATCCGCTCGCTCTTGCGCTGTTTTCAAAAGCGTCCATGGCCGCCGAGGCCGCCGCAGCGCTTCATGCCCTCGGTATCAGCAGGGAACACATCTCCGTCGTCGCACACAGTCACGCCGACGCACGGACCCTTGCTGACCGGATGGACGCGACGCCCGGCGTGGACCTTGAAGATTCGCGACCGGCGGCACTCCTAGGGGAGTTGGGCGGCCGAGTGCTGGCGGCAATCGCCTTGGTGATGCCAGGGATCGGGCCAATTGTTGCAGCAGGGCCGCTGGCGGCGGAGCTTGGGGAAGCGGCCGGACATGCGGCAGGCAGCCTCGCGTCGGTGCTCAAGTCCGCCGGTTTACCACGGGAAGCTGCCGAAACCCTGCAACGAGAGGTCGCGCAAGGCGCCGTGCTGTTGGGCGTCCACGTCGCCGCATCGGACGTCGATCGCGTCCGTCAGACCCTGTCCGCCGCCGGGGCCACGCAGCTCGAGATGGTGACCTGGAAGTGATCCAGAGCCGCGTCCCGATCTCGCCAGCGTGCTAGATGTCGGCTCGCAACGCGACGATGGGGTAGACGCGCGAGGCGCGCAACGCCGGCAGATACATCGCCAGCAGCGCAACAGCTGCCAAAACTACTGACACAATAGCGTAGGTCATCGGATCCATCGGGCCCACGCCGAATAGAAAAGCCGACATCACACGCGTCAGCACGAGCGCGACCCCGATGCCGAGCGCAATGCCCGCGGCAGTCAGCGAGAGCCCATGCCGCAGCAACATTCTCCGCACATCGGCGACCTGGGCGCCAAGCGCCATCCGAACGCCGATTTCGCGCGTCCGCTGCGACGCCGCATACGAAATCACCCCGTAGATCCCCACGACGCCAATAAGCAGCGCAACGCTCGCCGCGAGACCGAGCATGACCAGCGAAAACGAGGTCTGCGCCATCGAGTTCGCTCGGATCTCCTCGAGCGTCTGCACGGTCGCGAGTGGCAGATTCGGATTGATTGACCAGACGGCTTGCTCGAGCTCGCGCAAGAAGCCCGGCGCGCCAACCCGAGTCGAACGCACCGCGTACGCCATCGTGCGCCATCGATAGCTCTCATTCAGCATCGGCCAGTACACAATCGCCGTCGCCGCGTGATTCAGCCCATCGTCACGCTCGTTGCCGACCACGCCGACGATTTCCCGCCACGGCATCTTGGGATTGCAACATCGGACACGTTTACCGAGCGCTTTGGCGGGTTCCTTCCAATACTCTCGTGCGAGGGTCTCGGATATGACGACTACGAGCCGCGTCTCGTAAACGTCGGCCCAGGTGATCGAGCGCCCTGCCACGACGCGGTTGCCCATCGTCTCGAAGTATCCAGGCGCAAAGCTCTTGAAACGCCGAAGTGTCGGGACCGAACCCTCCGGATCGGGAAACTCTTCCACCATGAGGTAATTGGCGTTGTCTTCTCCGTCCATCGTGATCGACGACGAAAGGCCGACGGAGCTGACGCCGGGCACTTGAGCCAATCGTTCGGCGACGCCCTGGTGGGTGCGCGCCGCCTGCTGTGGATCGCTGATGAAGCTCGCGGGTATCGCGACGACGAACGTCTGGACCTCCTCCGGCCGGGTGAAACCCGGCTCGACCTGTCGCATTGCCACGAATGTGCGAATCATCAGGCCCGAGACAATCAGCAACGTGAGCGCCAACGCGACTTGCCCCACGACCAGCGCATTGCGGATGCGGTGACGCCCCGGCGCGTCGCTTGCGGATCGGCCTCCTTCCTTGAGCGCCGCCACGCTCGGGGTCCTGAATCGCAGGACGGCGACCAGCCCGAACAACACACCGCTCAGAAGGGAGATCGAGAGCGTGAACAGTAAGACCGGCACGTAGATGCCGATCTCGTCGACGCGCGGCAGCTCGGTGGGCGCGAGCGTTCGCAGCAGCCCGATCGCGGCCTGGGCGAGGGCTATACCCACCGTGCCGCCGGCGAGCGCCAGCACGACGCTTTCCGACAGCAGCGCGCGCGCCATTCGGCCACGGCTTGCGCCTAAGGCGGCGCGCATCGCAAACTCCTGGTGCCGGGCTTCGGCGCGCACCAGGAACAAGTTGGCGACGTTGCCGCACGCGATCAACAGCACGACGCCGACCGCCGCCAGGAGAATCCAGAGGATCTCACCAACGTTGCCGACCACATCATCGGCCAGCGGGCGAACGTTCGGCTGCAACGCCAATCTCGCGAATTGCGGCGGCAGAAGCGAAATCATGCGGGCCAGATCCCCGTTGGCGTTGGCCAGTGTGACTTGCGGCTTCAGGCGCGCGAGAGCCTGAAATCCGAAGCTGATGCCACGTGGCGCGTTCGAATCCAACGGGAGCGGTAGTACGACGGCTGGATTCATGCGCAGGAACTTGAACGTCGAGGGGAGCACACCGATCACTTCGCCCGGCCGGCCATCGATCTCGATTGACTCTCCGATCGCGCTGTTGGCGCCGCCGAACCGTCGCTGCCAATAACCGTAGGTGAGGACGACGCGTAGCGGCTCGCCAGGCGCATCGTCTTCGGTGCTGAACAGCCGGCCAACCACGGGCTGCACGCGCAACAGCGGCAACGTGGCAGCGCTGACCGAGAGCCCCTGAACACGCTCCGGACTGCCACCGCCGGTAATCGAGACCTCGGTATTGTCCCAGGCGCCGATCGCCTCGAACGCCGTCTGGTTCTCGCGATACGTGAGATATGTTGCGGGGCCGTGATTCGTTCCCGCTCCCAGCGGCGCGTGGTGACGCACGGTCACGAGCCGCTCGGGCTCGTGGAATGGGAGGGGTTTCAACAAGACGCCATACACGACGCTGAAAATCGCCGTCGTGGCGCCGATCCCGAGCGCCAGCGTCATAACCGTCGTCGCGGCGAAGGCGGGCTGCTTCCAGAAGATGCGCGCAGCGTAGCGGACGTCTTGCCAGAGCTCGCTGAGCACATGTCCGCTCGGCGCGCCCAGCGTGACTGCCGCCGGCGCATGCGCTTGCCGCAGTGATGCCATGTGCCGCGCCAGCATGCTGACGCCGCGGAAATCGGCGAGGGCGAGGCGCTCGGCCTCGTCGGCCGACGTGCCGCCGCCAATCAACTCCTGGTAGCGGTCGTCGAGATGCTGCGACAGCTCGTCGACGATCTCGATCTCGCGGGTCGGCGAGAGATGAAGCGCCGATAGACGCGCCCGAACGTGACTTGCCCAATCAGGCATGTTCCCCTTCGGTGACGAGCCGAACGGCCTCGACGAATGCGGCCCATGTCTTTCGTTGCTGCGCCAGCACCCGACGCCCCTCAGGCGTCACCTTGTAGAAGCGCCGTCGGCGCTCATCCGGCTTCTCGACCCAGGTGCCCTTGATCCATCCGCGCTCTTCAAGGCGATACAGCAGGGGATACAGCGAATCGATGTGAAACGAGAGCTGCCCTCCCGATCGTGCGTGAATGAGCTTGCTCAGTTCGTAGCCGTGGCGCGGCCGCGCGTCGAGCAGCGAAAGGATCAGCAACTCGGCCGAGCCGCGTTTCAATTCGCGATCGAGCGCA
Source organism: uncultured Acidobacteriota bacterium (assembly GCA_963807105.1). Lineage (GTDB taxonomy): Bacteria > Acidobacteriota > Vicinamibacteria > Vicinamibacterales > UBA2999 > DASPWV01. Next base: position 523,848 of record CAWEAM010000006.1, on the reverse strand, counting down.
CGTGTGTTGATACCTGACATGAACAGATAGTATGTAGACAGTGGTGCCGTGTCAACCGCGGGGTGGCGACTCATGGCCGGCACCACTGAGTGGCATTCCTTTCAGTCGACGATGGTTCCACCGCTCAGGTTGACGACTGTGCCCGTCATCGCGCTGGCCTGGTCGGACGCCATGAACACCGCCACGTTGGCGAGCTCCTCAAGCGTGGTCAGGCGTTTGAGGTGCGTCATGCTTTCGATACGCGCGAGATACTCGGCGGGGGTGATGCCCGCGGCCTTTGCGAATTTCGCAAAATTTTCGCGGATCGTTCCCGTCTCTGGCATCGCGTTCGGCAGAAGGCACACGACTCGGACCCCCTGCGGTGCGAGCTCGGCGGAGAGGGTGCGGGTCAGGGCTACCACCGCTGCAAACGCCGGCGCAATGCCACCGACGTTCGGGAATGCCATGCGAGACGGCGTGCCGGTGATCGTCAGGATCACGCCGGATCGCCTCGCGACCATCCGGCGCGCCGCGATCCGCGCCGTGAGGAAATGCGCCTGCGTATAGGTCGTGATGGGAAGCGCAAACTGCTCTGCCGAGAGCTCCAGAAGCGGAGCCCTGTGCGGCAACGCGTTGGAGATCCCGATTGCGCTAAAGGAGATGTCGATGGCCCCGGCCTCTGCCTCGACGGCGCCGACGTACTTTTCCACCGCCTGCTCGTCAAGGGCATCGACTTGCGCTGCCTCCGCGACTCCGCCGCGGCCGATGACCTCGGCCGCGACCGCTTCCACCTTGCGCAGGCTGCGTCCACTCAGAAAGAGCTTCGCGCCCTCGCGAGCGAATGCGCGCGCGACAGCGCCGCCAACGTCGCCTCCGGCTCCGTAGATCACCGCAACCTTGTCCTTCAGCATCATCTCGGGCTCCTTGTTCTGTGCCCGGGTGGTGACACCCGCCCACGTCATGAGTAAGTCGACGCTCGGATCGTCCGAGCCGTCACCCCTCGACTTTGCTCGGAGTGACCCTGAGCTTCGTCGAAGGGTCAAAGATGCAGACACCACGATGTCGAGAAACTGGGCGCCCAGTTCGCGGCTCGGCCGGTGTCTATACTTGGAGGGCGACAAGGAGAGCGACCGACGTAACGCTGGGTAACCGCCACCTAGCGGTGCCTCCATGGTTCGGGTTGCCGCGATCGCTCCCTGACTGAACATCACCTGGCCTTGAAGCGCGCCGGCGTGAATCGCAAACGCGTGCGGAGGCGTCCGACATAGCCGAAGTCCTCGTCCTTCCAGGCCGAAACAACCCGCGCCGGATTCCACGGATCGTACACGGGCTTCAGCACCCGGAACGATTCCTCGATGAAACGCTTCTGGACCGTATCGGTCAGCATGACGCCCAGCGACGTGTGATCCAGCGGGCGGTTCGGGTTCTTCGCGCGCAGCGCCTCGCGCTCCGCCACAATGAGCGGCTCGAATCGATCGTAGCCCTCGGCGTACTCGACGAAGCTGGGACGCAGGGACAGCATCTGGAAGAGCGCCCTGGTCACGTGGCCGTGGTGGAGATTGTGCTGCGCAATCATGTCCACGTCGTCCGAAACGGCCGCAGCCAGGAGCGTCGCCAATCCCTCCCATCCCTTGGGTCCATCCTGCAGCACCGCAACTCTTCTGCCGGCGCAGCGCCTGAGGATCCGTGGCACCTCCACGTGGATGTCGCCGGAGACGAGCTCGGCGTCATATCCCCGCACACGTTCCCTGGCCCGCCGTGCGCGCCGTGGATCCTCGTCGAAGTCCACCGAAATCAGTGTCGTCCCCGATCCATGGAAGAATGCGGCGAGGACCTCGGTGCTTACACCGTCCTGCCGCCCGCACTCGATCAGGACGTCGCATCCGCTTCGTTCGAAGTTGTCGATGAACCAGGCGATCTCCGAGGGGTACATCGCGCCCGGAAGCCAGGACTCGATGAATCCACGGCAGTGATCAATGGCACTCGGGGCGGGGCTCACAGGGGTTCTTCGCGGCCGTCTCCGCTGGCGTCCGGCCGGCGACATCCTCCAGCGATCGGTTTGTGAATCGTACACCTGAAAGTCGTCCGCATTGCCGGCGCTGATTCGACGCGAGATGGTCGGTCGCCGCTGGGGCGGTTCACGTCGTGAGAGCGATCAACGGACAACTCATCGGCATTAGAAAGCCACTGCGCCGTCACACAGGGGTAATGCGGAGTCGGGGTGATCTGACGATGCCGCGGAGGCTAGGCCAGGCCTCCCGCGTTTCGGTGTGGAGACCAGAACCAAATCTTTACTGCTACGCATCACAAGCGTGAACTGGTGCCCGCCGCCGGCAGCGGCTTGTGTCTGATCGCCGTAGCGAGGAATGCTGCTGAGTCTTGATCAGAGTCGTCCGCTATGAAGGCAGGAGTAATCGCATAGAATGCCGCGCGGGCATGGCAGTAGCCCCGGGCACCCGACTCGGCGCGTACGAGATTAGCGTCCCGATCGGCGCGGGTGGGATGGGCGAGGTATATCGTGCGCGCGACACGAAGCTTCAGCGCGACGTTGCCATCAAGGTCCTGCCGGAAGCGCTCGCATACGATATCGAACGCCTGGCTCGCCTCGAACGTGAGGCCCGAACACTCGCGTCGTTGAACCACCCCAATATCGCCCAGATTCACGGCCTCGAAGAAAGTGCGGGCATCAAGGCCCTCGTGATGGAGCTTGTTGAGGGGCCAACGCTCGCTGATCGGATCGCGGAGGGGCCGATTCCACTCGACGAGGCACTCCCAATCGCGAGACAGATTGCGCAAGCGCTGGAAGCGGCCCATGAGCAGGGCATCGTCCATCGCGATCTGAAACCCGCCAACGTGAAAGTGCGGGCCGATGGCATCGTGAAGGTGTTGGACTTCGGCTTGGCGAAGGCGCTCGATCAGGCGGTCAGCGCGATCGACGGATCACGGTCGCCGACCTTCACCAGTCCGGCGATGACGGGGATGGGCGTCATTCTGGGCACCGCCGCCTACATGAGCCCGGAGCAGGCGAAGGGACGCGCGGCTGACAAGCGGAGCGACGTGTGGGCGTTCGGCGCCGTGCTCTACGAGATGCTGTCGGGCCAGCGCGCGTTCAAGGGCGAGGATGTGACCGATACGCTCGCGACGGTACTCAAGGGTGAGCCGGAGTGGAACGCGCTCCCGGATGAGGCATCACCACTCGTCGTCACGTTGATCCGACGCTGCCTGGAAAAGGATCGGCGGCGGCGAGTCGCGGACCTTTCAACAGCCCGGTTCATCATCGACGAGTCAGCTCGCGTGGGCGCTGCCGCACCCGCGCCGCCGGCGTCGGGGCTACGTCGCACCGGTTGGACTCTTATAGTGGCAGGGACTGCGGCTCTGATCGCAGGTTACACGGCGTGGATTCTCAAGCCCGCGTCGGCGCCATCGCGGCCGCTCGCACGCTTCACGATCACGTTGCCGACGGGTGAGCAGTTTTCCAACGCGGGTCGTCACCTGGTTGCGCTATCTCCGGACGGTACTCACGTTGCGTACGTCGCGAATTCTCGACTGTACATACGCGCGATGGATCAACTGGAAGCCGTCCCCATTCGCGGCACGGAAGGCACGAGCAACACGGCCGGACGGAGTCCATTCTTTTCTCCTGACGGCCAGTGGATCGGCTTCTGGCATGACGGGCAGCTCAAGAAGGCCTCGATGACCGGTGGCTCGCCGGTCGTGCTGTGTGCCGCGGAGAGCCCACCGTGGGGGGCAAGTTGGGCGACCGATAACACGATCCTCTACGGGCAGGGCCCCGACGGGATCTGGCGCGTGTCGGGCGACGGGGGCAAGCCGGAGCACGTGGTCAAGGTCGACGCCGGCCAGCTCGTCCACGGGCCGCTGCTGCTGCCCGATGGGCGCGCCATCCTGTTCACGCTGGCCCGCAACAGCGACTGGGATGCCGCCGAGATCGTCGCCCAGTCGCTCGCCACCGGCACGCGTCGTGTCGTCGTGAAGGGAGGCACCGACGCGCGGTATGCGTCCACCGGCCATCTCGTGTACGCGCTTGGGAACACGCTTCTGGGGTTGCCGTTTGACGCGGCGACACTCGCGGTCACGGGCGGGCCAGTCCCGCTGGTAGACGCTGTGGCCCGGGCGGTAGGACCGGTTCCAGTCGGGCTGACGGGCGCCGCCCACTTCGCGATGTCGAGTGACGGTGCACTGATATATGTGCCGACGGACGCGGTGGGAGGACTCCGTCAGCCGAGGCGCACGCTGGTGTGGGTCGATCGGGAAGGACGTGAGGCCCCGCTGAAGACGCCTCCGCGAGCGTATGTCTATCCACGACTGTCACCGGACGGGACGCGTGTCGCGCTCGATATCCGCGATCAGGAGAGTGACATCTGGATTTGGGATCTGGCTCGTGGAGGGCTCACGCGCCTGACGTACGGGCCGGCGCTTGAATTTCATGGAATCTGGACGCCTGAAGGACGGTCTGTGATCTTCAGTTCTGGCGAATTCGCGACTGGACCACGGAGCCTTTCCCGAGTGGCGGCGGATGGGCCCGGAACGGCTGAAGAGTTGACGCAAGGCGTGGGCCTTCCATTCGCGGTCACGCCCAACGCCATGGGCCTCATTTTTGGGGAGCCGCGGCCGGGGGCCGCGGGCGATCTCATGCTGTTGCCGTTGGCAGGCGACCGCCGCCCACAGCCGCTTCTGCAGACGCCCTATGACGAGTTGAACGCCGAACTTTCTCCCAACGGCCGGTGGCTGGCTTATGAGTCGAATGAGTCCGGTCAGTATGAAATCTACGTGCGGCCATTCCCGAATGTCACGGCCGCAAAGTGGCCGGTGTCCACGAGCGGCGGCACGCGGCCTCTGTGGGCACGAAACGGGCAGGAACTCTTCTACGAGTCGACTGGCACGTTGATGAGGGTCCCGCTAACGACAGGCTCGACGTTTGCAGCCGGGAATCCCACGAAGTTATTCGATGCGCCATACTTCTTCGGTCCCAACGTGGTCGGTCGCGGTCGCACGTATGACGTGTCGCCAGACGGCCTACGATTTCTGATGATCAAGGAAGACAGCGTGGTCGATGAGCCCACACCATCCGCACGCTTGGTCCTCGTGCAGCATTGGTTCGAAGAGCTGAAGCGCCGCGTGCCGACGAAGTGACCGATACGGCGAGCCACACTCTTAGTCCTGATTACTAACGATCAGCGACTCCGCGAAACAGGCGTTCTCGCACGGCTGGAGCAAGGGGCGACAGTAACGGGCTCGCCTCTTCGGTCACCTCCTGCATCACCACACGCCGCGGCGCAAAATGGTCGGGCGACGAGCTCTGTCTCTCGACGCCGGAGAGGTAGCGTGACGAAGTAGCGCGCGGTGCCCTTTAGGTTGCAACCTAAGCTGGCATGGACAGCATCCGTGAACACCGTGACTCCCACCGGAGAGATCGATTTTCGCCAATCGGCTGCTACTCGACTATTTTGTCACCGGGCCATCAGCGGCCTGTAGGTCGCGATCGGCTGGAGTTGAGCATGCTCCATTCACTTCGTATGCGGGCCGGGCTGCTCGTCAGGGCCGCCGCCCGTCCCTTGCAGACCTTGAGGCAGCTGCGCAACCCGAGCATGAGGCGCGGGTTCCACGCGTACTGGGTCGAGTTGCGACGGGCAGCCGTCATCGACGTGCTGGTGCTTCTGGTCCTGTATCTGGTTCACCCAATGCTCGCGGCAGGAGCGGTCATTTTCGTGATCGTGGCCGCTGCGATGATCGCGTGGCAGGGCCGTTCCACTCGCGGCCTTGACAAGGGCTGGCCGCCGGGCAAGCTGGGAGTTGGCGTGCGCCCGCTGACCGATGCGGACCACTTCATCAGCGGGTGGCGCCGGTATGGGCCGGTGTTCAAGACGCACTTCTTCGACCAGCCCATGGTTGCAGTGGTCGGCATGCGAGCGGCGGCAGAACTGCTGCAGGAACCGACGCTCGAGCCCATTCGCCTCCAGTACAACCAGTACATTCCCAACAACCTTGTCCGGTGGATGACGAGTCCGACGCATGACAACTACAGGCGGGTGCTCGCGCCGCTGCTGGGGTCTCGATTGCCGCGCCAGTCGCAGTGGCGCATGGACGCCGCCGTCAGGCGAGGCCTGAGCCGAATCGCCGGTGCGGGCTCAACTGGCCCGAGTGCCATTGAGCTTCCACGCATCGCGCGCGACCTGGTGTTCGAGACGTGGGTGCCCATGCTTCTCGGCATCGAACCAGAGACCGATCGGTTCAGGGAGTTGCAGCGGCAGTACGAAGCGATCAACGTTTCCGCACCTCGTCCGCATGCCGAGGTCGTGCGCGCCCTGGATCAGATTGAAGCGCTCGTCCGCGCCAACGAAGCCGAGCGAACGGTGGCTGCCGAGCGCGGAGAAACACTCCCGCTGTGCGCGTTGACGGAACTGTGGCGACTCCGCTCTGACGGACTCGGCGAGCAGACGACGCTTCGCAACCTCATATACCTGACCGAGACCACGGGCCATGACGCCGCCGGGGTGCTGATGTGGTTGTTGAAGCATCTCGGCAACAACCCGAAGTGGCTGCAGACGCTGCGCGAGTTGGGGGATGCGGTCGATGAGCCAGAAACGTTGACGTCCTCAGGCGAGCGTGACGGGGGGCAGCGCGGCCTCGCCAACCGGATAATCGCCGAGACCATGCGTCTCGAACAGAGCGAGTTCATCCTGCGCCAGACGACGAACGAGATCCGATTTCGCGGCTTCGTGATTCCGAAAGGTTGGGCCATCCGCGTCTGTACGCAGGAGAGCCACCGCGATCCCGAACTGTTTCCCGAGCCGAACCGGTTCAACCCAGACCGGTTCCTCCATGCGGCAACGCGCGATGGCGACTACGCGCCATTTGGCCTTGGCGATCGCTCGTGCACCGGCGCCAGCATGACCCGAGCCCTGGCGCGCACCTTCATCTGCGAGCTGGCCGATCACTACGACCTCGCGGTCGTCGCCGACGGGCCACGTACCCTGAGCGTGCATCGGCACTGGGCGCCGAGTCCCAACTTCCAGGTGAGCCTGACGCCGCGCACCGCGCAGTCAGCGCACTGACCGCCTGCGCTGACGCGTCGAAGCGCCCTCTCACGGCGGCATGAGGGCCGACAGGTTCTTCATGAACGGAACCTCCTTGGTCCGTATGGTCAAGACCGTCGCGTTCGAAGTCCTGAAAGGCGCGCTGAACAAGCCATTGCGGCGTCGGTCTCGCCATCTGGGTGCATCCGCCGTTTCTCTGGGTTACGCTGTTCGTTGGCGCGAATCTTCTCCCATCCGGCGTCACGAACTGGTGTCCGATGATGGGCGGTTCTCAGTCGGGCCGGCTTGAAGGGCTGACCAATGATCCTGAAGCAGTTTTATCTGAATTGCCTCGCACACGCCTCGTATCTGATCGGCGATGAGCAGACGCACACGGCAGCTGTCGTCGACCCGCAGCGTGACGTGGATCAGTACCTCGCGTTCGCCGCCGAGCATGGTCTGCGAATCGAGCACGTCTTTCTCACGCACTTCCATGCCGACTTCGTGGCCGGCCACCTCGAACTGCGCGATCGCGCCGGGGCGAGAATCTATCTGGGTGCGGCGGCACGAGCGCAGTACCCCTTCATCCCTCTCCACGACGGCGACACCGTCGATCTTGGTCGCGTGCGGTTGCAGGCGCTCGAGACACCTGGACACACGGCCGAGTCGATTTCCTTGGTCGTCTACGATCTCGATCGCAGCGCCAGCGAGCCGCAGGCCGTCCTGACTGGCGACACGTTGTTTGTCGGTGACGTCGGTCGTCCCGATCTGCGCGTGGCGCTTGGGTGGTCGGCCAACGACCTGGGAGGCTTGTTGTACGACTCGCTCCGCAACAAGCTGCTCACGCTTCCCGATAGTGCCGCGGTTTATCCCGCTCACGGCGCCGGGTCGCTGTGCGGCAAGGCCTTGAGCAAGGAAACGGTGTCGACCATCGGCGAACAGCGGCGCTCCAACTATGCATTGCAGCCGATGAGCAAGGCGGCGTTCGTCGAACTGGTTACGGCTGATCAGCCCGACGCGCCGTCCTACTTCACCTACGACGCGGTCCTGAACAGTCAGGAGCGGCCGACACTCGACCAGACGCTGGAGCGAGTCAACGCGCTCACCCTCGATCAGGTCTTGGCGTTGCAGGCGGTGGGCGCGCAGGTGCTGGATACCCGCGACCCGGCCGAGTTCGCGGCCGCGCACTTGACTGGGAGCATCAACGTTGGCCTCGGCGGGCAATACGCGACCTGGGCCGGCAGCGTGTTGACTCACGAGCAACCGATCGTCATCATCGCCGACCCTGGACGTGAGCAAGAAGCGGCCATGCGATTGGGCCGCATCGGCTTCGATCAGGTTGTCGGCTATCTCAAGGATGGACTCCACAGCGTTCGGTCGCGACCAGAGCTGACGATGTCCACCGAGCGTCTCAGTGCGCAGGTGGCAGCCGACCGCGTGGCCGCTGCGACACCTGAGCGTGCGCCGGTCATGGTCGACGTGAGGGCACCGGGCGAGCGACAGCAGAAGCGTATCGCCGGGAGCGTGGGCATTCCACTCGCGCAGCTTGGCAAACGGCTATCGGAGTTGCCGGCCGATCGTCCGCTCCTCGTCTACTGTGCAGGCGGCTACCGCTCGTCGATTGCCGCGAGTCTGCTGCAGCGTCACGGATTCACGCAGGTCAGCGAAATCGCCGGCGGCATAACCGCATGGGACGCAGGAAAGCTGCCTCTCGAAACCTAGTGGTCTAGCCAACCCCTACGCTTCGCGCAGCACCGTCACCGGATCGAGCCGCGCGGCACGAGGCGAAAGCGAACGACGCCGGCCATCCTATCTTGACGTGCAGTGATTGCATCGGAGGCACTCATGTCCACGATCAAAGACGTCAGCGGCACTGCATTCGTCGTCGCTGAATACCGGGCCGAAGAAAGTAGAGAGCCGAACCCTATCTACGAGGATCCGGTAGTCGGCCTTTTCCTCAGTGACGCGAGCCGCCAGGCCGCCGAACGCGTCTCCTCGCGCTTTCCGGCGGTCAAGGACATGGTCAAGACGCGGACCCGTTACTTCGACGACATGCTGGACACGCAGATAGCGGCTGGGATCAGACAGGTCGTGATCCTCGGCGCCGGCCTCGACACGCGTCCCGTCCGCAAGCAGTCAGCCGGCGTGCGGTACTTCGAGATCGACGACCCGGCAACGATGGAACTGAAGCGGCGCTGCTACGCGGATGCGCACATCGACGCTGGTGTGAGGCTCATTCCAGGCAACTACGTCACGGATGGCCTGATCGAGCTGCTGCGGTCGAACGGCTTCAAGTTCGAGGTGCCGACCTATCTCATCTGGGAAGGCAACGTCATGTACATGCCGCTCGCGAACGACAAAGACACGATGCTGCAGCTGAAGCAGCACGTGAGCCGATTCTGGCTGTCGTTCGACTATTTCACCGAGTCGGTGATCGCAAAGACCACCGGCGATGCGAGCCTCAGGATTCTCGTTGAGAGCTTCGAAGCGATGGGCGCTCCCTGGCTGTCCGGCATCGACGATATTCACAGCCTCGCCCGCGAGCTGGGCCTGCGGGTCCTCGAGAACTTTACGACGGGCCAGCTGTATCAGAGGTACCGTGGCCGTTTGGGCTCTTCACCAATCTTCCAGCACTACTCGATCTGCACGCTCGAATCCTAGACCTGTTGCGCCTTCTCCGGAGTTCGCGCGAGTCGCGATTGGCATCGCATCGTGTCGGACGAGGTACTGGCAAACGTGCGGCGGCCGCGGAGCCTCCACAACCAATAGAACATCGCGCCAAACAACAGCAGGATCGGCAGCGCGCGCATCGGCGCAGTCGTGAATGGCTCGGGAAGGATTGTCGCCACGCGCTCACGGATCGAGCCGTTCAGGAAGCCGCCGACCTATAATCCGGCCATGCGTCACGCTCTTGCGCTTGCCGCGGCCGCCTTCATCACCACCACTCTCGCCGCGCAGTCCGCACCGCACGAACAGCGCGCACGCGAAATCTACAAAGAACTGGTGGAGATCAACACCACCGATACGCCGGCCGGGAGTGTCACCAAAGCCGCCGAAGCGATGGCCGCGCGATTCCGTGCCGCCGGCTTTCCTGACGCCGACATCCGCGTGCTCGGCCCCGACCCGCGCAAACACAACCTCGTGGTGCGCTATCGCGGCAAGGGCGGGAAGCGCCCCCTGCTCCTCCTCGCCCATCTCGACGTCGTCGACGCCAAGCGCGAGGACTGGTCGTTCGACCCGTTCGTGTTCCGCGAGCAGGATGGATACTTCTACGGCCGCGGCACGAGTGACGACAAAGCGATGGCGTCGCAGTTCGTCGCCAACCTGCTGCGGCTGAAGACCGAGGGTTTCACCCCAGACCGCGATCTGATCCTCGCCTTGACCGCCGACGAAGAGGGCGGCCGCTTCAACGGCGTCGACTGGCTGGTCAAGAACCACCGCCCGCTCATCGACGCGGAGTTCGCCATCAACGAAGGCGGCGGCGGGACGATGAGGAAAGGAAAGTACCTCACCAACGAGATTCAGGCGAGCGAGAAGGTGTATCAGGATTTTCGCCTCGAGGCGACCAACGCCGGCGGCCACAGTTCGCTGCCGGTGAAGGACAACGCCATCTACCACCTGTCGTCGGCATTGGCGCGTCTTGCCGCGTTCGAGTTCCCGGTGCAACTGAACGAGGTGACGCGCACCTACTTCGAGCGATCGGCGACGGTGGAAAGCGATCCGAAGATTGCCGCTGACATGCGCGCCGTCGCCGGACCAACGACCGACCTGGCAGCGGCCGGGCGGCTGTCGGCGCGGCTGCCTTACTGGAACTCGCTGATGCGCACGACGTGCGTCGCCACGCGCCTCGAGGGCGGGCACGCCAACAACGCGCTGCCGCAACTCGCCGCAGCCAACGTCAACTGCCGGATCCTGCCCGGCGTGTCGCCGCAATCGATCAAAGACAAGCTCACCGAAGTTATGGCCGATGCGCAGGTCAAGCTGACGTTCGTCGGCGAGGCGACGCCCAGCCGGCCGTCGCCGCTCCGTCCCGAGGTCATGAGTGTCGTGGAATCGCTCACCGCCCAGATGTATCCGGGCGTGGTCGTCGTGCCGGTGATGAGCACGGGCGCCACCGACGGCCTTTACCTCAGAAACGGCGAGATTCCCACCTACGGCGTCGACGGCACCTTCGGCGATATGGACGACGTGCGCGCGCACGGGCGCGACGAGCGAGTGGGCGTGAAACAGTATTTCGAAGGGCTCGAGTTCCAGGTACCGCCTGATCAAGGCGCTGGCACAGTAGCAGTGCGCGGGCCAGCGGGCCTGATGCGCGGTTGTCTGAACTGACATGCGCTGCTGGCGTCCGCTTTGCTAGAGCTTCCCCCAGCGCTATGGCCAGACCTGGGCACACGCAGGATTCGGTGACCACCACCACCCCTCAGCGACGTTCCAGCACGCGACGCGGGCCCCTCCACCAGTGGCTCGGCCGGCTGCGTCATCGAATCGGCGCGACCAAGCTCGTGGAGATCGGCACGCTCAGCGTGTTTCTCGTCGTCGCGATGATGTGCTTCGCCTTTGCGAACCTTGCCGGCGCCGTCGGCGAAGGTGAGACGCACGCGTTCGACCAGGCCGTGATGCTGGCGATGCGCAGCGCGACCGATCCAGCCGACCCGATCGGTCCGGAATGGTTCGAAGAGGCGGTGCGCGACATCACCAGCCTCGGCAGCGCAACCGTTCTGGTGATGGTCTCGCTCATCGTCATCGGCTTCCTGCTGATCTCGAAGGCCAACCATGCGGCCATCCTGGTCGCGGTTTCGGTGGGCGGCGGGATGCTGCTCGTGCACCTGTTGAAGGATCTCTTCCAGCGATCGCGCCCGGATCTAGTGCCGCACGCCGTGCAGGTGTTCACCAACAGTTTTCCGAGCGGTCATGCCGCCCTGTCGGCGGTGACCTATCTCACGCTGGGCGCGCTGCTGGCCCGCGTGGAGCGACCGCGCGCCGCGAAGATGTACTGCCTCGGGACGGCGATCGCGCTCACGATTCTCGTCGGCACGAGCCGCGTCTACCTCGGCGTGCACTGGCCCACGGATGTTCTCGCGGGGTGGTGTGTCGGCGCCGCGTGGGCGATCGCCTGCTGGTACGTGGCGATGCGGCTGCAGCGGCGCGGGCAGGTGGAACGGCAAATCGAAAACTAAATTACGCGCGGATCGCCGGCGTCGACGACACGCACCTGCCCACCGAGCTGGCCGCTGTCAGCTGCCTTGACGGCTATGACTGTCGGGAGTATCAACGCAGGAAATGCGAACTGACTACCAGCCGACTAGGTGCGGCCGGACCGCATTGTAGTCGTCGCGCCAACCGTCGAGGACGCACTGCGTCGGCGACAGTGGCAAAGACATGGCTGTTCAGGCATTCATCGCGGAGCTTCCCGTTGAAGCTTTCGATGAACGCATTCTCCACCGGTTTGCCCGGTCGGATGAAGTCGAGCCGGACGTCGTGGGCAGAGGCCCACGCATCCATCGCCCGGCTGACGAACTCCGTCCCGTTGTCGACGGTGATCGCCGCGGGTGTCTGGCCGGCGCTCGAGCAGGCGCGTCAGCGCAGCCGCGACCTTGACGCCGGTCAGCGATCGATCGGCGACCAACGTCAGGCACTCGCGCGTGTACACATCCAGCACGGTCAAAGTCCGGAACCACCGGCCGTCGATGAGTCGCGCGCTGACGAAGTCCATGCTCCAGCGCTCATCGGGTCGGGTCGCGGCCGGCCGAGGCACCCGGGCGCGGCTGGCCAGCCGTCGGCGCGGTTTCGTCCGCACCTCTAAGCCTTCCAAGCCGTACAACCGGTAAATGCGCTTCGCATTGACGCGCCACCCTTCGCGCCGCAGCAGCACGGTCAGGCGCCGATAGCCAAAAAACGCACGCGCGCTGCCGCGAGCTCGCAGAGTCGTTGACGTAACGCGTCCTGCGGATCGCGCGTCAGGCGATAGCGCCACGTCATGAGCCCGCACGGGAATCAGCCTCGCCGCCCGGCGCTGGCTCAGACCAGACGTTGTCTGGGCCCACTCCGCCAGGGTGCAGCGTGCACGAGGCCTCACAGCTTTTTTCGGACGATCTCCTGCAGGATGTGCCGATCGAGCGTCAGGTCGGCGACGACCTGTTTGAGCTTGCGATTGTCGTCGCGGAGCGAGCGCAGCTCACGGAGCTCTTGGACGCCCATCCCGGCGAAGTGCTTCTTCCAGCGGTAGAACGTCTGCTCGCTCACGCCCAGTCGCCGACAGATCTCGCCGACCTTCTCGCCGCTGGCGACTTGGTGTAGCGCCTGGACAATCTCCTCGTTGCTCCGCCCTTTACGTGCCATCTCCTGGCCTCCGTCGCCGGTCAGCACCGGCCTGTCTAGGAGACCACAGCTCGCTCAATTTTCACGTTTGGGATGTCGCGGTTTCTGGGGTTTGGGGCAGGTCAAGTTGCACTAAGCGCTCAGCACTTCTCGGCACTCGAGGCACTTCAGCCACCTCAGGCACCCAAAAAGAAAGTAATCTGCGCCCCATGAGTCCGGTCCGCCTTCTATTCATTCCGCTCACCGCGGTCGCACTCGCCATACCGATCGCGCCTGCCGCCGCGCAGACGACGGCGACTCCACTGGTGATGGCGCTCGAGGCAGAGCTCGGGCGCTTCCCCGCGCGAACGGGTATCTACGTCAAGCACCTGAAAACGGGCGCCGAGGCTGCGATTCGCGCCGACGATTCTTTCAACAGCCAGAGCGTGATCAAGATCCCGATCATGGTCCGCGCCTTCCAGCTCGCAGAGCAGGGCAAGCTCCGGCTCGACGAGCGGGTGACCCTCACGCGCGCGGAGCTCCGCGACGGCACGGGCGTCTTCCAGCTCGCGGACCTGGGTCTCGCGCCGACGATTCGCGATCTCATCCAGCAAATGATCATCACCAGCGACAACACGGCGACCGATCACCTGACCACCCGCGTTGGAGGCGTCGAGGCGCTCAACGGCTGGCTCGCGCAGAACGGCTACAAAATACGGATGCTCAATCGCGGCTGGGAATACCGGCGCAAGCTGCTCGCGCTGCTCGATCCGAAACTGGCGACGATCACCGCGGAGGAAACGACGGGGCTCCAGTACGCGATGACCGGGAATCCGCTGTTCGACCACTATCGTCCGCTCTTCGTCGGCGAGCGCGCGGCGTGGCTCGATGTCGTGCGCAAGCCCGAGAACCGGCAGCGGCATCAGCAGAACCAGCGCAAGCTGATGGTCGAAGACCGAAACATCTGGCTCGGGGACATCACCGCCCGCGAGATCAGCCGCATGCTCGAGGGCATCGAGCGCGACAGCATCGCGTCACCTGCGAGCTGCGCGGCGATGCGGCTGTTCCTGCGGCGTCAGCTGGCGGGCTCGCGTCGGCTGCCGCACTTTCTCGACGTGCCGGTCGGGCACAAGACGGGCGACAGCGCGAACATCGCCAACGATGTGGGCATCATCTACGCGCGCTCCGGGCCCATCGTCATCAGCGTGCTGGTCAACGGCATTACCGAGCCTGTCGGTGAGGCCGAAGATCGCATCGGCCGCATCGCCAGGATCGTCGCCGACCATTTCGACGGCCCGGCGGCGAGCGTGTCAGCCGGGTCACTGCAGACGACCGATCGCAAGGTCGTCATTCAGCCGCCGGGATACAAGCCGAGCCCGGCCCCGCTGTCGCCAGGGATTCTGATCGGCAACACGCTGTATCTCTCCGGCAGCACGGGAGGCGATCCGGCGACCGGCCAACTGGTACCAGGCGGCTTCGAACCGGAAATGCGGCAAATCATGTCGAACGTGCAGACCGTGCTCGAGTCTGCAGGCATGACACTGGCCGACGTCGTGTCGGTCACCGCCTATCTCGCCGACATGGCCGACTACGCGCGCTTCAACGAGATCTACAGGGAACACTTCACGGCAACCCCTCTGCCCGCTCGGTCGACGGTGGCAGTCAAGGAGCTGGCGCGCGGCGCGCGCATCGAGCTGACGATGACTGCGGTGAGGACACGATGACAAGAATGATGCTGCTATTGCTGCTGCTGGTTCCGGGGACCGCGCTCGCGCAGGGCGCTGCGCGCGCCGGCGCACAAGGCGCGCCTGCCAATCCGCAGTGGCATGAAGAGAAGACGCGCAACTATCTGCCGCACATGACGTGGCCGGAAGTCGAGGAGCTGCGCAAGCGCAGCGACATGGCGATCATTCCGGTCGCGGCGATGGAGCAGCACGCCCTGCATCTCCCGATCGGCACCGATTATCTGAACGGGCTGGCGCGCGCGAAGCTGATCGCGCAAAAGGCGGACGTGCTCGTGGCACCGATCCTCATGCCCGGCAACTCGCCGTATCACATGGAGTTTCCGGGCACCATCACCCTGTCGTCGCAGACCATCCAGCAGGTCTACTTCGAAGCGGTGCAGAGCCTGATCCGGCACGGGTTCCGCCGCTTCATGCTCTTGAACAGTCACGGCGGCAACCAGATCATCACCCGCTACATCGTCGATCGGATCAACCAGGAGACCGAGGGGATTGCGGTCGAACTCGGCGATGCCGCCTCGCCGTTTCTCACTCGCGGCCAGCAAACGAGCGAGCCGACCGCGCGTGTCTTCGATCGCCACGGCGGCGTCAACGAGACCTCCAGCGCGCTCTACAACATGCCGAATCTCGTCAACCTCGAGGCGGCGCGCAAGGCGACGCTGACGATGCCCGAGCATCTCCAGAAGATGCTGCCGGAAGTGGTTGCCGGCAATCCGACGGCGACGCTGGTTTTTCTGGCGGAAGGGCTGAAAGCCAAGGAGACCGGCAAGAAGAGCTCGACGCGCGAGATGACTGACACCGGCACCTGGGGTCTCCGCGACCCGAGAGAAGCCAGCGCCGAGCAGGGCCGCCGCGAGACGGAGAATTTCGTCCAGGCAGCGGTGCGATTCATCGAGCGGTGGAAGGAGCTCAGGCCGCTGAACCGCTAGTGTCCAGGCCGCATGATACGTGGCGTAAATGCCGGAGCGCGGCGCCCCGATGGCAAGGCGCGACCCGTGAGAATACTGGGCGCGCGAATCACGCGGTCGGGACACTAGCCGCGAGGCGTCCCCAGCGGCGGAGCGACACGACGGCGTTGAGCCAGAAAGCCGTGTAGAGAATCGCGGTGAGATACAGGCCGCGCGAGGCGTAGAGCGGCACGGCCACTGTGTTGACCAGCAGCCAGCACCACCAGTTCTCGACGCGCCGGTCGATCAGCAGCAGCTGGCCCAGGACGCTGAAGGCGAGAATCGCCGAGTCGAGAAACGGCGCATAGGCATCGGTGAACTGGTGGAGCAGCGACCCGTAGGCGAGCGTCACGGCCACACCTGCGAGCGCCGACCAAACCGCAAGCCGGACCCCGCTGTGCCGCACCGGCAGTGAGGCGCCGTGCTCGCCGTGCAGCCAGCGCCACCATCCGGCGACCGCCGTGGCGACGAAGAACGCCTGCAGCGTAACGTCGGCGTAGAGCTTCGCCTCGAGAAAAACAACGGCAAACAGGATGCAGCCGGCCAGCGTCGTCCACCACATGTGAATGCTGTTGCGCCCGGCGAGAACGATCGACGCCGCATTGAAGAGGTTCGCGGCAATCTCGGTGGGGTTGGGCGTCACGATTGCGCGTGGGAAGCACGAGCATTGTAGTCGCCGGGCGCCTTCCTGTCGTAGCATCTCGGGCATGAAGTTGCGAATCATCCTCACACTCGTCGTCGCCGGCGGTCTGACGGTTTCGGCGCAGCGTCCGTTCGAGGGCCAGGTGGACGAACAGCGTGCGCGCGAGCTGTACGTCAGCAACAAGCACGAAGACCATTCGCGGCCCGACTTCAAGCGTCAGACGGAGCAGAAGGCGGCCGAGGACGCGCGCTATCCCGACCTGTGCAAGGGCGTGATGGAGTGCACCAAAGTGACTTACCGCAGCAGCGTCGGTGACATCGACATCCCGGCGTATCTGTTTCAGCCGCTCAACAAGCGCGGCGCGCGCGGGCACGCGGCGATGATCTGGGTGCACGGCGGTGTCCACGGCAACTGGTCGCTCGCGCCGTACTTTCCGTTCGTCAAGGAAGCCGTCGCCCGCGGTTACGTGATCATCGCGCCCGAGTACCGCGGCAGCACCGGTTACGGCGAGCAGCACTATCTCGCCATCGATTACGGCGGCAAGGAAGTGAACGACACGATGAGCGCCTACGATTTCCTGACGACGCTGCCGCACGTCGATCCCGAGCGCGTGGGCATGATGGGATGGAGCCACGGCGGCTACATCACGCTGCTGTCGCTCTTCCGCGATCAGCATCCGTTCAAGGCAGGCGCCGCCATCGTGCCGGTGACCAATCTGGTGTTCCGGCTGTCCTACAAGGGCCCGGGCTACGCCCGGGCCTTCTCCACGCAGAAGGAGATCCTCGGATTGCCATTCGAGAAGCGCGAGGAGTACATCAGGCGCTCACCGCTCTATCACGTGGACAAGCTGAACGTGCCGGTCCTCGTGCACGTCGCCACCAACGATACCGACGTCGATTTCGTCGAGGATCAGCAGATCGTGGACGCGCTGCGATCGCGCAAGCCGGATCTCGCGGAGACAAAAGTGTATGTCGATCCGCCGCCCGGGCCGGCCAGCGCCGGGCATACCTTCAGCCGGCGCGTCAACGCCAAGACGCTGGAGCGCGAAGACTCGCCCGAGCAGATCGACTCGTGGAACCGGACGTGGGTCTTCTTCGAGTGGAACCTGCGGCCTTATGAAGATCGATCGAAGACTATCTCTGAGGTCCGCCGTTAGATATCATTATTCTGCTGATGCTCACCCCGTGGAACGGCTGCCCATTTCTGCACTGCGGCCGATGTTCGTGTCTCGATTCCTGGAGATCTCATGAGAAGACTCGTTGCGATGATCGTCATTTCACTTGTCGTGATCGCCGCAAGACCCTCGGACGCCCTTGCGCAGCCACTGGGGGTCTTCAGCTGGCAATTGAGTCCCTACTGCAACGTGTTAACGCTCACCGCCACCTACAACGGTTCCGCCTATCGGCTGGAAGGATTCGACAACCAGTGCGGCGCGCCGGCGCGGGCCACGGCAATCGGGATCGCCGTGTTCAACCCCAATGGCCTGGTCAGTTTCGGGCTGACGGTCGTCTCCGCGCCGGGGGCGATGCCCGTCCACATCGAGGTCCTGATCAATCCCAGCACGCTCGGCGGTACCTGGCGCGACAGCTCCGGCAATACAGGTGCACTGATCTTCAATCCTTCCGCGCCGGGCGGCCCGCCGCGGCCGGAGCCGAGCGCTGAGATTCCGTCCGGTTCCGTTACCGGCCCCAAGATCGCAGTCAATGCCATCGATGGGTCGCACGTGCTCGACGGCTCGATCGGCGCCGCTGACGTGGCGCTGTCGGAGATTCAGCGTCGGGTCGTGGGAACATGCTCCGCCAGCGCGTTCATGCGCGGTGTCAACCAGGATGGCAGCGTCGAGTGCGCAGCGGGTGTCGCTGGCGGAGACATCACGGCGGTTGTCGCCGGCACCGGGCTGGTTGGAGGGGGCACGGTCGGCGACGTCGGCCTCGGCGTCATCTTCGGCAACGACGGTGTCGCCAACAGTGCCGCTCGCACCGATCATCAGCACACGCGCACCAACGGCTCGAATACGGCCGTCGGCATCGCGGCCATGTCGGGGATCACGTCGGGCACCGACAACACAGCCCTGGGTTTTGCCGCACTCGCGGCGAACGGGACAGGCAACCGGAACATCGCGATCGGCCGCGATGCACTCAACGCGACCAGCTCGTCAAATGGCAACAACGGCTCCGCCAACATCGCCGTCGGCTTCGCCGCGCTCAAGAGCAACGTCACCGGTGTCGCCAACGTCGCGATCGGCTCGGAAGCGGCGTGGCAGTCGGGGACCGGAGCCGGCAACGTGGCCATCGGCCATCAGTCGCTTTGGGCTAACCTAGCGGGCAGCCAGAACGTCGCGATCGGCCGCGGCGCGCTCGGGCAAACTGGAGGCACCAACAACATCGCCATCGGCGATTTCGCAGGGTACGATCATCAGTACGGCGACAACAATGTCTACATCGCCCACAACGGGCTCGACATCCCAAACGACAACCAGACGATGCGCATCGGGCAGCTGCAGACGAGAACTGTACATCGCCGGGATTCGCGGAGTGACGACCATCGTCAATGACGCGGTCGGCGTCGTGATCGACTCCAGTGGGCAACTGGGTACCGTCTCCTCGTCGCGGCGCTACAAGGAAGACATCGCCGACATGGCAGCGGCGTCGAGCGCGATCATGCGGCTGCGGCCGGTGACGTTTCGCTATCGCCAGCCGTTCGCCGATGGCGGCCAGCCGCTGCAGTATGGCCTGATCGCGGAAGAGGTGGCGACGGTGATGCCGTCGCTCGCCGTCCTCAACGCCGCCGGCGAGCCCGAGACGGTGAAGTATCAGGAGCTGCCGGCGCTGCTCCTCAACGAATTGCAGCGGGTCGAGCGCGAGAAGCAGGCGCTCGGCGCCGAAGTCGCCGCGCAGCGCCAGGAGCTGGCGGGCGTGCGCGAAGAGCTGGCGACGCTGCGCACGATCGTGGAGCGTCTGACCTCGACCAAGTAGCGATCGATCGACGGCACCGGCGCTCCGACCACTCGCAGGCTATCGAGTGGTTTCGGGCGCCGAGTGCTTGTAGATCCTGCCGCCCTTCATCACGAACGACACGCGCCGAAGGGCGTTGATGTCTTCGAGCGGATTCCCGTCGATGGCGACGATGTCGGCCTGGAGGCCGGGCGCGAGTGCGCCGAGCGTGCCGCCCAGTCCCATCGACTCGGCGGCAAGCGACGTCGTGCTGATGATCGCGTCCATCGGCGGCTGGCCACCCTCTTTCACGCGCGTGATCAGCTCGCGGCCGTTCTGCCCGTGAGCGCCGGCCACCGCATCGGTGCCCATCGGCATCTTGACCTTTGCCGCGAGCGCGCGCTTGAACATCGGGTAATTCGTGGGGACTGCCTTTTCCATGAAGGCGAAGCCATCTTCGGTGTAGTTCCCGATCCCGAGGTACTTGGCCTTGTTCTCGATGTAGTTCTGCAGCACCAGCCCGATGTTGGGATCGAAGTACACGCCGTGCTCGGCCATGTATTTCAGCCCCTCGTCGCTCACGTAGGCGCCGTGCTCCACCTGCGTGCAGCCCGCTTTCGCCACCGCGAGCACCGCGTCGGCGGCGTGGGCGTGCACCAGCGTCCTCAGGCCCTGCGCCTTGGCCTCGCTGCACGCCGCGACCAGTTGTTCGTCGCTCATCGTCCGGGCGCCGCCGTCGCGAATGCTGCGCGACGCGAAGATCTTGATCAGGTCGGCGCCAGCCTGCTTTTGCTTCCGTACGTACTCGCGAATCTGATCGGGTGTTCCGGTACGCTCGTTCATCGAGCCGAGCGACGTGAGAATGCGCGGACCCGGCAGGACGCCGCGGTTGATCGCGTCACGGATTTCCTTGTCGCTCGCCGCGCCGACGCTCTGCACCGTGGTGAAACCGTTCAGCAGCGTCACCCACGCGTTCTCCGCCGCGTAGAGCGCCATCTCCGCCGGGGTCTCGCCCTGATTCTGCGCCCGGCCGTCCTTGCCGAAGTGGTACCCGATGTGGACGTGAGTGTCGATCATCCCCGGCATCAGCGTGACGTTGCCGAGATCGTAAGTGACTGGCCCGCTGCGGGCACCTACCGCCGTAATCTGGTCGCCTTTGATCTCGACGACGGCGTTGGCCAGCGCACCGCCCTTGCCATCGAGCACGCGAGCGGCGCGGATCGAGATGACCTGCGCCTGTCCGGCCAGGCTCGCCACGTCGCCCGCGATGGCGAAGCCCAACAACCCGACGAACATCAACGCTCGTGATACCCGCATGATCGCCTCGCCGCGTCTGTTCTTCGTTCCTTAGAAAGCGATCCGCCCGCCGACCCTCGCGAGCCGGCCCATGACGATTGCCGACGGCCGGCCGAGCGATGAGCCAACGGTCTGATTCGCCGCCGTTGTCGCGTTGTTGTTGAACAGGTTGAAGAGGTCGAGGGTTGGCTCGAAGCGCATCCGCCCGGAGCGAAACACGCGCATGAATCGAATGTCCACGATGTTGACCCACGGGAAGCGATAGTCACCTCGCTGCGCAACCTGCACGTTCTGCGTGACCTGCGTCAGGCCAGGCACTTGTGTGGTCGTTACCGGGTAGGTGCGCGTCTGGGGCAACCCCGACTGTTCGCGAATCGAGCCCGAGAACTGGATCTCCGCCGGGAGCACGTAGCTGAACCCGCCGCGAACCTGATACGGCGCGTCGAAACCGACCGCCCCCTGGTTGTTGATTCGCACGTTGGGATTGTTGAGGTCGCCTCCGTCCTGATCGCCGCGATTGGCGCCGATCGTGAGCCCGGCAAACAGCGTCGCCTTGGTGAAGCGGGTGTTCACTTGGAACTCGACGCCGTGATAGCGCTGCCGGAGCTCGGGGATGGTCTTGAGGACGTTGCGCACCTGACCTCGCGTCGCGGGGTCCTGGTTGTACACGGTCATCGGCTCGTTGGTGAGCGGGTTGGTGATCGTAACCGGAATGTACGCCGTCGACGGCACCGCATCGTTGACCGTCGTATAGAGGTCCCAGAAGCGGCGGCCGTAGTAACCCACCATCACCGCCGTGCGCGCGCCGATCTGGCGCTGCACCATCACGTTGTACTCCCACTGGAACGGCCGTTTCAGGCCGGGATCGACGAAGCCGAGGCTGGGCTGCAGCGATCCCGTGCAGAGAGAGATCTCGATGTTTTGTGCGCGCAGATCTCTGTTGCCGTCGTCCCAGCGGCAGGTTTGGAACGCGATGTTCTTCTGATTCAGTGGCTGGATGATGGTGACGCCGGCGAGCCGGTCGTAGCGGCTGATCCCGCCCTTGACGGCAGTGCTTCCGTCGCCGAAGAGATCCCACGCAAAACCAAATCGCGGCGAGATTGTGTTCCAGTTGACGATGTTCTCCTGCGCGGCGAACTCCCGCGCCGGGACCCAAGTGCCGGCGCCGGCGCTCTGCGCCGGAATCGACATCACGAACCGCTCGTAGCGAACGCCTGGATTGATCGTCACGCGCCCGAACGTCCAGGAATCCTGGACGTAGATGCCGGTGTTGACGCCCGACTCCTTGTGGCCGCTCGGGTTGTTGACCAGCCGCACCGATTGCGGCGTGCTGTTCGACAGGATCTGGACGATGTCGCCGCGCGTTTCGAACAACTCCTGGGACCAGCCGGTGCGCACCTGCATGCCGGCCTTGAAGTTGTGCGCGCCGGTTACATACGAGACATAGCCCGCATAGGTGAACATCCGCGCCGTGTTGGTGTCCTGCCGCGGCGACACGCCGGAAAAGACGGAGCGGATCATGTCGAAGGTGGCAATGGCCTCAGGCGACGCTTCTGGCTGGAACGACAGGTTGTAGTTCACCGGCAGGGTGAACACCGCCACCTCGGTGAGGAGCTTGTTCGAGATCGGCGAGCTCCACTTCACTTCGCCGATGTAGTTGAGCCCTGTCGTCTGAACGACGGAGGAAACCGGATCGTTGATGCTGGCGTTGATCCAGTTATTCGGCCGGTGGCCGCGCCACTTGGCGCTGCGATCGTAGTGCACGGCAATCTTGTGCTGCCGCGCCGCCTGCCAGGTGACCCGCAGCGTGCCGTCCTGGATCCGCTGATCGTCGACTGATTGTTCGCCGGAAGAATCGAAGGTGTTGCCCAGATAGTTGTTGGCCGACCAGTTACGGTAGGTGCTGAAGAACCACAGGCGATCGCGCTGGATCGGACCGCCGAAGGTGAAGTTCGCGTCGTAGATGCTCTTCACGCGATTGCGCGCGATGAACCCCAGAGCGATCAAATCCTCGTCGAGGTTGTTGCTCTGCATGCTGCCGTTACCGGCCGTGGCAAACACCGACCCGCGATAGATGTTGCCGCCGTCGCGCGGGATCATGTTGATCTGCACGCCGCCGACTGGCGCTTCGGCGGGCAGCGAGCTGGTCTGGTAGCTGATCTCCTCCATCAGGCCGTCGTTGAAGTAGAAGCCGGTCTGATTCCCGCCGAATCCCATGTGCTGGATCTGCACGTTGTCCACCATGAACACATCGTCTGCCGCTGCGGAGCCGTGAATCTGCAGCGTCGGCTGCTGCATGATCTGCGTGCCACCGACGTCGGGCGTGCTGGTGGTGATGCCGGGAATGAGCTGACCGACCGAGAACGGGTCTTTGCCGCTCGGGATGAGATCGAGCGTCTCGCGGTTCATCACGTTCTGCGACACCGAGTTGCGAACGTCGACGAGCGGCGATGCGCCGGTGACCGTGATCGATTCCTCGAGCTGGCCGACCTGCAGCTCGACGTTGATGCTGGCGGTGAACGCCGCCGAGAGGATGATCCCTTCGCGCCTGACGCTGCGAAAGCCGGGCAGCGTGAACGTGACCACGTATTCGCCGGGGCGAAGGTCGGTAATCTGATACTGGCCGCTGGTATCGGTGACCGTCGTCTTCGAACCTTCGATGAGGACCGGGCTCGCCGCTTCTACCGTGACGCCCGGCATCACTGCGCCCGACGTGTCACGCACGACGCCGGAGATCCCGCTGGCGATCTGCGCGCTGGCGATGTCCGGCATCAGCAACAGCAAGATTGCGCAGGCAGTGAATAAGGCCATTCGTGCCCTCATTACGCGAAACGCCATAACTCCTCCTCGTGCAGGACAGAGCGCCGACAAAACGGTGCAATCAGTAGTGGGCGATGCGCATCTTGGGTTAATTCCGGCGGCAAGTCAAAGAACGATTCACGTCGAGGTAGCGATTCGGTTGGCTTGTTGGTGCAGTCCGCCGATCGCACACGATCGACGGCGTGCGCGACCAGCCGCGCAATAATCGCGCGACGAACTTGATTGACAAGCGACGACGGCAGGCGCATAGTCGCAGCTGAAGGGACCAATTGTCGCGCTACGCTGCTGATGGCACGCGCGGTGCGGTACTTGATTTCTTCAAGGAGAGTGGTTATCGACGTCGAGATACAGGCACGGCGACCACCGCAGGGTGACGTCTCGATGGTGCTGGCGGCTCGCGTCTTCCGATGTTTGATATCGGACCACGGGTTCCTGCCCGCTGCGAGCGGCTCGCACCTGACGCAATCGTGAATCACTGCTGACCGCCATCAGGCGCAGCATGGGGCGTCTGCCCCTAAGATTGCGGAGCGCAGCTCGGCGATGGTCGTCAGCGTGCCTACTTGATGACCTTCCCGCCCGTCCGATCGTCCCGCACGAACTTGTCCCTGGCCGGCATTTTCACCTTCGGCAGCGTCGTCGCGTCCATCACCGCATTCTCGGGAACGATCTCGTTGAGATGCAGGAGGTAGGCGACCAGGCCGTACACCTCGTTGGGTGTGAGCGTGCCCGGCTGGGTGAACGGCATGCTCCGGAACGTGTAGTCGTAGATCGTCGTCGCGTACGGCCAGTAGTTGCCGATGGTCTTGACCGCGGGATCCTTGCCCGCCAGACGATCGAACTTTCCTCCTTCGCCGTTCGCGCCATGACACGACTGGCACTTCGCCGCATACACCGCGGCGCCTTCCGCAACCGTGCCCTGGCCGGGAGGCAGCCCGCGGCCATCCGGCATCGCGTCGATGTCGATCTTGCGGATGTCGTCGGGCGTTGCCGCGCGTCCGATACCAAGCGGCGCTGGTGTTCGAGCGCTGGACTGCTCGTGAGCAGCCGTCTCGTGGTGCCGCGGGAGCAGCCGCTCCTCGCCGGCCGCGCCCAGGACGATAAGCGACGTCGCGATGACAACGGCCTTCATACGCCGGCTCCCGCGAACGTCACAGCGCCGTCCGCCGCGACCCGCCAGGCGCGGATGTTGTTGAAGTGGTACTGCGTCTGCGGCCCGCGCGCCTTCATCAGCGCGTCGAGCGTCGGCTGCACGTAGCCGGTCTCGTCGGTCGCCCGGCTCATGAGCACCGCCGCCGTTCCGTCCCACTTCCATGGATGCCGGAAGCGGGTGTGACACTTGGTCAGCACCGGCTCGTCGAGCGTCGCCGCATGCCACGTCTTTCCCGCATCGACGCTCACCTCGACGCGAGTGATCTTGCCGCGCCCGCTCCACGCGAGTCCGCGGACTTCCCACCAGCCGGGACCCAACAGTCGATCGGGGTATGCCGGCTCCGTGATCAGCGACTTGGCATCCATCACCAGACTGAAGATGCGCGATGTCCCGTCAGCGAGCGGATCGGTGTACTTCGACGTCTCCTCGCGCGTCATGAACGGCTGATCCGCGAGCTCAAGCCGGCGCAGCCACTTGACCGACGCGTTTCCCTCGACTCCGGGCAGCAGCAGACGGACGGGATAGCCCTGCTCGGGCCGCAGCGCTTCCCCATTCTGCGCGTAGACAATCATGGCGTCGTCCATTCCGATCGCCACGGGCACGCTCCGCGTCATCACCGCGGCATCGCTGCCTTCGGCGAGAAACCATTGCGCTTTCGGCGAGATGCCGACTTCGCGAAAGAGTGTGCTCAGCGGAACGCCCGTCCATTCGCTCGTGCTCGTCAGCCCGTCGATCATCTGCGGCGTCAGGTTGGCAGCGACGCCATCGCGCCGGTACGTCCGTCCGCCGTTGCCGGAACACTCGATGAAACGAATCACCGATCGGCCGGGGAACCGCTTGAGCTCGTCGAGCGTGAACACCATCGGCCGCTCGACCATGCCGTGAACGAGCAGCGTGTATGCCTTCGGATCGATCGTCGGCACGCCGCCGTGATGCCGCTCGAAATGCAGATCGGATGGCGTGATGATGCCGTCGAGATCCTGTAATGGCGACTGCGACGACGTCCGGCGCTCGTTGAGCGAGACGCGCTTCGGTTGTTCGTACGGTGAGCGCGCACCAATGTCCGATGCGCCCGGTCCCTGTACCTTGGTCGGATCGGCAGGCGTTTTTGCGCGCGCCGCCTGATCCGCGCTCTGGCCGGCGAGGTTGGTGAGCCCGGCACCGACGACGCCCGCAGTGCCGGTGATCAGGGCGCGACGACGAGAGATGCGTTTCATATGTGTGGACCTTCGCGGGCGAGCCTACCATAGCTGCAAATCGCGCCAATCCCCCGACTTCAACCCCATCGCTTGCGTTTCACTCCAGACGATGCCATCGTCGTCGTGAGGTCAGAGAGGAATGCTGCAATGGAGGTATCGGACGTGCCTCTCGCCCTTCGCGAACGCCTCGCGGCGGTCGTGACCTCCGCGGCCGTCGAACGCTTCGAACGGCGCCTGCGCGTCGAGATTGCGCAGCTCTGGCTGGGTCGCGAGACGCTGACGCCGCGCTGCGGCTCGAAGACACGGGAGCTCGGGGTCAGGCTCGGGGGCGAGATCGCGTCCCTTCGCCAGGAGACCGTCGGCGCGGTCGCAGCGCTACGTCAGGACAACCTCAGCGGTCTCGCGGCGCTTCGACAGGAGAACCTGGACGGCCGGTTCGAGCTCTTCAAGTGGTGCTTCATGTTCTGGGTCGGTCAGGTGTTCGCGGTGCCGGCGTCGTCGCCTTGGTGTTGCGGGTGATGCGGCCGTGAAACACCACCCGCCGCTCGCACCGTCAGTTCGAAGGCGATCGGTTCTTCAGATGACGGTCAAAGAAATCCGCTGAGGCGCGAAAGACCTGCAGCCAGCTGTCGTACCGCAGAAAGCCATGAATCTCGTCCGGCAGGACGAGCGATTCGAAAGTGACGCCCTGTTTGCGCAAGGCTTCGGCGAGCGTGACCGTCTCCGCGAACGACACGTTGCGATCGTCGTCCCCGTGCACGAGGAGCACCGGTGAGCGCCAGCCGGCAATGTGTGCAAGCGGCGAAGACAGGAAGTTGCGGCGTTCGATCTCCGGACCAGGATTGTAGGATGGCATGAACGTGCGGATGCCGACGTTCCAGTCGTGCACGCCGTGTATATCCACGCCCGCCGCAAACAGATCGGACGCGCGCGCCAGCGCATGCGCGGTCAAATACCCGCCGTAGGACCCGCCGTAAATGCCGATCCGGTTGGCGTCGACGTCGGGACGATTCTTCATGTAGAGCCCGGCGCCGATCACATCCTGAACCTCGCTCGCGCCGGTCGCGCCGTAGTTGAGGGCCTCGCGGAAGTTAAGACCGTAGCCGGTACCGCTGCGATAGTTCACCGACAGGACGACGTAGCCGCGGCTCGCGAGGTACTGATTCATCGCGTAGGTGTTGTGGTAGTAGGACATGGAGTGCCAGGCGAGAAGCATCTGCCGTCGCGATCCACCGTGAAAGAAGAGGATCGCGGGACGCTTTTCGCCGGGCTTCAGATCGCGAGGCAGA
The DNA here is from genome assembly GCA_963807105.1 of uncultured Acidobacteriota bacterium. Taxonomy (GTDB): domain Bacteria; phylum Acidobacteriota; class Vicinamibacteria; order Vicinamibacterales; family UBA2999; genus DASPWV01. The sequence continues at coordinate 496,519 of CAWEAM010000006.1, read as the reverse complement.
AAGAGCTGCCCAGGAATGAGCATTCCGTCGGCCGCCGCGAAAGTGACTCGTTGCGGCGCGACGAGGCGGTCGGACGGAAAATCCGGCGGCTGCTCGGTGAGCAGGCTTCTCGTCCCCTGGGCCGATGACGCCGATCTCGGGCGGGCGATCGCCGGATGCGCCGCGTATCGCTCGTCGGCGCGCAGGAACGCAAAACTGTTGTCGTCGAGCGGCGCCGGCATCCATTCGGCACCGGTGCCGCGCGTCATCGCAATCGGCGCGCCTCCTGCCACTTGACCGCTGCCGTCGGCCGACACTCGCCAGATGTGACGTCGATCCACGTCGCTCCCGCTGCCTTCCGCTGACTCGACCCGCTGATTGGAGCTGTAGAACACGTATCGTCTGTCGGGCGACAGCGCAACGTGCTCCACCTCGAACTCACCAGGCGTCAGCAGCGTGGCGATGCCTCCGGCGACGGGAACTGAGTAGAGGTGGATCCAGCCGTCCCGCTCCCATGGAAAGACGATGCGATCGCCGGCCGCCCACTGCAGCTGCGCCTCCGCGGCGACACCCTGGAAGATACTGCCCGGGCCCTTTTCCGCCTTCCAAATCTCAGTCGCCTTCCCGCTCGCGACGTCGACAGCGCGGATCGCCCAGGGCAGTCCCTCGCGCCGCGGCGCGAACATGAAGATCTCGCCGGTCGCCGGCGTGCGCGAAAAGACGATGCGAGTGCCGTCCGGAGACCACGTGGGATTGGCGTCGAGGTCGATGCTTGCGTCCAGATAGCGCAGCGACTTGGTCGCGACGTCATACACGCCGATGAAGCTGTGATCGCCGCGCGCGCTCACAAAAGCCAGCCGCGCACCGTCGGGCGACCAGCGCAGTTCGCGCGCTTGCCCTCTAATCGCGAACAGCTGCGCCGGCTTCGCCGTGCCCGCCACGTTCGTGGTCCAGACCTGACCGCGCGAGAGATAAACGACCTGTCCGGTAGACGACAGGGCGGGGCTGCTGCCGGCCGCGAGCTTGCGCGGCGAAGGCGACGCTACGTCTACGGCCCAGATTGCCTGCTCCGCGGCTTCGGGCGTGAGCGCTGGATTCGGGATCTCGCCCTGCCGATTGGCGCCACCGCCACGCACGTAAAGCAGGACGGCGCCATCTCGCGTCCACGTCAGCGATGTGATGTCCTGCCCGTCGTCTCCCGCGTAGGCCGTCAGCTTGCGTGGAGCGTATTCAGGCGGGGAGGCCACCCACACGTTGCGCGAGCCCTTCGCGTTTTGCACCCACGCGACGTGGCTGCCTGCGGGAGCAGCCGCGATCTCCGATGGGAAGGGCCAAGCCAGCAGCCCTTCGAGCGTCACCGCCGGCTGCTGCGCGGCGAGTGGAGCAAGCACGATCGCCACAGTGATCGCGACGAGCGCCGCGCCGTGGAGCATGCGCCGCGAGATCCATGAGGGCAGTAACATCCAAATCCTCCGGTACAGAATCGAACGGTCCATTAGTATGACGTCGCACATATTACGCAGACGAAATCTTTCTGGGGTGTGCGTCCCAACCTTGTGCTGGCCGCCGTGCGCGCCTGGAGCCGTGCAATGAAAAGACGACCGAATAAGGTCCGCCCTGGATAGAAGCGTGAAAGCCGTGACACTGCGGCCGTCGATCGGCCAGACCACATCCGTGACGAGGATCCGCCTCCGCGACGGCCTCGCGTGCGACATCCAGGAAGGTCCGTGGCGGCTCGTCACCGGGATGCCCGAGGCTTACGGTGGCACGCGGGAGGGCCCGACACCTGGTGTCCTGGGGCGTGCGGCGCTCGGATCGTGTCTCGCGACTGGCTACGCAATGTGGGCCGCCCGGCTTGGCGTCCCGATCGATTCGCTCGAAGTCGAGATTCAAGCGGACTACGACGCACGAGGCGAGCTCGGTGTGAGCGACGAGATTCGCCCCGGCTATTCCGAAATCCGCTACATCGTTTCTGTTTCGACTCCGGCGAGTCCCGACGCTGTCGAGCGATGGCTGGATATTGCCGATCGCTACAGCTCGTGGCACGACAACATCGCCAACGCCGTGCCGCTCGTGTGCGAGCGGCGCATTACGGCCAGGGTGACGTGACGACGGGTGGACGCGCAGCTACAGCGCCGGATTCAGCGCTACGGGTGGGATCGCGCCCCTGACTACTACGAGGCCTGCTGGGCGGCGCAGGTTGCGCCCGCGCAGGAGCGGCTGATCGCGATGGCCGCGTTGCGGCCGGGGGAGCGGGTTCTCGACGTCGCCTCGGCACGGGTCTCATCACCTTTCGCGCGGCGGAGGTTGTCGGCGCCGACGGGCGCGTGATGGCGACCGACATCTCGCAGCGGATGGTGGACGCAACGGCGCACGAAGCGCGCCGCTTTCCGCTCGGCACGGGCAGCGCGATGGCCGAAAGCCTGAGCCAGGCGTGATTTGCACGCGTCGAGTGCGAGCGGATCTCCACAGAGCTGCTGTACGAATCCGGCGAAGCGGCTGCAGACGTGGCCTTTGCCGGTAGTTCCGTGGCGATGGCCTGTTCGCGCTTCGACGAGGAAACTTGCCGCGGCGCTCGTGCCGAGTACCTCGAGTCGATCGTGCAATACCGCGACGGAGACGGCTATCGCGTGCCCGGCGAATTCGTGATCGCCCGCGGCGATGTGTCGCGGCGTGCTGCGGCGCCAGTCGTCATCGCCTCACGAGCCCCCTCGCCCGAGTCCTGTCCTGCCAGTCCTCTCGCGGCAGCGAGTCCCTCTCGCGCGGCAGCGAGTCCCTCTCGCACAGCGAGTCCCTCTCGCGCAGCGAGTCCTATTAATTCGTCCCCTTACGAATCAGCGTCGCCAATTCGTAGATCTCGCCGTTCTTGATCACGATTCGGACGCGTCGCGCGGCCTTGATATCTGCCAGCGGATCGCCGTCCACGACCACGAGATCGGCGAGCTTGCCCACCGCCAGCGTGCCGATGTCGGCGTCGGCCGCGAGCAGCCGCGCGGGATTCACCGTCGCCGTCTGCAGCGCCTGAAATGGCGTGAGGCCAGCGGCGACGTAATCTTCGAGCTCGCCGTGCAGGCTGATGCCGTAGGCGACGAGTGGCGAGTCGGTGCCGGCGATGATGCGCGCCCCGGCCTGGTGCAGCGCCTTAATCGTGGCGAAGGTCTGATTCACGCCCTGGCCACCGCCGCGGCCGCCGCCTTGACCACCCCGCCCCTGACCTGTCGGACGCGCGCTGTCGCGCACCCACTGTGGAAAAAGCTGCATGCGCGGATCGTCCAGGACGGCCGGCTCGCGCGCGATCAGCCGCTGGAAGCCGCCGAGCGCCGCCGTCGGCGTGATCGTCATTTGCGACTTCGCGATGATCTGGATGACGTCTTCGTAGGCGCGGCCCGTGCTCGACTGCTTTGGTGAATAGCCGCGCCGGCTCGTCGCGCCGGTGTGCTCGACGCTGTCCACGCCGGAGAGCGCCGCCGGGTAGATCTCGTGCGAGCTCACCGGAATGCCGATCTTGTGCGCGCCCTCGATCGCGCGCTGCTGCAGCAAATCGGGCAGGCGAACGTAGGTCTTGAGCAGATCGTAACTCGAGCCGCCGCGCGCGCTCGACCTCCATGTCGACGACCGCTTCGGTGGGCGCCGGCGCTCGCCATGGGATAGTAGGGCCGCGCGCCGTCGAGCAGATAACCGTTCAGGAACAGACGCGGGCCGGCGCGGCGTCCCGAATCGATCGCTTCGCGATCCTCGACCGCCTCGTAGGGATGCCCTCCCGGACTGCGGACGGTCGTGATCCCATACGCGAGATGAATGCGGCCAAACGATTCGCCGTGCTCCTTGTGCGAGTGACCGTGCGCTTCGATCAGCCCGGGCATCACGGTGAGGCCGGTCGCATCGACCAGCCTGCCCTGAGCATGAAGGTCTGCACGATGCGCATCGATCGCGGTGATGCGGTTGCCCTGGATCACGAGATCGACGTCGGCCCGCGCTGTTTGCTGCACACCATCGACGAAACGCGCCGGCATGCACCACGACGCGGCCTGTCGGAATCTTCGGCGCCCAGGTCAGATCGATCGGCACGTCGCGAGTGCCGCCGTCGGCCAGCGACACGAGCTTCAAACGATCGGTGGCGATGTACAGAAGCTGATTCGGTCCGGCCCAGCTCGGTGAATCGGATAGCTCCTTCGTGACCTGCCGCGGCGGACCCGTCGGATCACCGGTCGCACTTACCGGCATCACGTGCAGGACACCTTCGCCCACATAAGCCATCTGCTTGCCGTCCGGCGACCACACCGGGCCGTCGCCCGAACGCTTGCCGATCGGCTTGTGCTCGACCGGCACGATCATCCGCGGCTTCCCGCCATCGAGTGGCAGCGCCATGATGTAGTTCATGCCTTCGCGATAGCGGCTCGAATACAGCCTGCAGCGTCGAGACGATCACGGTCTTCGCATCCGCCGACCAGGTCGGCGAAGCCGGGACCGAATGTCCGGTCGAGCAGCTTACGCGGCGTGCCCGCCAGCCGCATCGACGACGTAGGTTTCACCCTGCTTGAACGCGATGTTGCTCGTGAACGCGATCAGCTTGCCGTCGGGCGACCACGCGCCGCCCATCTCCGCTTCCGGCGAGGTCGTCAGACGGCGATCCTGCCCGGTCTTCAGATCGCGCACGTACAGGTCCATGCTGCCGGCGCGATCGGCCGAGAACACGAGCTTGCGTTCCGTCGGGCGACCACGATGGCTCGGTCTCCACTGCCGCGTCGTTGGTCAACCGCTCGGGCTTTCCGCCAATCGTCATCACCCACAGATCGCCGAGCGCGGCAAAGACGATGCGCTTGCCGTCGCGCGACGCGCGCGGATGGACGATGCCGAGCACGGGCTTGGCGCCAGTCGCGTTGAAGTCGCGTTTCTTGCGGGCGTAGTTCGCGGGTGTCAGCGTGAGCGTTGCGTTGAACGCGATGCTGCTCGACGCCGCCTGCGGCGTCGAGGCGTGCGTCGTTTGATCTTGCCGTCTGCGGTGTAGAGAAACTCGGTGGACGTGACAACCACTGCGCGCGGAACGGAAACACGTCCTCGTTCGACGCGAGCTCCTGCTTGCCGAGCATGTGACGGGCGGCGCCGCCGCTGACCACGCTGTAGACGACGTCTTTGCCGTCGGGAGTCCACGCCGGCGTCCCGACGTTGCCTTCCGCTTCGACGAGCAGTCGCTCCGTTGCGCCCGGCGTCACTGGCGTAGACGCCCGGCGACGGCGTCCGGGTCGAGACGAACGCGATCTCCTTCCCGTCAGGCGACCAGGTCGGCGTGAAGTCGTTTGCCGGATTTCTGGTGACCTGCGTCACCTGCCCGCTCTTCACGTCGAGTACCCAGATGTCGTAGTTGCCGCTGCGATCGGATGAGAACGCGATGCGCGTGCCGTCCGGCGACCAGTGCGGCTCGCGATCGTCGAAAGGGCCGGACGTGATCGCCGTCGCGTTGCTGCCGCCGGCGTGCGACGGTCCAGATGCGCCACGTGCCGTCGCGATAGGACTGAAATGCGATGCTCTTGCCGTCGGGCGACCACGCCGGCTGCCGTGCGTCGTAGTACTCGTCGATGATCCGCTTCGCGGCGCCTCCCTTGATCGGCACCGTCCACAGTCCGCCCTGCAGATCGATCGCGATCGTCTGGCGATCGGGCGACAGCGCCAGCGCCATCGACGTTCCTTCGCTGACGGTGATGTCGATCGTGCCAGGCCGGTTCTGACCGGCGGCCGTGACGGCCAGGATGGCGGTGGCGGCGAAGCACACGATTGTCCGACGCAACATGGCATGTCCCTCAAGGCGTTGATCCGTGGCACACGTCGAGCCGTCGCCGTCGCCATGAGCGGCCCGCCGGCGGTGGGTGGCGCGCGCCAACGCTAACCAATTCGACCGGCATTCGACAAGTGAAAGTCGGAGAACTCCCGCTTGTGCCGCAACCCCCGCCGGCGATACCATCCGCCTCCAAAGACAACGTTCCAGGAACACGGGCGTCCAGCTGGTCACCAGCGTTCAGGCGGCTGGCGCGTGACGCTCTCGCGTTCGAGTAGTGCGGTTGGTCGTCGGTTCTCCTTGAAGGAGGCGGCTGTGCGATTTCATCGACTGTTGCTCGTGGCGGTTGTGGGTCTTGCTTGCGGCCGCGGGATCGGCGCGAGCGCAGAGCGCGTCAGTCATCGGCACCGTCACCGACCAAACCAAAGCCGTGCTGCCGGGCGCGACGGTCACGGCGACCAACCTCGACACCGGTGCGCAAGCGGTCGCCGTCAGCGGTGCAGAACGGCGAGTATCGTCTGGCTGCAGCTGCCGCCCGGCACGTATCGCCTCCAGGCGGAGCTGGCGGGCTTCTCGACTGTCACCGTCGCGTCGGTGGAGCTGCTCGTCGGACAGAACGCCACGGTTCGCGTTCGTGATGAGCCTGGCGCAGTTGAACGAATCGGTGACGGTCACCGGCGAATCGCCGTTTGTCGACACGGCCTCCTCGCAGGTTGGCGGCAACGTCGATCGCCGGCAGATGGAGGCGCTGCCGCTGCAGGGCCGCAACTGGATCGAGCTGTCGAACATGGTCAAGGGCATCACCGCCAACAACATCGTCAACACGCCAGGCGTGGGCGACGACATGTTCCAGCTCAATCTCGATGGCCAGCAGATCACGCAGAAGATTGCCGGGTCGGGATTCGGGCAGCCGCGCTTCAGCCGCGAGGCGATTGCCGAATTCCAGATCGTCACCAACCTGTTCGACATCACGCAGGGCCGCTCGGCCGGCGTGCAGGTGCAGGCGATTTCCAAGTCGGGCACCAACACCAACAGCGGCAGCATCTACGGCTTCTTCCGCGACGACAAGTTCAACGCGCGCCGACAAGGTGGCCAAGCGAGTGCTGCCTTACTCGAATCAACAGATCGGCGGCACGTTTGGCGGGCCGATCGTGCGCGACAAGATGCACTACTTCGCGTCGTACGAATACGAGCGCGAGCCGGGCACGTTCTTCAGCAGCCCGTCGACGCTGCCCGGGCAGACCTTCACCGTGCCGTACAAGAACGGGCAGAAGAGTTTGCTCGCGCGCGTGGACGATCAGCTCACCACGCAACAGCCGGCTGTCGATTCGCGGATCGCGCTGGACATGGGAGCAATCCGTTCGTGCTCGGCGTCAACGGGCATCCGTCGAATGCGTCGGTGCAGACCAAGGCGGCCACCAACATCCTCGGCTCGTGGTCGTACGTCCGGCTCGGGCAGCAACAAGATTCATCAGATCAGAGGTCGGCTGCAACAACTTCGACTGGACCAACGCGCCGCTGCCGGAGATGGAGGGTTCGCCGCAGTACGACTTCCCCGGCCTCACGATCGGCGCGCCCTACAACTTCCCGCAGCATCCCAGGCAGAACAACTGGGAAGGCCGCTACGACCTCACCTGGAACAAGGGCAGGCACGACATCAAGATCGGCGTCGAGTACCTGCACGTGCAGCACACCGGCGACTGGTACATCCAGTCGATCGGCCGCTACACGATGTCGAGCGTGCCGTCGAATCTCGGCACGCTGATCCCGGCCGAGCGCGGCGCTCGACCCGTCGCAGTGGAATCTGGCCGGCCTCAGCTCCGCGACGCTCGCGCTTCGATCAGAATTACTCGTATAGCGGCTGGGAGAACATCATCGATTCGCCGCGGCCGACCTACGCAGTCTGGTTTGGCGACACCTGGCGGGTGAGCAGTCAGCCTCACGGTCAACTTACGGCGATCCGCTACGACGCGGATCCGAACATGGCGTCGGCGCCGAACGTCAAGGAGAGCGCAGATTCTCATCGACACCGGACATCCCGTCGGAGTACGGCGCCTATCGTCACGGGCGCTGCCGACTACGGCTACAAGCGCGGTATCCGCGACTGGAAGCAACCTCGCGCCGCGCGCGGGCTTCTACCTACAACGTCGGCGGCAGCAACGACTTCGTCATCCGCGGCGGCACCGGCCTTTACTACGCGAGCCCGGTGTCGAACGTGACGTTCAGCCCGGGTGTCTACAGCAATCTCATCACCGCGACGTTCGCCAACGACGGCCGCAGCGGACTTCATCAGCAATCCCGACCAACGGCGTGCCGCCAGAGGCGTTTCTCAACGGCACGGCGCCGCTGCCGGCGCAGTCGCCGCGCGTCATCGTCGACGGCTTCCGTGCGCCCGTATACGTGGCAGAGCAGCATCGGCTTCCAGAAGCAGCTCAATGCCGCGACCGGCATCGAAGCCGACCTCACGCACTACGACGAGTACCACGACACGCGCAGCATCGATGCCAACCTGCGCTTCGACCCGGTCACGGGCTACAACGCGCCAGTCGCGAGCCGGGCGTCCGAATCGCGCCTACGGGCAGCTGCTCGCGTTCACCTCGGACGGGCACAAGGATCAGACGCAGATCTCCACGGCGCTCACGCGTCGGCTGCGTGCCGGTTTCCAGGCGGGCATCACCTACACGCTGATGCTCGCGATGCATGATGATGGCACGTTGGGATATACCAATCCGACGGCGAACAACCCGTTCGACTATCTCGATGGCGAATACGCGACGTCCACGGATTTCCAGCGCAACACGATGCGCATGTGGGCGCTTTATCAGCTGCCCTGGGGCTTCTCGACGAGCGTGTCGTATTTCTACGGATCGGGCAATCGCTTCAACGCGACCATCTCCGGCACGCCGTATGGCAAGACCGGCAACAACCGGCTGAACCTGTCGAACGCCGGCGGCGCGTCACCGCCATCACGTTCCCGAGGCGATGCTCGATCGCTGGGATGGTCCCGCCGTCATCGCGTCCGGCACGGTCATTCCGCGCAACGCGCTCAAGGGGCTGCCGCTTCACAAGGTGGACCTGCGATTGACGAAGGACATTCGGCATTGCCGGCAGCGTGCGCGGCGCAGCTGATTGGCGAGGTCTTCAATCTCTTCAACCGCGCCAATTACGGCAGCTACAACACGACGCTGAGCGCGACCAACGCGGCGCAGACGGCGCTGTTCGGGACGGCCGGCGCAAAACACGGGCAACGCGTATGTGCCGCGGCAGGCGCAGCTCGGGTTCCGAGTAGTATTTTGAGACACTGAGCAGCTGATTCCTCAGAAACTGCTGCCAAATGTCAGAAATGTCGACCCGCGATCCGCGTCGCATGACGCGCTTCACTCTTCGACTTCACAATCATTCAACGGTGATCCCCGTTCAGTCACGCTTTGAGCGAATATCATGCGAGACTCGCTCACGCCTGGACCTGTCATTCAGCAAGCTAACAACATAGTGTCGAGCCCAAAATGACTCCACTGTTTGAATTGATCGAGTATGGACAGTATCGTGCCGCCATCGCTCGGTTGGAGTCTTTGCAGTCGCAATCTCGTGAAACGAATGCGCTCCGACAACTGATAGAAGTCGAAACCGGGAATCCGGAAAGCGCCGGACAATCGGCGCGCCACCTTCTGCAAGAAGGCGATTCTGATAGAGCGGCAGTGTTCTGCTTGTTCGTCCTAGGAAGATCGCTCGCGATTGCCGGGTCATTCGACGCAGCCTGTAACAGTCTTCGCCAAGCAGTCGCCCTTGCACAGCATGCCCGCGATGCAAAATTGCTGGCATACGCTCAAAACCGTTTGACGAAGATGCTTCTGCGATCCGTAGGTACTGAATCAGCGCTTCCGGAGCTTTCCAGATTTCGCAAGTACGCGTACGCAGCAGCAGATCAGCGCTCGCTTGCCGATTTTCACTGCGTAGTGGCTGAAATTGCCATGAAGCGTGGGAGCTATGCGGAAGCGATGAGACACCTGGCACTGGCGAGAGAGATCTGGGTCAACGCAGAAGACCTTACGATGAGGGCGCAACTGAGCCGGCTCACTGCTAACGTGCATCTGCTCGCATCCCAACCCGGCGAGAGCCTAAAGGCGGCGCGTGAGGCAGTTCGCTTTTATGAGCGGACGGCCGCTAGGCACTCGTTGCTTGCAGCCCTTTCAACAATAGCCGAGAACCATTTGCTACTCAGGCAGCATTCCGACGCCGAAGCCGTCTTGAATCGGATGCTGACACTCAATGGGTCGACGACGTCCAAATTGACAACATTCGACAGCCTCGTGCACGTAGCGATCGCCAGGGACGACGTGCCGACCGCGTTGAAATATCTTGCCGATGTGGATGCCCTGGGCAGTTTCCCTCAAGAAAACTACTCGTGGCTTTGGCATGTGAGCACTAGAGCCAAGCTGCTATTGAAGCAGAACGAGCCGGAGCGAGCGTTGCGACTGGTGAGAGAGCACGCCGACCTAGGTACAGAAGACCTCTGAACGTAGGCTCGCAGCGAGGCACGAATTCATCGAAATAGAGGCGCTGATCCGAAGTGGCCGTTCAACGGAAGCGGCCTGCATGCTTTCCTCAGTCATCTCATGCGCTTCCAGCCCGACGCTCGAAGAGTTGGCCGAAACGTATCGCCTGTCGTCGCTGGTATCACAGAAATGTCGCAACGGTTTCTCGAGGCGCTCTCAAGCGATTCGCTCGATCGGCCTCTCGTCTCGTCGTGTGGCACAGGAGACTGTCGGGGACGCAGATTCTGTCTCGACGCTTCACGTGCTCCAATCCGTCGCCGCTATGTTCCGCCTGGTAGACCATTCTGCACTTCTCGCTTATGAAGTGGCAGCGCTGCTCAGCGCGACGGATTGTGTCGATAAAGTTGAAATCAAAACCGGAGTCACGAACGTAGGGCGAGAGACGCCATCGTCCGCAATAAACTCATCCATTCGTATACCGATAGTGGGGCAGAACGGAACAGCTTGTTACGTGATAGCGAGCGTCAAAGGAAGCTCGGATTCAGCTTTGTCAGTCGCCGCAATACAATCGCTGACTCGCGCCGCTATATCGCTTGGCGACAGTCGCGCAAGGGCGCAACAGGAGCCACCTGTTTGGAAGGATACCTACGGCGAGGAAGTTGCCGGTCTGATTGTCGCCGCAACCAACATGGCCGAACTCCTCAACATCACCCGCCGGGTCGCCACCAGCAACGTCACCGTCCTCTTCACCGGCGAAACCGGAACCGGCAAGGAGCTCCTCGCCCGCGCGCTGCATGACGCGTCGCCGCGCCGTGACAAGCCGTTCATTCCCTTCAACTGCACCGCCGTGCCGCGCGACATGCTCGACAGCCAGCTCTTTGGCTACCGCCGCGGCGCCTTTACCGGCGCGCAGGAGGCGTTCCAGGGCGTCATCCGCGCCGCCAGCGGCGGCACGCTGTTTCTCGACGAGATCGGCGAGATGCCGATCGATCTCCAGCCGAAGCTGCTGCGCTTTCTCGAGTCCGGTGAGGTTCACCCGCTCGGCGAGTCGCGGCCGACCACCGTCGATGTCAGGATCGTCGGCGCGACCAACGCCAATCTCGAAAAGCTCCTCGCTGAGGGCAAATTCCGCGAGGACCTCTATTATCGGCTGAACGTCGTGCGATTGCCCGTACCACCGCTGCGCGAACGGAGGGAGGAAATTCCGCTCCTCGCGCAGCACTACATCGACAAATTCAGCCGCGAATTTCACAAGAGCGGCCTTCGCCTCGCCGAAGAGACAATGGAGTACCTCGTCCTGTTCAAGTGGCCCGGGAACGTGCGGCAGCTCACCAACGAGATCCGCCGCATGGTGGCGCTCGCCGAGTCCGGCGCCGTGCTGATGCCGGAGCATCTATCGCACGAAGTGGCGGCGAGCCGCCGCACGATCCCGGCCTCACAACGCGAGCTCGCGCCGACCGAGATCGTCGTGAGACTCGACCAGCCGATGCCGGCAGCGATGCAGCATGTCGAACGCACGATGATTCAGTACGCGATGAAGCTGACGTCGGGACACCTCGAAGACGCGGCTCAGATGCTCGGCCTGTCGCGCAAAGGGCTCTACCTGAAACGCATCCGCCTCAAGATGGACGATCCGGAACCGGGTGAGCACGCGAATACTGCCGCCATGCCCCCGGCGACGCAGCAAATCGGTTCCCCGCCAGGCGCGCCGCCAGTACCGGGATCGCTCACCGCGGATTCACCACGCGAACGCTGAGGCCGTAGTCGAACGGCACCGGGCTGCGCCAGATACCGGAGCGCGCACTCGAGAGGTCACGGTGCCACGCCTCGTCACAGAGTGTCGGAGGCCGACGGCCCTCCGTTCGGACAGGACGCGGGCCGCCGCCGCGAAGGAAAGATTGCGTGCGAACCACAAGATGCCGGCGATCTCCACGACCGGATACGTGCGGCCGTCGCGCGAGTCGGTGACCGCAGTCACCCGCTGCGCGACAACGCTACCACTGAGGTCGATGATTACAACAACCGCTGAAAGAAACTGGGATACGAACCACATGGTGCCGCACGAAATTTCTGCCGCACAAGCGGCTGACGTGCGTGCGGCCCGTCACGTCATCCGTCACCGAACGGTTTCAATCTGGTGGAGACAACCGGCGGCAAGATACGACACGATCGGGTATGGACCTCGAGATCAATCGTCGCGTGGGCGGCGGCGTCGCGGCGCTGGCCCTGACACTGCTGGCGATGACCCCCGAGTCACAGCAAAGTCCCCCGCCGCTGCCGCTCGCGCCACGGCCACAGACGTATGTCGAGCGCGCGGCGGTCGAGTTTGCCACCCAGGAATACGTCAACGCCTGGCTGGCCAACGATCAACGGCGGGTCATGGCGACGCTTCGCCCCGACGCCGTGCTGCTACCCAGCGGACTTCCGCCGGTGACCGGCACGGCGGACATCCGCCGATTCTGGTTCCCGATGACCGGACCGGCGACGCGAGTCACGGCCATGGCACTGACGATCGAGGACGTGCGGATCGACGGCGATCTGGCGGTCGTTTCGGGACGCGGAACGCTCACTTACGTGACAGTCACGAACGGCGCGGCGGGCGAGCCGCGGACGCTCCGCTCGTGGTTTGTCAACGTGCTTCGCCGGCAAGCCGACGATCGATGGCTGATCGCACGGCGAGCGTGGAGCGACCTTCGTTCGTAGTGCGCGCGATCAACGCGCCGCGATTACGGATGCGCATCGACGAACGGATGGTCGACCTGCGCCTCTCGACGCTACCACCGTGCACGGCGAGAAGCTCGTGCTCCGCGTGATAGACACGCCGAGCGACCTGCAGACACTCGATTCGCTCGGGGTATGACGCGGAAACGCACGCGCGAGTGTGCAGCGCGCTCAATCGTCCCGCTGGACTGATTCTCGTGACCGGACCAATCGGCTGCAAACAGACGACGCTGCTCTACGGCGTTGAACCATCTGCGCACGGGCCGACCAACATCGTCATCGTCGAGGACCCGATCGAACGCGAGATCGAAGGGATCAGTCATAGTTGGTGAGATTCGAGACGCCGCAGTGGCATCGATCGTCTCGCCGCCCGCGTATATCCGGCATCTGGTGCTTTGGCTCGCCGCACGCCAACGACTGCGCGCTGGCCGTCACCCGCCTGATCAACCTCGGCATCGAGCCGTACAAGATCGCCGGCAGCTTGATCGATCCGACCGTCCATGCGGCCCGCGTACGCGCCGTGTTCCGGCGCTGCGCCCGACGGTCCGCGTAGCGAAATTGCTAGCGCAGGTTCGCCCAGTGCGGCAGCATCATGTCGCGCATCGTGCGGAGCCCCGGCGGCGACTGCAGCACTTTCGGGATCGAGTTCACGGTGATTGAGGCGGTGGCGACGTCGCCGTGGACGCCGCCGCTAATCTTCTGCTGGATTCGCGGATTGCCTTCGATGGTCACCGCGTCGAAGCTTTCCGGCGCACCGAGATACGCCTCCATATGCAGCGTGATCAGCGGCTTGCCGCTCTTCCAGCCGATGCCGTCCTGGATGATGCCGCACACATAACCGGAGTCGACGGCGAGGTACTCGCTCTCCACTGTCGCCGTCGCAATCTTCGGCTTGATCTCGTCGGTCACCTTGTCCAGCTTCCAGCCGAGCGCGTCGGCAATCATCATGACCGACTCCGTCAGCCCGACGTGGCGGACCGTGCCATCAGCCACTTTCTTCTGGAACTGCGCGTCGGTGAGCCCCGAGCCGATCTTCTGCTGAAACGGCAGGCGGCGCGTGCGCGCGTCCTGCACGCGCTCGACGCGAATGCTCTCCACGCGCTCGCAGACTCCGGTGAGCATGATGGGGAGCGCGTCCATGGTGAAGCCCGGATTGACGCCGGTCCCGAGCACGGCCACTTTGGCCTTTCGTGCGGCCGCGTCGATCTTCTTCGCGAGCGATCGGTTCCTGCCGACCGGATAGGACAGCTCCTCGGTCGTGCTCACGATCGGCACGCGCGCGTTGAGTGCGGTCTCGATCTGCGGCATCACGCGTTTCAACGACGAGCTCGTGCACAGCACCGCAACATCCGGCCGGGCGCGCTTGAGCGCACCGGCGGCGTCGTTGGTGACGCGGACGTTCAAGCGTTTGCCGAAGCCGATGACGTCGCCGAGGTCGCGGCCGATTTTCGCCGAATCGATGTCGATGGCGCCGACGATCTTGAATCCCTTGCGTGTGGCAACCTGCCGCGCCACCGATGCACCGATCGGGCCCAGCCCATAGAAGATCACTTTGATAGCCATAGACAGCCGACGATTATATCCTCGCGTGTCGCCGCACGCGCAGCGCCACGCGATGGACGCTGCTGCTTGCGCTGGGACACAATGCGACAGGACCGCCACCCGATGGCCGAGCGTGCGTCTGGCTTGCGTATGAAACTGGCGATCGCCACCCTCGCGGTCGCCGCCGCCGTCACACCGGCAGCGACGAGACACGCCTCGCAGGATGGCTTGGCGTTGACGCCGACTGGCGCCAAGCGTCAGGTCGATGCGCCGCTCGCGGGCGCTCTGTCGCCGAGAAACGCCAACTACGACATCGACGTGCGGCTCGATCACGCCACCCGCACGCTCACCGGATCCCAGATCATCGAATGGCGCAACATCGGACAGGCACCTGCCGACTCTGTGCGGCTGCATTTGTACTGGAACGGCTGGCGCGACCACAGCTCTTCATGGATGCGCGAAGTCGCGCTCGCCGGCAGCGCGGTTGATGCGCCCGCGGCCGACTGGGGTTCGATCGACGTCACGGCGATCGCGCTGGCTGACGCCGATGGTTCGGCCGGCGCCGATTTGATGCCCGGCTTCGCCTTCGTGCAACCGGACGACGGCAATCCCGACGACCGCACGCTGGCGGCGGTGAAACTTCCGGCCGTCGTTCCGCCTGGCGACGCTGTCAGGCTGCGGGTCGAGTGGCGCTCGCGCGTGCCGCGGACGTTCGCGAGGACCGGTGCGATCGGCAGCTTCTACTTCGTCGCACACTGGTTTCCGAAGCTGGCGGTCTTCGAGGGACAAGGCTGGACGGCGCACCAGTTTCACGCCAACACCGAGTTCTTTTCCGATTACGGCCGCTATTGCGTGCGCATTTCCGTTCCTCGCGGCTGGGTGGTGGGTGCGACCGGTAAGGAGCAGGCGCGTACCGACAACACAGACGGAACGACAACACACACCTACCTTCAGGACGATGTGCACGACTTTGCGTGGACGAGCAGCCCCGACTACGTCGAACATCGCCGGACGTTTACGCACGCCTCGCTGCCGGCGGTGGAGATGCGTTTGCTGCTCCAGCCGGAACATGCCGGGCAGGAGGATCGACACTTTGCGGCCACGGCCGCGGCGCTGCGCTACTACGGGGAATGGTATGGGAGCTATCCGTACGATCACATCACGGTGATCGATCCCGCCTATCAGAGTGACGCGGGCGGCATGGAATACCCGACGCTCTTCACCGCGGGGACGCGGTTCTGGAGCCCGCGCCAGACCAACTCACCCGAGGCGGTCACGGTGCACGAGGCGGGCCATCAATTCTGGTACGCAATGGTCGGCAACAACGAGTTCGACGACGCGTGGCTGGACGAAGGACTCAACACGTTTTCCGAAGAGCGGGTCCAGTCGATCGTGTTCCAGCCGAACTACCGGGTCGAGCGCTTCTTCGGCAGCTTCGTGCCCTGGCAGTTTCGCGAGATCCCGCTGCGCCGCGAAACCGATGGCAACGGTCTCAATGGCTATCGCGGCGCGGCGGAGCGCGACACGCCGAGCACGCCAACCTGGCGTTACTGGCCGGGCACGCACGCACAGATTACCTACAGCAAGACAGCGCTGTGGCTCAACACGCTGGAGCGCTATCTCGGGTGGGAGACCCTGCAGCGGATCATGGCGACATTCTTCGAGCGCTGGAAATTCAGGCATCCGCGACCGGAGGACTTCTTCGCCGTCGCCAGCGAGGTCAGCGGGCACGACCTGACATGGTTTTTCGACGCGGTCTATCGCAGTTCGAACGTGTTCGACTACGCGATTGGCGGCCTCGAGAGCACGCCGCTCGGCAACGATCGTTTCAAAACGACACTCGTCGTGCGCAGGCTCGGTGAAGCAGTGTTTCCCGTTGACGTGCTCGTGACACTCGAGAACGGCGAACAAGTGCGCGAGCAGTGGGATGGCGTCGATCGGTGGAAGGCGTTTTCCTACGAGCGCGGCGCGCGCGCGGCAACGGCCGAGGTCGATCCCGATCGCGTGCTCCTCCTCGACGTGAATTACACCAACAACAGCCGAACGCTCACCCCGCGAGCCCGCGCTGCCGCCACCAAGTGGTCGCTGATGTGGATGGTGTGGCTGCAGGATCTGATGCTGACGTGGAGCTTCTTTGTATGAGGTACGTTGGTGCGGTGCGGCGAGCGCGAGTCGGTGAGCGATGACGGTGCTGGCTGCGTTTCGTGACGGGTTGCAGCGCGTCGAACGGGCCCCGGCGCTGCTCGCCGGTCTGTGGCTGTCGTCCTTTCTGCTCGCGCTGCCGTTCGCGCTGCTCCTGCGCGCCGCCATGATCGAACACCTCGGGGCCAGCCTCGCGGCCGAAACGGCCGCGCAGGGGGTGAATTTCGACTGGTGGAACGAGTTTCTGGCGCAGTCGGGCGGCCTCGGACAGACGTTCGTTCCGGCAGTGCTCGGCTTTGCCGCGGTACTCAAGAACCTCAGCTCGGTCGTGGATCGCGTGGCTGTCGCGACGCCGATCGCGTTCGTGCTCGCTGCGCACCTGCTCATCGCGACGTTCCTGATGGGCGGCGTCCTCGATCGTCTCGCGCGCGATCGCCGGATCGGCAGCAGCGCCTTCTTCGCCGCCTGCGGCAGATTTTTCTTCCGCCTTCTCCGTCTCCAGATGATCGCGGCGGCGGCTTACGCGCTGCTCTTTACTTCGATCCACGAGTGGCTCTTCGGAGTGCTGTTCGGTCAGGTGACGCGAGACCTCACGGTGGAGCGAACCGCGATTGTGTATCGAGCCCTTCTCTACCTGCTCTTCGCCTCGCTTCTCGCGGTCATCAACGTGCACTTCGACTACGCCAAGATTCGCCTGGTCGTCGAAGATCGGCGCAGTGCGATCGGCGCCGTCGTGTCGGGCGCGCGGTTCATCAGACGGAACGCAGGGGCAGCGGCGGGGCTCTACCTGCTCGACACGCTCGCATTCGCGGCGGTGGTTGGTGTGTATGCTCTCGTCGCGCCGGGAGCGCGCGGTGGCGCGGCGATGTGGATTGGGTTCGCCATCGCCCAGCTTTACATCACACTACGCGTTGGCGTGAGACTTCTGTTTGCCGCAAGCGAGATCGCGCTCTTCCAGGGCCGCCTCGCTCACGCCGGCTACACGGCCGCGCCGGTGTCCACCTGGCCCGACTCGGCCGCGGCCGACGCAATCAGCGCGCCGTAACCGCTGGCGCACCGACGATGCGCGACGCAAGACGGCCGCGCTCGCGCACCGAGACGTTGCGGTCGAACAACGGGATGATCTGCGCGCGCAGCTGCGGCGAGAGCACCGCCTCGAGAAACTCGATCGCGTTGTCCTGCACGACCGGGTCATCGGAGACCAGGCCGACAAACGCGCTGTGCATGTCGTGGTCGGGGTACATCATCTTGAGCAGCCGGAAGATGCGCTCCGCCTCTTGCAGGAGCCCGTCCCGGCCGCCGTTGTTGGCGGCAATCAGCTGATACGAGCGGTAGTGGCCGATGACCTCGGCCATCAACAGCGATTCGAGCGTGTTGCGATCGAGGCGGCAGTGGGGATGCTGCTGTTCGAGCTTGTTGAGCGCGGTGATCACGCGCGTGCGCATCTCCGGATCGTTGTCGAGCACGCTCTCGACGAGCGCGAAATGCGACGAGCGCGTGCCGATCGCCTGGAGAACTCCGGGCAGCTCGCGGCGCGTCTCGATTGGCACGCGCTCGTCGATCACGGTATCCCGCAGCATTCCGACGACGCCGTCGCCGAAGCTCGCCAGCGCAGCCACTGCTTCCTCGGTGAGCGGCGCTTCCGCCAGCCGCTCGATCACGCGCGGGACCAAGGATCGCTTGCGAAGGCGCGCCACCGCCCGGATGGCGGCGCCGGCAACCTCCGGATCCGGGTCCCGCAGCAGCGCGCGCAGCTCGCGATCGAAAATCTCGGGGAGAATCGCGATCAGCCGCGCGGCCTCGAGGCGCACACGCTGTCCACTCTCGCCGGTCTCGGCCGCCATCGCGCTGAGTATGGCCTGCGCCGCGTCGAGCTTCTGCGCCGGCCCCGGCCGCGCCAGAAAGGCTACCATCGCCGCGCGGATGGAAAAGTCCGGGAACTCGCCGAGCTTCTCGATTCGCTCGAGCGGGTCGATGTGCGCGTGCTCCGCAAGGTAGAGCAGCGCCTCGGTGCGGACTTCGAGATGCTGGTCGTAGAGCAGACGCTCCACCTCGTGGCGGACCGCCATGTCGGCGGCGCGGGCCAGCAGGCGCAAGGCGTTCTGGCGGATGTCGGCCGACTCGTGCTTGAGCAAGCGGCGAACCGCTGGATGCACGGCCCGGTCGTTGGCCATCTCGAACACGCTCAGCGCGTAGAGAATCTGGTCGGGAGTGCCGGACAGCTGCTCCGCAAGGATGTTCGATGCGCTGCGCTCGATCACCGGCGCGTTGGCACGCTCCACGTCAACCCGGTGCTGATGAATGCTGTCGCGCAGGTTGGTGACATATTCGCGGCGTGCGACCGACGCCGCCCACACCCACGCGACGATGAGAAAGAGGCAGACGACGGCCATCTGCGCCGGCGCGAGACCAGCGACTGCGGCAAAGAGCAGGACGGTCGCGCCGCCCAGCGCGTCGCCCATCCGGTAAATCACGGTATCGACGAACGACTTGACGCGAAAGGTGACGCTCGCCTGCACCGGAAGATAGAGCAACTCCAACGTCGCCTTGTCGATCGAGTAGCGAAGCACCTGGTCGCTGGACTTGACTGCCACCACCGCGGCCAGCGTTCCGGCCACGAGCAGGCCGGCGGACGTCAGCGCCAACGCCACCGGGACGATGAAAAGCGCTACGCCGACGCCGACGCGCCGCAACAGCCGGCTGGTGAGCAGCAGTTGCACCGCCAGCGCCGTCAGCCCGGCCAGCATGTTGAACGTGCCGAAGAACGCCGCCAGCTCGTTCGTGTCGGGGATGTTCTGCTTGGCGATCGCCTTGAACTGCCAGCCCGCGATCGTGGTGACGTAGGCGGCCAGCCAGGTGACCAGCGCAATCGCGCTGAGATAGCGCGAGCTGAGGATTTCACCCAGGCTGGCGAGTAGCCGGCTCTCGGTGACGCCCTTGACCCCGCCCGACGTTGCGGGCACGTCGCTGTCGCCGAGGTATGACGGCCGCTGCCGCCAGATGTACGATACGAGCAGCGTTGCGATCCCGAGCATCGCCGCAACCCAAAGCAGCGTGCTCTCTGTGCCAAATTGCGACACCAGCACGTTGGTTGCGAAGCCGCCAACGATCCAGCCGAGAATGGCGCCGCTCCCAATGAATCCGAACGCGCGCTTGGCCTCACGCGTCGTCATCACGTAGTTGGCGAGCGTCCAGACTTGCGTCGGCACGAGGACGCTGATCACGCCCACCCAGATGTAGATGACGACGAAGAGCGCGCGGCCGCCTTCGGGTTGGCCGCTGCCCCCGGCGCCACCGGCCAGCCACCAGAAGGCAAGAGCGCTGGCGGCAAACGCTAACAGGCTGCCGCCCTGGAGGTTGCGCAGGTTGGTGCGTTCGCCGGCGCGAATGTAGATGCCAGCCACCGCCCCCACAATCAAGGCGATGGAGATGTCCACATAGGGCAGGTCGATGGCGCGGAAGCGGTCGAGAAAAAGCGCGTCGCGGGCGGCCTTGCTCGCCACGGAACCGGCCATGACGACAAACAGGTAGGCAAAAAGCGGGACTGCGCGAATCAGCTCGCGACGGGTGAGACCGAGCACCCGCTGGGCAAGAACAAACATCTGATCGACCAGTTCTTATATCATCCCCCTGATGACGGACCGCACGTCGGGATCGCTCGCCAGCCGCGTCCTCCGCCCCTTCGTGCAACTACGCGAAGGCGAGGCCACGACCGTTTTGCTGATGTTCGCCTATTCGTTCCTGGCGATGACGGCTTACAACATCATCAAGCCGGTCACACGCGGACTCTTCATCTCGAGCCTCGGTCCCGACAACCTGCCGTGGGTGCAGTTCGGCGCCGGCATCGTGATCGGACTGATCATGCAGGGCTACACGCGCGTAATCGCGCTCGTGCCGCGCCGCTGGATGATCCCGGTGACGCAGGCGGGCATGGTTGCGCTGCTCGTCATCTTCTACCTGCTCTTTGCCGGCTTCGCCGATGCTCGCGTGCCGGCGGTCGGCTTTTACCTGTTCGGTCTCATCCTCGGCATCCTGCTCACCAGTCAGTTTTGGACGCTCGCCAACGACATCTACAACGCGCGGCAGGCGAAGCGGCTCTTCGGCTTCGTGGGCGCGGGCACCAGCCTGGGCGCTGCCACCGGCGCGGCGCTGACCGCCAGCATCGTGGAGCGCATCGGCGTCAATCAGATGCTGATCGCGAGTGCACTGTTCCTGTCGGCGTGCGCCTTGATCGTGGTCGCGGTGGTGCGGCGCGAGCAGAGCGCCGGACAAGCGGACGCCAGCAGGACGGGTGAAGAGTCGAGCGTCGCGGCGTCGGAAGCCTGGCAGCTGCTGCGGTCGTCGCGCCATCTGCAGGTGATCTCGTTGATCATCGCGTTCGGCGCGATTGGCGCGGCGATCGTCGAGCAGCAGTTGAACATGGCCGCCGCCCAAGCCAAGGGTGCGAGCAACACCGGTTCGGTGACGGCATTCCTCGCGCAGATCGTCCTCTGGCTGTCGCTCATCGGTTTCGTGATCCAGGTCTTTCTGACGAGCCGAATCCACCGGTTCCTAGGCATCGGCTTCGCAATGCTCATTCTGCCGGTCAGCCTCGGCATCACCGGAACGCTGATGCTCGCCTCGGGCGCCCTGTGGACCGCATCGGTGGGGCGCATCGTCGACACGTCGTTCCGCTACACGGTGGACAAGACGACGCGGGAGATTCTGTTCCTGCCCTTGCCGGTCGACCTGAAGTACCGCGCGAAGCCGTTTGTTGACGTCACCGTCGATCGATTCGCCAAGGGAATCGGCGCGCTGGTGATCCTCGTGCTCATCAAGAACTGGGGCTTCAGTCTGTCGTGGCAGCAGTTGAGCTACGCGAGCCTCGTCATGACGGTGCTCTGGATTCTCTTCGCCCTGCGGGCGCGGCGCGAGTACCTCGCGGCGTTCCGCCGCAGCATCGAGC
The DNA here is from genome assembly GCA_963807105.1 of uncultured Acidobacteriota bacterium. Lineage (GTDB taxonomy): Bacteria > Acidobacteriota > Vicinamibacteria > Vicinamibacterales > UBA2999 > DASPWV01. The sequence continues at coordinate 474,921 of CAWEAM010000006.1, read as the reverse complement.
AGCGCGACGTCCGACCGTCGGATATCCGCATGGACACGGCGGATCTCAACACGATCGAAACGCTGGTCTTCGAGCTCTCGCATCCCGATCCGCGGCGTGTCGTCTATGCGATCGATCTGCTGGAGTCGCTCGACAAGCGGCATCTCGTCACGCCGTTGCTGCTCCACCACGAAGTTCCGGAGGTGCGCGCACGCGCGCTGCAGGCCGCCGCCGGCGCACCGGCGAACCAGGGGCCGCATTGGGCTCGTGGGGCGGAACGCGCGCTCAAGGACTCGGACGGCGCGGTACGACTCGCGGCGATGCGCGCGCTGGCCGCGATTCGCGGCGCCGAGGTCGCCGACCTGATGCGCCCGATGCTCAAGGATGCCGATCCGCGGCTGGCGATCTCGGCGGCGACGGCGCTTGCCTCGAGCCCGAGCGAAACCGACAAGGCGAGCGCCGAGGACACGCTTCGCCAGCTCGCGTCCGACACGCGAGAGCAGACCGCCGCGACACGGGGGGAGGTGGCGCGGGCAATCGGCGAGCTCCAGGATGCACGGTACCGGACGCTGCTCGTGCCGCTGATGTTCGATTCTTCGCTCGACGTCGCGCGCGAAGCCATTTCGTCAGCCGGGAAGCTGCCAGCGGGCGACTTCCTTTTCGTGCCGCCGCTCATCTCGTTGATGCGGCATCGCCTGCTCAAGCCGGCCGCTCGCGCCGTGCTGGTGGGCTACGGCGATGCGGTGATTGAGCCGCTCGCGTACTTCCTGCAGGACAAGGAGGAGGACATCTGGATCCGGCGTCATGTGCCGTCGACGCTGGGCCTGATCCCCGCGCAGCGATCGCTCGACGTGCTCGTCGGCGCACTCGGCGACGCCGACGGGTTCATTCGCTACAAAGCGCTGGCCGGGATCGATCGCCTCCGGCTGGCCAACCCGCAGCTTCAACCGGATCGAGCGCTCATCGAGCGGCTCATCGTGCAGGAGTCGACGCGCGCGTTCGGCGCCCTGACTCTTCATTACAACCTGGTCGTAGCCGGCGGGCTCGAGTCGGATTCGCTGCTTGGGCGTGCGCTCCAGGAGAAGCACACACGGGCGCGCGGACGCATCTTCCGCCTGCTGGGCATGCTCTATCCGCCGGGGGACATTGCCGCCGTCCGCTCGGCGCTCGGCCAGTCGGACCCGAGGCTGCGCTCGGGCGCCGTCGAGTACCTGGACAACCTGCTGTCCGGAGAGATCCGCCGACGCGTGATGCTGCTGCTCGAGGAGATGCCCGAGGCCGAGCGCATCCGCCGCGGGAACACGCTGTTCAAGACACGCGTGCGTGACGTCGAGGACACGCTGGCACAGCTGGTGCACGACGAAGATCAGGTGATCGCGGCTGCGGCCATCCAGATCGTCGAGCGGCGCGAAGTGTGGACGCTCGCCGACGACCTCGAGCACGTGCTCGCGCATCGCGATCCGCACGACTGGGCGGTCTTCGAAGCCGCGTCGTGGGCGCTTGCGGCGCGGCGCGTCTCGGCCGAACGGCGGCGCGCGTTGTGGCTCGAGCCGCTGCCCGCGGTGGAGCTCGCCGATCGACTCCGCCGCATTCAGTTGTTCAACTTCGTTTCGGTGGACGAGCTGTTCCGGATCAGCGGTCTCGGTCGCCAGGTCCGCCACGAGTCCGGACGTCTCGTGTACGAGCGCGGCCGGGCGCCGGATTCGATGCAGGTCCTGCTCGATGGCCGTGTCAGCATCGAAGGCGGGCAGCGCTCGCGCACCGTCGAAGCGCCGGCGGTCCTCGCCTTCGAAAACGTGCTCGAAGGCAGCCCGATGCGCGCCAACGTGCGCGCGGTGGACATGGCTATCTGCCTGTCGCTCACCACCGAAGAGTTCCTCGCGCTGCTGTCGGAGAACGTCGAGATCGCGCAAGGCATCTTCCGGCTGCTGATCGAAACCGGCGGCACCTACTTCGACACGGCCGACGAGGCCGCCGGCGACCGGATGGCGTGGGACGGCGTCCTCGAGGGACGGATTCCGGCGGAGCTGGAATCGCGGCTCGAGACAACCATTCAGCCGCTCGATCTCGTGTTGCTCCTCCAGTCGAGCCCGCTGCTCGCACGCGCCACCTCGACGCAGCTGATTGCGCTGGCCGAAATCGCGCGGCCGGTCGCGCTCAAGCCTGGAGCAGATCCGCTCGCCGGCTTCGAGCCGTCGATTCTGGTCGTCCTGAGCGGCGAGGTACGGGTGGAGCGCGAGGGCCATCCGGCCGAGACCGCGAATGGCGGCGATATCGTCGGCATCGCGGAAACGCTCGGCGGCTTGGCGTTCGCGAGCCGCGCCGAAGTCACCCGCGAGGGCAAAGGCCTCGCGTTCACGCGCTCGGAGCTTTTTGACGTGCTCGCCGACCACATCGACCTGCTGCAAGGCATATTCAGCGGGCTCTTGCACGAGCGCGCCCGTAAGGTGGCTGTTTAGGCCAATCAATTCACTCGAGTTGACGAACGGGGCGGCGTCGAGGTCGTCGGACGTTTCGACCGAGAGCAGCGCCGTTCGAAGCTCGTCGCGCCGCTGGCGCGTCAATTCAAGTGCACGACGGGCTTTACCAATTCTTAACAACCGGGATGTTACGTTCAGCCGGCTCGAGCCGTCTTACAAGATAGGCGCTTGCAACCGGAGGAACGATTTCATGACACGACGTACTCTCACGACGGCCCTTCTCGCAGCCGTGCTCGCGACCGGCATCGCCGTAACCGTAGCAGCGGACCCGTTCGGCGGCGATCAGGGAACAGGCGCGGCCCAAGGCGGCGGACCAGGCATGCGACGCGGTCCCGGCGGCCCCGGCGCTTTCGGGCTGCCCGGTCTTGGTCAACTCGACTTGTCGGACGCGCAGCGCGAACAGATCCGGTCGATCCACGAATCGCACCGCGACGAAGCGCGTCAGATCGGCGAGCGCACCCGCGAGGCGCAGCGCGCGCTGGATCTCGCCACTGAGTCGGGCACGGTCGACGAGGGCGATTTGCGCGCTAAAGCGACGGTGCTCGGCGCGGCAATTTCGGAGGGCGCGATTCTGCGCGCCAAGGTCAACGCCGAGATTCTCAACGTCCTGACCGCAGAGCAGAAAGAAAAGCTCAACGAGTTCCGCGCCAAGATGCAGGAACGGCGGCAAGCCGCGCCGGAACGCTTCAAGGGGCGCGCCGAGCGGCGGCAGCAGCTGCGCGGCGTCTGAATCGGCAGCAGGTCCAGCGGCGGGGCGCTATGCCCCGCCGGCGCTTTCACCCAGCTTCAATCCTGACAGCATTGCGAACCCATGGCGGGCCGCGCGGCGTGTCGCCCCGCATTTCCGATCAGCGCGCACGCAGCAGACGCAGTGCGTTGAGCGTGACGATCACGGTGGCGCCGGTGTCGGCAAGCACCGCCATCCACAGCGGCGCCACGCCAAACGGCGCCGCCGCAAGGAAGGCCAGCTTCGTCAGCAACGCGATCGCGACGTTCTGCCGGATCACGTGGAGCGCGCGCCTCGCGTGCGCGACGAGAAACGCCGCGGCCTGGGCGCTCGCCGGCGCCAAGACGACCTCGCCGGCAGCGATGGCCTCCTGAGGCGCCACGGCGGCACGCTCGAGCGCGGCCCCGCCTCTAATCAGCACGCCCCGACGCGCCGCCGACGACAGCGCCGCCACCACCGTGACCGGCGTCGAAATGATCAGAGCGCACGGGCATCCGAGCACGAGGAACACCAGCCCGCGATAGAGCCACAACGACCACTCGCCGTCGAAGAGAGGTGGCAGGAGCGCAACCATAACGGCAATACCGGTCACCGCCGGCGTGTAGATCGCGGCAAAGCGCTCAATCCAGCGCTCGACTCCCGAATCCGCGTACGGCGCCTGGATCAGCCCCGCCTCGCCGCGATCCATCACCGCCGCGATCTCAGCGCGCGCCCGCTCGATGCTCCACGCCTCCATGCGATGTGCGAGCGCGAAGAGAAACGCCGCGGCCGCTCCCTCGGACCACTCGCCGATCGCCGCCGCGCCGATCACACTGACGCACACCAGGACGTGCATGTCGAGCCGCAGGTGGCGGATTGACGCCAGCGCGCGCGGCCACATCGGCCACAGGCCGGTGAGCGCCGCCATCCCATACAGGATGGATGCGCGCGGATCGTGGCTGTGCTGGACGAACGTTTCCAACCATTGCTCGGCGGTGAACCCTTCGACCGCCCAGCCGGCCAGGAACAGCAGGCCGGACATGACGGTCCAGATCGTCGAGGTACTCGCCGCGCGGGTGATGGTGCTCGTGCGTGTCGAGCGAGCGATCGCGCGGCCCGCTCGCGGCGGCTTCGTGCGCGTCGAGGCCAGTGCGCCGGAGCGCCTGCGCGATCGCCTCGGGGCTGGTCCGCGATTCGTCGAAGCGAACGTGCACGAACGCGTGGATGAGATCGAAGTCGAGCGCGGCGACGCCGGGGTGACCGGCGAGCGCGCGTTTGATCAGAGCGGTCTCTTCCGCACAGTCCATCCCATGGACGTGCAGACGGAGCTCGCGCATCAGAGCGCGTTCACCGCGTCCAGCACGGCCTCGGCATGGCCGTCGACCTTGACGTTGTCCCAGCGTCTGGCGACCTTACCGTCGGCGTCGATCAGGTAAGTGGTGCGCGCGATGCCCATGTATTTGCGGCCGTAACGCGATTTCTCCTGCCACACGCCGTACTTGTCGGCGATGGCGTGATCGGCGTCGGCAAGCAGCGGAAAGCTGACGCCGTACTTGGCAGCGAACCTGGCCTTGCTCTTCTCGTCGAGGAGGCTCACTCCGAGGATCGCGGCTTTACCTTTCTTGAACTTCGGGAGGTTGTCGCGAAACGCGCACGTCTCGGCGGTGCAGCCCGGCGTGTCGTCCTTGGGGTAGAAGTAGAGAACCACCGGCTGGCCGGCGTAGTCGGAGAGCTTGCGAGTAGTACCGTCCTGATCTCTGAGTGCGAACGTGGGAGCCTTCTTGCCGGGGTCGACGAGCGCCATGCGGTCCTCCGCCTCAAGGATAGACCGACCGGCCGCGCCCTCGGGACCCGACCCCCGTCCGCACCTGACCCCCGTTACTTCACACCAAACTGACGCTCGAGCGTTGCGAAGCGGCGTGCCGTGAGATCGCGGATGGTCGCCACCACACGATACACGCCGGTCGGCGACTGCGCATCCACCTTCAGCGGCACCGCTCCGCGGCCCGCGGGCAGATCCAGCATCCTGACTTCCTGGAACACCGAGCCATCGGGCTTGTAAACCACGACGTCGGCGTTGACCCTACACTCGTCCGAGCGATCCCTCTCGCACCCTTTGGCCCGCACGACCGCGGCCACTGGCTCGCCGCGCGCGACCTCCGACTTGTGTTCGATCGTGCCGTTCTCGGCAGTGACTTGCTTGGTGAGCTCAGGCACGGGCAGAGTCGAAATCAGAACTTCGGACTGCAGCTTCTGCGTCTGGGCGCTGAGCGCGCCGGCCTGGCCCTGCAGCGACGCCGATGCCGCAGCGCTGGATGATGCGACGATCGCCGCGATAACGATCGAGCTCTTCATCATTCGATTGTAGAGATGAGCGGGTGGCGGCGCGAATGAGCTTCGTGGCTGAGGCAGCGATCGGTTGCGCCGCAGCCGCTATGGCGCGGTCGAGGCTTTGCGATCGAAGGCCACCGCCGCGTGCGAGCGACGCGGCTCGGCGCCGCCCTCGACTCGCTGATTGCGGACATCGACCGTGATCGCGGCCGCGTAACCGTAGCGCACTTCGCCCTTGCGGCCGATCTTCTGGAACTTGTGCCCGCGTCCGGTCAGGTCCTGCAGCAGCGGCCGCGGAAACCGATCCTCGATCTGGGTGAGCTCGCCGTCCTCGCGCGGATCAGCCGGGTCGCGGCCGGGCAGGAAGCGCGGCGACTCAATCGCCGCCTGCGCGCCCTGTCTGCCGTCGATCACGCCGAGAATGACGTTGTAGACCGACACCGGAATCCACGAGTTGCCGGCGCAGCCCACCGCCAGCTTCGGCACCTCGCCGCGCGGCATGCTCTCGAATACAAGGGTCGGCACGCTCGTCGTGTTCGACCGCATCAACGGCAACAGGCTGCCGTACGCGCCGGCGGTGGTGCGATTCGAGCGCAGGTGATTGTTGTAGAGGAAGCCCAGTCCCTTCGAAACATAAAAGGTGCCGCCCCATGTGCTGAGCGTCTGCGTCACCGCGATCATGTTGCCTTCGGCGTCGGCGACGGCAAACGACGTTGTCCCGGTCGAGATCCGCGGCACCGGCGAGGCGCCGTCCTCCGGCGGCTGACGCTCGTAGCGCGAGGCTTTCCGCGCGTCGATCTTCTGGAAGAGTTTCTTCGCGTGCTCCTGGGTGAGATGTTCGGCGAACTCGACCGGCCAACGCTCGGGATCGGCGACGCGGCGCAGTGGATCCCGCACCTTCCAGGCTTCGATCGCGTAATGGAGATAGTCGGCGTCGGTTGCGGTTCGCGCCCCCGGCTTCGGCTGATAGTTGTCCAGGATCTGCAGCGACTCGAAGAGCTGAATTCCGGTAGACACCGGGGGGCCGCCGGTGTACAGCGTATGCCCGCGGTAGCGCCCGACGACGGGCTCGCGTTCCAGCGCGCGATACTGCGCGAGATCGGCAAACGTGATGATGCCGCCGTTTTCCTGGAGGTCGGACGCGATCTTGCGCGCGATCTCGCCGCGATAGAACGTGTCCGCGCCGTCCTTGGCGATCGCGCGCAGCGTGTTGGCGTAGTCCTTGTTGAAGAAGCGATCGCCGGGTCTCGGCACATTGCCGCCAGGCAGATAAATCTTCGCCGCCTCGGGCCACTTGTCCAGAAACTTGCGCCCCTCTGCAATCGTCGTTGGGAGCGACTCGTCGAGGATGAAGCCTTCGTCGGCGAGCTTGATCGCCGGCTCGATCAGCTCGGCCCACTTGACCTTGCCGCTGCCGTACTTGCGATGCAGATACTCGAGCCCGGCAACCACGCCGGGAATGTTGGCCGCGGCCGGCCCGTCGGCGACGATCCGGCCATCCTGCACGATGGCGGTGTTGTCCGGCGTCGCGCGGATCGGCGTCATGTCCTTGTATTCGACGACGGTGGGCTGCTTCATCCCTTTGAGGTAGAGCACCGCGGAGCCGTCGCCGCCGATTCCGGAGGCCTCGGGCTCGACCACGCCGAGCGCGAACGACGTGGCGACGAGCGCATCGACGATGTTGCCGCCTCGCTCGAGCGCAAGGCGCCCGGCCTCCGACGCGAGCCGATGGCCGGAGACCACGACGGCGCCACCTGACGCCACCACCGGCTTAATCAGCGGCTGCTCGCCGACCATCGCATCGAGGATGGACTCGAGCTCGGCTTCGTTTTTGACCTGCTGTACGCGAGGCCGATATCGATCGCGCAGCTTCGTCCATGCATCGCGTTGCGGACCGCTCGCGTAGTACAGATCGCGCAGCGTCTGCCAGGCGCGATCGAACGCCGCGGTATATAGCGCCGGCGGCGGGGCGACCTCGGCGGTGAACATGCCGCCCTCTTCGTGCACCGGCAATGGCGCCGGCACCCGCCAGAGCTGAAACGCGCGCGCACCCGCAAACAGCGGCGGCGGCACGCTCTCATTGCGCAGCGGATTGCCGTTGTACACAGGATCCGGATCGGGGACTCCGGCGACGAGGAGGGTGCGGCCATCCGGCGACCACGCCGGTGCGCCGCCGAGCCGCGACGCCAGCTGCGGCGGTGCGGCCGGCTTGGGCCGAGCGATCGGATCCTCGTTGGGCTCGGGCCGCGGCGGCTCGACGCTGGCAACCCACACCGAACCGGTCCCTTCGCGAACCGCGTAGAACGCCACGCGCTGATTGTCGGGTGCCCACGAGACGTGGCCTTCGTCGCCGCGCACCCGCGTGACGCGCACCAGACGAGGCGGCCGCGGCGCGCCGGTGGGCGTCCCGGCATCGCGTGCCGCACGCGTGGCAAGCGGCGGCGGCTTCAGGACATTCGCCGACGGCATCGACATCGCCCACAGGTCCACGTCGTCTTCGGATTCTCGATTCGAGACGAACACCACGCGCTCGCCGTTTGGCGACACTCTCGGCTCGGTCTCGCTGTCGTCGGTTTGGGTGAGCGGCACCGGCGCCTGCCACGCGGACGAACCTGCTACCGGCGCAACCTGATAGATATCCCATTGCCGGCCGGGCGCGGCCGCGCGTCCCTGTGGGCTTTGCTCGCGCCGGGCAAACACGAGGCGTCCGTCGGGTGTCCAGGAAGGCCACCGTTCGTCGCCGGGCATGGTCGTCACCGGCTCCGCAGTGCCCGTCTTGATCGACGCCGTATAGATGTCGAACCCCCGCCCGCGATCCGCGGCAAAGGCGATGCGCGTGCCGTCCGGCGACCACGCCGGATCGCGCTCGATGCGCGCGGCGGCCGCGGACGCATCGAGGTCGCCGGCGACGAGCGCCCTCGCCTGCTTGCCGTCGGGCGTCATCGTCCAGATGCGATCGAAATACGACAACGCGATGCGCTTGCCATCAGGGGCCCACGCCGGGTCCTGCGCGCCCGTGAGCTCGCCTTGCGCATGCCCTGGCCTCTCAAAGGCGAGCGCGGCGAGGACCAGCAGGGCGAGAAACGTGTGGCGCATAGGGTTGGGGCGGAATGACGACCGCACCTCTACATTGTCGCTTGAACGGCCTCGATGATGCGGCGCGTCGAGATCCCGTACTTGTCGAGGAGCTCCTCGGGCTTTCCGCTCCTCGGGATCTCGCGCACGGCAAGCCGCGTAACGGCAAGTCCGGCGGGCGCCACGGCACGCGCGACCGCGTCGCCGAGTCCGCCGGCGGCGTAGTGATCCTCGACCGTCAGCAGCCGGCCGGTTTCGCGCCCGGCCGTGACCAGCGTGGCAGCGTCCACCGGTTGCACAGAATACAAATCGATTACACGCACGTGCACACCGGCCGCCTTCAGCTGGTCGTGCGCCTTGAGCGCCTCGAAGACCGTTACTCCTGCGCCGACAATGGTCGCCACATCCTGCTCGCTCTGGCGCAGGACCTTGAGGCCGCCAATAGGAAAGCTCTCCGAGCTGTCGTAGATGACCGGTGTCTTGGGACGCGAAGTTCGAATGTAGACTGGCCCATCGTGATAGGCCGCGGCGATCACCAGGCGGTCGGCGCTGGTGGCATCGCACGGATACAACACGGTCATGTTGGGCTGCGCCGTCATCATCGAAAGATCTTCGAGCGCCATCTGGGACGGCCCGTCTTCGCCGATCGACACGCCTGCATGCGACCCCGTCATCTTGACGTTGAGGTTACTGATGCAGAGCATGCGAACGAAGTCGCCGGCACGGCTCAGGAAGGCGGCAAACGTCGAGGGAAACGGAATGGCGCCGCGCGACGCCAGGCCCATCGCCGTCCCAATCATCGCCTGCTCGGCGATGAAACACTGATAGAACCGCTCAGGATGTACGGCCTCGAACTTCTCGCTGAAGGTCGAGTTCTTCACGTCGGCGTCGAGCGCGACGATTCGTGGGTCGGCATCAGCGAGCCGGGCGAGTGCGGAGCCGAACGCCTCGCGGGTGGCGATCTGATCGCCCAGCTTGTAGGTGGGCGCTTCGACCGCGCGAGCTTCCATGCGCAACGGCTTGGGTGGTGCTTTCGGCGGCGGGATCTCGATCTTCGCGCCGGGCGGCTCCGGCACGAGCTGGGCATCGAGCTCTTTCAACGCGGCGTCCAGCTCCTGCCCTTTCTTGAGCGGCTTGCCGTGCCAATGCGGCGCATTCTCGAGGAACGAGACGCCTTTGCCCTTCACCGTTCGCGCCAGAATCACGGTCGGCGCACTGGCAATGCGGCGCGCCTCGCGGAACGCCCCGAGGACACGCTCGAGATCGTGTCCGTCGATCACGAGCGCATTCCAGCCAAACGAAGTCCAGCGTTGCCGGTGCGCGTCCATCAGGTGATCGAGCTGCGTCGGGCGGCTCTGGCCGAGCCCGTTGACGTCGACTACCGCGCAGAGCGAGCTGAGCTTGTGGAAGTCGGCCACAGCAGCCGCTTCCCACACCGATCCTTCGGCCGTTTCGCCGTCGCCCATCAACACGTAGGTGCGGGCGTCGGAACCGATGCGCCGCGCGTTGAGCGCAATGCCGACGCCGGCGGCGAGCCCCTGCCCGAGCGACCCGGTCGCGACATCCACGAACGCGAGTCGAGGCGTCGGGTGTCCCTCGAGATCGGAATCGAGCTTGCGCAGACTGAACAGCTCCCGCTTGGGTATGAACCCGTTCTCCGCCCACACCGCGTAGAGGATGGGCGCCGCATGTCCCTTCGACAGCACGAAGCGATCGGCAAAGGGATTCTTGGGATCCTTGGGGTCGTAACGCATCTCCGCGAAGAACAGCGCGGACATGAGCTCCGCTGAGGAGCAGCACGTCGTCGGATGCCCGCTGCCCGCCTCCGTGGTCGAACGGATCGATTCGATGCGCAAGCGCGTGGCGACGTTCTTGAGAGCGGGCATACCGCGGGTGTATCGACTTCCACCGAATCCTCGCTGAGAGTGTTGGGGCGAACATTATAATTCCCCGATGCGTGCCGTGCGGTACCTCTACGTACTAGCACTGGCGCTGTGGCTCGGCGGCATGGCGATCGCGGGGTTCGTGGTGGCGCCGACGATCTTCAGCGTCCTTCAGGCGTGGAACGGCTCGACCGGCCGCGTGCTGGCAGGTGATGTATTCGGCGCCATTCTGGCGCGCCTCTACATTGTCGGCGTCGCCGCCGCGGTGGTGATGTTCATGGCGCTCACGCTGCAGCGCATCATCGGCCCCCGGCCCAAAGCATACGGCGTCCGCGCCGGTCTCATCATCGTGATGTTCGCGCTGACGGCGTATGCGGCGGCGATCATCCAGCCGCGCATCGAAGCCCTGCAAGCGCAAGCCAACCGGCCGATGATCGAGCTGCCCGCGAACGACCCACGGCGCGCCGAATTCGACGGTTTGCACGGTCTTTCGACGACCCTGATGAGTTTGACCATCGCCGGCGGGCTCGCGCTCGTGGCCTGGGAGACGCGAGAATAGGTTTATGAGCGTTTCGACGTACGAGGATGTGCTGAAGGTTCTGCGCGCGACCATCGCGGGCTCCTCGACGCGCGATCAAGCGATGCTGCAAGCGGTCAATATCCTCAAGGAGAAGATGCCCGACTATTCGTGGGTCGGCATTTATCTGCTGGTCGGCGATCACCTCGAGCTTGGGCCCTTTCTGGGCAAGCCCTCACCGCACACGCGCATCCCGCTCAATCAGGGCATCTGCGGCGCGGCGGCCACGCACCAGGAAACGGTCATCGTCGACGACGTGGACGCCGATCCGAGATACCTGGCGTGCAGTCTCGAAACGCGATCCGAAATCGTCGTGCCCATCATCAAGGGCTCGCGCGTGCTGGGTGAGATCGACATCGACAGCGACAAGAAGGCGGCGTTTGGCGCTGCCGACAAGGAGCTTCTCGAGGCCGTGGCGGCCATGCTGGCGCAGAAGTTCGCCGCATGACGCACCCGATCACGCTGATCCCTGGCGACGGGATCGGACCAGAAGTCACGCGATCGGTCGTCACGATCGTTGAAACTGCGGGGCTTCAAGTACGCTGGGAGGAGTTTCCTGCCGGCGCCGCCGCCCTGGCCGAGTACGGAACGACGCTGCCGGAGCCGCTCCTGGTTTCGATCGCCAGAAACAAAGTCGCGCTCAAGGGGCCGATCACCACGCCGATTGGCGAAGGCTTCACCAGCGTGAACGTCGGATTGCGCAAGGCGCTCGGCCTTTATGCCAATCTGCGGCCGGTCTGGAACTTGCCGTCGGTTCCCTCACGGTTCGACAACGTCGATCTGGTGATCGTTCGCGAGAACACGGAGGACCTCTACTCGGGACTCGAGCACGAAGTGGTCCCGGGTGTGGTCGAAAGCCTGAAAATCATCACCGCGGCAGCGTCCACGAAGATCGCGCGCTTTGCCTTCGAGCACGCGCGCAAGCACAAGCGCAGGCGCGTGACCGCCGTGCACAAGGCCAACATCTTGAAGCTCGGCGACGGGCTGTTCATCGAATGCGCGCGCAGGGTGGCCAAGGATCACCCCGACATTCAGTACGACGAGCGGATCGTCGATGCCGCGTGCATGCACCTGGTGATGCACCCGGAGCGGTTCGACGTCCTGCTGCTGCCAAACCTCTACGGCGATATCGTCTCGGACTTGTGCGCGGGCCTGGTCGGCGGATTGGGCGTCGTGCCAGCCGCGAACCTGGGCGCCGATGGCGTCGGCGTCTTCGAGGCAGTGCACGGAACGGCACCGGACATCGCCGGGCAGAACAAGGCGAATCCGACGGCGCTCCTCCTCTCCGCGGTGCTGATGCTTCAGCACATCGGCGAAGACGACAAGGCACAACGGATCACGAAAGCGCTCTGGGCCGCGCTCGGCGACGGCACCGGCCGCACCGCGGACATCGGCGGCAGCGCAACGACTACGCAATTCACCGAGGCGGTGTGCCGTTGGGTCCGTTCGTGAGCTCGACCTGCGTGCTATAGTCGCGCTAGCGATTGATGGACGACATCACCGAGGCTGTCCTGTCGCGCCAGGAAGTTGCGCGCTATCTCGAAGGCAGTCATGGACTGTCGGGACAGGCGGCCCGTGAGCGGGTCATCACCTATCTCGAGGAGCTGCGCACGACGCAGCGCTACGAGCTTTACCGGGCGCTCGAATACCCGCTCTACCCCATCCTGCGCAAGATCGAGCGTATCGGGGAAAACGTGGGCGCCGCGGTTGATGCGGCGAGGCGCTACCGCGTGGTCTACGCCTCCAATCATCGCAGCCACATCGACTATCTGGTGGAGCCGCTCGTCCTGGACGACGCGGGGATTCGTCCGCCGATCATCGCCGCCGGCATCAACCTGTTTGGCGGACCGCTCGGTCTGATCCACAAGCATGTGACCGGGGCGCTACCGATTCGGCGAAACACGAAGGACCCTGCGTACCTGATCACGCTCAAGGCGTACGTTGCCGAGCTGCTGCAAAAGCACGACCTGTTTTTCTATCCCGAAGGCGGACGCAGCTACAGCGGCGAACTCAAGGCCTCGAAAACAGGCTTGTATGCGGCGGCGCTCGCCGCCGGCGTGCCCAACCTCGCTGTGCTGCCGGTGGCGATTGCCTACGATCTCGTACTCGAGGATCACATCCTGGCGCGACAGGGCACGAAGCGCCGGCAGCGTCCATTCACCCGCGAGCTGGCCGAGATGGTCCGCTTCGCCGTCGGCTATCGCAGCCGGGCGGTGGTTACCTTCGGGCGGCCGCTGGCAGTCGGGGGACACGACTCGCCTTCGCGGCGGGCCATTCTCGATCTCTCGCACCACGTGCGCGGCGAGGTCGGCAAGCTCTACAAGGTGCTGCCCACGGCGCTCGTCGCCGCGGCGATGCGGCCGTCGATTGCGCGGCGCGATCTCGTCGCTCGCGTCGACGCGCTGCTCGACACCTTGCGGGCGCTCGGCGCCAATCTCGGCGTCGCGAGCGGGGAAGCCGCCGTCGAAGCCGCGGCGGAGCCGTTCGCCGCCCGCGGTATCATCGTGATCGAGGACGGTCGCTTCCGAGTGCGCGAGCGCAACGTGCTGCGGTATTACGGACGTTCGATCCAGCATCTGATCTCCCCCGCCGGTCCGACGCACTAGTGACTCGGATGCGCGAAATCCGTACTACCAACGCCATCGCTCGTGATAAGGCCGGGGGCCGCGAGCACGGAGCGACCGGCCCCGATTCATTGAGTACATTCCTGTAGATGCTCGACGCCACGTCAAAGGCGTTCTTTCACACGCTCGCCAGAATCGGAGTACTGCAGCGGCTCGCCTCGCGATACGGCATGGCGCCGAGCGGCTTCGCACGTCGGTTCATCGCCGGCGAATCGGTGGACGAGGCGGTCGAAGCGGCGAAGGTGATCGCCGGCCGCGGAATGCTGCTGACGCTCGATTACCTCGGAGAAAGCGTGGCCACGGCGCCGGAGGCCGATCAGGCGACGCGCGAATACCTTCGCATCCTCCACGCCATCGTACAGTCGGGCGTCGAGCGGAACATCTCGCTCAAGCTGACGCAGCTCGGGCTCGATGTCGATCGCGCGACGTGCGTGGACAACCTCCGTCGAGTCCTCGAGCCGGCCGGCGAGCACGGCTTCTTCGTGCGGATCGACATGGAGAACTCGCCGTACACCGACGTCACGCTGCAGATCGTCGATACGCTGTGGGCGCATGGCTACCGCAACATCGGCGTCGTTCTTCAGTCGATGCTGATGCGAACGCTGGACGACGCCCGAAGGATGATTCAGCTGGGCGCGCGCATCCGGCTGGTCAAGGGCGCCTACATGGAGCCGAAGAGCATTGCGTATCAGAAGAAGTCGGAAGTAGACGAGGCATTCGTCCGCCTGATGAAGTTGCTCCTGGACGAGGGCAACTACCCCGCGATCGCCACGCACGACCCCGACATGATCGCGGCGACGACAGCGTACGCCACAGCAAAGGGCTATGCGAAGGATCGCTTCGAGTTTCAGATGCTCTACGGCATCCGCCGCGATCTTCAAGCGGCGCTGCTCAAAGGCGGCTATCGCGTCCGCTTGTATGTGCCGTTCGGGCAGCAGTGGTTTCCGTACTTCATGCGCCGCCTGGGCGAGCGACCGGCGAACGTCGGCTTCGTGCTCAAGGGGATCGTCAAGGAAGCCTGATCGCGTTACCGGCACCACGCGCGCGCGAGGTTTGCCAGCGCGTCGCGGCACTTGAGGACGGATGCGATATCCACCCACTCCTCGAGGCCATGAAGGCCGGCGCCGGTCGGCCCGAAGAGCACGGAGGGGATGCCTGCCCGTCCGAGCACCGCCGCATCGGTCCAGAAGCTCATGCCGATCAGCGGCGCGTCTACTCCGGCCTCGCGTGCTCGAGAGACCAGCACTTCGGGCAGGGCGTGCGACGGCTCGATCTCGTACGGAGGGCGATGAAAGAGCACGCGGCTTGCGGCGCTGAACTCCGCATCTTCGGCGCGCAGCCGATCAAGTATTTGCTCCACCTCGCGGCCCGCACATCCACCAGACTCGCCGGGAATGGTGCGCCGCTCGATCTGCACCGAACAGCGATCCGGATAGCTGCTCAGCTCACGGCCGCCCTCGATGAGCGACGCGTGGAGCGACGCTGTCCCGAGCAGCGGATGCGCCGCTCCCGACTGCAGCGACCGATCGAGACGTTCGAGCGCACCCAGCACGCGTCCCATCCGTAGAATCGCGTCGCGGCCATCACGCGGCCGGCTGCCGTGCGCCGCGCGCCCCTCGGTTTCGATCTCGACCCACTCGAAGCCCTTGTGGGCGATGGCCACCGAGAGATCGGTCGGCTCGGTGACCACCGCGGCATCCGCGCGATAGCGAGTGACCAGCGCGTCCGCGCCGATGCTCGCGTGCTCCTCGTCCACGACGCAGGCAATAGTGAGGCTGCCCGCGTCGAGGCCCCCCGACTCGGCAATCGCGCGCGCCGCCCCAATCATCGCCGCGATGCCGCTCTTCATGTCCTGGGATCCGCGTCCATACACGCGTCCGTCGCGCTCCTCGGGGTCGAACGGCCGTGTCATTCCTGCGACGCCAACGGTGTCGATATGGCCGCAGAACATGAGCGAGCGCCCGGGCGCGCGGCCGCGGAGCGTGCCGATGACGTTGGGACGATCCGGCGCCGCTTCTTGCACCTCGACCTCGAGGCCCGAGGCGGGCAGCGCCGCGACCAGCGCCCGCGCGATCGCCGCCTCGCCCGCCGCGCCAGCGACCAGCGAGGGGTTGACCGAATCGATGCGGACGAGGTCGTTCAGCAGAGCAATCGCGTAATCCATCACCAGCCCGTCGTCGCGCGCATTCCCGGCGTCACAGCGGCTCCGACACCGGCCTCACCATGATCACGTCGCGCTGTGCGTCCTTGCCCATCAGAAACACGTGATCGCCGGCCATGCGAAAGCCGGACTTCTGGTAGAAGCGGATGGCGCGCGGATTTCGCTCCCAGACGCCAAGCCAGATCACGTCGTGACGGGCGCGCAGGGCAAACTCCACAACGTGCACCATCAGCGTCCGCGCGAGCGGCGTACCATGCAGGTTCCCGGCCACGTAGAACCGCCTCAGCTCGATCGGGTTCAAGCCCGCGACCAGCGCCGGCGACGCACCCGCGAAGAGCTGCGCATACGCCACGATCGTCGTGCCGCTGTGAACGAGGAATGTGAAGACAGACGGATCGGCAATCTCCCGCGCCTGGATGTCCGGCCCGAACGCGTCCGCGCAGTAGGCCTCCATGTCCTCGGTGGTATTGGTGCCGGCAAACGTCTCGCGAAAGATTCGCTCAGCGAACTGGCTCAGCGGCTGAGCGTCCTCGGGAAGCGCACGGCGGACCACCGCGATCACCGGGCCCCCAGCCGCGCGCGCCGCGCGAAGATCGCACTGGGGATCCCGACCCCGAGGATGTGAATCAGGACGCCGTTGATGAGGACCGGCCACGGCGGCGGACCGCCGCGCGCCGTCGCTGAGAGCGGAATCACGACGTAATTCATGACGATGTAGGCGATGACTCCGAACAGCGCGCCGCCTATGACAGGACGCTCGGTGAGCACTGGAATGAATCCACTAAGCACGAAACAGGTGAGCACGATCAGAAGAGCGACCAGGAAGTGAAGCGCCACGCCGAGGGTCGTGGTCGCCGCTCCACCCTGAAACGCAGCGGCGCCCAGCAGACCGGACGCGATGCCCTGAAAGATACGATGCGGCGCGGCGCCGCGCAGGCCGAAGAAGACGAGCGCGTCGAGGCCGTCCAGCACGCCGACGACGAGGGCACCCGTCAAGACGGCGCGCAACGGGCTCCAGCGGGGGGGAGGTCCGGAACTCACGTCGTGGGTGATTCTATTGCAGGAGTCGAGGGGAGCCTAGCCGTCGCGCGTTTATTCGGAAAGTGCGAAGCGCGGCTGGAACGTTCCGACGGTCCAGAGATGACCTTCGGGATCGCGCACGTTGAACTGATGACTGCCGTCGGGAAATGCCGGCGTGCGCACGTCGTGAAGAGGACTGACGCTGTCTGCCCCCGCCTTCACTGCGCGCGCGTAGACGTCGTCCACCGCACCGGCATCTTCGGCGGCGAGCGCGATCGAAAAAATGCCCACCTTGACCATGGGTTGCCCGGCGATGGCCGATCCGACACGAACAACACGCCGGTGCGGCAGACGAGCTCGGCGAACGCTGTCTTACGGGGCCCGGTCACTTCAGTCGCGGGGTGAAACGTCGCTGGTGCTTGCCGGGCTTACGACCGACGGTATATCAACGTCTTCATGACATCGTCTTTGCCGGTCGCGCGGTCGGTGACCACGATGACGAGCCGGCCGTTCGCGTCGAGCGACCACTCCTCGCCGTGCTCGGTATAGGTTTGCTGGTCGGACGTGCCAGAGTAGTCGCCGGTTTGGATGACCAGCGTCGTCCCGATCCAGCGAACCGATCGATGCGACTCCACGGTATAGCGACGCTCGCCCGCTGGAAGGCCACCCACACTGCCGCTGGCGAAGCCGCCGAGCTCATAGAACGCTTCAGCCCGCCGGCCACCTTCGAACTCCGACTCGACACGCAACCGCTCTCGGTACGCTGCGGTCGGGGGATTCATCGGCGACGTGGACAGCGTGTGGCTCACGTTCAACACGCCGGCCACATCCGGAGATGGGCTCGCGCTCTCCAGGAGCCAGCGCCCGGAGAAATCCGGCTTGAGGTCGCGCTGCTGCTGCGCCGTTACCAGGCTCAGCAGCACGAACAGCCATGCGTTCAGCATGACGACTTAGACACCGCACGCCCCGACAAAGTCTTCGCCGACCCTCAGGCCTGCAGCAGGTCGATCGCGCGCTCGCCAATCTCCACGCGGCATTGCTGGCAGCGTTTCCGGCGCGCTTTCTCGGCCACCCGTTGGAACACCTCGTCGCGGCGATCCGCTGCCCACGGAAGCGCGGCCGCCCACCGCTCGCGACTCGGCACACTGATACTGACGACAACGTCGGCGCCACCGAATTCCCAGTAGAAGTCATACGAGTGGTCGCCCTCGATGTAGCGGACGTCGCCACACCGCCCGCGCTCGATGATCTCAACGGTGTATCGACGGCTCCAGAACGCCACGACGCGCCATCGTACGCCAGAATGACCGTGTGACCACCGCGCTTACTGCGAAGGCCACCGATATCGCACGGGCCGTCAGCGATGCCGGCGGACGCGCCCTCGTCGTCGGCGGCTTCGTGCGCGATCAGCTGCTCGGGCACGAATCGAGCGAGCTCGATCTCGAGGTCTTCGGCATTACGGAAGAGCGCCTGCAGTCGCTGCTGGCGGCGTTCGGACGCGTCGACCCGGTCGGTCAGCACTTCCCCGTGTATCGCCTGGGTACGATCGACGTCTCGCTTCCGCGCCGCGAGTCGAAGTCGGGCCGGGGTCACAAGGCGTTCACGGTGAGCGGCGATCCGTTCATGCCGATCGAGGAAGCGGCGCGGCGGCGCGATTTCACGGTGAACGCGATCTCCTGGGATCCCTTGACCGGCGAGTATGTCGATCCGTTCAACGGACGCGCCGATCTCGAACGCCGGATCCTGCGTGTCGTCGACCCACAGACGTTTACCGACGATTCGCTGCGCGTGCTGCGCGCGCTGCAGTTTGCGGCGCGGTTCGAGCTGACGGTTGACGAAGAGACAAAGGCGATCTGCCGGCAGATTGCGCTGGACGATCTGCCGGCGGAGCGCGTCTGGGGCGAGTTCGAGAAGCTGCTGCTCAAGGCGGCACGTCCGTCAACCGGTTTCGCACTGGCACGCGAGCTCGGCGTCACCGAACGTCTCCTTCCTGAAATGCACGCGCTCATCGACTGTCCTCAGGAGCCCGAGTGGCACCCTGAGGGCGACTGTTGGATTCACACACTCATGGTCATCGACGAAGCGCGCCGGAGGAACGTCGATCTCGATCGGCCACGCCTCGCCGCGGTGATGCTGGGCGCCGTCTGCCACGATCTCGGCAAGCCGTCCACGACGGCGGTGATCGATGGCCGCATCCGCTCGCTCGGTCACGAGGAAGCTGGCGTCGCACCCGCGAGTGCGTTGCTCGATCGGCTCAACGTGCACTCGCTGGACGGCTTCGACGTGCGTGCGCAGGTGCTTGGCATGGTCGCTCACCACCTCAAGCCGGGCGCGTTCTACAAGGTGCGCGACGCGATCGGTGACGGCGCGTTCCGGCGCCTGGCTCAACGGACCGACCTCGAGCTCCTCGCCCGCCTGGCGCGTGCCGATTGCAATGGGCGCACGGGCACCTTCGACTGCACCGCAATGGACTGGTTCATCGAACGCGCCCGGGCGCTCGGGGTGGAGCATCGGCCGCCGGCGCCGATTCTGATGGGGCGGCATCTCTTTGAGCTGGGCGTTGCGCCTGGTCCAGGGATGGGAGAGATCCTCAAGGCCATCTACGAGCTGCAGCTCGATGGCGCCGTGACGACGCTCGACGAGGCGCGTGCCGAAGCCGCCGCACTGATCGCCGCGCGACCGATCTCCTAACCAGCGGCGGCGGTAATGTAGCCCGCGTACTTCTCCGGCTCCACGTTGCCGCCGCTGACGATCGCCACGATCGGGGCGTCGGGCGTTTCGACCGACACGAGACCGTTCATGATCGCGGCTGTGGTGGCGGCGCCGCTCGGCTCGACGACGAGCTTCGCGTGGCGAAACAGCCAGGACACGGCCTTGGCGATAGCGCTGTCGGGTACGACCACTACGCGATCGACGAACTTCTTGACGTGCGCGAACGTGAGATCGCCCGGGCGGCTCGACATCAGCCCGTCGGCGATGCTCGACGTCCGGTCGAGGGTCACCGGATGGCCGGCCTCGAGCGATCGCGACATCTTGGGGGCACCTTCCGGTTCCACGCCGATCACGCGCACGCCGGGCTTGCGCTGCTTGATCGCCGCCGACAAACCCGATGAGAGCCCGCCGCCTCCGACCTCGACGACGACCGTGTCGACGTCGGGGCATTGATCGAGGATCTCGAGGCCGACGGTGCCCTGTCCGGCGATGATCATCTCGTGATCGAACGGGGGGATGATCGTCAACCCGCGGGCTGCCGCTTCGCGCTCCGCCCGCAGCTGTCGATCGGTGGATGTCGTGCCCTCGAAGAGGACCTCGGCGCCAAACCCCTTCGCGCCCTCCACTTTCACTTTCGCCGCGGTCGTCGGCATCACGATGATCGCCGGCACGCCGAGCGTTTGCGCGGCAAGCGCAACCGCCTGACCGTGATTGCCGGACGAGTACGTGATCACGCCGTGCGCCAACTGCTCGCGCGGCAGCTGCGAAAGCATGTTGAGCGCGCCGCGAATCTTGAACGCGCCCATCGGCTGCAGATTCTCGCACTTGAGAAATAGGCGCGGCGCAGAGGCATCCGGGCGCGGCCAGGGCACCTCGATGAGCGGCGTCACGCGGGCGAGCGGGCGGATGCGCCGGGCGGCAGCCTCGATGTCGGCGAGCGAGACGTAGGTCATGGCTTCGAGGAGGTCTTCGCGGAGCTAGCTCCGCGCTACGTACTCTTACGGGCGTTGGCGAACTGATCGCCCTCGTTGTATTTCGGCATCTCGGTCTGCCCCGCCACCCGCCACGCGAGCTCGGTGAGCAGGCGCAGATCCTGGACCGCGCCGTTGAAGTCCCACGCGGGATCGAACTCGTCGCTCGGCTGGTGGTAGTCGACTTCGTTGTACGCCGCCTGCTTTTTTCTCAGCGCCTCCGCGTTGGCGCCCAGGAACTCGTGCGGCTCGCTGATCGACAGCGCCGGGACACCAGCCTTGGCAAATGGGAAATGATCGGAGCGGAAGAAATAACCGCGCTCGGGGTGCTGATCGCCGCCGAGCGTGCGCCCGCGCTCCTTGGCGAGCGCCTCGGCCATCGGACCCAGCGTCGAGCGGTCCGATCCGAGCAGCACGATGTCGCTCGTGGGGCCCAGATAATTGATGCCGTCGATGTTGATGTTGGCCGCCACCTTTTCCATCGGCAGCAGCGGGTGGGTCGCGTAGTATTCGGCGCCGAGAAGGCCAGACTCCTCACCCGTCGTGAACACGAAATACATCGACTTGGCCGGCTTATGACCGGCGCGCGCAATCGCCCGCGCCACCGCCAGCGTACCGGCGCAGCCCGACGCGTTGTCGTAGGCGCCATTGAAGATCCGATCGGTGTCGGGTTTGTCGCCAGGCCGTGGATCGCGCATCCCGAAGTGGTCGTAGTGCGAGGTGAACACGATCGCCTGATCGGTCCCGCCTTTGATCACGCCGACGACGTTTGGCGAGGTCTTGCGGACCGTCCGCTGCTGCAGCGTCGCCGCCGCGCGGATCGCGAGCGGCACCGGCTTGAATCCGCGCGTCACCGCCGACGCGCGCAGCTGATCGAGATCCTTGCCACCGCGCTTCACCAGGTCCTTCGCCGCGTCGTTGGTGATCCACGCCTTGATGCCAAGCGCCGGTATCCCTGGCGCGGGAGGGAGCGAGTACCTGAGTGCCCGTCCACGACGACTGGACGACCTGCCACGGGTAGGTTGCTGACTCGTCGGTGTGGATGAGCAGCGCGCCGGCCGCGCCCTGACGCGCGGCCTCCTCGAACTTGTAGGTCCAGCGGCCGTAGTATGTGAGCGCCTTGCCGCCGAAGAGCGTGGGCTCGTCCGCCGGCGCCGGCGGATCGTTGACCATGATCAGCACCCACTTGCCTTTGA
Organism: uncultured Acidobacteriota bacterium; assembly: GCA_963807105.1. Classification (GTDB taxonomy): domain Bacteria; phylum Acidobacteriota; class Vicinamibacteria; order Vicinamibacterales; family UBA2999; genus DASPWV01. The sequence goes on along the minus strand of CAWEAM010000006.1, from coordinate 453,206 downwards.
CATCGGCGCCGGCGTAGTCGTTCCACTTCAACTCCGGCGCGACGATGCCGTGACCGACGAAGACGACGTCACCTTGCGCCTGCACTTCGCCGCGCTCCAGCCCGGAAAACGCCACGACGTCGTCGTAATAGCGATAGCTTCGGCCGGGCACGCTCACCGCGAAGCCGCGATTGACCGTAGACTCGATGATCGGCACCTCCTGAAAGTAAGTGCCGTTTTCGCCGGCTGGCTCGACACCCATCTCTTCGAGCTCGGTGGCGAGATACTCCGCGGCCAGCGTGCCGCCGCGCGTCGAGGGCGCACGGCCCTCGAACGAATCGCTCGCCAGCATCTTCACGTGCGCCTTGATGTAGGCGTCGCTGATCTCGTCGAGCGCCGGTCCGGCCGGTGCGGACGCCGCGGCTGGCGGCGCGGGTTCGGTACACGCAGCCGGGAGAATGAGGAACAACAGCGGGAGCAATCGGCGCCACATACTGTTCAGTATATTAGTCCCTCAATTCACGTGACTTGACGATCGCGGCGTCGACATCTTCGGCGCTTCGCCCGCGAGCAGCGCCATTCGAAGCTGTCGCGCGCCGTTGGCGCGTCAATGCAAGTGCACTCTCGGCTTAGTGACCGCTAACGGCGGGCGTTTCGGAATTCCTCGAAGAGCCGCGGCACGTTGGCGCTGATGCTGCTCAGCGTCGGCGCCCACCCCAGCGCCCGTACCCGCGGGCTACGCACGCGCTGATCCATCGCCAGCGCCTCGGCATACGTCCCCAGCTTCTTCTTTGCCTCGGGCAGCGGAATGTGGCGGACGTCCGGCGTCTGCGCAAGATGACGGGCAATCGCCTCGACGATGTCGTTCACGCGCTCGTCCGCTTCGTCGTTGGCGTGGAAGATGCCGGCGGCATCGGGCGACTGCAGGAGGCGCACGTAGGCGTCGGCCAGGTCGCGATCGTAGACGCACGGCCAGTGATTCTTGCCGTTGCCGACGACGCGCACGAGCCCGTTGAGCGCGTCTTTGAGCAGATCCGAGACGATGCCGCGCGAGCCGCCGTAGACGATGCCGGGCCGGACGACGATGGTCCGGACGCCGTTTTGTCCGGCGTCGAGCACGAGCTGCTCGTGTCCTGGCCGCCACACGACGTGCTCCGCCGGCCGCAGCGGCGAGTCTTCATCAGCCGGCCAGCTGTTCTTCCCGAGCACCCAGACTGCGGACGTATAGATGAAGGTCTTGGCGGGCGATGTGGAGGACTCGAGCGTGGAGAGCAGCGTGGTGATCGCTTCACGATCCTTCTCGATGCCGCGCGGCGAGCTCTCGAAGGCGGTGTGGATGACGGCATCGCTCGAGCGGACCGCCTCGACGAACTTCTTGGGGGTGCCAACCTCGGCAAGGATCGCGGTCGCCCCGCGCGTCGACAGGCGTTCGGCCTTCTCCCGGTCGCGCGCGATCGCGATTACCTGATGCCCCGCGCGAAAGAGCGCATCGAGCACCGCCGCCCCGATATATCCAGTACCGCCGGTTAGAAAAACCCGCATCGTCCTTCGTCCGTGCTCGATCGCTGTTTGTCGTTTCGGTGGCGCGTTCTTCGTTTTTCGTTCGTCAGATATCCCACACTCGCCCGTTGTCGAAGAACGTGATCATCCCGTCTTCGCTGACCTTCAGCACTGGACCATACCGGCTCGCCGCCATCGCGGCGGTCGTTCGCGCGCCTTCGGTGACGCCCGAATCCGGGTCGGAGAACGTGAGAGGTGGGTGGCGAAGGATAGCACCGACCGCGAGCAATTGTCCGTCCCGGTCTGTCACGACCGCGCCATCCAGCGTCGCCAGGGCGTCGAGCAGGCTGGAGTCGAGTTCGCTGACCGTGCGTCCGGCGAGCACGTGCAGCAGGTCGCGGCGGGAGGGCGTCTCGCGGTCGGAGTGGCCGGCGAGGAGCTCCATATCCAGGCGGTCACCAGGCGCGACGAGCTGCGCAATCGACTCGAGCGGCCGGCGAAGAACGACAAACAGGGCGCCCTGATGCACGTCCGAGATGTCGAGCGACGTCTGGAACAACTTGCGCGCCAGCACCGGCTGCCCCACCGCCGCTTCCCACATCGCGTATTTGGCCTGCAAATCCAGCAGGTGCCATTCCGCGTTGCGGAACGTGAAGACCTGCGCGCCTTCGGCAAAGACCTTGATCTCGCGCCCGGGGCTCAGCACGATGCAGACATTCCGCGATCCCCGAGTGACGCTGGCATGAGCGACGTAAGTGTGGGCGCACGGCACCGCCAGCTCGGCGCGAGCGTTGAGCTGGCGCGCCCAGCGGTTGACGTCCACGATGTCGAGCAGCCGGCCGTCGCGTGCGACGAGAAATACCGTACGAACGCCGTCCGCCAAACGGAAGAAACTCTTGATGGTGGTCAGGGCGCCTGTGTAGTGCGGCGAATCGCGCTCGGCGGCTGGATACTGCGCGACGGGGTCGCGTTCGTCCTCGAGCAGCACGACACCGGTCGATAGCGGTTGATTCTCGTAGGTCGAGAGCGCCGCAACCCGGAGCATCTCGAGCACTTCCGCCACGCGCTCGGAACGCGCGCCGTCGGCGCGCTGCGAATACGGTGTGCCGTCGAAGAACGCGCCGACATAGCGATCCTCGATGGCGCCACGAAAGAGGCCGCCGCGCTCGATGAACAACTGCGGGTCGAGAATCGCGCGATAGCGCGATTCGAGCACGGCGCCGATCGACCGCGCGAACGCGACTTCGTGCGCGGTGAACGGACGCTGCGGCGGCACGCGCAGCGTGTAGCGGTTGCCGAACCACCGCACCGCAAGCACCGCGGGATCGCGCGTCGGCTCAATCGCGAGCCGGCCATCGGACGAAGGCGACGGGACGACTTCCATCTCGAGCATCGCCCGCTCGAAAAATCGGCTCAGCGCGCGCTGCAGAAAAGCGTCGTAGTGCGCGCCGACCACGAATGCAGGAGGAAGCTTCGACGTTGTCACGTGTTCCGATCGATCATAATTCAGCGTGGCGCGCGAGACGCTAGTCGATCTCTTTCGTGACCTCGAGTCGCACCAGGGCGACTTTCTGGTGTACGACGACGGCTATCGCGTGCACCGGCATAGCTACGCGGATGCGACGCGCGCCGCCCGCGGCTTCGCCGCGCGGCTGGCGGACGCCGGCATCAGCAAAGGCGAAAAGGTCGTGATTTGGGGCGAAAACCGCCCCGAATGGATCGTCTGCTACTGGGGCTGCGTGATCGCCGGCGTCGTCGTCGTACCGATCGACTACCGTTCGTCGACGGAGTTCCTCGACAAAGTCGCCCGGATCGTGGCCGCGCGCGCCGTGGTCGTCGGCGAGGACGTGCCCGGCAGGCCCTCGAGGGACGACGTCTGGCGGCTCGACGAGATCGACTGGCGCCGCGACGGACCGCTGCCGACGGTAGCACTGACGCCCGACGACATCGTGCAGATCGTGTTCACCTCGGGCGCGACCGCCGAACCCAAGGGCGTCCTCATCAGGCATCGCAACATTCTCGCCAACACCGTGCCGGTCGAGCGCGAGGTGCAGAAGTACAAAAAGTACGCGTGGCCGTTTCTTCCGCTCCGCTTTCTGAATCTGCTGCCGCTCAGCCACATGTTCGGCCAGTCGATGGCGACCAACATCCCGCCGATGGTGGACGGCACGGTCGTCTTCATGCGGAGCCTGAACCCGCACGACATCGTCCGGGTGGTCAAGGCCTGGCGGATCTCTGTAATCGTCTCGGTGCCGAAGATTCTCGACGTGCTCAAAGAGCACGCACTACGAATCGACCCGTCGGCGGCCGACCCTCCGGCGGAGCGGATGTCGATCCCCAAGCGATGGTGGCGCTACTGGAAGATCCATCGCGCCTTCGGATGGAAGTTCTGGGCCTTCATCTCCGGCGCCGCGCCGCTGCCGCCCGCGATCGAGGAGTTCTGGAAGCGCCTCGGCTTCGTGGTGATTCAAGGCTACGGGTTGACGGAAACGGCGCCGATCGTGACGTTGAATCATCCGTTCAAGACGAGCACCGGCTCGGTCGGGACGCCGATCGGCGGCGTCGAAGTGCGGATCGCGGATGACGGCGAGATCCTCGTGCGCGGCGAGAACGTCACGAGCGGGTATTACGAGGGTGCAACAAGTGCCGAGCGTGCTCACGAGGGCACGGCGGGTGGAACGGCTGCGGGGCGGACCCGCGACGAAGAGGGCTGGCTGCACACCGGTGATATCGGCGAGATCGACCCACAGGGACGTCTCTTCATCAAGGGACGTAAGAAAGAAATGATCGTCACGCCGGAGGGGCTCAATGTCTTTCCGGACGATGTCGAGAGGGCACTCGACGCGCAGCCTGGAGTCCGGGAGTCTGCCGTCGTGGGGTCGATCGCCGACGGTCAGGAGCGCGTGCACGCGGTGCTCGTGCTCGAACCTGGTGTCAACGGCGAGAGCGTTGTCGGCGCGGCGAATCAGCAACTGCTCGATCACCAGCGCGTGCGAAGCTTCTCGATCTGGTCCGAGGGCGCGCTGCCCCGCACGGAAGGGACGCGAAAGCTGAAGCGCGCGGCGATTCGCAACTGGGTCGCCACCGGCGACCAACCCGGCGCCGCGGCAACGGGCGACGACCCGCTCGCGTCGCTCCTTGCCAAATTCGCCGGGGCGCGCGGCGCGATCGAGGCCGATACATCGATCGAGGCGCTCGGGCTGAGCTCGCTCGAGCGCGTCGAGCTGATGGTTGCGCTCGAGGACAAGCTGCAGACGCGGGTGGACGAGGCCCGCTTTGCGCAGGCGAAAACAATCGCCGAACTGCGCACGCTCCTCGCCGCGTCGCCCGCGCAAGCCGACGTCGCGGAACCAGTCGATTTCCCGTCGTGGAACCGGCGCGCCTCGATCAATGTGGTGCGCCGATTGAGCCAGGCCCTTTGGATTCTGCCGCTCGCGCGTCTGTTCGCATGGATTCGCGTGACCGGCCTCGAACATCTCCGCGATCTCCAGGGACCGGTCGTCTTCGCACCGAATCATCAGAGCCATTTCGACGTCCCGGTCGTGCTGGCGGCGCTCCCCGGCCACATCCGCAAGACCGTGGCGCCAGCCATGTCCAAGGAGTTCTTCAGGGCGCACTTCTTTCCCGAAGGCTTCTCGCGACGGCAGGTCTTCATCAAACGCCTCAACTACTATCTCGCTGCGTTCTTCTTCAACGCCTTTCCGTTACCGCAGCGTGAGGCCGGCGCGCGGCAGACGCTGCGCTATATCGGCGAAGTGACCGGCGACGGCTACTCGATTCTGATCTTTCCAGAAGGCGTACGGTCGCAGACCGGCGCAATTGCACCGTTCATGGGCGGCATCGGGATGATCGGATCGCGTCTCGACCTGCCGGTGATTCCGGTGCGGCTGACCGGCGTGCACGAGATCCTGCACACGACGTCGAAGATGGCCCGGCCGCGCCGGGTCGAAGTCCGCTTCGGCGCGCCGCTGCGGCTCAAAGGCGAGGATTACGCGGCGCTAGCGAAGCAGGTGGAAGACGCCGTGCGCGCACTCTAAACGCTCTAAAGCGGCGAGCGTAGGCCGCTAAGCAGCAATCCTCCTGGCCCGAACCGTATGTGGCATAATGGTTGCTTCGCGAATGAGCAAGGACGATCTCATCGACATGCAGGGCACCGTCGTTGCCGTGCACAGCGGAGGACTTTACCGCGTGCAGGTGGACGCCGGTCATGAGGTGCTCGCCCAATTGAGCGGCCGGATGCGGCGGTTTCGCATCAAGGTCGTCCCCGGGGATCGAGTCACGGTCGGCATCTCTCCCTACGATCCTCAGCGCGGGATCATCACGTTCCGCGCGCGGTAAGTCATACACTTGAGTTCACCAACTACCGCCTCCGGACGGTCTCGTCGGCGGCGAGGGCCACCATCCCGTCGCCGCCATCCCGCGCGCGCTTACACGCCCGCGGTTGTCGAGGCAACCACACTCGGGCCAGACATCCCCTGGGAAACAGTCGATGCCGACACGACGCCCCTGGCGTTCGCCTCGCTGCCACTCGACGGGCGCTTGAAGCGGGGACTTCAGGACCTCGGCTTCGAAGGCACGCGGCCGGTCCAGGGCGCCGTCATTCCGTTAGCGCTGGCGGGCGGCGACGTCGTCGCCTGTGCCGAGACCGGCACGGGAAAGACGCTGGCCTTCGCCGCGCCGATCCTGCAATCGCTGCTCACCGAACAGCCGGGCTACGGCGACGACCAACGTGACGCCTACACGCGGGCATTGGTTCTCGCGCCCACGCGCGAACTGGCCGTCCAGATCGAAGATTCTCTCGTCGGCCTGACCTATCACACGCACGTCTCGACCGCGGCGGTCTACGGCGGCGTTTCAATGGATCAGCAGGAGCGGGCGCTCAAGGCCGGCGTGGACATCGTGGTGGCGACGCCCGGGCGTCTCATGGATCACATGCGCCACGGCACGACCGATTTCGCGCGCCTCAACGTGCTCGTGCTCGACGAAGCCGATCGGATGATGGATATGGGCTTCTGGCCCGACGTGCAGCGCATCATCACCACGCTGCCGCCCGAGCGTCAGACGCTGCTCTTCTCGGCAACGCTACCGCGCGAGATCATGAAGCTCGTGCACGAGACACTCCGCGCGCCGCGCTACGTGCAGGTCGGCGCCAACCGCGGCGCCGCGAGGACCATCCGCCATTCCATCGAACAGATGCCGCGCGCGGCCAAGAACGACTGGCTCGCGAAATTCGTCCACAGCGGCGCCGATGGGCCAGTGCTGGTATTCGTCCGGACCAAGATTGGCGCCGATCGGGTCGCGCGCACCCTGCAGGCCAAGGGCATTCAGGCGGCGGCGCTCCATGCCGATCGCACGCAGCAGGAGCGGCTGACTGCGGTCGAAGGGTTCCGCGCGGGCCGTCACCCCGTGCTCGTCGCGACCGACATCGCGGCGCGCGGGCTCGACATCGAAGGCATCGCGCATGTCGTCAATTTCGAGGTGCCGGATACGCCCGAAGCGTACGTGCACCGCGTGGGCCGCACCGGCCGCTCGGGAGCGGACGGACACGCGATTACATTGGTGGCCCCCGAAGAACAGCGCGCGTGGCGTGCGCTGGAGAATCGCGTTGGACTCCAACTCCAATAACAACGTGCCGAACGGCCCCGTATCGTCGGACACGGCAGCGAAGGAACCGCTGTCGCCTGCCGCCGAGCGCTTTCACTCGTGCCGCTGGCGCAAGCCGGCCGAGAACGGGACACCGGATCACTGCACGCACCGCGACGTGCTGCCGATGGCTGGCACGACGGGTTTCGTCCCCGAGTCGTGGTGCGTCGACTGCGGCTACTTCAAGATGAAGCGCAGCCCGCGAAAGCGGCAGGAAGAAAACGCGGACACCGGCTGGCGCTGGTAATCAGCGGCGCGGTGGCTTCCCGGTCATCGGCACGAAGCGGACCGGGAGAGTCGTGATTGTCTCCATTCCAGTGCCGCCTCGGCGGAGAATCCTCAATTCCTGAGTCGCGGTCCCGACTGGAATCGCCATCACCCCACCGATCTTGAGCTGCTCCACCAAGGCCCTGGGCACTTCGTCGGGCGCCGCCGTGACCATTACGCGATCGAACGGCGCCTGCTCGGGCCAGCCAAGATATCCGTTGCCGGCGCGCACGTGCACGTTCTTGTGACCGAGCGACGACAACGTTTCACGCGCACGGTCCGCGAGCTCCGGGATGATTTCGATCGTGTAGACGTCCCGCGCCAGCTGCCCGAGAATCGCGGCCTGGTAGCCCGACCCGGTGCCGATCTCGAGCACGCGGTGACTCGGCTCGATCGCAAGTGCCTCGGTCATGAACGCCACGATGTACGGCTGCGAGATGGTCTGGCTGTAGCCGATCGGCAGCGGTGAGTCGGCGTAGGCGCTGAACCGCTGTGGTTCCGGTACGAAGAGGTGGCGCGGCACGCGCCGCATCGCTTCGAGCACCCGCTGATTGCGAATGCCGCGCGCCGCGATCTGTTCCTCGACCATGCGCCGGCGCTCTCCCTGGCGGTCGTCTTGCTGCCGATCGTTGCCGCTCACGACACACGCGGCGAGTGCGGCGATGCACGTCACGAGCGATGCGCGGCTCTTCAACATCACCCGTCCCACTCCTTCGGGTTGCGCGCTAGGTATCGCGCCGGCGCCCAGGCGGTTGCGGCGCGCGATGCAGATCCTCGACCAGATGCGCGCGCGACTCCATCTCGGTGAGGCGGCCCGACGCGTAGAGCGAAGCCGCTTTCAGCAGAGCGGCGGCCTGATCGTCGGGAAGCTCCTTGAGGGCGGCGAGGCTCATGCCGCGGCGTTCGAGAAACTCGGCGATGAGCGCGCGCTCGAGTTCGGCGTGCGGATCGACGGCAACGACGTCGGACCGACCAGGGTTCATGAGGCTCCCTCCACCGGCGGTGTCTGACTGCAGTTTACGCCTTCCGGCGGGCGGCCGTGGGCTTCAGGCGAAGCGCTCGAGCGATCGCTCGCGCGCCTTGCGCGTCTCTTCTTCGCGGTTGCGCGGTGGCGCCGACGTTTTCAGCGAGCGAATCAATCGCGTAGCGACGTCGGTGACATCCTCGACCGCTTGCTTGAACGCTTCTTCGTTAGCGCGAGAGGGCTTGGTCGAGCCGCTGAGCTTGCGGACGAACTGCAGCGCGGATGCGCGAATCTCCTCCTCGGTGGCGGGAGGCTCGAAGTTGGCGAGCGTCTTGATGTTGCGACACATGACCCGATTTTACAGGCGGGGCTCAAGCCCCGCTACTCCTCGAGCGAGGACATACCGGCCGGGCGCTAGCCCCGCCAGTGGCGGCACGGGCTTGAGCCGCGCACGTAGTGCCGTGCCTTAGCCCCGGCCCCGCTGGTCGCGGGCTTCAGCCGCCGAACTGGGACGCCTACCCACGGAGCGAATCCACCGGCGCCACGTTGAGCGCGCGCCGCGCCGGCAGATAGCTGGCCGCCAGCACGGACACCAGCGTGATCGCGATGACGCCGGCGAACGCGATCGAATCACGCGCGGTCACGCCGAAAAGGAGCCCCTCGACCAGCTTCGACAACCCGAGCGCAGCAACCACACCGATGACCGTACCGGCGAGAGCCAGCGTGAGTCCCTTGCCGACGATCAGTCGAAGCAAATCGCCAGAGCTGGCGCCAAGCGCCATCCGGATGCCGATCTCTTTCGTCCGCTGCTGCACAAGATAGGCAATCAATCCGTAGATTCCGAGTATCGCGAGGGCCAAGGCCGCGACGCTGAACGCCCCTATGAGCACCAGGCTGAAGCGGCGCCCCGCCAGCGATCGTAGAAGAGCGGGCCGGGCTGCGCCTCGGGCGTGAGCTCGCGAATGTCGCCGACGATCCCCACGATGCGGAAGCCGGTGAGGTTGCCGTCCATGTTGCCGAACTGAATGAACTTGCCGAGCGGGTCCTCCCCGGGCCAGCGGGTCTTCGCAAGCGAGTCGCTGATCACGGCCACGTGCGGCGCGTCGGGCCCATCGGTCGCGTCGAACGCGCGTCCTCTGATCAGCGGGATGCCCATCGCGGCGAAGTAGCGTTCGCTGGCGATGCGATAGCCGGCGAATCCCGCGCGCACCTTGATCTGATCGCCGAGCCGTCCGATGTCTTCGCGCGAAGTGATCTCGTCCACCCGCGTCATCTCGAGGAACCGACCGTTGGCGTAGCGGCCACCGCCGAGCGGAAAGTCATTGACCAGCGCGACCTCGCGCACGCCGGGCAGCGAGCCGAGACGCGCGAGCAGTTCCGCCTGAAACACCGCGTGCCGCCGCCGCGCGTCGGCGCCGGCGAAGCCGGGCGCCGTCATGTCGAGGACATGTCGAGCGTGCCTTGCAGGACGTCGGAGCGATCGGCCATGGGCGTTCCTTTGGACTTACGAAAGGACAGAGTAGCAGGTTCCTTTCGGGCGTCAAAAGGAGCTTCGCGCGTGCGGCGACTCCCGGCGCGCGCATCCCCGGAGTTGCCCTTGGATCGACGGCCAAAAGCGAGAGAGTGCCTCGAACGGCGCTGCTCTCTGGCGGAAACGTGGGACCCCTCGACGCCCCGATCGGTCAACTCACGTGAATTGAGGGCTAGTGGCCCCTCCACGCTGGAGAAGGACCAGATCGCGGAGCGCGGCGCCGCGTGGCGAGGCGCGACGACCGAGAATACGGAGGGTATTTACGGGAGGAGCAACGAAGCCAGGCGGGATGCGCCCCGCCCGCGAGGTGGTCCTCCTTCAGCGTCGACGGGCCACTAGTCGCTGAACTCGCGCGCGAGCTCCACCCACTCGCCTTCGGGAGCAAGACGCTGATAGGCGCGCCAGTGCAGCCGCGCCTCCACCGACCGGCCCATCTTCTCGAGCGTGACCGCGAGATAGAAATGCGCTTCGGCGTACTCCGGGTTGAGCACAATCGCTTCCCGGTAGCACGTCTCCGAGTCGAGGTACTGCGCGTGGTCGTGGTGGATGTTGCCGAGATTGAAGTGCGCCTCGAAGTAGGTGTGATCGAGCAGAATCGCGCGCTCGTAGAGCGCCTGCGCCTCGGCCAGCTCGTTGCGCGAGTAGCGGATGTTCGCCAGGTTGATGAGCGCCGCCACCAGATCCGGATCCTCGTGCAGCGCCCGCCGATAGGCCCGCGCCGCTTCTTCCTGCCGCTCGGGCGAGCCATCGTCGAGCAGCGAGCCAGTGAGAAAGTGCTGCTCCGCCGGCGTCAGCGGACGCGCCGGCAGCGGACCGCCGCGGTCGCCGGCCGGCTGTGACGGCGCCATCGCCTCGCGCGGCTGCAGCGCGATGATCCGCGCCGGCTGCGCATCGATGCGGAAGTCGAATGCCAGCTGTCCGGAGCGCGTCGCCTGCAGGTCGCGCAGGATCGCGCGGAACGAGACGCCCTTCTGCAGGTCGGCATGCACCTGCCGCAGCAGCGTGAGATCGGCGAACCCGAGGAACGTATCCGCATTGTTGCGAAAGGCCGGCCGGATGAAGCCCCACTTCTGCAGATACCGAAGGTGATCGGCGCGGAGCGCGGGATACATTGCGAGCACATCGCGCTGGCCGTAATGCTGTTCGCGAAGCTCGGCGACCGAAGGCAGGCCGGCGGTGCGGCAGAAGTCGTCCTCGCTCATCACCCGGATCTGACCGGGGTTATCGGCGTTGATCTGCGCCGCCCGCCGAAGCTTCTGGCTGTGCGTGCTCTGATCGAGCGCGATGCGGTTCAGATCCGGCACCCCATCGGGATACGTCTCTCCGCCGAGCACGAGCAGCGTCGTCCGCTGCGTCACCTCGTCTTCGATGCCGCCGCCAAGCCGCTCGACGGTTGCGCGCGCTTCCTTGCGGTCGAACGACCAGAGCCTGCCAGTGAAGACAACCGTCTCGCCGGCAAGAATCAGGCGGCCCGGCGCATCGAAGGGGAGAACCGACACAGTCGCGTTCAAGATGGAGCAGAACGAGCCTCTTGTCAAACTACAATCGTTGACGGAGGCACGCGCCGCGGTCGACGCCGGCTGACGAGCCTCGGTGGACCAGCCGCGCGCGTGCGACGCGGTCGGACTCCAGACGCTGGACACTGATGATTCTCGCGGGCGACATCGGCGGCACGAAGACGCTGCTCGGGCTCTTCGAACCCGGCCCGGGCCGGCCCGAACAGCTGGTCACCACCGCGTTTGAAACCCTCGAGTACAACGGACTGCCGGCCATCATCGAGGAGTTTCTCGCCGCACAGTCGCCGGCGCCGACGATCGACGGGGCGACGTTCGGCGTCGCCGGACCGGTGATCAATCAGTCGGCGGAAATGACCAACGTGCCGTGGCTGGTCGAGGCCGGCGAGTTGCGGCGCGTGTTCGGCTGGCAGAAGGTTACGTTGCTGAACGACCTCGAGGCCATGGCCTTCAGCGTGCCGGTCCTCAACGGCAACGAGCTGCATCCGCTCCAAGCCGGTAACCGAATGCCACATGGCAACATCGCGCTAGTTGCCGCGGGCACCGGACTCGGCACGTCGCTGCTCCACTGGGTTGACAGCCGCTACGTTCCCGTGGCCTCAGAGGGCGGCCACACCGATTTTGCCGCACGGACCCGCCGCGAGCTCGAGTTTGTCAGGTTTCTAACCGACCGCTACGGCCGCGCCGAGATCGAGCAGGTGGTCTCGGGGCCTGGCCTGATGAATCTCGCCACGTTCACGCATCGCGGCGCGGACGGCTCGGCGCGCCGGCATGACCCTGACGCGCCTGCCGAGGTCAGTGCGGCAGCAATGGCGGGCACGTGCCCGCACTGTGTCGAAGCGCTCGATATGTTCCTGTCGGTGTACGGAGCCGTCGCAGGAAACCTTGCGCTCACCGCCGTTACGCTCGGCGGCGTGTTCATCGGCGGCGGGATTGCGCCGCGGATTCTGCCGGCGCTCGACAACGGAAAGTTCATCGCCGCGTTCAGGGCCAAAGCCCCGATGGACGTGCTTGTCTCAGCCATGCCGGTGGATGTCATCCTCAACCCGGATGCCGGGCTTCTCGGCGCAGCGGTCTTCGCCACTCGCATGGCCTGAAGTTTGTTTGAGTCGCTTCAGAGGTGCCTCATGAAGCGATCCTGGCGGAGGCGTTCGCCGCGCTCGGGCCGATCGTTGGTTTCGTCACGCGGCTCGCTGCTCTGTGCATCACTGCCGTGATGATTGGCGCGATCGCCATGGTTCACGCGCCGGTCGGGTTCTTCATGAACTGGACCGGACAAGCTGGTGGGGAGAGATACGAACACCACCTGCTCGCGCTGGGGCTCGCCCTGCCCCTCCGTCGTCCATGGCGGAGGCCGCTGGTCGATCGATCGGTTGATCGCCAGCGAGCTCAGCACGTCGCCGCGCGATGCCGATGACCGGCTGCGGCACGCGGCGTAGCCGAGTTACAGCAGATCGTCGAACGACAGCTGGCTGGTCCACCCGTTCGGCTCAGCCAGCTTGATCAACGCCGGCAGATAGGTGGCGACCTGGCGACTCCAAACGGAGAAAAGCCAGATTCCCAACACCGCGGCCATCACAACTCGCCATGGGATAACGCCGACCCGCCAGCGCGCGAGCCCGGTTGCAAGCACGGCCAGCACAGGCACTAGCGGGAGATGGAATCTGGGATCGCCAAACGACACGATGTGCATGGCTGCGCTGGCGAGCAGAAATAACACGCACGGCACGAAGACTCGCGGCGCAACGCCGTCGCGGACGACGCAACCTCCGAGAGCCGACAGAAGCAACACGGGGAAAGCTGCCAGAATCAGGACGCCCCATAGCCACACCACGCGAGCGTCACGTGCCCCGAAGTAGCCGAAGGAGTAGAGATACGCGTGCTCGCGGCCCTCGACGGCGAGCAGCCCGCCGAGCTTGGCCGGTGTGAGGCGCACGACGGTCCAGGGGTGCGCCCGCATGTGTGACAAGGCCACCGCCGCCGCGCGGTCGGAGCCCAGCGGCGTAGTGGTTTCGACTCCAGACAGGTACTCGGTGTGAAGCCTTACCACCGGCGCCCAGTCCAGTGGCCGTTCGCGAGAGGCCCGCTGCCGATCAGGAGGTTGATGCCGCCCGTCGTGTCGAGCGGCACGAAGCGGCCGTGCAGCCGCGCGTTGTGCACCCACCACGGCGTCATCGTCAGAGCGAAACAGGTGGCGACGAGCATCGGATGGACGACCGACCAGCGGCTGCGGCCGCCGGCGTCGCGGGCGGGGGCAAACGCGGCGGCGATCGCTGGCAGCAATGCGATGCCGGCCGGCCTCGTCAACGTGGTCAAGGCCGCGCACATGCCGCAGATCGCCGCGGCGCGACGCGACGAGTACGTGGATGCGATCAGCGCCGCCACGAGCGGCAATCCGACGACCGCTTCGGTGGCAACGAACGTCGTGTAGATGACGAACGACGGATAAAGCGCAATCGCCAGGCCGGCCGCGAACGCGGCGCGCACGCCGGCCGTTCGCCTCGCGAGCCAGTAGGTCAGAAGCGCGACCGCTGCGCCCGCGAAGGCGTTGAACATCCGCACCGCGTGGAGCGACGGCCCCGATCCGAGCGAGAAAGCTGCCGCCAGCGCCGCCGGGTATCCAGGCATCCGCCAGCTGTTTTCGTACAGCCGCCCGTTTGCCGCCATATACGTGGCCCGCTCCCAGTAGTCCAGCATGTCGGACACAGGCGGTGAGAGCGGCACTTCGCTCGCGATTGCCAACCGTACCGCGATCGCCACGAGACCGATCGCGAGGGCGGCAATCAGGTCGTGCAGCCGAACGGATCGAAGAGCGCTCACAGACGTTCGAGCAAGACCCGCGCCGAAGGAATGCGCTGTTTGGGGTCGGCGAGCAGGCACTGCGCGAGGAGAGCCGACGCTGCCTCCGGGACATCGGGGTTGAGCGTCTTCGGATTGGGAGGCGTCACGTGCAGCATCTGTCCGATCAGCTCGGGGAGCGTGCGGGCGCGAAACGGCAGCGCGCCGGTCAGCATCTCGTAGGCGAGAACACTTGCCGTAAACACGTCGGCCGGCGCCGCCGGCGCCGCGCCGACCAGCACTTCTGGCGCGATATACGGCAGCTCCCGTTCGTTCGCCTCTTCGCCCCGCAGCTCCTGCTCGCGCATGGTTGCCAGCACGTCCTGCACCGAACGGATACCGGCGGTGGAGAGGACAACGCGCTCGCCTTCGTCAGTCCTACCGACGCGGATCATGTCGGGGTTGACGCCGGCGATGAAACCGCCGCGCGCGTTGAGCGCGGCGGTCGCGTCGAGCATCTGAGCGATGAGGGCGCTCGCGCGCGGCCACGACAGCTTGCCTTCGGCCGCCAGCAGCTCGCGCAGGCTTGGACCCTCGACGTAGTCGGTGACCATGTAGACCAGCCGTTCGTCCTCGCCGAAGTCGCGCACCCGCAGGAGGCTCGGATGCGCCACCTGCAGCGTGCGCGCCTCGAACAGGAATCGCGTTTTCACCGCCTCCCAGTTGGGCTGATCGGCGCGCTTGAGCAAACGAATCGCGACCGGGAGGCCGAGGGCGCGATGCGTGCCGATATGGACGACGCTCCCCAGGCGGCCGCGGCCGCTCAATGTTCCGAGCTCGTAGCGCGACAACAGAGCGTCTTCCGGCGTCTGCAGCGCTCGTGACGGCCCGGTGTCGGCTGCTTCCTGCAGCTCGCGCGCAAATTCGGCCACGCTCTGCCATCGCTCGGCCGGTGTCTTCTCGAGCGCGCGCAAGATTGCCGCGTCAACTCTGGCTGAAATACCGGGCCGATGCCGGCTTGGCTCGAGCGGACGCTCGTTGAGCGCCCGATGCATCAGCGCCATACGGTCCGCAGCGTCGAACGGAAGCCGTCCGGCAACCATCTCATAGGCGATCACGCCGAGCGCATAGATGTCGGTCCGCGTGTCGATCGCTTCGCCGCGCAGCTGCTCGGGCGCCGCGTACGCGAGCGTGCCGATGAACAGGTGCGGCATCGTCAGCCGCGTCACGTCGGTGGCTTCCTTGACGGCGGCGAGACCGAAGTCGATCACCTTGTAGACGCGCTCGCCGCTCGCGTAGCGATGCGAGACGATGTTGGCGGGTTTGAGGTCGCGATGCGTGATGCCGCCGGCGTGCGCGAGCTGGAGCGCCGCTGCCACCGGCGCGATCACGCAGAGCGCGCGGTCGATCGGCATCGCCCCGCACAAATCGAGCTCCTCGCGCAGGCTGGGCCCGCTGAGCAGCTCCATCACCAGAAACGGCTGGCCGTCCTCGCCGACGTTGAAGTCGAGAATCGAGACGATGCTCGGGTGCCGCAGTTGCGCGCAGGCGCGACTTTCGCGGAGGAAGCGCTGCCCGAGGTCCGACGCCGTCCCCTGCGGCGCGTTCATGATCTTGATCGCCACTTCGTCGCCGAGCAGCGACCGCGTCGCCCGATAGACGTGGCCCATCCCGCCCGACCCGAGCGGCGCGACGATCTGATAGCGGCCGTCGATGACGGTGCCGGGTGACAACATGAACTGAGAACGAAGAACGCGTGGCCCCGGGTTCAGGGCCCAACGCGAGACCCGGAACGGGGGACAGGCGAACTATACATGCTGGAGCTGGGCCTCGGCGCCGTCGAGCAGGTGCTCGAACCACATATTCGACAGCTTTTCCTGCACCGAGTTCTGGCGGAGCCGGGCCTGGAGGTTGGCGAAGTCCACGCGGTCGAGGTCCTGATCCTGGTTGTAGCAGGAGAAGATGAACTCCTCGCGGCCGGTTTCGGGGTCGACGTGGCGCTGCAGGCACTGCGCGCACAGCTCCTTCATCATGCACTGCATCGGCGAATTGATGCTGCCGATGCCCACGTGACGAGGGTTCAAGTACGGCGCCAGCACGCCATGGCGCGCCACGCGCACGGCGTTCATCATCTGGTCGGAGCCGATAGCGATGATCCGCATGACATCCTTCAGCGCGACACGTTGCGGGCCGAGCCGGCCTTCGGCGTACGCGACCATCGCCTGCACGATGTTGCCGCGCACATGCGCGTCCTGCGGCCGGTGAGGTTCGATCGCATCACCCATGTCGGTCGCCCAGATCACCTGATCGGTGGACGATTCGATCTCTTCGCGCTTGAAGAGAAGGGCGCCGTTCCTATAGCCAGCGAAGTAGATGACCTTGTTGCCGTTGGCCTTGAGCGCCTTGGCAATCGAGAACAGCACGGCGTTGCCGAGACCGCCGCCCGCGAGCATGACGCTGGATCGCTGCGGAATTTCCGTTGGTGTGCCGGTGGGTCCCATCACGACCACCGGCTCGCCGGGCTGAAGATACGCGCACAGCCGGCTCGATACCCCCATCTCCAGCGTGATCAACGACAGCAACCCTCGTTCGGGATCAACCCATGCGCCGGTGAGCGCAATCCCCTCCATCATCAGGGCTGCAAGGTGATCGTCGGTGCGCACGTGCGGGCTGAGCCGCTCGAAGTTCTGCAGCCGATAGAACTGGCCGGGATGAAAATGGCGCGCCGCGGCCGGCGCCCGCACGATGACTTCTACGATCGTCGGCGTCAGCCGCACGACGCGCTCGACCTCGGCGAGCAGCTGATCGTCGAAACGCGCGACTATCGCCCGCCACTTCGCTTCGCGCTGATCCTGGCCGGCGGGATCCAGCGCTGCGATCTCGTCCTCGAAGAGGCGGACGACGTGCGGGTAGCCATCCTTGGCCGAAGCCATCGCCTTGACAACGTTGCCGGCGTAGCGCGGGTGGTTGTCGCCGTAGTAGGTCACGAACCGGCCATCGTGGTGATACGACGTGAAAAACCCGCTTGCATCCGGCTCGAGCGAGAATCGGCCGTCGTCTCCCTTGGCCGCGCGGAAGCCCTGGAAGAAGCGACCGCGGCTATCGAGCTGAAAGGTTGACGGGTGCTCTTTCTCGTAGGTGGTGTTTGGCGACGTGCCCGCGGCGACGAGCACCGCGCGCGCCGGCAGCTCGACGCGCTCCGTCGAGCCGTCCAGAAACTTTCGCCTGAACACCATTGCACGCACGTGCCCGAACTCGTCGGGCACCGCTTCGACCGGCTCGAGGTTCTCGGCAAAGACGATGCCCTCTTCGAGCGCTTTGGCGACCTCTTCGTGATTGAGGCGATAAGCCGGAGAATCCTGGAGCCGCTTTCTGTAGACGAGGGTGACGCCGCCCCAGCCGCGCACCAGCGAGATGAAGTCCGGCGCCTCGCCGGAGGCATGCGCCCTGGCGCGCTCGGCGCGCACCGCGCGGCCGTGTGCGAGGAACTCCTCGAGAATGTTCTGCTCTTCCGGATCGAACATGCTGCGAACGTCTTCTTCGCGGCCGCTCGCCACGAGGCCCTCGAAGCGCTGCAGGATCTTCTCGACCTGAATCGGGTAATACGCCAGCAGCTCGGTGGCCGTGTCCACGCCGGTGAGGCCGCCGCCGATCACGACTGCCGGCAGCCGCACCTGCAGGTTGGACAGCGTGTCGGCCTTGAAGGCTCCGGTGAGCTGCAGCGCCATGAGGAAGTCGCTGGCTTTTCGAATGCCGCGAATCAGGTTGTTCTTGATGTCGATGATCGTCGGACGCCCGGCGCCGGCGGCAATCGCCACGTGATCGATGCCGTGGTCCCACGCCTCTTCGAGCGGCAGCGCGCCGCCGAAGCGGATCCCGCCGTAGATCCGCAGCTTGTCGCGCCGCGACAGCGTGAGGTGAATCAGCGTGAGGAAGTTCTTGTCCCAGCGGACCGTGATGCCGTACTCCGACACGCCGCCGAATCCTTCGAGGACGCGCTCGTCGAGCGGCCGATAGATCTCGCTCCAGTCGAGAATCGGCTGCGGCGGCCGGCGGTCGGTGCCGGTCCACTCCTCGGGCAGCGGCTCGATCTTGAGCCCGTCGATGGCGACGACACCGAAGCCTTCGTTGAGGAGGTAGTGCGCCAGCGTGTAACCGGCCGGGCCGAGGCCGACGACCAGGACGTTGCGCCCGTTGTAAGCGGCGGCATACGGCCGCCGGATGTTCAACGGATTCCAGCGGGTGAGCAGGCCATAGATCTCGACGCCCCACGGCAGGTTGAGCACGTCGGTGAGCACCCCGGTCTCGATCTGCGGGATGTTGACCGGATCCTGCTTCTGATAGATGCAGGCCTTCATGCAGTCGTTGCAGATGCGATGGCCGGTGCCGGGGCACATCGGATTGTCGATGGCGACGATCGCCAGCGCGCCGATCGCATCGCCGCGCTTGCGCAGCGTATGCATCTCCGAGATCTTCTCGTCGAGCGGACAGCCGGCGAGGGGGATCCCGAGCGCATTGGTGGTGACCGCCTCCGACTTGTCGCGGATGCCTTTCGTGCACGTGTCCTTGTCGCGCTCGTGGCAGAGCACGCAGTAGTGGATCTCGCTCAGTACTTCGCGAAGGGTGTAGCGCGAGTCGGTGAGCTTGAACCCGTCGCGCCGCCGCCGCTTCTCGGCCGGACCAATCATCGCCTCGGGAAGCTCGCTCGCGGCACGCACCACGCGCACGAGGTTCGCCGGATCCAACGGCTCGGGAAAGCGGAAGACGACCCAGTGGCCGAAGCGCGGATCGTGCACGTGCGCGGCGCACCAGCGCTTGAGCGATTCGATCTCGGCGACAACTGCGGCCTTTTCCTCGTCCGAGCCGGCGCTGCGCGCCACCTCCTCCCGATCAAGCAGCGCGCAGCCGTAGCGCGCGAGCGCCAGCTCCGGATCGTCGGCGCCAGCGACGATCTGCTGGACGCGGGCGTGATCGTCGGCGCTCGCCTCCGGGTGGGCGCCGCCTTTGAGCAGCGGCAGCGCCCGCCGGCGCACGAAGTCGATCTTGAAGCGAAACAAATCGTCGTAAGCGTGCGTCGCGGCCGCCATGCGTTCGGCATGCGGGCCGATACCGAAAAGGCGCGTGAGGAAATGGCTCACGTGCGGTGCGACGGCGACAATCAGATTGCTCCGCGCAATCGGACTGAGCGCGTTTGGATTGGCGCGGTGCGCCTCCCACTGCCCCCAGAGATCGGCATCGGTGCGGCGCACGTCGTCGCAGAACAGATCGTAGAGCGCCTTCAAACGCGCTGGCTGATGCAGGTCGGCAAAGGTGAAGCCCGCGATGCCCAGCGAGTCATGCGCGGAGGGGATGCCATTCATATCTGAAAAGGCCGCGAATTTTCGCGAAGGGATATCTCCTCACGGTACCACCGCGTCACACCGCAGTCAAACAACCGTTCAAGCGATTGCCCCCGGGCCCGTGACATCGAGTACGCTCGATGCGTGACGATCAGATTGAACGGCGATCGGTACGAGATTCCGGCGCCGCTCACGGTAAACGAGCTCCTCACGCGCCTCGAGATCGACGCGCGCCGCGTCGCCGTCGAGCTCAATCTGACAGTGCTCAAACGCTCCGCCTTCGACAGCACCCTCGTCCAGGAGGGAGACGAGGTCGAGATCGTCAACTTCGTCGGAGGCGGGTAGTACAATCGCGGATCGCATCATGTCCGAGTTGACGATTGCAGGACGCAGATTCGGGTCGCGGCTGATTGTCGGGACCGGCAAATATCCCTCGCACCAAATCATGAAGGCGGCGCACGAGGCGTCGGGCGCCGAGATGGTCACCGTCGCCGTGCGGCGTGTCGATATCTCACGGCGCAGCGAGTCGCTCCTGGATTACATCGACGCGTCGCGCATCTTCCTGTTGCCCAACACCGCTGCCTGTTACACGGCGGACGAGGCGATCAGGACGGCGCAGCTCGCGCGCGAGGCCGGGCTGTCGCACTGGATCAAGCTGGAAGTGATCGGCGACGAGCGCACCCTCTTTCCCGACAACGAGGCGCTGCTGGTCGCAACGCGCGCTCTGGTCGCCGACGGTTTCGTGGTGCTGCCGTATACCAACGACGACCCGGTCATCTGCCGCAAGCTCGAAGACGCCGGCGCGGCGGCGGTAATGCCGCTCGGCGCGCCAATCGGATCGGGTCTCGGGATTCAGAACCCCAACAACATCCGGATCATCAAAGAGGCGGCGCGGGTCCCGGTCATCGTCGATGCCGGTGTGGGCACGGCGTCCGACGCGGCGATTGCCATGGAGCTGGGCGCCGACGGCGTGCTCATGAATACCGCGATTGCCGGTGCCGGCGATCCGGTCCGGATGGCGACGGCGATGCGGCTCGCGGTGGAGTCGGGGCGCCTCGCATTCGAGGCCGGACGGATTCCGCGCCGCATGTATGCGTCGGCGAGCAGCCCGCTCGAAGGAGTGGTGGGCCGCTGATGCCGAAGCGCAGCGTCTCGGAAGACGACCTGCGGCGGCTCAAGCTCGATCGCGAGGCCGCCGACAGGCGCTACAACGAGGCGCTATCGGAAGTCGATGCGGCGCTCAGTCGGCTCCCCGAGTTTCCGCACCCGCCGCCGGCGCCCGACGAAACCCAGGTGACGCCGATCAATGGCGGCTGGGACGTTCTCGCGCGGCGTCCGGCGATGCCCCGGGGATGGCGCGGCCGCTTCGCGGCGTTCGTATGGGGTCTCGTCGAGCCGTCGCTCACCGCGCAGCAGACGTTCAACGCCGCGCTCGTCGATCACATCAATCGCAACATCGCGCCGCAGCGTGAGATTCCGAAGTCGATCGAGACCGCGGTGGCTGTGCTGCGCGAGCAGGTGGAGCAGCTGATCCGATTCGAATCGCGGCTGATCGTCTATCTGCAGCAGATCACGCCGTACGTCGATACCAAAGACTACGAGTTTCGCGGCCTCGGGCAGCGCGTCAGCGAAGACGTGGACGAGGCGCAGGCCGACACCGCCCGGACGGTGCGCGGGCTGGCCGCGACCATCGGCGCCGTGTCGGACGACATGCTCAAACGGTGGGAACGGTACGAAGGATTGCGCACGTCGCTGGCGACGCTGCAGCAGACCGTGCATGCGTTGCGACGCGAGGTCGAGCGTGTCGCCGTGGGCGCGACGCGGACGGAGGGCGGGGCTTCAGCCCCGCCCTCGAGCGACGCGCCCTCGGGCGACGTTTCGTTCGCCCTCTCCTCCAGCCGCTTCGACAGCCACAAATACGTATCGTTCGAGGACGCGTTTCGCGGCGATACGGCCGTCATCCGCGATCGTCAGCGCGCCTACGTCGAGATTTTCGCCGGGCACGCCGACGTGCTCGATATCGGCTGCGGCCGGGGGGAGTTTCTCGAGCTGCTCAAGGACAGCGGCATCAGCGCGCGCGGGCTCGACATCAACCATGCGATGGTGGCGCACTGCCTCGAGAAGGGACTGGATGCGCGCGAAGGCGACGCGCTCGCCTACCTGCGCGGTCTGCCCGCCGACGCGCTCGGCGGGCTGATGGCGGCGCAAGTCGTCGAGCATCTGCAGCCGGACTATCTACTGGCGCTCCTCGAGGAGGCGTTCCGCGTGCTCAGGCCGGGCTCGCCGATTGTCCTCGAGACGATCAACGTCGCATCGTGGTACGCCTTCTTCAGCAGCTACATCCGCGACGTGACGCACGCACGGCCGCTGCACCCCGACACGCTGCGTTTCTTCGTGCTCGCCACCGGTTTCCTGGACGCCGACGTGCGCCTGCTCTCGCCGCTGCCCGCCGCGGAAAAGCTGCAAGCCTCGCCGCAGCTGGTGCGTGACGTCGACCTGCGCGCCACCGGCGTCGAGGGCCGCGCATTGTTGGCGCTGGCCGACGCGTTCGACGCCAACGCCGAGCGGCTCAACCGACAGCTCTACGGACCGCACGATTACGCGGTCGTGGCGTGGAAGCGGTAGCAGCCGCCGGCGCACTCGAGTCTGCTTCCCGTGCGGCTGCGGCGGCGCGTCTGACCGTTCAGGGGTCGCTGGCGCTGGCCGTCGCGGTCGGTTGCTGGCTCATGTACCTCGCGGACCCGGGCGCGGCGCTCGCCGCCGGCATTGCGTTCGTGAGCGCGGCGCTCGTCGCGCGATGGCGCTTCGCGCTGGCTACCGCGACCGTGCTCGTCTTCGCATATACGAGTACGGGACTGCTGGTCGGACTCGGCGCTTCTTCGTACGCACCGGTGTGGCTCGCGGCGCTCGCGGGGATCGTCACGAGCTTCTCGTGGACGCGCTGGCAGGCGCCGGTACGCTGGCAGTGGCCGCTGATGCTCTGGCTGCTCGGCGTTGCGCTTTCCTGGCCGATCATCGCCGCGCGCGAGGCCGATTTCGTGATGCCGACCGTGGGAGACGCGGTCGCGATCGTCGTCTTCAATGCGGTGGCGGCCCTGTGTGCCGCGCTCTGGGTCGACGCGGCGCTGGCGTGGGACCGACACATAATCGAGCGCCTTCTCGCGCGCCCGCTGCTGGCGAGCGCCGTCGTTTCTGCGGCCGCGGCGTTGTATCAGGGCGTGATCGACATCAGGTGGATGAGCGACGATCCCTGGGTGAGCGGCCAGCGCGCAATCGGGCTGATGGCCGATGCCAACCCGATGGCGATCGCCGCCGCGGTCTGGGCGCCGCTCGCCGTGCTCGTCCTCGGACGTGCGCGTGCACGGCTCACCGCGCTCCCTCTGTCCATGGCGCTCTGGTACGCAGCCTGGCTCACCGGCGCGAGGACGGTGCTGCTGCTGATTCCCACCGGCGCGATCGGGCTGGCCGCGGGCTACATCCAGGAACGCGGCGTTCGTTCGAGGACGCTGGTGATCGCGCTCGCGATGGTCGCCGCAGTCGCCGGATCGGCGATCGTGCTCGCCGTGTCGATGACGACGCCGTCATCGGGACCGATCGCGCGGCTTGCACGCTCGCTCCCACTCGATCGACCGTCGGCCGTAGCCTATGAAGCGCTATGGCGGCGCGACGGCTACGGGCTGGCGGCGGTTCGCGCCATTCGCGAGCACCCGCTCAGCGGGGTCGGCAGCGGCGCCTTCACCTCGCTGTCGCGCCATTACTACCGGCTCGAAGGCGGCGGCGCCGTGCCGGCGGACAACGCGCAGAATCTCTGGCGTCAAGCGCTCGCCGAGCGCGGCCTGCTCGCGTTTCCCGCGGTGCTGCTGCTGACCCTGCTGACGCTGCAACTTCTGTGGCGTCCGGCGAGCGGAGTGTCTTCGACGTACTCCGCCTCTCTCAAGGCGACGATCGTCGGACTTGGCCTCACATTGACCTTCGGGCTGCCAATACAAGACCCCGCGATCGCGCTCACGGCAGCGTGCCTGGTGGCGTGGCTGCACGCGATCGTGCCGGGCCGCGAGGCTTCGCCGCGCGTGCCTCACGCCGCCGTCGTTCTCGTCTGGGTGCTCGCGGTTGCCGGCGCAGTCGTGGATCTGTGGGGCGCGCGCGGCGACCTTCGGCCGCCGTTTCGCGCGGCGCGCCTTGGTGAAGCGTATGTCCGAGGCGTTGGCGACATTCACGTCGGCCCGCGTGACGCGCGCGGTCGCGTGGTGAGCCGCCACGCCGTCGTCGCTCTCAACCCGGCGGGGCCGCGCTACAGCCTGCGCTTCTGGACGATCGGCGACGAGCCGCGTCAGGTGCGCGTGTCGCTGAACGGGCGGCTGGCGGTGGACGAGGCGATTCCCGCAGGTCTCGTCATCGAGCGGCTGCTCGATGTGCCCCCGGGCACGCAAGGCATCGTCCTGGAGCTCGAAACAGAGCCGCCAGGGATCGCCATCACTGGTGACTTCGTACCCTAGGTGCCTTGGGTGCCTTGAGGTGCCTTCGCGTGCCTTGAGTGCTTCGTGCTTGGTGCTTCGTGCTGCTGGATGCTTAGTGCTGGTGGCGGGTGCCAGGGCAGCCGGCCGGGCTAAAGCGCCGCCACTACTCCGATGCAGTCGCGCCGGCGGCGCTCGTCGGACTGGCCGCTGCGCGGTTTCGTGGAACTCGCTCGCGCTGGTCGGAACTCGCGGCTCCGACGCTCATGCGTCCGCCTCCCACGAGGCGCGCCAGCGCCGAGTCCTCCGAGCGGCAGCGAGTCCTACATCGCCGCAAAGCGGCGAGTCCACGAGCGCAGCCAGCCTAGCTTTTGGTCGCGAGCAACGTGAGCGCCGGGCCGTTCGGATGCTCGGGTTGCTCCGGGCCAAACTCGATGTGCGCGAAACCGACCTGGCGCAGCGCGGCGATGAGGTCGTCTCGATTCAGCCAGCAGGAGAATGGCTGATTGCCACCGCAAAAGCCGGCAAAGTCGAGCGCCGCCCCGTAGTCGTATCGATGCTGCCGATACGTGAAGCCGTCGTGCGCGGCGGGTAGGGGTTCGTCGCTCGGCCGGTTTGGCGGCTTGATGCGATCCAGTAACTGGCGGTCGTAATAGTGCGTCCAGATCAGCACGCGCGGAGCGACGGCGGCGATGCGCGCCAGGAGCTCGACCGGTTGCTGCATGTGATAGAGGACGCCGGACGCGAAACACAAGTCGAAGCGCTCGCGCGTGTCCTGCAAATACGCGATGAAGTCGCCGCACGAGAACCGCACCGACGGCATGCCGAGCAGCTCCTTGAGCACCAGGCAACGCAGAAACGCGCCGGTGTTGCCCTCGATCGCGAACACTTCGCCGGCGCCAGCGCGATCGAGCATGTAGGAGTGCCCGCCCTCGAGCGGGCCGAGCTCGAGGACGCGCATGCCCTTGACGCTTCCCAATCGGTCGAGCGCCCAGACAACGCGGTCGTCCTCGAACAACTTGGCGTAGCCGGCGTGAATCGATTCGAGCGGCGGCGGAAGTTTCGACGCCCACAGGCCTTCGAAGATCGCGACCGCGTTCTCGGGAGAGGGCTTCGTGCGGACGTAGGCGTCGAGCACCGACGACTGCGGGCCGCCCCCTTGCCATTTCGCCCGGCGCAGACGCCGCACGACACGCTCGAGCAGGTTGGTCACGAAGCCGCCTGGCTCACAACCGGAAGATGCCGTTCCCGTTCAGGCCCTTGAGCGCGTTGCGCGTGTCGACAATCACCGGGAACCGCTGCACGAGTTGCTGGTAGTCGAACGCGCGATGGTCGGTGACGACGACGGCGCAGTCGGCCGAGACCGAGTGCGGGTCGAGCGACTCGAGCTTCAGATGACCGTGCTCGAACGCGGGAATGTAGGGATCGCTGTAAGTCACGATGGCGCCGCGTCGCGACAGCAGCTCGATGATGTCGAGCGCTGGCGATTCGCGCAGATCGTTGACGTCGCGCTTGTAGGCCACGCCCAGCAGGTGCACGCGCGACCCGTTGAGCGCTTTGCGCACGGTGTTGAGCGCGTCGGCGATGCGTGTGACCACATATTCGGGCATCGCACCGTTGATGTGGCCCGCCAGCTCGATGAAGCGCGCCTCGAAGCCGCTCTGCCGCGCTTTCCACGAGAGGTAGAACGGATCGATCGGGATGCAGTGCCCGCCCAGACCGGGGCCCGGATAGAACGGCATGAAGCCGAACGGCTTGGTCTTGGCGGCGTCGATCACTTCCCACACGTCGATGTTCATCCGGTGGCACATCAGCGCGAGCTCGTTGACCAGCCCGATATTCACGGATCGGAACGTGTTCTCGAGCAGCTTGACCATCTCGGCGACGCGCGTCGAGCTCACCGGCACGACGTGATCGACGACGAGCGCGTAAAACGCGTGCGCCACGTCCACGCTCGCATCGTTGATGCCGCCGACCACCTTGGGAATGTTGCGCGTGTGGAACTGCGGGTTGCCCGGATCGACGCGCTCGGGCGAAAACGCGAGAAAGAAATCGCTACCGGCCTCCAGCCCCTTCGCTTCGAGCGCGGGCTGGACGATCTCGTCCGTGGTGCCTGGATACGTCGTGGATTCCAGGATGATGAGCTGACCCTTGCGCAGGACCGTCGCCGCCGTCTCTACCGCCTGCACGACATAGGATAGGTCCGGATCCTTGGTCTTGCGCAACGGCGTCGGCACGCAGATGTCGATGACGTCCACGTCCCGCAAGTCGTCCACTGATGTCGTCGCCCGGAGATGGCCGGAGCCGACGACCGCGGCGAGGTCGGCGCTCGCCACGTCGGGGATGTAGCTGCGGCCGGCGTTGATCTCGGCAACCTTTTCGGCGATGACGTCGTAGCCGATCACCTTGACGCCGGCGCGTGCGAGCTCCACGGCGAGCGGGAGTCCGACGTAGCCCAACCCGATGACGGCCGCGGTGATCTCGCGGCGCTCGATGCGTGACTTGAGATTCATACTGGGTGTTGTTGGTAGTAGCGTGCGATCGCGTCGACGACGAACTCGAGCTGCTCGGGTGTCAGTTCCGTGTAGATCGGCAGCGCGAGCACGCTGTCGGCGGCTTCTTCCGCGTGCGGGAAGTCTCCGCGCCGGTGACCGAGATAGGCGAAGCACTCCTGCAGGTGAAAAGGCACCGGATAGTAGATAGCGCTCCCCACGCCTGCCGACGTGAGATGCCGCTGCAGGCCGTCGCGATCGCGTGCGCGAATCACGAACTGATTGTAGATGTGAAAACTGCCTTCGGTTTCCGCCGGCAGCTTGATGTGATCGTCGAGGCGCCGCGCCTCGACGAGCGCCCGGTAGCACGCGGCATTGCGCCGCCGCCCCTCAGTCCAGCGGTCGAGGTGCGGCAGCTTCTTCTGCAGGACTGCCGCTTGCAGCGTGTCGATCCTGAAGTTGCCGCCGATCACCTTGTGAAAGTAGCGCCGCTCGGCGCCGTGCGTGCGGAGTAGCCGCATCCTCTGCGCCAGGTCGTCGTCCTGGCTCACGACGAGACCCGCGTCGCCAAACGCGCCGAGATTCTTCGTCGGGAAAAACGAGAAGCATCCGATCGTCCCGAGCCCGCCAACCAGCCGGCCCTGGTAGCGCGCACCGATGGCCTGCGCCGCATCCTCGATTACCGGCACGTTGGCGCGCCGTGCCGCCGAGAGGATCGGATCGAGCTCCGCGCTCAGGCCGTAGAGGTGCACCGGGATGATTGCCTTCGTGCGTGGGGTTATCGCGCGCGCCGTGCTATCGGGATCGAGATTGAAGGTGATCGGATCGATGTCGACGAGAACCGGCTTGGCGCCAAGGCGTGCGACGCAGCCGGCCGTTGCAAAGAATGAGAACGTGCTGGTGATGACCTCGTCACCGGGGCCGACGTCGAGCGCCATCAGCGCGAGCAGCAGCGCATCGGTGCCCGAGGAAACGCCGAGTGCGTGCTTCACGTCGAGATACGCC
Source organism: uncultured Acidobacteriota bacterium (assembly GCA_963807105.1). GTDB lineage: Bacteria > Acidobacteriota > Vicinamibacteria > Vicinamibacterales > UBA2999 > DASPWV01. The sequence goes on along the minus strand of CAWEAM010000006.1, from coordinate 425,740 downwards.
GCGATGTCGGCCTCGAACGCGCCGACGGCGGGGCCGAGGATGAACTGATTGCTGTCGCTGACGCGCGCGATCGCGTCGAGCAACTCGGTGCGAAGTGGCGCGTTCTGCCCCTGCAGGTCGAGAAGAGGAACGTGCAAGCCGTCAATGATAATGTGTCGGCCGCAATGCCCGCAACCGACGACGCTCGGACGTCCGCAGCGTACGCACGTGCGAACGCGCTGCGGATCTTTCTGCGATGGCTGCCCGCGCTCCTGGCGATGGCGGCCGCCGCTGCGGCCTGGCTCGCGCTCTACCTGCAACCGACGGCGTTCGCCATCGAGATCGAGATGGCGGCGAGCGACGCGGCGACCGTGCAGGTCTTCTACGATCGCGGCGGCGGTGTGCGCGAAGCCGATTCCGCGAGCATTGCGATCCAAGCGTCGCGCGATCCGGTGACCTACCGCTTCGCCATCCCCGAAGGGCGCTATCGCCTTCTTCGCATCGACCCAAGCGATCGTGCCGGCACGTACACGATCACAGGGCTGCGCGTTCTGCGTGGCAACGGCGACCTCATCGCTGCCGTCCCGCTCGGCGAGATTCATGCGGCTTCGCAGGTCTCGCTGAGCGCGAGCGACACCGCGGCGATTGCGCAGGTCGCCGCCGGATCCACCGACCCGCAACTGCTCTATGAGCCGCGACCCGCGATCGTCGTGGCCGCGACGCTCCGCGAGCGCATCGCTCGCGTGTGGCCGGCCTGGCGATGGGCCGTCCTCGCGTTCGTGGCCGCGTGGCTCTTCGGTTACGTCCGCTTCGACGGGCTCACACGATGGTGGGGAGAGACGCTGGAGCGATCGCCGCACGCGACGATTGCCGTCGCGGCTGTGGCAGCGGCGCTGGGGTCGATGTACCCGGTCCTTCTCGGCAGAAGCATGGTCTCGCCCAACAACGGCGGCACGGCGATTTACTACGACGAGCCGCCGTTTGTTTACGGCTCCGCCGACTTCGAGATCGAACACACCCGCGGCAGCGATGTCGGATCGATGATGTGGGGCATCCTCCCATACTCGGAAATCCAGAGAGAGGCGCTTGCCGCCGGAGAGCTGCCGCTGTGGAACCGCTACGACGCCATGGGCCGATCCTTATGGGGCCAGGCGCAGCACTACTTTCTCGAACCGATCCACTTTGCCTCGATCGCCATCCCCGACGCTGCGTGGCGCGCCGATGTCACGTTCGTCGTGGCTCGAGTCGTGTTTGCGGTCGGCACTGGCTTCGCGACGCTGGCCGCCACGCGATCGCCGCAAGCAGCGGGCCTCGTCGCGCTGCTGGCGCCGTTTGTCGGCTACTTTTCCTACCGATTCAACCATCAGGGCTACTTCTCGATCGTCTACACGCCGTGGCTGCTGTGGTCTGTACTTTCGCTGCGCCACGGCGTCGGGCGCCGAACTAAGGCGCGGAAGCGGGCTAGTGGCACTCTTCTCGGTGCTGCAACTCGTCGGCGCGAGCCCCAAGGAAGGCGCGATCGTGTGGATCGCGACGCACACCGTCGGCATGACGGCGCTCCTGCTCACGCGCGCGCCGGCGGCGGGGCGCCTCCGCCGGGTGGCCGTCGTCGGCATGGCGGTCGCCGCCAGCCTCCTGATCGCCGCGCCTCATTGGCTCGTCTTCCTCGACACGCTTACACGCTCGGCGAGCATGTATGACGATCCGAAGGTGTATCTGCTGCCGTGGCAGCAGACTCCAGCAGCCGTAACGCTCGGGGCGCTGACGCCCGGCCGTCCGTTCCCCAGCGTCAACGGTCTGGTGGCGGTACTCGCGCTCACCGCACTCGTTGCGCCGCAGCGCCTCTGGTCGAATCGCGCCGTCCTCGCGTGCGCCGCCGGCGCGGCGTTCGCGCTCGGCCTCGCGAGCGGCCTGGTGCCAGCATCGGTGATTCTCGAGGTCCCGTTCCTGCGCAACGTCTACGAAGTGTGGAATCCCTTCATCACGTCGGCCGTCGTGCCGCTGCTGATCGTGGCCGGCGCTGGCGTTGCGACGTTGCGCGCGATGCCTTTTGCCGGCGTGATTGGAGCATGCGCGGCAACGCTGCTGCTATGGTTCGCGGTGGGCGCCGGATTTCCGCCGCTCACGACCAGCCTCGGCGCGTTGAAGCTGGCGGCGCTCGGACCAGCCATCGCGTTTGCCGTGTTATACGCATGCGCCGGGCTGCCGACCTCCTCCGCCAGTCCAGTGCTGCTCGCGGCGGCGGCTTTCGCGGCTGCTGTATTCCCACAGGGTGTTCACGTCGAGACGAAGAGCGAACGGCTCAACGCGCTGCTCTTCCAGCCGCGGCCGCGCGTCGCGCTCGGCCTACCGGCGCCGGCGATTGTCGCCGCGCGCGAGCGAGCCGGAGGCCAGCCATTTCGCGCCACTGGTATCGAGCTCGTCCTGCTGCCGGGCACACAGGCCTACTATCGGATTGAGGGTCTGGGCGGACCCGACGTGCTCGCGTTGCGTGAGGAAATCGAGTTGTTCGACGCCGCGCACATCGAGCGTGACGTCTGGCGCCCGGTCGTGCGAACGGCAAACCTCCACAACGCACGTGGCCTGCTCGACATGCTCGGGGTGCGCTTCGTGTTGGGGCGCGCCCTCCATCTCCCCAGCGAGATGCCTCGCCTGCCGCTGACCGACCGCGATCCGGTGAGCATCGTCGAGCGACCAGCTGCGTGGCCGCGAGCGTTCTTCGTGGACGGCGTGCGCCGCCATCGAAGCGTTCAGGAGTTTGCGGCGGCGCTCGAAGCGTCGTCCCAGCCATTCGCCTCGATTGACGGAGCGGACCAGCGGGCATTGGCGCTCGCCGGTGGGCTGCCGGCGCTCGAGACGCGCCGCATCCGAGCCGGCGGCTACGTGCTCACACCCAACAGCACGACGTTTGACGTCGAGGCTCCTGGTCCGGGCGTCGCAATTCTTGGGGAGGCGTTCGAACCGCTTGATTTCGTCGCGACGCTCAACGGCGAGACCGTCGATTACTTCCAGGTCAATCACGTGTTCAAGGGAGTTGCGATCCCAGTTGCGGGCTCGTGGCGCATCGTGTTCACCTACCGCCCGCGACTGCTTTTTTCCTCGATCGCGATCGCGCTGGCGGGAGCCGCGGCCCTCGCACGGCTCGTCGTTCGCTCGAGAAGAAGCGACTAGTCACGATCTATAGGCGGCTATCAACCTAATGGATCGCAGCGATCGAGCTGGAGCTGATCGAGCTCGGAACTGCCGTACATCCACAAGACGATCGATCTGCGGAGAGTGCTGATCGAGTCGGCCCGAGCCACGGCCGGCGGGTCGTTCATAATGTGAAACGCAGCATGAGTGGACCGCACAGCACCGAAATCGACGTCGCGATTATCGGCGGCGGCGTCGTCGGCCTCGCCTCGGCCCTCGCCGCCGCCGGCGCGGGACGAAGCGTCGTCCTGCTCGAGCGCGAGCGCGGGTTCGGCCACGGGACGAGCACACGCAACAGCGGCGTCATCCATGCCGGGCTCTACTACCCGGAGGGCTCGCTCAAGGCGGCGTTGTGTGTCGAGGGTCGCGATCGGCTCTACGCCTTTTGCGCCGAGCACGGCGTACCGCACGACAAGCCGGGAAAACTGGTCATCGCGCACACTGAGGAGGAGCTGCCCTCTTTGCGGGCACTCCACGAGCGCGCCATCGGCAACGGCGTCAGCGACGTCGAGCTCGTCGAGCGCGCGTTCATTCGTGCGCGCGAGCCGTATGCCGACGGACTTGCGGCGCTCTGGTCGCCCTCGACCGGCATCGTCGAGCCCGAAGCGCTGGTGAAGACGCTCACCAGGCTCGCGCAGTCCGAGGGCGCGTATCTGCTGCAAGGCTCACCGCTGGTGAGCGCCACGCCGGGCCGCGACCTGATCGAGCTCGAAACACCAGCGGAACGGATTGCGGCGCGCGTCGTCATCAATGCCGCGGGCCTCTACGCCGACCGGGTCAGCGCGATGCTCGGGGGCGAGGCGTTCTGCATCTATCCCAGCCGCGGCGAATACGCCGAGCTCGCGCCGTCGGCGCGCGGGCGCCTGCGCGGCCTCCTCTACCCCGTTCCCCACACCGCGGGCCACAGTCTCGGCGTGCACCTGACCCGCACCACGCGCGGCAGCGTGCTCCTGGGCCCGACCGCGCGCTATCAGGACAGCCGCGACGACTACGAGAGCGATCGGCTGCCGCTCGAAACGTTCCTGACCGCGGCGCGGGCACTCATACCGTCGCTCGAGCTCAGCGATCTTCAGCCGGGCGGCACCGGCATTCGCGCCAAGCTGTGCCCGCCGCACGAGATCTTCGCCGACTTCCTGATCCGGCGCGACACCGAGCAGCCGCGCCTGGTGCATGCCGCTGGTATCGACTCGCCGGGCCTCACGTCGGCGCTCGCCATCGCCGAGCGCGTGACGATGCTCGCCCACGAGATACTGGCGTGACGGCGGCTCATTCCCGAACGCACCTGACTGGACAGCGCCAACGGCGGACAACGGATCGAACGCCAGCGGTCTGCGCCCAGATCGTCGGTTCATCTCGATACCGCAATCGGCGGCATCAAGTGAATTGAGGGATTAAATGAAAGGCGGGTTGTCCGCGAGCGTCGCGCGCTGGGTTCCGCGCCTCGCAATTAGTGCGTTTGCCGCACTCGCGGCGGCGGTGGTCACGGCCACGCCGCCCAACAGCAAACCGTTCGCCCTCGTGATCAGCCTGGCGTCTACCACCGACGGCACGCTGCAGGTCTTCTACGATCGCGGATTCGGGCTCGGCGAAACCGAGTCGGTCGCGGCCCGCATCCGTGCTTCGTCGGAGCCGGTGACCTATCGCCTGCTTCTTCCGATCGGCGAGTATCAGCTGCTGCGCGTCGATCCAAACGATCGCAGCGGGCGCTACACCTTCACGGACATCCGCATTGTCACCGCGACCGGCCGCGTCGTCGCGGCGATTCCTGTGCACGAGCTGCGCGCCACGACACAGGCGCAGCTCACGGAGACCGCCGATTCGGTGACCGCCATCGTGCCCGAGGGCGCCAACGATCCGCAGTTGATCTACGCGCCCATCGATCGCGTGAGGCTCGTGCCTGCATTCGGAAGCGCGCGCGCGGCAGCGATGGCAATCGCGGCCCTGGCCGGGCTCGCCCTTGCGTTCGTGCTCGAACGTCTGGCTCACGCCGGGCGGGCGCTCGCCACCACGATGGGCGGCTGGTCGTCCACACAAACGGTGGTCGCCGCCGGCGTCGCCGCTGCGCTGGTGGCCACGTATCCGCTGTTCCTCGGCCGTAGCCTGGTGTCGCCGGGCAACGGACCCACGGCGTTTTTCTATGACGAGGCGCCGTTTGTGTACGGATCGCACGACCTCGCCGTCGAGGATACGCGCGGCACCGACGTCGGCTCGATGATGTGGGCCATCCTGCCGGTACTCGGTCCCGCAGCGCGACGCGCTGGCGGCAGGCGAAATGCCGCTGTGGAATCGATACAACCTCCTCGGCAACCCGCTCTGGGGCCAGGCGCAGCACTTCTTTCTCGATCCGCTGCACTTCGCCGCACTGGCTTTCGACGATCCGTCGTACTACGCCGACGCCGCGTTCGTCGCCGCGCGAATTGTGTTTGCAACCGGGATCGGGCTTGCCACGCGCGCGGCAACCGGATCGACGCTCGCGGGAGCGTTCGCCGCCACCGCCGCGCCGTTCATCGGCTACTTCGCCTTCCGGTTCAATCACCCGGCGTATTTCTCGATCGTTTACGCGCCGTGGATCCTGTGGGCGTACTTCGCCCTCGCGGTGCGCGACTCGATGAAAGCCCTCGTTGTCGGCGCCGTCGCGTTGTCAGTTGCGTCGCTGCTGCAGCTCTTCGGATCGACGCCCAAAGAGGGTGCTGTGGCGTTCGCGGTGGCGCACGCCACAGGAATGACGGCGCTGCTTCTGGCTGGCGGGTCCGCACGGCAGCGCGCACGGCGTCTCGCCGCAGCAGTGGCCGCCTTGAGTCTGGCAGTGCTGATCGCGACGCCGCACTGGCTGATCTTCCTCGATACGCTTTCGGCTTTGTACACCGCCTACGGCCAGCCGACCGTTGTCTACGCCGGCTGGCACGAGATCGCTGCGATCGCCCTGGGCACGTGGCTGCCGGGCATGCCATACCCGAGCCTTAATGGCCTGGTGGCGATCTTCGCCGCCGCCACCTGCTGCGCCTTGGCCACCATCCGCGACCGCGGACCAGTGCTGGCGTGCGCGATCGGCGGCGGTGCGACGCTGGCGCTTGCGTGCGGGATCGTTCCGGCGAGCGTGATGCTCGAGGTGCCGCTCCTCGCGAACATCCACCACACGTGGAATGCCTTCATCACCGCCGCGCTGACGCCTTTGCTCGTTCTCTCGGGCGCCGCCCTCGTCGTGCTGCAACGTTCGCCAACGGCGGGCCTCGTCGGAGCCGTGGTAGGCACGGCGATCTTTGTCGTCGCGATCGTCCTCGGCATGCAGCCCGAGCGGCCGCTGCCAACGTCGTTCGCCGCAGCAAGTCTGCTCCCTGGCGTTTCGCTCGCCATTCTCGTGGTGATGGCCCGCACGAAAACGGCGACCGCGATCGCGCCGGCAGCGTTAATCGTCCTCGCCTGCGGCCTGCTGCCGTGCGGCCTGCAACTCGAGACCGGCGTGCCGTCGCTAGACTCCGTTCTCTTTCAGCCGCGCCTGCGCGCGGATCTCGACGAACCTCCGCCGTCGGTCGCCGCCGTGCGCGCGCGCGCCGGCAGCGATCCTTTTCGCGTCGCCGGCCTCGACGAGGTGCTGTTTCAGGGCGTGCAGGGACTGTATCGGCTCGAGGGGCTTGGCGGCCCCGATGCGCTCGAGCTGATCGAGCCGCGCGAGCTGTCCGATGCCGCTGGCGTCCATCGCACCGAGTGGGACTGGCTGACCCTATTGCGCAAGCCCGACCTCGAACACGCGCGAGGCTTGCTCGACATGCTGGGCGTGCGCTTCGTCTTCGCGCATGCCGAGCAGCTGACCGATACGTTACCGCTGGGAAGTCCCGATCCAGTGCACGTCATCGAGCGTCCGACCGCGTGGCCGCGCGCCTTCTTCGTCGATGGTGTCCGGCGCCACGGATCGCTCAACGAGTTCGTCAACGGGCTACGCGCGTCGCAGGGGCCGTTCGCATCGATCGATCGCTCCGACGCGGCCGCGGTCGCCGCCACTGCTACACTTCCCGATCGCGAGCGTGTCGTCGTGCCCGCTCGCGACTATCGACTCACGGCAAATCGCACGGCGTTCGTCGTCGATGCGCCAGGCGCTGGCGTGGCGGTCCTCGCCGAGTCGTTCGTGCCGAGAGATTTCGTCGCCACGCTGAACGGCAATAGAGCGGACTACTTCCGGATCAATCACGCACTGAAGGGGATCGCGCTGCCAGGAGCGGGGTCGTGGTCGATCGCATTCGAATATCGGCCGCGCTACTGGCGACTGGCGTTGACGATCGCGATGGTGAGCGCGTCGATTGCGATCGCTGCAGTCGCGTTCGTGGTGCTGCGCCACCGCGAGCAGCGATCTGCTTGAAGGGCCTGATATTCTGGCTCGATGGTTTGGTTCGTCAGTGAGCGCCGCACGCGCGCGGCGTGGGTTCGATGCGTTCTCGCCTGCTTCTCGCTTTTGCTCGCCACAGCGCGACAGAGTGACGCAATACCATACGACGAAGGCTCTCTTTACATACTTCCGGTCTATTTGAACTACCTCTCGGCCGACAGCACTGAGTTCGCGGCGGAGGTCCAGCGCCTTCGCAGCCGGCTTCCCGAAGGCGGCCCCGTGCGCGTGGGGTTCACGCTTTACCTCGAGATTGCCATGGGGCGCTGGGATATCAGCAGCGAAGCCGAGGCCACCGCGCATCTCACGTCGACGGTCGGCAACCTGGACGCGGCGATCGCGCGGGCACGCGCCCACAACCTGCCGATCGGCATCAACCTGCTCACCGCCATCCGCGACAAGTCGGACGCCGCGCAGGCCACTTCGCAGGACGAGGATCGCCGGGTGATGCAGTGGTTCAGCGACAACTCGCTGGCATCTGGCTGGTGGACGCTCTCGCGCTATGCGCGGCTGCAGTTTCGCGTGCGTCAGCTCTATCTACGCGCGTTCGCACGCATCCTCGCCAATCGGATGGCCCTTTATCCCGACACGATCGTGTCGGCCGCCGGCGACGGCGAGGTCGAGCTCGCGTTCAAGAACTTCGGGCCGCCGTTTGCGGACTACTCGCCGTTTGCAATCGCGGAGTTCCGCGACTGGCTGCGCGGCGACGGTCTGTATGCGCCGGGGCAGCCATTCGCGCGCGACAGCTACGCCAACGCCGCGCGCTACCGGGGCGATGGCTCGCCTGCGCACGACACCAACCTCGACGGGCACACACTCAATGGCGACTTCGCAACCGCTTTCGCCAGTTGGAGCCTGCGCTACTTCGACTGGGCGCTCGCCGATTCGGTCGACAACGACGTCAACGCCATTCCGTCCTCGGCCTACACCGATCCGGGGTGGGAGCCACTGCCCGATGCCGGCGCCGATCGGTTCGACGCGCCGCGCGACCAGGTGGTCGTCGCCGCCGCGTGGTGGCAGGCCTGGCAGATGTTTCGCGAGATGCTGGTGTGGCGCTACAACCTCGACTTCGCAGCGTGGATGACGACCACGCCCGATCCGCTGACCGGGATGACGGTTCCATCGTCACGCTGGTTCTCGTATCAAATCCCGGCCGATTATCTGTACGGCCACACACCCGAGTCGCCGGACATGCGCTACCTGACGTCGGCGAGCTCGTGGCGGACGGCCGACATCCGTCCCTTTGGGGGCGCAGGCACGACGGCGTTCAACACTCGCGACGGCGACACCTACTTCCGCACCCTCGCCACCGTAGCGCCGCTTTTCGGCTCGTTGAATACGCGGTGGGCGATCCTCGAGTGGAATCCGTCGTTCCCATCAACCAACGATCCGTTGATCTATCGCGAGGAGATGGCCCTGATCGAGACGTGGCGGCCCTTCGTCGTCTCGCCCTACGCGTGGCAGAGCGTTGACTCGAAGGTGCTCGATTCGGGATTCGAAATCGCGCTCAGCGAGATGATCGCGCGGCTGCGGTCGTCGCCGTGGCGGCTGCAGGCGACAGCCGAGGGGAGCCGCGTGCGGGTGTCGTGGTCGCCACCCGATACCGGCGCTGCGCCCGACGCATACTTGCTGGAAGTGGGCTCGTCGCGGGGAACGTCGAACATCCTGACGCTGAACACGGCGTCGCGATCGACGGTCCTCGACGCGGTGGGGCCGCCCGGCACCTACTATCTGCGTGTGCGCGCGCTTCGTGGCGGCGTTCCGTCGAGCGCATCCAACGAAGTGCGGCTGGAGATCGTGGCCGGGTCGGCTGCGCCCGGCCCTCCCACCGCGCTGACCGCGGTGACCACGGGCAGTACATTTACTTTCAACTGGCTTGCGCCGAACGGCGGCCCGGCGCCAACGGGATATCTGATCGAGGCGGGCAGCCAGCCAGGCCTGTCGAATCTCGCCTCGATGCGGCTCGGCCCGGCAACGACGTTTTCGATCGGCAGCGTGCCGCTCGGCTCCTATTACGTGCGCGTGCGCGCGGAGATCGCGGGTGTGGTCGGCGATCCAACAAACGAAGTGCTCGTTGCCTCGACAACGGGTGCGGCGCACTGCACGCCCGTGGAGCGGCCAGGGCCGTTCGCGTATCGATTGAATGGGTCACAACTCACGCTCGAGTGGGATCCTCATGCCACGGGAGCGGTCCCGTCCGGCTTCCGGCTCGAGGCGGGTTCGGCTCCCGCGCTCGCCAATCTCGCGGCCTTGACGCTTGGGAGGGCGCGGACGTTTGGCGTCGGCGCACCGCCGGGCACCTACTATCTGCAATTGCGTGCCTTCAACGCGTGTGGCACGAGCGCGCCGGGCCCGGCGATCAGGCTCGTGGTACCGTGATGCCGAACCATCGCGGGGCGTCCGCCCCGTCAGCACACTACGCGGAGACCGTTACCGCTTCCCAAGCGGCTGAAATCGATACTTGAAGCAGGCGCGGAAATACGTGAAGGGATCGCGCCAGAGACTGACCTTCTTTCCTTCGGCAAACGAGCGCGAGCGGTAGTTCACCGGGATCTCGATCGGCCGATAGCCTGCCCGTACCAGCTTGCCAACGAGCTCCCAATCGAGATCGAAACGGTTCGATTCGAGCGTGAGCCCGTACAGGCAATCGCGCCGGAATACCTTGAACATCGTGAACGGATCGCGCAGCCGCGTGCCGTAGACGACGTTGAACAGCGTCATGAAGAAGACGTGGCCGAAATTCATCACCGTGCTGAGCAGCACCTGATCGGTGAAGTGCCGCATCTTCCAGCCTTGTCCGTCGAGCCCATGACGCGCGCCGAGCACGAACGCCGCACGGCCGGACTGCAGCGGCTCGATCAGCGTGTCGTAGTCGTTGAGGTCGTACTCGAGGTCGGCGTCCTGAATCAGGACGACGTCGCCGGTGGCGGCGGCGAGGCCCGCGCGCACCGCGTGACCCTTGCCGCGCGCACGCTCCTCGTACACCACCTTGACGCGCTCGCGCCCCTCGATGCGGCGGACGTCGTCGCGCGTGCCGTCCGTGGAGTTGCTCTCGACGACGATGACCTCGATATCGACGCCGTCGATGCGCTTGTCAAGAAGCTGCGTCATCAGCTCGCTGAACGTCCCCCGCTCGTTGAAGACCGGCACGATCACCGACAGCTTGAGCCGACGCCGGACCGGCGGCGGCGGCGCCGTGCGCCGCGCGATCATGTCGATGCCGCTGGCGACGACGGTGAAGCGCCGGCGACGCAGCGCATTCGGCAGCAGCTTGAGACCCAATCGCGCGAACCGCGAGACCACCGGCACCGGAAATCGTTCGAAGTGCTGCGCCACGTAGTCGGGGCTCAACGTCTTGCGGCCGGGTGCCCAGCCGACTTGTTCGAACCCGCAGTGAAACAGGAGCGACTCGAGGGTCCGGCGCTCGAAATAGAAAAGATGCTCGAGCTTGAACTCCATCCAGCGGGTGCGCATCAGGCGCGCCGACCAGCTGTCGAGGCTCGGCACGGCGATGAAGAGGATCCCACCTGGTTTGAGCACGCGCCATGCCGCGAGCAGCACGGCTTTGGGATCGCGAGTGTGCTCGATGACATCGGCGAGGACGCAGACGTCGAACTGTTCGGCTTCGAGCCCGACCGTGTCGAGCGATCCCTGCACGACGCGCACCGCGCCAAGCTTTTCGTTGGCGGCGCGCACGGAGCTGGCGCTGTACTCGACACCGGTGACGTCGTAGCCGCGCTCCTGCGCCTCGAGGAGCAGGTTGCCAAGCCCTGAACCGACTTCGAGCAGCCGCACGCCGCGCCGCGTGGCCGGCGTGAGCGCCGCGCGCTCCTCGATCGCATTCAGATAGCGAGCCGCCGTCTCCCGTTTCATCCGGTCGACTTCGCCAACCAGCGAGCCGCTTCGATCGGCCGGTCCGGTTCCGAGAAAGTAGTGCTCGTGATAGATCGCCGTGAGCTCCGCATCCGACGGTTGCGGATTGCGCATCAGCAGCCCACAACCCTCGCACCGAACGATCGGCGTCCCGGCGTGGACGAACTGGTAATCGAGTGACGATTCTGCGCAGAGCGGGCAGGCCGCCAGCGAGGGCCGTATGGCGGGTTCGGCGACAAACAAAGCGCTCAAAGTGTACCAAACGCGACCGAGAACGAATATTGCAGGGTTCGCCTCTTGGGGATTTGGTGGAGATGTTGCAGCACGGGCCTTCGCGCGCGGTCGGGCTTCTTACATACCTCGCTATTTTCGCGGTCTTTAGCCCCGATGCCGCCGCGCAATCGCCGGTCATCACCTCCGCGCCGTCGCTCGTCGCCGCCGGCCCCGACTACGCCACCGACGTGCTCAACAATCCGTGGGACCTGACCGACATCTCCGATCTGAGCCCGTTCCCCGACGAGTTCTCGGGTTGGACCAATTCGGCCACCACCGCCCGGACGATTGGGCGCGCCGCGTTTCTTTCGAACGGTCAGTTCGTGGCGCGGACGACACCGGGCGGCGCCAATCTCATTCCGCTGCTGTATCGCGGTGGCGCCCAGTTCATCACCTCGGCACACGAGAACTCGGGCGTGTTCGATCACAAGGCGATCCCGACGGCGCTCTACGGAAAGCTCGCGGTCGCAATGACGCTGAGCGCATCCACTGGCGGGCAACTCGCCGCGTTCTGGTATTCGGGACCGTACGGCGCGGCCAACGAGTCGGGACGCGGCGTTGCGTTCCGGACGCCGGGGGCCGGGACTCATCTCTATCTCGTTGATCTCGTCACCGGCGTGTGGACCGACGCGCGCGGCAATCCGGCGTCGCCGTACTTCCACGGCGCCGGCACTCTGCCACAGATCGCCTGGAGCGATGCGGGGTTGATGCGCGGCTTTCAGATCCGCGCCACCTCCGACGGCGCCGCCAGCGTCAACGTCAGTGTGGACTGGGTGCGCTTGACCCAGCGCGATGGCGGCGTTGGTGCGGCGTCACTGCCGATCACGTTCTCGGGATGCGCCGGTCGCGACTACAACGTCGAAGTGGCTGCCGGCGACAGTTGGGCGGTGATTCACACCGGAACCGCGGCAGCGGTCGGCGCGACGACAGCCAGCGTCAATCACGGCATTCTGCCGCCGGGCACCTGGCAGTTCCGCGTCACCTGCTTCCCGATCAGCCGCGTGCCGACAGGCGGCGTCGGCGTCTCGTCGGCCCCGGTCAGCGTCGCGATTAACGCGCCGCCACTCGTGTCGGTGCAGGAGCCGGATTCGATTGGTCCCGATTACGCGACCGAGGTGCTCGGCAATCCCTGGGACATGAATGCGGTGAGCGACGTGCGGCAGATCTTCGGCGTGGCCAGCTCCAACATCGTGTTCGACGGCCTCTCCAACACGCTGCAGGCCACCGCGACCGCCGCGGGCGATCCCGCGCTCGTTTTCGTCTACGGATCGCTGCTCGACACTTCGCGCTACCGCTACTTGACATTTTCGCTGGCACTCGACACGTCATTCGGCCTGGGCGGCCCCGGCGAAGGTTCGGTGGCCCGCGTCTATTGGGAGCGCCCGTCGGCAAGTGGCGGCAACGCGCTCACGATCTCGCAGGACATCATCGTGTGGCCGGGACGCAACGTCTACACGATCGATCTGTCGCAGCTGACCCTGCAGAGCGGGCTGCTCGAGACGGAGTGTCTGCCAGGCTGCGCCCAGCAACCGTGGAACGCCGGGCCGATACGGTATTTCCGGATCGACCCGCACGAGTCCACACTCGGCGTCCAGTTCCGGCTCGGCCCGACATATCTCACCGGTCCGGATGAAGTGGCGCTCGGCTCGGCGTTCGCCATGCCCTTTACGTTCAGCGATCCCGACACGTCGGGCAGCTCGTACACGGCCCACATCTACATCGACACCGATCGCAATCTCGGCAGCCGTGTGCTGCTCGATGCGATTCAGGGCATTGCGCCGAACGTGCCCCAGAGCTATTCGTTCAACCCCGCCGCGCGCGGCGTGCCGCCCGGTGAGTATTACTTCTTCATCGAGATCACCGAGTCGCGGGGCGGGTTTGTCGAGACACAGGGAAGCTACACGACCGGCCCGCTTCGGGTGGGCGGCGCTGTGACGGGACCGACCGCTCCGGGCGCGCCTACGCTCAACCCGGTTCAGGTCGCGAGCAATCCGGTCACAGTCGCATGGTCTCCCGGACCTGGCGGCGCGCCGACCAACTACACGCTCACTGTCGGCACCGCGCCGAACACCGCCAACCTCGCGGCGTTCAACATGGGCCTAGCGACGTCGGCTAGCGGACACGCCCCGCCGGGCGTACGACTCTACGCACGAGTGATTGCGACGAATGCCGCGGGATCTGCGGTGTCCAACGAAGTCAGCTTCGTCGTCGGCGGAGGAGTTGGCGTGCCGGGACCGCCGTCGCTCAACGCTCGCGCCGTCAGCGGACGCACGGTCGAACTCGCGTGGAGCGCACCGGTCTCTGGAGGTCCGCCGAGCGGATACGTGGTCATCGCGCGCGTCGCGGGCATTCCAACGATTGTCGCGACGCTGCCGGTGGTGGGGACGAGTGCGGTGATCCCCAATGTGCCGCCCGGCAGCTACGTGGTGACCGTAGTTGCGGTGAACCCCAGCGGCGTCAGCCCGGAATCGAACGCTCTAAGCGTCGTCGTGCCGTAGCGGCAACGCACATCGCGTCGCAGCAGTGGGGCAATTCGCGCCAGCTTGCCGGCCTTGAGCTGTCGAAATTCGTCAGTCGCGCCGCGCACGATTCGGCGATTCTCGCGCTGGCCAGAACGATCGACATGCGATCGGCCCGAGGCGAGCTGACCGCGCCGCACCGCCTCGGCGACGTCGGGATTCGCCGCCAGATGACCACGCTCGTCGCTGTGGCCGGAACCTCGCGGGGAACGCCTTCATACCGTTGCACGATTCAACCACGACTGGATCATCACACTCCGCTATTGTCGTTAAGCAGGCCAGCAAGATCGTCGCGCACGTCCCGTCCTGGAACACCGCAGCGCACCCATGGCTCTGATCGCGACGCGCTTCGCTGCTTTTTGGTCATGGAAGATGTAAGCTCGCGGCGGAAGGCCATTGATATCCGGCGCTCGATCCCGTGATCGAATCGCCAGAGCTGTCAGGTACCGACCTGCCCTAACCGTGCGCGCCCTACGATTTCGGATCGGACTGGCCGTGCTTTTGCTATCTCAGCCGTTGGAATGGTTCGCCGTCTATCAATCCTCGCCGCTCTCATCGTAGGCATTGTCGCGAAGCCAACGTACGCGCAGTCTCCTGTGATTACTTCACCGCCGTCGGGCGCGGTGTTCAAGACGGGGCCCGACTACGCGACCGACGTGCTCCAGGATCCGTGGGACTTCGGCAACCTCGAGGACATCAGCCCCAATCCCGATGAAACAGGTGGATGGGTGACGAACCCGGCCAATGCCTGGACGATCTTTGGACCGGGCCCCACCTTCATCAGCAACGGCAAGTTCCAGGGCACGACCGCCGTGGACAATCAGTTTGCGATGCTCTACCGAGGCGATGCCATCGGCCTCAATCCAGGCCGCACCGGCATCAGGCATCCGATCGACACGTCGCGCTTTCGCAAGTTCTCGATGAAAGCGAAGTACAGCGGCGTGAGCGGCGCCTCGAATGCCGGTCACCTCGTCGTCTACTGGTATCACGCGCCCTACGCGGCGAACAACTGGATCAATCGCGCTGGTGGCGCGTTGTTTCTCACGGGCGTGCCGGGCGCGGCGAGTTCGCAGGTCTACACGCTCGACTTGAGCCAGGCCGGTCAGCTCGGAAGCGGCGGCGAGCTGCTCGGGGCTTGCGCCAATGTCGGCGGCAACGGGTGCACCGGTGTGCCCGCGGCGTGGCAAGCGGAGCCGACGGTCGCCGGATTCCGCATCGATCCCACGACGGTTTCGTCGCCGCAGCTCGTCGAGATCGACTGGCTTCGGCTCACCGCCAGCGACGACGCACCGGCCGCGGCGATGATGGACGTGTCGTATCAGGCCTGCTCGGGCTCACCGACGATCAGCGTGCGCGATGCCAGTAATGACGTCACGGTCGTGGCCACGGGACAGGCCACCAGCGGGCGCTTCAACTACGGCGTGTTCCCGCCGGGCAGCTACACGCTGATCGTCTCGTGCGGCAATGGCAGCCAGGAACAACCGTTCTCGATCAACGATCCGCCGCACGTCACGGTCATCGATCCCGACGAAAGGGGCGATCCAAACACCGATTACGAATTCACCGCGAGCGGCGGCGGCAACCGTTGGGACTTCGAAGAACCCGCGGCGTCGGACCTGAAGAATGCCGCCAACGTGTCCATCACCGCTGGCGTGTGTGCGGTAGTGAGCTGCGGAGTCGTCACCAGCGACAGACCGGGCGCGGCCCCCGGATCGAAGATGCTGCGCGCATCGAGCGTCGGAAGTACGCCGAGCACACTGGGCGATCCCGCGCTCGAGCTGCTGGGAGGGACCACCAACCCGGTCGCGAGCAGCCGTCAGCGGTATCTCACGTTCTCGCTTCGCCTCAACCGGCCGTACGACGTCGCTGTTGGATCGGTCCTTCGCCTGCTCTGGGGATCGCGCACCTACACGGATCAGAGCACGACCACGCACACACAGGACATGCGCGTCTGGCCCGGGTTCCAGACCTACACGATCGATCTCGGCGCGCTCACGGCGGAAAACGGCGGCATCGAAACGGACTGCACGGCGCTCTCGCCGGCTTGTCCGACGACGCCATGGTCGACTCGCAGCATCCGTTTCTTCCGGCTCGACCCGCATGAATTTGGCGATGCGCCGACACTCTTCGACATCGACGACGTCTCGCTGACCGCGCCCGACGAGGTCAACTTGAGCGGCTCGGGCCAGGGCAGCGCCTTCACGATCCGTTGGGCGCTCACCGACGCCGACAGCGCGGGCGCGACGTATACGACGCGCCTCTACGTGGATGACGATCGCGATCCCACGACGAAGTGGCTGATTGCGACGATTCCCGCAACGACCGCCCTCGGGAGCTATCAGTACCGACTGGGTGCCGGCCGCGAACACCGCGGCGGGACGCCATTGGGTCTACGTCGAGACGACCGAGGCACGCGCGGGTGTGACGGACACGCAAGGCGCCTACTCGACCGGTCCGGTCGTGGTCTACTCGGCGACCGCGACGAGCCCTCAGGTCACAGTGAATTCGCCCGCGCCAGGGCAGAAGGTGCCGTTCCCGTTCACCATCGAGGGGTGCGCCTTCGATGCCGGCAACAGCAACGGCATCAACATGGACGATCTGCAGGTGTTTGCGACCGCAGGCCCAGGCGTTGCCGGCGTGGCGGCGGGGACAACCTATTCGCTCGGCTAC
The DNA here is from genome assembly GCA_963807105.1 of uncultured Acidobacteriota bacterium. GTDB lineage: Bacteria > Acidobacteriota > Vicinamibacteria > Vicinamibacterales > UBA2999 > DASPWV01. The sequence goes on along the minus strand of CAWEAM010000006.1, from coordinate 408,856 downwards.
GGAAGCGGCCTCGGGACGCTCGAATACGCGCCGTTGACGCCGGCGACACCGGTCGTGTGTCCGAGCGTTACCAACACGGCTTCGCCGTACCGCAACGCGGGATTCCGGGTGAAGGACGTCGGCCTGGCGCAGGGTCCGTGGACGCTGCGCGCGCTCGGCCGCAGCACGATCAGCGGCAAGCTCACTCCGGTGGCGAGTGACATTCCGTTCACGTCATCGCAGCTCGTGCTCGGTCCGACGAACTTCGAGCTGACGGCGAACGGCAACACCGTCACGGTAAGCTTCCAGGCGCCGACCGGCGGGCCGCCAATCAGCGGATACGTGATCGACCTGGCGCACAACCCGGCGTTTTCGCCGGCTGCGGCCAACGTCATCGTGCCGACCGCCGGCAGCTTCAGCGGGCCGCTCGCCAACGGCACCTGGTATGTGCGTGTGGTCACGCTGTCCGCCAGCGGATCGCGAGGCGATACATCGGAGACCAAGTCGGTCACGCTGCCCACGGGTGGGGCACCGCCGGCCGGACAACCAGGTGGGCCGGTGCTCACTGGCGTGCAGACGACATCCAATCCGATTGTTCTGTCGTGGGCAGCGGGGTCCGGCGGGGCGCCGTCGAGCTATACGTTGAGCGCGGGCAGCTCGCCAGGCGCGTCGGACATCGGCGCGTTCCCGCTGGGCATGGCGACGTCGATCTCGGCCAATGCGCCTCCGGGCCTGCGCGTCTACGCACGCGTGATCGCGCATAACGCCTCGGGCAGCGCAACGTCGAACGAGATCAACTTGATGATCGCGGCGCCCTCTTCGCCCGGGCAGCCGACGCTGGATCCGGGTGTGGTCGGCGCGGGCAACGTGACGCTGACGTGGTCGGCTGGAGCGGGCAGTGCGGCGACGAGCTACACGATCCTCGCCCGGTTCTCGCCGTCCGGGCCGGTGGCGATGTCGGTGCCGGTCTCTGGCAACAGCTTGACGACCGCCGCGCCCGCCGGAACCTACTATTTGAGCGTGGTGGCGAACAACGCCACCGGCAGCAGCCCGGAGTCGAATCAGATCACGCTCGTCGTGCCGTAGTCGAGCCGCGCGGCCCGGGATGGCCGCCCCTGGCGTCACCCGGGTCAGATCCCAATCGCGCTCGCAGTACCATATGCGACACTGCGCACGGCACGGCGGACCACGATGGTCCCTCGCCTGCCGCAGCCGTCCTCGATGAAAATTCTTTCCGTTGAGAACCTCGCCATTCCCGAGGTGAAGGTCATCCGATTCGCCCGCTTCGCCGATCAGCGGGGATACTTCACCGAACCGTTCCGCAGAAGCGACGTCGACGCCCATCCCGAGCTGACGTTCCTGCGCGGCGTCGCGCTGCCGCAAGTCAACGAGAGCTGGTCGCGGCGCGGCACCATCCGCGGACTGCACTTCCAGTGGAATCCCTATATGGGAAAACTCGTGCGCACGGTGCACGGCCACATGGTGGATATCTTTCTCGACATCCGTCGCGAGTCACCCACGTTTGGCCGCATCGCCATGCACGACATGCCAGCGGCGGCCGGCGATCCGTCCGGCGCGTGGATCTGGGTGCCGCCAGGCTTCGCGCACGGCAACTACTTTCCTGCCGACTCGCACATCGAGTATTTCTGCTCGGGCGAATACAGCCCGGGATGCGAGGCCGGCCTCTCGCCGCTGGCGTCGGACTTCGACTGGTCGCTCTGCGATCCCGGGTTGAAGGCACGCTTCGACGCGTTGGCCGCCGACAGCCCGGTCGTGTCCGACAAGGACAAGCAGGGGCTGTCGCTGAGCGCCTGGCGCGAGGACCAGCGTTCGCACAACTTCGTGTACGGGGCGGTGTGAGTGGCGACTGACGCGCTAGACGCGCGAGCGACGCTCTTCACCGGCGGGTCGGGACTGCTGGGCGGAGCTTTCAGGAGGCTGCTGCCGCAGGCGCTTTATCCCTCATCCAGCGAATTCGACGTGCGCGACGCAGCCGGCATCGAGCGTTGGTTCGACCTGCATCCCTCCGTCAGCACGGTGATTCACGCCGCCGCGTTCACGTCGCCGCCCAAGATCGAGCAGGATCCGCTGCGCGCCCTCGAGACCAATATCATCGGCACCGGCCACGTCGCCGCGCTGTGCATGCGCCGCGGCGTGCGGCTGGTCTACATCTCCACCGACTACGTGTTCCGCGGCGACCGCGGTTCGTACAACGAGGACGATCCGGTGTTCCCCGTCAATCGCTACGCATGGTCGAAGCTGGGCGGCGAGTGCGCCGTGCTGATGGATCCGCGCAACCTGATCATCCGCACCAGCTTCGGGCCGGACGTGTTTCCCTTTCCGAAGGCGTTCGTCGATCAGTGGACGTCACGGCAGAGCGTGTCGGCAACGGCGGCGCAAATGGTCGCGCTGATACGCACCGGCGCGAGCGGTATCGTCCATCTCGGCGGACCGCGCCGTTCGGTCATGGAATACGCCCGCTCACTCGATCCGTCGCGGCCGATCGAGCCGCTGTCGGTGAACGACGTCGCGTTCAAGGTGCCCGTGGATACGTCGCTCGAGACTACCCGCTTTCGCGAGCTGGTGGACAAGAAGGAAGGAACTGAACGATGAAACTGCTGATCGCAGGCGGTGCCGGTTTTATCGGATCGCGCCTCGTGCCGGCATTGCGCGAGCGCGGCTACGACGTGGCGGTGATCGATCTGCTCTGGTTCGGCAACCAGCTGCCTCCCGGCGTGCCGATGAAGCAGCAGGACATCTTCGCGCTCACCGAGCAGGACCTCAAGGGCTACGAGCAGGTGATCTTTCTGGGCGGGCTGTCGAACGATCCGATGGCCGAGTTCAGCCCGTCGCAGAACTTCGTGCAGAACGGCGCGCTGCCGGCGTATCTCGCGTTCATCGCGAAGAAGGCCGGCGTCAAGCGTCTGATCTACGCCTCGTCGTGCTCCGTCTATGGCTATACGGAGGACCAGTTGTACAACGAGGACGATCCGGTCACCTGCGACTACCCGTACGGCATCTCCAAGCTGCAGGGCGAGCGCGCGGCGCTGCAGCTGCAGGACAAGAACTTTTCGGTGATCGCGCTTCGCCAGGGCACGGTGTGCGGCTGGAGCCCGCGCATGCGCTTCGACCTGATCGTCAACACGATGGTCAAATCCGCCATAACCACCGGCACGATCGTGGTCAACAACCCGTCTATCTGGCGGCCGGTGCTCGACATCCGCGACACGGTGTCGGCGTTCCTGCGTGCGGTGCAGGCGAGCTACCGATTGAGCGGCGTGTTCAACGTCACCAGCGGCAATTACACGGTGGGCCAGGTGGCGGATCTGGTCAAAGAGGAGCTCGAGATCCTCAACACCTCGCGCGTGCAGCTCGACATCCGCAACGTGCAGGATTTCCGCAACTACAAGGTCTCGATCGATCGCGCGAAAGTGGAGCTGGGATTCCAGCCGCAGTATTCGATCAAGGACATGGTTGCCGAAGTGATGCAGCACCGGCCGGAATACGGCGACTTCGAGCGCGACGAGTACTACAACATCCGCGTGTTCAAGAAGCTCGCCGGAATAGGCGTCGCCGTCTAGCTGCCTGGCCGATGCGTCGGTGGTTCTACAGGCGTCGCGCTGGCCGGCGCTCAGCCTCGCCGGCGCTCCGCGATCATCGCCAGGCTCGAGTAGTAACTCGCTCGATCGCATTCCACCAACCCGATGCGCGCCGGTTCGATCCGAGTCGCGTGTGGAAGAAGCGTCTGGGTCAAGCTCTCTTGCGTGAAGAAGTTTACATGCGTCGCTTCGAGAAGGTGCCAGGGAACGATCTGGTGATGGAAACCGCGCGGGATGGAAGACATGTCGGGCACCGTGATCAGAAGCATCTCCGTTGCGAGGCGCGCCATTTCGGCGAGAGCGGCCTCGAACTCCGGGATGTGTTCCAGGACTTCGGAGGCAACGACTGAACTGAATTCGCCAGTACGAAATCGCGTCGGTAGAGTTCCATCGTAGAGCGTGACATACGGCTTCACCTCGTCGAGCAGGTGCTGGCGGATGCGTTCCGAATCAAGCTCTACACCGTAGGCTTCGATGCCCTCTCGACGAAGAGCCTTGAGGAGAGCGCCGGCACCACAACCAAAGTCGAGGATCGGAGGCGGCAACGTGAGTGCCAGCTCTACCACTTCGACAGAAACGCTAGCGGTTGGTGGGCCGAATCCGTAAATCTGCTCGCGACCAAGCACACGGCTCTCGCTCTGGAGGTGCCCATATGCGGGCTCGGAGCACGCTGGCAGGGCAAAGGCCGCAATTGGTCGGCCGGCGTGCAACAACTGACCCTCTGTCGGCGAGCGTCGCGCCGCCAAGACCCATTCGACAACCGCACCCAGGAAACGATCGCGCCGCTGTTCAGCCACGATCGGCACATCCGGCCTGCGCACGCGAAACGCATGTGCCGGCGGCGCCTCGATGCCGTCGACCTTCAACCGCAGTGACGCGGTCAGCGCATCGAGGTCTCGCGTCCATCCCTCGGCCGCGACGACGCCATCAGCGTGGATCACGATGGCATCGATACATCCATTGTCGAAGCTGCCGCGCACAGATATCGAGTGGCTCCTCGCTGCGCGCCATCGTCGATATGCGTGTGCCTCGCGGAGCGTTGACCTAATTCTTCGTCGGAGACGGTCCAGCATCGCTGTCCGATTCTAGTGCAGCGATCGCGTAGGGCCTGGTGCTCGCAAACCCTGTCTTCCGCGCGCGGTCATAACTGCGCCTCGCGCCGGGATGCGTCGAAGGCCATCGCGGCCGTACCGCCACCAGTCAAGACACGGTACGCCTGAGGCGCCCACATCACACATTGTGATTACGCACCGCCCAGTGTGGTCAGTCGTGGTCGGGAGGCTTTCGCGCGACGCGATAATCGAGATGTGCGCGCGTGAGATTCGGATTGTAGAACGGGTCGTTGATCAACCGATCGCCCCAGCGCTGCTGCAGAAGCGTCAACGCCGCCGGCTCGACAGGCTGTGCACCAAGCGCGCCGGCTTCGTGGTGCATCAACCGCGCGTACGGCGTGAACACGACGCGCAGCCCCGCATCCCAGACCTTGAGGCAGTAATCGATGTCGCCGCCATGAGTGAAGAGCGCCTCGGCGAACCCGCCAACGCGTGCGAAGACGTCATGTCTCGTCATCAGGCACGCGCCGCTCACCGCCGAATAGTTGCGGATGCAGTTGGCGTTGGAAAAGTAGCCAGCGGCCTCGGCGTTGAACCCCTGGAATGGGCGTGCGGCCAGACCGTTTACACCGAGGACCAGCCCGATGTGCTGCAGCGCACCGTGCGGGTAGTAGAGCTTCGCGCCGACCGCCCCGATGCCGGGCTGCTCCGACAGCTCCAGCATCGCTTCGAGCCAGCTCGCCTCGAGCGGCGCGACATCGTCATGCAGCACGAGGATCTGCTCGCCGCGCGCCGCCGCCGCACCGGCGTTGATCCGCGCGGAGAGATTGAACGGGCGAGTCGAGGGCGCGGCCAGCACGCGATGAGCCATACGGTCGAGGCTCGGCTTCGCAGCTGGTGGGACCTGACCATCCTCCGAGACGATCACGATCTCCAGCTCGCGATACGCCGTGTGCGCGTCGAGCGCCGCCAGCGTGGACGTCAGATGCGTCGAGCGTGTCCCACTCGACGGCATCACGATCGAGACCAGCGGTCGCCGCGCGAGCGTGTAGCGGACGCGGTGCAGCCCCGGCGGGCCGGCCTCCTCAACGCCGCCCGCGATGCCGTTGCGATCGAGGTAGTCCTGAATCGCCCGCTGCGCCGCCGTATGCGCGGTGGGCTTGGCGTCCCCGACCAGCGCGCCCGAGAGCGGAATCTTGCGCCAGTGATAGAGGATGTCGGGCACGTGCGCGATGTGCTGCGCCTGCTCCATCAGCCGCAGCATCAGATCGTAGTCCTGCGAGTAGTCGTACTCGCTGCGGAACCCTCCCACGCGCGCAATGAGATCGCGGCGCGCCACGAGCAGATGACACACGAACATCTGCGAGAGGAGTAGATCGATCGACCAGTCCGGCTTGAAGTACGCGTCGCAGCGCACCCCCTCGAGGTCGAGCTTGTCTTCGTCGGAGTACAGGACGTCCGGCCGAACACCCGGCGCGTTCAGGCGCTCGACGATGCGGAAGAGGGCATGCGGCAAGATCGCGTCGTCGCTGTCCATGAGCGCAACGTACTCGCCGTCTGCCGCCGACAGCGCCAGGTTGGTCGCGGCCGCAATGCCGCCGTTTCTCGCCGCGTGCAGCACGGCGATACGAGAATCGCTCTTGCCGATACGCTCGAGGGCTTCGCGAGTTTCGTCGCGCGTCGATCCGTCGTTGCCGATGCGCCACTGCCAGTTCGGGTACGCCTGCGCGCGCACCGAGGCGGCGCACGCGTCGAGCCACTTCGCGTCGGTGTTGTAGACAGGCGTCACGATCGTGATCTGCGGCTGATAGGCAAATCGCGACGATGCGTCGGTCATCCGCAGCAGCTCGGCGCCGCCCGGCGTATTCCGCTCGCACCAGGCGAGATAGCGGGCCGCTTCGTTCTCGGGCACGCTGCCGGTGCGCGCCCAGCGAAGCACTGCAGCGGGTCCGCCGGTGCGAAGCCGGTGGAACAGTTTTCCGATCAGCATTGAACGTTCGGCGGGCGGCTTCGACCAGAAATGGGTCCACGCGCGCTTCAATTCCGCGGGCATCGCCTTATTCTGCCGCACTCGAGCCGCATGCTACGATACGAGCTCGCGTCTCGATGTCGTCTGCTCCAACCGTAACGGTCCTGGTCCTCAACTACAACGGAGAGCGCCACCTACGAGAGTGCCTGCCATCGCTGGAGACACTCGACTACGAGGGCACGCGCATCACCGTGGTCGACAACGGATCGAGCGATGGCTCGCTCGAGTACGTGCGGGCGCATCATCCGCGCGTCAACGTCTTCCGTCTGCCCGCCAATCGCGGCTTCTCCGTCGCCTACAACGCCGCCGTCCCGCATACGACGACGGACTTCGTCGCGCTGCTCAACAACGACACGCGCGTGTCGCCGACGTGGATGACCGAGCTGGTCGACGTCATGCAGCGTCACGACGCCGGGGCCGTGGCCTCGACCATTCTCGACTGGGACGGCGCGCGGATCGATTTCGTCGGCGGCCTCCCCACCTTCGGCGGACACTCGTGGCAGCTCGACTACGGCGAGCCGGCCGGCAAGTCGTACGCGGAGCGGCAGCTGCTCTTCCCGTGCGGCGGTTCGATGCTCGTGCGACGCGACGCCTATCTTGAAGCCGGCGGCTTCGACGAAGACTTTTTCGCGTACTTCGAGGACGTCGATCTGGGCTGGCGTCTCACGCTGCTCGGCCACCGCACGATCTTCGCGCCGAAGGCGATTACCTACCACCGGCTGCACGGCACGTGGGGACACTGGGCGCACGTGCTCAGGCTGCGCCTCTACGAGCGCAACGCGCTCGGCACGATCTTCAAGAACTACGGAGACGAAGCGCTGGCGCGTGTGCTGCCGGCGTCGGTGGCGATGACCATCGCGCGCAATCTGGCCTTTGCGCGGCTTCCCGGCGACAGCATCCAGTTCGGCCATCCGTCGCCGGACGCGGTGGATGTTCCGGCCGGCCTCGTTGGATCGCTGATCGCGCTGGAAGATTTTCAGCGGATGCTGCCTCGCTTCGCCGAAAAGCGGCGGGCGATTCAAGCCAGGCGCCGGATCGCGGACGAAGACGTACTGCCGCTGCTGCCGCAACCGCTGCGCCTGCACGATATCGGCGAGGCCTATCGGGAGACAGCCGAAGCGTTGATCCGCGACTTCAGGATTTCGGAGCTCTTCGGTCTCCAGCCGCCGCCCGCACGTGTGAGCGTTCCAGCGCTTCCACCGGCGCCGGCCGCACCGCCTCGCTCCAACCGTGTCTCGGTGATCGTCCTCACCGCCAGCGGCGCGCGGCACCTGCCCGACTGTCTCGACTCCCTTCGCCAGCATGCGTGGCGCTCCGCCGACACCGAAGTGATCGTTGTCGACAACGGATCGAACGAGGATCCAACCGCCGTTGCAGAGCGGCATTATCCGGGCGTGCGCGTGATACGCACCGGTCGCAACCTGGGCTTCGCCGCCGGCAACAACGCCGGTGCGCGCGTCGCAACCGGCGACTGGCTCGTGTTTCTCAACGACGACACGCGCGTGGCGGTCAACTGGCTCGACGAGCTGCTGGCGGTGGCGGCGCGGCGGAACGCGGCTTCGGTGGCGGCGTTCATCAACGACTGGAACGGTGAGCGTGTGGACTTCGGCGGCGGACTCGTCAATCTCGAAGGGCGCGGCTACTCGCTCGGGCACGGATTGCCGGTCAAGGACTGGAAGAGCGAAGAAACGCCGCTTCTCTTCGGATGCGGGGCCGCCGTGCTCTTCAGGCGCGACGTGTTCGAGCAGTCGGGCGGCTGGGACGAAGCGACGTTCGCCTACTACGAAGACGTGGAGTTCGGCTGGCGGCTCTGGCTCCTCGGCCACGAAGTGTGGCTGGCGCCGAGGGCCATCGTCTACCACAAGCACCATGGCACGTCGGGATCGGAGAGCCCGGCGCGGGTCCGGGCGCTCGAGCGAAACGCGCTGCGGATGATTTACACCCACCTCGAGCAGCGAACGTTGGAACGCGTGCTCCCCGCGGCGCTCCTGTTCGCAACCGATCGCGCGCTCCTGGCGACCGCGTTCAGCCGGGCCGGCGAGCACGAAGCGCCGTTCCGGCGAGTGGGGTCACGCGTCCGGCCGCGCGTGCTCAAGATCCGGCTGCTGCACGCGCTGAGCCGGCGCGGCGCACGCCGACAGATGGGCACATGGTGGAACCTGCGCAAGGTGGGAGTCGCCGGCCTCGCCGGCGCGACGCTCGACGTCCTCGGCGACGTGGGCCGCGGCTGGCAGGCGGCCAGCGCCCGCGCGCAGTATCAGATCGAGCGAATCACGCCGAGCGCGGCGCTCGAAGGGCGCGTCGAGCGCCTGCCAATCGCGGTCGTGGCGGCGCTTCTTGGCGTTGGCGATTTTCTCGACAGCCTTCCAGAGCTGAGCGCCCGCCGGGCGTGGCTCCAGCGCGCGCGCCGGCGCAGCGATGCCGAGATTCTCGAGCGGTTCGGTGCCAACTGGCGCAGCGGCGTGCCGTCGGCCCACCAGGACCTGCACTTGACGCTCCGCGATGAAGTGATCGATCTCCTCGGCGCCGCGGCCTGTTGATTCACCCACTCACGAGCGAGCGACCCTGAGCGTTACGGTCTGCCGGAATCTCAGCGGCCGAACAGCTTGCGCAGCTTCCAAAACACGCTCTGCTCCATGTTGCGGATCGTCTCCTCCGCGCCGCGGGCGCGCTCGTTGGCCTCGTGCGTGGACTGCGCGGCTTCGCGCATCGATTCGACGCGCCCCTGCAGCGAGTCGATCTCGCTCATCAGCACGCCGCGCACCTGCTCGGTCATCTGCTCCGCTGCCGCCTGCTTGCCCTGCGCCTCCGCGGTGAACGCGCGCATGTCGTAACGCTCCTGCTCGAGCCGCGCCAGCCGCCGCTCGTAGGCCCGCACGACTTTGTGGAACGGATCGCTCGATCGGCGGAAGCGCACGGCCCATGGCGTCACGAATGTCGCATCGAACTCCGGATCGCGGAAGAAGCGATGCCGCGCAAACTGCTCGGCCCAATCCTCCGCCGGCCGGACGTTGACGTGCGTCGGTTCGCGATGATCGTTCGGCGACGACGAGAACAGGACGTCGTCGGCGTGCGCGCAGAGATTGGCGATCGCGGCCTCGGCTTCGGCCGCGGGCATGTGCTCCATCACCTCGATACAGACGATGAGATCGGCGTGCTGGGCAAAAGGTTCGACGATCGAGCCTTGTCGGCAGAACGCTTTGACCGCTTCGGGCACGCGTTCGATCGCGTACGGCGAGATGTCGATACCCGTCGCTTCGACGCCGCGCTCGCGCAGCGCTTCCACCAGCAGGCCCATCGCGCATCCGGCATCAATGACTGTCTTTGGTGCAATATCGGTCACGATGCGATCGGCGATGGCGCCGAAGAACCTCAGCCAGTGCTCGTCGCGCGCGTAAGGACGTCCGCAGCAGTTGGCGTAGTAGAACGCGTCGAACGCGTCGGGTGACACGGACATCGAGATCGGCCGCGAGTGTAACAGCCTGTTACACGCCGGTCCAGCCGGCTTGACTTACACTAGTGTCGCGCAACATCGCCTTCGCGGCCTCGTTCCCCCCGGACTCGTCGCGCTCATTGTCGCCGTTCCGGTCGTGGTTCGCCTCGCCGCGGTGCCGCCACAGTATCCGCATCTCGAATGGCTGATTGAAGAGCCGTCTCCGCTCCCGCCGCGTCCGTTGCCGATGGCGTTCGCCGGATTCATCGACGGCGCCGACACGTTCCGGCTGCCGCTCACATCCGACAATCTCGCCCGGCTCCTGATGTTCGACGAGATTGCCATCGTCCTTGGCAACGAGTTCACCAGGGCGGTGTTCATCGAGGCGAGCCTGTCGCTCGACGACACCCATTGCAGATATGCGACGCGGCCGCGCACGACGTTCGTCAACAACGAGCCGCTCTGGCTGATCCGCGACGGACCGTGCGAAGTGCCGGAAGACGATCAGCCGCGCCTCACACTCGACGTGCGGCTCGTGGTAACCAGTGGACGCGTTGCACTGTGGACGTTCGAGGATCCGACGACGACGCCGCGACTACTCGTGGCGCCACCATTCGACGGCCGGCGGCTCGCGGTGCGCGGGCTCGCCGGACGGACGATGCCGCAGGGCTCGCTGTCGCGCGCCGATCTGATCGCGTTCGTGTGGGGCATCAGCGCGGGAGCAACCTGGGCTCTTGTGATCGGGTGCCTGCTGTTGCTCTGGCTCGGAGCGGCGCTCCTGATGACTGCCGACGACCGCGCGTCGCCGTGGTTTGCCGCCGCCGGCAGCGCCACCCTCGTGTGCGCGCTGGCCTTGAGCACGGCGGTGCTGATTCCCCCGCTGCAGGCGCCCGACGAGCCGGATCACCTGCTCACCTTTGGTGCCGTCAACCATCGCGACCTCGAGGCCAGCGCCGGGCAACTCGCGCGGCGCACGCACTTCGAGCGGCTGCGACACCGGCACGATCAGCATATTCGTGCCGCCGACATCGGCCACCCGTGGGCGATCGCATGGGCAGACACGACGCACACCGAGTCGATTACCACGCGCAGCCCGCTTACGGCCTCGTGGTGGGCGCTCCTCGACTCGGTGGTTCCCCATCGGCGGATCACGAACACGCTCCTGACGCTGCGCATCGCAAACGCGTTGCTGCTGGCGATCGCGGTCGGCGGTGCCGTGCTCCTCTTGTCGTCGGGTCTGCCGGGTCGCCGCCCGGCTCTTCTCGGACTCGGCTTCCTCGCCATTCCCACGCTGCCTTTCAATGGGATGGGTTTGTCGGACACTGCCGTGATGACGGCGGTCGCGGTGCTGGCTGCCGCCGCCATCGCGGTCGTCGTGCTGGATGGCGCGCGCGCGTATTTGATGGGCCCGCCGCTGGGCATCGCGATTCTTCTCCTCCTCATGAGCGGTCGCAGGGCGTGGGCGCTGCTGCCAGCAGTCGGCACGATGTTGGTCGTCCGCGCGCTGGTCGGTCCTTCGACACCCGACCTGCGGCGAACGGCGATCTTCTGGACCGGTGTGCTGATTCCATCGACGCTCGGGCTCTCATGGCTCTTCTCGGTCGACATGATCGACAGCCTCAGAGAGCTGATCGCGGCGCGCGGATCGTCGCTTCAAGGGCTCGCCGACAGTGCGGCCGGACATCGTGCGCTGCTGCCGCTCCTGCTCCTCGTTCTTCCTGCCATCGAGGTCGTCGTCGGCTGGCTGCGCCTGCGCCGGCCGGACCCGATCACATCGCCGGTGGTACCGATCCTCGGCGTGCTTGCCGCGTCGCTCGTGATGTTGCCGGCGCTGGCGTCGTCGGTGGTGGCCTTTCCCACCACGGCGTCCGTTCCGGTCAGCAGCACAACAGCGCCCGAATACCTCGCCGGCGTGATGCAGTCGATGGTCGTACCGCTGAGAGCGGGCCATTTCGATCTGCTGCTCTCCAAGCTTTTCTGGACTGGATTTGGATGGTCCGACACCTTGCCGCCGGAATGGCTGGTTGCCACAGTCTGCCTGGCGACGGCTTCGATGGCCGCTTGGACGGCCTGTCAGGTGGGATTCCGGGCGGAGGTGCGCGGCTTCGCGTTGATCATGAGCCTGGGTATTGGGCTGACGCTGTCGCTCGTCGCGAGCGCGGCCGGCGCTTACGCGCTCCGTTACGCGCTGTACGGGCGTTATCTGGTGGGCTGGTATTTGATCGGAGTTACGGCAGTGTGGGTGGCGACTTCTGCCGCGTCACGGCCGCCGGCGTGGGTGTGGCTGGGCGCGTTGCTGGGAATCCACGCCTACTGTCTGCAGCTCATCGTCATCCGCTATTTCTGACGATCACGAGCATCGACTGTCCGTGCGGGTCGCCCCACTCGCCGAGCCGCTCGGCGCGTCCGCCGCAGGCGTCGGCGATTCGCGCCAGCGTGCCGAAATCGTAGTGACGACCGGGGCCGTCGAACGTCGAGTACGCCGGGCCCGGGTGCTCGATCGGATCTAGCGTCACCGCACCTGGGGCCTCGAAGAATGCCACGAACATCCGGCCGTCCGCTGCCAGTCGCGGGATCGACGCCGCGAACATGCGCGCGACGCTCTCGTACGCCAATTCTTCCAGCAGGCCGGTGCAGAAGATCACGTCGAACGGTCCCTCCACGCTCGACAAGTCGGTCACGCTCGTCACCAGGTAGGCGCCGCGATTGGGATCGACGCCGGCGCGCGGAGCTTCGACGTTGATGCCGGCGGCGATGAGCGCGGCATCGGCATCAACGCCCACGTAGCGCCCCGGCTCGAGAAACCGCAGCAGATGCGTGCCCGTGCGAAGCGCGCCGCAGCCGAGATCGAGCACGCGGTTGCCGGACGACAGCCCGTGCTGGCGCAGAAACGCAAAGTGCTGCTCGCCCGCGGAGTCCCACGTGGCGCCACCGATACGCCTCCGATGCCAGCCGTCCTGGCGATCTTGTGCTGGCGCGCCACTCGTGCCCGCTGCGGTCTGCGCGTCGATAGCCGCGCGCGACGCCTCCTCGCCGAGGATACGGCGGTATCGCTGGATGCCGGGCTCGGTGCCGCCGTCGAAGACGAGCTGACCGCCGTCGAGCACCAGTGCCCGCGTGCACATCTCGCGCACCGACCCGGCCGAGTGCGAGACGAAGAACATCGTCCGCCCCTCGGCGCGGAACTTCTTCATCGTCGCCAGGCACTTCTTCTGGAAGCCTTCATCGCCGACGGCAAAGATCTCGTCGAGCAGGAAGACCTCGGGATCGAGCGACACGCCGGCGGCAAAACCGAGGCGCATGATCATGCCCGACGAGTAGGTCTTGATCGGCGTATCGATGAACCGCTCCAGCTCGGAGTAGGCGACGACCGACGGGTAAATCGCATCGATCTCGGCGCGGGAGCGACCGTGGATGGCGGCGTTGAGATAGACGTTCTCACGCCCGGTGAGCTCGGGATGGAAGCCGACGCCGAGCTCGATCATCGTCGCCATCTTGAGCCCTGCGCGCACGAGCAGCCGGCCGCCACTGCTGTGATGAATGCCGGCGATCAGCTTGAGCAGCGTGCTCTTCCCCGATCCGTTGCGGCCGACGAGCGCCACCGACTCCCCGTGATCGACCGAGAAACTGACTTCACGAACCGCATCGAGCGTCGCCGGTGGCCCCGACGAGCGCCGCAGCAGCGTGTCGATGACGCGCTGCTTCACGGTGAGGGCCCTGTTGGTCTGGAGGACGAACCGTTTCGAGACCCGCTCGGCGATGACGACCGCGGCGCTCACACGTGCTCCGCGAAGCGATCTTCGTACGAGAGGAAGAGCGACACCCCGCCGATGAACGTGGCGGCGCTCCAGGCGACGGCGGCGGTCCAGACCGACCCGTCCGGCCAGAGGCGGTGATAGAAGACATCGTGGAGCACGGTGATGAACGGCGACAACGGCGTCATCAGAATCGGCAGCCGCAGCCGCTCGGGGACGTCGGCAAGGTCGTAGATGATCGGCGTCATCCAGAAGAGCGCCGCAATGGCGATCTCGACGAGGTGCTTGACGTCACGGAAAAACGCCGTGGCCGCCGACACCATGAGCGCGACGCCGGTGGTGAAGGCGACCAGCAGCACGAGGACGATGGGGAACGCCAGCATCGTGACCGAGGGCGGCACGCGGAAGATCACGAGCATCACCGGCAGCAGCACCGCGAAGGTCATCAAGTACTGCGAGAGATTGAAGAGCACCGTCGCCACCGGCAGTACCATGCGCGGAAAACGCACGCTTCGCAGCAGGCCGCCGGCATCCGTGATCGTTCCGGTCGCCATGGACACGGTTGTGGAAAAGAACGTCCACGCCAGCAGGCCGAGCAGCAGAAAGTAGATGAAGCCTTCGCGGCGAACGCCGAGGATGTAGGTGAACGCCACCGTGTACACCGCCAGCATCAGCAGCGGGTTGGCCAGCGACCAGGTGAAGCCGAGCGCGGAGCCGCGATATTTCAGCTTGAGGTCCTTCAGCACCAGATTCCGCACGAGCTCGCGGTATCTCCACAGCTTCAACAGATTGAGGCCGATCGATCGATCGGGCTCGGCGAGATCCTCGTATTGGCCGCTCGGGTCGCGCTGCGCCGCGTGCACCAGCGACCGGACGCGGAACACCGCGCGCCACCCGGTGGTGCCGAGCGTTGTCAGCAGCGCGATCGTCGGAAACGCGAAGCGCGACACGCCCTCGAAGACGCCGAACGCCCAGAGCAGCGCGGCATCCACCGCGAGAGCCAGGCCGCTGGCCGCCATGATCCGCAACGGCCACAACCGCGGCATCGGGCGCGAGTAGAGGCGAGCGGCGGCAAAGCTCAAGGGCACGAGCAGCGCCGCCAGTTGACCCACGCGCGTCGCGCCGGGGACAAATGTCGGCAGCGTGTCCGGCTCGAATCGCAGGCGATAAGCGATGAACACGGCGCCGACCGCAAGGGCGGCGTCGGCGACGGGCGCGAGCCAGCGCATCATGCGCGCCGCACGCTCCGGCGCTCGCGAGCTCGCGCCCACAACGACGATCGATCCAGCAGCTCAAGCAGCCGCGCGTTACTCACGCGCCGATTCTGCTGCACGCGCCGGCGATCGGCCAGCATGGCTGGCAACCCGCGCAGAGCGTCGAGCTTCGCGCGGATGATGGTGGTGCCTCTCCCTGCGGCGACGAACCACGCGATGCTCCCGAGCGATGCCACCACATGCAGCGGCAGATATCGCCAGAGCAGCCCGGTCGGCATGTTCTTGATGTACGTCCATTCGAGGTTGCGGTAGCCGTGATACACCGCAAACGCGCTGCGCGCGCCCGCCGATGCGCTTCCCATATGGCGGACGACGGAGCTGGGCACGTACCAGCACGCGCGATCGACGAGTTGCAGGCGGAAGCCGAGATCCACGTCCTCGGCATAGCAGAAGAACCGTTCGTCGAAGCCGCCCACTGCAACCCAGTCCGGGCGGCGGTAAAGCGCCGCGGCGGCGCACGCCGAGAAAATCTGCCGCTCGCGCCGCGCGTCCTCGACGTCCTGCACGCGCCGCTGATGCCCCTGCCGCCAGGCCAGACCGCTCACGTGGAAGGCATCGCCGATGCCGTCGAGCGTGGCGATGTCGTCGGCGGCGACGAGACGACTGGCAAACGACGCCGCCTCCGGATGCTTCCCAGCGGCGGCAAGGAGCTCGGCGAGCCAGTCGCGCTCGGGGAACGCATCGGGATTGAGCGTGGCGACAAGCGCGCAATCATCGAGCCGCTCGACCGCCCGATTGTTGGCGGCGGCAAATCCCAGGTTCGTGGCGCTGGCGACGACTTCGACGGCGAGGCCGAGCCGCGCGGCCGCGCCGCGGCACACCCGCACGCAGTCGTCCGCGCTCGCGTTGTCGAAGATCACGACGCGATCGGGGCGGCGCGACTGCTCCGCCACTGCCGTCAGACAGGTGGCGATGTACTCGGCGGCGTTGAACGTGACAATGACGACGCCGACGGTCAACGCGTCTTCACCACGCTCATGGGCTCGGCGCACACGATGCCCCATGTTACCCACATCAGCGTGTGCAGGCGCGCCGGTGCGCCGCCAGTGGAGAAGAACATGTAATCGCCCAGACTGCGCACGGCAATGGCAACGACGATGAGCAGCGCCGCTCGCTGGACCCATGACCCGAGCCGCTGCCGCCACGCCGTTCGCAGAATGGCGACCCAGAGCGCGATGTATGCCAGCGCTGTCGCCATGCCTTGCTCGGCCGCGACCTGCAGCCACAGGTTGTGCGCATGGCCGCCGCGCCGCAAGTCGCTGTTGAGTCCGGGATTGTAGACAGGCTCATAGACCGCTTGAAAGTTGCCAAACCCGACGCCCGTCAACGGATGATCGGCGACCATCGACAGCGTCCGCCGCCAGATGTCGAAGCGTCCAGTCACGGTTGACGGCTGCGTGAAACGCTGGCGCACAGTCTGTCCGACCGGGGTCTGTGCCAGGACCGTCACCGCGGCGACGATCACCACCGCAGCGGCGGCAGCCGACTGCCAGCGCAGCGTCGTGGCGCGGCCCGCGAACGCCGCCGCGACGACGAGCGCCAACGCCGTGCCCCACGCCAGCCGCGAATAGAGCAGCGCGAGCTCGATCACCGCGACACCGAGGACGGCCGCGAGCGCCAGCCGTTCGATCGATCGCGGGAGCGCCTGAAACATCGCGATCAGAATCGCGATCTGGATGCAGGCCAGCAGACCCAGCTCGGGATAACCGCTCCAGCCCTGCGGCCGATCGTAGCCTCCGATCAGCTCGCTCAGACCGCGCTCGAGATGGAACTCGAAGGCGATCGCCTGCAGCGCCGCGATGCCGGCGACGATGCCAATCAGCAGAATGGCGGACAACGACTCGGACCGACGCGCGACAAAGACGACGCCGTAAAAGATCGCGACGTTCCCGGCGACGGCGAGCAACCAGATGCTGCTCGTCACCGGATCGTGCGAGAACGGCAGTACCGACGAGACAGCACGCGACGTATGCCCAAAGATACGCGTCGATGGGGGTCGCCGGCAGTTGCCGGCGCGCCGCCAGCAACAAGATAGGCACGGAGGCCGCGATGCACAGTGCCGTCCACGACAGCCAGTCGCCGACGCGCAGCGGATCGGGAACCGCCGCCGGCATGACCAGCAGAAGCATCAGCGCGATCAGCAAGGCTCCTTGGGCGGGCGCGGCGAGCGCGTGCAGCCTGGTCACCGGGAGTCGGTAGAATAGCATCCCGCATGTCGCGCCTTTCGACGCTCGCACTGATCGCGTGTCTCACGGCACCGACGCTGTTTCTCTACGCCTACTTCTCACGCGACGTCTACGACGTCGAGGCGATCGGCAGCAAGCGGATGATCGTGATGGAGCTGGGTGAAGGCGCCGGCGTCGCACAGCTCTTCACGTTCCCGCGGAACGGCCTGCGGTCGATCGCGGTCGCCGTCTGGAGCGCCGCACCGCTCGACATCGATCTCGAATTCGAGCTGAGACGCCGCCCCGATCTGCCCGGCGCGCCGGACCTGGCGATCGCGCATCGCGTGACGACCATCGCGCAGCCCGCGGGCGAGGCCTGGCACACGGTGGACGTCCCCGTGGTCGCGGATTCGAAAGCGGCGACGTTCGTCGGCGTGTTTCGCGTGCGCAAGGTGACCGGCGCGCCCACCGGCGGGCCGGCGACGTTCGGCCTGGTCGCGTGGGCCGACGATGCGCTGCCTTCCGGACGCCTGTTCGTAGGGAGTCGCGAGCGATGGGGCGACCTCGCGTTTGCCGCCCAAGCGGCGCCGCGCACCCGCTTTCAGCGAGTGGTCGAGGCGCTGGAAGGAAACTTGTCTGCGACCGGCAGGCTCTGGCTGGCGAGCCTGTCGATGACGGTCTTCTACTGGGCGCTGGTCGTGCTCGTCGCGGTGTCGGCCGTGTCCGGCCTTCACCGTCGCGCAACGAGCGGGAGCGCGACGGCCACGCCGCCAGGGCAGCTGGCGTCGATCGGCGCGCTGCTCCTCGCGGCGGGAACGCCGGTCCTCGCCATCGGCGTCGCGATAGCGACCCGCGAGCGCGTGGCCGTGGATCTATTACAGGAGCTGGACGCCGCGGCGATGGAGTCGCCGGCGCCGCTGCATGAAGCGTTTGCGCTCGTCGAGGAGCCGATCAACGGCGTCAAGCCGCGCGCGCTGTTCGCGCACCCGCCCGGCAAGGTGAGCTGGATGGTGACCGTTCCGGAAGGCGGCGCCACACTGCGAACCGCGATGGCGCTTCGGCCGCCGGTCTGGGAAAACCGCAGCGACGGCGTGACGTTCAGCATCAGCGTCGCCGACGGCAGCCATGTGGCCGAGGCGTACTCGCTGTTCGTGAATCCGAGAGAGCGTCTCGATCATCGCGCGTGGATTCCGGTGGACGTCAATCTCTCGGCCTACGCCGGACGCTCGGTCCGCGTGATCCTGGAGACCACGCCAGGCCCGTCGGGAAACGGGTCGTTCGATTGGGCGATGTGGGGACACCCGCGGATCGTTGTTGGACTCGCGGGCTCGTAGGACCCGCCGGTCGGACTCGGCGATGGCCTCGTGGGACGTTTGTCGTTCATCACGTTGCCGAGCCACGGCCACACCCTTCCCGAACCGAAGTCCCAACGTTAGAGACGATAGCCCGCGCGCTGCGCGTCGTCGAAGAACATCTTCACGGTCTCGAGCGAGTAATCGCCCAGATCCTTGCCGACGAGCGTGAGCTTCTTCAGCACATCGTGGGTGACGGTGATGATGTGGCAGCCGATCTGATCGGCCTGAAAGATGTTGAGCAGCTCGCGCGGACTGGCCCAGATCAACTCCGCCGACGGCTCGACCCGTAGCAGGTCCACCGCCTCCGCCATGATCGGCACCGGATCGCGGCCAGTGTCGGCAATCCGTCCGGCGAACACGGAAACGTTCGACGGCGCTCCACCGCGCAGCGCCGCGACCACATCGCGCACCTGCGCGAGCGTCATGATCGCGGTGACATTGACTTTGACCGCGGCGTGCGAGAGACGATGAATCAGATCGTAGGCCGGCTCGCGGCCCGTGTTCGTGACCGGGATCTTGACGTAGACCTGCGGGCCCCAGGTCGCGATCCTTCGCGCCTGCCGCTCCATTTCGTCGAACTCGTCGGAGAAGACCTCGAAGGAGATCGGCTTGTCGGGAATGGCGGCGATCACTTGTCTGGCGAATGCCTCGTAGTCGGTGATTCCGGCCTTGCGCATCAGCGTCGGGTTGGTGGTGAAGCCGCTGATGTACGGCTCGCGCGCCAGGGCGACCATGCCGTCGAGCTCGGCGCCGTCGCCGAAGATTTTGACTTTGAAATCCGTCAGGTTCATCGTGTTTTTGCACGGTTGGACGCCGGTGGGGCTAACGCCGCGCCAGTCGCGAGAATCCAGTCGGCGGCTTCTCCGAGCGATGCCACTCGGTGGTCGGGCGTCGCCACCGGTTCGTTGTATCCGTAGTCCACGAGGATTGTCGCACGGCAGCCGGCGCGGCGGCCTGCTTCGACATCGCGCCAGCGATCGCCCACCATCACGCTGGACGCGACGTCGTAGCGCGGCGGATCGAGCAGCAGGCCAGGCTCCGGCTTCCGGCAACGGCAGCGATCGCCCTCGTCGTGATAGCAAACGCGAATCTCGTCGAGCGGCAGGCTCGACATCAGTCGCGCGTGAATCTCCTCGACCGTCTGCATTGTCGTCTTGCCGCGCGCGACGTCCGGCTGGTTGGTGACGACGACCAGCGCAAACCCCGCGGCATCGAGGCGGGCGAGCGCCTCGGCCACTCCGGGCAGCAGCTCGATCTCGTCCACCGTAGCGGGCGGGTAGGGCTTGCCGTCGCGGACGATCGCGCGGATCAGCACGCCGTCGCGATCGAGAAACACCGCCCGCTTCAGCCCGGAGGTCACTTGCCTGCTCTCACGTCGATTCCCATTTGGTCGGGGCCGCCTTCAGCGACGGATGCGACACGAGCAGATGCCAGATGACCGCCTGAAAGGCTTCGGCGTGCGGCGTGATGCTGTCGGGATTGACTGTGGGGACAATCACGCACGCATCGGCCACGCGCGCCGTGTGCCCGCCGTCGCGTCCTACCACACCGACGATCGAGGCGCCCACCTCGCGCGCGTAGTCGAGGGCCTTCACCAGATTTGGACTGATGTTCCGCTCGAGACTCCCGCCGCCGACCGAAAACACGAACACGCCATCTTCGCGGCGCAGGCGACTGCCCCGCAGCCAGGCGGCAAAGACCGTGTCCCAACCCTCGTCGTTGGTGCGCGCCGTCAATTCCGACACGTTGTCGGTGGGCGCGTAGGCCTCGAAGCCAGCCAGCTTGCGGAAGTCGTTCACGGCATGCGAGCAGTTGCCGGCGCTGCCGCCAACGCCGAGAAAGAAGAGCCGCCCGCCGCGCGCGCGCACCGCCTGCAGCGTGGCGGCGACGCGCTCGATGGCGTTCACGTCGAGGCGCTCGAGAATGGCTGCCGCTTCCTTCAGGTGCTGCTCGGTGTAGCTCATCCCTGGTGGTCGAGAAACGCACGTGTCTCGGCGAGCCCTTCGGGCGAGCCGATCTCGTAAAACCGTTCGGTCACTTCCGCCGCGGCCAGCCGTCCGGCCGACAGCACATCACGGTACACCGTCGCGAGATCGAGAGGCATGTCGGCGGCGTATCGCTCGAGCGCACGAGCGGTGAGAATGCCGAGCCCGTAGTCGATGTGCTTCATCCCGTCGGTTCGATGCTCCTTGTCATAGGCGACGATGCGCCCCGCCGCAAGCTGCACGTTACTGCGATCCCAGCGATCGTCGTTGCGAAAGACGGTCATCAACGCGTCGTGCTCGCGGGTATCGAAGGCGCGCGTGATCGCGGCGAGATCGCACCGCAGATACGAATCGCCGTACATCACGAAAAAGAGATCGCCGAGCGAAGGCCGCGCGCGCCTGAGCGCGCCACCTGTACCCAGCAGGCGCGGGCCGTCGAAGATGTACTCGATGCGCACGCCGAAGGCCGAACCGTCGCCGAGCGCGTCGGCAATCATCTCGCCGCGATAACCGACGAGGAACTTGACCTCGGTCACACCTTCGCTCCGCAGCCATGCTAACTGGTGCGCGGCGAACGGGCGGCCGGCGACCTCGACGATCGCCTTCGGGATCGACTCCGTGACCGGCCGCAAACGGGAGGCAAGGCCGCCGGCGAGGATCGCGACCGGCAGGCTCACGCGAAGAGAACCTTCGTGCCCTCGAAATCGAAGCGGAAACGCACTTCCTCGAGCCCGGCTTTGGTCATCGCCGAGCGCAGCCTGCGGTGATCCTCGGCGTAGAACATCAGGAAGCCGCCGCCGCCGGCGCCCACGAGCTTGCCGCCAATCGCGCCGTTGCGGATGCCGAGGTCGTACCACTCATCGATGTGTGGGTTGCTCATCACCGTCGAGCGCCGCTTCTTGTGCTGCCAATGCTCGTGCATCAACGCTCCGAATTCCGCCGTCTCGCCGCGCTCGAGCGCCACGCGGCTGCGCAGGCCGAGATCCTTCACGTAATGCAGGTTGGTCAGGATGTCTGCGTCGTGCTTCTCGGTGCGCTGCTTCTGATCGTCGAGAATGCTGCCGGCGCTGCGGGAAAAGCCGGTAAAGAACAGGAGCAGGTCGTCCTCGAGGTTGAAGAGCGTGTCCATCCCGACCCGCAGCGGCTCCGCCTCGACGCGATCGTCGCGGTCGAAGGTAAAGCACGTCACGCCGCCATACGCGGCGATGTACTGATCCTGCTTGCCGATCGGCTCGCCCAGCTTGTTGATCTCGATGTCGCAGGCCATTTCGGCCAGCTCGTTCGGGTGCAGCAGCCGCCGCCGGTGGGCGTAGAGCGCCTTGAGCAACGCCGTCGTGAACGCGCCCGACGAGCCCAGCCCCGTCCCCGCCGGAATGTCAGCGAGCGTCGTCACTTCGATCTGCGGCGTCCTGAACTCCATCATCCGCACCGCCTCGCGAATGATCGGGTGCCGCACGTCGGTGACCGCGTCAACGTGCTCCAGCTGCGAGTATTTGAGAAAGATGCCGGGCTGGAAGGGCCGCATCACCGTGACGTAAACGTATTTGTCGATCGCCGCGGCGATCAGGAACCCGCCATGCGCGCGGTAGTAGGACGGCAGATCGGTGCCGCCGCCGCCGAGCGTGATGCGTAATGGACTGCGCGTGATGATCACAGCGTCAAACGGGGTAGCCCGAGCGCTCGTAGATGCGCCCGACCACACTGAGCGCGGCGCGCGCCGCAGCCAGTCCAGCGGCAGGAGCGCGGCCCAGGCGGATATCCTCGATGAACTCGCGCATCTCGAGATCCCACGACTGGTCGCCGCGCGGGTACTCCCAGGCGGTCGTCTCCGGCGGGCCCAGCTCCGGCAGCATGCGGTAGAACACGAGTCGTTCGATGCCGTAGCTCCCGCCAAGGCCGTCGATGGCGATCTTGCCGGTGCGCCCGTAGATCTCCAGCGAGAACAGGTTCTTCCACTCGGTGCAGCTCGCGTGCAGGAATGCTGTCTGACCCGACGCGGTGCGCAGCGTCATGAAGGCGTTGTCGTCAACGGGCATGTCCCAGAAATATGTGGCGGCAATGCCTTCGACGCTGGCGAACTCGCCGAGAAACCATCCGGCGAGATCGATCAGGTGCACGCCCTGATCGATCAGCTCGCCGCCGCCGGACATCTCAGGATTGGCGCGCCACTCCTTGTCGTAGCCGATGCGTCCGCCATGGCCATACCGACCGCGGAGAAACATCAGCGGCCCGGCCGCGCCGCTGTCTACCAGCTCGCGCGCCTTCTGCATGGCCGGATGGTAGCGATGATTGAAGCCGACGCGTACCAGCCGTGCGGCGGCCGCTGCGGCGGCCGCGAGCCGATCGAGCTCCGCAACCGAACGCGCCGCCGGCTTCTCGACCAGCACGTGCTTGCCCGCCCGCAGCGCCTCGATCGCGACCGGCGTCAACGCGTCATTTGTGGTTGCGACGATCACGATGTCCACCTGCTCGCACCTCACCGCGTCGCGCCAGTCGCGCACGGCGGCCGCACCTCGGTGACCGCGAGCGAGCGCTTCCGCGCGATCGAACGAGAGGTCGGCGCAGGCGACGAGCCTCGCGCCTCCGAGCGCGACGGCGCGCTTGCGCCCGATCAGTCCACAACCGACGATGGCCACGCCCGGCGTCATCGCTCGCCCCAGTCCTTGCCGCGGTCCTTGGGCACGATGCGTCGCAGCGTGTAGATATCGGTTGCGGCCAGCTCGTCGCGACGAGTCTCCAGCGTTTCCCACGGATCCCACACCGCGCTGATCAGGCGGCCGGTGATGCCGTCGCTCGCCGCCGAGACCAGCCAGCTGACGAGATTGGCCGCAGCCTCCGGCGACTGCCCGCCGCTCTGTTGACGCTCCACAGCTGCGCGATATTCTTGGGATCGATCCGGGCCGGCCTGGAGGATTTCGTCGAGCATCCGCGTGTTCATCGCGCCCGGCGCCACCGCATTGGCCGTCACGCCGGTGCCCTTCAACTCGGCGGCAAGCGTTTCAGTGAGGCGCACGAGACCGCTCTTGGCCGCGGCGTAGGCGCTGAAATGCGGACGTGACGCCGCCGCTCCTCCGCCAGAGATGTTGACGATGCGGCCCCAGCCGCGTTGAACCATCGATGGCACGAGCGCATGACAGAGCCGCGCGGGCGCCATCAGATCGACGGAGAGGGTTCGCGACCAATCGTCCCAATCGAGGCTGTCCAGCCTGCCGATGGGTCCCTGGATGGCGGCGTTGTTGACGAGCACGTTGGGCGGGCCGTCACTCTCGAACAACGTTTGCGCGGTGGCCGCGAGCGCCTCGCCGTCGGCCAGATCGCAGACCAGTGTCGAGATGGTGCCGCTCGCTGTCGCGCGCAGCTCCGACGACAACCGCTGAAGCCTCATCTCGTCGCGGGCGAGCAGCGTGACCGACACGCCATCCTGCAACAGACGCGCAGCGATCGCCTGCCCAAGCCCTCCGGTCGCGCCGGTGATAAGCGCGTGCACGTGGCGGACTGTGTCGGCCATCATCTACGCCGCCCATCCAATCGGATGCGCGCTGACGCCGAACCGCCGATCGACGACGCGCGCGAGCACCTTCCACGGGAGCGCACGCTCGACGACGTTGGACTCGCGCACGCGCAGTCCTTTCAGCACCTTGAAGCGGATCACGTCGTCGAATCCAGCAACGGCGCCGCGCGACTCGGCGCGAAAGCCGCTGCGCGACAGTGCCAGCGCGAGCGTTGACGGCTCGAAGAAGCTGACGTGCACGTCCGGCAGCACATACGACCAGTCGAGAAGGCGCTGCCGGAACGGCGCCGCATTACCGGTGGTCAGGAAGCACAGGCCGCCGGTCTTGAGCAGGCGTCGCATCTCACGCAGGACGGACAAGGGATCGGGGACGTGCTCGATGACTTCCACTGCAGTGACGACATCGAACGATCCAGTGAGTGCCGGCAGTTCCGCGGCGTCCACGAGCGGGAGGCCCGACTTGCGCGCGTCCGCCGCGATTGCGCCGTCTTCGAATCCGATGGCGTCGCAACCGGCAGTCTCGCGGACGTATCGCACCAGCCCGCCATTGCCGCACCCGAAATCCATCCATCGTGTCGCTGCGCTCGTGGGCAGCAGGCTGGACACGATCTCGAAGATGCCCTGCCACTCGTACTTGCGAACCGTGCGCTCGGGATGTTGCATCTCGAAGTGATAGTCCACTGACCGGTCGGCGCCGCGGCCGGCATAGTACGCCTCGTCGTAGATCCGCGCGAAATCGGTCCACGGGTTCGCCACGAAGCTGAACCAGCAGGCCGTGCACTGGCGCAGTTGATATTGCCGGCCACTGAAGGGACTCGCCTTCTCTCCGACCGGCGTCGTCTCCGCTGCACAGATCGGACATGGCTTGATGCTGGTCATTTCAGCGCCGCTCGGCGAGATCGAGCAGCGCCGGGTGCGCCTGCAGGTACTGCAGCGTCCGGATGATGCCCTCGCGGATGGTCACTGTGGGGACCCAGCCGAGCGCGCGGATCCGCGAGCAGTCGAGAAAGATGAACGGGTTGTCGCCGATCCAGCCGCGATCGCCGCCGCTGTAGTCGAGCGCCGGGGTGATGCCGAGATGCGCGGTGATCCAGCCGATGGAGTCGTTGACCTGGCAGTATTCGTCGGTGCCGAGATTGAAGACGTTGACGCGATCCTTCGCTCGCTCGAGCGCGGTGAGCATGGCGTCGAGACAGTCCTGCACGTACAGATACGACTTGCGCTGACGGCCGTTGCCGAGCACGCGGAGCCGGGACGGATCGCGCCGCAGGCTGTGGTAGAAGTCGAAGACGTGGCCGTGCGTGTAGCGCTCGCCGAGGATCGACACGAAGCGAAACACGAAGCCTTCGAATCCGAATCCCTCGGCGTAAGCCTGGATCAGCCCCTCGCCGGCGAGCTTCGACGCGCCGTACAACGAGGTCTGGACAGGAAACGGCGCGTCCTCGGGTGTCGGAGAAACCGGCGCTTCGCCGTACACCGATCCGGTGGACGAAAACGCGATGCGCTTGACGCCGGTTGCGCGCATCGCCTCGAGGACGTTGAAGGTTGCGACGGTGTTCTGCTGCAGGTCCTTCGACGGATGCTCGGTGCCGAAACGGACGTCGGCATTGGCGGCGAAGTGGAACACGACGTCGGCGCCGTCCATCGCTGCCGTCAGCGCCGGCAGATCGAGCGTGTCGCCAGTCACGAGGCTAAATGACGGATGCGCGAGCGCGCGCGCCAGAAACTGCGGCTGGCCGGTCGAGAAGTTGTCGTATGCGACGACGGTATGGCCGCCGGCCAGCAGACGGTCCACGAGAGAGCTGCCGATGAAACCGGCGCCCCCGGTGACGAAGGCTCGCATCAGACGGCGGGCGCTGGCTCCAGGCGATCGTTGGGCGACTGCAGGCGCCGGATGTCGGCGTCGACCATCATCTCGACCAGGCCTTTGAAGTCCACCTTGGGCTGCCAGCCGAGCACGCGCCGCGCTTTGCTGGCATCGCCAATCAGGTGATCGACCTCGGCCGGGCGCAGGAAGCGCGGATCGATCCGGACGAATTGCTGCCAGTCGAGCCCGACACGGCCGAAGGCCACTTCCACCAGCGTCCGGACGGTGTGTGCCTCGCCGGTGGCAATAACGTAGTCGTCCGGCGTGTCCTGCTGCAGCATCAGCCACATCGCGTGGACGTAGTCGCCGGAGAAGCCCCAGTCGCGCGCTGCATCGAGATTGCCAAGCGCGAGATGATCGGCAAGCCCGAGCTTGATGCGCGCGACGCCGGCGCTCACCTTGCGGGTGACGAACTCGAGCCCGCGGCGCGGCGATTCGTGATTGAAGAGGATGCCCGAGCAGGCGAAGAGATCGTAGCTCTCGCGGTAGTTGACCGTGATGTAGTGACCGAACACCTTCGACACGCCGTACGGGCTGCGCGGGTAGAAGGGCGTCATCTCGGTCTGCGGCACCTCGCGCACGCGTCCGTACATCTCGCTCGACGACGCCTGATAGAACTTGATCCGGGAATTGACGCGGCGCACCGCTTCGAGCGTGCGCGTCACGCCCTGCGAGTTGAACTCGCCGGTGAGCATGGGCTGATCCCAGGACGAAGGCACGAACGACATTGCGGCGAGGTTGTAGAACTCGTCGGGCTCCGACTGCTCGACGGCCTTGATCAGCGACAGCTGATCGAGAAGGTCGGCCTGCAGGAGCGTGATTCTGTCGAGCAGATGCTCGATGCGCCAGACGTTGGGAGCGCTCAGACGCCGCGCGACGCCGAACACCCTGTATCCCTTCTCGAGCAGCAGCTCCGCGAGATACGAGCCGTCCTGGCCGGTGATTCCGGTGACAAGTGCGCGCTTCATGTAAATCGTCGTGGCGGGGCTTCGGCCCGCCGGCAAAATAGCATATCACCCGCCTACAGGACGCCGCGTGCGCGATACCAGCCAATCGCGGCCAGCTCGCGCGCGAGCAGCATCAAACGTCCCGCTCCGTAACCAAGCCGCGCCATCGGGTCGTTGTAGGCCTTGCCCGACGGAGAATACCGCGCGTCGGCCGACATGCGTTTGTGGCGCTCGCCCGCTTTCCCCGACCAGTACTGTGCAACGACGCGCACGTTGCTGAAACCGGCCTTGTGGAATGTCATCAACGCGCGCCGCGCGTGAAAGTCGGAGGTCACGAGCAGCAGCGGCGTCTCGCGCGAGACGCGCACGCCGTTGGGCAGCATCGTCGTCAGGAGTCGGCCTGGATGCTCCGCCGTGCTCTGCGCACCAGTCTCGGACACAGTCGCCGCTTCGGGCACTCCAAACCAGACCGCCGCGTCCCGATAGATCTCAGCCTCGCTGAGCGTCCCCGATCCGCGCCCGGTGAAGATCACGTACGGTGCAAACGCGTCGACGAAAAGTTGCGTGGCCGTATACACGCGATCCCAGCCACCCTCGAGCGGCGTGTTGTACGCGGTGATCCCGCCGGCGAGACACACGATCGCGTCGGCCTGCGTCGGCGGCTCCGAGACATCCAGCCAGCGATCGATGCCAAATGGCAGACCCAACAGGATCCAAGAGACGATGAAGAGGATGGAGTACGCCGAGAGGCGCACCAGCGTGCGCGCGGCCCTGAACACGCTGCTTCGACGCCCGTTCTTCACAGACGTCCGCCGCGCCCGAGCCCCTCGGAACGAACCATCGTGACCAACCGTAGTTGCCAACCGGTTGGCAAGAAGCGCGCGCGGCGACGCGTGGCACGGCCGCTCACCATACGCGCACCGCCACGTCGTCAAGCGACGGCTCGCGCGCACCAACTGCGGTGTCGATCAGGCTGTTCGCGCCTGCTGAAATCACCAGCACCGGCTGCCCGGACGCGAGCGCCGAGAGGTTGACCAAATAGCAGCGTCCCCATGGATCGGTGGGTCTGCTCGGACCGAAGAGATCGGCGTTCGTCGTCGGCGCGGCGACCCACGCACGGCCGGCGTCGGTGGCCATCGGCAGCCGTCCCGGGCCGCAGACGATGGCGCCGTGCTCCGTCAGCCCGCCGCGCATTCGCTCGGCGCGCAGCGTGCTTGCGATCTTCTCGGCCGTCGCCGCGGCGGCAGCGACGCGCGAGTGAGCGAGTCGTGATGCCGCGAGCGGAGGAACAACGGCTGTCGCCAGCGTCGCGCCAATCAGCGCGAGCGCGACGTCTCGTCCGCGGAGGCGCACACGTTCGGGACGTGTGGACGGCACGTTCAACGTCCCTTCAAGCGGAGCATCGTGAAGATTGTGCGGCCGAGAATGACGAGGTCGAGCCAGAGCGACTGGTGCTTGATGTAGTAAAGGTCGTATTCGAGCTTGGTCATCGCGTCTTCGATCGACGCGCCGTAGTCGTGATTGACTTGGGCCCAGCCGGTCAGCCCCGGCGTGGCCGCCAGGCGCGCGCGGTAGAGCGGCACACTCTGCTCCAGCGTCTCGACGAACTCGGGCCGCTCCGGACGCGGACCAACCATGCTCAGCTCGCCGCGGAGAACGGCAAGCACGTTCGGCAGCTCATCGAGCCGCGCCCGGCGCAGGAAGCGGCCAACGCGTGTCGTGCGCGGATCGCCCTTGTGGCTCCACTGCGCGCCGTCTCTCTCGGCGTCGCGTCTCATCGTCCTGAACTTCAGCAGCGTAAAGGGATGGCCGGCGCGACCGAGCCTTTTCTGCCGGTAGAGAATTGGCGGCCCCGACTCGAGGACGATCGCCGCGGCAATGACCGGAAAGAGCAACAGGCCGAGGACAAACAGCACCGAGCCGACGGTCAGATCGAGCAGCCGCTTGGCCAGTGGCGAGGCATCGCCGGCCGGTACGCCCGACAGGAAGCTCGTGAGAACGAGCGACGGGCCGAGGTGCTGGACTGGCACGCGGCGGAGCGTGTGCTCGTAGAGATCGGCCATGCTCGAGATCTGGATCCCCGACTCGCGGCAGTGCAACAGTTGTTGTACGAGTTGCTCGTCGATGTCACGCCCGAGCGCGACCAGGATGTCAGTGGCGCCGAGCGCGGCGGCCTGTTCAGCCACTTGCTCGTGCGCATCGATTGCAGTGCCGACGAGCTCGACATCCATGAACCCGGCGTGCGAGAGGAGCGCCAGCGTTGGCTCGATAGTGGCGGAATTGCCGACGATCAACGCCCGTCGCGCAAGCGGCGAGCGCGTCAGCACGTACAACAGGAGGATGCGTCCCGCCAGGACGAGCACCGTGCAGTTCCACAGCAGGTAGATCGAGACCAGCCGGGGCAGGGCGTAGCGCCCCGACGCGAAGAACACGGTCAGGTAGACCACCGCGAGCAGCGCCGCGGCCTTGACGATGCCCTCGAGCGTGCGCGCGAGATCGAAGATCGCCAGCGGCTGGCGCGTGGGTGCCAGCACGAAAAGCCAGATCGGAATCGAGAGAAACCACCACACCCGTTCGGCGACGAACGAGGCCGAAAAGGCAAAGCCGGCGGTAATCGACCAGGTCCAGAGCGACAGCAGAACCGCGACGCTGACCGACACCGTGTCGACCAGCAGCGCAAGAAAGCGGCGTTCCGACGGACGCAGCGTTCGAGGCAGAGAGCGGGCGGTCATGCTTCGAGTCGACTGCGCCGGCGCGGCTACACCCATCAACTCGCTTCCGACGAACGCGGCTGCACCGTCGACAGGACCGTGGTCGCGTGCGGCAGCATGGCGATCTTCGGCAGCCTGACGATCACGTAGAGCGCGATCGAGTAGGCCAGCGCGTCCTCTGGCGAGACGCTCCACAAGGCGAGCGTCTGGACCGCCAGCAACTGCGACGTGCCGACGCCTCCCGGCGCCGGGATCACCGTGTTGCCGAGTTGAAGGACGATCAGCAGGAGGAGCGCGCCGGTGTACGGCACCGGCAGTGCGAAGGCGCGCATCATGAGGTAGTTGGTGAGCGCAGACGCAGCCGAGGTCGAGAGCGTCACGAGGATGAGGCGCAGAAGCACCGGCGGCTTGCGCACGTGATCGAGGCCGTCGTGCAGCTGATCGAGGAGCCGCAGCACGCGCCCGCGAAGGCCGCCGCCGACCGGCGGCGCCGTGCCGCGCCAGCGCGTGAGAATCGTCGCGGCGATCACCGCGATCGCCACCGCCGAACCGCCGCCGACGACGAGACCGCCGGCCGCCGCTTCCGCCCACCCGGGCATCTGGCCGGTCAAGAGCAGCAACCCGGCGAGACCCGATGCGTTGGCGAGGTCGAGCAGTCGCTCGACAGCGACCACGGCAGTCAACGCACCGGCGCCCAGGCCAAAGGCGCGGCTGCCGGCGATCACCTTGGCGCCGTCGCCAAGGCGGAACGGCACGGCCAGGTTCGATACCTGCCCGACGATCGTCACGTGCCACAACGTCGTCCAGGGCAGCGAGCGTGCCCAGGCGGAGAGCAGCACGCGCAAGCGCAGCGTGACGCACGCGACGGGCAGGAACACCGACCCGAGGGCGACCGCGAGCCACAGCGGATTCGCCGATGCCAGGGAGCGCGGCACCTGGGCGAGATTGACGTCGCGCAAGGCGAGCCATAGCGTCACGGCGATGAGAACGAGACCGATTGCGAGTCGGAACCGGTGTTTCAAAGGGTGCCTGGAGTGCCTGAACGTGCCTTAAGGGTGCCTTACGTGCGGGTTGCTCGGTGCTGCTTCAAGACGCTTATCAAGATTGATCAGCGGCCCCGGGGCGGCGCTGCACCACCCGGTGAGAATAACGAGATCCAAAACCCGGTGCTCCAGGCGAGGTGGACGATGAGGAACGCCGCGGCCGCGTGTGGGAGCGCGGCGAAGTCGCGCAGGCGCGCGGCGACGTGCGCGGCGCTTGCGACGACGACGGCAAGATAACCCGCCCATGCGAGCGCGGCGATGGTGCTGCCCAGCAACGCGCCGACGGTCGCCGCGAGGAGCACCGGCAGCATGAGAATCGGCGGCAGCTGCCGCCAGCGGAGCGCTGACGGGAACTTGCGTAGCATGCGCAACTTCCAGTCAGCCATATCTATGGTACTGGCGCGCAAGGCCGGCAAGCGTGGCTCGCGCTTCGTAGACCGAGGTCAGACGGCGGATCGAGCGGCACATCGTGGCCCGCTCGCCGCGCACGATAGTTGAAGTCGTAGTCCTGGTTACCGAGCAGCCGCTCGTCGAACCCGCCCAGTTCCACCCAGAGCGAACGGCGAAAGCATCCGAACGGCACCGTATCGACCCGCGTGATCTGCTCCGCGCCTTCGGGATGACGGTACGCGACGCCGCCGGACCCGAGCGCATGCGCCACCACGGCCGCGAGCGCATGCGCGGTGCGTGTGGGCGCACCCGGGGCGATCTGCCACGTGCCGCCGACGATGCCCGCGCGCGGCCGGGCGAGCGTCTCGAGCGCGTAGCGCACGTAGCCGGGCGACGGGCGGCTGCTGACCGTCCACGCGCACGATGATCTCGCCGTCGGTCTGGCCGATGCCGGCGTTCATCGCCGCGCCCGCGCCCGCGGCCCGCTCGCTGACACGAATCTGCCGCATGTTGACCTCTGGATGCTGCCGCGCCCAGCGCTCAATCACCGATGCCGTGCCGTCAGTCGAGGCATCGTCCACGACCACGATCTCGTCGGGGCGCAGCTCCTGATTCGCGATCGCGTCGAGCAGCGCTGTGATCGTAGGCGCTTCGTTGCGGCAGGGCACGACCACGGCGACCTGCGTCACCGGCCGCTCAACCGCGTGGTCGTGCTGCAGGTGCGGGTGTGTGACGTCCACCGTGTGCGTCGCGTTGCAGCCGCCAGGCCGCAAGCACGATTCCGGACGAGAGCCACTGGAACAAGCCGACGCGCGCGCCGAGCGCGACCGTGTCGGCGATGCCGAATACGTGCACGCCGACGAGCGACAACGCCGCTCCAACGGCGAGGACGGCAGCTGCGTTGCTAGAGTCGCGCGCCGCGGCTGCGGCGCGCACAAGCAGCAGAACTTGCAGCACGACGTAACAAACCAGACCGAGCAGTCCGAGATCGAGCGCGACCTGGAGAATGGTGTTGTGCGCGTGCGAGACGATCAGCGGAGTATTCGGGACAGGTATGTCGCTGGGCATCACGTGCAGCTGATTCAGTCCGATCCCCAGCCACGGCGCCTCCGCGAAACGCTCGATCGCAAACCTCCAGAGGATCACTCGGGACGAGGCGCTTTCGCTGGCTGCGACAACCGCCTGGTCGAGCCGCGCCGATCCGCCGCCAAGCCACAGGGCAAAAGCGACAGCCGCACTCAGGGCGACGACCATCGCCGCGGTGCGCGCCCAACGACGATGCACGCGCCACACGACGCAGGTTGCCAGGACGATCGTGGCGGCGAGCCAGACGGAACGTGACTGCGTGAGCACAACGACAAAAACGGCTGCCGCGGAGGCGAGCCATCCGACCGTGCGCACGGCGGTCCGCCATCGAGAGGGCGGCGCGGGAATCATCGCCAGTGCCAGGTTGACTGGGAGGACCATGAGCGCTGTCGCCCCGAGCGCGTTCGGGTTGATCCAACCAGCGTGGGCGGCGACCGGAAGCCCCAGGTTGACATGCGGCAACACGTCAGCGAAATCAAGCACCAAGAACTTGGCGAATCTCTTGGCGAGGAGGTCCGGCGAAGTCCCGATCAGCCCTGCGACCACGATGCCCAGGCTCGCAAGGGCGAACAACGCCGCCGTCAGGATGAGCCGTTCTTGCGAAGTGGCGAACACGAACACCACGCTCATGGCCAGCAGGCCCAGCGCGATGCCCGCGAGATGCTGAAGCGCCTCACCTCTGAGGCTGACGTTTGCCAGGTACTGAAGCGAGTCGAAGGCTGGTCCGGAAGCGAAAATCGCTTCCTGCTGCGCGTTTGGCGCGCGCGACCATGCCATCACCACCAACAGCGCGAAGATCCATACAACCTGGGCGAACTTGCCTGTGTTTGCGACCAGCGCGCACGCGAGCGCGAGCGTGATGAGGACGACGCCGAGTACGACTTGCGCCCGCATCGCCGACGGGACGACCTCGGGGAAGGCCAGGACCGGCGCAGCTGCGACCAGAACAACCGCTCCGATCGCCTGAACCGGCGTGAACTTCCAGAAAGAAGTCCGATCGTCCGTTACCAACACCTGCGAGCGCCGAGGCCTGCGGGTTCACGGACGAAGACACCGAATCACTGAATGCCACTGGCTCGACGGCTCACGATGGCTGTCGCCGGGTTGCCGGCGATGGTGATGCCTGACGGAACGTCTCGCACAACGACCGATCCACCGCCGACAACCGCACGCGCGCCAACTTTCACACCGGGCAGGACAGTCGCGCCGATGCCCACGAGCGTGCCCTCGCCGATCGTCACGTTACCGCCCAGCCGCACACCGGGCGCGACGTGTACGTGGTCCTCGATCACACAGTGGTGGTCGATGCTGCAGCTCGTGTTTACGATGGCATTGCGACCGATGCGCGTGCCGACGTTGACGACGACGCCGGCGCAAATCATCGTCCCGGTGCCCACCGCCACGTCGGGCGCGAGGACCACCGCACGATGGACTGCCGTCGCAAATTGCGCGCCGTCCGCCTCGAGCGCGAGGAAGATGCGCTTGCGCGCGACATTGTCGCCGACGCACACGATCACCGCATCGTGTGGGACACGACCGCGAGCCTCGATCGGACCGAGCACTACGTCAGCAACACCGTCACGCTCGCGCGTGGCCGGCTCGTCGTCAAGAAATCCAACGACCTCGTGGCTCGACACTGGGTTCGATCGAAGGATGTCCGCCACCACCTGGCCGTGGCCGCCCGCGCCGATCAGTAGAACTCTCATCGGCCCTGCAATCCGAGAAACTCGTCCACGGTATCGCGCCCCGGCTGAGAAATGCCCTGCCGCGCGAGTACGCGCCAGAGCGTCAAACCCAGAATCCTGAGATCGAGCAGCGGCGACAGTCGCTCGACGTACTGCACGTCGAGCTCGAGCCGGCGCTCCCAGTCGAGCGCGTTGCGTCCGCTCACCTGCGCCAGTCCCGTGATCCCGGGCCGAACGTCGTGCCGTCTCGCCTGCCGCGCCGAATAGCGATCGAGATACTTCATCAGCAGCGGCCGCGGTCCGACGACGCTCATGTCGCCGCGGAGCACGTTCCAGAGCTCCGGCAGCTCGTCAACGCTCGTGCTGCGCAGCCAGCGGCCAAACGGCGTGAGCCGATCGGCATCAGGGAGCAGCCGCCCCGACGCGTCGGTGCTGTTCAGCATGGTTCGGAGCTTCACGATCCGGAACGGCTTTCCCGCGCGGCCCGGACGCTCCTGCCAGAAGAGCACCGGCGCGCCGATGGCGATCCGCAAACCGAGCGCCGCAATCGCAATCACCGGGAACGTGATGAGCAACCCGAGCGATGCGAATACGATGTCCGAAATCCGTTTGCCGAAGCGTCGGTACATGCGCGTCGCGTGCCTGGTCCGCCGTTACTTCTCCGCCTCGATCAGCAACATGAGTCCATGGCCGGCGAACGCCCGTCGCATGAGCCATCGCGGCCACAGTTGCTTCGCGGTGCTCAGCAGCCAGCCGCCGTGCCGCTGTCCGACCGCGCCCTCGAGCAGGTCGCCGAAAGACAGTTGGGATCGGACATTCACCTGGCGAAACCCCGTGAGCATCGCGCGCGCTTCGTCGAGCGTGTACGCCTTCGTGCCTGGACTCTCCAGGTGATGTGCGTAAATGTCGGCAAGCGACCTCGTCGGCCTGCCCGCCAGCAGCGCGTACCGCATCCACAACATGTATCCCACGAGCGAGTGCGTGTGGTAGACCATGATGCGCGCCCTGCCGCCTGGCCTGAGGATGCGGTGGACTTCGCGCAGCGCCTGCGCTGTGTTCGGGCTGTGATGCAGCACCCCCCACGAGTAGACGAGATCGAACGAAGCATCGCCAAATGGCAGGTTCTCGGCGTCCGCCACCCGCACGTCAGACGACAGCCCTTCGTACGCGAGTCGCGCGCGCGTGAACTCCACCGCGCGAGGCGTGAGATCGACACCGGTCAACGTTCGCGGCCGCGCCTTCGCCCACTCCGCATGATCGGCGCCCATGCCAATGCCGATTTCGAGCACGTCCTTGCCACCGCCGTCGGCAAAGCGCGCGAACTCCAGGATGTAGGGCTCGAGCGCGTATCGCGCCCGTGCCTGCGCCAGCAGTTGCGCCTTGGCGTCAGCACCAAGCGCGTAGACCTCGCCGCATGACGCGTCGTTCCAGAAGTCGCGAACGGCGGCTTTGCTGGCATCGACACGACCGGTCACGACATCAGGGCTCACTGGAGGCTGGTTGGCAGAAGGCGTAGTCGTGGTCACGGCGTCGGGTTACAGCGCCTGTCGCAGAACGGCGACGATGCGATCGGCGGCCTTTCCGTCCCAGCCCTCGGGCTGACGCGGGGTTCGATGTCCGTTGAGCGACAGGCGTGCGGCGTCGAGGATGTGCCGGCGCGTCCGCTCCGGGACGAGACGGTTGGTGCCCATCTCGATCGTGATCGGCCGCTCGGTGGTATCGCGCAGCGTCAGGCAGGGGACGCCGAGCACCGTCGTTTCTTCCTGAATGCCGCCTGAATCGGTCAGCACCAGCGCGGCCTGCTGCTGCAGGTGCAGCATCTCGAGATACCCCACCGGCTGGAGCACGCGAATCGGTCCGAGGTCGAGGCCGAATTCGGCGACGCGATTGCGCGTACGCGGGTGGATCGGGAACACGACCGGACGCTCCTCCGCGAGTTCACGTAGCGCCGCCAGAATCTCTTCGAGTTGAGCCGCGTCGTCCACGTTCGACGGTCGGTGGAGGGTGACGAGCAGGTAATTACGCCCCTCGAGGTTGAGATCCTCGCGCAGCGACAGCGCCTCGGCCCGTGGCAGCATGTGTAGCAACGTGTCGATCATGATGTTGCCGACGAAGTGAATGCGCGACTCGCCGATCCCCTCGCGACGGAGATTGATCCGCGGCCTCGCGGCTCGGCGTCAGACAGAGCCGCTAGCTGATCGGTCAGGATGCGATTGATCTCCTCCGGCATCCGCCGATCGCCGCTGCGCAGTCCTGCCTCGACGTGCGCTACCGGCACCTGCATCTTGGCCGCGGCCAGCGCCGCCGCGAGCGTCGAGTTCACATCGCCGACGACGATCACGAGATCGGGCCGGCGCTCCTCGATGACCCGCTCGATCGCCGTGAGCACGTTCGCGGTCTGCTCGGCGTGCGAGCCCGAGCCGACGCCAAGCGACTCGTCGGGCTCGCGAATGCCAAGGTCACGAAAGAACGACGCCGACATCCCCTCGTCGTAGTGCTGCCCGGTGTGCACGAGCACGTTGGTCCAGCCGGGCTCGCTCTGCGCCGCGCGCAGCAGGGGCGCGATTTTCATGAAGTTCGGACGCGCGCCTACGACGTGGAGCAGCGTGCGGGCGCCCTCACTCATCGCGATCTGTGCAGCCCCCGGATGATGTCGATGACGCGCTCCCGATCGTGTGCGGACAAATTCGAACCGGATGGGAGGCACAGGCCATCACGGAACAGGTCTTCAGCCACCGCCCCGCCAACCGATTCACACTCCGCGAACACCGGCTGCAGGTGCATCGGTTTCCAGAGAGGACGCGACTCGATGTTGGCCGCCTCCAGCGCGACGCGAATCGCCTCGCGATCGACGCCAAACCGATCGGGACGCACCAGCACGCAGGTGAGCCATCGCGAGTGCAGGCCCCACGGCGCCTCGGGCTGAAACTCCAGGCCGGGAATCGACCCGAGCGCGGCGCAGTAGCAGTCGCGAAGTTGCAGCGACGGGCTTCGACGCGCGCGTCGAGCACGTTCAGCTGCGCGCGGCCGATCGCCGCCAGCACATTCGAGAGGCGGTAGTTGAAGCCAATCTCGCGATGCTCGTAATGCGGCGCCGGCTCTCGGGCCTGGGTCGCCAGCTTGCGGGCGTGTGCCGCCAGGGCGGCATCGTCGGTCACCAGCATGCCGCCGCCGGAGGTGGTGATCACCTTGTTGCCGTTGAACGAGAACAGACCCATCACGCCGAACGTGCCAGGATGGCGCGTTCCGTGGCGCGCGCCGAGCGATTCGGCGGCATCCTCGATCAGCGGCACGTCGAGCTCGCCGCAGACGGCGGCGATCCGATCGAGATCGGCGCTCTGTCCATACAAGTGCACCGCGATCACCGCCGCCGGACGCTTGCCAGCCCGCATGCGCGCGCGGAGCGTCTCTTCCAGCAAAGCCGGATCGAGATTCCACGACTGGCGCTCGCTGTCGACGAACACCGGCGTCGCGCCGACGTAGCGAATCGGATTGACGCTGCCGGAGAACGTCAGCGTGCTGACCACCACTTCGTCGCCGGCGCCGACGCCGCCGACGAGCAGCGCAAGATGGATCGCCGCCGTGCCCGAGGCGAGCGCTACCGCATGCTGCGAACCGACGGCCACGGCAAACTCGCGCTCAAAGGCG
This sequence comes from uncultured Acidobacteriota bacterium, assembly GCA_963807105.1. Lineage (GTDB taxonomy): Bacteria > Acidobacteriota > Vicinamibacteria > Vicinamibacterales > UBA2999 > DASPWV01. The sequence continues at coordinate 371,342 of CAWEAM010000006.1, read as the reverse complement.
TCCACCTGTGGACCGAGCGGCGCGATCCAGTTGGACGCGAACGTCTCGTGCACGAGACGCTCCTCGTCTCCAGACATGTGCGGCGGCGAGAGATACACGCGCGGCGACGGCGTCATCGGTTCGCCATGACGCGCACGTGAACAGCACGGTTGTAGATGTGAGTCACGATCGGTGTCTTTGCCAGCATGCCCTCACGGCGGACGCGGCGCACGCGGCTGGGCAGCCGCAGCGCATAGGTCGGCGAAAACCATCCGTCGATCACGCGTTCGCGCGCGGCGATGCCGACGTCCCCTTCCATCGTCACCGCATCGGTGTCGCGGATCTGCGGATGAAGCAGCCATGACACCTGCAGCGTAAGTGCGTTGGGATTCAAGAGTGTGTCCGCAACGGTGACGGCCGACGGCGTCGCCGTGATATCGCGCCGCACCTCGCCTGGACGCTGCGCCGCGATCTCGACGCGGCCCTTGTCGATACGCGCGTGCAGAATTTCGGCGGCCGGCCACGAATACCAGAGAAATCGCGGTCCACGAGTCGCAGGCTCACGATCGTCGACGACCGGTCCGTTGTGCACGAGGGACGTCGCGAGCGCGTTGTTCCAGGGCGGATCGGCGTTGTAGGCGTACGAACCGGGATCGACGACCACCTCCTGCGCACCGAATCGAACGTCGACGTGCAGCGGATCGAGATGGGCCGGCCGATGTGTGTACGTACCCTGCACGCACGAACACGAACGCATCACCGGTGCGCGCGGCTGCCCAGCCCGATCGGCCCGACACAACGCCATCGCCCCGCGCCGGCGCGCGTTGCACGGACGTCTGACCGAGCCACGTCATCGTTTCGGCGTCCGGCGCAAGGTCCGCGGGCAGGCTGCGCTGCAGGACGATCGCACCGAGCGTGAGCAGCGGACGAAAGTCACGGTACTCGGTTGACGAGTAGACAACGGCGCGCCCGCCGTCATTGGCGCCGTGATTGGGTACGTGACCGGTCTCGGCGGCGGCGACGAACGTGAGCAGGTCGAGACTGCGCTGCAGCCGGTCCAACGCCGACAGAGAAAGCGAGCGACCTTGCGTCAGGAGCACACGGTGAGCGAGCAGTGCCTGCTCGAGCGCAAGGCGCATGTAGGTGAATGAATGCTGCGCGTACCAACCGTCGTCGGCAACCTGATCGAGGATCTGCTCTTCGAGATAGCTCTGGCCGCGCGCGAGCCAGCGATCGGCCTGCGGATGGATGCCGCGCAACCGCGATCCCAAGTGGACGAGGCCAGCCGCTTCCGAGATGCCGTGGTTGTTGCGCTGCGATAACCCGTATCCGATGGCATCGTCGATGCGCTCGGCGGAGGCGATCAATACCGTCTGAACCTCGTCGAGTGTTTCCTGCCGGCTCGCGGCCGGCTGTGGCAGCGCCGCTTCTCCGTGCAGGATCGCGAGCGCGCGAATGGCGGTCTCCTGGCCGCAGGCCCAGTGCGGGCCGGAAAAAGGCGGGTTCGCGCGGTGCCAATCGGCAAGCCGGCGATAAAAGTGGAGCGCGTAGGTCCGTTCGTCGGTCAGGAAGTGGGCGCGGATCAGATCGTAGACCCAGGTGAAACGTCCGGGCTCCCAGACGTCCTTGATGTCTCTACCCGCGGGGTAATGTGGCACGCGCCACCACGGCGACAGCGAAAACGCGTTGCCGGCGGCGATATACCAATGCCATGCAGTGCCTTCGGGCAGCAACCGCCAATCGTGACCGTAGGCTTCGTACCAGCCGGCCGTGACGCGCGTGCCGCGTTCGATCGCGCGTTCACGAATCGCGCGCGGGATCGACGACCAGTCGCCCGGCCGGTTGTAAATCGATGCTGGTGGTCCGTGAGCCGGCAGTTTTCGTTCCGAGGCTCGTCTCTTGAAGCGCCCGGCGTGGCGCCGCAATTCGTGCACGCTCCGACGACGCAGTCCGCGCCAGCCAAACGTGCGCGCGAGAATCGACGCCGCGCGGTACCAATGCATCATCGATCGATGAGCTCGCGCAGCGCCGCGTCGAGACGCTCGGCGAGGACGCCGCGGCTATGCTCGCGCTCGACCCAGGCGCGGCCGCTGCGGCCCATCGCGGCACGCTCGGCCGCTGGGCGCTGCCGCAAATCTGCAATCGCGGCGGCGAGCGCGCGTCCGCTGCTGTCGCGTGCCTGCACGCCGGCGCCGGCGCTCGCCACCATCTGCGCCACTTCGCCGCGCACATTGCAGACGACGGGCAGCGCGGCGGCGGTGTAGTCGAACAGTTTGTTGGGGCTCACCGCAAACGAAAACAGCTCGGCGTCGCGCAGCAGCATAAGCCCGGCGTCGGCCTCGTGAAACATCGACACGAGTCGATCTTTGCCGATCGGCGGCCTGAATTCGACGTTGTCGAGCGCCCGCGATGCAGCCTGCCTCTGCAAGTCGGCCTTTGCCGGGCCATCACCGACCAGCACGAACCGCACGCTGTCGCGAATGCCCGGCTGCTCCGCTGCCTCGAGCACGGCCTCGAGGCCGTTCGCCGGTCCATGCGCGCCGGCGTAGATCAACGTGAACGGCCGTGATGACGAGCTTTCCGTCGCGCGCGGCTGCACGGCGTCAACGTCCACGCCGTTGGGGACGTGAACGATCTTCTCCGCCGGCACGCCCTTCTTCCGTTCGAGATACTCGCCGGTGCCGCGCGCAAGAACGATGATCCGGTTGGCGCCGGCGTAGAGCCGCGCGGCCACGCGATCCATCACGCGATACGCCACGCCGGGCGCACCGCCGGCGGCGAGCAAGCTCTCGGGCCAGAGATCGCGCACCTCGAAGACGAACGGCGCACGATGTGCTGCGGCGACAGCCGCGCCCGCACGCGCCCCGAAAAGCTGCGGCGACGACCCGATCACCACGTCGGGACGCGGCAGCGCCGTTCCCGCCCGCCGCACCGAGCCGGCAAATGTGAGCCAGTTCCACGCGCGCCGCCAGTTGTTCACTTCGTAGGGTGCGGCCCAGAGCCACTGGATGTTGACGCCGTCCAGCACTTCGACCACGGGCGCCTTCGACGCAGCGTCACGGCGCCGGGTGTAGCCGCGCTTGTGAAGATGAAAATCCGACGCGAACAGCGTGACCGTCCACCCGCGGCGCGCCAGCTCGCGCCCCAGCTCGAAATGCCGCGTGCCGCCGCCGTCCTGCGGCAGCACGGCGAACTGGTTGATCCAGAGCAGCGCCGGCTTCAAGTGCGCGAGACCGATTCGCGGCGCGGGATCACGTGCGAAGACCGGCTGCCGCCCGCCCGGCACGAATGGCCCACCGGCTGACTTCGAACAGCTCGGCGGATGGAATCGGCGGCGCCGTTCCTTCGCGAACGGCTCTCACAAACGCCTCGACCAGTGCCTGATGTCCCTTGTCCTGACGGCCGCCCAGCCATCGGCCCTGGCTCGGCACGCCCCAACCTTCGAGGCGGCGGAAATTGTCGATGCGCACCGTCTTGCCGTCCCAGAACAGCTCGACGCGCTCTTTCGGAAACTGACGATTGCCGTTGGCCAGGTAATGAATCGCGGCCCACGACCCATCGTCGAACCGCACGTGAATGCTCGACACGTCCTCAACCGATGGCGCGTTGCTGGTTCGCGCCGCCACGACCTCGACGTCGAGAATCGGATGGCCGACGAGGCAGCGGGCGAGATCGATGAAGTGGCAGCCCTCGCCGATGATGCGGCCGCCGCCAATCTCCGGATGCCTGGTCCAGTGATCGTCGGGCAGCGCCCCGGCGTTGACGGTCATCACCACTGCGAGAGGGCCCACCCGCGAGCCCAGCGCGCGGCGCGCCTCGAGCGTGAGCGGCGCATACCGTCGATTGAAGCCGACGGCAAGAAGACGTCCGTTTGTCGCCAGCGCGTGCTCGATCGCGTCGATCTCGTCTTCGCGCAGCGCCAGCGGCTTCTCCACGAAGACGTGCTTGCCGGCCCGCAGGGCATCGAGCACGAGCGACGCGTGCGAGTCGTGGCGCGTCGCGATCACGGCGATGTCGATCGACGAGTCGCCGAGAACCGCATCCGTTTCGCTGGCGACCCGGGCGAAGTTGTGGGCGCTGCCGGCGATCGCTCCCGACACGCCCCCGGACGAGACGATCGTGCGCAGCGCGGCGCCGGCCTTGGCGAACGCCGGGATCAGCATGCGCGACGCGAAGTTGCCTGCGCCAATGCAACCGACGACGCCCGCGGAACCGCGGGGTGTGACGGCGCAACGCTCGACGAGCCGTCCCGTGGCCAGCGTCCCGGCATCGTGCTCGGGATACTGCAGCAGGATGCCGAGGCCGGGATCGCTGCTGGTGACGAGCTCATACGCGGACAATGCGTCAGCGAAGGGAAAGCGGTGCGTGACGAGCGGCAGCGGATCGAGCCGCCCTTCTTCCATCAGACGCAGGACCGCCGCGAAGTTGCGCCCTTCGGTCCAGCGCACGAACGCCAGCGGGTAGTCGACGCCGTGCTGCTCGTGCTCGGCATCGTAGCGTCCGGGGCCATAGCTGCACGACACCTGCAGCGAGAGCTCCTTCTTGTAAAAGTCGGCACGCCGCAGGTTGAGGCCGGAAACGCCCACCAGCACGAGACGGCCCCGCTTGCGGCTCATCTCGGCGGCGAGGTGCAAAGGCTCGTCGGATGACGTCGAGAGCGTGAGCAGCACGACGTCCGCGCCAACGCCGCCTGTCAGCTCGCGCACCGCTTCCGGCAGTATCGCTGGATCGTCGGTGCTCAGGATGTCGGCGCCCATTGCGCGTGCCCGGTCGCGACGATCGCCCACCGGGTCGATCCCGACGACGCGGCAGCCTGCCGCGCGCGCGAGTTGTACGGTGAGCAGTCCGATGAGACCGAGCCCATACACGACCACGGTCTCGCCAAGGGTGGGCGCAGCCAGTCGGACTCCCTGCAGGCCGATCGCTGCCAATGGCGTAAACGCCGCCGCCTCGAACGACACGCCTTCGGGGATGCGCGCGGCGAGCGTCCACGGCACCGAGACGAACTCCGCATGCGGACCGTTGGTGACGACGCGCGTGCCGACAGCGAATTGTCGCGCCCGCGATCCGACGTCCCGGACGATGCCCGCGTGACAGTAACCGAGCGGAATCGGCGAGGCGAGCTTGGCGCGCACTGCTTCGATCGTCGGCGCGAGACCATCGGTGCGCACCTTGTCGAGCACCTGGCGCACTTTCTCCGGCTGCTGCCGCGCCTTGGCGAGCAGACTGCTCTTGCCAAACTCGACGAGCATCCGCTCGGTGCCCGCCGAGACGACGGTCGCGCGCGTTTCCACGACCAGCGCCACTCCTGACGCCGCCGGGATCGGCACGTCGGCGAGCGTGGGATGGCCTTCGAGCGACTGGAGAATCTGCTTCACGAAGAGGTCCGATGCGTCATCTTCCTCAATCGACAAACCGGCGGCACCAGAGCTCGATGCACATCAGCGCAAAGAGCGTATAGCTGCCGTCGATGCGGCCGGCGCGATCGAGTGCGACGAGTCTGCCGACCGCGGCCTGATCGAACAAACCCCGCGCCGCGAGCGATGCCGGAGAGAGGGTCTCGTCGAGCATCGGCCTCAGCTCGCGCGCCAGCCAGCGGCGCAGCGGCGCGCCGAACCCGGTCTTGGGGCGATAGATCACCTCGCGCGGCAGATACGGCTCCATCGCACGCTTGAAGATCGCCTTGCTCGTTCGCCCCTGGACCTTCATCCGTGACGGGACCTGACCGGCAAAGCGCACCAGATCGAGGTCGAGTAGCGGGACACGCACCTCCACGCCCACGGCCATTCCCGCGCGATCGGTGTAGTTGAGGTTGTGGTCGGCGAGAAAGTGGCGGGTCTCGAGATAGAGCATCCGCTGCAGCGGGTCGCGCTCGTCCGGAATTCGATCGAGCGTCTCGAGCAGCGGCGTTGCGGTATCGACATCAGCCAGCGCGCGCGCAAAATCTCCGGAGTACAGCGCCCGCCGCACACCCTCGGTGCTCCACCAGAAATACGACACTAACCGGCGCTCTTCGTCGAGCCCGGCGTAGGCAAACATCTTCGACAGCCGGCGCACCGCCTGATGTGACTGCCCGCCTGCCTGGCCGCTGGCCGCCGCCGCCGCGGCGCTCTGAACGCCGCCGCGCACCGCCTGCGGCAGCCAGCTCCATCGCCGCTCGAACATCAGCGCCACGTGCCGGCGATAGCCGCCGAAGAGATCGTCGCCGCCGGCGCCCGAGAGCAGCACAGGAATGCCCATTGCGCGCGCACGCTCCGAGATCATCAGCGCGTTGATCGGCGCGGGATCGGCCTGCGGCTCGTCGAGGAGTTCCACCATCTCGGGCAGCCGATCGATGGCCGACGGATCCATTTCGATCTCCTGCAGATCGACGTTCAGGTGCTCGGCCACGCGCCGCGCGTACGGCAGGTCGGCCGGGTTGCCGTCAAGGTCACCATCGTCTCGTAGCCCGATCCCGAAGCAGGTGATCGGGGCGGCCGGGTTGACCCGCCGCATCATCGCGACGATCGCGCTCGAGTCGAGGCCGCCTGACAGGAACGCCCCGACGGGAACATCGGAGACGAGCTGACGCTCGACGGCGGTCTGCAGCCGGGCCGCAAGCTCCTGCGTCAGGACGGCTTCCGAATCCGCACGCGTGGTGCCGTCGGCCGGCGGACGATAGTAGGACCACGTCTTACCGACCCTGCCGCACTGCACCAGCATCGCCGCGCCCGGTTCCAGCTTGCGTACGGCGGCCAGCGCCGTCCGCGGCGCGGGCGTCCAGAGATACGCCAGCACATGGTGCAGCGCCACCGGATCGAGCGCTCGTGACAGCTCGCGATCGTGCAGCAGCGCCTTGATTTCGGAGGCGAAGAGAAATCCGCGCGACGTCTGCGCGTAGTAGAGCGGCTTCACGCCGAGCGGGTCGCGCGCGACGATCAGCGCGCCGCGATCGACGCCCTCTGGCTGGCCAGAGGGCCGCGCGTCGTGCAAGGCGAACGCGAAGATGCCGTTGAGGCGCTCCAGCATCCCGAGCCCGTCGCGCTCGTAGAGATGGAGCAGCACCTCTGAGTCGGTTTTCGTCTTGAACCTGTGTCCGTCGCGGGCGAGCTCGTCGCGCAGCTCGCGGTAGTTGTAGATTTCGCCGTTGTAGGTGAGCGTCAGCCCTTCGAGCATGCCACCGCCGGCGTCGGCGCACGCCGTCATCGGCTGCCGTCCGGCGTCAGACAGATCGATGATCGACAACCGCCGGTGCCCGAGCCCTGTCATCGTCCGGCCTTCGACCGGCAGCATGGCGATTCCCTCGCCGTCGGGCCCGCGATGCGCGACCGCGTTGGTCATCGCCCGCAGCAGCGGGCGATCGAACGAGCCCTGGAATCCAACGATGCCGCACATCTAGCGGGTCATCCCCGGGCGCACAGGCATCACTTTCAGCTCACCGCCTCGCGGGCGCGCGCCGGCGTCTGGGCAATCGCGCCGAGAACCGCAGCTTCGATCAGTTCCACGGCTGGCTCCACAGAGAAGCGCTCGCCGGCCAGCTGCACGCCGCCGGCCGCGATGCGGGCGAGCTCGTCGCGATTGTCGAGCAGATCGGCAATCGCAGCCGTGAGCGACTCGGGGTCGCGCGGCGGCACGACGATCGCGTTGGCGCCGGCGGTGACCACCGCGGGGATCCCGCCGACGCCTGTCACGACCACGGCGAGGCCCGCGGCCATCGCCTCGATCATCGCGTTGGGCAGCCCTTCGGCCCACGAGGGCAGCACGAACACGTCGGACGCCGCCAGCAGACGATGGAGCGTCGGCTCGAGAACCCATCCATGAAATCGCACCGTTTCAGAAAGGTTGTTGGCGGCAACGAACTCGCGCGCCTGGGACAGATAGTTGCCCTCCCCCGCGATGTCGAGCGTGAAGCGGAATCGCTGGCGGAGTACCCGGCATGCGTCGAGAAGCTCGGCGATCCCCTTCTCTTTATCAACCCACCCGACGAAGAGTAGACGCGTGTCGCCGTGCCTCGGCCACGATCGCGAGCGGCCGATCGCAACGAGCTCTGGCGTCGCAGTCCAGTTGGCGATCACGTGCGTCTGCGACTCGTCGAAGTGCAGCGTCGAGATCGCAAACCGGCGCCATGTCGCCGACTGACAGATGACGCCGGCGACGCCGCCAAACGCGAGCCGCGTCAGCGCGCGCGTGAACCAGACGCCGCCCTCGCCGTACATCGACGGCGCGGCGCGCGGGCTCATCAGCGCGGGCACCCCGCGAAAGCGCGCATACCATGCCATGAGGCCTTTCTCGACGAGGCTCATGCCCACCGCCACGAACAGCAGCACGGCATCGGGACGGCGGCGCTCGAAGGCACGGGCGAAGCGCGCGAAGCGGCGCAGCGCGAGGAGCAGGCGAATGGGCAACGCCGGCGGCGGGTTGGCGATCTGCGTGCTGTCGATCAGGTCGAGGTCGAAGCGCAGCGGCAGCGACGACTGCAGCAGGCTGCGGCAGGCCGTGACCTGTCCGCCGAAAACCTCGCGATCGAATGGCGGAAACGCACCGACGAACAACAGGCGCGCGCGCCGTCCGCTCTTCAATTGACGTAAGTCGACCACAGCGCCAGCTGAAACATCTTCCAGAGGACGAATCCCCGATCCCGCGTTCCCGACCGATGCTGCTCGAAAGCGCACTCGATCCGCGCGCGATCGATCTCGAATCGCTGCGCGAACGCCGATGAGAAAATCGTTTCTCGCGCCATGCCGTACAAGCTGCCGCGCAGCCATTGCTGGTAGGGGACGCCGAAACCAGTCTTGGGGCTGTCGAGCACTTCAGTCGAGAGCCGCTCGCGCATCGCATCGCGAAGCACGATTTTTTTGCCGCTGCCGTTGGCTTTGAACGTGGAGGGCAGGCTCACGGCCAGCTTGGCCACGCGCTCGTCGAGCAGAGGCACGCGCGCCTCGAGCCCATGCGCCATCGTCGCGCGATCGACCTTGGGCAGAAACTGCGACGCGAGCTGAAGATGGATGTCGGTCAGCAGCATCAGATTGACGGGATCCGCCTGGCGAAACCGCTCGGCGCAGTTGCGATAGGCGAGAAACGGATCGCACTGCTCTTCGAGCCGCGTGCGGGTCGCCGGGGCGAAGAACGCCGTCGGCGGCTCGTCCATCGTTTCGAGTGTGAGCAGCAGCGCCATGCGCATCGCCGGATCGGAGTGGCCGGCGGCGGCGCCCATGCGCGCGAGGCGCAATCCCGGACTGCCGGCGCGGCGAGCGAGCGGCGTGAGCGCGCGCGGCCACCAACGCCACGCAGTCGCATGCCGCAGAATCAGGTAGCGGCGATACCCGGCAAACATCTCGTCGCCGCCGTCACCCTGAAGAACGACCTTGAGCCGACCGCGCAGCTCGCGTGCGAGCAGGAAGAGCGGAATGTTGGCGGCGTCGGCAAAGGGCTCGTCGTGCGCGCGAGCCAGATCGATCAGCACGTGTTCGAGATCGACGCCGCGGACGGTGAGCTCGTGATGATCGAGGCCGAGCGAATCGGCGACACGCCGCGCCTTGGGGAGCTCGTTGATGTCCTCGAAGTCGAAGCCGACAGCGTAGCTCTGCAGCGGCCGACTCGAGCCGCGAACCGCGGAGGCCGCAATAGACGACGAGTCCACGCCGCCGCTCAGAAAGAGGCCGACGGGCACGTCGCTCACCAGCTGACGCGCGACCGCGGCATCAACTGCGTCCCGCACCGCGACTGCCGCATCCTCCTTGGTGCGCGGCGCCGGCTCGTCGAGCCACTCCTCGATCCGCCACCAGGCCGCGAGCCGCGAGCCCCGCTCGTCCACGATCAGCCAGTGACCGGGCGGCACGGCGCGCACCGACTGGAAGATCGTTCGCTCCTCGAAGGCGTTGCCGTACCAGAGATATTCGGCGAGCGCCTGGTCGTCGACACGGCGATCGATCTCGCCGCCGGCGAGGAGCGCTTTGATCTCCGACCCGAAGTACAACCGGTCGCCGGCCCACGCGTAAAACAGCGGCTTGATCCCCAGCCGATCGCGCATCAGCACGAGTCGCCGCGCCCGCGTGTCCCAGAGCGCGAAGCCGAACATCCCTTCGAGGCGGCGCAAGCCCTCGAGCCCCCACTGGCGGTACGCCGCGAGCAGCACCTCGGTGTCGGAATGGCCGCGAAACGTGTGCCCGTTTCCTTCCAGCTCCCGGCGCAGCTCGCGGAAGTTGTAAATCTCGCCGTTGTAGCTGACGGTCGCCTCCATCACCGCATCCGTCATCGGCTGCGCGCCGCGCTCCGAGAGATCGATGATGCTCAGGCGGCGGTGGCCCAGCGCGATACCGTCGCCGACGAACGTTCCGCCCGCGTCGGGGCCGCGATGGGTCAGCGTGCCGAGCATCCCGTCGAGCCTGGCGGCAAGCGGCGCCGGCGCCTCATCGCTCCTGATACCGCAGATCCCGCACATCGGTAGTTAGCGCAGCGTCAACCAGGCGAGATGAATCAGCACGACGCCGCCGTACCAGAGCACCGCAAGGCGGCGAAAGTCGCGACGATCCGCAGGCACGTGCAGATCGGGAACGACCGCCAGGACGATCAGCGCCGGAATGAACTGACCGACGTGCCGTGATTCGAGGCTCGTCGCCGCCACCGCCGCAACCATCGTCGGCCAATACAGCGCGAGGAACATCAGCGCCGCCATGCCGCGCGCACCTTTGAGCGCGGGCCGCACGACACGCAGGAATCCCAGCGCCGCCAGGGGCGTGACGCCCACGATGAAAACAGCGGCAATGCTCTTGAGCCAGTAATAATCCCACTGCGAGAAGCTGAAGCCGTACCAGAGCGGGATTGGAAACAGGTGCATGTAGACCAGACCCGTCAAGACACGGATCGGGAGCGGTTGTGAAACCACCAGCCGGTAGCCCAGCCCGCCGCCGCCGGCGTCGAGGTCGGTGATCACCGAGAGATATGCCTGCTGCGACATCTGCAGCGTGAACGACATCCAGCCAAACACCGATGCTCCGACGATGGTGGCGGCGATTCCGACGAGCAGCAGCGGCGCAAGCCGGCGCAACCCGCGTCCCTGGATGCCCCACGCCACGGCGGCGAGTACGAACATGATCGGAAAAGTTGCGAGCATCTCGAGGCGGATTCCGTAGGTCAACTGCTGCGCGAGGATAATCAGCGGCGCGTGAGTGAGGAGGCGAACCAGCGTCACCCGGCCGAGCAGCAGGTGCACGATCGTCATCACGACGGCCAGCTGAATGAGCACGGCGAACGAGTCGCGCATCAGCATGCCGCCGAACAGCCAGAAGATCCCGCAGCTCAGAACAAGGCGCGCGGCAAGCTTGGCGCGCCGCCGATCGTCAGGGAACAGCATCCCGACCATGCGGACGGTCAAAACGGCGACGATCCCCATGAGCAGCGCGTTCGCCAGGGTGCCCACCCAGAGGCCGCCGCCCAGGCCCAGTTGCCCTGCAAGCTCGTACATCGCCCGCCAGACATTCACCGCATATGGAGCGTTGATGATTGGCAGCGAGTACGAAAAGCCATCCTTGGACAGGTCGTGCCAGAGCAGCACGTCGGGACCAGTGACGAACACGCTCCCGAACATCGTCGTCTGGTATACGTGCGCCACGCCCGCGACGAGTATGCAGATGCCGAACATGGCGGTGCCCGTCCAAGTCGGTACCCGCTGTCCCGAGCCGGTGACCCATGACAGCAGCAAGGCAAGGAAGAACATCGGCCAGACCGCGGCCATCGCTCCGGGTTCGCCTGAACCAATCGCGATCAGGACACCGCCCGCGAGGGTGGCGAGAGCAGGCGACAGCCATTTGAGCGCAACGAGCGGATCCGGCCGCGTGAGCGCAACACGGTTCACGCCGATGACCGGCGGGTTGGAGTTGATGGCCGTCACGGATCTCACCACCGATTACAAGCGCTGACGGGACGCACAAGAACTCGCTGCAGGGCCGAGGCCAAGGCTAACAATCGCTTGGGCGGGATGCGATGAGTGGACGAAATACGCGTTCGAAGGCTTCGACAATCGGCGTCTCCGTGAACGGCCGCAGCGCCTCCGCCGGCGGAACCGGCCACCTGCCCATTTGAATCGCAGCGACGAGGGCAGCGGCAAAGCCGTCGACGTCACCAACCGCAACAAGGCTCCCCCACTTGCCGTCGTCGAGGATCTCCGCCGGCCCTGTCGGGCAGTCCGTGGCGACGATGCGCGCGCCGCAGGCCAGCCCCTCGATGACGACGGTTGGGAGCCCTTCGAACCTTGACGACAACGCGAGCACATCCGCGCGGCGCATCCAGGCGTAAGGATTCTCCTGGTAGCCCGCAAACAGAACAGCATTTCCGAGATCCAGGTCTCGAGCGAGCGATTCGAGATCAGAGAGCAACTCTCCTTGACCGAGGATGGCCAGCCGCGCCTGAGGCACCGAGGGCCGCGCGCGCGCGAATGCCTGCAGGAGAAGAGGGAAATCCTTCTGATGCGCGAGCCGTCCAACGGCGACGACGAGCGGCGCGTCGTCGATCTGTTTCACCCAGGGATGGGTGAGCGGCTCCGCGCACATGCGATCGATGCGTTCGTCGACGACCGGGTTGGGAATCGGGATCACGCGATCGGGCGGTAAGCCCAGGAGCCGCGAGAGATCGACCGCCGCGGCCCGGGAGACGGCAACCATCGCATCCGCATGTCTGTACAACCGCCGCACCAGCCATGGAAGGATGAAGCGCGCGCGCAGCCCGCGCGCATGTTCCTCGCACGCCGACTGGGCGGCCTGCGTACTCAACACGACCGAAACAGCGGTGCCCGACAGCCATCGTGCCGCCACGGCGATGACGTTGGCCTCGTCGAGCGCCGAGACGACGACCGCCGGCCGGCGCGACCGCAGCACGCGCGTGAGCGGCAACAGCGCCTTCGCCATGCGACCGGCGCGAAGATTGACGAGCTCGGCGCCGGCGGGCACCCACGACAAATTCGGGCCTTCCGCAGACGCTGCGATGACAAGGACCTGGTAACCGACCCGGAGGAAGGCGTCGGCCAGCCGAAGAATGCTGCGCTCGGCCCCGCCACCGCCCAGATTCGGCAGAAAGAACGCGATGCACGGACGAGTTGACATCAGGCTACTGAGTGGTTGGCGACGACGGGCTGCCGGGCCGGCGCCCGCGAATCGCAAACTGCCCACCCTTCGACACAACCTCGATCGTGACGTCAACCAGTCCGGCGTCGAGACACCACTGCTCCACCTGTCGGCGCGTTGCGGGATGATCGTGCGCCGGAGTGATCGCGTCGATGAACTCCAGCTCGGACCATTCGAGCGCCTGCGCTTCGGTGAGCGGCAACCGGCCTCGATAGTCGGCGACAGGAACCACGAGATGCGCGAGCGGGACGCCGACAAACGGAATCCTGCGCAGCAGCGACTTGGCAGGTAGCAGCGCGCGAACGGCGCGTTTGGCGAGCGGCGCCGCTCGCTCCGGCCGCACGAATCGCCTGAAGATCCGAAGAACGTGTTTCGGGGACGCCAGTTGTGCGACACCGACACGATAGATATCGACGGCCAGCAAGCCGTCGGGTTTCAGCATGCCGACGAGCGAGTGGAACGCTTTCGCGGGATCCGGCGTGTGCTGCAGCACACCCAGGCACACGACGCGGTCGAAGATTCCTCGAGCGAGCGGGATGCGATAGATGTCGCCGCGAAACAGTGTCAGCCGGTCAGCGCCATCGTTGTTCCGGCGATTGGCGACGACGGCCGCTGAATAGTCGAACGACACGACATCCGCGCCGGCATCGAGCAGCACCTGGGTGAAGCGTCCGCAGCCCGAGCCGGCCTCGAGCACCAACTCGCCGCTCAAGTCGCGAGGCCATCCGGTGTAAGCGAAAAAGCGATCCCGAGAGATGGTGGTGCCGTTGAACTTGTCGACCTGCGTCTGACCGTACGTGATCCATTGCGGTCCGAACGAGTCCGCATATCCCCCTAGTTCGCACAGACACAGCACACCATCCACGGCGCCGAATTCATGGCCGTCACCGCAGAGCAAACGGCCTGCAGGGCCGGACTGCAGCGTGGCGTCAGCACCGCACGTCGGACACTTCCACGGAAGAGCAGCGTTCATCTTCAAGTACCGGAGTGGCGGTACAACGCTCCCCGACGGCGGCCGCTGCGCTGGCACTCACAACCTTCGGGCGTGCGGGCCCGATGCTTCCGACAGGCCGCCGCCAACGAATCTGGCGAAGGCGTCCGAGGACACGAGCAGCGAAGCGTAGGTCCCTTGCGCCACGACACGCCCCTGATCGAGCATCGCAATCTGATCGCAGGCCTCGACGGTGCGAAGGCGATGGGCGATGAGGATGATCGTTCGCTCGCCGCGAAGCGATCGAATCGCGTCCATCACAGCGTCCTCGGTGAGACCATCGAGCGCGCTCGTCGCCTCATCGAACACCAGCAGCGCCGGTTCGGCGTAGAGCGCGCGCGCAATACCGATCCGCTGCCGCTGACCGCCGCTGAGTTTGATGCCGCGCTCGCCGATGACCGTATCGAAACCGTTGGGCAGTCCGACGATGAACTCCTCGGCCTGCGCCAGGTGCGCCGCCTTGCGCACGGCTTCCTGGTCCACCGAGGCCGGATCGAGGCCAAACGCGATGTTCTCGGTCACGGTCGCATTGGCGAGAAACACGTGCTGTGGGACGTAACCGACCCGTCGCCGCCACTGCCGGACCGCGGCGCCATGCAGCGGCACGCCGTCAACAGTGATCCGCCCGCTGCCCGGCTCATAGAAACCGAGAATCAGATCGGCGAGCGTCGTTTTGCCCGAACCAGTCCGCCCGACGAGCCCGAGACTCTCGTTCGCGGTGATTGTCAGATTGACGTCGCGCAACACCGGCGTCGGCCGGCTTTCGTACGCGAACGTGACGTTCTCCACGCGGATGGCCGACACGAACGGCATCGGCGAGGACAGCGCCGACTCGGCGTCCCTGCGCGGAGCTGTGCGCACGACATGCACGAAATCCTCGTGGATGCCGGAGAGGAGCGTCGGCATGGAGAAGCGGAGGGCCAGCGCCGCAGCGTAGATGTACTGCAGCGCGGGCAGCAGGCGATAGCCGGCAAACGCGAACAGCGCCAGCGTTGGCACCATGGCTTTTGCGTCGTTGCCGCGCGCAACCTGGATCAGCAAAAGCATCAGGATGCCGCCAAACGCGATGGTCTCCAGCCCGTAGCGCGGCATCTGTGCGTTGGTCCGGTTACGTGCTTCCGCGCGCGCCGCGCCAACCGCCGCCCGTGTATATCGCTCGATCGTGAACTGCTCGCGGCCAAGCCCCTGCAGTTCTTTGATCCCGCCGATGGCTTCCTGTCCCACACGCTGACGCTCGAGATTGAGACGATTGAACACGGCGCCGAGCTGGCGCTCGGCGCGTGTGACCGCCCAGAACACGCCGACGTACGCCGATCCGAGCAGAACCGCAACGCTCAGCGACAGCAACGGATCCTGTACGAACAGCAGGATCAGGATCCCGATCGCCAGCGGCGTGCGCGACGTGATCATCAGGAGTGGCCCGATCACCTCGTACACGACGATCGACATGTCCCCGACGAGCACCTTGAGGATGGAGGGGCCATCCCGGCGCACGTGAAACGCGTACGGCTGGCCGAGGTAGCCGGCGAAGAGGGAGGAGGCAAGGCGGCTCTTGGTGTGCGCGATGAACCGCTCCAGGAGCGCGACGTTGAGAGCCGCGGCAACGTTGCCGAACGCGATCACGAAGAGCGTGATGCCGCCGAGCACGAGCAGCATGTCGCGTTGCGTGGTCACCCCAAGCGATCGCATCCAGCCGACGAGCGAGGGGTAGTTCTCGAGCATGCCGGGGTTGGTCACGAGCGACATGAACGGCAGGATCGTCGCGACGCCGATCGTCTCGAACATCGCGGCCACTGCGCTGGCGAGCATCATCCCCGCGAGCCGCGCCCGCTCGCGCCCAGGAAAAAGATCCATGAGCGCGCGCAGCATCACGAGGCGCCTGCCAAGGGCTCCGGGTGGTGTATTCGTCGTCACAGCCAGAAGGCACGATCGGGCGAGAACCCGGCGGCGCGAAGCTGCTTGCGGATCTCTGCCGGCTCACGGAAGGTCATGACAATCAATCGGTCGAACGGCTCCCCCGCGAGCAGATTGTCGGGGCCAAGCCGACTGGTAGGATGCACTGGCGCCATGCGCAGGCGCGACGTCGGCTCGTCATCGACAACACCGACGAGCTCGAACTCGGTTCCCTGAAGACAGACCCACGCGATCTCCGCCAGCTGGTTGGCGCCGAAGAACACGATGCGCCTGGAGCCGTTGGTCGCGAGCTCGGCGGCGAGCTCGTCGAATCGCGCGCGAATCCGATCGCGCGCGTCGGTGTAGAAGCGAATCGACTCGCGCAGCTTGCGGCGTGAGATCTTGGCGCGCTGCGCCAGACCGGCAGGCGTGAGGAGATAGCGAACCTGATTGGCCTGCAACCGGACGATGCGCACCCAGCCGCGCTTGACCAGCAGCCGCACCAGCAGGTTGGTGAGGCCGAGCGCGATGCCCAGCTCGCTGGCAAGCGACCGCTGGCTGACACGGCGGTCTCCGTCCAACCGCAGGAGGAGCTCCTCCTGGTAGGCCTCGCGACGTGAATTGTTGAGGAAATCCGACACTTCGTGCCCGTCACTTACAGGCCGGCGGTGGGCGCCGGCGGGCAACGGCGTTCATGGCGTGAACGCCCTACTATACACGAGGTATTCCGCGCGGCTAGCGCAGCCCATGAGTGGACTTCCCCTCACGACGCATCTACACTGAGGTTTCTCCACCGAAACTCAGACTGGATGGACGAATGCAAGAGCGAACCAGCGGCGCCACGTTCGAAACACCGCAGGATGACATCTCGCTGAAGCCGTATTTCGATACGGTGTGGCGCTACCGGCGCGTCATCGTCGCCGCGTTGGGACTCGTTTCGTCGGTGTACCTTGTCGGCGTTCTCGCCCTGTGGCTGCTGACGCCGGTCGAACGGATCGGCACGGTTCAGTTCCGACTGCTGTTCGAAGGCGCCGACGAGGGCAAGTATCCCAATTCCGACCCGTTCAGCCCGACAGAGGTCGTCGGGGCTCCCGTTGTGCAGGAGGTCTACCGGACCAACGATCTGCAGCGCTACGGCACGTACAAGGATTTCAAAGACGGGCTCTTCATCCAGCAATCGAACTTCGAGCTGGACCGTCTGGTTTACGAATTTCAAGGGAAGCTCGCCGACACCCGGCTGACGCCGGTCGATCGCGCGCGCATCGAAGCCGAGTTCCAGGACAAGCGACGGTCGATCAAAGATCCGACCTTCAATTTGAGCCTGCGGCGCAGTGAACGGTTCACCGGTGTGCCTCGCGACGTCGCAGAAAAGGTGCTCGGCGACACGGTGGCGGCGTGGTCGCGTCAGGCGGAACTCAACAAAGGCGCGCTTCGCTACCGCGTGCCGATCCTGACGAGCAAGATCCTGAATCGCACCGGTCTCGACACCGACGATTACCTGGTGTCCGCCGACCTGCTTCGCGCCAAGGCCACGCGCATCATCCAGACGATCACTCAAATGGAGAAGCTGCCCGGCGCGTTGACGATTCGCGCCGGCGACGGCTTTACGCTCCCCGAGATCCGCGCCAATCTCGAGGACTCGATCCGCTTCGACCTCGAACCGCTGCTCGGCATCGTGCGATCAGAGGGTCTCACCAAGAATGCGAGACTGCTGACGGTTTACGCGTCCAATCAGGCCTTCCAGACGAAGCTCGAGAAGGACGAAGCCGCCGCGAGAACGACCGCGCTGCAGGACTCGCTCGCGCGATACATGTCGCCGCGCGGCGGCCATCAGGTTGTGGAAGGCGGAGGGCAATCTGGCGGCAGGACGGGCATGGGCGAGGCCGCGGTGATTCCGCAGGTGAGCGAATCGTTCATCGATCGTCTGGTGCAGCTGTCGTCGCCCACGCAGGAGGCCGAGGCCGAATACCGCCAGAAGCTCACCGACGAGCTGATTCTCGAGAGCAAGCGCATGGCGGCGCTAGACAAGGAACTCAAGTATTACGAGGGTCTGGTCGATGCCCTGCATGGCATCGGCAACTCGTCACGGACGTCGTCGACGGAGTTGATCAACCTGTTCAACGCCCGGAGCGCCAACGCGCTTGCCGTGATCACCAAGGCGACGGATCAACTCTCGCAGTTGTACCTCCGAGCTCTCGGCGCAGAATCTCAATCCTGAATCGCGGATGTATATCCTCACGTCGCCATATTCAGAGCACTCGCAACATGCGGTGTCGCGAAGAGGAATCGCCCTCGGCTACCTGCTCGTGCTGTTGACGACGCTGATCGTCGCCCCCATCGCGAGCATCGTCCACGACGTCACGCGCGGCCGCCGGCGCCGCGCAGCCGCGCTCCCTCGCGGTGAGTTGCAGGAGACGGCGTCTGCCTAATCCTGATCGGGTGCCTCGGGTGCCTTGGGGTGCCTGGAGTGCCTTGGGTGCTTGCTGCTTCGGTGCTCGTGAGAGCTGCTTAGCGCTACTTGGTGTCACATCCGCCGAGGTGGGTCGAGCGCTCACGTACTGATCGTGCGCCAGCGCGCGCGCCCACCCCAGGCCCACCGAAGGCCCACCAGAAGCCACCGACCCCGCCTAGGCGGTCGAAGCCGTGCGCGTTGACGGAACGAACGTCGGGATGATCCCAGCGACCGAGGCCTGCATCTCGAGCAGATCGCCCCGGCGCGCGGCGGCTTCCAGGCGGGCGAGCGCGCTTTCGAGATCGACGGTCGGGTGGAAGTCCTGTTCGAGCACGCGCAGCACGTCGCCGGTTTGCGTCGGTGTGACGACGGCGCCGTTCTCCCAAAGACGTTCGTCGAGCTTCTCGCCGGGTCGCATGCCGGTGAACTGGATCGGGATCTCGCCGCGCTTGAGGCCGCTCAATTCCACCAGATCCTCGGCAAGATCGACGATGCGCACCGGCTCGCCCATGTTCAGGACGAACAGCTCGCCGCCCGCTACCTGACCGCATGCGTCGAGGACGAGGTGCACCGCCTCCGGAATGGTCATGAAGAAGCGGCGCATCTCCGGATGCGTGACCGTGAGCGGGCCGCCCTGTTCAATCTGCGCCTTGAAGAGCGGCACCACGCTACCCCGGCTGCCGAGCACATTGCCGAAGCGGACGACGGCGAAGCGGCGGCCGTGGCGCTGCGCCGCGAGCCGTACCACCATCTCGGCGACCCGCTTCGACGCGCCCATGAGATTGCTGGGTGAAACCGCCTTGTCGGTCGAGATCATCACCATACGGTCCACGCGGAAACGCACGGCGCAGTCCACGACGTTGCGGGTACCGAGGACGTTGTTGGTGATCGCCTCTTCGGGGTTGTCCTCCATCAGCGGCACGTGTTTGTGCGCCGCCGCGTGCAGCACGACCTTTGGCTCGAGACGCGCGAAGACCCGCTCGAGGCGCGGGCGGTCGCGCACGTCGGCGATGACCGTGCTGATTTCCACGTCAGGAAACAGGGTCGCGAGTTGGGACTTGATGTCGAAAACGCTGTTTTCGCCGTGACCGAGCAGCACTAGGCGCCGCGGACGATCGCGGGCAACCTGCCGGCATAGCTCCGAACCGATCGAGCCTCCGGCGCCGGTCACGAGGACGGTTCGATCGTGGATGTACTCGCGTTTCGTGGTGTGAATCGGCACCTGTGCGCGACGCAGAAGGTCCGAGATCTCCACGCTGCGCAAGCGGTTGACGCTCACCTTGCCGTCGATCAGCTCGAAGACGCCGGGGATGACGCGCGACGGAATCTCCGCGTCGCGGCAACGCTCGACGATCGATCGCACGACGGTGCCGGGCGCCGTCGGCAGTGCGATGATCACTTCCTGCGCGTTCGACGATCGGGCGAATCTGGCCAGGGCGTCGGTCGCGCCGAGCACCTTGACGCCGAGGATGAACTTGCGCTGCTTGCCCGGGTCGTCGTCGAGAAATCCGACGGGCGACAGGCCGAGATGCGGATTGCGCTGCATCTCGCGGACGACCAGCACGCCGGCGTTTCCGGCGCCGACAACCAGCGCCCGCCGCGCCGAGGGCATCGCGCGCGGCGCGTCGCGGCCCATTTCCGCGAGGACGCGCACGCTCATGCGCACGCCACCGACGGCGGTCATGGTCAGCAGCCAGTCGATGGGCACCACGCTTCGCGGGAACCCGAGAAACAGATCGAAGAGACGGGCGGCCGCCATGGCCACGGCTACGACGATCGTCGCCGCCGAGCTGGCAAAAATGATGGCCACGAGATCCCAGAGGCTGGCGTAGCGCCAGAACCGCTGATATAGGCCGAAAGCAAAAAAGACGAGCGGTTTGACGACCAGCACGCAGGCCAGGAAGATGGGGAACTCCGGCCGATAGTCCGTGAACAGCCAGTCGAAGCGCAGCGCGTACGCCCCCCACGCCGAGATCGCGATGAGCACGATATCGGCGAGCAGAATGTAGCGATTCCGGACGGGACGGTGGTCCACGGCCGAAACGGACGCGTTGGCGACGTGCGTCGGCACTCGATGGTTCCTATGAGAGAAAAGCGGTCAATTCTACCGTAGACGCGCCCGCGGAGGGCGCCGAGTCTTACGGGTCGCGAAGCGGCGCCTTACGGGCGGAGCGAGTCCACGTATCGCGCGACCGCGTTCTGCCATGTGGACATCGGCGCGCCGGCGGCAATCAATCGAGCGTTGTCGAGCGCCGCAAAGCGCGGTCTCGACGCACGCAGCTTGACGTCGCGCACCGAGATGGGCACCAGCGAGGGCTTCTCGACGCCCAGCCGCGCGGCGATCTCCCGCGCGACGTTGAGCCAGGTGTCGTAGCCGCTGTTGACGCAGTGATACAGCCCATAGGGCGCACGGCCGGCCAGCAACGCCATGGTTGCGCTTGCCACGTCGTCAACGAAGCTCAGAGACACCACGCGATCGTGGAAGGCACGGACCTCGCCGCCCGAGCGCAGGGCGGCGATGAAGCGATCGATGCTGCTGCGACCGTTTGGTCCGCCGAACAGGCTTTCGACTCGAAGCACGTAATGCGCCGGCGCCGACCGCGCAAGCCACTCGCCGACCAGCTTCGACTGTGCGTAGACGCTGCGTGGGGACGGCGGATCGTCCTCCCGGTACGGGCGGTCGGTCTCGCCGTCGAAGACAAAGTCCGTGCTGTAATGCACGAGAGTCGCGCCGGTGGCTTCGGCCGCCCGCGCCAGCGAGCGCACGGCCATGGCGTTGATGTTCAGCGCCACGGCAGCGTGATCTTCCGAGCCATCGACGTCGTTGTGCGCCGCGCAGTTGAGGATGACGGCCGGGCGCGCCGATTCGATCCGCGACCGCACGGCGCCGGCGGCGGTGACGTCGAGATCGGCGCGTGTGAATGCCGCGACTGTGTAATCCGCCGTGAAGCGGCGGGCGATTGCGCTCCCGAGCTGTCCTGCGGCGCCGGTGATGAACGCCACCGGTTTGAATCCCGTAACATTGCTCTGCGTCATCCGCTCGAACGATCCCTTCACGCGGAGCAATCGAGGCCGCGCCGAAAATCATTGTCGCTACAGCGGCGTGGCTGGCACAATCCAATTCTCCAGACACGTGTCCTCGAGAGTTTCAACCATCGCCCGGGCGGTCGAGATTCGACGCGCCGTCCAGCCGTTTCTCCTCCACGGCATCGTCGATCGCGCCGCCTGGACGCGCGCGGCCGGCGCCGACGCGGCCGCCTGGCGGCTCTTTCTTCGCGTCGAGCGCTGCGCCTTGCCGCTCTCGCAGCTGCTGCAAGCACACGCGGGCCTGCCGGTCGGCGACGGCTGTCGCACCGCGCTCGCCCCCGCTCTCCAGCGGGAGCTGTTGCCGATCACGGTGGCGCGAACGCATCTGCGCAGGGTCGCACGTGTTGCCGAGCGGCTCGGCATACCGGTGATCGTGCTCAAAGGCGGCATCCTCGCGCTCGGCGATCCCATCGCGATGGCGGACGTGGACGTGCTGCTGCCGAAGGAGGAGATTACGCGTTTCAGCGAGGGCCTCGCGCGCGATCGGTGGGAGTCGCTGCCCTATCACAGCGACCGAGTGCCGCAGACCGTCACCGACAGCGGGATGCCGCTGGAGCTGCACCAGGGCACCGGCCTGCGTGGAGAACTGGACGACGCGGTCTGGGACCGCAGCGAGCTGTTTGCCGATCTGCCGCCGCTGCGCCGGCTCGGCGCGCTCGATCATCTGCGGCACGTCGCACAGCACATGTCGCTGGATCATTCGAACCGCCGCGTGCGCCTGCGCGACTTGTATCTGCTGCGCCGTGCCGCCGAACGCTGCCGGCGGGAAGATCTCGACGCGCTCTGGGCGGGTCGCGACGCGTCGTACGTGGAGCGCACCCAGCGCGTCACGCTCGACGCGGTCCTCTCGCGAGCGCAGGACGAACGGCTCGAGAAGGAAGCGCTGCTCAATTACGTCATTGCCACGCGCTCGCGACTGCCGATGGTCGGTCGCGACGTCGAGGAGCTAGTCGATGCGCTGGCGGTGACGATGTGTCACTCGACGTTCGAGACGCGAAAGCTGTTGAGAGGCATGCACGTCGTGTCGGACGTGCCGTCGAGCCGCGCCTATGTCAGCGCCGTTGAACGACTCGCGCCGCCAATCGGCCTGGCGCTCCGTCATGCGCTGCGTGCCGGCGGCGCGGTGCTGACGCGATGCCTCGCCCGCTGCGTGCTGACTCAGTCGCGGCTGCACGCGCGGAAAGTTCAGCGCGCGCTCATGACGTAGAGGGCGAGAGACTCGGCGCCGTTCGGCGCCTCGCGGGACCGTTGGACTCACCGCGTTGCGGCTTGTCGGACGGCGGGGCTGAGGCTCCGCCACTACAGTTCGGCGTCTCTCACGACTACTCGTACTCGCTCCAAGGGTGTAGCGGCGCGCCTACGGGCCCGCGCTCCCACGAGCCGCGCGGCCGCGAGTCCCACAACGCCGCGCAGCGGCGAGTCCCACAGTCGCACAGCGACGAGTCCATCCGCAGCGAGTCCCCGCGTAAGACCTTCAAGCGCCGCGCACGGGCGGCGTGTCGCCATGCGCTTCCCACACCGCGCGCAGCGCATAGCGCAGCGCCTGCCCGAGCAGCGGCTTGGGATAGCGCGCGAAGAACTCGTCGGGATTCTCGAGATACAGCCACAGGACTTCGAGGCACTGGTCGTCGGTCAGATCGTCGATCCAATTGGAACCGCGTTCTTCTGGAAGGATGGTCGCCATCGCTAATCGTTTCCACTCCGGCTCAACGTACTGCCGTCAGATACGGACTCAGGCTGCGCCGCACTTCAGGACGCCGCATCGCCCAGAACAGCCCGTCGAGATAGAAGTGCACGAGCGCGATCGAGAGAAACGCACCGCTGTAAAGAGCCTGCGCCGGGACGACGTCCAGCAGCCGCGAGCCGACGTTGAAGGTCAGCGCGAGCCCTCCCACCATCGCGAGGACGACGAGCAGGAGCGGCAGGCTGGTGCTGACGCGCGTCAGGAGTGTCCGCGACCCCTGCGCCGCCAGCGCCGCGAACTTGCGGCGATGCACGAGCCACACGATCGCCAGGTACTGGATGAAGTGACCAACGAGCATCCCCAGCGTCGCCATGTTCGAGTCGGCAATCCAGAGATAGGGATGAAAGAGCAGCAGGCTCGTGCCGAGAAACAGCATCTCCGGCGCCTGCGGCGGTTCCGCCGACCGATAGCGCCGGCGCAGGTGCTCGGCGAGACGCACCAGCGACACGAACGCCAGCACCGCCAGCCCGACGAACACCGCGCGCGGCACGCCGTCCCACACCATCGTCATCATCGAGTGCAGCGGCGGATGCGTGTCGACGCTCCAGAACGCCATCGCCGCCGACGTCCACATGATTGCCGGGTTGACCACCGAGCGTACCGCGGGATCCTTGACGCCGGCGCTCATGCGATAGATCGAGTGGATCCCGCAGCTTTGCCGGCCGACGTGATAGACGTTCCACACGTACACGACGATCTGCACCACATACGGAATCCGGAAGAACAGCGCCAGCCCGATCGAGAGCACGATGATCGCCGGCACGCCGAAGAAGAGCGGCCACTTGGCGCGGTGCTCGTCCACGGTGTCTTCCCAGAAGAAGAACGTGAACGTCGAGAGATAGTGCGGGATGCCGAGCATGCAGGCGAAGACGATCGACAACGGCGTCGGCGTCGGCGAGACGATCAGCAGCGGAATGGCGATGAGCGGCGAGAGAATGAAAAACGACAGATCGAAGGCCGCCGACTCGATCCACGGCTTGCGCAGGCGCTCGCTGAGCGTCGCCGACTGCAGCGTTCCCGCCAGCGGCGCGCCCAGTTCCGTGTTCATCATTGGATCACCACGTCATAGCTCTGCATCCAGCGCACGAACGCGTGCATGCGCCAGACCGCGCCGTCGTCTTCGTGCCTGCCGGCCAGGAAATCATCGACGAACTGCTCCGTCTTCCGCGGATCGAACAGGTCGCCTTCTCTGACCAGCGGCGAGCGGGCCATCTCCTGGATGCGCGAGCGCAACGGGCCGCGCATCCACTCGCGAATTGGCGCGCCAAACCCGATGCGCGCGCGTCGTTCGGCCACCATGGGCGGCAGCCGCCGCCGCGCGACGTCCCGCAGGACGATCTTGTACTCGCCACCAAGCGTTTTGTAATCGTCCGGCAGCTGAAACGCAAACTCGACCAGCTGATGGTCGAGAAACGGCACCCTCGACTCGACCGAGTGCGCCATCGCGTTGCGATCCCCAACCGACAACGCCGCCGGCACGTTGCCGTGCGTGATGTCGTCGAACGACATGCGCGCGAGCGGCGACAGGCCGGCCGGAGGCGCCGGTTGCGCCACCCGGCCCGGTTCCATCACCAGCGCCGGGCCAAACCACGGCGGCACGTTAACACGACCGCGCGAGACGCGCCGGCGAACGAATCCGCTCGCATGCGCCGCCGTCCACGCGCGGAAGGGCCGGCTGCGACCGAGCGCGCCCGCCGTCTCATGCGCCGCCGTCAGCCAGTGCCGGCGATGCAGGTGCTCGCGAATCCGCGCAAACTGGTGCCGCGGGTAACCGCCGAACAGCTCGTCGGCGCCGGTTCCCTCCAGGACGACCTTCAACCCCTGAGCGGCCGCGGCTTCGTACGCGCGATACTGCGCGATGAGCGCTACGCCCGGCAAGGGCTCTTCCTGATGCCACGTCACGCGATCGATCACGCGATCCAGCCAGGCCGCGTCGATCGGCGCTTCGTGCGCGTTGACGTCGGCCCCCTGCAGCGCCGCCGCCATCGCCCGCATGTACGGCCGCTCGTCGAGTGCGCCGGTCGCATCCGGCGCGGTGACGGAGATCAATGTGGAGGGCCGCCGCTGGCGGCGCCGCAGATCCACCAGAAACGACGAGACGACCGATGAGTCGAGACCGCCGGACAGCAACGCGCCGACCGGAACGGCAGCAACCGCTTGATGTTCGACCGATCGCTCGAGATGACGCGCGAGCTGCTCCGAGGCGTCGTGGCGAGTCAGGGTCGCGGTGTGCGCGCGATCGAGCCGCCAATACGGCGTGAAGTCAATCGCCGGAGGCTCACGCGTGAGATCGAGCGCGGCAAACGCCGCCGGAGGGACCGACTGCACGTCATCGAAGTAGGTATCGTCACGGTCGATCCGCCGTCCCTGCAGAAAGGCGATCACCGAGGCTCGGTTGGCGCGCGGCCGCCCGTCCGCCGATCCCAGAATCTGCTTCGCTTCGGATGCGAGCACCAGCGTGCTGCCTTCACGGCGGTAGAACAGCGGGCGGATGCCGAAGCGATCGCGCGACATCAGAACGCGGCGGCGCGCGAGATCGAGCACGACGAGGCCCCACATGCCTTCGAGCCGCTCGACGCACGACAGACCATAGTGCTCGTAGGCGACGAGAACGACTTCCGTATCGCTGCCGGTCCGGAAGACTCGCCCAGCCGCGATCAGCTGCTCGCGCAGTTCGCGATGGTTGTAGATCTCGCCGTTGAAGAGCACCCAGCGATCGCCGGCGGGTGAACCCATCGGCTGACCGCTGCCAGGCTCGAGGTCCTGGATCTTGAGCCAGCGAAACGCGGCGGCAAAGCGAAGGGCGCGGCCACCAACCGCCGCGCGCAGCTCGTCGTCAGACGACGCCCGGATGGTGCGCCAGTCGGCATCGACCGCGAGCCAGCCTTCGCCGTCCGGACCGCGGTGCGCGGCGAGACGATGCATCCTGCTCAGGCGCTCGACATCGATTGGAGTGGAGCCGAAGGCGCAGATGGCGCTGATGCCGCACATGGCCGACCGTCACGTCGTCAGAGGCGCGCGCGGCCGCTGCAACCACCGTCCGAACCAGCGCGCCGCGATCGCCATCGCCTGCGACACGCGGAACGCGCACCGTTCGCCAAACGTGAGGCCCGCGAGAATCGACCAGTAGGATAGGCGGGTGACGACGCGCGCTACGAACCTGTCGCGAGCGTTCGACGGAACCGGCCGCCACACTGCGCCGTCTTGAAACGCCGTGACGACGCCAAGCACGCGCGTCTCGTCGATCGGCGCATCGCAAAACCAGTTGGCATCGCCGCGCAGCATCAAGTAGACGCGCCGGCCGCGGCGCACGCGCGACAGCATGCGATGCGCGATCAGTGGGTGATCGGAAATATAGGCCACGGTATCGCCTGGGGTTGGCTCACCGCCGCAGCGGATGCGGATGCGAGTTTCGGCCGGCAGCACCGGCATCATGCTCGTCCCGCAGACCTGCGACTCGATGTCGGCGCCCGACTGCTTGAGCAACGAGACGACGCCGGTCGCGGGTTCGGCCATGGACGAACGCCGGGTGAGTTCTTACGATCCGGCGGAGGCGGCCGCTTGCGCGCGCAGGGCCTTCTGCCGCCGCAGCTCCGCCTGCTCGGCGGCCACCTTCAGCTCCTGCTCGGAAAAGCCGGCTTCGCCGCGCGCCTTCTGGTCCACGCCGTACTTCGTCACGCCGGTGCCGCCGCCCGAAAACACCTTCTGAAACTGCTCTGCGGCGCGCGACATCGCTGAGGCCATCTGCAGCATGCTGATCGGATGTTTGGCCACGTGCTCCTTGATCCAGTCGTTGGCGAAACGGACGTGGAGCACTTCGTCGGCCTGCTGCGCCTCGTAGACGAGCGCGAGCGGAAAATCGCCTTCCTTGCGTGCCGACTCCGCGCCGAAAACGGCGGCATCGAGACCGTCGGCCTCGAACGTGCGATTCTGGACGGCGAGCCGGCCCACGAGCTGATCGATTTGCGACAGGATCCGGTATTGGAAGTTCATCACCGGAAATTGGCCGACGCGGCCGCCGCGCTCCTCGAGCAATCGTCGATACGTCGAAACGTGTCGCGCCTCGTCGCTGCACTGCCGCGCAAGGTACATTCGCAACTGCCAGTCGGTGTCGGGAAATTCCACCAGGCTGCGCGCGGCGTTCTCCAGCACATTGAGCTCTTCGTTCATCTGGCGATTGAAGAACTCGAGCGCCCTCTCCGGATGGCCTTCGGGAAAGTTGGCGCACTCGGCCCACGACTCGACCACCGTGAACCGCGCGTCCCGCGCCGGCTGACTACCGAACGCCGGCTTGCGTCCGGTCTGCGCTGGCTGCATTGCGTTCTCCCTTGAGGTTCTCCGGCAGGATCGATCGGAATCCCGCCTGCTTCAGCACTTCGAGCACTTCTTCTTCGGTGAACTCCGCTTCCAGCCGTCCTTCGATATTGACGGCCGGCGCGCTGAGCCGCTGCTCGGAGAGAGTCGTCCCGGCGGCGTTGACGTCGCCTACTTTTGCTTCGAGCGACTTGTCGATGTGCCGGAGGAAGCGGACCGCCATCGCCACGCTCAAGAGCACGCGCGGGTTCTGCTCCGTCATGCGCTTCAGCCAGCGATTGGCGTAGCGCACGTGCATGATCTCGTCGGCGAGGATCGAGTCGAGCAGATCGGCGGTGACCTGATCGCCCGCGTCGCGCCACACCACGCGCAGTGAGCCGAGCAGATCGATCAGCCCGGCCTCGAAGGTGCGGTTCTGCACCGCCAGTCGTCCGGCCAGCGTTTCAATCAGCTTGGTGACGCCCCACTCGTAGTTCGCGATCGGGAACTGGCCCTTGACCCCGCCGAGCTCCTCCATCCGCCGCTTGAGTATCGCCGAATGCCGTGCCTCGTCGGAGGCTTGGCGCGCGAGCGCGAACCGGAGATCCCACGAACAATCCGGAAAATCCACCAGACACTGCGCGGCGATTTCGAGCGCCCCGAGCTCGTTGTTCATGTGCCGGTGCAGCCGCTCGCGGCGCGACTGCAGCGAAATGTCGTGCCACTCCTCCATCTCGGCATCGGTGTTGACGACCTTGAAGCACGCTTCGCGCGCTGGGTCGTCGGCGAGCTCCACGCTCTGCACCCGCTTCTTCGGCCACGGAGTCATGACGCCATCTCCTTCACCGGACGGAAGTCTACAAGATCGCGCGCCGCGTTGAACTTGGCGCGCAGGCCCTCGAGCCACGTCGCGTCGACCTGCTGCAGCTGCACGCCGCGCAGCATCTCATGCCGTTCTTCGAGCAGCCGATCGAGGTCGCGCCGCACGCGATCGACGATGCGGATCGTCGGCTGATCGAGCAGCGGATCGGCGTCGGCGACGGCCTCGGCGTAGCGCTCGGCGAGATCGGGAATCAGCGCGTCGTAGATGCAGGCCACGCGCTCGCCGGCCGTCTTGCTGGCGCGGCACGCATCGAACGCTTCCGCGTACGGCGAGCGCGGCGGCCGCGTGTAGTGCATGCCCGCGCGCAGCTCGGAGGTGCGTTGGCCGAGCGCGTCGGCGTGCTGCGCGAACTCGTAGAGATGCCGGCCGAAGAGCAGCTTCACTTCGAGCTCCGGCGTCAGCGGCGTCCACTCCGCAAGCAACTCCATCAGCGACACCGAGATCGACCGGAATGTCGCCACGACATCGGCCTTCTGAGCAACCGACAAACGGACCATGAAAGACCCTCAGTGACTGAACGTGGATTCCAATAGCCAGGACGTCTCATCAGGCGGGCCGAGCCGTAAGGAATAGCACGGAACGGCTCCCACCAGCCTCATGAGCGAAAAGATGCGCGCTGTCGGTGACTGGCCCCACAGCGTGCTCGCGACGGGAGTCAGCCGCGATGCCGCGGCCATCGTCGCCGGAACGGGCGTGAGCGCTGGTGTGTCGCCGAATCCATCGAGAAACACGACCGCATCGAGCGGCGCCGCGCCTGGAGCGCCGCCAAACGCATCGCTCGGCGCGATCATCCGCCGCCAGTGCCCGTCGGCGTAACGCCGCCGCTCCATCGGCACTGGCTCGAGCGCCGCACCCAGCGCGCTGTCGCACGGCCCTTCGCGTTTGGCGATAGTGCGCCGCACGGGAACCATTTCCCACGTGCCGGTCCTGATGCCGACGAGCTCGTCCCCGAAGAAGGCGTGTCCGCGCGCCGCGAGACCAAGCGAGGTCGTGGTTTTGCCGGCGCCTTTTGCGCCGACCAACATCACACCGCGCTGCCGTGGCCCGACGCCGACGCCCGAGGCATGCATGAAGACGACATCGCGCTGCAATCGAATAACGGTACCGACCGCGAGGTTGGCGGCAAGATGTCGCCACGGGCTTTGGATCGCGAACGAGACACGATTGCTGTTGACCTGAAAGTTGAGAGGAGGATCGTCGGACTGCATCGACTGCCAGCCGTTGCTCTCGACACCAATGCGACGACACCCGCGATCGCCGAACGCCGCTTCCATGAAGGCGACGAGATCGGCGGAGTCGGCCGTGAGGATGGTGACCTGCGCCACGTCGCCCTGCAGCTCGACAACGCACTCCGCCGACGGTCCGATGGCGGACCGAGCTTCAACAGCGCAGCCGCCGTACAGACGACGAAACTGTGAATTTAGCGGTTTGTCCGGAGAGAGAAGAACGAGAAAGCCGTCGCCGATCTGATACGCGGTCGACGGCCCCGCCTCAATCTGGGGGCCGTCGAGTCCGAATTCCCAAACACTCACAGGTGTTACATCACCCACCACGAGATTGCCGCACTCGTGAACTGGAAGGCCTTCAACACTTCGGCTTCGTCCATCACGGTGACGCGGGGCGTTTCATACACAGGCTGCTCCGCCGAGGCGTCCACGTTCTCGAGTACTACATCGGTCATCTGCTTTTCCATTGACTGCTCCCTGGTTGTGTAATTACGCCGCTGCCTCACGTGAAACCAGACCCAGACCTTCCAACTCGTTCATCACCGCGGTCACATCAGTTTCGACCGCAGCGCCGTTCGTCCTGAAGCGTGCGCGCAACGCGCCGGCGAGCTCTTCCGTCGTCTTGGGCTCGTCGAGACATTCCCACAACTGCTTGGCCGTGGTATTCAGCACGCAAAACTTCTTCGTCGAGGCGTTGAAGAGCATCAGCTCGTTCTGAAAAGGGGCCGCCTCGATCTCGGGATTTCTCCGGAACCGCATACAAATAGCCTGTCTTAGAAGTACTAATTCCAATCCGTCGAACGTTCCGGACGGATTGCAGACTCCCGGACCACGGAGCGGCCGGCCGCTGTCTGCTGATTTGCGCTCCTTTCGCGCTCCCTCTAACAAGGGGCGGCCAAAAGAGTTACGACATAATAGGCGAACCTTGTCGAGTTCGCAACGTCCTGCGTTTCTCCGGTCCCAGCTCGACCGTTCAATTCGCTGATGTGCGGTATAGCCACGGTTATCGAACACAGCGGCGCCGGCAACAGGGAGAACCTGGTGGGGACGCTGCAGATTATGCACGGCGAACTTGCCTCACGAGGCCCAGACGGCGAGGGGTGGCTCCTCGTTAGTAACTCGCTCGAACCGACTCGACTGACAAATTCCGCCGCTGCGCCCGACGCGCAATCTTTGCGACTGGCGGCCGCCGTGCGACGCCTGGCTGTCCGCGACACGCGGCGCGCGGCCGATCAACCTCTCAGCCGGCGAGGCGATAAGCTCTGGGTCCTCCACAACGGCGAGATTTTCAACGACGCCGAGCTACGGCGCGATCTCTGCGCCAAAGGCATGACGTTTACCACCGGCAACGATGCCGAGACGCTGCTGGCGGCGTACGAAGCGTGGGGTGACGATTGCTTTTCCCGGCTGCGCGGGATGTGGGCTGTGATCATCGTCGACCTCACGGCTGGCAGCGTTGTGGTGTGCCGCGACCGCCTCGGCATCAAGCCGCTGTTTTACGCGCGTCAGCGCGGACAAACGCTGGTCGCGTCCCACCCGCGAGCCATCGCGCGGGCGATGGCCGGAGGCCCGCGGCTCAACGTCGGCCGCTGGCGCGACTTCCTGCGCGGCTTTCCCGCGGCGTCGCCAGACGACGGCTTCTTCGCCGGTATTCAGGTCGTCCCCGCCGGCGGTACGATCACGATCGATCTTCACAGTTCCGACCCGCCGCTCGCGCCCAGGCGCTATTGGCAACTCGGCGCGACTTACAGCGACAGGAGCGCACCGTACGCGTGTGACCGGGCGCGGGACGAATTGCTCGCGCTCCTCGACGAGTCCACGCGCGAGCAGATGTACGCCGACCGCACGGTGGGATGTCTGCTATCGGGCGGCCTCGATTCGTCGCTGGTCGCGTCGATCGCCGGCCGCGTCTCGGTTTCGACCGGCGCGCCGGCGCCAATCTGCTACTCGATCGTCTACGACGATCCGCGCATGACCGAGTGGCCGTACATCCAGGCGGTCGCGGCACACAATCGGATGCGCGTCGTCACGCATCGGCTCACGCCTGACGAGGCCTGGAACCTGACAGAGGCTGTCGTGGCGGCACAGGGCGAGCCGCTTCTTGGCCACGACTCGATTGCACAGTTTCGAGCCTTCAAGCTCGCGCGCGAGCACGACAGCATCGTTGTGCTCGAAGGCCAGGGATCGGACGAGCTCTTTGCCGGGATGGCCTTGTACGAATCGGTGATGTTCGAGGAATGGCTGCGCACCGGCAAGTGGCGGACGCTCTGGCGCGAAGCGCGGCTTCGCGCGCAGGCAACGCAACGCCAAACGCTGCCGCTCGCCGTCGGGCTCGCATTCGCGCCGACGTTGCGCCGCTTCAGGATCTCGGGCGGTACGATTGGGTTGAAGGGGGATCGGCCCCGACGGCCGATCCGGGCAGCGCGGACGCGGAAACATCCAGCGATCCATCACGGCTCAATCGGTTTCTCTTCGATCTCACGCGGCGGACGAATCTGCCAACGGTGCTGTTGATGCAGGACCGGATGTCGATGGCGCACGGCGTCGAGAATCGGCCGCCGTTTCTCGATCATCGCCTGGTCGAATGGGCGTTCCGTCTGCCGCCGGCCGGCAAGGTTGGCAACGGAAAACGGAAGCGTGTCGTCTGGGACGCGGCGCGTCAACTGCTGCCGCCGCTGGTGATGCAGCGCACCGACAAGAAGGCGATCGTTTCGCGCAACGACTGGATGTCGCTGCGCAACGCGTATCGCGAGCCGCTCGCGGCGATGGCGGCAAGCCGCACGCTCGCTCACGCGCCCGGCATCGACGCGGCGCGGATGTCGCGCTTCGTCGATCGCTACTTGCGCGGCGAGCACGACGACGACAATGCGATCTGGCGGCTGTATACAGGATGGCGCTGGCTGGAACAGTTCGAGCCTGCGTGTGGCTAGACGGCTTCGCATCGTCTTTTTCGGCAACGCCGCTCCGCTTTCGGTTGCAAACCTGAGGGCCGTCGCGCGCGATCATCAGATCGTCGGCCTGGTGTGCGCTCGCCCCGCGGCGGCCACAAGTGCGCGGGCGCTGTTGTCCAGGGCGGCGCGGGTATTGACGCGGCGCGCCCCCGACGCCGCGGCCGACGTGGCGCGCGCCGCCGGCGCGCCGGTGTGGTACGCGGCATCGCGCGCGGATACCCGACGCCGCGAGCCTCGGCGCGCTGCAGCCGGATCTGGTGTGCGTGTCGGGGCTGCCGTGGAAGGTTCCCAAAGCGGTGCTCTCCGTCGCGCCGCTGGGCGGCGTCAACGTACACACGTCGCTACTGCCGCGGCATCGCGGACCACTGCCGCTATTCTGGATCTATCACGGCAACGATCGCGAGGCCGGCGTGAGCGTCCATCTAATGACAGACAGCTTCGACACCGGCGATATCGTCGGGCAGCACGCGTTTCCGCTCGCGCGCGGCTTTCCCGTGGACGCGTTGCACCAGCGGCACGTCGAGGTCGCGCCCGACGTGTTGCGCGCGGCTGTCCGCGCGCTGGCCGAGGGCACGGCTCGCCCGCACGCACAGGACGAGTCACTCGCGACGGCCGCGCCGTACGTCCGTCCCGGCGATCGGATGGTGGACTTCACGTCGTGGAACGCCGAGCGCGTGTGGCACTTCCTGGCCGGGCTCTTTCCGCGTTTCATGGAGCCGCTGGCGGACGACGCGGGCCGGCCGATCGCGTACAGCGGCGTGCTCGGCTTCGAGCACGGCGCCACGCGCGGCGCGCCGGGGGCGGTGTCGCGCGTTGGCGGCGACCGCCTCGCACTGCACTGCCGCGACGGCGTCGTTCATCTGCGCGAGGCGCGCTGACTGCGAACGAGGTCGCGTCTCCTCAGAGGACTCGCGTCGCTCGTCGGACTCGCCGCTTGGCGGCATCGTCGGACTCGGCGCTCAGGTTGCCTCGTGGGAGGAGGCCGGATCCC
Organism: uncultured Acidobacteriota bacterium; assembly: GCA_963807105.1. Lineage (GTDB taxonomy): Bacteria > Acidobacteriota > Vicinamibacteria > Vicinamibacterales > UBA2999 > DASPWV01. The sequence goes on along the minus strand of CAWEAM010000006.1, from coordinate 337,755 downwards.
ACGAGCGGCGCAGCCAGGAGTCTTCCAACGAGCGAAGCGAATCCGGCAAGTCGCGCAGCGACGAGTCCCACGATGCGGCGTCAGCCGCGAGTCCTTCTCGCCACTTCGCGCAGCGAGTCTCTCCGGCCTGGCCGGTCCTCTCGCGCCGCAGGTGCGATCCTACTAATTTCCGATCTTGAACCGTTCCCGCGCCCACACCGGCAGGCTGTGGCGGACGTAGTACCCGGTGAGAAATCCTCGACCTAGGCTGCGCGCCTTGGCCAGGCGCGCGCGCAGCTCCGCGTTGGCCACGAGATCGATGACGAGATGGACGCGATCGACCTCGCCCTCGTTGTGCACTTCGTGCGGGAAACGGACGTCCACGTGCCACACCTCGCCCGGGCGCATGACGATCTGACGATCGTTCACCAGAAAGCGCACCGCGGGCGACGTGACAACGGGAACGTGCACGCGTATCAGCCGTGGATCGATCTGATGCAGCGGATCCGAATGCCGCAGGATATGGCCGCCAGCGCGAAGCCTCATGAACCGCACGCGGTTCTTTTCCCCAGGGAACGTCGAAAGCACTTCGGCCACGTAGGGGCATGCCTTCAAAGCCTCGGTCGGCCCGAACGTCCCGCCGAGGCTGCGCTGCTCGTGCAGATCGCCGCGCGGCGCCCACAGCGAGATCGAGTCCCACGCGCCATCGTGATAGGGGCCGAGATGGCGGCCCCACCACGCGGGATTGACGCCCGCCAGATCCGCCTGCAGCCGCTCCGGCGAGAACGACTCGCGCAGCTGACGCGCGAAGGCGTGCGGCCGGGCCGCCTCGAGCACGTCGCTCCAGCGGCGGATCGCCCCCGGCGCCTGTGTGCGCTGCTGGGCCTGCGCCTGCGCCGCAGCCTGCGCCGCCAGTTCCTGTAAACGGCCCATCGCATTCGTATGATAGCCTCACCGCCGGACGCGATGAACGCAACCGCAAGATGCCGGCCGATTACGCTCCACGTGTGCGAAGATTCTCCCGATACGTGAACCTGGCGTTCGGGGCTCGCGGCGTCCGGCACGGGCTGCGCGAGCAGGTGCGCGCGCCGGTCGGGCGGCTGGCGCGGTGGCGGCTGGCGCGGCGCAATTTTCAATGGCCCGTGGAGCTCGCCGTCCAGGATATGGTCACCGGCCGGGTCGGCTGAGATTCTGTCGTTATGGAGATCCTGTTCGAGCTGGTGCTCAGGGCGATCGCGATCCTTCACGTGAAGGAGCTCGCCATGGGCATCGCACGCGCGGCCGTCCTGCTCGGCGTGATCTTTCTGATCATTTACACCATCGAGATGCGCCTCGGCCGCGATCGCACGCGCTATCTCTCGCGCCACTTCTGGAACGACATCACCTACCTGCTCTTCTATCAGAGCGGTCTCTACAACCTGCTGATCGGCGCCATGTTGATCAGCGCGTTCAGCCAGCAGCTCTCGTTCCTCAAGATCGACGCGCTGGCGTCGCTGCCACCGCCGGCGCACTGGGTGATGTACTGGGTCGGCCTCGACTTCTGCGACTACTGGTTCCATCGCTTGAAGCACAATTCGCGCTTCCTGTGGGCGTTCCATGCGGTGCATCACTCTCAGGAAAAGATGACGTTCGTCACGTCGTGGCGGTTTCATCCGCTCGAACAGGTGATCGCCAACATCGTGATGCTGACGCCGATGCTGGTGCTGGGCGTGCCCACCGCCTCGTGGCTGCCGATCATCCTGGTGATGAACGCGTTCGAGGCGCTGCAGCACTCACAATTGAACTGGACGGTACGGGCCGTTCTACAAGGTGTTCGTCAGTCCGGTGTTCCACGCTATCCATCACTCCACCGAGAAGCAGCACCACGACACCAACTACGCCAAGATCTTCAGCGCCTGGGATTTTCTATTTGGAACGGGCGTCGTCGGGCCGGCGCCAGCGACGACGGGGATTTCGAGCGCCCATATCGAGGAGACGCTGCCGGCCCACATGATGGCGCCGTTCAGGTTGTTAGCGGGGACCGCGACGCGTCCAAAGACTGTGGCGACGACGCCTCCGCACGACGAAGCGCCCAGCGACGTGCCAGCCGATCCCAGTCCGCGAAGATCAATAGCTGCGGAATATTGAGAAACGCGATCCCCATCAGCACTGCGATCCCGGCATGGAATGAGAGTGCCAGGGCGATGAGCCATCCGCGCAGCCGCGGCCAGATGAGAACGACGATCAGTCCGAGATCGAGCAGCAGCGAAGACACGCCGATAATCCAGCACAGCAACGGCTGATCGGCTACCCACATCGTGAGCCAGCTCACCGTGCTCACCTGATCGAATTCGCCGAACACCAGCAGCCATCTGCGCAGGTTCGCGCCATCTACCCAGCCGAATCCGGCGCGGTACACCTTGGCGTATCCGGCGATGAAGTACACCTGCAGGAGAAACAACTGTACGAGCACCAGCGGCCAGCGATAGTCGCCGTTCGGTGCGGGATCCGGTCTGGCGCGCGGAACGATCGCCAACCTGTCGCCGCTACGCGCCGCGCCCAGCACGAGCAGCGCCGGAACCGTGACCGTGAAGCCGCGCTCGTACGGATTGGCCGTCCAGTAGATCGTCTCGAGCGGCGCGAGGTGATAGAGCAGCAACCCCGCCACGAGGCAGGCGATCCGCGGCCAGATGCCGGCAATCGCCGCCACCAGAGCCGCGATCGCGAGCCACTGCAGCGCGCGATCGGCCGGCGCAATCTCCGGCAGCAGCAGGAACCGCCAGCGATCGCCCATCGGCACACCGGCCCAGAACGCGCCGGGCAGCTCCGAGGTCGCCGCAAGATCGCGCGACGAGAGAATCCACAGAGCGTGGAGCGCGAAGATCACGCGCGCTGCTGCGAGGTTGAGCGCCGGTGCAGGCGCGAACCAGAAAGCGTTCCAGGCTGAGGCGACGCGGCCGACCATCGACGTCATGGGCGCCGGTACTCGTAGAGCAGCGTGCGCTGCACCGCCGAGGGATCGCGAAGGCGTTCCTCGAGGTCCCAGCGCTCGATGTACAAGCGCAGGCCGGTGAGCGGTCCGGAAGGGACGTCTGCCGCCGTGCGCCACAACGCCGGATGCAGCAGAAACGACGGCGCGCTCAACGGCCCGAGCACGCGTCCGCGCTGACCAGGCGCCTCACCACGGCGCACGTCGTCGATCGCGCGCTCGACCAGGCCGAGGAGATGCTCGGCGGCCTGATCCTGGACCCGGCGATCGAGCGTCAGCATCCGCTCGCGCATCCAACCCATCAGCTCCTCGGCGATCAGCGGCCGCCACGCCCGGTAATCGACGTCGTGCTCTCGACCGGAGCGATCGATCACCATCGCGCGCGGGAGCAGCGCGTACTCCGGGTGATTCGCCGCGACCAGAGGCCAGATCGAGAAGGGCCAGGCCTCACGCTGGACGAGGCCGGGAACGAAGCTCGCGACCAGCGTGTACAGCAGGAACACGTTGATCAGCAGAGGACGCACTCGCGTCGCTCGCCACGTGGTGGCCGCCGCGATCGCGAGGATCAACAGCACGAAGCCGAAAAAGGGAAACGCTCTGGCAAACTCTCGCATCGCGTCCAGCCGGACGGCGCGATCTTATCGCGACTGCCAATCAGTGCGCGACGCTGAACCGCGTGATCGCATCGACCACGTGGTGCTGCTCATCGTCGGTAAGCGAGAAATAGAGCGGCAGCCGCACGAGCCGATCGGCGACGTTTTCCGTCACGGGACACTGGCCCACACGTCCGCCGGCCTCCAGCCCCATCGTCGAGAGGTGAAGAGGCTGATAGTGGAATACCGCGAGCACCTGGTACCCCCTGAGGTGCTCGATCAACCTGGTGCGCTGCTCGAGCGACGGCATCAGCATGTAGAACATGTGCGCCGGGTGCTCGCAATAGTCCGGGACGATCGGCAGGCGCACACCGGAGCGGTCGGCCCACCCGGCAAGCTCGGTCTGATAAGTCGTCCAGATCGTCTGGCGGCGTGTCTGGATCGCCGCGCACGACTCGAGCTGCGCTAGCAGATACGCGGCGAGAAGGTCCGACGGCAGGTAGCTGGAGCCGACATCGACCCAGGTGTACTTGTCCACCTGACCGCGAAAGAACCGCGCGCGGTTGGTTCCTTTCTCGCGGATGACCTCGGCTCGCTCGATATAGCGCTCGTCGTTGATCAGCAGCGCGCCGCCCTCGCCGCAGGTGACGTTCTTCGTCTCATGAAAGCTGAGCGCCGAGAGCGCGCCCAACGTACCGAGCCGCTGCGACTTGTAGCGTCCGAACAGCCCGTGAGCATTGTCTTCGACGACGACGAGGTTGTGCCGGCGCGCAACGTCCAGGATGGTATCCATCTCGCAGGCCACGCCGGCGTAGTGGACGACGATGATGGCCCGCGTGCGCGGCGTGACTGCCGCCTCGAGCAGCGTCTCGTCGAGATTGAGCGTATCGGCGCGCACGTCCACGAACACCGGCCTGGCGCCGCGCAGGGCAATGGCGTTGGCGGTGGAGACGAAGGTAAAGCACGGACAGATCACCTCGTCGCCCGGCTGGAGATCGGCGAGCAGCATCGTCATCTCGAGCGCATGCGTGCAGGATGTGGTCAGCAGCGCGCGCCGGGCGCCGCTGAGTTCCTCGAGGAGCGCGTGACACCGCTTCGAGAAGCCGCCGTCCCCCGAGATGTGCCCGGCTTCCACCGCTCGCCGCATGTATTCGAGCTCGCGGCCCGTAAAGGCGGGCCGGTTGAACCAGATTGGCAGGCTCACCGCCGTCGCCCGTCCTTGACCGCCGCCCGCGTCTCCCGCTCGATCTCGCGCCGTTTGATCGTTTCGCGCTTGTCGTGCGCCTGTTTGCCACGCGCCAGCGCGAGCGCCACCTTCACGCGTCCGTTCTTGAAGTAGAGGCGGGTCGGCACCAGAGTGAGACCGCGTTCGACGGTCTTTCCGATCAGTTTGCGAATCTCCTGGCGATGCAGCAGCAGCTTGCGGCGCCGCCTGGGATCGTGATCGACGTAGCCGCGGTGGCTATACGGATTGATGTGCACGTTGTACAGCCACACCTCGCCCTTCTCGACGCGCGCGAAGCTGTCTCGGAGGTTGGCCTTCCCCTCGCGGATCCCCTTCACTTCGGTGCCGAGCAGCGCCACGCCGGCTTCGAACGTCTCGAGGATGTGGTAATCGTGAAAGGCCTTGCGGTTGTCGGCGATGAGCGACTCGCCGGTCTGCTTTGCGCTCATGCGCCTTCACTCATGATGCGCGCGCCGCCGTCCGTGTCCGTGTCGCGAGCTGTGCCGCAAGCACGACCGCCTCGATCAGACTGCCAGGATCGGCCGTGCCCTTCCCGGCGATGTCGAAGGCCGTTCCGTGATCGACCGAAGTGCGGATGATCGGCAGGCCGATCGTCACGTTGACGGCTTTGCCAAACCCGAGCAGCTTCACTGGAATCAATCCTTGGTCGTGATAGCAGGCGACGACGGCATCGAACTCGCCGCGCGACGCGCGCAGAAACACCGTGTCGCCAGGCCACGGGCCCGTGGCGTCGATGCCATTGGCACGCGCGTCTTCCACGGCCGGCCGGATGATCGCGTCGTCTTCCGTGCCGAGCAGGCCAGCTTCTCCGGCGTGCGGGTTGAGGCCGGCGACGGCGATCCGCGGGCGGCTCACGCCGAAGCGCGGCATCCACTCCGCGGTCAGGGCGATGGTCTCGGCGAGATGCGCGCGCGTGAGCAGCCTCGGGACCTCGGCCAGCGGCACGTGAACTGTCGCCAGCACGACGACGAGGTCTGGTGAGTGGAACAGCATCGCGTAGCGATTGCTGCCGCACAGGTGCGCCAGCAAATCGGTGTGTCCCTTCCACGGCAATCCAGCCATCGAGAAGGCGAGCTTGCTGACCGGAGCCGTCGCGATCGCGTCCACCTCTCCGGCGCGCGCCGCACTCACGGCGCGGACGATGACGTCGTACGCGGCACGGCCGCCGGCCGCCGACGGCTCGCCTCTCGTGATGCCGGTCGCGCCGTCAGCATCGAAGATGAGCGGCTCGCAGGCGCCACGCACACGATCGTCGGCCGCAGCCTTGCGCGCGATCTCAGGACCGATACCGGCTGGGTCGCCGACGGTGATCGCGATTCGCGGACGCATCTCTTGTAGTCTAAAGCCTTACGGTTCGCGAGGTGCCTAGGGTGCCCAAGGGTGCCTGAAGCGCCTCGAGTGCGACGTGCTTTGGTGCTGGTGCTCGGTGCTTGGTGGCTTGGTGCCTGGAGCCTGCTGCTCTTTGCGTGGTAACTTTCTACCGAGTACGTCTCGTGAATACTCGCTATGCCGCGAACGCGCCGGATTCACGGAGTAACGAGCAGTGCGCATCATGCACCTATCACCAAGTATTAATGCGCCCGGCGCAATGCACCAAAGCATCTCGCACCCACGGCACAACAGGCACCCGCAGGCAACTTAGGCACCTGTGTTAACGGATTTTCTCTTCTGGACGCCGCAGGTCTTCGAGTTCGTGCAGCGCCCGCTCGACTGGGTCCTGCTGCTGCTGCTCGCCGCGCTCGTGCTCTTCTGGCGTGGGCGGACCCGCGGCGGCCGGCGCGCCGTGATTGCGGCCACGCTCTTGATGGTGTTGTTCGGTGTGCGTGCCGCTCCCGAACTGATTGTCCGGCGCCTCGAGAACACGTATCCGGCGACGTCACGATCGCCGGCCGAGTTCGAAGGCGTTGTCGTCCTTGGCGGCGGGCTCGACGGCAGCGTCAACGCCGCCTCACACGGGCAGACCGCGCTCACCGGCTCCGCCGAGCGCATGACGACGGCACTCGTCCTCGCGCGGAAGTATCCGGCTCTCAAGATCGTGCTCACCGGCTACGGCGGGATGTTCGAGCCCTCGACGCACTCCGAAGCCGCGGCGGCGATGCGCTTCTTCGAGGAACAGGGCGCGCCCACGACCCAGTTGATCCTCGAACCGACGGCGCGCAATACCTCCGAGATCGCCGCGAACACCAAGAGGCTGCCCGGCATCGATCCGTCCAGGCCGTGGCTGCTGTTGACGTCCGCCTGGAACATGCCGCGTGCGCTGCTGTCGTTCAGAAAGGCCGGCTGGAATGTCGAGCCGCTGCCCGTCGACTACGCCACCGGGCCGGTGATCCCGTGGTTCGAATACTCGGTATCACGGGGCGCCGGCGCATGGTCGCTGGTGCTGCACGAAGTGATGGGGATGGTGTGGTACCGGTTGACAGGACGGCTGTAGTTCAGGGATCAGGTTGTAGGTTGTAGGTTGTAGGTTGTAGGTTGTAGGTTGTAGGTTGGACGTGCGGCGTGCCTCACGAAGCACCCTGCACCTGCAACCTGAAACCTGCAACCTGAAACCTGCAACCTGCAACCTGCAACCTGATACCTGATACCTGATGCCTGATACCTAGATCTGAGACGCCATCCACTCGGCGACGACCTTCGTGCCCGCATTGCGTTCGAGCGCGGCCAGCGCGCGATCGACGACGGCAAAGGCATCGCGCGCGCGTTCCCCGCCAAACGCGGAGGTCAGCGCGCCCAGCTCGCCTGACATTACCGGATTCGCCAGCGCACGCCCGTCAGCGCCGGCGTGCAGCAGCTCGATGTCGCGCAGCATCGACGCCACATAGCGCAGGATGATTCCAATCTCCTCGCGGCTGCGCTCGCCTTTAGGCATTCCCACGATCGTCGCCGCCGCCTGCAGCTTGCCCGCGAGCGCCTGTCCTCGCGCAGTGTGCTGGAGCAGCTGCACGGCGAGCTCGCGCAGCACGCTCAGATCCGATGCCCCGAGCGCGAGCGCCTGTCCGACGCTGCCGTCGGCCAGTGCGGCCGCGGAACGGGCGTCGCGCGGCGGCAGGTCGTGATCGCGCTCGAGGACCGCTGCCACTTCGTTCTCCGTCAGTCGGCCGAATCGCAAGCGCATGCAGCGCGATCGCACCGTGGCGAGCAGCGCACCCGGCACCGACGTCGTGAGGATGAAGATCGTGCTCGGCGGAGGCTCCTCGAGCGACTTGAGCAGCGCGTTCTGCGACGCGTCGAGCAGCGCATCTGCCTCGCGGATGATGACGACGCGTCGGCGACCCTCGAACGGGCGAAAGCCGGTTCGCTCGAGCGCGTCGCGCACCACGTCGATCTTGATCGATCCCAGATCGTCGGGCTCGAGACGCAACACGTCTACGTGCATACCGCGGGCGACGCGATCACAGGCGCGGCACGTGCCGCAGGCGTCGAGTGGGAGCCCCTCACCGCCCGCGATCGGGGCCAGGCAGTTGATCGCCGACGCCGTGGCCACGGCCACCTGAAACTTGCCGATGCCGTGCGGGCCGACGAAGAGCAGCGTGGGCGGAAGCCTGGAGCGCGCGATGGCGCCGGACAGCAGATTCTTGATCAGGCGATGGCCGGCAATCGCGCGGAACGTCACAGGTTGATGATACCGGAGCGTGCGGCCGCCGCCATGCCGCTACCGATCGCGTTCCGGTTCCTTCTTCTTTTTCTTGTCGTCGTCTTTGCCGATGCCAAACACCTTGGACCAGAAGCCGCGCTTCTTCTGCGGCGGCTCGGCCACTGTCTGCGACGTCTCGACGCCACGATCGGCACTACGGTCGTCAGCTTCGCGTTCGTGCGAAACGACGCCGTCGGTGGCGCGCTCCTGAGACGGCGCGGCAGGCGCCGCGCCAAACCAGCCCGCGATGCGGCTGGTGACGGAGGGCGTGGGGTGGATCGGGCAGTAGTCGTCTGGCTCGGTGCCCTTGACGAAGTACTCGGTGTAGACCGTTGACGCAGACACGGCGCCGCCGCTTTCGGGGGTGTAGGTTTCGCCGCGACAGCCGGCCACGGGCCGCTTGCCCGACAAGCGGCAGACGCTGACGCCGACAACGCCCTTCGGCGCTGAGTACCACTCCTCGGGATCGCCCTTCGTCGCCCGGCGCATGAAGCCGGCCCACAGCGGCACCGCCACTTCGGCCGCGTATCCGCCGCCCATGATCGTCTGCGGCTGGTCGAAGCCAATCCACACGCCCGACACCAGGCGCGGCGTGAACCCGACGAACCACGCGTCCTTGTACTCGTTGGTGGTGCCCGTCTTCCCCGCCGCCGGTAGCGTGAACCCGAGCTGACGCGCGCGCCACGCCGTGCCGTTATTGACGACGTCGGCAAGCATGTGCGTCATCAGGAAGGCCGTTTGTGGCGTGACGACCTGCTCCGACACGTACGGCGTATCGAAGAGCACGGTGCCCTCGCTGTCTTCCACGCGCTTGACGAACACAGGCTCGCGGCGGAGGCCGCCCGCCGCGAAGACCGCAAACGCCGACGTGAGCGATTGCAGCGTCACTTCGCCGGCGCCGAGCGCGAGCGACGGCACGTTGGGCATCGTGCCGATGCCGACGCGCTCAGCGTAGTCGACCGCCTTCTGAATGCCGACGTCCTGCAGCATCCGCACGGCCGCGCGATTGCTCGAGATCTTGAGCGCGGCGCGCATCGTCATCGCGGTCGCGTCGGAATGGCCGTCTTCCGGGACCCACTCGCCCTGTACCGTGTCAATCGGCTCGTCGAGATGCTCAATCAGCGTCGCCGGCGTGTAACCCGCTTCGAGCGCGGCGGCGTAGACGAACGGCTTGAATGCCGAGCCCGGCTGCCGCTTCGCCTGCAGCGCGCGGTTGTAGTTGCTCGCAACGAAGTCGCGTCCGCCGACGAGCGTGCGCACTTCCCCGCTCCGTGGATCGATCGCCATCATGGCGGCCTGCAGCTCGCCGACCGCCTTTTTCGGACGCCGCTTGTCGAGAACGGCCAGGGCCTTCTGCACTTCTTCGTCGGCCGCGCGCTGCATGTCGATGTCGATCGTGGTGTAGACCTTGAGGCCGCCTTCGTACACGCGCTCCTCGCCGAAGCGCGAGATGAGCTCGAGGCGCACCGCCTCCTTGAAATAGCGGCCGTACGGTTCGTCCTTGCGCAGCGCGTCGTTGAGCACGACCTTGACGCTCTTGGCGGCCGCCATCGTGTCGGTGTCGATCATCCGCGCGTCGCGCATCTCCTGGAGGACGACGTTGCGCCGCTGCACCGCCCGTTCGATGTTGCTCGTGGGCGCGTAGTTGGACGGCGCCTTGACGAGGCCGGCGAGGAGCGCCGCCTCGGCAAGCGTGAGCTCCGACGCGTGCTTGCCGAAGTAGCCGAGCGACGCGGCTTCCGCACCGTAGAGACCGGCGCCAAAGTACGCGCGATTGAGATACAGCTCGAGAATCTGATCTTTCGGATACTCGCGTTCGATCAGCGTGGCGAGCATGGCCTCTTGCGCTTTACGCGTGTAAGTCTTGTCGGGCGTCAGGAAACTCATTCGCGCCAGCTGCTGCGTGATCGTGCTGCCGCCCTGCGCGGTCCGACCCTGTCGGAAGTTCGCGACGGCGGCGCCCAAGATGCGAATGAGGTCGACGCCGCTGTGGTCGTAGAAGCGCTGATCTTCGATCGCGAGAATCGCCTGCTTGAGCTGCGGCGACATCTCTTCGAGCGGAACTTCGAGCCGCTGCTCCTTGAAGATAGTGAACGCAGGACGCCCTTTGATGTCGTAGAAGACAGACGAGCGCGCCATCTGCGCGATCCGTCCGAGCGACTCGCGATCGGGCAGCTCGTCGAGCATCCGGTGCGCGGTGAGCACGGACGCGCCCATCGAGGTCCAGAAGATCGCGGCCACAATCAGCATCACGGCGACGAACACCCGCCCATTGCCGCGGATGGCGGCGACGGCGCGGGCGCGCCACGACAAGAGCCGTGCACCAAGGCCAACCTGCGGGGAATCCGGTGACGAAGCCATAAACCGTGTAGTTCCTTCCATTTGCGCCCGCCTCAGCTGTAGCCGTTCGCTACGAAATTGCCGGCCGGCAGGCGAACGGCACTCTTTAGGTGCAAGAGTAACGCCGCGCTATTCCCATTCAATCACACCGAACTGGACGACGAAGCCGCCGGCCGTGTTTCAACTGGAGGTCATCGCCGGATGTGCAGTGCCCCTCTCGTTGCCGTTGTTAGGCCCCGCGTCGGCCCGCAGCGGCCAGGACGAGCTTGCGTGCCTACGTGATAGGTTCGAGCGATGATCGACTGGCTGCGATCGCTGCTCAAGACGGCCGAAGACACGCACGGCGACACGGACACGGTGAGACGGATCGTGCGGGAGCTGGACCAGCTCGAGCCGTTGCGGGCGCGCTTTCTCGCCGCGTTCGCCTACGTCTTGAGCCGAGTCGCCGGCGCCGACCTGAATGTGAGCGAGACGGAAACCACGAAGATGGTCGAACTGGTCCAGCGGTTCGGACACCTCTCCGAATCGCAGGCCGTGCTCGTCGTCGAGATCGCGAAGAGTCAGAACCGTCTGTTCGGCGGAACGGAGAATTTTCTGGTGACGCGCGAGTTCCGCGACATCGCCAGCGACGAGCAACGCCGTGATGTGCTCGACTGCGTCTTCGCGGTCTCGGCGGCCGACGACGCGATGACGCCGGAAGAAGAAGCGCAGATCAGGCAGGTCGCCAGCGAGCTGGGCTTTTCGCACGCCGACTACGTGACGGCGCGACTGGCGTATTCGGGAAAGCGGACTGTTCTACGAACGAAGGACCCGGGAACGAAGAACTGAGCACGAAAGAACGACGAGCCCGTTCTTCGTCTCGTCAATTCTTCGATCCTGGTTTCCACCAGCCGGAGGCGGCATGGCACGCAAGAAACCGGTCAGGCGCAAGAAGCAGGCGGCCGCATCGATCGGGCTGATGCCGGCGGAGACCCGTGACGACACGGCGGCGGCCGATCGTCTGGCGCCGCTTGTCGAGCGCGATGGCGGCACGGTGATTGGCGCCTATCGCGATCCGTTTGGCGCCAAACCGATGCTCCTCGTCGCGCTGCCGATCGATCGCGTCGAGCCGACGCCCTATCAGCGCGATCCGTCCGATCCGCACGTCAAGCGGCTGATGACGGTCGTCGAGACGCTCGGCCGCTTTCTCGATCCGCTGATCGTCGTGCGTCGCGACGATCGCTACTGGACGCCCAACGGCAACCACCGGCTGCAGGCGATGCGCAGGCTCGGCGCCAAAACGGTGATGGCGCTCCTCATTCCCGAAGCGGAAGTTGCGTATCAGATCCTCGCGCTCAACACCGAAAAGGCGCACAACCTGCGGGAGAAGTCGCTCGAGACGATCCGGATGGCGCGGGCGCTGGCGGACGAGAGCCGCGATCCCGAAGCGGCGTTCGCGTTCCAGTTCGAGCAGCCGTCGTATCTCACGCTGGGCGCCGCGTACGAGTCGCGCCCACGCCTGAGCGGCGCCGTGTATCAGTCAGTCCTGCGCCGGATCGACGAGTTTCTCGACAAGCCGTTAACCAAGGCCGTGGCCGAGCGCGAGCGGCGCGCGGGCCTGGTACTGGCAATCGACGACCGTGTCACGACCGTCGTCGATCGGCTCAAGGCGCGCGGGCTCACCAGCCCGTATCTCCGCCCCTTCGTCGTCGCGCGGATCAACCCGATCCGCTTCTCGAAAGCGACGACCTTCGATTTCGACGAAGTGCTTCAGAAAATGAATGCCTCGGCGGGCAAGTTCAACATCGACAAGGTCAAGCCGGAAGAAGTGACGCGCGCCTCCGGCCCGCCGGCGGAGGAGGACTAAGACGGGGGCCTCAGCGCATGTATTTCCAGTTGCGCGGCTTGCCTTCGCTCATCCACTCGATGGCGGTGTCGAGCCGTCGCGAGCGCGTGTCAGGTGACTTCGCTTCCGTGATCCACTCGAGGTACTCGCGCCGGTGGCTCGGCGAGAAGCCGTCGAAGGTCGTGCGCGCCTTCTTGTTCCTGGCGAGCGCCGCCTTCAGATCGGCGGGAACGGAGATCGCACGGTTGGGCGCCGCCGCTTTCATCCGCGGCACTTTGACGCCGTCTTCGTTGAGCTTCATCGCCCGCTTGATCAGCGCCGTGAGCTCTCTCTTCGGCGGAAGATCCTTCACTGACGTGATCCGCCCGAAGCTCCCCATTGCCTCTCCGGTTCGCTCGCCGAGCAGCAGCTCGTGCTTCCAGAAACCGAACATCGCGTGTTCCTTGAAGGCGGCAAACCCGCAGAGCATGCCGTGGTACATGAAGGTCGGCGAGCTCCATTTGACCGTCTCTTCGCAATCAGGACATGCGTCGTGCACCATCTCGCGCAGAAAAGTGAGGATCGGTTTGGCGAAGTCGGCCGACCTCGCAATGTATGCGTCGATGCGCGCGTCTCGCGTACCCATCAGACCTCCAGGAATCGAGTCTCGAACATTCATAGGCCCGAACTCCGTAAGAACCGGCGTGTGCGCCATCATAGCGTCTGTCACGGCTGCTGGTTTTCTTCGTTCTTGCGCGCACGGTCGCGCAGGAAGCCCATACCGCCGGGCGCGACGACGCGATCGGCTTCTCGCCACCTTTGCGAGAGTCACCGGCGTCGCGCGAGCACGAGCAGCGACATACCGAACGACGGCTGGCGTCTCTCCTCGCGCCGCAGCAGCGGCATGATCCACCTGAACGCCCCGAGCTGCTGCCGGGGCAGCACCTCACGCTTGAGGATGCGCGAGTTGAGCCACCAGCCCAGCGCACCTGGCTGATTGAGAAAGCGGATGTGCTCGACGTCGAAGCCCGCATCCTGCACGAGCTCGACGAGCGCGCTCTTTTCGTAGCGGCGGTAATGACCGAGCGCAATGTCGAGCGTGCCGTAGAGGCGCTTCAGCGACGGGACCAGCAGTACCAGCCGGCCAGCGGGTTGAAGCACGGATGCGAAGTCACGCAACACGCGGCGATCGTCCTCGAGATGCTCGAGCACATTGAGGCAGACGATCGAGTCGAGGCGCTCGTCGCCGAGCTCCACACGCGCAGCTTCGGTAATCGGGAACCGATACGAGGCAATGCGAACGTTCGACCGTTCGCCGAAACGCGCGGTCAGCTCGCGCAGGTAATGCGGCTCGATGTCCGAAGCGATGACGCGCTCCCGCTCGGCGAAGTAGCGCGTCTGGTTGCCGACTCCCGATCCGACCTCGAGGATCCGCCGCCCGAGAAAAGCGTCGAACCGATCGTGCAGCCAGCGGTTGTATTCCTGCAGCCTCGCCATGCGCCGCAGCGTGATCGCCCCGACGTCCGCCCTGGGCGCTTCCCATCGCGAAAAGCGAACGATCGTGTACGCCGCCTTGAACGCGTCGCGTAGCCTTACCTTCTTGCCTTCGTGATAGGTCCGCCCGTGATACGAGATCGGCACCTCGTAGACGCGTGCCCGCAGCCGCGCGACCTTGCAGGTAATCTCGGGCTCGAGACCGAACCCTTTCGACTGGAGATCGAGCCGCCAGGCGATGTCGCGGACGAAGACCTTGTAGCCGGTCTCCATGTCGGTGAGATTGAGGTCGGTGAACAGATTAGACATCAGCGTCAAGAGACGGTTGCCGACCGCGTGCCAGAAACCCAGCACGCGCTGGCCGCTCTCCGACCCGAGGAACCTCGAGCCGTAGACCACGTCGGCCTGTCCTTCGAGAATTGGCCGCAGCAGCAGCGGATAATCGCTCGGATCGTATTCGAGATCGGCATCCTGAATCAGGACGATGTCGCCGCTGCTCGCCCGGATCCCACGCGCCACGGCGGCGCCTTTGCCCTGGTTGACGCGCTGCAGCTGCACCCGGACGCCGTCGCGCCCGTCCAGCTCGCGCAGCACGTCACGCGTACCGTCGGTCGAGCCGTCGTCGATCACGATGATCTCCTTGTCCAGCGGACCGAGATCGACGGCGATCACGCGGTTGACGATCTCGCGGATCGTCGGCCGCTCGTCGAAGCAGGGCACCAGCACCGAGAGTTTCATGAGCGACCGAAGAGCGACCGTTCAGCTGATGGGCCGCAACGGGCAGCGGGCGATGATGAAGCCGCAATCGTTGCAGTTGTGCGGCGGAGCGATCTCGATGGCGCAGGCCGGATCGCGCCGCCGCACCATGTCGATGCGCGCGTGATTCCCCTGGGCGAAGGGAAAACCGGTTTGCACGAGCGCGAGCGCGCCGGGCGAATCGGCAATCGATTGAAAAAGGAAGATCACCTGGCGCCAATCGCGATGCGTCAACGCCGCCTCGCGCGCGCGGCCGATTGCCGACCAGCGATAGTAGAAGGCGTCGGGATGTGAATAACTCAACGCCAGTGTCGGATCGGCAATCAGCGAGCGCAGGTCGCGATCCTCGTCGACGACATACCAGAAGAGCGGCTGCCGCGCGGGCGACGTGAGCGCGTCGTGCAGACTATAGCTCATCTTGCTGACCGTGTAGTTCTCCCAGATATCGGCAATCACGATCGTTCCGGGCGTCAGGTGCGGCGCGAGCCGCTCCGCCAGCGCCACTTCGCCGGCTTTGCCGTACACCACGCGAGTGCCCGAGAACCACAGAGCCGCCGTCGTGCAGAACCACGCCCCAACCGCGACGGTCGCAAATCCGGCGAACGCGAGGCGCGCGGCACGAGGCGAGTCGCGCAGCAAATCGACGAATCGAGAGCCCGCGGCCGCCGCGACGACGAACAGCGCCGGATACAGGTCGCCGCGCGTTTCGGATACGCGCGATCGGAAAAGGCGCGGGTGCCGCACCGGTGATGACCCACGCGCAGACGACAAGGTCCTGCGTCGTCAGTCGGCGTTTCGGCAGCAGGCACATCGCGGCAATGACGAGCGCCGCGACAATCCATGGCGTTGCGCGCGTGGGCAACCCGGCGATCTCGACGATGATGTCCTGATGAAAACGGTAAGGCAGCTGCACGAAGGCGCCCATCACAACGTCGCTCGAGAAATGAATGACGCCGGAAATCGCCGACAGAAGCCTGCCACCGACCGCTTCGCCGCCGGCTTCCTGGTTCAACGCGACGCGAGGGCCGAGCTGTCGCAGAGATCCCAGGATTCCACCGTTTGTTGACCCCGCGATGGCGCTGCCCGAAACCCAGAGGGCGAGACCCCCTGCCAGCAGTCCCACCTTCGCAGCAAGTCGATCGATCGGCTCGTGCCGCGCGATCGTCACGAACAACACGATCAGCGGAATCGCAACTGCCAGCTGACCGGATGGATATTGGTGCCAACACAGGGCCATCGCGCCGGCGAGCAGCACGAAGTAACTCAACGCGCCGGTCGAAAACGCGCGGAACGTCAGCAACGCAATCACGATCGTCGGCCAGGTCGTGATCCCGTGCGGGTGAACGTCGGTGCGACCCCAACCGACCTGCAGTGGATCGAGGACGAAAAGGTCGCCGCCAGGATCGCCGCCGTCCGGCCGTAAGCACCAAGCACGAAGTAATAGAGCAATCCCAGTGTGGCCAGGCTCACCGCGGCGGCGCTGAAGCGGACGGCGAGGAGCGTTGCGCCAAAGAACTGCGTGGAGAGGTAGAGCGGGACGTAGAACAGCAGACCCATCGGCGCCCACGGGCCGCCGGCGCCGGCGTTGGCGGGAAGGATGCCATCGAGAGCGGTCGCTCCCAGGTAGTACGGCGCGAGCTCGCCCTCGAAATCCGCCGGCAGCCGGTTGATCGCGAACAGGCGGACGGCGATCGCGAGGCAAGTGATCGCCAGCAGCACGGCGAAGTCGACCCACCCAAAGTGGCGATCGTCTTTCACAACTTCACCGGGCGCGGCAGCGAACCATCCGAGCAAGACCGCGCCGGTGATTAACATCACTCCGAGCCAGGTGAGGCTCGAGACGACGCTGACTTCGGCCGCGACCGCAAGCAAGACCACGCCAGCCAGCAGCGCGTCTTCGGGCCGGGACCTTCGCCACCCGTGATACGCCGCGAGAGCTGCGAAGACTGCAATCGACGCGGCCGTCGCAAGAATGGCCGCCCGGACATTGGCGATGAGCGGCGCGCCGGCGTTTGCCGCTGTCATCACCAGCGGCGCGAGCGCGTCGAGCGTCACGCGGTCGGCCGCCTCCTCGCGTCGCGCCACGACCGCGGTCACGATGAGAAGAACGTTGAAGGCGAGGACGCAGGCAATCGCGGGAGATCTTCTGGACGAAAGCACCATGTCGTCGCGGCGACCGTAGTATAACGACGCCCAGATGAGCCGCGGCGAGCCGTGCCTGTCGGTGGTCATGCCGGTCTACAACGAGCGCGACGGCATCGCCCACGTGCTCGACGCCTGGTCATCGGCGCTGGATGGGCTCGGCGCGAGCTACGAGCTTCTCGTCTACGACGATGGCTCGCGTGACGGGACCGACGAGGTGCTCGCGGCCGCCGCGGCGCACACGCCGCATCTGCAGGTCGTTCGTCACCAGAACATCGGCCACGGGCCGACCATCCTCCGCGGCTACCGCCAGGCACGCGGCCGGTGGATCTTCCAGACCGACAGCGACGGCGAAATGGACGCCGGCGCAATCGCGGAGCTGTGGTCGCGGCGCGAGGACTACGACTTCCTGCTCGCCACGCGAGTCGGCCGGTCCGCGCCGCTCGCACGACGCGCGGTGACATGGGTCTGCCGCCAGGCCGTGGCCCTGGCGTTCGGCGCAGGCATCGCGGACGTGAACGTGCCGTATCGGTTGATGCGCGCGAGCGAGCTGCGGCGCCTCCTGCCGCTGCTGCCCGACGATACGTTCGCGCCGAACGTGATTCTCTCCGGCCTCGCGATCCGCGATCGACTGCGCGTCTTCCAGACTCCCGTGCGGCACATCAATCGCCGTCACGGCCGGAGCTCGCTCGGAAATCTCACGATCCTTGGTCCGGCCACGCGCGCATTGCGGCAAACAATCGCGATCGCCCGGCGTGTGCGTAGTCAGTAGCGGCCGGAAATAGGCAACGTGATCAAGCGACCGCCGCTGCGATCGACGACGATCAATTTGTTGCGGTCGAGATCGACGCCGATTCCGGTCGGCTGCGCGCTCGAGGCGTCCGCGAACGCAATTCGCAGGCGCCGGACCGCCTTGCCGGCGGGCGTGAAAACGAGGATCAGGCCTCCGCGCGGGTCGGTGGCGTAGACAAGTCCATTCGCATCCACCGCGACGAACGGCTTGTGCTCGGGTGTCCGGCTTCCCCACGCCTCCACGGGCCACGCGTGGAGCGTTCGGCCGCGGCTGTCGAGCCGCACGATGCGCTGGTTCCAGCTGTCGGCGACGAGCAGCGTGCCGTTGGGATCCTGGACGACGGACGTCGGTTCGTCGAACAGTTCACCGGGCGACGCGCCAGAACCAACCTCGGCGACTGCCTCTCCGGCCGCGTCGAACACGACCAGTCGCTTGTTCCCCGTGTCCGCGACCACGAGATGACCCGCGCTGTCGATTGTGACGCCCCTCGGCCCGTAAAGCCGCGTTTCGCGCGCGCCGCGTGTGGCGTCTGACGGCTGGCCGAACGATCCCCATGCGTGTTGGAACACGCCCGTCCGATCGAACACCTGCACGCGGCCGTTCCAGGTATCGGCGACGAAGACGGAACCGTTCGGCCCCTCGACCGCGCCCCATGGCTCGTTCATCTGCCCGTCGCCTGCGGCCGATGCGCCGGCACCATCCGGATCCACACAGCCGGCCTTCCCTCCTTCCAGCGCGCACCTGCCGTTGCCAATCACGCGGCGGAGCGATCCGTCACGCTCGAGAATGACGAGCCGATCGTTTCCACTGTCGGCGATCACACGCGCGCCGTCGGCGGACACTGTCACGCTCGTCGGTGCACGCAGCGCGAGTCCGCCAAATGGACCCGACAAGACCTGCTCCGGTTGCACCAGAACCTCGTCCGCCGGATTCGCCGAGATCGGCTGGCCGATCACGCTCGTGCGCGTGTGCGCTCCTGCGCCTCGGCTGAAGTCGTCGCGCACGTACACGTCGAACTCGCGGCGAAGTGGCCACTCGCGAAGCGAAACGCCGTAGTCACGATAGAAAAAGACGCGCCAGAGGTGCCCGCGAAATGCCGGCTCCTGCAGCAACGTCCAAAGCCGCGGCAGCGTGAGGTTGACGTAATCCTGCAGCGGCCACCAGTAGAGGAACGCGCGTTGTCCGCTGTAGCCGCTGGCCACGTAGGGCGCGAGCGCCGATCGGTTTTTCGGCCCGACCAGGATGATCGGCGCGGAGCGGGCCTGCGCAGCGTCGGTGCCCCACGTTCGAGCCCGCGAATAGTCGCGAAGATACCACGTCAACGGCCACGTGGACTCGTCGTCGAACGCGACCTCCAGCGATCGCGCACCGGTGGCACGCTCGCTGATCGAGGCGATCTCCTGCACGACGCGCTTCACGTCGGGGCTGGCCTGCGCATACGACATCGGTTCGGACGCGAGGTCGTAGCGCACGAAATTGAGCTGCAGCGTCGTCCTGAGCGTGAGCGCCGCAAGCACAGCGACAACCCCGAGCGCGGCAAGCCGGCCTGTCAGTCTCCATCCGATCGTCGTCACCCGGCCGACGATGAAGGCGACGACGAGTACCGAGAACGAGCGCGCGAACCACCCACGCCGCAGTGAGCGCGGTCGCGGCGACGTCGCGACCGGCGAAAGGCGGGGCGCCGAGCAGCGTGACGACGAGAACGACCAGCGCCGCCGAGGCGAGGACGAGCATCACCGATTCGCCACTGGCACGCGAACGCGGAATGCCTTGGAGCAGTCGATCGAGCGCCACGCCCGCTAACAAGCAGACCGGAAGGATCTGGTGCATCAGCAGCCACGGCATCCTCTCGCCCGCCCAGGCAAACAGGATCCAGCTGCCGACTGACCACCAGACGAGGAACGCGACAAAGAGGCGATCGATCGCGGCGTCTCGATCCAACGCGTCCGTCACACGGTCGCGAACGCGTCGGAGTACGCCGACAGCGGCGGCGATTCCGAGCAGCACCGGCAGGAATTCGTAGAGGCCGGCCAGAATCGCGTAGTAGAACCACGGCTGCCCCGCGCGCGCGACTTCCTGCTGCGTCAACCAGTAGCCCAGGCTGCCGACGATGCCGCTGAACAGGCCGCCCGGCAGGTTGGTGAAAAACCCGGTGTAGAACGTCACCGCGATCGTCCAGAAGAGGACCATCGACTTCAGCCACGTGTCGAACGTGAGTGCGCGCACGCCGCTGCCGGTCGATGCCCATCGGATACCGGCCGCCGCAACGATCGCAGAGGCGCCAAAGAACGCCGCGACGAGCAATCCGCGACCGGCGAGCGCGCTGCCGGAGACGTCTTGGTTGTCCGGCCTCCAGCCAAGCAGGAAGTACGCGAACCCCGAGACGAATGGCAGCGCCAGCGTGAGCATCAGCAGCGCGAGATCACCAGCGGCATCGCGCCCGCGCGGATCGCCGATCGACCGGCCGACTCGCAGCGCGAGCACGAAGGCGCCAACGACCACGCCGAACATGAAGCTGGTTTCCTTGCTGATGAAGGCGAGCGCCATTGCGGCCGTGAGGACGTACAACCAGCGGCGCCGTCGCTCGCGCAAGTAGGCGAAGGCCGCGTACACCCACAGCACCGTGAACAACGCGACGTAAATGTCCTCGCGGATGTGCCGGCTGTAGAACACGAGCGACGGGCTGATCGCGACGAGCGCCGCGCCGATCAGAGCGGCGCGACGTCCCAGGTATTCGCGAAGGAGCCAGACGCTGCCAACAACGGCGACGCCGAGCAGCGCCGGGACGAGGCGTGCCGTGAAGTCCGACGCGCCAAAGAGAGCGTAAACGAAAGCGTTGAGGTGGTAGAGCAACGGGCCGTGATAGGTCGGGTCGTGGCGATAGAAACCTCGCGAGAAGAGTTCGTACGAGTAGTACGCGTGCAGGCTCTCATCGTGGCTCATCACGCGCGCGCCGAGATCCCACAGCCGGACCAGCGCGGCGCCGAAGAGCAGCGCAACCCACGCTGGCCTCTCCCACGCCACCTGCCGAAGCGGCGCATCCGCGCCGGCCATTTCCCGCATCGCGCTACCTGACCGCCACACGCAGGACGCCGCCCAAATCGCGCCGGATTGGATAGGTCGAGGCGTCCTGATCGAGCGCGGAGTCTGTCACGAATGCCAGGCGAAGCTCGTGACCGAGCGGCGCAGCCGCGGACGGTGCGCCGACGAATCGAACCTCGCGGTGATCGCGGAGATACCATGCCAGCACGGGATCGCTGGCGCGCGGCGACGCGATTTCGATCCTCGTAGAGACGTTGGCGGGATGTTGCAGCGTACGCCACGCGCGCAGATCCTCGACAAGTACGCGGATCGAGGGCAGCGTCTCGTCGGCATAGGCCCTGAATCGTGACGCGCGTTCATCCGTTGCAATTTGTGCCGCCGCGCCGGCAACCTGCAAAGCGAGCAGAACCGCTGCCGCGGCGGCGACGCTTCGCAACGGCGCGCGTTGTGCCACAAGACGTGCCGCTCGCGCGGCCAGCAACGGCGCCATCGAGGCGGTCGCAAGAAACAGGGGGAGTTGCAGCGCAAACCAGGCAGCGGGCGTACGGCCGGGCCGCAGCGTCAACATCACCCCCCACATCACGCACAGCAGAAGCAGCGTGCCGAACCGCTTCGATCGTGAGCTGACGAGCGCCGCCATCACGCCGGCGGCGCCGAGCGTGAGCCCCACCATCTCGAAGCGAGTCATCGTTCGCCACAACTCGCCGAGCGCCACGCCGCTCGGCTCGGACCACTGGCGCAGCCAGGCGGTGGCACCGACCGACCAGAGTTGCGGACCCGACCACTGCGTGAGGCCCGAGCTGGCGACGACGATTGCCGCGATGACGGCAACGACCACCGTTTTGCCGTCCAACGGTGGACGCGGCCCGCGAGCCGCACGCAACATCGCCGACAGCGCTACGAAGGGCGGCAGCAGATCCCAGAACACTGGACCCGAGGTTGCGCCGATGGCGACTGCGATCCAGGCCGACCGGGAGACATTCGCGCGCGCGTTGCCGCTGTCGAGTCCTGCGATCACCCATAAACAGATGACCGCGGTCCAGATCGCGGCCACGGCAACCGCCGTCCCATCGGCTAGACGCGAGTAGCCGACGAACAACGGATCGGAGGCAAGAAGCGCCGCGAGCGTGATCGATTCGACGCGCCCTAAAGCAGTTCTCAGTGCCCACGGCACGACGACGATGAGCGAGCCCACGATCGCCGGAACGACTCGAGCGGCCGCATCGTCTCCGGAAAAGAACCAGAACAGCAAGGTCTGGAGCCCGAGCAGGCTGCCACTGTCGGGAGCCGCCGCGAACACGCCCTCGGCTGGTGATCCGCCGGTGGCAAGGGTCCAGGCGGTCCACGAGGCCACCGCCTCGCTCGCCGCCAGCGGCCGAACGCCGAGCTCGGCGCAGCGCGCGAGCGCGCCCACAAGGAGCAGCGCGGCGTACGGGAGGTGTTGGCGCCAGCGTGCAGTCATCCGCGGCGGCGATATATTCGAACGCTGCCGCGCTCGAACGCAAGCTCCATGACCCGTCCGATGCGCGCCTCTTCGTCCGCCGAGATCGAATACCGCGCGCGCTCGAATCCACCGATGACAACCAGCGACACGTTCCACTCGTGCAGCGTGCGCTGCAGATCGTCGTCGGACCGTGGCTGGTAGATGCGTGCGAGCGCGTCGAGACGTCCGGCCGTCATGGCGTCGAACGACTGGCCGCGCCACTGCTGCTCGTGTCCCTGCCAACCCAGAAGGGTCGGGCGCGCGGTGGCCATGCTGATGCGATTGTGATCGGCGCGATAGCTGTCGCCAGCCGCTTCGACCACGACCTGATTCCGCTGCGTGTTGCCTTTGATCCACTCGATGGCCGTCATCGTCTCGGGCTGTTCACGACGTAAGTGATCCAACGCATCGAGCGTTGCAAAGGCGTGACGAAGCCCGCCGGTCCTCTCCCAAATCGCGAGTGGCGGATAAATCATTCCGGCGCAGAGCATGATGACGGCAAGGGCGCCGGCGGCACGCAATGCGCCACCAGGCCGCCACGCGCGCGCGATGCCAAAAGCCGCGGAGAGGCCGAGGAACAGCCATGCCTGGTAATAGAACTTGAAGACCGTATTCATCCGATTCTCGAACACATCGTGAGCGTATATGAGCTCGGGAACCAGCACGAGCCCCAGCCCGATCGTCGCGAGAAGCACAGCGTAAGTGAGCGCGGGATCGTGCGCCGCCGCGCGCCGCCGCGCGCGCAACAAGCTGACGCCGACGGCAACACCTGCGATCAGCGCGGCGATCGCGGGCCAGCCGCGGCTCCAGCGCTCGACGGCGATCCACAGCGGCCGGTCAACCCCAGGCGCCACGCGCGCCAGCCATGCATTTCCCTCAGTCGTCATCGCCGCCCAAAGCGCGCCCGCCAGCAGGCAGGCGACACAACCAAGCACTCCCGCAAAGGCAGTCCTCGCCAGACAGCGGCCACGGAGCGGCGCCGCGCGATGCGCGACGACAAACAGCAGCGCGACTCCGGGCACGAGCGTGCCAAACATCGTCGCCAGCTGCGAGATTGCCGTCGGATGAAATAGGTTCGGCAGCACGCCACGAACCTGCGACTGGGCGGTGAGCGCAAATGGCGCAGTCGCGGCGATGACGCCCGCGAGCAGCATCGCGAGTGCGGCGCTTACTAGGCCGAATCGAGCGAACGCCGTTGCCGTCGGCCACAGCGGAAGGATCGCTGCCAGCAGGAGAAGTGCCGCCGACGCCGGGAAGTCCCATGTGTTGATCGGTATCAGCGCCGCACCCGCCGCCAGCGCCAGCAGCGCGGGTGGATCCGCTTTCCATGCGCGCCGCTCGGCTACCGATACGAAGACGTAAAAGGCCAGACCGATCGTCAGCACTACGACGGGCATGGCGAGTAAGTGTGGATGATTGTCGCCGAGCAAATAACTGAAGAACGGAAACTCGGTGATCACTTCGATAGGCCCGCCCGCGAGATTGCGATCCTGCAGCACGCGGCTGCTCGGCCACCACCACCACGTGCCGGTAAAGAACTGCGCCGGCGTCCATCGGCCGCGAACCGCGTCGAGCAACAGTTGGAGATTGGACGTCCACGTCACAACCGCCGCCGTCAACACGCCCGCGCCGATCGTCGTCCACGAGAGACCGCGCTCGCCGATCGTCCGGCTGCTCGCGAGGTTGACGCCGATCCCGAAACAACCCACCACCAGCAGCGCGAACCAGCATGCCTGACCGATGTTGTAGGCGACCGATGGGGCGACGCCACTCAGCAGCGCAACCGCGCTCATCAACCAGTAGCCGACGTAGTAGTAAGCGATTGGATAACCGGCCAGCCACGGATCCTGCGGAGGGAAAGACGCGCTTTCGAACGCCGCCGTGAGCAGCATGAGGTCCATCGGCTGCTCGGTGTGGGCGACTGCCGGATACATCGACTTGACGACGCACCATGAGGCAAAGGCTGCGGCAAACAGCAATTCAGTGGTGACGAGGAGCCGCCGGTCGGGCAGCAGGTCTCGCCAGCGGCGCGGCGAACGGGTGGCAACCACGCCGGCCATGGCGAGCAGAGCGATCAGGACGCCGCCCGGCTCGTTCCGCACGACTCCTGCTGCGGTGCCGATCCAAAGAGCGAAGCCGCAGATCAGCACGCCCAGTGTCTTGCTCAGCGCGAGGCCGCGATCCGCCAGAACACGCGTACTCGAGGCGATGAGAAGAAAGGCCATCCATCCCAGGAGTTGCACGACGAGGTACCAACGGAGCGCAGCCATTCAGCGCGAATCCGTGAGCGCGGCCAGGGTGTTGGCTGGAGCGAAGATCACGTACGCCCGTGAAGAGCTGTGGAACACTTCGCGAAGCGTCGGCATGCGGCTGAACCGCGCGGCGGCGTCGCCGTACTGCTCGCGCTCGAGATCGCCGACAACGACATAGCGGATGCGATATTTGCGGCAGACGCGCAGCGCTTCGTCCGGGCTGGCCGCCAGATAAAGACGCTCCAAATCTCGGCGCCGCTCCTCAACCTGCGCGACGCTACGGCCACGCTGCACCAGATGGTGCGACCAGCCGAGCAGGATCGGCAGGCCGGTGTACTTGGTGATGCGCGCCGACTCGTCGTACGCGCGATTGGTGAACGCTTCCGCGACCACCGGCAAATCGCTTGCGCGCGCGTTGAGCCACTCGATGGTTTCCAGGAGCTCTCGTTCGTGCGGCGTTTGGCGTAAAAAGTCGAGGCCGTTGAGCGTCGGCTTGTCGCTCACTTTCAGGTTGCGCGTGAGCACGCCGTCGAGCGCGCGCGCCGTGCCCCACAGCGTCACCATCACGACGAGCCACGTCATCAGCAGTGCCGCCGGTCGCATGAGACGCATAGCGCGGGAGTGGCTGAGTGACGGCTCCCGATCCAGCACCACCGCACCGAGGCAACCGGCCGAGCCAATCGCCAGCACCGTCCAGGCGGGGTGGTACAGCTTGAAGACGGTATTCATGCGATCGGTCAGCACGATCAGCTCCGACGCGGCCGCCAGCCCCCAGCCGCTCGCCAGCAGCAGTGCGCTGAACCGCACCTCGACACGCTCCGCCAGTTGCATTACCGCTAACGCGGGCACGGCGAGCAGTAGATACAACGTCAGGCCGCTGGCGGCTCGCGCCCATCCCGAGGCAAGCAGCACGGTGAGCAGCGTCAGCTCCACCAGCGCGAGGGCTACGACCGCGCGCGGCCAGCGCTTCGTCGTCACGTGCTGGCGCTCGACAAATGCGGCGAGAAACAACACCAGCCAGACGACCGTGGCGATCACGAACCCCCCAAAGTGCCGCATCACGTGCTCGATGCCGATGTTGCCGTCGCGGTTCGGGCGAATCGAGAAAGCCGCCGTGTCGAGATGACTGTAAAACTCACCGAACAGCAGGACGCTCAGCGCCACGACGATGCAGGCCGGCGCGATCAATTCGCGTAACAGGTGCCACAGCATCGTGACGATGTTTTCCGAAAAACGACGGACGACGTTGTCGTTCCGGCTGAGGACGACGATCGTCGCTGCGATCAGTAACCCGTTGGCGGGATGAGCAACGAGCCCGAGCCAGTACGGATGCAGCGCGCACAGAGCTGGCCAGGCAAGCACGAAGGCGAGACCGACGGTCAGCTCGATCGCGAGCGTCTTTCGCCGTGGCTCGGTCGTGATGGCGGCGTCGCCCGCTGCGCCGACATGTGAACGGCGAAACGGAGGAAACACGACGTCGCGGGCGGCCGATCGGGAGGAGAGTGCGGCCGTGCCCAGGGCGAGCGTGAGCACGCCCGCATACGCCAGGACGTCCCATGTGTTGGTTGCGGCCTGCGTTCCGATGGTGAGCGCGAGGAGCAGCCACGCGATACGCGATCGCGCGCCGCCCTGCGACGCTCCCGCGCTTCGATTAAAAAACAGCAATGCGACGAGCGCCAGGCAGAGCATCGACACCGGCATCACGATGACATGCGCGTGCAGGTCGGCGAAGAGCCAGCTCCAGACCGGATACTCGTTGATCATGCCGGGACCGAGCGCGCGCGAGGTGGCCCAGAAGTTGTCCCAGACGGGACGACTGGCCTCACCACGTGCGATCTGAAACACATGATCGAAGTTGGCGATCAGACCCACTGCCGCCGCGCCGCCGAGCGCCCATCCAATCGATCGCGTGATCCAATACGCGATCGAAAAAGCCGCGCTCAGTGTCAGCGCCGGGATCGTCGCCAGCAGCAGATTGAACGCGACGGCGGTGGGCGTTGCGGCAAGATGCACCAGCAGCCCGGCGAGAAAGTACCCGTAGTAGTAGTAGTTGAGGCGCTCGCCGGCAAACCACGGCTCGTACGGCGGCAACCTCCCGGCACGCACCACACCGTTGAGAAGAGAAAAGTCCATCGTCTTTTCTCCCCAGAAGATCTCCGGGTTGTAGGTGCGAACCAGGGCAAAAGCAATGAAGGCCGCGGCGAACAACGACTCGCCGGCCAGCAGCACGCGCAGCGGCGGCAGGCGTCGGCGAAAATCGGCGCCGCGAGCGATCCAGGAGATGACGGCAACGACAGTCAGCGCCGCCCATGCTGCAACCGCGGTGAAGGCGCCGATGCCAAGAACGGTTACGGCGCACGCGATGTAAGTGGTGAGAATCCATCCGATGAGGCGGGCCAGGCCAAAGCCACGGTCGGGCATCGACTCGAACAGCCAGAGCGTCAACGGCAGCGCCGCGAGACCGAGAAGCTGCAGCACGCCAAGCCACTTGACGGCCTGCCAGACCTCCCATGCCGCGCCGCCGAACTCGACGATGCCGACATCGACCGACGCTGCCGCGTTTTCGATCGGCGCCAGCTGCACCGGCGACGGCGCAAGATCGACCTTGTCCAGCCCTCCAAGGACGGCTCCGCGCGCAAGGTGCGAACCGGTGGCGTCGTACGCCAGCGATCGAGCGATGGCGTTGCGGCGTGACGGCTCGATGTCGATCAGACGGCGCCGCACTGCGCTCGACACGTCGGCCGCACGATACGCGTCTCGGCTCTTGAGCTGTGCGACTACGGCGCGCGCCTGCGCGATGGTTGCCGCGTCCACGTGCGAACTCGCATCGATACCGTTCTCGACATCGAGCGCGTGAACCGACTGGACGGCGTCGTGCTGCAGCAGGTCGTCGAGGACGCTCGCGATCGACAACTGGTCGATTGCGCCGAATGTCGCAAGACGCGCCGCGATCTCGTCCGCGGTGAGGACGTTAGCGCGCGCGTAGGGATCGCGCCAGACATTGCGCAGCTGCTCCTCGGGCCGCTCGCGCGCGGACAGGATGGCGAGACGCGAGGGAGCGCCGATGGCGCTGGAGGCGAGCTCGATGCGGCGGCGCAACTCCTCCGCCGGCACGGCCGACGTCTTTTCGAAGATCGCCGCCTTGGGATGGTCGTAGACGTAGTGACTCTCGTCGGCAGTGAGATCGAACCACGTCCACGAACCCAGCCGCGGCGCCTCGTAGACCGTCTTGCGCAGCGTGAATCCCAGCTCGCCGGCGAAGAGCAGCCGGTAGTAGGCCGCCGTGACCGGATAACGGTCGGCCACTTCGAGCACGGTGCTATAGACGCGCGTGGTGGGAAGACCGATCCAGTCGGCCGCCGCGAGCTGCGAAGCGAGACGAGCGGCCTTGTCGGGTTTGTCGCTGCTGTACGGATCCATCCGCACGTGCGCATACGACGATGGTGTCTGCGATCCGATCTCCAACGGGATTTCGTCGTCCCACTCCTCGTGGG
The DNA here is from genome assembly GCA_963807105.1 of uncultured Acidobacteriota bacterium. Classification (GTDB taxonomy): domain Bacteria; phylum Acidobacteriota; class Vicinamibacteria; order Vicinamibacterales; family UBA2999; genus DASPWV01. The sequence goes on along the minus strand of CAWEAM010000006.1, from coordinate 309,735 downwards.
CGATCGCCGTGCGTTGGCCGTCGGGGCGTTGGATCGGAACGTTCCGGTAGATCCAGAGTGAGGCCGTCGTCCACGCGTGCGGCGCGTCGTAGACGCGCATGTATGCCGCGCAGTACATCAAGCCGCCGAGCGTCGCGATTGCAGCGAGACCCGCCGCCGTCCGCCGCCGCTGGTTGCCGACGTCGAGGCAAAGCTTCGCCGCGAAGATGCAGATGACGCCGAGCACGGGCAGCGTGTAGCGCGGAAACGTCGCCTTGAAGGTGCCGAGGATCAAGAGCGTAGGGGCGGCGAACGAGAGCAGGATCAGATCTTCGGCCCTCGGACACCGGACGTTGCGCGCGCACACGTAAACGAGGCCGGCAACCGCAACCAGCCCGAGCGGCCAGCCGAAGCTCCAGCGCACCATCTCGCCGGCCATCGAGAGGAACGGCGTCGTGTCGGCAAACTGCTGCACCCACGGACCGCCCTCGCCCGCAACCATGCGGCCCTGCTCGGCGATCTGATCGGCGAAGTCGCGCGAGAAGAGGATGTGCAGCCAGCGATCGCCGAGCATCGGCCGATGCTGAGCAGACGCGAATGGCTCGTAGGCATTCTCCCAGGCGTAGGGGTGCAGCGCGAACCACCCGCCCAGCGCCGCGACGCAGGCGAGCACGAGCGCGACGTGCAGCACGATCGCTCGCACGCCCGAACGTGCGTGCAGGAGCAGCAGGTGCAGGACGAAAGGCAGGGCGAAGAGCGGTGCCGCGCTGAACTTGCTGGCCATGGCAAGGCCGATCGCCGCGCCCATCAGCGTGAACTGAGCGATCGTTTTCCACGTGGACGCGCGCGCCGCGTTCGACTGCAGCGACCACAGGCGCGACGCCATCAGCAGCGCGAGCAACACGCCGAAGGTTTGAAGCGGCTCGACGGCAAAGAAATGCGCGAGCTGCGCCGCACGCACCGTCACGGCGAAGAACGCCGCCGCGAGCAGCCCGACTTTCGGCGAATACAGCGTCGCGGCGATGCCGTAAACGAGCAGAATGGATGCGGTCGAGACAAACGCCGCAATCGCGCGGCCAGTCAGCGCGACGTCTTCGAAATTCGGCGCGACCGGCGTCAGCATCGCCCGGTGAACGGCCGGCCAGGCGAGAGCAGCCAACAGGAGCGCCGGCATCCCAATCAGCCCAATCAGCAGGAGCCTGCGGCGATCGAGCCGCGCCGACACAATGGTTGCAATCGAGACAATGGCCAATACGAACAGCGCGAAGGTCATGAGCGTCACATCGCTCAGCTCGCGGATGTTGGGAGCTCCACCCGTCGTCGGCGCGAGCCGCTCTCCTTGCTGATGGACCACCGACAGCCACCATTCGCCGGTGTTGATCCGGTGTTGCAGATGCAGGTACGCCTTGTAGACGAAGAGCGCCGAGTAGTATGCGAAGTGGCCCCAGGTATGGATCTGCGGCCGATAGCTGTCGGCTGCGAGCAGGTCGTAGGTCTGAGAGATGACGGCGCGCTCATCCGGATGCGGCCAGCCGGCATCGCTCCAGTGCAGTCCGTGGAATCGAAAGAACGCGCCGAGACCCACGACGACCGCGAGGATCACGCCTCGACTTGCAGACGATGCCACGCGCCCGCGGATAGCAGTCTCCTTGTGCAGCCGTGGACGGCTGCTGCTGAATGGATGGGGTAGCATACCGGAATGCGCGCGCTCCGGTCGATATGCGCCGTCAGCGTAGCTGTCGCGTACGGAGTGTTGATGGGCGCCACGCTCACGATCGCACCCGGATGCGAGACTCGCAATCCGTACGAAGTCTCCAAGCTGCGGCAGCAGGACCAGGGGCGTAACGCTGACTCAGCGCCGCGTGTGGCAAATCCCGTCGCGGCGGCATCCGCGGTTACGCCATCGCTGTTGAGCGCAGCCACCGAAGTGGAGTCGACGCAGTCGGTGCCGGCGCGTGCGCAGAAGCTCGATGTCGCCGCCGCGCGACGGGCCCGAACGCTGGTGGTTCGCGCCAACGATCCGCTGTATCCGCCGCGCATGGACGCGATTTTCGACGGCGATCCCGCTTCGCTCGCCCGAACGGAAGACGTCAACCCGCTCGTTCTCACCTTCGAGTTCCAGGAGCCGATTCGATTGGCGGCTCTCCGGCTCTATCCCTCGGTACCTGGTCGTACGACTGGGGAGTCGAGCCTTCACCCGGCAAGGAGCCGTCGGTAGTGCGTGACGCGCCGGCGGAGCTCTGGTCTGGTATCGAGCTGAAGGAGCCGATCGAGACCAGGGTCGTGCGCGTGCTGCTGCAGCGCCTGGAGCGCGACAATTTCGTTCACCTCAACGAGGTGGAGGTCTGGCTCGCGCCCGCAACGAAGACGACCAGCCGCTGAACCACCGATCTCAGGGAACGACGATCGTCTGCGACGCCGTAGCGGGGCTCGAACCGCACGCGTTGACGGCAGTCACGCTCAACGTGTAAACGCCTGGTCCCACCGCGCCGTTGAGGCTGCGCAGCGTCGTCGGGAAGCTCGCCGTGAAGGCGCCGCTGACGGACAGAACGTAACTCGTCAACGCCGGGCCGTTCGCCGGTGGATCCCACAGCGCAAATAGCGTGGTGCCAGCCCGATACGCCAGGAAGTTCGCTGGCGGCTGCGGCGGACCCGAACACGGGCCGGGAACCACGAACGTCACGCTGTTCGACGGCGCGCTGCTCCCGGCTGCGTTGACCGCGCGCGCGGCCACTGTGTAGGTGCCGGGCGGTACGGTCGCGAAGCCGATGGTCTCGGTGACGGGAACCGAAACAGAGGTGACGATCGAGCCTGTCACGTCGAGCACGACGGACGTCGGTACGCCGCCTGCCCACGTGTTGCGCCATGAGAGCGCGATGCCCGATCCGTTGACGGCGGCGAGTGCGTTCGCCGGCGCGGATGGCGACGCCGGCACCTGCACGAATACACGAATCTCGTTCGAGACAAGGCTCCGCCCGCCACCCGACTGGGCGTAGACGCGCACGTAATAGGCGCCCGCCGGCGCGGTGGCAGTGAGGATCGGATCGACGCCGGGCGTGGCGATGACGGCGATCACCTCGCCGGGCGAGAGTCCCGCCTCGACAACGTAGTGCGTGGGCGCCAGTCCGGAGGACGGCGGATCCCAGCGCAGCGTCAGCAGGTTGTTGACGATCGACGACACGCGCAGGTTCGTCGGCGGCAGCACGACGGTGAGCGTTGGCGTCGGTGTCGCGCTGGGGCCTGCCGTCGGCGTCGGCGTAGTCGTCGGCGCCGGACCCACGGTCGGTGTCGGCGTGTTGGTTGGTCCCAGCGTCGGCGTCGCTGTTCTAGTCGGTGTCGGCGTCGCGGTGTTCGTCGGCGTGGGCGTGGCGGTCGCGCCCGGTATCGGCGTCGGCGTAATCGTCGGCGTCGGGGTATTCGTCGGCGTCGCCGTCGGTGTGTTCGTCGGCGTCCGAGTCGGTGTCGGCGTTGGTGTGCTCGTCGGCCCCGGAAGCGTCGGCGTCGCAGTCGGCGTGTTGGTCGGCGTCGGTGTCGAGGTCGGTGTATTGGTCGGCGTGCGCGTCGGCGTCGGTGTCGGCGTGTTCGTCGGCGGCTGGGGCGTCGGCGTATTGGTCGGTGTGTTGGTCGCTGTGTTGGTCGGCGTCGGCGTAGGCGTCGGCGTATTCGTCGGCGGCGCGGGCGTCGGCGTGCGCGTGGGCGTTGGTGTCCGCGTTGGCGTCGGTGTGCGCGTCGGCGTTGGAGTGGAAGTCTGCTCGCCCGTTAACGCGGTGCTGCCCCCAAGGGTCAGCATCAAGACGACACCGCACGCGATGGCTCGCGCCCGCAAAAGCGATTCCGGCGTTGTTAACATTGACCTGTGCGTGCAGCGACCCGCCTCGACGGCAGGCGAAGCAGTGTATCGTGGGGCTGTTCAGGTTCGCAAGCCGGCGGCGGGATCACCGTGTGGGCAATCGTCTTCCGCCATCAGTAGGGCCGTGCCGCCGGCGGCGTCCAAAACACAATTGGCGGCGTGATGTCTCCGGTCGCGACTGCCTGCTCTAATCCGCCCGGCCACTCTTTGCGCAGCAAGTCGAAAACCGGGTCGTGATCCGGCCGGACCAGGATCCACGTACGCCGTTCGGTAACGCACTGCGGAAGCATCACCTCGAGCTGCGCGCGCTCCACGTCGCGCATCTCGCGGCCATGTCCGAGGAAACTTGGAACGCGGTCGGCAAGACTGAACGGACCTCGAACCATGCAGAACGCGCTGCCAGGCGGTGTGTCGCCAATCCGACGTCCGATCAGCGCGATTGGCGCGGCAAACGCTCGCGCACTCTCCAGGACCAGGCGAGATTTAGATAGGCAACCGGTACGAGCCATCCAAGCGCCAGCAGCATTGCCGGCCAGGGCCGGATTGCGGGCCGCCGCAGCAGCGCCAGGATTGTCTCGACTGCGCTCACCAGCCCAAGGGCAGTCAGGACGGCGACGACCGGCAGCAGGATCACGAGGCGCGGCCAGAACGGCGCGTCCACCGTGAGCGCGGACCCGACGATCACGCCGCTCACGAGCCACGTCGCAAGAAACGCGAATCGGAGCTCGCGCGCGCGGGCCAGCGACGAAGCGGCGCCGATGAGCAGCAGCGGGGCAAGAAGCGGATTGAAAAACGGGTGCCGAAACCCGAACTGCGTGCTGCTGTCCTGGGTGTAATTGAAAGTCAGCAGCGAACGCCATAACTGCTCGCCGAGCACGCCGAGTGCATTCGTCGCTTCGTACTTCGCGCGCAGATGCTCCAGATTCGGTGCGTTGAACGCATACACCTCGCGACTGCGCGCGATGAAGGCATCCCAGTGCTGCACGTGATAGAACAGCAGCGGTCCCGAGACGACGATGGCGGCGACGATGAAGAGCAGCCAACCGCGCCACTGTTCGACGAGCAAGCGACGCTGCACGAAGAAGAGATAGACGGCAACACCAGCGAGCACCAGCGCGGCCAGCCGGCCGGAGTAGTACATCTCGAACCCGACGCCAAGCAGCAATCCACTTGCGCCGAACGACGCGAGGCTTCCGCGACGCAGCCCTCGCATCAGTAGCCAGAAGCCGAAGACGAGCCATGGCACCGGATCGATGTAGCCGCCGACGCGGCTGAAGTGAATGTCTACATAGCCGATGGCGCTCACCGCGGCCGCGACGATCGCGATTCGGCGGCCAAGGAGCTCCGCCGCGAGAAAATACGTGCCTACGACAGTGGCGAGGCCGAGAAGGACGCCAGCCATTCGCAAGCCGAAAAGGTTGTCGCCGAAGAGCGCCATGCTGAGCGCGCTCGCGCCAAAGGCCGGCCAGGGCAGATTGGCCCAGCCGCTTGCGAACAGCGCCTGAACGTTGCCGGCGAGGAGATCTCGCGCACCGATCCCGATGCTGGTGAAATCGCCGTGAACGTCGAGCGGGACACGGGCGAGATCGAAAAGACGCAGCGCAGCGGCCAGCATCGTGATCAGCACCAGAGCCGCCGTGCCCACCCACCGCGGAATCTCGTCGTTTCGCATTCGCGAGTTACGTTCGCTCCGCCGGCAAAAGAACAGCGCCGCAACGAGCAGCGTGACGCTGGCGAACCACGCCCACCGCGTGCGCATGCGCTCGCCGGTCAGCAGCCAGTCGGCGATCTCGACGACGTAGATCGTGAGCGACGCGGCGAGACAGAGGCGCGCGAAGCGTGCGCCTCCTCTTAATCGCACGATCGGTGTCTCTTCACCAGCGTAGGTGCGCCGCCACATGGATGTGAAAAGCAGCGCGCCGCTTACCAGCAGCAGCCACCCGGCGTGAAACTCGCTAGGCCGCGCGACCCACCCGGGCTCACCGAGCAGCGCTTGACCCGCGTAGGCCAGCGCGAGCCCGGCGGCTGCATGCCAATCGGTTGACGAATGCGGCGAGCGTTGCGCAGCGGTGTGGACTGTCGGGCGAGGCGAGCTCAAGGGAAAGCTACGCTGATGATCGGCTCAGCTCGACCGTGGTGTCAATCTTCAGCTGCACGGTGTTGTCGCGACCTTGGCGTTGGCGCCAATTGGCTGCGGTATCATGCGCCCGGCCAGCGCGACTACCCATCCAGTAGAGGGCACTTATGTTCGCGGAGTTTTCCTACGACATCGTTCCGGGGACTCATCCGATCGAAGACGTCCTTACGCGCATCCTAGAGAAGTTCGACGTCAAGCCGAACGGCGAAGAGCGGCTTCGGTGTCACCTGCTCTCCGACACCATGATCTGCGAGATGGCGAATCTCAACGACTTCGAGTCGACGAACGCACGGCTCATGCGGCTCAGGACCGAGCTCGACGACCAGTTCAGCTACACCTTCTCGCTGCGGGCGCGCAACGCGCCAATCAAGATCCGTGGCACTCACAACACCGCGCTCGCCAAGAAGATCATCGAGGCTTAGCCATGCTCCGCACGACGCGCGCAGGCGCCCTCGTCGTCACATTGCTTCTCGGCAGCAGCGCGTTAGCCAGCGCTCAGAGCGATTCGAATGCGTCGTTCGCGCCTTTGGGGCCGTTCGTGTTTCTCGCCGACGACAAGGTGTCGCTCAAGCCGGACGGTAGTTACGTGTTTCAGCACACCGACGGCGACCTCGTGTTTGAAGCGCAGATCGCGCCCGACATCAGAATCGTCGACAACTTCCGCCGGGCGGCAGAACGAGTGCTGGACCGGGGCAAGCCACGCGTGTTCGCCTACAGCGTGTTCGGGACGTTTCTCACGAGGCTGCGCATGTTCGACGAAGCGTCGAATCCGGTGCGGACGCCGTCGTACATGCCGAAGGCGACGATCCAGCTCGCCTGGTTGAAGAATCGATCCAATGCAGACGCGGAAAGCGCGCCAGTCGACTTCCTGCGAGGACCGATCGAGATGTGGCTCGTCAGCGCCCTCCCGTTCGGTCATCACTCGAACGGCCAGAACGGCTGCCTGTTTCTCGAGCAGACGCGCATCGACGGCGAATGCGTGCCGGAGACGCCGACGGTCACGGGACCGGAGGACGTGAATCGCGAGAACGGCAGCTTCTCGACCAACTACATTCGGTTCGGGGCCGAATATCGACGGCTCTATCCCGACGGCGATGATCCCGTCGATATCCGCGCCATTACCCGGCGCGAGTGGGGCGTCGGTGGCAGCGTTGAATTGAACCCGAGCGGTTACATCGGCGGGTCGATCAACGACTCGCTGAAAGAGCTATACGGCCCGACCCGCTTCCGGATCACGGCCGATATCGTGGCCGGCAACTGGCGCATTCCGGTCTGGCTGCTCAATCGAGTGAATTGCGGGCGCGCGTGGGCCGATGGCTCGGTGATGTTCATCAGCGATGCGGCACCGTCAGTAGACAACGTCGCCAGTGTCGAGGCTGCCTGCCTTCCCGCCGGATGGGGTGGTGCGGGGGTGTTCGTGCGCTTCTATCGCGGCCAGGACTACTACAACGCGGCATTTCTCGAGAACATCCAGCGCCTGCAGTTCGGGCTCACATTTCTGCAGGGAAAGTTCCTGGCGTTCCCACGATCGAATTAAGTTCGGTGGGACTCGCTGCGCTCGTGCGACTAACTGAGTTTAGAAGTGATCCCAACACGGGAATCGTGCGCGTTGGGTTTGGTTGGCGGGCCGTGCGGGACGACGTTCGCAACTGGGTGCTGTCGGCGGCTTAAGTCGTCGGCCTTTCCTCCACGCCGAAACTGCCTCTAATCACGCCCGCGAGACCATCATCGCCGGATGAGCTGCGACCAAGCTTCCTCAACCATCCGAGTGGGGCTGTGGGACGAATTAGAGACCGCATCTTTGCGCTCGGGAGACGTTTGGACGGTCTGGGCCTCAAGCAGCGATTTCGCTTGGCCACGGCCGCCGGCGTGACGATAATCGACGCGGATCCGCGCGCCGAATCTGGCGCTGTGTGGAGGGGAGCGCCGGGCAGAGGGAGTCGCTGATAACGAGCCTTGTGCCCAGCCGGGGAGACGGCCCTCTACTGTTCCTATGTCTCCTTGACGACACCGCTCCTGCCGGACTGCGCACTCAATTTGGACACGTTCTTTAAGAACGGCTAGTCAGCACGATGCGTGGGTGCTGCGCGCCACGTCTGCTATGGTCCGCCGAACTTTGAGCCTGTCGCGCTGCGAGCCTGGGAGAACGTCCATGTTTAGGCTATTGGTGTGTGTTGCACTGACTCTCATCGCTGCGTTCGTCTCGCCCACGCCCACCCTTGCACAGCGCGATTCGGGCGACATTCTCGGCACCGTCCGTGACGATTCGGGCGCTGTGCTTCCCGGCGTCACTATCACCATTACCAACACGGGCACCGGGCTGGTTCGCACCGTCACCACGAATGACTCCGGAGACTACGTTGCAGCAAACCTTCCGGTCGGCCTGTACAACGTGACCGCGAAGCTGGACGGGTTCCAGGTTGCCGAAGCGCGGGGTATTCGGTTGGGCGTCGATCAACGCGCTCGCATCAACCTTGATCTCAAGGTGGGTACGGTTGCCGAGACCCTGACTGTCACTGGTCAGGCGCCGCTCATCGACACCGATTCCTCGACGCTCGGACAGGTGATGACATCACAGACCATTGAACAGATCCCGCTCGGCAGGCGCGACTTCATGCAGCTGACGCTGCTTCTGCCCGGCTCGTTACCACCGCAGACGAATTCGACGCTCGACTACTTCCGTGGCGCGGTGCAGGTGAATGGCGTCCGCGAAGATGGCAACAACTTCATGCTGGACGGGATGCAGAACCGCGACGACACGGCCGGCGTGATCGTCGTGCAGCCGTCGCTCGACGCCATTTCCGAGTTCAAGATCCTCTCGAGCACCTACGCCGCGGAGTACGGGCACGCGGGAGGCGCGCAGATCAACATCATCACGAAATCGGGCACGAATGCCTACCGTGGCAGTGTGTTCGGTTTTCTGCGCGATGAACAGTTCGACGCGCGGAACTATTTCACGCCGCAAAATCAGGAGAAGCCTGAGTTCAGCCTTTACCAAGGAGGCGCGTCGATCGGCGGCCCGGTGCTTCGAAACAAGCTGTTTTTCTTCAGCAACTACGAGCGGCGCCAGCAGGACAAAGCGCTGCCGAAAGCGACGTCAGTGCCGACAGACGCGATGCGCGCCGGTGATTTCAGGGGCCGGAACGTGATCTACGATCCGGCCACCCTCGATCCGGTCACCGGAACACGTCAGCCGTTCCCCGACAACGTGATTCCGGCAACCCGCATCAGTTCGATCGCATCGGAGGTCACCGCACTGCTTCCCCGAGCGAATCAATCGGGCTCCCTGAATTATCTCGGGCAGCCGCTGTCCACCGACGACGTCCACACGCTGATCGAGCGAGGGGACTACCAGATCAACAACAGCAATTCGCTGGTAGTGCGCTATGGGTACTACAACAACCTCCGGTTCGGGCCCTACCAGCGATTCAACAACACGGATATTCCGGGCTTCGGCGATACCTTCACATCGAAGGATCATGTTGCGATGCTGGCCTGGCAGCACCTGGGCGGCTCGAACAAAGTGAACGAGCTGAAGGTCGGTTACACGGCGCTGAATGAGGAATGGGTGGCGGAGAACCAGCACATCAACTACCCCGGCATGCTCGGTATTCAGGGGCTCGGCGATAACCCTCGCGACTGGGGAATGCCCGTCACGTCGATCAGCGGCATCGGCGCATTTGGCGACAATTCGTCCACGCCGCAGACGCGATACAGCTGGAAATACGAGCTGCTCGACAGCTTCACCCTCACGCGTGGAGCTCACGTCTTCAAGACCGGCGCGCGGGTGGCGTTCTATGGTCAGGGTCTCGATATTCATTCGCGTGCAGCCATCCGCTTCACGCCGAACTTTACGACCAACCCCGCCGATCGCAGCCGTACCGGCGACGCGTACGCCGATTTTCTCCTCGGTTATCCGACATCCACTTCCCGCGTGATCATCGGCGCTGATGGTGAAGCGGGTAATACGCGAACGCAGTTCTACCAGGCCTACGTGCAGGACGACTGGGAAGTGGCGACCCAATTGACGTTGAACATCGGGCTCCGCTACGAGTACAACACGCCCTACTACGACGCGAACGACCGTCGCGGGAGCTTCGACCCCAACACCGGGACGGTTGTCACGGCTCAAGATCCTGGACAGTCACGGGGGCTCTACCGCACCCAGAAGGATGCGTTCGCGCCGCGAGTGGGACTCGCCTGGCGTCTCACGGATCGCACCGTCGTGCGCTCGGGATACGGCATCTTTTACACGCCGGAGAACGGCAATTCACAGGACAACCTGTCGCGAAACCCCCCATTTCGCTACGGCCAGACGTTCACGGCAGCGCCGCTCGTGCCGAACCTCAGTTATGCGAATCCATATCCCGCGTCGCTGGCGGCAATCGGTGTGCAGAGCGCCAGCGGCATCTACGAGGACTTCCCCTCGGGCCGTGTGACGCAGTGGAATGCCAACGTCGAGCATCAGCTCTCGTCAACGCTGGCCGCCAACGTCGGCTATGTGGGATCGAAGGGCAAGTACCTCCAGAATGGCCAGCAGATCAACGTACCGAGGCCGGGAGCCGGCGCGATCCAGGCGCGCCGTCCCTATCCACAGTACGCCAACATCTCGATGTTCTGCGCCTGCTTCCCATCGAACTACCACGCGCTGCAGACGAAGGTTCAAGGCCGATGGGGAACGTCCACGCTGCTGGCTTCTTACACCCTGTCGAAATCAACGGACGTCCTTTCCAGCTTCTACGGCGGTGGCAGTATCCAGAACTGGTATGACCTCGAGGATTCCCGTGGACCGTCCAATTTCGACCGTCGTCACTCGGCCGTCATCAGCTTTGCGGTGGACTTGCCGTTCGGCCCTGGGAGGAAGTTCCTCTCTGACGCGCAAGGAATCGTGGGCGCGATCGTGAGGGACTGGCAGGTCAGCGTCGTCAACCAGAATGCGACGGGTAATCCCGTCACGATCACCTTGCCGTTCGACAACAGCAATACGGGCGTCCTCGGCGACCGGCCCAATCGCGTTTCTGGCGTCGATCCGGTGCCAACGGACCAGGGACCGACCAACTGGATCGATCCCGCGGCATTTGTCGCACCGCCGCAGTTCACCTATGGCGACGCCGGCCGCAACTCGGTAACGGGCCCGGGCCGCAGCCTGTTCGACCTGTCCGTCATACGCAGCGTCCGATTCACCGCCGAGCGGCAACTGCAGCTGCGCTTCGAGGTTTTTAATCTGTTCAACCGAGCTAACTTCTACACTCCGGGATCCGTGCTCGGCACGGCGCAGTTCGGACGGATTTCTCAGGCGTATGACGCGCGCAGCATTCAATTCGGCGCCCGCTTCACGTTCTGACCGCGTGCCACGCGAGTTCCAAGGAGATGGTGATGCGTGAGAAGCGGGGTTGGTCGCACGGCGCCGCGGTGGCTATCGCCGTACTCGCGTTGATCGCCACGGCTGACGGCGCGCGTGACGACCGCGGCGAATGGCGCGCATACGGCGCGACAAACGCAAACCTGAAGTACTCGCCGCTCGATCAGATCAACCAGGACAACGTCGGCCAGCTGCGAATCGCGTGGCAGCAATCGGCAATGCCCCTTGAGGTCAGGCGCGGTCGCGGCCGGGTGACGATGCCAACTAATCATCAGGTCACGCCGCTCATGGTCGGCGGCCTGCTCTACGCGAGCGCGGGAGACGGATCGGTGGTGGCGCTGCACCCCGGCACGGGCGCCGTGCAGTGGGCGTATGTGCCCGATGAGTTCAAGCAGCAGTCGCAGGGCAAAGAGCCGGAACCCGACAACTTCGTTCTGGCCGGGCGATCGGCGAACCGTGGCGTAGGTTACTGGACGGACGGCGACCGAGGCGCGAGTGATCGCGATTGCCGGGCGCTCACTGGTCGCCCTCGACGCGAAGAACGGAGCGCTGATGCCGTCGTTCGGGCGCGGCGGACGCGTGGATCTCACCGAAGGTTACCGCCGCGCTGCCACATCGTTCCGCTGGACATCCGTCCCACTCGTCACCAGAGACGTGATCATTGTCGGAGGCACAGCGCAGAGTCCTGACGGCCAATACCTGCCCGGCGACATTCGCGCGTACGACGTGCGGAGCGGGAAGCGAGTGTGGACTTTCGGCGTGGTGCCGGAGCCCGGCGAGTTCGGCAACGACACGTGGCAGAGGGACTCGTATGCGTATTCCGGCGCCGCCGGCGTGTGGGGCTTCTTCGGCGCAGACGATGAGCTCGGCTACGTCTATGTGGCCACCGAGACGCCCTCGAGCCGCGGCGGCGATTTCTGGGGCGGCCGGCGACCGGGGAACAATCTGTTCGCAGAGAGCCTCATCTGTCTCGACTCGCGGACCGGAAAGCGCGTCTGGCATTTCCAGGCGGTCCACCATGGAATCTGGGACTACGACTTCAACGCGCCGCCAAGCCTGATTGACATCACGGCGAACGGGCGCCGGATCAAGGCGATCGCCGAAGTCTCGAAGCAGGCGTTCGTCTACGTGCTCGATCGCGCCACTGGCGAACCGGTGTGGCCGATCGAGGAGCGGCCCGTTCCGAAGGGTGACGTGCCCGGCGAATGGTATTCACCGACGCAGCCGTTCCCGACCAGGCCGCCCGCGTTCGATCAACAGGGAGTGACCGTCGATGATCTGATCGACTTCACGCCCGAACTGCGTCAGGAGGCGCTGACGATCCTCAAGCAGTATCGCTATGGCGGCCTGTTCACGCCGCCGTCTATCGCAGGCGGCCCTGACAGAACCAAGGGCACAGTGCAGATGCCCGGCGCGGCCGGCGGCGCGAACTGGACGGGGGCGGCCGGCGATCCGGAGACGGGCGTCCTCTATGTCACGTCGGCCCACACGCCGTTCATCGCCGAGATGATCAGCGCCAAGGATCCTGAAGCCAATCGCGGCAACGCACCGACCGGCCCGTCCGCGCAATTCGTCGAATGGGCGACGCGGCGCGGCACTGCCGTGACGGGTCCCTGGCTCGAAGGTCCGCGCGGACTGCCGATCTTCAAACCGCCCTATGGCCGTCTGGTCGCAATCGATTTGAATCGCGGCGAGATTCGTTGGACTGCCGCCAATGGCAACGGACCTCGCGATCATCCTGCGATCAAGCACTTGAACCTGCCGCCGCTGGGACAGGGCGGCCGCGTGTCGCCGCTGGTCACCAAGACGATGGTCTTTCTAGGCGAGGGCGGGAACAACGCGGTTGTGGCGCTACCACCGTTCGGCGGGGGCAAGATGTTCCGCGCGTTCGACAAGGCATCCGGACGGGTGATCTGGGAGATGGAGCTGCCCGGCGGCACCACCGGTGCGCCGATGGCCTACATGTTCGAGGGCAAGCAGTACATCGTCGTGGCGACGGGCTGGAAGGATACCGCCGGCGAGCTCGTCGCGTTGGCTCTGCCGTAATCCGTCGGCTGGGGTCAGGTCAGGAAACGTGAAATGGCTTCGCGTTGATGACTGGCCCCCGGACCCGATTGACTGACCGCCTGGCCCGCGGTGATTCGCGTCTGGGAGGACCGATGCGATTGATGCGAGCCGTAATCATCGTTCTGTCAATGCAATCTCTCGGCGTGGCTACGCAGCAGCCCACGCCCAATCAGCCTACCGGAAGCCAGCCGCCGCCATCGCGGGCGCTGCCGCAAGTCACACAGGAGTTCGTGTCGGTCGATGCGCCGGTTGTCGTTCTGCAGCACGTGCGCGTGATTGATGGAACGGGCGCTCCCGCCGCGACCGACCAGACCATCGTCATTCAGGACCGTCTCATCAAGGCCATAGGCCCGGGCGCCTCGACGCCGGCGCCAGCCGGCGCACGCGTCATGGATCTTACGGGCCGAACCGCGATGCCAGGCTGGGTCGCCATGCACGAGCACCTCTTTTATCCCGGGCCGACGGGAATGGGCCGCATTCCCGGCGTTCCCGAGTACTACCCGACGATGGTGTATTCGTTTCCGCGGCTCTATCTCGCCGCCGGCGTGACGACGATCCGCACGGCCGGAAGCATGGCGCCGTACGCGGATCTCGAGACCAAGCGCTACATCGACGCGGGCCGGATTCCCGGCCCCAAGATGCATCTCACGGGTCCGTATCTCCAGGGCCCGGGGGCGTATCTCATCCAGCTGCACAGCCTCGGAAGTCCCGAAGAGGCGGTGAAGATGGTGAACTACTGGGCCGATCTCGGTTTCACGTCGTTCAAGGCCTATACCAACATCACCCGCGCGCAGCTCGGCGGCCGCCATTCGCGCTGCCCACGCACGTGGCCTGAAAGTCACCGGACACTTGTGCTCTGTGACGTTCCGCGAGGCCGCGGATCTCGGCATCGACAGCCTCGAACACGGCATTAGCGCCAGCACCGACTTTGTTCCCAACAAGGAGCCCGACGTTTGCCCGACGCGGACGGCTTCTGAAGGCAATCCCGAGATTAGCTCGCCGGAAATTCAGGGGCTCATCAAGTATCTCGTCAGCAAGAACGTGGCGATTGTCTCGACGCTGCCTGTGGCCGAAGCGGGCGTGCCAGGCCGGCCGCCGCTTCAGCAGCGTTTTCTCGACGTGCTGACGCCCATGGCGCGCACCGATTACCTGATCGCTCGCGCGCGTACCGACGAGAGTGCTCACGCGCGATTGAAGCGATCGATGGACTTCGAACTGGCGTTCGTGCGGGCCGGCGGCACGTTGCTCGGGGGGCTCGATCCCACGGGCAATGGCGGCGTCGTTGCGGGATTTGGCGACCAACGCGAGGTGGAGCTGCTCGTCGAGGCCGGCTTCACACCGCTGGAGGCGATCAAGATTCAGACTCTCAACGGCGCTGAGTTCCTCGGCGAAGGTGCGCGGATCGGCAGCTTGAAGGCGGGGAAGCATGCCGACATCACGATCGTGGCTGGCGACCCCAGCGCGAGAATCGCCGATATTGAAAATGTGGAGATCGTCTTCAAGGACGGCAAAGGGTACGACCCCAAGAAGCTGATCGACTCCGTGAAAGGCTTGGTCGGGTCGCGCTGAGCGCACGTGACTGGAGCGCACGAATCTCGCATCGAACGACCCTCCCAGCGACTGACCGAGTGGGGCTGTAATGGCTGAGGGCGTGACAGCGCAGGCTGGCGACCTCTCCAGCGCAGAGGCCAAGCCCTTTTTCTTCTTTAGGTTCCGTCTGGCCGACCCCCCTATTTGACGAGATTATTGAACTAACGGGACCACCAGTTAAGCCACATTTTGCAGGCCGTTCGACCTGCTGTCACAAGGTCGGGAAAGTGGAGATTGGCGGGGTCGACGGGACTCGAACCCGCGGCCTCCGGCGTGACAGGCCGGCGTTCTAACCAACTGAACTACGACCCCTGAGCTGAGTTGTGTGATCTGGAGATTGTGGAGATTTGGGTGAGGTGTTGCTGCTCAGCGGCGCCGGCAGCCATCGCCAGATCTACAGATCATGAAATGCTAAATCGAGATGCTCGCTTCTCCAAGTGACAAATTCAGCAAAATGTCGCGATGAGTGGGCGGTACAGGACTCGAACCTGTGACAGCCGGCGTGTAAAGCCGGTGCTCTACCAACTGAGCTAACCGCCCGCCTGGGCATGCGCGCGACGGCCGGCTCCCCAACCGGTGCACCAAAACAGGCCGACTGGGAAACTCTTATCGTATCCAAAGCTGGACCTTCAAGGCAAGGAGCGCGAACCCGGCGACGACCCCGGCAATCGTCTGGTGCTCGCGATTGGCGCGCGCGCGCGCCAGGCTGAACTGCCGCACCATCGGCGACGCCTCCCGGCGCCAGTAGGCGTCGTACTCGCCGCCGAACTTCTCACGCAGATGCGCTTCCTCCGCCACGATCGCCGCCGGGATCGTCGTTGCCACGTAGAGCGCCGTCGCGAGGGCGACGGTGACGCTCGCCGCTGCGATCGCGACGCCGATCGCGATGATCGACGTGCCCAGGTAGAGCGGATGGCGCGTCCATCGATAGGGACCCGAGCGCGTCACCTCGCGGCTCTTCTCGAGATGACCCGCCGCCCAGAGTCGAACCGCCTCGCCGCAGAGTGCGACCACGGCGCCGGCCGCCACCGAGGTCCATGTCGGCGTGGACCGCCAGAGCACCAGCGCGCCGAACGCGAAGCCCAGCGTCACCCGCCAGCGCGCGAGCCACGCGATGATCGTCATGGGCGGCCCGCTTTGCCCAAGCGCCGCTCGACGGCCGAGAACACCTCGTCCACGGCGATCTCGTTGATGCACACGCGCCCGGTCTGGCATGTTCGCTTGTGATGGCAGACGCAGGTGTCGGCGCGCGACACGGTTTCATCCTCGGATCGCCATGGCCCGTTCCGCTCAGGCCACGTTGGTCCGTAGAGCGCGACGATCGGCGTGCCCATGGCCGCCGCCAGATGCAGCGGACCAGTGTCGCCAGACACCATCAGCGAGGCGGCCTTCGACACCGCGAGCAGATCGCCAAGCGTCGTTTCTGGCGCCGGCGACGCGGCGCCGCGCGACGCCCGCGCCACCTGCTCGGCGAGCGCCGATTCGCCGCGGCCCCAGAGGACGAACGACGGCATCACGTAGCGCTCGCGCACTCGTGCCGCCAGCTCGCCGAATCGCGAGGGCTCCCAGCGCTTGTTCGGCCAGGCGGCACCCGGATTGATCAGCGCGAATCCGCCGGGTGCCTGCGTCGTCAATCGTTCGGCAACGCTGGATGCCGGCGCGCGGAACGGAAACCGCACCGCGCCGGATGTGACGCCAAGCCTCGCGAGAACCGAGAGATTCTTGTGGATCACGTGCGCTCGCGGCGGAACACTCGCCGCTTCGGTGTAAAACCACGCCGCCGCGCGCTCGCGGAGCGCAGCGGTCTCGAAGCCGATGACGCGGCGGGCGCCCGACAGGCGCGCCGCCACGGCCGACTTGAGAAGACCCTGCAGATCGAGCGCCGCATCGTAGCGGCGCCCGCGCATCAATTGCAGCGCGCGCGTGTAACCGGGCCGCACCACCATACGCTGCGAAAGACCGTCTACCAGGTCGAGAACGCCTGCGTAAGCCGCGTCCGACAGCCAGTCGATCTCCGCCGCGGGATGCGCCTCGTGCAGAGCGGCCAGCACCGGCAGCGCGTGCACGATATCGCCAAGCGCGCTCATGCGGACGATGAGGATTCGGTTCACGGCTGGCGGATGCGTTCGACGAGCTCGCGCGTCGAGTGATCTTTCGGATCGCCGACGATCGCGATGCGGCCGCCGTAGGCGCGCACCGTGTCGCGCTCGGGGACGGTGTCCGCCGTGTAGTCGGTGCCCTTGCAGTGCACGTCCGGCTTCAGCAGCGTGAGCAGCGGCGCCACCGTTGGCTCGTCGAAGACGACCACGTAGTCCACCGCGCGAAACGCGGCCACGAGCTCGGCGCGCTCGGCGGCGCTCATGATCGGCCGGTTTGGCCCCTTCAGGCGCCGCACCGCCTTGTCGTCGTTGATCGCGACGATGAGACGATCGGCTTCGTGGGACGCGGCCTCGAGGTAGCGCACGTGCCCGACGTGCAGCACATCGAAGCAGCCGTTGGCAAAGGCATGCGTCAACCCGCGGGCGCGGTTGCGCGCCACCTGCTCCTCGAGCTGTTTCCGGTCGAGCACTTCTCCCATCAGCGTCGTTCCGAGGCGGCCTCACCGCGGATCTTCTCGTCGAGCGTCCGGACGAACACGCGCGTGCCACCCAGTGCAATCACCATGGCCCCCCACGCGGCGATGACGAGCCGGGTACCCAGCCGCTCGGTACCTAATACCATCGCATCGAGCAGCCACGCCGCGGCAAGGCCGATCGCGGCGCCGCCGGCGATCGTCCGCACTTCGCGGACGCCGACATCCTGCCAGTCGACGCGATACAAGCCGCGCGCAACAAGGGTCACCAGCACCGCCACCACGGCAACCGGCGCGAGCAGGCTCGTTTCGACCCAAGTGCCGGCGGCCGCCGCGGATGGCTCGAGCAGCACCGCCGACGCGTAGAGCGCGAGCACGATCGTCACCAGATCGAGCAGCACCCACAGCGACTGACGTTTGTACATCCACTCGCTTGGCAGAACGAAGCCGGGACCGGACGGCACCGGCGAGATGTCCTCGGGATAGACGCGGATGCGTCCGAGCGCCACGCCAAACAGCACCATGCCGAGAACGAGCAGCGCGCCAAAGAACCACGCGTAGGAGAAGCCGACGTCGTAGAGGACGAACGCGGTGGCCCCGGCAGCGATCGAGATCGCCCACAGGATGAGCACCGCGGACGATTCGCTGAGCCCGACCGCCACGAGGCGGTGCGACGTGTGGTCGCGCCCGCCCTGGCTCACCGCGCGGCCCGAGAAGTAGCGCTGCACCGACACGAATGCCGTGTCGAAGATCGGGATTGCCAGCACGAGCACCGGGAACAGAAGGATCGAGAACAGGCTCTTGCTGAACCCCTCGCTGTTGGAGAGATTCAACGCGGCCAGCGCGAACCCGATGGTGAAGCTGCCGACATCGCCCATGAAGACGGTGGCGCGGGGAAAATTGAAGACGAGAAACCCGGCCACCGCCCCCACGAACACGCTCGACGCGATCGCGCCGTCGGTGTTTCCGGTACGTAGATACAGCAGCAGGCGGAACACACCGGCGATCACCGCGATGCCCGCGGCGAGCCCATTCATGTTGTCGAGCAGGTTCATCGCGTTGGTGATGGCGACGACCCAGAACACGACGATGCCGAGATCGATCCACCACGGGATGGCATCGTTGAAGTGGTAGCCCACGGCGTAGAGCAGCAGGCCGCACACCAGCTGCGTGACCAGCTTGATCTGCGGCCGGAGGTCGCGGATGTCGTCGACGAGACCGGTGACCGCCATCACCGTCGTCAGGGCGACCAGGCCGATGAGCGGACGCGAAGGCGGAACGAAGAGAAGCAAGCCTCCGGCGAACGCGATGTAGACGGCGACGCCGCCGAAGAGGGCGGTGGGCTTGGTATGCCAGCGATCGGCGCGTGGCAGGGCCAGCCAGGATCGCCGGTGCGCGAGCGCCCGGATCGCGGCGGTGCACACTGCCGAAACCGCAAACGCCGCCAGCGCGTAGGTGAGCAGCGAGGCGGGGGCGATCGTCATCTTGGGGCGCTACCAGAGGATAGCGCCGCACGCAATTCGGCCGGCGCCACCGTCGCTGTTCCGCGCTTCATGACTACGAGGCCACCGGCGAAGTTGGCGAGGCGCGCCGCCTGCTCGAACGTGCCGCCCGCGGCAAGCGCGAGCGTCATCGTCGCCATCACGGTATCGCCGGCGCCCGTGACGTCGGCGATCTGATCCGAGCCGTAAATGGGAATGTGGACCGTGGGCTTCGCCGGTTCGAACAGAGCCATGCCGCGGCTGCCGCGGGTAATCAGCACGGCGCCCATCCGCGTCCGATCGAGCAGCGTGCGGCCGGCGCGCTCGAGCACCTGCCCGTGGTCGTCGATGGTGATGCCAAGCACCTGCTCGACCTCCGACTCATTCGGCGTGCAGGCGGTGAGCCGCGTGTAGCGGGTCAACGCGTAGCGCGAGTCGATCAGGACGGGCACGTGCCTCCGCTCGGCGCGCAAAGTGCGCGCCAGCTCGGAGACGAACGCCGGCCGCACGAGGCCGGAGCCGTAGTCGGAAACGAGCACCGCGTCGGCGCGGCGAATGGCGCGCCGCGCCGCCTGCTCGACCGCATCGCGATGCGCCGGCGTGAGACTGCTGCCCGTGCGATCGATGCGCACTACTTGTTGCTTGGCCGAGTGAATCCCGCCGGCGAGGATACGAGTCTTGATGGCTGTCGCGTATTTGGCCGGGCGGACCACGGCGGTGCGGCTCACTCGCGGCGGCAGCGCGTCGAGCAGGCGCCCCCCGGCCTCGTCACGGCCGGTGATCCCCACGAGATCGACACGCGCGCCGAGCGTGGCCACGTTGTTGGCGGCGTTGCCTGCGCCGCCCGGCAGCATCTCGGTGGAGCTGTACTCGAGGATTAGCACCGGCGCTTCGCGCGAGATCCGGGCGATGCGGCCGTAAACGAACTCGTCGGCGAGCAGGTCGCCGAACACCACGATGCGGCGGCCGGCGAACCGATCGAGAAGATCCGGCAGCGAGCGCGGCTCGGCCTCGCGCGCCGGTTTACGCGCCATGGTGATCGCGCTCCAGTATGACCGAGACCGCGGCAATCAGGTTCTCGGAGGTGGCGGTCGGGGGCCAAACGTCCTTCGGCCACGCAGTCTCCTGCGCGGCGCCGTGGCCAGTGCGCAGCAGCACCGACCGGCAGCCGGCGCGATGCGCGAGCTCGATGTCGCGCCACTGATCGCCGACCACCCACGACGTCGAGAGATCGAGGCCGAGGTCGCGCGCGGCGTCCTCGAGCATCCCCGGCGCGGGCTTCCGGCACCGGCAAACGCCGCGATGCTCCTCGACCACGGCCTCGGGATGGTGCGGACAGTAGTACCACGCATCGATCTCTGCGCCGGCGTCGGCGAATCGCCGCGTCAACGAGTCGTGCGTCGCGTTGACAAACGCGTGATCGTAAAGCCCGAGCCCGATACCGCCTTGATTGGTGATGATGACCACCGCATAACCGGCGCGCTTGAGCAGACGGATGGAGTCGGTAGACCACGGATAGACGACGATCGTCGAGGCCGGCGTCACGTACCCGAGCTCATCGAGAATCGTCCCGTCACGATCGAGAAAAACGGCTGGTTTCATGATCGTTTACACACCGACTCCCACCCGGCCCTGCGGGTCCCCCCGCGTAGCCGGTCCCCCTCGCGAAGCGAGTCCCAACTATTCAATGGCCTCCAAGACCCTCTTCGCGCTGATCCCCGTCATACATCGGTGATCGATCGGGCATTCGCGCAGCATGCAGGGACGGCACCACACGTCGGTTGCGATTACGGTCGCCGCCGGGCCATCCACGCTCGCCGCGAGCGGCGCCGTTTTCTTCTCGTTGGTGGCGCCGAAAACAGCAACCACCCGGGCGCCCGCTGCGGCCGCCAGATGCATCGCCCCCGAGTCGTTGCTCACTACGGCGCGCGCGCGCGCGAGCACCGCCGCCAGCGCGCCAAGGTCGGTGTGCCCCGAAAGGTCGATGGCGCTCGGCGCCAGCGAGACAATCTCGCGGCAGACCGCGATGTCAGGCCGCGCCCCAATCAGCACCGACCGCAGCCCACGCGCCGACAACAGCGTCACGAGCTCGGCGAATCGCGCGGGCGGCCACTGCTTCGCCCGTCCATACGCGGCGCCTGGCGCCATCGCGACGTAGGCAATCGTCGCACCCACTCCCACCGTCTCGAGCAATTCCGCGGCGCGCGTACGGCTGGCATCGGTCACCGTCACGCACGCGACGAGCGGACCCGCCATCACGCCGAGCTCCGCCGCCAGCGACTGATAGTAGGCCGCCTGGTGCACGTTCTTTTTCGGACGCTTGAAGGCGCGCGTGAGCAGTGGGCCGCGGGCGTCGGTGCGAAAGCCCCACCGCTCGGGGATTCCCGCGCGCAATGCCGTCCACGCCGAGACGAACGAGTTGGGCAGGAGCAGCGCCGCATCGCACGCCGCCGATCTCAACGTCGTCGCGTTCGCGCTCATCGCCGTGAGCGCCGACAGACCGCCGCCGCCGCGAAGCGTGATCACTTCGTTGATGCCGCTCACCATCTCGAAGAGAAGCGCCACCGGACCGCGCGCGGCAACCGCGAGCCTGGCATCGGGCCAGGCACGGCGCAGGTCGGCGACGAGCGGCAGCGCCATCACCGCGTCGCCCAGCCAGTTGGGCGCAATGATCACCAGCTTGGCGGGCGCCGCGCTCACGATCGCACGATCTCCGGCGGCACGCTCTGCGCCGCGCCGTCCGCGGCCGGCGGAGCGGCGCGCCATCGGCGGTGCATCCACAGCCATAGGTCGGGCCGGCGCCGCACGTACATCTCCAGAACGTCGGTGCATCGTTGCGTGAGCTCGCGTACCGGCTCGGGGTGATCGAGGGCGGGCGGCGCCACCGGATGCTCGTAGATCACGCGATACCGCCCACCCGGAATCGGCACCGCAAACACGGGAACAACGGGCGCGCCAGTACGCAGCGCCAGGGCCGCGAGCGTGGACGTCGTCGCCGCCGTACGCTGAAAGAAATTGACCGGGATCGCATCCGGACTGTGCATGTGCTGATCGATCAGCATCGCCACGCCGTGTCCCGCGGCGAGCGTCCGGAGCACACGCCGGACCGCCCCTTGCCGATAGATCACGAAGTTGCCCGTGCTGCCGCGCACCTGTTCGAGCAGCCGATTCAGATGCGGATTGTCGAGCGCACGCGCCAGCACGCCGATCGGCTCCAGCTGTAACGCGTGTACGAGCGCATGCAACTCCCAATAGCCGAAGTGGCCCGTGAAGAAGAGCACCCCTTTGCGCTGCGCGTAAGCGCTCCGCGCCCGATCCTCGCCTTCGAACTCGACGCGCGTCAGCATCTCGGCACGCGAGAGGGTGCTGAACTTCAGGATCTCGAACAGCAGCTGGCCGAAGTGCTTGAACACCTGCCGCACAATCGCCCGCCGTTCTTTTTCGGTGCGCGTGGGAAAGCTCTGGGCCAGGTTCGCCATCGCCACGCGGCGGTGCGACCGGTCGAGCGCGTAGAACAGCACGCCCACCAGGGTGCCCATCCACAGGACGAAGGAGTGCGGAAGGATTGAAACTACGACGCGCATGCCGGCCACGGCGAGATACTCGAGCCGGTATCTCACGCCGCGGTCCTCGCCCGCGCCAGCGCGGCGCTCACGCACTGGAACAGCGTGTCGGGCGGGTCGAGCGCGATGCCGAGCGTCGCGACCCGCAGCTCGAAGGGCAACGAGCCAAGTGTCCGCAGCCTGACCGCATCCTTCTCGGTCGTCACGACCGACGACGCGCCGGCCGTCCGCGCGGCTGTGACAATCGCCGCAACGTCGGCAGCCGTATAGCGATAGTGATCGCGAACGGCCCGGCAACCGATCACCTCGGCTCCCGCGGCTCGCAAACTGTCGAAGAACTGAGTGGGATTCCCGATCCCCGCGATCGCGAACACCGGACCACCAGTGTCGGCGTCGAGCGAGACCACTCTCTTCGCTCCGCACGATTCGCTGACGCCAAGCGCCCACGCCTCGGTACGCGCCTCGCCCGCATCCGCGTCGAACACCACCACCAGGTGCGCACGCGCGGCTGCCGCCGGCGCCTCACGCAACCGGCCGCGCGGCAGGACACGGCCGTTGGCAATCTCACCGCGTGCGGTGACGAGCACATCGAGATCACGTGTGAGCATCAGATGCTGGAAGCCGTCGTCGAGGACGTGCACCGTGGCGCCGAGCCGCCTCTCCGCGAGGACTCCCGCGAGATGGCGGTCTTCGCAGACCGCGACGATCGCCCGCGGAATCGCCTGCGCCAGCATCAGCGGCTCATCGCCGGCGCGGTCGAGATCGGCCAAGATCCGCGCGCCGTCGCTCACTACGACCACACCGTCGTCACGCAGACGGCGGCCGTAGCCGCGGCTGAGAATGGCGGGCCGCTCGCCGCGATCGATGAGCCACTGCGTCACGGCGGCGACGAGCGGCGTCTTGCCGCTCCCGCCGACGCTCAAATTGCCGATGCTGACGACGGGATGCTGCAGCCGGCGCCGCGCTTCGGGATGGCGCTCGTACCAACGCCGCCGGGCGGCCACCGCCTGCGCATAAAGAAGATCAAGCAATGGGTCTGAACGGCCGCACGTTGGCCGGATAGGACGTCGTCGGATCCTGTGGCAGAAGCTCTGCCAGCACCTGAACCGACTTGTCCTTGGCGCCGCGATTGGCTTCGACCAGGGCGCGCGCCGCGGCCCCGAGACGTGCGCGCCGGACCGAGTCGGTGGCGAGCGTGCGCAGTGTTTCGTCGAGCTCCCGCTCGCTGCGCACCTGGATCGCCGCACCGTTGGCGAGAAACGCCGCCGCGATTTCCGCGAAGTTCTCCATGTGTGGACCGAAGAGGATCGGCTTGCCGAACACGGCCGGCTCGAGAATGTTGTGCCCGCCGGTCGCCACCAGGCTCCCCCCCACGAACACGACAGTGGCGATCTGATAGATCGTCGCCAGCTCGCCAATCGTGTCGAGGACGACAACGTCGGCGCGCGGCTCGGCGTCGATCGGCAGATCCTTGCGCAGTACGGTCTTGAGCCCTTCCTCGCGGCTCATCCGCGCGACGTCCTCGGCGCGTTCCGTGTGCCGCGGAGCGATCACGAGAAACGCATTGGGCATGGCCGAGCGAAGGCGGCGGAATGCACGCAGGACAGAAACGTCCTCGCCCTTCATGGTGCTTCCGGCCACGACCACCACGCGCGACGACGGCACGCGGAAGTGCCGAAGCACCCGGTCGCGCGCGCGCGCATGGAGACCGGGGCCGAGATCGAGCGAATCGAACTTGAGACTGCCGGTCACCACGACAGTGGACGGGTTGGCACCGAGGTCGATGAACCGCCTCGCCCGACTCTTCGCTCTGCACGCAGAAGCGATCGATGTCCGCGAGCACGTAGCGCATGAACTCGCGCACGAGGCGGTAGCGCGGATACGACCGCTGCGACAACCGGCCGTTGACGACGGCGGTCTTGACGCCGCGCCGCCGGCACTCACGCAGGAGGTTTGGCCAGATCTCGGTCTCCATCATCACGAAGAGCCGGGGCCGAACCAGATTGAGCGTGCGCCGGATGAAGACGTTGAGATCGAACGGGAAATAGAACACCGCGTCCACGTCCTGCACGTTGCGGCGCGCCAGCTGCTGTCCTGCGAGCGTCGTCGTGGACATGAAGATGCGGAGCCGTGGATAGCGGGCCTTCAAGTCGCGCACGAGCGGACGCGCCGTGAGCACCTCGCCCACCGACACGGCATGGATCCAAATGGAGTGCTCCGCGTCTATGTTGAACGACACGGGCAGGTAACCCATTCGCTGGCCGAGGTTGGTGACGTACTTTCTTGTAGCGGATCGCCTGGTAGACGAACCAGGGCGAGACCACCACGAAGAAGCCAAGCACCAGAACGCTGTAAAGGAAATACATTGAAGGACTTACAACCAAAGCAGTATAGAACGTCGATTTGACCAGCCGCAAGGCGCGCCATGTAGAATGACCTGTTCGAAGGCCCTTCGCGGGCGGGTTCTGGAGGACGCCGAATGGCTATCAGAGTAGGGATCAACGGGTTCGGCCGTATCGGGCGCAACATCATGCGCGCGGCGCTGGGCGACAAGAACTACGACTTCGTCGCCGTCAACGACATCACCGACGCAAAAACGCTGGCGCACCTGCTGAAATACGACTCAGTTCTGGGCAATCTCGATCGCGCGATCGAGGCCAGAGGCGACGCCATCCGCGTGGACGACGAGGAATTCAAGGTGCTGTCGGTGAAAGATCCCGCTCAGCTGCCGTGGAAAGACCTCGGCGTCGACATCGTTTTCGAGTCAACCGGCAAGTTCACCAAGCGCGAAGACGCCGCCAAGCACATCGCAGCGGGCGCAAGGAAGGTGATCATCACCGCGCCGGCGACAGGTCCCGACGTCACGCTCGTGATCGGCGTCAACGATCAGGCTTACGACAAGGAGAAGCATCACGTCATCTCGAACGCATCGTGCACGACCAACTGCGTCGCGCCGCTGGCCAAGATCGTCCATGACACCTTCACCATTCGCAAGGCGTGGATGACCACCGTGCACGCCTACACCAACGACCAGAACCTGCTCGACCTGCCGCACAAGGATATCCGCCGGGCACGCGCGGCGGCGATCTCGATCATCCCGACGACGACCGGCGCGGCCAAGGCGGTTGGCGAGGTGATGCCCGCCTTGAAAGGCAAGATTGACGGCGTGGCGATGCGGGTGCCGACGCCGAACGTGTCGCTTGTCGATCTCGTGGCGCTCGTCGAGAAGAAAACGACGCCCGAGGAGGTCAATGCTGCGCTCAAAGCGGCGGCGGACGGCCCGCTCAAGGGCATCATGCAGTTCGAGACGGCGCCGCTCGTCTCGATCGACTTCCGTCGCAACCCGCATTCCTCGATCATCGATGCCGAGTACACCAAGGTGATGGACGGCGATTTCGTCAAGGTGTTCGCGTGGTACGACAATGAGTGGGGCTACTCCAAGCGCTGTGTCGATCTCGCCGCGCGGGTGTTGTGATCGCGCGAGCGACCAGTCAACGGCTCGATGACCAAGTACTCAATTCGCGACCTGTCGCTCTCGGGAAAGCGCGTCTTCCTCCGCGTGGACTTCAACGTCCCGCTCGACAACGGCGTCATCAGCGACGACACGCGCATTACGTCCTCACTGCCAACCATCCGGCATGCGCTCGACGCCAGTGCGACGGTCGTGCTGGCGTCGCACCTTGGCCGTCCCAAGGGCAAGCGCGCGCCTGAGTTCAGCCTCCTGCCGGTCGTGGCGTACCTGGGAAAGCTTCTCGATCGCGAGGTGACCTTCGCCGAAGACTGCATCGGCGAGCCGGCGCTCGCCGCGGTAGACGCCGCACACCGCGGCTCCAAGGTGGCGCTTCTCGAGAATCTGCGCTTCCACGCGGAAGAGGAAAAGAACGACCCGGCATTTGCGGCGGCGCTTGCCAAGGCGGGTGAGGTGTACGTCAACGACGCCTTCGGCGCGGCGCATCGCGCGCACGCCTCGGTTGCGGCGATCGTGCCGCACTTCGCTCACGCCGGCGCAGGCCTTCTGATGGAGAAGGAACTGCGCTATCTCGGCATGGCGATTGGCAATCCCGAGCGCCCGTTCGTCGCGATCCTCGGCGGCGCCAAGGTGTCCGACAAGATCGAGGTGATCGAAAACCTTCTCGGTAAGGTGGATCGCCTGCTGATCGGGGGCGCCATGGCTTACACCTTTTTCAAGGCGCTCAGCCTGCCCGTGGGCAAGTCGCTGGTCGAGGACGACAAGCTCGGCGCGGCGCGCGACATCATCGCGCACGCGAAAGCACGTAACGTCCAGCTCTGCCTGCCCATCGATCACGTCGTCGCCGATAAGATGGAAGCAGGCCGCGCGACCGCCACGCTCAAAGTGAACGACGCGGCCATCGGCGAGCGGATGGGGCTCGACATCGGACGCAAGACGACTGCTCTCTATGCCCGGCTGGTGAGCGACGCTCGAACCGTCGTCTGGAACGGTCCCATGGGCGTGTTCGAGATCGACGCGTTCGCCAAGGGGACGCTGGGCGTCGCCAAAGCCGTCGCGGCCGTGCAAGGCACGACGATCGTCGGCGGCGGTGATTCGGTGGCCGCGATCAAGAAGGCGGGCGTCGCCGATCGGATCACGCACATTTCCACCGGCGGGGGCGCGTCGCTCGAATTTCTGGCCGGGCGGAACCTGCCGGGCGTCGAGGCCCTGCCCGACAAGCCTCGCTCATAATGCACGCTGGCACCCGCTGACGATCGCAACGGCTTCCTCATGCGCCAACCTCTCATCGCGGGCAACTGGAAGATGTTCAAGACGGTCCAGGAGACGGTCTTCTACATCAAGCAGCTGCGCGCGCTCGTCAGCAGCGCGCGCGATGTTCGAGTGGTGGTGGCGCCGCCGTTCACTTCGCTCCATGCCGCGGCCGAAGCGGCGCGCGGCAGCAGCATCGCCCTCGCGGGTCAGAACGTCTTGTGGGAACGTGAGGGCCCGTTCACCGGCGAGATCAGCGCCACGATGCTGCAGGAAGCTGGCGCGGAGTACGTGATCGTCGGTCATTCCGAGCGCCGGACACTGTTTGGTGAAACGGACGTGCAGGTGAATCGCAAGCTGGGCGCGGCGCTCGCCGCCGAGCTGTCGCCGATCGTCTGTATCGGCGAGACGCTCGAGCAGCGCGACGCGAATCAGACCTTCGAGGTGCTCGATCGCCAGGTGCAGCAGGGGCTCGACAACGTCACGGCCGAACAGCTCGCGGATCTGGTCATCGCCTACGAACCGGTCTGGGCGATCGGCACCGGACGCAACGCGACGCCGGACCAGGCACAGGGAGCGCACGCGCACATCCGGACGCGGCTGCGGCAGTGGTTTGGCGTGGACGCGGCGGAGCGCTGCCACGTTCTCTACGGCGGGAGCGTCAAGCCGGACAACATCGCGGCGCTCATCGCGCAGCCCGATGTGGACGGGGCGCTCGTGGGCGGCGCGAGCCTCGACGTGCGGGCGTTCAACGAGATCGTGCAGAAGAGCCGTAAGAAGTAAGACCACCGTGCTGTCCGCGGCGCCGACTTACGGCACGACGACGACGATCTCCTGGGAGGGTGCGCCTGCGCCGGCGTCGTTCAGGCCTGTCACCCACACGCGATAGGTCCCCGACGGCACGCCGCTCACCGTGAACCCGGGCACTTCGCGGCTGGTGCGTATCGTCGCGGCGAGCTGATCTCCGACGAACGCCCGCACTTCCCAGTCCGTCGCTCTGCCAGGGGCCGACTCGCCATGAGACCAATCGAGAGCGACCTGGGAGCCGATGACGCTCGCGCGCAGATCTGCGGGTGGAGGCGGATGCGGCGCGAGCACAGCGTGGACGCAGCCGAAGCCGGGGAAGTTCACGCGTTGCAGCGGACTAAAGCTCAGATCGAAGGCGTCCACGAACGGCGTGTCGCACGAATAGCGGTAGTACCCGCAACCCTGGCCAACCAGATAGAATCGTCCGCGCCGCGAGTCCTCGATCAGCCCTGATATCGTCACGAACTGGCGGCCCGTGTCGATCGTTCGAGCCAGGGTGAGCGTTTCGGCATCGAGCACAAGCAGCTTGGTGTGGCCGTTGAAGACGTCAAATTGATCGACGAAGAGCTCGCGTTTCTTCATATCGAAGCGAAGGACCTTTATCTGTTGCTGAAGCGGACTTTGCCACGACGCCAGCACGGCGCCGGTCGTGCTGTCATGACGCATGAGCGAAGTCGTACCGGACAAGTCCGTCGCCGTGGTGATGAACTCTCCTGGAAGGGTCGGCAAGACGCTTAACGCCCGCGGGCCGACATTAACTTCTCGCTGGCCGAAGGTCGCCGTCGAAACAATCGCGACCTGGACATCCCCGCCTGCCGTCGTTTGCAGGAGGTAGAGCTCCTGGCCGTCGGACGAGATCGCGCCGCCGATCGGAGAGCCTGTCATCGGCACGGGCGTCGTCCCAGCGGGCTCGATTACGACAAGGCGATTGTTCGCTGAATCGGCGAAGTAGACGCGTGTCCGGCGATGATCGGCCGCGACGAGGCTCCCGGCTAACTCAGGCACGTTGACCTCCGCCGTGGCCCCCGTGCGCGTGTCCCACACGACGAGGTACGTCGTGCTTGGCGGTCCTCGCCTCGCGGTGATGATCAGATACCGGCCATCGGCGGTGACGACAGCGCGGGCTGGATCGGCAATCTCGAGACTGGCGATGAGACCCGGCCGGCGGGTCCACGTCGATGCCGAAGACCATGCCCGGCCCGACGCCGCCGGTGAGCTGACGGGGTTGGGCGGCTCTTACGACGTACAGTTCGGGCTGCGAAAACGCCCCCGCTGGAGAGAGGCCCAGCGCAGCCACGCTCAGCAGCAGCACACGCGGCCAACGCAAGTCGACGATCATCGATCGGCGCATGTTCAAGGACATGGAGCAGAAGTGCCGGCGATAACGTCCGCCTACGGCACGACGACGACGATTTCCTGCGAGGGTTCGCCCACTCCCGCGTCATTCACGCCCGTGACCAGCACGCGATAGGTCCCTGACGGTACGCCGCTCACGCTGAATCCTGGCGTGTCCTGCCCCGTCCGAACCGAAGCTATTATCCGGTTGCCTGAAAACGCTTCGATTCTCCAATCGTTCGCCAGTCCCGGCGCGCTGTCGCCGTGGGCCCATTCGAGCGTGACCCGCGCACCTGCGACGGCCGCGCTTACGTCTTTCGGCGGCGGCGGGTGTGGCGCGAGTGTGGCACCGGCGCAGCCGTACCCCGGCAGGTCGGCCCCGTGAACGTAGCTGTAGTCTGCATCCAGCCGATCGACGAACGCGGTGCCGCACGGGATGTGCGAGAAGCCGCCGTATTGACCGACCAAGTGGTCCTGCTTCAGCCGGGGATCGGCGACGACCGCCGAGATCGTCAGCGAGCTTCGCGGGATCCTGATGGTGCGAGTGATCGTGAGCGTTTCGGGATCGAAGAAGAGCAGCGAGAAGTGACCACCAAAGACTGGATCCGAACTATCGACTACGACCTGCCGTGTTGCCGCGTCGTAGGCCAGCGGGCGAAGGAAGACGGCAATCTGATCCCGGAAGTGAGTGGCGAGCGCCGCACCGGTCTGGCTGTCGTAACGCGTCAAAAGGAAGTGCGACGAGCTGTCGATATCGAAGCCAATGAACTCGCCTGGCAGCGTCGGGATCACGTCGACGAGGCGTCCGCTCACCGGGACAAGGCGCTGTTCGAACGTGGCTGGCGAGACGATGACGAGCTCAGTGACGCCGTTTTTGAGTTGAAGCACATACAGATCGCGACCATCCGAGGACATCCGCAGGCGCGTCGGACTGCCGGTCATCGCGATCGCCGTCATCCCACCGGCCTCGGCGACCAGGAGCCGATTGTTCGCTGGGTCGGTGATGTACACCCGCACGCGATGATGATCCGCGGCCATCACACCGCCGCGGAACTCCGGCACTGCGAACTCGAATCTGGTCAACGTTCGGGAGTCCCACACGAGAATGAACGGCCGATCGCCCTGCCCGCGTTGGGCAGAAAACATCACGTAGCGGCCGTCCGCCGTAACGATTGGGCCTGTTGCCGTTTCCTCGATGGTCAGCCCGCCGACCAAGCGCGCGGGAGGATCGACGTCGATGGCGAAGAGCGCGCCGGAGTTGAGCTTCGGGAAGCCGCCCAGGCCGTAGCCGCTGCCACGAAAGACGTGCAGTTCCGACTGCGCAACGGCGGAACTCGACCCCACGGCGACCGCCGCAAGCAGAAGCAAAAGCAGCCGCACGGCCGGCATGGTGCGGTGATTATCACGCCGACGGACTGGCCGTTGGCAATGGTTTGCGCGCTTTTCTTGCGTCTCGTCGCGGTCGAGCGAGGGCGCGAATAGCCCTCTCACGTGCGGTGGACGTAAGGCGTGGGACCGACCTTGCGGCGCTGGTGCTTTGATATACTGATTCCTTGCCCCGGCCGGGGCCGGGCCCACCGATCATGCTGTATTACCTGCTCGTAACCGTCTACGTTCTTGTCTGTCTTCTCTTGATTGTGGTGATCCTGCTGCAGCAGGGGAAGGGCGGCGACATCGCCAACGCGTTCGGCGGCGGGAGCAGTCAAGCCGTGTTCGGGGCGCGTGCCGGTGCGACGGTGCTCACCAAGGCGACGACCGGTCTCGCGGCGGCGTTCATCATTCTGTCGTTAGCACTCTCCATGATGGGATCGCGTGGGCCAGGATCGGTCGTGGGCGGCATGTCTGCCCCGGCGCCAGCGCCTACACCAGCGCCCGCAGCTCCGGCGACGCCGGCGCCGGGTGCCGCCGAACAGCCGCCGGCCGGAAACTCGACGCCTCGCTGACGGTTCGTGACGTAAGTTTGGTTTGTTGATCAAGACCTCCGCGGGAATCCCAAGCCCGCGAACTGCCTGAGCGGAAGTGGCGGAACTGGCAGACGCACCAGCTTGAGGGGCTGGCGCTCGCAAGAGCGTGGGGGTTCGAATCCCCCCTTCCGCACCACGCTCAAAAAAGGCCCGAGAGATCGGGCCTTTTTTAGTGCGCGCAGCCAAACAGCTACCAGATAGCTACCATCGATGACGGTGGCCGACGGCGCCCGCGGGCCAAGAAGGCAACTGCGTCCAGACGGTGCCAGGCAAGGGATGGAACACACTGCTCCGGATATACGCCCCGCTACAACCATGGTTCGACAGAACGGGGAAGCCGGGCGATTTCGAGTTGCAGTGAAGGCTTCTAGCCGTTCGTCCGCTGACTCGCGAGTCTGACAGATCACGTCGTGATGTGAATCAGATCGCGTTACGTGAAAAGAGATTCGTGTAAGAACTAAGGTGGGCTCGAAACCGCCGAAGAATACAGACGCTTACTCGGTCACGTCCGGGAGCATCGTGCACGCGTAAGCAGTTGAACCAATTGCGCAATGGGTCTTTGTGTCGCTCGGTGAGCCTCGCCGAAATCGCTTTCCAAGCGTGCTCCCGAAGCGCGTCGTCTTCCATCCGCACCCAAACGAGTGAGAGCTCGCGAACGCGGGTCTGAGCGACGTCGACTGCAGACCTCCGGCAGTCCGAATGGGGGGACGATGGCTACACAGACACCCATCCTGTCAGCGCCCGCCGCAGGACGATGGCTGCGAATCGCGTTGATGTTTGCGGGTCATGATTAGGGGATGATCTACGTCGGGTGAAGCTTTCTGAAATGGACGGGCAGCGATGATCGAACGTACGACTCGCCCGCTCGCACGGCGGGCACTCATTGAGCCGCCGAACCGGATCACGGTCGAGAGCACCACTTCCGTCGCGTCGCGCGCCACGCTGACCGCCCCGTCGAACTGCAAGTGATTGTTGACACCACCCGCCGCCGGCGGTTATCGCACTCTCGTGCTCCGTCGCCGCGGGGTCTTCGTCTTGGGATGATTCGGGAGGCGAGGGCACGGTGAGTCCCGCTCAATGAGCATGGGCTGACCATGGCCCCGTCCTCAAATACCCGGGCGCCTGCGGTGAAAGCCACATCGCCCGGCGTACGGCTGGCTAGATTCTGCCGACCTCGCGGTTGGGCACGCGCTCCGGGCGTTTGTAAGCCGATATCGCGTCGAGGTCGTGCGCCATGTACATCTGTGACAGCCAGTACTGCCGCTCTTGAAACGGCCGCCCGATCTTCAAGCCGTGCCACTCGTCGATCTTCACGTTGGCATTCGCTTCGTTGAACTCACGGATTGCCAGGAACTCTCCCGCATCGCGGTGCACCCAGTAGCGTGCGACGTCGTCGAAGTACATCGGCACGTGCATCAGCATCCTTTTGCCGGGCAGGGAGAACAGCTTCAGCGCCGACGCGGCGGATGAGTAGTAGTCGACGTCGACGGCTACGAAGCCGACGGTGGGGTTGGCTGTGTCGGCGACGAACGCGGGCACAGTGTCTTTCACATCGCCGATGATCAGATGCGATCGCTCGTCGAGTCGAGCGCGCAGCGCCGCTTCGTCCATCGGATAGTCGCCCTGCTGCCAACGGTCGGGCGCGTCGCGATAATCGCCCGTCGGAACGGGCAGGCCCTTCCCGGTGTCGAAGCCGTAAACCTGAATCCGCACGCCGGTCGCGCGCTCGACCGCCCGCGCGTGCTTCTGCAGGTAGACGAGGCCACGGCCGTGGCCGACGCCAAACTCAATCGCTGCTATCTCGCCAACGCCTTCGAGGCGCGCCTGGTCCGCAGCCTGCAGCACACCGACGAGGTAATCGGCCCGCTTCGTTGCTGCCCATAACGCCTTCCACCGCACGGAGGCGGGCGCAACGTACAGGATCGCCAAGATCACCATGCGGAAGGGCGGCTCCATCGCCAGGACGCGGAGCAGATCCTTTAGAAACCCCAGGCGCGTGTCCTCGGTGGCGGGCTAGGCTTAATTGTCGGCCTCCTGGCGTCGCGCCACGCAACAGTGTCCCTGATCGACTCGCGCAGGACCCCGACGATGCAGTCGATCATCTCCGGTGGCGTTACGAGCGGCAGCGCCAACAGTTAGCACGTCGTGGCGGTCGCAGATCTCGCGCAGCTGGTGAGTAGTCTGGCCCCGGCGGGATCTCGCCACCGGCGCCCTGCACCGGCTCCGCCAGCACAACCGCGACCGTTGCGCGGCCCTCGCACGTGATCATGTCCGACCGCGGCCGCGCATTCGGCGTCGCACGGCGTGGCGCAGCGGTTTTGGTGAGGACGCGGCGCGCCAGCGCCGAGACGCTTTCATCCCGCCGGCTGGCCGCGCGCGCCAGAGCGTCATAGGTCGAGACCGGCAACCACGTGGACAGCGAAACGTGTGGCGCCGCGCGTGGCCGGCCGGGCTTGCATCGATCAGACGTGTTGTCGTGGTTGGCGATAGAGGAGGATACGCCCCGCCTGCGGTGACTGCAAACGGCTGACCCTCCTCGACGACTGGACGCAGACCGGCGTCGCGTTCGTCTCTCTCGGCGAGTCGATCGACCTCACCACGAGCGCCGGCCGCCTTCAGCTGCACCTGCTGGCCGCCTTTGCCCAGTTCGAACGCGAGCGCATCAAGGAGCGCGTGCACGCTGGCCTCGCCAGAGCGAGGCAGCAGGGTAAGCACCTCGGGCGTCGTCGTGCGACAGCGTTACCGGTTGGCTGCTCGCCCCGCCTCACCGTTCGTGAGGCCACGAGGCTGTGGGGTTGCAGCAAGTCACAAGCGGCACGCCGACTCTCGACTGGACAGGCCCCACACACCGTCGAGCGCCGCGTACAATCGTTTGATGCGTCGCAAGAAGGAGATTGAGCGAGCGTTTCTGGATGAGGCGCGGCGGCTGTGCCCTGTCTTGCCTGCCGGCGATCCCGTTTCCCGCGATGATGAGCGGCCCGACTTCGTCTTCAACACTCAAACAGGACTGCTAGGAATTGAGATCGGGGCGCCCGTTTGCATGCGAACGAGATGCGGCACCGCACTGCGATGATGGGGACCGGTGCAATCCAATTTCTGACCACGCCGGTCGTGAGCGGCTTCTGAAAATTTCGCGGGCAGAGAGAGCGAGGATGTCATGTCCAGAGAAACACCTGAGCAAGTCCTCAAATCGATAGTCGACGGAATCAACACGGGAAATCTCAACGCCCTCATGACTCTGTATGAGCCTGAAGCCGCCTTTGCGCCTCAGCCTGGGAGTCTCGCTCATGGCTTAGCGGGTGTTCGTGAATCACTGGCCGCCTTCATTGCGATGAAGGGGACTCTCGATCTCAAAGTAACCCGCGTTCTCGAGGCAGGTGGACTAGCTCTCGTCGCTGGCGTCTGGTCATTCACCGGAACCGGATCAGATGGGAAACCCGTGACACTAACGGGCCGCAACGGGGATGTTCTGCGTCGTCAGGCAGACGGCTCGTGGCGCTTTGTGATCGATAATCCCTGGGGAACGGACTGAATGTTGGGTCGGGTTAGATTAGAACGAACGACCAATGTGGCTCGGGATCGTTCTTGCGTGGCTCCATGCCGCTTTCGCTGTCAGCGGTGACGCGCGGCCGTTGGATCTCGCCGAACTGATCGTTTACAACCTCGCCCGCACCGGCCCCCCGTCGCACCTGATCTACGCCCAGCAGGAGACCACGCTCTTCGTGAACTTCTTTACGGCGGGTCAAGACCTCGTTCGCGTCGAGGGTAGGGTGGTTCGCGTGACACAACGCACGGCCTATCCCCGTGACGGGAACATCGAGCTGCGAATCGAGCCGGACACGCGAGCGATCTTCACCATCGCGGTCCGCTTCCCGGGATGGACGCGAGGACAGCTCCCCTGGGGCGATCGCTACCACTTCGAGAGCTCCGAGATGCCGCCGCCAACGCTCATCGTCAATGGAGACACAGTTCGCATGACGTTCGACCGGGGGTTCGCGAAAGTGCGGCGAGAATGGCGAAGCGGCGACGTGGTTCACGTCTATTTGCCGATGCCCGAACATCGCGTGCTCCCGCGAGCGCCGGATCAGAATCCGTCGTGTGGCGTAAAGCAACGCGGCCCAATGGTTTGGTGTGGATGACGACGACGGCGTATCGTCCACGTCATGGACTCCACAGACGTTTCTGATCGTCGGCGCCGGCCCCTATAGCCTGGCCACTGCGGCCTACGCCAAATCGGCCGGCATCGACCTGACGATCATCGGCAAGGCGCTCGATTTCTGGAAGATCAACATGCCGCGCGGCATGTTCCTGCGCTCCGGGCCGGACTGGCATCTCGACGCACGAGAAGTCGCGACGTTCGAAGCGTATGTCAAGGAACGCGGCCTGACGAGCGATCAGACGAAACCCGTAGCGCTGGACACGTTCCTGGATTACGCCAGCTGGTTCATGGGGCAATACGACGTCGCTCCGCGAAACGGCTACGTCACGTCCCTCGTCAAGTCGGGGTCCGCTTTCGTTGCGACGCTCGACGACGGATCGCAGGTCAGCGCGAAGCAGGTGCTGCTGGGTCTCGGGTTCGGTTTCTTCAAACACTATCCACGAGAGCTCGTCGTCAAACTGCCGCCTCAGTCGTATTCACATACCTGCGACACCGTCGATTTGGCCTTCTATCGAAACAAGCGCGTCCTGATCGTCGGCGGCCGGCAAAGCGCCTACGAGTGGGCCGCGCTCCTGCGCGAGAACGGCGCGGAAGAAATCCATCTGACGCATCGTCATGCCACACCGCAGTTCACAGAGCCGGACTGGTCGTGGGTGCAGCCAATGGTCCGGAACACACTCACCGACCACGGCTGGTGGCGCAAGCTCGGCGCTGACGAGCAAAAGAGTATCCGCGACCGCTTCTGGGCCGCCGGGAGGCTCACGCTCGAGGCGTGGCTCGACCGGCGTGTGCATCAATCCAACGTGCACATCCACGAGAAGACATCCATCGCGTCGGCGGACCAGCGCGACGACGGGACATACGAGGTGAGCCTCGATGACGGATCGCGTTGCGACGTGCACCGCATCATCCTCGCAACCGGCTATCGACCGACGATGGACACCGTGGGCTTTCTTGATCGCACGACGATTCTCGACCGTCTCGTCACCGTTGACGGCTTTCCAGCGCTCGATCCTGAATTTCAGACCAGCGTGGCGAATCTCCACGTCACCGGTCTTGCCGCGACACGCGACTTTGGTCCGTTCTTTGGCTTCACTGTCGGTTGCCCGGTTGCGGCGAAGGTCATTGGCGATGCGGTCTTGGAATCCAAACGCCGGATGTAGGGGCAGAAGCTGTGCAACATGTGATGCAGCGCCACACGGCCGGCGCGATCTGCCTTACACTACGCCCGCCCCCCGGTGAAGGTCGGTCGTCTGCGCATCGATGAAGTGCTGCCCGGCGATTTCGTCATTCGCTGGCGAGTGGACGGCGACGGACTGAGGAGCAACGTGTATCTCATCACGCGCTGGCGCGACGCCGAATCCGTGGTGAGCGGCCCGCATCAGAGCCTCGGCTAAGCGATCCACGAGGCGCGGCGCCTGAGGAAAGACCCTGTAATCAGAATCTGGCGCGACCACACCAGGCCCGGGCATGCCGAGGCGTTGGAGCTGGTCGAGGATTCCTGAAGCCGACCCGTCACGCGTGCGACTTTCTTTGGTTCTGGTTTGCTCGCCCGGATCGAGCAGGTGGTCACCCGGAACGCTCGAGCTGCTATCCTCTCCACGTGTCCACGACATCAGGTGAGCGTCGAGGCGCCGGTGGCACTCCAGGCGGCGTCGGTCAGTTCGTGGTGGGATTGATCATGGCGGCGGCCGGCGGCTACCTGATTCTCAATCAGGTCCAGGTCACCACCTCGTTCTGGAGGTTCGGACAGTACGGCGGCTTCGGCCTCACCATGCTGCCGCTCCTGGTGGGCATCGCTTTCCTCTTCTACAACGGCAAGTCGGTCGTCGGCTGGCTCCTCACCGCGGCGGGTGCGGCGATCATCCTGGCAAGCGTCCTCATGAACATGGACATCTACTTCCGCCAGACGACGCTCTTCAACACCATCGTGATGCTCGGACTGCTGTTCGGCGGAATCGGCGTCATCGCGCGCTCGCTCCGCAGTGCGTGACGGGGGGCGCGCGGCACTCATCCCAGCCGCGCTAATGGTGCGCGACTTCCACACCTACCGCTGGATCGGCGAATAGGTGACGCCATCCGGGCTGTTCTGCACCTCCACGCGCGCGAGGGTCTCCCCCGTCGTCAGGTCGAGCACGAGCATCGAGTTGTCGTTGCGCACTGTGACGAACGCATGGCGATTGTCCGGGTGTGGGAAGACACCTGCCGTCGATGGATCGGCCACTTTAGTGAGCCCGAGCTTGATCGATTTCACGATCGCTTGACTGGCTACGTCGGCGACGACGAGCGCCGACGCGCGCGCGTGCGGAATGAGCGCGAGCTTGCCATCGGGGGTGAACTGCACGCGATAGGGAAAGCCCGGCGACGAGATCCGCTTGGTCACCGCGAGCGTGCGCGTGTCGATGATCGAGATCGTGTCCTCCGCACGATTGCCGGCCCAGACCCAGCGGCCGTCGGGCGTCACGCCCACGCCTTCGCACTCCTTGCCGGTGGGCACGTCTTTGATTTTTGCAGCGGTCTCGAAATCGAACGCGCTCACGCTGCCGTCGCGCATGTTCGAGCAGTAGAGGCGTGTGCGATCGGCGGAGAGCGCCAGCATGTGCGACACGCCGGCCTCGGTGCGGAAGACACGCTCGATGGCGCCTGAGGAGACATTCACCAGCAGCAGCGCCTGATTGGCCTCCGACGTCACCACCACGCGCGTCGCATCGACCCAGCGCACGTCGTGCGGCGCGCGGTACTCCCCGAGGTCGATGGTCTTGATCGTGTCGCCGCCCGGCAGCGCGATGACGCTCAGCGTCTTCTGCTGACCCACACCCTGCTTGTTGTAATTGGTCACGATCACGGTGCGGCCATCGGGCGACGCGGCCGCTTCGTGCGGACCACCGACGACCGGCACGTGCCGGTACGCCTCCATGGTCTTGAGGTCGATCAGCGTGACCGAGTCGGATTGCTGGTTGACGGCGACCACGGTGCCGGTGAGATTGACACGGCGCGCCGGCGGCTGCGCGGAGGAGAGCGCGGCGCTGACGCTCGCGACGCACAGAACCGCGACAATGGGATGTCTATTCATGAGTGACAACATTCCCTTACGCAGACGGACTTGACAAGTCGATTGTGACGAGCGGCCGTGTTGCATAGACGCCGCTCGGCGACGGGCGCTAACGCCCACGTAAACTCCCGCGAACACGATGAGCACCGAAGAGCAGCGCTGCGCGGAAGCGAAGAGCTCGAGCGCAGTCGACAATGCCCTTCCGCGAGGGCAATCTCTAGGCGCTGCCCGGCGCTGGATGATCCATCGGAGGCCGCCGGACGCGCCGTCATCGCCGGCATCCTCGCGCTCCAGGGCGCGCCGCTGCGGCAGCGAATGCGCTCGGGGTTGACGGTGCTGTGGCGCGAGGCGTTTGGTCGAGCAGCCGCTCGGCGGGCGCCAAAAGTCGCGGCGGGCGCAGACGTTTCGGGGTTTTTCCGCGAAAACCCCAGGAAAACCGAGGAGCACTGAATTTGCACTACCACCAGCGTGGCTACCCCCCACCGTCTGTTGTTGCTGGTGTTTCTGGTCGCTCAGGTCTGCGACGGCCTGTTCACGTACGTCGCAGTGGATGCCTTCGGGGTGATTGCCGAGGGCAACCAGCTCCTGGCGATGTGGATTGGTGTCGTCGGCGCCGGCCCGGCAATCGCCGGCGCGAAGTTGATGGCGGCAGGGTGCGGTGTGCTGCTCTATTACCTCGGCGTCCACCGGGCGCTGTTTGCATTGACGCTGCTCTACGGCTGTGTCGCCATCGGCCCCTGGCTGGTGACGCTGCATCGGATCTGAGCGTCAGGTGTTCGGTGTCACCTATCAGGTGTCAGACAGAGGCATCGCCGATGCTGAAGGCCGGGCGAGTGCGCGAATGTGCGCCGCTCGCGCCTCTGACACCTGGTAAGTGATACCGGGCACCTACTCTTTCAGCACTTTCTCCAGCGCTCCCGTATTCGCATCGATGATGACGGTCGGCCCGGACTGACTGTCCTTTTGATACGAGATGTACCACGTGGCGTGCCGGGTGCTGGGCGCGGCCGCGGTCTGGATGCTCACGCTGTAGCCCTGCGCGACGAAGGTGGCGCCGTGCTGCTTGGCCAGCTCGTACAGTTTCGCGCCGTCGCGGAAGAAGTCGGGTTTCAGGTCGGGAATGCGGCCGGCGGCGCCAGGCGTGGCGAAGCATCGATACGTGCCGCGGAAGGTCGTAATCGACACGCTGGCGTTAGCGCTCCTGGAGAAGAACACCAGATTCCACGCCTCCGATCCGCCCTTTTGGTTGAGCGGACCGAGCGCGGTGTTGCCAATCTGCGCCACAACCACGTCCGGCTTCCACGCCTTCGCGTCTTTCTCCGCAATGGCGTAGATCTCAGAGAGCGTTGGCGCGGGGTTCTTGAGGGGCACAGTCGGACACGCCTCCTGCGCCACAGCGTCGAGGGCGTAGGTTGCAGCGAGCAAAACAATCGCCAGCACTCTAATCATGTCGTCCTCTCGGCTAGCGGCCAGCGGCCTTTCGCCACCGCGCGTCGCCAGACGTGCGCAAGATTACGATCGGGCGCGCGGCCGGACGCCTGCCACGAGCTCGATGCGGGCAATCGCACCCGCAGCGCGCGAAAGGCGCGCATCGCACGTGAAGAGGACGGCGTCGAGCGCTTCGGCGAGCGCCACGTAGACGGCGTCGTAAGCGGTCATGTTGTTGCGCAGAGTCCATACACGGTCGAGCAGCGGCTCGTGCGCGTGGCGCTGCAGGTCGAGCGCTCGCAGATTGTCGATGGCCGCGACGGCGCCTGCTTCCTCGAGGTCGCCGCTGGTCGCGTAGCGCCGGATGGTCTGGACCACCTCGACGTCAGCGAGATGCGGCACATGGAGACCCTCGGTTGGGTCGGCGATGCGGCTCGCCACCACCTGGCCCGTCATCGTCTGGAGCAGCAACTCGACAAGGGCGGACGCGTCGAGCACGATCACCGCGCATCCCGTTCCGACCTGATCACATCCGCCGGACGCCGCGACAGCTTCCGCACCGGACCCGCGCGCAGCCGGTCCAGCACCTCCCGCCGCGTCGGCCGCTCCAGCGCTTTGCCCAGCTCACGCAGGATGTAATCCGACATCGACATGCCCTCGATGGCGGCCCGCGCCTTCAACCGGCGGTGAAACTCCGCCGGGACGTTCCTGATCTGGACCATCGTGGTGGACATGAATATTACAGCTTTTCATCACTTTATCATGTTTTACGCAAAGGTGAACACTGCTCGGCGGTCCTCAACGCCATGGCCAGCCGCCGCCGGGCAGGCCGTATGCGGCATACAGGTCGCGGGCGCCGGAGACGGCAACGCCGACTGCCATCGCCGCGAGGCTACATCGCAGAACGAGCGGCACATCCGGCGCGGTAGCCAGCGCCGTCGGCAGCGACCACCACCGCAGCAGCTCGGGCAGCATCACCGCGATCATCGCGCCGTAGAGAATGCCCATCACCGCATGGGTGACGCGCTCGCCCGGATAGACGTCGCCGAGCGGCTTGCGCGCGGTCGCCTCCACGACGAAGTCGGTGAGCGTGAGAAGAATCTCTGCGACGAGCACGGCGAGTAGCGCGAGCAGCCAGCGCCCGTGCCACCGGACGAATGGCAGCGAGCCGAACAGGATGGCGTAGAAGAAGTCGCGCGCCGCGTGGAGCTTGAGCTCCGCCGCCGACTGCTCGCCTTGCGCCGGCAGCCGCGCGCGCCACTCGTGGTAATACAGCGTGTCGAACGCGCCGATGATCCCCTGAATGCCAAGCAGCCAGAGCGCTACCGTCATAGCTGCCCGTCCTCGACGAAGATCGTGCCGCTATACACCAGCAGCAGACCGAACCAGGGCAGCGTGACACGCACGGTGATGCTGATGCCGGAGCCCGCCGCGGCTTCGCGCGCGTCGATCTGCGGCGCCAGTGGCGACGGAAGGCGCAGGCGCAGCGGCCCGAGAATGACCGACGCGTCTCGCTGTCGATACACGAGCGCGCCGCCGTGCGTAGCGAGTCGAAAGCGGAACTCGAGCAGTCCGAACCGCTCGGCAAGCGACCGCATCGTGCGCTGGTATTGCCTCGTTCGCAGCCGTCGTCCGTTCAGCGTCCGCACCCACTCTTCGACTCCGGCGCGCGGCGTCACTTCCAGCCGCGCCGCCGCCCCATCGCTTGCCCGCGGCAGCCGGCACAGCGTGATCAAGGCTTGCGCCACGAGAGTACAGACCGTGCTCGATGCGCAGATAGCCGTGAGCGCGAAGCCCGTTGTGCGTTTGGTGCGCCTGGCGAACCGGTTCCGACAGGCCGTCCCACGACTGCCCGAGCACGCGCGCGTACAGAGAGGGCGAAGCGGGTGCCACGACGCGCATCTGCGCAGATGCGCGCATTGTACTCACACCTCTGGCGCTACCATACGGCCACGCATGAAGCTGCTTGCGCGACTCGCGCAAATCCTCGGCCTCAACGCCGTGCCCGTCGTGGGCGTGCTCGGAAGCGGGTGGACCAACGCCACGGCGTTGGTGCTGTATTGGTGCGAAACGCTGATGCTGACGCTGCTGGTGGCGCTGCGGATCGAGTTGCACCGCCGTGCGACGAACAGGCGGGGGCACTACACGACAGCGGACGTGACAACGACGCGAAACGGAAAGACGACGAGCGGGCGGCGCACCGTGTACTACAGCCTGTCGTTCCTTCTCATTGCGGTTGCATTCTCGATCGGCCAGGCGATCTTTCTCGCCGTCATGCTCAAGACCAACGATTTGATCGAGAGCGTGCGGATGGACGATCTCAAGCTCGGGCTGCGCGCGACGGCGGTCTTCGTCGGCATCGGCTTCGCCATTGACCTCATCGGCATTATCAGCGACGGCGTGCTGCAACGCGTGCTCATGGTCCAGCTCGCGATCATCATTGGCGTGGTGGCCGTGGCCTGGCTCGACGCGCCACAAGCGCTGCTCGTCACCTTCGTGGTCCTCAAAGTCTGGACCGACATCGCGTCGCAGCTGCCGCCCTACAATCCGCGCGAGGCGCCGCGGTGGATGGTAAAGCTCCTCGGGTCGGGCTTTGCCGACTACTACCGGAAAGAGCGGCAGGACGAGGACGCGCGCAAGGCTGCGGAGGAAGAAGAGTTTACCGGCATGCCGATGCCGATGCCTACGCAGAAGCACGAAGGCGCGGGAAGCGCCACGGCGGCCGAGGATGACGGGAAGGACAGCGCTCGCCGCGCCTATTTCCGGCCCACGGCCGGCCAGGGGCAAATTGCCAAAAAACAGCGCCGGAACTAGACTCTTGAGACCGCCTTCACCAGAGGAGTCCTTATGAAATTCGGGATCGTGGCCGGCGCGCTAGCTCTTGCTGGTCTCACCGTGTCCGCGCCGGTCGAGGCCGCCGAAAAGGCCCCGCGGCTGACGGCTGTTCCCGCCGAGGTCACGTTCACCAAGCACATCGCGCCGATCCTGCAGCGCAGTTGTCAGAACTGCCATCGCCCGGACGGCGTGGCGCCGATGCCGCTCGTCACCTACGAAGACGTGCGGCCGTGGGCGCGCGCGATCAAGCAGCGCACCGGGATCGGCCCGCGTGCCGGCGTGATGCCGCCGTGGTACATGGAGAAGAACATCGGCATCCAGCACTACAAGGACGATCCGTCGCTGAGCGAGGTCGAAATAGCCACCGTCGCCAAGTGGGCGGACACCGGCGCCGCCGCGGCGAGCTCGCCGATATGCCGCCGGCGCTCGTCTTCGACGACGCCGGGACCTGGAAGATCGGCAAGCCCGACGTGATCGTCAGAACCGACGAGATCCTCGTCAAGAGCGACGCACCCGACTGGTGGGGCGAGATCAAGAGCATTCCAGTAGGCATCGACGAGGACCGCTACGTCGCCGCCGTCGAGGTGCGCGAGGTCAACGATGTGCCCAGGGACGGCTCCGGACGGAGCACTGTCGGCGGACGCTACGTGTTCCACCACATGATCTGGAGCACGCGAGTGCTCAGTTCAGTTT
The DNA here is from genome assembly GCA_963807105.1 of uncultured Acidobacteriota bacterium. Classification (GTDB taxonomy): domain Bacteria; phylum Acidobacteriota; class Vicinamibacteria; order Vicinamibacterales; family UBA2999; genus DASPWV01. The sequence continues at coordinate 266,141 of CAWEAM010000006.1, read as the reverse complement.
CCGAAACCGCGGAGCTCTCGGAGGCGCTGATCCTGAACGTGGCCGACGAGTCGGTGATTCCTTGGCCCGTGCACGAAGTAGGACGCAACCCCGACATCTTCGACGAACGCGCCGGCCGTCTGCTCAAGGCCGGTTCGAGCATCGTGTCGAATTCGGTGCACCTGCACTCCAACGGCCGCGACACCAAGGCCTACCTCGAGATCGGATTCAAGTTCCATCCGAAGGGCTACAAGCCGACGCTGCGCCGATCGAACTCGCGTCAGCTGGGCAACGGCTCCGACATCGATATCAAAGCGATGGAGGCAGGTCAGCAGCTTCACGCCTACACGGTGCTGCAGGAGCACACCAAGATCACGTCGTTCGAGCCGCACCTGCACGCGCCGGGCATGCGCATGTGCCTCGAGGCGATCTGGGGCTTCAATATCCAGACCCTTAGCTGCGCCGGCTACGACCACAACTGGGTGCGCGGCTACGACTACGACGACGACCACGCGCCGCTGCTGCCGAGGGGCACGATCCTCCACATCATCGGCTACATGGACAACTCGCCGGCGAACAAGAACGTGCCCGACCCGCGCAACTGGCAGGGCTCCGGCAATCGCTCGGTGGCCAACATGTTCATCGATCTGGGGATCGGCGTGGCGCTCACCGACGAGCAGTTCTACGAGGAGATGATGAAGCGCCGCGAGCGGATGCAGCAGACGCAGACCGACGTCGCGATCGGTTGCCCGCTCTGCAATGTGGCGCCGCGGCTGGCCCCGCAACCGCGTCCGACGAACACAGCGTCGGAAGCGTCGCGGCCGCCAGGCCGGTAGCCGACCACGAATTCCGGGGCCGCGCGGTCCAGCCGCGCGGCTTCATCGTAACGAGCAATCAGGTCCGACGGCCGGTTCCCGAACCGGCCTTTTTCGGTAGTGAACTCAAATGCATCTGCGACTTCTCACGGTTGTGTTGGCGCTTCTGCTCACGAGCACGCTAGGCGACGCGCAAACCTACTCGCGCGGGCAGAACGCATCGCCGGCGTTCGAGGGATGGGAGCTGAACGCCGACGGTTCCTTCAACATGCTGTTTGGCTACATGAACCGCAACTGGGAAGAGGAGCTCGACGTGCCGATCGGGCCCGACAACAACATCGAGCCGGGTGGTCCTGATCAGGGGCAGCCGACCCACCTCCTTCCGCGCCGCAACCGGTACGTCTTCCGGGTGCGCGTACCGAAGGACTGGGGCGAGAAGGAGCTCGTCTGGACGCTCACGACGAGGGGAAAGTCGGAGAAAGCATTTGCCACGCTGCGACAGGATCTGTTCGTCGACGACGTGGTGATCGCGTCGGAGACCGGCGCGCTTGGCGCCGGAACGAGCAGCCCGGAGATCCGCGCCAACAAACGGCCGTCGGTCAAGCTCGACACGAAGTGGGCGAACGCCAAGGTCGGCGAGCGGGTGGAGCTCGTCGCCTGGGTCACCGACGATGGACAACCGCGACGGCCGCCGCTGACCGCCGCGCAGCTCGCCGCGGCTGCGCGGGCGTTGAACAGCTCGCCGTCGGCGCCGCGCAATCCAGTGCTCAACCCGCCCTCGCGGATCACGGTCAACAAGCGCACGGGCCTTCACCTCTCGTGGTTCGTGTATCGCGGCGGTGGCGCGCACTTCGAACCGATGCAGGTCAAGGTGTGGGAAGACACCCGGGCGGGCGCGAACTCCCCGTGGGCGCCGCTGTGGAATCCGCCGACGATGCCGCCCGACGGCAAGATTGTCACGCACGTGACCTTCGACACCCCCGGCACCTATGTCCTGCGCGCCCGCGCCGACGATGGGTCGCTCTTCGACGATCAGGATCTGACGGTCACCGTCGCGCGCTGAGAACGAGACCCGTCGGTTCGCGGGTTAGCTCGTCACGGTGGTTCGTCACGAGATGTTCGGTGGGCGCGTTACGTTTCGTGACAAGTGCGCGCGCTCGGTGCTCCCGGAACGAACCGTCACGAACCATCGTTTCGAACCATGGTTCCGAACCACTGGTTCGAACGTGTCGTAGACTGTGCGCACCATGAAGTTCCGCCACGCGCTCACGACTTCGATCCTTGTCGTTTCGCTCTCGACCGTCGCGGCGCAGCGGCCGGCCAACGCGCCCGATACCGCGCCCTCGGGCAAGGCGCCCGACACGGTCTTCATCGAGGAGCTCACCTGGGCCGAGGTGCGAGACCTGGTCAAGGCCGGCACTACCACCGTCATCGTGGGCACGGCGGGCACCGAGCAGAAGGGCCCACACATGGTGGACGGCGAGCATAAGTTCGTCATGGAGTACGCCGCCGACAAGATCGCGCGCGCGCTCGGACGACGCTCGTCGCGCCGGTCATCACCTACGTGCCCGAGGGCAGCTGGGATCCGCCGACCGGGCACATGTCGAAGCCGGGTACGATCACGCTGCCGGAGGATCGCTTCGTCGAGCTGCTGACAAGCACCGGACGCAGCCTCAAGTCGGGCGGCTTCACCACCATCCTGTTCCTCGGCGAATCGGGCGGCAACCGCACCGGCATGCGGACGGCGGTCGCGAAGCTCAACGAGCAGTTCGCGGGCTCGGCGCGCGCATTCTGGATCGACGACTACTACACCAAGTCGCACGCCGATCAGAACGCGCACATCACCAAGACAATGGGCATCCCCGAAGATCAGATTGGCGGCCATGCCAACCTGCTCGACACGTCGGAGATGATGTTCGTCAACGCCAAGCACGTGCGCCCGAAGAAATTCGCGCCCGCCGGCGGCTACGACAACAGCGGCGTGAGCGGCGATCCGTCGAAGTCGTCGGCCGCACTTGGCAAGGTCTTTCTGCAGATCAAGATCGACAACGCGCTCGCGCAGATCAAGGGGTTGACGAGCGGCACACTCAAGCCGGCGGGAACCGAAGCTGAAGCGGCAGGTGGCGGCGGACGTGGCGGTCGCGGCGGCGGACGCGGTGGACGCGGCGCGGCGCCAACTGAATCGGGCCCGCCTCGGCCAACCTTCGAAACGGCGCCTGCCGGCACGCCGTCTCAAGCGCCGGACACCGTGTTCATCGAAGAGATGACGTGGGAAGAAACCCGCGACGCGCTCAAAGTCGGCAAGCGCACGGTAATCGTGCCGACCGGCGGCACCGAGAAGAACGGCTATCACATGGTGCTCGGCAAGCACAACTACGTGGTCACGCACGCGGCCAATCTCATGGCACGCCGTCTCAAGACCGCGCTCGTCGCGCCGACGATTCAATACGTGCCCGAGGGCAATCCAGACAGCCAGGATCCCGGCGAGATCTCCCTCCCGTCGCCGGCGTACGACATGCTGCTCGACGCCGCGGCGCGCAGCCTCAAGGTGCACGGGTTTACGGACATCCTGTTCATTGGCGACAGCGGCGGCAATCAGGCGGGCATGACCAATGTCGCCAACAAGCTGAACGAAGAGTGGAAGGGCTCGGGCACGCGCGTCTACGCGCTCACCGATTATTACGAAGAAGGGCGCGTCCACTATCGCGCGTGGATGCAGGCCGCCTTCGGCTTCGAAGACGATGTCGTGGGCAGCCACGCGGGGATCAGCGACACCTCGCAGATGCTGCATGTGCGTCCTGCCGGCATCCGCAAGGATCGCATCTGGCCGTGGGGCGGTCCGAAGGACTCCGGCGTGTCGGGCGATCCCGCGAAGTCAACCGCGGAGATTGGACGCATGGGGATTGAGTTCAAGGTCAACGCTGGGATCAGCCAGTACAAGACCCTGAAGAACCCGCCGGCCGCGCGCGGCGGCAGAGGCCGCAGCGGTCAGTAGCCACCGACGAGACCGCCGCTGGACGGAGGGTTTAGCCACGGAAAGACACAGAAAACACAGATATGCCGCGACGCGAGCGGGTGCGCCGACCCTTCATGCACCCGCTCGCGTCGCGGCTTCATCTGTGCTTCTGCGTTTTCTGTGGCCGGACCATCCGTGGTATCTGTGGCTCGTGGCCCCACGACCACGGGGACTCCGCAGCCGTCCTACTTTGAGTGGCAGCTATGGAATTTGACGACCCCAACGAGCCGCCGCTTGATTTTCCGGAAGCCGAGCGCCTGCGCGATCCGGTGCCGCCGCCGCAACCGCCGCGCAGCGATTCGCGGCTCTACATCGCGATTGGCGCCGCCGCGCTGGTTCTCGGCGGCTTCGGCGCGTGGTGGTTCGCCAACCGCAGCGCTCCACCGCCGCGAAACGCCACGGCCGTAGCCACCGAGGGAGTCGTTCCGCCCGCGCCGAGCCGGCCGCTTCCGCCGCTCGATCAGATGGATACGTTGCTGCGCGCGCTGATCGGCGCCTTGTCGTCCAACCCCACGCTCGCGCGCTGGCTCGCGACCGACGATCTGATCAGGCAGATGGCCGACTCGATCGACCGGATCTCCCGCGGTCAATCGCCGGCGCGAAATCTCAGCGTGCTCAAGCCGCAGGACGTGGTCGCCGTGCGCGGCCAGCGCGGACAACTGGCCATCGATCCAAAGAGCTATCGCCGGTACGATTCGCTCACGGCCGCGGTGATGTCGCTCAACCCGAAGGGCGTGGCGGAGGCGTATCGCACGATTCAGCCGCGGCTCGACGAGGCGTATCGCGCGCTGGGGCGCAGCGAGAACACCGTCGACGAAGCGGTGGCCGTTGCGCTCGACCTGCTGATTGCGACGCCGGAAGTGCGCGACCCGATTCGTGTCGTTCCCGGCAAGGGCGCGACCTACGCCTACGCCGACCCCAAGATCGAGTCGCTCGCGCCGATTCAGAAGCTGCTAATCAGGACCGGGCCGGCCAACGCCGCCGCGATCAACGAGCGGCTGCGGGAAATTCGCGCCGCCCTGGCGTTGCCGCCGACTCAGCGGTAGAAGTCATCACCGCGCGTTCGCGGTCAACGCCTCACGCACCCCGCGCGCGATCTCCGACGCCACGCTCGCTTCGAGCGCCAGCACATCATCCAGTGTCGCTTCGTAGCGGCGCGCCCATACGTGCTGATCGGACGCGGCATCGATGAGCTGCGCGTTGATTCGTGCGCGCTTGCCGTCGATCGTGATCGAACCTTCGACGATGTGCGAGACGCCAAGCTGACGGCCGATCTCGGGCAGCGTCGCAGCCGGCGTCTGGAAGCGCAGCGAGGACGTGGTGGAAGTGACGTTGAATCCGCCGCTGTTGGCGAGCTCGGTGACGAGGAGATCGGTCAATCCGCCGGCGATGTGCGCGTGCTCGGGCGCGGCGGTGTAAACATGAAACGGCAGCACCGCAACGGTCGGGCGACTGACGGCGGGGGCGGGACCAGCAGGCGTCGCCGCAACCGCCACCGGCGATCGCGCGCTGGCGGCGGGTTGCGCGGGCTGGCCCCTGAACACGACGACGGCGAATCCAACCGTGGCGGCCGCGCCGAGAATCTGCGCGACGATGCGGCCGGCGAACGAGATCCATGCCGAACGGACTTTGGCCTTGCGCTTCGTGCCCGTATCGTCGCCACTGGGCGACACTCGTTCGGAGAGCTTGGACACTGTCGCGAGCATGGCGGGGCACTGGCAAAGCTCATGCCTCGGCCCACTGCTCGCAGTTGCCTGCGGTTTCAGCATTTCTCGGGCTGTTACCCGCGTGGCAGCGGACAGATCGACCTCTACGGAACACACCGTGCCCGGTTTCGTAAGCGGGAGCGGCGCGCTCAGTGAGACGTGGGCTCCTGCTAATCGGCCGTCAGGCGTGCGCTGAGCCGCCGTTCCGCCTCGAGCCAGTCTTCGAGCTCCCGCCCGCCAATACAGCCCCGCTCGCAGTAAATGCGGTACGCCTCGACTGCGATCTCTTCAGGGGTGGGCGGAGTGGCGAACGTATCGGGATAGATGGCCGCCGACTCCTGCGCAATCTCGCGCGACGAGGGCGCGGCGTCCGTTTTCTTGACACGGCGTGATGCGCCTTCGGTCGTACCTGATGCAGGATCTGCTTTACGTTGGGATGTCGATGCCACCGGAACCTCCGCGAGGCGACAAATGTGCAACTTTGACGCCAGCTCTGGAGAGGCCGACGCGTTCAGCGCTCGTACGCGGTGATGCGATAGCGGAATCGGGCCGCGTCGAGGCTGTCCATGCGCTGCCTCTCGATCTCAGCGCATGGATACATGAAGAACGGAAGCGGCTCGTGACGAGATCCGGGCAACGTCACATCGTGACTGTCGTTGAACGCGATCCAGTTCATCTCCCACGATCCGAAGAGTCGTTCGCGCACGCCACGGAGATACGCGTCGTCGAGCGGACCATTGCCGCGCTCTTCGAGTCGCACCTTCGCGACATCGGCGGGATCGACGGGAATCCAGCCGAGCCCGCTAACGTAGACCTCGGCCCGGCAGTGCTGAGCGCCAGTGACATCGCCGCTCCTGCCGAGGCTCGGATATGTGGCGCTTGGCGCCACCCGCAGGCCGTAGACGTCGCGCGCGGGCAGCCCGGCCGCACGCGCGAGACCGACGAAGAGCGAGTTGAGATCGGCGCACTTGCCCGCGAACGTCCGCGTCTCGAGCATCCAGCGGATGTCGCCGAGGCCACAGCCGCGGACCGTGGGATCGCGCAGCGTGTTCTCGACGATCCAGTCGTAGATCGCGCGGGCCTTGGCGAGATCGGATCGGTGCGGTGAGGTAATCGCCAGGGCCGTCTCGCGCACGATACCGTCCACTGGAATCAACGTCGTCGGGCGAAGAAAGGAGGCGTCGGGCCGAGTCGTCGTGTCGGAGGATGACACGTCCAGGGCCACCTGCCAGTCGCGCGTGGACACCCGCGCGGTCACGGACAGCGTGCGCGGTGGCGCGCCCGGCTTCCAGTCGGCGACGATCATCGGCACGTTGCCGCGGACTCGCTGCACGGTCGCGGTCGCGGAGTTCCACTTCAGATCCACGTCGCGCTGGTACGGCTGACGCACGTCGGGAATCGGGATCCAGACGCGGGCCGCGCCGGCGGGTCCCTGCAGATCGACGTCCGTCGTGATCTCGAACGTACGCCAGCCACCGCGCGCCAGCGCGACGCGTTCGGCAAACGGTATCGCCAGCCCCAGCGCCAGCAACTCGCGTCTCGTCATGTCAGTGCGTCAGGGCGTAAACAACCACGTTGACGGCAAAGGCGTAGCCATCCACCGAGAACCTGAGGAAGTACTCCGGATCATCGCCCTCGCGCTCCCACGAGTCGCCGATGTCGGTGTTGTGAGTGATGAGCGCCATCATCCGGCCCTGCGGGTCGAACACGCCGCGGGCGTGCGGCTCGGCGCTGTCGGCGCCGCGCTCCGACGTGCCGCCGCCACTGCCGGCCCAGAAGTTGATCGACGGGATCTGCGGCACCTTCGCAATGACGAACATCTGCTTGAAGAGCGGATGATCGAGCGGCAGATCGCGCGTAGGGAATTGCGCGGGCGAGAGCACTTTGGCAAACTCCGACGCCCAGGCGCTCCAGGCATAGTTGCCCCAGAAGTCGTCGGCCCACAGGAAGCCGCCCTTGAGCAGATAGTTGCGCAGGCTCTCGGCTTCTCGCTCGTCGAAGTACACGGCGCCGACTTCCGTCATCATCACGAACGGGCACTGAAAGAGCGATTCGTCGCTGAGCGTGGTGACGAGCGAATTCGGCTCGCCGTCGGGGGTCATGCTCACGCGCGTCTTGGTGAGCTCGGACAGGCGGATCGAAAGATTGACGTCGGCGCGCGGATAGTCGACGCTCCATCCGCCGCCGTCGCCATACGGATTGCCGCGAAACGCGACACGGCAGAACTGGAATTGACCGTCGAAGCTTTCGGCCGTCGCCATTCGGATCGACGGCCCGAGGCGGCCGCGCCGCTGCGCCTCGATCGTCGCGGCCAGCGCGATCACCGCCACCACGGCGAGCGAGACGACGACGCGGAGCCGGCGAGTCATAATCTGAGTTTCGAGCGCTGTTGCCCGTTGCTGTCGAAGTTGTCCGGCGAGAGCCAGCGTTCGAACGCGGCGCGAAGCGCCGGCCACTCGCTGTCGATCGCGGCATACCACGCGGAGTCGCGGTTGCGACCTTTATACACCGTCGCCTGCCGGAAGATGCCTTCGTATTTCAACCCCAGCCGCTCGGCGGCGGCGCGCGACGGCGCGTTGAGCGCGTCGCACTTCCACTCGTAGCGGCGATAGCCTTGCTCGAAGGCATGCCGCATCATCAGGTACATCGCCTCCGTCGCGGCGACGGTGCGCTGTAACAGCGGCGAAAAGTTGATGTGGCCCACTTCGATCGATCCCGACTCGGGCGCGATCCGGAGGTAGGCCGCCACGCCGGCAGCGCGAGGCTCGCGAGCGGGCGACGCGTGCTCGCCCGAGGGGACGACCGCGAAGAACAGCGGATCGGCCGTCACCCGCGCGCGATCGAGCCAGTCGGCATACTCGTCGAAGGTCGCATACGGGCCGTGCATGAGATACGTCCAGTTGCGATACTCGCCGTCGATGGCATAGGCGTCCCAGAGATCCCGGGCGTGCCGCGCCTCCAGTGGCTCGAGGCGGCAATAGCCCCCCTGCATCGGCTCGCGCGACGGGAAGCGCGCGCCGCCCCAGTCAGCTACGCTCGCGCCAATCGGCTGGCCAAGGTGGTTTACGGGCGGCTTGGCGGCCACGCGACGGCGATCTCGACCGGTTGGTCTGGCACAGCTGAGAATTGTATGCTCTCAGCCCTATGCCGCGATTCTGGTTCGTCACCAGCATTCTCCTGTTCGTCACGACATTGTCCGCATGCACGCAGTCGACCGACGTGCCGGCCGCGAACACCACCGCGCCGTTCTCCGTGGTCGAAGCGTCCATTCAAGACATGCAGAAGGCGCTCGAGGAAGGGCGCGTCACGTCACGTCAGCTCGTCGAGCAATACCTCCAGCGCATCGCACTCTACGAGGACAAGCTCAACGCCGTGATCGCCGTCAACGCCAACGCGCTCAGAGACGCCGACCGTCTCGACGGCGAGCGTCGGCAGGGCAAAGTGCGAGGCCCGCTGCACGGTATTCCCATCGCGCTCAAGGACAACGTGCACACCACAGACATGCCGACCACCGGTGGCGCAATCGCGTTCGAAGGACTGATTCCGCCGTACGAAGCGACGCTCACGACCAATCTGCGTGAAGCGGGTGCGATCATCCTGGCAAAGACGGTCCTCACCGAGCTGGCAAACTTCATCGCCGCGGGAATGCCGGGCAACTACAGCGCGCTCGGCGGCTACGGGCTGAATCCGTACGACCCGCGCCGCGATCCGCGAGAGACGACTCCTCCTCCGGCAGGGCGCGGCGGTGCGACGCCGCCTCGCGCATCCACCCCGCCGGCGCGCAACGACGATGGACGGCCGGCGCTGGGAACGGGGGGGTCGAGCTCGGGGATCGGGACTGCCGCCAATTTCTGGGCCGCCAACGTCGGCACCGAAACGTCCGGCTCGATCCTCAGCCCCTCGAACCAGAACATGCTGGCCGGCATCAAGCCGACCGTCGGGCGCGTGAGCCGCTACGGCGTCATTCCGATCACCGCGGATCAGGACACGGCCGGACCGATGGCGAAGTATGTCGCCGACGCCGCCATCATGCTCGGCGCGATGGAAGGCGCCTCGCCCGATCCCAACGACGTCGCGACCAACGCCTGCCAGCCGCCGGCGAATCGCGATTACCGTCCGCATCTGAAGGCCGACGCGCTCAAGGGCGCCCGCATCGGAATCCCGCGCGCGTTTTTCTACGACGCCGTCAAGGTGCCCGGCGAGACTGATACACGCGGCGGACTCAACGACGCGCAGCGCAAGGCGATGGCCGAAGCCATCGAGATGCTCAAGGCGCAGGGGGCGACGATTGTCGATCCGGCCGACATCCCGAGCGTCATCGATCAGGACCCGCAGAACAACTTTCTCAAGTGGGGCACTTGCTCCGGTCCGAACGACGTGCGCGGCAAGGACGAGAACTGCTCGTACGCGCTCAAGTACGGTATGAAGCGCGACTTCAACCTGTGGCTGGCGTCGCTCGGTCCGACCGCGCCGGTGAAGACGCTGTCGGAGCTCCGCGCGTGGAACACCGCGCACGCGCAGCGCACCGCGATCAAATACGGACAGGCCAACCTCGACGTGTCGGACGAAATGGATGTCGCACGCGATCGCACGCGTTGGGGAGCGGATCGCAAGAAGGACATCCATCTGGGCGGCACGCACGGCATCAAGGAGGCGATCGACACGCACAAGCTCGAGGCGCTCCTCTTTCCCGCGGCGAGCGGCGCCGGCATCGCCGCCAGGCCCGGCTACCCGACAGTGATCGTCCCGTTCGCGACGGTTCCCAACGCGCCGACGAACGCGCCGTTTCCAGAGGGCTTCAACGCAAAACCAGGCCCGTACGGCGTGAGCTTTTCGAGCGTGCCGTGCAGCGAACCGCGGTTGATCGAGCTGGCGTATGCGTTCGAACAGGCAACGAAGAGGCGCGTCCCGCCACCATCTGCGCCATAGGCGGGACGCCCGAAGGGTGCCTTGGGTGCCTGAAGTGCCTTAGGTGCTGGGTGCTCTGGTGCTTGGTGCTAACGCTTGCCGTAATGACGGGGCCTCAGCCTCGCTGATCGATCACTCGTGAAAAAACGCGAGCGGCTCGTTGTCCTCTACGAAGACGACGAGATCATGGTCGTCAACAAGCCAGCAGGATTACTGACCGTGCCGAGCGGGCCCGGGCGTGGCGCTGTGGAAGATACGCTGCTGCGGCGGGCGCGCGAATATCTTGGACGGCCGCGCGGGCCGCGGCCATATGTCGGACCGCTGCATCGCCTCGATCGCGATACCTCCGGCGCGCTGGCGCTCGCGCTAACGTCGCAGGCCCACGCCGCCGGACGCGAGATGTTCGGCGCGCACCGCTTCGAGCGCCACTATCTCGCGCTCGTGCATGGAATGCCGCGGCCTTCGAGCGGCACGATCGACGCGCCGATCGGGAGCCGCTACGAGGGCGGACGCCGCGCCATCGCGCGGAAAGGCGAACTGTCGCGGCGGGCAGTGACGCACTATACGGTGCTCCAGCAGATGCGCCGCGCCGCGCTCATCGCGCTCGAACTGGAAACCGGACGCCAGCACCAGATTCGCGCCCATCTCGAGCACCTGGGCCATCCAATCGTCGGCGACAAGGTGTATTCAGCGGGAGCGGCGCGACTGTCGGCGTCACGCGCGATGCTGCATGCGTGGAGGCTCGCCTTCGATCACCCGCTCCGCGGGGCGCACATCGCCGTCGAGGCCGACCCGCCAGAGGACTTTCTCGAAGCGCTCGATCGGCTGCAACGTTAGCGCGCCGTCGCCGAGCGCCCGTATCCAACCCAACGTCATTCCCGTAACGCCGCCATTGGATCGGCATTCGCGGCGCGACGCGCCGGAATCAACACGGCGCCGCACGCCACTGCCAGGAGCATCGCGATCACGGCAGCGTAGGTGGGCACGTCGGTCGGCGCGATCCCGAACAGCATCCCCGACAGCGCACGGGTCACGCCAAGCGCGGCGCCTAGTCCGACAACCAGACCGATCGCAACGGGCCGCAATCCCTCGCGCAGCACCAGCAGCAGCACCGTTCTGCGACGTGCGCCAAGCGCCAGCCTCACCGCGATCTCCTGAGACCGCTGGCCCACCAGGTAGCCGACGACGCCGTAGACGCCCACGGCAGCCAGCAGCAGCGCGAGACCGGCGAAGAGGCCGAGCAACCAGGTTCGGAACCGTGGCTCCGCCGTGACCCGAGCGACGACGGCGTCGAGCGTGCGCACACGATAGAGCGGCACCGACCCATCGAGCGATGACAGCTCGCGGCGAATCGCCGCCGTGAGCACGGCAGGGTCTGTCGTGGTTCGCACGGCCAGCGCCATCGTGTGATAGGAGGGCTGCTGCGCCTGAGGCGTGTAGAACATCGGCACGACCGTTTCGTCGAGGCCAAGGTGCCTGACGTCGCCGACGACGCCGACGACCTCGCGCGAGCCAGGCCCGCCGACATCCTGCTGCCGCTCGCGCGGAATGCCGCTGTTGAACGTGACGCGCTGACCAACCACGTTCTGATTCGGCCAATAGCGCGCCGCCATCGAGGCGCTGACGACCACGACGAGCGGCGCGGCGTCGCGATCGCGCGCGGTGAAGCCGCGTCCGGCCAGAAGCGGAATGCCCATCGCGCGGAAGTAGTCGGGCGAGACCGAACGGGCCTGAATCGAAGGCGCTTGCCCGGGCGGCGCCGGCGCCGCCTCAATCTGCACTCCGCGGCCGTCGTAGTTGGCGCTGAGCGGCAGGATGTTGACCGCGCCAACCGCCGTCACGCCGGGAAGCGATTGGATGCGCTCGTAGAAGCGCTCGTAGAACCCGATCTGCTGACCCTCTTCGTAGGTCGCAGTGGGCACGGCCGTTTCGAACGTGAGCACCTGCCCGGCGGCGAAGCCCGTGTCCACGTTCTGCAGCTGCCATAGACTGCGCAGCATCAGTCCCGCGCCGACCAGCAACACCAGCGCGAGCGCCATCTGGCAGGCGATCAGCAGCTCGCGCGCGGGCCGGCGCAGCGCGCTGCGCGACTGGCCGCGACCGCTGTCGCGAACGGAGCCAGACAGGCTGTCTCGCGTCATTTGCAACGCCGGCAGCACGCCTGTCGCAACACCGGTGACGAGCGTCGCCGCGATCGTAAACAACAGAACGCCGGCGTCCAGCGAGATCGCCGTCGCGCTCGGCACCCCCACCGACTGCAGTGTCGTCAGCCACGGCGTCACGAGCCATGCGAGGCCGAGCCCGGCCAGGGCACCGGCGATCGACAGCACCAGACTCTCGGTGAGCAGTTGCCGTGCGAGACGCCAGCGATTGGCGCCGAGGGCGACCCGCAGCGCGATCTCGCCGCGGCGCGCGGCGGCCTGCGCCAGCAGGAGATTCGCGAGATTCGCGCAGGCGACGAGCAGCACGAACGCGACGGCCGCCGACAGCATCAGGAGCGCCGGGCGGGCGGTCTCGACGATCGCGCTTTGCAGCGGCTGCACCACGACCGAGCGGTTGGTGTTGTCGCGCGGGTACTGCTGTTCGAGGCGTGCGGCGATCGCGACCAGTTCGGCGCCGGCGTCGGCGGCCGTGGCGTCCGGCGACAGGCGGCCCACTGCGCGGATGAAGCGCCCGCCGCGATTGGGCGACGCGTCGCCGAATTGATACGGCACGAAGAGATCGGCCTCGCGCTCCGGGTTCATCTCGACATGCCGGAATCTGGCCTCGAGCACGCCGACGACCGTGGTCGGCTGCAGGTTGATGAGGACGGTCCGCCCGACGATCGAACGGTCGCCGCCGAAGCGCCGCTGCCAGAACGCGTGCGCCAGAATCACGGCGCGCGGACCGTTGGGTCGATCCTCCTCGTTCGTAAACGTCCGGCCGAGCGCGAAGCGCGCGCCCAGCGTCGGGAAATAGCCGTGCGTGACGTTCACGCCGCCGAGGCGTTCGGGCTCGCCGCCGGAATCGGCGATCGTGAAGAACGCGATCCAACCATGGGCGCCGGCGCCAGCCAGCGTCCTGGCCTCGCGCCCGAAGTCGAGAAAGTCGGCCGGCGAGAGATTGCCGCGCTCGCTCGTGGCGCGATCGATGCCGGTGATGCGCACGAGCTCGCCCGGCTGCGGGTACGGCAGCGGCCGCAGGAGCACCGCGCGAGTCACGCTGAACATGGCCGTATTGGCGCCCAGTCCGAGGGCCAGGGTCAGGACGGCTGCGGCTGTGAAGGCCGGACGGCTGCGCAGCAGACGCAAGCTGTAGCGAAGATCGGCGAGAAGCATTGCAGCTTAGACGGCCGGCTCACCGCGAGCGTTGCACGCCGCTCAGCTTTTAGCGCAGGCGCTCGACCCCTATGCTGGCCTGGAAGGACATGGCCTCGCGAACGAAGCCCACGGATCCGGTGCCGCCGGTTCGGTCGCTCAAAGGGCTGGCCGACGCCGCACACGACTGCCAGGCGTGCCCGCTCTACAAGGACGCGACGCAGGCGGTCTTCGGCGAAGGCCCGACGCGCGCCGCGATGGTGCTGATTGGCGAGCAGCCGGGAGACCTCGAAGACAAGACTGGCCATCCGTTTGTCGGGCCCGCGGGCGGGGTGCTCGACAAGGCGCTGGAACAGGCGGGCGTCGATCGCAAGGACGTCTACGTGACCAACGCGGTCAAGCACTTCAAGTGGGAGCCGCGCGGCAAGTGGCGGATCCACGTGAAGCCGCGGGTGAGCGAGATCAAAGCCTGCAAGCCCTGGCTCGAGGCCGAGCTCGCCCGCATCAAGCCCGCGGTCATCGTCTGCATGGGTACCAGCGCGGTGCAATCGCTGCTCGGACCGACGATCACGATTGCCAAGGCGAAGGGACAGGTCTACGAGACGGCTTTCGGTCCCGTAGTGGTCACGCGGCATCCGTCGTCTGTCCTGCGGATGAAAGAACGCGACGAGCGTCAGGCCGCGCTGCAGGATCTCACTGGCGATCTCGAGTTCGCGGCAACGGTGATGAGAAAGAAGCGGTAACCACCGCGGGCCGCGCAGGCGTCAGAGCGAGAGCTCGATCGGTCCGGCCACGAACTCGTCGGCCGGCGTACGCCGTGGAATGTCGGTGAGCCGGCCGTTCACCAGCTCGCCGATCGCACGCACCGACATCCGATCGCCCGCGATTGTCACGAGCAGGAAGTGCGGTGTGTCGCTCCAGGAGGCCGTGCGCGCCTCTTCGAACGCATTCGGCCGGCCGCGGCGCAGCTTGCCGGCCGCGCCGCTCACGAAATAGTCGATGCCGTCGGCCGGCGAGTGCTGAAAGTTGTGCTCGTGGCCGGAGAACATCGCACGCACGCGCGCGTCGTGAAAGCGGCGAACCAGCGGCTGCATGTCCCACGTGTTGTGGTGCCGCGGCCCGGCTGAGTACGGCGGATGGTGACAGAACGGAATGCGCCACATGACGTTGTCGTTCTCTTCGATCGTGAACGTCTCATCGAGAAACGCGCGGTGCTCGGGATGCTCGAACAGCCGCCCGCGCGCGAAGAAGGTTTCCTTCGACGTGTCGATGCAGATCAGCTCGACGTCGCGGCTGAAGCGTACCCTGTAGAACAAGCCCGGGTCGAGTGATGCTCGGCCCGTCGCTTCGTCGGTGGCCATGCGCTCGCGCAGAAAGAAGTTGTCCAGCACCTGATCTCGATCGTCGTGATCTTCGCTCTCGGCGGAATCATGGTTGCCGACGCTGGGGTAGAACGGCACGCGGTTCAGGAAATACCGATAGGGCTGGTAGAACGTAAAAAACCAGTCGTCGTCTTCGTCGCCGTGATCAACCGGAATGCCGAGGATGCGTTTGCCGGCGTAGATGTTGTCGCCGGTCGTGAGCACGAAACGCACGTCGTGAGTCTCGACCGCCAGCGCCAGCGCCTCGCCGATCTCCCGCTGTCGCCGCGTCGGGCCGCTCTTGCGAATGCCGACGCCGAAGTCGCCGATGACGGCAAACGTCAGCGCGCCGGCGAGCGGCGCTTCAGGTGCGGGATGCGTGCGAAAGCGGTTCGTATACCGTCCGCCCGCTTTGATCAATCCCTGCTCCGCCCCGGGCCTCCAGTCGAGGCGCTCGCCCTCTGCCCAGATTTCGTCGTTGACCACCACTTCGTAGGTGTACTCGGTGTCCGGCGCGAGGCCCGGGACATGGCACCAGTTGGTGATATCGGTGGTGATTGTGGAGACGAGCTGGCCGCTGACATCGTAAACATTGACGCGCGCCGCCCCGTATGGCGCGGAACGCACGCCGATGGTGTCGCGGCGCGGCGGATGCACCCGCTGCAGATCGCGATCGTCCACAAGCTTCCAGCCCGTGCCGCTGCGGACGCGAAAATAGAACGCGCCCCAGGCGATCAGGGCAGAGGTCGGTGAAACGCCGGCGAGATGAACGTAAGGCTCGGCGTGAAACTCAGGCATGGGCCACGCAAGCGGCCGGGCAGCGACCTACTCTGGCTTTTCTTCGTCGCCCTCTTCGGGCGGTGGCTCGTCGCCCCAGGGATTGGCTTGCGGACCAGGAACAATACCCGCGATATCCGGATCTTCACCGGAGTCGCCCGGACCCGTGTGACCGCGGCGCGCGCGGGCTTCCGCGCGGCGAACCGCCTTCTCTTTCTGTTTCTCGGCGCGCGCGCGTTCGCGCTCGCGCTTGCCACGCGCCATCGGGTTCCGTGTTGCCATCGAGAGCCATTCTACCGGAAGGTCCGCAGGCGGAAAATACCGGAAATACGGGCAAAAACGAGGGCCCGCCACGTTGGCGGGCCCGCTTCAACCCCGAAAGGTTTTCAGGATATGACGCGTCTGCCGGCCATCACTCCGAGTATCAGGAACACTACGAAGAGCACGAGGAACAGGCCCGCGAGGAACTTCGCTACCGCGAAGGTCGCGCCCGCCACGCTCGTGAAGCCGAGCAACGCTGCGATGATGCCGATCACGAAGAAGATCAATGCCCATCTCAGCATGTCGATTCCTCCCACCAAGAGGAACTGCAAGGGTCGCGCCGGTCAGCCCATTGCGGACTTCGGCCAGCTATTCGTCACGCAGAGCTACAACCGGGTCTATTCGCATGGCCCTGGTCGCCGGACCGATGCAGGCCGCCAACGACACGCCCAATAGTGTGAAAGCGACGGCGGCGAGCGTCAACGGATCAGTTGGAGTGACGTCGAAAAGCAGCGATCGCAAGCCGCGCATGAGGCCAAGCGAGACCCCAAGCCCGAGCGCCAGACCGGCCAGCGCGTGAAGGAGCCCTTCGCCGATTACGCCAGCGAGGACGGTCTTCGGCCGGGCACCCAGCGTGAGCCGAATCCCGATCTCGCTGGTGCGCGTCGAGACCAGTTGCGCCATCACGCCGTAGATCCCAATGGCGGCCAGAATCAGCGCGAGCGCTCCGAAGGATCCGAGCAGCAGCGCCGACCAGCGCCGCGCGGCCACCGAGCGTGCCGCCACTTCCTCCATCGTCCGCGTGGTTCCGAGCGCGAGACTGGGATCGGCCTCGTGCACGCGCCTGGCCGCTTCCTGCGCGATCGATCCGGGCTCAACCGACGTGTGGAGGACGAAGGTGAGGGATGCCGACGGCTGCTGTTCGTGCGGCATGTACAGCTCCGGGTTCACCTCGCGGTCGAGTCCCCAATGGCGCACGTCCTGAATCACGCCCACCACCTCGCGCCATTGCGCGTCGGGATCGTTGAAGCGCATGCGCTTTCCGACCGGCGACTGATTCGGCCAGTATCGCCGTGCCATCGTCTCGTTGACGACGATCACGAGCGGCGACGTCGCGGTATCGCCGTCGTTGAGCGCGCGACCTTGCGTCAGCCTGATCCCCATCGCCTGGAAATAGCGCGTCGTGACGATGCGCAGATGCGCGCGCACCGGCGTGTCGCCCTCGCGGCGCTCGAGACCTTCGACGGTAATCCCCTGCCGCGCGTCGGAGCCGGTAAACGGCAGGTTGTTGTTGGCGCCCACGGCAATGACGCCGGGAATGCCGGCGAGTCGCGTTTCGAACTCGTCCCTGGCACGGCGGAGCGCATCGCGATCGGCGTAGCGGCTGCGCGGCAGCGTCAGCGGCACGACGAGGCGGCTATCTGTCTCGAAACCGGCCGGCTGTGACAGCACACGCTCGAAGCTGCGAAGCATGAGACCGGCGCCGACGAGAAGGATCGACGTCAACGACACCTCGGCGACGACCAGCGCGAAGCGGACGCTTCGTCGCAGACCCGCGGGCGACCGCCCACCCTCTCGCAGCGGCTCGCTGGGATCCTCGCGCGACTGGAGCCACGCCGGCACGAGACCTGCCATCACGCCCGTGACAACGCAGAGGAGGAGTGCAAATCCCAACACCGGCAGATCCAGCGCCGCCCGCTCGAGCCCGACGCCGCGGAGCACCGGCGGCGTTTGCGTCACCAGCAGATCGAGGAGCAGCGCCGCGACGCCCAGTCCGAGCAGTCCGCTCAAGACGGCCAGCACCACACTTTCGGTCAGCGATTGCCGGAGCAGCCGAGCGCGGGCCGCGCCGATCGCCGATGCGGATGGCGAGCTCGCGGCGCCGCCCCGCGGCGCGTGCCAGCAGAAGGTTTGCGACGTTCGTGCAGGCGATCAACAGCAC
Organism: uncultured Acidobacteriota bacterium; assembly: GCA_963807105.1. Taxonomy (GTDB): domain Bacteria; phylum Acidobacteriota; class Vicinamibacteria; order Vicinamibacterales; family UBA2999; genus DASPWV01. The sequence continues at coordinate 248,080 of CAWEAM010000006.1, read as the reverse complement.
GAATCCAACCGCCAGGGCCAGGATGATCAGCCCGCGGCGCACCGGTGACAACGATGTCGTCGCGCAGCGCCACGACGTGCGCGCCGTGGCCGCGACTGAGATTGGGATACTGCTCCTCGAGCCGGCGGCCGATCGCGTCCAGCTCGCTCCTCGCAGCCTCGAGCCCGACCCCGCTCTTCAGCCTGCCGAAGACGAGCAGGAAGTGATTGGTCCGCGTCGGCGCCTCGGCGCCACTGCGCAGCACCAGGGGCGCCCACAGGTCGATAGCCCCTTTCGGTGCTTCAAAGCCCGGCGGCAGCACGCCAATCACTTCTTGAGCAACACCGTTGAGGGTGATCTGCCTGCCGACGATCGACGGGTCGCCGCCGAATCGTTGCCGCCACAGCGCGTGACCGAGCACGACGACGCGGTGCTGACCGAGAACGTCTTCGTCGGGAGCGAACGTGCGGCCGTGCAAGGCGCGCACACCAAGGACGTTGAAGAAGTCCGCGGTCACGCCGCCCACGGTGATCTGCACCGGCTCGCCGGTGCCGGTCAGATCCGCGGGCGTGTCGGTGAAGCTCGCGAGCGATGAGAACGACTGGTTCGTCGCCCGCCAGTCGAGGAAATCGGCCGGCGAAACACTGTTGCTGGTCACGCCTTCGGCGGAGCGCTTCTCGTACACCATGGCCAGCGCATCGGGATCCGGATAGGGCAAGGGCCGCAGCAGCACGGCGTTGACCACCGAGAAGACCGCAGTGTTGGCGCCGATGCCCAGCGCCAGCGTCGCCAGCATCATTGCCGTGACCGATCGCTGCTTGAGGAGCATGCGAAGCGCGTAGCGGACATCGTGCGTCAGCAGATCCATGAGCATTCTCGCTTCCTGTTGCGGCGGGCGGCGGATTCGATCCAGCCGCGCGCCAACACCGTGCCGTGCGGCGTCGCCGGCGGCAGCCATCCACAGACGAAAACCCGACAAGCCGCGCGCGGCCTTGCGGTGCCGCGCGAACAGCTCCTCCATGTCGGGACCGAACTCGGCGCGCATGTCACGCGGGAAGAACCGCAACAGCAAACGATACAAGCGTGACTTCATCGCGCGCGCAGCAGTTTCTGAGTGCGGGGATCGCGAACGAGCGCCTGCAGGCGGCGCGCTTCGTCGCGCGCCTGGCGGTGACCGAGCGCGGTGAGCCGGAAAGAGCGGCGCCGCTCGTCTTCGCTGCGCGCCTTCGCGGGCACGATCTCGATGAGGCCATCGGCGAGCATACGGCGGAGCGTACGGTAGAAGTTGCCGGGCAGCAGACGCTCGCCCAGCCGCGCCTCCAGCACACGCACCAGGCTGTAGCCGTGCTGCGGCTCGTCGCTCAGCGCGAGGAGGGTTTCGAAGACCAGCGGTTTGAGCATGCGGCGGCCTGCGGCCGGTAGTATCGATCCGACACTGGTTAGTGTCAATTTGATGCTACACAGCTCCTGAAGGTTGGAACGGTACGGTGCCGTCGGCGGGGACCGTCAAGGAACCGCCGAAGAAGGGACATCAGCTGGTGTCGCGGATGGACTGACGGCTATCGCGCGCAGCTGATCAACGCGCTCGAGCAGCGCGCGAGTGAACAAAGCCGCCTCCGCCTCCGTCCCGCCGCTCGCGCGTACGGCCGCCGAGATCTGCCGCCCTTCGAGGCGCCCGAGATGTCGAAGAAGCCACCGCACATCGCTGACGCGGATGTCGCCGGCGATGTCGGGCGTCCGCTGTCCGGAATACCCCCAGACCACGCGCTCGCCGTCGACGCCGGTCACAAACTGTGGAGTCTGCTGCGCAAAGCCTTCGGCGTCCCAGCGGCCGCGGCTGACGACACTACCCCAGCGTCCGAGCGCTCCGCCCCAGTCGGTCACGAGATAGCGCGCTTCGCGGCCCCCCGAGCGCGTGCGGTACTCGAAGATCGCGGTGTTCGATCCGCGCGCGACATCGCGAACGTCCTTGGCGTCCCAGTTGGAGAGCCACATCATCACGATCTTGAGGCCGTGCAGCTCGCGAGTACCGACGAACGGGTTGTCGGCCCACGACCAGCTGTGCTCGTCGAAGTGCGTGATGACGTCGTCTTCTTCGAGCTCTAAGCGCGCCGCTCCGAATCGTCCGCCCTCATCGACGCAAGCCGCCGCGCGCCGCAGCGCAGTGGCGCCCTCGAGCACTCCGGCGGGGACGTAGTAGGTGGTCTCGACGAAGTACCCGACCGCCCAGACCAGACGCGTCGCCAGCGTTTCCACCTGCACCTCGTCGCCCCACTTGATTCGCCATCGCCGGCCGCGGGCATCGATCGCCGACACGCAAGGGCGCGATCCGCTGGAGTGCTCTTCGACGAAGCGAAAGGGCGCCTGCGGCGCGCCGTCGCGGCCGCCAGGTCCGGCGGCCAGATCGAGGCGTTCGACAGCGCCCGGATCCCGCCAGATGACGGCGCGCCGCGAGTGCAGCGGCCGTTCGCCGGCGCGTCGAAGGTAAAGCTCCGACCGGAGCCGCCAGAACGCGCGCAGCCCAATGATGGATCCGCCCATGGTGGCGGCGAGAGCAGCAAACCATTTGACGAGCTCGTCCATAATGCGCCCGTATCCGCCGCCAACACGGCTGCAAGAACCGCGCTCGGCTGCACGCCCGGCCCGCATGTTGCACCTCAGCATTCGCGATGAAGAGCTGGTGGCTGCGCGGATGGCGATTCTGGGCACTGCTCGGGATCTTCCTCACCGGCGGATTGCTGCTTCTCGCGCAAGACCAGGAAACGCTCCACGTGCAGAGCGCGCTCAGCGCCGAAGACCCCCGGTTTACCGCCTATGTGGCGTCACTTGTCAACGCGCCGGTGCACAGCGGCGACCGCTACGAGGTGCTGCGCAACGGGGACGGCGTGTTTCCGCCGATGCTCGACGCCATCCGGCAAGCGAAGCAGCGCATTAGTTTCGAGAGCTTCATCTACGAGGACGGCGTGATCGGCGATCAGTTCACGACCGCGCTCGCCGACGCGACGCGGCGCGGAGTCACCGTGCGCATCGTCCTCGACGCGATCGGCGGAGAGCTTTCGCAGGAGTCGCAGAAGAAGCTCACGGACGCGGGGGCAAAGCTGGTCTGGTTCAACGAGATCCGCCCGTGGACGCTCGAAGAGACCAATTACCGGACGCACCGCAAGGTGCTGGTAGTGGACGGTGACGTCGCCTTCACCGGCGGCGTGGGGATCGCCGATCACTGGCTCGGCAACGCCGATGCCGAGGAGCACTGGCGCGACACCCAGTTCAAGGTCATCGGTCCGGCGGTGCGCGCCTTCGAAGCGTCGTTCTTCGAAAACTGGATCGAGTCGGGCGGAGGAGAGGCTCCGGCCCTCGAGCCGGTGACCACCCCCTCGGACAGTACCACGCGATCGTTTGTCGTCTGGAGCAACCCCACTGGCGGCGCGAGCAACGTGAAGCTGCTGTATCTATTGGCGATTGCCGGCGCGCGCCGGACGATCGACATCGAGTCGCCATACTTCATCCTCGATGAGTCCACGCGCTGGTCGCTTGACGCGGCACGGCGGCGCGGCGTACGTGTGCGGATCCTCACCGATGGAGAGGTCACCGACTCCAAGCCGGTCAAGTTCGCGAGCCGCGAGGGCTACGAGCCGCTTCTCGAGCAGGGCATCGAGATCTACGAGTTTCAGCCGACGATGATGCACGTGAAGACGATGGTCGTGGACGGCATCGTCACGGTAGCGGGATCGGCCAACTTCGACAACCGGTCGTTCGAGCTGAATGACGAGATCACATTTGCCGTGGCCGACAAACGACTGGCCGACGATCTGACGCGCGATTTCGAGCACGACCTGAATCGATCGAAGGCGATCACGCTCGAGAGGTGGAAGAATCGCGGTCTGCTCGAACGATCGCGGGAGTGGTTCTGGGGAATGTTCGGCGAGCTCTTCTGAGCTCCGTCGTGGGGATCTCCGGTCCTTATCGCTCGGCCCCGACCCACTTCCATCCGGCGCTCTCGCGACGGAAGTAGAAGGTCGCCGGTTTCGCCCAACCCTTTTCGCTCGCGTGTGCGGCGGTAATGGTGACGCCGATGTAGCTATTGCCCTCCAGGACCGCGGCGGGCGCGGCGCTCGCCAGCGTCGCCGTCGTGACGGGCGCGCCCACGTCCTTCTTCTGGTTGGCCGCGTTGTCGAAAGCAAACCACTGCAGCGTGTAGCTCGCCGCCGGCGTCGCTGCGCCGGCATCAACCGCGGCGTTGCTGAAGGTGAGCGCACCGTCGGCAGACAATGCCGGATCGACGACCGGATTCACCGCGTTCAGCCAGGTCCGCAGCACCTTCTGCCGGCGCGTCATGAGCGTCTTGACCACGTACTCCGTGGCCCTCGCATCGGAGTACTGTGCCTTCTCGACGATGCCGCGGACCTGCGGCTCAGTAAACCGCGCCACGATTCGCGCCGCCCAGAACGCGTCGTCCGGCCGCATGTTGTCGAACGCGGGATTGGGATACTCCGGCCGCCATTTCTCCGGCTCGAACGCCTCGCCCTCGAAGCGGCCGATCGATCGCGGCGCGTCCGGATAATCGATCAGCATCCACGGACGCAGATAGCCGCCGAGGGTGGCGAGCGTGAGCCAGCCGGGCTTGTGCTCGAAGATGTACTCGTTGCCCGCGCGGTGCACCTGAGGATGCACGCTGCCGCTCCCGAGGATGGAGCCGAAATCGAACATGTAGTGCTTGACCCAGGAGCGGCCGTTCGTCGTCTCGAGCATGTCGAGGCTGTTGATACCCCGCGAATCGTCGTGATTGAGCCACGCGCCAAACACGCGTGCGCCGCGCAGCTCACGCCGGTGCTCGTGCGGCACGATGTCGTTGGGGTCGTCGGGCCGCGTCCCATAGTAGCGGAAGTGACCCAGCGGCTTGCCGTCGGCGAAGCGGCTCACGAGCACACGGTAACGTCCATCGTCGCGTCTCGCCGAATGGCGGAAGACGTCGTCGAGATCGCGCCGTGTGAAGCGGCGGCGCTTGCCGCTCATCGGATCGCGGATCGTGGCGTCGTCGGCGATCTTGAGCGCATCGGTATCGATGTCGGCCAGGTAGACGTCGACGGTGTTATAGCCGAAGGCGTAATAGAAGGCGGTGCCGATCATCTCCGCGGCCGTCGCCATTTCAGGGTTCGACGGCGGGTCCACTTCGATCTGATACACATGACCGGTCGGATCGGTCATGCGGAAGCCGGGCTGCACACCGGTGCCTTTTCCGGCGGAGACCACCCAACCGTCGAGCGAGATGCGATCGTAGCGATCGGGGCCCTTGACGACCTCGGCGACCGAGACCTCGCGCCGGCCGATCCGGTTGACGAACCAGCTCGAGTCGGGCACGTCGTCCAGCGTGTTGACGTTGATCGCCCGCAGGTCGCGACGGTCGCCCGGCTTCATGACCGTGTGGACGAGAAAGTCGTAGCTGCCCGTATCCTCGAGCGGCACGACTTTGGCGGCATCCATCGCCTTGTCATCGTCAACCGACAGCGGATCGTCCGGGTAGAAGCGCGGTGTCTGGGCAGCGAGCAGTGCCGTACCGAACGCCAGAGCGAGCGCGAGGAGCAGCGGTCGCATCAGAAGAAGCCTCCGACCGTCATGTGCAGACGTTTGCCGTCGCGGCTGCCAAAGGCGGCGTCGAACCGCATGATGACGGCGTTGTCGGTGTTGAACCGAAAGCCGAAGCCGTACGCGCTCTCGAGATGTTTGAGATTGATGTCGCGCCGCTCCATCGCCACTTTGCCGGTGTCGTAGAAGAACGCGCCGTCGAGCCCCGACCAGATCTCCCAGCGATACTCCGCCTGGAGAAGGAGCGAGTGCGGACCGCGGAAGCGGTAGTCGCGGTAGCCTCGCAGCGTGTCCTTGCCGCCCAGCCACGGCATGTAGAAGAACGGCACGCTGCCGCCGTCGGCGCCGTCGGTCGTCGAGTACAGGCCGCGCATCGCGATCACGCGGCGTCCTGCAAAAAAGCCAAAGAACTGCCGCAGCTCGATGTCGGTGCGATTGAAGCTGAACGAGCCGGTCGTGCGGTCGGAGTAGTGCGAGCGCTCGATGCGATAGTAGCCGCCCTTGCGCGCATTCAACGGCTCCCGGTAGTCGAATGCGGCAAACAGCGATGTGCGCACGAAGTCGGTACGCGCTTCCAGGTTCGGCGCGCTAACGCCGCCGAACCGTTCCAGGACTGTGGGGATGTCGTCGTTCTGACCGGGGCCGACGCGCGTCTCGAGATAGTCGACGCCGCCGCCCACGCTGGTCAACGGCAGCGGCTTGACGGCGGCGCGCCCGCCCACGGTTGCGGTTCGCAGCGAGAAGTTCGACTCGTCTTCCTTTTTCGAGTCCGGCCCGAAACCGTAGAAGCGTTCTTCGGGGTACTCGCGCAGGCTGCCGAAGCCATCGAGCTCGAGACGACCCGCGGCGAGCTCCGGAAATCGCGCGCGCGTCTCCACCGCCCAGTACCGCCTGATGCTCGCCGCGCCAAACGCTTCGAGGCTGCCGTAGCGCGCGAAAATGTTACGGCTCCGGTACCCCAATCCATAGGCGAAGCCGCTGCCCGTGGTCAGGCTGCCAATCTTTGGGTGAAATCCATCGCGCGTGGTGAGCAGCAGGGCGTTCTGTTCGATCGTGCTCAGCGCACGCTGGAGGCCGGTGGGCCTGTTCGGCGTCACCTCCTTGGCTTTCTCCTCGCGCTCCTCACGCAGCGCTTCCTCGCGCGTCTGCGCGACAGCGGTCTCGACGCTGAGCGCGAGACAGACAACGACAAGCTGGAGTGCACGCATCGTTAGGACCGTTGCTCGGCCAATGATACCGCTTCGAGAATGTCGGCCCAGCGACGGACCGCCCGGCTCTCACAGCCAGGTCAGAGTCGTTTGAGCGACGCGGTTCGTCCGATACCAGTGTTCCTGCAGCTGCGCGCAGGCTTCGAGGAATGGATTGATGCCGACTGTGGCCCACCGCCGCAACGTGTCGGGCGTGACGCGTACCGTCATCGAAACAGACTTGCGGCCGTTGCTGGCCTCGATCGGATGGATGGTCAATTCCGACTGCCACGCCCCGTCGGTCCACATGAATGGCGTCTGGACGACGCGAGCGGACTCACCATTGGGACAGGTGATGAGCGCGCCACTGCATGTCCATTCCGGACGGGTTCCCAAAAACGCTTGTGAAGACTCCGTGAGCATCAGGCTAGTTACCCGTGTGGTGTCGTAAACCACTGTCTGTTTCCGACACAAGAATGCCCCGAACAACCGAATTCAAGCAAGCTGAGCGGCTTTATGGACCCGCGCAGCGATCGTTCAACGCAGCACGAGGGCAGGATCGATCGCTATGCCCTCCCACCACTGCTTATCTGCACCGAGCCGCGTGATCGCAAAGTGCAAGTGGGGCGTGTTCGCCGGGGCGTTGCCGGACGTGCCGACGTATCCGATCGTCTGACCGCGCTTCAGCAACCGTCCCTCCTCCAGCCCATCTGCATAACTGTCGAGGTGCGCGTAGTAGTAGCAATACTGCTCCGACGGGTCGAACTGATAAACGGTCAACCCTCCTCGCGCGCTCGTAAAGATCTTGGCGAGGCGTCCGTCTTCGACGGCTACGACCGGAGTCCCACGCGGCGCGAGGATGTCCAACGCCTCGTGCTTCCGGCCCCGCCCGCGATCATCGTCGTAGGTGGACACAATCTGAGAGCCGGAAATGCCCTGGACGGGGATCGTGAGCCGCCGCGATTGCAGCGCTTCGATCTCGCTGGAAGAAATCGGCACTTCGACAGCATCATTGCCGCCGGGCGAACGCAGTACCGCGTGCGTCTCGGGAGCGTCCGCGATCGTCTTCTCCCGCGGCTGCGGCGGCGCGACGGCCGGCGACACGCGGTCGGCGGCCGGCGGGCGCAACGCGCTGCCCGCTGGAGGCGGCGCCGGCGGTGACGAACCGATCAGGCTCGAACCCGCCCACCAGAGGGTGACGATCACGACGATCGTCACCCACGGCGCGAGCACTTCGTCTCGAAAAAAGCGGCGGCGGCGGCGCTTCATATCTTCCTCAGCGCAGGATCACCTTCGTGCCGGGTCCGACCATCGACGCGAGCCGCTCGGCGTCCCAATTGGTCAAGCGGATGCAGCCGTGCGATTCGGTATGGCCGATGCGATTCGGTTCGGGCGTGCCGTGAATCCCGTAGTGCTCCTTGCTCAAATCGATCCAGACGGTGCCGACAGGATTGTTCGGACCGGGCGCAAGCTTGGCCTTCGAGTGTGCGGGATTGGCGTCCCAGAATAGATCTGGGTTGTAGTTGAAAGGTGGATTGCGCTGTACGCCGTTGACTTTCCACTCGCCCACCGGAAGCGGATCGTTGGTGCTGCCCACGGTGACCGGCGCATGAAAAAGCAGCTGGCCGTTCGCGTCTTCAACGGTCAGCGTCTTCGTCGCATCGGTCACGGTGACGATCAGATCCGCTCGCGCCGGAGCCGCAGCGGCGCGTGACACGCTGCGATCGCTTTTCGCGCTGGCGTTGGACGCGCGCGCCGCGTCGCCCGCCTGGCGATCCGACGGTGCGGGCACGAACGGTTCGACGTTCGGTACCTGAACGACGTCGCCCTCCTTGAACTGCGAATCCGGATTCAAACGCTGGAGGAGCGCCGGATTGACGTGAAACCGCTCGGCGAGAAACTCGCGCACCGACGTGTAGCCGAGCACAGGGAGATCCGCCATTTTCATCATGTCCTTGGGAATCGTCTCGGTGAACGGACCGACGGCGTCGTCAGCGGTGATGGTGTAGCCGACGATCGGATTGTCGAGAAACTGACCAAGCTTCTCCGCCGTGTCCGCATCGAGCGCGCCAGTCGCACCGAGTCCGTTGGACTGCTGAAAGGCGCGAAGCGCACGCTCGGTGTTGGTTCCCGACTTGCCGTCGATCTCGCCTGGCGAGAAGCCCGCGCGATCGAGCGCCACTTGCGTGCCGAGCACGCGATCCGCGGGCGCGGTAGGAGCCGGCGGCGTCGATCCTCTGGGATCTGGGGCCCGGCGTGGAGCCTGAGCACCAGCCACGCTCACACCAACGGCTATAAACAGGACAATTGCTGCGCCTGCAGGCTTCATAGCGACACAATGAGCAAGAGTCCTACCATCCAAAAGGGAACGGCGCGCGCATTGCAGTAAACCTCGAGCATGCGCATCAACCGACGAGGTGCGATCGCCCTGTGCGTCGTCGCTGTCCTGGTAGTGGGAATGCTCTACATATGGAGAGCATTTCTCGGCCGCGACGCGCTTCCCGAATCGAGCGTTGAAGCGCGCATGAGCGCCGGCGGGTCGCCGCCGGTGTGGCAGCCACCGCAGCCCAAGGTGAAGCCACTCGAGGTCAGCAGTAAGGAGCGTGACGAGCTGCTCTCGCGAGCGCACGTTTGGCGTGCTCCCGCCACGCCGATCGAGCGCGTCAACTTCGCGGAGGATGCGCGCGTCGAGTCGGAGGTGGCGTGCCGTTTCAAAGTTACCGAGCTGGGTGGCACGACGCCGAAGTTCGACTGCACGCTGCCGAGCGGCGAGGAGGTGCGCGTCAAGTACGGCCGCACTGGCGAGGTCCCGGGGGAGGTCGCCTCCACTCGTCTGCTGCGAGCTCTGGGCTTCGCGGCCGACCAGGTACAGCTACGTCGAGACTCTACGCTGCTACGGCTGTCCCGAAGAACCGTTTTCGGTAATGAAGGCCGTCGAGATCACCAAAGCCGAAAAGTTCTACGAGGGCCTTCTTCTCAGCTACGACGAATTCGAGACGTTCCGGTGGGCCGCGCTCGAGCGCAAGTTCGACGGCCGGCCGATCGAAGCGGAGAACCTCACCGGCTGGGGCATGTTCGAGTTGGACAAAGTGAACCCGGCCGCCGGCGGCGCGCCGCGCGCGCATATCGATGCGATCCGGCTACTCGCGGTGTTCCTCGCGCACTGGGACAACAAGCCCGATAACCAGAGGCTGGTCTGCCTGTCGCCGGATCCTGCGCGCGACGATCGGCGCTGCGAGAAGCCGTTCTTGCTGCTGCAGGATCTCGGCTCCACGTTCGGCCCTTCGAAGGTAGATCTGGAAAACTGGAAGGCCGCGCCAATCTGGGAGGACCGCGCCACCTGCGTGACGTCGATGCGCGCGCTTCCCTTCGACGGCGCCACCTTCGGCGAGGCGCGCATCTCCGAGGAGGGGCGGCGCTTCCTGGTCGGGATGCTGACGCAGGCTCACCGATCGTCAGGTCACCGATCTCTTCACCACGTCGCGATTCGACGACGGGCTCGGGTTGTGGCGCCGGAGCGCGGCGATCGCCGACTGGGTGGAGACCTTCAAGGGACGCGTGCGGGAGCTGGCTGACGGAGCCCCGTGTCCTCCCGCGACCAGCTAGTGTCGGTGCGCCGCCGCCACAGCGCGCCGGCGTCAACCGTTTCGCCGTTTCGCGAGACCGCCTGAAACGACATCACGTCGCGCTCGATCTCGACGAGCATGAAGTGATAGTCCGTGTCGAACGAACGCGCGACGAACGGCGCGAACCCGCTGTCGCCGTAGCGCAGCGAGCCGGCGCCGCCCGACACGAAGTACTGAATGCCACGCTGCAGCGACGATCGCATGTAGAAGTGTTCGTGCCCCGAGAAGACCACGTCGACGCCGTGCCGCACGAACATCGGCTCGAGCGCGGCGCGGAATGCCGCCGAGGCGTTGCGATAACGGCCGGATGTGTAGACCGGGTGATGAAAGAAGCAGATCTTCCACTCTGAATCCGATTCCTCGAGCTGACGATCGAGCCAGCGAAGCTGCTCGCGATCGAGCCGTACGGTGTCGATGGCGAAGAACCGCACGCTCGTCAGCAGCCGTGTCACCGGATCTTCGGGCGGCCGAAACGTGTAGTAACGGTCGCCGTCCATGTTGAACGGCCCGTAGTTCACTTGCTGCGGGTCGTCGTGGTTGCCGAGCACGGCGTAGAACTTGACGCCAGCGTCCAGAAGCGGCTGATACGGACGCTCGAACTTGTCCCGGTAATCGTCCGGTGTCGCTGGACCCTCGTAGATGTTGTCGCCGTTCATCAGTACGAACGAGTATGCGAAGTGGCGGTGCGCCTCCACCATCCGCGCGGCAACCTCGAATTGTGGCCGGTTGCCGCGTCCGCTGTCGCCAATTACCGCGAACTTGACCGACCCTGGACGGTTTGGCAGCAACAGCACACCTGGAGCGGCGCGCTCGGACGCGAGCGGTCGAACCTCTCGCGTCTCTCCACGGCGCGCGTCCAGAGGCTGAGCTTCGGTGCAGCCGAACGCGACGATCAAGGCCAGAGCGATAACGGAACGCACAATCGGGCTCATGCAGATCCAGGACCGGAACGCGGGTTCTGGCATACCCCTTGGATCATCAGACAAACGGCACTCCGCCGAGGAGTAACAGATGAGATTCCTGATCTCGACAACGCTTGCGGTTCTGCTGGTCATGCCGGTCACGAGTCCCGAGCGCGTTTTCTCGCAGAGCGGCGCCGCCGCACCGGTGAACCCGCAACGCGGCCGCTGTCAAGGCGTTCCAGGACCGCGTGCAGGCGTGGATGGCCTTTCACAAGAAAGTGGACGACGGCATCCCGAAGCTGCGAGAGACGGCCGATCCGAAAGAGATCGCCGACCGTGAGCGGGCCCTGGCCGAAGCCATGATCAAGGCCCGTCCGAAGCCAACGATGGGCGAGTACTTTCCCACCGAGTTCCGCCCGGTTCTCGCGTCGCTCGTCAAGAAGGACTTTGCGAAACGCACGTTGGCCGAGCGCAAGGCCCTGATCGTCGAGCTCCCGAAGGGTCTCAAGTTCGGCATCAACCAGATCTATCCGACCTCGATCCCCTTGACGACGTTTCCGGCGAATCTCCTCACCGCCATGCCCGAACTGCCGCCGGAGCTCGAATACCGGATCGTCCACAGGCACCTGATTCTGCGGGATACCCCGGCCAACTATGTGGTTGACATGGTGCCCGACCTTTTCCCAATCCCAACGTCGTAGCGGAGAAGTTCGATGATGGCAACAAGGTGGCGTGCAGTTCATCTCGCGGCGGCGCTGATTGCGTTCTCGGGCGCCGTCCCGGCGCAGTCCCCGCAAACCAACGTCCGGCGAGCGACGGCGGTGGCCGGCAACAGCGCGCCCGCGGTGGCGGGAGACACCGCCCCGCCAGTTGCACAGGACTCGGTGCGCTTTGCCGTCATCGGCGACACCGGCACCGGCGAACGAGCGCAGTACGAGACCGGCGCCATGCTCGAAAAATCGCGCGCCGTGTTCCCGTTCGAGTTCGTGCTGATGGTCGGCGACAACATGTACGGCTCGGAGCGGCCGCAGGACTTCAATCGCAAGTTCGAGGTCCCGTACAAGGCAATGCTCGACGCCAACATTCCGTTCTATGCGTCGCTCGGCAATCACGACGATCCCAACCAGCGCTTCTACAAGCCGTTCAACATGAACGGTCAGCGCTACTACACGTTCAAGAAGCAGAGCGTGCGGTTCTTCGCGCTCGACAGCAACTACATGGACCGCGATCAACTGGCCTGGCTGGAACGGGAACTGGCGGCCTCAGGCTCCGACTGGAAGATCGCGTTCTTCCACCACCCCCTCTACTCGTCTGGCGGGACCCACGGCTCGGAGGTCGACTTGCGCACGCAGGTCGAGCCGCTGTTCCTCAAGCACGGCGTGAGCGTCGTGTTCGCCGGCCACGAGCATTTCTACGAGCGGGTCAAGCCGCAGCGCGGCATTCAATACTTCACGACCGGCGGCGCAGCGAAGCTGCGGACCGGCGACATTGCCAAGACAAACCTGACGGCGGTTGGTTACGATAGCGACACCTCCTATATGCTGGTCGAGGTCAGCGGCGACTTGATGAGCTTCCAGACGCTCAATCGCGTGGGGAAACAGATCGACGCCGGTAAGGTGACCAAAATCAACGTCAACACGTCGGCCATGCAGAAATAGGACGATTCTCAGGAGATCTGACGCTCACACCCGGTCAGGACCTAATCTTTGATGCTGCTGCGCCTGCGCGCCTCTCTCATCCTGCTCATCATCATCTGTGCGCCCGCGGTCAGCGCATGGCAACCTGGCGTGGTTCCCGCGCCGCAAGGCGCCGCTCCAGCCAACCCCGACCCGCTCGCGTCGCCCGAGCTGACCAGCGAGGTCCTGTTCGAGGAGCTGCGAGCGGTGGTCATCCGCCTGCCGCTCGCCGCCGCGCTCGGCACGGCACTGGCGCTCCGGCCGCGGCGGCGCGGCACGCCGATGCGCCAGCCAGCGGTCGTGCAGACGCAAATCGTGCTGGCAATCGTCGGCGCGCTGATCATGCTGGTGGTCGGCGCCAGCCTCGCGCGCGCCTTCGGCATCGTCGGCGCCGCCAACCTGATTCGTTATCGCTCGAAGATCGACGATCCCAAAGACGCCGTCGTCATGCTGTGCGCGCTCGCGGTCGGGTTGGCGGCTGGCGTCGGCCTGTTCATGCTGGCGCTGTTTTCGACGCTGTTTCTCGTCGCGGCGTTGTGGGTGATCGAGGGTTCGAGCCGCAGACCCGCGTCTTCGAGCTGTCGGTGCGCCTCGGCGACAACACCGCGGCGCTCCGGCCGAAGATCGAGGCCGTGTTGCGGCGCTTCAAGACCGGTACGAGCTGCGACAGTCATCGGAGGACGAAGTCTCGTACCAGTGACGGCTCCACTCGAGATGCACACCGACCGCGTTTCGAACGCGCTTGACGCAGCTCGCCGACGGCAAGGGCGAGGTGAAGTGGAGCGAAAAATCCAAGGTCAAAGTAAAGTAGAACCCCGCCTAACTACGCGACGCGCCGTGAAACTCATCGTTCAACCCGACGCGGGAGTGATGCCGCTGGTGCAGGCCATCCGCCGTGCCCGCAAGACCATGCATGTCGTGGATTTTCCGTTTCGATCGCGACGAGATCGAGCGCGAGCTGAAACAGGCGGTGGCGCGCGGCGTCCGCGTGCGGGCGCTGATCGCGCATACCAACAGCGGCGGCGAGAACCGGTTGCGCAAGCTCGAACAGCGGCTGCTCGCCGCCGGCGTGACGGTGGCGCGATCGGCCGACGATCTGCTGCGCTATCACGGCAAGTTCCTGGTCGCCGACGAGACGATGCACGTCTTCGGGTTCAACTTCACCAAGCTCGATATCGACAAGAGCCGCAGCTTCGGCATCGCCACGCGCGATCAAGCGCACTGTGCAGGAGGCGCTGAAGCTGTTCGAAGCCGACTGCACGCGGCAGGAATACATGCCGGCGCGCTCCAATCTGGTGGTCAGCCCGAGACACCGCCCGCGCCATGCTCACCGCGTTTGTCAAGGGCGCGCGACGTGAGCTCGCCATCTACGACGAGAAGATCCAGGACCCGGCGATGATCAAGCTGCTGCAGCGAGCGCGCGGCGAAGGGCGTGAACGTGCGGATCATCGGCAAGATCAAAGGCCCGGACGATGGCGTCCAGGTGCGGCCGATGAAGTCGATGCGGTTGCACGTGCGCGCCATCATCCGTGACGGCACGCGCGCATTCGTCGGCAGCCAGAGTCTGCGCAAAGCCGAGCTCGACGAGCGGCGCGAGGTCGGGCTGCTGATCAGCAATCCGGCGGTGACGCGCCAGATCATGACCGTGTTCGAGACCGACTGGGCCGAATCGATCACGGCCAAAGAACTGAAGAAAGAAGAGAAGGACACAACCAAGACTGCGCAGAAGCCAGAAGAGAAAAAACCCGAAAAGAAAGACGAGACGAAGGACGAGAAGGCCAACGAAGAGAAGAAGAAGGAGGAGAAAGAAGAGAAAAAGGTTGAAGCCTAGCCACACTTCCGCGGCCACGCTCGACGCGACTGCCGGCGGCGCGCTCGCCCCGTGTAACGACCGCTCGTCGGTCGCCGGGTTCCGGCTAACATGAGCCCAGCCCAGTGACCTGGTTCGTCTCGCTTCACGCAGCGCTCCTGCTCGCCGCGAGCGGCCTGGCGGTATGGGCGGGCATTGTCGGCCGCAGCCGCCGGACCGTGCCCGGCACCGTGGCGTTTGCCTGGATGATGTTCGCGACCGCGCACTGGGCGCTCCTCAGCGCGCTGCACGCGGTCGTTCAGTCGTACAACACCCGAATCGTCCTCTCGCAACTTCAGTACATCGGCATCGCCACGGTCGCGCCGTTGTGGCTGGTGTTCGCCGGTCAGTACGCGCGCAGCCGGTGGATCAACGATCGCACGCTGCTCGGGCTCGTCTGGCTGATTCCGATCGTGACGATCGTCATGGCCTTCACCAATCCATGGCACCGGTTGCTCTGGACCGAGGTCCGCCCGGTTGCTGGCGGCCGCCTCGAGTACGTGCATGGACCGTGGTTCTGGATTGGCGTCATCCACAGCTATACGGCGCTGGCAATCGGTACAGTGCTCTTCGTCGGCGCCCTGCGCCGGTTTCCGCTCCCCTACCGCCGCCAGACGATCTTCATCCTCGGCGGGCTGCTGCTGCCCTGGCTCGGCAACGTCGTGTATCTCTCGAAGCTTCTCCCCCCCGGATTCGACATCACGCCACTCGGCTTTGCGCTGTCCGGTGTCCTGTTCGTCTGGGGGTTCTACCGCCATCGCCTCTTCGGCCTGGTGCCAATCGCGCGCGATCTCGTGATCGACAGCCTGAGCGACGGCGTCATCGTCCTCGATCATCAGCGGACGATTGTCGATTTCAATCCAGCGGCGCAGCAGTTGACGCAGTGCTCGCTCGACTGCGTCGGACGGCCGATCCAGGATGTCGTGCCGTGGTGGACGCTCAACACCAGCGACGGCGTGGCGCCAGGCGGCCTCCCGGAAGTCACCAGCGTGGACGGCCGCGCCCTGGAGGTCGAAGTCAAGACCGTGCTCGACGGCCAGAATCGATTCGCGGGATGGCTCGTGCTGGTGCGTGACGTCAGCGCGCGCCGCAAGGCCGAAAACGAGCGGCGCCTGCTCGAACGCCGCATGCTCGAACAGCAGAAGCTCGAAAGCCTCAGCGTGCTCGCCGGCGGCGTGGCGCACGACTTCAACAATCTGCTTACCGGCATTCTCGGCAACGCCGACCTGCTGTCGATGAGCGCGGCGCAGAACCCGTCGCTCCGCAAGAGCGCCGACGCGATTGTCATCGGCGCGCAGCGCGCCGCCGACCTGATCGCCAAGATGCTGGCCTACGCCGGCGAAGGACGCGTCATCTCCGAGCTCATCGATCTCGATGAGCTGATCCGCGATCTCTTCGATCTTCTGCAAGCGTCCGTCGCACGCCATTGCACGCTCGAGTACACCAGCGGCGGCCCGTTGCCGCGCGTCCGGGTGGACCCGACACAAGTCCGCCAAGTGGTGCTCAACCTCATCGTCAATGCGAGCGAAGCGGTTGACGACGACGGCCGCATCACGGTGGCGGCCGGCTCGGAGTCGCTGTCGGCCGCGAGGCTCGCCGACATGACCTTCAGCAGCGATGCGACGCCCGGGCGCTTCGCGTTCGTCGAGGTCAAGGACAATGGGCCCGGCATGGACCGTTCCACCATGTCGCGGATCTTCGATCCGTTCTTCTCGACGAAACAGACCGGGCGAGGACTTGGGCTCGCGGCCGTTCAGGGCATCGTCCGGAGCCACAAGGGCGCGCTGCGCGTGACGAGCCCGCCGGGAAGCGGCACGACGATACGCGTGTGGCTGCCGCTGGAGCCGGAGAACGTACCGCAGACGGGCGTGTGAAACGGCTGTTGGACAAGCCTTGCTCGCCTGACTCGCCTGACCTGGCCAGCGAGCCGTACCCGCCTAATCAGATAGAAGCTCGGCGAGCGGCGTCAGCTCCTCGACCTTGTCGGCGACCGAGCGGATGATCAGCAGCAGCGGCATTGCCAGCAGCATGCCCCAGAGCCCCCAGAGCCAGCCCCAGAACAGGAAGCCGATGAACACAGCGACCGGATTGACGCGCGTGGCGCGGCCGAACACGATCGGCGTGAAGAGAAAACCCTCGACCGACGTGATGACGAAGGACACGCCGGCCACCAGTCCCGCCGTCGCCACGTCGCCGAACTGCACCACACTCGCGAGAAACAGTCCCGCGGCGACGAGGATCGGTCCCACGTAGGGGACGAAGTTGAATAGACCGGCCATCAGCCCCCACAGGCCGGCGTAGTGCACGTCGAGCAACCACAGCGAGATGCCGGTCGCCACCCCGACCAGCACGCTCGTCAGGACCAAATGCGAGATCGACTTCGCGACGCTCGCGCCGATCTCGTCGATCAGCTGCACGGTAACCTTGCGCTTCGCGAGGGTATCGCCGCTCATGCGAACGACCTTGCGCTTGAAGAGATCGCCGTAGGCGAGGAGGAAGTACACCAGGAAGAGGACGAGCGCGAGCTGCGCCACCACCCACAACGCGCCCTGCGACCCCATCCACACCATGTTGTTGAAATCGACCGGAGGCTCCACCACCTGCACCGGCGTGACGCCGCTCGGCGTGGCCGGCCGCTGCTGCGATTCGGTCGCCGTGCGTTCGAGCTCGTTGATGGCGCGCTGCAGCTGCCCGAGCGGCCCTTGCTTCTGATTGATGAAGACGCGAAACGCCTGCCGCATCGTCCGGGTCGCGTTGGGCAGCTCCGCGACCGCGCGAGCCGCCTCGCCGCTCAGCGAATAGGCCAGCGCGCCGAGGCCGCCCACCAGCGCCAGTACCGACGGCCGCGGCGGCCAGCCAGCGAGGAAGGAGACGCTCCAGCCGGCGCACGATGCGCGAGAGCGCCAGCGCGAACACGATGGACACGACAACGGGAATGAAAAAGCCCTGCGCGAGACTCAACGCCGCGACGGTAATGACGACGGTGAGCGAGACGAAGCCGTAGCCTTGCAGCCCGCCGACGCGCGTTTCGATCGGCGCCTCGGTCTCGGGCGGCACCGAAGCATCCGCGGGTGTGTCGTGTTCCGCAGCGCGGCTCATACTCAGGCGGCGCGTCGGCGCCCGGTTTTCGTGGTTCGTTTCGCCGACTTCGCCGCTTTCGTCTTGCGGCGGTCACCCGCGAGTTTGAGGCTGCGACGGAGACGCTCGGCGAGATCGATCACGTCGGCGCCCATCGGCGCTTCGACGTCCTCGAGCACCACGGTCTCGCCCTTCAACTTGCCTTTGATCACTTCCTCGAGGTTCTTCTGATAGTCGTCGGCATACTTTTCGGGATCCCAGTCACCGGCGAGCGCCTCGATCAGATCGATGGCGAGCTTCAGTTCTTTGGGCGGCACCTTGACGCGATCGACGCCGCTTGCGTCGGGAACATCGACCACTTCGTCGGCGTAGCGCATCATCGTGAGCACCAGCCGGCCTTCGATGCTCTCCACGGCCACGAGATGCTGCTTCTCGCGCATCACCACTTTCCCGATGCCGACGCGGCGGGCCTCGGCGAGCGCCTTCTCGAACACGGCATAGGCGTGTTCGGCGCCCTTGTCGGGCAGCAGGTAGTACGGCTGATCGAAGTAACGGTCGTCGATAGCGTCGCTCGGAACGAAATCGGTGACTTGAACGCGCCGATCCTTTTCGAGCGCCGCGGCCTTGAAGTCTTCCTTGGTAAGGACCACGTAGCGCCCGCGCTCGTATTCGAAGCCTTTGACCAGATCCTCCCAGGCCACCGGTTTGCCGTCGCGCTGGCAAATCCGTTCGTACTTGATGGGCGATTTGTCCTTCGCGTGAAGCAACCGGAACTTGGGACGGTGCTCGCGGACTGCCGTGTGCATTTGCACCGGGATCGCAACCAACCCGAACGAAAGACTTCCCCGCCAAATTGGACGTGCCATGAGAACCTCCGCGAGCTCAACGAGCGCCGGCGGAACTACTTCAAGGGACGTGCCAGACGGATGACGTCGGCCAGCTCATCCAGTTTGCGGATGCGGCGGCAGTCTGTGTGCGCGTAGAGATCGGCGGCGTCGAGCAGCACGCCTTCGCGCAGGCCGGCGTTGCGCGCGCCTTCTACGTCGATATGGAACAGATCGCCGACGTGGGCGGTGCGAGCCGCGCTCGACTGCGCCTGTTCGAGGGCGATCTCAAAGAGACGCGGGTTCGGCTTCTCGACGTGCCATTCGAAGGAGTCAAGGACGACGTCGAAGTACGCTGTCAAGCCCAACCGATCGAACAAATGTCTCAGGCGGCCATTGGCGTTGGACACGACGACGAGCTTGAGACCCGCGGCGCGGAATCGCTCGAGTGCCGGCACCACGTCGGGCGGCACGTTTTCCCAAAGGTTCTCGGTGCGGTGATAGGCATGCAGCACCGCCAGCGCCGCGTCCGTCGCATCCGACAGCGGCACGCCCGCATGCTCGAGCACCTTGTTGAAGTACAGCCATCCCCGCGTCGAGTCGGTGGTCCATCCGACGACGCGGGCTTCGTCGATATCGCGCTTGGCGAAGGGTTCCGAGGCCTGCAATGCCTGGGGGGAGATCTCAATACCCTCGGCGGCGAGCGCCGCGCTTACCCGCGGCCAGGAGGGATGGCAGAGTACGCCGCCGGCGTCGAGAAACAGCGTGTCGATTTCGAGTACGTCCGTCATGGTTGGATGATTGCCCGACACTTGGCGCCAAGTGTAAGCCGCGGCCGGTATAATCACCTCGTGCCACAGACCAGAGAAGGCGTCGCTGTTCTCGAAACAATCTTTGGACCGCTCGAAGCGCGCGTCCTCGACGCGTTGTGGGTGGTCGAGCAGCCGGTTACGGTGCGCGAGCTGCAGCCGCGCTTTCCGGCAACCGCCTACACGACGCTCATGACGACGCTCGATCGACTGCACCGCAAGGGTGTGCTCGAGCGCGAGAAGTCGGGGCGGGCATTTGTCTATCGTCATCGATGGGGCCGGGAGGATTTCGTGGCGCGTATTGCCGGCGAGCGGCTTGGCGCGCTCATCGCGCCCGACCCGTCGCTCCAGCCGCTGGTCTCCTTCTTTGTCGATGCCGTCACTCACCGGGATACGGAAGTGCTCGAAGAGCTCGAGAGGCTGATCGCGCGGCGGCGCGAGGAGGAACGCTCATGACGCCGCTGCTGCTCGGCGTCATTGTCTCGCTCGCGGCTGGAACGATCGTCTGTCTGGCCGTTTCGGCGCTCAGCTCGGTGACGTGGGTGGTCTGGCGTGACCGCATCGAATCGCTCCCACCGGCACCACGGGCGCGCGTGCTCGCGATGCTGCGGCTGCTGCCGGCGAGCGGCGCGGTAATGGCCATCGCTCTCACGTTCAATGCGTTCATCCGGCTCGAATCCGGTGAGGAGCGCGAAATCGCCGGCGTCGTGCTGGGCGGGCTGGCTCTGATGGCGGCGATGGCTGGCACAGCGGCTGGCGCGCGCGTCTATGCTGCGTGGCGCGGCACGATGCGCACTGTCGCCGAATGGCGGCACGAAGCGATCGCAAGTGGCCGGCTGCCAATGTCGTCGATTGAAACGTCGTTTCCAGTCGTGGCGGTGATTGGCCTCTGGAAGCCGCGGCTCTATATCGCGCGACAGGTGATGGAGTCGTGCGACTCGCGCGAGCTCGAGGCGATGGTCGCGCACGAAGTCGCTCACGTCCGGGCGGCAGACAACGTGATGCGCTTCCTGTTCCTGTCGGCGCCGGCGGCCCGGTTTGGCACCGGCGTGATGGCCGACATCGAGCACGCCTGGACCGCCGCCGCCGAGGAGCGCGCCGACGACTGCGCGCGCATCGACGCGCAGAGCTCGCTGGCACTGGCGTCCGCGCTCACAAAGGTGGCGCGACTGGCGGCAAACACGCACGTGCCGGTGCTGCACGCGAGCTCGATCTTCAGCGGCATTGCGGTGGAGGCGCGCGTGCGACGGCTCTTCGCGCAACGGCCGGAACCTACCACCGCACGGATCTGGCCCGCGCTCACGGTCGCGGCGGCCGTTGTCTCGATCGCAGTCTCGCCGACTGGACAGCAGGCAGTCTACGAAACGGCGGAGTTTTGCATTAGACAGTTGCCGTGATTCTCCAAGGTGCCTGGAGTGCCTTGAGTGCCTCAGGTGCTCTGTGCTTGGTGCTCGGGTGCTCAATTCGGGCCCACCGCTCGTAATTCGTGCACGGAGCTGCACCTGCGCTGCCCATAAGCGCCTACGATCACTGGTAGTAGGCCGGCGCGACCACCTAATCTGAGCGGATATGTTCCGTTTGGTGTTTGTGTTGGTCGTGTGCCTCTTCACCGCAACCACAGCTGCGGCAGCCGGCCTCACCGGAGTTGTCATCGATCCCTCCGGCGCCCCGGTGGCCGGCGCTCGGATTCAGATTCTGTCTCCGCAGAGCGCTGTCATCCGATCGGCGCAGACCGGACAGGATGGACGCTTCGAGCTCGCTGACCTCGAGCCCGGATCGTTCGTCATCGTTGCGATGGCGTCCGGCTTTGCCGAACGGCGGGTCGCCGTGAGCGTCGGCGAGACAACGTCGGTCACCATCAGGCTGGAGATTGCCGCGCTGGCGGAGGACGTCACGGTGACTGCGACTCCCGGCGTAGCTGAAGAAGCAGGCCGCGCCGCGCACACCGTTTCCGTGATCACTCCGGACGAGATCAACCGCCGCGTCAAGACCGTCATCGCCGAGGCCGTGACCGAGGAGGCCGGCGTCAATCTGCAGCGCACCAGCCCGACGATGGCTGGCGTGTTCATTCGCGGGCTCACCGGCAACAAAGTCAATGTCTTCTTCGACGGTGTGCGCTACTCGAACGGCGCGCAGCGCGGCGGCGTCAACACGTTCCTCGACCTCATCGATCCCGAGTTCGTCGAGCGCATCGAGGTGCTTCACGGCCCGAGCAGCGCCGAGTACGGCAGCGATGCCCTCGGCGGCAGCGTGCAGTTCCAGACGCCGAACCCGTCGCTCGCCGGCAACGATCGCCAGTTCGGCGGACAGTTCGCGCTCGGTGGCCAGACCGCCCATCGCGGCGGCAATGCCACAGCGCTCTTCTCGCTGGGCACGCGCACGGTCGGTGTGCTCGGCTCGATCGGCACCCGCAAGGCGGGAGACATTCGCACCGGCGACGGGATTGATTCGCACGCCGCGGTGACGCGCTTCTTCGGCCTGCCATCGGACGAGCTGATGCCCGAACGCCTGCCGGAGACCGGCTTTCATCAGCACGCAGGGATCGTCAAGGCAAACTGGACGCCGAATCCGCGCACGCAGCTGGTTGCAAGCTACGCGGCAACGCGGCAGGACGAAGGCAAGCGGTACGACCAGCTGCTGGGCGGCGACGGCAACTTGATCTCGGATCTATCGGACCTCACTCTCGATCTCTTTTATGTCCGGCTCGAGGGGCGGGAAGTCGGCTGGTTCGATCAAGTCACCGGCACCTATTCGCTCAACAGTCAGCGCGAGGAGCGCATCAACCAGGGCGGCAATGGAAACCCGCGCGCGACGATCGGCCACGAGCCGGAACGCACGACGGTGCATGGCTTCAGCGGCTTCGCGTCACGCGAACTGTCGTCGCGCCAGATGTTCAGCGTCGGCGGCGATCTCTACCTCGAGAAGCTGACCTCGGATGCATTCAACGTCAATCCGGTGACGTTGGCGGTGTCGCCGCGCCGTCCGCGAGTGCCGAGCGGAGCGACCTTCCATCAGGGCGGTGTCTTCGCCCAGACGAGCTACGTCGCGGTTCCCGACCGACTGCGACTCACCGGCTCGATTCGCGTCGGCGGAGCGAGCTACGAAGCCGAGGCCGCCGATAGCCCCATCGTCGGCGGGCAGCCGCTCTGGCCGGACGATCAGTTGACCGTCGGTGCGGCGACATTCCGCGTGGCGGCCGTTTTCACACCCGCCGAGCCATGGACGTTCGTCACGAGCTTCAGCCGCGGCTTCCGCGCGCCGCACATGACAGATCTCGGGACGCTGGGGCTGACCGGGTCGGGCTTCGAGGTTGCAGCGCCCGATGTCGCGGGCCTGAACGGTAGCGTCGGGACGAGCGCCGCGGCCACCGCCGTGTCCACCGGCCGGCCCGTCGAACAGCTCGTTTCGGAATCGAACTACAACGTCGATCTGTCGGCGCGTTTCCGCAACTCACGCCTGCGCGCGGAGCTGACGTTCTTCGTCAACAACGTGCACGACAACATTCAGAAGCAGGCTCTCATCCTGCCGCCGGGCGCGGTCGGTGTACCGCTCGGCACGGAGACGATCACCGCGCAGAACGCGAACGGCGTCGTGTTCGTGGCGGCATCGACGGCTCCCGTGCTGGTTCGGGCGAACTTCGATCACGCGCGCATCTGGGGCTTCGAACACACGGGACAGTTCTCGATCGTGCCGAGCCTGCTGCTGCAAAGCGTGTTGACGTACATGCGTGCCACCGATACCGAGACGGAGCTGCCGCCGAACATCGAAGGCGGCACGCCCGCTCCCGAGGGCTATCTCCTGTTGCAGTACTCGCGCCCGGGCTCGCGATGGTGGGTGCAGCCGTACGTGCACTTTGCCTGGAAGCAGACGCATCTGTCCACGCTCGATCTGGGCGATCGCCGAACCGGGTCGGAGCGGACGCGCACGAGCATCCGCAATTTCTTCCTCAACGGCGCGACCGCCCGCGGCTGGGTATCTGCCGGAGGTGACGGCGTATTCGGCTCGGCCGACGATCTGCTGATCGCGACGGGTGAAACAGTTACCCAGGTCCAGGACCGCGTGCTGGGTGTCGGCGTGAACTCGAGCTCACTGTTTCCGGAAGTCCCGGGTACGCCGTGTTCGGCGCGCGCGCCGGCATTCGCTTTGGCGCGCACGAGCTGCTGATTGACGCGGAGAACCTGGGCGACGAGAACTATCGCGGCATCTCGTGGGGCCTGGACGCGCCAGGCCGCGGGATCTCCGCACGCTTCATCGCCAGGTTCTGAGCTCAGTTGCCGGGCGGCTTGGGTGCGGCGTCGGGAGCATGCACTGGATGCGCGGCGCCGCGGTGACAGGTAAAGCAAGTCACCTGATAACCCTTGGCCGCCGCGTCGGGCATGTCCTTGCTCAACCGCGCGTTGATCTCGGCCGCCATCCGCATCATGTTGCGCGCAGTGTTCTTCCGCGGGTTGTCGTCGGTCACGAAGTCGAACTGGTCCAGCGGCTGTCCCTCCTCGCCGACGTGACGGTCCTGGCACCTCACACCCAGCGCGCGAGTGAAGTTTTTCATCGCCTGGATGACGACGTCCGGCTTGGTGTCCTTGGGAACGACCTGAAGGTTGACGAACTTGTCTGGCGGAAACTTCTGAGCGCCGGCAGTCGCCTGGGCACGTGATTCAGCAGGCGTCACAACTACGGCGAGGCAGAACAACAGCGTGACCGTTCTGATCATCGAAGACCCCAGCGCATACATTACTGCGCAACTCCGAGCCATGCGAACGGCGTGAGCTGGCCGGACGGCGCGGTTGCCGTCACGCGTCAGAGCGCAGGGCCACGATCGGATTGACGCGCAGCGCGCGAATCGCCGGCGCGAGACTCGCGACGAGAGCGGCCGCGATCATCACAGGCGCCGTGTCGTGACGAACGACAGCCAGTCGATCGGCCTGCACGGCATAGAGCTGTGTCTGAATGAAGCGGCTGAGTGCCGCCGCCAGCAGCACGCCGCCTGCGACACCCGCCAGCGTGAGCAGCATCGCCTGACCCACGACGAGCCGAAGCACGCGCGAGCGATCCGCGCCGAGCGCGGCTCGAATACCGATCTCCGCGGTGCGACGGCGAACCCAGTACGACAGCGTGCCGTAGATGCCGATCAGCGCCAGCGTCAGCGCCACCACCGCGAACGCTCCGGTCACCCAGCTCAGAAACTTCGCTGTCGCCAGCTGCGCGGTCGACGATCTCGCTCGAGCGGCCGCACGTTGAAGACGGCCACGCCGGGATTCAGGCGACGGAGCGACTCGCGCGCGCCGGCGCTCAGGCTCGCGGGATCAGCCGCCGTGCGCATGACCACCGCGAAAGAGCGCGTGGTCTCGGCAAACGGCAGATACATGTCAGGATCGGCAGTTGGATTGCGCGGAATACCTCGCAGGTTGGCCTCGCCGACGACGCCGACGATCGTCAGCCACGGGTTCTGCGAGCCCGGATCGCCCTGCTTGATGCGGCGGCCAAGCGCGCTCTGCCCCGGCCAGAAGCGCTTCGCGACGTTTTCGCTCACGATGACGGCGGTGCTCGTGCGCGTCAATTCGTTGGTCGTGAAGTCGCGGCCCTCGATCATCTTCATGCCGAGCGCGGCGAAATGGCCGGTCGTGACTCGCTGCACGTAGATGCGCGGGCGGTTCGTGGCATCCACCGGCGGCATCCCCTCCGCCGAATAGAACACCGCGCCGGCATCGACGAGCGGCACTGACGTCGTGAGGCTTGCGCTTTGAACGCCGGGAAGCGCGCGCAAGGCGTCGAGAATCTCGAACGTGCTGACACCTGGCGGCGGCGCCGGCGGGGTGGTCGGCGCGGTTGTCGGAGTCGGTGGACGTAGACGGCGCCGGCGGCAGCGGAAACTGCGCGCGCAGCGTGAGCACGCCGTGCGCATCGAAGCCGGGATCGAAAGCGAGCAGCGCGGCAAAGCTGCGCCCGAGAAGCGCCGCCCCCACCAGCAGCGCAACGGCGAGCGCGACTTCGCCGACCACGATGAAGCGCAGCGCGTTCACGCGGCCAGCGCCGCGCGCCGCCACCGCGCCTTCGCGCAGCGACTGCGCCAGCGATTCGCCGCCGAGCGATCCCAGCGGCGTCAACCCGATGCCCACGGTGGTGGCGATAGCCACGAACGACACGAACGCCAGCGTGCGCCAATCGGTGGCCGGCGCCGCGAAGCTGGGAAGCTGCACCGGACTGAGCGCGAGCAACGCGTCGCCGGTCCATTGCGCGATCAGCCATCCGAGGCCGCCGCCGAAAAGCACCAGCAACCCGCTCTCGGCGAGGAGCAGGCGAATGAGCTGACGGTCCTCGGCGCCGAGCGCACGCCGCAGCGAGATCTCGCGCCGGCGTGCTTCGCTCTTCGAGAGCAGCAGGCTGGCGACGTTGGAGCACGCGATCAGCAGCACGAGCGCGACAACGCCGAACAGGAGCGACACCGCCGGGCGGACCTGGTTGGAAGATCTCGTCGGCGAGCGGCGACACCTGCGCGTAGCGCTTCTCGTTGGTTTCCGGATACGCTTTCTCGAGCTGCGCGCAGATCGCGTCCATCTCGGCCTGCGCCGACTCACGCGTGACGCCTGGCACCAGACGCGCGATCGGCGCGAAGCCGCGGCTGCCCCGATTCTTCAATTGTCGCGGGCGGCACCGGTCCCATGCACACTTGTCCACACTTCCGCCGTGTCCGATCGCCCGGTGAACGACGCAGTCAACGACGCCGACGATCGTGTAGACGCGCGAGTCGAGCTGCAGGCTCCGCCCGACGACGTCGCCGGCGCGATTGAATCGCTGCTCCCACATCGCTCGCTGATCACCGCAACGGCGGCAGCGCCCGGCTTGTGATCCTCGGCCTGAAACAACCGGCCCTGAATCGGCGCGCCCGCCGAGCAGCTCGAAGTAGGGCCCGTCCACGACCTCAGCGTTGACGCAGCGCCGGCTCGCCCTGCCCGTAGACCACGAAGCTGGTCGAAAATCCATGCCGACATCGCGTCGAACGACCGCGCCTGATCGCGCCAGTCGAAGTAATCGGGATACGACGTCCCGCGCCGCTCGACCTGCTGGCGCTGCACCGTCCCCCAGACTTCGACCAGCCGGTCGGCCTCGGGATAGGGCAACGGCCGCAGCAGGACGGCGTTGAGCAGGCCGAAGATGGTGGTGGTCGCGCCGACGCCGAGGGCGAGCGCCAGCATCGCGCCGAGGCTGGTGGACGGACTCTTCCAGATGGCGCGCCACGCGTAGCGGAAGTCGGAATGCATGGGCGACGCGGGCTGCAACTCCCATGCCCTCAAAACATCAATGTTTTTGCGTGTTTCTGACTACGAAGGTGTTCGTGCGCGGCGCGGCGGTGTCCGCCAGCGGTCACTGGTGAGATTGCGCCGATTCGACGCGATTACGCGGAGGTTTGATCCGCCGATTACGCCGACTTCCGGATTCAAGAACGCGAACCGGAGCTGGCTCGGCGTTCCAACACCTTGCGGTGGCGCCGGCGGGGCGCGCCGCGAAGCGGCGCGGCCGGAAGAACGAGCCGCGTCGTGTCCACGCACGCCAGCGGGAATTGGATGCGTGTGTGGAATCTGCGGATAAAACCTCATTCGTATCGCAACGCCACCATCGGGTCCACGCCGCTGGCCCGGCGCGCCGGCAGCCACACCGCCAGAAACGCCACAATCGTCAGCAGCAGCGGCATCCCCGCGAACACCAGCGGATCTCTCGTCGTCACGCCGAAGAGCATCGCTTGCATCAGCCGCGCCAGTCCGAACGCCGCCGCCAGCCCGATCACGACGCCGGCGAGCGCGAGGAGCATGCCCTGCACGCACCACCATGTTCTTGACTTGCTGCGCGCTGCGCCGAGCGCGAGGCGGATGCCGATCTCCTGCGTCCGCTGCTCCACCGAGTACGCCATCAAGCCGTAAATCCCGATCGCCGCGAGCAACAGCGCGCACATGCCAAATATCGTCATCAGCCACATGTTGAAGCGTTGACGCGAGGTCGAGCGCGAGACCACTTCGTCCATCGAGCGCACGTCGGTCACCGGGAGTCCCGTCGACTTGCCTGAGCTGCTCCTGCACCTGCGCGCTGACCAGATGCGGATCGCCCTGCGTGCGGACCACCCAGCCAATCGGCGTCATGCCGAACGTTGAGCGCGTTCACCGCATCGGGCACCTGCGCCTGCGGGATGTACATCGCCGGCTGCGGATCCCTGTTCGAGCCGCCGAGTCGCGCGTATCGCCGACCATGGCGATGATCTGGCGCTCGATTTCGCTGGCGAACTCGCGCATCACGCCGCGCCCGATCACGAGGCGATCGTTGAGCGGATCGCCGTCCTTCCAGAACTGCGCGCGCCATCGCCTCATTGATGATGACGACGCCCTGCGAGGCGCGTTGTCGCGCTCGTTGAAATCGCGGCCCGCGCTTGATCGGGATCTTGAACACGCTCGAAGTAATCCGGGCGACATCGTCATCCACTGACCGCCGCCGTGAAACGCGCCCTGGTCGGGCGCGGGCCGTCCTACGATGATAAAGGGCAACCCGTAGCCTCCCTGCAGCGGCACACAGCACGTGGCGCTCGCCGTCAGACGACGCCGGGAACCGTTCGCAGCCGTTCGACGCCGGTGCGCACCAGCTGCTCGACGCCCTCCGACTTCACGAAGCGCGGCCCTGAGAGCGACATCCGCATCGTCAGGACGTTGTGCGGATCGAAGCCTGGATCGACGCCGCCGAGCGCGACTGCCGTCCGAATCAGCAGAGCCGACCCGATCAGCAAGATCAGCGCGAGCGCCACTTCGGTGACCACGAGGATCGATCGCGCCTTGTTCTGACGGAAGCCGGTGCCGGACCGCCCGCCGCTTTCCTTGAGCGTTGCTCGTGAGATCGGTGCGGGCGCTTTGAAAGGCGGGGAACAAGCCGAAGAACATCCCTGTGACGAGCGAGACCGCGACGGTGAAGGCCACACGCGCCAGTCGACGCCGACCGCGGCGCCGTCGATGCCGACGCGCGGCAGACCCGGCGGTGTTGACCGAGAGCAGCGCCCGATCCCGACGACACCCATGACCAAGCCCGAGCACACCGCCGGTCAGCGACAGGACGACGCTTTCGGTGAGGAGCTGACGCGCGATGCGTGCCGCGCGACCCGCCGACCGCTGCGCGCACCGCGATCTCGCGCTTTCGGCCCGTCGCTCGGACCATCAGCAGGTTGGCGACGTTGGCGCACGCAATCAGCAGCACGAACGTCACCGCGCCAATCAGTACGAACAACGACGTGCGCACATTGCGTACAAGAACGTCGCGAATTGGCTCGACCGAAAACGAGCCCTGCGGCCCGAGCGCGTTCTTGAACTTCGCCCGGAACTCCTCGACCGAGACCTTCAGCTGCGCCTGCGCCTGCTGCAGAGAGACTCCGGGCTTGAGCCGTCCGGCGGCCTGGAAGTAGAAACCCTGATCGGTGGTGTTCGGATCGAACTGGAACGCCGACCAGACCTGAGGCGTGGGACCAAACTCCTCGAAGCTGAAGTCGCCGAGCACACCGACGATCGTGTGCGGTTCGCCACTCAACGACATCGACTGGCCCAGCACGTTGGGGTCGCGGTTGAAGCGCGTGACCCATGTGATCTGGCTCAGGACCACGGCCTTGGGTCCGTTCGGCAGATCCTCTTCCGTCGTGAACGTCCGCCCGAGGGTCGTCGATGCGCCGACGAGCTTGAAGAAATCCGCGGAGACGCGGCCGGCGCGCATCTGCTCGGGAAATGTTCCGCCGGTGAAGTTCACGACGCCGCTGTTGAACGCGGCGACGTCCTGCACCACCGCGGTCTGCGCCCGCCAGTGCATGAAGCGCGCGGGTGACGCGCCCGGCCCCGACCCCTGCGGCCCGACGTTCATGAACATCACCACCCGGTCCGGCTCAGGAAATGAGACCGGCCGCAGCATCACGGCGTTGACCACGGAAAAGATCGCCGTGTTCGCTGCAATGCCGAGGGTGAGCGCGGCGATCGCGGTGGCGGTGAATGCCGGACTCTTGATGAACGTTCGCAGCGAATGCTTGAGGTCGTTGAAAAACGCGTCCATGAAACGAGTTAGACGTCAACGGCTGACGTTTGGATCCGTTTTTCCGCGCGCCGATTTGTCCGCGGATTACGCGATTTCGCGGATGCCTTTGCCTTTCACTCCGCCGCTAACGTGCGTGCCGGGTCGATGCGGCCGGCGCGGCGGGCCGGCAGATAGCTGGCGACGAGCGCCGCTGCCGCGAGGACGGCCACCGCCGCCGAGAGTGCGAGCGGATCCCATGGGGTCACGCCAAAGAGCAGCGTCTGCAGCGAACGCACCGCCACGAGGCCGGAGGCGACGCCGGCCGCCAGACCGGCGAGCGCAATCGCGCCCGCGTCACGCAGGACGAGCCGCACGACATCGCCGCGGTCCGCGCCAAGCGCGAGGCGCGTTCCGAGCTCACGCGCGCGCCGATTGACGCTGTAGGACATGACGCCGTAAACACCGATCGCTGAGAGCACCAGCGCCACGGCGGCAAAGCCGGCCAGCAGCCGCATCGCCAGGCGCGGAACCGCGACCGACTCGGCCGCGATCGCCTCGAGCGCGCGCGCCTGGAACATCGTCGCCTGCGGCTCGAGCACTTTGATCTTCGCGCGCAGCGCCTGGATGGCCGCGGCCGGGTCGCCCGCGACTCTCGCAAACAGAGTGATTGACGGCGACGGCTGCTGCTCGAAAGGAAAGTACATGTCTGCGCGCGGCTCGTCGGCAAGCGCGGCGCGGCGGATGTCGCCGACGACACCGACGATCTCGGCCTCGCCATCGCCAATCCTGATGCGATTACCAATGGCCTGCTCGCCCGGAAAGAACCGCTGCACGATGCCTTCGCTGACAATCACAACAGGTGTCGCGCGTGCACCGTCGGAGGCATCGAAAAGCCTGCCGGTCCGCAACGGAATCTGGAGCGCCTTGAAATAGCCGGCTGATGCTGACTGCCATCCGACGTCCGGCGGACGCTCGCCGCGCGCGACGGGACGATCGACGCGCGCGAACGGCACGGTCCAGTTGTTGCCCGTCAACGGTGTGACGACGCCCGCACCGATCGTGTCTATTTCCGGCAGTTCCTCGAGCGCCGCGAACGCGTCTCGATAGAACACGCGGCGCACGGTGACCGCTTCGTAGCGCCCGGGCGGCAGCTGCAGCTGCAATGTCACCACATCGTCCGCGCGAAACCCGGGATCGACGGCAATCAGGTTGGCGAAGCTGCGAAGCGTGAGGCCGGCGCCCATCAGCAGCATCACGGCCAAGGCAATCTCCGCCGCCATCAGGCCGGCGGCGCCGCGCCGCGCCGCCGGGCTCATCGTCGCTCGCCGTTCCGAATGGAGCGCATCGCGTCCGTCGCCGCGCGCGATGCCGAGCCAGGCGACGCCGCTGAAGAGCAGCGCCGAGACGATCGAGACCACGAGCGAGAACGCCAGCACCGGCGCGTTGACCGTTACCGTCTCGAGCGCGGGAAGCGCGGTTGCGCGCGGCACGAGCCCGGCGAGGATCGGTGCCGCGCGCCAGGCGATCGCGACGCCGAGCAACCCGCCGGCGAGCGCGAGCACCAGACCCTCGGTCAGCACCTGCGCGCACAAGCGGGCGCGTCCCGCACCGAGCGCCATTCGCAGCGCCATCTCGTTGTGACGCGCGAGCGAGCGGGCGAGCAGAAGGTTACCGACGTTGACGCAGGCGATCAGAAGCACGAACCCGACGGCGGCAAAGAGAATGAGCAGCGGTCTTTTCGTATCACCAACCAGCGAATCACGGAGCGAGACGGCGTAGTAGCGCGAGCCCTGATTCTGATCGGTGTGCTCACGCTCGAACTGCTGCGCCAGTCCGTCGAGCTCGGCGCTCGAGGCGCCGACGTGGGCGCCCGCGGCGAGCCGGCCCACCCCGAAGATCCATCCAGACTTGCGCTGCAGCGGGTGCCGTCAGCGGCGTGCGCACCGGCACGACGACGTCGGTCGGCTGTCCCGGCGGAAACGCAAAGCCGCGCGGCGCGACGCCGACAATCATCCGCCGGGTTGCGCCGAACTGCGCCGAGCGACTGGTGATTTGCGGATCCGAGCCGAAGCGTGTCTCCCAGAGATGATGACTGATGATCACCACGGGTGGCGCACCCTCGCGCACGTCGGCATCCTCGAACGGACGTCCGCGGGCAAGCGTTGCACCGAGAACCGCGAAAATCTCGGGCGTTGCGGCAAGGCCTTCGACGCGGAGCGTCTCGCCCTCCCCCAGCAGCGACGACGAGAAGCCGCCAAACCCGGCGAACGGCTGCAGCGTGCGCTGCCGCGCGCGGAGATCGACGAAGTCGCCCATCGCGATGAAGTCCTTGGAAATGCCGGTGCGGGCGTCTCGATGCCGGACGATCGCGAGCGCTTCTGCGTCGGCGTAGGGCAGCTGTCGAAGCAGCACCGCCTCGACGAGCGCGAAGAGCGACGCGTTGGCGCCAATGCCGAGCGCGAGCGTCACAACGACGGTGGCCGAAAACGCCGGCTCGCGGACGAACAACCGGCAGGCGTGGCGGACATCACGAGCGAACATCGCGAGGTACTCCTTACGTGCGCTGCGCGGTTTCTGGCGCGAGGCCGAGCGCAGACAGTAGAAAACGAGCGTCGCCACGGCCCATGCATAGGCGAGTCGCACCTGCCATCGCCGCCAGCCGCGCGCCTGCTCCAGGCCGCGCAGTCGGTCGCCCAAGGCGTCGCAGAGCGCCGGCGTGAAGACATGGTGGTAGGTCTCCGGCAGGAGCCGGCGTTTTGCCCAGGCGTCGATCAGGCGATCAGGCATCGGACCACCGCATCCGCGCCGCGAGCTGCTCGACGTCGGCGTAGAACGCCCGCGCCGCCTTCCATGCGCGCTGGCCCTCGGCCGTGATTCGGTATCGCCGCTCGGTCACGGCCTGATCGCCGACCACGACCTGTTCGTACCAGCCTTCGACGAGCGAAGCCGACTCGAGCCGCGCCATGAGCTGATAGAAGGCCGGCGCGGTGCGACGGACACCGTAGCCGGCGAGCGCCTGGCGTACGAGCCGCCCCGGCTGATCGCCCGCGCGCAGGACGCCGAGGACCAGGAAGTGGAGGTGGGTGAGCGCGGGCAGCGAGCGTTTCTGGATAATGCGACCTTATCTACGATCGCCTTTGACGAGCCCGCTGGCCGATCGGTTGGCCGCTCAGCGCTTCAAAACGTTGATGTAATAGAGATCCGTGGCCACCTGGAGCGAATCAGCGGGGACCAACGCCGGGAGGACCTGCCAGCCGGTGGTCGGCCGGACGGTTTGCCATTTGCCTGGCTGCCCGATCTTGACCGGCATGGCGAAGTCACGCTCCTCCGCCTGCCAGCGGTAGCTGACGGTCCGCTCCTTCTCGTCGAACACGAGCTCCAGCGTGGGCAGCGACGCCCGCCGCAGGTATTGGTCGAACAGCGGCGTCAGGTTCTGCCCGAGCTCGGCGTTGAAGAACCGCACCACGTCCTCGGTCATGATGTTCTGGTACTTGAACCGCTGATACAGGTCGCGCAGCAGCTTCCACCAGCGGGGATCGTCGTTGACGACGCTGCGCAGCGTGTGGAGGAAGAGCGCGCCCTTGAAGTACTGATCCTGGGACGGCGTGCGATGAATGCCGCGCTGCGTGACGATCGGCTGTCGGTTCTGCACTTTCGGCTTGTAGCCGTTCAGGTACTTCAGCGGCATCGTCGTATCCGAACAGGTGCTCGACGTAGAACGCCTTCGAGATAGGTCGTGCCAGCCTTCTTGGATCCACATGTCGGACACATCGGCCGCCGACACGGCGTTGCCGAACCACTCGTGCCCGCTCTCGTGAATGATGATGAAATCGAACTTGAGGCTCACGCCGACGCCGGTCCAGTCGCGCTCGAGATAGCCGTTCGCGAACCGGTTGCCGTAGGTGACCGCGCTCTGGTGCTCCATGCCTGAATACGGCACTTCGATCAGCTTGTAGCCGTCCTTCGGAAGGGATACTCGCCGAAGACTTTCTGGAACGCCTCGATCATCGGCTTCGCCTGGGCGAACTGCTTCTTCGCCTTCTCGAGGCTCGCCGGGCAGCACGTAGAAATCGAGCGGCAGATCGCCAAGCCGATCGGCTGAACTGCACGTAGTTCGCCGATGTTCAGCGAGACGTTGTAGGAGTTGATCGGGTAGTGGACGTGCCAGTCCCAGCGCGTGTAGCCGTCGCCGAGGTCTGTCTTGCCCATGAACTTGCCCGTTCGAGACGTCGACGAGATCGTTCGGGATGGCCACGCTGATGCGCATGTTCTCCGGCTCGTCGCGCCACTGGTCCTTGTTCGGCCACCAGATGCTCGCGCCCTGCCCTTCGCACGCCGTCGTGATCCAGTGATTGCCGGCGGGATCCTTGCCGAAGGTGAAGCCGCCGAACCGTCCGCTCTCGCGCGGGCGTGCCCGAGTAGTGGAAGTCGATCGCGTATTCGCGTCCGGCTTGCGAGCGTCTCGGGAAAGTCGATGAAGACGGCGTTGAGCTCGCGCTCGTACTTGAGCGGCGTCGTTCCGAGCAGGATCTTGTCGATCGAGTCAGGTTCGCGTAGAGATCCAGTTGGATGCGGGTGTCGTCCTTGAGCATCCGGAAGCGGATGGTGTTCTTGCCGCCGATGAACTTCTTCTCCGGATCGACGCGGATATCGAGGTGGTAGGAGAGCAGATCGTTGTTGGCGCGGTAACGCCCGTACTCGCCGCGCAGGATGTCCGCGCGTCCGGGCGGCCGCTCAGCGGCGGCGTTTGCGGAGCCCGCTGCGTCGGGTACTGCCGGCGCCACGCCTAGAAGCAGGAGTAGCAGAACGGACGCGCCGCGGTTCACCATGCGCAATCATGGATCGGTTTCCGCCGCCGCCGCGAACGCGGCGTGCGGCGCTACGAGAACCGCGCATTGAGATCCGCGAACGTGACCGCCTCGCCAAGCTTCGTGAACGTTCCCCGTTCGGCAATCTCCTTCGCGGCGTCGAGAAAGCCCGACCAGGCCGTGCGCGCCAGCGCGCCGCCGACGCTGATGCGTCGCGCGCCCGCGGCCGAGAGCTCCTTTACCGTGGTGAAGCCACCGCCGACGAGGACGTTGACCGGTTTCGGCGCGACCGCGCGGATCACCTCGATGATGTCCGTGCGATTCCGCAGCCCGGGCGCGTAAAGGCAATCAGCGCCAGCCTCAGCGTAGGCGGTCAAGCGGCGGACAGTTTCGGTGAGATCGGGCCGTCCTACGAGAAATCCCTCGGATCGGCCAGTGAGCACCACGCCGCCGCCGCACTCGTCGATCGCCAGGCGGGCGGCGCGGATACGCTCGACGGCGAGAGGCATGTCGAACAGCGGGTTCGATGAATCGCCGGTGGAATCCTCGATCGAGAGCCCGGCCACGCCGGTGGCCACGGCATGCGCGACGTTCCGGCCAACGCCGTCTGCGTCGATGGCAAAGCCGCCTTCGAAATCGGCGTTGATCGGCAGCGACACGCTGTTCACCACGGCGCGAAAGTGCGCCAGCGCCTCTTCCAGCGTCACGTGATTGTCGGATCGTCCGAGCGACCACGCGAGGCCGGCGCTCGTGGTGGCGAGCGCCTTGAACCCGAGCTGCTCGAGCACGCGGGCGCTGCCGATGTCCCACGGATTGGGAAGCACGAAACAGCCCGACTCGTGCAGCTGTCGGAACGTCAGACGGCGATCGGACACGGAAGCCATGCATTGAGCATAGCCGACGCGATTACCGTGCGCAGAGCCGGAGGGCGCGCAGGCCGGCGTCGATGTACTCGCGGCGGCCGTGCGCGAGGCCAAAGGCCACGTCGAGCGCACCACGGCACGCGCCGAGGAAGCCTGCTCGGCGTTTGAAGGCGTCGTCCACGCGATGCGCGTACGTGCGTGAGCACCTCGTCCACGAACGCCGCGCCGCCCCAGTGAAAGAGACCGGAGAAGTCCACCGCGGGATCGCCAATCGCCATGTCGCTCCAGTCGATGACGCCGGTAATTGTGCGCGTCGCGGGATCGACCAACACGTGCTCGGCCGCCAGATCGTGGTGGATCAGCGCGCGATGTGGCGTGACCGGAAAGAGGCTGCGGATGTCGCTGCTGAGAAACTGTTCCCAGACGGCCGCGGGTGCATCCGGCGCCATCTCGCGAACGAGACGAAGATCCGAAAGGGCATCACTCTGCAACTCTGCGAGCACGTCCTGCGCCGTGACCAGCTCCAAACCCTCGGCGTTCAGCGGCGTCGCGTCAACGCCGTGCAGCCAGTTGAGAAACCTGGCCATCAACGGCGCGAGCCGTTCGAGCTCGGCCGGCGTCCAGTCGAGCCCGATGCCAGAAACGCCTGGGAGCTTCACGTATCCGGTGAAGTGATAGGGAAATTGCGGTGACGACTCACCAACAAAGCGATATGACGGGATCGGGAGCGGGGCGCGCGGCTGCAGCAGCGTCAGGACGCGCGCCTCGATCAGCAGCTGGCGTTCCACATCCGGGCGCTTCGGAAATCGGAACACCCACCTGTCGTTGACGTCGAACGCCCAGTTGTCGCAGCCCTCGCCGAGGAAAGTGACGCGATCGGACGCCACGTCAGGAAATTGCGTCGCGAGGAGCTGCCGGACGCGGTCGTTATCGAGCGCCGGGGTCATCTAGTGGGATGTATGGTCGAATTCTAAAGCGGCCGTTCCGTAGGAACGGCCGATAACCCTTGGCCGAGCAAGCTGCTGACCACTGCAGAAAACGTTGAGACGCTCCACTAGTCTAGACTAGTGGGATGTCTGGTCGAATTCTAAAGCGGCCGTTCCGTAGGAACGGCGGATAACCCTTGGCCGAGCAAGCTGCTGACTACTGCAGAAAACGTTGAGACGCTCCACTAGTGTCCCGACCGTCGGTGCGGGGCCGGCGTCACGCCCCGCGCGCGCGATCAACGGCGATCGGCTCCCGGCGCGTAGTTGATGCGCCGCTTTTCCACCATGCGACCGCGATCGATCGCGCCTTCCACGATCTCGTAGCCGAGCAGCGCCAGCACGCGTCCGCTGATGAAGAGCGGCCGGGCGTTGCCGTACCAGTCCACGCACGAGGCGCGGCAGCGATCGTCTGCCGCGCGATCCGGCTGCGAGTCGAGCTCGCCCACTGGCTGCAGGTGTAAGCCGTCGTTGCGCAGAAACACGATGCCCGCGGAGTCCTTGAACAGATGGTGATATCCGGGCTTGGCCGCGCGCCGGATGGGCAGACCGAGCAGGCCCGAGGTGCCGGTGTCCGGCTTGTAGAAAAACCCGTGGCTTCTCAATTCGCCTTGCGACGCGTCCGGCCTCGAGTAGCGATCGGCGATGCTCGGGCGGTCGCCAAGTCGCACTGTCGTGAAATGCAGGTCGCGTCCGTCGGTGCCGATCACCGCCGCGTCCGATCCGATCGCCTCGATCCGATCGACGCCGTGCGGCAGCGTGAGGTTGAACGCGTCGCCGCCTCGCCAGCGCACCGCGAAGACGCGCGCGCCGTCTGTGACCTGTTGCGGCCGGCCCCATCCGCTGCCGGTACCGTAGAGCAGGTAGTTGCCGACGAACCGGTTCTGGAATGTGTAACCCTGCGGCGTCGCCAGTGGACGGTAGCGCGACACTGCCGCCGACGTACTACCATCGGCGATCTCACCAAGCGGCACGCGCAGGAGCGCGACGCCGCCGCGGGTGCGCTCGGCCGCCCACATGCCGTCGCCGTTGCCGTTGGCGCGCACGAGCACGTTGAGATGGTTGTCGTCGCTCTCGAGAAACGAGAACTGGTCCACCGGACTGCCATCCACCTGCAGCGCGCCGGGCGCCGAGCCGTCGAGCGGCATCGAGAACAGCACCGAGCTGGCGCGCGTCTCGATGTTGCGGCGGGACCAGTCGGTCGTCCACACGTACACGGCCCGCTGCGACACGTAGAACACGCGACCGGCCGGACCAAGCACCACAGTTGCATCGCACTCGAGCTCAGGACGCGCGAGGTCGCACGAGGTGACCGAGTGGAGCGCAAAGGATCCGGCTGGGTTGAGCGGCTGCGCGGGCTGATAGATGCGGTTGGCGCTCGCAATGCGGCGGAACTCTCCAGCGGCTGCGCCGGCGTGCCACTTGCGCATCGCCGGCAGCGAGCTCAGCGGATCCGCGTCCGGACGGAAATACAGCGGTGTATAGAACACCAGCTTGTTGCCGATCAGGCGGCTCGAATAGTTGCGTGACGAGTAGTAGTCGTTTGATCGCAGGTGATACGTCGATCGATGATGAAGCTGCCCGGCCGCGTCCAGATCGAAGATTCCGAGCTCGGTGCCGCCGCGCGCGTAGCTGTAACCGACGACCACGACCTTGTCGTCCGAGACGAGGAGCTCGTCGTACCACGTACCGCGTGGATCGATGTCCGGACCGAAAGCGTCTGCCGCCGAGACCGGTGTGAGATCGCCGCGTCCCAACGCAATGGTGAAGAGGCGGCCTCGGCGGAGCACAACCAGGTGATCGCCGCGCAGCTTGACGATGCCGCCCTCGTCCACGCCGGCGGTTTGCACGTTTGTAATCGATTCGCTCTTGGCGTCGGCTGACGCCGGAGCCGCCGCCGGCAGCGCCTGCCCCGCCATCTCGAAGGCCGAGGCGCCGCCGACGCGCGCACGTCGCAGCTTCTTCTGCTCCTCGGCGAGGGTTTGGAAAAACTTCTGCAGCTCGGCTTCCGATCCAAACGCTCGCAGCCGCTTCTGAGGCGTTTGCGCCGCATCGACCGGGCGGCCGGTAACCGCCGGCGCCGACAGTGTCGCCGCCAACACGAGGAGAAACAGGGGTCTCATAGGTTCACCAAAGGCGCTTGTCCGTTTAGACACCGTGTCCGCGCTCGCGGCCGGTGTCCAGCGCGCGCTTGCATCGTGCAACCGGCGCTCGCCGCGCCCGGTCACGGCACGCACGCCGGACGCACCGCAGGACGCGTCGTCTCGATCGCTAGAAACTGGACTTTCGGCGGCATCGTGGGCGCGAGCGTGATCGACACGCCAAGGGTGCCTCGCTCGCAGGCCATCGACCATTGCCCGCGCAGGGCGTTCTCGACGATGTCGAAAGCCGCGGGCGCCCGACAGGCACCCACTTTCGCCCGTAGCGCCTCGAGCTCACGGCGCCGTCGATCCTTAGAACGATCGAGGAACAGATTCCTTGCAGCAAGGCTCTCGGCCAGGGTGTCGTCCCAGTCGAGGATGAGCCGCGAGACCTGATCGCGCGCCTCCAGCAGCGCCTTAGACGGCTCGGGCATTCGGCGCTGGAGGCCGCCCGTTTGTTCCAGCAGCGTGAGCGCGGTCGTGATCGGTCCGTTCCACCCTGTGTAGGTGCGATTCCCCAGAGCGACGATCCCCACGCCATACTCCGGAAGCCATCGCATCTGCGAGCCGAATCCCGGCAATCCGCCGCTGTGCGCCACGACGTGCGCGAAGCTGCATGTTTCGGACACGCGCAACCCAAACCCGTAGCCTCCCGCGCTCAGCTGCGGCGCGCCGCTGGCGTCGCGAGTGACTGCACTTGGCGCCGGCCGCCACACCTGCTGCATCTCGCGCAGCGACGCTCGCCGGATCGGCGCCGCCTCCGGTCCGTCGCGCGGCGGCCATGCCGCCAGGTAGACAGAGACGTACCGCGCCAGATCGCGGATCGACGTCAACATGCCTCCCATCGCCCCGAACGCGCCGTCGGGCAACTGTGGCTCTTCCTTCCACTGCTCGTCTTCCCAGCGGTAGCCGTGCGCGAGACGCGTTGGCCCGACTGCCGCGGGCTCCAGCGTCGTCGAGCTCATGCCGAGAGGTTTGAGAATGTTGGCGCTCACGTAGTCACGGTAGGGCATCTTCGAAACTGCGGCGACGATCCGGCCGAGAATGGCGAAGCCGTAGTTCGAGTATTCGTAGGCAACGCCGGGCGCGTTGGAAAACGGGATGCCGGCGCGCATCATCGCCGACATTTGATCGTCGGTCACCGAGAGCTGCTGATCGCCCCATGGGTTGTCTTCGGGGAAACCTTCCGCGTGTGAGAGCAGATGCCGAATCGTGATGCGCGGCGAATCACTCGTTGGGTAGGTCAGCGACTTCAGCTCCGGCACGTAACGCTCCGCCGGATCGTCGAGCGACAGCTTTCCCTCGTCGCGCAGCCTGAGGATGGCCATCGCTGTAAAACTCTTGGTCATCGACGCGATGCGAAAGACCGTATCGGCGTCCACCGGCGAGTCCGGAGAGAGCTGGCGCAATCCGGTGACGCCGACATGCGCGAGCTCGCCGTCCACGATGACGCCCCACGCCGCGCCGGGAATGTGTTCGCGAGTGGTGAACTCGACGAAGGCCTTGTCGATGGCGGTAAACGCCGAGCTCAGCTTTCGAAGGCGATCGGGCTGCTGGCCAGACGCGATCGATGCGCTCACCAGGACGAGTGCGAGAGCGAACCGTGATGAAGATGGCTTCCGCATCGCCGGATCGTCGGCGAGACGGGCGATGGCGTCAACTCACGCCGGACGGGACACCCCGCCCGCGTCCCCGGCGTCTCCTGCTCGAGGACGTGCGTCCGGTGAAATCACGCCGACGCGATCGCCGACTACGACGTGGCCCTCACGGAGGACTCGGCAATACCAGCGGCTCCAGCCCGGATGCAGTTTCTCCGAAATACGGGTGAAATCCTGGTGGCTGAACGACGGCGCAATGTTCTTGCACGGGAAAGCCGGCGTCGTCACTTCGAGCGTGACGTCGCCGACGTCGATGACGGCTCCTGGTTTGACGCTGGACCAGTCGATGCCCGCAAGCGTGAGGTTCTCACCAGCTGTGCCGATCGCGATTGGATGGCCCTCGGCCCGCAGCGCTTCGATCAGATCGAGCGAATACACACAGACCGCGCGCGCAGGCCCGCCATGGAATCGCAAAGCCCTCTGCCGGTCGCCCTCGACGCCGGCCTGCGACACCCCTGCGGCCGGCCGCGGCGCCTTCGGCACGCCACCAGTTGAAACGTTGATGGAATGAAGAACGGAACTGCGCATCGGCCGATTGTCCTACACTGACGCATCCATCCAGAAGGGGCAGACCTCATGAAACGGAGAGAATTCCTCATCTCGTCCACGTTGGGTACGGTGGCCGCCGGCACGGCGCCGCTGTTCGGGAGCGTGCGCGGCGCGGCATCCGCCGCGGATACCGGCGCGCAGCCGGGCGCCACACGCAAGATCCTGATCGCCGGAGGCGGTTTTGGAACCGCGTTCATCCGCTACATGGCGTCGCTCACCGGCAAGAAGCGGCCGCGCGTCTGTTATCTGCCGACGGCGTCCGCCGACAGCCCGAGCGGCATCATCTCTTGGTTCAGGAGCTGCGCGCCGCTCGACGTTGAGGCGTTCGTGCAGGAAAGCTTCATCGCCAGCAGCCGGCAGACGCAAAGCTGGGAAGAGGTGCTGCTCTCGATGGACGCGATCGTCGCATCCGGCGGCAACACGCTCAATCAACAGGCAATCTGGAAAGCGCAGGGGATCGACGCCATTCTGAAGCAGGCATGGGAGCGCGGCGTCGTCCTTGGCGGCGCCAGCGCCGGGTCGTTGTGCTGGTTCGAAGAAGGGACCACCGACTCGCGGCCCAAGGAGCTGACGACGGTGCAGTGCCTCGGCTTCCTCAAGGGGAGCCATTCACCGCATTACGATCGCGAAAAGGATCGACGTCCGCTCTACCAGAAGCTCATTGCGTCCGGCGAGATGAAGCCCGGTTACGCCTGCGACAACGACGCCGGGATCTATTTCGTGGACAACGAGGTCAAACGCGTCGTCTCGACTCGCGCGGACGCGAAAGTGTATTACGTGAGTCTCGTCGGCGGCAAGGTCGTCGAGCGGGTGATAGAGCCTGAGCTGATCGCTTAGGACGATGGCTGGGGACGGTGGTTCGAACCAGCGTCCCGAACCACCTCCTACTCGTACCTGAGCGCCCTCATCGGATCGATCTTCGACGCGCGCTGCGCGGGGAGGAACCCCGCACCGAGCGCGACCACCGTCAGGAGCGCCGCCGCGGCTGCGAGCACGGCGGGATCGTGCCCCTCGAGCTCGAACAGCAGCGACTTGGCCGCGCGGCCGAGGGCGATCGCCCCGGCGAGGCCGATGGCGCCGCCGATCACCGTCATCCATGCCACCTGCTTCAGCACCATTGCCCGCACGCTGCCGCGATCGGCGCCGAGCGCCATGCGCAGGCCGATCTCGCGCGTCCGCTGGGCGATCGTGTAGGCGAGCACGCCGTAGAGGCCGATCGGCCGCGAGCAGCGTCGCGAGCACCGCAAACGACGCCGACATCGTGCTCATCATCCGCTCGAGAAAGATGTTCTCGCTGATCTGCTGCGGCATCGTCCGGAGATCTTCGATCGGAAGATTCGGATCGAGCTTCGCCACGAGCGGCTGGATCGCC
The DNA here is from genome assembly GCA_963807105.1 of uncultured Acidobacteriota bacterium. Classification (GTDB taxonomy): domain Bacteria; phylum Acidobacteriota; class Vicinamibacteria; order Vicinamibacterales; family UBA2999; genus DASPWV01. The sequence continues at coordinate 206,167 of CAWEAM010000006.1, read as the reverse complement.
GCGAGCATCTGCTCGGCGTCGAGCGACGTGCGCACGTAGTAGGTGATGCGGCCGATGCGCTCGGTCTGCCGGTAGGGCAAAAAGAACTGCGGCGGGATCACCTGCTTTGACCTCGCTGTATTTCGCGTTCTGCACCAGGCCGATGATCTCGATGTCGAGCTCCTTGCCGTTGTTCTGCGCCATCCGCTTGCCGACGGCGTCGCGCCCGAGATTGAACTTCTTGGCGAACGCTTCGTTGACGATCGCCACTTTCGGCGCACCCTTCGCGTCAGCAGGCGTGAACTCGCGTCCGGCGAGCAGTGGCACGCCGAGCGTGCGGAAGTAGTCGGTCGCCGTGATGTTGAAGCGCGAGCCGGTGTCGGTGTCGGGTCCGGCTTCGAAGCCCTGCACGCGCACGCTGTTGCCCCAGTTGCTTCCCGACAGCAGCGGCACGGTGCCGGCGCTCACGGCGGTGACGCCAGGCAGCGCCTTGAGCGCATCCTCCAGGCGCTCGAAGAGCGCGACGCTCTGCTCCGTCTTGTAGCCGTTGAGCTCGGGCGAGATCCCGAAGGTGATGACGTTATCGAGCGCGAGACCGAGATCGACCCTGCTGACGTTGTAGAGGCTCTTGATGAAGAGCCCGGCGCAGACCAGCAGCATCATCGACAGGCCCACCTGCGCCGTCGCGAGCGAGGCACGGAATCGCTTGGCCGCCTTCGCGCCAGACGGCTGCCCGGCCTGGTTCTTCAGCGTCGAGACGAGGTCCGCCCGCGTGCTGTAGACGGCCGGGAAAAATCCGAAGAGCAGGCCGGTGCCAAGCGCTAGCGCCGCCGAAAACATAAATCGCCGACGGCTGCAGCGACAGATCGATCGTCTGCACCGCTTCGGCCGGCAGCATCGCCGCGATGCCAATCAGCGTCCACCGCGAGACGAGCAGCCCCGCCACCGCCCCAAGGTACGGCGAGCAGCAGCGATTCGGTCAGGAGCTGCGTCACCAGTTGACGACGATTCGCGCCGATCGACAACCGCACGGCCATCTCGGAGGCGCGGCCGGCGCCGCGCGCCAGCAGCAGGTTGGCGATGTTGGCGCAGGCGATCAGCAGCACGAAGCCGGTGACTCCGAGCAGCATCATGAGCGGCGTCGCCGCCTCTTCGTGCAGTGAGCTCTGCCCGCGATAGCCGTCGCTGAGCAACACCTGCTTGGCCTTGAAGCGCGTCATCGTCTGATCGCTCATCCCGGTTTGCAGCGGCGCCTCGACCTCGGTGATGATCGCGTGATACTGCGCGTTGAGCGCCGCGCGCGCCTGATCCATCGTCACGCCCGGCTTGAGCCGCGCGAAGAGATACGCCCAGTAATTGCGGCGATTCTCGAACCCGTTGAACCCCGGCTGCATCAGGCCGCGCATGGTGAGCGGCACGAAGACCGCGGGGCGGGTGCCGAGCGTCGTGCCGTCGAAGCCGGACGGCGCGACGCCGACAATCGTGAGCCCCTGCCCATTGACGACGATCGTTTGGTTGAGCACGGCGGGATTCTGATTGAACTTCGTCGTCCAGTAGCGATGGCTCAGCACCGTCACCAAGTGCCCGCCGATGTTCTTGTCGTCGTCCGGCGTCAGCAGCCGGCCGAGCGGCGCGCGCGCGCCCAGCACCCCGAAGTAGCTGCCGGAGACGAGCATCGCTTCCGCGTTTTGCGTCTGCCCCTGGTAGGCGAGGTTGGCGCCGAACACCACGTGCGCGGCAATGCCGGTAAACACCTGCTGCACCCGCTCGAGATCCCGAAACATCGAATAGCTGAACACTTGCTCACAGTCGCCGGCGTTCGAGCAGGAGTTGGAGCCGGGCTTGGGTCCGGGCGCACTGAGGTTGACCAGCTGCTCGGCGTCCGGGACCGGCAACGCCTGCAACAGCATCTGATTGAAGAGCGAAAAGATCGCCGCGTTGGCGCCGATGCCGAGTGCCAGCGACACGATCGCCACGCCAGTCACGAACGGCGACTTGAGCAGCGTGCGGAAGGCAATTTTCAGGTTGTGCATACAAATCGGACGGAGCTGGCCCGTCAGGTGTGTGTGACGAGAACCGGGACAAATGAGTTTACGGGCGAAGAGCCACCCAACTGAGCCGCGGCTCCTTTACTTTCCACCCGTGCGGGCTTCGGGTACGGCCCTGGGCGGCAGGATAGCCTATAGAATATCGCTCCGCCGATGGCCACGGTTCGTTTCACGCACAACATCCAGCGTCACGTAGCGTGCCCGACGCGCGATGTCGAGGGCGCAACCTTGCACGAAGTGCTGCAGCAGTACTTTCGCGAGAACGAAGCGGCGCGCGGCTACGTCCTCGACGATCAGGGCCGATTGCGACAGCACATGGCCGCCTTCATCGACGGACGGCAAATCCGGGATCGCGATCGTCTGAGCGACCCCGTGCCAGCCGACGCGGTCGTTGACGTCATCCAGTCGCTGTCCGGAGGATAGAGGAACGATGAGCACACGCTGTCATGTCGCGACGCGCAAGGGTCTTTTCACCTTCGAACGGCGCGCGTCGGGGTGGACCATCAGCCGGGTGAGTTTTCTCGGCGACAACTGCACGCTCGCGATGCACGACCCGCGCACGGGCCACTTGATCGCCGCCCTGGCGCATGGGCACTTTGGCGCCAAACTGCAGCGCTCCACCGACGCGGGCGCAACCTGGCACGAGCTCGCGAGTCCCAAATACCCGGAGAAGCCGGCCGACCACGTGGCGAAATCGAAGCCGCTCGAGGGCAAGGCGCCGGACTGGTCGCTCAAGCTGGTGTGGGCGCTCGCACCAGGCGGCGCCGATCAATCCGGCACGATCTGGTGCGGCACGCTGCCGGGCGGGCTCTTTCGGTCGACGGACAACGGCGAGACGTGGGACCTCAATCGTCCGCTCTGGGACGATCCGCTGCGCGAAGAGTGGTTCGGCGGCGGCGCCGATCATCCCGGAATCCACTCGGTGCGCGTCGATCCGCGCGACAGTAAGCACGTGCTCGTCGGCGTGTCGTGCGGCGGCGTCTGGCGCACGCGCGACGCCGGGCAGTCGTGGCAGCTCGCCGGCAGCGGCATGCGCGCCGAGTTCATGCCGCCTGAGCGTCAGTTCGAGCCCAACGTGCAGGATCCGCACATGCTGGCGCAGTGCCGATCGAATCCGGACTCGCTCTGGGTGCAGCATCACAACGGCATCTTCAAGTCGGATGACGCCGGCGCGTCGTGGCGCGAGATCACCGATGTCAAGCCGTCGACGTTTGGATTCGCGGTGGCCGTGCATCCCGACGATCCGGACACGGCGTGGTTCGTTCCCGGCGTGAAGGACGAGCAGCGCTACGCCCCGGAGGGCCGTCTCGTCGTCACTCGCACGCGCGACGGCGGGCAGAGCTTCGACGTGCTGACGAAGGGGCTGCCGCAGGAGCACGCGTACGATCTCGTGTTCCGCCATGCGCTCGACATTGACGAAACAGGTTCGAGGCTGGTGTTTGGTTCGACGACCGGCAACGTGTGGATGAGCGAGGACGCCGGCGATTCGTGGCAGACGCTGAGCACGACGCTGCCGCCGGTATACGCCGTGACCTTCGAGAAGCCCGAATAGCCGCAGTGCGCCGCGAGCGACCATTCGAGCCGCGCGTGCTGAGGTGGCCGTCCTGGGCCACTGGGGTTCTTTCCGTTATCAGTCGGACGATACGACACGGCGGCCCACGGCGGTCGCGCAGCCCGATCGATAAGGCAATCCGGCCAGGTCGAAGGAACCTCGACCTCGTCGGCGAATGGCGACCGTGGTGCAGCCGGACGCCGGTAGTAACGTGGATCGGTGCCGCTCGTCGCGCTGGCTCTGCTGCTCCTGCTGCCGCTCGCGGTCATCGCGTTGATGCCGCTGATCCTGATTCAGCGATATCGCGTCGGCAGCGCCCGCCGGCTCGCGCGGCCGTTGTTCGCCACGCTCAACGTGGTTGCGATGGTGTTTTCGGTGGCCTTCTTTCTCGTCGCTGCGGCGGTGACGAATGTGTGGGTGCCCGAAGCGTTGTCGCGAAGCGCAGTCGGCCTCCTGGTCGGCTGCCTCCTCGGCGCGATCGGACTCAAACTCAGCCGATGGGAAGCGACGCCGCGCTCGCTGCACTACACGCCCAATCGCTGGCTGGTGCTCGCGATCACGCTGGTGGTCGCGTTGCGCGTGCTGTACGGGTTCTGGCGGGGATGGATGACGCTTGGTTCGCGCGGCGACACGGCGTCGTTCGTCGCCGCGTTCGGCGTCAGCGGATCTCTCGCCGCAGGGGCGGCGGTGCTCGGCTACTACCTCGCCTATGGAGTCGGCCTGCGCCGACGGATCAGCCAATGGCAGCGGCGCGCGCTGCGTGTCATGGATTGAACACTTGACGTTCAGGGCTGCGCCCATTCCGCGATGCGGTAGATCCGCGAGGCCGTGCGCAGAATGATGCTGTCCTGCGAGAACGCCGGCGTCGCCATCGACATCTCGGCAATCGTGTTCTTCCAGAGCAGCTCGTATTCACGACCTGCCTTGAAGACAAACGTCTCGCCTTCCTCGCTCAGCGCGAAGATCTTGCCGTTGGCGGCCCAGGGCGATGCGGTGAAAGCGACAAAGCCGTCCGGCACCACGCGCTGGCGCGGATAGATGGCTTCACCGGTCCGGGCATCGTGCGCGGTGAAGAACCCGCGATCGAGGACGGTGTAGTAGATGCCGTCGTAGACGAGCGGCGAAGGGTTGTAAGGTCCTGCCTGCCGTTGATACCACGCGACGAACTGGTTGCTCGTCGCTCCCGGTGACAGCGAGATGTTCCCGCTGCCGTCTGGCCGGATCGCGTAAACGGGGCGATGCTCGTCGCCGACGTAGCCGGAGGTCACGTATACGAGTCCGCCCGCCGCAAACGGCGTCGGAATTGTGATGCTCGACATGCCGCGCAGTTCCCACAGCGGCTTGCCGGTGAGATCGTACGAGCGCACGCCCGATGTGGCGGCCGTGACGATCTCCGTCCGCGACGCGTGTTGCCATACGTACGGCGTCGCCCAGTTGGTCTCTCTGTCGCGCTCGACTCGCCAGAGCTGTTTGCCTGTCGTCGCATCCAGCGCCACCAGGTACGCCTCCTGGTCGTTGTCGTTCACGACATACAGGCGGCCCTGATGCAGAACCGGCGAAGCCGCGGTGCCCCATCCGTTGCGCGTCGCCCGAGCGGGCCACTTCTGTTGCCACGCCACTGTGCCATCGAGCCGGAGCGCGAACAGCCCGACGTTGCCGAAGTAGACGTAGACCCGCTCGCCGTCCGTGACCGGCGTTTCCGAGGCATAGCTGTTTTTCAGGTGCCGCGACTGTGCCGGGGCCGTGCGATGCACTTCGCGTTCCCAGACAATCTTGCCGGTCGCGAAATCGATCGCGAAGACCATCCAGCGATGCTCATCGGTTGGTGTGGGACGCTCACCACCGAGATAGAGTCCCGGTTTCGGTGGCTCGCCGGGCTGCGCCCTCACCACCGACGTCACGAAAATGCGATTGCCCCATACGATGGGTGATGACCAGCCGGTCCCCGGCACGTCCGTTCTCCACACGACGTTCTCGGTGGCGCTCCATCGTTCGGGGACCCGCTGGCCGACAACGACTCCGCTGCTGTCTGCGCCGCGAAACGCTGGCCAGTTGGACAACTGGCGAGCGCCGACGGATCCGGCGGACGCCAGTACGACGGCGAGCGTAAGGCGACCGAGCGTCCCGGCACGGGAGTTCATGGTCAGGCTATTCTCCACGAGTCGGGACGGTTTGCGAGGCGCGATATCATCAACCCGGTTCTGCCTATGCTCGCCGATAACCTCTGCCTCGCTTTCGCCTGCGGAGCGCGATGAGCGTCAAGACGCACGGCCTCACTCACGTCGCGCTGGCGGTGCGCGATCCCAAGCGATCGCTCGCGTTCTACCAGTCGGTGCTCGGCGTCGTGCCCGTCTACGATCAGGGCGATTTCGTCCAGGCACAGACACCCGGTTCGCGTGATGTGCTCGTGTTCGAGAAGGACGCGCGGGCAGCAGGCAAGCGCGGCGGCATCGCGCATTTCGGGTTCCGCCTGCAGAAGCCCCGCGACATCACACGTGCCCTAGATGCCATCACTGCCGCGGGCGGCACCATCAAGGAGCACGGCGAGTTCGTGCCAGGCGAGCCGTACGTGTTCTTCTACGATCCGGACGGCTACGAAGTGGAGATCTGGTACGAGGTCCCGACTCCCGTCGATCCGAAGCCGGCGAAGCGGCGGCGGTAGCGGTCTGTAGTTTCACGCGTGCGCTCGATCATCCGTCACACGGCTACGGCCTTCACGCTCGGCGCGGTGGTCGCCGTCGTCTTTGACGCGCTGCTGCAGCTCCTCACCAGCACGATTCGCATCACCGGCGGCATCCGGCCGCCATGGTGGGCGCATCTCGTCGAGCGGAGCTCGTGGATTGCGCTCGGCCTCGTGCTGTGGCTCGCCGCCCCGCTTCTTGGCGAGTGGATCGATCACGCGATTCCCCGAGTCAAGGTGCCGCGGCGGACGATCTGGGAGATGGTCGGTATCGGCATGCTGACCCTCCCCCTTGGCCACGTCCTCGGCCAGTGGATCGTGCTGGCGATGCAGCTCACCATCGGCGGCACATGGCCGTCGGAAGGGCGAATTTTTCTCTCGACGGCGTACTACGGTGAAGTGTTGCTCTCGATCACTCCTTGGATGGCAGCCGGCGCGATCTTGCGCGGCTGGGCAAGGCACATGAGCGACTACTAGGGTGCCTGGGGTGCCTTGAGTGCCTGAGGTGCATGGTGCTTGGTGCTGGTGCAACCAGCTGGGCCTTGAATCTCTTCGGCGCTCGCTTTCCAGGCGAGGCGTTTCGTGTTACACCGAGTGCCGTCGTGTCACCCTCCCCGACCCGGACGTTGAAGGAGGTCTGCCATGCCTGTCCGCAGATTGCTCTCCGCGTTCGTCCTCGGCTGCAGCGTCATTTGGTCCAGCCTTGCGTCTGCCCAGAACGTGGGCGGCAGCATTCAGGGCGTCGTCAGCGACGGCACCGGCGCGACGCTGCCCGGCGCGAATGTCGTCATCCGCAACATCGGCACCGGCGACGTACGGCAGATCGTGACCGATGCCGCCGGCCGATACCTCGTGCCGGTTCTACCGCCCGGCGAGTACGAGCTCACAGTGTCGCTGACGGGGTTTCAAACCATGGAGCGGCGCGGCATCGCGCTGGCGATCGGTCAAGTGGCGGTCGTCAATCTCTCACTGCCAGTCGGCGGACGCCAGGAGCAGATCGTCGTCACGGCCGACGCCAACCGCATTCAGCTCACGAATGGAGCCGTCAGCGGCCTGGTTGGCGAACGCGAGATTCGCGATCTGCCGCTGAACGGCCGATCGTTTCAGCAACTCGCGTTGCTTCAGCCGGGCGTGCAGGCGGCGCTGGCCGCCGGCAACGATGTCGTCGGCGGGCGCACACCCAAGATTTCCATCAACGGAGCGCGTCCGGAACAGAACAACTTTCTTCTCGACGGCACCGATATCAACAACGTCTACAACAAGACGCCGGGATCCGCCGCTGGCGTGTTGCTTGGCGTCGAGGCGGTTCTCGAGTTTCAGGTGCTGACCAACGCCTATTCCGCGGAGTTCGGCCGATCGGCAGGCGGAGTGATCAATGCCGTCACGCGATCGGGACCAACACCATTCACGGATCGGCCTTCGAGTTCCATCGCAACTCCGCGCTCGATGCGCGCAACTTCTTCGATCCACCCTCGCAGCCAAAGCCCGACTTCCATCGCAATCAATTTGGCGGCGTCGCGGGCGGCCCGATCGCGCGCGACCGGACGTTCTTCTTCGGCGCCTATGAGGGGCTGGTCGAGCGCCTGGGCGTCACCGGCCTCACCGCGGTTCCCGACGACAACGCCCGCCAGGGCATTCTGCCCACGGGTCCGGTCACGCTGCACCCCGCGATCCCTGCCTACCTCGAGCTCCTGTTCCCGCGAGCGAACGGGCGTTCGCTCGGCGGCGGCACCGCCGAATATCTCTTTTCCGACACGCAGCCGACCGACGAACACTTCGGACAAGGACGCGTCGACCATCGATTCTCGGACGAACGACAGCCTGTTCGTCCGCTACACCTACGATCACGGGGCGGTGGACCGCATCCCCACCGACAAGCCGCCCATCTCGATCATCGTCGAGCGCACGCGAAACACCTATGTGACCGTCGAGCACCAGCACGTGTTTTCGCCCGCGATGCTGAACGTCTTTCGCGCCGGTCTCAATCGCTCGGTATCGCTCGCCGACAATCTGCGGACGATCGACGATCCCGCCGTCCATGTCGTGGATTCCCGGCGATCCGTTCGGGTATCTGACGATCCGCGGCATGGTCACGGAGATGGCTGGTGACTTCCGGCTGCCGCGCGACGATCGGCTCGAACAACTGGCAGGCGTCGAACACGATCATTCTCACCCGCGGCCGGCACTCGGCGCAGGATCGGCGCGCAGGCGCAGTACCTGCAGTTCGACCAGCACACGACGAGCCAGGTGGGCGGCATCGTCAACTTCGCGAACCTCGAGAACTTTCTTCGCGGGACCGCGATCAGCGTGGATTTCGCCGTGCCAGGCAAGATCGATCCGGATCGCAGAGTACCGGCAGTGGCTGTTCGGCGCCTTCGTCCAGGACGACATCCGCCTCAACTCGCGCCTCTCTGCCAACGTCGGACTGCGCTATGAATTTGTCACGACCCCGACCGAAGCCGACGGCAAGATCTCGAACCTGCGGAACGTCACGGACTCGGCGCTGACGATTGGCGATCCCGTGGCACGACAATCCATCGCTGAAGAACTTCGCGCCTCGGCTCGGGTTGGCCTGGGATCCAGTCGGCGACGGGAGAACAGCCGTGCGCGGCGGCTTCGGCATCTTCCATGACGAAATTCTCCCGAAGTACTATTTCTTCTCGGGCAGCCTCAACCCGCCGTTTACTACGCGCACGTCGATCACCAACCCGCCGTTCCCGAACGTGGTCGCCAACTTCGATTCCAACGCGTACATTCGCGCGCAGCTGCAAACGGTGAACGCCGACCTGCAGACGCCTTACATGATGCAGTTCAACGTCAACGTGCAGCGCCAGTTGCCGGGTGACTGGGATGTGATGGTTGGATACGTCGGGTCACGCGGAAGGAACCTGCTGCGGCTAGGCGACGCGAATCTGGCGCCGGAGCAGATCGTGAACGGCGTCAAGGTCTATCAGCCGCAGCTCGGCCGGCGCAATCCCAACTTCACCGGCATCTGGCAGCGCGTCACCGATGCGAAATCGTTCTACAACGCGCTGCAGATCGGCGCCAACAAACGCTTCTCCTTCGACTGGCGGGCGCAAGTCTCGTATACGTTGTCGCGCTCCGAGGACGACTCGAGCGGCATCAACTCACAGGATTTCAGCAACGTCGTCCAGTACGGCCTCGATTGGTACGATCCCGAGTTCGACCGCGGACTGTCGGCGTTTCATGCGAAGCACAACCTGACGTTCAACGCGTCGTGGAACATCCCGGCGTTTCGGGACAGCCGTGGTCTGGCGGCCGCACTCCTGGGCGGCTGGCAGTTGAACAACATCACCACGCTGCGTTCGGGTCATCCGTTTACGGTGCAGCTCGGGTTCAATCGGTCGGGCAATCTCAACACCACGAGCTTCTCGATGCACGAACGGCCCGACGTCGTCTCGGGATGCGACCCGATCCTGGGCGGGCCGGACCGCTACTGGGACATCAACTGCTTCACGCTTCCGGCGGCCAACACGCGCGGGAACGCGGCGCGCAACTCGCTTATCGGCCCTGGCCTCGCGTCGGTGGACTTCTCGCTGATCAAAAGCGTCCCGCTCGCCGCCGGCCGCCGCGTTGAAGTGCGTCTCGAGGCCTTCAATCTCCTTAATCGTGCGAACTTTGCCGTACCGTCGGGTCGTACGGCATTCACCGCCGCCAACGCCGATGGCTCGCCGGCCGTTGCGCCTACCTGGGGGCGGATTACGTCCACGGTCACCACATCGCGGCAGATCCAGCTTGGAGCGAAGCTGGTGTTCTAGGGCAGGTTGGTTGCAGGTTGTAGGTTGTAGGTTGCAGGTTGTAGGTTGCAGGTTGTAGGTTGCAGATCGGTGCCTGGTGCGGAGTGGGACTCGGCAAAGGCATCACGGCCGCTGGCATGTTGCGACCTGGAACCGGCAACTTGCAACCAGCACGCTGCACCTACACCCTGAAACCTGAACCCTGAAACCTGCAACCTAAAAGGCCAACGTTTTCCCCGGCCGCTCCGTCCAACCAGACACCAGGAACCCTATATGAAGGATTCCGGTATATCGTAAGGCAATGGGCACCGCGTTCGATTCCGCCAAGAAAGGCAGCGCCGACCTCCTTATCCTCGCCCTCATCGACGAGCGGGCGCTGCATGGCTACGACATCGCCCGCCTGATCGAGGAGCGATCGGACGGCACGCTGCGCTTCACGCTGGCGTCGCTCTACGAGACGCTGTATCGCCTCGAGGAGCGGAGCCTCATCCGCGGCCGCTGGGTGGAAAAGGCTGGCCAGAGGCGCCGCCGCTATTACCGCATCACCGAGAGCGGGCGGAAGATGCTGGCGGCGCAGCGCGAAGATTGGGCGCGTTTCATCGCCGCGCTCAGCCAGGTGGCCGGCGTCAAGCCGGCCTGAGAACGTGTCGTGTCGACTCACGAGCCCCTCACCCTCGCTCACTGGCGCCGCGTCGTCAGAGATCACGCCGACCGCAAGGCAGTGGATCTGGCGCAGAGCACCATCGACGAGCTCGCTCTCCATCTCGAGGATCTCTACACCGCGGCGCGCACCGAGGGCATCGGCGACGCGGAAGCGCGTGAGCGTGCACGCCGCGCGCTCGAAGAGTCCGCCCTCGGTCGCCTTCGCCGCCGCAGCCGCACCGATACCCGCAACCCCAGGAGCTTCAACGTGGCCAGTGCCATTCGCGTCGCCCTTCGTCAGTTTCGCCAGCATCCCACCTTCGCGCTGGTCACCGTGCTGGTACTCGGCCTCGGCACCGGCGCCGCGACAACGGTCTTCACCATCGTCGATGCGGTCGTGCTGCGGCCGCTGCCCTACGAGGCGCCCGATCGGCTGGTCACGCTGTGGGACACGAACCAGGAAAAAGGGCTGGCGCACGATCCGATCTCGCCGGTCAACTTCATGGACTATCGGGCGCTGCCGGTGTTCGAGGATGCTGCCGCATGGTGGCGGCCCGGCGTCAACCTGCTCGATCCCGGGCTCGATCCGGTACGCGTGAACACCATCGAGGTGAGCGGCAACCTGTTCGACGTGCTTGGCGTCAAGCCGCAGATCGGCGCCGGGTTCGCGAGCGGCGTCTTCTTCCATCAGAGCGAGTTGGTGACGGTGATCAGCGATCGTCTCTGGCGCAACCGCTACAACGCCGATCCGTCGATCGTCGGCCGCCCGCTCACGCTCAACGGCACGCCCTACACCGTGGTCGGCGTGATGCCGGCAAAGTTCCATTTCCCCGACGACATCGACGTCTGGCAGCGCCTGCGCTGGGACCTGCATCAGCACAGCCGCGCCGCGCACTTCATGGAAGCGGTGGCCCGTCTCAACGACGGTCGCACGTTCGACGAAGCGCAGAGCGCCACCGAGACGCTGGGGCTGCAGCTGCAATCGCAGTTCTCCAACACCAACAAGGGCTGGAACGCGCGGCTGGTGTCGCTGCTCGACGAGCAGCTCGGATATTACCGTCCGGCGCTGATGGTGCTCTTCGGCGCAGTCGGGCTGCTGCTGGTTATCGGCTGTCTCAACGTTGCCTCGCTGCTCCTTACCCGCGCGCTCGCGCGCGAACGCGAGATCGCGGTGCGCGTCGCGATCGGCGCCGCGCCGCGGCAGCTGGTGACGCAGCTGCTCGCCGAGAGCTTCGTGCTGTCGCTCGCCGGCGCCGCCGTCGGCATTGCTGCGACGCTGGCTGCGCTGCCGCTGATCCTGCGCTTCACGCCGGTTGAGATTCCGCGATTGGGCGAAGCGGGTGTCGATGTCCGCGCCCTTGGGCTCAGCCTCGGCGTTGTCGTTGCGACGACGGTGTTCTTCGGCCTGGTGCCGGCGCTGCTGCTGCTCAAGGGACAGGTCACCGCCGGCCTGCGCAGCAGCGAGCGCGGCAGCTCGCGCGGTGCGCGCCTCACCTACTCGGTTCTGGTCGCCGGCGAGGTGGCGCTCGCGTGCGCACTACTCGTCTGTTCGGCGTTGCTCGTGCGCACCGTGTCGAAGATGACGAGCACGCCAACCGGCGTCAGCGCCGATTCGGTGCTGACGACGACGGTGCAGTTGTCTGGCACGAACTACGCGAGCTGGCGCGTGGTGTCCGACACGCATGCCGCGATCCTCGACCAGATCCGGCTGCAGCCCGGCGTGATTGCGGCCGGCGCTGGCAATTTCCTGCCGCTCGAAGTCGGCTGGCGCGGGCCGTTCCTCATCGAAGGCAACCCGCCGCCCGGTCGGCCCGAAGATGCGCCGCAGGCGCAGTATCACAGCGTGAGCGACGGCTACTTCGAGTCGCTCGGTGCGCAGATGGCCGCAGGCCGATCGTTCACCGCGCAGGACGGCATCGAGGGCGCGTCCGTCGTGATCGTCAACGAATCGTTCGCCAGACGATTCCTGAGCGGGAAGCCCACGACTGGGAGCATCTTCCTGACGACGACGACGGGTATCGGTCCGCTCGGCCTCAATCTGAAGCGCGCGCGTCCGGCGCCGCCGCCGGGCCAGCCGCCACTGCCGCCGCTGCCGCCGAGCCGCTTCGAGATAGTCGGCGTGGTGAAGGACGTTCGCAACGTGCCGCTGGGGCAGAGCGTGGAACCGGCGGTCTACTTCACCACCAAGCAGTTCCCGTTTCGCGAACTGTTCATTACCGTGCGCGCCAGCGAGACGAGCACGGCGATGGCGGCAGTGAGGTCGGCGCTGCGCAATGCCGCGCCCAGCGTGCCGATGGCCAGGGCACAAACGTGGGGCGAACGCTTCGGTGGCCGCACGGCGCAGTCGCGCCTGCTGATGACGATCCTCGTCTTCTTCGGCGGGCTCGCCGCTCTACTTGCCGCACTCGGCGTCTATGGACTGTTCTCCTGGTCGGTCGCGCTGCGCACGCGTGAGCTCGCGATCCGGCTCACGCTTGGCGCGCGCCCCGTCGCGGTCGGCAATCTCGTGCTTCGGCACAGCGTCGTGCTGATCGGCGCCGGATTGCTCGTCGGCATCGTGCTGGTGCGGATCGCAGAAGCCGCGCTGACGCGCGTCCTCTACGAAGTCACGCCGGGCGACATGGGATCGACCGCGATCGCCAGTGCCCTCCTCGTCGCCGCCGCGATCGTTGCATGCGTGCCGCCCGCGCTCCGGGCGATGCGCGTCGATCCGGTGGAGGGACTGCGCGCCGAGTAGGTTTCTTCCGGACGCGGTCATACGTCTCACCCACGTGTGGCCGCGGACCGCCTCCGGCTACAATCGATTTGCAATGGCGCCGACGTTCTTCGCCACGCCGCTCGCTCTTCGCAAGTGGTTCGCGAAGAACCACGAGTCGGCGACGGAGCTCTGGGTCGGCTTCTACAAGCGCGACACCGGCAAGCCGAGCATTACCTGGCCGGAATCGGTGGACGAGGCGCTGTGCGTGGGCTGGATCGACGGCATCCGCAAGAGCCTCGGCGATGAGAGCTACATGATTCGCTTCACGCCGCGGCGCCCGGGAAGCGTGTGGAGCGCGGTCAACATCAAGCGCATTGCCGTCCTCGAAAAGGAGGGACGGATGCTGGCCGCCGGCCGCGAGGCATTCGGCAAGCGCCGCGAGTACCGGTCGGCCATCTACTCCTACGAGCAGCGCCCGCAGGAGCTGCCGGAGCCCTACGCGAGCCGCTTCAGCAAGAACAAGAAGGCTTGGTCGTTCTTCCAGGCGCAGATTCCGTCCTATCGCAAGACCATTACGTGGTGGGTGCTGAGCGCCAAGAAGGAAGAGACGCGGCGGCAGCGCCTCGACGCCCTGATCGCGATGTCGGCACGCGGCGAGATGCATCCGCAGCTTCTCTCGAGTGCGAAGAAACGGCGATGAGCGTCCGGCACGCGCGAGCGCGTTGGGCGTGAACTGGTCGCGAGCGAATGGCGAGCATCGGCCACGTCGCATTCGGTATTGCTGCCGCACGGCTGCACCACAATCCGCGGCGGCCGCTGGCGACCCTGCCGACACTGAACGCCGCAGTCTTCTGGTCGGCGTTGTCGCTGCTGCCCGACGCCGACGTGATCGCGTTTACCTTTGGCGTCCCCTACAGCAGCATCCTCGGCCATCGCGGCTTCACCCACTCGCTCGGCTTCGCCGTCGCCGGCGCCGCGTGTCTGGCTGCGCTGGCACGGATGCTGGGAGCGCCGCCAGGCCGGACGTTCGTCGTGGCCGCCGCCGTGCTGCTGAGCCATCCGCTCCTCGACATGATGACCAATGGGGGACTCGGCTGCGCGTTCTTGTGGCCGCTCGACAGGACCCGTTACTTCTTGCCGTGGACCCCGATTCCGGTGGCGCCGATCGGCCTGGCGTTCTTTTCCTTCTACGGGTTCATCGTCTCGGTCGTGGAGCTGGTGCTGTTCTTTCCGGTCTGGGTTTTCGCGCTCTGGCCATCGCGTTTGCGCGGCTGAGCCCGGGGTTGATTCGCTGCCGCCGCCGAGCTCGCCAATCCCGCATCGCCGATGCCAGTTCGATCTACAATCCCGCACCTCACCAGCGGCCGGACTTGTCATGTGATGGCGCCGTCGTGCACGGCGCGATGAAAGGAACGGCACATGTCGAAGCGTCTCGCGCGCGTGTTCCCGGCGTTCGTTCTGCTGACCGTGCTCTTCGTCTTTAGCGCGCCTCGCCTCGCGGGCCAGGGCGGCGGACCGCCCAGCACCGCCAAAGGTGAATGGCCGCATTACACCGCGGACATCAAGGGCACCCGCTACTCCCCTCTCGATCAGATCAACGCGTCGAACTTCGGCAAGCTCGAAGTCGCGTGGCGGTTCAAGACCGACAACCTCGGAACCTATCCGGAGTTCAAGCTCGAAGGCACGCCGCTGATGGTCAACGGCGTGCTCTACACCACGGGCGGCACGCGCCGCTCGGTGATCGCTCTCGATCCTAAGACCGGCGAGCTGCTGTGGGTGCACAGCATGCGCGAAGGCAAGCGCGCCGCCGTCTCGCCGCGCCAGCTTTCCGGCCGCGGCGTCTCCTACTGGACCGACGGCAAAGGCGACGAGCGCATCGTCTACGTCACGACCGGGTTCCGCCTGGTCGAGCTCAACGCGAAGACCGGGCAGCCGGTAGCGACGTTTGGCGACAAGGGCGTCGTCGATCTCAAGGTCGGCGTGGTGAAAGGCCGCGGGCGCCAGATCGATCTCGAGACCGGAGAGATCGGCATCCACTCGACGCCGCTCGTCGTCAAGGACGTGCTCATCATCGGATCGGCGATGCGCGAAGGCGCGACCGTGGAAACGCACGACAACACCAAGGGCCTGGTGCGGGCGTTCGATGCGCGCACCGGCAAGCAGCTCTGGCAGTTCGACACCATCCCGCGGCCGGGATCGTTCGGCAACGAGACGTGGCAGAACGAATCGTGGGCGTCGAACGGCAACGTCGGCGTGTGGACGCAAATCACCGTGGACGAGGAGCTCGGGCTCGTCTACCTGCCGGTTGAAACGCCCTCGTCCGATTTCTTCGGCGGGCATCGTCCGGGCGACAACCTGTTTGCCGAGAGCCTGGTGTGCGTCGATCTCAAGACCGGCCAGCGCAAGTGGCACTTCCAGTTCGTCCATCACCCGCTCTGGAACTACGACATGTCGTCCACGCCGATCGTGGCCGACGTCAACGTCGCGGGCCAACCGCGCAAAGTGGTTGCGGTGCCGAGCAAGCAGGGGTGGCTCTACGTTTTCGATCGCGTCACCGGCGAGCCGATTTGGCCGATCGAAGAGAAGCCGGTGCCGAAAGGCGACATCCCCGGCGAATGGTATGCACCGACGCAGCCGCATCCGCCCGACAAGCTGCGCTACAACCGCAACGTGCTCAAGCTGCCGGACGATTTGATCGACTTCACTCCCGACCTCCGCGCCGAAGCGCTCGAGCGGATGAAGCGATATCGCTACGAACCGAGCGTTTACATGCCGCCGCTTCTCGGCAACGTCGAGGGGGTGTGGGGCGCGATCAGCGCCGGCACGGCGACCAACTGGCCGGGTGGCGGCTACGATCCCGAGCTGCACATCGTCTTTGCGCCCGCCGGCAACACGCCGAGCTCGCGCTCACTGGTGGCGCCCCCGACTGGCTTCTCCGACATCACCTACGTGTCGGGGCTTGGCGGCCAGCCGTTCCGCGAGGTGCTCGGTCCGGGCGACTGCTGTGCGGCCGACTCGCCGCGTGCCGCGGAGCGTGCGCGTGAGGCGCGGGCCCCACAGCCCGCAGCCCCGGCGAACACCGCGGCCATTGCCAGCGCCGCGCAGGGCCTTACCGTGCAGGGGCTGCCGATGGTCAAGCCGCCGTACGGTTTGCTTGCGGCCATCGATCTCGATCGCGGTGAGCTGCTGTGGCAAACGCCGCACGGCGACACGCCGGACAATCTGCGCAACCATCCGCTGCTCAAGGGGCTGACCATCCCGAAGACCGGGCAGACAGGCACATCCGGTGTGGGCCTGCTGGTCACCAAAACGCTGGTAATCATGGGCGATCCACAAGTGACGACGACGCCGGAGCATCCGCGCGGGGCGATGCTGCGCGGGTACGACAAGAAGACGGGTCAGCAGGTCGGCGCGGTGTTCATGCCCGCGCCGCAAAGCGGATCGCCGATGACCTACAGCCTCAACGGCAAGCAGTACATCATCGTCGCCGTGAGCGGCGGGAACTACCCCGGCGAGTACCTCGCGTTCACGCTGCCGAGCACGGAGACGACGAGCCAGCGGTAGGGTGGGTGCTTGGCACACTGCGGGGTCGGGGCGCGTGCCGCGGCTGCGGTTCGCGCCCTGAACCCGCAGATAATGTGGGCTCTATGCTCTCTACGCGCCTCCTCCCGATTCTCTGTTTCGCGATCGTTACTGCCGCCTGCACCGACGCGCCGCCGACGCCCACGGCGGCGCCCACAGCCGCTCTGGCTCCAGCGTCTGTGTTCCCGCGCGGGACGCTCGTCGATCTATCGCACGCCTACGAGGCCGGGGCGATCTTCTGGCCGACCGCCGAGAGGTTTCGTCTCGATAAGGTGGCCGACGGGATGACGCCGGCGGGCTACTACTACGCCTCGAACAACTTCTTCACGTCCGAGCATGGCGGCACGCACATGGATGCGCCGGTGCATTTCGCGCAGGGACGCCAATCGGCGGATCAAGTGCCTCTGGACAACCTGGTGGGCGCCGCGCTGGTGATCGACATCACGGAGCCGTCGAACCGGAACGCCGACTATCAGGTCACGACCGACGATCTCCAGCGTTGGGAGCAGCAGAACGGCGCGATTCCGCGCGACGCCATCCTGCTGCTGCGCACCGGCTTCTCGCGCCACTGGCCCGACGCGGCGCGCTATCTCGGAACGGCGGAACGCGGCGAACAGGCCGTGGCCAAACTGCACTTTCCCGGCTTGCACCCCGACGCTGCGCGCTGGATCGTGGCCAACCGGCCGGTCAAGGCGATTGGCATCGACACGGCGAGCATCGACTATGGACAGTCGACGCTCTACGAATCGCACCGCACCCTCTACGACAAGAACATCCCGGCGTTCGAGAACCTGACGAACCTCGATCGGCTTCCGGCGAAGGGTGCCTGGATTGTGGCGCTGCCGATGAAGATCAAAGGTGGGAGCGGCGCGCCGTTGCGGGCGATGGCGATCGTGCCGTAGCGAGTTCGCCCTGGGCGCACGAGCCGGGGCTGAAGCCCCGCCACGACAAATGGCAGCGCCCCAAGGCACTGCAGGCACCAGCTAACGAAACTCTGCCTGCAGCTTCTCCAACTCCGCCGCCCCCGGCGCGAGCTTCTCGTATGGCACCTCCACGAGCGCGCGGTCCATGGTGCCGCTCTGCTCGTGCATGTCGCGCGAGACGGGCGAGATGTAGAGCAACCCGGTGAGCACCTCTCCGGCGCGCTGGCGCTCTCGCACGTAGGCGTAAGCCTTGTCGCGATCGGTCGGGTCGTAGTCGGCCGCGAGCTTGCGCAGACGCACCCAGCCGCCTTCGTGCAGCATCACGTTCTTGACGTCGCCTTCCTGGTACTCGACGGTGATCTCCTCGTGCGGGCCGATGAAGTCGGCCTGCACGACTTCGACGTCGTGCTCGCGGGTGTAGGCGTAGCTCTTGGTCGAGCCCTCGTGATCGTTGAAGGTGACGCACGGCGAGATCACGTCGATGAACGCGAAGCCGCGGTGCTTGATCCCGGCCTTGAGAATCGGCACGAGCTGCGCCTTGTCGCCCGAGAAACTGCGCGCGACGAACGTGGCCCCGAGCGTCATCGCCAGCAGCGCGCCGTCGATCGCTTCCATCGTGTTCGCCACGCCCTTCTTGCTCTTCGATCCCGGATCGGCCGAGGCCGAGAACTGTCCTTTGGTCAGGCCGTAGACGCCGTTGTTCTCGAGCACGTACAGCAGGTTCACGTTGCGGCGGATCGCGTGGCACATCTGGCCGAGCCCGATCGACAGCGAATCGCCGTCGCCCGAGACGCCGATGTAGGTGAGATCGCCGTTGGCGGCGTTGGCGCCGGTCGCGAGCGCCGGCATCCGGCCATGGACGCCGTTGAAGCCGTGCGCTTCGCGCAGAAAATACGCCGGCGTCTTCGACGAGCAGCCGATGCCCGAAAGCTTGGCCACCCGGTGCGGCGGAATCGAGAGCTCCCAGAACGCCTGGATGATCGCAGCGGTGATCGAGTCGTGACCGCAGCCGGCGCAGAGGGTGGTGATCGTGCCCTCGTAGTCGCGCCGGTCAGACCGATCTCGTTCTTCTGCAGCGACGGGTGGTAGACCTTGGGTTTTGCGATGTACGTCATGGTGAATCCACGGCGGGGGCGGAAGCCCCGCCACTACACTACGCCGCTCTCTCGATCCGGCTCTTGACTCCCGAAATCACGTGGTGCGCGCTCATCGGGAATCCGCCGTAGTAGCGCACCGACTCGAGCTTGTCGATGTGCACGCCGGTTTCCAACATCAGCAGGCTGCGCAGCTGCGCGTCGCGGTTCTGCTCGACGACGAAGTTGACTTCGTGCGAGTCGAGGAACTTGCGCACGTCCTCGCCGAAGGGGAAGCCGCGCACGCGCATGTAGTCGAGCGTGACGCCTTCCTCCGCGAGCAGGTCCATCGCCTCGACGCACGCCGCGTGGCAGCCGCCGACGGTGACGCAGCCCCATCTTGGCGCCCGGCTTGAGCTGAATGATCGGCGCGGGCACTGCCCGCGTCGCGTTCTGAATCTTGCGCTGCAATACGATCGACGACCTCGGTGTACTCCTCGGCGTCCTCGGTGTAGCCCGCAAACTTGTTGTGCCCCGAGCCGCGGGTGAAAAACGCGCCCTTGGGATGTGTGCCTGGCAGTGAGCGATACGGGATGCCGTCCCCGTCCGACATCCAGATAGCGATAGAAGTTCTTCGCCTTGTTCGAGCTCCTCGGCGCTACAGCACCTTGCCGCGGTCGGGCCGATAGCTGTCGTCCCACGTGAGCTTCGGCACCATCCAGTCGTTCATCCCGATGTCGAGATCGCTCAACACGAACACCGGCGTCTGGAAGCGATCGGCGAGATCGAAGGCCTTGACCGCAAACTCGAACGCCTCGCGCGGATCGGCCGGATAGAGGCAGATGTGCCGCGTGTCGCCGTGCGACGCGTAGGCGCACGTCATCAGGTCGCCTTGCTGCGTGCGCGTCGGCATGCCGGTGGACGGGCCGGTCCGCTGCACGTCGAACACCACCGCCGGCACTTCGCCGTAATAGGCGAGGCCGATGAACTCGTTCATCAGCGAGATGCCTGGACCGGCAGTCGGCGTAAACGCGCGCGCGCCGGCCCACGCCGCGCCGATCACGATGCCGATCGCCGCGAGCTCGTCTTCGGCCTGAACGATGCACGCAAGGCTCTTCTTCGACTCCGGATCGCGGCGGTACTTCTTGCAGAAGCCGGCAAACGCCTCCATCAGTGACGTCGCTGGCGTGATCGGATACCACGCGCCGACCGTGGCGCCGGCATAGAGGCACCCGAGCGCCGCCGACGTGTTGCCGTCGATCAGAATCGAAGTCCTTGGTGGCGTCCATCTTCGCCAGATGGATCGGCAGCGGGCAACTGAATTCTCCTTCGCGTAGTTGTAGCCGAGATCGACTGCCTTCTCGATTCGAATCCATCAGCGCCTGCTTGGCGCCGTATTTCTCGTTGAGCAGGACGCGGATGACATCGGTGTCCATGTCGAGCAGCGCCGCCAGCGCGCCGGCGTAGGCGATGTTCTTCATCAGGATGCGCTCGCGCACACCCTTGAAGCGTCGCGTTGCACATCTCCGCGAGCGGCACGCCGAGATAGGTGACATCGGGCCGCTTCAGCCGATCGTCGAGCGGCCAACTCGAGTCGTAGAGCAGCCAGCCGCCGGACGCGCACTTCCGCGACGTCCTTGGCATAGGTCGCCGGCATTGAGCGCCACCATCAGATCGAAGTGCGGCGTGCGCGCGGTGTAGCCGTCCTTGCTGACGCGAATCTCGTACCACGTCGGCAGGCCCTGAATGTTCGACGGGAACACGTTCTTGCCGGTCACCGGCACGCCCATGCGGAAGATGGCCTGCATGATCAGACCGTTGGCCGAAGCCGAGCCCGTGCCGTTGGCCGTGGCGATCTTGAACGCGAAATCGTTGGTGCGATCCATCATTCGTAACCGAATCGCGAAACTCCGGAGGTCCGCGTGATTCCTTACGCGCCGCGCAGGCACCGGATCCGAGATCTGTCTTGCTCGCCCGCGTACGGGATCTCGACGACAAACTTGCGCATGTCCCACGCGTAGGTCGGACAGCGCTCGGCACAGAGCCCGCAGTGCACGCAGACGTTTTCGTCCTTGACCATGACGCGGCCGGTCTGCTTGAGCGGACCGGAGACAAACAGCGGCTGGTCGGGATTGATGCGCGGCGCGCGTGAGCTGCTGCTCCATCTCGCGGCTCGTCCTCGTTGGGGGCGATCGTCAGGCAATCGGTCGGGCAGATGTCGATGCAGGCATCGCACTCGATGCAGAGCTGATCGGTAAAGTGCGTCTGGATGTCGCAGTTGAGGCAACGCTCGACTTCGACGTCGGTCTGCTCCGCCGAGAAGCCCTTCTCGACCTCGATCGTCATGTTCTGGAAGCGGTGCGGCATGTCGACGTGCACCATCTTCACGCGCTGCGACGGAGTCGTAGTTGTTGCTGTAGGCCCACTCGTGCAGCCCCATCTTCGTGCTCGAGAGCAGCCCGCCGATGCGGCGGACGGTCGTCCACCGCCACGCCCTGACAGTAGTTGTGCGATCGAGATCGCCGCCTGATGGCCGTGCTCGACCGCCCAAATGATGTTGGCCGGACCGAAGGCGGCGTCGCCACCGAAGAACACGCCCGGGCGCGTCGCCATGAACGTCTTCTTGTCGACGACGGGCATGTCCCACTTGTCGAACTCGAGCCCCATGTCGCGCTCGATCCACGGGAACGCGTTGTCCTGACCAATCGCGAGGACCACCGCTGTCGCACGGGATCGATGATGCGGCCGATGGTCTCCTGCTGGAGCTTGCCGTCGATCTCGACCGACTTGAACTGATCGAACTCCATGCCGGTGAGCATGCCGTTCTCGATGACGAAGCGCACCGGCTGAAGATTCTCGAGGATCTCGACGCCTTCTTCCTCGGCGTCTTCGAGCTCCCAGGCCGACGCCTTGAAGTACTTGCGCGTCTTGCGCGCGATCACCTTGACGTCGGTGGCGCCGAGCCGCTTGGCCGAGCGGCAGCAATCCATCGCGGTGTTGCCGACGCCGATGATCAGCACGCGCTTGCCGACCGAATCGACATGACCGAAGTGGATCGACTCGAGCCACTCGATGCCGATGAAAATCTGATCGGTGTCGTGGCGGCCCGGGATATTGAGCTCCTTGCCCTTCGGCGCGCCGCTCCCGACGAACACCGCGTCGAACTCCTTCGAGTCGACGCAGCGCCTTCAGGCTGTCGACCGGGCGTGTCGTAGCGCATCTCGACGCCCATGTTGACGATGTAGCCGATCTCCTCGTCGAGCACGGTTTCGGGCAGCCGGAAGGCCGGAATGTTGATGCGCATCAAACCGCCGGGGCGCGGCAGCTTTTCGAAGATCGTGCACGTGATAACCGATGCGGCATCAGATCGTTGGCCACGGTCAGCGAAGCCGGACCCGCGCCGATGAGCGCGACCTTCTTGCCGTTCTTTTGCAGCGGAATCGACGGCAGCAGCGCGGTGATATCGCCGTCCTTGTTGTCGGCGGCGACGCGCTTCAGCCGGCAGATCGCCACCGGCTTGCCGTCGACGCGGGTCCGCCGGCACGCGGGCTCGCACGGGCCGATCGCAGGTGCGGCCGAGAATGCCCGGAAACACATTCGAGTCGCCGGTTGACCATGTAGGCCTCGGTATATCGGCCCTGCGCGATCAGGCGGATGTACTCGGGCACATTGGTGTGCGCGGGACACGCCCACTGGCAATCGACGACGCGATGGATAGTAGTTCGGATTCCCGACGTCAGTCCGCTGCATTTATACTGGCAATTATACTGGCACCTCCCACCTCGACCAGCCGGGGCTGTGCGGCCGCTTCGGTCACCAGCGTCTTCGCGCGCGTTTGCGCAGTCGTGCGCTCCGCGATCGTCGGAACAAACCACCAATCCGCCTGCAGTCGCTCGCGCGTGACATCCACGACCGCGTAGCCGCGATGGCTCCACCTCGAGGAATTTGAGGTGCGGCCGCGATGCGCGGAGCGCTGGCGAGCCGGTCCGGCGTCATGCGCGCTGGCGAGGTTACCGCCGGCGTCACGATTTCCGTCCCGATCGCACCGCGGCCGGTCTGCGGATCGTATTTCGCGGGATCGAACGGATCGCGCGCCAGGTCGTAGGCCCACGAGCTGTGCACGTCGCCGGTGAAGACGACCAGATGCGGCACGCCGGCGCTCGGCCGCCGCGTCGAACACGCGCGCCGCGCGCGGCGCGATAGCCGTCCCACGTGTCGGATTTCCCGCGGGCTGCCAGGCGGCGCCTGCGGCGCGAACATCACTTGCTGTCCGAGAATCTGCCACGGCCGCTTCTCGCGGACCGATTCGTGCAACCCACTGAACAGCCACTGCTCCTGCGTCGTGCCCGAGCAGTTGCCGCGACGCGCTGTCGATCGCCGCGACGTCCTTGGCCGAGGCGGCCTGCTGATCCCGGCCGGTCGACGCGCGTGTCGAGCATGAACAGGTCGGCGAGCCCGCCGAATGTGAATCTGGCGATACATGCGCGCGCCACCTCGGGCGTCGTCACCGCACCGGCATCCACTCGCGCCACGCACTGTTCGGCCGCCGCCGCCGCGCTGCGCCACGCGCCCTCGCCAGCGTTGTGATTGTCCGGCGCCGCCGCGCCAGGCGTTGTTGGCGAATCTCGTGATCGTCCCAGATCACGATGAACGGGTGCTGGCGATGCGCTTCCTGCAGATCGGGATCCTCGCGGTATTGCGCGTAGCGGGCGCGGTAGTCGTCGAGCGCCAGCAGCTCGCGATTGGGCGCGGGCATGCGGCCGAACGGCGTGCCGTCACCCACGCCTGGCGGTTGCCGTAGTTCGGTTGTTGGCGTACTCGTAGATGTAGTCGCCGAGGTGCAGCACGGCGTCGAGATCGGCGCGCTCCGCGATGCGGGCATAGACGTTGAAATAGCCGAACGGCAGATTGGCGCACGAGGTCAGCGCGAAGCGCGCGCGTGTGGCGCTGCCGCGCGGGAGCGTTCGGGTGCGGCCGATCGGCGACTGTTCGCCGCGCGGCGCAAAGCGGTAGTAATAGCGTCGCTCCCGGGCTCGAGCCTCGCTCGCGTCGATCTTGACGGTGTAATCGCGCGCCGCGGACGTGCGTGTCGTGCCGCGCCCGACGACGCGTGACATGTCTCGGGTCACGCGCGACGGTCCACTCGACCTCGATCTCGCCGGGCGTGCGCGCCGGGCGGCGTCACGCGGGTCCAGAGGATGACGCGGTCGCTCAGCGGATCGCCGCTCGCCACGCCGTGGCGGAAGACGCGATTCGGCGGTGCGTCTGCGCGCGGCCGAGCAGCGGGTAGGCGCCCAGCGCAAGGCTGGTGGCGAGAAAGTCGCGTCGCGTCAGCATGATAGCGGCGTCCGACCCGGCTCATCCTGCTCCTCGTCTGCAACCAGGGCTTGACACCGATTGTATTAATGAACTAATACAATAGAGCAATCACTGTGAGCATCGTCGCCATCGACACTCGCGACGCCACGCCGATCTACGCGCAGCTCGAACGCGGCCTGCGCGCGGCGATTGCGTCGGGCCGGCTGCGGCCGGGCGACCAGCTTCCGACCGTGCGGCAGCTCGCCGTCGAGCTGAGGGTCAACGCCAATACGGTGGCCCGCGTCTACACCGAGCTCGAGCGCGGCGGCGTGATCGAAACGCGCCGCGGCGTCGGCTCGTTTGTCACGGCGACGCCCGGCGCAGGCGCACCCGCCGCGCGAGCACGATCGCCGGCTGCGCGCGTTCGTCACCCGCGTGCTGGCGGACGCCGCCGCCGCCGGTCTCACCGTCGACGAAGTCGTCGACGCCGTCACACGCCGTACGTCAACAGGAGGACAATCATGAGCTCGATCATGCTTGAGTCGTCGTTCGCGAACGCGAGGATGCACGGGACGTCGCGGGTCAACGTGATCGCGATCCTCGTCCTGCTCGGTCACTCGTCGGCGCGGTCGGCATTGCGTCGCCACCTGGACACCGTCGCCCCTGGTCATGATCGCGGCGCTGGTCGCTCGGCCTGGTGCTGATGCAGGCGCCGCGGGTCGCCAGCAGTGGGAACGCGCGCGTGGTCCTGCGGCTCGGCCGATTCATCGGGCTGCGCGGACCCGGCCTCTTCTGGATCATTCCGTTCGTCGACACGGTGCCGCGAATGGATCGATCAGCGCACGATCACCACCAGCTTCGCCGCCGAGCAGACGCTCACGTCCGACACCGTACCGGTCAACGTCGATGCGGTGCTTTTCTGGATGGTTCACGACGCGCAGAAAGCCGCGCTCGAAGTGCAGAACTACTCGCAGCGCGGTGAGCTGGGCGGCGCAGACGGCGCTGCGCGACATCATCGGCCGCACGACGCTCACCGAGCTGCTGCGCGGGCGCGAGCGGATCGAGTCGCGAGCTGCAGCAGCTGATCGATCAGCGATCGAATCCCGTGGGGCGTCACCGTGTCGTCGGTCGAAATGCGCGACGTCGTCATTCCCGGCGCGCTGCAGGACGCGATGTCGCGCGAGGCGCAGGCGGCGCGCGAGAAGCAGGCGCGCATCATCCTCGGGCAGGCGGAGATGGAGATCGCGCACTCGTTCCACGAAGCGGCGAAGTCGTATCAGGACAACCCCACCGCGCTCCACCTGCGGGCGATGAACATGCTCTACGAAGGGCTGAAGGAGAAGGGCGCGCTGATGCTGGTGCCGAGCAGCGCCGTCGAGTCGATGGGCATGGGCGGACTGCTCGGCGCGGCGGCGCTGCGTCAGGCGTCGCTGGCAGCCGGCCACGAAGACCGCCGAAGGAGCCGTAAGATGCGCGGCCTCGGGCAGGACATTCGGCTCGCGGTGCGCCTCCTCGCGAAGGACCGCCGCTTCACGCATCGCCGCGGTCGTCGCGCTCGGTCTCGGCATCGGCCTCAACACGTCGGTCTTTTCGATCATCAACGCGTGTTCCTGCGCGACCTGCCGTTTGACGAACCCGATCGCCTGGTCGCCATCAACCTTCGCGACGCCCGTGGGTCCACGGTCGCGGCGTCATACCCCGACCTGCGCGACTGGCGCGAGCAGAACACCGCATTCGAAGGCATCGCCGCGAACGCCAACGGCGCTGATGAATCTGAGCGATGACGGCGCGCCTCCGATCGCTTGACCGCGGAGCTACGTCACCGCAAACACGTTCCGGCTGCTTCGCCGGGCGCCGATTCTGGGCCGCGACTTTGTTGCCGAAGACGACGGGCCGGGCGCGCCGGCCGTCGTGATGCTCGGTTACTGCGTCTGGCAGACCCGCTACGGCGGCGATCGCGTCGGTGATCGGGCGCAGCGTCCGCGATGAACGATGTGCCGGCGACGATCATCGGCGTGATGCCGGCCGGGTTCAAGTATCCGTTCATCGATCAGGTGTGGCAGGCGCATGTCCTCCGCGCCGAGCAGCGCGAAGCCGCGCGCGTCGACGCGCAACCTGGGTGTCGTCGGCTCGTCTCAAGCCGGGTGTGGAATTGCCGCAGGCGCGCGCCGATCTCGATGCGATTGCCGCCCGGCTGGCGGACGCATACCCGACGACGAACACGGAGCTCGCCGCGTGTGGGTCGGGCAGCTGCGCGAGATCTACCCGAAAGTGCCGAAACCGATGTTGAGCACATGGTGGGCGCGGTCGCGTTCGTGCTGCTCATCGCCTACGCGAACCTCGCCAACCTGCTGCTCGCGCGCTCGGTCAACCGCTCGCGGGAAATCGCCGTGCGCACCGCGCTCGGCGCGACGCGCTTTCGCATCGTTCGCCAGCTGCTGATCGAGTGCCTGCTGATTGCTGCGCTCGGGGGCGTGGTCGGGTTCGCGCTTTCCCTCTACGGCGTCAACGAGATCGCGGTTGCGTTCGAGCCGATCCAGCCGGGAGTGGGCGCCGGCGTGCAATCGTCCCTACTGGGTGGACGTCAGCCCGAACGCGCTGGTGTACGCATTCGTCGGGCTGCTGTCGTTCGCATCCGCGTTTGGCTTTGGGTTGTTGCCCGCCTGGCAGGTCTCGAAGGCCGACATCAACGAGACGCTGAAGGACGACAGCCGGTCGGTCCGGCGGCAGCGTCCGCGGCCATCGCTGGGCGAGCGTGCTCCTGACTGCCGAACTGGCGCTGACGATGGTGTTGTTGAGCGGCGCCGGGCTGCTGTGGCGCGAGTTTCTCGAGCGCTATCGGCAGGACATGGTGATCGACACGTCCGGCGTCGTGACAATGCGTCTGGCGCTGCCGGTGCAGAAGTACCGGCACGCCTGACGCGCGCAAGCGGTTCCTCGAGCAATTGAACCAGCGTCTGTCTTCAATCACGACCTTCTCGGGCGTGACGATGGCGAGCCACGTGCCGCTCGAGTTCGGTGCGCCGACACGCGAGCTCTTCATCGACGGCGTCGCCGCCGCGCCGGACGAGCGGCCCCCGCTTGTCTCGTACATGCTGACCGGAACCAACTACTTCGAGTTGTTGAACCTGCCAATCGTGCGAGGGCGCGCCATCACCGCCGCCGACGCCGCGGCCCGGCGAGGAAGGCGCCGTCGTCGATGAGCGCTTCGCGTCGCGCTTTTTCCCGGACGCGGATCCGACTGGCCGGAGAATCCGGCTTGGCGCTGCTGGCGTGTTGTACACGATCGTCGGCGTCGCCCGCGCGCTGCCGCACCTCGGACCGGCGCCGGAGCTCAGGCCGATCGTGTATGCCGCGCTTCAGGCCGAGCCGGCGCCCGAGGGTCGTGCCGCGATCATCGTGAAAGGCCCCATCGACGCTGCCAGCGCGACCCTGCGGGAAGAAGTGCGCGCGATGGACCCTGCGCTGCCGCTCTTCGCGATCGAAACGCTGGACACCGCGCTTGCGCGGTCGCGGCTTCCTGCCCGGCTGTTCAGCACGTGGTTTGGAACGCTCGCGTTCGTCGCGCTCGTCGTCGCCGCGGTCGGCGTCTTTGCCATGACCTCGCACAATGTTGCGCAGCGCAGGCACGAGATCGGCGTCCGCATGGCGCTCGGCGCACAGCCGGCGTCGGTGATTCGATTGTTCCTACGCAGGGTGTTCCTGCAGCTCGCCTGTGGCACGGTGCTGGGGCTCGCAGGCGCGATCGCTGTCGGACAACTGCTCCGATCGGGCCTTCAGGACGTCGGCCAGCGCGATCCGGTGACTTTTGCAGTCGTCACTCTGCTGCTCGCGGCAGTGACGCTCACCGCGACGCTGATGCCGGCGCGGCGCGCGGCGCGCGTGGACCCGGTGGTGGCGCTGCGCGCGGAATGACCGCGTAGCATTTCGTCGCGCGAACGGCCAGGTTCGCGATCTCAGATCAGCCGCGTCTGCCCTTTCTCGAGCTCCAGCAGCGCCTTCTTGACCGGCAGCCCGCCGCCGTACCCGGTGAGCGATCCGTTGCTCCCGATCACGCGATGACAGGGGATGATGATGGCGATTGGATTGGAGCCGTTCGCGAGCCCTACCGCGCGCACGGCGTTGGGGTTTCCGATTCGCCGCGCGAGCTGGCCGTAGCTCGTCGTCTCGCCATAAGGAATGTCGCAGAGCGCGCGCCAGACCTGCTGCTGAAACGGCGTACCCTGCGGCGCGAGCGGAAAATCGAACGCCCGCAACTTTCCCGCGAAATACGCTTTGAGCTGGCCGATCGGCTCCTTCAACGATCCCCGGTCTGGCTCCCAGTTGGGCCTTGCATTCTCGCGTTTCCTGCCGCGTTCGAACAGCAGAAAACGGAGGCCGTCGTCATCACCAGCCACGAGCAGCGGCCCAATCGGGCTCTCCACATGTTGGTAGCGCATGGATCGATTGAACAGCATCGCGCCCGGCGTGTCTATCCGGCGCTTGCGGTGGAATTCTGCCTGCTCCAACGCGGCTCCGACAGCTCGACGTATGCCTGCGAGAGAAAGTAGCCGGCGCCGGCGGCGATCAGGCGTTGCGGCGCCTCGACCCACGCGCCGGTGCCTGGCAGCTGCGCATCGGCGACGATTGCTGGCGACAAGCCAAGCGGCGGCAACGGCAGCCACGCCGTGACGATCACCCAGACGATGTAGAGAATGCCGGACGTTGCCCAGCCGTTCATCAGCCGCTGACGCTCGACGCCTTGGGGCGCGGTCTGAAACAACACAGCGGTGAGCCGGTTGAGCGTGAGCGACCAGAAGGCGACGATCGGCCACCACTGCTCGAACACGAAGGCAAAGGCCGCGATGAGCAGCGTGTAGACCAGCGCCAGCCCCAGTACCTTCGCCGTGCGCGAGACTTCGCGCCGGGTTCGAGCATCACACTGCCCATGAAGCCGGCGCTGTGAATGACGACGAACTCGAGCAGCAACGTGAGCAGCGCGTACGGGAGCCAGTCCACGCCCATCCAGCGCGGCAGGATCCAGGTGATGAGAAACGCGACGGCGCGCGCGACGTCTGGCGCCGCCGAGAGTACAGCGCGCGAGCTGCATGGCGAACACTATAATTCCGACGTGACCGTGAGGCTCGGATCAACAGTCCTGCTCGATTCAGGCCGCCTGCGCGGACAACGCATCGGCGTCGTCAGCAATCCCGCGTCCGTCGATCACGACCTCCGCCACATAGTCGATCTGGTCACGGCAGACGACGCGATCCACGTGACGGCGCTGTTCGGACCGCAGCACGGCTTTCGATCCGACGTGCAGGACAACATGATCGAGACGCCGCACGCCGAGTTCGGCACGGCGGCGAAAAAGAAGGTCCCGCTCTATTCGCTCTACAGCGACACGCGCGAGCCGACCGCCGACATGCTGCACGGCATCGACACGCTCGTGATCGACCTGCAGGACGTCGGCACGCGAATCTATACCTACGCCTACACGATGGCCAACTGCATGCGCGCCTGCCGGCGGCACGGCATCAAGGTGATCGTCTGCGATCGCCCCAATCCGATCGGCGGCCTCGAGGTCGAGGGCATCACGCTCGAGCCTGGTTGCGAATCGTTCGTCGGCCTGTTCCCGATTCCAACGCGGCACGGCATGACGATCGGCGAGCTCGCGCGTCTCTTCAACCAGCAGTTCGGGATTGGCGCGGATCTCGAGGTGTCACCGATGGACGGCTGGACGCGGACGATGTTCTGGAACGATACGGGACTGCCGTGGGTGATGCCATCGCCGAACATCCCGACGCTCGACAGCGCGATCGTGTTTCCTGGAACGGTGCACATCGAGGGCACCAAGGCGTCCGAAGGGCGTGGGACGACGCGCCCCTTCGAGCTGGTCGGCGCGCCGTGGATTCGCGCCGAACAGTTCGCCGCGGCGCTCAACGCCAGAGAGCTGCCCGGCGCGCATTTCCGTCCGGTGGTTTTCGAGCCGACGTTTCAGAAGCACGCACGTGTCGCCTGCGGCGGATGCCAAATCCACGTCCTCGATCGCCGTACGTTCAAGCCGGTCCTCACGGGCATGGCGGTGATCGACGAAATGCGCGCCGCCGACCCGGCCAGCTTTGCGTGGAAGCCTCCGCCGTACGAGTACGAACAGAAGAAGCAGCCGATCGACGTCATCGCCGGCGCGACATGGTTCCGTGAGGCGATCGACGCAGGTGAGCGGGCCGAGTCGATCGCCGCGCGGTGGCGCACCGGCGTGAGCAGCTTCCGCGAGCTTCAGCAGCCGTACCTGATGTACTGAATGGCGCCGTCCCGTCTGAACGTCGAACACACCGTTATCGTGCAGGCGCCACCGGAGCGGGTGCTGGCTGCATTCTTCACCGCCGAGGATCTCGTCGCCTGGTGGCAGGTCGTCCGCTCGGTGACGGTGCCGCGACCGCTCGGCATGTTCGCGGTCGAGTGGGCATCGACCGACTACCGCGACGACGTGCTCGGCCGGCTGGGTGGAGCACTGCACGGCACCGTCATCGACTATCGGCCGACGAGCGAGTTTTTCATCGCCGATGCGTTCTGGCAGCCGCCGGACGGCGAGCCCATCGGTCCGATGGCGCTCGAAGTGCGGTGCCGGCCGCAGGGCAGCCCGCACATCACGCGTCTCACCGTTCGACAGACAGGCGACGACGACAGCGCGCGTTGGCAAAGGTACTTCGAAGTGACTGCGGCAGGCTGGCAGCGCGCACTCGCCGAACTCAAGGCCTACCTCGATCACGAAGCGCTGCGGGAACGTAGATGACCGCGCCGTCGGCAGACGTGGTCATCGTCGGCGGCAGCGTCGTCGGGTGCAGCGCCGCCTGGCACCTTCGCGAGGAGGGTTTTTCGGGACGCATCGTCGTCGTCGAGCGCGACCCGACGTATCGACGCGCATCCGCCTACCTCGCGATGGGCGGCATCCGCCAGCAGTTCTGCACGCCGGTCACCGTACAGATGGTGCAGTACAGCGTGCCGTTCTGGCGGACGTTCGATCAGAGGTTCTCGATCGGTCCGCATCGGGCGCGCGCCTGGTTCCGTCAGCGCGGCTACCTGTTTCTCGCCGACGTCTCCTCATCGACAGCACTGATGCGGCGGTATCAGCTCGAGCAGCGCGCCGGCGCGCGCGTGGCGCTGCTGCAGCGCGACGATCTCCAGCAACTGCTGCCGGACGTCTCGCTCGACGACATCATCTATGCGGTCTTCGGGCCGGAAGACGGCTACGCAAATCCGCGCGAGGTCCTTTCCGGATTTCGCAAGGGCGCCGAGCACAGAGGCGTGAACTTCGTCACCGGTGAAGTCGAGAGCATTCTGGTCGCGTCGGGCCGCGCCGCCGGGGTGAAGCTGCAAAGCGGCGAGTCGATCGCCGCGCCAATCGTCGTCAACGCGGCCGGCGCGTGGGCGGGCGCGCTTGCCGCCACCGCAGGGTTGCACGTGCCGGTGGCACCGATGCGCCAGATGCTGTTTCGCGCGACGCTGCCGCGACACTGGCCGTACCGCTTCCCGATGGTGATCGATCCCGGCGGCGTCCACTGGCGGCATGAAGATCCGGTGGCCGCGGGCGATCCCGATCGGATCATCGTCGCCTTCACCAATTGGGATGAGCCGACCGGGGAAAACTTCGAGCCGCAGACCACCCGGTGGCAGGACGAGTTTCTTCCCGCGCTCGTGCGCCGCGTGCCGGCGTTTGCCGAGCTGCGCGATGTCGAAGCGTGGGCGGGCCTCTACGAGATGACACCGGACCACAATCCCGTGCTCGGCGAACATCCGGCGCTGCCCGGCCTGCTCTTCGCGAACGGGTTCAGCGGGCACGGGCTGATGATGTCGCCGGCCACGGGCAAGATCGTGTCCGAGCTGGTGAGACTCGGTCGAAGCGAGAGGTTCGACATCGCGATCTTCGCGCCCGACCGCTTCGAGCGCGGGGCGCTCGTGCACGATGCGGCGACGATTTGAGGCTTCGCTGATGGTAGTGCCGTATCGAGAACCCCTACTCAGATCGAAGCGCCTGTAAGACATCGACACGAGACGCACGCGCCGCCGGAATAAGCGACGCGATCACCGCCGCGCCGATGAGGATCACGGCCGCGCCGACAGCAGGCAGCACCTCCGGCATGCGCGCGCTCCCCAAAAAAGTTGACGCCACGCGGATCAACACGTAGCCGAGCATGGCACCAGCAGCGATACCGGCCATGACGATGATCGCGCCTTCCTTGAGGACCCGCGTCAGGAGCTGCGATGTCGTTGACCCGATCGCCAGCCGCACTCCGAACTCACGCGTACGCGCGCTCACCGAGAATGCCAGCACGCCTGCGACGCCGACGATCGCGATGAGCAGGGCGATGCCGCCAAGTGCCGAGAACACGAACGCGTTCAATCGCTCCGGCGCCAGGACTTCGGCGCGAATATCCTCGAGCGTGGCGGGCCGTTCCACCGCCTGATCGGCGGAGACCTGTCGGATGGTGCGCGTCACCGACGGGATGAGCGCGCGCGGGTCTCCGGCGGCACGTACAAACAGACGGCCGCCGCCGCCGCCAAGCGGGACGTACACGATCATCGACGGCTCTTGCACGACGTTGTCTTCATCCACATCGGCGACGACACCGACAATTCGCGCGGTGCCAAAACCGCCAAGATTGGTCCCCAGATTGGTGGGCGTGATGCGCCGGTTGAGGGCGTCCCCGTTGGGGAACAGCCGCTGCGCCACGCTCTGGTTGACGATGGCGACATTTTCCTTGCTGGTGCTGTCGCTGTCTGTGAAATCACGGCCGGCGACGATCGGAACGCCGAGCACTGCGAAATACTCAGGGGAAACGATTCGCAACCGGCCAATCGGCGCGTCTTCGCCGTTCGCGGGCTGGTAGCCCTCGGCAACAAATTGCAGTTGTGTGTTGCCGCGGTCGCGCCAGGGCACGCTGCCAAAGGGCACGCTCCCTCCCGTCGCGACACGTTCCACGCCCGGCAGCTCGCCGACCCGTCGAGTGACTTCCCGGATGACAGTTGCCCTAGACTTGTCCGGTAAACCTGGCGCGGTTATTCCCGGAAGGTCGATCGCCAATACCTGTCGCATGTCGTAGCCGGTCTTCGCGGTTTGCAATGCCGTCAACGTGGCGATCAGCATGGCGGCTCCGGCCAGCAGCACAAAGGTGCACGCGATCTGCGTCGTGGCAAAGATCCGCAGACGACGGTTCGTGCCGGGTGTGATCCGCACGCTGCCGCCGGACAGCCCCAAACCACCGGAGCGATCGGCCGAGGGAAGCCGGGGAATGTAGGCGAGCAACACGGCCGCCACGAGAGCGAGTCCGGCGCCAAGCCAGAGTACGCTGGCGTCCACCGTGGCTTCGAGTGCGCGAATGGAGAAGCGCGCGGCATAGCGGCCCGCAATACTCACGAGCGGCTCCGCCAATAGCAGACCCAGGCCCGCGCCGGCCGCACAGAGGACCAGGCTTTCGGCGAGCAGCGTGCGTCGCAGCGCGCCGCGGCCCGCGCCAAGCGCGGCACGCACCGCCAGTTCGCCCTCACGCCGAACCGACCGGGCCAGGATCAGGTTCGCCACATTCGAACACGCGATGACGAACACCACCGCCGCTGCCGCCATGAGCACGAGGAGGATGGTCCGCGCGGGTGACGCGATTTGTTCCTGGAGCTTCCTGACGTGCAGTTGGATGCGAGCCTGCTCGGAGTACATGTCCGGATGCTCGCGGAGCATCGACGCGTGCACGCTCGTGAGCTCGGCGCGTGCCGCTTCCACGGTGGCGCCTGGCGCCAGGCGGCCGAACAGGTCCGTCATGCGGTGCCTGCGATCGGTTTGCATCGTCGCGCCAAGATGGTGCGGGCTCGTCACCATGTTCGCGATGATCTCGGTCTCGGTCGGATACGGCACCGATGGTTCGAGGACGCCGACGACGGTCGCGGCGTTCGTCCCTCCGAGACGGACCGAGTGGCCAATGACGGACGGATCGCTGTTGAGGACGTCTCTCCAGAAACGGTGCGTCAACACCACTACGCCTGCCGCGCCCTGGCCGTCATCGGCAGGGGTCAACAGCCGGCCGAGCACGGGGCGAAGTCCCATCACGTCGAAAAACGAACCGTTGACGACCCCGGCCCTGACCAGCCGCGGCTCGTGGCCGAACCCGATCAACGTGAAACTGACGGTGGAAAAATCGCCGAACGCGGCGATGGTCGTGGCCCGCGACTTGAAGTCGTCGAGCTCCGGGACCGAGAAGGTCAAGTTTTGGAGGCCGAGACCCTGGGCGGACTGCCGGATATAGATCAGCCGATCCGATTCCCGGTTGACGAGCGGACGTAGGAGCACGCTGCGAACCACGCTGAAAATCGCCGCGTTGGCGCCGATGCCCAGGGCAAGCGTCACAACCACGGTGATCGTCAGGCCTTTGGCGCGGACGAGGGAGCGCAAGGCAAACCGGATGTCTCGCGCGAGCGCTTCAGCCGCATCGAACCAGCGGCTGTACCAGACGCGGCGCATCGACTCGCGGATAGCCGGCATGTACCCGAATTCCTTCAGCGCAGCCTGGCGAGCGGTCTCGGGATCCTCGCCGCGCTCGATCCGTTCCTTCACGCTCAGGGCCAGATGGCCGCGGATCTCCTCGTTAAGGTCGCGCTCGTTGGGCCGCATGGCAACTCCTTGCTCGGCATAGTCGTAGACAGTCTACATCTCTAGACGTAGACCGTCTACGGCTTGTTCCAAGCTCTTCGCTGAGGGCGGACATGCAGCGCGCGACACACCGATGATTCAGCTGCGTTTGGCAACCCAGCGAATCGCGCTCGTGAGCTGACGCTGGAACCGTTGATCGGTCCACGTGCCCGGAAAGTGGCCGAGCGCGTTGTAGTAAGTGCGGCCGCTGGCAAACGTCTGGGCCCATGCCAGCGGAAAGTCGCCGCTTGCGCCCACGGACGCGGCGTCGAGGCGAAGGAGCACCTGCACGCCGGAGCGCGGGTTGTCGCGAAACGTGTAGAACTCCTCGAGCAGCGAAAAGCCAGCGCTCACCCCGTTGTTCGCCGGATGTGACGGGTCCTCGACGACCACGGTGCCCTGCTGCGTCCACGGATGCTCCTTGAAATAGGCGCCGACGAGGCGTCCGTAGTCGGCCCATCCGTACAACGTGTCGCTTGCGCTGTGAGCGCCCATGAAGCCGCCGCCCCCGGCGACGAAGCTGACGATTGCCGCCTTCTGCTCGCTGGTGAAGTCGAGCTCGCCGCTCGTCAGCGCGAAGAACAGGACGTCGTATTCGGCGAGCGCAGTCGCGGTGATCGCGCTCACCTGTTCGGTGCTGGTCACGCTGAATTCGCCGCTCGCCGCCGCAAGGCTGGCCATGACCTGATTCGCCGTGCCAATCGAGTCGTGACGAAACCCTGCGGTGGCGGTCAGCATGAGCACGCGGATCCGCGGCGTCGAGGGCGGCGGCGTACCGCTCGTTGGTGTTGGCGTCGTTACGCGCTCGTCTGACGAGCACGCGCCAGCACCCAGACACGCGCAACACACGAGCAGCGCGGCCAGCCGGCGACCCGCCGATCGGCTACTTGCGATCGAACACAACGACGTACTCGGCGTTGGCGCTGGTGAAGGTCATCGTCGAACCGTCGGGCGCGACCTCGTACGACGCACCTCCGACCATTTGTCCGTCCTTGGTGGCGACGGTCTCGAGGCGACGAGCGCCCACCCACCTGGCGATCAGCGCGTATCCCGTGTCCGACACGTGCGCCTCGCCATCGACTTCGATGACGTTCCTGTTTTTTTCGACACGTCCGGTCTCATCGGCGAACTCGTCGAGCATGGTTACCGTGTCGCCGTTGACGGCAATTTCAATCGTTGCCCGCTGGAACATGTTGGCGGGGTGCCGCCGCGAGCGCGCCACCTCGGCCGCCCACACGCCAGTGAACGGGTTGGGCGAATCCACGTGCGCCTTGAGCTTCGGCCAGCTCGCAAACCCGTACTCGCGGGCAAGCGCATGCTGCGCATCCGCGAGCTGAGCCGCCGGATTGCCACGCTGCAGTTCGGACAACAAGTCCTTCGCCTGCTTTCTCAGGTGCTCGATGCTGGGATTGGCCGGTAGATCACGAGACATGACTTCTCCTCGAGGCCCAGCGTCCGCCCAGGGCGAGAAGAGGTCAGGATGCTCGAATCGTGACGAGCACAGGTGGGATCATCCCTTCCCGCGGACGGGGTGCAGCCTGCCCTGCGCCGGGAAGCGTAGCACGCGAATGCGACGCCTGCCAAGGCAATGGCTGAGTCGTTACAGACGCCGTACCGCGACGAAATTGACCCCGGTCCGGGCGATGTCTGGACTGGCGCTCACGATCACCACCGTCGCTGGTTGAGGGAGGGCGCGGTTTGCACGCAGGGCGTTCACCACGCGCGCCGCCACCGCATCCGCGTCGCCATCGAGCGGGTCGGTGACCGGTTCGACGCTTCTCCACAGGCACAGCCGCCGCGCGACCTCTTCGTCGTTGGTCGCGGCGTAGACCGGCACGCCCGGATGACACGCCGAGAGCAGGCGCGCCGTGCGGCCCTGCCGCGTGAGGGCGACGATCGCGTTCGCGTCGCTTTGCGAGGACAGCGTCACGGCCGCTTCACAAAGCGCGGCAAGGTGATCACTGTGGTCGCGTGGCGGCGCGATTCTCGCAAAGAGCGGCGGCCCGGCTTCGGCGTGGGTGATGATGGCGTTCAGCACCTCCACTGTTCGTACCGGATGCGCACCAACCGCCGTCTCTCCCGACAGCATGATCGCGGCGGCGCACGAATCCACGGCGCCCGCAGCATCGGACACTTCGGCGCGCGTGGGACGCGGCTCGCTCCGCATCGACTCGAGCACTTGCGTCGCCACGATCACGGGGACGCCGCGCTCGGCGCCGACGCGGAGGACGTCCTTCTGCACTCGCGGCACGACTTCGAGCGGCAACTCCAGGCCCAGGTCGCCGCGCGCCACCATCAGCGCGTCCGCGACCGCGGCGATCTCGCCGAGGCGCTCGATGGCTTCCGGCCGCTCGAGCTTGGCGACGATTGGTACGCGGGGGCGGCCCGCCTCCGCGTTGATCGAGCGCGCGCGCGCGATGTCGGCCGGCGACTGCACGAAGCTCAACGCAACGATGTCCACGCCGCCGGCCAGGCCGGCGCGCAGATCGGCCTCGTCCTTCGTGGTCAGACCAACCGGCGGCAGCGGAACGTTCGGCGCGTTGATGCCTTTGTGTTCCCCCAGCTCACCGCCATCGACCACACGGGCCTGCACGCGATTGCGATCCACCGATTCGACCACGAGCTCCACCCGGCCGTCGTCGAGCAGCAGCCTCGCACCAGGCTGGAGCGCATGAAAGAGCGGTTCGTAACCGGTCGTGATACGGCCGGCGCCGCCCGGCCCGTCGCTCAGCTCGATGGCGAGCGGCTGCCCGGCTCGAACGGTGATCGGCCGTCCGTCTTCGAGCGGTCCGGTCCGGATCTTTGGACCGCTCAGGTCCTGCAGAATGGCGACGTGCCGACGCCTGCGGCGTGCGATGTCGCGCACCCGGCCGATGGTTTGGATATGGGTGTGTCGCTCGCCATGCGAGAAGTTGAGGCGCATCACGTTGACGCCGGCAAGCATCAGCGCCTCGATGGTGCCGTCATCGGCCGACGCAGGTCCGAGCGTCGCGATGATTTTGGTATGCCGCACTCGCCAAGCTTACAATCGGGTGTCCCGATGAGCCAGGTGCTCGGAGATCCTCGTACGCGGCTTGCCCGCAAGGCGCGTGCTGCTGATCGGAACGGAGCACGAAGACGTGCCGATCGCCGTGGCCAGGGCGTTGCCGCGCGACGGCATGCTCATCGCGCTCGAGGCTGACGAGCGTACCGCGCTGGCAATCCGCGAACGCTTGACGAGCGAAGCGCTCGGTGATCGCGCGGCGGTGATGATCGGCAGCCCGAGCCGCTACCTGCACAAGGTGTCGGGGCCGTTCGACGTGATCGTCCAGCATGGCGAACCGGGTGCGCATGAACCGCTGCGGCCGCGCCTGCTCGGACTGCTGCGTCCCGGCGGTCTGCTCGTCGCCGCCGGCGACGATCTCACGATCACGGTGAAAACATGACCATCGAACAATGGCTCGAGGACGCGCGGATGGATGCCTTTCGGCGGCAATTGCCGGATCTCGCGGCGCTTCTCGAAGGACTCGCGAAATCGACGGCGGTGCTGCGCGCGGCCGACTGGAACGAGGATGCGACCGGACGCAATGACGCCGACGAGGACGTCGAGTGATGGGCGACATGCAGCAGACGATTGCGGAGCTCGCGCCGCGAGTGGCGCGCGGCGAGGTGCGCGCCGAGCGGCTCACCGAGGACGCGCTCGGACGCATTGCCGAGTTGAACGACAAGCTGAACGCGTTCATCACTGTGACCGGCGATGCCGCCCTCGCCAACGCGCGTCAGGCCGACAAGGACATTGCCGCCGGCCGCGGCGGTGGCCCGCTCCATGGAATCCCGCTGTCCTTGAAGGACCTGATCGATCTCGAAGGCGTTCCGACGACGGCCGCGTCACGCCTGCGCGCCGACCACGTGGCACCGCGCGATGCGCCGGTCACCGCGCGGCTACGCGCCGCCGGAGCGGTGTTCGTCGGCAAGACGAACCTTCATGAATTCGCGTTCGGCACGACCAACGAGGATTCCGGCTGGGGGGCGGCGCGGCATCCCATCGATCCCTCGCGGTCGCCGGGCGGCTCGAGCGGCGGATCGGCGATCGCCGTCAGGACCGGTATGTCGGTCGCAACGGTCGGCACCGACACGGGCGGTTCGATTCGGATTCCCGCGGCCGCGTGCGGCATCGTCGGTCTGAAACCGGGGTGGGAGGAGATCCCGAGCGCCGGCGTCGTGCCGCTGAGCCGGCAGCTCGACCACGTTGGGCCGCTCGCCCGCTCGGTGGGCGACGCTGCGCTCCTCTACGACGTGATGCGTGGACAGAAGCCGGCGCCGGTCGAA
Source organism: uncultured Acidobacteriota bacterium (assembly GCA_963807105.1). Classification (GTDB taxonomy): domain Bacteria; phylum Acidobacteriota; class Vicinamibacteria; order Vicinamibacterales; family UBA2999; genus DASPWV01. Next base: position 166,966 of record CAWEAM010000006.1, on the reverse strand, counting down.
TCCACCGCGGCGGGCAGCCTCCGATTCGCGGTGCTGGGCGGCTACTTCTTCGATCGCATCGACGAGCAGGTGGAGCGCGCGATCCTGGCCGCCGTGGAAGCGCTGCGAGCCGCGGGCGCGTCGGTCGCCACCGTGACCCTGCCGCACGCCGCCGAGATGGCGGCGATCTACCTGCATCTGGTGCTTGCCGATGCCGCGGCGTATCACGCGGCGACGCTGCAGGACCGGCCCGCCGCGTACACGCCAAACGTCCGGCTGCGGATCGAGATGGGCCGGCATGTGCTCGCCGAGGATTACGTGCGGGCGGTGCGCGGCCGTACGGTGATCGCGCGCGAGATCGATCGCGCGCTCGACGGTGTGGACGCGCTTCTCTTGCCATCGCTCGCAATCCCGGCGCCGCCGATCGGCGCGGCCACGGTTGCGGTCAAGGGCAGCGACGAGGCGGTGCGCAGCATCATGCTGCGCTGCACCCAGCCGTTCAATCTCTCGAGCCATCCCGCGATCAGCCTCCCCTGCGGGACTACTGCGTCGGGGCTGCCGGTCGGACTTCAGCTTGCGGGGCATCACGGCCACACGCCGCAGCTGCTGCGCGTGGCTCGCGCCGTCGAGGCGCTGGTTTCCGATCGGACATGATCGCGCGGTTCTTCCATCGCTGGGAGCAGCGGCTGCACGACATCAGCCGTGACGAGCGGGTCGTGCGGCCTTTCGACTGGGGCCTCGACTGGATTCAGCGCAACGGTCATCCGCCGGCGGCCGATGCGCTCCACACGGTGCGCGAATGGGTCAACGGGGTGATGCGGGACACCGATTCGTTCTTCACGCCGGCGCCCACTCGCGACTACGTCTTCGCGCCGGCGAACGGGGCGATGCGCGCGCGCGGCGAGTCGGGCACGCTGACGTTCCCCAGTGCGCTCGAGACGCCGCATCCGCTCAACAACGTCGTACGGGCGCGCTTTTTTCCCGCTCACGAGAACGGACGCGGCCGCCCGCGCCGTGCGGTCGTGGTGCTGGCGCAGTGGAACGCGGATGCGCAGGGCCACATCGGGCTCGCGCAGCTGCTGTCGCGGCTCGGCATCTCCGCGCTGCGGATCAGCCTGCCCTACCACGACGCGCGCATGCCGCCGGAGCTCACCCGCGCCGACTTCATCGTCAGCGCCAACGTCGTCCGCACGCTGCAGGTCTGTCGTCAGGCCGTGCTCGACGTGCGCCGCGCACTCTGGTGGCTGCGCGCTCAGGGCTACGACCGGCTCGGGCTGCTCGGCACCAGCCTTGGCTCGTGCCTGGCGATGCTGACGGCGTCGCACGAACCGCTGGTGCGCGCGCAGGCGCTCAATCACGTCTCGCCGTTCTTCGCCGACGTCGTGTGGCGCGGCGTCTCGACCTCGCATGTCAAGGTCGGGCTCGATGGACACATCACGCTCGACGCGCTGCGCGACGTGTGGCGGCCGATCAGCCCGTGGTCGTATCTCGATCGGCATGCGGATCGAAAGACGCTGCTGGTCTACGCGAAGTACGATCTCACCTTCCCGGTGGATCTTTCTCGCCTGCTCGTCGACGAGTTCAGACGGCGCCGCCTGCCGGTTGACGTGGCGGTGTTGCCGTGCGGTCACTACAGCACGGGCGTAGCGCCGTTCAAGTTCCTCGATGGCTACTACCTGGCGAGATTCCTTACGAAAAACCTATGACTATCTTCGGGAACCTGTGACCGGGCGGGCGCGTCCAACCATCATTGCGGGTGTAAGATCCCAGCCAGCGCACAGTCATGGACGTGCCCAACTCACGCCCCCGGGCGATCGGGAGCCTCAGCTTCAGCCTGGTAAGCATCGTCGGTGTGCTTGCGATCATCATCGCCGGCGCGACGATCTGGCTGCTCCTCACCGATCCCGTCACAGTCGCCGAGTCGGTCGACAGCGGTCAGGTCACGCCGCTCGTGTCATCGCTGGCGTCGCGCATCCTCGATGCGTTGAGAGGATTGCTGAAGTACCTTCTAACATCGAGGCCTCGGGTCCAGGCATCTGTTCGTTGATCTGCGCGTAGGCCTTATGCGCGGAGCCCGCGCAATTCAGACTTCGAGCACGATCTTCCCAAACTGATCACGGCGTTCGAGCCGCTGCTGTGCGTCGGCAGACGCGGCAAGCGGCAAGACGATGTCCACCACCGGCTTGAGCTGACCCGAGAAAAAGAACGGAGCGGCGCGCAGCAGCTCGCCTTTGGTGCCCATATACGAACCGATGAGCGAGTACTGACGCGAAAACAGGAAGCGTAGATCCAGCGCTGCGTCATGGCCAGTGGTTGCCCCGCAGGTCACGAGCCGGCCGCCTTTGGCCAGCGACTTCAGGCTGCTCGCCCAGGTTGCGGTGCCCACATGCTCGATCACGATGTCGACGCCGCGCTTAGCGGTGAGGCGCCGCACTTCGTCGCCGATGTCTTCGATCGAGTGATTGATGACGTCGTTGGCGCCGATCGCGCGCGCCTTGACGAGCTTCTCGTCGCTGCCGGCGGTGGCGATGACGCGGGCGCCGTGCAGTGCCGCGATCTGAATCGCCGCCTGCCCGACTCCGCTGCCCGCCCCCAGCACCAGCACGTCCTCGCCAGGTCGGATCTGCGCTCGTGTGACGAGCATGTGCCACGCCGTGAGAAATGTGAGCGGAAAAGCCGCTGCCTCGGGATAGCCGATCGCGTCCGGCAGCGGCACGAGGTTCTGCAGCGGCACGCGGACGAGCTCGGCGTAGCCGCCGTCGCTCTGCGATCCGAGGACGTCGTAGCGCGGACACTCGTTGTCGCGCCCGTCCAGGCACGCGCCGCAGCGGCCGCACGAAATCCCCGGTTGGACCAGCACGCGCGTCCCGGCCGGCAAGCCGTCGTCGCCGGAGGTGGCCGCAATTTCACCCGCGATGTCCGCGCCCGAAATGTGCGGGAACTTGAAACGCACACGCTCGAGCCCGCGGCGATTCCAGAGGTCGAGGTGATTGAGCGCACACGCCCGCACGCGCACGATGGCCGAGCCAGGTGTGAGCTCCGGATCGGGCGCATCTTCGTGGCGGAGCACTTCCAGTCCGCCGTGTTGGTGAAAGCGGACGGCCTTCATGCCTGATCCACCACCTGTGGTTCTCCAAGGCCGACATCGCCGAGCGTCGGCAGCACTCGTTCCGCGTCACCGACAACCAGCGTGAGCATCCGCGACGGGTCGAGATACTTGGCCGCGGCCCGGCCGAGATCGTCGCCGGTCACGGCGTCGACGCGCGGCACGAACTCCTCGAAGTAGGTGTCGGGCAGCCCATGGAGCGCGAGCTGCGCGACACCCCGCGCCACCTGCTGCGCGGTCTCGAACCCGCGCGGATACCCGCGCGTCACCGACGCCCGCGCTAGCCCGATCTCCTCAGGCGTGGCTGGCCGGACGGTGCGCAACTCCTCGAACTCACGCAGAGCCTCGCGGATCGCCGACGCCGTCACTTCAGTCTGCACGCTCGTCGAGAGCGCGAACGGCCCGAGGCCACGCCGCAAGTCGAACCCGGTACGCACGCCGTAGGTGTAGCCCTTGTCCTGGCGCAGATTGAGGTTGACGCGGCTCACGAACTGGCCGCCGAGAATCATGTTGAGCAGAACGAGCGTGTGATAGTCGGGCGTGTCGCGCGAGGCGCAGACGTGACCGATCCGCAGTTCGGATTGCGCCGCGCCCGGACGCGGCACGATCGCGAGCGGCCGCTCCGGCGCCGCGGGCGGCGGGCGAAGTCCGGCGTCGCGGGCGATGCCCGGGGCGTCGGCGGGCGTCGGCCACATGCCAAACGCGCCCTCTCCGGCGCTCAACAGCTCTTCCGCCGGCGCGTCACCGGCGATCACGAGCGTGGATGCGTAAGGCACGAACGCGGCCGCGTGAAACATGCGGAGCTCGTCGATCGTGGTTGCGGCCAGCGCGCGTTCGCTGCCGAGGCTGAGATGCCCGTACGGGATGATCGCGATAGAGCAATCGCGCCAGCGCCCGCTCGGCCACCGCCGGCGCGTGGTCGCGCAGCTGGCGCAGCCGCTCCAGCCGCAGCTTGCGGACGCGCTCGACGTCGGCCGGCGCCAGGTTCGGCGCCATGATCATCTCCGCGAGGAGTTCGACAGCCGGCGTCATGAAGCGCGTGATGGTCGTGAGCGAGATGACGATCGCGTCGGGCCCGACGTCCACGTCGAGGTCGGCGCCCAGCCGGGCGATGGCATCGGAGACCTCGAGCGCCGATCGGCCCCGGCTCCCCTCGTCGAGCAGGTCGGCCGTGAACGCGGCAAGACCTTCGCGATCGGGCGGATCGGCTGCGGTGCCCCCGCGCACGAGCAGGACCGCCGAGAGCACCGGCACGTTGCGGTGCGCGATCGCGCGCAGCTCCAGACCATTCGCGAGAACCCGCCGGTGGATGCGCGGAAACCGGAACGGCGTGCTCGTCCCCGGCACGGGCAGTGCCGACCGATCGACCGCCATCACGAGACGCGGACCTCGTCCGAACCGGACAGCGCGAGCGCGCGCGATCCACGGGGCACGACGCTGACGAGCACGTGGTCGCTCTGCACCACCCAGCGGGTCAGAGCATCGGCGATTGATTCCGGCGTGGCGCGCTCGTAGCGCCGGCGATCGGCCGTGAAATAGCCGGGGTCGTCGCAGAACACGTTGTAGGCGTTGAGCTGATCGGACTTGCCACCGAAGCCGCCAATCGTTTGCAGGCGGTAGATGAACTGCGAATCGGTTTGCGCACGGGCACGTTCGAGTTCGTCGATCGTCGGCTTGCCCGCGGCAAGCTCGCGGAGCGCGTCCCACAACACCTCGTAGAGCTGCTCGAGCGAAACACCGGGCGCCGCTGTGGACGCAATCTGAAACAGACCGGACAACTCGCGCGAGTGCTGATACGCGACGACATCGGTGGCGATCTGCCGTTCGTAGACGAGCCGTTGATACAGGCGCGACGTCTTGCCGTGCGCCAGCAGGTCGGCCGCCAGGTCGAGCTCCGCGTCGTCGGCGGCAAACATCGCCGGCGAATGCCACGCCAGGTAGAGCCGTGGAAGCTCGACGCGGTCTTCCATCAGCAGCCGCGAGGTGCGCGCCAGCGACGCATGCGCGATCACCGGCGCCGGCGCAGGACCGGGTGGAATCTCGCTGAAGTATCGCTCGGCCAGCTCGAACGCCGTCGCAGCGTCGATGTCGCCGGCCAAGGTCAACGAGGCGTTGGCGGGATGATAGTACGTCGCAAAGAACTCGCGCACCTCATCGAGCGACATCGCCTGCAAGTCGTCGGACGAACCAATCGTCATCCAGTGATATGGATGATCGGGAGGAAACAGCGCCGCCGAGAGCGCGACGCCGACCAGTCCGTATGGACGGTTCTCATAATTCTGCCGCCGCTCGTTGAGGACGACGTCGCGCTGCGTCTCGAACTTCTCGGGCGTCAGCGCCGGCAGCAGATACCCCATACGGTCGGATTCCATCCACACCGCGAGCTCCACCGCGCCGCTGGGCACGACTTCCCAGTAGTTGGTGCGATCGGTGTTGGTCGACCCGTTGAGCAGTCCGCCGGCTTGCTGGATTGGCGGGAAGTACCCCTTGTCGTAATGCTCCGAGCCCTCGAACATCAGATGCTCGAAGAGGTGCGCAAAGCCGGTGCGGCCGGGCTGCTCGTTCTTCGATCCGACGTGATACCAGACATTGACTGCCACCATCGGCAGCTGACGATGCTCGTGGACGATGACGTCGAGGCCGTTGGCGAGCGTGCGCTTGGTGTACGGTATCTCCATTCGGGTCCGTCTTGGGCCTTGGGTGCGTCAGGTGCGCTGAGTGCGCCAGGTGCGGTGCGAACCGGGACGCGATGACGGCATCGATCCTATCGTGAATGTGATCAATTCGCACACGGCCTGGCGCATGCTCGCGGCGCTGGCCGTTGCCGAGTTCTTCGGCATGACGGTGTGGTTCTCGGCCACCGCCGTGACGCCCGCGCTCATCGCGTGAGTTCGGGATGTCCGCGACGCACGCGTCATGGCTGACGATCGCGGTTCAGGCAGGGTTTGTCGCCGGCACGCTGGCGAGCGCACTCGGCAACGTGGCGGATGTTCTCAACGCGCGCGTGCTGTTTCTCGCGGGTGCGATTGTCGCCGCCATGTCGAACGCGGCGGTCCTTGCCGTATCGACGCCCGCCGCGGTGATTCTGCTGCGCTTTCTCACCGGCGCCGCGCTCGCCTGCGTGTATCCGCCGGGGATGAAGCTCGCCGCGGGCTGGTTTCGTGAGCGCCGCGGCTTCGCGCTCGGCATCCTGATCGGCGCACTCACGCTCGGAACGGCGTTTCCGCACCTGCTCACGGCGATGTTCGGCGGCGACTGGCGCGCGCCGATGTTGTTCGCCTCCATCCTCGCCATCACCGGCGGTCTCATCGTCGTCGCGATCGTCCGCGACGGACCATACGTGGCGGCGACGGCGCCGTTCGACGCGCGCGCAGTCGCCCGCATCTTCAGGATTCCGCGGCGCGCGGCTCGCAACGTTCGGCTATCTCGGGCACATGTGGGAGCTCTACGCGATGTGGACGTGGATCGCCGTTCTTGCCGCGGCGAGCTTCGTCGCCGCGGGCGTGAGCGAGCCGGAATCGGCCGGGTCACTGGCCGCATTTCTCGCGATCGCGAGCGGCACGGCGGGGTGCGTGCTCGCCGGATGGCTGGCCGACACGGCAGGCCGCGCGCGAGTCGCGATCTGGGCGATGTGGACGAGCGCGATCTGCGCGGCACTGACGCCGCTGATCTTCGGGCGCGCGCCGTTCTGGCTGTTCGCGCTCGTCATGGTCTGGGGCTTCGCCGTCGTCGCCGACTCGGCCCAGTTCTCGGCGCTGGTCAGCGAATTCTCGCCACCGGACCATGTGGGCACGGCGCTGACGCTCCAAACCTGCCTGGGCTTCCTGCTCACGGTCGTGACGATTGAACTGCTCCCGCGGGTCGCGGCGCTGGTGGGTTGGCGGTACGCCGCCTGGCTGCTCGTGCCGGGGCCTGTGCTGGGAATCGTCGCGATGCGGCGGATAGGAACGAAGAACGGAGAGAAGGGGTCGAATCGCTGGAAACGGCAGGTGATGCGCCCGTTGCAGCCAGTTCTTCGTTCTAAGTACTTAGTTTTTGAACGAACCGCAAGTGAGCATCGACGCCCCGTAGTACGGATTCTTGATCTCTTTGTCCTTCTGCAGCCACGGTTTGTTCACCATCGGACAGTAGGCGATCCTGAGGTCGCCGAGGTCGGTCTTCGTCTTCTCGGCATAGGCTACGATCGCATCACTGAGCTCGCCGAACGCAGTGCGCGCGGCGGCGATGTCTTTGGCCGCTTCGAGCTTCTTCGCGCCGGCTGCGATCTTTTCGCCGTCGCTTCCCAGGGCCGACGCCGCGGTCTGAATCGCCTTCGCCTGCCCGGCGACGCCGTCAACCTTGTCACCCGCGAGCGCGGCCTGAACCTGCAGGTACGGATCGACGAGTGCCTTCGGCAACTCCGCCGCGTCGACTGAGCCCAAGGCCAGCGTCACCGTGGCAAACAACATCACGATTGTGTTCTTCATCGACATCTCCAGGTCACATCACAACCGCGAATTCGAAGACGACAGATCTCCAAATCCACAAATCTCCAAATCCGCAAATCTCCACGTCTCCAAATCTCCACGTCTCCAAATCGCGTTATCTCCCCACCTTGCCGATCGGGATCAACGGAATCTTACCTTTGTGGGCCGCTGCATTCTTGTGTGCGGCGATCGAGACCTGCGCGGCGACGCGTTCGGCGACCGATAGAAACGCACGTGTCGCGGGCGCGTCGGGCTCCGCAATCACAATCGGGATGCCGCGATCGCTGCCGAGGCTGATCGGCTGATACACCGGCAGTCGGCCGAGAAACGGCAACTGCCGATGTCCCCGGCGATGCGCTCGCCGCCGCCGTAGCCGAAGATGTCGCTCTCGTGATGGCAGTTCGGGCACGCGTAGTAGCTCATGTTCTCGACGATGCCGAGCGTCGGCACGTTGAGCTTCTGATACATGCGCACCGCGCGGCGGCTGTCGGAAAGCGACACCTCCTGCGGCGTCGTCACGACGATGGCGCCCGCCACGGGCACGGTCTGGCTGAGACTCAGCGCCACGTCGCCCGTGCCCGGCGGCATGTCGATGATCAGGTAATCGAGATCGCGCCACGCGACGTCGCGGAAGAACTGCTGGATGGCGCCGTGCACCATCGGCCCGCGCCAGATCACCGGCGCATCCTCGTCGGTCATGAAGCCGATCGACACGACCTGGATGCCGAACTTCTCGGCAGGGATGATCTGCTTGCCGTCCGTCGCGAGCTGCGCCTTGAGGCCGAGCATCAGCGGCACGTTCGGACCGTAGATGTCGCCGTCGAGAATGCCGACGCGACTGCCGGCCTTCGCCAGCGCGAGCGCCAGGTTCACGGCAACCGTGGTCTTGCCGACGCCGCCCTTGCCGGCGCCCACCGCGATGACGTTCTTGGCGCCGGGGAGCGGCGGACGGCCATGTTCGGGCGCGGTGACCGAGCGCACCACCGCTGACATCGCAATCTCCACGGCTTCGACACCGGCAAGCGCCGATACCGCCGCGTGCGCCTGCTCCTTGAGCAGATCCTTGACCGGGCAGGCCGGCGTCGTCAGCTCGATCGTGAACTGCACGCGGCCGCCGTCGATCGTCAGGTTCTTCACGAACCCGAGCGACACGATGTCCTTGCGCAGATCGGGATCGATGACGCTCTTGAGAGAGTCGAGGACCGCTTCTGAAGACACCATCGATTGAGCTCGAACTCTCAGCTTATCGACTTTGCGAGGGGGTGACAAGAATGGGCAACCCTTGTAGACTGCCCGCGACGTTTGAGTCCCCCTCAACAAGGAGAGAACTCGATGGCCGACGGTATGCCAGGAACGAGCGCCCCCTCGAGCAATCGGAACGTGATGATCCTGCTGTCGTACCTGTGGCTGCTGGCGCTCATTCCGCTGGTCGTCGAGAAGGACGACAAAGAAGTGCAGTGGCATGCGAAGCACGGGCTCGTGCTCACCGGCACCGAGCTGATCTTCTGGGTCGCGTTCCAGATCCTGACCGTCGTTCTGGGATCCTTCCTCGGTTGCCTGGTCGCCATCTTCGCGCCCATCATCTGGCTGGCGTTCCTCGCCTTGCACATCTTCGCGATCATCAAGGGGATCAACGGTCAGCGGCTCATCATCCCGGGGATCAGTCAGTACGCCGACCGCTTCTAAACTCCGGCTGCTCGTTGCCGCCTCCGCTCTCGTGCTGGCGCTCGTCGTCGATCTGCGGCGCGCGCCCGCCGATCAACTCACGACGCGCGCGCTGGTCGGCAGCGTTCATCTCTATCAAGCCACGCTCTCGCCTTTGTACGCGCGGATGGGCGTGCAGTGCCGGTTCACGCTGACCTGCAGCCATTACGGCGAAGCGTGCATCCAGCGATTCGGTGCGGTGCGCGGCGGATGGCTGGCGGTCAGCGCGTGCTGCGCTGCGGTCCGTGGACGCCTCTGGGAACGGTCGATCCGCCGCCAGGTCGCAGGATGCGGGGATCTGAGGGGTACTGGCGCCGGGGGTGCTTAGGTCCGCAGGTTGCTCAGAACGACGTCCTTCGTCGGTCAGCAGCACCCAGCACGCGTACGCGCCCAGCGCCGTGCCGAAGGGAAACAGCACGACGTTGATCACCGCGAGGCCCAACGCCGCCAGCCGCGCCCATGGACGATAGCGGCGCAGCGCACGCCCCCAGCCACAGGTGCAGCACGCCCCAGAGCAGCGCCAGCACTGCGAGCACGCCGAAGGTGAACGCGGTGACACCAGCGGCGAGATCGGAGGAGCGGCGACCGGACCATGCGACCGTGCGATGGCGAGGGCACCGGCCATCAGCGCGAAGCCGGCGACGCCGACCAGCGCGAAAATCGCGCCCCAGGCGAGATAGAGGAGGGCGAGCACATCGGCGTGGCGCTTCACTGGTGGACTGGACTAGTGGGATGTATGGTCGAATTCGATCATACATCCCACTAGTCTAATAATATGAACGAGGCGAAGAACGGAACCCGAAGAAGCCGAAGCGAGGATCGCGGAGCCGGCGCTGACCGGGCGCGCGGCCGATCATGTCACGGCAACGCGGACGTCGACGCGGGTCCGCGGCCCGCGCGGCGGCGACACGCTGAAGCTGAATCGTGCGCCGTCGACGACGCCGGCAGGCACCGAGACCGTGAGCATGCGCCGGCGCACCGCGTGGCCGGCTACCCCCGCACCCGGCGCAGGGATCGCCCCACACTTCACCGCGGCCGCCGCAGCCTCCGCAGGTCCAGCGCAGCGGCACTTCGAGCGGCACGGCGGCGCCAGACGACGCCTGTCGGCGCGAGAGCGTGATTTCGGCGCGGAGCGGTTCGATCACGGCGTCGGCGTCGTGGTCGAACGCGTGCCGCATGCGATCGATCTTGTCGCTTACCGCCGGGAAATCGATCGCGACCTCGTCGGCGAACGAGCGGTCGAATTCCCGCTCGCTCCCCGGCGAGCGCTCAACCGCAATCCATGTGTCTTCCACCCGCCACTAATTCTTCACGCGATACACTTGCTCGTAGCGTAGGAGCCGGGTCAGCCGATTGTCAAGGCGTGCGCAAGAATTAGCATGCCCACATGCAGATGGACTGCCCGATGTGCGGCGACTTGATGCGGCTGGAGATCGCGAGAAACGGTCGATCACACTCCCGGGAACGCTGCAGGAAGTCCGCACCGTCACCCGCGAATGGGTGTGCAAGGAGTGTGATTACTTCGAAGAGGTGGACGATTCGTGGAAACGCCGAAGACTGAGTAGTCGCGGCGCCTCGCGCGTACAGCATCGTGGGGCTGCGGTTGAGGCGATGCGAAGTTCCGGGAACTTACGCGCAATCGCTCGATCATCGGCGCCGGGCCGATGTCGTCACCGGCGCTCTATCGGGCGCCGATCGTGAGCAGCAGCTCTCGTCGCACCGTGTCCTCGACCTGCTCGAAATCCAGCGCAGTCTCGCACTCGTCGCACAGCACTTCGAACACCGCCGGACGGCTCTCTTCAGCAACTTCGACGCGGCGTCGTCCAGCTGCACGACGTGCATTTGCAACGTCTTCACCTGAAAATTCCGCGCGTTCCCGCAGTTCGGGCACGTCAATGCCACTCTTCGAGCTCCTCTCTCACTGACCCGGTTCACAACCCGCACGGCCACGTGCAAACCCGCGCGCAAGAAGCGCGCCATTGGTCGGGACCGCGACTAGACCATTGTATGAGATGCCCGGAGCCGAGCGCAATGTAACGTTTTACCGGCTGAGGCGGTCTGAACCGCTGATGCCCAGCCCCAGCACCGTGCCCTGTTTCGTGCTGCTGAAGCACGCAGTGCGGGCCGCGCGCTTCGAGCGCCACCACTTCGACGTCCCAGGGCTGCGTGCGATAAACGGCCGGCACACACCCGCAGGGCAGCGCGTGCAGCGAGTCGAACGCATATTGCGCCGTCGGGCCGCCGGCGACGTGAGCAGGAGTGGGCATCGGTCCGCAAGTCCTTCCTAGCAGGGGCTGTACTTAGTTAGACGCCGTCGCAGGCGGAAAGTTGTCACGCGACGTATATCGAGCCGTCCCTCGACGTTGGCGCTCGGGATACAGCGCGGCGGCCGCTTCGACATACAACGCGAGCTGCCGCTGGTGCCCGGCATGGCGCCGGCCGGTCTTGAATTCGAGCACTTCAATCCGGCCATTCGCCATGTTCGACCAGCAGCGTCGATCGCGCCGCGGACGATCGTGCCGTCGGCGCGGCGCAGTGAGAACGGCAGCTTCGTGACACGCGGCGTCCGGTCGCCGATGCCCGGCGAAGCGACGATGGCGGCAAACGCGCGGGTTGCGCGATCCACCAGCGCGGCCGCGATCGGTCGACCAGCACCCGCTCGTTCGCGCGCAGCAACGCGCGATGCGCGCACGCCGCTCCTCGAACGGCAGGTCTGGCGGCCAGTCCGCCTGCAACGCGCGATGGACCAGGATGCCCGCTTCGAGCTCGATCGCGGCAGCCGCGGGCTCTGATCCAGACAGTTCGTCCGCTGGAGGAGCTCGATGCGGATGCCGCTCACGCGCACAGGGCGCTCGGTCGCGGCGAGTGGCGTCGAAATCGTCTGCACCGGACGGCGCCGGGTCCGCCGCCGTCGAGTACTCTTCGACGACACCGTCGGCGCGCAGCACTCGCAAGCGTGAGTGCCGCTCGCGCCCGTCCACGACAGCGCTCGCACCGGCTTCCGGCGCCCCGGCCCGCAGGAACAGATCGCTGACAGACTGGCGGCAGCACGCGGCCGAGCGATCCTTTGGCCGGCACAAATCGACCGTCCTTGTCGAGCGTCGCGCCGAGATAGAGCCGATCGCGCGCACGCGTCACCGCCACATAGAGCAGCCGCTTGGCTTCCTCGGTTTCTTTTGCTTCGAGATCCTTGTCGGCTTCGCTTCTGTACTCGCCCAATCGCCAACCGCGGCTCTCGCCATCGTCTGCCGTGCCACCGGAGGTGACGATTCGGATCGGGTCGCCGGCGCCGCCACTGCCGCGATTGAGATTGACGACGAAGACGATCGGGAATTCGAGCCCTTTTGCCGCGTGCACGGTCATGAGGTTGACGGCATCCACGGCATCGACGATCGCATTCGACTCGTCGCCGCCCGCCACGAGCTGCGAGAAGTAGTCGACGATGCGATCGAGCGTGGCGTAGCCGCGGTTCTGCATGCCGGCGGACGAGCGCTGCGGATCTTCTTCAGGTTCTCCCGCGCTTGACGGTACGACTGGCCGCGCATCTCCGCCGGCGTATGCGGACTCGGCCAGCACTCGATCGAGCAGTTCCGCCGGCGGCAATTTGTCGACCAGCGAAGCCAGCGCGGCACGTCGACGCGCGCAAGCTCGAGAACGAAGGCGATCGTCAGCGTCGAGGACGCGCCAGCGCCGCTGGCGGTTCGCCCGGGGCTGATCAGCGACCGCGCGAGCTCGGGCGCCAGCGGCTTGAGTGCCGCATCCGCAGACCTGCACAAAACGCGATCGCAGAAACGCCGCGGCGCGAAGCTCGGATGCAGGATTGGCAAGAAACCCGAGCAGCGCGAGGACGTCCTTGATCTCGTCGGCGTCGAAAAAGCCCGAGACCTTTGTAGACGTAAAACGGCACGCGCCGGCGCGCCAGCGCATCTTCGAAGAGACGATGGCCCTCGCGCGTGCGGAACAGGATGCCGATGTCGCCCGGCCGCGCCGCGCGGCGAACGCCGCGTGTCGCGATCGCGGACCGTCGCGCCGCGTCCGAGCAGCGCGGCGATCTCTTCGGCCACGGCTTCCGCCTGCGCCTCGTCCGACGTCGCGCGCAATCACGCCAGCGGTTCGAGTTCCGGTCGCCTCGACGGAGGCCACCGGAAACCGATCGTCGTCGCCATAGCGAAATGCGTCGGACGCGCTCGGCGCCTTCGTCACCGTCGCCGAACAAGATCGTTGACAAACGCCAGCAGTTCGCGAACCGAGCGAAAGCTGCGCGTGATCGCGGTGCGGACCTGGCCCATCGGACGGAGCGCCTCGATGTACGCGCGCTGCCTCGTCGAGCACCGCGACTTCGGCGTCACGAAAACCGTAGATCGACTGCTTGCGATCGCCGACGATGAACACCGTGGGCTGGCGGTCGGTATCGATGAGGCCCATGCCCCTCCGACCACGACCGCACGAGCAGCTCGACGAGCTCCCACTGGGCGCGGCTGGTGTCCTGAAACTCGTCGACCAGCACGTGCTGATAGCGCGCTTCGAGCTTGTAGCGGCTGCGCGAGAACTCGTCCATCTGCGACAGCAGCATCAGCGTGCGCTTGAGCACCTCCGGAAAGTCGAGCACGCCGTGCTTGCGAAGGATGCGATCGTACTGCTCCAGCGCAATCGTCAAGCAGCCGGCGCACCGCCCGCGCCAGCACCACGTTGATTTCGCGCTCGATAGCTGGCCAGCGCGTCGACCAGATATGGCCCGAGCGCCGCCACCGCCGCCGCATGGCGCTCGTAGTCGCGCGGCGGATCGAAATTCGTCCTTGCCGATAGGTCAGGCGCTTGCGCGGCTCGCCGCTTTGCGTCAGCAGATGTTCGCGCACGCGCTCGAGCAGCGCCTGCACGATCGACGGGCGAGCAGCGCGGGATCCTCGAGCAGCTGCCGGAGATCGCGCGCCATCAGATCGAAATCCGGATGGCGCGGACCGCTGGCGAGAAAGCCCTCGAGACCCCCGGCGACGCTCGCAAACGCGGCGCGCAGACGTGACAGCAGCTGCGCGACTGCCGCATCGATGCTCGCGTCGCGCGCCGTCGCACGCAGAAAGCGGGTGAGCGCGGCGTCGGCAACGAGCCGCCGGTCAATCAGCCGCGCCAGCCCTTCGCGCAGGCGGTACTCCCCAGCTCGGCGAAGAGGAGCGCCACTCGGGCGACGTCGATCGTCAGCGCGCGGCCGATGCGCAAGGTCTTGATCCAGCGCCTCGCCGACCAGACGCGGCGTTTCGGTCTCGTCCGCCAGCTCGAAGCCCGGATCGATGTCGGCCTCGAGCGGAAACTCACGCAGCAGGGTCAGACAAAACGCATCGATCGTGGCGATGGTGATGTCGGTGATGCTCGCGCGGATATCGCGCCACAGCTCGGGGTCAAAGCTTCCCTCGCGGTGGCGCCTCGCCAGATCGTCCAGAATCCGCTGCCGCATTTCGGCAGCGGCCTTGCGCGTGAAAGTGATCGCGAGGATGTTGCGCGGCTTGACGCCGGACACCAGGAGGCCGACGTAGCGATCGACCAGCACGCGCGTCTTGCCGGTACCAGCCGATGCTTCGAGGGCGACGTTGCGCGTCGGATCGACCGCCAGGCGGCGCGCCTCGCGCGTCGCGTCGCTCGAGCGGTCGCGCGCCTCGAAGTTCAAAGCGCGGCTGGTCAGCCTCATGCTGCTGCCTTCGACGTACTCGAGACGGCAGACCGCTGACGTACGGACACGGACCGCACATCGACTTCTTCAGCGGGCGCGGTGGAAAATGTCCCGCGGCAATGTCGTCGAGTGTCGCCAGCAGCCGATCCTGCGCGTCGGCAATCAGCTCCGTCCATCGTGCGCGCCTCTTGGCTCTGAACGGCACCACCGCCTTGTCGCCTTCGAACGACAGATAGATCGCCTCGGCCAGCGTCCAGCGCCGATCGCGGTGTCCTCGAGCGCAGCGCCGCGCGCAGAGACTGTAGATCGGCAACTGCAGGGCGACCTTCAGGTCCGGCGTCTTCTTCGACTTGTAGTCGATCACCCGCATCGTGCCGTCGGCGAGCAGATCGATGCGATCGGTCTTGGCGCTCAGCGTGACGGTGCGCTCGCGCCCATCGCGCGCCACGGAATCGAAAGTCGCCCTGCAGCGGAAACTCGAGAAGGCGCTCGACGACGTCGACGGCGCGTTCCGCTTCCATCGCAAAGACACGGTGCGCGATCCCCGGGCTGACCGCCGACCCGAGGAGCCGCGCCCGCTCGAGCGTCGCTTCCGCGGGCGACAGGCGTGGCGAGCGCCTCCTCGCACAGCTCAGTAAAGAGTTCGCTGCGCTTCCGGCAACGACGCCGGAATCGATGCGTCGATGCCCGCGGCGCTGCCATTCGGAGAAGAACCGCTCGAACAGCTCGTGCAGAAAGCGGCCGCGCTCGAGCGGCGTGCGCGTGTCCTCGTCTTCGGGCTGCTCCTCGAGCCGCAGCACTTCAGACGCGAAAAACCGAAATGGGCAATCGAGATAGCGCTCGAGGCGGCTCACGGAGACGCGCGGCAGCGTCCAGGCGCCCGCCTCGCCCCGAAACCGCTGCCGTCGCGTCTGGGCGCGCGCGCAGGCGCGCGCATCGGCCCACGAGCCGTGCGCGGCTCGGCGCACGGCGTCGAGCGCGCCGGGTTCGAGCGCGAGCGCCTCGGTTTGAAACACGCGCATGGCCGGCTCGGCCGGCGATCTGCGCGTGACAGCGCGACATGTCTCGACCTCGTCGAGCAGAATCGACGGTTCGACCACCGCGTCGTTTTCGAGGACGAACGACGACACGCGCACGCGCGTGCCGCGCGAGCGTGCACGCAGATCCGCGAAAGCTCGCGCGCGCGGCGTTCAGCGCGTCGCGCTCGCGCCGGCCGGGTCGGGATTCATGCGGCAGCGGCTCGAGCTGCGCGAGGAGCGACGACGGATACAAGCACGTTGCGGCGAAAACGTTCCGGCCACTCGCCGTCGATCAGGCCGACAAGCTGCACGTCATCAAACGTCGCCGAATCGTGCCGCTTGCGCGTCGACGATCTGCAAGCCCGGCTCGCCCGTCGACAGCGCAAACGTCTGCGCTGCCAAGCCATCGGCGAATCGCGGCCGACACGGTGCGCGACATCCGCCGGTCGCCGCCGGGTCGTGCGCGCGATAGGCCTCGGCCAGAGCGCGTCAACGCGCCGAGCGACGGCGCGCGCGCACGCGCAGGCGGCGCGAAACTGTCGGACTCATCGCTTGCGCGGCTCGTCGATCGAACCGCGTGAGCCAGGCGAGCAGCGTTTCGATTGCTCGATCGACCGGCCGCTTCAGCGATCGGCGCAAGCCGCAGAAGCTCGCAGCGCCGCCACGAGCGCAGTTGCCGCAGGCGCCGCCGCCTTCTGACGCCGCTGCTCGCGCGAGGCACGGCACGTCGATCGCCTCCCACTCGCCCGCGAGTTGCTCGCAGGCGTTCGAAGCCGCCGAGATAGCGCGCTTCGGCGAGCGCAAGTTCGAGCGCCGCGAGCGCGCGGCTGGCGACGCTCGCGCCGTCAGCGGAGACGGAAATGCGGGGAGCGCGCCAGTGCCACGATCGTCGCGCGCGTGAAATCGGACGCCGACCGCTTCGAGCACGAAATCGAGTGCCGCGGCGTACGGCTCCGCCGCGAGCGGCAGCGTGTCGAGCGTTTCGAAAGGCATGCCGGCGCCGCCAAACACGTCACGCGCGAGATACAGATACGGCAGTGGACGCCGGACGATCAGCGCCGTGCGGTGCAGCAGCGACGCTTCGCCGTCGCTGGAGCGTCGCCGCCGGCGATCACCGCGCTGCTCCGCCTTGAGCCGCTGCGACACGCCGCAAGCTCGTCCTCGCGATCGCGATAGCTGAAGACGAGTCCGCGACCTACCTGCCCTGCGAGACTGGCACGGCGAGCAACGGCGGTGGCCCCTGATGGCGGTCCCCGCGTCGTTCCTCCTGCAGCTCGGGAAGCACGCCATGAAGCCGTTCGAGGAAGCCCGGCGCCAAGCAAGCTCTTCGGTGCAGATGATGTCGATTGAGTCAGCTGCGGAAGTTTCGTCAGCAGCTCGTAGTCCGCCGGCCAGAGGCCGTCGGGGTCGGCGACGCGATCGGCAACCGTGATCACGATGCGCGGTGACTGCGTCGCGCTCAGCGCCTGATCCGACGAGCGCCGCCCGCAGTCCGTGCTCGTCGAGCGCTCCGGCAGCGGCCAGGCGCGCCTCGTAGCCGGTGAACGCCGCCGTAAGAAAAGCCGTTTGCTGAAGAAGTTTTTCGGCGCCGCGATCGGTGTCGCGATCCTTCTCGAGCTCGCCGCGAAAATTGCGATCGAAGTCGGCCACGCTCGGCCAAGACGCCGCACCAGATCGTAGAGCGCGAGCATCTCGGCGACGAGCCCGGGCGGATCTCGAACGGTGGCGCGACACCTTCGTCAACGAGATCGCGGGCGACCGCGCCGAGGATCACTTCACGCTCGAACGCATCGAGCATGCGAGGCGGCGTGGCGCAGTCGCGCGGCGAGCTCTGTCATACCAGTCGCCGCGGGTGCCGAGCGATCGGCAGCATCAGCGGCCGCGTCGCGATCGTGGAGAAGACGATCCTCGAAGCGTGCGCCGCAGTTGCTCGCCGGCGGCGCGCGTCGGCACGAGCAGAAACGGTGTCGCGCGCGTCGGCGGGTTCCAGCGCGCCGGCGACGCTCGATGAGCGTCGGCTTGAAACGCGGCGAGATCGGCGACGCGCAGCAGCCGGGTGCGGCGCGGCGTGATCACTGCGCCGACACGGCCATCGGCGGCCGCAGCGCGGCGTCGAGATCGGCTTTCGCCCGCGACAGCAGCATCAGCGCGCCCGCCGCCGCCGACGACGCGCGGCGCGCCAGCTCCAGGTCGGCGGCTTCGACCGCATCGAGCCGCAGGCTGCGCGGCGTTGAGCGCGAGCTCGCTGGCGCTGCGAAACAGCGCGTGAATCGCGGCCAGCTCGCCGGCGCGTCGAGCCGCGACAGCACGCGCGCGTCTCGCGGCCAAGCACGTCTGACGAGCGGGCGCAGGCGCCACCGGCGACGGCCCGGCGAGCGCGCGGATATCGTCGAGCCGCGCTTGCGCGCGCGAGAGCGTCGAGATCGACGCAGCGATGGCGCGTTGGTATGCGCGCAGACGATCGCGGCGCGAGCATCCACTGATCGTGCGCCAGCCGCGCTGATGCGCAGCTGCAAGGTGCGCGTCGATGGCCCCGACAAGCGCCATCATCCTCGTCCGGACGCCGGCCGCCGAGCCGCTCGTCCTGTCGCTGGTAGCGACTCGCGCAGCCGCTCGAGCGCGCGCACATCGCCTCGCGCCGCATATCGCGAGGCGATGAGCAGCGTGTTCTCGCGCAGGCGCGCGTACGACAGCGTCGATCTTCTGCTCCTCGGCGATGGAACCGAGCGCGCTGGCGCGGATCGCCGCGGCCCACGCGTCCGGAAGCAGTGCCGACCGCTCGCTCCAGCACGCGCGATCAACCGTCTGCAGGAACGACACCTTTTCGGCGGGTGTCGACACAGCGTCGCCGCCGTCATCAACTGCTGCACCGAGTTCGCTTGATCCGGTGCCGGGAGAAGCGGCTCGGAGGGCGGCGGCGGGGTTGTCGCCGCCAGCGCGAGATCGAAGCGCCCCAGACCGGCCGCCGCGCGCAAGCCGATCCAATCACCTCGTCGAGCGTTGCCGAGGATGTTGTGCACTTCTTTGGCGCGATAGCCGTAATGCGCGCGCCGGCCAGTCGGCGAGCGAGCGCCGTGCGCGCTCGGCGACGACCAGGCGCTCGGTCGGATCCTTGACGAGCGCGACTTCGTTGAGAATGCGCGCGACGTCGGCGCTCAGGCGGCGAAGTCTTCTTCGCCGCGATGGCGCCGCATAATGCGCGGCACGGACCGAGTCGGCATACTGTTCGGTGCGCACCAGTCCACACGCTCGCTGGCAATCGAGACGAGGTGCAGCTGTCGGCGATCCTCGCCGGGCGTGACCGGCATCGAGAACACGACCCGCCCGTCCACTCGCGCCCACTCGCCGTAAGCTCGACAAGCGAAGACCCGTCGGTCAGAAACACGCGATAACAGCAGCGGCGCGGTCTGCGCGTGGGCCGCTGACCGGCAGCAGCGATCGCCACGAGCAAGGCGAAAACATTTCATGCGCACTAGTCAGCGTAGTGGCGCGTATCCGCACCGTCAAGCCGCGACTGTATGGCAGGCAGACGCGGACGTGTGGAAAACCTGTGGATGAAAAGTGGAAACGCTGTGGACGCTTGGACAGGAAAAAAAATTTCCTGCGCGCTTGCGCGCCTAAAGTCCTGCGACCAACTCCCCCGGCGCGCGATTTTCGCGCGCGCGCTTCGCTTGCGGCGATGTGACGCTCGTGCGACATTTTGCGCGTCCGACGCGTCCCCTCGCGTCCGACCCAAACCGTGAACGTCCATCGCTACGAGCAGCACATCGCCGGCCGGACCTATCTGATCGAAGTCCGGCCGCTGACGACCACTCGATGGCGCGCGCAGATCGCGCGCCTGCCGGGCATGCCAACCGCGCTCATGCCGTTTTATGGCCCGACGCCCGAAGAGGCGGCGAAAGAGCTGAGCCGTTGGCTGTCGCTGGTGTATAACGCGCACCACCAGACAATGAACAAAGCCGTTGTGGCGCTCTTCCTCCTTTGGACGATCGCGATCCATGCCCAGCCGGCCACCGTCGCCTCACGTGCACTTCATCGCGACTGGCGGGACGATTTCGAACCGCCACGGGCGGACGGCTGACCGCCGACGATCTCGTCAAGACGATGCCGGGCGTCGAGAGATACGCGCGGCTCACCTCCGAGCAGTTCTCCAACGTCGCCAGCAGCGAGCTGACGGTGGCGCAGTGGCTGCAGCTCTCGAGGCGGATCAACGAGCTGTTCGCCAGCGACAAAGAGCTCGCCGGCGTCGTCGTCACGAGCGGCACCGATACGCTCGAGGAGACGGCCTTTTTCCTGCACCTCACCGTCCGCGACCCGCGTCCCGTGGTCGTCGTCGGTGCGATGCGGAATGCGAGCACCATCGGTTATGAGGGTCCGGCCAACCTGCTCGAAGGTGTCCGGGTCGCCGCCGACCCGGCGGCCCGCGACAAGGGCGCCCTCGTTGTGCTCAACGACGAAATCAACTCGGCGCGCGACGTCACCAAGACGGACGCGCATCGCCTCCAGACCTTTCAGAGCCGCACGCACGGCCTTCTCGGCGTGATCGACAGCGATCGCGTGGTCTTCTTCCGCGAGCTACTTCAGCGCCACACGGCGAAGAGCGAGTTCGACGTGTCGCTCGTCACGGAGCTGCCGCGCGTCGACGTGATCATGGTCTACCAGAGCGCGCCGGGCGATCTGATCAAGGCGGCCGTGGACGCCGGCGCCAGGGGGATCGTGATGGCGACGGCAGGCGCGGGAGCCACCAGCGGCACACAAAACGAGGGACTCGCCTACGCGGCGCAGAAGGGGGTGTTCATCGTGACCAGCACGCGAACCGGGGCGGGAAGAATCGCGCCGCCGCCATCCCGGGGCGCCGTTCCCGGCTTCGAGCCAACCGACGAGCAGCTGCGCCGGCGGCAGTTCACCGTCGCCGCGGAGGATCACATCCCGGTCAAAGCGCGCGTGCTGCTGATGCTCGCGCTCACCAAGGCCAACACGCGCGACGAGATTCAGCGGATCTTCAGTGAGTACCTGAATCGGGTGGGTGCCTGAGGGTGACTTGAGTGCCTTCCGACCCAGACATTGCTTGGCCACCGAGAACACTGAAAACCAGAGTACCGGGCGGTTCTGGCAGGCACGGGCCGCGGACACTGGCGAATCCCAAGCACGGCTTGTCTGTGGTTTCGTGTCTTCTGTCGTCGCTGACACAGATATTTCCCAACGGTTGAACACCTGACAATCGGCGGCCGTCTAATCTCCCGTGTTCCTCCAGGACGTCCGCTACGCGGCCCGGACGCTCCGCTTCAATCCAGGCTTCACCGCCGTCGCGACGATCTGCCTGGCGCTGGCCATCGGCGTCAACACGATGATCTTCAGCGTCGTGGACGGCGTGCTCGTCCAGCCGCTGCCCTTCGCTGATCCCGATCGCCTGATCGAACTGAACGAGTCGCACCCGCCCAGCGGGATTCGGCGATCGGGCCTTTCGTTCGCCAACCTCGAGGATTGGCGCGAGCGCAGCCGATTGTTTTCGGCGATGGCCGGCATCCAGTTCCGCAGCCTCGCGATCGCCGACCGGGGAGACGCGGAACGCTACGACGGCGCGGCGGTGTCCTGGGAGCTTTTCTCGACGCTCGGCGTGGCGCCGGCTCTTGGCCGCGACTTCGTCGCTAGCGACGACCGTCCCGGCGCGGAGCCGGTGGTCCTCTTGAGCGACGAGATCTGGCGCGTCCGTTACCGCGCCGACCCCTCGATCGTCGGCCGCGCGCTGCTGGTCAACGGCCGTCCGCACACGATTATCGGCGTCATGCCGCCGGACTTCGAGTTCCCGATGTTCCAGAAGGTGTGGGTGCCGCTCGAGCCGCTCGTCTACCAGGAGCCGCGCGACCGGCGCGGATTGATGACGATCGCGCGCC
Source organism: uncultured Acidobacteriota bacterium (assembly GCA_963807105.1). Classification (GTDB taxonomy): domain Bacteria; phylum Acidobacteriota; class Vicinamibacteria; order Vicinamibacterales; family UBA2999; genus DASPWV01. Next base: position 145,136 of record CAWEAM010000006.1, on the reverse strand, counting down.
TTGTACCCGGCGTGTCGATCGAGGCCGCACGCGAGGAGCTGAAAGCGATCACGGCCGCCCTTGCGCGCGAGTATCCGGCGGCGAACGATCGCTGGACCGGCGTGGCGCGGCCGATCGAAGACAGCTTCATTCCCGACGAGGTCCGCCTCGTCGTGCTCACGATGATGGGGGCGGTGACGCTCGTGTTGATCATCGCCTGCGCCAACGTCGCCAACCTGATGCTCGCGCGCGCCGCCGCACGGCAGCGCGAGATCTCGATTCGCGCGGCCATCGGCGCGGGCCGGCTGCGAATAGCGCGGCAGCTGCTGACCGAAGCCGTGATGCTCTCGATGCTCGCGGTGCCGCCTGGCGTCGCGATCGCCTACGTCGGCAACGAGCTGATGCGCCGCTCGATCCCGCCGGACGACATCCCCTATCTCATTCACTGGGAGATCAACACGGCGGTCCTGCTCTACACGATTGGCATCGCGCTCGTCACCGGAATCGTGTTCGGCCTGGCGCCGGCGGTGCAAACCGTTCGGCTGAATCTTCAGAGCACCCTCAAGGAAGGCGGACGCGGCAGCGTTGGTCCCCGCACCGGGCTGCGCGGAGCGCTCGTCGTCGCGGAAGTGGCGCTGTCGCTGATTCTGCTCGTCGGCGCGTCGCTTTTCATGCGCAGCTTCATCAACCTGCGCAGCGCCGACGTGGGCTTCGACCCGGGGCCGCTGATGACGCTGCGCTTCTATCTCACCGGCGAGGCGTACGCGGCCGAGGACGCGCGCGCCAGGCGGATCGACGACCTCGTGCGCCGCGTCGAGAGCCTTCCCGGCGTCACCGCCGCATTCGCGTCGAATCTCGTGCCGCTGAGTGGCGGCGGCGGCGGCAGTCGCCTGTTGATCGACGGCCGTGCGTTCCCGTCGGGGGAGGAGCCCTTCTTCGGCTTCAACGCCGTCACGCCTCACCTGTTCGAGACGCTCGGCATCCCGGTGATCCGCGGCCGCAGCCTGACCGACGCCGAGGGCCAGGCTCGCCAGCCCGTCGCGGTGATCAACGAGACGATGGCCGCGCGATTCTGGCCCAACGACGATGCGATCGGGAGGCAGTTCCGCGTGAAGGACCCGGCGATCCCCGAGGCGTTCACCATCATCGGCGTCGTGCGCGACATTCGCCATCGCGCGGTCGAGCCGGGCGACGAGAAGGTCTCGCAGGCGTACGTGCCGCTGCCCTACGCGGCGACCGCGAACACCGGCCTGACAATCCGCGTCGCCTCTGGCGACCCCGCCGCAATCACCTCCGCGGTGCGCGAAGAGGTCCGGCGCGCCGATTCCGGCATTCCGCTTTTCAACGTCCGGACCATGGAGGAGAACAGGCGCCTGGGCTCGTGGCAATTCGGGATGTTCGGCTGGCTGTTCACGGCTTTCGGCGTCGTCGCGCTGATGCTCGCGGTGACCGGGGTCTACGGCTTGCTCGCGTATGCCGTGTCGCAGCGCACGCAGGAGATTGGGGTGCGCGTTGCGCTCGGCGCCGCACGCCGCGACGTGATTCTGCTCATCGTCGGTCAGGGCCTCAGGCTGGCGGGCATCGGCATCGCCGCAGGCCTGGTTGGATCGTTTGGCGTTACGCGCGTGATCGGATCGCTCCTCTACAACATCACGCCGACCGATCCGATGACATTCAGCGGCGCGTCGCTGTTTCTGATTGCCCTCGCTGCGCTCGCCAGCTACATCCCGACCCGCCGCGCGACGTCCGTTGATCCGCTGATTGCGCTCCGCTCCGAGTGACGCTCATCCGTCGCTGCGGCGACGGCGTCTTGACAGCGCGGGCGCCGCGCGCGACACTCCCATCGCCAGACGATGGGAAGCGATGCGCCCGACCTGCTGCCCGGTACGCTCGACCTGTTGATCCTGCGCACGCTCGTCTTCGGTTCGATGCACGGCTACGGCATCGCCGAGCACTTGCGCGCCGCGTCCGGCGACGTGCTGCAGGTCGGCGAGAGCTCACTCTACCCGGCGCTGCAGCGGCTGCTGCTCAACGGCTGGGCGAAGGCGGAGTGGGGAGTCTCGGATAACAACCGCCGCGCACGCTACTACACGCTCACCGCCGCCGGCCGCAAACAACTGGTCGCCGAGCGCAAGGAATTCGACCGCGTGGTACTCGCGATTCAAAAAGTACTCGGAACCTGAAGAGGCCTGAGGTGCCTTGACACGCATACCAACTGGTTGGTATTGTGCCGTCATGGCCCTGGATCGCGGCGCCGCCACCCGCGAGAAGTTCATCGGCGTGGCCACCGAGCTGATTCGCCGTAACGGCTACTCCGCGACCAGCGTCGACGACATCTGCGCCCGCGCCGGGCTCACCAAGGGTGCGTTCTTCCACCACTTCAAGACCAAGGACGACCTCGTCGGCGCCTGCCTCGCCCAGTGGGACGCAGACGCCGCCGCGATGGAATCGAACGCCCCTTTTCAGCAGGTGACCGACCCGCGCCAGCGGGCGCTGGGATTCATGGACTTCTACATCGCCGTGCTCGCCACGCCCGACATGGTGGCCTCGTGCCTCGCAGGCACCACCGTTCAGGAGGTGGCCGACACCAACGCGGCGCTGCGTGATGCCGCAAACCTCTGCTTCGTCAACGCCGTTGGACGCTTTCGCGCGCTGCTCGACCAGGCCTGCCGCGCCGCGCGGCCCCGCATCGATACCTCCGAGCTCGCCACGCTCTGGATGGTCACCATCCAGGGCTCGCTGATCCTCGCGAAGGCGTCACAGGATCCAACCGTCATTCAGCGCAGCCTGACACAGGTCAGGGACCTCATCGCCGGACGGATTCTTTCAACACCCAGGAAAGGAGCGAAACGATCATGACGCTCACGAATACCGTGACACTCACCAGCACCTTCATCGACGAATTGACCCACGAAGCGGCAACGACACGCCGCCTGCTCGAACGCGTGCCCGAGGACAAGCTGTCGTGGAAGCCGCACGCCAAATCGATGTCGCTCGGCCAGCTTGCGCTGCACATCGCCCAGGTGCCGGGCGCGGTGGCGGAGCTGATTCACGAAACGCCGCGTGAACCGCCGAAGGGTATTCAACCCGAGGCGGCATCGAAAGCCGAAGTCCTCGACACACTCGACACACAGATCGCGCACGCAAAGTCGCGACTCTCGACGTGGGGCGACCAGGGCCTGATGAACGAGTGGAGTCTCAAAAGTGGGGAGCGAACGCTGATGTCGCTGCCGCGCATCGGCATGGTGCGCAGCATCATGCTCAATCATTGGTACCACCACCGCGGCCAGCTGACCGTCTACCTCCGCCTGCTCGACGTGCCGCTGCCCTCGGTCTACGGTCCCACGGCCGACGAAAACCCGTTCGCGTGACCGCTACGCGATCGTGACGCGCAGCTCGTCGATCGAGGCGAAGAGATCGATGTCGGTGCGCAGCGTCGCGAGCGTGCGGAACAGCAAGGCGTTGTCGCGCTCGCGCGCAAGCGTGGCCGACAACGCCGATGCTGCTGTGGCGTTGACCCGCCACTCCCGCCAGTCGGCCGGGATGGCCTCGATATGGCCGTATTTCGCGAGGACGGCCGCCGTCGACTTCGCCCCCCACCCCGCAAGCCCCGGGTAGCCGTCGGCGGTGTCGCCGACGAGCGCCAGGTAATCGGGAATCGACACCGGCGGCACACCGAACTTGCCAATCACCCCCGCCTCGTCGAGCACGGCGCGCGTGCGCCGGTTCAGCTGCACGATCCGGCTGCCGCGGACCGACTGCGCGAGGTCCTTGTCGGGCGTGCAGATGACGACACGGTCCACCCGCGAATCGGCGGCTGCCGTGACGGCCGCAGCCGCCAGCGCGTCGTCGGCCTCGAACTCCACCATCGGCCACACCGTGAAGCCGGCCTGCCTGAGCTCGTCCTCGAGCAGCTGAAACTGTGCGACGAGGTCGTGCGGCAGGCCGACGCCGGTCTTGTAGCCGGGCCATAACGCGTTGCGGAACGACTCGATGACGTGATCCGTGGCAACGCCGACGTGGGTGGCGCCGCCGCGGACCAGTCCTCGAAGAGACGTCACGACACCGCGAACGGCCGCGATTTCCCGCCCCTGGTTGTCGCGGGCCGGTGGAACGGCGTAGTAATGCCGGAACAGCTCATACGTCCCGTCGACCAGATGGATCTCCACCTAACGGGCTCCGCCGGCCGGCCAATTGTCACGAATTGCAACATCCGGCTGGGTTGCTTGGGACGGCGGTCTGCGAACGCGTTATGATGTGCACCCGTATCCGGGACTCGCCCGTCGCTCGACCCGGTCTGTGCCAGGAGTAAATAATGAAGCGCATCGCAATTCGAGTCGTTCCCGCGTTGGCGCTGCTCGCCGCAGGAGTCGCGTGGCTCACGCCGCTCGTGTCCGGTCAAGCCAGCCCGATGCCGAGCACCAGGAACGGCGAGTGGCCAATGTACACCGCCGATATCCGGGGCAGTAAGTATTCACCGCTCGATCAGATCGACGCCGCCAACTTCAGCAAGATGGAAGTCGCGTGGCGATTCAAGACCGATAACCTCGGGCCGCGGCCGGAAACCAAGCTCGGTGCGACGCCGATTCATGGTGAAGGGCATGGTCTACGCGGCAGCCGGCACGCGTCGCGCGGTCGTCGCTTTGGATGCACGGACGGGTGAGCAGAAGTGGATATACAGCATGGACGAAGGCGAGCGCGCCACGCGCTGGGCCCCGCGTCAGCTGTCGGGCCGCGGCGTCGCTTACTGGACCGACGGCAAAGGTGACGATCGGGTCATCTACGTCACCACCGGCTATCGTCTCGATCTCGCTCAACGCCAAGACCGGCCAACCGATTCCGACCTTCGGCGACAAGGGCGTCATCGACCTCAAGGTCGGCGTCATGGTCTACGACAACAAGACCGGCAAGCAGATTCAGGCCGACCTCGAGAAATCGGAAATCGGCTTGCACGCCGTGCCGACTCATCGTCAACGACATGGTGATCGTGCGGATCGTCGATGTTCGAGGGCCTCGGTTATCTCTACAGCACCAACGTCAAGGGCCTCGTCGCGCGCCTTCGACATCCGCACCGGCAAACAGCTCTGGCGCTTCGACACGATGCCGGGGCCGGGCCAGCCCGGACACGAGACGTGGGAAAACGGATCGTGGGACTGGACCGGCAACACCGGCGTCTGGACGCACATCACCGTCGACCCCGAAGCCGGCCTCGTCTATCTGCCGGTTGAAACGCCGACCATCGACGAGTACGGCGGCAACCGTCCGCGGCGACAATCTCTATGCGGAGAGCCTGGTCGCGGTTGATCTTGCAAGACCGGCGTCAAGAAGTGGCACTTCCAGTTCGTGCATCACCCGCTGTGGGATCACGACATGTCGTCGCCCGGCCTGCTCATGGACGTGACCATCGACGGCAAGCCGCGCAAGGTCATCGCCGTGCCCTCGAAGCAGGGTTGGCTCTACGTGTTCGATCGCATCACGGGTCAACCGATTTGGCCGATGCCGGAGACGGCCGGTCCCGCAAGCGAACGACGACAGCGTGCCCGGTCGAAAAGACCGCGAAGACGCAGCCGATTCCGAGCAAGCCGCCACCGTACTCGCGCACGCACGTCGACCGAGAACGATCTCATCGACTTCACGCCGGAGCTGCGCAAGCAGGCGCTCGAGAATCTCAAGCTGTTCCGCTGGGAGCAGTCACCCTACGTGCCGCCTGTGGGTCCGCAGTCGAAGCTGCTCGGTGCGATCAACATCGCCAACACGAGCGGAGGCGTCAACTGGCCGGGCTCGGGCTTCGATCTCGAAACCGGCATCTTCTACACGCAGGCCGGCAATTCGGCGGTCACGGCAGCGAAGTACGACGAGGAAGAGTTCCATCGCGTGAGCCCCGAATATCAGTCAAGAACCGCATGCCGCGCTGGGAAGCGGATCCGAACTACGGTCTGCGTCCTGAAGGCGGACGCGGTGGCGGCGCGGCGGCTGGCGCGGGAGCCGGTGCGGGCCGCGGCGGCGCAGCAGCGGGCGCGGCGGGTGCGCAGGGCGGACGCGGCGGCGCAGCAGCGGCGCCTGGCGCCGGATTCCCCGGAGCGGGCGGGCGCGCGGCGCTCGGCCGTGGCCTCGACGGGCTCTCGATCGTGAAGCCGCCTTACGGCGTCATGGCGGCCATCGACGTCAACAAGGGCGATCTCCTGTGGCAGGTCCCGCACGGCGACACGCCGGACAACGTGCGCAACCACCCGATGCTCAAGGGCCTCAACATCCCGAAGACCGGCCAGGGCGGCAGCGTCGGCGTGCTCGTCACCAAGACGCTGGTGGTCGCAGGCGACCCGCAGTTCACGACGCGCGACGGACAGCGCGGAGCGACCCTGCGCGCCTACGACAAGAAGACCGGTCAGCAGGTTGGCGAAGTGCGGATGCCCGCGCCGATCAGCGGATCACCGATGACCTACTCGGTCAACGGCCGTCAGTACATCATCGTCGCGGTCAGCGGCGCCGGCTACACGGGCGAATACATCGCCTTCGCCTCGCCGAACGGTCGCCGCGACGACGACCAGCGCACCGCGCGCCGGGCAGCAAGTAACGTTCACGGCCGCACAGCGCACCTTAAATCAACAGAGGCCGGTCTTTGGACCGGCCTCTTTCTTTTCTTTCGTGATACATTTCGACTTTCTTTAGAGAGGCACCCAGGAGGTCCTATGAAGAGCTGGTTGTGTACGAGTCTTTTTGCCATCGCTGCGTGCTCGTTGCCGGCGGGCACATCGCGCAGGACAAGCCTCGGCGCGGACAAGCCCGCGGCGAAGGAACACACGATGACCGGTTGTCTACAGAGAGGCACGGCGAGGAACATTCTTCGTTCAGAGCACCGCAGAGAAGGGCCCGAAGATGATCGGCATCATGGCGTCGACGGCCAACCTTGCCCCGCATGTCGGCCACAAGATCGACATCACCGGCACCGACGTGCCAGCGCCGAAGCGGAGAAAGAGAAGCCCGCGCCGCCGAAGGCCGATCACTACATGAGGCTCACCGCGATGAAGATGGTCTCAGCGACCTGCCCTTAATCGTCACGCGACATGGTACGCGGCGGAGCATTGCGCTCCGCCCGATCCTCTCGGCCGGCCCGTTCATTGGTGCCAGATGCTCAAGAATTCCGCGAGTTCATCGCGCGCGGCAACGTCATCGACCTTGCCGTCGGCGTCATCATCGGCGCCGCATTCGGCAAGATCGTGACCACGCTCGTCGAAGGCATCTTGATGCCGCCGATTGGACAACTGCTCGGCAATGCGGACTTCTGCAGTCTGTTCCTCGTGCTCGATTCGATCGAAGGCATCCCAGCGTCGCTCGCCGACGCGAAAGCACGCAGGCATCCCCGTCATCGCCTACGGCCAATTGATCAACGACATCGTCAGTTTCTGATCGTCGGCTTCGCCATCTTCCTTCTCGTCAAGCAGGTGAACCGGATCAAGCGCGCCGTTGAGCGTCCCGCCGCGGCCGTCGTTCAGCAACCCGCGACTGTCCATTCTGCGCCTCGACGATCCGACAAAGCGACGCGCTGTCCGCACTGCACCTCGCAGCTGTCGCGTGAAGCTGCAAGAACGCTCTCGACAGACGTTTTTGACGGGCGACCCCTGGCAATCGTCAGACAGCGTTTTCCCGGCGCGCGAGGCGGGCGGTGTATTGCTGCGACGCGAGGGAGAACAACGCAATACGCCGCAAACCAGTAGAAGCCCGGACCGAACTGCGCGTCGAACGCCACCAGCGGCGGCGTGGCCGGATCACCCGACGACTGCGTCGCCTTCGCGGCGAGATAGGCGATGAACAGCGCGACGACGAACACGTCAGCCATCGACCACTTTGCGATCGTCTCGACGAACCCCAGCGCGCGGCGCCGGCGATCGCGTCCTCCACGAACATCGCCCACGCCACGTTGCTGGCTTTGCCGAACGGGACGATGACGCTGAAGAGCAGAATCAACGTGGCCGGCACCGGGCTGCCCACCTCATAAAGTTCTGCACCGAGCTGATGATGCTGCGCGTCTGCGTGTAGACCTCGAGTTCGGCGACGCTCTTCTGCAGCGCCTTGGCGAGTTGCGGCGAGAGCTTCTCGATCAGCGTCTTGCGCAGGTTGCCGCCGGTGAGTTGCAGCAACGCCACCATCTGCGGGTTCATCATCGACTTGAGCGATGCTACGGTCTCGTCGTCGAGGCCCTTCTCCAGCAGCTGCGGCGCAATCTTCGCGACGCCGTCACGCGTGAGGTAGCCTCGAATGCTCAGGACGGGCGCAAACAGTCCGGGGATGAGGAGCGCCATGGAGACGGCGAGGAGAGCGAAGACAACGATGCGGTCGCGATTGGGCACGTCTACTTTTCGCCTTTGGAATTGATCTGCACTTTGCGAGTCGGACCCGAATCGTGAATCACTGGCGTGCTGGACGCTGGTCATGATAACCGCAGTTGCCCGTTCACGGCACGGCGCCTGCGACTACGACGGCGTCGCATCCCACATCACGCGCTGGCACGACGCGAGACATTTCTTCAAGCGCATTGTCGTGCGCGACGGGCGGTCGAGCGGCAGCCTGCAGCATGTCGAACGCGTGGCGAAGGTCACGCTCGGCGACTTCGTGCGAATGTTCACCGCGCGCATGATCCTGCTGGCGCAGCCGGTCAGCGCAGCGGGTTCGGCTGCCGACGGCCGGCGGTCTCCTTGCGCGACAAATTCTTCCGGACGCGGCTGACCGTCTCGGGCGAGACGCCAAGGTACGACGCCAGCATGAATTGCGGAACACGCGTCGCAATCGTCGGATAGGTGGCCAGGAAGTTCAGGTAACGCTCCTCCGCCGTCGCGCTCAGCGATAGGACGATGCGCTGATCCTTCGCTGCGGCGTGGCGCTGGAGTCCCTTGCGGAACGCCGCCGCGTATCCAGGCACTTCGGCAACGAGCCGATCCTGCCCGGCCGGCTCGATTAGCAGGACCTCCGAGTCCTCGATGGCATCGTAGAAGTACTGCGACGGCACCTGCGTCGACAAGCTCGTGGCGTCGGCGAGCCACCATGTCTCCGGCGCGAATTGGACGATGTGCTCCTTGCCCTTGGCGTCGATGACGTAGCTCCGCAAGCAGCCCGACGCGACGAAGGCCGCGTGGCGTGCGACTTCGCCGCCGCGCTGCACGAACTCGCCGGCGCGCAGCGGCAACGGCGTAAAACACCGTCTGGATCAACGCAAATTCGCTCTCGCTGAACCCGGCCCGCGCCTCGAGGTAGGCGCGGAGGACGTCGAAGGCTGCCACGGAGGTTCTGCCCTCGGCTGCGCTAGCGGGAGCGCGTGGCCCGGAACTCGCCTTCGAGCCGCCAGGTGCGGCCGTCCTGGTCGAGCGATTCGCCGAGCCAGTGAAACGAATCCGGCGTGATGTCGGTGAAGGTCCAGCGCGTGGGCGTTCCGTCGGGGCGCGTGCCGAGCTGCACGATGTCCTTGCCCACTCGGCGGCCGATCTGCTCCTCGTGATGGTCTCCCGCGGGATTTCTCCACGTGATCCGCCACGCCTGGATAGTGGGATCCCAGACGCGCAGCGTCGTCCCATACATGTTCTTCTTCTTGTCGATCGTCCCGCTGCGACGGTTGCGGGCAGGCATGATCCAGACGTCCTGAACGGCGCGGCCCTCCAGCACCCAGCCGAAGTGGATCTCGCCGCCGATTCGCTCGGCTGAAACGTCCATTCCCCAGTACCGCACGACTTCCAAGGTCCAGCTACCGATCAACCAGCCGTAGACATCGGCCGCTTCGGGAATGTCCGCCGCACGGCCGGCCGCCACCAACGCGGCTGTGAACGCGGGCCCTTCGCCTGCGTGTGCCATTGCCACTCCTCTTGGTTCCGCTCATTCCGTCACCTGATCCGGCCCGCCCAATCGTCTGGATGGCGCCGCTCGACGCGTGCGCTGTGAGACGATGCCGCGAAAGGACATCGACCATGCGCCATCTGATTGCCGCGCCAGGCGCCTCGCTTTCACCGCGCCTGGTGCTGGTGGTCGCGCTGGTGCTCGCCGGCGTTTGTGCCGACGCGCAGTCAGCGCACGAAGCGCCGGCCGACGCGCCGTCGAGCGGGCGCGTCTCGCCGCCAGCCGAGCCCGGTGAGCCGCTCACCGTGAGTGGCGTCGTCGTCGCCGCCGACGGCTCGCCGATCCGCGGGGCGTCACTCTACGTCTACCAGACGGACCGCGAAGGCTACTATGGGGTGAAACCCGTCAGCGACAATCGCAATCCGCGTCTCAAGCTGTTCCTGCGCGCCGACGCGAGCGGTGCGTGGTCGTTCGAAACGATCAAGCCCGGCTCCTACCCCGGAAGCCGCGTGCCGGCGCACATTCACTTCGAAGTGTCCGCGCCGGGCCGTGCGCCAAAGATCTTCGAGATCGTGTTCGAAGGCGATCCGTTCGTCACCGCGGAGATGCGGCGCAACCCTGCGTTTTCCGTCAGGCCGATCGCGTCGGGCAACGTTACGCAGCGGATCGTGCTCGAATAGGGGACGCTCATCAGAGCGCGCCCGGCTTGACGAACAGCTTGTCGTCAACCGCGCCGTTGTGCTCCACTTTCTGGATCACGACGGTGAAACTCTGCAGCGACGACGAAGAGCGCAGGCGGAAGGGAATCTTCACACCATCCACTTCGCGAAAGTCGCTTACGTCGGTGGTCTGCTCGAGATCGGAGCCCAGTTGCGGAACGTTGACGGTCATCACGATTCGCATCGGCATAAAGCTTTCCGCATCGATGTATTGCTTGACGACCGAGCCGCTGGTCGGCTCGAAGACGATGACGAAGGCCTCGCGATCGTCAACTTTTTCCTTGCCGCTCAGTTTCGCGCTGGTGCCGAGCTCCTTGTAGTTGAGGAACGGGTGCGGGAACGACGAGTTGCGCATGTTGTCGAGCTGATTGCCCGTGATGTCGCGATTGCCCTGCAGCGAGTCCAGCACGTAACCCGTGCTGCCGTCGAAGCGCTGGTCGACAACGAGCTCGCCGGCGCCGAGCGCCGACAGGTCGGCTTTGATCAGCGTTCTGAGCTTGTTGGGCGCGGCGTTGAGGACCTCGATCGGTCCGCTGATGTCGCCGACGGGCGTAGTCAGCGTGATCGTCCCGCTCACCGTTCGCGATTTGATCTTCGCATGCGCGGGACGGCCACCCAGCGCGGCAATGCTCTTCTCGATCACTTCGTCGGCGGTCTGCGCAAACGCGACGCACGGCGTGGCGAGAAGCAGCCACGCCAGGGTTAGCCTCGACACAATTCTCATCATTAGTCCCTCCGTAGCGCTTAGCTATCTTACTGCCGCATCGAACAGGTGCCCGACCAGCCAACGAATGCCAATCGGCCCTCGTCTTATGACCAGCCCCATGTCTGACATCCTCGCTCAGGATCTGCGTTGGACGCTGCGGTATCTGCGCCGCCGTCCGCTCTTTGGGCTGTCAGTGACGGTCACGCTGGCGGTCACTCTCGCGGTTGCGACGACCGCTTTCGGCCTGGCGACGGCTGTCCTCTGGCGCCCCCTGCCGTTCGACGACGCGTCGCGGCTGGTGTTTGTGTGGGAAGAAGTCGATCGCGACGGGGATCCGCAGGCGTCCCGGGTGACCGGCGCGCGTCACGCGGCGTGGCGCGACGCGGCGAGCGGGCTGGCCTCGATCGCGCTCTTCGGCTCGGCCGGTTTCACCATCGAGAGCGAGGGCGCGGCGACCGCGGTCCGCGGCGTGCGCGTGTCGGTCAACTATTTCGAGACGCTTGGCATTCGGCCCTTGCACGGACGCACGTTCGTGCCGGGCGAGGATGTACCCGGCAATCACGTTGTCGTGCTCTCGCACGCGTTCTGGCAGGAACGACTTGGCGGACGGCCAGACGCTGTGGGAGGCACGATCAGATTGAGCGGCCAGCCGTTCACGATCGTCGGCGTCATGCCACCGGTCGCCTTCCCCGCCTGGCCGGTCAATCCGGCCAACGTCACACTCGACCCAGAGTCGCGCCAGTTCTGGGTTCCGATTCCGCGCACCCCCCAGCTCGATCAGAGCGGCCGCTCGCACGTGTTCGGCGTGGTTGCCCGGCTGGCGCCTGGCGTCAGCGCAGGCCAGGTGGTGGAGCGGTTGAACTGTACCTCGGACGCCGCCGCCGTGGATCCCCATCGCGCGAGGCTCGCACCGTTCCGCGCGCAACTGGTTTCCGACGCACGGACGCCGCTCCTCGCACTTCTGGGCGCGGCGCTCGCCGTGCTGCTCGTCGCATGCACCAACCTTGCGGCTTTATACGTGTCGGCGTACGAGTCGCGCCGGGCCGAGTTCGCGCTGCGCGCGGCGATTGGCGCTGGCGTCGCACGTCTCGTTCGGCAGCTCGCGCTGGAAGCATGGCTACTGGCAGCCGCCGGAGCGGCCGCGGGTATGTTGATGACCCGGGCAGCGCTCGCGATCGTGCCTGGCCTGCTCCCGGCGTCGGTACCGCTTCTGACCGGGCCGGGCCTCGACTGGCGCACTGCGTTGTTCGCGGTTGGCCTGGCCGCGGTCGCCATCCTGATCCTTGCCGGCTGGCCGATCGCGCGGCTGATCGTGTCTGCGCCGTCACCACGAGGCGCAACTGTGCGTCCGCGCGGCCTGGTGTATCGCTTTCTCGTAATCTCGCAGGTGGCGATCACGGTTGCCCTCGTCGCCTCGGCGGGCCTCCTTGCGCAATCGCTGCGGTCGGTCAGTCGTCAGGACACCGGATTCGCGGTGGACGACGTGTTGGTTGCAGACATCGGACTACCCTCGACGACTCCGCTCTCGGCGCGAAGCATTGGATCGATTGAGGAGCGGCTCCTCACGGCGATTTCGGCGCGGCCGGGCGTCCGCGCGGTGGCCGCCGCCTACGATCATCCGCTCGAAGCCAACTGGAGCGAGGCGCCAGTTGTGACAGGGGATACGACAGCGGACGATCGGCGCACGCAGGTGCAGCTCCGCATCGTAAGCCCTGGATACTTCGAGGCGCTCGATGTACAGCTGCTCGACGGACGGACGCTGAACGAACGCGATGCATTCGACGGTCCTGGTGCGGCGGTCGTCAACGAGACATTCGCTCGCGCGCTGGGCGGGCGCGTTCTGGGACGGCGGATCCGGAGCGGTTCGGCACGCTTCCTTTACGGCGATGCGCCAGCAGAATTCCAGATCGTGGGTGTCGTGACCGACGAACGCGTCCGCGGACTCGAGCAGCCGGCGGAGCCAGCCTATTACCTGAGCACGCGTCAGTTCCCGCAAACCAGCCTGTCGATCCTGGTGCGGACGACCGCCGATCCAGTGGCGATCGTGCCGGATGTGCGGGCAGCGATCCGCGCCGTGGACCCGCGCATCACGCTCAGCCGTCCGACATCGCTTGCCGGCATCCTCTCGGAACAGCTCGCGCAGCGGCGCGTGGCCACCGACGTCATCGGTTCGTTTGCAGCGGCGGCGCTGGCGCTCGCGGCGCTGGGCATGTATGGGCTGCTCGCGGTCCTGGTCGCCAGCCGGACGCACGAGATCGGCGTCCGCCTTGCCGTCGGCGCGTCGCCGGCATCGGTGGCGCGCCAGGTGGTCGGCGAAAGCGTGCGGAATGCGGTGGCGGGTATTGTCCTGGGGCTGCTCCTGGCGCTCGTGTCCGGGCAGCTGCTGCAAAGCCTGCTCGTCGGCGTCTCGCCTCGAGATCCGCTCACGCTGCTCGTCGTCTCGGCTGTCCTATTGACAGTTTCCGGGGCGGCGGCACTCGTCCCAGCCAGACGCGCCGCGCGGGTCGATCCCGTAGAAGCGCTGCGCCTCGAATAACCTGAATCGCCGCACGTGATGCGCCGCCGGACGAAGCGCTGAGGCGCGTCAAGCTGATGGCATGAGCATCGCCTTCGTCCTGTTACGCGGTGCCTGCAGACGCGACCGCGCGCATCGGCTGCAACTGGCCATACGTCAGCGTCCGCCACAGCCACTCCGCGGGACCGAACCGAAAGCGTGCCAGCCACCAGCGACTGAAAACAATCTGCGCCGCGAAGATCGCGAGGCTCAGGACCACGCAGAGCGCAGGACCAACCTCACCATAGAGGCCGAGGCCAACACCTGTTAAGAGCAACAAGTAGAGGACCGAGTGCGTGAGGTAATTGGTCAGTGCCATGCGTCCGACCGGCGCAAGGTGTGAGAGCCGCCGCCTCCAGGCGCCGCTCCGATGAAAGGCGACGATGATTAACGCGCAGTAACTGAAGGACATCGCCAGGATGCCCGCTTCTTCGATCGGCGCGGCCGCGTGCACCCAGTACGAATCGAGGCCCACCACACCCTCGTGCCGTAGACGCTGTACCAGTAGCATCACGGCATTTCCCACGAGTCCGGCGACGAGAGTCCACGGAAGCAAGCGTCGAAGAACGGGCACGAGTTCCGCGGTGCGATGCACCCATTGCCTGCGGCCGACGTAGAGACCGAGCAGGAATCGAGCGAACACCTGCGGGAACAGGAACAGTCCAATCCCGCGGATCATGACATCTCCGTAATAGAGTGAGCGGTTTTTGGCGGCGATCGCGCTGTACGATCCGCTCTCGAACACCGCGAGCGTGCGCTCTTTCTCAGCATCGAACTGCATCCCGTGGCTCGCTGGCGTTGCTGCCGGCTGCCCGGCGAGCAACGGGTACTCGCCGACCGCGGCACGCGCAAAGAGCGCGAGCGTTACCGCCAAAATCAGGATGAGGCGCAGATTCCACTGCCGCACCAACAGGAGGCCGAAGCCGCCAATCGCGTACAGCAGCAGGATGTCGCCGAACCAAATCAGTGCGATGTGCAGAAGTCCGATGACGCCGAGGATGCCGGCGCGCCTTGCGCACGTGGCCACGACGTCTCCGCCGCGCTCTTCGCCTCGTGCGAGCTGAATCGCAAATCCCAGGCCGAACAAAAAAGAGAACAGCGTGTAGAACTTGTGATCGACGAAAAACACGATCAGCGGCTTGACGATGCGATCGAGCGGAGCAGTCGGCAATTGCGCCAGCCGCGCATCGGTGAGCACGACGTCGGTCGTGATCCACACGAGATTGGCGAGCAGTACGCCGTACAGCGCGAAGCCGCGGACGATGTCGAGCAAATCCAGGCGCTCGTGCTCCGCTACCGGCCGCAGGGTGGGTTGTACCGCGGAGCGAACGTCAACGAGTGCAGAATTCACCTGTCCTCCTGCAACGTTCTCGACGTCTTACGCGGGCGCGTCAGCGTCGACGGCCAAGCCACTCCGGACGCGCCGACCAACGACGGCGCTCGCATCACGGCGTGGCCTGCGCTGCGCTCCGATCGCCCGTGACCGCACCTAGTCTAGTGTCGTGGCCGCGTGGTTCGCGACATATCTCCAGGGCTTGGCACCGCGGCTGGCGGCGATTCATGCCACGATCCACGCGGCCGGCACTCTTAGGGCACAACGAACGCCAGTTGCTGGGGCGGGCTCAAGAAGTTCAGCGTTCCCGGCGTGGCGAGCACCGCATGCCACGTATAGGTGCCGCGTGGCTCGACACCGGTGAAGGTGTACTGAGCAAGGACGCCTTGAAAGTCGAACGGCGCGATCTGCCGGGCAATCGGGATGAGGCCCGGGGCGAACCGACCGCCGAGCTGCAGCGAGAGGAACTCACCGGTTGGAAGCTGCAAGACGACGTAGGCATCGACGAGTCCGGGAATATTGCCGGCACTAAGGATTCCGGTCACCGTCATCGCTGCGCCCGCTGAGAAGACGGTCGCATTGAGCCCGAGGCTGAGAGACGGCGAAACCGGGGCCGGCGGACAGGCTCCCTGCGGTGCCAACCGCAGCGAATAGGTTCCGCGCCGCCTGTAGTTACCCAGGTCATGAATGGCCAGGATGTACGTGCCCGCTACGGGAAGAGTCACGGGGGTGGTCGTGCCGGTTGCCACAAACTTGATTTCCTCCCCGTCGGGGCCGAGGAGCCGTCCATGCGCCTGGAACCCAACATCGATGTCGGTGAGCTTCAGAAGCGTCAAGAGGAAGCCACTTCCTTGCGGGCCGGAGAACGTAAAGAGATCGAGTTCCAGCGGCGCCGAGATGGATGCTTCAACCTCTTGGCCACAGGCCAGGGCCGTACGGTCGCCGCATTGCTTGCTCAGCGGCAGCGCCCAGCCAAGCCGGAGAGCATAGCTTCCACGACGCGTGTTGGACACGTCGTGGACCACGACCGTGTAGACAGCGGTCGCGGGCAGCGTATGGAAGTTGACGCCAAAAGTCCGCGTGGTGTTCGTGCCGGGTCCAACCAGGGTGACTACCGCCGTGAACGCTGGATCGACCGCGCTGGTCTGGACCAACGTCAAGCTGACGACATCCCCCGATCCACCAAGAAACGTGAACTGATCCAGTTGCCCAGCAGTCCCGATGGTTCCAGTGACGGTCTGACCACACGTCAGAGCGGGTTGCGCTGCGACCTGCTCTGGCGCCAACACCTGTACGACCAGTACGAGGGCGGCGATCGAACCGAACACGCCGAGCCGAGGGTGGCAGTCGCGATCGATTGGTGACTGCATGGTCGTGACTCCTTCGATCTATTCGACGAACAACGGAACCCCGTCGATCAGATAAAGCGGAAGAATCAGGCGACAAAGACAATCGCGACGGAAAAGTAACGCCCCGTGTCAGAGCGCAGCCGCCCAAGAACGTCGCGTGAAGGGACGTACTAGTTGGATATATGGTCGAGTTCGACTGCAGCCGCGGCCGAGCGCGATGTTGTCACTGTGGATTTCGTTGATACGCTCCAGTAGAGCTGGTCAGTGGGGACGAAGATCGACACGAACGGGGTGGGCGCGGCTCTTGGCCTGACGAGGTTCCGCCAGGTTGGGTCATTCGTCGGTACGCTCGATCCCGCCCGAATGCGGCTTGTCTGCCGGGCGCTCGCCGTGGCGACAGGGTGTTCGGATTGACGATGCCAGTCGTCACTCGCTCGCGAAGCGCTGTCGCTTACGATCAGCCAGAGCCTGACAGCTTTAGGAGATCGCAATGCGTCGACGTATGGTGTTTACCGGGGCAGTGAAGGCGCGCGGCTCGAGAGTACTCAGCGGCACCCTTGCAGGCTTCGTCGTGCTTGTGCTGCTCGCGGCGACCATCGGCAGGGTACTCGCCGCGCAGGAAATGTCGCGTGCGACGGCGAGTTATCCCGACTCCCGCCGCGTCGACACGGCGAACCAGTTCCCCTATGTCGGTGCGCTCATCACGACGGCCGTGCAGAAAGACGCGGGATTGCCCGAGGGTTTTCTCGCAAAATGCAGCGGCGTCCTCATTGGCGAACGCGCGTTTCTCACCGCAGGGCACTGTATCTGCCCGGCTCTGCCCGCCATCCCTGCGTTTGCCCGCCTGCATGTGACGTTCGACCGGAATGCGCGCGATGAGTCGAAGTGGCGAACAGTTGCAAGAGTGATGGGACATCCCTCGTTGTTGCCGTGCGCGCCGCCACGGTTCAGCAACGCGTGGCCGGGCGCCCCGCATCCCGGCCTGAGCGACGTGGGACTCGTATTCCTCACCGAGCGGGTCAGCGACGTGGCACATGTCCGCCTGGCGCCGGTTGGCGCGCTCGCCACCACACGTGCGATGCGGACGGGGATGCCCATCGTCGGTTATGGACAGCTGCAGGCGCTCCCGCGCGAGCGGGAGTTCACAGACTGGGATGGGCTGCGGCGCGTACGCGTGAAGCGACTCTCGCAGGTCGTAGATGCGACGTGGGCCACCTGGTATCTCCCGGCGGAATTGTGCGGCGGCGATTCAGGCGGACCGATCCTTCTCGATGGCCGTATTGCGGCCCTGGTCTGGTACGCCGGGCGCGACTGTCGGGAGGCGAGCATCCACGCGCGGATCGATATCGCGTCCGTCCAGACGTGGATCGAGCAGACAATCCAGTCAAGCGCTGGCGATCGGTAGCAAGTCCGCCCCTCGTGTCGATCGATCACCGACACGTAGTAATCGCGAGCGCATCGGCCTGTGCGAGAGGCACCAGCGCGCGCATAGCCGGCGAGACCGCGACGAGCGGGACGATGCCGCCGGTGGCGCAGACGCGCCCGATCGTGGAAGTCATGTCTCGCCTCTCTCGGAGGCCGGTGATGGGCTCCGAACAGACCCCGACGCGTTGACGAGGTTATTCCGCGCGCAAGGCCAAAATAGGATCGACACGCACGGCGACGCGCGCCGGAATCAGGCATGCGACGGCGGCGATCATTCCGATCAACGCCGTGACGATCGCAAACGTGCCCGGGTCGGTGGCCGTCACGCCGTGCAACCAGCGTCAGCGCGAGCGCGACGATCGAGAAAATCGAGAGGATCGCGCCGAGGAACTGTTGCCGCCGCGTTTGGGCGGCGAAGATGCCCTCACCGGTTCGGGTACGCGCCACAGTCAGCCCGTTGCCGCCCTCGCGCACGATCTGCCGGGTCGCTGTCGCAACAGACGTTGTGTCGGCCGCTCGGATGGCAAACGTCACGATGGGTCGTCCGGCCGTCGGGCAGTTTGCTCGGCGCGCCGACCGGGTTTCTCGCGGCGACCCACGCGCATCGCGCTCCGCCGTCCGCGCTGGAAACGCGCGCGCCCCTCAGCCGCTCGCGTGAGCGCTCGCGTCGGCGCGGCAGGCGCGACTCTCCCCGCGAACCCGGTCGGCATGCCGAGCAACCGGGCAGCGCCGCTACCGGATCAGCCACACGCCGTTGTTGACGTAGATCAGGCCCTGGCCGCATCCGATGGATGCCGGGTTCACATCCGCGTCACAAGGTCGTGAGGCGCGTCGTGTATAACAGTCGCGCCGCGTCCCGCAAGCCGTCGCTGGGCGCACGGGTGTGTCGGGTGTTCGAACGCGGAGCGACTATGAAACGGATGATCACGCGCAGTCGTGCTGGCTGGCTGGCGATCGCCGGCCTACTCCTCGCGTCGCCAGTCTCTGCACAACCGGTGTCACTGACGTCAACGGGCACACCGCACACCGAGAGTTTCGACACGCTCGCCAGCAGCGGCACCAGCAGCGTCACGCCGGCCGGATGGGCCTTCGTCGAGAGCGGCACCAATGCCAACACGACCTACACTGCGGGCACGGGCAGCAGCGGAACGGGTGACACCTACAGTTTCGGCGCTTCCGGCAGCGGCGAGCGCGCCTTTGGCGGCCTCCAA
Organism: uncultured Acidobacteriota bacterium; assembly: GCA_963807105.1. Taxonomy (GTDB): domain Bacteria; phylum Acidobacteriota; class Vicinamibacteria; order Vicinamibacterales; family UBA2999; genus DASPWV01. The sequence continues at coordinate 126,038 of CAWEAM010000006.1, read as the reverse complement.
AGCGGAACGCTCGTGCCGACGATCGGCGCCGCCTTCACGAACAACACCGGAACGACCATCACATCTCTCGTCTTCACCTACACCGGCGAGCAGTGGCGACTGGGCACGGCCGACCGCGGTCCCGATCGCCTGGCCTTCCAGTACAGCCTGACGGCGACTTCGTTGACCACCGGCACATGGATCGACGTCGGCAATCTCGACTTCGCCAGCCCGGTCGCAACGGGAACCGTCGGCATGCTCGACGGGAACAGCGCGGCCAACCGCACCGCCATCAGCCACACGATCACTGGCCTGTCGATCGCGACCGGCGCCACGTTCTGGATTCGTTGGAACAGCGTCGATGTCACCGGCGCCGACGATGGACTGTCGATCGACGACTTCTCGCTGACGCCGCAGAGTGGCGCGGCCGATCCGACGATCTCCATCGGCGCCGTGTCGCTCAGCGAGGGCGCTTCTGCAACGAAGGTCTTTTCGTTCATCGTGGCTCTGTCCGGACCGGCCGGTGCGAGCGGCGTCATTTTCGACATCGCAACGTCCGATGGCACGGCCACTATCGCCGACGACGACTACGAAGCGCGAAGCATCCTCGGGGTGTCGATACCAGCAGGGCAAAGCAGCTATCAGTTCGACGTGACCGTCAAAGGCGATGCAACCGTCGAGCCCGACGAAACCTTCTCGGTCACGGTGACGAACGTCGCCGGCGCGACGCCGTCCAGCGTCGCGGCCGCCGGCACGATTCTCAACGACGACGTGGGGCCGGTGATGCTCACCGCGCTCGCGGCGCCGTACACACAACTCTTCGACACACTGGCGAGCACGGCGACGAGCAGCTCGCTCCCCGGCGGCTGGTTCTTCGCCGAGGCCGGCGCCAACGCGAACACCCTTTACACCGCAGGCAACGGCAGCGGCAACGCGGGCGATACATACAGCTTCGGGATCTCCGGCAGCAGCGAGCGTGCGTTCGGCGGTCTGCGAAGCGGATCGCTCATTCCCACGATCGGCGCATGGTTCGTCAACGAGACGGGCGCGACCATCACGCGGCTGGATATCGGGTACGCCGGCGAAGAGTGGCGCCTCGGCACCGCCGGCCGCGCCGACCGTCTCGACTTTCAGTTCAGCCTCGATGCGACTTCGCTGATCGACGGAACGTGGACCGACGTGGACGGGCTGGATTTCTTCAGTCCGGTCACGACAACGGCCGGCGCGCTCAATGGCAACGCCCCATCCAATCGAACGATTGTCAGCCGAGCCATCGTCGGCCTGTCGATTCCGCCGGGTGCGTCGTTCTGGATCCGGTGGAACGACGTCGACGTCTCGGGCGCAGACGACGGACTCGCCGTCGACGACTTCTCCATCGTCCCGAATCCCGTGACCCCGTCGGGCGTCGGTGCGGCGACACCCGACGATCTGTTCGCGGGTGAAGACGTCCTGCTCACGGTGATGGCGACGCCAGGCGCGAGCCCGATCGCGACCGTGGTCGGCGACCTTTTGGCGATCGGCGGCAACGCCTCACAACCATTCTTCGACGATGGCAGCAACGGCGACGCGGCAGCCGGCGACAACGTCTTCAGCGTGCTCGTCACCGTGGGCGCCGCGACGCCAACCGGTGTCAAGCTGTTGGCGGTCACGATTACCGACACCGCAGGCCGAACTGCGACAACGAGCAGCGCGCTCACGATCAGTCCGATACCGACCTGCACGCCCACGCACTCGATTGGCCAGATCCAGGGCAGCGGCATACGATCGCCGATAGAAGGGCAATCGACGACCACCGAAGGCGTTGTCTACGGCGTGCGCTCGAACGGCTTCTACATCCAGTCGACGATCGACGACGGCGACCCGACAACCTCCGACGGCATCTTCGTGTTCACCGGCGCAACGCCGACGGCCCGCGCGGCCGTCGGCAATCTCGTCTGCGTTACGGGCACGGTTGCCGAGTTCGTGCCGTCCGCCGATCCGTTCCAGGCGCCGCTCACCGAGATCGCCGGCGTGGCTGCGATCGTTCGTCTTGGGTCGGGCCAACCGATCCCGGTGCCGACGCCGATTACGGCCGCTCTCACAACCGCGCCCGATGCGATCGCGCGGCTCGAAGCGCTGGAAGGCATGCGCGTTGCGGTCGCGTCGCTTACCGTGGTCGGTCCAACCACTGCCAGCATCAACGAGACGAGCGCCACGTCGTTCGGCAACGGCGTGTTCTACGGTGTGGTCACCGGCGTGCCGCGGCCGTTTCGCGAGGCCGGTATCGACGTCAACGATCCGGTGCCACCATGTGACGCCGGAGCCGGCTGCGCGATCCCGATCTTCGACACAAACCCAGAACGGCTGCGTATCGTGAGCGGGCTGCTCGGAGCACCGCTGCTCGACGTGAGCGCCGGAACGGTCATTACCGGCCTCAGCGGTCCGCTCGACTTCGGGTTCCGTACCTACACGATTGGTCCCGAGTCGACGGCTGCTCTGGGCGTGAGCGCCGGCGCGTCGATTACGCCGGTGCCGGCCGCGCGCGACGCAGAGATCACTGTCGGATCTCTCAACATGCAGCGTTTCTTCGACGACAGCGACGACGACGCCGTGGCCGAGCCCGTGCTGACCACTGAGGCCTACCAGCGGCGACTGGCCAAGGCCTCCGGCGTGATTCGACAGGTGCTGCGCTCGCCGGACATCCTCAGCATCGTCGAGATCGAGAACCAGGCGACGCTCGACGCGCTCGCCGCCCGCATCAACCAGGACAGTGTCGCTGCCGGAACGGGCGATCCGCAGTACGTCGGCTTCCTCGAAGAAGGCAACGACATCGGAGGCATCGACGTCGCGTTCCTCGTCCGCTCGTCACGCGTGGCGGTGATGAGCGTCACGCAGTACGGCAAGACGGCGACCTTCGTCAATCCGGTCAACGGCCAGACCGAGACGCTCAACGACCGGCCGCCGCTCGCGATCGAAGCGCTGGCCTTTCGGCGCAACGGCGAGCCGTTCGCGCTCACGGTGATCGCCAACCACCTGCGCTCGCTGATCGACGTCAACACCGTGCGCGTACAGGCCAAGCGCCGGGCGCAAGCCGAATTTCTCACCGGCCTCGTGCAGGAGCTGCAGACCGCCAATCCGGACGCGCACGTGCTGCTGGTCGGTGATTTCAACGCGTTCGACGTCAACGACGGGTACGTGGACGTGATCGGGACGATCGCCGGCATCCCGACGCCGCCGGAGCAAGTCGCGGCGGCGAGCAGCGAATTGATCGAGCCCAATCTGAGCAACCTCAATCTGCTGCTGCCGCCGTCGCAGCGCTACTCGTACGTGTTCGACGGCAATGCACAAACGCTCGATCACGCGCTGGCCAACGCGCCGTTGATGCCCTGGATCAGCCGTTTCGCGTACGGGCGCAGCAACGCCGACTTCCCCGAAGCGCTCTACGGCACGACGACGCTCGCGCGGCTGTCGGACCACGATGGCTCGGTCGCGTTCATCGACCTGGGCACGCCAATGGTCAGCGGACGGATCGCGGGCGCCCAGTCATCGCCCTCTGGCGAAACCTGGGTGGACATCGCGCTGACCAACGCCGGCGACGGCTTCGCACGCGACGTGTCGATCACAGAGGTGCGATTCAGCGCCCTCAAAGGAAGCGCGCCGGTGGTGTTGATCGACCCGGCGTTTGTGGGCACCCTCGCCCCATTGGAGACCCGCGTGATTCGCGTCACGGCCGCGCTGCCACCTGGCTCAAAGTTCAACGTGCAGGCCACGGGACGACTGCTCGATCAACAGGGCGTGCGGCGCGAGTTCCTGATCAAGCCGGAGATGTTCAGGTAGAACGAAGTTGCGTCAAAACGTGCACTAACTGACTGTATTGACGTTTAATGACATTCGTGCCATTCTAAGGTCGTCGCGACTGGTGGGCCGCCTCATACCTTCATCTTGTGCAAGGAGTGGTCGTGCAGAAAGCAACCGTCCGGGATCAGCCATTAGCGGGCTTCAGCGACGGGCTCGAAAATCGTCGCCAGCACCTCCGGATGCCGGGCCCCTTCGAGGGCGTTCGGACCGGGTTCCTGCAGACACCGCTGCAGATCTTCGACCTCGGCCTCGGCGGCTGTTTCGTCAACAGCCTCAGCGATGAGCAGGAGGGCGTGGTCTTCAACCTGAAGATCGAGCTTCCGCATGAAGGCTGGATCGCGCTCAAGGCGGAGACGCTGTATCGCCGTGACGGCGGGTACGCAGTGCGATTCGTCGAGATGAACGACATCACCTGGAAGCGGCTCCAGCGCGCATTGACGCGACTCGACGAGCCTGTCGGGTAGCAGGTCCCCAGCATATCTGACCAGCCCGGGCTGTGGCTCGTCCACGACCGGGCTGGTTCCCCCTCTTCTTTCTCCTCGCTCAGCGTTCGAACCGAATTCTTACGGCGCTCTCATGACTCGCCGGAGCGCTGCGTGCATCCTTGGCGTTTGTTCGCCAGCCTTCCGAATGGACGCCTCGAATGCACTCACTGCTGCTCGTTACTCTCGGACCGATTCTGCTCACTGTCGGCGCCCTGACGCCGCCGCCAGTGCGCGCGCTCAAAGAGGCCCCGGCCCTTCAGGACGTCGCGCCGACCGGCCACCCGTTGCCCGAACGCCTTCGCTATCGCGGGCAGCGATATGTGAAGACCGAGCTCTACTTCGGCACCACGATGCCCGGGACAACAGTGAGCGAGGAGCGTTTCCTCGCGTTCGTCGACACTCACGTCACGCCGCGCTTTCCCGACGGCCTGACGCTGCTGAAGGGCTACGGTCACTTCACGGGGAGAGACGGCGTCCTCACCAAGGAGGCGTCGTTCGCGCTGATCCTCCTCTATCCGTTCGACACGCTGAAGGACAGTCACAAGAAGATCGAAGTGATCCGCTATCTCTACAAGCGGGAGTTTCAGCAGGAGTCCGTGCTCCGCGTTGATGGTCCCTACACCGTGCGCGTGTCGTTCTGACGCAATCAGCTGCTCTCCGGCGGAGCGGACACGGCGAAGAGCGACAGCTCGCGTTTGTTCGTGGGAAGGTTCACCATGCCGCGCTCGACGAACTGCAGGCCAGAGCCCGGCACGAGATCGACGATGGTCCGCGAGACCAGCACTTCACCCGGTGCCGCGGCGGCAGCGATCGTCCGGCACGCGTCCATCAGCGGACCCGCCGGCTCTGAAGGATCGCATTCGCCGATGTGCACGCCGGCGCGGAGACGAGTCGCGGAGCGCTCGGCGCCCGACATCACCGAGCATCCGCAGCGCACCGCGCGTCCGGGGCCGTCGAAGAGCGCCGTCAGGTGGCGCGCCTCCGACTCCACCGTGCGGCCGCGATGCGACGCCACCTTGCGCGCGAACGCCTGGCGCAGCTGATCGTGATCCGCGGAGACCGGATCGCACTGCATCGTGAGAACCGTGGCCAGCACGTGCTCGTGCGCCGGCGCCACGTGCGCCTGCGAGAGAAAGTGTTCGATCGCGTCGAGGATCTCTTCCTGGTTGCCGACAAACGGCAGGTGGTCGTTGCCGGGCAGCTCGACGAACTGCGCGCCGGGAATTCGCGAGGCGAGATAACGTCCCTCTTCGACCTTGAGACAGCGATCGCCGCGGCGGTGGACGACGAGCGTTGGGACCTTGATCGACGGCAGCACCTCGCGCACGTCGATGTCGCCGTTCATGCGCGTGAGCGCGGCGGCGGCGCCGGGGCTGGCGCCCATGCGCAGATACGACGCCCACCAATCGCAGAAGACGGGATCCTGCGCCATGCTCGGTGCGCGCTCCTCGATGCCGACCGGACCGCCCCAGAGCTCGGGCAGCGATCGGCAGAATGCGTCGCGCTGCTCCCAGGTCTGTCCCCAGGGATAGTCGACGTCCCTGAGACGCCGCGCGTAGCTGCCGATCGCGACGAGGCCCTGCGTCTTCTCGGGATAGGTCGCCGCGAAGAGCAGGCACAGCGGTCCGCCTTCGGACACGCCGATCAGCGCGGCGCGCTTGGATCCCGCCGCGTCCATGACGGCACGCACGTCGTCGAGCCGCTGCTCGAGGGTCGGCGGTTGGTCGAGCGGCACCGGGTCGGAAAGGCCCGTTCCACGCTTGTCGAAGAGAATCAGGCGGCCCATCGAGGCCAACCGCTTCAAGAAACGCGCGAACGACGGCTCGTTCCAGAAGTATGCGAGGTGCGACACCCATCCCATGACGAATACGAGATCGGTCGCGCCCGTTCCGACCACCTGATAGGCGATGTTGACGTTGCCGCTTTGTGCGTAATGCACGCGCGGAACGGCAGGCTCCACCTCCAGTGGTCCCGCCTTGACCGAGCGGGCGCTGTCGAGCGGCGCGATGAAACGGTAGCCGCGCCGGTGCGCGGTCTCGATGAAGCGCGGCGTCTGCGGATCGTCGCCGAGCGCCTTGCGGATCTCGCGAATGGTGACCTTGAGCACGGCGTCGCCGACGAAGACGCCGGGCCACTCAGCGTCGAGCAGCTCCTGTTTAGAGACGAGTCGTCCCGCCTGCCCCGCCAGGTGTTGCAGTACCGCGAATGCTTTCGGCGTCAGCGGCACGGCAACTCCGTGATGGAAGAGCTGGCCGCGCGCGCCGTCGAGCTCGAACGCTCCAAACATCAGCCGCGATTCGTGGGGCAGCGTCGTCGGCACGGGAGCCCATCTTACCGAATCGTCAGTGCTCCGCCGTCGATCGATCAGGTTGCCGAGTGGGACAGCAAATGCCCACGGCGGAAATTCTGCTCGAACAGAAGAGGTTGGTGCCGAACGAGCCAGCTCTACCGGGAGGCTACTCGGAGCACTATCAGGGATTTCTGTTTGGCGCTCGACCTCGAGCGCCGTGCACGCGCGGGATCCATCGGCCCACCTGTCGCGTGTAGTCGTCGTACGAGCGGCCGAACTGCTGCCTCAACGTCGGCTCCTCGTAGGCGATAACGAAGAGATTCACACACGCAAACCAGATCACCCAGTAGATCGCCAGCGGGCGCGATCGGGTCAGGAGCACCTCGCCGAACACGATCGTGGTCACGCTGAGATACATCGGGTTTCGCACATACCTGTACAGCCCACTGACGACGAGATGACGCGGCGGATCGGCCGGTGACAGCGTGCCGCGTCCTCGACGCGCGAACTCGACGATGCAGGCGGCGAGAAGAGCAGTGCCAAGAACGATGCACACGAGGCCGGCCACCGTGACCGGTGTGAGCCGCCACTCGATCTCGCGCAGTCCAAAGAATCTCCAGGGAACGTAGCCGGCAAACATGCCGGGCAACAAAACGGTCCACAAGAGGCTGCGCGCGACCAGCCATATCGAGGCCAATGGATGTGAGGAAGCCGTCATCGCAGCAGTCCTCCGGCAACGGGTGGAACGACGTTCGCGCTACTCGATCTCCGCGACGAGCAAATCGTCGCTGAGCGGCCGGGCTGCCCTCACGACCAGGCCGTCGGGGTTGACGATGGCGGAAGTCCCGGACGAAATCAACTCGCTGCAGCTGCCGGCGACGTCGGAACGGATGATCCACAGGCGGTTCTCGACCGCTCTGGACGTGTCCACATCCCGCGTGTGCGCCACCAGCCTCTCACTGGTCTTCGCTCGAGGAGGGCCGTTGTTGGCGGGCACGAAGAGCGCCGTCGCACCCTGAGCGGCGACGAGTCGCGCCGGCTCCAGGTAGTTCGAGTCGTTGCAGATGATGATGCCGAACGTCAGGCCGTCGATCGTGAACACGGGCACGTCCCGGCCAGCGATCGATTGTTGGCGGGATGCCGCTTGCGATAGATGCCGACGACGGACCGGCGGTGAGAGACCGCGGCGGCGTTGTACAGCCGGTTGCCGGGTCCCAACTCGGTGAATCCCACGATCGTCGTTACGAGCTCGCTTGCGAGCGGTGCGAGAACCGATTCGAGGCGGCCGTCGCCGACTGCGATCGCGAACCGGATCGGATCAGCGCTGTAGTCAGCAAGGCCCCCAGAATGGCCTCCGGACAACACAGGATCGAAACGCCGTGAGCCTCACACCAGGCGACTCGCTGCCGAATGAGGCCGAGCGCTTCCATGGAGCCCGGTTCGGCGAGCGGGGCCTGATACGCGGCGACCTTCACGATCGGTGCTCGCACTCAGCCCTTGAACGGATACGGATAGCCGCGCTCCAGCGCAGCGTCGAGCGCGCGGTCGTGGCCGTAGATGTCCTCGACGAAAAACAGCACGCCCTCGGAATTGACGTGCACCGTGTCGTAGAACAGCACTACGGTGAGCGGCTGACTTCAGATTCACGCGGGTCGGCCGGTCGCCTTTCATCGCCGCATCGATGCTGCTCGGGCGTCCACTCCGGCTGGTCGCGCAGCACCCATTGGCGAACCGCGCTGGATCCTCCAGACGGATGCAGCCGTGGCTGAAATCGCGCCGCACGCGCGAGAACAACTGCTGCGCCGGCGTGCCGTGCATGTAGACGTCGTCGTCGTTCGGAAAGATGAACTTGGCGAGACCGAGCGCGTTGCGTGGGCCCGGTTTCTGGCGGACGAACAGGCGGCCGGCAGACCACCTGCGCCAGATTCTCCGGTGTCGCTGCCATGGCCGGCGCGTTTTCGGCGCCGCTGGCGACGATCTCCATGTCCTCCTTGGTCAGGTATGCCCGGATCGCGGCGCGCCTTGGGAACGATCTCTTTCAGCGTGATCGCGCGTGGCGGATTCCAGTACGGCCGGAAGATGACGTACTCCATCTGCTCGACGAAGATGCGGCGTCTGGTGATTGAGCGACTTGCCGACGACGACGTTCATGCGCAGCGGCTCGCGCCGGTCGCCGGATCGGTGGCCCAGAGGCGGAACAGCGCGACGTTGATGAATACGTTCGGCTCGATCGCTCAGCGTCGGCAGCCAGCGCATGCGCTCCATCGCCAGCTCGATCTGGCGGACGCGGTCGGCCAGCGAGACGTTGAGCGCTCGATCGTGCCCGCACCGATCACGCCGTCGTTGACGAGGCCATGACGCCCCTGGAAGCGCTTGACGGCGGCGACGAGCGCCGGTAGGTACGTGCCGTCTCGACGGCTTCGCCGTCGAGATCGCCGAAGGCGCGCAGACGCGCGGCCACCGGCGCCAGGCCGGGCCAGCTCCGGCCCGGCTCGACCTTCGTTTGTCCGCGCGGCAGGCGCCGGGACGATCTCCGGTTCGCCCGCACGCGCCCGTTCCTTGTAGACGGCTAGCATGCGGCGAGCGCGCGCGTAATGCGTCACCGCCGGAGAGATGGCGTCGAGCGTCGCCTCCAGCCCCGACCCGTCGCGCGACGACTGGATCAGCGAACTGACCGGAACGCGTTTGCCTGAATTGTCGTAGCCCCAGTACATCGTCGCCGGATCGACGCGGCCCATGTGCACCGCTTTGAGCATCCGCGCGATCGCGATGCTCATACCCAGGTCGAACAGGGCGCGATCGGCGGCGGGGGCAGTGCCGGCCTTGAGGGACCTCCACTGCTCGGTGAGGAGCGCGGCATCGTAGTCCTCGGGATCGAGACCGTGTACGCCGGCGGCTGCCAGCGTGGCGAGCGCCGGCTCGAGCTTGGGAACCGCGGTTTTTCCGTCGAACCAGAACAACCGATCGGGCTCGACGTCGTAGAGCGGCTTCACGTCCGCGATGACTTCTGGAATTTTTCCCCAGGTCAGGCCAGGGTGCACGGCGGAAGACAGCACCTGATCCACCGCCGCCGACACGTCCGGATCCAAGTCCGGCAACGGCGGCCGCGCCTCTGGCACCGGTGTCGCGGGCGCGGATACCTGCGGAGGCGCTTCCCGCGGCTCCGCTCCTCGACAGCCGATGCTCACGAGGGCGAGCACTACGATGAGGCGCGCGGTCATGTGGAGGCATTGTACAAGTGGCGCCGACCCGCGCTGCGCGATGGTACACCGACGATCTGCGCAGGTGCGCGATTATCGGTCGCTCGGCGCCGCGAGATACGCGACGACATTGGCGCACTTCGGGTTGTTCGACACCTCGATCGACGTTTCCGCCCAGCCGAGCGGCGTCGCGTCGTAGCGCGCGTCGCGCGCGGCGAGATCGGCGCCGGCCGAGACGAGCAGGCGCACCATGTCGAGATCGCCATTCCAGGCGGCGGCATGAAGCGCGGTGTGGCCCGAGTCGGCGTCGGCGCGGGCGTTGACGTTGGCGCCGCGCTGCAGGAGCCACTCGACGAGCTGGTGATGGCCGGCGTCCGCCGCCGCGATGATCACAGAGCCGGTCCGCACCAACGCGGGATCGCGCTCGAACAGCCGTGCGAGGGCATCGCGATCGTCGAGCCGCGCGTAGTCCGCCGGCGACGCCGCGACGCCGTGCCCGATCAGATGACGGACGAGCGCGACGCCGCGCGGTCCGAGGCGGCTCATCGCATCGATGGGCGTCGATCCCCAGCGGTCCTTCCGGTCGGTCGGCGCTCCCAGCGCGACCAACCGATCGATCGCGAAAGGCGTGCGTGCGAACGCCAGGATCGATCCGCCATTGGGAACGGTCTCGGGCAAGGCGCCTGGGCGCAGGAGCGCCTCTACGCGCGCGTCGTCCCGCAGCATCAGCGCTTCGCACAGGCCGACTCGCGCGCCACGGCGGAGGAGCACGGCCACCATTTCGTGCTGATCGCGATGGACTGCCAGCATCAGCGGCGACCAGTGATCGTAGCGATCGTTGACGCCGTTGACGTCGGCCCCCTGCTCGAGCAACAGATCGAACATGTCGCGGCGCCTGGCCTCAATGGAGACGTGCAGCGGCTGCGGGAAGCCGCCCCAGAACGGATGCGGGCCGACGGCGTTGACGAGCGCAAGGCTCGAGCGAAGCATCTCGCGCACCGCGTCGATGCGGCCGGTGCCCACACATTCGAGAAATCGCGCGGCGGAGTGGTCGTCGGTGTGATCGTGGTGAGCGGCCTGTTGCTCGACATGCGCCTTGAGCCGGCGCCAGCTCGAAAAGCCGTGCTCGCGAGCGACAGCGAGTTGCGCGTCCGCCAGCTTCGCGCCCGGCGTCGTCGCGCGCAGCTGCAACAGGCGATCTTTGGCGGCTTTACGAAGCCACTCGAGGCTTGGGCGTTTGGGGAGCGAAGCCGACATCGAGACACCTTCCTTCCTCTGCGCTCGGTGTCCGCGTGCTCGAGCAGGAAGAAGGCTGACGATTGGTGTGACAGCAGGCGGGTTCGACCCTCTTCGCGGACCGATGGCTCCCTGCGCGGCCACCGGCCATTCTAATCCCAGAGTGCAAAAGCATTGACGCGCCAAAGGCCCCGATCGGTGCGTCAAGGCCGGCGCCGGCCGCGCCGCCGGCCGATCACCGTGCCGAGCAGCCGGATGCCGTCGCGGATCTCCTGCTCCGTGAGTCCGGCGTAGCCCAGGAGCAGGCCGGCGGTCTCGGGCGGCTCGGCATAGTACGGCGCCACCGAGTAGAGTCCGACGTCGCGATCCGCGGCGCGCGCAATCAGATCCTCCAGACACGCGGCCGCCACGTCGCGCAGCCAGACCACCATGTGAATGCCGGCGTTGGCACCGTCGATCTCGGCACGATCGCCGAACGTCTCGGCGAAGGCGTCGAGCATGGCCGCGCGCCGCGCCGCGTTTCGCGCGCGCGCGCGCCGCACGTGGCGGTCGAAGTGGCCGCCGGTAATGAAATCGCACAGCACTTCCTGTTCGAACACCGGCGCGTGGCGATCGACCAGGAACTTGAGCGCGGCCAGCGGCGCGACGAGCGAGGGCGGCACGATCAGATAGCCGAGACGCAGCGAAGGAAACAGCACCTTCGAGAACGTGCCGACGTAGATCACGCGTCCCGTGGAGTCGAGACCCTGAATCGCCGCCACCGGATGGCTGCCGTACCAGAACTCGCTGTCGTAGTCGTCCTCGACGACAATCGCGCCGGTCTGGTTCGCCCAATCGAGCAGCGCAAGGCGGCGTTCGAGCGGCAGCACGCCGCCAAGCGGAAACTGGTGCGACGGAGTGACGTAAGCCGCGCGAACAGGGGCGCGCCGCGGCAGTTTCGATGCATCGAGGCCGTCGGCGTCAACCGGCACCGAAAGCAGGTCGGCGCCTGCCGCGAGAAACACCTGACGTGCCGACACGTACGACGGCTCTTCGATGACCACCCGATCGCCCGGATCGATCAACAGGCGGGCCACGAGGTCGAGCGCCTGCTGCGATCCGTTGACGATGACCACCTGCTCGAAGGTCGCGGCGACGCCGCGCGTGCGCGTGACGTAGTCCGCGATCGCCTGACGCAGCGGCAGCCATCCGAGCGCACGTCCGTAACGCAGCGTGCTCACCGACATCGCGCGCGTGCGTCGCTGAACGAGGCGGGCCCACGCCTGCTGCGGAAACTCCGCGACTGCCGGCACGCCGTAGCGAAAGTCGTAGAGGAGGCCTGGACGCACCGGGCGGCCTACGGCCGGCAGCGGCGCGAGCGCGACGACGCGGCGCGCGTGCGACGACAAGCGCGGCGGGCTTGCCGAGGGGGCCGATGTCGCACGGACTACGCGCGGCTTCGGCTGCGGATCCGGCAGCGTGCTCGAGACGAACGTGCCCGATCCGCCGCGTCCCTCGGCGTAGCCTTCCGCCACGAGCTGAGAGAACGCGAGCAGCACGACGTTGCGCGAGAGGTTGAGGTCGTCGGCGAGCGCCCGCGTGGACGGCAGGCGCGATCCCGGTTCGAACCGGCCATCCAGAATTGCGCGCCGCAGTCCGCGGAACAGCCGCTGGTTGAGCCGGCCCTGCCCTTCGAGGCGCACCACCATTCACCCTCCGCAAGTGGTCCCAGGCACCGGGCAGGAAGTGGATCCTGCGGCGGCGCGCCCGATTCCTAGAATCGGCTCTCGACCCCACAGGAGATCACCCATGAAACACATTGTCTGCTCGAACGTCGGAATCGCTTCGCTCCTCGTTGTCGCCATGGCTGACACCGCGATCGCTCAGGAATCGGTCAATGCCAACTGCAAGGCGGTTCACGCGGTCATGGTCGAACAGCGTGTCACCGTTGGCTGCAAGCCGGAACACACCTTCTGCTTCGTCGGTGAGGTTCTCGGCAATCACGGCGTCCGCGGCACTACCTACTTCAGAGCCGACGGTACCGGATCACGCCCGACGACATCGCCCGACTTCCTGCCTTACAGCGGACCGTTCGAATACACCTTCGACACGGGCATGCTGATCATGCGCGAAACAGGGCTGTCCAACTCCACGCAGGGCAACCTGGACAGCGGCGCAATCACCGCATTCCAGAAGATCGTTCAGGGGACCGGCGCGCTGGCCGGAGCGACGGGATATTTCTTCGTGAACGGATTCAACCGCAACGGCCGCATCGAGACGACGGTTTCAGGCGAGGTCTGCTTGCCCTGATGCACGTGTGCCCGATTCGATGACGGCGCGCGTGAACGGTCCGGCTTGAATGGCTAGTGGAGGCACCCCAGCAAGGTCGACTGGTTCAGCCATTGCATAGCTCGAGAATCTCGAGAGGAGAGCCGTGTGTGGCGCGACAACAACCTGTCGATCGTGCTGGGGATCCTGTTTGTGCTTTGCGTCGTCGGGCACGCCTATTCGGGGTGGCTCACCTATAACGACCAGCAGCGTCAACACGGCCAGCCCGAGGTCTCCATCGAAGCGTTTCTCACGTCGAGCGAGTTCGGCGAGACCATCTTCGAGAACTGGGAAAGCGAGTTTCTGCAGATGGGCTTCTACGTTCTGCTCACGGTGTTCCTCTATCAAAAAGGCTCGTCGGAATCGAAGAAGTGCGACGGCAGCGACGAAGTCGAGCAGGATCCGTGGGTCCACCGGAACGACAAGGACGCTCCCGGTCCGGTCAAAGCGGGCGGATGGCGGTTGCGCCTCTATAGGAACTCGCTGAGCCTGGCGTTCCTGCTGCTCTTCGCGATCTCGTTCTGGGGGCACGCCGCGAGCGGCGCCCGCAAGTTCACTGAGGAGCAGCGCGCGCACGGCATCGCCGAGGAGGTCACGACGATCGAGTATCTACAGCGGCCGCACTTCTGGTACGAGTCGTTTCAGAACTGGCAGAGCGAGTTCCTGGCGGTGCTGGCGATCGTGGTGCTGTCGATCTGGTTGCGGCAGTGGGGGTCGCCGGAATCGAAGCCGGTACACGCACCAAACTCGGCGACCGGCAGCAGCTGAATGCCGCTCGTGGCGCCTGCACGCGCGATCCGCGTCGATCGCTACGCACGCGCCGTCGAGAATGCCGCGCCCTCGACGATCCGATGCGCATCGTCGAGGGCCCGAGCGGCTGGTGCTGTTTACGGAATCTTGAGCACCTGTCCAGGTTTGATCTTGTCCGGATCGCTCAACTGATCTTTGTTCAGCTCGAAGATCTTCATGTAGGCGCCGGCGTTCCCCAGGTGCTCCTTGGCAATCGCGCCCAGGGTGTCGCCGGCCTTGACCGTATACGTCCGCATCGGTGCGGCGCCGGGGGGCGGTCCGGTTACTTGAATGTCAGCGACGATGTCCTTCTGCCAGGTCGGAATGGTCTTGATCGCGGTCCAGATCTCGTTCCTCTCTGCTTCGGTGGCGACGGTGCCCTTCCAATACAGCTTGCCGTCGCGCTCCTCGGCGTTGCCCTGGAACTTGCCCTTCGCGGTCTGGATTGCGTATGCGTACATGTCTCTCAAACCCACGTCACACCTCCAACAGTCGATACCGAACTCTAATCGTCGAGCACGAAGGTGACCATCAGGTTCACCTGGTACTCGGTAATGCGGCCTCCGTCCCAGCGCACCTGCTGCTCCTTGATCCACGCGCCGCGGATGTTGCGCAGCGTCTTGCCCGCCCTGGTGAGGCCTTGCTGGATCGCGTCCTCGAAGCTCTTAGTGGAGGTCGCGCTGATTTCAGAGACCTTCGCAACAGACATGCTGCCTCCTTGCGCGGCTGCGCCGCGCGGTTGGGAAATCAGGATCGGCCCAGAGCGCGGCCGAGAATGCCGCCGATGTCGTCGACGACCGATCCGTCACGGTTCTGATCGACGAGCGAGCGAGCATGTCGGCGAGACCACCGCCCGTTCCTCCCTGGTGGACCGTGATGTCGCGGCGGTCAGCGAGAGCGCCTGAAGGGGAAGGGGTCAGCATATCGCCTCTCATCGTAAGTGGTGCACATTCAACGGCTGAACTGGTGAACAGCCCGGCCAGCTTGCTGTTGGGTTGCTGCTGATGCCTGGAGCGTCGCGTAGAGATAGTCGCCGCGCGTCGTTGGTTACCGCCGCTCGTCCTGGCGGCGTTCGATGAAAAACGCGGGGCGCGAGTTCGCCTAGAGCTTCGCGCACGCGTTTGATGCAGGGCGTTGAGCCACTTGCGCGTGCTTTCGCGACGCTGTTACAGTCCGCGCACACTTCCGCCGGCTGACACCCGCAGGAGCGCTTTGCGCGCATGGAGTGCCGACTTGGAGACGAACAGCCGTGTAGTCCTGGCGCTTGTGTGCGCACTCACCGGCGTCGGCGTGCCCGTCGCTGCCGAGCGTGCGAACGCGGCGCCGCTCCTCCGATCGGCAAACATTCGGGTCGTGCTCAGCGCGCTCAACGCCTGCGACGTGGCAATGGCCCTGGTCGTGGAGGGCGGCAGCCCCGTCGATCATCGGATCGAAGTAGTGGACGGAATGCACGTCGACGTCTCCGAAATTCGAGGCGCCCAGCAGGTGCGTGCAGCCGAAGCGATTGGCCGGACGCGTTCGCTTCTGTTGCAGACCGGATCCAGCGAGTACGAGCTCCGCTACTCGGTGCAGCGTTTCGCCGCCGAAGACAAATGTCCGCTGTGGCTGCCGGCGGCGCCCGCCGATGGCGTGTCGCGCGCCGTGCGTATTCGGGTCGAATTGCCGCCAGGCACGTCGGCTCGCAGCACCATGCCGGCGTTCACTTGGAACGGAACCGTTGGCGAAGCCACGCTGGGGCACATCCCTGCGTTCGTCCGCGTGCCATACGCAGCGGCCGGCGACTCCACCGGTTGGGATGTATCGACCGTCATGGATGCCCTGACGGTAACCGTCTTCGCTGCTGCGAGCGGCATCTGGATCTGGCGGCGGAGACGATAGCGCCATGCGATTTGGCTGGAGCTTCTACGGCTTTTTCGCCGCGGCGGCGGTGTGGCTTCTCCTCTACTTCGCCTGGGCCTACCGCGCGGCGCGGCGCGATCGCGCGCGAGGCCGCGGATGACCGCCGACTCGCCCGTGCTCCTGGTCGTGACCGTCGTCTATCTGGCGATCGTGCTTGGCGTGTCGATCTGGGGCTACTTTTGTACCGAAACTGAAGAGGACTTTCTCGCCGCGGGGCGATCGATCGGGCCGTGGGTTGGCGGCGCGGTGCTCGCGGCCACTCAGATCAGCGCCGGGACCTACGTGGGCACGCTCGGCCGTCACTATCTCACTGGCGTCAGCTGGACCTGGATCTGGTTCGGCGTCTGGGCGGGGTGGACGATCTCGGCGATTTTCGTTGCGCCCAAGCTGCGCCGCTTCGGCGCGCTCACGGTCGCCGACTACGTCGGCAAGCGCTTCGCCAGCGAAGGGGCGCGCACGCTGGCCGCGGGGCTGATCATCGTGACCTACACGATTCTGCTGACCGCGCAGTTCCAGGCAATCGGCGAGATCACGTCGGCCGTTTTCGCCTTCGATCCGATGGTGGCGATGACCGCGCTGCTGGCCAGCACCGGCTTCTATACGGCGCTCGGCGGCGTGCGCTCGAGCTCGTACATCGAGTTCGTGCAGACGCTGATCATGGTCCTCGCCCTGGTCTTCGCCGTTCCTGTCGTCCTCTCGCACGTGGGCGGCGTGCAGGCGCTGGGTGAGTACGTCGGCTCGATCGAGCCGCGGGTCACCGGATGGTGGTTCAGCTGGCGCGAGCTGCTTGCCTTTGCCATGGCGTTCGGGTTCTCGATTGCCGCCGCGCCGTACGAGATGACGCGTTACTACTCGATGCGCGACGTCACGACCGTGCGCTACGCGATCGGCATCTCGATGATGGCGCAGGTGCTCATCGGCGCCAGCGTGATGATCCTCGGCATCGGCATGCGCGGCATCTTCCCCTATCTGCCCTCGCCCGATCAGGCGTCGAGCATCCTGGCGTCGACGGTGATGTCGCCGCTCCTCGGCTCACTGTTCCTGGTGGCGATGCTCTCGGCGATCATGTCCACGGTGAATTCGATCCTGCTCGTGACCGGCGGGGCGTTTGCGCACGACCTCTACCGACGCCTGATCAACCCGGATGCAAGCGAGCGCCAGGTGGTCCGGGTCAATCGCCTGTCGATCGTCGTGCTCGGCGTCGTGCCCTTCTGGTTCGCCACGCAGAAGATCGGCGATGTCCAGGCGATCGTGGTCGAGCAGGCGAAGTTCATCGCCAGCTTCTTCTTCGTGCCCGTGGTGCTCGGCCTCAACTGGCGCCGCGGCACCCGCGAAGGTGCCATCTGGAGCATGGTCGCCGGCTTTTTCGGATGCCTGTTGTGGACGCTCACCTTCCAGCGCAGCTTCGCCTCGCACGGAATCGACGCCGTCGAGGTCGGAGTGGCCTTGAGCGCGACCGTGTTCGTCCTGGTCAGCCGGATGACGCCGCCGACGCCGGTGGCCAACCTCCGCATCTTCTTCGACGACAACGTGAAACTGGAGACGTGACGTGTCCGAGACATTCAGGGTCTACAAGGACGAGGCGCTCGAAGCCGCGATGCGCGGCGCGATCGCCCTCGATGAGCCGCGCGCGTTGCTCGATCGCTTTGCCACGCTGGTACGGGAGTCGGGCACGGCGGCCGAGGAGCAGGCAGGACAGTACCTCGTCGAGCGGCTGCGTGCATTGGGCATCCCGGTCACGCTGCATACGCCGGATCTCTACATCAGCCTGCCTGAGCGCGCGGAGCTCACGGTCGGCGGAGCCAGCGAGCGTCGATCGGTTCGTGCGCGTCCGCCGGCCATGGCGCGATCGACGGGCGATCGGCCGGTCGTCGGCGAGATCTGTTATGTGCCGTCGCGCTATGCAGCGGGCACTTCGACACTCTTCGACACGCCCGACGCCGCGCTGAGCGCAGCGACGGGGAGCGATCCGGTGCGCGGACGCATCGTCCTCACCGAAGGCTTCTCGATGCCGGGACCGGTGCAGGCGTTCGAACGGCGAGGCGCCATCGGGCAGATCTACATCCATCCCGGGCAACACATTCACGAGGGCATCTGCACGTCGATCTGGGGCGCGCCGACGGCGGACGCAATCGGGCGCAAACCGACAACGCCGGTGGTGTGCATCAACCATCCGGATGGCGAGGCGCTGATCGCGGACGTGCAGCGGGGCACGATGCACGCGGAGATCAAGACGTGGCTGCGCGAAGGCTGGATGCGCTGCCTGCTGCCCGTCGCCGAGATCCGCGGCCAATCCGATGCCGACGAATTCCTTCTCCTGCACGGCCACTACGACTCCTGGTACGAAGGGATCGGCGACAACGCTACCGGCGACGCGGCGCTGCTGGAGCTGGCGCGGCTGCTGTGGACGTTTCGCGATCGCCTCGAGCGAAGCGTGCGCATTGCGTGGTGGCCCGGCCACTCCACCGGCCGCTATGCCGGGTCCACGTGGTACGCCGACACGTTCGCGAGCGAGATCGACGAGTCGTGCATCGCACAGCTCGACATCGACTCGCCCGGCTGCGCCGACGCCGTCGCCTACGACGAGGTGATGTGGATGGCCGAGGCCGATGCGCTCTGCAAGGCGTCGATTCGCGACGCGCTGGGTTTGCCGTCGCAGCGCGTGCGGCCGCTGCGCGCCGGCGACTATTCGTTCAATCAGATCGGGCCCACCGGTCTCTATATGCTGCTCTCCAATATTCCCGCCGAGGAGCGGAAGCGGCGCGGCTACTACGCGGTTGGAGGGTGCGGCGGAAACATCGCCTGGCATACGCCGGACGACCTGATGCCGGTCGCCGATCTCGACATCCTGCGGCGCGATCTCGCAGTGTACGTCACCACCATCGTGCGCATCCTGAACGCGCCGCTGCACCCCTTCGACTACGCCGCCGCCGTGGACGAAATTCGCAGCGCAGTCGCGGAGTATCAACGCGCGTCCGGCGGCGACATCGACTTCGCGGCGGTGCTCGACGACCTGGCGGCGCTCGGCGACGACATCCGGAGTTGGCGGCGCGACGCGGAATCGCGCGTCGTCGCCAGCGCGGTCGATGCGGCCGAGCGGCGTCGCCTCAATATCGTCGTGCGCCGCCTCGCACGCCACCTCGTACCGCTCAACTACGCGCGCGGCGAGCGTTTCGATCACGATCCGGCGCTCAAGTTCGGCGCCGTGCCACGGCTCGAAGCTGCGGCCGGCCTGCCGTCGGCGCCGCCGGAAATGCGGCCGTTTCTCAAGGTGGGACTCGTGCGCGAGGCGAACAAGGTGCGCGCGATCGTGCGGTCGGCGCGGCGCGAGCTGAAGGCGTCGATGGTGGCGCAGGAGACGCTATGAAGACCGCAACTTCTCTCGCGTGCGCCGTGCTCGCGCTTGTGTTCGTGCTGCAACCCGGTCCACGCGCTCAAGAGGCCCAGCCGCTGACGCTCGAGAACATTTTTCGCGGTCCGCGCGGCGGTGTGGCGAACCCGTCGATCTCGCCGGATGGCCGGTGGATCGCCTTCACCGCGCGAACGCCTCTCGGCAACGGCCTGCATCGCATGGCCGCGACCGCAAGCGCGACACCCGAGTTCTGGGCCGATGCGGGCGCCGTCGAGTGGGCGCCCGACAGCCAGTCGGTCGTCTTCGTGCGCGGCGACCGCCTGTGGACGCTGAAGCTGACGGATCGTCAGCCGACGCCGATTGCCTCGGCGCTCAAAGGCATGCGCGGGCCGGTGTTCTCACCAGACGGCCGCACCATCGCGGTGTCGGCAACGGCGGGCGGGCATCAGGACATCTGGCTCGTCGCGGCCGGCGGCGGCGAGCCGCGGCAGCTCACGCGCGAGGCGATGTCGGCCGACGATGGCCGGTTCGATCCGGCATGGTCGCCCGACGGCGCTACCATCGCGTACGTTTCCAACAAGTCGGACTACTGGTCGGATGACGTCTGGCTCGTGGACGTTGCGAGCGGCAAGGCGCGGCAGTTGACGAGGGATCTGACCAACATCGGCCCCCGCGTCGCGTGGTCCCCGAAGGGCGATCGGATCGCCGTGTTTGGGACGGCAAAGAGCGACTATTGGTATCTCGACCTCGCCGACATCTTCCTCGTCGATCCCCGAACGGGTGGCCCGACCAGGGTCAAGATGGCGCCATACGTGACCGCGTATCAGTACCCCGCGTTCTGGTCGGCCGATGGCGCGCAGTTCTATTTCGTCTACCAGACGCGCGGTGAGCATCACATCTGGTCGGTTCCGGCGCAAGGCGGCGCCGCCACGCGCGTCAGTCATCAGGGTGGAGTGATCGCCGGTTTCGACGCGACCGCCGCGCGTGATGCGTTCGTGTTCTCGCGAAGCTCGGAGACGGAAGGCAGCGATCTCTACTCTCTGCGAGCCGCCGGCGGCCCAGAGCGGCGCCTCACGCATGTCGCGACGCGGTGGGCCGGCCTGCGCGATCCGATCGAGGTCGCGTATCGAAGCTACGACGGCTTGTTCGTCCAGGGCTTTCTCTACCTTCCGCCCTCGATCGAGTCGGCGCAGCGGTGTCCGGCGCTGGTGCAAGTGCACGGCGGCGGCACCAACTCGTACATGCGTGGTCAGAACCTTGTCGAGCAGTATCTCGCCTCGAAAGGCTTCGTCGTCCTGGCCATCAACTATCGCGGCGGATCCGGTTTCGGGCGCGAGTTCCAGGATCTTGCGGTCAATGACTGGCTGAACGGACAGGCCCGCGATCCGGGATCGGCGGCGGATTATCTGCGTACCCTGCCCTATGTCAGCGGCAAGGTCGGCATCTACGGCGGCAGTTATGGCGGCATGCAGTCGATGGCGGCGATCACACGCACACCTGACAAGTTCGACGCGGCAGTACCAATGCGCGGCATCTATTCGCAGTCGATGACGTTCGAGCACATGGATCGTCTCGGCAAGATCTTCTCGAAGACCGGGCACGGCGGGATGCCCACGGAACGTCCCGAGGTCTACTCGAAGAGCAACACCATCGAGCGCTTTGCCGCGATCCGGACGCCGCTCCTCATCATGCACGGCGAGATTGACGATCGCGCGCCGTACAAGAACCACGAGCTCGCGGTTGCCGAGCTCACACGGCTGGGCAAGACGTTCGAGAGCAAGACGTATCCGGACGAAGGGCACGGGTTCCGCAACCCGGACAATCAGATTGACATGTATCGCCGGCTCGAAGCGTTCTTCGTCAAGCATCTCGGGAGCTGCTCGCCCGCGGCTCGCTAGAAAAGCGCGATGCTGCAGGCGCCACATCGAGCTCACCGCCACTTGATGCTGTGGCCTCGGGTAGATCGTTGTGACAGACTGTGCGCATGCTCGAGCTGCCGTCGAGGCACGGCCTGGCGTCCCTGATCGCCGCGGCCCACGCCATCGATCGCGTGGCCACGCTCGGCTTAGGGTTGATTAGCCGGCACGAGGAGGGCCCATGCGAACCAGCGCATCTCGCCGGATGTTCTTCGCCACATGCGTCGCCACGCTGGCAGCTGCGGTGGGTTCAATCGGCCGAACCGTCTCGGCGCAGGGTCCCATCCTTCAATACTTCGAGAGCCCGTACGCCGAGACCACCGATCGCATCCCCGACGTCTTCATGGCAGGGTACGGCACCTTGTGGATTCCGCCATCGAGCAAGGCCGAAGGGGGACAGTCGGTTGGCTACGACGTCTTCGATCGATTTCAACTCGACGGCACGTTCTACGGCAATGGCGACGAGCTGAAGCGGCTCATCGACGAGGCTCATCGCGCCGGGCTACGCGATGTGGGGGCCGAAAGCGCCGGAGGGTGCTTCATCAGCGCCTTTCGTAATCGCACCGGTGGCGAGCGTGATTGCCGCCGAGCCATCGAGCGTGCCGAACGGCGTCCGGCGCCTCACACCTGTCGAACGGCTGACGGTGAACACCGCAACCATTTCGCTGATCTTGAAAGACGAGAATCTCGATGACAACGCGTTGATTCGCATCGACGACGGGAAGAACAACGTGATCGGGACGCCCCTGATCCAGTCGGGCGCATTTGCCGGGTTCCAGCCGTTCACCAGCGCAGATCCCGGCTTCACCGGCAAGGGTGTGTACTCGGCGACGCTCGACCTTTCGCGCCTCGGCGAAGGACGCCACTACATCGAGGCGCGCGCGTTCCTCCGGCGGCTGCCCGGGACGCCGCCGATCTATCAGACATTTCGAAAGGTCATCGAGATCGACCGGTGACCACGCGTACCGCCCGGCCGCTGACGAGGAGACTGCATGTCCGACGCGATCCTCGTGCGCGCGACGTATTCATCCGGCCATTGACGAGGTGTCTGCAACGATCCGCTACCCGTCGGCCGACCACACGCGACCCGGTCGTGGCCGCCCACCGGGGGCGGGGAACTGCCGCTCAACAGATCCTCAAAGCCCGGCACTCGTCCGCCCCGCCTGAGATAGACTCCACCGCACGGGAGGCCAGCGTGAAACGCAGAAACAACGTCGTTGTTGGCGCCAGCTTGCTTGCGGTGTTGGCTGTACTCGGCCTTGCTCACGCGGTGCTCGCGCGCGCCGCCGCGGAACAAAGCGGCGTGCAGGCGCCGCGGTTCGAGGTCGATCCTTTCTGGCCGAAACCGCTCCCCAATCACTGGGTGCTCGGGCAGACGATCGGCGCCTGGGTCGATGATCAGGATTTGGTGTGGATCATCAATCGCGGTTCGGCGACTCTCGCCGCAAACGAGAAGGCGCTCGAGCTGAAGACCGGAGACTGCTGTGCCGGCGCGCCGCCCGTCCTCGCGTTCGACGCGGCGGGAAACCTGGTGCATCACTGGGGCGGACCCGGAACAGGCTACGACTGGCCGGCGTCGAATCACGGCATCTTCGTGGATCATCTCGGCAACGTGTGGATCGGCGGCAATGGACCGGGCGATTCACACATCCTCAAGTTCACGAAGACCGGTAAGTTCCTTGCGCAGTACGGCAAGCCGGAAGCGCGCCGCGGTCCGCCCAACGCGAAGGGCGAACCGATGTACGTCCGCGGCAGCAACGACCCCGCCAATTTCGGACGCGTCGCGAAGATTTTCGTCGACGGCAAAGCAAACGAGGCCTATCTCGCGGACGGGTACTTCAACACGAGGGTCGCGGTGATCGATGCGTCAACCGGCGCGATGAAGCGCTACTGGGGCGCATACGGCAACAAGCCTGACGATGCCGATCTCGGGCCGTACGATCCGGCGGCGCCACCGGCCAAGCAGTTCCGCAACCCTGTACACTGCGCGGATCTCTCGAACGATGGCCTGGTCTACGTCTGCGATCGCGTGAACAACAGACTGCAGGTGTTCCGGCCCGACGGCACGTTCGTCAAGGAGTCGTTCCTCGCGAAGAACACCCGAGCGTCAGGGGCCGTGTGGGATGTCGCGTTCTCGAAGGATCCCGCGCAGCGTTATCTCTACGTCACCGACGGCATGAACAACCGCGTGTACGTCCTTCGCCGCGACTCGCTCGAACTGTTGACGTCGTTTGGCACGGGTGGCCGACAGCCAGGCCAGTTCTACGGCGTGCACAGCATCGCGGTGGACTCGAAGGGTAACCTCTACACGACTGAGACGTGGGAGGGCAAACGCCTCCAGAAGTTCGTGTTCAAGGGCGTTGGATCGGTCACCACGAATCAGGGAGTCGTCTGGCCACGAAGCAGTAATTAAGCGCCTAAGGTGCCTGGAGTGCCTCAGGTGCCTGGGAGTGCTTGGTACCCGGCGCTTGTGCCGAGTACCGGCGGTGCATAGTGCCGCGTATTGTGTTCACGTACGCGACCGACACCGAGCACTAAGCACTGCAGGCACCTTCGGCACCTTAAGGCACTTGAGGCACCTAGAGCCATCTAGGCTTATTACTTCTCGAACACCGTCACGTTGTTGACCTTCTGGCCTTGCCCGTCAGTACCCGTCGTCGTCACTGTTCGCGTCTTGCCGTCCGCCGAGACAACGTTCCTTTGCGTGGTGGTGGTCTTCCCGCCCTTTTTATTGACGACCTCGAGCGTGTTCGCGTCGATCCGCTTCGCCGCCACCGTGTCCGCGTTCGGGTTGTTGCCGGTCACCGGCGAGTCCTTGCCATCGAGGCTGGTCGTGTACGAATACTGCTGCACGGGGCCAGAGGCCGGCTCGTTCTTCACTGAGACCTTGTACCCCTGGCCTGCTGATTCGTAGGTGGCCGTGACGCTCTTCGGCGCCGGACCGGGGGTGTACTTGCTCTTGGCGACGTTGAGCCTCCAGGTGCCAACGAAAGGATCCTTCGTTTGCGCGATGGCCAGTACCGCCACCGCAAACACGCCCGCCGCAACAACCAAAGTGACACGCAGTCTCGGATTCATGCCCGCCTCCCTTTTCTCGAGTGTGGCGGCTCTCAATCGTGACAGGCGTCGCTGAGCCCTGCCGGAGAACCGATGTGACGCCGGTCGGAGGCGGAGAACGTATCACACTTGCTGAGGTGCTCGCCGTCAGATCAAGTTGCCCGAGACGGTCAGGAACAGCGTTCCTCCGTTGCCATTCGGGCTGTGAATCGTGACGACCATGGAGGTGCCGGGGTCCGGGTAGAGGCGGACCGCCTGCAGCCCGACGTAGAAGTCGAATCCTGTGCCTGGCTCGGTGTACCATACGACACCGGCACGAACAGAGTGACATTCTGCCCCGCACTGGTGAAATTCACGAACGTCTCCAGTTTGGTGCCTGGTGGTGTCACGTCCACTTGAACGCTCAACGTCTCGACGACCAGACGCCGCCCGGCCGGGACGTCAATTCCAGGGGAGCCCGTGCTGCCAAAGGGGTGAAGTTTCGCCATGTGACCTCCCGGAGCGCCGGAGCGGCGAGTCTGTCGAATGTCGGCGATTCATACCATGGGGCACTTGATCACGCCACCTCGGTAGCGTGGAACCGCTTCAACACGACGTTTCAATCGCGGGTTGGCGGGAGATCCGTCATCCAGACGTTGCCCGTGTGCTCTCCCAGATTGAAAACAATCCGGTTACGGCCGACGGCGATGTCCGGCGCGCCGAGGTAGAGGTTTCTCCACGAAAGTCCCCGGCTGTGGAAATGCTGGATCGCGAACGGCGCGTCGATCGGCTCCTTCGTCGCCGGAGCGAGGCGCTGCGCCCACAGACAGGGGGAGCCGTCGCTATTCGACCAGAAATATAGCAGGTTCCCCTGCGGCGACCAGGCGGGCGCCTCGCCATCGTCGGACACCACTATCCACTCGTGCTCACTCGCCACTTGCGAGATTTCGACCTTCGCCACTAGCACTCGGGCCGGCGCCAGCCTGTCGCTTCTGGCGTTGAACGACGCCCAGCGGCCATCGGGCGACAAGCGCGGGTTGAAGATGCCGTAACCTGCATGGCGCAGCCATCGATCATTGGGCGGTGAGCCCAGTCGCAGCAATCCGACACCGGACAAATCGTTGGCGGTCACGTACACAATGCCAAGTCCATCGGGCGTCCACTGCTCGACTTCTCCGCAATCGGCGCAGACCTGTTCAGGCGCGCCGCCCGCCACAGGCGCGACGAACACCGGCATCTTCCCATCGCGCCGGATCGAGTACGCGATGCGCTTTCCATCGCGGCTGATCGCGGGATAGACGTCGGCGCCTGTTTGTGTGACGACCGCCTCCGCGTTGGTGGTGAGATTCCTCAGGAACACATCGAAGCGGCCGGTTCGTCGCGAACGGAAGACCAGCGTCGCGCCATCGTCCGACAGCGAGGGATCGTAATCATCGGCGGCGTCCTGCGTGATCCGTTCGAGCGCGCCAAGGACCTTGCCTTGCTCGGCCTCGATCGGCAGGCTCCAGATATCGGCGCCCAGCATTCGGCTGATGAACACCATTCGTCCGTCGGGCGTGACGGACGCGGCCGCCTCGTCGGTCGTGCCGAACGTCGCGCGCGTGGGCGCCGCGCGCACGTGCCAGTTCTGGGGCGCAATCGCCACCTGCCACATGTTCCACGAGTCGCCGACGTGGCCATGAAACACGATGCGATTTCCCGCGCGCACCCACGCCTCGGGGACGGGCAGGCCGTAAACCGCTTCGAAGCCCTCGCGCATGAGCGCAGCCCGCGCCCCGGTTTGAACAGGCGCACCGCCGTCTACCGGCGCCACATACCAGTCGACGTTGTTATCTGGTGGCACGTCGCGCTCGCGCTGGCCCCAGAAGAGCAGGTTGCGGCTGTCAGGCGACCACACGTGACCTCGTGCCGCATAGAAGCCCGCGGCAATTCGCGTGGGAGGTCCACCAGCGGCGGGAGCGACGTAGATCCCGCCACCGGCAGAGTCGCGGAGGCCGTAAGCGATCCACGTCCCGTCCGGCGAGAAACGCGGCGCAAAGCCGCCGGCGGCGAGAAGCCTCTCCTCGCCGCCGAGCGTCGAGACGATGAACACGCCTCCGCCGGAACGGTTGGATTGAAACGCGATCTTGCTGCCGTCGGCCGAGAACGACGGTTCGACGTTGTCGACGCCGTTGTGCGTCAACCTCGCGGGCGTGCCGTTGGGAATCTGCTGAACCCAGATGTCGAGGTTGCGTTCGAGACTTCGATCCGACGCGTACGCGAGGAGCTTTCCGTCGAGCGAGATCGCCGGATTGTCGGTCCAGCCGACGTCGGACGTCAGCCGCATCAGGAACGGTCGCGGCGGCGTTGCTGCCGGCAGCATCTTCCAGACAGCGAACGCCAGTAACCCGATCACCACGGTGGCGGTCGGCGCAACGATGCGACGCGGCGATGCCTGCGTGTCGGGAACATCCTTCGCCGAGGCGAATTCTTCGCGCAGATCTTCGAGAGCAACCTTGACGTCGGCCATTGATTGCCAGCGCCGCTCCGGTTCTTGCGCAGGCAGCGCTCGATAAGCTTTTCCAGATCGCGCGACAGCCCGCGTGTGAGCCTGCTCGGCGATTCCGGCTCTTTCGAGATGACGGCCAGCAGCGTGGACATTTTGGTGTCGCCGCGGAATGCGCGATCGCCGGTCACCATTTCGTACAGAATCGCGCCGAACGACAACACATCCGAGCGCGCGTCGGCACGCTTGCCTTCGGCCTGTTCGGGCGACATGTAGGAGGCGGTTCCGAGGATCGTTCCCTCCTCGGTTTGCTGCTGTAGCGGGGCCGTGGGCGTATCCGTGGTGACGCCGTCGTTGGCGTCCGCCGGAGATCGTTCGGTCAGCTTCGCGAGACCAAAGTCGAGAACTTTGATCGTCCCACTGCTACTGACGATGATATTGGCCGGCTTGAGGTCGCGGTGGACGATCCCCGCCGCATGTGCGGCTGCCAGGGCGTCGGCAATTTGCACCGCGTAGTTGACGGCCTCCCCGATACTCAGCCGCCCGCGAGCAAGCCGGTACGCCAACGAGGAGCCGGCAACGTACTCCATGGCGATGAAGTCCGCGCCCTGATCCTGTCCGATGTCGTAGATCGTGATGATGTGCGGATGGTTGAGGGCTGAGGCGGCTCTGGCCTCCTGGATGAACCGCTTCTGGTTCTCTCCGCAACCCGCCAGCTCCGGTCGGAGCAGCTTGACCGCCACGGCGCGGCCCAGCCGGGTATCGACGGCACGATAGACGGTCCCCATGCCGCCTTCGCCAAGGCGCTCGAGAATCTCGTAGTGAGACAGCGTCCCGCTCATCATCGCGATCGGGCTGAAGGCTCTGAGTCTACGTCCTCCATCGGGAGCGCCTCACCCGCACGCCGCTTGATGTCGGTCCGCATGCGGTCGCGGCGGCCGAGAATTGCGGCAATCTCATTCGCATCGAGCCACGGCCGGAGCACGGCGGTGAGCTCGTCGCCGGTCAATTTCTCGATGCGCGCCCACAAATCGGGATCGTGTCGCGTCAGCTCGTGGGGAAGCTCACTGTCGGTCGCGAACGCCCGCGTGTGGTCGATCAGAATCATGTTCCACGCCTGGTCGCGCAGGATGTTCCCGAGGTTCCGGTCCTTGTTGCCGATGAGCGCATCGAACATCATCCTCTGCGCGTGTTGCCTTTCCCAGCGCAGCTGCTCGGATGCGGGCGGCAATGCCTTGTCGGCGACCGACACCGTGTTCTCCACCCAGAGCGTCGCGGAGCCTTTGAGACCTTGCAGCTCCCGCTCGACAGTTGGCGGCACCATTTCCAGCTTCAGCAGCTTGTCGATCTCGTATGCGGCGATGTTCGTCTTGTAACTCTCTCGAAAGCCCCTGTACACACCGGGAAGGTCCGGCCGCCACGCCAATCGGGAAACCGGTCCGCCTGCTCGCAGGACGCAGCGTTTGGTCCCCGACGTGGCGGGGCCAAGGTTCTCAATCGCGTCGCACTCCGCGGTCCGCAGGTACTCCTCGATCTCCTGGTATCGGCCCACCCAGGTCTTGCTGCCGGTTTGCTGCTGAGAAGTCGACAGCTGCGGTGCGACGCTCACCATCCCGAGCACGCAGAATGCCAGCGGCGTACGGAAACGGGCTGTCATGGTGTTGAACCCTCTATGGCAGAATGTACGACCCGTGCGGTCCGTGCGTCCTCCGGGAGTTCTCACGAAACTCTAATTCTTTCAAGGACCCCGTGCGCCTCGTCTTTGGAGACTGCGAGTTCGACCCGGGGCGCCGCCTGGTGCTCCGCCAGGGACGCGCCGTGCCCCTTTCGCCCAGAGCGTTCCAGCTGCTCGCTCTTCTGCTTGATCGGCGACCGGAGGCGTTAACGAAGACGGAGCTCCTGGACCGTCTGTGGCCCGGGACCTTCGTCTCAGATGCGAGTCTGCACAACCTGATGACGGAAGTTAGGACCGCCCTCGGCGACGCGCCGCGCGCGGCCCGGTACATCCGGACGATTCCCCGATATGGATACGCTTTTCACGGCGACGCACAGCCGCTGCCTCGGATCGCCGCGGCAACTGCTGCGACGTCGGAAACGAGTCCCTGGCTGTTTTCATCCTCCGGCGACTGGCGACTCTCAGACGGCATGAACCTCGTGGGTCGCGATCGCGACTGCACGGTCCGCATCGACTCGCCCACGGTGTCGCGGCATCATGCCCGAATCGTCGTCAGCGGTTATGAGGCAACGGTCGAAGACCTGAACAGCAAGAACGGAACCTATGTCGATGGACAACGGGCAAGCCAGCCGCTGAGCCTCGCTGACGGCAGCGAAATCCGCGTCGGGTCGGTGACGATGACCTATCGAAAGCCGGACACTCTGAACTCGACGGTCAGCCAGCGACCGCGGTGAGCGCAGCAATCGTCGTGGCCGCGCGGTTGTCACCTGCGCTGCGCGTGATAGCGTAGCCTCCTACGCGACTGGCCGCCGATCCGTGTCCACTGCTGAATCCTCGCCGCACTCCGGCGCACCGTCTCCATCGACGCTTCGCACGCGGTTGATCGATGGCACGGTGCGCGTCTTTCTGGCCGAGGCGTTGATCGTGCCGACCGGACTGCTGACCGTCGCCTACCTGACGCGACGGCTTGGCCCCTCCGATTATGGGCGCTATACGCTCGCGGTCGCACTGGTCACCTGGCTCGAGTGGGGCCTCGCGGCGCCGTTTGGGCGGGCGGCGATCCGGCTGCTCGGGGCGGCATCGGACTGGAAACCGGTGGCGAGCCTGGTCATCCGGACCCAACTGCTCGCCGGCTTTGCCGTTGCGCTCGCCTTGTTTCTGGCGGCGCCGCTCGTCGCCGCCGCACTCAACGAGCCGGCGCTCACGCCGCTTCTGCGGCTGTTCTCGATCGATCTTCCACTGTTTGCGCTTTCATACGCGCATCAGCAGGTCCTGGTGGCGCTCGGTCGTTTCCGGGCGCGCGCGTGGATTTCCTCGGCCCGCTGGACCGTACGGCTCGCCTTGATCGTCGCCGCCGTCGAAGCGGGATGGTCGATGCGCGGCGTCGTCCTGGCGATTGTCGGCACGTCCCTGGCCGAAATCGCGATCGCCCGTCGCTTTGTCCGTCCGCCGATCTTTCGGCGCTCGCCCGTGCCGCTGCGCAAGCTGTTCGAGTATGCGCTGCCGCTACTCGCGACCGCGCTGAGCCTGCGATTATTCGATCGGCTAGACGTGCTGATGCTGAAGCTGCTGGGTCGTCCGGCAAGCGAGGTTGGCGTTTACGGCGCGGCACAGAGCCTCACGCTCGCGGCCGGGCTGTTCGCGATGTCGTTCGCGCCGCTGCTCCTCTCCACGATCACGAGGGCTGTCAGCAGTGGCGATCTTTCGCACGCTCGAGAGATCGCGCGCGACGCCATGCGCGTGGTGATCCTGCTGCTGCCGCTGGCCGCCATCCTCGCGGCGTCGGCGGGCGAGGTCGTTGCGCTGATCTTCGGCGCGCAGTATCTCTCCGGAACGAGACCGTTCCAATGGCTGATCTTCGCGGGCCTGCTGAACATCGTCGTCTCGATCGGGTGCGCAATCCTCGTCGGCGCGGGGAAGCCGGGATGGACGCTGAGGGTCGCGGCGCCACTGCCCGTGATCGCGATCGTGGCGCACGCCTGGGCGATTCCACGGCGCGGGCCTGTGGGTGCGGCGGAAGTGACGATGGCCTGCGCGGCGGTAGGGGCCGTCATCGCATTCGTGTCGATGTACCGGATTTGGGGCATCGCGCCGCCGGCGCGGTCGATGCTGAAGAGCGCAATAGTCGCGATTCTTGGGGCCGCCGCCGCGGCTGCCTGGCCGGCTTCTGGCCTGCTGGTCCTGATCAAGCTCGGCGCACTTTCTCTCGGCGTCCTGCTCGTGCTGATTGTCTCGGGCGAGCTGGGAGATCCCAAGCTGGTGGCCGATCGAGCGCGTCTCGCGGTCCGTGGCGGCGGGGCGATCGAGCCGGTGCAGCGGTCCGACTGAGCCGTTGCCTCCTGTGGTCACTAACCGTTAGTCAACAGCGACCTTTCGCTCTGTAGCACGCACTCCATCCTGTGCAATTCGTAGTGCTCGTAGCGCTCGGCGATATCGCGCACGAACCGCCAATAACCAACCGCTTCGCCGGCCGCGTGGATCACGAGCAGAACCGGCGCGAGCAGGAGCGCCGCACCCGGAGCTTCGGAATCCCGGAACTCCCGGAAGCCGAGCGTGCGGATCATCCGCCAGAATCTCAACGGCGGCACGAGCGGGGCGAGAACGGTCCTGACGAGCCGCTCGACCAGGTTCATGTGCGCCAGGCGGTACTGCCCGAACAGGACGCCGCCAAGGAAGGCATGCCCGATGATCTTGCGAGGAATCGAGATATTGACGTGAGCCAGTTGCGCACGCGGCTCGCCGATGAACCGGTGGCCGTCCCGCATGAGCCGATAGTGAAAGTTCCGCTCGCTCTGATACAGCGTTTCGAGCTCGTCGCCGTACGAGTGCAGCACCGCCCGCTTGTACGACGTGTTGTGGCCGGGCCCGCTCTCGACCGGTCCGGTCGTGCGCATCGAATACGGCTCGTAGAAGCAGACGAGGAAGTTCGCCCAGCTGCACACTGTTGCCGGGTTGCCATTCGTCATCTTCGGGACGACGGCGGCGCAGCTCTGGCGGTGCGCTTCGGTCACCCGCTCGGCCCACTGCGGGTGCAGAAACACGTGATCCTCGACGAGCGCCACGACCGGCGCCGACGCCACGGCGGCTCCCGCGGCAAAGCCTGCGGCCACAGCGGGCACGCGATCGATCGTGACGAACTTGGCGCTGTGAAAGCCGTCGCACGCCGATCGGTCGATACTGGATGCAAAGGGCGGCGTGTAAACGACGACGAGCTCGATTCGATCCTTGATGGATTGCCGACTGAGCGAGAACAGGCTGGCGGTCAAGACCGAGAAGGCCTTGGGCATCACCATGACCGCGGTCAGCGCCGGAAGCGACGCAGAGTCGGGAGTTGCAGGGCGCAGAAGGGCATCATCCATGCTGGGGGCTAAGAAGAGTCTAGACGATGGGCGCCTCGACACAGCTCGCTGGCCGAGCTGCCTTCGGTTAGTCGTGCGGCGCAACGATCGGTCCGAGCGCCATCCCGACGCGACACCTCACCGGCGCAGCTCGCGCGCCAGCCACGCTCGCGCGAGCTTCCAGTCGCGCATCACGCTCTGCGGCGAGAGGCCCAGGACGTGCGCCGTCTCCTCGACGGTCAGTCCCCCGAAGAACCGCAGCTCGATGACATGTGCTCGCCGCGCGTCCATCTTCGACAGAGTGTTGAGGGCGTCGTCCAGCGCACACAGCTCTGCGGCGCGGTCCGCGTTTGCCGCCGGCAGCTGATCGAAGTCGATCGGCTCGGCGTGAGCGACGTGCTGCACATGTCCACCGCGCTTGGCCGATGCGCGGGCGCGCGCCGCATCGATCAGGATTCGCCGCATGATGCGGGCCGACACGGCAAAGAAGTGCACGCGGTCGCGCCAGTCCACGTCTTTCACGCTGACCAGCCGAACGAACGCTTCGTTGACCAGGGCGGTGGTCTGGAGGCCGTGGCCGGCTCGTTCGTGGCGCATATACCGATGCGCCAGATGGTGAAGCTCGTCGTGGATCAGCGTCGTGAGGCGCTCCAACGCCGACTGGTCGCCGGCGCTCCACGCTTTGAGAAGAGTTGTAATCTCGGCCGACTTCGCCGGTGCCACGTTGGCCTCCGCGTTCCCGGCGCGATTGTAGTTGCGAGTATCGTTTTTCGCTTACTCAGCCAAACAGGCGAATCGTCGCTCGGCAAGTCTTCGGGCTGTTGATGTTGACAGGAACGCAGCTCAGCCTGATGCACCAGCTGGACCTTGCCGCGC
Source organism: uncultured Acidobacteriota bacterium (assembly GCA_963807105.1). Taxonomy (GTDB): domain Bacteria; phylum Acidobacteriota; class Vicinamibacteria; order Vicinamibacterales; family UBA2999; genus DASPWV01. The sequence goes on along the minus strand of CAWEAM010000006.1, from coordinate 93,338 downwards.
TGATGCCCGTGGGTGAAAGCGCCATCGCGCACCGTCAGTTCGCGCGTCGATCGCCGCCGCGCACGCGTAGACTTACGGTCACTCGAAAGGCCTGCCATGAACGTCAAACGCTGGCAGCGAGTCGCTCATCTCTATGAATCCGCGCTCGAGCGCGAAGCCGCCGAGCGTGGCGCGTTCCTGGCCGAAGCCGCGGCCGGCGACGACGAGCTGCGTCGCGAGGTCGAATCGTTGCTCGCCTTCGAGAACGCGGAGATGTTAATCGATCGGCCGCTGCTCGAGGCGGCGGCCGCCGTGCTCGACAAGCCGCCGGTTTTGCAGCCCGGCGCGCACCTCGGTCCGTACCGCATCGAGTCGCTCCTTGGCGCCGGTGGCATGGGCGAGGTCTACCGGGCGACCGACACGAGACTCCATCGCTCGGTGGCGCTAAAGGTCCTCCCGAAGGCGCTCGCCACCAATCCGCAGTTCCGCGCGCGCTTCGACCGCGAGGCGCAAGCCATTGCCGCGCTGTCGCACCCGCACATCTGCACGCTGCACGACATCGGCCACCAGAGCGGCATCGACTTCCTGGTGATGGAGTACCTGGAGGGCGAGACGCTCGCGTCGCGCCTCGACCGAGGAAGGCTGCCGCCCGATCAAGCTCTGACGTACGCGATCGAGATCGCGGATGCGCTTTCCGCGGCGCATCGCCACGGTATCGTTCATCGCGACCTCAAGCCGAGCAACATCTTTCTCGCCGCCCGGCACGCTCCGGCCTCCTCGCCCGAAACCAGCCACTTTGATCTCAGACGCTCGCGCGGTCACCGCCTTGTGAAGCTGCTCGACTTCGGACTGGCCAAGCCCGAGGCGCCAATCGGTACTGGATTTTCGCTCGCATCGACGCAATCGCCAGCGCTCACGGCGCAGGGAAGCATTGTTGGCACGTTGCAATACATGGCGCCTGAGCGCCTCGAAGGAAAAAACGCCGACGCGCGGACAGACATCTTTGCGTTTGGGACCATCCTCTACGAAATGCTCACTGGCAAGAAGGCCTTCGACGGCAAGAGCCAGGCCAGCATCATCGCCGCGATCATGCACGCGGACCCGCCCGCGATCTCCGCGACCGAGCCGCTGATACCACCCGCTCTCGATCGCGCGGCCAGGACCTGCCTCGCGAAAGACCCTGAGGATCGATGGCAGAGCGCGCGCGATCTGATGCACGAGCTGCGAGGGATCGCACACGATTCGCCTGCCACTCCGGCCACAGCGGCGATGACCGCTCGACGTGTGCTGTTGAGCGCCGCCGCAGCCGCTTCGATCGCTGCCGCAGCGGGCTATGCCGGTTGGACGCTCAAACCAGTCCCCGACTCTGTGCGTCCGTCAGCCGCAGGCGCTTTGATCCCAACGACGCATGCGTTCGTGACAATCCGGCCGGCGGACCATCTCAGCTCAATCTTGCAAGACAGACATCCAGCAATGAGGCGGCCAAGTCGTCGAGCGATCGCGTTGTCACCTGACGGCCGAGCGCTCGTGTTCAGCGCCGTCCGCAACGAGACGCAGCAACTGTATCTCCGCGCGCTCGATCGGCCGGAGGCAAGCGGCATTGCCGGCACTGACGGCGGCGGCAGTCCCTTCTTCTCGCCGGATGGACGCTGGATAGGCTTCTGGGCCGACGGCAAACTGAAGAAGATCTCTCTACAGGGTGGAACCGCAGTCGTGGTGTGCCAGGCGGAACCAGTGTTCGGCGCGAGCTGGGGTTCCGACGATGTCATCGTTTTTGGAGGATCGGAGGGCCTCTGGCAAGTTTCCGCCGATGGTGGGGTTCCCACGGCGTTGACGACCGTCGGCAGCGATGAGTTTTCCCATCGTCAGCCGTATGTCCTTCCCGATGCGAAAGCGGTGCTGTTCACGGTCCAGACGCGCGCGTTCCGTTGGGACGATGCCCGGATCGAGGTTCTCATGCGCGACACCGGCGAGCGCAGGAGCGTCGTGCAGGGAGGAGTGGACGCCCGTTATCTGCGCACAGGTCACCTGGTGTATCTCCAACGCGGTGCCTTGGTGGCAGCTCCGTTCGATCTTCAACAGCTGCAGGTCACGGGTGGGCCCGTGGGCATGCTCGACGGTGTGATGCACGCAATCGAAGCGAGCAACGTCCTGAGCGACACTGGCGCGGCGCAACTCGACGTTTCGGAGACCGGGGCGCTGGCATTCGTGGCCGGCACGTTGTATCCACCGGTCGAGAGGACTCTTGTCTGGGTTGACAACAAAGGCAGCGCCGACCCGTTCGATTTACCCGCGCGGAATTATTCCGGTCCTCGCCTTTCGCCGGATGGAGGCCGGCTGGCGGTTGCCCAGTCCATCACCATCGCTGACGCCGACATCTGGATCTACGACCTGAAACGGGGAACGTCGATCAGGTTGACGTCGGACGGAGGACACGCCTGGCCGGTCTGGTCGCCTGACGGGCAGCGAGTGGCCTTTTACACGGAGAGCCAGGGAGCCTCGAATCTGTTTTGGCAGCCTGTGGACGGAAGCATGAGACCCGAGCGTCTGACAACGAGCCCGTATCATCAGCGACCCGCGTCGTGGTCGCCGGACGGGAAGGAGCTCGTGTATTCCCAGGGTCATCCCACGACGCTCGGAGACATCTGGGTGACGTCACTCAACGGCGCGCGTGCGTCGCCGCGCGCCATCGTCCAGGAACGGTTCGACGAGTTGTTCCCTGAGCTTTCGCCGAACGGCCGGTGGCTCGCGTACGCCTCCAACGAATCGGGTCGCTACGAAGTGTACGTCCGGCCATACCAAGGTCCCGGACCAAAGCATCCGATTTCGACGAGCGGTGGAAGGGAGCCAGTGTGGGCGCGCGATGGCAAGCAACTCTTCTATCGCGAACCTCCGCGGCAGCCTGGCGGCCCGTTCCGGATGATGGTCGTCGACGTGACGCCGGGCGCGGCGTTCTCGGCCGGAAAGCCGACGGCGCTCTTCGAGGACCGTTACTCACGGATGTCTCCGATTCGGAGCTATGACGTCGGACCGGATCGCCGGTTCTTGATGCTGCTCGACAAACAACCCCCGCCGACGGCGCCAGCGAGCGAAATCCATTTGGTCTTGAACTGGTTCGAGGAGGTGAAGCGTAACGTGCGCTCGTTCAAGTAGCGCGTCCGTAAGGGCCAACTTCGCCGGCGCCACGTTGGCCTTCTTCCCGGGGCGATTGTAGGTGCGCCTGTCGTTTTTCGCTTACTCAGGCAAGTAGGCGAAGCGGCGACGTTGACAGGAAGGCAGCTCAGCCTCGTGTATGAGCTCGCCCCTCGGGGCTGATGGCTATGCGTGCGGAGCTGCCATCGTACGCCGTCAGTTTACGCAGATCGCGCGTCGATCGCTGCGAGGCACGCGTAGCCTTGCCGTGACGCGAGGAGGCCTGCCATGGATGTCAAGCGCTGGCACCGTGTCGCTGATCTCTACGAGTCCGCGCTCGAGCGCGAACCGGCCGAGCGTGGCGCATTCCTCGTCGAGGCCGCTGCCGACGACGACGAGCTGCGTCGCGAGGTCGAATCGTTGCTCGCGCTCGAGAACGCGGAGATGTTGATCGATCGCCCGCTGCTCGAGGCGGCCGCGGCCGTGCTCGACAAGCCGCCGGATCTGCAGCCCGGCGCACGGCTCGGTCCCTACCGCATCGAGTCGCTCCTTGGCGCCGGTGGCATGGGCGAGGTCTACCGGGCGACCGACACGAGACTCCATCGCTCGGTGGCGCTGAAGGTCCTCCCGAAGGCGCTCGCCACCAATCCGCAGTTCCGCGCGCGCTTCGACCGCGAGGCGCAAGCCATTGCCGCGCTGTCGCACCCGCACATCTGCACGCTGCACGACATCGGCCACCAGAGCGGCATCGACTTCCTGGTGATGGAGTACCTGGAGGGCGAGACGCTCGCGTCGCGCCTCGACCGAGGAAGGCTGCCGCCCGATCAAGCTCTGACGTACGCGATCGAGATCGCGGATGCGCTTTCCGCGGCGCATCGCCACGGTATCGTTCATCGCGACCTCAAGCCGAGCAACATTTTTCTCGCCGCCCGGAGCGGCTCACCCGCGCGTCCGGAGCCCGAGGGGCGCGAGCCCAAGCGCTCCGCAGCAGGTCACCGGAATGTGAAATTGCTCGACTTCGGGCTGGCCAAGCCGGCCACGCCGGTCCGTGCTGTCTCTTCCTTCGCACCGACAGAATCCCGGCCTCTTACCGCGCAGGGAACCATCCTCGGGACGCTGCAGTACATGGCGCCCGAGCAGCTCGAAGGAAAGGAAGCGGACGCGCGAACAGATGTCTTTGCCTTTGGCGCGGTCCTCTACGAGATGCTCACGGGAAAGAACGCGTTCGAGGGCAAGAGCCACGCGAGCGTCATCGCCGCGATCATGCACGCGGACCCGCCAGCGATCACTTCCACCGAGCCGCTGACGCCGCCCGCGCTCGATCGTGCGGTCAAGACGTGCCTCGCGAAAGACCCTGACGATCGCTGGCAAAGCGCGCGCGATTTGCTGCACGAGCTGCGCTGGGTCGCACACGATCGTCCCGCCACTCTGGCCATCGGCAAGAGCGGCACTCGACGCGCGCTGCTCTTTGCACTCGGTGCGGCTTCAATCGCCGCCGCGGCGGCCGGCTACACCGCCTGGACGCTCAAGCCTGTGCCGGCGCCGGTACCTCCGCCCACGGCACGGTTCTTCATTCCGTTGCCAACCAACGAGCAGTTCTCAGGCGGAAGTGTCGTTGCGATTTCGCCGGACGGCACGCAACTGGTGTACGCGGCAAATCGCCGGCTGAATCTGCGTCGCAGCGACAGCCTCGAGCCCGTGGCCATCAGTGGCACTGAAGGGCCGGCCCCCCCAAACGGCGCGAGACACCCCTTCTTTTCGCCCGACGGTCGCTGGATCGGCTTCTGGCACAACGGCCTCCAGAAGGTTGCCGTAACAGGCGGCGCGCCGGTTTCTCTCGGCGCCAGAGGTGAGGTGTTTGGCGCGAGCTGGGGTCCGAACGACACCATCGTGTTTAGCCTGGGTCCGAACGGCATCTGGCGGATACCCGGCTCCGGAGGCGAACCGCAGAACATCGTCAGCGTGGACGAGGGACAGACCGCCTATGCGCCCCAGTTGCTGCCGGACGGACGCAGCGTGCTGTTCACGCTCGCGCATGGGTTCAAGTGGGACGAAGCACAAATTGTCGTGCAATCGCTCGATACCGGTGCGAGGCAGGTCTTGTTGCAGGGCGCAAGGGACGCGCGATACGTGCCGAGCGGCCATCTCGTCTACGTAGCGAACGGCAACCTTCTGGCTGTCCCGTTCGACGCCGACGCCCTGAAAATCGCCGGTGGGCCTGTGCCGCTCGTCGACGATCTGGCAAGAACGAACAACAACTTCGCCGCCGCCGCGCAGTTTGCCGTGTCCGGCGAGGGCACGCTGGTTTACGTACCGGATTCGCGGTTGGCGCCGCAGCCGTTACGAATGTTGACATGGGTCGATCGGCAGGGACGCGAGAGTCCGCTCAATGTGCCGCCGGGTTTGTACCTCATATCCGCGGCTCTCACCGGATGGAAACCGCCTCGCGCTGCAAATTTTGGGAAGGGACGGCGGAACCAACATCTGGATTTTGGAACTCGGCGGCGGAACGTTCACGCGCCTGATCTCCGATCGGCCGTTCAACTGACGTACCGATGTGGACGGCTGACGGACGGCGCGTGATGTTCAACGCCTCCGTGGTGGGCAGAACGGGCGCGAGTCATCTGGTGTCGCGAGCGGCGGATGGCAGCGGTGGCATCGAACGGCTCGCCGAGAATATGTTTGCGACCGGCATCTCACCCGACGGCTCGCAGGTGATGGTCTTTGGAGGCGAACCGCTGGAGCGCTGGGATCGGCTGTCGCTGCTTGCGCTTGGTACCAGACAACTGCAGCCGCTGGTCCACGAATTTGGCGCGCAGAACGGTGTCATCTCTCCAGACGGCCGCTGGCTGGCGTATGAGTCCGACGCGTCCGGGCAAGCCGAAATCTACGTGCGGTCCTTCCCCGATGTCGACACTGGGCACAGGCAAGTCTCCATGAGCGGAGGTGTGAGGCCGCTATGGGCGCGCAATGGTCGAGAGCTGTTTTTCGTGACCGGACCGCCCGGAGGCCGCAGAGGACTCGAACGGTTGACAGCGCTGATGAGTGTGGCTATCGAACCGGGACCCACGTGGAAAGCCGGCACGCCGACGCGGCTGTTCGAAGGGAACTACTTCGTCCTCGGCGGATTCGGCTTCCGCCACTACGACGTGTCGCCGGATGGCCAGCGGTTTCTCATGATCAAGGAGATCGACAGAGAACAGACCGTGACGCCGGGCATGGTCGTGGTGCAGAACTGGACCGCGATGCTGCCGTGATCGGAGAGATCGTCGCCGGTCCGCGTGGGAAGCCTTGCCGGTGGTTTCTCGTTTTCTATCTCGCCGCCGACAGCCATGTGATGGCCGTGTCCGTCGAAGCTGGCGCTGGCGCATTGCAACTTGGTGCAGCGGAGCCGCTGTTCCAGACGAGTCATATGATGCTTGGCGCCGGCGGCCAACCTCCGATCAATGTCTCGCCCGATGGCCAACGCTTCCTCATCCTGACGTCAGAAGGTCAGTCCCGGACACCCTCGGTCGTCGTCGTGTCCAACTGGCCCGCCCTACTGCAGCGATGACCCGTTAATCCCACTCCGCACTTGATGTGACGTAGGAAGTGTACCTGAATGTCCGCATGGCCTATGGACACGACGTCAAGTTTCGCGAGCGCGTCGTAGCGGCCCATGCGGCGGGCAAAGGGGGCGTCCACGCGCTCGCGGAGGTGTTTGGGATCGGGTACCGCACGGTCCAACGCTGGCTCGTGCGACAGCGGGCGACGGGGTCCGTGGCCCCCGCACCGGGAGCTGGTGGCTGGAAGTCGCCAATCGACACGACGGTATTGACCACGCTCATTCGAGAGGCGCCGGATTCGACCGCCGCGGAGTTGTGCTGGGAGTACAACCGGCGCGTCGACGCGAGCCACTGGACCAGCGTGGCGGCCATTGGCCGGGCGCGCCGGCGGTTGGGGTTCGTGTGTAAAAAAAACGCCCGCGGCCAAGTGAAGTGGATCGGCCCGACGTCGCCGCCAAGCGGACGGCGTTCCTCCGCTGGATGAAGCGAATCGATCCCCGACGCTTGGTCTTCATCGACGAATCGGGCGCGAATCTCGCCATGGGCCGATCGCACGCGTGGGTGCTGCGGGGCGAGGAGTACGTGGAGCCGCGGCCGATGAACTGGGGCGACAACTTGAGTCTGATCGGCGCCGTGCGACTGGGCGGTTGGGTGACGTTGGGCACGCAGTGGAAAGCCGTCAAGGCGAAGGACTTCACCGCGTGGGTCCGCGACCGATTGGCACCACGCCTGCAACCGGGCGATATTGTGTTGCTCGACAATCTTCGCGCCCACAAAGCGCCGACGGTCGCGGCCCTGATTGCCCGGCGCGGGGCCACGGTGAAGTTCCTGCCGCCGTATTCGCACGACTTCAATCCGATCGAGGCGGTGTGGGCGCTGGTGAAGAAATACATTCGGACCTTCGCGCCGCGCACGGCCGCCGCGCTGCGTCGCGCCGCGCGCGCTGCGCGCCACGTCGTGGACGCCGATCACTGCGCGCAGTTCTTCGCCCATGCCGGGTACGTCACATCAAGTGCGTGAAGGGATTAGTAGTTCGCGCCTCGCTTTTCCGCTTACCCAACCAAGGACGCGAACAAGGGTCAGACCCCTTCGCAGCAATCGAGGAGGTTCTATGCGCACAGTTCTTCGGCGCCTTGGAATGGTGACGTCTATCGCGGTGGCGGCGTTCGCATTCAGCATGACCAATGCCGGTCAGGCTGTCGCACAGAACATGAAGCCGGTTCTGGTGCAGGTGATCAACGACTCGAGCGACGCCGTCCCGGTGACTGGTATCGTGCGGGTCGCCAACGCGGCGGGCACACCACTCGAAACACGCGACGTCAGCGACTTCGCGGCGAGAAATGCGTTCAGCGAACAGATCCGCGTCGACGTCACGGGGTTCGCGAGTGCCGACTTCACCATCCCGTCCGGCAAGCGCCTGGTGATCGAGTGCGTGTCGGTATCCGGGTTCGACCGCCAGGAGGGTGGCGATCCGTCTATTACTCTACTGGCGATCCTTGGAGAGGCTCTGCCCACTTCTTACCACTTGACGCCTGTCCGGACCGAAGCGTCGGGCCCTAACGCGCCGGAGGACTCCTACGCGGGCACACAGTTGGTTCGCTTCTATGCCGACGCTCTGCGAGTCAGCATCAACTTCGGCGTCGACACGACCGTTGTCGGCTCCTTCATCGTCACCGTGTCGGGCTTTCTCGTCGATCAACCGTGATCGCCCGATGGAACGATGCGACAGGGCCGCATGGCGAAGCCCCGGCCGCTTGCCACGCGCTAGCGCGGAAACTTCGCGTGCGCCTTGATTTCTCGAATCTGCAGGATGTGACGCTGCTCGTGCGTGGAAATCAACAGCGCCCATTGATACGCGTCGGACGATTGACGCGCGACGATGTGATTGCGCAGCTCGTCGTTTGTCGTTTTGATGTACTGCACCAATTGCGTGTGATGCTTGCGATATTCGTCGAGCGCTTCTCGCACGTCGCGCCACTGCCCTTTCGGCACCTCGGTCGGGATGGCTTTCTCTCGTGCGGTTCGATCGATGCCGTACCAGAGAATGTCCGCGTCACTCATCTGGCTCGCGCTGCTGGTTGCCGGTCCCTTGAGTGCCTTCTGCAGGTCCTGCCAGTAGATCGGCGCGACGACCACGAGGTGATCGAGGACCTGCAGGATGCTCCACGCCTCGGGAGCGGGCCGGAACTCGAGCTGTGCGCGACTGAGGCCGGAGGTTTCGTCAGCCAGCCAGCTGGCTGTCATCTCCAGGTGCGCGAGCAGCCGCTGCCGTTCGATCCCGGTCAGGGGGCCGTCCACGCCTGACCGCGCGTCGCGGTTCACTCGCGTGACGATGTCGTACGAGGCAGCCAGCACGGCCATGATGACGAGAGTCTTGGTCATCCGCGGATTCTACTGGGCTCGTTCACGCGAACGGCAGAACTTGACCGTCGTCAAGCGTCGGCTGAACGCCTGCTATCGTGCGCGTCCCTGAAATCCTTATCGCGGCCGATACGCTCGCGTCTCGCCAGTGCGTCCGTTGGTGACGCTGAACCCGCCGTCGTCGGTCGCGCTGACCTTGATCCAGTGGCCGGTCGTGGTGTCGAGATTGGCGATGCGAGCGTCGGGAAAGTTCCTCACGCCCGCGTTGCTGGACTTGTCCACCTGCCATACGTCCTCGAGCCCGAGCGTCGACATGCCGTGATGCAATGCCGCGAACGCATCCGGTGATCCGCCTTTGGTGGCGCCGTTGTTCATGATCGCCACGCGTGGCTTCATCGCGAACGCGGCGGGCGAGGCGGTGTCGGCGCCGCCGTGATGCGGAACCAGGTAGAGGTCCACGGGTCCGAGCAGGTTGTTGGGGCAGAACAGCGAATACAACGGCTTGCCGCTCAAATCACCGAGATCGACGAAACGAAATCGTCCGTATTGCAGATGGATGCCGTTGGAGCGCGGGTTCTCGATGGCTTCACCCGGCGCTCGTTCCGCGGCTTCGCACAAGGCGTTTGGCTCGCCGCCGCCGCGCAACGGTTGGACAATCGTGGAGGTGCTGCTGCTCACGATGTGCACGTCGATCCCTTTGAGCGGGATGCTTTCGCCGGGCTTCGCGAGAATGTGCCGCGCCTGCGCGCGCGCCGCGGCGTAGGCCTTGAACGGCTCGAGGACGCGCGGCTCGGTGGTCGGCATGATGTCGCCGTAGTCGACGAACGTCCGAATCGGGAGGAGCCGCGAGAGCTCCGGCGCACCACCGTTGTGGTCGGCGTGCTGATGCGTGATGAGAAGGTAGTCGATCTGGCGGATGCCGGCGTCCTGCGCCGCCGCGACAATCCGCTTCGGATCGCGCCCGTCGTTGCCAGCGTAGCCCGTGTCGATGAGCAGCGATTCGCCGCCGGGTGTCACAATGAGCGTGGACTGACCGCCTTCGACGTCGATGAAATAGATGTCGAGGGTTCCCGCAGCCAGCGTCGTCGCGGCAAGCCAGGTGGCAAGTGTCGCGGTAAGCACTATCCTGTTCACGTCGCGAGCATACATCGGGACGTGCGCGACAGGTCTCGACGACTGTCCGGTCGCCGGTTTGCGCGCACTACACTACACGAGGCGGAGAAGAGATGAGGCGATTTGCGGTGCTGAGCGGTCTCACCTTGACGATGCTTGGCCTTGCGGTTGTTCAGCCCACCCTGCAGTCGCAGGCGACTTCGCGGCCGGCCCCACCCCCGCGGCCGCCCGCCGAGCTGTCGCGGCTGTCGCTCGCGGCGGAGAAGGAGGGTCTGGCCGAGCCATTCAAGGGCATCACCGAAAAGGGCGCCATCGAACCGAATCTCTTCGCCATCCGATCGACAGGCGTGTCCACCGAGCCGGTTCGTGGCGCAGCGGAGGCATTTCTCAAAAGCCTGAGGGGCGACCAGGCGCGCGCGACGGCGTTTCCTGTGGACTCCGATGAGTGGCGCAAGTGGATGAACCAGAGCTTCTACGTACGCCAGGGGATCAGCTTCAAGGACATGAGCGACGGCCAGCGCGAGGCGGCGTTCGCACTCCTGCGCGCAGCGCTCAGCGCACGAGGGCTGGACCTGACGCGCGACATCATGCGCCTCAATCACACGCTGGGCGAGCTCAACGACAACAACTTCGAGGAGTACGGCGAGTGGCTCTATCACCTCACCGTGATGGGCACGCCGTCAGCCACCGAGCCCTGGGGATGGCAGTTCGACGGTCACCACGCGATCGTGAACTACTTCGTGCTCGGCGATCAGGTGGTGATGACTCCGTTCTTCGCGGGGTCGGAGCCGGCGACGGCGCCCTCGGGCAAATACAAGGGCACGACGATCCTCAGGCAAGAACAGCAGCGGGCGCTCGCGTTCGTCAACGGGCTCACCGAGCCGCAGCGGAGCAAGGCGGTTCTCAGCTTCTCGAAGACGGGCAACAACATCCTGACGGAAGCGTGGAAGGACAACGTCGTGCTCGACTACGCGGGTCTTCCCGCGACCGAGCTGACGGAACCGCAGCGGCGACAGATGCTCGAGCTCGTCGCGCTCTATGTGGGCAACATGGACGACGGTCACGCGCGCGTTCGGATGGACGAAGTGCGCGCGCATCTCGATCGCACGTGGTTCGCGTGGATCGGGAACACGGAGCCTGGAAGCGTCTTCTACTACCGGATCCACAGCCCGGTCGTCCTGATCGAGTTCGACCACAACCGGCCGGCGAACCTGCGGCACCTCGCGGCCGATCCGATGCTGCCCAACGTCGAGCACATCCACACCATCGTCCGGACGCCGAACGGGAACGATTACGGCAAGGACCTGCTGCGCCAGCACTATCTACGGCATCCGCACTAGCTCGCGATAGAGCGCGCGCCCGGGAGAGCGCTACGATTTCTCGGCGGCCTCGGCCGCCTTTTCCGCGTCCATCTCTTTGATGAACGTGTCGGCTTCCTTGATCGCCGCCTCGAGCTCCGTGATCAGTAAATCGACGTCGCTGCGCATCGTCGTCAGCTCGTTGCCGAGCGCGCCGATGGCGCGCTTCTCCATTCCGAAGCGCTTCATGGTCTTGTAATAGAGGCGATCGCACGCCGTGGCACTGAGGGCGGCGCACAGGAGGAGGGCAACGAGCTGGCGCCGCGCCGGCTGGCGCAAGGCTGACACGACGACATTCTCGCGCCGCGGTGCGCGATGGCATTCGACATGTGGCTTGCCACGTGTCGTCTATCGGCTCAGCTGGTACGACTCGCTGCATTCGGGCCGCGTGAGTGCCCCGGCCAAGCACGGCGGTAGTCGGTAGTACTATCGCGCGAAGGAGACACGAGTCATGAGCACGACTGTTGAGAAGCTACAGGTCAAGGACATACAACCCAGCCTGACTGTCGATGACGTCCAGCGCAGCATCACGTTCTTCGAAGGTCTGGGCTTCGCCGTGGAAGAGCGATGGGAGGAAAGCGGCAAGCTACAAGGCGTGATGCTGCGCGCGGGCGACGCGCGGATCGGGCTGAGTCAGGACGATTGGAAGAAGGGACGCGATCGCAAGAAGGGTGTCGGCATGCGCCTGTTCGTGAGCACCGCTCAGGACGTCGACCAGATCGCAGCCCGTGCGAAAGCCGCCGGCCTCGCGCTCGACGCGGAGCCGCACGACACCGAGTGGGGCACCCGCGCGTTCGACATGACCGAGCCGAGCGGATTCAAGCTGACAATCTTCAAGGAACCTTCATCCGCTGCGTGATCGTGGCACTTTGGAACAGGGTCTCAGGACGCGGTCGAGCTCATTGGCGGTAAACATCGGCGCCGAAGCGCGGCGAGCTCGCGGCCAATCGACTTCAGCCGGTGCTGGTTGACGTCTTCCACGATCTGACACCAACGCTCGTTCACGCTGCCGGGTACATGGCTCCCAAAATCCCGCCGGCAATTGAGGCGACCGAGTCGCTGTCTCCGCCGACGTTGGCGGCGAGGAGAATCGCCTCCTCGGCCGACTCTAGGAGCGTGGCAAGGCCCAGAGCCAGCGGGACGATCGTCAGCGGGTGATTGGGAAAGCAGCGCTCGGCAATGCCAGGCGCGGAGAGAGCAGGCAGGCTCGCAAGGCTGTCGTGCACCGTGCGAATGGCATTGGCGAAGTCCGAGGAGGAACTGCCGGCGCCGCGACGTTCGGCGAGCGTCGCGGCGTGTTCGGCGAGCTCGAGGAGCTCACGTGGCGAAGCCCCATCCAGGGCAGCCGACACTGCGGCGGCGGTCGCAGCCGCGGCCGCGATCGCGAGCGATCCACCGTGTGTCGAGATCGATGCCTCGCGCGCGCCGCTCACCAGCTGCTCGAGAGCATCCGGCGGATAAACGATCCCGACCGGAGCGACTCGCACTGCCGCTCCACAGCCGTCGTGTTCGACAGCCACGCGCGCCGGATCCGCCGCCTGGTGGAACTCCCACAAGGAGCGCAAGCCGGGATGAACGCACTTGCGGCACTCGAGCAGTTCCCGGCCAACGCTGACATGCGAGACGCCGCGCTCGGCGATGATGGCGCGCGCCACGGCAAGAGTGCGCTCGGTGTCGTCGGTCGTTTCGCCGATGCGCCACTCCCGTTTCGAGTTGCCGGCATAGCGCGGGATGACCGCGCCAGGATTGCCTTCGAAACCGCGAATGCCGTCCGGATACCAGCGCAGGACATCGCCGCGCGAGAGCGTCTCGGTTTGCTTGCCGACGGCGTCTCCGGTGGCGATGCCTTCGAGGCACGCGATCGCGCGATCGACACTACTCAAGAGAGTCAACGGCAACGGAGTGCCCGGTCACAAGTCACTCGGGTACACTCGACCCAGCTAGACGTGCTGATCGAGGAGAACCGGGTTGCCGTCCGGATCGATCGCCATTAAGAACCCGGGACCCTTGGTCGTTTCGTCTGCTTCGGCGACGAGCTGAACACCCTGCGCTTTCAATTGCCGCTGGAGCTCGCGAACGTCGGTGAAATCTTCGAGACGGCTCGCGTTGCTATCCCAGCCCGGATTGAAGGTCAGCGTGTTCTTCTCGAACATGCCTTGGAACAGGCCGATCGCGTAATCGCCGTTTTTCAGAATCAGCCAGCCCTTGGAGGCGTCGCCGGCGAAGGCCGTGAACCCGAACTTCTCGTAGAAAGCGCGTGACGCGGCGATGTCTTTGACCGCCAGGCTGACTGAGAACGCACCAAGCTGCATCGTGACTCCTTTGCGCGAAGGCGCTGCGCGGAACTTGAATCGTCAACGACCGCGCGCTTTGCCACCGCGGGCCGCCACCATCATCTTCACGATCTCCTCGAGCACGTTCGGCTCGAGCCCTTCGGTGTGTCCTTTGTCGAGGCGAACGAAGTCGGCGACGACTCTGCCGTCGCGGCATTTCGCATACACGTACGCCTCCGCCGTACCCGGGCGGGCAAAGCGTCCCCAACTCGGCCCTCGACTCTGATCGGTGGCCGTCACATAGCCGGCGCGCGTATCGACGACATCAGCCCGCCGCTCGCGTGCGGCGCAGCCGTACTTCTCAGCCCACGGCGACGTGAACGGCAAGCTCTCGATCTCCAATTGCCCGGCGGTGTAGATGAAGGAGAACTCGCACGCCGGCAATTGCTCGGCGGCGGGCGCTTGCGCGGTCCCGGCGGCGCCCGTTGCCGCAGGCGTGGCACCGCCGCGGCCGAACGTCACGCGAGTCTGTCCGATGCGGCCGCCGGACAGGCTCAGCCAACCGTCAACGCGCGTCTTGAAGTAGTCGGAGCAGATGATCCGACGGGATGTGATGCCGCCCTGACTGTGCCCCGCCAACCAGAACGAGCGGATGTTGTTCGTTCCGAACGCGTCGAACACGAGATCGACGACATCCTGCAGAAAGGCATCGTCCGCTTCGGCCACCCAGCGTCGCGTGGGCTCGTTGGTCGCGGCTGTTGGCGTGGCGACCACCAGTCGATACTTGTCCTTGAGATCGACGATTGGAAAGTAGTGCCGTTGCCAGTTGCCGATCGAACCGGCGCCATGCAGGCTGAGCACGAACACCACTTCCTCGCCAGGCTTGAGGTCGCAGGGGTAATCGAGGAAGAACTTGCGGCCCGTCTTCGGCTCCACCGCATTGCCATCGGCCCGCACCTGGTCCACCGGGCAGTTCGCTTCGGGACAGTTGACCCTCGGCGGCGCACTGCAGGGCGCTCCGCCGATGCGGCTCGGCTGCGCCGCCGCCGTTCCAGCAATGACGAGCCATACCACCGTAGCCAGGGCGAGGCGGGTTCCGTCGTTCATCGCACGTCCTCCTGAAGGCGTTTCAACTGTCGCTCGCGTGGTGCACGTCGCAGAGTCTTCGTTGCACATGCACGCGCGCGCAGGCGATTCTACTCGCGCTGGCGTGGCGCGAACACCGCTCCCTGCGGTGACCGACCGTGCGCCGTCAGCGAGAGGAGCTCGCCACCAGCTTGGGGTTCCGGAACTGCGAGCTGGTAAGCAGCCCCCAACGGCCGCCACGCTTGATGTAGACGCGGGTAAACAGCATCCGGTCAGTACCCGTGGCATTGACCTCGGTCGTCGTTCCGGTCGCGACCCTGAACGCTTCTTCGGCCTGGCTGACCTGGGCTTCGGCACCGCTCGTGGACCGCGGCGCTTGCGCCACAGCTTTACTCACGCCAACCGGTGGAAGAACGACGCCGATCGAGAACGCGACGACCAGCAATCGCGCATTGGCTTCGCTCCTTTCAATGGCACGGGCCAGTTCACCGTTGTTCAACGCATTGTGGTCAGCGGGGTCCGTTAACTAGGGCAATGCAAAGGCAATGTACTCGCCCGTGTACACCCCGCCACTCACGGCGACGACGATGAACTGACGATTGTTGTGCATGTAAGTCATCGGCGACCCGCTTTGCTGCGCCGGCAAGTTGATCGCTCCCACTTCCCTTCCCGTCGCCTTGTCGTAGGCGCGAAGCATGGCGCCTCGCCCGCGTCCGGGCAAGTTGGTGGCGATCGGCTCGCCGGCGATGACGAGCGTTTTCGTCACCAGCACGCCGACTGCGCCCGCTTGCCCGGTACGCGGGATGCTCAATCCCTTGAGCGCGGGATGATTACGGACCACGTCCGGCGTTTCGCCATGCGCGATCTGCCAGACGAATTCGCCCTTCGTCATGTCGATCGCCGTGATCCGGCCGTACGGCGGCCTCGTATAGGGAAGACCTTGCGGGTTCGGGGCGGCGGCGCCGCCGCCTTCGCCGCCGCCGGCGGGACTGCTCGTTTGCGCGGCGGGCTGCGCAGGCGCGTCGGCGCCAGCGTTTTCGCCGGGCCCCATGACGTAGCGGACGCCGGTTTCCGCATTGCCGAGGACGTAGCGGAGATCCGAGAACTCGTTGCTCGGCGAGGGCATCAGCGCAACCGGGACGAGCGACGTGTACGAAGGGACGTACAGAATCTGCGTTTCTGGATCGTACGCGCTGCCCGGCCAGTTGGTCCCGCCAGAGGAGCGGAATGATGCGATCGGACCCTCTTTCCTGCTCAGAACAGTGGGGGTGAAGATCGGCCCCATCCTGTAGCGGGCCATCAGCTTCGAGGCTTCCGCGCGCAG
This sequence comes from uncultured Acidobacteriota bacterium, assembly GCA_963807105.1. Classification (GTDB taxonomy): domain Bacteria; phylum Acidobacteriota; class Vicinamibacteria; order Vicinamibacterales; family UBA2999; genus DASPWV01. The sequence continues at coordinate 77,167 of CAWEAM010000006.1, read as the reverse complement.
CTCCGGCGTGAAGTCGATCAGCGTGTCTTCCGTCACGCCCTGGTGATCGTAGGGCGGCGGCTTCGTCGGAAACGGCTGCGTCTTCGAATACTTCTCGCCAGGCACGTCGCCCTGGGCACTGGGCGCTCTTCGATCGGCCACACGGGCTGCCCGGTGGCGCGATCGAAGGCGTAGACCATCGCCTGCTTGCCCATGATCGACACGGCTTTGATCGGTTTGCCGTTCACAGTGATGTCGTGCAGGATGGGCGCCGACGCGATGTCCATGTTCCAGATCGGGTGGTGGACAAGCTGGAAATGCCACCGGCGTTTGCCCGTCTTCAATTCCACCGCGACGAGGCTCTCGGCAAAGAGGTTGTCGCCGGGCCGCTGCCCGCCGTAGAAATCGGAGCTCGGCGTTTCGACGGGGAGATAGACGAGGCCGAGCTCTTCGTCGATCGCCATCTGATTCCAGACGCCGACGTTCCCGTTGACCGCCCACGAGTCGTCTTCCCACGTCTCGTTGCCGAACTCGCCGGGCCGGGGAATCGTGCGGAACGTCCACAGTCGTTTGCCCGTGCGCGCGTCGAACGCCTGCACGAGTCCCTTGGTGTTGTTGTGCGTTCTCGGCGTGTGACCTTCGCGGAACGCGGAGCCCACGATGACCACGTTGCCGGCGACGGCGGGCGTGGCGTGCAGGCCGATCTCTCCGTTGACGAGATCGATCGGCTCACCCGTCCCGCGGATCGCATCTTCTTTCAAGTCGACGCGGCCATCTTTGCCGAAGGATGAAACACGCATGCCGGTCCTGGCATCGAGCGCAACGAGCCGGAAGCCCGGTGTCACGTAGAGGATGCGTTCGTCCTTACCGTCGCTCCAGTACGACACGCCGCGTCCGGAGAGTTGTCGTGGCGCAGCCGCGCCGCGCGCGCCTTCGGCCTCGCCGTGTATCCACAACAACTCCCCGGTCGCGGGATGCACGGCGATCACTGCGCGGCGCGTGCCGGCCGTCGTGTACAGCACGCCGTTGACCATGAGCGGCGTGCCTTCGAGCTTGTACTCGGGGCGCGTCCCGAAGTTGTCGGTCTTGAGCCGCCACGCCACCTGCAGCGTGTTGAAGTTGCTGGCGTCGATCTGCGCGAGCGGCGAGTAATGGTGGTTTCTGTTGTCGCCATGGTAGGAGGGCCACTCGCCGCGGCTCGTGCTCGCCGGCGCCGCCTGGCCGGCGGGTGACGCCAGAGCGAGCACAGCGCCGACACCAGCCAGTAAGGTGCGTGATGAGAGCGTGGTCATCGCGATCCCGGCTCCATTCCTTGACTTTTGATCACACCGATCGCCCGCGGTCCGCTGAGAAACTCGATCAGCTCGACGGCGGCGTCCGGCACCTTGGACTGTAATCCGACGCCGGCAACAAACGTGACGTAGGACTGCACTTCGGGCGGCAGCGGACCGACGAGCTCGACTCCCGGTGTGGTGAGAATCTGGGTGATGACCGTCATCCCGAGCTCGACATCGCCTTTCGCGACGAGCTCCGAGACGATGTCGGAGTCTGGCCGGATGATTTTTGGCTCGAGAGCCTTGCTCATCCGGAGCCGCTCGAGCAGGCCCTCCAGGTAGAGGCCGCTGCCAACGCGCAAATAGGCGATCGACCTGGCGGCGAGGAGCGCACGCTTGAATGCGTCAACCGGTACTGATATCCGGCCTGGGGCTGCCGGCTCTGACCTCGACGCCGATCCCGGAGCGGGCGATCTCGGTGCGTGTCTTCGCGACGATGCGGCCGGCGCGAATCCACTCGTCAACCGGCGCCGAGCCGCTGATCAACAGATCAAACGTATCGCCCGCCATCGCGCGACGCAGGAATGCCGGGGGCAAATCGCTCGTGACGATCAGCCGGTGTCCCGTGGCACGCTCGAATTCGCCGCCGATCTCGGCGAGCACCGTCGCCATCGCCCGAGCCGACCACACCCTGACCTCAGCGGCGGCGGCAACAACCGGACCGGCGAGGACGATCGCCGTCGCCAGGCTCACGACGAGGGTTCCATTCATTGACGTCCCGCGCGAACGGCTCATCTTACGTGTCCGATCTACTCTTTTGCACCGTCTAATTCAGATCATGTGGTGGCGGAAGTCCAAAACCGAGGTAAGCGAGACATCCCCCGTTGATCCGAACCTGCCGCTGATTCGTCTGGAGGGCGTCAGCAAGGTCTTCGAGGGCGAGGCGGAAGAGGCGACGCGCGCGCTGGACGAGGTCAGCGTCGATATTCGCGCTGGCGAGTTCGTCACGGTCTCGGGGCCATCCGGGTGCGGCAAATCCACGCTGCTTTCGATTCTCGCCCTGCTCGACACGCCGACCTCCGGCCGCTATCTCTTCGGCGGCCGAGCCACTGATCGACTGACGCTCGCGCAGAAGGCGCGCATCCGGAACGTGGACATCGGCATGGTGTTCCAGAGCTTCAACTTGATCGGCGACATGACCATCGTCGAGAACGTGGAGTATCCGCTGGTAATCCGCGGCGTGCCGGCCGAGGAGCGGCGGGCTCGCGTCGCGGCGGCGCTCGATCGCGTGGGTCTCACGCCACGCGGCAGGCAGCACCCTTACTCGCTGTCGGGCGGACATCAGCAGCTCGTGGCCGTCGCCCGCGCTATTGCCGGACGCCCGGCGATCCTGCTCGCCGACGAGCCGACCGGCAATCTCGATTCGAAGAGCGGGGAGGCGCTCATGCAGATGTTTGGCGAGCTGCACGCCGGCGGGAGCACGATCTGCATCGCCACGCACGATCCACGCTGGTTCGGCGAGTCACAGCGCACGATTCACCTGTTCGACGGCAAGTTGGCGACGGACGTGTAGCACGCGCACCAGCAAAGGGAGCGCGGGGCGATGCGCTGACTGTGCGCCGCTGGCCCGACCCGCGGGGATGCGATCCGCGCTCATCGCGATCCGGCGTCCGCGATGCACACGCGCACGGTCTCTGTCGCCGCGAGCGGACGCGAGCGCTTGGTGGTGAGCGCTGTGCGCGGACAAGGGCGCGTTGCGCGTGGCTCGTCGCGAAAACCCTGGAGGCAAGCCGTGGTCCGGGCGGCTGACAAACCTGCCTGACGGCCGTCCCGGCCGGACACTCCGCGTGTGCGCAAGGTGCTCATAGCGGAGTGTCGCGGGGGGACACGATAGGGTCGTCCGGCCGGCGGGCAGTTTGCTCGGCGCGCCGACCGGGTTTCTCGCGGCGAGCCACACGCATCGCGCTCCGCCGTCGCGCTGGAAAGGCGCGGCGCCCCTCAGCCGCTCGCGTGAGCGCTCAATTCGGCGCGGCAGGCGCGACTCTTCCCGGCGAACCCGGTCGGCATGCCGAACAAACCGCGCCGGAAGCAAGCGACGGTCAGTATGTTGAAAGCTATTGGCGCAACGGGATCCCGAAGGCGACTTCCCGTGCGTCGATCGCGTAACTGCGGCGCAGCTCCACTTTCAGGCCCAGTGCGCTTGGCATCCACCAATTCACACCGACGCCCAGAGCGAGTCCGCCGCTCTTCCGATCGGCGAAAAAGGCGCCAGAGTACCCGGCACTGAAATACGGATCAATCTGAATGCGCCGGTGCCGGAGTGGGTGAAAAGATCCGTTCACCGAAATCACCGACATCCCTCCGAAGTCGGTCGCGTTCGGGATGCCGCCAAACTCAGTGCCGATATCGAAGAACTTCGCGACGACGGCCTCGCCGCCGCCGCCAACGTGAACGAGCCGGGCACTCGACCGCAACTGATGTTGCGCCGGCGTGCCGGCGTCCATCCCGTCAGCAAGCACCGGCGCCACATACAAGAAAAAGTGGCCGCGCTCCTCGCGCACCGGCGAACTGCTGGGCCCTGCAAACGACGGGAGTGCCGCCCTGCCCGCCGGTCTGCGCGGCGGCGGTTGACGAGGCGCTGAGAATGACAACGATCGCGACAGACCGGCAGAGGGCATGAAAGGCTACGCGCACGAAGCTCCTCACTCGGTCGCCATGATGTGCGCGCGGGCTCATCGAAGTCCTGGAGCGCACGCTGAAAAACTCTGAAGGTGGCCGCGAGCGGTGAATGCCGCCAGCGCCCTCTCTTCATAGGTTCAAAGTGGAAAATGCTTTCAACCAAGCGGTGAAGCTCCGGATCGAAGCTCGACCTTACGACCGCAGAGTTATCGGTCTCGATATTGCAGCACGGCGGCCGCGCGGCTCCCCCCGACGCGGCAGCGTTCACGAACGACGTGATTTTCCGCGGTAGATTCACAACAACTTGAGCATGCGTGTCAGTGCCAACAGAACAAGCCTTTCGTAAAGAGTCAGAACTTTCGCAGTTCGTATTCGATCGATTGCTGGCATGGCTGGACGATGGCACCGAGTCGCACGGCGAGCGCTATCTCGAGATGCGCCGGCGGCTGGTCTCTTATTTCGATCGGCGGAACCGTCCCACGGCCGACGAGCTGGCAGACGAGACACTCAATCGCGTCGCTCGCACGCTGGAGCAGAGCGGCGTCATTGTTACCAGGCCTCCCGCGCGCTACTGCTACGTCGTGGCGAGGTTCGTCCTTCTCGAGGATCTCAGGCGCGATCGCCGCCACGTGTGCCTCGACGAGGCGCGAACGCGTGTCGACGCGCACGCGAGCCGTGCCGCGGCAACCGAGATCCTCGCAGTGCGCGAGGAGCGCCTCGACTGCCTGGACCAGTGCCTGGCGCAGTTGAAGCCGGAGCAGCGCACGCTCATCGTCGACTACTATCGCGATGTCCGGCGCCAGAAGATCGAGCGCCGCCGCGAACTGGCCAACCAGCTGGGCATCACGATGAACGCCCTCGCGATTCGGGCCTGCCGGATCCGCGATGCGCTGTTGGCGTGCCTGGAGGCATGCCGCAGCGCTCGACGAAGGACTTAAGGCCTCGTTGCCCTATCAGGAATGAGAGCACGGTTGCGAGGACCAGACATGTCCCTGCCACACAACACCGACCACGACGAGACACTTGTCCAGGTACGTGCTCGGCCTCCTTCCCGAGGAGGCAACGCAGCACCTCGATGAGGCCAGCATCGCTGACGATGAGGTGGCGGCGCGCCTGCGGATTGTCGAAACGGACCTCGTTGACAGCTATGTCCGCGGGCAGCTCGCCGGAGAGACCTTGATGCGGTTCGAGTCGTACTACCTCTCTTCGCCCCGCCGCCGGGAGAACGTGAGATTGGCGGCGAGCTTCATCCGCAGCATCGATCGATCAGCGGCGCGGACAGAGACCGTGAGGCGGCAGAATCGCATCGCGCTTCCGGCCCGCCTCGCGTGGATCGTGGCCGCCGCGGCCCTCGCCATCGTAGTAAGTGGAGTTCTGCTGTTCCGGGTCCTGCCACTACAGAGGGAATTCACGCTCGCGACGTCCGAGAGCGGGGCGGTTGCGGACCGGACGAGAGAGGTGGAGCGACCCGCAGGCCAACCTACCGCAGGCGTGGAACCTACGCAGGAGCCGGAAGGCGACCGCGCGGCAACAGGGTCCGCCTCGACCGCTTCGACGTCCGGATCGCCAAACGACAGTCAGGCAGCGCCACCAGGACGAATCGTCGCGGTCGTGCTGCTTCCTCCGACGCGAGCCCTCGCTCCAATCCCGACTCTTGCCATTCCCGCCGGCGCCGATCGCGTGGCATTCGAGCTGCGACTCGAATCGAACGACTTTCCGCGTTATCGAGTTGGGTTGAAAAACCCTGCCAACAATCAGATTCTCTGGCGCAGCGATTGGATTTCGCCGAAGTCGTCCGACGACCAGCCTTCTCTCTCGGTGATGGTGCCGGCCAGGCTGCTCGGGCCGCAGCACTATTCGCTCGATCTCACCGGCCGCGGCGACGACGGCCGCAACGAGGTGATCGGGAGCTACACCGTTCAGATCGTGCAGCCATGATCCGCAGCGCGCGCCTCGCTGGCACGTTCATCGCTGCGGGTGCCCTGTCGGTCGCTCTCTCTCCGGCCGCCTCGGAACCACGTCAGCAGGTCGCCACCGTGATCGACACTGGTGCGGCGATCGAGCGCCACGTGGCGATTGGAGAAGAGCATCTCTATCGGCTCACGTTGGCAGCCGGCGAATGCGCGACGCTCGTCGTCGAGCAGAGACGCATCGACGTCATCGTCCGGGCGCGGCGCGCCGACGGCATCGACGTCGTTGAATTTCAGGAGGAGGTCAGACCGAACGGTCAGGAGCAGGTGGAAATCGTGGCCGACAAGGCCGGCGTTTACATCCTCGCGATTGCACCCAGCTACGGTATCTATTCCGGCACGTATGTCGTTCGCGTGACGACCCGTCGCGCCGCAACCGACTCCGACTTCTCGATGTATGAAGCCCGGAGATTCCGCACCGCCGCGCTTGACCTGACTAAGGCCGCCAGGTTCGACGAGGCCCGGCAGCTGTTCGAACGAGCGTTGACGATCGGCCAAGCCGTGCGCGGGCCGGATGACGTGTTGGTGGGCATGCTGCTGCACGACGTCGTCAGCGGTCTCCTCGAAACGCGCGACTTTGCAAGGGCGGAGCCGCTCCAACGCCGTGCGCTCGCCATCTTCGACAAATCTTGGGGCGAAGGCCATCCGTATTCAGCGATGGCGCGGCTGCGGATCGCGGTGCTGCTGCTCCAGGCTGGTCAGCGGGTCCAGGCCGACGCCCTGATCGCATCCGCGACGCAGTCGATCGAGAAGGCGCTGGGAACGGAGCACTCCTGGTTTGCGACGTGTCTCAGGGCGCAAGCGAGTCTCCGCTATAACGCGCGCGATCTCGATGCCGCCGAGGAGATCTACCGCCGCGCCATGACAATCCTCGAAAAGATCGGAGACAACGCGAGCTCGGCATACACCGCCGTCCTGAACAACCTCGCGGTCATCTACGCCGACCGACGGGATTTCGCACGAGCGGAGGAGCACTACCGGCGGGCGCTCGCGGTGGCCGAGGTGCTCGAAGGGCCGGACGGCTATCACATCAGCCTGTACGTTCAGAATCTCAGCGCCATCGCGCGCGAGCGAAAGGAATACCCGAAGGCGCTCGAGTACGCCATACGCGCACTCGCCGTTCGTCAGTCACACGTCGGCGCCGAGCACGTCGACATCGCCCCGGTGCTGAACAACCTTGCGATCGTGTACCGGGCGGCGGGCGACGTCCCCCGGGCGACGGAGACGTTTTTCCGCTCGCTGCGCATCTTGGAAAAGAACCTTGGCCCGTACCACCGAAGCACGCTGACGGCGGTTGGCAACATCGCTCAGCTGTATTGGGACACTGGAGCGGTCTCCAAGGCGATCCCGTTTCAACGCCGCGCCGATGCGATCGTCGAAAAGCAACTCGAGCTCAACCTGGCTGTCGGCTCGGAGCGTCAGAAGCTGGCCTTCGTGAGGAGTATGTCCGAGCGCACCGACAGGACGATTTCGTTGCATCTCCACGGCGCGCCCGCCAACGCGGAAGCCGGCGCGCTGGCCGCCCTCGTCGTGCTGCAGCGGAAAGGACGCGTGCTCGATGCAATGAGCGACACCTTTGCAACCGTGCGGCGCCGAGTGGACGACAGCGCAGGCCGCGCCCTCCTCGATCAGTTGAACAGCACCACCACACGGCTGGCGGGGCTCGCGTTGAATGCGGCCGATAGCGCTTCCGTCGACGAACGTCAGCGCTCGATCGGCGAACTGGAGGCGGAGAAGGAACGGCTCGAGGTGGAGCTCGGCGCCTACAGCGGCGAGCTGCGCGCGCAGATTCAATCGGTGACGCTCGAAGCCGTCCAGGCGGCAATGCCTGATGATGCCGCGCTGCTGGAATTTGCGCTCTTTCACCCATTCGATCCGAAGGCCGAGGTGAACGCCGAAGCCTACGGCCCGCCGCACTACGCCGCGTATGTCGTGCGCAAGGATGCGGCGCCGCGAGGTGTCGATCTCGGTCCTGCGGTGGGAATCGACCCGGCGATCGATGCGCTGCGCCAGGCAGTGCGCGATCGGACCCGCACGGAAGTGACGGCACGGGCACGCGCCGTCTACGATTTGCTGATGCGGCCGTTGCGGGCGTCAATTGGCGACGTCACGCGGCTGCTGGTCTCGCCGGACGGTGGGCTCAATCTCGTGCCCTTCGATGCGCTCGTCGACGAACACGGTCAGTATCTGATCGAGCGTTTCTCGATTAGTTATCTGAGCAGCGGACGTGACCTTCTGCGGCTGCGAGTGCCGCGCGCGCATCGCGGTCCGCCGGTGATCGTGGCAGACCCTGATTACGGCGACCCGGCACGCTCAGCTGCCGGGTCCGTAACGGCGCAGGCCGCGCGTGCGTCGGGGAGCGCTTGGCAGCGTCACCACCGCGGTCGATCAACCGGCGTTGTACTTCGCACCGCTGGCGAACACGGCGGAAGAGGCGCGCGCGATCAAACGTCTCTTTCCTGACGCGGTTCTGCTCACCGGACAGCACGCCTCCAAGGCGGCCTTCGCGCGACTGGAGGCGCCTCGCATGCTGCATATTGCCTCGCACGGATTCTTCCTGCAGGACACCGCGGGCGTCGGCCAACCGGCCCCATCGACAGCGGCCGGCGCGCGCGACGCCGGCGCCGCCATCGAAAATCCGCTGCTTCGCTCCGGCATCGCGCTGGCCGGCGCGAATCTCGGTCGCGAAGGTCGCGGCGATGGCATTCTCACGGCGCTGGAAGCGTCGGGCCTCAACCTCTGGGGCACGAAGCTGGTGACCCTCTCTGCGTGCGATACGGGACTCGGCGAAGTGCGCAATGGCGAAGGCGTGTACGGCCTTCGTCGCGCGTTCCTCCTCGCCGGCACCGAGACGCTGGTGATGAGCCTCTGGCCGCTCAGCGATTACATCGCGCGCGAGACGATGGTTGAGTACTACGCGGGTCTGCGCGCCGGTCTCGGCCGGGGCGAGGCACTGCGGCAGGCGAAGCTGGCGATGCTCAAACGGAAGGTCCGGGAGCATCCCTTCTACTGGGCAAGCTTCATCCAGTCTGGCGAGTGGGGCCGGCTGGATGGCGGGCGCTGACGCGGCACTCGCAGAGACGCCCTACGGCCGCGCCGCCTTCAACGCCGACAGCTCCGCACGAATGGCCGCAACCTCACTCTTCAGCGCGGCGATCTCGGCCACGCGATCGGCGTTCTCCTGCGACAAACCGTTGTAGGCGTCGGCCAGTGCCTGGGTGTCCTCGAGTAGCTGCTCGTGCTGCTTCTGGGAGCGGTCTTCGACCGCTCGAATCGTCGTCAACACGTCGCGTCTTGCGGCAATCCTGGTCGAGCCTTTCTCGGTCTGGCTGACGCTCGGCGTCGGCGACTGTCGATGCACGAAACCCGGCGACCACGCCCACGCGGCTGATGACACGACGAGGCAAGCGAAGACAAATGAAAGAGCTGGCCGTGTGAGCATGGCAAGGTGCCTCCGGCACGTCGCGCTCGATGACGGCGCGAGTCGGGCCTCCGATCGGATAGGCGGCAGGAGCGAATAATCTTTCAGGCGCGTCGGGTTCGCGGAGGGCGCATGCGCGGCGAGTGACACGACGGTGTCGTCCGGCCGTCGGGCAGTTTGCTCGGCGCGCCAACCGGGTTTCTCGCGACGAGCACGTGCATCGCGATCTAGACCAGCCTAGTGCAGGCGCCCGAAAGCCCAGCGTTCGGTCGGATGCGAGCTTGGATCAGGAATCGGAATCCAGAGTTGAGTGCGAATTCCAAATTCCAAATTCCTAATTTCGCAATTCAGTTACGTGGCGGACTTCCGTGCGGTCACGACCACGTCGGGATCGTGAACGGCGATCGTCATCGCGCCCGCGGACTCGGCGAATCGCACGTGGACGTTCTCGGCGCCGACCGGACGGAACTCGAACGATCCGACGTGAATCAGGCCTCGCGGGAATCGGCCGGGCCGGGCGAATTGCAGCTGGTTGGTTTTCGTGGCGGTGATCTCGATGCGATCGGCGGGCGTGACGCCGAACGTGTAGACGCCGATCAGCCTCGCGGCATCTTCGGCCGTCAAAGGCTGGTCGGTGAGCTTGTCGTCCGCGCCGTCGATTGTCTTCAGGTACTCGACCACCGACTGAGCGCGCGGCCCGCCCGCAAGCGCGTGGCGCATCAGCGAGATGCTGTGCGGTCCCCGCGTCTTCTGTATGCCGGGCGAAGCGGCGACGAACGCCTTGACGACGTCCAGTTGGCCGAGCATCGCCGCCGAGAAGATGCTGGGATGCGCGCCGTTCGCGATCAGCAGTTCCGCGATCTCGCGGTTGCCGACGTGCGAGGCCGCGCCGAGCGCGGTTTCCCAATCGCCGAAGCCCCAATCCCATGTGGCTTTGGCGAGCGTGGCCTGCCGTCCGACCAGCTCCTTCACCCGGGCGACGTTCCCGTGGGCGACGACCACCATTTCCTCCACGAGCTCGGCAGGCTGCGACGGAAACGCGCTGCCGACGTTCGGCGAGACGGCCTCGGCGACGGTGAATGCGCGGGCGGATGCCGCGGCAACCGGGACACCGAGCGAAGCGAGACGAAGAAACCGGCGTCGAGACGATGATGATTGCCGCACGCTGATCCTCCTTGAACTGTGTGCGTGATACTGGTCGGTTGCATTCGCCTTATCAAGCGAGATCGCGCGACGAGCGGCCCAGGAGAATGTGAGGAAGGAAATCCTGCAGTCTCAGTGATTTGAGAGCGGGCGTGAGGACGCGTTCTCGCTCGCTTCGCGCAGGCGCGGTCCAAACGCCCCCGCGATCCGCGCCGCGACATCGTCAGCCACGGCAAGCGTGGCGGCGGCAATCCCGTCCGTTCGGCTCACGGTGATGTGCGTCTGCTCGGGCAGGCGAATCAGATGGGCGAGGACGCGAACCCCCTGGTCGTCCCGCTGAATCTGTCCGAGGACGATGTAGCCGGCGTGAAGCGATGACGCGATTGCGCGAAGGTCGCGCTGCGAACGAAGCCCTCGAAGGATGGCGGCGTTGCCGACGACCTCGTACTTGCCGCCGCTCGTGTTGGTCAGCTGCGCGACAACCGTATCGGTGACCGTGTCGCCGAATCGCGTCAGCGCGGCGTCGCCAGTCTCGTTGTCGAAGCGCGCCACCGCGACGATCGGGACCTTTCCGCCGGCCGGCGCAGCACGGTACGTGAGGTACAGGCCCGAGGCGACCATCGCGGCCATTGCGGCGACACCGATCGCGAGCCAGTGTGGCGTACGCGTCGTCTGCGGCGGCTGCGCGACGATCGGTTCCGGAAGACCGGCGGCGGCCGCCGCGGAGGGCTCCACGGGATAGATGAACTCGTAGCCCCTCTTGGGCAGAGTCCGCACGTATCGCGGCACCGACGCATCGTCGCCGAGCGCGGTGCGGATCTGGGCGATGCAGAAATTGAGGCCGCGGTCGAAATCGACGAACGTATCGTTCGCCCACACGGCGCGGCGCAGTTCATCGCGCGCGACGAGCCGTCCCGCGTTCGCCAACAACGTCGCCAGCACCTGGGCCGGCTGCGGCTGGAGACGGACGGGCCGCGCGTTGCGTGAGAGCTCGAGGCTGTTCGAGTCGAACAGGAACACGCCGAAACGGTAGGTCTGCGATGTGTCGCCCGTACGGTTCGCCCCGTCGGAGGGACCTTGCGTCATGACGTCTGCTCGGATGTTATCTCAAAGAGCTGGTTTCAAAATCGGTGCTGTGCAGGGGCGGACCCGCATGTCCGCCGCGCTCGAAGGAGATCACGGCCGTTACGGGTGTTAGAGTGAGCCATGTTCGTTTTCGTACGGGCACTCACGGTACGCAACGTTCTTCACCGGCTTCCTGTTGATCTTCCTGCCGGCTCGCGTGCTCTCGTCAACCGGCGTCGTCGCGCCGCCGGCTCTTGGGTTCGCCCAGGCGGCGGGAATGCTCATCGGAGCGGCGGGCGCTGCGCTTGCGCTCTCGTGCATTCTGGCGTTCGTCTTCCTCGGGAGAGGCACGCCGGCGCCATTCGATCCGCCACGCCGTCTCGTGGTGCGCGGTCCCTATCGCGCAGTGCGGAACCCGATGTACCTCGGCGCGGCGCTTGCGATGACCGGAGCGGCTCTCTACTATCATTCGATCGCGCTGTTCGGGTACATCGCTGCGTTCCTGTTCGTGACACACCTGTTCGTCGTGTCGTACCAGGAGCCGACGCTTCGGCGCATGTTCGGCGACGAGTACGGCGCGTATTGTGTACGCGTCGGCCGGTGGTGGCCGAAGTACCTGATCTGATGGATCTGCGCGAGGCAACTCGAATAGGACCGTACGAAATCGTCGGGCATTGGGCAGCGGGGCGATGGGTACGGTGTTCCGCGCGGTCGACACTAGGCTAGTACGCAGTCTCACCGACACGCGCGCTGTCCGGCGGGGACGCCCGTCGGGCGGTTTGTCAGCTGTCGCTGGACCACGGCATGCCTCCAGGGTTCGCGGGCGAGCCGCGCCCGCCACGCCTTGCGAGCGGACCGAGCGGTTCGTGCTGGCGCTGACGCGGACAACGTGCAATGGCTGTGGCTCGGCCACGCTCGCTTCGGGCCGCACGCCAGGCGACTGTAGACCGCGTCTCCGCCTCACGCCAGGATCTGACTGAGAAACCGCCTGGTCCGCTCTTGCCGCGGATGGCTGAAGAACCGAGTGGGCTCTTCGACCTCGACGATCTCGCCCGCATCCATGAACACGACTCGATCGGCCACCTGCCGGGCGAACCCCATCTCGTGCGTCACACACAGCATCGTCATGCCCTCCTCGGCCAGCGAAACCATCGTCTCGAGCACTTCCTTGACCATCTCGGGATCGAGCGCCGACGTCGGCTCGTCGAACAGCATGATCCTCGGCGTCATGCACAACGAGCGGGCGATCGCCGCCCGCTGCTGCTGGCCGCCCGAGAGCTGACCGGGATACTTGTGCGCCTGCTCCGGGATCCTGACGCGCGTGAGAAAGTGCATCGCCGCGTCCTCGGCCTCGCGCTTCGACATCTTCTTCACCCACACCGGCGCGAGCGTGCAGTTCTCGAGGACGGTGAGATGCGGAAACAGATTGAACTGCTGAAAGACCAGGCCGACGTGGCGGCGGACGTCTTCGATCCTCTTCACGTGATTGGTCAGCTCGACGCCGTCGACGACGATTCGGCCCTTCTGGTGCGATTCCAGTCGGTTGATGCAGCGAATCAGCGTCGACTTGCCGGAGCCCGACGGACCGCAGATGACGAGCCGTTCGCCGCGCGTCACGGTCAGGTTGATATTGCGCAGGACGTGCAGAGCGCCGAACCACTTGTCAACACTCTGCAACTCGAGGTGAACCACGAGTCTGGCCTCCGAGTCACTGGCGCTGTTCACTGATGGCCTCGGGCCATCAGCGCGCGCTCGAGATACCGGGTGTACCGCGACACCGCCCAGCAGAACACGAAGTAGATCGCGGCGGCGAACAGGTAGACTTCGACGCCGAACCCCACCCACTTCGGGTCGACGATCACGGCCTTGGTCGCGCCGAGCAGGTCGAACAGCCCGATCACAGTCACGAGCGAGGTGTCCTTGAAGAAACCAATGAATGTGTTGACCAGCGCCGGGATCGAGACGCGCAATGCCTGCGGCAGCACTACGAGCAGCGTTGCGGGCCAGAAGCGCAGACCCACGCTGGCCGCGGCCTCGTATTGCCCTTTCGGCACCGCCGCCATCCCGGCGCGCACGACTTCGGCCACGTACGCCGCGATCACGATCACGAACGCGATCTGGGCGCGGAGTAACTTGTCGATCGTCACGCCTGTCGGAACGAACAACGGAAACATCACCGACGCCATGAACAGGAAGGTCACGAGTGGTACGCCGCGAACGATCTCGACGTACGCGATGGAAAGCACGCGAATGGCAGGCATCTGCGAACGGCGTCCCAGGGCGAGCGCGACGGCGAGAGGAAAGGCTGCTGCGAAACCCACCGTCGACAGGATGAAAGTCAGTGGCAATCCACCCCAGTATTCGCTCGGAACTTCGTCGAGGCCGAGCAGTCCGCCGCGGAGCAGGACGATGGCGCCGATCGGCAAACCAATCCACGCCACCAGCAGCCGGGGCGTCCACCAGGCGCGCCGCGCGCTCATCAGGTAGAGCGCAACAAACAGCCCACAGGCTGTCGCCGGCCGCCAGTGCGCGTCGTAGGGATATCCTCCGAGAACGATGAAACGGAAGCGCTCGTGGATCACCGCCCAGCACGCTCCCTCGCCCCTCGCCGCACGACAGAGCGAGGAGCCGGCCTCCGGCGGCACTGTCCAGATGGCATGCACGAGCGCCCAGTTGATGAACCAGGGCGCGAAGTAGGCGAGCCCTCCCCCCAGCGCCAGCGTCGCGATCGCATTCGTGCGATCGCGCCACATCGGCGCCCGCCGAACGGCACGGGCCCAGTCGGCCGCAACGCGTGTCATTGCTGACTGCGTCCAGCTGCGCGACTAGCGGCAGCGTTATCGTAGAGGTTCATGGCGAGTGAGATGAGCAAGCTGATTGCGACGTAGGTCACCATCGCCAAGGCGATCGCCTCGATCGCTTGCCCGGTCTGATTGAGCGTCGTGCTGCTGATTGAGATCAGCTCCGGATAGCCGATCGCCACGGCCAGCGACGAGTTCTTGGTGATGTTCAGATACTGACTCGTCGTCGGTGGAAGGATCACCGGCAGCGCCTGCGGCAGCACGACGAGCCGCAGCGCTCTACCTCGAGACAATCCGAGTGCCGCCGCGGCCTCCATCTGTCCCTTGCCGATCGAGAGAATGCCGCCGCGGACGATCTCGCTGATGTAGGCGGCAGTACACGTCGATAGCCCGATCAGGAGCGCGCCGAACTCCGGCGAAATCGAGGTGCCGCCCTGGAACCCGAAGCCAACGAGCACCGGATCTTGGACGCCAAAGGAGCCGCCGCGCCAGCCGAGGCTGGGCAGAAACAGCCCTCGAAAGCACAGGAACACGCCGGGCAAGGGATTCAGAGCGGCGCGTGGATCCGGCAGCGACTGCGACAGCGAATACCAGAAGAACAACTGCAGCAGCAGCGGCGTATTCCGCATGACCTCGACATACGCCCTCGCCGACGCCGACACGATCCAGATCTGCGAGAGGCTGGCGACACCGACGACGACCCCGAGCGCGGTCGCGATGAGGATGCCAAGCGCGGCGACGCGAAGCGTGTTGACCAGTCCCACGGCGAGCGCGCGGGCGTAGCTGTCGCGAGACGAGTACGACAACGGGCCGGCGGCGATCTCGAACCCGGCCACCCGGGTGAGATAGTCGAACCCCGAGACGATTCCACGCTGCTCGAGGTTGACCGTCGTCTGAATCGCGACCAACGTCACGATCGCGCACACCACCGCAACCGCCGCGATCTGCCAGACGATGGACCGCGTTCGGGCGTCGTTCCAGGAAGGCCAGCGCGCCCGAGTCACCGCAGCGCCGGCACATACAGCACACCGCCCTCGGTCCAGAGACGGTTGATGCCGCGCTCGACTCCCAGTGGCTTGAGGCTACGGTCGAAGCTCTCCGCGTAGTTGCCGACTTGCTTGACGATTCTGACCGCCCACTCGGCATCGAGACCCAGCATGGCGCCGAAGTCCTCGCGCTTGCCGAGGAAACGCTGCACGTCGGGATCGGTGCTGGCGACCGCCTGGTCGATCGTGGTGGAGGTGAGGCCGAGCTCCTCGGCGTCGATCATCGCGAAGACCGACCAGCGCACGATCTCAATCCAGCGCAGGTCGTTGGACATGACGCCAGGGCCGTACGGCGCTTTGGAGATCGTCTCGGGCACGATGACGTGCTCCTCCGGGTTCGGCGCGCGCGCGCGAACCGCCACGAGCGTGGACTGATCCTGGGAGAAGGCGTCGCAACGCCCGGCGAAGTAGGCGTTGGTCGTCTCTTCCAGGCGCTCGATGACGACCGGTTTGAACGTGAGCTTGTGTCTGCGGAAGTAGTCGGCGACGTCTACTTCGTTCGTCGTGCCGGGCTGAATGCAGATGGTCGCACCGTCTAGGGCCTTGGGCGACGACACGTTGAGCGCCTTGCGCACGAGGAACGTGCTGCCGTCGTACCAGTTCGTCGCCGGGAATTCGATGCCGAGCTGGACATCGCGCTGGAAAGTGATGGTGGTCACGCGCGAGAGCACATCGATCTCGCCGCTTTGCAGGGCGGTGAAGCGCTGCGGCGACGTCAGCGGCGTGAACCGGACTTTCGTCGCATCTCCGAGCACCGCGGCGGCAATCGCGCGGCAGACATCGACGTCCAGACCTCGCCACTGTCCTTGTGCGTCGGTTGTGGAGAATCCAGCGATCCCAGTGCTCACGCCACATTGGACGAAACCCTTGCGCCGAACGCCATCGAGCGTGGGAGTGGCGGTTGATCGATCGATCCCGGCGCCGGGCGTGGCCATCGGCGCCGACTCGCTCGCGGTCCCGGTGCCCGCACAGGCGGCTGCGGCGAGCGCGAGGCAAGCGACGGCGCACTTGCGAAACGTGTGCATATTCCAATAGGCCGCTTTCGCCAAAGCCTTTCGGCGCGAGGCTCCTGCGGTAGGCGGCGTCGAGGGCTGCCGTCTCACCTCGTGCGCGACAGGTTTTGCGATCGTGCGTCCTATTGCGGTGTAACGCATGCTGGCGTGGCGCAACCTCGTTCACGACAAGGCCCGGCTCG
Source organism: uncultured Acidobacteriota bacterium (assembly GCA_963807105.1). Lineage (GTDB taxonomy): Bacteria > Acidobacteriota > Vicinamibacteria > Vicinamibacterales > UBA2999 > DASPWV01. The sequence continues at coordinate 60,594 of CAWEAM010000006.1, read as the reverse complement.
GCGTGACCATCACGGGCATCGTGTTCGCGGTGGTGCTCATCGTCGTGGAGCTCGGCCTGTTCGTCGGGTTCACCACTACGACATCCGGCCTGATCGACCGATCGGGCGCCGACTTCTGGATCACCGCCGCTAACGTCCCTTATATCGAGCAAGGTGTCGCGTTCACGGAGCGGAAGCGGGCGATCGTGCTCGCCACACCAGGCGTAGCCGCGGCGAGCAAGTACATCGCGCGTGCCACGCAGTGGCGCCGCCCGCGTGACGGTCAGCAGGTTGGCATCCAGATCGTCGGCGTCGATCTCGGCACCGGGCTTGGCGGTCCATGGAACATCGTCGAGGGTTCTCTCGCGGACCTTCATCTTCCTGATGCGATCCTCGTGGACGAGATCTACAAGCCAAAGCTCGGCGTCGATCGCATCGGCGAGACCCTGGAGATCCGCGGCCATCGCGCCCGCGTGGTCGGCTTCACGCGCGGCATCCGCACCTTCACGACCTCGCCGTACGTCTTCACGTCGTTCAAGAACGCGCAGAATTATGCCGGCCTTCGCGAGGACCAGACCCTCTACCTGCTCGTCAAGGCACTGCCCGGCGTGGACCTCGAGCGGCTGCGGCGCACGCTCGAGTCGCGGCTGACGGACGTGAGCGTGCGTACGACCCGAGAGTTCAGCGGCATGACGCGCAGCTACTGGATGTTCACCACAGGCGCCGGCATCGCCGTGCTGCTGGCCGCTCTCCTCGGCCTCATCGTCGGTGTCGTGATCGTCGCGCAGACGATCTACGCGACCACGGTCGAGCACATCCGCGAATTCGGCACGCTCAAGGCGATGGGGGCGACCAACGGATATCTGTACGCCGTCATCATCAAGCAGGCCGTGATCAGCGCGCTCATCGGTTACGCGCTCGGGATGGCTGCCAGCGCGCTCGTCGTGAGCGGCAGCTCGCGGGGAGGGGCCAACATCCTTCTGCCGGGCTGGATGGTCGTTGCCATGCTCGGGATCACGCTGGCGATGTGCATCACCGCGGCGATCGTGTCGGTGAGGAAAGTGACTCGCCTCGATCCGGCAATGGTGTTCAAAGGCTGATGATCTTGCAGGACGCGGCCATCTCAATCCGGGGAGTCAGCAAGACCTACGCTCAGGGCGCGGCCGCGGTGCGCGCGCTCGACGCTGTCGATCTCGACGCGTGGTGCGGCGAGCTGATGCTGATCATGGGCCCCTCGGGCAGCGGCAAGACGACGTTGCTGTCGGTGATGGGCTGCATCCTGCGTCCAACTTCGGGCACCGTTCGTCTGCTCGGGCGCGACGTCACCAGTCTGACCGAACGCGAGTTGCCGCATCTCCGGCTCGCGCACATCGGCTTTGTGTTTCAAGGGTTCAACCTGTTCCCCACACTCACCGTCGCGGCCAATGTCGCGCTTGCGCTCGACCTGAAACGCGTACCGCGGCGCGAAGCGATGCGCAGGGCGCTCGGGCTGCTCGAACAGGTAGGGCTCGACGACAAGCGCGACGCGTATCCCGCCGATCTCAGCGGCGGGCAGAAGCAGCGTGTGGCGATTGCGCGCGCGATTGCGTGCGACCCTTCGGTTGTCCTCGCCGACGAGCCGACGGCGGCCCTCGATACCCAGACCGGTCACATGGTGTTGCAACTGCTGGCCGGTCTCGCGCGCGAGCGCCGCCGCGCCATCGTGATCGTCACACACGACAGTCGCATGCTCGGCTACGCCGACCGAATCGTGCACATCGAGGACGGCCGGATGGCCGCGCCGAGAGAGTCATGAGTCGCTTTCGTTTCCTCGTTGCGATGACGATGATGCTTGCGGGAATCACGGCGCTGCAACTCGCTCGGGTTCGCCGTGGGCCGGACGCGTCGACGGGTGCGACTGCGGTGGCGCAGACGCAGGCACGGCGCGACGTGTGCGCGGGTCCAGGCCTCGTCGAAGCCGTGTCCGAGGAAGTCCGCGTCAGCAGCCAGGTGGGAGGCCGTCTCGAGCGGGTCCTGGTCGATGAGGGCGACCGCGTCAAGGCGGGCGACGTCCTGGCGATCATCGACAATCGCGATTTCCGCGCGCGCGTCGCGTCGGCCGAGGCGGAATTGCGGGTGCGCGACGCGGAGCATCGCCGCCTGATCAACGGCGCCCGGCTGCAGGAACGGCAGGAGGCCGCGGCCGCCGTCGCCGAAGCCGACGCGGTGCTGCAGCACGCGGTCGCCGAGCGCGCGCGGCAACAGGCGCTGTTGACGGCAGGCGTCTCGCCGCGCGCCGAAGCCGACGCCGCGGACCGTGCCGCGCGCGTCGCCAGCGCCCGTTTCGACGCGGCGCGCGAGCGGTTCGCGCTCGTCAACGCCGACCCGCGCGAGGAGGACCGCGCGCGCGCCGAGGCCGAACTCAGCCTGGCCCGCGCACGCCTCGACGAGGCCCGGGCACAGTACGAGAAAACCTTCATCCGCTCACCAATCGCCGGTGTCATCGTGCGGCGATTGCGTCAGCCGGGCGAAAGCACCTCCACGCTGTTCGACTCGCCGGTCGTCACGCTCGCAAACGATCGCGCACGGCGCGTGCGCGTCGATGTGGATGAGACCGATGTCGCGCGTGTGGCGGTCGGCCAGCCGGCGTACGTGACCGCCGACGCTTTCGGCGACCGCCGCTTTCCCGGCCGCGTCGTCCGCGTTGGGCAATCGCTCGGCCGCAAGAACGTGCGCACCGACGAGCCCACCGAGAAGGTCGATACGAAGGTGCTGGAAACGCTCGTCGAGCTCGAAGATGGCCGCGAGCTCCCGCTCGGCCTGCGCGTGCAAGCGTTCATCGCGCGACGCTGAGCCGCAATCCAACCGCCAGACAGGAGGCGATCGGTAGGTGCACACTCCGGCGTCAGGCGCGCGTCAGTGGCTCAGGCGACGGATCGCATCCGCGCGGCCGCAAGCATCGGCAGCTCCGACACGATCGTGAGGTGGCCATGGCCTGGCAGCGTGCGGAACGTCGCGCCAGGGATCAACTGGCTCGTGTGGCGACTGTGAGCCATCGGGACGAGCGTATCGAATTCGCCGTGGACGACCTCGACGGGAATTGCGATGCGCCTCGGGTCGAACGGCCAACCGCGGCCTTCGAGGTAAACGTCCTGAGCGTAGCCGCCAACGCCCTGCCGGAATCCTTCGACCACGGCGGACGTCAGCGCTTTTTCGGCTGATTTCTCGGCGAAGAATGCGCGATCGGGCGCCGGCAATTCGAATCCCTCGGTGAAAAACCCGCTCCCATCCGCGCCGAAGTGTTCGGCGCATCGAGCGACACTCGCACGCTCGTCAGTCAGCTGCATGAGTTGAACCTCGACGCGGCCTTCGAGGTATCCCTGCCACGCACCTGGCCAGGCCATGTCCGTCACACCGCCCATCACGATCCCGCCGACCACCCGTTCGCTCAGCGCGGCGGCGCAGGCGATCGCATACGCACCACCAGACGAGTGACCCGCCACCAGGAAACGATCGATGTCGAGCGCGTCGGCTAGTGCGGCGACGTCATTCGGCCAATCGAGCAACGAGCGGCCCGGCTGCGGCGACGACCGGCCGTACCCGGGACGGTCGGGTGAGACAACGCGAAGACCGCGCGCCGCAAATCGCCGATCGAGAGGAACGAGTTGCAGGCGGCTCACCGGGGCACCGTGGCAGAAGAACACACAGGCGCCGTCGGGTTGGCCCAGGTCGGTGTACGCGAGCTCGCGCCCTCCATCCATCACGAGCTGCGTGTCAACCATCGGCCACTCCCCCGCCGAAGTCTAGCGCGATGACATCGGCGTCTCAACGGGCGCGAGGAAGAGACTTCGGCGCGAGGCTGCGATCGCGAAAGAAATCGCCCTCCTCACCTACAAAAGTGGAACCGTAGCGGGCGCGACGCGCCTCACGGGATTCGGGCAGAGAGGAGATGCACTGATGAAGAAGGCAACAGTCGTTCTGATGATGCTGATGACGGTCGGGATTGCGACCACGCTCGCGGCGCTGCGGCGCGAGGCTCTGGTCAGCTTCGACGGCGGCATCGGCGTCATCCCCGTACTCAACGTGGCAGGTGTGATGAGTGAGGGAACGTTCCCGGAGGTCAGACGCAACGTTGTCCGCGGAGTCATTCCGGCCATTGCGCCCCTGGAGAATCGGCAACCTCAGGGCAGCCGTCGACTCTGACGGTCAGCTAACCGTCAAGGGGCGCGGCTTGCTCCTTGCTGGCGGCAACTTCATCGGGCAAACCGCCGGCCAGTCGGTCTTTGCCACGCTGATCTGTGAGTCCGCCGTTCCATTCGTCGAGCGAAACACGAGCCTAAACGGCGTGCGGCTCGAACCGAACGGCGATTTCCGCATCGACGACACGTTGAATCCACCGCCGCCCCCGGAGTGCCCGAGCCCGGTGCTGCTGATTCGGACAACCTTCGACGGCGCGTGGTTCGCGGCCGGCATTCCGGATCTTGACGACGACGACTGACCTCAAATCCACCCACGTGAGCGGCGTAGCTGCACGATCGGTGAAGCCGATGACCTGGTACGCGCACCGCCTCTCCGGATCTACGGTACTCGGGCCGATCACGAAGATGGTATTGCCGAACGGATCGATGACGTCGAAGGTCCGTGCACCCCATGATTCGTTCTTGGGCGGGCGCCGAATCTCGACGCCTTTCTCCCGCCACTCGTCGTAGTAGGCGTCGGCGCTGTCGACCTGCAGTGAGACGCACGCGTCCCTCCCATGGCCAGACATCGGGCAGTCGAGCGTGAGGCAGATGCCTCCGCGCTCGACCCCGAGAAGGCCAGTGGCGCCGTCATCGGTGGCTTCGAAGCCGACGGTGAACCCGAGCTTCCCCACGTAAAACTCTTTGGCGACACGGAGATCCTCCACCGGCAGGATCGGCACTGCGCGTTCCATGACATCGGCCAGGTGCTATCCGCGGCACTCGGCGCTGTCGTTCACAACGAACACCGTGAGTTCACCGTTTGCGTTGAGCGTGATGTGGAACGTCGCGTGCGCCAGGAAGTTGTCGCCGGCGCCGGAACTGATCAAATTGAACGTCGAGGTGAACGTGTCTGTGATCGGCAAGCCATCGCCGGCGTTCTCGTTGATGTGTTCTCGGTCGCCGCCGACCGCTTTGAACACCTCGCCGCCGGCGACGCCTCTGATCTGAGAAGGCACCAGCTGAGACCTGAAATGCACGCCGCCGCCCTCGTCCACGACAATCTGCAGAGTGATTCTCACCTCGCCGCTGAGCTCGATGGGCTCCCCGGTGCAAGGGTGCAAAGCATCGATGGTGAACGGCTCGATAACCCGGATGAACACCACCGGCGCCGCCTGCGCCGGTGCCGTCGTCGCCACTGAGAACGCAAAGGCTGATACGAGTGACGCCAGCAGACCCGCGAGCGGTTGTGATCTCATAGGACGTCCTTTCGAAGTTGCGCCGGTTGTCGGGGCATGGATTTTACTCACTGGGACGGGCTGATGATAGGCTGCCAGCTCGACGGTGCGTGGGCGGCGCCGGGCCGGCCCGGCCGTGGTTTATTGAGGTTTGAAACGAGACCGCTGAATCCACGGACGTCGTAACGATTCCGCTGTGGTCTGAAGAATCCGTGAGCAACGGCACGCGCCCTGGCGGCGCAGGCATGCATCGTGTGAAAGCGGCCGCGGCACTCTTCGCCGTTCTGCTGCTGTTACGGCCGTCGATCGCTGCCGACGAGATCAAGGTGATGACATCCGGGGCATTCACCGCAGCGTATCTCGAGCTCGCGCCCGCCTTCGAGCGCTCCACGGGCCATCGAGTCGTGACCGAAGCCACATCGATGGGAACGGTGGACAACGGGATCGTGGCCCGGCTCGAGCGTGGCGAAACGATCGACGTCGTGATCGTCTCCGCCAACGACCTCGACGAGCTGATCAAGGCCGGACGTGTCCGCGCAGGCACTCGCGTCGACCTCGCGCGCTCGGCGATTGGCATGGCGGTTCGGCGCGGGGCGCCAAAGCCTGACATTAGCTCGGTGGATGCGCTGCGTCGAACGCTTCTCGAAGCCAGTTCCATCGCCTACTCCGCCAGCGTCAGCGGGAACTATCTCTCGACGGAGCTGTTTCAGAAGTTGGGCATCGCCGAGCGGGTGCTGCCGAAGAGCCGCAGAATCGTCGGCGAGCGCGTCGGCACGGTAGTGGCTCGCGGCGAAGCCGAGCTCGGATTTCAGCAAATCAGTGAGCTGCTTCCGATCGAAGGGATCGACTTCGTGGGACCGCTGCCGCCCGAGGTGCAGCGCGTCATGGTCGTCTCCGCCGGCATCGGTTCCGCTTCAACGCACCCGGACGCCGCCCAACACTTCATCGACTTCCTTGCGTCGCCGGCGGCCGTCGCGGCGATCAAGAAGAGCGCGTTGGAAACGATCGCCGGCGCGCGTTGAATTCGGTAATGTCAACCCTTCTGTCGGCATTCCTCCTTAGCGGACGGATGCGACGAGGGTCTCAGGGCCTTCGCAATTCGCGGATCAACCGGAGAAAATCGATCTCGCCCCACGACTCGGCGATCTTGTCTCCGGCGATGCGGTAAACGACGAGCCCTGTGAATTCGACGACGCGGCCAGTGCGTGGGATGCCCTCGAAGTCGCCCTGGTGCGTCGCTCGAGCGGTGGTCCGAAGCACAACTCGATCGCCTTCGGCAATCAAGTCATCGACCGTGTGGTTGGCATCGGGAACGCGGCGCAAAACTGCCGCTCGAGGCGCTCGAGTTCGGCCCGATCGATCGTGGCGCCTCCCATGTGGCCGACGTAATCGTTCGCGACGAATGGAGCGAAGCTGCCGGCGAACCCGGCACTCGCGAAGGCAATCCAGCGGCGGATCAGGTCCTTGTTTTGGTCGGTTGCGGCAACCATCGACTCATCGGTACGTCCGCTGCCCCGCCGGGAGTTGTCGTAATGTCCTTTGCGCCAGAGTATAGTCGTTGATCCTCGCCGAGGCGTCCCGAGCGGTTCGCGGGGTGTTCCGGGTGAGACGCGGCGCGCGGCGGCACCGCGCAATCCATGCCACTAACTCGGGCGTTCGGCTCCGCAATTTCCAGATCCTCGACGCCATCGGCGCGGGCGGGATGGGCCAGGTCTATCGTGCGCGCGATGCGACGTTGCAGCGCAACGTCGCGTTGAAGATCCTGCCAGACGAGTTCGCGAGCGACGCGGAGCGTCTCGCGCGCTTTCGCCGCGAGGCGCAGGCGATCGCCGCGCTGAACCATCCGAACGTCGTCACGCCGCGCGCCGTACGATGCGTCGGCCACGGGGCTGCCCGCGGCGTCGCTCGACGTCGTGTTCTCGAACAGCGTGCTCGAACACGCGCCGCCGGCAGTGATCGACGCCTGCCTCGCCGAGGCGCGCCGCATTCTTCGTTCGGGCGGCGTAGTGTTCCACTCCGTCAACTGCGGCGATCACTACGCTTACGTGGACCGCAACGTCCACCAGCTCAATTACCTCCAGTTCTCCGACGCCGACTGGAAGATGTGGGACAACAACTTCCTTTACCAGAACCGGCTGCGCGCGATCGACTTCATCGACATGGCGCGCGCGGCAGGATTCGCGATCGAGATCGACACCTCGCGGCCACACCCGATGCGGCTGCAGCAGCTCGACACGATCAGGGTGCATCCGCAGTTCGCGCGCTACAACCGTGAGCAGCTCGCCATCACCAGCATCGACTTCGTCGGACGCAATCCGTAGCGTCTGCGCCGAGCAGCACGAACCGCGCGGGTCCGCAGGCGAGGCGTGACGCGTGCGGCTCGCCCCGCGAACTCTGGAGGCATACCGTGGTCGGCGACCGCCGACAAACCGCCAGGCGGGCTGCGCCGGCACAGCGCAGACGGCGGATCGCGAGGCGCGTGGCTCGCCGCGAGAAACCCGGTCGGCGCGCCGAGCAACCTGCCCGCCGGCCGGACGACCGCGCCGTGACCCCCCACGACACTCCGCGTATGTGTACCTTCCGCACACGCGGAGTGTCCGGCCGCGACGGCCGTCAGGCAGGTTTGTCAGCCGCACGGCCCAGTTCGGCATGCCGACCGGGTTCGACGGGGAGAGTCGCGCCCGCCGCGCCGACGCGAGCGCTCACGTGGAAGCCGAGGCGCGTTTGCAGCGCGGACGGCGGACCGCGAGGCGCGGCGAGCCACGCTCATCACGCTCTTGTCCGCTCAGAGCCCGCACAAGAAACCGGCCGAGTCCGTACGCGAGGAGTGGTGCTCCAGCAACCGAACAGCGACGACCCCAGGCGGCGCGATTTGCCGTATGCGCCGCGCTAACCAAATCCTTCCCCACATCGTCTAAGGGGAAGAATGGCGATCGTCCCGCTGCCGCTGTTGCAGGGAACCCTCGATCTCCTGGTCCTCCGATGCCTCACGGCGGGGCCCCGGCATGGCTACGCGATCGCGACCATGGTTCGCGAGCAAACCGGTGGCGATCTGTCCGTCGAGGACGCCGCGTTATATCAGGCGCTCCACCGCTTGCACCGGCAAGATCTGGTCGAGGCCGACTGGGGACCCTCCGAAAACAATCGCCGGGCCCGCTTTTACAAGCTGACACCGTCGGGGCGGAAGCGCCTGCGCGAAGAAACCGCCATCTGGCGCCGCTACGTCCGCGCGGTGGATGCCGTGCTGCAAGGGCCCTGAGATGAGCCGGCGACGCCCGTTCTGGTATCTGCGCCGCCGTGCCGTCAAGGCCGAGGTTGAGGAGGAGTTGAGCTTGCATCTCGAGATGCGGACGGACGAACTGATTGCGCAGGGCATGGCGCCGGACGACGCGCGGCGCGAGGCGATGCGTCAATTCGGCAATCTCGAGGCGACGCGAAATTACTGCCGCCAGCAGGACGAAGAAAGGGAGAACCTGATGCAACGCGGGTTGCTGTTCCAGGATTTCATGCAGGACCTCCGCATCGGTGTTCGCAGCCTATTGCGGACGCCCGTGCTCACCCTGACGATCATCGTCACCGTCGGTCTCGGTCTCGGGGCAACCGCCGCGATCTTCAGCGCCGTCAGCGCCGCGCTCCTGCGTCCCCTGCCGTATTCGAAGCCGGCAAACCTCGTCCGCATTTACACCGACACGCCGCCGTTCAAATTCAGATTCTCGGCGGTGGATTACCTGGCGTTCACCGAACGGCAGACACGCTTCGAACGCCACGCCACGTACACCGATCGCACGGTCAGCTTCATCTATGGCGACACTGCCGAACTGCTGCGCACGCGGGTCGTGTCATGGGGGTTCTTCTCCGTGCTCGGCGCGCAGCCGATGATCGGCCGCGATTTCAACGAACAGGACGGCAAGGCCGGCGGCGCGCAAGTGGCGATCGCCGGCCACGCGTTCTGGCAGCGGCGTCTCGCTGGCCGATTAGATGTGATTGGCAAACCGGTTCTGCTCGACGGCGTCGAATACACGGTCATTGGCGTAATGCCCCCCTCAGCAGGCCCGCTCGAACGCCTGTTCGACCTGTTCCTGATTCAGCAATTTACCCCGCCCACTCGCAAGGGTCCGTTCCTCTACTCCGTCGTCGCGCGGCTGCCCGACGGCGCCGATCGGGCGGTGGCGACCGCCGAGCTCCAGGCGATCAACCGTGCATTGTTCCCGATCTGGAAGTCGTCGTACCAGGATGACAAGTCCACCTGGAACATGGAGGACCTGAAGACCAATCTCGTCGGCAACGTCGGCACGATTGCCGGACTCGCGGTTGCCGCCGTTGGGCTCGTCTGGTTGATCGCGTGCGCAAACGCGTCGAATCTGCTGATTGCGCGAGTCACGAGCCGCCATCAGGAACTTGCCGTGCGCGCGGCACTGGGAGCGTCGCGCGGACGCGTGTTGCGTTACCTGCTGGCGGAGAGCGTTCTGCTCGCCACCGGCGCGGCGGCGATCGGTCTCGCGGTGGCATGGGCCGGCATGCAACTGCTGCAGGCGCAGGGGGCCTCGTACTTTCCGCGCACCCAGGAGATTCGCATCGACGCGCCGATGATCTGGCTGATGGCCGGACTGGCCTTCTCGAGCGCGTTGATCTTCGGCGTCGTTCCGGGGCTTCAGGCGATCGGCGGCTCGGTGGATCCTCGCTGCGTTCCGGGCGAACGGTCGCGGGCGGCGTGGGCGTTCGTCGTCTTCGCCGCGGCCTGGTGGCGGCGCAGTTCGCGATTGCGACGCCGCTGCTGATCATCGCGGCGCTGCTGCTCACCAGCCTCGATCGATTGCGGCAGGTCGATCTCGGTTTCGATCCGGCGCGAGTGCTGACCGGGTCGATCCGCCTGCCGGGCGTGCAATACGGGAACGCGGATCGCGCGAATGCGTTCTGGGACGAGCTGCAACGCAGGATCGCCGCGCTGCCGGGCGTCGCGTCGGTCGCGTATTCGGATGGCCTGCCGCCCAACAACGCCAGCAACTTCAACAACTTCGATCTCGAGCAGTATCCGACGCCGTCCGGCCAATCGCAGCCCGTCACGCCGTGGGTGGGGATATCGCCGGAGTATGTGCCGCACGCTCGGCCTCTCGCTCGTCGAAGGCCGATTGCTCGACGAGCGCGATGCGGAGCGCAATGCGGCACCGGAAGCGCTGTTGTCGGTGATCGTCGATCGCGCGTGGGCGCGGCGTTTCTTCCCTGGCGAAAGCGCCGTCGGCAAGCGCCTTCGCGAAGGCGGCTGCACCACCTGCCCGTGGACCACCGTAGTCGGCGTCGTCAGCGAGGTGAAGTACGCCGGCTCTCGATCAGCCCGACAATGGCACGGTTTATACGCCGGTCACGGCGGGTCGCCGCGCGGTTCCTCGTGGTCAGGACCGATGGCGATCCGCTGACCATCGCGACATCGTTGCAGCAGGCCGTTCGGGCGCTGGAGCCGTCGGCGCCCTTGTCGAACGTCGCAACCATGAGCGCGCTCATCGATCGATCGCTGGCGCGGCCCCAGTCGTTGTCCCTGCTCGTGACGAGCTTCGCCGTGGTCGCGCTACTGCTGTCCGTGATCGGCATCTACGGCGTGATGGGCTACTACGTGCAGCAGCATCTGAAAGAGATCAGCATCCGCATGGCGTTAGGCGGAAGTCAGGCGGATGTGGCGCGCCTGGTGCTCGGGCAGGGCATGACGGTGGTGAGCATCGGCATCGCCCTCGGCGCCGCGGTTGCCCTCGGAGCCACGCGGTTGATGTCGAGCCTGCTGTTCAATGTCGGCGCGATGGATCCCTCGGCCTATATTGGCGCTGGCACCCTGCTGTTGATGGTGGCTGTACTGGCGTGCGCGGTTCCAGCGTTTCGCGCGATGCGATTGCAGCCGGCCGCGGTGCTTAGAAACGAGTAGCGGTCTATCCAGGGAAAGTCATTGGATTTCGGTAACCGGCTGCTTCAGTTCCGGCTTCACATGTGACCAACGGCTGTGAATGATCCGCCACTGTCCGTCGGCGCGACCAGGTGGCACAGCCGGGACCAACTGCTCAGCCGCAGGCTCGCATCGGAGATCAGGCCAACTCCGCACCCTCGTGGCGGGCCGGTGAACAAGTCGTAGATGGTCTACGTCTAAGCTGTAGACTGTCTACCGCTATGGCCCCCGCTTGCGAACTGGCAAGCGCTCTGGTCAAAGTGCCCGTTCGAGGTTTTTGAGCTCTATGCGAATGACGTTGCTCGTCCACGTCCTCGGCGGAGGCCTCGGCCTGGTGTCTGGCTACCTCGCCATTTACGCCACGAAGGGTGCCACGCTGCATCGCAAGACCGGCACGCTCTTCGTGTGGGCGATGCTCACGATGGCGGTGACCGGGTTGCTGATCTCGGCGGTCGAAGGCGTGGCACCGGCGATCAACGTCCCTTCGGCGTTGTTGACGTTTTACCTTGTCATCACGTCGCTGGCGACTGTGCGACCTGCCCCTGCTCCACGTTGGTTTGACAGAGCGGCGATGCTGATGGCCCCGGCCATCGGTGCCGCGTGTTTCGTGCTCGCGATCGACGCGATGGCGCAGGGCGGAGCCGAGGCCGGCTTGGCGTTTCCGCTTGTCCTGTTCGGCGGCGTCGCGTTGCTGGCGGCCGAAGGCGATCGGCGAACGATGCGCGCCGGCGGTCTTCGCGGCACGCCGCGGCTGAAGCGCCATCTCTGGCGGATGTGTTTCGCGCTGTTCATTGCATCGATCGCGTTCTATCTCGGCCCCGACAGAATTCCAGAAGCGATGCGCAGTCCTGCCATTCGTGGGCTCGGCGTACTGTTGCCGATCTTCGCAATGTCGTATTGGCTGTGGCGGCTGCGCGCCAAACGGACGGCCCGCCGCGCCTTTGGCGCCGTTCCAGAGGTGGCGTAAGTCATGCCGACCGTTCTGCCGATCCACATCGCGGGAGGCGTGCTCGCCCTCGTCTTCGGCTACGTCGCGCTGTTTGCCGCGAAGGGCGGAACGCTCCAACGCAAGAGCGGCATGCTTTTCGTGGGCGCGATGATCGTAATGTCGCTCACCGGCGCATTCGTGGCCGCGATAAACAACATGCCATCGCCGGTCGTCGCGGGCCTACTCACCTTTTATTTCGTGACGACCGGGATGCTCACGGTGCGGCGGCGCACTCAGGAAACCGCGATCGCAAAGGTGTCGCTATGACTCTCACTCGCTCGCTCCGTCTGTGGCCCGGCGTGGTCCTCGCGATCATGCTCGTGATGGGACGTTACCTCGTGCCCATCATCGCGCCCGATGTCGAGATCGCCGAGATGCCGCTCGTCATCCTCGCGCTGCTCTCCGGCGTCGTCTTTAGCGCGGCGATCGTCATCTGGTGGCTGTTCTTCAGCCGCGCGCCATGGCTGGAGCGGATCGCCGCCGTGGTGCTGATGATCCTTGGGGTGTTCGTCACCAGGCTTGTGGTGCACGAGTCGATCCGGGGCGGATTGCAGGGAATGATGTTGGTCGGGTACTCCCTGCCGGTTCTCGCCGTCGCTCTGGTCATCTGGGCGGTGCTGACGCATCGGTTGCCCACTGCCGTTCGTCGCGCGACGATGGTTGTGGCGATCGCGCTTGCGTTCGTACCGTTTACGCTCATTCGCACGGGCGGCGTGATCGGCGCGAGCTCCGAGCTGCATTGGCGCTGGACGCCGACACCCGAGGAGCGTCTGTTGGCGGAGGCGAAGGATGAACCAATAGCGGTCGCGGAATCACCCGCCGCGGCGCCGGCGCCCGTGCCTGCGGTGGCCCCTCCGGCCGCCGCTGTGTCGGCGGATAAGCCTGTCAACGCCTCACCGTCACCGAGGAACGAACAACAGGCCGGCGCCAATGCCGCAACGGGTTCCGGGGTTGCCATCGGCGAGCGCGAAGCGCCAGGCGAGCCTGCGCGGAGCGAGCGCGAGGCGCGAGGCGAATGGCCCGGGTTTCGCGGACCAAATCGCGACAGTGTCATTCGCAGGGTGCGCCTCGATACCGACTGGTCGGCGTCACCGCCGGCCGAGATGTGGCGCAAGCCGATCGGACCGGGCTGGTCATCCTTTGCCGTGAGCGGCGACCTTCTCTACACGCAGGAGCAGCGCGGCGAAGAGGAGCTCGTGTCCTGTTACAGGCTGTCCACTGGCGAACCGGTCTGGAGGCATCGCGACCCCGTACGTTTTTATGAATCGAATGGCGGCGCGGGACCTCGCGGCACACCGACAATTGCAGGCAACCGCGTGTTTGCGTTCGGTGCAACCGGCATCGTCAACGCCTTGGACGCGCGTACGGGCGCGAAGATCTGGTCGCGCAACGCGGCCACTGACACGGGCAAGACCGTTCCCGATTGGGGCATCGCGAGCTCGCCACTCGTCATCGATGATCTCGTCATCCTCGGCGTCGCCGGCCAGCTCATTGCCTACGACGCGGCCACGGGAAATCAGCGGTGGATCGGTCAGAGCGGCGGTACCGGGTACAGCTCGCCGCATCTGGCGACGATCGGCGGTGTGCCGCAGGTGCTGCTGATGCGCGGCGCGCGCACGATCAGCGTCGCGCCTGCGGACGGCACAGTGCTCTGGGAACACGTTGGCGGCCCACCGGCCACAAGCATCGTGCAGCCGGCGCTCACGCCGGAGGGTGACGTGCTGGTCGCGCCCGGCGACGCGATGGGCGGCCTCGGCATCCGCCTCGTCGCGCTGACACACGGGCCCGACGGATGGAAAGCGGAAGAGCGCTGGCACTCGCGCGGCTTGAAGCCTTACTTCAACGACTTCGTCGTACACAAGGGGCACCTTTACGGCTTCGACGGCAGCATCCTCTCGTCGATCGATCTCGCCGACGGCACGCGCAAGTGGAAAGGCGGACGCTACGGCAACGGGCAGCTGCTGCTGTTCGCGGATCAGGATGTGTTGCTGATCACAACGGAAGAGGGCGAGCTCGCATTGGTCAGCGCCACGCCCGACAAGTTCACCGAGTTGGCGCGCATCCCGGCACTGAACGGCAAGACCTGGAACCACCCGGTGGTGGTGCGCGACATTCTGCTCGTGCGCAATGGCGAGGAGATGGTGGCGTTCAAGCTTCCACTCACGGCGTCGCCGACCGAATCGCGATAGCGGGCGTGAACAGCCCGGAAGTTCGGATCGCTGTAACTCGAGCGCGAGAATTTCACCATACGCGTGCAAACCGCCATCGGACGGCGCAGCATGTAGTATGATGATTTATCATACTATGCCAAAAGCCAAAGTGGCGCTCACCATCGATGCCGACCTCCTCGACCGCGTCGACGCCCTCGTCGCCAAACAGCGCTTTCGAAACCGTAGCCAGGCGGTGGAAGCGGCGCTCGCAGAGAAGCTGGCCCGGCTGGCGCGCACGCGGCTAGCGGAAGAGGCCGCGAAACTCGACCCCGCCGAAGAACGCCGATTGGCGGAGGAAGGTCTCGCGGCCACGGGCGTGGCATGGCCCGAATACTGAGAGGCGAGATCCGCTGGGCCGACCTCAACCCCGGGCGCGGCCACGAGCAGGCGGGCGAACGCCCGGTGTTGATCCTAAGCCACGATGTGTTCAACGACCGTTCGGGTACGGCGATCGCCGTGGCGCTCACCAGCCAGAAACCAAGAGCCGGCTACCCGCTGACAGTCGAGCTGACGACGCCCAAGCTGCCCAAGCGCTCGTGGGTGAAGACGAGCCAGATACGGACGCTTTCGACCGAGCGGATCGGCAAGCGGCTGGGGCGAGCCTCCGATGAGGACGTCGCCTCGGTGCTCGAAGGGCTCTTCGAGATTATTGGCTAGCTTCCGATCAGCGATCTGACGGACACATTGGTGCTAACCGCATGCGGCATGCGCGCGAGCAGCAACCTGGTAAACGCGGCCGACTCCAGCGCCTTGTGAGCCAGCTCGAATGCTGACATTACGCGAGTGACTTTCACGATCGAGCTCGCGAGACAAGCTCACCTGCCGCTTCGGCGGCAACAAGTTCAGTTGTTGACGACGATGCGAGCGCCGAAGTGAACAGAGCTGATGCGGAAATCTGACTGAACGAGGTTTGCGCGTCGCGCAGGTCTTCGAAGTCGGGTTCTGAGACCGAACCCCTCAGCAAGCGTCCCTGGTACGGTGTCACGACGAAGGCGATGCGATCGGGATCGGCGATGCCGTGATCCTTAAGGAGGATCGAGTCGACGACGGAGTACACCGCCGTGGTGACGGCGACGCCGACCGCCAACGAGAGCACGGCGAAGATCGTGAAGAGCGGAGTGGCGAACAGTCGCCTCGCGCCAAGCTTCAGGTCGCCCCAGAACCCCTGAGTCAGTCGCTGCCACGCGCTCACGGGTCGAGCTTACACGCATGGTGAGAGGCTTTGTAGCTTCGAGTGCGGACGTGCGCAGATCTGAAACGGTTCTATTTGTTCAGCGCCGCGGTCCAGTTGAGGATGACGGTCAGTGCCGGGCGCGTCGGTTGATCGACGGCGGTGTTGACGAAGAACCGCTGGCCGTCGGCGGTGACAGCATAGTGAGTTGGGTACGGTGCGGTTGGCTCGGGGACTTCGACGTCAAAGAGCGCGCGCGGCGAGCCTGCCCTGAAGGCCGCCTCCTCGGTCACGACCGGCACGGCCGTCAGCTTTCCGTCGGCTGAAATGTAGAAAAGCTCTTTGCCGTCGCCACGCCACTCGGGCTGCATGCCGCCGGCGATCGAGATTGTCGTTGATTGGGTATTCTCGGCGGGAAATGGCCGCACGTACACTTCGAACTTACCCGATTCGTCCGAGGCGTAGGCGACCCATCGGTTGTTCGGCGAGAAGCGACCTTGGACTTCGTTCGAGAGGCCATCGACAAACGGACTCAGTTTGCGCTCACCCGACAGTGGCATCACGCCGAGATTGTAGCCGCGACTGGTGGATTGCATGCAGAGCAGGAAGCGTCCATCCCGTGACACGTCGGTTGGGTACGTGGCCACGCTGTTTACGAGGACCCTGTTCGCGAACTCTTCTTCTGGTGCGACACCAGCCTTCTGAAAAATCGTGGACGAGCCCGTCCGCGCCGACCCAAAGAACACGCGCCCGCCGTCAGGCGACCACACAGGAAACCAGTCAGTCGATTGGTCGGACGTGACGCGTGAAACCGTTCCACGGGTCAGCGCCACGAGCCAGAGATCCGGCTGCGCCGTCGTCGCATCAGCGACTGCGACGATGACGCTCGTTTGATCGGGCGACAGACGCGGCGAGCCGTACGCACGCGGTGCGAGGGGCGGCCCAATGGTCGCTCCGACGCGATCATGCCAACGGAGGCTGGTCGTGAACACTACACTGGGGCCGTAAGCCAGCACACCGGAGCCCGACGCCGCGACAGCCGTATACCCGAATGCGGTTGCCCAGTAGCCGACGCCATCCGCCAGACGAATCGGTTCGCCGTTCGTTTTGAGCGCACGGTCGTCGAACGATTGAGCGAAAAGTACTCCGTCACGCACGAACAACAGGTGTCCCGAGGCGTAGACGGCCCTGGTGTTGTTTTCGAGCACCCGGGTGCTCTGCGATGAGTCGAGCGCGGCCACATAGATGCCCTGGTGCTCGGCCTTCGCGCTGCGCTGGAAGTAAAGAAAATGACGGCCGTCCGGCAAAAACTGTGGCCAGTACTGCGTCACGATCCCCTGGTCGGCAGCGAACGTCGTGACGGGCGTGACGTTCCCGCCCGAAGCAGAAACTTTGGCGATAGGACTGTTCGCTTGGGCTGTGAACAGGATCACGCCCTCCAGGTTCCAGGTTCCGCCGCGCCCAGCGGCCGCGTCCGCCAACGTTTGGGGTGCACCGCCCCTGGTATCGACCTTTTTGATCTTGCCCGTCGCAAAGAATGCGATGAACCGACTATCCGGAGACCAGAACGGGAATGACGCGCCCTCGGTACCTGCGAGCGGTTGCGCCTGTACCCCGTCGAGCGGGCGAATCCAGACCTGCGAGGGGCTGCCCTTCGATGCCGCAACATACGCAAGCTGTCGTCCGTCGGGCGACAACGCGAGCTGGGCCGTCGAGGCGACAGGCGCCGGCCTCAATGCGGCGCCGGTGGGAGGCAGAACCTCGAACCGAACGGCGGGCGCTGGCGCCGTGCCGTTTGCCGCGTAACGCCAGCCGAACAAGACCCCGGTGGCGAGCGCAACGACCATGAGCCCCGCCAAGGCGCCAACCAGGGAAGTGCGGCGCCACACGGTCTTTGGCGCCAGGTGGACGGACGCCTTCGCGCCGTCAACGGCCCACCCGAGGGCGCTCGCGAGATCGGCGGCGCTTTGCCATCGATCGGCAGCGTTCTTGGCCAGGCACTTTCGAACGATCGCATCAGCGAGCGGCGGCGCTAGAGGCTGCAGTGTCCCCAAAGGCGTCGGCTCACGCTCGAGGATCGCCGCGATCAGGCTCGCTTGCGTCTTGCCTTCGAACGCTTTTCTGGCGGTAAGCATTTCATAAAGCACGCAGCCGAACGCAAACATGTCCGTCCGCGTGTCGGCGTCGCGGCCTTCCACCTGCTCGGGCGCCATGTAGTGAAGTGTCCCCAGAATCGTGCCCTGGCTCGTGACTGGGCTCGGCGCGGTCGCGGCCATCGACAAGCCGCTCACCGCCGGTGCTGATGGCCGCAGCTTCGCGAGACCGAAATCGAGTAACTTGACGCCACCTTTCGTCACCATGATGTTCCCGGGTTTGAGATCGCGATGCACGATGCCGGCACGGTGTGCCTCATCGAGCGCGTCGGCAATATCGATGGCCGTCTTCAGCGCCTCCTCGAGCTTCAGCGGCCCGCGAGTCAAGCGGTGAGCGAGCGTCTCGCCTTCGAGGTATTCAAGCACCAGGTAGTCGGTGCTGTCCTCGTGGCCGACGTCATACAAAGTACAGATGTGCGAGTGTTGGAGGCCGGCGATGGCCTTGGCCTCCCGTTCGAACCGGGCTTTGAGATCCGAGTCCGCTGAGGGCAGGATTTTGATCGCGACTGTGCGGTCAAGGCGTGTGTCTTTCGCCTTGTAGACCTCGCCCATGCCCCCCGCCCCGAGCGGCGCCTCGATCAGAAAACAGCCGAGTCGTGTGCCTGGTGTCAGCGGCATGGGCTCATCGTCGGTGTGTTTATGAAGTTGGCTCTCTTGAGCCTACCCTGAACGCGTCCGAGCTGCGTGCGAGATGGCAACCGCATGATGCGCAGCCGATGCGTCATTCTACAGGCTGCCGAGGCTCGCGGGTGACGCCCTGTCCATCTCGCGTAGACTCCTCTGGTGTCCTCGCTCTGGCGCTGGGGTCGGCGCATCGTCTACGCGGTGGGTCTGGTCGTGATGACGTTGATCGTCGGCGGCGCATACGATGCACGTAGGCGTCATCCTGATCTCAAGGCCTGGCACCGCATCAGCCTCGACGAGATGACGGCATCGACACTCGACGATCGGTTCACATTTCCTCAGTATCAAGCCCGGGAAGAGCGGCTGTTCGCGCAGGTTCGTGCGCTGGAATCGATGAACGACCCGGCGGATCGAACGCCGGTCAACCGCTATCACCCAGACAGTCTGTCGCATCCGTCGAGTGCCGGCCGCGACTGGAATCGATCCTTCGAGACCACGCCGCCAACCATTCGCGGCGGCGCGCTGCTCATTCATGGTCTGACCGACTCGCCGTACAGCATGCGGAAGGTGGCCGAGGTGCTGCACGACAATGGCGTCTACTCGCTGTCGCTGCGCATGCCTGGGCACGGCACGGTCCCATCGGGGCTGATCACGGCAACGGCGGCCGACTGGCTTGCCGCCGTGCGAATGGGTGTCCGACACGTGCGGAGCAAGATTCCTGAACAGGCGCCGCTCGTTCTCGTGGGCTATTCCAACGGCGGCGCACTGGCACTGAAATACACGCTCGACGTCATCGAAGGGCACAACGGCGCGGTACCGTCGAAGCTCGTTTTGCTGTCACCGATGATCGGCGTGACCCCCGCTGCCGGACTGGCATGGTGGATCAGCCGCCTCGGCGTGGTGCCGTACTTCGAGAAGGCAAACTGGCTGGATGTCTTCCCGGAATACAACCCGTTCAAGTACAACTCCTTCGCTGCCAACGCCGGGTTTCAGACGGCGTCCTTGACCCGTACCATCCGGAACGACCTCGCGCGGCTCGCGGCAAACGGCCGGCTCGAGGCAATCCCGCCGATTCTCACGTTTCAATCGATCGTCGACGCCACGGTGAGCACACCGGCGGTGGTGAACACGCTCTACGATCAGCTCCCGGCGAATGGCAGCGAGCTGGTGCTGTTCGACGTCAATCACATCTCGGGTATCGCGGTCTTCATGCAGCCGTCGGATCGGTCGCTGGTCAGCAGTCTTCTTGAACGGGCGCCGCGACGCTATCGGCGGGTTGTCGTGACGAACAGCTCGGCAGATACCCGCGATGTGGAAGCGCGGACGGCCGAACCCGGGTCGTTGATCGTGATGCATCGGGCGCTGGGCGTGACCTGGCCGCCGGGAGTGTTCTCGCTGTCGCACGTCAGCTTGCCGTTCGCGCCTGATGATCCGCTCTACGGCTTCGAGAGCTCGAGCGAGCTCGCCGGGCTGCTGCCTCTTGGACGGTTGAGTCCGCGGGGTGAACGCGGCGTCCTCACGGTCGGTACGGACTCGCTGATGCGCCTCTCCTCGAATCCCTTCTTCTCGTTCATCGCCGAACGGATCGGGCAGTGGGTGCCCAGCGATTCCGGCGAGCCGTTATCGCGTGATCGGCAGTGACCGTCTGAGATGCGAGCCTGAAGGCGCTCGTTCGCTCGCGCCCCGCTATAATCTCGGTCGTTTAGCCCTGGATCCCGGCAGGAGGAGCATCGGATGGAAGGCACCCGACGCGGTTTCTTGAAGGCTGCTGTAACGGCGGCAGGGGCAGCAGCGACCCCTGGTCTTGCTCAGGTCCAAAGTAACGGCCACGCGCATCAGACGGTCCCTTCTGATCTCACATTGCGAGTCAAGTCGCTCGAATCGCTCCTGGTCGAAAAGGGGCTCGTCAGATCGGGCGGCCCTCGATGCGCTCATCGACACCATGGAACACAAGGTTGGTCCGCGCAACGGAGCCCGAGTGGTGGCGCGTGCGTGGGTTGATCCCGCCTACAAGAAACGTTTGCTCGAAAATGCGGCGGCGGCGATCGCCGAACTGGGCTACACCAGCGGCCAGGGCGAGCACATGCTCGTGGTGGAGAACACACCCAAGGTTCACAACCTGATCGTCTGCACACTATGCTCCTGCTATCCATGGCCGGTGCTGGGCCTGCCGCCGGTCTGGTACAAGTCGGCGCCCTACCGATCCCGAGCGGTAATTGACCCGCGCGGCCTCCTCCGCGAGTTTGGAACGCAAGTTGCGGAAGACATCGAGGTGCGCGTATGGGACAGCACCGCGGAGTTGCGCTACATCGTGCTTCCCGAGCGTCCCGCCGGCACAGAGAACCTGTCAGAGGAGCAGCTCGCAACGTTGGTCACACGGGACGCCATGATTGGCGTAGCTAAAGTGGTGCTGCCGTCCGGAGGTAACGTATGAACGGCGTGCACGACATGGGCGGACAGCAGGGTATGGGCCCTGTGCAGTACGAGAAGGACGAACCTGTCTTCCACGCGAGCTGGGAAGGTCGCATTTACGCGCTTACTCGTGCGATGCGTGCCTGGCGCAAATGGAGCATAGATACCGACAGACACGCGCTCGAGATCCTCCCTTCGATTGATTACCTTCGTATGAGTTATTACGAGCGGTGGCTGAACAGACTCGAGACCCACATGGTGAAGTACGGTTTCGTGACGCGGGAAGAGCTGCAGAGTGGGAAGCCGGCTCCTGAGTCGAGCAGAGAGACTCCCGTGTTGACTTTGGCGACATCGGCTCGTTGGCTGAACCGCGGGATACCTTCGAGCCAGGATCTAAAAGTTCGGCCGTCGTTCAAGGTCGGCCAGCGCGTTCGGGCGCGTAACATCAATCCGACTGGCCATACTCGCCTGCCCAGATACGCACGAGGCAAGGCGGGCCTCGTGATTCGAGACCACGGCGTATATGTGTTCCCGGACGCCAACGCCCATTTTCTGGGAGAGAAGCGGCAGCACGTGTATTCCGTTCGGTTCACGGCACGCGAGCTGTGGGGAGAAAGTGCCTCAGGCCACGACTCGGTGCACCTCGACATGTGGGATGACTACCTTGAGAGACGCTGATCTGACGACAGAGTCCGATCGACTATCCGATTTGCCGCGTTTGCCTCGTGACGAAGGAGGGCCAGTCTTCGCCGAGCCATGGCAGGCGCAAGCCTTCGCGCTTGCGGTCACGCTTTCAGAGCAAGGGCATTACACCTGGAAAGAGTGGGCCGCGGCGCTGGCGCATCAACTCCAGGCTGCTGCTAAACGGGGTGAACCCGACGACGGGTCTCGCTACTACGAACACTGGCTGGCCGCGCTCGAGAGCCTGGTCACCGCAAGGGGTTAGCCGATTCCGCCGCGCTCCACACACGAAAAGAAGCTTGGGCTGTTGCGTACCGAAACACGCCTCACGGTCAGCCCGTCGAGCTGCTTCAATCGCGAGCGCCCGACATGCGTTGGCTTCTCCTCGGGCTCGCGTGCACGTTCGCCACGTACTGGATGCTTTACCCCGCGACTGTAGAGTCGTTCGCTGCGGGGGCTGGCCTGGGCGCGCTGCTCGGTATGCGGCACGCGCTCGAGCCGGATCATCTCGCCGCCGTGTCCACTCTCATGACGGGCGAGCGTAGCAGCGCGAAGGCCGCATGGCTCGGCGCGTTCTGGGGACTAGGGCACACGCTGACACTGTTCACCGCCGGCGCGCTGCTGGTGGTGTTGCAGAGTGAGATGCCGCCGATTGCGACACAGGTGCTACAGCTCTGCGTGGTTCTGCTGTTGGTTGGCTTTGGGGTGCGCGCAATCTATCAGGGCGCAAGACGGGTGCCTGCGGGTCCGACGCACACTCATCGGACGCCGGGAGCGTCGTCATCATTCCGGGTGGACCAATGGACACTCGGACGACCATTTTTGGTGGGAGCCGTCCATGGACTGGCGGGCAGTGGCGCGTTGATAGCGATCGTGGTGACCACGCTCCCGACAACGATGACGCGCTTGGGTTATTTGCTGCTGTTCGGTGTGGGATCGACGGTGGGGATGGCCGTGCTGTCGGGGCTCATGGGGTGGCCGATGGCACGACTGGGCGCCCATCCGGTGTTTGCGCGCGCCGTTTCGCTGGCGGTCGGCGGTGTCTCGACCGCGCTCGGCTTGTTCTGGGGTTATCCGTTCATCGAAGGCTTGTTCTAGCCGTCCCAGCAAAAGCTCGGCGACGACGTCCAGTCGGAGAAATGCGCGGAACAGTCCTGACTACTTTCCAGGTGGCGGACGACGGCGTGAGCCAGGCGCACGATTAAGGACTCCACTGGTGGATCGAAGCGGCCCCAGAACGCCGCTCAATCCGGGTCTCGACTTTATGTAGAACGATCTATATAGTCCGAAGGGCGCTGATGGCAAGAAAGTCACGCACCACTCGTGAACTGATGCTCGATGCTGCCGAAACGCTGCTCCGCGAGCGCGGCCTTGCGGGCGCAGGCATCCAGCGGGTGATTGCGCGGAGCGGTGCGCCGATCGGGTCTCTCTATCACTTCTTCCCTGGTGGCAAGACGCAGCTCGTCGCCGAAGCGCTGCGCATTCACGGCGACAAAGCCGGCGCATTGTTCCGGAGCGTCCTGAGCGACACGTCGGCGCCTCTGCCGGACCGGGTTCGGCGGTTGTTTCGAACCGCCGCGTCCGGATTCGATCGGACGGGCGCGGACAAAAGCTGTGCGATCGGCGCGGTGGCCCTCGATCTCGATGCCAGGGACGATGCGCTCCGCGCGGTGTGTCGAGAGGCGTTCGACGCTTGGATCGCCTCGATCGCGGACGAACTCCCCTGGTCCGAGGCAGCGGCACGGCGCGCATACGCGGAAATGCTGATCGCCGGGCTCGAGGGTGCATTCATCCTTGGCCGCGCGCGTCGCAGCGGAGAGCCGTTCATCACCGTCGGTGAATGGCTGGCGCTGATGCTCGAACGCCGTCCGCCGCACGCTGGCGTCCGAGCGGGAGCTGGGTCACCGCGTCGAAGGCAACGCAGAAGCAACAAACGGCGATAGTTGTGGAGGACGCAATATGGAGTCGCTGCGTGGAAAAACGGTGCGATGGACGTTTAGCGACGGCCCGGTCGCGGGAATGCTGTTCGAGCACGCCTTGAACGAGGACGGCACCGTCGTCTGGCGCGCACTCGACGGACCGTGGAAAGGGCAATCGTCGCAGGAGCAACACTACGCCGCGATGAAGATCAGCGATGAGGTTCACGCGGTGTCGTACCTGGCCAAGTCAGGTCATACGCTCACGGTCGTGCTGAACCTCTCGACCGGCCGTGCATTCGGGTTTGCGTCGGGCAATAACGATTGGCACTCAATGACCGGAACTTTCGAGGTCGTTCAGTAGTCGCGCTGTCTCGACGCTCTTGCATCGTCACCGTCAATTTTCAAACTCCTGCTGGTCTTGATCCTCAGCTGTCGGTTCGACGCGAGATTTGGTCGATTCGTAATGGCTGGAGACGACTCATCTGGTGTTCCACGCGTCAAGTAACCACGCCTACCGATGCATCGAGCCCGTCGATCTCGCCCTGGAGCTTGCGCGCCGTGTGCGCGTTCCACCAGGCAATACCAAGGAAGAGCCCGACGCCTGAGGCGACAAGCGCGATCAGCTGGCTGGTCGAGCGAACCTCGAGCACGCCATCGAGGAGCGCTAGAGCCATTCCCGGCACGAACGGCAGCAGAAAGCCCCAACTATCTTTCGACAGATCGCGCTGACGTACGAGCTCGGCGCGGTAGAAGTCGACACAGTTGGTTCTCCCCAGGGCGACAGGCGGCGCCGTCAGGCGCTGTTTGCGATAGCGGTACGCGGTATACACCAGCGCCGCCATTAACAGCAGATCGCCGGCATTTTCCAGCATCCCCTCCTGTATCCACACTTCCAAAGCTCCTTTGATCAACAGCAGGACGACGAGCACCGCGGTCGCCACACGCCAGCGCCGAGTCTTCGTCTCCAGGCGCTCAGCCCTGGTCCGGATTTCATCGAGCGGCATCATGTGCTCCTCGCTGGCCTGTTTCTGCCAGAGTCTCAGGATCTCGGTGTCGGCATTACTCTCCATCGCCTTTCCCTTCGTGAAAACGCTGAATCAAGAGCTGCTTGATCCGGCGCACCTTTGTCGCCACGTTGGCCGCTGAGAGACCGGTGATCTCTGCGATCGACGCCGCGTCGAGCTGTTCGAGGTACAGCAGCATGACCTGGCGATCGAGCGGCCTCAGCCGACTGATCAAGCCATGCAACCGTTCGAGGGCGCGGCGTCGATCGAGAACCTCTTCGCTGGCGCTCGCGGCGATCGATTCCAGGCTGTCATCGAGCGCGACGATGGTCGGGGCGTTGGTCCGGGGTCGAAGCGTCTTCGAGGTCGCCGTGTTGTGAGCCACCCGGTAGACCCAGGTCCGCATGGAGCATCGGCCGTCGAATCGAGCAAGGCTCCGCCAGAGCGCGACATGAATCTCCTGGAGCAGGTCGCGACGCTTTTCTGGGTCGCGTTCATACGCTCGGCGCCAGCCGTTCCAGAGCTGGACCGAACTCCGCAGCTGCCTCGGCATATCGGCGTTCTTGACCGGCGACGCGGGCCGCATCACCCATTCATTTCAGGTAGTCGCAAAACGGAGGCATTTCTGACAACGTGCAAGGTAGCCGACCGCGCCATCGACGGCGGTCTTCTCAGAGTGAGAACATCCGCTCGATTCTGTCGACTTTGAGGGTCGTCACCGAACCGCCGGTGGCAGCGCGTTGTCGAAGAGGAGTTCCAGGCGCTCCTCCGCTGCGGGTGGCTAGCCGGAGGGTTGCTTCCTATCTTTCCCAAGCGCCGCCGGGTTCCATTCGCTCGAACCGTACTCACGCGTTGGAATCGTTAAGGAGCGGGGCTCGGTTTCAGACTGGCGGTCGCGTTGAATGCGACGATGACCGGTGGGCGATCGGGAACGTGCTCTTCAACGACCGCGGCGAGGAACCGGCCGTCGGCCGACACGTCGTACTGGAGCGCTCCCCAGCCCATCGCACGAACGGGCATGGCCAGCGTAAAGAGAGGCGAGGCGACTCCCAACTTCGCCTCTGCTCCCAGATTCGCCGGGACTGCGATCAGGCGACTCTCCGCTGACAGAAAGTACAGCTCCTTCTGATCGGGGCGCCATCGCGGTTGTGTCCCACCCTCGGTTGACACTTGCACTCGCCTTCCAGGCGTCGGGAAACTCTCGACGTAGATCTCGTAGCGCCCCGATTGATTCGAGGAGTAGGCGACCCAGTGGCCATCGGGCGAAAGCGCGGCTTGTGGATAGAGGAATCGGTCGTTTCTAAATGGCTCGGACCGTGACCCGGGCATCGTCATCAACCAGAGTCCGCTCGCGGTCGTCTGGTCCCCGTACGTCAAGTGGTAGAGCAGTCGCGTCCCGTCGGGTGACCAACCGAGGGCCCACAACGGAAACTGGCTCTCGACAAGCGGCACTGCTGGTCCTGATCCATCAGCGGAGATCGTCCGCAGGTGCACGACCGCCGAGTCCTGACGCGGGAGCGCGCTGAAGACAACCCGACGTCCCTCTGGCGACCACACCGGTTGACTCCCGGGCGACGTCAGCCGCGTCGCTGTGCCGCGCGTCATCTCGAAGACCCAGATTGCCGGACCGTTATCGTCGTGTCGTGTGACCGCGATTCGATTGCCATCAGGGGCGATCGACGGATCGGCGAATCGTCCGGGCTGCCCGACGCTGCCCTGCCGCTTCCCCATCCGGTCGAACCAGGTCAGCAGCGCGACCGGATTCAAATCCGACCGCCGAAGAAATGCCAAGGTCCCGCCGGGCGTCACGGAAAACGCGTAGCGGCCATTGAAGAGTCTCACGATGTCCTGCACGACCGCCCGCGGCTCACCGTCCATGGCCAGCCGCCCGACGTCGAATGGCTGCGCAAGCAGCACATCTCGGCGAACGAAAAACAGCAACCCGTCGGCGTACTGACCTTCAGTGGCGTCCTCGAGAACAGTCTGACTCTCTCGGTTTCGCAAGGAGCCCACGCGCAGGACTGACTGGCCTCCAGTGGAGAGTCTGCCAAATACAGGAAGTGGTCGCCGTCTGGCAGAAAGTGTGGCCATCGATGGGCCACAGATCTCATTGGTTCGAGCTGAGTGACCGGTTGCGGTGTGCCACCAGACGCGGGCACGCTCACAAGGGGTGAGTAGGTGCGCGGCGCAAACACGATGACGCCTTCGTTGTTCCAGGTCCCTGCGCGGCCATCCTCCGCGTCACAGATCACGAGGGGCGGGCCGCCCGCCGCCGCCACACGCTTGAGTTGACGGTCTGCGAAAAATGCGATCGATTGACCATCCGGTGACCAGAACGGGAATGTGACGCCATCGGCACCAGCGACGCGTTGCACGACCTCGGAGCCCATCGATCGCACCCAGAGCTGCGTGCGGCGTTTGTCGTCGATCGTCACCAGAGCGAGACGCTGTCCGTCTGGGGAGAGCGCCATCATGCCCTGGAAGCTGAAGCCTTCAGGTGGCGGGACGACGAACCGCACGGACGCGGGCTCCGGAGGCGGCGTGCTGGGCAGTTGGCTCCCGACCGCCACGCCAATCGCAACGGCGGCGGTCATGGCGAGGGCCGTCACAGCCAAACGTCGACCCACTGTGGGCGTGGCGATCACCCCTGCGCGGTCGGCGGCGGAGCCGGGCAGCGCGCCGGCCGTCGTACCTGCAACAATCCACCGGAGCTCGTCGACCAGATCCACGGTCGACTGCCACCGGGCGTCAGGGTCCTTGGCGAGGCAGCGCCGCGCGACGCGCTCGAGAGACGGGGAGATGTCCGGGCGGAGCGAAGATACCGCCGGCGGATCCGTGTGGACGACCGCGCCGATCACCGCCGACGACGTCGCGCCGTCGAACGCCTTACGGCCCGTGAGCATCTCGAACAACACTGCCCCAAACGCAAAAATGTCGCTCCGCTGATCCGCGCGGCCGTCCAGCTGCTCGGGTGACATGTAGGCGAGGGTGCCCATCACACCGAGGGGTCCAGTTAATGAGGTTGGCGTACGACTCTGTTCCTTCACCTCATCCCGATCGCGCAGCTTCGCCAATCCGAAGTCGAGGAGCTTCACCCCCGTGGGCGTGAGCATGATGTTCGCGGGCTTGATGTTCGCGATGGGTGATGTGGTGGCGATGGGCGAAGGCGAGGGCCTCGGCCACGTGCGTCGCGATCGACAGGGCCTCGTCAAGCGGGAGTCCGCCCTTCGTGCGCGCCAGACGGGCGGCCAGCGTATGCCCCTCCAGCAGCTCCATCACGAGAAACGCATTGCCCTCGTGATCGTCGACGTCGTGCACCGTGCAGATGTGCGGATGGGTGAGGGCCGCGATGCTCCGGGCTTCGCGTTCGAAGCGCTCCCGGCTGATCGCATCGCCGCTCAATTCAGCGTTGAGCAGCTTGATGGCGACCGTGCGGCCCAGCCGTGTATCACGCCCCCGATGCAAGTCACCCATTCCGCCCGCGCCCAACGGGGCGAGGATTTCATACGGACCGAGGCGGGCGCCACTGGGAAGTGCGGCCATCGTGTGCGGTCATGACCCGGGTCATGACCCGGGTGCCACGATTCAACTTGAGGAGCCGCACCTCCTGGCCGCGTCAATCTAGCGTCGTGTCATTGGGCATCACCACGCAGTAGACGAGCAATACCGTTCCGAGCCTGATCTCGGGCGAGTTGGCGTCCTGGTGCTCCTCGATGACGGGCGCAACGAAGCGATAGCCGTGACGTGGCATTGTGGCCACGCAATCGCCGGCACCAGCCAGCGCGATTCCGGTTCCGTCGCGCTCGAGACGACGCTAGTCAGGGGCGAGCCGGAATGGGCGGAACCGGTAGGTGACCACGGAGCTTGGCCATTATTGCAGTCGGACTATCGAGTGGCGAGGCGCGGTTCTCCGGCTATGCGCGCGAAGAGTCGAGCGCGTTCCGCGGCGTTGAGTGTGTACGCCGACGTCGGCACGCTCAGCACATCACGCTCGCGAGCGCGCGCACGCATGAGCCCCGAGTCTTCGTGGCGTCGGCTGTTCAGGAGGACGTGCCCCAGCTCGTGGCCGAGGCTGCGGCCGAGGAGCCTGGCGACCAGGAGCTCGGTGAGCGCCTCGGGGCGCGTGGCGGGGCTGAGCGCGTCGATCAGTGTGCGCGCGCGACTCGCCCGGAGAAACATCAACTGCCGGGCGCGCCCCTCCACGAACGGCACCCAGCCGAGCGCGGACTCGCTGGCCGCGTCTTCGGCCAGGGCTTCCTGGTCCGCTTTCACCGAGATCAGGCGATCGCAGTTGTCGGTTGATGGTTCTGCCCAGCGGACACCCACCCCGTGCGGCATCCAGATGGCATTCGATTCCGCCAGGACGACACCGGCCGCACGTGCACTGATCGGCAGCTTCGGCGACAAGACGAGGCAGACCGCAAACTGGAGGGACTGCGCCGCGGTTTGCGCCGGCGCGGCTCCTGCGGCGGCGAAAACCATGACGCACGCCCATGTTGCACTCGCCAGACGCCCCCGCATCGCGTACTCCCGCGCTCGTTCGAAGAGCGCTGCTTGATGCGAGCAGGGTAGAAATTGGGAGGTAGTGCGGTCTTTCGCGCGCCATCAAGGCGCGCTCAATTGTTCTCAATTCGACCAGGACACCGAAGGTACGAACACACCGAACCCAAACGTACGCGCTCTGTGGCATTGGGTTCTAGAACCGCCCTGAGAGGTGCCAGGATCTTCATGTCGCCATCAGGCTGGAGTGGTGGCTGCCGAAGCACGTCAACGAAGTAGTTCGCGAACTCAAGAAGGAAGGCGTCATCACTGCGGACGCAATGCCGGCCGGAGGTTCGGGCCGCCGCCAATCCGGGTGCTCAGACTCGCAAGTTCGAAGTCCGGAACGCCGCCCAAGTCAGCCGGATCACAAAGGCGGTCGACGGTGCTCTCCCCGCCCTTTGGTTGGTCACGGTCTGGGACCAAGAACGACCCACCGAAGAGCGCCTCGTACGAGGCGCCTGACGCGTCATCTGCGAACGGCTGACGCCGCGAGGGGGTCGCGACAAAGCGCGGTGGTTGGCGCGGCTCTTGACCGCTAGCGCGCTCGGTCGCGCGATCGCCGCGTCCGACTTCAAGTCACGAACATCGCTGTCGGCGTCACGCCACATCCGCGTTCATCGTCATCGGCGCGCCGGCACCACGTCGGCGCGCTTCGAGCGCACTCCACTGCAGCACGAACGTCTGTATCGAGTTTCGCAGGAGTGCCCAGCCAGCAAGTACCACATCTTGGTAGGCACAGGCCGAGAACGGAGGTTATGCTAGCCGCCAGACGGCCCTAATGTTTCCTGTCGTCACAGCAACGCGCCGGACTGCAGGTAGAACTCCTCGACGTGCACGTTCGCGGGCAACGCGTCGGACTTCTGCGCCTTCACCCTGCGCAGGCGCGGAAAGTCGGCGCCGAAGTGGCGGGCCAGGAAGGGGCCGAGGAAACGCTGCTCCAGTCCCGCGCGCGGCGCCGGCGGTTCCAGCTAAAGCGCGGTGTGGATGCGCGGCGACGCGCCGCCTCGGACGCGACGCGATCGTAAAGCGCATTGCGCAGCCGCTGCGGCTTGCCGAGGCCGACCGGGCGGCGACCGCGATCCCCTCGCCGCAACGGACGAGGATGGCATCCACCGCGCGCGCGAGCGCGGCGGCGGCCTCCGGCGAATCGGTCGAGGCGGGCGTGGGGCGGTCGGCCATGCGCGGCGAGTATGGCATCCGCGCGGACGTCGGGCGGCCGCGTACGATCCTCGTGCCCATGGCCGATCTGCAGGGGGATCGCGAGTCGTGACCGGCGAGCATCATCCCGACTACACCGCGCAAGAGGCGCTCGATCGCCTGAAGCAAGGCAACGAAAGCTTCGTCGGCGGAACCGCGCGCTTCCCGAATACGCCGGCATGAGCCTGCGCACGCCGCTGTTCGTTGTGTTGGGACACGAGGGTTGCGGCGCGGTAGAGGCGGCGATCGCCGAGAGGTTCCATGGCGCCCGCCACGCCAACCGGATCTCGCTGCTGCTCTAGCACATCGCCCCAGCCTGGACGAAGTCGATCCAACGCTTGCCCCGGCGGCGTGGCTCAGCGCGGCGGTCGAGGCCAACGTGCGCCGGACCGTTCCAGGACGTGCTCGAATCGCCCGAAGGCCGGGCCCGCACGGCGGAGGGCGAAATGAAACTCGTGGGCGCGGTGTACGACCTTGCCACCGGCCGGGTCCGGTTCCTCGATTAGCGCAGCCAGGCCACCAGGAGCAAACGCGATGTCCCCAACTCCGATTCCCGCCCAGGCGTCGACCTTCCGCTTCGACCTGGTGGCCGGGCTGACCGCCGCCGCGGTCGTCCTTCCTAAGGCGATGGCCTACGCGTCGGTGGCCGGCCTGCCGGTTGCGGTCGGCTTGTATACCGCTTTCATCCCGATGGCGATCTACGCGCTGCTCGGCACCTCGCGCGTGCTCAGCGTCAGTTCGACCACGACGATCGCGATCCTCGCCGGCACGCAGCTGGGACTGGCGGTGCCGGACGGCGATCCGGCGCGCCTCGTGACGACGACGGCGACGCTGACCTTGCTGGTCGGCGCCGCGCTGGTCGCGGCGCGGCTATTGAGACTCGGCTTCGTCGCCAACTTCATGTCGACGCCGGTGCTTACCGGATTCAAGGCCGGCATCGGGTTGGTGATCGTGCTCGACCAGGTGCCCAAGCTGCTGGGCATCCACATCACCAAGCACGGCTTCTTCTACGATGCCGTCAGCGTCGTCAACCACCTGCCCGACACCTCGACGATCACGCTGATGGTCGCCCTCGCGACCTTCGCGGTGCTGATCGCGATGGAACGGCTGTGGCCGCGCTCGCCGGCCCCGCTGGTCGCGGTGGCGGGCGGCATCGCCGCAGCCTGGTTCCTCGGGCTGGAGAAGCTGGGCGTCTCGATCGTCGGCCTGATCCCGCAGGGCTTCCCGTCGCTGACCCTGCCTGATCCTGCGCTGGTCGAACGGCTGCTGCCGGGTGCGCTCGGAATCGCCTTGATGAGCTTCACCGAGTCGATCGCGGCCGGGCGCGCCTTCGCGCGTGCCGAGGATCCTCCGGTCAATGCGAACCGGGAATTGCTCGCCACCGGCGCGGCGAACCTTGGCGGCGCCCTGTTCGGCATCATGCCGGCCGGCGGCGGAACTTCGCAGACGGCGGTCGTGCGGGCCGCCGGTGGGCAGTCGCAGCTGGCCTCGCTGGTGACCGCAGGCGCCGCGCTCGCCACCATGCTGTTCCTGGCGCCGATCCTTGGCCTGATGCCCAATGCGACGCTGGCCGCGGTGGTCATCGTCTACTCGGTCGGGTTGATCAAGCCGTCGGAGTTCCGTGCCATCCGCAGCGTGCGGACGATGGAATTCCGCTGGGCCCTGGTCGCCTGCATCGGCGTCCTGCTGCTGGGCACGCTCAAGGGCATCGTGGTGGCGATCATCGTTTCGATGATCGGCCTGGCCAGCCAATCCGCGTACCCGCGCGTGTACGTCATCGGCCGCAAGCGTGGCGAGGACGTGCTGCGACCGCTGTCGCCCGAACACGGCGACGACGAGACCTTCGAAGGCTTGCTGATCCTGCGCCCGGAAGGGCGGCTGTTCTTCGTCAATGCGCAGGAGGTGGGGCGGCAGATCCAGGCCCTGGTCGCGAAGTACCAGCCGCGCGTGTTGTTGCTGGACATGAGCCGCGTATCCGACATCGAGTACCTCGGCCCTGCAGATGCTGATCGAAGGCGAGCGGCGCATGACCGAGGGCGGCGTCGAGGTGTGGCTGGCCGCGTTGAATCCCGGCGTGCTTGCGACGGTACGAAACACCGGCCTCGACAAGCGGCTTGGTCGCGAGCGCATGCTGTTCAACGCGCGCGCGGCGATCGAGCGCTACCAGGCGCGGAAGGTGACCGGCGGCAACGCGGCCTAGCGCGTGTCGAGCGGCAGGCTCAGGTAGCGGCGCCCCGTTGGTCGCGCGCGTTCCGGCGAAAACGTGTGAATCGGCGCCAGACGCCTGGGCGCGATGGCGCGCGCCAGGCGCTGCGGTTCGCGGATGGAAGTGGGCGCACCGCCTCCTGAAGGGGCGCGTCGTCCCGATTCTCGAGGAGCGCGGTGAGAGCGGCCTAGGCTCGTTGGATATCCTGCTCCACTCTCCCGATTGCATCCACGGGCTCACCGTGAGACGCGTACAGGGCGAAAGTTATTCCGAGGAGAGCGAGCAACTGGACCATACCGAGGACGACGAGGAGAATCACTCCCGCGATCACCCCGGGCCGAAAGGGCACACTTCCCGAAGATCCCTGTTTCCGCCAGATTTCGCATTTTCATTCCTCCTCATCTCTCGACGTCACGTGCGCCCACTGCGGGAGCGCCAAGGTCGAGCGGATCTGGAGCGCCGTGTACACGGTCACATCGAAGAAGAGCTGAGACTGACCGGGCGATGCGGTCGGGGACGCCGTGCCGTCAGCATCGGTTCGTTTCTACGGTTCGCTGAACGACTTGCTGCCGGCGGCGCGGAGCTGTTGCGGCGCTTCGATCTTGTGGCGGGCGGACGCGCGAGCATTACCGCGACTTCTCTCGATGTCCCACCTGCGGCCGTATTTACTGGCAGGGATCGCACTACTCGCGCATGAGGCTCTTCATCGACACGGCTTTTGTGGCGGCGACGCGCGCCGCCCGGCGGTAGTTTGATTCTTCGGCCGGCTGGTCAGGCTCCCATCGGAGTACCCGAAGTCAGCGACGGCCGGCTTCACCAGCTCCTCGAAGTCTCGATACCGCATGCGAATGGCCTCGCGGTGCGAGCCGCCATTGAACAGGATTTCGGGATCCGCCGTCAGGCACCTGTCGACCACGACCGGCTGCTTGTACAGCGGACCGAACGGCGGCATCGCTCCGACTTCGCAGTCCGAATAGAGCGGCTGGATTTCACTTTGCTTGCCAGCCGCACCGAGCGTGCGCCGCAGGCCTCGCGAAACCGATCGAGATCCACGAGGCGATCCGCGGGCAGCACGGCGAGGGTCGGCTGGTCGTCGACCCTGCAGACCACGGCCTTGGCCCATTCGCGCCCGGGCACATGCGTGGCGGCCGCCTCCTCCTGTGCCGTGTAAGCAACCGAATGCTCTACCACCGAGAAGTGCACACCATGTTGTTCGAGATAGCGGCTGACCGAGGCAGGTCGCATAGGCGCCTCCGTTGACGAGAGTGGTCAGGGCGACGCTACGCCTTCGCGACAGGCGTGTCAATTTCGGCGCGGGCTAACATAGCGGGGAAGCGAGAACGACTGGTCCGCGATGGCAGCAGAGCTTTCCGAGATCGCGCAGCGGCTGGCCGAGGCGGGCCGCCGCTTCGACGCCCGCGGCTGGGTCCTTGGCACCAGCGGCAACTTCAGCGCGGTGATCACGCGCGATCCGCTGCGGCTGGCAATTACGGCGAGCGGCGCGTGGAAAGGCGATCTCACCGCGGCCGAGATTCTCGAGATGGATGCCGATGGAAACGCCGCGCAGGCGGGATCGCCGCGGCCATCGGCCGAAGCGCGCCTGCATCTCGAGATCGTCCGCGTTCGCGGCGCTGGCGCCGTGCTGCACACGCACTCGCTGTGGAGCACGCTGCTCTCCGATCGCCATGCCGCGGCGGGAGGCCTCGCCATCGAGGGCTACGAGATGCTGAAGGGCCTCGAGGGCGTGGCGACGCACGAGCACCGGGAATGGATTCCGATTCTCGAGAACGACCAGGACATGGTCCGGCTGGCCGGCCGGGTGCGGGACACGCTCGACCGCCATCCGGCGTGCCACGCGCTCCTCCTTCGCCGCCACGGGTTGTACACTTGGGGAGAAACGCTGTCCCAGGCCGTGCGCCACGTGGAGATTGTCGAGTTCCTGCTCGAGGCGTCCGGCCGGACCGGGGGTTGACATCATGGCAGTCATCAGAATCCCGGCAGAGAACACCGCGATCACCGAGGCCGGCGCGGTCCGCGCCTTCCTTGCCGCCCATGGGATTGACTACGAGCGATGGACGCCCGATCGTCCCGTCGGCGCGGACGCCGACGCGGACGCGGTGCTTGCGGCCTACGGCCGGGAGATCGAGACGCTCAAGGCCCGCGGCGGCTATCGCACGGCCGACGTGATCGACGTCAGGCCCGAGACACCCAACCTCGGGGTGATGCTCGCGAAATTCAACCGCGAGCACTGGCACGACGAAGACGAGGTGCGCTTCATCATCGAAGGGCGCGGGCTGTTCCACATTCATCCGCCTGGCAAAGCGGTCTTCGCGCTCGAGGTCGAGGCCGGCGATCTGATCAGAGTGCCTCGGGGCACGCACCACTGGTTCGATCTCTGCGCCGAGCGGCGCATCCGGGCGATCCGCCTGTTTCAGGATCAGGCGGGCTGGACGCCGCACTACACGGAGACAGGCATCGACGCGGGATTTGAGCCCGTCTGCTTCGGCCCGTCGTACGTCTCCGCTGACGTGTGAGCCGGACGATCCGCGCCGTCCTCCTCGACATCGAGGGCACGACGACGCCCATCAGGTTCGTGTACGAGGTGCTGTTTCCGTACGCGCGCCGCCACTTGCGACGGTACGTCGAGCAGCACGCGGCATCCCCCGAGCACGCACCGCTCTACGATCGCTTGCGCGATGAGCACGCCTCCGATCGCGCCGCGGCCGAAGCCGTGCCGCCGTGGATCGACCAGCCGCCTGCCGCGCGTGCCGGATCGATCCTCTCTTACCTCGAATGGCTGATGGACCGCGATCGCAAGTCGACCGCGCTGAAATCCCTGCAGGGGCTGATCTGGGAGGAGGGCTACCGCGGCGGCGACCTGGTCGGCGAGGTGTTCGCGGACGTGCCCGCCGCGCTCGCGCGCTGGCGCGCGCAGCGGATCGACGCCGGCATCTTCTCCTCGGGCAGCGTGCTCGCGCAGCAGCTGCTGTTCCGCCATTCATCGGCCGGCGATCTCACGTCGCTACTGCGCTGGCATTTCGACACGACGACGGGACCGAAGACCGATCCGGAGAGCTACCGGCGGATCGCGGCGGCGATGGGGATTCCGGCCGCGAGCGTGCTGTTCGTATCCGACATCGCCGCGGAGCTGGATGCGGCGCGGACGGCCGGCATGCAGACGCGGCTCGCCATTCGGCCGGGCAACCGGCCGCCGCCCCCCGGCCATGGCCACACGGAGATTCGCACGTTCGACGAACTGACTGACTAATCCCTCAATTCACTTGAGTTGACGATCGCTCCACCGAACCACCTCGACGATCGTGGCCGGAAAGCGACATCTTTCGAACCGCGAGACGCCGTTGGCGCCGTCTACTCAAGTGACTTCCGGGACTAGTATCGCCGCTCGCTGTTCGGAGTTTCGTGGCCGGGCCGGCGTAGTCGTTCACCGGTCTGGCGGACCAGACGGGAGTCGTGCCCGAGCGACATGCCGAAGGCATGTGGCGAGCGCCCGGGGGAGCAGCGAAAGATCACGCGCGGATTCGGCCGGGGGAGTGCCCGAGGATATAGGCTGAAGGTTTGGTGGACCAGCCGCAAGAACGTGCGCTTCGCGCTCGAAACGCGCGAGGCGCTCGGCATCACCGGACACGGCAGACAGGGCCATCGAAAGCTGAGCGGACAATCCGGAAGTTTAGACCCGATTCGCGCGAGCCACAAACCCGCAGGTCGTGCGCCGTGTGTTCATAAACCGGATACGTCAGGGACGTCGCGTGGACGTGCTGGAACCATAGTTGGGCATGGAGTCGCGCGCAAAATGGCACACCGCGAGAGCGGCGCCCAGGGCCCCTGGTTTCTGCTGTCAGGGCGCAACCGCGTCCTGCAAACGCGCTGCCCGAGCAGGGTTCATGTAACTTCTCTATTGCCCGCGGCGCATGGCCTCTTGGACTGCCCCGTGTGGCCGCATTTGTACCTGTATCTCCGCCATGGTTGGGAGCGCGTGAACCGGCGCGGAGCAGAAGCTGACAAAGAAGCACTCAAGGAAGATGGCTCAGGGGAGTGTCTTCTACTCGACGCGGCACCGCATCGGTGGTGCGATCGTCATCCAGCCTGGAACGTGTGCAACTGCGTCGAGCGCACGCTACTCCATGTGTAGCAGGCACTTTCGCAGCACTAAACGCCACCGTCGTGCCAAGCAGGGCGGCGCTCTGTGCCGCCCGTCCGGTGTCGGTTCATGCGACACCCGTGGCGTGAACGACCCCCCTCCTGTACGCCCTTCCTGACCCCAGGCTCGCTCCAGGGGGTCGTTCACGCCACACTGCCGCTGTCAGCGTCTAAGATGCGGCACGCGATCTGGCCCTTGATCCAAGCGCCTTTTGCGTGCGCATTTTGGTCGCCTGTTCAGTCCCGAAGTCCATCTAGAATCGACCCGCAATTCGGTCTGCGTCATTCAGTCCAAAACAGTTCGGCACGCCTGGTGGTTTCGCGTTCCGAATTAGGCCCGCGCAGGAAGCCGTTTCTCATTCGGTGTCCCTGCGCCGTCGTTTCCAGGTGTCCAGGTGCCGATGCATGTGAAGTACGGCGAGCACCGTAATGAGATCGGCTTCTAATGTGAAATACACGGCGTACGGAAATACGCGAACGATTGCTCGGCGGACGCCTTCCTCAATGACCGGAAACTGGAACGGATTATCGACGAGTCTGGCGAAC
Organism: uncultured Acidobacteriota bacterium; assembly: GCA_963807105.1. Taxonomy (GTDB): domain Bacteria; phylum Acidobacteriota; class Vicinamibacteria; order Vicinamibacterales; family UBA2999; genus DASPWV01. The sequence continues at coordinate 23,480 of CAWEAM010000006.1, read as the reverse complement.
GCGGTATTGCACTGCGTTTCGAAGCGGACACCGAGGCCAATGCGCTCGCGCTCGTATCGAAGTGCGGCCTCGAAAATCTCGAGTTCGGCCTCGGACGAAACTTCGAGCCGCCACATTCAGCGGGCGGTGCCGAGCCGGGCCAGAAGTTCGTCGCGGATTTCCGACCACGGACGCGACGTGATTTCGCCACGCCGATGCGCGGCGAGGCGTTCGGCGACGACCTGGCGATGCCAGTCAGGTACTGGTACATCCTCAGGATGCTCGGAGAAGTGATCCCAGAGCGCCTGAATGTACTCGAGCTTCTCGTCTGGCGAGAGATCCTCGAAGCCAGGAGGCGGAACGGTGGGTTGCGCCATATGTCAAGTATACGACCGTCCGGCTTGCCCATCTGCGGCAGAAGCTGAAGACGTCATTGGAAGGTCACGCCGACGTCAGCATGCGATAGCACGCAATGAGTCCTTTAAGTTCCGATCTATGTTTCTTGACGCGAGAAGCGAGTGGTAGAATGAATCAATCCGTCACTGCACATGCGCTCCTAGGAGCCATGTGTCCTGCCCGTTCTCGCCGGCGTGCACATCCACCCGCGCGAAATCACCCATCGTCGTCGAGCCCAGGCTCACCCTGATTTTGGGCGAACTAATCAGAAAGTAGAGCTCGCGCACGCCGCCGGTTGTTATCTCTGATCGAGATCTCAGTGCCGCTTAATTTGGAGTGGTTGGCGTCTTCAATCGCGTCGTCTGCCTTGGGAGGCACGGCATTCAACCGGGTCACTGAACCGGGCCATCACGCAAGAGCCCGTCCTGGGCTCCCTGAGATGAAGAGATGAACTCATTCGTCGCCGCGCTGAGGCGATGGCGCACATCCTCGTCGACATCTTCCTTCAGAATTTACCGACTCGAGAATAGGTGCAGATGACCGGCTCGAGTGTCTTGCCCGTGCCTGAGAATGGGTCTAATCTTCCGCCGATGGTCGGCGCAGTCGTCTACGTCCGCGTCTCGGATCCACGACAAGCGGAGAATCTGAGCCTCGCGACTCAGCTCAGAACGTGCGAGGAGTACTGCCGCCGCCAGGGCTTCGAAGTTCTCGAACGATTCAAGGAACAAGGCGAAAGCACCAAGACTGCAGCTCGGACCGAGCTGCAGAAGCTGCTGCAGTTCTGCAGAACTCACAAGGGCAAGGTCCAGTTCGTCGTGGTCTTCAACCTGACGCGCTTTGCCCGAGAGAAGTACGACCACTTCGCGCTGCGCGCTCACCTGAAGTCGCTCGGGATTTCCTTGCGATCGGCGACAGAACCGATCGACGACACCGCGACCGGGAAGCTGATGGAAGGCGTGCTGGCCGCGTTCGCGCAGTTCGACAACGATTGCCGGTCGGACCGCACGCGTGCGGGCATGCGGGCCGCGCTGGAGCTCGGGCGCTGGACGTTCCTGGCACCTATCGGTTACCTCAACTCAGCTCGATCGTCCGGCAAGACCCTTGTCGAGGACCCGGAGCGGGCACCGTTCGTCCGCCACGCGTTCGAAAACTTCGCGACAGGTCGATTTACGAAGAAGGAAGTTCTGAGCGAGATCACGCGATTGGGGCTGCGCACTCGGCATGGGCTGAAGGTCAGTCCTCAGGCGTTTGACGTGATGCTCGAGAACCGGCTGTACATCGGCATCCTCGACGTGCCCGATTACGGCGTCCACGGACGGCGTGGCGACTTCAAGCCGCTGATCAGCGAAGATCTGTTCTATCGGGTTCAGGCCGTACTCAACGGACGAATTCGGATTCTTGCGCCGCGTGAACGGAATCGCCCGGACTTTCCGTTGCGAGGACTGGTCAGATGCCACGCTTGCGGCCGCGGCCTGACAGGCAGTTGGTCGAAGGGCCGGAACGACCGCTTCGCGTACTACCACTGCCGGCCGCAGTGCCGGGCCATCAACATCAGCAAGACCAAGCTCGAAGGCTTGTTCGTCGAAGAACTGGAGCGACTCCAGCCAACGCCAGGCTACATGCGCCTCCTCAAGGAGTCAGTGTTGCGCGTATGGCGCGAGCGCAAGGGCGGCCGTCAAGAACGACGCGGCCGAGCAGAAGCGGCGAGTCAAAGCGATTGAGCAGAAGCTCGACCGGCTCGATGAGGCCTTCATCTTCGCGAAGACCATCGACCTGGACACGTACGAACGTCAGCGCGATCGATTGCGCGAGGAACTGACCCTCGCTCAGATCGACCGACACACGTCGGAGCTGGAGGAACTCGACGTAGAAGGGATTCTCGCGTTCGCCGAGCGTGTTCTACCGCGCGCGTCGGATCTGTGGGCCGCAGGCGTCGCTCGATCAGCGGCAACGCCTGCAGCAGCTGTTCTTTCCGGAAGGAATCGCGTTCGACGGAAAGCGGTTTGTTCGAACCGGCGTAAGTAGCCTCGCCTTCAACTACTTGACGACGATTGAACCCTCGAAAAACAAATTTGGTGGCCCAGATTTGTCCCAGATGGAACCCACTGACCAGCTGGATGCGCCAAATCGAGGACTTCCAGAGAGCCGCGTAGAGCAGTTTGCTAAACGGAAATCCGCCTCTCGACCATCTTCATTTTTCCTCGTAAATCCTTCACTTTTCTCCACTTCAGAGATCGAGCGAGTTGGCTGGCGTAGGCTCTGGACACGCTGTTTTGGCGCGTCTCAGGGACAATCGTGGGGACAGTTCGAGCCAGCCGAACTCTCGACTTCGCCTCGACCCGATGCCGCAGATCATCTAGCGTTCGAGTCCCACACTCCTGGGTGTCAGGGACGATTTCCGCGACTGGCTCATCCGTGCGGCGTGAACATTCCAGCGGTTTTGCTAACCGAAAATCCGCCTTACGGGTCCTCGGTCCGGACCAACGCTAATCTGCTTCTGCGAACGCAGTACCCGAACATCGGCAGGCCGCTCTGCGACTCAGACTTTGTGGCTTCGTCCTGCAGTACATCCCAATGCTCCGCCAGGAGACCGCCTTCCATTCGCACGATATCTGCGGCAACCCATGCGCGAGGGCGGCCATGTCCGCTGAGGCGTCCGTGTAGCATGACCCAGTTGCCGTCCACCACGATCCGCGCATTCTCGTAACGCAACGTACTCGGAGCGTTGCGCACGAGAGTGAACAGCCCGTCTCGCCCTGGAGGTATGTGAGAACCGCGCTGCCGTCGCGTAGTCACGCTGGTTGAAAAGAAGATCGAACGCCTCCAGTACGAACGATAGGCATAGCGTTCCCCGCCTTGAAGCGGAAGAAACTGTGTAGGGGCCGCGCAAGAGATCTGCGGACGAGATGACATGATTTTGGCACCTGCGGCGATCGTCGCCGTTTCGTTTTGGCGGTTAAGGATCCCGTTTTCAGGGGCGTCTACGGCTTCGCCGCGCGCGCCGAGCCCCAGAGCGCCCACCCTGGATTGACCCTGGTCGGATAGAGCTCCAGCATCCGATCGTAGAGCTCCTGCGCGGTCTTCGTCGTCTCCGCGAGCCGGTCGAAGTCACGGATATACTGCCGCGTCTCTTCGATAATCCGTGGACTGTCCTCGCGTTCGGGCCGCTTATGTGAAGCGATAACCGCGCGCGGCTTGAGCGATTCGATCTTGTCGAGCGCGGCGATCCACTCCTGTCGCGTTCTGCGCGCTGGACTCGACGAGATACAGGTGGACGTCGTTGTACGCAGCATCGCCAGCGACCACGAGCCCGATCGAGGGGACGTGTAAGCAAGTGGTGTAGTCCGTGTCGGTGTGACCAAGCTCTACGGCCTTGAGTTCCCGGCCCTCGAGGTCGATCACGTTCCCTTTGAGCTCCTCGGCCAGCACGAGGTTGGCGGGAATTTGACCAGGGAATCCCGCTCCCCAGGCAGCGAGCCCTTGCGCGGACGCGTTTCCTTGCATCACGGCGATCGTGCTCGCCGTCGCGACAACTCTTGCCTTGGGAAAGCGCTCGAGGATCGTACCCACACCGAACCAGTGATCGCCGTGACCGTGCGTGATGTAGATCGTGGTCAGGTTCTTGTGCTTGGAGGCGACCCAATCCGCCAGCGAATTGCTTTGGTCGACGGTCATGAACGTATCGACCAGGACGGCATCGTTCCTTCCGTAGATCAAGGTTGCCGCCGACGCCTGAAAGAACGTCTTCTCCACGTTTGCCGGCCGGTCTTTCGACGCGATGGGAATCGGGGAGTCACGAATACTTCCCACTTCAGGGGCTCGGACTGTGAGTCTTGCGAATCGTGCTTGACGGTCACCATGCTCACAACGCTACGGAACTCGCGCATCCGCCTCAAGGACGAAAAAGCCGCGAATCCGGCCACCGCGCTCGACGCGTTTTGGGTGGGGTATAGTGCTCGGTCATGCATCGCGTGGGTCTCGTGGTCGCCGGCGATTTTCAGATCATGAGCTGCGCCGCGGTGGCGACATTCGATGTCGCCAACATCTTCGCCGGCAAACCGTTCTACAAAGTCCGTGTCATCTCGGAGCGCGGCGGTGTCGTGCGCAGCTCTGTCGGCGTAGGAATCGAAACCGCCCGCCTTTCGGGTGCGTACGACACCTTGCTGGTCGCCGGTCCGACGGCGATCGCTCCGGCCAGCAAAGGCGTCCTTGCATATCTGCGGCGCGAGGCTGCACAGTCGCGTCGCGTGGCGTCGATCTGCACAGGTGCGTTCGTTCTGGCGGAGGCTGGAATCCTCGATGGCCGGCGAGCCACAACACATTGGCTGTTTACCCGCGAGCTGCAGGCCCGATATCCAAAAGTGCGCGTGGAAGAAGACCGCATTTTCACGCACGATGGTCCCGTATGGACGTCGGCGGGGATGACGGCAGGCATCGACCTCGCGCTCGCGTTGGTGGAGGCTGATCTGGGTGCCGACCTCGCGAGGCAAGTCGCAAAAGGGCTGGTCGTGTATCACCGACGCGGCGGTGCACAGGGGCAGGAATCAGCGCTGCTCACGATGGCGGCGAAGTCGGATCGAATACAGACAGCACTCTCGTACGCACGGCAGAATCTTCGTTCGGAGCTCTCCGTGGAGGAACTCGCCGCAGCGGCGCATCTCAGCGTGCGTCAGTTCACGCGCGCGTTCCGACAGGAGACGGGCCAGTCTCCCGCAAGGGCCGTCGAAGCGCTGCGAGTAGAAGTCGCGCGCGTGATGCTTGAAGAAGGTTCCCATTCTGTTGAAGAGGTGGCGGATGAGACCGGCTTCGGCGAGCGCGAGAGGATGCGTCGCTCATTCGTCCGCGCCTACGGCCGGCCACCACAAGCAGTCAGACGCGACCTCCGCGTAGTGCGTCGGTGATGTGTCGACGTCAACACCTGTCCAGCCAACCACGCGACGGGTGCTCGCCATTGATTCACTGAATGGCCTCGGTCGCAGCGAGACCTGCTTGGTGCATGTGCCTTGGTTCGGGACTGAGGGCCCGCAAGTGAAACCTCGGCTGGTTTCTATGTATCCTTCAATCCGAGCGCTGCACAGCGGACCCGCACAGTCTACGGTCGTCGCAAGCCGGCGTCGTTATGACATCAATGATCATGCGGAGTGCTGGCCACATTTCTTCCGGCCGGCCGAGCCGCCCGAGCGGTAGCTCTGTCGTGGTCCGAGGAGACATGAGATTCATCAAATTGCTCTCGACTGGTGTCGGCGCGAGAGCGTTCGCGATGATGATAGGAACGCCGCGTTGTGGCGTAGTAGTGCATCAAACCTTCCACGCCCGCCTTCGAGGCGGCATAGGCGGCGGACAATCCTCCGCCAGTGCGCGCGGATTCGGAGGAGAGGAAGGCGCTCCCCTTTGATCGCGATTGCTATGAGTGCCGCCTCGGGTTCCACGCCTTGTGGACGAACTCAAGACGGTTGCCGTCGAAGTCGGTCACGTTGGCGGCGTAGTAGCCGGAGGCGAAGTAGATGCGATCTGCTGGTTCACCTTCGTCGGTGCCGCCCGCTTTGATTGCCGCCGCGTAGGCAGCGTCGACCAGTTCATTCGTGTCGCAGACAATCCCGACGTAGAGTCCGGTCTCGCCGAGCTTGCGTTGACGTAGCCAGATGCTTGAGCCGACCGCCTTCCCGGTGGCGAAAACGTCGTCACCGATGCCGTAAAGATCAGGGACGCCCTCGGGGCCGGAAGCGGAGTCGTAGTTGCCGACTGGGCTCCAGCCAAGTGGCTTCAAGGCTTCTCTGTAGAAGGCCAGTGACTTTTCGATGTTGGTGACGGAGATGTAGACGTGGTCGATCATTTGGCCTCCTTCCATGCGTTGGCGTTGTTATGGGCGAAGCTGCGGAACGTGCGGGGTGGTGTGCCGGTGATCTTCTCGACGATTCCGTTGGGGCGTGAGCCGTGACCGTTGGCGATGGTCTCCGTCAGCTGACGGAGCACCGCTCCGGTACTCGGACGGTACTCCGTTCGCAATGGCGCCCGCGATCCACGCGTCGCGTTCGAGGTCGACGTGCTTAATCGTCTTGCCGGTTTCGTCGCTGATGATGGCGGCGGCTTCGGCGACGGTGAGCGCTTCGGGCCCCGTCAGGCTGTATGCCTTGCCGGCGTGAGCTTGCGGATCGGCCAGGGTCGTTGCAGCTACTGCGGCGATGTCTTCGGCATCGATGAAGGCCTCTGCACCGTCCGCGGTGGGCACGACGATGACTCCATCGATCGGCTTGAGGAACGTCTCGCTGAAGTTCTGCATGAACCAGGCGGGACGCAGGATGCTGTGGTCAATCCCTCGGCGATGCAGCAGGTCGAGTTCGACGCTTCGGGTGGCGACCTCGTCCGGCGCGCGTTCCATGCCGTAGGCGCTGAGGAAGGTCACGTGCTGGACCCCCGCAGCTTCTGCTTCATCTAGAAATACCGACACGTCATCGGCGAAGTCGATGCGCATGACGGGAGCCACCAGGTAGACGCGACCAATGCCGTCGAGGGCAGGGGCGTAGCTGTCGCGCTGGCTCCAGTCGAAGGTGACGTCAGCACCGGAGCGTGCGGCAGTACGGATCTTCAGGCCGCGGTTGATGAGGTCGGCAGCGACGCGGGAGCCGGTCTTGCCGGTCGAACCGAGTACCAGTGTGGATAGGTCTCGCTCGTTCATGACCTATACTTTGCGATACGACTATGAGCACTTCAATGCGTGAACGGCTCATTTTACAATCTGATACTCTCAGTCTGTGGACTTATTGCATGACCGGCTAGTCCGCGCTCGGGCAGCGGGTGCGGTGTTTGCCCGCTCGGTCGCACTGCCGCCCTGGGGCCTCACGCTACCTGGCTCGATCCAGCTCTCGCTGCACACGGTGCTGCGCGGTCACGTGTGGCTGTGGCTCGATGACCGAGCCGAAGCCGTGCGCCTCCTGCCCGGCGACTTGGCGCTTGTGGTCGGCGGTCGTGACCACCACATCGCAGACGAACCGGATCTCGATCTCTGCATGTCCCATGAACAGTTTTGGGCCAGAGATGCGGATGACGCCGCTGATCCCGACGCAGCCGTCTTCCTGTGCGGCGCATACCGCCTGGCCGGCGATGTGGGTCGTGGCCTCATCCAAGCGTTGCCGCCAATGCTGGTCATCCGGCCAGCACCGCACGACCAGGTTCACGACGTCGTGTCTCTGATCTCTCGCGAACTGAGCGACCCCACACCCGGACAGCAGACCGTGCTCGACCGACTGCTCGATGTACTCCTTGTCATGGGCATGCGCACGTCGTTCGCACAGAGCGCGACTGCGCCACGTTGGTATCACGCGGCGTCGGACCCGCGACTCGGCCGCGCCCTCCAAGCAATGCACGACGAGCCGGAGCGTGCTTGGACGGTGCCGGAGCTTGCACAGCTCAGCGCGATGTCTCGTCCGTCGTTCGCCCGCAACTTCGAACGTGCGCTCGGCCAATCGCCGATGCAGTACCTCACCGACTGGCGGCTAACGCTGGCTCGCGACTACCTACTAGCCGGCGAACTCACCTTGGAACAGATCGCCGATCGCACCGGCTACACCTCACCCAACGCTTTCGCCGCGACATTCCGCCGACACGTTGGATTGGCACCCGGCCAGTGGCGCCAACAGCACTCGTCGAAATCGCCTATTCCAGCCTAGGGCGTTTCAAGCAAGCCACGAATTGTGCTGCGCTAGACGCCGTACTTGTCGTTGCGGAGCCAGGCCCCAAGCGAAAAGTGGTGCACGGGGACGCCGCGAGCCTCGACGCCTTCATCGCGGCCGAGGAACCGAAGTTGAAACGCGCTCGCTAGCCGGAGCGGGCGCTCCCGACTCTCCGCCGACGGGTTAGTGGTGGGCGCAGCTGGCGGGCGCACGTCGAGTTCACCCGCATAAACATTAACGCGCCAACTATCCTCCCCAAAAAGGTCGAGGATTTGGGCGAGGCGAGCAAAGCGGGGCTGGATCAGACCGTCGGACGGCTAAACTGGCGAGTGGCGATGGCTGACGCGCACGCACCATCCGAAGACTCCAGGGGAGAGGACGGAACTCGCTTTCGAGGCGACCCGACGATCGTGCGGTCCACGCACGGAATCGAAGCCGTGCGTCAGGTCACCTGCGTCTCCAACGACATCGCTGTGCATGCGCTCGAGGTCGACGTGCTCCCGGGGCCGGCCTGGGCGCAGGTCGCGTCGGAGTCGCACGCGAGGTTGTCGATTGTGCTGGACGCGATCGGCGGCGGGCGCATCGAATCGCGATTGAAGCGCGATCAGGCTCCGGCAGACGGGCCGTTCACGATGAACTTCGCACCACCGGGTGCGGAGGTCTGGGGATACTCGGAAGGCATTCGACGCGTGCGGGATGTCAGGCTGGACTTCGATCTCGCGCGCGTGGCGGAGGCCGTCGGCGAGAAACTCACGATGCCGGAGCCTCGAGTCTTTCGCAACGAGCGTCTGCGGTATCTCGCGAGGTGCCTGGCCGCAGAGTGCGAGAAACCTGACAGGTTCAGTCGTCTGTACATCGACAGTCTCACGCTTGCGGCGTGTATCGACTTCCTGCGAGTCGGGCGGGAAGACCCAGAGCGCCGAGCGCGCCAGCTACCGCAGCGGCAACTCCGACGAGTCACTGAATACGTCATCGAACATCTGTCAGAGGCCGTGAAGCTCAGAGAGCTGTCGGCGATTGCCGGGCTTTCGCCGTCACAGTTCGGGCGTGCGTTCAAGGCATCGACCGGACTGGCGCCGCACCAGTGGCAGCTGAACGCACGAATTGCGAAGGCCGAGGAGCTTCTGCTGGCCGACTCGCTACCTCTCTCGGAGATCGCGCTCGTGACCGGCTTCGCCGAGCAAAGCCATTTCACCCGCGTGTTCAGGAAGAGGACCGGCACGTCGCCTGCGGCATGGCGGCGAGAGCACCGACGACCGGATCCGTCAAAATCAGCGTAAACGTTCAATACCTCGTCGACGACATGTCCGTAGACTCCACGGAATATGTCGAAAAACGAGGCGATCATCCGTTCCGGTTACGCCGCGGCAGAAGGCGGCGTCAACGACATCAAGACCTTTGTGTCGTTGTTCACGCCAGACGGGGTGATTCTCGACGTCGCGTCGGGAACGGAATACCGGGGCAAGGATCTTGGCCGCATGGTCGACGTCTTTGCCACCGCGTTTCCGGACATGCACCGGGACATTCAGCACGTCTATGAGACTAGCGACAGGGTGATCGTCGAGCTGTCGTTGAATGGCACGCACAAGGGACCGCTCGTCCTACCGGCGGGAACGCTCCGACCCACCGGCAAGGAAATGCACACGCCGTGCTGTGACGTGTTCTACATGAGCGACGGCAAGATTCAGCGGTTCAACTGCTACGCAGCCGGAACGATCATGTTTGCCCAGCTCGGGGTGCTGTCAAACCTCGGAGCCGCGCTCACGCAATCGTCTTCGCAATCGTGAATCGGCCATGAGCAAGCAGACGCTGCATACCACGAAACACGAAGGCAAGATTGCTCTCATTACTGGCGGCACCTCCGGCATCGGTCTCGCGACGGCACAACGTCTGGCACTCGAAGGCGCGACGGTTGTCGTGACCGGCCGGCGCCAGTTGGAGCTCGATGCGACCGTTCACAAAATCGGACGCAACGCGTCGGGGGTGCGCGGCGACATCGCCAGTCTCGACGACCTCGACGTGCTCGTCACGGCAATCAAGGAGCGTCACGGCCGGCTGGACATATTGTTCGCCAACGCTGGCACGGGAGAACTCCTTCCGCTCGGCGCGATCACCGAAGCCCACGTCGACCGGATCCTGGACGTCAACGTCAAGGGCACACTGTTCACCGTGCAGAAGGCGCTCCCGCTGATGCCCGCTGGCAGCGCCATCGTCATCAACGGTTCGGTGGCTGCCAGCAAAGGCATGCCGGCGTTCAGCGTCTACGCCGCCAGCAAGGCGGCGCTGCGTGCCTTCGCGCGGGGCTGGTCTGTGGAACTCAAGGACCGCGGCATCCGCGTCAATGTCGTGGCCCCAGGGACCATCATCACCCCTGGATACAAGGCGGCCGGCCTCAGCGATGCGCAGATCGAGGGCTTCAAGGCGCAGGCATCTGCCGCCGCGGCGCTGGGCCGAACCGGCTCGGAAGACGAGGTCGCCACTGCCGTGTCCTTCCTCGCGTCGGACGAGGCGAGCTATATCACAGGGGTCGAGCTTTTCGTCGATGGTGGAACCGCGCAGATTTAGGCGCGATTTCCGACAACGCTGGCGTCAGCGTTGGCTATCTGTATGTACGTACCGGCGCCCGTTCAGAACCTAATCTCGCCCGAGTCGTACTGATTCCCCGAAACCCAAAATCCGAAACGCTGACGCGGGGACGTTCTTTGCGCGGCGGGCCTCCTCCAACGCGCGCACGGGTTCGTCAATGCCCTCCGCCGTCATCTGGAATGTGCCGAAGTGCATGGCGATGCTCTCGCTCGCGCCGAGATCGAGGTGCGCCTGCACCGCCTCCGCCGGGTTCATGTGCACGCTCTGCATGAACCAGCGAGGCTCGTACGCGCCAATCGGGAGAAGCGCCAGGTCGATCGGGCCCAGGCGCTGTCGAATATCGTGGAAGAACGGCGCGTACGCCGTATCGCCCGCGAAGTAGATACGCGCGTGATCTGCCGTCAGCATGAACCCTCCCCAGAGTGCGCGGTTGCGATCGAACGGGCCGCGGGCAGAAAAGTGATGCGCCGGCGTGAGCGTGATCGGCACACCCGGTGACTGGGCGCTTTGCCACCAATCGAGTTCCTCAACCCGACGAATGCCGGCTGCGCGCGCGAAGCGGCCGTTACCGAGGGGCGTGACGACCAGTGGATCGAAGCGTTTCGCAAGCATGCCCAGCGTGGGCAGATCGCAGTGGTCGTAGTGGTTGTGACTGAGGAGCACGATCGAGATCGGCGGTAGAGAGTCGAACGCGATCGCGGCAGGCCGGACGCGCCGAGGTCCCAAGCGGTTCCATGGGCCCGCGTGCGTCGAATAGACCGGGTCGGTGAGGATGTTCCCGGCGGCGGTCTGGATCAGGAATGTCGCATGCCCAACAAAGGTCACGACCGGGCGTGCGGTATCGCGCGGTGGCGGTTGCCTGGGCACCTCGGGGACGTATCGGGGCCACTTGGCTCGAGGCGTCAAGAGCATCCGCGGCACGGCTGTCAACGGCTGCAACGCCGGGCCGGTCGGATTGAAGAACCGTTGCCCGTCAAAATGGTCGCTTTGTGCCGGCACCAGGGCCTTATACTCCAGCAATTCAAGTTAGCCGAATGCATCCGATCGCCACAGACGATGCCTCGGAAGCCGCGCTCCCACACGCCGGTGAAAACCTGCTCATCAACAAGACGACGGGGCAGCAGCGCGCGGCCGCGCCGACCGGATCGTTATTACTCACCAGCGTCCCGTTCGGATGGCGCGGCATCATCGTGGAGCAACATCGCCTCCCGCCAATGGAACTGGCTGAGCACTCGGTCATCGGCCACGGCATCTCCGTCAACGTCGGTGCGCAGCCCGGCACATTCGCGTGGACGAGAGGACGCGACGGATGGAAAGACAGGCCGACCAACCCTGGTCACTGTCGAATCCTCACGCATGGTGAATCCCACCCGTCGCGCTGGTTTCAGACCTACAACGAGGTGTCGCTGATCCTCGATCCACGATTTCTCGCCGACGTGGTCGAAGACGGGCTGCCGGCCGATCGTATTGCGTTTGTCACCAGCGATTCAGTCACCGACGCTGCCATCGCCAATTACGCGGAAACATTCCGCGCCGAACTCGCCGCCGATGCGCCGAACGGCGTGCTGTACGCCGAGACACTCACCATCGGCCTGGCGCTGCATTTGCTCGCCAACTACGGGGTCGCGAAACCGAAAGTACCGGCCCCCCGTGGCAAGCTGACGTCATTTCAGCTTCGCAGCGTGGTGGACTTCATCCGCTCACAGCTCGACACAGATGTGTCGCTGATTGCCCTCGCAGAGTGTGCGCGCATCAGTCCCTTTCACTTTGCGCGGCTCTTCCGGGCGACGCTTGGTCTGCCGCCGCATCAGTTCGTCTTGCGGCTCCGCCTGCAACGAGCGACTCGGCTCATCACCGCCGGACAGCTGACGCTTGCGCAAATCGCCATCGAATGCGGCTTCCACGATCAGCCACACTTCACGCGCGCGTTTCACAGAGTATTCCGCATGACGCCAGCCAAGTACCGGCACACACGTTCGCCGCTCGCCGATTGAGCAAGTTTCTACAATAACTGCCCTCCTAACAGCGCTACGGTGAGCGCGCGAAGTCAACGTCTTTGGCTCGCTGGGTGCGTGATCCGTGCGGGAACTCTTTTCCATTTCAGAACAGAAGGACTGATCATGAAAGTGAAACGCATTCTGATTACGGGAGCTGGTTCGGGCTTTGGGGAGTTAGCCGCGATCGGGTTAGCAAAGGCGGGTCATGATGTGATCGCGGGGGTACAGATCTGGCCTCAGGCGACTGCACTCCGCCGGAAGGTCGAGGCGCTTGGCTTGAAGACTCTTCGAGTTGAAAAACTTGATCTCTTGCATCCCTACGACGTCCAGAACGCGTTGAATTGGGCCATCGATATCTTGGTGAATAACGCTGCAATTGCTGAAAGCGGCCCGATCACTGAAATCCCGATGGAGCTGCTTCGGCGCATGTTTGAGGGCAACTTTTTTTCGCAATTGGAACTGACGCAGAGATTCGTTCGCAAATTCGTCGACGAGGGGCGACCCGGCAAGATCGTCTTCACCAGCTCGATTGGTGGCCTGATCTCCATTCCTTATGGTGGTCCATATGCGGCGACCAAGCATGCGTTGGAAGCCATTGCCGGATCGATGCAGGCGGAGCTGGCGCCGTTCGGCATTCAGGTGCAGGTGATAAACCCAGGCGGTTATCTGACCGGTTTCAATGAGACCGAGGCCGAATCATCTTCTCACTGGATGGATGATCGAAAGAATTACGTGAAGAGAGCCGACGTTCAAGGCTTCTTTGATCGGATCCTGGGTGATGAACAGAACCGGATGGATCCTCAGCTAATGGCCGACGCGATGGTACAGATCATCCCGAAAGACACAGGCCTGTTCCGAAATGTTGTGCCCCAGCTAGCGGAGGACATGGTGAAAGGCCTTCAGCGAGACGCATGGGTCAACAAGATCGATCTGCCTTCGTTTGAAATGAAGAAGACCATGTGACGGTAGCCGCGTCGATTCGACCGACGGGACGCGATGAGCGAAGCGGCCCACCGAGACGACCGAACACGCCGCGGCCCATTTCGGGTGGTCCAGCGCGGTCAAATTAACAGGCCGCCGAAAGCTCTCTAAACGCACGAGACCTCTGTCTCATCGCCCCATTTTCGAGATAAACAACCCCGTTTGGGGCCGAGCTGCTGATGAATTCAGCGACAAAGGCGCGCCCGATATCGTCCTGCTCAATCGTCCCGAATGGACCGGGAATCAGACGCCCCAACCAAGCAGCGTAGCTCGGCGTATGGGCATTGCCCGCGATGATGCCCGGGCGGAACATCGCCAGGCTCCTGAAGCCTATCCCGTTGAACCGTGTCTTCTTTTAACCCCATGACCCGCACATAGCGAATCCTGCTTTTTGCATTGCTTCCCGCTGCAGAGAGCAGCGCAAACTGCGTGATACCTCCGGCGTGACAACCACGGGCAAAACCACCGACGACCCCAATTTCGAGAGCCTTCAATTCCTCCTCGCTCCACTTCGCGCTGCCTGAACCAACGCCAACGCAGGATGCTCCATAGACAGGAGCGCCTTTCGCCACCATGCTCTGCGCAAGCGTGGTCACTTCTGCCGGAAACTGAGCAGCAGCCGTATCCAAAATCACCTGCCGCAAGCGAGGATCTGCGGTCAGAGAAATCGCTTTGCGATTGACCATCACGACTTCAGCGCAGGACGGCTCTGCAGCCAGCGCACGCACCACCGCAGCTCCGACCTGCCCAGTGCCACCGATGATCAAGACGCGAAATGCCATTTAGGTCGCTTTTTTGCTATTTGGGGATGAGGGCTGTCTCTCCGCCCACGTGAGCAGCTTGTCGAGCGCCGGGCACAGTGACTGCCCCCAGTTGGTCAGGTGGTACTCGACCTTCGGCGGCACCTGTGCGTGGACAATGCGCGTGACGATGCCGTCGCGCTCGAGCTGCCGAAGCTGTTGGGTCAGCATCTTCTGCGAGATGCCAGGAATCGCGCGCTCGAGGTCGGAGAAGCGCAGCGTCTTGCCGCCAAAGAGATGGAAGAGGATGACGAGCTTCCAGCGACCATCCAGCTTTCGGATGGCCTGCTCGATCCCGGCGGCGGCCGACGCGGGCGTGTGTGCGGGCTTACTCACGGGTGCGTCCCTCACTTTCGCGTGCGCTCTTGCGGCGTCATCACGTGCCAGGTATGTAGTACCTGGATGTCGACACACGCCCACGCGCCGATTCACCTGCCTCCACCCATCGCGGCCTATTTCGCCGCAGACGCGTCTGACGCCAACGCAGTCGCTCGATGCTTCAGTGAAAGCGCCGTCGTGATCGACGAGGGACGCGAACACCGAGGCAGACCGGCCATCACACGCTGGAAGGCCGAGGCCACCGCAAAGTACCACTATACAAGTGAGCCGCGCGCGGTCGATGTCTCAGGGCCGGAGGTGACCGTGACGGCGCGGGTCACGGGAGACTTCCCCGGCAGTCCCGTGGACCTGCGCTACCGCTTCACGCTCGAGGGTGCCACCATCGCGAGGCTGGAAATCACGGCATGAGCTTCGATCTCGGACTCTCGGGCCGCCGAGCGCTCGTCACGGCCGGGACGAAGGGAGTCGGCGCCGCCGTCGTCGAAGTGCTGCGAGAGAACGGCGCGAACGTGGTGACCACGGCTCGCTCGATTCCGCGCAGCTCGCTTGCCGGCGTGCACTACGTCGCGTCGAACATCACGACGGCTGAGGGGTGCACCCTTGTCGCACAGAGCGCGCTCGATCACTTGGGCGGCATCGACATCGTCGTCAATGTGCTCGGCGGCTCGGAGGCGCCGGCCGGCGGGTTCGCCGCACTCGACGACGAGGCGTGGAGGAAAGAGATCGATCTCAACCTGATGCCGGCGGTGCGGCTCGATCGCGCGCTGCTGCCGTCCATGCTCGCGCAGGGATCCGGTGTGATCATCCATGTCACGTCGATCCAGCATGAGCTGCCGCTCCCGGAGTCCACCACCGCGTATGCGGCGGCGAAGGCCGCACTGTCGACGTACAGCAAGGCACTGTCGAAGGAAGTGACGCCAAAGGGGATCCGCGTGGTGCGTGTCTCGCCGGGTTGGGTGGAGACCGAGGCGGCCGTGGCGCTCGCCGAGCGTCTCGCCGCCGAAGCGGGGACCGACTACGAGGGCGGCAAGCAGATCATCATGAAGTCGCTCGGTGGCATTCCGCTCGGACGCCCGGCGAGGCCGCGGGAGGTTGCCGATCTCATCGCGTTCGTGATCTCAACGAGGGCGGAGGCGATCACCGGGACGGAGTACGTCATCGACGGTGGGACGGTGCCGACAGCCTGATACACCGGATCGGGGACGGCCCCCTCCAAGCCTTATCGAGCGAGAAGACACCGATCGCGGGCCACGACGGGCGGGATGTGCTGTCGCTACGCTTCGTTGCCTCTGAAGCGATGCTTGTCGACTCGGAGCGAACGGATCTTCGATTCGAGCGTCGATCGCGGGATCCCGAGTCTCGCCGCCGCCCCGGTCGGGCCGGATACGCGGCCCTTGCTCGCGGCGAGCGCCGCCTCGACTCGCGCCCGCTCGTGGTCTGTCAATTCGTCATCTAGTGGCGTTTTTGCATCCGGCTCGACGACGCGCTGCCGCACGAGCCACCGCTCATCGACGCTCAGGGTATTGGTGTCGGCCACAATGACCGCCCGCTCGATGACATTCTGCAATTCGCGGATGTTGCCCGGCCAGGGATAATCGCGCAGCAGATCGAGCGATTGTTCGCTGATTTCGTCTATCTTCTTCCCTGCTCGCTTGGCATACCGGTGAACAAAGTACTCCACCAACAGAGGGATGTCCGACCGCCGCTGTCGTAGCGGCGGTACTTCCACGGGAAACACATTGAGGCGATAGAACAGGTCTGGCCGGAATGCCTTCTCAGCGACGGCGGTCTGCAAGTCGCGGTTCGTCGCCGCAATCACGCGCACGTCGATCTTGATCGGGCGGCCGCCACCAACCCGTTCGAACTCGCGCTCCTGTAACACACGCAGCAATGCCATCTGCGTGTCCGGAGGCAGCTCGCCGACCTCGTCGAGAAAGATGGTCCCACCGTCGGCGAGCTCGAACTTGCCCTGCCGCCGCTGAAGCGCACCCGTAAACGCGCCACGCTCGTGACCGAACAGCTCGGACGCGATGAGCGAGGGGGTACGGCCGCGCAGTTCACCGTGACGAACGCACGCGTCGATCGTGCCGAGCGCCTGTGAATCGCACGCGCGATGAGCTCCTTGCCTGTTCCGGTTTCGCCGGTGATCAACACGGTGGAGTCTGTCGGCGCCACCTTCGCGACCTGCTGCAGTACGCTGCGGACCGCGTCCGACGACCCGACGATTTCTTCGAACATGGATGCGCGACTGATCTCTTCGCGCAGTGCCAGATTCTCGTTGTGGATCTGTTCTTCAGCCCGCTTGCGGTCGTGGATATCGGTCCCCGTGGCGTACCATCGGACGACACGTCCGTCACCGTCGATGAGCGGCTTGTACTGGACGAGAAACCATCGGTACTGCCGGTCCTTGAGACGCGCCCGCATTTCCAATTCGAACGGGACACCACGCTGCATCCGCTCCGAGCGGTCGCTTCGGAGCTTTTGCAGATCGTCCGGATGAAACAGCCATTCGCGGAAGCCATCGGCCATGACTTCATCCAGGCTGAGGCCCGTTGATTGCAGCACCGATTCATTCGCATAGAGGATCTGGCCGGCCGGACTCATCGCGACGATGAGCTGAGGAATCGCGTCGATGACCTGCCGAAGCTCCTGCTGATTCCGTCGCAGGGCGCTTTCGTTGCGCGTGTGTGCGATTGCAAGGCTCGCCAGGTGTGTGACCTCGGCAACGATGCGCTGATCGTGCGGCGTGGGCGTCCCGGGTTGTCGCGAGAGGACGGCGAACGTGCCCACGACGCGGCCGTCCGCCGAGGGGATCGGCGTGGACCAGCAGCTGCGGAGCCCGAACTGAGCCGCGACGTCTCGGTACTGCGCCCACAGCGGATCACTGACGACGTCCTCGACAATCACCGGTGCGTTGCGGTACGCCGCCGCGCCGCACGAACCCTGGGACGGCCCAACCTCGAGACCATTGAGCGCCTCTGTGTAGGCGGGCGGAAGACTTCCGGAAGCCGCGTACCAGAGCCGATGGTCATCGGCATTCACCAGCATGATCGAGACGAACGAGTCCCTGAAGATCCCCTCGACCATCCGGCAGACACCGTCAAGGATCGATTCCAGGTCTTCGCCCTGTACAAGCCGTTCCAGCAGCTGGTTTTCGCCGGCCAGCAATGCCTCCGCGGGCTGTCGATCCAGGCGGTCGTCGGGTGCGGCGGCCATTCGAGGCGACGCTATCACCCACACCCGATTCCGACAAGCCGCCCCAGTCTGCTCAATTGGCTGTCGAAAAGTCGCCATTTGGCGAAATCCCACCATTCGTTTCACCACGTTTCGTTCCCGATTTCGCTGATCTGAACCGGGCGCGCGTGTTGCCATGCGTGGGATCAGGCCGGTTTCCAGCATGACGTTTCGCGTTCAGCGATCGACAGTCGATGACGGCATCGTCCTGATGCTCAGCGGAGACATCGCGGGCGATCACACAGCGGATCTCGAGACGCTCGTCGACGCGGACGGGACCGGGCCCATGGTCCTGGACCTCAAGGACGTGTCGGTCGTTGATCGGGCGGGCGTGCTGCTGCTGGCCCGCAGCGAAGCTCGGGGATCGACTCTGCTGAACTGTCCTTCCTACGTCCGGGAATGGATTCACCGCGAGAGACAGTTCGCACAATCTGAACCGCGCGCACTCGGCGTGCGCCGCGAGGAGCATTCCATGACAAGCGATGTGGCGATTGAGGCACGCGAAGAGACGCTTGAAAACCAGGGCCTCAAGATCTTCTTTCGGTCGTGGCGACCCGCCGATCGACCACACGCGGAGTCGTCGTGGTCGTGCCCGGTTTCAATTCGCACAGCGGGTACTACGCCTGGGTGGCTGAGAGACTCGCGGCCGTGGGCCACGCCACGTATGCCATAGACCTGCGTGGACGCGGCAGGTCCGACGGCGAACGGTTCTACGTCGACAAGTTCGTCGACTACGTGAGCGATATCGCGGCACTCATGGACGTCGTGAAGTCTCGAGACGCGGGCCTTCCCGTGTTCCTGCTCGGGCATAGCGCCGGTGGGGTCCTTGCCTGCCTGTATACGCTCGATCATCCGTCAGCGCTCGCCGGCCTGATCTGCGAGAGCTTCGCCTTTCAAACACCCGCACCAGATTTTGCGCTGGCGGTGCTGAAGGGACTCAGTCACGTGGCGCCTCATGCCCACGTCCTGCGTCTCAAGAACGAAGACTTCTCACGTGACCCGCAGATCGTGGCCGCCATGAACAACGACCCGCTCATCGCGCACGAGACGCAACCGACCAAGACGGTTGCCGAGTTGGTTCGTTCGGACGAGCGGCTCAAGGAGGAGTTCGCGCGCATCACTTTGCCGCTGCTCATTCTTCATGGGACAGAAGACAAGGCCGCCAAATCGAGCGGGAGCCAGTTGTTCTACGACCGCGCCGGTTCAACGGACAAGACTCTGAAGCTGTATGACGGGCATTTTCATGATCTCCTCAACGACCTCGGTAAGGAGACGGTGATGACCGACATCACTGCCTGGATCGAGGCGCGGCTTCCAGGCGGTGCCAAATCAGGCGCCGATGACTGATTTTCGGAGGTACAAACAGCGCATGGCTCGCACAGATAACCGACCTCATTGCAAGTCTTCCGCACCCGTGCTCGCGTGGCTCTTCGCCGCGGCGCTCGTTGGAGGCGTCCCCGCTCGGGCATTCGCCGAGGTCAAGCCGTTCTCGGCGAACTTCAAGGCGCGCGAGATGGCGGTGACGGGAGGCACGTTGCACGTTCGCGTCGGCGGGTCGGGTCCGGCCGTGCTGCTGTTGCACGGCTTCGGCGACACCGGCGACATGTGGCAGCCTCTCGCTGAGATCTTGGTCAAGGATCACACCGTCATCGTCCCCGATCTTCGCGGCATGGGATTGTCGTCGCATCCAGAAGGCGGGTACGAGAAGACGAGTCAGGCTCGCGACATCGCGAGGATCCTTGATGAGCTCAAAGCAAGCAGGGTCTCGCTCGTGACGCATGACATCGGCAACATGGTGGGTTATGCGCTCGCCGCGCAGTTCCCCGACCGCGTGGACAGGTGGGCCGTGATGGACGCACCTTTTCCCGGGCTTGGCACCTGGGAGCAGCAGCTCCTGAACCCCCGGGTGTGGCATTTCAACTTTCGCGGCCCCGACGTCGAGCGGCTCGTTGCCGGGCGCGAGCGAATCCTGCTCGACCGCTTCTATAACGAACTCTCCGCCAATCCCGCCGGCATCGACGAGCAGACGCGTCGCCACTATGCGGCGCTGTACGCGAGACCAGGCGCGATTCACAACGCCTTCAGCGGGCAGTTTGCCGCCTTCTCGAAAGATGCCGAGGAGAACAAGGCCCTGTTTGCAAAGGTGGGGAAACTCCGCATGCCGGTGTTGGCGATCGGCGGAGATCATTCCTACGGTGCCGCGATGAAGACAGAGGTCGAAGCGATCGCGAGCAACGTCCAAGGGGCTGTCATTGCCAACTCCGGGCACTGGATCATGGAAGAGCAGCCGCAGCAGGCGATCGCGGTGATCACCGGATTCTTGAAGAAGGAGCAGTGAGCATGGATCGACTGCGTTGTGGACCACTGTTGTGCGTGATATCGCTCCTCGCATTGAGTGTTTTGGCCACGGCTCAAGACAGTCAGGTGAAGAGACGTCTGACACCGAAGGAGATCGAGGCGCTGCCGAGTGAGAGCGCCGGCGCCGGCACGTCAGGATTGCCGGCCGTCACAACGCGAGTGCTGTTCGGCGACCCGACGAAGTCTGGCCTGTACACAATCGAGTTGAAAGTTGCGCCGAATACGGTCATCCAGGCGCATACGCATCGGGATACGCGCACGGCCGTCGTCATCAGTGGGCTGTGGTATTTCGGGTACGGGCCCAAGAACGAACAGGCACTCGTCAAGGCGCTGCCGCCTGGCGCGTTTTACACCGAACCGGCGGGCGAATCGCACTTTGCGCGGACGGGTCCAGAAGGGGCGACCGTAAGCATTACCGGGTATGGGCCAACTGACACCGTCTACGCCAAGTAGTCGCTCGGCCGGATTCGCTTTCCAAGCGTGCTCCCTCAATCGCTTAGCGGCCTCTCCGCGCCACGCGCTCGGGGCCTGTCGACACTCGGTGATTTGGCGCGCGAGAGCGCAGAGCGTCAGGCGACCGGGCGCGTCGCCTTCGTCGCGTCGCGCTCTGTGGCCAGCGGCGTGCCGTCGACGGCACAGTAGTGGCGCCGATCGAGCCTGGCCGCCGGGTCGGCATCCGCGCGGCCGGGGGCGTCGTTGCGGATGAGGAACCAGGCAAGAATGCCGCCCGCTGCCGCGAGCGCGGCGCTGATGAGCATCGCCGCGCGAAAGCCCCTCGCGAAGACAGCCGGGTCGCGATAGGCATGGCCGGTGAGACCAGTGAGCCCCGGAATCACCGCAACGGCGAGGAGGCCTGCGCCGCGCGAGATCGCATTGTTGACGCCAGACGCAACACCGGCGTATCTCGTGGCCGCCGCAGCAAGTACGGTGGCGGTCAGCGGAGCGACGGTCTGCGACAGCCCGAGGCCGAACACGAGTACTCCCGGCAGCACGGCGCCGACGTAGGTGGCCTCCGCGGTCACACGGCTCAGCAGCGCGAGCCCAGCGGCGATACTCAGAGGCCCGATGGTCATCGGCAGGCGGGGACCTATGCGATCGGCAAGCTGGCCGGCCGGCGCGGACAAGACCAGCATCAGGGCGGTGACGGGCAGCGTCGCGACGCCCGCCTGCAGGGGCGAGTACCCGAGGACCTGCTGAAGATGCACCACTAACAGGAAGAACGTGATGCCGAGACTGGCATAGACGATGAACGTGACGAGGTTGGCGGCGGTGAACTGCCGCGATCGGAAGATATCGAGCGGCAACATCGGGTGCCGGACATTCCGCTCCGCGACGACGAAACCGGCGAGCGACGCGAGGCCGACGACACCGGCCGACACCACACCCACGGTCGCGCCGCGCTCGCCGGCCTCGATGAGCGCCCAGGTCACTCCGGCCAGTCCGACGGCCGTCAGTGCCGCGCCGGCGACGTCGATGCCGCGGACGGCGCTGGGATCTCGCGTCTCGGGAACGTGCCGGATCGCCACGGCAACCACCGCGACCGCCAGCGGCAGGTTGATCAGGAAGATCAGACGCCACGACGCCAGGCCGATGAGCCACCCGCCGACAAACGGGCCGATCGCAGCGGCGATTCCCGACAGCCCCGACCATGCGCCGACCGCTCGTCCGCGGTCACCGGATGCGAACGAGGCCTGAAGGATCGCGAGGCTGCCTGGCGTGAGTAACGCGCCCCCGATACCCTGGAGCGCGCGCGCGGCCACCAGTGCCTCGGAGGTCGGTGACACGGCGCAGAGCAGCGACGCGGTGGCGAACCACACGATTCCCAGGAGAAAGATCCGCCGACGCCCGAACCGATCACCCAGGGAACCGCCGATCAGGATCAACGACGCGAGCGTGAGCGTGTAGCCATTGACGATCCATTGCAAGCCGGCGACGCTCGCGTTGAGCTCAGTCCCGATCGTCGGCAGCGCCACGTTCACCACCGTGGCGTCCAGAAACGCAATGCCCGATCCCAGCACGGTGGCCAGCAGAACCCAGCGCGCCCGCGGCGTCCCCCACGCGACGAACTCGTTTTTGGAAACCGGTGTGGGCACGCTCCTCCTCTTCGGCCGGCCTGCCTATTGACGGAGTACCTGGTGAACAAATGCGATGGCAATGGATCCTTCGCCGACCGCAGAGGCGACGCGTTTGACATTGCCGCCCCGCACGTCGCCGACCGCAAAGACGCCGGGTCGACTGGTTTCGAGAAGGTAAGGCGGCCTGCTCAGCGGCCAACCCGCCGACGCCAGATCGTCCTGCGACAGGTCCGGCCCCGTCTTGATGAATCCCTTGCCATCGAGCGCCACGCATCGCTCGAGCCAACCGGTGTTCGGTATGGCTCCAGTCATCATGAACACATGTCGGATGTCTTTGGTCTCGACGTTCCCAGCTCGGTCGTCGCGCCACTGGACTCGTTCGAGATGCCCATCCCCCTCCAGCCCAACGATCTGCGTGTGCGTCCTCAGGACGATCGCGGGGTTGTCTTCGATTCGTCGAATGAGGTAGCGCGACATCGTGTCTGCCAACCCCTCGCGGCGAACCAGCATGAAGACCCGCTTCGCGGTCTGCGCCAGGAAGACGGCGGCCTGGCCCGCCGAATTGCCGCCGCCTACGACGATGGCCTCCTCGCCGATGCAGAGCTGCGCCTCCATCGGCATCGCGGTGTAGTACACGCCGGCGCCTTCGAACTGCGACAGGTTCGCGAGCGCGGGCCGACGGTACTCAGCGCCCGTCGCAATGATCACCGCGCGCGCCCGGACGCTTGATCGCTCGGCCAGGTGAACTTCATACGGTTGCTGATCACAGCCGAGTTTCGTCGCGCCTTTCGCGATCAGGATCTGTGCGCCGAACTTCTGGGCCTGCGCGTAGGCGCGCCCTGTCAGGTCCAACCCTGAAATACCGGTCGGAAATCCGAGATAGTTTTCAATCCTGGAGCTCGCGCCAGCCTGACCACCGGGCGAGCCCGATTCAAGCACGAGCACGTCCAGACCTTCGGACGCGCCGTAGACGGCGGCGGCCAGCCCCGCCGGCCCCGCGCCGACGATCACCAGATCGCTGACGCCGGTCTGATCGATCGCGTCGTTGAAGCCGAGACAGTCGGC
>CAWEAM010000005.1:157500-856742 GCA_963807105.1 uncultured Acidobacteriota bacterium | reverse complement strand
TCAATCAGCCGCTCGGCGCGATCCTGCGCAATGCCGAGGCGGCGGAGCTGTTCATGCAGAGTGCATCGCCGGACCTCGACGAGATTCGCGCGAGTCTTGCCGACATCATCAAGAACGACCAGCGTGCGGGTGCGGTGATCGACCGGATGCGGGCGCTGCTCAAGCGTCACGAGCTCGAGGTCATTCGACTGGATGTGGGCGACGTCATCGGCGACGTCGTGACGCTCATGCGCGCGGATGCCGTGTCACGACACGTGAAGCTGGACGTGGACATTGCGGGCGATCTGCGCGCCCGTGCGTGGCGACCGCGTGCATCTTCAACAAGTGCTGCTCAACCTCGTGCTCAACGGCATGGATGCCGTCAACGAGGCGAACCAGGAAGATCGGCGCGTCACGGTGACGGCGCGGCCAGGCGGGTCGCGGATTGTCGAGGTCGCGGTGGGCGACACCGGCCCCGGTATCCCCGCCGATATACTCGCGAGCGTCTTCGATCCTTTTTTCAGCACGAAGCCCAACGGGATGGGCATGGGCCTGCCCATCTCGCGGACGATCGTCGAGGCGCACGGCGGGCAGCTGTGGGCAGAGAATAACCACGGCGGCGGCGCAACGCTTCGTTTCACGCTGCCGATCGCAGAGGAGGCCGCCGCGGAATGAGTGTCCCCGAGCCCACGATTCAGATCGTGGATGACGACGAGTCATTCCTGGCGGCGATCTCGCGGCTGCTGCGGGCCAGCGGGTTCGCGGTCAAGACGTTTTCGTCAGCGAGCGAGCTGCTCGCCGCGTGCGATGCGGACGCGCCGGGCTGTGTGCTGGCCGATTTGCAGATGCCAGGAATGAACGGACTCGATCTGCAAGCCGCGCTCGCGCGGACTCGCAACCCGCTGCCGATCCTCTTCCTCACGGGCCACGGTGACATTCCGTCGAGCGTGCGTGCGATGCGTGAGGGGGCGGTGGATTTTCTGGAAAAGCGTGCACCGAAGGAACACCTGCTCGACGCGGTGAAGCGCGCCCTCGCGCGCGATGCACGCGACCGCGCAGAGCGGGCCCGTCTGCGCGAGTTGCGCGCGCGCTTCGACACGCTCACCGCGCATGAGCTCGAAGTGCTGTCTCATGTCGTGCGGGGCCGGCTCAACAAACAGATCGCCGCCGATCTTGGCGTCCATGAGCGGACCGTGAAGCGGCATCGCACGGCGGTGACGACGAAACTGGGCGTGCAGTCGGTCGCGGAACTCACGCAGCTGTCGCTCGAGGCCGGCATCTTCACGGCCCCGCCATCGACCTGTCCCCAAAGGGCTGTAGCCGGCAGAAGCCCCCGGGCTTAAAGTGCACATCCGAGCCCGATGTGCCTGCAGCACCCATTTACGTCGCCGTCGTCGATGACGATGAAGAGCTGTGCCGATCATTCGGCCGGCTCCTGCGGGCGGCGGGTTTTCAACCGATTACGTATGCCTCGGCGGAGGCGTTGCTCGCGGACACCAAGCATCCGCAGTTCGACTGTCTGGTCCTCGACATCGAGCTCGGCGGCATGTCGGGCATCGAGCTCGCCGAGCGCCTCTTGGCAAAGGGGTGTTCAACGCCGTTCATTTTCATCAGCGCTCATGAGCATCTCAACGCCCGCGCGAGGGCACAGGTGCCGGGTGCCGCCGCGTACTTCCGAAAGACCGATTCTGGTGCCGACGTCCTCGACGTGATCCGCAGATGCGTGAGTGCGGGGGGCCACGGCTAGAGCTAACCAGTTACGACGCATCAAAAGACGCGAACGATAGGCGCCGAGACCTTAGAGGAGCATGTCATGGAACAAAAGATCGTGTTGACCGGCATCGCCCGGTCGAAAGGAAAGGCCGCCGGCGAAGCAGCGGTGAACCGCCAACGAATGGGGTGGGCGTTCAACCACGTCGGCAACGAGGACGGCATCGTCCTGGTGCCCGGGGCCGACCTCCAGGGCAAAAGCATCATTGGCAAGGTCGTGGTCTATCCCACGGTGATGGGCTCCACCACCGGCGCCATCAGCCTGTACTACAAGTGCACGCAGTCCCATCACGGCCCTGCGGCCATCATCTGCCAGAAAGTCCACGATATCGACATCAGTGGAGCCATCGCCGGAGGAATCCCCGCCATCGATGCCTTGGACCAGGACCCGATCACGACGATCAAGACCGGCGACTGGGTGGAAATCGACGCGCCGAAGGTAGGGCAGAAGGCCACGGTCACGATCACGCGCAAGCAGTAGTCCGCTCCAGCGACATTGGAAGCGCAATCCATCGAAAGAAGATCAGCCATGGCCATGACACTCACGACACACCAACAAGAGATGCTCGACGGCAAACAGGGCGACACCAAGAAGTTCTGCATGGAGAAGCTGGTGGACTTCGGCGAACGCAGTCGAGTCCAAGGAAATGGTGGACCTCGTCCTCGTCCTCAACGGCTGTCCCATCTTCGTGGAAGATCGTAAGAAGCCCGAGACGAAGAAGAAACTCGAGATGTACGATCTGGGACACGGACCGCTCTACGATCCGATCTTCAAGATGAAGGACGCCCATGTCGCGGACGACACGGGCACCCAGTGCGGCAACGATCCGTACCTCGCGCAGCTCGACAAGGTCGAAGAGAAGGGCTACCCCTGGAACTTCGAGCTTCCGGGCAAGGGCACCTTCAAGGTCGACGACGAAATGGTTGCAGGTCTCAAGGCGGGCCACGACAAGCTGATGGAGCATGGCTGGCTCAATTGGATGTCGTGTAACCCTTGGGCAAACACGCGCATCCCCAAGATGGGCGAGTACTGCGCCAGCTCCGAATCGAGCGCCGCTGCTTACATCAACACCATCCTGGGCGCCCGCACCAATCGGGAATCCCCCATCAACACGGTCTACTGCGCCTACACCGGCTGCCTGCCCAAGTACGGCAGCCACCTCGACGAAAATCGGGCGGCCAAATGCATCGTCGAGCTCGACGACGAGGTCCGGGACAACGTGGAGGGCGCCGCGGACTGGGCGGCCCTGGGCGCCTGCATCGCCGAAAAGGCGCTCAACCGGATTCCGGCCGTGCTCAACCTGCCCAAGAAGATGGGCCAGACGGCGACCAAGCAGATTGTCGCCGCCTGCTCCCCCGGCATGAACGACCCGATCATGCACCTGATGGGCTATACGCCGGAGTCCCCGACGCTGGAGGCCGCCTTCAAGGGCAAGATGCCGAAGAACCCCGAGCGGTTCACGGTCACCATGGACGATATCGTCGAGATGTTCCGCCATATCAACCACATCGCGCCGGCGCCCGGCCCGGACAGGGCGAAACCGGTGGACATCGTCATCTTCGGTTGTCCGCACGCGACCTTTGAAGAGGTCCGCGAGGTCGCCCGCCTGCTGAAGGGCAAGAAGGTGAAGCCGGGGGTGATGCTGTGGGTGCAGACCGACACACCCTCCTACCACATGGCTCACCATTACGGAGACGCCCAGATCATCGAGGAGGCCGGTGGCAAGATCTACCACCAGACCTGCATGGTGATGACCCCGTTCCGTCACTATCCGCGGCCCTTGACAGTCGCCACGGACAGCTTCAAGTACTGCAAGCTCGGAGGCGGCTTCGGGAATAGCTGGATCTTCGGGAACCCGCCGGCGCTCGTCAACGCGGCGGTGACCGGCGTGTTCACGCCGAGCGCGCGCTGGGATTACTGGGCCCAGCCACGGAAGGAGCGGCTGGAAAGCGAAAAGGAACGCCCGCTTTACAGCATGCCCTTCATAGATTGAGCGGAAGAATCGGAGGGCCGCGCACTCGGCCGTGGCGACGGTCACGATCACGCGCAAGCAGTAGTCCGCTCCAGCGACATTGGAAACGCAATCCATCGAAGGAAGATAACCATGGCGATGAAACTCACGACACACCAACAAGAGATGCTCGACGGCAAGCTTGGCGACACCAAGAAGTTCTGCATGGAGAAGCTGGTGGACTTCGGCGAAGCGATCGAGGCCACCGAAATGGTGGATCTCGTCCTCGTCCTCAACTGCTGTCCCATTTACTCGAACGATCGCCAGAAGCCCGAGACGAAGAAGAAACTCGAGATGTATGACTTGGGACACAGCCCGCTCTACGATCCGATCTTCGCGATGAAGGACGCCCATGTCGCGGACGACACGGGCACCCAGTGCGGCAACGATCCGTACCTGGCGCAGTTCGACAAGGTCGAAGAGAAGGGCTATCCCTGGAACTTCGAGCTTCCGGGCAAGGGCAGCTTCAAGGTCGACCCGGAAATGGTTGCAGGCCTCAAGGCGGGCTACGACAAGCTGGCGGAGCATGGCTGGCTCAATTGGATGTCGTGCCAACCGCAAGTCAACACGTGCATCCCCAAGATGGGAGAGTACTGCGCCAGCTCCGAATCGAGCTGCCGCGGCCTACATCAACACCATCATCGGCGCCCGCACCAATCGGGAATCCCCCATCAACACGGTCTACGCCGCCTACACCGGCTGCCTGCCCAAGTACGGTACCCACCTCGACGAAAATCGGGCGGCCAAATGCATCGTCGAGCTGGATGACGAGACCCGGGACAACATGCAGGGCGCCGGGGACTGGGCGGCCCTGGGCGCCTGCCTCGCCGAAAAGGCGGAGAACCGGATCATGGCCGTGCTCAACCTGCCCAAGAAGATGGGGCCGACGGCGACCAAGCAGATCGTCTCCGCCTGCTCCCCCGGCATGAACGACCCGATCATGCACCTGATGGGTTATACGCCGGAGTCCCCGACGCTGGAGGCCGCCTTCAAGGGCAAGATGCCGAAGAACCCCGAGCGGTTCACGGTCACCATGGACGATGTCGTCGAGATGTTCCGCCATATCAACAACATCGCGCCGGCGCCCGGACCGGAACGGGCGAAACCGGTGGACATCGTCATCTTCGGTTGTCCGGTCGCGACCTTTGAAGAGGTCCGTGAGATCGCCCGCCTGGTGAAGGGCAAGAAGGTGAAGCCGGGAGTGATGCTGTGGGTGCAGACGGACACAGCCAACTACTACATGGCTCACCAATACGGAGACGCCCAGATCATCGAGGAGGCCGGTGGCAAGATCTTCCACCAGACCTGCATGTGCATGAACCCGGTCCGGCACTACCCGCAGGGCATCACCATCGCCACCGACAGCTTCAAGTACGTGAAGCTTGGCGGCGGCTTCGGCATGGCCTGGATCTTCGGGAACCCGCCGGCCCTCGTCAACGCGGCGGTGACCGGCGTGTTCACGCCGAGCGCGCGCTGGGATTACTTTGCCAAGCCACGGCATGGCGCGGCTGGCCAGCGAAAAGGAGCGCCCGCTCTACAGCCAGCCCTTCGTGGATTGAGCAACCGTCGTTCTGTGCGCTGCGAAGATGCCGTGCAGCGAATGCGGCTGGCATCCTCGCAGGAGCACGGCGAACGTTCATGAGCACGATCACGTTGACCCAAGTGGAGCCGGCGTTCGCCTCGCCGATGATGCTCTTCCAAGTCCAGGATTGCGAAGTCCTCAATCGGCAGCTGGTCGAGGAGGCGCAGGCGATGCGCGCGCGTTCGCCCGGAGTGACCAGAAGTAATCGCGAGGGCTGGCACTCCGAGGACGATTTCTTCGGTCGCACCGAGCCCGGATGCACGGCGTTACGCGCGCACATCCTGGAGGCGGTGCAGGAGACCACCCGGTGGCTTTCGCCCCATTTCGATTTCGCCGCGAACCGGGCGCTCTGCCAGGGCTGGATCAACGTCAACCCGCCTGGCGCTTTCAACGCGCCGCATGATCACTCAGGGTTCGCGTTATCCGGCGTCTACTATGCCAGCGTGCCGCCGGAGGGGCGCAGCGGCGCGATCGAGTTCCTCGACCCGCGCGTCAACGCCAACGCCTACACGATCGAAGGCGCCGCCTGCTTCAATCGCAAGTTCATAATCAACCCGAAACCGGGAAATCTCCTGGTGTTTCCGTCCTATCTGACGCACTGGGTGCAGCCGAACGAGGAATCGACGGACCGGATCACGGTCGCCTTCAACATCCGCTATCTCAAGCAGTCTGATCCCGTAGTCTCCAATCACTGAGCATGAGCAATGTCCAACCTATCGCGTCGCGATTGCGCGATGACAGCAGGTCTCGCGGCCAGCAGGAGAATTCCGTGCGCGTGTTTCTCGCTCGAGTATTCATCTTGTCGGTCTGCATCCTCGCGGTCTCGGCGGCGCCGGCGCGCGGCCAGTCGCCGACCCTGACCAGCTTGCCGCCGTTCGTGCGCGTCACCGGCTCTTTCAGCCCGGCCGATGGCAAGCCGCCCGCGCCGGTCGAAACGATGACCTTGTCGATTTACGGCGAGGCAACCGGCGGCGTGCCACTCTGGCAGGAAACGCAGAAGGTCGCGGTGAATCCCGACGGACGATTTACGCTGCTCCTGGGATTGACGCGGCCCGAGGGACTGCCGCCGGAACTGTTCGCCTCCGGCGAGCCGCGGTGGCTCGCGATCCACGTCGAGCGTCCGGGAGAAGGCGAGCCGGGGCGCGTGCTGCTGCCCGTGGCGACAAAGCAGGATTTGAGTTGGACCAAGGGAGACTTCAAGATCGAAATTTTCGGGGCGGTCAGGCTGGACGCCTATTACGACTCGGCGCGGACCCAGGGGCCCGGTATGCCGGCTTTTCTGGTTCCGAAGATTCCCGGCGGATTTAGGGAGGCCACCATCGCTCTAAACGCTCGGAATTCGATGATCGGGTTTCACTTCACCGGACCCGATATCGGGACGTTCCATTCCGGGGGGAAGATATCGGCGGTGTTTGTCGACAACACCAATATCTTTGCAGACCGTAATGGGTTCATGCTGACGCAATCGTACGGCGAGTTGTTCAACGATCAGTGGAGGTTCGCCGCGGGTCTGCAATTGGATGTCTTCGCTCCGAACCTGCCGACGGTTCTGCCCTTTACCGCCGATGGTACGCCGATCGGTAACACCATCAAGGGCCAGGTCCGGGTGGAGCGTTTCCTGAAGTTGGGCAGCGACTCCCAATTGACTTTGCAGGGGGCGTTAAGCGAGCCGCTAAATTCCATCAACACTCCGGACGTCCAGCTGGACGAGGATAACGGTTGGCCGAACGTGGAAGGACGCATTGCTTTTGGTTTGGGAAAGCCGGCGCGCATCGGCCTGCTGACGCAGCGTCCCGTGGAGATCGGCTTCTCAGGCGTGGTAGGCCAGCTTCGCAGGACCTCCGTCGAGCCTCCGCGACGGGTTGTTTCTGACACGTGGGGAGTCAATCTCGACTTTCGAGTGAACCTGGCAGAGCGCTTCGGATTCAAGGGTGAAGTGTACACCGGGCAGGGACTTGGACAAATGGGTGGCGGCGTCATCCAAACACTCGATGCCGTGACCTGGGAGGCGATCCGCTCCACGGGCGGCTGGGTCGAGGGATACGTCTACCTGACGCCAGACCTGCACAATCACACCGGTATTTTTATCGACGATCCCAATGACAATGACATCACGGGCCTCCCCGATACCCTCTTCGGGCGGACCTACAACAGAGTCTTCTTTAACACTCTGCTCTGGGATATAGGGGGGGAGACGAAGAAATTCCGCATCGGGGTGGAGTTTGCCTTCCGTAAAACGGAGTACAAGGACCCAACCGCCACGGGGAGGTTGCCCAACAGTGGATTCGGCATCCATCCCCAGTTCCAGTGGCTCTTCTAGTGCCGTTTCGAGCGTGCGTGTGACGGCTGACGACCCCGCTGCAGCGGGGTGAAGGACTCAAGAAATGCTCGCCAATATCATAAGAATCGGCCTGCCGCTTGTGGTGATGGGAACGATGTTCACCCAGGGTCTAAGACTCAAACTCGGCGGGGGTTTGGCGACTTTCAAGGACCGTCCGCTCGTGATGTTGCGCTCGCTTGTTGTCGTTCTCGTGCTGGTCCCTATCGCCGCACTGGCGATCATCTTTCTACTCGAGCCTTCGCCTGGGATAGTTATCGGATTAGCGATTCTTGCGGCGTCACCGGCCGCCACGTTCCAACTCCGCAATATTTACAAGAATGGAGGGAGCCCTGCGTACCTGGGCGCCCTGCACCTGAGTCTCGCGCTCCTCGCGATCATCACCGTGCCGGCAGTTCTATACCTCTTATCAGAAGTGCTGGGTTTCCAAGCTGAGGTTAGTGTGTTTCAGGTTGGCAAAACGGTCGTGCAAGCCGTTCTTCTTCCAGTCGTTGTGGGGATGGTGTTCGGGGCAGTCTTTCCAAAGGTAGCTGGCCGGATCGAACCGCCACTTAGCAGGATTTTCGAAATCGGACTAGTTGTGGTGGCGGTTCTTTTCATTATAGGAACGTACAGTCTGCTATTGAAGATGAATGCCTGGTCCTATGTCGTCATGATCATTTTCATCGTCGTGAATATTGGCCTGGGTCACGTGCTTGGTCCTCGCGACGCGCAAGAGCGCACTACGCTGGCAATTGAAAGCGGCGAACGCAATACCGGATTGGCAATGACTATCGGCCTGTTGAACTTCAGTGGGGAGAGAACATTGCCGGTGGTCGTTCCATACATCATCCTTTACATAGTTATCTCATCGCTCTATCTGAAGTGGCGTGCGAAAGAGTCGACTGGCGCAGCCGAGGCCCGGACGTGATGGCCGCGAGCCCGGCGCGGCTCGCCCTGGTGAGCGGCACGACCTCTGGCATCGGAGTCGCCGTGGCCCGTCACCTCTTGGCCGGCGGCTGGACTGTCGTCGGGCTCGCGCGTGAATCGCCGCTCGCGGACGAGCGCTACCGGCACGTGCAGATCGACTTGAGGGACCTTGCGACAGTCACCGCGAGGGTGACGGAGGAGGTCGGCCCGCTCCTCACGGGCTGCGGGCGCACCGGCCTCTGAACAAACCGGCCATGACCGGACCGCTGCGGCCATTCGAGATGATCGATCTGTCCGATCTGGGCGGACGTGTACTGTCTGAACACAGCGGCGCCGGCATGGCTGATGGGGTTCGTGCTGCGCCACGCGCCCGTGGACGCCGCGATCCGGATCGTCAATGTGTCGTCGGGCGCGGCGGTGCGCGGGTTTGGCGGGGTGATGGCCTACTGCGCGAGCAAGGCCGCGCTGCGGATGATCGGCATGGTGGCCGCGGCGGAGCTCGACGAGCCTCCTGCCGGCGTCCCGTCGCGCGACGCCGCGATTCTCAGCTACGAGCCGGGGCCCGTCGACACGGCGATGCAGGGGAACGCACTGGCGCAGCGGGTCGAGGACTTTCCCTGGGTCCGCGTCTTCCACGAATTCGAGGCGCGGGGCCTGGTGGTCACGCCCGATCGGCCGGCAGCGGAGATCGTCGAGTTTCTCGAGAACGACGGGCAGTCTCGGTTCACGGAGAAGCGCCTGCAACAATAGCCCCGGCGGTGCCGGCACGTGCCCGCTCCAAGAAGGCCCGATGATGAAGGGGCTCGCCGCGATAGTCCTCACCGAAAGTCACCTGCGCGCCTTGCGGAAGGTCCCTCTAGGTGTCTCCGCTGGAAAGGACGACATGAGAACGTGGACGACGAGGGTTTTGCTGAGTGCGGTATCGATGTTCGTGCTGCCCTCTCTTGCCGCCGCACAGACCGCCGATGAACTGGCGAAGCAGACGCAGAACCCGATCGCGAGCCTGATCAGTCTCCCGTTTAGGGCAACTGGGACTTCGGCCTGGGCGACCGCGACGCCGTCGGCACCGTGCTCAACATTCAGCCGGTCATGCCGTTCGGGATCACCAAGACTACGAATATCATTCTGCGCGTCATCATGCCGCTGACGTCTCAACCCGAATCGACTGATGTCCGGATCAATGGGCTGGCCGACATCGTTGCGACCGCGTTCTTCTCGCCTGCGGCATCCGGTCGCATCACCTGGGGCGCTGGCCCTGTCTTCCTTCTGCCTGCGGCGACCCACTCCGCACTCGGCTCCGAGAAATTCGGCCTCGGCCCGCTCGCGCCGGATCGACAGGAACGCTCTCCGAGCTCGGTCTGGACTCGCACGTCGGTCGTCGCACTCACGCAGCCCGGCCCATGGACGCTCGGCATCCTCTTCAACCACATCTGGTCGGTGAGCGGAGCCAACGACCGCGACGACGTCAACTCGACGTTTCTGAACCCGTTTGTCTTTACAACCTCGGAAGCGGCCTCTCGGTAGGGTGAACATGGAAGCAACCGGCAACTGGGAGGCGGACCAGGCGTGGACGTCGCCGCTCCTCTTCCAAGTCAGCAAGGTGACGTTGCTCGGCAGGCGGCCTGTCAGCTTCGCGCTCGCGGCCGGCCCGACGAGCGCCAGCCCGGACGCCGGCGCCAGCTGGCGGTTCCGCCTGGAGATGCGCTTCCTGTTTCCACGGTGATATCAGTTGTCCAGAGCCCTGGGCCGCAGAGTCACACTTCGATGAACGCCGTGAATGAGGCAGAGAACGGGCTGAAGCAGAAAATACGACATGAGCTGTGTGTGTGGCGGTCTTTGATATTGCCGAAGGCTGGTCCGCGGCTTGATAGGCGGGTTAATCTTAGGTCCAATGGGAGCCGTTGACGAGGTTATGAGCCGATTCAACTACAAATGGCTTTCCGCTTTAGGAAAGTACTGACGGGCCGACCAAGCCGGCGCTGCCGTGACCGGCTCGGGCTATGAGTTCAGAGGCTTGCTGGGACCAATCATGGAATGCCAAGACGCCACGGCGCACATTGCGGATTATCTAGCGGGATCTCTGCCGATCGAGGAGCTCGACGGGCTTCTAACCCATGCGGCGGTCTGCGCCGCATGCCGCGACAAGCTGACGGAGACGTGGCGGCAGCTGGGACGAATTCCTCCTGTGGACTTCGACGTGGTGCTTGCGGGCTACCAGGATGGGCTCGGCGGCCGTCCGCGAAACATTCGCCCGCCTTCCAGATGCGCCACGTGCCATTTGCCCGGGCAGTCGTGTTCCTGGATTTGCCGTCGCCGATTCACTGCCGATAGAGCCGTTTGAACGAAGTCGCTGGCGTTCGCGGCGGGGGCGGCCGATTAGCTATGTATCCGGGACACTCCTCTCTGCGAGTGATCGCCAGGCGGCCTCGGCAGCGCCGCTCGTGGAACGACGGCTCAGTTGGTTGCATGCCTCGTTAGGCAGCTCTGTCGCGCATGCCTTTTCGAGAACTTCCTCGCCCGTTCCGGTGCTTTGGGACGTTTGACCGCTCCGAGACGATGACAACGAACCCTTCACTGGCGAGGAGTGACGTGTCCGCTATAGAAGGTCCGACTCCTGGACCAGAATGATGCGATCACGGGAGGCTGAGAAATGAGATATGCACGCGAATTCGCTGTCAGCGTAGTGGTCGGTGGCGTCCTCGTCCTGTTGCCGTTCTACCTGGCCGTATTGGTGCTGCTCAAGGGTATGCAGTCGGTGGTGGGCTTGGTGCGGCCGATCGCGGCGTTGTTCCCGGAAACATTGCCGGCTGAAAACGCCTTGGCTCTGTTGGCAGTGCTGATTATCTGCTCTGTCGTCGGCGCTGCCGTGCGTACGCGGGCAGGACGAGTAGTCCGAGAGCGCATGGAGAGGTCGTTCTTTGTACGACTCCCCGGCTACGCTCTGTTTCGCAGCTTTACACAGCGGCTGGCAGGAGGAGGTGAGGAGAACATGTGGAAGCCGGCGCTCGCCGAAATCGAGGATGCCCTCGTCCCGGCGTTCATCGTCGAGGAATTCGACGACGGCCGCTTCACAGTGTTCGTGCCGTCAGTACCAACACTGTTCGCCGGAGCTGTCTACGTTCTCAGTCGGGAACGCGTGCATCTCGTCGACATTCCATTCACACAGGCTATCCAGTCGGTCTCCCGGTGGGGATCAGGGTCGAAGCATCTGGTGGCAGCGATGCGATCCTAGTGCCGTTCGAGCGTGCTTGTGACGGCTGACGACCGCGCGCTGCAGCGGGATGACTGGCGGCGGAGCCTGCGACGCGTAAGCCTGGAGTGGCGGAACAGTTTAGTACGGCGTAGGCGCTAGGCGACGATTCCACCTTTCGCTCGATTCCACGAAGACCGGCCAGCCGAACAGGCCAGTGGCGAATAATCCGCCGCGAGCGTAATAGCCACCGCTATATATAGCCACCGTTGTAATAGCTGCCGCCGTCATTGCTGTGTTCGTGAAAGCTTCGGTCGTTCACCCACATATTTTGGGCGACTCGAACTGGATCAACGCGCCGATCGCCCGCTACCTTGCCGCGGTGAAGGACATCGAGTCGTTTGAAAAGGGCGACAACTTCCCCGGGAAGCGAGGCTGGCCTTGCGCCCGCAGAGACGCGCCATCCGGCGTCAGGGCGAATACAACGACAAGCCCAGCCAGCGAGAGCAGGAGCACACTCGGTCCGGCATCAAATCGAGTCCACGGAAATGGCATCATGCCGCTCCTTTGCTTAGAACAACCTCCGCATCAGGTTTGCCCCACGCTCGGCGATTCGTTCCGTCCACGATCGTTGACGAAACTCCGCAGCGGTGATCTCCTGGGCATGTCGGAGATCGTCGAAGAACATCTGGTTCATCTGCTGCCCGATGGTGGCATCCAGCACCATGAGGGTTGACTCGTCGTTGAGCGCCATCGATCGGTTGTCGAAGTTCATCGAACCCAGGGTGGACCACTCGCCGTCGACGACGAACGTCTTCGCGTGCAGCGTCGTCGGCTGCCATTCGTACACGCGCACGCCCGCACTGAGCAGTGCGTCGTACCGACGCACGTCCCGCCGACCGGACGATATTGACATCGGTACGGGGCCCAGCGGTGAGAATGCGCACATCCAGCACCCGCGATGGAAAGCGCGAAGAATCGCTCCGCAGCGGTGCTCCCCAGAGTCGGCGCGGTGGATAGCAATCCGGCCGTCACACCATTCTCATGAAACTCTAGCGTTGCCCGGCCGGTGAATAGCACGCCGGTCGCCTCCGCCCACGCCGCCGCGAATGCTGCCTGGAGTTGGCGGACCGCCGACCCTCGAAGCGGACATTCGTCTCTCGCCACGAGCCGTTGCTGCGGCCATCGCCAAACCACTTATCGTCGATGCCAAAGCCTCCGGTCCATCCGATGCGGCTATCGATGACGATGCCTCGAATGTGCGAGCGGTTCTGCGCGAGATGGAGCGTCGATAACCGAATCGGACGAAAGGGCTCGACCCGCACGCCGGCGGCTCGTAGCGCGCCCAGCTCGTCGGACGGAATGTCCACCGTCCCGAACGCGTCGTAGAGGATGAACACACGCACCCCCGCCGCGGCCCGTTCGCGCAGGATCTCACCCAGGGTGTGCGCCATGCGACCGGGCGCGCCGTAATACAGCTGGAGCGTGATAGATT
Organism: uncultured Acidobacteriota bacterium; assembly: GCA_963807105.1. Lineage (GTDB taxonomy): Bacteria > Acidobacteriota > Vicinamibacteria > Vicinamibacterales > UBA2999 > DASPWV01. Next base: position 843,467 of record CAWEAM010000005.1, on the reverse strand, counting down.
GCCGCGCGGATCGGAGATCCTCCCACAGCCGAAGGTAGGTGCCGTCGCCGTTTAACGTGACTTCGACGCGGTGCCCCTGCGCCAGGAACGCGCCGGTGAGCATCGTCACGACGAGCGGAAACTGGGGTTCGCTGACGCCGATCGGTACACCGTCTGCACCGACGCCCTCGACGTGATGGACGGCGATCCCGCGGGTGACCTGGAGGAAACCGATCACTGCGAAGCCGAGGACGACGATGACGAGTGTCCAACGGCCGGCCCCGGCAAGCACCGCCTTCACGCGCTTCCGAGACGGCTTGTGGACATGGACACTCATGCTCGCCACCATGTGCCCGTCAATTTGTGTCGGATCGCTCCTGTAACATCGCCGCTACCGCGTCCTCCAGGGAGAAGACATCATGGCGACCGTCCAGAGCGCAGCGCCAGTAAGTATTGCGTACCGCCAGCGGATCGAGGACGTGGTCGCGGCACTCGGCACAGACGCGCAGCATGGCCTGACGGACCAGGACGCGCGCACGCGACTCCTGCGGGATGGCCGCAACGAGCTGGCAGCCCAGAAGCCCATCCCGCCGTGGCGGCGATTTGTGTCGCAGTTCCAGGATGTGCTCGTTCTCCTGCTGCTCGTCGCCACGGCGATCTCAGTCGCCCTATGGGCGACTGAGCGGGAGGCGGCATTACCATACGAAGCGATCGCGATTTTCGCTGTCGTACTGGTCAACGCGATGATGGGCTACGTCCAGGAGTCGTGCGGAGTCAGCGGTTGCCGCTCTTCGCGCGATGTCTGCCGCGGATGCGACGGTCATCCGCGGCGGCGAACGCCGTAGCATACCGGCCGCAGAGATCGTCGTGGGCGACGTCGTACTCATCGAAGAAGGCGATACGATTCCAGCCGACGGGCGGCTGATCGAATCGACGGCGCTCCAGACCGCGGAAGCGGCCCTGACGGGCGAGAGTCTCCCTGTTACGAAGGACACCGCAGCGATTCCCGAGGAGGTGCCGCTTGGCGATCGCGACAATATGGTCTTTAGCGGCACGGCGGCGACCTACGGCCACGGAAAGGCGGTCGTAATCGCAACCGGGATGCGTACCGAGATGGGTCGCATCGCCGGACTCCTCAAAGAGACTCCTGACGAGTCCACCCCGTTGCAGCGCGAGCTCGACCGTACCGGCAAAATCCTTGGGTTCGTCGTGATTGCCATTGCGATCGTGATGATCGTGACCATCGTCCTCGTCGAGGACGTGCGAGGTGCCGCACTCTTCGACGTGCTGATTCTCGGCGTTGCGCTGGCCGTTGCGGCCGTGCCGGAAGGGCTCCCGGCGGTTGTGACCGCGGTCTTGTCCATTGGCGTCCAACGCATGGCGCGACGAAATGTCATAGTGCGGCACCTCGCCGCCGTTGAAACACTGGGCTCTGCCAGCGTCATTGCCTCAGACAAGACCGGCACGCTCACCAAGAACGAGATGACCGTACGCGTGGTCGTCACCGCGAGCGCGCGTGTCAGGTTCGAAGGATCGGGCTACGCCCCGCATGGGGCTGTGCAGTGTGAGGACGGGAGAGCCATCGAGGGTCCACGCCGCATCGAACTCGAGCGCGCGCTTGCCATTGCGAATCGAGCAAACAACGCCAGCGTGCAGGAACGCGATGGGCGGTGGACGGTGCAGGGTGATCCGACAGAGGGTGCGCTGCTGGTGGCCGCGCGAAAGGCAGGTCTCAGCGCCGAGGCGCTCGACACGCGCCTGCCGCGCATCGGCGAAGTGCCGTTCTCCTCCGAGCGCAAGCTGATGAGTACTCTTCATCGCGACATGCAACAGGAGAATCGCGGCATCGTGTTTACCAAGGGGGCGCCTGACGTGCTTCTCACACGGTGTAGCTTTGAGCTCGTCGGCGAGGAGCGACGACCACTGACCCCGGCTCGGCGCGCAGAGATCCTGGGGGCGAATGAAGCGCTGGCGGGTCAGGCCCTGCGCACACTCGCAGTTGCGGGGCGATGGCTGTCCGGCGACGTGCTCGCGACGCACGCCGCGCATCCGGATGAACGCCTCGAACGCGACCTCGTGTTCGCGGGGCTGGTCGGCATCATCGATCCCCCACGTCCCGAAGCCAAGGATGCCGTGGCTCGCGCAAGGCGCGCCGGCATCCGCCCCCTGATGATCACCGGGGACCACCCGCGCACGGCTGCGGTGATCGCCCAGGAACTCGGCATCACAACCGACGGTCATGCGATCACCGGCGCAGAGCTCGAAAAACTCCCTGCGGACGCTGCGCTGCGCACCGTCGCAGAGGTGTCCGTCTATGCTCGCGTGAACCCCGAACACAAGCTGCGCATCATCGATGCGTTGCGGCGCAGCGGAGCGGTCGTCGCGATGACCGGCGACGGCGTGAACGACGCTCCCGCATTGAAGAAAGCGGACATCGGCGTGGCGATGGGCATTACCGGGACGGACGTGTCCAAAGAGGCCGCGGACATGGTGCTCGCGGACGACAATTTTGCCTCCATTGTCGCGGCCGTGGAAGAAGGCCGCGCGATCTTCGCCAACATCCGCAAGTTTCTTTGGTATCTGCTGTCCTCGAACATCGGGGAAGTGATGACGATGTCTTTGGGGTGTTGCTGGCTGGCCAGATCGGTCTCGACGTCGCAGGGGGTGATGCCGTCGTATTGCCGCTCCTCGCGACGCAGATCCTATGGATCAATCTCGTGACCGATGGGCCACTCGCGCTCGCCCTCGGGATGGATCCCGCTGACGAGGGGCTCATGAGCCAACCGCCACGGGCAGCGGGCGAAGGGGTGATTACGCCACAGATGTGGCGGGGGATCGTCCTGGTCGGCGTGATCATGGCGGCGGGAACGCTGTTCGTACTCGATGCCTCGCTGCCGGGCGGATTCGTCGCGGGCGCCGGCGATCTGCCGTACGCTCAGACGACGGCGTTTACGACGCTCATGCTGTTTCAGATTTTTAATGTCGTCAATGCGCGGTCGGACGAGCGAAGTGCGTTCGTCCATTTGTTCACGAACCGCTGGCTATGGGCCGCGATCGGCGGGTCCATAGCACTGCAGGTCTTGGTTGTATACGTGCCGTTTCTCCAGCGTGCCTTTGGCACGATTGCGCTGAGCACCGGCGATTGGGTGTTTTGTGTCGCCGTGGCGAGCTCGGTCTTGTGGCTCAGGGAAGCCAGCAAGCTGGCTGCGCGAGTGATGCGGCATTTCTGACTCCGCGCCGGATCCTGAGCGGCGTGGTGGTGTTGACTGTCATTCTACGCGTGGCGGTCGAGCGCGATCGCGTACCACATGTGGCTTGACCACGGACTCGAGCTTCAACTTCCCGACGACCCCGACGCGTCGGTGCCAACGAGGGCGATCGAGCCGGCAATCAACACCAACCCCAGCACGAGCGTCGTCGAAACCTCCTCACCGCCGAACGCCCAGCCGAGGAGCACCGCCACTGCCGGATTCACGTATGTGTGCGTGGACACCAGCGTGGCGGAGTAGCGATCGAGCAGCCAATAATAGGCGGTGAATGCCACAATCGAACCGAACACGATGAGATAGGCCAGCGAACCCAGAGCCAGCCACGACGGAGCGGCCACCTCGTGGTACTCGCCGGCCACGAGCGACGCAACCAGCAGGAAGGCGGCCCCGCAGAGCAACGTCGTCGCAGTGCGAAGCGTCGGGTTCTGCGGCATGGCCGCCCGCTGCGCATACACCACGCCGGCGCCCCATGACGCGGCGCCGGCCAGAATGGCGACGGCGCCGACAGACAGCGCGCTGGCGGACGTCACGTCGGCGCCGACGAGGGCCCACACACCGGCCAGCCCCAGCAGCGCGCCGACGAGCGTTCGCACGCCGAGCCGCGAGATCCCCAGCGCGGCCAGCAGCAGCGCAATCCAGAGCGGCTCAGTGGCGACGAGGAGGGCGGCAAGGCCGGAGGGGACCGACTGCTCCGCCCAGTGAAGCGTCCCGTGACCGACGAGAAAGAACAGCACGCCGACCACCGCGCTGTGGCCCCACTCGCGTCCGGATGCGCGATAGCCCTTCGCGCGAGCCCACGCGTACAGCACGCAGCCCGCCGTCAGGTGGCGAACGCCAGCCGTCAGCAGCGGCGGGATCTCTGCCACGGCATAGCGGATGGCGAGGTAGGTGGAGCCCCAGACGATGAAGATGGCGGCGAACGCGAGGAGGACACGCAGACGCATCCATCTAGGTGTACCTCAGACGATTCGCGAATACGAGACGACTCGGTTGTTCGAAGAGGGGGGGGGAGGAGCCGCGGGCTCGAACGCAGCTGCGACGATTATTGGAGCGTTCGCAGTCGCGAGGCGGCCTCCGTCGGCTTAGATTCCGCGACGTGCTCGTCTTCAACAATGGCGATTATTTCCCGTTTCACCTTTGCAACACGACTCTGATCGGAGCATTTCCTTTTCTAACCATGTCAATTGCTTCGTTCACCTTGGCGAATGGCATGATGTTTACGACGCTCTCGATGTTGCGCTCGGCTGCGAAAGCCAGCATAGCCTTCATGTCGCTCCTGCTGCCGACATAATTTCCATAAATTGTGCGCTGAGCACTGTCGTACAACAAGCCTACGCTGATTGACAGCTTTTCCAATGGCTGGGCCACGAAACAGAGCTTGCCCTGCGGCCTTAGCATCCCTAGATACGCGTTTAGATCGAACGTCGTGTTCAGTGTCGAGAGAATGAAATCAAACCGCCTTCCAAGAGTCATCAAACCAGCCACATGTGAACTATCTATATACGCTGCTCCCAACCGTTCAACAATCTCCCTCTTCGCAGGCGAATGAGAGAACGCTGAAACTCTGTGCCCCATTGCGCGAAGAAACTGGATCGCCAGGTGGCCGAGTCCTCCAACCCCCAATACCGCTACTTCTGAGCTGTCCGCGAGTTCTGCCCGGACAATCGCCGAGTACACGGTAAGGCCCGACGACAGCAACGGAGTCGCTTTTGCCGAATCCAGTGTTGGCGAAAGTTTGAATGCAAAACGACCGTCGACACATATGCGATCTGCCAACCCCCGTAACAGTCGACGCCTATGACCTTTTGCCGGGGGCACAATTGCTCGTTGCCGTCCTTGCAGAGCTCGCACGAAAAGCAGGCTTCCTGCTGATAACCGATGCCAACGCGATCGCCTGTCGTCAAGCCAGTCACCGTTGAGCCTGTCTCTGCTACCAGACCGACAATCTCATGGCCAGGGACCAGCGGAAATCTCGTATCGCCCCAATCGTTGTCGATGAACTGTATATCTCCTCTCGCAATGCTGCAGTGCGTCACTGTCACCAGCACTTCGTTGTTGCCGAGCGTCCTTACATAGGAAAAGGGTTCAGCCGTTCCACCTCGGCGTTTGACTGCGTAAGCGTTTATTGTCGTGATGCTCACTGTTCCTCTTGCTTGTATCCAGTGTTGGCGAACATCTCCTCCGCCGACTCGCCTGGCGAAGGTACCATCCCCGCGACGAGGACGAGCAGCCTGGCTGCCACGCGCTCGCACACGATCGGGGCGATATAGCCACCAAACGACTGGGCCACCACGACGAGATCCCGCCGGTCGTCGATCGCCTCGACGACCACGCGCAACGCGAATCATCGCCTTCCCGATGTTTACCGGGGTCGTGACGTGCCGCGGGAACAGACGCCGAAGGAGCGGAAAGAAGGCGCGTCACCAAGTAAGACAGCCGATCAATCGCACGCTCGATCGCGCTTCTTTAGTGAAGCCGGAACGGAGCTTGTACGCCGACATCGGCAACATCTAAGCAGTCGATACTCGGTCGCATCCTTCACTCGTGCCCCCATGAATGGCCCGCGCTCCGTGCTATTTTGAACCCGACCGTCACGTAATCTATTGCGGCACGTTCGCAAAGACGCTGTCTCCATTCAAGCTAAACTTGCGGTGCGTAGCGCAGGATAACGGCGCCGGTCGAATGCCGGTCGGCACCCAGTAGTTTCAGCTTCGCACTTTCGTCCTGCTTCTTGAAGAGCGGCGAGCCCGAACCGAGAAAGAGCGGCGCGACGCCGATCCTGAACTCGTCGAAAAGCGACATGAGGTGCAAGGATAGGTCGGCGCTGCCGAAGACGAAAATATCCTTCCCCTCCCCGCGCTTCAGCTTCGCAACCTCCGACGCGGGGTCTCCCGTCAGAAGCGTCGTGTTCGCCCAGTCCGCCTTCTTCAGGGTGCGCGAGAAGACGTATTTCGGCAGCGAATTCATGTAGTCCGCGATCGCGCTTTTCTTCGCCGTCGGCCAGTAGCCGGCCATCAGCTCATAGGTGACGCGCCCGAAAAGGAGCGCACCGATCTCCTTCCCCTGTTCGATGGAGAGCTGCTCGAGCTCCGGTCCCCAGACGTCACTGTGCCAGGAAATGTCGCGGTTACGTCCTTCGAAGAAACCGTCGAGCGACATCAGATTCCACATGATCAGTTTACGCATGGCTCTCCTCTCCTGCGGCAGTTATCTGCTTGCATTTTGCAATCTGTTGCAGTAATCGCCGAACCAGCGCGCGATACCTCAATCCGCCTGGGCTACCTGGCGGCGCCATAAGCCCGCGTGGCACTGGCCATCGTCACACAGTTAAGCCTACACTTGACTATGTGTCAGCACTAGAAAATACTTAAGTCGATGCTTGACCAATCCGCGGTGGGCCGAGTGTTCCATGCGCTTGGAGATCCCACGCGACGCGCAATTCTGGACCAGCTCTGTCGTGCGCCGAGGTCCGCCAAGGACCTTGCTGAACCCTTGCACATTACGCTCGCAGCCGTTGTGCAGCACCTCCAGATGCTCGAAGAAAGCGGTCTGATTCGAACGACCAAGGTGGGCCGAGTGCGCACGTGCCACATCGAGCTCGCGGGCCTGCAGGTCGCCCAGCTGTGGATTGCGAAGCGTCGTTCCCTGTGGGAACGCCGCCTCGACCGGCTCGGTGCAGTGCTGGCGACTGAGCGGAAGTAGCTCGCGGAGAATCGAGACAACACATGGCCGAACGAACCGTTGTTCACGACACCATCGTCACCGAGCGCACGTACGGCCGCCCACCGGATCGCGTATTCGCAGCGTGGCGCGACCGGGCGACGAAGCGCGAGTGGTTTGCAGAGGGCGAGGGCTGGCGAATCAAGGAATATGGGCTCGACTTCCGCGTCGGAGGCCGCGAACATGGGCGATTTCGCCGCGGCAACGGCCCCGAGACCCGCAACGAGACGGTCTATCTCGATATCGTGCCGGACCGGCGCATCGTGATGGCGTACACGATGGCCTTCGACGGCAAGAACATCTCCGCGTCTCTTGGCACGGTGGAATTCGAGGCCATCGGCGCCGGCACGCGGCTCATCTACACAGAGCAGGGCGCGTTCTTCGACGGCGCTGACGGACCGTCGTCCAGAAAACAGGGCTGGAATGGACTCCTTGAGCGTCTCGCGGCAACGCTCGGATAAGAAGACTGGCGGCCGGGGCCGAGGTGCGGAGGAGGTTGTGATGAGCAAGGTCGTGCTGGACGTGTCGATGTCGCTGGACCGGTTCATCGCCGGTCCGCATGTCCGAGAGGCAGAGCCGATGGGGGACGGCGGCGAACGCCTGCACGCATGGATGGCCGGGAAAGGGCCGACCCCAGATCGACATCGGCGTGCGCCGAGACGTGGACGCGACCGTTGGCGCCACGGTCATCGGACGGCGCACGTTCGATCTCGGCTTGAGTCCGTGGGGCGGCACGCCATGGCCGGGTATTCCAAGTGGCGCTGCAGGGGGAGGCCCAGAACGCCCCGGAAGAGCGTTCGATTCAGCTCGGGATCGCGGACTACGATCCCGACACTGGCAATGAAGAAAACGTTCCTTCGGAAGCTCCTCGCAGTGCGTTGACCTGCGCCGTGGCGACCCCGCCTAGCAGTTCTTGAGAAACGCGTCGGCAGCCTCAACGGCGAATCCGACCTGGGTCGGCTGATCGTAAAAGTCGGTCTGGTTGCCGTCTGTCCATAGCAGCTCCTTCTTGCCGCGCAGGCGGCGATGGACGAGGCGAGCATTATCCGGAAACACGCTGCCGTCGCTGTGGACGAGCAGCGTCGGCACCTGCACGTGATCCGCCGCGGAGATGCCGTCGAACAGCAGCCAGTAGTACCACGACATCGTCGCCATCTCGTTCGTCCACGAAGGCACCGCTCCACGTCGACCATTGCCGTAGTAGTCCATCTCGATGAACATTGCCGCGGCCGGATCGCCGGCTCTGTAGGCCGGTACCGTGTCGACCGAGCCGATGCTGAGGAACCGGTCGACGGCTTGTGCGGCGGCTTGAAACCGAGCGGCCATGCCGTCCGAGCCGCCATAAAAGGGACTTACACTGACGGGATCGTGGTACCAGCCCGCGACGCTGACGAATCGCTTCGCGAGCGATCCCTGAGCGAGCGCAGCAAGGCCGTACTGCGAGCTGGCGCAGACGGCAAAGTGCGTCAGCGTGGCGGGCTCGACTAGCGAGAGCGTGGACAGGAACTCGGTGGCGGCGATGATGTCGGCAATCTTTCGGTGCGGCATTTCAGCCTGCCTGGGTTCGCCACCGCTCTGGCCGAAACCTGAGAAATCGAACGTGAAGGCGGCGTAGCCGCGTTCGGCGAATCGCAGCGCATAGACCTCCGGCATCTGCTCCTTGACCGTCAGCCACGAGCCTGTGATGAGAATGCCCGGCTGCCGTGTGTCGAAACGCTCGGTGTTCCGAAACAGCTGCCCGACGAGCCGGATGTTGCCGCGGAAAAACGGCAGCGTCATACGGTGAACCATAAGCAATGCCTCCGCAATCGAAACGGATATGTAGCCAACCACACGGGGCCGCCGCGCCATCATCGGGGTTCCCGTAGCGATCGGCGACCTGTCTGAGGCTACGATCGACGGTGCGTGGCAGCAATGACATAAACACACGATTCATGCCATACTTGAGGACCGCGCGAGCGTGTAGTGTGCCAGTCACGAGCTCATTGCGTCTGTCATCCAGTCGTCCCAGAACGGTTGCATTTCTGGTCGTGCCACCTATACAGGAGCTCGACCTGGTGGGTCCGTTGGAAGTTTTCGTCAGCGCGAATCGCGTCATGGCTGAACGCGGGCCGGCGTACTCACTGCGAATCGTCAGCACCGGTCGGACCCGCGCGGTTGCTGGTCAGTGTGGCTTGTCGTTAATCACGGAAGGGAACTACCGGAAACTCAAGGGGACCGTTGACACGCTGTTTGTGATCGGGGGGCCGGCATCGCTTCGGAAATGCCCGTCTCCAGCGCTTCGATGGCTGAAGCAGGCAGCGACAGGTGTACGTCGAGTCGCCTCGGTGTGCGTCGGAACCTTCTTCCTCGCCGAAGCCCAGTTGCTGCGACACAAGCGCGTCACGACGCACTGGGCCTGCGCGGACGAACTACAGCAGCAGTACCCGGACGTACTCGTCGACTCGACCCCCATCTGGGTTCGAGATGGGAACATCTACACGTCGGCCGGGGTCACGGCAGGCATCGATCTCGCGTTGGCCATGGTCGAACACGACCACGGAGCCGCGGTTGCTCTTGAAATCGCTCGCGGGCTCGTCGTCTTTCTCCGACGGCCTGGGAATCAGGCTCAATTCAGTGCGTCGCTGTCCGCGCAGGCCTGTCAGCACACCACCATTCGCGATCTGCAAGCGTGGATGGCTGAACACCTTGGCGAGGACCTGCGAGTCGAAGCGCTCGCGCGACGTGCAGCCATGAGCCCACGCCATTTCGCCCGCGTGTTCGTACAGGAGACCGGCACCACGCCCGCGAAGTTCGTTGAGTCTTTGAGGCTGGAGGCGGCGCGCCGCTACCTGGAGGACAGCACTCGCGGCCAGAAGGACATCTCGCACCTGTGCGGGTTCAGCAGTGCTGAAGTGATGCGGCGCACCTTTCTCGCAAGGCTCCACGTCACGCCCGGCACGTATCGGCGGCAGTTTCAAACATTGAGGGGTGTTCGTACGGGCCGCTAAACAGCCACGTCAGAACTCCGTACGACGCGCAACGATGTGGAGGACAACGGCGGCGCCGCACAACGCGTCGCCTCCGCTACTGCCCATCCGACAACTCTGTCGATGGCACGAACTGCTCGAAAAGCGCGTCAGCAACCTCCCGGGCACGTTCCGGTGCCGTTATCGTGAGTCGCACATCTGCGCCAGTCTCGATCAGCTTGAAATCCAAAAAGCCGCAGCACTTCTGCTCCTTGTCCACCATCTCGCGAACGCGACCGGCCACACCTGGTGCGTACGACAGCTCAAGGCGCAGGTCCTGACGGTTGACGCCGCGTCCATCGCGTGCCAATTCGGCAATCCACGCGAGGCGCTCCTGATAGCTGCCGCCCTGCAGCGTGCACGCAATGGGCGACTCGCCACGGTTCTTCATCGATGCAACTCCCTTCATCCGTGATGCGTCTTATGGCAATGTAGACCGTCAAGTGACTTGAGGATCAAGAGCAGGGAATCCGAGGATTTATGCACCAACTGAAGATCGGCGAGCTCGCGGACCTCACCGGCACTTCAACTCCGACGATTCGGTACCTACGGAGAGGCACTTCAGCCGTCGGTAAACCCGTAGTGTCTAAAAATTCAGTCGACCGTGTTCATCCACGCCTGACGACTACGCTGCGCGATAGTAGTAACTGAGAAAACCGTCCATGCGCTGGCGTCGCCGAACGCGCCCGCTGGGGTGCTGGCCTTCACCATCGATCAGTTCGTTACCGAGGCCCTGATGGTTGCGCTCGCGGTGAGAGTCGGGGCATGAGCTCGTTGATGCACCCGACTTCGAGCGCTACAGCGAAGAGTTCGACTCACATAACCGAAAGTCAGATGATCAGAGTGCTTTAACGATGTCGCGACAAATACCTAGTCGCCCATGACTGCAGCGAGCGAAAAAATTCCAGCTAATAGAGTGTTCGGCACATTGAGGATCAGGGCAGCAAGCGCGTGGAGTTTGCGAGTGTCGAAGCGAAGGGCGGCTACGACGAGTATCCATCCCATCGCGCAGCCCGCCAGCCACAACAGCGGAACGACGCGAACGAAGTCGGGCGGAAAGGGTTCGGATCGGAGGTAGGCGAAATAGAGGGCACCGACGACAGCAGACCCGACGACGACCAGGAGTGCACGGGCGCTGTGATCCCTCGCGATGCTCCACCGCTCAATGGGCAAGTATCGTCTGAGGGCTAGACTGCCGATGAAGAGTGCGAGGAGTGAGAGCAGAGCGATGGAACCAAGCATGCGGTGACCTCAGAAGAGCAAACTTTGCCTAAGCGCGAAGCGCGCCCGCGCTCGCTGACCTACTCGTCGCCGGACGGGAGCTTGTCCTGGAGGCGGCGCTCCAGCCGGTCGCTGAACTCGACCGTGTACGGAACCGACCGCAACTGCTCCACGGACGTCTCGATCCCGCGGCGCAGCAACAACTCACGCAACCACTCGTACGGGTGCTCGTCGCCGGAGTCGTCGTCCGGGAGGACGACGTTGCGGACGCCGGACGCCACGCTCTCTCTGGTCATGTCGTGCGACGGGTCCAACGCGTGCGTCTTGCCAGAGTCGCAGTCAAGGCGGCGACTCCAAGACGAGAAGCCTAGGTCGTCGCGGAGCGTCACCCGACGTCCATCGGCGAGGATCGCGAACTCGTGCACGCGGAAATGAGCGCCGCCGGGACTGGCACCCGCCTCTTCCGGGGGCACGACCGACCATCCCAGGCGCGGGCCGGCGTGGGCGAAGCCGCCGGGAGTGGCACGGTCCTCTTCCAGGAGGTCGACGTCACACCAGGCACCGAGGGCCACGACTTCCGCGGTCATAGCGCGATCATAGCTCGCGGCCCGACAACGGCAACCGATCACATCCTCGGCTGCGGTCGCGAGGTCGCGGCGATCGAGCCCGACCCACAGGACGATACGAACGGAGTGCATGATGAGCCTTGAGCACGACACTCGTACCAACCCGCGCTATACGCGGCGATGACCGCGCAGCAGTTCCAATTCTCCGGTGTGACGGGCATGCGATCGCACCGATAAAGCAGCTCGCGCATGACCGGGCGCGCCCGCTGACGACCGTGTGCGTCGCGCGTAACGCTGGTCGGCGCCGCACTGGCGCCCTATGGCGCCTCGGGCGTCGCGTGAGCGCCTAACTGTGATTTCTAATGACGTTGTTCACTCGGGACTCCTTGGAAAGAATGGGCGTTACCACACGTTCCGTTCCTTCCGAGAGGAGGGCCCTGAGTGAAGCTCCTTCGTAACGCTAAGACCACGCCGCACATGCGGGCGCTGCTCGTTCATCGTGTTCGCACCTTGCAGTGGCCGGTGGCCAGCGCCGCGACCGCTGCCGGGGTCGCTGTCCGCACCGCGTACAAATGGCTCGCCCGCCATCGGCTGGGCGGCATGGCCGCCCTCATGGATCGGTCGTCCCAGCCACATCGGCAACCGCGGCGCACGCCGACAGCTGTGATCAGTGCGATCGTCGCCGCCCGCCAGGAGCGCCTCACAGCCTGGGCCATTGCGATTCGCTTGCAGGTGCCACTATCCACCGTCGCCGCGATCTTGGCGCCGCGCGGGCTCAACCGACTGACCTCGCTCGAGCCGGCCGCGTAGCGTTTGGTCACCGACTCAGACGCGCTTCGGAACCCGACGCCTCACTCGAACGTCTGATCTTGTGCAGTCCAATATAAGGGACTGATGTATATTGGAGGCGACGGGAGAGCTGACGATGAGCCACGTGGGAGCCGTATCTCCGGCCGGCAAAGCAACGGTCGTCGCGCTGATCAACCGCAGCGGCAGGCGTCGCGATCCAACTTGCTGCGGGCGCGCCCTATCCGAACGTGCCGCCCGTGTTTTTCATTTTGCTGATTCCGTCAGGGTTGATCGCCATGGGGCGCTGGTGGTGGGCGCCAATGCCTGCGGTGCTCGCGGGGATGTTCCTGACAATCGGATTGTTCGCGGCCGGCGAAACGGGTCGACTGGTACATCCGACGTCCGTCGCGGATTCCTTTGGTCTCTGGATGCAAATGGTGGCGGTGCTTGCCGCCATGGTGAGCGGAGCGCTCGCCACGAAAACGAACCTGCGCCGCCGACGGTCGGCGATCCGTGACTGACCACACACTGCAGAACACTGGCGATGTCGAGTGGAAAAAAGGCAGCGCGGAGTTTCTTGTCCTGTCGCTGCTTGAGGATCAGCCTCGTCACGGATATGACATCTCAAAGCTGATTGAGCTCCGTTCAGGGGGCGCGTTGCGATTTCACGTGACCTCTCTCTACCCGTTGCTCCACCGGCTCGAGAAGAGCGGATGGATTGTTGGACGGTGGGTGGAAAAGGCGGAGCAGCGCCGAAGACGTTACTACAGCCTGACCCCGGAAGGGCGACGGGCGCTGCGTGCAAAGCGGCAACGCTGGAGAGACTTCGTCGCGCTGATTAACCGTGTGACGGGACTCGAACATGGCTGATTGGAGACAGGTGGTGCGGAGGCGTCTGGCGGAATTGCGCCTGACGCCGGCAGCCGAGTCGGAGCTCACCGAGGAAGTCGCACAGCACTTGGAAGATCTTTATCGCGAGCTTCTGAGTGGCGGCGCCGCTCCCGAAGCGGCGCACGCGAGAACCATGGTGGAGCTGGACGACATCGGCGAACTCCGCCGTGGAATCGAGAGGAGTGAACGGATGCCACGTCACGAGCCGGTGCCGGCCGGGGACGCCATATCGAGCACCTGGATGAACGATCTTCAGCGGGACCTTCGGTATACCGGCCGGGCGATGCGCAGCAACCCAGTGTTCGTCCTGTTCGTTGTGGTGACGCTCGGATTGGGCATCGGCGCAAACACTGCGGTGTTCACGGTGATCAACACACTGTTGTTGAATCCGATGCCGGTCACTGCGCCGTCCGAGTTGGTGGCCGTTGCGTCGGTGCCCTCCGCGGGTAGTGTGCAGGCGAACACACTCATGCCGCTGTCGCATCCGAACTTCGAGGACTACGAAGCGCAGACGAGCGTCTTCGACTCGCTGGCCGGCTATGCGAGAATGCGCGGCCTCACCTGGCAGTCGGACGGAGCGACGCAGGGGTTCCTGGGCGACTTCGTGACCGGCACGTACTTCTCCACCCTTGGGGTGGGTCTCGCCGCCGGAAGAACCTTCGGGCCTGAAGCAGACGCGCGTGATGGTGCGAACGCCGTCGCCGTCATGAACTACGGCACGTGGCAGAGCCGTTTCGGCGGGACGCCGGACATTGTCGGACGGCAATTGCGGCTGAACGGTCAGGTCGTCACCGTGATCGGTGTGACGCGGGCGGGCTTCATCGGCATCAACGGTCTCGTCGGCCCAGACCTGTGGTTGCCGTTCGCTCTCGGCGAACGGCTCCTACCGAGCGAGATGCGAACGGCCTTCAGCGATCGCGGCAAGCCGATGCTGCACGTCGTGGGACGGCTGAAACCAGGCGCCACCGTAGCGCAGGCGCAAGCCAATGTCGACACGGTCGCGTCGGCCCTCGCCCGTGAGTATCCAGTGGCCAACGAAGGGCAGACGGTCACCGTGCGGCCCATCGGTGATGTCCTGTTTGGCGGTGGCTCGAAGATGGTCCGGTTGGCCGGGGTCGTGCTCGCAACCGTGGCAGCCATCGTCTTGCTGATCGCCTGCTCGAATGTCGCCAACCTGATGCTGGCCCGCTCGGGCGCTCGCGAAGCCGAAATGGCTGTACGGATGGCGCTCGGCGCAAGTCGCGCCCGCCTCGTGCGACAGCTCCTGACCGAAAGCCTGTGCTACGGCCTCCTCGGCGGCGGGGTCGGCCTGCTGCTCGCCTTCTCCGGCGTCCAGATGCTGGCGAAGACGCTCCCTGCGTCAGGCGTATTCGTGGCGTCGAGACTCGATACCACCGTCCTCCTCTTTGCGCTTTTCACCTCGCTCGCCGCCGGCGCCCTCTTCGGCGCAATCCCGGCCCTGACGACCTCACGCGCGGTTGCCGCTGGAGTCTTCAACGAACTTCGTACCGCCGGACGAAGCGCACGACGCGTCTCCGTCGCCAACACGCTGCTCGTGGGGCAGGTTGCTCTGTCATTTCTCCTGCTCGTCACGGCAGCGCTGTTCCTCAGGAGCATTGAGCGCGCGTACGAAATCGATCCGGGGTTCACCACGGCTCGTCTCGCGGTGTTCATCACGAACCCCGGACAGGCTGGCTATGGAGAACCGCAAGCGCAGGCCTTCTACGACGCGGTCCGAGACCGCGTGGCACGTCTACCAGGAGTCGAGTCCGTGTCCTGGGCCTCGAACCTGCCACTCTTTGCACGGCCCGTCGCGGGACTACAAATCGAGGGCCGACCGCAGCAATCGGCGAACGACCGCGTGACCACGATTATGAACACCGTGGACGACAAGTATTTCGAGACGGCCGGTGTATCGATACTCGAGGGCCGCGGGATCACGGAACTCGACCGCGCGGCTTCGCAGCCAGTTGCCGTGGTCAACGAGCGGTTCGCACGGGACTACTGGCCTGGCCAAGAGGCGGTGGGCAAGCGCATCCGAGTGCCGGGCGAGCAACAGATGCGGGAGATCGTCGGTATCGCGCGCACCGCCAACTACACGTCGTGGGGAGAGTCGCCTCAGGCGTGCGTCTACGTCCCCTTGGAGCAGAACTATTTGCCTTCGATGACGTTGTATGTCCGGAGCTACGGGGATCCGACACAGATTATCGAGCCGGTCAGGCGCGAGATCGGCGCCGTCGACTCACAGGTGCTGGCGAGCGCCGTCAGAACCGGACAGCAGATCGCGGACGGCAGCCTCTTCCAGGCTCGAATGGGTGTGATCCTTCTCGGCGTGTTCGGGCTGCTCGCGCTCGGACTCGCCAGTATGGGCTTGTACGGAATTCTGGCGTATGCGGTCCACGAGCGTCGGCGGGAAATCGGCGTGCGGATGGCGTTGGGCGCGAGTCGGTCGACAGTGATGCAGTTGATTGTGAAGCAGGGCATGACGCTCGTATCGATCGGCGTGGCGATCGGATTCCTCGCCGCCCTCCTCGTCGGCCGCGTCCTCAGCGGGATGCTGTACGGAGTAGGAGCGACTGACCCAGTCAGCCTTCTAGCCGCCGCAGCCGTCCTCGGCAGCGTCGCGCTGCTGGCGTGTTACGTGCCGGCACGCTGGGCCACTCGGGTTGATCCTCTGGTCGCGCTGCGCCAAGTGTAGTTGGCGACGTGTTCTCATCATTCGGAGATCGAGGAACCGGGTATCCTCAGCAGGCTGGCCGAAGATCGTGGCCGCTGTACACACTGAGCAGCAAAGGCTCGCTGCGGTGCTCGCCGCGGGCCGAGCACGGTTTTGCTGCGTGACCGTCACCCGTGGCAATACGTCGGACTCGCTGCTTTTCGACGCGGGGCTGAGTAAGAACGGACTCACACACAACATGGATGTGCTGGAGATTCGGCCGAGCGAACTCCATATGATCGTGTTGAGCCATGGCCATGTGGACCACACCAACGGACTGATGGGAATGGTCGGGCGCTTGGGAGAGCGCAAAATGCCGTTGTTACTACATCCGGATGCATTTCTTGAGCGGAAGCTCCTTTTGCCGGATGGCCATGAGGTGCGTCTTCCCACTCTCGATCGAAATGGTCTATCTCACGAAGGCATCGAGTTTATCGAAGAGCATGGGGCGTCGTCTCTGCTGGGTGGTCTGGTGGCGGTGACAGGACAGATCGATCGGTCGACGTCCTTTGAGACGGGGTTTCCCATCCACTATGCGCGTGTTGACGGGCGGTGGCAGCGGGACCCCCTGATTCATGACGACCAGGCGTTGGTGCTGCATGTCAGGGACAAAGGACTCGTCGTCCTCACCGGCTGCGAGCACGCGGGGGGCATCAATACCATTCGCCACGCTCAAAAGCTGACCGGAGTCCAGAAGCTGTATGCCGTAATCGGCGGATTCCATCTCACCGGAGCGCTCTTTGAGCGGATCATCCCGCCGACGGTGGCTGCACTCAAAGAGCTCAGCCCAGCACTGATCGTGCCGGCGCATTGTACCGGCTGGAAGGCGATCCACGAGATCGCTCGGGAGTTGCCGCAGGCATTTGTGCCTAACAGCGTTGGGACTCGCTTGATGCTCTAGGAAGGCAGACCTTGGCAAGGCAGGTCCACGCAGGAGGTCTGGTCATCTCTGGGGACGACCCTCGAAATTGAGCTTCGTCCGCACGAACCTGAGGAAACATCTTTAAGTAAACGGCGTCCGTGCGGAATCGGTGCGAAACTACGGTGCGTATCACACTGCAGCCGTCAGTTGCCTGGGTTCGTCCACCGACTTCAGAAATTCACACATCTCATTTATGAAGCGCGGCCACGCTGGCTCATGAGCGAGGATGAGGTGGTTCTTACTCTCGAGAGCCACCAACCGAGCCTTGGGGATCCCGCGTGCCAGCGTCAGACCATGCTCGAACGGTACGCGAGCATCCCCGCGACTGTGTAACACCAGCGTGGGAACCTCGACTCGAGGCAACAACTCCGTGACGTCGATATCTCCGAGGACGCGCAGCAGACGAATGGCCGTTTCGGTAGATGCGGAAATGCGCTCCAGCTCATTGAACCACTGCATCTCCTCATGCGTGGCATCTGGGACGATAAGCGACGTGAACATCTGGCGGGCGGCGGGATTGTCCTGCCCCCATCCCTCGCGGATGAGCGTGACCGATGCCTCTGCCCGGGCCACATCCGCCGCATTGCCGCGCTTGCGCCACCCTTTGGCGAAGCCGCCACACAAAACGAGCCGCGACACCCGTTCGGGGTGGCGAACGGCGTACGCAATCGACACCGGCGCCCCTTGCGAGATCCCCAGCAGCGCGAAACGTTGAAGTCCGAATTCGTCAACTACCGTTTCGAGGTCGTCGACGAATGCCTGAAACGAGAAGTCCGGGACATCCCGATCGGAGAGACCGGTGCCGCGCTCGTCATACCGCACCAGTGTGCACTGTGCGGCCAGTCGGCTGAAGAGCGGTGACCACACCGGACTCTGCCAATCGAATTCGATGTGATTCAACCAGTTCGCGGTCTTGACCAACGGGGTACCGCGACCTGCTGTCGCAACGGCCAGATGGACGCGGTCCGCCGTCTGGCAGAATCTGACGCTCTGCTCAAGCCCTGATGTATCCACCGTATTCAGCTGGATAGTAGGCGTCCGGCTGATGTCGGGATCTTCTTGCACGTCTGCCACGAAACGGAATCCACGGCGCGTCACCGTGCGAATGAACCGCTGCTCTGCGCCGGTATCGCCGATGGCCCGCCGAGCGGCGCTCACCCGGCTGGTGAGTGCATCGTCCGACACCACCCGTCCATCCCACACCGCACGGATGAGTTCTTCCTTACTCACCACGCGGTCTCGGTGCCGCACGAGATGAACCAGCACGTCGAAGACTTGTGGCTCGACGCGAATGAGGGTGCCGTCTCGATGCAGCTCACGCCGGTCACAATGGATTTCGCAGTTTCCGAAGACGAAGGTCATACGCCGGCCTCCAGGAACCTCCGGACTTTCTCCGGCAAACCTCCAGCGTTCGTTCAGGACAGGAGTCGACCAGCCACGGCATTATGGCGGCCATGGCCTCGCATCCGCAACCCTCACGTCGCGACCTGCTCAGGGCCGCCGCAAGTGGCGCAGGTGTCGTCGCGATGATGGGTGTGCCTTCGGCGATGCAGAGTATGAAATCGAAAGTCTTCGTCCTGGTTCACCCTGCCTGGCACGGCGCGTGGCTCTGGAAGAAAGTCGTGCCGCCCCTGCGGCAGAGAGCGCACCTCGTGTTTACGCCGACGCTGACGGGCCTCGGCGAACGGAGTCATCTCGCACGCGCCGAGGTCGGCCTCGATGTGCACGTCACCGACGTCGTCAACGTGCTGAAGTACGAGGATCTGCGCGACGTCGTCCTGGTTGGGCACAGCTCTTCGGGGGCGGTGATTACAGGCGTCGCCGATCGGGCCCCAACGCAAATCGCGCTCGTCGTCTATCTGGATGCCTTCGTGCCTGAAGACGGTCAAGCCGTGCTCGATCTCATCACGCCGGAGAGACGACAGATGATGGAGGGTTTGGTGAAGACGGAAGGCAACGGGTGGCTCCTGCCGCGCTTCGCGCCGCCGCCCTGGGAAACGATCGTGCGCGACATGTGGGGTGTGACCGACGAAGACGATGTGCGCTGGATGCTGGATCGCCTGGGGCCAACGCCATTCGGACATCTGAAAGACCCCGTGCACCGCACGAATCCTGTGGCCGAGAAATTGCCGCGCGCCTATATTCGTTGTCGGCAGTTTCCGAACCCCCGCTTCGATCAGCATGCCGAGATGGCCCAGCGCAGCGCGCTCTGGCGGTATCGGGAGTTGGCAGCTCCCCATCACGCGGCCATCACCATGCCCGACAAAGTGACGGATCTACTGCTTCAACTTGCTTCCTCATCAGACACGCGAATTGTGAATTGAGGATCGAGAGGAATGGAGCGGCTAAGCGAAAGTCTGCCGCGTCCTGCCTGAGGCGATCGGGTCTCGTGAGAGGGCCTGATGAATTCAAGACGAAGTTTCTTGTCGTTCACAGCGGCTGCGATTGCCGGTGTAGGGACTGCCGGCTGCGCAACAGACGGCGCCGGCACCGCGCCAAGCAAGCCAAAGACGTTCGTCCTGCTGCACGAAGCCTGGCACGGCGACTAGTGCCGGAATCGGGTGGCCGAGCCGTTGCGTGCGGGCCGCCGCGTGTACACCCCGACCCAGACCGGCCTGTGCGAACGCTCGCACCTGATTTCGAAGAACGTCACGCTGAACGTCTTCGTGCAGGACCTAGCCCGCGTCCAGGAGTTGGTCGCGATCGGGGAAGTGCCGATCGTGTGCGTTTCAGGGCGCCTCGAGCGGATGGCGCGCAAAGAAGGCAGCCAGGGCCTCCGCCATGCCGCGCGGGTTCTGGACGTGGAGCAGATGATTTGCGCGGGGAAGCACGAACGGCTCTGCATTCGGCAGCCAATCCAGGAGCAGTTCTTGCCGTCGGGCAAAGATCGTGGAAACCTCCGAGCTCTTCTCTCCCAGAACCGCGAGCACGGGCTGAGTGATGCGCCGTGCGTCAGTGCGGCTGAATGGCCACGGCGTCACCGCTGGGAGTTCCTGGCCGAAGAATGTGTCGGCATCGGCCACGGCGCTGTCGAAGGCACGGGGGAGCACCTGGTCGAGCGCTGCGCGGTAGTTCGGACCGGCGACACCCTGCAGGAACGCATCGACGGCTCCGGCTTTATCGCCCGCACGGTAACGCTGCAGAACGGGACCAAGCTGCACCGACGATCCGACCTCTCGGCCGTCTGCTCCCTGTCCACTGGGTACCGCGATCAACGCGGGCTCCAGCAGCGCGAGCGAACGCACCATCTCAGGGGACTCGAGGGCGAGTTGGAGGCTGATATTTCCACTCGAGGAATGACCCACGACGTGTGCCCGCACGATACCAAGGTGGCGCATGAACGCGCGGAGGTGTCGAGCGTGATCGCTGATGCTGACGGGCCCGGCCACGCGACTGCTGCCGGCATAGCCGACGCGGTGGTAACGCACCAGGCGGTACCGGCTGTTAAGGGCGGGCTCTTCCATCAACGGCGCGAACCAATCGCCGAAGACGCCGGCATGCACCAGGATGACCGGCTCTCCGGCTCCGCGCTCTTGGTACTCGACTTCGACGTCCGCAAGATTTGCCCGACGCATTTGCATGGCTGTATTGTCCTGTTTGCTCGACGGCGTCGGGCCACTGGTGGATGCGGCGGCCAACGCCGGTATCAGAAATGAGAGGGCGGCGTACCGGTTCATAGCAACGGTCCTCCTCTGCGGCTGCCGGTGTTGTACCGTCGGCCCGTCAAGAGTTCGTCGACCAAACCGTCAATAAGAGCGTTAGTCCATCGGCCGCGTTGAAATTCTTCGATGAGACGCCTGAGCCTGAGCTTTTTCGGTGGGTTTGAAGCGCGGATACCACCGGGCACCCAGATTGTAGTCGAACCGAATATCGATGCGGCTGGCATTGACCTACGCTGACTGATGGCACCACCAATCACTTCACCGCTGGCTTACTGCCGCGATCATCTGCAGCGTTCACGTAGCTGATGTCGTACGGACCGATGCCGTGGAACAGCAGGATCGTCTCGCCCTTCATCAGCGTGCCGCAGCCGAACAGGTACGCGGCGCATCCGCGGTCGAAGTAGTAGAACGGTCGGAAGATCATGATGGCTCCTGGGGGTTGAGATCCGAACGAACGGGTACTGTCACGATCGTGTTGCCGTCAGATTCACGCCAACGACACCGTACCGCTTGGCGGTTCGTTCCTTCGTTGTTCCGGCAAAGCGATCGAATCGGTCAAGCACACGGACATTCGTGAAGCCGGCTGACTCGAACACGCCGACGAGCTCTGCTTCCAGCAGAGCGCCGGCGATTCAACCGGTCCAGAGGTCGATGTCTCGAAGCGCACTCTCGGGAAGGACTTCGCCGATCACGATGTCCGCGATCTGTACGCGCCCACCTGGCTTCAGGACTCGCGCGATCTCGCGGACGGCGGCGGGCTTGTCGGGCACCAGATTGAGCACGCCATTGGAGATCACGATGTCGACGGTCGCGTCGTCCAGCGGGAGGTGCGTCGCATCGCCATCACGGATTTCAACGTTCGTCAGCCCGGCCGCGTTGGCACCCGCCATCGCTCGTTGACGCATCGCGGCGGTCATGTCGACGCCGATCGCGCGGCCCTCAGGCAAAATGCGCCTGGCAGCCAGGAGTAAATCCGTCCCTGCGCCACTTCCGATGTCGAGTACAACCGAGCTCACATCGATCGGAGCGATGGCATGCGGATTTCCCACGCCAGCGAATGACGAGATGACGTCTCCAGGGAGTCGCGCAAGCTCGCATGGTCATATCCGAGCCTCGAGGCTGCGTAGGGGGCCCGCGGTGAAAATGAAACTCCGAGTCGGGCGCGGTGGCGACCCGCCCGTACATCGTCTGAATCTCGCGGCGGAGGGTTGCGACGTCGAATTCCACCGGGCATGTCAAGGCCACAGATCACCTCCACTCACTTCGAACGTTACGCATGCGCGTGACGTCACGCGCATGTTGACGGCGGCTACGCCGATGGTCTCCGCCGCATGCGGGTCCGGTCCGGACTCAGCCGACGAGGCTGCCTGGCGGGCGCATCTCCGTGCTCGATCGGAAACCCCGCAGCACGCCATTCGGGGAAGCCTTCGGCCAGCCGCCGTGCACGGCGGCGACTCTTCCGCAGCAATTCGACGGCACGGTCTGCGTAGACGCAGTAGGGGCCGCGGCAGTACGCGACGTATTCCTTTTCCATTGGCAGAGACCGAAGACGGTTCTGCAAGTCGTCGATGGGAACGGAGATGGCTCCGGCAATATGCCCGGCGAGGTATTCGTTGGCTGGACGTGCGTCAAGAATGAGCACGTCGCTCGAGCGCGCGCGTTCGAGCAGGTCCCGCATCCCGACCGGCTCCGGCCGCGTTCGGTCGCCGAAATGCTGATGCACCAGCCGCTCGAGATCCGCGAGCCTTCGCTCCGCAACGCTGCGAATGGCATTACAGACCTCGAACACCGCGGGATCGGCCAGCCGGTAGAACACGAACAGTCCATCCCTTCGAC
Organism: uncultured Acidobacteriota bacterium; assembly: GCA_963807105.1. Classification (GTDB taxonomy): domain Bacteria; phylum Acidobacteriota; class Vicinamibacteria; order Vicinamibacterales; family UBA2999; genus DASPWV01. Next base: position 820,888 of record CAWEAM010000005.1, on the reverse strand, counting down.
TGTCGACCAGGGCGGCCTGTCGTAACGCCTGAAGGTGTTGCGACGCATTCGCGAGCGAGAGCCCGATCTCGGTGGCCAGCGAGTCAACGGTGCGCTCGCCTTGAGCGAGCAGCTCCAGCATCTCAATGCGGTGGGGACTGCCCACGGCCGCTGGGCCCAGAGCGACTCAGAATCGGACGCGGAGGCCCCCATTGACATTGCGGCCTTCGAGGGGTGCCCAGGCATCGACGGTCCAGCGACCATCCACAGCACGTGTGGTCAACAGGAGCGGATCCCATCGTGTCTGTCGCACACCCGTGAGGTTCTCTCCGTTCACGAACAGGCGAATGCGCCCGAACTGTTTTTCCGCCAGAAGTCCGAGAATCATGTACGACTCGCTGACGGCTCGGTACGGATTCTCTTCGAGGCTCTGGAGTCCAGTGTAGTACCACTCGATTCCGACACGGCCGACGTTCTCCGCCTCCCACATCCCGACGATTCCTGCGCTGTGACGCGGGGTCAGCGGTACGTCTTGTTCAATGGCATCGACGGTCTCGCGAGCTCGCACATAGGTGTAGGTCGCGGTCACCAAAAACGGTTCCTTGCGCAACGTCCCCAAGAGCTCGAGCCCGACGTTTGTGGTCGGGTCAGGCAAGGTGCTGAGGACGTACGAGGGCGATCGCTCCACATGCAACGGATCATTGATGCGAGATGCGAACAGTGTGGCGGTGTATGACAGAGGTCCGTCGGTGCGGGATACGTCGAACGACGCGCTCAACCCCCGTTCGGCCTCGACAGGCTGGCGGACTTCGAGACGCGTGAGACCGGCGGCCTCGGTTTCTTCGGTGATCGGCGTGGGTCCGAAGAAGCCGGTTCCGACCGAGAACCTGCTCGTCCAGCCGCCCGCGTGCGCCAGCGCCGACACACGAGGGCTAAAGAACGTGCCGTACTCGCCGTGAACATCCAACCGAGCACTCGCAGAGAGCGATACGTGTTGTGACGCGGTGATGTCGTACTGCGCAAATGCGCCTGGCACGGTGAATGTGTAATCGAATCGAGGCACATCGCCCGCCGTGTACGCGTCCCGTTCGATGGCGAGTCCCCCGACCCACGTTTGGCGACCTGCGGTCCCACGCACGGCCAGTTCGCCGAAGACCGTGTCGTGTTGATCACGCTCCATGACTTCACCAAACTGGTGATCGTGGCTCTGGCGTACGATCGCGGCGCGTGCGGTCACCACGTACCGGCCCTTGAACAGGAACTGCCCGAGGGCGCCGACATCGTACCGCTGGGTCTCGAGGGCTTCCACGTACGGCTGGCCAGTGGCCGCAAGCACCTGACCCTCGGGGGTGCCGCCGTCGCGGTCCTCGTACGTGAACCCGGTCGTTGCAAAGAATGTCCGACCGTTGCCGCCATCCCAGAACACTCGTGGCCGCACGACCGCTCGTCCATAACCTGGGAGATCTGCCCACGCATCAGCATTGACGTCGTTCGTTTCCTGCCAGTGGCCGCCACCCAGCAGCGAGGCACTCCAGCCGCGAGACAACGGGCCGGATAGAAACGTGACGGCATCCGTCGCACCGCGCGTCGAGCGATTCAGCAGGAACTCCTGCTCAGGCTCGCGGCCTGGACGCCGAGATAGGAGATTGACGACGCCGCCCATCGCGCCGGCGCCATACAACGCGGACGCCACGCCTTTGATGACCTCGACTTGCCCGAGGTCCATCGGCGGAATCTGCAGCAGCCCGAGCCCTCCAACTTCACCAAACAGTGGCAAGCCGTCGGAGAGCACACGAGTATACCGGCCTCGCATGCCCTGAATACGGACACTCGCGGCCCCAAGCGACGGCGAGGTCGCCTGCACACGCATCCCGCCCATTTCGTTCAGCATCATGACGATGTCTCCGGGTGTCATGAGCATCTTTTCCTCGATCTCTTCGCGAGCCAGGACTTCTACCCGCATGGGCTGATCCTCCAGCCTCTTGTCGGTGCGAGTGGACGCCACGACCGTGACGGTCTCCTCGACGGTCGGTTGCGCCTGTAACTCCACCACGACGTCTTGAGTGACACCCGCTGCCACCTGCACCGATGCGGTCGTCGGAGCGAAACCCGATTTGAGTACGCTGATTTCGACTGTGCCGGGGACGGTGATGATCGTCGTCGTACCTGCCGCATCTGTCCGGTGGGTTGTGCCAGCCACAACGACTTCTGCGTCCTCGACCGGCTTTTCAGCGGCACGGACCTGAACACGAAGTGTCGCCGTCTGATTCTGGGCTCCGATCGTGACGGCGGAAAAATGGACAAGAACAGTGAACGTCAACACGAGCAAGCGCATACACATCTCCGCGGGTGCTTCCGTACGCACCAGTCCATCCTCTTCTCAAGCGGTTGAGCGATTCGGAATCCTTACGAGCGCGGAGGATGGTCTGGTGGGTCCGTCGGCGCGTCGAGGTGATGAGTGAACAGGAGTGGTGCGAAGCGATCCATGACGCTGCCGGATCCCAACGGCGCCTGCGGAACGGCCAATTCAACGCCGCCAAGGCACAGGAGGCAGCTGCCGTCAGATGATTCCCGATCGTTGTGTTGCGAGGTCGATGCCTGCTCGTGAGTGCAGCCGTCAGGACAGCAGATGCCATCGATCGCGTTCAGAGACGCGAACAAGACGAGCATCACGGCGGCCACCAGCCTTCGCACACACTGATTATGCCCCGCTTTTTGCGGCCGCAGCTTGTGCCAAGATCTGCGACGCACCGTCGAGGGGCCAACGGCGACAACCGCTTACACATCAAGCGAGCTGTGCCGCGGAACGAGCCCATCTAGGCGACGCGAGCAGAGCCTTCGTACATGAAGGTCATCGGCCTCGGCCCCTTCATGTAGCCTGTAACGACGTGCTCGACTCGGAACCCACTCCGTTCGATGAGTTGAGCGATCGGGCGATTCAGATGACAGCCGCCGCCGAGCCGTTTCCACAGCGGCGTGAGTCGATCCTGCCACCGCCTGACGTGCGGATCGGGCGAGCGGCCGTGTTCAACGAACAGAAATCGGCCATCCCTTCTAAGCACACGGCGGATTTCTTCGATTGCACCGGTAACGTTGGGAATCGAGCAGAGCGTCCACGTACTCACAACGGTATCGATGCTTCCGTTCTCCAGCGGAATGGCTTCGGCCGACGCTTGCAAGAGCTCAATCGACGGTGACGCCGCATTGCCGGCCCCGCGCGCCATGGCCAACAATCTCGGCGACGGTTCGAGCCCAATCACGTGCTTCACCGCACTCCCATAAAAAGGCAGGTTCAGTCCGGAGCCGATTCCGATTTCGAGCACACAGCCCTCGGCGGCCTGGAGCACACGGCCGCGGTACTCCGCGAATGTCGGCTGCCGCATCGACCAATCGACCAGATGCGGCAAGACGCGTTGTTCGTAGAACGTCATAGCGGTCACCCATCCGCGCGACCCGCGGTCTCTCGTCGCCGTCAAGTCGAAGGACGATCACTGAGAATCGTCCACACGGCTGTCACGTACGCAGCACAAGCTCCCACGATCGTCGAACCGAACCCGATGGTGAGGGCGTTGATGCCTGCGATAGGGCTGCTGGGAATGACGAACCCATACCCGATGACGACGGTCGGAACAACGAAGCCAAAAAGTGGAAGGAAGTACTTGACTTTCATGAGCGTGCCCTTCTCTGTGCGCGGCGACTCCCGGTTCGCGGTTGATCACGTCCTGGTGCCGCTAGCAAGGAGCCGACAATCAGAGGGATGACAGAGTCACGAATCATCTGATCGGTATGCGGCAGCGGGTCTGGATCCAGATGACGATGGCGAGCGAAGAACGTGACCGTTTCCACGAGGAACCGAGCGGCCACAGCCGGATCAACTTGCCTGAAGTTGCCATCGCGGACTCGAGCGGCGACGTAGCGGGTCATGCGCTCGAAGAGTCCTCGTCGGACCTGTTCGAAAAAGAGCCGACAGAGCTCGGGCATATCGAGCGCCGACTTTTCGAGGATGTCTGCTCCCTCTCGGGATTCCTCGGTGCGCAGATACAACTCCCGCACGACGGACTCGAGTTCCTCTTCAGGATCTGAAGATCGCCGGCGAGAGATCGCCGCGTCCAAGGTTGGTAGCGGAAACACCGATTCGATTCGGCCCTGCAAACGCTCGACTAACCGCGTCATCGAAGGTGTCTTGATGGGCAGTTCCGCTCCAGCAGCCTGGCCCGGATTTCCCCAGCGCTCGATGAGCAACAGGAACAGCGCCTCTTTCGATTCCACGTAGTTGTAGAGCGAACCGTGGGCAACGCCCATTTCTCGGGCAATATCCGTCATCCGCGTGCGCTTGAGACCCTTTCGAGCGAAGACACGCGTCGCGGCCTGCAGCAGGCGTGGGATGAAATCATCTGAACGCGGGCGGGCCACGTCCGAGAAGTTATCATGACTGACTCAGTCAGTCAATAATGTCCTCGGAGGACTGTCGCCACGCTCGACCTCACGCAGGCGCATGGGCTGCCTCGTCTAGTGCCTTGATCCCATGTTGCCAGCGAAAGAGACCGCAGCAAAGATGACCTCGAAGGCGGCCTTCTCGCTTCCCTGTCGCTTTCACAACGTTCGCGACTTGGGCGTCCGACGTGCGATACGCCGCTTCGTCGATTTGCCGTGCAAGCGCGTCGTAGGGAGGCTGCGCGGGCGGGCCGCCTGTCGCACTTGCTGCTACTGCCTGCCGAAGGGCCGGGCGAGTTTCACCCGGTCCTTCAAGCACCCGGACGCCGGAGTGCTTCGGCGCAGGTCATGATGGTTCGGTCGCGTGGCTGTCTTCATCGCACGCTCGTCATTAGGGTTGATGACGACCAACCCCGTTCATCTGCTTACGAACCAGGCTTGAGCCGCTCAGCGAATCTCCGGAGGGCTCCCGGCCATCCGCCTTCGCCGGCCACCGATTGGTGAAGCTGTTGCCAACCCTCACCGTGCCGTTCGAGATGTCGATGCTCCAGCTCCACGCGTGTGCGCTCGGGCCCTTCGGACACGAATCGCACCTCGACCTCGCTCGTCTTTCCCCGATCGGCTTCGATCTGCCAGCCCGGGCTGATGTCCCAGCTGATCACCACACGAGTCGGAGGTTCGTACGCGAGGACTCGCGCCCATTGACATTCGCTGCCATCCGTGCCGCGGTCGTAGACGCGGCCGCCGACGCGTGGTTCGAACACACGCTCGGCGATCGGCACGGCCAGAAGGTTGTACTCCGGCGGAAACCAGGTGCCGATGCCCTGCGTAAAGACGGTAAATGCTTTCTCGATCGGCGCGCCCACGACGACCTGCGCTTGGACGCTCGTTGCTTGATTCTCGCTAATCATGGATTTCCTCCTGGCGTGGGCGCGCGCTCAGCCCGCAAGCCCCGGATACCCAAGCCCCTTGCGAACATACGCCAACTGTCCGACGTGATAGGACTCGTGGAGCGCGAAAAACGCGAGCTCGTCGGCGACTGTCTTGGTGCCTGGTACTTGCATTCGGGCCGGTGCGGCGAGATACGTGTCGTCGAGAGACGCCAGCTTTGCGTGCAGGCGGGGCGTGACCTCGCGCATCACGCGTTCGATGTCACTGCCTGCGGGGTAACGCTCCGCGTCATCGATCCTGGCGGCAGGCGCGCCCCGGTCGAACAGCTTTCCCCAGCCGGTGTCAACGGACTCACCCAACAACTGGAGGATCATCGCTCGGGTTTGCACGACGTGACCGGCAATCCAGAGCATGGCATTGTTGCGGTCGGTCGGAGCCTTCCAGAGTTCGTCATCTGTCAGACCCGCTATCGCGGGAAGCACGAATCCGTCATTGATGGCGAAGATCGTGGCGATCGGTGCTGCCATGGCACTTGGAGTGGCGGTCGTCATAAAGCCTCCTTCGTTCCTCGGTTGATGGTGTTCCGCGTTTCGGGTCAACGCTTCCTCTTCGTCTCTTCCTCCACACGTCGCTTAAAAGCTGCGAGCGCCTCCACCCAGAAGCGCTCGAAGTACGTCCGGAGCGACGCGAGCGCGTCGGGATTGACCGCGTAGAGGCGGCGCGCCCCCTCAGCCCGGTCGGTCACCAAGTCGGCGCGTTTAAGAACCCGCAGATGTTGGGAAATGGCCGGACGGCTCATCGGGAAGTCGCGCGCGAGTTCACCCACCGGCAACGGCCCCTCCTTGACGAGGCGCGCGAGAATCGCCCGGCGAGTGGCATCGCCGAGAGCGTCGAGCTGGGCCGAGTGGTAAGTAATCACTTACAGTAAGTATATTCTTACCATCAGTCCCTGTCAAGAAAGAGGCTCACCGTCCCAACTCGCTGACGAACCGCCGCCCTTGCAGATGCTTTTCAGTGTGGATGAGTCGGCTCGATGGCCGTTCGAATGAGCACCAGCGGTGAACGCATGCGTAAGCGTGGTGATCGAGGCAGATCGTCAGCAAGATTGACGGCTGAACCGACCGAGTTGCCATGCATCAGGTGTCGAGACCTGATCTGGTGTCATCGAGCGACGATGTCGTAGGTAATCGCCACTGTGCCTTCAAGAGCAATCGAGATGGTGCAGCGGTCCCGTGTCTCCCGCGCGATCTCCTGCAGTTGCGCGTGATCGATGCCCTCCAGCGATTCGACCTCGCCACTCAGGTGTGACGACTGGATTCGGATTCCGTGTGGCCCCTTCTCCGCGGTGATCGTCGCCGTTACCGCTACTCGCTTCGCTCGTCCGCCGTGGCGACCGATGAGTGAGCGGAGGCCGATGCCGTAGCACGTCGCGTGTGACGCCGCCAGCAGCTCCTCCGGGGTCGTCTTGCCGGCGGCCTCGCCGGCAGTGCTCGGAAACGTGGCCGGCACCGCAAATGCGCCGGTCCCGGCGGTCACTTGGCCGGCACCATCCATCACATCGCCGTTCCACTCGAGAACCGCCTGCCTCGACAAGGTCGCCATCAAGGACCTCCGCTATGCGCCGCGATCCAGGCGCCCGCAACAATGACGGCCGCCAGCGCCGTGGCCCAATTGTGTGCTCCAGCAAACCACGCAAGCAGACTTCCCGTGCCGGCGGCCGCGACGGCCGGAAACGCGAACGGCAAGACGCAGCAGACGCCGCACGCGACGGCACTCGTGGCCATCGTCAGAGCGGCAACCGACGCCGTTCGTTTGGTTCCCGTCTCGCTAGGAACGATCCTTCTCGAGGTCGCCATCAGCGTTCGTCGTTGCTGTCAGCGTGAAGCGTTCTTGTCGGTCGCAGACACACCGGCCGGCGCGAATTGCGCGAAGAGCGCGTCAGCGACGGCCCGTGCTCGTTCCGGTGCCGTGATTATGAGCCGCACGTGCTCGTCAGCTTCCGACACGTCGAAATTCAGGAAGGCGCAGCAGCTCTGTTCCTTGCCGACCATTTCGCGAACCCGATCTGCAAGATGTGGCGCGTACCTCAGTTCAAGGTGCAAGTCTTTCCGGCTCACGCCGAGCAGCCCGTCTCGTGCCAACTCGGCGATCCACGCAAGTCGCTCCCGGTAGTCGCCCGGCCGGAGCATGCAGGCAATTGGCGCTCGGACATCCGTGTCCATTGCTGTAACTCCCTTCGTTCGCGGAACGTCTTATGGCAATGTAGACCCTCAAGCAGCTTGAGGTTCAAGGGGTAGGAATCAGAGGGTTTTATGCGCGAGCTGAGGATTGGCGAACTGGCGGAGCGGACGGGCACGTCCGTTCCGACGATTCGGTCTACGAGCAGATCGGGTTGCTGCCGCGAGCTCCTCGGCAAGCCGGCGGGCAGCGCGTGTACCGCCGCGACGATGTGGAGCGTCTGACGCTCATTCGTCGCTGTCGGGAGTTCGATTTCTCGATCGATCAGGTCCGGAAGCTCGTGGCGATCGTGCACGATCCCAAGAGCTCCTGCATGGACGCGCGCGACATGGCGGCCGAACATCTCACCGCGGTTCGAGCGAAGATGCGTGAGCTGAAGGCGCTCGAGCGGAGTCTCGTCGCGTTCGTGAAAGCCTGCGACACCTCTTGTGCCGGCGGCCCAGGACCGGAGTGCGTGCTCCTGGACGACCTCGCCAAGCCGATCGGGTCCGAGCGTCACCGCACTCGGCCTACCAATTCGCCGTCATGATTCAGAACCTGATCGCCTTTACGGTCGCCGCAATCCTTGAGATTCTGGGCTGCTTCACGTTCTGGTTGTGGATCCGACGCGGTGCCTCGCCGGCGATCGCAGCGCTCGGCAGCCTCAGCCTCATCGGCTTTGCCATCGCACTGACGCGCGTAGATGCCGTCTTTGCAGGGAGAGCGTACGCGGCGTACGGTGGAATCTACATCGCCGCGTCTCTGGTTTGGTTGTGGCTCGTCGAAGGTCAGCAGCCGACTCGGACCGACGTGCTCGGCGCCAGCATCGCGATCGTTGGTGCGCTCGTGATCGTTGGTTTGGCCAATCGGCCGGAATAACCCCTCGGGCCAGACACTCAGCGGGATCTTCCAACGCGGGTGACGGCTATACTGGAAAAGCCCGTAAGTGATCGCGCCACATTGGAGGACTTATCACAATCGCGGCCGTCCTGATCAACCCGTGGCCGTAAGTTATTGATTCTAAACTGAGAGACGTCAGGGTGGTCGATTGAGCACGCTTGGAAAGCGAATCGGGCGACGCTCACCGAGTGACACCGACACACTTCGCCGCGCAATCGATTCAACGACTTGCCGCCTCGAAATGCTCCTCGATGTGACGCCGTAAACGTCGGTGTTCGTCGCCGGGTTCGGGTCCACCTTACACAGTTCTTACACGATTTACTTCTTCAGTTAGTGGAGCTTGCCCGGCGAGGATCCTGTGGACGCAGCGAGCCGATTCGAGCCGTTCTACTGGAGCTTGACGCACACGAAGGACAGAGACACGGCATCTGTAGCCGGCATCGTTGGGATGCACGTGATCCCCGCCGTCAAACGCCGGCAGCAGGCGTGACGGATGGCTGGGATCGCGCAGCAGCTTGTCGAAATCGATGACGGCGTCATAGACGTTGGTGGTCCGGATCCAACGGTTGACGGCCTGGCGTTTCGTCTCAGAGCGGCCGTCCAGAAGCCGGGGAACGGGTAGCCCTCGACCGGGTTCAATGTGCCGCCATAGACTTTCAATCCCAAGGCATGGGCGCGATCGATCATCTGACCATGCGCCTGGATGATCTGCGCGGCGGTCACCTCTCCCGCAGGATTGCCGATCAGCCCAGGAATATCCGCCCGCGCACAAGCTCGCGGGTCTGAGGCGGAGCCTCGCTGGTCTTTCTCGTCGGACTCCACCAGGAGTGCGTTCGCATCATTGCGTCTTCGGCGGCTGATACGTCGTGGCGGTGTCGACGGAGAACTTGCGGTAGCCCGAGAACTCCGATGTGCCGCTGCGCCGGAGTGTCCGGACAAGGGCGACGCGTGCACCGCCGCGGAAGTGGACGGCTGCCGGCAGCCACACCTCGTTGTTCACTCTGCGCCGCAGGAACGACAGCTGCGAGCCCTTGTGCAGGCGAGCCAGCACACCGAAGCCGCTCGACAGCGTGTCGATGGCCTCGGCGTCGAGCCGCACGAGCTCATGATCGGACTCGCTGATCCAGGCGCGGAGGGAGAACTTCTGCATCTGCCTTCCTTCGTGCGTCCGCGGTTTCGCCTTCGCACGCGGCGTGAGCGAGAGCGCGATCGTGTCGTGCCCCTCGATGGCCTCACGCCCCCGCATGTCGATGTCGAAGACGATGAAGATGTCGTCGACGATGGCTTCGAACTCGCGCCGCTGCTCCGCCAGATCGCGCTCCTGCCGCGCCCGCTCCTTTGCCGGCTGCTCGGTGAGACGCCTGGCGAGGGCCTCTGCCTGCCGTTGTCGATCGCGATCCACCTTCTCGAGCTCCGCCGCGGGCCGCGGCCGTCCGTTTTCGGCGATGAGCCGCTCCCATCGGTTCTCGCCCGGCAGGCCGGGATAGCTCTCGAAGACCTTCACGGACTCTTCCAGCACGCGTCCCCGTTTGTCGAGCTTCTGCTCGCGGCGGGTTTCGACGTAGACGTAGCTGCTCTGGAGCGACGTGTCGGTCTGGAGATGCTTGCGGGTTTCGCGGAGAAATGCCTCCCGCTCGGGGAGCGGCCGCTCCTGGACCGCGACCGCCACGACCAGGAGACACGCGACCGACATGAGACCGGGCGTTCTTCGCATGGCTACGTCCGCTCCAGAACCAGGTCGACGCCGGCGGACAACCGCGGCTCGAGCGCGATCGTCGGCATGGTCAGCAGTCGAGGGTGCCCCGAATCAGGTCGGTCTGGTCGCTCATGGCGTCCTCTTGTAGATTGCCATAGGGAGTGGACGAGCCGCCGCGTGCGAAGGTTCCGCCGACGGCTTCATGGGTCTGCGCTGGCGTGTTGCTGATGTTCGCGACAACTGGACCTGCCGCTGCGTCCGGTCCCGCTCGCCGCGCGTCGTGCGCGACCCGCTGCTTGGCTTCGGATGGAGTGAGGCTGGCGTAGAGGGAGATCGAGGGCGACATCGTGCGCGCCGGTCCAGTCGTGCACCGGATGGCGAAGCTTCAGGCACCCGCACTCCGGTCCCTCATCGTCGACTCAAAACTGGCGGCACCCGTACGGCGGTCCGGCGTAGACTGGAGACTTGATATCCATGGACATGAACTGGCGTCCGGTCATCCATTCTCGTTCGTTAGTTGAAATCCCTGAGGTCTTCATTCAATACGACCCGGCAGCGGTGGAAGACTGGATCGCAGCTCAATCGCTGTTCGAGCGATCCAGTCAGCGGAGTAATTCGGGTGAAGGACCGCAAAAGGCTTCACTGATGAGAGGAGCTGCTCCAGCGACCACATGATCTATCTCACACAGCTCGTGTATCTCAACCCCGGAAAGGAAGAGGCCTTTGATGCCTTCGAGGCCGTGGCGCACCTCTGATCACACAGTACCGGGGGGAACTCCTGCTTCGTATCAGGCCCAACGCCGACAGCATCGTTTCCGCCGGGATCGACGTTCCGTACGAGGTGCATCTCGTGCGCTTTAACACCGACGCCGATTTCAATGAGTACCTACAGGATCCCGAGCGTCAACGGGTCCTTCATCTGAAGAACGAGGCGGTCCGTTCATCGCTCCTCGTGAAGGGTGGCCACGAATGACGCGAATCACACGTGCCGGCGGCGCAGGAATAAGATGAACCGGATCCTTGGGTGCATGTGAAGGAGCCGCGCGGATGGTTGAACTCCGTGTCCTCGCCACTGAAAACGACGGCATTCCTGCGAGTCCTGCCGACGGAGTGGGCGAACCGCTCCTTCGTGTCGGCATAAGGGCGTCGAGCACAGCGAATGCGCGTCGCTGACCCGGCCATCGCGCCGATTTTCCCCACGTGCTGGCCGTCGCGTCAGACTGTAACTGATCAGAGGAGATTACGAGGTGTTACACAATTTCTGCCGAACGCGATCTCAGTTCGCTTCAAATCGCTGAATCTAAACGTGATCGAGTTCACGCTGGTAAAGGCGCTGGCGTGTGCAATAATCTGTCTCAAGACTGCTGGCAAGTTGTTGATTCTAAAGACGGAGAGATGGCCGAGTGGTCGATGGCGCACGCTTGGAAAGCAACTTCGTTGACCATCACCAAGCGATACTGAAACACCTCGTTTCGCAATCAGTTCAACGACTTACCCTCTCAAGATGTTCCTCGGTGTGAAGCCGTAAACGGCGGTATTCATCGCCGATTTCGAGTCCACCTTACACAGTTCTTACACAATTCCCAAGTTCACTTGCTCCCGTACGTCCTGATGTTCGTTGGTACGTCTCGAACGCTACGCCCGGCTGGCAGACGCCGCGACATCCTTCTGGATCGAGGATTCGGCGGGATGCCGGCGGCGGTGGGAGAGCGCCATCGATAGAGTGACCAAGACCGAGGACGAAGTAGCTGAGCATGAGCGGCAGGACGCCGTGGACCAGCAGCCTACTGATGAAGGATCCCGCGAGGGCTCCGAACGCGAAGAACGATGTCCCGTAGATCGCGGCCGCCATGCCCGCCATCGCTCAGAGTGGCTCGAGCGCGAGCGCACTGCTGTTCGGTTCGATCGCGAGGTTCAGGCCCGTGAGCACGGGAACCAGCACGAGGAACGGGAGCATGCCCGGGGGATTCCCGAGGCGAGCGTCAGGACCAGTCTGGAGTCGCACGCGCGAGAAAGCCGAGCCTGCGCGCAGTAGCGGGCCGGTGATGTCAAGACCGAATGGGTTCAGATTCATGTGCGATCTCCCTCTATAGCCGAAGATGCGAAAGTCGCTGTGCGTGATGGCTGTCATCCACAGGCGATTGCAGGTCGACGGCGTCTCCTTCCTCGACTCTGCCGGGACGCACCACGTGAGCGTTGAGACAGAGTCGGCCCGCAAAGCGGCGGACGATGTCGCGGAGCACAGCGGGATCCTGTTCGTTGGTGTCCGGATCGTAGGTGGTCATGACGCAGCGGCCGCGGAGGTCATCAAGCGCAATGTCCGCGTGCGGCAGTCGCAATGTCGCGCCCATCCAACGACGTTCGGCAGCACCAGGAACGCTGCCGATCACCAGGTTTGGACGCAGTCGCCTGACATCACGACCGAACATCGAGACAGCGCCGTCGGTGCACACGAGTAGCGGGAGGATGTCGAACCGCTCGGCGCCATCGAATCGCTCCAACCGCGCACCCGGAGCGACCGCTGCCTCGACCCGTCTGGCAACCTCCGGCAAATTCCATGGCAATCCGTCCACGAGAGGCTCACCGTCGGCGTCGAGCGTCGCGCGCAGCTGCAGCAGGCGAGGGAACGTGCGCGCCGTGACAATCCGGCCGCCTCGATCGTAGACCTGCACCACGCGATCGCCCACCAGTCCGTCGGTGGTGAGCTCTGCCCGGGTCAGGCGCTCGCCCGCCATCGATTTCACAGGATATCGCCAGATCGCCGCAACTCTCATAACTCGTCAGGCGCGAACGCGCGCCACCTCTTTCGCTACCTCCAGATCGCCGCGATAGAGCTCGTACGCGCGCAGATACTCCATCACGCGCGCCACGTCCGAAATGAACGCCTCGTCGTAGCCGGCTCGCCGCAGCAGGTGAAATCCCATCTCCATCCCCGAGGCGATGCCGCCTGCCGTGACGATCCGTCCCGCGTCGACCACACGCGCACGACTGATCCGGCATGCCGGCGCGATCTCAGCGAGGCGATCGATCGGCACCTTGCCCAGGCCCGACGCCTCGACGCGATCGGCTTCCTTCCGATTCGTTGCAGACAGGCCGTCGAGCAGGCCCATCCGACCGTAGACCCACGAGCCCGTGCACACACTCGTGAGGAGTGTCGCTTCCGGCAGCGAACGGATGAACGCATGCAAGCGACGGTTATGCATCTCCTGGCGAGTGCCGAAGCCGCCCGGGATCAAGAACGCATCCATCGCGGGGCCGTCCTGGAAGCTGTAATTGGGCAGTACGGTGAAGCCCGCCTGGGTCTGGACAGGCCGCAACGCATCGGCGATCAGAAACGCGTCGATTTCCGGATCAAAACGGCGCGCGACCGAGAACACCCCATGAGGGCTGGCGAAGTCCACGATCTCGGCGTCCTTGAAGACGTAGATGCCAAGTCGGAATCCGGCAGTGTGTGGTTGGGTCGTGGGCACGGCAGCCATTCCTAGACGAGCACCAGCGCTCGCACCGGACTGCCGGACCCATTTCGCGTTTTGAGCCCACCAATGAAGATGAGGGGGGGCTCTGTCTGTCCCCTTCTCTTTCGGCGAGCGGTCTCACGGAGCACCTCGTCGAGACCGGCCAACACCTCGACGCCGATTTTGCCGGCGCCGAGGACGGCAATGTGAGCGGGGATCGTGGTGCTCGGCCCGATGTCGAGACTGTGCGAATCACAGCCGATGCCGATGATGTCTCGCTCCTCGACGAGGAATCGCGCCGCCTCGCCGCCAAAGCCGGGAAAATTGTAGGTCCCAGACGCATCCTCGTTCAGGTACGCAGCGGTAGGCCAGCGTGCCGCCCAGTTCGAATACATCGCGACGAACGCTCCCCGCGGAATCCGGCCGTTGCGCGCCTCCCATTGCTCGAGATCGGCAACGGTGACCTCGGTGTTCCGATCGTGAGCGGCACGCTCGGCGACGTCGATGATCACCAGCGGCCCGACCAGTTGCTCCGCTCGGATGCTTTCGCCAGTCGCTCCCCCGAAGATGAAGTGCGCAGGCGTATCGAAGTGCGTGCCGTAGTGCTCGGGCACGGTCACCCGGTTGACGAAAACACCGTTGTTGGGAATCGTGAGAAGCGGCGTGATCTCCATGTTGAGGCGGAAGTAGTTCGGGATATTCGCCTCAAGCACCTGCGTGCAATCGATGACCTTCTCGAAGGAGAACCGCCGGCCGGCATCGACCGAGCTGACGTTCTGCGCATTCGCGCGGACATTCGCAGCCGCCACACCAACACCCACTGCGGCAGCGCCGATCGAACGCAGGAAGCGCCGTCGGCTGGTCTCGGCTTCAACGGCGGACATAATCAGCGGCGAGCACATACAGTTGTTCCTTTCTTGTCAGAGTGTCTGATCAGTGCAGCCGTTTTGTTGGCTGTCTACGCGACTTGACGCGCGGTGACCTTGGGAAAATCGATCTCCGTTTGTGCCGTTCGATTGAAGTAGTTCGTGAACACGTTCAGCGCGACGTGCGCGATGATCTCAACGATCTCAGCGTCAGAGAAACCCGCTGCGCGAACGCGATCAAGATCGTTGTCAGTGATGCCGCCACGACGCTCGACGACCGCTCGGGCGAACTGCAGCGCGGCGGTGGTCTTCGCGTCCGACGCTCGGCCTGCACGGCTCGCGTCGAGCGCATCACTGGAGAGACCGGCCCCGCGGCCCAACGCGCTATGCGCCGACAGACAGTAGTCGCAGGCATTCACCTCGGAAACTGCGAGAGCTATCTGCTCTTGCAGTTGGGCAGACAGCGCACCTCGGCTCAGCGCCCCACTCAGCCCGAGGTAGCCCTCGAGGACATGCGGCGACTGCGCCATCGTCTGCATCATGTTCGGCACCATGCCGAGTCGCTTCTGGATGGCGTCGAAGTTCCTGCGAACGCCATCGGTGGTCGAGTTTCGATCGACTGGGTTGATTCGGCTCATGACCATGCTCCTGGCTCACCGCGCCGCAGCGAGCGGTTTCTTAACGCCAGAACGAAACTGCACCTGCGATGCCACACAGCGTGCCGCGGCGATCTTCATGATTACCAGCCATTTGCGGGCGACATCAGATCGCGATTTCGGCCACGAGATTTCGCTGCAAGAACGAGATGTCGTCGCGCAACATCGAGTTCTCGTTGTAAGGTGGTGCGATGAACCCTGAGGCCCTGCAGGCGGTTGCGTTGACGGTTGCCGCCGAGCGGTCGGTCGATCGAGTACTGACGCAGATTGTCCAGGGCCTTGCAACGCAGCCTGCCGTGGCGCTGGCGCGCGTCTGGCTCATCGGCCCAGGAGACATCTGCCAGACTTGTCCGATGCGTGCCGAGTGCCCGGATCAGACGCGCTGTCTCCATCTTTCGGCGAGCGCCGGAAGTTCGTCGGATCGGCGCGAGAATTGGTCGCGGCTGGATGGCGCGTTTAGGCGATTTCCCCTGGGTGTCCGGAAGATCGGCCGGATCGGTGCGACGGGCGAAGGAATCCTGATTGAAGACATCGCGCGCGATCAGAAGTGGATCGTCCGCCCGGATTGGGTCCGGAAGGAGCGCATCAGAAGCTTCGGCGGTCAGCCGCTCGTGTTTCGAACCGAGGTGCTGGGCGTACTCGGTCTGTTCAATCGCGATCCGTGCGACCGTCACACTTTTGCCTGGCTCCGTACCTTTGCCGACCACGCCGCCATCGCGATTGCGCACGCGCGAGCGTTGGAAGAGATCGAGCAACTAAAGGAACAGCTCGAGCTCGAAAACACGTATCTGCGCCAGGACGTCCGCGCCGATGCGCCAAACGGCATCATTGGCAAGAGTCCTGCGCTTCGCCAAGTGCTCGAGCAGGTCGCAATCGTCGCGCCGACGCCTGCGACGGTGCTGATCCAGGGCGAGTCGGGGACGGGCAAGGAGCTCGTCGCGCGCGCGATTCACGATCACAGCCCTCGCCGGGACAGACCGCTCATCGAGGTGAACTGTGCGTCGATTCCTCGCGAGTTGTTCGAGAGCGAGTTCTTCGGCCACGTGAAGGGAGCGTTTACGGGTGCGTTGCGGGACCGAGCAGGTCGGTTTCAGGCGGCGCACGGCGGCACACTGTTCCTCGACGAAGTCGGCGAGATCCCGCTCGAGCTGCAGGCGAAGCTGCTGCGTGCTCTTCAGGAAGGGCAATTCGAACGCGTTGGCGAGGAAGTGACCCGATCCGTGGATGTCCGCGTCATCGCCGCGACCAACAGGGATTTGCAGCAAGACGTTGTTGCTGGCCGCTTCCGGCGTGACCTGTTCTATCGGCTCAGCGTCTTCCCGATCGTGCTGCCGCCGCTTCGGCAACGCTCCGAAGATTTGCCTGCCCTCGCGGCGCACTTCGTGGAGCAAGCGGCACGGCGCTTCGGCAGGTCGGCGCCGCGGCTGACCGCACGAGCCATAAAGACACTCGAAGCTTACGGTTGGCCCGGGAATGTCCGCGAACTGCAGCATGTGATCGAGCGTGCCGTCCTGCTGTCCGCTTCCGATGTGCTCCGGTTCGATGCGGTACTGTCAGAATCTGATAAACCAACACGCGTTGACTCCGGACTGGCTGCGCGCGAAGCGGCGCAAGCCGTGATTCCTGAGAGTGAATGGCGGCGTCGCGAGCGACAAAATCTGACCGCGGCGCTCCAGCTTGCGAAGGGACGGATTTACGGTCCTGTCGGTGCAGCGGAACTTCTCGGTGTCAGGCCGACCACGCTCATCTCGCGGCTCAAGGCCCTGAAGCTTCGAGAGACGCAGCGACATCCACGCTCTCAAACGAATCGACGCTCGAAATAAGTCCATCGATGCAAACGGCTATGTGCTGAGCGGTTTCTTCCTTCTCGGCGCTGATTGAAACGCTGAGTCTGAAGGGCGGCAACAGCAACCGGAGCGTGACGCCTGCGGAAAGGCAGGACACGTGAGTCGATGACCCGATTGGTCGGCGGCGGCTATACTGGAATAGCCCCCAAGTGATCGCCCCACCTTGGACGTCTTATCACAATCGTGGTCTTCCGGATCAATCAGTTGCCGTAAGCTGTTGACTCTAAACGGAGAGATGTCCGAGTGGTTGAAGGAGCACGCTTGGAAAGCGAAGCTCGCCAGGAACACCGAGGCACGCGCAGAGACCTCAACGCGCACGCCCTCAGCGAATTAGCCGCTTGGAAATATCGCTCGGTGTGCCCCTGTAAACCTCCATATGCCTGGGGGTTTTCAAGCCCACGTATCACAGTCCTATCACAATCGCATTTTCATTTAGCGGCATGCCTCGTGGCGCCCGTCAGAAAACGCCGTTCTCAAGCATCTGTCTCAAGACATTGCGGCCTCTGCACCGTCCCGCATCGTAAGCCTCGACTAAGCAGCGTGTACAACGGTCTCCTGAACCGCTACCTTTCTTAAGGAGCACGCTTGGAAATTGATTCCGGCCGTAACCGTCCCGTCAGCGTGGTTTGCGGAGCATTGGAAAGATGGGCGGCGACGTTCCCACCTGAATAGTGCCCAGTAACTCAAACCCGTACCGTTCATAGAGCGGGATATTTTTGGGGTTGCTGGATTCGAGATAACCCAGCGTACGGTCACGATCGCAAGGGATAAGGGCGTGTTGCATTAAGGCCGCGCCGCACCCTTTGCCCTGTTGAAGCGGATCGACCCCAATGAACGGCAAGAACCAATGCGGCTCCTGCGGATGGTAGCGCGCCATCTGTTCGAATACTGCAAAGACATCCTTTTGGACTGATGCGTACCCGGTGCGTTGCAGCAGATCGACCAGCGTATCTTCGTCGGGGCTAACCTCGGGCGGAAGCCACATTGCCGCGCCTGCGTAGCCGTGAACGTAGTAGGCGCTCCCGTGGGCAAACGCTTTGCCTCCGAGTGCCTTGACGAAGTTGGGGAAATGCCGAAGGTACTGCTGTGGATCGGGCCACGTCCAACGCGCCGCGGGATCCGCGCTGAACGCCAATACCACCACGGCGATAATCGATGCTTCATCGGGTGCTGTAGCGGTTTTGATGATCTGTTCTGTCATGGTCTGCCTCCAAGGGGAAACCTCTTGGACTTTGAGAAGCCTAACGCTCCGGTTCAGCGCCTGCCGGTTCCCAGGTCGTCCGAACGCCCCTCTTTCACCCGAGGCCACTGGACGATGGGACGTCCATCGGTTCGGTAAGGATGGTCGCCCTTCCACCGCGGCCAACTGGTCGGCGAGTCCTCCCACGTCTCTTGCCGCCCGTAGACAGTCATGTCGAGCAATGCGTAGCTGTTGCCCATCGCCTCGACACCGCGCCGCGTGGTCCAGTAGGTCTCGAAGACTCTGTCGCCTTGTCGCAGGTAACAAACGATGTGCATCATGCCCACCCGGCGACCGACCAGGAGAGTGTCGAGCGAGTCCTGGGCCGAATACCAAGGCATCTTCCATTCCATGAAGTCGCGGTAGCGGGCACTCTCTTCGTAGGGGCCCTGGCAGAACGTGGCGTAAGTGACGTCACGGGAATGCAGGAAGGACAGCTCGCGAACCTGCGACGTATACAAGGTGCAACCCTCGCATTGCTCCGCCGCCGAGTGGCCGGTATGCCACATGAAGTAGTAGGCAATGAGCTGTCCACGACCCTCGAAGGCGTCCAGCAGCGTCACGGCCCCGCATTCGCCGATCAGCGGCGTCGCGCCATCCACCTCGACCATCGGGAGGCGCCGGCGGGCGGCTGCAATCGCGTCGCCTTCTCGCGTGTGAGCTTTCTCCCGAACCCGCAATGCATCCAGTTCGGCCTGGAAGGTGCTCCGATCGACTATCTTGGGCGCCCCGAAATCATCTCTCATGGTGTCTTGTCCTCCTTACGTTGGGTCACGACGCATAACACCGGCTTACTTCATCGCTGAGGATCTGGCTGACCGTCTTGGGTCGCCGCTGCGCTGTTGTTCTTCGGTGATCGAGATATTGAAATCGAAATTGAAGTCGCCGCCGAAGGACGACAGCCCATGGGAACCTCCAGCATCCGCCGCTTGACGCTCGCAGCTCCTTGCCGCCGCGGCGCCAACTCGTCACTGCGCCGTGTCAATTCCTTCTCACCCTTGAGCAGTTCGAGCCGCTCGGCGAGCCACTCTTCACGACAAGGTCAACCGCGGCCTCGCTCTTGCCAGTTCGCACTTCACGGCACAAGCGAAGGAGAGACCCTCGTCGAAGAAACGCCGGGACCACCCGGTCTCAGCGAGGGACCGGCTCCTGGTCACTCGATCCGCGACACCCCTCCTGGGCCGCCTTCATCCGTTGTAGGACGGCATTCAACGCGTCTGAGACGGCGGCCAGCGCACCCGTCTTCTTGATGTGCGCCACCACCTGCTCGTTGATGCCGCCACGGGTCGCGAATTCACCCGCGAGGATCGTAAAGCTGTGTTACGGCTCGCTAAGGCCAAGGTTCGCCAGACCCTGGAACACGGTGGCGACATAGCCGCGCGCTGCGGCGCGAGGAACGTCATGGCCGACCAGCCACTCCTCGATCTCGCTGGCAAAGGCGAAATACGTCGCAATCGTCGCGGTCGCCGTGCTGAAGGCGCTGAATTGATCGGCGCTCTCGACCGCGATGGCGGTGCCGAGGCGATTGAAGACCTCGGCTGCCATCGGATCTGCCGGATAGATCACCGTCGGGCCGCGGAGGTCGGCGACGATCGGCAGCGGAAGCGCTCTGACGACTTTGGACGCCGGCGCTACCAGCGTTGAGACCCTCTCAAGCGGGGTGATCGCCATCAGGCTGACCTGATGGTCGGGGCGGAACCTGAGGCCGGAAAGAACCTCTACCGCCACGTGCGGACGGATGGCGAGCATCACGATGTCGCTGCCATCTAGTACGGCCTGGTTGGATGCTCCGACCGCGACGTTGGGAAACCTGGCGGCGAGCCCGGCGGCCACTTCCTTATTGCGCGGCGAAACCGAGATTACGTCCTGACCGGCATCCGAAGCGTTCAGTCCTGTCACGATGGCCGAGGTGATCGCTCCGGTGCCGACGAATCCTAGCTTCATGGTCGCCCTTGTGCCGCGATAGTCGATACCGTCACGGCGCGGTCGTCAAGGCCGCGAGCTGTTCGGGCCGCAAGTTGCTTCCGGTCAGCACCGTGGCCAGGCGCTCGCCGGGCAGATCGTGGACCTGGATCGCCGCGAGCCCTGCGGCGCCGGCCGGCTCGAGCAAGAGCCCCAGCGTCCGCGCCGCGAGGCCCATGGCGCTGAGGAGATCGGCGTCGTCGACCGGTTCCGTGCCGCCTCTTGGCACTCGGCAGAGTCCCGGCCGAGGGCAGTCACCCGCGCTCCGAAGGACTCCATGCGGGCTCGCTTCAAGGGGTTCACGTCCGCAGGGGCAAACACATCGACAGCCAATCCTCGGCGACGGCCGGCGTAGGCCATTGCCTGCCCGAAGTTCCCCGAGGAGGCGGCACACGACGCGACCTCCTCGGCTCAACCGGCTCACGAGCCACTCGGCCCCGCGACCCTTGAAGCTGCGTAGAGGGTTGGCAGTCCACAACCTGATGGCCCAGGACGTCGCTGAGGGATTCGTTGACGAACTGCGGAGAATTTAGGAAGACAGGATCGATGACTTTAGCGGCCTCTTCGATGCGGGCCAGGGAAATGTCGACACTCGGAGGTCTCTTCCGGGGCACGAACGGCGGCCGTCATACCTTCTCCTTGTGGGTGTGATCGCCCTTTCGTGAAGCGGCGCCTCCCGGAGACGCTGGGTGAGGATCACATCCTCCCTTCGCGAACAAGGTAGCACTGAGGCTCCGGAGGGTGCTTGCAAAGACATGCGCTCACACGCAAAATTATTGTGTGCCTGCATCTCGCCCATTGCATTTGGACGACCTCGACCACAAGCTGCTCGAATCCCTGCAGCAGGATGCCGGGCGCACTCTGGACGAATTGGGCGAGGCGGTCGGACTCTCACCCAGCGCCGTCCAGCGCCGGATCAAGCGTTATAGAGCACAATTCGTTTTCGGTTCGATCTCGGTTCCCGTAAGTGCTTGATTCTAAAGACGGAGAGATGCTGGAGCGGTCGATCAGGCACGCTTGGAAAGCGGTTTCGTTGAGCATCACCAAGCGATACTGAAACACCTCGTCTCGCAATCAGTTCAACGACTTACCCTCTCAAGATGTTCCTCGGTGTGAAGCCGTAAACGCCGGTATTCATCGCCGATTTCGAGCCCACCTTACACAGTTCTTACACAATTCCCGTTTTCACTTGGCCACCTTTGGTGGAACCCAGTGCATCCGAAAATCCACATGGAAGTCTTCGGGCTGGCTCGGCGTGTCCCGCAGATTCGCCGCGTTCGACCCGGTGTCGATGCCCATGACCGATCCGTCGCTGAAGTAGATGAGAAGCAGCTCGCTCTGGTGTACACCCTTGATGTCGTGCCGAAACCCGAATTCAACCTTGCTGATGGTTCGGCCCACCATAAGCGCAGCATCGTTGATGGAATAGTTCGGCTCGGGGGGCCGCACGACGCGCGGAAGGTGCTCGAGCGCGTCCTGTCTTTTCATCGCTCTATCAGCATCCATCTTCAGCTCCGATTCGAGGGCAGTGCGCAGATGGCGTAGGGCCGAGTGGCTCGATTCCAAATCAGCAGTGAACTGTTCGAATGCGCGCATTGGCCTTGCGGCGGGACGAACCTTGTGCGAGGCGAGCCGCCGGTGCGCCGAGATGTTCTCGAGCGGATCGGAGAATATTGCGTCGTTCGCTGCGGGCATGATCTTCGCGAGCGCATCGCGCGTCCGTGAATTCTGGGCATTGATCGGCCGGCCAAGGCGATTTCCCAGTTCCTCAATGGCTTTCTTGTCAAGGCCGTCGATCAGCACGCCGTAAAGCTCGCGATGTGCGTCTTCGTACCGGTGAGTATTCTGTGCTGCTGGATATAAAATATTCGGCTCGTCCACCGCGTACAGCCGTGTGCCAACGGCTTCGCGAGACAGACCGTTAATCAGCTTGACCTCGGAGACGAGTTGGAACGCCGGTCCGTTCTCGACGTTCCAATCCCCTTCGAGATACCGCCGATACCACTAAGGGACCAGACACCGCCAGAAAGCACCGAAAGAGAGTGGTGCGCATCGTGCCTCCTAACACCGCAATTTTTGCTAAGAACTGGAGTCCGGCTAACTGGTACCGTTGCGGGAAAGGGAGTCAGGACCATGGACGTAACCTACGGGGCGATTTCTCGTCACTGCTCCAGGCGTCGACACGCTCGCCCGAAATTGCTGAGTCGGCTGACGTCTACGGCTGGCTGTGCGGAAGCTGGGATCTCGATGTCCTTTGCTATATCGCGGCGTGAACGTTGCCGACCGGGGCCTACACGGAGAGGTCCACGCCGCGCGTGTGCTCGAAGGACGTGCCGTGCAGGACGTTTGGATAATGCCGCGGAGCGATGAGCGTCGTTCCGATTCCGATCGGACGATGAACATGTATGGCACCACGTTGCGCACGTGGGACGCTGCGACCGAGTCGTGGCGCATCGCGTGGACGAACCCGGTCCGTGGGCACCACGAGGAACAAATCGGCCGGTGGCACGGACCGGACATTCTTCAGGAAGGTATCCGCTCTGACGGCACCAAGACGCGTTGGACCTTCACCGAAATCACGACACACACCTTCCATTGGCGCGGTGAAGCCCTGTACCCAAACGCGTCAACGTGGACTCTCGAGGCGGAGTTTCTCGCCACACGGAGGTGACTTAAACGGCTCACCCGCCATCAGACCCTTCTCGACATCGCTGGCCACAACACATGCTAGAGGGCCCCGATCACGCCGCTGGTCGACGGCACGAGCGCTGCGATACATTTCCATGGCACTCGCCGAAGCCTGGCGTCAGTGATGGCCAGCTGAGGCCAACGAAAAGCGGGCGCGGTATTCGGCCGGGGTGATACCGAACTGTCGCCTGAAGAGACGCCACACGGTTGACGTATCACCAAGGCCCGTTCTGTGTGCGATCGTCTTTAGCGGCAGTGTGGTCTGCTCCAGCAGACGTTGAGCCTCTTCGAGGCGTAGGCGGCGAACGTGCGACGCCGGGGCCGCGTCGAGTTCCATTCTGCATCGGCGGGTCAGCGTGCGCGGCGTGAGCGCCATCGCGCGGGCGAGCCGTTCCAGTCCCAACGGTTCGTCGAGGTGTTCCAGTACCAATGCGGAGAAGTCCCCCAGTGACCCGGTGTCTCGTTCCTGATGTTTCAGGACCGAGCTGAACTGCGCCTGTCGACCAGATCGCCGCAGAAACAGGACGAGGCCTTTTGCGACGGACATGGCGACGGCGTGGCCGTGGTGCTGCTCGACGATTGCTAGCATGAGGTCAATGCCAGCGCTGGTACCAGCAGACGTCCAGATCCGGTCGTCGCGAAGAAAAATTTCCTCGTCCACTACTCGCGCCTTGGGAAAACGCCGCTGAAGGAGCTCGACATATTGCCAATGCGTTGTTGCCCGGCGGCGATCAAGCAGGCCCGCCTCGCCAAGCACAAACGCTCCTGTGCAGATTGAAACGATCTCCGGGATTCGCCGGTGATGCTGACGCAGCCACGAGACAAGCCGCGTTTCGGCTTTCGGCAGAGACATCGCGGATGAACCGCGCGCGCGCGCGCCACCTGCGATGACCAAGACATCCGCCGCCACTTGTGCGGCTAACGTTGGAAGCGACCGCCCCCCGCTCAACACCAGGCCATGCCGCGTCGGTATGTCACCGCCGAACGGAGTGAACAGCTGCAGCGCGTATGCGCGACGCTGCATCACCTCATTCGCATATCCGAGCACTGCCCATGGACCGCTAAGGTCCAGGAGCTCCGTGTCCGGGCACGCGACGAACCAGACATGTCGTGTTCGCTGCATGCAGCAATGATGAACGGCATTGGCGTGAAACGCAATGATATTGTCATTTAGGCCAAGGCCGGCCTCCGCCATGATGAACCGAGTGGAGGTGCCCCGTGCTCAGACAAGTCGTGACAACGGCGGTCATCTCGCTGGCTTTTCCGCGTGAGCTCGGCAGCTACCGTCTTGTCGAGCGTCTCGGTGCAGGCGGCATGGGCGAGGTCTGGCGGGCGCGTCATCGGCTGCTCGCGAGACCTGCCGCGATCAAGCTCATTCGTCCGGTCGGCACGTCGGCCGGCGCCGAAGCGGCGCGCCGCTTCGAACGCGAGGCGCAGGCGATGGCGAGCCTGCGCTCGCCCCACACCATCGACCTCTTCGACTTCGGCATCGCCGCCAATGGGACGTTCTACTACGTCATGGAGCTCCTTGACGGACTGGACGCGGAGCAAATGGTGAAGAAGTTCGGCCCGATGCCGGCGCAACGGGTGATTCACGTGACGCAACAGATGTGTCACTCGCTTTCAGAGGCGGAATCGATTTCGCTGGTGCACCGCGACATCAAGCCGGCCAACATCCTTTTGTGCCGTTACGGCGAAGACCGCGACTTCGTCAAGGTGCTGGACTTCGGTATTGTCAAGGCGATTCACGAACCGGCCGCGCCCGACGATGTCACGTCGCTCGCTTTCACCACCGACCACGCCGTGCGCGGAACGCCGGCGTTTATCGCTCCGGAGCAGGTGCTCGGCGGACAGCCCGTGGATCACCGTGCGGATATCTATGCGACGGGGTGCGTGATGTATTGGCTGCTCACGGGCGAGCTGGTCTTCAACGGCAGCACGCCGATGCAGCTGTTTGTGCAGCACGCACAGGCGATTCCGCAACCGCCGTCGACGCGCACG
The DNA here is from genome assembly GCA_963807105.1 of uncultured Acidobacteriota bacterium. GTDB lineage: Bacteria > Acidobacteriota > Vicinamibacteria > Vicinamibacterales > UBA2999 > DASPWV01. Next base: position 796,056 of record CAWEAM010000005.1, on the reverse strand, counting down.
GAATTGCCGATTCCGAAAGAACTCGATGCCATCGTGCTTGCGTGTCTGGCCAAAGACCCAGCCGACCGACCGCAGAGCGCCCGCGAGCTGGCGCGGCAGCTCGCGGCGGTGCCCCTGAAGGCTGAATGGACTGCGGAGCTCGCAAGGGCATGGTGGGACGTCCATCAGCCGTTGGCGTCTGGCCTATCGCGGTGATTCGACCAATGCGAACCACACCCCGCCGGTATCTCATTCATGGCCTGCTCCTAGGCCGTTTCGATAACGCGCCGCAATCACTGCCCGCTCTAGTTCCAGTTGTCGATCTTGAGGTCGACTGGCGACGGCCTGCCCGTGCCCACCGTTGGAGAAAGATGATCAATTGAGTTGTACAGCGGTCTCCTGAACCGCCGCAGAAGTTGATCTGCTGTCGCGCAAAGCCCAAGAAAAGCGCAGAACGTGGCATTCAGCGACCATCCGCACATCACGCCGCCTGTTACTTTTCACCCGAGCCGACTCGCGGTGAGCGGCATAGAGAGGAGAGTGTCTATGAGTGCATCACCAGCCGCGTCGGTTTCCGTCGTGCTCGTTCACGGTGGGTTCGTGGACGGTTCAGGTTGGCAAGGCGTCTACAACATCCTGCAGCAGCATGGGTACCGCGTCGGCATCGTCCAGAATCCAACGATCTCGCTCGATGACGACGTTGCCGTCACCAAGCGGGTGATCGCGGCGCAACCTGGCCCGGTAGTCCTCGTGGGTCACTCGTATGGCGGTGTCGTGATCACGCAGGCCGGCAACGATCCGAAGGTGGCTGGACTTGTCTACATCGCGGCCTTTGCGCCCGACAAGGGCGAATCGGTCGCCACCCTCATCGCCAATCCGGCACCCGGTGCGCCGGTGCCTCCGATTCTTCCTCCGCAAGATGGGTTCCTTCTGCTCGACAGGGAAAAGTTCGCCGCGTCGTTCGCGGCCGACGTTCCCGCTGACTTGGCCGACTTCATGGCCAATTCCCAAGTCCCGTGGGGCGTCCAGGCACTCGAGGGCAAGGTCAGCGAGGCTTCGTGGAAGTCGAAGCCCAGTTGGTATCTGGTGGCAACCGATGATCGGATGATCCCGCCGCCCGCGCAGCAGTTCATGTCGAAGCGTGCGGGCTCGACGGTGGTCGAATCCAAGGGCAGTCACTCCGTCTACGTCTCGCAGCCGGGAGCCGTGGCCGCGCTCATCGAAACGGCTGCGCAGGCACTGCAGGCCTCGGGCGCCGCCGTGAAGTAGGGGGTAGAGGTCACGCGGATCCTACGGCCATGCCGCGTGACCTCGCTGCACCGGCGATCGTCATTGCCCATGGCGCCTGGGCCGACGCGACGAACTGGCGTGAGGTCATAGCACTACTGCAGGCCAAGGGCTTGCCGGTCGTCGCAGTGCAGAGTCCGCTGACCGCACTCGCGGACGATGTCGCCGCCGTGACGCGGGCGCTCAATCATCAGGCACATCCTGTCGTCCTCGTCGGCCATGACTATGGAGGCACGGTCATTACGCAGGCCGGACGACACCAGACGGTTGCGGCCCTCGTCTACATCGCGGCGTGCGCGCCGGAGATTGGCGAGTCGACGGCTGATGCACAAGGGGACCGCGGAGCGCGCGCTGTCACAGGCAGCTTCACTGTAGACGCTGCCGGGTTTCTCTACCTTGCGCCGAACGCAGTATTGGAGTTTCTGGCGCATGACTTGACGGCGACCGAGGCTGCGGTCCTCGCTGCAGCGCAAAAGCCCATTCGGGCCAGCGCACTTCTCGATCGCGTCACAGATGCCGCCTGGTATACGAGGCCCTGCTGGTATGGCGTTGCCGACGAGGATCGTCTGTTTGCGCCGGCCTTGCAGCGCGAGACCGCCCAACGGATCAATGCGAGCGTCGTCAGCCTCCGCGCCGGCCATCTCCCATTTCTCTCGAAACCGAACGAGACGGCAGCTGTGATCCTCGCGGCTGTGGAGTGTGTTCGCGGCCGAGCAGCCACGCCGATGAGTTCATTGCCGCGCCACGCCATCGGGAGTAGGCTACTATTTCCCGGCGAGGGAACACAGCGTGGCACCTGCAGCGCCCTCATCAATCGTACGGCTGTCGACGCGTGACGTGGCGCCGGCAGACCGTCTCAGCTACGCGAGCTGGATTCTCAGTTCATCTCTCGCGCCTTCGGCGCTAACGACCGCAACGCCCTCGGAATACGAACTGGAAGTGACAGCGCTGGAGCTGCCGTCGATCGCCATCGTCGCGCAGAGTGGTTCGCCCCAGCGCTCGATTCGTGCGCGACCGGAAATCCGTCGCACTGCTCAGCGCTATTGCTTCCTGGTCCTGGTAGTCAGCGGCTCTTGGCACGTCGCGAGCCTGACGCGCACGCGATTCGGTGCCGGCGACCTGATCTTCTACGATTCGCGCGACCCGCTCGATTGTGATTTGCTGCACAACTGGAACGACTTGAACCTGCAGCTGTCGGAACAGTTCGTGCGCAAGTGGGTTCCCCGTCCTGCTGTTCTCACTGGGAGGAACATCTGCCGCGAATCGCAGTGGGGGCGCCTGCTCGCCAGCTACGTCGCCCAGTTGGCGCCTGAGTTCGTCGTGCATGCTCCGCTGCCGCAAGCGGTACTGATCGATCAACTCGGCGCGCTCCTCGCCTTGACCGCGGCTGAATTGAGCGGGAGCAACATCGTCTCGACACCAATCGAGCGCTCTGTGCGTGATCAGGTACACGATCACATCGTACAGCGCTGTTCTGAAACCTCCCTACGGGCGGAGGATGTGGCGAGTTCGCTCAACGTGTCCACGCGAACCCTGCATCGTGTGCTGGCGGCGTGCGGTGAGACGTTCGGAGCGATGCTGATCCAAGCCCGCGTCGATCTGGCTGTGCGCATGCTTCAATCACCGCTGTTCGATCGTCTAACCACGGCCGAGATTGGACGACGCGCGGGATTCTCGGACGCCTCCCACTTCGTTAAGGTTCTCCGCAGGCGGGCAGGCCAGACGCCGTTGCGAATGCGGCGAGCCAGACCGTCATAAGCGATCGAAGCGCTCTCAGAAGATCCAGGCAGACATCGCCAGTCGCCAGTCTGAGGTTACCCTTCGACAGAGCCTCACCACGCATATCTGAGTTCGACACCCACGTAGTTGGCGTCGTGGCCTCCCGCTTGGCGAACCGCTCTGCCGATCGCGTAGTGCACGGCTCCCAGGCCGATCGCGTAATTGGCAGTGAGCCTCCAGTCCGCCCGAAACTCGACGTACGTTCCGGTGTAGCGCCCCCTCCGTCCGGCCGTGCCCGCGACAGGAAAGCTGGGGAAGGTGTAGACCGCATCGGCCGTGGTCGCACGCCACTGTGTGGCCAGGGCCACCGTCAGATTCAACGCCGTTACCGGCCGCAGCGTCACCGCGGGCTTGACGTGAACGAAATTCACGTAGCCGGTATAGCCGGCGAGGAAATAGCCGTTGGGAAACAACGGATTAAATGTCTCGAGCCGATCGTCGTGTGGATTGCGATCCCCGGACGCCGCGTCGACGCCCAGACCGAGACGAGGCGTCCAGCTTGTATTGGCGAGGGTATAGCCGACGACCGAACCGAACGCCCGTGCTTCGATGGAAAGGCTGCCGATTCGGCCCGTCTGGTTCATCGCCTCGATGTCCCAGTCGAAGCCATTCGCGGCACCGCTGAGCCGAACGTCGACAATCTCCCGGCGTTCATCGCCCGTCGCGCTCGTGAAATGCGCGGCGTCCCGGCGATAGCGAAGATAGTAGACGGACACCTCCGAGGATCCCATGACGCGCCGCCGTAGCAGGATGCCGGAAGCCGTCAACCGGCGATCACTGTAGTCGTCGAACGGCCGGCGGTCGCGAATTTGGACTGGCTGACTATAGAGTCCGCCCAGCTGCCAACCACTGCGTCGGTAGACCACCAGGGCTGCGTCGAAAGGCTCACGCAAATTGGGTCCGTCGCGCATCGACAAGAACCGTTGCAGATCGACGTCAATGAGCTGGCGCCCCGCTCGCAGCGTGAACGTGCCACCACCGAGCGCGTGGGTGATCCCGACGAAGGCTTGCTCCACATCGAGCCGGTCCTGATCAATCGGCGCGCGCACGGCCTTGCCCGGCGCATATGCACTCTGGACTTGCGTGAAGACCTGGATGTGCTTCCCGAGCCGAAGGTCGGCGTGCGCCTCCAGTCGGCTGAGCAGCCACTCTCCCTCGTACGATGGCGGCGTGCCGAAAAACTCGCCGCGGTTGCTCTCGACGCGTCCCCGCGCGTTGAGCCCCAGCGACAGATACGTTCCCGGATCATCGTGCGAAAGCGGAATGTATTTGAGGTTGTCGAAGCGTTCTCGCTCGATCCGCGGGTCGGCGAGCGCCGACCAGTTTTCCTGCCATCGGTTGGGCAGGATCGTCGGCCGCTCGGCCACGACCGCCGGCGCGGCGACTTGCCCCATCACCGGGGCGGTCGATGCGTGAACGCCGCACGAGGCGATCAGCAGGGCTGCCGCGAGTTCACTTCTTGGCGCCCTGTTTGATCGCTTCAAACTGCAACTCGATCTGAACGTTGTTGTCGACCACCAACGAGCCGTTATCCAATACCTGACTCCACCTGATGCCGTAATCCAGCCGGTTGATGTTGAGAGTGGCCGAACCGCCTAATCTGGTTTGACCTACGTCGACAGGCCACGAATCCTTGATAGCGCCGTAAAAGTCCACTGGAAGAGCAATCTGTTTGGTAACGCTCTTGATCGTGAGATCTCCGTAAGCGATGAAAGTCTTATCGCTCTTGCGTTCGATTCGGGTCGATCGAAAGGTCAGATCCGGATATTTCTCCACCTCGAAAAAGTCGGCGCTCCGCAGATGGTCGTCGCGCTGTTTGACGCCCGTGTCGAGACTCGCCACCTTCGCCGTAAATTGCACCGAAGATTTCGTGATGTCGTTCGGGAAGTAAGAGATAGTCCCGGTGTAATCCGTGAACTTGCCCACGACTATCGCCAGACCCATGTGCCGCACACGAAACCCGACGTTGGTGTGCAACGGATCGATGGCATACGTTCCGGCCGCTGCCGCCGCAGTTAACGTTTGTGGCTTTTGACTGCCGACGAGAACGGTGAGTCCCGATACGATCAGCGCTAAAACCAATACCGGCAAAATTAGTTCTGAATTCTTCTTGTCAATCATTTTGTTGTCCTCATAGGGCTAGCTCGCCCTAACCTCGAAATCCTCCACCACCTTCCAGCTGCCGTCCGCCTGCTTTCTGAAGACGGTCAAGGCGGTGGCCGCGGCGTTCTCCACCTGTTTGGTCTGCGGGTTCGTATAAGTGACTTTGAGCGAGACTCGGCGGTAGGCCAGGTCACCCGAGGCGGCGACGTCGGTCTTCCCGTCTGAGACACTGAGCTTGAAGTTGGGGTCCGCCATATCGTTGCGGATGGCCTTGGACACCCCCTCGCCGCCCCTGACCGCCGGGCGCCCGGGCGTGGCGAGCACCGCGTCCGGTGCGTAATACGAGGCCAACTTCGCCGAATCCCTCGCCTCCAATGCGGCCAGAATCTCCTGCGCCGTGCGGTTGACCGCGTCCGTTTGCGTCTGCCCGTCGGTCGGTGCCTGGGAAGAAGTCATTTGTTTGTCCTCATCATTTTGAAATTGAAACGAAGAATGTCTCCCGTGCTGCCTACGTTGTGTTCTGGTTTTGCGCGATGCGTAGGACGGGTTTGATCACGTCGCCACTTGCCGCCGCGGCGAATGCTTCGTTGATCTCTTCGAACGGAAAGTGGCGAATGAGCCGGTCGAACGGGAACTGGCCGGCTTTGTAGAGCTCAATCAGTTGGGGGATGAAGAGCTGAGGGATGGCATCGCCTTGGATGATCCCGCGGACCTGGTTGCCCAGCATCAGGTTCGCCACTTCGACAGTGGCGTCGGAGCCAGCCGATGCGACCAGCCCGACCTGCCCGAGAGGCGCGAGCGCATTGACAGCGTGCGGCAGCATCTCCTTGCGGCCGCTCGTCTCCAAGACGTAGTTCACGCCGCGGCCTGTTATACGTCGCAACTCCTTGGCTACGTCAGCGTCGCGGGGATTGATCGTGTGTGTCGCGCCAAGCGCCGAGGCCAACGCCAGCCGCTCGGCATTGACGTCGACCGCGATGATCGCGCTAGCCGCGGCAACTCGCGCCGCCATGACGGCAGCCAGTCCAACGGCGCCGGTGCCGAACACGGCGATGGATTCACGCGGTGACATGCGGAACGTGTTGAGCACCGCTCCGGCGCCGGTCTGCAGGCCGCAGCCCAGCGGCGCGAGGATTTCGAGCGGGATGTCGTCCGGCACCTTGACGGTGTTGCGCTCGGTCGTGAGCGCGTAGGTGGCGAAGGACGACTGACCAAAGAAGTGGCCGTGCACGTCGCCGGCAATAGCGGCGCCGCGATGACGGTGGACGCCATTGGTTCCATCGAGCCGCGCGCCGCCGAAATTCGCGTCCCCCGCGCGGTCGCAATACGGAGAGTGGCCGCTGAGGCACTGCGGGCAGCGACCGCATGCCTGGTACGACAGCACGACGTGGTCGCCGGGTGCGACCGACGTGACGGTGGACCCGATGCTCTCAACTACCCCGGCACCTTCGTGGCCGAGCACCGCAGGCAACGGCACCGGAAGGTGCTGATGCCACGCGTGGGAATCCGTCTGGCAAATGCCGCACGCAACCATCCGGACCAGCACCTCATCGGGGCGCGGTTCGTCGAGCTCCAGCTCTGCGATCTCGAAAGGGGCTCCTTTACTCTCCGCGACGGCTGCTTTAATGGTGATCATGCACCCTCCCCACAGTCGCGGCTCTGAATGCCGAAAAGTGCGGCCGAGTTCTGGAAACAGATTTTGCGGCGGTCGTGAAACGAAGGGCCGGCGGGTCGACCGAAGGCCCTCTTTCATGTTCGCTGGTTCGAACGGAGCTCGCCCGGACGGGCCGGGCTAAACTCCGAAATCCTCCGCGATCTTCCAGCTGCCGTCCGCCAGCTTCCTGAAGACGGCCAAGTAGGTGCCCTCGCTCTGCTCCGCCTGTTTGGTCTGCGGATTCGTCGTCGTGATCTTGAACGAGCCGCGGCGGTAGGCCATGTCACCCGAGCCGGAGACCTCGGTCTTCTCGTTCGAGACAGTGATCTTTAGGTTGGGATCCGCAAGATCGTCCTTGATCGCCTTGGTCAATGCCCGGGCGTCCTTCGCCGCCGGGCGGCCGGGCGTGGCAATCACCGCACCCGGCGCGTAGTAGGTGTGCACCTTTGCGGAATCCTTGGTCTCGAAGGCGGACAGCATCTCCTCCGCGAGGCGGTTGATCGCGTCGGCGTCCGTCTGCCTGCCCGTCGGGGCCTGGCCGGGCGCAGCCCAGCTCGGCATCGGCACAAGGCCGGCGGTGACCTGCGCCAGCACATAGTCGCCCGCCAGGTTTATGATGCCGCCTCGGCGCGACCAGACATCGCCAAGCACGGCGCGTTCCGGCGATGTGTAGTCGGGGGCCCACTCGGAGATGACAGCCAGCCAGTCGATCGGCTTGGCGCCGGCCTGCACCATGCGCGCCTTGGCGTCCTCATGGGCCTCGACCGTGGCGCCGCCCGAACAGTTGCTGACGAAAAAGACCTCGTATCCTTCCTTCAGGGCGGCGAGCACCGATTGTGCCAGGCAGACCTCGGTCACGAGGCCAGCCATGATCAACTTCTTGCGGCCCGTCGCATCGATCGCGGCCCGGACCTCCGGGTGCGACCAGGCATGGGTCGAGGTGCGGTCGATCGGCGTGACGTCCGGGAAAATCTCCGTCAGCTCTTTGAACAGCGGGTCGACGAGGACGCTGCCCTTCGCGCCGATCGTCGTGAGGATCGTAGGAACGCCGAGGTTTTTGGCTGCCTGGGCGAGGCCCGCGACGTTGTTGATCATCAGGCCTGGATCGATCGAGTGAACCAATAAGCCAATCCAGGGCTGGTGATCGATCAGCACGAGAACCGAGTTCTCGGTTGTCAGTTCGTTCGGATTGTGTGACGGTGTGTTCTTGTCCTTCATCTTTGCTCCTTATTAGTTGGCGTCCGGCACCGGGCCGAGCAAAGAACCGCCGTCAGCGATGAACTCGGAACCGGTCGAGAAGCTGGCCTCGTCGGACGCGACGAACAGCACCAGCCGCGTGAGCTCTTTAGGCTCGGCGATCCGCGGAATCGCCAGGCCCCTTACTGACGCAGCCATCACCGCATCGGCGTCCGGTTGTGCCGCCATCGTCGTACGGGTCGCACCAGGGTGGATGGAGTTGACGCGGATCTGGTCGCGCGCCAGCTCCAGCGCCGCGGTCTTGGTCAGCCCGCGCACACCCCATTTGCTGGCCACGTACGCCCCCAGTCCAACAGCGCCACTCATCCCGGCGCCCGAGGAGATGTTGACGATCGCGCCACCGTCGGCTTTGCGCATCGAGGACGCGACTGCGCGTATCCCCAGATAAGTCCCGGTCAGGTTGATGTCGATCACTCGACTCCAGTCCGCCGGCTCGGTGTCGGCGATCATTGCGAAGTGAACGATGCCCGCGTTGTTGACCAGCACGGAGACACGGGCCGAAGGCGTTTTCGGCGGCCGTCACCGTCGCTGCCCAGTCCGCTTCGCTCGTGACGTCGAGGCTCGAGAAGATGGCGCGGTCTCCGAGTTCATCGGCCAGGCTCTGTCCCTCTTGCTCGACGACGTCCGCGATCACGACATTCGCGCCCTCGGCGATGAAGCCGCGCGCGTGGCTAGCGCCCATTCCACGGGCGCCACCCGTGACGACCACTGTCCGATTCTCGAAACGTTTCATAACCGCCTTTCGCGCACCGCAGGTGCGACGCGCTGAAGCAGCTCACGTGCAGTCTGCGCAATCCGCGGAAACACATCGCGAACGTCCAGTACGTCCACAATCGCTCTGAGTAGCTCGTTCAACAGTTCGACGGACGCCAACGCCGGCGTCGGCTCGTCCAGAGGTTCACCCGCTGGACGGATAGTCGGGATTGCCGCGTCGGAGCGTCCTCCGCTCGCGGGGTCGTTTGCGATCCAGGACTCGATCACGAAGTCAGCGTAAGGAATTTCGGCCTCTGGCGATATCACGTGTTTCCATGATGGACGCGCGGAGCGCGCAGGCCTTAGCCTGTGCGTGTGGACCCCAGAGCTCGAGGACAGCCGTTCAGGGTGAGGCCGATCGGAAGCGAGGTGTCTCCGGTGCGTGCGACAATGTCCCGATCCGTCCGCCCAGGGATCCCAATGGGCTCAGAAGACCACACCGTTTACGTCGTAGACGATGACGTTCGCATGTGTGAGGCGTTGCGTGAGCTGTTCACCTCACTCGGCGTGACGTCCGTCACCTTCGGATCGGTCGCCGAGTACATCGCGTACCAGAAGCCCGATCTGCCGGCCTGCCTCATCCTGGACGTGGAACTGCCGGACATCAGCGGCCTGGATTTCCAGCAACAGCTTGGCGACGCGTACCACCCGCCAATCGTGTTCATCACCGGACACGGCGACATTCCATCGTCGGTTCGCGCGATCAAAGCCGGCGCGGTCGACTTTCTGGCGAAACCGTTCAGCCAGCCGGACCTCATGGCGGCGGTGGATGCGGCCATCACGCGCGACCGACACGCACGGCTGGAGAGAGCCGAACGTGCTCGACTGCAGCTGCGCTACTCTTCGCTCACGCCGCGCGAAAGCCAGGTGCTCCCATTGATCGTCAGCGGACTTCTGAACAAACAGGCGGCTGGGGAGCTCGGTATCAGCGAGGTCACACTCCAGATTCATCGAAGCCGGATCATGCAGAAGATGGCGGCGGACTCGTTCGCCGATCTCGTTCGAATGGCCGGGCAGTTGAACATCGCGCTCGAGCGCCGGAAGCAGCAATGACATGGCCGAATCCGCCCGCTTCGTCGTGGCCGTCGTTGACGACGACGATCGGACACTCGAGTCCCTTGCCGATTTGCTCGAGGCGGCAGGCTACGATGTTCGTCTGTACACGTCTGCCAAGGCAGTCTGGACGCGTGGCGGACTCTCTGACATCGACTGTTTAATCTCCGACATCGGCATGCCCGAGATGGATGGATTTGAACTGCGGCGATTGGCGCTGTCGGAGCGGCCAGAGTTGCCGGTCATCCTGGTTACTGGACGCCCCGAGCTCCGAGCGCAGGACTCCTCGAACATCGAACCCGATCGGTACTTTGAAAAACCGTTTGACGGTCGGCAACTGCTGGCGGCTATTCGTGCAGCGCTAGGGAGCGCACGTCCAAAGGGAGGGGCATGATGGGGCGCATCTGCTCGACGGCGTGGCTCATGCTGAGCGCTCCGAAGCCAGCGGCAGGGTAAAACTGATTGTCGTCCCGCCGTCCTCGTTCGCTGTCGCCCAAATCCGCCCGCCATGCGCCTCGATGATCGAGCGAGAGATCGATAGGCCCAAGCCCATCCCTGACTCTTTCGTGGTGAAGAATGGCTCAAAGACCAGCGTCGGGTCCTTGATGCCCACACCGAAGTCGCGGACCTCAACCAGGAGATGGTCGCCCTCGCGCCGTGACCTGACCACGAGCGACTTCGGACGGGCAATGAGCACAGCCATCGCCTCCGTCGCGTTATGGACAAGGTTGATGAGTGTCTGCTGAATTTGGACCTGGTCCCCCACAATCCTCGGGAGATCGACCGCCAGTTCCGTTTCAACGACGATGCTGTTGTCACGAAGTTCGTCCGAGAGCACTCGGAGCACCTCAGCGACAATCTGGTTGATATCCAGCGGTGTTTTGACCGGTGCTGCCTGCTTGAAGAGGGCACGAATTCTCCGCACCACTTCGGCCGCGGAATGCCCGTCCCTGATGATCCGCTCGAGGGTCGCCTGCGCCCGCTCGAGATTCGGCGGATCGTGCGACAGCCACGTTTGGCACGCGTGCGCATTGGTCACGACGGACGCCAATGGCTGGTTGATTTCATGAGCAATGGACGCGGACATCTCGGCAACGGTTGCGATCTGCATCGCTGCGGATAGCTTGCGCCGCGTGCTGCGCAGTGCTTCTTCCATCTCCCTGTTGTCGTTGACGTCAACGCTCACAAAATACCAACACACCACACGACCGCTTCGATCGAGTAACGGCTCGGATCTCTCGTGGAACCAGCGATACTCTCCGTCGGCGCGCCGGAGTCGAAACGTGTCTTCCCACGGTTCGCCGGATTCCAGAGCATGACGAAATTTCTGCCAGTGACTGTTTCGATCGTCCGGATGGAAGACGTGCCAGCCGGTCTGTTCCAACTCCTGACCGGTATAATCCACGATGCGCCGGTTCACATAGTCCGGCGTGCCCTCGGCTGTCGTGCGCGAGACGAGGGCAGGGATCGTTTCCACGAGCAGGCGGAGGTGTTGTTCACTGTCTCGAAGAGCTTCTTCCGCCCTCCTTTGATCGTCGATGTCGGTGAGCAAACCGTACCATCGGACGATGCGGCCTCGATCATCCAAGAGCGGATCGACGCGGACACGGACCCAGCGGTAGACACCATCGAAGCGCTTCAAGCGATGGTCAAGTTCCAGCGGCTGTCCGAGTGCGCTACAACGCAGCCACTCGTTGATCACCATCTCTCGCTCGTCCGGGTGAATGAGGAGGTTGAGACCGTCGAAGCCCCTCAGTTCCTCAACGGTGGTACCGGTGAAATCGAGGAAGCGTTTATTGGCGTATTCCTGCTGGCCCGTCGAATTGGCGACGGCGATCATCCCCGGAACACTGTCGACCATCTGACGGAGCTCGTGTTCGCTCGCCCGCAGGGCATCCTCAGCCCGCTTCCGATCGTCGATGTCAGTTCCCGCTGCATACCATCGGATGAGTTCTCGTCGTTGGTCTCGCAGCGGGTTGTACTGGATTAAGAACCACCGATACTGACCGTCCTTGCGGCGCACTCGTCGTTCGTACTCGAATGGGACCCCTCGCGAGATCGCCAGATCGCGTTGGTCGCGCAATCTCTCGGTATCCTCCGGGTGAAATACGTCGCCGAAGCTTTCCGTCCTCATTTCCTCTTTCGTCAGGCCCGTGTAGTCCAGCACGGCCTGATTCGCGGACAGAAATGTGCCGTCAGCCCGGAGCGAGACGATGAGCTGAGGGATGGCATCGATGATGGTTCGAAGTTCAGCTTCGGATTTCGCAAGCTCTTCGAACGCACTCGTGAGCGCCGCCTCGTTGCGCTTGCGCGCATCGATATCCGTTTGGAGAACGAACCAACGGAGGATGCAGCCTTCCGCATCCCGCACAGGGAGACCTTGCGCATGGAACCATCGGTAGACGCCATCCGCGCCCCGTTGGCGGAGCTCGATGTCGTACGGCTGCCCGCTTTCGATTGAGCGCGTCCACTGGGCAAGCACGGCAGGGAGATCATCTGGGTGAACGGCGTTTGTGCTCGACCACTCTCTCAGTTCTTCGAGAGTCTTGCCGAAGTACTCCTGAACCTGGCGGTTGACGGTCTCGACCGCGCCATCAGGTGTCAGGACCGCGACCAGCGCGGAAATGCCGTCGACGATCTGGCGCAGTGTGAGGTCGTCCTGCACAGCGCCATTCTCCGCCATTACGACGCAGGATGCGCGTGACGCTCGCGTGGTTCCAAATCAGCGCCCGCCTGATGCAAAGCAGGTGCGACACGCGCACCAATCGCGTCAATCGCCCGCATCATCTTTGCCTGTGGCAACGAAGCGGCGTTCATCTGAAAAGAGATCCGAGAGATGCCCTCGAGTGCAGAACAATCAGAATTGGGAACGCAACGCCGAGCACAGCGGCAGCCACAGTCATCTGGACCTCGTGGTCGAACGGCCATCATGACAATGGGCGTTCGTCGATCCAGTCAACGTACAACCGGCGTTCGGCGAAGAGCCACGCCCCTTCGATCTTCACGAACGTGTCCTGGTAGCGGAGCGACGCGACCATCAAGCGCCGCTTGCCGCCGTCGATCGTGACGTGATGCGCGAGACAATACGCCTCCCCCGTGGCTCCATTGTCGGTCAGCGTGAAGATCGTGCTCTGTCCGACGAAGTGCGTCGTGGCGTCGTACTTGTTCAGGTCTGCAAAGACTGGAGCGAGCGCGTCGCGCGAGTGCAGCTCCATATCGAATTCGGTCGAAGTCTTCCCACCCCAGGTGCCGGATACACGCTTCGAGCGCGGTCGATCCACCGTCAGGCCGGTCGTTCGGATTCGCGCCGAGATCGAGAAGGTAGGCGAGGACGTCTCGATGGGCGGAGAATGCGGCGCGTTCGAGCATACCGGCGAGATCGTCCGTCGGAGATGGCCTCAGTCGCTTCAGACACTCGACACTACCGGAAAAACATGCCTCGGCCAGTGCGGTCGTGTGCCACTCGGCGTCCTCGATGTGGTCAGCATCGTCAAGAGCAGGCCCGCGCGAGCGCGGGTTCGCTCCTGCCCACATCAACAGACTGACCCACTTCAGGTTGCCCTCCTGGCAGAACTGGCGCAACGCCATGTCAGCCTGTTGTTGGAGGCGTTCCGCGAGTTCGGGCCGGCTCCGCCGGCAATCCAAGTACGACCCGAGCGTGGTTTTGGCGCGGAGCTGATGGAAGGCGCGTGCGAAAGGATAATCGGTAGTCGCGTCAGCACCCTTTTCCAGAAATGTGGCGACGAGGGCACGGTCGCCGGTCATCAGGACATCCAAGAACGGTATTGCCCCGATACTTGCGCCGTGCTCCACCGCCAGTTCGACGAACTCAAATCTGTTGAGGAACAGCGCGTGGCGGAGTGCGTCGTCTTTTTCGCCCTGCCTGAGCTCGTGGCGCAAGAGCAGTTCAACGAGGCTGTGGAATCCGGTCGAAATGGCGACTCTCAGCGGCGTCTTTCGGACTTCTTTTGGAATGGTGAGAGACCTGCCGGCGGCTAGCCAAGCCTCAACTTCATACAGCCTTCCGCTCTCGCAGAGGCGGATCAGGTCCTTGGCCTCAAAGGATGACAGCGGGCTCGACATTGCACCTGTGGTTCCGGTTGCCACAACAGCGTCGACTGATGAAGGCTTCTCAGTTTATGCGAGGGAAGCCTGGAGCGTACCTGCGGACTGCCGCCGACGAAGACGATTGGATCGTCACCGCTCGCCAGGTAAGACAAGCTTGCAGTCTTCGCTCGCACTGTGAACAGCAGCATCTATTTACCTCGGCGTGATTCGTCTCTGTCATCATTTTCTTCAGATCGGTCGGCGCCTTTCCCTGCATCAATCGAAGGCACCATATGTCGGACGCGACGCCGAAAAATTCGGTCCGCCGAGGAAGTCGTCGCAGCCAGACGAAGCCGCCAAGCAGCCTGCCTCCGATCGTGTGCTCCCGCTGCGCCGGACCCATCGTGCGAGGCCAGCACGTGGCGCCGCTGTTTTCGGCCAAGCTGGTTCGATGGTCTGAGCATCCGGTGCTATCCAAGCCACTGGTGATTCGCGGAATCATCCCGGGGGATGGCTCGCCAGCGCGGGTGGACATGTCCGTCGGAGATCAGCTGAGACAGCGAGCCGCGATGGGCGGTGACAGGGAACGCGCCGAACTCGCCGCGTTCGAGGCGCTGTTGTCGAAATGCATCGCGGAGGCGCTTGTCGCGCAACTGCGGAAGGAAGCTGAGGCGCACGGAGTAGACGTGGTGACGTGGCTCATGCGCGACAGAAGCACGGATGAATAGGGACGCTTAGGGGCCTGGGGATCGCCGAATCGATCGAGTCTGCATCGAAATGAGGTCGATTTGGGAGTGAAGGCGGCCCGCCACGCAGCGCGCCCTCAGCCTCCCCTTGCACGCCGCTCATCCGTGTGTTATATACTGAACCACATGGTTCAGTATACGTGGAGCGGCTTCGATGCTTCGTTCGCGGCGCTCTCGGACGCCACCCGACGCGGCGTTCTGGAGCGGCTCGGGCGTGCAGACGCGTCGATCACGGACCTTGCCGAGAAGTTCAACATGACCCTCACGGGCATGAAGAAGCACGTCGGCGTCTTGGAGCAGGCGGGGCTCGTCACCACGGAGAAGATCGGGCGCGTCCGAACCTGCAAGCTCGGCCTGCGCCGGCTGGAGGAAGAGTCGGCATGGATCGAGAGGTACCGCCAGCTCTGGAACGCACGCTTCGACGAGCTGGACAAGGTCGTTGAGGAACTGAAACTTAAGGAGAAGGTCGATGGACGCAAGAAGAGAAAATGAGCCTACCCCCATGACGAACCGCACGACGGTGAACCGGAAGTCCGAACGTGAGCTCGTCGTGACGCGAAGCTTCAACGGCCCGGCGCGCATCGTGTTCGAGGCGTGGACCAAGCCCGAGCTGTTCAAGCGGTGGTGGGCGCCGAAGTCGATGGGCATGTCCCTGCGTTCCTGCGAAATGGATGTTCGTGTCGGGGGCAAATACCGTCTCGAGTTCGAACACGAGGCTATGGCGTTCTTCGGCACGTACCTCGAAGTGACACCGCCCTCGCGCCTCGTCTGGACCAACGAGGAAGGTGGTGAGGGTGGGCCCGTCACCACGGTGACCTTCGAGGAAAAGGGTGGCAAGACGCTGCTGGTCCTGCACGAACGCTATCCCTCGAAGGAAGCTCTCGACGCTGCCGGCACCGGGGCGGCGGATGCGATGGTCGAGACGTTCGCGCAACTGGACGAGCTTCTCGTCACCCTGGGCGCGAGCGTGGGACGGTCATGAAGTCGTCGATCGCGGTCGGCCGCGTGAGGCTCAGCGGTTTCAACCGAACCGGAATGCCCCGCTGCGTTCTATACTGGAAAGCCGGAGTCGGACGGTTGCGCTCCCGAGGCTTGGGTCGCCGAGCAGGCCGAATCCCTGTAAGTGATCGCGGCACATTCGGGGGTCTATCACAATCGGTATCACAATTCGGGTTTGCCGGCTCAGCCACTAGCCTGTAAACTGCTGATTCGAAAGACACGGAGAGATGTCCGAGTGGTTGAAGGAGCACGCTTGGAAAGCGTGTGTAGGGGAAACTCTACCGTGGGTTCGAATCCCACTCTCTCCGCCAACTGTAAGACCTTGATTTTAACGAATTTAATACAGAATTTGGGCCACCGCGAAGTCCCCGCCCCACTCACAAACCCGTAAGCCTTCGGTCTCACGGACTTAACGGAATCCAGGGTTGCACCGGGGATTCATCTACTGCCAGATACTTGATCCGCAATGGTTTGCGCACTGGAAGGGCGTCACGGCGCATACGCAAGCGGCGCCGAGAGATGGTTCCGCTACAATGTGTTTCGGTCCCGATCCGTTCGGATGACTTCCTCAAAACGATCGGCCAACGGATCTGCCAATAGTCCGCACTGAAACCCCATCGCTTCGTTGGCTCCGGTCGAAAAGCGTCGTCCAGATTTCGTCAGCGAAGATCGCTCAGAAGATCGGCCAATTATCACGGATGAGCCTCAGCGTGTGTTTGGGTGCACGCCGTCTGATTTTCGCAAGGCACCCGACGCTGGATAGGAAGCCAGGACAGATGCGAGTCACGACTGAGATCCGGTACCGCCAGGTTTCTTTTGCTTGCCCCGGCTGTTGCGCCGTTCTTGTCAGAACCCCTTCACTCTTCGAGTACCTTGTGGACGAAGGCCACCGCTATCGACCCCTCGCCGACGGCTGATGCCACGCGCTTGATGTTGCCGGACCTCACGTCGCCGACAGCAAACACCCCCGGAAGGCTCGTTTCGAGGAGATACGGTGGCCGACCGAGCGGCCAACGTGCCGCGGCCAAATCCTCTGGCGAGACGTCGGGGCCGGTCTTGATGAAACCGTTGGCGTCCAGTGCGACGCACCCGTCGAGCCAGCGGGTGTTTGGCACGGCGCCTGTCATCACGAAGATATGACGGATGCGCTGCCTCTCAATCTGGCCTGTTTCGTTATTCCGCCACTGTACCCGTTCGAGGTGAAGGTGGCCTTCAAGGGCGACGATTTCCGTGTGCGTGCGCAACACGATGGACGGCGTTTCTTCGATACGCCGGATCAAATACTTCGACATGCTGTCGGCGAGCTCCCCGGAGCGCACGAGCATGTGAACGCGCCTCGCGGTCTGCGAGAGAAACACCGCCGCCTGCCCCGCGGAGTTGCCGCCACCGACAACGATGACTTCATTGCCGCCGCACACCTGGGCTTCCACGAACGTCGCGCCGTAGTACACTCCCACACCCTCGAACCGCGCGGCGTCTTCGATTGGCAGTCGGCGATACTCGGCGCCCGTGGCGATGATCACCGCACGCGCCCGGACGCGAACACCGTTGTCGATCCCGATCTCGTACGGTCTGCGGTCACACGCGATCTGCGCGGCGCCGCTGGCGATCATGATTTGGGCGCCAAATTTCTGAGCCTGCGTGTGAGCGCGGCCCGCGAGATCCTGACCCGAGATGCCCGTCGGAAAGCCGAGATAATTCTCGATTCTCGAGCTCTGGCCGGCTTGACCGCCGGGCGCGTGCGATTCGAGCACCAGGACATCCAATCCCTCCGATGCGCCGTACACAGCCGCCGCCAGGCCAGACGGCCCGGCTCCGGCGATCACGACATCGCGGAGCTGGCTCTCGTCGATCGTTTCATTGAAGCCGAGGCACTCGGCGATTTCGCGGTTGCTCGGATTCCGAAGCACGGTGACGCCGCGACAGATCACGACCGGCACGTCCGAGATCGCGATGTGAAAGCGATTCAGCAGATCCTGGACCTCATCGTCGCGTTCCAGGTCGAGGTAGGCGTGTGGATGGCCGTTCCGTGTCAGGAACTCCTTGATCCGAAGTGTTCCAGGGGAGTGCATCGACCCAACCAACACCGCATCACCAAACCCATGGGCGATCAACTTCATGCGGCGCAAGATGAACGCCCGGAGGAACAGTTCACTGAGCTCGGTATCTGCCTGCACGAGCGCAAACAGCTGGTCGCGATTGAGTTCGATCATCTCGCCCGGAGCAGTCGCACGCGCGCGGACGAGGGCCCGTCGGCCGAACAACGTATTGACCTCACCGGTGAACTGCCCTGGGCCGTGAACGGCGACGACCGTCTCGGTGTCGCCCGATGGCCTGACGATCTCGATCCCGCCGGCGATCACGACGAAGAAAGGGACGTTGGCGTCTCCCGGCTCGACGAGCACGTCACCTGGCTGCACCATGCGCACACGGCCCTGTGCCGCCACGCGCGCGATTTGCGCGGAAGTCAACGTCGGATAGATGCCCTCGGGAGGCGCCGGTCCGGAGGATGGGATCGATGAAGCTGGATCAGTCATGAGAGGTGTGGTGCTCCTGTTTGGCGTTGCACCGTTTGCCGTCAAAAGCGATAGGCTGCCTGGGCCGCGATGTATCGCACATCCTTCATTGATGAGAGAAAGGGGCCCGTGCGAAAAATGGCAAGCGACGTCAGCAGGCCGAGGTGGGTCGTTAGCTGCGCATCGAGCTCAATGATCGTTTGTGAACCCACGGCACGCCCCGTCGCTTCTCGGCTTGAACGCAGCACCCTGCGGTCGATTCCGTAAACGCCGTCGTGAAGGCTGGTCCGCCAAAACCACGCCCTCTCCAGCATGACGCGGACGCGGGGATGTGCCGCCACCGTGATGGTTGGCGCAACCGTGATCAGATTCGTGGGTCCGATGAGCCCCGCCTTACCAGAGTAGGCGATGCTCGGAAACAGCGGATCGAAACTTTCCAGCCGTGGATTTCCGGGATCGCGATCGCCGCTCGTGGCGAACACGCGCAACCCAAGTCGCGTGCGTCGTGGCGGCCATGGGACGGTCAGTCCCTGGTCCGATGCCAGCGCCCACGCCCGAACCGGCGCGCCGGCGAACTGCCCGCGCTGCATGATGGCTTCCTGCTCGTAGTCGAAGGCTGCCGGCGCGCGCCAGTGGCGGATGCCGAACGAATGGCGAACAGCGTCACCCACGCCTTGATCGAAGCGCGCGTCTTCGCGCTGCGCGCCGATGTAGTAGAGCGCCAGATTGCGGCCAGTTCGCGAGACACGACCAAATCCTCCCGTGCCCCAGACCAGCTGCGACGCATCCGCACGATCGTCCATGACTCCCGGGATGTTTCGGACGGGCCGGATCACGATGCTGTTCAGCGTCCACGCATCGCGGCGGCCGATCAGACGCAGCCCGTCGAAACTGCGCCGCGCATTCAATCCCTCCGCGGCTGAAAGGAGCCGGCCAGCCCCGAACGCCACTTCGTGACGTCCGGCCCGCAGCGTGACGGCGCGCGCGGATGATCGACCCCAGGTGAGATCGACAAATGCCTGATGGATATCCAGGAGGTTCTCGTCTGTCGGTCGTGGACCGCCCACCCTGCCGCTCTCGATGCTGCTTTGGACGTCGAGGAAGACGCGCGCACGCGAACCCAGGTGCCAATCCGAATGCAGAAGATACCGCTGAAGGGCGTAGCCGTTTCCATCCGGCGGCTGCAGTCCAAAACCAGGATTGCGGAATTGCTCGAAACGCCAGCGTGTTTCACCACCAATCGAGAGATACCAGTCCGGCCGGTCTCCAAGCGGAACGTACTTCAACCTATCCATCGCATCCGTGCGCAGCCGAGGGTCCCGGAGCGCGCTCCAGTCTTCGTCGTAGCGATACGGCTGATACACCGGCCGCGGCGGGGGATCGTCCGCGTCTCCGGATGTGGATTGTGCCGCCAGCGCTACAGCGACCAGACAGCACAGTCCGACTGCTGCTGCGGCGACTCTCATCACCAACGACGCTCGACGGTCAGACGGTCGCCGGCTGTGGCACGAACCGCCGATCGACGCCGCGAATCAGGGCGTCGGGACGAACATTGTGGGGATGGTTCCACCCGCGATCCCACATGTAAATGACGAGATCCAGCGAGTTGTCGCCCACGTCGATTCTCGTGACCTTCCCGTTCCGAATGGTCAACAGCATGGTTTCAACCGAGGTGCCCTCGCGTCCGGTTGGCTTGAGACCGAACACTTCTGTCGCATGCTTCCAGTGCAGGTTGAACGTGATGAACCCCCGGCCGTTACCCTGATCGTCGAGGGCCAGGTGCTCGTCGACCAGATCGATCTGGTACGCGAATCCGCCGCCGAATTCCTTCGCCCAGGCTTTCAGAATCTCCAGCCCCCGAAAGTCGCGACCTGCCGGACTGTTAATCAGTACGTCCTTCGCAACGATCGTGTCCCATCGGTCGAGTTCGAGCTTCTGCCACGCGTCGTAGAGTTCCATCGTGATCGAGTCTTTCGCAGCCATACTCTGGTTTCTCCCTCCGTGTAAGTCATGCACGTGCTTGAGTCCTCGCGAACTATGACGCCATAGAAGCGACCGTCAGGCCGTGCCGCGAGAGTGGCAGCGACCGATACCGCTGGCCTGTGGCCGCGAAGATGGCGTTTGTCAGCGCGGGAATGACCGTCACCGGGCCGACTTCGCCGATGCCACCGAGTGGACGTGCCCCGCTGTTGACGAAATCGACATCGACTGTCGGCATCTCGTGCATACGGAGCACTTGGTAATCGTGGAAGTTGCTTTCGACGACGCGGCCATCAGCAAACGTGATCTCGGACTTGAAGGCGCACGACAAGCCCCACGCAACCCCACCTTCGATCGAATTCGCGGAAATGCCCGGATCCAAGACGGTGCCAGGATCGACTGCACAGACGACCTTGTGGATCTTGATCACGCCAGTCTTCGGCACTGAGATTTCGACCACGTAAGCGCTTAACGTCCGGAAGGCTTCGCAGAAGGCGATGCCACGATAGTGGCCGGGAGGCGCAGTCGAGCTCCACGCCGCACGCTGGGCCGCGAGATCCAACACGCGCAATGCGCGCGCGTCGTTTTCCAGCAGCTCGCGCCGGTAGTGGTAGGGATCCTGCCCCTTGCGATGAGCGAGTTCGTCGACAAAGCTCTCGACGGCGAAGAGATTGGGACCGTAGCCGGTCGTCTGGAGCACCGATGTCGGCACCCCAACCTTCAGCAGCTTGAAGTCGACGCGCGTGCGGGGAATGCGGTACCGAAGGCCTCCTCTCTCATCGCCGCGATCGAGGAGACCCTCGCAGCAGCTCGGATCAAAGACGTCAGTCACGGCGGGCGGATACACGAACTGCAGGATGGACGGCGACACGAGCTTGTGGTCGATGTACTGCAACCGTCCGAACTCATCGACGCCCGACGTCAGGCGATGGACGACGGCGGGGCGGTAGATGTCGTGCTGCATGTCTTCTTCCCGCGACCAAATCAATTTGACGGGTCGGCCAACGGCTTTCGAGACAAGTGCGGCCTGCAGAACGAAGTCGGCAACGAGGCGGCGACCAAAGCCGCCGCCCAGAAGCGTCCGATTGATGGTGATGCGTTCCTTGGGGAGCTTCAGCGCCTGCGACAAGACAATGTGCTGCAGTTCCTGGCCTTGCGTCGGCGCCCAAATGTCGCAGCGGTCGTCCGTCACGTACGCCGAACAATTCATCGGCTCCATCGTGGCGTGCGCCAGGAACTGTGACTCGTACTCCGCCGTGAACGTGCTGGCGAAGCTGCGATTGGTGTCGCCCCCCGTGTGGACGGTGTGCCACGAATCTCCGTCGAGCGCTGCTCGATACTGCTGGCGCAACGTCGCGGTACTGAGCGAGCGGTTTGCACCGGCATCAAAATCGACCTGAAGGGCATCGAGGGCGCCCCTCGCCTCCCAGTAGCTGTTCCCGACAACCGCGACGCCATCGGGAATGGGGACGACGTCGATCACACCGGGGAACGCAGCAATTGATGACTTGTCGAACTTTGCCGGCCCTCCCCCGAAAACCGGATTCATTCGAACGGCCGCGTACACCATGTCGGGCCGGACCACATCGATCCCGAAGATTGCCGTGCCGTCGACTTTCGATGGGTTCTCGACACGCGGGAGAGCCTTCCCGACAAGCGTCCATTGCGTAGTGGGTTTGAGGCGTGGTTTCACCGGCGGGACCTGCGTGGCGGCCTCCGCCGCGATGCGCCCAAAGGCGATTCGACGTCGGCTTGGCTGATGGATGACGTAACTGAGTGCGGTGCGGCACTCGGACGTTTTGGCGTTCCAGCGCTTTGCCGCGGCGGCGATCAACATCTCCCTCGCCTTCGCTCCCATCTCGCGCATGAGATCGAAGAATGCTGTCGTGCTCTCGCTGTTGCCAGTGAATTGCCAGTTCACACGTGGATTTCGGTACACAGGATCGGCGACGGCATTTTCGAGCGTGACGTGCTGCCAGTCCGCGCCCAGCTCGTCGGCCAGCACCGCGGGCAGCGTCGTCTGGATTCCCTGACCCATTTCGGCCTGCGACGAGATAATCGTGATGCGATTGTCCGGCGCAATTCTCACCCATGCATTGAGCGCGACCGGCTGGTTCGGTATCGACGCTTGGGCTGCCGCGCCAACGTCCTCGGCTGCATGCAACAGCAACCCGCCACTCGCGAGCGCGGTCGTGATCACGAAGTGCCGACGCGTCACGGCAGGTCCAGACGTCAGCCGTTCTCGAGCTACTCGGGACATCGTGCGCCCCCTTCTACCCACTCTTGGAATCGTTGGGCGAATGCGTCATGTGAGATCGGCGGAAGCGGACGACCTGGGCCAGGATTCCAACTCGCGATCACGAGGCGATCATGCTTGACGTGCTCGAGCAATTCGGCCAGCCCATGGTTGCCGTTCTTGGATCGGTCGAAGAGCATCCGGCACTGCTCGCCGGGGCTGAGCCCTCTCCACGCCATCGGCGTCGCTGCGGGTGGCAATCGCCAGTCTGGACCACCCGGTGGTGCGTGAGGGGTCGTCGAACTCGTCTCTTGATGGCAGTTCGTACAGCGCATCGCGACGGCGCCACGGCCATCCGTGCCCCGACGCACATTCATCGAATGTACGCGTCCTTCCTCGCCTTGCAGCGGGGCATCGCCGGTGATGTGACAATTCGCACACCGGGGACTGGCAAGCACCGAGGCGACTGCGATGAACGCGCGTGCCGAATCTGCGTTCGATTGCGCGCGGACAGGACGCCCTGGCGCGAGCACCACGCCGTACCCGCCGACGGCCGCACACATCATGAAAATATGACCGTGTCGACTCATGCGCGCTTCTCCGTCGTTGTCAACCTGGCCGCGCGATGAATCGCGCGCCTCACGCGTTGATAGGTACCGCATCGACAGATATTGCCGGCCATCGCTCGATCGATGTCCAGGTTGGTCGGCCTGGGAATCGCCGCCAACAGCACGGCGGCGGACATGATCTGGCCCGACTGGCAGTAGCCGCACTGCGGCACCTGCTCGGCGAGCCACGCCCGCTGCAGCGGGTGATTGCGATCCTTCGACAAGCCCTCGATGGTCGTCACGTTCTTGCCGGCTGCGCGCGACACAGGCGTGACACACGATCGAATGGCGTTGCCTTCCAGGCTTACGGTGCACGCGCCACATTGCGCGATCCCACAGCCGTATTTCGTGCCGGTCAGGCCCAGCGAGTCGCGCAAGGCCCAGAGAAGGGGTGTGCTCGGATCGATATCAATGCTGCGGTTCTCGCCGTTGACGTTGAAGGTGATCGTTGGCATTGCCGTGCGCTCAGAAGCGATAAATGATTCAGGGTGACCGAGGGCGAGGTGCTCGTCGACCAGATCGATCTGAGACGCGAAAGCCGTCAGTTCACCGCCGGAACTCGCCTCTCGCCCGAGCCCGTATTGGCTATGATTGGGCGAAGAGCGCAGACCGTTCAATCGCCGGAAGGCGCAATTACATGACCGAAGGGCTCATCCCAGGAGGCGGTTCGTGGCAAGACGTGCATCGCTGGCGGAGTTGACGGGAACGGACGCACTCGCGGAGGTGATGAGCGCGCTGCAGATGCAAGGGCGCGTGTTCTGCCGACTCGAGCTCACGGGCGAATGGGCGTTCAGCATGCCCAAGGATGGCCTCGCTCGATTTCACGTGATCGAGCGGGGCACGTGTTGGCTCGGCACGCCGGATGGTGGCAACCGGCAACTCGCTGCCGGCGATCTGCTCGTAGCCCTGGGAGAACACTTTCTGAGCTACCGCGAAAGCCCCAAGACGATCGTGCCCGTGCAGCAGTTCATAGGACCCGTCGGACCCCGCGCGTGCCCAGTCATCTGTACCTTGGGGCCTGGTCCCGACGTGCACATGCTGTGCGGGGTCTTTACCTTCGCCCGCGGTGGCAATCACCCGCTGTTACTTTCGCTGCCGCCGGTGCTGCACGTGCGCGGTGATGGCAGCCAGTCGCCAGAATGGCTCGACCTGACGCTCCGGTTCCTGAGCGCCGAAGTTCGTGCCCCGGGCATCGGCAGCGAGGCGGTGCTCTCGCGCCTGACCGACCTCATCTTTGTGCAGGCCGTTCGCGCCTGGGCGGCGGCACAGCCCGACAGCCGGACGGGTTGGGTAGCAGCACTTCGCGATCGACAGATCGCCAGCGTGCTCGGATTGATGCACAAGCAGCCAGAACGACCGTGGACGGTGCCGACCCTCGCGCGCGAAGTTGGCATGTCGCGATCGACACTGGCCCGCCGATTCCGCGCGATACTCGGCGAGACGCCGCTCGTCTATTTAAGCCGATCGCGCTTGCAAGCCGCCGCGGAGCTCATGCGAACGGAGAATCTGAGCCTCGGCGAAGTCGCCGCGCGCGTCGGCTATCAGTCGGAAGCGTCGTTCAGTCGCGCGTTTCGACAAACCATGGGGAAGCCTCCGGCCGCATATCGAGGTGCGGCCAGGGCGCGGCAGTCGGCTCGCGTCTGCCAGATGCCGACGATTGCCAGCGCGGCAGCGAACAACAGCGAGTGCGCGTGACTTCCCGTCGGGATGCGATCCTCGGAAGCGTTGGGATTCCAGCGGTGGCGTCGCCGCATGGCTCGACGCGACTCGTCACACCCTCGCCGGTGCGCACCCGCGGGTGGCGAGTTCGTTACCGCCCGACTCGGTCAACCTCTTCGTTGCCGCGCCACGTTGGCACCATTGGGCAGCTTTCGCGCGCCAAATCTACTCTGCGGCGTTGATCAAGACCTACAAGAGACCCGCCGCCGAATCGCGTTCTACGCGTCGATCAAACCCGCCAGCCCGAAGCTACGTTTGCGCTCAAGCGCTGACCCACTAAACTCTTCCCATGCCGCCTCCTATACCGTCTTCCCGCACAGGCATCGGTGCCGTCCTGCTCCCCGATAGCGCGGGGACAACGTTCCGCGTCTGGGCGCCGTTCGCCGAGTCGGTGGCAGTGGCCGGGACGTTCAACGACTGGAGCGCGACGGCAACGCCGCTCGCTAGCGAGGGAAATGGATACTGGTCGGTCGACAGCGCGGCGGCGCGCGCGGGCGACGAGTACCGCTACGTCATGAACGGCGAGCACTGGAGGATCGATCCGCGGGCGCTGGCAGTCACGAATTCGGTTGGGAACGGCCTCATCGTGGACGCCCGATACGCGTGGAAGCACCCATTCCAGGCGCCGCCGTGGAACGAAATGGTGGTCTACGAGATGCACACGCGGACGTTCCCCGACGATCCCACCAACAACCCAACGTTGTTCGACGAATTGGTGTCGCCGGAGAACATGGATTACCTGCGGGAGCTCGGCGTGAACACACTGCTCATCCTGCCGACCGCCGAATTCCCGGGCGACATTTCGTGGGGATACAACCCGGCGCACGTCTACGCGATTGAGAGCTCATACGGAGGCCCGCTCAAGTTCAAGGAATTCGTGGATCGCGCGCACGGCAACGGCTTCGCCGTCCTCCTCGACGTCGTCTACAACCACTTCGGGCCGAATGACATCGAGCACTCGGTCTGGCAGTTCGACGGCTGGCATCAGGAATGGGACGGTCCGACCGGTGGCATTTACTTCTACAACGACTGGCGGGCGCGAACACCATGGGGTAAGAAGAATCGTCCCGATTACGGGCGCGAGGAGGTGCGACGGTTCATCCGCGACAACACGCTGACATGGCTTGAGGAATATCGCGTGGACGGCCTTCGGTTCGACATGACAGTGTTCGTCCGCAACGTCGACGGCAGCAACAGCGACGGGCCGGACGATCCGCGCAACCTCGGCGGCGCGGGTTGGAGCTTGCTGCAGTGGATGAACGACGACATCAACCGATCGCAGCCGTGGAAGATCACCATGGCCGAGGATCTCCAGGGCAATCCGTGGGTGACGAAGGAGACCGGCGCCGGCGGCATGGGGTTCGACTCCCAGTGGGATGCGCATTTCGTTCACCCGGTGCGGCGGGCGCTGGTGACGCCGGATGACCGCGCGCGTGACATGGACGCAATCCGCTTTGCGATTGAGCACCGGCCGAACGGCAGCCCCTGGCAGCGCGTCATCTACACCGAATCGCACGACGAGGTTGCCGCCAGCAATGGCAAGCGCCGGCTGCCGGAGGACATCCATCCCGGGCGCGCTGACAGTTGGGAATCGAAGAAGCGGTCAACGCTCGGCGCGGCGATGGTGTTCACCAGCGCCGGCATCCCCATGATCTTCCAAGCGCAGGAGATCCTGGAATGGATTCCGTTCGGCGATCAGCGGACCGACTGGACCAAGTACGACCGGTTTCGCGGCATCTATCACTTGTATCGCGATCTGATCCGCTTGCGTCGGAATTGGTTTAACAACACTCGCGGCCTGCGCGGCAGCAACGTCAATGTGTTCCACGTCGGCCACGACGACAAGGTAGTCGCCTTCCACCGATGGGACCAGGGTGGCCCCGGAGATGACGTGGTGGTGGTCCTGAACTTCAGCAACCGAGCGTATCCATCGTACACGATCGGATTCCCGCGATCCGGCGACTGGCCAGTGCGGTTCAACTCGGATTGGAACGGCTATAGCGAAGACTTCTGGAATACGTTCTCGTACGACACCACGTCGAATGGCGCCGGAATGCATTCGATGCCCTGTTCGGGAAACATCGCGATCGGACCCTATTCAGCAGTAGTGCTGTCGCAGTAAGACGCGGCAAAAGGCTGGTGGCAGCCGGAGGCAAGAATTTGTCGACAGAGACGCGCTTGAGCGCGCGAATACGCTGCTGCGAGACCCGCACGCCACCCCGCCGGTTCATGATGTCGACGCAAGCCTCGGCCGTCGCGCTCCGTGCTCGGTCTTCGGGCACGGGTCCCAGTTCGACATCATTCGGCTGCGCGCGAGGAAAACAGAGTCTCCGAACTCGTGCGTCCGATACCCGTAGGCGTTTGCCTCGTGCTCCATCCGCCGAAGCACCTCGCCATCCTGAAACGCACAGAGCAATTCGTAGTGGCTGGTGCCTGGTTCGTGGGTGCCGGACACGATCGCATCCACGCATCGGAGGGGCGAGGCCGGACCGATACGCTGCGTCGCGGTCCCGGCGCCGGGCCGAATGCTGCCGTCAGCACGCGTCGCGTGTTCCAGCGCCCGCACGACAGTTGTACCAACAGCGATCACCCTGCCACCGCGATCCCGGCACGCCTCGATCAACCGTGCCGTTGACGCCGTGATGTAGTACGGCTCGTCGAGCGGCAACAGCCGATCGAGCTCGGCGTCTCCCGTCGAAGAAATGCCTGCGGCGTGGGTAACCGTGGCAAACGCCGCTCCGCGAGCACGGAGCGAGCCGATCACCGCCCAATCGAGGATGAAGCCCGCTGACGGCGCCTCGAATGCGACCGGCTGGCTGGCGATCTGTGTCCACGTGTCCCAGATCGCAAGCGGATCCGGCACATATGCGTACTGGATCGGGCGACCGTGTCGGGCCAGCCCTTCCCAGATGTCCGCCACCGGATTTTCAAAACTCATCTCGATCAGTCGCGGATGTCCAAGTACTGTGTGGACGATCGCATGCAGCGGACCGAGCTGCAGCTCGTCGCCGGGGTGCAAGGCGGGCGGTGGCGGCCGGTGTTCGGTCGGCGTCCGAAAGTCTCCAGCGCCGAACGCGACTGCGGTGAACCGCGTCACGTCACGGGGCCTCAGTGAATCGCGTCCTGCGAGCCGCACTTCCACGACCTCACCGGTCGGCAGATGTACGCCGGCCAGGCTCGCGGGCAGCGTCGCCGCGTCATTGGCGACGACGACGTCGTCCGCGAGGACGAGGGTCGCAAAAGCGGCACGCGCACGGTGCGTGATCGCCCCTCGCTCATCGATGACGAGCAGCCTCCCGTCCGGAGGCCGATGCGTGGCCATGCTGGCTGGAATCACTGAACGACCTTGCTCTCCCGCAAGACGAGCGGAACCGCCGCCCCGCGTACGGCCGCGCTGATCAGATCCGCAATCTCGCGGGCCGAGGCGTCCGGACTCTTTAGCGTCGAGCGATCGGCAGCGGGGACGGCAAGCGCGTGCAGCGGAGTATCCATATCCCCGGGATCGACAGAGACGATCCGGATGCCTTCTGAGGCAAGCTCCTCGCCCCAGATCCGGCTGAGATGTTGAAGCGCCGCCTTGCTGGCGCCGTAGGCGCCCCAGCCCGGATACGCGGTGACCGCCGCGTCGCTCGACACGTTCACCACCAGCGGGCGCCGTCCTTCGCGCGCTGACGCGGCAAGCGATCCAAGAAGGGCCTTCGTCAGGCGGAACGGACCGACGAGGTTGGTCGCGAGCGCCAGCTCCAGGTCCTCGCAATCGGTGTCCGCGAGCGGGACGAGCGGGACAGGGCCAAGCGAGGAAGCGTTGTTGACGAGCACGTCGAGCCCGCCCAATGCTCCGAGCACCTGTATCGCGATGGGATGAATCTCCTCCTTGCGCGACACGTCCCCGACGATGCCAAAGGTAGCGGGACGTTCACGGGCAACGCGCTCCACGCCTTCGCGGTGCCGCGCGATGAAGGCGACGAGCGCTCCCCGCTCTTCCAGCTCGCGCAGCAACGCCAAGCCAAGACCCGACGTTCCCCCAGTAATCGCGACGCGCAGCCCCTGCTGTTGGTCTCCGGACATATGCCTCTCCTGGTCGTGAATGCGTTGACACGAAACCAGGCTACAAGTTAAAGTTAACTTTAAGTCAAGCCGTATTCAGAGCCACACTCATGGGCGATCTGCTCACCATCACTGAGGTGGCGCGGCGCAGTGGCGTGGCGTCCTCCGCGCTCCGGTTCTATGAAGCCCAAGGACTGATCGCGTCGGAGCGGTCAGGGTCCGGCCACCGCCGCTATCCGCGCGCGGTCCTCCGCCGCATCGCCTTCATCGTGTTTGCGCAGAAGATCGGTCAGTCGCTCCAGGAAATCGGCGTCGAGCTGTCGAAGCTGCCCCACAACCGCGTGCCGGAACGGTCGGACTGGGCGAAGCTGTCGGCCGGTTGGATCAGGCGCGTCGACGACCGCATCGCCGAGCTGGAGCGTCTGAGGGCCGGTCTCACGCAATGCATCGGCTGCGGATGCCTTTCATTGCAGCAATGCCAGCTGGCCAATCCCGGGGATAGCGTGGGGCGCTCGGGTCCGGGGCCGCGGTTCTGGATTGGCAAGAACCGCGGCCCGCGTTCCAGATAGGGGGCGAGCAGGACCGGCCCATCAACAACACTCGCTCCCGGACAGGGCGTCGACGTTGCCCATTCGTCGGCGTTCGTCACAGAATCCGTCCCCAGTAATCGAGCGGTGGTCCACAGCAACCGTCCTTGACGCCGCTCCGTCTAACCTGACACTTGCTATCGGATTCTACATAGGTAGAATCCGTCTGAGATGACCTATCAGACTGCCCTGGTTCTCGAGGCGCTGGCCACGGGCCGGCACTACGGCTGGGACATCATGGACGCCACCGATCTGCCGAGCGGCACCGTCTACCCGATCCTCCGGCGAATCGAAGAGGAAGGTCTCGTCCGGGCCAAGTGGGAACGCGAAGGCGCGGCGCGCCGCGAGCAACGCCCGCCGCGGCGGTACTACGAATTGACTGCAGCCGGTCACGACCGGCTCGCCGAAGCGCGCACGCGATTCCGCGCCATGGCTGCGCTCGGTGCACACATGGCGCGGCGATTGAAACCCGCATGATCTTCCGGCTCACGCTCGCACTCCTGCGGCTGTTCGCACGCGTGGTCCCCGCACGCGATCGCGATGAATGGTTGGCCGAATGGGAATCCGAGCTGCACGCCCGTCGCGCGCGGCTCACGGTGCGTCGCCGGTTGACGCACGAACAGGAGCTCGACATGTTTCGACGCGTACTCGGTTCGTTTCACGACGCGGCCTGGCTGCGCCGGCAGTTTACGCTCGACGCCGATCTCGTTCACGATGTCAAGCATGGCGCGCGCCTCTTGGCGCGCAGTCCAGGCTTCACGCTTCTCACCATCGCGGTGCTGGCGATCGGTATCGGCGCGACGACGGGGATTTTCAGCGTCGTTGACGCGTTGCTGGTTCGTCAGCTCCCGTACCGAGATCCCGAACAGATCGTCCTGATGTTCGAGGCGGATACCGCCAACCGCGACGCCATTGAAGGTGTGGCGCCTGCGAATTTCATCGATTGGCAGCAGCACGTCCGATCGCTCGACATCATGTCGGCGGTCGAGCCGTTCGGCTTCACCTACACAGGCGGGTCCGAGCCACAGTCGCTGCCGGGTGCGCGCGTCACGAAAGGATTCTTCGAAACGTATGGCGTGGAGGCGATGTACGGCCGCACGTTTACACCAGATGAATACACCGCCGGCCGCAACAACGTGGTCGTTCTGAGTTACGGCACATGGGCGCAACGTTTCGGCGCGGACCTTTCCATCGTCGGACGCGCGATCCAGATCAACGGCCGACCCACGACCGTCGTCGGCGTGATGCCGCCCTCGTTTGCGCCGCGGCTCCTGGTGACGTTCAGCGAGCGCGGGGTGTGGGCGCCGAAAGTCTGGGCCGAGTATGAATACCAGTCGCGCGCTGCCCGCTACTTCAGCGCCGTCGCGAGGCTCGAGCCGGGAGTCACGATCGAGCAGGCGCAATCTGAACTCGACGGCATTGCCGAGCGCCTCGCCCAGCAGTATCCCGGTAGCAACCGCGGCAAGACCATTCAGCTCGTCACCCTTCGCAGCCACCTGGCCGGGGACCTGCGATCGTCGATGAACGTCCTGGCCGCATCAGTGTTGCTGCTGCTCGTGATCGCCGTCGCGAATGCGGCGAACCTACTGATGACACGCGCCACCTCGCGCATCCGCGAGATCGGCGTTCGCAGCGCGCTTGGCGCCGATCGCGGTCGCCTCGTTCGTCAGCTCCTCGCCGAGACGCTGCTGCTCGCCGGGCTCGGCTGCGTCTCGGGCCTGCTGGTCGCATCCGGCACGGCGCGATTGATCGTGTGGCTCGCACCAGGAGACATTCCGGCGCTGGCATCGGTCGGATTGAACAACCGCGTGTTGTTGTTTTCGATGGCGTTGACGCTCATTGCCACCGTGTTGACCGGCATCGTGCCGGCGTGGCGGGGAGCAGGCATCCGGGCGTCCGAGGCGCTCGGCGACGCCACGGCCGGTCATGCCGGCGCGCTTCCGAGTCGAATCGGCCGATCGCGTTTCGTGGTCGCGGAGCTCGCACTGGCACTCGTCCTCCTCGCGGGTGGTGGCCTCCTGCTGCGAAGCTTCGCGCTGTTGCTGGCGACGAGCCCGGGATTCGCGCCAGAAGGTGTGGCGGCCTTGCAGTTTTTCGCGCGCGCACCGTCGCAGACGCCCGCACAGGTGGCGGCGTTTTTTCAACAGACGATCGATGCGATGAAGACCGTGCCGCAGGTCCGTGACGTGGGCGCCGTGTCGGCGATGCCATTTCTCAACACGAGCGGAGGAAGCCCGGTACCTATCGTGATCGAAGGTCAACCCTCGCCTCCGCCAGGCAACGAACCCTCCGCTTTGCTGACCGCTGCAACACCCGGATATTTTTCGGCCATGCGAATCCCGTTGCTCGAAGGACGAACCTTCGACGCACACGATGATGCGAATCGCGCGCCGGTCGCGCTGATTTCCAGTGGGTTGGCGCAACGTCATTGGCGTACTGGATCACCAGTCGGCCAACGGATTCGGCTGCAGCAGCAGGGCAATGCGATTAGCGCAGAAATCATCGGGGTGGTTGGGGATGTTCGCCACGACGCGCTCGATCGTCCGGCGATGCTGGAGATTTTCATGCCGCATGCGCAACTGCCGTTCACCGGCATGACGTTCGTCGCGCGCACGTCAGGCGATCCGAATGCGGTGCTGCCCGCATTGCAGTCGCGCATCCACGCTGCAGCGCCAGGTCGACCGGTGTATCGAACGGCGGTCGTGCAGGATCTGATCGCGACCACGTTGAACGATCGCCGATTCATGCTGACGTTGGTCATCGCATTTGCGATCCTCGCCGTCGCATTGGCGGCTTCAGGGGTGTACGGCGTTATGAGTCTGGTATCCACGCAACGAACCAAGGAATTTGGGCTGCGCCTGGCGCTGGGTGCGGAGCGTGGTGAGATTCTCCGGATGGTGATGCAGCAGGGCGTCGTGTTGGCAGCAACGGGGATTGCGGTCGGTCTTCTCGGCGCGCTGGCGGTGGGTCAACTACTCCGGCGGTTTCTCTTTGGGATCGGACCGAATGACGTGCTGACGCTCGCGGTAGTGTGCGCCGCACTAGGGGCCGTCGCGGCGATCGCGTGCTTGTTGCCAGCGCTTCGCGCGACACGGGTGAGCCCCATCGTCGCGCTTCGCACTGAGTAACATCGAAACCCGAAGCGCGCCCAAACGCCGCCACGCATCGATTCGCCTATTGCCTCATGGTGCCGAGTGAAATCGAATCGTGTCGGAGCACTGGCAACGCGCGGCGGCCGCGGACTCGCCACAACCAATAGAACATCGCACCAAACAGCAGCAGGATTGGGAGCGCGCGCATCGGCCCGGTCGTGAAAGGCTCGGGAAGGATTGTCGCAACGCGTTCACGGATCGAGAAGAACGAGCCGGCCGCGATGAAGAGCGCGAAGCACATGCGCCACAGATGACGCGCCAGGCGCGGTCCGCCGCGAGGCAGGCCCGTGCATGAACAGCAGCCCGCTGCGGCGGTGGATAGTCCCGCCCTTCTTCACCGAGAGAGCGACGGCGCCAAGAACAATCGCGA
Organism: uncultured Acidobacteriota bacterium; assembly: GCA_963807105.1. Lineage (GTDB taxonomy): Bacteria > Acidobacteriota > Vicinamibacteria > Vicinamibacterales > UBA2999 > DASPWV01. Next base: position 763,184 of record CAWEAM010000005.1, on the reverse strand, counting down.
GTCCGCCTGCGGCAATGTGGATCGGTAAGAGCATGGACTACCTCGGCTGGCCCCGTCGCAGGTTCCACAGTCCGCGCGCCGAGAGGACGGAGGACAACATCCCGCTCGCGCCAAGCGCGATGTTCGTCCAGACCCAAAAGAACCTTCCGCCGGTACCGCTGCTAGTCCCGATGCGTCCGCCGACAAGTCCTGCCCCCTGCATGTGGAGGACCGGGACGCCGGACGCAAGGATCGCTCCGAGAAGGATGATGACCAGCCCCGCTCGCCGCTCTTCAAGCACCAGCGTTCCGCACAGCCAGACGGCCAGGATGAGGAGACCCCCGACGGCAGAGACGGTTCCCGGCTCGATCCCTCGAGCGACTTCGTCCGCCCAGTGGAATGAGAAGAGGAGGATCGAGAACAGAGACGAAACGACCAAGATTCTGTTTTGCTTCATTGCGCCACCATATTGGCGACACGCGTCGGCTCGAACAACCAGCGTGCGACGAAGCGCGGATTTGCGTGGACGAACAGCGGCCGGCACGGCTGACCGTGCCGCTACATCTGCCGGAACAGGTGCAGGTAGTTGCGGCTCACCGGCAGAACCTCGTCCCGACCCTTTAAGTGAATCGCCGCCGTTTCGTTGTCATGCCGCTTCACATGGCTGATCGCGCGCAGATTCACGACGACCGAGCGATGGACTTGCGCGAATTGCGCCGCATCAAGCTGCTCGAGCAGCTCCTTCAGGGGCGTCCGCACCACCGCCTCGGCCGGTTTCCCTCCATCGCGCCAGGCGACGATGGTGTACTTCGCGTCGGAGCGAAGGTAATCGACTTCGTCTATCGCGATGAGGCGCACAGTCCTGCCTGCTTGTGCCCGAATCCAGCGCAGCGGCTCGCTCTTCCCGCCACTCTGCAGCTTCGCGAGCTGCTCGCTCAGTTGTTGCAATAGCTGCTCGGTGTTGATCGCCGGCCTCGACAAATGCAGACGTTCCTTGAGACGGCTCACGGTCTCCCCGAGCCGCGCCGGTTCGACCGGCTTCAGCAGGTAATCGAGTGCGCCCTGCCGAAACGCCTGCACGGCGTAGTGATCGTAGGCAGTGACGAACACGAGATGCGCGCGCCGGCCGATGTGGTTCGCGGCATCGACGCCGGAGAGTCCCGGCATGTGGACGTCGAGGAAGCAGATGTCGGGATGACGCTCGTCGAACAACCTCACCGCCTCCCGTCCGTTCCGCGCCTCGGCCACAATCTCGAGCTCGGGCCACACGATCGCAAGTTGGCGCCGCAACCCATCGCGCAGCAGCGGTTCATCGTCCGCGATCAACGCTGTCACGCGGGCGTTCATGTTTGTGCCGGCATGTCGACTTCGACGACGACGCCGCGGGGAGTGCCGGCCATCAGGCGCAGTTGCGCGGCATCGCCGAAGATCAGCTGCAGCCGCTCGCGCAGAGTCGTGAGCCCGGTCCCGAGACCGTTCGCCGATTGATGAAGTCCGCCGCCAGTGTCGGTGACGCGGACCACGCACCGTTCACCACGTCGTGCGATGTCGACGTCGATCCGGCCTCCTTCTTCGCTGGGGTCGATCCCGTGTCGCACGGCATTCTCGACCAGCGTCAACAGAGTGGTCGGAGGACAGCGAACCTTCAACGCCGACGGGTCGACGTTCATCGCGTACTGGAGGCGATCGGGCATGCGCATCTGCATCAGCTCGAGATATGGTCGAACCAGCTGCAGCTCGCGCTCGATCGTTGCGGAGGACTCGTGGAGCAGCGGCACCGCCGCGCGCAGGTACGCGGTCAGGCTTCGCAGCACGGGCGACGCATGAGGCGAGCCCGCATCGACGAGCGCCTGCACGTTCGCGAGTGTGTTGAAGAGAAAATGCGGCGCGACCTGCGCCTGCAGCAGGCGTAATCGCGCGTCGAGTGCCTGCCGCTCGAGTTCACTGCGCTCGAGCGCGAACGTTAACTCCTGATCGCGTGCAAACGCGTCCTTTTGACGGACGATCGCGGCGAGCGCCGTCCACGGCGCGAGGAGGAGGCCTGCGAACGTGAGATGCGTCCACCCGTCCATGCGGCTGGGCACTTCCCAGAACGGCGGCGCACCCTCCGGAGTGGACAGAGTGTAGATGAGCAACGTCGTCACCGGCATGAACACGCCGACCGCCACGACTTGAAGTACCCATCGCTGCAGCCACCGCGGCAGGCTCCGTGGCCATAGCTCGAAGAATGCGAAGGCAGCCGTGGCGGACAGGCCGAGGATGGTGGTGCGGAGGAAGAGTGCTGATGGAGAACTGCTCCAGGTGGTCAGCATCAGGAGGCCGACGACGATCGACATCGTCAGCGCGACGGCAACGCGCCGTGTTGTTTTCACAACGATGCGGTCGAGTGCTCGGCCTTCTCCTGCCATCTGCCCACGTTCACGCCCTTCACGGTCAGCCACATTGCAAACGATAGCTCACCGATCAATGCCGGCACGAGGATTGACGCGGGCATAGGACTGCGGCGAGAATTCAGCGGACACTATCGCGCGCATCGGTGCACGCCGAGCACGCGTGGGAGAAACATGCGAGTCAGTGTCGCGGCGCGCCTGAGTGCGGACAATCGGAATGCGATAAAGGGCGGATTCGGGCGGACGAACGGCGGCTGCATCTGATGGAACTTCTTGTCCCCACACGCTATGTGGGATGCCGGTAGCAGCGCATGCCCGTCTTACGCAGAATCGCGGCCAACGCCGCGTGTGTGCTAGTCCTGCGGCAACGCCGTGAGCGGATGGATACGCGCGGCACGCTGGGCGGGCAGCAGAGTGGCCAACAGCGCAACGGACACGAGAAAGGCCCCGGCCCCGACGAACGAAACGGGATCGCGCGCCTCGACGCCGAACAGCAGCGAGGCGAGGTAGCGGGTGCCGGCGAATGCGGCGGTCAGGCCGAGCACGACGCCAAGGGCGACTGGCATCATGCCCTGTTTCACGACGAGCCTGATGACCGTCCCTGTTGGCGCGCCCAGCGATCGACGAATACCGATCATGTTCCGACGCCCATCGGACGTCCGTCCCTCAGCGCCAGCCAGCCCCGGGCGATTCGATACACGAACCAGAGTCCAACGATCGCGAGCGGCAGCCAGGCAATCAGAATCCCAATCCCGAGCGTCAGCACGACGAAGAGGATGCAGAGACTCACCCAGAGCAATCCGTACCAGAAGGTGCGAATCTGCCATCGGAAGTGCGACTCGAGCCATGTGCCTCGCACATCGCTCCGCTTCACGTAGTTCAGTATGACCGCGATGATCGAGGGCCATCCAGTGAGAAACGCTCCCACCACCGTCGCGGCGCCGAGGATCCCAGTCAGCAGGCTGAAGGCGTGCAGCGCGTAGATGGCCTGTGTCCAGGTGAAGAGCGCACCCGAACGGACGTTGGTCTCCATTGCCTTATTCCACCGCTCTCCGGCGCTCACGTCAACGCGCCGTCGCCCCACGACAAAACAGTCGCACCGGTCTTGTGGCCCCGGCACCCTTGACTGTTGTGGTGCCGTAGAAAGGCGACATCGGCGCAAGGCGAGTACCTCTTCCTCGGGGACGGGGGCACCGGCGGTCGCCTACAATGAGGTGGTCGTCGGTCTAGTGACTCCCCCCGCGGCGGCGCCGGAGAAACGATGTCGCAAATGCCGGATCCGCGAGACCTGCTCGCGGCCGCGGAACACGCTGCCGTTGGCGGCGACCTCGCCGCTGCCGATCAACTCCTGATGGACGCGGCACACATTCAAGAACAGACTCTCGGTCCGCTCCATCCCGATCTGGTCACCACGTTGACTAACCGCGCCATCGTCGCCGAAAAAACGGGACGGCAGCAGGATGCCGAGACCTTGTATCGCCGGGCAGCGGAGATCGCGTACGCAGCGCTTCCGGCGGATCATCCGATGGTCGCAGCCAGTCGGCAGAATCTCGACGATTTCTGCCACGCGTGGGGCTTGCCGATCGAGTCACGTCCGCTCACATCCTCGACGACGCCGGAAGCCGTATCCGAGCTGGCCGCGGTCGCTCCCCAGGACCCGAGCCCGCGTGCCGGGCGGCAGGCCGACGCCGGCGAGACGGTCGCCCCCGCGCCTGCCGCGCAGGTGCCGCCCTCCCCTCCGCGATCAATCGCTCTCCCACCAACGGCGACGCCTCCACAGACGATGCCGTCCGGTCGAGGCGCGGGGTCGCGCGCGCTGACCTGGGGCGCGATTGGTGTCGTTGCCCTGGTGACGTCCGCTATCGCTGTGATGCGGCCGTGGTTGCCGCGAGAACAGCCGGCTGCGACTGCGCCAGCGGTCTCCGCGGCGCAGCAGTCCGAGCGCCCTCAACCGCCTCCCGCCGCGCCGGCCCCGGGAACCGCCCAGGCCGAACAGCCGCCAACGCCGAGGGGCAGTCGTGGCCGCGACGATCGCGACGCTGGCGCCAACAGGCAAGCAGCGCCGACGCCCTCATCGGGCAACATCGTTGTCGCCGCCGCCGAGCTGTGCCGCACCCTCTCCACCGCTCACGCCGAATGGCAATGCGAACCGGCGGGCGACACGCCGGCGTCGGGCTCGATCGTGCTCTACACGAGGCTGCGGTCCCGGACCGACGGTGCGGTCACGCATCGCTGGTTTCGCGGCGACACGCTGCGGCAATCCGTGAGGCTGGCGATTCTCGCGAACTGGACGACCGGATATCGCACCTACAGCCGGCAGATAGTCGGCACCGGCGACTGGCGGGTGGAAGTCAGGGGGGCGAGCGGTGAGCTGCTGCACGAACAACGCTTTGCCGTCCAGTGAGCGCGGAGCCGCGCGCCGCACTCACCGATTCTTCTCAATCGAGGTGACCAGCTGACCTCGGCGCTGGCAACCTGCATTCTCGGCAGCTCACAAGTGACATTCTGGTCGGCGCCGTTGCTCGGCCCTGCCTCTGTATCCGCCGGTCGTCGGCGACTGCAGCGCGGGATCCAACCACCTTCAACGAAGTCCCTCATCCGTGCTGTTCCGCTGCAGCCGTTGCTGGCACCGCGAATGAGGGGCGATTAGTATCCTGCGTATGCCGCACCCGTCACCTCGCCGCCGCCTCCTGCTGTTGGGCCTGTTCGCCCTTCCGACAGTCCTCAGCGCCCAGCGCTACGCGTTGCCTGACGCGATCCGCGGCGCCGCCGAGACGATCACACCGGGAGGGCTGGCCTGGGATGTCGCACGACTTGCTTCCGACGAGTGGCGCGGGCGCAACACGCCATCGCCCGGTTTCGACGCCGCCGCAACGCTCATCACGAGTCGCCTGCAGAGAGCCGGCGTGGAGCCGCTCGGCGACGACGGCAGCTACCGTCAGCACTACACCCTCCATGAGTCACGCGTCGATACCGACGCGGCGCACCTTGAGGTCGGAAGCACGCGTCTTCGCTTTGGCGCCGATTTCCTGATACGCAGCTTCGCCTCGTCGATCGAGGAGACGCTTGCGGTGGTGTACGTCGGCCACGGCTGGGTCATCCCATCGCGCGGGATCGATCCGTATGCGGGCCTTGAGGTGCGCGGCAAGCTGGTGCTCGCGCACGGCCCGCGCGTGCTTCCGGCCGGCGTCACGGTCACACAGATCGGCCGCGTCACAGTGGACGCGCGGTCGCCGCTCGTCGCGGCCGAACGCCTCGGAGCAGCGGGCGTCCTGTTCATCACCGAGGCGCGGGAGCTCATACGATGGGACGCCTCGCGCACCGCGAACACCGTGCGCCGCGAGCTCGAGCCGCCCGTGCCATCGGCTTACGCCACGCCAGGCGTCACATCGCTCCTGCTCAGCCCGGCCGCGACCGAGGCGATTCTGGAGGGCGAGCCTCTGATGGCGCGCGATGCGCTGGCCGCCGAGCACAGCGGGACCTTTCCGGCGTCCTTCGACCTGAAGAAACGGATCGCCGTGCGCGTGCCCCAGGCGTCCCGCACCATCCATCGTCCGTACAATGTCGTCGCCATCATTCGCGGCGCCGACCCGACGTTGCGCGACGAGGTGATCACGGTCGAAGCCCATCTCGACGGCGCCGTCGGCTCGCGCGAGGTCGACGGCGACGGGTTCTACAACTCCGCCGACGACAATGCCTCGGGTAGCGCCGCGCTGCTGGCGATCGCGGAAGCGCTGGCCAAGGCGCCACGGCCGAAGCGCTCGATGGTGTTCATCTGGGACAGCGGCGAGGAACAGGGGCTTTGGGGTACACGTTGGTTCGTGCACCAACCGCCGGTGCCGCTGGCGCAGATTGCCGCGCACGTGAATATCGACATGATTGGCGCGAGCCGACGGCCCGGATCCGCGGACGCGCGCTCTGCCGCTGTCACTGAGCTGGGCGAAGTCTTTCTGATTGGGCCGGGTGTGCTGAGCGCGGCCGCCGACGCGCTGCTCGAACAGGTCAACGCCGACTACTTGAAGCTACGTTTCAACCGCACGCACGATACTCCGGAAAGCGAGTTCTTCTATCCGCGCACCGATGCCGGACCCTTCCTCGAGCGCGGCATCCTCACCGTCGGGTTCACGACAGGTATTCACGATCGCTACCATCGTCCCTCAGACGAGGCGCAGTTCCTCGATCCCGATCAGATCCACCGTATTGCACGGACCGCGCTGGCCAGCATCTGGATGCTGGCGGACGCCGCCGAGCGGCCGCGTATCGACCGGCCCATCCCGACGACGGTCCCGCGACACGAGTAGCAGCACCGCGCCGTGGAGCCTGCCTCCGATTCTCGACTTCGTCGACGACCACCGCAGTGTCAGCCATTCTTCGCGCGTTCAGCAGTGCCGAAGTCATAGAAAACACAGAAAAGATTGCCACCCGGATCCGCCGCCATGAACTCGTGCAAACCCCCACGGCTTCGATTCCGGCGCGGACGGCACGTTCGCGTGGCTGCCGCTCCACTCGCGATAGAGCTCGTCCACTTCCGCCTTGCTCTCGAGGTTCAGCCAGATCAACGTTGGTCCAACGTTGCCGTACTCCTTCCGAAACTGCTGGTTCGCCAGGAACATCCGGCGTCTCGTGCCGTGCAGCGCGCGATACAGTAGACTCGCGATCTGGGATCTTCAGCCGGCGGATCCACGTGCAGGCGAAGGGCTGCCTGGTGGCTCGCATGCCTGACCAGCGTCGGCGCCGCAGTCGGTGCCCAAGCTCCTCCTGTGCCCGCCGGCGTTGTGCTCGTGGCCGAGTACGAGGGGATCATCCATCCCATCTCGGCGGAATTCTTCGACCAGTTTCTGATGCGCGCTGATACCTCCGACGCGCGGCTAGCCGTCTTGATTCTGCGCACGCCCGGGGGACTGCTCGACTCGACGCGCACGATGGTGTCACGCATGATAGTGGCGCGCACGCCGGTCGTGATCTTTGTCGCACCGTCGGGTGCGCGTGCGACTTCCGCAGGCTTTCTCATCACGCTCGCTGCTGACGTGGCCGCGATGGCGCCTGGGACGCACATCGGCGTCGCCCATCCGGTGAGTGCGGGCGGTCAGGACAGCGGTAATCAGACGACTCGGGATAAGGAGGCGGCGGACACCGCTACCTATGCACGCACCATCGCAGAGGCCCGACGGCGAAATGTGACGCTTGCGGCGGAGGCGGTTCTCCAGAGCCGAGGGTTTACCGACCAGGAAGCGCTGAGCGCGACACCGCCACTCATCGATCTCGTCGCGACGGACCTCGACGAGCTGCTCTCGAAAATCGACGGCCGCCGGGTCACGCGGTTCGATGGACGCGAGGTCACGTTGTCGACTCGGGGTGCCGCAGTCGAACGACTCGCGCTGACGCGGCGGCAGCGGCTACTCAGCGCGGTCGCACACCCGCAAATCGCGTATCTGCTGCTCACGCTTGGGATGCTTGGACTCGTCATCGAACTGTGGAATCCAGGGGTCATCGCCCCGGGTGTCATCGGTGGCATTTGCCTGTTGCTCGCCTTCTTCGCGTTCCAGATCCTGCCGGTGAACTCGACTGGTGTGCTGCTGATCGTGCTGGGTATGGGCCTGCTCATCCTGGAGATCAAGGTCCCGAGTTTCGGGATCCTCGGCATCGGCGGCATCGTCGCTCTGCTGGCGGGCTCGTTGATGGTGACGACTGAAGTACCTGGCATCTCGGTAAGCCCCCGATTGGTCGTGCCGACCGCGCTTGCCACAGGAGCCATCGTGCTGGCACTCGGGCGTCTGGCATTGAATGCGCAGCGGATCAAGACGTCGACTGGTGCCGAAGGCATGATCGGCGTCGAGGGCGAAGCGCTGACCGCGATTGCGCCAGACGCAACAGGACACGTACGCGTGCATGGAGAGATCTGGCGGGCAACCAGCCAAGCCACGATTGCAGCGGGCAGCTGCGTTCGCGTCACCGAACTGAACGGGCTGACCGCCACCGTCAAGCCCGCGCCCTCATCCCAGGCAGATGGAGACGGCAGATGATCTTTGACCTCTCGCCGCTGTTGATCGTGATGCTCGTGATCGTGGTCTATCTGTTCACCTGCATTCATATCCTGAAGGAGTACGAGCGCGCGGTGGTGTTCCGGCTCGGAAAGCTGTTGCCAGCGGCAAAGGGGCCCGGACTCATCTTCATCTTTCGCCCGATTGACACCCTCGTGAAAGTCAGCCTGCGCACGGCCGTGCATGACGTCCCGCCGCAGGACATCATCACGCGAGACAACGTCTCAGTGAAGGTGAACGCCGTCGTGTATTACCGCGTCATCGATCCGCGGCGCGCCATCGTGGAGGTCGAGAATTACACCTATGCGACATCGCAGCTGGCGCAAACGACCCTGCGCAGCGTCCTCGGTCAGGCCGATCTCGACGACCTGCTGTCCGAGCGCGAGCACCTGAACCGGCAACTGCAGCAGATTCTCGACAACCAGACCGATCCTTGGGGGATCAAGGTGTCGGCGGTTGAAGTGAAGCACGTCGATCTCCCCGAGGACATGCGGCGTGCCATGGCGAAGCAGGCGGAAGCTGAACGCGAGAAGCGCGCCAAGATCATTCACGCTGAAGGCGAACTGATCGCGTCAGAGAAGCTCTCGCAGGCGGCCGAAGTGCTCGCGCGCCAGTCAGGCGCCATGACGCTGCGCTATCTGCAGACCCTGAACGAGATCGCGGCTGAGCAGAACTCCACGATTGTCTTCCCGTTACCGATTGATCTGTTTGGGACACTGCGCAGCGTCGCAGACGAGAGGTAGGTGTCGCATCTTTCGCGGAGCGCCCGAACACTTGCGAGGTCGACGCCGTGGCCGTAACGGCCGGCGACTCGCAAATACTGTCAGGTGGCTAGGGCGCCTCCGACGGCCGTAGATCTTGACAGTGGCGGCCTAGGGACCGCGCGAGACCCTCGAACGCGTGGTCGCAGCCTTTCTCGAGCTGAGAAGCGGACCTCTCGCCAGTCACCCGTTGGTGCTGGTGGGGAAGCGCGTTGGACGACGGTTCCCCGGCCTGGCCGATCTCGTCCAACGCGATGGCGGTGGGCGCATCGTGGCGCTGGGCTATGTGCCGGACAAAGACCTTCCGGCCCTTTACGCGGGCGCGGACGCGTGTCTCCTCGCATCGTCTTACGAGGGGTTCGGCATGCCTGTCCTCGAGGCGCGGGCGTGCGGCACGCCAGTGGTCGCGACCGACAGCCCAGAACTCCACGAGGCGGGTGGCGAACACGCGATCTACATCAACCCGACCCGTGAAGGGATTCAGGGCGGACTCGTCGACGCGCTGGCGCGTGATCGGCCGATGTCGGATGGCTCCCGACTTGGGAGGAGGCGGCAAGAAAAGTGGCAGCCGCACTCATCGGCTGATATCGGCGTCAATTGGGCATATTTGAACGGCCGTGCGCCTCATCACGGCGTGCTCTTGGACGTATGTGTCACACCAACTTTGAAGATCACCGTCGATCCTTCGGCGAAAACCTCTTCGAGGATCGCGCCGCCCCGTATGCGAATGGCCGCCGCATCGTCGGCACGAGCAAGAACGTAGGTCACGCCAAACTGCTGATTGAGGCTTCCAAACGATTCGCGGTCTCCGGTCATCACAGACCTGAAAAGTGCATCGCGTGCCGCCGAGCGCGCCTCGTAATCAACATAGGGGTTGGAGAACGCCGGACTCACGCACACAACGAAGCGGCCCGCAGGCCCGACTACTCTCAATGCGTCTTCGTCGCTCGACAGAAACACGGCTGACGAGTCGGTGTGTGCCCGAATCCATTCGTAAGCCGCGTGACCATCCAGTTGAGCGAGTTCACGGGACACTTCAGGCGCCCTAGTGAAGGCCTCTCGACCGAGATAGCGCGGATACACGCTCACGCCGAAAAGGACGGCAACGACCACTGCCAAGTGTGACGGTTGAAAACGAGCCCAGTTCCCTTTCTGGAGACGGCGGCTGGCGGCGTCTGCGAAGGCGCTTATGCCGCTCCCGAGGAGGACCCATTTCCAAGCCCTCAGGAGGAAGTAGAAGTGAAACCCAGGTACGAGAGTCGGCAGCGCAGCCGAGCTCTCGGCCAGCAACGCATACCAGTAGCCCAGGAGCGAAACGGATCCCCACACACTCAGGACGAAGCAGGCGTGGAACCCTCGCGTTCGATAGGCGGCGACGGCGCCCCAGACAGCCAGCAAAAGCTGCAGGACGGAGCCAGGTCGCTGCACATCCACAAACAACGCCACCAGCTGCATCGACTCGTCGGACCAAGTGGCGGGCGCACGATTGAGCACTTCGAAACCATAGCGCGCCGCAATCGGAAGCAGGAACGGAGCAATCAGGAGTGCTGCGCTCGCATACGGCAGGATTGCCGCGAGGGCGCCGCGGCCCGTTAACGCAGCCCGTCGCGTGGATAGATGCACGAACGACGTGGCGAGCCCGATGGCGGCGAGCAGAATGCCTCCCGCGGCGTGCGCCAGAAACGTTGCGGCCAACCAGATGCCGAGCCACACGTGGGGCACGAGCGCGCGGGCGTCGGCCGTCCTCGATACGATCGCCAGACCGGCATAGAGCGGTATCTGAGCGGTCACGGAGGGAAACAGCCAGGGCGAATACGTAGCGGCTGCCCATGGCGGGGGCCGTCCGGGAAGGAACATGAACGCGCCGGCTGCGAACAAGGCAGGCCAGGGTCCTAAGAGACGTTTGACAAACAGCCAGAAGGTGAGCGGTACGACGGCGTTCACGTACGCGCCTGTCTGCGCATGACCTTGTGGCGTCTCGACGTTCAGCCCCGCCGACAGGAGAGCCGCGATAGCGGGGACAACCGGGCCGTACCAGGCTGCCTCGCCCTTGTACGCGGGATCGCGAAGCCATTCGCCCTCGCGGATGCGTTGAGCGATCGACACATCGCGGAAACCGTCGGCATCGTATGGCCAGTGCAGATCCCGCGTCGCCCAAATGCCTGGAGCGACGGCCAGTATCCAGTAGGCGAGGAAGATCCAGATATCGTGCCGCCCTGCACGACGCAGACCGAGACGGATACCCATGCTGTGCGCGATTCTCACGACGTTCTAAAGTGGAAGCGTCGGTGCGAACAGATGATACGCGACTCGAGATGACGGCGACCGGCCAAGGCTGACGCGATTCTCGACGTTCTTATCGAGAGTCTCCGCATGTATCGTGGCCCTGAACGGAACATCCGGGCGATTCGAGGCCGCCATGAGAAAGGGCGAGACCCGTGCTAGCGTCTGCTGACGCGAACGGCAAAACCCGTAAACCAGCTGAACGCGAAGGAGCCGGCCATGGTCGATTGGACGGTGCGGCAGGACGTGCGTCAGGCGATTCGGATGTTGCGCCGGCAACCAGGGTTTGCCGCCTCGGCGATCGTGATGCTCGCGCTCGGCATCGGTGCAACCACGGCGATCTTCGGCGTCGTCAAGCGCGTGTTGATCGATCCACTGCCCTATCCCGACTCCGGCGCGCTCGTCCGCATCGTCCACAACATCGGCGGCATCGAACAGTCGTACTTCAACGACGCGATCATCACGACCTACGTCGAGAACGCGCAAGCGTTCGAGTCGCTCGGCGTGTGGACCCCCGAGGGTGCGGGGGTGACGATCACCGGTAACGGCGAACCTGAAGAAGTGCGAGCGCTGACCGCAAGCCGAGACTTTTTCACCACGCTCGACGTGCAGCCCGTCGTCGGCCGCTGGTTCTCGATCGAGGAGGACACGCCTGGCTCGGCCGACACCGCCATGATCGGCGCCGCTTATTGGCAGCAGAAGTACGGCAGCGACCCTGACGTGGTGGGCCGGACCATCGTCATCGACGCGCGTCCGCATCAGATCGTCGGCGTCATGCCGGCCGGCTTCACGTTCGGCGGCGCCTTCGACGTGCTGCTGCCGCTGCGTCTCGATCGCGCACGGCCGGTGCCGCTCTTCCGCCTGAACGGCGTGGCGCGGATGAAACCGGGCGTCACGCTGACACAGGCCAATGGCGACATCGCACGCATGCTCGAGATCTATTTCGACACGTTTCGCGTGAATACCGCGCGCGCCGTGCGCTGGGTGCCGTCGCTCGTTCCGCTCAAGCAGGATGTGATCGGCGACGTCGGCCCGACGCTGTGGGTGCTGATGGCGACCATCGTTCTGGTGCTGCTGATGGCATGTGCGAACGTGGCGAATCTGCTGCTGGTGCGTGCCGAATCGCGACGCCAGGAGTTCGCGATTCGCGCGGCGCTCGGCGCGAAATGGACGCGCGTCGCGCGGGCGCTGCTCGTCGAGAGCATGATGCTCGCGCTCGCGGGCGGCGCCCTGGGCCTTGCCGGCGCATACGCCGGCCTCCGGCTGCTCGTGGCGGTCGAGCCGGCCAACGTGCCGCGGCTTTCCGAGATCTCGATCGACCCGATGACGATCGTGTTCGCGATCGCCGCTATGCTGTGGTGCGGCCTGCTGTTCAGCCTCATCCCGATCGCAAGGTTCTTCGGCCCACAATCCACCAGTGCGATTGAGATGAACGCCCGCGGTACCAGCATGACGCGAGAGCGGCAGCGATCGCAGAACGTGCTCGTCGCCGTGCAGGTGGCGCTCGCGTTGGTCTTGCTGGCGGGATCCGGGCTGATGATTCGGAGCTTCCAGGCGCTCCGCAGCGTCGAGCCCGGATTCGCGCAGCCGCAGACGCTGCAGACGTTCGGCATCACCATCGCGCCGACGGTGATTCGTGATCTGGAGCAGGTGACGCGCACGCAGCAGGCCATTCTGGACCGGATCGCGGACATTCCAGGCGTGGCGTCGGCCGCCTTCACCACGCGGCTGCCCATGGATCCGAGCGATCGATGGAGCGCGGCTCTCGCTGTGGAGGACAAACCACACGACGGCCGCGCGGCGCCACCCAACCGACAGGTCAAAGTCGTTTCGCCCGGTTCTTTTCACACGCTTGGCACCGCGCTCGTCGCGGGACGCGACTTCACATGGACCGACCTCTATGAGCTGCGCGAGGTTGCGATTGTTTCGGCAAACCTCGCGCGCGAGACGTGGGGGTCCGCGGAGGCGGCGCTTGGCAAGCGCATTCGTCAGTTCTACGGCGCAGCAGGGCCCTGGCGCGAGATTGTCGGTGTGTCGGCCGATGTGTACGACGATGGCGTCCATCAACCGCCGCCGGCGACGGTCTATTGGCCCGCGCGATTGGACGCCAAAGTCTTCGATGGGTACCAGCCGCGCCGCGTCAGCGTGGCGATCCGCACGGACCGTGTCGGCACCCGTAGTTTGCTGGAAGAGCTCCGCCAGGCTGTCTGGTCGGTCAATCCGAGCCTGCCGCTGGCCAACGCGACAACGCTCGACGTGCTCTACGAGCGCTCGATGTCCCGCACCTTGTTCACGCTCGCGATGCTAGCAATTGCCGGGGTGATGGCGCTCCTGTTAGGGATCTGCGGCATCTACAGTGTGATTGCCTACGCGGTGGCGCAACGCCGTCGCGAGATCGGCATTCGCATGGCGCTCGGCGCACAGCGGCGTCAGCTCTGCGCGTTATTCCTCCGTCAGGGCATCGTCGTTGCGGCCGCGGGTGTGCTGCTCGGTCTTACCGCAGCGGCGGCCTTCACGCGGCTCATGCGGTCGGTGCTGTTCGGAATCGAGCCGCTCGATCCCCTCACCTTCACCGCGACGCCGATCGTGCTGGCCGCGGCGGCGCTCGTTGCCACCTATCTGCCTGCGCGGCGCGCGTTGTCGGTGGACCCGGTTGAGACGATGAGGGCCGAGTAACGGGGGCGAGGTCATTCCCGCGGCCCGTTTCGGTCTAACATGCTCGGCATGAAGGCCACCCATCGCACTTCCCGTCGCGCCCTCCTGCTGCTGGCCCTCGCCATCAGCGCATCATCGCAATTGTCGCTGAGCGGTCAGACGCCGGCGGCGGCGCTGCCCTCGCCAGAACAGTTCTTCGGCTTTCAGATGGGGGCCGATCGCAAGCTGGCAAATTGGGACAAGCTGCTCTCCTACTATCAGACGCTCGCCAAGAGCTCGAACCGCGTGAAGCTGGTGGAGCTCGGCAAATCGAGCGAGGGCCGGCCGTACATCGCCCTCTTCATCTCGTCGCCGGCCAATCTCGCCAAGCTCGAACAGTATCGGCAGATCGCCGTGAAGCTCGCTGATCCAAGAGGTGTGAGCGACGCCGAGGCGAAGAAGCTGATCGCCGACGGCCGCGTCGTGACGATTCAGAGCTTTGCCCTTCACTCCAGCGAAGTGGCGGCGTCGCAGACAGCGGCAGAGTTCGTCTACGACTCGCTCGCGCGCAGCGACGAAGAGGCGATGCGCAATCTCGACAACGTGATCAGCATCGTGCTGCCCTCGATCAATCCCGATGGCACGCAGATGATCGCCGACTGGTACATGAAGTACGCAGGCACGCCGAACGAAGCCGCGAACCTGCCGTGGCTCTATCAGAAGTACGCGGGGCACGACAACAATCGCGATGGCTTCGCGCTCAACCTGCCGGAGTCGAAGCTGATCGGCCAGTTGATGTACCGCGACTGGCCACCCAATGCCTACATGGACCACCACCAGATGGGCAGCAACAACGCCCGCCTCTTCATCCCGCCCTACGCCGAGCCGATCCGGCCCGACGGCGATCCGCTGGTGTGGCGCGAGATCACCTGGTACGGCGGTCACATGGGTACCAAGCTCGAGGCGGCGGGCAAGACCGGCGTCATCGGCGCGGCGATCTATTCCGGCTGGGGCCACATGGGCTTCCACTGGATCACGCCATTCCACAACATCGCCGGCATGCTCAACGAATCGGCGAGCGCGCGTCTGGCGACGCCGATGTTCGTCCATCCCGATCAGTTGAAAGGCGGCACGCGCGGGCTGCCCGAATACGCGTCGCAGACGACGATGCCGAGCCTGTGGCCGGGCGGCTGGTGGCGCGTCCGCGACATCGTCGAGCAGCAGAAGATCGTCGCCTGGTCGATCGTCGATCTCGCCGCCCGCAACCGCGAGATGATCCTGCAGAACATGTATCTCAAGGCGACGCGGCAGACTGAACGGGGCAAGAACGGAGCGGTGAAGGCGTACGCGATTGCGATCGACCAGCACGATCCGCTGACGGTGAAGAAGCTCGCCAATCGCCTGCTCGACTCGGGTGTGGAAGTGCAGCAGGCAAAGGCGCAGTTCTTTGCCGATGGCCGCGTCTACGGTCCAGGGTCGTTCGTCGTCACCATGGCGCAGCCCAAACAAGGACTGGTGCGGTGGGTGCTCGGACGCACGTTCTATCCCGACAACACCTACACGCGCGATCTTCAAGGCAATCCGATCCGGCCGTACGACATGTCCACCGACACGTTCGGTGAGTTCATGGGCGTGCGCAGCGATCCGGTCGCGAACGCATTTACCGCCGATCTCGTCAAGCTGACCGCTCCAGTGCCGCTCAAGGGCACGCTGGCGTCGTCGGCGCCCAACGGCTACGTGCTCGATGGACGGCTGAACGACAGCTTCCGCGCCGCGTTCATGCTGCTCGAACAGGGCATCGAGGTCCGGCGGGCGGCGCAGCCGAGCGCCGATGGCAGCGTGAAGAGCGGCGACTTTCTCGTGCCGGCCGGCAACGTCGCGGCCGTTGCCGCCGAGACCGGCGTGGACTTCGTGGCGTTGAAGTCGCCGATCACAACCGGCGCCTATCCGGTGCGCAAGCTGCGCGTCGCGATGTTCCAGCGTTACGGCGGGGGCAACATGGACGAAGGGTGGACGCGCCTGATGTTCGAGCAGTTCAACGTGCCGTTCAAGACGCTGATGGACGCCGAGCTCAAGGCGGGCGGCCTCGAGGCGAAGTTCGACACCATTGTGCTGCCCGCCGACTCGGTCGCGGCAATGACCGGCGAGCGGCCGGCCGGCGGTGCCGGAGGTGCGGGCGGTGGCGGCGGTGGCGAGGGCGGTGGTGGAGGCGCCGCGGCCGCGGACAACACGCCTGCCGAATTCAAGAGCGGGTTCGGTGCCGACGGTGTGAAGGCGTTGCAGACATTCGTCCAGGCCGGCGGTACGCTGCTCACGTTTGCGCAGGCGGGCGACCTGCCGATCCAGCGCTTCGGCCTGCCGCTGCGAAACCTCGTGGCCGGCGTGCCGTCCAAGGAATTCTGGTCGCCGGGCTCGACGCTGCGCGTCAAGTTCGTCAACAGCCATCCGCTCGCCTACGGCATGCCGCCGGAGGGCCTCGCGCTCTTCATGGCTGGCAGCCAGGTCTACGAGATCACCTCGTTCGATCGAAGCCAGGACGTCGAGGTGCTCTCGACCTATGTCGAGCGCGACATCCTGCAGAGCGGCTGGCTGCTCGGCGAAGCGCTGATCGCCAAGAAGGCGGCGGCCGTGTCTGTAAAACACGGCAAAGGCAAGGTCGTGTTGATCGGCTTCAGGCCGCAGCACCGCGATCAGACGCACGGCACGTTCAAGCTCGTCTTCAACGCGCTCTTCAACGCGCCGGCGGCGCCGGCTGTACCGACGACGACGGCCGGACAGTAACCGCTCCGCGAAACGGATTTCGCACGGCGGCGGGGCTGCGGCCCCGCCGATCGTCGCCGCCTGACGCATCCCGCGGCGCGTCGGTCAGACAGCCTGTGTCGCGGTGATGATGACCTCGCCGGTAATCGCGTCTTCGCCCATGTGCCGGAAAGCCTCGCGAACCTCACTCAGCGAGTACGTGCTGTCGATCACCGGTGTGATCTTCCCCGCTTCGAGGAGCTCCCGGTAGACGGCAATCGCCTCGGCCTTGGTCGGCATCTGAGATTGCCCCAGCCGCAGTTGCTTGACGAAGAGCGACAGGAAGATCAGCGCGAAGAAGCGCGGGAACAGTCCGAGCATGGGCTCTTGCGACGCGTCGAACTGCTCGTGGCCGATGAGCACGTATTTCCCGTCGGGCGTGAGCGCGCCTCTGCATGTCGACAGCAGGTGATTTCCCGGCACGTCGAAGATGAGATCGTAGCGGGCCTCGCAGCGAGTGAAGTCGACGCGCGTGAAGTCGATGACTTCGTCTGCCCCGAGTGCGCGCAGCATCGCCAGCTTGCGCGGGCAGTCCACGCCCGTGACGTGCGCACCGTGGGCCTTTGCGAGCTGCAGCGCCAGGGCGCCGACGCCGCCTCCGGCGCCGTTGATCAGGACCTTCTGACCTGGGCGAATCAAGCTGCCCCCTCGGAGATTCTGCAGCGCGATGAATCCGGAGGTCGGGACCGAGGCGGCTTGCTCGAACGTGATGTTATCGGGCTTGAGCGCCAGCAAGTGCGCCGGGACCGATACGTATTCGGCGAACGCGCCGCCGTTGGTCCAGGGATGCGCGGTGATGGTTTCGCCGAAGACTTCGTCTCCCGCGCGGAATCGCGTCACGCCCTTGCCGACCGACTCGACAATCCCCGCCACGTCGGTGCCGGGAATCCGGTGCTTGGGCCTGAAAAGCCCGTTTCCCATCAGCCGGAGCACGAACGGCCGTCCGTGAACGACGTGCCAGACGTCGGGATGGAGCGAGGCGGCGCGCACCCGAACCAGCACGTCATCGTCACCGACCCGCGGCTGCTCCACTTCCTGGAGCTCCAGATCATCAGGAGATCCGTACCGCGTTTGAACGATCGCCCTCATGGGCTGTTCGCCTCCGGTGCACTGACTGCGTACCAGGCCTCGACCATCGCTCGTTTCCGGGCTTGCCCGTCGAATCTCCTCGATCTTACGATCGGCCAGTCGCGTGGCGATTGATATCGCGCCGCGAGAACAGCGCAATGCCGCGCGCCCACACATTCAAAACCGTCGAAGCAATCGGTCGCGGCCTGCCCGACGTGGAAGTGACGACGACGTGGGGGAAACCGGCACTGAAAGTGCGCGGCAGGATGTTCGTCTGCGTCCCGTCGCACAAGTCCGCCGAGCCGCACTCGCTGGTCGTGATGATGGACTTCCCAGAGCGCGACGCGCTCCTCGAGGAAGACCCCGACACGTATTACGTCAAGGAGCACTACCAGAACTACCCGTGCGTGCTCGTCCGGCTCGACCGTGTCCATGCCGATGCACTGCGTGACGTCGTGATCGGCGCCCACCGCTTCGTCAGTGCCAAGGCGCGGAGGCGATAGTTGAGGTTGGCAGCCGCTACTCGCTCGCCGGCGTTCCCCGCGAGTTGTTTGTAGAGATTCTCGGCGGCCTTCTTGACCGCAAGCGCGAACGGTGTCGCTTCGCGTGGTGCTTGCCGCACCTCCTCGACCAGCTTCTCGAGTCGATCGACGCGCTCGACGAAGTCGTGGCTGGGTCGATCCACCTGCTGAAGCGTGCGCTGCGCCTCCAAGCGATTCGGCGGTAGCACAACGACCAGGAGCGTGGCCAGCAGCAGGGATGGAAAGCCGACGAGCCCACCGCGCAACGGCAAATGTGCGTTCGTCATATCGGGCGATTGTCGGGGCTGCCGAACGACAGCGTCAAGCGTCGAGAGGCGCGCTACTTACTTACTGACTGACTTCGGCGAGCCACGCCGGGTAGCTGCGCTCGAGTCCCGAGGTGATGTCCGGCGCAGCCGACGCGACGTGCGCGATCGTGCGACGCAGACTCTCCTCCAGCGTGGGCAGCTCGCCAAACGCCTCGAAGCCGAGCGACCACCAAGGAGACCCGCCGGCCAGGCGCAGCGCCACCAGTTCGATCTGGCACCCGCGTTCGAGCTGGGACCCGGGGGCATGGCGCGGACGCTCCTCCGCGTCGAGCTCCACCTCTCTGACCTCGACGTCCGACCTCTCGTACTTCCGCAGCCATCGCGTCTTTTGCAGCACAACGCGCGGCAGGTGATCGATCGTCAGTGGCTCCGACGTCCACTTGCACCAGATCTGCACCCGTCCAGCGAAAGGAGGCGGCGTCGTCGTACCAGGCGCGACGAGTCCTTTGATCTCCACGCCCGGCTTGGTGCCCCGCTTCTTCAAGCCGAGCTCGGTCTGGCCGCGATCGACCAGGTACTCGTCGATCCGGGACATGCCGCCGCCCGGCGGGCAGGATCCGCCTCGAAACCAGGCTTCAACGCCGGAGGGGAGCGTGTCGCGCCAAAACCAACGGAGCTCGGCCGAGATCAACATTCACTTCTGGTCGGGTCGATCTTGTACAGAGGCCCGATCCGTTGTCGCGGGCCGTACCGTTTCGCGAATCGACGCACGGCGCCGGCCAAAAAAGGCTCAGACCGTTTGCTCGAGCGCGGGTTTGCTGCTCCACACGCTTTCAGCAAACTGCCGCAAGCCTTGATTGAAGCTCGCCGGGTCATCCCAGAACGGCGCGTGTCCCGCGTTCGCCATCATCTGCAGCTGGGCGTGCGGCACGCGCGACTTGTGATGATCGGCGGCCGCGCGCTTGACGATGGCTTCGTTTTCGCCGTGCGTGATCAGCAGAGGCGTCCGCAGCCTGGCCAGGAGATCGTCGTTGTCCACCGTCCGCGAGAACAGCGCCTGACGAACGTGAGGCGGCACCGACATGTTGTATCCCAGCATCGTGTACAGCTCCTGCGCCGAGGGCTGCTGCACGAAACACAGTTTGAACAACGCGTCGAAGGCCTCCCGGCTGGCGTCAACATCCATCGAGAGGAGACCCGGGACATGCGAGAGAAACTCCGCGCTGAGAAACGACAAGGCCTCCTCGCTCCCGAGCTTCGAGATTCCGCCGACGAAGTGGAGGCCACCGATGGCGTCCTCACCGTAGTGCCGGATGTAATCGAGGATCACGAACGGACCGTACCGACCAGCCGGAGAGGATGGCGTGCTCGAGTCGAAGCGACCGGAGCACCGCGTCGACGTCGTCGGCCCACAGTTTCGAGTCGGCGTAGGCGTCGCGCGGCTTCTCGGACAGACCATGTCCCCGCATGTCCACGGCGACCAGCCTGTAATCGTTCGCGAGATCCGAGTCCATCTGACGCCTCCACGTCAGGCAACACTGCGAAAAGCCATGGATGAACAGAATCGGACGACCCTGCGGATTGCCCGCCTCGACGATGTGGAGCTTCGTGCCGCCGCCGCCGATGATGTCGTGACTCTTCATGGTTCCCCCCGGGTGAGGGGAAAACCATAGCGCGTTCGCGTCATTTTTCAAACAGAGATCGGCCGTCGGTGAGTGGTTTCGCCCCGCTCGGCGGCGGAGATTCCGACGCGCCGTCGGTGCGCGATCAGAGCCGGGTCGAGCGCGTTTCTTCCGTCAGCCACACTGACACCAGCGTAACGAGCGCCATCGCTATCAGATAGAGCACGACCGGCCACGGCCGGCCTCCGCTCCAAGTCAGGAGCGCCGTGGCGATGAGCGGCGCGAGGCCGCCCGCCAGCGGCGACGCAAGCTGATAGCCGAGCGAGGCGCCGCTGTAGCGCACGCGCGTGCCGAACAATTCCGAAAAGAAGGCCGCTTGCGGGCCGTACATCGCCGCGTGTCCGATCAGGCCGACGATCACGGCCAGGACGACGAGGAGCGGTTGACGTTGTTCGAGCAACCAGAAGAACGGAAACGAGAACAGGCCGACGAAGAGAGCGCCGCCGAGGTATACCGGCCGTCGTCCCACACGATCCGACAGGCTGCCGAAGAATGGAATCGCGATCAACTGCACCGCCGACCCGGCCAGCACCGCGTTGAGCAGCAGCCGCTGCGAAAGCCCCAACTGCTGCGATCCATAGCTGAGAACGAGCACCGTGAAGATGTAGAAGTAGGCGTTTTCGGCGAAGCGCGCGCCGATGGCGCGCAGCACGTTGCCCGGGTGCTGGCGCAGCACGGCGAGGATCGGCACGCGTGGCCCGGCGTCGGCCTCCTTCGCCTGCAGAAAGATCGGGCTCTCGACGATCTTCAGCCGGATGAACATCCCGACTGCGAGGAGCAGCACGCCGACGAGGAACGGCACGCGCCAGCCCCAGCTCAGAAACGCCTCTTGATCCATCGACGAGGCGAGGAGGAACACGGCGTTGGCCAGGAGCAATCCCACCGGGACGCCTGCCTGCACCCAGCTGGCGTGGAAACCGCGGCGGCCGCCCTGGCTGTGCTCCACTGCCATCAGCACCGCGCCGCCCCACTCGCCGCCGACGCCGACGCCCTGAAGAAATCGAAGCAGCACCAGGAGGATCGGAGCGGCGATGCCGATCTGTGAATAGGTCGGTAGAAGGCCAATCAACACCGTGGCGACGCCCATCAGCATCAGGGTGGTGACGAGCATCGACTTGCGACCGAGCTTGTCGCCATAGTGGCCGAAGAGCACGCCTCCGATGGGCCGGGCGAAGAAGCCTACCGCGTAGGTGGCGAACGCGGCCATGGTGCCGGCCAGCGGCTCCATCGTCGGAAAGAAGAGCCGATTGAAGACGAGAGCGGCCGCGGTGCCGTAGAGAAAGAAGTCGTACCACTCGATCGTGGTGCCGACGAAGCTCGCGATGATGACCCGGCGGATGTCGGTGGGCGCGGCGCGAGGTTCATGCATGATGAGGCGCGCGGCCGGCGGGAGGCTCGCTCCCGCCGCCGCAGCACGATGTCATCACTGTTGTCTGGGGGCCGCGGGCGCCGTCGACGGCGCAGGCTCTTCCGGCCGCTGCAGGTCCTTGAGCTCGAGCTTGTTCACCTCGTCGATGACCCGGGCGTAGGCGCGCGTGGTCGCCTCCAGGCCCGTCCACGGTACCGTCTCTGGTGTTTCCTGATCGGTGTGGAAGTAGTGGTAGAACTCGCTCGTCGCCAGGCCGGGCACGCCGCGGAAGAACGCGCCGAGATCCCCCGCCGGCGGCCGCGGGTTCGGGTCCAAATACATGCTCGCGCCAAATTCGCGGAACGCATTGACCGCGATCGTCTCGAGCTTGCGCCGCGATGGTCCGCCTGCATACCACTGCTGCGGCATATAGGTGTTGCTCCACACGATGGCGCTGTCGTTCGCCTGATAGTACCGCGGTCGCACTGTCGTCTGGATTGTGGATGGATGCTCGGCGTTGATCATCAGCGCCGTACGCGTGAAGAGCGTTTTCCGGTTGTCCCACATCCAACGGCGCCCGAGGCCGGCGCCCGGCCCGGAGTTGTGATGGCCGTCGAGGCCGACGAAGACGATGGTGCGCCGGCGTTGCGCCTGAGGCACTTTCGCGTAGAACTCGGCGAGGGCGATGATCGAGGCCACACCCGACGCGTTGTCGCCGGCGGCATCGAACCAGCCGTCACGGTGCGCGATCAGATAGACCGTTTCGTCGGTCGCGCCCTTGAGCGTTCCCCATACCAGCGCGGTCTTGAGGTTCGGCACCATCCGCGCCTCGAACGAGGCCTTCACTCGCGCGCTCTGCCCGGCCGGCGCGGCCGCGATCAGATCGCGGACCGCGTAGCCGTCGTCGCTTCCCACGGTAAACGCGGCGACCTTTGTCCCGGACGGATACGCCTGATACCGCATGTTGCCAGGGAGCATGTCCACTTCGAAGATGACCGCGGCGCCCTTGGCGTCGGCCCGCCGCACGCCGCCTTCGTTCTTCAGCCCGGTCTGGTTGAAGACGAACACCGCCTTGCCGCGCACGTCTTTTCCGGCAAAGTCAGCCTCGCTGCCAAGTCCGACGTAGACCGCTTCGACGTCCACGCCTCCGGCCGGTAACGACGTGGCGCCGTACGCCGGCTGCGCGGTCTCGACCCGCACCGTTTTACCTCCACCGGTGACTGCTACCTCCCACGTCTGGGGCATCCACTGCGGATCGAGATCGAGCGGCTGGATGCGCACGTCCGACAGGCCCGCCGCCTTGAACTTCGCCGCGAGCCAGTCGGCGCTCTCCTTGTCCGACTCGGTGCCGGTGATGCGGCCCCAGAATTTCGCGTTGACCTTGTCGCGATAGCGGCGCGAGATCATCGCCTGCTCGACGACGTCCTTGTGCATCCGCTTGCCGTCGATCGCGGCGTAGCGCTCGGCGCCCTTCGGCAGCGGCCAGCGGAGGAAGGCGTCTTCGAGTGTGTAGAGCTCGGCGCGCGGCGTGATCGCGCCGGGTTGCGGCGCCGCCGGCGCCTGTTGAGCCGTGCCGCGTGCGCCGGCAAGGAAGAAGAGTGACAGTACCGAGCGACCCGCCGGCCGCTGACCATACGAATCGACGCATCTCTGACTCCTTGGCGCCGCTACTCGGCGCCCACACCCAGGTAAACGCGCAGCTTCTCGTCGTCGAAGAGCGCTTCGGCGCGGGATTCACGCGTCATCAGCGATCCGGCAATGCCTGCCAGGAACGCGGCGGTCATCGAGATGATGGCCGGATTGCGCAGAGGGAAGACGGCGCTCGGGTTCTTGAGGATGTCCACCCAGACGGTGGGGCTCAGTACGATCAGCGCCACCGACATGAAAGCGCCGGTGATGATCGCGAACACGGCGCCCCTGGTGTTGAACCGCCGCCACACGATCGACATCAGCAGCGGTGGGAAGTTGGCGCTGGCAGCCACCGAGAACGTCAGGCCCACCATGAAGGCGACGTTCTGACCCTTGAACGAGATCCCGAGGAGCACCGCGATGGCGCCGAAGACGACGGTGGCCATCTTTGCGACTCGGACCTGCTCGCTCTCGGTCGCGCGGCCCTTGCGCACCACGTGAAGAAAAATGTCGTGCGACAGCGCGCTGGCGCCGGCGAGCGTCAGACCGGCGACGACCGCGAGAATCGTCGCGAACGCGACGGCCGCGATGAACCCGAGAAACGGCGTGCCTCCGAGCAGCTCCGCCACGAGCGGCGCCGCCATGTTGCCCCCGGCGTCGATCTTCCGAATAGCGTCGCGGCCCAGGAGCGCTGACGCGCCGAAACCGACGATCGGGATGATCAGGTAGAAGTACCCGATCAGACCGGTTGCGTAGAGCACCGACGTGCGCGCCGCTTTCGCGTCGGGCACGGTGTAGAAGCGCATCAGGATGTGCGGCAGCCCAAGCACGCCGAACATCAGCGCGAGCCCGAGCGACACAGCATCGACTGGATTGGTGACGAGACCGCCCGGCTCCAGCGCCTGCTGGCCGTAGCGCTGTGCAACGGCGGCGTAGAGCTGCGGCACTGAGAAGCTGAACTGCGCGAGCACGAGCAGCGTGAGAATCGTCACGCCGCCCAGCAGCAGGATTGCTTTGATGATCTGCACCCACGTGGTTGCGATCATGCCGCCGAACAGGACGTAGAGCAGCATGACGACGCCCACGATCGTCACCGCCGTCTCGTAGGGGATGCCGAACATCAGCGTGACCAGGTTGCCGGCACCCACCATCTGCGCGATGGTGTAGAAGAGCAGCGTGAGGATCCCGCCGATCGCCGCCGCGATCCGCACCGGCGTCTGCTGCAGCCGGAAGGCCACCACGTCGGCAAACGTGAACTTGCCGAGATTGCGCAGCGGCTCCGCAATGAAGAACATCAGCGCCGGCCAGCCGACCAGCCAGCCGGTGGCGTAGATCATCCCGTCGTAGCCGCTCAAGGCGACGAGGCCGGCAATCCCGAGAAACGATGCGGCGCTCATGTAGTCGCCGGCGAGCGCCAGGCCGTTCTGGAGCGGGCTGACGCTGCGTCCAGCGGCGTAGAAGTCGGCCGTCGAGCGCGTGCGCCTGGCGGCCCAATACGTCACCGCCAGCGTGAACGCGACGATGAGCAGGAAGAAGGCGATCGCCGAGGCGGTCGGAGTGCCAAGCGTCGTTTCCATATGTCGCTCGAGGACAGTCCAGTCAGCTGCGCAGGCGCTCGCGCAGCCGCTCGACTTCGGGATCGTAGTGGCGGTTCGCCCAGGCGACGTACGCCGCAGTCAGTACCCAGGCCAGCACGAGCACGGCGATGCCGAGCACGATGCCGAGCGTAGTGGTCTCGCCGACGCGAATCGACAGCAGACTGCGCTGCGTTGCGACCAGCAGGATGAAGCCGTAGTAAACGACGAACAACGCGAGCGTGAGCAGCAGCGACACCCGCCATCGCCGCATCACGAGATTTCGAAAGTCCGCCGACTCGAGCACCTCGCGCGAGGTGACCTTCACTCGCTGCTGCTTCTCTGCTACTCGCACGTTCGGCTACCCGCCCGTTCGCGTCGATGTTGGAATGGGCGCCGGCGGCCTTGGATTCTTCGGTTCCGGCGGCCGTTGGAATACCTTGAGCTCATGCCTGTTGACCTCGTCGATGACCCGCGCGTAGGCACGCGTGGTGGCTTCGAGTCCGGTCCACGGGTACCTGTCTCAGGGGCCTCGCCGTCGAGATGAAAGTAATGGTGGAAGTCGCTGGTGGCGACGCCGGGGAGGAACCACCAGAAGCGGCCGAGGTCGCCTCCTGGCGGCAGGCGGTTGGGCTCGGCATAGGTACTCACGCCGAATTCCTGAAACGCCTTGATCGCGATGTTCTGCAGCTCCGGCCGCGACGGACCACCCGCGTACCACTGCTGCGCGGTATAGGCGTTCGATGCGCGGATATCCGGCCCGACGAGATACGTCTGCAGCGTCGACGGATGCTCGCAGTTGATCATCAGCGCCGTCTTGGTGAAGAACTTGTCGCGGTTCGCGACCAGCCACTCGCGTCCCGCACCGCCGCCCACGCCCGTGTTGTGATGCCCGTCTGTGCCGATGAACACCATGGTCCGGCGGCGCTGGGCCTGCGGGACTTTTGCAAAATGCTCCGCGAGGGCAATCATCGAGGCCACTCCGCTGGCGTTGTCGCCCGCGGCGTCGAACCATCCGTCGCGGTGCGAAATCACATAGATCGTCTCGTCGCTCTGCCCGGGCAAGCTTCCCCACACGAGCGCGGTCTTGAGATTGGGCACGCGGCGCGCGTCGAGACGGACTTTGATGCGCGGCGCCGCTCCGCCCGCGGCGGCGATCATGTCGCGGACGGCGTAGCCGTCCTCGCGCCCGAGCGCGAACGACGGGATGTTGGTGTTGACGGGATACGACTGGTACTTCAGGTTGCCAGGCATCGTCAGGACGTCGAACACCACGGCCGCACCCTTCTGCTCCGCCCGCGTGAGCGCGCCCTCGGAGGCGGCGCCCGGCGTGGGCCGCGGCGGGCTGAAGACGAATACCGCTTTGCCCTTCACGTCCCGTCCGGCGAAGTCGGCTTCGCTGCCCAATCCGACGTACACCGCTTCGAGATCGAGCCCTTGCGGGCTCGTCCCGGTCGTCGCGTACGCCGGCTGTGCCGAGCCGAGCTTCAGCGTCTTTCCGCCGCTGGTCGCCGAGACCTCCCAGGACTCGGCAAACCACTGCGGCACCAGATCGATCGGTTGAATTTTCACGTCGGACAGCCCGGCGCTCTTGAACTTGTCGGCCACCCACTGCGCGCTCTCCGCATCGCCGGAACTACCGATGACGCGGCCCCAGAGCTGCGGATGTCCCTGGTCGCGATAGCGGCGCGCGATCTGGACCTGTTCGACCACGTAAGTGTTGATGTGTTTGCCGTCGATCGACGCGTACTTTTCAGCGCCGGCCGGCAGCGGCCAGCGCAGGTAGGCATCCTCGAGGTTGTAGAGCCGCGGCATCAGCGCGCGTTCGTTGTTCGACGCGGCAGCCGGCGCGGCCGGCGCCTGCGTCTGCGGACGCGGCGCTCCCGACTGCTCGGCGCGACTGACGATCGCCACCGCCGCAATCAGCAGGCCGGCACCAGCGACCGCTGCGGGAATCACCTTCTTCATCAGAACCTCCTCGATGGCCTTCGGCGATCGCGCCTATTGCCCCAACCGCCCAACCAGCTAACGGGCCAACCGCGTGCCTGCCTAGAAGTTGAACTTCACACCCAGGCGTGCCACGCGTGGGGTGGTGATCACTGACGGGCGCAAATAGGTGCTGCCCGAGCTGCGAACCAGCTCCTGCGTCGTGTTGCTGTTGAACATGTTGTAGACGTCGAAAAACACGCCGAGCCTCGACGCGCGCGGCACCGGCAGGGTCATGTCCTTCGCGAGGCGCAGGTCGATCAGCCAGATTTGGTCCATGCGCTGCGCACCCACGGGCTCCGAACGAATCAGCACCGCGGAGTTGTAGTTGAGCCGCTGCAGGAACGTGCGCGCGAAGGGCGGGCCCGACTGGTGACGCAGGCTGGGCGAGAGCCGGATGCCCTTCCACGTCTGCAGGTTCAGCTCCGCCTTCGCGCCCCAGATGCCGAAGCGATGACGGTTGTCCTTCGAGTTGATCAGGCTGTTGGGCGTGAACGTCGGCGCTTCGAGATAGGGTGCCGACTGCATCACGCCGAGGCGCTGCCACGTGTAGGTGAAGCTCGTTTGCAGCGACCAGTGATTTTTCATGCGGCGGCTGGTCTGCACTTCCCACGTGTAGTGATCGCTGTCGGTGTGCGGGATGTTCGTGTAGAACTGGTCCAGCGGAAGACCAATGTAGGCGGGATTCAAGTTATACGCCTCGAGCGTTCCGGCGTCGTCGGCCGTGCTCAGCCGTCCGTCGGGGCCGGGATCGGTGACGGGCACTGGAACGTTGAATGCGAGGAACGGCTGGTTGGCGTTGATCGTCGCGCGTCCCTGCCGCATCGCGTTCCACACGAACCCGGTGCGCACGCCCCAGTCGGCGGCGAGCTCGTGCTCGACGAAGGCGAGCGCCTGACGCGAATACTCGTTCTTCAGATCCGGATCGACTCTAGTCGCCGGCTGCCCGTCGGGACGCGCACCCGAGACCGAGAGCAGCGCGCCTTCCTGGCCTGGCTCGTAGACAGGGAAGCCGTCGACGTAACGCGGGTTCGCGGGCGTCCAGGTGTACAGCCGCGAGCTCTGCGCCGGCAGCGGATTCATCAACGTCGCGATGGCGACGTAGGCGTAGGTCCAGTACTGGCCGTAGTTCACCTTGAGGACGGTGCGGCCCTTCCCGGTCACGTCGAAGACCGCGCCTAGCCGCGGCGCCCAATCGAGCCATGCCGGCGACTCGATTCTCGCGAAATGCTGGCCCGTCGGCCCGACCTGCTCGGGCACGTACGACTGCTGGCGATCGACGCGGACGCCCACGTTAAACGTCACGCGCGAGTTGAGGCGCCACGCGTCCTGGACATAGGCGCCCCAACCGATGTTGCCGCGCTTTTCAGCGGTGTCGAGTGGCGGATCGAACAGGCGGACCTGGCTCGGCGCGCTGTTGTTCAGGATCAGCGTGATGTCGTTGTACGCGCCCTGCGTGCCCCAGACGAGGCTCTCCATGAACTCGCCGCCGACCTTGAAGTTGTGGCTGCCCATCCAGCCGTCCTTGACGTAGTTCAGCATGCCGTTCACCTGCGGCCGATGATTGTTGCTGCGGCTCCAGCCGGCATTGCCGTAGGTGCGATTGGTTCCCGAATCCATGTAGCGCGGGTTGGTGCCGCGGCCGTCGTAGTAACCGCGCTCGAAGAAGTTGCCGCCGCGGATTTCGAAGACGGCGGACTCGCCGAGGACGTGGTTGTATTCCACCTTCCACACGCCGTTGGGCCACTTCTGGCTCTGCAGCGCGTCGGCGGTGGTGATCGCGGTGTCGCCGAGGTTTGCCAGGATCGAGTTGTTCTGGCGCTTGGTGCCGTAGAACCAATACCAGTTCACGCGGCCATTCTCGCTCGTGCGCAAATCCACTTTCAGCGTTTTGACTTCGAGCGACAGGATGTGCGTGTCGTCGAGGAGATTGAGCTGGTACTGCTCGAGGCGCTGATTGCGGTACGCGCCGTACCACCAGACGCGATCCTTGAAGATGTAGCCGCCGACGTCGGCGCCGTAGTCACGAAATCCGATCAGCCGGTTTCCTTCGCGCACGGGCACCGTGCCCGGCGCGGTCAGGCCCAGCGCGATCTGCTCGGCGTCGATGTTGTACGCCTCGAGGGCGTCGTTCTGAAAGTCGAGATAGACGCGGCCATGGTACTGGTTGCTGCCTGACTTCGAGATCACTTTCGTCAGCGTGCCGGGGTTGGGCATATCGGCGCCGTTCCCGACCACGCTCAGGTTCATGTCGTCGAAGGAGTCCGAGTCGGAGTACGCAACTTCCTGCCCTCCGGCGGCGGCCTCCGTGCTGTTGATGCCTTCGATCTCTCCGCGGTCGTGGCCGACCAGGCCGTACCGCGTCGAACGTTGATAGGTGACGGCGCCGCTGCCGCCCACTGAAGGACGGCTCATGATTACGCCGGGAAGGTAGGACGTCACCGCCGCGTAATCACGTGAGCCGGCGAGCGACTCGAGCTTGTCCGCGCCGTAGTTGGTGGACACCGCCGTCGCGGTGAGATCGACGACCGGCGACGCGCCGCTCACGGTGACCGACTCGGACAACCCGCCGACCCCCATCTCGACGTTGATCGTGGCCGTGAACCCGAGGCCGACCTGAATGCCGTCCCGCGTCACCGCACCGAAGCCCGCGAGCTCGAACGTCAGCGAGTAGACGCCAGGCGGGAGCGCCGGAATGCGGTAGGTGCCGTCCGCCTCGCTGACCACGGTGCGCACGCCCATCAGGCTCGGCGCGCGCGCGGTGACCGACACGCCGGGGATCACGCCTTTGGTGCCGTCGGTCACGGTGCCGACGATGGCCCCGGTGGTGGCGCCAATCTGCGCGCGGCCGGGAGTGGCGTGCAAGGCGAACACCGCACAGCACGCGGCGATCACGACGCAGGTCCGATGAGTGATGAACATTCGCCTTTCCTCCCTCAGCCCAGTACGGGCATCTTGAATTCGGCGCCCTTCCGAATTCCTGTCGGCCAGCGTTCCGTGATGGTCTTCAACCGGGTGTAGAAGCGCACGCCTTCGGGGCCGTGCACGTAGTGATCGCCGAAGAGCGATCGTTTCCAGCCGCCGAACGAGTGGAACGCCATCGGCACGGGAATCGGCACGTTGATGCCCACCATGCCGGCCTTGACCCTGCTGCTGAACACGCGCGCGGCGTCGCCGTCGCGGGTGAAGATTGCGGTGCCGTTGCCGTACTCGTGATCGTTCACCAGCTTCAGCGCGTCCTCGAAGCCGGGCACGCGGACCACCGAGAGCACCGGTCCGAAGATCTCTTCGCGATAGATGCGCATCGAGGGCGTCACGCGATCGAAGAGCGTGGCCCCGCAGAAGAACCCCTTCTCGTGCGGCGGGTTGCGCCCGTCGGTCACGAGCTCGGCGCCCTCTTCGACGCCGAGATCGACGTAGCCGCGCACCCGATTGAGATGCGCGCCGGTCACGAGCGGGCCCATCTCCGCGCCGGGTTCGTCGCCGGGCGCCACCTTGAGAGTCGTGAGACGGGTCTTGACGCGCGAGACGAGCTCGTCGGCGACGGCGTCGCCCACGGCGACGGCCACCGAGATGGCCATGCACCGCTCGCCGGCCGACCCATAGGCAGCGCCGATCAGTGCGTCGGTCGCCTGATCGAGATCGGCGTCCGGCAGGATCACCATGTGGTTCTTGGCGCCGCCCAGCGCCTGCACGCGCTTGCCCGTGGCTGTGCCGTGCGTGTAGATGTATTCCGCGATCGGCGTCGAGCCGACGAAGCTGATCGCCTCGATGCCGGGATGCGCGATCAGCGCGTCCACCGCTTCCTTGTCGCCATTGACGACGTTGAAGACGCCGTCGGGCAGTCCCGCTTCCTTGAGGAGGCCGGCCAGCTCGATGCTCATCGACGGATCTTTCTCGCTCGGCTTGAGGATGAAGGTGTTGCCGCAGGCGAGCGCGACCGGAAACATCCACATCGGCACCATCGCCGGAAAGTTGAACGGCGTGATTCCGGCGACCACGCCAAGCGGCTGGCGAATCGAGTAGCTGTCGACGCCGCTGCCGACCTCCTCGGTGAACTCGCCTTTCAGGAGCTGGGGAATGCCGCCCGCGAACTCGACCACTTCGATGCCGCGCTGCATCTCGCCGGCGGCGTCGGACGCCACCTTGCCGTGCTCGGAGGTGATGATCGCCGCTAGTCGCGTGAGGTCGCGCTCGAGCAGCTCGCGAAAGCGGTTGAGGATGCGCGCGCGGCGCAGCGGCGGCGCCGCCGCCCACTGTGGAAACGCTGCGGTGGCCGCGGCCACGGCAGCGTCCACGTCGGCCTTGTTGGCAAACGCGACCCGGCGCGCCAGCGTGCCGCTCGCCGGGTTGTAGACGTCGCCGTAGCGGCCCGAGGCGCCTTCCACGGCCTGACCGCCGATGAAGTGCGGCACGGTGCCGAGTGACGCCGCTTTCTCGGACGCGGCGCGATCTTCGACTGCGGAACTCTTCGACACAGACATGACGATTCGACCTCTCGAGCGGGTTAGGCCCAGACTTCCCGATACAGCTGCGCGATTTCGTCAGCCGTCGGGATGCGCGGGTTGTTCTGCGGTGAGCCCGACGCCAGCGCCTGCGCCGCCATCACCGGAATGACCTCGAAGTACTTCTGTTCGGGAATGCCGTACTGCTTCGGCGACGGTACTTGCAGTTCCTGGTTGCGGCGGTACAGCGCAGCAACGAGCTTCTTGAGCGCCACCGCGGTCGCGTCGTCGGAACACGCCACTCCCATCGCCCGCGCGCAGGCGGCGTAGCGGTCGGCGGCGGCGTCGGCCGAAAACGCCGTCACCGCAGGCAGCAGCATGGCGTTCGACAAGCCGTGCGGTACATGAAAGAACGCGCCGATCGGGCGGCTCATGCCGTGCACGAGCGCGACGCTGGCATTGGAAAACGCAATGCCCGCCATCGTCGCCGCCATCATCATGCTCTCGCGCGCCGTTCGATTGGACGGATCGTTGAAGGCCGTTGGCAGGTCGTCCCAGATCGCCTTCATCGCCGCCAGTGCCAGCGTGTCGGTGAAGCGGTTGGCCTTGCGGCTCACGTAGGCCTCGATCGCATGCGTGAGCGAGTCGGTTCCGGTGTCGGCGGTGAGGCGCCGTGGCATCGTCAGCGAGAGCTCGTAGTCCACGACCGCCGCCGAAGGCAGCAGCGCGCTCCCCGCGATCAGCATCTTTTCGTTTTTCTCGGAGTCGATGATCACGGTGAAGCGCGTGACTTCGGAGCCGGTGCCCGCGGTGGTGGGAATGGCGATGTGCGGCGGGCTTGGATTCGGAATCGGATTCGGCACCTTGTAGTCGCGCGGGTGCCCGCCGTTGGCGGCGATCATCCCGATTGCTTTCGCGGTGTCGATTGGACTGCCGCCGCCGAGGCTGATCAGCCCGTCGTGGTTGCCGCCGCGGTAGGCGATGACGCCGCCGGCGATGGCGTCGCTCGTCGGGTCCGGCACCGTGTCGGCGAACACTTCGCACTGCAGTCCGGCGCGGCGCAGGTGATCGGCCAGCACGCCTGGCGGTCCTTGTTTGAGCATGAACGGATCGGTCACGATCAGCGGGCGCGCGCACTTGAGAAGCTTGACGATCGCCGGCACGTCCGGCAGCAGGCCGGCGCCGAATCGCATGATCGGAGGAATCTGAATGTCCGCTGCCACGATGACCCCCTAACGGTTCGAATAACTGGCCGGGCGCTTCTCGATGAACGCGGCCATGCCTTCCTTCTGACCTTCGGTGGCGAACGACGCATGAAACATCCGGCGCTCGAAGCGGATGCCCTCGGAGAGCCCGGTCTCGTAAGCGCGATTCACGCACTCCTTGGCGAGCAGCACCGCGGGACGCGACAGCGACGCGATGTGCTGTGCCGTCGCGACGGCCTCGTCAATCAACTTCTCCGCCGGAATCACGCGCGCGACGAGTCCCATCCGCTCCGCTTCCTCGGCGTCCACCATGCGGCCGGTGAGGATCATGTCCATCGCTTTCGACTTGCCGATGAAGCGGGGCAGGCGCTGTGTCGCGCCGGCGCCGGGCAGGATCCCGATGGTGATCTCCGGCTGGCCAAAGCGAGCGGTCTCGGCGGCGAGGATGAAGTCGCACATCAGCGCCAGCTCGCAGCCGCCGCCGAGCGCGTAGCCGGCCACCGCGGCGATAATCGGCTTGCGGCACCGGGTGATCCGCTCCCACGACGTCGTGATGAAGTCGGCGAGATAAACATCGACGAAGGAGCGGTTCTTCATCTCCTTGATGTCGGCGCCGGCGGCGAACGCCTTTTCACCGCCGGTGAGCACGATCGCCCCCACGTCGTCGTTCGCCTCGAGCAGATCGAGCGCGGCGGTGAGCTGATGGGTCAGCGCATCGCAGAGCGCGTTGAACACCCGCGGACGATTCAACGTAATGAGACCGACATTGCCGCGCACCTCGACGAGAACGAAGGTTTCGGCTTCGACCTTGAGCGCTTCGGCTGTTTGCATCTGACCAACTCCCATGAAGAAAACCGGATCGTCAGCGCACGCGCGCCGCGTGAAAGCGGAGCTCGTCGCGGAACTGCGGCGCCGCGATCGAGATGAGCGCCTCGGCCCGTTCGGCTTCCGAGCGGCCCTTGAGGCACACCGCGCCGTGCTCGGTCACCACCCAGTGGACATCCATGCGCGAGGTGGTTACAGGCCCGTGCAGCCGCGGCACGATGCGTGACACCACGCCGTCGGCGGCGGTGGAGTTGAGCACCATGAACGACTTGCCGTCGCGCGAGGCGTAGGCGCCGCGGACGAAGTCAACCTGCCCGCCGGCGCCGCTGTACTGGTAGCCGTTGAGGAACTCGGAGTTGCACTGGCCGGTGAGGTCGATCTCCAGGGTGGAATTGATCGAGACGAACCGATCCTGCTGCGCGATGACCCGCGGGTCGTTGACGTAGGACACCGGCCGCCCCTCGATCGCCGGGTGATCGTTCATGAACTCGTAGAGCTGACGATCGCCGAGCGCGAACGTGAAGACGGTCTTGCCGGTGTCGAGCTTCTTGCGGCGGTTGTTGACGATGCCCTTCTCCATCAGCTTCGCCATCGGCGGCGTGAGAAGCTCGGTATGGATTCCGAGATCGTTGTGCCGATCGAGGAAGGTGCAGACGACACCGGGCAGGCTGCCTATCCCCATCTGCAGCGTGGCGCCCTCGGGAATGAGCTCGACGACATTGCGCGCGACGAGCGGATCCAGCTCCTTCGGGGCCGCGGCCGGGAATTCCTCGAGCCGCTCGTCGTTCTCGACGATGGCCGCGACCTGGGAGACGTTGATCTTTGCCGGCCCGCGCACGGCTGGCATGTTCCTGTTGACCTCGACGACCACGCGCGTCGAGCATCGCGACATCACGCACGAGTAGTCGCTGTTGGTGCCGAAGCTGAAATTCCCTTCCTCGTCCATCGGCGCCACTGTGGTCAGGAACGTGTCCACCGGCCGGTGTTCGGGGATGCAGCGATCGAGCTCGTAGAAGAAGTTGGGAACAAAGTTGACGATCTTGCCGCGGCCCTCGGCCCGCGCCCGCGCCGCCAGCTCCCGCTCCGTCGCGCCGAAGAAAAGACAGTAGGGCTCGAAGCGCCGGAGGTGCTCGAAGCGCAGGATCGTGTTGCGCAGGTGACGGCCGGAGACCGAGTAGTAGACCTTGACGCCGGTGATGTTCTTCGCCTTGGCCCGGGCGGCGAGCGCGCGCAGGAGCGCCGGCGGCTGGCAGGGCGACAGCCCCATCGCGATGGTGCTGCCGTTGGCGACGTGCGACATCGCCTCCTCGGCCGTCGTCAGTCTCGCTCGATAGTCGGCCCCGACGTTGCCTGCGCGGGGCGCGCCGGCGGTCAGCGGCGCTCTGGTCGTGGTGATTTCAGCGGACATCAGCGTGCGCATCCTAGCGACCCGCCGATCGCCGCGATAGTCACAGGACGGCTGCGACTGGTGTGGGCCTGGCGGACGCCGCGCGTAGGCATTTTGACGACACGCCTACGTCGGATTCCGCCCATGTCAACCGCGGGAGGCGCAGAACCGACTCGCGTACTGCGCGCGCGAATCGTCCGCACGGCTGCCCTCCTGCTGACGGGAGCGCGTTTACGACTCGGGCGGGCGCTGCAGCGCTTTGAGCGGCAGCTTGTTCACCTCGTCGATGATGCGCGCGTAGGCGCGGGTCGACGCCTCGAGTCCCGTCCAGGGCACTGTCGCCGGTGTCTCCTGGTCGGTGTGGAAGTAGTGGTAGAAGTCGCTCGTGGCAACGCCCGGCAGGAACCGGAAGAAGCGACCGAGATCGCCGAGCGGCGGCCGCACGTTCGGCTCGCGCAGGAGCGGCACGCCGAACTCGCGGAAGGCGTTGACGGCAATCGCCTGCAGCTCGGGCCGCGACGTGCCTCCGGCATACCACTGCTGCGCCGTATACGCATTCGACCAGGCGATGTCACGCTGCTCTTCGTAGCGCGGCCGCACGTAGCTCTGCAGCGTAGACGGATGCTCCGCGTTGATCATGAGCGCGGTCTTGGCGAAGAGCTTGTCGCGGTTGTCGGCCATCCATTTCAGGCCCACCGCCGAGCCCTCGCCCGAGTTGTGATGCCCGTCGACGCCTATGAACACCATCGTCCGGCGCCGTTCGGCCTGCGGGATTTTGGCGTAGTACTCCGCAAGGCCGATCATCGACGCCACTCCGCCGGCGTTGTCACCCGAGGCATCGAACCAGCCGTCACGGTGCGCGATGATGTAGATCGTCTCGTCGCTCGCGCCGGGCAATGTGCCCCACACGAGCGCCGTCTTCAGATTCGGCACCATCTTCACGTCGAGGGACACCTTCACGCGCGGCGCCTGGCCCGGAGCCGCGGCGAACAAATCGCGGACCGCGAATCCGTCACCGCTCCCGACAATAAAGGCCGGCGCTTTGGTGTTCGACGGATATCCCTGGTAGCGCATGTTGCCGGGCAGCATGTCCACCTCGAAGATCGCCGCCGCGCCCTTTGGCGTCTGCACGTTTGGCCAGCGCGGTCCAGTCGGTGCCAAGCTGCACGTGCACCTGCGTGTAGTAGAAGACCGCCTTCCCCTTTACGTCCTTACCGGCGTAGTCCGCTTCGCTGCCGAGACCGGCATAGACCGCCTCGAGGTCGAGGCCGCCGGCTGGTGTCGGCACCGCTGCGTAGTTTGGCTGTGTCGAATCCAGCTTGATCGTC
Organism: uncultured Acidobacteriota bacterium; assembly: GCA_963807105.1. Taxonomy (GTDB): domain Bacteria; phylum Acidobacteriota; class Vicinamibacteria; order Vicinamibacterales; family UBA2999; genus DASPWV01. Next base: position 727,030 of record CAWEAM010000005.1, on the reverse strand, counting down.
TTGCCTGCGCTCGTCACCGCCACGTCCCACGTTTGCGGCATCCACTGTGGCGCGAGATCGAACGGCTGGATCCGCACGTCCGACAGCCCCAGCGCCTTGAAGCGACCAGCCAGCCACTCCGCACTCTCGGCGTCGCCCGAGGTGCCGATGATGCGGCCCCAGAACTTCGGGTGCACCTTGATCGCGATACCGGCGGGAAATCTGCGCTTGCGCGACGACGTCCCGGTGCATGCGCTTGCCGTCGATCGCGCGCGTACTTCGCGGCCGCGGGCGGCAGCGGCCAGCGAAGTAGAGACTCGTCTGCCGTATCGGGATCACGGCGCGGACCCCGGCGATTGCGGCGGGGTCGTCTGCACGGCGCGCGAAGGGCCGGTAAACATCACGCCGCAACATGAGGATCGCACCCGCAAGCGGTATCCGTTTCCGCATCTGCTGTCTCCGATGAAGGGACGTGCCCTGAACATCGCCCGCACCCGACGAGGTGCGGGCGATCCCGTTTACCGCTGGCCCGATGCGGCAGCTCGCCGCGTTCTTGCGAAAGCTACTGGCGGGTCGGCGTCGGCTCCTCTGGCCGCTGAAATGTGCTCAACGGCAGCTTGTTCACTTCGTCGATGATCTTCGCGTAGGCACGCGTCGAAGCTTCCAAACCGGTCCACGGCACCGTCTGCGGCGTCTCCAGATCGGTGTGGAAATAGTGATGGTATTCGCCCGTGTCGATCGCCCGGCAGGAAGCGGAAGAACGAGCTCATGTCACTCGCCGGCGGCGTCGGGTTTGGGAAGAGATCCATCGTCGCGCCGAACTGCTTGAAGGCGGCCGTCGCAATCTTCTGCAGCTCGGGGCGCGACGGACCGCCGGCGTACCACTGCTGCGGCATGTAGGTGTTGCCCCAAACGATCTCGTTGGCGTTGTAGTAGCGCGGACGCGACTGCGTCTGAATCGTCGAGGGGTGCTCGACGTTGATCGCCACCGCCGTCTTGGCAAACAGCTTCTGACGGTTGTCGATGATCCACTGGTTGCCGACCGCCGATCCTTCTCCGGAGTTGTGATGGCCGTCGAGCCCGATGAAGATCATCGTGCGCTTGCGCTGCGCCTGCGGAATCTTGCTGTAGTGCTCCGCCAGACCGATCATCGACGCGACCCCGCTGGCGTTGTCGCCCGACGCATCGAACCAGCCGTCGCGGTGCGCCATGATGTAAATGGTTTCATCGGTGGCGCCAGGCAGCGTGCCCCAGATCGAGCGCGGTCTTCAGGTTGGGCACTCGCTCGACGTCGAGCTTCACCTTCACGCGGGCCGACTCGCCCGCGGGCATCGCCGCGATCATCTCGCGCGCCGCGGTGCCGTCGTCGTGGCCGACGGTGAACGCCGGCCCTGTGGTTCGCGCAGGATAGGCCTGGTACCGCATGTTGCCCGGCAGCATGCTGACTTCGAAGATCGCGGCGGCGCCCTTCTCGTTCGGCCCGCCGCACCGCGCCTCGTTCGGGGCGCCGAGCATCGTGAAGACGAACACGGCTTTCCCCTTCACGTCTCTGCCCGCTGAAATCGGCCTCGCTGCCGAGACCCACGTACACCGCCTCGAGGTCGAGGCCCGCCGGCGGCGTTGCCGACCGCTCCGTAATCGGGCTGTGCGGATTCGAGCGCGATCGTCTTCCCGCCGCCGCGACGTGACTTCCCAGGACTGCGGAAACCACTGCGGCACGAGGTCGAACGGCTGGAGTCCGCACGTCGGTCAGTCCAGCGGCCTTGAACTTCGCCACCATCCACTCGGCGTCCTCTGCATCGGCCGAGGTGCCGATGATGCGGCCCCAGAATTTCGGATTGCCCTGGTCACGGTATCTCCGCGCGATTTCGCCTGCTCGATGACGTAGCGTGCATGCGCTTCCCGTCGATGTCGCCGTACGCTTCCTGGCCGGGCGGGAGCGGGAACCGGATGAGCATCTCGTCGAGCGTCGCTTGAGACATTCCGGCCGGCGACGGATGGCGCGGCGGCGCCGCCGGCCCTTGCGGCGGCTGGCCAACCTGTGCGCGTCCCGTGACCACCACCGCAACAAGGCAGGCCGAGAGGGCCGCCGATAGTAAGAGCATTCTTCGCATAGTCGTCTCCTTGGCGCTCATCGCTAGAACTCGTAGCGGAGCCCGAAGCGCGCGATACGCGGTCCGCTGATCAGAGAGGGCCGCAGGAAGTTCGAACCATAGCTCGTCGTCATGTCCTGGACCGCGTTCGTGTTGAACATGTTGTAAACGTCGGCAAACCCGCGGATGGTGTGCGTCCCCTTCAACGTGAACGCCTTCGCCAGCCGCATGTCGAAGACAACGACGTCGTCGTTCCGCTGCTCGCCCCTGGGCGACGCCTTGATCGACACGTTCGTGCTGTAGTTCAGCCGCGCAATGAACGTCGGCGCATAGGGGCGTCCGGCCTGTCCGCGGAGAATCGGAGTGAAGTGAATGCCCATCGGCAACTCGAGATTGGACGACAGCCTGACCTGCCACTCCTTGTACGCATCGCGTCCGTCGGTCGTGTTGATCAGTGCGTTTGGCGTCAGGCGCGCGACACCCTGGCGGCTCCACAGCTCGGAGAAGCTCGCGAGCAGCGACCAGCGGTTCGACTGCCGCCGGTTCGCGGTGATTTCCCACGTGTAGTAGTCGCTGTTGGTGACGTATCCGTTTTGGACCATCTGCACGACTGGCAGACTCAAATACGCGGGATCGAGGTTGTAGGCGGTGATCGCCGCCCCATCATCAGCCGTTCCAGGCAGTCCATCCGGCCCAGGGTTGGCGACGGTGATCGGCTGGTTGAATGCCTCGAACGGCTGATTGATGTTGACCGTCGTGCGGGGATTCCGCACGCCGTTCCAGACGAATCCGGTGCGAACACCGAAGTTTTCCGCAATCTCGCGCTCGAAGTACACCGACGCGGAATGCGAGAAGTCGTTCTCGAGATCCGGATCGTAGCTAACTGCCGGCAAGAAGTCGGCTCTGGCACCGGTCCTCGAGATCACGCGACCGAGTTGCTGAGGCCCTTCGAAGATTGGCAGACCTTCAGCGTTATATCGAGGATTCGGATTGATCCACTCGTATCTCGTGAAGTTGTTGTTGGGATTCGGATTGCCCAGGTTCGCGAGCGCAAAGCCAGGGCTCTCCCAGTACCGGCCATAGCTCGCCTTCACCAGAGTTTTTTGATCGTTGGTGAGCGAATACACGAACCCGAACCGAGGCGCGAACAGGTTCCACTTCGGTCCGTTGACCTGAGGGAACTGGTATCCCTGCGGACCAACCTGCTCCGGAACATAGTTCGTATATTGATCGAATCGCGCTCCGAGGTTGAATGTCAGGAGCGAGTTGACCTGCCACGTGTCGGACACGTAAGCACTCTTCGATCGTCCGACCGACCGCGTGTGGTTGGGGACGAGATAGACGTCGACCTGCGTCGGAGCGGTGTTGTTCAGATACAGAATGAGGTTGCTGGGACCGAACGCGTCTGTGGTGTAGGTCTGCTCCTCATGCTGGAACTCTCCGCCAAACTTGAAGGAGTGGCTCCCCGCCCACCCGGTCTTGAAGTAGGTCAACGAGCCGTTCACCTGTGGACGATCTCGTTCGTCGAACCTGCTGGGGATGGAACCATAGAGGCGATTCGCGCCGGCATCGTCGTAACGCTGGTTCTGCCCTTTTCCTTTGTAGTCGCCGAAGTCGCCCCAGTGGCCCGCGCGCACGGTCAACGCGAGGGATCGGCCGAGAATGGCCTCGTAGGTGAACGAATCGGTGGCGTTCGGATACTCCTCGTCGATCAGCGCGTCGGCTGTGACAATGCGCTCGCCCACGCCGTAGTTTTCGAAGATCTTGTTCGCATAGGTCCTGAAGGCCGAGACTTTATGGTTCGGCGTAATGTTGTAGGTAACCTTCGCCGTGTACGCCGGGATGGTCGTAACCGCAATGTCGTCGATCAGGACGGGGTATCGCCGATCCAGCCGTGTGTGCCGCAGGCCGCCGTACCACCAGAGCTTGTCTCGGATGATGAACCCTCCGAGATTCGCGGCCACGTCGCGGAACAACTGGAAGCGGTTCAGATCGTGGACGTCCACATCGCCGCTGCTGGTCAGACCGCGTGCGATCAGCTCGTCGTCGATGTTGGTGGTGCCGAAGCTGTCTTTCTGATAGTCGAAGTAGACCTGTCCGCGATAGGTGTTGCCTCCGGACTTGGAGACCACGTTGATGAACGCGCCGGGCACGGGCGTCTCGGCGCTGTTGCCGGTCAGGTTGACCGCCATGTCCTCGAAGGACTCCAAGTCGGAATAGCCGAGCAGGCCTCCAGAGCCAAACTGACTGCTGTTGATCCCTTCAATCTCGCCGCGCCCGCCCTCCAAGCCATACGCCCGGTACGCTTGCATCGTCGTTGCGTTCGCACCGCCGACGTCGACGCGCTGATTCTGCACACCGGGCACCTGCGACATGACCGCGGCGTAGTCACGCGAGCCGACCAGCGCCGCCTCCAGTTGCTCGGCATTCAGGTGGGTCGACACGCGCGAGGCGGTGACGTCCACGACCGGAGACGCGCCGCTGACCGTGACGGTCTCTTCCAGGCCCGCGGTATTCAGGGTCGCATTGATGGTCGCGGTGAACCCGACGTCGAGTCGAATCCCTTCACGTTTGAAGGTCGCGAACCCGGCTAGCTCGAACACCACGACGTAATCGCTGCCTGGCGGCAGCCCGGGTAGACGGTACGTGCCGTCCGCCGCTGTCACGCCGCTCCGCGTGCCCATCAGGGCCGGACCGGTGACGGTGATGGTCACACCTGGCAGCACGCCTTGGGTCGTATCCGTCACCGTGCCAACGATGCTGCCACCAACCCCCTGCGCCGACGCGGGTGCGGCGAACAGAAGAATCGCGGCCAGCAGAACGCCGTACGAGATTGGTCGACAAACAGCCGCCATAAGCCTCCTCCAGAGCGTCGTCCGCTTAACGAGTAAAAGCGACGGTGTCGGTCCCCACTGCTCGGCGGATGCACGACGTGCGAGCCACGATCGCCCGAGCACCTTAACGACACAGCTGCCCAGCATCGGCCGCAACACGGCCACGCGTGTTTTTCGAAACACGCGGTTGCGAAGCCTAGCAACGTGCCAACGACCCTGCTAGTCACACGATGGACGTGCGACAGGGGCAATCTGAACGATTTCGGCGTAGGTGAAATGACTACAGCGACCGGGTCGCGCTCAAGCCGGAACGGACTGCTCCCGCCGCGCCGACACACCAAGCCCTGCCCGTGCGGCGTTGACGAGCACGCTCATGTTGCCGCTCGGATGCTTGTTTTCGAGCATCAGCTGATGACACTCGGGGATGTCGTCGAAGCCGTGGGTGGCGGAGAGGTTCGGCGCCACCAGACCGGCCGCCACCAGCTTGGTCACGGCCAGGGCTTGCTCGTCGTTCGACAGGTGGCTTCCCTGCAATCGCTTCTGCCGCATCCAGTGATGGCGCAGGTCCAGCGTCACGTTGTAGCCGGTCGTCCCGGCGCAGATCACGACCATGCCGCCGGTGGCGCAGACAAACGCAGAGGTGGGGAGTGTCGCTTCGCCCGGGTGCTCAAAGACGATCCGAGGATTGACGCGTTCGCCGAGGCTGTCCCAGATCGCCTTGCCGAACGCCCGTGCCCCCTTCACCCAGGCGCCGTACGCCGTCTCATCTTTTGTATCCGGCATCGGTCCCCAGTGGCCGAAGTGCTGCCGGTTGATGACGCCCGCGGCACCACGACGCACGCAGAACTCGCGCTTCGATTCGTCGGAGACAACAGCGATGGCGCGGCCGCCGAACACGCGCGTGATGTCGAGGGCCATGCTCCCCAGCCCTCCGGCCGCTCCCCAGACGAGCACCACGTCGCCGCGCTCGACCACGTTTGGCCGCCAACCCATGAGCATGCGATAGGCGGTCGATGCGCAGAGGAGAAAACAACCGGCCTCTTCCCACGTCAGCGCGGGTGGCTTGGGGACACACTGGTGCGCCTGCGCGCGCGCGAACTGGCAGTAGCTGCCGTAATTGGTCTGGTAGCCCCAGACCCGCGCGGTCTCGGAGAGCATCGGATCGTGGCCGCACCGGACCCATGGATCGTCAGCGTTCCACCAGCCGCTGTGCACGATGACCTCGTCGCCGACGTTGACGCCGTGCACATCACGGCCGGCCGCCCAGACGATTCCGGAGCAGTCGCTGCCGCCCGCGTGAAAGGCCTCGGGCTCGCCAAGCCGCTGCCGCTCGGCGATCACGTCGAGCGGGCGTCCGAGGGCGGCCCAGACGTTGTTGAAGTTGATCCCCGACGCCATCACGTAGATCAGCACTTCATCGGGCTTCAGAGTCGGCGTCGGAATGATCTCGCGGCGCCACGCGTCGCGCGGCTCCCCGAATCGGTTCTGACGAACGGCGTACGCGTGCATTCGTCCGGGCACGACACCCAGACGTGGCTGATCACCGAGGTCGTATAAATCGGTCACGCAGTCCTCAGACGATGTGAGCTGTCGCACTCTAATGGCCCGGTCGCAGCCGCTGCAAGTCACACGAAGACGACTCCAGCCGGCGCGGTTCGGCCCGCGCGTTGTAGGCAGATTGACGACATGGCCCGCACCCACGCCGCGTCTGGTTGTCGTCGCAGGAGTCTCGCGAACTCTGACCGGCGGCCAGGCGGCGCCGTCAGCGTTCGACCAGCTCGGTAATCAGCTTTCGATCGAGGACGTAGAAGATGATCTCGGCCGTGCTCTTGAGATTCATCTTCTCCATGATGCGAGCGCGGTAGGTCCGTACGGTTTTCGGGCTCAAATTGAGCAGGGCCGCGATTTCGGGGATGCCTTTACCGGCGCCGAGCTGCAGCAGCGTTTGGTACTCGCGGTTGGAGAGCGTTTCGTGCACGTCCCGGCTACTGCGCCCGCGCACGAGGTCGAGCGCCAGTTCCTGCGCGAGCGAGGGGGTGAGGTATTTCCGTCCGCTGTTCACCTGCCGCACGGCGGACGCGAGCTCGCGTGACGAGTGGTTCTTGGTCAGGTAGCCGTCGGCGCCCGCCGCCAGCACACGCCGCGCGTACTGCTCTTCCGGATGAACGCTGAGCACGAGGATTCGCAGCTGCGGGCAGATCGCCTTGACGTTCTTGATCGTGTCGAGCACACCAGGCCCGGGCATCGAGACGTCGAGCAACAGCACGTCGGCCGTGGTGGTGCGGCAGAGCTGGAGCGTGGATTCCGCGTCGGACGCTTCGCCGACCACGGAGATGTCGCGCGAGAGCGACACGACATATCTCAAACCTTCACGAAGAATCTCGTGATCATCCGCGATGAGTAAGCGAATCATGAGCCGGCGCCTCCACCTGCTGTTCCGAAAGTGCGACTCGCAAGCTGACGATCGTTCCTCCGTTTTCGGGAACGGAGATGTGCAGCTCGCCGCCGAGACCCTCGGCGCGCTCCGCCATTCCCGCGAGCCCGAACGACTGTTCGCCGGTCAGCCTGGATTCGGGAATGCCAATCCCGTCGTCCGCAACGTCGAGGGCGAACTCGTCACCGTCCGAAACGGCTCGCACTCTGACGACCTCTGCCCGCGCATGCCGCGCGACATTGGTGAGCGCCTCCTGCAGAATCCGGAAGATCGCGATGTCCCGGTCCTTGTCGCGGGACAACCTGCCAATCCGCACATCGAGCTCGCAGCGGCATCCGCTCCAGTCCGCGAACTCGTTGACCTGCCACTCGATTGCAGCTTCGAGCCCAAGGTCGTCGAGAATCGGCGGACGCAGTTGCGACGAAATCTGCTGCACGGTCCGGATGGTTCGATCCACGAGCGGACCCATCCCCCGCACGCGTCTGGTCCGCAGGCGCTGCGGCAGTTGCTGGGTGAGCCAGCTGACATCGATGTTGAGGCGCGTCAGCGCCTGACCCAGTTCGTCGTGCAGCTCGCGCGCAATCGACGAGCGTTCGTGTTCACGGATCGCGATGAGCCGCGCCGCCAGATTCCGGGTGCGCTCGTGCGACTCCTTGACCAGCTCCTGGTTGCGGCGCAATTCGCTGACGTCACGATGGACCGCGATCAAGCCGACGACACGGCCGTCAGCGTTCGACACCGGCGCAAATGTGACGTCGGCCCAGAAGTCCGACCCCTTGCGGCGACAAGGCACGCCGCGGCCAGTCCACGAGCCGGTGCGAAGCACCTCGTCGCATATCCGGCGCCACTCCTCTGCCGAATCCGGCGCCAGCGGGAAGGTCAGCGGGGCGAGCGGCGCTCCGAGCATCTCGTCGGCGCTGTAACCGAACAAGGTTTCCGCGCCTCTCGCCCAGAACGTAATGCGATCGTCGAGATCGGTGGCGACCACCGATTCGAGCACGCTGTCGAGGAGCTGCGCCTGAAAGCGCAGCCGCTCTTCGGCCTTGCGCTGTTCGGTGACGTCGCGATGGATGCCGAGAAATCCCGATCGCTCACCGGCGGCATCGGTCACGATCGAAACGACGAGATCGGTCCAGATGATCAATCCATCCTTCCGCCGCCGCATCACCTGCGAATTCCAGGTTCCGCGCGTGCGGAGCGCCTGCGTCTTGTCCGGCTGCACGAACTCGACGCCGTCCGGAACGATCAACGACGCCACGGGCTTGCCGATCGCCTCCTCCGCGGAATAGCCGAAGAGATGTTCGGCGCCTTTGTTCCAGAACGTCACATCGTTGTTCAGGTCCGTGCTCACCACCGACTCGCGCACGCTGTTGAGCAGCACCGACTGCACACGCAGCTTGTCCGACGCTTTCAGCCGGGCGGCAATGTCCTCCACCGCCGCGCGCAGCAGTTCGCCGTCCTGCCGGTGCAGGCCGCGCAGCCTGGCCAGCTTCTTCGATCGATCGACGACGAAGAGGTACCCCTCACTGTCGGTGTAGCCGATGTCGCACGTCCGCAGCCATCCGTCGTCGCCGACGATGTTGGCGGTGATTTCGGGGTAGTTGTGATAGCCCTTCATCACCTGCGGGCCGCGCACCCACACCTCGCCGAGCTCGCCCGCGCCGACCTCGCGCTTCGAGACCACGTCAACGACGCGGCACTCGGTGTCGATCACCGGGATGCCGACGGAAGCGATCTTGGTCGAATCGCGCGGCGTGAAGTGCGTCAACGCGACGGCTTCGGTTAGCCCGTACCCCTGGCGGACGTTACAGCGCAGGCGCTCGGCGCACGCCCGCGCGACTGTATCGGGTAGCGGCGCCGTCAGGCCCGTGATCCGCTTCAGGGACGACAGGTCGAACTTCGCGACGCCCGTGTGCTTGGCCAGCGTTCTGATGACAGGCGGCACCAGGTACGCCAGCGTCACGCGGTAGCGCTCGATCGCGTGCAGCAGCCAGTCGAGGCTGAAGTGCGGAAAGGTCACGACGGTGGCGCCGGCTAGCAGGCCGAGATTCACCGCGACCATCCCGTAAAGCTGGCAGAACGGCATCAGGCCGACCACGACCTCCGCCGGATCGACCGCGTCCACGGCGTCGGTCTGCAGGGCGTTGGCGATCAGGTTGCCGTGCGTGACCATCACGCCCATCGGGACGTCGCCGGACGCGTTGGTGTAGGTGATCGACGCGACGTCGGCGCGAACACCAGTCGGGCTTGGCACAGATTCGCCTGAATCGCTTACCGGGCCCGCGGCTCGCACGTCCGCCAGGCGGAAGATCTGCGTGATGCGCGTTTTCTCGGCAGCCCTCGCCAGCGACGGTGTCGGCTCGCCGGTGACGAGCAGAATCCGCGCACCCGAGTCGATCAGCTGATACGACAGCTCGGCCACGTTATGAATCACGTTGAGGCTCGTGATCACCGCGCCGATCGACGTCACGGCATAGAACGCGGTGACATAGTCGGGGGAGTTCGGCCCGAACACGCCTACGACATCTCCGCGGCGAACCCCCAGCTCGAGAAGACCCGCGGCGGCACGCCGGATGTCGTCGCGCAACTGTCCATATGTGATGACCTCGTCGGTTGAGCCGTCGATCAGCGCAGGCTTGTCGGGATCGGCCCGACCCCCTTCGAAGATGAAGCGCGCGACGGATTCGTCGGGGATGGTGATGCGGCCGGACTCACTGCGGGTCAGCATGCGATCGACCTGTGCGGGGGCCCGCGACGCGAGGTCGCCGGCGGTTGTTGCGGCAATGATCGACGCTGCCGCGCGAGTGACAACTTACTGGATAAAGCTGTCGTTTCGCAAACAAGGCGTGAACGCTCGCGCGATCAACGCTGGCCGGCCGGGTCGTCCGCCGCGGTGCGTCGGCTTCCCAGGTGCGAGCCGATACGCCATCCGCTCGGCACCCGCTCCGGCTCGGAGACGCGGAGAAGCGCCCAGCCGATGCCCGCGCTCCCCAGCATCAAGCCCGGGGCGCTCCATCCGCCCGGCACGCCCGATCGCCATCCACCGGCGCGCCGCGCGTCGTTGATCATCAGATCGGCAAGCGAGCCCGCCATCGCCATCCAGCTCGTGTCCGCAGTTGTCTGCCAGGCATCGACGAAAAGATCAATTAGGCCGCTGATGCCGTGGCAGAGCGAGCCGTTGATGGCGTCGTTCGCGCCCGGTCCGACGGGCCCTGCGAGCAGCCGTTGGGCGTGCGCGCGCGCGCCGGCGAGCCCGCCAACGGCATCCGCGCGTGCCAGTCGATCGTGATCGAGGGCGTCGAGCCGTTCGGCTGCGATCCCAATCGACCCGTGGCACCACATGTGCGGGTAGCCCGGCGGCGCCGCGGGCATGCCTTCCTCGGGACTCCGCAGGTCTGCCCACGAGCCCTCGCTCGACGAGTAGTGCGCGCGCTCCCACCTGCGCGCGCGCCGCGCCGCCGATTGCCATGGCGACACGCTGGATCGATCGGCGAGGATCGCGAGCGCCTCGAACGCGAGCGCGACGCCCGACGCGCCATGCGCGAGACCGCACAGGCGGTCGGCGGAGCCCGGCGCGAGCGGCCACGACAACGGCACCCCATCGTCTCCTTCGGGCCCTTCGGCAATAGCCGCGCTCAGGAGCGCGTGGCCGAGATCGATCGCGCGCCGCGTCCAGCCGCCGTCGATGTCGTAGTCGCGCGCCGCAACCAGTCCGGCGACGACGCCAGCGGTGCCGACCAGCAGATCGTGCGGCGCACCGGCGACGGCCGCGGTGTGGCTCGCGCGCTCGAGCACGGCGACGCCTGGCGCCACGAGCTCTCGCCAATCGAGCCACTCGGCCAGCTCGAGCGCGACAAGTCCGACGCCCATGCCGCCGGTGAAAAGCGACCAGCCATCAATCGTCGCGTGCGCATGGCGCAGCGCGCCGAGCGCGGTAGTCTTCAGCGTCTCGTCGCCGGACACGGCAGCGGCCATCCCGACGAACCGAGCAATGCCAGCCGAGCCCTCGTAGAGATCGCCTCTTGTGCTGCGGAAGCGCGGCGGATGCCGCAACGACTCCGGCGGCGTCGCGCCGTGAAACGCGCACATGTCGTCCACCCAGACAGCCTGCGTTGCCAGATCGTGCGCGATGCGCACACCGGCCGCCGCCCATTCCGCGGCCCGCGCTTGCCCGTCGCTGGCGCTCACTGGCGCGAGGCCTCGGATGGCGCGCGATGGAACCCGGGAATCGTCTGAATGGCCAACATCGCCGCTGCGGAAAAGTCGTCCGGACGATCGACGTGAGCCAGCGCCGAGACTACTGCCGAACACACCGCCTGACCAAAACTCTGGCCGCCGCCCGGGTCGGGCGCCCAGCCAACGCCGCGCGCGATCGGCTCGACGAACGGCGGCAGCCCCTCGTCGCACGTATCTTCGATCGCGCTTACGACGTTGGCGATCCATCCGGCGCCGATGTCAGCGCCCTGCGCGACGTACAGCAGCGCGCGGTCGCGGCGGCCCGAATCATGAGCGCCGCACAGCGCTTTCATCGCCCACGTCGAGCGCGCCGGGCTCTGCCGCGCTACCCGAATCGCGAGATCGAGCGCGCGACGCTCGCCGACACGGACGTAGATGCGCTCCATGCGCTCGGGCGCCGCGGCCTGCCAGCCGGCCGACCACATGTGCCAGAAGCCGCCAGACTCCGACGAAGTCAGCGGATGCACGCGCAGGGCCGTGCCGCGCGCCGGCGCAAGGGTGCGCGCGTCTTCGGGAATCATCTCAGGCGGCGCCACCACTCGCTGGCGGCCACCGCGCATCACCACGCACGCGCCGGGTGCGCCGGCAACCGCCGCGATCACGCGCCAGCCCGGCTCGAAGCGATCCGGATGCAGGATGGCGGCGCGATACGCCCCGGCCGACGGCCAGACGATCGCACGGCCCGTCGTCTCGTGAAACCAGTGGTTGTAGAGATCGGCGGAGGCGCCGTCGCGCAGCAGAAGCTGCCGCGCCCGCTCGAGGGTTTCGAGATCGCGACTCGGGATGCCGCTCATGCGGCTCCTGGCGCGACACGCTGCACGATCGCGGACGTGAGGCGATCGATCGAGTGAAACGTCGCGCGCGCCTTCATGATAAGCGAGCGTGCGCCTGACATATCGGCGCCCGGTGCGAGCGTCGAGCCGTGCTGCAGCGCCATCATCAGAAGCACCGCTCCCGCGTAAAGCACCTGCCGGTGCGCAAGACCCGGCGCGCCGAGGCCGCTGGCCCGGGCGTAGGTGGCGACGAGCAGCGCGACGGCATCGAGATCGGCATCGGGCCACGGCGGCCGATCGCCGCGCGCCGCCGCCAGATGCGCGGTGATCAGGGCCAGATCCCAGGCGGGATCGCCGACGCGCGCCATTTCCCAGTCGAGCACGACCGCGCGCCGCGCGCCGGCGCTCGACTCGAGCAGCACGTTATCCAGCTTGAGATCGGCGTGCACGAGCGCAAGCGCGCGCCAGGCGCCGCGTGCCGCGCGAAGGCCGGACACGAGAGCCGCATCTGCGGCCGCTTCGCGCAGCAGCGTGGCGGTCGCGGGCGTCGCCCACAGCTCGGGGGCCGCGTCGCCGTCCATCACACACAACGCCCATGGCTCGAGCGATCGCAGCGCCGAAAGAGGCGCGCCCGACTTGGCGAGATCACGTGTCGCCCGGTGGAAGGCGGCGAGCGGTGCGGCGAGCGCATCGACGAGACGCGCCCATGCGCGGCGCGCGGCGTCGGAATCTCCATCCAGTCGATCGACGCTCCACGCCTCGGCGCCGGCCACCGCCTTGGTCGCGATCACGCTCCACCGGGCCCGCGCGTCTGGCGTCGCCGGGTCGTTCCACGACCAGGATTCCGGCACCAGCGCGGCGACGGCGGGCCGTTCTCGAGCAAGCGCGAGCACGGCCTGTTCGCGCGCGGCCAGGCCGTCGGTTGCGCCGCGCGTCGGCCCGAACGTCTTGAGGAAGAATCGCGCCACGCCGCCTACCGACACACGGTAGACGGCGTGACTGCGGCCAACCTGCTCGACCAGCACGCCATGATGCACGACGTCGGCGGGCGTGAGCGCGCCGGCCGCGAGCGCCGCCGGGATCACCTGGTCTGGAGGCAGCTCACGGTCGTCGGCCATCATCGAAACGGTGTGCTCGACGTCTTACTTGGGGTCATCGTCGAACCAGTGCTCGTCGTAGTCGAAGTAACCCTTCTCGGGAACTTGTGGTTGTTGCGTCGCGGCCTCCGATGGCTGCGTCCACCCTTCGGGAAGCGGCGCCAGCGCCATGCCGAGCGTTTCGCTGGGCCGTCCAGGACCAGCGACCCCGCCGGGAGTGACGACGCCGCCGCCGGGTGTGAGTACTCCGCCCGGACCGCACGCGACCGACTGCACGCAGCCGCCCGGAGTAGACGGGCATGCGTCCACAACCGAAGGACACTGCAGACGGCTCGTCGTGCCGCACGTGGCCACCGGTACCGAGATGCACGGATTGAGGACACTTCGACAACTCGTGACCGGCACCGACACGCACGTCGTGATCACGCTCGGCCGGCAACTGCCCGCCGGAACCGAAATGCAGGGCGTGAGGACGCTGCGCTGACAGGTGACGACGACCGAGACCGTGAGGCCGGGCGAGGGCACGCAGTTGACGGCGGCGTTGGCGTCGAGTTTCCCTGCGCCCCACGCGGTGTTGGGCACGGGTCCGGTTTGCGCGTCGCTGCGCGCCGAGCTCTCGAGGCAGGCCTTGATTTCCGCCTGCGTGCGCGAGCCGTTCTTCTGAAACATCAGCGCGATCACGCCCACGACGTGCGGCGAAGCCATCGACGTGCCACCGTCCAGCCGGTAGTTATCACCCGAAGACCTCTCGCCGTCGGCCGACATGATCATCATGCCGGGCGCGGCGAGCGTGGGAGCCACGCGTCCGTCGCGCGTGGGCCCGCGGCTCGAGCTGCTCGCGAGACTGCCGACACCGGCGCCGCGCGTGATGTAGTTGCCAGCCGTGATCACCTCGCGCGCGGTGCCCGGCGTGGAGATCGTGCGCGCCGCCGTCTCGTGCGGCGCCAGGAAACCCGGCACCACGTTGCCGCGCTGAATCCACGCATCGAAGCGTCCACCCGCCGGACTCGTGACGCTCAGGATCCGAATCGTCCAGTTGCCCGCGCGCATCGTGCCCATCGCGCCCGGCGCAAAGGTCATGAACACGCGACGATCGCCGTTGAACGGATCGCTGTTACGGTGGTCGATGCGGACCGTGTTGCCGCCCGGGAGCGTGAAGTTCGTGGCCGTACCGACGTTGACCGGGCCGACGACGTTGCCTGCGGGATCGACTACCGACACGCGGAAGGTGTCGCCGCCGCGTACCACACGTCGATCTGGTTCGCGCCGCCATCTCCCGCCGGCTGATTGAAGCGCACGTCCTGCGTCGCGCCGTTGGTGACAGTGCCTTCGGCGTGACAGCGGGCTGCTCCGGCATTGCCCGCAGACTTGACGAAGGCGCGGCCCGCACCGCCCAGCAAATTGTCGAGACCGCGCTCGAGCAGGCTCGTTCCGTCGTGCGGCCCGAGGTTGTCGCCAAGGCTCATGTTGACGACGCAGGGCCGCGTCAGCGTTCCGGCCTGCTGGAAGATGTAGTTGACGGCGTCGAGCGTGCTGGCGGAAGTGCCCAGACCCTCGAGTCCGTTCGACGCATTGGACACGACGATGATGTCGGCCTCGGGCGCCACGCCGACGAACGTGCCACCAGGCCTCCCCTGACCGGGCGCCGATCCGTCGCCGGCCGCGATTCCCGTGACATGCGTGCCGTGGCCGCCTGGATCGCGGTGACGCACGAGCGCGAAGGGGTTGGCCGCGGCCAGCGCCGCGTTGATCTGCGCGTTGGTGTACTCGACGCCAAAGCCGAAGCCGGCTGGCGAGGTCTCGCCGGCCTGCGGGGTGAGTCCCTGGTCCCAGAGGAACAGAATGCGGCTGGTGCCGTCCGTGCGCCGGAACGACGGATGAGTGAAGTCGCAACCGGAGTCGCAGATGCCGACGATCACGCCGGCGCCTCGACGGCCCGGCGGACCGACGTGGACGAGGTTGGTGCGACTCTCGACCACGGCCAAATCGAGATCCGGGTGCATCGCCCGCGCCGCTTCGACGCGTTCAACCTCAGCGATAGTCTCGAGCTTCTTGACGGCGGATAGCGCGATCGTGCCGGTGACCACGTCGCCGGCGATCGATCGGATTCTGAGACCCACTTTCTCGAGCTCCGACGGATCGCCGGAATACTGCGCAAGGACTGTGACTTCACCGCCGATCCGTTCGGCTCGACGCGCGGCCTTCGCCCCCCGTTTGGCTTTCGTGGCTCGCCGCGGCGCCGACTCCAGGCCAAATCGTTCGAAGGTCGCTTCGGGATCGGCGGTAGTCGCCAATTGCTCGGCACCGCCCTCGACGAGAAACTCCAACTGTGGGTCAAGTTTGCGCATCGTCTTTTCTCCCCACTTTGTCCGACGGACACCGAGCGTGAATTTCACGCGGCTGACAGGGACTTCGCTATTCGTTTACACCACCGTCAGTGTTTGGCTCGCGGTACATCGGCGCGCTCGCCTCGATTTTCGTCACATGGGGCGACTCGGCGAGGCCCGAGACGTCGCTCACGCTGATGTTGCCGGTCACGACCGTACCGATCTCCGAGCGCAAGCGGAGTCCGCGCGCGATCAGATCGGCACGGCTGGCGTCGTCGAGCGGCGCCTCGAGACCGACGAGCACGTCTACTGTGTCAGGCGCACCGCGGCCCCGCCGGCGCGAGCCAGTGCGGGTCATGATTTCGGCGAGCCGCGGGTCCAGTTTCGGGTTCATGTTGGGCGCCTCCTTCGACACCGGCGCGACCTCGGTACGATCGGCGCGCGTCCTGCTCTCGGCTCAGGCCGAGAAGATAGATCGAACAACCGGCCGTAGGCGAGATTTTTGATGTGTGCATCGACAGGCGCCGCCGCGCCGTGATACGGTCCGCGCCGAACAAGTTCAGGTGCGTCAACGGCGCTTGAGGGTTCTAGTCACAGACAGCCGCGGTGATGCTATGGGTTACGGCGAATCGTCGAGCTCGCATGGTCGGCGCACAACCGCACCGAAACCATAAGATGATGAAGCGCGAGTGTCACCGACTGCGCTGATCGTCGGCGCCGGCATCGGCGGGTTGTCGGCCGGCATCGCGCTGCGGCAGGCGGGCTGGAACATCCGCATCTTCGAGCGCGCCGCGTCGCCGCGTGAGCTGGGCTTCGGCGTCGGCCTCGCCCCAAACGCGATCGCGGCGCTCGCCGAGCTCGGTGTCGCCGACGTCGTGCTGTCGCGCGCGTTCGCATCCGAGCGCGCCCGCGGCGAGGTTCGTCGCATGGACGGCACGGTGGTGAAGCGCGCGGAGTTCCCAACCGCCGCCGTGCTCGGCGGCCCAATGGTGATCGCGCTGCGGCCGGCGCTCCACGGCGCACTTCTGGAAGCGGTGGGATTGGACGCGATCGCCATTCGCAGCGAGGTCGCGGGCTTTGCGGTTCGCGGCAATCGCGTCGCGCTCCAGCTCGCCGGCGGCGACGTCATCGAGGGCGATCTCCTCGTCGGCGCCGACGGCGTGCATTCCGTCGTCCGTCACGTGCTGCATCCGGCCGAGCCACCGCCGCGATCGTGCGGTATCGTCGCCGTGCGTGGCGTGGTGCACGGCGCCCAGCATCATCTCGGCGATCTCTCTGCCGTCTATTACCTTGGTCCGGGCGTGGAGTCGATGCTGGCGCGCGCCAGTGACACCGGCATCTACTGGTTTCTGTCGCTCGCCCGCGAGCTCGTTCCAGCCGGAATGTCCGATCCTGCGGCGGTTCTCGCGCACATGGCGCCGCGGTTCGACGCGACGTTTCGAGCGGTGACATCGGCCACCGATGATCTGCGCTTCGATGAGCTCGCCGACCGCGACCCGATTCCCTTCTGGGGCAAGGAGATCGTGACGCTCGTCGGCGACGCGGCACATCCGCTCCTGCCTCACACCGGGCAGGGCGCGGCGCAGGCGATCGTCGATGCCGTCACGCTGGGAAAGGCGCTCGCCGGCAGTGCCGACATCGAGCCTGCGCTGCGGTCGTACGAGCGCGCGCGGCGCGGGAAGACGGCGGCGCTGCTCGGTCAAGGACGGCGAACCGCGCGGATCATGCGAACGACCAATCCGCTTGCGTGCTACTTGCGCGAGGCCGTCGTTCGTTTGATACCGGTCAAGGCGATGGTGACGTTTCTCGCAAAGATCAATCGGCGCGCAGGCACCGACATCAGCCGGTGACGTGAGAGGCCGGCTTGTCGCTCGCCCGTCAGTTGACGCGCGCCACCGTGCCGTTCCGTAACGCGAACTGCGCGCGCATGTTGGCCGAAGGCCGGGTGATCGCTGCGTCGCGCAGCTCGGGCGGCGGCGGTTCGATCCAGAGCTGAACGCGTTGATCGAACTTGAAGACGGCGGCCTCGGGATAGAGCGCGCCAAACGCACTGGCGAAGTTTGCTCGCATCGTTGGATCATCGAGGAGCTCGACGACGGCCCCTGACGGGACCGGCGGGCTCGCGGCGTCGATGGCCGCGAAGGTGGCGGCGGTGAGATCGGCGAGTTCGACCCACCGTTCGTTGCGGCTCCAGTACACCGGGACCAGGACCAGCGCGAGCAGTGCCAGTACAACCGCCGCTCGCCGCTGCGACCTCACCGGTATGGCGTCGAACGCCATCGAGATGAGCGCCGCCGACATCAGCGCAACACCTACCGACGGGAATACCGCGTACAAACTCGATCGCACCGGGACCCACACGGTAACGGCGAATCCCAGCACCCACCACGTCGCGCCCATGACGATCGACTGCCGCTCCACTGCAGACAGCGGTCGCACGGCGCGCGCATAGAGCAGCAACGCAATGACGATGGCTGCCTGCAGCGTCAGGCTGCGATCGGCGTACTCGGCAATGTTTCGCGCGATGCTCGCGACACCGAACGAGAAGCGATAGTACGCGGGCGCGTTCGTTGGCGTGTATGCCTCGGCGTTGGCGCGCAGTACGGCATAGATTGCCAGCGCCGCGAAAGCCGGCCACGTGAAACGGACCGCGGCAGAAAGCGACTTACGGCTGACTCTCGCCCAGATCAGAAGGATCACCGGCAGCAGCACTGCTTCTTCTTTCGAGAGAAGCGCCGCCAGACAGCAGGTTCCGCACAGCCACCGCCGCCCGCGCAGCAGCGCGTCGGCCGAAGCCAGCGATAACATCGTCAGAAGCAGCGACGTTCGGCCGCTCAGCCAGAGCAGCGCCATGTTGATGCCGTGGAAATTGAACGCCCAGCCGGCGGTGGCAATCGCCACGGCTGGCGGCGACAGCTGCAACTGCCGGCCGATGCGATAAAGGAGGCTCACGCACGCGCCGAGAAACACGAGGTTCGTGATCCCGTAACCCGCGCTCCACGTGCCAAACATCGCCTCGTTGAGCGTGAAAGTCAGCGACACCAGTGGCCGGTAGAATCCCTGCGCGCTGCCCAACAGCTCGCGCAGCTCGCCGAGACTGCTCACTCGACTGTGAACGATCCAGCCGAAATCATCCTTGACGAACCCGTGTCCGATGCCAGGAGCGTAGGCGAGACCGAAGGCGAGGCAGGCCAGAAGGAGTGGCCATCGGTTGCCGCCAGCGGCGCGTTCCTCCGACACGGTTTCGAGAGCGTACCACGTCCCGCGCGTCGCTTCCGCTGCATGCCGTCGGCGTTTCACGCGAGACTCGAACGTCGCACACGACGTGCCACGCGACGCAGAGATCTCGCGCAGTGCCTCCCGGCGATAGGTGAAGATCCGCGTCAGCCGCTCGAAGTTCGACGCGTCGGCGAAGGATGCGAACGTGGCATACCATGGGCCGATGCGTCGCCTCATCATCCGCCAAGCACATCTGGCCGCTCTAGGTCTGACGCTGTTGGTCGCACCCAGTGCTGCCACACAGAACGAGAGCGCCGCGAGCTGGCTCGATCGCCCGCTCGCCAGTTGGAATAAGCCCGGCGACGCGTTGCCCCAGGCGCCGAGCGACGACGAAGCGAAGGAGGCACTGATTAACCGATGCCAGCTGAGGCCGCCGCGCAAGACTACAGCGGAAATGGCAGTCGATGGCGCTGGGTGGATCCCGTTCTGGAACGTCGATCAGCAACTGGTTCGAGACGACGTCGAGGTTGTCGGCGGCATGCGCGCAGCCGACAGCATGTGCCGGCCGGCGAAGTACAACCTGTTCGTGTTCGTCGGAGGGCGCTTTGCCGGCGTTCTGTCACCTTCGCCGATGACATCGCGTCTCGACGGATCGGCTGGCGCGGTGCGCCTGCCATTGCCGCTCGTCACCGCCGAATTCTCGCGCTACACCAGCACCGACGCCCTGTGCTGCCCGTCGTCACGCGTGACGGTTCGCTACCGTATCGATCGCAGTGCCGCCGGAGCCGTTGTCGCGCCGGTTGATGTGCGCACCACCCGGCCGTAAGGCGCCGGTCTCGAGCGAATAACGACGGCGCAGACGCTGTCGAACGCGCGTCTTGCCAACCGTGTTGACCGCACACGACCACGCGATCAGCCGAAAATCGAGCCACGGGCGCCAGCGACTCGCATGCACGCGGTCCCATTCGAGCGCGTCGCCGTCAGCGCGGGCGCCGAGCAGTTGCGCGAGGCCCGTGAGGCCGGGACGGCACGCCCAGCGAAAATCGCATTCCGCGCCGCTCCAGCCCAGACGGATCACGTCCTCGGGCGTCAGCGGACGCGGCCCGACCGCGCTCATCTCGCCGCGCAGGACATTGACCAACTGCGGCAACTCGTCGAGGCCGGTAGCGCGCAGCAAGCATCCAACCCGTGTGACGCGGCCGTCACGCATCGAACGGAACTTCACGATCCGGAACGGCGCGCGCCGGTAGCCGACGCGCTCTTGGCGGAACAGTACCGGCCGGCCATCGTCAATCAGCACCGCCGCGGCAATCACGGTCATCAGCGGCGCAAACGCCGCCAGGCCGGCAAGCCCGCCAGCCAGATCGAACAGTCGTTGTGCTCTCGTCACGTTCTACTTTGTATCATAAAGTAATTTGCGTTAGTATGCCCAAATGGTGTTGGGTTGAGCCGCATGCCGTCCGGGCGCCGCCTGCGCGTCAAGTTCATCCTGCCCGCCCTGACCGAGGCGACCAGCCCCTACTGGCGGCCGATCAAGTACTCGCTGTTTCCGCCGCTCGGCCTCGCCACGCTGGCCGCCTACCTTCGTGACGACGACGAGGCGGCAATCACTGACGAGCATGTGTCGCCGCTCGTCACCCACGATCGGCCCGATCTGGTGGCGATTCAGGTCTACATCACCAACGCAAGGCGCGCCTACGCGATCGCCGACGCCTACCGCGCGAAGGGCGTCTTCGTCGCGCTGGGCGGGTTGCACGTGACGGCGCTGCCCGACGAAGCGGCGGCGCACGCCGATGCGATCTTCCTCGGCCCCGGCGAACAGACTTTTCCGCAGTTTCTCGACGACTTCCGCGCCGGCCGGCCGCTCGTCCGCTATGTCTCGACCGCGGGGCGAACGCTCGACCGCTTGCCTCCCATTCGCCGTGATTTGATCCGCCGCAGTTTGTATCTCGTCCCCAACTCGATCGTCGTCACGCGCGGCTGCCCGCAACACTGCGACTTCTGTTACAAGGACGCGTTCTTCGACGGTGGACGTTCGTTCTACACGCAGCGTGTCGACGATGCCCTCGCCGAGATCGAGCGGCTGCCCGGGCGGCATCTCTACTTCCTGGACGATCACCTGTTCGGCGATCGGCGGTTTGCGACGGCGCTTTTCGATGGCATGCGCGGCATGGGCCGTCTCTTTCAGGGCGCGGCGACCGTTGATTCCATTCTGCGCGGCGACGTGGTCGAGCGGGCCGCCGAGGCAGGGCTGCGCAGCCTCTTCGTCGGCTTCGAAACACTCGCACCCGGGAATCTCGCGCTGAGCAACAAGCGGCAGAACCTGGGCCGCGACTACACGGCCGTCGCCAACCGGCTGCACGGTTTCGGCATCATGATCAACGGCAGCTTCGTCTTCGGCATGGACGAAGACGACGGCGATGTCTTTCGGCGCACGGTGGACTGGGCGATCGAGCATGGCATCACGACCGCGACGTTCCACATCCAGACCCCCTACCCGGGCACACGGCTGTTTGCGCGAACCGACGCGGCTGGCCGAATCCTGACGCGTGATTGGGATCTGTACGACACCCGGCACGTAGTGTATCGGCCCGCGCGGCTCACGCCGGAGGCTTTGAAGGAGGGATACGACTGGGCGTATCGCGAGTTCTACCGGTGGTCGTCGATCGCGCGCGGATCGCTCTCCCACCACTCGATCAAGCATCAGGCCAAGCACTTCTTCTATGCCGCGGGGTGGAAAAAGTTCGAGCCGCTGTGGGATCTGGTGATCAGCGCGAAGCAACTGCGAAGGATGACGCCGCTCCTCGAGAGTGTGCTGTCGAAGGTTTCGGCTGACCTACCGATGGCATCGGACGTTGCCCGCACGGCCGACGAGGTCAGGATGACCAGCTGACTGTCGTCATTCGTCGAGACGGCACGGGCCCGAACGGCCGCGACAACGAAGGAAGAAGGCGTGCGTCATGTCGGTGTGCGCCTCACCGTCCGCTGCCGTGCCCCACCCTGGCACAGTGGAGAACTTGCCCGGCTCGTGGCGTTTGTAGCGGCGGAAGTACTCCGCGATTCGCGCGCGCTCAGTCTCGTCCAGCGCATAGCGCGGCTTGCCGTCGGATCGCGTCGGCGACAACACCACCTTCGAGTCATTTCCCTTCTCGTCCTCCATGAGCATCAGGCCCACCACGACGCCGCGCACGACGCGTCCGCCGGCGAGCGGGGGACCAAGCACCAGCGCGTCGAACGGATCGCCATCGTAGGAAACCGTCTGCGGCACGAAGCCGTAGTTGACCGGATAGCCGCCGACGTCCGCCGGCATCACCCGATCGACCGCGCGCCGGTTGGCGCGCATATCGAACTCGAACTTACGCCGTTCGCCGCGCGGAATCTCGACGTACGCATTCACCAGGCGGCCGGCCAACGGCGGCGTGTCGCGCCAGGCGTGTCGTTTCTGGCCGGTCGCCGCATCGAGGCTCGCCGCAAGCGACGCGGTCGCCGCTGCGGGCAGCACCGGCGAGGCGCGCTCGGACACCTGCGCCGCCAGCACTGCGGGGACGCACGCAAGCGCCAGCACTCTCCACATGTGGCGTCTCATTTCCCAATCCCTCCGGCCAACGCCGGCGTCGATCGTGTGCGTTCAAAGTCGAGGCCATTCCCGCCAGGTCGCGTTTATCTCCGGTTCATATCGATGCAGCTATCGTCACTTGCAAGGAGGCGGCGTGATCGAGCTGGCGAAAGTAACGAGGAGCGCGCGACGCATGCTGGTTGGCGCTGTCGTGCTGCTGCTTACGATCGACGGCCGGGCTGTCGGAGCGCAAGCGCAGAACGCCAGGGCGCCCGAGTGTCGCCCGGAGGGCCGTGGTGAAGGTGCCAACCTCATCGAAGGCAGCGGCGTCGCCGTGAGCCGCAGCAACCCCGGCCGTGCGTGGGTGCACTGCGACTCGGGCCGCGCCGAGCTCATGTCGCTGAGCGATCGCGGCGCGGTCGTCGGCGACATCCCGCTCTCCGGCGTCTCTGTCAACGACTGGGAAGAGTCCGCGGTCGGCCCTTGCCCGACGGGATCGTGCCTCTACATGGGAGACATCGGCGACAACAACGCGAAACGCAATCGCATTTCGCTCTATCGAATTCCTGAACCTTCAACAGCAAGCGGATCGATCGCCGTGCGCGAGGTGTTCCACGCAACGTATCCCGATGGACCGCGCAATGCTGAAAGTCTGTTGATCACACCGCAGGCGAGATCTTTGTCGCTATCGCTTTCCTCCAGAGATGAAGGCCGGCTCCACCGTCGAGCTCGAGCGCGTCGGCCAGCCGCGAGACCCGGGCAAAGCGAGTCGCGACGATAGAATCACCGATGGCGCGTCTCGCCGAAACGGCGCGTGGGTGGTGCTGCGCACCAGCCGCACGCTCCATTTCTACGCCGCGGCCGACGTGATCAGCGGCAACTGGCGCGAAGCGGGCCGTGTCGATGTTCAGGCGCTCGGCGAGCCGCAGGGTGAGGGGGTGGCGTTTGCCACCGACACAACGATCTATCTAGTGGGTGAAGGAGGCGGCAAATCGCAGCCCGGCACCTTCGCGCGCCTCACCTGCACGTTCTAGTGGAGCGTCTCAACGATTTCTGCGGTGGTCAGCAGCATGTTCGGCGAAGGTTTCTCGGCCGTTCCTACGGAACGGCCGCGTTGGAGGTCGACCATACACCCAACTAGACCCTCAATGCACCTGCGGCCGGGATGCGGCGCGATGATCGGTTCGCATGAGAATCCTCGTCGTTGAAGACGAGCCGGAGGCGGCGGCGGTGCTCGCCAAAGGTCTGCGCGAGCACGCGTTTGCCGTCGACACGGCGGCCGACGGACGGCAGGCGCTCGAGCAGATCGGCATCAACGACTACGACCTGGTCGTGCTCGATATTCTGGTGCCGGGCGTTACCGGGCTCGAGGTCTGCCGGCGCGTGCGCCAAAGCGGCTCCGCCGTGCCAATCCTGATGCTGACGGCGCGCGGCGAGCCCGATCACCGCGTCGAAGGCCTCGACGCCGGTGCGGACGACTACCTGCCCAAGCCGTACCGCTTCCCGGAGCTGCTCGCGCGCATCCGTGCGCTGCTCCGCCGCGGCCCGGCGCTCGGCTCTTCCGTGCTGGTCGTCGACGATCTGACGATCGACACTCGCGCGCGTCGCGTCGAGCGCGGCGGCCGCGCGATTCAACTGACCACCAAGGAATATGCGCTCCTCGACTATCTGGCGCGCCGCCGGGGCGAGGTCGTCGGGCGCGCGGAGATCGCGGAGCACGTCTGGGACGACAGCTTCGATCCGATGTCCAACCTGATCGAGGTCTACATCCAGCGGCTGCGGCGGAAGGTGGACGACAGATACCCGGTCAAGCTGATTCACACGCGCCGAGGCGCCGGCTACGTGCTCACGCCTGCCGCCGATGACGTCGCTGAAGATTGACTCGGTCCGTGCGCGCCTGACGGTCTACTACGTGAGCGCGCTCGTCGCAGCGCTCGTCGTCGTCGGCGGCCTGATCTACGTGCTTCTCGCGCGCGCGCTCTACACCCGCATCGACGACAACCTTCGCGCGCTGATGCAGATTACGGCAACGTCGCTCAGCAACGATCTCACCGAAGGCCAGGACGTCAACGACGCGGCGCGCAGCACCGCCGCGGAGCTGGCTTCCCGTCTGCAGATGCTGGTCATCTACGATCGTGACGGCCAGCTGCTGGCGGACGAGCAGCGCGACGACGACCTGCAGATCGCACTGCCGGCACTCGAGACGATTCCAACGAACGAGGCGCTCCTGACCACTGTCATCGAAGCCGATGACGAGGACGATCGGCATCGCCTGGCGATCCGGCGGCTCGTGATCGAGCCGTTCCAGGCGCAGTTCATCGTGGTCGCCGGCAGCTCGCTCGAACCGACGGACGAGGAGCTGGAGGCGCTGCGCGAAATCCTTTTCTACATCGTGCCGATCGCGCTCGGTCTTGCTGGTCTGGGCGGGTGGTTTCTGGCACAGCACAGTCTCTCGCCCGTGGTGGCGATGGCCGAACGGGCGCGGAGGATTGGCGTCGAGGACCTCAGTGCCAGGCTGCCCGTCATCAACCCGGGCGACGAGCTTGGCCGGCTCGCGGCGACGTTCAACGAGCTGCTCGGCCGGCTCGAGGCGTCGCTCACGCAGCAGCGGCAGTTCATGGCCGATGCATCGCACGAGCTGCGCACGCCGGTGACCACCGCGCGAACCGCCGCCAGCGTGGCGCTGCAGCAGCCACATCGCGAAGAGCGCGACTACCGCGACACATTGACGCTCGTCGAGCAGCAGACCGCGCGGCTGTCGCGAATCGTCGAGGACATGTTCACGCTGGCGCGCGCCGATGCCGGCAACCACTCGGTCCGGCGCGACGCGATGTATCTCGACGAAGTCGTTGACGAAGCCGTCCGTGCGGCGCGCGTGCTCGCATCGACGAAGAACGTCGAGGTCGAGCTCGAAAGCATTCACTCGGCGACGCTCGTCGGCGACGAAGATCTGATTCGGCGCCTTGTCGGGAACCTGCTGGACAACGCGGTCCGCCACACTCGAGCACAGAGCGTGGTGCGGGTTGAGCTCCGCAAGACCGCCGCGGGCTACACGATCGCTGTCACCGATGCCGGCCGCGGCATTCCGGCTGAGAGCCAGCCGCACATTTTCGAGCGGTTCTATCGTGTGGACAGCGGGCGCACCCGCGGGTCCGACGGCGGCGCCGGCCTCGGGCTGGCGCTCGCCCGCTGGATTGCGAACGTGCACGGCGGAGACGTGACCCTCACACGCTCGTCAGCCCAGGGCAGCACGTTCACCGCTTCGCTCCCGCAACGCGGCTGAGTCAGCCCGATCGCGTTTATCTCCTGTTCATGAGGCGTCTCATAGGATCGAACCGTCGAAGGAGACGTGTCATGGCAGATCGGCGGCAGTGGATACCCCTCATCGGCCTGGCAGCGACAGTCGCGATCGCGGCCTACATGGTGGGGGGACTCAACGCGCAGAGCGCGTCGATCGTCGGCGACTTTTCCAACGCGGCGATTGCAGAAGTCCGCGATGCGAGCGGGCAAGTCGTGCTCCGCGGGCAGTTCGACGCCGTCGAAGAGGACGGCGACGACATCGAGCGGAAGGCGCCGCTGCAACCGACGGGCGTGGACGCCGACGCGAGCGGCGAAGCAGAAGTGGAAACCGACAAGGACAATCCGGCAACCCAGGAGCTCGAGCTTTCGATACGCAACGTCGAGGGCGGCGCCACCTTCACGTTCGTGATCGACGGAAGGGATGTGGCGACAGTCACGGCGGACCGAAACGGTAAGGCGGAGATCGAGCTCGAAGTCGCCACGACCGCTGGAAGGATCTAAAGCCTCAATGCACTGGTGTTGACGTTCGGGGCATCGCTGCGATCCGACGATCGGACCGAAACGCGCGCCACTCGAGGAGTACGCGCCGTTGGCGGCGTCAACTCGAGCGACTTCCGGGATTGACAGGCGCGCGCCGCACGGACGGTCAGCTAGAGGCCGAACGCGTCAGCGTTTTCTCGTAACGCCAGACTTCGAGCGGAAAGTTGCCGTCGGGCGTATCGAGATCGTGCACGATCGTGCCGGCGCGATGCCAGCCGCACTTTTCGTAGAATCGCGCCGCCCGATCGTTGCCAATCGCACAGGCCAGCCAGGCGACTTCGACGCCCGAGGCCCGCAGCCGCGCCTCGGCGTCGGCGATCAGCGCGGCGGCAACGCCCGAGCCGCGCGCCATCGCCGACACGAAGAGCTGATAGAGCTCATCGCCCTTGACGATCGAAAAGCCCACCGGCGCGCCCTTTGGACCGACAACGCGGACCGCTGGCAGTGCGGCTTGCAAACGCCGCTGGAAGCTCTCGAGCGTGCGGACGTTCGTGACCTGCAACGGAACGATCGCCGCGTGTGCCTCGTGCCAGGTGTCGTGCCAGATCTCCGCGAGATGACCGAGCTCCGCCAGATCCATCGGCCGCACTTCGATCGCCTGCACGCGACATTGTAATCAGTGAACGGCGCCCCGTAATTTCCCGTAACTTCCCGATAAGTAAGGGTGTGCGGCCGACGTGCAAAAACTACCGTCGAGGTTGGCTGTACACTCCTCTTGTCGCCCATGCCGAAGCGCCTGTCGGTCGCAAGCGTATCGATCGCCGCGCTCCTCGCCGCCTCGGTTGTGGACGCGCAGTTCCGGCGCGGCATGTTCAGCGAAAGCACGGAGATCACGCTCTACCCGCACGATCTTCCCGCGATGCTGCTGCCTGCCGGCAACGTACAGGTGGACGTCCGTAATGCCAGTAGTGCGTCCGCTCGCATCGTCGAACGTCTCAACGGGCTACTCGGCCGGCAACTGACCGACAACGACTCGCGTCTCAACGTCGTCGAGAAGGGCGCGGACATCATCGTCGCGGTGACGCTGATCGACTGGAGAGAATCGCGTCGCGACAGCACGAAGTACGTGTCCGAGAAGCGTCAAGTAGGTACCCGGCGGGTGCGCAAGAAAGACGGCACCTATGAGACCGAGCCGATCTACGAATACGGGCGCAACCGGCCATCGGTCGTGATCGACGCGAGCGCGGGGCTGCGCGTCGAGGTCAGGCGCGGCCGCGGCACGCCGATGGCCGACGAAACCGTCCGCCACACGATCCGCGAAGAGCACCTGCTCGACGAGAGTCCACCGTCGCGCGACGTCATCGAGGACACGCTTATCGACAGGGTTGTCGAAAAGGGCGCTGCCCGGATCTCGCCGGGGCGCATCACGACGCGCGTCCTGCTCGCCCGGAGCGATGAGGTCGATCGGCTCAACGCGATGGCGCAGAATCGCCGCTGGCACGACTGGCTCGAGGCGCTGAGCACACTCAAGCCGCACTCCGATCGCAAGAAGGATTCCTACAGGCTGCACAACATTGCCGTCGCGCAGGAGGCCATCGCCTACGAGGCCACCGACACCGAGGACTGGCTTGCGCGGCTGAACCTCGCCACCACGCTGGTCAATCAGTCGCTGGCGCAGAATCCGAAAGAGAAGTACATCGAAGACTCGGCGGATCGCATCAAGGCGAGCGCCGGCCGCTACCGCCAGCTGTCGGACATGTATCGACTGGCAAAACAGACTGCGCCGCCGTCCACGCCGCGGCGTGCGCCTGCGCCGACACCGGCACCCAGCGATCCAGCAAAAACCTCTCCCGTGATCGTCGAACGCTCGCCCGATCAGGCGCCGGCGATGACCAACCAGGATGTGATCGACCTGCGAACGAGCGGGCTCGACGACGACAACCTGATCGCCGCCATCAAGGACGCGAAGGCGGTGCGTTTCGATCTGTCGCCGTCGGGTCTCAAGGCGCTGCTTGGCGCGAAAGTGTCCAATCGCGTCATCACGGCGATGAGGACCCGCGCGAAGTGAACCAGGAACATATACGGCCGGGACACTAGACTAGAAGCCGACGATCACGTTGATGCGAACGGTTCGCGGCAGCGTCGGGTGAAAATGCAGGTCGTCGACGCCGCCCGCCGGTTCGCCCGGCAGCCGGGACGTGTAGAAGTAATCGATGTCGCTGTGCCGTGCGTTGAACAGGTTGAACACGTCTGCGCTGATGCGCAGTGCAGCCAGCGGCTTGTAGCCCACCTCGAGGTTCGTCAGGCTGGTCGCCGCCGAACGCACCGTGTTGTCTTCGGTCAACGGTCGCGGACCGAAGTAGCGCCACCGCAAGCTCCCAAACAGTCCGCGGACGCCGTTGACCGCCGCGCCGGCAGAAACAACGGTGGCAACCGCGCCGGGGATGTAGTCGCCTGCCTCGCCGGGAGTAAACCGCGCTCGTGACAGGCTCACGTCGGCATCGATCGTGAGCCAGCGATTCGGCGAGTAGTAGTTCGCCCACTCGACGCCGTAACGCCGGCTCGCGCGGCCGGCGGTGGTCGTGCCGGCATCGCCGACGAACACCAGCTCCGAGTCGAGATCCAGCATCCACACGGCCAGCGTCGTCTGGAGATGCGGGAGGCTGACGCTCCGGATGCCCGCCTCGGCGCCTCGCACGCGTGCCAGCGGCGTGACGCGTTCGGCCGGCTCGCCGGTAGCCGGATTGACGGTGATGGTCGCGCCGCGCGCGTCGTTGCTGTGAAAGCCCAGGCCCGCGTTGGCGTAGAGCTCGGTGCCGCGCCATGGTCCGAAGATCGCACCGCCCTTTACACTCCCGAGTCCGGCGTACTTCGTGCCTGAGTTCGCGGCGAGACCGGCGTCCACGCCGAAGCGGTAGCCGTCGGCGCGGAGCCCTGCAATCGTGCGGAGCCAGGGCGCCCACTCGGTCTCGTTCTGGGCGTAGGCGGCGACACTCGTCTGCCGCACCGAGTCCTCGCGGATCGTTTCCAGCTGTCGCCGTCGCACCGTGTGATACAGGCCGAGGTTCGAGATGCTGTCGTGGCGCAGTTGCACGCCAGTTGTGTTCTGCATCGCGCGTCCGGCCCATCGTCCGAGGCGACGATGACTGAGTCTTGCGCCGCTCACCACCCGATGGTCGGCCTGCTGGAACTGATCGCCGTTCTCGGGATCGTCCAGAAAGTAAGTGAAGTTCGAGAAGAGATTCAGGTCGTAGGCGATGGCGAAGGCGGTCAGCCTGGTGTTCGCGTTGTTCCGCGTGCGCTGCCACTCGAGCGAACCGCTGTAGCGGTAGGAGTCGCCGCCATCGCTGGTGTCGATCGTCCCCAAACGATCGATGACGCCACGCTCGACCGCGCGCGCCGGCACCTGGTCGGTGGCATTCCACGTGCCGCGATAGGCCATCCCCGTGACGGAGAGCCCGTTCAGCGCGTCGCCAGTGCTGAAGCGCACGAGCCCGTTCACTTTGCGGAAGTCGTCTGGCCGCTCCCACGGGCCGTCGTTGTGCTGCACTTCGACCGCGGCGAGCAGCCGGCCGCCGCCGACGGCCGGCGAGGCGGCCGCCAGCGCGCGCGCGAAGCCCTGGCCGCCGCCGTCAACCTGCGCAATCGGCTCGATCAGGCTGTTGGTGTAATTGATATTCGCTGCGCCAGCGGTGGCGAAGTCGCCCTGCTCGGCGAAGTACGGGCCCTTCGAGAACTGCACGCCGCTAATCAGTTCGGGAATCAGAAAATTCAAATCGGAATAGCCGTGGCCGTGACCATGCGTCGGCATGTTGACCGGCATGCCCGCGACGGTTGTCGCGAAATCGGTCCCGTGATCGAGATTGAAGCCGCGAAGGTAGTACTGATTGGCCTTACCTTCGCCGCTGTGCTGACTGACGATGACGCCTGGTACGGTCTCGAGAACCTCGCCGGCGCGCATCACCGGCCGCGTCTCCAACTGGCGAGCGGTGATCGCACCCTGGCTGGCCGACTGCGCAATGCCGACTAGACTCTGCGCCGGATCGTCGGCGTCCGCGAGGTTGGTGAAAGTCGCCTTGCCGGTGACAGTTACGTCGGCGTTGAGCGCGAGAACCATGATGGCGTCGGCTCGCGTGACGCCGGCCGCTGCCACTTCAACATCCCGCCGCACGGTCGCGAAATTGACCAGCGCGAACACCAGTTGGGCGCGTCCTGGCGCGACACCGTCAACACGATAGGCGCCGCTCTCATCGGTGACGGCTTTCTGCACGTCCCGCGGCCCGCTGGCCACCTCGACAGCCACGCCTGGCAGGGCGCCACCTGTTTCGTCACTGACCACCCCGGTCACCGCAACCGGCTGGGCAAAGGCCGACTCGGCGCAGCACGCGACAATCGTCACCAAAAAAGTCAGATGGCGTAGGTACACTGGACCCGCAGCCTCCCTGAAAGCGTCTGCATCGGATCTACGTGGAGAAAGGCACACCGGATGGGTGCTGAGGTAACAGTGGGCGTTTTACGGCGGCAATCGCCGTGGGCTGTCAGGAAGCCACGGTGGAGGACGCGTTGACCGGCGTGCACGCGGCCAACAATAATGACGGGCTGAGGAGATCGACATGGCTCGAACCGCTCTGAGCGCGCTCACTCTCGGCCTCGTGGCCTCAGCCGGCGTCCTGGTGTTCGGCGATACCGTGCTTCGCTCCGCGCTGCACGATTACCGCGTGGTGACGGTTGCGGTCGGGTTGGTCCAGCCGTGGTCGATCGCGTTTCTTCCCGACGGCGACACCCTGATCACCGAGCGCGTCGGACGACTGCGCATCATGCGGCAGGGCAAGTTGCTGCCGGAGGCGGTTGACGGTGTGCCGCACGTGCTCGCGCTGGGCCAGGGCGGACTGCTCGAGGTGATGCCGCATCCGAACTTCGCGTCCAACCGGACGCTCTATCTCACGTACTCGAAGCCGGTCGAGGACGGCAAACAAGGTACAACCGTACTGATCCGCGGCCGCTTCGAAAACGATCGCCTTACCGGCGTCCAGCAGCTGTTCGAGTCGGTCTCCCGCGGCCGAGGACATTACGGCGGCAAGATCGCGTTCGATCGGAACGGGTTCCTGTTCCTGACGCTCGGCGATCGGCAGGTCCCGCCCGAGGGCAACCTCGAAGCGCATCCGGCGCAGGACCTCACGAACCATCACGGCAAGATCGTCAGGCTGCACGACGATGGCCGCGTGCCGGCGGACAACCCGTTCGTCAAACAGGCCGACGCGAAGCCCGAAATCTGGAGCTACGGCCATCGCAACGTCCAGGGGATCGCGATCCATCCCGAGTCGGGTGATGTGTGGGTCGATGAGCATGGGCCGCAGGGCGGCGACGAGTTGAATCTGATCAAGCCGGGCATCAATTACGGCTGGCCGGTGATCGGGTTTGGAGTGAACTATCAAACCGGACTGGCGATTCACTCGGGCACGCACCGCAAGGGTATGGAGCAGCCAGTGCACGTCTGGGTGCCCTCGATCGGTATCTCGGGCGCGATGTTCTACACAGGCGATCGCTTCCCGCAGTGGAAAGGCAATCTGTTCGTCGGCGGGATGGTAGGCGAGCAGCTGGTTCGCTTGACGCTCAACGCCGGGCAGGTCGTCGGCCGGGAGATGCTCGCGCAGCAACAGGGCCGCATCCGCGATGTGCGACAAAGCCCCGACGGCTATATCTACCTCGTAACCGATGATCGCGATGGGAAACCGACGCCGGTCCTCCGCCTGGAGCCGGTCGAAAGGACCACCATCAGGTAAGGTTCAACCGCGCCGAGCTGCCTTCACGCGTTTTCCCAGTTTTGCCAAGCGCCGGAGGGCTCTAGCGCAGGAAGTTTGCGCTCCTCGCGCAAGCTCTTGTCTAGAGCTCATCAATGGCGTAGCGTGGATGGAGCGCGTCGGCTCCCCCCGGGCCTCTAGCAACGTCCCTTCCGAAAATCGTTCGAACCGTCCTCGTACCCGGCGTTCCGGCGCCGCTCGTTCGATACGCCAACCAAACCCATTTCGCGCAGATCACGATGACTCCGGCGCCATTGCCGACGACGTCGTCGGCGAACCCACGAGAGGGAATGGGCATCACGCGGATGTGGCCGCTCGATGCGCCCGTGAGCCGTGAGCCTACTTTTTCAGGAGTGGATGCACGTACCCGGCGGGTAGCAGGTGATCGGCATCGACTCGGAAGACGAGGTAGTCGAGATCGGCTTCGATCGCGCTGAACCAGTGCGCGACGCCAGGCGGCACGACAATCACATCACCGGGACCGATGCGCCGGCTCTGGCCGTTTTCGATCCCCGATCCAGTGGTGCTCGGCCCGACCAGCACCTTGACCGTGGTGCCGTCGGCCGCGGCTTCGCTCGGATTGGTCATCGCGCCGCCCGTCACGAACGTCCCGGCGCCGGCGAGGACGTAATAGACCTCGGTCACCTGGCTGTGCGAGATCGCGCTCTGCTTGGCTTTGCCCGATCGATGCAGGATGCCCACGGCGACGTTGTACTTGCCGATGTCCACCACCTTGATCTGCTGGTCGGCCACGCCATCGGGATTCATGCTCTTGAGCACGGTCATGAAATCGGCGCGGGTGATGTCGGTCGCCGTTTTCGGGGTCGCCGCCGTTTGCCCGAAGGCAGCAGTGGCACAAAGAACGAGGGTCACACTCAACGCAGCGGCAGACGCGATCCTCACCATGGGGCTCTCCTTCACGTGCATACTATCGGAGCGGCCGGTCTCAATTCACTCGGTACGCTTCATTAGACGCGTCGTGAAGTACACGTCCCGAAAACCACGCGGCCGGCTGACCGGACTCGTCGAGCTGCTCTGGCACATCGACGATCCGGCGAGCGCATCGGCGCCGCAGACGATCTGTCCGGACGGCCGTACCGAGATCGTGCTGCACCTTGGACAGCCGATGCAGCAGTACACCGCCAACGCGGCGCACCTGCAGCCTCGTCACCTGATCGTCGGACAGATGTCCGCGCCGGTCACCATCGCGGCGACGGGGCGCGCGCTCATGGTCGGCGCCCGGTTGGCGCCCGATGCGCTGTTCAGGCTCTTGCCGTTGCCCCAGGATCGGATCGCCGCGACCATCGTCGATGCCGGCGCCGTGTGGCATCGCTGGACCGCACGCGCGGCCGACGCGATCGCGAACGCGCCGAGCGCCGCGGGTCAACTCGACGCCTTGGAGACCGCGCTCGAGCAGCTGGCGCCGTCAGGACCTGCATCTGTTGCCGAGCGCACGATCCGTCGTGCCATCCGCTGCCTCGAGTCGAGCGGTGGCACCGCCCCGGTCGAGGCGCTCGCGCACGCGGCTGGCGTGAGCCGGAGGCACTTCGAACGGCTCTTTCAGGAGCGCGTCGGACTGTCGCCGCGGCTGTTCGGCCGGATCGTGCGCTTCCAGCAGGCGTTTCAGGCCCTGGGGTCCGAGCCGGCGGCGAGCATCGCCGCACGATGCGGCTACGCCGATCAATCGCATCTCGTGCGCGAGGTTCGTCGCTTTGCAGGGCAGACGCCGCGCGCCCTGGCCGAAGCCGAGGGGCTGACCGCGATCTTCCGCAGCTCAGGAGCAATCGTCGGCATGTCGCAAAAAGACAAGACGACTCCGCTTGGTTCCTCTAGTCTCCAGCTCATGAAAGCTACCCTTCGCGTCATCTGTAC
This sequence comes from uncultured Acidobacteriota bacterium, assembly GCA_963807105.1. Taxonomy (GTDB): domain Bacteria; phylum Acidobacteriota; class Vicinamibacteria; order Vicinamibacterales; family UBA2999; genus DASPWV01. Next base: position 693,029 of record CAWEAM010000005.1, on the reverse strand, counting down.
AGTGGCGTTCGTCGTCTCCGGGAATCTGGTGGACGCGCAAACCAGACCACAAGCGGCCGACCTGGCGTTTCTCACCGGCTGCTGGGTCTTCGAGCGCGGCGAGCGCACCGTGGAAGAACACTGGCTCCGTCCCGCCGGTGGGTCGCTGATGGGCGTGAGCCGCACCGTGGCCGGCGGCAAGACGACGGAGTTCGAGTTTCTACAGATTCGCGACACCGCCGACGGCATGGCGTATATTGCGAAGCCATCGGGCCAGGCGGAAGCGAGCTTCAAGCTCGTCACGAGGAGCACGGATTCCGTGGCATTCGAGAATCCGACGCACGATTTTCCGCAGCGGATCAGCTATCAGCGCAGCGGCGACACGCTCACCGCGCGCGTCGAGGGCACGCTCAACGGCAAGACGCGCGCGATTGATCTTCCGTACAGGCGCACGGCATGTTCACCCTGAACGCGTTCCGTCATCTGAAGCGCTCGCCGTCGAGCGCGGCGGCGGCCGTGCTCACGATCGCCGTCACGCTCGGCGCGGGCGGCACTGTGTTCGCGCTGTTCGACGCGGTCGTCCTCACACCGCCGCCATTTGCCGACCCCGACTCGCTCGTCATGCTTGGCGAGCTGCCCGCCGACGTGGGTTCCGGACCGCCGCGGGCAGTGGCCTTCCGGACGTTTCTCGAATGGCAGGCCCGCCGCGACGGGCTCGCGCGCATCGAAGCCTACGACCCGACCAACGTCACGCTCTCCGGCAGCGGTCCAGCGCGCCGCATCAGCGCCACCACGGCAACCAGTGGTTTTCTTGACATGCTCGTGTGCTCGCACACGACGTCGTGCGGCGGTTGCCGGAGCTGGCGCTGCGGCTGGCGCTCGGCGCCGCGCCGCACGATCTGCGGCGCGCGGTCTTCGCGCACGCGAGCATGATCGTCGTTCCCGGGGTCGTTGGTGGCTCCGCTCTCGCGGCTGCCGCGCGGACGTGCAGACGGTCGATGCCGCAGTCTACGCCGGCGTACTGGCGTTGCTCCTCGCCGTCGCCGGCGCAGCCGTCCTGCCAACGGCTCGCCGGGCGATGCGCGCCGACCCGGCCTCGGTCCTGCGATCCGAATAGTTTCTGGAACTCTTGGGCCGTGCCAGGCGAATACGTGTGTACAGGTCGAGTCGATCACGTCGATGCCGTCAAGCCCTCACCCCGACACCACGCCAGACGAGCGGCTCGTGCAGCTCGTCGCCCAGGGTGATCGGCAGGCGTTTTCGGCGTTGTTCCGCCGGCGGCAGGCCGACGTCTACCGTTTTGCTCTCCACATGACCGCCTGTCCGGCCACGGCCGAGGACGTCACGCAGGAAGTCTTTCTTGCGGTCATCCACGAAGCCGGGCGTTACGATCCGATGCGGGCGCCGGCCCTTGCCTGGCTCTGCGGCATCGCCAGGAATTTCATGCGACGGCGGCTCGAACGCGACCGCCGCGTGTTGCCGCTGCCAACCGGCGAGCTGAGCCAACCGCTCTGGACGCGGCGGATCCGCTGGGCGAACTCGCCCGCGCCGACGAGATCGATGCGCTGCGCAGAGCGGTGCTGTCGCTGCCGATCCGCTATCGCGAGGTTGTCGTGTTGTGCGAGCCTCAGGAATTCACATATCTGGACGCCGCCCGCGCCCTCGATTGCGCCGTGGGAACCGTGCGATCGCGGCTGCATCGCGCGCGCGGGCTTCTGGCCGCCAAGCTGCGGCGGTCGGCGAACGGGCGGCCGTCGGCCGCCCCGGCAGGCACGAGGTGCTTTGCATGACGACGCCTGAGCGAGAGTTGAATGTGCTGCTGCGTGAGCTTGCCGCGCGGACACCCGCACCGCTGAGCGGCGCGATGGAAGAGCGCCTGCTGCGCGCGTTCGACAACGCGCATCGGCGGCGCCAGGCGGGCGCAGTGCAACGATTCGGTCCCCTGTGGGCAGCGGCCGCGTCGGCGCTGCTGGTGTTCTCGGGAGCGCTGCTGTGGGATCTCGCCGGCCGCCGTGACGATCGCGAGGCCGCGGCGCCCACCGCGCCGCCGATCGAGTTCACGCCGCTGCCAGGGGCCTCAGGCCTTCCGGATCTGGAGAGCGGCCACATTGTCCACGTGGAAGTGCCGCTGGCCGCGCTTCCCGCTTACGGGTTGATCGTTCACGACGCGACGGGCGAGCCGATCGAGGCGGACGTTCTCATCGGTCAGGATGGCCTGCCGCGCGCCGTTCGAGTGATTCCTTGAATCTCTGACGGGAGCATCTGATCACACGCGCAATTCTCACCATGTTGATCGCATGCGGCGTGAGCGGGCCCGCCGCCGCCGAGCAGACCACCACGGCGCCCAACAGTCGTGGCTCGGTCCAGACCGCGACGCAGGCCGTCGGCGGCGCCCGGATGACACTGGAGACGAGAGTCACGCGCGGCGCACCGTATTCCGCCGAAACGCTCACCGAGTTCGTGCAGATGCTGCCGGACGGCAACCGCATCGTTCGGCGCACCACGACGCGCGTGTCGCGAGACGGCGAGGGACGGTTGCGGCGTGAAACGATCGCCGACAACGGCGAGGCCACCGACATCGTCATCAACGATCCGGTTGCCGGCGTCAGCTTCGTTCTCAATCCCGCGACGCGGACCGCCTGGAAGTCTCCCGGGATGTTCGCGCGAATCGAGGGTGGCCGTGGCGCGGGTGGTCGTGGGTCGGCGATGATGGTCTATCCACCGTCAGCGGCGGCCGACGAGCGCGTTCGCGTGATCGTGAGCGAGCGTGTCTCGGAGCTGGCGCCGACGCTGTCCGAGATGTCGGGGAAAGCGGGAGCTCCGCACGAACGTCAGGCGCAGACAGCCCGCGAGGATCTCGGGCAGCAGACGATCGAGGGCGTTGCCACGGCGGGCACGCGCACGACAAAGACCTTGCCTGCCGGCGCGATTGGCAACGAGCTGCCGATTGTCACCACATCCGAGCAGTGGTATTCGAGAGAGCTCGATCTGCTGCTGCTCACGCGCCACAACGATCCACGGATGGGCGAGACGACGTACCGTCTTTCCAATGTAAGTCGGGCCGAGCCCGATCGGACGCTGTTTCAGGTGCCGCCGGACTACACGGTACGGGAACCGATGAAGCGCGCACCGATGATGGAGCAGTAGGCTCGCCGAGAGGCGAATCTGAAACGGCGGAGCCGGCGCGCGCGGCTGGTATAGTCGTTACCGCATGCGCTCGTCGTCTCACCGCCCGGTCGCGGCTGGACTGTTCCTGGTTACTCTCGCAACGCTGATCCTCGAAATCCTCGACTCGCGCCTGCTGTCGGTTGTCACCTGGTACCACCTCGCGTTTCTCGCGATCTCGCTCGCGATGCTGGGCATGGCGGCGGGCGCCGTGTTCGTCTTTCTGCGCGGAGACCAGTTCGACGCCGAAGGCACCAGGCGCGCGCTGCCGCGCTACACCACCTGGCTTGCGGTTGTGATCCCGGCGTCACACATCGCGAACCTCAGCATCCCGATTCCAGTGCTCGAGCGACTCGCGATCATGGATCTGCTGTCGCTCGCCTTCTCGACGATCGTCCTCGCCGCTCCGTTCGTGCTCGCCGGCATCGTCGTCACCCTCGCGCTCACCAAGACCGACGGTCCGATCGGACGGCTGTATGCGGCCGACCTTCTTGGCGCCGCGCTCGGCTGCATCCTGGTGATCCCGATCCTCAACAACACCAATATCTCCTCCGCCGCGTTCGTGGCGGCGGCGGCAGCGGCCATCGGGGCCTACTGCTTTCAACTGTTCGCGGGCAGCGCCAGTCGCCGATTCAGCCTCGTCCTGGCGGTGCTGCTGCTGGCGGCTGCGGGCCTCAACGCCACGACGCTGCGTGGCGTCGGCGTGATGTATCCGAAGAACCGGGTGCTCTGGTCGCCCGACGCGATCGAGTGGTCGGCGTGGAACACGCACTCCTACGTCGTCGTCTCGCGCCCACTCACAGGACCGGCGCGTTATTGGGGCGGGAGCCAGGGATCCGAGCGCTTCGTGACGACGTCCTCGTGGATGGTGATCGACGGCGAGGCGGGAACCCCGATCACGCAGTGGAACGGCGACCGCGCGGCGCTCGAGTGGGTGGCGTACGACGTCACTGCCGCGCCGTACTACTTGCGGCGCGGCGACGCGGCGGTGATCGGCGTCGGCGGCGGCCGCGACATCCTTTCGGCGATCTGGGGCGGCAATCAGTCGGTCACCGGCATCGAGATCAACAACAACCTGCTCCACGCGCTGCGCGGACCGTATCGAGCGTTCGCCGGCATCGCCGACCGGCCCGACGTGACGCTGGTGCATGGCGAAGCCCGCTCCTATCTGAGCCGAACCGACAAGCGATTCGACATCCTGCAGATGTCGCTCATCGACACCTGGGCGGCAACCGGCGCCGGCGCGTTCACGCTGACCGAGAACGGCCTCTACACGCTCGAAGGATGGCGCGTGTTTCTCGACACGCTGAAACCGGGCGGTATCTTCAGCGTGTCGCGCTGGTTCGCGCCGAGTCAGATCTCCGAGACCAGCCGGCTCCTCGCGCTCGGCGTGGCGTCACTCATCGAGCGTGGCGTGCAGCGGCCGGCCGACCACTTGATCATGCTGTCGCGGGGGCCGGTCGCCACGCTCCTCGTGTCGAACCAACCGTTCGCGCCGGCCGATCACGACGCGGTGGCGCGGCTCGTCGCGGCGCGGGGCTTGTCAGTGGTGATCTCGCCGTGGACCGCGCCGGCCGACGCGTTTCTCGGTGGCATCGTGCGCAGCGCGTCGCGGCGCGAGCTCGCGGCGGCTACCGCGCACCCGATGTTCGACTTCTCGCCCCCGACCGACGAGCGTCCGTTCTTCTTCAACATGCTGCGGCCGGCGAGCTTCTATGCGATCAACAACGTCGGCTCCACCGGTGTGGTCGCGGGCAACATGCGCGCCACGTTCACGCTCATCGTCCTGTTCGTAATTGCCGCCGCGCTCGTTGCCGCGATCATCCTGTGGCCGCTGATGCGTGCCGGCCTGCCCGACATGGACGGCAGCAGCTTCGCGGTGGCAGCGTGTTACTTCGCGATGATCGGCCTCGGATACATGCTCGTGCAGATCCCGTTCCTCCAGCGGTTTTCGGTATACCTGGGGCATCCGACATACACCTTCGCGGTGATCCTCTTCTCGATGATCTTCTTCACCGGAGTGGGCAGCTTCGCGTCGGATCGCTTTGCCATCGATCGGCATCGATGGCTGATCCGGCTGCCGATCGCCATCGCCGCGCTAGCGTTCGCGCTGACATTTCTGATCCAGCCGATCATGGATGCCACGATTCACTTCGAATTGCCGGCGCGCTCGCTGGTGGTGATCGCCTGCACCGCGCCGATCTCGTTGCTCCTCGGCTTTTGTTTTCCAATCGGCATGGCGCTGGTGGGCCGGCTGTCGCCCGAAGCGACGGCGTGGATGTGGGGGATCAACGGCGCCTGCGGCGTGCTCGCGTCGATCGCAGCCGTGGCGATCTCGATGTGGCTTGGGATCAACACCAACTTCATGATTGCTGGCGCGCTCTATCTGGTGCTCGCGATTCCAGCCGCGTCACTCGCGAAAACAGCGCGGCTCCGCGTGCCGGAGTCGCCGGGACTCGCGGCGGCGCCGATCTCCTAGGTCCCCCCGGCGCTCGTCGGATTGGTCGATTACGCCGACGAGTCCAACAACTGGTGCGAATCGCTACGGCAGACGATAGACGTGCACCGCCACGTGCGAGTCGGGCCATGGGACGCCGTCGCCGAGCGCGACGTAGACGCGCTTGCCGATTGGGTCGAACGTGGCGCCGAAGAGAAGACCCGGCGGCTGGATGATCCAGAGCGGCCTGATCGTGAGCGTGCCGCTCGTGGTGGCGGAAGAGAACGAGCTCCTCACCACATTCGAGGCGGTGAAGTGATCGCGATCGATCACCGCGTCGATCGCGTAGCCGTCGTTGAAATCCTTCACCGTCGCGCCGTAGAGCCGGATCCGCTGTTCGGCCTCGTAACCGTGATTCGGACACTCGAACGTGAGCTGCGCCCCCTTCGCCGCAACGCTCGTGCACGCCCTGCTCTCGCTCGCGAACGGAAAGGCGTCGTAGTTGAGACCCGGGTAGCGCATCTTCCATTCGTTCCTCGGCTGGATGTCGTCGGGCCGCGCTTTTCCCTGGGCGACGCGCGCCAGATCGGCCTCGTCGTAAATCTGCACCCACGTCTCCGCGCCTTCGGCGCCAAACTGCGAGTTGATGTATTGCGCGTCGCCGGTGCCGATCGAGATGAAGAACGCGAGGCCCTGGACGGTGTCGGTCCGGATCCACGCGGCTCCACCGACCCAATCGGTCCAGGAATACTTGTCGTTCGGCCAGCGGTCGAAGGTCTGCCGGATCGGCGCCGCGCCCTTCGGCCGGTTCGCCCGCTTTCCTCGACCGGGCTCGGGCGAGACCGGATACTGGACGAGCGGTGTCCACGGCAGTGAGGCGAGATGCGCGCTTTTCGGTGGATCGAAGGCGACGACTGACGGTCCCATCGACACGCCGCCAGCGCTCTGGAACGCCGAGAAGTAGCCGCCGAATCCGGCGCCGAGCCGGCGACCCTTCGTGTAGGTGGCCGCGAAGTCGGGTGGGATGGCGAGGATTCCCGTCTGGCGGTACTTATAGCCAAGGCGTTCGAACTTGTAGGCGGCCAGACCGCTGCCGCTGCCGCTAGCGGCATCGGGCTCGCCTTCCTCGAGCGACGCGACCACGATGGAGGTCGCGTTGCCATCGCCGGCCGCACCGTAGCCGTTGCCATAGGTGGCATACCAGCGTTGTGTCGGCTCGTCCCAATAGCAGCCGAGGAAGTCGTGATTCGGCGTCCGGTCGTCGAGATCGACGCGCTTGCCGTCGTAGACATCGCCGTAGCGCTTGACCTCGGTCGCCACGTTGAACGGCGGCGCTGTCTTCAGCGGCGGGATGCTCACGCGAAAGGGCTCGCCGTTCGTCGGTCCGACCTGGTTCGAAGCGGCGCCTGCCATGAAGTACGCCGTGCCGTCGAGATAGCGAATGGCCGCGCAGCCGGAGGCGCCGATAATGCGCGTGTCAGCACCATTGCCCAACTTGGGCGGTAATAGGAAGGTGCCTTCGTAGGCCCAATCACCCTCCTGCACCAGGCGCCGCTCGAGTCTGTCTGGCAGCTGCGCGATCGCCACCGTCGAGATCAGAAAAACGATGTCTATCGAACACCGCATGCGCGAACCTCCCGGCCGCCGATTATGCAGCATCTCGCCGGCAGCGTGTGAACCCCCTTGCCGCCTCGCTCGTATATAGTCACGTTGTGAGTTAAATGGTCCACAAGGGCGCACCTTCTTCGCTCGCTGAATTCGAGCTGCTCGTCTTGCTGGGGGCGTTGCGACTCGGCCCTGACGAGGCGTACACCGTCTCGATTGCCGACGAGATCGAGCAACGCACCGGGCGATCGGTGCGGCGCGCCAATGTCTACACGACACTGCAGCGTCTCGAGATCAAACGGCTCGTCGCGACGCGATTGGGCGCGCCGCGAGCCGAGCGTGGAGGCAAACCGCGGCGGCTGGTCGCGGTGCGGCCGTCGGGACTGGCCGCAGTGCGCGCGGCAACCGTCGGGATTCAAGCCATGGCCGCAGGATTGACGCACGTCATCGGAGAAACCTCGTGATCCAGCTTCCGCGGTGGACAACCGCCCTGCTGCGATGGCTGGCCCCACCGGGCGAAGCAGACGACGTGATCGGCGACCTCGAGGAAGCGCATTGGCGCCGCCTGCGCCGCCACGGTGTCGCACAGGCGCGGTTCCTCACCGCGCTCGAAATCATTGAAATGTCAGCGGCGCTCATTCGCGTGCGCTCTGCGCGAGTTCGCGTCAAGGGGATCGACATGTTGCAGGACTACAAACTGGGCGTCCGGATGCTCCTGAAGTATCCGGGGCTGACAATCGCGGGGGGATTGGCGCTGGCCATCGCCATTGGGCTGGGAGCCGGCTGGTACGACCTGACGCGCGACTTCCTCCGCCCCACGATCCCGCTCCCCGACGGCGATCGCATCGTCGAGATTGAAGTGCGCAACCTCACCGGCGGCGACGAGCGGCGGTTGCTGCACGACTTCTCCGTCTGGCAACGTGATGTTCGCTCGGTCGTCGATCTCGGTGTGTATCGCACTGTCGAACGGAACCTGATTCTTGGAGACGCGCGACCCGAGCCGGTGTCGATCGCCGAGACCACGGCATCGGCGTTCCGCCTCGTGCGTGTGCCGCCGATCCTCGGCCGGCCGCTGCTCGATGCCGACGAACAGCCTGGCGCGACCCCGGTGGTCGTGCTCGGTTATCGCGTGTGGCAGCAGCGATTCGGCCGAGGTGTGGACGTCATCGGCAGAACGGTGCAACTCGGCAAGACCACGACGACCGTCGTGGGCGTGATGCCCGACGGCTTTGCGTTCCCCCTCAACCACCGCCTCTGGGTACCGCTTCAACTGCGGCCGTCAGGTTATTCGCCACTCGAAGGTCCGACGGTGCGCGTCTTTGGCCGGCTCGCGCCGGGCGCGACGCAGGCGCAGGCCAACGCGGAGCTCACCGCGCTGGCCGAACGGATGGCGAACGACTCTCCCCGAACGCACGAACGCCTGCGCCCGCGTGTGCTGGCGTACGGCGGCGAATCGCCAGGCGATCGCACGTGGCTCGAGTTCGCCATCACTCACCTGCCCATCATCCTCGTGTTGATTGTCGCCTGCACCAACGTCGGCACCCTCGTCTACGCGCGGACGGCAACACGCGAGGCGGAGATTGCCACGCGGTATGCGCTCGGAGCGGGCCGCTCACGGATCGTCGCGCAATTGTTCGGCGAAGCGCTGGTGCTGGCATCCGTCGCGGCGGTCATCGGACTCGCGGTGGCCCACTGGGCGGTCAAGTGGGGCATGCGCGTCTACTACTCCGGCCAGAATGGTGGTCCGCCGTTCTGGGTCGATCCGGGCCTGAAGCCAACGACGATCCTGTACGCCTTGATGCTGACGATCGCGGGCGCGACGATCCTGGGTGTGCTTCCCGCGCTGAAGGCCACGTCGTCGCACGTTCACAGTCAACTGCGGAACCTCGGTGTTGGAGGTTCCACGTTGCGATTTGGCAAGCTCTGGACGACTGCAATGATCGTGCAGGTCGCACTGACGGTAATTCTTTTGCCGCCGGCGTCCGGCATCTCGGAGGAGGCGTTGCGCGATCGGCGCATCCGGGCACAGTTTCCCACCGAGCAATACCTGGCCATCCGCCTCGAGCTCGATCGCGACGCCGCCGAAACCTCAGCCGACGACTCATCAGGGGTGCCGCTCACCACGCTGAATGGCAGCTACGCGGAACTCGAACGGCGGATAGCACAGGAACCAAACGTTCTCGCCGTGACCTTCGCCGATCGTCTGCCCGGGATGGGACCGGCAGTGCGGACCGCCGAGGCGGAAGTATCGCCGGGGACCGCGCCCGTGGTGATCCCGAACCTTTGGTTCGCGAGTGTGGGCCCGCGGTTCTTTGAAACGTTCGATATCCCGCTGGTTGCGGGCCGCGATTTCCACGACGGTGATCGGACGGCGGGTGGGCGTGCCGTCCTGGTCAACGAGGCGTTCGCGCGCCGCTACATGCACGGCGCGAGCCCGGTTGGGCGCCGCGTGCGGTCGGCGAGCTCCAACGCGGAAAACGCGGAGCCCTGGTTTGACATCGTCGGGATGGTGCGCGACATCGGCATGACGCCAACGGATCGCGGCGAAGCGCCTTACCTATTCACTCCTGCGTCGGTCGCCACGGCCTCGCCTCTCGTGGTCGCGGTGCGCGTCGCGGGCGATCCGGCCGCGTTCGCCCCGCGCGTGCGGGCGATCGCCGCGAACCTGGATGCCGGGCTGCGGCTGCACGAAGTCCGCTCGCTCGACGAGATTGCCTGGAGCGTTGACGTGCCGATGATGGTCGGCGCCGGCACGATCACAGCCGTGGTGACCCTCGGGCTGTTCCTCTCATCCGCCGGGATCTTTTCGTTGATGTCGGTGAGTGTCGCACGCCGCACGCGGGAAATTGGACTGCGAACAGCGCTCGGCGCGAGTCGCAGCCGCCTGCTCGCTGGAGTCTTCTCACGCGCGTTGACGCTGGTCGGCAGCGGCATTGCGGCGGGCAATTCGGTGCTGCTGTTGTTTGTGACGCTCTCAGACGAAGTGGAGGTGGCCGATGTCACCGACGTGCTGCTGATGACGTCGGGCGTGATGCTCACTGTCGGATTGCTCGCGTGTATCGAACCGGCGAGACGCGCGCTTCGCATCCAGCCCACCGACGCGCTGAAGGAGGCGTGACGGCGCAGCGCCCGCTTCGTCAGCGTGGTGCCGCGGCGGGCGGCTTTCGTTCGGCGACGCGGTAGCCCCGCAGCATGTTCGTCAACGAGTAGTTGCCTTCGTGGCAGGCGAATTCGTAGATCCGGCCCGTCGCGCGCGTCATCGTCAACTCACCTTTCCATGGCTGCGTGAACGCCGACGGGTTGTCGATCTCGAACTGGTAGAGCAACGTATCCTCGTCGAACGGACGCAAGCGCTCGACCAGGTGCAGATTGCGGTCCCAGCCGAAGTTGCCGCCGGCGTCACCATAGAAACCGCCGCTGTCGGTGAAATTCGTGGTGTCGATCACCAGAGTGTTGCCCTCCCAGCGCCCGATCGAATCGCCCATCGAAAGCCGCATCGCCGGTGGCAGGTGCGGACGGCCATCCAGATGGATGATTCTGGCGTCGTGGATCATCTCGGCGTGGATGACGAGGGCATCGCCGGTCTGAACGATCTGGTAGTTGCTGTTGTAGGAATACGGAAGCATCGGCGGCCCCGCGGTCGAGAACGCCACGCACTGATCCTGAAGCCCCAGGTCTTCGGGGTTCTCGCCGTACTTCTGCCGCTCGATTCGCCGGCGTTTGATCTCGGCGGCCGCTGGCGTGAGCGCAGGGATGCGGCCATCGGGCGGGTCGATGACGATGGACGTGCGCAGGGTCTTGACCGTACGCGTGCCGAACTCGCGGTAGAACGTGTTGTAGGTTCCCGTGCCGCTGCCAGTCGTCGCGGTCCCGGGCGCAGGTTCCTCGTTCCGTTGCGCGAACTCGCGCTCCCACTGTGCGGCTTCTTCAGCGGTAAAGAACGGTTTGTCCTTCAATTCCCGTGGCCGTTCGAGAGGCGTGACGGTCGCGGAGTTCCAGATGCCCTCGAAGTTGACGCGGGCGTCGCGGCTTCCCCGCTGGCCCGAGACCAGGGTAGGGACCACGATCACCGCGGCCGCGAGGGGGAACAAAAGTAGTGTTCGTCGCATCAGGGCGAGGAGCGAGCGTACCTGAAAACCGGGCGCCGAAGCGTCCGTTTCCGAGTCGGACGCGCCGGCCGCCGTGGTCACTTCCGTTGGAGCGCGCCGAGCGTGGCGGCGCACGGCGGATAGCCCTGCTTTGCCGCGATCGCCAGAACTTCATTCGCCACCCTGGCGATCGCCGTCAGCGCCTCGTCCGTTCCGGCCGGGTCCATCTGGGCGGCGACGTTGCCGAAGAGCGTCAGAGAGCTGACGAGTTTTTGCGCGTCGATCGTCGACCCCATCAGCGTCGCCAGCGACACGCCTGCGCCCGCTCTCAATTGATCGGCCACTGCGGTACTGATCGTCAGATAGCGGGCACGCAGTTTCGGGTCGCGCAGGAATTCCATCGCCTCGTTTCCGTCGGCGATGCCGAACGATCGTGACATCGACGAGCGGCCGAGGCTCGAGAGCTGCGGAAAGATGTACCAGATCCAGTGCCCGCGCTTGCCGCCGCCGCGGATCTCCTGCAGCGCGGCGTCGAAGCCACTATGGGGCGCGTCCTGAGCGGTGCGGAAACGATCGATGCGTGCCATCAGTCACACGCGAGCGTGCCACTGATTACCCGCGAGCACATACAGGTCGATTCGAGTCGGCTGAGTCGGATGGCACGAACGGAGAGCCGTGGTGCCAGCAGCGAGGCGCGCGTCTAGCTCTTTCCTTTCGGGACCATCTTCAGCAGCTTGCCTTGTGCGTCGTCGGTCAGGAGATAGATCGCGCCGTCGGGTCCCTGCCGCACGTCGCGAATTCGCTCCCGCGGCTGGCGATCGGTCAGCAGCCGTTCTTCGTCCGCGATCTTCTCGTCGTTCACCGTCAGGCGAACGAGATCGTTGGTCGCATGGCCGCCGATGAACAGGTTGCCCTTCCATTCCGGGAAGAGACTCCCGGTGTAGAAGATCATTCCGCTCGGAGCGATGACCGGATCCCAGTAGTAGAGCGGCTGCTCCATGCCCTGCTGTGCCGTGATGTTGCCGGTGATCGGCCCGCCGCGATACTCGATGCCGTAGGCGCTCGTCGGCCAGCCGTAGTCCTTGCCCTTGCGGGCGATGTTGATCTCGTCGCCGCCCCGCGTGCCGTGCTCGACCTCCCACAACTCGCCGGTGGGCGGATTGAGCACCGCCGCCTGGACGTTGCGATGGCCGAACGACCAGATCTCGGGAAGCACGCCGTCCCTGCCGACGAACGGATTGTCCTTGGGAATCGATCCGTCCTTGTTGAGGCGGACGATCTTTCCGAGGCCGCTGTCCATCTTCTGCGCCTGCATCCGGCCTTCGGTGATCGATCGATCGCCCTGGGTGACGAACAGCGTGCCGTCGCGGCCGAACACGAGACGGCTGCCGAAGTGCAGGTTCGATCGCAGCGTCGGCCGCTGGTGATAAATCACCTGCACTTCGTCAACGCGCGGCGCGGCACCGTCCACGAACTTTCCGCGCGCGACTGCCGTGTTGTTCACCCCTTGCTCCTCGCGCGGCTCGGCGTAGCTCCAGTAGATGAGGTTGGTCTCGGCGAAGTCCGGATCGAGCGCGATGTCGAGAAGTCCGCCCTGCCCGCGCGCGTCCACGGCAGGCAGTCCTATGACCGGCTCCGACATCTTGCCGTCGGGGGTGACAACGCGCAGCCGGCCCGGCCGCTCGGTGATCAACATCTTTCCGCCAGGCAGAAACGCCAGGCCCCACGCATTCTGCAGCGGCTCGGCGACCGTCACCACGTCGAACGCGACGTTGGTCTTGCGCTCGGGCGCATCGGTCTGACCGGCAAACGCCGGCTTCTGATCCGCGCCGTTCGCGGGCCGCTGATCGACGCCCTGATGCGCGGTCGCCGGCGCGGGAGGAGTGCTGCCCTGCTGCGCCGCCGCGATGCCGACGGCCGAGATGATGAGCGCGGCAACGAGCGATCTGGTTCTCACGTGGCTGTTCTCCCTGAGCGCCGCAACCGCGGGCCGCTGATTACTTGATCTCCAGCAGCTCGACGTCGAACACGAGCATGCCTTTGGGCGCACCCGGACGCGGCGAGTTGTCGTACGCGAGGTCCCCGGGGATCCAGAATCGGCGCTTCTCGCCGACAACCATCAACTGCACGCCCTCGGTCCACCCCTTGATGACGCGGTTGAGAGGAAACGAGACTGGCGGCCCGCCGACCGAGCTGTCGAACATCTTGCCGTCCGTCGTCCAGCCGGTGTAGTGGACCGACACGTTGGAGGTTTCCGTCGGCCGGTCTTTGCCCTTGCCGGGCGTCAGCACTTTCGACGCGAGACCTGATGCCGTGCGCTGGGCGTCTGCCGGCGCTTTGGCGACGTCGGGCGGCGCGGGAATCTGTTGCTGTTGTGCAAGCGCAATCGGCCCGGCCACGAGCACTGCACCGACGAACGCACTGATAAGAGCGAGTTTCACTGACCCTCCGATCCTGTTGACTTTATCACCGGCGTCCGTGCGGGCCGCCGGTCGCGCATAACCTAACTCATCAAACATCGACGCGTGTCCAGCGGCCCTACAGTCGTGGCGGATCCGCGCTAGACTCAGGGCCAAGGCCGAGATGGCGATCCCCAACAGCGCCGACATTCTGCAGGCCGTCCTCGAAGCGACGCCCGACGCGATCTTCGTCAAGGACCTCGAAGGGCGCTATGTGCTCGTCAACGAGGCCGCCGCGCGATTCGTGGGCCGCCGTCCGGCGGACATCATCGGCAAGATCGACATCGAGATTTATCCGGAGGAAACGGCCAAGCGTTTCATCGAAGACGACCGCCAGGTGCTGGCCACCGGACGGGCGCAGTCGTTCGAGGGGATTGCGACCTCGGCACTGGGTACCCAGGCGTACCTGGTGACTAAGGGCGTCTATCGCGACAGGGACGGCCGGATTCTCGGCCTCTACGGCATCTCGCACGACATCACGGAGCTGCGCGAGGCGCAGGAATCACTGGAACAGACGCGTCAGGCGCTGTTTCGTTCGCAGAAGATGGAAGCCGTCGGCCAGCTCACCGGTGGCATCGCCCACGACTTCAACAACATCCTCGTTGTGATCCTCGGCAACCTCGAGCTGCTGAAGATGCACCTGCGCGGCGATTCCTACAGTCACGAGCTGATCGACCCGGTGTTCCGCGCGACGCAGCGCGGGCAGGAGCTGATTGCGCAGCTCCTGGCCTTCTCGCGCGGCCGGCAGCTCAACCCCGAGCCGGTGGACATCAACGCGCTGGTCGAGAGCATCGTGCGCCTGCTGGGCCGCACGCTCGGCGCCACGATCCGAATCGCGACGGTCACGCAGGACACGGCCGGCGTGATGCTGGTCGACGCCGCCGCACTCGAAGCCGCGATCCTGAACATCGCGCTCAACGCCCGCGATGCGATGATGCCCGACGGCGGCACGCTGACGATCCGCACCTCGCGGCACGATGTCGTCAAGAAGCCGGCGACTGACGACGACCTCCCGCCTGGTGCATACACGATGCTGACCCTCGAGGACACCGGTACGGGCATGCCGCCAGAAATCGCGGCGCGCGCCTTCGAGCCGTTCTTCACGACCAAGGCCGGGGTCGGGACCGGCTTGGGGCTCAGCATGGTCTACGGATTTGCCAAGCAGTCGGGCGGCTCGGTGACGATCGACTCCTCGCCGGGCCGCGGCACGGCGGTGACCCTGATTCTGCCGCGCGCGGCCGGCGAGTCGTGGCTGGAAGCGGGCCACGCAATGGCGGCCACTGACACGGCGGCCACGGCGCGCACCGTGCTGCTCGTCGAAGACGAAGGACCGGTGCGCAACACGGTGCGGCGTCAGCTGGAATCGCTCGGGCATCGCGTGCTTGCCACCGACACGGCGATCGAAGCGCTCGAGATTGCGACAATGACACCGACGCTCGACGTGCTGCTGACCGACGTCGTGCTCGGCACCGGGATGGACGGTATCGACCTCGCAGAGGCGATCCGAGTGATCCGTCCGAAGCTTGCGGTGGTGTTCATGTCGGGTTACGCCGCGGCGTCGGACGCGGAGCTTCGTATCCGGAGAACTGGGGCGCCTTTCCTGTCGAAGCCCGCCACGCTTTCGAACCTCGCGCAAGCGCTCACGGACGCCTGCGGGCGGTAGCAGCAAATGTCGCGCGTCACAGTCGGAACGCGATTTGCTGCTGCCCAGGCATGACCATCACCGGTCACGCGATCAGATACGGCCAACGCCGCGCGCTGCGCAAGATGTTGCGCTCGGTGCCCTACCTCGGCGCTATCGTCGCCGTGGCGACCATCGGCTCGGCCATGCGCCGCAAGGGCGTGGTGAACGGCGCCGTCGACACAGCGCTCGACATGATTCCGTTTGTTGGCGCGGCCAAGAACGTCGCCGAGGTGGTGCGCGGACGGGATTTCTTCGCAGACGTTCGGCAGGCTGGTTCGGGACGTCGACTCGGGACCTAGGTTGGTCAGGTCGGTTGCGTCACGACGGTGGTTCGTCACGGGAGGTTCGGGTCATCCCGAACTACCCGTAACGAACCGTCGAACCGAACCCTCGCGCTCGCTCTACCACCGCACCCGCGAGACGAGCTGCAGAATTCTCGCCTGGTTCGTGTTGACCAGCTGGGTTACCTCATACGCCGCCAGTGCATCCCCGTTTGTCCGGTTCGCGTTGGTCGGGATCGTCATCCCCAAGACAGGAATGAAGTTCACGCTGTTGAACGCGTTGATCGCGTCGATCCGGAACTCGGGTCCGGGGTTGGGGGTTCGTTACTGTGATCGCGACGGGCTCGGGACGGGTTCGGGGGACGGCGCTTCGCGGCAGAGTTT
This sequence comes from uncultured Acidobacteriota bacterium, assembly GCA_963807105.1. GTDB lineage: Bacteria > Acidobacteriota > Vicinamibacteria > Vicinamibacterales > UBA2999 > DASPWV01. Next base: position 676,947 of record CAWEAM010000005.1, on the reverse strand, counting down.
CAAGGCGGGTCGCGGGGACGGGTTCGAGAGACGGAGGTTCGGGGCGAACCCCGAACCTCCCTTAACGACGTTCGTCCCGAAACCCTCGTTTCGAGTCGTTGGCCGCGCGCGTCAGCGCGCGTCGGTAACAGGATTGGTCATCGGCGCGCCCTTCCAGAAGCTGTTGAGCAGCTGGTAACGCGCAGCGGCGGCGGTCCGGTTGCCGGCGGCGGCATGCGCCCGCGCGGCACCCATGAGCGAGCGGGCGCGATTCGGCATGCGCAGAAGAGAAGCGTCGAAGGCGGTCGCCGCATCCGCCGGCTTACCCACCTGAAGCAGCACTTCGCCGAGCAGCTCGTGTGACGGCTTCACTGGATCCGCGGCGCCGTTTGGCGGGCGCATGCTCTCTTCGATCGACACGGCCTCCTTCAGGAGCGCGATCGCCGCGTCGTTCTCTTTCCGCGCCAGCGCGATCAACGCCTTGAGCTCGTGGTGCATGATGCGCACCGACTTGCCGGCGTCGGGCCCTCCGCCACCGGCAGGTGCGGCCACCTGACCGGCGGGTGGTTTCGCGGCCGGGGTCGCGGCGGCGCCGTGATCGGCGTGTGGATTGGCAGCCGTGTCGCCACCTGGCACGCCGGCTTTCTTGGCGAGCAGCGCTTCCATGTTCTGCGCCCTCGCCAGGTCTCCAGTCCTCGCCGCGCTCATTCCGTTGGCGAGCATCGCCTCGTTCGACGCATCGGCGGCGATCGGTTGAACCTTCCACTCCTCGGTCTCGATGATGTAGCGCGCCTGCTGCAACGCCAGCGCGCCAACCGCGCGCGGATGTTTCGTTCTCTCCGCCATCTCGCCGAACACCTTCATGCGCTCGCGCGCGCCGGCGTAGTCGCCAAGCTGCAGGAATCCATACTGTCCCCAGTCGCCGGAGTGCGCCATGTCGCCCGGGACGTCGCCCGGCTCCCAGAGGTCGCGCCCGATGTTGAAGGCGCGCACGTTCTGATTGGCGACTTCGTTCCACATGCCGTGCTGGATGAAGATGTGCGTCGGCATGTGCACAGCGTGCGACACGGCCGGGACGATGTCGGCGTATACCCGCGCGGCTTCGAGCGCGAGCGGTGCGTGAACGGGGTCGTCGAAGGCGTGAATGATGTAGTGCACTGCGCCTGGATGCTTCGGGTTGCGCTTATAGACAGCCATTGCCAGCGCGCCCGCCCTGACCTCGGGACGGAACGTGCTGTCGTCCTGCGCGCGCGCGGCGCTCAGAAGTGACAACGCATAGAACGTCGTCACCTCATCGTCGTTCGGGAGCTGGTCGTGGAGGCGTGCCATGGCCTCCATGTAAGCGACGCGGCGCTTGCGCCAGTCGCCCTCGCCCCACAACGCCTCGACGGCGGCGAGGAAACCCTTCTCCCGCGGCGTCGGCGCCTTCGCGAGCCGGGCTTCGGTCGTCGGTCCGAGACGCGCGAGCACCGCGCGCGGATTCTTCGAGTCCTGCTCGGCGTTGAGTGGATGGTTGTAGCAGAGCGTCTCACCCCAGTACGCCATGGCGAAGTCGGGCTGCGCCTGCTGCGCGAGCTTGAACTCCGCGATCGCCTGTTTCCAACCGAAGCTGTGGAGGATAGCGACAGCGCGCAGGAAGTGCTGTTGCGCGGCCGGCGAGCCGGACGTGGGAAACGACAGCGCCCCGACGTTGTCGAGCTGGGCACTTGCGGGAGCGGCGAGCGCGAGCGCCATAACGAGCGCTGTCAAAGCCAACCGACGCATGAGGAACCTCCAATTCGAAGTGGTCCGGTGATGGGTCGCCGTCAGCCGGATTGTAGCGCCGCTCGGCGGCGGCGCGGCGTCAACCTGGATCCATCGCCGAGGTGGGCGCTACTCGCAGCGCAGCGCCGTCGTCGGGTCGATCCGCAGTGCGCGGCGGGCCGGAACGAAACAGGCCGCAAGTCCGGTCGTCACGAAGATTGCCAGCGGCGCCGCCAGCGACACAAGGTCGCCGCCGGGAAAGCCGGCGATGGTCGTGTGCAGAACACGCGTTGCCGCCGCCGCGAGGCTGATGCCGATGGCGGCGCCCAACACGACGATGGTGAGGCCGTGACCCAGCACCATGCGCAGGATCGTGCGGTGCTGGGCGCCGAGGGCCAGCCTGATGCCGATCTCCCTGGTTCGTGCGCTCACCGTGTACGCCGTGACGCCGTAGACACCGATGACCGCGAGGAGCAGTCCGACGGCCCCAAGGCTCCCGGATGAAATCGCGGCAACGCGCTGCGCAATCCGGTCGGCCGCAATCGCTTGGTCGAGCGCCTGCGCGGTGAGAATCGGAAGGTCGCGATCGACCGACGCGACAACCTGCCGAACACTCCGTGCGAGCGCCGCGCCGCCGTCGGAGCGCGCGATGATGGCGAAGCGGCTCACGTCACGCTGCTCGTACGGGAGATAGATGGTCGGCCGCGGCGACTCGGCGCCCATGCGGACATCGCCGACGACGCCAACCACGACGAGCGCGCGCGCTGACGCCGATTGGCCGCGCCGGAACCCCGTCGGAAGCATCTGCAGCGTTTTGCCAATGGCCGTCTGTCGCGGCCAGAAGTGGCGCGCCGCTTCGGCGCTGACGATTGCGACGAGCTGCGAGCCCTCGCGATCGGCGGCGTCGAAGTCGCGCCCTTCGATAACCGGAACGCCGAGCGTGGCGAAGTATCGAGGCGACACGACGTTCGAGTCGGCGGCGAGGAAACGATTCGCCGCCAGGTCGGCGCCGTCGAGCGCAAACTGCGCGATGCGTGTTCGTCCGCCGGTCGGCAAACTGGCGGCGAGGGCGGCGTGGCGGACGCCAGGCAGCGCCGCGATTCGCTGCAGCAGTTCGCGCGCACGCTGGGTATGGCTCTCGGCGCTCGGTCCCGCAAGCCCGAGATCGAGCTCGACGAGTTCCACGCCGTCGGGGCGAAATCCTGTATCGATCGTGACGGCCTTCTGTAGGGCGCGAATGAAGAGACCGGCGCCGGCGGCGAGGATCACGCTCAACGCGACCTGCGCCAGGACGAAGGCATGTCTGAGGCGCAGACGCGCGGACGCGCCGGCAACGCCGTCCTTCAGCGCGGGAATCGCGTCGGTTGCCGAGGCATGAAGCGCCGGTGCGATCCCGCACGAGAGCGCGGCAATCACCGATAGCCCAGCGGCGAACGCCGCTACCCGCATGTCGAGCGCAGGGGCGATCTCGAGCGGCAGCGGCAACGCTGGCAGCACTGCCAGCAGGACCGTCGTGAGGGCCTGGGCAACGACGAGCCCGCCCGCGCCGCCAAACAGGAACAGCACGAGCGTCTCGGTGAGCGACTGACGCACCAGCTGCGCGCGGCTCGCGCCGACCGCGATACGTACGGCCAGCTCACGGCGTCGCGCCGAGGCGCGGGCGATGAGAATCCCGGCGAGGTTCGCGCACGCGATCACGAGGACGAGCGACACGAACCCCATCAGGAGAACGGCGACGCCGCCGAGAGGTACCGCAAGGTTCCCGGGCAGTCGCGACGCCGGCGCGACGCGCAGGCCGTGCGCGAGCGTCTCGGGATGTTCGTCTGCCAGTGCGGCGGCGATGGCGTCGATCTCGGCTGCCAACTGCGCAACCGTCGCACCTGGCTTCAACCGGCCACGCACCAACCCCCAGAACAGATCGCGGCGGGCAAGAAACGACGACGCGACAGGATCGCTGTCGACCGCAGTCCAGATGTCCGTTGCGACCAGGCTCGTCCCGCGAAACGCGGCGGACGCGACGCCGGCAATGGTGAACGATTTCCCGTTGACGCGCACGTTCTGTCCGACAAGTGACGGGTCGCGCTGGAATCGACGGGCCCAGAAGGCGTCGCTCAAGACGACGAGCGGCGTGCGATCGGCGGCGGTGAACAAGCGGCCGGCGGCGGGGGTGACACCGAGGACCTCGAAATAGTTGGCGGACACCACATGACCGAAGATCCGCTCCGCGGCAGCTCCACCAAGCGCCAGGCTCATCGCCTTGGCCATCGCCTCGTAGCCGTACGCGTCCTCGAGCAGAGTCGCCCGTTCCCGGATGTCGAGATACACCGGATACGACACCTCGGAAACGCCAAAGCGGCTGCGCTCGTCGATGCGGCTGATATCCACGAGCCGATCGGGATCAACGATCCCGACGGACGCGCGCAGGAGCAGCGCGTTGGCAATGGTAAAGACTGCCGTGACCGCGCCGATGCCAATGGCGACTGAGAGCGCCGCGGTCGCTGCAAAGAGCGGGCTCCTGCTCAGCGAACGCAGCGCGTAGCGTGCGTCGCGCACGGCGTGATCGAGGAAAACCACGCGCGCCGATTCGTAGAATCGCTCCTCGGCGCGAATCACCCCGCCAAACCGCTTGATGGCAAGATCGCGTGCGTTGGCCGGCACCATTCCGTCCGCGATCAGGCGGTCGGTCTCGAGCGCGATGTGCGCCTCGATCTCTACTCGAAAATCCTCGTCCGATCGCGTCATCGCGCAGCGTCCCTCGGAAGGTGGTTATTCGTGTCGCAAGGCGCTATCCGCCGAGCATCTGCGCGCCGAGGACCTGGCGCACCAGCACCCAGCACCAGCACCCAGCACCCAGCACCCCAGGCACCTGAGGCACCTGAGGCACCTATAGGCACCCTTAGAGGCACTCAGTCAGATCTCTTCAGGACCGAGAATCTCTCCAATCGCCGCCGCAAGACGCCGCCACTGCCGCGTCTCGACCACGAGCTCCTTGCGGCCTCTCCTGGTCAGCGTGTAGAAGCGGGCTTTGCGGTTGTTGTCCGACGTGCCCCACTCGGCGGCAATCGATCGGCGCGCTTCGAGCCGCTGCAGCGCCGGATAGAGCGAGCCGTGATCGACCAGAAGCGTCTCGTCCGACTGCTGCTCGATCGCTCGAGCGATGCCCTGGCCATGCTGGGGCCCGAAAACGAGCGTGCGCAGAATCAGCAGGTCGAGCGTGCCTTGCAGAAGGGCGACGCGATCGCGCTCGTCCTTTCGGGTAGACATACCACAGGAGTATCGGCGTGCTCGGGTCGAATGTCAACAGGAGCCGCCCCGACGCCGCCGGAGCTGACGATAGGCGCGCAACATGTCCTCGTATCTCACCGTCGCGTTGCGTCCGCTTGGGTTCGGAAGCACACACGCCCGCGCGCCTTCGATCGTCTGCCGCTGAAACCCGAGCGTTACCGGCCGCTTGCGCAGAGCGTCCTCACCCAGCGCCTCGAGCAGCGCACGCCACACGGTCACGCCGACGAGCGCCACCACTTCCGGGCGGTGACGACGGATCTTGCGCAGCAGACGACGCGCGCCGGTGCGGTAGTCCTCGGGCTGCAGCTCGTCGATCCCCGCCGTCGCGCGCGCCACGATGTTGGTGATGCCATATCCCCACTCCGGCAGCCGGTCGTCGTCCTCATAGGTAATCGGCTCGGGCACGAGTCCAGATTCGTGGAGCAGCTTCCAGAAGCGGTTCGAGTAGCCGGCAAAGTGATGGCCGGTTGCCGCCGAACGGAGCCCCGGGTTGATCCCCACGAAGAGCACGCGCACACCCGGCTCGATCCGATCGCGAAGGTATTCAGCTGTCATCCGGCCTGCGGCGCTCGTACAATCGGCGCATGAAGTGGCTGGTTAAAGAAGAGCCCGAGCACTACAGCTTCGATCAATTCGTGAAGGACGGATCGACCGTGTGGTCCGGCGTGAAGAACCCTGTCGCGCAGAGAAACCTGCGCGCGATGCAGAAGGGCGACCGCGTCTTCTACTACCACACCGGCAAGGAGAAGGCGATCGTCGGCACCGCGAAAGTCACCGCCGCCGCGTACGCCGATCCGAACGACCGCGACGGCAAGCTCGTGGTCGTCGAGCTCGCGCCTGACAGGAAGCTGAAGCGGGCCGTGACGCTCAGCGAGGTCAAAGCGAGCGGCAGGTTCGGCGACTGGGCGCTGGTCCGCATCCCGCGGCTGTCCGTCATGCCGGTGACCGAGGAGCAGTGGGAGGCGATTGAGCAGTTGGCACACGGCTGAGCATCACCTTGTCCACGCGTCGGCCATCCATATCGACCACTTCGAAGCTGAGGTTCTGCCACTCGAACGCGTCGGCCGTTCGCGGCACGCGACCGAGGCGCGCCATCACGAAGCCAGCAAGCGTGTGGTAGGCGCCGGTCTCTTCCTCGGGCAGCGTGAGATCGAACTTGCTGATCACCTCTTCAATGCTCGCCGAACCATCGACGAGCCACGACCCGTCGCCGCGGGGGACAAACGCCCCGCGAGCCTCGGTGGCATTGCCAGGCAGGGCGCCCACCAGGCCCTCGAACAGATCCGTTACGGTGACGAGGCCCTCGACAGCGCCAAACTCGTCCATCACCAGCGCAACGTGCTTGTGAGAGGAGCGAAACGCTGCGAGCAGCTGAAACGCCCGCATCGAGTCGGGCACGAAAAGCGGCTCCCGCACCAGCGCGCGAAGATTGATGGCGCCACCGCGCAGGATCGCCGGCAACAGATCCGCCGAGCGCACGGTTCCGAGGACGTTGTCGAGATCGCCCTGGCAGACCACGAACTGCGTATGCGCGTGCGACGCCAGGAAGACGCGCAGCTCCTCCGGCGAGATGTCGACATCCACCCACTCGATATCGACACGCGGCGTCATGATCGCGGCCACGCGTTGATCGCCGAGCTGAAAGACGCGCTGCACGATCGACTCTTCTTCGGGCTCGAGCACGCCGGTCTCGGCGCCCTCGCTGATCACGGCACGGATCTCGTCCTCGGTGAGACCTGCTTCGGCGCTTCCCTTGATGCCGAAGATGCGCATGATGAGCGTCGTCACGGCGGTGAGCACCCTCACCGCGGGGCCGCCGATCCGCGAGAGCAGCTGCATCGGCCGCGCCACCCACGACGCGATCGTCTCGGGATACTGCAGACCGACGTTCTTGGGGACGAGCTCGCCCAGAATCAGCGCCAGCACGGTGATGGCGGCGACGACGATGCCGAGCGCGAGCGCGTCGGCGTATCGCGCCAGCAGCGGCACGCCGCGGATGATCTCGGCCAGCGGCGCCGACAATCGCGCGCCGCCGTAGGCGCCAGCCAGCACGCCGACGAGCGTGATCCCGACCTGGACCGTCGACAAGAACTGCGCGGGTGAGTTGGCGAGATCGAGCGCGGCGCCGGCGCGATGATCGCCTTCCTCGGCGCGCTGCTGCAGCCTGACCTTGCGGGCGGCGACGACGGCAATCTCCGACATCGCGAAAATGCCGTTGGCCAGCACGAGGAGCAGGATGATGACGATCTCAAGCCGACGCCCGACACGCCAGACGATTCTACGCCGCCCGCCGCCGCCGGCCCGCCGTTCGAGCGACAGGAGCGACCACCGGATGCCCTGCCGCCGAACTGGCGGGCGTGCGAACCGTATATTCCTGACGTGACCACCTGCGGCAGCGAAGCCGCCCCACCACGATGTTGACGCTCGAAAACGTGCGCAAGCAGTACGGATCGCTCGTTGCCGTGGACGACCTTTCGCTGGCGGTTCACCGCGGCGAAGTGCTCGGCCTGCTCGGACCAAACGGCGCCGGGAAGAGCACGACCGTGCATCTCTCGGTGGGTCTGCTCGCACCCAGCGCCGGGCGCGTGCTTCTCGACGGCCGCGACCCGCGCGAACCCGACGCACGGCGGCATCTCGGTGCGGCGCCGCAGGCGCTGGCGCTCTACGACATGCTCACCGGCCGCGAGAACCTGCGCTTCTTCGCGCGCACCTACGGATTGTCCGGCGCGACGCTGAACGAGCGGGTCAAGTGGGCGCTCGACTTCGTCGGGCTCACCGATCGCGCCAACGATCGGGTCCTCGGCTACTCGGGCGGCATGAAGCGTCGTCTCAACCTCGCGGCGGCGGTGGTGCACGATCCGGCATTGATCCTGCTCGACGAGCCCACCGTCGGGGTCGATCCGCAATCGCGCCATCAGATTTTTGAGAACATCCTCGCGCTCAAGCGCCTCGGCCGCACCATCATCTACACGACGCACTACATGGAAGAAGCCGAACGGCTGTGCGATCGCGTCGCCGTCATCGATCGCGGCAGGCTCCTCGCCCTGGGCACGGTCACCGAGCTGCTCACCGCGCACGGCGCTAGGCCGACGCTCGTCGCGCAGACCGCGGACGTTGAGCACCGGATGGAGACCGGCGATCCGCTCGCCGACCTGAATCGGCTGGCGGCAGCTGGCCCGATCGTGTCCTTTCACATGGAGCGACCGACGCTCGAGCAGCTCTTCCTGCATCTGACCGGGCGCACGCTGAGAGACTGATGGCTTCCGTCATCGCGCTAGCGCTCAAGGACCTGCTCGTGCTCTTCAGAACGCGCGGGGCGCTCTTCTTCACCTTTGTGTGGCCGATCGTCGTCGCGGTGATGTTCGGGTTCGTCTTCTCTGGACAGCAGGCGCAGAGCTCAGGACCGCCGCGGCTCCGTGTCATCGTCGTCGACGAAGACAATAGCGATGCCTCGCGCGACTTCGTTTCACGGCTGGAATCGTCGGGCGACTTCACCTTCGAGCGCGCGGCGCGCGTGGAGGCGGAAGACCAGGTGCGGCGCGGCCAGCGATCGGCGTTCGTCGTCATCAAACCCGGCTTCGGCGAGAGCTCCAGGCGCATGTTCTATGGCGAACCCAGGCAGCTCGAGATCGGCAGCGATCCGGCGCGCGCGGCCGAAGGCAGCATGATCGAAGGGCTTCTGACGAAGCACGCGATGCAGGACATGCAGAAGCTCTTGACCGAGCCCGGCGAGTCGCGAAAGATGATCGGCGAGGCACTCGAGGAAGTGAAGAAGTCGCCGTCTGGAGGCGCCGAGCTCGCGCCGCTGTCGCGATTTCTGGGCGAGCTCGACACCTTCCTCAAAGCGCCGCTGCCTCCCGCGCCGGGCGGCCAGACGACGGCGGATTGGCAGCCGGTCAAAGTGACGAAGGTCCCGGTGATTCGCGACCCGACGACGCGCCGCGGCCCGGCCAACGCGTTTGCCATCTCGTTTCCGCAGGGCGTCGTGTGGGGCATCATCGGCTGCGTGATGACGTTTGCCGTGGGTCTCGTCAGCGAACGCGTGCGCGGCACGTTCGTGCGACTGCAGACCGCGCCACTGTCGCGCGCGCAAGTGCTTGGCGGCAAGGCGCTCGCCTGCTTCCTGTCGATCACGATTCTCGAAATCGTCCTGTTCGCGCTCGGCGCGTTCGCCTTCTGGCGTGTGGCCGTCGTCGATCGGACAACTCATGCTGATTTGCGTGTCGGCATCGGCCGGTTTCGTCGGCTTCATGATGATGGTGTCGAGCTTCGGCCGAACCGAACAGGCCGTGGCCGGCGCCGGTTGGGCGTTGCTGATGCCGATGGCGATGCTCGGCGGCGCGATGGTGCCGCAGTTCGTGATGCCGCCCTGGATGCTGACGCTCGGCAACATCAGCCCGATCAAGTGGGCCATCCTCGGGATCGAGGGCGCCGTCTGGCGCAGCTTCTCGCTCAACGAGATGGTCCTGCCCTGCGCGATCCTGCTCGGCTTCGGCGCGGTCTGCTTCGCCGTCGGCGTTCGCGGCCTGCGAGAAAGTTCTTAGCCCGCCGTTCCTAGTTCCTGGTTCCTAGTTCCTGTACGCTCGCAGCATGGCCCTTGTTTCGACCAACCCAGCCACGGGTGAACAAATCGCGGACTATCCGGAGATGAACGGAAGCGAAGTCGACGCCGCTGTCGCTTCGTCGAGAACGGCGTTCGAGAGCTGGCGCCTTGCGTCGTTTGCGGAGCGGGGACTCGTGATCCGTGGCGTCGCGCGCGCGCTGCGCGACAGGAAGGCCGAGCTCGCTCGCCTGATGGCGGTCGAGATGGGCAAGCCGCTGAATCAAGGCGAGAGCGAAATGGAAAAGTGCGCCACGACGTGCGACTACTTCGCCGAACGTGCCGAGAGGTTTCTCGCAGACGAAGACGTCGCGACCGACGCGACCCGCAGTTTCGTGGTCTACGAGCCGCTTGGCGTGGTGCTGGGCGTGATGCCGTGGAACTTTCCCTTCTGGCAGGTGCTGCGCTACGCGGCGCCGACGCTGATGGCGGGCAACACGACAGTGCTCAAGCACTCGTCGAATGTGACCGGCTGTGCGCTGGCGATCGAGGAGCTGTTCAGAGCCGCCGGTGCGCCGGAGGGGGTTTTCCGCACGCTGCGCCTCGGTTCGGCCCGCGTCGGCGACCTGATCGACGACGCGCGCGTCGCGGCAGTCACACTCACCGGCAGCACGCCCGCCGGCCAGTCGATCGCCAGTCGCGCCGGGCACGCAATCAAGAAGAGCGTGCTGGAGCTCGGTGGAAGCGATCCCTACGTGATCCTCGACGATGCGGACCTGGAGGCGGCGGTGACGACGTGCGTGGCGTCGCGCTTGATCAACTCCGGTCAAAGCTGCGTGGCCGCCAAGCGCTTCATCTGCACGACGGCGCGCGCCGCGGAAGTCGAGCGGCTGTTCGTGGACTTGATGGCGCAGAAGCGCGTCGGCGATCCCCTGCAGAATCCCGACGTCGGCCCGCTGGCACGCACCGATCTGCGCGACGAGCTTCATCGTCAGGTCGAGACCAGCATGGCGGCCGGCGCGCGCGCCGTTATCGGCGGCGGGCGGCCCGACGGTCCGGGCGCGTTCTATCCGCCAACCGTGCTCGTGATGTCCGCCGGGGCATGCCGGCCTACCACGAGGAGCTGTTCGGACCGGTAGCCGCGCTCATCACCGCAGACACCGAGGCGGAGGCGGTTGAAAGTCGCGAACGACTCCGTGTTCGGGCTCGGCGCGGCCGTCTTCACGCGCGACGTCGCGCGAGGCGCCCGTCTCGCGGCGCACGAGCTCGAGGCCGGCAACTGCTTCGTCAACACGTTCGTCCGCTCCGATCCGCGGCTCCCCTTTGGCGGCTTCAAGCAATCCGGCTACGGGCGCGAGCTCGGCATGTGGGGGATTCGCGAGTTCGTGAACGTGAAAACGGTGTACGTGGCATAGACGCGCGCTGCGCGCGCCTGGGCTACGCTGGTGGCTGTCGCGACCGGCGGCGGACCGCCGCTAGGCTGTTAGGGGCGACGCTTCGCGTCGCGTGGGCCGACGGCGGGAAGCGCTGCCGACCGTAGGCCACCGAGCGCAGCGACGCCCACCGAAGGCCGGTATCATGAGTCCGTGTTTCTGAAGCGCCAGACCGAAGGCTCCGTCCTCTGCACGTCGTGCGGCGTGCTCGTCGGCGTCAACGACGACGCCTGCTACAACTGCGGCCGCCGCAATCCGGGACTATGGGGCTACGCCACGGCGCTGCGCAGCCTGGGCCAGGACCTCGGCTTCGTGCCGTTCGTGATGGGCGCGACGATCACGCTGTATGTGCTGTCGCTTCTGCTCTCGCGCGCGAACCTGCAGATGATGCTTTCGCCGAGCCCGGAGATTCTGTTCTTGCTCGGCGCCAGCGGCATGCTGCCGGTGATGCAGTATGGCCGCTGGTGGACCGTCCTCACCGCCGGTTGGCTGCATGCGGGAGTGTTGCACGTGCTGTTCAACGTGCTCTGGATCCGCCAGCTCGGTCCCGTCGTCGCCGAGCTCTACGGACCAGCGCGGATGGTGATCATCTACATCGTGTCGGGCGCCATCGGCTTCATCGTCACCACGCTCGCGGGGCGTTATTTCTGGTGGCTGCCGATTCCTTTTCTGCGCGGCGCCGGATTCAGCGTCGGCGCGTCGGCCGCGATCTTCGGGCTGCTCGGCGCGATGGTCTATTACGGGCGGCGCACCGGCAGCAGCATCGCGTCGCAGACGGGCCTGCAGTACGCGCTCGTGATGGGGGTCTTCGGACTGATTCTGCCGGGCGTCGACAACTGGGCCCACGCTGGCGGATTTGCCGGCGGCTATCTCGCCGGCCGCGTCCTCGATCCGCTCAAGCCCGAGCGCATCGATCACATGGTGATCGCCGTCGGATGTCTGTTCGCGACGCTCGTCGCGCTTGGCGTGTCGATCATCACCGCACTGCCTTTGCTGCTCCAGCAGTAGATCTTTTAATCCTTTCTACTTCTCTACGTCTCTACTTCTCTACGCACGCCGCGCCGGCGATCCATCTTTCGCGGTTTCGCGCGATCCAGAAAGCTGAAGGCACGCGCCGGCCGTCACTGGGCGACGGCCGTCTCGCCGTCGCTCGTCACGCGTGCATGGTCGCTCATCCCAATATCCGTCACTCGTCACACCGTGCATCGTCGGCATTTCGACTTGCTCATGAGCGGCGCGGGATTTCCCATTTGGAGGTTCTTGCATGACACGTTGGAAAAACGTCTGGTGGGCCTGCGCCGCGGCGATGCTGCTGGCGGCCAGCCCTGCGTTTGCACAAGGCGGCGGCGCGAGTTCGACCGGCAGCGTCAGCGGTGAAGTCAAGGATTCGCAGGGCGGCGTGCTGCCCGGCGTCACCGTCACGGCTACGAGCCCGGCCCAGATCGGCACGCTCACGGCGGTCACCAACGAGGCAGGCATCTACCGCTTTCCGTCGGTTCCTCCTGGCGAATACAAATTCCAGTTCGAGCTTGCCGGGTTCCAGACGAACATCCGCGAGGGCATCCGCGTCACGCTCGGCTTCAATGCCGAGTCAACATGGCGCTGGGCGTCGCTACGCTGCAGGAAACCGTGACGGTGAGCGGCCAGTCGCCGGTGATCGACACGTCGGCCACGCGTATTCAGACCAACTACGATCAGCAGGCGCTCGCGTCGATCCCCAACGCGCGTGACATGTGGTCGCTTCTCAGCACGACGCCATCAGTCACGCTCAATCGAGTGGACGTCGGCGGCAGCACCGCTGGCACGCAGACCACGTACTTCGCCTACGGTTATTCCGGTCAGAACCGGCCGCTGATCGAGGGCATCAACACCACCGAGGGCACCGCGGCCGCGGGTTTCTACCTCGATTACGGATCGTTCGAAGAGGTGTTCATCGGCGCCGCCGCCAACTCCGCTGAGATGCCGAATCCCGGCGTGCTCACGCAATTCGTCGGCAAGAGCGGCGGCAATGCGCTCGCCGTCAACCTCTATTATGACTACGAGAACGGCGACATCCAGGCGCAGCAATCTCTCCTCGGAGCAGACGATCCCGAGCGCCGGGCGCGCGCATTCGCGAAGACGGCAACCGCCTCGCGAGCTACAAGAACTTCAACCTCGGCGTCGGCGGTCCGCTCGTGCGTGACCGCGTGTGGGGCCACTTCGCCTATCTGAACCAGCAGAACTCGGTCGCCGCACCGCCGGCCGGCTCGTTTCTCGACGGCACGCCGTTCGACACGAAGCTGATCAACTACACCGGCAAGGCCACCTATCAGATGAACCAGAACAACCGAGTTCATCGGGTATCTGCAGCACGGCACCAAGACGCAGCCGAACCGGACCGACAACAGCAACCGCATCACTGGCGCGGTGATTCACACCACCGCGGATTCTACGGTGCTGCAGGACTTCGCCGAGCTGGGTCTACAAGGGTGAGTGGAACGGCACGATCGGCCAGAACATGTTCGCCGAGTTCCGTGCCGGGCAGTTTGGCTACAACTTCGGTCTCGACAGTAATTCCGAGGGCGTGCGCTATGAGGACATCAGCACCAACGTTGTCGAAGGCGGCGGTCGCCACTGGCTGAACAAGCGGCGGCGCAACCAGTACACCGGCGCGTTCAGCTACTTCAAGGACAACTACCTCGGCGGCTCGCACAACCTCAAGGCGGGCGGCGAATACCTGGACGAGACCGGCAACATCATCTGGGAGCAGTACTACACCGACAGCGTGATCCACTTCCTGCGCGACGGCGCGCCGAACTCGGTTCGTCTCGCCAACAGCGGCACCAGCGCGCAGAACGGACTCGCGACGACCAGCCTCTTCGTGACGGATTCGTGGCAGATCGACCGGCTGACGCTCAATGTCGGCGCCCGCTTCGATCGTTATCGTGTGTGGCTGCCGGATCAGACGACCCCGGTCTCACGCTTCAACCCCACCGAAGCCTTCTATCCAGGCAACGACAGCATCGTCACCTTCAATCACATCGTGCCGCGGTTCGGCGCGACCTACGATCTGCTGGGTGACGGGACGACGGTGCTCAAAGCCAACTGGGGGCGCTTCTACTTCAATCCTGGGGTCAATCTGGCTGACGCCGTCAATTCGAACACCAGCGATCAATATACCGACTGGAACTGGACCGACCTGAACAGCGACCGCCTGTATCAGGCGGGTGAGGAGACGACGCGATGATCACGCGCGTGGGCGGCACCGCCGGCGCCGCGATCGCTCCCGACCTGAACAATTCGTACGCCGACGAAGCCTCGGTGTTCGTCGAGCGGGCGGTTCTGCAGGACCTCGGGTCCGCGCCGGGTTCGTGTGGAAGAAGGACAACGACGGCTGGCAGCGCGTCAATGCGCTCCGTCCGCTCGACGCCTACAACGTGCCCGTGACGATCATCGATCCCGGTCCGGACGACAACGCCACGACGCTCGTCGATAATGGTCCCAGCATCAGCTGCGTTCAACCTCGATACCACAACCCGTGGCACGAGCAACATCACCACCAACATCCCCGGCTACGAGGGCACCTACAAGACCCTCGAGATTTCGGCCAACAAGCGCTACACGCAGCGCTGGTCGATAAACGCGTCGTTCTCCTACACGTGGAGCGAGGAGTACGGCAACAACTACTTCAACAACCGCACCGGGACGGCGGTCCCGACGGGCGGATGGTCGTTCTTCGGCAGCTTCCCCACCAACCCGAACGAGAAGACGTTCAACGAGTTCACCAACTGGAGTCTCGAAGATCACAGGCTCAGTCGATGCGGGCTGGGGCCTGCGCGTGTCACCCGTGCTGAAGTCGCAGAGCGGCGCCCCGTATGGCCGTACAATCGTCGCCAACCTTCAATTACAACTCGCAGCAGGTGCTGCTGGTCGAGCCGATCGGCACGCGGCGGCAGGACACGGTGACCACGCTGGACTTCCGCGTCGAAAAGCAACTGCGGTTCGGCAAAAGGCGAAGCTCGGACTGTTCTTCGACATGTTCAACGCGCTCAACTCGAACACGGCGGTCAACATCATCTGGGCGTTCGGGCGCGAGCTTCGAGAAGGCCTCGACGGTTCTCGGACCGCGGATCGCGAAGTTCGGAGTGAAATTCGACTGGTAACAATGCGGAGTCGCTGACTTCGCAGCTCCTGGGAGTCGGCAACTACACGGACTCCCGGGAGTCGCACACGTTCGCCGACTCCTCGGGAGTCGGCCTGACGGCCTCCTCAGATCTCCTACGCCGTGGACGGGGCTTTTCGGACCCCGCCTCCGACGCGCGGCGAGTCCTATTCCGCTTCGCAACGCGTCGACCAAATTCAACCGCGCGGCGCGAATCGCCGGACGGACACTCGCAATCAGCGCCACTACCGCAATCACGCCACGATCCTCCACGATCGTCACTGGATCGGTCGCCGAGACACCGAACAAGCATCCCGCCGCATGCCCTGACCGACGGCGAGACCCGCAGCATCCCAGCCGCAGGCCGACCGCAATGAGCCGCCACCACCTGCGCGAACACCAGCCGCAACACGTCGGACGGCGTGCGCCCAGCGCGAAGCGAGTACCGAACTCGGGCGTCCGCAGACCCGACGGTGTAACTGATCAAGCCGTAGAGCCCAGTCACCGGCAAGGAGGAGCGCCAACGCGGCATAGCCGACGAAGATCGCGATGATGCCGGATCGCTGGCCACGAAACGCGCGAACGCCGCATCGAGTGTTTCGAGTCCGTCGAGCGGAATGCGACGGGGCGACGGCGGCCATCTCGCGCCGAATCACGGCCGGCAGCTCTGCCGCTTCGCCGATCGGCACAACGATAACGCTCGGGCGGCGGCGATCGCGAAGGCCGGTCCAGAGCCGCGGCTGTGGTCCGCGTTCGAATCGAATTCCCGACCACGTCAGACACGACGCCAACGATCACGAAGCGCCGGCGGTCGCCGCGATCCTCGATCGTGACGCCGTGGTCGATGGCGGCGGCCGCCGAACCAAAATGGACATCGGCAGTCCGTTCGCCCGATGACGGCGACGGCCTCTCCGCGCTCGCTCCTCCTATCAGTTGGCATCCGGCCGCGGACGACCGTCACGCCCATTGCGCTAACGATTCGCGTCGGCTGCCATTGACGAGCGCCCAGGGCGCGCTTCGCCGGGATTTGTGACTCGTGCCGTCGATCGTCATCGCGACCACGCGCTCGCCGCTCAGCACCGGCATCGCTTCAAACACGCTGACCGGTTCAACGCCCGGAATCGTCTGCAGCCGTCTGCGCGCACTCGTCGATCAGGCTGCGCGCGTCCCCGACCCGGCGGCGGCGTTCGAGATCGACCCCGAAACGTCAAGCCATCGCGGGTTCGAATACCCATGTCAACGTGCGACAAATTGATCGCCGTCCGCAGCGCCAGTCCCGCCGCCACTAACATCCTGACCGCCAGGGTCAGTTGCGCAACGACCAGGACGCTTCGGCCACGGCGCCGACACGCCGCCGCGCGCACCCCGCCGATTGCAGCGCGGTCCGCAGGTCATAGCGCATCGCACTCAGCGTCGGCAATAACGCAAACAGACCGGCGTGATCACGGCAATCACGGCAACGAACACCAACTCGTGCCAATCGAGTCGCAGTTGTTGGAACTCCGGACTGGTCGATGGCCGAATCGTCGCGCAGACGACAGTTCGGCCGACGGCAACGCGACCACAGCGGACAGAGTTGACAGCACCAGACCCTCGAGCAGGGCCTGACGAATCAAGCGCCAACGTCCGGCGCCGAGCGCAGCGCGCAGCGCAATCTCTCGCCGCAGCGCCAAGGTTTTTGCCAGCACCAGACTTGCGGCATTGGCGCACGCAATCAGCATCACCAGGCGACAGCCGAGATGAAAGAGCGTGATGATCATCCAGAACCCATTGCCGTAAGCCACTTCGGCGATCGGCAGGACGTCACGCTTCCAGTCACGATTCTCTACGGGGAACTCAACTGCCAACGCCCTGCCGCAACTGTGTCAATCTCGGCGCGGGCCTGGGCCAGCGAGACGTCCGCTTTCAGCCGCCCAGTCAAGGCGAATTGCCGATCGACGCGCGAGGCGTCGGCACCGACCTCGATCGGAACCCAGACGTCGATTGCGGCCAGATTGCCCATTTCGAGGGCCGGCGCGGCGATGCCAACCACGGTGTGGGGGCGTCCGTCGATCATCAGCGCCTGGCCGATCGCAGCGGGCGAACCCGCATGCACGCGCTGCCAATACTGATGCGCGAGCACGACAACTCCTGCGGCCCCAGCTACATCGTCGCCGCGCTGCAGACCCCGACCAGCGAACGGCGTTTGCGCCCACCATTGAAGAATTCGGCCGAAATGCGAGCGGCATCCAGGCTGACTGGAATGCCGCGATCGATTATCGTCACAGTGCCGACCTGATAGGCCGAAGTACTCGAGCGAAGTGAGTCACGCGGGTCTTGAGGTCACGAAAGTTGGCCGGCGAGACGCGGGCGCGGCCGTCGGTCTGGCGAGTGTCAACGCCGTAGATCGCGACCACGCGTTGACCATCGTCTACCGGCAGTCCGCGCAGGATGGCGAAATCGGCGAAAGAAAACCCGACGGTGGATGCGCCCATCGCGGCGCCCAACGTGAGGACGATGATGACGGAGCTGCATCGGGGTTGCGCCGGGTCGATCGGAACGCAGATCTTGGCGTCGTTGGCGACGGTCCAGGCGCGGCGGCGCGCGGCCGGCGCCGCAGGACGCGTCGTCAGATAACGCGCGGCAAGCAACAGCGCTTCGCGCCAGTACCAGAGCCGCGCGGGCGTGCCGCGGCGTAGCGGGCTCGATAATTCCTCGCGCAGGTCGCCGAGGATCGTCAGCCCTGCCGCACCCACACGGCAAACAGCGGCGCAGCAGTGCTTCAGCAAGCACGCGGTGGCCGGGTCAGCGTTCGAGTATCCATTCGAGTCCGCTCCACATTTCCAGCAATGTCCTGCGTGAGGCTTTGAGCGCGCGTAATCCCGCCGGCGAGACCCGGCAGTAGCGATCCGGCAGCCCTTCGCGCACCGCAGTTGCCGGCCACGGTCGTCGATTTGATCAATTTCTTCGCTTCGAGCCGATCGAGCGTCGTATAAAACGCGCCGCGGGAGACTTGCTGGTTGGACACGCGCGCCAGTTCGCGCCGGATGTCCACTGGCCGCGGCCGTTCACCGCAGCGCAACATCGCCAGCAGCAGGCGTTGTTCGAACTCGCCGAGAAAGCTACGCGGCGACGTTATGCCCATGAGTCTACTCAGTAGACTACGAGTCTACATAGTAAACCGTTCCGCCCCAACGCTTCCGACCGCAAGGCCCAGCAACGGCCCAGCGAAGGCCCAAGGGGGCGAAGCGACGCCTCCCGACGAGCCCCACGAGCCGCGGCCGCGGCGAGTCCCACGAGGCCCGACAGCAGCGAGTCCGACGAGCGGCGCGCAGCCGCGAGTCCTTTTTGCCCAACCGTAGGCCCACCGACCGGCCCCACCGCAAGCCAGGCCCACCGACGGCCCACAGCCAGCCCATTGGACCCGCCCCTATCGCCCTGTCAATCGCCCGTCCCTGTCACTCGAAATAAGCCGTCCGCAACGGATTTTTGAGTTTCATACCTTCAAAAACTTGGATATGCTGAGTCGCTTCTAGAACGATCAGTCAAAACCCGGCGAATCCGTCGAGCCGCGGGGACGAAAGCTGATACGTCTACTGCGACGTTCGCCGTTCGGAGCAAGGCACGTTCACGGCTCGGAGCGGGAACGCCCTTGGTCGGCGGCGTTGCCCCGGCGTTTCGGGGCGAGGTCCTCGTCTGGCTCCCCGCCGGCGACGAGGAGGATGGAATGAAACTGAGAACCGCGCTGGCGGCGCTGATGCTCGCGTGCGTGCCACCGTCAGCGTTGCCCAGCAGACGACGGGTGAAATCTTTGGGCGTCTTGCTGACACATCCGGTGCCGTGCTGCCGGGCGTTTCGTGACCGTCGCGGGCCCGGCGTTGCTGCAGCCCCGTGTCACGACCACGTCGGAGACGGGCACCTACCGCGTTCCCGAACTGCCGATCGGCGCCTACTCGGTTACATTCGAGCTTGCAGGGTTTCGAACGATGGTGATGCAGGACATCCGCATCACCATCGGATTCCGCGCCCAAGTCAACGGCGAGCTGGAGCTCTCGAACGTTCAGGAAACGGTCACGGTCAGCGGTGAAAGCCCGCTCGTCGACACCAAGAAACCGGCACCAAGACCGCATTCGATCTCGAGACGTTGCAGGAACCTGCCCTCCGCGCGCGACCCGTGGGACATGCTGATGCGCACGCCCGCAATCTCGACCGACCGCGTCAACGTCGGAGGCAGTCAGTCGGGGCAGCAGTCGAGCTACATCTCGCGCGGCGCCAGCACCGGCAACAACAAGTGGTCGATGGACGGTGTCGACATCACCGACATGAGCGCGACCGGTGCGTCGCCGAGTTATTACGACTTCGACATGCTGCAGGAAATGCAGGTGACGACCGGCGGCGCGGACGCGTCGCAGCAGACCGGCGGTGTCGGCATCAACCTTGTCACCCGCAACGGCACCGACCGCTGCGTGGGTCCGGCCGCTTTTACCTCACTGACGACAAGTTCGCCGCACAGAACGTCACCGACGAACTGCGCGCGCAGCGCGCCGGCTCCGGCACCCGGTGCAGAACGTCAAGGACTATGGTTTCGAAGTCGGCGGCCCGATCAAGAAGGGCAAGTGTGGTTCTGGGGCAGCTATGGCACGCAGGACATCGAAGTCGGCGTGCTTGGCTTCTATATGACCGACGCCACCTGCCAGGCCCTGACGACCGCGCCGCCGCAGATCGGCATGACGCTGCCGCTCGACGTGCTGCGCGACTGTCTCGAGACCGACCTCACCACGCTCAACAACTACAACTGGAAGATCACGGCCGCGCCGTTCAACAACAACCGGTTCAGCTTCCAGAACACCTGGGGCGAGAAAGTTCGCAATGCGCGTGATGCCTCCGACACTCGCCCGATCGAAACGACGTATCGGCAGAAGAACATCGGCAGCGAATTCGGCAAAGTGGGCTGGACTGCCGGCGCGAACCCGTTCTGGAAATTCGGCGACCAGCACGTGATCAGCGACCGTTGGTTGCTTGACGTGACCTATGGTCACCTCGGGAATAACTTCGTGCTCGACTTCCACGAAGACTCGCTCGCCGATGTGCAGCCGATCCTCGAGGTCAACACGCGCGTGTTCGGACGTTCGTTCTCCAGTGCTCCGTGTTCTGCGTCCGACCAACAGCGTCGACGTCACCACCAACTACTTCTTACCCGGTAGCTCATTGGTGACCACTCCATTCAAGGCCGGCTTCCGGTGGCGCAGCGCGCATTCGACCAGCACGAATCACCGCGGCGGTAAACGCATACGCGCGTTATCCAACCTTCGCGACAGTTGCGAATCCAACGCCGACGGCAGCCAATGAATGTTCGGCAGACCTGGCTGTTCCGAGACTCGGTGCGGATATCACCTCAGCACGAACGCGCTTTACGTCCAGGACGCGTCCAGCATCAATCGGCTCACGCTGAACGTCGGCGTGCGCTGGGACCAGCAGTTCGAAGAGGCGCTCCCCTCGCTGGTGCCGGCGCATCCGTTTGCACCGCAGGTTCTGCCGGCACTCGATTTCCCCGGCGTCGACCCCGGTGTGACATGGAACACGTTTCGCCCCGCCTCGGCATGACCTACGACTTGAACGGCGACGGCAAGTCGGTCTTCCAAGCGTCGTATTCCATCTATTACGGGCAGCTCGCACCCGGCCAGTTCACGCGGAATCTCACCACGACCGGCGCGGTCAATCTCGACTATCCGTGGGTCGACCGCAATACCGACAGTTCGTGCAGGCCAACGAATCGAACTACAGCGGTTGCTGTTCCGCACGTCGACCTACGACCCGGCGAACCCAACGAATGCCCGCTCGGCGGCGTCGGTGGATCCGAACATCGAGGACGATCGCACGCGTGAGTTCATCGTCGGCTTCGATCGACAACTCGGACCGCAAATGGCGATCGGCGCCAGCTACGTCTGGCGCAAGTACGATCGCTTCCTGTGGAATGACGCGACCGGTCTGACGAGTGCCGACTATCGCGCCGTCACGTTCACACCAGCGGCGAGTGCGTGCCCCGCCGGGGCGCGTTGCGAAACGGTGACCTACTACGAGCCGAACTTCCCGATTCCTTCGGCCTACTCGGTGACCAATCAGCCCGATCGGTGGCGCGATTACAACGGATTCGAAGTGCAGTTCCAGAAGCGCTACGCCAATCGCTGGCGCGCCGATGTCAGCTACGCCTACAACGACGCGGTAGACACGTGGGATTCGCCCGACGCCTACGAGGATCCGACGTGCCGCGCGCACACCAGCCCGGCGAGCATTCTGTGCCCGGGCGAGCAGGCTACGCGCCAGAATCAGCCGGCAGCGGTGTTGACAATGTGTTCAACAACGCCAAGTGGCTGGTGAAGGCGTACGGACACTACAGCACTGTGGGACATCGACATCGCGGCGACTATCAATGCGCCAGGGCTATCCCTTCCCGCTGGCATCCTGACGCCCGACGCGGCCGAACCGCGGCGGGCAGGTCACCATGCTGCTCGAGCCGCTCGGCGAGAACCGGTTCGACAGCTTCCAGATCATGGACTTCCGGCTCGAGCGCGTGTTCTCCTTCGGCAGCACGCGCTTCATCCCGGCAATGGATGTGTTCAATCTGACGAACGGCAACACCGTGCTCGCTCGGCGCCGCAACCAGAACGCGAGCAACGCGAACGTGGTGAGCGGCATCGTGGCGCCGCGCGTGATTCGCTTCGGCGTGCGAGTGCAGTTCTAAGGCGCACGGGGCTTCGCCCCCGCGCGTAGGCGTTCCGTAGGCGACCCCTCCGGGGTCGTAGGCGCTCGTCGGATCCGATCGGATCCGACGAGCGTTTTGTTTTTTAGGCGGCAGGTGGCGCTTACGCCGGTTCGTCGCGCCGATTCGGCCCACGCTTGTTCGTTCCGGGAGTTCGGGTCAAGAATCGCAAGTCCGACCGCGCCCGCTTACAATGCGGCAATGTGCGCGCGTCTTCTGATTCTCCTTCTCGCCGTCGCGAGCCTGCCGATCGCGGCGCAGAGCCCCCGAACTCATCGGCTCGAAGCAACACCTTCCACCGTCGCTTACGGCTACTACTGGTCCGAAGCCAAGCCGGTCCTCCGCATCAACTCGGGTGACATCCTCGACGTCGAGACGCTCCTGACCTCGACGCCCAATCGCCTGGAGAAGTCGGGCGTTCCGGCGAGTGAAGTCGAGGCCTCGCTGCGCGCGATCGTCGAACAGGTCAAGGATCGCGGTCCCGGCGGCCACATCCTCACCGGCCCGGTGTATGTGGAAGGCGCGGCGCTCGGCGACGCGCTCGAGGTCAAGGTGTTGTCGATCAATCTCCCGATCGGCTACGGCTACAACGGCTGCGCCGGCTTCATCCGCGAGAACTGCACGCCCGGCCGCGGCCAGACGATCATCCGCCTCGATCGCAAACGGATGGTCGGCGCCTTCGCGCCCGGCATCGAGATACCGCTGCGGCCGTTCTTCGGCAGCATGGGCGTGGCGCCGCCGCCGGAGCTAGGACGCGTCAGCAGCAGCCCGCCCGGTATCCATGCCGGCAATCTCGACAACAAGGAGCTCGTCGCCGGGACGACGCTGTGGATTCCGGTGCACGTGCCCGGCGCGCTCTTCGAGATCGGCGACGGCCACGCCGCGCAGGGCGACGGCGAAGTCGATCAGACCGCGATCGAGACGTCGCTGCGCGGGCGCGTGCAGCTCACCGTGCGCAAGGAGATGACGCTCGCCTGGCCGCGGGCTGAGACGCCACGCACTTCATCAGCATGGGCACCGACGTCGACCTGACCAAGGCGACGCGCATCGCCATCCAGGAGATGGTGGACTTTCTCGCCGCCACGAAGAAGATGGACAAGCACACTGCTTATCAGCTGACGAGCATTGCCGGCGACGTCGCGATCACGCAGCTCGTGGACGGGACGATGGGCGTCCACGTCAAAATGCCCAAGAGCATCTTCAAGAGCGGTAGTTAGTTGCAGCTTCTCCAAGGCGCGCTCGCGTTCGGTGCGACCACTTTGCTCCTCGTCGGCTGCATGGACGAGCCTGCGCCGCGATCGGCCGCGCCAGCGGCCAGCGCGCCTGCCTCCGATGCCCAGCACCAGGGCATCACCACGCCGCACGGCGACCACTCGCCCCACCACGGCGGGATCGTGCTGATGAACGGTGAGCTCCACTACGAGGTCGTGCTCTCCCGCGACGGGGCGCATCGCGTGTGGTTCAGCAACGCAGTACGCGACGAGCTGCCGGCGTCGATCGCCCGCGACGTCCGCATGGTCGTGACGCGGAGCGGCGAGCCCGACGAGTCACTCGCGTTCGAGATCGACGAAGCGGGCGAAAGCTGGATCGCGCGGGGGAGACCTGTCGCCGGAAACAACGTGATGACCAAGGTCAGCTATGTGGTTCACGGCGCGCCGCACGAAATCGAGATACCGTTCTTCACCGAGACGCGCTGAGGAAGCTTCTCGCCGATTTTGCAGCACTGTCACCGAATAAGCGAAACGTTGGGCGCCACGCTGGCGGCGCGCCGCGCCGGCAGATAGCTGGCGAGAAGCGCCGCGGCGGCGAGCACGAGTGCGGCGCCAGCAAACGTCATCGGGTCCAGCCCCTCCATCTCGTAGAGCATGCCCTCGAGCGCCCGCGTGGCAAAGCCTGCAGCCGCCAGCCCGATCGACACGCCGATCGACGTGAGCCACGCGCCCTGCCGCAGCATCATCCCGACGACATCGCGTTGCGATGCGCCGAGCGCCATGCGCACGCCGATTTCCTGCGTGCGCTGCAGCACGGTGTAAGCCATCACTCCGTAGACGCCGAACACCGCGAGCACCACCGCCACCCCGGCAAAGATCGTGAGCAGCACGGTGCGCAGCCGCGGCTGCGCCACCGAATCGCCGATCGCCTGCTCCATCGTCCGGACCTTGACCAGCGGCTGGTCGGGGTCGATCTCGCGGAGCGCCGCCCGCACACCCGACACCACCGACAGCGGGTCGCCGTCCGATCGCACGGCCAGTGACACGTTGCGATACATGCCGGCGAGCACCGGATGTGGATATTGCGCGTACGGGAGGTAATACTCGGCCTTCGCGCCGGCCTCGAACGACTGCTTGACGTCGCCGACCACACCGACGATCTCGAAGAAGACGGATTCGGCGTCGGGCTCGGTGCCGATCGCGAAGCGCTGGCCTATCGGATCGGCGTTGGCGAAGTATTGCCGCGCCATCGATTCGTTGATCACCGCCACCGCCGGCGCGCCCTCGCGATCGCGCTCGCTCAAGCCGCGTCCGCGGCGCAGCGGGATGCCCAGCGTGTCGAAGTAGCCCGCGCTGACGGCTCGATACCCGGCCTGCTTGTATTCTTCGGGCCCTTTCGGGGGACGACCGGAAATGTTGAAGGTGATGGTCCCGCCGCTGCCAGACATCGGAAGTCCAGTCGTCACCGCGGCGCTCCGCGCGCCCGGCAGTCCGCCGACCCGCGCCAGCGTCCGCTCGATCATCGACGTTCGCGCGAGATCCTCACGATAGGTGACCGGCGAGAGCGGGAGATCAATGACAAGGAGGCCCGCTTGATTGAAGCCGGTATCCACGCGCTGGAGCGCCGCAAAGCTTCGGAGCAGCAGCCCTGCGCCGATCAGGAGCACGAGCGCGAGCGCCACTTCGGATGCGACCAGCGCCGCGCGCATCCGGTGATGCTTGACACCGCCCGACCCGCTGCCCCGCCCTTCTTCGTTGAGCGCCTCGCGGATGTCGAAGCGCGTCACCTGAATCGCCGGCACGAGACCGAAGAGCAGACCCGTGGCAACCGAGACGACGAGCGTGAAGCCGAGCACCGTGCCGTCCACGCCTATCGCCGCCGCACGCGGCAGTGTCGTAGTCAACTGCGTGAGGAGCGACACTCCCCAGGCCGCCACGACGACGCCCGCAAAGCCACCGATGCAAGCGAGCACCACGCTCTCGACGATCAGTTGGCGGAGCAGCCGTCCTCGGCCGGCCCCCAGCGCGGTGCGGACAGCGATCTCTTTCTGTCGATCCACGGCACGCGCGAGCAGCAGATTCGCGACGTTGGCACACGCAATCAGCAGCACGAGCCCGACGGCGCCGGCGAGCATCAGAAGCGCCGGTCGGACGTTCTGACGAGCTGCTCGCTCAGAAACGTGACCTTCGCTCGCACACCACGATTGAACTGCGGGTATTCCTGCTTCCAGCTGGCGGGAGATGTTCTCCATGTCGGCCCGCGCCTGGTCGAGGCCGACGCCATCCGCGAGCCGCGCGACCGGAAGATGCCAGGATGCCAGCCGCGATCGTCGGGCAGCGTGGCGGCCCAGGGCCCCATCGGTACGTAGAGCTCGGCCGCCTGGAACAACTCGAACTCCGCCGGCAGCACGCCCACGACCGCGTACGGCTGTTTATCGAGGTGGATCGACTCGCCGAGCACGTCGGGGCGCGCGCCGAATCGCCGCGACCAGAGCCCGTGGCTGAGGATGACAACGCCGGGCGCGCCCGGTTGATCGTCAGCGGCCGTGAAGCCGCGGCCGAGAGAGCAGCCGGGCGCCCAACATCGGCAGGAGCGTGGCCGTGACCTGCCGCGCGACGAGCCGCTCCGCGTCTCCTCCCCCGCTCGAGCGTCAATTGCGTAGTGCGGAAAGCGGCGGTCGTCTCGAACGACCGATTGCGATCGCGCCAGTCGGCGTAGTTCTGAGATGAGACCGAAATTGCGTTCGGGAACGCGGGGGAGACCTCGTTAAGCACCACCACTTCGTGCGCATCGGGGTACGGCAGCGGCGCCAGGAGCACCGCCTTGATTACGGTGAAGACGGCCGCGTTCGCGCCGATGCCGATCGCGAGCGTGAGAATTGCCGCGATCGTAATGACGGCTTCCTGAACAGCGCTCTCAGCGCGAGCCGGATATCGTTCACGTTCCTCTTTCCTGCCTTATTCGTACCTTAACGCAGCGATCGGATCCAGTCGTGAGGCCCTGCGTGCCGGATAGAAGCCGAACAGGATGCCAACCGCCGCCGCGATGCCAAACGCGAGCGCGATCGTGGAGGCCTCGACGCGCGTCGGCCACTCGAGCAGCAGTCGTGAGCAGCTGGGCTGCACCGATGCCGAGCGCAACGCCCACCACTCCTCCGGCAAGGCTCAGCACCAGTGCCTCGACAAGGAACTGAACCAGGACGTCGCGGCGGCGGGCACCGACCGCGAGCCGCAAGCCGATCTCCTGCGTCCGCTCCGTCACCGACACGAGCATGATGTTCATGATGCCGATGCCGCCGACGAGCAGCGAGATCGCGGCAATGCTCGCCAGCAGCGCTGTCATCGTCGAGCCGGCGCGGGCAAGGGTGCTCGACATCTCCTGCAGCGTCACTTCGTCGAGCTTTGCCATGTTGGCGAGCGCGAACGCGGCCACCGACGTGTAGAGTCCCTTGGTCACGTTCGCCGCCGCCTGAGTCTTGACGGTGAAATCGTCGGGCGTGCCGGTGCCGCTTCCGCTCCGGGCATCTGATTGCCGCCCAGGCCGGCCGTAGACGTTCCCTGCCTGCCGCGGGCGTGCCGCTCGCGCAGGACCCGCGTGATGTCCTCCGCGACACGCGTGGCCTCGCCCGCCTGCTCCACCGAGACCTCGATCGTGTGCAGATGCCGGATGCCGAGGATCGCCTGCATCGCGCTGAGCGGCACGAACACCGTCTCGTTCTGGTCGGCATCGCTGGCGTCGATGAGCCCGACGACCCGGAACGCCCGGCCGCCAATCCGCAGCGTCTCGCCAACGGGGTCGAAGCCGATGCCGAACAGTTCGTCGGACGCAATCCGGCCGACCACGGCCTCGTCCACGGCGCCGCCGCCGGAGAGGACGCGCCCCTCGTCCACGCGCCACGCGTGAATGGTCGCGAGCGGCGCCTCGACGCCGCGGACCGGCGCAAACACGCGCCGATGCGACGCGTCGACCCAGGTGCGAGTACGCACACCAGAGGCGATGGCTTCTATCCCGGCGATGGCGTCGAGCGCCGCGGCATCGTCCGCCGTCAACGTCGTCGCCGATCCGAGGCCGCTGGCGATGTTCATGCTCTCGCCGCCTCGCGTGTAGTTGCCGGCGCTCACCTGGATGATGTTGGTGCCGGCGGAGCAGAGAGTCCGCTCGACTGAAGAGCGCGCACCAGTACCCGAGCGCGACCATCGCGATGACAGCCGCCACGCCGATGATCACACCGAGCATGGTGAGCACCGTGCGCAGCCGATTACGCGACAACGCGCGCGCGGCAATCAGCGCGGTAACTAGTAGAAAGCGCAGCACCGGTGCGGCCTGGTGAGAGTCGAATGAATCGTCTTCACTCGCGGCGGAGGGCCTCGATCGGATCGAGGCGAGCAGCGCGGCGCGCCGGATACCAGCCAAAAAACACGCCGACCAGCGCCGACACGCCAAACGCGAGCGCAACCGAAAGCGGCGACACGACGGTCGCCCACTGCAGCGTGCGCGCGATGATCACGGATGCAATCAGCCCGAGCACGACGCCGAGCGCGCCACCGGCGACGCTCAGCGATACCGCCTCGAGCAGGAACTGACGCATGACGTCGCGCCCGCGTGCGCCCACTGCGAGCCGCAGGCCGATCTCGCGCGTCCGTTCGGTGACCGAGAGCAGAGTGACGTTCATGATCCCGATGCCGCCCACCAGCAGAGACACGGCGGCGATCCCGGCGAGCAGCCACGACATCGTGCGCCCGGCGCGCTCGAGCGTCTTGGCCAACTGCTCGAGCGTGACCCGTTCGAGCTCGGCGACGTTGCCCGACACCGCACGCGCGACGCTCGGCGGAAGCCCGCCGGTGGTCAACGCACGCGTCGCTTGCGTGGAGACAGTGAAGTCGTCCGGGCTCTTGTCGCCGATGCCGTGGCGCTTCCGCAGCAACGTGGTAATGGCGCGCGCCAGCTCAGACACCTCGCCGGATGATGCCGCAGTCACGGTTATGTCGTTGAGCTTCGAGAGATTGAGGAGTCTCTGCGTCGTCGTGTATGGCATGTAGACCGCATCGAACTGATCGTCACCAGGTGCGGGCGCCACAACCCAGGTCGCGCTGGTGACGACGCCGACGACCGTGAACGGCTGGTTCCAGAGCCTTACTTCCTTGCCCACCGGACTGGTAGCCGCGCCGAACAGCTTGTCGGCCACCACCTGGCCAAGGACGAGCACCTGTTCGCCGCGTTCCTGCTCGCGGGCGGTGAAGAACCGGCCGTGGGCGAACGTCCAGGCGCGCTTGATGGACGGCAGCTCGAGGTCCGTGCCGTGCATGCGTGTGAACCAGCGCTTGTCGCTGGCGTGCACGCGGGCGTTCTCGTGGACGCCGCAGGCGACGTACTGCACCCCGGGCAGCCCGCGGATTGCATCTGCATCGTCGAAGCTCAGCGTCGCGGCGGAGCCCAGGCCCGCCTCGAGATCGCCCAGGCGTTGCCTCGCCAGACGGATGATCGTGCTTCTCCATCGGATCGTCTTCCGGATGGAACGCCGCAGGGAGCACGTCGGGATTGGTGCGATCAGATCGGGAGCGTCTGCGAATCGCGCGCGTCGCCCTGGTGCGCGATCGCTTCGCCGCTCTCCTCCTGTTTCGGGCGCCAGTTGCCGGCGCGAATGGTGAGCTGGTTGAGGCCCGCGGCGCGTACTTGCTGCTCGACGGCGCGCTGAGCGCCCGCACCGACAGCCATCATCGCCAGCACGGTGGCGACGCCCATGCTGATGCCGATCATGGTGAGCGACGTCTGCAGGCGGTTGCGCCGCAGAGCCGCGAGCGCGATTTCAGCGACCGGATGCCGCAAGAGGTTTCGCATCGTCGTTCAAGCGGTCCGAGACGACGAGGCCGTCGCGGAAGTCGATCGTGCGCGTGCCGTAGGCGGCAATGTCGCGCTCATGGGTAATCACGACAATAGTAAGGCCTCGCTCGCGCCTGAGCGCGGCGAAGATTTCCATCACCTCCTGGCTGGTCTGCGTGTCGAGGTTGCCGGTCGGCTCGTCCGCGAGAAGCACCGACGGCTCGTTGACGAGCGCGCGTGCGATGGCCACGCGCTGCTGCTGGCCGCCGGATAGCTGATTGGGATGGTGCTCGGCGCGATCGGTGAGTCCCACGGCCTCGAGCGCGACCATTGCCCGACGCCGGCGCTGCTGCGTCTGGGTCACGCCCCGCCGGGTGTAGAGCAGCGGCAGTTCGACGTTCTCCACCGACGTCGTGCGCGCCAGCAGATTGAATCCCTGGAAGACGAACCCGATCGTCTCGTTGCGCACGCGCGCGAGCTCGTCCCCGTCGAGCGTGGACACGTCTCGACCGTCGAGCAGATACTGCCCGCGCGTCGGCCGATCGAGACAACCGACGATGTGCATGAATGTCGATTTGCCGGAGCCCGATGGCCCGACGATGGTGACAAACTCGCCCGAGGCGACGTCGAGCGTCACACCGCGCAATGCGTGCACGGTGTGATCGCCGACCCTGTATTCCTTATGCAGCTCGCGGACCGTGATCATTCGGCTGTTGTGGTCGTGGTTTTTGGTGGAGCCGGCGGCAGCTTGCCAGCGAACGCGTAGAGAAGCGTCGCGACGTTTTTCTCGGCGCCGGCCATACCGTACACACGACCGGCGCCTTCGATCACGTAATACTCATTCGCCGCATGCGCGCGGCCGCCGAGGCCGGCGCCGCCGCCGACGATGGGCACGCCCTTGAACGGCGAAATCTTCTCGCCCACCGGGCCGTTGCCGAACATGTAGGCCGGCCAGTAGCCCCCCGCCGCGGCACCGCCGCCGATGCTGAGCGAGGCGCGCGGCTCGCCGTGCGGGATGTTCATCACCTGGTAGCTGCGCTGCAGTGCACGCGCGATGTCGGAATCGAAGCTCATCTTCGCCCACGGCACGTCGCCAATCAGCTTGACCTCGACGTCCTTGTAGCCGTTCTTGTCGAGCTGGGCGCGCAGCTTCTTGACGATGTCGGGACCGGTCATGTTGGGGACGTAGCGGAAGTTGTGCTTCGACGTGACCTTGTTGGGAAGAATCGCGCCGGCCCCGCCCGCATACATGTTGCCGCCCCAGATCCCGTCGAGATTGAACGACGTGCCGTAGCGCTGCATCTTCAGCATCGTGAACGGATCTTCCGAGATGTAGCGGCCGACGCCGACATTCTCGGCGGCGACTTTCATGTCGGTGCGCGCGGCAGCCGTCTTGAGATCCGCGACCTGATCCTGGGTCAGCGGCTCGATGCCCTCGAAGAAGCCGTCGATCTTGGGCGTGTTGCCGTCATCTGAGACGAGCGACCCGAGCATCTGGATGTGGCGCCAGGCCGGGCTGTCCACACTGCGCTTGTTGGAGCCGTGAATGTCGGAGTCGAGCGGGCCGCGCCCCCACGACTTGCCGCTGGTGGTGAGCTCGACGTAGACACAACCTTCGGATCCGCCCGAGTAGCCGCCCGAGCCGCTCGGATTCTGGCCGCCGAACAGATACATCGCGTCGGCGCCTTCCAGGAGCTCCGGATGATCCTTGACGAACTTGCGAAGGCCAATGTCCATGCGCTCTTCATCGCCTTCGGCGACGATGATCAGATTGACCGGAAGCTTGCCGTGGACGGCCTTGATGGCGCGGAAGGCGTTGAGCTGCGCCATCTGCGGTCCTTTCGAGTTGGTCGCGCCGCGGCCGATGAGCACCTTCTTGAACGGCGCCTGTTCCACGAGCCGCGCTTCAAACGGCGGCGACGACCACGCGTCGGGCTGCGTAATCGGCATCGTGTCGTACATCCAGTAGATCAGCAGCGTCTTCTCCGCGCCTTCGTCGCATTTGGCGTAGACGACTGGATTGCCCGGCGTGCCGTATTCGGTGGTGCCTGGGTCGAAAATGCGTGTCTGCTGGCATCCGAGTTCGTCGAAGAAGCCCTTGACCATCTCGGCAGACTCGGGGATGCCTTCGCCCGAATTCGAGATGCTCGGCTGCCGAATCCATTTCTGCAGGTTCTCGACGTGCGCATCGATGTTCTCGTCGATGTGCGCGTAGACTTTCTGGAGTTCCGGCGGCACTTGCGACAGGTCGGGCTGGATCTCGGTGTCTCCATGCGCCCGAATCCCGAGCTTGGCCGTCGTCTCCGGCTGCGCCCCTCCGGCCGCCGGCGCCGCCGCGCCCGTGTTACTCGAATTGCAGCCGGTCAACAACGCCAGTACGCAGATGCCCGCAAGTATCGAACGCATGACCCACCCTCCTGCTGTGGATTCAGCCTTACCGTTGGCGTATTGTCAATACGCAGTGTCGTCTTGCCCGCATCCGGCGGGCGAGACGTCTTAGAAGGCCGGCTGAAAAACTTGACTCACAACCAGAGATCTCCGGCCTGCAAGACGTCTGCACTTCTGCTGCGCCTTCGCTCGGCGGCCCTTGCCGGCCTCGTCCTGACTGTGGCGTGCGTCCAGCGATCGGCGCCGTTCACTGTTGACGCGCTGGCCGAGGAGTACGTGCGCCTCACGCTCCAGTTCGCCCAGCACCGGCCCACGCTGGTGGACGGCTGGCTGGGCAATCCGGACTGGAGGCTGGGGCCGCGCGTCCCGGTGGCGACACTGCGTGCGTCGCTCGACGAGCTGCTCCTCAAGGCCGAACGTGAAGCTCTAGCGAGCGACGAAACGGACGCGCCGCGTGTGGCCTATCTGCGCGGCCAGTTGCGCGCGCTCTCTCATGTCGCCAGCCGTCTCAGTGGAGAGTCCACGCGGTTCGCGGACGAGGTACAGCTGGCTTTCGGAGTACCTCTTCCTGAGATCGACCGCGAACAGGCGGCCGTTGCGCGCACGGGACTCGACGCCGAGCTGCGTGGCGAAGGGCGTCTGCGTGAGCGGTATCTCGACTTCACACGGCACTTCGAGGTGCCCGAAACGCGCTTTGATCAGACGCTGGCCGCGGCGATTCGCGTCTGTCGTGCGCGCGCCGCGCCGCTCCTCCTCCCGAGAACCGAACGCGTCGAGATCGCGTTCGAACCGTCATCGGAGTGGCCCGCCTTCGCGCGCTACGCCGGCCGCCACACTACCATCGTGACGTTCGGATCGAAGGCCGGGCACAACGTCGCGTCGCTCCTTCACACGACGTGTCACGAGACCGTGCCCGGGCATCACGCGCAGCACGTGCTAATCGACGACGCACTGGTGACGGGCCGGCGCTGGCTGGAGTTTCAACTGGCGCCGGCGTTTGGCCCGCACCTGCTGATCGCGGAAGGCGCGGCCGAAGCCGCCGTCGCGCTGGCCCTGCCGGACGACGAGTACGCACAAGTGCTCGGCGAGTTCATGGATGCCGCGGGGTTCGACAGGAGCGATGCGCCGCGTCTTGCGCGTGTGTCGCGGCTGGCAGAAGCGCTCGAGCCGCTCGTTCCCGGGATCATCGCCCAGTATCTCGACAACGACCGATCCCGCGAGGCCACGATCGCCGCCCTGGCCGACGAGGCGCTGATACCCGACCCCGAGCGCTTCCTCGCGTTCGCCGAGCGGCACCGCACGAATGCGGTGGTCTATTCTCTTGGCAAGGCGGTTGTGTCGGCGTCCCTGGCGCGACACGCCGCCAACGATCGATGGACGGCGTTGACGGACCTGTTCACGGTGAAGCCTTTTCTCACCGACTAGCGAGGCATTGATGAGGAGATCTCGGATCGGCGTGATAGTCGCCGCTATCGCCGCAGTCGTGCCCGTCGCCGCCGCCGTCGCGGCCACGGCGCAGCAGCCGCAGCC
This sequence comes from uncultured Acidobacteriota bacterium, assembly GCA_963807105.1. GTDB lineage: Bacteria > Acidobacteriota > Vicinamibacteria > Vicinamibacterales > UBA2999 > DASPWV01. Next base: position 644,137 of record CAWEAM010000005.1, on the reverse strand, counting down.
GGCGAAGAAGGGTTATGTGCTCGTGCAGGCCGACATCAGCGACTCGGCACGCTACGCCGAATATGCCAAGCTCGCGCCAGGGATCGTCGCCAAATACGGAGGCAAGTATCTCGCGCGGGCGGGGCGCACCGCGACGCTCGAGGGCGCACCAGCGCGTTCGCGGGTTGTCCTGCTGGAGTTCCCGACGTTCGAGCAGGCTCAAGCGTTCTACAACTCGCCGGAGTACGAGAGCGCGCGCAAGCTGCGCGCCGGCGCGGCAACTGCGCAGTTCGTGCTGGTGGAAGGAATGTAAGTGGGCGGCTTGCTGCTGTCGATGCTGTGGTACGGCAGCGCGGCGGCAATCCTGCTGTCGCTCGCTGCGCTCGTGCGGCCGGTTCGAGGCCGGTTCTTGCGCGGCCTGTGTGCGCCAATCGCCACGCGTCTTGGCACGCGCTGGCGTGCCGCTGTCCTGTTCGCATCCGCGCTGAGCCTCCTCATCGTCCTCGCTGTGATTCCGCCGCCGATGACATCGATCGGCCAGGCAGCTTCGCATCTCGACGAGATCGCGCCGGCGTATCACTACACGGAGCGCCATGCCCTGCAGGTCGACGCGCCGCCGGAGCGCGTCTACGCGGCGGTGAAAGCGGTGACGGCCGACGAGATCCGGCTGTTCCGGACATTCACCGCGATTCGGCGTTTCGGGCGCAGCGGGCCGGAAAGCATCCTCGATCCTTCCAATGACCGGCCGATTCTCGACGTGGCGACGAGCAGCGGCTTCGTTCTGCTGGCCGACGATCCGCCGCGCGAGCTGGTCGTGGGTACTGTCGTCGTGGCGCCCCCGAACAAGCGCCTACGGGTACTGACACCGGCCGTGTTTCGCTCGCTCGACGCCGCCGGGTTCGTCAAGGCGACGATGAACTTTCGCATCGAGCCGGCGGCAGGCGGATCGCGCCTGACGACGGAAACGCGGGTAACCGGCACCGACGGGACCGGTATCCGTCGGTTCACGCCCTATTGGCGCACGATCTTGCCGGGCAGCTGGATTCTCCGGGTCACCTGGCTCCAGGCGATTGCACGCCGCGCCGCGCGAGACGCCGGCGATCGACCGCCGCGTTCGGCGTCGGGCACAATGTAGCGATCGATGTCTCGCACGACGATCAGCCTTCTCGCCGCGATGCTGGTACTCGCCGGGGCGCGACCGCTGGCGCACTCCGCACCTTTCAGCTACCTCGATCTGAAGATCACGGGCACGGCGACCGAGGGAACGCTCGTCGTCCACGACTTCGATGTGGCGCACGACGTCGGCGTCGCCGATCCCGAGACGCTGCGCGATCCGGCGGTGGCCGCGCGCTATCGCGACATGTTCGTGCGGTTGATGGACTCGCGCCTGGCAATCACGAGCGACGGCAGGCGGCGGACGCTGGAATGGACGACGTTCGAGACCGTGCCGGCTCGTCAGAGCCTGCAACTGGGCTTCCGCATCCAGGGCGAGCGGCCGGCGACGCTGGCCGTGGACGCGCTACTCTTTCCGTACGATCCGGTGCACCAGACGTTCGTGAACGTGTACGAAGACGGCACGCTGCGCCAGCAAGCCATCCTGAGCGCCGCGCGATCGGATGCGATGTACTACGCCGGCACTGCACAAGGCGCGCTGGCAGTGATTCGCACCTTCGTGCCATTGGGGATCGACCACATTCTGATCGGGCCCGACCACGTGTTGTTTCTCGTCGGCCTTCTCCTTCTCGGCGGATCGCTTGGCCGTCTGGCGGCCATCGTCACCGCCTTCACGCTCGGACACAGTGTGACGCTTTCGCTCGCCGCGCTCGATCTGGTTTCGCCGCCGACGCGTCTGATCGAGCCGGCGATTGCGCTGAGCATTGTCTTTGTCGGCGCTGACAATCTGCTGTACGCAGGGCGACAGCCCCGCGAGACATCCGCGCATTCGTCGCCGGCGCGTTCGGGCTCGTGCACGGCTTCGGCTTCGCGTCGGTGCTCAAGGAGTTCGGGCTCCCGGCAAGCGCGCTCGGCTGGTCGCTCTTCTCATTCAACCTCGGCGTCGAGATCGGCCAGCTCGCAATCGTCGTCGCGGTCGCATCGCTGCTCGCAGCGATCCGGCGGCGCAACGCGGTGCTCTGGGAGCGCCTGGCCGTGGCCGGCTCGATCCTGGTGATGGTTGCCGGCGGCTATTGGTTTGTCGAGCGCGTGTTTCTGACGGGCGCCACATCATGAAACGGGACGCGGAGGCGATCGCAGGCGCGTGGAGCCCAAGGGCGGCCCGATGTTCGACTTGGAAGCGGCCGCCGCGATTCGCTTGCTGCTCAAGAAGGGCGTGCTCGGATCGGGCGTGTTCGAGGTTGATGACTGCTACAAGACGTACGAAGAGCTGAAGGCGAAGGGCGTGCAGTTTGCCGGCGCGCCGCAGGAACGCTTTTACGGCATCGAAGCGATGATGAAGGACGGGATGGGCAACTGGTTCAGTATGCCTCAGCACAAGTCATACTGAGGCAACCGGAGGCACAGTGGTTGCAGCCCGTTTATGCTGGCTCAACTCCTCTGCGTCATCTGCCGCGAACAAGCGCCGGCGTGAGGATCGACCCGGCCACTGTGGCTAGTGTGACTGCACCGAGATGCGCGGCGATCACGTGGCCCGGCTCGGAGTAGTGGCAGAACAATCGCCAGCCGGCATCTGCTAGTAATCCGCTCCCAAGTCCGGCGATCGTGCCGGCAAGGACAGGCCGTAGCGGGAACGCGCGGACGATGAGGACCGCGCTGAGCGTGACCGCGGGGAGCGACGTCGCCGCCGACATGGCGAGGCACATCGCGGCAACCTCGAACCAATGGTGACGGATAGCAAAGGGGCTCGCATACCACGCGCCCGCTGTGACCGCCGCAAAGAGGAGAACCGCACCGATCGCGAGCGCTGCCACCGCGGGCGTCTCAACACGCCGTCCGGGCACCGCCTCTTTCAGCGCAAGTCCGATCAGCGTCAAGCCGGCAACGCCCTGTGCAAGAGACGCCCCCCACGACCACGACCATCCGAGGGCAACGAGGTCGCGGAAATTGAAGTAGAGCGGCGCCGCGACGAGGAGGAACGCCGCGAGCGGTACGACCGCGAGCGTGCGGTTTGCCGGCGACCGCAACGGCCGCACCGGCGTCAACGTCTCCGCGACAGCAGCTCGAAGAATCTCATTCATGGGTGCCGTCTCGCCGCCGGTCTTCGCGCAACCGGGCGCGAAGCTCCGCCATCCCTCGGCTCGATCGCAGCTTGGCCGCGGTCTCGCGAATACCGAGGCGCGCGGCGATCTCGCGGAAGCTGAGCCCGATCACGTGGTGCCAGATCACCGCGCGCCGCCGCGGCTGCGGCAGCGCGGCAAGCGCGTCGCGCACCTCCGTACGGACGACGTATGCCTCCGCCTCGCCGCGCACCGGGATCTCGACTTCGTCTGTCGTCTCGGTCGGCTGGAGACGGCGGCCGCGCGTGCGCTGGTGCATGAGCCACACGTGCCGGGCAATCGCATACGCCCACGGAGCGACCGGATACGTGGAGTCATAGGTGTGGCGTGCGCGATGGATCTGCAGAAAGGCCTCCTGCAGCAGGTCGTCGGCGGTCGCGGCGTCTCGCACGTGCCCGCGCAGCCATCGGCCGAGCGGTGGCGCCAGCAGCTCGTAGAGCTGCTCGAACGAGCGGAGATCGCCGCTCTGATAGGCCACCATCAGCGCCCGCAGCCGGACGTCGTCCGGCATCCGGGTCGTCATGTCCTCTGACATCTTTGCCGTGCCGACCACGATGGTATCAACGCCACGGCGAGTGCGACTGGCCCGGGCAGGATTCCAGAGGCAGGGTCGACGACTGCGCTACGAACGTGTGCCGTTCTGGAATGGCTTCAAGATCGCAACGATGAACTGGTGCGTCGGCGTCGGCACGCCGGCCTCGCGCCCGAGGCGCACGATCGCGGCGTTGAGCCAGGGCAGCTCGAGCGGGCGGCCGTGCTCGAGATCCTCGAGCATCGACGACTTCGACTCCGGCGGCATGTCGCCGACCATGGCAAGGATTTCCTTCATGTATTGATCGGGCAGCGCCACGCCGCTCGCGCGCGCCACTTGCACCGATTCCTGCAGCGCCGCCCGCATCATCGCAGTGAGATCCGGATCCTGTCGAATGACTCCGAGCGGCGATCGCGTGGCCGCGGTCATGCCGCTAAATACGCTGAGTCTCGTGAATTTGCCCCACAGGTCGATTTGGATCTTGTCGCTGAGGCGTGCCTGGAAGCCGGCGCGCGCGCCGGCTTCGGCGAACCGCTCGAGCCGCGGCGAGCGGCGGCCGTCCATCTCGCCGAAGATGAGCACGTCGAGCGCCGTGTGCCTAATCGTGCCAGGCTCGGCGATCGCGGCGACGATGTAAGCGACGCCGCCGACGACGTGCGGCTGCGGAATGTGACGCGCCACCATGTCCACGGCTTCGACGCCGTTCTGCAGCGTGATCACGGCAGTGTCCGGTCCGAGGAGCGGCGCCAGCGTCGCCGCCGCGGCATCGACGTCGTACATCTTGACGGTGAAGAGCACGACGTCGACCGGTCCAATCGTTCGCGGATCGTCGATGGCGTTGACGCGCGGGAGGTGCACGTCGCCCTGGGGGCTCTGCAGCCTGAGCCCTTTCGTTTGCAGTGCGCGCAGATGCGCACCCCGCGCGACGAAGAACACGTCTTCGCCTGCCGCCGCCAGCCGTCCGCCGAAGTAGCCGCCGACGCCTCCGCCCGCGCCAATCGTATCGCGCATCGCCTATGCGCATCAGACTTTGATGGCGTCGAGCGAGACAACGGGCTCGTCGCCGACGACCGATGCGTTGTGGACGGTTCCACGCGGCACGTCGGCCCAGTCGCCGGGGCCGAGCACCGCGAGATGCCCGCCGACGACCAGACGAAACGTGCCCGAGATCACGGCATCAACCTTGTCTATGCCATGGACGATGATCCGGAAAGACGGTGCCTGGCGGGTAGGTGTAGCGCGCGACGCGATAACCGAGCGCCTCGAGCTTGCCGCGCAGCGCGTCCTCGGAGAACTCGCCGTCGAGCGCGGCGTTCCATCGGTGAACGGCCATTAGCCCTGGACGGCGGTCGCGCCCGGGCCGCCATCCACAGGCATGCCGGGGAGGCGGCCCGTGGCCATCTCCTGATCGATCATCAGCAGGCCGATGCCGCTGTTGCCGGCGAGGCGAATGCGGCCGAGGACGGCGCGCGCCGCGGCTTCTTCTTCCATCTGCTCGGTGACGAACCACTGCAGAAGAATCACCGCGCCGCGATCCTTGATCTTCTCCGCCTGTGCGTAGAGCTCGTTGATCGAGGACGTGACCTCCTGCTCGTTGCGCAGCACGTGCTCACAGAGCTCGAGCGCCGACGGCCATCCGGACGGCGGCGCCGCGACCGCCGGCAACGTGACTGGCTGATCGCGCTCGACCAGGTGATCGATGATGCGCTGCGCGTGCACCAGCTCGTCGGACGACTGTTGACGCATCCACTTGGCGAACCCCGGAAGGTCGTGCTCCGCCAGCCAGATCGACATCGCGAGATATTCGTGCGATGCGCGGAATTCCAGCTTCAAGTGCTCGTTGAGGCCGTTCAACAAGTCGGTCTTCATGGACCACAGATTACAACGAACGTCGTCTCGCCAGCTCGAAGGCGACGCCGCCGAGCGTCACGAAGGCGAGCGTGCCGGCCATCGCCAGCGGCGTCCGGCCGGTGCCGCTGAAATAGACCGCGGCGGCCATGCACGCGACGGCGAGGACGAGGATGGAGACGATCTAGAGCGAGCGAGGGACGTCCGGCCACAAAATCGATCTTACTGCCGCCGGTGAGCAGTTTATGGCGTGATCTGATCGGCAAGCAGCGCCACACTCAACGCATACGTATGCGCGCAGTTGTAGCCGAGGAGCGCTTCGTAGTTGCCGTAGACGAGAAACGATCGGCCGCCGTTGTGCACGAGCGATGCGCTCACGTCGGCGGAGGGGAGCGCGCGGCCGTCGGCGCGGCGGACGCCCAGTGCCTGCCAGCGCTCGAGCGGCGCGGCGTTGGTCATCTCACGGTTGGCGCGGCACCCGGTCGTGCGCAGGCCGACCCGCTCGATAACCGATAAGGCACCCGACTTGGGCAGTCGCACTTCCCTTCCCCACGCCTGATCCGGCGTCCAGCCGTAGGCCTTCAGGTAGTTGGCAATCGACGCAAAGATGTCGCCCTGCGAGCGCCAGATGTCGCGATGGCCGTCTTCGTCGAAGTCGTGCGCGTGTTTCAGATAGCTCGACGGCATGAACTGCGTCTGCCCCATCGCACCGGCCCAGGAGCCTTTGAGCTGCGCGAGATCGATGAGGCCCTTGTCGATGATCGTGAGCGCATCGAAGAGCTCGCCCTTGAAGAATGCCCCGCGGCGGCCGTCCCAGGCGAGCGTCGCCAGCGCCTGGATGGTGGGACGCGTGCCTTGAAAGCGGCCGTAGTTGGACTCGATGCCCCAGACCGCGACGAGATATTTCGACTGCACACCAAACGTCTTGGCGATGCGCGAAAGCAGCGCCTTGTGCTTGAGCACCATGTCGCGGCCGGTACGGACGAACGGTCGGGTGAGGCGACGCCGCAGGTATTCGTCGAGCGAGAGCACGAGCTCGGCCTGCGTGCGATCGCGCTCGATCACGACCGGCAGCGGCTCGAGGTCTGTGAACGCGGCGTCCAACGTCTGCTGCGTGATACCGCGGGCGAGCGCCTCGTCGCGCACCACCGTGAGCCACGCCTGGAAGTCGTCGCGGCTGACCGCAGGTTCGACGGTTGCCGGCTGGCTGGCGGGAATCTGATCCTGGCTGCCCGGTGACCGACGATCGAATGCAGCGGATGAAGCCGCCAGTATGGAGGACTCCGCCTGAAGCCGCTCATCGGGCGCGGGTAAAGACATCACCGCCAGTGATGTCCCCACCAGGATCGCCGCCCGAACCGGACTGTTCATCGTGGCCCTCGCTCTTATTGTAGCCATCGATGGCAGCAGGCCTCGTCAATTGCCTCCGGCAGTGATATACGAGAACGATGAGCGTGACCAGACTCGAAAAGCTTCCCATTCGCGAGATCTTCCCCGGCTTCCGCGCGCGCATCCTGCACACCGACCGTGTCTCGGAGTCGTGGGTGGAGATCGACGCCGGCGCCAGCTTCCCGGAACATCAACATCCGCACGAGCAGATCGTCAACGTGCTCGACGGCGAGCTCGAAATTACCGCCGGAGACGCTACGCATCGCCTCGTCGCCGGCAACGTGCTGGTGATCCCGCCCGAGGTGCCGCACTCGGGGCGGGCCCTCTCGCCCTGTCTGGTGTTGGATCTCTTTGCGCCCGCACGCGACGACTACCGATAGGCGCCTGTGAAGACGCAGATGTTGAGAGGCCACCGGCCACCAACAGCCGCGTCATCAGCGCTACAGCGCCGTCCCCGCCGCCCCATCGACGAAGATCGCTTGCCCGGTGATGTAGCTGGCCGCGCCCGAGGCGAGAAACGCGACAAGATTGGCGAGCTCCTCGGGACGGCCCAGGCGTCCCATCGGGATGCTCGCCACCGACTCTTTTTTGATCTCGTCGAGCGCCTTGCCTGTCCGCTTCGCATTCGCGGCATCGAGCTCTTCGATGCGCTCGGTCTGAATTCGTCCCGGTGCGATCACGTTGACCAGGATGCCGTAGGGCGCGAGCTCCCGCGCCATCGTCTTGGCGAGCCCCCACACGCCGGCGCGCATCGCATTCGACAGGACGAGGTTGGGGATCGGCTGTTTGACCGACGAGGACGCGATCGTCAGAATTCTTCCGCCACCGGCGCGCTTCATTTCGGGGACGGCGGCGTTGGCGACGCGAACCAGACTCAACAGGTTCTGCTCGAACGCCTTCTGCCACTGTTCCTCGGTCATCGCGAGAAACTCGCCGGCCGGCGGCCCGCCGGCGTTGTGCACGACGATGTCGAGGCCGCCCAGCTGCCGGACCGCCGTCTCCACGAGCATCGACGCTTCCGCCGCACCGCTCACATCCGCCGCCACCGCGTGCGCGCGCACGCCGGTATCGCGCCGCAACTCATCAGCCGCCGCTTCGATACGCGAACGGTCGCGGCTGCACACAACGAGGTCGCATCCCTCGCGCGCGAGCGCGCGCGCCGATGCGAAGCCGAGGCCGCGGCTCGCGGCCATCACCAAGGCGCGCTTTCCTTTCAGTCCCAGATCCATGAAGTCTCCCGGCAAATCGAGTCGCGATTCAGCACGAACCGCGTGGAATGTAACAGATAACGCCGGGTGGCCCGAAGCTGTAGAATCTCGCGATGGCTCGGGCCCTGCGTTGTGCCGCGTTCGCCCTGTCGCTCGCCTCCACGATGGGCGCCGGACCCGTCGCTCAGGCGCCTGCGACGCGGGCCGACCTGGATCGCGCGGACGCGGCCGTCCGCGAGGCATTCGCCTTTCTGTATCAACTTCCAAGCGATACCGCCGCGGCGACAATGGGCACATGGGTGCTCGACTCCGAAGAAACGACGCCACCATCCGAACGCAGCGGGACGTGGCGCATCGTCGCGACGAAACTGAGCGACACGGGCGATGGCCTCAAGCTGCGTGAGATGGCTGGCGACGGCGGTACCTCGCCCGCACAGCTTGCGGCCTCGATGGCCGCGATGCAGCAGCTCGAAGGCAAGATCTCTAAGGCGGAGGCGGACACGAGCCTGGAAGTCACTGTCACGCTCAACGGCGAAGTGACGGCCGGGGGCGTCTCGGTCGAAGCACCGCGCGCGAGGCCGGCAATGGACGGCAGCGAGCTCTCGCTACGGCTCGAGGGCAGCTGGATGCGAGTCGAGGATCGCGCGCTCGGGATCGACTACGAGCGCTGGTCACCCGCCACGCTGATCGTCGGATTTGGCGGCTTCGCGCCCGTGCAGGTCGAGCGCCTCAAGCCGAACGAGCGCCTCGCGCGCGTGATAGCGCGCCCGGCCACTCCGCACCGGGCGATCCACTCGATCGGTGTGGCGGTTCAGGGCAACGACGAGATGGTCGAGCGACTGCTGAAGGAAACCAAATGGGCGGCGCTCGCCGCCCTGGTCAATTGACCTTCGGCACCCGGTTGATCACCGGCTTCAGCGATCGCAAGTACGCGTACATTGCCCCGAGATCTTCGTCGGTCATGCCAGCGTAGTACATCCACGGCATGATGGTGTTCTCGCGCTGCTCGGTGGCGTTCAGCGGGCGCGGTTCCATGTTCCGCCACGCCTTGAACTTGTCGATGAACTGCTGCTCGGTCCACGTGCCAATGCCAGTATCCGCCTCCGGCGTGATGTTGGCGGGCCGTACAACCGCGCCGTTCGGAAGCTTGAACTCGGACCCGCCGGCGAAGTCCCGGCCCGGGAGCGGCTGGCCGCGGTCGTCCGCCGGCGAGTGGCAGTCGGCGCACACAGCGGCGTTGGTCAGGTATTCGCCGTAAGCAATCTTGTCCGTCTTGGCCGGCATCGGCCGCAACGCCGCCGGCTGCGGCATCGTCCGCACGATGAGCGGAAGCGGAAATGGCAAGCGGCGTTCGGGCGAGGTGTTGGGCACCGGCTTCAGCGTCCGGACATAGGCGACGATCGCCTCGACGTCTTCCCGCGACAGACGTCCGTACCTCGGATACGGCATGATCGGGAACAGCGGCTCGCCCTCGGCGTTCACGCCCGCCGTAATGGCGCGAATCAGCTCGCCGTCGCTCCAGCTGCCGATCGCTGTCGGCGTGATGTTCTTGCTGTAGACGATGAAGCCCTGCGACTCGTCGCCGAAGAATTCGCCACCGGCGCCGAAGGTGCCCGGCTTCACCGGCCCGCCGTACTTCGTCATGTCGCGCTCGGCGTGGCAGGTCACGCAGCCGGTGACGTGATTGGAGAGATACTCGCCGCGCGCGACTTTCTCCGGCGTCGATTGCACAGTGACGTTCTCCGCCGGAGCCACGTTTGGATAGCGCAAGTAAAGAAACGCGACGGCCGCGAGCGCGCAAACAACGACGACCGCGATGAGCAGCAGCAGAATCTTGAACAGAATTCTCATTGCTGCGACGTCGTCGTCCGGCGCGCGGCCTTGGCTTTTTCTACCTTGGCCGCGACGTCGGCCAGCAGTTTCTTCGCGTCGTAGACGATGCCGTCCTTGACGACGAAGTCGATGCCGCCGACGCGTTCGGGCTTGTTGGTCGCATCGTTGATGCGCTGCGTGCCCGGTACCGTAGAGGACCTTGAAGTTCTGGATCGGGTTCTCCTTGATCATCACCAAGTCCGCCTTCATGCCCGGTCTTACGATGCCGAACTCGATGGCCTTGCCCTTGGGCTCGTGCAGCGCCTCGGCGCCCCAGAGCGTCGCGGAGCGGATGACCTCGAGCGGATGGAAGCCGGCTTCCTGCAGCAGCTCGAACTCGTTGATGTATCCGAAGCCGTACGTCTGATAGATGAACCCCGAGTCCGAGCCGGTCGTGACGCGGCCGCCGGCGTTCTTGTAGTCGACGAGGAACGACATCCAGACGCGGTAGAAATTCCGCCACGCCACTTCGTCCTCGGTGGTCCAGTCGAACCAATACGAACCGTGCGCCTGACGGCTGGGCGTGTAGAAGTCCCACAGCGAAGGAATGGTGTACTTGTCGTGCCAGTCGGCGTTGCGCATGCGCATCAGGTCGCGGCTCGCCGAGTAGATCGTCATCGTCGGATCGATGATGAACCGGCGGTCGACCCATTCCTTGATGAGCGCGTTCCACGGCTCGCTGCCGCGCGGATGGATCTTGTCCCACAAGCGCGCGACCTGGCCGAAGCGATGCTGCTCGTCGTTGTAGTTCTGGTTCACCGGGTAGGGCTGAATCGAGTAGTCCTTGAGGAGCGACTCGAAGAGGCCGTAGTAGTGCGTGAGCGTGCCGAGACCGAGGCGCGAGGCGTCGCGCGCGGTCATCCGCACCACGCCCATCTGATCGAGATGCGCGGTCGATCCGAGCCCGAGCTTCTTTGCTTCGCTGAGCAGGGCTGCCATGATCTCCGGATCCTCGGCTCCCAGCTTCAGGCCATCGGCGCCCTTCTTGGCGACGAAGTTGACCCACTCGCGCGCGGTCTCGGCGTTGCGCGGCTTCGAGTTGTCCCAACCGTCGCCGGAGAACGGCCGCTGGTATGCGTAGATGCGCGGCGCGACAATCTGGTTTTTCGCCGAAGCCTCGCGCTGCTGCAGCGTCCAGTCGAGCGAGCCGCACGGCACGCCGCGCACAGTGGTGACGCCGTGCGCCAGCCAGAGTTTGTAGACGTATTCGGCATCGGTGGCCTGCCCGCCGCCGCAGTGCACGTGCAAGTCGACGAAGCCGGGCATGACGTACATCCCGGTGCCGTCGATCTCCTTCGTGCCTTTACCGGGACGCCCGCGTTCGCTGATGGGCACCTTCGGAAAGCCCACGCTGGCGACCTCGACGATCCGATCCTGGACGATGGCGATGTCGACAGGGCCGCGCGGCGGCGCGCCGGTGCCGTCGATGAGCGTGACGCCGCGAAAGACGAGGCGTTCGTGCGGGCCGTCACCCTCGCCCTGACGCCGATCGGGCGTGGGCTGCATCTGTTGCGCGGCAACAGGGATCGTGAGGAGGGCAGCCAGGATTGCCGCAGAAGACCAGCGGAATTTCGGGAGTGCCATGACGTCGAATCATAACAGCTACTCGACGCGCAGAGCGGTGAGCGGGTTGACCTGCATGGCACGCCGCGCCGGGATGTAGTTGGCCAGCACGGCCGCCGCGAGCAGCGAACCGAGCGCCGAGATCCAGGCGATCGGATCGGCGATGCCGACGCTGTAGATCACACCCGACAGGAGCCGCGCCGCCAGAGCTGCGAGGACGATGCCGATCGCCATGCCGACCAGCGCCACGGCCAGTCCCTGGCGCATGACCATGCCGAGAACCTGCGAGCGATGCGCGCCGAGCGCGACCCGGATACCGATCTCGCGCGTCCGCCGCGCCACCGAGTACGCGATCACCCCGTAGAGGCCAATGGCCGCGAGCAGTGTGCCGAGCCCGCCGAAGGCAGCGGCGAGCGTCGCACCCACGCGCTCCGGCAGGAGCGACGTCGCGATGGTCGCTTCCATCGTCTCGCTGCGGACGAATACGAGGCCCGGCTCGAGCGTCAGCAGCTCGCGGCGCATCATCGAGAGCAACTGGCCGGCATCGCCGCGCGTTCGCGCCACGATCGTGGCGTACGCGGAAGCCTGCTGGGCGCGAGCAAAGTGGAGGTACGGCGTCGGCCGCTCGTTGATCGTATGCACCCGGTGATTGCCGACGACGCCGATGACTTCGTAGCGGCGCTTGCGAGACGCGATCGTGAAGGTGCGCCCGACTGCGCGGCGATCCGGCCAGAGACGCCGCGCCATGGTCTCGTTGATCACGGCCACGTCGGGCGCGTCGGCGCCGTCCGCAGTGGTGAAGAGACGGCCGTCGAGCAGACGGATGCCTAGCGTGTCGAAATACTCCGGCGACACGGCAACGTTGGAGATGACCTCGCCCTGGGTCTCGCTCGCGTACGACTTGCCGTCCACGCGGATGGTGGTCTGGTTGAAGTTGATGTCGAACGGCAGCCGCGGTGAGACCACTGCCGCCGACTCGACGCCGGGCATCGCCTTCACCCGCGCCAGCGATTCGTCGAAGAATTGCCGCGCGCGATCGCCGGAGTAGCGAACCATGTTGGCGTCGAGCGAGATCACGGCGAGACCGTCGGTGCGGAACCCGACGTCCGCCGAACGAGCCGCGCCGAGCGAACGAAGGAGCAAGCCAGCGACCACGAGCAGCACCGCGGTGAGCGCCAGCTGACCGGCGACCAGCGCTTCGCGGATCGACCATCGCCGCCGGCCAACGCGCACGACCGGCGCGTCGCCGCGCAGGTCCTGGGCCAGATGCGGCGAGGCAGTCTTGAGCGCCGGGGTGAGCGACGCGAGAAGACCGGCGAGCGTCGCCACGCCTGCGGCAAACAGCATCACCCGCAGATCGATGCGGAGATCGAGCGTTAGCGCTCCTGGAATGGGCAATTGCACGGCCGAGACAACGCGGACGAAGATCCACGCCAGACCGACCGCCACGGCCGCGCCGCACAACCCGAGCACGACACCCTCGACGAGCATCTGCCGCACGATCTGGCGGCGGCTCGCGCCTACGGCGAGCCGGATGCTCATCTCGCGCCGACGGGCCGATGCGCGGGCGAGCAGCATGCCGGCCACGTTGGCGCACGCGATCAGCAGCACGACGCCAACGACTGCCATCACGGCGGCAGAGCCCATCGACACCGGCCCGGACGCCTGCGGCACGAGCAGTCGGACTCCGCTCGTCGGCACCCCCGACATGCGCGCGTCCTTGTTGGTTGCCGGATTCGCCGCGGCGAGCTGCGTGCCGATCAAGGCGACATTGGCGTGCGCCTGCGCCGCGGCGACGCCCGGCTTGAGCCGCCCCTTGACGAACAACCAGCGGCTGCCGCGCCGTTCGAGACGGGTGCGGCCGGTCGGCGACGGGACGCTCGAGTTGATGCCGGCCGGCTCGACTTCGTCGGCCTGGCTGACCGGCAGCCAGAGCTCGGGCGTGAGAAGCGGCATGACACCGGTGAATGCCTGAGGAGCGACGCCCACGATCGTGTAGTCGAGACCGCGCAGCCGCAGCGGGCGCCCGACAATTGAGGGATCCGCCCCGAAGTCGCGGCGCCACATGCCGTGCGCGATCACGACCACGCGATCGGCGCCCGCATCGTCGTCGCCGGCGCGGAGCAGCCGCCCGAGAAACGGCCGCACACCGAGCACCTCGAAGTGGTTCGACGTCACGATATGCCCCATCACCAGCCGCGCGCGCTCGCCGAGGTTGAGCGGGGCAAACATCGGGCTGTAACCGAGCATGTCGGTGAAGACGGTGTTCTGCGCCTTCAGGTCGGTGAAGTCGGGATAGGAGCTGGTGGCGAACTCGTCCCCGTCGGGGCTGCTGGTGAAGACGTCTACCAGCGTGGCTGGATCGGCGACCGGAATGGGACGCAGGAGCACCGCGTCCACCAGCGAGAACATCGCCGTATTCGCACCGATGCCGAGGCCGAGCGAGAGCACGGCGACGGCGGCAAACCCCGGGCTGCGACGCAGCCAGCGAATGGCGTAGCGAAGGTCGCTCAGCATCTCGGTCCCTTAGACGCGCCGGAACCGCCCGGCGTTCCTCGTCATCAGACCGCTCACGACGGTCCGCGGCAGCAGCCCCGCCAGCGTCGCGATCGAGCGATGCACCCGGCCCGGCACAAAGATCGTCCGCCCGGCCATTACGGCATCCACCGATTCGCGAGCCACGCGGTCGGCCTCCAGCCACATCCACTTCGGCAATGTGTTCACCTGGCTGCGCGTGCCGGTGACGTCGTGAAACTCACTCAACGTGAATCCCGGGCAGGACGCGGTGACGTTGATGCCGTGCGCCGCCGTCTCGAGGGCGAGCGATTCCGAAAACGAGATCACGAATGCCTTCGACGCTGCGTACAGCGTATGGCCTGCAACGCCCGGCAACAGGCCGGCGAGCGATGCCACATTGACGATGCGGCCCCAGCCGCGGGACATCATGCCGGGCACGAGGCGATGCGTGAGCTCGGCCACCGCGGTCACCATCACCTGTAGAAACGCCCGCTGCTGCTGCCAAGTGGTACTGGCGTAGCGACCGGGCACGCCAAAGCCGGCGTTGTTGATGAGGATGTCGATCACGAGATTGTGATCGCTCAGCGCGCGAACCAGCCGCTCGGCCGCCAACGGATCGGCGAGGTCCTCTGCAATGACGTGCGTCCGAATGCCGTGTCGTGCAGTGAGCTCGCCGGCGAGCGCATCGAGCCGATCGCGCCGCCGCGCGGTCAGGACGACATCGTGGCCGCGCGAGGCAAGCTCGCCGGCAAAAGCCCGCCCGATCCCGGCGGACGCACCAGTGACGAGTGCCGTCCGCGAAGTTCGCTCGTTCATACGGGCTCAGTATAGGTATGATCGCTGAGCTACCTGAGGAGACTCCTATGCACTATGCACGCATGCTCGTCGTCGCTGCCGCCACGGTGTGCCTTACGGGCTGTCTCAATGCCGCCACGCTCATCAAGGTGAAGCCCGACGGCAGCGGGACTGTGGAGCAGACGCTGCTGATGAACATGGCTGCGCTCAAGGGGATGATGGCCAGCATCGATCCGAAAGGTCAGATGCAGGGCAGCACGCCGTTCAGCGAGGCGCAGCTCAAGCAAGCAGCGGACAAGCTTGGCAAGGGCGTCCGGTTCGTGTCGTCGACGCCGATGAAAGGGGCCAATGGCTTCGAGGGCGTGAAGGCGATCTACGCGTTCGACGACATCAACCAGGTGCGCGTCGATCAGGATCCCAACCTCGCGGGCTCGTCGAGCGGGCAGATGAGTTCGGCCAGCAATCCCGATCCGGTCACGTTCAAGTTCGCGCGGTCGGGCAACAGCTCGACGCTCACCATCACCTTCGACGAAAAGCGGCCCAGCGGCACGCCCGATGCCGCGCCCGGAACGCCGGAGCAGGTCGATCCCGCGATGCTGCAGATGATGAAGGCGATGTTCCAGGGCTTCAAGGTTGCGATCGATCTCGAAGTCGAAGGCAAGATTGTCAAGACCAACGCCGACTACGTCAACGGCTCGCGGATCACGCTGATGGAGATCGACATGGCCGGCCTGTTCGAGGACGAAGCGAAGTTCAAGGAGCTTCAGTCGAAGATCAAGCCGGGCGCGTCAATCGCCGAGGTCAGGCCCTTTCTCAAGGACGTCAAGGGCGTGAAGATCAATCATTCGGTGGTGTCGGTAGAGTACCGATAGACCGAGATCCAAGGGGTGCCTCAGGTGCCTGGAGTGCCTGAGGTGCTACGTGCCGGGTGCTAGGTGCTAGGCCCGCGCGGCTGAATCGGTGCGAATCAATTCCTCGACTCGCGCCGATTTCTTCGTTCCTAGTTGTTGGCTTTTGGTCCTTCGTTCCCTAGCCGAGACACACCACGCGGCCGCCCGTTGAGGCGATCAGCACTCGGCCCGAGGCGATGGCCGGCGATGCGGTGAGCGCGTCGCCGTCTTCGTACTCCCACACCACTTTCCCGCTCGCCGCGTCGAGCACGTACAACCGGCCATCGCTCGACCCGACGTAGACGCGCCCGCCGGCGATCGCCGGTGAGGAGTCGATCCGCGCGCGCGTCATGTAGGTCCATCGCGCCTTCCCGCTGGCGGCGTCGAGCGCATGCAGCATCCGATCGCGGCCGCCGAGGATCACGGCATCGCCGGCGATCGCAGCCGACGAATAGAACGGGAACTTGCGATCGGGGTGCTCGTAGCGCCACAGCACCTTCCGCGACTTGAGATCGAAGCCGATCACCTGGTTGTCGAAGGTGCCGAAGTACGCGGCACCGCTGCTCACCGCCACCGACGCGCCCGTATACGCGGTGGCCGACGTGGCAAACACCTCACGGCCGTCGCGGACGCTCACCGCGTGGAAGATCTCGTCGCACCCCGCGAAATAGGCCACATCGTCGGCGACCGACGGCGTGCCGTGCACGTAGTTCTCCGTCTTGTAGGTCCAGCGCTGTTTGCCGTCGGCGGCGCCCAGGCCATAGAGATTGCCGTCGTAAGAGCCGATCAGGAGCACGTCGCCGACGACGACGGGCGACGACTTGATCTCGGAGCGCGTCTTGAACGACCAGGCGGCTTTTCCGTTGGCCACGTCCACGGCATGCACCGCGCCCTCGAGATCGCCGATGAACACGCGCCCGACTGCGACCGCGGGTGAGGATTCGCCGATCGACTCGCCGGCTTTGTAGCGCCACTTCAACGAGCCGTCGGCGAGCGAGAGCGCGACGATCTCGCCCGTGCCGGTGCCGACATAGACGACGCCGTCGAGGATCGACGGCGACGATTCGATGATCTCGCCGCCTTCCCAGCTCCAGATCCGCTTGAGCGTCGCCGGCACCTGCGAGGCCGAGACGCCGGTAAGCGACGGCGTGCCGCGGAACTGCGGCCAGGCGCCGGCCGGCGCGCCCGCCGGCTGCGGCTTCTGCGCGTAGACCCAGCGCGCGACCGCGATCGCGCCGAGAGAAGCGAGAAAAGTGCGCCGCTCGATCACTGCGCGGACGGACGTTTCAGGCTGGCGCCTTCCTCGAGCGCCCACAACTGGTTCCGGTTCATGATGAACAGCTTGCCGTTGGCCGGCACCGCCGTCGCGTAGACCGAGCTGCCCATGTTCTGCTCGGCAATCACCTTCAGCTCCTTGCCGTGCTGTAGTACCGTGACGTCGCCGTCCTCGTCACCGAGATAGACCTTGTCGTCGATGAGCATCGGCGAGCCCCAGATCGCGGCAAACATATCGTGCGTCCAGTACGGCTTGCCGGTCTTGACGTCGAGGCAGTGCAGGAAGCCGCTGAAATCGGCGAGGTAGATGAGGCCGTCCTTGATCGCGGCGGTCGAGATCGACCGGCGGATCTTGTCGTAGTGCCAGATGCGTCCGCTCTGCGTGATATCGCCGCGCTTGGTGCCGTCGATCGCGTACGCGTGCCCCACGCCCTCGCCGTGTTCGGGGTCCTGCCCGTTGGCGATATAGACGACGTTCTCGAAGATCACGGGCGTGGCAATCACCTCGTTACGCGTCTTCGGCCACACTGAGTCCTTCGGGTTGGTGTCGAACTCCCACAACTTCTTGCCGGTCAACGCCTCGTAGCCGCGCACCCACCCGTCGCCCTGCGCATGCACGACCTGCGTCACGCCGCCGATGTCGCCGATCGTCGGCGTGGACCATTGGCCGTGCAGAATCCGGTCCTCGACCGAGTTGTCTTCCCACACCAGCTTGCCCGTGGCCTTGTCGAGGGCGATGATCGCGGGCGCCTTCGGCGACGGGATGTTGACGTGGCTTTCGTCCTGTCCGTTCGACGTGCTGACGAAGATCAGGTTCTGGAACGACACCGGTGAGGAGTTCGACAGGTTGTGCGGAAACGACCCCACTTCTTCCATCATGTCGAACATCCACACCACGTCCGGATCGTGCAGACCCGTCAGCTTCTCGTCCTTGACGGCCCCGTCGTTTTCCTTGTCGTGGAACCCTTCCACGTCCACAGCCATCACCTGTCCGCGATTGCTCGTGAAATAGGCGATGCCGCCGTCGATGAGCGGCGACGAGGCAATTCCCTGAAACGGCCAGTCGTTGGCGCGGCCCGACGAGAGCTTTTCGAAAGTGGCCTGCCAGAGGAACTCACCATCCGCCTCGCGGAAGGCCATCACCACGCCGCGATCGCCGCCCTGCTTGGCATCGCGAAGCGATTCGTTGTTGGTGCCGATGATCACCACGCCGCCGGCGACCGTAGGGTTGCCATACGACTGAGAGCCGAGCTCGGCAACCCACTTGACGTTCTTGCCGGTCTTGACGTCCCACTGTGTCGGCAGGCCTTTCATCGGCGACACCATGTTGCGCGACGGCGTCCCGCCCCACATCGGCCAATCGGCGGAAAGCGGCACACTGACGAGAAGTGCCACGACCAGAGCAGTAGAGATTCGCTTCATGACTTATTGATTCTTGTAGACCTTCACGTTATCGAAATACATCTCGGAGATACCGTCGGCATAGATGCCCGGGCTTCCCTGTCGATGGCCGATCTTGTCGAGCTTCTCGACCGTCCAGGCTTCGGGTTCGGGGTCGCCGACCGCCCAGACCTTGCCGCGCACCCGTGAGACGCCGCGCGCCTGCTGATCGACGCGCAGCTTCATGCGATACCACTTGTCGGCGTCCCACTTGAACGGCACGCGTACGGTCATCTCGTCGGCCGCTTGCCACGGATGCAGCTCGACCTTCTGGCCGTTGCCGAACAGCACGAGTCCGTAGCGCTGATTGATCAGGCCGATGTCGCCGCGCTGCCGCCGTTGCTCGCGTCCGCGCACGTCGGCTTCGATGGTGTAGTCCACGAGATTGGCTGGGCCCATCAGTACTTTGGCGCGACGGCCGACGGTTTCGTCGCGCGGCCGAACCAGGACATTGCCGGCGCCTTCAATCGTGCGCTCGAACACTTTGCCTGGCGCGCCTACCCACCATGTCGGTGGCGCTTCGGCCGCGGCAGCAGCCGCCTTCGGATCGGCTGCCGGTGCAGCGGGCGTTGCGGAGGGCTCGAAGTCGAAGCTCCACGGGAGCGGCGCGATCACGCGCACGCGCGCCTGCCCTGCGACGCCGCCGACCGTTGCCTTGACGAACCCGGCGGAAGCACTGCCCGCGGGCGCGGCGTACGTGCCGTCCCCGCCGACGGTGCCGGCGAGCTGATCGACGCTCCACGTCACGCTCGAGGCTGGCTCTTCGCGTATCAGATTGCCCTTGGCGTCGAACGACCTCGCCTTGAAGTTTTGCTTGCCGCCGGGGGCCAGCAGCGACTCATAGGGGAAGACCTGGACGTACGCCACCGGTCCGGCGCCTGCTGCGGCAGCGGCCGCACGCGCGGGTGCAGGTCCGCGACCACCGGTCGAGGCTCGCGGCGCGCGTTTGCCGATCGCGTAGGTGGCGTCCATCGATGTCACGTAGACGCGGCCGTCGGCGACGACGGGTGACGCGACGATCGATTCCGGCGATTCCGGCATGCCGAGCAGATCCTCGTCGAGCACTTTCACCTCGGTGGCCGACGGCTGCAGGATGAAGAACTTGCCGTTCTCCGTTCCCACGTAGAGCTTGCCATCGGCGAGCACAGGCGATCCCTTTTGCAGCGTGCCGAGACCGCGCTCCCAAAGTTTCGATCCAGTCTTCAGATCGAACGCCGCGACAATCGCGCTGTTGTCCACACTGTAGAGACGCTCGCCGTCCATCACCGGCGAGGCGAAGGTGGGCAGGAAACCCTGCGTTTTCCAGCGGAACGCGTCCTCTTTGAGCTCGCCGGTGCGTCGCGCGTCGATCGCCGCGACCATGCCCATCGCGGTGGTGCCAATGTTCTCTTCACCGTGAGTGATGTAGGCAGTACCGTCGCGATAGAGCGCGCCGTTGAGAATCGCGCGCTTCGACACGTCCACGTGCCACACCGGCTCGCCGGTGTTGAACTTGAGCGCGTGATACATCCCGTCGGTACCACCGACGATGATCGTACGCATTCCATCGATGTCGACGACGATCGGCGGCGACTGGTTGGTGTCGTAGTGGCGCGTCTGCGGCGAACTGACCCAGATCGTCTGTCCAGTCCGCTTGTCGAACGCGAAGTGGCGATTGTTCGTGCGATTGAGGTCGCCCCACGCCAGGACGAGGGCGTTGACGAGCACCTTGTCGCCGTCGATTGTCGGCGACGTGGTGCGGCCGCCGTGCGTGGTGACCGCGCCGTACTCCTCGGGCAGCGACCGATCCCACACGGTCTTGCCGTCCGGTGACACGCAGACCAACTCCGCGCCGACCGTCATCACGTAGATGTTGCCAGTCTCGGGATCTACGGCCGGCGCGGCCCAGCCCGCGCGATGCTGCGGCACATCGCTGAGGTAAATGCTGAACCGCCGCTCCCACAGCAGCTTGCCGGTCTCAGCATCGAGTGCAACCAACCGTTCTTGGGTGTTGGTGAGATCGCCGTACGGCTGAAACAGGTACAAGCGATTGCCAAAAACAACCGGCGACGAACGGCTGCCAATCGGCACGCGCCACGCAAGGTTGTCACCCTTGGGCGACCAGGCGGCCGGCAGATTGGTTTCGCTCGACCGTCCATCGCGTGACGGCCCGCGCCACTCGGGCCAATCGCTGGCGCCGGTCACGACAGCGGTCCCCGCAACGAACAAGGCCGTTATCCAACGTGTAGGTTTCATGGCTACTGAACTGATTCTATGGCCGATATAGGCGTTACGCACCTCTGGCGGGTCGTATTTACGCCACACCGGCACATTAGAACAAGCCTCAGAAACGCCAATGTCTACGAACGTCGCCGCGGTTGAGCATTCCGGCACGAGGCTCCGCCTCGCGCCGAACTCAGCGCTTACTATTTCTATGCTTCAGTGCTTCTGTGGCTTCTTTGGCTATCGCGTCGAAGACGCGTTCGTCCCAATCGGCAGCAGCCGCGGCCGCGACGACGCGTTCGCGAGATCCCAGCCGGCCTGGTAGACCATCCGCACGATCTTCTCCATCTTGGGGTAGTTCACCTTTTCCGGTCGATCGTAAATGGTGTGGTAATCGGGATGCAGTCCGGTGTGCACCCAGATACCAGGCACGCCCTTCTGAATGAACGGCCAGTGATCGCTGCGGCGCATCAGATTCGAGATGTTGTTGTCGTAGCGAAACCGCAGATCGAGCCCCGTCGCCTGATTGGCCTTCTCGACGGCCGCCCGCAGATCCGGGCTGCGCACAGTACCGATGATGTTGGTGGCGTTGGCGTTCGACTCCGCGGTCTGCAGCTCGAGGCCACGGAAGCGAGTGCCTCCACCCACCTGCACTTCTTCGTTCCGGCCGATCATGTCCATGTTGAGCACGGCCACGATGCGATCGAGCGGCACTACCGGGTCTTCGGCGTAGGCCCACGCGCCGAGCAGCCCGCGCTCTTCGGAATTCCACGCCGCGAAGATCACCGAGCGCTTCGGCGATTGACCCGCCTTCGCCGCCTGCGCAAACGCGTCGGCGATTTCGATCAGGCCTACCGTTCCCGATCCATCGTCGTCGGCGCCGTTGTAGATGCGCGGTCCATCGGCGCCATCGTGATCGAAGTGGGCGCTGATCAGCACGTGCTCGTTCTTCAACTGCGAATCGCTGCCCTCAATCGTCGCGACGATCGACCGATCCGGCACGGTCTGGTGCGCGACGCTCGTCTTGATCGCGACGGTCGTGGTGATCGGCACGGGCGTGACGCCACCGCGCGCTTCCGCCGACTGGGCCAGCGCGACCAGGGTCTGGCCACTCGCGGCGACGAGCCGCTCGGCGACAGGCACGGAGACCTGGACAACCGGGATTCGGATCTGGTCCGACCATGCTTTCAACGTGTAGCGCTCGACCCGCGGCGCCGTCGCAGGCCAGTAGTTCGCGGCCTGCGCGCTGAAATTCGCCGCCGGACCCGATTGATTGTGAACGTCCTCGACGAAAATCACGCCGACGGCGCCCTTCTCCTGCGCCGCGAGCACCTTTTTGATCGGCTGCGCCACCTCGGCGGTGACGACGCCGTCGAACGGGCTTGCCGCATCGTTCACGCCCGGTTCGCGATCGAGGACGAGCGCGATGCGGCCGCGCACCGCGTCGCGATAGTCGTCATGCCCTCGCTCGCGCGAGACGATGCCGAATCCGGCAAATGCGAGCGTTGC
Source organism: uncultured Acidobacteriota bacterium (assembly GCA_963807105.1). Classification (GTDB taxonomy): domain Bacteria; phylum Acidobacteriota; class Vicinamibacteria; order Vicinamibacterales; family UBA2999; genus DASPWV01. The sequence goes on along the minus strand of CAWEAM010000005.1, from coordinate 621,885 downwards.
CTCGGCAGCGGCGTTCGCGGCGAAGCGGTGCGGGTAGAACTCTTCGCCGAGCCGCAATTCGGACCGCGCGCCGCTCTCACCGATGCGCATGGCGTTCCCGTCGGCGAGCGCGGCTGTCATCACCGCATACCGATGCTCGAATCCGCCGTGACCTCCGGGCTTGAGGCCAAGGCGCTGAAAGCGAGAGAGCACCCAGTCGCCGGCGAGGGCGTTCTCCGGCGTGTTGGTGAGCCGCCCCTGCATGCCATCCGAGGCGAGAAAGAAAAGGTCGGCGCGTAGTTCGGCGGCCGTGATCGACTCGATCTGCGGCGCGCGCGCGCCCTGTGCCAACGGGCTCGTAACCAGACCGATCAGCGCGACGGCCATGAGAAGAGGACGCCTCATTTGTTCACCTCCGGCAGATGTCGACCGCGCTCGGTTGCTCAGTTCGGCGTGGTAGGCATCATATGACGGTTCAATGGGCGCCGATCCGCGGGACGCTCACCGCCGCGATCGCGCCGCGACCGACGAGCGCACGGCTGCAGTTCCCGCCGATCAGAGCCGAGCGACACGGCTCCGGCAATCGCGCGCCGCGTCGGCCATGCGTTCATGCGCGTCCCGCGATCTGCCGCCCGGGCTTCCGGGCATTGACGCGGTCCGGCGCGTGAATCGTCTCTTCCTCCTTGTCGGTCAGCCAGCGATCGATCGCCTCGACTCCCTGCGCGAAGCTATGGTCCTGATTCGAGACCTCGTACCTCCACGCGCCGAACCGGCCGCGCGACAGCACATCGCGCGCCTCGAGCGCCGGCAGCAGCACGTCGAGCGCCCGGTCGCGATTGAGCGAGGGCACCGGATAGCCGCGCTCGATGCGCCGATGCCACGTGTGATGCACTTGCGAAGAGTCGTCGATGAGTCGCGTAGCGAGCAGTCCCTCTACGGTGTCGGCTTCGACATCGCGACGGCGGAGTGGACGGTACGGCGACTCCGCGACTTCGGCCATGAGCGACCACTGCCGCGACGACTCGCGCACGTTCGCCGGCGCATAGTGTGAGAAGTGCGTGACCCGGTAAAAGGGGCAGTTGCTCTCGGGGAAATACATCCAGCACTTGGTGGCGAGCGATGCCGGTGCGGCGCCATGCAGGCCGACGCCAATCACATGCGTGGATGAGTACTCGAGATCGTCGAGCACCGGTGACAGTGTCGCGGAGAGATCGCTCATCCGCACGAGCTCGTCCAGCGCGATCGTGCTCACCAGGCGGGAGTAGCGCACAACCGTGCCGTCGGCAAACGTTGCGGTGCGCGCGGCGGTGTCGAGCGAGACCAGCGCGCGCTCGAACATCAACCGGCCCCGGTGCCGCGCCGAGATCCGTTCGGCCAGCGTGCTCCAGATCGCGCCCGTTCCTCCCTGCCGCGGAAAGCGAAACTGATTGTTGGGCCCCCAGGAGATGTCGTCGCGGCCGGAGCGAAAATTGTCGACCACACGCGCCACGTCCACAACCGCGACGCGGTCGCCAATCCAGTTCCAGGCCATGCGCTCAGGGTCGCGCGCCCATACCTTCGTGTTGTACGGACGCATGAAGAGCGTCGCGATGCCCGGACCAAACGTCTGATCGATCCACTCGCCGAAGTTGGCAGGACGATCGGCCGGGCGCCGTGTGGCGTGCACCAGGCCGGCAATCGCGTTTACCGCGTCGTCCTCGGAAAGACGATGAATGTTGAGCTGAAACGGATACGGGACGAAGCGATCGCGCACCCAGACCCACGACTCGCGCTCGTGATAGTGCCAGCCGTCGCGCCCGAGCAACGCGTCCATCACTTCGTCGAAGTAGTCGTAGTGACTGAACTGGACGTGCCCGCCCTGGTCCCACGTGAAGCCGTGCTCATCGACCACCGACGATGCCAATCCGCCCGCGTGGGCGGTGGCTTCGCAAAGCAGCCAGTCGGCATGACCGACGGCGTCGAGGCGCCAGGCGGCGCCCAAGCCCGTGGGACCTGCGCCGACGATGAGGATGTCGATGTCCTTCATGCGTGCTGAGGACTGCCGGCGGTGCTCGCGCCGACGCTGTCGTCCAAACAGGAAGACGAGCGCCGACCGTTGAGACGCATCGGCGATAGTGCGAGGCTCGAGGTCCTCCAGCAAGCGGACTCGGCGCCAAGGCGGGACCTTCCTCCGAGAGAAGACAGGAGCCGGGCGATCCCATCCGATAGAATCCAGGCGGTGGCAGCGTCCGACTCCAGTCCGGTACGGCCGATTCTCAAATGGGCAGGCGGCAAGCGGCAGCTGCTCCGTCACCTCCGTCCTTTCTATCCCGACCACATGGCGACCTACTTCGAGCCATTCCTGGGGAGCGGCGCCGTTTTTTTCGATCTCTGGGCGCTCGGCCGGCTGCGGGGCGCGAAGGTCGTCCTGACCGACCAGAACGCCGACCTGATCGGCTGCTATTTACGTGTTCGCGATTCCATCGACGAGGTCATCGCGCACCTGCGCGCGCTTGCGGAAGGCCACGCGCGCGGCGCGCGCGAGCACTACTACGACGTTCGCGACTTGCGCTTCAATCCGGGACGGCAGGCCTGGCAGGCTGATGGCGGGCGCGCGGACGGCTACGCGAGCGAGCTGGCGGCGATGCTGATCTACCTGAATCGCACGGGCTACAACGGGCTGTTCCGGCAGAACTCGCGCGGAGGGTTCAATGTGCCGGCGGGCCGCTACAAGTCGCCGCGCATCATCGACGAACCGCTGCTGCGCGCGGTGTCGGAGGTCCTGGCGACGCCGCGAATCGAGATTGCCGAGCGGCCGTTCGAGGCGGCGGTGACGCGCGCGCGCGCCGGCGATCTGGTGTACTTCGATCCGCCGTACGCTCCGCTGTCGCCGACCGCACACTTTCGCGCCTACACGGCAGCGGGCTTTACGCATGCCGATCAGGCGCGGCTTCAGGAAACGACCATTGCGCTGGCGCGCCGGGGAGTGAGCGTCCTTCTCAGCAACTCCACGGCGGACAGCATCTGCCGGCTCTATCAGAGCGACGAGCGAGCCGCGGCGGCGGGCCTGCGCGCGTACCGCTTTGCCGCCCGACGCGCGATCAACTCACGGTCGGATCGTCGAGGAGCGATCGATGAACTGGTCGTGACCAACCGCTAAGCGCCGGCCAACCACACGAGCTGTCCGCAGCTCGGACAGGCGTACCGCTGTGACAGGTGCGATTGCCCGTCAACCATCCGTTTCAGAAGAAATAGGCCGTGGTACGGCTCCATCGCGGGTGCTGCAGGTGGGTTCATCGGCGGCTGGATGCTAGCACGCACTCCGGACACCGCAATCAGTGGGATGGAGTCAGTCCGACGGTGGCACCCGTGGTGGGTGGCCCAGGTTGCTCGGTGGGAGTGGCTGGGACGGCCGCGCCGACCCGGCGAATCTCGCGTTAACGACGAAGGCGAGACCGATCAGCGCAATCGCGCCGCCCACTCCGATTCCCGATTCGATAGCGCCTCCGGCAATGCTGATGAGCAGGCCCAGCGCAACGCCAAAACCGGTCAGCACGATCCCTGCGGACAGCATGCGCTGAGAGCCGAGATTGCTCGTTCGCCAGGTCTGGTCGAACGCGGCGGGATCGCGCTCCGGCGCCGGCATGATGCCGCGCTCGATCATCGCCAGCCGCTCCTTGTGAGCCATCTCGAGCAGGCGCGCGCGGTGCCGCATCCCCGAGATCACCACGACGAGGCCGCCGAACACGGCGATGGCAAACACGATAATGATGGCGGTTTCAGGATCCATAACTCGAAGGATTAGACCGGAGGCACGCGAGGATTGTTTCAGCTGAAACAATTCGCCGCCCAACTCGTTCTAATCTCTCGAAAGGATGACACGCGCGGACGAGCAGCGTCTCGTTGAGCGATGCCGCGCGGGCGACGACGAGGCGTTTCGCGAGCTCGTCGATCAGCACAAGACGCTGGTCTTTGCGCTGCTCGCGCGCAGCATGGACGATCGGGCTCGCGTGGAGGAACTCGCGCAGGACGTCTTTCTCCGCGTGCACCGCGGTCTTCCCTACTTTCGCGGAGAGGCACGGTTGTCCACCTGGATTTACCGGATCGTGGCCAATCTGGTCGCCGGAGAACGCGGCGCGCCTGAGCCGGTGGTGCTCTCGCTCGACGAGGCACGGCCCGACGGCAGCCGCCTCGAGCCGGTGGCGCTCGATGGCGCCTACAACGCGATCGAGTTGAGCGATCGCCTCGAGAAGGCGCTCGCGGAACTGCCGGGACACTATCGGTTGCTGATCAACGGCCATTACCTCCAGGGGCTCAAGTACGAGGAGCTCGCCGAGAGCGCGGGACTGCCGATTGGCACGGTCAAGACGCACCTGCATCGGGCAAAGCGTCTGCTGCGACGGGCGCTCGAACGCGAGCAGCAATCGCCATGAGCTGCATCGAAGTCGACACGTTGATCGAAGAACTTGCTGCTGGCGAAGAGCCGCCGGGCGAGGTGCAGGCGCATCTCGCCGAATGTGCGCGGTGCGCGACGACGCTCGCCAACGCCCGGGCGATCGAACAGGCGCTGTCGCGCCTGGTGGCGCCGGCGATGCCGGCCCACTTCACCAATGGCGTGATCGCGCGCGTTCGCCGCGAACGGTGGCGCTCCGAGCAGGTGCTCGACCGGATGTTCAACATTGCCGTGGCGTTCGGCGTGTTGCTGATCGTCGTCGGACTCGGCGGGCTTGCCTGGGCGGCCGGTCTCGTATCCATTGGCGGCGACCTGATGTCCGTTCTCTCCGAAACCTCCCCGCTCTTCTTCAACCGCATCATCGCCCAATCTCAGACAATCGTGCTTTCCGCGCTCCTCCTGACCGCCGCGCTCGGGTTCTGGTGGTGGGCCGAGAGCGAAAACACCGTGTAATTCCGCGTGCAAGGGCGCGCGCCTGATTTGGCGGCGACCCGCAGGAGTGCTACGCTCGACGTCAGGCGAAAGTGGCGGAACTGGCAGACGCGCCAGACTTAGGATCTGGTAGCCGAAAGGCTATGGGGGTTCGAGTCCCCCCTTTCGCACCAGCCTTCAGGCGTACGGGTTCGGGCATGCGGTGGGCTGCAGATCAAATCTCCAAATCTCCAAATCCAGTACAGCTGGAACCGACACCTCACATGAAAACCGAGCTCCTCGACGTCAACGAAACACGCAAGAATCTTCTCGTCGAGATCCCGACCGATGTTGTCGACGCGGAGATCGCGAAGACCGCCGCCAAGTACGGGCGCTCGGCTCGGCTGCCCGGCTTTCGTCCGGGAAGAGTTCCGCCCAAGGTGATCAAGCAGCGGTTCAAGAGCCAGATTCTTCACGATGTCGCGCACGAGCTGATCGAGCGCGCCGTCGAAGAGGCGTTGCAGGAGCGTGGTGTCGAACCGGTCGCTTCTCCCGACATCCGCGATCTCAAGCTCGAAGAGGGACAGCCGCTCACCTTCAAGGCGGAATTCGACGTCGTGCCTCCGTTCGATCCAGGCGAGTTCAGCTCGATCGAAGTACGCCGCTCTCCCGTCACCGTCGAGGACGCCGCCGTCGATCAGGCGCTCGAGCGTCTGCGCGAGCGTGCCGCGCGATTCGAGCCGGTTGAAACGGGCGTCGCGGACGATGGTCACACGCTGGTGGTCGATATCGAGCGGCAACCGTTCGACAAGGACGGCAAGGCCGGATCGAAGGAGAAGCACGAGGGCGTGCCGGTCGAAATCGGCGCCAAGGCGAATCCGCCTGGTCTGGATGCGGAGCTGAAAGGGATGACGCCGAACGCGACGAAGTCGTTCCGGCTGCGGTATCCGGACGACTATGCGGTGCCGGAACTGGCGGGCAGCGAGATGGCCTACACGGTCCGCCTCCACGACATCCGCAAGCGCGTCGTCCCGGAGCTCGACGACGAGTTTGCCAAGGACCTGGGCGAGTTCGAGACGCTGGCGGCGCTGCGCGATCGCGTGCAGCAGGATCTCGAGTCCGAGGCGCGTGAGTCGAACGAGCGGCAGGTGCGCACCGACGTGCTCAAGAAACTCGCGACGCGCGTGCCGTATCCGGTACCGGGCTCGCTGATCGATCGCGAAGTGGATCGGCGGGTCGAAGACTTCGCGCGCCGCCTGATGGAGCAGCGGATCGATCCGCGCAAGGCCAACGTCGACTGGGGCGCGTTTCGCGACGGGCAACGCGAGCCGGCCAGCGATGCGGTGGCGTCCGCAATCGTCCTCGACGAAGTCGTCCGGCGAGACGACGTGCGGATCAGCGAGGCGGAGATCGACGCCGAGCTCGAACGCTACGCGCAGAACAGCGGGCTGACGGTGCCGGCGGTTCGCGCGCGCATCGAGCAGGAGGGTGGCTTGAGCCGGCTCGTCGCGGGCATGCGGCGCGAGAAGGCCCTCAAGCAGGTCATGGATCAGGCAACGGTTGTCGAGGTTTAGGCCGCCAGCCCTGCTGTCGAGCAGGCCGTCCGAAAACGGGGCCGGCCCTCTTTTTCGGCGGTGCCTAAAGGTCGGCCGGTAATCGAGCCGATATATACAGGGGTCACGTGGGTATGAATCCGTTCTCGCACGACGCGCGCAACCAGCTCGTTCCGATGGTGGTCGAGCAGACCAATCGCGGCGAGCGCGCGTACGACATCTTCTCCCGGCTGCTCAAGGACCAAATCATCTTCATCGGCACGCCGGTCGATCACAACGTCGCCAACCTCGTCATCGCGCAGATGCTCTTTCTCGAGGCCGAGGACCCCGACAAGGACATTCAGCTGTATATCAACAGCCCGGGCGGATCGATTACCGACGGGTTTGCCATTTACGACACGATGCAGTTCATCCGGCCCGACGTGCAGACCATCTGCATCGGCCAGGCGGCATCGATCGCAGCCGTGCTCCTTGCGGCGGGCACCAAGGGCAAGCGCTACTCGCTGCCCAACTCGCGCGTGCTGATTCATCAGCCGTGGATGTCCGGGCTTGGCGGGCAGGCCACTGACATCGACATCGCGGCCAAAGAGATTCTGCGCATGCGCGTGCGGATCAACGAGATCCTGGTGAACCACACCGGACAGGATGTGAAGCGCATTCAAGACGATACCGAACGCGACTACATCATGTCGGCCGACCAGGCCCGGGAATATGGGATTATTGACGACGTCATCCGGAAACGGGTGTAGTCTAGAGGTAGGTTCATGGTGAAGAAGACCGGCGACAGCGGCGAAATTCTGCGCTGTTCGTTCTGTAACAAAGACCAGAACGACGTCAGGAAACTGATTGCGGGGCCTACCGTCTTCATCTGCGACGAGTGCGTCGAAGTCTGCAACGACATCATCGCCGACGACAACCGGTTCGAGAGCCGCGGTGTCCGCACGTCGCTGCCCACGCCTCAGGAGATCAAGAAGTTCCTCGACGAGTACGTCATCGGTCAGGAGCTCACCAAGAAGAAGCTCGCGGTCGCGGTCTACAACCACTACAAGCGGCTCGAGATCCAGAAACAACCGCGCAGCCGCAACGACGTCGAGCTCACCAAGTCCAACATCCTGCTGATCGGGCCGACCGGTACCGGCAAGACGCTGCTCGCGCAGACGCTGGCCAAGCTGCTGTCGGTTCCGTTCACCATCGTCGATGCGACGACGCTCACCGAAGCCGGGTACGTCGGCGAGGATGTCGAAAACATCATCCTCAAGCTGCTGCAGGCAGCCGGGGGCGACATCGAGAAGTGCCAGCAGGGGATCGTCTACATCGACGAGATCGACAAGATCGGCCGCAAGGACGAGAACCCGTCGATCACCCGCGACGTCTCGGGCGAGGGCGTGCAGCAGGCGCTGCTCAAGATTCTGGAAGGCACCGTGGCCAACGTGCCGCCGCAGGGCGGACGCAAGCACCCGCACCAGGAGTTTTTCCAGATCGACACGACCAACATCCTGTTCATCTGCGGCGGCGCGTTCGTCGGTCTCGAGAAGCTCATCGAGCGCCGCATCGGCAAGAAAACGCTCGGCTTCAAGGCCGACGTCAAGTCGCAGAAGGGGCGCGACGTCGGCGTCATTCTCGAGCAGATCGAGCCGCAGGATCTGATCCGCTTCGGGCTCATTCCCGAGTTCGTCGGCCGCCTGCCGGTGGTCGGCACGCTGCACGAGCTCGACAAGCCGGCGCTCATCCAGATTCTCACCCAGCCGCGCAATGCCATCACGCGGCAGTACATGAAGCTGTTCGAGTACGAGAACGTCAAGCTGCGCTTTACCGACGACTCGCTCGAGGCGATCGCCGAGATGGCTATGGAGCGCAAGATCGGTGCGCGCGGGCTGCGCATGATCATCGAAGATCTGATGCTGGACGTGATGTACCAGCTGCCCGGTCAGAAGAAGACGCGTGAGTGCGTGGTCACGCGCGAGATGGTGCTGAGCAAGACCAGCGCCCTTGAAGTCATCGAAAAAGCTGGATAATTGATCGGTGAAGGCGGGCATTCTGCCCGTCTACCTGTAAGTGGCGCGGGGCCTTCGTCCCGCGTACCCGAAATATGGTCGAAGTCTACGAAACGCTCCCAATCGTTCCGCTCAGAGACGTTGTCGTTTTTCCGCACATGATGCTGCCCTTCGTGATTGGACGGCCGTCGTCCATCCGGGCGCTGGAGCATGCGCTGGCGAAGGACAAGCGAATCTTCCTCGCGGCGCAGCACGACGCCGCCGTGGACGACCCCGGCGCCGACGACATCTACACGATGGGCTGCATCGTCAACGTGGTGCAGAGCCTCAAGCTTCCCGACAGCAACATCAAGCTGCTGGTCGAGGGCGTCGATCGCGCGCGGGTGATCGAGTGGAAAGAGGACAAAGGCTTCCATCGCGTCGTCGTCAAGGTGCTGCAGCGGCAGAAAGAAGCCGCCGGCGACGTCGAGCAGACGATGAGCAAGGTGGTCACGCTGTTCGAGCAGTACGTCAAGCTGTCGAACAACCTGCACTACGACGCGATGATTGCCGCGGTGCGCGTGGACGATCCGGGCAAGCTCGCCGATACCATCGCCGCGCACCTGCTCGTCGGTGTGGACGAAAAGCAGAACCTGCTCGAGATCATCTCGCCGCTCGAGCGCCTCAGCCGCATCGTCAGCATCCTCGAAGCCGAGGTGGACAAACTCCAGGTCGATCGCCGCATCCAGTCGCGCGTGAAAAAGCAGATGGAGAAGGCACAGAAGGAGTACTACCTCAACGAGAAGATGAAGGCGATCCAGAAGGAGCTGGGCCGCAAGGACGAGAAGGGCAACGAGGTCGAAGAGCTCAAGAAGAAGATCGAGCAGTCGCGGATGCCGAAGGACGTCGAGGAGAAGGCCGTCCAGGAGCTCAAGCGGCTCGAGGCGATGCCACCGATGTCGGCGGAGGCAACGGTCTCGCGCAACTATCTCGACTGGCTGATCGCGGTGCCGTGGCACAAGAAGACCAAGGAGAGCCGCGACCTCAAGAGCGCCGAGGTGATCCTCAACGAGGACCACTACGGCTTGGACAAGATCAAGGAGCGCATCCTCGAGTTCCTCGCGGTGCGCGCGTTGGTCAAGAAGCCGAAGGCGACCATCCTCACGTTCGTCGGACCTCCGGGCGTCGGCAAGACCTCGCTCGCCAAGTCGATCGCGCGGGCGATGAACCGCAAGTTCGTGCGCCTGTCGCTCGGCGGCGTGCGTGACGAGGCCGAGATCCGCGGCCATCGCCGCACTTACATCGGCGCTTTCCCGGGGCAGATCATTCAGATGATGAAGAAGGCCGGGTCGCTCAACCCGATCTTCCTGCTCGACGAAGTGGACAAGATGTCGATGGACTTCCGCGGCGACCCGTCGGCCGCGCTCCTCGAAGTGCTGGATCCCGAGCAGAACAGCGCCTTCCTCGATCACTATCTCGACGTCGAGTACAGACCTGTCGCACGTGATGTTCATCTGCACCGCCAACGTGCTGCACACCATCCCGCAGGCGCTGCGCGATCGCATGGAAGTGCTGCAGCTCGCTGGCTATACCGAGCACGAAAAGATCGAGATCGCAAGGCGGTTCCTCGTGCCCAAGTCGGTCGAAGGCACCGGTCTCACCGACAAGAACATCACCTTCACCGACGAGGCCATTCAATCGGTCATCCAGCGCTACACGCGCGAAGCGGGCGTGCGCAATCTCGAACGCGAGATCAACTCGATCTGCCGCAAGGTGGCGCGCAAGGTCGTCGCCGAAGGGGCGGAAACGTCCGACGAGATCATCGCCGAGAAGGTCACTCAGTATCTGGGTGTCCCCCGCTACCGCCCCACGCTCGCGGAGGAGCAGAACGAGGTGGGCGTGGCGACCGGCCTCGCCTGGACCGAGGTGGGCGGCGAGATTCTCGTGACCGAAGCGACGCTGATGCCCGGACGCGGACGGCTCACACTCACCGGGAAGCTCGGCGACGTGATGCAGGAGTCGGCGCAGGCGGCGATGAGCTACGTGCGCTCGCGCGCGGAGGAATTCGGCATCTCCAAGGACTTCAATCGCCGCCTCGACGTGCACGTGCACATTCCCGAGGGCGCGATTCCCAAGGACGGTCCGTCAGCCGGCATCACGCTCGCAACGGCGCTGGTTTCGGCGCTGGCCCGCGTGCCGGCGCGTCGCGACGTGGCGATGACGGGCGAGATTACGCTTCGCGGCAAGGTGCTGCCGATCGGCGGGGTCAAGGAAAAGGTGCTCGCGGCCCATCGCGCCGGGTTGAAGAACATCATCCTGCCGAAGGACAACGAAAAGGATCTGGCGGATATTCCGAAGAACGTGCTCGACGTGATGAACCTGTATCTCGTCGAGACGATGGACGAGGTGCTCAAGCAGGCGCTCGCCGGCACGCTGACGCCGATCGCGCCGACGACGGAAGCCGCCGTCGTAGTGGACGACGACGGGGCGGATACAATCACGCATTAGGATTGCGGGCCTGAAGGCCCGCGCTACGAGCGTCTTGTAGCGCCGACCTTCAGGTCCGCGAAACACGTTTGAAGGTCTCGGCCGAGTTCGTCACCAGCGCCGTGGACGCCGCGGGCTTCCCGAAAGAGCGCCTGCCGGAGCTGGCGCTGGTGGGACGGTCCAACGTTGGCAAGTCGAGTCTGATTAATTCGCTCGTCCGGCAGAAGATCGCGCGAACGAGCGGAGCGCCCGGCAAAACCCGCCTCGCGAACTTTTATCGCGTGGCGCCCGAGGGAATCCCGCCGTTCTATCTGGTCGATCTCCCGGGCTACGGTTACACGCGTGGGCGCGAAGCGGCGCAGCGAGAATTCCAGGCCATTACGAGCGGGTACTTCGGGCGAAGCGGGGGCCACACCCCTGTTTCCGAACGTGAAACCGTGTCGGACAGGCCTGCCGGCGACGCGGCGAAAAGGGGGCCTGCCCTCTTGTCCGTCCTGTTGCTCGTCGACAGCCGGCATCCTGGACTCGAAGCGGACGTTCACGCCTGGGGCTGGCTCAAATCCCTGGACGTTCCGTCGGCCGTCGTCGCCACCAAACTGGACAAGCTGTCGCGGGCAGAGCGCGCGCGGCATCTGAAAGAGCTCGAACGCGTACACGCAAGCCCGGTGCTGGGCGTTTCCGTCCACACCGGCGAAGGGCTAATTGAACTGTGGGAACAAATCGCAACACGGCTGCGGCCAACGCCGCCGAAGACACCACCACCGCAACCGCCGCCCCCGCGGCCGATCAGGTAACACTCGATCTCACGACGCTCAAGGAGATGAGCGTCAGCGCGCTGACCAAGATCGCGCGCGAGCATGAGATTCCCGGCGCTACCGGGATGCGCAAACAGGAGCTCATCTTCGAGATCCTGCGCGCCCGCGCCGCCAAGGCAGGGCTGATCTTCTCCGAGGGCGTGCTCGAGGTCCTGCCCGACGGGTTCGGCTTCCTCCGCGCCCCCGATTACAACTACCTCGCCGGCCCGGACGACATCTACGTCTCGCCCTCGCAGATCCGCAAGTTCGACCTGCACACCGGCGACACGGTGTCCGGCCAGATTCGCCCGCCGCGCGAGGGCGAGCGCTATTTCGCGCTGATCAAAGTCGAGGCCGTCAACTTCGAGCCGCCCTCGCGCGGGCGCGAGCGCGTGTTCTTCGAAAACCTCACGCCGCTCTATCCGCAGGAGCGCGTCCGCCTCGAGGCAGACTCCGACAATCTCTCCACTCGCGTCATGGATCTGATGACGCCGCTCGGCAAAGGTCAGCGCGGCCTCATCGTCGCCGCGCCGCGCACTGGCAAGACCATGCTGCTGCAGGCGATCGCCAACGCGATCACCGCGAATCATCCCGAGGTGTATCTGATCGTGCTGCTCATCGACGAACGGCCCGAAGAGGTCACCGACATGCAGCGCAACGTCAAGGGCGAGGTAATCTCGTCCACCTTCGACGAGCCGGCGCAGCGGCACATTCAGGTCGCGGAGATGGTCATCGAGAAAGCGAAGCGCCTGGTCGAGCACAAGAAGGACGTGGTCATCCTGCTGGATTCGATCACCCGTCTGGCACGCGCCTACAACACGATCGTGCCGACGTCCGGGAAGATCCTGTCGGGCGGCGTCGACAGCAATGCCCTCCAGCGGCCGAAGCGGTTCTTCGGCGCCGCGCGCAACATCGAACAGGGCGGCTCGCTCACCATCGTCGCCAGTGCGCTGGTCGACACCGGCTCGCGCATGGACGAGGTGATCTTCGAGGAGTTCAAGGGCACCGGCAACATGGAGGTCCACCTCGATCGCAAGCTCGCGGATCGTCGGGTGTTCCCGGCGATCGACATCCAGAAAAGTGGCACGCGGAAAGAAGAACTGCTGCTCGATCGCGACGACCTCAGTCGCGTCTACGTCCTGCGCAAGGTGCTCACGCCACTGTCGCCGAACGAAGCGATGGAGCTGCTGCTGTCGAAGATGTCGAAGACCAAGACGAACGCGGAGTTCCTGTCGGCGATGCAGAAGTAGGAAGTTGGGCCCCTTCGGGGTGGGACCCTTGCGGGTGAGACCCCTTCGGGGTGGGACCCTTGCGGGTGGGAACCTTGGTCTTCCCTGGGGGATCAGCCCCCACCAACGAAGCGCGTCTAACCCTCGTGGTACATTCGAAGAATGGGACCACGCCGCCGCCCTTTGCCTGTCGCGCCGGCCGCTCGCGCCACGCGCGGCGTCTCGAATCTCGTACCGGGAGAACCGCACACGCCCCGAACGGTTCGGGTCGGCATCACCCAGATGGCCTGCGGAGAAGATCCGCGTGGCAACCTGATCCGACAAATCAAGCTGGTTGAAAAAGCCGCGGCCGCCGGGGCCCAGATCATCTGCACGCAGGAACTTTTCCGCTCGCAGTACTTCTGTCAGGTGGAGGATCACCGGTTCTTCGCGCTGGCGGAGCCAATCCCCGGTCCGTCCACAGACGCGCTCACCAAGGTCGCAAAGGCGCGCCGCGTCGTTGTCGTCGCGTCGCTTTTCGAGAAGCGGGCGGCGGGCCTCTACCACAACACCGCCGTGGTCATCGACGACGATGGATCGATCGCCGGCGTTTACCGCAAGATGCACATCCCCGACGACCCGCTCTATTACGAGAAGTTCTACTTCACGCCGGGCGACACGGGCTTCCGCGCCTGGAAGACGCGCCACGCGACGATCGGCGTGCTGATCTGCTGGGATCAGTGGTTTCCTGAGGGCGCGCGACTCACGGCGATGCAGGGAGCGGAGATTCTCTTCTATCCCACCGCCATCGGCTGGCATCCGTCGGAGAAGAAAGAGTTCGGAAAGGCGCAACACGATTCGTGGGAGCTGATTCAGCGCAGCCACGCCGTGGCCAACGGCTGCTTCGTGTGCGCGCCGAATCGCATCGGCCACGAGCTTGTGCGCGACGCCCGGGGCCGGCCGGTGAATCCCGACGGCATCGAGTTCTGGGGGCAGTCGTTCATCGCCTCCCCGGACGGCGCCATCATCAAACGCGCGAGCGTGGAACGTGAGGCGGTGCTCGTCGCCGACTGCGACCTGGCGCGCGTCGAGTTCAGCCGCACTCACTGGCCGTTCCTGCGCGATCGCCGCGTCGACGCGTACGGGGATCTCACGAAGAGGTTCATTGGCTAGATTAGGACCGGCGTTGCCGGTGGGACTCTGCGAGTGGGACCCACTGCGACCCTACGGGTAGGACCCTTCGGGTGGGACCCCGCGGGGTGGGACCCTTGCGGGTGCGGGGTGGGACCGCTGCGCGGTGGGGCCCTGCGGGTGGGACCCTCTGCGACCCTACGGGTAGGACCCTGCGCGTGGGTGGGACACTCCTAGTGGGAGCCTTGGGTGGGACCCGCACTGCGGGTAGGACCGCACAAGCGGTCCCACGGCGTTAGCGGTCCTACCGCGCAAGCGGTCCCCGCGTCAGCGGTCCCCCCGCGTCAGCGGTCCCCCCGCATCAGCGGTCCCCCCGCGTTAGCGGTCCTACCCGTCCCACACGCCTCAATCCGTTACGGTATCTTTTCGCTGATGCCTCGCCCGCGTGTCCTGAAAGGCACTCCAGCCGATCACGGCTTCTCGTTTCCACCCGAGTGGCGGCGCCACAGTGGCACCTGGATCAGCTGGCCGCGGCCCGAGGGCATCTCGTTTCCCGGCCGCTACGCGGAATGCATTCACAACGTCGTCGCCGCGATCAGGGCGATCACCAGCTTCGAGCGCGTGCATTTCAATGTTCCGAACGTGGACTACGAGCGCATCGTGCGCGAGCTGCTCGCGCGCGGATCGGTGCCGCTGCGGCGCGTCGCCTTTCATCACATCCGCACCAACGAGTGCTGGACGCGCGATCATGGCCCGGCCTTCGTCCTGCGCGAGCGTCGCGGCCGCACCGAGGCCGCTATCGTCGACTGGGATTACAACGCGTGGGGCGGAAAGTACCCGCCGTTCGATGCGGACGATGCGGTACCGACGCGCATCGCGGAGGAATACGGCGTGCCTGTGTTCTATCCACGCATCGTGATGGAGGGCGGCGCCGTCGACTTCAACGGCGCCGGAACGATCCTGACGACCACGTCCTGCCTGCTCAACAAGAACAGGAATCCCGGTCTGTCGCAGCGTCACATCGAGCGCCTGCTCAAAGCGTTTTACGGGCAGACACACGTCGTGTGGCTCGGCGACGGCATCGAAGGCGACGACACCGACGGCCACATCGACGATCTGGCGCGCTTCGTCGACGAGCAGACGATCGTCATCGGCATGGAGACGGACCCGGCCGACGCCAACTACGACGTCCTGCGCGAGAACCGCGAGCGCCTTCGCGCTGCGCGCGACCAGGACGGCAACCCCTTCTCGGTTGTCGAGCTGCCGATGCCCAGGCCGATCGTCTACCGCGGCCAGCGCCTGCCGGCCACTTACATGAATTTCTATTTCGTCAATCGCGCGCTCCTGGTGCCGACGTTCGGTCAACCGCGCCGCGACCGCCGCGCGCAGGAGATTCTCCAGGCATTGGTTCCTCGCCGCCGTGTCGTCGGTGTCGATTGCCGCGCGTTGATCTGGGGTCTGGGCGCGATTCACTGCCTCACGCAGCAGGAGCCGGCGTGGGACAGAGCCAGGAGGTAAGGGCGGGATTCTCCAGGTGCGCTTGCCCACCAGCGCCACAGGCCCTACAAAGGCGCATCGACGCCAACTATCTCCCACCGCCCGGCCGCTACCGGTCCGACTGTTATACTGAATCTTTGCCAATCCCGCCGGAAAGCGGGCAGGGCGCGTCCTCGGTTCCCCTGGCGCGCGGCCCCGGATCCGGCGCAAGGGAGACCAACGTGAAAAGCGGAATCCACCCCAACTATCAGGAAGTCGAAGTCCACTGCGCGTGTGGCGCCGTCTGGAAGACGCGCTCGACGCGCAAGGACCTGCACCTCGAGATTTGCTCGAACTGCCATCCCTTCTTCACCGGACGGCAGAAGCTGATCGACACCGAGGGACGCGTCGACCGCTTCACCAAGAAGTACGGCGCACAGACAGTCGAGCAGCGGAAGACCGCGGCCAAGGCAGCCAAGGATGCCAAGGCAGGCACCGCGAAGAAGACACCCAGAGTCTCGTAATGGCGGGGCTCTAGCTTGCAGTGGCGGGGCGTGAGCCCCGCCCGCAGTGCTGCCACCGTCGATCGGCGACGGTCAGTGATATTTTCCCTCGTCGTGGAGCTCCTGCAACACTCGCCTCTCGGTCGATTTAGCCGCTTCCGTCTCACAGATCTCTGACAGCCCCAGGCTGCACTTTCCAGTCCCAATTCTGCGGTACAACGCGGCAACCGTCTCGACGTCTCTGACGTCGGGCTCTCGGATGATCTCGATGGCATGCTGCAGCTCGTGCGCGATGGTGGCGACCAGTTGATCGCTCGTCGCACGTGTGTTGACGAGGATTCGCACGTGCCGCTGCCGCTCGTCGCCCGAAACGTGCGAGACGCACGATCGAAACCGACCACTGGCGCACAGCCCGAATCCGACAACGACCACGGCATTCGATCGCTGGATTTCGTCGACGAGCTGCTGAAATGTCTGCGATCGCTCATCGCCCTCGCGAATCAGCCGATGCATCTCCGTATCGGCGCCGCGCACACGCGTCAGGATCCGATCGCGCCCGGCGTCGAACGCTGCCACCGGCGCGATGAGCCGGGCGGCGAGCAATAGCAGGACGCACGCCTTGATTCGATCCATTGCGATGCCCCCTCAGGCCGCGGCGAATGTCGAATCGACACGCGGCCGACGAGTGAGGAGGCAACGCGACTGCCCTGAAGCGTTGGTTGGATCGCGCGGTCAGAGGATCGCGCTAAGTCGCTGCTGCACCACAGGATCGACAGGGGAGAGGGCTCGTGGCCGGCCACCGGCCGCGCGCGCAGGGTGCGCGAACCATATCCAATCGGATAGGGGTCGCTATCCGATACGGCACGCTCGAGATCGAGGCGCTATAATCCGCCTCACTTCGCGAGAGCGTCGATGATCACGTTGTCCCCCGGCACACGTCTTGGCCCCTACGAGATCGGTGCGCTCCTCGGTGCCGGCGGCATGGGCCAGGTGTATCGCGCGGTCGATACGCGCCTGAAGCGCGCGGTTGCCGTCAAAGTGATCGCATCGCGCTACGTCGATTCGCCAGAACTGCGATCGCGGTTTCGCGCCGAAGCGGAAGCGATCGCCGCGATTGCGCACCCGCACATCTGCCGGCTCTACGACGTGGGGCAGCAGGACGGCATCGACTTCCTGGTCATGGAGTATCTGGAAGGTGAAACGCTGGCGACGCGTCTTCTACGCGGCCGCCTGCCGCTGAACGAAGCGATCGCGTGCGCGCGCAGCATCGCCGACGCACTCGATCAGTCGCATCGTCAAGGCATCATCCATCGCGACGTCAAACCGGCGAACGTGATGCTCACGCCCGCCGGACCGAAGCTCCTCGACTTCGGCGTCGCACGTCTTCGCCTGGCGAATGTGGCGGCGGCGGTCGCCAGTCAATCCACGGTGGTCCGCGCGCCGGACCTCACGCACCCGGGCGACACCGTTGGAACGTGGCAGTACATGGCGCCGGAGCAGGTCCGCGGCGAGCCGGCCGACGCGCGCAGCGACGTGTTCGCGCTCGGCATTTCGATGTACGAGATGTTCACCGGCGCCAAGCCTTTCACGGGCGCGGTACACAGCGATCTGTGGATCGCCATTCTCCAGAGCGAACCGGCGCCGATGGGCGAAGTCAATCCGTCGATTCCGCCGGCGATCGTCAAGATTGTCGCGTCCTGCCTGGCCAAAGATCCGAGCGCTCGCTGGCAATCGGCCGGCGACGTGCGCCGTGCGCTCGACACCGTCGACGTGTCGGCACCCTCGCGGGCCGCGCCGGCGTCTGCACGCCGACCGCTATGGATGCTCGGCGCAGCAGCGGTGCTGCTCGCGATCGCCTCGGCGCTCGCCGGCCGTCAGTCTGCGCCGGAATCCACCGAGCCGCCGCCGATGGCCGCGACACTCAGAACTCAGGTGCGCGTCGGCAGCGGTGCTGGCGCAGTGGCCTTTGCGCCGGATGGCCGGATCATTGTGTTCGAGGGCCGGGCTGAGGGACGAAGGCGCCTTTACCGACGCGTCCTCGAGGAGCGGGAGGCTGTGGCCATAGCCGGCACTGAAGGCGGCTCCATTCCGTTCATCTCACCAGACGGTCAGTGGATTGGGTTCAGCGTGGCCGCGGGCTTGATGAAGATACCGATGACCGGCGGACGACCAGTGCAGATTGCTCCCACGCCGGCGCCTTTTGGCGCCAGTTGGGGCGGGGATAACCGTATCGTTTTTTCTCCGGGGCCTGAGGAAGGACTCGTCAGCGTTGCGGCCGATGGCGGCCCGACGACAGCCGTGACTGTGTTCGAACCGGCCGACGAAGGCAACGACCATCGATGGCCACAAGTGCTCACGGGCAATCGCGGCCTGTTGTTCACCGTGGGCACAGGTCCCGAAGACCAGGCGCGCATCGTCGTGCTCGACTTGCGAAGCGGCACGCGCAAGGAGCTTCTCCGCGGGTCGGCATCGGCCAGATTTGTTCCCACCGGACACGTCGTCTACGCGCGTGATGGCGAGCTGTTCGCGATGCCCTTCGATCTCGAATCGCTGAGCGCTACGGGCCCACCTGTTCGAGTGGCTCAAGGTGTTCTCGAGGAAACGGACGGCGCGCCGGAATATGCGTTCTCATCACGAGGCGATTTGATCTACGTGCCCGGCGCCGCCGGCGGCCCGGAGTCGACGATTGCCTTCGTCGAGATGAACGGCGTCGTCGAGCCCACCTCGCTTGTGCCACGCAGTTACGCGAACGCGCGCCTCTCTCCGGACGGCCGGCGTGCGGCCTATGTGGTTGGCGCGGCCAAGAACAACGTCTTTTCCTACGACCTCGTTCGAAAGGCTGCCACCCGGGTCACGCTCGGACGGTATCACTCACCGGTCTGGTTCAGCGACGATCGGCTGACTGTTGCTGAAGGCGGTCCCGGCGACACACGCATTGTCAACCGGGCGGCAGATGGAAGCGGGGGCGACGAAGAGATCGTCCCGCCGAGACGGCGCGCACAACATCCCGAATCGTGGACGCCCGATCGCCGGACGCTGTTTTTTCGCGCGCTCGTGAACGGCCAGTGGGATCTCTGGACGGCGTCGCCGGGCGGCGCTCCGCCGCGGCCGTACCTGAGCTCGCCGTTCGACGAATCGAATGCGCGTGTTTCGCCGGACGGAAAGTGGCTCGCGTATGTCTCCGACGAGAGCGGCCACGCTGAGGCGTATGTCCGCGCTCTCGACGGTAGCGCCGCCCGCGAGCAGCTTTCGTCGCGAGGGGCCGTCGCAGTGGCGTGGGCGCCTGACAGCCGTCGCATCTACTTTCGCGGCGCGATCGCGGACGGCAGCACGACGGGGATCTGGACGGCCGAGCTCAGGCCAGGCGCGGCGTTGCGCATCGGCGAGCCGCAGCTCTTGTTTGCGAATGCCGGATTTCAGTCGGGGTTCGAGGTCACCAACGACGGCAAGCGTTTTCTGATGGTCACGTCCGATCGCCGGCTGCCCATCGACCGCCTCGAGCTCACGCTCAATCTGCTTCGGGCGCCACCGTCGTCGGTCTTCTGGCGATGATCGAGGAACCCGGCACGCGTTCGGAGCGACTCGGCTCACCGCACGTCGCTAAGAGCCTATGACGCCTCCTCCGCTGCTCATCGTCGTCGCCGGGCCCGCACGTGGGCAGAGTATCCCGCTCGACCGGCCACTGACCGTTGGCCGGGACGCGAGCAGCATCCTCGCGATTGCAGACCTCGCGCTTTCGCGCCGGCACTGTGCGCTCGAACCCGTGGACGGCCGTGTAGTGCTGCGGGATCTCGGGAGCCGCAACGGGTGCTTCGTCAACAGCCGGCCGGTCATGGTGCACACGCTGCAGGACGGCGATCGGATCCGCATTGGCGATTCCGCGCTGCTCTACTTCGAGCCCGGCAATCGCGCGTTGCCGACCGAAGTCGCCGATCTCCTGCCCCACAATCGAACGCCGATTCCAGCCGAGAGCACGGTCGCGCTCGAGCCCGCCAGCGGTCGTTACCACCGTGCTACCCCGGACGACTCGGCTGGCGCACTGCGCACCGCGTCGAACCTCGCGCTTCTCCTGCGCCTGAGCGACGCCGTGCAGCGTGTGACGTCCGTCGATATGCTGCACGCGGTGCTGCTCGAAGAAACGCTCAACGCCGTCAGCGCAGACCTGGCCGCCATCGTGACCGACGACGATGATGCCGACTCGCCGCGCGCCGTGGCGATGGAGCGGCGGGGCCTTCTGACGTCGGTGAGCGGCGCGATCGCGCGCCGCGCGATCGCAGATCGCGTCGCCGTGATGGCCAACGACCTTCCCGACGATCCGCGTTTCGCCGCCGCCACACACATCGACGCGGCGCCCGCGCGCGCCGTGCTTTGTGCGCCGCTGATGAGCGGTGAACCGGGCGCGATCTATATGGCACGCTGCGCTAACACTCCATTCAGCGAAGACGACCTGCATCTCGTGGCGGCAATTGGATCGATCGGCGGGCTCGCACTCGATCGGGTCGGGGCGATGGAATCGCTGCAGGCGGAAAACGCACGGCTGCAGCGCGCCGGCTCCATCGACCATGATCTGATCGGCGAGACGCCGTGCATGCAGACGGTGTACGCCTTCATCGCGCGCGTCGCGCCGACGCAAGCCACCATCCTCATCCAGGGCGAGAGCGGAACCGGCAAGGAGCTGGTGGCGCGGGCGATCCACGCCAACGGTCCGCGGGCACGCGGACCTTTCGTGCCGATCAACTGTGCCGCGCTCCCGGAGGGCCTGCTCGAAAGCGAGCTCTTCGGCCACGAGCGCGGCGCGTTTACCGGCGCCGTCGCCCAGCAGCGCGGGCGCCTAGAACTCGCCGCCGGAGGCACGGTCTTTCTCGACGAAATCGGTGAGCTCGCTCCCGCCCTGCAGGCCAAGCTGCTGCGCGTGCTGCAGGACCACGTGGTGGAACGGCTTGGTGGCCGTCGTCCGCTCCCGATTGACGTCCGAGTCATCGCCGCAACCAATCGCGATCTGAACCAGGCAATCGCCGATGGCGCTTTTCGCCGGGATCTCTACTACCGCCTCAACGTCGTCTCGTTCGTGATGCCGCCGCTGCGCGAGCGTCAGCGACGACATCCTGCTGCTCGCGATGTACTTCGTGCGCAAGCACGCGGCGCGGTGTAAACGGTTGGTCCGCGGCATCGCACCTGCCGTAAGGCAGCTTCTGCGCGCCTACGATTGGCCAGGAAACGTGCGCGAGCTGGAGAACGCGATCGAGCGCGCGGTGGTGCTCGGCATCAAGCGCCGTGATTCGAACCCGAAGATCTTCCCGAAGTGCTGTTCGAGCGCGCGAGCACCGAAGAGGCCGGCTCCGGCTTTCATGCGGCCGTCGCGGCGCACAAGAGGGTGGTGATTCGAGAGGCGCTGAACAGATCCAGCGGCAACGTCGCAGAAGCCGCGCGCGCGCTTGGACTGCAGCCGACCTACCTACACCGCCTGATTCGCAACCTCGGCGTGCACGACAGCGGCATCAGAGTCCAATCGATGAGCGCGGCCCGGCCGCTTCGCGCCAGCTTGATTTCAAGGCGCCTGAACCGGTATTCGGCCCGGCGCGCCATCGCGGCGCCGGGTTCTCGGCCAGCGCATCCAGCACGAACACCTTCGCGGTGTCCGCAGATCGCGCGAACGGTGCTCATGATGAATCGCCAGCGCTTCGCGCGCTTCACGGCGAATCGACGACGGACATCCGGGAAACGTGACAATCTCGGCCCACGCCGCGGCCGCTTCCGCCATCCGGCCGGCCCGGCGCCGGAGAGCGCCAGGCGCCGCAACGCATCGGCGCGCACGTCGATTTCGCGTGCCGACCGCGCCGCCGTCGATGCCGCCCGTGCACGTAGCTCGCCTCCGCATGATCCTTCATTCGCGCATGTTCGTAGAGCCGGCCAGGCCCAGACACTCGCGCGGATGCTTCGTCGCCGACGGGCCGCGCTCGATCAGGCGGATGGCGCGCGCGGTGACGAGCGCCAGAGAGACGAGATCGATGCGGTTGTGCTCGAGTACCGCCTCGAGCGGAAAGGCATTGCCGTCTGCGGACGAATCGGAAAAAGCGCGACGGAATCTCGAACCCGGGCACGTCGCCGACGCGGTGCACGCCGGCGAGATGGCGCTCGAGCACCGACAGCTTGCAGCTGTCCTCGTCGAGCGGCGGACCCGCAACGGCGGGACGTTCCTTCCACAGCCGCCGCGACGCGTGCAGCATGTCGATGTGCGGCGCTCGGCGAGCGGAAATCGAGTCGATGAAACGAGTATCGCGTCTCGATCAGCGGCACGTCGAACGAACGGCCGTTGAACGTGACCAGCGTGCCCTGACGGTGCTGCCCAATCGCGCAGCTTCGGCGAGCAGCGCGCGCTCATGTTCGAAGCCTGGCAGGAGGAATTGCCGCACCAGCAGCTCGTCGCCCTCGATCACTGCGCAGCCGATGAGAAACGCCTGCGTCCCGGCGCCGCCGGCCAGGCCGGTTGTTTCGATGATCGAGGAAAAGCAGAGCCGGGGCGCCGTGGTCGGCATCGAAACGCGGCCGCGAGCTCCTGCACGGCCACGCGCGACGGCAGCGCGCCGAGTCGCCTCGTGGCCCGACCTGCAGCGTTTCGACGACCTCGCCAATCCGGATCGCGGCCATGCGACCGATCGACCGCGTAATGACGATCGACGACGATGATCGGCGCCCTCAGCGCGCTCGATGACCATGCCGCCGAGAACGACTGCGCGGTTCGTTCGAGCAGACGATTCGCGAATGCGCGTCGCGACCGCATGGGCCAGCGTCGTCGGCCGCTCGATGTCACGGATCCGGACATCCGGCGGGATGATGCGGAATGTTGACGATTCCCGCGGAGGCGATCAGCCGAGCGATGGCCATGGCTAAAACGGCACGTCGTCGCCGACTGTCGCGCCATTTGCGGCGGCGGCTTCAGCGACGCTGTCGACACGTGCAGTGGCCGGCTTCAGCTCGCCGCGTAGCAGCTCCAATATCCGCAACGGCCACGGTCTTGGCCAGCGGACCGTTCTGCCCCACCGGGCCAACGCAGCTCGGGCATCCGTTCTCGCATGGGCACGTGGTAATCAGCTCGCGCGTGCGTGCCAGAAGATCCCCGTGCATGGCGAAGAGCGGCTCACTGAACCCGATCCCGCCAGGATACGCATCGTAGATGAAAATCCGCGGGGCGTCGGTGGAGCGGCTGTTCTGAACCGTCGCCGCGCCCTCGTCTGCCGAGTTGACCGAAAAGCCGATGTCGTGCTGATCACACATCAGCATCAGCGTGGCCACCTGCTTCATGGCGAATGCCAGCCCGAAGATACCGTCGCGGCGATCGTCGCTGGCGTACGGCAGCGCGCCAGCAACTCGCGGCGGCACCTCGAGCCAGTAGGCGGTCGTGTGCATCTGCTGCTCCGGCAAGTCGAGCTCGCCTGATCCGATGTTTTCGTTGGTGTAGAACTTGATCTTCTTGAATCCTACGACACGCGACACGACGTGGACCTCGCCGTGGTGCGCGACAGACCGCGCGTCGGCGGCGAATCCGATCGAGGATGCTCACCTTGGTATTCGTGATGGCGTCTGTGTAGTAATCGCAATCGACCGACGCGCACGTATGCCTTGCGGCCTTCGAAATCGAGCTTCTCCACCTGAAACAGCCGTCCCTCGACGATGTAAATCGCCTTGGGGTGCAGCGTCGACGGCCCGCTTGTGAACGCGGTTTCGCCGATGATGTCGGCGCTGGCTCGTCTGATCGACGACGATGAAGTTGTCGGACGAAATCGATCGAAGGCTGACGGCGTTCGGCGGGATACGACTCGCTCGTCCAGTGCCATTGCCCGCTGCCTTCTTCATCATCTTCCGACCCGGAGCAGATGCACGACGCCCGATTCCTGCAGGATCGCGAGCACTTCTTGCACGTCCACCGCGCCAAACTGCTTCGTCGCTCGCAAACGGCAACTCGAACGCCGCGCACTTCACGTGATTGACGAGAATGTGCAGATTGTCAGGGTTGACGAGCGCGTGCTCGGGCGAGGCGTCGAAGAAATACCAGGGATGGCGAACGACGAACTGATCCACCGGCGCGCTCGAGGCCACCAGCACCGATGCCGACCGCGCCGCGCGCCGGCCCGCGCGCCCGGCGCGCTGCCAGGTCGACGCAATCGTGCCCGGGATAACCGGCGAGCACGGCCACGTCGAGCGCGCCGATGTCGATGCCCAGCTCGAGCGCGTTGGTCGAGATCGACGCCGCGCACCTGGCCGTCGCGAAGCCCGCGTTCAATCTCGCGCCGCCGCAGCGGCAAGATATCCGCCGCGATATCCACGAATCAGCTCGGGCATGCCCGGGATGTCTTCGAAGTCCTCCTTGAGATACGTGGTGAGGATCTCCGTCGCCAGCCGGCTTTGCGCGAACACGATCACCTGCAGATTGCGGCGCAGGAACTCGCCAGCCACGCGCCGCGTCTCCGCCAGATACGAGCGTCGGATGCCGAGCTCGCGATTGACCACCGGAGGATTGACGAAGACGAAGAACTTCTCGCCGCGCGGCGCGCCGCTCTGCTCAACCAGCGAAAACGGACGCTCGGCCAGGCGCTCGGCGAGCTCGCGAGGATTGGCGATCGTGGCCGACGAACAGATGATTTGCGGATCCGATCCGTAGTGCCGCGCCATCGCGCATGAGGCGGCGGAGCACGTTGCACAGATGGCTGCCGAAGACGCCGCGATACGCGTGCAGCTCGTCGATGACGATGTAGCGCAGGTTCTCGAACAGCTTCGCCCAGCGCGGATGGTGCGGCAGGATGCCCGAGTGCAGCATGTCGGGATTGCTCAACACGACGTGCGCGCGCGTGCGGATGGCACGGCGCGCGTCCTGCGGCGTGTCGCCGTCGTAGGTATGCACGCCGATGTCGCGCCGCCCCAAGTTCGCTCAGCGTGCCGGCGATCTCGTGCAGCTCCGCCATCTGATCCTGCGCGAGCGCCTTCGTGGGAAACAGATACAAGCGCGCGCGTGGCCGGATCTTTCAGAATCGCATCAAGGACCGGCACGTTGTAACAGAGCGTCTTGCCCGATGCCGTCGGCGTCGTGATGACGATGTTCTTGCCGGCGATGAGATGAGCGCATGGCTTCGGCCTGATGGCTGTAGAGCTGCGTGATGCCGCGCCGCTCGAGCGCCTCCGCGCAAGCGCGGGTCGAGCGATTCAGGAAAGGCCGCGTAGCGCGCCTCGACCGCGGGCAGGCGCCTGACCGCGGTGATCGCGCCTCGGGCGTATCCGGCCGCTCGAGCCAGCCCCGGCGGAGACGCTCGAGCGCGCTTGAGCGCCACTCTTTCGATGCGGGCCGGGGGCGGTCGTTGAGTGCGGCCTGAAATCGATCTCCTTAGCCGGGCGAAAGGCGGTCGCGTCGTGCGAGAGTTGTGGACAGGTCGCCGGGCCATGACAGACGTGCAGTGCGTGCGCATCCTGCGAGCGACGCGATCAGTCAAGGAGCCCGGGGTCCGAAGGAGCGAAGGCTTCCGGCCTGGCGAGTCACGGATCGCTACGACCGGCGACGGCGTTACCTGACACTCGGGCAGTTCGTCCGCTATATTGACGCCTTATGCCCACCCTCGTGCGCCGGCTCGGCCTTTGGAGCTCCATCGGCATCGTCATCGGCATCACCATCGGCGGCGGCATCTTCCGCACGCCCGCGGGCATCGCGGCCCGCGTGCCCGATCCGGTGTGGATGCTCAGCGTCTGGATCATCGGCGGGCTCATCGTGCTGTGCGGCGCGCTCGCCTTTGCGGAGCTCGCGGCGTCGATGCCGGAGACCGGCGGCATGTATGTGTATTTGCGCGAGGGCTGGGGCCGTCCCTACGCGTTCCTATACGGATGGGCGCAACTCGTGCTGATCCGAGCCGCCGCGCTGGGCGGCATTTCGTCGGTGTTCGGCGAATATCTGTCTGCGCTCGCTCGGCGATCGATCCGGGGCTCCATCCCGCGTGGGCCGATTACCTGGCGGCAGCGGCGATCGTCTTTGCCGCCCTCACCAACATCGTCGGCGTCCAGTTCGGTGCGCTGCTCGCGGGACTCTCGACCATCACGAAGTTCGGCGCGCTCGCGTTCCTCGTGTTCGCCGCCGTTTCTCCTCGGCAGCGATGCCGGCGGCAGCTGGTCGCATCTCGCGTCGAACGGCGCCGGTCGAGGCAGGGCTGTTCGGCCTGGCGCTGATCTCGGTGATGTGGGCCTACGACGGGTTCGCCGACCTGACGTTTGCCAGCGGCGAAGTCAAAGATCCGCAGCGCAATCTGCCGCGCGCGATCATCTTCGGCACGCTCGATGATCATCGCGATCTATCTGGCGGCGAATCGTCGCCTATCTCTACATCAATCCGATCGAGAACGTGCAGACTCACGGCTCATCGCCGCCGACACGATGGTGGCGCTGTTCGGACAGATCGGCGTCGCCGTCATCTCAGTTGTGGTCATGATCTCGACGTTCGGATCGCTCATGGGCAGCATGGTCGCGTCGCCGCGCATCTTTTTCGCCATGGCCGACGATCGGCTGTTCTTCAAGCAGATCGCAGCGGTGCACTCCGACGTTCCGCACGCCGTGGGTGGCAATCCCGCTTGCCGCGCGTCCTCGGCGTCGCGATGGTGATGACGCAGACCTTCGAGCAGCTCACCGACACGTTCGTGCTCGCGATGTGGCCGTTCTACGGACTGAGCGTCGCGGCGATCTATCGGCTGCGCCGCAGCCAGCCGCATCTGAGCCGTCCCTACAAAGTGATCGGGTATCCGTTGTGCCCGCGGTGTTCATCGCCACCTCGGTTTATCTGGTGATCAACGCGCTGTCACCGATCCCAAGTGGACGCTCGATCACCTTTGCCGTGGTGCTGGCGGGGCTTCCGATCTACTGGTTCGGCGTTCCGCTCGCGCGGTCGGCGCGGCGGCGCAGGCCTTCTGACCCGATGGATCTGGAGCTCACGGGTAAGGTCGCGGCCATCACCGGCGGCAGCCGCGGACTTGGGATACGCGAGCGCGAAGGCACTCGTTGGCCGAAGGGTGTCACGTCGCGATTTCGGCGCGAGGGCGCCGAGCGGCTGCAACAGCGCCGCGGTCAGAACTCAGCGGCCGCCGCGCGCGACAACGCTCGCGTCGTGGCCGTGACGGACGATCTCGCCACAGCGGATGGCGTCGACGGCGTTCATCGATCGGACCGTGGACGATGCTTGGCGGTCTCGACATTCTCGTCAACAACGTCGGCCTCGCGCGCGGCGCCGATCTCGAGAGCACCACCGACGCGAGTGGCAGGAAGCGTTCGATCAAACGCTCTACCCCACGGTTCGCGCGTCGCGCGCGGCGCTACCGCATCTTGCGGCAGCGAGGCGGCGGCGTCATCGTGATCATCTCGTCGATTTTCGGCCGCGAGGCAGGCGGACGGATGACCTATAACGCAGTGAAGGCCGCGGAAATCAGCCTGACCAAGTCGCTCGCGCAGCAGCTCGCCAAGGACAACATCCGCGTGGTCGGCGTCGCTCCGGGATCGATCCTGTTCGAAGGCGGATCGTGGCACAAACGGCAGCAGGCCGATCCGGAAGGCATCGCCGAGTTCGTCAGGCGCGAGCTGCCGTTCGGCCGCTTCGGCCAGGCCCGAGGAGTCGGCGACGTCGTAGCGTTTCTCGTCTCCTCGCGCGCGAGTTGGATTAGCGGAACGACGGTCGTCGTCGATGGCTGCCAGTCGCGGATGTTCTGATTGAACGATCGGGCGTTGCCGTCGAGTGCCTACCGTCTCGGATCGGTCACAACCCGTCGGGCGGACGGTTGCTCAGATCGTTCAGACGCCAATCGAAGTTGTGGAACACCATCTTGAAGGTGTTCTGTTCGAGAAACTCGGCCTCGACGGTCAGGATGATACGGCTGGATCAAGCCAAGCACTGCGCGCTCGAGCGGGCTGCGCTGCTTGAAGATGTCGTGCGCTTTGTCGGCATAGGCCGCCACGAACGCGGCTTCACGCCACGAGAAGAGCGGCGTTACGCTCAGCTGCTTGTTCAGGCGATCGATGCGGACGATTTCGCGCCGTCTGACCGCTTCGGCCGGCCACCTCTTCGAGCTGCTTGTTCGATCCGCTTCGGATCGTAAGCTTCGCTCCTCAGCCGCCCGCCGCCGATCGCACCGCGGCCGAGCGCGAGAAATGCGCGCGGCGTCGCCGAGCGGCGTCAGGATTCCTTCTCGATGCCATCGAGCGTGACACTGCGCCCGGCCGCGCGAAACGTCAGCTTCTCAAACGCACCCGGAATCTGTCGATACTCGACGCCGGGTACTCGCCTGCACGCCCGCGAATCGGGAAGTGATTGACGACGGTCTGCAGCACGAAGGCGTTGTAGGCGTTGATCCAGAACGCCAGCTGCTCTTCGCGTGAGCCCTTGGCCTGCTGCGCCGCCGCCGGGCCGTCGAGCGCGCGGATGTACTGATCGAGCTTCGCACGGTCGCTGCGCAGCGCGTTGTAGTACACGAACCCGTCGCGAACGTATACATCGAGCAGCTCGTCGAGCGGCCGATGCAGGCCCTGACCAGATCAGGCGGCGCGGCGCCATCCTGGGCGCGCAGACCGGCGCGAACGATCACCACCACCATGACGAGGATCAACAGCCAGCGCATGCAGAGCACTATAAACGAGAGAGAAAGCCGTGCGAAGGCCCGATTGAACGCCTCGGGCTGCTCGAGGTTGGCGAGATGCCCGGCCCGCGGGATCACCACCAGCTCAGCGTGCGGCAAGCAGCCTCCGCCATCTTCTGCGACTCGGCCGGCGGCGTCAGCGTGTCCTCCTCGCCGACGACCACCAACGCCGGGACATCGAGCGCTCTTGAGCGTCGCAAACGACTCGGGTCGATCCATCATCCGCATCACCGCGCCTCGAATCGCCGGCGCCGATTGCTGCTTGATGAGCCGACGGATATTCGACTCGATGTCGGGCTGCGCGCCTCGTGCGTCGTCTTGCCGAGCAGCTTCGGCATCATCTCGCGCAGCGACGCCGACTGGCGCCTTCGCGATCGACCACGCGCCAGCATGCGTGCGACGGTTGGCGCGTCCTTCGGACGTGTCGGCGCCGGCTCGCGTGTCGGCGAGCACGATCGCGCGCGCGAGGTGCGGCGCCTTGCCGCAACACCGCAAACGTCACATACCCGCCCATCGAGCAGCCGCCGATCGCGGCACGCCGGACGCCGAGCTCCTGGAGCAGCGCGATCACATCGGTCGCGTAATCGTCCATCGACGGCGAGGCCGGACTCCCGATCGATGCGTCGATCCACCGAATCCACGCAGATCCGGCGCGATCAGGCGCCAGCCCGGAGGCAGCGCCTTGAATTGCGGCTCCCACATCGAGGCGGCAAGGGGAAAGGCGTGGATCAAAGCGACAACGTTGCCTGCGGCCTCCGCGGGCGAGGAATCGAAGTACGCGATCGTGCGGTCGCCGACGTGGAAGTATTGCCGGTGCATTCCTCCACGATCATAAACGAACGCTCTTCACTCGATTCACGCGCGCTGCAGAGACTCTCGGCGGAATACGGCAGCGATCCGACAGTTCTGCACAGAAGTAACAACCGTCGACTAGTCGGCGCGGAGCGCCGTGACCGGATCGACCTGCATCGCCGCCGCGCCGGCGCCACGCACGCGGCGATCGTGACGAGCGTCAGCACGACGCCACCGCGACGTAGGGTGCAAGGCTTGCCGCTCGAACGCCGAAGAGCAGGCCCGCAAGCAGACGCGATGTCGCCAGCGCGATCGCCGTACCGGCGCCGATCCCGAGCGCGACCTGCAACAGGCCCTCGCCGAGGACCATGTCCGAGCACCTGCATCGGCGCCGCGCCAACCGCCATGCGCACGCCGATCTCCTGAGTGCGCTGGGTAACCGCGTGGCTCAGCACGCCAAAGACGCCGATCGCCGCCAGGATAAGACCCGACAAGGCGAAGCCCGAGAGCAGCCAAGCGAGCGACCGCGGTGTTGCCACCGAGGCGCTGACGACCTGCTCCATGGTCTGCACCTGATAGAACGGGATCTCGGCGATCGAGTCGCCTGACGACGCCGCGAAGTGCCGGCGAGCAGGGCCGCGCCGTCACCCTCGCCCTTGGCGATCAGCGAGACCTCGCGGGCATTCGGCACCTGCCGATAGGAGGTAAAGAACGTCGGCGTGGGATCGGCGTCGAGCCCGATGTGCCGGTCGTCGGCGACCACGCCGACGACTTCGAACGGCGCCTGCGTCGACAGGCCAACACGCGCCATGCGACCGATCGGATCGTCGCTGCCAAACTCCTGCCGTGCGAGCCGCTCGTTGATCACGACGACGCGCTCGGTTGCGGTCGTGTCGGCGGGTGTGAACAAGCGGCCGGCCCGCAGCCTCATGTCGAGCGCCTCGAAAAACCCGTCGCTGACCATCGCGAAGTTCACGGAGCTTGCGCGTCGGATCTTCCGGTGGGGGCCGATCCGTGCGCCAGAATGCCGTGCCCTGCCGGTTGTCGACGAGCGGCACGACGTCGGCGACGCCGATCGCGGCGAGGCCAGGTGTTTCGCGGGCCGCGCTCAGGAGCCGCTCGACAAACGCGGTCCGCGCAGCGGCATCGGGATAACGCGATGCGGGCAACAGCACCTTGCCCGTCACCACCTGCTCGGCGCGGAACCCCGTATCGACCGAGCGCAGCTGGCGAAAGCTCTCGACGAGCAGGCTGGCGTTGACGAGCAGCGCCATCGCGAGCGCGATCTGGCCGACGACGAGCGCCTTCTGCATCCGCAAGGCGCGAGGGCCCGATCCCGCGCCGCGCTCGGTCAGCCACTCCTTGAGACGCGCGCTCATGACACGGAGCGCGGGCACAAGACCGGCGAGCGTCGCCGCGACCAGCGAGATCGACAACCGCGAACGCGCAGCGCGCGCGAGTCGAGCGCCGCGTCACGAACGCCAGGGACGGTCGACGGACCAAGCGTCACGATCAGCTTGATCGAGTCCCGCCGCGAGCGCGATGCCAGCCAAACCTCCCGCGATCCCCAAGGCCACCGACTCCGCGATGATTTGCGCCGCGAGCCGCAGCCGGCCGGCGCCCAGGGCCGTGCGAATCGCAAACTCCCGGCGCCTGCCGACGCCGCGCGCGAGCAGCAGATTGGCGACGTTCGCGCACGCGAGCAACAGCACGAAACCGACGGCCGCGGCCAGCAGCGTCATCGATCGGCGGGACGACTCGGTGACCCATCCGGTCAGCGGCACGACGCGCGCGTTCCACTCGCGATAGTCGGGATGCTCGCGCGCCACTTCCGCGGCGATGCGCTTGACATCGCGCTCGGCGGCGTCGATCGACACGCCGTCGCGGAGGCGCGCGACGACTGTGAGGTTGTGCGCGCCGCGCTGTCCGCCGGCGAGATCGGTGGCGAGCGGCACCCACAGCTCCGCGCGCTCCGCTGGCGGCCGGCCGCGAAACACGACCGGCGGCGGTGCCAGATAGCCCGCCGGCATCACGCCGACGACTTCGTGCGGCACGCCGTCGATCGAGAGCTGGTGGCCGACCGGATTGCACGCCCGCGCCAAATCGCCGGCGCGCAAGGGCGTCACTGAGTAGGAGAACGGGAACGGCATTCGGCCGATCTTCCTCGTCGCGGAAGAGGCGGCCGGACCTCGGCTGAATTCCCAGCGCTCGCAGCAGCGGCGCGGTGACGGTGGCGCCGCGCAACTGCTCGGGGTCGCCGCCGCCGCTGATGGTCACACTGCGCCAGCGGAACGCGCCGATGGCGTCGAACACGCGGTTGCGCGTTTGCCAGTCGTGGAGCGTCGGCGGAGACGCCACCATGACGGGCACCGGAAGGCTCGGATTGGTTTCCCAAACCACGACCAGGCGATCGGGACTGGGAAACGGAACGGCGCGCAGGATGACACGATCGAGAATCGTGAAGATCGCCGTGTTGGCGCCGATGCCGATCGCAAGCGTCGCGACCGTGATCGCGGCAAACGCCGGCCGACGCATCATCAGACGCAGGCCGTAACGCAGGTCGTGAAGAACCATCGAGACGCTCCTTCTTACGAGCGTTCGACGGCAGTTCAGCGCGGAACGTTCATTCGTACCGCAAGGCGGTTACCGGATCGATACGGCCGCGCGGCGCGCCGGGATGAAGCTCGCCACGAGCGCGACCGCAAGCAGCGCGAGACCCACCGTCACGTAGGTCGGGACGTCGGTCGGCTCGATGCCGAAGAGCAGCGTCCGCAGGCTGCCGCTCGCCGCGAGCGCCAGCGCCAGCCCGGCAACCAGGCCGGCGCCGGCGAGTCCGGCCGCCTGCCGCACCACCATCGCGACCACCTCGGCGCGCCTCGCTCCGAGCGCGAGGCGGATGCCGATCTCGCGCGTGCGCTGCGAGACCGCATGCGTCAGCACGCCGTAGATGCCGATGGCGGCCAGCAGGACCGCAGTTCCCGCAAAGAGCGACAGCAGGAAAAGATAGCACCCGCGGCTGAGCGACGGCGTTGGCCGACGAGCTGCTCCATCGTCCGCACGCTGAACATCGGCAGCTCCGAGTCGAGACTCCGCCACGATCGCGCGAAGCGATTCGACGGGAATGGAAGCGCCGCTGGCTCCGCGCACGGCAATGGTCATAAAGCCCACCGGAAACTGCGCGTGCGACGAGATACACCGTCGGCCGCACCGGCGGCGCCGGACCGTAATCGCGCACGTCGCGCGCGACGCCGACGACCGTGCCGCCCGCGTTTGCGCCGCCCTGCCCCATCCGCGTGCCCAGCGTGAATTCGTGCCCCAGCGCCGGCGCGCCGGGCCACAGCCCGTTGCGCGGCCGTTTCGTTGACGACGACGACATACGACGACCCGAGCACATCGCCGGCGCCGATCGCGCGGCCCTGCACGATCGGAATGCCAACCGCCTGGAAATAGTCCGGGGTCACGACGCGAACCTGCAGTGACCGGCGCGTCTGCTCGTCGTTGTCGAGCCTGCGGCCGTCGAGCGTGGACATCGAGATCACGTAGCGAAAGTTGGTCAGTGGCATGCCGAAGATCGCCGCCAGTGGCCTGCACGCCCGGCCTTTTCGCGATCGCCTCCGTCAGCGCCTGCACGAACGTGGCGCGCTGCTGCGGCTGCGAGTACTTCGTGTCCGGAAGCGAGATGTTGAACGTCTGCACGCCGCGGGGATCGAATCCGAGCTCGACCGAGGTCAGCCGCACGAAGCTGCGCATCAGCAGGCCGGCGCCGATCAGCAGGACGACGGCGAGCGCCATTTCGGCGACGATCAAAAACCCGCGAACGCGCTGGCGCTTGCGATCGCCTGTGGTGTTGCCGCCGTCCTCGCGCAGGCGCTGCGCGAGTTGTCCGATCGCCGACGTCTGCCATGCCGGCAACGTGCCGAACAGCAGCGCGGCGCGATCGAGATCGCCGCCGTGAAGAGGACGACGGACGAGTCCACGCGCGTGTCTTCGAGCAGCGGTATGCCGAGGCCTTGCTGCAGGCGGCGACACCGCGAATGCTCCACGACCGCGAGTAGCAGCCCGGCAGCGCCGCCGCCGACCGCGAGCAGGACGCTTTCGACCAGCACGCCGCGGACCAGCCGGCCGCGGCCCGCGCCGATGGCGGTGCGAATCGCCATTTCGCGGGTGCGCCCGAGCGCGCGCGTCAGCACGAGGTTCGCCACGTTGACGCAGACGATCAGCAGCACGAAGCCACGGCGCCGAGCAGCATCAGCAGTGCGGGCCGCACGTCGCCGACGAGGGCGTCTCGCAGGACGTGCAGGGCAACCCGCGAGTTCCTGTTGGTGTCCGGATACGCGGCGGCCAACCGCAGCGCGATCGCATCCATGTCCTCACGCGCCTGCGCCGGCGAAACCCCACTGCGCAGGCGGGCAATGACGTCGAGGTAGTGCGCGCCACGCTGCGTCGCAAGGTCGCGCTCGGTGAAGCGCAGTGGAATCCAGACCTCGGCACGGAGCGGATAGGCGAAGCCGCGCGGCATGACGCCGACGACCCGATAGGTGGTTCCTTCGAGCCTGATCGCGCGACCTACGAGGTCGGGTTGCGCGCCGAATCGTCGCGACCACAAGCCGTGGCCGATCACCACCACGTCCTCGGCTCCCGTCTTCTCATCGTCCAGTGTCAGCGTGCGGCCGTAGAGCGCAGGCACGCTGAGCACACCGAAGAATCCGCCTGTGACGTTGGCGCCGGTGAGCTGCTCGGCGGCGCCCTGACCGGTCAGCGCATAGGCGCCTGGGCTGATTGCCGCCATCTCGGCGAACGACCGGCTGTCGCGCCGCCAGTCGACGAACTCCGGCGGCGAGGCCGTGCCGCCAACCGCATTCGGGTTCCTCACGCTGGTTGCTGAGACCTGAATCAGACGTTCGGGCTCGGGAAACGGCAGCGGCCGCAGCAGCACGGCGCGCACCGCGCTGAAGATCGTCGCATTGGCGCCGATGCCGAGCGCGAGTGTCATCACGGTGACCACGGCGAACCCCGGCTTGCGAATCAGCGTTCGCAGGGCATAGCGCACATCCTGCAGCAGCATCTCGAGCCTCCAACGATCCCATCGCAGCCAGGCGGCGTGCGCGAAGGCGCCCAGCGCCCGCACGACCAGCGACCAGCCTTCATCGCGGCGCGAGCGATAGGCGACCTCGGCGTGCCATTCGCGCAGCCAGTCGCGGCGAAGGTCGCCCGGCACCAGCGGCGCCGCGCCGTGGATGAGGGCGTCACACGCCCGCACATGAAACGGACGCGGCATCACGTGCGCGCCCTCGCCAGGCCGGCCAGCCTGCGGTAGTAGTCGCGAGATTCCGAAAGCGCACGCACACCAGGCGCCGTCACGCGGTAGTAGCGTCGCGCCGGCCGTCCCTCGCGGTGTGCGCGATGCTCGTCTTCCCACGCCGACTTGACGTAGCCGTCACGTTCGAGGCGGCTGAGCGCCGGGTAGACAGTGCCGCTGGGAAGACCGGTGGAATCGATCACGTCGAAGCCGGTACTCGAATCCGTCGGCAATCGCCTGCAGCACGCTGACGGCGGTGATACTGAGACGGCGCATGGCTTAGTAGATCTACTACATAGGGTGGCCCGAGGTAAAGGGCA
The DNA here is from genome assembly GCA_963807105.1 of uncultured Acidobacteriota bacterium. Classification (GTDB taxonomy): domain Bacteria; phylum Acidobacteriota; class Vicinamibacteria; order Vicinamibacterales; family UBA2999; genus DASPWV01. The sequence goes on along the minus strand of CAWEAM010000005.1, from coordinate 586,874 downwards.
CGGTCCGCCACGGCAGGTTCGAAAGGCTGGTTCGACACGGAAGGTTCAGGGATGGAGCGCGTAAACCTGGGGCGGCACGCAGTTCGCACGTCACGGACCAACGTTCCGAGGCCACGCGACGACCCACGTGACGAACCAACGTGACTAGATCTCGATCGCGCCGCCGAGTGTTTTCAGATGGGCACGAAACGTGTACGCCGGATCCTCCCGCCGCTTCGCCACGTAGGCATCGAGTTGCAACTGGTCGCGCAGGCGATCGCCGCGGAGCAGCCGCTCGGCCTGTGCCTGCTCGCGCGTGGCGATCTCGCGGGCTGCCGCGATGATCCGCCGCGTATCGGCCGCGGTGATGACAACGACGCCGTCGGCGTCGGCGAAGACGAAGTCGTCGAGCGTCACCGTTACGTGGTGGCCGATCGAGGCGGCTTCGAGCGCATGCGCGCTGCGCGTGCGCAGTTCGAGCGGGCCGTTCGGACAGGTGCCCAGCGACCAGACCGGCATCCCGATTGCCCGGATGGCGGCGCTGTCGCGGTGCGTGCCCCAGACGACAATCCCCGATAAGCCTGCGACGAACGCCTCGCCGGCGACGAGATCGCCGATGCAACCCTCATCCGTACGGCCAGTGTTGTCGATCACGAGCACGCTGCCCGCAGTGGCCGCGGCGATCGCTTCGAGGAACACGTCGGTGCTTCCGGCATGCCGCGCCGGCCGTGCCGGGCCGGCGACTCTCGACCCGGCGATCAATTGCCGCAGCCCCGGCGGACCGACGCGAACCGGCAAGCCGAGCATCACGCACGCATCGGCGATGAAAGGAGTAGTCCAGTCGAATCCTGAGAGCAAATCGATCGGCATATATCAGGTTTCAGGTTTCAGGGATCAGGTTTCAGGTATCAGGGATCAGGGATCAGGGATCAGGGATCAGGGCAAGCACCTTAAGGCACGTTAAGGCGCCTCAGGCACCCGTAGGCACCCAGATTATGTGCGAAGCCCTTCGAGCTTCTCCTCCAGCTTTGCCAGCTCCGCGCTCGCGCTCTTTTGCGCTTTCTCGCGCGCCGCGAGCTCCGCCCGCGCTTGCTTGACCTTCTCCGCCGCCTCTTCCAACTCCTGCGCCACGCGTTCGCGAGACGCTTCTGCCCGTTGCACGTCGCGCCGCGCACGCTCGATATCAGCATGCAGCTGCCGCGCCTCGACGTGCGCCGCTTTCAGCCGCTCTTCGATGGCGTCGATCTCTCGCCTCTTCGCTTCGGAGATCTCGGGCTTTGGCGGGTGCTTCGGTCCAGGCTTGACGAGTGTCAGCTTTCGTGGCGGCGCGCCGGCGGCGCGCGGTGCCACACCGGCCAGCGCCTCGAAACCCATTCGCTTCAAGGGACGAGTGAGCCGGCCGGGGGCTTCGCTGTTCCCCGGAAGGGCCTCGAGAGTCTCCGCGATCGCCGTGAGGTTGGCCGGCGACTGCGATTCCTCCGCCCCGGCGAGGATGTCTCTGATCTCCTGTTGCGCCGACTTGATCGTGGCGCGATGTGCCTCCTCGGCGGCGTACAGATCGACGGATTTTCCGGCGAGCAGTGAGCGGTGCGTAGTGCGCAGCCGTTCGGCGGCCTCGACGAGCTTGTCGTATACGCCCCGCTTGCGCCAGTAAAGCTGATTGACCGCCCAGGCGGGCACGCTCGGCTTCTGCAGCGCGCGCACCGCGGCGGCGTGGTCGCCGTCGGCCTGCTTCGCGAGCGCGTTGCGGGCCGGCGTGAACTCCTTCAGCGGCAATTGATAGAGCTTGTCGACTTCATCCTCGATTTTCACGCTGACGCTCCACGAATCGCGTCGAGGACCGCCGACCCGAGCAGCTCGATCTTCCGCGCGCCCATGCCATAGACCGAGTGCAGCTCTTCGAGCGATCGCGGCTTGCGCCGCGCGAGATCGCGCAGCGTCGTGTCGTGAAAGATCACATACGGCGGCACGCCGCGGGCGCGCGCCATATTCGAGCGCATCGTCCGCAGCCGCTCGAACAGGTCGCGGTCGACGCCGTCCCAGGACGCATCGTCACGGAAAGAACGAGAGCTCTTGCCCTTCGCCGGTTGGCGCTGGCGGGACAGCGTGAGATCGGGAAGGCTCGCCGCGTCCTTGAGCAGCGCCGCGCCTGTGCTGGTGAGCTGAAGCACCGGATAATCATCGTCTGTCTGCCGCAGGAGCGCGTGCGCGAGCAGCTGATCGATGTATCCCCGCACTTCCTCCGCCGTGGCCGTCCGGAACAGGCCAAACGTGCTCAACGTGTCGTGCCCGCGCGCCTTCACGCCTTCGGCGTCGCTGCCGCGCAGCACGTTGGTGACATGCGCCGCGCCGAACCTCTGCCCGACGCGCGCCACCGCCGACAGCACCTTGCGCGCGACGGTGATCGGATCGGTGATCGGCTCGAGCTCACCCAGGCAGTAGTCGCAGGCGCCGCACCTGTTCCGATCGTACGACTGCCCGAAGTAGCCGACGATGTGGCGGTGCCGGCACCCGACGCGCGCCGCGTAGCGCTCCATGTCGCGCAGCAGGCTGCGCCGCTCCTCGCTCAGCTCACCGTTGCGCTCGAGCATGACGCGCCACTTCAGAAAGTCGGCCGCCGAATAGACCAGCACGCATTCCGCCTCGAGCCCGTCGCGGCCGGCACGGCCCGACTCCTGCTGATAGTGCTCGAGCGACTGCGGCGCACCGGCATGGATCACGAAGCGCACGTCCGATCGATCGATCCCCATCCCGAAGGCGACTGTCGCCACGACGATGTCGATGTCCTCGTTGAGAAACGCGTCCTGGTTGGCGTGCCGCTCGCGATCGTCCAGGCCGGCATGGTAAGGCCGGGCGCGATGGCCGCTTTCGATGAGCCACGCCGCGAGCGCGTCGACGTCCTTGCGCGACGGGCAATAGATGATGCCCGCTTCGCCGCGGTGCCGATCGATCACATCGAGGAGCTGATGCTTGACGGTGGCGCGAGGCAGTACCCGATATACCAGATTAGGCCGATCGAACGAGCCGACGAGCTCGAGCGGATTCGCGAGCCCCAGCTCCGACACGATGTCGCGGCGCACATGAGCCGTCGCGGTGGCGGTAAACGCATGAAGACTGGCGGCCGGCAGCTGCTGGCGCAACTGGCGAAGCTGCCGGTATTCCGGCCGGAAATCATGTCCCCACTGGCTGATGCAATGCGCCTCGTCGATGGCAACGAAGCTCACGCCGTGCGACGCGAGAAACGACACGAAGGCCTCGCCGCCGTCGCCAACGAGACGTTCTGGGGCGACGTACAGCAGCCGGTACCGCCCTTCGCGGATGCCGGCCGACGTGGCTGCCTTCTGATCCGACGACAACGTGCTGTTGTAGTACGCAGCGGGCACGCCGTTGGCGATGAGCGTGTCCACCTGATCCTTCATCAACGAAATCAGCGGCGAGACAACCAGCGCCAGCCCGTCGCGCACCAACGCTGGCGCTTGAAAGCACAGCGATTTGCCGCCGCCTGTCGGCAGCACGAGCAGCGAGTCGCGGCCGGCGACGACGGCGTCCATCGTCTCGCGCTGGTGCGGACGAAACGTGCTGTAGCCCCAATACTGGTCGAGCACACCGGGGAGCGGATCGGACGTGCCGGGCACGTGACTGTGCACCAGACGATGCTACATGATTGACACACGTGCTGACAGAGACGGCCGCGGGCCTGTACTGCGCGGCGGGCGACTTCTACATCGATCCGTGGGCGCCGGTAGCCCGCGCGGTCATCACCCACGCGCACGGCGATCACGCGCGCGGCGGCAGCGCGGCCTATCTGTGCGCCGACCCGTGTGCGCCGCTTCTGAAGCGCCGTCTGTGGGGCGCGCCCGCGATCGAGTCGCTGCCGTATGGCGCGTCGACTACGATTGGCAGCGCGCGCGTGAGCCTTCATCCGGCCGGCCACGTCCTGGGCTCGGCGCAAATCCGCATCGAAGGCGGCGAGGGCGTGTGGGTCGTCACCGGCGACTTCAAGCGCGCCGCCGACCCGACGTGCGATCCGTTCGAGCCCGTGCGCTGCGACACGTTCGTGACCGAATCGACCTTTGGCCTGCCGATCTATCGCTGGGATCCGACCGAGTCCGTGATGCGCGACATCGTCGGGTGGTGGGACGACAACCGCGCGCGCGGCCTTGCCTCGGTGCTCTTCTGCTACACGCTGGGCAAGGCACAGCGCGTGCTCGCCGAGCTGACACGTCTGACCGATCGCCGCGTGCTCGTGCACGGCATGATGCTGTCGATGATCGACGCGTATCGCGCGGCGGGGATTCCCATGCTCGAGACCGAGCATCTCGTCGAGCGGCCGCGCGGCTCCGCGTGCGCCGGCGAGCTGGTGCTGGCGCCGATCTCGGCCCGCGGCACGCCGTGGATGCGACGCCTCGGCAATTTGTCCGATGGATTCGCGTCCGGCCTGATGCGGGTGCGCGGCGTGCGCCGGCAGCGCGGTTTCGATCGCGGGTTCGTGCTTTCGGATCACGCCGACTGGCCCGCGCTAATCAATACGATTGCGGAAACGCGCGCCTCGCGCCTGCTCGCCACGCACGGCCACGCGGAGGCGCTGGCGCGGTTCCTTGCCGGTCGCGGTCTGCAAAGCGGTGTGATCCGTACCGCCTGGGAAGGCGAAGCCGGCTCCGAAGACCCGGGCCGGGCATGAACCGCTTTGCGCGGCTGTTCGAGCGCATCGATCAAACGACGTCGACCAATCTCAAGGTCGACGCAATGGCCGAATACTTCGCCTCTGCGCCGCCCGAAGACGCGGCGTGGGCCGTGTTCTTCCTCACCGGCCGTCGGCTCAAGCGGCTCATCCCGAGCGCCTCGATTCGCGAATGGACGCTGGTCGCGACCGGCTTCGAGGAGTGGATGCTCGAGGAGTGCTACTCGATCGTCGGCGATGGGGCCGAGACCGCGGCGTTGATGCTCGATCAGGCGGCCTCGCCCTCCGCCAGCGGCGGACCTTCGGGTCCGGCGGAGGCGTCTGACATCAGTCTCGCCTCCTGGCTCCACGATCGCATCCTGCCTCTCAAACAGCTCGATCCGCCGGCGCAGCGGGCCCGCGTCACCGAGTGGCTCGTCACGCTCGACCGCTGGCAGCGTTTCATCCTGCTGAAGCTGATGACCGGCGAGTTGCGCCTCGGCGTCTCGCAAACCCTCGTCGTTCGGGGGCTGGCGCAGGCGGCTCAACTCCCCACCACGACGATCGCGGCGCGGTTGATGGGCGAGTGGCAGCCGACCGCGGAGTGGTTCCGCAGTCTGATGGCGCACGGCGAGAGCGTGGACGATCGCTCGCGGCCGTATCCGTTCTTTCTCGCGTCGCCGCTCGAAGGCGAGATCGAGACGCTCGGTGAGATTACCGGCTGGCAGATTGAGTGGAAGTGGGACGGCATCCGCGCGCAGCTGGTCCGGCGCGGCGGCGGCGTGCATCTGTGGTCGCGCGGCGAGGAGCTGATCACCCACCGATTCCCGGAGATTGCCGCTGCCGCGACGCGGCTCAACGATGGGACGGTTCTCGACGGCGAAGTACTAGCCTTTCGCGACGAGCGGCCTCTGCCCTTCTCGGCGCTGCAGCAGCGGATCGGACGCCAGAAGCTGGTCACGGAGACGGCGCGCAGCGTCCCCGTGGTCTTCATGGCCTACGATCTGCTCGAGATCGAAGTGCGCGACGTCCGACACGAGCCGCTCGTGTGGCGGCGCGCGGCGCTCGAGCACCTGATCGCCCGTAGTGGCGGGGCTTCAGCCCCGCCATCGGGCGTGGTGCTACGCGTCTCGCCGCAGGTGCATGTGGCGACATGGCAAGAGCTCGCGACCTTGCGTAGCGAGTCGCGCGCACGCGGCGTCGAGGGCTTCATGCTCAAGCGGCTGGAGTCGGCTTACGGTGTCGGACGCAAGCGTGGCGACTGGTGGAAGTGGAAGATCGACCCCTACACGATCGACGCCGTGCTGATCTACGCGCAGCCGGGCAGCGGCAAACGCGCCAGCCTGCTCACCGACTACACTTTCGGGGTGTGGGACAACGGCGCGCTGGTGCCGATTGCGAAGGCGTATTCGGGGCTGTCCAACGAGGAGGTGGCGGAGCTGGATCGCTGGATTCGCCGCCACACGCGCGAGCGATTCGGGCCGGTGCGCCACGTCGACCCCGTGCACGTGTTCGAGCTCGGCTTCGAGGCGATCGCGCCGTCGTCGCGTCACAAGTCGGGAATCGCGGTGCGCTTTCCGCGGATGCTGCGATGGAGAAAAGACAAGCCCGCGAATGAGGCCGATACGCTCGACGTCGTTCGCGGGCTTCTCGACCAGCAGCAGTGATCGAGGCGGGCTAAAAGCCCCGCCACTACACACCGCATCGGCATGTCCGGCGGGGCTGAGGCCCGCCGCTACACGCTTCTACTCGGACGGGCCGAAGCCCGCCAGTACATCGGCCCCAGGCACCGCGCACCTGAGCAGCGCGCACCGTTAGGCACCCAAGGCACTTTCAGGCACACCAGGCACGGTCACGCCCCTGCTTATGCACAGCCCGACGTCGTCCCGCAATTGCTGCACTTGTAGCAGGCGCCGCTCCGGACCATGATCGAGCCGCAAGTCGAGCACGGCGGCGCGTCTTCTTGGTTCTGCATCGCCGCGAACGCCGCGGTCTTCGGCGCCGCGCTTGGGCGCGGCCGCGCCGGCGCCGGGATCGCCGCCTTCGGCAGCTCCACCGGGTCGCCCGCCTCGGCGACGTCGTCGCGATTGTTGACGCCGGCGTTGTACTGCGCCTCCGGCGAGAGGAACTTCGACGCCATCCACCGGAAGATGTAGTCGACGATCGACTTGGCGAAGCGCACGTCGGGATTCTTCGTCATTCCCGACGGCTCGAAGCGGACGTGGCTGAACTTGTCCACCAGCGCCTGGAGCGGCACGCCGTACTGCAGTGCGTAGCTGATCGCCTGCGCGAACGCGTCGGCAAAGCCGGAGATAGTCGAGCCTTCCTTCGCCATCACGAGGAAGATCTCACCCGGCTGGCCATCCTCGAACAGACCGACGGTGATGTAGCCCTCGTGGCCGGCGATGTCGAACTTGTGCGTGAGCGCCTGCCGCTCGTCGGGCAACTTGCGGCGAACCGGCGTCCGCTGTGCCACGGCGGCGGCCGCCGCCTCCGCGACCACGGCCGACGGCGTCGCTTTCGCGTCTTTCGACGTGTTGAGTGGCTGCGTGCGCTTGGAGCCGTCGCGATAGATCGAGATCGCCTTCGCCCCGAGCCGCCAGCTCTCGAGATACGCGAGCTCGATCTCTTCGATCGTCGCTTCCTTCGGCACGTTCACGGTCTTGCTGATCGCGCCCGAAATGAAAGGCTGCGTCGCGCCCATCATCTTGATGTGGCCCATGTAGTGAATCGAGCGCTCGCCGTTGGCGGCCTTGAAGGCGCAGTCGAAGACCGGCAGGTCGCGCTCGAGCAGGTGCGGCGCACCCTCGATCGTCTCTTTCTCGTCGATGTGCTGCACGATCTCGGCGATCTGCGACTGGGCATAGCCGAGGCGGCGCAGCGCCATCGGCACCGTGGTGTTGACGATCTTCATCATCCCGCCGCCGACGAGCTTCTTGTACTTGACGAGGGCGATGTCCGGCTCGACGCCGGTGGTGTCGCAGTCCATCATGAAGCCGATGGTGCCGGTCGGCGCAAGCACCGTCGCCTGCGCGTTGCGGTAGCCGAAATCCTCGCCCAGCTCCACCGCGTCGTCCCACGCCTGCCGCGCGGCGTTGTAGAGATCCGCCGGTACGTGCTTGCCGTTGATGCCCTTGATGGCGTCACGGTGCTTGCGCATGACGCGCAGGAACGGCTCGCGGTTGGCTTCGTAACCGGCAAACGGGCCGCCCTGATCGCGCGCCACTCGCGCCGACTGCGCGTACGCCTCGCCCGTCATCAGCGCCGTGATTGCGGCGGCGTAATCGCGCCCGGCATCGCTGTCGTAGGGCAGACCGCGCGACATCAGCAGCGCGCCGAGATTGGCGTAGCCGAGGCCGAGCGGACGATAGGCGTGGCTGTTCTTCTCAATCGCTTTCGTCGGGTAGCTCGAGTTGTCGACCAGGATCTCCTGCGCCGTGATCAGCGTGCGGCACGCGGCCTTGAACGCCTCGGTGTCGAACTCGCCATCGTCACGCAGGAACTTCATCAGGTTGAGCGACGCGAGATTGCAGGCGGAGTCGTCGAGGAACATGTACTCCGAGCACGGGTTGCTCGCGTTGATCCGCGACGTGTTCGGGCACGAGTGCCACTCGTTGACCGTGGTGTCGAACTGCATGCCGGGATCGCCGCACACCCACGTGCCTTCGGCGATGAGCCGCATGAGGTCGCGTGCGCGATAGGTGTCCATCACCTCGCCGTTGGTGACCGCGCGCGTCTGCCACAGCCCGTCGTCCACGACGGCGCGCATGAACTCGTCGGTCGCACGCACCGAGTTGTTCGAGTTCTGGAAGAACACCGACGAATACGCGGTGCCCGTGAACGAGCCGTCATAACCCGCGTCGATTAGCGCCCACGCCTTCTTTTCTTCCTCGACCTTGCAGTTGATGAACTCGACGATGTCGGGATGCTCGGTGTTGAGGATGACCATCTTGGCGGCGCGACGCGTCTTGCCGCCGGACTTGATCACGCCGGCGAACGCGTCGAAGCCCTTCATGAACGACACCGGACCAGAGGCGGTGCCGCCGCCGGCGAGCAGCTCCTTCGACGAGCGGATCGCCGAGAGATTGCTGCCCGTACCAGAGCCGAACTTGAAGAGCATGCCTTCGGTCCTGGCGAGCGTGAGGATCGACTCCATCGTGTCGGCGACGGAGTTGATGAAGCAGGCAGAACACTGCGGCGCCTTCTCGAACCCGCAGTTGAACCAGACGGGGCTGTTGAACGCGGCCTTCTGCTGCACGAGCAGGTGCTTGAGATCGCCGCTGAACGCCGCCAGCGCCTCGTCGGAGGCGAAGTACTTCTGTTTGCGCGCCCACTCGGTGATGGTCTCGACAACGCGGCCCACGAGTTGCTTGACCGAGCGCTCACGCTCGGGCGATCCGACGTGGCCGCGGAAATACTTGGAGACTACGATGTTCGTGGCCTGCTGCGACCAGGGCTTCGGCATCTCGACCTGGCGCTGCTCGAACACCACGCTGCCTTTTTCGTTGCCGATCACAGCGTCGCGAAGCTCCCAGTCCAACTCGTCGAACGGGTCCACGCCGGCCGTGGAAAAAAATCTCGGGAACTCGAGTCCGGGTGCCGACGCCTGTGTGCGTTTCGCCCGTTGCGTAGCTTCGGTTTCCGAGCTCGACGCAGACGTCACCGCCTGTCCGCTAGCTGCGGCGGCCATCTTCGGAGCAGCGCCTTCGTGCATATTGTTCTTCCTCCGTGTGAGGACACCCCTCCCCTCTAGGGGCATCAACCCACTCTACGATTGTCGACCTCTAAGTGTCTGTAAGTGCGCGTGTTGTAGTCGTCTCGAGGTGTCGCGGCTGTCCCTGCGTCGTTCAACCTGGCACCTGCGAGCTGGGAGTCGCCGGCGACCAAGCCGTTTTTTCGCGCGACGCCCAATATGCGCCCGAGCGTTATCGATGTCAAGCGTGTAAACCACTACATCTTGCGCATTTATTTTAGGTCAGACGCTAGATATCGTGAACTTTAAGCAATTCGCTGTTATTCGCTTTATTTTCGCTCGAATGGCGCAACACGGCAAGCAGAATCCTCAATCGCGGAGCGACAACGTTACTCCTGCGGGAACCGCAAGCAATGTGTCCGCCGGGTACGAAGCGCGTCATTCAGCGAATGAGAACGGCCGCCATCGTCGCGGCCTTGTCGGCGAGCTTGCCAGCGAACACGAGATTGCCCTTGCGCTGCGCTTCTTCGGACTGTTGCATCAGGCGCCGCGCCATGTCGTATTGTGCCTTGCCATCGTTGCTCAACAAGGCGTAGTTGACCCGCCCGAGGTCGCGCGCGGCCTGGCCAAGCAGCGCACGGATCGACGACTCGGTCTTCGATTCGCTCCCGGGCGCCGGCTGCAGTGTCAACGACGGAGGCGGCGCCGGCGGGCGCTCCGGCTCTGTGCGAGTCGGCTCCGGCTCCGGTTTCACTGCGTTCTCGGCGCGCTGGGTCGTCGGCTTGGCGGTGGTGCGGACGGGAGGCTGACTCAGCGCTGTGTCCGCGGGACTTGGGCTGACTGTCTGCAGCGGCTCTTCGGCGTAGGTTTCCACCATCCGCGTCGGCGGCGGCGGCGGCACGAGCTCCGGCATGACCGGCTCGGTGCGCGCCTGCACCTTAGCGCAACCAGCAGCGAGCACGGCGAGCATCAGCGCCGCGGGGAAGAAACGGAGCGCCTGCACTTTGCCAAGTTTACAGGTTCTCGACCTTGCGCAGATCAGTCAATGTCGAACTCTTCGGTGGCATCACGGCCTCGCCACGCGCCGGCGGCATCTTGATGATGAACGTAGTGCCCTTGCCTGGAGTGGACTCCACGTCGATGTCGGCGTTGTGGAGCTGAATGGTGCGGTATACGAGCGACAGCCCGATGCCGGTGCCCGACTGCTTGGTCGTGAAATACAAGTCGAAGATCTTGGCGAGGTTGTCAGGTGAGATCCCTACGCCGGTATCGCTTACACGGATCTCGACGCGGCCGTCCGATCGACGCCCTGCACGACACGAGCAGCCGTCCGCCGTCCGGCATCGCTTGAATCGCGTTCTTCGCCAGATTGACGAGCGCCTGACGCAGAATTGTGGCGTCGGCCTCGATCGCGCGGCACTTGCGGCGGACAATCGCGCTCGAGCGTCACGCCTGCGGCTCGCGCCTCGGGCTCGATCATCTCCAGCACGTCGCCCATCAACGCAGACGGCGCAACCGGCTGCAGCGTGAGCTCCTCGGGGCGGGCAAACTTCAGGAATCCCTGTACGACGTCGTCGAGGCGGCGGATCTCGCGCCCGATGACCTCGAGATGATCGTTGGTTCCCTGCGCGCCGGTCCGGCCCCCATCTTGGCTCTGAGCAGCTCGAGATGAATGGTCATCGCATTGAGCGGATTCTTGACTTCGTGCGCCACGCCGGCCGTCAACCGGCCGAGCGCGGTGACGCGCCGCGACAGCTCGAGCAGCTGCGAGCGCTGCGCGCCGGCGGGAAGCGTCGCGCTGCAGTTGGTTGCTGACGCTCGCGAAGACGTCGCCCAGCTCCTTGAACTCGTCGCCTTTGAGATCGAGCGTTGCGCCGAGATCGCCCTGACCGAGGCGCGTGAGGCCGCTGCGAATCACGTGAATCGGCCGGACGACGATCTGCGCGAGCAGGACGGCGACGACCATGCGCGCTGATGAGCGCGACGACCGCGGTGAACGCCGCGGGACCGAGCCAGTCGTCGAGCTCGTTGCGGACGAGAAGCGGCGACAAGCCGATGCGGATCTCGGCGAACGGCACTTCGTTGAGGAGCATCGGCTGTCGCCATTCGAGCGTGCGCGTCGCGTCGAGTAGATCGCGCGCAGCTGCGTGAGGCGGTCGGCGTGCAGCACCGCGGCGAGATCACCCGCTTCGGGCAGCCGCTCGCCGATGCGCGCGCGATCGTTGTGTGCGACGACGATACCGGTGTGATCGACGATGGCGGCGTAGGTGACGTTCTCCGAGTAGATGGCGGTTTCGAGCGTCGCGTGCACCGCCTGCGCGCGGCGCAATTCGTCGTAGGCGGTTTCCTGAAAGGTGACGACCTCGGTCGCGCGATGGTAGATGGTGTTGGCCAGAACTTCGGCGCGCTCCTGGCTTTGCTGCAGCAGGACGCGCGCGAGCGCGCTCAGCTGAAGAACGCTGAGGACGACCACCACCAGCGCCACGATCGACGTGACGCCCAGGATCTGCTTCTGCTTGATCGATAGAGCCATGAAGGGACCGAATCCCTACGTTGCCTCTTTCATCCGGTTCAGCTTGTTGTGTAGCGTTTTCAAACTGATCCCTAGCATCTCAGCCGCACGAGTTTTGTTTCCCGCGGCCGCTTCCAGCGTGGCGAGGATCAGCCGGCGTTCGGCTTCATCAACCGTCATGCCAGGTGTGATCGTCACGCCCGACGGCGTGGACTCCTGAGTTCGGGTTGGTGCACCGAAGCGCGGCAGGTGCTGCGCCTCAATCATTTCGCCGCGCGCCAGAATCGTCGCCCGCTCGATCACGTTACGCAGCTCGCGCACGTTGCCCGGCCAGTCGTAGAGGTCCAGCATCCGTTTGGCGTCGGGGGTGACGGTCCGAATCTGCTTGCGGTCGCGCACGTTGAATTCGTCGATGAATGCCTGCATCAGCAGCGGCAGGTCTTCCTTGCGCTGGCGGAGCGGCGGCAGCTCGATGGTAAAGACGTTGAGTCGGTAGTACAGGTCGTCGCGCAGTTTGCCGTCGCGAATTGCGTCCGTCGGATTCATGTTGGTGGCGGCGATGACGCGGACGTCCACCTCCTGCTCGACCCTTCCGCCGAGGCGGCGGAAGCGGCGCTCCTGCACGACCCGCAGCAGCTTCACCTGGGTGACCGGCTGCATCTCGGCAATCTCGTCGAGAAACAGCGTGCCGCGATCGGCGAGCTCGAAACAGCCGGCCCGGCGATCGATGGCGCCGGTGAACGCGCCGCGCTCGTGGCCGAAGATCTCACTCTCGAGCAGCGTTTCCGGAATCGCGGCGCAGTTGATCGCGACAAACGGCGCCGACGTGCGCGGACTCAGTTGATGAATGGTCTGCGCGATGAGCTCCTTGCCGGTGCCCGACTCGCCGATGATCAGCACCGACGCCGGCGTGGGGGCTGCCTGTTCAATCACCTGATAGATCCGCCGCATCGACGGGCTGTTGCCGACGATGCGGCCGAAGCGTGCCCTTCTCGCGGAGCTGCCGGCGCAGCACTTCGTTCTCGCGCTTCTGCGCGTTGAGCTCCGCGATCCGCTGCAGCAGCAGCTTGAGCTTTTGCGGATCGACCGGCTTGGTCAGGTAGTCTTCGGCGCCCTCCTTGACGGCCTCGACGGCGGTCTCCACCGAGCCCTGCGCCGTGAGCAGGATGACTTTGATGTCCTCGTCCTTGAGCGCCTTGAGCAACTCGAGACCGGTCATCCGCGGCATGAACAGGTCGGTGACGACGATCGCCGGCCGGAACGTCGTGACCAGCTTGAGCGCTTCTTCGCCGTCGGCAGCTGCGTCGGTGGCAAAGCCCCACGTGCGAACGAGCTCCGCGAGACCCGTTCGAGTCGCGGCATCGTCCTCGACGATCAACACCCGCTCCGGAGTGCTCTTCGGCATGTCGCCCACGTTTCCGAGTGTACCATCGGGTAGCCGTGCTGCCAGAGGAAGACTCGTCCGCTCTGCCTGCGCCGCGAATCTGCCGCCGCCGCCGGTTCCGCGGCGGCGCATGACGTGGCAGCGCGCCCTGGGCGAAGTGTTGCTCTGTTCCGAATTCCCGACGCAATTTGTGATCGGCGGGCTCCTCGGGCAGGCCGGGATTGCGCCCCGCACGAGTGACGGCCGGCTGTCGGAGCGTTTCGTCTACCTGATGTCGAGCATCGACACGGTCGTCCTCCTCGCGCTGATCCTGCTGCTGTTGCGTCTAGGTGGCGACCGTCCGCGCGACGTCTTCCTGCAGCGTGGCCGGCCGGCGCGCGAGGCAGCCGTCGGCCTGGCCCTTGTCGGCGTCGTGTTCCTGGTCGTGTTGCTGCTGCAGCTCGTGATTCAGACGCTGGCGCCCATCCTGCGCAACGTCGCCGAGAACCCCTTTCAATCGATGATGGCGTCGCCGGTCCAGGTCGCGACTTTCGTCCTGCTCGTGGTGATCGCCGGCGGCGTGCGCGAGGAGCTGCAGCGGGCGTTTCTGCTGCACCGGTTCGATCAGGCCCTCGGCGGCGCACGGCTCGGCGTGGTGGTCACGAGCGCCGGCTTCGGTCTGGGGCACCTGGTGCAGGGATGGGACGCTGTCGTGGTCACGGCGATGCTCGGCGCGCTCTGGGGCTCGATCTATGTGTGGCGCCGGAACGTCATCCCGGGCGTCATCAGTCACGCGCTGTTCAACGCAGGCGAGGTGGCGTTGGCCTTTTACGCGGCCAGCACTCGTACGGTCACTTGAGCGCGCTGTCTGACCGACGGCCCCTCACGGCTTGAGCAGCTCGACGACTGGTGTTCGGCGGCGCAGATCCGCGATCCAGTCGGCGACAAGCTCCGCCCGGCGCTCGGCAGTGAGTCGTGCGCGAATCGACGGCGCCGCAGCCTCGAACGACTGCCCCGCTTTCTCGTATTCCTCGCGACGCCGCGCAAATTCCGCCGCCACATCGTCGTCGCTCGGCGTACCAGCGGCGGCAAACCGTTGATCGAGGTAAGCCGCGATCCGCAGCTCGTCGCGCATCCACGCGCGCAACCGGTCCTCGTCGAAGCCGGCGGTCTCGAGCGCGTCCCGATACGCGCTGACATCGCGATACCCTGCGACAATGGCGGCAACACGCGCATCGACGGCGGCGTCCGAAGGCTCGGGCGGCGAGTAGCGCTGGACCTCTCGCAGCACGAGCGTGCGATCGACGAGGCGCCGCGTCGAAACCGGTATCGGATCGCCCGACGGTGGCCGCTCGATCAGGCCTAGTCCCAGTGCGGCACGCACGTCAGAGAGCGTGATCGCCTGGCCGCCGACGATGGCGACGGTGCGCTCGATGAGCTCCGGCTGAACACTCCGCATTGGAGAGCCAATCACGACGGCGACGAGCGAGAAAAGAACCGTCGCCGCACCAGTTGTGGTTCGCACGGTCAGTGGCCTGTATCGGAAGGATTATCACCGGCAAACGCGACGGTCACGGCTGGATTCGCGGCGACGCACCAGGTCAGTTCGGCCCCGAACGCTGCGGTGGCTACTACTGATTCGGCGCATACCCCCACTCATGCACTTCGGGCTGAACCTGACCCAGATCGGGCGAACACCTGCTCACGTACGACGGAGCGAGGCTTGCCGGCGCCGAGGTCCTGCCCGTGCGTCCACTAGTCTAGAACGCCTGACCGAGAGAAATGTGAAACACCGCCGTGCGTTCGCGGCTGCCGCCGCGGAGCGTTCGCGGATCGAGATTGAAACCGAGATCGAACCGGAGCGGTCCGAGCGGCGAGCGATAGCGAATGCCGAAACCGGCGGCCGGCCGGATCTCGCCGAGACGCACCTCGCTCACACGGGCGAAGATGTTGCCGGCATCGGCGAACACAACCGTGCTCAAGCCTTTCCAGTAGGGCGTGCGCAGTTCCAGGTTGAACACGACCATCGCGTTGCCGCCCGTGGGAAATCCTTCATCGTTGAGCGTATTTTCGGCGCCGAGCTGATCGAGGACGAAGCCGCGGACGGTGCTGTCGCCCCCAGCAAAAAACCGTTCGCTCGCTGGAAGATCCTTGACGGTGACGGACAACCCTTCACCGTTTTCCGAGATCACCGGTTGCCCGTTTTCGTCGAGCTGCGCCACGACCCGCTCAAACCCCACTGCGAGACCGACTCTTGCGCCCGCCGCCAGCACGAAGCGCGAAGCGCCGGGCAACTGGCGATAAGTCAATCCCTGGAGAAATGTCCGGACAAAGCCGACTTCCGAACCGGCGAATCGGGGCGACACCGTCACGTCGATGCCAGTCACCGCGCCGCGCTGGGGATCGATCACGTCGTTGCGCGTATCGCGGAGGGTCGAAATCGTCATCGTCGAAAGCCGCACTTGAGGGAACAGACGATCGACCAGCAGCTGATCCTCCGGTGCGATCTGCACGTCGAAGAGCGTCGTGTGATCGAATGCGTAGCGGCCGCTCACCGTGAGCGACTCGCCCACCTTCCGTGCGTAGTCAACACGGGCACCCTGACGTCTGAAATTGAAGCTCGATCGGATGGCCTGCTCGAGAAAGCCCGTGACCTGCGCTTGTCCGGGTGCGTCGAAGGGACGTGGTTCGCGGAACGTGCCGACGACGCGGTACTCGTTGAACCCGTACCCGCCCTGATCGGTGGGATCGGTGGAATCGACCCCTGGATCGCGAGGGCGGAAGCTCACACGCGTGAACAGGCTGAGCGATCGATTCTTGCCCCACAGGTTGCGGCGCGTGACCTCGAAGAAGCCGCGTGGCGCCACCTCCAGTCGTGCTTCCGCTTGTCCATCGGGGCCGGGGCGCAGGCGTCGAGCCGCTTCGATGCCGCCGCCCTCCGAGATGGTGGTGGGTGGCGCTTCCTCGACCTCGACGAGCACGTCGTGCCGGCCGCGCGTGCCGTGCGGCATCTGCGTGATGCGGACGCGGCGAAACAGCCCAAGCGCCGCCAGCCGACGCTGACTCTCGGAGAGCCCGTCGTCGCCAAGCGGCTGTCCCGGCTGCAGCGTCATCTCGCGCCGGATCAGGTCGGCGCTGGTGCGCACGTTGCCGCTGACGAGCACGTGATCGACGGTGGTCTGGACGCCCTCGCGGATCACCCAGCGCACGTCGATACGCCGGCCCTCGTCTGCGAGCGTAGATTCGGCGGCGACCCTGACCTCGAGGTATCCCTTGTTGCGGTAGAGCCGCTCGATCGCCAGGCGATCGGCATCGACCTGCGGACGATAGAACGGCTTGCCGGCGGTGAGCGTGGGGACCGCCGCCAGTTCTGACTCGGTCACGCCGCCTGCGCCCTGGAACGACACGGCGCCAATAATCGTCTGCGGCCCCTCGTCGATGACGAATCGAACGGCAACCGGTAACGGATCGGAAGCTGCTGCTGACGGTTGGATGTCAGGGCGGACGGCCGCGCGCGCGAAGCCGCGCACCCGGTACAGCTCGGTGATTGCCGAGGCCACCGTCGCCACCCGCGCGTCCACGAATGGCTCGCCTGCCTTGAGCTGCAGCAGCGGCGCGAGTTCGGCGCTGGCGATCGCCGCGTTGCCGACCGCCACCGCGGTCGAGAGCGTGTGCAGCGGACCGTGCTCAACAGTGAAGCGCACGATCATCTCGCCGCTGCGCTGCTCGCGTACGTAGGGCGCGCGCGCCGAGCGGTAGCCCTGCTGGCGCAGGAATCCCTCGATATTGCGCGACGCGTCTTCGAGAAGATCGAGATCGACACTTCGCTCCTGGCGGATCGGCACCAGCGTATTGCGGCGGTTGGACGGCAGCGGGTCGCCGGCGAACTCGACGCGCACCCGAGGTCCGGGCTCGACGGTCAGAACGATGCTCATCTTGCCGTTACTCTCGCTCGGCACGACGTCGGCGTCGACCGCCGCCTCGTAGTAACCGAGCTCGCGCAGATCCTCCTCGTAGCGATCGAGCCGCGCGCGCATGGCGGGACCGTCGTATTGCTCGCCGCGCTGCAGACGCAGTTGGGCCAGGAGCTGGGTGGCGGGAATCGGGGGGCTGCCCTCGACACGGACCTGATCGAGCCGGCTCCGCTCGCCGCTCTCGATCGCGAGCGCCAGCGTGACGAGCTCGGGCACTTCGCCCGCGATCAGTCGCGGCTCGACGCGGGCGGCGCGATAGCCACGGTCCGCGTAGAAGGCGCGCACGGAATCGACCACGTCGGGCACACGCGAGACCGACGGACGCGACCCCACCCGATCGGCGATCGACTCCCTGAGCGCCGCCTCACCCGTCGGTACATCGCCGGCAAACTCAACCCGCTCGACGCGCTGCAGCGGCGCCAGCAGCCAGCGCAGCACCACGGCGCCTGGGCGGCTCGCCGATGGCTCCGCATACACCTGGATGTCCTCGAAGCGTCCGAGGTTGACCAGGTGATCCACGCTCTCGCGGACGGCCTCCAAGCGCAGCGTCTCGCCGACGCGCGTCTGAATCAGCTCGAGCACCGCAGGCTCGGCGAAGGGCCGTCCCGCGAGCTCCACGCGCACGTCGGCCAGCGGCTTGCCGACGAAATCAGCGATATCGGCCGACGCCGCGTTGACGCCTGCGAGCAGCGCTAGGCCCGCCAGAATCGCCGCGCGCAGCATCAATCGCATGGCTCACTTGAACGGATGGCGCCAAGGACGCGAGAGACGCTCGAACAGCGCCAGTGTCGGCCCGAATCGTCGGAGTGCCTCGATGCCACGACTGTCAACCGCCGGTCATTGACGGATTAACCCGAGCTCACTCGAGCTGATGGCGCCAACAGCGCGAGAAGCGGTCGAACTCTGCCAGTCTCGGCCCCAATCGTCGGAGTGCCTCGATGTCACGCTTGTCAACTCAAGTGAATTGAGGGATTAGTGGGATGTATGGTCGAATTCTAAAGCGGCTGTTCCGTAGGAACGGCCGATAAGCCTTGGCCGAGCAAGCTGCTGACCACTGCAGAAAACGTTGAGACGCTCCACTAGAAGGTGTGCCTCTTGCGCACTTCGAGAGCGTAGGTTCGATCTTCGTTTTGCGACAGCACCCACGCCAGCCGGTCCGTCTGGTCGAACTCGAGCAGGATGATCTCGTCGCGCTCGGACGACGACAGGCTTCGCGCGTACGTCAGATACACACGGTCCGAGATCCGCTTGCCGATCGTCACGCGAGCCGCCGGGTTGACGTTGAGCCGCGACGACTGCTGGTACGGATCGACGAGCAGCGGCGTGATCTGGAATGTATCCACACCGAACGTCTGCTCGACCACCTTGCCGACCTCCTCCGACAACGCGCCGGTCAACGCCCGCGTGGCGCGCGCCTGCAGCAGCTCCTGCTCACGCTGGTTCGGCTGACGGAGCGACGCCAGCTCCATGTCCGGGCTCGGCGGTGTGTCGCTGAAGAGCAGCGTGAGGATGTCGATCGCCGACAGTGGAGGATCCGACGTGAACTCCGGCTGCAGCCGCTCGGTCGTGCCCGCCATCCGCAGCGTGACCCGATACGTCTGGCCGGGAACCCGCACGCGTGTCTCGGCCTCGATGTCGAAGAACGGCTGAATGCTACTCGGATTGGTGAAGTCTAGGCTGCCGCGCGTGACGACGTAACGGCGGCCTTCGAACTGCACCTCACCTTGATCGATGTCTGCCCGGCCGAACAGGAGCGGACGATCGAACGTGCCGCGCAGATTCAGATCCGAGCTGGCGGAGATGCGCGCCTGGTTGTTCTCGATGTGGAGGGTCGACGGCGCGAGGACGCGTACGTCGTAGCGCAACGGAAGCGTCTCGGCAGGTCCGATCGCCCCAGGAGCGGATGGCAGACCGGCGTCGTTGTCATCACCGGTGAGGCCAAAGACGTTGCCGCCGGTCTGAAAGCCGCGTGTCCACGTGGCGTTCTTGACCGTCACGACGCCACTCAGCACAGGGCCGGTCGCCGGGCCCTGCAGCGCCAGAGTCGCGTCGACGACCGAGCGCATGCCCTCGGGAAAGCGCAGACGCAAGTCCTGGCCGGTTGCGCTGACGTCGAGTTCGCTCAACTGGTAGCCGCTCAACCCGATGCGTCCGCCAAACCTGACTGCGCCGCCGCCGAGCCGGCCGTTGAGGCCGTCAATTCGAATGCCGGCAGCGTTGAACGCCACGATTCCGTTGAGCTCTTCGATGGCGTGAGGAAATGAAAAGTGACGCAGACGCGCGGCCGAAACGAGCGCCTGACCGGAGACAGCCGGCTGGCTGGCCGTGCCGCCGATGAGCGCCGACACGTCGGCACGACCCGAGCTCCGCACATCCGGCACGAATCCCTGCAGCGCCGCGAGGTTGGCGGCACCCTCGGCCTGGAGCGACAGAGCCTGCCGCGCGAGATCGACGCTCCCGGTCAGATTGAGCGCCGTGTCCTCGCCGACGAGGCGCAAGGTCTCGACCTGGAGCGTTCGACCCTCGACAGCCGTGCGGATGGGGCCCTGGTTGCGCAGTCGGTAGTCGAGCAGCACCAGATCGAGCTGCTCGATCGTCGAGTCGATGCGCAGCGCGTCGCGGTTGTAGAGCTCGCCGACGACCCGGATCGTACCGCTCGCCGTGGCGTGCGCGTACGGCGAGAGCGTAGGCTGAAAAACGCGCACGTACGGATCGATTGCCGTGTTCGTCACCCGGAACGTCATCTCGGCATCGCCCGCTTCGTCGAGCGCCACGCGTCCGGTCCCAGACGCTGCCATTCGCGGCGACGCTGCCTCCAGCTCGTAGGTCAGGAGCGTGTCGCGCACCGAGAGGCGGCCAGTGATCTGACCGATCCCCTCCTCGCCGAAAAAGAGATCATGGACACCGAGACGCACGTCGTAGCGTGGCTGGTCGAAGGTCGCGCTGCCGCTCGCCGAAAAGTCGAGCGTTCCGGTCAGCGGCGGCAAGTCCTGGATGGAGACGACGTTCAACGTCTCGACGGCGAGGCCCCTGGCGTCGGCGTTGAACGAGTAGGTGCCGTTCCAGCCAACGAACGCCGCGCCGGTGATCAGGCCGCCGCCCTTGTGAATCTGCGCGGCGCTCATGCGAACGCCGTTCCCCTCGAACTGCATCTCGGCGGTAGCCGTCGAGAACGGCTCGCCATAGGCGGCACCGGCATCGATGCGCATCTGCCCGACGCCGAACGGCCGCGTGTATGGCCCGTGCACGTGAAAGTCACCGGATAGCAATCCCGAAACGGGGTAGTCCTCGAGATCGAACGCGTCGAGCAGCTCCACCACCGGCCGCCGATCGAGCTGAAAGCGAGCGTTGATCTCCTCCCCGCCGTCGGCACGGGGGTAGCCGAGCGAGAACCGTCCCGACACGTCCATCCGCGAAGCGCCGCGGACGATGGAGGCGCGTGTGACGTTGGCGTAGGAGTTCTCGATGACCACGTCGCCCTCGACCTCGCCCCAGGTGACGTCGAACGCACGAATCTCACGAGCGCGGAGTCGTCCCTCGACGCGCGGCCTGCGAAACGCGCCGGTCAGCACACCGTCGAACTCGCCCGCGCCATCGAACGGCTGCGCGCGCGTGGACGCGCCAAACGCCGTCATCAGCCCGGCGAGCAGCCGATCGCTCTCTTGCCAGTTCGCGCTGGTAACGTGAAACGGGATGCGCGACGCCTCGCCGCTCCACGTCGTCTCACCGTTGAAAGTCACGAACGTGTCCTCGGTGGCGGCTTCGCCGGACACGATCTCGACGCGCGGTCCCGTGTAGCGATACGTCAGCGCGCCGGCGAGCGGAACGGGCGCGAGCGGCGTGTGGTTGCTGAACGGCCCGAGGACGAGGGCGCGATCGGCCGCCGCGCGCAGCCGGGCCTCATTCACGTCGCGCTCCATCGGCGCGACGCCGGGAGGCGGCGCCACGAAGAGCGTCCCCTCGCCCATCCGCCTACTGAACTCGCCCAGCGGCCAGTCGAGGCGATTGCGGCCGGTGGCGCGTCCGGCCATACGGATCCCTCGGAGCTCGTAAAAGTCGGTCAGCGCGGCGAGGTCCACGTTCTCGTACTCGACGTCGAAGCGCGCCCGCGCCTTCTGCGTCCTGATCGCCGAGCGGCGCCATCAAATAGGTGAATCGCGCCTGGCCGCCGAAGAAACCGGCGTTGGCCCGTGTCACCTCCAAGCGTTTCGACTCCCACACGAGCGAACCCTCGAGATTGGGGAACCGATAGTCGTTCAAGCCGGCTTCGCGGCTCTTGAAATCGCCCTTCAACTCGCGTCCACCCTTGAACAGATGAAACGTGCCGTCGAAGTCGCCTTCGCCGTGGAGCGAGAAATTGTCGCCGGCAAAGAAAATCTCGCGCATCCGCGGAAACTGCACGTGCGACTTGACGCGATAGATCATCTCGGGCCAGCGTCCGAGGTCGATGATGCCGCTCAGTTCGGAGACAGCGCCATCGCTCTCGAGGTCGGCGCGATCGAGAACGATCCGGCCGCCGTCGATCTTGAAGTCGGCGGAGAAATCCGCTGTCATCGGCACGAAGTCGGAGAAATAAACCGTGCCTTTCGCGAAGCGTGCCGTGCCGCGATAGTCGCCGAGCTTGGCAACGGTGATGTCGAGGTTGCGGGCGATGACGCCCCACTTAGCGCCGTGATCGTCGAGCACGAACTCGCCACGCGTCGCCTGCACGTACTGCATCGTCGTTACTACCGGCCGCGGCCCCGTCCGCGGCGCGCGCGGCGGGCCATTCAGGCGCGGCCAGTTGTGCCGGCCGTCGGGAAACGTCTCCACGACCATCGTCCAATCGGCCATCCGAATCGAGTCGAGCAGCACTTCGCGCCTTATCAGCGCGTTCCAGGTGAGTGAGACGTCGACGCGCTTGGCCACCAGCCAGGGCCGCGCATCCGGCGTGAGCCCGTCGATGCGCAGGTCCTCGATCACGAAGCGGCCGAGCCCCACCTCGACCCCGAGGCGACCGATGCGCATCGGCCGATCGAGCCAGCGCGATCCCTCGCGCTCGGCGCGTTCGCGCAGGCCGGGCCCGAGATCGACGGCGACCACCGACACGATCGCCGTCGCGACGAGCACGGCGATGACGACGACAATGGCGCGAATGTGCCTGTAGGCAGCGGCAAACACGATCGATCTATTCCACGAGAACGAGCCGGGCCTTCGCGTCGACCGACTGACCTTCGGTGACGAAGACCTCGCGCACGCGGCCGTCCCTGGTGGCGCGAAGCTCGTTCTCCATCTTCATCGCCTCGACCACGACAAGTCCCTGGCGGGCCTTGACTTCGTCACCGGCCTTCACCAGGACGCGAACGATTTTTCCGGACATCGGGGCCGTGACGCGCTGCGGCCCATTGCCCTGTCCGCCGGCGCCAAGATCGCGCGACCGGCGTCCCAGGCCACTCTTCAGCTCGACCGGAACATGGCGGCCGTCGATGTGCACGTCGAGCCCGCCGTTGCCGTGCTGCGCGGTGACCGAAGCGCGGACGCTGCGCGGTGCCGCCCCGTCAGCCGCGCGTACGAGGAGCGACCACTCGTCCCCGTCGAGCTGAACCGCGTCAACGACGTGCAGGCGGCCGTCGATAGAGACGTGATAGCCGTCGGCGCGGCGATCGATCTGCACGGTGCGCACGCGGTCTCCAACCTGAAGATCGAGTTTCATGACGCCCCTGCGGGCGCGCCGGGCTGCGCCAGACCGAAGCGGTCAAGCGCGTGACCGGACGAGCCGCCGAGTTCCCTCGAACCCACCTATCGAAGCGCCTCGGCGCGGGCGCTCGTCCGCCAGGGGCTCGCCTCGGATGCCGCCGCGGCAGCCGCGGGCGTGCGGGCGATTTGTGACACTGCGGCGGCAATCACCGCCAGATCTTCGTCGGTGGCATCGAGAGCGAGAAGCGGTTCGCCGTTTCGCGTCCCGAGCTTGTGATCGATGAAGCCGGTGTCGAATCGGCCGGCCACGAAATCGGGATCCTCGAGCACCCACTGAAAGAACGGGAGGGTCGTCTTGATGCCGCGCACTTCGTATTCGGCCAGCGCGCGACGCATGCGGGCGAGCGCGTGCTCGCGCGAATCGCCCCAGGCGGCGAGCTTGGAGATCATCGGGTCGTAGAAAATCGGCACTTCCCCGCCGCTCTCGACGCCGCTGTCGTCGCGAATGCCCGGACCGTCCGGCACGCGCAGCGACTGAATGCGTCCCGGCGACGGCAGAAACCCGTTTTCGGGATCCTCGGCGTAGACGCGGCACTCGATGGCGTGGCCGCGAGGCGTCACCGCCGACTCGGGATCGAGCGTCAGCTTCTCGCCGCGCGCGATGCGAATCTGCCAGCCCACCAGATCGATGCCGGTCACCATCTCGGTGATCGGATGCTCGACCTGCAACCGCGTGTTCATCTCGAGGAAGAAGAACTCGCCCGACAGGTCCACGAGGAACTCGATGGTTCCGGCGTTGGTGTAGTTGACGGTGCGGGCAACGGCAGCTGCCGCCGAGGTGAGGCGCCGGCGGAGGTCCGGCGTCACCGCCACCGACGGGCTCTCCTCGATCACCTTCTGATGACGGCGCTGGATCGTGCACTCGCGCTCGACGAAGGCCAGCACCGTCCCGTGATGATCGCCGAGCAACTGCACCTCGATATGCCGCGGGCGCATGATGCGGCGCTCGAGGTAGACGGCAGAGTCACCGAAGGCCGATGCGGCTTCGGACCGCGCCGCGCGCAGCGCGCCAGGAAGCTCGGCCGCGCTCGACACCATCCGCATGCCCTTGCCGCCACCGCCGGCAACGGCCTTGAGCATGAGCGGGTAACCGACCCGCTCCGCGATCGCCAGCACCTTGTCGTCCGGCACGCCCTCGTCGAGCGGCTCCTCGGTGCCGGGGACCACCGGCACACCCGCGCGGATCGCCGTTTGCCGTGCCGCGGTCTTGCTGCCCATCAAGGCGATCGTTTCGGGAGACGGTCCGATGAAAGTGACGCCGGCATCGCGACAGGCCGCGGCGAAATCTTCGTTTTCGGCGAGAAATCCGTAGCCGGGATGAACGGCGTCGGCACCCGACGCCCGCACCGCGTCGATGATGCGGTCGATGCGGAGGTAGCTCTCGCGCGGCGCACTGGGCCCGATCGGCCAGGCTTCGTCGGCGAGCCGCACGTGCAATGCAGCGCGATCGCATTCGGAGTAGACGGCCACGGTCTTGATGCGCATGTCGCGGCAGGCGCGAATCACGCGGACCGCGATCTCTCCTCGGTTGGCGATCAGGATTTTGTGCACTGGGCGGACAACAACCCTGAATTGTATCAGCGCGTCTGGGCGGCGGCTGCGCCGCAGTTGTCATTCGATAGGGGCGCCTTCGGCGCCGTGGGCCTGCTGTGGGCCGTGGGTAAGCGGAGGTGTTGCCGCCGTCAAGCCAGTGAACCCCAAGCGCGACCCAAGCGATGCGCGCCTACGGCCGAGCGAGGCGAAGGCCGCCCCCTACAGCGGAATGTTCCCGTGCTTCTTCGGCGGGTTCTTGTCGCGTTTGGTGTCGAGCGTGGCAAGCGCGGCGATCAGCTTGGCGCGCGTCTCGCGCGGCACGATCACTTCGTCGACGAAGCCGCGCGACGCGGAGATGTACGGGTTGGCGAACTTCTCACGGAACTCCGCCACCTTTCGAGCACGAAGCGCCGCCGGGTCGGCCGCCTTCTCGATCTCGCGCTTGTAAAGGATGTTGACCGCCCCTTCCGGACCCATCACTGCAATCTCGGCGCTCGGCCACGCGTAGTTGAAGTCGGTCCGAATGTGCTTGCTCGCCATGACGCAATAGGCGCCGCCGTACGCCTTGCGCGTGATGACCGTAACCTTGGGAACCGTGGCTTCGGCAAACGCATAGAGCAGCTTTGCGCCGTGCCGGATGATGCCGCCGTACTCCTGCACCGTGCCGGGCAGAAATCCGGGCACGTCCTCGAAGGTGATGAGCGGAATATTGAAGGCATCGCAGAAGCGGACGAAGCGCGCGCCTTTCACCGACGCGTCGATGTCCAATGTCCCGGCGAGGTGCGCCGGCTGATTGGCGACGATACCGACCGAACGCCCGCCCAGCCTGGCGAATCCGACGACGAGGTTTCGCGCGTAGTGCTCGTGCACCTCGAGAAAGTAGCCGTCGTCCGCAATGGTGTGGATGAGGTCGAGCATGTCGTACGGCTGATTGGGCGACGGCGGGATCAGCGTGTCGAGCGCGGTGTCCGCGCGATCGACCGGATCCTGCGTGGCGACACGCGGCGGGTCGTCGAGGTTGTTGCCGGGTATGAACGACAGGAGCTCGCGGATCAGCGCGATGCAGGCCTCGTCGTTGTCGACCGCGAAATGGGCAACGCCGCTTCGCTCGTTGTGCGTCATCGCGCCGCCGAGATCCTCCTTGCTCACGTCCTCGTGCGTGACCGTCTTGATGACGTCGGGACCGGTGACGAACATGTAGCTCGTCTGCTTCACCATGATGATGAAGTCGGTGATCGCGGGCGAATACACCGCGCCGCCGGCGCAAGGACCCATGATGGCGGAGATCTGCGGCACGACGCCTGAGGCCAGCGTGTTGCGCAGGAAGATGTCGGCGTAGCCGCCGAGCGACACCACGCCTTCCTGAATGCGCGCGCCGCCCGAATCGTTGAGGCCGACGATCGGCGCGCCGTTGCGCATCGCCATGTCCATCGTCTTGCAGATCTTCGCGGCGTTGGTCTCCGACAGCGACCCGCCGAAGACGGTGAAATCCTGCGCGAAGCCGTAGACCACGCGGCCGTTGACGCGCCCGTGGCCGGTGACGACACCGTCGCCGGGAATCACCGACTTTTCCATGCCGAAGTCGGTGCAGCGGTGCGTGACCAGCTTGTCGACCTCCTCGAAGGTTCCTGGATCGAACAACCGCTCCATTCGTTCGCGCGCCGTGAGCTTGCCCTGGTCGTGCTGCCGGCGCAAGCGGTCGGCGCCTCCGCCGAGGTCGGCGAGGCGCTCGAGATCGTGCAGCTTGTCGATCGGGTTCATGCCGCGACGCAGGGATTGCTCAGCGTTCCCACGCCGTCGACCTTGACCATCACGCGATCGCCCGCCTTGAGCGGAGCGACGCCGGACGGCGTGCCCGTGGTGATGATGTCGCCGGGCTCCAGCGTGCAGAATCGCGTGACGAACTCGACCAGCGCGGGAACCTGGAAAATCAGCTGGTTTGTGTTGGACGACTGGCCGCTTCTCACCGTTGACCCATCCTTCGATCGCGAGATTCGAGGGGTCGATGCCAACCGCGATGCACGGGCCGATCGGTCGCAAACGTATCGAAGCCCTTGGCGCGCGCTGTACTGCACGTCCTTCTCCTGCAGGTCGCGCGCGGTCACGTCATTGAGGCAGGTGACGCCGAGCACGTAATCCATCGCCAGCGATTCGCGGACGCTGCGCGCGACGCCCGCGCCGATTACGACGGCCATCTCCGCTTCGTGATCGATCCGTCCCGCCCACGCCGGAATGTCGATCGGCTGCTCCGGCCCAATCACGGAGCTTGCCGGCTTCATGAAGACGAGCGGCTCTTCCGGAAGCGCCTTCTTCATCTCCGCCGCGTGGTCCTTGTAGTTGAGACCGATGGCCATCACCTTCGACGGCCGCACCGGCGCGACGAACGTCTGTTTGCCTTCGCCGACCTCGCCGCCGGTGCGATACTGGCCGAACAGATCCCCCTCGAGCCAGAACAGATTGCCGTCTCGCTCGATGGCATATCGTCCGCCCATCCCGTTCTTCACCCGATAGATCCGATCCATGCTGATCCCTGATCCCTGAACTACTGCCGCGCCGTCGCTTCCTCGCGATTCGACGGCTCGCTGCGGTTGCCCGCTTTGTCCACGGCGACTACGACATACGCGTAGGACACGCCCGGCCTGACGCCCTTGTCGATGAAAGTCGTCCCGGCGATCGGCGCTTCCATCGCCGGCTGCAGTGTGTCATCCGGTACGCGGCTGCGCAACACTAGATAGCCGGCGACATCGGCGCTGGGACTCGGCTCCCAGATCAGATGGATGGCCGCCTCCGCCGCCACTGCCGCCAGTCCGCTCGGGGGCTTCGGCGGAAACGTATCCTTCAGCGTGACGCACGCCGTCGGCGACGCCGGGCCGCGGACGTGCAAGCCGCCGATGATGTCCACGGACCGCACGTAGAAGCACCGCTCCGTCCCGAGCGCGCCCACCGGTCGCGCTGATCTGACAGCGCTCCGAGTGGCGCGTTGGTCAACGGTGTCGGCATGGCCGGCGTCTCGTTCGCGCGCACCTCGTACACGTCGTACGTGGTGGCCGGGCGGCCCGGCGGCGATCGGCTTCGACGGAAGCGTTCCAGCCTCCGCCGCGCCGGCGACGCCCCGCGCGTCCGGCGGCGGCGCTCCACTTGATCGTCAGCGTCGTCTCGTCGTGCGAAAACTCGGGCTGTGCCCGGAGCGCCGCTCGTGGGACCCAGCGGCACGGCGAGAAACGGACCAGAGGGTCCATAGCGCCCGCGCGGGCTCACGCCGAGCGCGTAGTAGTAGCGTGTCGTCACTGGCGGCTCGAGCGGCGAGAGGAGCGGACCCGGCTGCGTCTCGTCGTCTGGCGCGTCCGCTCGCGACTGCTCCGTATCGCTCAACACCACCGGCGTGGACATCTCGCTCGTCAGCGTCTCGCGGACGACGACCTGCTCGCCTTGATCGACGCCGGGCGGACGCGGGAGCGGCTGACGCTCCGGCTCGCCAGGCTGCGGCGGAGGCATGGGCGGCAGCGGAGGGCGCACTGCCTCGATGCGACGAGCGTGGATTGCTGCCGCAGCCGATCCGAGGTTGTCGCTCGGCAGCGGCGGCCGGCTCGCGGTGATGGCGTAGACCTCGACCTGGGCGATGTCGGCCGGCGCGACGCCATCGGCGTTCGCCGATGGCACGGTGAAGCGAACGAACACCTCGTCCTGCACCGCGTCCCGCGGTGGCATCGACGGTCCGCCGGAATGCGCAGGAGTGGCGGGAGCGGCGCTCCCTTCTTGCCGCACGCGATCGAAACGATGGTGAGAAGGAGGAGCGCAATCGCGCCGGCGCGTGGACTCGACACGGCTCACAGGATGTAGCGCGACAGATCTTCGTTCTTCACGATGTCGGCGAGCATGCGGCGGACATAGGCGGCGTCAATCGTAATCGATTTCTCGACGAGGTCGGGTCCCTCGAACGAGATCTCGTCGAGCAGCCGCTCCATGACCGTGTGCAGGCGCCGGGCGCCGATGTTCTCCGTCCGCTCGTTGACCGTCGCCGCGTACTCGGCAATCAGCTCGATCGCTTCGTCGGAAACGTCAGCTGCAGTCCTTCCGTTGCCATCAGCGCGAGGTACTGCTTGACCAGCGCGTTGCGCGGCTCGGTGAGAATCCGCACGAACTCCGCGCGCCCGAGCGCCTCGAGCTCGACACGGATCGGAAAGCGTCCCTGCAGCTCGGGGATGAGATCGCTCGGCTTGGAGACGTGAAACGCGCCGGCGGCGATGAACAGGATGTGATCGGTCCGAACCATCCCGTGCTTGGTGTTGACCGTCGTGCCTTCGACGATCGGCAGGATGTCGCGCTGCACGCCTTCGCGGCTGACGTCGGGACCGTGGCCGCCTTCGCGTCCGGCGATCTTGTCGATCTCGTCGACGAAGATGATCCCCGCCTGCTGCACGCGATCGAGCGCCGTCCGGGCGACCTGTTCCATGTCGACCAGCTTCTGCTGCTCTTCCTGCTCGAGCGTCTGCCGGGCTTCGCGCACGGGCACGCGCTTCTTCTTCGATCGGC
Organism: uncultured Acidobacteriota bacterium; assembly: GCA_963807105.1. Taxonomy (GTDB): domain Bacteria; phylum Acidobacteriota; class Vicinamibacteria; order Vicinamibacterales; family UBA2999; genus DASPWV01. The sequence continues at coordinate 557,891 of CAWEAM010000005.1, read as the reverse complement.
CCTGGAACAGGCCGGGCATCATGTCCTTGAGATTGAACTCCACCTCCTCGATCGACGAGCCCGAGACGATCTCCAGCGAGGGGAACCCCTTTTCGCGGACCTCGATCTCGACGAGGCGCTCGTCGAACTTGCCCGCCCGCAGCTGCTCGCGCAGGCGCTCGCGCGTCTGCTGCGTCTCTTCGCGGGCCTTGGAATGATCCTCATCCGGCGCGTAGGGACGGGGCGGCAGCAGCAGATCGAGAATCCGCTCTTCCGCATTCTGCTGCGCCTTGACCTTGACCTGCTCGACTTGCTCGTCGCGCACCATGTTGACCGCGATCTCGACGAGGTCGCGGACCATCGACTCGACGTCGCGGCCGACGTAGCCCACTTCGGTGAACTTCGAGGCTTCGACCTTGAGGAAGGGCGACTGCGCGAGCTTCGCCAAGCGGCGCGCGATCTCGGTCTTGCCGACGCCGGTGGGGCCGATCATCAGGATGTTCTTCGGCGCGACTTCGTCGGCCAGATCGGCGGGCAGCTTCTGCCGCCGCATGCGGTTGCGCAGCGCGATGGCAACGGCGCGCTTCGCCTGCTTCTGTCCGATGACGTACTTGTCGAGCTCGTTGACGATCTCGCGCGGCGTCAGCGCGTCGATCGACGAAGGGGTGCGTTCTGGCAGTCTGATCACAGTTCGAGGTCTTTCAGATTTCTTCGATGGATATGGACGTGTTGGTATACACGCAGATTTCGGCGGCGATGTTCATCGCCTGTTCGGCGATGGCGCGCGCATCGAGGTTGCTGTGGCGCACGAGCGCTTTGGCGGCCGCCTGCGCGAAGGCGCCCCCCGACCCAATGCCGATGATGCCATCGTCGGGTTCGATCAGGTCGCCGGTGCCCGACAGCAGGAACGTGGATTTCTTGTCCACGACCAGCAGCATGGCTTCGAGCCGGCGAAGCGCACGGTCCATCCGCCATTCCTTGGCGAGCTCCACGGCCGAACGATCGAGATTGCCGCGGTACTGTTCCAGCTTGGCTTCGAAGCGGGAGAACAACGCGAACGAATCGGCCGCCGACCCGGCAAAACCGGCGAGAATCTGGTTGTTGTAGAGCCGGCGAATCTTGCGCGCGCCGTGCTTGACGATCGGTCTCGCCGAGCGTAACCTGGCCGTCGCCGGCCATCACCGCGCGATCGCGGTGCCGCACAGCCAGAATCGTCGTCGCATGGATCATCTTGCGAGGCTAGCTGCTGGTCGGAAGGAGTGTCAAGGAACGAAGACGGCTGTGCCCGCTCGTCAGGACGGCTGAGCGGGCTACAGTCCCGCGTTTTTTGGTGATTTTTTTGGATTTTGTGCCAGGCTCAAACTGGCAGAGGCGTTGCTACAAGCAGCGTTTGGAGGCTTCTATGAAATCGGGCGTTGTCGCGGCTTCATGTCTCGCGGCGAGTGTTTTTCTCGCGTCGCCCGCAGTCGCCCAAGAACCGGAATCGCCGCCGCCGCCACCAGCCGCCGCGGCGGTCCAGCGATCGCCGGAACCTGCTCGCGTCCCGGGCGCCAATCGGTCCCCGGCCGCCGCCCGCGCTCGCGACACCGAACGTGCACCCGACGTCAATCGCGCACCCGATCGCGCCGTTGCGCGTCCTGCACGCGAGGTGCCGGTCGACACTCCGCCGCCGCCGCGCGAAGTCGTGGTGGTCGAGAGCGGCGCGCGAGGGGCCGCCAGCGTGAGCGCAGATTCGAGCGCCGACGATCAGCGTCGTGGCGCCGTCCGCCGGCCGCCCGACAACCCCGCCGGACGCGCTGTGGATCGCGCGGTCCCGCGATCGTCCGTACCGCCGACGCATACGCGCATCGTGCGAACGTATCCCTACTACTCCTATCCTCCCTACTACTCCTATCCGAGCTACCGTCGCTACTACGCCCCGTGGGGCTATGGCTCGTTTGGTCTGGGCTACTTCTACTACTCGCCGTGGGCGTGGGCGTGGGCGCCTTCGTATTACAACTACGGCTACGGCGCCTACTATCCGTACGGTGGTCAATATCCGTATCCCTACGGCGGCATCGGCTACGACATTGGCTCCGTGAGGATCAAGGTGCAGCCGCGCGACGCCGAGGTGTGGGTCGATGGCTACTTCGCCGGCACGGTGGACGATTTCGACGGCACCTTCCAGTCGCTGAAGCTGGAGAGCGGGCCATACCGCATCGAAATCCGGAAGCCCGGCTACGAGACGCTGTCGTTCGACGTGCGGGTCCAGCCCGATCGCACGATCACGTTCCGAGGCGAGCTCCGCGCAACTCCGTAACGGATTACCGCTGTCGGCGCTCGCCCGCGGTCGCTGGGCGGGCGCCGTCTTGAAGGCAAGTCTTCGAGAACCCCGCCTACGCGAAGCGTCTGCGGCTGAACCATAAGTAGAGCGGGATGCCCGCCGCAATCACTCCCAGACCCGTCAGGAACGTCACCGCATCGGTGTAAATCGCGTTCGCCAGGATCGCGGCCGCTACGACGACGAAGATCGCTGGCGTGATCGGATAACCGAGCGCTTTGTACGGGCGCGGAGCCTCCGGTTCACGCATGCGCAGGACGAGGACCGCCGCGACCGCCGCACCGGCAAAGAGCGTGAGCGCGAAGCCGACGTAGTTGGTGATCTTGTCGAGGCTGCCGGTGAGAATGAAGCCGGTGGCGAGAATCGCCTGCGCAATGATCGACCCGGCGGGCGTCTTGTAGCGGGGATGCACGCGTCCCGCGGCCGGAAAGAAGACGCCGTCTCTTGCCATCGCGTAATAGACACGCGGGCCCGCGAACGTCCACGCGTTGATGCCGGCGGCGAGGCTGATGATCGAGACGACGCCCATGATGTCGCCGGCACGTCCGCCGAGGAGCCGCTCGGCGACAACGTCGAGCACGCTGCCCTTCACGGTCGCGAGCTCGCCGATTGGCATGACGATCAGATAGAGCACGTTGAGGAGCACGTAGATCGCAACCACGGTGACGGTGCCCAAGAGAAGCGCCAGCGGCATGTTGCGGCCGGGATTCTTCACCTCTTCAGCCATGTACGCCGCGGCATTCCATCCCGAGTACGTGAACATCACCGGGATCAGCGCGAACAGGAAGCCCGTCGACGTGACCGGGCCGGCCGCCTGCGTCAGGTTCTCCGTCGTGCCCGTGCCCATGGTCAGGCCGATGGCAATGAAGATGAGGAGCGCGGTGACCTTGAGCGTCGTCAAGGTGTTGCTCACGAGGCGGCCCGGCCCGAGGCCGCCGATGTGAACCAGCGCGAACAGCCATATCGCCGCCATCGCCACGATCGACTGCACCGACAGCGTGATCGGCAGAATCGGCAGAGGAATCGTCATCAGCGGCGACGAGTTCGCTGCCCCCGGCACGAAGCGATCGAGATAGAGCGCCAGCACCATGCCGCTGGCCGCTGACGGCGCGGCGAAGCCCGCGACGAACGAGGTCCATCCGGTCAGGAACCCGGCGAGCGGGCCGTAGGCGTCGCGCAGGTAGACATACTCGCCGCCCGCTCGCGGGCGCAGCGCCGCAAGCTCGGCATAGGCCGTTGCGCCGCAGAAGGCGAGGGCGCCGCCGACGAACCACGTCGCAAGAAACCAGGTGGCATTCGGGACGCTGGCAGCGATGAACGGCGGCGTGAAGAGGATGCCGCCGCCGATAACGTTGGCGACGATGATCGCCGCCGCGTCGAGAGGACCGAGGCGTCGTTCGAGGTTGGTGGCGGTCTGTGTGCTCACTTGGTCAGCAGTTGCCGGGCAATCGGAAACTCGCCGAGTTTAGCCCAGACCTGCGAACCACGTCTCAGGAATATTTCGACTTTGGCGTCGACGAACTCTTTGTTTTGCAGCATCTGCGCACGCGGCTGCTCGCCGGTATAGCCAAGCTGCGAGCGGAGCACGATCGGCTCGGTGGACGCGCCCGGCGGGAGCGGATCGCGCTGAATCGCCCAGCCGAAATGATCGCCCCAGCCCTGGTCCTCGCCCACGCGCCGGAACACGGCGTTGACTTGCACCGAATTGATCGGGTCCGACGATTTGTTGCGGAGCTTCAAGGAGACGCTTGGGACGAGCTTGTTCTTCCCGCCTTCGACAATCCCCGCGTCGTACCAGCCGGTGACCACTTCGAGCGGCTCGAGGATCGTAGTCGGATCCACCTTTTCGCAGCCCAGCGCGCCGACGGCAAGTGCCAGCGCCAGGACGGCCGCGACCGCAGGCGAAAGCCGGGGGCGTCTCATATCGTGAATCTTAAACCTCAATAGACGTGCGTTGACGCTATCCGCTCGAGGTGAGTTCTGGGTCTAAGACACCGAGCAACGCACAAATGTTCCGGGCTGGCTCAGAACTCCTTGATCTGGACGCGGCGCTTCGCCTCCTCGCGATCGATCTGGCCGGCGCGATAGGCCGCGAGATCGGACGACTTGATGCGGAGGACGATCGTGACCACTTCCTCGTAAGGATCCAACGGCGCCAGGCTGTCGCGCGGCTCGTTGTCTCGTGCCGCGACGGTAAGCCAGTCGTTCTCGCCGAGGCGCATCGGTGTCGAGTAGTCGATCATCGCTTCGATCAGCGCGCGCTGCACCCATTCGGTGTATGTGCGGTTGGGATCCTGTGGCATCTCGGTCGCGGCCGATCCGGCCGACGCGGCTGGCGTCGCCGGCGTGGGCGCAGGTGGTACCGCCTCGACCGATCCAGCGTTCGCCTGAAAGCCCGGGTTGCCGCCGAGCCCCTGTGAGACCGGCGTGCCGAGGCGCGAGGCACTGGGCCCGAGCTGCAACTCGAGGCGGTTGATGAGCAGTTCGACGTCGCGCCTTTCCGTCGCGTCCCGCAGCGTGGATTGATACTTGCGCAGGCCGGAAATCGTTTCGCGAACCGTCCGCTCATCCTGCAGGAGCGTCTTGAAGCTCCACATCATGCTCTGCCGCATCACCGGCACGCCGACGTCGAAGAACACCCCGTAGCCCTCGAGGTAAACCCCACGCGCCTGCGCGTCGCCGGCGAGCGAGAACAGCTCCGGCGAGAAGGCGCGCATCTCGCGATTCACCTGTTGCGCGCCGGAACGCACGGCACGAACCAGGGCGCCCTCCATGACATAGATCTGATTGCGCAAGTCGCCGCGCTGAGGACGCGACGCTGGCGGCGGCGCCTGCGCAGACGCCGCGACCGCACACACGCCCGTGAGCATCACCGCCGAAACGATTGAAGCTGTCCTGACCATAGTTGTCCTGCTCCGCACTTTCTCTCGTTCCCTGCTCCGCCGACTCCGCCCAACTACGGCACCTGCTGGGTCGTCGAGACGCGGCGCAGGTAATCCACCATCTGACGCTGCGTGCCCTGGACCACACGCGTCTGTCCCTGCAACTCGCGGAAGCCCTGGTCGATTCTGAAGAGATCGCCCGTGACCTCACGACCGAACTGCGCCATGCGCGTGGCCAGTTCCTGCTGCTGGCGCCGCTCGCTCTCGCTCACCAGCGCCTGGACGCGGCGCAATACGGCGTCGGAATCGGTCGGGCGCGCGTCGCCGGCGCGCGTGGACACCATCTGCGACGCGCTCGGCGTGCTGCGCAGCGTTTGCAGCTCGCGCCGGAAGTCCGACTCGAGGGCGGCCAGCGCCGGACGCCAGTCCTCCGCCGGTCGCGACGCGGCCGGCGCGGAGGCGGTCTGCGCGTTGTGCATCCAGCCAGTGGTGAGCGTCAGCCCGTCGGAGCCGTAGCGCACCTGCACGTTGGCGATCGCTGCACCCGCAGCGAGCAGAAGCATCGCCGCAACCGCGCGGCCCCACGCGGGCACCGACGGCACCGACCAGCGGGCTGGCCGCAGGATGGTCGCCGACTTCTGGACGATGGCGAAGTTGAGATCGATGGCCGGCGGCTGCCACTCGGTGAGTGCCCGCCGCGTGCCCTGGAGGCCGTCGACCTCTTCGGCGCAGGCGACGCACGATCGCAGATGCGCCGTGACCTGGCGCCGCAGGTCAGCGTCGATCTCGTCGTAGAGATACGCGACGAGCGTGTCCTTGTCGTCGCAATGAAATGACGTGGTCATGATGCTTTCTCACTCTTTGTGCCGCCCTGCTCCAGATAGCGGCGCAGCACCGACAGCCCCTGGTACAACCGTGTCTTGACCGTGCTGAGGGGACACCCCTGCAGGTCGGCGATCTCCTGAAACGTCAAGCCGTGGTACTCCTTGAGAATAATGGCGGTGCGCTGCTCCTCCGGCAGTTCGGCCATGGCCTGAGCCACCGCGCGGCTCATCTCGCGCCGCGCCACCAGATCCTCGATCGACTCGACCGGACCCTGCTCGCTGGCCAGGTCCGAGAGCTCGACGCCTTCGGGCACGGGGACCGTCGGGGTGCGGCGCTGCTTGCGCACCCAATCGCGACAGAGATTGAGCGCGATGCGATAGAGCCACGACGAGAATTTCGCCTGGCCTTTGAACCCCGGGAGCGCGCGATAGGCCCGCAGAAACGTGTCCTGGACGATGTCGCGCGCATCCTCCTCCCGACCAATGGTGCGGTACGCGAGGGCGTAAATCGGCCGTTCCCAGCGAAGAATCAGCTGGTTGAAGCTGTCGGGGTCGCCGGCAACCGACCGTGCGACCAGTTCTTCGTCGGTCCACGGTGTGCGGACCAGGCGGGGGCTCCTTCCCGGGTTTCAGGCGCCGCGCGACGTCTCGCGAGGCTCATCGCCACTCTCTCTTCGAGGTAAGACGGCGGCGCAACACGCTTAGTCTGCGCGTGTTTTGGTCGGCAATTGACCTTACCCGCCATTATAAAAGCGCGACCGGCCGGCCCAGCAGACCCGCAACCCTTTGTCGCTCAACAGTTTGTTCTCGATGTGTGTATGACTTTGACTGTACAATCGAAGACATGAGTGACGCCGAAAACTTGTGGCGGCTCACGCGAACCGTGGTCCAGGATCGCAGCGCTGACATCTGGCCGGCGTTTCACGATCACGCGCGCGACGTCACGGGTGCCAGCAAGAGCGTGATGCTGCGGATCAATCCGCAGACGGGCGAGCTCGTGCCGGCTTCTTCTTACGGCGTTGACGAGCTTTCCGGCGAGCCCTGGTTCACCACGCCCTCGGGCCGCGCGGCGGTGGAGCAGACCTGGACCGAAGGCGTTCCGGTCGTCTTCACCGACAATCCCGAACTGCGATCGCGCCTGGGCACGCCGGCGGCGATGCTGGTTCCGGTGTCGGTGCGCGACGGCCGGCTCGGCCTGCTCGCGCTGGGCATGGACGACCTCGAGCGCAGCGACGAGGCACGGACGCGCGCCGGCGCCGTCGGCGAACTGATCGCGCTCACGCTCGAGCGGGCGCGGCTGCAGCGCGAAACCGAGATCCGCCAGGAAGTCCGCGGCCTCGTCACCGAATTCTCGCGCACCATCTCGTCGTCGCTTCATCTCGCGGCGAGCCTGGAGATCTTCTGCAGCCGCGCGCAGCGCCTCTTTGCCGCGGACCGCGTCGCGGTCTGGCTCCACGATCGGCGCGCGCGCGTCGTCGAGCTCGTCGCGTCGTCCGACCTCGCCGAGGTCGCGGTGCCGCAGCGCATCGCGTCGGACGATCAGGCGAGTCGCATCACCCAGGCGATGCGCGACACACGTGCCGCGCTGGTCCCGGCCGAAGACGGGGAACGCGGCCCCAGCGTGCTCCTCCCGCTTCGCGGACGCCGCCGTGCGCTCGGCACGATGGTGATGACTGGCCTGCGGATCGAGACCGGCGAAGACTTCGAACTGCTCGATCGGCTCGAAGATCTCGGGTTGCAGCTCTCGGGGGCGATCGAAAACCTCTGGCTCCTCGAGGACGTGCTGCGCTCGCGGCGCGAGCTCGAAAACACCGTCAACGCCCTGGCCGATCTGGTGGTCGTCATCGATCGCGAAGGCCGCGTGACGCACGCCAACCACGCGTTTGCAGAGCGTCTCGGACGCCGCTCCGAAGACATCCTTGGGCGGCGGTTGACCGAGTTCTCCGGTCCCGATGTGGCGCACTGGCTCGAGCAGCTCGAGCAGCGCGGCGATCCGTCCTACTTCCAGACGCAGGAGCTCTACGATGCGGAGCTCCAGTCGCACGTTTCTCTTCACCGCGGTTCCGCTCGTAGGACGCAAAGACGAGGGCATCGGCATGGTGCTCGTCGCCCGCGACGTGGCGGAGCAGGCGCGCTACGAAGCGGAGCGCGCCGAGCTGCGCGATCGTCTCACGCAGTCGGAGAAGCTCGCCGCCCTCGGACAGTTCGTCGCCGGCATCGCGCACGAATTGAACAACCCGTTGCAAGGGGTAATGGGCCACGTCGAGCTGATGCTGCACGGCGCGTCGCAGCTCCAGCCGCGGACCAAGCGCGATCTCAAGCTGGTCTTCCGCGAAGCCGATCGCGCGGCCAAGATCGTCCACAACCTTCTGCTGTTCGCGGGATCGCGCGCGCATCAACCGGCGCGGCCTCAACATCAGCCTGGTGGTGGGCCGTGCGCTCGCGTTGCGGCAGACCGCCTGCGCGTCGGCCGGCATCGACGTCGTGCGCGAGTCTCGGCGTCGAAGCTCCCGCGCGTCGTCGGGCGACTCGCTGCTGCTGCAGCAGGCGATTCTCAATATCCTGATCAATTCCGAACAGGCGCTGTCGTCGGTTGAGGGGCCGCGCCGGATTGAAATCCGCACATTGCGACGCGGCAGCACCGTCGAGGTGCAGATCGCCGACAACGGTCCAGGATTCCGGCCGACGTGCTGCCGCGACTGTTCGAGCCGTTCTTCACGACAAAGGAAGTGGGCAAAGGGACGGGGCTCGGTCTGGCGATTGCGTACGGAATCGTGCAGGAACATGGGGGCAAGCTGCACGCGGCGAATCGGCCGCAGGGTGGCGCGGTGTTCACACTTGAATTGCCCTCCGGAGCGGAAGCGGTAGAATAGGCGCGCAGAGCGACTAGGTTGGGTATCAATTTTCCGAACGACGAAATATTCCTGACGACCGAAGAGGTGCTCGAGTACCTCCAGGTCAACCTCCGGACCGTTTATCGTTTGATCAAGGCCGGAAAGATTCCTGCTGTTCGCGTCGGACGCCAGTGGCGATTTCGCAAACGCGATATCGATGCGTGGCTCGATGCGCAGCGGCCGCGTGGTGAGCGCGCCGCGATGTCGGCGGCGGCGACGCCGGCCGACCGCCCGGCGGTTCGGGCCGGACGCCCCCGTGTCCTGGTTGTTGACGACGAGGCGAGTATTCAGGGAACTGCTGTCGAAGACGCTCGCGCTCGCAGAATACGATGTCGACACCGCACCCGACGGCCGGCCGCGATCGAGCGCCTGCGGCGGCAGCGGCTACGACTTGCTGATCGCGGACCTCAAGATGCCCGGTCTCGACGGCCTCTCGCTCATTCGCGAGGCGAAGCGGCTCAAGTCGGAGCTGCCGGTGATCATCATCACCGGCTTCTCCACCGAGTCGAGCGCCATTGACGCCGTCAACCTCGGCGTCGCCGGCTATCTCACGAAGCCGTTCCGCGTGCCGCAGGTGCTTGCCGCGGCAGCGAGAGCCCTGGGGGAGTAGAAAGCGGCGCTCTCAATTTCTCGGTTTCCAGTTTCGCGTTTCCAGTTCAAAGTTCAGTTACCAGCTGTCAGCAGGTTCAGGTCTCAGTTCGGCAAACTCATTTGCCCACTGGTAACCTGAACCTGGCGACTGACCTTCGAACTGGCAACTGGACAACTCCCGCCCCAGCATGATCCAGCTTCAGGCCTTGACCAAAGGCTTCGGTGATCGCGTTCTCCTCGATGCGGTCACGTGGCAGGTCGGCGACCACGACAGGATTGGCCTGTGCGGGCCGAACGGCGCCGGCAAGACGACGCTCCTCCGCCTGCTTGCCGGCCTGGAGGAGGCCGACAAGGGCACGGTGTTGAGGCCCAACTCGCTCACTATCGGCTATCTGCCGCAGGACGGGCTCACCCATCGCGGCCGATCGGTCTTCGACGAGGCCGCGCTCGCGCTCAAACCGCTGCTCGACATGAAGGCCGAGATGCACGACCTCGAGCATCGGCTTGGCGATGATCGCGTACCGCCCGAGGAGCACGACGCGCTGCTCCATCGATACAGCGACGTGCAGGAGCGCTTCCGCATCGCCGACGGCTATCAGCTCGAGCTCAAGGTCGCGACGGTGCTGCGAGGGCTCGGGTTCGAGACCTCCGATTTCGACAGGGCTGACGGATCATCTGTCCGGCGGCTGGCAGATGCGGCTCGCGCTCGGCAAGCTGCTCCTCGGCCAGCCCGATCTGCTGCTCCTCGACGAGCCCACTAACCATCTCGACCTCGAGGCGCGCAACTGGCTCGAATCCTATCTCGCCGTCTACCCGCACGCGGTGATCCTCGTCTCTCACGACCGCTACTTTCTCGACGCCGTCGTCTCGCGGATCGCCGACCTCGCGCTGCGCACGATCACCGACTATCACTGCAACTACTCGCTATATCTCGTCCAGCGCGAGGAGCGGATGGACGCGCCTGCGCGAAGCCAAGAAGCGGCAGGACGAGGAGATCGCGCGCGTGCAGGAGTTCATCGATCGCTTCCGCTACAAGGCGACCAAAGCCGCGCAGGTGCAGAGCCGCGTCAAGATGCTGGAGAAGATCGAGCGTATCGAGGTCCCGCCCGAGCGCAAGCGCATCCACTTCCAGTTTCCGGCGGCGCCGAAGAGCGGGCGTACCGTGCTCGAGCTGCAGCGGCGCGCACAAGCGTACGGCGACAAGCATCGTCCTGGCGGGCGTCGATCTTCTGATCGAGCGCGGCGATCGGATCGCGCTCGTCGGCCACAACGGGGCCGGCAAATCAACATTGATGCGGCTACTCTCCGGCGAGGAGGCGCCGGATCGCGGCGAGCGCCTCGAAGGCCACCAGGTCGTCACGCAGTACTTCGCGCAGGACGAGGCGACACGGCTCGATCCCACGCTGACCGTGTACGAGACGCTCGCGTCGGGATCGCCCGACACGATGATTCCAGCGATCCGCAACATCCTCGGCGGCTTTCTGTTCTCGGGCGACGATGTCTACAAGCAGGCATCGGTGCTCTCCGGCGGCGAACGGACGCGGCTGGCCGTGGCGCGCATGCTGCTGCGGCCGTCGAACACCTTGCTCCTCGACGAACCCACCAATCACCTCGATCTCGACTCGAAGGAAGTGCTGCTCGACGCGCTCGTCGACTACGGCGGCACGCTCGTCTTCGTCTCGCACGATCGCTACTTCGTCGAGCGGCTGGCGACGAAGATCGTCGAGGTTGGGAACGGGAAGGCGGTTCTGTATCCTGGGTCATACCCGGAGTTCCTCTGGAGCAAGGAGAACCGGACGTCAGTCGTGCTGGGTGCAGCGGGTGCCCTGTCCGCAGCGGCGTCCGGTGCCCAGGTGCGCTCCTCCGGTGCGATGCGGGCCGCAGGCACGAACCAGCAGAACCCGCGCACCACATCGGCGCCCCAGCCGCACGCGCGCACCGCACCCGCCGACGCGCGTACCGCCCGACGCCAGAGAACCCGACACAGCAGTCCTACGAGGCCCGCAAGAGAGATATCGCCGAGCGCCGCAAGCGCGAAAAAGCCTTCAAGTCGCTGCGCGACCGCATCGACGACCTCGAGTCGCGCATCGCCGAGCGTGAGACGAGGATCAAAACGCTCGAGCAGGCGATGGCGACGCCCGGTTTCTACGACGACCATACAAAAGCGAAATCAACCGTCGACGAGCACCAGGCGTTGATGTGGGAAGTTGGCGATCTTTTGGGGCAGTGGGAAATGCTTCAGGGCGAAGTGACGGCGTATGCCGATCTGAAATCGTAATTTCGTTTACGTTTCTGTAATTGTCCAAACTTTCGCGGCATAATCCAATTTCCGTAATCGCACGGTTTCACCGCGTTCGCTACGGGCTGTGGATGAGGTACGCCCTTTGCGATAAAGACCGCGATTTCGTATATGCCGACGCGTCGATCTGTACAACGCCTCCGCCCGGCCGCACGCCCCGACTCCATTCGGGACGCGTTCTTCCGGCACATGGTCGCCAATATGCGCAATGGCGTGCTCGCCATTGCACGTAATGGCGAGCTCGTGCTGATCAACGACGAGGCGTGCCGCATTTTCGACCTGACTGACGAGTCCTATATCGGCCGCCCGTACGTCGAGGTGCTCCGCTCGCACCCCGACATGCTGCGAATAATTGGCGGTGTGTTCGAACTTTCGGCACTCCCCAATCGTGCCGAAATTCGTCTCAAGTCGACACAAACTGTCATTGGTTACACGCTTTCACTGGTCCGCAACGACGACGAGGAGGTAGTCGGCGCCGCGTTGTTCTTCAAGGACCTGACCTACGTCGAGCAGATGGAGGAGCGCGAGCGGCTGCGCGACCGCCTCGCCGCGGTCGGCGAAATGGCAGCGGCCGTGGCGCACGAGATCAAGAACCCGCTGGCCGGCATCGAGGTCATGGCTGGCGTGCTGCGGCGGCAGGTGCCCGACGGCCCCGACATTCAGTCGCTCGTCTCCGACATCATCAACGAAGCGAAGATGGCCAACGCCATCGTCCAGGAGGTGCTCGACTTCGTGCGGCCGGTGCGGCTCGAGCTCGATCGCACGTCGCTGCCCGATGCTCTGCACGCGGCCGTCACCATGGCCGATGGCAAGGCGAAGCGCGGCTTGATCGCGGTCAACGTGTCTATGCCCTCTGCTCTTCCCTGTATCGAGGGCGATCGCTACCAGCTCACGCAGCTCTTCGCCAATCTCCTGATCAATGCCTACGAGGCCCTCGAAGGGCGCGGCGCGATCACGCTGGGCGCCAACCTGGCGGAAACCGAAACCTCGGGAGCGCTGCTCCTCGACGGCGTCTCCGCCGTGCCCAGCGTCATCGTCGAGGTGAGCGACACCGGCCCGGGCGTGAGCGCCGAGGTGGCCGACAAGATGTTCAAGCCGTTTTTCACTACCAAGGCGCAGGGCTCCGGGCTCGGTCTCGCCATCGTGCGCAAGATCGTCGACGCGCACGAAGGGCGCATCGATTTCAGGAGCACCGTCGGCTCGGGAACGACCTTCCGCGTGACGCTGCCAGTCGTGCACACGCAGGGATGGCTCAGGTAGGGATGGGTCGGACGTTTTCGTCGCGCGGCCTCGGCGCCGCCTCAAAACGCCGATCCGGAGCGAACGTATGAGTCGAATACTTGTAGCAGACGATCACGATGCCCTCAGACGAGGCCTCTCGCTCGCGCTCGGCGCCGGCGGACACGAGGTCGAGGAAGCGGGTAACGGCAACATCGCCATCGAGAAGCTTCACGCGTCGTACTTCGACGTCGTGGTGAGCGATCTCAAGATGGGCGGTTCCGACGGCCTCGACGTCCTCCGGACGACGAAGTCGCTGCACCCGTCCACCTCGGTGATTCTCATGACCGCGTTCGGGTCGGTGAGCACCGCCGTCGAAGCGATGAAGCACGGCGCGTTCGACTACGTGCAGAAGCCGTTCGAGATCGAGGAGATGGAGGTGAAGGTCGAGAAGGCGCTCGAGCTGAAGCGCCTGCGGCACGAGCTCGACTATCTCCGGCACGAGCAGCAGGAGTCGTACAACTTCGAGCGGATTGTCGGCGACAGCGAGCCGCTGCAGCGCGTCCTCAGCGTGGTCAAGAAAGTCGCAAAGAGCAATTCCACCGTGCTGATCCGCGGCGAAACGGGCACCGGCAAGGAGCTGATCGCCGGCGCCATTCACCACAACTCGCTGCGCGCGGCGCGCAACTTCGTCAAGGTCAATTGCGCGGCGCTTCAGGAGAACCTTCTCGAGTCGGAGCTGTTCGGCCACGAAAAGGGCGCCTTCACCGGCGCCGACCGCCAGCGCATCGGCCGCTTCGAGCAGGCCGACGGCGGCTCGCTCTTCCTCGACGAAATCGGGGACATGAGCTCGAGCACGCAGGCCAAGATCCTGCGCGTGCTCCAGGAGCACGAGTTCGAGCGCCTCGGCGGCACCCGCACGATCAAGGTCGATGTGCGGCTGATCGCCGCCACCAACCGCGATCTGCCGGCGATGGTGGCCAGCGGCCACTTCCGCGAGGACTTGTACTACCGCCTCAACGTGGTGACCATCGACATGCCGCCGCTGCGCGAGCGCAAGGAAGACATCCTGCCGCTGGCGATGTGGTTCGTCCGTCGCTTCAGCAGCGAGCTGAAGAAGAAGCTGGACGGCTTCGACAGCGACGCGCAGAAGATGATGATTCGCTACAACTGGCCGGGCAACATCCGCGAGCTGGAAAACGCCATCGAGCGGGCCGCGCTGCTGGCCGAAACTTTGTTCATCAAATCTGACGATCTTCGGCTGGGTGACTTTTCTTCGTCGGGCAATCGTGAATCCGCCTCAGTAGTTAAGATCCCTCCGACTGGCATCGCTCTTGAAGACATAGAGCGACAGGCGCTCGTTGAGGCATTGAAGATGTCCAACTGGGTGCAGAAGGATGCAGCGGAGCTGCTCAACATCAGCCCGCGCGTCATGAACTACAAGATAAAGACACTCAACATCGAGATGCCGAGACGGCGATTACCGGCGGCATCGTGAGGTAACCGAATGAGATCGAACGCTCGTGGCTTCACGCTGGTTGAACTCCTTATCGTTGTCGCGGTCATCTCGATCGTCAGCTCGATCGCAGTGCCGGGATTGCTGCGCGCTCGCGTGGCAGGCAACGAGGCGTCAGCCATCGGGTCGTCGCGCGTTGTGGTCTCGTCACAGGCCGATTACTTCGCGCTGAACGGTGCCTACGCAGCGACTCTGGACGCGCTTGCGACGACGTGTCCCGCCGTCACGACCCCGTTCATCAGTGCGGATCTCAACGCGAATGGGGTTTTGAAGAACGGCTACATCTTCACCGTCGTCGCGGGCGCTGGGGCGGTCCCTGGAGGGAACGACACCTGCGGTATCCAACGAGCAACGGCTTCTATTTGACCGCGTTTCCCATCACGATCAAGATGACGGGCAGTCGTGCTTTCGCGGCCGACGCGCAACTCGCCATCTGGCAGAACGACGCGGGGACACCACCGCCGCAACCATTCACTGCCGGCGGCACGATCTCGCCGCTCGGCCGCTAATCTAGCGCTCAGGGGTAGAGCGGCGCCCGCACACTCACCACCAGGCCGTAGCGATTCGGCGCACGTCCGGTAAAGGCGGACTGGCCGAATACCGGCCAGCTGCCGCTCACCCACGGATAGGGGTTCGAGACGTCTACCCAGTACATGGTGGCGGTCACCGTGTCCCGGAACGTCACGAAGAGCTTGGCCGTGGTGCCGCGATATTTCTTGTCCATCTCCACACCGAACGTTTCGAAGACCGAAAGGTAATAAACCAGGCTGTCGTCACGCGAGATCTCCTCGCGTGTCAGCGTCGCACCGACCGTCACGCTGGGCTGGATCGGATACGCCAGACGCGCGCCGACGTAATACCCTGGCTTGTAGATCGGTTCGCCGTCGAATCCGAGCATTTCGGCTGACGTTTCGGTCGGGCCCCACTTGTAGCGCGCCCACTCGCCAAAGATCGAGACGTAAGGGTGCGGATCCACCTTCGCGCTGACGACAATGGCATCGTCGTTGCGCTTCGAGGCCCAGTAATTCGGAAGGCGCTCCACTTTAGACCCGGTGAAGCCTTTCTTGTAGGCCGCGCGCAGATCGATCATCGAGTGTGGACGCGCGCGCACGGTGAAGAACGTGGTCAGCGCGCTGTTGGCGTCGAGCGTCGGGATTGGCGAAATAGAACCAGTCGTAGTCCTTTTCGCGATTGCCCTCGCCGAGCACGCCCATCGCCGTCAGGTCGAACGTGCCGGTCGAGTACGAGAGCATGACGCCGAAATTGGCCTCGGCGTTGAAGCGCTGGATGCGCGTCATGTCCTTGGAGGTCCACGAGCCTACTTCCTCCGGCGCAAAGCCGACAGGCAGGATGAACCGCCCGAAGCGGGCCGTGACACGTTCGCTCGCGAGCCAGTCCACGTACCCTTCGCGCAGCGGTCCCTGCTGCACGATGTAGTCGAGCCCGTAGGTGTTGTAGGTGTCCACCCGCTTGTGGCCGTTCTCGGGATCGCACGGCACGACCGGCCCTTCCGAATACAAGCTCGGATCGTTGGGGAAGAAAAAGCCACGCTCGCCGCATGCCGGCTTGGATGACGTCTCGTTGACCGGATTGAAGGACAGGCGGTAACGGAACCTCTCGTGCAGCTTGCCCGAGAGCATCAGCGTGGCCTGAGCGACGCGTCCCTGTTTTTCGAACCCGAGCGCAGCCTGCGCGCCGTCGTGGCCGTAGCCAGCGACAAAGACGACGTCGAGATTCAGTTTCTCGTTACCGGCTGGGGGCGCGGCGGGTTGGGCGACGGCGGAAGCGGCGAAGGCAAGGATGGTGAGCGCAGTGCCAACAGAAAAACGCATCGCAGGGATGATACTCGACGCACCCGTGGTTCCCATCAGCCTTGTTTGGCCTTGGGATGCGCCTTGCGATAGGTGTCGATCAACTCCGCTGCGTTCAGGTGCGTGTAGCGCTGGGTCGTGCTCAGGCGCGCGTGTCCGAGGAGCTCCTGGATCGCCCGGAGATCGGCGCCGCGCTGCAGCAGGTGTGTTGCAAACGAGTGGCGCAGCGCATGCGGCGAGATCCCGAATTGCGCGCTGCACTGTGCGACATACTTCAGCACCAGGCGATGGACGCTGCGTCCCGACAGGCGCGTCCCGCGGTAATTGACGAAGAGCGGGCCGCCGCTGCGCCGGTTCGCGTCCGTCGTCGGCGTCCCAGCGGTGAGCGGCGCGCGATCCTTCAGCCACGCGCGCACCGCGCGCTCGGTCGCATGATTGAACGGGACGATGCGCTCCTTGCCGCCTTTGCCCATGACGCGCACGAGCCGTCCGCGCAGATCGACGTTCTCCAGATCGAGGCCGACCAGCTCGCTCAAACGCAATCCCGACGCGTAGAACAGTTCGAGTATGGCGCGATCCCGGCGCCCCAACGGGTCCGCATCGGACGGCGACTCGAGGAGCTTCGACATCTCGCCTTCGGTGAGGTGTGCCGGGAGCGTCTGCTCGCGCCGCGGCGACACCGCCAGCGC
The DNA here is from genome assembly GCA_963807105.1 of uncultured Acidobacteriota bacterium. Taxonomy (GTDB): domain Bacteria; phylum Acidobacteriota; class Vicinamibacteria; order Vicinamibacterales; family UBA2999; genus DASPWV01. The sequence continues at coordinate 540,868 of CAWEAM010000005.1, read as the reverse complement.
CGACGGATCTTCGCCGAGCACGCCCTCACGCTGCAGGTAGCGCGCGAAGGCGCGCACCCCCGAGAGCTTGCGCGCCATCGAGCTGCGCCGATTGCCGCGCCGGCCGAGATCGGCAAGGAAGATGCGGACGGTCGTAGGATCGAGATCCTGCGGCGAGAGCTTCGAGATCTGCGTCTGCCGGTCGGCGGCGACAAACGCCAGGTACTGGCCGATGTCGCTCTCGTAGGCCCGGACGGTGTGCGCGGAAACGTTGCGGTTGAAGCGGAGATGCGCGAGGAACGACTTCAGATGGTCGCGCATGCCGGAGCATTCTGCCACGACTCCAGATCGGCCAGCGCGCGCTCCGCGATCGTCAGCTTGCGTCGCATCTTGTCGCGCGGCGGATTCTCCAGCGGCTGCATGATGCCGTGCGTGATGTTGGTCGGCTGGTAGTTCCGCGGGTCCGCGTGCGACACGTAGTAGGCGAGCGCCCCAATGGCGGTGGTGCGCGGCGGCGCGCTGAGCGGGCGTCCGAGGACCTGCGCCGCGGCATTGCGGCCGGCGATCAGGCCGGAGGCGGCCGATTCGACGTAGCCCTCGACGCCGGACACCTGCCCGGCGAAGAACAAATCGTCACGCCGGCGCGTCTGCCACGTCTCACGGAGCACCTTGGGCCCGTTGATGTAGGTGTTTCTGTGCACCATTCCGAACCGGACGAACTCGGCGTTCTCCAGCCCAGGAATCATCTTCAGCACGCGCGCCTGTTCGCCCCATTTCAACTGTGTCTGGAATCCCACGAGGCTGTAGTGATCGCCAGCGAGCGTGTCCTGCCGCAGTTGAACGGCGGCATACGGGTAGCGGCCGGTGCGCGGGTCGGTGAGGCCCACGGGCTTCATCGGGCCAAAGCGCAGCGTGTCGCGCCCGCGGTGCGCCATCACCTCGATCGGCAGGCAGCCTTCGAAGAACTTCGCCTTGTCGAAGTCGTGAACGGTCGCGGATTCCGCGGTGATCACTGCTTGATAAAACGCGTCGTACTCGTCCTTGGTGAACGGGCAATTCAGGTAGTCACCCTCGGCCCCTTCCGCAGCCGGCTCACCCGCCCCACCCGCATCCGACCGCAGGCTCCTATCCCATCGCGACGCCCTGAACACCTTCGTCATGTCGACGGTCTCGGCGAGCACGATCGGACTGATCGCGTCGTAGAAGTGCAGGTGATCTTCGCCGACGAACGTCGCGATATCGGCCGATAGCGGATCCGAGGTCAGCGGCCCGGTTGCGATGATGATGGGAGACCAGCCACTGTCGGCCCGCGGAATCGACGGGACCTCCTCGCGGACGATGGTGACGAGCGGTTCGGCGGCGATACGTGCAGTGACCGCGTTGGAGAACGCCACGCGATCGACGGCCAGCGCGGCGCCGGCCGGCACGCGCGCCGCGTCGGCGGCCCGCATGATCACCGACCCGAGGCGCCGCATCTCCTCCTTGAGCAGCCCGACCGCGTTATCGAGCTTGTCGCCTCTGAACGAGTTGCTGCACACGAGCTCGGCGAGGCCGTCGGTCTTGTGCACGGCCGTCGCCCGCACCGGGCGCATCTCGTGAATGGTGACGGGGACGCCGAGGCGCGACGCCTGCCACGCGGCTTCGCAGCCGGCGAGACCGCCGCCGATGATGTGGATCAGCGTACTCACTGTAGCGCGGGACTTGGTCTTGCGGGCGGCCTTCCGCGCCCCGCCCTTGGCGGCACGACGGCGGCTCGGCTTCGCGGCGCCGGCGCGGGCGGCGAGCAGCCCGACCGCCTGGTCCATCGTCAGCGACTCGGGCGCCATCCCCTTCGGCAGCGACGCGTTGGTCTCGCCGTCAGTTACGTAAGGCCCGTAGCGCCCGTCGAGAATCTTTACTGGCGCCTTGCTCTCCGGATGCTCGCCGAGCGCCCGTAATTCCTTCGGCGCCGCGCGCTGCCGGCGGATCGACTTCTTCTCCTGCGCGAGGAGCTCCTTGGCGCGCTCGAGCGTGATCGTATAGACATCGTCGTCCGCTTCGAGCGAGCGGAAGTCCGATCCGCGCTTCACGTACGGGCCGAAGCGACCGACATTGGCCACGATCGGCTCGCCATCGTCGGCGGTACCGAGCTCACGCGGCAGCGACAGCAACTTCAACGCGTCTTCGAGTGCGATCGAGTCTTCGGTGAAGTTACGCCCCAACGACGCGCGGCGCGGTTTCTCCGCCTTCTTGTCCTCGGGAGTCTCGCCGAGCTGCACGTAATGACCGAAGCGGCCGTGCATCACGTAGATGTTCTGACCTGTCTTCGGATCCTCGCCGAGCACGCGCGGCCCTTCGGCCTTCGCCTTGAGCAGAGCGAGCGCTTTTTCGCACGTCAGGTCCGCGGGCGCGAGATCCTCCGGCAGCGAAGCACGCGGACCCTCGGCGTTGCCCTCGCCGAGCTGCAGGAAGGGCCCGTACCGCCCGATGCGCACGCGCACCGGCAGCCCGGTGTCGGGATCGTCGCAGACGTCGATCACCGGATACGCAATCTCCTGCCCTTTGTCCTCGACGAGATTCTCCAGCCCGTGATGCTTGCCATCGCCGCGATAGAACTCGCGGATGAAATCGAGCCAGTCCTTTTCGCCGTTGGAGATCTGATCGAGGATCTCCTCCATCTCGGCGGTGAAGTTGAGATCGACGTAATCGCCGAAGTGGTCACGCAACAGCCGAGTCACGGCAAACGCCGTGAAGCTGGGGACGAGCGCCTTGCCCTGGCGCGAGACGTAGCCTCGCCGCTGGATCGTCGCCACGGTTGGCGCGTACGTGGAGGGACGGCCGATGCCCTCCTCCTCGAGCCGCTTCACGAGCGACGCTTCGGTGTAGCGCGCAGGCGGCACCGTCTGATGCGATTTCTCGTCGAGGCCGGCGACGACGAATTTTGCGTCGAGAACGTCCGGCGCGTGGATGCGATCGCCGACGGCAACCTTGGGCAGCACCGTTTCCTGTTCGTCGAGCTCCGCTGCCGGATCGTCGCTGCCTTCGACGTAGGCGCGCAGGTAACCGGGAAATTCGATCGTCTTGCCGCTCGCCGTGAAGACGGCCTTCTCGCCGTTAGTGCCGTTGCCGGTGATGTCCACCGTCGTCCGCAGCAGCCGCGCCTCCGCCATCTGCGAAGCGAGCGCGCGCTTCCAGATCAGGTCGTAGATGCGGAGCTCGTCGTTCTCGAGCACGCGCTCGAGCGACTGCGGTGTCCGGCCGAACTCGGTCGGCCGGATCGCCTCGTGCGCTTCCTGGGCGTTGCGCACTTTCGTCTGATACTGGCGCGGTCCTTTGTGATAGTCCGCGCCGTACATCTCGCGAACGGTCTTCCCTGCCTCCGCCAGCGCCTTTTCGCTGAGCGTCGTCGAGTCGGTGCGGTGGTAGGAGATCAGACCCTCGAGATCGCCGCCGCCGATGTCGATGCCCTGGAACAACCGCTGCGCGATCTGCATCGTGCGCTCGGCGGAGAACCCGAACTTGCGGTTTGCTTCCTGCTGCAGCGTCGAGGTCGTGAAAGGGGGCGCCGGCCGCTGCGTGAACGGCTTTTCCTCGACGGCCGTGACATCCCACGGCAGATTGCGCGACAGCGCATCGGCAAGCGCGTGTGTCTGTGCCTGGTCGAGCACGCGAGCGCCCTTGCCGGTGAGCTCGCCACGCGAGTCGAAGTCCTTGCCGGTGGCCACGCGATCGGCGCTCGACGCGCACGAGCGAAGCGGTGAACGCGCCGGTGTCGCCTTTGATGTTGGCTTCGAGGTCCCAATACCCGGCGCTGCGAAACGCGATCCGCTCTTCTTCGCGCTCGACGATGAGGCGAACGGCGACGCTTTGAACGCGGCCGGCGCTCAAACCGGTTTGCACCTTCTTCCACAGCACCGGCGACAGCGTGTAGCCATAGAGCCGATCGAGAATGCGCCGGCTTTCCTGCGCCCGCACCAGATTCTCGTCCACGTCTTCGTGCGCTTCGCGCAGCGCCGACTTGATCGCGTCCTCGGTGATCTCGTGGAACACGATCCGGCGAACCTTGACCTTCGGCTTGAGCATCTGCTTGAGGTGCCAGCTGATCGACTCCCCTTCGCGATCCGGGTCGGTGGCGAGGATGACCTCCGACGCGTCTTTCAACGCCGGCTTTGAGCTGCTGGACGTATTTCTTCTTGTCGGCCGGAACGACGTAGTAGGGCGTGAATTCGCCGTCGGTATCCACGCCGAGGCGTCCCCACGACTTGCCTTTGATTTCCTTCGGCACTTCGGCGGCCGATTCGGGAAGGTCGCGCACGTGGCCGTAACTCGCCTCGACCCGGTAGTTCTTCCCCAGAAATCTCGCTAGCGTGCGGGCTTTGGCCGGCGACTCGACGATCACAAGCGGTTTCGGCATCAGGCTCTATCTACGTTATCGGTCCGGACGGCCGGTGGTTTGGCCCCAAAGGCCGATTACGGTAGCACGCGGCCGGTGGAACGCACGAATCGTCCGCCTCCAATTCTTTGGATTCTGACCGGCCAGCTCGAGGTCCAACAGGCGTGCCAGCACGGCACTGGCACGCTCGCCGGTCCGAGCCGCGATCTCATCGACCGTAAAGTCAACGCCGGCCGGAAGGCTGTCGTCAGAATCCGGTTGGCGCGCGCCGGCCGGGGAGACTGGTCGCCCGACCTCCTGAAGAATATCGTCGGCACTCTCTACCAGTTTTGCACCGTCGCGAATCAGGAGGTGGCCGCCCCGATTGCGCGCGCCCACCGAGTGGCCCGGCACGACGAGCACGTCGCGCCCCTGCTCGACCGCCGAGGCCGCGGTAATGAGCGAACCGCTCTTCTCCGGCGCCTCGACGACGACCACCGCATGCGACAGACCGCTGATGATGCGGTTGCGCAGCGGAAAATGATGCGGGAGTGGCGGCGTCGACGGCGGAAACTCGCTGACGAGCACGCCAGCGCTTTGGATGTTGCGTGCAAGGCCGGCATGCTCAGCGGGATAGACGCGATCGGGGCTGCACCCCAGCACCGCCACCGTCGCGCCGCCCGCGGCGAGCGCGGCCGCGTGTGCGGCCGAGTCGATGCCTCGCGCCAGGCCGGAAACGACCACGAGCCCCGCGCGCGCGAGATCGCCCGCAAGCCGCGCGGCCATTTCGAGACCGTGCGGTGTTGCGGCGCGTGAGCCGACCACGGCGATGCCAGGGCGGGAGAGATGCGCCGTCTCGCCGCGACACCAGAGCACGACCGGCGGATCCGGGATGGCACGCAGCAAGGGCGGATAACGGTCGTCATCGAGGGGGAAGGCGATGATGCCTTGCGCGTCGGCGCGCGCGAGCTGTGCATCGGCCATGTGCAGGGCGGCATTCATGTCACCTGCCAGATCTGCAGCACTGGCCTGTGGATTTCGACAGTAGCAGGCCCACGTGAGCACCGATTCGCATGGGGCCCGCGGTGGCAGTGCTTGATCCTCGACCGGAGGGCGGCCGAGAAGCTCTTGAACAAGCGTACGAAGCAGCTTGCGGTGATGAACGGCGAAGGTGGCGAGAGCGGCGGCGTCGCGAACGGTCATGGCCCAACCGGTGAAAAACCAGTGGTCCTGACCCGTCTAGATATTAAACCCAAACCGCTTGCCCCGTTCTGCAGTGACCGATATAGTGACAATCAAGGGATCATGTCTGCACGCGCAACCGTTGCGGCTCTCCTGTTCTCGCTGATGTTCGCGGGTACGGCCCTGGCCGACCAGCGCGGCGATGCCAAAGAACAGGTCGAGTTCGGGATCCAAGTCGCGCAACGGGGGTTATGGCGGGAAGCGATCTATCGCTGGGAACGCGCCACCCAGATCGATCCGAGCTACGCCGCTGCCTTTAACAACCTCGCGATCGCGTACGAGCACGAGGGGCAGTTGGACAAAGCCCGCGCGGCGTATGAAAAGGCGATCGAGCTCGAGCCGAATAATACGCTCATCAAGCAGAACTTCGATCTCTTCAAGGAAATCAATGACCGCGCGAAGAAAGACGGTCGTTAGCGTCGCGCTCCTGCTGGCGGGCGCCCTCGCAGGATGCACCAACTACTTCGAGATCCCGATCGAAACGCCTATCTCGCCCAAGCTCGATGTCGGTGCGTTTCAGCGCGTGCTCGTGGTGGGATTCGTCGCCGGCGGTAGCGCCGAGGTCGACGGCAACCTCGAGACAGTGCGACTGCTGAGAAGCCAGCTGCGGCAAAAGGGCACGCTGCGCGTGATCGACGCCGAGGCGCTGCCGCTCATCGAAATCGCCCAGCAGCAGATGCCGGAGCTGGCGACGCCGCCGCCCGCGCCAACTCCCGATCCGGGCGCCGCCGGCGCGGACGACGCCGCCTCCGCGATTCGCGAGGAAAAAGATCTCGAGCCCTACGAGAAGATGTTCGCGAACGTCGAGTACTGGAAAAAGATCGGCGAGGAGCACCAGAACCCGCTGATCGTCACCGGCACGATTCTCTTCACGCCGCATCAGCGCGCCGGCTTCGTGCAGAGCGAGCAGGAACAATACGACTCGTTCGGACGCCGCCGGGTCGTGCCGCAGCGCACCTACGAAAATCGCAAAGGCTATATCCTGCGCCCGACGTTCGTCTTCATCGACGGTCGTACAGGCGAGACGCTGCACTCGGAGACCTTCCGTGAAGAGATTCTCTACAGCGAGAACGCCTCGACGCCGGCGCTCTCGTCCTACTTCGAGTTGATGGACCGGCTGCTGCCGACGTTTCTCAACACCCTGAGCGCGCAAAAGATCAAGGGAACGCGCGTCCTGCTGAAGTAGCGAGAGCAGCAACCTCCTGTGTCGCGACAAAGGTTCGACGCGGTCATGAACCGCCGTTCGAACCGCCGTCCCGAACCGCGTCACGGGATCCCAATCGTGAGCCCGATATTGAACCGCACACGATCGCGGTAGTAGTTGTCGGGCGGCGCTCGGCGTTGGAGCCCGAAAAACTGGAACTCGACGCGCAACGCTGAGATCCCATCCGGCATCTCCTGTTGCGCACCCACCGCGAGCACCGGCAGCCAGGAGAACGACAGGTTGTCGGCGGCAGCGATGCCGGCCATGACGAAGCCGCGCTTGCCGAACCGCGGATGGGGGTCCTGGATTCTCACGCCCGCCGTGACGACCCGCGACACGTCCGGCGACTCGTCGCGCGTGATTCTGGAGTAGCTCACTTCTGTCAGGATCCAGTCCTGGTGACGTCTGGCGAAGCGGCCGCCGATGGTGTGGTCGCCGGCGAACGCCCCGAAGACATCGGTCTGAACGCCAAACTCCAGGGACGGCGTCGAAGGGCCGAACTGGACCTGTATCGGGGATTGAGCCTGAGCCGAACCGGCTGCCGTGAGGACGAGCAGGACTGTCGCAAGGAACAGGCGCATACGGTGTTTCCTCCTGCGGGCAAGGTAGCCCGCGGCGCCGCGCCTTGTCGTGAACCGGGGCCTGAAACGCGATGAGGAAGGCTGAGGGCATCGGGCCAGGCCCGCGTGATACAATCAGAAGTTCCGAATTCAACGGAGAAGTCACTGTGTTTGCCATCATTCAGACATCCGGCCGTCAGGTGCGGGTCGAGCCCGGCGCGGTCATCGAGATTCTCGGCCACGGCCGCGACGCGGGCGCCGAATTGACCTTCGATCAGGTGCTCTTCGTGGGCAAGGACGCGGGCGAAATCGTCGCCGGCGCGCCGTTTGTTTCAGGCGCGAAAGTCATCGGCGTGGTCGACGGCGAGGATCGCGGCCCCAAGGTGCGGATCTTCAAGAAGAAGCGCCGCAAGCAGTACCGGCGCACCGCCGGGCACCGCGACATGGTCACGAGGGTCCGAATTACCGATATTCAGCTCTAGGTTGTAGGTTGTAGGTTGTAGGTTGTAGGTTGAGGTTGTCGGTTTCAGCGTCCCGGGTCCCGACCGGCGTTCCTCCACCCTCCAACCTGAAACCTGCAACCTGACTGACGACAGGAACAAGCAATGGCTCATAAAAAAGGACAAGGCAGCTCCCGCAACGGGCGCGACAGCAATTCGCAGCGCCTCGGCGTCAAGCGCCACGACGGCAATGTCGTCACCGGCGGATCAATCCTCGTGCGCCAGCGCGGCCGCCGCTTCCAGGCGGGCCTCAACGTCGGATTGGGGAAGGACGACACGCTCTTCGCCAAGATCGACGGCCGCGTCCGCTTCGAAGATCACGGCGCCCGCGGGCGATTCATTTCGATCCTGCCGGTCGAATAGGCCAGGTTGTAGGTTGTAGGTTGTAGGTTGTAGGTTGTAGGTTGTAGGTTTCAGTGGGTGCTTCGAGTGGCGAGCCCGTCGTGACTGGGACCGAGCTGAAACCTGCCGACTGAAACCTACCGACTGAAACCTACAACCTGAAACCTACAACCTGAAAAGATGTTCGTCGACGAAGTCGACATCCACGTCAAAGCCGGCGACGGCGGCCGCGGCGCACTCTCCTTCAGGCGCGAGAAGTTCGTGCCCAAGGGCGGCCCCGATGGCGGCAACGGCGGCAAGGGCGGCTCGGTTTATCTCGTCGCGGATCCGCACCGCAACACGCTCGTCCACTTCCGGTTCACTCCCAACTACGAAGCGCCGCGCGGCGGCGGCGGGCAGGGCGCGCTCAAGTCCGGGCGCGACGGCGCCGATCTCGAAGTGCCAGTGCCGGTCGGCACGCTGGTGTTCGTGCGCGATCCCGAGCAGCCCGATCGCCTCGTCGAAATCGCCGATCTCACTACCGCCGGCGAGCGCCTGCTCATCGCGCGCGGCGGGCGCGGCGGACTGGGCAACGCCCACTTCGCGACCTCGACCAATCGCGCGCCGCGCAAGACGCAGCCCGGCGAACCGGGCGAAGAACGAGCGCTGCGTCTGCAGCTCAAGCTCCTCGCCGATGTCGGGTTGGTCGGCTATCCAAACGCCGGGAAGTCCACGCTCATCTCCCGCGTCTCCGCCGCCAAGCCGAAGATCGCCGATTACCCGTTCACGACGCTCACTCCGCATCTCGGCGTTGTCTCGACTGAGTGACGACCGCAGCTTCGTCGTCGCCGACGTGCCCGGTCTGATCGAGGGCGCAAGCGAAGGGCACGGGCTCGGCCACCAGTTCCTGCGTCACATCGAGCGCACGAAAGTGCTGATTCATCTCGTCGATGTGTCGGGCGCGTCGGGCCGCGATCCGCTGGACGACTTCGAGACCATTCGCCGCGAGCTGGCGCTCTACAATCCGGAGCTGCTGGCGAAACCGGAGCTCGTCGCCGCCAACAAGATGGACGCGGTGCACGATCTCGAGCGGGTGGACGCGCTCGACGCGCGCGCGCCGCGACCTCGAGCTGCCGTTCTTTCGCATTTCGGCCGTGAGCGGCGAGGGCGTGCCGCGTCTGCTCGAGGCGGCCTGGCCGCACATCGCCGCGGCGCGCGCCGCCGCGGCGGCGGCCATCGTCACCGAGACCGAGAACGACCGCACATGAACCGCCGCCCGCGACTGGGCCTGCTCGGAGGAACCTTCGACCCCATTCATGTCGGGCATCTCGCAGCCGCGCGCGGACCACGCGCGCGCTGGACCTCGATGGTGTCCGGTTCATCCCGGCGGCGCGTCCGCCGCATCGCCCTGACAGTCCGGTCGCATCCGGGTATCATCGGCTGGAAATGGTGAGGCTGGCCGTGGCGGATACGCCCGGCTGGGAAGCCTCCGATCTCGAGCTCGCGCGGGAGGGACCGTCGTATACCTCCGACACGCTCACAACACTTGCTGGCGAAGGTCTGACCCCGTTGCAGATCTTCTTCATCACCGGCGCAGACGCCTTCGCCGAAATCGCCACCTGGCACCGCTATCCGCAGGTGCTCGACCTGGCGCACTTCGTGGTCGTCGCGCGGCCCGGAGCACGACTCTCCGCTCTCGCCGAACGCCTGCCCGATCTCGCGCCGCGCATGATCGGCGCGTCAGCAGCAGCACAATGCGCACTCGTACGCAGATCTTCTCGTGGCCGCAAATACGCCGGATGTCTCCGCAACGGAGATCAGGCGACGAGCGGCGGCAGCGCGTCGATCGAGGGTCTCGTGCATCCAGCCGTTGCCGCATACATCGATCGGCACGCGCTCTACCGCACGGCCCGTGACTCACGGAGTTCGACTGCACCAGACGCACACGGCGCATCCGGCGACACCCCTGGAGTGTAGATTGCATGGCGAAATCCCCACAGCCTCGCGCACGAAAGCCGCGGCTTCCCGAGCAGCTTGCCGTGGCGATCGACGCGGCGCAGGAGAAGAAGGCGACCGATCTCGTCGTGCTCGATCTGAGGAAGACCGGGGCCTTCACGGATTACTTTCTGATCTGCACCGGCGCCAACCCGCGTCAGGTGCACGCCATCGCGGATGCCATCGAACAGGCGCTCAAGGGGCGCAAAGTCCGGCCGGCGCACGTCGAAGGGTACCAGCGCGCCGAGTGGGTGCTGGTCGACTACTTCGACTTCATCGTTCACGTGTTTTCGCCTTCGGCGCGCGGCTTCTACGGCCTCGAGCGCCTGTGGGGCAACGCCGCCCGCATCGAACTTCCGGAAGCCGCACCGCGCGCGTGATCGCGTCGCCGTGCGGGCCACCGCATGACCGCCTGGCGCGCGCTCGCCGACTGCCCTGCTGACGACGCTCTTCGCGCCGCCGTGCGCGGTGTGCGAACGGGTGTCTCGAGCATCCGCTCGACGGCGCGGTCTGCGAACGCTGCTGGCAGTCGATCGTGGTCACGGCGCCGCCGTTCATCCGCACCGGCGTGGTTGCTTCCGCCGCGGCCATCGGCGAGTACGACGGCGTGCTGCGCGAGATCATTCATGCGCTGAAATACCAAGGCCGCGGTCGGCAGCCGCGCGTCTGGCATCGATGATGGCGCTGGCAGGCGCTCACGTGTCTGGCCGGCGCCGACGCCGTCGTGCCGGTCCCGCTGCATCCGCGGCGTGAGCGCGAGCGCGGATTCAATCAGGCCGAGGATCTGGCGCACGGCTTGGTGCTGCCGGTATCGCGCGTGCTGCGCCGATCGCGAGCACGCGTCCGCAAGTCGATCTGCCAGCCGCGCGAACGGCACCGCAACGTGCGCGATGCGTTCGCGGTGGTCGTGCGTCCGACTGTCGCGCCCGCGCGTGGCTGGCGCCGTGCTCGTCCTCGTGGACGACGTCACGACGACCGGCGCGACGCTGGAGGCATGCGCGCGCGTCCTGATCGCCGCCGGAGCCGCCGAGGTGCGGGCGCTTACAGCAGCCCGAGTCGCGTCTGCACCGCGCTGAAGACGGCCTCGTCCAACCGCGTCCTTCGGCCGATAGCCGTCGATCAGCGCCCAGGTCGGTTGCGATGCCTGACGCTGGTAGCTCGCGCGCACGCGTTCGAGCAGCGCAAGATCGCGCTCGTAGCGATCGCGGTCGAGCTGCTTGCGTTCGAGCGAGGCCGCGGGCGGGATGTCGAGCACGATCGTCAGCGAGGGCTGCGGCAGGTGCGCCTGGATCGCGGTCAGCCACTCCGGATCGAGCCCCTGCGCCTCGCCGTAGGCGATGCTCGACGCGAGATAGCGGTCGCAAACGATACGCCGCCTTGCGTCGATCGCCGCACGGATGCGCGGCGCGATACTCGTAGCGGTTGGCGACGTAGAGCAGCTGCATGACGTCGGCCTCGATAGTCGCGCTCGCCGCTGCAGCGCGCGTCCGATCTCGGCGCCGATGGCGGTGTCGTAGTCGGGAAACGAAAGCAGCTCCGACGCGATCGGCCGGCGGCGGCGAGCGCCGCGACGCAGCCGCTCGGCCTGGGTCTGCTTGCCGCTCTGATCGAGGCCCTCGAAGGCGATGAGATATCCCGGGTGCCCCTGAGCTTGTCGTCCTTCGGCGTTGCTCAGGACGACCTTGAGCTTGTCGAAAGGTCGAAGGGTCACTCTTCGAGTCTCAGCATGTCGTCGAGCGTCTGGCGGCGGCGAATGACTCGCCACTCGTCGCCGTCGACGAGCACTTCCGGCGGCAGCGGGCGACGCAGATACATCGACCCCATCGACGCGCCGTACGCACCGACGTCGCGCACGAGCATGAGGTCGCCGACTTCCACCGGAGGCAGCTTGCGGTCGCGGGCAAACGTGTCGGTGCTCTCGCAGATTGGTCCGACGATGTCGGCGATGACCGGGTCGCCGTCGCGCGGCACGAGCGGCTCGATGCGATGGAACGCGTCGTACAGCGCGGGCCGCATCAACTCGGTCATGCCGGCGTCGAGGACGACAAAGCGGCGCGCGTCGGGAAACTGCTTGACGTCGACGACGCGCGAGACGAGCACGCCGGCGGGGCCGACGAGCGCGCGCCCCGGTTCGACCAGCGCGGTGAGACCGGTCGGTCGCACGAGATTCGACGAGCGCGCGGCCGTACTCGGCGGGATCGATCGCCGGGCGTGCCGTCGTAGGAAATGCCGAGCCCGCCGCCGAGATCGACGTGGCGGAGCGGCACGCCTTCGCGCCGCAGCGCGCACGCCAGCGATGACGGCCGCGGTCGGCGCCGCGGACGAGCGGATCGAGCGTGGTGATCTGCGAGCCGATGTGCATGTGCACGCCCGTCGGCGACGAGGCCTTCGCGCCGGCAGATCTCGCGGAAGATCTCCGCCGCGGCCTCGATCGGCACGCCGAACTTGTTGGTCTTAAGTCCGGTCGAGATGTGCGGATGGCTGCGGGCGTCGATGTCCGGGTTGACGCGGAGCGCCACCGGCACCACGGTGCGGTGCGTCGCGCGCGAGCTGATCGAGCCGATCGAGCTCGCCCGGCGACTCGACGTTGATCGCCTTGAAGCCGAGCGACACTGCGCGATTGAGCTCCGCGGCACTCTTGCCGACGCCGGTGAAAACAATCTGTGCACGGCGTGAAGCCGCAGCGCAGCGCGACGTCGACTTCGCCGATCGAGTTCGCGTCCACACCGGCGCCAAGATCCTTGAGCAACTGCACGATACCGAGCGTCGAATTGGCTTTGAGCGCGTAGTGAATGGCGTGCGGGTAGTCGCCGAAGGCCGCGTCCAGCCGGCGGTACGCGTCGCGAATGACAGCCGCGTCGTAGACGTAGCACGGCGTGCCGACGCGGGCGGCGATGTCGGCGAGAGCGCGCACGCCACCCATCATATTCCAGCGAGTCAGGATGATATGATCGGCCTCTTTACGCATCATGTCGCAACAGGACTCATCCGACGCGATCGATGCGCTCATTCAGCGCTGCCTGGCGGGCGATCAGATCGCCTGGGAGCAGATCGTCCGCCAACATTGGCGGAAAGTGTTCAACATCGCGTACAAGTTCACGGGCAAGCACGACGAAGCGGAAGATCTCACGCAGGACGTGTTCCTGAAGATCTTCAAGTCGCTCAACACCTTCGATCGGCGGGCGAACTTTCAGACCTGGCTGGTGAGCGTGAGCCGCAATCTGTGCATCGATCACTACCGCAGCGTCCGCAAGGAGCGCGAAACGATCGATCGCGACGTCGACGCCGGCGAGCTGTCGCCGGTGGCGCAGACCACTCAGCCCGATTGCCGCGCTCGAGCATCGCGATCGCGTCGACTTGCTCAAAGCGGCGCTGGCCAAGCTGCCGCCGGCGCTGCGCGAAGCGGTGCTGCTGCGCGACATCCAGGAGCTGTCGTACCAGGAGATTGCCGAACGGCAGAAGCTGCCGGAAGGCACGGTGAAGTCCCGCATCAACCGCGGGCGCACGGAGCTGGCGCGTCAGATTCGCCGTCTGCGCGACGAGCTCGAAACGGGAGTCGCAGGATGAACCTTTCAACGGAACAGAACGCCGGCGTCGCGATCGTGCGCGTCGGCGAGATCCGCCTGATGTACCCGCTGCTGGCCGATTTTTCCGGCGCGGTTACGATCGCTGCTTTCCTCCGGCAGCGCGCAAGCTGCTGCTCGATTTGTCCAAGGTCACCTATGTGGACAGCGCCACGATCGGCTGCCTCATGGATCTCTACCGCCAGACGTCGGCGGCGGGCGGCACGCTCAAGCTGGCCGGCGTGCAGAAGCGCGTCGAGACGATGCTGACGATGACCGGGGCGCACAACTTCCTCGAGATGCACCCCGACGAGTCGAGCGCCGTCAAAAGCTTCGGGGGCTAACGATGCGGACAATCAAGACCACTTCGGGACACGAGATTCGCGCTCGACGGCGATCTGCTCGCCGTGCTCGAAGCGCTCTTTCACGAAGTCACCGCCAAGCGCGAGCTGGAACGCTCCTTCGAGGACATGACGCGCGAAATCAACTTCCTCATCGACCAGATGACCCCGGACGAAGTCCGCGCCTACCTCGCCGAGAGCCTGTTCCTCAATCAGGTCAAGTACGAGAACGACAAGCTCGAATCCTACATGCGGAAAATCGACAAGAAATAAGTGCACGCCAGCGAATTTGGAGATTGTGCGATTTGGAGACTTGGAGATTTAGGCGGACTTGGAGGATTCGGAGCATCTGGAGATTTGTCGGGCTCGTCCGCGCCGTGTCCACGACGCGTCCATCCTCCGAATAGCGCCTCTCTTCCCCACGCCAAGTCTCCACATTTCCCGAATCTCCAAATCTACCAAACCTCCAAATCTCAAATTCAGCAGTGTCTCTGAACTACCTCGCGCCGCGTTATAGCTGTAGCTGGCCCTGGAACATCGCCGTGATGCTCTGCGACGGCCGCGTCGTCTGCGGGTGCGCGGATCCGTACGCCAAGCGTGTGCTGGGCGACATGCGGCAGACGTCGCTCCACGCGATCTGGACGGGGCCGGTGGCGGGTGGATTGCGCGCCGACCTCAACCCGGGCGCGTCGGCGTTTTGCGGTGATTGTCCGCTGAAGCTGCCGCTCGCCCCCGGCGATCCCGTTCCGCAGCGCGATCCGCATGCCGGCGCGCTCCCGAATCGGCTCTATATCGAATGCACCGCAGCCTGTAACATCTCGTGCTTCCAGGCGTGCTGCGCGCCGGAAACCGGCATCACGCGCACGCGGCAGGCCGGAATGCTCGACTGGAATCATGTTCACGAAGGCGATCGACGAGGCCGGGCCGTCGCTCGTCCGCGTCGACTTCTTCAACTACGGCGAGGCCTTCCTGCACAAGCGCGCCGTCGAGATGTGCGAGTACATCAAGACGAAGTTTCCGCACATCTACCTCTACACGAGCACTAACGGGCTCGCGCTCAACGAAGAAAAGGCGCGCCGGCTGGTGCATTCCGGCATCGACGAAGTCACGTTCTCAATCGACGGCGCCTCGCAGGAAACGCTACGCGCGCTATCGGCAACGCGGCAGATTCGACGCCGCGCTCGCCAACCTCCGCGCCATGGCCGACGAGAAAGCGCGCGGTGGACGCGATGTGCCGCAGCTCAACTGGCGCTACATTCTCTTCACCTGGAACGACAGCGACGAGGAGATGAACTGCGCGCGCACGCTCGCCGCCGAAATCGGGCGTCGATCGATTGTGCTGGGAGATTACCGACCATCCCGAAGACTCGTTTTCGCGGCGCTTCACCGCCGGATCCGACGACTTCGCCCGGATTCGGCAGGAAATCTGGGACGACAACAATCTCGGCAATGCCATCCCCGGAGCGACGCCGCGTGCCAGGATCGACGTTCGGACCTGGCTGCCCGGGCTGCCACTTACTGCGAAGCGCGCGGGCGCCGATCGCGGTGCGCACGCGCGTGCACAACCTCTCGAATCGACCCTTCCGCGCCCAGGCGAGCTACGGCCGGCGACTCGTGCGTCTGGGCGCGCAGCTGCTCGACGAGCACGGCTCGATGATCAATCGCGATCTATGCGAGGGCGTGGCTGCCCGGGGATATTCAGGGCGGCGGCACTGCCGAGGTCTCGATCGACGTGCCTGCGCCTGAGCAGCCGGGCCGCTACAGGCTCAAGTTCGACCTCGTCAGTGAAGGCATCGACTGGTTCGAAGCCTGCGGCTCCCACCACGACCGACAAGTGGTCTCGTCGGTCCGGTAAGCGGCACGACTTTTCCATTCACGCCTGCGATGAAGCTCATCGCCTTCTGCGTCACTCACGGCTTGCGCTGTCTCAGACGGCGCCGACGCTCGCGCCCGCGGCGCCACGACGACCGGCGACGTCGCGCTCGCCGTCGCGAGCATCCCGCGCTTCACACCCGACCGCTTCGCGGCGTTGCCGCCGAGCGTGCGCGAGGCATTCACGGCGATCAACTGTCAGGTGCCGCAGAACTCGTTGTCTGCCGGGCCTGCAACGTCATCGACGGCGAGTTCGCACAGAAGGGACAGCAGGACTGGGCGGCGCTGTGCTCGAACGGCAGTATCACCGAGATCCGGATTGTCTGGGGTGGTCCGCTGCGCTGCGAGGATCGTCTGGGCGCCCGCCAGGACTCCGACACGATCACCGCCAACATGGGTCGATTCGTCTACAGCCGCTGATCAGCACCGGCTCACGCGGTGCGCACGGACGTGATCGAAGACACCGTGAACGGCGCGCGCCTCGCGCACGCCTGCATCGACGGCCACTGGCAACCAGCGCGGTAGCAGCTCGACGCGCGTGCCGCACGCGATCGCCGGACAGACATCCCACTTGCCGCGGGCGACCTGCTCTACCTGCGCCATCACGCGCAGCAGATTGCCACTCCACAGCTGCCCAATCTGCTGCTCCGTGTATCCGCGCCGTACCAGCTCGAGCGTGACGTTGAACGTTTCAGCCGCGCTGTTCCATCCCTCGACGCCGCCGCCGCCGTCGAAGTCGGACGAGATGCCGACGTGCTCGAGGCCGATCAGCTTGACGGCATAGTCGATGTGATCGACGAAGTCGGCGACCGTCGCGCGCGGAGCGCCAGGCAGCTTCTTGTCGATCTCTCCCATGCGCGCGTCGTACGCGGCCCGCTTCTCCGGACTCAGCGTGTTTAGACCACCGCGGCCGCCACCACCTCCGCCCGCGCCGCGTCCGCCGGCGCCTCGGCCGGCGCCCGGCTCTGGCAGACCAAATTCCTTGCGCAGCGCCTGAATCGCCGCAGCGCGCTCCGGCGAATCGGGCTTCGCGACCTTGACGTAGCTGGCAAACGCCACCATCTGAATCACGCCCCCGTTCTTCTTCAGCGCCAGCAGCTGCTCGTCATCCATGTTGCGGCTGTGATTGGCGAGCGCGCGCACCGCGGAGTGCGAGGCAACGACCGGCGCCTTCGACACACCCACGCTCTGCATCATCGAGTCCTTCGACGGGTGCGAGACGTCCACCATGAGTCCGAGCCTGTTCATCTCGACGATCGCCTTGCGGCCGAGATCGCTCAGGCCATTGTGCATCCAGCCCTCGCGCTCGCCGGTGTTGGAATCGGAGAACTGACTGTGGCCGTTGTGCGCGAGCGACATGTAGCGCGCGCCGCGGTCGTAGAACTCCTTGATCCGCGCCAGTTCTGTGCCGACCGGATACGCGTTCTCGACGCCGATGAGCGCCACTTTCTTGCCCTTTGCCGCGATCCGCGGCACGTCCGCCGCCGCGAGCGCGAGCTCGATCTTGTCGGGCGCAATCTTCTCCGTCAGCCGGTGAACGGCGTCGAACTTCTCGATCGCCTGCTTATAGGCGCTGTCGTAACCCTCTGGCGTGAGCGGCCCCTGGCCGACATAGACGATGAAGAACGACGCGTCCAGCCCGCCTTTGAACATCTTCGGCAGGTTGACCTGCGTGTCGAGGTCCTGCGTGTAGTTGCGCTCGGCGGTGAAGTTGCTCGGGTTGATGTCGTTGTGCGTGTCGAGCGCAATCACCCGGTCGTGAATCGCGCGGGCGCGCTGCTGCAGGTCGTTCTGTGCCGCCTGTTCTGCATCGAGCGGCGAACGGCTCACCATCCACATCGCGGCAACCGCCACCGCCGCGGCCCCGACCACGCGTTTCTGCAGCATCTCAGCCTCCGGCGAGATGATACCTAAAGCAGCAGCAACGCACCTACCGCGAGCGCGATCGCAACCCAGAAGATGGGCTTCGACCAGGTGTAGATGATGCTGTCGTCGCGATCGGCGGGTGCGGCCGCTGCCGGTGCGTTCCTTCGCTGCTCCGCGTCGTGTCTTTGCTCCGCCGACCAGCGGTGGCCGATCGCCGACACGTACGACGGAGCATCGAGGATCGGCGCGTAGTAGCGCTCGAGGATCGCGTTCTCGCGCCAGGCGCAGGCGATCTCGCCTTGTTCGAAGCAGCGGTTGCGCGCCCGGACGTGCACGATGCCTTCGCTGAAATACTGATCCTCGCGTGAGTATCGCGACCAGGTCATTGGTGGATCCGCGCGCCACCGCTCGACCCGTGCCTGTGCGTGCCGCGCCAGGCCGTCGCTCGTGTAGTACGACCGAAACATCCCGCCTTCACCATCGTCGATCCGGTAACCGAGATGGACCGAGTGGAAGAAGAGCGCGAAGACGACGAAGACGAAGGCAGCAAAACGTTTCACGCGGCTCCACGACGCGCGCGAGAGCGCGAGGGTGAGCGTCGGAGGCGGATCCAACGCAATGCTCAACAACAGGCCACAGCCGATCGCCCACAGGTTGAGCACGACGTCACGGACCTCGCCGACGCGCGCCGGCACGAACCACTGCAGCCATTCTTCGCAGATGCCGACGGTGTGGGCAGCGAGCACGGGAAGCACGAGAACCGATCCGTTGCCCGCCGGGAGCCATGCTCGATAGAACAGAAGCGTGATGAGGCCGTACTCGACGAAGTGAAACCGCTCCACCGCGTCAACGGACGCGTCTCCGGTGCTCGTCACCCAGGAGTACGACGTGGCGATCACGAGCGCAGCAGCGAGACAAGCGAATCGCATCGCACGCCGCTCGCGAATTCGGACCAACGCGACGGTGACGAATGTCAGCACCACCGCGAGAACGACGGACAGGAGAATCAGACGGTAGGAGGAAGGGAAAGCCGCGAGAAGCGCGGATCGCACCTGCCCGATTGCCGGCCCGGCGAGCACCAGCGCGACCGAGACGGCAACGGCCGGCAGGAACCGCATCCACCGAATCTTAGAGCGCATCGCGAACCAGAGGACGGGTTGCGGTCGCGATCGGGCTCTCTGGTGCGAAAAAAGAAGGCCGCCATTGCTGGCGGCCAATTGACGGCGGTCTTCGAGGAGGCTGACTAGTTTGCGATGTGCGCGGTCGCCGGCACGGCACCGGTGACGATTGGGGCGGCCGTCGGCGAATCGACGAGCATCCACGCGTCCCGCTCCTGCTGCAGCTCGGTCACGAGCGCAGTGTGGAGCGCGTGGCCGGCGCGGTGCGCGACGACGTGCCCGACGAGCGGATGGCCGAGCAGCGCGAGATTGCCGACCACGTCGAGGATCTTGTGCCGCACGAACTCGTCTTCGAAGCGCAGCGCGTTGAGCACGCCGGCATCGCCGATGACGATGGCGTTGTCGAGCGAGCCGCCGAGCGCCAGCCCGTTCTGCCGCATCCACTCGACTTCCTTGAGGAAGCCGAACGTACGCGCCGGAGCAATCGACTCGGCAAAGCTGTGCTCGGTGATGCGCTCGGTCCGCGACTGATGCCGCAGCAGCGGATGATCGAAGCTGATGGTGTAGCTCACCTTGAAATGATCCGACGGGTAGACAGCAATACGCTTGTCGCCGTCGGCAATCTGGACCGGCCGCAGGATCTTGATGTGCTTCCGCGTAGCGGATAGACGCTTGATCCCCGCTTCCTGCACCAGGTACAGAAATGGCGCGGCGCTGCCATCCATGATTGGCACTTCGTTCTGAGTGAGCTCGACGACGACGTTGTCGATGCCGCTGCTGACGAGGGCCGCGAGAAGGTGTTCGACGGTCTCGACGGTCGCACCGTCCCGTCCGAGGACGGTGGCGTACTTGAAGGCTCGTCACGTGCTTGACCGTGGCGGGTATCTCGACTCCCAAGTCAGTACCGACGAAAACGGATGCCGGTGTCCGCTGCCGCGGGCTTGAGTGTCAGCGTGACCTTGTTGCCGGAGTGAAGACCTATTCCGGCACACGAAATCTGTCGACGGAGTGTCCGTTGCGCTTCCATTCGTTGGTTCTGCCCGATCCGGTGCTCGCGGGCTTGGGAGAGACCCAACGGCGCCGCCTCATCCCTAGCAAAGCCAATGCCCGGCGGACGAGCGTTGCATTATACCTGTAAGTCAATGAAGAACATCCACTTACAGGGAGCCCTGCAATTGCGGCCTGCGAAGGTTGTGGTTCTGAAACCACAGCTCAAGCACCAAAGACCGTGTCAGAATTACCACATGCGACAGGTTACTGTCGCGCTTCGTTGAACAACCCTGCCAGGAAGTGTCCGGTGTGCGAGGTCCGCGCTTTGGCGATCTGTTCTGGCGGTCCTTGCGCCACCACCTTGCCGCCGGCCTCGCCGCCTTCCGGACCGAGATCGATCAGCCAGTCGGCGCACTTGACGACATCGAGGTTGTGCTCGATGACGACGACCGTATTGCCCTGATCGACCAGGCGGTTCAGCACGTCGAGCAGCTTGCGCACATCCTCGAAGTGAAGTCCCGTCGTCGGCTCGTCGAGAATGTAGAGCGTGCGGCCGGTGCCGCGCTTGGAGAGTTCACGCGAGAGTTTTACTCTCTGCGCTTCTCCGCCGCTCAGCGTCGTCGCCGACTGCCCCAGCTCGATATAGCCGAGTCCGACGCTCTGCAGCGTGCGCAGTTTGTTGGCGATCGCCGGGAAGTTCTCGAGGAGCGGCAGCGCCTGATCGACGGTCAGATCGAGCACGTCGGCGATCGACTTACCGCGGTACTTGATCTCGAGAGTCTCGCGGTTGTAGCGCCGTCCTTTGCACTGCTCGCAGGTCACGTACACGTCGGGCAGGAAGTGCATTTCGATCGCGATCACGCCGTCACCCTGGCACGCTTCGCAGCGGCCGCCCTTGACGTTGAACGAGAACCGCCCCGGCTTGTAGCCGCGCGTCCTCGCCTCGGGCACCATCGCAAACAGCTCGCGGATGAACGTGAAGAGCCCGGTGTAGGTGGCGGGATTCGACCGCGGCGTGCGCCCGATCGGCGACTGATCGATCTCGATCACCTTGTCGATCAACTCGATCCCTTCGATGCGATCGTGCGCGCCCGGCTCGTCGGCGGCCCGATAGAGCGTGCGTGCCAGCGACTTGTAGAGGATGTCGTTGACCAGCGTGCTCTTGCCCGAGCCGCTGACGCCGGTGATGGCGACGAGCAAGCCAAGCGGAACGCGCACGTCCACGTTTCGCAGGTTGTTGGCGCGGGCACCGCGAATCACGATCTCGCCCTTCTGCGCCGATCGCCGCGTGGCCGGCGCCTCGATGACGCGCTCGCCGCTCAGATACGCGCCGGTCAGCGAGCCGTGGCCGTTCTTCATCAGATCGGCCGGCAGCCCCTGAAAGATCACTCGGCCGCCAAGCTCGCCGGCGCCGGGACCGAGATCGATCACGTAGTCGGCCATCCGAATCGTCTCTTCGTCGTGCTCGACGACGATGACGGTGTTACCGAGATCGCGAAGGCGAGCGAGCGTCGCCAGGAGTTGCCGGTTGTCGCGTTGATGCAGCCCGATTGACGGCTCGTCGAGCACGTAGAGGACGCCAGTGAGATTGGAGCCGATCTGCGTCGCGAGCCGGATCCGCTGCCCCTCTCCACCGGAGAGCGTGGCCGCGGAGCGCGCGAGCGTGAGATAACCGACGCCGACGTCGTTGAGGAATCGGAGGCGGTCCTGGATTTCCTTGAGGATCCGGCTGGCAATTCGCGTCTCGCGTTCGTTGAGCTCGAGCCCGTCGAACAGCTGGAGCGCTTTCGACACGGGAAGATCGACGTACTCGGCAATGGTGCGGCTCTTGACCTTCACCGAGAGACTTTCGGGCCGCAGCCGCTGACCGCCGCAGCCGGGGCACTCACGCAGCGCGCGGTACGGCTCGAGCTCCTCCTGGACGATCCATGATCCCTCCTCGAAGCGGCGCCGCAGATTGGGAATCACGCCTTCGAAGTCGCGGCCGAACGGATCGGCGTCGGTTTTCTTCTTCCTCCGCGCCGGCTTCGCCGGCTCGCTGACGGCCTCCGGCGACCCGATGCCCGCACGTGCCGCTGCCGAGGGTCCCAGCAGCACCAGATCGCGATGCTTCTTCGGCAGCTTGCCGAACGGTAACGCCGGATCGATGCCGTAATAGGCGGCGATCGACTGCACGGCCTCGCGCACCATGCGCTTGTCGCCGCGGCCCCAGGGAGCAATGGCGCCGTCGAGCAGCGGTTTGCTGTCGTCGGGGACCACGCGCTGCGGATCGAAGTCCCAGGTGGCGCCCAGCCCCTGACAATCGGGACAGGCGCCGTGCGGCGAGTTGAAGGAAAAGGCGCGCGGCGAGAGCTCCGGCACGCTGAGGCCGCACACCACGCACGCCAGCTTGCGCGAGAAGAGCCGATCGCCGCCGTCCACCGAGTGGATGACCACGACGTCGCCGGCCAGGCCGAGCGCGATCTCCACCGATTCCGCCAGCCGGCGCTCGATTCCGCTCCGGACGATCAGCCGATCGACGACGATCTCGATCGTGTGGTTGCGCCGGCGATCGAGCGCGATTTCCTCCTCGAGCGATCGCATCTGGCCGTCGATGCGCGCCTTGGTGAAGCCGCGGGCGCGCAGCGCCTGCAGTTCCTTCTTGAACTCGCCCTTGCGGCCGCGAACTATCGGCGCCAGCACGTTGATCCGCGTGTCCTGCGGATAGGTCATCACCAGATCGACAATGCGCTCGAGCGACTGCGACGCGATCTCGCGTCCGCAGTTGGGACAATGGGGTACGCCGATGTTGGCGAACAGGAGCCGGAGATAGTCGTAAATCTCCGTGACGGTGCCGACGGTCGATCGCGGATTGGAGCCGGTGGTTTTCTGCTCGATTGAGATGGCCGGCGACAATCCCTCGATGAGGTCGACGTCGGGCTTCTCCATCTGCTCGAGGAACTGGCGGGCGTATGCCGAGAGCGACTCTACATAGCGCCGCTGCCCTTCGGCGTAGAGGGTGTCGAAGGCGAGCGAAGACTTGCCGGAACCGGACAGGCCGGTGATGACGACGAGTCGATTCCTGGGGATATCGACGTCGATTTCCTTGAGGTTGTGCACACGGGCGCCGCGCACCGCGATCCAGTCGTGAGGCATTGCTTACTGCGGGCTTCCCAGCGAATTGCCCAAACAGCAATTGTAATACGAGGCGCCGTCCGGCGAGCGTGTTTACGATTTCGCGCGGTGCAGCTTCGAGTGGCGATACCCGTAGAGAAAATAAAGGCCCGCTCCTATCACCAGCCACACCGCAAACCGCTCCCACGCCGTCGTCGGCAGCCCGAGCATCGTGTAGAAGCACGCCAGCGCCCCCGCAATGGCGACGAACCACAGCCCGGGCACCTTGAACGGCCGCGGCCGATCCGGTTCCTTGATCCGCAGCACCAGCACGCCGATGCAGACGATGACGAACGCAGAGAGCGTGCCGATGTTGGTGAGGTCGTAGATCTCGTTCTCGTCCGCGACGAGACTGCCGATCGCGACGATCAGACCGGTGACGACCGTCGTGACATGCGGTGTGCGGTACTTCGGGTGCACTTTCGCCGCCCACTCGGGCAGCAGACCGTCGCGAGCCATTGCGAAGAAGATGCGCGGCTGTCCGTACTGGAATACGAGCAGCACCGCGGTGAGCGAGATCACCGCGCCGAACGCGACGATCCAGCTCGCGGTGGGAAGCCCGGCGACCTCGAGCGCGCGCGCCAGCGGATCCGCGGCTCTGAGCTGTTGATACGGCACCAGGCCGGTGGCGACGATGCCGACGATCACGTAGATGACGGTGCAGACCGCGAGGCCGCCAAGAATGCCGCGCGGCATGTTGCGCTGAGGATCCTTGGTTTCCTCAGCCGCGGTGGAGATCGCATCGAAGCCGATATACGCGAAGAACACGATCGCCGCGCCCTGATGAATGCCGGTCCAGCCGTTTGGCGCGAACGGGACGAAGTTGTCCGGGTTGATGTGCATGGCGCCGAGCCCGACGAAGAGCCCCAGCACCAGCAGCTTGACGACGACCATGATGTTGTTGGCGCGGACGCTTTCCTTGACGCCGATGTAGAGGAGCCACGTGATCACCATCACGATCGCGAACGCGGGAATGTTGAGCAGAATCGGGATCCCGGCGATCCGCGGCGCCGTTTGCAGCAGCCCGTGCACTTCTGGATTCGAGCTCAGAAGCGCCGTGCGATAGCCGTGTGTAAGGTAGTCGGGCAATTGCAGGCCGAAACCCGAGAGGAGCGACGTGAAATAGCCGCTCCAGGCAATGGCGACGGCGATGTTGCCGATCGCGTATTCGAGAATCAGGTCCCAGCCGATGATCCAGGCAATGAGCTCGCCGAGCGTCGCGTATGAGTACGCGTAGGCGCTGCCGGCCTGCGGGATCATCGACGACAGCTCGGCGTAGCAGAGCGCCGCGAGGCCGCACACGAGTCCGAGCAGCACGAACGAGAGAACCAGCGCCGGGCCCGCGCCGTAGCGAACCACCTCTCCGGATGGCAACACCTCGCCTGCCGCGGCAGTGCCGATCGACGAGAAAATACCGGCGCCGATCACCGCGCCGATCGACAGCATGACGAGATCGCCGACGCCCATGACCCGTTTGAGCGTCGGCGCGCCGGTTTCGGCCGGCATCAGGTCGGCGATCGGCTTTCTCGCGAAGAGCTGACTCAATACGCGAGCGATTGTATGCCGGGTCAGCAGTGACGAGAGGCTAGGCGGCGAACAGCCACACCGTGTCGTTCGACGCGACGACCAGGCTGTCGCCGGCGCCGAACGCGAGACCGACGAGGCGCGCGCCGGATGCGACGAGCGCTTTGGGTCCGCCCTGCGGCAGCCGGTAGACGCCGCTCACGCCCGCGAGCGCTTCGATCACGTGCAGCACGCCTTGCGAATCGAACGCGAGACCCTGCGGCCGGCCGAACGCCTCGGCCAGCGGCTCGACACGGCCGCCGGCGTCGATGCGATAGACGCGATCGTAGCTGGCGAGTGTCGGCCCGGTGACGTACAGCATCTGGTCGGGACCCATCGCGAGGTGAAACGCGGCGATGCTCGCGGGGAGCGTGGTCATGGTTTTCGTTCGCCCCTTGGGATCGATCTCGAAGATCGTTCCCGATCGATCGCCGACGTAGAGCGTTCCGTCCGATGCGAAGGCCAGCCCGCACGCGAGGCCGAGATCCGACGCCACGACCTCGTACTGGCCGTCCTCGCCGACACGGTAAACCGTGCCGTCGAAGCGGCTCGAGATGTGGAGCCTGCCGTCGGGGGCGAACGCGAGCGAAGTGGCGTTGACGATGCCGGTGACGAACGGCTCACGCGGGCCGGATGGCCTGACACGGAAGACCGAGACCGGCGCCTGCTGCCCGCGCGTGCCGCTGTAGGTCACGTAGACGCGTCCATGATCGTCGAGCGCCGGGTTGTCCACCTGATGCAGCCCGGTCGCGATCGGCACGCCGATCTGCACGTAGGGCGTGGTTCCGGGCAGCCATGGCGTCTTGATCTCGGTAGGACCGCCCTGCAGGCCGTACGGCACTTCGAGCGCGACGCGGTCGCCAGCCGCAAAGCTCACGTGCGCGCGGGCGCCGCCGATGAGGCACTCGTCTTGACTGGGCACCGGGAAGCCGCTGCCGCGCAGCCAGACACGGCCGCCGCCAATGGCGCGCAGCGGATCGACACTGGTAAGGGTGGCTTCGCTTGTCTTCACGCTGGTTCGGTACGGTGGTTTCGGGACGTTGGTTCGTTGCGTCGGTTCGTGGCGGGTCGCTGAGGAGACCCGACGAGCACGATCGTATCGAACTTGGAGGGACCGGGGTAACGAACAGTCATCACGAGCGAATCGCGACGAACCACCGTCCTAGGAGTCTTCGAGCTCCAAGTTCCAGTAGAGATAATCGCGCCAGCTATCCGGCGCGCTTCGCAGTCCAATGGTGATGCGGATGGCTGGCGCCGAGGCGGGCCGCCGAGGCGCGCGGATGAGGTGCATGCCGGCTTCCGAAGGCGTGCGTCCGCCCTTGCGCCGGTTGCACGACACGCAGCACGTAACGATGTTCTCCCAGTCCTTGCGGCCACCATGGGAAACAGGTACGACATGGTCGAAGGTGAGTTCGGGAGTGGGGTACGACTCCGCGCAGTACTGGCAGGTGTAAGCGTCTCGCGCGTAAATGTTGGCGCGGGAAAACGGGACGTAGTCGAACCTTTTCTTGATGCGGACGTACCGCAGCAGCCGGATCACCGACGGCAGCTTGAAACTGAACGACACCGCTCGTACCTCGCGGTCGTGGACCGCGACGATCTCGACCTTGCCCTGGCACCAGAGCGTGACGGCCTTTTGCCAGTGCACGACCTTGAGCGGTTCGTAGGTCGCGTTCAGGAGGAGCGTCTGCTCCATGGCTATGATTCATTGTGCCCGGCACGGCCGAGGCTGTCAAGGCCGCGACACGACCTAACGCAATGCAGTTGAGTGGTTTACGGGCACTGTGCACAGTTCGGCAATGGCGCCGATAAGAGGGCCGATGCTTCGCGTGTGTCTCATCGTCGCGGTCGCGGCCATGGCGGCGGCCTGTGCCAGCACAGGCCACGTGCCCCGCCCGTTTCCTGGTGCCCCGGTGCCGACCGGCGGCACGGAGACCGGCCCGCGAGCGGCCGCCCCTCCACCACCTGCGCCGGCTGGTACCGTGGACGGGTATTCGATCTCGTCAACCGCGCTCTCGCTGCGCGGGGCGCCTTACCGGAACGGCGGCGCAAACCCGCAGGGATTCGACTGCAGCGGGTTCGTGCAGTATGTGTTCACTCAGCACGGCCTGTCGATGCCCCGCGACGTGCGCCAGCAATTTTCCGTTGGGCGCGAGATCGATCCGCGCGGGATCGTGCCCGGCGATCTCGTGTTCTTCACCACGGTTGCCCCCGGTGCGTCTCACGTGGGAATCGCGGTGGGCGGCGACCAGTTCGTGCACGCGCCGAGCTCCAGCGGTGTGGTCCGGGTGGAGAACCTCAGCGCCCAGTACCTGGGCCAATCGTTTTGTGGGGGCGAAGCGGGTGAACTGAGGCGGGCGTCCGGTTGCGGGGTGACCCCGAACCGCGACACCCCGAATCCGGACAGCGATTACGCGGCGAGCACGGTCGTATACGTCTCGAGCAGACGCGATCCGTTGCCGAGGAACTGCCGCAGCTGCAGATCGTCTGCCGTCCAGGTCTTTGCCGGGACCGGCTCGTCCAGCTTTTCGACCTGCGCCGCCGCGAGATCTGCCGGCATCGACTGCGGCTGCGTGACCTCGCGATACCGCCGCGGATACGACGGGAAATAGCGGAACGTCGTCCCGGCCACGCCGCCGTACCGCTTGACCAGCCCGTCGAAGTCGTGCTCCAGGAACTCGAGCAGCCGGCGGTCCGGATTCCCCGCGAGGTAGCGCTGCACCATCGCCGCGACGTCTTCGAAATAGGTGGCCGAGTGCAAGGCGTCGGAGTACTCGCCATCGGCGCGCTTGAACCGGCGCAAGCAGTCCTGGTCGGGGTCGATGTGATAGAGCTCGTGGACCACCGTGTCGAGCTTGGCCACCCAGTCGGCCGTGCCCTCGGGATACAGGCTCCGCTTGCGTGAACGCGAGAGCGTCTGATCGGTGAAGCGCGGCAGCGCGAACGACACGAGGTAATTCATCTTGAGATCGCCGACGAAGACGTCCGGCGACTTGGTCACGAACCATTCCGTGCGACGGGTGACCGCGCCGGTCTCGCGATCGCGCCAGTAGAAATAGCCGGGTTCGCTCGTCGGCAATCCGAGACTGTGGCAGCTCGCATAAGCGCCATCTGCACTGCTGCGGCCGGGCCGTGCGAACACGAGCACGCGGTCGAGATCGATGAAGGAAAGCTCAGGAATCTTGGCGACAAGATCCTGCATCAGCCGCGAAATGTGGCCGGTGTAGTTCAAGCCGCCTACGACCGCCTGCTCGAGCCACGCATGTGTCCCAAACATCGTTCCGCGCACTCTACTGTCTCCTGTCCTGCAACCTGGGCAGCACCGGCGCCCCACTCGGGGCATTCTTGCTTGCCGAATTCTTCGGATTGTCTTGAGTTAACGGCGGCGAACCGCCGTTACTCGAAGGAGATTGCAGGGACTGTACCGCACCCTGCGGCGATGCCGGTGCGGTATTCAGCGGTGCAAGCGAGACGGGATCGACCACTACGGAAGACGAGGTTGTGCCGATCTGGGACGCATCCGACGGATTTGCAACCGTCGGGCTGTCCGGCCCGGCTGGCTTGATCCCCATCTTTCGAACGATGATTTGCTGGCGCCGAAGCAGCCGCTTCGTCGGTCGTGCCGGATTGTGCACGCGCGGGTTGATGATCGCGCCGGCCAGAAGCGCAGATTCGTCGGGCGACAGTGCCGCGGCAGACTTTCCGAAGTAAGCGCGCGCCGCCGCTTCCGCACCGAACACGCCGTCGCCCCACTCGATCACGTTGAGGTAGATCTCGAGGATGCGGCGCTTGCTCAACTCAGCCTCGAGCCGATGCGTGATTATCAGTTCCTTGAGCTTGCGCATCGGGTTGCGCGACGGCGACAGGTAGAGGTTCTTCGCCAGCTGCTGCGTGATGGTGCTCGCGCCTCTCGTGAACTTCCCGTCTTCCCAGTTCGCCTCGAGCGACGCGCGCAACTCCTTGAAGTCGACGCCTTCGTGATCGAAAAACGCGCTGTCCTCGGCAACGAGCACGGCGCGCCGCAACGAGTTCGAGATGCGGGAATACGGCACCCATTGCTGGCGGATCGTGAGGCGGGCGCCGGACTCTTGCGCTTCGCGCTTCCGCAGCTCGATGAAGGCGGTGGTCCTGGGATTGTGCGTCGTGAGTGGTCGGACGTCGGGCAGCGTCAGGTAGACGTAGCTGAAGTAGACAAACCCGGCAGCGGCGAGGAGGACCGCCGCACGCAGTGCCTTGCGCACATGCAAATAGTAGCAAGACAGGAATCAGGAATCAGGAACCGGGAATCAGAATCAGCAGTTGAGGAATCAGGAACTGCTTCCTGACCTGATCCCTGATCCCTGATCCCTGATCCCTGATCCCTGAGAACTACCCAGCCACCACGACCTTGATGCGCTCCCCAGGCTTCGGCTGCTCGTTGACCGCGTAGTTATTCATGATCGCCAGGTCCGTCGCTCGTACGATACTTCCGCCGCGCGACGCAATCGACTGCCACGTGTCGCCGGCGCGGACGGTGTAGAAATCGAGCCGGTTCGGACGGATGTCCGCCGCCTCACGCGCACTCAATTGGCGCAAGCTCTGGATCGAGGCCGCGACGGCGCCGTCGATCTTTCCGAACGCCGCGTCGGGCGCGAAGCCCGCCACCACATAGGCCTGACGGCCCTGCACCACGTGCGCGGCCCGCATCGTGACCCGTCCGACGCCGTTGATCTGCCCCTGGTAGAGACCGACATACGCGTCGAGACCGCCGAGCGACATTGGCCGCCCTTCCAGACGCGTGAAGCGGGCCGCGGTCATCGCGTAGGTAGCCACGTCTTCCGCGGTCCGGCCGCGCGGCTGATCGACGTGTTGCAGCAACATGTAATGATTTTCGCCAGGCTCGCGCGCCGCCACTTGCGAAGGCGAGTTCATCACTTCCCATCCCTCGGGAAACTCGAGCGCAATGCGCATGTCGGGGTGAAGAAACGCGTTGCCACGGACGACGCCGTCCTTCGGGTTGTCGCCCACGACGATGCCGTCGATCATGCGGAGGAATCGATCGCGGCCGCGATCGGTCGCTTCGGCCGACGCGAATTTGGCCGCAGTCGGCTGGGCCTCGACGACGCGGGATTCGGGTTCGGGATGCGTCGACAGCCAGTTGGGCACGCCACGCTCGCTGAGATCGTTGAGGCGCGACAGCGTTTGCAGGACCTCTGGCACCGCTGCCGGATCCCATCCGCCCTTTGCGGTGTACTCGATCCCCACGCGATCGGCCTCTCGCTCGTCGTCGCGTCCGAACTTCATGAACGCCATGCCGAGCCCGACGGAGCCGAGATCGCCGAACGGCTGCGTCGACGGAACGAAGACGCCGAGCGCAATCATGCCGAGCTGTCCACCCATGGCGCGTGTGGCCTGCTGCGCCGAGTGCCGTGCGGTGACGTGCGCGATCTCGTGTCCGAGCACGCCGGCGAGCTCCGCTTCGTCTTGCAGATAGGGCAGGATGCCGCGCGTGATGTAAATGAAACCGCCGGGCAGCGCGAACGCGTTGACCGCCTGCTGATCGACGATCGCGAATTGCCACGGCAGGTTGGGGCGATGCGAGAGCCGCGCCAGCTTGTAGCCGAGATCCTCGACGTAGCGCTGGAGTTCGGGATTGTCGTAGAGGCCCATCTCGCGGCGCACCTCGGCGTCGGCCTGCTGCCCCATCGCGATCTCCTGCGCCTCGCTGACGAGGGTGATCTCGCGCTTGCCGGTGACAGGGTTGGTGGCGCACGCAGCGGTGAGTGCCACGAAAGCGATGGCCGCGAAACGCAGGGCGTTCCGAACCGCGGGGGCGTCAGCGGGAGCGGAGACTCCGGCTGATGCGGCACGACGCGCTGTTTGCATAGATATTCCCGACAGTGCAACTCGCATGCCTGCGAATCGTCTCAGGAAACGCTCGATTTGACGGTCTGCGCCGCGAGAGCGTCCTCAAGTGCCGACAGAAACAAGGTGACGAGCGGGATCGTCGAGCCGCTGCCCATCAAGCCGACGCGCCAGATCTTCCCTGCGAGCGGACCCAGCCCCGCGCCGATTTCCACGTTGTATCGCTGCAAGAGATGCTTGCGTGCGGCGGCTTCGTCGATGCCGGGCGGTACTCGAACCGCGTTGAGCGTCCAGAGGCGTTCACCGGGCGGCGGCAATAGCGACAGACCCTGGCGCTCGAGTCCTGCGACGAGCGCATGGTGATGCCGCTCGTGTCGCGCCCATCGCTCGGACAGCCCTTCTTCCTCCACGATGACCAACGCTTCGCGTAGCGCGTAAATCAGCGAAGCGCACATCGTGTGATGATACTTGCGCCCGATCCAGTACTCCTCGAGCAGGCCGAGATCGAGATAGAAGCTCCGGCACGGAACACGCCGGGCCATTGCCGCAGGCGTCAACACAATCGGCGCGACGCCAGACGGTGCGCCGAGGCCTTTCTGGCTGCAGCTGTACACCACGTCGAGATTCCAGCCTGCAACGTCGAGCGGCATCCCGCCAAACGACGTCACCGCGTCGACGACGACGAGCGCGCCGCGTTGCCGCGCAGCCGCCGCCACCTCGCGAACCGGGTTGAGCACCCCGGTGGACGTCTCAGCATGGACGATGGTGACAACGTCCGCCCCTTCGGTGTCGAGGGCGCGTGCGACGGCATCGGGATCGACGGCGCGTCCCCACTCGACATCGACGCGCCGGCAGCTGGCGCCGTAGCGCTCGCACATCCCGGCCAGACGCGCGCCGAAGTAACCAGTAACAACAGAGAGGACGCGCGTGCCGGGCTGCACCGTGTTGGCAACCGCCACCTCCATCGCCGATGTGCCGGTGCCGGACACCGCGAACGCGAGCGATCCCTCGGGTGCACGAAACACGCGCGCAAGCCGCGCGCGCAGGTCGTCCATGATGGCGACGAACTGCGGATCGAGGTGGCTGAGCATCGGCGCGCCGAGCGCCCGCATCACGCGCGGCGAGATCGGGCTCGGCCCCGGTCCCATCAAGATCCGCTCGTTATCTGGCAGCATCGACCACTTCTTCCGTCGAGCCGTGAGCGTCGCGGGTCTCCAGCAGTCCCAGGCTGCTCAATTGGCTGCGCAGAGTCTCGATCGCGGCCGCGCCGACCGGGCGCAGCGGTGGCCGTGGGATGCCACCGGCCATGCCGAGCAGATCGAGCGCCGCCTTCAATCCAGGCACTGCCCACACCGGACCGATCGAGCGCGCCAGCGGCATGAGACGACGCTGCAGCTCTCGCGCCTTGGCCAGGCGGCCGGCCTTGACGTGCGTCACGAGATCGACGCAAAGCGCCGGCGCCAGACCGGCGAGCGCCAGCACCGCGCCGTGCGCGCCAATCGCGGTGGCGGTGAAGAGCGACGGGGCGGCGCCGGCGAGCACGACGAATCCCGGCTGCCGCGCGCGCGCCAGATAGTCGCCGAGATGAACCATGTCGTTGCCCGAATCCTTGATGCCGACGATGTTGGGATGTCCGCTCAACTGCTCAATCGCGTCGGGCAGCAGGTTGACGCCCGTGTACATCGTCACGTTGTAGAGGATCACGGGCGCCGGCGAGGCGTCGGCGACTTCGGTGTAGTGACGCACGAAGGCGTCGGTCGTCATCAGCGGCTTGTAGAAGCTCGGCGTGCGCGCCATCACCGCGTCCACGCCGAGGGCGGCGGCGCGCTTGCAGGCGGCAATCGTCGCGCGCGTCGATTCGCGCCCCGTTCCGGCGAGGAGCGGTCGATCGCCCGGCACGCGCTCACGCACGACGGCGATGGCGCGATCGGCTTCATCGTCTTCGAGCTGCGGTGCCTCGCCGTTCGAGCCGAGCACGACGATCCCGGTCAGCGGGCTGGCGATATAGCGATCGATGTTGGCGGCGAGACCACGCCGATCGATCTCTCCAGTCGAGTCGAAGGGCGTGACGACAGGCGTATAGATGCCGGAAAAGTCGCGTTTCATGACCGACTATTGTACGTAAGGATGCCGCGCACCCTGCAAGAGCAGATTTGCCGAGAAGACGACGGCAAAGATCGCCGCCGCGGGCGCAAGCATCCACGGAAATCGCGTGATCACGTTGACGTTGGCGGCGTCGGCGAGCATCGTGCCCCAGGTCGGAATCTCTGCCGGAAAGCCGAAGCCAACGTACGACATTGTGGCTTCTGCCAGGATGAACGCCGGAAGAAGCAACGTGGCTTGAACCAGCAGGTAGCCCGCGCACGCGGGCAACAGATGGCGCGCGAAGATTCGCAGCGGGCCTGCGCCGAGCGACCGCGCCGCCAGCACGTACTCGCGGGCGCGCTCGCCCGCGACCACGCCGCGCACGCCTCGGGCAACGAAGGGCCAGCCGATGAGCGCGAAGATCGCGGCCATCAACAGAAAGATCGCGGACGGCGACAGCACCAGCGGCAGCACGGCCCGGAGCACGATGGCGACATAGATCACCGGCAGAACCAGCACGAAGTCGGCGACACGCATGAACGCATCGTCGAGCCAGCCGCCTCGATAGCCTGCAAGCCCGCCGATCAACGTGCCGAGCACGAGCGCGCCGAGCGTGGCGGCCAGCGACAATCCAATCGATCGGCGTCCGCCGGCGAGCAGGCGCGAGAGCACGTCGCGCCCGTAGCTGTCGGCGCCGAGAAGAAAAGCCGGAGTCGTCTCCCGTCCGCCGAACCAGGGCAACGGCTGCGGCGTCGTGCGATCCTCGTCGTAGGTTTGCGACAGCCGATCGGTGAGCCGCAGCGGGTATACAAATGGCGCACGCATGCCCGACGCGTGAAGCACCCGCGGCGGCATCGGCGGCGCGAACAGGAACTCGCGATACCTGGTGCCCGGATCGTAAGGAGCGAGCCAGGGGCCGACCAGTGCGGCAGCCGCGAGGGCGATGAGGAGAATGCCGGCGCGGCGCGTCATGTCCCGGACTCGGTGCGAAGCCGCGGATCGATGGCAAAGAGCGCCAGATCCGACACGAAGGTGCCAATCGCAAGAAAGAACGCGCCGGCGGCGGCGCAACCGGCGACCAGATAGATGTCGCGGGACTTCAGCGCTTCCTCCATCAGCCGGCCCAGACCGGGCCACCCGCTCACCACTTCGACCACGAACGATCCGCTGAACAGGCTGCCGATCGCGACGCCGTACAGCCCGAGCACCGACCCGAGCGACACTGGCCACGCATGCCGCCACAGGGCGACATTGCGGGACACGCCGCGCGCCAGCGCCGCGCGGACGAACGGTTCTTGCCCGGCCTCATGCATCGATTGCGATTGCAGACGCTCGAGCGTCGCAGCCAGTGGCGCAGCGAGCGCCAGCGCCGGCAGCGTCACGTGATGGCCGACATCGGCCAGCCATGCCCTCCACGAGACGTCGGCCGCGGACATCGACGTCATGCCGCCAATCGGAAACCAGCCGGTACTGACCGCGACGAGCATCAGAAGCAACGAGCCGATGAGCGGCGGCACCGACAACAGTACCGAGCGACAACGCCCGCAGCGCCAGCGACAACGTCCCCCGCGCGCGGCTGCCCGTGTAGATGCCTGCAGGGATGCCGAGCAGTGTGGCGCCGACGAGCGCGACGCTGGCAAGGATCGCCGTGTTGGCCGCTCGATCGGCCAGCAGCTCGGCTACCGGCCGTTGGAAGCGGACCGATCGCCCGAAGTCGAGCCGCGCGACGCCTCCGAGCCACTCGAAGTACTGCTCCAGCAGCGGCCGATCGAGACCTAGTTCGGCACGCAGGCGCTGTCGTTCCTCGGGCGTGAGCTGGAGCCTCGTGCTGTCTTCGAAAAGAGGGTCGCCGGGCGCGAGTCGCGTCAACAGGAATGCGAGCGACGAGACGACATAAACCAGCAGCAGCGCGAAGAGCGCCCGCCGCAGGAGGAATCGTCCGACGCTCATCGGCCGGTCAGGATGAAGGGCGGCCGGTCTCCGGCCGAACGGCGATGACTTCCGCGTTCCACAGCACCTGCGGCTGCTGCGCCGCCGGCGTCGTGTGGGTCACTCGCGGCGACAACGCGATGTACACGCGGGGCGCGGCGAAGTAGAGCATCGGGAGATGGTCGGAGAAGATGCGCTGCACCTGATTGAAGATCTTCTTGCGCTCTTCGCGGTCGGCGATCACCGCCTGCTTGTGAATGAGCTCGTCGATCTCGCGCTCCCAATCGGTTGCCGGCGTCTTCTGTGATGGGTTCCAGAAGTGCGACGCACCCGATGAGGTCCAGAAGTCCTGGCTGATCGCTGGATCGAGATCGGTGAGCTGAAACGCCACCATCACCGCGTCGTATTTCCCGGTCTCCACGTGCTCGATCACCGCGTTGGCCTCGAGCGGCACCACGTCCACGGCGATGCCGACCTGCCGCAGATCGTCGCGCAGCACCTCGGCCGACCGCTCGATGATCGCGTTGCCGCCGAAGATCTCGAGCGAAAACCGCGCCTCCGTGCCTTTCTCGTCCTCGAGCCATTCGTCGCTGTCGCGGTTGCGCAGGCCGATGCTCTCGAGCAGCGTTCGCGCCTGTTCGACCGAGTACTGGTAGCGCGGCACGCCCGACCAGAACCAGTCGCGGTTGCCGGGCGTGATCGGACCGTGCACCGGCACCGCTTCGCCGAGGAACACGGTGTTGGCGAAAGCCTCGCGATCGACCGCGTGTGAGATCGCCTTGCGGAACTCCTTGCGCGGGAGCCACGCACCGCGAGCATCGCCACGCCACTTCTCCGGACGCAGGTTGAAGAAGAAAGGCGTCGACTCGGCCGCCACGCCGAGGTCCTTCAGTTGCACCTTGCCTTGGTCCTTCAGCTGGCGAAAGGCCGTGACGTCGGTCGCGCGCAGCGACGACTGCATCGCGTCGGTCTGGCCCGCTTGCAGGCGGACGATCTCGGCGTCCTGCTGCGGCACGATCTCGACGACGATGCGATCGAGGTATGGCAGGGCCTGACCACGATCGTCGGTTCGCCAGTAGTGCGGATTGCGGTCGTAGACGAGGCGCTGGCCGGGCTCGTAGCGCGCGAGCACGAACGGGCCCAGGCCGGCGAGCTCGCCCGGCGCCGTCGTGGAGGGCCAGGCCTGGTTGAACGTGCCGGCGCGCAACGCGCCTTCGAGCTTGTGCTTCGGCAGGATGACCAGGTTGTCGAGCAGCCGGACGCCCGGCGCCAGCGGCGCGGGATACCGAACGACGACCGTGCGCGGATCGGGCGAGGTGGCGGTGAGGGGCTTGTCGCCGATGCTGAGCGCGCTGGCGAGCACGCCGCCCTGATACACCGCCTCGAACGAGAACAACACGTCCGCGGCCGTAAACGGCACGCCATCCGACCACTTGATGTTCTCGCGCAGCGTGAACGTATGCGTCAGCCCATCGTCCGACGACGACCAGCGCTCGGCGAGCCATGGCTCGAGCTCACCGGTCGAGCGATTGATGCGAACGAGCTTGGCTTGCGTCAGCAGCGTGAAGAGCTCGGTCGGAAACATCTGCGTCGCCATTCGGTTGAATGACCGCGGCTCGCTGCGTGACGTGACGGTGAGCGTGCCGCCGCGTACCGGGGCGCTAGGCGGCTGATTGAGCTGGGATGCCGGCGCCGACGCGCGTTCGGGCGCCGGCTGTGAGAACCGCGCCCTAAAGAGCGGCACCAGGAGAATTGCGACGATGACGATCGTCAGCAGAGCGCGCGTCTGTCGGTTCACTTATTAGCCACCTGGCCAAGAAATTGGCCGGTCATCGTTGTGGTCCAAGGTCGGCAGTTTGTGCGTTTTGCGCGCAGAAACAGCAAACTCGCGAAAGCTCAGCCTCGGGCGGTCAAGAAATTAGCCGAACGCCGGATCGGATTCCTCTCGGGCCACCGCCATCGTAGTCCATTAAACCACAGCGCTGCAATCACTTAGCGATATCGGCCAAACCTCGGCCGCGGTGGCACTCCCCGTGCCTTATGTCGGCTCGACACGCGCGCCCTTTAGCTTCGTGTGTCGCCGCGCCGGCCTCGTCGTCAGGAGCGGCACGTTGGAGGTGACTTTGATGCAACCGTCCCCGTTTACGCAGCACGAATCGCACGTTTTCCCACAGCTCGGGCGAAGCGTGACCATCGATCACGCGGCGCAACTGCTCGGCGTCTCGCGGCGCACCGTGTATTACCGGATTCGCGAAGGGCGGCTCCGGACCGTTCGGACCTTGGGTGGCTCGCAGCGTGTGCTGGTCGAGTCGCTCCAGGCGCTTCAGGACGCCTAGCACGAAGGCGCGGCGCGTCGCCGCGCGGTAGCGGCTGGGCAGGGCGACGAAACATCGGCGGCTTTCCAGTCCCCCTCGGCATTTCGGAGGACGATTTATGAATCTGACGCAGCGCACGGACCTGAGACCTCTGCCCTTCGGCGGGACTCGGGCGCTGTGGACCAAAGTTGTTACGGCGGCGATCGTGGCGCTCTTTGCGGCCGCGTCCGCGCAGGCCGATGAGCACGGGCACAAGACCCGTCTCTCGGGCGATCTGGAGTCGATGCTGCACGGCACGGCCGCAGTTCCGGCCGGCGGCGTCGAGGTGATCGTTTCGGGCTCGCCCGAGCGTGTGCAGCGCATCGCCGAGCGTTACGGGGCGGCGATCAAGAAAGCCATCAAATCGGGGGCCGTCCTCACGCTCACCTTCGACCAGCTCGCCGCGATCTCCAACGACGCGGAGCTGGGCGCGCTCTCGTCGAACCAGACGATGCGCTCGGACCTCTCGCTGGCCACGCAGACCACGGGCGCCGTCGCAGCCTGGACCGGCGCGATCAACAAGCTTGGCGCCGTCACCGGCAAGGGCATCGGCCTGGCGATCATCGACAGCGGCGTCGACAGCCATACCGCGCTCAACGGCAAAATCGTCGCCAGCGTCGACGTCACGGGCGAGAACAACAAGGGCAAGGGCGGCGATCAGCACGGCCACGGCACCCACGTGGCCGGCATCGTCGCGGCCGGGTTGCCGAAGCTGGGCGCCGAGACGGCGCCGGTGGGTATGGCACCCGGGGCGCACATCGTGTCGATCAAGGTGCTCGACGAAAACGGCGCCGGCACCGCGGCGGACGTGATCGAGGGCATCGACTACGCGATCGCCCACAAGGACGCCTACGGGCTGCGCATCATCAACCTGTCGCTGAGCGCGGCGGCGCTGCAGTCGTATCGCGACGACCCGGTGTGTCAGGCGGTCGAGCGCGCGGTGCGCGCCGGCATGGTTGTCGTCGCGTCGGCGGGGAACAATGGGCAGACGCTGGCCGGGCAGACGATGGTCGGCGCCGTCGGCACGCCGGGTATTTCCCCTTACGCGATCACGGTCGGTGCGCTCCGCACCAACGGCACGGTCGATCCCTTGGACGACGTGGTGGCGCCGTGGAGCTCGCTAGGGCCGACCTACATCGATCACCTGATCAAGCCGGACCTGGTCGCGCCGGGCAGCAAGATCGTCTCGCTGCTCGCGCCCGGATCGACGCTGGCGAAGCAATTCCCCGAGCGTGCGGTGGCGGGCGAAGGCAAGAACGGCTACTTCCAGCTCAGTGGGACGAGCCAGGCGGCGGCGGTGGTGAGCGGCGCGGCAGCGCTGCTGCTGGAGTCGCGGCCGACGCTGAATCCGTTTCAGGTGAAGTTGCTGCTGCAGGCGAGCGCCGAGTTCATGCCGGCGGCGGGACTAGTTGGCGCTGGCGCGGGGAGTCTCAATCTCAGCGGTTTGGAGAGATTCACGAGCGGTTCTGCGACGAATCGCCTCGTGCGATTCGCCCCGTCCCCGGAACACATCGGTGACGCGATTGTCTGGGGTGAAGACGCAATCGTATGGGGCGAAGCCATCGTGTGGGGTGATTCCCTCGACGCAATCGTCTGGGGTGACGCCATCGTCTGGGGCGACGCCATTGTTTGGGGGGATTCACTGGATGCCATCGTATGGGGCGATGCCATTGTTTGGGGTGACGCAATAGACGCAATCGTGTGGGGCGACGCAATCGTGTGGGGCGACGCAATCGTGTGGGGTGACGCGATCGTGTGGGGCGACGCGATCGTGTGGGGCGACGCGATCGTGTGGGGTGACTGACGTCCGTTCCAACGGCATGACACTTTACGTTTTTACCTAAAAAATCCGAACGGAGCTGAACGTGGCAAAACTTATCATTTGGGGCGAGTAAACTAATCAGGTTGACGCCGCGATCCTTTTCCGCGCTCCCTGGGCCGTGTCGGCGCTACGTGGTGGGCGTGGCCGTCGTAGGCCAGCTGGTCGCGGCCCACTCGCTGCTGCAGCTGATTCTGCACCCCGTTGGGCACGAGTGGTTCATTCTTGGTGCCCTAACGCTCTTGACAGGATCGTTTACAGTCAAGATCCCAGGGATCCGGGCGAGGCTTTCGGTTTCAGAATCGTTCGTTTTTGCGTCAGGTACCTGATTTTCGGTCCGGCAGCTGGAACCATCACTTCGCTGTTGGATGTCCTGATCATCTCTCTACGACTGGGACATTACGGTCACCAGCCGTTCCGGGTAGTATTCAACGCGTCGGTCGCTGGCCTATCCACTTGGATCGCCTCTCACCTGTTCTATTGGCTCAGCGGAATCCCACCATATTCGGTAGTTCGTACGGAACTCGCCCTAGTTCTGTTGCCTCTTGCGGCCTTTACGGCGACGTACTTCCTGCTCAACAGCTGGCTAGTAACGCTTGCGCTCGCCCTCGAACGCGTCGAACGGCCGCTACCCATTTGGCGCGCAAATTTTCTTTGGTTATCACTCAACTATTTCGGTAGCGCCTCAGTTGCAGCTCTCATCGCCGCCTACACGCCGACGATTAATATCTCAACGTTAGGCGTCATCGTTCCATTACTGGTCATCACGTATTTGACATTTAGAACGTCGTTAGGGCGTATCGAAGATGCCCAGCGGCACGTACAGGAGGTCAATCGACTCTATCTGTCAACAATCGAAACACTAGCCATGGCGATTGATGCAAAGGACCAAGTGACTCATGGCCACATTCGGAGGGTCCAAGAGTTTGCGCTCGGTCTAGCGGCCGAACTGGGGGTTAAGGACGAGGCCCAGTTCAAAGCGCTGGAGGCAGCCGCGTTGCTCCACGACACGGGCAAATTGGTAGTCCCCGAACACATCCTGAATAAGCCAGGAAAACTAACGCCTGGTGAGTTCGAAAAAATGAAGACGCACGCCCGCGTTGGGGCGGAGATTCTTTCAGCGATCAATTTCCCTTATCCGGTTGTTCCGATTGTTCGTCACCACCACGAGAGTTGGGATGGCACTGGTTATCCAGATGGTTTGAAAGGCACGGAAATCCCGCTCGGCGCTCGGATCTTGTCTGTGGTTGACTGCTTCGACGCACTTACTTCCGACCGTCCCTACCGTAGGCGCCTGTCTGATGAAGATGCGCTCGCGATTCTCATGCAGCGCCGCGGCAACATGTACGATCCGTTGGTCGTCGATGCATTTGCTGCTGTAAAGGATCGCCTAGCGGCGAAATTGGCGAGCAGTGAATCCCAGCTCGAGGTTCTCCTCACTCGTGCCCCGGCAACTCCTTTGAACAGGACACAAAACCTCGACGAGACATTGAGCGTCCGAAATTCTGCCGTCGCCAAGACCGCGCGGGCAATCCTGAGTTCTGTGCTTGAGTCGAGCGGCGCCAGCCTAGCTGTGTTTTACGTCCGAGATTCTCGCTCAGACGAATTGACTAGCTTCGCGGTTGCAAATCGACAGGGCGAAACCGGAGAACAGTTCACGATGCCGGTTGGTTCGCGAGTGTCAGGTTGGGCCGCTGCTAACGGACGAGCCATTGTAAATGCTGACGCAGCGTTGGACCTTCCAGAGCTCGCGGCTTCTAGGAAGCTCTCACGATGTCTATGTGTTCCAATCCGAAGTGGTGTCGAGACCGTCGCAGTGTTGTCTGTTTACACCGATGACGTGCGAGGATTCAGTGATCACGACGTCGTGACAGTCGAAGCCGCGATCGCCGCAATCGACCTCTCAAGACTGCGTGAACTGCAAGAGCAGATTCCGCAACGGACTGGTAACAGTGCAACTGTTCACTGATGTGAGATCAGCGGTGTTCTGACTCGGTTATTGCTTTCGCGAGCTGCATTCACCTACAGCCGCTCGGGGCCATGACCCTAACGCGATTGTCGTCTCCGCCGTCGTGCGCTCCCGAGCGCGCGCGATGAACTGCTCGCTGGAGTCGAACGCCACCACCTGCGCGCCGAGCGCCGCCATCCGCCGCGCGAATCGACCCGCGCCACATGCGATGTCAAGGATTGTGTCGCCGGCGACGATCTCGAGGAGCCGTTCGGAGGCCGGTTCGATCAGCTCCGTCTGGAATTCGTTGCCGTCGCCGATGCGGTTGTCCCACCAGTGAGCGTTCGTGTCCCAGATGCGGCGAGTGTCATCGGAGTGTTCGGGGAACTCGCCGTTGTGAACGTTAGTTGCCATGGCCAACCTCAGGATGCGCAAGTGATAACAAAGCAGAGCTGGATGTATAGTTTGCTTCATGCTCAACAGGCTTTCGGCTCTCACCCTCGCTGCCGCCCTGCTTGCGCCCGTGGTGCCGGCCGCCCAGACGAGGCGCGCCATCACTCTCGACGATCATTCGAAGATCGTCTCGGTCGGCGATCCCCAGCGATCGCCTGACGGCGTGTGGGTGGCGTACACGGTAACGAGCATCGACGCCGAGAAGGATCGCCGCAACACCGACATCTGGATGGTGAAGTGGGACGGCAGTGAGCAACTGCAGCTCACGTCGTCTCCGGACAATGAGAGCTCGCCGCGTTGGAGTCCCGACAACAAATACCTCGCGTTCGTGTCGTCGCGCGGCACCGAAGAAGAGCGCCGCCGCGGCGGGCAGGTCTGGTTGCTCAACCGCGCCGGCGGCGAAGCGCAGCGGGTCAGCGACTTCAAAGGGGGCATGTCCGACATCCAGTGGTCGCCCGACGGGACGCGCATTGCGTTCATCGGCCGCGAACAGGATCCCGCCGAAGATCCCGAGAAGCTCGAGGGCTGGAAGCGCAAGACCGCGCCGCCGATCGTGATCGATCGCTACCACTTCAAGCAGGACCGCGACGGCTACTTGAAGCCGCTCTACGGGCACATCGGCATGCTTACGATCGCCACGAAGGAAGCGAAGGTGATCACCACGAGCAAGGCCGACGATCAGAGCCTGTCGTGGTCGCCCGACGGAAAGTCAATCGCGTTCCTCAGTAAGCGGGGTCACGCCGATCCGGATCGCACGTCGAACGAAGATCTGTGGGTCGTCGAAGCGCGTGAGGGCGCGGAGCCTCGGCAGATTACGAGGACGGCGGACGGCGAGAGCGGCCGGCCGGCATGGAGTCCCGATGGCAGCCGGCTCGCGGTGCTGATCGGCGACAACGATCAGAACACCGCCTATGGCATGAACAAGCTGATCGTCGTGCCGTCGAATCCGCCCGCGTCAGCCGGACCGGCGACGACGCCGGCGATCTACATGCCGTCGCTCGATCGCGCCGTCTCGAACATCGCGTGGTCGGCGGATGGCCAGAACATTTCGTTCCTGATGCAGGACGATCGCACGAACCATCTCGCGCCGGTGCCGGCGGAAAGCCCGAACGGCACGCCGCAGCGGCGCACCACCGGCCGCCGTGTGATCAGCTCGCCGAGCCCCGGCAAGGACGGCCACTTTGCGGTGCTGGCCGCCGAGGCCAACCGCATCAACGAGGTCTATGCGCTCGAGGGCGCGAACCTGCGCCAGCTGACGAAGCACAACGACCCGTTACTCGCCGAGCTGCAGCTCGCGACGACTGAGGATTTCCAGTCGAAGAGTAAGGACGGCACCGACGTCCACGGCCTGATCGTTAAGCCCGCCAATTACCGCGCCGGCACGAAATATCCGACGCTGCTGATCGTGCATGGCGGTCCGAACGGGCAGGACCAGCACGCGTTCTCCTTCGATCGTGAATTCCTCGCCGCCCACGGCTACGTGGTGCTGGCGATCAACTACCGCGGCAGCGCCGGTCGCGGCAACGCCTGGCAGAAATCGA
The DNA here is from genome assembly GCA_963807105.1 of uncultured Acidobacteriota bacterium. Lineage (GTDB taxonomy): Bacteria > Acidobacteriota > Vicinamibacteria > Vicinamibacterales > UBA2999 > DASPWV01. Next base: position 498,277 of record CAWEAM010000005.1, on the reverse strand, counting down.
TTCATGGCGATTGGGGCAACCTCGAAGTGGTCGATCTGCTCGGCGCCGTCGACGAAGCCGTGCGCCAAGGCATTGCCGATCCCAATCGCCTCGGCATTGGCGGCTGGAGCTATGGCGGCATTTCGACCAACTACACCATTGCCACCGATACGCGCTTCAAGGCGGCAGTGAGCGGCGCCTGCAGCTCGATGCAGTTCGCGATGTACGGGATGGACCAGGTACATCGTCCAGTACGATCAGGAGTTGGGGCAGCCCTGGAAGACGAAGGACAAGTGGATCAAGGTGTCGTACCCGTTCTTCAACGCCGACAAGATCAAGACCCCGACGCTGTTCATGGGCGGCGAGAAGGACTTCAATGTGCCGATCGCCGGCGGCGAGCAGATGTACCAGGCGCTCAAGAGCCTCGGCGTGGACACGCAGCTGGTGATCTACCCCGGTCAGTTCCACGCCCTGACGATGCCGAGCTACGAGCGCGATCGTCTCCAGCGCTATCTCAACTGGTTCAACAAGTACCTGCAGCCAACCAGCACCACCACCGCGTCCAAGTAAGCCGCGCCGGCGCGAAGCGCACTCATCCTGGCCGTCTCAGGCGAAGCCATTGTGCCACCATGTGCTACATGAGCAACCGTTCGAAGGCGTTGCCGGGTCGCCCGTCGCAGCTTGCGCGCGTGGCGGCGCGCTCGGAATCGCGCGTTGGCGTGCGCGAGCTTCGACAGAATCTCTCGGTGTATTTCGAGCGCGTCAAGCGCGGTGAGGCGCTCACGGTCACCGAGCATGGCCACGACGTGGCGATGCTTCGACCGCTCCCGCCAGCCACCGACATCGTCGAGCGACTCGCCGCCGAGGGTCGGGTGGCCAGACCGACCCGCCTCCTGCGCGACCTACCTGCTCCGCTGCGCCTGCGACTCAAGAAACCGTTAAGCCACCTCCTGTTGGAGATGCGAAACGACGAGCGGTATTGAAGTGCTCCTGTACCTCGACGGGTCCGCCGTGGTAAAGCTCGCCATCGAGGAACCGGAGACAGCGGCACTGGAGGGCGCTCTCGCGACGTGCCGCGCTGCAATCAGCTCCAAGTTCTCGCGGGTGGAATGCGCGCGCGGTGGCGCGCATTGCGAACAGCCGAGCCATGGCGACGTTGGACGAGGTGTTCGAAGTGCTTTTCCTCCACGAGTGAACGACGCCGTTCTGTCGCGCGCCAGCGTCCTGGAACCTGCAACGCTGAGATCGCTCGATGCGATCCATCTCGCCACGGCCCTGCTCATCACAGCGTCGGAGCTGTCTTTCGTGACCAACGACGATAATCTCGCACGCGCGGCGGAAAGACACGGCCTGACGACGATGCAGCCGGGGCGGTAAACGCGTCAGCAGCCTGGCGCGATCAGAAATTCATCCGGACGCCCAGCTGTCCCTGGAACGGCGACAGCGCAAAGCGCGGCTGCCCGAAGAACGAGGAGCGCATGTTGCCGTCGTAGCCGCCGTAGTTCGTCGTGTTGGTGAGATTGAACATCTCCCACAGCACTTCGAGCCGGCGGTCGCCTCCGAGCGAGAAGGAGCGGCTCGCCCGCAGGTCGATGGTGAAGTAGCTGTCGCCGCGCGCGGAAAACGGCGGAATCATGACGCCGTTCTCGATCGGCCGCTCGTTGATGTCGCGGTCGCCGTTACTGTCCACGCCGGTGGTGATGTTGTAGGGCGGCGCCGACATCGCAGTGACGATGGTGCCCAGCTGAATGGCGAAGGGGGCTCGGTAGATGCTGCTGATGACGAAGCGGTGGCGCGTGTCGTTCGGCGCCGGCCCCCAGTCGGCGTCGCGGTTGGCCTTGTCCACCGGCGTCTCGAGGAACTGAAACACGCGCATGTAGGTGTAGGACGAGCGCAGCGACAGGTTGTTGGCCATCCGCCGCTCGAACTTGATCTGCACCTGGTCGCTCTTGATGCGGTTGCCATAGTCGCCGACAGTGATCACCGTGCCCGAGGGCAGCAGCGGGAACGTGCCGGTCGGCCGGCGCGCATTGGCGTTGTAGGCGCGGCGGAAGTGCAGGCCGAGCACGTGGATGTAGTCCGCCGACACCGAGGTGTTGAGGCCCAGCTGCCGCTGGATGCCGATGCTGGATTGCTGTGTGGACGGCGATTCGGCATCCGGATTGGGCACCTGCACGGCGGTGCTGCCCGTCGAGCTCAGGAGCGAGACGGGTGGCAAATTGGGGAAGAACGTGTTGGGGACGCCGGTCACGCGCGCGTCGTTGGCGAACTGCTGCGTGAACACGTTGGGATAGTTCTGCACGACGTTGCCGGTGTCGTTGGTCCAGATCTGATCGAAGAACACGCCGTAGCCGCCGCGCACCACCATCCGGCCGTCGTTCTGCGGATCCCACGCGAAGCCGAGACGCGGCCCGACGTTGTTCATGTCGTTGGGATACGCCATCCAGTTGCGGCCGGCAAGGTCGCCCTCGACGAAGCGCACCCAGAACTCTTCCGCCGGGAGCTCGTCGGGGACCGGTTCGCCGTCGAGATCGCCGCGCAGGTACTGAAAGTCGTAGCGCACGCCGGCGGAGAGCGTGAAGCCGGGGCGCACCATCCAGTTGTCCTCGAAGAAGAACGCGTACATGTCCACATCGCGATCGAGCGCGCCGGTGCCGGTGGCGGTGCGGTAGCGCGCGGGATAGCTGCTGTTCACGCCCGTCAGCGGCACGGCATCCTGCGTGAAGAGGAACTCGCCGTTGAACGCGGTGTTGATCGTCCTCGGCCCGCGGCTGATGTTCAGCTCGAACCCGCCCTTGAAGTCGTGGGCGCCACCCAACATCTCGCGGTGGTGGTTGAACGTGTCCATCACGATGTAGTTGATCTGCTCGCGCGTCTGCGGGAAGTTCGTCGCCTGACCGTAGGAGATGCTGGGGAAGATCACGCGCGGACCCGGCACACCGGAGGGAAACCGGTCCTTCACCGCATCGCTGTAGGCGACGCGCAACTGGTTGGTGAAGTTGCTCGATAGCACCGACGTGAGCGCACCGGCCAGATACACGTCGTGCGCGTCTTCGTCGAAGCCGCCGTCGCCGGCGATGTTCCCACCCAGGTCCTGCGCTTTCCGGTCCTGCTTGCCGTACATGCCGGTGAAGTTGGCGTAGTGGCGCGGCGACAGCGTCGCGGTGAGCTTGCTGAACAGGTTGTGCTGCCGGAGCGGCCGGGGCACCTCGGTGCGCGGATCGGTGATGATCGGCAGCACGAACGCCGGAACGTTCACCGTGACGACATCGTCGTAGATCTGCCGCTCGTAGCTGGCGAAGTAGTGGACGCGGTCGCGCGAGATCGGGCCGCCCACCGTGGCGCCGAACTGCTGCTGCCGGAACGGCACCTTGCCGGTGGCAAAGGCATTCGGCTTGTCGAAGGCATCGTCTCGAAGGAAGTAGTAGCCGCGACCCGACAGGCGGTTGGTGCCCGACTTGGTCAGGATGTTGATCACGCCGCTGCCCGACCGCCCGAACTCGACCGAATACTGGTTGGCGACGATCTGAAACTCCTGCACCGACTCCTGCGAGAAGGTGTGGCGCGAGGCGTTCGACAAGCCGGAGCCGCCGCCCGTGACCTCGTCGTTGATGTCGATGCCCTCGAGCCACAGCGACTTGAACTGCTCGTTGAACCCGCCGAACGAGATCGAGTCGGTGGCGCTGTTGGCCGACGCCGTGTCCACGGTCACACCGGGCGCGAGCAGGGCAAGATCGACGAACTGACGCCCCTTCACGGGCAGGTCGTCCACCTCGGCGGGCGTGATGTTGGTCTCGAGCGACTTCTGCGTGACTTCGACGATCGGCGACTGGCCGGTGACGGTCACCGATTCCTGCACGGTGGCCAACCGCATCTCGAAGTTGATCGTGAGATTGCCGCCAAGTGTGAGCACCACGTCCTTGCGTTCGATGGTCGCGAAGCTGGGCAGCTCCACCTTGACCGTGTAGCGACCCGGCGGCAACTCGCTCAGCCGATAGAGCCCGCGCTCACCAGTGATCATCGATCGCGTCAACCCGGTGTTCTCGTTGGTGACGGTGACGATGGCGCCCGGCAGCACGCCGGCCTGGTCGTCCCGCACCGTGCCGTCGAGGGTGGCGTTGGTGGACTGCGCGGCCGCACCGAGAGAAACGGCACTGCTGCCGACGAGTGCCATCGCGACCGAGGCCGCACAGAAAAGCGCTCTCAGAGCCGACCACATACTCCACCTCCTCGAGGCGTGACGAGATTAGCGGCGACTGTCGCACAAGCGGATCTGCGTGTCAACGCAGAGGTGCACGCCGCAAGCCGCGTCGCAAGTGCCGGTCGTGGGTGCGCTTGTGCAGTCCCGACGATGCACGGATAATGCGCCAGCCAGAGGAGAAAAAGACGATGAGATCGCGACGAAACGCAGCGATGCTGGGCGTGCTGCTGGCGACGGCCACGCTCGGTGTCACCGCTCAGCCGCAGGCGCCGTACGACGTCGTGATTCGCGGCGGCCAGATTCTCGACGGAACCGGCGCGGCCGCGTTCGCGGGCGATGTCGCAATTCGCGGCGAGCGCATTGCCGCAGTCGGCAATCTCGCCGACGCGCAGGCGCGCACCGTGATCGACGCGCGCGGACGCTACGTCACGCCCGGGTTCATCGACGTCCACTCGCACTCGGGAGAGGGCCTCGCCGGCGATCTGGCGCACGGGCAGCCGGTGCTGGCGCAGGGGATCACCACGGTGGTGACCAATCCCGATGGCGGCGGACCGGTTGACGTGGCCGCGCAGCGCGCCACCTACGAGAAAAACGGCATCGGCCCGAACGCCGCGATCTTCATCGGCCATGGGTCGATTCGTCGCGAGGTGCTCGAAATGGCCGACCGCGCGCCGAGCGCCGCCGAGCTGAATCGCATGCTCGCGCTGACGAAAGCGGCGATGGACGCGGGCGCGATCGGGCTGTCGAGCGGTCCCTACTACGCCCCGGGGAGCTACGCCAAGACCGACGAGCTCATCGCGCTCGCGCGGGTGGCGGCCGAGTATCGCGGCGTGTACTCGAGCCACATCCGCGATGAAAGCGACTACACCATTGGCCTCGTGGCGGCGGTGGACGAAGTGATCCGCGTGGCGGAAGACGCGAAGCTCACGGGCATCGTGACGCACATGAAGGCGCTGGGTACTGCGACGTGGGGGGCGTCGGAAGAGGCCATCCGTCACATCGAGGCGGCGCGTGCGCGCGGCGTCGAGGTGTATGCGGATCAGTATCCCTACGAAGCGAGCGGCACGAGCATCACCGGCGCGCTCGTGCCGCGGTGGGCGCAGGTGTTCGGCGAGGAGGCGATGATCCGCCGGGCGAAAGGAGACGAGCGGGTCAAGCTGCTGGCGGAAGTCAAGACCAACGTCGCGCGGCGCGGCGGTGCGAAGACGCTGGTGATCGCGCGCTTCGCGCCCGATCCGTCACTCGAAGGGAAGACTCTCGAAGAACTGTCGATCGCGTGGAAGAAACCGCCGGAAGAAGTCGCGCTCGATCTGCTGGTGCGCGGCGGCGCCGGGCTCGTGTCGTTCAACATGAGCGAGGGCGACATCGAGCGCATCATGCGTCAGCCGTGGACGATGACCAGCTCGGACGGCGGCCTCGGTCCGATGGGCGTTGGCAAGCCGCACCCGCGCGCCTACGGTGCGTTCCCGCGCAAGCTGCGGCTCTACGTGCGCGAGCGGAAGGTCGTGGACTGGCCATTCGCCATCAAGTCGATGACCAGCCTGCCGGCCACCGTGTTCGGGATGAAAGACCGCGGCGTGCTCCGCGCCGGCGCCTGGGCGGACGTGCTCGTGATCGATCCGGAACGTGTCACCGATCGCGCCACCTACACCGATCCGCATCAGCTGAGCACGGGCATCGACACGATCCTGGTGAACGGACATCTGGCGCGCATGAACGGGACGTTTTCGCCGACGCTGCGCGGGCGGGTGGTGACGATCGAGCGGTAGTCTGGGATCGGCGAACTATTCCATTGATCGCTATAGCGAAGATGGTTAGACTCGTGACATGGCGCGAGTCCGCCGTGAAGGTCCCGAACCGGACAATTTCCTCCCGCTGCCGCGGGATACCTTTGATGTCCTCGTCTCGCTGGCCGATCGAGATCGCCATGGCTACGCCATCCTCCAGGACATCGCTGAACGGACGGACGGACGCATCCGCCTGAGTCCCAGCACCCTGTATGCGGTGATCAAACGGTTGCTCGAAGCGCAGCTCATCGAAGAACTGAGCGAGCGACCCGATCCAGCTCACGATGACGAACGTCGCCGCTACTATCGCCTGACGCCGTTGGGCCGGCGTGTGGCCGAATCTGAAGCAGCCAGGCTCATGCGTCTGCTCGCGGATGCGAGGGCGAGCGGCCTGGTGCCGCGGAGGCGCTAGCCGTGCACGTCACTCGGTTTGAACGGTGCGCGCGCGCCTTGTTCCGCACGGTACTGCACCTCTACCCTGCGGCGTACCGCGACGAGTACGGCAAGGAGATGACGCTCGTCTTCCTCGACCGACTCCGCGGTGAAACGAACAACGTGTTGCGTCTGTTCGGCGCGCTCGGTGCGCTCACATCAATCGTCATGGACGCGCCCAGACAGCACACCCACGTCCTCGCTCTGGACCTTCGGCTGGCCTTTCGTCTCCTGAACCGAGAGAAATGGTTTGCGACCGTTGCCGTCGGTACGATCGCCATCGGCATTGGCGCGTCGAGCGCTGTCTTCAGCGTGGGGAAGTCCTTGCTGGTCGATGCACTTCCTTACGCCGATGCCGAACGCGCCACGATGGTTTGGGTGAGCAATCCGCGTCAGGGTTTCGAACGCGACTTCACGTCGTACCCTCGCCTGATCGATTGGCGCGCGAACAGTCAGCTAATCGAAACGTTCGCGGCCTACACGTTGAGAGAGCCGGTCATGACCGGCATTGGCGACCCCGAGCAACTGCGCGTCGTCAAAGCCACCCCGGATTTCTTTCAGGTCGTGCGCACCGAGCCAGTCGTGGGGCGATTGTTCGCCGCGACCGAGGAACACGCAGCAGTAGCCGTGCTCAGCCATGGTCTCTGGCAACGGAGATTCGCGGGGCAACCGAATGCAGTCGGTCAGACACTCCGACTGGATTCGGTCCCTTACACCATCATCGGGGTGCTGCCACCGTGGTTCCAGTTTCCCGAACGTAATGTGGACGCGTGGGTACCATTACAACCGACCACGGAGGACCGCAGCAGCAGGGCCTTCTGGCTGCGTACTGTCGCCCGACTGAAGCCCGGAGTCTCGCTGGCACAGGCGCGACAGGAAATGAACGCGATCGCAGCTCAGCTCGGTGCCCAGCGCGCGGAGGACCGAGACCTTGGCGTCACACTCGTCGGCCTGCGTGACGAGATCGCCGGCCCATACAGGCCGCCACTCGTCATGCTGACTGCGGCTGTCGTGGGAGTTCTGTTGATTGCGTGTGTGAACGTCGCGAGCATGCTCACGGCACGTGGTGCTGCCCGGCGGCACGAAGTCGCGATTCGAACAGCGCTTGGCGCGTCACGGCGTCGCGTTGGACGACAGTTGCTCACCGAGGCGATGGTCCTCTTCCTCGTCGGGGGGCTGCTGGGGGTCGGCCTCGGATCGTTCGTCCTCAGAGTTCTCTTGCGGGTCGCACCGCCGTCGCTCGCGTTTCTGGGCGATATGTCGCTCGACGGGCCGATGCTCGTGATTGCGCTGGGGATGGCCGCTCTCACAGGGTTTCTCTTCGGGCTGCTGCCAAGCTGGAAGGCCGCTGGAGCTGACTTTGTCGAAGTGGTGGCCGCTAGCGGCAAAGGTGCCGCCCTCCGCAGCGTGTCACAACGCTTCAGACGTGTACTCGTGGTTTCGCAGATCGCGATGGCGGCCATCGTCGTTTCGTCTGCGAGTCTCATGATCACCAGCCTGATTTACGCCCAGCGTGTCGACCTCGGATTCGCAACACGCGGTGTCCTGACCGCTCGGGTGCAGCTGCCGCCCAGCAAGTATCCCGAACCTGTCGCTCGCCAGCAGTTCTTCGATCGGCTGCTCGAGGACGCACGACAACTGCCCGGCGTCACCGGTGTTGCCGCCGGCAGCTCTGTTCTTCTGGGGCGGTTGCCGAATTCCTCCGCCTTCACAATCGACGGTCGATCGGAGACGATTCGGCAGCCGCTGACGTTCGACGTCGTCACCCCGGATTTTTTCCGCGTTCTTCAGATTCCGCTCCTGCGAGGACGATATTTCTCGCACAGCGATACTGCAAACAGCCCACGCGTCGCCATCATCAACGAGACGACGGCACGAACACACTGGCCTCATGACGATCCGCTGGGGAAGCGATTCAAATTCGGGGATCCTGACGACGATGTGCCATGGCTGACCGTGGTTGGCGTGGTCAGCGATACGCGCCGTGCGCGTATCGATCACCCGGTCTTCACAGAGTCGTATCAGCCGCATACGCAGGACCCCCGCTCGATGACTGTCCTGGTCCGAACCGACCGGGAGCCCTCGCAACACGTGTCAGCCCTTCGGGCGGCCGTTCGGAAGTTGGATCCTGACCTGGCGCTCGCACATGTGGCGCCACTTGATGCGCTCATCAACGACCAGATCGCCCCGCGCCGATTCAACACGTGGCTGCTGACTGCGTTTGGCGTCGCGGCGGTCGCCCTCACCGCGATCGGTCTCTACAGCCTGCTCGCCTATCTCGTGGCGCTTCGTCGACACGAAATGGCGGTGCGTCTGTCGATCGGGGCGACACCGCGGCACGTGCTGGGTCTCATCGTGCGCGACGTCTCATCAGTCGTGGGAATCGGGGCGAGCCTCGGTCTGGCTGGAGGGCTGGCAGCTGCGGCGTCGATGCGAGGGTTCCTGTTCGGGATCACACCGTCGGATCCGGTGTCGCACGCAATGTCCCTGATCATGCTCGGCATTGTCGCCGTCGCGGCCGCGTGCATTCCTTTGCGGCGGGCCATGAGAATCGATCCAGCGATTGTGCTGCGAATCGAGTAGCTTACGGCGCCAGCCGCTCGATCTCGGGACACACCTGCCCCTGGATTGGGCGGCGAGCCAGCAGTTACACTCAATCCCATGCAGCTGCGCGTCGCCCGGTTATGCCACGACTGCGAAGAAATTCACGCCGACCAGCACTGCCCCGTCTGCGCGTCGGAAACCTTCACGTTCATCACCCGGTGGGTGCCCGCGCCCGAACGGCGCGCCAAGCCGCGGCCGGCCACATCGCCCGAAGCGGAGACGTTCAAACAGTTGCTCGAGCCGTCAAAGCGGGCGCGGTGGATTACCCCGGCTGCCGTCGGCGTGACGGCGCTTGGCGTCCTCGGGTGGTTGTCGCGGCGGAACGGTCCGAGTAAAGCCGAGGCGCGCACTGGCGGGGCCGCACGCGGCGACAGCGGACGAGGGGAGCTGAGCGGAGCTGCAAGACCGCTGGACGAGGAGAACTGAAAAGGAAGCGGCGGGGCGCAAACCCCGCCGCTCCACCCCGCATCGCTGCCCGTATCCCGACGGCAACGGGCGGGATCCATGACGGCGGTGCTCGCGCCCGCCGTGAACCCGTTACCAGGTCGCCAGAATCGCCGCCAGCATCTGATCGCGTCCGCGCTGCGCCTGCTCCTGCTCCTCGCTCTTCCTCTTCGTCCAGGCCGCTTCGACGGCGAGGCAGTTCACCACCCACATCCGCACGTCGCGCCAGAGCGGGCGCGTTTCCGCGCTCAGTTGTTGCGTCTTGCGATCGACGTGCAGTTCCATGAGCTTGCCTCCGGTCCCTGCCTTTACTACGGCAAGGACGGTGCCGTCGGATTGGTCGATCCACACGCGCGGTTGGCGCCCAAGGAAGGGGCGCGCCAAAAACGGTGTCCGCCAACCAGTCCAGGGATGGGGACAGCCATGTCCTCTCGCCTCAGCACGGCGGAGCTTCCCGCTGGCGCCGAGCACAAAGCACCAGTGCACAACGCACCCCAGGCACCCAAGGCACTCCCCAGGCGCACTTTAAAGAGTCAGCCTTCGAACCCTCGACCCCTACAATCCCGTCCAATCCCCCATGACCTTCGACCATCTCCGCCAGGATTTGCGCCACGCCGTCCGCAGCCTCCTCCGCTCGCCGGCCTACACCGCGGTGACGATCCTGACCCTCGCGCTCGGCATCGGCGCCAACACCGCAATCTTTTCCATCGTCAATGGCGTCATCCTCCGGCCGCTCGGCTATCCGCAGCCTGAACAGTTGATGTACCTGACCACGCAGTTCCCTGCGTTCGGGTTCACGCAGTTCTGGGTGTCGCCACCGGAGTATTTCGAGTTCCGCGAGATCAACCAGTCGTTCGCCGCCGTCGGCGCCTTCACCACCGGCGAGGTCAACCTCACCGCCGGCGACCGGCCGCTGCGCGCGCGGTCTGCGGCGGTGGACGATGGCCTCCTCACCGCACTCGGCGTCCAGCCCGCCTACGGCCGCCTGTTCCGCAAGGGCGAAGCCGACCTCACCGGCCCGCCGCCCGCGCCTGGGGCGCCGCCGGTGCCGCTGCCCGGGATCGTGATCCTGTCGCACGAGCTGTGGCAGACCGCGTTCGGCGGACGCATGGACCTTGTCGGACAGACGGTGGAAGTGAACGGCCTGCCGCGCGAGGTGATCGGCATCATGCCGCCCGGTGCCGACGTGATGGACAACCGCACCGAGATCTGGACGCCGCTCGGCCTCAATCCCGGCAACCGGCAGAATCGCGGCAGCCACTTCCTCTACCTGATCGGACGACTGAAAGAGGGCGTCAACCCGGCGATGGCGCAGACCGAGCTCACCGCACTGATCCAGAACTGGGGCGCGCGCGTCAACGTAAAGCAGCACGTGTTCGCTCCGCCGCCGCCAAATGACGCGGCGCGCCTGGCGAACCCGGGCGCCGGACACATCCTGCAGATGAACCCGGTGCAGGAGCAGATCGTCGGCAGCGCCAGCCGCGCGATCTGGGTGCTGCAGGCCGCGGTCGGATTCGTGCTGCTCATCGCCTGCGCGAATCTCGCGAATCTTCTTCTCGCCCGCGCCGAAACGCGTCACCGCGAGTTCGCGGTCCGTACCGCCCTTGGCGCCGGACGCGGACGCCTGCTCCGCCAGTTCATGACCGAAGGCGTACTGCTCTCGCTCGTCGGCGGCGCGCTCGGCCTCGTGCTCGCGCGCGCGGGCGTGGCCGCGCTCATTCGCGCCTATCCAAACAGCCTGCCGCGCACCACCGAAGTGAGCGTCGACCCGCTGGTGCTGCTGTTCACGCTCGGCGTGTCGCTCGTCACCGGCATCGTCTTCGGCCTCGCGCCGCTGATGCACACGCGCGCGACGGGACTGGTCACCGCGCTCAAGGAGGGCGGCGACCGTGGCGCCACCGGCTCCGCACGTCATCACATCCGCCGCGCACTGGTCATGGCCGAAGTCGCGCTGGCGGTGATGCTCGTGATCGGCGCGGGCCTGCTGCTGCGCACCGTGGCCAATCTCACCAGCGTGGACGCCGGCTTCGATCGCGCGCGGCTGGTGACCTTCTCGATGGCGCTGCCGGTGGCCGACTATCCACAGCCGCTGCAGCGCGCGCAGCTTTATCAGCGCCTGCTCGAGAAACTGCGCAGCGCGCCCGGGGTGCAGGCGGCGAGCGCCATGTCGGGGCTTCCGCCGAATCGTCCGCTCAACGCCAACGACACCGACATCGACAACTACACTGCGCCGCCCGAAGGTCCGTTCGAGAACGTGGATTACTACCAGAACGTGATGAGCGACTACTTCGAGACGATGGGCATCCCGATCGTTCAGGGGCGATCGTTTCAAGCGAGCGATGCCGCGTCCACTGGCATGGTGGCGGTGGTCAACGAGACGCTCGTCAACACCTTCTGGAAAGGGCTGAACCCGATCGGCCAGCGGCTGCGTCCCTGCTGCGGCGATCAGATCCCGTGGTTCACCGTCGTCGGCGTGGCAAAAGACGTGAAGCAGGGCGGCGTCGATCAGAAAACGGGGCACGAGTTCTATTTCTTCGTCGATCAGACCGCCAAGCTGCCGCCGCCGTTCGGCCAGGCGCCGGGGACGATGAACGTGGTGATGAAGACGACGCTGCCGCCGGCGGCGCTGCGGCAGAGCGTGGAGGCGGCGGTGCGCGAGTCGGATCCGTCGGTGCCGGTCGTGCGGCTGCGCGACATGAACGGCGTGTTCGGCGAATCGATCCGGCGTCCCCGGTTGCTCGCGCAGCTGCTCGGCGGCTTCGCAGGGCTCGCGCTGCTGCTTGCCGCGATCGGAACCTACGGCGTCCTGTCCTACATGGTGGCGGAGCGGCGTCGCGAGATCGGCATCCGCATGGCGCTCGGCGCGGGGCAAGGCAGCGTGCTCGGACAGGTGATGAAACAGGGACTCGTGCTCACGACGATCGGGATCATAGTCGGGCTCGCCGGCGCCTTCGGACTCAATCGGTTGATCGCAGCGCTGCTCTTCGGCGTTCAGCCGACCGATCCGGTGACGCTCGTTGCCGTGGTCGGGACGATCTCGATCGTTGCCGCGATCGCGTGCTGGCTGCCGGCGTGGAGAGCGTCAAGGCTGGATCCAAACATCGTCCTGCGCCAGGACTGACGCGGCGGCGCAGCGATCGCGGACACACACTAGTGCCTTGTCTTAAGGTGCCGACCGGATTCGAACCAGCGACCCCCTGCGCCCAAGTTGCCCTTCCTTCCAAGCCCATGGCATCTGGATCACAGAGGTGTGGAACAGCTAAAAAAGTCACAAGGCGTCGCTGGCGCTGCCCGCGGTCAAGGACGCGATCGCAAAGGGCCGGCCCTTGATCGCCGGATACGATCAGCAGATCCCTACCGAACCCGTCGGCGGACTTGGGCTCTTCGAGCAGGCCGCGGTCGATTTCGGAACGCGGGCGTTTGTCGTCTACAATCCGCGCGATGAGCAGGTCGCAACGGGTCACGCGATGGATCTCCCGCAGTTCTCACCCGAACACCTGGAGCGCACCGCGGGTACTATGCGGTTCATCCGACGTCGCATGCGCACTGGAAGTATTTTCTGGTTCGACTGAGATCCCTTGCTGGGAACGCGCGAGTTAGCGTTTAGGTTATCCACGCGCTGTTCTTGTTCATGCAGTGTCTCGACCCAGGAAATGGCTCGTGTTTGAGAGGACGACGTGAACAGGGATGCGCTGTTGCAAGTTCTGCGGGAAACACGACAGCTCCTCGCCCGTCCGGACAACAATTTCGCTTGGTCGTCTTGGGAGAACGCCGACGCTGCTCTCGAAGAGATTGACGCGCTGATCCGGCGTGTGCCCATGAACACGCAGCTCGACCAAAAGCAGCTCGCCGTGCTGTTCGCTCCGACCGGACCCCTTCAAGAGGTCAGTCTCAGTAGCGGTTGGGCCGAGGCCTTTCTCGAACTCGCCGCGCGCGCTGACGATGCGATGCGCTAACTGGTGCATCGCACTGCGTCGGCCCGGCACCAGCGCGCTTCCACGGGCCGGCGTACACTTCGTCGTCCGGAGACTGATGAGCCGCGACCGTCTCACCTTTGTCTTCAAATCGCGCACGACTTAGTGGCGGCGTGGGCATCCGCACAGCCGCCGTCCGCGCTGGTCTTCTGGTCGCCTGGTCGCCGCTGGCGAATCCACGTCGGCGTTCCGCGGCTCTCGTAGGTTCCAATTCGACGCATTTCAGCGTGTGTGACCTATATGTGACCTACAGGGCGCATTGCGTCATCGCCGCAGGTTGGCGGCTCGCGTACGCAGAATCTGATCATCCGGGCGAACGACAGCATCACCCGCACCGAGTTCTTCGACTACATGAGCGCGTTTGAAAAACGCCTCGAGCAACGGTTCGAGTCAGTCGAGGACCGCATGCGACTCCAATTCGAAGACACGAGGGGTCTGATCCGACTGTCCTTCGAAGCTGTCGAGGCGCTCCGCGAGTCGACGGACCGCGGCTTCGCGGAGATGCGCGAGCAGCACGCGGAGCAGACCGCGCTGCTGCACACCGCGATCAAGCACGTTCGCCGGCGCGTCGAGATCCTTGAACGGGCACCGCGCGCCAAGCGTTCGCGCTAGCGCCCAACAGCCAGCGCTGCTCTTGCACGAACAGTTTCGCTGCGGCGTGCGTCCAATCCAGTAGGGCGATAGGATTCCGCACATGACGCTCCGCAGGCTCCTCGCGGCGCTGTTCGTCGTTATCCTCCTCGCCGGCGTCGTCCTGGCCATCTGGGCGCGAGCGGTGTTCACGAAGGACACGGTTCGCGAGGCGCTCGCCGCGCAGCTGTCGAGCGCGCTCGGCCAGCCGGTTTCGGTCGCCACTATCTCCGCGAAGATCTATCCGCGCGTCACCGTCACGCTCGGCGGTGTGGCGATCGGTCAACCCGCCGGCGTGCAGATCGACACGCTCGATGTCGGCACCGACTTCCGCGCCTTGCTGTCGCGACGCATCGAGCACGCGACGGTGCGAGTCGAAGGCGCGAAGATTCAACTGCCGCTGATTCCGTTGGGCCATGCGACAAGCACTTCTAACGCCCAGAGCTCGAGTTCGACAGAATTGCCCGTCGAGCTCGTGTCGATTGACGAGGTCGTGCTGTCGGACGTCGAGCTGATCAGCGCCGGTCGCACGCTGCGCGGCGATATCGAAGTGATCCCGGACTCGGTCCGGTCGTTCGAGGTGAAACGCATGTCGCTCGCCGCCGACGACGCGAGCATCGAAGCGAAGGGGCGCATCACCGATCTGCGCGGGCCGGCGGGCGAGCTGACGCTGTCCGCTGGTCAGCTGAACCTCGATCGGCTCCTCGCCTTCTTCAGCGATTTCACTGGTGGGGCGACGAGCGGCTCTTCGAGGGGCACCAGTGGCGGCTGGAAACCCGACTTGAACGTGTCGATTCAGGCCGCGCGCGCGCAGTTTGCAGGAATTACGCTCGACGCGCTGAAAGGACACGTGCATGTCACGGAATCGGGCGTCATGCTGAAGCCGCTGGCGTTCGGACTCTTTGCCGGCAAGTACGACGGCGCGATCGCCTACGACGCACGCGCCGGGCGGACTCCGTCTTTTTCGATCAGCGGCGCGATGTCGGGGATTGACTTCCCGGCCGTGACACGATTCGCCGGCTCGCAGTCGGATCCGATCACGGGACGGTTGTCGGCGAAATTCGAGCTCACCGGCTCGGGCGCCGACGCGGCGACCGCCATGCGCGGCATGCGCGGGCCGGCGCGCGTGCAGATCGAGAACGGCATCGTCCGCAACCTGGGACTCGTGCGTGCCGTCGTAGTCGCCACGTCGATGCGCGGCGCGTCGGCGACGATCGCGGGCGCGGGTGCGGCGGCGAGCGCCGAGGCGCAGTCGCGCGACGAACCGTTCAAAAGGCTCGGAGCCACCATTGCGGTGGCCGGTCAAACCGCGACCACCAGCGATCTCACGCTCGAAGGACAGGACGTGTCGATGGCTGCGCAGGGTTCGTTCGCGATGAACGGACGTCAAGTCAGGCTCGGCGGACGCGTGCAGTTGTCGGACGCGTTGACGGCCAGGGCAGGCACCGATCTGGTGCGCTTCACGCGGGAGGGCGGTCGCGTGACGCTGCCGGTGACGGTCACCGGACCGGCCGAGGCGCTCTCCGTTCAGATCGACGCCGCGCAACTACTGCAGCGCGCGATCCGGAACGCGGCTGAAGACCAGATCAAGAAAACGATCACCAAGGGACTGGAAGGGCTGTTCAAGAAGCCAAAAGACTAGGTGCCTGAGGTGCCTTGAGGTGCCTTCGGTGCCTCAGGTGCTGGGTGCTTTGGTGCTGGGTGGTTCGTGCGAGCGTCTCGACGAACGCGTCGCGCGCGCGGCGCTTACGTTTCCCCTGAGGATTGCGTGGGCTCCGGGCGGGCGGGGTTGGCCGTGACGGTCGCCGTTGTCGCCACCGTGGACGACTGCTGACGAAACAGCAGCCGGATCGCTCCCACCGATACATCGTCTCCATCGACCAGCATGCGCGGTGTGGTGACGCGCTCGCCGCGCAGGGCCGTTCCGTTCTCGCTGCCGAGATCCTCGATCGTGGCGCCGCCGCCGGAGACGACGATCCGCGCGTGACGGCGCGACACGCCCGCGGCGTCGAGGCGGATACTCGCGTCTTCAGCGCGGCCGATGATGTTCTCTCCTGCCGCTAGAGCGAAGCGCTCCCACTCCTTCATTAGCCAGCAGTTCGGAGGCGGCGGCGTTGCGGTTGCCTCGTGCTCGCCGGTGCGCGCGTCGCCGGTGAACGCGTAGCCGAAGCCGTGAAGCGTACGGATGATGCGCGCCTCGCGTGCGGAATCGCCAAGCGCCGCGCGGATCTCGCCGACCAGGTTGGAGAGGTTCGCCTCGACGACGAACGTGTCGGGCCAGAGCGTGTCGTGCAGCGTCGGCTTCGACAGCGGCTTCGGTCGCGCCTCGACCAGCAGCGCGAGCAGCTGATAGGCCTTGGGAGAGAGTGACCGGGCTGCCCGACCGGAGCACTTGCCTGACGTCGATATCGATAGCGCAGTCGCCAAACACGATCTGCATCGGTGACGAGTCCTCGGCGGCAGTGAGAGCTTGGCGCAGGCGAGGCGGATGAGGCGAATCACGCCCGGCCTGACCAAAGCTGGCGCGAACCGAAAACCCTGAGAAATCCCTGACTGGTCCCTGAGATTCGGGCACACCGGGGGCCGTCAAATCCTCCAAACCAAACGGAGGTCGATCATGCAGGCGACACTCAAGCACGGCTCACACGCACTCCTGCTCGCCGCGTCGCTCTCTGTCGCGCTGCCGGTGGCGGCACGGGCGGACGAGGTGCTCGACTGGAACGCGGTTCTGCTGCGCGCGGTGCGCACCGCGGGCATCCCGCCGCCGCTGAACATCCGCCTCATGGCCATCGTGCACGCGGCGATGTTCGATGCGCTCAACGGCATCGAGCGCCGCTACACGCCCGATTCACGTCGATCAAAGCGCGCCGCCCGGAGCGTCGCGCCGCGCCGCCGTCGTGCAGGCGGCCTATACCGCGCTCGCCGGCCTCTTCCCCGCGCAGCAAAACGCGCTGCTGCAGGATCTCGAGGCGTCGCTGGCGGGGCCTCGCCTCGGAATCGGCGGCCGAGCACAGCCAATCGTTGCACGCGGACGCGAATGGGGAGAGCAGGTCGCCGCAGCGATCCTGGCGTGGCGGGCGACCGACGCATTCGATCCGTCGCCTTCGACGCATCAGGGAAGCAACGCGATCGGAAGATGGCGGCCAACGCCCACCGCATTCGCCAACGGCCTCACCCCGTCGCTGGCCCACACCGTGCCGTTCCTGATTCCGTCGCCCTCGCTCGAACCGGGTGCGTGCCGAGGCGTTGACGACATGCTCGGAGAGGAACTTGATGGCGACCGAACGGTTCAGGCGCGCGTCGCGGGCGCGGAAGACCTCGCCCATGCCGCCGGCGCCGATCGCAGCTTCAATCGTGTACGGCCCGAGGCCGAACCCTGGCGTGATCGACATGCGCGCGCGGCGGGATCATAGCAGGTCGATCGCACGACCATGGCAGGCAATCACCAGGTCGACCCAGCGGTCACACGAGCTTTCCGGCGATCAGCTCGCGCCTGGCGGAAGGTGTTGCAAAAAATAGCGCGCGATTAGGCGGTAAACATGCGCCGATGTACCCGGACCCTCGGAGATCGAGTGCGTGCGGTTTGGATACATCATCAGATCGAACGGCTTCCCGAGCTCGATCAGCCGGTTGACGAGCCGCTCGGTTCCCTGCGCGTGCACGTTGTCGTCGCCGGTACCGTGGACGACCAGCAGCTTTCCCTTGAGCCCCTCGGCGAAGTTGATCGGCGAGCCGACCTTGTAGCCTTCGGCATTGTCCTTCGGCAGGCCCATGTAGCGTTCCTGGTAGATCGTGTCGTACAGCTTCTGATCGGGCACGGGCGCCACCGACACGCCGACGTGGAACGTGTCCGGGAAGCGGAACATCGCGTTGAGCGTGTTGGAGCCGCCGCCGCTCCAGCCCCAGATGCCGATGCGATCGCGATCGATGAACGGGTGCTTCGCCGCCAGCGCGCGGATCGCGGCGTTCTGATCGCGCGACGACAAATCGCCGACCGTGCCGTACACCGATTTCCGCCAGGTGGCCCCTTTTGGCGCGGGCGTGCCGCGATTGTCGACGCTCAGCACGATGTAGCCGGCATCGGCGAGCGCGCGATGGAAGAGCATCTGCCCGCCGCCCCAATGGTTGAGAACCGTCTGTCCCGCCGGCTCGCCGTACACATGAACGATCACCGGGTATTTCCGCGAAGGGTCGAAGCCCGGCGGCTTCAGCATCCAGCCGTCGAGCGTGACGCCCTCGCCGATGTCGACCGCAAAGAACTCCATCGGCTGTTTGAGAATCGGGGCCAGCTTCGCGGCCAGGGCCGACGGATCGGTGAGCTGACGAAGCGATCGATGCGTCGGCAAATCGATCACATCCATCGCCGGCAGCCGATCGGCGCGCGAGTAGGTGTGAAAGGCGCGGCTGCCGTCGAGCGACGCGCGATAGCTATGCGTACCGGCCTGGTCCTGCGGCGTGAGCCGCTCTGGCGCGCCCGCGCCGTCGAGACGCGATCGATAGAGATACTTCTCGGTGGCGCGCTCGGGTGAGGCACGAAAATAGATCCAGGCGCCCTTCTCGTCCACGGCGACGACGTCGATGAGATCGCCGTCGAACCTGGTGAGGAGGGTGGCGTCGCCGCCGTCGCGAGCCACGCGGTAGGCGTGCTGCCAGCCGTCACGTTCGCTGAGGACGAGGAAGGCTTTCGCATCCTGGAGCCAGCGTACGTCGTCCGGGACTTCGACCCAGCCTTTCGACTCGTCGCGAAAGACGGCGCGCACGTCGCCGCTGCGGATGTCTGCGAGGAGGACGTCGTGGCGGTTCTGCAGCCGATTCAACTGCTGGATCGAGATCGTCCTGTTGTCCACCCACTGAAGCCGTGCGAGGTAGCTGCCGCGAGGATCGCCCGGCGTCTTCATCCACTTCGTCTTGCGGCGCTTCAGATCGACCACGCCGATGCGGGCGGCGGAATTGGTAGTGCCAACCTTGGGGTAGGGAATCTTCGTGACCGCGGGATAAAGCGCGTCAGTGTTGTTGATCAATGAGAAGACGCCGACGCCGGTTGAATCGAACTGCCAGTAGGCAATGTGCGTGCTGTCGGGACTCCAGCGAAAACAGTCGCGGACGCCGAGCTCTTCTTCGTAGACCCAATCCGACGTG
The DNA here is from genome assembly GCA_963807105.1 of uncultured Acidobacteriota bacterium. GTDB lineage: Bacteria > Acidobacteriota > Vicinamibacteria > Vicinamibacterales > UBA2999 > DASPWV01. Next base: position 479,087 of record CAWEAM010000005.1, on the reverse strand, counting down.
CCGTTGATTGTCGTCTCGGATCCGTCGGACGTGAGGCGCGTCACGTCGTCATCGTCTACGTCCTCGACGTAGATGTCGTTGGCGCGCACATAGGCAACCTTCGACGAGTCGGGCGAGAACTTCGCGAACATGAGCGACGCTGCGGGCGCGCTTCCGCCAACCTGACGCAGGCGCCCCGACTTGACGTCGAGCGTCCAGTAGTCGCCGCGCGTGTTGTCGCGCCACACCTTGCGCGTGTTGGTGAAGATCAGGATGTAGCGGCCGTCGCTCGACCAGGAGTAGTCGTCGATGTCGAGCGCTTCCTTGCCGCCAGATGGAATCAACGACTTCCCGGGAACCAGCACCGTGCGCGCGCCGCTGGCGGCGTCATAGCGCACGATATCCGACGTTCCAGCGGCGTCGGTCGATCGTTCGACGACGGTGTAGCCGGAGCCATCGGGCAGCCAGCGCGCGGGACCAAAACGCGGCAGCTGATATTCGTTCGACTGGAAGATTCGCCCGATCTGCTCGTCGAGCGCCCGCGCCGTGTCGGTCTGTTGTGCGAACGCCGCGGCGCTGAGGAGAAGCGTCGCGCAGAGTGCTGTCGCGGAGGAAGTGCGAAAGCGAACCATGCGACCACGATATCACTGGCGAAATCTCCACGAGTGCCTTGGGTGCCTGAGGGTGCCTCGAGTGCCGTTGGTGCTGGTGTGCTTCGGTGCTCGGTGCTTGGGTGCCAAGTGCTGTCGGGCGCGATGCGCACGTGAGTCGACTCTCACTGCGGGTGTCAGTCAACTCCACCCGACCTGTGTTTCAGAATCGCAGCGGAAGTTGCGACGGTCGTATGTGCTTGTTTTCTGAACGGAACCTTGTGTCACGGCGGCCGTATCCAATTACAGCGTTGCAATTACCAGCAATGACGTCGAGCGCCGAACCCAGTGGTTCTTCCTGAGCTTGGTGGCGCCGGAAAGCCTCTTCCCTAGCCAGGTCGCAGACCCAACGGGACGCGCGAGGAGGAGGCCATGACGGCACGAACGGCGGCCGCGAGCGGGATGGTGGTGCGCGGATGCGCGCTGATCGTGGCGCTCGGCCTTGCGACACTCGCACGTGAGACGACGCCAGCGTCCGCGGCGTACAACCCCTATTACACGATCCTGAACCTCAGGACCTTCCATGTCTCGTCGTTCTGTTCGGAAGAGGATTGCGAGAGCCACGCGACCGACGTGAATAACTGGGGTCAGGTGACCGGCTGGTCTCGCCTCGGCACTTGGCTACCCAATAGCCCGTTTCTCCGGGCATTTCGCACGGCCCCAAACGCCCCGATCGATGTCTACAGTCCGCTACCGTTGCTCGACTGGTGCACTCAACCGCATTGCTTCGAGGGGCAGCACTATCAAGACTCGCGCATCAGTTTTGGCAATGCCATCAACGACAGTGGCTGGATCGTCGGAATGGATTGCAACTATGGGCATCCGAATAATGTGTGCGACACACCAGATATTGCGTTTCTGGCCATCGGGGCGCAACTGCAAAAACTTCAAGTTGAGCCAGTCGGTGCATTCGAGGTCTCCGAGGCGAAGGCGATTAACAATCTTGGCGCGATTGTCGGCGTGGGTCCTCATGCCAGCTGGATCGGCAACTCTGGGACTCTGCTGCCGTCCAGCATCTGGCCACCCGAGGACATCAACGATCTCGGCGTCGTCGTCGGTCAGACCAAGTCAGGCCGAGCATTCCGGTGGCTTGGCGGTTCGAACATTCAAGACATCGGCACACTCAACCCCAGTTGCACGACGTGCGGAAGCATTGCTCACGCCGTCAGCGATCCAGGCTTCACCGTGGGAGCGTCCCAGATCGCAGCCCAATTGCCAGCCGTCTATCATGCCTTTGCCTGGCCATTTTTCTTTGAGCCATCGATGATGAAAGACCTGGGCACGCTCTGCACAGGAATGTTCGAGCTGGCTTGCCGGAGCGAGGCGCTCGACGTTAATACTCACGGCGACATCGTCGGTACGTCCGATACCGTTGGATCCGGCAGCGGCGACCCTCACGGATTTCTCTACAAAGACTCGACGATGACCGACGTCAATACGCTGCTCTCGCCGACCGATCAGGCGGCCTGGATCCTCGTCGATGCCACGGCGATCAACGATTTCGGCCAGATTGCGGGTACCGGGTTGTTTCAGCATCACAAGCCGCGTGCCTACCTGCTCACCCCGCCGGTGCCGTTCGTCTTTGCCAAGCTGAAAGACCTGTCGTTCCTCTTCACGAGCGACCTTGCATCGGAGCGCGACAGCCTTGGCGCCAAGCTTGCGGCCGGCGAGGCGGCATTCGAGCGGAACGATCTCGAGGAAGCGCGCCGGCAGTTGCAGCTCTATGAAGATGACGTCCGAACCTTCATGCGGGACCGTCGGCTCAACCAGATTCAAGCGACCAAGCTCCTCGCCGGCGTCGAGCTGATTCGACGCGAACTGGAGGAGCGATAAGGCTCCAGCCGTAGAATTCGCGGATGTCGCCAGAACCTCAACCTTCGCGGTATGTCCTCGGCCACTCCCAGCAGGAGCTCGATCGGCTGATCTCGCAGGGCCGCTACTTGGCGAGCTCTCCGAGCACCTGTTCCAGCTCGCTGGGCTCGAGCGTGGCATGCACGTTCTCGACGTCGGCTGCGGCGCCGGCGACGTGTCGTTTCTTTGTGCGCGCCTCGTCGGGACAGAAGGACGCGTCGTCGGCATCGACCGATCACCAGAGTCGATCGCGCTTGCCACGCAGCGGGCGCAAGCGGCGGGGCTGGAGAACGTCACGTTTGTCGCCGGCGATGTCGCGCCAGTCACGATAGACTGGCGGTTCGATGCGATCGTCGGACGGCTGGTCCTGATGTACTTCGCCGATCCCGCCGCACTGTTGCGCAGCCTCCTCCCTCGTTCGAGCCGCGCGGCATCATGACGTTTCACGAGTTCGACATGTTCGAATCGAAATCCGAACCGCGATGTGAGCTGTTCGAGACGGCCCTCGAGCGTCTGCGCGTGACTTTCAAGCGCGTCGGGGAACACCCGCAAATGGGGCTCAAGCTGGGTCGCGCGTTCGAGGCGGCCGGTTGCCGGCGCCGCAGATGCGGCTGCTCGCTCGCGTCGAGCGCGGCGTCGAAGCGGGGGCGTTCGAGCAGGTTGCACAGGTCACGCGAACGCTGGTGCCGGTGATGGAAAAGACAGGGGTCGCGACCGCAGCCGAGGTCGATGTCGATACGCTGGCCGCTCGCCTTCGCGACGAGGCGATGCCCGCGACGCGACGCTGGTGTCGCCCTCACTCGTAGGCGCCTGGTCGCGCAAGCCGGCGTAAGGGCGGGGCGTCAGCCCTGCCTTGCGCGCGTCACCGCCTGGTCAGGCACGTTCGGCAGAACCGTCCTAAACAGTCGAAGCGCGCGCAACAGTCGAAGCGCGCGCTCCGATACACTGGAAGGTTCACCCCAACGCCCGCATGAACGTGCTCGATCTGCTCCGGCAACACACCACCCTCAGCGCACAGGACCGCGCGTGGGATTACGTCCACAGGGTGGACGTCGTGCACGGCTCCGCCGACGCGGTGAAGGCCAAGGTGTCGGGCACCGGGATGTACGACGTCCGGCTTCGACTGGACGGCTCGCGCCTCTACGTCTGGTGCAGCTGCCCGTACTTCGGGGACCGCGGCACCGGCTGTAAGCACCTCTGGGCCACGGCGGTTCGCGCAGACGAGAAGGGTTGGCTGCATACCCTGCCTGGCGACACGCGCGCGCTGATCGACCTCAAAGACGAAGAAGAGCACGCGCTGAGGATTCCCGAGCTTGGCCCTCGACGCGACCCGGGCGGCCAGTGGCCACGGTCGGTGCCACGCGTGGCGCCCCCGCGCCGGCCGGCGCCGCCCGCGTGGTCGCTGGCGCTCGACGCTGTCCGGCACAAGCCGCAGGAAACGCTCCCCGCGACCTCCTCGGACGCTCAGTTGCTCTACGTTTTCGTCGTCCCGCCGCGTGACACGGCCACGGAGATCGCGCTCGCAGTCGAACGGCGCGCGCGCAAGCGCAACGGTCAGTGGTCGAAGCCGCAGGCGGCGCGGTTGACGCTCAGCGGCATCGGCTACCTGACCGATCCGGACGATCGCTGGGCGCTTTCGCTGGTGCACGCGACGTCAACGTATCCGCGCGAAAGCGGCGCCTATGCGTATGGCATCGGTTCGCAGCCGCTGCCACCGGCTTACGTCAAGGCGCCGCTTCTCGACATGCTGCTGCATCGGCTGTGCGACACCGGCCGAGTCTATCTGCGGATCGACGGTTCGGGGGCCCTTCCCGAAGCGAAGAACCCTGACGACGTGCAGCTCGAATGGGATCCCGGCGAGCCGTGGCGGTTCGAGCTGGTGATTACCCGCGGGGCGACGGAGGGCGACTCCTATCATGTGGACGCATTCCTGCGCCGCGGCGGGCGCCGCGAGAACGTGCATCGGTTTGCGCTGCTCACCGACAGCGTTGCGGTGCTCGACAACGTCGCGGCGCCGTTCGATCCCGCAGGTGGCCTGGCATGGGCGCAGCAGCTGCGCACACGCGGCTCGATCGACGTACCGCCCCAGTCGCGCGGCGAGCTGATCGAGTCGATCGCCTCATCCGGCGTGGAGCAGATCGAGCGGCCTCCGGATCTCCACTGGGAAGAGCGCACCGTCACGCCGCGGTTTCACGCCGTCATCCACAAGCCGAACGACTGGGGCGAATGCGACATCGACGTTGCCGTCGAGTACGAGACGACGAGGGCCGCGTTCGACCGCGGCGTCAGGCTGCTCAGCAACGACCAGCGCGTGATGTATCGACGCGAAACGGCGGCCGAACAGGAGGCGCTGGCCACGCTGAAGCGGCACGGCGTTGTCATCGACATGCTGTTGGTTGCGGCGAGGAGCGTCCCGCGGCTCGTTCAGGCGCTGGTGGCGCTGGGCTGGCACGTGGAAGCCGAAGGCGTGCGTTATCGCGCGCTCCAAGCGCCGCGCCTGCACATCAGCAGCGGCATCGACTGGTTCGATCTCGACGCACGCGACGAGAGCGGCGCCGCGATCGACATCAGCGAGCTGCTACAGGCGATCAGGGCCGGCCGGCGCACGATCACGCTCGGCGACGGCACCGTCGGGATGCTGCCGGAAGAGTGGCTCGCGCGCGTCGCGCCGGCGCTGGAGCTCGGCGAAGCCGGCGCCTCGGGCGTCCGGTTCAAGCCGTCGCAAGTGGCGCTCCTCGACGCGCTGCTCGCGACACAGCCGGCCGTGGACTGGGACGAAGGATTCGATCGCGCACGTGAGGCGATGCGCCGCTTCACCGGCGTCGATGCCGAGGACGCGCCGCCGACCTTTCAGGGCACGCTTCGCGAGTATCAGCGCGTGGCGCTCGGGTGGATGCGCTTCCTCCGCGACTTCGGCTTCGGCGGCTGCCTCGCCGACGACATGGGCCTTGGCAAAACCGTCATGGTGCTCGCGATGCTCGAAGCGCGGCGTCTCGATCCATCCCGCGCCCATCGTCCATCGCTCATCGTGCTGCCGCGCTCGCTGCTCTTCAACTGGATGAGCGAAGCGGCTCGATTTGCTCCCGGGCTGCGTGTCCTCGACTTCGCGCACGCCGAGCGTCACGAAGCGATGGGCGCGATCAACGACGCCGACCTCGTGCTGACCACGTACGGCACGCTTCGCCGCGATGCACCGCTTCTGCAGCAGCAACAGTTCGATTACGTGGTGCTCGACGAATCGCAGGCGATCAAGAACGCCGAAACGGCGACCGCCAAGTCGGTCCGCCTGTTGCGTGCCGACCACCGGCTGGCTCTGACCGGCACGCCAATCGAGAACCATCTCGGCGAGCTGCAGAGCCTGTTCGACTTTCTCAACCCGGGCCTCCTCGGACGCGGCGCCGTGCTTGACCCGCGAGCGGCCACGGGACGCGACGCGCAGCAGCACATCGCGCGCCTGGCCAAGGGGCTGCGACCGTTCTTCCTGCGCCGTACGAAAGAGCAAGTGGCCCCGGAGCTGCCGCCGCGGACCGAAGAGACCTTGTGCTGCGAGCTGGAGGGCGAGCAGGCGAGGACGTATCAAGAGCTGCGCAACCACTATCGCCAGGCGCTGCTGAAGAAGATCGATCGCGATGGAATGGCGAAATCGAAGCTGCAGATCCTGGAAGCGCTGCTGCGTCTGCGACAGGCGGCGTGTCACACCGGCCTGCTCCACGCGCGGGCCGGGACCGCGTCGAACGGCTCCTCCTCGAAGTTCGATCTGCTAGTGCCGCGACTCGCGGAGCTGGTCGAGGAGAAGCGCAAGGCGCTGGTCTTCTCGCAGTTCACGAGCCTTCTCGCACTGCTGCGCAAGCAGCTCGACGCGGAAGGCATCGTCTATGAGTATCTGGACGGGCAGACGCGCGACCGTGAAGCGCGTGTCTCTCGCTTTCAAGCCGATCCCGCGTGCCCGCTCTTTCTCATCAGCCTCAAGGCGGGCGGCGTCGGGCTCAACCTGACGGCCGCGGAATACGTCTTTCTGCTCGATCCCTGGTGGAACCCTGCGGTCGAGATGCAGGCCATCGATCGGACGCACCGCATCGGGCAGACCAAGCCGGTCTTCGCGTATCGACTCGTCGCGCGCAACACCGTGGAGGAGCGGATTCTGGAGTTGCAATCGCACAAGCGCGCGCTCGCCGATTCGATTCTTCAGGCGGAAAGCGGAGGGCTGCGAGGGTTGCAACGCGAGGACTTGGAAGCGTTGCTGTCCTAGGCAGTGCCTTGAGTGCCTAAGGTGCCTCGGTGCGTGGGGGGCGTGGTGCTCGGCGCACAGCCTTCCTGCGAGCGCCGCGCGTCCCACGAGCAACGCGAGTCCCACGATGGCGGCGTAGCCGCCAGGTCCTGCGAGCAACGCGAGTCCGTTGTGGCAGGTTCTGCGGCCTCGTTCGCACTGATCGATCGAAGAAACTGATCGTTGGGCGACTGACGAACCATCGGAACTCCGCGCCAATCGAACGATCGTCGCCGGGCATGGCGCGTGCACATTGGAGTGTCGGGCGCGGCCAACGTCGAGTAATCGTGCAGCGCGAGCCGCGACGTTGGGGTCGAGGACAAGAGCGATGGCGGACGACCTGATCACCCGATCCGAGTTCGTGGACTACATGCAGGCGCTCGAGGAGCGGCTGACGCGGCAGATGGATCGGCACGTCACCGGGCTGCGCGAGGCGGCCGATCGAAACTTCGGCGAGCTGCGCGGGCAGCACGATCAACAGACGTCGCTGCTGCGCACGGCGGTGCGGCAGCGGATCGAGCTCGAACGCCGGCGGGCGTGAGAACGGACTCGCTTGGCTCCTAGGACTCGGCGGCTTCGCCGCCGTTGTCGGACTCGCTCGCGCGCGTCGGACTTGGCGACATCGTCGCGTCGTGGGACTCGCTGGCGCTCGTCGGACTAAGTGAAGATTCATCAGTCGCCTTGCCGCCTATAATCCGGTGGAGGACGGTAAGTGGCTGGGGGCCACTTCGGCTGGCAAGGATTGATCATGATCACCAGACGCGATTTCGTCAAAACCGCCGCGCTCGCGGCCGCTGTACCGGCGCCCGCGCGATCGGCCGAGCTCCTTTTACAGCGATCGGTGCGGCCGGTCGTGATCTCCGACTATTCCGGGTACGAGTTCAAGAACGGCGGCACCGAAAACGCGGTGCAGCGTGCGTACCGGTTGATCACCGAGGGCAAGGACGTGCTCGACGCGCTGATTGCCGGCGTCAACATCCCGGAGCTGGATCCGCTCGAAACCGGCATCGGCTACGGCGCGCTGCCCAACGCGGACGGCGTGGTGCAGCTCGACGCGTCGTGCATGCACGGCCCGAAGAAGCAGGCTGGCGCCGTGGCGTGCATCGAGGGCGTGCGAACGCCGTCGCTCGTGGCCAAGGCTGTGATGGAGAACACGGACCACCATCTCCTGGTCGGCGAGGGCGCCACCGAGTTTGCGCGCGCCTTGGGCTTCACCGTCGAAGACGACCTCAACACACCGCAATCGCGCAAGCTCTGGCTGGAGTGGAAAAGACGCATCGATCCCGAGCATTATCTCGATCCGAACGGCGAGGGTCGCAAACTGAAGCCGCGGCACGAGAAGGATCCGGGCCACGCGCTGGGCACCTGGGAATCGCGAGCGCTGGCCGCCGGCCGCTCGATGGTCCGCGACGGACTGATCCGCGAAGGCAGCTTCTGGGGGACGATCAACTGCGACGGCATCGGGCCGAACGGCGATCTGTGCGGCGTCACCACCACGAGTGGTCTCGCCTGGAAAATCCCCGGCCGCACCGGCGACTCGCCGATTCTTGGCGCCGGTCTTTACGTCGACAACGAAGTTGGCGCAGCGGGATCGACTGGACGCGGCGAGGCCAATCTCTACAACCTGTCGTCGTTCCTGATCGTCGAGTCGATGCGCCGCGGCATGTCGCCGAAAGATGCCGGCATGGAAGCGCTCAAGCGCATCAAGGCCAACACGATCGAGAAGCGCTTGCTCAACTCGAAGGGCAACCCGAACTTCAACATCCGCTTCTTCGTGCTCAACAAACGCGGTGACTATGCCGGCGTGGCGATGTATCGCGCCGGCGAGACGAAGTACGCGGTCTGCACCGAGAACGGCGCCCAGGCCGTGGAGCTCGAACCGCTGCTGGCTGGCGGTCCTGAGGAATGATCGTTATGGTGCCCGAAGTGCCTGAAGGTGCCTGGGTGCCTTGGGTGCGCAGTGCTTCAGTGCTTCGGTGCCTCAGTGCGGTCCTTAGTGGCTTATTACCCAGGTGGCTGATGCTGCCCCTGGCGTACGATTTCAGATTTGCACAGTGCTACCATCGCGCTCCAGATGATCAGTAAGCCTCCTCCTCCTGCAGCCTGGCGTTGGGCCGTGCTCGTCGCGCTCAGCGTCGCGATGTTCGGCAATTACTACGCCTACGACGCGATCGGACCGGTCGCCGATTCGCTGCAGCGGATGCTCGGGTTCAGCGACACGCAAATCGGCACGCTCAACGCCATCTACAGCTTTCCCAACATCGTCATGGTGCTCGTCGGCGGCATCATCGTCGATCGCTTCGGGACGCGAGTGGCCACGCTGATCTTCACGATCATCTGCGCGTTCGGCGCATTCCTCACCGCGATCTCGCCGCTCTTCCCGGTGATGGCGACCGGGCGCTTGATCTTCGGCCTCGGCGCCGAATCGATGATCGTCGCCGTCACCGTGGCGATCGGCCAGTGGTTCGTGGGGAAACAGCTTGGGTTCGCGTTCGGCCTCAATCTGAGCATCGCCCGCGCCGGATCGTACGCCGCCGATATGTCGACGACGTGGTTCAAGCCGCTCTACGACATGGGTTGGCAGGCGCCGCTCTTTCTTGCCGCGTTCATCGCCAGCCTGTCGGTCGCCGGAGCGTTCGTCTACTACCTGATTGAGAAGCGCGCCGCACAACGGTACCAGCTCGCGGAGCGATCGCCGACCGACCGTGTGGTGTGGAGCGATCTCTGGAACTTCGATCGCTCGTACTGGTACATCGTCGGGCTGTGCGTGACGTTCTATTCGGTGATCTTTCCCTTCCGGAGCACGTTCGCCATCAAGTACTTCCAGCATGCGCACGGCCTGTCGCTGCAGGACGCAGGACAGATGAACGCGTATGTCTTTCTCGCGGCGATCGTCGCGACGCCGGCCTTCGGTTACATGGCCGACCGCGTCGGCCAGCGCGCGGCGTTCATGGCGGTCGGCTCGCTGCTCCTCGCCGCGGTGTTTCCGATTCTGGCGTATACGACCTTGAGCCTGTGGGTGAGCACGGTTCTGATCGGGATCGCGTTTTCGTTGGTGCCCGCCGTGCTCTGGCCGGCCGTGCCCTACCTGGTGTCGGCCACGCGTTTCGGTACGGCGTATGGCCTGATGACGATGCTGCAGAACATCGGCTTGATGCTGGCGAATCTCGCCGCCGGCGCGCTCAACGACTACTACGGCGCCGGTCCCGACAATCCCGACGGCTATACGCCGATGCTGTGGATGTTCTTCTTCATGAGCCTGATGGGATTCGCTTTCGCGTTTGCACTGCGTCTGCGCGAGAGCAGCGCGCGGGGACACGGCCTCGAGACCGTGCGGGCGACGTCTTAATCTCTCAATGCGACGGCGCGAAAGTCTTTCGACTGAGCGCCGTCATCTTCATCCCGTGCTTCGCCCGCAGGGTGATCAACGGCTGCGGCGCGACGGGATGGCCAGGCACCAGCCGGAGCCGCCATTTCTGCGCGAACGTGGCCACGAGCAGCGCCAGCTCCATCAGAGCGAACTGGTCGCCGATGCAGCGGCGCGCGCCGCCGCCAAACGGAAAGTAGGCATACGGCGGCAGCGACTCCTTGAAGTCGGACGTCCACCGATCCGGGTTGAACCGCTCCGGATCCGCAAAAAAGCGTGCGTCGCGCTGGATCACGTAGGGGCTCATGAACAGGATGCCGCGCGCCGGCACCACAACTGGCCCAGCGGATAGTCGGCGATCGCGCGGCGTCCGACGATCCATGCCGGCGGGTAGAGCCGCAGCGCTTCCGTGATCACGCGATCCACGATACGGCAGGCGGGCGATATCGGAGGCGGCCGGCAAGCGGCCCTGCAGCACGCGGTCGATCTCTTCGTGCAGCTTCGCTTCCGCTTCAGGGGTTCTGGCTGAGGAGAAACCACGTCCAGGTGAGCGCGTTCGCCGTGGTTTCGTGTCCCGCGAGAAGCAGCGTCATCGCCTCGTCTCGCACTTGAACGTCGGTCAGTCCTGGCGCGGCACCCGGCGGCAGTGACGCGCCGCCGCCACGTTCCGGCGCCTCGCTCTCGGCATCGTCCTGCGACGCGATGAGCATCGACAGCAGATCGCCGTGGTCTCGGCCGGAGGCGCGGCGGTCGGCAATCATCTGGTAGATCAACGCGTCGAGCCGCCGGCGCGCCTCCTGCGCACGGCGCAGCGCCGGAATCGGCAGCTTTTCGATCGCGCCGGCGAAGGGAACGAGAAACAGCCAGAAGGTCTTGAGCACGTGCGTCAGGGCTTTGCCAACTTCGTCGGCCTTGGACTCGACGTCGGTGTCGAAGAGCGTCTTGCCGACGATCGAAAGCGTGACGCGCATCATCTCTTTCGACACGTCAACGGTTGCGCCGTCGCGCCACTCGTCGCGCAGGCGCGCGGCGTGCTCCACCATCACCGAGCCGTAACCGGCAATCCGCTCGCGATGAAACGCCGGCTGAATCAGCCGGCGCTGGCGCAGGTGCGCCGGCCCTTCGGCGGTGAGCAGCCCTTCGCCGAGAAGCTTCTTGGCGCGCTCGAGGCCGCGGCTCTTGGTGAAATTGCGCTGATTGGTGACAAGGACGTCCTTGATCAGTCGCGGGTCATTGACGAAATAGGCGCGCTCGCCGGCCAGCTTGAAGTAGACGATGTCGCCATACTCGCGGGCGAAGCGCTGGAAAAGCACGAGCGGATTCCGGCCGGGGCTGATCAGGGTCCCGAGAAACGGTGTGCGTGGACCCGGAGGTGGCCCCGCGGGCGCGGCAGGTGCGGGGCGCGGCGTCGGTTGGGCGGTTGGGTCAGGTGTGCCGCGCGGTTGCATCAACATGTCTCCGTGTGTCTTGGGTCGGCGTTCACGACCGCAGCAGCGAAGTCACCTTCTGCAGCAGCGATTCGGCTCGCTCGAGGCCGCGATCGGTGAGCTGCACGCCCTTGCGGTGCTTATTCGTCACGACCAGGCCGGCGTCGCTCAGCGCGTCAAGTGTATCGAGCCGCAGCGTCTTGTTGGCGACGCGCCTCCCCTTGCTTTCTTCGAACGACGTGAGGAACAGAAGCAAGAGTGTCAGGTCCGCCACAAATTGCTCCTCGGGCCGCAGCCGACCCGTTTCGCCCGCCGGCGTGGTCTGGAATTCCTCGGACAGCCGTGTATTGATGTCGCAGAGGTCGAAGCCGGCGCCCGCGCCGCCCACGCACTGCAACCGCGACGGCTCGCCGGCGGGACTCGTCGTCGCGGTAACCACGACGCGCTGCTCGGCGCCGAAGTCGTAGGTGTACTCGAAACGCCCGCCGCTCAACTCGACGGCCCTGGCAACGCTGATGGCGTCGTCTTCGCCGGCCCAACGGAGGGAGATCTCCTCCTCGCCTGGCTCCGGGCCATACTCCTGACCGGCGACGTCGAAGACATGGAGTTGCACATCGTCCCATCGCATCGCGATCTGGATGACCCGATGAAGATCGGCGAGGGAGCCATCGCCGCGCATCCGGACGCGGCGCCAAATAGATGGCGCAGAATCGCGCAACTCGAGATGAAGGTCCATTGCGCGCGCCATAGAATAAATTCTAGAGCTGTCTGGATTTTGACGAAGCTGTCCCTAAATAGCACACGGCGGGTGTTGCACAATGTCCAATTTGTCATAGAAACAACAAATGTGGCTCAGCCTTAAGATGGTCCCTAACGGCACAGGCTTCGCAGACGGCGCGGGCAAGCCTCACGACGAATGACTCCGTTAAAGGTGCTTCTCATCGAAGACAGCGACGACGATGCGGCGTTGGTCGTTCAGACGTTGACCGACGCGGGGTACAGCGTCCTGGCGGAGCGGGTGGCGCAGGCCGACGCCCTGCAGGAGGCGCTCGTCAACTCGACGTTCGATCTCGCGATTGCCGACTTCGCCATGTCCGGCCTTAGCGGCTCGCGTGCCCTCGCCATCGTCCGCGATCAGGAGCGCGACCTGCCGTTCATCTTCGTCTCGGGCACCATCGGCGAAGACGTCGCCGTCGCATGCGATGAAGCAGGGCGCGCACGATTACATCGTCAAGGGCAACCTGTCGCGGCTGGCGTCGGCGGTCGAGCGCGAGCTGCGCGAAGCGGCGACGCGGCGCGAACGGGCGCGCGCCAACGCGCGGCTCACCTATCTCGCCTATCACGACCCGCTCACCGATCTTCCGAATCGATCGCTGCTGCACGATCGGCTGCAGATGGCGCTGCTCGCGTCGAAGCGCGAGAACACGTCGCTCGCCGTGCTCGTCCTCGATCTCGATCGCTTCAAGGAAGTCAACGACACGCTGGGCCATCAAGAAGGCGATCGCCTGCTGCAGCAGGTGGCGACACGCTTGCGCGATACGCTGCGCGAATCGGACACGGTGGCGCGGCTGGGCGGCGACGAGTTCGCCATGCTGCTGCCGCTGACCGATATCGACGGCGCGAGCCGCGCGGCGCGCAAGATTCTACGCGACCTCGATCAGCCGTTCATGCTCGACGGCCGGCCGCTGCCGATTCGCGCCAGCATTGGCAGCGCCGGGTTCCCGCCCACGGCACGACGGCGCACGACCTGCTGCAGAAGGCCGATGCGGCGATGTATGTCGCGAAGGTCAAACGCTCCGGCTTCGCGGTCGGCCGCCGACGCCACCGACACCCGCAACGAGCAGCGGCTGGCGCTCGACCGGCTGCGCTGCGCCAGGGCATCGACCAGCGGCAGTTCGAGCTCGATTACCAGCCGATTCTCGATCTGCGTGCCGACCAGGTCACGGGGGTCGAGGCGCTCATCCGCTGGAAGCACCCCGAGCAGGGGCGGCTGATGCCCGACGACTTCATCCGCCTGGCCGAGCACACCGGCATGATCATGCCGCTGACCGAGTTCTCGATCGCGTCGGCACTGTCGGCGTGGAAGCCGCGGCCCGGTGAGCGGCCGCTCACGATCGCGACAAATCTCTCGCCGCACAGCCTGCACGATCCCGCGCTGCCCGGATCGGATCCGTGAATCCTCGAGATCAGCGGCGCCGACGCCTCGTGTCTGCTGATCGAAATCACCGAGAACGATCATCATGGCGGATCCGGTGCGCTCGGCCCGCTCGCTCGCCGAGCTGCACGAGATGGGCGTCAGCATTGCGCTCGACGACTTCGGCACCGGATACTCGTCGCTCAGTTATCTGCGGCGGCTGCCGGTCGACGAGCTCAAGATCGATCAATCCTTCGTCATCGGTCTGGCCAACGGCGAAGACGATGCGCTGGTGAGAGAGCATCATCGATCTGGCGCACAATCTGCGGCTGCGGGTGTCGCGGAAGGTGTCGAAACAGAGGCCGTCTCGATCAGCTGCGCCGCCTCGGGCTGCGACGCGGCGCAGGGTATTCATTCATCCACCCGCCACGGCGACTGCTCGCGGATGATCAGCGGCCTGGATTTCATCGCAGGAGCTCGCGCGCCTGAACCCGCGGTCGTCGCGGTTACGCGGCCACGCGACCGATCTCGGCTCTGATGCGTCCGAGCGCGGCGCCGATCTCCGCCAGCTCCGCTCCAGCCCGGTCAGCTTGTCGTGCTCGGCGCTGCACGAATCGCGTGTACGGCGCCACCGCGTCGAGCACGCCGCGCACGCTGCGCTCGACTTCGCGCTCGAACTGCGCGCGGAGGTCCGTCATCAGCGTCTCGCGCATCTCGTGCGATGCGCTTCCGCAGATCGCGCTTTGGCTCGCGCGCGCTTCGACGGGATCACGAACATCCCGAGCACGGCGAGCGAACCGGCCGCGATGATGCCGGTCACGTCGGCGGCCGTGGTCGTGGCCAGCACCGTGACCAGCGCGCCCAGCGAGACTGCGCCGGCCTGCGCCAGCGCGGCGCCGGCCACGGCGTTCGCGCATGCTGTCGGCCATCGCCGACGCCTCGCGCTCCTTGTCGTAGGTCTGGACGACGGTTTGCGCCGCGCGTCCGACCGTGTTGATCAGCCGCGCGCGATCGTACTGAAATCCGCTTCGCCGTCGGTGCCGCCGACGACGCGGCCTTCGTGCGCCGAGCGCCGCTTGCGCGACGTGCTCGTTGACGGCCTGCCACTGGCGCAGCTCGCTCGCCACCATCCAGTCGATCACGTCGTGCACCTGCTTCTCGATCTGCTGCGGCACGTCGGCGACGACCACGCGCTCGAACTCGCGCTGGAGCCGCGGCTTGTTCAAGCAGGTCCGGCACGCGTCCGATGCGCAGCGTGTCGTCGAAGAAGGCCATGCCGCGGTTCTCGAACTGATGCAGGATGTTGTCGACCTCGGAGAGGCGGAACTCGAACTCGCGCGACAGATCGGTGCGATACACGTCGAGCTGCCGCTCGATGTCTTCGATGGTCTGCAGGTCCTGACCGCAGCAGGTCGAGGCGGCCGCGAACCGTGCTCGCGCGTCTCGTCGACTAGCCGGAGGCCGATGCCAAGCGGATTCATCAGCTTGAGCCGCAGCCGCTCCTCCTGGTCGAGCGTGGTGGCGATGTAGCGCTCCAGATCGCATCGAACTCATCGCCGGCGACGTCGATGCCGACGAGCTCGCCGAGCTTGGCGCGCAGCGCCTGCCGCGCCGACACGAGAAAACTCTCGGGCGTCGACCCGAGCAACGCCTGCGCATGCTCGGCGACGAAGCGCCGCACTTGCTCGCGATCCTCGGGCGCGATCGAGGAGGTCGACCTTGTTGATCGACGACCACGATCTTCTTGCCCCAGTCGCGGATGTTCTCGAGGAACGCCCGCTCGCTTTCGGTGAACGGCCGGTCCGCGGACGTCACGAAGAGCACGAGGTCGGCCTGCGGGACGAACTCGTTGGTGAGGCGCTCGTGCTCGCGAAAGATCGCGTTGGTGCCCGGCGTGTCGACGATGTCGAGATCGCGCAGGAGCGGCGACGGGGCGGTGATGACGTCCACCGATTCCTGCTCGATGTGCCGGCCGGGCGTCTCGCCGTATCGCAGAATCTGCAGCCGCGTGGTGGTCGGCGTCGGCCCCTCCTCGAGCACGCGCGCGCCCGTCAGCGCGTTGACGAACGCGCTCTTGCCGGCGTTGAACTCGCCGATGACGACGAGCAGAAACAGGCGATCGAGCTGCGCGATCGACCGCGCGAGCGTTGCCTCGGCGGCTGGATCACCGTCGAACCTGCGCGAGCGCGCGTCTGCAGCTTGCCCAGCCACTCGCGCTCGGAGTTGACGAGATGCTTCGTGCGATCGGGAGTAGTCGTCCGAACATCGCAGGCTCTGCTATGCAAAGAATAGTCCGGTGCTCGCGCCCGCGAAGCTCGACATTACACGAGCCGCAGCGCCTCAGCTTTCAGGCAAGGTGGCCGGCCGCGGGGAGATCTCTGTGCACGCTGACGATCGTCACGACGATTCGAGCAGCAGTTGACCACCCAGTTCGCCCAGTCCGACGGCGAGACGTCCGCGACCACCCATTCCGGTTCGTGAGTGGCCCCGCCGCCGCCACAGACCGACACGGTCGGCATACGTGAAGTTCAGCGCATCGCTCGACGCAGCCTGCGCCGCGTATGCGCGCCTGGCATCGTGAGGCGTGGAGCATAGTGATAATGCCAAGCACCGCTCGTCCGGCCTGCATCGGAGAGATCGGGATCCCGGTGATCGCGCCGGCCATGTCGAACGCGATCGCGGCGCTGACCGGGACGCATATCCGCGAGATGCCGTTCGTGAAGGCAGGCTTCGATCTGGCCGCTTCCCGGGAGTGGTAGTGGGGCTTCAGCCCCGCCGGCTGCGGACTACAATCACCGCATGCGGAACGTTGCTCTCGCCTTTCTTCTCGCCGTCTCAGTCGCCGCGCCCTCGGCGCAGTCGGTTTCCTATCCCGATCCTGCCCAGCGCGTGCTCACCCACCGCGAGCAGGCGCCGCTCGTCAAGGCGTGGATCGCGAAGCGGTTCGACACAATCGTGCCGATGTTGATGGCGCGCGAAGGGATTGACATGTGGATCATCGTGTCGCGCGAGTACAACGACGATCCGGTGTTTCGATCGATGGCGCCGCTCACCACCTTCTCGTCGCGACGGCGTACGATTCTCGCGTTCTACAACCGCGGCGCAGGCAAGCCGGTCGAGCGCGTCTCGATCGGGCGGTTCGACTACGACGGCCTGTTCACCCTCGTCCCCACGCACAACGACGCGCAATACGAAGGGCTGCGCAAATTCGTCGAGGAGCGCGATCCCAAAGTCATCGGCGTCAACGAGTCGGACGCGTGGAACCACGCCGACGGGTTGACCGCCAACGAGAAGCGCCGGCTGCTCGCGGCGCTCGGACCGAAATACGCGGAGCGCGTGAAATCGGCGGAGATGCTCGCCGTGGGCTGGCTCGAAACCAAGCTGCCAGAGGAGCTCGACGCCTATCGGCACGTGATGAAGGTCGCGCACATGGTGATCCGCGAGGCGTTCTCCAACAAAGTGATCACACCGGGCAAGACGACCAGCGAGGACGTCGTCTGGTGGATGCGACAGCGCGTGGCCGAGATGGGACATGGCAGCTGGTTCCACCCGTCGATCACGATTCATCGGCAAGGCTCAGCGCCTCCGAAGAGCAACGTGATCCAGCGTGGCGACATGCTCCACACCGACTTCGGCATCGTCTATCTGGGGTTCTCCACCGATACGCAACACAACGCCTACGTGCTGAAGCAGGGCGAGACCGACGCGCCCGCGGGGCTCAAGGCCGGGCTCAAGGCGGCCAACCGCCTGCAGGAGCTGACGATGCAGTTTGCCAAGCTCGGACGCACGGGCAATCAGGCGCTCGCCGAAGCGCGCGCGCAGGCGATGAAGGAAGGGATCGCGCCGTCGATCTACTGCCACCCGGTGGGCTATCACGGCCACGGCGCCGGTCCGCCGATCGGGATGACGGATTACCAGGAGGGCGTGCCGGTGCGCGGCGACTACGTATTCCACCCCAACACGTGGCACTCAATCGAGCTGAACGCGACGCACAAGGTACCCGAATGGAGCGGTCAGGCGGTGCGCTTCGCGCTGGAAGAGGACGCAGCCATGATGCCCGACGGATCGTGGGAGTGGATCGATGGGCGCCAGACGGAGTTCTATTTGATCAAATAGAGGCGAAGGCGGGCGTCAGCCCCGCCGAAAACTACTGCGACGCGAGCCGCAACACACTCGCGTCCATGACGCGGTAGATCGGGTACGTCTCCCCTACCGCAATCCCGTTCTCGATCACGTTCCACGTCACCAAGCCGTCGTCACTCTCCGCCTCGAGCAGGTAGAACGCCAGGCGTCCAAGCGGCTGTGCGGCGGGATGAAGAGCGCGCCTTCCTGCGCCGAGAGCATCGCGCGCTGGTAGCGTGCCGTCAGTCGAACTTCCTGATGTCCCTGGAACGGCCGTTCGGCGCGCGTCATGTTCGTAATCACGACCCGCTCGACCGCCACCTCGATATCTGACGTCACGCGCTGGATCGTCAACCCGTGTGTGCGAAGGCGATCGAGCGCCGCGGCGAGCCGGCCGCTCTCGACGTGCGCGCGTGGAATCAGCCAGCCCCTCGGCATCGAGATGATGCGCCGCACGTTGAAGATGCCGTAATCCTTCATCCTGACCGGCGTGGCCATGCTCGTCATGGTGAGCATCTCCCGGCCGACGCCGGATTCAGCTTCTTCTCGACGTCACCGATGAGGATGTCCACAGGCGCTGGCAGCGCGGCGATCTCGAATTCGACGCCCAGCTCGAGCGGTGCGACCGGCGATGACTTGCCGCGCACCGGTGTCTGCCCATTCGCCGTCAGCTCACCATCCAGTTGCGCGAGGAGCGTCATCAGCCGCGTTGCGTTGGCCGCGATGTTCCGCAGGATTTCCTCGACGAACACTTCGGTGACGCGGACGCGGTCGCCGAAGTCCAGATAGCTGTAGGCCTCGGACAGAATCGCCAGCCGGTTGCGCAGGCCAACGTAATTGTTGCCAAAGCGCGGCCGGTGATCGAAGGTCCGCCACACGGCATCGCCCGGACTGTTGGGATCGACGCGAGAGTTCTCGCGCGCCCCGCCGCTCTCACTCGCGAAGTTGCCGTAGTAATAGATGCGGAACGGATGCTTCTTCTCGACCGCATCGTCCACTGCCGGAAGCACAAGGTCGCGCGCGAAGGCAATGAGGCGCGGATCGGCGTTCGGGTTGAGCGTTGGCGAATAGGTGAGATGGAACCCGTGATACGAGCCGTTGGTCGTGTGCAGATCAATCGCCGCATGCGGATCCCAGCGGTTCATCAGGCCGACCAGCGCGCGCGCTTCGGCCGAGTCGAGCTTCATGTAATCGCGATTGAGGTCGAGGCCTTTGGCGTTTTCTCGCGTGCCCACGCCCTCGACCGGCCCGTATCTGAGCGGTGCGGTTCTGCACGCTCACCTTCTCGTTGCCGTCGGCGTTGTAGATCGGCGCGATCAGTACGACGAGCTGGCGTAGAAGCGGCTGCAGGTCGCCCGAGACCAGGCGCCGCGCCAGAATCAGCGAGGCCTCTTTGCCCTCAACTTCTCCGGCGTGGATGTTCGCCTGGATGAAGACGATCGGCCGGCGCAGGCGCGCGCGTCCTGCGGCGTCGACACCGCCGGGTCGGAAAGGATGAGAAGCGGCAGCGATCGCCCTTCTTCCGTCTTCCCGAAACTCTCCTGTTTGGCGAACGTGCTCGAGGCGACGATGCCGTCCACGATGCGGACGACGTCGTCGTAAGAGCTGGTGTCCTCGTAGTTGGTGACCTCGGCGCGCGTGCGCAGGTCAGGCGGCTGCTGGGCCGCAATCAGGAGGAGGATGAGCGGCGTGATTTTCATAGGCTTGTGGGGACTTGGGGACGTGGGGGACGCCCTACTCCCATCACCTAATTCCCTATCTCCCTAATTCCCTAGTTCCTCGCAGCGGTGGTAGTCGTTGCACGCGACGCGGCGTGCGTCTCGTTCATTCTCTGCTTCATCTTCAGTGGGCCGAGCTCCTGCGACTTGGCGTTCTGTTCCGGCGTGTCCTGACTCACGGCGATGATTTGCGCGTCGAGGCGCTCGAATTCTGACCCGCGCTCTGAAAGATCCTTCAGCTGCTTCACGCAGTGCGCGCAGCCCACGCCGAGGTAGAACACGAGAATGACGTTCTTGCCGCGGAACTGATCGAGGGTGAGCTGTTGACCGGCAGCATCGGTCACCTCGAGCGCCGGCGCCGCAAACGGCGTCCAGATGGCCGGCCCAAATTGTGACAGCGTGGTCTTCGTGTAGTTGCGCTGCGGCGCCGGTGACCGATCGACCGGCGGCGCCTTGACGCCGGTGTCGCGCGCGCCGCGCAGCCAGCGGTTGCCGGGCTCCGCGTCGCTCCACGCGAATTCGAGGCGAGCCATCGCGTCGGCGGCGGCCTTGTTCTCGCCAAGCGCGTGGTGGGCAACGACAAGGCCGGCAAGGCTGAAGGGATCGTTCGCCACCGCTTTGAGCGCTTTGGTGAAGGCGTCAACCGCAAGCTTTGGACTCTGCTGATCGAGATAGACGTAGCCGATCTTCGACCACATCAGCGTGGGATAGAACGGCGGGTCGTCGTAATAACTCCGCTGCTCGAGTTCCTTCGGCGCCGCTTCGGTCAGCAGCCGCAAGCCGTCGAGCGCTTCGCCGTTCAACAGCGCGAGCGCGCCGCGCCGCTCCAGATCCTGAATCTCGAACTGCCGCCTGATGGTCGCATTGCCCTTTTCGGCTTCGTCCTTGAGCGCGCTGTGATCGTCCACGGCCTTCTGCGCGGCGTCGCGATCTTTCTTGCCGATGTAGGCCATCGCCTCGGCATAACGCCGGCCAAGCTTGTCGCGGAGCTGATCACGCCACGGAATCGAACCTTCCTTGAGGATCTCGTCCCAGCGCTCGGCAAACATGAGCTCCCAGGCGTCGAGATACGCGCGTTCACGCTCGCTCGCGCGGTCCTTGCGCTTGGTGGCTTCCTTCATGAACACGCGGGCGCGGGCGCCTCCGCCGACCGATCGCACCAGACCCCAGTAGGGCATCGGGTTGTCGGGCTCCAGCTTCGACGCCCAGCGAAACGCCCGCTCCGCTTCGTAGAACCAGAACGAGTGCAGCAGCGTGTTGCCCTGGTCGAACCACATCTGCACTTCGGGGTTCTTTGTGGTGATCGGGAAATGCGTCGCGCCGATCCCTGCAATCCTGGAGGGCTTCTCTCGCGGGCCCTCGTCGAAGGCCTCGCCAAACTGCGAGTGGCCGTCGAGATGTCGTTGCTTTGAACGCTCGGCAGGGGACTGCGCGGTCTGCTGGGCAACGGCCGCGGTCACGAAGAGGAGACACAGGCAGCCAATGGCGACGGGCTTGGGGGACATGGTGCGTAGGCTACCATTTTGCAAGCAATAGTCAGTATGAAGCCGACTCGTCGACAGGTTCTTTCAAGGTTCGGTCTAGGCATGCTTGCGGCGGCCGCTCGCCCCGTACTCGCGCAATCCGGCGATTCGAAGCACGCTATCCAGCATCGGCACTCGAACCGCACATCGATCGTCAGACGATGACGATTCACCACGATCGGCATCATCGGAGCTACATCACGAATCTCAATGATGCGCTGGCGAGATCACCGGAGCTCGCCAAGAGGCACTCGACGAGCTGCTCGCGGATCTCGAGAGCGTCCCTGAAGCCATTCGCACCACCGTGCGCAACAACGGCGGCGGACACTGGAACCACACGCAGTTCTGGACGCTGATGGCGCCCAACGCCGGCGGACCTCAGAGCGGTGCAATTGCCGACGCCATCAACAGCAGCTTCGGCAGCTTCGACAGGTTCAAGGAAGCGTTCACGGCCGCGGCGCTTGGCAGATTCGGCAGTGGTTGGGCATGGCTCAGCGACGACAACGGCAAGCTGGTGATTCACAGCACAGCGAACCAGGACACACCGACGATGGAGCGACGCCGCGGCATTATCGGCCTCGACGTGTGGGAGCACGCGTACCACCTGAAGTACCAGAACATGCGGGACCAGTACGTCAACGCCTGGTGGAATACGGTGAACTGGGAAGAGGTGAACAAGAGACTTCGCTGACGGTCAGGGCCGGCCGACGGAGCCTTTCGGGCCCGGCACCGTGACCGCAAGGACTATGATCTCGGTCATGGCATTGAAACGCCCCCAGCTCAGGGTGCTGACGTGCGCCACCGCGCTCGTCATGACTGCCGCCGCCTGTGGGGGCGGCGAACAGCCCACAAGTGGGACACCGGCCAGCGGTGCGCCAGCGACGTCCGCCGGGGCCGCGGCGCCCACTGACACAGCTGACGGTCCCGGCGTTATCACTGGCATTGCAATCTTCCAGAGCACGGCGCCACCACCGCGACCGCTCAGCACCGACTCCGACCCGCTCTGCAAACCCGAGCCGGGCGCGACGACCGAGGGGCTCCTGGTCGGGCCCGACAAGGGGTTACAGAACGTGCTCGTGTACGTGAAGGACGGACTCGGCGCGCGCACCTACGCAATCCCGACGACCCCGGCGGTGCTCGACCAGAGAGGGTGCCGGTACGTCCCACACGTCTTTGGCGTGCAGGTTGGACAGACGGTTCACATCACCAACAGCGACGCCGCGTTACACAACGTGAACGCGTCCCCCAAAGACAATCGAGCGTTCAACTTCGGGCAGCCGGCGGGCGTGCCGCCAGCGAGACGCGTGTTTGACAAGCCGGAAATCGGCTTGCCGTTCCGCTGCGACGTTCATCCGTGGATGAACGCGTACGCTGGTGTGGTGGCACATCCGTTTTTCGCGGTGTCGGGCGCTGACGGCCACTTCGAGATCAAGGGATTGCCCGCGGGCACCTACACCATCGAAGCGTGGCACGAGCGGCTCGGAACTCAGACGCAGTCGGTTACCGTCGACGCCACGACGCCGGCAAAGGCGAGCTTCGAGTTCAAGGCACAGTCGTAGGTTTGAAGAGTGGCTGGCGCCGCGGCGCCTCTGCAGCAACGTCTGGATGTTATTCGCGTTTTCTGGGCTGCGCCGTATCGACCGAGTCGGCCTATAATCCCGTGTCACTCATCTCGAACAAAGGAGTCGCAATGGGGAACCGCGTCGTTCAAGGCCTCGTGATGGCCGCATTGACGCTCACCGTTGGCGCGTGCAGCAGCACCGAACGGCCGGCCGAGCACGCCGGTCCACATGGAAGGGTATTCTTCGCGGAGCCGAAAGACGGCGCCACGATCAAGACGATGTCGACCTTCCGGTTCGGCAATGAAGGCGTCACCATCTCACCCGTGCCGCCCGGCGACCTCACGCCCGAACAGGTCCGTCCCAACATGACGCACTATCATCTCGGCGTCGATACCGAGTGCCTGCCTTCGGGCGTGGTGATCCCGAAAGCCGATCCGTGGATTCACTTTGGCGACGGCAAGGACACAATTGAGATGCAACTGAAGCCGGGACAGCACAAACTGGTGTTGCAGTCAGGCGACGACATGCATCGAACAATCGAGGGCCTTTGCCAGACGATTACAGTGACCGCCGTCGAATAGGACCTACTTCGGCAGCGCTTGCGGCATGTCGGCGACGACATACGTCACGACCGCGAGCGCAGCCGCCGCCTTCGACACTTCTTCCGGCGCGATGCGATCGACCGTGTCGGCCGGCGTGTGGTGAATCGTGAAGTAGCGCGTAGAGTCGCCCTGATACGCCAGCATCGGCACCTTGCCGAGCTGCGCGATCGGGCCGATGTCGGCGCCGCCGCCGCCAGGTGCCGATGTCCTGCAGGCCGAGCGGCGCCAGCAGCGCGCCGATCTCGCGCATGATGCCGCTGCGCCGCTTCGGATCCGGTGAAGCCGAGACGCGCCGGCGCGAAAACACCCGAATCCGACTCGATCGCGAGCACGTGCTTCGGCGCGTCAGCCTGATACTTGTCGCGATAGGCGTTGCCGCCGCGCAGTCCGTTCTCTTCGTTGGTGAACAGCACGACGCGCACGGTGCGGCGCGGCGTGATGTTCAGCTTCTTCATCAAGCGCGCCGCCTCCCACGTCACGATGCAGCCGACGCCGTCGTCCGACGCGCCGGCGCCGACATCCCACGAATCGAAGTGGCCGCCGACGAGCACGACTTCGTCGGGCAGCTCGCGGCCGCGAATCTCGCCGACGACGTTCGCCGACTCGACGTCCGGCCTCGAACTGCGCTTCCATCTGCGAGCCGGACGCGCACGCGCCGGCCGCGATCGACGATGCGCTGAATGCGCTCCGCGTCCTCGCGCTGATCGCCGCCGCGGGAATCTTGGTCACGCCCTCGGCGTAATTCGTGCCGCCGGTGTGCGGCGTGCGCAGGCCCGGTCGGTCCGATCGCGCGGACGAGCGCCGCGACCGCGCCGCACGCGCGGCCGCGACTGGTCCGGCCGGTGCGGTACTGATTGGTCTGACCGTAACTGACGTAGGCCGCGTTGAAGAGCACGATCTTGCCCTTCGCGTCCGCCGCCCGCTGGGTGAGCTCGTCGAAGGTCTTCACGACGAGCACGTCGGCCTCGATCCCGTGCGGCGGCGTCGCCGACGCTGCCGCCAAGACCGAGCATCGCCAGCGGATGCTCGCGGCGGATCGATAATCACAGCGCTCTCGGCGCCGCGCACCCAGCGCGGCACCATCGCTTTCTCGGTGTGCACGTTGTCGAGGCCGTCCTTCTTCATCGTCTCGACCGCCCATGCGATCGCGCGATTCGAGGTTCTCGCTGCCCGACGAGGCGATTGCCATAGGTGTCGGTCAGCTCGGCGAGGCGATTCCACGCGAACTGGCTGCTCGTGGCCTCGGTGATGAGGCGGGTCGCGTCGGCGCGATACGTGTCAACCCAGGACGTTGGCTGCGCGTCGGCGCCCGAACGGGCGAAAACGACTGCCGAGAGACACGACAAGGGTGAGAGGGACGGAAGAGTCTGAACATGGCTGAAGAAATTATATGTGGCGAGTGGACTGCGGCTTTCAGAAGCGATAGAGATATGACGCCTTGAGGAATAGATCCGCGCGTCGTCACGTGATACGTTCCGGCCTCAGGGATCCATCTGCCCGTCCACAAAATCGCGATGCTCGAGGAGCGAACCGTAACCGACATACACGACAGTGCCCGGCCTCGGCTCGTACAGACGACAGAAAATCGGTGAGCACGCGCCGACGCGAGCTGTCGTACTGCGCAATGCCGCGCAGCGCGAAGTGCGCGAGTGAATTGATAAGTGGTCTTCGTGTTGACGATGTCGATCGGTACACGCGCTCACCGGTCGAGGCCGATCGAAGGTCACGCGGTCGACGTCCGACTCTCCTGCGACAGCTTCCGTCGGCTGAAAGTTGATGCCAAGGCCCCCTTCATCCGACACGGCCCTCGAACGGATCGACCGGATCGTAAAAGACGGCGCGTCCCCGAGACGATGCCACGTCGAGGCCAAGCCAGCGAAACAGCTGCACTTACCCGAACGCGTTCGTCCGGCCGCGCTTGAATCGCTGGCTCTGCCAGTGCTCGAAACCCTCCGGCATGCTGCACGCGCAGGAAGCCCTGACGCGTGAAATGGAACTGCAGGCCCGCCATCCGCGAGCAGTTCCGCGCCGCCGGCGACGCGATCCTCGCCGCCCTTGTGTGAACGCGACCAACTGCAGACGCGTCGCAGCCATGGATACTTTCGTTTTGTCCGGATAGAAGCTTCGGCTCGACGAACGCCCAGCCACCGGTGATGCCGACGCGATTGATGAAACGCCGTCGCCATCTGTGAAGTCGCGGTCGTAGTGCTCGGCCGAACCCAAAACATCCATTTCTCCGTCTCGAATACGAGTAACTCGACCTGTGCACCGACACCTGTGTCGGCGGCCTGGTCGCCGGCTGATCGTTTGCGTCGCGAGACAGTGCGAAGCCTTCGATCCGCTGCGTCGGAGTTGAGGCGCCACTTGAGGTCGGCGCCGATGACGCGGTTGTGATCGCCGGTCGACGGCCGTGTCGGTGAAGAGCGCGCCGACGTAGTTGTTGGGACCGAGAGCTGTACTGCGCGCGCGCGATATTGAAGAACGTTCGTGCTCCCCCGCGTCGTCCACGCGCCGACAGCACGCCAAAGGCCACGCGCCCGGTGCTGCCGGTAAGCTTCGCGCCGAACATTCGGATCGACGATCCGCCGCGTGTGAACGGCCGTGCGCATGCTGTTGTCGCCGCCCGGCGCCCGGCGAGCGCGAAGATGCCGGTGCCTTCCATGAAGAACGGCCGCTTCTCGCCGAAGAAGATCGGGAACCGCTGATTGACTTCCACCTGAAACGCATCGCTCTCGACCTGACTGAAGTCGGGATTTACCGTCGCATCGAGCGTGATCGTCGGTGTCAGGCCGATCTTGGCGCTGAAGCCGACGTCGCTTCGGTTGTCGGCGGCGCTCCACAGGCGTCGGCGTCTCGCGCGTCCTGGCGCTGGAAAACGTCGCGCTGGGCAGCAACTCGCGCACTCGTCGCGACTCGATGCGATCGAAGTGCAGTGACGCATGTCGCTCGAACACCCACACGCCCGGCGCCATCGCCGGCCACGACACCGACATGCCCAGACGGCTGACGCGCCGGAAGAACAGCAGCCCCATGCGCGTGTCGCGTCCGCCCTTGAAGCGGATGCTCTGCAGCGGAAGGCGCATTTCGACGGCGTAGCCGGTATCGGTGAGGCGGCCAGCGCTGTCCCACAACCAATCGGGCGATGAATCTTCGTTGCCCGCGACGCTGTTCAGCGCGTCGAGCTGCACACCGCTCGGATTGACCATCATGTGGTACGCGATCTGGCCGGTGCCGAGCGCATCGAGGCTGAGTCCAACCCAGTCGTCGTTCCAGATGTTGTCGCGGCGCGTAATCGACGTTTTGATCCCGCTCGGTTCCGGGTCGTCGCACTTGAACGCGAAGTACAAGTAGTCGTCGTCGTATGCCATCCAGACGCTGGTGGCTTGCGGCACGGTGTCGCCATGCAGCGGGTTGTAGGATCCCCACTCACCGGTCGAGAGCGGCGCGACCTGCCAGGCCTCGTCGTTCAGATCGCCGTCGATCGATGGAGGACTGGCGGCACGAACCGCCTGCAGTTCGGGACGAGGAGGTTGCTGCGCCGCGGCCGGCGCGGCCGCAATGAGCAACATGACGAGGATGAGGCAGCGCCTCATGTCAAGCATTGTACGTGCGCGAAAATCGCGCGCCGTCACCTAATCCCAGAAGCGCTCGAGAGTTCAAAAGCCGACCGAATAGACGACCTTGAGGTTGCGGCCGATTTCGGGCAACACGTCCTTCAGATAGTTCAAGTGATTGCGATAGAGCTCGTTGGTCGCGTTATCGAGCCTGAGTGTGATGGTGTTGGTCACACCACGAGTGGCAAAGGAATACGAGCCGAACAGCTTGAGCAGCGTCGCGCCCTCGGTGGGCGTTTCTTCGCCGAAGACGCGCGTCTGATCAGCGATGAACGTCACGTTGCCGCCAAACTGCAGCGCGTTGCGCTGATAGTGCAGACCGGCGATGAAGCGTTGCGGAGGGATCCGCGGCAGCGCCTCGCCGGTGTCGCGGAGGTCGCCGCGCACCATGTCGTAGGTGAATTCGGCCATGATCGCCTGCGCGATCTGCAGATCCAGGTGTCCCTCCACGCCCCACAGCGTCGCGTTGGCGCCAACGACCTCCACGAACGGGAACTCGTCGGAGGGCTCATCGCCGCCCGGGTCCTTGTTGAAGCGCTCGTTGAATTCGTCCTCGCGCGCCTCGAACTCCTCCTCGCTGATCGGGTTGCGGAAAATGAAGTGGTCGATGCTGTTGTGGAAGACGGTGAGCTCGCCGTGCACACGCTGGGACCGCGCACGCAGCGACACGTCGAAGCCGACGGCGTGCTCCGAGCCGAGCTCCGGATTGCCGATCTCGAAGGCCAGGTTGCCGGGGTGAGGCCCGAAGAAATACAGCTCCTCGAGCGCCGGATTGCGCGCCGCTCGCGCGACGCTCAGCGCGACCACGAGGTCGTCGTTCTCGCGGACGGGCCGGACCAGCAGGCCGACGGATCCGGAAAACTCGTTGAAGTCGCGTTCGGGCAGGCCGCCCTCCGGAGAGAAGCTGGTGTGATCCAGCCGGCCGCCGAACTGCAGCGTGGCGTGGGGCCACGTCAGTTCTTCGTACAGAAACACCGCCGCGCCGCGCTGATCAACTGGCGGCGCGAGCGCTTCTTCCCCGAGAGCCTTGAAGCCGCGATTGAGGAACCAGCCGCCGACGCTGCCCGTCAGGCGCGCCATCGGGCGATGCGACACGAGCAGCTCCGCCTCCTCGGTGTCGTTGTCGAAGTGCGTGCCCACCTCGTCGCCAACGAGCTCATCGTGCTCGTAGCGCTTGACGCCGAGCGTCGCGCGATACGAAGTAATCGTGCCACCCAACCCCTCCCCGCCGGCGCGGACCGTGTACGCGTGCCGGCGCGGAGTCAGACTGACCTGACCGTCTTCGACAATGGGAATGCCATATTTGGAGTCGTCGAAGACGTAACTCCCGCCGAAGTAATTCTTCTCGCGCGTGGCGGACACGCCGATGTTGAAGCCGCCGTTGCGAAACTGCGAGTTGTCCACGTCGCCCTCGGGCGTGGAGAAGTCTCCGCCGCGGCGTCCGTAAGCGCCGATGTTCATCGCGAGACGGCCGTTGCCGAGCGACACCTCGCCGGACCCGCCGGCTTCACCCGCGTTGGTGGCGGCGTCGATGGTCAAATCACCTTTGGCTCCTTCCACCGGCGAGCGCGGAATCTGGTTGGTGATCACGTTGACGAGGCCGCCGATCGCGTTCGCGCCGTAGAGGAGCGTCGCCGGTCCGCGGACCACTTCGATCCGCTGCGCCGACGAGGGGTTGACGGTCACGCCGTGATCGCCCGACTGACTGGAGAGATCGCCGACGCGCTGCCCGTCCTCGAGGACGGCGATCCGGTCGCCGTCGAGCCCGCGAATCACCGGTCGCGCAGGGCCGGGACCGAACGCCCGCATCGCGACGCCGGGCTGCGACTGCAGCGTCGCGCCGACCGTAGCCTCGAGATCCTTCTGCAGCTCCTGACCGGCAAGCACCGACGTCGGTTGGTACGACTCGAACTGCGATCGCGCTGCCGGGCTCACCGAGACAATCTCGTTGAAGTGGAGGTCGAGCTCCACCACGAGGTTGAGTGTGGCGCCCTGGGGCGTGACGGTGACCTCGGTGCGATGCGTGCTGTAGCCCTCCGCGCGCACATTGACGTGATACGTGCCGGGCGGGACGTTATCGAAGCGGTAGCTGCCGTCGGCGCCCGTGCGCACTTCGCGGCGCAGTTCCTCGAGCACCACAGCGGCGCCGTCCATTGCGTCGCCGTTGTCGCGCGTGACCTTTCCGGTAAGCGCGCCGCCCTGCGCGGACGCCGAGGTGGCAAGGGCGAGCGAGAGGATTGCCGACGCGGCAACCAGCGCCCGCCAAAACGAAAGCGTGGACATCATAGGCTCCTGTTCCCAACGAATGCGGCCGGATCGACGGATCCGCGCGCGAACCTGCGACGAAAGCGGAGGTCGGCTAGGAACGAGCCGGCGGAGCGCGGGCGGGGAGCGGAACCGCGGAGGGCGGCGTGACGGCCGCCGCGGTATCGGTGCGCGCGACGAGGGACGTTTCGACATCGCGCTGAACGACGCCCGAGCTCGAGTCCGAGCTGCGGGAGCTGCGGAACAGGTGACAGACCACACAGTGATCGGTCTGCGGCAGCGTGTCGCCAGTGGCTGGAGCGGCGCCAATGCGGTGCTGACCGGCGTCGTGCAGCACGAGGATCGGGTCACAATCGGTATCGTGTCCGACGCCCTCGTGCACCACGGGCCCGAGCGAGACGCCCACCAGGAGCGCGACGAGCGCGCTCGCGATCAGCGGACGGAGTCGGTCCGGGACACCCAGGGTCACGTCGCCGTACAGGCTAGCGTCTGGCTCCGGGTGCGGTCAAGGCGAAGTCAGTGGGAGCAGGGTCGCATCGCGCCCGGCTGAGCGGCGCGCCGAGCTCGGCACCAGCACCGGGCACCTAGCACTAGCACCTATAGGCACCCGAGGCACCTCAAGGCACCCAAGGCACCTTGGGGAGGGTGCCTCTACCATGTCCAGCTGCCGGCGGGCGGCGGCCAGCTGGCCAGCTGCTGCCGCAACGTCACGATCTGACCCAGGTGATGTCCGTTGTGGAGCGCGATGTGCGTGAGAGCATCGCGAACCGTATAGTGCGAGAGCGGCTCGTACTCGATCGCAGGCGTGACCACGGCATCGCCGCGCCCAGCGTCCTTGCCGATTTCGAGCGCTCGCGCGTATCCCGCTTCGAAGCGATCCTGAACCGCCGACCAATCGGCCGGCGCAGGCCAGCCAAGCGAGGCTGACGCGGGCATCGGCGCACTGACACCGTCGCAGCGATCGAGGAACCAACCCTGCCAGAACGCCATGTGCGCGACGATTTCAGCAATCGAGTGAGGCGCTCCGTGAGGCCGCGCGGCCGCCTGCTCGGCGGAGAGTGCGGCAAGCGCCGCCGGCGGCGACAGATAGGCGTGGGCGCCCTTGAGCAGTGTGTCGAGTCGCATCGGGTGATCGGGCACATGCTGACACAAACGTGTCCTGACACTCATTCTCACATCGCGTCTCAAGTTTGGCGGTATCCGCACGCTTCGTCATAGTCACCTGGTGGTCGCGGCGATGGTGGTCGCAGTCGTGATAGCAACTCAGCCGGCAGTCCCGACCAAGACCGGGGCCCTCGGCGCCGCCGTCGGCGTGCGGCTGCCGCTCAACGAGCGGCGCGAACAAGGGACGCGCATCGCCGGGTATCTGCCGTGGGCGTACCTTCGAACCGATTCGAGCGAGGCCATGAACATCAGTACCCGACCGGATCGCCCAGGAATTTCGCCACGGCGCGCTCGCCGCGGCGCTCGTTGTCGCGCTCATTGCGCCGTCAGGAGTCGGTGCGCAAGGAAGCGGCAGGATCAGCGGGGTCGTCACGACAGCTGCCCAGGGGGCTAAGCCCATTCGCGTCACGATGGATCAGAACGTCTGCGGCAACGAGCTCCCCGATGAATCGGCGCTCGTCGACGGCGCCGGTCGGCTTGCCAACGTCGTTGTCACGCTCGCCGGCGTCAGGGCACGCACCAGCGCGACGAGCGGCGGCGGCGTGATGAACGAGAAATGCCAATTCGCGCCGCGGGTGCCTGGTTACATCATGGTCACCGACGACATGGCGGCGGTCACGAGCGGTGATGGGACGTTCACCTTGAGCGATGTGCCGGCAGGCACCTACGAGCTGCGCATCTGGCACGAGTCGCTGACGGCGCCGCCGCAGAAGGTCGTCGTCACAGCCGGGCAGACGACGGGCATCGCCGTCACGATGCAATGAGCGCGCGGCAGGCGGGCTACTGAATCGCGAGCAACGAGCGCGCCGTCCTCCAATACCAGATGCCGTCAACCAGCGCCGGCGACGCCAGCGTGCGCTCGCCGAGCGTGTTGGTATGGAGCAGGTTGAACTCCCGGCCCGGCTTCACCACGAAGGTCTCGCCTTCGTCGTTGGTGAAGAACAGCTCGCCGTTGACCACGACCGGCGACGAGGAGAAGCCTTCACGCTGCGCGACGCCCATGCGGCCCTGGTACATGAGCGCCCCGGTCTGGGCGTCGTAAACCGTGAGGATGCTCTGCATGTCGTTGATCAGATAGAGCAGTCCTTCGTGCACGATGCCTGACGGCACAAACGGCGACCCTTTCGGTGTGCTCCACACCACGTGCGAGGCGGTGACGTCGCCCGAGCCGCCAGGACGAATCGCAAACGTCGGGCCCGCGCGCCCCGAGGAGCAGAACACGAGGCCGTGCGCCACCACCGGCGTGGGGATCACTTCGAACGTATTGCCGCGAACCGTCCAGAGCTCGCGGCCGCTCTGCGGATCGTAGGCGGCGACGCGCCGCTGACTCGAGACCATCGAGCTCGTCCCGCCCGTCGGCGCTGATCATGACAGGTGTTCCCCACCCGACGGTTTCGTTGCGCGGCGTTTCCCACAGACGGCGTCCGGTCTTCGCATCGAACGCCGCCACGAACGATCGCTGTCCCGACGAGCCGTCACCGTCCTGGTAGATGAAGATGCGGTCCTTGTAGAGCACCGGCGATCCCGCCGGTCCGTGGTAGTTGTTGATGGAGCCGAAGCGCTGCTGCCACACCACCTTGCCCGAGAGATCGAATGCAGCCAGCCCGTTGCTGCCGAACGAGGCGTAAATGAGCTGGCCGTCGGTGACGGGCGTCGCCGATGCGTGCCCGTTCTTCTGATGCACGCGTTCGGATTGGACCTGCGGCACGAACGTCTCCCAGACCTTGCGGCCGTCTCCGCGCTGAAACGCAATCAGCGACAGCCGCGCGCCGTTGTCGTAGGACGTCGTCACAAAGATCCGATCGCCCCAGACGATCGGCGACGAGTTGCCTTCGCCCGGCATCGCGGTGCGCCATTTGACGTTGCGCGTGGGCGACCAGGTGTTCGCGTACTTCGCCGGCGTGACATAACCCTGGCCGGACGGGCCGCGCCAACGCGGCCAGTACTTGGCGCCCTCGCCGGTGACCTCGATCATCTTCGGTTCTTCGGCGAGGCGCGGCGCGGCGGAGAGCAGCAGAATCGCGGCGGCGAGTGCCAGGTAACGCATGCAATGACTATATGATCACGCGATGCTCCGGTTGAACTGGTTGATCACGGCCGCGCTGGTGTTGAACACCACGATCGTGGTGCTGCCGGCGCAGACCGGCACATCAACGGCTCCGGTCCCCGCAATCGTGGACGTCACCCCGCGCGGCGCACGGCGTCCGGCGGAGGTGTCCGTGGCCATCAACCCCGGGTCGCCCGATCACATCGTCGCGGTGATGCTGCAGGGCGGCGCAGCAGGGCAGCCGCGCGTCTCCAATCACGCCTACTCCTCATCGGACGGCGGCCGCACATGGCGCACCGTGGCCCGGGCTAACCCCAACGGCCGCGTGCAGGGCGACGATGCGGTGGTCTTCTCGCGCGATGGGATTGCGTTCCACGGCTACATCTCGTTCGACGGCATTCGCGTCGAGCGGCCGGAGCGCGCCTTCAGCGGCATCTTCGTATCCTCGTCCCGGGACGGGATCGCGTGGACCGCGCCGGTCGCGGTTGTCGATCACATCAACACCGCGATTCCGTTCGAAGACAAGCCGTGGCTTGGTGTCGACCGATCCGAGGCCTCGCCGCATCGCGGCAATATCTACGTCGCGTGGACGCGGTTCGACGTCTACGGGAGCGACAATCCGGCGCATCGCAGTCACATCATGCTGTCGCGGTCGCGCGACGGCGGGCGCACGTTCTCGACGCCCTATGAGGTGTCCGACGAGACGGGCGACGCGAAGGACAGCGACGGCACGATCGAGGGTGTCGTGCCAGTCGCTGGGCCAAACGGCGACGTCTACGTCACGTGGGCGGGCCCCAAAGGATTGGTCTTCGACAAATCCACCGACGGCGGCTGGACGTTCGGCCGCGACAAAGTGATTACGGCAACCGCGGGCGGCTGGGATCTGCCGGTCGCCGGGCTCGAGCGCCACAACGGCATGCCGGTGACGGCGGTGGACATCAGCCCGGGACCCAACCGGGGTGCCGTTTACGTCAACTGGATCGACGAGCGAAACGGCGATCCCGATGTGTTCGTCGTCTCGTCACGCGATGGCGGCAACACCTGGTCGCCTCCGGTTCGCGTCAATGACGATGCGAAGGGCGCGGCGCAGATGTTTACCTGGCTCGCGGTCGATCCGGTGGACGGCGCGTTGAATCTCGTCTTCCACGATCGCGGCGGGCTGAGCGGTAATCAGACCGGTGTCACGCTCGCGCGCAGCGTCGATGGCGGGAAGACCTTCGTCAACCGGCGGCTTCCGGTCGCACCGTTCGACTGCTGCGAGCGCAGCGCCTTCTTCGGCGACTACAATGGCATTGACTCATACGGCGGCCGGGTGGTGGCCGTCTTCCCGATCTTGGCCGCCGACGGTCAGCAGAAGGTGCAGGCGGCCGTGGCCAATTTCAAACCGGGTACGCAGGACGTACGATGACGCGAGACAAAAAGGGGGCCGGCCCTCTTTTCTGGGTGTTGTTCGCGATGCTTGCGGCCGTGGGGAACGCCGCGGGTGAGTTCGCGGCGGGCGCTGTGCAAACGCCCGCGCCGAGTGCCGAGCGCGAATTCCTGTCGCGCGTGCGGCGGCTCACGGTGGAGGGCAAGCGCGCAGGCGAGGGTTACTGGTCACCGGACGGCAAGCGTCTGGTCTTTCAGAGCGAGCGCGAGCCGGACAACCCGTTCTATCAGATCTACGTGCTCGATTTCGAGAGCGGCGAGACCAAGCGCATCTCTCCCGGCTACGGCAAGACCACGTGCGCGTTCTTCCGCCCCGGATCCGATCAGATCCTGTTCGCATCGACGCATCACGATCCGGCATCGAAGAAGCTGCAGCAGGACGAGCTTGCATTCCGCGCCTCCGGCAAGGAGCGGCGCTACGCGTGGGATTACGATCCCGAGATGGAGATCTACACCTACGGGGAAAAAGCCGGCACGCTCACGCGGCTCACCAACGCGCGCGGGTACGACGCCGAAGCCAGCTACTCTCCGGATGGTCAGTGGATCGTCTTCTCGTCGATGCGGGATGTGTACAACCGTACGCTCACCGATGCCGAGAAGAAACAGCTCGGAGTCGACCCTAGCTTTTTTGCCGAGATCTACACCATGAAGGCGGATGGCTCGGAGCAGAAGCGGCTGACCACCGTCAACGGCTACGACGGCGGGCCGTTCTTTTCACCCGACGGCAAGCAGATCGTCTGGCGCCGCTTCGACGAGCAGGGGCTGATCGCCGACGTCTGGATGATGAACCTCGACGGCAGCAATCAACGGCAGATCACCAATTTCAAGTCGATGAGCTGGGCGCCGTACATTCACCCGTCCGGCGAGTACATCCTGTTCGCCTCCAACAAGCTCGGATTCGAGAACTTCGAGGTGTTCATGGTGGACATCGACGGCAAGAAGGAGCCGGTGCGCTTAACCTATTCCGACGGCTTCGACGGACTGCCCGTGCCCTCGCCGGATGGACGGCAGCTCGCCTGGACGTCGAGCCGGAGCGGTGATCGCGCCGGACAGATTTTTCTCGCGCAGTGGAGTCACGATGCGGCGCGAAAGGCGCTCGCGGGCTCGCCGCCACGCAAGTAGCGTCGGACGGGACACCGCCTCGTTCACAGAACGTACGGAGCGCGGACCAGTCAACGCGGTACGTAACGCGGACCTTTAGGTCCGCGATTGAAGACTCCAAATCGGAGTGCAACTCATGTTGAAGCGCATCCTATTCGTCGTCCTCGGACTTTCGGTCATCACCACGGCGCCAGCCGCGCAGAGCGCGGCGACGACCAAGCGCACCAAGGCGCATATCGAGGCGCTGGCCGGCGACACGCTCGAGGGGCGGCTTGCCGGATCGTCGGGCGAACGGCTTGCCGCCGATTACCTCACCCGCGAGCTGACGCGGCTCGGCGCGAAGCCGCTGCCTGGACAGAAAGACTTCTCGCAGTCCTTTCAGTTCACCGCAGGCACCAGGGATGCCGGCTCGACGCTCTCGATTGCGAGTGGCGACACGCCGCGTACTTTCACTTCGACCCAAGACGTGCAGGCGCTCTCGTTTTCCGACAGCAGCGAAGTAAATGGCGAACTGATCTTCGCCGGGTATGGGCTGGTCGTGCCCGAGGCACAGAATTTCGGCTACGACAGCTACGCCGGCCTCGACGTCAAGGACAAGGTCGTCCTCGTCCTGCGCTATTTTCCGGAAGACGCGGATCAGCAGACGCGCGTCATCCTGTCGCGCTATGCCGAGCTGCGTTACAAGGCGATGGCCGCTCGGCAGCGCGGCGCTCGGGCATTGCTTGTCGTCACCGGCCCGCGATCGCCAAATGCCGGTGAAATGGTGCCTATGAGCTTCGATACGGCGCTATCCGGATCGGGCATCGTTGCCGCCAGCATCAGCGGCGCAGTGGCCGCGGAGCTCTTCACCGCGGCCGGCAAGAACATCGAGACGGTGCAGAAGGAGTTCGACTCGGGCAACCCGCACGTTGCGGGGTTCGCGATCCCTGGGGCGACTGTCACGGTGAAGGCCGCGGTCGCCCGCGAGAGCCAGACCGCACGCAATGTGGTCGCGTATCTTCCCGCCACGAGCCCGACAACGGGCGTCGAGAAGCCGTGGGTGGCGCTGGGCGCGCACTACGATCACCTGGGCCGCGGCGGGCATGGCAACTCGCTCGCGCGTAAAGAAGAATTGGGCACCGTTCATCACGGCGCCGACGACAACGCGTCGGGCACGGCGACAGTCCTTGGCGTCGCGGAGATGCTGTCGAAGCAGCCGCGGCGGCGCAATGTGCTCCTCGGCTTCTGGTCGGCGGAGGAGATCGGGCTGCTCGGCTCCGCTGCGTTCGTCAACTCGCCGCCGGTGCCGATGTCCGAGGTCGCCGCTTATCTCAACTTCGACATGGTCGGCCGCATGGTGGACAACAAGCTCACCGTGCAGGCCACCGGCACGAGCAGCGTGTGGCCACGCATTCTCGAGCAGGCCAACGTCGCGGCGGGGTTCGAGCTCGTGCTGCAACCGGATCCGTATCAGCCAACTGACGTCGCCAGCTTCAATGAGGCCGGCGTGGCGTGCCTGACCTTCTTCACCAGCACGCACGTGGACTATCACCGGCCCTCCGACACGGCCGACAAGATCAACTACGAGGACCTCGATCGCGTGATCGCGTTCGCCACCGCGATCGTCAAGCGGATTGGCGACACGCCCGAGGCCCCGCAGTTCACAAAGGTGCAGCAGCAGACCGAAACCGGCGGCGGCCGCGCCGGGATGCGGATCTTCACCGGCACCATTCCTGATTACGCCACCAACGCCAAGGGACTGCTGCTCGGCGGCGTCATCGGCGGCGGCCCGGCGGAGCAGGCCGGCCTGCAAAAGGGCGATCTGATCGTCGAAATCAACGGGCAGACAATCGCCAACATTTACGACTACACTTACGCGCTCGAAACGCTCAAAATCGGCCAGCCGGCCAAGGTCATCTACATGCGCGGATCCGAGAAGCGCGAGACGATGATGACGCCCGCCGCCCGGAAGTAGCGACAGTTCGCAATTCCATGTGTCGGTTGCCGGTTTTGATCGCGGTCAAGTCGAGTAGTCGGTCGTCGGTGTTCCTGTTGGTGGTAGGGTCGCGCGGCACGGCTCGGCTGCGCGACAGACGAAAGGATGTGACATGCGATCCGTTCTCCTCGCGTTGGCTTTGAGTGTCTCCGGGTTCTCCGTGATTTCGGCGCAATCCGGCGTCGCCGGCGACTGGACGGTCGCGTTCAACACGCCGGGTGGGACGCGCGAAGCGGCAATGGCGATGAAAGTGAGCGGCGATGCGGTGACCGGAACGCTCGCCAGTGAGATGGGCGAAATCGCGTTCAAGGGAACGACGAAGGGCAACACCTTCAACCTGAACTTCGACGTACAGACGCCGAACGGCACGTTCTCGATCGCCATGACCGGAGAGGTCACCGGCGACGAGATGAAGGGCACTGTCGATTACGGTCAGGGCACCGGCGACTTCACGGGGAAGCGGAAGAACTGACGGGCGATCCGCCAGCTCCGCTTTCGATCGGCGACACTCGACCATCGGCCGCGTGGATGGCTGCGAGCACTCGATCGGGCTCAGCCGGTTTGGTGAGGTGCGCGTCGAACCCGGCGTGGCGGGCGCGGGCGCGGTCGGCGTCCTGTCCCCAACCGGTCACGGCCACGAGGCGAATGTTTTTGGTGCGCTCGTCGTCACGCAGGCGGCGCGCCAGCTCGTAGCCGTCCACTCCCGGCAGGCCGATATCGAGGAGCGCCGTGTGCGGGGCGAACTCGCGCGCGGCCAGCAGCGCGCTCTCGGCATCGTGCTCGGTACGAACGACGTGGCCGTGAAGCGCCAGCAGCTCGCTCATCATCTCCGCCGAGTCCCTGTTGTCGTCTACGACGAGGACGCGATAGGTGTCGCCGGCGCGGGCCGGCCCGGCGTCGCTGACCCGGCTCAGTGTCGCCGGCGCGTCTTCCAACGGCAGCCGCACGCGGAACTCCGATCCGCTTCCCGGTCCCTTACTGTGCGCCTCGACGCGGCCGCCGTGGAGCTCCACGATGCCGCGCACCAGCGCCAAGCCGATGCCCAGTCCGCCGCTGCCGGGACCGCCAACCTGCGTGAACATCTCGAACACGCGATCCAGGTCGGCCGGGTGCAGGCCGATGCCGGTATCGGCAACCGCCAGGACCGCGTCGCTGCCATCTGCTGAGACCGAAACAGTGAGCGAGCCGCCTGATGGCGTGTATCGGGTGGCGTTGTTCAGCAGATTGCTGACGACCTGGGCGATCCGATCGGGATCGAGCGCGAGCCAGACCGGCTCGCCGGGCAGCCTTACTGTGATCGTGTGGCCGGCGATTTCGATGTCGGGCCTGACCGCTTCGACCGCGTGCTGAACGATGGGAATCAGATCCGCGCGCGTCCTGCGAATCTGGATCTTGTTGCTCGTGAGCCTGGTCGCGTCGAGCAAATCATCCACCAGTCGCACGAGCTGGCGAACCTGCCGCTGCATGATCCGCAGCTGCTTGTCGCCGTGACCGTTCCCCGACTCGAGGAGCTTCAGCGCGAAGGTGATCGGCGTGAGCGGATTGCGCAGCTCGTGCGACAGCGTGGCCAGGAACTCGCTCTTGCGGCGATCCGCATCGCGGAGATCCGCCTGGACGCGCAGCGCCTGGAGCACGCGGCAGCTCTGATCGGCGAGCCAGTCGATCAGCCTGAACTCTTCCGTCGTCCACTCGTGCGCGCTGGCGCTGTAGATCGCAAATGCCGCACTGGACTTGCCGGCCAGGCGGACGGGTGCGCACAGAACGGATCGGATCGGCCGGTCGAGGGCGGTCGCAACCAGCAAATCGGGCCGCAGCGTCGTGTCGTTCAAGCTTGCCGCCCGATTCCCGTGCAGCACGAGCGTGACAAACGTGTCTTCGACTCCGTGGCCTTCGGCGAGCCCGGTTGTCGCGGGAGCGGCAGCCAGTACGCGCAGCTCCGGTCCTCGGCCCGTCGTCTCGTAGACCACTACGGCGGCGGCAGTCGTGCCGAATAGATCCATCGCGGCGTCGGCAATGTGCTGGACGGCCGCCTCCTCCGTACCCGATAGCCGCTCGGTTTCGAGCAGCGTCTGCAGCAGTGCTTCGCGGCGGCCGAGCGTGCTGTTCAGCGTCGTGATTTCTTCCGCCTGCGACTGGAGCTCCTCGTTCTGGTTGGCGAGCTCCTCACGCTGCTGCGTGAGCTCCTCGGTCTGGCGCGACAGCTCTTCGCTTTGCTCGGCGAGCTCCTCGTTCTGCTGCGCCAGCTCCTCGGCCTGAACCCGCAGTTCCTCAGCCTGATCGCGAAGGCTCTCAATTGCCGTGTCGAGCCGATCACGCACCCGGATAATCGAATCGATCACCGCGCCGCCGACGAGCAGGTTGAGAAAGGTCGCGATGTAATTCGCCCACCACTCGTCGGGTGCGAGCGCGTCGGGCGGAAGAATCCAGACCATCTTCGCGTGATGCAGCGCAGCGAAAGCCGCCACCATGCTCCAGAGCGCCAGGCGATCGCGCGTCCAGACGCACACGAGCAGAGGAATTACGTAGGTAAGCGGAAAGACGGTCGTCTCGAAAATCGCCAGACGAATGGTCGCCCAGACGACAACGAGGCTGGCCGACAGCGCGATGGCGAGGCCACGCGTGGGGCGCAAGCCGGTCCGACTCGCGTCAGAGTGCGCGGTCATTCCTGTAAGTGCACCGGCCAACCGGAATCAGCTCCGGCAGACGCGGCGGACGTTCGGCCTTGCCGACCACGAGGAACCCTCCGGGAGCGAGCGCGCCGGCAATGCGGCGGAAGAGCGCCTCGCCTGCGAGCGGTCGCAGGTAGATGACGACGTTTCGACAGAGCACCAGATCCCACTCGCCCGGCGGCAGCTCAGTCGTCGCGTCGGCGACCTGCCATCTGGCGCGCGTGCGCGACGACTCGCGGATCCGCCAGCCGGCTGCGATGCGTTCGAAACAGCTGTCGCGAATCGTCCGGTCCACACCGGCCAGCGCGTCGTGATCAAAAACCGCGCGACGCGCCAGGCTCACCGCATCAGGACGGCAGTCCATTCCCAGCAGCTCGGCATCTTCGAGGAGCCCGCTCTCGCTCATCAGGATTGCGACGCTGTACAGCTCGGCCCCCGATGAGCAGCCCACGCTCAACACACGGACCGGCCGCTGCCGCGCGCGGAGTGCGGGGACGACGATCGTACGGATGGTTTCGAAGACCGCGGCATCGCGGAAGAACCCGGAGACACCGATTAACAGCGTGTTCAACGCGACCGCGCGGGCGTCAGGGTTGGTGAGCCGGGCGCGAGCATGGATCTCGGAGTCCTCTCTGAGCGCACGAAGGCACGCGCCGATGCGACGCTCGAGCGGCCGCCGGCGGTAGATGCTCGGGTCGAGACCGTTGTGCTCGAGAACGTACGCCGGCAACCCGCTGACGCACGGCTCGTTCGACTCCGTCGAAAAAACGACAGGCGCTCGGCCGTCGCGTTGCCTCGAGCGCAGCTGCCCGGCCTTCGCGTCACTGCCTTCGAAGCTGATGTGGCTGAGGTCCATCCCGATCGAAAGCTCGGCCGTGCGTCATACCGGCGCGATCCGACAGAGCTTTGCGTATGTTACTTGGTTTTGAGGAATGTAACGTCCTCACCGGCCGCGTCAGTACGCCGCCAACAGCCTCGCGGCACGCTCGATGTCCGCTTCGCGAACGAGGTAGAACTCCTCCATCGGCGGCGCATACGGCACCGGCGTATCGAGCGCGCCAAGCACCCGGACTGGTGCGTCGAGCGACTCGAAGGCTTCCTCCTGGATGGTGGCGGCGAGGCTCTCGCCGATTCCGCCCGTACGCGAGTCCTCGTGAACGATCAGCACCTTGCTGCAGTGGCGCGCCACGGCGAGGATCGCGGCCTTGTCGAGCGGCGCGAGCGATCGAAGATCGAGCACCGCGGTCTCGATACCGTCGCGCGCGAGCGTGTCGGCCACGCGCAGGCATTCGTGCACGTACGCTCCATACGAGATCATCGCGATGTCACCGCCGGCGCGCCGCAGCGCGGCCTTGCCAATCGCGATCGGCTCAGGCGCTTCGAGTGGCAGCGCCTGCTTGATTCGCGGGTCGCGGTAGAGGGCGATGTGCTCGTAATACAGCACCGGGTCCGCATCGGCGACGGCCGCGGCCATCAACGCGCGCGCGTCCTGCGGCGTCGAGGGGACGACGATCTTCAAGCCTGGTGTGCGGTAGAACCAGGGCTCGGTGTTCTGGCTGTGGTAAGGCCCCGCATAACGGAGACCGCCCCACGGCATGCGCACGACCATCGGCACGTCCCCGCCCCATCGATAGCGAATCTTCGCGGCGTTGTTCACCAGCTGGTTGAAGCCGGTGGCGACGAAGTCGTTGAACTGCATTTCGCCGATTGGCCGTTGACCGCCGAGCGCCGCGCCGACGCAGACGCCGAGAATCGCGCCTTCGGCGAGCGTCGAGTTGAGGATACGGTCGCCGAACTCTTCGAGCAGCGGGCGCAGCAGCAGAAACGCGTTCCCATACTGCCCGCCGACATCCTGTCCGTAGACAAAGACGCGTGGATCGGCGCGAAGCGCGTCGCCGACGCCGAGCATCACGGCCTCGAGAAGCGTCGTGCCCTTTTTGTCGAACGGGAGCCCGGGTTCGAGCGGTGGCAGCGCCGGTACTGTGTCCTGCGCGAGCCGCCACGACGGCTCGAGCACCTCGACGCGCGTGCGCGGCTGCTCGCCCTTGAATACCCCGACGCCCGCGTCGCTCGCGTCGGGCCAGGGCGCGGCAATCACGACCTGCGCCTGCCGTTCGACCACTTCGAGCGCCTGCTTCCTCCACTTCTCGAGATC
This sequence comes from uncultured Acidobacteriota bacterium, assembly GCA_963807105.1. Classification (GTDB taxonomy): domain Bacteria; phylum Acidobacteriota; class Vicinamibacteria; order Vicinamibacterales; family UBA2999; genus DASPWV01. The sequence goes on along the minus strand of CAWEAM010000005.1, from coordinate 437,467 downwards.
GCTGGCCTTGACAATGCGCTCGGCCTCGAGCCGGGCGGCGTAGCGCGCGATCGGATCGCGTTTGCTCCAGAAGTCGTAGAGCTCGCGATTGGCGTAGCCGGAGTCGTGGAGCGGGGGATACTCCCACGAGGGCGGCGTTTCTTTGCCGTGATAGAGCATGTCGTCGTGATGCGCGTGGCCGCACATGCGCATGGCGACGAGCTCGAGCAGCGTCGGGCCAGCGCCCGCACGCGCCCGATCCGCCGCCCAGGTGAAGGCCGCGGCGACCGCGGCGGCGTCGGTGCCGTCGATGGTGACACCGGGGATGCCGTAGCCCGCTGCCTTCTCGGCGAAGACACGCGCCGCCGAGTTGTCGCGCACCGGCGTAGAAAGCGCGGTTTGATTGTTCTGCAGGCAAAACACCGCCGGAAGCTTACGGACGGCGCACAGGTTGATCGCCTCGTGCCACTCGCCGAGCGACGAGCCGCCTTCGCCGATGAACGAGAACGCGACGCGTCCCGAGCCGTCGCGCGAGAACGCCATCGCGAGACCAGCGATGCTCAGCGACCCGACCGCGAGCGGCGCCGCCGCCGGCAGTACGCCCCAACCCCAATCGCCGGTGTGCAGGTCTTTCCCGTACATCGGCGGGCCCGCCTTGCCCATCTGCGCGCTCAAAACCTGCCGGACCGCCTCCTCGTCGCTGCGCATCGCGAGCGTCATGCCCAGGTCGCGAATCACCGGCGCAATCACATCGCCGTTCCAGGTGCCGTCGGCGCGGCGATGCTTCGGACCGCGGCGCAAGCGCACGCCGCCGGCGAAGATGGCTTCCTGCCCGAGCGAGCGAAAACCCTTTCCCTGGAACGACTTCTCGCCCCAGCGGACCTCGCCGCCCATGAACAGCTGCTTGAGCCGGTTGTCGACGGCGCGAGTCAGCACCATGCCGCGCAGGATTTCGCGGCGCTCGTCGGGCGTGAGCGACGCGCGGATCGCTTCGCGCGCGAGAAAGCCGTCGCACGCCTCAACCAGCTGCGCCCGCGCCTGTTCCAGGCGCTTCGTCGCCGGCACGCCGGGTGTCGTCTCGTCGATCCCTTCGGGCGCGGTGAGCACCTGATAGCACTGCCGCGCCAGCTCGCGGCGAAAGGGCGGGCGCAGCGTTTCGATCGCCTTGGCGTCGCCGTCGGCAATCTGACCGCCGCGGGTGGTTGCAAACGCCTCCAGCGCCGGCGCGAGCGCAAACGGAAACTGCTCGGCGACAAACGCGCCAAACCTGCATTCGAGACCGGTGACGCGCGACATGTTCGCACTGCGAGGCATCAGGAGTAGATTTTACTCAATGACTTCACGCCTCCTCCGGCCCTGGCTCCTTCTCGTGTCGTTGATCGTCATCGTGTCGTGCGGCGCCGGCGGGGGCGGGTTCGCGATCGGCTGCGGCGGCGACGGTCCGTCACCACAGACGCCGATTGCCGCCGCGGTGACGCTGGTGCTCGTCAACGGCCGGATCTGGACCGGCGATGCCGGGCGTCCGGAGGCCGAGGCCGTGGCGATCGACGGCGACCGCATCACCGCCGTCGGCTCGTCGTCAGAGATTCTGGCCATGGCCGGCGGCGCGCCGGTGGTCGATCTCCGCGGCGCTTTCGTCACTCCGGGTTTCATCGATTCGCACGTGCATTTTCTCGACGGCGGCTTCCGGCTCGCCTCGGTGCAGCTGCGTGAGGCGAAAACTCCGCAGGAGTTTGCCGCGCGCATCAAGGCGTTCGCCGACACCGTGCCGGCGGGCACGTGGATCACCGGCGGCGACTGGGATCACACGTTATGGGGCGGCGAGCTGCCCTCGCGCGAGTGGATCGATGCGCTGACTCCCAGGCATCCAGTGTGGGTAAACCGGCTCGACGGGCACATGGCGCTCGCCAATCAGGCGGCGCTGGCCGCCGCCGGCGTCGCCCGCGACGTGAAGAGCGTGGACGGCGGCGAGATCGTCCGCGACGCGAAGGGCGAGCTCACCGGACTGCTCAAGGACAACGCGATGGCGCTGGTGGCGGGGAAGGTGCCGGCGCCGGCCGACGCGATGTACGACCGCGCGCTCGACGCGGCAATGAAGCATGTCAACGCCCAGGGCGTGACCACTATTCACAACATGGGCACCTGGAACGAACTCGAGGTGATGAATCGCGCGCGCAAGGCGTCGCGCCTTACCACGCGGGTCTACGCGGTGGTGCCGCTCGACACGTGGGACCGCCTCAACGGCGAAGTCGCCGCTCGCACCTACGGCGGAAGCGATGGCCGCGGCGACGGGTGGTTCCGCGTCGGCGGGCTCAAGGGCTTCGTCGACGGCTCGCTGGGCTCACACACGGCGGCGTTCCACGAGCCGTTCAGCGACGCACCCAACGACCGCGGGCTCTTCGTCAACACGCCGGAAAACCTCTACACGTGGATCTCGAGCGCCGACAGCGCACACTTGCACGTCATCGTCCATGCGATCGGCGATCGCGCCAACGCGACGCTGCTCGATATCTACGAGCGCGTCGCCCGCGAAAACGGCGCGCGCGATCGGCGCTTCCGCATCGAGCACGCACAGCACCTCGCGCTGGCCGACATCGCGCGCTTCAAGACGCTCGGCGTGATCGCGAGCATGCAGCCCTACCACGCGATCGACGATGGCCGATGGGCGGAGAAGGTGATCGGCCCGGAGCGCATCAAGGGCACCTACGCGTTCCGCTCGTTGCTCGACGCAGGCGCGACGCTCACCTTCGGCAGCGATTGGTACGTGGCGCCGCCCACTCCCCTCGAAGGAATCTATGCAGCCGTTACGCGGCGCACCATCGACGACGCCAATCCGGACGGCTGGGTGCCGCAGCAGAAGATCAGCGTCGAAGAGGCGCTGCGCGCCTACACCCAAGCCGCCGCCTACGCGTCGTTCGACGAGAAGCAGAAGGGCACGATTGCGCCGGGCATGCTGGCCGACCTAGTGGTGATCGATCGCGATCTGCGATCGATCCCTCCGCAGCAGATTCGAGACGCAGAGGTGTTGCGGACGTTCGTCAACGGGAAGAGCGTGTACCAGAGGCCGCCGTCGTAAGGTTGCCCACCTGTGGGGGCCGCGCTACCTACGCAGGCGTCTGTACGTAGCGCGGAGCCTACTGTCACATCGATCGGGCTTACTTGCCCGTTGACGTCGGCGATGTCCTGACCGTCGGGTACTTGATGCCCAGCTGTTCGAGGTACGTCTTGTACTTGGACGGGTCGTAGTAGGTACTTCTTCATCTCCGGGCGGTAGCGGTCCATGATTGCCTTGTTGAGATGAACCGCCGGCTGGTCCTGCGGCCGGATGAGCGGCGTGTACTTCCGCTCCTTGGTCTGCACCTTGTCGTAGTACTCGCGCGCCTGGGCGATCACGTCCGGGCGCAGCATCAGGTCGAGCACGGTCATCGCCTGCACCCGGGCGCCCGCGATCACGCCCTTGTGCGCGATCGGTGTCGCCATCGGAATCGCGTTCGCCCAGTTGTGACCGGGGCCGGCCTGGAAGTTGGCCGGGAAGCTGAGGGACACCGTCGGCAGCGTCCATGAGATGTCGCCGATGTCGTCGGAGCCGCCACCGCGCTTGTCGTCGTCCGGCATCGACTCGCGTCCGCGCAGATCGTTGATGCGCGTCGTGAGGCCAACCTCGGGCACACCCAGTTCCTTCTGCGTCGCCTTGGCAAGCGCCACGTCGTCGTCGGACCACTGCGGCAGCCCGACCGACGTGATGTTGGTGTACATGGTCTCGGCGAGCGTGCGGTTCATGTGCGACGGCCATGCCGATCCGAGCACGCGCGACGACCATTTGGTATTGGTCATGAGCGACGCGCCCTCGGCGATCTTGTCGCCGATGTCCCACATGTTCTTGATGCCTTCGAAGGACGTCTCGCGGAAGTAGTACCAGACGCCGGCGTTGCGCGGCACGACATTGGGCTGATCGCCGCCGTTGGTGATCACGTAATGCGAGCGCTGCTGGAGGCGAAGATGCTCGCGCCGATAGTTCCAGCCGGCGTTCATCAGCTCGACGGCGTCGAGCGCGGACCGGCCGCGCCAGGGCGCGCTGGCGCTGTGCGCGGTCTCGCCCTCGAACGTGTATTCGACGGAGATGAGGCCGTTGCCGCCGCCGTCGCCCCAGGAGGTGCTCAAGCTCGAGCCAACGTGGTTGTAGAGCACGGCATCGACGTCCTTGAAGAGCCCGGCACGCACGTAATAGGCCTTGGTCCCGAGCTGCTCCTCGGCGATGCCGGGCCAGATCATGATCGTTCCAGGGAGCTTGTCGCGCTCCATCACGCGCTTGACCGCGATCGCGGCCAGGATGTTGAGCGGCGTGCCCGAGTTGTGGCCTTCGCCGTGGCCGGGCGCGCCTTCGATGATCGGGTCGTGATACGCAACACCCGGCTTCTGCGACACCTGTGGAATGCAATCGACGTCGGAGCCGAGCGCGATCACCGGCTTGCCCGTCCCCCATTTCGCCACCCACGCCGACGGGATCCCGGCCACGCCGGTCTCGATGGTGAAGCCGTTCTGCTTGAGGATGCCGGTGAGATAACGCTGCGTCTCGAACTCCTGGAAGCCGAGCTCGCCGAAGCTGAAGACCATATCGACCATCTGTTGGCCGAGGTCGTACATCGAAGCGACGTCGGCGCTTGCCGCTTCCTTCAGCTTCTGCACCCGCGCATCGGGCTTGGCGACAGGCGTGCTGAGGGGCGTCGGCGGCGGCGCCGGCGTCGGGCCGCCGCCACGCTGTGCGTGCGGCACGGCAACGGCCAGGGCGAAAAGTACGGCCAGACCACCAAGCCACCAGCTGCGTGTGCGGAACATAGGACCTCCTGAAGAAAGCGCCGGCCGCATTCTACCTCCGGTATCCTGTTGGGCATGCGCAGTCTTGTGCTTTTGACCGCGACTCTTGCTCTGCTCGCCACCTCTGGTATCGCGCAGAACGATCCTCTGGCACGCGCACGCACTATTCACAAGCAGGTGCCGCTCATCGACGGCCACAACGACTATCCCTGGGCGCTGCGGGACCTCGATCCGGGGCGCGACTTCGCCAAGGCGGACATCACAGGCAGCGTGCCCGCGCTGATGACCGACATCCCCCGTCTGCGGCAGGGCGGGGTTGGCGGCCAATTCTGGTCGGTTTACGTACCGTCGACAATGCAGGGCAAGGAGGCGGTGCGCGCGACACTCGAGCAGATCGACATCGTGCATCGCATGATGCGCCGGTGGCCCGAGACGTTCGAAACTGGCGCGAACGGCGGCCGACATCGAGCGCATCTTCAAGAACGGGCGCATCGCCTCGATGATCGGCATGGAGGGCGGGCACTCGATCGACAACTCGCTCGCCACGCTGCGGATGATGCATGCGCTCGGCGCCGGGTACATGACCCTGACCCACAGCGCCAACGTGCCGTGGGCCGACTCGGCGACCGACAAGCCGGTACTCGGCGGCCTTTCGCGCTTTGGCGAGGAGGTAGTGCGCGAGATGAACTGGCTCGGCATGCTCGTCGATCTCTCGACACGTCTCGCCCGACACCATGCAGGACGCGATTCGCGTGAGCGAGGCGCCGATTGTGTTTTCGCACTCGTCCGCGCGAGCCGTCGCCGACGTGCCGCGCAACGTGCCCGACAACGTGCTGCAGCTGCTGCCGAAAAACGGCGGCGTTGTCATGGTCACCTTCGTACCGGGATTCATCTCGCCCGCTGTCGTCGAGCACGCCCAGAAGGTCACCGCGCAGCAGCAGTCGCTGCGCGCGCAGTTTCCCAACAACGACGCCTACGTCTCGGCGGCGATGGATCGCTGGCGGATCGAAAACCCGGAGCCGCGCGCCACGCTGCAGCAGGTCGCGGATCATATCGACCACATCCGGAAAGTGGCCGGCATCGACCACATCGGCCTCGGCGGAGACTTCGACGGCATCTCGAGCGTCGTCCAGGGGCTGGAAGACGTGTCCACCTATCCTGCGCTCACCGCCGAGCTCCTCAAGCGCGGGTATACCGAGCAGGACGTGAAGAAGATTCTCGGACAGAACATCCTGCGCGTGATGCGGCAGGTGGAGCGCGTGTCGGCGGAGCTGAGAAAGAAGCGAGGACCGTCGACGGCGACGATCGAAGTCATGGACAAGGTGGATACTCAGTAGACTCGGCGGCTGCGCCGCCTCGTCGGACTGGCCGCTCCGCGGCGTCGTGGGACTCGCGGCGTTGCCGGTCGTCGGATGCCTCCCACGAGGCGCGCAGCGCCTAGTCCTCCAACGAGCGCCAGCGAGTACGACGATGTCGCGAAGCGACGAGTCCTACGAGCGGCGCCATCGATAGTCCCTTTCGCCGCCGAGTCCGACACGTCGCGAAGCGACGAGTCCAACGAGCGTCGCCGGCGCGAGTCCTATTCTGCCCGCAGCGCCGTCATCGGATCGACCGTGGTCGCGCGCCAGGCGGGGCCGAGACACGCGAGGACGCCAGCCGCGAGAAAGGCCGTCGCAACCACCGTGAAGGCGACCGGGTCGGTCGGCGTGGTGCCGTACAGATAGCCCTGCAGCACGCGGGCGGCGGCGATTGCTCCGACGATGCCGATCGCCAGCCCCAGGCCGACGAGCGTGAGCCCCTGCCGGAGCACCATCTGCAGCACCGATCGCTGGGTTGCGCCGAGCGCCATGCGCAGACCAAACTCCTGCGTGCGCTGCGTCACCGACTGTGCGATGACGCCGGTGATGCCGGTGAGCGTCACCAGCAGCGCGAGCGCCGCGAAAACTGTCAACAGCACGGCCGTGAGCTTCGGCGTCGCCAGGAACCGATCGCGCAGCTCGTCCAGCGTGCGCACGTTTTCGATCGTCTGATCCTGATCCACCGCGCGCACCGCGTCCTGAATGATTGCAGTGGCCGCCGACGGGTTGCCGTTCATGCGCACCAGCACGCGCCCGGCGAGGCCCAACGACTGACGCAGCGGGACGTAAACCTGCGCGACTGCCTCGCGATCGAGACCGAATTGCTTGACGTCGGCCGCGACACCCACGATCGTCCGCCAGACCGGCTCGCCGTTGACCGCGTTGAACGAGATGTCCGATCCGATCGGGTCCCGTCCGTCCCACTGCGCCACCATCGACTGGTTGATGATGACGACGTTCCGCGCCTCCTGATGATCGAGCTCGGCGAAGCTGCGGCCGCGCGTGATCGGCACGCCCAGCGTGTCGAAGTATTTGGGGCTGGCAATGCGGATGTCGGCCGTCGGCCGTTCGTCCGGCGTGTTGTAAGTGCGGCCCGCGATCTGGAAGCGCGTGTTGCCCGGCTGGACACCCGTCAGCGGAACGGCATTGGTGATCGCCGCAGAGATCACACCGGGCGCGCCCTCGAGGCGCTCCAGGATGGACGTGTACAGCTTGATCGTGTCCCCGGGGTTCGGGTACTTCGTGAAATTGCCGAAGACCTCCGCCGTCATCACGCGTTCGGCTCGGTATCCGGCTTCGACACTCTGCAGGCGGAAGAAGCTCAGAAGCAGGAGCCCTGCGCCTACCAGCAGCACCACCGACACGGCCACCTGCGCGACGATGAGCGTTCCCTGCAGCCGGTGGCGCCCGCCCGCGTCGCTGGTGCCCTTGCCGCCTGTCTTCAACACGCTGGCAGGATTGACGCGCGCCGCCAACGCCGGCATCGTCCCGAACAACAGCCCGGTGCCGATGGCGATGAGCAGCGTGAAGCCGAGCACGATTGGATCGATGCCGATCTGGTGCGTCCGGGCAGTGAAGCGCCCGACAAACGCGGTGAGCATATCGATCGTGGACCAGGCGAAGACGATGCCGACGAGCCCGCCCGCGACCGCGAGCACCGTGCTCTCGGTGAGCAGCTGACGCACCAGGCGGCCGCGCGCCGCGCCCAGCGCCGTCCGCATCGCCAGCTCGCGATCCCGCCGCAACATGCGCGCGAGCGTCAGGTTGGCGACGTTGGCGCACGCGATCAATAGAATCAGACCCGTCGTGCCGAGCAGGATGAACAGCAACTGTCGAGCGCCGACTGTGAGCTGTTCGAGCACGCTGGCGGTCGTCGCACGGAAGCCGGTGTTGGCCTGATACACCTCGGGATACTGCTGCCTGAACCGCTCGCCGACGGTCGCGACCTCCGCCGCCGCCGTTTGCGGTGCAGTCCCTGCCTTGAGCAACCCGAACACCTGCACACCAAACGGCCGGCGGTTCGTCGCCACCTGCCGCTCCGCCGCGGCGCGGAACGGGCACGCGGACGTGGGCATGTAGACATCCACCTCGTTGGGGTAGAGCGGCACCGACGGCAGCACGCCGACGACGGTGTGCGGCCGATCGTTCATCTCGAACACCTGACCGATGATGGTGGGATCGCTGCCGAATTTGCTTCGCCAATAGGCGTGTCCCAGAACGAGCACCGCATCCGCGCCCTCGTCGTCGTCGGTCTCTACGAACGAGCGCCCGAGGATCGGCTTGATGCCAAGGACATCGAAGAAGTTGGGCGAGACCACGCCGGTATCGACGCGATCGGGCTCGCCGCGGCGCAGCAGGTCGAAGCTCATTTGATGGAACTCGACGATGCCATCGAAGCTCGCGAGTTGCTTGCGGTAGTCGTAGAGCTCGGTGATCGAGACCGCAAGGTTCTGCTGCCGCGCCAGCGGCGTCTGCTGCCGGATCAGGACGAGGCGATCGCCGTTCTCGTACGGCAGTGGCTTGAGCAGCACGCCGTTGATCACGCTGAAGATCGCCGTGTTCGCGCCGATGCCGAGGCCGAGCGTGAGCACGGCAAGCGCCGCGAATCCCGGATTCTTGAGCAGGGTCCGCACCCCGTATTTGAGGTCGGCCATCGAGGTGCTCGAGCCAGCCGATGCCCCGGGTGTCGCGCGCTTCTTCTTTGTGCTTTTCCATGGGTCCAAAATCTCTAAGCGCCCGCGTCCGAGCCGCGGCCGGGTCCATGCCCTGGCGAACGTACTTCTCGGTTTCCATGTCGATGTGGAAGCGCACCTCGGCTTCGAGCTCGCGATCCATGCTCTCGCCTTCGCGAAGCGCCTTCAACTGGTGACGCAGTCGTGCTTCCATATCGCCGTTCTTGGTTTGCGCTTTGCGTTCTTCAGACTCAGCCAGCTTCCGTCCGCAACACGCGCGCCACCGCTCCCGCCATCAGCTCCCACTGTGCGGTTTCTTCGCGGAGCTGCCGCAGACCTGTTTTCGTGAGGCGATAGAACTTGGCCTGCCGGTTGTTGTCCGAAGCCCCCCACTCCGACTCGATCCAGTCCGCCGCCTCGAGCCGATGCAGCGCCGGATAGAGCGACCCCTGATTGACGCGGAGCACATCCTCCGAAATCTGCTGGATGCGCTGCGAGATGCCCCACCCATGCATCTGGCCGAGCGCCAGTGTCTTCAAAATCAGAAGGTCGAGTGTGCCTTGCAAGAGATCGATCTTTGATTTCATAAAGCCGTTGTTCCCTGGTCCCTGATCCCTGATCCCTGATCCCTGATCCCTGATCCCTGATCCCTGATCCCTGGTGCCTACTGATGCCGCCCAGTCACGGTGGGCAGCTTCCGCTGCGACCAGTCGACGATCGAGCCGTCGTAGAGCCTGGCGTCGTAGCCGAGATATCGCGCGACGAAATAGGCGACCGAGGCGCGCATGCCGACCATGCAATACGCTACGACCGGCTTGTCCGTGCCCGCGCCAGCGGCGCGGAGTTTCGCGGTCAACTCCTCCCGAGCAAGAAAGCGACCGTCGGCGCCGACCAGCGTGTTCCACGGCACCTGCTGCGCGCCGGCGATGTGTCCTGGCGTGTGCATCCCGCCCATGCCGCCGTCGGTGCCGAGATACTCCGGATCCGGCCGGATGTCGAGCAACACGATGTCGTTGGCCGCCGCACGCTGCTGGATGAATGCGGCGTCGGCGACCCTTGCCGCGTTGATCTTCGGCGAGAACGATCCGCGCGCCGCTGATGTCGCGGCGCCAGTCTCGAGCGGCCGCTTCTCGCCTTTCCATAACGCGAGACCGCCGTCGAGGAGCGCCACTCGCTGATGACCCGCGACGTCGAGCGTGAAAAACGCACGCGCCGCGGCCACCGTGCTCGATCCGTAGATGATGACGCGCGAGCTGTCCGACACGCCGGCCGTCTCGAACACGCGTTTCAACGCATCGGCGCCCGGGAGCTCCGATGCCACTCCTCGATCGCCGTCCACGGCGATGTCGCCGTATCTCACGAAGCGCGCGCCCGGGATGTGCCCCTCGGTGAACGCCGTCTCGCGGTCGGCAACGTGCAGCACGACGACCGAGGGGTCGCCCACGAGCTTCGCGAGCTGCGTGGTCGAAACGAGCATTTCGCCCGCCGGGCCCTGCGCCAGTGCGAAGAGAACTGCGGCGATGACAATGCGCGGCATGGAGCCTCCTGTCGAGTATCGACAAGAGAGTGCAACGGCTCTTGTCGAATGTCAACAGGAGGCCGACGCCGCCAGCAGAACGCAGGGGCGAGCGTTGTGACTACCTGCGCGGCTCTCGACGCGTCACGCGGATTGCCGCAGTGACACGGCCGGCGGGAGCGGCGGACCCGGCACCGCGAGGCGGATGCCCGCATGATCGGCGCCGAGCACGTCCATCACCCGGCCCGCATCGAAGCCGGCCGCTTCGAGACTGGCCCGCAGCTGCTCCAGCAATCGCTCGAAACGGCGATAAAGGGGCTTCTGGTGCATGTCGAGCATGTCCGCAATGTCGGCGACGGCCCGGTTCTCGAGATACCGCCAGCGCAGGAGGTCGCGGTCCTCGCCGGAGAGTGTGCTCACGGCGCTCTCCAGCGCTCGCCGCAGCCGTCGCGATGCGCCAGCGCCCTCGGCGCGGACAGCCGATTCAAACGGCGACGGCGCTGCCGAGGCAAAGCTCTCGAGCACATCAATGCCAACCTGCCGGCGGCCCGGCCTGCGACCGACGCTCCCGGCGAGTCGGCGCAGCTCCTGCAGCGCAACCTTCGGCTCGGCGGCGGCAAACCATTCGACGGCCTCGTCGAAGGTCATACCGTCACACTCGAGCAGGCGCTCGAGGCGCATCGCCGTCGCACCGCTGCGCGATGCCGCGACGGTCGGCCGCCACTTGCCCCAATGCTTGTTGCGCAGATCGAGCACCAGGTTTCTGGCAACGGCCGACAGATACGTCGCCAGCCTTGCGCGATGTCCGAACCGACGGAGCGCCAGCCCGTCCCGAGCGAGCAATCGGAGCCAGACGTCCGAAAACAGGTCCTCGGCGTCGGCGGCGTTCAACCGCATCCTGCGAGCCACGAGCCTGACCGTGGCCTTCACGATTTGAATGTAATCCTCGTAAGGCGGGGCGGCAGGCGAGACAGCACGCAATGCGCGTGTTGTTCGGGCGCCATCGTCGATCGTTCGGACGCAGACACCAGCCATGGAGAAACCTCCGCGGGTCGGCAACGACCCTGGAATTGTGCTCTTGTCTGCTAAAACGGCGGCCGAGCAAAAACCGAACAACCAGGCTGAGGAAGGTGAGTGAGCGGGGCGCCCGCGACTGCACACTCGTGCAGCCGCAGGCGCTCGTCATGCTGGCGGCGGTCGCCGGCGGTCAGATCGAGACGAAGCCGCCGAAGCAGAACTCGGGGAACATCGGAACCATGAGCTTCGGTCCTGCCGGCTCGACCCGCGGCCGCCGCTTCGCGCGCACGACCTCGTAATGACCATAGAAGTGATTCTCCGGCGACGACAAGCCGAGACCGCAGACGCACGTGTTGGAGACGATCACCGAGATCGAGCTGGTGAAGCGCAACACGCGACGACGATCGAGCCGCATCCCGATTTCTTCGTCGAACGGAATGACCGCCTTGAACCGCGGGACGCAGAAACGGGCGGGGCCGATGGGAACGCCGTCCTGGATGAACTGCACCTTCCGTGCGTCCGCCGCGCTCGACGCGGTGATGTGGCCGGCGGGCAGCTTCACGACTGCTGCGGTCGGGCACAGCGGATCCTGTTTGTTGGACTCGGCGAGCGAGCCAATGTTGGCCAGCCAGTTGAGACTGGTCGCGTTCTTTCCCGGCTTCTTCAGCACGTCCACCTTGGTGTCGTCAGCCGTGAGGGGCCCCGTCCCGCCAATGATCTCGACGTCGGTGCTCAGCAGATTCCAGAGGCCGATGTCGCGATCGGTGCCCGGCAGCGAGACCGCGGCGTCGGCGTCAGGGCCTTTGACGCCGTGCGCCATTTCCTCGGAGATGACGAGACCAAGAGCCGTGTAGTGCCGCTGAAATCCGGCGGACCCGAGATCGACGAGATGAACGGCGGCGCTGCGCTCCTTCGCGTTCCACACCAGGGTGCAGATTCCCGAGAACTCGACCGTCAGCGTTTTGGGTGTACCTGTCTTGGCTTTTTTGGCGGGACTCATGCCCGAGGGGCTCCTTGAGCTTAGCTAGGACCGTAGGCGACGGTGCCGATCCATGTCGCCGGTACCAGCCGGCAGGCGGCGTTGGCGTGGCATTCTCGCTGAGCATTGATAACCGAAACCGGGGTCGGCTGACCAGCGACAAGGGCACGATGCACTGCGACGAAGAAAGTGCGGCTCGCCTCGACGTCGGGAAGCTTCCAGAGCGTGCCGACGACCGACGTGGCGCCGGATCGAAGGAAACCCGCGGCCAGGCTGGTCACGCCTGTGGCGCGATCCGCGGCGCTGGTCCCGGTCTCGCATGCGGCAAGCACCACGCGGGTGCCATTCAGCTTCGAGGCGAGCTCCGACGCCTGGAGCACGACGCGAGTATCCGCTGCGTGCCCGGCAAGCAGCAGGCGCGCGGGCCCGGCGGTGGACGCCGGCAACGCATGACCCGCGTAGTGCACGACGTCGGCGCCCGACAGCCGCTCCCGCACCTGCTCCTTCGTCGCCTGATCCCCAAGCAGAACCGTGCTTGCCGGATAGAGCGCGGCAATGGCCTCGGCCTCGTCGCGCGCCGCGGGAAGCGGTGAAATCGGCCGTCCGTCGTCGCCGACAACGAGCGGGTCGGCGATCGACAGCACGCCGCGGGACGGTCGGCTGATGGGCACCTCGAAGGTCGATCCCATCGCGATGTTCGGAGCGATTCGAACGGTCGCGCGTTCGAAGAGGTACTTCGCGGTAGATTCGATCGAAGAGCGCCGCGAACGGAATCATGTTGAGAGGACCATCGGGGACGATCAGGATGCTGGCGGCGGAGTCGATTCCTGGAAGACCGCGCAGCAGCTGGTCGTAGAGGCCGCCGAGCGCCTCTCTGAGCACGTCCTCGCGCGCGCCACGCGCGACCTGCACGCCGAGCACTCCGGCCGATTGTTCGAGCGCATCCGGGTCGAGCGGCCGCTCGACATAGTGGACGCGCCCGCCGACCGACACCCACGCCAGCAATGCGCGCCGGCTGAAGAGAAAGAACACCACGGCCTCGCGCTCGGCGCGCGCCAGTCGTTTGGTCAACTCGTCTTCATCCGGGATCCGGCTCGACGCCGGCGCCGCATCGAGCACTTCGCGCAACTGTTCGGCGAGGAAGAGACCAGATTGCCCCTGCAGTTCCACGCGAGCGGCGACCAGGTCGCCCACGGTTTCAAATGCGGTTTGCGCGTCGTCCAGCTGCACGGGCTCGAGTTGTGAGGCGACGTTGCGAAGAACAACGATCGCCGATCGGACATCGCTCTCGGCGGCCGGCGCATATCCCGCGACACTGCGCACGCGCGCGCGCTCGATCAACGCATGGGCGCGCTGCGCGGGACGCTCCGGGCCCATCGTCTCGAGAGCCCGCGTCAACGACTCGACTGCCGAGGCCGTATCGCCTTCGGCGGCCAGGATGGTTCCCATCAGCGCGAGCACGTCGGGCATGGATCGCTGCAGGCGGAAGTCTTTCGTGCCCGAGAGGGTTTGCATCACGGCCGTGAGCGTTTCCTTCGCGGCACGGTAGTCCTTCTTCTCCACAGCGACACGAGCAAAGGCGATGAGCCCGGTGATGCGTCGGGGCTCCGACACCAGTCCGCTCGCATCCCGCAGCTCGCTGGCGAACGCCTGACTGGCCTCGTACTCGCCCTCGCGGCCAAACACGACCGAGGCCGAGATCCTGGTCATGTGGCGTGTCCACGGCGACCCGACTGCGGCCGCTGCCTGCAGCGCCAGATACCGCCAGCGCCAACCGTCGACCTTCAAGCCGGAAAAGTCATAGAGGTCGGCAAGCTGCATGGCAATGTTCGCGGCCTGCCCGCCGTACTTTCCGCTCTGGAACGTGTCGAACGCCGCGCGGTAGGCCGGGATCGCGCCGGCGTAGTCGCCGTCGAACATCTTCTGAAATCCCTCCAGGCGTTCGGCGCGTCGCTCGACATAGACGAAGCCGCGCGCACGAGACTCGCGCAGCGCGTCAGCCAGCCGCCGGGATGCCGCCGCGCGATCGCGATGCACGACGTCCAGCATGCCCAGTTCGACATCACACACCAGTGTCAATGCATCGAAGGCATCGGCGCACGCCGCACGCAGCTCCGGCTCCGCCGCCGCAACGTCATCGAGTGCCAGCTCGCGAAGGGCCGAGGCGACATCGCGAACGGTGGCGGCGGTGGAGGGGTCGGGGCGCGTGGTGATCTGCGCGAGCGCGAGGGGGAATGGATCGCCGGAGGCGGCGCTGAGCTGTGTGGCGTGCTTGGTGAGGAGGGCTTGCTCGGTTGTTGCTAGCGCCGCATCGGCCGCGGCGACTGCTTCGGCCCATCGCAGCAATCCGTCGCGCACCAGCCAGTCGAACGCGACTTCAACCGACGTTGGCGTGATTAGCGGAGGCGAGTTGTTGCGCGCGATCTCGCCCGGCGCGGCCGCCGCCTGCAGCTTCTGCAGCCGCTGGCGCGCTTCCGTCGCCCAGTCCGACGCGGTGTCGCGTTTGAGATAGTCCTGCCACGCCTCGCGGGCGCGTTCGGCGAGAAAGAGCGATTCGAGCGCCAGCGCGCGATTGAAGCGCGCTTCGATCGCCGCGTCGCTGATCTTGAGCGCGCGATCGGCGGCGCCGAGCGCGCGTCCATAGTCGTCCGGCCGATCGAGCTGGTGCGCCCGCGCCAGATACGCGGCGGCGAGATCGCTGTGATAGCGCGCGTTCTGCGCGTTTTCGGCCACGGCATCTTCGAGCGCGCGCACCGCGTCGTCGGATTGCCCGAGCACGAGGTGCGCGACACCGAGGGCATGCAGATGCGGGGCGCTCGGTTCGCGCTTCGCATCCTCGCGGATCTTGCCGGCGGCGGCAAAGAGCGTCCAGTTGTCCAACGCAGCCGAGCTCCCCCCGGAGCGCACTGCCGCGCGTAAAGGACCGTGAACAAAGCCGCCGGTCAGGCGTGCCTCGACTGTTCGCTCGCTGCCAACCGCCGCTGCAAGATCCGCGAGTTTCGAGTCGATGCTGTTGCCGCGCCACGGCCACCCGAAGGGTGGGGCCACGAACGCGAGCGCCAGCATCGCCGCGGCCGTGAGCACTGCGGCCACGCTCCACGCAGTCTTTCTGCGCCGAGCGCGGTCGATCGGAACCACCTTCTCGTCTCGTGGAGTGAAGATGGGTGCGTCACGGACCGCGTTTCGCGTCTCGAGGACATGCGCCATGAGATAACGGCAATCGTCGCAGCCCGCCAGATGGGCTTCGACCTCCACGCGTTCTCTCGCGCTGACACCCTGCTCCAGCCACGCCGCCAGAACTTCCGGATCCGGGCAGGAGCCCCTGGTGTCCATCCTCGATTCGTTAGACGGACGCATCATGGGATTCTCCCGGCGCTCGGCTGCTCTCGGTCGCGAACACCCGTCCCAGCGTGATCGCCGGGTGGCCGACGACGCGTTCAATGTCCCTTTCGTCGATTCCGTACTGTCGCAATGAGTCTCGAAGCGACACGATGGTCGCATGCAGCTGCCGATACAACGGTTTCGGCGACAGTTGAAGAATTTCGCCAATCTCCGGCACGGTGCATCCGTCCTGAAACCGAAGCTTGAGCACGAGCTGGTCGCGCGGCGACAGCGCTGCCACCGCCTGCAGCAGCGCCCGCTCCACCCGCTCGGCCGCCTCCCAGTCGTCGGACTGATTGATCCCGGAGTCGAGCGCGCCGCTCTGCGACGCCACCGCCGCGATTTCGTCGTCGTTGGCGGGGCGGCGCGATGGCCGCAACGGCAAGTGCGCCGCGATCGCCTGCAGCTCGTCGCGCGTCTCCGGGCAGTGATGATTCGTCTGCAGCGTTCCGACCGCTTCGTCGAAGGTGAGCCCGTCGCGCGTCAGCAGCTGCTCGAGCGCGATCGCTGTCGAACCCAAACGCCGCGCCGCGGCCGACGGCCGCCACTTGCCCCAGCGCGAGATGCAGAAGTCGAGATACAAGCGCTCGACGACGGTCGTCAGATATGTCGCGAGGTTGCTGCGCTGCTGAAACTTGCGGAGCACCGCGAAATCACGATCGATCAGCTTGAGGCGGACGACGCTCGCAAACTCCTCGGCGTCAGAAGCGGAGAGGTGGTGCCGACGCGCGATGTAGCCGACGATCCGATTGACGAGATCGAGATGCTCCAGCAGGAGCTTGCTGTAGTCCACTTCGTCGGTGCCTAAGGTGCCTAACGGTGCCTGAGGTGCCTAGCAGGGCACTGAAAAAGTAGGAGAAAACAGTCCGGCTTCTACGCGCATGTTCTACCTCACTGGCCGATCATTCGCTCGTCGCCGCGGCTGCTCAGGCCGCTGCCGCGAGCAGGGTCCGCAGCCGCACCAGGTTGTAGGCGGCCGCGGTGAAGGTGAAGATCCACGCGACGAGCGGACCGCCGCAGTGGCGCAGCTTGCGCAGCAGCCCCGTCGTTTTCATCCAGCCGAAGATCTCTTCCACGCGTTTGCGGCGCCGCTGACTGACGCCGTAGCCCGCATGGCGGGTCGTGCGTCGGTCGATGGCGCTCTGACTGGTCTTCTGCGCGACGTGCGGCGTGATGCCCAGGTGCCGACACTCGTCGACAAAGCGCCCGGCGTCGTACGCCTTGTCGCCCGCGACGGTGATCCCCGACCGTGGGGGCAAGGCCTCCAACATGACGAGGGCGGCATCAATCTCGGCGTAGCCATCCGCGGGCGTCAGCATCGTGTCGACGACGAAGCCGTGCCGGTTCTCCATCAGGACATGCCCGGCGTAACTGAGCTTCGCCTCGCGGCCCGGTCCTTTTTGGCCAAGCGCGCGTCGGGATCGGTCGTCGACTGATGCGTGTCGTTGCGCCGCGGCGTGCCGCGAAAATTCACGTCGGGATTGCCGCCCGTCGGCGGGTCGGGGCCATCCTCGTCGCGCGGCCGAAAGCTTTTCTGACTGGCCCACGCCTCGAGCAAGGTGCCATCAACGGTGAAATGCTCCGTCGACAACAGACCGTGGGCGCGCGCCTCCGCCAGCACTTCCTGAAAGAACGCCTCGGCGATGTCGCCGGTCAACAGGCGATCGCGATTCTTCGTGAACGTCGTCGCATCCCACACGGCATCGTCGAGCGACAGCCCGACGAACCATTGGAACAGGAGGTTGTACTGCAGCTGCTCGACCAGCTGCCGCTCACTGCGGATGGTGTACAGCACCTGGAGCAGCAGCGCACGCAGCAACTTCTCCGGCGCAATCGAGGGACGACCGAACCGCACGTAGAGTTGTTCGAACCGCGGCGAGAGCCGACCCAGCGCGGCGTCGACGATCAGCCGCAACGGCCGCAGCGGGTGATCCGGCGGCACGCGCGCTTCGGCAGAAACGTAACTAAACAGATAGCCGGGCTGCTCGTCAGATCCGCGCATCAGTGGGCTCCCTTCAACGGGAGCATGGTAGTACGGGGCGATCATGGTGTCGATCCCCTTGGGCTTACTTTTTCAGCACCCTGCTAGTACTACTTTGTTAGATCCGAAGCTGAATTTTCTGTAGTTCTTGAATCCGTTTCAGATAGTACGGTTTCTGCGCAAACAACAGCGCCGTGAAGATCTCGGTGACAATCGCACGCGCGGCGGGCAATGTGAGTGCGGGATCGACATCGTCTCGCATGCGCTCGCGCTGTAAGAAGGCGTAGGCGACGGCGGTGAGCACCACGTGATGATGCCAGCCCGGGAACGATCGACCCTCGAAATGGTCGAGCCCCAGCTCGGTTTTGAGCTCTTGATATTGCTGCTCGATCGCCCAGCGCTGATGCGCGAGTCGCACCAGCTGCTTGAGCGACGCGGTTGCGGGCAGATTGACGAAGCAGTATTTGATGCGCGGCGTGAGCCCGAGGTCCTGTTCGCACAACAGCCAGACTTCGGGAGCGAGTCGCCGATTGCGCCATTCGTTGGCCGGCGTCACGCGCACCGCCGCAAACCGTGCGGCCCACGGCCGGTTGGTGCCGTTGCGCCACGTCACACGCCGCCACGCCCGTGCGGGTAGGCTCAGCGCCAACGTGCGCACCGTGATGGCCGTGGTCTTGCGATCGCGCATGACGAGCTGCGATCGAGGTCGGCCGGTGCGCGGATCGGGCGGGATGTGCACGACGGGCGTCCCGCGAAACACGGTCAGATGATGGGAGATGCCCAACGCATAGGGCAGGCGCCATTGATGCAACAGCCGCCGAAACGCCGTGATATCGCCGAATTCGGCATCCGCCACGACGGCGCTCAGCTGCAGCCCCGCGGCACGGGCCCGTCGAATGAGGGTGATTGCTTGGCGCCACTTCTCCTGAAACGAGATGCGCGCGGGGATGCGAGCGACTGCCCGTCGAGTCGCCTCCTCGATCCACGATTGCGGCAGATACAACACCGCGCCGAGCAACCACGCGCGAGTGCCGGTCCACAGCGCGGCGGTGACCGCGACTTGGCAGTTGGCGATCTTGCCCAGGGCGCCACAGTACTGGCGAGCGACGCCGACCGAGTGGCCCCCCTGTTTCGGAAAGCTCGTGCTGTCGATGATCAACACCCCACGACGCTCGGGCAGCACGTCCAACAACCGACGCCAGATCCGGTCGGCATCCCACGGCGCATGCGTGATGAAGTGTTGAAACGCCTGATACGACACCGGCTGCGTGACGCGCCCCAGCATCGCTTGCATCGACTTGCGCTCGCTGTCGCTGAACACGCCCTGCACATACGTCCGCAGAGCGAGCCGCTGCGCGCGATGACCGAAGCAGCGCTGGAACGGCTCGAGCCAGCGCATCAATCGCTGAATCCGCGCCGTGGCGGTGCGATCGATCACTGCGCAGCAGCGTAGCGAATTTAGACAATGAGTACAATGTCCTCAAATCAGATCACGCAAACATTCCGGAAAAAACGGCAAGATCTAACAAAGTAGGTACTAGCCTAGGGTGCTCGGTGCTTTTGTGCGCGGTGCTTGGTACTTGGTTCTGGGTTATGGTGCTTGGTTCTTGGTGCTCACGTGCTCCGGGCACCCTAGCTAGGCACTTCCAGGCACTTCAGGCACTTCGGCGACGCGATTACGGCGCTTGCGAAGTCGTCGCCGTAATCGCGTCAATCACCTGCCGGAAAAACTGTTCTTTGTCGCGGCCGTGCCAGCGCCAGACGATGACCAGATCATGATCTGGCGAGACGAAAATCGTATTGCTGCCAGCACCTTGCGCCTGGAACGAGTTTCGCGGGAGCGTCTTGGCCCCGCCGCGCGTGTTCAGCCACCACAGGTATCCGTAATCGGGATTCCCCTTGGCGGTGTTGTCGGCCGTCAGCGTTTCCTTGACGTAGGCTGGCGGAATGATCTGCTTGTTTCCCCACTTGCCCCCGCGCAGCCAGAGATAGCCGAAGCGCCCCATGTCCTGCGCGTTGATCCAGACGCCGCCGCCCCAGCGCGTGCCGCCGCTCACCGACGGCATCTTCTTGCCGTCGATCTCGACGTAGCTGTTGTCGTACGGGATCCATTGCCACGTGTTGGACGCGCCGATGACGTTCATCACTTCGTCGCGGAACACGTCCGGCACGGGCTTTTTGAAGAGGCGCAACAGCGACAGCGAGAAGCGATTGATGCGCACGTCGTTGTACTCGTAAAAGGTGCCAGGCTCCTCGAGCGCGCGCGGCTTGCGCTCGCCGTCGCCGAACGCCGCCGTGCCGACGAAGTCGTGCTTCTTGCCCCACATCTCGCCTTCCCACTCGGTGGCCTGATTCAGGTGGTTCTTCCACGTCACCTTCATGTTCTGCCGGGAGTCGTAGCCGCCGTCTTTGATCTGCAGCCCGACCGGCGCCGCGAGATTCGTGATCAGCCGTTCACGCACGGCGATTCCGGCTACCGTTGCCAGCATGCTCTTCGCCACTGAATACGTCGGCGCGACGTTCGTCGTATCACCGAACTCGCCGACGATGTAGCCGTGACGAATGATCAGGCCGTTGGTGCCGGCGCGGCTCTTGGGAATAGGACCGAGCAGCGAGCCGAAGATCTTCTCCTGCGTGGAGAAATCGCGCGGCCAGTTGGTCTCGCGCGCCTCGGCGAACTTGATCGCCGCTTCGATCTTGGCGGCGTCCATCCCGACTTCCGCCGGCGCCTTCTTCGCCCACGAGCCGGCGGGCGGATAGTACGGAGCTTGCGCGGCCGGCATCGCGACCAGCAGCGCGCA
The DNA here is from genome assembly GCA_963807105.1 of uncultured Acidobacteriota bacterium. Classification (GTDB taxonomy): domain Bacteria; phylum Acidobacteriota; class Vicinamibacteria; order Vicinamibacterales; family UBA2999; genus DASPWV01. The sequence continues at coordinate 416,968 of CAWEAM010000005.1, read as the reverse complement.
GGCAAAGGCGGCAAGTGTCAGTCGTGGCATCCTCATCGCGGGCCTCCAGGGGCTACATCGTCAGGACAGCCGCGAGCGTGGTTATCCCGCGGAAGAAGTGTCCGATGCGAAGGTTCTCGTTTTCGCCGTGCTGATTGTTATCGAAGTTGACCAGCGGCACTGTCAAGGCCGGGAATCCCAGCACATCAATGAACTGAGCAATAGGGACGGTGCCCCCCATCGTGCGGATTTCCACCGGCGCCTCGCCGAACGTCCTGGTCAGCGCCTGCACCAGCTGGCGCGAGATCGGAAGCAGCGGCGAGGTGCGGTACGCCTCGGTCCCGTCGCCGCGGGTCGTGATCTTCACGATCTTCGAATGTTTCGCACGCGTCTCGTCGTCCGGATCGGCGGTGACCACGTGCCAGCCCTGCTTGCGGATGTGCGCGATGAGCAGATCGACCTGGCGCTTGGCCGGGGTTTCCTTGACGAGGCGAAGGTCGATGTCGGCGATCGCCTTGTCGGGGATGATCGTGCGCGCCTCGGCGCCGACGAACGCGCTCGACAAGCCGCGCACGTTGAGCGACGGCAGCTGCAGCGCGTCCTGCAGCTTGAGCCCCGGAGACTCGGGGCCGGCAATGCCGAACAGCTTTTGCAGCGCCGCCGGGTCGTCGGGCACCGCGTCGAGAATCTTCCGCTCCTCCGCCGTCAGCGGCGGAATGCCATCATAGAAGCCCTCGACCAGCACCTTGCCGCTCTCGTCCTTCATCGTGGCCAGGAGCTCGGCGAGCCGCATCGCCGGATTCGGCGCCCAGTTGCCGTAGTGGCCGCTGTGCAGCGCGTTCTTCGGACCGATCACGGTGAGCTGCAACGTGACGTTGCCGCGCGCGCCGTAGACGACCGTCGGCCGCTCGCTCGGATGCACCGGTGAGTCGAGGATGATCATGGCGTCGGCCGCGAGCTTGTCGCGGTACTTCGCAATGGCCGGGACGAGACTCGTCGAGCCGGCCTCCTCCTCGCCATCGAGAATCACGCGCAGGTTGCAGGTCGGGGCGACGCCGATGCTCCTCAGGGCGTCCACGGCGGCGAGGATCGCGACAATCGGCGATTTGTCGTCGGAGGCCGAGCGCGCGTAGATGCGTTCGTTGGGCTCGAACGACTGGCGCGCCAACGGATCGCCGAGGTCGGCGGCGCCGTCTTCCATGCGCCCGCTGCGAAGGATCGGCGTGAACGGCGTCGGCTGACGCCACTCCTTGGCGTTGACCGGCTGGCCGTCGTAGTGCGCGTACAGCAGCAGGGTGCGCGTGGCGCCTGGTGTCCGCAGCTCGGCCCAGACCAGCGGATTGCCGGAGGTTTCGAGAATTTCCGCGGTGAACCCGCGGCGCGCGTACATCTCGCGCAGCAACACGGCGTTCTTGCGGACGTTGTCGCGATCCGCGGCGATGTTGGGAATCGTCAGCAGCTGCACCAGCTCGCGGACAATCGCGGGCTGGTTGGCGCGGATCCAGGCGTCCACCCGGGCGCGAAGGCCCGGCGATTGCGCCGCCGCGACAAGTGGTGTGAGACCGGCGATGGTGAGTGCAGCCAGAAACGGCGCGCGCGCGCAGATGCACGCGAACCGCGAGGCGCGCGTGGTGGTGGCGATTTTCATCAGTATCCCGGACCGAGCAGCACGGCGTTGATGAAGAGCAGCATGCTGCTTTCGGTGAATGCGCGATAGTTTGGATCTTCTGCGAACGCGATCACATTCCCCTGACCAAACGGTTGATGGATCAAGAAGGGCTTCTGCACCAGCAGCTCCTGTCCTTCGGGCCAGATCAGTCCCGACGCGATGAGCGAGTCCTTCTTGCCGTAGATGCCGACGTTGCGGCCGTTGTTCAACTTGATCGGCGCAAATACCCGCGATCCCTCGATCATCACCTGGGTCTCGCCGTCCTGTCCGGCACTGAGCCAGTGATCGGTGTCGATTGTGACTCGCAGCAGCGCGCCCGGTTGCGGCTCGGGACGCTCGCGCTCGGGTTGAATCGCCTTGTCGTAGTCGAACGGCTTCGCGCCCTGAGCAGCCCCGCCCGATCCTCCCGGTGCTCCGGATCCTCCTGACGCCGCTCCACCGCTGCCTGCCCCAGTGCCTCCGCCGCCTGCGCCCGCGGGCACATCGGGACGCCATCCTTGAGCAGCGCCGTGGTGTCGACGAGGCCCACGCTGCCGGTTGTCGCCCACCGTGTCGCCTCGGCAAGCGTGACGAGCGTGCCGCCGCCGCGCAGCCAGTCCTTGAGGCGATTGACCACGACGTCGCCGACCACGCCGCTGTAGTTGCCCGAGGGCAGCACGATGACGTCGTAGTCGTAGAAGTTGGCGCGCGCGAGCGACGCGGAGCGGACGATGGTGACCGGCTGATTGAAGCGCCGCTCGAGGACGTAGCGCGTCCAGCCGGCGGAAGTCGATGCCGTCGGCGTGTCCCAGGCCAGCAGCACACGTGGCTTTTGATGAACGCGGTCTCGTTGCTCCCTAGCGACGTGCCGGTCTCGACATACGTCGTGTCGATCGGAACGAGCTCCGCGCCATGACGGGTGGCGAGTGCAGTGAGGCGCTGATGCAGATCAGGACGATTGTCGGCGGTGCGGATGAGCGCCGTGCCGATCGGAAACTGACGGCCGGTGAGCGTGAACGGGCCGCCGATACTGCGCAGGCGAACACCTTGCTGCAGCGCCTCGACGGTCAAGGCGGCTGCGGCGCTGCCCCATGGGATCAGGTATCCGACTTTGCCTTGGGCAAACGAGCGTGCCGGGGCCGGGGCGTCGAGCGCCATTGGCACGGCCGAGGTCTTCACCGAGACGGGCGACGGGCTCGTCACGAGCTCGACGTCGTAGACGTGCGGCAGATTCCATGCCGTGATGTCGTAGATCTGATCCGGCTGTCGTCGCGCGCGCCGCTCCTGCTGCCGCTTGATGAAGTCCTCCGGCTGCTCCGTTTTCGGATCGAGCAGGTTGCGGATCAGCCGACCGGTCGGCTGCGCGTGCGAGATGAGGTAGCTGCCCGCCGGCACGTCGCGATTCCCCACTTTGAAGCGCTCCTCGGCGCGGCGTACTTCGATGCCTTGCGTGGCAATGGTACGCGCCAGCCGGTCGGCGCGTGAGGGGTCGTGTCCGGCGACGAGCACGTACTCGCGCGCCGGCGATTTCTCGCCTTCGGCCACGGCGCTGCGCCGGTAATCGAGGAAATCCCGTACCAGGCGCTCTCGATTCTTCGCCGCGGTAATCGCCGTCGTGATCGCCGCGTTGAAGTGATGCATCACGCCGTCGCGATAGGTGAGCGTGGTGTCGTCGGCTCGCTCGAAGGCGAGGCTGCGCGCCGACGCCTGCTCGTAGGTCATGCCGATCGAGCCGTGGAACATCGGCCAGGAGTCGCCGTAGCCGGGATAGAACGCGTCGTAGACCTCGCGGATGAAATAGAGCCACCCGCGCTGATCGAAACGGGCGGCGTTGGCGCGGCCGAAGAGGTCGAATCCGGCGATCTGGCTCTTGGTGATGTGCGGATTGAGCGGATCGGCGGGCGGCGCGAAGTAATAGGTGTTGTCGCCGCCCTGCTCGTGCAGGTCGACGGTTACTTCGGGGAAGTACTCGCGAAACACTTGCACGCGGCCTCGCGACTCGGGTTGCGTCTGGGCGAACCAGTCGCGGTTCATATCGAAGAGATAGTGGTTCGAGCGCCCACCCGGCCATGGCTCGTCGTGCTCGGCGTTGTAAGGGGCGGCGTCGGGAGCCATGGCGCGCGCCTGCAGGTTCTGGAACAGGAAGCGGGCGCGACCGTCGGGATTTTGCATCGGATCGATCAGTACCAGCGTGTCGCGCAGCACGAGATCCACGTCGGCGTCCCCCTGCGAGGCGAGCAGGTGATACGCCTCCTGCAGCGCGGCATCCGACGAAGAGATCTCGTTGCCGTGCACCCCGTGGGCGAGCCAGACCACGGCGGGCAGGTCGCGCACCAGCCGCTCCGCATCCGCAGAAGAGAGGTTGCGCGGGTCGGCGAGGCGCTGCAAATCGGCCTTGACCTGATCGAGCTTCGCGATCCGCTCGGCGCTGCCGATGACCATGAGCCAGAGCGGACGGCCTTCCCACGTCCGGGCGTATTCGCTCAGGCGTGTGCGCGTCGGCGCGGCTTTGGCAAGCGCCTGGAGATACTGGCCGATCTGCTCGCGACACGACCGGTCACGGCGGGCGGAACGTTCGTCGGCGACGGTATCGCGGGTGAGGTGATCTCGCGGCCGGGGTCGTGGCCGACAACCTGCTTGAGCCCGGGAATCGCGCCGTCGTACCCGGCGCCAGGCCAGAGCGGCTCGTCGGTCTGCGCGGTGACCACGGCGGCGAGCAGCACCACGCCGCATGCGCCCGCCGCTGTCGCCAGCGTCACGGCGCGACGTCGAAACCATCCCGATGACATCGGACCGGTTCTCAGCATCGGGCAACGACTGTAGCAGATGCACGCGACCGCATCGACCGTTACCGCGCACCGTCGAAGTGCTCGACGACGAGCCGTGCGATGTGGCCGATGCGATCCTCGGCCTCGCCGTACGGGGCGGTGATGGCGTTGGCGAAAAACGCCACCACGATCGGCCCCGAACGGGCGAAGACGATGCCGACGTCGTTGGCGAGCACTGGTGGAAAGTCGCCGGTCTTGTGCGCGACAGGAATCGACAGAAAATGCGGCAGCCGGCGAGCCCCGGCCTGCTGCGCCCGCAGCATGCGCATCATGTCGGCGCATGACGGCTGCGTCGCGAGCGGAGCGGCCGCCTTGCCACGATCGATCGGATCGGGCGTTTCCCGGCTGCAGCGCTCGATCTCCTCGAGCAGGCGTCCGCTCGCGCGCGGCGTCATCTCGCCGAGCCAGTAGGCGCGATCGCTATTCGTCTTGTCGTTCGAGGCTCCGGCCGGCAACTCGCGATAACGAGCGAAGAGCTCGCCGGTGGTCTGCGTCAGCTTCAGCGCGCCGCCCAATCCGCGCTCCTCGAGCCATGCGTTGACCCGCGCGACGCCGCCCACTTTGGCGATCGCCACATCGGTGGCGGTGTTGTCGCTGGTGATGGTCATCTGCAGCAGCACGTCGCGCAGCGTCGGCTGGAGACCGGGATCGTGATACCGGAATACTCCGGAACCGCCGCGGACGTCCTCGGCACGCAGAGTCACCCGCTCGGCGAGCGACAACATCCCACGATCGGCCAGCTGAAACGCCAGAGCGAGAACGGCCAGCTTGATGACGCTGGCGCTGTTGAACGTCTCGTCGCCGCGCACCGAGGCCTCCGCGCCCGTGGCGAGATGCTTGACCCAGACGCCGGCGCGGCCGGGGAAGCGCGCGAGCTCGGCGTCGAGGAGGTTCTGCAACCCGGACGTGGTCTGGGCGGTGGCGCCAGGGCCGGTGGCGAGCCACAGGGCGGCGAGCGTCGCCATTGCCGGTCTTCGTCGCGGCATGTCGGTGCTTAGCTTATCCTGTCGGTCGAGCGGCGCGCAGGCCGCATGCCCCGATCGTCCGGGCGTGATACGCTGTTCTCTCTGCGCCAGAACGGAAAATGACTCGTGCACGTCCGCATCGCGATCGTCGCCCTTTGCGCGGCTCTGACGGCCTGCAAGTCGGGCACGACACCCAGCACACCGATCTCGCCTAGCCCGTCACAGAATTCGACCGCGGGTGTTCCAACGCCCACGCCGACGCCAGCGCCAGGTCCGCCGACGATCACGATCACGGCGACCGGATTGTCGTCGCGAGAAGTGACAACGGCGGTCGGGACTCGCGTGCTGTTCGTGAACGGCGACTCGCGGAATCACGAGTTGTGGGGCGGGCCCGACCACAATACGCGCAACTGCCCGCAGGTGGACGTGGCCGGCTTTCTCGTACCGGGACAGAGCCGCGAGAGCGGGACCTTCACCGAGGCCGGTGTCTGCGAGTTCCACGATCACACCAATCTCGGAAATCCCGCTTTTCAGGGGCGGATCGTCGTCCGATGAATCGTGCCGACGCCGCGGCCATCCTGACACTGCTCGTCTCGACGTCGGCGCTCGCCCAGGATCACGCCGCACATCAGGCACCACCGGAGCCGGCCGAGGTCTGGCAATGGCGCGTGGACGGCAGCGTCTTTTTCGGATTCAACTCCCAGCACCGCAAGTTCAGCGACTTTCACGAGTGGGAATCGCAGAACTGGCTGATGGCGACGGCCGAGCGTCCGCTGTCGCGCGCGCGCCTGCGTTTGAACGCGATGTTCTCGTTCGAGCCGTTCACGCTCGAGGACATCGGATCGCCGCAGGTCTTTCAGACGGGCGAGACGTTCGAGGGCGCCGCGCTCATCGACTATCAGCACCCGCACGATCTGTTCATGGGGCTGGGCGGCGAGGTGCGCATACCGGCGCGCGGCGCCACGGCGATCGTCGGCGCCGACCTGGTCGGCCCGCCGACGCTTGGCCCGCCGGTCTTCATGCATCGCGCGTCGGCGAGCGAGAATCCGACGGCGCCCCTGGCGCATCATCACCTCGACGCGACCCACATCACGCACGGCGTCCTGCGCGCCGGCCTCGAAATGCGCGGCATGCGCGTCGAGGGATCCGTCTTCCAGGGGCGTGAGCCCGACGAGGATCGCCTCGATCTCGACTTTGGCGCGCTCGATTCGTACGCGTTGCGCGTCTCGTGGACGCGCGGACCGTGGTACACGCAAGCGTCCGGCGGCTGGTTGAACGAGCCGGAGGCGGTGACGCCTTACGACGCGACTCGTTTGACGGGCTCGATTGGCTACACCCGCGGCGACGACACGCGGCTGGTTGCCTGGACCGCCGCGTTCGGCCAGAACCGCGAGATCCACGGCAACCTCGAGGCCTATCTCTTCGAGGCGACGTGGCGGCTCAATCGCGACAACGCCTTCTACACGCGCGTGGAGTCGGTGGACAAGGACATCCTCGATGTCGGCTTTCACCCGGTCAACACCTTCCACCCCCACCGTCAATCGCGCGTCGGCGCGCTCACGGCCGGCTATGTGCGCGAAGTCTTTCATGCGCCCTTCGGATCGTTTGGACTCGGCGCCGACGTGACCGCCTACTCAGTGCCCGCGAATCTCTCGGAGTCGTATGGACAGCCGGTGTCGTTTCACGTGTTCGTGCGTTATCGCGGGAAGGCAGGGAGGGCGGACCACATCCACTAGAGGTGCCTGGAGTCCAGCACTCAAGGCACATTAGGCACCCGAGGCATTCTAATCTTAGGCGCCTTCGAGAGTTCTTCCATCTCGATCGCCGCCAGCAGCACCATCGCGCCGCCCCGATCGTCGGCGCCGTTGACCACCGGCCGATTCAGGTAGTACTCCTTCGTCGGTCCGGCGCCGGTACCTGAACAGATGTCCTTCATCGTGCCGTCGTCATTCACGCGCGCGAGCACGGCCTGCCAGCCGCGATCGATGGCGGGACGCACCCCGCGATCGAGCCATCCAAGACGCACGCCGCGCGCCATCGCCGCGACGGTCATCGCCGTCACCGTGAGCTCGCGATAGCTCGAGGGCTCGTCCACGACCTGACGCCATGAGCCGTCGTCCTGCGACTGGTGCTTCACCATCGCCTGCACGTGTCGGCGATAGATCTCCAGAACCTGCTTTCGTTCCGGGTCGGCGGCTGGAAGATAGGTGAGCGCTTCGGTCAACCCCATGAGCGCGAAGCCGTTGCCGCGGCCCCAGGCGTGCGGTCCATCGAGCGCGTGAATGAACAGGCCATCGGGGCGTTGCAGCTTGTCGCTATAGCTCACCAGCAATCGCCAGGCCGCCTGGGCGTACTTGGCGTCTTTCTCTCTCGCGGCGACACGTGAGAGCAGCGTCGTCGCCATGAACATGTCGTCCGTCCACTTGCGCGGAAACTTCACCGGTTCATCCGGCGTGCTGCCAAGGATGAAGTCCGCCGCCTTGTTGGCCAGTCCGGCCGCGGCGGCGTTCTTGTCCGCGACGCCAAGATCCGACAGCGCCAGATGCCCGGCGAGGCTGGTCAGAAGATACGGCTCCGCGATCGCAGGCTTCGCACCCGAGAGAAACGCCTCCATGTCGTGGCGCGGTTTCTCCTTCCACTTTTCCTCGCCGGTCAGCTCCGCGAGCCGCAGTGCGCTCGCCCAGGCCACGCCCGGGATGTAGCTCATGATCGGGCTTTCGGGGTAACGGGCCGCCAGCAGCCGCGCGATATCCAGCGGCGCACGTGTCGGCGGCTGCGCTTCCGATGCCCGAACGCCACTCATCCACGTCAGGGCGGCGACCATCGGCATCAGCACAACGAGCGATCGAACCATTCTGACGAACTCGCGTTGCGGACTTACTACAGCGAATGGCCGTGACGAACCATCGCCACACGCCACCGTGATGGACCACTTCGTCACTGGTACGTCGTCACCTTCTTGCCCTCCGCGTCGTACACCTCGACCGTTCCGAGCTTGCGTAGCGCGCGAGCGATCGCTTCGCCGTTGCCAACGGCAACGACCTGCACACGCGACGGATCGAGGTACTTTTTCGCCATGGCCTGCACGTCGGCGTCCGTCATCGCCATGATGCGCTCGGGATACCGATCCCAATAGTCGGCGTTGAGACCGTAGCGGTAGACGGTGACCGCGTTGTTGAGGAGCGTTTGCGGGCTCTCGAGCGTCAGCGCGAATGCGGCCACCAGCGATCGCTTGGCGTCGGCGAGTTCCTTTGCCGGCACGGGCACGTCGCGGACCTGGCGCAGCTCGTCGAGGAGGTCTGTAAGCGCGGCATCGGTGACCTCGGTGCGCACTTCGGTGTTGGCGGCCCAGACGCCGCGGAACCGGAGCGCCTCAACGCTCGAGTACGCGCCGTAGGTGTAACCCTTGGCCTCACGAAGATGCCGAAAGAGGCGGCCGGTTGGCCCACCGCCAATTACTTTGTTGAGCACCGTGAGCGCGTAGTAGTCAGGGTCGGTCCGTTTGATCGCCTGGGTTCCCACCACGAGGTTGGTTTGCACCGAGCTCGGACGCTCGACTAGGAAGACGCCGGCTTTGTTGAGCACGGCCGGATCGCTGACCTGCGGCGCCGGCGCCCCGGCCTTCTTCCACCCGCCGAAACGCGCGGTGATCTTCTTCATCGCAGCGGCCATCGAGATGTCCCCGGCCACGGCAATCACGGCATGGTCCGGGATGTAGCGTGTGCCGTGAAAACTGACCAGGTCCTCGCGCGTTGTCTTGTCGAGCGTGGCCACGGTGGGCGCCACACGCCCGTCGGGATGATCGCCGGCCATCACGATGCTGAAGCGCTCCTGGGCCAGGAAGGAGGGCTGAGCGCGCTGCTGAATGAGCTGAGCGCGCCGCTGCGTCTTGTAGCGCGCGAACTCGGCGTCGGCAAATGTCGGGTTCAGCAACACGTCGGCAGCGAGGTCGAGCAGGACGTCGCTGTGCTCCGTCAGCGACGAGGCGGAGAGCGTGGCATCCTCAGACGACAGGCCGGCTGTGATGGTGAGCGTTGCGGCGAGCCGCTCGAGCTGTTCGGCAATCGCCGTGGACGAGCGCGAGGTCGTGCCCTCGCGCGCCATCGCCGCCGTGAATTCCGCCAGCCCGACCTGCTCGGGCGGATCGTAGTAGCCGCCGGCGCCTCGCATCGAGATCTGCACGCTGACCTGCGGCGCGCGCCGGTCCTCGAGCACCATGATGTGCAAGCCGTTGGGCAGGTCCGCGACCGCCGGACGCGGCAGCTTGATGTGGAGCAGCGTGTCCGAGACGGGCGCCTTGCCCTTCATCACCACGCCGGCGCTCGACGGCTGCGGCGCTGCCGGGGCCTGCGCGAGCACCGCAGGGCTCGCGAGCGTCGTCGCGGCCACAGCGGCGAGGACCAGTTGCCGCGCCGTCATTGGACACCTCCCGTCGACGCCATTCCCTTGGGCCGCGTGATCACGACTGTTCGGTTCTCCGGCGTCAAATACATCCTGGCGACGCGCTGCACGTCGGCCGCCGTCACTTTTGCGATGCGCTCCACGCTCTGATTGATCAAGCCGGGGTCGCCGTAACTGGCGGCGAACTCCGCGAGCTGCGTGGCGCGGGTGAGCGAGCTCGTCAGCCCCGTCACTACGGCGCGCTTGGCGTTGTTGCGAGCCTTTTCGATCTCCCAGTCGGCTACGGGCGCGTTCTTCACCTTCTCGATCTCCGCGTAAACCGCCGCCTCGAGGGCTTCAACGGTCTTGCCGGGGACGACCGTGCCAGTGATACGAAAGAGACCCGGACCGATCGCGCCGCTGCGTCCGGCAGTGACAGTCGGCGCCAACTGCTGGTCGCGCACGATCTGCTGATACAGGCGCGAGCTCCTGCCGCCCGACAGCACCGTCCCGAGCACCTGGATGGCGTCGTCGTCCTGAGTGAGGCGCGGCGGCACCTTGAACACGATGTCGGCGCGCGGCAGCTTCGCGAGCGGGTCGTCGATGATCTGGCGTCGCTCGGCCGTTTGCGCGGGTTCGGTGAGATCCACCTTCGGCACGCCAGGCTGCGCCGGGATCGATTCGAACGCCCGCCGCAGCTTCTCGAGTGCCACTTTGGTGTCCACGTCGCCGACGATCGTGAGCACGGCGTTGTTCGGCGCGTAGTAGGTCTTGAAGAACGACGCGACATCCTCCACCGACGCGGCATTGAGATCGGCCATCGATCCGATCACCGAGTGCTCGTAAGCAGGGTTGTCGTAGGCGAGCTCGTCCACCACCTCGAACGTGCGGCCATATGGCTGGTTGTCCACGCCGAGGCGCCGCTCCTCCTGCACCGCGTTTCGCTGATTGTCGAGATTGTCCCTGGTGATCGCCAGCGAGCGCATGCGATCGGCTTCGAGGAAGATGCCCAAGTCGAGCTGATTGGCGGGCAGCGTCTCGAAATACAGCGTCCGCTCCTTGTTGGTCGTGCCGTTCATGCTGCCGCCGTTGTTGAACACCAGCATGAAATGTTCGCCAGGCCCGACATTTTCGGAGCCTTTGAACATCATGTGCTCGAAGAGGTGCGCAAACCCCGTGCGCCCCTTCCGCTCGTCGCGGGAGCCCGACCATGTAATGGACCGCGATCGAATACACCGGCGCGCTGCGATCCTCCGAAATGATCACGCGCAGGCCGTTGGACAGCTTCGTGTCGGTGAACTTGATCGTGGGCGCCGTCTGGGCGCGGAGGCCCGGGCCGGCGACGAGCAGAAAGCCCGCCGCCGCAAGCCGAATCAGCGAGGATTTCATACGCTCTCCTGCGCGCATCCTACCACCGGCGCCCGGGCCTCCCGAGCGCAGTCGGGCGATTCTGTCCCGACACCGTGCAGGCGGTGTTGTCGCCGTGAACGCGTCGTCGGTCCACGTGAGCGCGGACCCTCACGGGTTGTGCGCTCGTCGTGCGCTATTGAGAAGAGGTCGGCGACAGTGCTTTCTTGAGGCGATCCTTCTCCTCTTCCCGCTCGATATACGGGATGCCCTTCTCCATCCACTCCGGCTTGGGCGCGCCTTTCAGGAAGTGATCGAAGAACTGCTGCATGCGGATGGCGAAGTCCTTCTGATTGTGCCGGCGCCGCAGCCCGTGAAACTCACCGTTGTAGCTGAAGAGGTACGCCTCCTTGTTGTTGCGGCGCAACGCGAGGTACATCTCGATGCCCTGATACCACGGCACCGCATCGTCGGCGTCGTTGTGCAGCAGGAGCATCGGCGTCGTAATGCGCTTGACATGGAAGATGGGCGAGTTCTCCACGTAAATCGAGCGGATCGTCGTACAGCGGCTTGCCGATGCGGCTCTGCGTCTGCTCGTACTGGAACTGGCGTGGCAGACCAGTGCCCCAGCGGATGCCGGAGTACGCGCTGGTCATGTTGCCCACCGGCGCGCCGGCCTCAACTGCGCGGAACCGATTCGTCTGCGTCACCATGTAGGCGATCTGATACCCGCCCCATGAATGCCCCTGGATGCCGATCCGGCTCTCGTCGATGAAGCCGCGCTCGACAACTGCGTCCACCGCAGGCATGACGCACTTGAGCGCACTCTGCCCCGGTTGCCCTTCGGTATAGACGATGTCCGGCGTGAGGATCACGTAGCCGTTGCTCGACGTAAAGCGCGAGGTTGATGTTATGACTCGGCGCCGGGTTGACGAAGTTGTGCACGTTCTGCGACAGCCCCTCGTAGATGTACACGAGCATCGGGTACTTCTTCTTGGGGTCGAAGTTCGCCGGCTTGTAGAGCGCCGCTTTGAGCGGAACGCCGTCGGTGTTGCGGAACGACACCAGCTCGCCGGTACCCCACGTGAACTTCTCCAGCTGCGCGCCGCCGTTCGACGCCTTGCTCAGCGTGTGGAAGGTCGAATCGGTGACGTGCAGGTCGGGATACTCGTCGAAGCGCGACGCGGTGACGGCGACGACGTCGGCGTCCGCGGCGCGGGCGGCGAAGCGATAGTTCTTGTCGCCCCAGAGCAACCGCTGCGGCGTGCCGGTGCCGGTGAAACCGTCCTTGAAGAACCCGGACGCGCGAGTTTCCGCGCTCACCCCGCGCAAGTACAGCGGCTTGGTGCTGTCAATGCCTCGCGCGTCGTCGTCGTTGTCGTCGTTCTCCAGGCGCTGGAGGCGGAACTCGACTTTTGTCTTGCGTCCGTCGCCTTCGGTCAGGTTCTTCGCCGGCTGGCCGTCGGCGAAGATCTGCCAGACGTCGTACTTGTCGTAAACGAGAAACGACTTGCTGTCGCTCGTCCAGCCGGCATTGCCGTAGCTGCCGGCCGGGTCGGGTGTGTCGTCGTCCTCGTCATAGACCGCGACTCCCAGCGCGCCCGTCGCGTTGCGTGACGTGCCGACGGCCGCGTCGATGATGTGCCAGTGCTTTTCCTGGTAGAACGCGGCGAACCTGCCGTCGGGCGACCACTGCGGTCCGCCACCGCCACCGCCGCCGCCGGGGCCGCCGCCGCCCCGCACCTGCTTCAACAGCAGCTTGCGCCCGCCGCTCGCCGTGTCCACCAGATAGATGTCGTTGTAGCCGCCGTCGTAGTCCACCATGCGTCGGTATGCCCGGTCGTCCAACCCGAACGCGCGCGTGCCGTCGTCGCTGGGGTTGACAGTGCGCAGCGTCGCGTCTGCGAGCTGCACGAACTTTCCGCCGTCGATGTGGTAGACACCGCGGTACGTGCGGTTGCGTTCCTGATTGGCGCGCACCTTCTGCATCGGTTGAATGATGTCGTCGGTCCAGTGCCAGAGGTCGGCGAGCACCCGATCCTCCGCGGGATCGGGCGTGCGCGCGGGACGCACCGGCGGCGCCATCGGCACGTACAGCTTCTTGCCGTCTCGCGAGTACGCCAGCGTGCCGCGCTCGCTGACCACGAACGGAGTGGTGACGCCCGGCGTCGCGCTCGACACGACGGCCGTCGCGCGCGCCGCACCGCGCGGCCAGCGATAGACGGTCTGGTCGGCGGTGAACGCCGCCTCGGTGTCGCCGCGGTCCCAGATCAAACGCGAGGTACTTTCCCTTGCCGGTGATAAGCGCCGTTGGCGCCACGGCCGACCCGGGCGTGATCGCGTACACGCCGTTGTCCTCTGGCGTCTTCGACGACACCGCATAGAGCAACGTCTTTCCGTCGCGCGCAAAGGCAAACTCGAGAACGTTTGGAAACACGCGCTCCGTGCCCTGCGGCAGGTCGCGCAGCACCAGGTCGGTGCCGTACTCGATGCGCGGGGTCCCGCCGCCTTCGGGCGACGCGTCAGACACGCCCGAAGCACGCGGCGCGGGCTCGCCCTCTTTGAGATACGCGAGCCACGGACCGCCCCTCGCGGGAACTTGCACCGTCCTGGCCGCGGGCAGACGCAGCACCGCATTCGACGCGAGGTTCATGACGACCAGGTCGCCCTTGGGCATCTCCTCGGCGCGCTTCCGCTCGCGACGTGCCTGTTCGGTTGCCGCCTTGGTGGCAAACGACGTCGCGATCAGAAACCGGCTGTCACTCGTCGTCAGGATGCGGATGCTACGGGGCGCCGGCGGCTCGTCCGTGACCTCCTCCGCATTGGGGAGCGGGGGCGGAGGTAGCGCACCGACCGGTTCGCGGCGCTCCTGCCCCGTCTTCACGTCGCGGACAATCAGCTCGCCGTCGCCGTCCTGAGGCATGAACGAGTAGACGAGGAAGCGCCCGTCGCGTGTCAGCGTCGGCGTGAAGATCGATCGCCACGCGTCGTAGTCGGCATGGGTGAGCGCACGCTTCGTCGACTGCGCTGATGGTGTGAGCGTCGTGCACACACCCAGGGCGACAACGATCGTGGTGCGAACTGCGAGTGAGCGGCTCGGCATCGGCGACCCCCAGAAAGTGGTCCTAATCTACAGCGTCTGCGACGCGGCATGGAGGTGATTCCGCGTTCGGCAACTCAAGTGAATTGAGGGATTGAGGCTGGCTTACAGGCCAAACCGCTCCGCATCCCACTCGATGCCGAGCTCGGTGGGCGGCGCCATGTAACCGATGAGGGCCGACGCGGCAACTACCGACGGACTGGCGAGGTATCCTTCGCCGCCAACCCCCATGCGATTCTGCCAGTTGCGATTGAACGATGTGATCGCGCGTTCTCCCTTTTCGAGCGCATCCGATCCCTGACCGAAACAGGGGCCGCACCACGAGTGACGGATTTCCCCCCCGACGCTGCGAAAGACGTCGGCAATCGACTCGCCGCCCAGACGCTGATCGGCACGCTCGATCTGCTGCTTGACGCCGCCCGATCCGGGAAACACGACGAACTCCCTGACCGCCTTCTTCATGCCTCGCCGGCGGGCGGCGACGAGCACGAGCGCCGCCGACAGCAGATCGTCGTAGCTGCCGTTTGTGCACGAACCGATCATCGCCTTGTCGAAGGTGATCCGCTCGCGCGCGACTTCTTCGGCGGGGAATGCGTTCCCCGGACTGAACGGCTTGGCGATCATCGCGGTGACGTCGCCCAGCGCGAGCTCCTCGTCGATCTCGAACACCGCATCCTCGCCGCACGCAATCGGCGGATATGGAAGGTCGGTCATCCCCTTCGAGCGATACCATGCATAGGTGATGTCGTCGGGCGCGAAGATGCCGTTGAGCGCTTCGGCTTCGGCCATCATGTTCGCGATCGTGTTGCGGTAAGCGATCGGCAGCTGCTTCCCGGCATCGACGAGCTCCACGGACATGCCTTGCGACTGCCTCGCACCCCACCGCCGGAGCAGCTCGAGGACGATGTCCTTGCCGGTGACCCACGGCCGCAGCCGGCCGGTGAAACGCACGCGCCTCTGTCTGGCCATCGTGAAGTAGATGTAGCCGGTGGACCAGCCGAAGCCGAGCGTCGTCGATCCGACGCCGATCCCGACCGCGCCGTACGCGCCGTAGGCGCGGGAATGCGAATCGGCGCCAGGAATGAACTGCCCCGGGACGACGAGGCCCTGCTCAGGAAAGTAGAAATGAAAGATGCCGTCGCCCGGCGTGGCGTAGTACGGCTTGCGGATCTGATGCTCCTCGGCAAACTGCCGTCCGATCTGCGTCTGCTTGTCGTCGTCTTGCTTGCCGGTGAAGACGAAGTGATCGTTGGCGACCGCCGCCTGGCGCGGAAAGGTCGCGCGTCCGCCGGTGATCTGGTTGAAGGTGTGAATGGCAAACGGTGCGGTGCCGTCGGAGCCGGGGAGCAGGTCCGCGTACACGCGCAGCGTCGCCCCGGCCTTCACCTCGCCGCTCTTGTCCACGCGGTGCGCCCAGATGATCTGCTCGGTCGTGGACATCCGGCGCGCGAGCGTCTCGGCGGGCCAGAGGATCTCGGGCACGCGTTCGAAGGACGATCGAAACTCGCGCCGGCCGACGGCGAAGATGCCTCCACTCTGGCGGAGCTCGTCTTCCTTGGCCGTGAGCGCCACGGGATCGTACGACTTGCCTTTCGTCAGATTCGTGATGCGCCGCGACACCGGCTCGAAGCTGAACTCGTCGCCGTCCTCGGCGTCGGCGACCGCTTCGGCGCTCTGGACAACGTGCAAACCCAGGTTGAGCGCGTTGCGCCGGAAGATGTCGCCCATGTTGTTGCCGCAGACGACGACCATCTCGCGGCCGGCTTCTTCCGCGACGGCCTTCAGGCCTGCGGGTGACATCTCGCGCGACGACCCGATCGCAAACCGATCGCCGGCGATGACGAAGGTCTCGCCTGCATGGACACGCTGCCGGAAGTCGGGCATCAGATACCGGAACGCGCCGGCCTTCCACCGCTCATCGAGCGTGGCCAGGCTTTCCGACACGCAATCGGTCGCCGGCGTGATCTGATCCGTATCGATCGCATCGAGCTTCTTGTCCGACTGCCGGGGATCCCAGAAGATCAGCGCCTTGCCGCGCACGACATGACCGCTGGCCGCATCGGCGACGTCGCCGGGCCGCGGTCCCGGCAGATCCTCCGGCGACACGCCGGGCTTCAAAACAGCGGATTTCAAGATCTGCATTACCGCTCGATCATAGCAGGGCAGGTTCGCGCGCTCGGGCGTGGTACAGTCGTGGTCCCGGAGGAGTTATGCGCCGCACGATTCTGCTCGTCGCGTCTGCCGTGGCGGTCCTCGCCACGACGATGCCAGCGCAGGAACAGATCGACGACGACATGGTCTGGAGGATCCGTCGCGAGGCGATGGAACGGTCGCAGATCCTCAACACGCTGCACATGCTGACTGATGTCTATGGTCCGCGGCTGACGGGCTCGCCGAATGCGAAAGCGGCGGGTGACTGGGTCGTGAAGCGCGCGGGCGAATGGGGACTCAAGAACGCGCATCTCGAACCGTGGGACTTCGGGCATCCCGGCTGGCTCAACGAGCGCACTTCCGCGTTTATCGTGTCGCCGGTCAAGGACTCGCTGGTCGTCGAAGCGCTGGCGTGGACGCCAGGTACCACTGGACCGGTCACTGCCTCGGTTGTTCAGCTCGCGGATCCGGGGCGGGTGACGAAGGAACAACTCGCCGCATTCTTCGACGCGAACCGCGCGAAGGTCAAAGGCAAGATCGTCATGCTCGGAGCGCTGACGAAGGTTCCAGTCACAATCAACAAAACGGCGCTTCGACGTGAGGACGCGGACCTGCGCGCACAGTACGACCCGACGAATCCGACTTCGTCCGGCCGCGGCGGTCCAGCTCCGGCGACGCCGACTCCTGACCGTAACCTTCTGACGGCCAATCAGGTGACTGAGGAAATCAATCAGTTCCTGGTCACCGCCGGCGCGGTCGCACGTCTCAACGACGCCGGACGCGATCACGGACAGATCCGCGCGTTCAACAACCGCACGTTCGACGTCAGCAAGGCGGTCCCGACACTCGTCGTTCGCAACGAGGACTACGGACGCATGTCGCGATTGCTCGCGGATGGCACGGAGGTGCAGCTCGAGCTGAACATCGTCAATCGATCGTATCCAGAGGGACGGACGTCGTACAACGTCGTCGCCGAGATTCCGGGAAGCGACCAGGCGCAGGAAGTGGTGATGCTCGGCGGGCATCTCGACTCGTGGCACGCGGCAACGGGCGCGACCGACAACGCCATCGGCTGCGCCGTGATGCTCGAAGCGATCCGCATCCTGCAGGCGGCTGGCGCAAGGCCGCGGCGCACCATCCGCGTCGCGCTGTGGACCGGAGAGGAACAGGGGCTGCTTGGCTCACAGGCGTACGTCAAGGAGCACTTCGGCACGTTCGAAAATCCGAAGCCCGATTACGCGAACTTTGCCGGCTACTTCAACATCGACTCTGGCACGGGGCGCGCGCGCGGCATGACGGTGTTCGGTCCGCCGGAAGCCGCTGCCATTCTTCGTGCCGCCATCGCGCCATTCGCTGACTCCGGCGTGATGGGCGCGACGACGACGCGCAGCCGCAGCCGCGGTGGATCCGATCACACGTCGTTCAACGAAGCGGGCCTGCCCGGCATCGGCGTGCAGCAGGACCCGATCGAGTACGGCACGTACACCTGGCACACCAACCTCGACACCTACGAGCGCATCATCGAGACCGACGCGCAGCAGTCCGCGATGGCGATTGCCGCCGCCGTATATCACCTCGCGATGCGCGACGAAAAGCTGCCGCGGTTTACGAAGGAGCAAATGCCGACGCTTCCTTCGCAGACGTCGCAGTAGGGACGTGAGGACGTAGGGAGTGAGGGCACAGGGACGTGAGGACATAGGGACGTAGGGAGAGAGGGGGATAGGGAGGGGTTGTTTCGCCACGAGCTGAAACCCATGCTCCGCATTGCCGCACCGGTGATTCTCGCCGAGCTCGGGTGGATGGGCATGGGCGTCGTCGACACGCTGATGGTGGGCCCGCTCGGCCCGGTCGCCATTGGCGCCGTCGGCGTGGGCAATTCGCTGCACTTTGCGCTCGCGGTCTTCGGCATGGGGCTGTTTCTCGGGCTCGACACGCTGGTTTCGCAGGCCTACGGCGCCGGACGCTACGGCGACACCCGGCGATGGCTCAATCGCGGCGCCGCGCTCGCGGCGCTGCTTTCGCCGCTCTTCATCGTGCTCGGTCTTCTCGTCCGCGCCGCCATTCCAAAGCTGGGCTTCCATCCGGATGTGACGCCGCTCATGCTCGTCGTACTTCTCCGTGCTGATCTGGAGCACGCCGTTTCTGCTGTTCTATGCGGCGTTCCGCCGCTACTTGCAGGGCGTGCACATCGTCACGCCGGTGATGTTCGCGCTGCTCAGCGCCAATGCGGTCAACGCGACGTTCAACTGGATCTTGATTCACGGGCACGCGGGATTTCCCGGCGCTCGGTGTCGTCGGCTCGGCATGGGCGACGTTGGTCTCGCGCATTTACATGGTGGGGGTGCTGCTGGTTGCGGTGAGGATGGCGCGGAAGAAGACTGTCGTACCGGCTGCGACCGAAACGCGCTCATCGATACGAGCCGACTTGCGAAATCTCCTGGCGCTGGGCTTCCCGGCATCCGCGCAGATCACGCTGGAGGTCGGGGTGTTCGCGGCCGCTTCGGCACTGGCGGGGAAGCTGACGCCGGTTGCCGTCGCCTCGCATCAGATCGCGCTCAACATCATCGCGGTGTCCTTCATGATCCCGCTGGGTCTCTCGTCGGCGGGAGCCGTGCGCGTCGGGCACGCGATAGGCGCCGGCCTCCCCGCGCGCGCCGCCGCTTCCGGCTGGATGGCGATCCTGCTGGGTGTCGGCTTCATGGCCTGCACGGCCGCGATGTTTCTGGCGATGCCGCGCGTGCTGATCGGGCTGTTTTCGCGCGAGGCCGAGGTGGTCGCGATTGGCTCGTCGCTGCTCTTCGTGGGCGCGCTGTTTCAGCTGTTCGACGGGATGCAGGGCGTGGTCACGGGGACGCTTCGAGGATTGGGCGATACGCGCACTCCGATGATCACCAACCTGGCGGGACACTGGCTCTTTGGGCTCCCGGTTGGCTATCTGTTGTGCTTCGCCCTCGGATTCGGGGTGATTGGCCTGTGGATCGGCCTTTCCATCGGGCTCACGATCGTCGGGGTCATTCTGCTCTACATCTGGACGACGAAGATCCGGGCTCTCGTCGCCGCATCGGCATCGCCCGGACGACCGACACCTGGCACCTCCGACACCGGGCATTTGGCGCCGGGTCCCTGAATCCCTGATCCCTGATCCCTGATCCCTGATCCCTAAAACCTGAAACCTGATCCTGACAACGACACGCTTCTTGCAACGGTCCAGGTCGTGCCCGACTCGCTCTACCGTGTCGCACGACCGGCTCGGCCGTTGTGGAACGTTGCGAAAACGCTGTTCGAGCTTGTCGTCTTCTGGTTCATGGCGGTGATCGCGCTGCCGATCGGCATCTCCATCGTCGAGATCGACCTCGCGATTCAGCGGTTCCCCGGCTACCCGCAAACGGCCGCCGTCGGGTTTGCGTTGTTCGCCGCGCTCGGACTGTGGGCTGCGTTGACTCTGGCGATTGCCGGACGAGGCACGCCGCTGCCGATGGACGAGGCGCGTCGCCTGGTGGTCACCGGGCCGTACGCGCATGTGCGCAATCCGCTTGCGATCGCGCTGCTCGGGCAGGGCACGGCGGTGGGCGTGGCGATGGGATCCGTGCCGGTGCTGCTCTACGTCGCGGCGGTCGGCGCGTGGATGTACTTTCGCGTACGCCCGCGCGAAGAGCGCCACCTTGCCAAGCGCTTTGGAACGGCGTGGACCGACTACAGCAGGAACGTGCGCGCATTCCGGCCGAGGCTGTCGCCGTACTCTCGCGACTGAACGAGGACCCGCATTGTGACTCGCCGCTTCGCGGCGTTGTGGGACTCGGCGCGTTTGGCGTCTCGTGCGAGGGGGCGCCGGGACGCGCGCCAGCGACGAGTCCGACGAGTGCCGCAGGCGCGAGTCCTACGAGCGTTATTGCGTCGGCCGGAACACCGCGTTGACGACGTCGCGCGCCAGCGCGGGCAGCTTGCCGATCGGCGGCGTTCGCTTCCGCGGCAACCTTCGGCCACGCCGCTTCGATCTCCTGCTTCTGCCGCATCTGCACTTCAGTGGGCAGCGACGTCGAGTTCATGATCGCCGCCCTTGAGCTGTCCGATACGGCCGCGCATGTTCTGCTGATTGCCGCCGCGAAGCCGCCGCCACCGCCACCACCGCCGCCGCCCGCGAGTCCGAGCCGAAGCCGCACGCCTTCGAGCTCCTTACGAACCGCCTCGAGCTGCGTCTTCAGCGCCGGCGGCAGTGTCTGTCCTTTCGCCTGCTGCTCGATCGCCTGGAACCGCGTCCAGGCCTCGGCGACCTGATCGGCCACGTCGTTGGCGTTGCGCTGCATCTGGTGCAGCGCGAGAGCCGTGTCGTGCCAGGTCTTTCGATCGGCGTCGGTGATTTCGATGGCGGGATCGCCGGTGACCGCGACGTTCGACCACGTTGGCTTCGCGACCGTCGACGCTCACCGTGGCGCGATACGTGCCGGGAAGGACGAACGGACCGTTGTTGCCGCCGCCGCCAAACCCGCCGCCGCCACCGCCGCCGCCCTGCGGTGCCGGCTGATTGCGCAGCGGCGCGAGCGGCTCGTGCCGCAGATCCCACTGCACCGTGTTGATGCCCGCCTTGTTCCGGTCCTTTACCGCATCGCCGGAGATCTCCCGCACGACCGCATTCGACGCCGTCGCGGATCGATCGACCTTGACCTCCTTCGCGTCGGCCGTCAAGCCGGTAGACCAGCGCGACGCCCGGCTGACGGGTTCGGCCCGAGGAACACGCCGGTCGCCCTCGAAGTTCTTCATCTGATCGTTGGCCTGATTGAAGGCCACCGCCGGCGCGGGCTCGAACGACAAACGCATCGGCGGTCTCCGCCTTCGCCCACTGCTGAAACGGCGTGGCAGATCGTCGAGGATCCAGATGCGCGCGGCCGTGGGTGGCGAGAATCATGTCGTTGTCGCGCGGGTGCAGGGCGATCTCGTAGATCGGCACGGTCGGCAGGTTCGCCTTGACCCGCGTCCACTGTTTGCCGCGAGTCGGTCGTCACCCACAACGCCGGTCTCGGTGCCGATGTAGAGCACGTCGGCGTTCTTCATGTCCTCGGCAATCGTGCGGACGACTTCGCCCTTCGGCAGGTTGCTGGCGATCGACTGCCACGTGGCGCCGAAGTCGGTGGTCACGAAGGCGTAGGTGGCGTAGTCGCCGCCGCGATGTCCGTCGAAGGTGACGTAGGCGGTGCCCTCGGCAAATCGTGACGGCGCGACCTTCGAGACGTAGGTCCACTTCGGCACGCCGGAGATCTTCGCGGTCACGTTGGTCCACGTTGCGCCGGCGTCACGCGACACGCTGACGACGCCGTCGTCCGATCCGGTCCAGAGAATGCCGGCCTTGACCGGCGATTCCGCGATCGGTGACGAGATTGCCGAACGACGATCACGCCGTCGTGCTTGGCGATCTTGATGTCCTCGTCGCCCAAGCCCATGATCGCGAGCCGGTTGCGGTTGGTGTTGGTGGTCAGGTCGCCGCTGATCGCCTTCCACGAGTGGCCGCGATCGGTCGACTTGAACAGCCGATTGGCGCCGACGTAGATCGTCGCTGGGTCGTGCGGCGACATCTGCATCGCCGTGTCCCAGTTCCAGCGCAGCGCCGGCTCGCCTTCGGCCGGCTCCGGGCCGGATCGGTCTTGCGCTCGTTCGTGACGCGATCGATGCGGCTCATGCGGCCATCCTGCGATTCGCCGTAGATGATGCGCGCGTCGCTGGGATCCTGCAGCGGCTGAAAGCCGTCGCCGCCGCTGATCACGTACCAGTCGTCGTTGGTGATGCCGCTGTTGGTACGCACCGCGCTCGGGCCGCACCAGGTGTTGTTGTCCTGCAGGCCGGCGCAGACGTGATACGGCGTCTGCATGTCGTAGGTGACGTGATAGGACTGCGCGAACGGCAGGTTGTTCATCCACACCCACGTCGCCGAGCGATCGTGCGAGATGCTCACGCCGCCGTCGTTGCCGATGATGACGTGGTCGGGATTGTTCGGGTTGATCCACATCGCGTGGTGATCGACGTGGATGTTGCGCGCGCCGTCGTCGCGGAACGTGCGGCCGCCGTCGTCCGAAACGTGCAGCGAGACGCCGAGCACGTAAATCCGCGAATCGGTCTTGCGGATCGATGCGGATCTGGCTGAAGTACATCGGCCGCGGATTGGTGTTGCTCATCTTGCGCCAGCTCGCGCCGGCGTCGTCCGAGCGATAGATGCCGCTCTCCGTCTCGTGCTCGACGCGCGCGTAGAGCACGTTGGGATTCGCGCGCCAGACGTCCATGCCGATGCGGCCCTTGGGCCCCGCCGGGAGTCCGGTTTCGATCTTCGTCCACGTCTGTCCGGCATCGGTCGATCTTCCAGATGCCGCTGCCGACGCCGCCGCCGTTCATGCCCCACTGCGCGCGCCGCCGCTGGTAGGTCGCCGCGTAGAGCACCTTGTTGTTCGATGGATCCATCACCAGCTCGGTGGCGCCGGTGTCGTCGTCCACGATGAGCGTGTGCTGCCACGTCTGGCCGCCGTCGGTCGGTCTTGTAGACCCCGCGGTCGCCGCCTCGCCGCCCAGAGATTGCCGAGCGCCGCGACATAGACGACGTTGAAATCCACCGGGTCGACGATGATGCGCGCGATCGCGGTGCTGTTGCGCAGTCCCATGTTGCGCCACGTCTTGCCGCCGTCGGTCGACTTGAAGACGCCGTCGCCCCACGACGAGCTCTGCCGGTTGTTGTTCTCGCCGGTCCCGACCCAGACGAGATTGGCGTCGGTCGGAGCGATCGCGACGTCGCCGATCGAGGCCGTGCTCTCGTCGTCGAAAACCGGGGTGAACGTGGTGCCGTTGTTGATGGTCTTCCACACACCGCTCGTCGCGCCGCCGACGTAGAACACCGCCGGATTGCTCTCGAGCACGGCGAGATCGTCGACGCGCCCCGACGGCGTCGCGGGGCCGATGTTGCGGAACACCAGGCGATCGAACGGACCGTCGGTTCGGGTGCGATCTGCGCGCGGGCACAGGCTGCGATGGCCGCGGCGACGAGCGACCAGGCGAGCGCCAATCGGTGACTGCGTGACGTCATTCGAGGGTTTACTTGCCTCCGAGCTCCTCGTAGGCGGCGGTCGAGCACGCCGGTCAAGCGTGAGCACCTGTCCGCTGCTCGACGTGATCGGGAAGCCGGGCAGCTCTCGGATGCCGACGATCTGTTCCTTGGTCTGCTTGGCGCTCGATGCCCTTGCTGCACGTGATCGAGCACGGCCGTGAAGTAGTCACGCAAGTAGAGCAGCTCTTTCGCATCGGCCGGTGACGGCAGCGCCCGCTTTCGCGTGACCGAAGATGAACGTCGCGTCGCTTGTGCTTGCTTGGCGACCTTCTCGAGCAGGCTGACCAGTTCTTGATCGACGCGCCGCTCGGCCAATCGACGCGCGGATGCAGTCGGTTGAACATCAGATCGCCCATGTGCACGACGTTGGCCTTCTCGAAGAAGATCACCGCGTCGCCGCCGGTGTGCCCGGGACCGTAGTAATTGCGCCCACACCTTTTCGTCGCCGATGGTCGCGCGACCAGCTCTCGCCGAAGGTGACATCGGCGTAGGCCTGCTGCGCGGCCGTGCCGGCCTTCGTCCGTGAACTCCTTGTAGCAGCTTTGCGCAACGCTCCTGCTGGACGATGCTCTTGACCGCCGGCCGGAATGCCTGATTCCCGCCCGTGTGATCGCCGTGATAGTGCGTGTTGATCAGCATCTGGATGCCTTTGGGCGACTTCGCCTTGAGCCCCTCGACGCACGCCGGTCGCGGTGTCGGGAAACTGCGAATCGACGGCCAATCGCGCCGTCGGGCGTTGCAAACCAGCCGATCGTGCCGCCGCGGCCGGTGAAGATGCCGACGTTGCGCCGCAGGTCTTCGAATTTGGTGACGGTAGGCGGCGCCGGCTGTCGAGCGGCCTGACCGAAGAGCGGCGCGCGCCATGTCGCCAGCCGGTCAGGGCGAGCGAGGACGAAGTGTCAAGAACTCACGACGGCTGAAATTCATGGGACGCTCCTTTTTTTGAAACGGGCGGGAGGCAGATCCTAGCAGATTCGCGCTCCTGAAAGTCCGCGCTACGTTCAGCCTGCGCGGCACAGCAACTAGATCGGCGGACGCAGCGCGGGGCTCGAGACCCACGCCGCCACGACCGCTGGCGCCGCTCGGTCGTCTGAACGTCAGGCAGCCAAGCGTGACCGTCTCCCATTGTTGAAGAGCTGGGTGTTCTGGGCATTCATTCCCACTGCCGTTCTCGCTCAGGAATCGCCGAGCGCTCCACCGGTTCGGTATCGCGAGGTCCGCGTCGAAGGCCCCGTCACGATTACCGAACTCAGAAGGACGTTCGGCGTCGACGGGTTCGACGCGGTGCTTCGCGTCAACCGGATTGACCTCGCGCATCTTCGCAAGACTCCGTGATTGTCGTGCCTGAAACGTTTGCGTCGCTCATGGCGTTGTCGCCCTTTCCAGCGTCGCTGATCGCGGAGTTCGATCTACCACGTGTGCTGATCGTCTCGCGCCGCGTGCAGGCGTCTGCGGCATACGAGGGCGGCACGCTCGTACGGTGGGGACCCGTCAGCACTGGACGCGAAGCGTCGCCGACACCGGCGGGCCTCTTCGCAACCAACTGGAAGTCGAAGCTTCGGCGAAGCTCGGACAATCGGGAATGGTTGCTCCCGTGGTACGTGAACTTCATCAACGAATCCGGAGTCTCGTTCCACCAGTTCGCGCTCCCTGGGTATCCCGCGAGTCACGCGTGCGTCCGCCTCCTCGAGGGCGACGCGAAATGGGTGTACGACTGGTCCGAAACGTGGACGCTCAGCCCCGACAAGCGCAGCGTGCTCGTGCGCGGCACGCCCGTGCTCGTGTTTGGCGACTACGCGTTCGCGGAACCCGGTCCCTGGACGCATCTGGCGAGCGATCCGCTGGCGACGAGGATCACGACACAGGAAATTCAGTCCAGCCTCGCCGCTCACAAAAGGCAGCTGACCGAATGGATCGCCGTTCGGCGATCAGCGGCTGTTCTGAAGTAGGTAGTCGGCTGCAAGACTGGCAAGTGCGCGGACACCCACCGGCAGCGCGCTCTCATCGGCAAAGAACAGCGGCGAGTGGTTCTGCGCCGCTTTGGTCCAATCCTGATCGCGCGGCGTCACGCCGAGGAAGAAGAACATCCCTGGCACCTTGTGCTGGAAGCATGAAAAGTCCTCCGCAGTTCCCGTCAGCGGTCGCGATGCGCACGTTGTCAGCGCCGGCAACGCGCGTCAACGTCGGCACCATCCGTTCGGTGAGCTTCGGATCGTTGATCGTCGACCGGGTAACCGAGGCCGTAGGTGATCTCGACCGATCCGCCCGCGGCCTCGGCGATGTTCCTGGCGCATCAGTCCGAAGCGACGGCGGATGTCCTTGCGCAGCCTCTTCGCCAAAGGTCGCGGATCGTGCCGCTCAGCTCGGCTCCGTCCGGGACGATGTTGGATCGCACGCCGCCGTGAAACGTCGCGATCGTGACGACCGCCGGCGCTTCGGCGATATTGACCGTTCGGCTCACGATCGTCTGCAGCGCGGTGACAATCTGCGCGCCGATCACGATCGGATCGACGCCGCCCCACGGCACCGCGCCGTGCGTCTGCTTGCCTCGTGATCCTGATCGTGAACGAGTCGCCGCTCGCCATCAGCGGTCCCGGCCGATACGCGATCGACCCGGCAGGGCCGCGGAAACACGTGCAGCCCGAAAATCGCGTCGACCTTCGGATTGTCGAGCACGCCTTCCTTGACCATCTGCTCGGCGCCGCCCGTCTCGCCAGCCGGCGGCCCTTCTTCCGCGGGCTGAAAGATCAGCTTGATCGTGCCGGGCAACTGGTTGCGCAGCTTGGCGAAGCACGGTTGCCGCGCCGAGCAGGATCGCCATGTGGTTGTCGTGGCCGCAGGCGTGCATCACGCCGACTTGCTGGCCGTTCCACTCGGCCTTCTGCGGTCGACTTGAACGGCAGATCGCCCTGCTCGGTTACCGGCAGGCCGTCCATGTCGGCGCGCAGCGCCACGACCGGTCCGGGCTTGCCGCCCTTCAACACTGCCGACGACGCCTGTGTTGCGCCACGCCGGTCGTGACCTCGTAGCCAAGCTTGCGGAGTTCGTCGGCGATGACTTTCGACGTGCGGACCTCGCGATTGCCGAGCTCGGGGTGCTGATGAAAATCGCGGCGCCAGGCGACCACCAGCGGCAGTCGTTTCCTGCGTGATCCGATCGATGTCGGCAGCGAGCGGGTTGGGCGCCTGCGCCGACTGCGTCTGCATCCGGAGAAGACAAACGGCCGCCAGCCACCGTCAAATAGAGGAAGCGAATCATCCGCGCATTCTATCCAGTGAGTCCAGCTCCATGCTCAACGATATTCGCCTCGGCTTTCGCACGTTCCGGCGACATGCCGGTGCTCTCGACTCAGCCGCGGTGCTGTCGCTGGCGCTCGGCATCGGCGCCAATACCGCCATCTTCAGCGTGCTGCACAGTGTCGTCCTCAACGCGCTGCCCTACGACGATCCCGATCGGCTCGTGATCGTGTGGGAAACCAGCGCGCGACAACGCCGGAGCGCTGGGTCGCGCCGGCAAATTTCGTGGACTGGCGGCGCGAGTCGCGCTCGTTTGCGTCGCTCGCCGCCTTCGACGAGTTCGCGCCGACACTGAGCGGGCACGGCGAAGCCGAGCGGCTGCGCGCGCTCGGCGCGTCGGGCACGTTCTTCACCACGCTTGGCGCGCAGGCCGCTCGTCGGCCGCACGCTGCTGCCCGCAGACGATGAGCCTGGCGCGGCCGCGGCGGCGGTGCTGAGCGATGGCTTCTGGACGCGGGTCTTCGGCGGCGTCGCCGGACGTCCTCGGCCGCACGATCGTGCTCGACGGCCGCGCCGTACACGATTGTCGGCGTCATGCCGTCGGACTTCGAGTCGCCGCTGCAGAGCGCGGCCGATCGACGTCTGGCTCAGCGGCGATCGCGGCGTGCCGCGCACGTTCCCGTTCGGCGGCGACCTCACCGCCGTGCGCGACTCGCACATCATCTTCGTCGTCGGCCGTCTCGCGCCCGGCGTGATCGCGCCAGCGGCGCAGCAGGAGCTGAGCGCGATGATGGCGGAGCTGGCGCGCGCGTATCCCGACACCAACGCCGGCCTCGGCGTCAACGTCGTGCCGCTGCACGAAGCAATCGTCGGCGACGTGCGGCCAGCTGCTGCTGCTGCTGCAGCTCGCCGTCGGCATGATGCTCCTGATCGCGTGCGCGAACGTCGCGCATCTGCTGCTCGGACAGGCGGCCGGCCGGCAAGGCGAAATCGCGATGCGCGATCGCGCTTGGCGCCGGACGCGCGCGGCTTGTGCGGCAGCTGATGGCCGAGACGCTGGTCATCGCCGTTCCCGGCGGCGTGCTCGGGCTCGCTGCTCGCGCGCTGGGGTCTCGACGCGCTCGTCGCGCGTGGCGCCGGACACGCTGCCGCGGGTGCAGGACGATCGCGATCGATCCCGACGGTCCTCGCGTTCACGATCGGCTGTCACGCTCGCTGACCGCGTCGATCTTCG
This sequence comes from uncultured Acidobacteriota bacterium, assembly GCA_963807105.1. Lineage (GTDB taxonomy): Bacteria > Acidobacteriota > Vicinamibacteria > Vicinamibacterales > UBA2999 > DASPWV01. The sequence continues at coordinate 389,019 of CAWEAM010000005.1, read as the reverse complement.
GCCTCGGCCCGGCGTTTCAGACGCTCGCGCGCGCGCCGCCGTCGCATGCAGGCGATGCTGCGCATCGCCGGCGGCCGCAGCGTCAAACGCTGGCATCACGCGATCGTCGTCACCGAGCTGGCGCTGGCGCAGGTGCTGCTCGTCGGCGCGGGGCTGCTGCTCGCAAGCTTCGTCGCATCGTCAGCGCGTCGAGCTCGGCTTCGCCGATCGACGGCCGCATCGCCGCCGACCTGAGTCTCGCGCCGGATCGGTATCTGCAAGCCGATCGAGCCGGGCGAATTTCAGCATCGACACCACGCCGAAGATGCAATTCGTCGAACGACGTGCTCGAGCGGCTGCAGCCACGCCTGGCGTCCGCGCCGCCGCGGCGAGCTTTACGTCGCCGCTGACCGGTGCGCCCAATCGCGGGATCAGCATCCCTGGCCGGCCCGAGAAAGGACCCGGGCTCGAGGACAACGCCGACTTTCAGGTGATCACGCCGGACTTCTTCCGCACGATCGGCGCGACGCTGGTGCGGGGCCGCGCGTTCGCTGCCACCGATCAGGCGAGCACGCCGCCAGTCGCCATCGTCAACCAGGCATTCGCCGATCGCTACTTCCGCGGCGAGGATCCGATCGGACGCCGCATGCAGTTCGGCGGCAATCGGACGCCGAGATCGTCGGCGTCGTCGGCGACATGCGCTACCGATTCGTCGAGAGCGCCGCCGATCCCGACGTTCTACATTCCGATCACGCAGAACGACGAACGCTGGCCGTTCCTGTCGTTCACCGTGTGGAGCGACGGCGACGCGGCCGCGCGCGCGCCGATGGTGCGCGATGCGATCCGCCGCGCCGATCCGAATCAGGCGGTCACGCGCATCCGCACCTATCGACGAGATCGTCGGCACCGCGCTGGCGCCGCGACGTTTCAATACCACGCTGGTCGACGATCTTCGCCCTCACCGCGCTGCTGCTCGCCGCCATCGGCACCTACGGCGTGATGGCGTATGCGGTGGCGACGCGCACGCGTGAGCTCGGCGTGCGCGCCGCGCTCGGCGCCAGCCCGGGCGATCTGATGCGACTGGTGCTGGGACAGGGCGCCACGCTGACGGTGACTGGCGATCGGCCTCGGCATCGGCGCGAGCCTGCTCTCGACGCGCGCGATGCGCATCGATGCTGTACCACGTGGCGCCGCGCGATCCGCGCACGATTGCCGCCGTCGCCGGCGCGCTCGCAGTGGTGGCATTGATCGCGACCTGGGCGCCCGCGCGCCGCGCGGTCCGCGTCAGCCCACTCGATGCGCTGCGCGATGTGTAAAACGAGGACCGCTGCGCGGGGTGGCAATCAACCAATCTTGCGGCCCAACCAGGTGAACGGGCCGCCCTCGGGCTTGCTGCACCTGATCGCCGGCGTAGTGGCGGCTGACCTTCGCGACGAAATCCGTTTCGCTCAGGATCGCCGCCAGCGCCATGCGCGACTCGATGATGAGCAGCACGCTGCCGTAGAGCATGAACATCGCCCCGGTGAGCCCGAACACCACTGCGACCCAGGTGTAGTTGCGAGCAACGGCAGTGGTGACGGCGATGGCCACGGTCGTCGCGACGAACGTGCCGAGCGCGGTGTAAAACGCGACCATCGCGCGCTGAATCAGCCGCGCGCGTGACATCTGCCGATCGAGCTGACTGAAGAACAGGGCACGCCGCTCATCGGCCATCTCGTCCGCTTCGGGGTTGCGCGCGAGCTCTTCGAATCTGGCGGTCAGAAACCGGACGCGATCGATCACCCGGCCGAGACGTGTGCCGGTGGAGAAGATCAGCGCGCCGCACGCCGAGATCAGCACTGCGGGCGTGATCATCGCCGTCAGAACTGCCAGCGCGTTCGCCGGCGTTTCCAGCCGCGACAACCAGTCCACGCCCAAGTGTATCCGCGGCGCCCGATCGAGTCCCGACTTTCGACGCCCGCGAATTCACATGGCCCAGCCGTTCGCCCCGCGAAAACCGCGTTACGATCGCTGACCATGAAAGCCATCGTCGTGCGTGCAATTCGGCGGCCCCGAGGCCATGTCGCTAGAAGACGTGCCAGATCCCTTGCCGGGATCGCGGGCAGGTGCTGGTTCGGATGCACGCCGTCGGGCGTCAACCCGTACGACACCTACATGCTCACGGGCGAATACGCGATCAAGCCGCCACTGCCGTACAGCCCGGGCGCGGACGGCGCAGGCGTGTCGAAGCGATCGGCGCCGACGTCGACCGCCGTGCGCAAGGGCGATCGCGTTTACATCGGCGGCACCGCGACGCACCGCGCCTACGGCGCGTATGCGGAGAAGGTCGTGTGCGAGCCGCATCAGGTGCACCCGCTGCCCGATCGCGCAAGCTTCTCGCAGGGTGCGGCGATGAATGTGCCCTACGTGACCGCGTGGCGCGCGCTGCACGAGCGCGCGCGCATGCAGCCCGGCGAGACCGTCTTCATCCATGGCGCCAGCGGAGGCGTGGGCCTTGCCGCGACGCAAATCGCCAGCGCGTGGGGCGCGCGCGTGATCGGCACGGCGAGCACGGCCGAAGGTCAGGCGCATCGTCAAAGCGCAGGGCGCGAGCGATGTGCTCAACCACCGCGAGACCGGCTATCTCGATCGACTGAAGGAGCTGACCGGCGGGCGGGGACCCGACGTGATTCTCGACAGCCTGGCCAACGTCAACCTCGACAACGATCTCACCGTCGCTGCTCATGGCGCGCGCATCGTCGTGATCGGCAATCGCGGCCGCACCGAAATCGACGCGCGCAAGGCGATGTCCAAGGAACTGGCGGTGATGGGCATGGCGTTCTGGAACGTCGGATTGCCGGAGCTGGCGCGCATTCATGCCGCGCTCGGGGCGGGGCTGTCGGTCGGCGCCTTGTCGCCGGTGGTGAGCACCGAGCTGCCGCTGGCGGAAGCGCCGCACGCTCACCGTCTGGTGATGGAGCCTGGCGCCCGCGGCAAGATCGTGCTCATCCCGTAACATCGCTTCATGAGCCCTCATCCCTAAGATGGCGTCGCACGCGCCCGCGCTCCTTCTCTACGCGGCGCTGACTGTTGCGCTTACCTGGCCGCTCACGGTACGGCTGGGCGAGGTCGTACCGCACGACCTCGGCGATCCGATGCTCTCCATCTGGACTCTGTGGTGGAATGCGCACGTTACGCCGTTCACCGCGCGCTGGTGGGACGGGCTCGCCTTTTTCCCCGCGCCGCGCACGCTCACGTTTTCCGATCATCGAGTGGGAATCGGGTTGTTCACCACGCCGCTGCTGCTCGCCGGCGCGTCGCCGCTGGCGGCGCACAACGTCGCCTTCCTGCTGACGTTCTTTCTCTCGGCCAGCGCCGCCTACGCACTCTGTTTCGTGCTGACAAAGAGCCGTGCCGCGGCCTTCGTCGGTGGCCTCGTCTTCGGGTTCAATCCGTATCGCGCCGATCACCTGCCGCATCTCGAGCTGCTCTCGTCCTACTGGCTGCCGATCATCTTCCTGGCGCTGCACCGCTGGGCGGCGACGCGCGCGGGCCGATGGCTCGTGATTCTCGGCGGCGCGCTGCTGATGCAGGCGCTGACGTCCGGCTACTACTTCTTCTTCGCCGGCGTCCTTCTGGTCGGATGGCTCCTCTGGTTCGCGCCACGCGACCTCACCTGGCGGCAGGTCGCGTCCCTTGCCGTGACGCTGGCTGTGCCACTGCTCATCATCTCGCCCGTGCTGCTCGAGTACCGGCGGGCGCACACCGCCCTGGGTCTCGCCCGGTCGATTCAGGAGATCGAGCGGCTGAGCGCCGACCTGATCGCGCTGGTTACGGCTCCGAAGCTCCTCGCGCTCTGGAAGACGCCGGACGCCTGGTTCCGCAACGAGGGGGCGCTCTTCCCTGGAGCCACTGCCGTGATCCTGATCGTCGCCGCATTGTGGCGCGGGCGACGTGAAGCGCCCGCATCGGCATCGCGCGTGACCACGGTGAGACGGGCGTTTCTCGCGGCAGCGGCCGTCTTTCTCGGGATCGCACTGATTCCTGCGATCCATGGGCCGATCGCGTTCGAGCTGGCCGGGCTGCGCGTCTCGACGAGGAACCCGTACAAGCCGCTCTCCCTCGCCTTCATCTTCAGCGCGGCGTGGGTTCTGACCTCGCCAACGATCAGGGATGCCTGGCGGCGACAATCGCCGCTCGAGTTCTATTCGCTCGCGACGGTGCTCCTGTGGATGTTCGCGATGGGTCCGACCGCACGTTTTCTGGGCAACCGGATTCTCTACAAGGCGCCGTACTCGTGGTTGATGCTCCTGCCGGCGTTTCGCGACGCGTTTCGTGTGCCGGCCCGTTTCGCAATGGTGGCGGCGCTCACGCTTGCCGCGGCGGCGGCCGTCGCGCTGTGGAAGCTGCTGGCGTCACGGGAGCCGCGGGTCCAGCGAGCCGTGGTCTCGTTCGTCAGTGCGGCGATTGTCGCCGAGAGCTGGATCTCTCCATTTCCTCTCTTCGATCCGCCGCCGCCGCTTCCCATCCCCGCGTCACTGCCGGCCGATGCCGTGATCGCCGAGCTGCCGATGGGCGCCTTCGAGGACGGAATCGCGGCCTATCACTCGACGATGCACCATCGGCCAACGCTGAATGGACTGAGCGGCTACGACCCGCCCCACCACTCGGTTGTACGCCAGGCGCTGCTCGAAGGGGCGCTGGAGGTGCTGACCCCGATTGCCGCGCGTGCGCCGATCGCGATCTTCGTCCGACGCGACGAGGAGGGCGCCGTGTGGGCGGCGCGAGTGACGTCGCGCACCGGCGCGCGATCCATCGCCGTCACCGATACGCACGAAGTGATTCTGCTGCCGCGCACGACAGCGGAGGAACCCGTGCCTGGTGACATCACGCCGATCGCGATCAGGCAGCTCACGTCGCCGATGCAGGCGGAAAACCTCACGCACATGCTGGACGGCAATCGCATCACCGCATGGACGCCCGGTGAACGGCAGGAGGGCGACGAGCAGTTCACCGCCGATCTCGGCGACAACGTCACCGTCACGGGGATCGTGCTTGCGCTCGGCGGATATGCCGGGCATTACCCGCGCGAAGTCGCCATCGATCTGTCGAGCGACGCCCAAAGCTGGTCGGAGGCGTGGCGTGGTCCGTCCGTCACGCGCACCATCACGGCGGCGCTCCGGGATCCGCGTAACATCGGCATCTGGTTTCCCGTTGCCGCGACGTCTGCCCGCTACGTGCGCGTGCGGCAGCTCGGACAGTCGAAGGAACCATGGTCGGTTGCCGAGCTCACCGTGGTTGGAGGCAGGTAGGGCGAGGTCAACCGGCCGTGGGGCGCGTCGCACCGGCGGCGACCACCGCCGAAGCGCAGGACGCGTACGGTCCCGGCGTCACGATCACCACGCCGTCCACGACCGCCGCCGGCGGCAGCGGCAGCGAGCCGTTTGCGGCGACGCCGCGCCAGTGGTCGTACTCCTGCGGCGGCATCAACGTGAGCGTCTGGTGAGTCGGATCGAAGAGGCGGGCGCGAATGTCGGTGCGATCCGCGGTTTGCGGCTCCGTCCACGATCCCAGCCTGAAGAGATAGTAGAAGTGCGAGTGGTTGAACTGCGTCCTCGCGGCGTTGTAAACCCCGCGCGCGGCGCCGGGGTTGGCGTCGGGCACGCGAGTGGCGCAGTCGCGCAGCACCGCGAGGCGATGATCGACCGTCGTCACGCGCCGTACTTTGAGCGGATAGCCCGCAACCGGCAGAAGCAGTGCGACTGCGAGGGCGGCCAGCGCCTGAACCGACAGCGCCGGGCGGCCGGCCAGCACAAGAAGCAGCGCGGCGACGAGCAATGGCCGCGAGAGCGTCGAGCTCTGAAGAATCCGCCATCCTCCGAGGCTCCACTCGACGCGGCCGGTCACCGCGGTCGCAACCGCGATCGCGATGGCGGCAATCGCGATCGCGAACAAGACCGTCCGGAGCGCGCTCGCCGATGCAGGCAACTGCAAGCGGCCGATCACCTCGGCAACCTTGCGACCAACCGAGCCGCGCGCCGCATCGATCGCCCCGGCGGCGGCCCACCCGGCCAGCAATCCGAGCGGAGGAAGAAACGGATAGGCGTAGTGAAAGAGCTTGGACGTGCCAAACGAGATCAACATGAACGGCACGATCCACCACATCAGCGTCAGCCGCAGCCGCCAGTCCTTGCGCCAGCCGGCCACGCCGAGCACCGCGAGCCCTGCAAGCACCGCGACGAGGCCGCCGGCTCTGAGGAGCTCGTCCCATGTGCGGGTGAAATAGAAGTGCCACGGCGCCAGATGTGCGGGATCCAGCGAGCTGGTGAACCGCGTGAGGACGTGCAAGCCGAGGATCACGTTCCAGAAGTCATTACCGTAAACGGCCGTCTCGTAGACGAACCAGGGCGCGATGGCCAGAATGGTCAACACGATCGGCACGAGCCAGTCGCGCCACCGCGCCGTCAATTGCCGCCGCACGGGCGGCGCGGCAAGCGTCGTCGCGACGAAGATGGCCGGAAGAAACAGCACCGCGACGAACTTGGTCATGAAGCCGAGCACGAAGTACGCGGCCGTCGCCAGCGCGTGGGCGTGAAGACGGCGATCGGCTTCGACCCAGCGCATGAAGTGATACACGCCGCCACAATAGGCGAGCAGCAACGGAGCTTCCATGTTGTTGCTGCGCAGCCCGTGCTCGAACACGATCGCGTCCATCGAGAACGTGATCAGCACCGCCGCGACGCCGCAAACGGCGCCGGCGAGACGAACGCCAAACGCGTACACGTAGAGGAAGGCGATCGCGCCCATCAGCGCGTCGAGAAAGCGAAACCCGAACTCGTCGTGCGGCACGAGGCCGGCGCGAACGAGCGCGGCGGTCATCCAGAACTTGAGCGGTGGCTTCTCGAGGAACGGCCCGTCCACCTGGATGCTGCGCGGCGTGAGCCATTCGCCTGTGTCCAGGATCCGATCGACGGCGTAGGAGTAAATGGCCTCGTCGCTGCGAAGGTCCCAGCCGCCAAGACCGACGAAAAGTGGTGCGCAGAACAGCGCGCCGACGATGAACAATCCTGTCACCGTCGAGGCGTGGCGAAGACCCGGCAGGCTCACGTGTGGAAACCGCGATTGTTCCACACTTCGGCCGGGCAGCAGGCGCAAGGGGCGGCGGGCGCTATTTTCGTGCGAGCTCTTCGTCGATCACCGACTTGAAATACTCGAACGGCTGCGCACCCACGACGGGCGCGGCCGTTGACGTAGACCGTCGGCGTCGACGAACGCCGAGCTTGTTGCCGTACTCCAGGTCCATGGTGACCGCGGCCGCGTGCTTGCCCGAGTCGAGGCACTCGCTGAACTTCGCCATGTCGAGGCCGAGCGCGGACGCGTGCTCCTTGAGCTGCGGCAGCTGCAGTGCCTGCTGATTGGCAAACATCGATCATGCATCTGCCAGTACTTGCCCTGCTCGCCGGCGCAGTGCGCGGCTTCGGCCGCCTTCGGCGCCTGCGGATGATTCGGCAGCGGAAAGTCCTTGAACACCAGGCGCACCTTGTCGCCGTAGGTGGAGCGGATCTTCGCCAGCGTCGGACCGACGCGAGCGCAGAACGGGCACTGATAGTCGGAGAACTCGACGATAGTGATCGGCGCGCTTTGCGGTCCGGTAGCCGGATCCTCGGACGAGACTTCGATCGTCTGTCGCGGCGGATCGAGCATGACGCGCAGGTTGGCGCCGCGCTTGCTCTTCAATTCGTCGACGAGCTGGCGCGCGCGCCTGTTGCTCGCGCTGGCTCTGGAGATACGCGCTGATCTGTGGACGAAGCTCCTCGAGGTTGCGGCCCTGCGTGCGTTCCTTGTTCGTGTCGTAGAACGCTTTGACGTCGGCCTCCGAGGCGGTTGGCGCGCGCTTCTTGGTTTCCTGCTCGAGGTACTGCGCGGCGAGCACGCCGGCGGCCTTGGCGGCCTCGTCGATGAGCAGGTCGCCGACGAGCAGGTCGAGAACGTTGCGGCGGTTCTGATAAAGCAACTGAGTCACGCGCGCATCCGCTCCGCCGGATCGAGCGACTGCCACTTCTCGTCGAGCTCCTTGAGCGTGATCTTGCGCCCGCCCAGCTCGGCCACAACCGTGTCGGGCGTGCTCTGCTGATTTCCGGCGCTTTGCGCCGCCGTCTGCGCGCTGTCGCACGCGGTTGCGGCGAGGAGCAACACGGCCAAAAGCCATCGATTCATGCTGTCACCGTATCACGGCGATGGGGCGCGGCGCGTGGGCCAACCGGAGGCCCACCAACCGCCTGCCGACCGAAGGCCTGTGTCGGCCCTTGATCGACGTCAGCCCTTCTCCGGCTCTCGTCGAGGTTCGTAGCCGGCACACGCGATCACGGGCAAACGCGGGTATTTCGGAAACCGCGAATCGGTCGCGGAACGCTCGCACAAGTAGAACGTCGAGCGCGCCGAGCGCACGACACGGCAGTGGACGCACGTCGCGCACAATCCGACGCCTTCGGCGCCTTCGCCACCCGTGGCGCCCTCGTTGCCGTCGGCGTTAGAAGAGCGTGTAGATGAACGGGGCGGCACCGGTGCCTCCCACGATGATCAGCACGCCAAGCAGCAGCAGCATCACCACGATCGGGGTCAGCCACCACTTCTTGTTGTGGGACATGAAGTCCCACAGCTCGCGCAGGACGCCGCCAGACTTCTGTTCCGACAGTTCCCGTAGATCCTTCGCCATCCCGTGCGATCCTCTCGGCCCGCGGGCCGTTGGTGGGCCTGCGGTGGGCCTCAGTCCTTACATCCTACGCGAACCGACCCCAGGCCCTGCGCGCAACGCCGAGCGTCGCCCACGCGCAGCGCCAACCAACGGCCAACGCGCAGCGCCCACCAAGGGCCCGCTACCGGCCCACGCGTAGCGCCCACCACCGGCCTAGTACTGTTTGAACGCGCGTTCGGGATCATCGACCTGCTCGTACGGCGTCCACTGCGACGCAGTGTCGCGCTGCTTCAGCCGCAGCGGATCGCGGCCGAAGAGCCGCATGCCGAGACCGAGCGGCGTGAACACCAGGTAGAACATGATCGCCAGGGCGATGGTCGAGACCACGAACCCGATCGGGTAAGTGACGACCAGGAGGCCGATAAACACGTAGCGAGCCACGCTCGTGGCTGGCCAGCGCGGCGACGGCTACGACAGCGCCAATGCCCCAGGCAATCAGCGCGCCGGTGAGCGACCCGCCTCGCCACCAGATCATGGCGCCGATCGCCGCCGACGAACAGCGGAAACCAGATGCGGGCAAACGAGCGCAGCTCGCGCGCGCCGGGATTCCAGTTGATCGGCAGCATCAGTCTGGCGAGAAGGCGGCAACGTAGTCCGTCGGGATCGAAGCTGGCGCGCGTTCGGCTGCTCCGGCTTGAGCATCACGAAGCGCTCGAGCACCAGCACGTCCATGTTGGTCGACATGAAGCAGCGATACGCCTGCGCCGGGCGTGCTGACGATCGGCTCGCCGCGCACGTTGAAGCTGGTGTTGATAATCACCGGGCAGCCGGTCTTCTGCTCGAACGTCTTCACCAGGTCGTAGAAACGGCCATGCCGCTCGGCGATCGACAGTCTGCACGCGCGCCGAGTAGTCGACGTGCGTGACCGCGGGAATCTGCGAGCGCAGCGCCTTGAGCTTGTCGAGCCCGCGCGGCAGCTCGCCGTTGATCCGCGTGCGGCGATCGTCGCGGACCGGCGCCACCAGCAGCATGTAGGGGCTGTCGGTGTTCGGCGCCATCTCGAAGTAATCGTCCACGCGCTCCCTGAGCACGACCGGGGCAAAGGGCCGGAACGACTCGCGGAACTTGATCTTGAGGTTCATCGTCGCTTGCAGCGACGTGCTGCGCGCATCGCCGATGATGCTCCGTCGCGCCGAGCGCGCGCGGGCCGAACTCCATGCGGCCGCTGAACCAGCCGATCACCATCTCGCGTGCCATCAGGTCGGCAACCGCGTCGTTCAGGCTGCGATCGTCGGGATACTCGGTGTAACGCGCGCCCTGCGCATCGAGCGACGGCGCGGATTTCGCGGCTGTCGTACTGCGGACCGAGGAGCGATCCGCGCATGCTGTCGCCGGCGTGCGGCGTGCGCGGGTTGCCGAGCAGCTGATGCCAGACGTAGAGCGCCGCGCCGAGCGCCCCACCGGCATCGCCCGCCGCCGGCTGAATCCAGATGTTCTCGAACGGCCCCTCGCGCAGAATGAGGCCGTTGCCGACGCAGTTGAGCGCCACGCCGCCGGCGAGACAGAGATTGCGGCTGCCGGTCTGCGCGTGCACGTGACGCGCCGCCTTGAGCATGGCGTCCTCGGTCACCTTCTGAATCGAGGCGGCGATGTCCATCTCGCGCTCGGTAATCGGCGCCTCGGCCCTGCGCGGCGGGCCGCCGAACAGATCGTCGAACTTCTTCGACGTCATCGTCAGGCCCTGGCAGTAGTTGAAGTACGCACTGATCCATCCAGATCGAGCCGTCGTCTTTGACGTCCACCACTTTGCGACGATGCGATCGACGTAACGCGGCTCGCCGTACGGCGCCAGGCCCATCAGCTTGTATTCGCCCGAGTTGACCCTGAACCCGCAGAAGTAGGTGAACGCCGAATAGAGCAGGCCGAGCGAATGCGGGAAGCGCAGCTCGTGAGTGATCGTGACCTTGTTGCCGCGGCCGTGGCCGAGCGTCGCCGTCGACCATTCGCCGACGCCGTCGAGCGTGAGCATGGCCGCCTCCTCGAAGGGCGAGGGAAAGAACGCGCTGGCGGCGTGCGAGACGTGATGCACGGCGTACAGAAAGCGCCGCTTGTAGCGGCCGCTCGAGCCCTTTGCGCAGCTCGCGCTCCTGGAACAGCTTCTCCTTGACCCAGACAGGAATCGCCTTGCGAAACGACGCGAATCCCGACGGCGCGAACGCGAGATAGGTTTCGATCAGGCGATCGAACTTGAGCAGCGGCTTGTCGTAGAACACGACGTAGTCGATCTGTTCGATCGTGAGCTTGGCCTCGTCGAGGCAGAACTCCACGGCGTTGGTCGGGAAGCCGGGGTCGTGCTTCTTGCGCGTGAAGCGCTCCTCCTGCGCCGCGGCCACGATGCGGCCATCGACGACGAGCGCCGCTGCGGAGTCGTGGTAGTATGCCGACAGACCGAGAATCGCTGTCACCTTCGATCGTGCCTCACCTGATCCTCAAAAACATCCGATTATACGATTTCCACGCGCGTCGCCACCGTGCCCGGCATTCCGTCCGTGCATGGATGGGCAGCGCTGAGGACACCCGGCTCATGCGCGGCCGCTCGGTTGCGCTCTCCCTTCTGCTGTTCGTCTTCTCGCTCGCGCTGTTTTTCGGAACCGGCGAGCTTGCGCTGCGCGTGCTCTATCGCGACGCCGGCACGCGCACGCTGGGCGGCCCGGGCGGGCGCGGGTTCGAGCATCTGACCGTCGACGGCGATCAGCGCGGCGCGCTTCGACGCCGGCGCGAAGAACCGCGGCAAGCCGCGCATCCTGATCGTCGGCGATTCGATCACGTGGGGCCAGGGCGTGCGCAACTGGCAGGACACGTGGCCGGAGCAGCTCGCCGTCGTCGCTCGAACGCGCCGGCACGCCGCACGAAATGGCGGTGCTCGCGATGCCCGGTCGCGACATCCCGCAGCATGTCGAGCGAAGTCGAGCATTGGGCGCCGCAGCTGCAAACCCGACGTCTTCATCTACCAGTGGTACGTCAACGACATCGAGGTCGAATCGCATCGGCCGGCGCAACGCGCGCGTGGTGGCGGACTGGCCCATGCACGACGCGCTGCTCCGCCGGTCCTATCTCGTACTACTTTCGTCGACAACCGGCTCGCGGCGTTTCTGCCGCCGGCCGATCGCTCGTACCTGGACTACATCCTCGCAGGACTTCGCGCCGGGCACGTCTCGAGTGGGCGGAGTTCGAGCGCTACTTCCACCGGCTCGCAGGTCGCGCCATGGAGTTCGCGCCGACCGCGCGTGCTGCTGCTCTATCCGCAAGTGCCGTTTCGCGACACGTCATCCGCTGCAAGCCGATTCACGATCGCGTCGCCGCTCTCGCGGGCAAGCATCGCTGACGATCCCACCGGCGGCGTGGATTCGGCACAGCGGCACGCTCGAGGAGCGACGCGACGCGCCGTTCGGCCGCGCGGTGCGGGCTTCGTCCACGCCCGGTCCGGTGATCGAGACGCGCGACTACTACATGCCGCGCGGCGGCCTCGACGTCGTGCTCACGATCGCGCAGGAGCGCACAGCGGATCGCGCGGCGTCGCTCGAGGTCATCGACGTCGTCAGCCAACGAGGTGATCTGGAAGCGCTCCACTCGCCGTCGAAGGTCGCGCAGGCTGGCAGGAGGTCACCGTTCGACGCCAGCCTCGCCGATCCACGCCATCGCGTCGTTCGCCTGCGTCTCTCGACGGCCGGGACGACGCCGTTCGAAATCGCGTCGACTCGCCATGCCGGTGGATTACGGATTCGTGACCGTCGATCTTGACCGACGCGTTGAACAGTTTCAATACCCACGCCAGCATCTTCGACGCCCACCCGAACAAGCGCGCGCACAGAGTGGTCGCGGACGCCGTTTTGGAGACGCTGCGAGGCTTGCCGGTCCGCCGTTGAAAACCGGGCCAGAGCAGGTAGACTAAGGAAGCGCTGCCTGTTCCTTTGGGGCCTTTTCCGGGGATTCGCTGTATGCCTTATCGATTTGCGTGCGCCGGCCGCGTCCTCGGCGCTGGCCGCTGCTGCGTGGCCGGTGTCTCGGCGCAGCAGCCGACGCCTCCGCCGCCCGATCAACCGCTCTTCCGTGCCAGCGTCCGAACGGTATCGGTCTACGCGACGGTTCTCGACGCCGAACGGACGGCTCGTCCCGATCCTTCAGCGCGACGACTTCATCGTCCTCGAAGACGGCAAGCCGGTCGAGCTGACGCTCTTCTCGAACGAGCCGCAGCCATTCACGGCGGTGGTCATGCTCGACACGAGCGCCAGCATGACCGCCAATCTCGATCTGCTCAATCTGGCCGCGGAGCAGTTCCTGCTGCGGCTGCTGCCGGTCGATCGCGCGCGCGTCGGCGCGTTCAACGACAAGATTCAGATGAGCGACGCGTTCACCAACAACCGCGATTCGCTGATCGCCGATCTGAAGGATCTGCAGTTCGGCAACCCGACGCGGCTGAACGACGCCATCGACGCCAGCCTCGATGTGCTCGAGGAGATCGACGGCCGCCGTGTCGTGCTGGTGTTCACCGACGGCGAAGACACCGGCGAGCAAGATTGGCTTCCGCACGGTGCTCGATCGCGCACGCAATGAAGAAACGATGGTGTACTCGATCGGTCTCGAGTCCGAATTCTTCAACGGGATGCGGGTGCAGCGCACGCGGCCGTCGCGCGACCTGCGCAAGATCGCGGACGAAACCGGCGGCGGCTATTTCGAGCTGAAAAAGACCGACGAGCTCGCACCGACGTTCACGCGCGTCGCACAGGAGCTGCGCAGCCAGTATCTCCTTGGCTTCACGCCGACCACGCTCGACGGCAAGCCACACAGCTCGAAGTGCGGTTGAAGCGCCCTGGCCTGATCGCGCGTGCGCGTAAGGACTACGTCGCGAGCTCGGATCGAGCGACGACGCCGCAGTGATTAGCGCTCCGGCCGGTATGCCAGTGCGTCTCGCATGGGAGTGGGCCCGGGCAATCGAGCCCGGGCGAACCTTGTTGATCCCGGAGTGCACTTGAATTGACGCGCCAACGGCGCGAGAGCCTCGAATGGCGCTGCACCGGGGCAACACGTCCGAATACCCTCGATGTCGCGATCGTCAACTCAAGTGAATTGAGGGACTAGAGTATGGTGACGACCACGATCGTCGCCGCCAGCAACAGGCCCACGACGAGCTCTGCGGTTTCCGAGAAATTCCACGAGTAGATCCTAAACATTTTCGTCTGTCTCCTATGAGTTTGACGGAGCCAACGGACGCAGGGTTCCTTCGTACCGGCGACTATTTCGCACGTTTTCTCACGGAACTGCCCGCCCCTGCTACCAGCGCATTAGAAACGTCCCGGCGGCAATCAGTCCCACCCCGGCCACGCGCACGAGCGAGATCGGATCGCGCGGCTGCTCGAGCAAGCCGAAGCGATCGACGGCAAGCGCGGCTGCGCCCTGCCCCAGCATCATCAGCGCGATCGTCCAGGCGCCGCCCACGCCCGGGAAGGCGTAGGCCAGCGCGGCGAGAATGAGGAAGACGGCGTGCCGGCGGCGATGGAAATGAGCGCGAGCATCCATCCGATCATGCGGTGTCTCTCCAGAAAGCGCGCGAGCAGATTGCCGGCGACGCGGCGGCGGTAGTCGGCGGTCGAGCGGAGATCGTCAATCGGAGCGATCTCGACGGCGAGTGTCCGCGCCGCTTCGGCGATCGACGCGCCCGAGGCGAGCGCGTCTTCGGTGCGCGGGCGCGCAACACGGTTGGTGCGACGCTGCCAACCGCGACGCGCACCTGGCTCGGCGCTCGCACCGCCGCCATCATCACTTTCGAGATCGCCTGCGCCCGGCGGGTGCCGACCTTGCGCCACCACTGCCTGCCGTGCGACGGGCGGAATCACGATTGCCGCGATCAGCTCGTCGGGCCGCCTCGCCGTGGCGCGATAGCCCGTGTAAAACGCGCTGAACGGCACGCGCCGCTCACCCGCTGCGCTCAAGAGCACGATCTCGGCATCGCACGCCGCGAGCACCGGCAGCGAATCGCCTGCCGGCGACGCGTTGGCGATGTTGCCGCCGAGCGTGCCGCGATGCTGAATCTGTCGTCCGCCGACCTCGCGCGAGGCGGCGACGAGCATCGGCAGCCGGCGTCGCACGATCGGCGACGCGATGAGTTCGGTAAACGTGGTCAGCGCGCCGATGCGCAGCGCAGCGCCTTCGCGGCCGATGCCGCGAAGCTCGTCGAGCGGCCACAGGTCGATGTAGCGCGTGTCGCGGGCGGTCCCGAACTGGAAGTTGACATAGATGTCGGTGCAGCCGGCAAGCGGCGTCAGCGGCTGCTCGTCGCGCAGCATCACCAGCGCCTCCTCCACCGTTCTCGGCCGGCGCAGAGTGAGAGAGGACAGTGGCGTTCTCATCGACGAGCCCGCGCGGCCTTCGCAGCCCGCCCTGCGTGGCCAGGCCCACCCGGCCCGCCAGCCTTACTTGCCTTAGCCTTATCCGCGCGGCCCGCCCTACCTGCCCGACCCGCCCCCGCTTTCACCGCCTTGTAGATCGCGACATACCCGGTGCACCGGCAGAGATTCCCGGCCAGCGCCTCCTGAATGTCCGCAGTCTTCGCCCCGCGCTTGACGGCGAGCGCCGCCATGATCATGCCGGGCGTGCAGATGCCGCACTGCGCGCCGACGTGCTCGACGAACGCATCCTGCAAGGGATGCGGACGTCTGCCTGCGCCCACAGCCCTCGATCGTGACCACGTCGGCGCCGTCAGCGTGGGCCGCCGGTATCAGACAGGAATTGACCGGTTGCCCGTCGACGAGCACCGTACAGGCGCCGCACTCGCCTTCACCGCACCCCTCTTTGGTACCGGTGAGACGACAGTCTTCACGCAGCACGTCGAGGAGCCGCTTCATCGGATGGACATCGAGCTCGCGGCGTTTTCCGTTGACGCGACAGGTGATCATCGGCGCGCCGCGTTCATCAACCGCTCGGGCGTCGCGGGAATCGATCGCACGTCGAAGCCGACGTGCCGCAGCGCGTTGACGACGGCCGGCGCCGGGCCGTCGATCGGCATCTCGCCCACGCCCTTGGCGCCAAACGGTCCGTGGCGATACGGTCGCTCGAGAATGATCGAGTCGATCGGCGGCGTGTCGGGCGGCGTCGGGATGATGTAATTGGTGAGCTGCGCGTTCGCCATGCGGCCGTCGCGCATCACCACTTCCTCGAGCAGCGCGTAGCCGAGGCCCTGCGCGGTGCCGCCGTCGATCTGTCCGATGGCCATTGCGGGATGAATCGCCTTGCCGATTTCGGCGACGGCGGTCGTGTGCACCAGATTGACCTGCCACGTATCCGGATCGACCTCCAGCTCGACGACGTTGCACCCCCACCCGTAGCTGCCGTAGGCATCGCCAACATACCGGTCGTCGTCCCAGCGGATCTCCGGCGGCTGTTCGTACTGCGTGGTGATCACCAGCGGTCCGTGCTTGCGGTGATACGCGGCTGGCGACAGGCGGCCAAGCGCGCTCGCATCTCGCGCGCGGCGCGCTGCAGCAGACCGCCGACGATCATGCACGTGCGCGAGGCCACGGTCGGCCCGCTGTCGGGCACCCGCCCGGTGTCGGCGTCGTTGACCTCGACGCTCTCGAACGGAATGCCCAGCGTCTCGGCCACGATCTGCGCGTGCATCGTCCGCGTCCCCTGCCCGATCTCGGTCGAGGCGACGAGGATGCGCACGCCGCGCGGCGTGAGCTCGAGCGACGCCTTCGACGCGAGCTTGAGCTCGCCGCTGCCGGTGAATCCGGAGCCGTGAAAGAAGAGCGAGAGACCGATGCCGCGCCGCGATCCAGCCCACTTTTTCCGCTTGCGATGAAAGCCGCTGCGGCGGACCGCCTCGCGCAGGACGGGCAGCGCGCTCGCGTCGGGGCCGAGCACCTGGCCGGTCGCGGTCGTGTCGCCGGGTTTGAGGCGCGTTGATCTCGCGCAGCCGCACCGGATCGATCCCGAGCGTCTCGGCGATCCGCTCCATGTGCACTTCGATCGCCGAACTGCGTTTGCGGCGCGCCGAATCCGCGGAAGGCGCCGTTGGGCGGCGTGTTGGTGCGCATCGCGCGTCCGCGAATGCGAATGTTGGGGCAGCGGTACGGTCCCGAGGCGTGAAGCACGCCGCGCGAGAGCACGACCGGGCTCAACGTGCAGTACGCGCCGCGCGTCAAGCGTGACCTCGATGTCCATCGCGGTCAGGCGGCCGTCGCGACCTACGCCGGTGCGATGCCGGACGATCGCCGGATGCCGCTTGGTGGTCGCAACCATGTCCTCGATGCGGTCGTAAACGAGCTTGACCGGGCAGCCGCGACTTGCGCGCGAGCAGCGCCGCATGACAGGCGATGTGCGACGGATACTCCTCCTTGCCCCCGAACCCGCCGCCGGTTTCCATCTGGATCACGCGCACCTTGTCGTCGGGCAGGTTGAGCAGCAGCTTGAGCGCGCGGTGCACGTAATACGGACACTGCAGCGATCCGTAAACGGTCATGCGATCGCCGTCGGGGATCGCGATGACGCCGTTGGTCTCGATGTAGAGCTGCTCCTGATGCCCGGTGCGGTACTCACCCTCGACAACGACGTCGCGCGTCGGCAAATCCGGCATCGAGCGAGCCCTTGACGATGTCGATGGTCTTGAACGATCTGGTCGATCGCTCGGGATCGAACAGCGCCGGCTGCGGCCGATAGTCGATGCGAACGCTGACCGTCGCCAGCCGCTCGCGATCGGCGTGCGCGAGCAGAATGATCGGCTCGGCGAAGTGATACACCTCGTGCTCGGCGAGGCACGGCTGGTCGTCGTCGATCAGTGCGACGACGTTGGGTCCGGGAATGTCGCGATAGTCCACGACCGTGAAGCCGGTCGTGTCGAAGTCGAGCGCGATCGACGCGATCGTCGCGCGCGGCACGGTGGAGCGAATCGTCGTGCCGTGGAGCATCCCCGGGAATGTGAGATCGTCAACGTACTTCGCCGCGCCCGTGACCTTCGCGTCGCCGTCCTTGCGGCGGACGTTTCTTCCGACGGATTTCACGCGATGCACTCTAGCACGTGGTCGCGTTAGGTTTTGCTACGCGCGACCGACGAGCCGCTTCGGCGCAGAGCGGCCGATGGCCCTACATTTGCGATCGCCGCTGGATGTTCAACTCAACGATTCTCGCGAGACGGATCGTCCTCGGCGCGCTCATCAGCTGTGTTCCACTCGTTGCATCAGCCCAGCCGAGAGGCGGGCAAGTGGCCGCGGGTGGAGATATCGGCATCTTTTTCCCGACCGACGAGTTGCTCGAACCGGGTTGGATGGCTGATGGCTTCGCCGAGTTCTACTTGACGCCGCGCGTTGGGATTCGCCCGATCGTGACAGCCATTCGCAACGGCTACGACGACGACGACATCGACAACGACGACGAGGAACGGCAACTGCGCGTTGGCGTGGACGTCATCTACAACTGGGAGGGCGGCAACCTGCATCCGTTTGCCGGCGGAGGCGTGGGCGTGCACGTACTGAAGTTCTATCGCGAGGGCGACAACCTGGGCGACGACGACACCAACTTCGGTGCCAATCTTCTGGGCGGCGTCGAGATCTTCATGAACCGGGCGTGGACGGTCAAGCTCGAAGGCCGCTATCAGTGGGTGACGGACCGGCCGTTCATCGATCCGGATGGGCTCGGCGTGCTGGTGGGATTGAAAAGGTACTTCTGATGTAGTGGCGGGGCTTCGGCCCCGCCGCACCGGCCTATAATGTGGCCCTCTTGGAGGGCCGCCCATGCGTACTTCTGTGCTCGTCGCTGTCGCGGGCATGTTGCTCGTGACCACTTTTCAAGCCCAGGTTCCTGGCGATCGCCCGGCGGGCAATGCGCGCGGCACGCGCTCGGTGGTGGTCGCCAAAAACGGAATGATCGCGACGAGCCAGGCGTTGGCCTCGGCCGCCGGTCTCAAGGTCCTTCAGGATGGCGGCAACGCCATCGACGCGGCGATCACCGCCGCCGCGGTCCTCGCCGTCGTCGAGCCGTCGATGAACGGGATCGGCGGCGATCTCTTCGCGATCGTGTTCGATGCGAAGACGAAAAAGTTGCATGCGCTCGATGCGAGCGGCCGTTCGGCGCACACCGCAACTCCTGAGGAGTTCGCCAAGCGTGGACTGAAGCAGGTTCCGGGCAGCGGTCCGCTCGCGGTGGACGTGCCAGGCGTGGTCGAGGGCTGGAGTCAGCTCCTCGATCGCTTTGGAACTATTCCGATCGCCAAGGCGCTGCAGCCGGCGATCCGCTACGCGCGCGATGGGTTCCCGGTGCAAGAGATCATGGCCGACGACTGGAAGGATTCGGAGAAGAGGCTGTCGCAGGATCCCGCCGCCGCGAAGACGTTTCTTCCGAAGGGCCGCGCCCCCGAGCCCGGCGAGATCTTTGCCAACCCGAACCTGGCGAACTCGCTCGAGCTGATCGCAAAAAGCGGA
The DNA here is from genome assembly GCA_963807105.1 of uncultured Acidobacteriota bacterium. Classification (GTDB taxonomy): domain Bacteria; phylum Acidobacteriota; class Vicinamibacteria; order Vicinamibacterales; family UBA2999; genus DASPWV01. Next base: position 369,894 of record CAWEAM010000005.1, on the reverse strand, counting down.
CGCGACGCATTCTACAAGGGGCCGATCGCACGGGCGATTGTCGCCGACATGCGCGCGCGCAACGGCCTGCTCGACGAGCGCGATTTCACCACTCATGCCGCCGACTGGGTGGAGACGATTTCGATCAGCTATCGCGGCTACGACGTGCACGAGATGCCGCCGAGCACGCAGGGATTCGTCGCCCTCGAGATGCTCAACATCCTCGAGGGTTTCGACATCAAGGCCATGGGCCACAACAGCGCGGACCAACTGCATGTGACCACTGAGGCGAAGAAGATCGCCTTCGCCGATCGCGCTGCGTATCTCGGCGATCGCGGCTCGATGGCCAAAGACGTGCTCAAGACGCTGCTGGCCAAGGATTACGCCGCGGAGCGCCGGAAGGAAATCAGCATGCAGAAAACCGGCACCTACCGGCCGGGAACGGTGCCTGGTGTAACCCTCGACTATTTCGGCGAGGACCTGGGCGACACGATTTACATGACGGCCGCCGATGGCCAGGGCAACGTCATCTCGCTCATCCAGTCGCTCTTTGCCAATTTCGGCGCGGGCATCGTCGCCGGCGACACGGGCATCACGCTGCACAATCGCGGATCGGGATTCAACCTGCAGGCGGGCCATCCCAATCAGATCGGCCCGCACAAGCGGCCGCTGCACACGCTGGTGCCGGCGATGATCCTCAAGGACGGCAAGCCGTGGGTCTCGTTCGGCGTGATGGGTGGCGACAACCAGGCGCAGGCGCACGCCCAGGTGGTGATGAACCTCGTCGACTTCGGCATGCACATCCAGGATGCCGGAGAGGCCGCGCGCATGCGCCACGGCGGGCAGGACCTGTCGCTCGAAAGCGGCATCGGCGCCGACGTGCGCCGGGCGCTCGAGGCGCGCGGCCATCAGATCCGCGACGGCCGCGGGGCGATGGGCGGCTTCCAGGGCATCCTGATCGATCCGCGCAGCGGCGTGCTCATGGGCGGATCGGATCCGCGAAAGGACGGCCTCGCGATCGGCTGGTGAGAGACGGGCTCGCGGCCCGGTCGCGCCACCGGCGCGGTTGTCACAGCGACACGATGATCTCGTTGGACACCGGGCCGGCGCCGCAGGCGCTGCGCGCCCGCACTCGGACGTAGTACACGCCGGGCGGCGCGGTGGCGGACAACGGGCCAGCGACCGTTGCGGTCAGCAGATTGCTCGCGCCTCCCGCGGAGCCAACCTCGAGCACGTATTGCTGCGCGCCGCCGACGAGATCCCAGGTGAGCGTGACGAGCGATCCCGAACGCGTAAACCGCAAGTTTGCAGGCGCCGCCAGCAGGCCGCATCCCACGGAGACGACGACCTCGTTGGACGCCGCGCCGGATCCGCAGGCGTTGCGGGCACGCACGCGCACGTAGTACGTGCCGGCGGGCGCCGCCACCGAAAACGACGGCACGTTCGCGATCGGCGCCGAAACGAGATTCGCGAGGCCCGGCGCACTGCCGGCCTCGAGCACGTAATCCTGATGACCGCCGTTCGCAGGCGGCTGCCAACTCAGTTGGACGAGCTGTCCTGACACGGTTGAACTGAGCGACGAGGGCGCCTCCGGCCGCGCACACGCGCCGCCTTGCCATCCGAGCTCGATCACTTCGAAGTCGCTGGCGTTCAACGCACGGAACGCCGGGTTCAATTCGCCGTTGTCCCATCGCGGATCGAACGCGCCGCTGATGTACATGTCGGAACCGTTGTCGGCGACGATCAAGCCGTAGCGCTGCATCGCCCGAAAGATGCGCTGGATGTGCGGCTGGAATCCCGAGAGGTTGACCGTCGGCTTCAGGCGCAGCCGCGCGCCCATCGGCAGCGCCTGGGTGTTGCTCCCTGCCTTGTGCGATGCCGGCCACACATAGAAGCTGTTGGTCGCACGCACCGTGACGCGAAAGGCGTGGCGGATCTCGTCAACGCCGAAGACCTCGTCGTAGCGCACGAGCCCCGGCAGAATCGCCAGGCCCGCCGCGTCCGCCGAGGTCCACGTTTCGGGCCGCCGGCCGTTCGTACCGAGATCGAAGAAGGCGCCGGAGCCCGCGCGCCACTGCGTCCCATCCCACGACAGATCGAACAGCTCGTAGAGATGCTTGTTGTCGCGATCGACGATGAGCATGTGACGATCGCCGCCGACGCCGGCGTTGCCGGGCGGACCGCCCTCGATCCAGTACGGCTCGGTGATCGCCTGCGGCGGTATCGGATAGAACGGCAAGCTCTGCCCGGTGTTGTGATCGACGCCGTCGCTCTGATTGCCGTAATAGAACTGGACGGCGACCTTCGGCTGATCGCCGGAGACGACGACGTACGGGAAGCCGTAGATGTTCTGGCTGCCCGGCGACTCGTAGCCGCCGAAATCCGGATGCAGCCGCCGCGGCGGCGAGCTCGTGCCAGCGTTGATGAACGCGACGAACTGCGCCGACCGCGGATCGACAGGCGCCTCGCTGACGTCCTGATTCCACCAGTTGTCCGCCGGGAAGAGCGGCAGCGGGCCGGGGAGCGCGCCGTTTCGTTCGGCATCGGTCGCAGGCGACTGCGCCTGGAGGGCGACGGCGCAGGCCAGGGCGCCGCAGAGCGGGGCATATCGACGAATGGCGTTGCTCACACGACTCCTCGGGCGGCCCTGGGGAGCGTCGATCCATTCTACTGCTGAGCCGGCTATCATGTACTTCTTAGCGAAAAGGGGGGACGATGAGAGGTCTCAAGACGATCGGCTTGACGTTCGTGCTGGCGGCGACGCTCGCCTGCGGCAAATCGGAGGCGGAGAAACAGGCCGAAGAAGCAGCGAAACAGGCGCAGATCGCGGCCGAAGCGGTGCAGAAGGCCGCCGAATCGGCCACCGCCGCCGCCACCTCGCAGGGCGTCGCCGCGGCGGCCCAGGGCATGGAGGCCTTTGCCAAAGCGATGCAGGCCGCCGGTGCCGCCGTGAACAAGGACGGGAAGCCGATCGATCCGGTGAGCTTCCAGCAGCTCCAGACCGCGCTGCCGGAGATCGCCGGTTGGGAGCGCGGCAAGCCGCGCGGCGAGAAGATGACGATGCCCGTGGCGTTCTCGCAGAGCGAGGCCACCTACAAGAGCGGGCGCTCGGTGATCGAAGTGAAGATCGTGGACTCCGCGTTCAGCCACCTGCTCATCGCGCCATGGACGATCTTCCTCACCGCGGGCTACGAGCGGCAGTCGAGCGAAGGCTACGAGAAGTCGATCAACGTCGGCGGTCATCCCGGCTTCGAGAAGTGGGATAGCGACGACAGGGACGGCGCGCTCAATCTCGTCGTCGCGAAGCGCTTCCTGGTGACCATCGAGGGCCGCCGAATCGAGGACACGAAGGTGCTGCACGACTTCGCCGCGAAGATGGATACTGGAAAGCTCGCGGCGCTCAAGTAGCCGCGGGGGCACCGGTTGAATAGCCACAGAGGGCACCAAAAACAAGATCAGGTTTCGATCTTGATGATCGCCCTATTGCTGAAGCCGAGCGGCGCGTTTGAGCGCTGCGCTCCGGCCTGAAGTGCCGCCGGCAGCGTCGCAACGCTCGGCATCTCGCGGGCTCGACAAGATCCAATCTTGTCTCTGTGCCTTCTGCGCCTCTGGGGCTCCCTTCCTTCACTGGCTTCTGTGGCTCCCTTCCTTCTGTGACCTCTGCGGCTACAACCGGAACCCCGCCTTCAGCGGATCATCACCGTCGATGATGAACGTATGCTCGCCGGTGATCCACGCCGACCCCGAAATCTCCGGCACGATGGCGGGGTGTTCGCCGACTGGCGTGCGTCCGAGGATCCGGCCGTGAAAGAGCGTGCCGACGATGCTCTCGTGCGTGAACGGCGAGCCCTCGCTGAGAACGCCCATCTCGCTGAGCACGGCCATGACCGCGGCGGTCCCGGTGCCGCACGGCGATCGATCGACCTCCGCATCGGCGAAGATCGTCACGTTCCGGAGATGCGCTTCCGGGTTCTGCGGCGGCGCGGTGAAGATTGTTCCGTAGATGCCCTTCAGACCCGCGTCGAGTGGGTGCACGACCTGACGCAGGCGCTCGACTTCCCGTTTGATTTCCATGCCCATCCGGCGCAGATCGGGAAGCCGCGTGGCGTCGATCGGCACGCCCGCGGTTTCGGCGTCGACCACCGCGTAGAAGGCGCCGCCAAAGGCGATGTCCACTGGCACCTCCCGGCCGTGGATGACGACCGGAAGCCCGGCTTCGAGGACGAAGGACGGCACGTTGCGAAATGCGACGGACGACACGCGGCGCCCGGCGCCGCTGGTCTCGATGGTCGGACGCGCCTCGATCGGACCGGCCGGCGCATCGAGCACGAATGACGACGCATCCGACCACACCAGCTCGCGCTCGAGCGCGATCGTCGTCACGGCGATCACCCCGTGCCCGCACATCGTGCTCCAGCCTTCGTTGTGCATGAAGAGCACGCCGGCAATCGCGCCAGGAGTGACCGGCTCGGTGAGCAACGCGCCGTACATGTCGGCGTGACCGCGCGGCTCGAGCATGATCGATCGGCGCAGATGGTCGAGGTGCTTCTGTGCCCACGCACGCTTCTCCAACATCGTCTTGCCTTCGGGGCTCGGCAGTCCGTCGATCACCAGCCGCAGCGGCTCGCCGGCGGCGTGCGCGTCGATCGAACGAATCTTGTGGATCACTGTTAGAGACTAAACTAAACGGAGCCTGCTCTTCGCCTGTCCGATGAAGGCCTTCTACTCCGATACGTTCGTGCTGCCGCTCCCCGAGGGACACCGGTTCCCGATGACCAAGTACTCGCGTCTGCGCGAGCGGCTCGTGGCCGACCGCATCGTCGAGCCTGGAGACCTGCTCGAGGCGCCCGCCGCCGGATGGGAGGAGCTGAGTCTCGTCCATACGCGCGATTACCTCGGGGCGGTGGCTGCCGGGGCGCTGCCCACCGACATGCAGCGCCGGATCGGGTTTCCCTGGTCACCACAGATGGTCGAACGCGCCCGGCGATCGGTGGGCGCCACGATCGGCGCCGCGCGCACGGCATCGATCGAAGGATGCGCCGCCAACCTCGCCGGTGGCACCCACCACGCGTTTGCGGATCGCGGCGAAGGGTACTGCGTGTTCAACGACGTCGCCGTGGCTGCGCGCGTGCTGCAGCGCGATATGGACGTCCGGCGCATTGCGGTGATCGATTGCGACGTGCACCAGGGCAATGGCACCGCCGCAATCTTCCGCGACGATCTGTCGGTCTTCACGTTTTCGATGCACGGCGCGAAGAACTATCCGTTTCGGAAAGAGAGCAGCGATCTCGACATCGAGCTCGAGGATGGCACCGGCGACGAGGCCTATCTCGACTCTCTGACGCATCACCTCGAGGCCGTCCTCGATTGCCATCAACCTGAGGCGGTGTTCTACCTCGCCGGCGCTGACCCGTACGAAGGCGATCGCCTTGGACGATTGAAGCTCACGATCGACGGCCTGCAGCGCCGCGACGAGCTCGTGCTGTCGCACTGCCGGCGATCGAACCTGCCGGTCGTCATTACGATGAGCGGCGGCTACGCACCGGACGTGGACGCGATCGTGACGATCCACGCCAACACCATCCGCGTCGCGAGCGCACTGTTCGCACCGGCTACGCTCGGCAGCGAAGCGCGCCTGCCCGAGCAACAGAGCACTTAGCACCTGGCACTAAGCACCTGAGGCACCCAAGGCACCTGTAGGCACCTGAGGCACCCTAGAGAATGTCCCAACACTTCCGCCTGCTCACCGAAGACCAGGTCAAGTCACTCCTCACCATGGAGGAGCTGATCACCGCAATGGAATCTGCTGTCGCGCGCTTTTCCGCGCGCGAAGTGCTGCAGCCGGTGCGCAGCGTGCTCGCGGTCGGACCGACGAAGGCGTTCTTCGGGCTCATGCCGGCTCACATCGAGCAGCCTCCCCGCCTCGGCGCCAAGCTCGTCACGGTGTTCAATGGCAACCACGCGCGCGGGCTGCCGTCTCATCTCGCGACGATTGTCCTGCTCGATCCGGATTCGGGCGCGCTGATCGCGCTGATGGACGGCCGCTACATCACCGAGGCGCGCACGGCGGCGGTCTCGGCCGTTTCGGCCCGTCACCTTTCGCGCCCGGACGCCGAAACGCTTGCGATCGTCGGCACCGGGGTGCAGGCGCGCAGCCACCTCGAAGCATTTGGCGTGGTGCGCCAGCTCGCCAACGTCCGCGTCTGGTCGCCGAACGTGCGCAGCCGCGAGCGGTTCGTCTCCGAGATGAGCCGTCACACGCCGGCGCGGCTGCAGGCGATGGACACCGCGGAGTCGGCCGTTCGTGACGCCGATCTGATCGTGCTCGCCACTTCGTCGCCCACGCCCGTCATCGACGATCGCTGGGTATCGTCTGGCGCGCATGTGGTGTCGGTCGGCGCGTGCCGGCCGGATCAGCGTGAGATGGCACCCGACCTCGTTGCCCGCGCCCGGCTGTTCGTGGACTCGCGCGCGGCGGCGCTGGTCGAGTCGGGCGACGTCGTGCTGGGCATCCGCGACAACAGGTTCGGCGAAAATCATCTGGCCGGCGAGCTGGGCGAAGTCGTGCTCGGACGTGTGGCCGGACGCACATCACACGATCAGATCACGATCTTCAAGTCGCTCGGCATGGCGGTGGAGGACGTTGTCGCGGCCGACCTCGTATTCCGGCGCGCTGTCGAAACGGGGGCAGGCACCGAGCTGACCCTCTAACCCCGAACGGCAATTGTGTCGACGCTGCTGGTCCGTGGCGGCCGGGTTCCGATGGCCGGACCGCGCTGCGAGGGCCGACCCGGGCCGCGTGACGCGAGCCCCCACAAACGGCGCCTACCGCGAGCGCACGTTTGTGGGGCCCCTTCAAAGCTCGCGGGTCCCCAGAGCCTTCTCGCGCGGTCGGCAGTACTTCGCGGCCATCTCCACACGGCCGCACGGACCAGCAGCGTCAACACAACCGCCGTTCGGGGCACCACCAGGCCACCAGTGAACCGGTTGATCGCCGTCTCGATCGTCTTGCTCGTTGTCGTCAGTGCAGCTGGCGACCTTCAGGCGAACGAGCGGTCCCGTGAGCTGACGCTGCGCGCCTACGACGAGGCGTACAACCTCGATTACGCCGCAGCCGTCAAGCTGCTCACCGACGCGATTGCCGCCGATCCCGCGGATGCCGCCGCGCATCGCGCGATGGCAGTTACAGCCTGGCTGCGCATCGGATTTCTGCGCGGCTCGGTCATGGTTGACGACTATCTTGGCAGCGTCAGCAGCCCCAACATCAACATGACGCCACCGCCGGCTGATGAGGCGGAGCGCTTCCGTGAGCACATCACCCGCGCGCTCGAGCTCGCTGAGACAGCGCTGAGAGCGCAGCCGTCGAGTCCTGACGCGCACTTCGCCATCGGGTCCGTTGTCGGCATTCAAGCGCTCGTACGGCGCCACGGTCGAAGGGAAAATTCTGGCGTCGTTCCGCCTGGCCAGGCGCGCCTACGACGCCCACGAGCGCGTGCTGAAGCTCGCACCCGAGCGCAAGGACGCCGGACTGATCGTGGGCACATACCGCTATATCGTGTCGGCGCTGTCGCTGCCGATTCGGCTCATGGCCTACGTCGCAGGCTTCGGCGGCGGACGCGAGCGGGGCCTGCGGCTGATCGAGGAAGCGGCATCGATGCCCGGCGAAACACAGACCGAAGCGAAGTTTGCGCTGCTGCTCCTCTACAACCGCGAGCGGCGCTTCGACGACGCGATCGCGATCGTTGCCGAGCTGCAGCGGCGGTTCCCGCGCAATCGTCTGCTGTGGCTCGAGGGCGGGGCCACGCTCATCCGCGCCGCGCGCTTCGGCGAAGCCGTTGCGATGGTGGACGACGGATGGAAGATGCTCGAGCGCGATGACCGCGAGCGGATGCATGGCGAGGTGGCGCTGTGGCGATACAAACGCGGGCTCGCCAACGTCCGGCTCGGGCGGAGCGACGCCGCGCGCGCGGATCTCACGGCTGCGCTGACTACGCCGGGCCGGGAGTGGGTTCACGGACGGGCGCACGCCGAGCTCGGCCGGCTGGCCGAGCGTGCCGGGCAGCGGGAACAGGCGCGCGCCGAATACCGTCTTGCCATAGAGTTGGCCGAACGTGGGAACGATCCTATCGGCAAGCAGGAAGCCGAAGCCCTCCTGCGGCGCTAGAGAATAACCGGAGCAGCTGCCATGAAGATTCCGCGCTGGGCGCAGGTTCTCATCGGCGTCGCGATCGTCGGCGTCTTCCTCGCCATCGGGGCGGTGATAGCGGTCACCGCCTACTTCTCACAACACGTCGAGGTCAACGAGGCGACGTCGGGCGGCGCCGACAACGCTTTCGAGGAAGTACGGCAGCGTTTCAAGGGACGCCCACCGCTCATCGAGATGCGCAACGGCGTGGCGTACCGCGCGACGCCTGAGGCGCCGCCGTCCGCCGAGCGGCAGGCAATCACTACCCTTCATATCCTGGCGTGGGACCCTCGTGAGGAGAAGCTCGCCAAGATCGACGTGCCCTGGTGGCTGGTGCGCATGAAATCGGGTCCGATCAGGTTCAGCGCGTACGCGTCCGGTCTTGATGACGATGGCGTCTCGCTGCGTCCGGAGGACATCGAGCGGCACGGCCCGGGAATCATCGCCGAATTGGCGATGGAGCGGGATCATCGTGTCCTGCTCTGGGCACAGTAGCGCCTGGTCCAGGCTTTGCACCTACGCCGACCGCCAGCCTGCCGGTCGGAGTGTCACCATGAAGGCAATTCACGCCGCTGGCATCGCCGGACTGCTCGTCCTGGTCCTCGCCAGCGCCGCCTGCGGCACGGTCTACGCGCAAGGCGGCCGCTATCCTAACTACCCGGGTTCGCGAAGTTCGCGCGTTTACCAGGATCAGGCCTTCGCGCGCGGGTACGACGACGGCTACCGCCGTGGCCGGGACGACGGGCGCGACGGCGATCGGTACGACGTGCGCGGCGATCGCGCGTATCGAAGCGCCGACGGCGGCTACAACGGCCGCTACGGATCGCGCAATGACTGGCGTCAGAACTACCGCAGCGGCTTCGAGCGCGGCTATCGCGAGGGGTACCGCGAGGGTCAGTACCAACTCGCGAGGGTATCGTCGTCGTTTCTAAGTGCCTTGGGTGCCTAGTACAAGGCACTTGAGCGCGGCGGTCAGGGCAGCCGCAAGAACTTTTGAATCCGCCCGAGCAGCGTTCGCGGCGCCACGACCGCCGCCGCGGCGGGCGTGGCGGCGGCGCGTTTTTCGTCGAGCTCCACGCGCCGCGCCGACACCACCGTGCTGATGTGTTCCACGAGGCCCGGCTGCTCGATCGCGAGTGCGCGGAAACGCTCGGCGGAGATTTCGAGCAACCGCACTTCGTCGATCGCGCGCACCGTTGCCGTGCGCGGGTCTCCGGTGAGCATCGACATCTCGCCAAAGAACCCTCCCCGACCAATCACGGCTACTTCCTGCCCGCCGGGCTCGAGAAGCACGCGCGCGCGGCCGCTGAGCAGCACGAACATCGAGCTGCCGGGCTCGGCCTGCCGCACGATCGCTTCGCCCGCGCTGTAAAGGTGCTCCTTTGCGTCTCGGGCCAGCTCGAGCCGGCGATCCGGCGACACCGTGGCGAAGAGCTCGATCGCTCCCAGCCGCGTGCTGGCGTCCACGATCGCCGCGTCGTTGCGCTGCGGCAGATCCTCGCGCGAGTACTCGACCTGAATCGGATACGGGATCTCGATATTGCGGCGCCTGAACGTGTACCAGATGTTGCTCCTCACCTGATCGCGCGCGAGCAGATCCTGCGCGTAGTCCTCGATCCAGAAGAGGACGTGGTAGATCACGGCGGACCCGCCGAAATCGTGAATCACCACGGTGGGCGCCAGACTCTCCAACACGAGCGGCGAGTTGCGCAGCGCTTCGTGCAGCGCCGACTTCACCTCGTTGGGCGGAGTCGAGTAGCTCGCGCCGACCTCGACTTCGATGCGCGTCGGCAGCGTCGGCTCGGAGTAGTTGAGAATCGCTTCCTTCGCGATCAACCCGTTCGGCACGATCAGAAACTGCCCGGCCTTGGTCCGCAGCTTCGTCGCCCGCCAGGTGATCTCCTCGACCTGACCCTCGCGCTCGCCGACCGCCACCCAGTGACCCACGCGAAACGGCTTCTCGATCTGAATCGCGAGACCGGAAAACAGGTTGCCCAGCGTGTCCTGCAGCGCAAAGCCCACCACCACCGCGCCAACCGCCGACGTCGTGAGCAGTTGCTCCCGCATCAGCACGGTGGAGACGATCAGGAACACTGCGAGGACGACAACATCCTGGACGATCGCCGGCAGCCGATCCGATGGCCGATCCTCGCGCCACGGGTTGGCGACGGTGACGACGATCAGGCTGATGATCGCGAGGACGAACACCAGGCGGGCCAGCGCCGCGAGCAGCGCGACGTCGCCGACCGACTGGCTGACGGCAATCTGAAGGATCAGGAAGGCGAGGAGAAGCCAGAGGGAAAACTGCAGCCGCGCGCGGACGAAGCGGCTCGGAATCGCGACCAGCAGCGCCAGCGTGAAGAGCAGCGCGACGATGGCGGCGACGACCAGCGAAGTGAAGATCATGGCGTCGTTGGGCCCACGGCCTGGAGTTGACGCGCAACTTGCAGACCGCGGACCGTGAACTCCAACGGCGGAGCCGAGGCTCCGCCTATAACTTCAGGCCGCCTTCCTTCTTGAACGCAGCGAAATCCGCCGCGGCGAGCTTGACGACGACCGGCTTCGGATTGGTGCCCCCCTTGGCGTCCTTCTCGGGATCCAGTCCTCTCGACCCGCCCGAGGCGTTGGCTTGCGCCGTCTTCTGTTCGCCGCCGCCGGCTGGAAACATGCGCCCGAGGCCGAACCCTCGCTTCTTGGACTCCTCCTTCTTGGCTTCTTCCTTCTTCGCTTCGTCCTTGGCTGGCGGTTTCTCACCGCCCCCGCCAGTGAGGCCGGCGCTGCCCGCTTCGACCACAGCGATCGCGGATTGCGGCACCGGCTTGAACGGGATGTTCTTGCGATAGCGATCGGCGACGGTGGCGGTCGATGACAGCTTGGCGATCTGGATCTGCTTGTTGAGACGGTCGAGCCGCTCCTTCATCTCGGGATGCGACGCGAATAGCCCGCGCTTTTCCGTCGCGTCCTTGTTGCGCTCCTGCAGCCGCGTGAGAAACGCCACCAACCCCTGCGGCGCGTAGCCCACGGTGTTGACGATCGTCGTGCCCTTTTCGTCGCTTTCGTTTTCCTCGGCGCGGCCGAAGCCTTTTTCGATCAGGTCCAGATAGATATTGTCGGCAAACTGGTTCACCAGCGCGGCATTGCCCGACAGCGTTTCGTTGGCGCCCATCTGGATCGTCTTGCTCTTCTGCATCGCCTTGATCGTGTGCTTTTCGGCGATGTGAATAATCTCGTGACCGAGGACTCCAGCAAGCTCGGACTCGTTTTCGATCAGTCCGAGTGCTCCCTTCGTGATGTGGACGAACCCGCCCGGCGCCGCGAAGGCGTTCACCGCATCGGTGTCGAGCACGATCCAGTTCCACGCGAGGTTGGGTCGCGAGCTCGCCTGCGCGAGCACTCCACCAACCAGCGCGACATAGCGATGGACGTTGGCGTCCTGCACCACACCGTAGCGCTCGCGCATGCGCTGACTCACCGCGGCGCCGATCTCCACCTCTTCGGCATCGGTAACTTGCAGATCGCGCACCTGCTGCGCGCGCTTGACCGCGCCGCCGATCTGACCGAGCTGGCCGGTGTCGGCACTCGGGGACGCCGGGATCGCTGCGGCCAGCACGAGGGCCGCGGCAAAGTGTCGTTTCATATGCGTTTGACCTCGAAAATGGCGACCGGTTTCGATTTTCCTTTGACCGTCACTTCACCGAGTGGACGAATATCATAACTTCCCTTCAGATGAGCTCGCGTCGCGTCACTGATGATGACGCGAGTGCCGTACTCCTTGTTCAGCGACTCCAGACGGGCGCCGAGATTGACCGTGTCGCCAATCACCGTGTAGCTCATGATCGTGTCGGACCCGATGTTGCCTGCGACCATCTCCCCCGTGGAGATACCCACGCCGATGTCGAGCGGCGGCTTTCCTGCGGCTGCCCACTGCTGATTGAGCTCGTCGAGCGCCCTGGACATGGCGAGCGCCGCCTGCACCGCATGCTCGGCATGCTCCTCGTCGTCCAGCGGCGCGCCGAAGAGTCCCATCACCATGTCGCCAACGAATTTATCGAGCGTTCCGTGATGCTCGAACAGCACCTGCACCATGCGGGAGAAGTACTCGTTCAGCTGTCCGACGACCTCTTCGGGTGTGGACTTTTCCGACATCGCGGTAAAACCGCGCACATCGGAGAAGAGCACGGTCATGTGGCGGCGCTTGCCTCCGAGCGCGGCGCGCGAGGGGTCGGCCAGCAGCTGGTCGTACACGTTCTTCGGGACGTAGCGGGAGAACAGCCGCTTGACCTGCCGTTTCTCGCGACCTTCGACGAAGTATTCCCAGGCAAGGTCGCCGACGTAGGTGAGACCGACGGCAACGATCGGCGTCACCAATGGCATCCAGACGCCAGCCGCAAACCAGCGGACGCCGATCCAGGTGAGGAGGCTTGCCGCCACGGCGCCGAGCGCCGCGAGAAGCCAGACGCCCGCGAACGGCGCGCACAGACCGACAGCGAGCGCGGCGGCGAACGTCACGGCCAATGCGCGTCCGCCCGCGAGCGGTACGATCGCGCGCCCTTGAAGCAGGCTGTCCACGACGTTCGCATGCACTTCCCCGCCGCCGATGCCCTGCGCGAATGGAGTGACCTGAATGTCGTACGTGCCCGAGGCCGTGGCCGCGACCACCACGATCTTGTCCTTGAACACGGCGGGCGCGACCATTGGCGTCTGCCCCTCGAGGATTTGTTGCTCCGAGTAGAACAGGTCGTAGAACGAAAAGTCGTTGAACGTGAGCCGTCCGTCTTCGGCGATCGTCGGGCCGCGGAAGGGCAGCAGCGGTGGAGGACAGCTCACGCTCTGCGCACGAAGAGCGCTGCTGACATCGTGCGTGCTCAACGCGGCCGCCACCGGAACGCTCGGCAAGAGGCGGTCGCCGACGCGCACGAACGGCACGTGGCGCCGGACTGGGCCATCGGGTTCTCGACGAATGAGCGTATGGCCGATGCCGCGCGCCGCCTGCGCCAGCGCCGGGAACGGCGGGACGAGAACCGGCCGCGCTTCGACGCACGTCGCCGCCCGACTGTAGTCCGCTAGCGCCGGCATCTCGATGGCCAGCGCCTTCGACGGATCCGCGAGCGCGTCGGCCGCGACGTCGGCGGCCACGATCACGTTGCCCACACGCTCCACCGACTTCGCGAGCTCCTGATCTGACTGCTCCCCTGTCCACTCTTCCTCGCCGACCGTGAATCGCCTCACATCGGGCTCGGTGAATAGGACGTCGTAAACGATCAGTTTCGCGGGCGCCCGCGAGAGGTAATCGATGAGAACCGCGTGCGTCAGCCGCGGCCATGGCCACCGGCCGACCAGCGGCGCCATCCGCCGCACGCTGTCGTCGTCGATCGACACGAGGACGATGTCGCCGGAAGCCACCTGTGGCCGCGCGGTCTGGCGCATCCGCCAGTCGTAGGTCTTGAGCTCGATGGTCTGCGCAAACGGCGTGCGGCCGACAAGCAGCGCGAACGCCGCCGCCGCGACCGACAGACCGAGACTGATAGCGAGCTTGCGCAAGACGAGCAGCTTATCGGTCCGTGCGCCGCGAATCGACGCCGGATTCAGCGAGTCGAGGCCTTCTCGCCTCCGAAAGTGAGGGGGCGCGCGTGCAATTCCGACTAAAGTCTTCTCCCGAAGAGACTTATGAAGGCTTTTCGCCGTACGATCGTTGGTGCCGGCGGTCACGTGTGGTCGCGGTTTGTTTACGCCGGTTCTCTCATGCGGAATGTTCGGATTCTTAACGCCGACGAGCAGCGGATGTTCCGGGAAGGCATCCGCAAGATCCTGGAACCCGAACGCGACTGGTTGGTCGGCGTGCGCGTCCACGAGCTTCGCGCTGTCGCCGACCGTGCCGCCAGGCTGGAGTGCCTCGTTCGATTCCAGTTCGGTCACGCTGTCGCCGGGCGCAAGCGCGTCGAGAGTGCTGCGCGTCACGTCGTCCAGCAGTGCCGGCGCCGGAACTTACTCGGTGTCGGCCAAAGCGCAGGACGCGTCGGTGAGCACGCATGCGGGCTCGGGATCGGCGAGCTACACCGTCAGCGCCTCGTTCCTGGTCCAGGTGTCGACCGACAGCAGCAGCTATCCCCGCGGAAGCACCGTGGTGATTACGGCATATGTGGCCAACGGGTCGTCGCCGATGGCCGGCGCGACCGTGGGTCTCAAGATTCGCAAGGCAGACGGCAAGACTGCCAGCGCCAACGTCACTACCAATGCGGCCGGCGTCGCCAAATACGACTATCGGATGAAGCCGAGGGATCCGGTCGGTACCTATCAGGTCACCGCCACCAAGTCCGGAAGCACGACCACCGCAACTGCGACGTTCGTCGTCCAGTAATCGATTGGTAGAGGCACCGGAGATGTCGATCATCTCCGGTGCTTCCGACATTCCGCCCTCAACAACTGGCGCGTAGCTGCGCTACCAGGAGCAGCCGTAGGCCGTCATCGCCGCTCGCGCCGTCTCGGTGGCCGCGCTGCACGACGACGCCAGCGCCGTTTTTCCGGCCTCGGTCGAGGCCGTCCGCTTCCACGCGTCGCGCGTCTGATCGAGCGTCGTCCTGGCGGCGTTCTGTGCGGCCGCGGGCATCCTGCTGATGCAGGAAATGTATCTCTTCATGTACTCGTCGCATTCGGCGACGCCGAATTCCGCGGCGATGGTCGATTGCAGCGTAGTCGTGGCCGTCGCGCTCGATCCTCCCCCGCACCCCGCGTGCAAGATGGCGATACCCGACAGGAAGACGGACGTAAGAACCAGGTAACGTGTTGAACGCATCGAGACGGCTCCTGTCAATTCGAGTTGCAGATGCAGGGGTGCCCGCATACTGTAGCCGCTTCGCATGCTTACTGTCGCGCCCGGCAGCGCGCGAGCGGCGCGCTGGCAGACGGCGCGGGCGGCCGTCATCGCCGGTGTCTGTGGTCTCGTCCTCGCGACACGCGTCTTCGTCGCATTCGAGCCGCACCGAGTCAAGCTGGTCGAAACGCCCGTTGCCTCGGTCGATCGCGTCGTCCGCGTGACCGTGCGAGACGCGTCGCTCGACCAGCTGCATCCGCCGTTTGCCGTCATCGCGCGCATGGGTCACCACTCCGCGGAACGGCAGCCGTTTTCCATCGCGGTCGATGGCCGCCGCATTTGTGACGTGACGGTGGCAGGCGGCGAAGCGCGGCGCGTGGATTGCGCGCTTCGCGGAGAGTGGACGCGAAGCGCACACGACATCCAGATCGAAGGCCCCGATCCGTGGCGGCTCGAGTACCTCGAGATGGCGACGCATCACGGCAACTCCACCGGCGCGGTGACCGCGTACGTGCTGCCCGCCGACGCGACCGACTACAAAAGGCTGTCGCCAGTCTGGGCGGCGGCGCTCGCGTTGTCATTGGCCGGTCTGCTGTTGACGCCGCTGGTCCAGTCTTCCTCAAGAGCGTTCCTGCTCGTCGCCCGGACGCTTGCAGGGATTGTTCTCGCTGTCTTCGCGATCGTCCTCATTGCGCCGGCGATTTCACCGTATCGGATCGTGCTGTCGGCGTGGACCTTCGCCGGTGGCGTCGCGCTGCTGTTGCTCCGGCTAGCGCCATCGCTGGTTCACGCGGCGCGGCGTTTCGGTGCTTCCGAGCGGCGACTGGCGGGCGCGCTCGCACTCGGTGTGAGCGTGTTTGGACTGCTCTCCGGGTCGCGGGCACTGGGCGCCGCAGACACCTACGGCTATGTGAGTCAGGCGGAACTCTGGCTGCGCGGCAGCCTGAAGGTAGACCAGTCGTTCGCGCTCCAGGCGCCCTGGCCGCAGCCCGCGTCGACGTTCGCTCCGCTCGGATATCGACCGCATCCGCTGGACGACAGGCTGATCGTGCCGATCTACTCGCCCGGGCTGCCAATGCTCATGGCGGCCGCGAAACGCGTGGGTGGTCAGGACGCGATGTTCGCCGTGGTTCCGCTGTTGGGCGGGTTGCTGGTACTCGCCACGTACGGGCTTGGCCGGCGGCTTGGTTCCGGAACGATTGGCATCGTCGGCGCCTGGCTCATCGCCACGAGCCCCCTTGTGCTGGGACATGTCACGATCGCGATGTCCGACGTGGCCGTCGCGGCCGCATGGACAGCGGCGTTTTACCTGCTGCTCGAACAAGGAAAGCGGAGCGCACTCGGCGCCGGTCTGGTTTCGGGCGCGGCAATTCTCATCCGGCCCAATCTCGCGCCGCTCGCCGCGATTCTCGCGCTGCACTACGCGTTCAGGATTCTCCGCGCGACCGATCGTCGCCAACCCGCATGCGAACTGCTCCTGTTCTGCGTCGCGACGCTCCCCGGGGTGGCGGCTGTTGCGATGATCCACGCGTCGCTTTTCGGCTCGCCGCTGTCGTCCGGCTATGGGCCGCTCTCCGAGCTCTTTCGGTGGTCGCGCGTCGGTCCGAATATCAGGAACTACGTCGGGTGGCTGGTGGAGGCGCACACACCGGTCACCTTGATCGGATTCGCCGCGATCTTCGTTCCACTCAGGCGTCTCTGGCCTCGCGTCGGCCATCGCGACATCTTCATCGTCTTTGGCGCGTTCGTGATCGCGCTGTGGGGCACGTACTGTGCGTGGCTCGTGTTCGACTCGTGGTGGTTCGGCCGGTTCATGTTGTCGTCGCTGCCGCTTGCCATGTTGGGCATCGGCGCGGTGACGGTCGCGTTATCGCAACTCCCGATCCCGTTCATCAGGCCGGTCGTCGTGTGCCTGGTCGTTGCTCTCGGCCTCGTCCAGCTTCGCTTTGCATCGAACCATGGCGTCTTCGGCATCCCGGATCTCGAGCGACGCAACGTCGCGATCGCGCATCTGGCGGTCGAAGTCACGGAGAGTGACAGCGTCGTTCTGAGCGGCATTCACAGCGGCTCGCTTCGCTACTACGCGGGCCGCATGACGCTCAACTACACGCTGCTCGACCCGGCCTGGCTCGATCGCGCGGCGGCATGGCTCGCCGAACGCGGGATGCACCCTTACGTGCTGCTCGAAGATTGGGAAGTGGCGGATTTCCGGCGGCGCTTCACGGGGGCGCGGAGCTTGACGGCACTCGATGCCGCCGCGGTTGGAATCTACAGCGGCCCGGGCAGGGCGACGATCTTCGATTGGTGGGAGCGCGGCGAGCTATCGCGGCCGCCCGTGGTCGCCGAAGGTGTGACGAGGGGATGGCGGGCCGTCGAACCTGCGCCCCCGCCGCGATTCGTGCAGAGTCCCTGAAGGCCCCGTGGTCAGGCAACGCCGTTTCCTGACCAGCTGGCGGTCCAGGGATCGACGGCAGTCCGCGTACGGCATTTCGGAGCGGCTCCGTCAGCCCGGGGAAGGCGCAGGGTTTGGCTGAAGCGAGCCCCTGAAACAGGCCTGATTCAGGGCCCAGCTTCGGCATACGACGTGCGTTGGGGCATCGGTGCCGGAACGCACTGACAGTCGAGAGACCTGGAGCCGGCGAGACGCAAAGGATGACTAGCGCGCTCAATTCCTGAGCGGCAAGGAGAATGAAGATGAGAACGAAATGGGTGGCGGGCGTTCTGGTCGCCAGTGCATTCATCTGTGCGGCGCAGCCATCGGTCGCACAAGACGAGGGGAAGACAGAAGCAGCGGAGCTCACAAGCGAATCGCAGGCGGCCTTGCAGCAGCTGTATACCAGCGTGGATCTGGCGAAACAACTCGGGACGAAAGCGTTGGCGATTCTGGTCTTTCCGAAAGTTTCAAAAGCCGGCCTCGGGATTGGCGGTCAGTACGGTGAAGGCGCGCTGCTGAAGGGTGGGTCCGCAACTGCCTTCTACAAGACGACCGGCGCGTCGTTCGGGCTACAGGCCGGGGCACAACAGTACGGCTACGCGATGTTCTTCATGAACGCGAAGGCACTCGATCAGTTCGCCAGCGCGAGTGGTTTCGAGGTTGGCGTCGGTCCGAGCGTCGTCCTGATCGACGAGGGTAAGGCGAAGACCGCCACGACCACGACGATGAAGGATGACATCTACGCCTTCGTCTTCGGCCAGAAGGGGCTGATGGCGGGCCTCGGCATACAGGGCAACAAGATCACGAAGATCACGCCGAAGTAGCGGGACACTGGCAATGGATCGGCGCGCGTTGAACTTGGCGCGTACGGACGACTTCACGCTCAACGCGCCAGAAGAGCCGTCGCCATGAGATACGCGCGCGAGTTCATCACGAGCACGGTCGTTGGCGGTTTGTTCGTCGTCGTGCCCGTCTACTTGGCGGTACTGCTGCTGCTCAGGGGCATGCAGTCCGCCCAGACGCTGGTGCGGCCATTCGCCGCTTTGCTCCCTGACTGGATCCCTGCTGAGAACTTCTTCTCTCTGGTCCTGGTGCTGGCGGTCTGTTTCGTCGTCGGTATCGCCGTGCGGACTCGATCAGGGCGCGCGGTTCGCGAGCGCATGGAGATTATGTTCTTCGGGAGACTTCCCGGGTACGGCTTGCTGCGCAGTCTGACACAGCGATTGGCGGGAGACACTGACGAGGATGCATGGAAGCCGGCACTGGTCGAAATCGAGGAAGCGCTCGTGCCGGCGTTCATTATCGAAGAACTGGACGACGGCCGATTCACGATCTTCGTGCCGTCAGTGCCCACACCGCTCGCCGGAGCCGTGTACGTCCTCAGCCGTGAACGGGTGCACATCCTCGACATCCCTTTCACCCAAGCGATCGCATCCATTTCCCGCTGGGGCTCGGGGTCGAGAGAGCTCGTGGCGGCGATGCGGAAACCGTGACCGGCCCGTGACGACGCGCGGGACCCGAGGTCGGGTTCACGCTCATCCGCTCGACACCCATTCACCGCACCGCTCGTCGCAGGGCGTATGCGCCAGGCCATCGGCCGCGGTCTGCGCTTCTTCCAGCGTGATTCGGTGACGCATGACAGTCGTCGCTCCGGCGCTGTCGGCAACTCCGACACCGTACCTCCCAGCCCACCGGCCACTTCCGCACCCATGAGTTCACGCCATTGGAATGGCGGCGTTCAAACTTCGTGAACATTCTTGCTCCTTCCAGCGAGCCCGAATCGAGTGCTCAGGTACCTTAACAGACCCCTTCGCGTTCGTCCGCTGTCGCCGCTGGAACACGTTGTTGGTTGGAGTATCAACGCTTCCGGCACGCGCCTGCACTGGCGGCACCGGACGACTCCCGCCTCACGCGGACGGTCGAGAAGCACCCCCCCCGCCGCACGCTGACGGGACCGCTCAGACTTCGCCTGACGGCCCCGACGGGGGGATCCCCCAGGGGGGGGCGCTCTCGTCGCTCTTGGAGGCGCTGAAGTCGCGTCAGGGCGCCGTAGCGAGCTGCTCGCGGCGATCAAGGGGAACGGGTGCGGAGCGCCGTTGTCGTAGACGGCTCGATAGAGCGCCACGTGCGAGAACGGTTGACCGACTGGAAGCGGCTGCTCACGGAACGGACAACGTGGCTGACGGGCGCCGAGCTACTGCGCCGGAGGCTGGCGGTTTTGTGGTACCGGTACGGGGATTCGAACCCCGGTTTGATGGCTGAGAACCACCCGTCCTAACCCCTAGACGATACCGGCATTGGGGTGAAACCCCAATGATACTAGGCGTTCGCTGACGCGGCAACCTGCCGGGCGGACGTTAGCGGCGCGCCGGCCAGCGTGCGCAGACAGAAGCCTGCCAGAGCGCGCTCGGTGAGGAGCACGACGCACGAAGCACTCGAGCGCCAGGCCTCGACGCACCCAAGGCACTACAGGTACCTGAGGCACCCGTCGATACGCACCGTAGGCACCCAAGCTCTATCATTCCCACATGCGTTTCCTCAAACGAGCTCTTCTGTCTTTGATTGTCCTCGCGGTTCTCGCCGGCGGCGTCGCCTACTTCGCCGCGCCGCGCTTCACGCCGGCGCCGACAATCGAGATCCGCGCGCCCGAAAAGTACGTCGGCCAGAACTCCCCGCTCGAATTCTTCGTCGAGGCGCCGCGCACCGAGTTTTCGCGCGTCGAGGCGACGCTCGAGCAGGAAGGGCAATCGACAACGGTCTTCTCGCTCGATCCCGCGCAGTCTGGCAACGCCCAGGTCAAGCAGGCCACGGCCGACCGGCTCTGGGTGATCCGGCCGATCGGCAAGCAGGCCGTCCCGACACTGAAGGCCGGTCCCGGCGCGCCTCACCATCACGGCGGCGCGTCCGGTCTTGTATGGCCTGCGCGAAGTGAGCACGTCGGTCACCGACACGCGCCTTGAAGTGCGGCTCGAGCCGCCGCGGGTTGCCGTCATCTCGCTGCATCACTTCGTCAACCACGGCGGCGCCGGAGTTCGTCGTCTTGCGCGCGACGCCGCCAGACGTCGAAGCCGGCGTGCACGGTCGGCGATCGCACGTTCCGCGCTACCCGGGATCGAGCGTCGGCATCGCCGATCCGGCGGTGCGCGTCGCGTTTTTCGCGCTCGAGCTACGATCAAGATCGCAATACGCCGATCACTGTGTTCGCGCGCGACGCGGCGGCAACGAGGCATCCGCGCCGCTCGATCGCCGCGTGTTTCCCAAGCCGTTCGCCAAGTCGACCATCCCGGTCGACGACACGTTCCTTCAGAAGGTCGTCCCCGACATCGCGGGAACGTCCCCAGGCGCGGGGATCGCGACCGACGACCTGCTGCAGGCTTTCTGAAGATCAACGGCGATCTGCGCAAACAGAACAACGCGAAGATCGCGGAGTTCGCGGCGAAATCCAAGCCCGAGATGATGTGGCGCGAGGCCTTCTCGCTGGGCAACGTCAACGTCGAGGCACGGTTCGCCGACTATCGCACCTATTTCTACAAGAGCAAAGAAATCGATCGGCAGGTCCATCTCGGCTACGACCTCGCGACGGTGCAGCATGCGCCCGTCGAGGCGGCCAACCGCGGAATCGGTGCTCTACGCGGCCCCGCTTGGTATTTACGGCAACTGTGTCATCCTCGATCACGGCCTTGGCGTGCAGTCGCTCTACGGTCACCTCTCGATCATCGACGTGAAAGAAGGCGATACCGTCGAGAAGGGGCAAGCGCTCGGCCGCACCGGCACCACCGGGCTTGCCGGCGGCGATCACCTGCACTTCACGATGCTCGTCGACGGTGTGATGGTCAGCCCGGTGGAGTGGTGGGATCCGCACTGGATGGAAGATCGCGTGTTCCGCAAGATTCGAGAGCGGCCGGAAGCCCGACAGCGCCGCCGAACTGAAATGACGGACGCGCCCGCAGTGACATAATAGGGCGATATGTTTCGCGCCCTTGATTCCCGCCGTCGTCTGCGTCTTCTCGGCGGCCTGCAGCGGCGGCTCGACGCCACGTCCTCGCAACAGCAGGCAGAGGCGCCTGCGACGACGTCAGTTGTCGATCCGGCGACGGCTGCGTCGATCGCCGGTACGGTTTCGGTGGACGGCGCCGTTCCGCCGGCGGCCCCGATCCGCATGGACGGCGATCCGAAATGCGTGGCGCCGCGAAGGGCAGCAGGCGCACACCGGAGGATTTGGTCTCGAACGACGGCAAGACGCTGGCGAACGTCTTCGTCTACATCAAGGAAGGCGCTGCCGCAGCGGCTCTATCCGGTCCCAGCGCGCCGGTCGTGTTCGATCAGCAGAAATGCCGCTACTCGCCCCGCGTCGTCGGCATGCAGGTCGGCCAGCCGCTCGAGATTCGCAACAGCGATCCGCTGCTGCACAACGTGCGCGCCGAGGGCGCCATCAATCAGCCGTTCGACATCGGCCAGCCGCTGCAGGGCATCAAAACGACGCAAGGTTTTCACCACCCGCGAAGTTATGATCCCGGTGAAGTGCCAGGTGCATGCGTGGATGCGCGGCTACATCGGGGTGCTCGAGCACCCGTACTTCGCCGTGACCGACGCGAACGGCCGCTTCTCGATTCCGCAGCTTCCGCCAGGCACGTACACGCTCGAAGCGTGGCACGAGCAGCTGGGCACGCAGACGCAGCAGGTCACTGTGGCCGCAAAAGACGCGAAGACCGCCGACTTCATCTTCAAAGTGTCCTGACGTGAAAGCCATCCCGTCGTCGTCGTGCGCTCGGCGCCGAGTGCGGCAATCGACGCTTCGGCTGTCGGGCAGCACCTCGAGCGCGCGCGGCGGATTTTCTGACGCTGACCAAGCCACGGCTGAATTTCCTCGTGCTCGTCACGACGGTGGTGGCGTTCTATCTCGGGATCGGCAGCGAGCCGCCGATCCTCCTGCTGCTGCACACGATTGTCGGGACGGCGCTCGTCGCCGGCGGCGCTTCGGCGCTCAATCAGGTGTGGGAACGCGACACCGATGCGCTGATGCGCCGCACGCGGCCTCAGGCCGCTGCCCGCCTGCGGCTGCACCCGGAGAACGCGCTGTGGTTTGGCATGCTGCTGTCGGCCATCGGGATCGCGGAGCTGGCGCTTGGCGTCAACGTTCGCACGGCGTTCGTCGCGCTGGCGACGCTCCTGAGTTACGTCGTCCTCTACACGCCGCTCAAGCGGCGGACGTCGCTCTCCACGATCGTCGGTGCCATTCCCGGCGCGCTGCCGGCGCTCATCGGCTGGACCGCGGCCACCGACACGTTCTCGATCGAGGGCTGGGTGCTCTGCGCCATCGTGTTCATGTGGCAGATGCCGCACTTCCTGGCGATTGCGTGGCTCTACCGCGACGACTACGCGCGTGCAGGCATTCCGCTGCTGCCGGTCATTCAGCCCGACGGGCGGACGACCGGCGCACAGGCGCTGCTCTATTCGGCGGCGCTCATTCCCGTGAGCTTCCTGCCCACTGCAGTGGGCCTCGCCACGGTGTGGTACCTCGCCGGCGCGATCGTGCTCGGCGCGATTCTTCTCGTGCTGAGTGCTCGAATTTTCGGCGACGCGCAGCGTCGCGTCGGCGCGGCGGCTGTTCTTCTCGACGATCCTGTATCTGCCACTGCTCTGGATGACGCTTCTGGCCGATCACTTCGTGCACGGTTTGTGATTGATTACACGCAGCTGCCGGCGCTCAACGCGTCACTGAACGCGCTGTCGGCCATTTTTCTGACGGTCGGCTATTTCTTCATCCGCAGGCGCGACATGCGGCGCCATCGCGCGTGCATGATGGCGGCGCTCGTCACCTCGACGCTCTTTCTGGCGTCGTATCTCGTGTATCACGCGGAAGTGGGATCCGTGCCGTTTCGCGGCCAGGGCGCGGTGCGCATGCTCTATTTCGCGATTCTGATTACGCACGTCGTGCTCGCCGCAGTCGATCCTGCCGATGGCGCTGATGACCGTCTCCCGCGCGTTCGCGAAGCGCTTCGATCGACACCGCAAGATCGCCCGCGTGACCTGGCCGTTGTGGATGTACGTTTCGGTCACGGGCGTAGTGATTTATTTGATGGTCTATCGGATGTATTAGCTGGGACCCCGTGGGACCGCGGCGCGGTCGGACCCCTTCGGGGGTGGGACCGCTGTGCGGTGGGACCCCTCCCGGGTGGGACCGCTGTGCGGTGGGACCCTTCGGGTGGGACTGCGACGCCGGTGGGACCCCTTCGGGGTGGGACCCTGCGGGTGGGACCGCTGCGCGGGTGGGACCCTTCGGGTGGGATGTTGGGATCGAGGGCCTACCGGCGAAGCCGCCCCTCCCGCAGAGCGGTCCTCCTGCCCAGCGGTCCTACCGCGCGAAGCGCGGTCCCCCGCGCCAGCGTCCTACCGGGCGAAGCCTGGTCCGACCCGAGCGAGGCGAGGGTCTTCAGCGATAGATCAGGTATTTCGCCCGCAGCCGCCGCCACTGCGCTTCCGACGTCAACCAGCTCCCC
Source organism: uncultured Acidobacteriota bacterium (assembly GCA_963807105.1). Classification (GTDB taxonomy): domain Bacteria; phylum Acidobacteriota; class Vicinamibacteria; order Vicinamibacterales; family UBA2999; genus DASPWV01. The sequence continues at coordinate 345,985 of CAWEAM010000005.1, read as the reverse complement.
GCGACGCGGGCGGGGTCTTCGCCGGTTCTCACCCGTTCCAGAATCTGACGCGAGCCGAACAGGCGCTCGGTGTTCTCCATCCGATAGCTGTCGCCGTGGATCTTCCACAGCGCCGCGGCAATCTCGAGGCCGACGCGCACCGGCTGCAGCGCCGCGCGATTGGTCACCACCATGAACACGCCCTGGCACCACTCCTTCGCGTATTTGCTCGCCGTCGGCGTGAACGCGATCGGATAGAACCGGATCCCCGGCAACCCGCGCGCGTTGAGCGTCGCCGCGAGCTGCCGCCCGTCGATCCACGGCGCACCGATCTGCTCGAACGGCTGATCGGTGCCGCGCCCGACCGACACGTTGGAGTACTCGATCGCGCCGATGCCCGGATAGAGCGTCGCCTGATTGAGGTTGCGCATGTTCGGCGACGGATTGATCCACGGCAGTCCGGTCTGATCGAACCAGTAATCGCGCCGCCAGTTGGCCACGGGGACGACAGTCAGCTTTGCGCCGAGCTTCTTCTCGTCGTTGAAGAGCCGCGCGACCTCGCCAATGGTCATGCCGTGCCGGATCGGCATCGACGGGAAGTACGCGATGAAGCTCACGAACGCTTCGTCCGCCGCCGGACCTTCGATTTGCCAGCCATTGATCGGGTTGGGACGATCGAGCACGACTACTTCGATCTTCCGTTTGCCGGCTTCCTCGAGCACGTAGCCGACGGTGGACATATAGGTGTAGAAGCGCGTGCCGATGTCCTGCAGATCGACGACGAGCGTGTCGATGCCGGTGAGCATGGCGTCGGTGGGCCGCCGCGTCTCGCCGTAAAGCGAGTGAATCGGAAGGCCCGTTTTCTCGTCGCGCGCCGATGGCACGTCGTCGTCGAGCATGCCCGCGAATTCCGTGCTCCGGACTGAAGAGCGCCACCAGCTGGACGTCTTTGCTCTGACTCAGCACGTCGATCGTCGAACGGCCGTCGGCGGCGATGCCCGTGTGGTTGGTGACCAGTCCAATGCGTCTGCCCTTCAACGGCGCAAAGCCCTCGCGGACGACCACGTCGATGCCCGGCAATACCGGCGCGGCCGGCAGATCGCCCGCCACGGCGGCCGGGTTGGTGGGCGTAAAGTCGGTGCCCGTGAGCCGGGTGCCGCGCTCGTAGCTCGCGCCGTCGAGCGCCGCGGCGACGGCTGCCGTCGCGACCTTGCCGCGCAAAGGCGTCACGTCTCCACGCCCGTCCGGGTGCACGCGGTTGGAGAGAAAGATCACATAGAGCTTCGAGACGGGATCGATCCACACCGACGTACCGGTGAAACCGGTGTGTCCGAACGAGCCAATCGGGAAGAGCTCACCACGATTCGTGGAAAACGACGTATCGATGTCCCAGCCAAGGCCGCGCACGGCGGTCATCCCTGCGGGAGTGGACGGCGCGATCATCTTCTCGACCGTCGCCGCCGACAGGATGCGCGCGCTGCCGAGCGCGCCACCGTTGATCAGCGCGCGGGCAAAGCGCGAGAGATCTCGCGCCGTGCTGAAGAGGCCGGCGTGACCGGCGACGCCGCCCATGCGGCGTGCCGTCGGGTCGTGCACGACTCCGCGCAGCAGCGGCGCCTTGGGCGAGTGGCACGGCGCGCTCGCCATCCGTTCGCATCGCTCGGTCGGTGCAATTCGCGTGAGCTTCGCAGGCGGCGGGTTGAACCCGGTCTCTGTCATACCCAGCGGCTCGAAGATTTCGCGCCGCGTGTACTGGTCGAGCGGCTGACCGCTCACGCGCGAAACGATATGCCCGAGGAGGAAGAAGTTGATGTCGCTGTAGACGAAACGCTCACCGGGCGCCGACGTCGGCACTTCGTCCACCGCGAGGGCGAGCGCCGCGTCGTAGCCCTCCCATGGATCGAGATCGACGTCAGGCCGCAGTCCGGAAACGTGCGTCAGCAGATGCCGGATCGTGATGGCGCCCTTGCCGTAGCGCTCGAAGCCCGGCACGAAGCTGGCCACGGTATCGTTGAGCCGAATCCGTCCCTGCTCTACCAACCGCATCACCGCCGTCGTCGTCGCAACGACTTTGGTCAGCGACGCCAGGTCGAAGATCGTGTCCAGCGTCATCCCTTCCGGCGCGGGATCGACGGCGCGATTGCCGTATGCCTTTTCGTACAGCACCTCGTCGCCGCGGCCGATGAGCACGACTGCGCCGGGCGTCTGTCGTGCGGCGACCGCTTCCTCGACGAGGCGATCGACCGCGGCAAAGCGTGATGTCTGCTCTCCGCTGACGTCGATCGTGACCACGACGACGGCCAGGAGCACCAGCTGTCTCATTTTGATAAGCTTTGAGATAACCCTCAACGTAACATATGCTTACCCGGGTTTTGGCACCCGAAAATCTTCAGGAGAGAGTGGCAATGCGTGAGGTCAGAAAGCTGCTGACGGCCATCGCCGTCGTCGCTGCGTTCACTGTGAGTGTTCTGCCGGCCGCGGCGCAGACCGGCCGCATCGGCGGCACCGTCAAGGACGACAAGGGTCAGCCAATCAAGGGCGCGACCGTGCTCGCCGAAAATCCGCAGGCATCACCATCGTCGTTCACGGCCACCACCGACGACCGCGGCAGATACTCGATCATCGGTCTGCGCACGGGCAACTGGAAGATCACGGCCTCGGCGCCGGGTTTTCAGCCGTCGTCCGGCAGCCTTCCGGTGAAGACGATCGGCGCGCCCAATCCTCCGGTGGACTTCGTGCTCGCTCCGGGTGCGACGCCGGCGGCTGCCGGCCTGCCGAAAGAGATCGTCGCCGAGGTCGAAGCGGCCGAAGCCAAGTACCAGGCGAAGGACTACGACGGTGCGATTGCGGCCTACACCGCGATTCTCACCAAGGCGCCGAAGCTGACGCGTCTCAACATCGCGATCGCGCGATCGTATCGCGCAAAGAAGGACTTCAAGTCGGCCGCCGAGTGGTACGAGAAAGGCCTCGCCGCCGATCCGAACGACAACTCGGGCCTCACCGAGATGGCGATGATGTACATGGAGCAGGGTCAGCTGGACACTGCGCGCGAGAAGCTGCTGGCGGTGGCCGAGAACACCGGCGCGACACGCGAGGTGTTCTATAGCCTCGGCGAGATCGAGCGCGCCCGCGACAAGGCTGACGATGCGGCGAAGTGGTATCAGCGCGCGGCGGATGCGGACGCGAACTGGGCGAAGCCGCTCGTGGGGCTTGCTCTCGTCGCCATTCAGAAGGGCGATATCCCGACCGCCACCAAGCATCTCGAGAAGGCCGTGACGACCGGGACCGACGCCGCGGACCAGGCGATGGCCAAGGCGATGCTCGATCAGTTGAAAAAGGGATAACCCGTAGGTGCTTTGGGCGCCTAAAGGTGCCTTGGGCACTACCGACCTTTCAGCTTCTCTGCTTCCGCGATTAGCCTGTCGATATTCGGGTAAGAAGGCTCGAGCGATCGGGCCTTCTTCCATTCCTCGATCGCTTTCGCAAACTTTCCTTCACGCGCCGAAATCACACCTTTGACGACCCAGGGCCTGGCCGCTCGCGGCTCGACGCGCAGCGCCTCGTCCGCGGCGGCGCGGGCGTCGGCGAGCCTGCCGCGCTGCGCTTCCATCCAGGCGATGGACGCGTGACTCCCGGCTGCGTCCGGAAACATCCGCATGCTCGTCAGATAGTCGTCCTGCGCCCGCTCGAGGAGGGGTCCGGCGATCCCTGGCAGCGTGACTACACCCGACACGAGCAACGCTTCGGCCGCGCGCATCCGCACGACGCGTGCGCTATCGGAGAGGCGCGCGATCACCGGCATCAGCGCGCGCTGCCCGTCGCCGGCGGCGGCAAGACCGCGCACCGCGACGGCGCGAACCGTCGGATCGGGATCGGAGGCCGCACCGATCAAGGCGTTGACGATCGCGGGCGTCACCTCCAGCCGCTGGCGCGGACGGGACGACGAGGGCGGCTTGGCGCCGGCAAAGGACGTCTGGCTCTGCGGCGCGCTGTTGTCGCTGACGGCCGACCCGCCGCGCGCGTCGAGGACGAACCTGGCCAGATATTCGGCGGCACTGGCCCGCACGAACGCCGGTTGCGAGCGATCGACCGCGAGGCGCGCCAGCGCCGGAGCGCTCGACGCGTCGCCGGATCCGGCTCGATACATTGCATCGGCCACGGCCATTGTCGCCTTCCGCCGATCGCCGTCGCCCCACCAGACGTCCATCTGCGCCGCCGCCCACTCGGGCGATCGATCGTCGTGGCAGGTGGTGCACGCGTTGGGCACGCCGAAAGCGGCGGTCATCTCGGGAACCGGCGGCTTGTAGGTGTGATCGCGGCGGCGAACCAGCAGACGCCAGTTGACATCGCTCATGTGGCAGTTGACGCAGCGGCTGCCCGCCGAGTCTGCCTTGTGGAACGTGTGCTGCTCGAGACCCGGTCCCTCGAACACCGCGGACCGCGTTCCGGCGGCTAGCGGCGCGCGCGCGACGCGCCGCGGTGTACTGTGGCACTGCGTACACAACGTGTCGCCGTCGCGGCCGTTTTCGACGTTCACCTTGAGTGAAAACGGATTCTTCGATCCGTGCGAGACGTGGCAATTGGCGCAGCTCAATTGCCCCGACTCGAAGCACCCGCTCTGCGTCACTGCCTGAGAGCGATTGAAGCGGTTTGGCCGTCCGTCGGGCCAGAATTCACCTTGACGATCGTTGTCGGGCACCGGCGTGCTGAGAAGGAACGGCAGCGCGAAATCCTCGAACCGCGAGCCGGCGCGGAATCCGGTGAAGACGTTGGTTTTGTTGCCATGGCAGTAGGCGCAGGTGTCGAACACCTGCCGCGGCGATGCCGTGCGCGGCACGAAAATCTTCAGGGCGGCGCTGAGATCGGCGGCGTCCTTGTCGTACGGCCGGGGAAGAGACGGGTTCTTCGTCCAGGCATCGAGCAGCGCCGCATGCTCACGGCCCGGACCATGGCACGCCTCGCAGCCGACGCCCGTTTCAGTGAACTTGGTTTCGTACTTGCGCGTCGCGACGTTGTAACCCTGCGTCAGGTTGGTGGCGTGGCAGTTGAAACAGTTGACGTTCCAGATCTGCCGCAGGTCGTGCGCGCCGTCCGGCACCGGCGCCAGATCCTGCCAATCGAGCCAGCGCCTGGTCTGCACATGCCAGAAGGCCGGCAACACATACATGCGCCCGTCGGCCAGCGTCGCGATGTAGCCCTGATACCGCTTGAAGCCGAGCGTGTACTCGACGACGAACGTCTCTGGCGGCCTGGTTCCCGCCGTGACGCGAATGAACGGCTTCCCGTTGGCGCGGCCGACCTCGTACGAGCGGCCGTGATCGGAGAAGCGAGTGCCGTCGCGGAAGTCGCCGAGGATGGTCGCCTGCGCCACCGGCTGCGTCATGCGGATGTGCAGCGAGTGCTCCCACTGATCCATCGACTCCTCGTGGCAGCGGGCGCAGGCAACGGAACCGATGTAATCGGGTGCGTCAGGTGCGACGGGCGCAGGACGTTGCTCAGGTGCGGCAGGCGCCTCACCAAGCGTCGTCACGCGGATCGACAGCGCCGCCACAAACAGCACGGCCGCGGCAAACGTGAGGCGCGTCGCCCTCATGACAACAGAATTATCCGCAAAACAAAAAAGGGGACCAAACGGTCCCCTCTACGAAACCCGGCTCAGGATCCTCCATCCCGAACCGGCCACGAGCAGCCTAGTCAGCCTGCTCGAAAAAAATTGTCAAAGTGCCTTGGGTGCCTTAGGTGCTCGGTGCTCAAGTGCTCGTGCTCAGGTGCTTGGTGCCCACTGGGCGCTGTTGTGCGCACCGCGACGCAAGCAATAGCACCAAGCACTCTAGGCACTCGAGGCGCCCAGCCACCTTTAGGCACCCACGAAAATGACTCCTGTGGGTGAATTCTTGGTCAGCAAGCGCTGTGCCGCTCCCACGGACCGCAGAGGCGCGTCACTAAATGGTTGTTCAATCAGCAACTTACCGCAGACCTGCTGCTGCGCTTTGCACGCAATATTTGTAACAAATCCAACTGTTTGAAAATCGACGCTCCGCTGGAATGGATCAAAGACACTCGCGGAGCGCCTCGAGGCCAGCCCGCAACTGCTCTTCGGTGACGTAGGGCGCAGGACCCAAGCGCAGCGATTCGCCTCTCGAATCGGTCCAGACGCGCCGTGCGCGCAGCTTCTGAACCACCACGGCGGCGTTCGGCACGTGAATGGCGAGAAACCCGGCGCGCCGCTCGTCAGGGAGCTCTGGGACATGCGCCACACGAGGATCGATTCCGAGCGTCTGGAAGCCCGTCGCAAGCAGGCCGACCTGCCGGCGGCTGATCTCGCGAAGGCGAGCCGGCGTGAGCTGCATCTGCTGATGGAAGGCGAAAACCGCCGCCGCGCGATAGTGAGCGGTCGGATCGTAAGTCGCACCAGCAAACGCCTGCGCGTCTGTTCCGTAGCGGACTTCGCCATCTCGCTCGGCGCGCGCCAGCTCACCGAACTCGGTGAACCAGCCGGTGATGACTGGCCGGAGGTGTGTGCCCGGCGGAATACGCAAAAAGCAGTTGCCCTCACCGAGCTGGCAGTACTTATAACCACCGCCGGTGATGAACGCGGCCGTTACACCCATGGCGTGGACGTCGAACGGGACGACGTTCAGGTGGTGGTAGGCGTCGATCAGAAACACCGCGCCATGGCGCTCGGTCGCTGCGGCCACCGCCGCAAGGTTCGGCACGATCTCTGCCGATTCGAAGAGCACGCTCGAGACGAGCACGCCCGCGGTTCGATCGTCTACGCGTACCGCGAGCCGTTCGGCCAGCGTATCCACAGGCCGCGCCGCGATCTTCAGGACTTCGACGCCCTCCTCCGCGAGCCGATCGAGCTGCCGGCGGATCGTATGGAATTCGCCATCGGTCGTGATCAATTTCGTGCGGTCCAGCGAAGGCACCGAACTGCCACCGCGGCGGGACCGCACGGGCTCGCCATGCAGTGGCTGTGCTCGAGCCCCGCCGAAAACCGGCAACACCGCGGACAGCAACCGGACAACGAGCTCGTGCGTGTTCTGGCCCAGCGCGATCTCGCCATCGGGATCGGCGAGCAGCCGGCGCCAGCCCGCGCGCACGTCGTCGGCGACGGCAGCGGCACGCTCCCACTTGTCGTCCACGAGGGCGGCGGCGTCGAGCCACGCGCGTTGCTGCGCCTCGAACGCGACATCGGGCCATCCCTGATGCGAATGGCCGGTCAGCAGGACACGCTCGCCGACGCGAAAGCGCGTGTAGTGTGCCGCGAGAGAAGCCGGGTCGTGCGACATCTGACAGAAGCGACGTCTTATAGACTGGCGCGGATCGCCCACAGATCCGGAAAGAGCGGCGAGCCGACGGTCGTTTGCAGGTAGGCCGCGCCGGAGCTGCCGCCCGTCCCAGTCTTCGCGCCGATCGTCCGCTCCACCATCTTGACGTGTCGATAGCGCCACTCCTGGATGCCTTCGTCGAGATCGACGAGCCGCTCGCAGATCTCTGCGTTCTTGACATCACCCTTGTAGATCGCGATGAGAATCTCCTGCAGCTCCGGAGAGGGCTCGACGGGCGCCGTGACGTCGCGCGCCAGCAGCGCTGGCGGCACCGAGTACTTCTCCCGCGACAGGTAGCGGAGAAATCCGTCCCAGAGGGTCGGCTCGGCAAAGCGCCGTTCGAGCTCGCGGCGCGCCCGTGAATCGGCCGCAAAGCGCGCGATCGCCTGCCCCGACTTGCGGCCGAGGACGAACTCGATCTGGCGGAACTGATCCGACTGAAACCCGCTCGCCGCCTCGAGCCGCTGCCGGAACGACATGAACTCGAGCGGGGTCATCGTCTCGAGGATGTCGAGCTGCGCGACCATCACCTTGAGGATGGTGAGGATGCGCTTGAGCGTGTGCTGCACGCGATGCGAGTCGTCGGTTTCGAACAGCCGCCGCGCGTAGTCGAGCTCGTGCAGCGTCTCCTTGAACCAGAGCTCGTAGACCTGATGAATGACGATGAAGAGCAGCTCGTCGTGCTCGGGCCCTTCGGATCGAGGCCGCTGAAGGCCCAACAGGTCGTCGACGTGGAGGTAGCTGCTGTAGGTGACGGCCGGGTCCATGAGCATCAGCTTACGCTGGGACCCTGCGGGTTCCACACGCGGGTCCCACCGCCTCGCGCAGCCTCGCGGTCCCAAAAAAAAGCGGGAGGCGCCGGCGCAGCAACCTCCCGCTAACAGACTCCCCCACAGGAGTCCAACTTTGGGCCGGGGCAGGACGCGTGACGCTGGTGGGCCGCGGCGGGAATGATTCCCGGCGGCCTACCTGTTCACACGCCCGGCCAGGCAGAACGTTTTACCACAAGAACCGGAATCCGAGTCTCATGGTAAACGGCGCGAGAATCGCCGACGGCTTCTGGTAGCCGAGTCCCGTCGCGCGGCTGATCGTTTCCGACGCGTGGCTGTTGGTGATGTTGAACAGGTCTAGGAACAACCGCGAACGCACACGATCGCGATAGAGGTTGACGGTCTTCTCGAACCGCGTATCGAACACCCAGACGTTGTCTTCGCGGTTGGCGTTCGCCGGTTCCATGTAGATCCGGTTGCTGTTGACGCCCGACGCCGTGACGCCGGTCGGGAACGTCAGTGTGTTCTCGCGCGCGTAGTTCACACCCGACTGGTGTCGCAGCACCGGGGAGATACGGATGCCCCACGCGGCGTCGTACGAGCCGCTCGCCTTGAAGCTCCACACCGTGCGATCTTCCGCGCCCGGCTGCGCCGGGTTCTGCGGGAAATTGTTCGGGAAGTCGGTCATCCAGGTGTAGGCGCCGCCGAGCGACGCCGACCACTTGTTGCCGTAGCGCTTGTTCATCGAGACCTCGGCGGTCTTGTAGCGCCCGTACCTCGGCAGGTTCATCACCACCTGCGTCGTCGGGTAGAGCGCATCGGCGGTGGACGAGTTCAGACCGAGGTAGTTGAGCACGCGATCGTCCGACGTGCCGCGCACGCCGTCCACACCGATGTCTGTGAAGGTAAACGGCACGGTATAGACGTCGAGCGAGCGCGCCGCGATGTACTGCTCGATCAGATCGTCTTCGGTCTTGTAGACGTAGCCGGCGCGAACGCCGATGGTCTCGGTCAACTGACGCTCGAGCCAGCCGGCCGCTTCGTGCGAATACGGCGCCTTGATGTTCGGATCCAGCTGGATCGCCCCCTCGAGTGACGCGGTCTGGCGATTGGTCTCCTCGCCAGCCTGCCAGCGCTTATCGCCATTGAGGTCGGTCCAGCCGTAGGTGGCAGACTTCGTGCCCGTGTTCGGGTTCGCATTATCCGGGATGCCCACGCCGGGATTGTGCCAATAGAGGCCGTAGTTGCCTTTCAGCACGGTGCGGCCGTCGCCGGTGAGGTCGAACACCACGCCGATGCGTGGAGCGAATTGGTTCCAGGTGAAGAGGTGGGTCTCCGCGAAGGTCTTTGCCTGTACGGCGACCGGCCCGACAACGGCGCCAAGCTGGTTCTGCTCCGGCAGCCAGCCGTGATACCGGTCATACCGCAGGCCCCCGTTCAACGTCAGTCTCCCAAACGCCCACGTATCGTTGATGAACAACGAATCCGCATCGAGCGCGTTCTCGGTCGTGAGATGGCCCTCGTCGTTGTCCTTCAGGCCGCCGACCTGCGTCGCCGTCGGAATGCGGAAGATCAGCTGGCTGGCAGCGCCGTTGTTGTAGATGTGCTCGATGTTGCCGCCGACGCCCTGCAGCACGCCAAACCACTGCAACTCCCTCAGCATCTCGGCGCCGACTTTCAGGGTGTGACTGCCCTTACCGGTGTCGAGGAAGTAGGTCGCGGCACCGGTCAGCTGCTTGCGATCACGGTCGTTCTGGTTCTTCTGATGCGATCCGGTGATCTGCAGCAGGCCATTGTCGCGGAAGAAATATGGCTCGGTGCCGTTGGTGATCTGCGGGAAGTAGTAGCCGAAGTCGCCGTAACGCGCCTCGACGTACAGCTTCTCGCTGATCGTGCCGTTCCACTCGCCCTTGTAGACCCAGCTGCCGGAGTCCTGACGATTCGTCGGGCCCTCATCGAGATAGTTATTGGACGCACAGCCCGTGCATCCCGGCAACCGGTTCGGCTGAATCTTCTGCCCCCACTGGTAGTAGCCGATGAATTTGTGGTTCTGGCTCGCCTGATACGTGCCCTTGCCGATCGCGTTCCACAAGGTTGTGTCGAACGTCTTGTCGAACTGGAAATTCGGCTGACCGATGGCGTTGAACTGCTTGCGGTAGGTGCCGAACCACCAGATCTTGTCGCGCTTGATGGGTCCGCCGACGTTGATTGCGGTGTCCCAGTAGCGATCGATCTCGTTGCTGTGCTCGCGGATCGGGCTGTTGTTGAAGGCTGTCGGGACGGTGTAGTCGTCGGGGATGTTCGCACTCTGCAGCGAGTTGTTGTACCAATCGAGGTAGTACTCGCCGTTGAACTGGTTGCCGCCCGACTTGGCAATGAACTGCGACTGCACGCCGGGATTGGGCATCTCGGCCGACTGTCCGGTGGTGCCGAGGAAGACCTCTTCGAGCGACGAGTAATCGAAGTAGAACCCCGCGCCTGTGGTGCCCTCCGTGGAGTTGATGCCCTCGATGAGCACGCGCACCTGCCCATCCATACCGTAGGCGCGATAGCCGGTTTGTGTTCCGGCACGATTGCCGCCGACATCGATCCGCGACATCTGCACCGCGGGCGTCACGGCGAGCAGCGACCACATGTCGCGCGCGTTCGGGATCGACTGCAGCTGTTCGAGCTTGAAAGTCTGGACGACGCGCGTGGCGGTCGTGTCGATGACTGGCGATTCACCGGTCACGGTCACGGTTTCCTGCAGCGTCGCGAGCTGCAGATCGACGTTGACCGTGGCGGTGAAGCCGAGTGCGATCTGAATGCCCTCGCGTTTGACGGTGTTGAAGCCGGTGAGCTCGTAGGTCACCGTATAGGTTCCCGGCGGAACCGCGGGGAATCGATAATTGCCCGTTTCCGAAGTGACCGTCGTCTGAGCCCCGAGCATGGCCGGGCTCGTGGCCGTGACAGTGACGCCGGGAAGCACCGCGCTCTGCGCGTCTGCTACACGGCCCTGAATCGTACCGGTGCTGCTGGCACCGCCGCCCTGTGCAAAGGCTGGAGCGGATACCGCGAGCGCCATCGCGGCAATCAGCGCGCCTACGTACCAACGTCTCATCTCGATCCTCCTTGTGGGGAACGACCCGGCGGGCTATCCCACGAACGAACCGTCGACCAAACCAACACCGCGTCCGGATTCCGTGCGCGATCACGGGCCTGTGAACCGAGAACCAAGAACGAAGAACTGAGACGCAGCGAAATAAGACAACGTCGAGCAACGAGAGAAGCCGGGGGCGACACCGCACGCAGGCCGGCGGAGTGCTCCCGTCGCTTGGCTTTGGTTTCTCAGCTCTTTGTTCTTAGTTCCCGGTCCCGACCCGAATAGGGGGGAATTTACAGGAAAGCGGGACGAACGCGCAACAAGTTGTCACGAAACTGGTGCGTAGAGTTGAACGGACGTTCAGCAAGCTCGGCCGTGGGATTCGCCGAGCTTCGGCCCGGGAGACGGGTGCAACACATCGCGTTGCACCCGTCCCACCAACCGCACGTCTAGAAGGTGAAACGCGCGCCGATTCGTGCTGTGCGCGGCGCCAGAATCGCCGTCGGACGCAGGAAACTGCTGCCAGTCGTCAAGGTCCTGGATTCCGCGGCATTGCTGTTCGTGATGTTGAACAGGTCGAAGAACCCGCGGACGCGCATGCCATAGCCGAGCCCGAACGCGCGCTCGAGGCGCAGATCCAGCACGGTGATGTTGTCGTGCCGGCGTGAGTCCAACGGCTCGGCGTTGATCGTGCCGCTGAAGATGGCGCCGAACGAGGTCGCGGTCGCGGCGCCGACCGAGATCTGCCGCGCGTAGTTGGCCCCCGCCTGATGACGGAGCAGCGGCGAGAAGCGGATCGCCAGCGGACCTTCCCACGTGCCCGACACCTTGAAGTCCCAGCGGGTCGTGGGCGCGTCGAACGTTCCGTTCGGTGTGTTGGGATAGCCGTTCGGGTTGACTGGCGTGCCAGGAAAGTCTCGCGCCCAGGTGTGACTCCCGCCGGCTTGCATCGACCAGCGATTGCTGAACCGCTTGTTAACCGACGCTTCGACCGTCTTGTAGCGCGAGAAGCGCGGCGTGTTCATCACCACGTTGGTCAACGGAAAACGAGTGTTGACGTCGGAAGTGCTCGGCACGCCGTAGAGTGTCAGCGCCTGATCGTCAGTCGTGCCGCGCACGTTGTCGGGACCGACGTCCACGAACGGGAACGCGACAGTGTAGGCCTCGATCGGCCGCCCGGGGTTGTACTGAAAGATCAAATCGTCTTCCGATTTGTAGACGAAGCCGACGCGCGCGCCCAGGCCCTGAACGATCTCGCGTTCGAGATACGCGGTCACGTCGTGCGAGTACGGCTGGGTGATCTCGGGGTCGAGCTGAATATTTCCCGAGAGCGTCGTCGCGGTCGGCGCGCCGACTTCTTCTCCGAGCTGGTAATGGCGATCACCGTTGCGATCGTCCCAGGTGTAGGTGACCTGCTTGTTGTTCTGGTTCGGGTTCGCGTCGGCGCTCACGCCCGGGCCGGGATTGTGCCAGAAGAGCCCGTAGCTGGCCTTGAGCACCGTCTTACCGTCGTTGGCGATGTCGTAGGTGATCCCGGCACGTGGGCCGACGTTGTTCCACGTGTAGAAGTGGCGTTCGGGGAACACCTGCTCCGGAACGCTCACCGGCCCGACCGCAAACGCGATCTGCCGCTGCTCGGGCATCCAGCCGTGATAGCGATCCCAGCGCACGCCAAAATTGAGTGTCATGCGGCCCATCGACCACGTGTCGTTGACGAACAAGTCCTGCTGATCGAGCTTGTTGACCACGAGCAGCTGGCCGTCGTCGCTCGCCGACAGCTTGCAGACGCAGGTTGCCGTCGGCACGCCGAAGATCACCTGGCTCGAGACGGCATTGTTGTAAATGTGCTCGATGCCGCCGCCGACGTTCTGCGTGCGACCGCCCCACTGCGACTCGTTGTAAATCTCGCCGCCGAACCGGAATGTGTGGCTGCCGTGCTTGGTGTCCAGGAAGTAGGTGGCGGCGCCGGTGAGCTGCTTGCGATCGCGGTCGTTCTGATTCTCGGTGTGCGCACCGGTCAACCGCAGCGTCGTGGTGTCGCGCCAGAAGTATTCCTCAGTGCTGTTCTTCAGCCGCGCGTCGTAGTAGCCGAAGTCGCCGTATCGCGCCTCGAGATACAGCTTGTCGCTCAGCGTCCCGTTCCACTCACCCTTCCACACCCAGCTTGGTGACTCCTGGCGGGTCGTCGGTCCGATGCTGTCGTAGAAGTAAGTGCCGAGCGGCAGACGCGTCGGCTGAGTCTTCATGTTCCACTGGTAGTAGCCAATCAACTTGTGGTTCTGGTTCAGTTGATAGGTTCCCTTGATCGACGGATTGGTGTTCCAGGTGTCGAACTCGCTGTCGAAGTTGAACTGCGGCTGCTCGACAGAGTTGAACTGCTTGCGCCAGGACGCGAAGAACCAGGCCTTGTCGCGCTTGATCGGGCCGCCGCCGTTGATGTTGACGTCGTAGTAACGCAGGACCTCGTTGCTGCCTTCACGCAGACCGAATTCGGTGAGGTGCTGATCGGTGAGGTTCGAGCCCTGCAGCGAGTTGTTGTACCAGTCTGAATAGACCTCGCCCGAGAAGCGATTGCCGCCTGACTTGCCGAGGAACTGCGACTGCACGCCGGGCGTTGCCGCCTCCGCGCCCTGACCGGCTACACCCAGGAACACTTCCTCGAAGGAGCCGTAGTCGAAATAGAAGCCGGCGCCGCCGGTGCCTTCGGTGGTGTTGATGCCCTCGACCGACACGCGGACCTGACCGTTGAGGCCGTAAGATCGATAGCCGGTCTGCGTTCCCGCCCTGTTGCCGCCGACGTCGATGTTCGTCATGACCACGCCGGGGGTCGCAGCGAGCAGCGCCCACATGTCGCGCCCGTTGGGAATGGAATTGAGCTGCTCGATCTTGAAGTTCTGCTGGACGCTTGTCGCAGTAGTGTCGATTACCGGCGACTCGCCGGTTACCGTGAGCGTTTCCTGCAGTGCCGCGATGGCCATCTCGACGTTGATGTTCGCAGTAAACCCCAGCGCGATCTGGACGCCGTCGCGTTTCACCGGGTTGAATCCCCCGAGCTCGAACGTCAGTGTGTAGGTTCCGGGAGGCACGGCCGGAAACCGATAGGTGCCGTTCTCGTTGGTCACCTGTGTCTGCGCGCCGATCATCGAGGGGCTCGTTGCCGTGACCGTGACGCCTGGCAGCACGGCGCCGCTGGCGTCGCTGACGCGACCCTGGATGGTGCCGGTGACGCTCGCGCCACCGCCTTGAGCGAACGCGGACGAACAAAGCAGCAGCGCGAACAGCACCGCGCCAATGCTGCAGAAGAAGCTCCGCCTCATTGTGAACATCCTCCGTAAGTGACGGACAGTCGACCCGCAAACTACTGCAGAATTCAAAGGGAAACAGTCAGCGAGAATACCGGATTGCAACCGCCGCGGCAACAGACGACCGAGCGCTGAAAGCGGCGCCCGCCGCAGCGCTTGGGAGCGGCTAGCGCGCAGAGCCGAGCCGCGTGATGAACACGCCGCCGAGAATCGTCACCGCGCCCACGATCTGGGCGACGCCAATCGGCTCGCGCAGCCAGATCGCCGCCACGATCATCGCGACGATCGGCGTGAGATTGCTGTAGACGGCCGTGCGCGCGCTGCCGATGCGCTGCACGCTCGTGTACCAGATCATGTAGGCGAAGGCGAGCGCCAGCAGCGACGAGAGCGCCATCAGCACCCAGCTGGTGGTCGAGATGGTCGTCCAGTCGGTCGTCACGAGCGTCGGGACGGCGAGCGCCACGTAGAGCGAGGCGCCGATCGCCATCGAATAGCCGGTCACCACGAGCGGCGAATGCCGTCCGAGCAGTGGCTGCGCTACGACCGAGTAGATCGACCAGCACAGCATGCCGACGAAGATGAGCAGGTCGCCGACGAC
Source organism: uncultured Acidobacteriota bacterium (assembly GCA_963807105.1). Lineage (GTDB taxonomy): Bacteria > Acidobacteriota > Vicinamibacteria > Vicinamibacterales > UBA2999 > DASPWV01. Next base: position 330,923 of record CAWEAM010000005.1, on the reverse strand, counting down.
GGTGGCGTTCGACCAGGTTGCGCGCCGGCCGACGATCACGTAGATGCCCAGCATCGACAGCGCGGCACCCGCCCACCGCACTGCCGTGACGCGTTCGTATCCGGCGAGCGCCGACAGCAGCGCGACGGCGATCGGCGTCGCTCCAAAGATGAGCGCGCTGTTGCTCGCGCTGGTGCGCGCCACGCCGGCGACGAAGGCGAGTTGATAGAGAAGATGCCCGATCACGCCGAGCGCCGCGATCCGCAGCCAGTCGGCGCGCGAGAGCGGCGGATCGCCGGCGTGGCGCAATCGGATCGCGGTCAGAAACACCGCCGACGCGAGCGCGAGCCGCGCGGCGTTGAACGTCACCTGCGGAAACTCACGCAGCGCGTACTTGACGACCGAAAAGTTGGCGCCCCAAATCGTCACCATCAAGAGAAGGGACGCGTTCAGAATGTGGCGATGTGGCGATGTGGAGATGTGCGGGATCTGGTGACGTGGAGACTTGTGACCTGGGGACTTGGAGATCTGGAGGCTGGGAGATGTGCGAACCCGGAGAGTTTGTGACGTCCCGATCTGCCATGGCGAGCTGCGTCAATTTGCCATCGACTCTACTTCACCCGGCCGGGTCAGATGGCCCCGCCCTAGTTCACCACATCACCACATCACCACATCTCCGCATCTCCACATCTCAGGTCTCTGCTAAGCCCCGGCTCCGAACGGCTGGATGAAGAAGAGAATCAGCGTGACGAGCAGCACGTAGATGACCAGCGATTCGATGAGGACCAGACCGAGGATCAGCGCGCCGCGGATTTCGCCGGCGGCGCCGGGGTTGCGTGCGATGGCTTCGGTGGCCGACGCGACGGCACGGCCCTGACCAAGCGCGCCGCCCAACGCGGCGATGGCCAGCGCAAAACCGGCGGTGATGATCGACCACTGGACGAGACCGCTGTTGGCGGCGCCACCGGCGGCAGCTTCCTGCGCCGACGCGGGCGCGGCCGCCGCGAGGATGAGAAACAGGGACATCAGGGACAACACCGACCGTCGAGTGCTCACAGAACCTCCAAAAAGAGCGTTAGTCATCAGTTCCTGGCGACGCGTTCGCAACAAATTGGCGGCTGGCTCGTCTCCGGTCCGCGCTCGCACGCGCCGCTGCCGATGAGGCGGCGCCTGTCGCAGTGACGCCTTCCGCGGCCCGCGGTCGCATCCGATCGCCGGGAGGCTGAAATGAACCGGAAAAACGAGTAACCGAAACCTAGCGCCGCCGCCGGACCGCTTCGACCGTCGCCGCCACTGCCGGCGCGCTGACACCGATCAGCACGCCAATCGGGTGCAGCTCCAAGCGGGCCATCATACCGTAGGCGGCGAAGGCGAGTATAACATGCCTTGTGAAAAACTTCACTAGCTGAAAGTGGCGGGATTTCCTAGCGTTTTCTCCGTTTGTCGCGCGCGCCAGCAGGCCATCGACAGCGCCCCGGATCGCCCAGTACGCCAGCCCCACGAGCACCCCGCCGCCCACCACGCCAAGCGCCAGCCGCGGCGACCGCGGCTGGTAGAGCCAGGCCCCGCACCGCAAGCGCAACGACCACGCCCACCGTCCGCCGTTCGAGGCGCGTGAGCAGATCGGCCGCGCTCACTTCTTTTGCGCGAGCTGCATGATCCGGTAGACGTTGAGAATGCCCGCCGCGAGCCCGAGAAAAAAGCCGAGGAACGCGAGCCACGGCTTGGTGCCCAGCCAGCCGTCGAGCACGTACCCGCCGCCGAACCCCAGCACCAAGGCAAAGACGAACGAGAAGCCGATCGTGCTCAACTGCCCGATGAGCTGAAGGTTCTCGCGCGAGATCACGGGTGAAGGATAACAGGGGCTACGCACCGGGACGATCCGCAGCACCGAACCCACATGACCCGATATACTGAGGCCAGTTTCGCCGATGCGCCCTCGGCTGATGGTGCTTCAATGCCACGTTCATTCGCACTACGCGTGTTGGCCGGAGGAGTCGCTCTCGCCGCCCTGATCGCCGGTCGTCCTTCGCTCGATGCCGCCCAGGGCCGCGAGCGCGTGTTATACGTCAACGCCTTCGACAAGACGACCCGCCAACCGGTCACCGGGCTCGGCCCCCCCGACTTCGTCGTCCGCGAAGACGGGGTTGCCCGCGAAGTGCTGCGAGTGACGCCAGCGACCAGCCCGATGCCAATTGCGCTGCTCCTCGACAATACACAGGCCGCCACTCCGGCCGTCGCGGATATCCGGCGCGCCGTCTCCGCCTTTTTAACCGCCGTGCAGGGCGTCGGGCCGATCGCGCTCATCAGCTTCGCCGATCGACCGACGATCCTGGTCGACTACTCCACGTCGGCCAAGGAGCTCGAGACTGGAGTGGGCCGCATCTTCGCGATGCCCGGCAGCGGCGGCACGCTGCTCGACGCCATCCGCGAGACCTCGCAGGGCCTGGGCAGGCGCGAAGCCGATCGCGCGGCCATCGTGATCCTGACGACGGAGAACACCGAGTTCAGCACGCTGCATTACACGCAGGTGCTCGAGTCGGTGCGTGCGAGCGGCGCCCAGCTGCACGCGGTGGTCTACACCCTTCCGGGCGCGTCGGTCGTCAATGACGAGGCCCGCAATCGCGCCAGCGTGCTCGATCGCGGCCCGCGCGAGTCTGGCGGGATGCGTGTGGACGTGCTGGCCACCAGCGCCTTCGAAGGGCAGATGCGCGATCTCGGCGCGATTCTGCGATCGCAGTACCGTGTGATATACGCTCGTCCTGATTCGCTGATTCCGCCAGAGAAAGTGGAAGTGTCGGCGGCGAAGGCCGGCATCGAAGCGCAAGGCGCGCCCGCGCGGAATCAGGCGGCCAAGCCATGACGCGTCGCTTCGTCTCGCTCGTCCTGATGACGGCGCTGGCGCCGTTGGGCGGAAGCCTTGCGCAGACGCCGTCGCGGCGGGAGCAGTCACAGGTGTTCCGCGCGGCGATCGATATCGTGTCGCTGAACGTCACGGTGATCGACAACCAGAACCGCTACCTCACCGATCTCAGCGAGTCGGACTTCAGCGTCTTCGAGGACGGGACCAAGCAGGAGCTGACGTTCTTCAACCGCAGCTCGCTGCCGATTACATTGTCGCTACTGATCGACACCAGCGCCAGCATGGAGAACCGGCTGCCCATCGCGCAGGATGCGGCGATCGGTTTCGCGCGGAAGCTGCGGCCGCAGGATCTGGCGCAGGTCGTCGATTTCGACAGCCGCGTAGAGATCACACAGGACTTCACAAACAAGTTCGAGGAGCTGGAGCGGGCCATCCGTTCGACCACAGCCGGCGGTTCGACCTCGCTGCACAACGCGATTTACATCTCGCTCAAAGAGCTGGCCAAGGTGAAGGCGAAGTCGCAGGACGACGTCAAGCGCCGCGCGATCATTGTCTTGTCTGACGGCGAAGACACCTCGAGCCTGGTGACCTACGAAGAGGTGCTCGAGCTCGCCAAACGCTCGGAGACCTCGCTCTACACGATCGGCCTCCTGGCCAAGGATGCGCCAGCGTCGAAGGGCTTCCGCGAGGCGGAGTTCGTGTTGCGGCAGCTCGCGCAGGAAACCGGCGGGCGCTCGTTCTTCATCGGGCGCGCCGAAGAGCTCAAGGACGTCTACGGCCAGATCGCCGCCGAGCTGTCGAGCCAGTACACGATTGGCTACGCGCCGAAGAACGGTCGCCGCGACGGCGCGTGGCGGCGGATCAACGTGCAGGTGGCGCGTGGCGGCGCCGTGGCCCGGACCAAGCGCGGATACTACGCCCCTGCGTCTCATTAGTCCTCATCGAGGATTCGCGGACAGCGCTCGCGGCTTTTCTCGCGCCGTTGGCACGTCAAACAGGTGCACTCCGGGATTGAGCCGCGCCAGTGGCGCGAGTTGCCAGATCGCGGCTTTCAGTTCAAAGTTGAGGTGCTGATGAACCGGCCACCGCTTCGCCGGCAGCAACTCCCGCGATCACCGGCCGCGGCCGACCGCCGGCGGGAGCAGAACTCGACGATGAACCGCCGCTCGCGGCTGAAAGCGCCTGGATGCAGTACCTCCTTCTTCTGACGTACGCGCTGGCTTGTGGCGCGTACGCGTTGCACTTCGTCAGCCGCAACCCCGCCGCCGGCCGCACGGCGACGGCGCTCCTCGTCGCCGCTACCCTCCTGCACACGTTCGTCGTCGGCATGCAGACGATGGAGGCGGGGCACGTGCCGTTTGCCGGGGCAACGCAGGCGATCTCGACGACCGTCTGGCTGCTCGCGCTCGCTTATCTCTACATGGAGGTCACGACCGATGAGCGCGGCCTCGGCATCTTCATCCTCCCCATCATCGTGTTGCTCCAGATCCTACCCACAGTGCAGGCGCCAGGAGTCGAACCGCGCTCGCCCGTGCTCGAATCGCCACTGTTCTGGGTTCATGTCTCGGCGCTGCTCGGCTCGTACGCGAGCTTCGGGCTGGCGGCGGTGATCGGCATCACCTACCTGCTGCAATTCAAGGAGATCAAGGCGAAGCACCTCGACTTCTTCTTCACCCGGTTGCCGTCGCTGCAGGTGCTCGACGTCATGAACTCGCGTTCGGTGTTCATCGGGTGGACGCTGATGACCGTGGGGCTGGTCGCCGGGGGCATCTGGGTCGGCCAGGCGCGCACGCTGTCGCCCGACGACCCTCGCGTGCAGGCGATGTCGTTTCTCGATCCAAAGATCTTTTTTGCGCTCGTCACGTGGACGGTCTATACCTTCGGCCTGATCGCCCGCCGCACGATCGGATGGCGTGGCAAGCGCGCGGCATATCTCTCGGCAGTGGGCTTCGCGATCGTGCTGCTGAATTTCGTGCCGGTCAGCTACTTCCTGACCGACAGTCACAACTTCCGCTGACGTGCATCTCCTGCTGGTAGGCGCGAGTCATCGAACGGCGCCGGTCGAGCTCCGCGAGCGTCTCGATTTCTGCAGCCGCGGAATCGATGCGGCCGTGGAAACGCTGGCGCGCCGCGGCTCGACGGACGAAGCGGCGATCGTGTCCACGTGCAACCGCGCGGAGCTGTACATCGCCTGCCAGGATCCAGCGGCCGCGCGCGAGGACCTGCAGGCGTTCTTCAGCGAGTTTCATCAGCTCGATCTCGATCAGGTGAGGCCGCATCTCTACGCGCACGTCGATCAGGAGGTCGCGCGGCATCTGTTCAGGGTCGCGTCTGGTCTCGATTCGCTCGTCGTCGGCGAACCGCAGATTCTCGGCCAGGTCAAGGACGCGTACAACGTCGCGACCACGGCGGGGACGACGGGCGCGCTGCTCAACAAGCTGTTTCACTGGGCGTTCGCGGTGGGCAAGCGCGTGCGTTCGGAAACGGCGCTCGCCGAAGGCGCGGTTTCGGTGAGTTTTGCCGCGGTCAACCTGGCGCGGAAGATCTTCGGCAACCTGCGCGGCCGGCACGTGCTCGTCATCGGCACCGGCGAGATGGGCAGGCTGACCGCGATGCACCTGAAGGCGCAGGGCATCGGTGCACTGGTGATCACCAGCCGCACGCTGGCCAACGCACAGCTGCTCGCCGACGAAGTGGGCGGCACCGCTGCGCCGTGGGACAGCCTTTTGCACTCGCTGCGCGCATCCGACATCGTGATCACGGCGACGGGAGCGTCGACGCCGATTCTGTCGACGGCGCAGATCGCCGCCACCATGCCGGCGAGCCGCACGCGGCCACTCTTTCTGATCGACATCGCGGTGCCGCGCGACGTCGAGCCCAACGCCGCCGAGATCGAGCAGGTGTTCCTCTACAACATCGACGATCTCCAGGCGATCGTCCGCGAGAACCTCGAGAAGCGCGGCGGCGAAGTTGGCCGCGCCGAGCTCATCGTCGAGGACGAAGTGCAGAAGTTCTCGACGTGGCAACGCTCACGCCAGGCCATCCCGACGCTGGTCGCGCTGCGCCAGCGCTTCGAGAGCATCCGTCAGTCCGAGCTCGAGCGTCTCGATTCCAAGCTCGCCGGTCTCCCCGCCGACGCGCGCGGCCGCGTCGATGAGGTCACGCGCCTCATCATCGAGAAGCTGCTGCTCAATCCAACCGAGCAGCTCAAGGCGCTCGGCGACGCGGAGCTCGTGGGTCAATACACCGACGCCCTCAATCGGTTGTTCTCGCTGGAGAAGACCAAGGATCAGGATCAGTGACGACGCTGCGCATCGGCACGCGCGGCAGCCAGCTGGCGCTGTGGCAGGCGAACGCCGTGTCGCGGCTGCTCGCGGAGCGGACCGGCGCCGCGTGTGAGCTCGTGATCATCCGCACCTCCGGCGACGAGCCGCCGAACGCGCCCTCAGGGCCGTCGGGGGGCAAGTCGCTGGCTGCCGAGGGTCCTCCAGTCCCCCCTTCCAACGAGCTCGCGAAGCGAGCGAGTCTGACGAACGCAGTGCGTCCGACGAGAGAAGCGAGTCCGCTCAGTTCCGCGAAGGCGACGTTCGTAAAAGAAATCGAAGATGCGCTGCTCGACGGCCGCGTCGATCTCGCCGTGCACAGCAGCAAGGATCTTCTCGGCGGAGTTTCCCGAAGGACTGATCATCGGTGCCGCGCTCGCCCGCGAGGATCCGCGTGATGCGATTCTCCTTCCGCACGGAGAGTCGGCGGCGTCACTCGATGCGCTTCGTGCGCGTCTGGGTCTGCAGCCGCGCTTCGGCACGAGCAGCGTGCGCCGCGTCGCGCAGCTCTCGCGATTGTTTCCGCGCGCGACGTTCGCTTCGATTCGCGGCAACGTCGATACGCGACTGGGCAAGCTCGACGCGGGAGCGTGTGATGCGAGCATGCTGGCGAGCGCCGGCCTGCGACGGCTCGGACTGGCGAATCGAATCTCGCTCGCGCTTCCAATCGACGACGTGGTGCCTGCGCCCGGGCAAGGCATCATCACCGTGCAGGTGCGCGCGGACCGGCCGGATGCGATCGCGGCGGCCGGAGCGATCACCGATCGCGATGCCTTCGATGCGCTCATCGCGGAGCGCGCCGTGGTGCGCGCGCTCGGCGGAGGCTGTCAGATGCCGCTCGGCGCGCACGCGCGGCTCCACCGTGACGAGCTGTCGCTCATCGCCACCGTGATCGCGCCCGACGGATCGCGAGTGGTGCGCGAACACACCATCGGCGTGCGGGTGGAAGCCGAGCGGCTTGGGCGCGCCCTCGCGGACAGGTTGCGCAAGGGTGGCGCCGACGCACTGCTTCGGCTATAGCAACTTCGCCGCGGTCGCGGCTCTTCCAGGGGGCTGAAGCCCCGCCCACGACACCAACGGGCGCCGCGTCGCGCGATAATGCAGCGCGTTGGGCCCCGGTGCACTCGCGCAGCCACACACCGCACCTGACACGCACCACACCGTTCGCGAAGTACAATCGCCTCGTGTTGCGGCGCGTCGTGTACCTGATTGGCGCTGGTCCGGGTGCGCCCGACCTCATCACCGCCCGCGGCCTGCGCTGCCTCGAGGCGGCAGACGTCGTCATTTACGACCACCTCGTCCACCCGCGCCTCCTCACCCTCGCACCACCCGACGCCGAGCGGATCGACGTCGGCAGCGCCGCACCCGAGCGGCCGGATCAGGAAGCGATTTGTTATCTGATCGCCGAGAAAGCGCGCGAAGGCAAGCTCATCGCGCGCCTCAAATGGGGCGACCCTTTCGTCTTCGATCAGGGCGGCGTCGAGGCGCTGTTTCTCCACGAGCACGGCATTCCTTTCGAAGTGGTGCCGGGTGTGCCGTCGGCACTCGGCGCGCCGGCCTACGCCGGCATCCCGGTCACCTATCCCGGCGGCGGCGACACGCTCACCTTTGTCCGCGGCCACGAAGGCGAAGGACGTGAGCGTCCGCGCATCGACTGGCGCGCGCTGGCCAAGCTCGAAGGCACGGTTGTCTGCTACGCCGGCCCGCAACAGCTCTTGTCGATGCTCGAAGCGCTGCTCTCGCACGGCCGGCCGCCCGATGAACCGGCCGCCGTGGTGATCGACGGCACGCTCCTGACGCAGCACACCATCGCCGGCACCTTGCGTGAGGTCGCAGATCAAGTGCGCGAACAGGGTCCGCGCGGCGCCGCGATGCTGATCGTCGGTACCGTGGTCGGGCTGCGCGATCACTTGCGCTGGTTCGACGCGCGGCCGCTCTTCGGCCGCCGCGTGCTCGTCACCCGGTCGCGCGAACAGGCCGGCGAGCTCGTGGAGCTGCTCGAAGCGCTGGGCGCGCAAGCGGTCGAAGCGCCGCTCATCAAGGTGGTGCCGCCGGAAGACTTCGGCCCGCTCGATCAGGCGTGCGCACACGCCGATGAATACGATTGGATCGTGTTCACGAGCGCGAATGGCGTCAACGCGTTCATGGATCGGTTGCTCAGCGGTTCGCGCGATCTGCGCGCCCTCGCCGGCAGCAAGGTGTGTGCCGTCGGTCCGGGCACGGCGGCGCGGCTGGCGCGCTTCGGGCTCAAGGTCGATCTCGTGCCGGAGGATCACCGCGCCGAAGGCGTCGTGACCGCACTCAAGCGTACGGCGCCGCTCGCCGGCGTGCGAATCCTCTTTCCCAAGGCCGACATCGCCCGCGAAGTGCTCCCCGAAGAGTTGCGGCGCGCCGGCGCCGACGTCACCGAAGTCGTCGCCTATCGCACGGTCACCGCCGACAGCGATGAGCACCTCGGGATCTACCGCCAGCTGCTCGACGGCCGCATCGACGTGGTCACCTTCTCGAGCGCCTCGGCAGTGCGCGCGTTCATCTCCATTCACGGCGCGGCGCAGGCGATGGACCTTCTCAGCCACACGCTGGTGGCGACGATCGGGCCGGTGACCGCCGAAGCCGCGCATCGTTACGGAATCAACCCGCAGATCATGCCTGCCAGTTCGACGGTCTCGGCGCTGGTCGATGCCATCGCCACGCACTTCCGAACCATCGGACCCGGCGGCGTGCGAGACGTCGTATGAGCACCACAACCCCTATCGCTTCGCTCCTCATGACGCGGCGTCTGCGGCGTCTTCGCCGGACGCCCGCGCTCCGCTCACTCGTCCGCGAGGCCCGGCTCTCACCGGATCAATTCGTGCTGCCGCTGTTCGTGGCCGAAGGTCACGGCCTGCGGCGCGAAGTGAGCGCGATGCCCGGCGTCCACCAGCTCTCGGTGGACGAAGCCGTCTCCGAAGCGCGCGCCGCCTGGAACGACGCCGTGCCGGCCGTGCTCCTCTTCGGTCTGCCGGCGCACAAAGACGAGCGCGGATCGGGTGCTTACGACCCCAATGGACCGGTGCAGGAGGCGGTGCGCGCCATTCGCCGCGACGTGCCGCAGATCGTGGTGATCACCGACGTCTGCCTCTGCGAGTACACCTCGCACGGCCACTGCGGCGTCATCGTGGATGACGACATCGCCAACGATGCGACAGTCGAATTGCTGGCGCGCTCGGCGGTGTCGCATGCCGCGGCCGGCGCCCACATCGTCGCGCCGTCCGACATGATGGACGGCCGCGTCGGCGCGATCCGCAAAGCGCTCGACGAGCGCGGGTTCGATCAGGTCGCGATCATGTCCTATGCCGCGAAGTACTGCTCCGGCTTCTACGGGCCGTTCCGCGAAGCCGCCGATTCGACGCCGCAGTTCGGCGATCGCCGCAGCCACCAGATGGATCCCGCCAACGGCGCCGAGGCGCTTCGCGAAGTGGAGATCGACATCGAGGAGGGCGCCGACATCGTGATGGTCAAGCCCGCAGGTCCGTACCTGGACATCATCTGGCGGGTGAAGGAGCGGTTCGGCTACCCGACGGCCGGCTATCAGGTGAGCGGCGAGTATTCGATGATCAAAGCCGCGGCGCGACTGGGGTGGATCGAGGAGGAGCGCGCGATGATGGAGTCGCTGACCTCGATCCGGCGCGCCGGCGCCGACGTCATCATCACGTATTTCGCGCGCGAGGCCGCGCGCGTTCTGAGGAGCGCCCGATGAAGCGTGTGCTGGTCGTCTTTGTTGCCTTCGCCTGCGTGGCGTCTGCCCAGAACTCGGCCGACCTGCTCATCACCAACGCGCGCCTCGTGGACGGAACTGGCGCGCCAGCCCGCACCGGCAGCATCGCCATCGCCGCCGGCCGCATCGTGAGCGTCGGCGATGTGAGCGGTGTCAACGCCGCGCGGACGATCGACGCCAAGGGACGGGTCGTCGCGCCCGGTTTCATCGACATGCACTCGCACTCGGACATGCCGCTCGTCACTGACGGCAACGCGCAGAGCAAAATCAGGCAGGGCGTGACCACCGAAATCATCGGCGAGTCTGGTTCGGTCGCGCCAAGCGAGCGATTCCCCGACTTCAACGCCTACTTCTCGACGCTCGAGAAGCAGGGCATCGCGGTCAACGTGCTGTCGTACCTCGGATTGGGCAGCGTGCGCGAGGCGGTCATCGGCAATGCGGACCGGCCACCCACGCCAGCCGAGATGCAGAAGATGCAGGCGATCGTGCGCGAGGCGATGACGCAGGGTGTCTTCGGCGTCTCCACCGGCCTCATCTATCCGCCGAACGCTTATGCCGACATCGAAGAGCTCGCCACGCTCTCGCGGGTAGCCGCACAGCAGGGCGGACTCTATGCCTCGCATCTGCGCCACGATGGTCCGAAGTGGAAAGACGGCATCGACGAGATCATCGGCATCTCGGAACGGGCCAAGCTGCCGGGACACATCTTCCATCTGAAGATCACCGGCTCGCAGAACTTCGGCAAGATGAAGGACGTCATCGCGCTCGTCGAGAGCGCGCGCAAGCGCGGCGTGCGCATCACGGCGGATCAGTATCCGTACATCGCCAGCAGCACCGGACTCACGGCAACGATCCCGAACTGGGCGGAGGAAGGCGGCTCGGCAAAGCTCGTCGAGCGCCTCCAGGACCAGCAGACGCGGGCGCGTATTCGCCGCGAGATGGAGGATCCCAACCCGACGTGGGAGAACCGCTACCAGTCGGCCGGCACCTGGGAGAACGTGCAGCTCGCGTCGATCGGCCGGACGCGTGGTGTCGGCGACGACAAACAGAATCCCAACCGCAAGTACGAAGGGATGCGCGTCGCCGCGGCAGCGAAGATGGCGGGCAAGGATCCGTTCGACTTCGTCTTCGATTTGCTGGTCGAGGAGCGCGGCAGCGTCGGCTGCGTCTACTTCATCATGTCGGAGGACGATCTGGCGCTCGCGCTCAAGCAGCCATGGGTGGCGATCGGCTCCGACGGTTCGGCGCTCGCCACCGAAGGGCCGCTGCGCTCGGGCGTGCCTCATCCACGCAACTTCGGTACGTTCCCGCGCGTGCTCGGCCGTTACGTCCGCGAGCAGAAAGTCATCACGCTCGAGGAGGCGATTCGCAAGATGACGTCGCTCCCGGCGAGCATCCTGTCGCTGACGGATCGGGGCACGCTGGACAAGGGCAAGATCGCGGACCTGGTGATCTTCGATCCGGCAACGGTGATCGATCGCGCCACGTTCGAGAGTCCGTTTCAGTATCCGGAGGGCATCTCCACGGTGGTGGTGAGCGGCCAGGTCGTGCTCGACGAAGGCCGGCACACCGGCGCCCGTCCCGGCAAGGTCCTCAGGCATAAATGAAGACACCGCGAAAGTCCGCGAAGCTGTTTCAGCAGGCAGTTCAGATCCTTCCCGGCGGCGTCAACAGCCCCGTGCGTGCGTTCAAAGCGGTCGGTGGATCGCCGCGCTTCATCGCGCGCGCCTCCGGCGCCCGCATCACCGACATCGACGGCAATACGTATGTCGATTACGTGATGTCGTGGGGTCCGATGATCCACGGCCACGCGCCGCCGGCGCTGTCGCGTGCGCTGGCCAAGCAGGCGCGGCTCGGCGCCAGCTTCGGCGCGCCGAGCCCGCTCGAAGTCGAGCTCGCGCAGCTGGTGCGGAAGCTCGTGCCGTCAATCGAGCGCGTTCGCTTCGTCAGCTCGGGAACCGAAGCGACGATGAGCGTGGTGCGCGTGGCGCGGGCGGCGACCGGCCGCGAAAAGGTGGTGAAGTTCGAAGGGTGCTATCACGGCCACGCCGACGGTTTTCTGGTGGCGGCGGGATCGGGCGCGCTCACCTTTGGCACGCCGACCAGTCCGGGCGTACCTGCGGGCGCGGTGGCGCCAACGCTCCTGGCCACTTTCAACGACCTTACGTCGGTCGAGCGGGTCGCGGCTGCCAACCCAGGGCAGATTGCCGCCATCATCATCGAACCGGTGGTCGGCAACATGGGCGTGGTGCTCCCCGAGCCGGGATTTCTTCAGGGCCTGCGCACGTTGTGCGATCGCGAGGGCATCCTTCTCGTCTTCGACGAAGTGATGACCGGCTTCCGCCTCGCGGCCGGCGGTGCGCAGCAGCTCTTCGCGATCACGCCGGACCTCACATGCCTGGGAAAAATCGTCGGCGGCGGACTTCCGGTCGCCGCGTACGGCGGGCGCGCGGATGTGATGGATCTCGTCTCACCCGCGGGCCCGGTGTATCAGGCCGGCACGCTCTCGGGCAACCCGCTGGCGATGGTGGCAGGTATCTGGTCGTTGAAGCGATTGTCACGCGGATTGTACCGGCGACTGAGCGCGATGGGCGCGGCGCTGGCTGGCGGGCTGGCCGATGCGGCGCGCGACGCTGGCGTACCGCTGCAGGTCAACGCAATCGGATCGATGCTCACGCCGTTCTTCACCTCGGAGCGGGTGCGCGATTACAAGAGCGCAACCGCCTCCGACACGGCAGCCTTCGGGGTGTTTTTCAACGCGATGCTCGATCGGGGAATCTACCTGCCGCCGTCACAGTACCGAAGCGTGGTTCGTGTCCGGGGCGCACTCGGCGCGCGACATCCAGAAGACGCTCGACGCCGCGCGTGAAGCCATGAAGGTCGTCGCCAAGCGGAGGGGACGATAGGACCTCTGCCGGAGAGGACCTTCACCGTTCAGCCGACCCGCGGGTTCCGCGCGCTGAAACTGTGGATGGTGCTGCAACAGGTCGGGCTCGAGGCCTACGGCCGTCAAATCGCGCGCGACCTGGCGTTGGCGCGGGCACTGAGAGCACGGCTGCTGGTCGCCCGGACTTCGAGCTCGTCGCGGCGGGGCCTCTGAGCATCACGTGCGTCCGCTATCTCGTCCAGGCTGGGCCGCGGACGTCGCTGCGCTCAATCGTGCGGTCGCCGAGCATGTACAGCGCGTGCCTTCATCACGACGATCGAGCTCGAAAGGCGCCCCTTGCTCCGTGCCTTGCATCGTCAACTTCCGAACCACCGAGGCCGATCTCGACGAGCTGCTCGACGCCATTGTTTCGGCGGGCGAAGCTCTCCGGCTCGGCTCGGGCTCAAGCCCCAGGGCGCAGGCTAGCAGGGGTTGGGCGCAAGGGCAAAAGAACAAAGACAAAGGACCAAAGAACAAAGAGAGGAGAAAGAACACGACTATGGCGTGTTCGCGCGGCATATCCTGCTGGAACGCCTCTTCTGTGCATCGGTGCAGCCTGGATCACGGTGGCGGTCCGAATTGTGTTGCAGCCCGGAGTTTCAGGCTGTTCAGTCGACGGCGAATCGAAGGTGAGCGTCCGCTCAATCAGGCCTGACGAATCCGATCATCGCCGTGCCGAAGGCACATTGGACGATGGACACCGCCACAACCAGTGCGAGGCCAACCCGGCCCTCGAGGCGCGCGCATACGTATGCGGCCGGTATCTGAAAAAAACAGGCCAGGAATATCCACAAGCGGATGACTTCGCCTCGATTCAGACCGATGAGATCAATCGCGACCAGCAAACTGAGAACTCCGATGGCCACCGCTGTGATCGGTCGCGTCAATCGCTCCTTCCAGCTGTTGGCCCGCCCCAAGCCTGCCATCAGCGCCGCCGGGAACAACGCGACTTGAGCCACACCGGCCCCAAATAGAAATTCGCGCAGATTCGCCAAAACCCATATCGAATACGGCCGCTGCGCTTTGACGTTGAAGTCCATCGCGTCACCAGCGAGCTGCTGAAACACTCGAAAAATATCAAAGCCGAACCAGAGATAGATCGCGGCATGGGTCATCAGGAACGCCGTGCCGATCGTAACGATCTGCGCCAGAAGCTTGGACAGTGTGATGTTTCCCTGCCACAGTGCCCTGGCCATCAGCGCCGCCAGGAGAGCACCGATGGCGAGCGAGAGTGGTTCGTAGAGGAGGAGTCCGTACAGAGCGACGCCGAACAGTGCCGCATACATCCAGCTCCAGCTCGACATCCACCGCAATGCAAGACACGCACTGACGAGAACGGCAACAGGCGTGATGCTGTTCATGAGCGGGAAGAAGAACAGCTTGGCGGGCACGAACAAGTAAAGAATCGCCGAGTAAACCGCGACTCGCCGCTCGCCGAACAGGTCCTTCACGAAGGCGTACATCAGCAAGGCGCCGAGATTGGATACCACCACGACCAGCCACGCAAGCACGTCGGGACGCGGCGAGATTTGTCTGAGCGCGTAGATGACCAGCAGTTTCCCCGGCATGTTGCTGTGCGCATGGAGCGGCCAGTTCGGTCGCACGCGCTCGAAGTCCGCGAGCACCGTATAAGCGGAGTAGTGCTGCGTGACACTAAAAAAGGAGTTGGAGCCGTCGCTGACGAAAAGGCTCTCGAAAGTAAAGGGAGTTAATGATCGAAGGACTGCCTGGAGTGTCACCGCGAGCAGTAGCCAGAGGGACACTGTTCGCCAGCTGAGACGCCCGGCGATTCGGTCCGAGAGCAACAGCATGCACGTGGCTGCGGCTACCGATAGCGCCGTCAACAGGATGCGAACGCTGAAGGGCTGAATGTACCGGTACACCCAGCGGCCCCTGAACGATCCCACAACAACTGATTGCGTGGCGATGCCATAACAGACCAGCGCCGCCATCAGCAGAGCGAGTACCAGCCAGCCCCATAACAGCCGTCGTGCCATCTCCCCCGTCGCCCGCGACCCAATGACGTCGGCAAGATCCCCGGAATCGTGAGCCGCTGGCATGGCGATGCGTGATTGTAAGAGGTCGGTCTGGGGAACGCTCGCGCTACAATACGGCTCCGAGCACCTCAACCATCAAGATTCTTGTTGGTCCGTCGTGCTTTTCGATGGCAGTCACGTATCCGAGAGTCGTCAACCAGAGACTGGCGAGCGCCGATCAAAGCCCATGGTTGGAACATCAATCATGCTGAAGACAAAGCCGCTTCCCCCACGCGTGTAGGACGAATAGATGTTCTCCCCGTCGCGAAGAAGTCGGATCGTCTCGATCGTCGGCGTCGGTAAAGCGAAGTCGTGCCGCGCGCGAATCTGCTCGCGCGCCGCCTGGATGAAGTGAGGACAGAACAAGGCCGTGACTGACGGTCGCCAGCGCGACGGCAAACAGCGCAACCCACACACCATGCCCTAGCCCGAGGTGCCCGGCCGCTGTTGCTGAATTGTGCTCAGCGTGGCTCATGGAATTACACCATCAGAGCCGCCGGCCGAGAAGAGATTCTGCCTCTCCGCCCATCTCCGAGCCTCTCGGGAGGCTGCAACCCGGGAAAGAAGAGGTCTATTTGCCCCTCGCCGGCGAGTCAATTTCCGATCCGACGCGGCCGCTGCGCCAGGCATTCGACGCGGCTGGCATTGACTATCTGGACTTAGCGCCGGCCTTTCGCGAGCGTGCGTCAGCTGGTGAGCGACTCTTTCTTGAAGTCGACAGCCATCCCAACCCGGCGGGCTACGCTCTGATTGGCCAGCTCGTGACGGCGCATATCAAACAGAACGCCGCATACGGTCTCGAGAAGTGAAAACGGGTGGGCGAGAGACAACGGCTCGGTCACTCATTTTGGGTTCGGTGGCGGTTGCGACTGCGCCGCAAAGCTCCGTCGTGATTCAACGGTTGTCGGCTTCAACCTCCTGAGTGCATGGCCGACACAAACCGTGAGCGGCCACCCAAAGCGGTCCCACCCCGGAAGGGGTCCCACCCGAAGGGTCCTCCTTACTGCCTCGTCGCAGTCGAGCGGACCGCCAGGGGCGAGTCCAACCGCATGCGCAGCACCGTGCCTTCCGGCAGTTCCACGTCCTCACCTTCGGTGGCCGCGACCACACCGCCGCCGCCGATCAGAACACCGGTAATCGCGCCTTTGACGCCGCCCAGGAGGCCGCCGATCACGGCGCCAACCGCCGCGCCGGCGCCGATCTTCTCCGCATCTTCACGGTAGCCGCCGGCTTCGAGCGCCTGCGTCACGCTGCCGCGGATGGGGTAGGTGCGGCTATTGAGCCGAATCTGATCGAAGGTGAGCGTGAGACTCCCCTTGCGGTCGATGCGTCCAGCCTTCTTGACGTCGGTCACGATGCCGCGGACGACCGACCCGGCCGGAATCAGCACCTGTCCGTTCTGCCGCACGTCCACGAGCGTGGTCGCTTCGAAGCGATCTTCGACGCGAGCAGTGGCCGAGGAGAGCCGCGACGAGAGCCGAACGTCGAGCTCGGTGCCTTCGGGAAGCGTGCCCGGGGTCTCAGTGGATTCGGCTGAGGGCCGGTTACTGACCGTCCCGCTGCTACCGCTGCTACTGCTGCTACTGCCAACGCCGCCGCCGTAGTAGCCGCTCGAGGCATCGCCGCGCACCCGGCTCCGCAGATTCTCGAGGCGGTCGCGCACGTCGTTGTACTCGAACCGCGGGACCGCGTTCTCCTTGCGCATCTTGACGCGGAGATACACGATTTCATCTTCGAGGTCGCTCAGCTCGGCTTGAAGCGCGCGGGCAGCCGCGCGGTCACGCTGGCGCAGCTGATTCAACTCGGTGCTGATCTGATCGGCGGTCTGTTGCAGCCGCGTCAGGTCGGTGGTGGTCATGTCCTGGGCGGCAGCCGGCGCGGCGATTGCCAGCACCGCGGCGAGCGCGGCTACCAAATGGCGAACACGGCGGGGCATGATTTCCTCCAAGTTGCTGACTGAGTCCGGTTAGTAGGACGTCCTGGATAACTGGAGGGGCTGAATTGCAAGGAAGGGGCCGCGTAGAACTGTATCTTTTTGACAGTTCTTTAAGGTAAAAATTTCATATTTCGATTGCGAAATTGTTACCAGGCCTGGCAGTTCACCGACGGGTATCGACGGAAAATCGACGGAAAGAGCGCTATAAACGGGGTCTAGCTCTGCTGGCAAACTTGTTGCTCGACCATTCTGCGAGGTTCGAAGCATGCACGAAGGATCGACAGTTCTCGTAGTGGCGACTACCCCCAGCCTGGCGACGAAACTGGCGTCCTCGGTGCGGGCCGCCGGCCACCAGCCGGTATTGCTGTCATCGTTTGCGGCCGCCCGGCGGCATCTTGACGAGCAGCCCCGTCCGGACCTTCTGATCAGCGAAATCAAGCTTTGCGAATTCAACGGCCTGCACCTGGCAGTGCGCGGCCTGACCGCCGGCATTCCGGCCATTGTCGTCGGCGACAAGACGTTCGAGCGAGACGCCGAGCAGCTCGGCGCGATCTGCCTGTCGCCGTCAGACGCCGGGGGCGACTCGCTCCACGCGGCGATGGTAAAGCTGTTCGACCTGAGCCACGCGCGGCACGGATCCTTCGAGTGGTCGGGCGCGCCGGCATTGCCCGTTTCACCGGAAGACGACAGTCCGTCTGCCGCGCCGGCAGACCAGTCCTCATCCCTCCTGCACTAGGCAGCTCAGGGCGCGCATCGCTGGCGGGGCTTGCCCCGCCAGTCGACACCCGCGTTCTTCCCTTTTTGTTCTAAGCGGTCGCTACGAAGTCCGGGCGCGGGTGCAGCTTCGCCGCTGCCATCCGGAAGCCCTGGAACGGCACGTGGCACTGGTACTTCCGCAGGAAGTTCAGGAACTTCTTGTAGTCCTCCGGCGGCATGTTGAAGGACGTGACCAGCAGCTTGTAGTTGCCGTAGGTGTGCTCGAGCCCGAGCTGGATCAGCTCGCGCAGATCCTGACGGGTGAGATCGCGGGCGATGAACGGCTCGTACGCCTCCGACCAGAACGAGGCGCCGCCGCTGACGATCCGATCGAACATCGTCTGCGCCTTCGACGGCACGGGTGCGCTCGTCACCGTGGCCAGCGGCTGCTGCTGATCCCGCAGGATCTCGCGCGGCAGCGACTGGACCTGGACGCTTCCGCCGCCCGATCGCAGCACGAGCCGCTCGGCCACGTTGCGCAGCTCGCGCACGTTGCCCGGCCACGAGTAGCGCGTGAGGTACTCCAGCGCTTCCGGCACGATCTCCGGAATCGCTGTCGCATGGGCGTCGGAAAACTGCTGGAAGAAGTGCTTCAGCAGGATGCGCACGTCCTCGCGGCGCTCGCGCAGTGGCGGCACCTCGATATGAATGACGTTGAGGCGATAGTAGAGATCTTCGCGGAACGTCTTCGCCGCGACGTGATCGATCAGCTTGCGATGCGTCGCCGCGATCACGCGGACGTCGAGCGCCGGATGCCGGTGCTCGGATCCGACGCGCTGAATCTCGCCGGTCTCGAGAAATCGCAGCAGCAGTGCCTGCATGCGCAGGCTCATCTCCGCGACTTCGTCCATGAAGATGGTTCCGCCGTGCGCGCGTTCGAGCCAGCCGACCTTGTCGCGATGCGCGTCGGTGAAGCTGCCGCGCATGTGGCCGAAGAGCTCCGACTCGAGCAGCGAGTCGGGAAGGCCCGCACAGTTGAGCGCGACCATCGCCGCATTGCGGCGCGCGCCGCGCGCGTGAATCAGTCGAGCAACCACTTCCTTGCCGCTGCCGCTCTCGCCGGTGATGAGGACCTTGGCGCCGGATCGGGCAGCATAGTCAACCTCTTCTTCGACAGCGCGAACGGCAGCGCTGATACCGAGCATCGTTGTGGAAGTATGCATGGGTGTGTTGAGACCCTGTAAGCCTCGAAATGACTTTATGGACTCAAACTAGCAATTCGATTCTGGGGCGACTTCGCGCAGAAGTCAACCACGTACATAAATTTTTTTCGATCCTACGCCGATTATTTTCACCCTAAATTGCAGTTTTGTCGCGAAGTCCGCGTACTTCCCGATGGACTGTCGCTTCGCCCCGACCGTCTGATCTGTCAGTATGTGCCGAAGCATGCATTTAGTACCATCGCGCAAAGTTGGCATTCTCCTTGCCGCGTGTGCACTTATTCTTGTCGTCGACTACCCATGGGGTGACTTGAGAGACCATGCGCATTGGACCGAAGTTGGACGCGTTCCGTTTATCTCGCCGCCCATCGAGCGAGGGGACATCGTTGGCAACCTGCTGCTCGGCGTCCCTGCTGGGCTGTCGGCGTCGTTTGTCTTCCAGCACGCGGTGATCGGAGCCGCGCTCGTCACGCTTCCCGTGTCGCTCGCCGGTGAAGCGATTCAGATCTACAGTCACGAGCGCTTTCCATCCGCGACCGATCTCGTGTGCAATGTCGTCGGCGCGATGGCCGCGGCGCTGGCTGGTACGGCGTGGCGGAGAAACCGCGATTGGTCCTAAGCATGCGCATGATTGCCGCCCGCGACTCGTCCACCCGACGCACTTCTCATCGTCTCGCCGCTACGCTGGCTGTCGCCCTCGCGTGCGCGCTGCCGGCGACCGACGCGCGCGCGCAGTCGGCGGAGAACGTCGCCGTCGTCATCAACGACGCAAGCAGCGCGTCGCAGCGCATTGCGGAGCACTACATTCGCGCACGCGCGATTCCCGACAGCAACGTCATCCGCATTCGCACGGCCACCAGCGAGACGATCGAGCGCGCGGTATTCGCCGAGACGATTCAGGACCCATTGGCCGCCGCCATCCGTAAACGCTCGCTTCACGATCGCGTGTTGTATATCGTCCTGACGAAAGGCATCCCGCTGCGCATCGTCGGCAGCGAAGGCACCGAAGGTAGCGTGGCCAGCGTCGACTCCGAGCTCACGCTGCTCTACCGGCGGATGACCGGCGTCGCCGCACCGCTCGCGGGGCGTGTCGCGAATCCGTATTTTCTCGGCGCCGCACCGATCGCGCGCGCCGAGCGCTTCACTCACCGTGCGCACGACATCTATCTCGTCTCGCGTCTCGACGCGTTCACCGTCGAGGAGACGATCGCGCTGATCGACCGCGCGAAGGCACCGGTGCGCGACGGGCAGGTCGTGCTCGATCAGCGGGGCGGCCTGCATCGCACGCAGGCTGGGGACACCTGGCTCGCCGACGCCGCGAAGCGGCTGATCGCGATGGGCCAGAGCGATCGGGTGGTGCTCGAGCAGACCACCGAGCCGATCAGGAACGTCGACAACGTGCTCGGCTACTACTCGTGGGGATCGAACGATCCGCAGAACCGCGTGCGCCAGTTCGGTATGCGCTTCGTGCCTGGCGCACTGGCCGCCACGTACGTAAGCACCGATGCGCGGACGCTGGAGAAGCCACCGGACACGTGGGTGCCCAGCGACGATTGGAGCACGCGCACCGGCTTTGCCGGCGGTTCGCCCCAGTCACTGATCGGCGACATGATCCGCGAAGGCGCCACTGGTGTCGCGGGACAGGTTGCGGAGCCGTATCTGCAAAGCACCGTACGGCCGGAGATTCTGTTTCCGGCGTACCTTTCGGGGCTCAACCTGATCGAGTCGTTCTACCTCGCAATCCCGCATCTGAGCTGGCAGACGGTCGTCTTTGGCGATCCATTGTGCGCGCCGTTCCGCACGCAGGTACTGACGCGCGAAGAGATCGAAGCCGAACCCGATCGCGTGTCGGAAGTGCCGGGGTTGTTCGCCGACAGATGGATCGCGGAGGCAAAGAGGGTGCTGAGGAATGCGCCGCCCGACGTCCTGCCGGCGTTGCTGCGCGCCGACGAGCAGGCCATTCGCGGCGACCGGTCGGGCGCCATTCGCACGCTCGAAGAGGTCACGACGGCCGCGCCTGGCCTCGTGGGCACACAATTGCGACTGGCGCAGATGTTCGACGAGGCCGGTCAGCGGGCCCAGGCGTCGGAGCGTTATCGCATCGTTCTCAAGGCCAGCCCCAATCACGTCGTCGCGCTCAACAATCTCGCGTACAACCTGGGAGTGCATCAGAATGCGGTCGCCGAAGCGCTTTCGTTTGCACGCCGCGCCGCCGCGCTCGCGCCGGCGGATGCGGCGGTGCTCGATACCCTCGGATGGGTGCAGCACCTCTCAGGCGATGACAAAGAAGCGGTCCGTCTGCTGGAGCAGGCCGTAGCGCTCAACCCCACGGCTCCCGATGTGCGGCTGCATGCGGCGATCGCCTACGCATCGCTTGGCGACCTGACGGCGGCGGAGAAGGAACTCGCCGAGGCAGTTCGACTCGACCCCAAGCTCGGCTCTACGGCAGAGGTTCAACAGCTCCGGCAGAGATTGAAGCGTCGTTAACGAGCCATCGCTGAACTGGTCTCCTTCTGAACTCCGGCGGCGACGGAAGTCTTCTTCAGGGGTGACTTCAGGTTCCGTTCGTCTCCGAACATCGCGCAGTTTTTGCGATTTTGCTGAGTATTCCAACTGATCTTGTCGAGGAAACACCCTTGGTCGCAGTCTTGCTCAGGGGACGGCACGATTCGTAAGTGCAATCAGTCTTTGGGCGCTGTTTGTGTCCCCCGTGCGGGGTTTGGAGTGTGATGACGATGAGAAAACTTGTATTGGCTGGGGTGCTACTCCTGGCGATGGGGGCCGTGACGGCCGTTCAGGCGAATACGATCACCTGCCCGAATCCATCGCCGGAACGGACGGTCACGTTGATCACGGCCGGGACCGGTTCGGCTTCCTGTTTCGGGTCTGGCGACGGCAACGTAGGCGGGAGCGACTCGGATTTCCCCGGCTACAGCTTAATCGACACGGATGGGGCCGACAACCAAACCGGGGCTGGCAACGAAGGGTTGTTCACGTATACGGGTCAAAATACAAGTAGTGGCAGCATCACCATTTCGCCACTGGCCTGGTCCGTGTACAACAGCATCGTCGTCCTCTTCAAGTTTGGCGAGGCGGTTTCGCCCACTTGGGTCGCGTTTGCGTTGACGCCACAGGTGTTGAGTGCGACGTGGACCACTACCCCGACACAAAGTGGCGGTCTTTCGCACGCGAACCTTTACGGGGGATCGACCAACGGCACGACGCCACCGATTCCGGAGCCAGCCTCGATGCTGCTCTTCGGAACGGGCCTGATCGGTGTGGCACGTGCGGCGCGCAAGCGCTATATTGCCCGCCGCGTGGCCCAGGCATAGCAGTAAGACCTTGTAAGACTTTTGCAGCGACCTCGGACAGTGGAATGCACAGACGACTTGGTGGAGTTGGACTACTCTGCGCGGCGCTCGTCATGTCGGCAGCCGGCATGGCGGCCCGCGCAGAAGTCTCTTATCAGTTCAATCTGACGAACATGCCCGAACCCGGCTCGATGATGCTGCTCGGCACCGGCCTCTTTGGCTTGGCGGCCGCGGCGCGCAAGTGGATACGCAAGACTTCGCACTGAACGTTTTTGTAAGTCTCATCACCCTCCCTGGAAGGGCTGCAACGGCTCCACTGTTGCGGCCCTTTTATGTTTTGCCAGCCCTTTTAAGCGACAATAGTCATCTCAGCAATGGATATCTCCCCCTCAGCTCGGTCCGACTCTTTTCGCCGCTTCGCGTTAACCTGTTGCATACGTGAACGTTACGCGCTGTTGATGTAGGTGATGCCGGTGGGACGCGTCTTTGCTGATGACGTAACGTCCGCATCCATGCCGAAGGCAATGTTTCGCGTGTGCGCGCTCGCGCTGCTCGCGGTCAGCTTCACGCTGCTCTATTGGCCCGTGTTGCGCAAGCTCGTCTCCGACTGGGCTACCGACGACAACTATTCGCACGGGTTCTTCATCGTCCCGCTCGCGGCGTTCTTCGCGTGGGAGCGGCGCGCACGGCTTGCGGTGTTGCCGCTGCGCCCCAGCATTCTCGGCGCCTTCATCATTGTCGCCAGTACCTGGGGTGCTCATCGCCGGACTGCTGGGCGCCGAGCTGTTTCTGTCACGAATCTCGATCGTTGGCGTTCTGATCGGCACGATCGTGTTCGTGCTCGGCTGGCGGCATCTGGCCGTCCTCGCGTTTCCGATCGGCTTTCTGCTGTTGATGATTCCGCTGCCGGCAATCGTGTTCAATCAGATTGCGTTTCCGCTGCAGCTCGTCGCGTCGCAGGCGGCGGAAGTGTCGCTCCGGGCGTTGTCGATCCCGATACTGCGCGAGGGCAACGTGATGATCCTCGCGAATACCAGCCTCGAAGTGGCCGAGGCGTGCAGCGGCATTCGATCGTTGATCTCGCTGCTGACACTCGGGATCGTGTACGGCTACTTCATCGATCCGCGCGGCGGCGTCCGGGTGCTACTCGCGGCGGCCACGGTGCCTGTCGCGATCCTGACCAACGCGCTGCGCGTCGCAGGTACGGGCGTCGCCGCGCACTATTACGGCACGAGTGCGGCAGAAGGCTTCTTTCACACCTTCTCCGGCTGGATGGTTTTCATCGCCGCTTTCGCGGTGCTGCTCCTGATCCAGAAGCTCATACAGGTAGTCACCCCGCCAAAGTCAGGCGCGCCGTTTCAGGTGGCGTCGAGCACCGCGTAGCCGCAAAAATGGTCACACGCCTCCTCATCACCAGTGCGCTGCTGCTCGGCGGCGCCGGGTACACCGGATACCAGCGCGAAGCGGAGGTCCTCCCCGATCGTCCCGCCTTGACGACGCTGCCCATGCAGCTGCAGCGCTGGCAGGGACGCAACGACCCGCCGTTCGATGACGAGATCCTGGCGCAGCTTGGCGTGGACGAGTATGTGATGCGCTCGTATCTTGCGCCCACCGAGCCGATCGTGAGCTTGTACGTCGGGTTCTACGAATCACAGCGCCAGGGCGACACGATCCACTCGCCGCTCAACTGTCTGCCCGGCGCGGGCTGGCTGCCGATGCATCAGGGGCGTGCGTCGTTCGACGTCGCTGACGCCAGTGCACACGCACGCCACATCACGGTCAACGAGGTGGTGATTCAAAAGGGCCTCGATCGGCACCTCGTGCTCTACTGGTATCAGAGCCATGGGCGCGTCGTCGCCAGCGAATACACCAGCAAGCTCTACATGGTGGCCGACGCGATCAAGCTCAATCGGACCGACGCCTCGCTCGTGCGCGTGATCACGCCTATCACCGGCGAAACAGCGGCCGATGTCGAAGCGGCCAGCCGTCGCGCGCAAGCGTTTGCGAAGGGTATCTTCCCGTCCCTGTCCCGGGTCATTCCGTCGTAGTTCGCGGTTTCAAAGGAACCTGCATGTCACGTCCGAGAGCCTTGACCACGATCGTCGCACTGCTGCTTCTCGCCGGCGCGTGCTCCAAAGACCCCGAGGTCGCCAAGCGCGAGGCGATGCGCAGCGGCGACGAGTACGTCGCGCAGGCGAAATATCGCGAGGCGATCATCGAGTACCGCAATGCGATCCAGGCCGATCCGCGCTTTGGCGAAGCGCGCCTCAAGCTGGCCGATGCCTACATGCAGGTAGACGAGCCGCAGAACGCGTATCAGGAGTATGTGCGCGCCGCCGATCTGATGCCCGAAAACCTGGAGGCGCAGCTCAAGACCGGTCATCTGCTGCTCGCGGCGAATCAATTTGAAGAAGCCAGCAGCCGCGCCGACAAGGCGCTCGCCGCCGATGCCAACAGCGTCGAGGCGCACTTGTTGAAGGGTAACGCGCTGGCCGCGCGCCGCGATTTCGACGGCGCCATCGCGGAGATCCAATTGGCGATCAAGAGCGACCCCAACCGGGGAGCGTCGTACGCGGTGCTTGCAGCCGTCCAGCAGGTCAAGGGCGATGCCGCGGCCGCGGAGGGATCGTTCCGCCGCGCGATCGAGCTCGACCCCAAAGCCATCGAATCGCGTCTCGCATTCGCCGACTTCTATTGGGCCAACAACCGGCGTGCCGAGGCGTTCAAGACACTCGAGGCGGCGCTCGAGCAGGAGCCGAAGAACGTTATCGCCAATCGCACTTTGGCAGCGTTCTATATCGGATCGGGTCGAACCGCCGACGCCGAGCGCCCGCTCAAGATGATTGCCGAGACGACGCCCGGACCCGACGGAAAGATCGCCCTCGCCGAGTATTACGTCGGCGCGCGTAAGACCTCGGCGGCCAAGGCACTGCTCGAACGCGTCGCGCAGGATCCTGACGGTTTCGCGCCGGCCCGTCTGCGGCTCGCCGCGATGGCGTCCAAGGCCGGCGATCGGAAGGAGGCCTACCGGTTGCTCGACGAAGTACTCGCGAAGGATGCAAAGCACGTTGATGCGCTGGCGGGCAAAGCCGACCTGCAAATCGAGGACAACCGCTTGAGCGACGCGAGTGCCACGATCGAAAGCGCGCTCGCGGTTGCGCCGAGCCTGCCGCGGTTGCACTTCCTCAAGGGCCGAGCGCTCGCGGCACGTCGGGAAATCGACGAGGCCATCGCTGCCTACCAGGAAGCGGTCAAGCTCGAGCCGCGCATGCTCTTTGCGCACATCGAGCTCGCGCGCCTCAGCCTCGCGACGGGAAAGACGGACCAGGCCATCCAGTACCGCACAGAGCGCGTTGCAGGTCGAGCCGAAGAGCGCCGACGCCCGCCTGCTGCTCGGCCGGGCGCAGATCATCAAAGGCGATGTGGCGGCGGCGGAACGAACTCTCGAGCCGCTCAAGGACCAGTTTGCCGAGTTCCCAGCCCTTCAGACCGAGATGGGCCGGCTCTATACACTCAAGAACGACACGGCACGAGCGCGCGCCGCGTTCGAGCGCGCGGTCGCCAAAGATCCGGCGCGCGTCGAAGCCATCGAAGGCCTCGCGGCGCTGGACCTCCGCGCCAAGCGGCCCAACGAGGCGCGGGCGCGCATCGAAGCGGCGGTCGAGAAAGCGCCACAGAACGCGGCGGTCCGCGTGCTTGCAGGCCGCTATTACATGGCGGTCAACGACCCAGCCGCTGCAGAGCGCGCGCTCAAGCACGCGCTGACCATCGACGCCAACAACATGGGCGTCTACAGCCTGCTCGGTCAGCTGTATGCCAGTCAAAACCGGCTGGCGGACGCGACCAAGGAGTTCGAAACGATCGCACAGAAGCAGCCGAACTCCGTGAGCGCGCACACGATTCTCGGCGTGCTGCTGCAGCTGCAGAATCGCAATGACGAGGCGCGGCAGCGCTATCAGAAGGCGGTCGAGATCGATCCGCGCTCGGCTGTCGCCGCCAACAATCTCGCGTGGCTCTACGCCGAAGAAGGCACACAGCTCGATATGGCGCTGCAGCTGGCGCAATCGGCTAAGGCGCACTTGCCCGACATGCCGGAAGTGAGCGACACGCTTGGCTGGGTTTACTACAAGAAGAACATGGCGGTGCTCGCGGTCCGGCCGCTGCGCGAAGCAATCGAAAAGGATCCGAAGAATGCCATGTACCATCTACATCTGGGCCTGGCGTATGCGAAGACCGGCGATCCTGTTCGAGCGAAGGAATCGATCGAGCGCGCGCTGGCGCTCAACCCGAAAGTCGCCGGCGCTGAAGAGGCGCGCGCCGTCCTCGCCGCCGCCCCGCGGGCCGATCGCTAGGCGTGGCGGCGCGGCTGCCCGCTCGACAGAATTGCCGTGCGGCTGCTCGTCCTGACCCACCGTCTGCCCTACGCGCCGAATCGCGGCGATCGGCTCCGCGCGTTCCATCTGCTCAAGCTGCTGGGAAAGGAGCACGAAGTCCATCTCGTGTCCCTTGTCCACGACGCCGACGAAGCGGCTCGGGTTGCCACACTCGATCTCGGTCTTGCCTCGGCGCGCGGTGCGCGCGTGCCGCGCCTGCGCACGCTCTTGCGCGCCGTGCCGGCGCTGCCCACCACACGGCCGCTCACGCATGTGCTCCTCAACAGCCCGGCGCTCCAGAAACTGTTGCGCGATGTGGTGCACACGTCGCAGCCACACGCGGTCCTCGCCTACTGCACCGGGATGGCGCAGCACGTCTTCGACGAGCCGCTCGCGAGTCTGCCCTTCGTCCTCGACATGGTCGATGTCGATTCGGAGAAGTGGGCGGCGCTCGCTCGCGTTCGGCGAAGGCCAATGAGCTGGGTTTACGCGCGCGAGGCCGATGTGCTGCGCGCCTTCGAGCGGCGTGTCGTGATGAGTGCGACCGCCACCACCGTTGTCAGCGATCGTGAGCAGGCGCTGGCCGAGCGCGTGCTCGGCGTGAGCAAACCGATCACGGTCGCGCCCAACGGCATCGATCTGCGGGCCTTCGCGCCGAAGCACCCGCCGCCGGCCAGCGAGACGGTGGTCTTTTGCGGCGTGTTCAGCTACGGGCCCAACGAGGAGGCGGCGCGCTGGCTGGCGACGGAAGTCTGGCCGCGCGTCAAAGCCGCGCAACCCACGGCGGTTCTCCAGCTGGTCGGGATGGATCCGTCGCGCGCGATGCAGGCCCTGGCCAGTCCCGGATCGATCGAGGTCACAGGCGCGTTACCCGATGTGCGTCCTTATCTCTGGGGTGCGGCGGCTGCGGCGGCGCCGCTCACAGTCGCCCGAGGCGTCCAGAACAAGGCGCTCGAAGCCGTCGCCGCTGGCGTGCCCTGCGTCGTTACGCCGGCGGTGTTCGAGGGGTTGCCGGCGGCGATTCGCGGGGCAACACCGGTCGCCGATTCCGCCAGCGCCTTTGCCGAGGCGCTCGTGGCTGTGCTGAGGCTGCAGCCGCCGGAGCGGCGCAAAACGGCGAGCGCCGTCGATTTCTCGTCGCTCTCATGGCAGACGCAGCTCGAACCGCTGCTGGCTCACGTCCGGCAGCTCGCGGTCAGCCATCGATGAGCGCGCAGAGGGCGTGCAGAATCGTGCGGTGCACTTCCTGCACCCGCGCCGTTGACGCCTCGGGCACGTTGATGTGGATGTCGGCGCCGGCGCCCACCGCTCCCCCGTCGCGGCCGGTGAGCGCCACCGTGGTCACGCCTCGGGCGCGCGCCGCCTCGAATGCCCTGACGACATTCCTGGACTGACCGCTGGTCGAGATCCCGAGCGCGACGTCGCCGGCCCGCCCGAGTGCCTCGACCTGCCGCTTGAATACGACGTCGAAGCCGTAGTCGTTCGCCACGGCCGTCAGGATGCTGATGTCGGCCGCCAGGGCGATGGCCGGCAGCCCCTCGCGCTCCTTTTCGAAGCGGCCGACGAGCTCGGCTGCGAAATGCTGTGCATCGCCGGCGCTTCCGCCGTTCCCGAAGGCCAGCACAGTTTTTCCCTGTGTCAGGCACTGGCGCATCGCGGCAGCGGCTTCGGTGACGGCCGTCAAATCGCCGGCGGCAAAACGGTCGTGCGCGGCGGCGGCTGCTGCGATAATGGCGTGCACCGCGTCGCGTTCGGTCCTGTTCATCGTCGCTCCTGAGGCGTCGATATTGTCGTCGCGTTTCGCTCGGAACGCACGCTCGGGCAGGGCGCGGGCAAAATAGTCAACGGAACAGCTGACTTTGGGCATCCGTCAGGACGCCCTTCGTCGGAGTCAGACGTGTAACCTGTTGATATTATGTGGGATACGATCGCCGCCGCTCGAGCCCATGATGGCGGCGACTTTGCGTTTGTGTTCGACGGCCTTCGAATCCTGAGAGCGCCCAGGTGAGTCAACTTCTGTCCGACGTCAAGGAAATGGTCAACGAGCAGCTGCACTACCGCGAGCTGCTCTATCAGATGACCAAACGCGACCTGCTGCTCCGATACAAGCAGACGGTCATGGGTTTCGGCTGGGCCATCTTCATGCCGCTCGTGAACACCGCCGTGTTTTCGGTGATCTTCACGCGCGTCGCCCCCATCGACGTCGGCGTGCCGTACCCGATCTACGCCTATTGCGGGCTCTTTGCATGGAATTTCTTTGCCTCGTCGCTTCGCTTCGCGGTCACCTCGCTCACCAGCAACCCGAACCTCGTGACCAAGGTCTACTTCCCACGTGAGATCTTTCCTTTCTCCTCGACGCTGGTCTCGCTGGTGGATTTCGGCGTCTCCAGCCTGGTGCTGATCGCCATGATGCTCGTGCTACCGGCATCGTGCCGACGGCGGCGATCGCGTTACTGCCTGTCGTGCTGGCGGTGCACATCCTGTTCACGGCGGGCATGTCGCTCCTCGTCGCGATGGGCAATCTCTTCTACCGCGACGTGAAATATCTCTTCGAAGTCGTGCTGATGGTGTGGATGTTCGGGACCTCGGTGCTCTATCCCGCGCAGCTGGTTGGCGGCCGCGTCGGCATGCTGATGGAACTGAATCCGCTGACGCCGATTCTCGACGGCTATCGCGCAGTGCTGCTCGTCGGCCAGTCGCCCTTCACGCCGGCGTTTCGGCCTCGCCACCCTTATTTCGCTGGCGCTGGTCTCCGCGGCGTGGCTGATGTTTCACCGCGCCGAATACCAGTTCGCGGAGAACGTGTGACGATGAAGCCGGCGGTTGTATTCGACGGCGTCTGGAAGAAGTTTCGTCGCGGCGAGCGGCACGACAGCTTGCGCGATCTCATCCCGTCGATGGCCCGTCGCGTCCTTGGCCGCGTCGCGCACGTCCGAAGTCGACGAGTCGAAAGAGTTCTGGGCGCTGAAGGAGGTCTCGTTTTCGAAGTCGCGCCCGGCGAGGCGCTCGGCATCATCGGTCCGAACGGCGCCGGTAAATCGACCACGCTGAAGCTGCTGACGAAGATCCTCAGGCCCAACCGCGGACGCATGCGAAGTGCGCGGCCGCGTCGGCGCGCTGATCGAGGTTGCCGCCGGCTTTCATCCCGATCTCACCGGCCGCGAAAACATCTTTTTGCAGGGCGCGATCATGGGCATGCGCCGCGCCGAAGTGGAGCGGAAGCTCGATACCATCATCGAATTTGCCGGCGTCGCGCGACTTCATCGACACGCCGGTGAAGCGCTACTCCAGCGGGATGAACGCGCGGCTGGGCTTTGCGATTGCCGCACACCTCGAGCCCGACGTCCTCATCATCGACGAGGTCCTGAGCGTCGGTGACGCCGCCTTTCAGGAGCGCTGTCTGCAGCGGATGCAGGCGATCCGCGACGCGGGGACGACGCTGATCTTCGTGTCGCATGATCTGCAAGCCGTCGGCAACCTCTGCGATCAGGCCGTGTACCTCAATCACGAGGTTCGTGCGATCGGCGCCACGTCCGACGTGATCGGCACGTATCTGCGCGACGCCAAGAGTCAGGCTGTCTCGAACACCGCTGCGCCGGTCGTCATCGAGCGCGCGCGCCTGCTCGGCGCCGACGGCGCGGAAACGGCCGACGCCGCGTCCACGTCGCGGATGCATTTGCAGGTGGACATCTCTGTCGCGCAGCCCATCGCCGATCTGACGCTCGGCCTGATCCTGTATCGATCGACGGACCACCTGATCCTGCACGAAGCGAACGTGGTCGGGAACGAGATCGGCTTCGATTCCGAGCGCACCGGCAGGCACACGATCGACTTCACCTTCGCAGCCAACGTCACACGCGGTCATTACCATCTCGAGTGCTACGTGCTGCATACCCCGACGCACGAATACCTCGCGCGGCTGTGTCCCGCGGCGATGTTCACCGTGCACGATGCCGGCGCCTGCCGCGGCATCGCGGCAATCAAGCTCATGGCGAAGACCGAAGCGCTGGTCGCTCACAAATGATGCTGGACACTGAGAAGGAACTCGAGACCGTGGCCGAGACGCCAGCGAGCGTGATTGCCGAGATCGCGCAGCGACAGGCCGTGCACGACGGCGAGAAGTGGGTCGCTCTGCATTCCCACGTGTCGACGAGCGACGGCGCGTTCCTGCAGCGCCTCATCGCCGAGATCGATGCGACGAGCACGCTCGAGGTCGGCATGGCGTACGGCATCTCGACGCTGTTCATCTGCGGCGCGCTGATGCCGAGAAGCGATCGCGCGCACCATATCGCGATCGATCCGTTCCAGACCGAGGACTGGCAGGCCATTGGCCTGGCCAACGTGCGCCGCGCCAACTGCGCGCATCTCGTCGAGTTTCACGAGGAGCGATCGGAGTTCGTGCTGCCGCGTCTTGCGGCCGAGGGTCGTCAGCTCGACTTCGCGTTCATCGACGGGTGGCACAACTTCGAGCAGGCGCTCCTCGAGTTCTACTACATCGACCGTATGCTTCGCGTCGGCGGCATCGTCGCCTTCGACGACTCCGACTGGGCGAGCATCAACAAAGCGCTTCGCTATCTCGTCCGGCTGCCCGGATATCGCGTGCACCCGTCGCCCGCATCCGATGGGCCGCCCACAGCGCTCGGCAAGCTGCGATCGGCTCTTTCTAATACGCGAATCGGGCAGAAGGTTCTGCATCCCGCGTTTCGACAGCGCAACTGGGACCTGGGCCTCAGCAGCCGCTGCGTGGCGCTGAAGAAAGTCGCCGCCGACACCCGGCCGATGACATGGTTCGCGGACTTTTGACGGTATGGCACTGATGTCCAACGTTGATGTAAGCGTCGCGATTTGCACACTCAATCGCGCCGAGTCGCTGAAAGAGACGCTGACGAGCTTCGCCGTACTCGCCGTGCCCGCGTCTGTCTCCTGGGAGCTCCTCGTCGTCGACAACGGCTCAACCGATACGACGCAGGCGGTGATTGCGGAGTTCGCCAGCGTCCTGCCGATTCGTGGGCTCGTCGAGACCAAGCGCGGGCAGTCGGCCGCGCGCAACGCGGCGATTGCCGCGTATCGCGGAGAGTACCTGCTGTGGACCGACGATGATGTACGCGTGGACGCCGGCTGGATCACGGCAACGCTGGCGGCGTTCGAGCGATTCGACGCCGATATCGTGTTCGGCCGCTCGTACCCGATCTGGAGCTCTGGACAACCGTCATGGTACGGTTCGGCGTTCGCCGGTCGCTTCGCGCTGCTCGATTATGGGCCTGCGCCGTTTGTCGCAACCGAGCCGCAACACCAGTTCTACGGGCTCAATCTCGCATTCCGACGCTCCGCCATGACCTCGGTCGGACGCTTTCGAGAGGACCTCGGGTACATCGGCTCGGGCACCGGCGGCGGTGGCGACGACACCGATATCTTTCAGCGCGCGCTCGCGCGCGGCCTGAAGGTTGTTTACACGCCGGACAGCGTGGTTGGACACGTGATCCCGTCCGAGCGCGCCACTACGCGTCGCCAGCGCCAGATGGCATGGTCGGGCGCGAAGGCCGACTACCGGATCGTGCGTGACCGGTTCAAGTCAGTCCCGTGGCTCGCCGGTGTCCCCCGGTTTTACTTCCGCGTCGCGGTCCGCGATGCCGTTGCGTATCTGCGGAACACGCTCCTGTTCAAGCGCAGCGAGGCGTTTCGGCTCGAGCTGCGGCTGATCGGCTTTGCCGGTCTGCTCCGCGAGGCGTACCGGGCGCGGCGCACCGATTCCACGTCGCCATCAACCGCCGCGTGAGTATCATGGCGGGAACCAACGACGCCAGGATCGACCTTCTCGCCGCGCTCGAGCGACAGCACGTCCTCGTGCTCGGCGACGCCATTCTCGACGAGTATCTCTTCGGCGACTGTTCACGGCTGTCACCCGAGGCGCCAGTCCCAGTGCTGCGAGTCAGCGGCACCCGCTACGCGCTTGGCGGCGCGGCGAACACAGCGGCAAACGTCGCCTCGCTCGGCGGACACGCGACGCTCATCGCGGTGAACGGCCGCGATGTGCCAGGGGAGATGCTTTCCCGCTCGGTTGCGGATGCCGGCATCACGTTCCATCCGGTGTTCGATGGGCGCCCCACGCTGCGCAAGACCCGCGTGGTCGGGCAGCATCAGCAGCTCGTTCGCCTCGACTACGAGCAGTCCAACACTGTCGATCGCGTCATCGAAGATAGGGTGCTGCAGCTCGTCGACCAAGTCATCGAACAGTGCGGCATGGTGGTGCTGTCCGACTACGCCAAGGGATTTCTGACGCCCCGCCTGTGCGAGATGGTCATTCAGCGCGCGCACGCGGCGGGAACCCACGTCGTCATCGACCCGCGGCCGCAGCATCGCGACCGTTACGTCGGGTGCGACTACCTGACGCCGAACTGGAAGGAGTCGCTGGCGCTCCTCGGATGGCCCGACCGACCGGCAACAGACGATGCCGTAAACGAAGCGGGCGCCGCGTTGAGCACGCTCCTCGGCGCCAGCATCCTGATGACGCTCGGCGCGGGCGGCATGGCCTTCTTCGGACGCGCCGGCGAGCGCTTCTCGGTGCCGACGCGAGCGCGGGAGGTCTTCGACGTGAGCGGCGCTGGCGACACGGTGGTGGCCGCGTTCGCGCTCGCCCGTGCGGCGGGCGCCTCTCATGAAGAGGCGGTGTCGCTCGCCAATCGCGCCGCCGGCGTGGTTGTCGCCAAGTTCGGCACGGCAACCGTGCGGCGCGAAGAATTGATTGGATCCGACGAGACCGCCGGCCGGCTGATTCCTCGAGCCGATCTTGCCGGGCTGTCGGCGACCCTTCGCGGCCGCGGGAAACGAATCGTCACGATCAACGGATCGTTCGATTTACTGCATAGCGGCCATCTCCACATCCTGCGCGAGGCCAAGGATCAGGGCGATGTGCTGATCGTCGGCCTCAACAGCGACAGCTCGGTCCGCGAGTACAAGGGTCCGGATCGTCCGGTCGTCCCTGAAGCGCAGCGCGCCGAGTTGCTGCTGGCGCTGCGTTTTGTCGACTACGTTCACGTCTTCGACGAACTCACGCCGATCACGTTCATCGAGGAGGTGCGACCCGATGTGCACGTCAATGGCGCCGAATACGGCGAGAACTGCGTCGAGGCCGAAACGTTACGGCGGGTCAATGCGCGGCTGCACCTCGTCAGCCGAGTACCCGGGCTTTCGAGCACGACCCTGCGAACCGCGCTGAGCGGGGCGTGAGCCTGAGCATGCGACGCCTCCGAGTCGGCGTGGACGCGCGAACCGTCTACTCGGCCGGGCGGCGCGGCACCGGGAAGAACCTCATCGATTTGTATTCGACGCTCGCCGATGCGCACGCAGACGTCGAAATGGTGATGTTTCATCAGCATGAAGTCGGCGCCGCTGACGACCCGTTTCCGGGACGCGCCAACGTGCGCGCCCGCCGGATCGACATCCGTGGCGACCGCTGGAACCTCTGGCAGGATGTCCGTTTGCCGCTGGCCGCCAGCGCCGAGCGCGTTGACGTGCTGCACTGCCCGGCAAACACCGCACCGCTGCAGTCATTCACGCCAGTGGTGGTCACGATTCACGACCTGATTCCGCTCGAGATCGCGCCGGACGCGCCCGAGACGACACGCTGGGCGCGGCGGGTCCGCCGTTCGGCCCGGAAGGCAGCGCGCATCATCACGCCGAGCCACTACAGCCGCAAAGTGATCGCGGAGCGCCTCGGCACGCCGGCCGACAAGATCACGGTCAACTACTGGGCACCGGACAAGCGCTGTACACGCGTGACCGACGCGCACGCCATTGACGGCGTGCGTCGCAAATATGACGTCGCCGATCGCGCCTACGTCCTCGCGTTCGGCGCGGCGGACCCCAGGAAGAACACGGCCACCCTCCTCTCTGCGTGGCGGGCGCTCACCAGCGAAGAGCGTTCAGGCACGAAGCTGCTGGTCGTCGGCCTTCAACCGGCGGCGCTCGAATCGTTTCGCGCGACGCTGGCGCCGAACCGCCTCGGCGATACGGGTTGTGTGCTGCACGGGTTTGCCGACGAAAGCGATCTGCCCGCGCTTTTCAGCGGCGCAGCCGCGCTGTGCTACCCATCGAAAAGCGAAGGGTTCGGCCTGCCGATTCTCGACGCGTTCGTCTGCGGTACGCCGGTCATCACGAGCGGAGTCACAAGCCTGCCGGAGGTGGCGGACGATGCGGCGGTTCTCGTCGATCCGGACGACACGGCCAGCATCAGCCGGGCAATTCGCGACGTACTGGCGTCTGACCAGCTTCGCGCGCGGCTGCGCGACGCGGGATTCAGGCGTGCGGCGGCCTTCTCATGGGATCGCTGCGCGGCCACCGTGGCCAACGTCCTCGACTCGGCCGCACGCGGCGGGAACGGAACGATCAATTGAGCGACACTCCCGCGCGTCACATCGCGTTCGACTGCCGCTACTTCCGTGGCGACCGCCCGTGCACGTGGCACAAGAAGACCGGCGTCGTCTGCGAATGCGAGCACTACCAGCGTGTGACCGAGCGGGTGCTGATTATCAAGCTCGACGCCATGGGCGATGTCCTGCGCACGACCGCGCTCCTTCCGCTCCTCGCCACCGCGCATCCGCAGGCGGCAGTCGCGTGGATCACGCGGAAGGAATCGGTCCCGCTTCTCGAGAACAACCCCTACGTGTCGGAAGTCATCGAGTACGGCGCGGACGCTCTGGTGCAGCTGCAGGCACGCCGCTTCGATCGCGTCATCAACCTCGACGCAGGGAAAACGAGCGCGGCGTTGGCAAGTGCGGCCCACTCGGCGCGCAAGGACGGCTACGTGCTGGACGAGCGCGGCTTCGTGCAGCCGACCAACGACGAAGCACGCCGCTGGCTCGAGATGGGGGTGTTCGACGATCTGAAACGGGCGGGCACGCGCGCTTATCAGGACATCATGGCCGCGATCCTGGGCCTCGAGGGCGAGCATCGCTACGTCCTGGAGTTGGAGGCGCGGGAAAAAACGCGGGCGAAGGCCCATCTGGAACGCCTAGGCGTGACGTTCACGCGGCCGGTGATCGGCCTCAACACCGGCGCCGGCGGCCGGTGGGAGCTGAAGCAGTGGCGCGAGGAGGCCTACGTCGAGTTGATCGGCCGTCTCGCGTCGTCGCACGACGTGGAGTTCGTGCTGCTCGGGGGGCCAGGCGAGCGCGAACGGCACGAGCGGCTCAAGGCAGCGTCGGCCGTACCGCTCCTCGATGCCGGCTGCGACAATCCCGTCCGTCACTTCGCGGCGATTGTCGGCCACTGCGACGTGGTCGTCACCGGCGATACGCTTGCCATGCACATCGCGCTGGCCCTTGGGCGGCGCACAATTGTGCTGTTCGGCCCGACAAGCGCGTCAGAGATCGAGCTGTACGGCCTCGGCGAGAAAGTCGTGCCCGACATGACGTGCCTGAGCTGTTACAAGAGCACGTGTGACTTCGTTCCCAACTGCATGGACCTGATCGACGTCGACATGGTCGAGCGATCGGTCGTGCGTCAACTCAATGCCATAGCGGTCGGCGCATGACGGCCCGAGTGCTGTTTTACAAGCCCGAGTGGTCGTGGCCCCGGGCGAGCGGCCATGACGTGCACACGTATCACATGATGCGTGCGATGAACCGCCACGGCGCCCGTCTCGCGCTCGCCAGCCGGCGGCCGCCGCCGCCCGAGGCGCTTGATGGCCTCGAGCTGGAGTTCAGCGAGGTTCTGGAGTGCGTGAATGGCGAGACGCCGCTGGCTGCGCCGCTCCGGGGGCTCGAGGAGAGGTTCCGCTCCTATTGGGGTGTGCCGAACTCTCACATTGCGCGCTTCGCCGAGCTGGCGGGCCGCTTCCGCGCAGATGCCGTGGTGGTGTCTGGACTCGATGTCCTGCCCATGCTTGGCGCCGTGACAAGCGCCACGCGTATTTGGTACGCCGCCGACGAGTGGTTCTGGCATCACACCTCGCAGATTCGTCTGCACGATCGCTCGACATGGGGCAACGCCCGCGACGCGCTGGTCAAGGGTTTGTACGAACGGGCGTTTCGCAATCGCATCGACCGGGCGTGGGTCGTGTCAGACCGTGACGCTCGCGCTCTGCGCCTGGTTGCTGGCGTTCGCCAGATCGATGTCCTTCCCAACGGTGTCGATGCGGACTGGTTTCGTCCGTCGCCGCCGGACGAAGAGATGCCGGACACCGTCGCGTTCTGGGGGCGACTCGACTTCGGGCCCAACGTGCAGGCGCTCACCTACTTCTGCGAGCAGGTCTGGCCGATCGTGACGGCGCGCCGGCCGTCGGCGCGGTTTTCGATCATCGGCTTCAACCCAATCGCCGCGGTCCGCGCGCTCGAATCGATCCCTGGTATCACGCTTCATCGTGATGTCGCCGATTTGCGGCCCCTCGTGAGGACCAGCTCGGTTGTGGTGTTTCCGTTCGTGTCGGGCGGCGGCATCAAGAACAAGTTCCTCGAAGCGGCCGCCATGGCCAAGCCAATCGTTTGCAGCCCGTTGACGCTCTCAGGACTGAAAGGACGACCGCCGGTCCTCGTCGCCAGAAAGCCCGCTGAATTCGCCGAACAGCTCGTGAAGCTGTGGACTGACGCCAACGCGCGTGCCATACAGCGCGCGGCGCTGCGCGAGTGGGTTGTCCGCCATCACGACTGGAGCACCGTGGCGGGGCAGGCACTCGATCGGCTGGCGCACCAGCCGGCCGCGCATTCTGCATGATCCGCGCAAACACGAGCCGTTCGAACCTTTCTCTGCACATGCGCGTCTCCGCGCTGCGCGCCCTTGGCGCTCTTTTTCCCCGCCTGCCTTCGGCGCACATGACGGCCGCCGAGCAGACGTCGCGCGAGCTCGTCAAGGCCTCCGAAAGTATGGGGCGGTATCTCGCGGCGATGCCGGGGCACGATATCGACGTGCTCGATTTCGGCTGCGGGTGGGGCGGTGAAACGCTCTGGCTCGCGGGAAGGGTCCGCAGCGTCGTTGGCGTCGACGTCGAGCGCGCTTCGATCGATCAGGCCGAGTCCGCAGCGACCGCGCACCAGGTGAGGAACTGCCGCTTTCTATGGAGTCCGGAGGGCCTGATTCCGGCGCCGTCGAGCAGCTTCGATGCCGTGTTTTCAACGGACACGTTCGAGCACGTCCTGCATCTCGATCGGGCGTTCGGTGAAATCTTTCGAGTGCTTCGGCCGGGCGGGGTACTGCTCACGCGATTCGGGCCGCTGTTCTACTCACCGTTCGGGTATCACCTGCGCTGGGCCTGTCAGGTGCCGTATGCGCATCTCATATTCGGTCTCGATCCGATCATCACGCTGCGCAACGAACAGGGAGGCAGTGATCAACGCGTGAGCTCCTGGGAAGAGACTGGGCTCAACCGAAAACGCTATGGAGACTTTCGGCGAGCGGCTCTGAAGGCTGGATTTCAGCTGGAGCGCTTCGAACGAGTACCAGTCAAGGGTCTGCGACTGCTCGCGCACATTCCGCTGGTTGGCGATCTGGTGACGTTCGGCGTCGATTGCGCGGTTCGCAAGCCGCGAGACTAAGAAGCGGTGGGCGGTTAGGTCTGGTGGGGCAGGTGGGAGACTTCGCGGTTCGCGCGATCCCCTCCGGCCCCACCTGCCCGACTAGCCCTATCAGACCACCTCGTACGCGAAGACCGCGGTGCACGAAGACGGCATCTCCCCAGTCTTCGCTCCCCATCGAACGGCAATGTACGCGCGCTTGCTGATCGCATCGTAGGTCGCGCCGCAGACGACGTGATGGGGTTCGTCGCTCCAGCCGACCATCGGATATGTGATACCGGGAAACTGGCCGGCCCAACGCTGCGCTGGCTGGATCTGGTCCTGCCCCCTCTCCCCCTTGGCGACCTGCCCCAGCGTCAGCGGATCGTAGACATACCACCAGTGCGAGGCGTTCTGCGCGTGCAGCGTGGATCGCTCGTACCACGTACGGCCGTTGCCGAGCACCGGGAAATACACCACGCCATGTTTGTCCGGCTGATCGATCCAGATGGCGCTCTGCCAGAGCCAGTCGGACCAGCTCCAGTAGCCAACGCCATCCTTCGGATTCCACCCGTCGAAATCGCTCCAGTAATTCGTGTCGCGCTGGCAGCGCGTGGGCAATGTGTACGCGCTGGTATTGAACGGGTAACCCACGAGGTTCGTGTAGACCACCGACGTTCGATCCGGTGTCGTGCTGATGTTGGGCGGAACGAACGCCGCCAACGCTGGTCCCATTGAAACCGGGCCCGAGTTCGCCACTGAAAAATACCCACCAAATCCCGCACCCAACCGGCGGCCGGGACAATATGCCGCTGAGAACCAGTCCGGGATCGGCAGGACACCACACTGTGTCGCCTTGCATCCCCTGCCAGTGAATCGCCACGCGCCGACGGGCGTGGAGGCACCGGTCGCATCATTCAACACGCTGTAACCGACTGAAGGGTCGTTCGGGCCGATGCTGTTGTACCCGTTGCCGTAGTTCCAGTAGAGCCGCTTGTCCTGCTCGTCCCAATAGAGCCCGTAGGTGTCACCGGAGTTCGGTCCATACTGATCGGTGTACCGTTTCTCGCGCGAGACATCACCCCAGACTCTGACGAGGCTCGCATACGGGAAAGGCCCACTGGGGGCCCAAGCCGGCGTGATCTCGAAGACCTGATTGCCGGCGCTCGCAAGGAAACGCAACTGACCGTTGACGTAGCGGTGCGTCAGGCCCCGGCCCCACGTCGTGTCCATCCCCTGCACTGTGGGCGGAATCCGCATTCCGCCGATGAACCTGAAGTCGGCGGCCGTGAGGACGCGCTTGCCGGCCCCGCTACCCTCGGTGGCGATGCGCACGTTCTGGGGCTGCTTTGGAACCTGCGCATCAGCCGAGGCCGATCCGATGACTGGAAGACTGACGCCCGCCGCCGAGAGACGCCTCAGGAATTCGCGACGGGTAAAATCCAAGATAGACATTCACTAACTCCCTGGGGGCAGCTCAAGCTTATGATGGGGATCTCGGTCCAGCAAGAGCGTGCCGATAGATCTGTCTGGACGTAAATTATGCCCAGCGGTGCATTCCCGTGAAACAGACGATTTTCATGGTCGTTTTGACGTTCCTCGGAACGGCCGGAGTCCTGGTCTGGGGACCGTTCGCTGCCCTTGCAGTCTATTACTGCTTTGCAGTTCTGCGACCGCAGTTCATGTGGTGGTGGGCCCTGCCCTGGGATGTGGCCTGGTCGCAGTACGTCGCGCTTGCGGCAATCGTGGGCAGTTACCTGGCGACGTTTGGGTTCGTGCCGTTGCCGGTCGACCCGCGAGTGAAGCAGCGGGTGGCCGGCTCCCACCTGCTGATGCTCTTCTTCGGCTGCTGGATTGCCCTCACTTATGTCACCGCCAGAGACAAAGATGTGGCATGGACCTGGTTTCTCGAGGTACCCGAAGATCTTCGTCATGTTCGGCCTCGGGGCGATCATCGTCAATCGAACCAAGGAAGTATACCTACTGTATCTGATCACCACGAGTAGTCTCATCTACATCGCTTACGAGGTCAATCTCGCATACCTGGTCGACGGCCGCCTCGATATCTACAATCGCGGCTACGGGGGCCTCGACAACAACGGCGCCGGGTTGCTGCTCGCGATGGGCATTCCACTGGCGATCTTCGCGTGGGAGAGCACGAGGCACGTGTGGCGCTGGGTGTTTCTGGCGGGAGTCCCCTTTCTGCTGCACGGCGTGCTCATGACCTACTCGCGCGGGGCCATGCTCGCGCTGATCGTCGGTCTGCCGTACACCTTGGCGCGGAGCGCCAACAAAGGCAAAGCGCTGGGTGTCGCCGTGGTGCTGGCGGCTCTCGTGCCGATCTTTGCCGGCCAGGAGATCCGGGCTCGGTTCTTCTCCATCGAGCAGTACGAGGAGGACAAAAGCGCCAACATTCGATTGGATAGCTGGCGTGCCGCGTTCCGCATCGCCAACGATTCCCCGATCTACGGCGTCGGGATGCGCAATGCCAATCTGCTCGCCTATGAGTACGGCGCCGATACGTTCGGCCGCACGATTCACAGCCAGTATTTTCAGCTCATGGCCGACGCAGGCTACGTAGGGCTGGCGCTCTATCTGCTCGCGCTAGGCGGTGTGGCCTACTCGCTCTTTCGCGCCCGCGGTTTCCTGCGGCAACTGCGGAACGATCCCGAAGCGCAATTGCTGCGCGGGCTCGCGAGCGGCCTCGAAGGCGCGATGCTGGTGTTCTGCATCGGCGCCACGTTCCTTTCGCTGGAGGTTTTCGAACTGCCATACTTGTTGGCGCTGATTGCCAGCCAGATTTGGGTCATCGCGCGCGCGCGGGCGGCCCAGACGGTGTCCGACGTCGTGCCCGAGCCGCACGTGAGGGCACCGCTCCCTGCGTCCGGCATCTCTCCTTCCTGGGTACCCGAGACACTGACGGCTATTCGCATCGGATTTGTCCTGCACGTGATGCAAGTGGCAGGCGCCGAGATACTCGTCGCGGATACGATTCGCCGGCTCGGGTCTCGGATCGAGCCGGTGGTGCTTTGTCTCGACGGTATTGGCCAGCTCGGCGCCGAAATGCAGCAGCAGGGCGTCGACGTCGTTGCGCTGGATCGCCGCCCGGGTATCAATCTGGCGGTGAGCCGCCGGCTGGCGCGTCAGATTAGCAGCCGCCGGCTGGAGGTGCTCCACGCGCATCAATACACGCCGTTCTTCTACACGGCGTTGGCGAAGCTGCAGATGCGGCAGCGCTTTCATCTGATGTTCACTGAGCACGGCCGTCACTACCCGGATGTCGTTTCGGCAAGACGTCGCCTCACCAACCGCCTGCTGCTGACGCATCTGGCCGACGAGATCAACGGTGTCTGTGCCTTCAGCACCAACAGCCTGGCCAACGTGGACGGATTTGGCAGGCGGCAAATCGAGGTCATCGAAAACGGCATCCATCTGGAGCGGTACACCCTGCCGCGCGATCGCGCCACGCTGAGACGCGGCCTCGGCCTGCAGACGGATCGCCGCTATGTGGTGTGCATCGCGCGATTTCATCCGGTCAAGGACCACGCGATGCTGCTGCGGGCGTTTCGACGCGTGGCGACCCAGCGGCCGGACGTCGATCTCCTGCTCGCCGGCGACGGGCCGTTGCGTGACCAGTTGACGATGCAGGTCCAGACGCTCGCTCTCACCGATCGCGTCCACTTTCTCGGTGTCCGCCGCGATGTGCCGGAGCTTCTCGCGGCGTCAGATCTCTTCGCGCTAACCTCGATCAG
The DNA here is from genome assembly GCA_963807105.1 of uncultured Acidobacteriota bacterium. Taxonomy (GTDB): domain Bacteria; phylum Acidobacteriota; class Vicinamibacteria; order Vicinamibacterales; family UBA2999; genus DASPWV01. Next base: position 289,265 of record CAWEAM010000005.1, on the reverse strand, counting down.
CGAGGCGGCGTCGTTGACGCTGCTCGAAGCCATGGCGAGCGCATTACCCGTCGTGGTTACGCGGGTCGGCGGCAACCCGGAGATCGTTCACGACGGCGAGCACGGCTTCCTGGTGCCCCGCAATGACGATGAGGCTGCTGGCGAGGCGATGCTCCGGCTGCTCGACAATCGGGAGCTCGCCGGCCGGCTGGGCGACGCGGGCCGCGCCAGGGTCAGCAGCGCGTACCGAATCGAAACGACGATCGATCGATACTTCGATCGGTACGCCGCCGCCGCGCTCCGGGTACGCGAACGAACGGGCGGCGGGCCGCACGCATGACTCGGAGAGCACCCGCGCGATTGAGCTTCGTGGTTCCAGTGCGCAGCGACGCGGTCCGTCTGCACCGCTGCCTGGAATCCATCAGGCACAACGCACCGGCGGTGCCGATCGAAATGATTGTGGCCGACAACGGCTCGGCCGACGAGTCGGCGGGCGTCGCCGCCCAGGCGGGAGCGACGGTTCTCGAACTGCCGGGCTTGCGCGTTGCCGAAGTACGCAACCGCGCCGCCGAGCGGGCGACCGCGCCGCTCGTTGCGTTCGTCGATGCCGACCACACACTGCACCCCGGATGGATTGCCGCCGCACTCGACGTTCTGAGCGATGATCGGATTGCCGCCGCTGGCGCGCCGTATTCGGCTCCACCTCATGCGAACTGGGTCCAGCGCGCTTACGACGCGTCGCGGGACAAGCGCCCGGGGCGGCACGATGTCGACTGGCTCGGCAGCGGCAACCTCGTTATCCGGCGCGACGTGTTTCATGCGATTGGCGGCTTCGATGCCACGCTCGAAACCTGCGAAGACGTCGACTTGTGCAATCGCCTTCGCGCGTCGGGTCATCGGCTGGTGAGCGACGACCGGCTCGGCAGCACTCACTACGGCGATCCGACGAGCCTCCGTGCGGTGTTTTTCGGAGAGCTGTGGCGAGGGCGGGACAACATCCGGGTGACGATGCGCGGTCCGCTTACGCTGCGGGCGCTGCCCAGTCTGGCGATACCCCTCGTCAACCTGGCATGCGTCGGCGGCCTGATCAGTGGGATCGCGGCCGCTCCGCTAATCGGTGTGACACTGCCGGTTGCCTCAGCAGGCGTTGCTGCCGCCCTCATCACCGCCAGGGCAATACGCATGACTGCATCGAGCTCGGGTTCCGTCGCACAAGTCTTTCTCCCCAACCTGGCGGTCGCCGCCGCCTACGAGCTCGGCCGCGCACTGGCGCTCGTCGCACGCGCGACACACCGGGCGCGCCGCGAGGCGGCCGGCGAGCGTGCTCATGCCTGATCGGCCGCTCAGGATTCTCGAGCTGCGAACGGTTCTCGGCACAGGCGGTGGTCCGGAAAAAACCATTCTGCTTGGAACTGCGCGCACCGACCGGTCCCGCTACCAGATCACCGTCTGTTACATCCGCGACATGAGCGATCCGGTGTTCCACATCGACGAGCGTGCACAAGGCCTGCCGATCCAATACGTCGAAGTTCGTGAGCGCCATTCGCTGGATCCCCGCATCTGGCCGCAGCTGAAAGCGCTCGTCCGCTCGCATCAGATCGACATCGTCCATGCGCACGACTACAAGACCGACTTGCTCGGCCTGCTTCTTGGCCGGGCAGCGGGCGTGATTCCGCTCGCGACCGCGCACGGCTGGACCGGACACCTGCGGCGCGAACGTTTCGTGTACTATCCTGCGGACCGCTTGCTGCTCGCGCGCTACCCACACGTCGTGGCGGTGTCCACTGAGATTCGCGATGTTCTGATTCGCGCGGGCGCGAAGGCCGACCGGGTATCGGTGGTGCTCAATGGCATCGACCCTGGCGCGTTTCAGCGGCGGCGGGAGCGCGAGGCGGAAGCACGCCAGGTGTTTGGCGTGCCGCCTGGCGATCCGGTGTTCGGCGCGGTCGGCCGCCTCGAGCCGCAGAAGGACTTTCCATTGCTGCTACGTGCATTTGCGGCGGTGCGGCGCGACATCCCGCACGCGTGTCTGGTGATTGCCGGCGAGGGGAGCATGCGCGGCGCGCTGGAAGAACAGATCCGCACGCTCGGGCTCGGCGATCGATGCCGGCTGCTCGGCCACGTGAGCGATGTCCCGCTCGTGCATCACGCATTTGACGTGTTCGTTCAGTCGTCCGCATATGAAGGCACGCCGAATGCGGTGCTCGAAGCCATGGCCCTCGAAACGCCGCTGGTCGCGAGCGACGTCGGCGGCACCGCGGAGCTCGCGCGCGACGGCCTCGAGGCCCTGATTGTGCCGGCGGGCGACGAAGCGGCGTTGAGGCGCGCGATGCACGGTGCCATCCACGATCGGGAAGGAGCCGGGCGGCGGGCGGCGCTCGCCAGACGGCGCATCGAGACCGACTTGTCGTTCGACACACGTTTGCGAAAAATAGAGCGCATCTACGACATGCTGGCAGCCACGCACCCGCATGATCGCGGCAGGACCGCGACGGACTCATGCGCGAGCTCGTGAAATCGCTGGCGAGAATCGTCGCCAGTGTCGTGATGGTCCCGCGGATCGTCGCTTTTCGCATCGCGGCGCCGATTGTCGGGATCGACCGCGCGCTCGAAGGGTCGACCGAGGCGATTGCGCGAATTCCCGGGATCCGCGGGCAATACATGCGGCGGGCGTTTCTGGCGGGCGCTGGTGTCCGTTGTCATCCGACAGCGGCGATCTGCTACGGAACAATCTTTTCGAAGATGGGCGCGGAAATCGACGCGCACGTGTATGTCGGGCCGAACTGCCACCTGGGACTGGTGCACCTCGAACGCGACGTGCTGCTCGCCGCCGGCGTTCACGTGCCGAGCGGCGCGCACACCCATGGTCATGACGAGATCGGCGTACCGGTCAGGGAGCAGCGCTCAGAGTTCAGACGCGGTCCGCATTGGCGCGGGCAGCTGGATCGGCAGCGGCGCCATCGTGCTCGCAGACGTTGGCCGCAACTGCGTCGTCGCCGCGGGAGCCGTCGTGACGCAGCGAAATCCCGGACAACAGCGTCGCCGCCGGCGTGCCCGCCAGGGTGATCAAAACCCGCGAAGCGCGCAACACCGCTTGACCAGATCAACCAGGCCAGGAGCATCGCCGCCGCGATCGCGCCGGTAGCAGCGATGAATATCGCTCGCCGTCTGGCGCGCACTCTTTGTGGAACGAATTCTCCGGCGACGGCCAGCGCGACGACCAATCGTCAACCGCTGCCGGAAGTTCGTCGACGTGCGTCTTCGCATACGCGCGCATGAACCCGTTCGCCAGCAGGAGCACGACCGGCCGAGCCAGGGTCCGCGTCGGCATCGCAGCCAGCGTCTACGACGAGTAGCGATGGAAGAACTCGGCGCGCTCGATGAATGCCTGCTCGTCCGCGCCCGTCGCATGGCGGCTCGCGTAGTCGAAAATCTCGCTCTTTCGCATGTCCTGCGCGGCCCATGTCTCGGTGGGGAACTCGAGCACTTCCGGATGGTCGAGGTAGGGGCGTTCGTTCGCCGCCATCCACCGCGCGAAGTGCAGCAGCGCTCGCGCGACCATAGCGCGTACATCGCGATCGAGCTCGCCCAGGTGGACTTTGTAGTCCAGATATTTGCCGAGCGACTGCAGGAACATCGTGTAAAACCAGCGGTTCTCCGGATCGAGCAGCGTGAGCGCGGCGATGTCCTGGCGTGGGTGCGTCGAGCGACGGATGATCTGCTCGGCCTTGTCGAGGAACTGCCGCTCCCCGGTCAGACGATGACCGTCGATCAGCGCGTTGAGCGATTGCCTGACCCTCTTCCCGGACCGTGGTAGTCGGCCGACCGCGACGCGCTCGCAACGCCCGTATAGCCGCGATCCAGCCAGCGAAACACCGTCTTCGTGCCGTCGTCGATGTCGATGACGAACTGCGCGAGCCCGACCGCCGCGTCACGTGACGCCGCGTCGCCGGTCATGAGGTAGTGCAGCATCAGTCCCGAGGGGTAGTTCTGCTCGGACGACGGGCCGCCACCGCCGATTGGTGCCTTTCGGGTAGCTGCGATGCGTGCTCTTGCCGGCGTCGACGTAGTGATACGTGTGCCAGAACAGGCCGTTGTTGTACTTCGCCTGGTCCTCGCTGGTGTGATAGATGTCGATGTCGCTGACGTGTCTGGCGAGATCGTTCGCCTGCTGCCCACCAGCGCGCATCGCCGCTGCGCAGGAATTGGTACAGCAAGCCGCCGACCGGGTCGTACTGGTTGTTGTAGTGCGAGACCAGCGGCACCGGCCCTTGTGTTGAAAATCGCCTCGTGATCGCCGTAGATGTCGCCGTAAGTGTCGCCAGCCGAACTCGTCGAGGCGCTCGCGCTTGTCGTAAAGGTGTCGGAGCCCTCGATCGCGGCACTCGACCAGCGTCTTGTAGGTATCGTGATCATCTTCGAGCGGCGGGCGCAGAAACGGCACGGCCTCCGCGCGCGCGTACCACTCGGGGCGGCGCATGAGCAAGAACTGGCGCGCGACACCAGCGCAACCGCTCGTCACTCGTCGCGCCAAAGGTGATCAAGCACTCGAACGTCTTCTGTTCGCCGCCTTGCAGCTCGTGCAGATCCGCTGCCTCCGCAGCCAGAACGACACGGCGAGCCCAGCCGCGCCGGCGTCAATCGCCTGCGGAAAGTTCTGCCAGAACTGCGGCACGGCCACGCTGAGGCTGCGTGCACTGTCCTCGATCGTTACTATCGGCGTCGCGCGGAGTCCTTGCGTGCTCGTGCCATCGACGTGTGCCTCGTAGCCGCGGAAACGCAGCGGCACGACGCCTTTGCGGTTCACGTGGTTCGTGCTCTGCCAGTTCGGCCCGCCGCTCGAGTCCTGGTACGCGTGAAAATGCGACTGGCAACGTTGAAACGCGCCGTCGCGTTCGACCGAGTAGCGGATCGATGCTGGCACGCCGGTTCCCGCCTGGCGCAGCACGAAGGAGAGTTCTTTGATCAATCGCGAGCCAGGATCGCCAAGCTCCCAGATTCCGCGAGGATGGGTCGCCGCCGACGGGTTGCGCGCTGTCAGCCTTAGGCGTACCGTTGGCGAGCCGGCGTAGACGTCGAGTCTGAGCGTGAGCGCCACTTGCGTCCGCTCACCGGCGATGGCACGTCCACGCGCGACAATCGTCGACCGCAGCGCGCCGGCGGACTCGATTTCGGGCAGCTCCCATCGGACAGGCCACGACTCGCCAGCAGCGCCGAGCAGCCGAAGAGAACAAGCGTTGCTGGCGAGAACGGCCTCGTCGTTCGCTGTCGCCTCCGCGAAGAGTCCCGCAACGTCGGGATCCAGCACCGTCTGGCAGCTGCCGGTATCGATTCGCATGCGGCGGCCGGTCATCGCGACGTTCACTACCGGGCCATCGGCCGGGGCGTCGCTGGGTCCGGGTTGAAGCGTCAGAACCTGATCGTCGGCACCGCGCGGGAGCCTCACCGCGAAATCGAGCAGCGCCCAACGCACCGAGCCGTCCGGCCAGCGCTCGTGCACCCGCGTTTGCAGCCGCAGAGGCCCGTCTACGGAGAGCAGACGCCAGCCGTCGAGGCTGGGCGCCAGAGATCGAGGAAACGGAATGCCGACAGTTACAGGTTCGTGATTGCGTTCTGCGGCTCTCTCGGCTAGTACACGAATGTGAATCGGAATGCTGACTGGTTGGATCATGATGTGTCGCGCGTTCAGGATATACGGAGAACCGCTGAGTCAGACGCTATACTCAAGCGTGGAGTCGTGACGACACAGGAAACCATTTCAAACGTCGTTCTGGATGCGCTTCGCCTCGCCAACAAATCGCGCCCACCCGAGCGGCAGCTGGTGGTCAATGGCGACGCCCCGTTGTTTGGACAAGGCAGTGCGCTCGATTCGCTGGGACTGGTCGCGCTCGTCATCGACATCGAGGACGGGCTGCGCGAGCGCGGCTTTGAGATGGACCTGTCGAGCGCACAAGCGCTGTCGCCACGCAACAGCCCCTTCCGCAGCGTGAAAACACTTATCGAGTACATCGCGACGCATCTGACATGAGCCCCGATCGACCCCGTCACGTCCTGATTACTGGCGGACGCCGCGGGTTGGGTGAGGCGCTCGCCCGGCATTGCCTCGCGCGCGGCGACGAGGTCACGACCTGCGCGCGTTCGGAGATGCCTGCGCTCGGCGAACGCCATCGGCATCACGTGGCTGATCTGGCTGATTCCTCAGCCATCGAAAGTCTGATGGCGCGGGTGCGCGAGGAGCGCGGCTATCTCGACGTGCTGGTCAATAATGCAGGCGTAGCGAGCATGAACGCGCTTGCCTTGACGCCGGTTGAAACCGTTCAGCGCATCTTCAGGACCAACGCCGAAGCGACGATCCTCATGAGCCGCGCCGCGATCCGCCTGCTCCGCCGTTCTCCGGCCGGACGAATCGTGAACCTGTCCACGGTAGCCGTGCCGCTGAGATTGCCCGGCGAAGCCGTCTACGCCGCCTCGAAGGCTGCCATCGAGGTCTTCACGCGGATCGCGGCCCATGAATTCGGGGAATTCGGCGTGACCTGCAACGCGCTCGGTCCGAGCCCCATCGCAACGGACTTGACGGCAGGGGTGCCTGGCGCGAAACTCGATCGCCTTATCGAAGCCCAGGCGATTCGCCGCTGGGCGACCGCCGAGGACGTCATCAACGTGGTCGAGTTCTTTCTCTCACCCTCGAGTCAAATGGTCACCGGGCAGATCGTGTATCTCGGAGGCGCTGGGTGAAGGTGGTCGAACCCATCCTCAAGCACGTCCAATCGGGCGGCAGCGCCGAGGCAGTGATCGACGCGTCTGGCACGCACACATACGAAGACTTGCGTGAGCGGTTCGAGAGCTGGCGCGCCCGGCTCGAATCGGCTGGCGTACAACCGCAGGCCGATCGCGAGCGTCGAGGGCGACTACAGTGCGGAGTACGTGGCCGCGCTTCTGGCGCTTGCGGCCAGCGGCACGAACGTGGTGCCGATTTCCAACGACTCGGCGCCGCATCGATCGGAGTTTCTCGAAACCGCAGAAGTGGAGTGGCGCGTCAACCCGGCCGACCGCACGGTAACGCCGTCTGGGCGAACGCGATCGCACCCGCTTTATGCCGAGCTGGCGTCCCGCAACTCACCGGGGCTCGTGCTTTTCACCTCGGGGTCGACCGGACGAAACAAGGGCGCGCTCCACGATCTCGGACGGCTGGTCGAGAAGTTCGCCGTTGCGAAACGCTGCCTGCGGACGCTGGTCTTCCTGCAACCAGATCACATCGGCGGCGTGAACACGTTGTTCTACACGCTGTCGAACGCCGGGTCGGTCGTGATCCCCGAAACCCGGCAGCCGGCGTCCATCTGTGAGCTCATCGATCGTCATCGCGTCGAGCTCCTGCCGACATCGCCGACATTTCTCAATTTGTTACTGCTCTCGTATGATTCATCGCGTCATTCGCTCGCCTCGCTCAAGCACATCACTTACGGCACCGAACCGATGCCTGAGACGACGCTGCGCCGGGTGCGCGCCGTTTTTCCGCACGCACGGCTGCAGCAGACCTACGGTCTGACCGAGGTCGGCATCCTCCGGTCGCAGTCGCGGGACGACGGTTCGTTGTGGGTGCGTCTCGGCGGAGAGGGTTTCGACCTGCAGGTCGCAGAGGGGAGGCTCTGGATCAAAGCGCAATCGTCGATGCTGGGGTATCTCAACGCGCCAAGTCCGTTCTCGGCGGACGGCTATCTCGACACTGGCGACCGCGTCGACGTCGAAGGGGAATGGGTGCGTATCCTTGGCCGAGAAAGCGAAATTATCAACGTCGGCGGCAGCAAGGTGTTTCCCGCCGAGGTCGAAGACGTGCTTCTTCAGATGCCAAACGTCGACGACGTGCTCGTGCGAGGAGAGCGCCACCCGTTGACCGGACAGATTGTCGCTGCCGAGGTGCGACTCGAGCGCGCCGAGCCCGCCGCGGAGTTCAAGGTTCGCCTTCGGCAGTTCTGCAGCGAACGGTTGTCCGCATACAAGATCCCGGCACGCATAGTCATCACCGAGGAGCCACTTCATGGCGCGCGCTTCAAGAAACAGCGTCGCAACGTCCCCGTTTGACGACGAGGGTACGGTGTGGCGCGGCGCCCTGCGCGCGGCGGTGAACGCGCTCGCCATCATTGCAACGTTCCCTCTCGCGCTCCCAGCGCGGGTCGAGCAGTGGCTCGCAGCCGAGAATGAAGGCTGGTTTCAGCTGTCCGCGCAGCTGCTGGCCGGCGTGCCCGGCTATCCAGGGGTCTGGCTTCGACGCGCGTATTACTGGTGGACGCTGGAGCACTGCAGCCTCCGGGTGTTCATCGGATACGGCGCGTACTCTTCGCACCGTACGCGCGCGGCTGGCCGATCATGTGTATGTCGGCCCCTACGCGGTGATTGGCTCAGCCGATCTTCGTTCGTGGGCGCTCATCGGCACCCGCGCCAGCATCCTCAGCGGTGGCGCGCTGCACGCAGATGGATAGCGACGGACGCTGGCTGCCAACCGACTATCAGCGCGCCCGTCGCGTCGTCGTCGGCGACCACGCATGGATTGGCGAGGGCGCAATCCTCATGGAGGACATCGGATGCCGCGCGATGGTCGCGGCCGGGTCAGTGGTAGCTGCGCCGGTAGCCGATGGCGTCATGGTCGCGCGGCAACCCCGCGCGCTTTGTCCGGCATCTGACCGCGTTGCCGGCGGTGTCCGAAGTTCGATGACCGCACCACGTCTCGGGTTCATCGACCTGGATGAAGGCGGTGGGCATGCTCCTCATCGTCTATGGCCACGCCGCCGCATCGCTGCCCGGCGCGACGCTGCGGCCGATCAACACCAAGCAATTCGGCGTGGCGTTCTTCGTCTTCATCACCGGCGTCACGCTCGCTCGCGACGTGCGCGCACCGGTCGAAATCGTCGCGCGCCGTCTCTTCGAGATGCTGGTCGTCGCCACGATGCTGGCGCTGGTGATTTCGATCGTAGGGTCGCTCTACGATGGCGACATTCGTGAATCGAACTACCTGCCGCTCGCCGGTGGAGTAAACGTCCTGTTCGACAACTTCCCGGCCAATCCGACGACCTGGTACGTCGGCACCTACGCTCACCTGATCGTCCTGGCAGTGATCGTTCACAGGCGTTGGCAGCCGTCGTGGCGCGACGTGGCCGTCATTGCGGCAGCAGAAATCGCGATTCGAGCGTGGCTGCTGGGCCGCGGCCTGACGTTCGTGCCCTACATGCTGCTCACCAACTGGTTGACGGTGTACTGTCTCGGCAATCTATGGGGGCGCGCGGATCGGGCGGTGAAACAGCCACTCGCGGCGTTCCTGGCGCTCGCAATTACGGCAGGAGCTTACGCCGCGCTTCCGCCTCTCGTCGGCGGCTTTCCTTTCTACCTGCCGGCGGCGCCGGCAGCCGTCGACTTCGTGCTGATCTCTGCCACCGTAACCCTGCTCTACGCCAGCATCACGCTGTTCGCGGCGCAGATCTTTTCCGTCGTCGGCGAGCAGGTGCCGGCAATCGTGCAATGGATCGCCGACCACACGCTTGTCATCTTCCTTGCGCACATGCCGGTCTACTACCTGCTCTTGTTCCTGACGCGCGAGGCGCTCGGCGAATGGCGAGTGCCGCCGCTCCTGGTCGGATGTGTCGTCATTCCCGCAGGTCCTGTCGATGGCGTTGCGCCGTGTGGTCGATCTGCCGCGGGCGCGGGATCAGCTTATCGATCGCTTGAGAAAGCGAAAGCTCGCCGTCTAAGCCCGGACGTCACTCGACTAGCCAGCGCGAACCGGCGCGCTTCGCACCGGTCCGGGCTCTTCTCGCGCCCCCTTGCGTGGCAATTCGTGTGAACTCCCCGGATTATCTATGAGATGTGCCGCGCGATGGCGGGTCCGACCGCGGTGGCCACCGACACCGGCAAGCGCTTCCAGGCTTCGATGAAGAGGCGCATTTTGCCGTTGCTGGTCCCGTGATCGGGCACGCTCGCGCGCTTGAGGAGCACGTATTCCCAATGCAGCGGGAAATCAGTCGCATTCCACTGCTGCTTGAACCGATGCGTCCCCGCATCCGGCGTCGACCGACCGAAATCGAACACGCCGCAGCCGCGCTCGATCGCAAATTCGAGCATCGTCCAGTAGAGCAGCATGTTGCCGTTGAGGTTGCGGTGCTCGCGGAGCGAAGAGGCCCAGGGCACGAGCACCGTGCCGTTCCAGGCGAGCGCGATGCCGGCCGCGATCGACAAGGCCGCCGTGGCGCGCGACGAACACCCGCGCCAGATCGGAAATTGCGCCAACGTCTCGCTGAACAGCGCGCGCGGAAAGACCGGCGTGCCGAGATCGCGCATGTTTCGCGCGAAGATGCTGTAGAAGTCGCCGACGAGCAGCCGCGTCTCCCTGCTCGACGATGACGCCGTCTTTCTGCGCTTTTCGAATCTGGTTGCGCACCTTGCGATCGATCGACGTGAACAGTTCGTCGGACGCTTGCCGGCAGCGCCAGCCGCGAGCCCACTTTGTGCGTGCGGCAGGGCAGCGATGGCAGGTGGCGGTCGATGTTGCGCAGCTCAACGCAGTCGGCGCCGAACTCGCGTCCCAGATCGCGCGCGCGGGCGGCGAGCGCCGCGGCTGCTTCTGCGTCCCTCGTGATCACTCCTCCATAGTTGGCAAACGGCAGCGACACGACCGAGCGGCCGAAAATCAGGGATTTGACGAACGCGAGCGGCAGGATGCCGACGACGTGACCGCCCCGCCGCGCGGCTGGAAACGCGCACTCGTGACCGAAGACGCCGGTGAAGATGTGGCGCCACGCCCAGAGGTGCTCGACGGTTCCCTGGTGTTGCGCGAGAAACGCGTCCCACTCCGGCTGGCCGAATCCTCAGTGATCTCCAGCGGCGCCGCGGCGCCCCGGTCTTTGTCGCTTGTTGCCACGGCGGTGCTCGATCCGTGGCCACGGCGCCGTCATGCGAGCGCGGCGACCCTCTCGCGTCGACCGCCGAGACCCACGTCCACGGGCGCGGCCATGTAGCGACGGCGGCGTCACGCCGAACATCGACAGCAGCGTCGGCGCCACCGCGGCGAGAGGAACCGGCTGTTGCTCGACGGCGTGGCGACGCGCGGGCGTCCGCACCCAGAACAACCCGTACGGATGATGGATGCCGGTCTTGCCGGTCTCCATCAGGTAGAACAGCTCGCCAAACTGCGCCGGTCGCGCGCCGCCGGCAATCGCCGCATCGTCGGACACGACATCGTGACGCGCGCAGCCAGTGAAGATGCGCGAGCCTTCGAGCCGCATCTCCAGCAGCGGCCGTCCATCGGCCGTGAGCCGCTGCAGCTTGGCGTGCGCATCGGCGGCGGTCGCCGCATCCTGGAACTCGAGATAGAACTGCTGCGTCATCACAGCGGCGGCAGTGCACGGACTCTGCACCCCGGCGAGCTCCGGCAGCGACTCGAAGCGGCGCGGGCGATAGAAGACATACGCCGCGTCTCCAGCGGCCTGCTGGCTCAAACCGGTGGTGAAGACAACGGTCGTCTCCGGGCCCGCGAAGCGTACGATGCGGCCGAGCAGGTGGTCCATCTGCTCGTAGCCAAACTGAATCGCCTTCTCGAACTTCGCGACGGTTTCGCTGCTCGGCCGATGACTGAACGCCTCCGGATCCATGCTGTCCCAGTACGCGTGCTGATAGTGCGCGGTGCTGTTGAGAAAGAGCGTCGAGAAGCTCGGCGTGTAGCGCTCGAAGTAGTGCTGAAAGACGTCGCACTGCAGACGGTCGAGCAGCACGACGCGCTTCCAACGATCGCCGGTCTGACGCTCACGTATCAACTGCTCGACGATGTCGCGCACCGTAGCCGACGACAGCCCGTGCAGCGCCATGAAGCGCAGGAAAGAAAGGTAGTCCTTCTTCGTCAGCCCGCGCTGGTCGTTGGTGTGCTCGAGAACGTTCTGCTGCACGAACGCGAAAAAGGGCCTCAACTCCTCGGGTTGCGGCGTCACCTTCGTGCACCAGGGGTCGGGCAGCACAAGGCACAGGGCGCTCGCTGGCTGCCGGACGTTCATGCTTCCGCACACCCAGCTGCGCAGCGAGTGCTCGGCGAGAATCTCCCACACGCGCGGCCGATCGAGCCCGTGGCCTTCGTTGAGGTGAAAGACCTTGTGGTCCTGGTAGTTGAGGCCGGTGTGCACCGTGACCCACTGGATCCACGGCTCGAGATGCGGCTCTCGCTCGGCTGCCACGGTCGTGAACACCCGGCTCTCATCGTGGAAGCGCTTGAAGTTCGGCAGCAGTCCGCTGTCGATGAAGCGGGTCATGAGCGAAGGCGTCAGCTCGTTGAACTCCAGGAGAACGACGCATTGCGTGTTGGTCATTTCCATCTCTTCAAAACGCGTATGGCAGCGAAAACGCCGCATTCGCGGCGCTGGCCAGGGATCGGCGTGTATCGGCGACGACCGCGCCAACGTGTCGAACCGGAAGTCCGTGAGCAGCTGGCGCAGCCGCTGTTCGGTGTCGTCGAGATTGCGGTAGTGCCGGAAGCTGCCCGAGCGCCCGGCGGCGAGCCGCGGCTGCTCAGGATCGATCTCCCACGGGTGCAGGTAGAAGACCGCCGGCCGCCGTTCGACGCGGTTCACCCGTCGAGATCCCCCACTGCGTCCACCAGTACGGCAGGATGCGGAAATAGCCGCCGCCGGCGACCGGCAGATTCACAGGCGCCCACCTGCGTCGTCGAGCCGGGAACTTCGACGAGCGTCCCGGCGCCGCGTTCGATCAGGTACGGACGGCGTCCGGAAACGGGGATGCCGTAGCGATCGTGCCGGATCGGGAAAATGCTCGAGTCGTACTCGTAGCCCTCCTCGAGCAGGACGTCCAGCGCCCACAGCGACCGCGGCGTGATCGAATAGCTCGGCGCGCGGTAGCCGCCGACACGCCGGCCGCAGGCATCCTCGAGCAGCCGCTTGGCGCGGCGCACGTCGTCGCGGAACGCCGCATGCGTCTGGTCGTAGATCAGCCGGTGCGCGTAGCCGTGCGACGCCACCTCGTGACCACGCTGCGCGATCGCGCGCACCAGCTCCGGATGCCGCTCGCCGACCCACCCGAGCACGAAGAATGTGCTGCGGACGCCGAACTCGTCGAAGAGATCGAGCATCCGCGTCGTGTTCGCCACGACTCGGCTTTCCATCCGGCTCCCACTCGCGTGCGGGGAACGATGCCGTCGAACACGCTGACGTGGAAGTAGTCCTCCACGTCGATGCTCATCGCATTGACGACGGGCTCGCGACAGCGACGGCTGCTCGGCGCTCACGCTACGCGCCCTTTCGGAGAATGACCGTCTTGATGGTCTCGAAGATGATGAAGAGGTCGAGCGCGATCGAGAGGTTCTTGATATAGAACAAGTCGTACTGCAGCTTCTGCAGCGCGTCCTCTGTCGCTCGCGCCGTAGGTGTAGCGCACCTGTGCCCAGCCGGTCAGGCCGGGCCGGACGATATGCCGCTGCGGATAGAACGGAATCTCGCGCGTCAGCTCGGCCACGAATTCCGGGCGCTCGGGCCGCGGCCCGACGAAGCTCATGTCGCCGACCAGCACGTTCCAGAGCTGCGGCAGCTCGTCGAGCCGGCTGCGGCGCAGGAACCGGCCGACGGCGTGACGCGCGGATCGCCCTGCTTCGACGCCCAGACCGGACCGGTCTCCGCCTCGGCATCCTGCCGCATCGAGCGGAACTTGTGGACCGTGAAGACGCGGCCGTGCTGCCCGACGCGGCGCTGCGGATACAGCGCCGGCCCCGGCGACGTCAGCTTCGACCGCGACCGCGACAATCGCTAGCATCAGCGGCAGTCCGCAGCGACAAGCCCGAACGACGGCGATGACGATGTCCATGCCACGCTTGACGGTCGCGGAGCATGCGGCTCTTCCTGAATCCTTCCGAGAAGATCAGCCAGCTCGGGCGCAGGTTCTCGACGGCGATCTTGCCGGTGTAGTCCTCGTACACCGAAGCGAGATGATCGAAAGACACGCCGTCGAGCTTCATCTCGAGCAGCTTGTCCATCGGCAGCTTGCCGCGCGCATCGGCAAGGCTGACGACGACGCGGTCGACGCCGCGCGCGCGGACGATGGAGGGAATGTCCTCGATCGTGCCGATGACGCCCGGGATTGATGACGCGGCGCGCCCACCATGGCGGGATCCGAGTCGACGAACCCGACGATCTCGACGCCGAGCTCCTGCCGGCGCTCGAAGATCTCGCGCGCCAGCGCCACCGCCGCCGCGCTCGTGCCCACCAGCAGCAGCCGTTCGCGCGGCCGCACATGCCGGCTGACCCACTCGAACGCGACACGCCAGCCCGACCACCAGCGCCATCACCAGCACCGCGGCAATCATGAACACGCCGCGGCCGATGATCAGATCCGGAAACCAGAAATAGATCGCGGCCAGGATGAACGCCGCCGATCCCGAGCGCCTGGACGATGCGGACGAACAGCTCGCGCCGGTCCGACACGATGCGCAGGTCGTACAGCTCGGCGTAATAGAGGCAGATCTGGCACACCCCGGCAATCAGCAGCGTCTTTCCGAGACCTGCTCCTTCGAACATGATCTCCCACGCCCATTCGCCGAGCCGAATGTATGCCGCGACGCCGACAGCCGACACGATCAGCGCGTCTCGAACACCACCAGCGCGGCCGCGCGGCCGGTGAGCCGGTGCATCAAGAGCCGGATCATTCCTATACCGCTTCCTGACGGGCCGACGTAACTACTAGTTCGTAGTAGCCGTACGAAGAGTGGCGCGTTTGCTCGGCCTGGTTCAGCACGACGCCGAGGATGCGATCGCGTCCGAGCGCGGCCACCGCGCGCTCGACGAGCTGGTACGGCGTCGAGCCAGCCTTGACCACCAGCACGGCGCCGTCGACCATCGCGCCGAGCAGGTTGGCGTCGGGGAGCAGCACGACGGGCGGCGTGTCGATGATCACCCAGTCGAATCGCCTCGCGTGCTTCCTCGATCACGCGGCGCATCCGCTCGGATGTCAGACCCGCCATCGGATCGGACGTCGGCGGCCCCGCCGGCAGCAGCGCCAGGCGCGGCGAAACCTCGCGCGCGAACACGTGCTCCTGGTGCGACGACGTCAGATCGCTCAAGCCCGAGGCGTTGGACACGCGGAAGATACTGTGCAGCTGCGGCCGCCGCAGATCCGCGTCGATCAGCAGCACGCTGCGCTGGTAAGACTCGCTGAACGTCAGCGCCAGGTTGGCGGCGGTCAGCGTCTTTCCTTCGCCTTGCACGGCGCTGGCGACCATGACGACCTTCAGCCCGTGCGCGAGCCTGCGCGTGATGCAGCGTGCCGGCGAGGCGGCGATACTGCTCGCGCGGGAGCGGCAAGATTTCCGAGCCGATGACCAGTTTTTCGGCGTGCGGCGCGCCGCTCGGCGCGATTGACAACGCGCGTCGCTCGCGAGGCTGCAGCGGCACGGGCGGTTGAGGCGTACTTTCTTGTACGGGAGCTGGCGGCGGAGCTGGCGAACGCCGCCGCGCCATCTCGAGCGGATAAGGCTCGCGCGCCAGTTGCTCGATGTCGAGATCACTTGCGCCGGCAACCGGGCGTTCGGGCGTTGGCTGCTGCGCCTGCTCCGCCGCGCGTCGTAGTGCTTCGTCGATTCGACTCATGTCAACTCAGAAGTCAGAAGAGTGAAAAAAAGCGGCGCCGCTTGGGCTGCGCCGCGGAGAAAAGATCCCGATCACCGGCCGACTCGTTGCTCGGGCTGGCTTTCGCGGCCGGCGCATTAAGCCGATCTACCGTAAGGAACCGCTGGGCGGGTTGTTGCCCTGCCGGTTCGCCCGTCGCCTCGGTTCCGTCGCCGAGATCGAAATCGCGGCAGACCTCCACGATGATGGCGCTCGTCACCGGCCGATGATTGGCGGCAAAGGCCGTGACGAGCGCGTTGTCGGCGATGACGTTGACCGTGCGCGGCAATCCCTTGGCGCGCAGATGGATGAGCGACACCGCATCGCGCGTAAACACGTGCGCACCCTGACCGCCGGCCGCCTTGATCCGTCCGGCAATGTAGGCGGCGGTCTCCTGGAGCGTCAGCGGCCGCAGCTCGCAACGCAGAGCGACGCGCTGCTTCAGCTGGCGAAGGGTCGGCGCGTTGAGCCGCTCAGCTAGCTCCGGCTGACCGGCCATGACGACGCACAGCAGTTTCTCGTGATCGGTCTCGATGTTCGCGAGCAGTCGGACTTCCTCCAGCAGCTCGAGCGACAAGCTCTGTGCCTCGTCGACAATCAGCACTGTGACATCGCCGGCCGCCTGTCGGCGCCGCAGCAATGCCTCGAGCTCGGTGAGAAGGACCGTCTTTGACCCGGCAGCGGCCCTGCTCAGCTCGAACCGCGTGGCCAGCATTTCGACGAACTCTGCGCGCGTGAGCGCCGGATTGTTCAGGTGCACGCAGTGCACACGATTTGGCTGCCTCTCGATGGCGGCCCGGATCAGGGTGGTCTTTCCGGAGCCCGCCTCGCCGAGCAGCAGCGTGATGCCCTTGCGGCTCAGAATGCCGTATTCGAGATTGCTGAGCGCCTCGCGATGCACCTCCGTCAAGACCAGGAACCGGGGGTTCGGGGTGAGGTCGAAGGGACGCTCTGAGAAACCAAAGAAGCTCTCGTACATGAGATTCAACGGACCAACGTATAGAGAACCAGCGCGAGACAGCCGAGGACCGTCGACCCGAAGCCGACGTTCTTGATGATTCGCCGCCGGCGCTTCGAGCGGCGCTCAGCGTCTGCCAGCATCACCGGAACCACGGCGAGCACCGGCAGCGAGAGCACGCGCACCACTTCGTCGTCGAAACGGAAGGAGCGATCGCGATACTCGACGAACCCGACCAGGAGGACGCCAAGAGCCAGGCCTGCTGCGACACCGGCGGCGCTGAGAAACGGCCTGTTCGGGCTGAACGGCCGCTCCGGCGTGCGCGCCGGATCGAGAATCTTGAACTGTTCGCCGATCTGCCGGCGCTCGAGATTCGCGGCGATCTTCGCATCCTCGTTCTTCGACATCAGCCCGGAATAAAAGGTCTGGATCGTCGTGTAGTCGCGGGTCAGTTCCACGAGCTCGGACTCACGCGCGGGTGCCATCTGGATACGCCGCTGGTAGTCGGCGACGACGTCGCGAAGGCGCCGCTCCTCGGCCTGCTGCTGGGTGATGCGGCGATCGAGCTGCTGGATTTCCGCGACGAGGTCCGCCGCCAGCTTTTCGGCGGCAGACACCGGCCTGACGCTCGTGTCCGAAAGCGGCGCCTCGAGCGCTTCTGCGTCGGCGCGCTTCTCGAGATCGCGGATCCGCCGTTTCCAGAACCCGATATCCGGATGATCGGGTTTGAGCCTCATCTCGAGCGACTGCAGCGTCGCCCGAGCGCTGGCCAGCTGCTGCGCCGCCGAGCCCGACAGCTCTCCCGAGGCGTCTGGCGCCGGCGCCGACACTGTGGTGACCGGCCGGGCCGCTTCCGCGCGCGCGTCGGTAAGCTGACGCTCGACGACCAGCCGCCGATCGCGATCGCGGTTCATACCTTCGATCAGCTGTTGGATCTGTAACTGCAAGTTCTGCATCGTCTGCAGGTTGCTGTCGAGCTGAGTTGGCAGCTCACCGGCATGCGCCTTGCGATAGTTTTCGAGCTTCTTTTCGTGTTCGATAAGGCGCTGCCGCGCGTCGGCCAGCTGCGTCTCGAGGAACTGGTTGGTGCCCTCCGCAAGAATCTCACGGTCGCGCAGGTTCTCCTCTTTGAAGAGGTCGGCGAGCCGATCGGTGACCCGCATCACGGTGCGCGGATCACTGCCCACGTAAGCGACACGAAACGCGTCGCCGCGAACGACGTCGATGGCGACCTCGTTGCGCATGCGGGCAACGATGTCTTCCATGATCATCGTCTCGCGCTCTTCTTGGTAGAGATTGAACTCCTGGATGATCCGCTCGAGCCGTGTGCGGCTAAGGATCTGCTGCCGAATCGACTGCAGCCGATCTTCGATCCGGGCGGTTACCGTCGGCTTGACGTAGCTCTCCGGCACGCGCTGGGGCACGACCAGCACCAGCGTTTCCGCGCGATAGCGATCCGGAAGCTGACGGGCGACGATCGCCGTGCCCGCCGAAATGACGGCGAGCGGGAGGAGCAGCACCCAGGCGCGCCGTCGAAGAATGTCCAGGAAGTCTTCGGGCGTGTACTTCTTACCGGGAAGCATCGATTCTCCTTCCGCGCTCGATAAGTGGGAACCACATGTTGAGGCCAACCGAAACGGTGTGACGGCTGACTCGCGATGGCAGCTCCAGTGGCCGTAGTACCTCGTCGGCATACTCGTAACGAAACACCGAGTAGTTCACGCCGACGCCGCAGTAGCGATTGAGGCCATAGGTGAGGCCGACCGTTCCGCTGTACGTCCCGTAGCCGTTGCCACTCGTCGTCCCCACGTTGGCGCGCGCCCCGTTGACCGACGACTGAAACTGCAGGCGCCGGCTGATATCGCCGCCGACACCCACGTTGATTACATCGGCGAACACCGGCGCCGTAAACGTCGAGAGGAACTGCGCGCTGCGGTCGTAGACGACCCAGGCGCCCCAAGTGCGGCCGATCTCGCGCTGCAGGCGCACGTTGCCGGTGGCAAAGAAGGTGTTCTGGCCGCCGTTGTCGATTGTGCTCGCGCCGGTCGCGAACGTCAACGTGGTGCGCCGCGTCAGTCCCAATGCCTTATTGAAGTCCACGCCCATGTCAATCGTGCGCCCTTCGGCCACGCTCTCGGCGCCGGGGAACCGAGTGCGGGTGGTACCGTACCCCGCGCGCAGCGACACGTTGCGCGTGAGCCCGTGCGTATATCGTACGCCGGCGGTTTGCGAGCGAAACGTATCGTCGCTGGTCACCAGCTGCTGTTGATAGGCGTAATCGAGCGAGAACGTCCCGCGCCGCGTCAACTGATGCGAGAGGCCGGCGCCGCCGCGATAGCCGAAGTAGTCACTGCGCCGGACGCCCGCGTCCAGGCTCACCGGCTGCTGAAAACCAAAGCCGTCGCTCAACTGCGGAACCCCCGCGAGCACGAGCAGCGGTTGATACGAAAGGTCCTGCGACGCCGAGAACGTGGTTCGCCTGGCAACCTGAAAGCTTGCGTCGAGACGGCCTACGTGGGCTGAGAGGGTGCTGCCTTCCAGCGACGAGTAGTACCGGCTGACGCTGTTGAGCATGCCGGTGAGCTGAATCCAATCGCGATCGAGATTGTAGGTCAGGCCACCCGACGCCTGAACGAACTGCGCCGCGTTGGTCGGCAGCTGCTCGACCGTCGCGATGCCCGTCTCAGGGTCGATGATGATCGTCGATCCCGCCGAAGTTCCGGCCACGTTGTCGTCGACGCCGCCCGACATCCCGCCCGTGACGACCAACGACTGATCCATGTCGGCCAGGCCGCCGCCGAAAATCGCGCGCGTCGGCCTCCTGGACTGCGCATCCGCAGGCGCGGCGAGCGCGCACACGACTGCTGCGCAGGTAAAAACGAGCGTACGCGGACGGGATGTGTTGAACCGAGTCATCATCGAATCAAGGGACAATGACGGTGTCGCCGGGTTTGAGCTCGAGGTTCTGCGACAGATTGCGGCCCTGCATTACGTCTTTGTAGTTGAACTTGTAGGTCACCGACTTGCTGTTTTCGGTCCGCATGACGACGATGTTCTTGCTGTCCGCGTACTCGAGAACACCGCCGGCCATCGCGATCAGCTGGAGCACCGTCGTGGGTCCGGCGATCGGGTACGGACCGGGCTTCCCGACCTGCCCCGTGATGAACACTTTGCGGCTGTTGATCGCCTTGACGATCACCGTGACTTCGGGCTGCTCGATGTACTTCGCCGCCGCGTCGGTGAGGTTCTTGCGCAGCTGTTCGGGCGTGAAGCCCGCAGCCTGCACGTCGTTGAGCAGCGGCAGCGAGATCTTGCCGTCGGGCCGCACCTGCACGTCGCCCGAGATGTCCTTCTCGCGCCAGATGACGACCGTGAGGATGTCCTCGGGTCCAATCACATAGTCGGGCGTCGTCGGCACGCTTTGGGGCTCCGGCTTGGCGACGGGGCGCGGCGAGGAGGCGTTCTGCGCCAGGGACGGCATCGCCACACCGAGCAGCAAAAGAAACGCAAGAACGCGTGTGAAGAGCCTCACCGCCATGTCGCCTGCTCCGATTCCCGTTCGTCGTCGGCCACACCGTTGCCGTCGTCGCGATACTTCCGGTATTCCTTGAACGACACCTGGCACTCGTGCTTGCGCAGGAAGTTGAGGAAGCGCTTGTAGTCCGAATCGTCCATGTTGAAGAGACGGGCGACGATCTTGTAGTTGCCGCGCGCTTCCTCCAAGCCTTTGCGCACCAGATTGCGGATGTCGGCGCGGGTGATGTCGCGCCGCATGTAGAGCGGATACACCGCCGTCCAGAACGATTCGCGCTCTTCGACGATCCGCCTCATTAAATCGTCGGCGACGGTGCGGCGGCGCTCGCGGCGCGGCCGGCCGTTCATCGTGCGATACATCTGAATCTCGAGCGGCAGATGCTCCGGCTTGAGGACGTCGCCCTGGACGGTGACCACCAGACGCTCGATCACGTTTCGCAGCTCGCGCACGTTGCCCGGCCATGAATAGGTGGTGAGCCGCTCGGCGGCTTCCGCCGACAGCACCTTGTGGGTACGGCGATTGTCGCGGGAAAACTGCGCGAGGAAATAGTCGATGAGCGGCGGGATGTCCTGACGGCGCTCGCGGAGCGCAGGGACCATGAGGTGAATGACATTCAACCGGTAGTAGAGGTCTTCGCGGAAGAGCCCCTGCGCGATCATCTCGCGCAGATTGCGGTTGGTGGCGGCGATCACGCGGACGTTGACGCGCATGGTCACGCGATCGGTGCCGACCTTCTGCAGTTCGCCCGTTTCCATGAAACGGAGCAGAAGGCTCTGCATGCGGAGCGTCATCTCGCCCATCTCGTCGAGGAAGATGGTACCGCCGTCGGCGAGCTCGAGCTTACCCTGCTTGTCGCGGTAAGCGCCGGTGAACGCACCTTTGACATGGCCGAACAGTTCCGACTCGAGGAGCGTCTCCGAGAGCCCGGCGCAGTTGACCGCGCCCATCGGGCGATGCGCCCGTAGGCTGCGCGTGTGAATGCGGTTGGCGACCAGTTCCTTGCCGACGCCGCTTTCGCCAGTGATGAGCACTTTGGCGTCGGAGCGCGCCACGCGGCCGATCTCCTCGACGAGATCGACCATGGCTGGGCTGGTCCCGATCAGATCTGCACTCCCTGGAACCTGCATGCTAGGCACGTTCATACGACGCAATCCTTCTGCGCCTCTCAGCCATTGCCAGTAGGCGGCGTCGGTTCAGCCCGTCTAGTCGGGCTGACCAAAAGTCATACATATCGAGGACTAAAGTTAATAGAATCCGCGCGATTTGTTTGACGCAGAAGCGACAAAACTGCGACGACCTTCAACTTTTTGTCCGACTACCACCGCATTCCGCCGGTGTCGCCCGGTCTTCTGTGTCACTCGTTGCGGCTCATGCGCCCCCAAGTGCACAAGTTGTTCCGCGTAGAGCCGTGATCGCCGCGACGCGCGGGCGGTGCGAAGCCGGCTGTTCTCTTGCACACCGTCACGCGGGCCCGCGTCAGCGCGCGGCGGCCGCAGGGTCTGATCTGCGCGTCGTTGCAGCCATTTGCTGATTGTTGCTCCCTGAATTTCCAGGTTGCGCGACTCGTGTATCGGGTTGTGGAATTCACGATTCGGCAGATAATGTCGGTGAGAACCTGCTCTTGCGGGCGAGAGCGTGAGCCGCCGCATGCGGCCGCCTGCAGACAACGTCTCGCCCAACATGAGTGCCGTTCCCGGGTCCACCGTGACGCACGATCGTTTGCCACCTCTCGAAGCCGTTGTGTCAGCGCTGGTCGTCTCCGGCTCGCTGGCAAATGCCCAGCAGATCGTCCCCGTTCTCAGTGAGTGGCATTTCCAGGTCACCGTCGCCGAGACGTTCGAGGATGCGAAAGCGCGGCTGGCGGAGAATCCTCCCGCGCTGCTCCTGACCGACTTGCGCTTGCGCGAATACAACGGTCTGCAGCTCGTGCTCCGAGGCAAGTCCCGGAGACCGACGATGGGTGCGATCGTGTTCTCGAACATTCCGGATCCAGCGCTCCGGGCGGATGCGGAAGCGCTTGGCGCCACGTTCGTGGTCAAGCCTATCGACTCGCGCGACTTGATCGCCGCTGCCCTCCGTACTCTGCTCCGCGCGGCCTCGGGGGACGACACGGCCGAGCCGATCAGGCCCCCCTTCGAGCGGAGGACCCACGATCGCCGGGTGCTGCAACACCCGACACCGGACGAACGTCGACGAGCGGAGCGACGCCGCGATCCGGCCACATTGATGACCGACGCCGCGCGCCGCGTTTGAATGTTACCGCGTGCAGGGGTGACGAATCGCTCATGATGCCGGATTCGTCGCCGACTGCACGTCTAAATTCTGAAATTGGCCATAACTAACGTGGCTGAGCTGCCAGAACGTAATCATCCAGATTCGTAATCCCAGCGATCTTCGAGCGAACACCTAGCTTTTCAGGCGAAATCCGACTATCTATTTCTATTTCTGGCTGAGTTGGGACGCGCCGACCGAGCGCGCGACCGTCGGCTATCTCGTGTGGCACGGCAGGCAGCTACACCTACCAGTCGAACGTAGGCTTCGTGACCTCGACATCGATCAGTGGTCTCCTGGACGGCACGAGGTACTTCGCCGATCAGGCCTACAACGAGAACGGCGCTCAGCCCGATGTCCCTCGAAGTGACCCAGTGCCTACGTCGATCTCGCGGTCGAAGTTGTCATGAACGACGCGCCGCGAAACCCGAAGGCGACCGTGCTCAGTGGCAAGTCGGTTCGAATGGAGTGGGACGCGGCTCTCGACGCGCAGGGGGTCAGGCTGCCGCCGGAAAGCACCACACTGACAGTGCCGGCACCGAGCGGGTCGTACACACTGAAATTGTCGGCCATCAATGGCTGCGGCGTGAGCCGAGCGGCAGAAACGACCCTGACCGTGGAGGCGTCACCGCCGGCGATTCCGGGCCCACCAATCGAGCTTCGCAGTCAGGTGCAAGCGCCTGCGGTCACGTTACGGTGGTCGCCGCCGACGGCAGGCGCTGACGTCACGCGCTACATCATCGAAGTGTTCGACACCAACGAGCGTTATCTGTTCGGCCTCGACAGCCAGACACCGGCGACGACGTTCGTGCACGGTGCAGTTCCGCCCGGCGAGTACATCGTGCGCGTGCGTGCGCGAACGCCGCAGGAATCGGCGAACCGTCGAACGCGGTGAGCGTGATCGTCGAAGAGCGGCGGCGGCGCTCGGCGCGATCAAGGTCGCAGCGCCGACGACTATCTTCGTCGACTGCGGCGCGCCACCGGCAGGCGTGCTGCTCGACATCGGCATCGTCGCGACGCACGTGGCGACGCGGCATCAGTGATGTTGGGTCACGACGAGCAGTTAACCCCTCGCAACACGCGCACGCACCATTCGGTACGCGAGAGGCGGCAAGCGATCGTCGCCGCCTCTTCGTCAGGCGCACCCCGCTTGTGAAGATCTAAATACCCGCCTGCACTTTTCTGCTCGTGTCTCCTGCGCATGCCTTCAGGGCAACCCCGACGGCATCGGCCGCCGTCTTGCACGAAGCCGGCTAGTAGTTGCGCCGGACGCGCCGAGAGACTCGCGAGATATCTGCTGCGAACTCAATGGTTTACCGGAGCACAAATGCCGAACGTTCGATTTGTCGCCAACTGACGGTGAGGGCACAAGTCGCGGCTTAGGCAGAAAAAAGTCGACGACAGTTACAACTTATACGCGCTTTCGACGCTAAGCATGCAGATACTCTCGCAGCTCTCCGGATCGGATCGAACGGCGCCCGGCACCACGCACGACATCTCACTGTGCGTTCGGCCGCGTGTGTTCGCGCTCGTCGTCGACAGTCTGCTGGATAACGCTCTGGTCACCGCCAATCTGCTGGCCGACTCCGACTTTCACGTCACGGTCGCCGATAACTTCGCGCGCGCGAAAGAACGCCTCGCCGAGTGCCCACCCGCGCTCCTCGTCACCGAGGTGCGCCTTCGCGAGTACAACGGGCTGCAGCTCGTGCTGCGCGGCAAGACACGTCGATCGAGCCTCGGCGCGATCGTCCTGGCCTCCGAAGTGGATCCCGTGCTCCAGGCCGACGCCGAAGCGATGGGCGCAACATTCGTCGTCCGACCGATCGATGCGACGCAGTTCACCGCGGCGGCGCTGCGTACCTGTTCCGCGCCCAGGCCGACGATGTCGACGAACGGATCCGGCCGCCGTTCGAGCGGCGCGCACATCAGACGCGAGTCTCACAGACGGAAGTCGCATTCGATCGGCGCATTGGCGAGCGCCGTCGCGATCACTCGTCGTTGATGGCATTGGCTGCAGGCGTGTCCTGATAGCTCGCGGCGGAGCCAGCCCAACGAAAACCGACGGCGAGCGGCCAATATCGTGGCCGGCCGGGCGGGAACTTGGACGATGCGCGTCCGAGCGGCGAACGACGCCGGTGCGTCTGCCTCGTCGGACAGCGTGACCGTCGTCGTCCGCTAGGCGCGGCGAGTCGCCGTTCCGCACAGCCTGCGCGAGCTTTGGTGTGTTAGTTGCGCCAGGGCATCAGCCGTTCTATCCAGCTGATTCGCGTCAGATCGTTGTAGATGACAGTCACCATCAGGACCATCAGCAGCACGAAGCCCGCCAGGAACATCTTCTCCTTCACCTGCATGCTGAAGTCGCGTCTCGCCACGGTCTCGAGTGCCATGATCAGGATGTGGCCGCCGTCGAGCACCGGGATCGGCATGAGGTTGAGGAGACCGAGATTGAGGCTGATGGATGCCATCACGGCGAAGAGCGCAACCCAGCCGGCCTGGGCCGACTCTCCCGAGATCTGCGCGATCCCGACCGGTCCCATCAACTGACGCGGCGAGGTCTCGCCGGTGATCAGGCCCCACAGCGTCTTGAGAATGAGGCCGGCGTACTCGATGTTTCGCTCGACGCTGAGCCCGATCGCTTCGATGGGTCCGGGCTTGAACGTGCGTGTCCGGTTGCCGATCTGGATGCCGATTTTGCCGCCGTTCGTGCCCTGAATCGGCGTGACCGCGATCGTCTGCTCGTTTCCTTCGCGCTTGATGGTGATGTCGATCGGCTTGCCCACGCTCTCGGAAATCAGCCGCTGCACGTGGCCCGAGAACACGACGCGCTGTCCGTTGATGCTGAGGATCTGATCGCCCGCCTTGAGTCCGGCCTGTTCTGCGGGGTCGCCGGCAAACACGAGGTCGATATACGGGTACACGTCGGGTAGCACACCGATGTCGCCTACCTGGTATCGCGTCTCGCCTTTCGGCCTCACCGTGAGTCGCTGTTCGCGCCCGTCGCGTACGATCGTCAGCTGCACTTCACGATCGGGCTTGGTCCCGATCGCCATGAAGAACTTGTCCCACGTCTCGGTCTCTTCGTCGTTGACGCGGAGCACGCGATCGCCGGTTTTCAGACCGGCCTGCTCCGCCGGCGATTGCGCGTTGACGACGCCGATGACGACAGGCTGGTCCGAATAGGTCGGGATCGCCTGGCCCTGCATCAGCACGACCCAGAGCAGGACGATGGCGAGGGCGATGTTCATCGCCGGTCCCATGATCAGGATCTGGAAGCGCTGCCACTTGGTCTTCGACAGGAACTCGTCGGGGGCGCCGGTGCGCTGCTCCTCCGGATTCTCGCCGGCCATCTTGACGTAACCGCCGAGCGGCACCGCGCTGATCGCGTATTCGGTGCCGCCGCGCGTCACCTTCAGAATCTTCGGGCCGAAGCCGAGCGAGAACGTCAACACCCTTACGCCGTGCCAGCGCGCCATGAGGAAGTGGCCGAGCTCGTGAACGAAGACCAGCACGCCGAGGACGAATGCAAATGCGAGGAGGGTGGTCACAATCCGGTCCTTTCGTTCATTTTACTGGTCCGGGCGCCCGCGGTCAGGCCGGCGGCCCGGTCGGCGGCGAAATCCCGGGCCCACCCGTCAACCTCGCGGATGGCAGCCAGCGTCTCGACGTGGACGGCCTGGTGCGCCTCCATGGTCTCGCCGATCAGCCGCGCGATGTGGGTGAAGCGTAGCTGCCCGGCGAGGAAAGCGGCCACCGCCACTTCGTTGGCGGCATTCAGGACGATGGGCAGGCTCCGCTCGGCTTCTAGGGCGCGATAGGCAAGCCGCAGGCAGGGAAAATCGTCCCACTCCGGCTCGTGAAACTCGAGCGGAGCGCAGCGTGTCAGGTCGAGGAATTGCAGCGGCGCGTCCCACCGATCCGGATACGAGAACGCGTACTGGATCGGCAGGCGCATGTCGGTGATGCCCATCTGCGCGATGAGCGATCCGTCGCGCAGCTCGACAAGCGAGTGCACGATCGACTGCGGGTGCACGACCACCGAGATTCGCGACGCCGGCATCCCGAACAGCCAGTGCGCTTCGATTACCTCGAGGCCCTTGTTCATGAGCGTCGCCGAATCGATGGTGATTTTTGGTCCCATCTGCCAGGTCGGATGCTTGAGCGCATCGTCTGCGGTGACCGCATCGAGCGTCGCGCCGGCGCGTCCGCGAAAGGGGCCGCCCGAGGCGGTGAGAATCAGGCGGCGGATTTCCGCGTCCGGTCGGCCGTGCAGACACTGGTGGATCGCATTGTGCTCGCTGTCCACGGGCAGCACCGCGACTCCACGCGCGCGCGCGGCATCCATCACCAGTCCGCCGGCCATGACCAGTACTTCCTTGTTGGCAAGGGCGATCGTCTTGCCCGCGGCAATCGCTTCGAGCACTGCTTCGAGCGCGGCGGTGCCCGACGAGGCGCACAGCACGATGTCCACATCGGGATGTGTGGCCACGGCGATCAGACCATCACAGCCGGCGCCATGCACCTCCGGAAGCTTGGTACCGAGTGCGGCGCGCGCCTCGTCGAGTGCGGCGCCGGTCGCCATGGCGATCGCACGCGGCTTGAAGCGCGCCACCTGATCGACGAACGCGGCTACGTTGCCGCCAGCGGCGAGCGCCACGACCTCGACGCGGTCGGCGTGCGTCTCGGCCACGGCGAGTGCGCTGGTGCCAATGGATCCGGTCGAGCCGAGGATCGCCACGCGCTTTTTCATGCGAAGAGCCACCGCAGATAGACGTAGAAAATCGGCGACGCGAACAGCAGCGCGTCGATTCGATCGAGGACGCCGCCGTGCCCCGGTATGAGCGCCGAGCTGTCCTTCAAGCCTGCCGCGCGCTTGAGCATCGACTCGAACAGGTCGCCGGCAATGCCGCCGGCGACGAGCGCGACCGCGAGCACGCCGAGCGCGAGCTGATTGGTGGCGGCCGGAATGAGGTCATAGGCAGCCACAATCAGGAAAACCGGCGCGAGCACGAACCCGCCGAGCGCGCCCTCGATGGTTTTCTTCGGACTGATCCGCAGCGCCAGCGGCCGCCGTCCGAACGTGCGCCCGGCGTAGTACTGCGCCGAGTCGCTGACCACGATCGTCGCCATCAACAGCAGCACCGCGCCGCGTCCGCCGTAGACATAATTGCCTACGAGCGTGCCGAGTCCGGTGCCGATGTACACCGGCGCGAGCGCGGCGGCGGCCGACGCCCGACGCCGCTTCTCTGAATCCGAGCGGAGCGACGATTGCCGAGCCTGGCGCCGTCGTGCTCGCGCCGGGCAGCGCCGCCATGACCCACATCGCGATCACGATCACGCCGATTGCGACGGCGACCTCGATGGCGAGGAACGGAAACGGAATCAGCGTCGTGACCGCCCATGTTACGGCCAGCGTCGGAACAGCCGGCACATGGGCGCCGATGCCGCGGAAGATCTGCACGTATTCGTGAACCGCCAGCGCGCCGACAGCGAGCGCGACCACGAGAAGGACCGTCGCGTTGGTAAACCAGATGAGCGCAAAGAATGCCGCGCTCAGCACAACGCCGCTGATAAGACGGGCCATGCTGCTGAGCGGCTACTTCACGCCGGCCGCGACGGGAGGAGCAATGCCGCCGTAACGCCGATCGCGCTTTTGATACGCGAGGATCGCCTCGAGCAGATGCCGGCTGCGGAAGTCGGGCCACAGCGTGTCGGTCACCCAGATCTCCGCGTAGGCGATCTGCCACAGGAGGAAATTGCTGACGCGCATCTCGCCGCTCGTTCGAATCAGCAGGTCGGGATCGGGCTGCGTGCCGGTGTAGAGCAGCTCTCCGAAACGGCGCTCGTCGAGGTCTTCGGCGGCGATGCCCGACGCGATCGCGCGCCGCGCGGCGTCCACGATCTCGGTCCGGCCGCCGTAGTTGAGCGCGATGTTGAAGATCATACCGGTGTTGCGCGCCGTGTCGCGCTCGGCGGCGTGGAGCTCGTGGAGCACGTCGGGCGCGAGCTCTTCCGAACGGCCGATGACGTTGAAGCGGATGTTGTTCTCGAGCACGCGTCGAAAGCTCCGAGCGCAGGTAGCGCTTGAGGAGCATCATCAGCGTGCTCACTTCGGCGCGCGGCCGCTTCCAGTTCTCGACGGAGAAGGCATAGAGCGTGAGCACGTCGAGGCCGAGCCGGGCGGAAGTCTCGACGGTCGCTCGCACCGCGTCGATGCCCGCGCGGTGGCCTTCGACCCGCGGCAGGTGGCGCTTTCCCGCCCAGCGGCCGTTGCCATCCATGATGATCGCGACGTGACGCGGCAGGCGGTCCGGATTGACCTGGCGCGCCAGCGCGGCGTCGGCGCTATCGGCGGGGAGCCAGTCGAGGAGTCTCTGGAGGGTCTTCGGCACGACGATCACCCGCAACACTCGATATTACCCCGGAGCTCGCTCGATCGCTCAATCCGCTTGAGTCGCAATCGTCATCTCGGTCATCCGACGGCCCGGGCGCCCGGCCGGTGCAGCCGTCGAGCGAGCGGGCGGTCCCGGTCAATATTCGACCCGCCACAAGACCAGCCCGTGGGCAGGGGCCGTGCCGCTCGCCCGGCTGCGATCACGCGAGGCCAGGATCTGCTCGATCTCGTCCGCTGCTCGGCGGCCACGCGCCGACGTCGTAGAGCGTGCCGGCAAAGTTCCGCACCATGTGCCGCAGGAAGCCGTCGCCGGTCACCTCGTAGCGCAGCAGACGATCGCCGGGCGCGCTCCACGCGATCTCAGACACCGGCACTTCGCGAACCAGCGACACCTCGATTCGCCGCACCGTGGTCTTGACGCCGCTTCCGGCGGTTTGAAACGCGGCGAAGTCGTGCCTGCCGACAAGGCGCGCCGCGGCGGCGTTCATCGCGTCGAGGTCGAGCGGCTGCGGCAGGTGCCACACGAAGCGCCGCCACATCGGCGGTACCGACGACGCCGTTCCAGATCAAATAGTGATAGGTCTTGCGCCGCGCGTTGCGGCGCGCGTTGAACGCCAGCGGCACATCGTCGATGGCAAGCACGCGAACGTCGGGCGGCAACGTCGCGTTGAGGGCGCGCAGCAGATCGTCGTGCGCGATCGCGGCGTGAATCTGTGCGCTCGCCACCTGCGCCGCGGCGTGCACGCCGGCGTCGGTGCGGCCCGCGGCGGTCAGCGTGACCGGCCCCTTGACGATGGGCGCGAACGCATCTTCGATCACTGCCTGCACGGTGCGCGCGCTCGCCTGCCGTTGCCAGCCGGCGAATTCCGTGCCCTCGTAAGCGATCGTCAGCTTCAGCGTGCGCGCCACGCTGGACGAGTCTTTGGCTTCCGCGGATCACGCCGATGACGCGGATAAAATGTCAGGGCATAAAGCAGGCCGCCACGCGGCACGCGTATTCTCGCTATCGAATCCGCGTCATCCTGCAATCCGCGGTTCAACTTACGCGCGTGAGCCCGGCTTGGCAATCGGCAACCCCTCTCGACAGAGTGGACACGACTCAGGAGAGTACGTCGCCAGACGCATCGGCAGCAACGCGTGAAACGAAATGCCGAGATTGTGGCTGGCGCTGCCGCTGCGATCGACAATCGCGCACGCCGCCACCACGGTCGCGCCAGCGCCTTCGGCGACCTCGATGGTTTCGCGCGTCGAGCCGCCGGTGGTGAGCACGTCCTCGACGACCAAGACCTTTTCGCCGGGCTCGAGTGCGAATCCTCGACGCAGGGTGAGCGCGCCATCCTGCCGCTCGGCAAAAATGGCGCGCACGCCGAGCGCGCGGCCGACCTCATGTCCCACGACGATGCCGCCGAGCGCGGGCGACAGGACGGCGGTCGCGCCATATCCGTGAACGAGCTGCGCCAACGCGGCGCCGAGCGCCTCGGCGTCCTTGGCCTGCTGGAGGACGAGCGCGCACTGCAGATAACCGGCGCTGTGCAGTCCCGACGACAGCCGAAAATGCCCTTCGAGCAGCGCTCCGGAAGCTCGAAACAGTGCCAAAACGTCGTCTTCGCGCATCGAGGAAGGGGGCTCGCCTGGATAATTGGGACGAGACGGTTAGTATAACGGGACGACCTGTCGAACCCGGGACGGCCGCTTCTCGTCTATGTCTTGGGCCAGGTACTGTTCTTGCTCGGCTTCCCGGGTCGAAATCCCTTGGAGTACCACGAAAATGTGTGACCAGAAGTCTTTCCGCCTGCGGGTGGTCGTGACAGCGCTGTGCGCCGCCGCAGCCCTGTCCGTTTTTGGGGCAGATCCTGTTCGGGCACAGACAGGAACCCTGACCTCGGCCGACGCGGCCGCCGCCGCCGCACAGAGCGTCGCGGCGCAGGGGCCGGTGAGACGGCTCTCGATCGACGAGGCCGTCGCCATGGCCCTCGAGCAGAACCTCGACCTTCAGGTCGAGCGCATCAATCCGCAGGTGCAGGACTACACCATCTCGCTCGCGCGCACCAACTGGACACCCAACTTCCAGACGAACTTCACCACGCGCAACCAGGAGAACCTGCCGCAGGACATCTTCAGCGGCACGCAGTCGACCATCACCGAAGGCCGCGTCACCACCGGCACGGGCCTCGGACAGCTGCTCCCGTGGGGCGGCAACTACTCAGTCAGCTGGAACACCGGCCGCATCACCACCAACAACGACTACAGCCCGTTCAGTCCGCAGCTCAACTCGACGTTCTCCGCCGCCTACTCACAACCGCTGCTGCGCAACTTCAAGATCGATTCGGCGCGCCAGCAGTACCTCGTGAGCAGCAAAAGCCGCGAGATCTCGGATGTGCAGCTGGTCGAGGCGGTCGCCCAGACCGGCCGCAACGTGCGCAACGCCTACTGGGATCTGGTCTACGCGCGGGCCAACCTCGACGTGCAGCGGCAGTCGCTCACGCTCGCGCAACAGTCACTGCGCGACAACCGCGCGCGCGTCGAGATCGGCACCATGGCGCCGATCGACATCGTCGAGGCGCAGTCGGAAGTCGCGCGCCGCGAAGAGTCGGTCATCCTTGCCGAGGCGTCGATCTCGCGCGCCGAGGATCGGCTGCGCGCGCTCATCTCGAACCCGACGCAACCCGACTTCTGGACGATGCAGATTGAGCCGACGGACGTGGCGAGCTTCGTGCCAGTGAACGTTGACGTCGAGAGCGCGGTGCGCAACGCGCTCGACAAACGGACGGACATCTCGGCGTCGCAGAAGCAGCTTGAGTCGAACGACATCTCGATTCGCTACCTGCGCAACCAGGCGCTGCCCGACGTGACGGCGAACGTGAACTACAGCGCTCTGGGTCTCGGCGGTACGCAGCGTCGTCTCGAGGTCATCCCTGGCCAGCCGCCGAACATTCTCGACACGACCCAGCGGTCGTTTCTCTCGGTGCTGAACGACGCGTTCGGCGGCGCGTACCCGACCTGGCAGTTCAACGTCCAGTTGAACTACCCGATCGGACGATCGACTCAGGAAGCGAACCTCGCCCGCGCCCGCCTGCAGAATCAGCAGGCCGAACGGCAACTCGAGAGCCAGAAGCTCACCGTCGCCACGCAGGTTCGCGACTTCGCGCGGACGGTCACGACCAACGGCAAGCGGGTCGAGGCGACGCGCTCGGCGCGCGCGCTGGCCGAAGAGCGGCTGCGGGCGGAAGAAAAGAAGTTCCAGGCCGGCATGACCAGCAGCTTCCTCGTCTTCCAGGCACAGCGCGATCTGAGCCAGGCTCGCAACAACGAGCTGCAGGCGATCATCGACTACCTGAAGTCGGTGGTGGACTTCCAGACGGCGCAGGAAGTGCCTTTTGGCGGCACCAATGGCACCAATGGCCCCAACGGCGTCTCGGCGGTGAACACCGGCACCGGCACCGCCATCACCGGCTCGGGCACCGTTCGGCCGCCGCAATAGCCTCGACAACGCGCGATCGCAGACGGCCGGCCTGGGCAACCAGCGCCGGCCGTCTTGTTGTACGTTGATCGCCGTGCCGAAGTCTCGATCGGTCGCCGCCGTGCGTTATAGTGGCTTCGCCATGCCAGGCACCTCGTTCGTGCGAAACGCCTGCTTCACACTCTTCGTGCAGCGGCGATTGCCGTGGCGCGTCGAGAACTGGCTTTCCAATCGGACGATCGTCCAGCACTTCCGCGCCCGCCGCGCGGATCGATGGCAACGAACGCTATGGCGGCCCTATGTGACGCCGGGCGCGCTGGTGTTCGACATCGGCGCAAACGTCGGCGACAAGGCGGCCATCTGCCGAAGTCTGGGCGGACGTGTTGTCTGCGTTGAACCAGATCCGCGGACCGCGGCGCGACTCCGAGAACGCTTTAGCGGCGATTCTGATGTGGAGGTGGTCGAGGCTGGCGTGGGTGCGGCACCGGCGGTCATTCCCTTCCATCTGTCCCCACACACGACGCGCTCCTCGTTCGTCGTCGATCGCATCAAAGCGCTGGGCGACGACTGCCCTTTCGATCAGATCGCGCAGGTGCCGGTCATGACGCTGGATGCACTGATTGCCGCGCACGGGCGACCCGCATTCTGCAAGATCGACGTCGAAGGCTATGAGCCCGAGGTGATGCGCGGGTTGTCGCAGCCGCTGCCGCTGATTCAGTTCGAGTTCCACGGCGAGTTGATGAGCGACGCGGCATCATGCCTGGAGCATCTCGAAGCGCTCGGCATGCGAACGTTCAACGCGATCCTTCACCCGGTCGGCGGACACTGGCTGCAGCCGACGCTCGATCGCTGGTATCTTCCCCAGGCGGTCTCGCGCACGGCACTGCTCGACACGCTGAGCGGCCTTCACCCAAATACGCTATCGGGAGACCTCGCCGCCTTCAGGTAGGGCGCGCCAAGTGGGCCTGGCCGCGACAGACTTCCCGGTTTGTTGTACGTTTATCGCCGTGCCGAAAGTGTCGGTCACCGTGATCGCGTTCAACGAGGCGCCGAACATCGCGGCGGCCCTCGACTCGGTTCGCTGGGCTGACGAGATTGTCGTCGTCGATTCGGAGAGCACGGATGACACCGTTGCCATCGCCCGACGCTACACCGATCGCGTGATCGTGCGGC
Source organism: uncultured Acidobacteriota bacterium (assembly GCA_963807105.1). Lineage (GTDB taxonomy): Bacteria > Acidobacteriota > Vicinamibacteria > Vicinamibacterales > UBA2999 > DASPWV01. The sequence continues at coordinate 255,857 of CAWEAM010000005.1, read as the reverse complement.
CGTGGCCGGGCTACGTCGCGCAGAAGAACTTCGCCGCTGAACAGGCCTCGCACGACTGGATCTTCTCGCTCGACGCCGATGAGCGCGTGACCACCAAGCTGGCTGGCGAGATCCGCGCGCGGCTGCAGCGCGAGCCGGACGACTCGGGTTACCGCGTGCCACGCGTCACGTTTCATCTCGGCCGCTGGATCCGATCCACCGATTGGTATCCGGACTACCAGCTCCGGCTGTACGATCGGCGCCGCGCCCGCTGGACCGGCCGTCACGTGCACGAATCGGTGCAAGCCGACGGCGCGGTTGGCCGCCTGCGGCACGACCTGCAGCACTACGCGTATCGCGACATCGCGCATCACCTGCGATCGATGGATCGCTACACGACGCTCGCGGCGCGGCAGATGTTCGAGGACGGGCGCCGTGCCGGCTGGTTCGACATCCTCGTGCATCCGAGGCTAGCGTTCTTTCGCAACTACGTGCTGCGCGGCGGGTTTCGTGACGGGATGCCCGGCCTGATCGTGTCGGCAATGAACGCGTATTACGTCGGGCTCAAATTCGCAAAGCTCTGGGAGCTGTGTTCGCCCTCCACATCGACACCGCCCGGACCTGGCGCGGCGGACAGAATCAGGTCCTCCTGACCGTCCTCGGGCTGCGCGCCCGCCACCACCGACAGGTGTTGGTCGCGCACCCGCAGGGGGAGCTCTATCGGCGTGCGCTCGAAGGTCCGGACCTGGTGCCGCTCGCGCCGCGCAACGAAGTCGATCTTTCAACGGCGTGGAAGCTGTCGCGCATCATCCGGCAATGGCAGCCGGAGATCGTGCACGCGCACGATCCGCACGCCGTGGCGATGGCCGGCCTGGCGCTGTCGTTCGGGGCGCCCAAGCCGCGGCCGCCGATCGTGGCGTCGAGGCGAGTGGACTTCCATCTGCAGAGTCACTCCTTCTCGCGCTGGAAGTACCGACAGGTCGATTTGTTCATCGCCGCGTCGGCCGCGATCAAGGCGATTCTCGAGCAGGACGGGATCCCGGCGTCGCGCATCACCATCGTCCACGACGGCATCGACGTGGCGAAGATTCAACGGCTCCCGGTCGTCGACGCGCACGCCGAATACTGGCTGCCGCATGGAGCGCCGGTCATCGCCAATGTCGGCGCGCTGGTGCCGCACAAGGGACAAAAGCATCTGCTCGAAGCGATGGCGCACGTGCTGCGCAAGGTCCCCGATGCGCACCTGCTGATCTTCGGCGAAGGCGAGCTGCGCCCGCAGCTCGAGCGGCAGATCAAGGAGCTCCGCGTGGAGAAGCACGTCCTGCTCGCCGGCTTCCGCGAGGACGTGCTGCAGCTGGTCAAGTCCGTCGATCTGTTCGTGATGAGCTCGGTCACCGAGGGGCTGGGATCGGCCGTACTGGACGCCATGGCGATGAAGCTGGCGGTCGTCGGCACCGAGGCCGGCGGAATCCCGGAAGCGGTTGTGACGGGCAAGACCGGGCTTCTCGTGCCGCCGGGCGACGCGCGGGCGCTCGCCGGCGCGATCGTGCGGCTTCTCAAGGACAAAGCAGGTCGCGAACGGATGGGAGAGGCGGGCTTCGTTCGCGTGTCGGAGCACTTCGGCGTCGGCGGGCTGCTCACGGGAACATTGCAGGCCTACGACCGCGCCCGCTCACATCCACTGGAGCCGGGAGATCCCGGTGGCGTCGCGGACGATCAGGCCGTCCGCTAGGACGGCCGGCATCGGCCAGGTTTCGCTGTCCGCGACGGCGTAGCGCCGCTCCTCGACGAACGTCGAGCTGTCGCGCCGCGCGACAACGAGATCTGCGCCGTCGGTGAGAAAGACGAGACGTGTCGGCGTCACGAGGATCGACGCGTGATTCCGCTTGCGGCCTCGGTGGCCCAGCGGACCGCGCCGGTTGCGTGATCCATCACCACGAACTGGCCTTTCGCTTGTTGGAGAGAGCGAACATCGTTCCGTCCGCATGCACGGGCGAGCTCATGTACATCGTCACCCCGGCGTTCTTCCACGCCGCGGCCGCGGTCCAGGCACCGTTGCTCACTGTCAGCGAATACGCGGGCGTTCCCTGACGCGGGCCGGAGACGACGAGATGTTTTCCAGTCCAGACGGGTGTCACGATGTTTCTCGTGCCATGCGTCAGGAAACGGCACGCTCCACAGTTGCCTCCCGCTGCGCGCGTCGTGCCGTGCCACGCGATCTTTCCGGTCGCCAGCTCGATCGCGGTGACGAACTCCTCGGGGTCGCGCCGGCTGTGCACGAACACGTGGCCTCCGGCAACGACCGGCGACGAAGCCCTCGCCGACTTCGGTTCGCCACGCGAGTGCAAAACATCTCAGCATCGTGGGAACTACTCTCTTCGACGCGTCATCGCGTCTTCTTCTTCCGCGGTTGGCACGCGCCACGCAGCGGGCACCCCGCATCGCCCACGCTCCGGCCGAAGCCGCACGCGTTCATCATGCCGATGTGGCAGAGCGAGAAGTCTGTACTTTACGGGATCATCGGGGTCGAACAGGCGTAAAGCATTTGTAATATCTGCGGCCATCCTCCATCCCGGACTCGTGTATTTCGTCAATCCCAGGCATCGCCCGACCCGGATGACATGCGTGTCGAGTGGCACGACCAGCTGCGACGGGCGCACTCGCTGCCAGACGCCCAGATCGACCGCGTCAAGCCGTACCATCCAGCGCAGGAACAGATTGAGCCGTTTGCACGCGCCGCCGCTCGTCGGCCTCGAGAAAAAATACCCGACACCCGGCTTCGGCCTCGTCCTGCCGTACACCTCCCGTACATCGAGCGCGCAGGCGCGCCGCGAGAACTCGTCGAGCGCGACCTCCACCGTCGCGGCGGCGGGATCCAGGCGCTCCACGAAGAACGCCTCGATCGACCCGCTCGCATCGATCATCTGCCGGAGAATCCAGACCAGCGCTGCGAGATCGACGCCGCGCGTCCAGCGATGCACCAGATGGTCCATCGCGCGGCGGTCGCGCGCCGGCGAGAAACCGCGGACATAGGCCGCGGGGTTGGCTCCCATGACCTGAAGCAGCCCTTCGATCGAGTTGATCACGCTCTGCACCCGGCCAAAGGCAAGCGCGGCGGCGCAAAAGCCGACTACTTCACGGTCGTCGGCGCGCGGGAATCGCCGGACGATCCAGATCGGATCGCTGACGACGTGCTCGGCGTTGTAGGAGCGGTAAAGCTCGTCGAGCCTGGGCTTCAGATCGAGACGCGACTGCACGTCACTTCTTGAACGGGAGCGCCTGGTCGAGCGCGATCACCGCATCGAGGATCGTCTCGGCCGCGTCGCGGAAGAACGCCGCATCGATCTTGTCGGCCGTGTCGCTTGGCCGGTGATAGTCGGCGTGATCTTCGACGCCGAAGTACACGAACGGAATCCCGGCGGCGTGAAAGCGGCCGTGATCCGATTGGTTCGTCCAGTCGTCCTTGGAGCCCGAGGCCGGATTGTCGTGACCAAACAGAAGCCGCACCGCCGGTCGGCTGGCCACCGCCGCAAGCGGCGCCTTGGTAGCTGGCCAGTGATGCGTCCCGGCCGCGTACAACTCGCGTTTGTCGCTGCGGCTCACCATGTCGAGATTGACATTCAACGCAAGCCGCTCCCGTGGCACGGGAGGACTGGCGACGAACGCGCGGGCACCCTGCAGCCCCATTTCCTCGGCGTCGAAGGCGACAAAGATCGTGTCGTGGCGCAGCGGCTCGCGCATGCAGTGCGCAGCGATCGCGAGCAGCACCGCCACGCCGGAGGCGTTGTCGTCGGCGCCGTAATAGGTTGCGCCGTTCCGCATCCCGAGATGGTCGTAGTGCGCGGACACGACGGCTACCTCGCGCGCCTTGCCCGTCCCGGGGCACATGCCGACCACGTTGGCGCCCTGGATGTTGGTGGAATCACTCGCAAAGGTAAACGGTGCGAGATATTGCTCGCCTATCCGGCGTAAGCCAATTCTGGCGAACTGCGCGTCCACCCAGGCTCGCGCCTTCTGCCCGCCCGGCGAACCCGTCCGGCGCCCTTCGAACTCCGGCGACGAGAGCGTCCGGACGGCGGCGATCAGCGCATCGCCATCCACGCGCGGCGGAGCGGCGGCGACGAGCAGCGGGCAAACCACCACAACCGCGGCAACCGCGAACGTAATGGACTTGCTCTGACGCATCTCAGGATTGTAAAAGGAATCCAGCCGACGGGCCGTTCTCGCCGTCTAACACAGGCAGGCATCGACATGACCACCCATCAGTTGTCGCGCTTCGCGCTGGCGCTCGCTTGGACCCTCCTGACAGTGTTGTCGTCCACGCCGGCGGCCCAATCGCCCCGAAGCACTGTCGAAACAGAGCGGATCTTCGAAGCGCTCGGCGTCAAGCCTGGGCAAACGATCGGCGAGATCGGCGCCGGCAACGGCGATCTGTCGATCGCGGCAGCGAAAGTTGTTGGCGAGAGCGGGCGCGTATTCACCAGCGAGCTCGGCGACAATCGCGTGCAGTCGCTCGATGCGGCCGTGAAGAAGAGCGGGCTGCCGCAGGTCAGCGTGCTCGCGGGCGATCCCAACAAGACCAACTTCGCCGACGGCTGCTGCGACGCCATCTTCATGCGCAACGTCTATCACCACTTCGCCGATCCCGCGGCGATGACCGCCAGTATCTTCCGTTCGCTCAAACCGGGAGGACGGGTGGCGGTGGTCGATTTCGAGCCGAATCGCGGGCGGCCGGAAGCGGCCAAGCCGGCGGATCGCGGCCGCGACGAGAGTCATGGCGTGTCGCCAGGCAGCGTGGCGCGAGAGCTGCGCGAGGCCGGCTTCGAGATCACCGTCAACGAGCCGGCCGCCGATCGCTGGTTCATGGTGGTCGCGAGCAAACCGCGCTGACCGCCAGCCGGTCCGGTCAGGGCCGGGCGCCCTTGGCTCGATACATCGCCTGGTCGGCCGATTCGAGCGCGACCTCAGGCTGGCCGCCTTCCGTCAGCTCGGAGATGCCGACGGAAAACCTGATTAGCGGTCCATCCTTCCGCCCCCCGAATCGCAGCCGCTCGCGCAGCCGTCCGATCCGCACTTCGCATGCCGCCGGCGACAGGCCTTTTGCCACGACCAGGAACTCGTCGCCGCCGTAGCGAATCACCGCATCGCTGGGGCGAAACGACTCCCGCAGCGCAATCGCGAAGCGCTTGAGGCATTCGTCGCCGACCTGATGTCCATGCAGGTCATTGATCAGCTTGAAGCCGTCGATGTCGAAGAACAGGAGCGTCGCGCCAACCGGCTGCACCGCGCGGAAGATTGCTGGCAGCGCGCGCCGGTTGGACAACGCCGTCAGCGGATCGCGATCGACCAGGCGCCGCAGATCTTCCTGTGCGTGCAACAGCTGCTCGTTGTAGCGCCGCAGCTCGCGCTGCGCGCGATCGGACAAGGCCAGCACCGCACCGAGCGCGAGCAGCCATTCGGCCGCGGTATCGAGCGACGAGTGCGCCGCCAGGAACAGGCTGGTGATGCCCTGTGGCGCCTGCGACGTCGGATTGGGCGACGAGGCCTGCATCCCATACGCCCCCGCCTCAATCGCCGCCAGGAAGGCGCGCAGCACGAGACCGGCGGCAAGCCATTTGACACCGAGCTCGGTGGAACGCGTCATGAACACCGCGCCCATCCCGAAAAGGACGGCGAGCACAATGTGCTGGCCCAGACCGAGCGCCGCGATGTTCTGGAAAGTCAGCGAACCGGCGATCGCAAACAGCGTCATTGCGACGATCGCGTAACGGACGGGAACGATCGTGCTGCCGGGCCGGAGCAGTGTCCAACAACCCTGGACGAACAACCACGCGAAGGCTGTCTTGGCCCACAGATAGAACAGCCACGCGATCGGAACCACCGCCGCGGGCAGCTCGAGATACCAGAAGAGCAACGTGATGGCGAGCGCGGCGACGTTGGCCAGCCACGCCCACAGCCACCAACGCAGCTCTGCGCGTGGCGTGGATCGTGCGAGCGCGGCGAAAAACGCCGCGATCATCACAACCGAAGTGACTTGGGTCGCCGTGCTCCAGCGCCACAAGAGCAGTTCCATGGGTCAGGACACGGCGGCATCGCCCGCCACCATCAAATCAAGCGGACGCGCCCGGCATTCGAGCATCGCTGTTTGCGTACACAGTCCGCCCGGCAACCAGCGTCGCCGCGACGCCGCCGCGAAATGTCCACCCATGAAAAGGCGTGTTCTTCGACTTGCTCCGCAGCCGCACGCGATCCACGGTGGTCCGCAGATCGGGCGCCAGTATTGTGACATCAGCCGGTGCGCCTTCGGCGAGCGTTCCTCCCGGAACGCGAAGAATCCTTGCAGGATTGACTGACATCAGCTCGACCAGACGCGGTATACCGATCCACCCGCCGTGGACGAGCCGGTCCAAAGCGATCGGCACGGCCGTCTCGAGACCGACGATGCCGAACGGCGCCCGATCGAACTCGACGTTCTTCTCGTCGTAATGATGCGGCGCGTGGTCGGTGGCAATCACGTCGATGCTGCCATCGCGCAAGCCGGCAAGCATGGCGTCGCGATCCCTGGCCTCGCGCAGCGGCGGGTTCATCTTGGTGTTCGTGTCGTACGGCACCGGCGCGCCGAGCGCATCGTCTGTGAGGGTAAAGTGATGCGGGGTCACCTCGCAGGTGACCTTCACACCGCGGCTCTTGCCCTGCCGGACCGCCTCGAGCGTGGTCCAGGCGCTCATGTGCGCGATATGGATGTGCCCGCCGGTCATCTCGGCCAGCAGCACGTCGCGCGCGGCCATGATCGACTCCGCGGTGCCGGGGATCCCCTTCAGCCCGAGCTCGGCGGCGCGCGCACCCTCGTGCGCGCACCCCTCACCCTTCAGCGACGGGTCCTCGCAATGCTCGATCATCGGAATGCCGAACATGCTCGTGTACTCGAGCGCGCGGCGGGCGAGGATCGCCGTCGCCACGGGATGCCCATCGTCGGTCACCGCGACGCAGCCCGCGGCACGCAGTTCAGCAATGTCGGCGAGCTGTTCGCCCTTTTGCCCGCGCGACACCGCCCCGATTGGATACACGCGCGCGAGGTTGGCTTCGGCTGCCTTGCGCAGAATCAGTTGCGTCACGCCGGCGTTGTCGTTGACCGGGTTCGTGTTCGGCATGCAGGCGACGGCAGTGAAGCCGCCGGCGACCGCCGACGCCGTACCGGTCGCCACCGTTTCCTTGTGTTCCTGACCGGGTTCTCGAAGGTGCACGTGCATATCGATGAAGCCCGGACAGACGATGAAGCCCGCCGGGATGTCGATCAGTTCGCCGCCCTCGGCAAGCGAGGCCGGCAGGTTGCGCCCGACTCGAGCCACGCGATCGCCGTCGATCAGGAGGTCGTACTCACCGTCCAGGCCCCTGGCAGGATCTACTAATCTTCCGCCCTTAAGCAGCCGCTTCATGTTCGACTCCGCCGGCCAGCAGGTAGAGAACCGCCATCCGCACCGCCACGCCGTTCGACACCTGATCGAGGATGACCGAGAACGGACCGTCGGCCACCTCCGAGGCGATCTCGACGCCTCTGTTCATCGGACCGGGATGCATGATGATGACGTCCGGTTTCGCGCGCGCGACCCGCGCTTCGGTCATGCCGAAGGTGGTGAAATACTCACGCAGCGAGGGGAAGAAGCCGCCCTGCATGCGCTCGAGCTGAAGGCGCAGCATCATCACCACGTCGGCGTTCTCGACCGCCTCGTCCACGGCGGTCGTGACGCGCACGCCCAGCCGATCGAGGCCCGGTGGAATCAGCGTCGACGGGCCGCACACCCAGACCTCGGCGCCCAGCTTTCGCAGCAGCAGGATGTTGGAGCGCAGCACGCGGCTGTGCAGGAGGTCGCCGACAATGGCGATCTTCAGGCCCTCGATGCGCCGTTTGCGCTCGCGAATCGTGTAAGCGTCGAGCAGCGCCTGCGTCGGATGCTCGTGCATGCCGTCGCCGGCGTTGATGATCGCGGCGCGGCAGATGCGCGACAACAGATGACACGCGCCCGACGAGCCGTGGCGCAGCACGATCATGGTCGGCGACATCGCTTCGATGTTCATCGCCGTGTCTACGAGCGTCTCGCCCTTGACCACGCTCGACGTGGCGATGGCGACGTTGAGGGTATCGGCGCTCAGCCGCTTCTCGGCAATCTCGAATGACGTGCGCGTACGCGTGCTGGGCTCGAAGAACAAGTTGACGACGGTCCGCCCGCGCAGCGTCGGGACCTTCTTGATTTCGCGCTGCCCGACTTCTTTCATCGCGTCGGCGGTATCGAGGACGAGCAGGATTTCTTCCGGAGTCAAATCGGCGATGCCGAGGAGATCCTTGCGGCGCAGGGCTGTGAGCGGCTGGCTCGATGTGTGGTGAACGGCTTCCATCTCACGCCTCCTCTCGCTCGATGTGCACGGCATCCTGATCGACGCCATCGAGCTCGTGCAGCCTGACCTGCACGCTCTCGGCGCTGGCGGTAGGCACGTTCTTGCCGACGTAATCGGCCTTGATCGGCAGCTCTCGGTGCCCGCGATCGACGAGGACCACGAGCTGGATGGCGCGCGGCCGGCCGAAATCGATCAGCGCGTCGAGCGCCGCGCGAGTGGTGCGGCCGGTATAGAGCACGTCGTCGACGAGGATGATGGTGCGGTTGTCAATCGAGAACGGAATCTCCGTCTTGCGCACCAGCGGCTGCGGGCCGATCTGGTGGCGCATCAGGTCGTCGCGATAGAGCGTGATGTCGAGCGCGCCCGTCGGCACGTCGTCGCCGGTGATGGTCTTGAGCGATTGCGCCAGCCGCCGCGCCAGTGGCACGCCGCGGCTGCGCACGCCGACCAGCGCGATGCCGTCCACGCCGCGGTTACGTTCGACGATTTCGTGGGCGATGCGCGTGAGCGCGCGTGAGATGCGGTCCGCGTCCATGACTACCGGCATGGCGGGACCTCCAGGCGGTCGGGCATGTGTACCTCTTCGCGGACTCGCAGATCCGCAGTTAAAGAGACTCTGTACAGTATATCGCGAAACGGATGACACGCGACCGGGACGCGACCGCGACCCCGGTCACCGCCCGTAGGTCGGGATGTAGGTAATCGGCCGGGTCGCAGTGAACGGTTCGCGGAAGATGTCGGGCCGCGCAAAGCCGTCCATGTCTCGCGCCACTGGCAGCCCGAGGTAGTAGAGGACCGTGGGCGCGAGATCGAGCACGGACGCGCGCGGCGGGCGTCCGGGCGCGACATCTTCGCCGTATGCCATCAGAAAGCCGTCTGGGGCGCGCTCGTGGGTGCCACTGATCTCGGCGTTGCCGACGAGACGCTCCAGCAGGCGTTTGCCCGGGCTGAGCGGCTCCATGCCGAAGGCCGACACGATCAGCAGAAGGTCGCGCTCGCCCAGTTGCTGCAATGCGCGGCCGACTATGCCGTCGACGAACGCATAGTACTCGTCGAGGACCCGACCGAAGCGGCGGCGCTCGTCGTCTGAGACGTCACCGAACGGCACCGGATTCGCGTAGCGGAGAAAGTAGTGGCCGACTGCGTCGATACCGGGAAACCGGACAGCGACGAAGCGCGTGTCGCCGGCACGCTCGACAAGGCGCAGGACCTGCAGATGCATGCGGTCGGCCACGACCGGGGACGGGTCGCGGCGCGCATCGGCATCGCCGCCGGGTGCACGGCCGTTCAGGGTAACGAGCGCCACCGGATCCGGCGACGCAGGGTACTTCAGCGCCTCGCGGACCTCGGTCATCCGCTGTGCCGGCCATACGGCTGCGTTCTCGAGATCGAGCTCGGCGTCGGTCATCAGGTGAAAGCCGTCGCTCACGACGAGCCCGTTGACGGCCGGGGCAGGCTGCGTCAGTGGCCAGCCGACGATCGAGACCGGCACGCCGACGTCCGACAGGATGCTCCAGAGCGGGCGCGCCTGGAGCGAGTGTGAGTCGTGCGGCGTTTCCTGAAGGAAGTGGAAACGGACCATCGCCTGCGCAAAGCAGTAATCAGGCAGGAGCGAAAGTGGCGGATCGCCGGCACGCACGCGATACCGTGCGGACGCACGTACGCCGTTGGCGACCGGCGCCCGGCCGGTGGCGGCGGCGCTCCAGACCGGCTCGGCCTGCGTTGGGCGAAGCGTCGCGAGGTGGAGGACGGAGCCGCCGTCGAGGAGTCGGCCGAAGTTGGGCAGCCGGCCCTGCGCGACCGACGGCAGGATCACGTCCAGTGACGCGCCTTCGAGCATGAGGAGCACCACGCGTCCGCCGGGCGGGGCGGCCAGCACACCTGCAACCGGCGCGGTGGCGCGGGAGCTCAGCGCCGACTCGGCACCCCACCCGCGCGCGCTGAGGGGAGCAACCACCGAAAGCAGCATTGTCACGACGAGGAGGAGGGCCGTCGCGCGTCCGCCGCGGCGGCCGATGTGCGCGACCGCGATGAGAAGAAAGACCGCCGCCGATGCCGTGATCATGGTCGCGGCCGCGGTCATGTGGCTGATAGTTTGGGCCTCGAGTACGGGGCCGAAGCTGGTGACGTTGAGCCACATGATCAACGCGCCGACGGAGGCCGCCATGGTGCAGACCCACGAGAGCAGGCGGACGCTCAGCCAGCCGGGCGACAACACCTCGGTGGCGAGCAGCTGCCTGAGAACGATCAACGCGTAGAAGCCGGCGGCGATGTTGACGCCGTACGCCAGCCCGAGCGCCACCGCGAGCGGCGTCAGCGCGCTCAGGTTGAGCGGAAACTGCGGATTGAGGTGCATCACGAGGACGGTGAGATACGCCGACGCGAGCGCACCGCCGATCACCGAGTTGGAGAGCATCCGCAGATAGCGCACGGCTGCATCTTAGACGGGGTCAGGTCCGGACGGGGTCCGGACCTGACCCCCATCACCGATATACTTTGAGTCGATGCCGCCAGTGGACGTCCGCGCCCGAATCGTCAGCAACACGCGGCTTTCTTCCGACTACAACGTCCTGACCTTCGCCGCGCCGGCTGTCGGCGCGCAAACCGCGCCCGGTCAGTTCGTCATGCTCAAGCCCGAAGGCTGTCCGGATTCGCTCCTGCGCCGGCCGTTCTCAGTGTTCGAGGTCGTTCGCGACAACGGAGAGCCCTCCGCAATCAGCATTCTCAACAAGCGCGCGGGACGTAACACGCAGCGCCTGTACGAGCTCGAGCCGGGCGAGCACGTGGACTGTCTCGGTCCGCTGGGCCGCGCGTTCACCGACGCGCCGAAGGGCGAAGCATGGATGGTCGCGGGCGGTGTCGGCCTCGCCCCGTTCGCAACGCTTGCCGAAGCGCTGGCACGCCGCGGAGCTCCGGCGACGCTCTTCTACGGCGCACGCACCGCCGCGGAGCTTTTCTACCTCGATGTCTTCGAACGCCTCGGCATGAAGCTCGTGCTCGCGACCGAGGACGGCAGCCGCGGTGCGAAGTCGCGAATCACTGGCCCGCTCGAGCAGGCGCTCGCATCGATCGGACCCGCGGGCGGCGTCACCGTCTACGCGTGCGGGCCCGAAGGCATGCTCGCCGCGGTCGCCAGGCTCGCCGCGAAGTATCGCCAGCCGTCGCAACTCTCGGTCGAACGCGTCATGGGCTGCGGGCTCGGCGGCTGCTACAGCTGCGTGATTCCGGTGAGGCACGGAACAGCCGCGCACCTCGTGCGCTCGTGCATCGGCGGACCGGTATTTGCCGGCGCCGATCTGGTCTGGGACTGACATGGATCTGCGCGTCCGCATCGGATCGCTCGAACTACCCAACCCGCTCGTGGCGGCTAGCGGCTGCTTCGGCTACGGCGTCGAATACGAGGACGTCGTCGATCTGGCAAGCCTTGGCGGCGTTGCTGTCAAAGGACTGTTTCTCACCGAGCGTGAGGGCCACGTGCCGCCGCGCATTGCCGAGACGCCGTCCGGCATGCTCAACGCCATCGGGCTTCAAGGCATCGGCGTGCACCGTTTCGTGCGCGAGAAGCTCCCGCGCCTTCGCGAAATCGGCGCCCGCGTGATCGTCAACGTGTGCGGCACGTCGCTCGACGAGTACGCGGAAGTGTCGCGCATTCTCTCGGATCACGAAGGCGTAGCCGCGATCGAGCTGAACATCTCCTGTCCCAATATCAAGGAGGGCGGCATTCAGTTCGGGTGCAGCCTCCACGGAACCCACGACGTCACGAGCGCGGTGCGGAAAGTGACCTCCCTGCCGTTGATTCCGAAGCTGACACCGAACGTCACCGATGTCGCATCGTTCGCACGCGCGGCGGAAGACGCCGGCGCCGACGCCGTGTCGCTCGTCAACACATTTCTGGCGATGGCAATCGACGTCGAAACCCGCCGGCCGAAGCTCTCGAACGTCCTTGGCGGTCTGAGCGGCCCCGCGATCCGCCCGATCGCCGTGCGGATGGTCTGGGAGTGCTACCAGGCAATCAAGATCCCGATCCTCGGCATGGGCGGCATCGTCACGGCAGACGATGTGATCGAGTTCACGCTGGCGGGGGCGACGGCGGTCCAGATTGGGACAACCAACTTCGCCGATCCGTTCATCTGGAGCAAGACGCTCGACGGGATCCGCGACTACATGACACGGCATCGCGTGACACGGTTCACCGATCTCATCGGCGCCGTCGATACGCGGCCGCGCAAGGAGGTGCACGCGTGAGCCCCGATCCTAGTCGCGCTCGACGTGGCGTCGGCTCAGGAGGCGCTCGCGCTCGCCGACACGCTGCGCGGCGCGGTCGGCGGGTTCAAGATCGGGAAGCAGCTCTTCACCGCGGAAGGGCCGTCGATGGTCCGGTCGCTCGCGGATCGCGGCGATCGCGTGTTCCTCGATCTCAAGTTTCACGACATTCCCAATACGGTGGCGGGCGCCATCCAGCGCTGCAGTCTCGACCGGCGCATGGATGATCAACGTGCACGCCTCGGGAGGCGCGGCGATGATGCGGGCGGCGGCCATGGCGGCCGCGGAAACCGCCGCCAGGCTTGGGAGTCGAACGGCCGCTGGTGATCGGCGTGACCGTCCTCACCAGCCTCAGCGGCGAAGCGCTTCGAGAAACCGGCGTGGCCCGCGCGGTGCGCGAACAGGTCGTGCATCTGGCGCGGCTGGCGCAGCACGCCGGGCTCGACGGCGTAGTCGCCTCTCCCTCGAGATCGCCGACATCCGCGCGGCCTGTGGGCCTGAATTCACGATCGTGACGCCGGGCATCCGGCCCGCCGGCCAGGCCGGCACCGACGATCAGGCGCGCACACTGGGACCCGCCGAGGCGATAGAGGCGGGCGCGCACTTCCTCGTCATCGGGCAGGCCGATTACGGCGGCGCCAGACCCTCGCGCGACCGCCGAGCGGATTGCCGACGAGATCAGACGCGAGCGGACCAACGTCGGTTGACGACTGTCACGCTCTACTCGAAGCCCGGCTGTCACTTATGTGACGACGCTCGGGCGCTGCTCGAGGAGCTGGCTGCCGAGCGTGGGTTTCAGCTTCAGGACGTGAACATCGAAACCGATCCGCAGCTCTTCGCGCAGTACCGCCACCAAATCCCGGTGATTGCCGTCGGTGAAGCGGAACTGGCGCGCGGGCGAATAGACGAGCGCGCGCTGTTCGCCGCGCTCGTCCGCGTGCTGGACGAGTAGGCTCGCGAGCGCAAAAACGCTCGCGAACCTCAGTGCGCGAGAGGCGCACCGCCAACTCACTTCGCCGTGATCAGGAAGTGTCCCCGCCGGTTCTGCTGCCAGCAGCTTTCGCCGGAATCGCGGCAGAACGGCGACTCCTTGCCCTTGCTGACGACGGCCACCCGATCGGCGGAAACGCCCAGGCTCTGCAGGTACTCCTTGACGGCGGTTGCGCGTCGCTCGCCGAGCGCCAGGTTGTATTCCGCAGTGCCGCGCTCGTCGCAATGCCCTTCGACGACGATCCGCGTCGCGCTCCAGCGCTTCATCCACTCGGCGTTCTTCTGCAGGCTGCCGCGCGCGTCGGCACGGATCTGCGCCTGATCGAGGTCGAAGTAGACGTCGGCCAGCGGCCGCTCGGCATTCAGCTGGTCGAGGGTCTTGCGCGCGAAGATCTCCTCCTCGGTCAGCGCCGGAGGCGGAGGCGCCTGTGGTGGAGGCGGCGGCGGTGGCGGTGCGGGCGGCGCCGCTGGGGCGGTCGGCGGCGGCGGCGCGGGCGCGGGCGAGGTTGCTGGCGGCTTCTTCGAGCACGCGGCTGCACCCAGGCTAGCAACCAGCGAAAGCACGACAACTCCAGCGATCCGTCTGAACACGATCATTCGTCTCTCCTCTTTCTGTCGGGAATACGCCGCCTGGGAGGTACGGCAGTGCTCGGCAGATTACAGGCCGACTCAGCCAGTGTCAATTTGGATCGACAACGCTGGCGCCGAACACGCGCAATCCGAGGTGCCGGCGATCGGGCGAGTCGCCGTGTTCGGCCGGTACGAACACGCGATCCGTCTCGATCGCGATACGGCCAATCGCGGCGCGCAGCACGTCGAGCGGAACAATCGCCTCGAGGATCGCCGCGCCGCCCGGCCGCGCCTCGGCAAGTACGCGATCAGCTGCCGTGATCTTCACCAGCGGCGCCGCGTCGAACGTCCGCAGCGGCGATTCGATCTGCAGCCGCACCGCGACCGGGCGCGACGGGTTTACCACGCGGATCACCGATCGCTCGCTGGTCCAGCGCCAGAGTCCCGTGCGCGGGTTGTACTCCGCTTCGTGCCAGCCTTCGTCGTAACCCCACATCAACGAGCCGGCGTCCTGCAGGTCGAATTGCTCGATCGCGGTCTCGATGGCGCTGCCCTCGGGCGCTGTCGCGGAAATCTCCAGGCGCGCCAGCCCCGATCCGGCTAGCGAGCCGGCGGGAAGCGCGACCTCGCGCAGGAAAAATCCCGGTGACACATCCCACGCCGCGGCCGGCGTGCCATCGACGGTGATCGCAGAACCGGTACCGGCGGGTCCTGACGACTGCCCAGATGCCGGCCGCCAACGAGGATATCGGCGGCGCCGGCTCGCCGACGCACCCAGGCGGTAATCGGGCCTCGAGACGGACCGCGCTGCATCGCGCGCGCGATGCCGGCCGTTTCCGGCGTGAGCGCCCAGCCCTCGTCCGCGAACCACCCCGGGGGCGACATCCGATACCAGTCGAGCGCCGCCGGCCGCATGCCGCCGATCTGCGAGAGCGACGGGAAGCGCCAACGGAACTCGCGCCGGTCCACCCGGCTCTTCGGATCGATCAGCGCAAGATCCGTGCGCCGCGGATCGGCGAGAAACCAGAGCACGGCGGTGTGCCCCTCACGCCAGTATTCGACCAATTCGAGCCATTCCCGCCGCGGCGGCGACGGCAAGCCGCCGATCGGCGGGAACGACCTCGGCCTCGAGCGGCCGCTGAAACGTCTGATGCATCGCCAGAACCACCGCGCCGTCCTTCGCCATCTGCCCGCGCATCGCGTCGAGCGCACGCACCACCGGGCTTTGCTCGGCGCCGTATACGGCGGCGACCGGTGAGGCGATCGCTACGCTCCAGAGAGCCAGCGCGCCCATCGCGGGAAGCGCCGCCCGGCGGAGCATCAGCGCGACCCCGCGCACGGCGAGGTACGCGATACCTGGAATGAGCGGCAGCGCATACCGGACGAAGTCCATGTCCTGGAACAGAAGATTGAAGGCCAGATAGGGCGCGGATAGCGCAACCACCGCGGCTAGCGCCCGTCGATCGTTGAGAAGAAGCGCGACCGCTCCGATCGCTGCAAGCGCCAGCATCATGCTGCCCAGCGCGATCGAGTCCCATGGATACACGAGCGTTCGCAGCAGCGCGTTCGCCGCAAGCCGCGGCGATGGATTCAGATAGAGCATCTCGACACCGGCGAAATCCTCGCCCGCCTGAGCTGCCAAGCGCGGCAAGGTAGGCGTCGAGCCCGCCGCTCGAGACGAGCAGCGGGATTCCCCAGATCAATCTACCGACCACAAACGCGACGCCGCCGCCGATCAGCGCGCCGGCGACGCCGCGGCCGATGCGATCGACCAACACCGCAGCAGGAACGGTACCGTAATCATCGCGTTCTGCGACCGGAATCCGATCGAAATCGCCGCCAGCAGCGACGCCAAACACGATCATGCGGCCCGACGCCGCCAGCTGCTCCGGCCTCGAGCCGTCGATCGCCGTCTGCGGCGCGGCTGCTGCCGCCACCATGCGAGCGCCAGACAGACGAGCGCCGCGAGCGCGGCCGCAAGCCCAGGCATGTCGCTCATCGGCCGGACGGTCATGTACCAGAACAGCGGACAGGCCACGGTCAGCGCGGTGGCGGCCATCGCCTGCGACGATCGAGCTCGCGCCACGGCGGCGCCCAGCCTGTTGCCGCCTCGCCGTCGGCTGCCCGCGGAAAGCACGCAAACACCCGATAGAGACAGATCGTCGCGACGCGGCGCCGACGAGTGAAAGTATCGAAAAGTGCCCGCTTCGAGATTGCTGCGGCGCGCTTCGTCGGTCACGGCAGTATCACGTGTCGCGCCGCGACGCCGCCGTCTTCGCCGCTGCGATGTATGACCGGATAACCAGGAGGGTGCGGCCGATGGCGGGCGACGTCGAAGTCGCGGACGCCGAGAGCGAAATTCACCGATCGATGTCTTCGAGCGACGAGGGTAGCGACGGGAGATGAGCGAGAACAGAGTCGCGGCGATGAGAGCGACGAGCCCGGCGGCCGCGCGCGGCCGATCAACCGCGACGGCTGCCTCACGAGACCGGCTTAAGCCGCAGCGCGTCGTTCAGGCTGCCCAGGCGATAGCCCTGGAGGTCGATCGCCACGTGAAGGTAGCCGAGCGCCTTCAGTTCAGTGACGAGGCGATCGCGGACGGCGGGCTCGAGGGCGCGCGCCATTTCGTCGCGTGCGATCTCGAGTCGCGCGAGATCGTCGTGGTGGCGCACGCGGAACACGCGGAACCCCAGCTCGCGCAACACTGCTCTCGGCACGCTCGATTGTCCGCAGCTTCTCTTCCGTCACTTCGCTGCCGTAGGGATGCGCGACGACAGGCACGCCGACGCCGGCACGTCCCACGTTGGAAGGCCCGCCTCGCGTGAGAGCTAGACGGATTTCGTCCTTCGTCAGACCGGCCTCGTCGAGCGGGCTGCGCACGCCGTATTCGCGCGCCGCCTGACGTCCCGGCCGATAGTCGCCGCGATCGTCGGCGTTATTGCCGTCGACCACGGTGGCGTAGCCGCGCGCGACGCGCCGTCGCGGTGAGATCGCGAAAGAGCTCGTCCTTGCAGTAATAACAGCGATTCGCCGGATTGGCGCGGTACTCCGGCCGCTCGAGCTCGCGCGTTTCGATGAACTCGTGCTGCAGGCCGAACTCGCCGGCAACGCGCAGCGCCAGGGCGCGATGGGTCGCGGGATAGCTGGCGCTCTCGGCGGTCACTGCCAATGCGCGACTGCCGAGCACGGTTTTCGCTGCATACGCCAGATAGGCGCTGTCGACTCCGCCGCTGAACGCGACGACCACGGAGCCCAGATTCGGTGAGGAGCTGATGGAGCAGCGCGCTCCTTGGCGCGCAGAGGCTCAGGCAGGCTGCTACTCGTCTTCGGCTTCGTCGCCGAGGTCGTCGTCTTCGTCCTCGTGAGCTCGTCGTCTTCGCGTCATCGTCTTCGTCTTCGAAATCGTCGTCCTCGTCGTCTTCGTCATCCGCGAGTTCGAGCTCGAGCGGCGAGTCACTGGCGACGCGGATCAGTGCTCCGCATTCCGAGCACGAGAGCTCATCGCCGATGTCGACATCCATTTCGTCGACGTCGATCGGCGAATCGCACTCGGGACAATTAGCAGCCATGCAAGCGCTCCTGAGAGGTCAGCCGTGAAACCTTCGAATTATAGCGAGATCGAGACAGACGCTGCAACGAACGGGCCGCTGACGCGCGGGTGTTACAACCGCGTCAGCCGTGCCGGAGCAGGCGCATGGCATTGGCGACGACGATCAACGAGGTTCCCGTGTCGGCCACGACCGCCATCCACAATGTGGCGACACCGCCGACGGCGAGCGCGAGAAACGATCGCCTTGAGGACGAGTGAGAGGGTGATGTTCGCGCGGATATTGCGCACGGTTGCGCGGCTCAGCCGAATGGCATAGGCAATCTTCGGCAGTTCGTCGCTCATCAGGGCGACATCGGCGGTCTCGAGCGCGGCGTCGCTGCCGATGGCGCCCATCGCGATACCGACATCAGCGGCAGCGAGCGCCGGCGCGTCGTTGACACCGTCGCCGACCATGGCCACCGAGCCGTAGCGATCGCGCAGCGCCGCCACGACCTGCACCTTCTCGTGGGGCAGCAGGCCGGCATGCACCTCAGTAACGCCGAGACGCGCGGCGGTCGCGCGGGCGGTGGTTTCCTGATCGCCGGTGAGCATCACGATGTGCTCCACTCCCTGGCGACGCAGCAGATCGACGGTATCGGCAGCGACCTCGCGCTCCTGATCGGCGACGCCGATGACGCCGACGAGGCGCGCATCGCGCGCCACGAGTACCGGCGATGCGCCCGCGGCGGCAATCGCCTCGGCGATCCGCCGGCCGTCTTCGGTCGAGCAGGCCACGCTCCTCGAACAGGCGCATGTTGCCGCATACGACGTCGCGCCGTCGACCTCGCCGACGGCGCCGAGGCCGGGCAGCGCGCGGACACCGGGTACGCCCACGACGGTCAACTGCGCGCTCGCGCCTCAGCGACGATCGCCTCTGCAATCGGATGCTCGGATCGCGCTTCGACCGCGGCTGCGATCGCCAGGAGCTGCGCCTCGTCGAACGGCGGGACTGGCCGAAGCTCGGACACGCGCAGCGTCCCGCGCGTCAGGGTCCCGGTCTTGTCGAACGCGATCGCGCGCACCGCGGCGAGCCGCTCGAGGTGCACGCCGCCCTTGACGAGCACACCGCGCCGTGCCGCGCCTGCCAGAGCCGAGACGATCGACACCGGCGTCGAGATCACCAGCGCACAAGGGCAGGAGATCACGAGCAGGACGAGCGCCCGATAGAACCAGACCGAAAACGACCCGCCGATGACGAGCGGTACCAGCGCAATCGCGACCGCCAGCGCGATGACCGCCGGCGTGTACCACCGCGCGAAGCGATCGATGAATTGCTGCGACGGCGCGCGCTGCGCCTGCGCCGCTTCCACGAGATGAATGATGCGCGCGAGCGTCGTGTCGTAACGTGGTCGCGTCACCACGACTTCGAGCGCCCCGTGCCCGTTGATTGTGCCGGCAAACACTTCATCGCCAGGACCTTTGTCGATCGGAAGCGACTCTCCGGTGATTGGCGCCTGATTGACTTCCGAGCGGCCGGACACCACCTTGCCGTCGAGCGGCATCTTCTCGCCGGGGCGGTACGATCAATCGCGGCACCGACGGGGACCTGATCGACAGGAACGTCTTCTTCGTGATCACCGCTGCCGCAGGCGCGCCTGAACCGGCGTGAGATCGATCAAGCGCGCGAATGGCCTCGCGTGCGCGATCCATGCTGCGCGATTCGAGCCACTGCGCGATCGCGAACAGAAACACGACCGTCGCCGCTTCGGACCACTCACCCAGGAGCATCGCGCCGGCGACCGCCACCAGCATCAGCACGTTGATGTCGAGCGTGCGTCCGCGCAGCGACTGCAGCGCGCGTCGGCCGGTGTAGATGCCGCCGGCCGCGATCGCGAGCGCGAAGGCTGGAACGGTCCATGCGCTCGCAAACTGCAGGAGTTGCAACGCCAGGCCAGCAACCAGCGCCGCCGCCGACACAGCGACGAGCCGCCCGCGCGCGCGCGAGTCGGGCGGCACGAGCGGCGCTCTTCGTGCTCGAGCCACGCGCGCATGCCGGTTTCGCCAACGGCATCGACGATGCCGTTCGTGGAAAGCAGTGCGGCGTCGTAGGTGATGCGCAGCCGCTGGGAGACGACGTCGGCGGAGAGCGCTTCGACCCCGTCGATCCGCCCGAGTCGGCGTTCGAGGATGCGCGCCTCCTCACCGCAGCACATGCCGTCGACGCGGAAAACCGATTCCGCATGAATCTGCGCAGCGCGCGCAAGGGGCGCCGTCGCGGCCGCAGCCGACGGGCTCATCGCGCGGCAGCGCGCCGGGCCTGGCGACCGGCGCTTTCCTGGACGTGACGAAGCGCCTGCCGGAAGAGAGTGATGATGTGGCGATCGTCGAGCGAATAGAACACCATGCGACCCTCGCGGCGCGCCTTGACGAGCCGAAGATTGCGCAGGAGCCGCAGCTGGTGCGAGACGGCCGATTCGGACAGGCCGATGAGCGTCGCCAGGTCGCAGACGCACAGCTCGCTGAGCGACAGCGCATCGAGCATCCGCACGCGAGTGGGATCGCCGAGCGTCCGGAACGTCTCGGCCAGTTCGCCGGCGTCCGACGATCCACCAGCTTGCCGCGAAGCGCGGCGAGCTGCGCCGGGTGGATATGAATGACGTCGCAGGTGTCCGGTCGGACATATGAACGACTGCTCATATGTTCACGTTACACGAAATCACGGCAAACTGCCAGATCAATCGCGGACCTGAAGGTCCGCGCAACAGACGTCGCCAGCCACATCGTGTGGCTACGGAGCGGGACTTTCAGGTCCGCGATTGCAACGCCGCCAGCGCCGCCCGCACCTTGTCGTAGTTCGGCTCGTTCCGCGCGTCGTCCAGCACTTCCCGGTGCTTGACCGTGCCGTCGCGGCCGATCACGAACACCGCACGCTTGGCGATGTCCTTGAGCCCGATCATGTCGGGATTGACGACGTCGTACTTACGGATGACGTCTTTGTTGTAGTCGCTGAGCAGCGGAAACGTGAAACGCTGCTGATCCGCCCACGCCTTCAGCGTGAAGAACGTGTCCGTCGTGACGCCGAGGACCTGCGCCTTGGACGCGTCGAGATTGGCGATCGAATCGCGGAACGTGCACATCTCGCTGGTGCACACCGAGCTGAACGCGGCAGGGAGAAACGCCAGCACGACCGGACCGTTTTGGAGCGACGGCGCTCAGCGTGACCGGCTGGCGGTCCTGGTTCATCAAAGTGAAATCCGGAGCCTTGGATCCGACGTCGATGGACATCTCCACAGATTACTACGGGACCAACACGAAGCGCTGCACGCGTGCGGCGTCGACCGCCGACGCGCGAGAAGGGCTGCGGCCGATATTGCCCCTGCCGCCACATCTCGTTCTGATCGAAATAGTGCGGGCTCATCGGATGACCCGACTGCCCTGTCGGCAGGACGACCTGCGACTCGTCCCAATTGCCGACGTCGAGCACCTGGCGCCACGACGGCAGCTCCCAGGCGCCGAACGGACGCAGCCGATTGTAGCTGACGCGCATCACGGTCGTGCCGTCGCCGCCGATCTGCCGACGGCCCGCGATCGAACAGCCACCGCAGCGGAAAGCCTGCCATACGCCAACGGATGCGCGAACATCGCCGCATGCATTTCCCCCAGTTCCATTTCTCCGCTCCCGTAGTCGCGCTTCGAGACGCTCTACGCGCGTCGCGCGCGGCGAGCAGATAGATGTCGTCCCGCGTCTCGCGGTGATCGATCGTGCCGATGTCGTCGAACCATCGCGCATTGGGCTCGTCGACGATCGCGTACAGACCGGCCGGGCGTTCCGCACCTGCCCACTCGTAGAACTTCGCAAACAGCTCGGTGGCCCATTCGTCGATGAACGTCCGCCGCCACACCGCGTCTTCGAACGCCGCGTACAAGGCGACGACCGGCGGCTCGTTCATCCGCCGATCCCACCTGCGCAGCTGTTCGAGCGCGCGAACGGCGATCGTCCGCGCCGCCAGCCTTGCGTCCGGCGTCGATCGCGCGGTCCACGCCGTGCGAGCACGCGCTCGGCGGCCACATTCTCGACGTCGTTCTGCAGCTGCGTCGCGTTGCTGACCCCGATCTTCTCGCTCGCCTGCAGCGCCTTGCTGCAGCCGCGTGGCGCGAAATGGCGCCGCCCAGTCGCGCGTGATCATGCCCGGACCAGTGGCGATCGATCTCGTTGTTGGACGACGTGATGAAGCCGGGCGCGGGATTGAACGCACGAGGAAGCGAGGCGGGATTGACTCGGCCGCTCCACTCCCCTTCTCCCGCCGATCCGTCGAGCGGCACGTTCCGTTGCCGGCTGCCCGCATGCGGCAGCACCCCGGACATGGAGTACCCGATATTGCCCTCGACGTCCGCGTAGACGAAGTTCTGCGACGGCGCGCTGAAGCGCTGGACCGCGGCGCTGAACTCGTCCCAGTTCGACGCGCGATTGAGCGCCTCGAACGCGCCGACGATCTCGCCCGCGATTTCCCACCGCAGCGCGAACGCCCGGCGCTCGCCGCTCCGTTCGGCGTTGCGCTTCAGCCACGCCGGCGGCTCGTCCCAGCTCAGGCCCACCTCCGAAAAGACGTTTCCGTGCTGCGTGCGCCACACTTCGAAGGGCTCGGCGTCGCGGCCGCGCACCGGGATGTCCACGCTCGTGATCTCCACCGGCAACCACTGCCCGCGGTAGATAATAGCGGCGACCCGCAAGATCGAGTCGCTCGACGATACAGATCCTGGACGTCGGCGCCGGTGTTGGTCACGCCCCACGCGATGCGCGCGTTGTGGCCGATGGCCACGAACGGCGCGCCCGGAATCGTCACCCCCGCTGACGTCGAGGCCGGCCGCCACGAGGTGCATTTCGTACCAGACCGAGGGAAACTCGATCTGCAGATGCGGATCGTTGGCGAGCAGCGGCCGGCCGCTCGTGGTCCGGCTGCCGGCGACGACGAAGTTGTTCGACAGCCCACGCCGCGCGCCGGGCTCGAGCCACTCGAGACCCCTCGGCCATTCCAGCCGCGCGGGCGCCGCGTTGGCATCGGACAGCGAGGCGCCGCCAGCGCCGGTCGTCAGACGCGCTTGGCGCGGGCTCGCAGCCGGCGCCGGCGAGGCCCACACCGTGGGGGCGCTTGTCGGATAAGCGCCCGTCGAGGCGCTGCGTGTCGGCCGGTACCGAGCGCGGCCCCGAGCGCCGCACTGCACGAGCTCCGACGTGTGGTTCTCCGCCAGCCGCCACGCCAGCAGGCGGCCGACGGCCAGCGAGTCGATCGGCGTCCACGGCGCCGGATTCGAAGCGCAGCAGCTGGAATTCGAGCGGCTTCTGCGCGCCCGACCGCCCGCGCCATCTGCGCGTTCACGCCCTCGGTATACCGCTCCAGGGCCGTTCGCACGGCCGGCGGCGCGGCCTGCCATTCGGCTGCCGCGGCCTCTCGCAGGCCGAGCGTCAGCAGCCGCTTGTCGATCGGCAGCGTGCGCTCGCCCAGCACCTCCGACAAGCCGGCCCGAGGCGGCACGGCGATAGAGCTCCATCTGCCACAGGCGCTCGCGCGCGTGCAGCACGCCGGCCGCCATCCACGCGTCCTCCGGACCGGTCGCGTAGACATGCGGCACGCCGATATGCGTCGAACAGCACTTCGACCGGCCCGAGAAGACCAGATACCCTCAGCTCGCCGTCCAAAGGGACGAGTGACTGTCGGGTCCACCACCAGGCGCCGCCGGCGGTGCCGCCAGCAGCAGTACTGAGGACGATGAATAGGATTCTTTTTTTCACGACTGCTCGTCGCCGACGGCTTGCCGGCCGTGGGCGCTTCGACTAGGATGGGGGGCTGGCGTCACCGAGTGACGCCATGTCATAGCTTTACTGACGCAATGTCAGTGTTCAAGTTCAAAGTTCAACGTTCAAACCTCAAAACTGCATGCACATTCCCACGTTTGAACTTGAATTTCGAACGATGATTTTCTGCGGAGTTTCGCGATGATCGAGGTTCAGAACCTCACCAAGCGTTACGGGCCCGATCACCGCCGTGGACGATGTGACGTTCCGTGCAGAACCGGGCGAGATTCTCGGCTTCCTTGGGCCCAACGGCGCCGGCAAGACGACGACCATGCGCGTCATCACCGGCTACATGCCGGCCAGCGAGGGCAAGGTGCTGGTCGCCGGTCACGACGTCTTCACCGAACCGATCCAGGCCAAACGGCAGCACCGGCTATCTGCCAGAGACGCCGCCGCTTTACCCGGACATGACCGTGCGCGAGTATCTGCTGTTCGTCGCGCGGATCAAAGGCGTGCCGCGGCGCGAGATTCCGTCGCGCGTCGACGAGGCGATGAAGCGGACCTGGGTCGCCGACATGGCGAAGCGGCACTGCCGCAAGCTGTCGAAGGGCTATCGCCAGCGCGTCGGCCTTGCGCAGGCGATCATCCACAACCCCGATGTGCTCGTGCTCGACGAGCCGACCGCCGGCCTCGATCCCAAGCAGATCATCGAGTCGCGGCAGCTGATTCGCGAGCTCGGGGGCACGCACACCATCATCCTGAGCACGCACATCCTTCCCGAGGTCTCGCAGACCTGCCAGCGCGTCGTCATCATCAACAAGGGCAAAGTCGTCGCCGTCGATACGCCGGACAACCTCACGGCGCGGCTTCGCGGATCGGAGACGATGTATCTGCAGATTGCCGGACCTCAGGACGAGGTCGGCGCAGCGCTCACCGCCGTGCCCGGTGTGACGCGGGTCAGCGCAAACCCCGGTCGCGAGGGCTCGCTCGACGTCGAAGTCGATTCGGAGAAGGGCCGCGACGTCCGCCGCGAGCTGGCGGCCACGGTGGTCAACCGCGGCTGGGGCCTCCTCGAGCTGCGGCCGATGCGCATGAGCCTGGAGGACATCTTCCTGAGCCTCACCACCGAGGAACCGGCGCCTGGCGCGGCGGCCGCCGAGCGGCGCGGAGTTTGACACCGGCCGCACGATGCTGGACGCCGACTCGGAGGCTGACCATGCGTAACATCCTCGCCATTGCCGGCAAGGAACTCCGCGCGTATTTCATCTCGCCGATCGCCTACGTCGTCATCGGCTTCTATGCCCTGCTCTTCGGCTACTTCTTTTACGTCATGCTCACGTTCTTCGAGCGCCAGAGCATGCAGATGATGCAGATGGGCGGCGACGATGAACATCAACCAGATGCTCATCGCGCCCGTGTTCATGAACGCGCAGGTGCGTGCTGCTCTTCGTGCTTGCCGATGGTGACGATGCGCACGTATTCGGAAGAGAAGCGATCGGGCACGATCGAGCTGCTCCTGACATCGCCGCTGACGGACTGGGAAATCATTCTCGGCAAGTTCCTCGGCGCGATGGGGCTGTTCTGCGCGCATGCTCGCGGTGACGCTGATTCACATCGGCGTGCTCTTCGTCTACGGCACGCCGGAATGGAAACCGGTGCTGACCACGTATCTCGGCATGATCCTGATGGGCGGCTGCTTCATCTCGCTCGGGCTGTTCATCTCGAGCATGACGAAGAACCAGATCGTCGCCGGGATGATCACGTTTGCCGTCGTTCCTGCTGTTCTGGGTCATCAACTGGATGGGGAGCTTTGTCGGCCCGACCGCGCAGGCGGTGCTGGCGCATCTGTCGATCATCGACCACTTCGATGACTTCGCGAAGGGCATCATCGACACCAAACACCTGATCTATTACGTGAGCTTCATTGCGATTCGGGCTGTTCCTCACGGCCAAGGCCGTGGATACCGAACGGTGGCGGGGCTGATGGTGAAAACGCTTATCGGGGCAATCGGCTGGGTCGGGACGGTGCTCGTCTTTGCGGCGGTTGCGGTCCGTTTCTCGCGGCCGGAATGGATTCAATACGCGCAGTGGGGCGCATGGGCCGGACTGGTCTGCGTCCTCATCTACATGGCCGGCCAGTGGCGCGACGTCGTCGTCGTTCTACAGCGGGCGCGGCGCGCGCTACGGCACGCATGTCGATCGTCAGCATCCTCGTCGCGTTCGGCATTCGCGGTCGCGGTCAATTACCTCGGCGTCCGCCAGAACAAGCGCTGGGATCTCACGGCCAATCAGTTCTACAGCCTGTCCGATCAGACGGTGAAGATCCTTAAGGACCTCGACGCACCGGTGAAGATGACGGTGTATCTCGCGCGAAACCGATTTCGATCAGTTCCGCGATCGCCTCGACGAGTACGCGCTATCAATCGGGCAACAAGGTCACGGTGGAGTACGTGGACGCCGACCGCCAGCCGGCGCGCGCGCGCGCCGCGCAGATCGCAGAGCTACGGCACCATCGTCATCGAATACAAGGACAAGACCGAGCGCGTCACCACCAACGACGAGCAGGCGATCACCAACGGCATCATCAAGGCGATGACCGGCGCAGCAGCGCAAGGTCTACTTCACGCAGGGCCACGGCGAGAAGGACACCGCGCGGCAGCGATCGCCTCGGCTACTCCGGACTGGCCAGCGCGCTGACCAACGACAACTACGGGGTCGAGAAGCTGGTGCTCGCGCAGCAGCGCGAAGTCCCGGCCGATGCGACAGCGGTGATCATCGCCGGGCCGCAGCACCGACTTCCTGCAGCCCGAGATCGACGCGCTCAAGCAATACGTCGCGCGGGGCGGCAAGGTGATGGTCATGCTCGATCCGCCGGAGCCCGCGAACCCGACGCCGCTGCCGGACTGGTCGGCTTCCTCAACGAATGGGGCATTCAGGTCGGCAACGACATCGTGCTCGACGCGAGTGGCATCGGCCAGTTGCTCGGCACCGACGCATCGGTCCCGGTCGCCGCACCGCCGTATCCGCCGCACGCGATCACCGATCGCTTCAACGTGATGACGGCGTTTCCGCTCGCGCGCTCGGTCAAGCCGGTCGAAGGCGGTACCGGCGGCCATACCGCCCAGCCGTTTCGTGCAGACCAGCGCGCAGAGCTGGGCCGAAGACCGACCTCAAGGGCATTTCGGCGGGCGGTCAGGTGGAATTCAACCCCGATAAGGGCGACCAGCAAGGTCCGGTCCGCTCGGCGCCGCCGTCTCGGCGCCGGCCACCGACGTGCCCGCGCCGCTCCCGACCAACGCCAGTGCCGGCGCGCCGCCGGAGCCGCCAAAGCCGGAGTCGACGCATCGTCGCGCTCGGCGATTCCGGATTTCGCCGCCAATTACGGCCTCGGCATCCAGGGCAACCGCGACCTGTTCCTGAACGCGCTCAACTGGATGGCGCAAAACGAAAACCTGATCGCGATCCGGCCGCGCGAAGCCGAAGATCGGCGCATCACGCTCACGCAGGACCAGCATCAGCGCATCATGCTGCTGTCGCTGCTGATCGTTCCCGGTCTCGTGCTGGCAGCCGGCGTCTACACCTGGTGGCGGAGGCGGTAAGACATGCGTGGGTTGAAGTCGACGATCCTGCTCATCGTGGTTCTGGCGGTCTGGGCGCTACATCTACTTCGTCGATTCCAAGCGGCCAGGCGGCACGCCCGGTCCGGCGGGCACCATCGTCGAGTCGAAGGAAAAAGTCTTTCCCGGTCGAAGCAGACAAGATCGAGGAAATCCGCGTCACCGCCGAAAAGGAAACGACGCTCCTCAAGAAACAGGACGGCGACCTGGAAGATCGTCGAGCCGGCCGCGACCGACGCGGATCAAACCGAAGCATCGGGTCTGACCACGAGTCTCACGGGCCTCGAATACGGCCGCATCGTCGAGGAAAACGCCGCCGACCTCGCCACCTATGGGCTCGCCGACCCGCGCTTCAAAGTCGCGTTCAAAGGCGCGGGTGGCGCGGCCGGCGAGATCCTCCTCGGCGAGCGCACCGCCACCGGCACCGACCTCTTCGCCGTCAAGGCGCGGCGAAAAGCGCGTGTTTCTGATGCCGTCGTACCACGAAACCTCCTTCAACAAGAAGCCGTTCGACTTGCGCGACAAGCGCGTGCTGAATGTCAAGCGTGACGACATCGACGTCGCTCGAAATCACCGGCGGCGACCGACGTGCAGCTCGCGCGCAAAGGGACCGACTGGAACGTGACGCGGCCGGTGCAGGCGCGCGGCGACTACAGCGCGGTCGAAGGCGCTCCTCACGCGCGTCACCGGCGCCAACATGACGAAGCTCGTCGAGCAGGCGCCGCAGGCGGTCGCTCGCGCCGGACGTTCTCGCGAAATACGGGCTCGACAAGCCGCCGCTCACCGTCATCGTCGGCGCAGGCAGCTCGAAGGCGCGCCTGGCGATCGGCAAAGAAGAAGACGGCACGCTCTACGCTCGCGATCTGTCGCGGCCGATGGTTTTCAGCGTCGATCCCACGCTGACTGCGGATCTCAAAAAGCCGGCCGACGATTACCGCAACAAGAACGTCTTCGAGTTCCGCTCGTTCAATCTCGCGCGGCTGCGCATCGCCCGCGGCTCCGACACCCACGAATTCGCGAAGGTTCCGGCTAAAGCGGCCAACGAAGCCGACAAATGGCAGCGCACGATCAACGGCGGCGCGGCGGCGGATGTCGATACGCACAAGATGGAGGACCTGCTCTCGAAGCTGACCAATCTGCGCGCCGCATCGTTCGCGGCGACTGGCGCCGCCGCAGACTCGACGATGACCGTCGCGGCGAGCCACGACGAGGGCAAGTTCGAGCGCGTGCGGTTTGGCAAGGCGGGCGCCGACGTGCTCGCGACGCGCGAGGGCGAACCCGGCGCGGCAAAGCTGGACGCCGACAACTACGCCGAAACGATCAAGGCGCTCGACGCCGCTCTCACACCGGCTCCTGCCAAGACCGGCACCTATTACTACTTTGTTAGATCCACGGATTTGCTCCGGAATCTGTAACCGAATTGAGATAAAGGACTTGTACTCTGTTCTTCGATTTCGGTACGCTGCCCGGTGTTGCGTGCTGCCGCGCAATGCGCCGGCGTGGCTCGATCGCTTGAGCACGTGGCTCGAGCCGTTCGAGGACTGCTTCAGGCACGTCGCGCAGCGCGGCGCCTTCCGTCGGTACCTGCTCGGCCTGTTGAGCGACAGTCGCCGGAAGTCGATGAGCGCGATGCTGGCAGCGCATCAACGCACCCGGGCAGCTACGAAGCCTTCCAGCATTTCATCAGCGATGCGCCGTGGGTGGCCGAGCACGTGTGGCGGCGCCTGCGCGCCACCGTGCCCGATCGCGAGGGCGTGCTGATTCTCGACGGCACGAGCTTCCCCAAGCAGGGGACGCATTCCGTCGGCGTGGCGCGCCAGGTACCTGCGGCACGCTCGGCAAGATCGCCAATTGCCAGGTGGCGGTGACGGCGGCGCTCTGGACGGGCGCCCGCGCGTGGATGCTGGGCGCCAGCCTGTATCTCCCCGAGGCGTGGCTGACACCCGAGGCGCGTCACCGTGCCCGCATTCCGGCGACGGTGCTCTTCCAGGAGAAATGGCGACTGGCGCTCACGCTGCTGCGGCAGGTGCGCACCAGCGGCATCCCCGTGACGGCGGTGTTGGGCGATGCCGAGTTTGGCGACAACGCCACCTTGCGTCGCGCGCTGCACCGCGCGAAGCTGCCGTATGCGTTGGGCGTGTCGTCGACGCTGACCGTTTTCCCAGGGACGCCGGCTTGACCGCGCCGGTGCCGCTCGTCGGCAAGGGCCGCCCTCGGACCCGACGCCTCTTGGCCCCTGGCGTCCAGAGCGTGGCGGTCAGCGCGTTCGCCGCCGAGCAACCCGCCAAAGCGTGGCGACTCGTCACGTGGCGCAACGGGACGAATCGGCCGTGGCGCGCTCGCTTCCTCGCGCACCGCGTCACGCCGGCGCACGACTGGCGCGAGCGCCGCGTCGCGGCGGAAGTCTGGTTGCTGTGCGAGCGCGATCTGGGGAGCTACGCCTCGCACCAAGTACTACTTGGTCGACCTGCCAGCGACCACGTCGTTGCAAGCGCTCGTGCACCTGGCCCATCAGCGCTGGGCGATCGAGCAGCAGTATCAAGAGCTCAAGGACGAACTCGGACTCGATCACTTCGAAGGCCGCTCGCTGCCCGGATGGCAGCGCCACGTCGTGCTGACCGCGCTCGCGTACGCCTGGCTGCAAGCCGAACGCGGCCGGCGCGGCGCCCGGCTGCCGACGCTGCCGATCGCGCGGGCGGTGATCACCGAGATTCTCACAGCGCATTTCTTCGTCACGCATCCGCACTACTTGGATACCATGCTGAAACTCAGGGAAATCTCGCTGCGGATCTAACAAAGTAGGACCAGTGGCCCGTCCAGGCTGAAGAAGGACCAGATCGCGGAGGGCGGCGCCCGCATGGCGAGGCGCGACGACCGAGAATACCGAGGGGTATTTAAGGAAGGAGCAACAAAGCCAGGCGGGATGCCCCGCCCGCGAGGTGGTCCTCCTTCAGCGTGGACGGGCCACTAGTCTAGACCAGCGTCCCGACCGCGTGATTCGCGGCCTGGACACTAGTTCCCTCACTTGCGTTGACGATCGCGTCGAAGGCTCAGGACGCTTTCGCACGAGAACAGTGCAGTTCGAGTCTTGGCGCCGTTGGAGTGTCAAGTCAAGTGCACTCGGGATTGGTAGGGGATTGGCTGGTCGCCGCCGGCGCTTTGCACGCTCGCGGGTACAATCCCTGACGTGCGCCGCCAAACCGCCGCTATCCTCATCGTCGGAGTGTGGTTTGGGTGCGCCTCACGCGAGGCCCAGCCGTCGCTGGCGCCCGCCGAACAAAAGTCGAACGCCACCGAACAGCTGCGGCGCGATCTCGCCGCGATTTTCACCGCGCCGCCACTCGATCACGCGCTCTGGGGCGTCGAGTTTCCGCTCGCTCGCACCGGCGAAACGCTTTACAGCTACAACGCGCGCGATTTCTGCTGCCGGCATCGAACCAGAAGCTCTTGACGACCGCGGTGGCGGCGGAGCGACTTGGTTGGGACTACCAGTTCACGACGCGTCTTCTCGCGACCGGACCGTCGATGCAACGGCACTCTGGCGGCGATCTCGTCGTCGTCGGCAATGGTGATCCGTCAATCAACCCGCGCCATGCGGAGCGCGGACGTGCCTTCGACGATTGGGCGGCGCGCTGAAGGCCCGTGGTCTGCATGCGATTAACGGGCGCATCGTTGGCGACGACAACGCCTTCGAGGAGCCAGGCTGGGGGCAGGGTTGGTCCTGGGACAATCTGCCCTACGGCTACGGCACAGCCGTTGGCGCGCTGCAATACAACGAAAATCAGATCGCGGTGACGATCGCCCCCGCCCTCCAACCGGAGCACCGCGCGATCGTGACGATGCGACCTGTGGGCCACGATCTTGCGATCGACGCGCAGGTGAAGACGGTCGCCGCGGGACGGAAACCAATGTGGACATCGCGCGCGTGCCGGGATCCACACTTCTGCACGTGCGTGGCGAAATCGCCGCTGATGCACGCCGGTGACCGTCACCGCATCAGTTGCGAATCCGACGCAGATTTTCGTCAACGCGCTCGTGACGCGTTCGCTCGACACGGGATCTCGAGCACGGCAGCGTCGACATCGACGAGCTCGAGACAGCACCGGATCTCAGCGGTGCGACCGAGCTCCTGCTCGATCAATCACCGCCCGCTCTCGGACCTCATCGATGTCTGCCTGAAATGGAGCCGCAACGAGTACGCGGAAACGTTTCTGCGCGCGCTCGCGCCACCTGGCAAAGCGGCCACCGCGACCGCTGGGCTCGACGTGATGCGAGAGCAGTTGAACAGCTGGGGCATCGCACCTGGTGACTATCTCGCACGCGATGGATCGGGGCTGTCGCGGCAGGACTATCTGACGGCAAGGTCCTCACGTTGCTGCTGACTTATCTGTGGCGCGACCCGAAACACGTCGACTTCTTTCGCTCGGCTCTTCCGGTTTCCGGGGTGAGCGGAACGCTTGCCGATCGCATGAAGGGCACACCAGCCGAGAATCGCGTCTGGGCAAAGACCGGCACGCTGTCAAACGTCCGCTCGTTGTCCGGCTATGTCGTGACGGGCGCTGGCGAACCGATCGCGTTCTCGATGATGGTCAACAATTTCCGCGTGTCGACTACCGAAATCGACACGACGATGGACAGGGCGCTCGTGCGGCTTGTGGCATTCGTGCGCTAGGCGAGCCCACGAAGACCGCCCGTCATGTGCAGCACGGGTGTTATAGCGACACGAATGGGCCCGAGAGCATCGCCATCACCATGCCGACCAGGCCGACGGCGAGCGCGCCGGCAAATCCGACGACGAACGGCTTGACGCCGACGCCTTTGAACACGCTGAAGCTGGTGTTCAAACCCACTGCCGCCATGGCGGTTCCGAGAAGAATCGCGCGACGCCCAGTAGTCGCCGAGCTGGCTCGTGACGCGCGACCAGTCGCCGGCGTACATGAGGCCGAACGCCAGCCCGGTCGATCGCACGCCAGCGTCGCCGATGGTGCGCATCACGGCCATGGCGAGAAACCCGATCACGAACGCCGGGACATAGCGTCGTCCACTTCGCCGTCGGCCGTGTTCCCGCGGCCATGTGCGACGAGCGCACGTGCATCCACGTGAGCAGCGGGATCACGCCAGCGAGGAATAGATTGCGCGTCAGCTTCGTCACCGTCGCCACGCGCAGCACGACGTCGTCGGCATACATCTGCCTGTAGGTCAGCGCGGCCCCGACGACCTGCGACGTATCGTGCACCGCGGTGCCGAGGAACAAGCCGACCGTTTCCGAGCGCCCGAGCCATGTGTGCGCGAGGTAGGGATAGGCGAGCATGCCGAACAGGCCGAAGGCCACCACGTTGGCGACGGCGTATGCGACTTCGCGCTCGTCAGCCTCGATGGCCGGCGCGGTCGAGACGATCGCCGTGACGCCGCAGATGCTCGTGCCTGCTGCGATAAGCGTCCCGAGCCGCGGCGGCAAGCCCAGCCTTCGATTGAACCATGTAACGAAGATCAGTCCGGTGGCAATGGCCGCCAGCACGACCGGAAGACCCGCCGCTCCCAGTCGCACGACGTCGAAGGCGCTCAGCCGAATACCGACGAGCACGATGCCGAGTCGCAAGCACCGTCGTGACACAGAACTTCAGGCCGGGCAGCGAGCAGCGCAGGAAGCGGCAGTGAGGTTGCGTAGCAACAGGCCGATCACGATCGCGACTGCCACGCCGGATATCGGGCTGCTGCCGTTGAGACCCTGTGCTGTGAGAAGCGCCTGTCCGAGCACGTCGGCAAGCCAGAAGCCGGCGAACATGACGGCGAGGGCCGCGAGCGTCCCGGGCAGAAGTGACAGACGCGCATGCAATCTCGCAGCTCGCTATCGAACCAGCCAGAATCCGCCGACGAGGAACGCCGAGAGCGAACAGGCGTACAGCATGGTCGCGATAGCGCAGCCGTCCCGCGCCGCCCGGCGCGGACGCGACACGACGCCAACCATCGCGGCAAAGCGCGTCATCCCCGCAATCGCGCCGACGCCGAACCCCGCCAGGTACGACACGGCCGCCGACTGCGTCGGCAGGGCGAGCGCGGGGAGGATGCCGAAGAGATGCGAGCTGCCTGCAACCCCGTGGACGGTGCCCATCACGAACGAGGCACGCGTGCGGCGTGGCGTGCACACGGGATGGTGCTATCGCGTGCTCGTGCGCGAGCGCCAGGCGCGTACGTGCGCACCATGCGCCGGACGTCGCGCGCGCGCAGCGCCGCCCAGACCCCGACGCCAGCAGCACGACCCCGACGATGCGTTCGCTGTACGCGGAGATGGCGTCGATCGGGATGAGCTCGCGAAAGCCGAGCAGTAACGCACCGATCAGGAGCACGCCGGACGTGTGGCCGAGGCCCCACTGTAGTCCGGCGCGCCAGTGGGGACGATCACGATCGGCGGCGAGCGGGGCGACCGCCGCGAGATGATCCGGACCCGAGAGGACGTGGATGAGGCCGGCAAAGAACCGCCGCGAGCGGCGGCAAACATGCACATTCAGCATCGCTGAATGGACTTTGAGCTGGAAAAACTCGTCGAGCGCGAGCGGGCCGATCTCGCGTCCGATCCCGGACTTCTTGAAGCCGCCAAACGGCGCGAGCACGTTGAAGCGCCCGCCGTTGATGTCGATCTGCCCGGTGCGAAGCCGGCGCGCCACGTCCAGCGCTTTTTCCGGCGTGCCGGCCCAGACGCCGCCGGCAAGGCCGTAAATCGAATCGTTGGCGATCCGCACGGCGTCGTCTTCGGTGTCGTAGGGGACGATCGCGAGCACGGGCCCGAAAATCTCTTCCTGCGCGATGGTCATGCGATTGTCGACGTTGGCGAAGATCGTCGGCTCGACGTAAAAGCCCTTCTCGAAGCCCGCCGGACGGCCGCCGCCGGCGACGAGCTCGGCGCCCTCTTTCTTGCCCTTGTCGATGTAGCGCAGCACCGTGTCGCGCTGGTGCTGCGGACGCGAGCGGCCCGAGCTTGGTCTTGGGATCGAACGGATCGCCGAGCGTCAGCTTGGCGAGCTGCGCGCTGGCCAGCTCGATGGCCTCCGCCTGCCGTGGCGCGCGGCACGAGCATGCGGGTCCAGGCCGAACATGTCTGCCCCGAGTTCTGCATGCAGTTGTTCACGCCCGCCGGCACTCGCCTTGTCGAACGGCGCATCGTCAAGCACGACGAACGCCGACTTGCCGCCGAGCTCGAGGCACACTTTCTTGATGCTCGTCGCCGGCAAGCGACGCCACGCGACGGCCCGCCTGCAGCGATCCGGTGAAGCTGACCATGTCGACATCGGGATGCGCGACGATCGCTTCGCCGACGACGCGGCCGGCGCCGCAGACGACGTTGAACACGCCGGCAGGCAGGCCGATCTCGTGCGCCGCATCGGCGAGCATCAGCGCGCTAAGCGGCGCAAGCTCCGCCGGCTTCAGCACGACGTGCACCCGGCGGCGAGCGCCGGCGCGACCTTCGCGACCACCTGATGCAGCGGATAGTTCCACGGCGTCACGCAACCGACGACGCCGATCGGTTCCTTGACGACGAGCGAGTTGCCGAGCTCTTCTTCGAACTTGGTATTCGCGCGACGAACTTGGCGTTGAGGCCGATCATCGAGATCGGAAACTCGGCCTGCACCCGCGTCGCGTAGCCGATCGCGGTGCCGACTTCGTGCGCGATCGCCTCGGCGATCTTGCGGCACGCGGGTCTTCATCGCGGCGGCAAGCTTCTCCAGCCACGCCGCGCGCTCTTCGCGCCGATGTCGTCGACCAGCCGCCGTCAAACGCTTTGCGCGCCGCCTTGACCGCGCGATCCACGTCTTCGGCTGTGCCGCGCGGCACGCGGCCATCGATTTCCTCGGTGGCCGATGAGACGACGTCGATCGTGTCGCTGCCGAGCGGCGTCTGCCAGTCGCCGTCGTAGTAGTGATGCTCGTAGCGAATCATGCAGCCTTTCATTCTACGCCATGCTTGTCGAAGCTCGCGGGTGCAGGCGGGTCGAAGCCCGCGGCTAGGCGAGTTAGCTTTTAGCCTGGCTATGCAAATCACGAACAAGACCTTCATCGTCACGGGCGGCGCGTCGGGACTTGGGACGCGCAGCCGCGGAAGCGATTCTCAGCGCCGGCGGGCGTGTCGTGCTCCTCGATGTCAACGCGGAAGCCGGCCGCGCCGCCGAACAGGCGCTCGGCGCCAGCGCCACGCTTCGCGCAGGCCGACGTCATCGAGCGAGGACCAGGTCAAGGCCGCGATCGAGCTCGCCGTGTCCGACCTTCGGCGGTCTGCAACGGCGTCGTCAACGCCGCGGGCATCGGTCCCGCGGCCAAGGTGCTCGGACGAAACGGTCCGCACGCGCTCGATCTGTTCGAGAAGACGATTCGCGTCAACCTGGTCGGCACGTTCAACGTGATCCGGCTGGCTGCGGCGGTGTTGACGCAGAACGCGCCCGAAGCCGAGCGGCGAGCGCGGCGTGATCGTCAACACCGCGTCGATTGCCGCGTTTGACGGCCAGATCGGCCAGCCCGCCTACGCGGCGTCGAAGGGCGGCATCGTCGGGATGACCCTGCCGATCGCGCGCGAGTTCGCGGCGATCGGCATCCGCGTCGTGACCATCGCGCCGGGCATCTTCGACACGCCGCTGCTCGCCGGGCTGCCCGAAGCCGCGCGCGTGTCGCTCGGCCAGCAGGTGCCGTTCCCGTCGCGCCTCGGCCGCCCGGCCGAATACGGCGCGCTGGCGCGGCACATCATCGAAAACGAGATGTTGAACGGCGAAGTGATCCGGTTGGACGGGGCGTTGCGCATGGCGCCAAAGTAGTGGCAAGCGTTGGCCGACCGGAGTGCCTGACGGGCCGCTCTCAGTCTCGCGCGCAGCAGCTCGCGGGCGCTGCAATCAGCTCCTCGCCGTCGCCGGTCAATCCCCCCGCCTTGGCCAGATCGGGCTTGCCTCCGCCTTTTCCGCCAAACTGCGCGACCAGTGACTTGAGAATCGCGCCGGCATCGACGCCGCGCGTCTTTCCCGCGCGCGACCACGACGAGCGTCGGCGTGCTGGTCGTAAAAAGTGCGATCGCGCGCGCTGCGGCTCCGCGGCAGCGGCGGCCGTCGCCAGAGCCTTCATTCCTGCCGCATCCCACCCGTCCAGCGCTTCGACGACGACCAACCGATCACCTGACGCGTTCGCCACGTGCGACGAGCGCGCTTCGCCTCGTGCGCAGCGAGCTGCTCCTGCACCGCGCGAACCGCGCGCTGCAGCGTCTTGCTGTCCGCCTGCAACCGCTCGACCGCGGCCGGCCAGCTCCGCGCGGCGCGACCGAGAGGATGCCGCTGGGTCGCGGCGAACGCGTCGCGCCACGCGCGAAAGCGTGCGAGCGCGCGAGCTGCCACAGAGAAACTCGACGCGTGTGCCGCCGCGAAACTTTTCCGCGCCCGCCGATCGCGATGATGCCGATCGCGCCCGTGCGCGCCACGTGCGTGCCGCCGCACGCGGACAAGTCGAAGTCTTCGACTTCGATGAGCCGCAGCGGCCCGCTGCGCGCCGGCTCCTTGCGGAGCGGCAGCGTCGCCGCCTCCTCTGCCGACGCGAACCGGATGACGACACGGGCCGGTCTTCCCAGACGATGCGATTGGCTTCGTCCTCGGCCGCCAGCATTTCCGCCGCCGACACTTCGCGTGCCGAGATCAATCGTCGACGCCACCGTCGCCCAGATGAAAGCTCTCGGTGCGGCGCTGCACGAGCCGATCGAATGCGGCAGACAGCACATGCTGGCCCGTGTGCTGCTGCATGTGGTCGAAGCGGCGCGGCCAATCGATCGCGCCGCTCACGCGCGTGCCGACGTCGAGCTCGCGATCGACGACATGCGTGATGCGTACCGTCGTCCCGATCGATCACGTCGACGCACCCGTGCCGCGCCCAAGCGTGCCCGTGTCGAATGGCTGTCCGCCTGACGTGGGATAAAACGCCGTCTGATCGAGCACGACGTGCAATCGATCGCCGGCGGCGATCGCACGACGTGACGACGCCTCGAACGTCGTCCGGTATGGTTCTGGGTAATACAGTCGTGTGGTCATCGCTAGCGTGTCGGCCGCGGCGTCACGTTGCCGCCGGCAGCTCGAAAAAGAACATCGCGCCGCCGCCCGGCGCCGGCCGATAGCCGATCGTCCCCGCCGTGCGATTGGATGATGCCGTAGCTGATCGACAGGCCCAGCCCGGTGCCTTCGCCCGCGGGCTTGGTGGTGAAGAACGGCTGAAACAACTTGGCTTCGTGATCGCGCGGCGACGCCCGGACCCGCATCCTGCACTTCGAGGCGGACTCGGTCGTCGACGTCGATCGTCCGCATCACGATGCGGCGCGGTCCGGGACTGCTGCATCGACGGCCTGCTCGGCGTTGATCAGGAAGTTCAACAGCACCTGCTGCAGCTCGGTAAACGACGGCTCAGGACCGGTGCTCGTCGATCGTCCATCGTCGAAGTCGATGCCGCTTTCGTCGAGCTTTCGCTGGCGCAACTCGAGCACCGACGCCACGACGTCCCGCAGCCGCACCGAGGTCGGCGTCCGCCGTCTGCTGCCGGCTGAACCGCGAGAGGTTGCGGATGATCGCGCTGGCACGGGCGCTTTCCTTCTGAATCAGCTCGAGATCGGCCCTGCATTGCGGCGGCAGATCCTCGCGCATCTGCAGCAGCTCGGCGAAGCCGAGAATCGCCTGCAGCGGATTGTTCAGTTCGTGCGCCACGCCCGACACGAGCACGCCGATCGCCGCCAGCCGCTCCTGACGAATCACCTGTCGCTGCAGCAGCTCGAGCTCCTCGCGGATCCGGCGCTCTTCCGCGACCTGGGCCGACAGCGCTTCTCGTGCCTCGCGCAGCTTGCTGCACCATTTCGATGAACGATGTCTGCAGCCGCTCCAGCTCGAGCGACGGCATGTTGGATCGGCGGAAGCGGCGTGCAGATCGCCGGCGGCCACCCGCTCGGACCGCGCCACGGCGCTAGTCGAACGCACGCACATAGCGACGCACGACGATGAACTCGACCAACAGCGTCAGCAGCGTCGCCGCCGACGGTGAGCGCGACATTGCGTCGGAAGATCGGCCAGACGCGCTCGCAGGCGACACGCGTGGGAATGCCGGCGCTCACGAGCCATCGGTCCGTGCTCGAAGATCGCGTTGGCGTACACGCGCTCGACGCCGTCCACGCCCTGTCGGATGTGCGATGGTGGGGCACCGTCGCGCATAGCGCAGCGGTCGCGACTCCATCGGACGGCCGACGTATCGTCGCCGGTCGCGGCTGCGGGCGAGCACAATGCTCCGCCCGTCGGTGATGGTGATGACGGAGCCGTCGGGCAAGCGGCATCGTTTCGATCACCGCTTGCACCGCTGGCATGTCCAGTCCGCGTTCGAGATACACCACGACCGTCGCCGCGACCGATCGGCTTCGCCGTCGAGCTGCTCGAGCTGCTCGGGATACGTCCGCCGCGCCGACCAGCCGACGACGGCGAACGACTGGCATCAGAATCGCGGCGTTGAGAATGACGATCTGGCGGCGCAGCGGCAGGGCCACGGCGCGATGTTAGCAGGATGCCGCAGAGCAACGGATCAGGGCACGCCGGCTGCCGCGAAACCCGGCCGCACGCAGCTGGCAGCTGTCGCACTGCCGGCACGGCCGTCCCATCGGGCAACGGGTCGTAACAGCTCTGGGTTAGGCCGTAGTCGAGGCCCTGAGCGACAGCCCGCGCGTGATGATGTCGGCCTTCGACAGCGTGATGAGCGGCGTGTGGATCCGTGAGCGGCTGCCCTTCGACGCCGGCACGGGTCGCCAGCGCGCGCCAGCTGTTCGAACGCCACGATGAACTCCGGCCGGCAATCGGGATAGCCGGAATAATCGAGCGCGTTCACGCCGATGACGATGTCATTCGCGCCCAATCACCTCCGCCCACGCCATCGCAAGCGACAAGAAAGATCGTGTTGCGCGCGGGCACGTAGGTGACGGGAATCTACGGCGGATCGATCGGCTGATCCTTTGGGACAGCGATGTCCGCGTCAGGGCCGAGCCGCCGATGCCGCGAGAGATCGACGTCCAGCTCGAGGTGCTGCGCACACGCCGAGCGCCTGCGGCGACCGCTCGCGCCGCGTCGAGCTCGCGCGCATGCCGCTGGCCGTAGCGGATGCTCGAGCGCGTACAGGGCGAAGCCGTCGCGCCTGGCGACGGCGGCGGCGGTGTAGGAGTCGAGCCCTCCGCTCAGACAGGACGACGGCGCGCGGCGCGCCACGCTCACACGCCGCGGACGTCGGCGCCCCAGATGTATTTGTGGGCCTGCAGCTGAAGGCGCACGGGCAGCGCGTCGGCGAGA
This sequence comes from uncultured Acidobacteriota bacterium, assembly GCA_963807105.1. Taxonomy (GTDB): domain Bacteria; phylum Acidobacteriota; class Vicinamibacteria; order Vicinamibacterales; family UBA2999; genus DASPWV01. The sequence goes on along the minus strand of CAWEAM010000005.1, from coordinate 216,393 downwards.
ATCCACGCGGCGAGCTCTTTGCGGTCCATGCACGCCGTGTACCGGCGAGAACAGGATGGCCGCCGACGCGCCCGGCCAGTCGCTCGCGCGTGCATGACGTCGCGGGCGAACTCGTAGTCCGCGCGATCCTTGATGACGAACTTGACTTGGTCGGTCGGCGTGACGCGTCTGAGGTTGTCCCAGTCCATCTTGTCGGACTCGCCAGATCCGGGACACTTCACGTCCACGATCCGGACGACCCCTGCAGGTACATCCGCGATGCTGCGATGGCCACCGGTTTCGAGCAGCACGGTCTTGCCCGATGTCGAGCAGACGGCTCATGAGCGGATAGACGTCGTGCTGCAGCAGCGGTTCGCCGCCGGTCACTTCGACCGTGCGGACAGTTGTAACCGTCGACGCTCGCCATGACCTCGTCGACCGACATCTTCCGACCTTCGTGGAACGCGTACGGCGTATCACACCAGCTGCAGCGCAGATCGCACGCGGTGAGGCGCACGAACACGCATGGCTCGCCGGCGAACGTCGATTCGCCCTGAATCGAGTGGAAGATCTCGTTGACGGTCAGCATTGCTGCGAGAATCTTCATTGTAAGGCGATGGCTCGGTCTTCGATCGGGACTTCAGGGTGGAATTACCCGCCGGGCCGCGGGACCTGGAACGGCATTTTCTACCCGGCCCGGCCGACCGGCCGCGGGCGGATTCGACGAGCTGCGCTTCTACGCCGAACGGTTCAACACCGTCGAAGTGAACTCCACGTTTTACGGGCAGCCGCGCGCCGCACGCGAGCCGCGGCTGGGTCGAGCGGACGCCGCCGGGCTTTGAGTTCTCGGTCAAGCTCTATCAGAAATTCACGCATCCCGAGCTGCTGGCGCGCGACAAGACTCGCGACGTGCAGCGACGCCGATGTGGACGTGTTCAAGACGCGGGATCGAACCGCTCGCGGCCGCCAGATCGGCTCGGAGCGCTGCTCGCGCAGTTTCCCGCCAGCTTCAAGGACTCGCCCGAGGCGCGCGACTACCTGCGCTGGCTGCTCGCAGACGTTTCGCGACTACCCCGTGACGCTCGAACTCCGCCACAAGAGCTGGAGCGACGATCCGCACGAGCGTCTTCGATCTGCTCAACGAATACGGCGCTGCCTGGACGCAGATCGACGAGCCGAAGTTCCGGTTCTCCATCCGGCAGGACCTGATGCCGAACGTGAAGACCTTCTATTACATGCGCCTGCACGGCCGGAACGCGCGAGCAGTGGTGGGAACACGAGCAATCCGAGGATCGCTACAACTACTTGTATTCGGAGGAGGAGCTGAAGCCCTTTGCGCAGGCGGTGAAGACCGCGCGCGCGCAGGTGAAGAAGCTCTACGCGTATCTGAACAACCATTTCGCGGCGCAGGCCGTGGCCGACGCCGACGGTGCTGCGCCACCTGCTCGACGAGCCGGTCACCGCACCCATGCCGCCGAGCTCGTGGAGCGCTACCCGATGCTCGAAGGCAAAGTCGCTACTTTGCCTCGCTTCACGGTTGCTCTGATGATGCGGTCGCCGACGGCGATCTTCTGCACGACGTCCATGCCGGAAATGATCTTCCCGAACACGGTGTACTTGACCGTCGAGCTCGCGGCGTCGGACGCAGCGTGACGTAGAACTGACTGTCGGCCTTGGCTGGCGTCGCCCGCGTGCGCCATGGCGACGGCGCCGAGCACGTGCGTGCGCAGCTTCGAGAACTCGGCGGCGCCGATCGGCGTTCCGCTACCACCTGTGCCCCACTGCTCCTTCTTCGTCATGTCGCGCGATGTCGGGTCGCCCATCTGGATCACGAAGTTCGGCACCACGCGGTGCACGCGCTGGCCGTTGTAAAACCGCTTCTGCACCAGGCTCGACGATGTGCTTGACCGTCTTCGGCGCTTCGTTGGGATAGGTCTCGAACTCGAACGTGCCCTTCTCGGTTTCCACGACGATGACCGGACCGGCGCCCGGAGACGTGTCGCCGGCTGATCGCTGCGCTTCGGTGCCGCCGGTGGCGTGGTCGGCTTCGGTCGTCGGCGTTGCGCCACCCTGCGCAATCATCGTCGCCGCCGGCCAGCGTCAGAACGGCCAACGCACTCGCAAACGGACTAATCGCATGAGGCGCTCCTGAGATGAGACAGAGCGGTGGAATAACCTCAGATTACACGAAGACACTGATTCGAGACGGTCGTTGGGCGCGTCGGTCCGACACGACGCTGCTTCGGCGCGTGACGCTGCTTCGCGATCACGCCAATCTTCGGACATGCCGTCGGCCAGCGCGCACGCGCCGCAGCGCGGGTAGACCGGGCGGCACACGTTCTGGCCCCACGTGACGAAGATACAAATTGATGACGGCCACCACCGCCTGCTCGGTCGCGCGATACAGCGCCTGTTCGGTCTCGTTGCGGATCGCGCGTCTGGACCCAGCCCATGCGATTGGAGATGCGGTGGACGTGCGTGTCGACGCAGATGTTCTCGCGGCTGCGGAACGCCGAGGATCATCACCAGGTTCGCCGTCTTGCGCCCGACGCCCGGCAGCGTGACCAGCTCGTCGAGCGTGCCCGGCACCTTGCCGCCGAACCGCTCGACCAGCGCCTCGCACGTCGCCTTCACGAAGCGCGCCTTGTTGCGATAGAAGCTCACCGGATAAATCAGCTTCTCGATCTGCTTCGACCGGCAGCTTGCGCCATCGTCCTCGGCGTGCGCGCGGCGCGAAAGAGCCGCGTCGACGGCGGCATGCGTGGTCGCGTCCTGCGTGCGCGCCGAGAGCAGCGTGCCGATGAGAATCTGAAACGGATCTTCTTTGTGCTCCTCCGACAGCTTCTCGATGGCGGGCAGCTCCATGCCGTCGATCTCGCGGGCGAGCGTCCGCATCACGCGCGACGACGGCGGTGGCTTGCGCGACGGCCGCGCGCAGCGCGCGTCATACCGGCGTGAGCGGCGGACGCCCCTCGAGCACGGCAATCACGTTCGACGCGGCGAGATCGGCCATCGCGGTGCGGGTCTCGGTCGTGGCGCTCGCCAGATGCGGGATCAGCATGACGTTCTCGAGCCCGAGCAGGTCGGGATGAACCTTCGGCTCTTCCTCGTACACGTCGAGCGCGGCGCCGGCGATCAATCGCTCCTTGAGCGCCCAGGCGAGCGCCGCTTCATCGACCACGGGACCGCGCGACGTGTTGATCAGATACGCGCGAGCGCTTCATCTTGGCCAGCGCCTTGCGATCGATCAGATGACGCGTTTCCGGCGTCAGCGGACAATGCAGCGACACGACGTCCGACGTCGCCAGCAGCCGATCGAACGACATGTACTCCGCGTCCGGGAAGTCATCGGGGCCTGGCGCGCGGTGTAGGCCACGCGTCATGCCGAACGCCGGCGCCTTTTCTGCCACCGCGCGGCCGATCCGCCCGACGCCGACGATGCCAAGCTGCTTGCCGCGCAGCTCCGTGCCGAGCAGATGATCGAGCGCCCACCCTTTCCAGTCGCCGCGCCGCAGCTCGCGCTCGCCTTCGCCAAGCCGCCGCGTGATGCCGAGGATCAGCGCCCACGTGAAATCGGCGCACGCATTAGTCAGCACATCGGGCGTGTTCGTAACCGCGATGCCGCGCTCGCGGCAGGCCGCGAAGTCGATGTTGTTGTAGCCGACGGCGATGTTGGCGACGATCCTCAGCTCGCGGCCGGCGTCGAGCACTTCGCGGTCGATGCGGTCGGTCAGCAGACACATCAGCGCCTGCTTGCCGTGCACGTGGTCGAGCAGCTCGTCGCGCGGAATCGCGGATCGGCCGGTATACAAATCGACCGTCGCAGACGGCTTCGAGGCGGGAGAGGACCGCGGAAGGAATCCGCCGCGTCAGGAGAAGTGAAGCGAGTCACGCGGCGCCTCGAGAATGCGGCGCTAGTGGCCGTGCGACTGACAGAAGCCACAATGATTGCAGTGGACCGCCGGCTCAATCAGGCACGGTCCGTCCTGCTCGGTGCCGTTGGGCACCAGATACTTGCCGAAGCTCGGATGCGAGCGCCAGAGCGGCACGGGCACTTGCGCCGGCGAGGCCGCGCCGGCTGCGGCGCGCCGAGGTGACGCGCAATAGCATCACGCACCAGCGCCCGCAGTTCGTCGTCGTGTCATTCGCTGCACGTCCACGTGATCCACGATACCAAGAATCGCGGCATCGACCGGCGCCAGCTTCTTGCCGAGCGCCTCGCCGGCGGCACGTCCTTCGAGCACCGCAATCACGAGCTCGCCGCGCCCGGCGCCGACCGAATCGATCGCGAGCAGTGACGAGCCGGCCGTCGAACCGCGCGGCGTTTCAGGCTGAAGGATCAGCAGCTTGGCGCCCTCGAACTGCGGGCGCTTCTGCGTAGACACGACTTCGCCGACCACGCGCGCCAGAATCATCTGTCCCGCCGGGCGAGCCGCGCTCCGTCGCTCGCCTGCCAGTGATCGACGATCCCGACGATGCCGGCGTCAGCCGGCACTTCGACGGGATAGAACGGGAAGCTCGCTTCCTTGCCGCGCACGAAGAACACCGTCTCGCCCACGCCCGCGCCCACCGAATCGACGGCCACGAGCGGGCGGCCACTGTCTTTTCCGTCCGGCGCGAGCGGCTGGATCACCAGCAGCGTGATGCCTTCGTAGCGCCGGCTCTTTGCGCGTCGCAACGACGTCGCCGATGACGCGCGCAATCTGCACGACTACTCCGCGATATCGACGGTGTCCACGATTCCGACGACGGCGGCATCGACCGGACAGTCCTTCATCCCCGACGCCATCCGCGCGGAGCTGCCGCTGACGATGAGCACGGTTTCGCCAACACCCGCGTCGACGGTGTCCACCGCGACCAGATAGCCGCCTTCGAGGCGGGAACGATCGCGGGGATCGACAGGACGCGCCAGCAGGAGCTTGTTGCTGACCAGGCGCGGATCCTTCCGGGTGGCGACGACCGTGCCCACGATTCTGGCGAGAATCATGGGAGCTGCGTGCCCTTACGCTTTCGCGTTGGCCTTGCCGATCGGCAGGACGTCTTCGAGGTTCGCGTGCGGACGCGGAATGACGTGCACCGACACGAGCTCGCCGACGCGCCGCGCGGCGGCGGCGCCGGCATCGGTGGCGGCTTTGACGGCGGCGACGTCGCCACGCACGATTGCCGTGACGTAGCCGGCGCCAATCTTTTCCCAGCCGACGAGCGACACCTTGGCGGCCTTGACCATCGCGTCGGCCGCTTCGATCATCGCGACCAGACCCTTTGGTCTCGACCATCCCGAGCGCTTCACCCATTTATCTCTCCTGCCGCGGACGATCCACGGTCCATCTACAGTCCACGGCCTACGAACTCGATTGAGCCCGACGACGCACGCAGCACCAAGCACCGCCAGCACCCCAGGCACTTTAGGCACCCCGCCACCATCAGCGAAGCCACCGTCAGCGAAGACTGCGTACCGCATCTTCAATAAGTGCCGTGAATTCGCGGTATGTTAGCCGAATTTCGCCGCCGCCGCTCAGCCCGCGCAAGCGCCGGAACGTCGACAACGAGCCGCGTGCCCGGAGCGGACTGTCGGGCGCCTGCACCACCTGGCATTCCACCTGACCGCCGGTCCCACCGTCAGCGTGTCGTCGGTGCAAACAGGCGCCGGCGACGCGATGCCATACATGCCGCGCAGCCCCTGCAACCGCTGCACTTCCTGGCGCGAGAGCAGATTCTCGCGCCCCAGCGTGCGCGTCACCAGGCTGATCTTCGCGAAATGCTCGATCGTCTCCATCCGGTAATACGCGGTAAACAGATCCGGGCCGATCGCGAGCGCACCGTGATTGGCGAGCAAGCAGGCCGTCGTGCGCCTTCAGATATTTGCTGCACGCCGCCGGCAATCTCGTCGGTCGACGGCGTCGCGTACTCAGCGATCGGGATGCTGCCGAGCGTGGTCGACGACTTCCGCCAGCACGGCGCGATCGAGTGGAATGCCGGCCACGGCGAATCCAGTCGCGGTGGGTGGATGCGCGTGCACCACGGCGTTGGCATCGGGCCGGTCGCGATACACCTGCAGGTGCATCTTCAGTTCCGACGACGCCTTTCGATCGCCGGCGACCTTGTTGCCCGTCGAAGTCGGTGACGACCATCATCTCGGCCGTCATGAATCCCTTGGATACGCCGGCAGGCGTCGTGATCAGTCGCCGCTGGTCCAGACGCACGCTGATGTTGCCGTCGTTCGACGCGACATAGCCGCGTTCCCACAGCCGGCGACCGATCTCGACGATGTCGGCGCGGAGCTTCTCTTCAGTGCGCATTGACCCACTCGTCGCGGCAGCGTTCGGAGCAGAAATACAGGCGCTCGCGTCCGCGCGCGAGCTCGAGCGCCTTGCCCGGAATGACGTAGGTGCCGCAGATGGGATCGCGTTCCATCTTGACGGCAGGCGGCGAGGCCGGCCGTCCCGCGCGCGCCGCGCCTCCGCCCGATGCGCCCTGCACGATGCCACCGAGCAGCCGCCACACGGCGCGCACCAGGAATAGCATCAGAAGAAAGAGGAGCAGCGCCCGAATCAACACGGGCTACTGACCTCCGGTGCCGCCCGGCTTCCCAGCCGGATGCGCGTTGCGCAGCCCGTCGAGCGCCTTCTTCGCCGCTTGCCCTTCGGGACTGCGCTGGCGCCAGTGCCATCACCTGCTCCCACGCCTTCGTCCGCGCCATCGAGATCCTGCTTGCCAAACGCTTTGACGATGCCGAGGTTGAGCAGAGTCTTGGTGTGCTTGGGATCGGCGGCGAGCGATTTCTCGAACTGCGCGATCGCGCGATCGGGCTGATTGGTGTAGTAGTAGGCGACGCCGAGATCGGTCGAGAGATTCGCATCGGTCGGCTTGAGCGCAACCGCCGCCTCGTACCAGGTGATCGCTTCGCTGTACCGTTCCGCGTCGAAGATACATGTTGCCCAACTGAACACGCGGCTGCGGGTCCTTCGGATTCTGCTGCGCCATGGTCTTCGAGCGCCTGCACACTGGTTCTGATCGAGCACGCGCCGGCTGGCTGCTGGCGGGCGGCGGCGCGCACGACGATTGCTGCGGCCGCGGGCGGCGGCCGCGGGACGCGCGGTTCCCGCGCCTGCTGGCTGCCGAGTACCCAGCCGACAATGACGCCAAACAGCATCCCCGCGATCGCGAAGACGAACGATTCTAGCCTTCATGGACCGTCGAAATCTCAGAATATCAGCGCGCGTCGAAGCCAGTCCACTAGCGCGCGGAGAGGTCCGGATCGGCAGACAGCAGGTTCGTGCCATGCGCCGTCGCCTCGCTGAGGTGCTGTTCGCGCACGCCCGCATCCGGTCGACCAGCTCTCTGACCGTTCGCAGCGCATAGGGATCGTGCAGGCTCGCCGCCAGCCACAACGGACGGCCCGCGACCCTCTTGAGCGCAGCGGCGTCGAGGCGCACGCCGCGATAATCGGACGACGGAGAAAGCAGGGCAATCGCGCGCACCGCCGGACTGTCGGCCGCCGCGAGCAGCAGCGAGATTGGCGCCGAGCGACGCGCCGACCACCGCGATGCCATCCGGCCGCACGCCAGGCCGCGCGGCCATCCAGCCGAGCGCGCTCCGCACATCGTCGACCATCGGCGCGAGGACGCCATCGATCCCGACGAGCGGCCGTGTCCGCGCAGATCGATCGCGAGGACGAGCGCGCCCGCGCTCTCGAGGTGGCTGGCGAGCTGCTCCCAGTCTTCCTTGGTGCGGCCCAGCATGTGCACCAGCAGCACCGCCGGCGCCGGACGCGCGCCGTGGTTCGTACAGCGTCCGCCGCGAGCGTCGTGCCATCGCTCGTCGAGAACGTGACCGCTCGGCCGGCCGCCATGACTGGCGGCGCGACGGCGAGAAGAAGCGCCGCCGCAGCTGCGAGTCTCGGCTCATGGATTGGTTCCGGCCAGCGCCGAGAGGTAGTCCTGGACCGACTTCCGCAGGCCGACGAACAGCGCGTGGCTTATCAGCGCGTGGCCGATCGACACTTCGTCGAGATGCGGCAGCGTGCGGAAGAGCGTGAGGTTGCGGAGATCGAGATCGTGCCCGGCATTGATCCCGAGTCCGAGCTCGTGGGCGACCATTGCCGCTTCGACATAGGTCGCGAAGCTCGCCTCGGCCGCCGCCAGGCCACGTTCGAACGCGCGCGCGAACGGTTCGGTGTAGAGCTCGACGCGGTCGGCGTCGAGATCGCGCGCCCAGCGGATGACGCCGGGCTCCGGATCGACGAAGAGGCTGACCCGGACGCCCGCCTTCTTGAATGCGCCAATCGTCTCGGCCAGCGCCTCGCGCGGCGTCGCCACCGGCCAGCCCGCCTGGCTGGTGATCTCGCCGGGCATGACCGGCACCAGCGTGCATTGGTCCGGGCGCACGTCGAGCACCAGCTCGATCAGATCGGCGCGCGGATCGCCTTCGATGTTGAACTCGACGCGACCTCTCATCGGCGCGAGCTCGTCGGCCACGCTGTAGACGTCGTCGCGTGTGATGTGACGCGCATCCGCGCGCGGGTGCACGGTGATGCCGGGCGCACCGGCGTCGAGGCACACCCGCACGGCGTCGATCACCGATGGCAGGCGGCCACCCCGCGAGTTGCGGATGGTCGCCACCTTGTTGACGTTGACCGAGAGCTTCGCTCGATGCATCACGTTCCTGCGGCCAGCCTCAGCGCGTGACGATGCCGCCGTCGCGCGGGAACAGTCTCACGCCAGATGCGATCGCACGACATCGGCGATGTCGTTCGCCCACTTGCGAATGTCACCATCGTCTTTGCCTTCGAGCATGATGCGGAGCAGCGGCTCGGTGCCGGAATAGCGAATCAGCAGCCGCCCTTCGCCGGCCAGCCGATCCTCGACGTTCTGCACCGCCGATTGGATCGCCGGAATGGCGGTGTAGTCGACGCGTTCGCGGACGCGGACGTTGACCAGCACCTGCGGATACGTGACCAGTTGCCGGGCGAGCGCGTCAATCTCCTTGCCGGTGACTGCCATGATTCGCAGGACGTGCAGCGCCGTGGCGATGCCGTCGCCGGTGAACAGGTGATCGGCGAAGATGATGTGGCCGGATTGCTCGCCGCCCAGCGTGCTCCCGCGCTTGACCATTTCTTCCATCACATACTTGTCGCCGACTGGCGCGCGCACCAGCTGAATGCCGCGAGCGCGGAGTGCCATCTCGAGGCCGATGTTGCTCATCACCGTCGCGACGACGATGTTGCCGGCCAGCCGCCCCTCCTTCTGCAGTTGATCGGCGGCCATCAGGAGCACTGCGTCGCCGTCTACGGTCTGTCCGTGCGCGTCTGCGAACAGCGCGCGATCGCCGTCGCCGTCGAAGGCGACGCCGAGGCGCGCACCTGTCGCCTGGACCCTCTCCTTTAAGGCGTCGAGATCGGTGGACCCGCAATGCAGGTTGATGTTGCGCCCGTTTGGCTGATCGCCGATCGTGACGACGTCGAATCCGAGATCGCGAAACAACGCCGGCGCCACCGTGACCGTGGCGCCGTTCGCGCAATCGACCACAACGCGGCTGCCGCGCAGCGGTCCTGCCGAGTCGAGAATCTGCCGGAGGTGCTCCACGTAATGCGCCGACAGGTCGGCACTGGGCGCCGAAGCGGCAGCCGGCGAGACGATCCACGACTCGTCCGCTACGAGACGCTCGAAGGCGCGCTCGAGCGCCTCGCCCAGCTTTCTCGCCGCGCCCGGAGAACACCTTGATGCCGTTGTCTTCGTACGGATTGTGCGAGGCCGAGATCACGACGCCGACGTCGAACGAGTCGCTGCGGGTGAGATAGGCGACCGCCGGCGTCGGAATGACGCCGACCGCAAAACACCGAGGCGCCCTGGCCGACAATGCCATGGGCCAGCTCGCGTTCGATCCACTCGCCCGATTCACGCGTGTCGCGACCAATCAGCACGCGGCGGGGGGTGGCGGATCCGTTGCCGGGGAGCGCGGCGACGAGAGCGGCGCCAAGGCGGCTGATCGTGCGCGGATCGAGCGGCGGGGCTCCCGCCTTCCCTCGGATACCGTCTGTTCCAAAAAGCTTCACGGTTTCGTGATCCTCAATCTCGCCTCGCTCGGCTCGACCGACACGACGCTCAAGCCCGACCGCGCGCGCACCTGCACGTCCACCCTGTGATCGCCAGGGCCGAGATTCGCCGCGTCGACTCGCGCCTGCAGGCCGTCCGGCGTCAACGCTTCGATCGCCGCTTGGGTCCCTTTGACCTCGACCGTCACGGTGGCGGCGTCAACAGATCGCACGCGCATCCCAGCCGGCGCATTGGCAATCGTAATCGGCACCGCCGACACGGTCCGCGTAGACGCGCCGGGGCCGATCTGGACGCTGACCGCCGCCGTCTGCGGCTTGCGCAGGCGCACGCTGGGATCGGCGACGCCCACGGTCACGAGCTCGCGAACCGGCGCCGCGCGCGCTGGCGATCGACACCGGCTCGGTCATCGCCTCGTCCAGCCCGCGCAGCGAGCTCTCCGGACCGATCACCTCCACCGTCGCAGGATCGGACGTCACGCCCAACACCTCGAACCCTGGGGCCGGATTGCCCTCGAGAGACGGTCGCACGCTGCAGGATGCGGACCGCCGAATTCTCGAACTCGATGGGCAGTGTCGCAGGGCTCACCTGAACCACGTCGACGCCGTACGGCACCTTGACCTGCGCCGGCGTGAGATGAAAGAGCCGGCGGCCGGGACGGGCGGTGCGCAGATCGAGGATCAGCCGAGGTATCGCCCGGCCCGAGCCGTCCCAGCGCGCCGGACGAGCCGCGCAGCCGGACGTCCACCGACTCCGGCGGATCGCCGACGATCTCGAGGGTCGGCGGCAGATTCTGATACTCGACCGGCACACGCAGCGAGCGCTCGACGACGCGATCGCCGGCCACCACCAGCCAGAGCAAGCGCGGCGATGCAGATCGAGAGAAACTTCAGGCCGATGTTGCGAAACGGGAAGGCCGCCATCAGTTCAGCGAGTATCCGGCGCGCGGCGCTCCGACGGCCCGCGTCTTCGGCATCAAGCGCCGCCAACCGCGCGCGCAGTACGTCCGGCTCGACGCTGCGCACGATCCCACCGTCCATCGTCAGGGAGATGGCGCCGGTCTCCTCGGACACTACGATGCGCAACGGCGTCGTTCTCCTCGGTGACGCCGATCGCGGCGCGATGGCGCGATCCGAGCTCACGGCTCAGCCGCGGATTGACCGTGAGCGGCAGAAAGCACGACGCCGCGGCAATTCGATCGCCCTGGATGATGACCGCGCCGTCATGCAGCGGCGAGGCCACCTGGAAAGATGCTCACGAGAAGGTCAGAGGTCAGCCGCGCGTCGAGCGGGATGCCGCTCTCGATGTAGTTGCGCAGCCCGATCGAGCGCTCGATGACGATGATCGCGCCGATTCGTCTGCGCCGCCAGCGCACGCGCGCCGACCACGAGCTCTTCGACCGCCTCGTCGTCAGGCGACGCACGTTCGAACCGGCGGAAGAGGCGAAAGAACGGCGCGCGGCCGATCATGCCGAGCGCGCGCCGGATGTCGGCCTGCATCAGGACAATCGCCGCAAATACGACGTAGCCGACGACGTTGCGAATGAGCCAGTTGACGGTTTCGAGCTGCAGTCCTCGCGACATGTAGAACATGCCCACCAGCAGTGCGATGCCCATCGCCATCTGCACGGCGTGCGTGCCGCGAATGAGCTTGAGGACCTCGTAGACGACGACCGACACGATCATGATGTCGAGGACGTCCCACCAAGTGACCGGCGGCCGCTGCAGGAGATCGGTGAGCCAGGTCATGAGGCGCTTCGAATCGCGTCGGCGACCCGAACCACCTGCACCATCTCGCCAACCCGGTGCACACGCACGATGTGCGCACCGGCCAGTACCGCGGCGGTCACGGCGGCCGCCGTCGCCCAGTCGCGCTCGGCGGGCGGCCGCTGTCCGGCGGCGGCGGTCAGAAACGACTTGCGTGAGGGACCGACGAGGAGTGGCCGGCCGAGCGCGGAAAACCGTTCGAGTTGCGCCAGCGCCGCAAAGCTGTGTTCGGCGCGCTTGGCGAAGCCGAGACCCGGGATCGACGATCAGGCGATCCCACTTGACGCCGTGGCCGATTGCCCGCTCGATGCTGCGCTGCAGCTCGCGCGTCACGTCCGCGGTCACGTCGTCGTAGATGGCCTGCTTGTACATGTCGCCCGAGCGCCCCCGCGTGTGCATCAGCACGAGCGCTGCGCCACGCGACGCGACGAGCGCGCCCAGGCGGGCATCATACCCCAGGCCACTGATGTCGTTGACGATGTGCGACGCCGGTGTCGAGCGCACGGCGGGCCACATCGCACTTGTAGGTATCGACCGACACGGGCACGCGCAGCCGATGCGGCAGCGCCTTGAGCACAGGACGCAGCCGCGCCCACTCGTCCTCGCTATCGAGCGCAACGGCGCCGGGCCGCGTGGACTCCGCGCCGACGTCGATGATGTCGGCGCCCTGCGCCTCCATCGCGAGCGCGAGATCGATCGCGCGCGCCGGGTCGAGCGCCTCACCACCGTCTGAAAACGAATCGGGAGTGATGTTGAGCACGCCCATGACGAGCGTGCGGTCGCCGAGGCACAACGCCGGCCGATCCGGAAGCGGCAGACTGAAAGTCCGGCGCGGGGACGACTGGGGCTATCACGTCTACAGTCTACGGGTCGGCGCCACAGGACGACCCGGGCGGCCGGCCGCAGACGTAGACGCGCTATTCCTGCGCCGAGCGGCTTCTGAAGCTGCGGAACGATCGGCGGCCGCTCCTTGTCGCGGCACGGTCGCGCGTGTCGCCGGACGGCGGCGGCGCGCTGGCAACCGCCGGGACGTCGTCGAGCGCGTCGCCCTTGGCCAGCTTTTGGACCTGTTCGGCGTCGAGCGACTTCGCGCGCGAGCAGCGCGTCGGCGATGTCGAGGAGCGCCTTCTTGTTGCCGCTGAGCAGCTGGGTCGCGCGCGCGTAGCGCGTCCATGACGAAGCGCTTGACCTCGGCGTCGATGCGCAGCGCGGTGTCTTCGCTGTAGTCCTGATGCTGCGCGATCTCGCGGCCGAGGAAGATCTGCTCCTCCTTCTTGCCAAAGGTGAGCGGGCCCATGGCGTCGCTCATCCCCCACTCGCAGACCATCTTGCGAGCGAGGTCGGTGGCCCGCTCCAGATCGTTGCCGGCGCCGGTGGTGATGTTGCCGGTGGTGAGCTCTTCGGCGATGCGTCCGCCGAGCAGGATGGCGATCGTGTCGTTGAGATACAGACGTGAGTAGTTGTGCTTCTCGTCCACCGGGAGCTGCTGCGTGAGGCCGAGCGCCATACCGCGCGGAATGATCGTGACCTTGTGGATCGGATCGGCATGCGGCAGCAGCACGGCGAGCAGCGCGTGACCGGCTTCGTGCACGGCCGTGACGCGCTTCTCTTCTTCGGTGACGATCATCGACTTCCGCTCGACGCCCATGAGAACCTTGTCCTTGGCGTACTCGAAGTCCGACATGCGGACGACCTTCTGGTTGAACCGCGCGGCGTTGAGCGCGGCTTCGTTGACCAGATTGGCGAGATCCGCGCCGGAAAGCCCGCCGTGCCGCGCGCCAGCACGCGGATATCCACGTCGTCGGAGAGCGGGATCTTGCGGGTGTGAACCGACAGGATGCCTTCGCGTCCCTTGACGTCGGGACGATTGACGATCACGCGGCGATCGAAGCGGCCGGGCCGCAGGAGCGCGGGATCGAGCACGTCGGGTCGATTGGTCGCGGCCATGAGGATGACGCCTTCGTTCGACTCGAAGCCGTCCATCTCGACGAGCAGCTGGTTGAGCGTCTGCTCGCGTTCGTCGTGTCCGCCGCCGAGACCGGCGCCGCGATGACGCCCGACCGCGTCGATCTCGTCGATGAAGATGATGCAGGGCGCGTTCTTCTTGCCCTGCTCGAACAGGTCGCGGACGCGCGAGGCGCCGACGCCGACGAACATCTCGACGAAGTCGGAGCCGCTGATCGAGAAGAACGGCACGTTCGCTTCGCCGGCCACGGCGCGCGCGAGCAGCGTCTTGCCGGTTCCCGGCGGCCCCATGAGCAGCACGCCCTTGGGGATGCGTCCACCGAGCTTCTGGAACTTCTGCGGCTCCTTGAGGAAGTCGATGATTTCCTGAAGTTCTTCTTTGGCTTCGTCCACGCCGGCGACGTCGCGGAAGGTCACTTTCTTCTGCGCCGAGGAAGAGAGCTTGGCTTTGCTCTTGCCGAACGAGAGCGCCTTGTTACCACCGCTCTGCACCTGGCGCATGAAGAAAATCCAGAATCCGATCATCAGCAGGATCGGCGCCCACGAGTAGAGCAACGCCGCCCACGGCGACGCCGCCGGCTCCTTCGCATTGACGATGACGTTGCGATCGATCAGACGGTTGACGAGACCTTCGTACTGCGTCGGCGCGGTGGTCTTGAAGCTCTCGTTGGACTTGCTGCGGCCGGTGATCTCGTTGCCAGTGATGGTGACACTGGAGACCTGGCCCGAGTCGGTCATCGAGATGAACTCGCTGAAACTCATCGGGGTCTCGGCGCGCTGAAACTTCGACGAGAAGTTCCAGACCAAGACCGCGACGGCAATGAGCACCATCCAGAACACGAGGCTCTTCAGCGTGGAATTCAACTCTGCCTCCAGGCGTCGAAAATCGCCGTAAATCTAAAAGTAACACGGCCTTGATGGCCGTGGGGTCACGCCGCGCCGAGACCGCGGCGGCGCGGGCGCGCGGCGGGCGCCCTCTTTACTAAGACTGCGGAATCGCGAAAACGTTCCACGCGAAGGCCGGAAATCTCAGCCGCGGCGGGTTCCCCGGCGACAATGGCGAGCACCAGATCGACGTCTTCGACGCTATGAGACCGGCCCGGGTTGGCAGTTTCGAGTGCCCGGCGGGCCAACCGGCGCGCAAGCGCCGGGTGATGCTGCCGGACCGCGGAGATATCTAGAGACACACTGGCCGTGTCGGTGGTCTGAATGGCGCGACGCCGGCGAGCCCGTCGACCACCTGCTCCAGCCAGGCTCGTCAGTCCGGCGACGTCGGCCAGGCGCGCCAGCGCACGGGTAATCGACGGGTTGAAATGCGTCGCGACGATACGGCAGCAATTCGTGCGCGCATGCGGTTGCGCGGGTTCGCAAGGTCGGCATTGGTCGGGTCCTCGCGCCAGGCTTGGCCGCGCGCGAGCCAGCTCGGCGCAAGTTCCTGCGCGCGAGTCGCCAAGCAGCGGCCGAATCAGGTGCTCGCGCCGCGGGCGGATGCCCGCCGAGCCCGCGACCTCCCGCGCCGCGCACGATGCGCAGCAGCACGGTTTCGGCCTGATCGTCTTCGGTGTGCGCCGTCGCGACGACGTCCGCCGCCCGCCGTGCGCACGACACGTCGCGCAGAAATTGTTGGCGTGCGCGCCGGGCGGCGACTTCGATGGACAGACCGGTCGGCGCGACGCCAGCGGCCGGCACGTCGACGCGAGTCGGCACGAACGGCACTGCGAGCGTGCGCAGAGTCCGGCAAGAACGCTGGTCCTCGTCGCGCTCATCGCCGCGCATGCCGTGATTGAGATGCAACGCGCCGCTCGAGCACGAGATCGCCGCGCGTCGTGCAGTTCGTGCAAGCAGCAACAGCATCGCGACGGAATCTGCGCCACCCGAGAGCGCCGCGATCACACGCGTCTCCGGCGCCGAGCATGGCGCGCCGCAACGGCGAACGCGATTCTGAAGAGAAGTCGCGTGGACGATCAGAGCGTAGTCCTGACTGAACGGCGATTGAGCAAGGTCATTCCGGTCCAAGAACAGCGCCTACACGCCCGGCAGTTCCGCACTTCGGCACCCGAAGTCGCTAGCGAAGTGCCGAACTGGTGCCGGAGCGCGGACTCGAACCGCGGACCTGGCGCTTATGAGACGCCCGCTCTAACCAGCTGAGCTACTCCGGCCCGGAGACGTGACGGCCACCACGCTCTCGCAATCGGTCACGAGCGGCCTGAACCGATGATTTGTACTACGGCAGTACAGCAGGTTGTAGGGCATCACCAGCGCGTCGCAAACTCTAGGCGCTCGGCCGGCGCGCGCCAACGTCTCCGCGACTCGGCGCCAAGAAGGGCGCGACACCATTGAACGTCCCGATCTCCTGAACCGCCCATCCGGCAGCGGCATCGCGCGCTGCAAGCGTCGTTCGCGCTGAAGAGCGTCAAATGCTGCGCCTCGTCGAACGTTGGCACCAGGCCGAAGGTATCAAGCGTCCACTCGATCGCCGGCCATGCACTCCGTGCATTCGGCGTCGTGACGAAGAGCTCGGCGCCTGGCGCGGCCGCGCGCGCAAAGACCGCAGCGTCTCGATCGCCTGCTGCTTCGTAGAGATGCTCGAGCACCTCGAGGCAATAGAACTGCTCGAATGGCCCTTGCGCGGCGAATGTCATCGAACGGACCCAGCACAAATCGGACAGGCAATCCGGGGTACGCGGAACCCGCGTAGTCGACTGCTGACGGGTTCGAATCAAATCCGACAACCTCTCGCGCCGTCTGGGCGAGGTGCGCGGTGATGACGCCCGAACCGCAACCCGCATCGGCGATCCGCGCGCCTGGCCGGGCGGGCGCCACGCGATCGATGATACGCAGCTTCGCGGCATGCCAGAAGCGCTGCGCCGCTCGAGGCGACTGCAGCGCCTTTGCCTGATAGTCGCCGGATATCGCGATCGCGTCGCGTTCGCGCCGTCGGTGTGGTCACGGCGAAACTCCGCCGGGTCGAGCGAGCGGCTACTGACGCACGCCGTCACGCTATCGATGGTCCGGCATGCGCGGTCGTCGCCGACCCGCGCCTGGAATTCCGCGACACGGCAGGCGCCAGCAGGTATACCGTCTCATCGTCCATGAAGCCGCGGGCGAAGTCGTCCCCATAGGCGCGTTGCACGCGGCGGACTGTCGCGCCGGCGCGACGCGGGCCGCAGAACCATCGTTGATGGCCGAGCCATGGATGCCTGCCAGATAGGACGCGTCGCGCCGGTCGGCGCCGCGACCGGGCCACGGCAGAACTCCGGTAATACAGCCGAGATGGCTATAATGCGGCAGCAGCTCGCGCCATTTCGGGGGCGTCGAGTCGCGTGTTCCAGCGCGTAGAACTCAGCTGCCCGCGAGCCGTTGTGCATGCTGAGCCACCACTTGTGCAGATCAACGAGCTGCAGCGCCAGCGCACTCGCGAGGATCACAACGGTCGCCACTGCACCGGCAGTTCTCGGCGCGATCACGCCAACCGCAGCGGCGAAAAGCTGCGTAACCGACCGGCCAGAAGAAGCGCCCGGTCGAGCGGAATACGTCAAAGACGGCGAAATCCGACGAGACATCGAAGAGCACGCGACGGCCGATGGCGACCTGCGGAAGCATCGCGTAGATGGCACAACCCAACAACACGGCGTCGAGCGGCATGGCAGCGAGCCGCCAGCTCCGTCGACCAACGCGATCGGCAGCGCCGCGCAACACATGCACGAAGCACACCGACGCCGAAATAGTTGAAACCTTCACCGAATTGTGAGAGTGAGACGACCGCAAAGCCGGAGAGGAGCGACGATCAGATCTCCGGGTTGACGATCGACAGGAGATTCATCGAGTACACAGTCCAGCGCTTTGAGATCGGTCATGTCGCCCGGCGAACACGAACAGGCCCGACGCCCACCATCCGGTCGCGAGCATCGCTCGCGACCGCGAGTGGCCAGAACGGACCGCGCCTGCCGAGCTGCGCGCGCGCACGAGCACGCGCTGCCCCGCAAGCGCAACCAGCAGGGCGAGCACCATCACCGCAAGTACGGATGCACGAGCGCACTGACCAACCCGATCGCGGCGTGATGCAGCCGCGTCGCGTGTCAGGCTCGGCTCGGCCGCCAATTGAGCCAGAGCGCCCACAACAATCAGCCAGTGCGCGCATAATGCCGGGTGCGCGATGCGGGCAAAAGCGCCGGGAACAGAAAATGAACAACAGCGCGCCGATCGACCTGCAACACCTGCCGTCGCGTCCACGTGCACATGACGCAGCGCACCGAAAAATCCTTGCAGCGCAAACAGACACGAACCAGACGCCGAGATACTGCAGCGGTTCGGGCAGCCAACGCTGCGATCGGCTTCAGCACGAACGCGACGAGCGGAATGGAATCGGTATAGCCCAGCGAGGTGCCGATTGGTTCCATGAAGCTTGCGGATCGCACCAGGCGGCCACTGCCACGGCTCGTGTCGGAAGAACTGCCAACCGAGAAAATGCACTTGCCAGTCGCCGTGCATCGCCCAGCCCACTTCACGTGGATCGAGCAAGCGCGTGCGTCCCGCCCAGATGATGAGCGCGGCGACCGAGCATCCGCAGAGAGTCGGCGGCTCTCATCGCTTCAACACGTCGCGCACGATGTAGCGCGGGCGCCCCTTGACCTCGTCGTAGATGCGCGCGATGTAGGTGCCGATGATGCCGAGACTCACCATCAGAAAGCCGCCGATGATCAACTGCGAGCAGGACGACCGTCGTGAAGCCTGGCATCGCGCGTCCCGCGATACCACAGCCGCAGCGCCTGCACGCCGATCGCCGGCCGCGATGACCAGCGTCGACGAGCCCAGCACGGTCACGATCTGCAGCGGCATCGCCGAAAACGACGTGACCGCGTGGATCGGCGAGGCCGGCACGAGCTGGTCGAACGACCAGCGCGACGCGCCCACGCTGACGCGGCGGCACCTCGAACAGCACCTGCGTGCGCCGGAATCCCGAGCCACGCCACCAGCCCGCGGAAGAACGTGATCGCGCTCGCCGAAGCGGCGCCATTCGTCCACCACGCGCCGATCGAGCAGCTTGAAATCGGAGGCGTCCTGCAGGTTGTATCCGGTCAGCCAGCCGGCGACCCGATAGAACGCTCGCGTGATCGACGCGATGCGACGAGCGACTCGCGGCCGCGATTCGACTTCACGCCTTCGACCACATCCCAGCCCTCGGCTCCGCCAGAGCCGCACCATCTCTGGAATCAGCGCGGCGGATGCTGCAGATCCGCGTCGAGCACGATGCAGGCGTCGCCGGTCGCATGGTCCAGTCCCGCGGCGATCGCGCCCTCCTTTGCCGAAGTTGCGCGACAGACGCATCGCGACCAGCTCCGGAATCTCCGCGCGCAGCGCTTGCAGCTCGCTCCCACGTCTCGTCCGTCGATCCATCGTCAACGACGATCAGTTCGAACGGCAGGCCGGTCGTGCGCGGCAGCGGCGACGGATCACGCGAAGGCTGGCGGCGATAGCGTCGCCCTTCCTGATAGGCCGGCACGATGAGCGACAAGCGCGGCCTTCGGCGTGAATCAGTTGAGCGCCGCGAGCTCCCCCACGCTTCGTACGACTCGGCGGTCACGCAGATCGGCGTGGCGTCGATCGTGCCGCACACCGACCGGCTTGCCCGCCGTGGCCGGAACGCGTCGAGCAGATCGCGGTTCGAGCAAGATACACGCGCATCGTCGGCGACCACGCCGGCGTCGAAGTCGCGCCGCAGTCGCTGCGCAGTACGCGCTGCGCGCGTCCCGTTGAAGCGCGCGACTTCGCGCCGAATTGATGCTCAACCCATGAGTCCCGCGAGATAGGCCGGCGCTTCGAAGCCAAGCGGGCCGGCCGCATTGCGCGGGACGGTAGAGCACGATGGTGATCGTAGTGCGGCAACGACCGGTGCCAGACGGGTGACGGCAACGGCTGTCTGCCAGGCGTGGAATTCGGCACTCGCGGCTGTCGCGCGCCGCTCAGAGTGAGGCGCGCGAGATCGGCGAACTGCAGCGCGATGGCGGCGCGCGAGCATCACGTCGCGGCCACGTGGCCTGAAGCGTGTCACGACGACTGGCGATCGATGGCGGTCAGTACCAGGTACGCGCGGGCCAGAAAAAGCGTCCGGTCGCGCGGAACAACGCCAGCCGATCGAGCGCCGGGTTGGTCACGTCGAGCACGACCTGGTTGCCAAACGTGACGCGCGGGCTGAGCGCGTAAAGCGCCGAAGCGCGACGACAGATCGGCAACGGCACCGCCGCCCGCCACGGCCAGGCGGTGCGGCGCCAGACGCAATGACCGCGGCTATCACGAGCAAGCGCCAGCACGCCGGCGCCGAGATACTGAAAGCCTTCGAATGCCTGGCCGCCGGTCGCGAGCGGCAGCTCCGGCAGCAGACGCCGACCAGCCGGACGGGGTGACCGGGCTGAGCAGATTCATCGAGTAGTACCCGAGCCCGTCGGACGCGAGGTCGTCCGCGCCCGACTGACCGTGAACAGTCCTGACGCCCACCAGCCAACAGGCAGCGACGACGGCGGCCAGCGCCGGTCGATCGGCGGCAGACGCGGAGCGATCGCGGATCACGACGTAGCAGCGGCCAGCAGGCGCCATCGCCATGACATCGCGAGGATACGGGTGAATGAAGTCCCGCCAGCAATCCAATTGCGCGTGCACGCCGCCAGCGCGCGCGTTGCCGCGACTCGGCTGTCACGAAGGTAAATCCACAGCGCCCACAGCAGCAGCCAGTGCGCGCAGAGCGCCGGATGACCGACGCGTCAGCAGCGTCGGCACGAGCACGAACAACATCGCCGCCGGCGACTGAACCAAGCTGTTCGCGTCCAGAGGCGCGTGATCAGAACGCGCCGAACGACGCCCTGCAGGACGAAGCAAGCGAACAGCCAGAGCCAATGTACTGAAACGGCATCGGCAGCATCGCCGAGAACGGCTTGAAGAGCAACGCGAGCGAGCGGGATCGAATCGGTGAAGCCGATGGCCGTGCCGATCGGCTGCGTAATAGCTCGTCGATGCGTCCCGGGCGGCCAGTGCCACGGCTCGCTGCGGAAGAAATGCCAGCCGAGAAAGTGGATACGCCAATCGAGCTTCATCACCCAAGCGATCTCGGTCGGATCGAAGAGCGCGAGCCCGCCAATCCAGAGATAGAAACTCGCGCCGATGAGGCCGCCGGCCAGCGAGCGCCCAGCGGCGCCAGCGCGCCTACGCCAGCGCTCACAGCCGACGGCCTCCTCGATCAAGCGCCGCCGCCAGCAGCGGAATCAGCAGCTCGTGATGCCCAGTCAGCGAATAGCCACGGCCGATGCCCGCGGTCGGCCGCGACGACGACGTTGGTCAGCGGCCGGTAGTGCCGCAGGAAATCCAGATTGACTGTCGTCAGCCGTCGAGCGAGCGGCCCTGATTGCGCGCCAGCGCGACGGCTTTGAGAAAGACTTCGGGCAGAATCACCGCCGACCCGCAATTGAGATACACGCCGCCGCGCGAGCCGCGCAACCGCCGACGTGAAATAGCGGAAGTCGCGCAGGCTGCCCTCGCCGATGCGCCGCACCCGACGCCAGCGGATGCATGTGCATGATGTCGGTGCCGATCGCGACGTGCACAGTCAACGGAATCTCGAGCCGCCACGCCGTGGCCGCGATGCTGTAGCGCTCGTATGGCGGATGCTGGTCCGCCGAGAAAGTGCGCCACCGACTGGCCGAGCCCGAGACCTCGCCCGACGCCGTCGATGATCGCGCGTGTTCAGCAGCGTCGCCGTTTCCTCGGCCATGCCGAACTCGCCCGGGCCCAAGGGCCGCGTCGACGTCCTCGGAGGTCGCGCCGGCGAGCGCGATCTCGAAATCGTGAATGATGCCCGCGCCGTTGGTGGCGATCGCCGACACGAACCCGCGCTCCATCAGATCGATCAGGATCGGCGACAGCCCGGTCTTGATGACGTGCGCGCCGATGCCCCAGATGATGGCTCGCTCGGCGCGCCGCGCGCGCCGACAATCGCCTCGACGACGGCACGAAAGTCCGCCGCCGGCCAGCATCGCCGGCAGCGAGGCCAGCAGCCCGGCACGCCGCTGCCCGCCTGGTACGGCCTGCGCAAACGCCGACACGTGCGCCTTGCTCTTGCGCGCGACTCAAGCGGATACGTTTTGACGCCGCTGAGATCGAATTCTTCGTACGGGATTTTCATTTCGAGGTCGCCTGAGGTGCCTATAGTGCCTTAAGTGCGAAGTGCTTGGTGCTAGTGCATTGATGCCTGGTGCGACATGCGCGGTCTTCTCGCTCCGAAGCAGGTGAGTCTGCGAGCGCCCTACGCCGCAGCACCGAAGCACCGAGCACTACAAGGCACCAATGGCACCTTAAGGCACTCCAGGCACCCTAGAGAATTGCCATTGCATCGCCATAACTATAGAACCGATAGCGATGCGCGATAGCATGGCGGTAGGCATCGAGCACGGCGCTCGCGGCCGGCAAACGCTGCGACCAGCATCAGGAGTGAGGATCGCGGAAGGTGAAAGTTGGTGATCGAGGCCGGAGACGAGGCGGAACCGGTACCCCGGACGAATGAACACGTCGGTCGCGCCGCGGCCCGGCAACACCTGGCCTTCCGGCGTCACGCTCGATGACTCCAGCGTCCGCGTGGTCGTGGTACCGACGGCGATGACGCGTCGGCCGTCGGCAATCGCCCGGGACAATCGACCGGCGGCTTCGGGAGACACCTCGCACTCCTCCGCGTCCATGCGATGTTCTTCGACGTCGTCGGCGCGGACCGGCTGAAACGTGCCGTACCCGACGTGCAGCGTGATCGCCGTCTGCTCCACGCCGCGCCGCCGCGAGCGACGCGAGCAACTCGGGAGTGAAGTGAAGGCCCGCTGTAGGCGCGGCGATCGACCCTCGCGTTTGTGCATAGACGGTTTGGTAGCGCTCACGGTCCGGCGGCCGATCGGCGCGCTTGATGTACGGCGGCAGTGGCACGTGGCCGATTGCGTCCACCGCCTCGCTCAGCGTTGCCGACTCGCTCCAGAGCCGTACCGTGCGGCGGCCGTGAAAATGCTGCTCCAGGACCTCGCCGTGAACGAACCCACCCGGGCCGGTGAACTCCATGCGCGAGCCGGGCTTCAAACGCTGTCCGGGATGCACGAGCGCTTCCCAGATCTCGCTGGTTTCTTCCTCGCGCACGCGACGGACGAGCAGGCACTCGACTGCGCCCCCGCCTGGCAATCGCCGCCCCAGGAGCCGCGCCGGGAACACACGCGTGTTATTGACGACGAGAAGATCGCCGTGCCTCAGCAGCGAGGGCAAATCGTGAAACGAATGATCGGCGACGACGCCGCTGGCGCGGTTCAGGGAGAGAAGCCGCGACGCACCACGCTCGCGCGGCGGTTCCTGCGCAATGAGCTCCGGCGGAAGGTCGAAATCGAAGTCCGAGACGTTCAACCCGCCAAGTGTAACGTCCGTGCTTCCGCACACCGATCGTCCGCGACGCGACGGAGGCGCGTGGTTTCATGCCCGGTCGTCGCCGACCGTCTCGTATCGGGCTTGCCGTTCCCCGCAAAAAAAGGCTCGAGCGCCCCTGGAGCGCTCGAGCCCAAACAACGTTTACCGAACGATAGTGGCCGCGAAAGCCGCCAGCTAGTGGACCATCACCTTGACGACCGCACGCTGGAAACGCCAGTCTTCGGCAAGAATGGACCACAGCACCTGGTCGTGATACTCGCCGTTGCGGAGGAACGAGCGGCGCAGCACTCCCTCCTGCACGGCGCCGACTTTCCGGAGCGCCCCGTTGCCGCGGCCGTTGGCCACGGCCGCGCGGGCTTCGAGCCGGTGAATGCCCATCGTGCCGAAAGCGAAATCGAGCACGAGCTTCGCGCCTTCGGCGAATACGCCCGTTCCCCAGAACGCGGAGCCGAGGGCAAAGCCCCACTCGGCCATGCTGAAGCCGCCGTCGATCTGCCGCACCTGGAAGATGCCCACAGCGCGCGTCATGCCGTTGGGCACGACGCCAAAGCAGACGAAGCGACCGGCCTGCCGCTCCTGATGGGTAAACGCAATGAACTGCTCGAAGCCCTCGACCGTCGTCGGCGGCGGCGAGATGAACCGCGAGACCTCAGCGGTCGTCAACATCGCGAGCAGCACCGGCGCGTCTTCCACGCGAAGCTCGCGCAGCGTGACGAGAAGGCCGCCCATCGTCGGCAGCGCCTGGCGCCAGTCGGACGTCGTCGTGACGTCCGGGCTCTGCTCAACAACCATGCTGATGGTGCCGCCATCGTTGCAGCTCGCTCCATTTCAGGCTGGAACGGAAACTTCTCCATTAGCGGCCCCCCTCCGTAAGAATCCACGAGATTGCCCCACACGACGTTGTTGCCCCAGACCACGTTGTCGGAGTTGCCCCACACCACGTTGTCCAGATAGTCGTTGCCCCATACGACGTTGTCGTTGTTGAACGCTTTAACGCCGGCCCAGTCGGACTGCCAGAAACCCCAGACGGTGTTGGAGGCCCAATAGGCGCGCGCCGATCCGTCGGCCAGCCAGAGCATGTTTCCCCACACGACGTTGTCGCAGCCGTCGCCATCGCAATTGCCCCAGACCACGTTGTCCGAGTTGCCCCAGACGACGTTGTCGCCCCACACGACGTTGTTGCCCCAGACCACGTTGTCGGAGTTGCCCCACACGACGTTGTTGCACTCGGCGTCGGCGCAGTTGCCCCAGACGACGTTGTCGCAGCCATCGCCGTCGCAGTTGCCCCAGACGACGTTGTCGCAGCTCGTCGGCCGTGGCAATTGCCCCAGACCACGTTGTCCGAGTTGCCCAGACGACGTTGTTCCCCCACACGACGTTGTCGGAGTTCCCCCACACGACGTTGTCGCAGCCGTCGCTGTCGCACTCGCCCCAGACCATGCTGTCGAGGTTCTTGCCCCAACGCACGCTGTCCTTCCACGCAAACATGTTGATGTAGGCGGAGTTGCCGAGAAGGATGCGATTGCCCCACACGACCTGCTTCGACCCAGACGACCGACTCGTCGAAGAGCGCGTCCACCGCCGAGGGAAATGTCGGCTGCTGGAGCCACATTGTCCCGAGCGGCGACTGCGGGTTGATCGCAGTGGCGAGCCGCACCGCGCCGAAGGCATTGAGGTAGCCCGCGCCCTGCGTGAGCACGTTGGTGTCGGCGAGGCGCTGAGAGGTGAATTCGAGAATGGCGCGCACCGCATGCGCGCTCAGGCCGGGATTGGCTTCGAGCACGAGCGCGGCCGTGCCGGCCACCACCGGCGCCGCCATGCTCGTGCCGCTCAACATCATGTAAGCGGGCACCGACTTCGCTGCCGGCGGCGACGTGAAGCGCCGGAAACGCTGTCGAACAGGATAGCTGCCGGGCGCCGAAAGTCGAAACGTCGTGGTGCCCCGACGCCACGAGGTCGGGCTTGAGAAACAGGTCGAAGCGCGTCGGCCCGCGCGAGCTGTAGTCGGTGACGCTGTCGTCGCTGCGACTGATCGGTGCCCTTGCTGTCGACCGCGCCGACGGCGATGACGTTCTGGCCGTTCGCCGGCGAGATGATGCCGCCGTAGCCCACTTGCCCGTCGCGCAGGTCGACGCCCAGTTATTGCCGGCCGCCGCCACCACGACGATGCCACGTTTGACGAGCGCTTCGGCCGCCCGCACGAGCGGATCGGTCGCCGCCCGCTCGTAAACGGGATGACCGAGCGAAAGGTTGACCACTCGAATGTTGTAGGCACGGTGGTTCGCGGCCACCCATTCGAGCGCCGCAATCACGTTGCTGGTCGTGCCGGCGCCGAGCCCGTCGAGCACTTTTAATGCAACGATGTCGGCCGATGGTCGCAACGCCGGCGTGCGGCTGCGCCAGGGCCGCCGACGCCTGCGCCGCTGCCGGCGACGATCCCCGCGACATGTGTGCCGTGGCCGAAATCGTCGTAAGGCGTCGTCCGGCCGTTGACGAAGTCGACGAACGCGCGCACGCGCGAGGCCGGCAAATCGACGTGCGGCTCGACGCCTGAGTCGATGATCGCCACGGCGATGCCAGTGCCACGTCTGTTGAAATGTTCGCGAACTTTCCTGGCGCCGCTGGACTTGGACGCCTTGGTGGTCGCTCACGTTCGAATGCACGGGCGCGTCGAGCGAGATGCCGGATGACGCCGGCGTCGAAACGCCAGCGCGTTGACCGTGGACGCATCGATGTCCACGCTGAAGCCCTGCACGTCGGCGTGCGCCCGGCGCACGCGGCCGCCGCGATTCGCGACGACGGTGGCTGCCGCGCAGCCGATCCGCATCGCCCCTGAACTGGACGATCGCGCGCACGCTGCGACCCGCCTGCAGCGCTTCCCGAACCGCGGTGTCGACCTTCTGGTCAGCGGCCGACGCCGACTGGGCATACGCCGCGACCGGAAACGTCGAGCGCCGCGAACGTCAAGGACAACGCTCGTGACGTCCAACGGAATTTTGCCGAACCTCATCTTCATAAACGTCACCCGAAACACCGAAACGACGAGATGAATGCCGCTTGCCTCGAACCTCAACCACACTTGACAACCAACTCGCTTGCGCTGTCAGTGTTGTCATACAAATTACTTTCAAATACTCAACACGACCATACTAGACTACCTTGCACAGTAAAACAAGAGCGTAAGAACCGATTCAATAACGTAACGGGCAACGCTGTGTAATCCGTTTGGAAAGCTCGACTACTCCAGCCAGCGCTACCTTAGCAAGCGACCGGCCAGTTCGGCAATTGCTGGATGAACTCCGCAAATAGAACAAAGGAAAGGAGTTAATTTGCTCAGGTAAAGAGAGCCGATGAGGGTGTGTTTGCAGGCGTGTCTCGTTGTGGATCAGACCCGCGGGAAATCTACACGCGGCGAACACTGCAAGCTATTCTAAATCAATTAGTTACGGAGAGTGTTCCGGAACGGAACGTTGATGTTAGGGCAGAAGCGCACTTATTGAACATGTCCTCAGTCCTGACTTCAGAGCCCCCATCGCAGCAAAACAGCGCCCACGGTGAAGCCGGCGCCAACCGACGCCAGCAGGACCGTATGTCCCTTTTTGAGTTTTCCGCAAGTAACCGCGTCGTTGAGCGCCAACGGGATCGTTCGCCGCCGTAGTGTTGCCGAACCGCTCGATGTTGATGATGACTTTATCTGTCGGCAGCCCGAGGCGCTCGGCGGCCGACATGATGATGCGCCGATTGGCTTGATGCGAGACGAACAGATCGATTTCCGTTCGCCGTGAGCTTGTTGCGGCGCAGCAGACGCTCGCAAACGTCGGTAGTATTTCGCACGGCAAACTTGAATACCGTCTGGCCGTCCTGCTTGACGTAGTGCAGCCGCTCGTCCACGGTCTCGTGCGACGCCGGCCGGCGGCTGCCGCCGGCGGGCATGCAGAGCGCCGGACCGCCGCTCCCATCCACCTGATGCTCGAAATCGATGACGCCGTAATCGCCTTCGGCGGGGCCCAGCACGACTGCGCCGGCGCCATCGCCGAACAGGACGCAGGTGGCGCGGTCGGTGTAGTCGATGATGCTCGACATCACATCGGCGCCGATGACGAGCACGTGCTTCGCGGCGCCGGCCGCGATCATCTGGCTGCCGACGGTGAGCGAATAGGTAAAGGCGGAGCACGCCGCCGAGAGATCGAAGCCCCACGCACGCGTGCGCGCCGATCTTGTCCTGCACGAGACAAGCGGTGCTCGGGAACAACATGTCGGGCGTCACCGTGCCGACGATGATCAGAGTCGATGTCGTTCGGGCGTCAGTCCGGCATTCGCGACCGCGGCGGCCGCGGCTCCTTCGGCGGCGAGGTCCGACGTCGCCATGCCCGGATCGACGATGTGCCGCTCGCGAATGCCCGTGCGCTGCATGATCCACTCGTTCGAGGTCTCGACGAGCTTTTCCAGATCGGCATTGGTCAGCAGCCGCGGCGGCACGATACGTCGCCAGGCTCTTGATTTCGGCTCTCAAAACAGTCCCCTTCCTGGGCTGGGCGCCCGAAGAATTCGTAGGCGCGCGGCGTGGCCACGCGGCCGTTCTTGGTGCGCTCGAGAAATCCCAAGCTGGATCAAAAACGGCTCGTGGATGTCCTCGAGCGCGTCCGGTTCCTCGGCGAGGGCAGCGGCCAGGCTCTTCAATCCGACAGGACCGCCGCTGAACTTGTCGATGATCGTCGTGAGCAGCCGGCGATCCACTTCGTCGAAGCCATGCTCGTCCACCTCCAGCAGATTCATCGCCTTGCGCGCAATGTCGGTCGTCACGCGGCCGTCACTTTTGACCTGGGCGTAATCGCGGACGCGCCGAAGGAGGCGATTGGCGATGCGTGGCGTGCCGCGCGACCGCCGGCCGATTTCCGCCGCGGCGTCGTCGGTGATCTCCACGGCAAGAATCCGCGCCGATCGCTTCACGATTACCTCGAGATCGGCGGCGCTGTAGAAATCGAGGCGATGGACGATGCCGAAACGCGAGCGCAGCGGCGAGGTGAGGAGGCCCGTGCGAGTCGTCGCGCCGACGAGCGTAAAGCGTTCCAGCGGCACTTTGACCGATCGCGCGCCCGGCCCCTGACCGATCACGATGTCGAGCTCGAAGTCCTCCATCGCCGGATAGAGGATCTCCTCGATGGCCGGAGCCATGCGGTGAATCTCGTCGATGAACAGCACCTCGCGCGACTGTAGATTCGGACAGAATGCCCGCGAGGTCGCCCGGCCTCTCGATCACCGGTCCGGCGGTCGTCCTGAGGGCGACGCCGAGCTCGTTGGCAATCACCGTCGCGAGCGTTGTCTTGCCGAGGCCGGGCGGGCCATAGAGCAGCACGTGGTCGAGCGCGTCGCCGCGCTGCCGCGCCGCGGCAATCGACACCTCGAGATTCTGGCGCACCCTGTCCTGACCGATGTAGTCGGCGAGCCGGCGCGGCCGCAATCCCGCTTCGTACTGGGCGTCGTCTTCGACCCGCGAGGGTGTCACGAGGCGATCGTCGGTCATCGAGGGCGCGAGCGGATATTACGCACGTGAGAGCTCTTTGAGCGCGGCGCGAAGCACGTCCTCGAACCGCACGTCGTGGCGATTGTGCAGCAACTTGTCGAGCACGTTCTCGATCGCAGGAAGATGGTAGCCGAGGTTGCCGAGGGCGGAGCTCGAGATCGTCGCGCAGGGTGTCGTCGGCTGTCGGCTCCGGCGCGCCGGAGGCCGCCGCCTCGATCGTTTTTGGCAGCCGGTCGCGCAGCTCGAGGACAATCCGCTCCGCGGTCTTCTTCCCGACGCCTGGGATGCGCGTGAGTCGCGCGAAATCGCCGCGTTGCAACGCCGTGATCAGCTCACGCGGCTCGATGCCGGAGAGCACCGCAAGCGCGAGCTTCGGGCCGATGCCGCTGATCGCAATCAACCGTTCGAACAGCGTCAGCTCGAGCGCCGTGGCAAACCCGAACAACGCGAGCTGGTCTTCGCGCACATGCGTGTGCACGCGCAGGCTGATCTCCGACTCCGGTGTCGCCCGTAGTGTAAAAGGTCGACAGGGGAACGGCGAGGTCGTAGCCGACACCGCCGACGTCAACGATCACGCGATTGGGATGCTTTTCGAGCACGCGCCCTCGCAGAAACGCGATCATGCGCGGGGCCGCGGACGGTACTGACGCCACGACTTCGCCATCGGCGTGGGCGGCTTGGCGCCGCGGTCGAGGCGCTTGAATCCGGCGTGCAGGTGACAGATGGCAACCGCCAACGCATCGGCTGCGTCGTGCGGCCGCGGTACGACGTCCAACCCCAGCAGCAGCTTGACCATCTGGCCGACCTGCGCCTTTTCCGCCCGACCGTAGCCGACGACGGATCGTTTGATCTCCGCGGGCGTGTATTCGATAACGGGTAGTCCGGCCTCTACGGCGGCGAGCATGGCAACCCCGCGCGCATGACCCAGCTTGAGCGCGCTGCGGACGTTGGTGGCATGAAAGAGATTCTCGAGCGCGACGCAGTCGGGGCGGCACTCCTCGAGAGCCCTGGTGAGCGCGCGATGAATGGCCGCCAGTCGATCGGGGAAGGCACCCGCGGCCTCGGCATCGATCGCGCCGCACAACACAAGGCGATGCCGGCGTCCGTCGCTCTCGACGCAACCGTATCCGGTTCGATTGGAGCCGGGGTCGATGCCAAAGACCCTCACGCCAGCGAGGCCTCGATCTCCTTTTCCGAGATATCGAAGTTCGACCAGACGTGCTGCACGTCGTCGTGATCTTCGAGCACGTCCATGAGCTTGATCATGCGTGCTGCCTCCGATCCTTCGAGCTTGACGTAGTTCTGCGGGATCATCGCCACTTGCGCGGTCGCGGGCTCGATGCCGATCCCCTTCACCGCATCGCGCACCGTTTCGAACGCCGACGGATCGCTCGTGATCTCCCAGGTGTCGCCGTCGTCGTTCATGTCGTCGGCGCCTGCGTCGAGCGCGACCGAGAGCAGTTTCTCTTCGTCGGCGACCTTTTTCTCGACGACGATGTAGCCCTTTTTCGAGAACATCCAGGCGACGGCATTGGCGGCGGCCAGATTGCCGGCGTACTTCTCCAGCAGGTGCCGGATCTCCCCCACGGTGCGGTTCTTGTTGTCCGTCATCGTCTCGATGATGAGCGCGGCACCGCCGGGCCCGTATCCTTCGTAGGTGATCTCCTCGTAGGTCACGCCGGGCAGTTCGCCGGTGCCGCGCTGGATGGCCTTTTTGATGTTGTCGGCGGGCATGTTGACCGACTTGGCCTCGGCGATGATCGTGCGCAGTCGCGGGTTGGTGCCCGGATCGCCGCCGCCGTTGCGCGCCGCCACCGTCAGTTCCTTGATGATGCGCGTGAACACTTTGCCACGCTTGGCATCGGCGGCGCCCTTCTTGTGCTTAATCGTGTGCCACTTGGAATGGCCGGACATGGGAAAGCTCCAAACGTCTGAGAATCGAGGACTTGTTATTTTATCCACGCGCCCGGCGTTTCGCCAGAATGATCCAGACCTCGGCCCGCGGATCCCACGGTCCGCCCTGGTAATCGCCGAGAATCGCCGAGATCTGAAATCCCGCCTTTTCCAGCCGGCGCGCCATCTGCGGCACTGACAGCGTGCGGAACGTCAGCATGAACGTCCGCCGCTGTTCGCGCCGGCCGCGCCGTTCGACAAACCGCTGCTCGAAGATCGTGAGGCGCCTGGCCCGATCCTGGCGGACCGATTCGATGAGCGTCACCTGTGCGCCTCCGGCTCGACGTCCCTTGAGGCTGACGCGATTGCTGTATTCGTTCCACGACGGCAGATCGGCGACGAGCTCGAGGCCAAACACTCCGCCAGGACGCAGCACCCGCCCGATGGCGTCGAGCGCCGCCGCGAGGTCTCGCTCGCGGAGCAGCGACTGGAGAATGCCGTAGGGCGCCACCACCAGGGGGAACGAGCGATCGGGAAACGGCAGCGCACGAATGTCGCCACGCACGAGACGCAAATCGAGCGTCTTCCGCATTCGGCGGCGACGGGCGGTCGCCCGCGCGAGCATCTCGGCCGACCGGTCGATCCCGACAATGCGCACGCCGTCGCTGGCGAGGGGAAAGGTGACGCGTCCCGTGCCGCATCCCAGCTCGAGGACGCGCGCGCGCCGGGCGGGCGTCTCCGACAACGTCTGGCGAACCAGCCGCCGCCAGAACGGCACGTCGCGCCGCCCCAGCGTCTGCGCGTTCTCCCAGTCGTAGAACGGCGCGTAGTCGTCCCACCCTTCCCAGCCTTCAGCCATACTGGCACTCATGTTTTTCTGGATTCGCAAGAAAGTCCATTGGGGAGACACCGACGCAGCCGGCATCGTGTGGTTCCCTCGCTTTCTCGCGTGGTTCGAGGACGCGGAGGAGGAGCTGTACGCATCGCTCGGACAGCCGCGCCAGAAGCTGCTCGACGAATTCGCCTTCGGCATGCCGCGCGTCGAGCTCCAGACCAGGTTTCATTCGCCGGCGCGCGCCGGAGACATCGTCCGCATCGGCCTGGCCAGCCGCGTCGAGAATCGGCGCCGCATCCGCCACGACTTCGAGATTCGCGAAGACCCGACGAATCGACTGCTGGCGACGGGATCGGTGCGCGTCGGTTGCATCGAACGCGGCACGTTTGCGCCGCGCGACTTGCCGATGGAGGTGGTGCGGTTGATCCAGACGTTGCCGGCTGTGATCGAACGGCAGGCGCGTGGTGAAGTTGACGTGCCGTGGACGTGAATCTGCGGGCCTGACGCTCCGCGACTCAGTCCGACACCGCCCATTCGCCCGGGACGATCGGCCGGGTTCGTGGCAGCAAACCCAAACGCGCGCAGATGCCTACGATCACCAGAACGCTCACGAAGACGAGCAGCTTGATGGCGTCGGACATGGTTCCGTGCGGCATCGTTTTCCACAGCAGCAGCAGGATCGGCTGCGCAATCGCGACCGCCCACACCGATCCGTAGAAATAACGGCGCTCATGCCCTTCACCCGCCGTTGACGCTTTCACTCGCGGGAGCCGTCCGAGCGCCCCCAGCAGCCAGAAGGCGCCGGCGATCGGGAAGTAGGCGTAGTCGTACATCTGCTTCAGCCGCCAGTCACCCGTCGCCACCGCGTAGGCCAGTCCCGCGATGTTGAGCGCGGCGAACGCGACAACCTCGCCCCACGCGGCGGTGTAGCACACACGCCTATAGAGCGGATTCGGACGATCTTCCGTGAAACGAATGATGTACGGCGCCGGTTCGCAACCGGGAAGCTTGCCGCGCAGCCCCGCGATGCCGGTGCCGACCAGCACGACAGTGAGCCAGATCGCCATGCGCGCATCGAAGCCACGCGCGAACAGCTCGAAGGTGAGCGGACCCGGCGCAATGAAGAACACGAAGATCCAGATCGGCCAGTGATTGAACCGGTAGTAAAGCTTGTTCCGTGCGCGGATGGGACGCGCGCTGTCGAACTCGACGCGCAGCGACTCCGACCCGAAGTCCGTGCCGCGAACTTCCGCGAGCTCGCGGCGCATTGGCGCTGGGGCGATCGGTTCCTGCATCGACGAAACAGAATACACTTTCCCGCATGCGACGCCTGGCCGTGCTCCTGGTGTGCGGCCTGACCCTCATCGCCCAGCCGTCCGCTCCCAACGATCCCACCCCCGCAACGCTCGAAGAATTCCGCCGCAGCGCGCAACGTGTCCTCGACGAAAGCGGAGTGCCGGGTGCGGGCATCGCCCTCGTGCGTCAGGACGGCGTCGAGTGGGAAGGCGGCATCGGCCTCGCCGATCGCGATCGTCAGACGCCGGTGACCGCCGAGACGCAGTTCCGCGTCGGCTCGATCAGCAAGACTTTCGTCGCGATGGCGATCGTGCAGATGTACTACGACGATCGCATCGGCCTCGATGACACAATCGCGGGCCTCGCGCCGGAAGTGACGATCGAGAATCCCTGGCACGACACGGCCCCGGTGCGGGTGCTTCACCTGCTGCAGCACACCGCCGGCTTCGACGACATGCACTTCAACGAAATCTACAACCTTGCCGACGCGCCCGACATGCCGCTCCTCGACGTGCTCACGCGCAATCCTCATGCGCGTCGCGTGCGCTGGCCGCCCGGCACGCGCATGGCGTACTCCAACGCTGGATACGCGGTGGCCGGCTACTTGATCGAGAAGATCGACGGCGGACCGTTCGAGGACTACATCGAACGCAAAATCCTCCTGCCGCTCGGCATGACGACGAGCAGCTTCCGGCTCACACCCGATTCCGAGAAGCTCCTCGCGCAGGGCTACGCCGGCGTCTCGGGGCCGCCGACCGGATTTCCGCCCATCTACATGCGTCCGGCAGGAAATCTTCAGAGCTCGCCGCGGGAAATGGGGCGGTTCGTGCGGATGCTCCTCAACTGGGGCGAGCTCGACGGCGAATCGGTCGTCGATCCGGAATACCTCGGGAACATGGAACGATCGTCGACGACGGTGGCGGCCACCTCAGGTGTCCGCCAAACCTACGGCAGTGGCCTCTCGTGGAACTACCGGTTGCCTTTCGTCGTCGTCGGACACGGCGGAGGCATCGAAGGATTCGCCTCGACCTACGGCTATTCGCCATCCCGCGACGTTGGCTATGTCGTCCTGCTGAACAGCGGCGCACCGGCTGCGGAGCGCGCAGTAGAGAGGCTGTCATCACTCGCCATCCGCTACCTGAAACGCGATGTCGAGGCGCCGCAACCGCCAACTGCAGCGGTCTCCGAGTCGGTGCTGCGCACCCATGAAGGCTTTTACGAGGACGCCAATCCGCGCAACGCGATCCTCGCGCCGTTTCAGCGTCTGCTCGGCGGTCGTTTTGTATACCTCGACGGCGGTCAGCTTTTCATGCGCCAGCGCAGCGACGACGCGGTTCGACTGGTGCCCGTGAGCAACACCACGTTCAGGCGCGAGAACGAGACGGACGCCACGATCGTCTTCGCCGCGGATCCGGATGGCACACCAATCGTCACCGGGAGTCAGCTGTACGCCGCGAGACGGAGCCGGTGGCCCGTCGAGTTGCTGCGGTGGAGCGTCTTCGCGTCGGTTGCGCTCGCCCTCTCGCCGCTCGTGGTCGCGATCGCCTGGGTGGCGCGAATCAAGCGCGCGCGACCGCGCGGCTTCTGGGATTTGAAGGCTGCGCTCCTGCTCTGCCCACTCGTTCTCGTCACACCCGCCGCAGCACTGGCACTCACCTCATTTCGCCGCTGGGGCGAACAGAACGCCGCAACGATCGCGACGTTTCTGGCCGCCAGCGCGCCCCCGGTGCTGGTGCTCGTGATCGGAGCCCTCGCCTACGCCGCCCGAGCGGAAGGCGCCAGCCGTCTGCTCGTGCGCTACGCCTGGAGTGTGGCGCTGGCGATGGCCGTGATCGCAGCGTTCTTGTGGTCGAACGGGCTTATCGGGCTGCGCCTGTGGACGTACTGACGCCACTGTATTTGAACGTCGCGTAGCCCACGATCAATCCGACCGCGGCGCCCGGCAGCACGATCTCCCAGAAGTACGGACCGCCAATAGTAATGAGCGCCGCGAGTCCGGCGCCAACCGCCAGCCCGACCAGGATGCCAATCGCCAGCGATTGCGTCCGCTGGGCCACCAGGCCGATGATCAGCCCGGCGACGATCCCCTTGACCGTCGAGCCAATGACGATGCCGACGATATTCGGCGCCTCCTGTGGGGCGGAGATTAGCGCGCTCAGCCCGTCGAAGATCCCGAGAAGCCCGCCAAGCAGCATGGCAAACACCGGCTTTTTCATCTCACCATCCTCCAAGTCTCTCTTCAACGCCGACCGCGCACGTTTGTACTCAGACACCAAGCCACAGGATCATCACGACACGCATGGCCATATAGGCGAGCACGAGGAGAATTGGGACGCGGTGCCGCTGATAGATGCGGCCAAGGCGTTCGACGACGTTTTCGCGGTAGGCGTCAACCGGCGTGCCATCGCGAAAGCGGACGACGTCGTTGGCCAGCCCGCGGACGCTTGCATACCGCTCGTCGGGCTTCTGCGCCCGAGCCCGCTCGACGATCGCCGTGAGCGGGCGGGCCTTCGGGTTCGGGACCATCGTCGCGAGCAGTGCGCCGAGGGCGTAAACGTCGGCGCGGGCGTCGATCGGACCGCTGGCGTCGGCCTGCTCCGGCGCCATGAAGCCTGGCGTGCCGACGACGACGCGCTCGGCGGTCACTGGCGCCGAGACCGTTGCGGCAACGCCCCAATCCATCACGAGGACTTCGCCGAAGGGCCCGATCATGACGTTTTCCGGCTTCAGATCCCGATGGACGATCTGACGCGCGTGTGCAAACGACACCGCATCGCAGATTTTGAGAAACATGTCGAGCCTGGCGGCCGTTGAGCCGGCGCTGGCGAGAATCTCGCTCAGCCGAGCGCCGCGCACCAGCTTCATCACATAGAACACCCGCCCGTCGGGCAGCGTGCCGGCGTCATGTACCGGAACGATGCCAGGATGTTCGAGACCGGCCAGGATGGCGGCTTCATTCGCCAGTCGTCTGGCGGCTTCGGCGTCCGGCGGCACATCGTCGATCACCTTGACCGCGACGTCGCGCTCGAGCGATCGATCGTACGCCGCGTACACAGCGCCCATCCCGCCGCGTCCGAGGCGGCCCTTCACCTCGTAGCGCGGGCCGAGATCGGGCCACTCAGCGACGTCGCGCAGATGGGCGAGCGTCTCGTCGGCGATCCAGCGCGTCATCGCGGCGGCCCGAGCAGGCGCCGCGCCTCGGTCTCGAACTCCTCGTCGCTCGTCGTCAAATCGCGCAGCCGATCGAGGACGTGCGTGCGAAACTGACGGCGCATTGCTGCCAGATGATTGGTGACGGTCGCGGGCGTAAGCCCGAGCTGCGACGCGAGCTCGGCATATGTCGGCCTGTCGTCCTGGGCGAGGTCGTAGCGCTCAAAGACCTGAAACATGACGGCGCGGTTTGCGGCAGCCGTCGACGCGCGCAGGTCCTCGACCGCCCGCTGAAAGAGCGCCCGTACCCACTCCCGATAGAAGAGCTGATCGACATCCGCCGGCACCGACGGTTCACGATGGCGAAGCTCCCCTTCCGCGGTCTCGAAGTCGAGCGGCACCGTCGTGACGCCGCCGCCGCGCTTCAATCGGCCCTCGGCCTTTTTCGCATTCGAGACGAATCCGTCCAGACAAAGGCGGAAGTACGTGCGGAAGCGTGCGCGATCGGGCTCGTACCGTCCGAGCACGTCCTTCTCGAGGGTCGTGGTGAAGAACTCCTGCGTGAGATCGGCGGCTTCGCTCGGATCCAGTCGCCATTTCAGGCGCAGATACTTGTACGCGGGTTTCCAGTAGGCCTCGATCAGCGAGGAGAAAGCCAGCCGCCGCGTTTCGAGATCCGCACTGCGCGTGCGGGCGACAACCGAGAGCCTCGTCGCAGGAAAGCTCACGCGATTAGACTATCAGCAGCCGCCGAAAGGGCCACAGATTGCGCGGACGGTTGGGAAGCACTGAAATCACAGATAGCCCGGCGCGAGCCGGTGCGGCCGACCTCTGATGCACCCACCCGCGTCGCGGCCATCGGTGTCGTCTGTGTTTTCTGGGGCCCGCCCTTCTGTGCCATCGGCGGTATCCGCGGCCTACGAGGCGTCACCGTGAGCACCGAGTGGGATGCGCGGTCGTATCATCGCGTGTCACAGCCGCAAACCGAATGGGGACGCCGTGTGCTGGCGCGGCTCGAGGTCATTGGCAACGAGCGGGCGATTGATGCCGGCTGCGGTTCGGGGCGTTTGACCGGCGAGCTGATGGCGCGCCTCCCGCAGGGCCGCCTCGTCGCGCTCGACCGCTCCTGGAACATGTTGCAGACGGCGCGTGCGAATCTTCGGCCCGAATTCGGTGCGCGCATCGCCTATGTTCGCGTCGAGCTGCCGAGGATGCCGTTCTCGCGGTGGGCCGACCTGGTGTTCAGCACCGCCACGTTCCATTGGGTACACGACCATCGAGCGCTCTTCGCCAACGTCTTCGCCGCGCTGCGGCCGGGAGGACGGCTCTTCGCGCAATGCGGAGGCGGGCCAAACCTCGCACGGGCGCACGCGCTCGCCGAGCAGGTGATGCACCGCATTCCATTCGAGCCATACTTTCGCGACTGGCCGTCGGTCTGGGAGTTCGCCTCGGCCGAAGTCACGGCGGAGCGGCTCAAAGCGTCGGGGTTCACCGACATTCGCACGAGCCTCGAAGAGGCGACCACGACGCTTGCCGATGAGGAGTCTTATCGCGAATTCGTCACCACAGTGATCTACAACCCGCATCTGGCGCGCTTGCCTGAAGGGCCGTTGCGCCTGCAGTTCATCGACGAGGTCGCTGCGCTGTCGGCGCGGGAGGATCCGCCGTACACGCTCGACTACTGGCGTCTCAACCTCGAGGGGCGACGACCATGACTCACCCGCAAGTGATCCGGCCAATCGAGCATGCGGTGTACTCCGCAACAAAGATGGGCAAGAACACGCTCTTCGAGTCGGCGCGCCTGCTGGTCGGCCTCAATGCCTTCGAGCCTGGGCAGGAGCATGCGCTGCACGCGCATGCAGGCATGGACAAGCTGTATTCGGTCGTCGAGGGAGAAGGTCTCTTCCTGCTCGACGGACGCAATCTTCCCATGCGCGCCGGCGACCTTCTGGTCGCGCCGGAGGGCGTTCCCCACGGCATTCGCAACACCGGAACGTCGAGGCTGCTGATGCTTGCAGTGCTCGCGCCTGCTCCGGCGCGCTGATGGTCCGCATCGTTTGTTGGGCGGGCGTGGCCGTGCTCGGCGTGCTCACATGGCGCTTCGCGCGCGCGCCGCTCGACGGCAGCGCGCTCGATTCGTTTCTGCATCTTCCCAATCTCGTATTTCACGAAGCGGGCCACGTCCTGTTCTCGCCGTTTGGCCAGTTCATTACCGCGCTTGGCGGCAGTGTGCTGCAGGTGCTGATTCCGGTGGTCTGCGCGGTGAGCTTTATCTACCAGTACGAGAACCGATTCGGCGCTGCGGTGTGCGCATGGTGGGCCGGCCAGAACCTCGTCGACATCGCGCCGTACGTCGCTGACGCGCGCCGGCTGCAGCTCGTGTTGATCTGCGGGCGCACTGGCGCGGAGGTCGAAGGGCACGACTGGGAGTATGTGCTCGGGTCCCTCGGCTGGCTACACCTCGATCAGTCGCTCGGCCGCGGCACCCAGCTGTTGGGCGTGTTCGTGATGGTGGCGGCGTTGGTATGGGCGGTCATGGTCATCCGCCGCGGCCCGGATGAGCTAACGTAACGGGCATGTCCGGCAAATCATTGCAGTCGATCGCGCGCCACTATCGCGTCAACTCAGGCTCAGGCTTCCGTCTCAGTCATTTTCGACCCGACGACACGCACGGTCTCGAATGGACGGAGCGTGCCGAGGCCTTCATGCGGAACAGCATCGAGCAGATGGCGGACTTCCAGGAGAAGCTCTACGCCCAGGATCGCTGGTCGCTGCTGCTGATCTTCCAGGCGCTCGACGCCGCGGGCAAGGACAGCACGATCAAGCACGTGATGTCCGGGATCAACCCGCAGGGTTGCGAGGTCCACGCGTTCAAGACGCCGTCCGCCGAGGAGCTCGATCACGATTTCCTCTGGCGGTCGCTGCGCGTGCTGCCGCGCCGGGGACACATCGGCATCTTCAACCGCTCGTACTACGAAGAAGTGCTCGTGGTCCGCGTGCACCCGGATTTGCTGGCACGCCAGCAGCTTCCCCCGGCGCTCGTCACCGATTCGATCTGGAAGGAGCGCTATCGCGACATCAACCACTTCGAGCATTACCTCACCCGCCAGGGCACGATGATTCGGAAGTTCTTCCTCTACGTGTCGAAGGAGGAGCAGAAGAAGCGATTCTTGAAGCGGCTGGAGGAACCGGAAAAAAACTGGAAGTTCTCGCTGGCAGACGTCCGCGAGCGCGAGCACTTCGACGACTACGTGGCAGCCTACGACGCCGCGATTGGCGCGACGGCGACGCGCTGGGCGCCGTGGTATGTCGTGCCGGCGGACCACAAGTGGTTTACCCGCCTGGTGGTCGCCTCCGCGGTGGTCGAGGCGCTCGAGGAAATCAGCCCGTCGTTTCCCGAGTTCGATCGCTCGAAGCTGCGCGAGCTGCGCGTCGCGCGGGCAGCACTGCTCTCGGAGGCAAAGCGACCAGCCGGAAGCTGAGAGCGATCGCGCGATTCTACCGACTGGCTCGAGACCAGCGGCGCCGGCGCAGCAGCAATCCCAGAGTGATCCTGGATTGACGCGGCAACGGCGCGAGCGCCTCGAACCGCGCCGCTCTCGGGCGAAACCTCCGAAGACTCCGACGCCGCGATCGTCAACTCAAGTGGATTGAGGGACTAAAGTAATGGCATGGCGCGCTGCTGGTGGGCGGGTACTGACCCGGTGTACGTGAAGTATCACGATGAGGAGTGGGGACGTCCTGTCGTGGACGATCGACGGCTATTCGAGAAGATCTGCCTCGAGGGATTTCAGTCGGGTCTGAGCTGGCTCACCATCCTGCGCAAGCGCGAGAACTTCCGCAAGGCGTTCGCCGGCTTCGACCCTCCCGCCGTCGCGAAATTCGGCGCCAGGGACATCATGCGGCTGCTCGGCGACGCGGGCATCGTCCGGCATCGCGGCAAGATCGAGTCGGCCATCCAGAACGCGCGGTGTGCGCTCGAATTGCAGGAGGAGTTCGGCTCGATCGCTGAATTCGTGTGGCGCTTCGAACCAAAAGCCTCGGAGCGGCCCCCGCGCATCACCCGCGAGGCGCTGGTGGAGATGGCGACGTCCTCGGCGTCGATTGCGCTGTCCAAAGATCTGAAGTCGCGCGGCTGGAGGTTCGTGGGACCGACCACGGTCTACGCGTTCATGCAGGCGATGGGGATGGTCAACGATCACCTGCACGATTGTCCGGCGCGGCGCGCCTGCGAGCGTGAGCGGCGCGCCCTTCAGTCGGCGCGCAGGGCTGCCATCGGATCGGTCCGCCCGGCGCGGCGTGCCGGCGCGTAGCTCGCAACCGCGACCGTGAGCAGGAGGGCGGCCGCTGTTCCTGCAAAGAGCGCGGGATCAAAGGCATCGACGGCAAACAGAATGCCGGTCAAGGCCCGCGCCATCGCGATCGAGAGCAACAGTCCGACCGTCAGCCCCGCCGCGCCGATGCGCAGCGCCTGTCCGAGAAAGAGCGCCGCGACGGCACGAGTGTCGGCGCCCAGCGCCAGGCGCACGCCAATCTCGTGGGTGCGGCGGCGGGCCGCATAGGCGAGAAGTGCATACAGGCCGAGACAGGCCAGCAGCAGTGCCGCCGCCGCAAACGCGCCCATCATCACCCCGAAGAACTGCTGATCCCACGTCGTAAACCGCCGCACGTCTCTCATCGTCCTGACGTCGTAGACCGGGAGACCGGCGCGTACACGATGCAGCGCGGCACCTGCAGGCTCGATGAAGGACTGCGGATCGCCGTTCACCCGGAGCAGGATCGCCGCAGTGCGCGGCGCACTGAGCGCAAACGGCACGAACATGTTCAGCCGCGACTGATCGGTAGCCTCGCCAACCTCTTCGTAGTAGACGTTCGGGCTGACACCGACAACGCGGAACCATTCGATCACGGTAGGGCCGGCGATGCCGACCCGCCGGCCGATCGGCGACGCGTCTGGCCACAGCCGTTGTGCGAGCCGCTCGTTGACAACTGTGACGCGCGCGGCCGGATCGATCGCTTCTGCCGACGAGAAGGCGCGGCCCTCCAGCAGCCGCAATCCGAAAGTATCAAACAGGCCGCCGGTGCCCGACACGACCTGAACCGGCAACTCGTCGC
Organism: uncultured Acidobacteriota bacterium; assembly: GCA_963807105.1. Taxonomy (GTDB): domain Bacteria; phylum Acidobacteriota; class Vicinamibacteria; order Vicinamibacterales; family UBA2999; genus DASPWV01. Next base: position 175,377 of record CAWEAM010000005.1, on the reverse strand, counting down.
CAGGCGTGGTTCTGCCGTCGACGACCACACGCGCTGGACTGCCGCCGTCGTCGCCCGGGACGCTCGACGTCACTGCGGCGCTGCGCACGCCCGGGATGCGCTCGAGCGCGTCGGCTGCCTGGCCGAAGAACGCCGCGCGATCGCCCGCCTGATCGAAGACGTCGCCGGACAAATAGGCGCGCATCGTGAGCACCGGCCGATCGTCGAATCCAAGGTCGGCGCGTTGCAGCGAGAGAAAGCTCCGGATCATGAGGTTTGCGCCGACCAGGAGCGCCAGACAGAGCGCAAGCTGTGCGGCCGCGAGAACGCTTTGAGCGCGCTGCGCCGATCGTCCCAGCGATATCGACCGGCCACCCTCTTTCAGATCCCCAACCACGTTCGGCCGCGACGCGCGCAGAGCCGGCAGCAGGCCGATCACGATCGTGGTGAGCGCGGTAAGCAGGACCGTGAACAGTACAATCCGGCCGTCGAGGTCGAACTTGATCCAGTACGGGATTTCTTCCGGCCACAAGCTCCGGATGTAGTCCACCATCCACAGCGCGCCGAATACGCCAATGACGCACCCGGTAACGGCGAGAACGAGACTCTCGCTGAGCACCGACCAGATCAGCCGTCCGCGCCGCGCCCCCAATGCGGCCCGCACCGCCATCTCGCGCTGCCGGGCCGCGCCGCGGACAAGCAGCAGATTAGCGAGGTTGGCGCACGCGATCAGAAGCACGAAGCCGACGGCGGCCATCAGCGTGCCTGTGAAGACCCGACTGTCGCGACCGACCCGCGCATCGCGGAAGAGCAGCGCGCGAATGCCGAATCCCCTGTTCGTCTCCGGATAGCTCGCGGCGAGTTGCGCCGCGATGCTGTCGAGATCCGACTGGGCCTGCTCGAGCGTCACGCCCTGATTGAGCGCGGCAATCGCCCCGACGCTTCGCGACGATCGCAGTTGCTCGTCCCAGCGCAGCGGCATGTAGAGCTCGGCACGCTCGGGGAACTTGAATCCAGGCGGCATGACGCCGACAACGGTGCGCGCGCGGTCGTTGATCACGATGCCGCGGCCGATGATCGACGGATCGCCGCCGAAGCGCCGCTGCCACGATCCGTGAGTGAGGATCACCGATGTCTCGAGGCCGGGCGCCGCGGCCTCGTCGTCGACAAAGCTCCGTCCGAGAATTGGCTCGACGCCGAGAATCGCAAAGAGATTCGGCGTGACCGACTCGCCCTGCAGCCGTTCGGCGTCCGCATCGGTGGTCACCGTGAAGTTGCGCGAGAGGAACCCGCCGATGTCCTGGAACGATCGCGAACTGCGCCGAACGTCGAGCAAGTCGTGGTACGACAGCCGCGAGTCGTCCCAGTCCTCTGGCTGCAGACGATGGGTGGAATGCAGCGTCACCATCCGCGCACTGCGCTCGCCAAACGGCAGGGGACGCAACAGCAGCGCATTGACGATGGTGAAGACTGTCACGTTGCCGCCAATCCCGAGGGCCAGCGTCAAAATCGCCGCGAACGCGAAGCCGGGTCTCTTGCGCAGGCTACGAAGCGCCTGGGAAACGTCCTGAAGGGCAGTGCGCATGGTGCAGTGCGGAGAACAAACGGCGTGCCAGAGCAGCCCGGCGCCGGCGCGCGATTTCAGGGCAAAAAACGACGCCGGCCGCGCGGACGCTATCGCAGAGTGTTCGGTTGCGGACAGCTCACTGTTGATTGACGGAATAGCCCTTGGCCCGCAGAAGGGCGACCAGACTGTGCGGGCCCACCAGATGGGCAGCGCCGACGACGAGGAAACACGGTGTCTTTTCCTGAAGGCACCGTTCGACCGGGGCGACCCAGTTCTTGTTTCGCTCGACGAGGAGGCGGTCGTAGAGCTCCGGCGATTCCTTCACCGCCGCCAGCAGCTCTTCCTCCATGGTCGCCGCCTCACCTCGCGACCATGCGCGGGCGATTATCTTGGTGTTGGCGATTTCTCTGTCGACATCGGCGATGACCGACTTGAGCATCGCCTCCTGCAGCGCCGGCGTCATCTGGTCGAGCCGATCGAATTGATAGGCGACGGTTTCGAGCGCGCGAATCTCGAGACCGGCTTTCTTCGCCTTGTCGAAGAAGTATTTGTCGACGCCAAGTGCAGCGTCGAATCCCGCCTCTTTGAGGGCGGGCACCGTCAGCATCACCGCAACCATCCACGGTTTCATCCGCTGGATCGCCACAGCCGGAAGCCCGGACTTCTCGGCGCGCGTGATGACCTGCTTGTACAGTTCGGGCGAGATCAGCTCGCTGAGCAGACGCCCGTCGGTCAGCATCGCCTTGCCCGCCATGGCGACGGCCGTTGCCGGATTCGTCATCTCGTCGAGATTCACCTCCTCGAGCAGGACTTTGGAGCTCGAGAATGCCTGGTCGAAGACCGGATCCAGCGGGTAATACTCGGGCGTCAGCACGTGGAGCGAGCCAACGAGATAGGTGGGTGGGCCGTCCGCATGCCGGACCTCCCACATGAAGTGTTTGGTGGTGGACTGGGCTCCGATCGTCGCCGGGGCAATCGCCGCGGCGAGCGAGAGACAGAGAGCAAGACGTCGCATGGTTTATCGTACCACTGTGAGTTTCGCGGATCTCCTGCAGGGCGCCGTGGTCATGGCGCCGATGACCAAGGGCTCGAATCTGCCCTACCGGCAGCTGTGCGTCGAACTGGGCGCACGCGTCACGGTGAGCGAAATGACGCTCGCGCGCAGGCTGAAGCAGCGGCGCAACACGGAGTTTGCCCTCATCCGGCACTTCGTCGGCGAGCCGTGCTTCGGCGTGCAGCTGGCCGGCACGCACCCGGAAGAAGTCGGCTGGGCGGCCGCGCTCGTGGAAGCGAAAGGCGCGGATTTCGTCGATATCAACTTCGGGTGCCCGATCGACTACTTCACGCGTAAGGGACTTGGCGCCGCCGCCGGACGGCAGCCGAATCGCATGCGACGGCTCGTCGAAGCGATGAAGGGATCGGTCGCGCGAATTCCGGTCACTGCGAAGATTCGGCTCGGCTGGAACGAGGACGACCGCAATTACCTGAAGCAGGCGCAGGCGGCAGTCGACGGCGGGGCGGACGCGCTCTTCGTGCACGGGCGCACGCGGAACGGCCGCTACCGATCTGCGGCCGATTGGGACGCCATCGGACACATCGCCTCTCACGTTTCCGTGCCGGTCATCGGCAATGGTGATGTGCTCTTCCCGGCCGATATCGAGGCATGTCGAACGCGCGCGCACTGCGCCGGCGTGATGGTGGCGCGCGCGGCTCTCATCAAGCCGTGGATTTTCCGCGAGGCCGCTGACGGCTACTGGGACATCACGGCCGACGAGCGCCTGCAGATTTACCGCCGCTATGTGGCGCTGGCAAAGGCCCACTGGGGCGCCGACGAGTACGGCCTGGCGCGCGTGCGCACGTTCGTCAAATGGCACCTCGATTTCTGGCGTCGCTACGTGCCACGCCAGCCCGATGGCTCGTTTCCGACCATGCAGCGCCGCGAAGCGTGGCAGGGCGTCAGGACGCCGCTCGAGGCGCTGCTCGGTCGCGGCGATGACGCAGCGATCGACTACATCACGAACGGCCTGGTTACCGAGGAGGAGCTCGAACCAACGCGCGTGCCAGCCGCAACGAGTGAGATGCTCGAGCCGGCTGAGCTCGCGGAGGTCGAAGGGTGAACGTGCTCAATCCTGCCGCAGCACTCAGGACGAGCGCGGTCGGCCCGAAGTTCCCTTCTTCTTCTCCAGTTCTTCCAGCGTTTTCGGCCAGTCGTTTTTCATCAGACGTGACAGCGAGCGGTCGGCGAGCAGCCTCCCTCCCGTCTGACAACGCGGACAGTAGTTGGCTTCGTTCGTCGCATACCGGATGCGTTGCACCGGTGTGCCGCACACTGGACAAGGCTGCCCGAACTTGCCGTGCACGGCCATCTCCTTGCGAAAGGCGGTGACTTTGGATGGAAAGCCGGTGCCCGTTTCGGCGATCAGCGCGTCGCGCCACCGTAACAACGTGGCAACGGTCACCGCATGCAGCTTCTCGATCTCGCCCGGCGTGAGTTGCCCGGTCTGCTTGAGCGGGGAAAGCTGCGCGGCATGGAGGATCTCGTCGGAGTAGGCGTTCCCGATTCCGCTGAGCAACCGCGGATCGGTGAGTGCGCGCTTGAGCGTGTGATTCTCTTGGGTGAGCGCCTGGCGGAAAGCGGCGAGCGACGACTCGATCACCTCGATGCCTCCCGGGTCATGCATCTCCACGGCTTCTTCCCCGCGCACGACGTAGAGCGACGCCTGCCGGGTCGAACCAGCCTCAGTCAGGAGCAGCGTCCCATTCGGGAAGTCGAAGGCCGCGAGACCAACCTTGGCAGCCACCTTCGTTCCGCGGTCCTTCCATTGGTAGCGCCCCGCGATCATCAGGTGAAAGAGGAGGAACAAGTCGCCGTCGAGCGCCCAGACGATGCGTTTGCCCAGCCGGCGCAGTCCACGCACGGTCTTGCCGACGACGTCGGTCAGCGGAGGGTCGATCGATCTGAGGAGAAACGGGCTCGCGAGCCGTACGGCCTCGATCGGCTGACCGACAATCCGCGGCCGCAACGCGTGGAGATAAAGCTCGATGTCTGGGAACTCAGGCACGGCACACGCTGAGTCGAAGCGGCGTGGCGATCAGTAGGCGTTGATCAGCGAGCGCCAGCCGGCGGCCCTGAAGAGGTCTACGCGGGCGCGGAGCGAGCGCGATTCCTCTGCGGAAATCGTTGGACGGCACGAGCCCGTTCGCACCACGGTCAACGCTTCGGCGAGCGAGCTCTCGTCGGCGGTGCCGAGGTCGTGCTCGATGTCGTCGCCGGCCAGGCAATCGGCGGCGATGCCGTCGAAGTAGTCGCCGTTGCCGTCGGCGTTGACGAGCGAGAACGCAACCGGCGCGAGCACCTTGTCGCAGAAGTTGATGCCGTACTGACCGACCGGCTTGCCGTTAGGTACGATCGCCGATCACTGTGACCGGAATGAATGGTCGCAGCCCGTTGATCACGAGCTCGCTGGCCGACGCGGACGAGCGCGTCGTGATCACGACCAGGCGCGACAACTGCGGCGAGGCCGTTGCCTCGCGGAAGCGAAGCGTCTCGTTCAAGCGAGTATTGCGGTCGTTGTGGCGAAACTCGGCAAACGTCTGGCCGTTGGTGAGCGAGCCGCCAATCAGGCTGGCCAGGTGCGTCGCGACGTCGACGAGGCCGCCGCCGTTGTAACGGAGATCCAGAATCAGCTCGGTGGCGCCCGCCTCCTTGAGCGACGCGAACGCCGCGTCGAGCGCCTCGTACGACGGCCTCACGAAGTTGCGGAAGAAGATGTAGCCCACGGTGCGGCCCTCGAGCTTGAACACACGCGTCAGCGAGACGGTGGGGATCGTGACCAGCCGCTTGGTCATGGTGACCTGTTGCTCGCTACCGGATCGTGACGCGAACACCACGCGAGTCTCCACGCCGATCTCGCTCGGGCCGAACGCCCCGGCAATCTCGCCGCTGGAGATCAGGCTCGCGACGCTGCGGCCGTTGATCTCCTGAATGCGATCGCCGCGTGCGAGGCCGGCTTCAGACGCCGGGCTGTCGTCGAACACCTGCAGCACCCGCATCTCGGTGCTGCTCGTCGTCGTGGAGAGGCCGAGGCCGATGAACTGGCTGTCGGAATAAAACGCGTCGTTCTCGGCGCGCGACGTGATGTAGCTGAAGCTCGTATCACGCGGGCGGTAGCGCATCGCCTCGAGAACCGCCTCGGGCGACGAGTAGCGGGCGGGATTGATCGACGGGTTGAACTGATACCAGTAATAGAGGTCGTTCATCACGTTGCGGACGTACGTGTTCTGACTGGTGCTACTGCAGTTCGATGGTCCGGTTTGCGCGAAGGCGGGCGCAACGCCCGTGAAAATCAGTGCAACGACGAAGGCCGTGGTCAGGCGTCGCATCCTTCCGCTATTTTGCAACAGCTGCGCCACGGGCGCACCTGGCAGTCAGCGCATCTTCTGCAACGCGGCAAGAACCGCGGCCCTGGCGTTGTCTCCCGCAGGCGTCGGTGCAGTGTCCATCGATAGGGCCACGTGCAGGCTGCGGAGGACCTGTTTGGCGTTCTCTACCAGCGCAAATTGCCCCGGATCGACTTGTGGGCCCTTGGCCCAGAGCCGGGTGTGTTCGGGAACCCACGCCGCTACCCACGCTTTTGTCTCTACACTCTCGCCGCGTCGAACGTACGGAACGAGCGCCAGCGCGAGGCGATCGGCCTCACCCCAGGCGAACATCGTGTCGACCGCGCGAAGCTTGTCCGCAACCGCCTTCAGTACGCGGCCGCTGTTTGCCGCCGGCAGCTGGGCGTTTCTGCCGAGGAACTTGAGGACATCCGCCGTGTGCGCCGGCGTGTGCATCCAGCCACGTGACCCGTCGAAGCCGCGAAGATCGACTTCCTTTTCGAAGTCGTCGAGCGTGCGGTCGAAGAAGCGATCGAACTCCGCCTGATCCATGAACGGCGCCGCGACGTCCAACGCAGCGACGAGCGACAGCGACAACGCAGAGAACGAGCGTTTGAAGATACGGTCGTCGCCCGCCGCTCCCAGCCCGTCCTGCAGGTTCGACAGCCACAGATCTCTCAGCTGCCGCAGCTCATCCGGCGTCAGACGACGACGCTCTCGCAAGATCCACCGCTCGGCTGCGGTATACGCAACATCGTCGCGAAGCACTGGATCGGGAGATGCGAGCCAGCGCATTCATCTGGAGCAGGAGGTCGAACGGCTTGCTTCCGTCGGGCAGGGCAAAGGCGCTGTCCTTTAGACGGATCCATTCCTCACGGCTTCTGGCGGACGCAGGCGTCTGGGCGCTCGCCGGCAGGCTCAGCGCCGAACACGCAACGGCCACGAGCAAGACGGCGCGCCACATGCTCCACACGATAGCAGTGGCGGCGTCGCGGCGGTGGTATTACGATTCGGCCGATCGAGCGGATGGTCGTCGCGCCGGCATATTGCCGGTGACGAATTCAGGGACCGCCATGCAACGACGAACTCTTCTGCAATTGCTCCTCGCCGGACTCGGCGCGCTCTCAACCCGCGTCGGTCTGGCAGCGCAGGGATTGACACTCACGGCCGTGGACGAAGGACGGCTTCGCGTGCTTGCCGACGTCGTTCTGCCGGGCGAGCTCGGCGTTGAAGGCCGCGCGCGTGTCGTGACCGGCTTCGTCGCCTGGCTGCGCGAATATCGTCCGGGCGCCGACATGGAGCACGGGTACGGATTTCCGCGGCTGCGCCGCTCGCCGCCGTCGCCTGGCAGCAACTACGCAGCACAACTTGCGGCGCTCGATGCGCAATCCGGCGATCGCCGCGCCGCGGTCGAGGCCGCAATTCGCGCCGCGAAGATTGAACGGCTGCCGGCGCGGCCCGACGGCGGCCACGTCGCCACCGACCTCATGGCGTTCTATTTCAACGGCAGCGAGGCCAACGATCTCGCGTATCGCGCCGCGATTGGCCGCGACGACTGCCGCGGTCTCGACGGATCAGAGAATCGGCCGGCCGCGCATGGAACAGGAGCCGTGTGATGCCGCGCCACGAATCGGACATCTGCATCATCGGTGGCGGCATCTCGGCGGCGCTCCTTGCGCAGCGGATCGCGCGGCTTCGCCCCGGCACGTCGATCATCGTCGTCGAAACCGGCGATCGCCTCTTCGACACGAAGAAGCGCTTTCAGGATCGCCTGCGGTCGCTCCGCTACGGAGAGAACGCCTGGCCGGGCGACGTCATCGACGATCAGGCGGCGGCGGGCATCATTTCGCGAACCATGGCGGTCGGCGGATCGGCGCTCCACTGGGGCGGCGTCTGCAATCGCTTCTCGGAAGAGGACCTCACGCTCAAGTCGCGCTACGGACTCGCGATGGACTGGGCCGTCACCTGGGAGGAGCTCGAGCGTTATTACTGCGACGCCGAACGAACAATCGGCGTCTCCGGCGAGCCGAGCCCGCTGCCCGAAGACCGTCGATCGGAGCCGTACCCGATGGCGGCGATGCCGCTCTCGTGGAATTTGCAGCAGCTGAAAACGTGGGCCGATCAGAGCGGCATCGCGTTCTGGTCGACGCCGCAGGCGAAGAACACCGTGCCCTACGACGGGCGCAGCGACTGCAAGCGGTGCAACACCTGCGAGATTTGCCCGACAGGCGCCCGGTACTCGCCCGATTACACGTTCCGTGCGCTCTTGGAGGCAAAAGCGATCAGCCTGCACGACCGCACCATCGTGAGGCGTCTGGTGCCGGCCGACGGCGGCGGCAAAACGCCGCGCATCGCGGCGGCGGAGGCTCTCCATCGCGATCGGCCGGACGATCCGGTGGAATACCGCGCGCGCCTCTTCGTGGTCGCCGCGGGTTACTGCTGGAGTCCACACCTCCTGCTGGCGTCGCGATCGTCGCGCTTTCCAAACGGGCTCGCGAACAATTCGGGACTCGTCGGCCGCTATATGAACGGCCACGCGTTCGTCTCGGCGCAAATCGAGCTCGACGCCGAGATCTTCCCGGGCATGAACGAACAGCACAGCCTGATCTCGCGGCAGTTTTTCCGCTGCGCTTCCGACAAGCCGTTCGCGCGTCACGATCTGCGTGTCTGGGAGAGCAGCGCCGGCCGTCAGCCCCGGCTCAAGTCGGAGGACGGCCGCATCCTCATGGGAGACGCGCTGCTGGCGGATTGGCGCACGCGCGCCAAACGCGGCGCCGCGCGGGTGCGCGCCTACTACGACACACATCCTTCCTCCGACAGCACGCTCACGCTCGACCCGACGCAGAAGAACCGGTTCGGCGATCCGCTGCCGAAGATCGTACACAAGCTGGATGCGGCCACCGAGGCTCGTCTGCCGCAGACCAAGGCGCACATCCTCGAGATCTTCAATCGGCTGGCGCGGGCAAACAACGGCAAGATCCTGTCGACAAGCGAGAGCACGTATCTCGACCATCCCGCCGGCGGATGCCGGATGGGCACGACGATTTCAGACAGCGTGTGCGACAGCTACGGCCGCACGCACGATCACGAGAATCTCTACGTCGTCGGGTCGCCGACGCTGCCGACCGCAGGCTGCACCAACGGGACCTTGACATTTGCCGCCCTGACGCTTCGGTCAGCAGTCAATATCGCGAAAGCGTTGTAGTGTCGTGGCGGGGCATTCTTGTCCGCCGTTCCGTTGGCCGGAGGCGGAAACCCCGCCGACGACAGGGGAAACAAACGTGAAATCAAAACTCGTCCTCGCGGCCGTCCTTCTCGCGCTGCTCGGCGCGTTCTGGGCGGCGCCGCGCGCGCAGGCTCCTCAGACGAATCCGCTGCCAGGCACGCGACTTTCGGTCGACGACTTGCGCAAGCAGATGTTCCACGTGAGCGCCGGACGCCGGCTGAAGCCGAGTGCCTGGCCCGGCGGCGGGCGCGTGGCCGTTGCGCTCTCGTTCGATGTGGACAACGCCACTGCCACGCTGTCGACGGGTACGCTCGACTACGAAGTGATCTCGCGCGGCGAGTACGGCGCCGTCGACGGGTTGCCGCGGATCCTGCGTCTGATGGAGAAACATCAGATACCTGCGTCGTTCTTCATTCCCGCCGTGAGCGGGCTGCTGCACCCACAGGTGATCAAGGACATTCAGGCGAGTGGACGCCATGAGATCGGCATCCACGGCTGGATTCACGAACGCCTGCCGACGCTCAACGACGAGCGCGAAGAGCAGCGGCTGTTGACACAGTCGATCGAGTACATGACGAAGGCCACCGGCAGGCGGCCCGTCGGCTATCGCGCGCCGTCGTGGCAGTTCAGCTTCTGGACGCTGAAGCAGATCAAAGAGGCAGAGTTTCTTTACGACAGCAGCCTGATGGCGAGCGACGATGCGTACGAGCTGTTGCTCGACGGCGAACCGACGGGCGTTGTGGAGCTGCCGATCGAGCGGATCCTCGACGACTTCCCTTACTTTGTCGGCGGCGCGAACGGATCGAATCCGTCGCAGCAGGACGTGTTCGACATCTTTCAATCGGAGTTCGACGTTGCCTACGAGGAGCGGGGGCTGTACATCCTCACGATGCACCCGCACATCATGGGTCACCGCTCGCGCGTGGCGCTGCTCGACAAGCTGATTCAGCACATGAAAGCGAAGCCGGGCGTGTGGTTCGCGACGCACGAGCAGGTGGCGCGTCACGTGAAAGGCCCGAGCTGAGTCGAGCGATCCCTTCGAGTGCCGTCGGCGGCGGCTTTGGTTGGCCGCAGATTTCGCGGATGTGACGCGGATTCGCGAGTTTGCCAGGTGACGGCGGGGCAGTTGCGCTACTTGCTCTTGTTCAGCTCGTCGAGACTGCGCTGAACTTGCACGTTGCCGGGACTCTCGCCAAGCAGCGTTTTCAGCACCGCACGTGCGCCTTCGACATTGCCCTGCGCCGCAAGCGCGTTCGCGCGCAGGATGCCGGCGCGCACGCGGATACGCGGCTCGGCCTGAGCAATGGGAAGCGCGTCGAGGCGCTGCACGGCGCCGGCCGCGTCCTGCTTGACGCCAAGCTGCCAGTCGATCGCGAACAGTTGAAGCTCGAGATTCTCGGGGAAGCGCTGCGCCGCCGCATCGACCAGCGGGGTGGAGGTCTGCGCGTTGCCGGTTTGCCGATCCTGGTTTGCCTGGTGATAGACGCCGGCGATCGCGACGCGACTCACGTCCACCGGATCGCCGGACCGGATGCCGACGCCGCCGGCATACGAATAAACGAGCTCGCCGCCGTGCTCGGCGGTCTCGTAGAGCACGCCGAGCCCGACCACGCCGGCGACTGCCGAAACGATGGCCGCTTGCCTGGCAAATCGCTGCCGCGCTGTGATCAGCACAATGACCGCGATCTCGATCAGGCTGACCACCATGAAGACATTGCGCGTCCAGTGGCCCCATTCTTCGTGTTCGACGACCGCCGCGCGCACGCCAGGGATGCGCTCGACCGGACCGTGCGCTTGATCGCCCGAGACAGCGGCGAGGATGGCGGCCGCGGTTCCCAGCAGAATGAGGGTCGTCGCCGCCGCGTTGGTGAACGAGAAGCGCCCGCTGAGCGAGACGAGGCGCATCAGGACGCCGACGCAGAGCAGCGCGATGACGAAGTGGACGATGTTCGGGTGATAGGCGGCAATCGACATGGAAGGTCCCCGTGTGTGCGGCGATTATCCCCGGAATCGCGGGCCTTCGAGTAGCGCCGCCTGGCCGAGGGCGGCTAATGGAGCATGGCGCGCTTCGCCGACGAGCGCAGCGAATGATTGAGGTGGTGATACTGCCGCCGCAGCCGGTGCAGCAGCTCGTGATCGCCGTCGCCCTGCGCCTTGTCGCAGGCCGCCTTGATCTCACGCATTCTCAGTTTCGTCGCACTTTTCTCGGCGGCAATGGCGGCGTGGTGCTCATGGGCGTCGATGCCCAGGGCCTTGCAGAGCGCGGGAAGCAGATGATCCTTGTTCATCTGGGTGTAGCCTTGCACGGCCTCGTGTTGCATCTCCTTGGCGATCTCCCGCAGCGCGGCAACGGTTTTCTTTTTGAGTTCCTCGTAGGTGTGCGCCATTCGGTACCTCCGTAGGCCGGGGCACCGATGCTAACGCGAGGCTGGCTCACGGCGCAAGGTACCCGGCATCGCGTGTCCCGGAAATCGCGCGGTCGACGGACCATCCTCGGTCTGCTCTCGACCACGATTTTTGATGTATTCTCGACGGCTGCCACAAAGCGGATCCCGCTCTGTGGGGCCGCGATCCGTAACCGGTCGCGCCCGAGCTAGTGAAGGACATGCAGTGTCAATCTGACGATGTTCAACGGGAGGGTCGTTTTCGGCGAGGGCCGGCGACCGCGAGGACGCCATGAGTAGCCTGCTTCAACCGCTTCACCACGCAAGTGCAACAGCCTCGCAACGAATCTGGGTCGAGGGACGCGGCGCGCTGATCAAGGACGCCGATGGCCGCGAGTATATCGACGGCCTCGCCGGTTTGTGGAACGTCAACGTCGGCCATGGCCGACGTGAGCTCGCCGACGCCGCGCATGCGCAGATGTGCCGGCTCGCCTACCATTCCGCGTACATCGGCAGCAGCAATCAACGGGCGATGGCGCTGGCGGAAAAACTCCGCACGCTCGCCTATCCGTCCATCAACACGTTCTTCTTCACCAGCGGCGGCGCCGAGGCGACCGAGAGCTCGTTCAAGACGGCGCGGTTCTATTGGAAGGCGAATGGCAAGCCGGACAAGGTGAAGATCATCTCGCGGCTTCGCGCCTATCACGGTCTCACACTCGCTGCGATGAGTGCCACAGGACTGGCGGCGTTCTGGCCGATGTTCGAGCCACGCGTGCCAGGGTTCGTTCACATCGACGCGCCGGATCCGTACAGGTTTGTTTCCCTCGATGAGAGCGTGAGTCTGGGTGTCGCGGCCGCGAACACACTCGAGGAAGCGATCCTGCGTGAAGGTCCAGACACCGTTGCCGCGTTCATCGCAGAGCCGGTGCAGGGTGCGGGGGGCGTCATCGTTCCTCCGCCCGATTACTTCCAACGCGTTCGCGAGATTTGTGACGCTTATGACGTCCTGTTCATCTCCGATGAAGTGATTACCGGCTTCGGGCGCACCGGACGATGGTTTGGCCTCGAGCACTACGGCGTCGAGCCCGACATCATGCAGTTCGCGAAGGGCATTACGAGTGGATACGTACCGCTAGGCGGTATCGGCGTGTCGGACACGATCCGCGAAGCAATCGACAGCGTCCCGTCAGAAAAACGCTGGATGCACGCTTACACCTATTCGGGGCATCCAACCTGTTGTGCGGTGGCGCTGGAAAACATCGCCATCATCGAGCGCGAGGGTCTCGTCGATCGCGCGGCGAAGTCCGGCGCCCGGCTGCTTAGCGGGCTGCGATCCCTCGAACCGCTCGACGGTGTGGGTCATGTCCGCGGGCTTGGCCTCATTGCAGCCGTGGAGGTAGTGGCCAACAAGCAGACCAAGGAACGCTTCCCGGCGGCGCTCAACGTGACGCAGCGACTCACCGATGCGTTGCTCGAGGCCGGGGTGTGCACGCGCGTGGCGATGGACTGCATTTGCATCGCGCCGCCACTGATGATCGGCGACGACCTGCTCGATCGAATTGTGCAGACGCTAGCGGAGACGATCCCGCGGGTTGTGGCCGGGGTGCAAGCGAATGCCTGACGTCGAATGGCCTCGTGGGCTGGCAGGTCCAGACCTCATTGCGCGGCCGAGGATGGCGACCGGGAAGGGGTGGCGGCAGCGTAATAGATGCCGTTGAACAGGAACGTGAAGGTCCCGTGCGGCTGCGCGCGCTTGATGATCTCCGGTCCGAAGAGAAGCACGCGTCCTTTGCCGAGGGGCGCGTCGACCACGCCGACGCCGTTTTGCAGGTACTGCTGTCCCCAGGCCCAGCCACTCTTGAGCGGCGTGGCGGTATCGAACCACGCCACGGCTTTCAGCCCCTGACTCGACGCGTTCGGCCCAAGCCGGAATACCGGACTATTGTCGAAGAAGATGTCCGTTCTCTCCTTCATGCCGTGCGCCAGCGGATGCGAAATGTCGACCTTGATGGTGAGCACCGAACCCGGCGTGTAGAACTTCGATTCCGGCAACGGCTTGCCGTTTTCGACGAGATGATCTTCGACGGCGAGGCTGAAGTGCCGCGCGAGGTTCGTTGCCGCGGCGCCGATCGAGATGATCGTGCCACCATTCTCAACGAAGCGGCGGAGTTCAGGAATTGTGCGCGCGACACTGACCCGACCGAGCATCGCTCGATACTCCGCGGGGATGTCGGCGGGCGCGGGTTGCGCGCCGCCGCCGCCATCAGTGGCTGGGATGCCGCCTTCGACGAAGATCAGCACGTCTGTACTTCGCGTTTAGATTGCCGGCGTCGAGCGTCGGCGCAAACACCTTCTCGAAGCTAAACCCGTACTGCTCGAGAATCCAGCGCGCCCAGCCCGAGTCCATCGAGCCGCCGTACTGGTCCCATAAACCGACCCGCGGTCGCCGCAGTTGGAGCGCGGCGGCGAGTGGCTTCTCGCTGGTGGCCTGAGCGCCGACACCGAGATCGACCGCAATCTTGTCGAGCGCCGCCCGCGTGGACGGCCGAGCGGCGACATACCACCTGCCATCTGGCAGCCATCGCACTTCTTCGCCTGCGGCAAGAAGTCGGTTCAGCGCGACGAACGAATCGACCAGTTGATGCGAGATGACGTAGCCGGCGGTCGTCGACGCGCCAGTCACCGTGGCCGGCGGGGGCTTGACGTTCCATTCCGTGACCGGCTGCAACTGAGCCGTGAACGGCTCGAGAATGCGGTCGAATTGCACGCCCATCTGAAAAGCGAGGGTCCAGCCTGCATGATCGTAGGGAGGTGTCGGCGCTGCGCCCGGGTACGGAATGTTGTCCGGATGGTCCTGCGGCTCGAACATGTCGATCACATGCGGCCTGAACGCCTGCGCCGACATCACCACGAATGAGCCGGCGGGGTAGGTTTTGCCTTGGACCTCGAACGGGCCGGTCGCGCGCTGGACCTTGATGCCGACCTCGCGCAGCGCGTTGATGAATTTCACGGCCGTCGGAAAGTCCGGTTGATTGGACGCAATGATGAAGGCGCGCGGATCGCGGAGTTCGGGTCGTCGCAGCTCCGCCATGACCGCGGCGTCGCCCTCGACGGTGCTCGTCGCGCCACCCCGTCCGGCTCCGGCCATTGGGACACCCATCTTCTGAGCCACAGCAGCGTAGCGGTGCGGTGCGGGTGTCCAGTGATCCATGTTCCCGCGTGCGATCGCGTTTCTTCCCATCTGGTACACGTTGAACAGAACCTCCTCTCGCCACTTCGACGCGAAATCCAGGACGGCTCGATTCGCCGTTATCGAGTATTCGATCGACTGTCGGAAATGCCAGTCCTGCGGCGTGATCGGATACGTCAAATCACTCGTGGGTAATTGCCGTTGCAGCACCAGTGGAATGCGCATTGGCGTCGGGTTGCCGATCATCTCGGTGAGAATCGCGAGGATGTTGTGGAACGCCGCCGTATTGCGGATTCCGCCGTTCCACCAACCGTCGTAGGCGCCCGACGCACGCATTGACGCGCCCGGCTTGCTTTCAGCGGCCATGCGCGCGTGAATCGTGAGCCCGAGCTGCTGCAACCCAAGCACGAGCAACGGATCCTGGTTGTAGTTGAACGGATCGCGAAACGGCGGCGACCAGAAGACGGTTCCAGCCGGGCCGCTCTGATGATGGTTGTAGAGAATCTGCGGCGACCACTCGTGGTACAGCACGCGGTTGATGTTTTCGGTCTCTTTCTGCGTCGAGGCGAAGAAGTCGCGGTTGTTGTCGTGGCCGATGTAGTGGTGATACAGCAGCGGCAAGCCGGCGCCGCTTCGCTTTTCCGGCACAGGGTTCCGCATGTACCAGCTCGCCACGAGCTCGTGCCCGTCAGGATTGGCGTGTACGAACAGCATCACCGTGTCGTTCAGAAACCGCGTCGTCTCCTCGTCGGTGCGGCTCGCCATCTGGTAGACCATTTCGCCGAGCTGTTGGGCTCCGAGCACTTCGCTCGCGTGGAGTCCCCCGTCGATCCAGACGACGGTCTTGCCCTCCCGCGCCAGCGCACGGCCCTGCTCGTCGGTCAGACCTTCGGCGAGCGCCAGGCGTCGTGAAATCTCCTTGAGACGTGCCAGGTTCTTGTGGTTCTCCGGCGAGGTCACTATCGCCATCAGATGCGGTCGTCCTTCGGAGGTGCGGCCGATTTCCTGTACGACCAGCCGGTCCGACTCGCGATCGAGCTTCTGCCAGTAGGCGGCGAGCTGGGTGTAGGTGCTGAGCTGGTAGTCGTCACCGAAGTTGAAGCCGAACTCCTGCTTCGGCGACGTGACCTGCGGCGACTGCGCGTCCGGTGCCGTCGCGAGGATAACGAGCAGAGCGAGCACCACGCGAGCGCAAGTCATCGGGACCTCCTTCAGCGCACTCCGCCGCGATCCTACGCCAGTCTTGCCAGAGTGCCAACGTGAGGGTTTGCGGGTTCAGGATTCGAGGAGTTCGAGGGTTCAGGTTTCGAGGACTCCAGCGTGAGACCCGCGCTTCAGCCCGGCGTTTCGCGTACAAAGAAAAAGCCCGCTGGTTACGATGACCCAACGGGCTTCTGCGATATATCCCCGGCAGCGACCTACTCTCCCACGCACCTACGCGCGCAGTACCATCGGCGGTAACAGGCTTAACTTCCGTGTTCGGAATGGGAACGGGTGTGACCCTGCTCCTATGACCACCGGGAAACTTGGTGTCTGGGGTCCGTCTTGGCGAGTCCCGGCATGCGAGCCGCGGTCACGCGCCAAAACGGTCGTCCCAGATCATCTCGTTGTAAAGAGCGTCTTTGGCGACTGAATACCCCGCAATATTCGCGGACCTGAGCTCCGCGCCACGTCGCCGCGATCATCCGATCGCGATCGTAGCGCAGGATTTCAGACCCGCGATTCGATAGTTGTTTGACCACACACCCGCAGCATGCAAGTGAAATGGTCAAGCCTCACGGCTGATTAGTATCGGTCAGCTGAACATGTTGCCATGCTTACACTCCCGACCTATCGACGTGGTCGTCTACCACGAGCCTTTAGGGACTTGCGTCCAGGGAGATCTCATCTTGAGGAGGGTTTCACGCTTAGATGCATTCAGCGTTTCTCCCGTCCGGACTTAGCTACCCAGCGCTACCACTGGCGTGATAACTGGTACACTAGCGGTCCGTCCAACCCGGTCCTCTCGTACTAAGGTCAGACCCTCTCAAATCTCCTGCGCCCACCGTAGATAGAGACCGAACTGTCTCGCGACGTTCTAAACCCAGCTCACGTACCGCTTTAACCGGCGAACAGCCGGACCCTTGGAACCTGCTACAGCTCCAGGATGCGATGAGCCGACATCGAGGTGCCAAACCTGGGCGTCGATGTGAACTCTTGGCCCAGATCAGCCTGTTATCCCCGGCGTACCTTTTATCCGTTGAGCGATGGCCCTTCCACACGGGACCACCGGATCACTAAGACCTGCTTTCGCATCTGCTCGACTTGTCTGTCTCGCAGTTAAGCTCGCTTATGCCTTTGCACTCTATGGCTGATTTCCAAACAGCCTGAGCGAACCTTCGTGCGCCTCCGTTACAGTTTAGGAGGCGACCGCCCCAGTCAAACTACCCGCCTAGCAGTGTCCTGAGCCCGGATAACGGGCTGCAGTTAGAACGTCCGAGTCGTAAGGGTGGTATCTCACCGTTGGCTCCCCCAAGCCCGAAAGCCTGGGTTCAAAGCCTCCCACCTATCCTGCGCATACGGCGCAGACATTCACTACTAAGGTGCAGTAAAGGTGCACGGGGTCTTTTCGTCTTACGGCGGGCAACCGGCGTCTTCACCGGTACCACAAATTCGCAGCGTTCCACGTTGAGACAGCGGTCAAATCGTTACGCCATTCGTGCAGGTCGGAACTTACCCGACAAGGAATTTCGCTACCTTAGGACCGTTATAGTTACGGCCGCCGTTTACCGGGGCTTCAATTCGGAGCGTCGCCTTGCGGCTAACCTCCTCCTTTTAACCTTCCGGCACCGGGCAGGCGTCAGACCCTATACGTCGTTTTCGACTTAGCAGAGCCCTGTGTTTTTAGTAAACAGTCGCTTGACCCTCTTTATTGCAACTCCTGTAGCGCTTCGTGGCGCGAAGCCACTGACGACAAGGAGCACCCCTTCTCCCGAAGTTACGGGGTAATTTTGCCTAGTTCCTAAACGTGGATTCTCACTTGCGCCTGAGGATTTTCTCCTCGCCTACCTGTGTCGGTTTGCGGTACGGGTACCCAACGGTCTCCTTAGAGGCTTTTCTCGGCAGCGTAGCGTCTGCGACTTTGCGAGCCTTGCGGGCTCTCGCCATGGCG
>CAWEAM010000005.1:0-152500 GCA_963807105.1 uncultured Acidobacteriota bacterium | reverse complement strand
GGCGACGTGCGCTGCGGATCGAGCCAGACCGCGCCGGTCTCCGTCTTGCCGAACTTCGTGCCGGAAGCCGTCTTCATCAGCGGCCAGACCAGGCCATGCGCCTTCTTGCCGCGGACCCGACGGATCAAGTCGATCCCGGCGGTGATATTGCCCCACTGATCGCTGCCACCCATCTGCAGCACGCACTGATCGCGATCGAACAGCTGCAGATAATCGTACGCCTGCAGCACCAGATAACTGAACTCGGTGTACTAGATCCCCTCGTCGCTGTCCATGCGGCGGCTTCACCGACTCCTTCTGCAGCATGTAGCTGACGGTGAAGTGCTTGCCCGCATCGCGCAGAAACGCCAGCACGTCGACAGATCCGAGCCAATCGGCGTTGTTGATTAGCAGCGCGGCATTCGATCCCGATGCGAAGTCGAGAAACTTCTCCAGCTGCGCCCGCAGGCCGGCGACGTTGCTCTCGATCTGCTCCTCGGAGAGGAGCACGCGCTCCTGCGATTTTCCGCTCGGATCACCGATCATTCCGGTACCGCCGCCGACAATCGCGATCGGCCGGTGCCCGAAGCGCTGCAGCCGGGCAAGCCCCATCACCGTGAGCAGCGATCCAGCATGGAGGCTGGAGGCCGTCGGATCGAAGCCGATATACGCGGTGATCGTCTCGTTGTGCAGCAGGTCGGCAAGACCCTCGGTGTTGTCGTAGAGCATGCCGCGCCACTGCAGCTCCTCGAAGAAACCCATGGGCGATCATTATCCGGTACGGCACGTATACTCAGGGGCATGACGCGCCGGGACGCCCTGCGCGCGCTGGCCGCCACCGGCGTCGGCGTCGCGACCGCGCCGTTCGCTTATGGCGCCGCGTACGAGCGCCATCGTCTCGTCCGTCTCGAACAGGACCTGCCCGTCTCCGGGCTGCCGCCAGCGCTCGACGGTCTTCGCGTCGGCCTGATCACCGACATCCATCACAGCGCCTCGGTCCCGAGCGACGACGTCGCGCGCGCGGTGGGTCTGCTCCACGGAGCGCGCCCGGAGCTCGTGGTCCTCGGCGGCGACTACGTGACCTACGGCAATCGCGCGTTCGTTCAGCCGGTCGCCGAGCTGCTCGCCCCTCTCGCCAGTGCGCCCTTCGGCGCGTTTGCGAACCTCGGTAATCACGACGACGACCGCGACATGCCCGCCGCTTTGATCAAGCAGGGCTTCACGGTCCTGAAGGATCAGCGCACCCGCGTCACGGTCAAAGGCGAAGCGATTGACCTTGCCGGCCTGCGCTTCTGGACTCGGCGCGTCTCCGACGTCGCTTACGTGCTGCGCGGCACCGGCATTACGACGATCCTGCTCGCGCACGATCCACGGCGGCTTTCGGAGGCGGCGCAACTCGACGTGCAGCTGGTCCTGTCCGGGCACACACACGGCGGTCAGGTCGTACTGCCCGGCGTCGGCGCGATCGCTGGGAAGAAATTCCCGGTGCTCGCCGGTACGGCGGCTCGCGACAACACCACGCTCTACGTGAGCCGCGGAGTGGGCACCGTGTATCTGCCGGTGCGGGTGAACTGCCCGCCGGAAGTGGCGATTCTGACGCTGCGGCGAAAGGGGGAGATCTGAGCGCTGAGATGTGGAGATTTGGAGATGTGGAGATTTGGAGATCTGCAGACCTGGACCGCCACCACGGTTATTTCGGCGTGGGAACGAGTAAGCGATTAGTCACGCCTAAGACTCCTGGCAGCGTCCTGACTCGCGCCTCGGCCTGTTGCCGATCGCCGGTGGTGCGCACCTGTCCGAGCAAGAGGAGACGCGCGCTGCTGACGATGATGTGGATGCCGTGCGGACCGCGGCCGACATCCGCCGCGTCGAGGCCGATGCGCTCCGCGTCGCGCATCTCGGCGAGCGCCGCATCGGTCAGCCTCCCGCCCGGCGCGTAACGCTCGAGCGCGGTCGTGTAGATCGCCTCGTAGGCACGCAAACGAATGGTATCGTCGCTCGCCAGCGGCGGCAGCAGCTCGATCTTGTTGACGATCTCGTCCACCCGCGCCACGCTGCGCGCAGCTTCCTCGGCGCGCTTCCTCAGCCCGGGATTGCGCACGAAGCCTTCCAGCGTCAGCGTGCCCCGGTTGTAGCTGCCCGTGATCCAGTCGAAGGCGGTGAAATCGCGGAGCTGATAGACGGTGGACAGCACGTCGTTCAGGGCACGATCTGGCTGCTGCGCGGCCACCAACGCCGCCGTCACAAACGCGACGAGAAGCGTGGTGAGCTTCGCGCGAGTGAGCTTCACGGGAGAAACCTGCGTCCTTCCAGCCGCCAGCCGCTGGCCAGCACGATCCCGATCGCGTCGGGATAGAGCTTGTGCTCTTCGACGAGGATGCGTGCGCTCAGCGATGCGACCGTATCCGCGGGCAGCACGGGAACGGCGGATTGCAGGACGATCGGGCCAGCGTCGAGCTCGGGGGTCACCAGATGTACGGTTGCGCCGCTGATCTTCACGCCGTGCTCGACGGCCTGACGCTGCGCGTCCACTCCGGGAAACGCCGGGAGCAGCGAGGGATGAACGTTGAGCACGCGATTGGGAAACGCCTGGATGAACGTCGGCCCGAGCAGGCGCATGAATCCGGCCAGGCAGACCAGGCTGACGTTCTCGGCGCGCAGCGTCTCGACCAGCGCCGTATCGTAGGCATCCCGATCGGGCCAGCGGCGGTGCGGCATCACGGCAGTCTTGATCCCGGCGGCGGCCGCGCGCTCCAAGCCGGCCGCGTCTGCCCTGTTCGAGATCACGATCGCGATCGTCGCGTCGAGCCGGCGCTGCTCGATCGCGGCGATGATCGCCTGGAGATTCGAGCCGCGACCGGAGATCAGCACTCCGATCGCGTTACTCATACGCTACGTCCCGTTTCCCCTGGACGATTTCACCGACGATCGCCGGCTCCTCCTTGCGCGCGCGCAGATCGTCGACGATGGTGCCGGCCAGCTGTGGGGTGCAGACAACGAGCATTCCGAGGCCCATGTTGAAGGTGCGCAACATGTCGTGCTCAGGGATTTGACCGGTGCGCTGGAGCCACGAAAACAGCGGCGGCACCGCCCAGCTTTCGCGCCGAATCAGCGCCGCGGTGCCCTCGGGCAGAATACGGGGCAGGTTATCGGTGATGCCGCCTCCGGTGATGTGCGCCATGCCCTTGATCGCGCCGCGCGCGACGAGCGGATAGAGCGCGCCAAGATACGACCGATGCGGCTCGAGGAGCGCCGCGCCAATCGTTTCACCGAGTTCCTCGATCTTGGTGTCGACGCTGAGCCCGAGTTGTTCGAAAACGATCTTGCGCGCCAGCGAGTAGCCGTTGGTGTGGAGGCCCGAAGACGGAAGGCCGATGATGAGATCGCCGGGCGCGATGCCGCGGCCGTCGATGAGCGTGGCCGCTTCGACCGCTCCGACGATGAACCCAGCGAGATCGTATTCGCCGTCGGCGTAGAAACCTGGCATCTCGGCGGTTTCGCCGCCGAGCAGCGCACAGCCGTTTTCGCGGCAGGCGCGCGCCACTCCGTCCACGATGTGCGCGGCGACATCCGGATCGAGACGGCCGGTGGCGAGGTAATCGAGGAAGAACAACGGGCGCGCACCCTGCACGAGAATGTCGTTGACGCAGTGATTGACGAGATCGACGCCGATGGTGCGATGCTCGTTGGCGAGGAAGGCGACCTTCAGTTTCGTCCCGACGCCGTCGGCGCTCGAGACAAGAATGGGTTCCTTCCAGGCGGTGGGATCGAGGCGGAAGAGCCCGCCGAAGCTGCCGATCTCGGACAAGACACCCGACGTGAACGTGGACCGGGCGAGCGACTTGATGCGCCGGACCGTTTCGTTCCCTGCGTCGATATCGACGCCAGCACTCTTGTAGTCCATCAGAAATTCAGCTTCGCGATCAGCTGCTCGGCCAGTTTGCGCGACGCCGCGTTTTCAGGCGCCGCCCAGTAGCCCTTGCGCACGGCGACGAAGAACTGCTCCTCTTCGAGGTCTTCCTCGAGCATGTCGAAGCCTTCGGCCAGAAGGTCGACGGCGGCGGAGGCATCGGCGCGATCCTGCAGGCCGGCAATCATCACCGGCGTGTTCCGCAGGGCGACCTTCGCCACCGCGAGAGCGATCGCGGCGCGAATCGGATCCATCGACGGGATGCCTCGATCGAGCAGAATCTTCAAGGCCTCGGCGTTGCCGCCGACCGCGATCGCGGCAAGGCCGGCGGCTGTGGGCCGTACCAGGGTTTGATAGCCGGGGTTGTCGTCCGCGAACGTCAGCACTTTGTCGAGATAACCCAGGTGCGACGAGCAGTTCTGGCCGAGCATGCAGATCGCCGCAGCGATCGTCGGCTGCAGGTCTTTCGATCCGGTCCGCTGCAGCTCGGCGAGTGCCGTCAAGGCCTGCTTGCCCCCTAACCGCCCCAGCGCAATCGCCGCATCGTCCTGCAAAGGACCATCGAGCTTGACGACTTCGAGCAGCTTCGGGATGGCATAAGCGTGCTTGAAGTCGCCGAGCGCTTCGATCACCGTGCTGCGGAAGAAATCCACGCCACGCGTGACGTCGCGAAGCAGCACCTCGCGTACCGCGGGATCGTCGCCGACTGCGGCGAGCGCGCGGATGATCGACGGCCGCACGAAGTCGCCCATTTCCTTGTCGAGGGCGCCGAGGAACCGTGTCGTGAGCGTGCGGTCGGGATGCAGCTCGAAATAGGCGTACGCAACCTCACGCAGTCGATCGTTGGGCGAGGCCATCGCCTCGAGCATCAGCTCGGCGGCGCGGGGATCGCTGAACCCGGTCAGGAGCACGAGGCTTCGAAAGCGGACGAAGCCGTCCTTGTGCTCGGCAATCGCCTGCAGGAGCACTGGTACTGCCTGCGCCGCCAGGCTCCGCCGGATCAGGCGGGCGGCTTTGACGCGCGCCGCGTAATCGAGGTCGGCCAGATGATCGACTGCGCCGCGCAGCTCCGCCGGGGTGGTGGACGTCGGGCCGCGCTCCTGTGCGAGCGGGCCAATCCCCACGGCGAGGGCAATGACGATGGCGAGGCGCACACGCGCCTCAGACCACGATCTCTGGTTCTTCTTCGGGTAGTGGAAGACGTGTGACATCGAGCTTCAGAGTGAGCTGCAGGTATGCATGCTCGTCCCGCGGGAACGCTACGGGGTATTGCCCTGTATAGCACGACGTGCAGTAGTGCTGCCGCCGTTGTCCCACGGCCTGCATCAGGCCTTCGAGGCTGAGATAGCCCAGCGAGTCGGCGCCGACATACTTGCGAATCTCCTCCTGCGAATGCGTGGCGGCAATCAGTTCGCTCCGGCGCGGGGTGTCGACGCCGTAGAAGCACGGCGACACTGTCGGCGGGCAGCTGATGCGCAGGTGAACCTCCTTGGCCCCGGCGGCACGCACCATCTTGACGATCTTGCGGCTCGTCGTTCCGCGCACGAGCGAATCGTCCACCAGCACGACGCGCTGGCCGGCAAGGATGCCCTTGACCGGATTGAGCTTCACCTTCACGCCGAAGTGGCGAATAGCCTGCGCCGGCTCGATGAAGGTGCGGCCGACGTAGTGGTTGCGGATGAGCCCGAAGCGCATCGGGATTTTCGCTTCCTCGGCGTATCCGGTTGCGGCACAAACACCCGAGTCGGGGACGGGCACGACGACATCGGCCGGGAGGCCCGTTTCCTTGGCGAGCAACCGCCCGAGATTGGTGCGTACCTCGTTGACGCCCTGTCCGAACACCTCGCTGTCGGGTCGCGCGAAATACACGTGCTCGAACACGCAATGCGCGAGCTTGGCCGGCGGAAATGCGCGGCGGGACTTCAGGCCGTCGGCGCCGATGACCAGCACCTCGCCTGGTTCGACGTCGCGCACATAAGTGGCGTTGATCAGGTCGAGGGCGCAGGTTTCGGAGCAGATCACCCAGGCGTCGCCGAGACGGCCAAGCGCCAGCGGCCGGAACCCATGCGGGTCGCGCGCCGCAATCAGATGATCCTTGGTCATCATCGCGAACGAGAACGCGCCCGACAGCTGGGCGATCGCATCGATGAGCGCGTCGGTCAGCGTGCCGGCCTGCGAGCGCGCGTAGAGGTGCAACACCACCTCGGTGTCACTGTTGGTTTGGAAGATCGCACCCTCGCTCCGGAGCCGGTCCTTGATCTCGTTGGCGTTGACGATGTTGCCGTTGTGCGCCACGGCGATCTGGCCATGCACGCAGTCGATGAGGATCGGCTGCGCGTTCGACAAGCGGCTCTCGCCCGCCGTCGAGTAGCGGGTATGACCTATTGCCAGATGCCCGGGCAGTTTCGCGAGCGCTTCCTGATCGAAGATCTCGTTGACGTACCCCATCTCGCGAACCGCGCGGATGCGGGTGCCGTCGGCCGCGCAGATCCCGGCGCTTTCCTGACCACGATGCTGCAGCGCGTACAGGCCCAGGTAGGCAAGCTTGGACGCCTCCGAGGGCCCGTAGATGCCGAACACACCGCACGCCTCGCGGAATTTGTCGAACATGGGTTCTTTCTATGCGCTCATTCTCGTTTCGATCGCCGTCGCCCACGCTTCTTCGGCATCGGCAACGGAAACATCGATCGCCGTTTCACCCGAGACAGCAAGTCGAACCCGATCGCCACCGGACCGTCCGATCTGGCGCAGAGGAACGCCCGCGCGTTCCGCCGCCGCCAGCAGCCGAGAGAACCGCTCCTCATCGGTCGAGATCACCACACGCGACGCGTCTTCGCCGAACAGCGTCGCATCAATCACGAAGGCCGCCGCGACGCCGGTCACCGGCGGCACATCGACTTCGACGCCGATGCCGCCCGTGTCGAAACAACACTCCGCGAGGGCGATCGCCAGGCCGCCTTCCGAGCAGTCGTGCGCCGAATCGACGAGTCCTTCTCGAATCGAGGCGACGACCAGCTGCTGCAGCGCGCGTTCACGGCTCAGATCGATCGCCGGCGGTTGACCCGCGACCACGCCGTGCACCTGCGCGACATATTCACTTCCGCCGAGCTCTCCTCGATTATCGCCCAGCAGCGCGACGACGGCGCCGGCGCGCTTGAACCGCCGCGTCATCGGTTTGCTCGCGTCCTCGAGAAGGCCGACCACACCGAGGACCGGTGTCGGAAAGATCACCTCGCCTTCGGTTTCGTTGTAAAGGCTGACGTTGCCGCCGGTAATCGGGATGTCGAGCGCGCGGCAGGCATCGCCGATCCCGCGCACCGCCTCGGCAAACTGCCACATGATCTCCGGGCGTTCGGGATTGCCGAAGTTGAGGTTGTTCGTCGCCCCGATCGGCAGCCCGCCGGCGCACGCGACATTGCGCGCCGACTCGGCCACGGCGAGCATCGCCCCGCGATACGGATCGAGGTAGCAATATCGACCGCTGCAGTCGACGGAAACGGCGAGCCCCTTCGACGTCCCTTTGACGCGCGCCACCGCGGCGGACGTGCCCGGCTGCGCGATGGTGTTGGTGCCGACGGTGTGATCGTACTGACGGTACGCCCAGCGCTTGCTGGCGATCACGGGCGACGCAATCAGGCGGTCGAACGCCAGCTCCGCCGAGCGCGGGCCGGTCAATCGCGACAGATCGAGCTGCTGCACGCGCCGCTGCCAGTCGGGCTCGCGCATCGGCCGGCGATAAACCGGGGCCTCGTCGGTGAGGGCGCGCGTCGGAACGTCGGCTACCAGCACGCCGCGTTCGAAAATCCGCAGACGGTCGCTCATGTTGACGGTGCCGACGCGAACCGCGTGCAGATCCCATTTCTCGAACACCTGCTCGATTTCGTGCTCGCGTCCGCGCTCGACCACGAGCAGCATGCGCTCCTGCGACTCCGACAGCATGATCTCGTAAGGCGCCATGCCGGTTTCGCGCTGCGGCACGAGCGTCACTTCGACGTCCATTCCGCAGCCGCCGCGCGAGCTCATCTCGCTGGTTGCGCAGGTCAGACCAGCGGCTCCCATGTCCTGCAGACCGACGACGGCGCCGGTCTTCATCACCTCGAGGCAGGCCTCCATGAGCAGCTTCTCCATGAAGGGATCGCCCACCTGCACCGCGGGCCGCTTCTCGGCGGACCGCTCGTCGAACTCCGCCGATGCCATCGTGGCGCCATGGATGCCGTCGCGTCCGGTCTTGGCGCCGACGTAGAAGACCGGGTTGCCTTCGCCGCGCGCGGCGCCTTTGACGATCTCGTCTTGCTGCGCGATGCCGAGGCAGAGCACGTTCACCAGCGGGTTCCCGGCATAGACCGGATCGAAATAGATCTCGCCGCCGATCGTCGGAATGCCGATGCTGTTGCCGTAACCGCCGACGCCCGCCACGACGCCTGCGAAGATGCGGCGCGCGAGCGGCGTGTCCAGCGACCCGAACCGCAGCGCGTTGAGCAGGCCGATCGGACGCGCACCCATGGTGAAGATGTCGCGGATGATCCCGCCGACGCCGGTCGCAGCCCCTTGATACGGCTCGATGAACGATGGATGGTTGTGCGATTCGATCTTGAACACCGCGCAGAGCCCGTCGCCGATATCGACGGCGCCGGCGTTTTCACCGGGACCCTGCACGACGCGCGGGCCGGTCGTCGGCAGCGTCTTCAGGTGCACGCGCGAGCTCTTATAGCTGCAGTGCTCCGACCACATCACCGAAAACAGGCCGAGCTCCAGCAGGTTCGGTTCGCGGCCGAGCATCGTGCCGAATGCGTTCGTATTCGTCGGGCTTCAGCCCGTGCTGGTCGAGCACCGCTTGATCGATGACGCTCATCTCGTAACGAGTCTCGTCCGCAAACCACTGCACGACCGACTGCAGCACGACCCGGCCGTCGGCACTGCCGACACAGCTTCGCAGGCGCGTTCGGGATGCGGCATGAGGCCGACGACGTTGCGTGCCGCATTGCAGATGCCGGCGATGTTGTTGAGCGAGCCGTTTGGATTGTCACAGGTATGCTGAAAGATCACCTGGCGGTTGGCTTCGAGCGCGTGCAGGTGATCCGGATCCGCGAAGTAGTTGCCCTCGCCATGCGCGATCGGCAGCCGCAGCAACTGTCCCGTGCTGGCACGCCACGGTGAACGGCGTGTCGGTTTGCTCGACGCGCACCTCAACGTGCCGCGACACGAACCTGACGCGAGTCGTTTCGCACCATCGCGCCGGGAAGCAGCCCGGCTTCGAGCAGAATCTGGAAACCGTTGCAGATGCCCAGCACCGGCCCGCCCTGCTCCGCGAACCGCGACACCGCGGCCATGATCGGCGAGAAGCGCGCGATGGCGCCGGTGCGAAGGTAATCGCCGTGCGCAAACCCGCCGGGCAGAATCACGCGCGTCGGCGCCGCCCAGATCCGTGTCCTTGTGCCAGACGAGTTCGGCCTGCTGGCCGAGCACGTGGCCCGCCGCGTAGCGCGGCGTCGCGGTCGGAATTCGATCCCGGGAACACGACGACGGCGAACTTCATAGAACCTCCACGCGGTAGCTTTCGATCACGGGATTGGCCAGCAGCTTGTCGGCCATCTCGGTGACGCGCGCTTGCGCCGCCGCCGGATCGCTGGCCTCGAGCTCGACCTCGAAGAACTTCCCCTGCCGAACGTCCTTGACGTCCTGATAGCCGAGCGACAACAGCGCGTCGGCAACGACCCGGCCCTGCGGATCGAAAACCGACGGTTTCAGCGTGACATACACACGCGCGCGCATGAATCAGCTCCCAATGCGGCCCGACCCGTGCAGCTCGGCGGCCTGCAGCGATGCCCCGCTCGACCGCCCAAACACCCTCTCGAAGACCGTCCGACGTTGCGCAGCTGCTCGTTCAAATCGAACGCCTTTGTCGATCTCGCGCTCGCGACAGCACGCCGACTCACGTCGGCGTCGGCGAGCAGCAGCTCCTTGAAATCCGTGTGCTCGGCGAAACGAGCGCATCGCGTTGCGCTGCACCCACTCGTATGCCTGTTCGCGGGAGACGCCGCGCCGCGCCAGCTCGAGCAGCACCTGCCCCGAGAAGATCACGCCGCGCGAGCGATCGAGATTCTCGCGCATCCGGTCGGGATAGACGACCATGCCCGGACACGATGCGCGTGAATCGCCGCAGCATGTGGTCGAGCGCGATGAAGCTGTCGGGCAGAATCACGCGCTCGACCGACGAATGCGAGATGTCGCGCTCGTGCCACAGCGCGATGTTTTCGAGCGCGGCGTGCGCATTGCCGCGCAACAGTCGCGCCAGGCCGACAATCTGCTCGCAGCCGATGGGATTGCGCTTGTGCGGCATCGCCGACGAGCCCTTCTGTCCCTTGCCGAACGGCTCTTCGACTTCGCCGATCTCGGTCTTCTGCAGTCCGCGGATTTCGAGCGCAAACTTCTCGAGCGAGGCGGCGGTGATCGCCAGCGCCGACAGCAGCTCGGCGTGCCGGTCGCGCTGAATGACCTGCGACGAAATCGGCGCCGGCTCGAGACCGAGCGCGCGGCACACTTCGGCTTCGATCGACGGATCGAGATGCGCGAACGTGCCCACGGCGCCCGAAATCTTGCCGACGCGGACCGTCTCGCGCGCGCGGCGCACGCGCTCGACGTCGCGCGTCAACTCCGCGTACCACAGCGCCAGCTTGAGGCCGAAGGTCATCGGCTCGGCATGCACACCGTGCGTTCGGCCGATCATCGGCGTCGATTCGATGCTCGTCCGCGCGTTGCTTTGACCGCGCTGCAGCAGGCCATCGAGATCGCGCAGGATCAGGTCGCACGCCTCGACCATCTGCAGCGCCTGCGCGGTATCGATGACGTCCGAGGAGGTGAGACCGAAGTGCAGCCAGCGCGCCGCCGGCCCGACGTGCTCGGCGACCGCGGTGGTAAAGGCGATGACGTCGTGCTGCGTGACCTGTTCGATCTCTTCGATGCGCGCGACGTCGAACCGCGCCTTCTGCTCTCAGCTCGCGCGCCGCATCCACGGGGACGAGCCGGCGCGCGCCATCGCGTCGGCAGCCGCCAGCTCGACCTGGAGCCAGGTCTCGTACCGGCGCTGGTCGCTCCAGATCCGGCCCATCTCCGGATGCGTGTAACGGGCGAATCATCCGAGCGCGAGTTGCTCCTTCTCGACCTGCAGGCCGTTGACATTGCCGAGCACGGTCACGCCGATCGAGCCGTTCCGGAAAAAGCTCGTCGGCCAGCCGGGCCACATCGTCAATCGTCACGCGCTCGATCGCCGCCAGCATCTCGTCGAGCGTGTCGGCGGCGTCGCGGTAGATCTCCTGGCGCGCGAGATGCGACATCCGGCTCGACGTGCTCTCGAGATTGAGCATCAGCGAGCCCTTGAGATGATCCTTGGCGCGGCGCAGCTCGTCGGCCGCGATCGACTCGCGCTTGAGCTGCCGGATCTCGGCGACCACGACGTCGATCAGCTCGCGCGACCGCCTCGTTGGCGCAGCCGGCGTAAATGCTGAACGCGCCCGCGTCCTGATACGCGCTCAGAGCCCGAAAACACCGCGTAGGCCAGCCCGCGCTTCTCGCGGACGTTCTGAAACAGGCGCGAGCTCATCGAGCCGCCGAGCACCGTGTTGAGCGCGATACGCCGCGTAGCGATCGGGATGGTTCTGCGGCAAGCGCCGGCGTGCCGAAGCACACGTGGCTCTGTTCGAGCTCCTTGTGCCGGACCTGCACGTCGGGCGACACCGTCGGCGGCTGCTCCACGATTGGCGACCCCTCGGACGGCACGGCGGCAAACGCCGCTCGAGCAGCGCCGCGCAGCCGCTCGTGTTCGAGATTGCCGACGGCGACGACGACGAAATTGCGCGCGACGTAGGCGTCGGAAAAGTAGCGGCGCAGCGACGCCGCGTCAAGCGCCGACACGCTGTCCGGCGTCCCGAGAATCGGCCGGCCCAGCGGATGACCGTTCCAGAAGCGTCTCGGCGAACAGCTCGTGCACGAGATCGTCGGGCGTGTCCTCGACCATCTTGATCTCTTCGAGGATGACTTTCTTTTCGCGCTCGATCTCCTCGGCGGCGAACGTCGGTCGGGTGACCAGGTCGGAGAGCAGGTCGATCGCGATCGGAAGGTGCTCGTCGAGCACCTTGATGTAGTAGCCGGCGTATTCCTTCGACGTGAACGCGTCGAGCTGCCCGCCAATCGAATCGACCTGCTGCGCGATGTCCTCGGCCGATCGTGTGGTCGTGCCCTTGAACAGCATGTGCTCGACGAAATGCGCGATGCCGGCGTGCTCGCTCGGGCTCGTGCCGCGAGCCGCGCGTCAGCCAGACGCCGACCGACACCGAACGGACGTGCGGCATCGCTTCGGTCACGAGACGAAGACCGTTCGCGAGGGTCTCGCGGCGGATGCGGGCGTCAGTCAAGGGCTGTCGGGGAATGCGCTGCCCTAAATGATTGCAGCGCAAGGGATTAAAAACGAATGATATCATCGAGCGGATGGGCGCGAAGGCCCGACTCCGCTCCCCCGGCCGAAGACGAGCTTCGCGAAGGCAGGCTCGATCTCGGCGGGTTCGAGCTGGCCGAGCTCGAAGCGCTCTTCGTGCAGCGGGGTCATCCGCGCGGTTTCATGCCCGTCAGGTTTTTCGGTGGATCTGGAAGCGCGGCGTCACCGACTTCGCGCACATGACCGACCTGAGCCGGGCGCTGCGGGCCCAGCTGGCCGACGAGATTCAGCATCGCCACGCCCGCCATCGCTCGCCGCGATTTCTCCGAGGACGGCACGCAGAAATTCGTGCTCCGCCTGGCCGACGGCAGACAGATCGAGTCGGTCTTCATCCCCGACACGCCGGCGCAAACCTTCTGCATCTCGACCCAGGTCGGCTGCGCGATGGGCTGCGCGTTCTGCCTGACCGGGAAGATGGGCTTCGTGCGCCATCTCAGCGCCGGCGAAATCGCCGGCCAGGTGCGGGTGCTCGCGCACGCCCTCGAGTTCGGCGACCGAACCGTTCAACATCGTCCTGATGGGCATGGGCGAACCGCTGCACAACTACGACGCGACGATGAAGGCGCTGCGGATCCTGAACGACGAGCACGGGCTGTCGGTCGGGCCGCGGCGCGTGACGCTGTCGACTGTCGGCCTGGTGCCGATGCTCGACAAGCTGGCGCAGGAAGAGCTGATGCCGAACCTGGCGATCTCGCTGCACGCGACCACCGAAGAGCAGCGCGCGGCGATCGTCCCGCCGACGAAGAAATACTCGCTGCACGACATCCTCGACGGCCTGCCGGCGGTTCCCGCTCAAGAAGCGCAGCCGGATCACGTTCGAATACGTGCTGCTCGAAGGCGTCAACGATTCGCTCGACGATGCGCGGCGGCTGGCGAGGCTGCTGGCGGGCATCAAGGCGAAGGTCAACCTCATTCCGCTTGAACGCTGCGGCCGGCATCCCGTTCGACCGCCCGTCCGACGAACGCGTCGACGCCTTCGCGCAGGTGCTGGCCGATCGGCATGTCAACGTGTCGGTGCGCAAGAGCCGCGGCCGCGACATCCGCGCCGCGTGCGGGCAGTTGATTGTCGAGGGGCAGAAACGGACCGCGGCCCAGAATCTCGCCGCAGCGCTCTAAATCGTCAACGCGCCTGCGTGGACGTTCGATTCATTCACAACGTCACTTCGATCCGCTCGTTGCGCTGGTGCCCTGGCGGCACGACGACTCGAACATAGTTGTCGGTGACGGCGACCGTACCGTCTTCGATCGTCAGCGCTGGTCGCGTCGTGCCGGCCAGCGACGCGCGGAATCGCTCCTGCAGCCGTCGCGAAATCTGACGCACGCGCTCGGCGCGCGTTTTGACGACGGCGCCGTCAACAGTACCGGCGAGCGACGCAGCCTCGGTGCCAGGCCGTTGGGAATACGGAAACACGTGAAGGTGCGTCAGCGGCGATTGTTCGAGATATTCGTTCAGGATCGCGAAATCGGCATCCGTCTCACCGGGAAAACCGACCATCACGTCCGTCCCGATGGCAGCATGCGGAACGCGGCGGCGAATCCCGCTCACCAGATCCGCGTAGTCCTCGAGTGTGTATGGGCGCCGCATGAGGTCGAAGAATCCGATTCGACGCGTGCTGCAACGGCAGATGAAAGTGCGGCGCGACACGCTCGACGATCGCGTCCGGGAAGTCCATCGGCTCGAGCGAGCTGATGCGCAGCAACGGCCGACTGTCGGAGGCGGCGCTGCGTGCGACGACGGCTGCGATCAAAGCCGCCAGTGACGAACGCGGCGTCAAATCGCGTCCGTAGGAGCCGAGATGCACGCCGGTGAGGACAATCTCCCTGTAGCCGGCGGCAACGACGCGATCCATCTCGGCCGTCACATCGGCCAGCTCGCGGCTTCGGCTCGGGCCGCGCGTCGTCGGAATAATGCAGTAACTGCAGCGCTCTTCGCAGCCGGTCTGGACGCGCAGCGTCCACGCGGTTCGCCCCATCAGGCCTGGCTCCAGCGGCCGGCCGCAGGCGCCATCGTTCATCGCCAGCGAACTATCGAGGATGTCGGCGATCGCGCGGAAGAACGGCAGCGGCTGCTTCGCGCCGTTCGGCACAACCGCCGCCACGCCGGGGAGAGCCGCCACCTGATCGGCGCAGCGCGTGGCATAGCAGCCCGTGGCGACGATCTTTGCGTCGGGGTTTTGTCGTGCGATGCGCCGAATCGTCTGGCGCGCGCCCTGATCGGCGCTCGCGGTGACCGAGCAGGTGTTGACGATCACGATGTCGGCCTGCTCAGGCGCGACCGGTTCACCGCCTCGCGAAAGAGATCTGCCTCGATGGCGAGCGAATCCGCCTGATTGACGCGGCAGCCGAAGGTGATTACGGAAAACCTCATGGTGCCTGGGGTGCCTAAGGTGCTGGGTGCTTTGGTGCTGGGTGCTTTGGTGCTGGGTGCTTTGGTGCTGGTGCAACTCAGGCGCCCAGCGCCGTTCGCCCGATGTCACGACGATACTGCATCCCGCCGAAGTGAATGCGCGACACGCCTTCGTAGGCGCGCTCCATCGCCGCCGCGAACGTGGGGCCGCGGCCCACGATCGTCATGACGCGTCCGCCCGCGGTCACCAGCTGGCCATCGCGCTCCCTTACGCCGGCGAAGAAGACACGCACATCCGGGCACTCGGTCGCGAGACGATCCAGACCGCTGATCGCCTGTCCCTGCTCGACCTCGCCGGGATAGCCTTTCGCCGCCAGGACGACGCCGACGTGCGGTTGAGCGCTCATGCGAACGCCGCCGGAACGGAGCGTGCCGGATGCGGCCGCCCACAGGACCGGCGCCAGCGGCTCGGCGATCATCGGCAGCATCACCTGCGCTTCGGGATCGCCGAAGCGCACGTTGAACTCGATCACCTTCGGGCCGCCGGCGGTCAGCATCAACCCACAATAGAGCACGCCGCGATACGGCGAGCCCTCCACGATCAAGCCGTGCAGCACCGGCCGTACGATCTCGCGCATCACGCGCGTCACGCATCGCGCCGTCCACGAGCGGGCTCGGCGCAAACGCGCCCATCCCTCCCGTGTTGGGACCCTGATCACCGTCGAAGATGCGCTTGTGGTCCTGCGCCGCGACGAGCGGCACGGCGTGCTCTCCGTCGGCGATGACGAAGAACGAAACCTCTGGCCCGGTCAGCCGCTCCTCGAGCACGACGCGCGCATCCCGCGGCGCCGAAGGAGCGGTCGATCATCACCATGCGAACCGCCGCCTCGGCCTCGTCACGGTCCTCGGCAACGACCACGCCCTTGCCGGCGGCCAGACCGTCGGCCTTGACCACGACCGAGCGGCCGAACTCGCCGCTGCGAATCGCCCCAACCGCGTCGTCGGCGTCGGCGCAGACCCGGTATCGCGCGGTCGGCACGCCGTGCCGGTGCATGAAGTCCTTGGCGAACGCCTTGCTTGTTTCGAGGCGTGCGGCCAGCCGCCTGGGCCCGAAGATGGCACGGCCGCGGGCGCTGAACAGATCGGCGATACCACGCTCGAGGGGGATCTCGGGACCTACGACGGTCAGATCGATCCGCTCCTGCTCGGCAAGCGCGAGCATCGCCTCAGGATCGGAGGAGTCAATCGCGGTGGTTTGAAACTGCCGCGCGATGCCCGCATTACCCGGTGCGCAGACGATCCGGTCGACGCCGGGCTCGGAGGCGAGCGTGGCGCAGAGCGCATGTTCGCGGGCGCCTCCGCCGGCCACCAAGATTCGCATGTAAGTGGCTGAAAATGAGCGGGTTAGAGACGGCTCTGCAAAGACAAAAGTGTGTGATAGCCTAACATATTCGGCGAACGCTCACGCGAAGCGCCTAGGGCAGGACGCGAGGTCGCGACCGTGCTTCCGCGGGAGAGCTGCCAAAAAATCCCAGAAGAGAGGGGGTGATTGAGCATGGCCGAGGTGAAAGTGCAGGAGGGCGAATCGATCGAGAGCGCGCTCCGGCGATTCAAACGCAAGGTTCAGCAGGAAGACATCATCAAGGACATCAAGAAACACTCCTTCTATCTGAAACCGGGCGACAAGCGCCGCGCCAAGCAGGCGCTGGCGCGCAAACGCAACCGCAAGAAGATGCGGCGCGAAGCAGAGTAGCGACGAGTTGAGAAAAGAGTAGAGATAGGATACCCCGCATGGAAATCGTGAAACGGACGGTGAACGACGTCACCGTGCTCGACCTGAAGGGCAAGATGACGCTCGGTGAAGGTGACGAGCTGCTGAAAGACACGATCAATAGTCTGCTGGGCGGCGGAAGCAAGAAGCTGTTGCTGAACCTCGAAGGCGTGCCGTACATCGATTCCGCCGGTCTCGGCGAGATCGTCCGCACGTTCACGACGGTCAGCCGTCAGGGCGGCAAGCTGAAGCTGCTCAACCTGACCAAGCGGATCGAAGACCTGCTCTCGATCACGAAGTTGCTCACTGTCTTCGAGACCTTCGATTCGGAGGCCGACGCCATCAAGAGCTTCTCGTAGGATGGAGAGGCCGGTCACCACTCTTCTCCGCTCGATGCGACCGGAGCAGTGGACCAAAAACTTGATTGTCTTTGCGGCCGCTCATTTTTGGGCAGCAGCTGATGTATCCGGCCGCCGTGGGACGCTCACTGGCGGCCTTTTTGATTTTTTGCGCGCTATCCGGCGTCGTCTATCTGCTGAACGACGTCATCGGATCGGGAAGCCGATCGGCAGCACCCGCTGAAATCGCGGCGGCCGATCGCATCCGGCGCGTTGAGTGCCACGACCGCGTTGGCGGCCGCCGGCGGCATCGGCGTGCTCGCGCTGGCAGCGGCGTCGTGGCTGCAACCCGAGTTCGGGCTGATTGCCGGCGGTGTACGTTGCGCTGTTCGCCGCGTATTCGCGCGTGCTGAAGCATGTCGTGATTCTCGACGTTCTGACCATCGCGATCGGATTCGTGCTTCGCGCGGCGGCTGGAGCCGTAGTGATTGCGGTGCCGATGAGCCACTGGCTGCTCGTCTGCACCATCCTGCTGGCGTTGTTCCTCGGCCTTAGCAAGCGGCGTCACGAGTTGGCGCTGCTTGACCGACGCGAGCGACGGGACATCGCCGGATTCTGGAGGAATACAACCCGTATCTGCTCGACCAGATGATTGGCGTGGTCACGGCCTCGACGCTGATGGCCTATATCATCTACTGCACGAGCCCGGAGACGATCGCGAAGTTTCAGCACCGATCGACTGGTGCTGACGACTCCGTTCCCGATCTACGGCATCTTCCGCTACCTCTATCTCGTGCATCAGCGCGGGGCCGGGAAGTCCTTCGGAAGTGCTGCTGACGGATCGACCGCTCGTCATCTGCATCGCGCTCTGGGCCGCGTCAGTAGTCGTCATCATCTATCGGCCGTTCGGGTTGTAGACCCGTCGCGTGGTTCGTAGTGGCGGGCCTTCAGGTCCGCCGGCGAGGCGCGGCTGAAGCCGCGCCACTACGTGCCGAGGGCTACATGACACGATCGAAGGTTGCGATTCTGAAGACGTCGCCGGCGACGGTGCTGCGGCGACTACCACGAGCTGATGAATCTCGCGGGGTATCAGGACGTCATCGCCCGCGACGCCGATACCGCGCTCAAAGTCAATATCTCCTGGCACTTCTTCTTTCCCGGCTCGTCGACGACGCCGTGGCAGCTCGAAGGCGTCATCCGGGCGATGAAGCAGGACGGCTACGATCCGTCGCTCCTCCACGCCTGCCACAACCGCACCGTCGTGATCGACGCGCATCTCGGCGAAGCCGAGAACAAACAGCTGCCGGTGGTCGAGGCGCATGGCCTGCGCAACATCCACCTCTACGAGGGCGACGAAGCCTGGATGAACATCCGCGACGCGGTCGGCGACCTCGCCAAGAAGTTCCTCTGCCTCAACGACGTTTATCCTGGCGGGTTCATGATTCCCCGCCGGTTCATCGGCGAGAACATCATTCACCTGCCGACGGTCAAGACGCACGTCTTCACCACGACGACGGGCGCGATGAAAAACGCGTTCGGCGGCCTGCTCAACGAGAAGCGACACTGGACGCATCCGGTAATCCACGAGACGCTCGTCGATCTCCTGATGATTCAGAAGAAGATTCACCGCGGCGTGTTCGCGGTGATGGACGGCACGTTCGCGGGCGACGGACCGGGGCCGCGTTGCATGGTGCCGCACGTCAAGAACGTCATCCTGGCGAGCGCCGATCAGGTGGCGATCGACGCGGTCGCGGCGCGGCTCATGGGCTTCGACCCGCTCTGCATCAAGTACATCCGCCTGGCGCACGACGCCGGGTCTCGGTTGCGGCGACCCGCGCGAGATCGAAATCGTCGGCGACGCGGAGGCGGCGAAGCGAGAACTGGCACTTCGCCGGACCGTTCGAACGCATGACATTTGCCTCGCGCATGCAGCACCTGATTTACTGGGGACCGCTGCGCAAACCGATTGAGTGGTCGCTCAAAACCGTGCTGGCGCCGTGGGCCTACATCGCCAGCGTCCTCTATCACGATTCAGTTTCTGGTATCCCGCGAACGCGGAGCGCCGCGATGAAGCAGGTGCTCGAAAGTCCGTGGGGCCGCCTCTTCGAGAACTGGGAGCGGCTCACGCCGGACGCCAACGGCTTTCCCGACGTCGGCGCCGCCGGCGCGCACGTTCAGCGCGGCGGATTGCGCGCGCTCGGACAATCGATGGGCATCCTCGGCACCTGCATCAAGGAAGCGCCCGAGTTCGCCAGCCGCCGCCGGCACGAAAGGCGGCGTGAGGACCTCAATGGCTGATTTCAACATCCGCTCCGAGTCGGTGGACGTCGAGCAGATCATGAAGCAGATCCGCACTCGCATTCGCGAGAAGCGCGGCGTCGACTACACCGAAGAACAGGTTCGCGAGCTCGCAACCGTCCGGCTCGAGAAGTTCCTCGATCCCAAGAACCTGCGGTCGGATCTGCTGGAGCAGTTCCGGCGCAGCCGGCCCGCCGTGCGCGCCCGAGCCGCCACCGGTCGAAGCGCCGTACCAGTTCGGCGATCAAACGCTCTTCGAGACGCATCGCGGTGCCGCTCCGCTTCATCCGCAAGCTGCTGCAATCCGCTTCTGAAGCTGTTCTTCAATCCCAATCCGCTGATCAACGTGCTGCACACGCAGGCGCAATTCAACGTCGACCTGCTGAAGCGCGAACAGCGGCGCAAGTATCGAGTTCGATCGCTCGCGCGCGGAATGGAACGCGCTCTATTACGAGGTTCTTCATAACCTGGTGCTCGAAACCACGCGACAGCAGCATCGAGATCAAGAACCTGAAGATGCGCGTCGAAGCGCTGGCGAGCCGGCTGGATTTCAGCGAGCGACGCGTGCGCGCGCTCGAGGGCGTCGTGCAATACCGGCCCGAAGCGCTGTCCGTCCGCGCCCGTCCGGCGGTCACGAATCGGCTGGAAGCTGCCTGCGGCCGATGGCACGTCGCCCGCCGACCGAGGGTGAGAGGCCGGATCGCAGCAGGGCGACGGCTTACGCCGGCGACGCCGGCGGCGCCGCGGCCGTCGCGGAAGCGGGGCGCCGCCTGGCGCCATTGCGCCGCACGAGGCCGACCAGAACGCAAGCGCAGACGATTCTGCCGAACGCGCCGACATGGACGATCAGGGCGACGACGTTCGACGCCGAACTGGACGCGGACGCAGACGGATCCGACGTCATCGACGTGGAACCGGACGCTGCCGCGGACGATGGCGACCGCGGACGTCGAGCCGCCGGACCCGGCGCACTTCGACCCATCGGACGATCAGGCGCCGGACGCCGACGACGAGCAGTGAAAGTCGCCATCGTCGTTCAGCGCTACGGCGCCGAAGATCAACGGCGGCGCGGAGCTCCACGCCCGCTATATCGCCGAACGGCTCGCGCGCCACGTTCAGGTCGAGGTGTTGACCACCTGCGCCACCGATTACGTCACGTGGCGCAATGCGCTGCCCGCCGGATCGCGAGACGGTGCACGGCGTCACGGTACGCC
The DNA here is from genome assembly GCA_963807105.1 of uncultured Acidobacteriota bacterium. Lineage (GTDB taxonomy): Bacteria > Acidobacteriota > Vicinamibacteria > Vicinamibacterales > UBA2999 > DASPWV01. The sequence continues at coordinate 132,152 of CAWEAM010000005.1, read as the reverse complement.
GCTTCCCGGTCGTCCGCGAGCGCGAGCCCGACGATTTTGGCGAAGTGGTCGGAGCGCGTGTTTCTGCAGCGCCACTCGGTGCGCGACGAGCTGGCATGGCTCGACGCCGAGGGGCCGGCAAGCCAGCGAGCTGCTGTCGTACATCCAGAAGAACGAAAGCCGCTTCGACTTTTTCATTTTCTTCAGCGTTCGTTATTACCACTCCTATCACGGCGCACTCGCCGTACCGGGCAAGGCCATTCTGGTGCCGACGGCCGAGCGCGACGGCGCGCTTGGCTTGAGCATCTTCGGACCGGTGTTTCGCGGCGTGCGCGCGCTCATGTACAACTCCTACGAAGAGCGCGCGTTGATTCAGCAGCGTCGCGCGCAACAACGACGTGCCCGGCGTGGTCGTCGGCGTCGGATCGGAGATTCCCGAACAGACGAGCCCGGCGCGCTTCCGCAAGCAATTCGACTTCCGCGATCGATTCGCGATTTACATCGGGCGGATCGACGAGAACAAAGGGTGCGCGGAGCTCTTCGACTTCTTCCTCCGCTACAGCGGCACGATGGTCGACGGCATGCACCTCGTGCTGATCGGCAACCCGATCATCCCGATTCCCGACCACCCGCGCATTCATCACCTCGGCTTCGTCAGCGATCAGGACAAGTTCGACGCGCTGTCGGCGGCGGAACTGCTGATCATGCCGTCCTACCTCGAAAGCCTGTCGATGGTGGCGCTCGAGGCGTGGGCGCTGGGAAAACCGGTGCTGGCCAACGGCAAATGCGACGTCCTGCGTGGGCAATGCATGCGCAGCAACGGCGGCCTGTATTACGAGAACTTCGACGAGTTTCATCGAGACGCTTCGCGCCATCGACATGGGGCCGGCGCTGGCGGCGGCGCTCGGGCGCAACGGTCGCGAATACTTCGCCAAGCATTACAGCGTGGCCGATCATCGAGCGGAAGTATCTCGACATGCTCGAGCGGCTGCGGCGTGAGCCGGTGACTCCCGGCGCCGAGCCGGCGCCGGGCTGGTTTGCGCGCCGCCGCAGGATCCTCCGCCGGCGCAGGAGATCGTGGCGGCTCTTCCGACCGGTCCGGTCCTCGAGCCGGCACCAAAAGAACGGCGCCGGGACGTGCTCGCCATCCCGCGCGACGATGAAGCGGCAGCCGCTCGTCCGCCCGCGATGGCCGATCGACCGGAGCGTTCGCCGGCTCCGCGGCCACATACGCCGCCTCGCAACGATCGCCGGCGCCCGCATCAGCGACCACACCGTGCTCAGGCGCCAGGCGCGCCACAGGGCGGGTCGCAGCCGGCCGGCAGGGCGTCCGCAACAGCGCCCGGCGCGTGTCGAAGGACGCGGACCGCGCCGCCGCCGCCGCGGCGGCCGCCGAGAAAGCCCAACTGAGCATGGCCATCGCGGTCCATCAAGTACTGGCCACGCTCGGCTACGGCGACGCGATTGGCAACGAGGTTCTCGGGATCCAGCGCGTCTTGCGCGGCGCCGGCTACGAATCCGAGATCTTCGTCGAAACGGCGGAGCGGCGCGTCGAAGACCTGACCGTCGATTACTGGGAGCTCCGTGCCGCCGAGTCATCCCGACAACATCCTGATCCACCATTTTTCGATCGGGTCGCGCGTCTCGCGCATCGCCTACGCGCTGCCCGATCGGATGGTGCTCATCTATCACAACATCACGCCGCCTGAATATTTCGTGGACGTGCATCCGCTGCTCGTGCAGTTGTGTTATCTCGGCCGTCGAGAGCTCGGGCTGTACGCCAATCGCTGCGATCTGGCGCTCGGCGACTCCGACTACAACCGTCACGAGCTCGACGCGCTTGGCTTTTCGCCGACAGGCGTGCTCCCGGTGGTCCCCGACTTCACGCATCTGAAGGTGCCGCCTCAACTACGTGCATGGCTCGTCGTTCGACGACGACTGGGTGAACCTCTTGTTCGTCGGCCGGACCATTCCCAACAAACGGCTGGAGGACGTGATTCGCTGGTTTCACGCCTACAAGCGATGGTTCAATCCGCGTTCGCGCCTGCTGCTGGTCGGCGCGCATGGCGGCTTCGAACGCTATCTCGCCATGCTCAACGAGCTGGTGGCGCGGCTCGGCGCGAGCGACGTGCACTTCCTCGGCCACGTCACCAACGAGGAGCTCGTCGCCTACTACGAGCTGGCCGACGTCTTTCTTTGCGCGAGCGAGCACGAAGGCTTCTGCGTGCCGCTCGTCGAGGCGTTTCACATGGGTGTGCCGGTGATCGCCTACGCAGCCACGGCCGTACCCGCGACGATGGACGGCGGCGGAGTGCTCGTGACCGACAAGGATCCGGTACACATCGCGGCGCTCATCGATCGCATCGTGACCGATCGCGAGCTCCAGGACCGCATCGTCGCCTCGCAGGACGCCGCGCTCTGCCGCCTTCAAGCAAGCGACTTTGCCGGCACGCTACTCGGATTCGTCGAGCAGGTCGAGCGCGCGCCCCGTCTCGAGCATCCGCCGGTTGCGTTCGACTTCTGGGACCAGGTTGCGCTCGCCGACGAGCTCGAGGAAATCCGGATGTATCGTCCGGCCGCGTTTCAGGCGCTGCCCAAGGGGGCGGCGCCGGGCGAGCCCGACACCGGCGGCCTCCCATGATCGTCAATCAATGGGTGCCGGCGGCTCACCAGGCCGACGCCATTGGCGACAGCGCACGGCGTGTCCGCGACCTCCTGCGAGAGCTGGGGCACGACTCGGACATCTTCGCGCTGACGATCGACGACGTGCTGCGGGGCGATGTACGCGAGTTCGACGATCCGGCGGCGCGGCGCGGCGACGTCACGATCTTCCACTTCGCCCTGCCCTCGCCGATGACTGAGGCCTTCGCGCGGCTGCCGCGTGGCCGCGTGCTGCAATATCACAACATCACGCCGCCTCACTTCTTTGCGCCGTATGAGCCAAACATCTTCCGGCTGCTCGCGCTTGGCCGGCAGGAGCTGCACACGCTCGCCGGACACACCGACGCTGCGTTTGGCGATTCTGAGTACAACCGGTGCGAGCTCGAGGGCATCGGATTCACCAACACGGGCGTATTCCCGATTGCCGTCGATCCCAACCGCCTCCGGCGTGCGCCGCGGCGTCCCGCCCTCGAGCAGGTGCTGACGGACGGCCTCCTCAACTTCCTGTTCGTCGGCCGCATCGTCCCGAACAAGAAGATCGAGGACCACATCAAGCTCGCAGAGCAGTACAAGCGCTACGTCGATGTCGAGTATCGCTTCATCTTCGTCGGCAAGACCGACGGCGTGCCGCGCTACTACGATACCGTCCGCGCGCTCGTTGCCGAATACGAAATGCCGGCCGATCGCTTCTGGTTCACCGGAGCGGTGCCGGAAGAGGATCTCGCGGCGTTCTACCGCCATGCGCGCGCCTACATCTCGCTGTCGGAGCACGAGGGTTTCTGCGTGCCGCTGGTCGAGGCGATGGCGGCCGATGTGCCGGTGCTCGCCTATGGATCGACGGCGGTGCCCGACACGCTGGGCGGCGCCGGCGTGTGCTTTACTCCCAAGGATCTCGAGGTCGCCGCCGAGCTGCTCGGCGAGCTCGCCTATAACGAAGAATTCAGAGCGCAGGTGATCGCAGGACAGCGCCGGCGGCTGGCCGACTTCGGCGCCGATCGGCTCCGCCGCGACCTCGAGGCGCTCCTCTCCACGGTGAATTGATGCGGATCGCGTTCATCGTCCAACGCTACGGCGCCGAGATCCTCGGCGGCTCGGAATATCACTGCCGTCTGATTGCGGAGCGGCTCGCGGACCGCCACGACGTCGAGGTCCTGACCACCTGCGCCCGCGACTATGTGACGTGGAAGAACGAGTATCCGGAGGGGATCGATCGGATCAAGGGCGTCACCGTCCGTCGCTTTGCCAACGCGCATACGCGCGATCTTCAAGCGTTCAATCAGTACTCCGACTGGATCTTCCACAATCCGCACTCCCGCCAGGACGAGCTGAAGTGGCTCGAGATGCAGGGGCCGCGGTGTCCGGCGCTGCTCGAGTATCTGCGCCGCAACCACCAGTCCTACGACGCGCTGATCTTCTTCACCTACCTTTACGCCCCAACCGTCCTGGGCATCGACGTCGACCCGTCGCGCAGCATCCTCGTGCCGACCGCTCACGATGAGCCCGCGATTCACCTGTCGATCTACAAGGAGATGTTCCGCCAGCCTGCGGCCATCGCCTACAACACCGAAGTCGAGAGGAACTTCCTGAAAACGACCTTTCAGATCCGGACCATTGCCGAGGAGACAGTCGGCTGCGGCGTCGATCTGCTGCATGGCGAGCAGCCGGACGGCGCGCGTCCGGCGGACGAAGAGGAGGAGGTCGACGTCCTCGGCCAGCTGCGATCGCGCGGCGTGCCGTTCCGCCGGCGCCATCGGCTGCACGGCGACTTCCTGCTCTATGGGGGCCGCATCGATGCCGGCAAGGGCTGCGAGGAGCTGATCGAATACTTCACCAGCTACAAAGAACAGGGCGGCGACGCGCTGCTCGTCCTGATGGGCGTCAAGCTGATGCAGCTGCCCGAGGTGCCCTGGGTCAAGTTTGCCGGTCTGCTCTCGGAGCGCGAGCGGCTCCAGGCGCTCGAGGCTGCGTCCATCGTCGTCGTGCCGTCACCGTTCGAGAGCCTTTCACTGCTGGCGCTCGAAGCGATGGCCGTCGGCACGCCGGTGCTGTGCAATGGCCGAGCGGAAGTGCTCGTGGAGCACTGCGTCAAGAGCAACGCGGGCCTCTACTACACCGATCGCGAGGAGTTCGTCGAGTGCGCCAAGCTGCTGCTGGCCGACGAGCGGCTACGCCGGGCCATGGGGCGCAACGGCCGCGAGTACGTCAAGCGCAATTACCGATGGGACATCATCATGGCGAAGTACGATCGCCTGATCGCCGCGGTGCGCGGAAAGTAGACGCCCGCCGCGCGTAACCAGGCGACAACGCCCCCGGAATCGACTCAGCGCGAGCCCGGCGGATGTCCGGCGCGAAACAGCGAGGTCGGTACTGACGATGACGAGCGAGGCGCAACAGACCGCGAAGACGACGAACTTGGCCCGCACGATGACGCCGATCAGGCCGCCGAGCGGCGGGCGTCCCGGATAACTCGCGATGGCCGAGAGCAACAGCAGGTTTTCGATGAGCTGAATCGCGGCGAAGAGCACCAGCAGACGCGTGACAATCGATCCCATGACGCGCAGCTGCGGGGCGCGCGTCCGCGCCCAGTCTACAATCAACCAGCCGGCCACGACGAAGAGCACCGGCGCGGCGAGATTGACGACCAGTGCGCGCTGATAGGCGAGGCGGCCCGACACGCCGATGCGGCCGAGGAAGATCGAAATGGCGGCGGGCGTGACTCCCGGCCGCTCCTCGGGCAGGCCGAAACGCCCTGACAGTCCGCGCACATGTGTAGACGGACCAAACGCCGCCAGCGACGCCGCGACGGCTACATATGAGGCAAGCGCAACCGCCGCCCACGCGCCTCTGCGCATCGGACCAGCGCCGCGCTACTCGACGTCCGAGCCGACTGGCTCGAGCTCGTCTCCGGTGTCGGCCGGAGCTGCGTCGGCGACGCACCGCCCCCGGACCGCCTTCTTCCGCCGCGGACGGATGTCGTAGCGCTTGATCATCTCGTTGAGCGTCGTCGGCTTGATCTTGAGCAGTTCGGCGGCGCGCTTTTGCACGCCACCTGCCGCTTCGAGCGCAGACTCGATCCACTGACGTTCGTAGGCGGCGGTTACTTCCTTCAGCGAGACGCCTTCGGCCGGCATCATGATGTGCGGCATCTGGAACGACGGCGAGCGGCGCACGTTTTCCGGAATCAAATCCGGACCGATGCGCAGCCCGGCGCTCAACACCACCGCGCGCTCGATGACGTTCTCGAGTTCGCGCACGTTGCCCGGCCAGTCGTAGTCCATCAGCAGATCGAGCGCTTCCGGCGCGAAACTCGAGATTGGGACGCGCGTTCTCCTCGCCGTACTTCTCGAGGAAGTGCTGCACGAGGAGCGGAATGTCGTCCTTGCGCTCGCGGAGCGCCGGCAGATGAATCGCGATCACGTGCAGGCGATAGAACAGGTCTTCGCGGAAGCGGCCCGTCTTCCATCTCGCGCTTCAAGTCGACGTTCGTGGCGGCGATGATGCGGACGTCGACTTTGATCGTTTCCATCCCGCCCAGCCGCATGAACTCGCGCTCCTGCATCACTCGCAACAGCTTGGCCTGGGTCTCGAGCGGGATGTTGCCGATTTCGTCGAAGAAGATGCTGCCCTTGTCGGCGAGATCGAACAGGCCCTTCTTCGGATAGACCGCGCCGGTGAACGCGCCCTTGACGTGACCGAAGAGCGTCGACTCCAGCAGATCAGGCGGCAGATTGCCGGAATTGACGGTGACGAAGCTCTTATCCGAGCGCGCCGAGTTGCTGTGGATCGCGCGCGCCACCAGCTCTTTACCCGTGCCGCTCTCGCCGGTAATGAGAATCGTCGAGCGGCTCGGCGCGGCCTGGATGATCAGGTCGAAGACCTGCTTCATCCGCGGGCTCTTGCCGATGATGCCGGCAAAGCGGTGATAACGCGCCTGAAGGTTCTGCTTGAGCGTGACGTTTTCGGCAACGAGCCGCCGGCGCTCGATGGCGTTGCGCAGGACGACCAGCACCTCGTCGTTCTTGAACGGCTTGGTGATGTAGTCGAACGCGCCCTTCTTCATCGCGGAGATGGCGTTCTCCATCGACGCGAAGGCGGTAATCATGATCACCGGCAGTTCTTCGTCCTGCTTGTGCAGCTCTTCGAGCACCTGCAGGCCGTCGATGCCGGGCATCATCACGTCCACGATCACGGCGTCGAACGGCAGCGATCGTGCGAGGTCGAGCCCTTCGCTCCCGTTCGACGCCAGACGGACGCGTGTAGCCCTCGCGCGTGAGTAGCGTCTCCAGAATCTCGCGCATGATCTCCTCGTCGTCGATGACGAGGATCGAGCCGTTTCGTCGCATCACAGTCCTGCCCTTCGCACTGCGTCTGCGGTTCTCGCCGGCAGACGCCGCGCGCGACAAAGCGCAGCGTGAAACGCGTGCCCTGGCCGGGCGCGCTTTCGCAGTGGATCGTGCCTTCGTGCTCGCGCACGATGCCGTAGCTGATCGACAGGCCGAGGCCGGTGCCCTGGCCGGTGGCTTTGGTCGTGAAGAACGGATCGTAGATCCGCGCGAGGTGCTCGGTGGGAATACCTTGACCGGTATCCGACGACCTCGGCGATGGCCTCGCCGCCGTCGACGCGCGTGGCGAGCGTGAGCCAGCCGCCGCTCGGCATCGCGTCACGCGCGTTGAGAATCAGATTGAGAAACACCTGCTGCAGCTTGAATTCGTAGCCGATGATCTGCGACCGGACGCGCCGGACATTTCGCGCCGCATCTTGATGCTGCCCTTGTCGAGTTGATGCTCGAGGAGCGACAGCACGTCGCCGATCACCGTGTTGAAGTCAACCGGCACGCGCTCGGTCGTCTCGGCGGCATTCGGTCGCGAAAGCGTCAACAACCCGTTGACGATGCGCGCGGCGCGGAATGTCTGCTTTCTCGATTTTCTCGAGCACCTTCGTGCGCGGATCGGCCGGATCTGCCTGCTCGAGCAGCATCTGCGTGTAACTCGAAATGCCGGTGAGCGGCGTGTTGACTTCGTGCGCCACGCCCGCAGCCAGCAGACCGAGCGACGCCATCTTTTCCGAGATGCGTAGCTGCTCTTCGAGGTGCGTCCGCGTTCCGTGATGTCGTCGAGCATGACGATCGTTCCAGTCGGCGCGGCTCGCGCCGACGACGGCCTGCAGGGGGACGGTTGTGACGTTGGCGAGCAGTCGTCGCGCCCGCCTTGTTGCCGCGCGCAAGCAACGGCATGCGGAAGACCGTTGTCGCCGTTGTGGCTTTTCGTGCGAGCGACCCGCCGCAGCGTGTCGACGAAGTCGGCGTCAAACAATCGATCGAGCGGCTGGCCGAGCGCCTCCGCGCGGGCGATGCCGTACATCTGCTCGAGTGCCTGGTTCCAGCGAATCACGCGGTTGTCGAGCCCGATGACGAGCAACCCATCGTCAAGTGACTCGAGGATGTTCTCGTTGAACGTCCGGAGACGATCGAGCTCCGACGCTTTTTGATGCAGCTGTCGGTAAAGCCGACCGTTCTCGATCGCCGTCGCGGCCTGCGCCGGCACCGCGGTGAGAAGTGCAATGTCTTCGCTGGTCAGCGGCTCGCCGCTGGCGCGCCGGCCAAGAGCGAATACGGCGATAACAGCATCGTTCGAGACGCAGGGCACCAGGTAGTAGATGCCGGCATCGCGCCAGAATTCGACTTCTTCCGCGCTGAACCGACCCACCGCCAGCGGATCGTCGAGCCGCACGACGTGTCCCGCCGCGAGCCGGCTGCCGACACCGCAGTCGCCGGTCGATCAGCCGCGGCAGCATCGATGCCGAAACCGACGGTGCGCAGTGGCTCGAACTCGTCGAGCTCGGTGGCGAGCATCAACGCCATCCGATCGACGTCGAGCGTTTCCTTGACGCGCGATGACGAGCCGTTCCGTCAAGTCGGTTGAGATCGAGATCCCCGTTCAGATCGCGCGCGAACGCGACCAGCGCGCGGCGGTAGTCGTAACGATCGCGATAGAACGCGCGATCGATGGCAGACTGCACCGCGTCCTTCACCGGCTTGGCGAGCAGCACCACGATGATGGTGGCAAGAAACGCGATCAACCAGCGATGCTCGTCTTCGGTCTGCAGGAAAGTCGCGCCGGATGTGCGCAGAATTACGACGTAGATGACCGCGATCGATGCCAGCACCGCCGTGTATACAAGCAGCCGCTTGAGGATGACTTCGACGTCCATCAAGCGATAGCGGACGATTGCGGAGGCGAACGCGAGCGGAACAAACCCGAGGGGAATGGCCGACAGCTGCATCGGCAACGACGGCGCGACGCCAAACGCGAACGGCAGCGCATAGCCGAGCGCGAATGGCACGGCGCCGATCGCAGTGCCCCAGACGATCCAGCGCAGCTGACGCTTCGCCGTAACCGAACGCACGCGGCCGAGCGCGCGCACGAACACCGCCAGCCCGGCGCCGAGGAATGCCGCGAGGTACAACAACTCGAGTCGATCGATGCAGACCGACGAGCCGCACGAATTATCGCGGGATCGACGTCGGCGCGCGCGAGCGCCAGGATGCGCGTCGACAGCCAGTACACCCGCCGGCAAATACACCGCCGGCAGCCAGCGCGCCAGCATCGCCGTGTAGCCGTGCGGCCGCGGTCGCTCGGGAAAGACGAGGGCGAAATGCAGAAAGAGCGGCGGCAGCATCAGCATGCGCCACTTCGTCCGCCCAATAGAAGAACCAATCGGCGCGATCGAAACGACCCGTTGCCGAAAACGTGAAGTAGCCGAAAAACGCGACGGCAAGCCAGAAGAAGTGCAGTGTGGCCTGATCGAACGGACGTCGGCTCGCACCGCGGCACCGACCAGCAGCGTAAAAATACCGACGGCCGGCGAGCACGTAATAGAGCACGCCGGCACCGCTCGGCACCGGCTCCATCGCAACCTCCGCAACCTGACGGCCGCCGAGATCCAAGCAGCGTGTAGGTGTGTCGCTCGCCGCGAGCCGCTCGCTGTTGAATCGCGAGCACATCGTCGCGTGACTCAATCGGCATGGCCATCCACGGCCAAGCAGCACGTCGCCTGGCACGAATGCCCGCGCGACCGGCAGCGGAATCGTCAGCAATTTCGGCCGCGACCACACCGGCGCTCCGCTCGACCCACAACACGCCATCCTCGACTTCGTCGGACGTGGCGCGCTCGACAATGTTGACGACGCCGAGCGCGAGGAGGACCAGCGCGGTGATCACGGGCACCACCGTGCGCGGCCAATCGCGCCAATCCTGGCGCGGACCGAGGGTCGACGTGTGGCGCGTGGTCGTGCATGAAGATCCGGATGAACCGTTATCCAGTTAGCGGGGACGCCCTACCGCGGAGCAAACGCCATACCACGAGTCGGACTCGTGCCAAATCGGCACCTAAGCTACTGAAAATATTGGACTTGCCATGCCGATTTTAGCGAGTGGCAGACCCGGGCGAATCCAATGACCCGAGTGGCCGATCCAAAATTTAGTATCTCTCAGAATTTGACTGTAAGGCCGCCGATCAGGCGCTTGGGCGGTCGGGCAACCAGCAGTTCGTCGTAGATCGAGCTTTCGGTCGCGCGTTTCGTGGAACAGATTGCGGACGCCGACGAGCATTTCCCAGTCGGCCTTGAAGAGATTCATGAACGGCAGACCCTGACTGATTTGCATGTCGAAGCGGCTGTCGACACCGGGCCGCATCTCGCTGCCGTCGCCGCGGATGTAGCCGCTGTTCATCTTCACGACGAAGAACACGCGGGTCGCGGACTGCGGGAACGATCGTTTCGAGCGAGGTCGTGACATCGTGAATCGTTTCGTCGTCGTGCGGAGCGCGGACGGGAGCCGAGCCGCGAGGCGGGCGAGATCGCGATTCGCGGCCGTTGCTGATCCACTCCGCCGCCGCAAACGAATAGTCAATCGGAGCCGCGGAAATAGCCCGCGACGTCGCGCGCAACGGTCAGTCCCCACCCGCGCACATCGACGTCGCCGACGCTGGCAATGAAGTAATGACCCAAGTTGCGCAGCGTCGCTTTCCAGGGTGCGCATGCCGAACACCGTGACGAGTTGATCGTCGACGCGCTGATGGAAAGCGCGCGCACCGCAAGACGTCGCACCGCAGCACCGACTGCTCGACCACGACCTGTAGTGCTGCAGATTTTCAGGGATGAGACCATCGCGCGTCAATGGACGCGAAGGTTCGCTGCGGCGGCAACACCTGCGCCTGCTGTTGGCGGGACGAACTCCTCAGCGCCTGGCGCTAAGAGTCCGGTGCGTCGCGACGCGCGCGAATGCGCATCGAGTCGCGCGCGGCGATGCGTCGCGCTGAGTCGCGGACTGAGATACGCGGGCCGATCGAGATAGTCGTAATGCGCGTAGCTGCCACCGTAGCCGAGCGTGACAGCGGTCGCGCGACCTTCCACTCGTCGCTCGCGCTAACGGCGCCGACGTTGCGGGCCGCGTCGGGCACGCCGCCATCGCCGCGAGGTTGCCACCCTGAATAGCTGATGCACGCCGTACGACATGCCGAACTGATAACGATGGACGGCAGGCTCGCGGCGCGCGTAGTTGCCGGCGACAATCCACGAACTCAAATCACCCTGATTGAGCGCGGCCTTGACGGTCCAGTCGCCGTGCAAACGCCACCGGCGCGCCGACCGCGAAGAACGCGACGCTGCGCGTGCGTTCGAGCTCGAGCAATTGGAATGGATTGTCGAAGGCGCCGGTGGTCATCAGATTGACCTGTCCCTGCAGCGGCAAATTGCTGAACAGCGATCCCGGCCGCGCGCGCCGAGTCTGCCGACTGCGCGTCCGACGAACTCAAACGAGTCGGTCAGGAACCAGTTTCGCCGTCGTCCGCAGTGGACTGTCATCGCAAGCTCGTCTCGCATCCTTCAAGATCGATCGCTTCAGATGGCGCAACCGCCACGAGGTCTCGCTGTCGTCGCGTTTCGTCTCCTCTGACGGCGCTGCGCCAACGCTCGTTTCGCCCACCCCGGCGGCTAGCACGCGGGTTTCGCCAACTGTCGCCTCGCGACGCAGCGTGAACGATGAAACCGTTCGCGCCGACGGTCGCACATTGACCATGGCGTTGCGCGCCGACAGATAACCCTCGCGATGATGCGCGCGCAGCAGGTACGGGCCGGGTGTGAGTTGGCGTAGTGTGAACTGACCAAGCCGATCACTCACCGCAAAACCACTGCTGGTACCAAGCGCTGAGACGACCGCGCCGTCGAGGGTTGTCCGCGATCGTCAAGCACCATACCCGAGATCGATGCCGGTGGTCGCACTTGCGATTTGCATGACGCGAGAGGGATCGACGGATTGCGCGATGCGCTCGGCAGGAAAGCGGAAACGCACACGAACAGCGCCGGGATGATCAGCGGAGTCCGCGCGCGTCGCATGGGTGTCGCTCAAAACTGAGACCGGCTCTGATTTTCCCACACTTTGGGATGAGAAAATCAGAGCCATTCCAAGGTTCTGGAGTGCCGAGGTGCCGGAGTCCAAGGTGTTTCAGGGGGCTACGCCCAGCACCTTGGGACCCTGTCAGCCTAAGCGCCCTTGACAGTGAAATTGCATGTCTTTCGTCAACGTTTTGCCCGCCGCCTTGTCGCTGATCTTGATTTCCAGGCGGTAGTCGCCTTCGGGGAAGCTCGACAGCGGCACCTCGATCCCGCCCGGCACCGGGAACTTGCGTCGGGTCGAACGTCGGAGGCAGATTCGACGCGTTGATCGTCTGCGGATTGGTCTTGTTGAAGAACTTCTCCGCGCCGTTCTCCTTGCGATGGAAGTTGTATTCCATGAGGATGTCCGGCTTGCCGTCGGTTCCGAGACCGGCGTTGTAGACCTGGAAGAACGTCGCGAGTTGCTCGCTCTTCTTGAATTCCAGGTCGCTGGCCGGGACGAGTTCCTGCGACCCGAACACGAACGGCCGCTCGCGGCCTTCTTCGGGGTTCGGCGGCGCGTTCAACACGTTGACCTTGTCGGTCACGATGATGCTGCTCGTCGCCAGCTCGCCGTTCCAGAAGTCGGGCACCGTTACCTGGGTCTTGAACACGCCCATCTTCGGCACCTGAGTCTTCGGCGCCTTCTCCGGAAGCCGCTCCTTCATCGCGACGTAGACGTCGTAGGTGCCGGGCGCCGCCATGAAGACGCGGTTCAAGCTTCCGCTCGCCAGCTCGCCGGCCGGGATGAAATGGATGTCGTCCCACGGGATACTCGATCTTCTTGGTCTTGGGATCGGGCTGCGCGGACGGATTGACGACGCGCACATACATCGCCGACGTCGGTCGCCGGTCCGCCCTTGACGTCGAGGACGAACGGCACGAAGGTCCGTTGTTCCTGCGACTTCAGGAAGTACGGCGTGAGCGCCATCTGCATGTCAGTCGGCGCCGGCTGGCCCGCCATGACGGCGTCAACGGTCTTGACCAGCTGCTCGATTTCCTGCTGCTCCTGCTTGCTTCGCTTTCTTGGTGTCCTGCTTTGGCGTCTGCTGCGCGTAAGCGGCCGAGCCGACGAGCGCGAAGGCGACGGCGGCCGTCGCAACCGCAATGACACGACGTCTGAACATCATTCAATCTCCATGTAGAGAGCCGCGAGCTATACCACCTCCGCCAGGACTGCGGCGGGCTGCCACAGGGTCAACGATCGGCATGGCCTGAACCACCGATCATACGGAGGCGATCCAGACCCTGTCAAACGCAGCCAACTGATATCGTGCGGGGCTCACCGTGGTTCACGACGACGACGTGCTCGTGATCGTGCTCGCGGGCGGCGCCGGGGAACGCCTCGTCGCCGCTGACCAAGGAACGCGCCAAGCCAGCCGTCTACTTCGGCGGCCCCTACCGGATCATCGATTTCGTCCTCAGCAATTGCCTCAATTCGGGCTTCCGGCGCGTCTTCATCGCCACGCAGTACAAATCGCTCTCGCTCAATCGGCACGTCCGGCAGGGCTGGAGCATCGTCTCGGAAGAGCTCGGCGAGTTCATCGAGATTCTCCCGCCGCAGAAGCGCGTCGGCGAGCAGTGGTATCAGGGCACTGCTGACGCCGTCTATCAGAATCTCTACTCGATCGTCCGCGAGAATCCGCGCTACGTGATCGTGCTCGCGGGTGATCACATCTACAAGATGGATTACCGCCGGATGCTGCGCTTCCACATCGAGAAAGCGCGCGGAGGTCACGCTCGCCTCGATCGAAGTGCCGATCGCAGGACGGCCGCCGCTTCGGTATCGTCGCCGTCGACGAAGAGCAGCGCGTCATCGGCTTCCAGGAGAAGCCGGCGCCACCGGCGTCGATTCCGGGCATGCCGCAGCTGGCGCTCGCGTCGATGGGCATCTACGTCTTCGACATGGACGTGATCGTGAAAGCGCTCGAAGCACGACGCGCGCTGAGCCCGAGAGCCAGCACGACTTCGGCAAGAACATCATTCCGGCGCTGATCGCCGGCGGTCGCGTCTTCTCGTACCCGTTCTACGACGAGAACAAGAAGGCCGCGAAGTACTGGCGCGACATCGGCACGCTCGACGCGTACTACGAAGCCAACATGGATCTCTGCCACGTCAATCCCGAGTTCAACCTGTACGATCCCGAATGGCCGCTGCGGACCTACCAGCCGCAGGCGCCGCCGGCGAAGTTCGTGTTCGCCGAAGACGGGCGCAAGGGCGAGGCGCTCGACTCGCTGATCTCGCCTGGCTGCATCGTGTCGGGCAGCCGGATCTCGGGCAGCATCCTCTGTCCCGAATGTGCGCGTGCACAGCTTCTGCACACATCGAGCAGTCGATCCTCATGCCGGGCGTCCGCGTCGGACGTCACGCGCAGGATCCGCAAGCGCGATCATCGATCGCGACGTGCTGATCCCGCGTGGCGCGCAGATCGGCTACAACCTCGACGAAGATCGCCGCCGCCATACCGTCACCGATGACGGCGTCGTCGTCGTCACGGTGGACGAAGAACCGTTCATCGGACCGGATTGACGAGGGTCGCTGCGGCACGAAGCAGAAGCGGATCGCAGGCGATAGCGTGCGCAACAGGCCGGCCGGGCCACGACATCGGAACTAGCATCTATGAAAATTCTCGACATCAAAGGCCGCGAGATTCTCGATTCGCGCGGCAACCCCACGGTCGAAGTCGACGTCGTGCTCGAAGGCGGCGCCCGCGGGCGCGCGGCGCGTCCCGTCGGGTGCGTCCACCGGCGAGCGCGAAGCACTCGAGCTGCGCGACGGCGACCCCAGGCGCTATCTCGGCAAAGGCGTGACCAAGGCCGTGGCACACGTCAACGGCGAGATCGCGCAGGCGCTCAAGGGCCGCGACCTCTCGCAACGCGAACTCGACGACGCGATGATCCGGCTCGACGGCACCGCGAACAAAAGCCGCCTCGGCGCCAACGCGCTGCTCGGCGTCTCGATGGCGGCGCTCAAGGCCGACGCCGATTCGCGCTCGGCCAGCCGCTCTACGCGCACGTCGCGCACTCTGAGGCGACGCCGTCAGGGTATCTGCTGCCGGTGCCGATGATGAACATCCTCAACGGCGGCGCGCACGCCGACTCGAACGTCGACTTCCAGGAGTTCATGGTGATGCCGCTCGGCTTCGCCGCGTTCAGCGACGCGCTGCGCGCCGGCGTCGAGATCTTTCACGCGCTGCGCGGACTGCTGAAAAAGCGCGGGCTCGCCACCGGCGTCGGCGACGAGGGCGGCTTCGCGCCGAACCTGCGGTCGAATCGCGAGGCGCTCGAGCTCGTGCTCGAAGCCGTGGCAAAGGCCGGCTACATGCGCGGCAACGATGTCTACCTCGCGCTCGACGTGGCGTCGAGCGAGTTCTGGGCCGGTAGGACGGGCGCTACGAGTTCAAGAAATCTGGCGAGCCCGGCCGCGATTCCGAAGGCATGGTGGCGCTCTACACCGACTGGTGCCGGCAGTATCCGATCATCTCGATCGAAGACGGCTGCGCCGAGGGCGACTGGCGCGGCTGGGCGATGCTGACCAGGGAGCTCGGCGCGCGCGTCCAGCTCGTGGGCGACGACGTGTTCGTCACCAATCCCGGAGATCCTGGCGCGCGGGATCACCGAAGGCATCGCCAACGCGCTGCTGGTCAAGCTCAATCAAATTGGCACGGTCACCGAAACGCTCGACGCGATCGCGATGGCGGCAAAGGCCGGATACGCGAGCGTCATCTCGCATCGCTCGGGCGAAACCGAAGACGCGACCATCGCCGATCTTGCGGTTGGCACTGCGGCCGGACAGATCAAGACCGGGTCGGCGTCGCGCAGCGACCGCACTGCCAAGTACAACCAGCTGCTCCGCATCGAAGAAGAGCTCGGCGCGGCAGCCAAATACGCGGGCGGCGGCAATCAAGCAGCTGCAGTAGCGTGTCCGCCTGAACGGAATGGCGCCTTTCCATGCGATCAGGCTCGTTCTCCTCCGTCACGGTGAATCCACCTGGAACAAGGAGAACCGCTTTACCGGCTGGACCGACGTCGATCTCACCGAGAAGGGCCGCGCGGAGGCGGCCGAGGCCGGACGCCTGCTCAAGGCGGAGGGCCTCACCTTCGACATCGCGTTCACGTCGGTGTTGAAGCGCGCGCTGCGCACGTGCTGGATCGCGCTCGACGAGCTCGATCTGTCTGTGGATTCCCGTCGAGAAAAGCTGGCGGCTCAACGAGCGGCACTACGGCGCGCTGCAGGGGCTCAACAAGGCGGAGACCGCCGCCAAGCACGGCGAGGAGCAAACGAAGATCTGGCGCCGCAGCTACGACATTCCGCCGCCGCCGCTCGCGCCCGACGATCCGCGGCACCCCGGACGCGATCCGCGCTACGCCTCGCTCCGCCCCGACGAGCGTCCGCTCACCGAGTCGCTCAAGGATACCGTCGCGCGATTTCTGCCGTACTGGCACGGCACGATCGCGCCGACCATCCACGTCGGGCAACCGCGTGCTGATTGCCGCGCACGGCAATTCGCTGCGCGCGCTGGTGAAGTATCTCGACAACATCTCCGACGAGGACATCGTCTAGTTGAACATTCCGACGGGAATTCCGCTTGTCTACGAGCTGGACGATGACTTGAAGCCGCTCGGACAGCCGCTATCTCGGCGATCCCGAGGCCGCCAAACGCGCGGCCGAGGCTGTCGCCAATCAGGCGTCGTCTTCGCGCAAGGAGTGATCGTCTCGGGAGGGAGAGCGACGATTCAGCGGTAGGCGTCGGGAAACGCCTACCGGAGTCTTGGCGGCGTGCGTGAACGTTCGCTGATTGCAGTCAACGTTCGTCGTGGCGGCGCGTCAGCCCCGCCGGCGTGCAGAAGATCGGTTCGCTAGTTCGTCTCCTCGACTTTGGCGTCGTCCGCGGCAATGCGCAGCGAACGGAGGAACCGGCGATCGTTGGCCGTCATTTCCGACGGCGCGGCGCGGCACCAGCGCCTTGGACGGGGAACTGACCTTCGCCGCAACCTGCCGTGTCCTTCTCCTCCTGCGCCTGCGCGCGATTGACGAACCCGACGACGGCTTCGAGCGTCACTTTCATCTCGTATCCCGCGGCGCGCGCGCGCTCGCGGCACGCTTCGACTTCGGGATTCTCGGCCACTGCGGCGGCAATGGCGTCGGCCAGCTCTCGTGCGAACCGGTTCACGACGTCATCCATGGACTCCTCCTGAACGCCGCCGGGCTGGGTAGTGCCGGAGGCCGTGGGCCGAAACCGCACCCAGCCGGGCGGTCGGGGTTATCGGCGCAAAGTCTGCATTTGGTAGGACTTAGAACAGTGGGACGTGTACGGTCATTCTAAGAACGGTCCGGCTGTGTGTCAAGGAAGAACGCTATTAATATGGCATATCAACCGTGAATTTGCCTATATATAGTAGCGTCGATGAACGACCACACATATTGTGGTCGGTCTGCGCGGTCGTACGCACAAGTGCGTCCGGCACCCTCGCGTCAGCGACGCCATAGCGGACGCCCTCCGACCAGGTAGCATCGACAATCGTGCCATGAGTGCTCCGGCCGCCGCAATCTGCGTGCCTTATCGCTCAGCCCGGACTGACCTGCAGGGGTTTGATCGTCGCCCGCGATCTCGGCGACCCCGGCGAGTTTCCGTACACCCGCGGCATCCAGCCGACGATGTATCGCGGCCGGCTTGTGGACGATGCGGCAGTACGCCGGCTTCGGAACGGCGGCGGAGTCGAATCGGCGCTATCGCTATCTGCTGTCCCAGGGCGTCAGCGGTCTGAGCGTCGCGTTCGACCTGCCGACGCAGATCGGCTACGACTCGGACCACCCGCTCGCCGCGGGCGAAGTCGGCCGCGTCGGCGTCGCCATCGACTCGATCGAAGACATGGCGACGCTCTTCGACGGCATTCCCGCTCGATCGGGTGTCCACGTCGATGACGATCAACGCCACCGCGATCATCCTGCTCGTCGCTCTACGTCGCAGTGGCCAGACGCCAGGGAGTGCGCGCTGACGGCGCTGTCGGGGACGATTCAGAACGACGTGCTCAAAGAGTACGTCGCGCGCGGCACCTATATCTACCCGCCGAAAGCGTCGCTGCGCATCGTCACCGACATCTTCGCGTTCTGCGAGCGCGAGGTGCCGCAGTGGAACACGATCTCGATCAGCGGCTATCACATCCGCGAGGCGGGATCGACGGCCGTGCAGGAAGTCGCCTTCACGTTCGCCAATGCGATCGCCTACGTCGAGGCGGCCATCGCTGCCGGGCTCGACGTCAACGCATTCGGTCAGCGCGTCTCGTTCTTTTTCAACGCGCACAACGACTTTCTCGAGGAAGTCGCGAAGTTTCGCGCCGCGCGGCGGCTGTGGGCGCGGATCATGCGCGACCGCTTCGGCGCGACCATCGCGCGCGCGCTGCAGCTGCGTTTTCACACGCAGACCGCGGGCAGCACGTTGACCGCCCAGCAGCCCGACAACAACATCGTCCGCGTCGCGCTGCAGGCGCTGGCGGCGGTCCTCGGCGGCACGCAGTCGCTCCACACCAATAGCCGCGACGAGGCGTTGGCGCTGCCGACCGAAGAGTCGGCGCGCAGTCGCGCTTCGCACCCAGCAGATCATCGCGCACGAGTCGGGAGTGGCCAACACGGTCGACCCGTTCGGCGGCTCGTATTACATCGAGAAGCTGACGAACGAAATCGAACAAGGCGTCAGGGATCTCCTCGATCGCATCGACGCGTTGGGCGGCACGCTCCCAGCGCATCGAAAGCGGGTACATCCAGCGCCAGATCCAGGACTCGGCGTACAAGGCGCAGCTCGCCGTAGACACGGGCCAGGCGGTGGTCGTCGGCGTCAACCGCTACACGACGGACGAGCCCGACCGCATCGACGTGTTCTCGCTCGAAGCCGGCGCTCGAGCAGCAGCAGACGGCGCGCGTGCGCTCGGTTCGAGCCCAACGCGACCCGGCACGCTGGAAGTCGCGCTCGATCGCGTCGCCCAGACGGCGGGCGGCCAGGACAATCTCGTGCCTGCCATCGTCGAGGCCGTCGAGGCTCAGGCCACGGTCGGCGAGATCTCCGACGCAATGCGCGTAGTCTTTGGCGAGTTCAAAGAGGTCGCTGTTGACTGATGGCGGTCAGACTCGGACTTTGACGTCCGGGTCGGATCCGGCGACTCCGGTCCGGGTCAGACCCCTTGTCAGATTCTGCGAACGCGGCGATGAGCGAGCCCTTGCTCTCGGTGGACCAGCTCACGACCGTCTTCGATGTGCCCGGCGCTCCGGTCGTCGCCGTCGATGATGTGTCGTTCGAAATTCACCAGGGCGAGACGCTCGGCCTCGTTGGCGAGTCGGGCAGCGGCAAGTCGGTCACGGCGTTCTCGATCCTCCAATTGCTGCCGCCACCGGGTCGCGTCGCGGCGGGCCGGATCGTCTTCCGCGGCACCAACCTGCTTGCCGCGCCGGAAGGCGAGATGCGGCGCGTGCGCGGCGCCGGCATCGGCCTCGTCTTTCAGGAGCCGATGGCCGCGCTCAATCCCGTCATGCGCGTCGGCGATCACATCGCCGAGGCGTTGACCGCGCACGGGCTCGGCGGAAAGAAGGAGGCGCGCGCGCGCGCGATCGAGCTGCTGCACGCCGTGCGCATCACCGATCCCGACCAGCGGGTCCACGACTACCCGCACCAGCTCTCCGGCGGAATGCGCCAGCGCGTAATGATCGCGATCGCACTCGCGTGCCGGCCGCCGCTGGTCATCGCCGACGAACCGACCACGGCGCTCGACGTCACGGTGCAGGCGCAGATCCTCGATCTGCTTCGCGAGATGAAAGCGGCATTCGATCGTCTCGCTCCTTCTCATCACGCACGATCTGGGCGTGATTGCCGATGCCGCCGATCGCGTTGCGGTGATGTATACGGGACGCATCGTCGAGGAGGGGCCCGCCGCGATATCTTCCGCAATCCGCTGCATCCGTACACGCGTGGGCTGATGGCGTCTGTTCCGGGCGGCGCGGCCGGCACGCGGCTACGCGCCATCGACGGGACGGTCCCGAGCCTCGCGTCGCTGCCGCCCGGGTGCACGTTCGCCGCGCGCTGCCCGTCGCGGATGGACGTGTGCACCACGGCGGTGCCAGCGCTGGTTGCCATCGAGCCGCAGCACGCCGCACGCTGCTATCTGCACTCGCCGAAACAGGAGGCCCGCGTCGGTCCGGCGGTGCTCGGCAATCCGGTGAGCGGCTGATGGCGGGTCCGCCGCTGGTTGAGGTCGCTCACCTCACCAAGCACTTCGTGCGCGGGGGCGGCCTGCTCGCGGCGAAGTCCGTGGTGCGCGCCGTCGATGACGTGAGCTTCACGATCGACGAAGGCGAAACGTTCGGGCTGGTTGGCGAATCGGGCAGCGGCAAGAGCACGACCGGCCGGTGCTTGCTGCGGCTGGTCGAACCGAGCGTCGGGTGAAGTCCGTTTCCGCGGCGAAGACGTGCTGCGCTTCGACCGCGCGCGCATGCGCGCGGCGCGCCGCGAGATGCAGATGGTCTTTCAGGATCCGTACTCCTCGCTCAACCCGCGCATGCGCGTCGGCGACATCGTCGAGGAGCCGTTGATCATTCATCGCATCGGCGCCGCCGCCGAACGGCGCGCGAAGGTGGAGGAGCTGCTTCGCCTCGTCGGCCTGGACGCGTCGCTTCTGCAGCCGCTACCCGCACGAGTTCAGCGGCGGTCAGCGGCAACGCATCGGCCTGGCGCGCGCGCTCGCGCTCAATCCGTCGTTCATCATCGCCGACGAACCGGTGTCTGCGCTCGACGTGTCGATCCAAGCGCAGGTCGTCAACCTGCTGATGGATCTGCAGCAGCGTCTGGGCTTGACGTATCTGTTCATCGCTCACGACCTGCGGCTCGTGCGCCACATCTGCAGCCGGGTGGCCGTGATGTACCTGGGGAGGATCGTCGAGATGGGCGCCACCGAGCACATCTTTGCGGCGCCGCAACATCCCTACACGAAGGCGCTGCTCTCGGCGGCGCCGGCCGCCGATCCCTGAGTGAAACGGCCGCGGATCGAGTTCGACGTGGCTCGTTCAATCGCGACGCGCCGCTCCGCGAAATTGCCACCGACCACCTCGCCGCGGTCTGAGAGCCACAGAGGCCACCGAAGGCAGCTAGTGTCCCGGCCGCGTGATAGGTGGCGTAAGTGCCGGAGCGCGGCGCCCCGATGGCAAGGCGCGACGAGTGAGAATATTGGGCATATCACCCGGGCGGGACACTAACCACAGAGCGCGCAGAGGCGCAAATTCGAATTGGATCTTGTCGCGCGAGTCGGTGCGTCCAGCGGCCATTCGCTGTCGCTGACAGCGTCAAAGAGATCCGAGAAGGGTTTGTGTTTTCTGTGGCTCTTGCCCTGTGGCTTTCGTTTTGTTGCTGCCGTTGCGCTTCGTTCGGTGCCGTCTTTGTTTCCTCCCTGGTTCAGGCGTGCGCCGGTGCCTGCGGCGTTTGTCGCGAGTCCTTGGCCACCTGCCCATCGCGGATCGAGATCACGCGATGCGCTTGCGCGGCGATGTCGGCTTCGTGGGTCACGATCACGATCGTATTGCCCGCGGTGTGGAGCCGCTCGAAGAGCGCCATGATCTCGACGCCGGTCTTGGAGTCGAGGTTGCCGGTCGGCTCGTCGGCCAGCAGGATCGAGGGATTGTTCACCAGGGCCCGGGCGATGGCGACGCGCTGCCGCTGGCCGCCGGAGAGCTCGTTCGGCCGATGGTGCATGCGCGAGGTGAGCTCCACCTTCTCGAGCGCGGCCTTGGCGCGCTCGATGCGCTCCTTCTTCGACACGCCCGCATAGACCAGCGGCAGCTCCACGTTGTGCAGCGCCGTCGCGCGCGGCAGCAGATTGAAGGTCTGGAAGACGAACCCGATCTCCTCGTTGCGGATGCGGGCCAGCTCGTTGTCGTTCATCTGGCTGACCTCCTTGCCATTGAGAAGGTAGCGGCCCTTCGACGGTGTGTCGAGGCAGCCAATCAGGTTCATCAGTGTCGACTTGCCCGACCCCGATGGGCCCATGATCGCGACGTACTCAGCGCGGTCGATTTTCACCGACACGCCGCGCAGCGCGTGGATCTGTTCGTCGCCCATCTGGTAGGTCTTCCAGAGATCCTCGGTTTCGATAAGAGCCATGGCTATCTGATCTTCGACGGTGGTGTGCGCTGGAAAGTTCCACTCAAGGAAGCCTGCGTTCACACCTTCACATCTTCACATCGCCACATCTCCACATCGCCACCTCGCCACATCGCCACCTCGCCACGTCTATCCGCGCTCCTCATCATGCTGCTCTTTCAGCCTCGCGACCACCGAGGGGTCGGCGAGCGTCGTGGTATCGCCGAGCGCTTTGCCTTCGGCGATGTCCCTGCAGCAGCCGCCGCATGATCTTGCCGGATCGGGTCTTGGGCAGATCGGCGGAGAACAGGATGTCTTCCGGGCGCGCGATGGCGCCGATCTTCTGGACTACGTGCTGCTTGAGCTCCTCGGCGAGCGTCTCGGAATGCCGCACGCCCTCCTTCACGGTGACGAACGCCGAGATCGCCTGACCCTTGATCTCGTGCTGCCGCCCGACGACCGCGGCCTCGGCGACCTTCTGGATGATCGACGAGCGCGCTCTCGACCTCCATCGTGCCGATACGGTGGCCGGCGACGTTGATCACGTCGTCCACGCGACCGAGCAGCCAGAAGTATCCGTCGGCGTCGCGCTTGGCGCCATCGCCGGTGAAGTAGATGTCGTTGGTCCAGCGGCTCCAGGTACCTGTTTCACGTAGCGCTCGGGGTCGCCGTAGATCCCGCGCAGCATCGACGGCCACGGCCGCGTCAGCGCGAGCAGGCCGCCGCCAACCGTCGACATGGTCGCCCTTGTCGGTGAGCACCTCGGCACTGATGCCCGGGAAACGGCCTGGTCGCCGATCCTGGCTTCGTGGACGTGATCCCGGGCAGCGGCGTGATCGATGATCGCGCCGGTTTCCGTCTGCCACCAGGTATCCACTACCGGACACCGCTCGCCGCCGATGTTGAGGTGATACCAGATCCACGCTTCGGGGTTGATCGGCTCGCCGACCGATCCCAGCAGCCGCAGCGATGAGAGGTCGTGCTTCTTCGGCCAGCTCGGTGCCCCAGCGCATGAAAGCGCGGATCGCCGTCGGCGCCGTGTAGAAGATCGTAACGCCGTAGCGCGCGATGATCGACCAGAACCGATCCTTCTGCGGCCAGTCGGGCGCGCCCTCGTACATCATGACCGTCGCGCCGTTCGAGAGCGGACCGTAAACGACGTAGCTGTGACCCGTCACCCAGCCAATATCGGCCGTGCACCAATAGACGTCGTCGTCCTTGAGATCGAAGACCCACTTGGTGGTCGCATAACAACCAACGAGATATCCGCCGGTTGTGTGAATGATCCCCTTCGGCTTTCCGGTCGTGCCGGACGTGTACAGCGTGTAGAGCATGTCCTCGGCAGTCCATCGGCTCCGGCTGGACAACCGTACGGCGCCTCCTCCATCAACTGGTGATACCAGTGATCGCGCCCATCCTGCATGTGCGCTGGAATGTCGGCAAACCCGCGGCGCACGACGACGACGTGCTCGATCGACGGTGTGCCCGCGAGCGCCTCGTCGGCGATCGTCTTGAGGGTGACGACATTGCCGCGGCGATAGCCACCGTCGGCGGTGATGAGCAGGCGGGCCTGCGCGTCGTTGATGCGGTCGCGCAGCGCCTCGGCGGAAAAGCCGCCGAACACGACCGAGTGCACGGCGCCGATCCGCGCACACGCGAGCATCGCGATGGCGAGCTCCGGAATCAGCGGAAGGTAGATCGCGACACGATCGCCGCGCTTGACGCCCCAGGCGCTTCAGCACATTGGCGAACTGCCAGACCTCGCGGTGAAGATCGTAATAGGTGAGCGTCCGGCGATCGCCCGGCTCGCCTTCCCAGATCAGCGCGGCCTTGTTGCGGCGCGGCCCATCTGAGGTGGCGATCGAGACAGTTGACGCTCGCGTTGATCTTGCCGTCGACGAACCATCTGGCGTGCGGCGGCTTCCAATCGAGGACCGCGCGTCCACGGCGACGACCACTCGAGCTCGCGGGCGAAGTTCGCCCAGAAGTGCTCGGGATCGCGCGCCGCCTCCTCGTAGACGCGCTCGTCGCGGACGTTGGCCTGCGCGCGGAACGCGTCGGGCGGCGCGAACGCCCTGTCCTCCTGGAGCAGTGCGTCGATCTCCGGCGACGCCGATCGAGGCGTCTGCGCGCGATCGTCCGATTGTGAATCTTCCATGACTTCAGAACGTCGGGACCGGCGGCGGCGGTGGCGGCGGCAGCGCCGGCGGTTCTTCCGAAGAACAGCGCGCCGAGCACCCCGCCGATCAGGCCGAACACACAGCCCGCGAACAGTCCCACGAAAAAGCTGAACACCATCATCCCGACGCCGATCGCCGTTCCTCCGCTGAGGCCTTCGAGAATCGAGCGCGCCTCCGGGGGCATGTCGCGGGCGCTTTCGAGCACGCTCTCTAACATCTCTGCCTGAAAGGGCCCCATCGCCAGTGTCAACGGCACGGTGATGATGGTGCTGACGACCGCCCCGATCACGCCGGCCGAGCAGGCCGACGAGCGCGCCGTCGCCCACCGTAATCGGCGCTGGATATTCTGCTGCATCAGGTACGACGCGAGCAGTGCCGCCCATGACCACCCACGCGCAGCAGCACAGATTCGCGATGCTCATCACCGGCAGAGCCGACAACACACCGATCGCCACGCCAGCCAGTAGCGCGGGTTGCAGCTTCGCAGGGCTCATTGGGCTCCTTCGATCACGTGACAGTTTCGCGTCGATCGATCAGTCGTAGTATTCGCGCCCGAGGTGCGTGATCAGCTCCTCGCCTTTGAGATATCGAAGCGTATTCTTCAGCTTCATCAGCTGAATGAACAGATCGTGCTCCGGATACAGGCCCGGCGCGTGCATCGGGCTCTTGAAATAGAACGACAGCCATTCCTGGATGCCCGACATGCCGGCGCGCTTCGCGAGATCGAGAAAGAGCGCGGTGTCGAGCACGATCGGCGCCGCGAGAATGCTGTCGCGGCACAGAAAATTGATCTTGAGCTGCATCGGGTAGCCAAGCCACCCGAAGATGTCGATGTTGTCCCAGCCCTCCTTGTTGTCGCCGCGCGGCGGGTAGTAGTTGATCCGGACGACGTGGCGTCACGTCGTCGTAGAGGCCCGGGATAGAGCTTCGGCTGGAAAATGTAGTCGAGCACCGACTTCTTGGTCTCTTCCTTTGCCTTGAACGATTCGGGATCGTCGAGCACTTCGCCGTCGCGATTGCCGAGGATGTTGGTCGAGTACCAGCCGTTGACGCCGAGCAGGCGCGCCTTGAGGCCGGGCGCGATGATCGTCTTCATCAGCGTCTGACCAGTCTTGAGATCCTTGCCGGCGACTGGCGACCCGTGTCTGCGCCGCGAGGCTGATCAGCGCAGGCACGTCGGCACTCAGATTCGGTGCGCCGTTCGCATAGGGGATGCCTTCCCTGATCGCCGCGTACGCGTAGATCATGCTCGGCGGGATCGACGGATCGTTCTGCTCCAGCCCTTTCTCGAGCGATGCGAGCGATTGGTGCACCGCCGCTTCCTTCATGTAAGATCTCGGTGCTGCCGCACCACACCATCACCAGGCGCGAGCAGTTGTGGCGCTCCTTGAAGGCGCGAATGTCGGCAATCACCGCGTTCGGCGAGCTCCTTCTTCGACTTGCCCTTTCTTGACGTTGGGGCCGTCGAGGCGCTTGACGTACTGTTGATCGAACACCGCCGCCATCGGCTTGACCGCTCTCGAGTTCCGGCGCGCACTTGATCGAGAAGTGCCGGTTCGAGCACGCCGGCGGTCCGCGCCGCCGCATAGCAGTCTTCTTCGAAGATGTCCCAACCGCCAAAGACGATGTCGTCGAGCGAGGGAAGATCGAACAGCTCACGAATGCGCGGCGACCGCGCGTCGGTGCGTTTCCCGAGCCGGATGGTGCCGAGTTCTGTCAGGGAGCCAACAGGAGGAGCGAGCTTTTTGCGAATGGCATGCACGCCGGCGATGACCGTCGTGCTCACGGCGCCGAGCCCGACAAGCAGAATTCCCAGTTTGCCGGAAGCAGGCGCGATATCAACAGGCGCTTTCACGGGCGAAAACTATATCACTCGGTCACAGGTGCGGCGGGAGCGCCGGGCGCGTGGGTCCGTTCGGTCCGGGCGTCAGCCGCATCAGGTGCATCGCGCGCGTCGGGTGCGTGCGGCGGGCGCGCGACTTATGATCGAGCGCATGATCTTCAAGTTTCGGCGCATGCGCGCGATGGATCCGCTGCAGGTGGCGATGACCGGTGTACGGATGGGCGAGCGCTATCTGCAGATCTTCTGCAGCGACGTCACGCTCACTCAGGGCCTCGCGATGAAGACCGGACTGAGCGGCCTGGCGGTGCTCGCCGCGCCCGACGAGACGCATGCCGAGCGCGCGCGGCGTGCAGCGAGCAAGGCAGGTGCTCTGATCGACGTTCAGGCGGTGCAGCCGTCGGCCCTGCCTCACGCCGCCGATCCCTTCGACATGGTGGTGATCGACAACACCGGCGACGCTTCAGCGCGCTCAGCGACTCCGACAAACGCACGCTGCTCGACGCGGCGCGCGATGTGCTGCGATCCGGGGGACGCATCGAACTGATCGAACGCGAACGCCAGCCCGCGGGGGCGTCGGAGGCGGCGCTCAAGCAGGCCGGCTTCAACCCCGTGCGCACGCTCGCCGAGCACGACGGCTTTCGGTTCATCGAGGGGCTAAATGCTTGAAGTGCCTCTCTAAAGGTGCGTGGGGTGCCTGACGTGCCTGGCGTGCCTCGAGTGCTTGGTGCTTTGGTGCGAAGCGCCCTGCGGTCTCTTCTGTGCTCGTGCCTGGCGCCCACGTGCCGCACTCAAGACGCAGGAACCGAGCACCTAGCATCGAGCACTTGGCACCGAGCACCTGGCACCAAAGCACCAAGTCCCTACGGCACTTTAAGGCCCCTGAGGCACCTCAGGCACTCTTCACCTCGCACAAGTTAGATGTCGCCCGCCGTCGATCGCGATCGTCTCTCCCGTGATCCACCCGGCTTGCTCGGACGCAAGAAAGAGGATCAGCGCGGCGATCTCCGAGGCCTCTCCGGGACGGCCGAGCGGATGCGTCTCCCTGCTTCGCGCGAGAAACGCGGCGTAGGCATCCTCCGCCAGGCCGGCGCGGCGATGAAGATTGGTCACCGTCACGCCCGGGTTGACGGCGTTCACGCGCACACCGTGCGGCGCCCAGTCAATCGCCGCGCAGCGTGTGAGGTGATCGAGCGCACCCTTGCTGGTGTTGTAGGCTGCCAGACCCGGAAAGACGCGCTGCCCGTTGACGCTCGACACGTTGACGACCGCGCCGCGGCGTTCTTTCAGATGCGGAAACGCGGCGCGCATCAGCCGGAAGGGCGCGCGCACGTTCAGGTCCATCATCTGGTCCCACTGCTCGTCGGTCGTCTGGTCGGTGGCTCCGAAGCCGATGATCCCGGCGGCATTGACTACCGACGTCAATTGCGCCGAACCTCGTCAGCGTCGCCGATACGATGCTGCCCGGGGCGTCGTCCGTCGTCAGGTCGGCGACAACCGCGATCGCCGGGCGGCCGCCCTGCCCGAGCTCGGCCGCAGCGGCCTCGAGCGCCGGACGGTCGCGCCCCACCGCAACCACCGAGGCCCCGGCTTCTGCAAAGGAAAGCGCCGTCGCGCGGCCGATCCCGCTCGATGCGCCGGTCACGATGACGACTCGTCCTGCGTGAGACATCCGCCAAGTATAGGAGGACACCGGATCGTCCTGCTGGGGTGACGGACGCCCGAAATATTGGCGGCAGATCGCCAAAAATCAACGTTCCGAAGCACCCGTGACCGGCGAGAATACCGGCAAGCGTTTTGCCATGCTGAGTGTGCCGCTCCATGCTCGCGCACGCGCTACCAGAGGTCTATTCCGCACGCGATATCGCGCCGCCGCGACGTCGCCGACCCGGATGTGCACGCCCTCATGGCCGCCGGCGAAATTCGCACGGTCGCGGCCGCGATCCCGGAAGTTGCGGATCCGAGCTGGCACACCCTGGCCTGCACGACGAGGCGGTGCGCGTGGTCCGCGCACTCCGCGAGGGTCAGCGAGTCGGCTGAACCGATCCGGCCGGCTTGCGGCGGCTGCTCGTGGCCGCGCCCGTCAGCGATCGCCCGCGGCGGTGCCGATGCTCGTGTCCACATCGCTGCACGCGCTCGTTGCCGCGGCGCTGCTGGTGATTTCGCAGCATCGGCTTCACCACGCCGACGAACGCACGGACCATCAATAACGACCAGGAAAAACGCCAATTCGGATGGTCTTACCTGATGCAGCCCGGCCCGGGCGGCGGCGGGGTGGTGGCGGACTGAGGATGCGCCTCCGCCAACAAAGTGGAGCGCAAAGGCGAGAAGAGCGATCAGCAGCCCGCTGCCGGCGCGAAGGCTGCCGCCTCCGCTCGAGCCGAAGCCGAAACCGGTTGAACCTCCCCCGACGCCGCTCGAAGCGAAGGTGTTGCCTCCGGTGATGGCGCCGGTTGCGACCGATTGCCGCCGACACCCAGAATCGTGAGGGCGACGTCGCGAAGACGCCGAAAGAAGCGCCGCCGAGCCAGGGACCCGGCAGCGGCGGCGGCGCGGGCACCGGGCAGCGGCACCGGCCTCGGCGAAGGCGGCGGCTCAGGCATCGGCGACGGCGAAGGTGGCGGCATGGGCGGCGGCCCATATCGCCCGGGCAGCGGCGTTGAACCGCCGCGGCTGCTGAAAGAAGTGCGCGCCGATTACACCGAGCAGGCACGGCGCGCGAACATCATCGGCGAGGTCGTGCTCGAGATCGTCGTCCGGAGGGACGGCTCGGTCGGCGACGTCAGCATTCTGCAGCGGCTCGGCTCCGGGCTCGACGAGCGTGCCGATCGAGGCGGTGCGGCAATGGCGGTTTGCGCCGGCACGGCTCAAGGGCACGCCGGTAGACGTGGTCGTCGAAGTCGGCGTCGAGTTCAAACTGAGATGAGTCACATGGAAACCTTGCTCTTGGCGATCACGGCGCTGTCGGTGGTGGTTGCGGCTGTCGCGAGCATTGCGGCCTTGCGCGTCGCACGCGCAGAGCGCGCGCGTTCTGCGGCGCGGGTCGCGGCCCTCAGCGCCGCGGCATTGAGACACGACATTCCGGCCGGCGAGACGACGCCTCACGCTGCGCCTGCAGCCGTCGCGCCTCCGGTCGGCGCGCCGACGGCGCCCGTCTCGCGTGTGTCGCCGTTTGCGCCGGCGAGGCCGGCCGGCGCGCTCGCGGCCGCGCGGCTGCCGGACCTCGACATCTATCCCGACGAACGAGAGTTGCCGCTCAAGCCGAGCGTGGCTGCTCCTGTCGCGGCCGCGTCGTCTAGGGCGATGACGGAGTCATTTCTGGGCATGGCCTCGCGCGAATCCAGCGGCGGTGCGCAACGCGGACTCGCGGCAGCCGCACTCGTGCTATTCGCAGTAGTGGGCGTTGGCGCCTACTGGCTGATCGCGCGCGGCGATGCGACAACGGCACAGGCGAGCGCGGTGGCGGCGTCGGCGAGCGCTCCGCTCGAGCTGATCTCGCTCCGGCACGAGCGCCAGGGCAGCCGGCTCACGCTGTCGGGCCTCATCCGAAATCCGCCGGCGGGCGCCGCGCTCGACGGACTCACCGCCGTGGTCTTCCTCTTCGACGCGCAGGGCGGGTTCATCAGCAGTGCGCGCGCAGGAGTCGACTTCAAGCGGCTCGTGGCCGGCGACGAGTCGCCGTTTGTGGTCACGATTGAGGCGCCGTCGCAGGTCGCGCGCTATCGTGTGAGCTTCAGGACCGAGGCGGGTGTCGTCACGCACGTCGATCGCCGCGCCGAGCAGCCGCCTGCAACAGCGCTTGCCAGTGGAACGAACTAGCCTCGAGGCTCGCTCGAGTTGAGGGCGCCAACCGCGCCGCAGTCATCGGATGGCTCGATACCGCGATCGTCAACTCGTGAACCAAGGGATTGAAGGGCACGTCATGACACGAACCAGCACACGCTCGATCTTCGCGATTGCTGCGACATCCGCGATTGCGCTCGTCGGCAGTACGCGCGCGCGGCGCGCTGGCGGATCAAGAGGGCTTCCGGTTCAAGAGCGGCGTCGAGCTGATCAACGTCAACGTCACCGTGACCGATCGCGCCGGGCGTTTCGTCCCGAGCCTCCGGCAGGAAGACTTCCTCGTCTACGAGGACGACAAGCCGATCGAGGTCACGCACTTCAGTGCCGAGCGCGTCCCGGTGAGTCTCGGAATCGTCGCTCGATACCAGCGGCAGCATGGCGGGCGAAAAATGGTGTCCGCGCTCGAGGCGATCGATCGTTTCCTCTCCAGCCTTTCTGATGAGCAGGACGAGTTCTTCATCGAGCGGTTCAGCGCCGACGCGGAGCTGGTGCACGAATGGACCGACGACCGCAATCGCGTTGAGCCGCGCGCTCGCCCGCGTCCGCCCCAACGGCGGCACGGCGATGTACGATGGGGTCGCCGAGGCGGTGCCGATGGCGCAAGCCGGGCAGAACCGCAAGAAAGCGCTCGTCCTAATATCTGACGGGAACGACACGAACAGCCGCATCCGCGTGTCCGAGCTTCGGCAGATGATTCGCGAAACCGAAGTGCTCGTGTACGCCGTCGGCATCGACGGTCAGGCCGATTCGTTCTTTGGCGGCAGGCCCTCGCCGCCGCAGCCGCAACCGCCT
Organism: uncultured Acidobacteriota bacterium; assembly: GCA_963807105.1. Taxonomy (GTDB): domain Bacteria; phylum Acidobacteriota; class Vicinamibacteria; order Vicinamibacterales; family UBA2999; genus DASPWV01. The sequence continues at coordinate 101,303 of CAWEAM010000005.1, read as the reverse complement.
GCCCCGACGCCGTTCCCCGTTCCCGGCCGGCGCGGCGGGATTCCCGTTTCCGATCCCGATGCCCGGCGGCGGAGGCACGCGTCCCGGTGGAGGCGGCGGCATGCGCGGCATCGACGATCGCGTCAATGTCGTCGCGCTGCGCGAGATCACCGACGACAGCGGCGGCCGTACCGAGATCGTTCGCGACCCGCGCGATCTCGATCCCGCCACGGCGAGCATCGCCGACGAATTGAGCAAACAGTACTACCTCGGATATCCGAGTCCGCGGATATCGCGACGGCCGCTGGCACACCATTCGCGTCGACTTCGCCATCCGGGGTTGAACGTGCGCGCGCGCAAAGGTTACATCGCGACGTCGTAGCGGACGATCCCGTTAACACGCACGAAACGAAGGGCGCCTCGAGCCGCCTTTTGCTATTCGACGCGACACCCGCAAGCGACAGAGGACATCTCACTAGCTGTCACCGCCGCAACATCGCGATTGTGATCGTGCGTGGCGCTGGCATGCCGCTCGCATTACTTCGATTGCGGGTTAGTCAGCCCCTGCCACCTTGAGGAGTTTTGATCATGCTGAAAAACGCAGCCATCGCTTCTCTGCGCTACAGCGTGCGTGGCCACGTCGGCGTTCGCGCAGGAGCGCAAGGATCTGCAGGTCTTTCGCGACATTTCCGAACGCAGTCAATCGCTACACCCAGTTCACGATCTTCGACAACGTCGAAGCCGACGTCACCGACGGGCACGTGGTGCTCACCGGCGCCGTCACCATGCCGTACAAGAAGGACGACATCGAGCGCCGCGTGCGCGTCGTCGAGGGCGTTGAATCGGTCGAGAACCGCATCGAGGTGCTGCCGGTCTCGACATGGGACGACGAGCTGCGTTTCCGCATCGCGCGCGCGATCTACGGTAACTCGTCGTTCTGGAATTATGCGGCGATGGCCAACCCGCCGATCCACATCGTGGTCAAGCGCGGGCACGTCACGCTAGTCGGCACCGTCAACAATAACGTCGAGCGCATGCTCGCCCGCTCACTCGCGACTGGCTTCGGCGAGTTCACGGTGAAGAACGAGCTGAAGACAGATGCCGAGGTCAGGGAATTGCTCGAGAAGGTAGGTGGCTGAGACAGCGATTTGGAGGTTTGGAGATTGGAGATTTGGAGATTTGCAATTTGGAGAGTTGGAGATTTGGTCATTTGTTTGCCGGTTAGCGGCTCAGCACTGTGTGCCGGTTAGCCATCGGCGCCGCACTTTCAGCAAACAGAATCTCCAAATCGACAAATCTCCAGGCTCCACATCTCCACATCTCCACATCGCCAAATTTGTAGCTATTGTGCCTTCCACCTGGCGGAGACCCGCGCAATCTCTCCGCCTGGCGCCCACACCACGAGTACCTTGGCTCCCTTGGGCCCGCTCTTGTGACGCACTTGATCGGTGGAGCGGATGCTTACCGCCTTGCCGGGCGTCAGCTTCACCGGCGTCCCGTTGACCACCTGCTCCAACTCGCCTTCGAGCACATAAAAGGTTTCCGTCACTGCATGGCGATGGTCGCCGGAGTCGCTGTTGGGCGGGAACGTGAGCTCCGCAATCTCCACCTCGCTGCCCTTTAGGTCCTTTTCGTCGGTGATGACCTTCATTTGCACGCCCGACGGACTCACAAAGGTGCGCGACGCGGCTGCTGCGGACGTGGGTTGCGCCGCCGGTTGCGCGGCGCCCACGAACAAGGCGACCGCGGGCAGGATCATCAGAGTAGAAAGTCGTCGTCGCACACCATTCTCCTTTCGAGGGAAACTCGGTCAGCCAATACGTGGTTCGTTCAGGGCACCGTCTGCTCGCCTCCGGTGGTCACGCGTCCGCGTCTCCTCACGAGCCAGATCGCGAGAGCGAACGTTAACGCCACCAGCGCGGCGGTGACGCCAAAGAGCATCAGCGTCCCCACCAGAATCGACTGCGGCTCCATGTGCGCCTGGATATCGAGCGGCGCGCCGTTGAGGCGCTCGCGCAGCGGCTGCTCCCAGACGATGATGTTGCCGCGCTCGATCGTTCGCGTCGGCGAGTTGTGAAACGGCACCCGGCTGGGCAGATGCAGGCGAATGGCGAAGCGCTCCGCGCCGCTCCAGCCGACGTTTCCCACGTCGCGCGCCGGCGGATGCGCCCAGCGTCTGCCGGTATCTGACGACGTCGCCAGCCTTGAAAGCATAGGTGGACCACGCAAAGGGCGCCGCCGAGGCCAGCCGACTCACGTCGCGCACATCGATGCGCAGGTGAACGTAGCGCCGCTTATCTCGCCGTGAGGTTGTCACGCTCTCCACATGCGCTCGACGGGCGACTCGAACATGGCGCGCACCGCGGCCCTGTCCAATCGGGCGCGCGGGCTGACGTCGAGATCGAAGCCGCGCAGCGCGACGAGCGCCGGCACCGAGGCATTGACGTAGATCGTCGCCGAGCCGTCGAGGCCGAGATAGATGTCTTCTTCGTATTCGTACTTGCGCGACAGCAGGTTGCCGCCGCAGGCGGCGCCCGCCAGCGATCCCTGCGCTGAGCGACGACGTAAAGGAGCACGCGCGACCGCCGTGCTCCGCGATCTTCGAGCATCGCTCGCCATCATAGCGCGCCGACAAGCCGGCCAGGCTGCGCCGGTCCCCGCCGTGGACGCGTCGGCGATAATAGAAGCAGCCTCCCTCGATGGCCGAGCAACCCACGTCTGTTCCTGATCGACGGCAGCAACCAGATGTATCGCGCCTATCACGCGATACGCGGATTGACGGGACCCGACGGCCGTTCCACCAACGCCGTCTACGGGTTCGTGACGATGCTGCGCAAGCTGATCAACGATCACCAGCCGACCTACATCGGCGCGTCGTTCGATCTGGCGAAGCCCACCTTCCGGTCGCAACTGGCCGCCGACTACAAGGCGACGCGCTCGGCGATGCCCGCGGACCTCGCCGAGCAGACCGAGTGGGTGCGCGAAGCGTGCGAAGCGATGGGCGTGCCGGTCTACACCTCCGAAGGATTCGAGGCCGACGACGTGATCGCGACGCTGGCGCGGCGTGCGGCCGCGAGCACGGCTTCAAGGTGGCTATCGTCACCGGCGACAAGGATTTCTTCCAGCTGGTCGGCGACGGCATTCGCGTCTACAACCCGCGCGACGAAGGGCGCCTGGTTCGACGAAGCAGGGCGTGAAGGACAAGTTCGGCGTGACGCCGGCGCAGGTGATCGACGTGCTCGCGCTGATGGGCGACACGGTCGACAACGTCAAGGGCGTGCCGGGCATCGGAGAGAAGGGCGCGAAGGATTTGATCTCCGCCTACGGCTCGCTCGACGAGCCTGCTCGCCCGGGCAGACGAGGTGCCGCAGAAGAAATATCGCGAAGGTCTCAGGACGCACGCCGACGACGCGCGGCAGAGCCGCGAGCTGGTCAGGCTGCGCACCGACATCGAGATTCCGTTCGAGCCCGAGTCGTTTTCAGCTATCGCGGCGCATCGCGCGAGAAGTGCTACGAGCTGTTCTCGCAGCTCGGATTCCGCACGCTGGTCACCGAGTTCGCGCCGACTGCCGCGTCGATCGCCAAGGATTACGCGACAGTCACCACGCGCGACGAGCTCGACGCGCTCGTGCAGGAGCTGCGCGCAGGCCGGACGGTTTGCCATCCGCATCGTCGCCGACGGACCGTCGTGTGTGCGCGCGACTCTCGTCGGGCTCGTGTTTTCGACTGCGGCCGCGGCAGGCGCGTTACGTGCCGCTCGGGCACGAGGGCTTCGGCGGCGGCAACACGCTCGATCGGCGGAACGGTGATCGCAGCGCTCGAGCCGGTGCTCGAGGATCCGGCGATTCTCAAGGTCGGCCACGATCTCAAAGCCGACATGGTCGTGCTCGGCGCGTCACGGCGTCGCGCTCGCCGGTCTCGATGCTCGACACGATGCTCGCGAGCTACCTGATCGACGCCACCAAATCGAGCGAGGCGCTCGAGCCCACGGTGCTCGAACAGCTTGGCATACAAGGCGCTGACGCAGGAGGAGAGTCTGCGGCAAAGGCGACGAAGGCGCTGTCGCTTCGCGCAGGTCCCGGTCGACGGGCTGCTCGACTACGCCGGTGAGCGCGCCGACCTGGCGCTGCAGCTCGCCGAGCATCTCGCGCCGATGCTGCAGTCGCGACGGCGTCGAGAGCGTGTATCGCGAGTTCGAACTGCCGCTCGTGCCGATCCTCGCCGATCTCGAGCGCGCCGGTATCCGCGTCGATGCCCGCGCGCTGGCAGTCGCAGGCATCGCTCGTCGACAAGGAGCTCGACCGATCGCAGCACGGCGATCTTCGCGCTGGCCGGCGAGGAGTTCAACATCAACTCGCCGAAGCAGCTCGCCGAGATCCTGTTCGACAAGCTGAAGCTGCCGGTGATCAAGCGCACCGGGACGGCGCGGACGCCGTCGACCGCGGTCGAAGTCCTCGAGGAGCTCGCGCTCGGCGCACGACATGCCGCGGCTCATCCTCGAATGGCGCGCGCTGGCGAAGCTGAAGGGCACCTACATCGACGCCCTGCCGCAACTGGTCAACCCGGAAACCGGCCGCGTGCATACGTCGTTCAACCAGGCGGTGGCCGCCACCGGGCGGCTGTCGAGCAGCGATCCGAATCTGCAGAACATTCCGATCCGCACCGAGATCGGCCGCGAGATCCGCCGCGCGTTCATCGCCGAGCCGGGCTACGTGCTGATCTCCGCCGACTACTCGCAGATCGAGCTGCGGGTGCTGGCGCACCTCTCCGGCGACGAGACGCTGACCGCCGCGTTCGCGCGCGGCGACGACATTCACGATCAGACGGCGCTCAAAGTGTTCGGCGCCAACAGCGGCCTCGATCCGCACGAGCTGCGGCGGCGCGCGAAGATCGTCAACTACGCGCTGCTCTACGGCAAGACCGCGTTCACGCTCGCCAAGGACATCGGCGTCACGCAGCAGGCGGCGCAGGAGTTCATCGACGCCTATTTCGCCGGCTTCCCGAAAGTCCGCGGCTACATCGATCAAACGCTCGACGAAGCGCGCCGCACCGGCGTGGTCAAAACGATGTTCGGGCGCCGGCGGCCGGTGCCGGAGATCACCAGCCGCAACGGACAGATCCGATCGGCGGCCGAGCGCGTCGCGGTGAACCTGCCGATCCAGGGCACCGCGGCCGACATCCTCAAGCGCGCGATGATCGACGTGCATGCGGCGCTCAGCGCGTCGATCCCGCGCGCCCGGATGATCCTCACCGTGCACGACGAGCTGCTGTTCGAAGCGCCGGCGGATGAGGCCGACGACGTGGCGGCGCTGGTGCAGGAGAAGATGGCGCACGCGGTGCCGCTGAGCGTGCCGCTCGATGTGGATGTCGGGATTGGCGAGAACTGGAAAGGAAGCGAAGAGCTAGATCCATCGAGTGCCAGTTGGGTGCCTGAGGCGCCAGCTCCCTATTTCCATTTTTCCTTGACCAGCTCCCATTCCGCTTTGCAGCTGCGCCTCGGCCAACGCGCGCTGGTCCTGGCGGCAGCGGCCGCACGCGATCGGGGATGATGCCTTCGAGCACGAGCGATTGAGGTCGGCGCGGAACGCCGCGCTGCGCTCGCCCATCAGGCGCGCCCGCGCCCAGCCGGCGACCGCCGCGTCCCAGGCGCGGTCGGCCTCCCCGCTGCCGCGCAGCGCGACGACCGACCAGTAACTCGCCGTCGCCGACGCCGGGATTCCTCGACAACTCCGCGTGCATGCGGTCGCTGAGCCGCTCGAACGCCGCCTGGCGCGGATCGCGCGAGCAGCCCCGCCGCCTGCCGCTCGATCGCGCTGCCCCACCAGTCGAGCATGCGCGTCGTGCAGCTCGGGATCGTGCCTGCGCCGTTTCCAGGCCGCTCGTCGAAAATCTCCGCCGCCGCGCCGAAGTCGTCCTCGAGAAAGAGCGACTCGCCCAGCGCAAGCAGGAACTCGACCCGATCGCGCGGGTCGAGCGCCGAGGCGCGGACGGCGCCAGCGCGCCGCGCGCGGCAGCTCAGATCCGACGGATCGACTCGTTCGCGATAGCGTTCGAGGTGGGCGCGCGCCAGGACAATCGCCGCCGCATCGGCAATCGCCGGCAACCGCGCGGGCGGCCGTCGCCGCCTCGATCGCCGCGTCGAACTGCCGCTCGTTGTAGAGCGCGCGGGCCTTGGCCAGCTCGGCACGCTGGGCCTGCACGGCCGCCGGCGGCAAGCGCCACCAGCACAGGCCGATCACGCAGCGTCCTCACGGCAGCGCGACATCCGGCCGATCGTAGCACGCGCTACAATGTCGGTCCGGATGACCGAGCCGGTGATCGTCCCGCGGGCTGAACACCCGATTTCGCGCCGGAACATCGACGCGGACGCGCTCAAAGTTCTGTACCGCCTGCAGCAGTCCGACTACGCGGCCTATCTGGTCGGCGGCAGCGTGCGCGACCTGCTGCTCGGCCGCCAGCCGAAAGACTTCGACATCGGCACCGCCGCGCATCCGTATCAGATCAAGAAGCTGTTCCGCAACTGCTGGATCATCGGCCGCCGCTTCCGGCTGGCGCACGTCCGCTTCGGCAACAAGACCATCGAGGTCGCGACGTTCCGGCGCGACTGCCGCCGGGCACCGAGAACGAGCCGAGCGAGCCCGCAGGACGAGCGCCGAGCGCGCCGATCTGCTGATTCACCACGACAACACCTTCGGCACGCCCGAAGAGGACGCGTTCCGCCGCGACTTCACCATCAACGCGCTGTTCTACGACATCGCGACCTTCTCGATCATCGATTACGTCGGCGGCCTGCAGGATCTGCGGCAGGGCGTCATCCGCTCCATCGGCGATCCGACGCAGCGCTTCCAGGAAGATCCGGTGCGCATGTTGCGCGCGGTCGCGTTTGCGGCGCGCCTCGGCTTCCGGCTCGATCCCGCCGGTGATCGAGGGCGATTCGCAGCGCATCGCCAGCTGATTGCCACGCGCGTCGCCGGCGCGGCTGATCGAGGAGTACTACAAGATCCTGCGCTCGGGCTCCGCCGAGCAGACGTTCCGGCTGCTCGCCGAGCACGGCTTGCTCGAGCCGATCACGCCGGAGCTGCACCGCAGCGCGACCGAGGACGCGCTGTGGGAGGCCTCGCCGCGCTCGATCGCTATCGGCGCAAGTTCGAGTCGGTGCCCGACGGCTTGCCAACGCCGTCCTGCTCGGAACACTGCTCGTGCCGCTCGGCTTGATGCCGCGGCGGCGAACGGCGACGCGACCGCAGAACTACGACGCGGCTGACGGCCGAGACGCAGGACGAGTTCGGCCTCGCGATCACGCCGCTGCAGAGCCGGCCGGGCGCCGCGCCGGCGGCGCGGCGGCCGCCAAAGGAGCCGCCGCTACGATCGGCATGCTGCCGATCGCGCGCCGCGACACCGAGCGGCTGCGCCAGATCCTCGTCGCTGCAACGCCGCTTGCTCGATCTGGAATTGTCGCCGCGGGCGAAACGCGCGCTGATGCACCGCGGGCCGTTCCAGGAAGCGCTGATCTGGCTCGAGATTCACGGCCACGCGCCGGAGGCGCTCGAGCACTGGCGGGGATTCATCGAGGCGCGCGGATGCGCTGCCCGCCGCGGACGAAGCCGGAGGGCGGCGCCGATGTCGCGACCGCCGGCGCACGCCGGCGGCGACGCCGCGGACGGCGTCGCGGCGGCCGCGCTTCAATCGAAATGAGACGGGACGTAGATAACCACGGCGTGCCTTGGAGTCCACGCTACCCGTTCTTCCTTTCGAACTCCTGCATGAACTCGACCAGCGCGTCGACGCCCTCTTCGGGAAACGCGTTGTAGATCGACGCGCGCATGCCGCCGACCGAGCGATGGCCCTTGAGGCCGTCGAGGCCCGCGGCGGTCGATTCCTTCACGAACTTCTTCTCGAGCTCCTCGTTCGGCAGCCGGAACGTGACGTTCATCAGCGAGCGGCTGTCCTTGTCGCGCGGTGCCGCGATAGAAGCCGCTGCGATCGATCTCGGCATACAGCTTGCCGGCCTTGCGCTCGTTGACCGCGCCAATCGCCTCGAGTCCGCCCTGCGCCAGCGCCCACTTCGCCACCAGGCCCATCAGGTAGATGCCGAAGCACGGCGGCGTGTTGTACATCGAGCCGTTCTCGGCATGCACCGCGTAGTTGAGCATCGTGTGGCAGCGACTTCGACGAGCGCGCAAGCAGATCCTCGCGGATGATCACGAGCGTGACGCCGGACGGCCCGAGGTTCTTCTGCGCGCCGGCGTAGATCGAGCGCGTACCTCGCGACGTCGATCGGCCGGCTGAACATGTCGGACGAGGTGTCGCACACGAGCGGCGCGTCGCCGACGTTCGGCTCCGCCCTCCACTGCGTGCCGAAGATCGTGTTGTTCGTCGTGAAGTGGACGTAGGCGGCGTTCGGCGTCAGCTGCAGTTCGTCCTGCCGCGGAATGCGCGCTGAAGTTCTCGCTCTCGGTCGGACGCGGCGACGTGCACCGTGCCGACGCGCTGCGCTTCCTTCACCGCCTTCTGCGCCCAGCCGCCGGTGACGATGTAGTCGGCGGTCGCGCCCGCGGTGAGCAGGTTCATCGGCACCATCGAGAACTGCAGCGATGCGCCGCCCTGCAGGAACAGCACCTTGTGGTTCGCGGGCACGTTGCCGAGCGCGCGCAGATCCGCTTCGGTCTTGGCGAGAATGTCCTCGAAGGTCTTCGAGCGATGGCTGATCTCGAGGACCGACATGCCGACGCCGGGCAGCGCGACGAGATCGCGCTGCGCCTCCTCGAGCACGGAACGGGCAGGACGGCGGGACCTGCGGAGAAATTGAAGATGCGATCGAAGGTCGTCGTCATGGATGTAACCCTCACGTCTATGCGCACGAGTTGAAGATCGAGCACGTCGGCATTGCCGGTTGCATCGCCTCGAGCGCGCGCGGCTGACGGCGCGCCGTCGAGATTGATGCGCGCCACCGCGGCGTGCGCGCCTTCGAAAATGATGTTTTCCGTTTCCTGCACGTTCAGGCCGGCGTCGCGCAAGTACTTGAAACACGTGCGCGAGCACGCCCGGCTTGTCGCGGTGGCGCACCACAGCATGTGCGTCGCGGGCGTCTGCTTCGGCGAGGTTCACGACGTTCGGCACCTGGCCGGTCTCCTTGAAGGTGCGGATGATGCGCACCGTCTCGGCGGCGATCGCTTCCTGCGCCTGATCGGTCGAGGCGCCGATGTGGTGCGTGCCGTAGACGCCGGCAGCCTGAGAATCGGATCGTCGATGGCGCCGGTCGCGCCCGACGGCTCGTTGGCGAACACGTCGAGCCCGACGCGCAGCCCTTGTCCGCGACTGCGGCGGCCAGCGCCGCGTAATCCATGACCTCGGCGCGCGCGGTGTTGATGACGATCGCGCCGGGCCGCGCGTGCTGCAAGCAGACTCGGCGCTGACAAACCCGCGCGTCTCCTTGTTGAGCGCGAGGTGCACGCTGACGATGTCGGCATTCGCCATCACGTCGCGTGGGCGTGTCGACGATGCGTGACGTCAAACTCGGCTGCTCGCGCGCCGCGCGCCAGCGTCCCCGTCCTGCGTGAACCGTGCGGCTCCAGACGATCACGGGCATGCCGAACGCGCGCGCGCGCCGCGCCACTTCCTGACCGATGTTGCCGAAGCCGAGCAGGCCGAGCGTCCGGCCCGTACAAGCCCTGCGCCTTCGAGAATTCCTTCTTGTTCCACTTGCCCGCGCGCAGCTCCGCGACGTTGTCGGGCACCCGCCGATCGATCGCGAGCATCAGCGCAAACGCCAGCTCCGGCGACGGCGACCGAGTTCTTGCCCGGGCAATTCGACACGTAGATGCCGCGCTTCGACGCCGCGGCGACGTCGATCGTGTTGACGCCCGCGCCGGCGCGCACGATCAGCGACAGCTTGCCGCGCGTCCAGCATCGCGGCCGGTGACCGGGTGCTGCGCACGACCAGCACCTGCGCGCCGCTCGTCCGTGATCGCGTCGGCAAGGCGCCGATCCTTCAGATCGGGCTCGTACGACGACCTCGCAGCCGCACGCGCTTCAGGCCGTCGAGCCCGCTCTGTTCGAACTTGTCGGCGACGAGAACTTTCATATCAGATGCGAGAGCAGGCCGTCGCGAAGCTTCGGCTCGAACCAGGTTGACTTCGGCGGCATGATGCCGCCGGCATCGGCGATGCGCATCAGGTCGTCAACCGTGACCGGGAACAGCGAAAACGCCACCGCGAACGCGCCGGAGTCGACCAGCCGCTCCAGCTCGGCGGTGCCGCGGATGCCGCCGACAAAATCGATGCGCTTGTCGGTGCGCACGTCCTGGATGCCGAGCACGGGCGCGAGCACCGCGTCCTGCAGGCAGCTGACGTCGAGCGCGTCAGCCGCGTCCTTCTCGGCGGCAGCCGGCCCGAACTCGATCGTGTACCACTGCCCCGCGAGATACAGCGCGACCTCGCCCTTTCCGCGCTCGGCGTCGCCGATCCGTCGGCATCGGTGAGCGTGCCGTGCGATCGCAGCGCCTTGAGAAACGCCCGGCCGTCAGGCCATTCAGATCCTTGACGACGCGGTTGTAGGGAAGAATCTGCATCTGGTTGTCGGGAAACGCGACCGCGAGCACGCGATCGTGTTCGCCGGCGCCGCGCCCGGCGAGCGCCCGGCGCGTGCGCGCCGCGCTCGCCGCGCGGTGATGGCCGTCGGCGATGTAGAGCGCAGGAATCGCGGCGAACGCCGCTCGATCGACTTCCGCGTGCGCGCTCGTCGGCCACCTTCCAGATCGTATGCTTCACACCGTCGGGCGCCGTGAAGTCGAACAGCGGCGTCTGCCGCTGATCGTCCGCTCGACGCCTCGTCCAACGCTCTGCGACGCCGCGATAGGTCAGGAACACCGGTCCGGTCTGCGCGCCGAGCGCCAGCATGTGGCGCGTGCGATCGTCTTCCTTGTCGGGCCGCGTCTTCTCGTGCTTCTTGATCGACGCCGTCGTCGTATTCGTCGATCGAAAAGCACGCGGCGATGCCCGGTCTGCACGTGCGCGCCCATCTGCAGGCGGTAGACGTAAAAGGCCGGCGCATCCTCGACGACCAGCGGCGCGCGCGACCTTGCAGATCGCGAAAGTTCTCGCTCGCGCGCTCGTAGACCTGATCCGAATGCGGATCGGTGCCCGGCGGAAGATCGATCTCGGCGCGCGACACGTGCAGAAAGCTCAAAGGATTGTCCGCCGCCAGCGCGCGCGCCTCGTCGGTGCTCACGACGTCGTAAGGCACTGCGGCCACGGCCGCAGCAGCCTGTGGCGTCGGCCGCAGCGCTGCGAACGGAAAAATGCGAGCCATGAACCGAAAATTATGTCACGTGCGGTCCCCGGCTGGCACGCGACATGCTGACGCCCGCGGCGGGAGGTCACGAATGCTTCGAGTTGCGAATCGCCGCAATACACTGCTGACGTTGTTCGTCGCTGCGGCGTTGACGATTGGCGCGTCGCCCGCCCGGGCGCAAGGACCCGGCGTGCGCGGCGGCGTCTCCATTGATCCGGATCAGATCTACTTCGGCGGTCATTACGAAACATCCCCGCTCATCGAGCGACTCCACTTCAAGCCCAACCTGGAGATTGGCTTCGGCGACGATCTCACTCTTGTCGCAGGAAATTTCGAATTCGTCTGGAAATTCCCGTCCCGCCGCAACTGGTTGGTCTATGCCGGCGGCGGACCCGCGGTCAACTTCTACAACCGGGAGGGATCCGATAATACCGAGGCCGGTTTCAACTTCCTGGTCGGCGTCGAAAACAGCCGCGGCCTGCGTTCGAAGTGAAGATCGGCACGATCGACTCGCCCGATCTCAAGTTCGGCGTGGGTTACACCTTCAGGTAGATCACTCGTGCGCGGCGCGAGCGTTCGCGTCGCCCGTCAGCAGTCCCACCAGGCGATCGCGTTCAGCGCCAAACACCGCGACATACGCGGGCGGAACGGGCTCGCCTGGTGGCATGTCGCTGTGCGCACGCACCGGATTCATGTAGGCGCCGTTTCTCTTCAAGCCATAGTGCAGATGCGGTCCCGTTGCCAGACCCGTGGACCCGACTTTGCCGACCAGTTCACCCTGCGCGACGCGCGCACCGGCACGGATGCCGCCCGCGACTGATGACAGGTGCAGGTACTCGCTCTCGTAGCCGCCAGGATGACGCACCTTGACGGTATTGCCGCCGCCGGCGGTCCATCCCGCCACGAGCACGACGCCACTCGCAACCGAGACGACCGGCGCGCCGGGCGGAGCAGCGTAATCGACGCCGTTGTGCGCTCGCGCATATTGCAGGATCGGATGCCGGCGCGAGCGTGAGAAGCCGGACGTGATGCGCGGATCGAACTTGAGCGGCGTCTTGAGTAGGAATCGTTTCAGCGAGCGCCCCTGTTCGTCGTAATACGCCGGCTTTTCGCCCGGCGCGGCGAATCGCAGCGCACGCAGCGAGCGTCCTTCGTTGACGAGCTCGGCGGCGAGCAGCGGACCGTAACCGCCAAACTGCCCGTCTTCTCGCGTCGCGCGTTCGACGAGAAGGCGGAACGTGTCGCCCGGCTGCAGATCGTTGTTGAAGTCGACGTCGCCGGCGAAGACGTCGGCCAGCGCAAGCGCGAGCGTGATCCCGTCCTCAGCTTCCTCCTCCAGCGCCTGAACGAGCGAGGGTGTGTCGCTGTCGATGCGGCCGGTGATCGCCACAGCGGTGCGCTGCTTGGGAATGTCGGCGATTTCAGCCGCAAACTCCGCATCCGATCCTGCGGTCCGGCGCACGGTGACGAACCGATCGGCGTCGATTTCGTAGTCGAACTGACGCACGCGGCCGTCCGGATAGCGGTCGAGGCGATACGGCTGTCCTTCGCGAAGACGCCGCAGATCGAAGCGCTGGCCGATGCTCGCGATCAAGGCGAGCGCATCCTCCTGCGCGATTCGGTGGTAGGCGAGGAGCGCGGCGAAGGTGGTGTTCTTCGGGACGCGCGCATGAAACAGATCGGAGTCTCGCGCGAGCACGATGTCGGTGGCTCGCATGAGACGCTGGACGCGTTCCTGAACTGGATCCGCGTCGCCTTCACGACACGCTGTGAGCGCGGTGCTGACGACGACCGCCGCTAACGCCGCAGCCCACAGCGCGACTCGCATGCGCTATTCCGCTCCCGGCTTGCGCATCTGGTTGGCGCGTTCGGTGCTCGGAGGAACGACGCCCTTGAGGCGCATCAGGATCACGGTCTGGCCGTACTCGTTCATGTTGTGGCTGATCACGCCGATCAGAAGCTGGCCGCGCGGCGCCTGCTGCTGGCCCATCGCGATCAACTCGGCGAGTGACGCGTCGGTCTGTGCGGCAAACACGGCGTCGCAGTAGGTCTGCACCGCTTTCGCCGCGGCGACGAGCTGCGCCTTGGCGGTGACCTTCTCGAGGTCCTCCTTGTTCGGATTCTGCTCGCCCTTGGCGCGAGCGCAATTGTTGTACGCCGCATTGATCGTGTGGCCGATGAACCCCGCGAACGTCCGGGTATCTTTCGTCGCCTGGAAGGCGTAGTCCGCTTCCGGCATCTTCTCCGCCGACTCCACGAGATTGCGGAACGTCCCGGCCGCGCTGCGCGCCAGAGCCTCGGCGAGCGCCTTACCGGGAGTGGGCGGTGCTGCCGCCGGCTGCGCGGACGCTGACCCCGCGGCCGCCAGCGCGATGACAAACGTACACATCACGATTCGCTTCATTCAATCCCTCCGGAAGCGCTCATGCTAAACGCGCGCGCCGGGAATTTCAATTTGGGAACTGCAACGCGAATCGAAAAAGGGCCTTACCTCCTCCGTCTGCCGAGTTATCGAGGTGCTTGCAGCTCCAGATACTGCACTGTCTGCACCCCTGGCCGAATCTGCACCACGATGACCCGCGGCTCACCGCTGCCGGCCTGCACTTTGAGGGTGTAGGTTCCCGGCGATAAACGGGTAGATACCGGCGTCACCCCGAGGTCGTCGTCATCGAGCACGACGCGAGCGCCGATTGGCCGCGACTGGACCTGAAGCTCGCCCTCGCGGACCAGGGCGTCGGATCCTTGCTTCCACAGCCACGCGATCGCGCCAGCCTCGAGGAGAATCAGCAGGGCGCATAAAGCCAACGCTTTCGTCAGCCAGCCGGGCGACTCGGGTTGAACAGGCCCGGCGACGACAGGTTCGACGGGCGCAACATCGGGCTCGGGGATCGATCGTGCCAATGCCGGCTTCGCTGCCTTGGCTGGAACCGGTTCGGGCACCGGTTGTGACACGGGGTGGCGCGACCGGGGCTTCGACGACGGGAGCCGGCCGCACGGGTGCCGGCTGCACGACCGGAGGCGCCACCTGAGGCGCCGCCGCTCGGACGTGGAGCTCGTGCGGAGGTCCCGCGATCGAGGCAAAGCGCTCGACGAACGTTTCGAGCAGCGCCGTCGTCGTCAGATACTCGCGCTCGGTGGCCAGGAGCTCCTCGAACGCCACCTGCAGCTCCTGCGAGGTGGTGAGCGCCGTGGCCGGATCGAGCTGTAAGGCTCGCCCGAGCCACGTCGACAGGCCCTGCGACAACGGACGCTCGTTGCGGCCACTCGATTCGCGCGCGTCCGCCAGCAGCTTGCCGATTGGTCCGGGGAACTCGTCGTCGCGCAGTCGTCGGCCGAGCAGCAGCGACAAGGCGATGATGCCGATGCCGAGAACGTCCACGCGGTGAACGTCGCGGCTGGCGCCCGACGGCTCGGGCGCGGGCACTCGATACACGCGCCAGAGCTGATCGCGTGTGAGCGACAGCTTTCCGAGCGCCTCGCCGAGCACGTACTCGGAGATCAGCAGCCGCCCCTGTGGCGTCAGGATCAAGCGCTCTGGCGCGATGGTTCCAATGGCGAACTCGCGCTGATGCCGCGCAAAGAGCGCCACGGCCGGAATCAGCTGGCGTAGCAGGGCGAGAACAGCGCTGATGTCGAGTGACAGCCGTTCGCGCTCGGCCACGTCGAGCACTTCCGCGAGCCGCCATCCGGCGACGCGCGCGGAGATGAGAAACAGCTCGCCCGAAGATGGCCGCTCGATCCGACGAATTGGCGCGAAGAGCGCATGCCGGCCCGACGACAGCCGCGCGACGCGTGTGCCCACGGTGCTGACGAAGTCGGGCTCAGACACGAGAGCCTGGTCCAGTCGCAGAATCTCGACCGGATCGCTCGAATCGGTATCGAACGCAAGGAAACGGGCGCCGAAGCCGTCGGTGAAGATTCGTTGTGAGGTATCGATTTCGGGAGGTGCAGTCACGCGCATCGGATTATCGGCGGCATTTAGCCAGCTGGACGGCGGCTGCAACGGCCCTTCCAGGTGGAGTCGATTCACCTAAATGAGGATGGCCGAACGACTTAGCGCTCGAGCCGGCTCGCGGGACCATCTCCGGCGCGCGCAGAATCGTCAGCGCTGGACCGATTTTGAAATCGGCCGGCAGGGATGGCCATCGGCGTAATTGTCCATTACACTCGGGCCTGACGGACGAACAAAGGTCGAAGGCCGTCTCTGTGGCCGCGCCGAATGTCCGTCAACATGAGATGGAACCTCTCGCTCTTGCCGTTGCTCTGACGACGTTCGTGGTCGGCGCGGTCGCCGGCTGGGCGGCCGCTCGCGCCGCGGCCCGGCGCGATCTTGCGGCGGCGGCGCAACTCCATGAAGGTACGAGCCGGGCTCACCAGGCGCTGCTGCTGGAAACCACCCGGCGGCTCGATGCGACCCTCGACGAGCTGAAAACATCACGCGAGGCTGCCCACCGCATGCTCTCCGACTCGGCGGCGCTGCGTGAGAACAACGCGCAGCTGCGAACGGAAGTCGCGCATCTCAAGGAAACGATTCCCGAAAAAGTCGCGCTCATCGCCAAAGCCGAAGAGCAGCTGCGCGCGACGTTCAACGCGAGCGCGGCGGCGGCGCTGCGCGCCACGACCGAGGAGTTTCTGAAGCTCGCCGACCAGAAGCTCGGAAATGTCCAGAAGGACGCGGCGGCCGAGCTCGGACGCAGGCATCAGGCCTTCGACGAGTTGGTCAAGCCAATCAAGGACGTCCTCACGCAGGTCGATCAAAAGGTCGGCGACAGCGAGAAGAACCGTCTGCAGACGAGCGCCGCTATCGAGACGCTGCTCAAGGACATCCATCAGCAGCAGGACCGCATCAGAAGCGAAACGCATCATCTCGTGAGGGCCTTGCGCACGCCGTCGGTGCGCGGGCGCTGGGGGGAGATGCAGCTCAGACGCGTGGTCGAGCTCGCCGGCATGCTGGATTACTGCGACTTCGACGAGCAGCCATCACTGCTTGGCGAGACCGGGCGCCAGCGGCCCGATCTGATCGTCAAGCTGCCGGGCAATCGCACGATCGTGATCGACGCGAAAGTGCCGCTCGAGGCGTATCTGGACGCGCAAGAGGCGCCGGACGATCCGTCACGCGCGCGCAAGATGTTGGATCACGCGCGGCAGGTGCGCGACCACATGACCAAGCTCGGCTCGAAGAGCTACTGGGACTCCGTGCAGCCGTCGCCCGACTTCGCGGTGATGTTTCTTCCGGGCGAGGCGTTTTTCCAGTCGGCGCTGCAACACGACCCACAGCTCATCGAGTATCGGCGTGCGCGCGCGGGTGTTTCCGGCGAGCCCGCTCACGCTGATCGCGCTTCTTCAGGTCGTCTCGCAAGGGTGGCGGCACGAGCGGCTCGCCCGGAACGCGGAGGAGATCCAGGCGCTGGGCAAGGAGTTGTACGGCCGCGTCGCCAAGATGACCGAGTATATGGACACGCTCCGGATGCGCCTCGATAGCGCCGTGCGCGCGTTCAACGACGCGGTGGGCTCGTACGAAGGACGGGTGCTCGTCACGGCGCGACGGTTCAAGGAACTGGGTGTGACATCGGAGCGCGAGATCGATCCGCTGCCGACGGTGGATACCGTGCCGCGAATTCTTCAAAGCGCGAATCTTCTTGGCTTGCCGGAGGACGTCATCGACGGCGAAGCCATCGAGGTGAAACGGGATGATTAACCGGACCATCGCCGCGCTGCTGCTCGTGGCGGCAGTGCAAACGCCCGAAGCGACGTCGCTCTCGGGAAAGCCGCTCTTCCCGATCGAGCTGCCGAATCGGGAGAAGCTCGAGGCCGATCTCGCGCAGGCCAATCAGGATCTGGCGGCAAAGCCCAACGACGCCGACGCAATCATCTGGCTGGGCCGCCGGCTGGGATATCTCTGGCGCTATCAGGACGCGATCGCCATGTTCTCCAAGGGCGTACAGCTGCATCCAGGCGACGCGCGCATGTATCGGCATCGCGGTCATCGCTACATCACCGTTCGTCAGTTCGATCGCGCCATCGCCGATTTCGACAGAGCGGTGTCGCTGATCAAAGGCAGAGCGGACGAGATCGAACCAGACGGCGCACCCAATCCCGCCGGCAAGCCGCGCAGCACCCTGCAGTTCAACATCTGGTATCACCTCGCGCTGGCGCATTACCTGAAGGGAGATTTCGACAAGGCGCTCGCGGCGTGGACCGAATGCCTGAAGGTCTCGACCAACGACGACTCGATCGTGGCAACCAGCGACTGGTTGTGGATGACGTCGATGCGGCTCAATCGCAAGGCCGAGGCCGCCAGGGTCCTCGATCGAATCACGCCCAAGATGGAGATCCTCGAGAACGGCTCCTACCATCGCCGGCTGCTGATGTACAAGGGCCTCGAGAAACCGGAGACGCTGCTCGATCCGGCCGGCGCCGACGCGCTCACGGTCGCGACGCAGGGCTACGGTGTAGGCAACTGGTATCTCGTGAACGGCGATCGCGCACGAGCGCGGCAGATTTTCGAGAGAGTCGTCGCCGGCCCGCAGTGGTCGGCATTCGGCTACATCGCCGCGGAGGCCGACTTGATGCGATTAAAGTAGAGCTGGACGACGCGCCCGCGCGCTCGATACCTCGCTCGCCAGAATCTGCAAATCCGTGAACCTTCATTTGCGAGCATAGGAGAAATGCCGCGGCGCGTCGTCTGAGGCGATAATCCGGGTGTGGACGAGTCGATTCGTCACCGAACGATCCGGGCGTTTGCCCTCGCGCTCGCGGCCGTCGTTGCTGCGACCGGCGCGCGTTATCTCCTCACGCCGCTCATCGGTGCGAGCGGACTCCCTTTCATCTTCTATTTTCCGGCGATAGCCATTGTCGGCCTGACCGGGCATCTCGGCGCTGCTCTCTTTGCCACGCTGCTTTCAGCAGTCGTCGGCCCGTATCTCTTCATCGAGCCGATGCTCGAGCTGTCCACGTCGTTGACGCCTGGCCATATCAGCCTGGTGGCATTTCTCTTCACCGCCGGAACGATCGCCGTGATGACGGCTCGTCTCGAGCGCGCGCTGAGCCAGGCGGCCGAGCGCGCGCGGATCGCCGCCGATCGGACGCAGGCGCTCGAGCGCGAACGGGCAAATCTGCAGCGCGAAAGCCGGCGGTTGTCGCTCCTCGCCGACGTTTCGAACGTCGGGCTCGCCAAGCCGACGTTCAAGGACGTCGCTAACCACGCCGCGCGGCGCGTCGCCGAGGAGATTGGCGACGCGTGCATCATCAGAGTGTTTGCAGGCGATGAGCTGCTGCCCGTCGCGTGGCGTCACGTCTCGGCGGAGGCGATGCCGTATCTCGAGGCCATGCTGAAGGAGCCGGTCGATGCGCTCCAGAACACCTATTACGTGCGGCTGCAGGAGACGCGCCGGACGATTGTGATCGACGACCAGCGGACGGCCGAGATTAGATCGCCGTTGCCGCCGGATCTGGAGGCGCTGCAGAAAAAACACGGCGGGCGCCAGGCGGCGATCAGCCCGATCCTCTATGGCGACGCGCTCTTCGGCACGCTGACCGTGTTCCGGGCTCAGAACACGCGCTACTCCGACAACGAAATCGTGGCGCTCGAGGCGGTGGCGTCGCGCGTCGCGCTCACCCTCGACAACGCGCGCCTGGTCGAGGACGCGCGGCGCGAGGCCGAGGACGCGCGCAAGGCGCGCGCCGTGGCCGAAGAGGCGAGCCGCGTCAAGGACGAATTCCTGGCCACGCTCTCGCACGAGCTGCGCACGCCGCTCAACGCCATTGTCGGCTGGGCGCACATGCTGCGCGATCCCGGTCTGCCCGAAGACCGCCGGCGCGCGGCCGTGGAGACGATCGTCCGGAACGCGCAGAGCCAGGAGCAGCTGATCTCGGACATTCTCGAGGTGCAGCGCATCATGGCGGGCAAGCTGCGGCTCGAGCTCCGCAGCGTCGATCTCGGCGCAATCGTGCGCGCCGCGGCCGAGACCGTCCAGCCGTCGGCCGAAGCCAAGCACGTCAAACTCCAGCTGCTGCTCGATCTCAACGTGACACCGATCTCGGGCGATCCCGATCGGCTGCAGCAGATCACATGGAACCTGTTGAGCAACGCCATCAAGTTCACCCCGCCACGGGGCCGGGTGCAGGTGCGCGTCCAGCAGAGCGAAACCGAGTGCGAGATGATCGTCGAAGACAACGGCCCGGGGATCGCGCCCGACTTCCTGCCGTACGTATTCGACCGATTCCGTCAGGCCGACGCCTCGTCGACGCGCACGCACAAGGGTCTGGGCCTCGGCCTGGCAATCGTCAAGAACCTGGTCGAGATGCACGGCGGATCGATCGACGCGTCGAACTGCTCGGAGTCCGACAAGTCCGGCGCGGTTTTCACGATCAAGTTCCCGCGGCACGCCGCGGCGCGCGTGCCTGCCGCGCACGGCTTCGATGTCGGCTCCGCGATCTCGGGCGATGGACACGCGTGGCTGAGTCAGGGACTGTCGCTACGCGATCTGCGAGTGCTCGTGGTCGATGACGACAGCGACGCACGCGAGTTGATCGGAACGATCCTCGAGCGCTACGGCGCCGACGCGATGACCGTGGCCTCGGTCGAAGAAGGCATGCATGCGCTGACCGATTGGCAGCCGCATGTGGTGGTGACCGACATCGAGATGCCGCTCGAGGACGGCTACGTCTTTATTCGCCGCATACGGGCGCTCTCAGCGGAAGCCGGCGGCCGCGTTCCGGCGGCCGCGCTCACCGCGTATGCCAGCGCCGCCGATCGCATGCGGGTGCTCGCCGCGGGCTTCAACATGCACGTGGCCAAGCCCGTCCAGCCGGCCGAGCTCGCGATGATCGTCGCCAGCCTCGCTGGCAAGCACGTCGAGCAGACGCATCAGACCATCGAGTGAGGGGCGCGTTCCGCCTCCGTCGTCCACTCGCGCAGGCGGTCGGCAGCCGCACGCGGGTGGTCGAGCTCTTCGAGCCGATCGGCCGGCCATGGCAGCCGCCACGTCCAGTTCTCCTCGTCCACCGTGGCAGGCGTATTGATGCGGTCGTGCCAGCCGAAGAGATCCTGCAGCGGCAGAATCGTGTAGCGGGATCCCGACGCCAGCACCGCGCGGACGATTGCGGCTTTCGCATCCAGCTGCGGCAGATGCCGCGCCACTGACGGTAGCTGAGTCACTCTTTCGCGATCCTCGGCGGGCAGCGCGTCCCACCATGTCGCCAGCGCTTCGGTGTCGTGCGTACCCGACGTGGCCACCGAGGCCTCCGCGTATTCGGTGGGATCGATGAATGGCTGTTCGGGCTGCTCCCAGTGGCGCTCCCATCGAAACACCTTGAAACCAGGAACGCCCATCTTCTTGAGCGACGCGCGCACGAAGTCCGGAACGACGCCGAGATCTTCGGCGATGACTTCGGCGCCGCTCTCCTGATAGATGCGCACGAGCCGCTCGCCGAGCTCGAGCTGCCGTGATTCTTCTTCGGGCGCAAAGAACGGGCGCTTCGCGTCGTCCAGTGGCCGGATGTAGGTGCGATAGAGACCGACGAGATGATCGAGTCGGAAGCCGTCGAAGAGCGCTGCGCTTCGAGCGGCGCGCCGTCGCATCCAGGCGAAGTCGTTGGCGGCCATGACGTCCCAGCGCCACGGCGGCAATCCCCAGTCCTGGCCAGTTTCGCTGAACGCATCCGGGGGCACGCCGACCGTGCCGTCGAAGCGGAAGTCGTCCTGATCGCTCCACACGTCCGGGCTGTCGGCCGAGATCATGAACGGCACGTCGCCGAAGACGCGCACCGACAGCGCAGCCTGCCGAGCGCGCCGCCATTGCGTGGCGGCAATCCACTGCACGTACTTGCGATAGCCGATTTCGTCGGCGAACTCGCGCCTGGCGTGGTCGAGCGCCGCTTCGTCGCGCCGCGCGAGCGGCGCCGGCCACTCCCACCAAGCGCGCTGATCGCGCACGTCGCGGAGCACGCGAAAGAGCGCGTAGTCGTCGAGCCACGAGGCTTCCTGTCGCGCGAACTGATCGAGCTCGGCCGACCGTTCGGTCTGCTGCCCCTCCTCTTCCTCGACGAAGCGTTGGTAGGCGCGCCGCAGTACGCGGTCCTTGAGCCCTCTGACGAGGTCATAGCGAACACGCGGCGCGCGCCGCGCTGCATCGAGCGCCGCACGATCGTCCCCCGGCAGGCTGGCGGCGCTGCCGAGCGCTTGAAAGTCTTCGATATCGCTCAACGAGATGTAGACCGGATCGAGCGCCATTGCGGTGAGCGCCGAATACGGCGACGTGTCGCTGTCGGGAATTTCGAGAATCGGCAGAATCTGCACGAACGACTGGCCGGCACGCTGCAGCCAACGGGCAAAGAGCGGAAGGTCGGCGAATTCTCCGACGCCCCAGCCGCGCGAGGAGACGATCGAGAACAACGGGATCAGGACGCCGCTCTGCCGGGTTGCCACGATTATGACGGCGACGACGTCGCCCGGGCGAGCAGGCGCGACACGCCGGTGATGAAATCCGCCGGAGGCACAAGGAGGCTCACGACCGCGAAGGCCTCGCGCGCGAAGTCGAAGAAGTATCCGGGATGCACGAGCACGTGATCGTCGGTCAGCAGCTCCAGCACGAAGCGCTCTTCGCTGCGAGTCGCCGGCAGCTGCAGGACCGCAGACCAGCCGCCCTCGCAAGTCAAGACCGAGACGGCGGGATACTCGGCGACCAGCCCACGCAGCCGACTGAGATTCGACGCGGTTCGCTCCCGAATCTGCGCCCGGACGTGCTCGGCACCCCGCAGAATGGATGGCGCCGCCGCTTGCACGGGCGTCGAGACCGACAGGTAAGCATCGGCGACGATCTCGTAGCTGCTCAACACGTCGCGCAGCCGATCGTCCGGTCCGCCAAACGCGATCCAGCCGAGCTTGAGCTGCGGCAGCCCGGCAGACTTCGACAAACCTCCAAGACTGCACGTCACGACCTCGCGCTGCGAGAGCACCGCAGCGCGCGCCGGTGCCGCATCCAGTGGGAAGTCGGCAAACACTTCGTCGCCGATCATCGCCATGTCGTATGACGCGCAAATCTCTACGAGCTGCACCAGGTCGTCTTCATGCAAAAAGGAGCCCGTCGGGTTGTTAGGCGACACGACCAGCAGAGCTCTTGTTCGAGGATTGATCCCGCGGCGAACCGTGTCCATGTCGATGCGCCACGTGCCGTGATACTCCAAGGAGTACGAGACCGCCGTAACAGACTCGAGACGCGTCAGATGCTCGAAGAGCGGATAACTCGGCCTTGGAATCAGCACTTCGTCGCGCGGGTCACAAAACAGCTTGAAAAGCCACGCGTACGCCTCGCTGCTGCTGGCGGTCAGACCGATTCGGTCGGCTGGGACGCCGACGCCGCGCCGCATCAGCTCCTGCGATACACATTCGCGCGCCGACAACAGCCCCAGAGGATGCGGGTCGTAACGTAGCCCGCGAGTATCAGCGAGCGCCGCGAGCAGCCCGTCGGGATATCGAAACGCCGCCCGCGTGGGATTGGATTCCGTCAGATCGACGATTGGCACTCCCCGCGCGCGCAGTGCGTCCGCTGCCCGTGCGGTCGCGTTTGGCGACAGATCGTCGGGTAGCCGACGCGAGATCATTGGCTCGGGCGTCGAGTGGAGGCCCCAACCAGTTCCACGCGCTCGATCACATCTCCCTCGAGGATGGAGTCGACGACGTCCATGCCCGTGACGACTTCGGCGAAGACCGTATAGGTGTGATCGAGACGTGGCAGGTCCACGAGGTTGACGAAGATCTGGGCGTCACCGGTATCGCGGCCGCGTGTCGAAATGCCAACGGTTGCGCGGCGGTGCGACAAACGGCCGACCTCGTCGCGCATGTACGGTCCGTCGCCGGCGTACTCGTTGGCCGCCGGGCTGCCGCCCTGGATGACGAAGTTGGGCACCACGCGGTGGAAGGTGAGGCCGTTGTAGTAGCCCTCGCGAGCGCGGGTGGCGACGCGAAGCACAGTAAGCGGCGCCTCGTCGACGAACGGCCGCAACTCGAACGCGCCACGTCCGGTCATCACGAATCGAAGCCGGACGTCGCGCAGCGCCTCCACGTCGCGCCATCGGACCGGCGGAATCGGCAACGGTCGCGGCGCCGCGGCCGTCTCGATGCCGGTGCGCTTGTGCAGCATCTCCGCCGTCTTGCGGGCGACGGCGGCGTCGGAATCCGTGAGGTACGGTTTCAGCGTCTCGGGCTCTGGCGCTGCCAGCTCCTCGAGTCGCGTCAGGATGGCCATGCGCGGATCGCGGGACGTGTCGCGCTTCTCTGCGGTGAGGCGCTCGAACGTCGCAACCAGCGCCGGGACGACGCGCTCGCGCTCGGTTGTGGCGGCAAGGGCGCGCGATGCGGTGATTATCAGCTGGTAGTCCGGACGGGTCAGCGCGTCGAGTGCCACCTGCGTGGCTTCGGGGCGCTTGCGCGTGATGAGCTCGCTGAGCGCCGCGTCGCGCACGTTGTCATTGGGATCGCGGCCCAGCAGGACGAGTTCGCCACCCGCGTCGAGGCGGCCGGCGGCGTGCGCCGCGTAGGTTCGGACCTGCCACACCGGATGCGCGACGAACACGTCGAGAAGCTTGCGCGCTTCGTCCGGCGCGATTTTCGCCAGTGACACAATCGCGTGCGCCGGCGCGTGCCACGTCGAGCGCGACGCGGTCACCGTCTCGGCGATCGATCGGATCGGCGCGGCGCTCGCGGGCTCCGGACAGCCGTTGCCGGCGAGGTCGATAGCCAGGAGCGTCACGTGCGGATTCGCGTCGCGCAGCGCTTCGAGCACCGGGCCGCACGATTGCTTCTGCAGCGTGCGCCCCCAGGTCTGCAGCGCCTCGTATCTGACTCGCGCTTCGCTATCGCGCAAACCCTGGCGGACGATCGCCTCCCGATCCTCGACGTCCCCTCTCGCCGCAATCATCATGAGCCGCCGGACCTCATCGTCCGGATCGGCCATGCCGGCTTCGAGCAGCTTGCGATCGACGCGATTGGCAGAAGTGAGCGCCGCCGTCGCGAGCCTTCGGATGCGCACCAGCGCAGCGGTGTCCTGCGCCTGGCCCTCGAGCTGCGCGGCCACCCGCAGCCGGCTGACGGTGTCGGCCGATGGCGGCGACAGCTTGCCGCTCTGACGAATCAACGCCTCCAGCCCCTCCACGGCTCCAGCGATCTCGTCGACGTTCACGACGTCGGGCGAGAGCGGCACCAGCGCTGCGATCGCGCGCTCGGCCTGCTGCACGTCGCCGGCGTTGGCAAACGCCAGGCGACCGAGCGTGGCCGCCACCACCCCGCGCACGCGCGGCGTCTGCTCGCCCTTCAACCGGGCATAGAGCCGTGTCGTGGCTGCGGCAACGCCTTCCGGGCCGCGGGCGAGCTGGCCGATTGCGTTCACGGTCTCGGCACGGACGTCGTCGTTTGGATCGGTGAGCAGCCGGGAAGTGACCGGCATCAAATCGGGCCGCTCGAGCCGACCGATCGCGCGAACCGCTTGCTGGCGCGTCGCCGGGTCGCGGCTGCCAAGACCCTGCCGCAGCGCATTGAGGTCGTCGTTCGACGAGGCGCGCTGGTCCTCGGCAATCAACATACGCTCGCGGAGCGCCGGCTGGGCCTCCGCGGCGGCGGCCGCGAGCACGAGCAGGACGCTCGCCGAAAGCGCGCGGTGGAGGGTGGAAGGCGTGCTGATCATCACGCGATTGTAGGGGAGCGGCGGGCTTTACGGCGCGCGGCCGAGAATTCGAGCATCTGCGCCGTGAGATCTCGCGGGTACGAAATCCGCACGTCCGCGATTCGTCCCTCGTGATCGAGCTCGGGCTCGAGGCGAGGCATCACGAACGCGGTGTACGACGGCAGCCGCAGGCGATCCACGCGCTCGACGATTTCGTCGCGGAGCGCGGGCTCGAAGTGGATGCCATGGGTCTCGAAGAACGACCGTGCGGCCTGGTAGTCGCCCTCCGACTTGACGCGCTGGACTTCTGCCAGAAGCCTGCCGACACCCTCGCGAAACGCCGCGGCGTCCGCCAGGACGTGGAAGGTCTTGCCATCGCGCCGGCGGACGTCGATGGCGTCGGTGTTGGCCATCAGCCAGTGGACGATCGCCTGGCGATTGCGCATGTGATCTTCCTCGAGCTGCGTGCCCTGCCGCACCCGGCGAAGCTGCACCAGCACCCCCCGCGCGTACCCCTGGTACTCGGCCCGGACGATCTCCTGATGATGCTCGCGCGGCACCAGACCAAGCTCCGCCATGTAGGGATCGGCGACGAAGTAGAGAGCGACGAGATCGGCACGCGTTTCCTCGAGCGCGGAGTACTGCTCTTTCAGGACCTCCTGCGGCGGCACGACGATGTGCTCGGCCATGCGGCCGGATCCGTGTCCGAGCACCTCGTGAATCTCCGTCGTCAGTTCGGCGGCACGTGGCCCCCACTTTGCCGCGCGCGCCGCTTCGTCGGCATCCCAGCAGAACTCCTCGCGAAACGGCTCGGGGGTCGAGCCCTCGTAGGCGTCGAGCACGTTGGTGAGCGAGACCGATTTGCTCCCGTATTGCTCGCGGATGCGTTGATCGTTCGGCAGGTTGACGCCGATCGGCGTGATCGGACCGGAGTCGCCGGTCTCGACTACGACCTCGATGGCCTTGGCCGAGACGCCGTGCACGTGCGGCTTGCGGTAGCGTGGATCGATCGGCAGCCGATCCTCGAACCACTGCGCGTGCTCGGCGAGGCGGTGGATCTTCTCGGTCTTGTCGTGATCGACGTAATACACGACGCCTTCCCACGCGCCTTTCGTCCCTCGTGCGTCGAGGTAGACCTCGATGAAGCCGTTCATCGTGTCCACGGCGGAGTCGCGGTTCTGCACCCAGGCGATGTCGAAGGCCTCGCGATCGGCTTCCTCGCCCGTTTCGTACCAGCGGATCAGCGCGCGCAGCACCGCCGCGAACGACGGCGGCGCCACCGCGACGGCAGCGCGCAGATGCCCGATGATGCGCGTGATCTCCTCGGTGTAGAGGCCGCCGACACGGTAGACCTCTTCGATCATCGACCCGTTGCGGCGGGCCAGCCGTGAGTTGAGCGGATAGCGCTCCTTGAACGACGCGAGGTCGTTCATCGTCACCCCGTCGTAGAGATTGTTCGCGCTGGCGGCGAGGATGTCGCGGCCGTCGCCCGGCGTCTTGCACGTGACCATCGGATCGAGGTCGGCATCGAGGAACATCGGCGCGAAGCGGCGGACGAGCGCCGGCACGTCCTCGCCGGGAGCGCAGCAAAAGCGCGCGCCATTGGCTGCCGCACGCTCGGCCGCCGCGACCAGCGCGTCGAGCGGGAGCCGCAGCACGAATTTGCGGGCGGTCAGATTGTTGAACGGACCGCTGTTGATCCAGAACAGCTTCGCGTATCGCGTGACCTCGGCCAGCACGTCGCCGGGAATGCCCTCGGCGTGCGTGATGATCTCCTCGAGGATGTCGCGCATGGCGAGGTTGTGGCGATAGCGCTGGTCGTAGTAGATGTCGCGGCCGGCGAGCGCCGCTTGATAGAGGTGCCAGACGAGCGCCTTCTCGTCGCGAGTCAGGTTGTCGAAGCCGTCGGCGTATAGCTGCACGACCGCGGCATCGTCGATTTGCTCGAGCTGGTAGGTCCGCTCCGGTTCCACGCGCGAATAATTGTACTTAAGAGCCGCCTCCGACGGTTTCCGCGGAATGGCGAACGTCAGAGCGGTACTTCCACGCGCGCCCCGTGCTGAGGGATCTGCACATTCCACCCAAACGTCGTCTCGATCCGCCGTTTCAAGGCGTCCTGCGCCGCCGGCTCACCGTGTACCAGATACGTGGCCTGCGGCGCGTTGGCGAACGTTCGCAGCCACTCGGTGATCTCCGTTGCATCGGCGTGCGCCGACATGCTGTCGATTCTGGCGATCGTCGCCGCGACCGGGACCGATTGGCCGTGAATCTTCACCGCCCTCGCGCCGTCGACGAGGCTGCGGCCGCGCGTCCCCGCCGCCTGGAACCCGACGAACAGAATCGTGTTGCGGGGATCGGGCAGGCACGCCGCGAGATGGTGCAGCACGCGCCCGCCGGTGGCCATGCCGCTCGCCGAGACCACGATCGCCGGGCCGCGCGGAGCCGTGATCTCGCGCGATTCCTTCGCCGACGCGATCGGCTGCAGCCGCTTGACGCAGAACGCGGAGACGTCCGCATGCCGGCTGCGCACGTCCAGATCGAGCTCCATCTGATGCTTGCGATAGAAGTTGAGAGCGCTCACCGCCATCGGGCTGTCGACGTACACCGGCACCGGCTTCAGACGCTTCTGCTCCTCGAGGCGCTTGAACCAATAGAGCAGCTCTTCGACCCGGCCGATCGCAAACGCCGGGATGATCACACGCCCGCCACGGCCCACCGTCTCATTGATGATCTCCTCGAGAACCGACGCGTCATCGGTGTTGGGATGCACGCGATCGCCATAGGTCGATTCGAGCAGCAGCGTTGCGGCCTCGGGCGCGGGCTGCGGATCCGGCAGCACAGGGCGGTTGTAGCGGCCGAGATCGCCGCCAAATAGCAGCCGCTGTCCCGAACCGTCGGCGCGCGAGATGCGGACGAACGACGATCCGAGCAGGTGGCCCGCATTGATGAACTCGGCGCGCAGGCCCGGGACGATCTCGAACGGCTGCGCAAACGGCATCGTCTGCAGCTGCGTGAGCGCCTGATGCGCGTCGGCTTCGGTAAAAAGCGGAAGCGCCGGAGAGTGCTTCGAGAACCCGCCGCGATTGGCGAACTTCGCCTCTTCTTCCTGGAGCTTGCCGGCGTCGGGAAGCACCAGCGTACAAAGATCCTGCGTGCCCACGGTGCAGTAGACGGGCCCCTTGAAGCCACTGGCAACCAAGCGAGGCAGAAGGCCCGTGTGATCGATGTGCGCATGCGTGAGGACGACAGCCTCGATCGAGTTGGGATCCACAGGGAATGCGGCCCAGTTGCGCTGCCGCAGCTCCTTGAGGCCCTGGAACAACCCGCAGTCCACGAGAATGCGCCGGCCATCGACCTCGAGCAGATACTTCGAACCGGTTACGGTGCGGGCGGCACCGAGGAAAGTCAGAGTTGCCATCGGCTGTCATCGTACAATGACGGCGCCCAGCCGCCCCTCCGAGGTGATCCACGCGCGTCATGGTAAACGTCCGACGCGCCGGCGCGATATTATCGGAAGGCTTCCTGGACTTCCCGCGCCCGAGCAGGTACCTGGGACGCCGCTCGTCAGCAACCGCCGTCATGTTGAGATTCATGTCGGGCGTCCGCGTGGCGCTCCTAGCTCTATCGGGTGTGCCTGCCCACGCACAGGAGGCGCCATCGAATGCTCGGCCGCACGTACAGGCGATGCGGCTCGCGGAAGCGGATCGGATCGTGCTCGACGGCCTGCTCGACGAAGCCGCCTGGCAGCGCGCCCTGCCGGCCGGCAACTTCCTTCAGCGCGATCCGGACAACGGCACACCGGCAACCGAACGCACCGAAGTGCGCGTCGTCTTCGACAGCGCGCGCCTCATTCTTGGCGTCATCTGCTACGACTCCGAGCCGGGCCGACTGCTCGGCAACCAGATGCAGCGCGATCAGCAGTTCTCCGGCGACGATCGCTTCATGTGGTCGCTCGATCCGTTTCTCAACGAACGGACTGGCTACTTCTTCGAGATCAACCCGTCGGGCGCGATGGGCGACGGGCTCATCACCAACTCGATTGGCGGCGATGATTTCGGCGGCGACATGGACAAGTCGTGGGACGGCATCTGGCTCGCGCGCGTGCGCCGGTCCGAGATCGGTTGGAGCGCCGAAGTCGAGATTCCGTTCAAGTCGCTGAACTTCGACCCGTCGGCGAGCGCCTGGGGCATCAACTTTCAGCGCACCGTTCGCCGCAAGAACGAGGAGAGCCTCTGGACCGGCTCGCTGCGCAACGAAGGACTGACGCGGATGTCGAACGCCGGACGGCTGCTCGGCTTGCGCGAGATCTCGCAGGGCGTCGGCCTCGACATCAAGCCCTATCTGCTCGGGGCGCTCGGCAACGCACCGGGACGCGGGGCGCCGAAGGCCGTCGGCGATGCGGACGTCGGCGTCGATTTTTTCTATAACGTCACGCCGGCGCTGAAAGCGAACTTCACGATCAACACCGACTTCGCCGAGACCGAAGTCGACGAGCGGCGCACGAACCTCACGCGGTTTCCGCTCCGCTTTCCCGAAAAGCGCGAGTTCTTCCTCGACGGTTCGACCTTCTTCGACTTTCCCGGCGGCCAGTCCGATCCGTTTTTCTCACGCCGCATCGGGCTTGCCGGCGGCAACCCGCAGCCGATCCTGTTTGGCGCGAAACTGGTCGGGCAAGCCGGCAGCCACGACGTCGGCCTGCTGCACGTGCGTACCGGCGAAGAAAGCGTACTCCCAAGCGAGGACTTCTCAGTCGCGCGCATTCGTCGTCGCTTCGGCTCGCAGTCGCACATCGGCGCCCTCTACACGCGACGCGCCGCCCGCGGCCTCGACGAACCGATCGACGACCGGCATACTGCCGGCGCCGATCTCACGCTGGCAACGCCGCACTTCTTCGGCAACAACAACGCCGACAGCGGCGCCTGGTTCGTGCACACCTCGAAGCCCGACGCCGCGCCCGGCGGCAGCAACGCCTACGGCTGGCATGTGAACTTTCCCAACGACCCGTGGGACGGCGGCATGTCGTTCAGCGAGTTTCAGCCGTCGTACGACGCCGCCGTCGGCTTCACGCCACGGGTGAACTACCGCTCATGGGAGCCGGGCTTTGGCTTCAATCCGACGCTCTCCAACCATCGGTATGTCCGCTCGCTCGGCTTCGAGCTCGAGACCGAGATCATCACCGACCTCGACAACCAGCTGATCACGCGCGACATCCAAGTCACGCCGCTCGACGTCGAGCTGCACAGCGGCGACGAGCTCGG
This sequence comes from uncultured Acidobacteriota bacterium, assembly GCA_963807105.1. GTDB lineage: Bacteria > Acidobacteriota > Vicinamibacteria > Vicinamibacterales > UBA2999 > DASPWV01. Next base: position 71,113 of record CAWEAM010000005.1, on the reverse strand, counting down.
CTTCAACGTGTTCTTTACACGCGAGCATCTCGAGCGCGACTTCGAGATCAGCGACGGGATTGTCTTTCCGGTCGGGTCGCAGTCCTCGTGGACACGGTATCAAGTGTCGTTCGACACTGCCGAGCGCCGCCGCCTCTCGGGGCGAGTGGAATATTCAGATGGCGCGTTCTGGTCGGGATCGCGCAGGGAAATCGCCGCCGATCTGAACCTCCGCCCGCGCGCCGGCGTGCTGATCCAGTTTTCGACGGAGTACAACGACGTCGATCTGCCCGAAGGGCGCTTCATCACGCGCCTGTACCGCTTCGATGCCCGCACCCAGTTCAGCCCATGGATTTCGCTGGCTAACAATGTCCAGTTCGATTCCGAGAGCCGGATTGTCGGATGGCAGATGCGCTTTCGATGGATCCTCAAACCGGGCGACGACATCTTCTTCGTCTACACCCAGAACTGGCTCGACAATCGGTCGCTCGGCATAAACGTGCTCGATCGGCGCGGCGCGATGAAGGTCGTACGGACGTGGCGGTTCTAGTCGGGTCTAGCGCTCAGGGTGCCTGGTGTGCCTAAAGGTGCCTTGGGTGCCTGAAATGCTTGGTGCTTTGGTGCTTCAGGCTGCTGCTAATGAGCGATCAGCCAGAACCAACCGTCCGGCAACCGGCAACCTGCAACCTGAAACCTACATATACGCCAGCACCGTCGCGATCGCCTTGCCCACCGCGAAGACCAGCGTCTTGACCACCGGCAGGAAGGAATTCCGTTCCGCGACCTCGCCGGCCAGCAGGGGATCGGTAAGCAGCAGCCATAGCGAGACGGCGGCAACCGGTGCGGCGACGACCGCGCCAAGCCCGACGACGTTGAACGTCGTCCGGAAGACACGCCCGCGCCGCGGTCTGCGGCTGAAACCATCAGGGGTAGGGTGAGAGGTTGCCATGACTGCTGCTTCCGTCCGCTATTTAGCGAGGACCGTACCAACCCGGCCGCACTCGCTAAGTTGTTTGCTTTCCTCGGCTTAGACGGGCTATCCGGCAGGATGGTTGGCAACGGGGTGTCCGCCCGTGGGACGCGCTCAAATGCTTTCGAACACGCCGGTCTCTCGATTCTTCCGGACTGCATTCCAAGAGAAGGCCGTGCCGTTCATCGCAAGGTAAACCCCTGACGGGAGCACCTGCGCAAACGACAGCGCGCTGCCCAGATTGAAGAGGCCGTCCGAGCTGCCAAACGCATACGGCACCATCGCGCCGGTCAGCACGACGGTCTTATCGGCGACGCCCGCGGCGAGCGCGGCGGCGGTTTCCGTCATGGTGTCGGTGCCGTGCGTGATGACGACGCGATTTTCGGGGCAGGCACGGCAGCTCGAGACCACCAGCTGACGATCGGCATCGGTCATCTCGAGACTGTCGACCATCGTCAGCGTGGTCAGCGCGACGTTCACGCGCGACCGACCGAGACGCAGCATCTCGGGAACGTGGGTCTCCTTGAAGAAGAGGCGGCCGGTCATCTCGTCATACTCCTTGTCGAACGTCCCACCGGTGACGAAAATGCGGACTGTCATGTATGCGATGTGTATTGTGCGGTACCGGAAGCCGATCGAAGAAGTGTTGAAGGTGCAGGAAGCGCACCGGGCGTTTCAGCGCGAGCTGCTGGCGCAGGGTGTTCTGCTCGCCGCCGGGCCCAACGAGCCGCGCTTTGGCGGCATGTTTCTGGTGCGCGTGCCGGACGAGAACCCCCAGGCCGCGCTGGACCGGATTCGCGACACCGACCCTTATGTTCTGGCCGGTGTTGCGCAGTACCGAGTTGTTGTGCTGGAACGTGGTGATCGGTAAGGAGAACCTGGACAAGCTATGACAGTTGGTGGGCGGTCTCGCGGCCCGGTCCTTCAGGTCCGCGTGCCCACCGCTGGTCCTACTTCCTTCGCTGGCGCAGCAACTCGCCGAGCAGCCACGACACGATGATCACCGCTATGACGCCGACGATCGCCAATAGAAGAGGTCGCGCCATCAGGCCTTCTGACGCCCGCGGAACAGCTCGGAGACGAGCGCGCCGACGATGAACACCGAGCAGGCGCCGACGACATTGAGCCAGAGATACGCGGTCCGCGTTGTCGTCGCCACGAGACCGACGGCAACCATCCCCGCGATCACGCCGGCAAACGCGCCGTGACCGTTCGCGCGTCTCCACCAGATCGCTAAAAGGAAGACACCAAGGATCGAGCCGTAGAAAAACGACCCGAAGCGATTGACGACCTCGATCAGCGATCCGAACTCCACCGACCAAACGGCGACGATCGAGGCAAACAGGCCCCAGAACCCTGTGGCCAGGCGCGAAACCCACAGGAAGTGCCTGTCGTCCGCGTCGCTGCGGAACCAGCGTCGATAGAAGTCGATCACCGTGGACGTGGACAGCGCCGCGAGCTCGGCTGAGATGCTCGACATCGCCGCCGCGAAGATCGCTGCGAGCAGCAGTCCCACGAGGCCGATCGGCATGTACGTCGTGACGAACGTGGGAAAGACGAAGTTGACGTCGTTGTACGTGGCGTCGCCAGACACGTCGCGCACCAGCGACACCGCGCTCGCGCGCTGCGCCCGAACTTCCTGTTCCCATCCGTTGAAGTTGGCGTTGGCGAGGGCCTTGGCCATCTCGTTGCCGCTGCGGCGGGCCTCTAACAACTGCTCCGCGGCGCGTCCGCGCTCCTGCACGGCCTGCTGGAAGCGCTGCTCCAGTTGTTGATACTCGGCCGCTCGCGCGCTCTCGCGCACGCGCCGGTCGTGCGCCAGATTGAAGAGCATCGGCGGCGGTGTGAAAAGGTAAAAGACGAACATCATCACGCCGATGAGCAGCACGAGGGCTTGGAGCGGAATCTTCCAGTAGGCGCTCATGAACAGCGACACACGCCCTTCGTCCACCGACCGAGCGGTGAGATACCTTTGCACCTGGCTCTGATCGGTGCCGAAGTAGGACATGAACAGAAAGACCGCCGCGATCGTTCCCGACCAGAACGTGTACGGATCGGTCACGTCGAAGCGGAAATCGAACGCCTGCAGACGGCCGGTCGAACCGGCGATATGCAGCGCGTCGCTCACGCTCACGCTGTCGGGCAGACCAAGCACCAGTGCTGCGATAGCCGCGAACAGCCCCAACACGATCAGCACCATCTGCTTGACGTCGGTCCACGTCACCGCCTGCACGCCGCCGAACATCGTGTAGAGCGCGGTCGGGATGCCCATCAGCAGGCACGTGGTGGTGACGCTCAATCCCATGATCACCGACAGGACCACGGCAGGCGCCGAGATGATCACGCCGCACGACATCGCCCGCGAGACGAGGAAGAGAAACGCGGTGAGGCTCCGCGTCTTCGCATCGAAGCGGCGTTCCAGATATTCGTAAGCGGTGAACACGCGGGCGTTGTGAAAGAACGGCACGAATGTCACCGACAGGATGAGCATCGCAATCGGCAGGCCGTAATAGAACTGCAGGAACCGCATGCCATCGGCGTAGCCCTGACCGGTCGTGCCGATCATCGTGATGGCGGAGAGCTGCGTCGCCATGACCGACAGCCCGACCGCCCACCACGGCAGGCTGCGAGAGGCGAGGAAGTAGCCTTCGAGGCTGCCGGATGCCTTGGTCATACGCAGCCCGTCGTACACGATCCACACGAGGTACGCGCCGAGGATGGTCCAGTCGAGCCAGTGCATGCTGAAGCTATAGCGTGCTGAACTGCTGCTGCAGCCAGTAGAGCGCGGTGAGCGTCACGATCCAGGTGATGACGATGCGGGCGTAATGCTTGCGGACGTCGCTCATAGCTGCCGCACGCGCTCGCCGAGCACCTGTTCGGCGCGGTGCAGCGCCTCGCGCCGCGCCTTCCAGCCGGCGCGATCGCTCTCGAGCAGCGCACACGATGCCGACAGCGCACGTGACGTCTCGTCGGGTGACGGACCGCCAAAGGTCCGGCGCACGTCCACGAAATAGCGGGGGCTCATGACCTTCTGCAGCTTCTCCTCACTGTAATCGAGGCCGCGGCCAAGGAGCGCCGTCGACGCCTTAGCCAGCGCCGCGGAGAGCGACGCGCCAGGATCCTCGGTGCGAGCCTTGAGCAGCAGCGCGGCGATGCTGTGGGCGACGCGGAACGGCAGTCCGTCGTCGCGCACGAGCGTATCGGCCAGCTCGGTGAGCGTGGTGCCGCCCTCGCCGGCGCGCGCGGCCAGCCGCGACACGTCGAAGTCGGCGCCGCGAACGGTTGCCGCCACCAGCGTCACGGTTCGCGTCGCGTCGCGAAACATCGACGCTACCAGCGGCTGCAGATCGTCCTCGGTGTCGACGATGTCGCCAAACGGCGTGTTGTGAACGGCAATCACGATCGCCTGCGCCTGCCCCACCGCCTTGCTGCCGATCGCGCGCGCGTGCTCCAGCGCCACCGGATTGCGCTTCTGCGGCATGATGCTGCTCGATTGCACGAAGCCCTCGCCCAGGCGCAGGTAGCCGAACTCCATCGTGCACCAGAGCAGGAAGTCCTGGACGACCCGGCCGAGGCCGACCATAAGGATCGACGTCGCCGAGACGCTCTCGAGCAGGTAGTCCACGGTCGCGATGCTGCCGTAGGTGTTCCCGGTGGGACCACTGAATCCGAGCAGCTCGCTCGTGCGATGCCGATCGATCGGGAAGCCGGTACCGGTGATGGCGCACGCGCCCAACGGGTTCTGGTTGGTCACCTGATAGGCCGAGGCGAGACGGGCGGTGTCGCGCTCCAGCTGCTCGATCACGGCGAGCAGATAGTGCGCCATCGTCGACGGCTGTGCCGGCTGCGTGTGGGTGTGCGCGGCGAAGACCGTTTCGGTGTGGCCCGCGGCGAGATCGAGCAGCGCGTGCCGCAGTTCGAGCGTGCCGGCGGCGAGCGCCGCGATGAACTCGCGCTGCCGCATCCGGTACATCGTCATGTCGATGTCGTTGCGGCTGCGGGCGGTGTGGAGACGGCCGGCGGCGTCCTCGCCGGCGGCCTGGCGAATCAGGCGCTCGATGTAGAAGAACAGATCCTCGCAGGTGCCGTCGTACGATGCGCCGCGCACGCTCTCGAGCGAAATGCCGTCGAGCGCGCCGCGCAGCACCCGCGCATCCGACGCAGCAACGATTCCGCGCTCGGCGAGCATCACGAGGTGCGCGTAGTGAATCGCCATCAACGGCGTCAGCAGGAGCTCTTTGGCGTCTTCGAAGTTCTCGTTGAGGACGTTGGTGACGTATTCGGGCGCAAAACGCATGTATCTCAGCAGTATACCGTTCGCACGGCGCGCCAAGCGCGGAGCCGAAGCACGCGAAGGACTGTGGCATGCTACGCGCGAGGAAAACATCGATGGCGCGAAGACACTGGGCTCTCGCAGCGTTGATCGCGGGCATGACCGCGTCAGGACTGTCCGGCGCCCCGCAGGTGGCGTCGGGTCAGCTCCAGATGCCCGGACTGTCCGAACCGGTCGAGATCATCCGCGATCGCTGGGGCGTGAACCACATCTACGCGCGCAACGAGTCGGATCTGTTCTTCGCGCAGGGTACGCCGCGGCGCGCGACCGGCTCTTCCAACTCGAGCTGTGGCGCCGCCAGGCCAGCGGCACGGTCGCCGAAATCCTGGGGGCCGGTGCCGTCGGCCGCGACACCGGCGCGCGGCTTCACCAGTTTCGCGGCAATCTCGACGCCGAGCTCAGTCACTACCATCCGCGCGGCAAACAGATTGTCGAATCGTTCGTGCGCGGCGTGAACGCGTACATCGAAGAGACCGAACGGACACCTGCGCTGCTGCCGCTCGAGTTCAAGGCCCTCGACATCAAGCCGGGACGCTGGACGCCCGCGATTGTGATCTCGCGGCACGGCGCGCTCGCCTCGAACATCGCCGACGAAGTGCGATTTGCCCGCGCGCTCAAAACCGCGACGGCAAATGAGATTCGCGGCCTGCTCTACTTTCAGGGCGGCGAGCCGCAGTTCGAGCTCGACGCGGCAATCGACGTCAAAGTGTTTCCCGACGACGTCCTGGAGCTCTATACGGCGTTCAGGGACACGATCGAGTTCACGCCCGGTCATGTCGGCGCGGAGTTCCGGACGAGTGCGCCGGTCAAGCCCGCGGCCGACGGGGCCGACGCCGTGAACCCGCTCGACATCGGCTCCAACAACTGGGTCGTGTCGGGCGCGCGAACGCAAAGCACGTTTCCGATCCTCGCCAACGATCCGCATCGCACGATCAGCGCGCCGTCGCTGCGCTACATGGTGCATCTCGTCGCGCCGGGGTGGAACGTGATCGGCGGCGGCGAGCCGGCGACGCCGGGCGTGTCGATCGGTCACAACGAGCATGGCGCCTGGGGCCTGACCATCTTCGGCAACGACACCGAAGACCTCTACGTGTACGACACCAACCCGGCCAACCCTCGCGAGTATCGCTACCAGGACAAGTGGGAGGCGATGCGCGTGATTGCCGACACGATTCCGGTCAAGGGCGAGAAGCCGCGAGCGGTCGAGTTGAAGTACACACGGCACGGGCCGGTGCTTTACGAAGACCGCGCGAATCGCAAGGCGTATGCGCTGCGCGCGGCGTGGCTCGAGCCGGGCGGCGCGCCGTATCTGGCGAGCCTGCGGATGGACCAGGCGACGACATGGGAGGAGTTCCGCGAGGCATGCAGATACAGCCACATGCCGGCGGAGAACATGGTGTGGGCCGATCGCAAGGGTTCGATCGGATGGCAGGCGGCAGGTGTGCAGCCGCTGCGCAAGAACTGGAGCGGCCTGCTGCCGGTTCCGGGCGACGGCCGCTACGAGTGGAACGGCTTTCTCCCGATCAAGGAGCTGCCGAACGAGTCGAACCCGTCACGCGGCTATATCGGCACCGCCAACAACTACCTGATGCCGAACGATTATCCGCACCGCGAAGCCGTGCACTTCATCTGGACGGATCCGTTCCGGTCGTCGCGCGTCACCGAGATCCTCGGCTCGGGCCGGCTGTTCAGCGTCGCCGAGATGGTGCGGATGCAGAACGACGAGCTGTCGCTGCCGGCGCGGGCGTTGCTGCCGCTCCTGCACGACGCGTCGCTCCCGAGCGGTCCGGCGGCGCAGGCGAGAGAGCTGCTGCGCGGGTGGGACTTCGTTCTCGACAAGGACTCGGTAGCCGCGGGCGTGTACGCGTTGTGGCAGCGGCGCCTGATCGCGAACACACGCGCGCGCCTCGCATCGGGAGCGCTGCGGCCACTGGCCAATCAGGTGTCGCTCAAACGCATCATCGATGCGCTGTATGCCCCGGATCGACGCATCGGCGAGGATCCCGGACGGGCACGCGATGCACTCGTCGCCCTAAGCCTGGACGAGGCGGTCGCGGAGCTGACGAAGCGGTTTGGTCCCGACTCGAAGAACTGGAAATACGGGCAGGCGGGGTACCATCACGCCTTGATCCACCATCCGCTCAGCGCCGTCGTCAACGACGCGACGCGCGCGAAGGTCACGGTGGGGCCGCTGCCGCGCGGCGGCGACGCCTACACGATCAACGCGACGACTACCACCGACAACCAGACGTCGGGAGGATCGTTCAAGGTGGTGATCGACACCGAGGACTGGGACAACTCGGTCGCCACGAACACGCCGGGACAGTCGGGCAATCCGGACGATTCGCACTATCGCGATCTGTTCGAGTTGTGGGCGCGCGGACGTTACTTCACGCTCGCCTACTCGCGCGCCAAGGTTGATGCGGTGCGGGAGAGCGTCACGCGGCTCGAGCCGGCGGTGGTCAAGACGCGCTGATTGCGGAATCCGATGTCGGGGCGCCCAGAGTCGGGGTGTGACCCCGAATCCGGACGCCCGATCCGGCTGACCCTCAAAGGGCCAGACCGTAGCGTTCCTTGAGGATGGTCAGGTGGTGCGCCGCGTGACCCGCGGTCACGAACACCTGCGCCCGGGTGGTGATCTCGCCGGCGCGGACCTCGCCGCGGCTGGTCAGCATCCGCTCGTCGAGCGAGCGCACCAGCGCGAGCGTCGACTCCCGCACGAGCGAGAGCTCTTTCACCAGATCAGCGAGGTCGCGCCGATCGGCGTTCGACGTCTCGGCGTACGCGTTCTCGTCGAACGAAGCGAGCGGCGTCCGATCGCCGCGCGCGAGGCGCAGCAGCCGGTAGGCAAAGATACGCTCGGCGTCGATCATGTGCCCGACCACTTCCTTGACGCTCCACTTGCCTTCGGCATAGCGATGCGACCCGCGGCCGGCGGCGTTGGCCAGGGCGGCAATGGCCGGACGCTGACGCTCGAGTGCCGCCAGGCCCTCTGGTTCGTGGGCGATTTCGCCGACGTATCCACGGAAGAACTCGGGAACCTCGTCTGGCTGCGGACGCGGGATGCTGATCGCCATGTGCTCGATCCTATTCACGCCGCGGCGCGGCGGCGATGAAAACGTTTGTACATCACGATGAAAGCAGGTGCCCGCTCACCCGTTCGAGCGCGGCGAGGCCGTAGACGTCGCTCTCGAACTGCGGGATCTGCAGACGCGAGTGCACCGCAAAGCGCGAGGCAATCTCGCGCAGATACACCTGCTCCTGCCTGCGCCGCGCGGTGAGGAACGCGTCGCTGCTGGTCTCGGGCAGCACGCGGTTGACGACCAGCGCGGCGACCCTCACTCCAGCCTCGTCGAGCTGCGTCAGCGCGCGCGAAGTCTCCTCGATCGGCAGCCGCTCGGGAATCAGCACGAGCACGAACGCCGTCGTGCGACCGTTCGCCAGCCGCGCGCGCATCTCGCGCAGCCGCTCGAGCCGGTCGCGCAGCGACACCATGATCGGATCCCGCTCGTCGTCCTGCTCGACGCCGAGCATCGCACGGCGCGAGCGCGACAGCGCGCGGATCCACGCTTCCATCAGCTCGGGCATGCGGATCAGTCGGAGCGTGTGGCCGGTCGGGGCAGTGTCGAACACGATCAGATCGAAGCGATCGTCTTCGCCGCGGATGAGCGCCCCCATCCGATCGAACAGCGCCACCTCCTCCGCCCCAGGCATCGTCGCCGCGAGGTCGATCTGCCGGTTCGCCTCTTTGAGAATCGAATGGCCGAACAACTGGCGGATCTGTTCCTTGACGGATTCGACATAGCGGCGCGACTCGCTGGCCGCGTCGATCTCCATCGCGTGCAGCGACGGACGCACCTCCACCGGTTCGGGACCGATCGCCCGCTCGAAGATATCCGACGTCGAGTGCGCGGGATCAGTGGACACGAGCAGCACGCGCTTGCCGCTCTTGCTGGCGCCTAGCGCCAGTGCCGACGCGCAGGTGGTCTTGCCGACACCACCCTTGCCGCCGAAGAAGAGGACGTGGCGATCGACGAGCTCACGCACGCGAAGAACGTCCTGGACGGATTGCGCAGAGCGTCAGCAACACGGCAGGTTACCGATCGGCGATCGATCCATGCCCATGCGCCGATGCCACAGATGAAACTGATCGAGCAGATACGGATAGACGTCGAGCAGATACAGGGTGGCGGGATTGGGCAGGCCGACGATCTCCATGTAGCAGAGGAGCAGGAAGAGATCGTTCAGCTCCGCTGCCTGACGACGGAGCTCACGCTCATGCGCGCCGTACGCCATGCCTCGAAAGAAGTCGCGGATGTTGGTCCGCAGGGGCATGGCTCATCGTACCTCAGAGCAGGTGCCTGGGTCGTCGGGGTGCCTTGAGTGCCTATGGTGCGGATGCTTTGTCGCGAAAGATGCCGAGCGCGATCTCGCAGCCTTGCCGCACGTCGGTCTCTCGCGCGCGCGCCAGCAGGTTCTCAACTTCCGCGCGCAGGTCGCCCAAGCCGCAATGGAGTGCTCGCCCGTACCGCCCACGCGCGAGCCAGCTTGTCGCGATCGGTCAGGGCGACGGAAATGATTTCTTCGAGACCTAAGCCGGATGATTCCGCGCTCTTGGTTTACCCAAACAGCTCAGCGGCTTTGTGGGCGCTGATGATGGGGCATTTGCGTCTGCCGTCGCCGAGATCTTCGGCGTCACGCACGTCGACGTTGATCCGCCCGTGCGTCACAACGTTCGGTTTGAGCATGATCAGCTTGCACGAGAAGAAATAACAGTCGTCGCTGATGCCGCGGAGCCAGTGGATGTTCGAGCGATCGTCGCTGATGCTCGACCACTGACCGCGCTTCTGTTTTTCGTTTTGCACCTCGCGAATGATCAGCGAGCCGGAGCCCGGCGCGAGTTGCCCTTCGGAGCCGAGCTTGTCGTATTGCACGACATGGTACTCGCCAGAAACGATCAGAAAGGCCGACACCATGTTCTGATGGCCGTGCGGCGGGACGGCGCTGCCTTTCCGCGTGCCGGCGAGCTTGGTGATCACGCCCGTGCCTTCAGGCGCGTTCGGAATGTACGGCTTGTTCGGGTCGGGTCGGAGAGGCGTCGTGACGAACACCTCGCCACTCGTCGTCACGTCGATCGACTTCTTGACCTTGTCGAAGTCCAGGTGCGCGAGCATCGCCGGAATGTCGGCCATGCGATACAGGGCGTCGATCCCTGTCTGCCACTCCTTGCCAGAGATCTGCCCCCGCTCGAGCTTGCCGCCGAGCGTATCGAGCGCGTCGATCCAGTCGTCGAGTTTGCCACGCTTGGTACCAGCCAGCAGATCGCGCGTCAACAGCGTGTTGACCAGGCTATAGGTCAGCAGGCCGGCGCCGGTCGTCAAGAGAAAGCTGCGTCGGGAAAGATCGATCATCGCTACAAGTTCGCCGAAGTAAGGTCAGCCGCAAATCCGCTACAGCGGCATTCTAATTGAGGTCAGTTATGACTGCGGCCATGTTTCTCCGCGCCGCGGGCCCAAGGTCGAAGGCCGTCGAAGATGCGCTCGGCAAGCTCAAAGGGACGCCTGCGTGTGGAAGCGCGATGGGTTCCGCCGGCTCACGCTACATATTCAGCCAGTAGGAGAACTTGATAAGAATCACGTTCTGCGCCGGCGTCGCGAAGATGCCGCCGAAGTCGCGGCTGAAGTTGAAGTCTCCATGTTCGAGCGTGTCGGAGCGTCCCTGCTGCCAGACGACGAAGAGAGCCGAGCCCGGCTTGTACTCCCAGCGCATGACGTTGGTGGTCCGGAACGAACGGAAGTTGAAGTCGGGATTGTCGCTGTATGCGTACGGCTTGTAGCGATCCGTGTAGACCGGCGCCCGTGGATCGGCGAGCTCGCGGAAGTCGGTGTAGTCGCCGGCCGACACGAACGGCTCGGCGTAGCTCTGGATCGACAGGTTCGGCGTAAGGGTGTAGTTGACCCGGAACGTAAACGCCGACGTTCTCTGCTTCAACCGGCCGAACACGTAGTGCGTGGCCGTATCCGCCTCCACGTTTTCCACCCACTGCGCGTCGTCATTGTTGATGTTGTAGCGGAAGCCGACGTTGATCGATGCCACCGACCCGGGACGCCAGTTCACGTTGGGCCCGATGTTGTGGCGCGTGGTGCCGTGCCCGTCGGCCTCGTGATAGCCGTTGTAGTTGAGCGAGAGCGCCTTCCGCCCGTCGGTACCGGCGTAGAACCACACGCTGCGGCTGGCGTTGCCGAGCACGGCCGGCCCGCCGCGGGTCACGCGATCGCGCAGCGGCGCCGCGTTGTAATTGATCCCCATGCCGCTGGTGTAATAGTTCTTCCACGTCCAGTGCATGTTGACGTTGCTGCCGCTGAACGTCCGTTCGTCGTCGAAGTTCCAGCCCGCCCACTGATTGAGGTTGAAGAAGAACGATCGCGTGAAGCGGCCGGGCACGTTGTCGCGCCACTGGAACCAGTTGCTCATCGAGCGCTCGTCGGCGCGGCGCTGAAACCCGAGATCGTTCATGTCGAAGCCCGGGTTCTTGTAGCCGAAGTAGCTGTTGAAGCGCGTCTTCTCGCCGCCAATCTTGCCGAACGCAACCGACCCGGCGTGCCCTGAAAGCACCGTCGCCAGCGGATCGATCTCGACGTGCTCGGCGTCGGGTCGCTGGAAATTGTGCACGGTGTTTTCCTGGAGCCGCGTGATCGCCTCGGCGTCGCCACTCACCCGGCTGCCGGCCCAGAAGCCCGACACGTTGTAGCGCCGCGCGAAGCGGATGTCGTAATCCACGCCGCCCGTGTTGGCGAGGTTGGGCAGGAAGTTCACGTCGTCAACCAGCTTCCGGTTCGTCGACGTCGCCATGAAGCCGACGTTCGACTGGTTGGCGAACTCGCGCCGCGCGCGAAGCACGGTATAGCTGGTCAGCGGCTCGACGACCTGCTCGCGCCGGACGACGCCTGACGCGATCGTCGCCGATTCCTCAGCCGTCAGCGCCGTGAGCGCACCAATGGAAAACTTGCCGGCACGTCCGGTGAGCTTGCCGGCGCCGAGAATCGTGGCCGCGATGGGCGCGTCGGAGTACTCGTCGTCGGCAGTGTCGGCCGAACCTTGCGGCGCGCGGCCGATTCGGCGCGAATAGAAGAGCCCGGTGCACTGGCCGTCGTTGCAATCGACGTTGAACTGGAACGTGCCCGAGCCTTCGACGAAGAACGGGCGGCGCTCCTGGAAGAAGACTTCGAACGCATCGAGATTGACGACAGCGGGGTCGGCTTCCACCTGGCCGAAATCGGGGTTGACGGCGGCCGTGAGCGTGAGACCCGGCTGCACGGCGTACTTCAAGTCCACGCCAATCGCGCCGTCCGGATCGTTGGTGTCGACCAGCGGGTTGTCGGTGGTGGGCCGCGTGGTGAAGCTCCCCAGCGTGTACGGCAGCAGCTCGAACTTCTTCGGCGTCCCGGCCATCTTCAGTCCGCGCACTTCGGCGAACTGCGAGACAAAACCCGTTGCGTTGCGCGAAAGCAGCGGCCAGGTCGAGGTCTCCGCCAGCCGCCCGATCTCGCGCAACACCGCGAAGCCGACTGGTCCGCCGCTGCTGTCGTTGAAGCGAAGCTGTGAGAACGGGATGCGGAATTCCGCGGTCCAGCCCGCGGGGTCGCGCAAGACCTCCACGTCCCATACCGCGTCCCAACTGTCGTCGCTGTTGCCGTCGTTGAAGTAGTAGCGATCGGTCTTGACCCCGACAGGGTTGACGCCAAACTCGTAGGCCGATCGCCGATCATAGTACGAGTCCACGACGATGCGGATCCAGTCGGAGGGTGAGCGCTGATCGCGCCGCGTGAGAAGGCCGACGATCCTGTCGGCCTCGGAGTCGTTGGCGCGCACCGCCACGTAGAGCGCGTTGTCGTCGAAGGCGATGCGCGCTTCGGTGGTTTGACTGGGCGGAACACCCTCCGCCGGATCGCGCTGCACGAACTCGTTGATCGCGGCCGCCTGTTCCCAGACCGGCTCGGACAGCTTGCCGTCCACCGTGATCGGGCCGCCCGCCGACACCGCCTGCACGTCGATCACCACCGCGGTGGCCGGCGGACCCACGGCCGCCACGGATGCGCACAGCAGCGTGACGATCGTCACCGGCCCCAACGTTTGATGACCGAACGTCAGGAGTCCTCCACGCGACGTACGCACGACCTGTAGACGGAATTTGCCGGCAATTGGTTGGCTTCGCGCCGAAAATGCGCAGTTTTAACGGCCGAGCCAGGCGGCGAGGTGGTGCTTCTGCGCTTCGGTCGCGGTGGGTGACGGCTCGAGGCGCCACGGGCGGCCGGGATCGCTCCCCAGCGTTACGGCCAGCCGCACGATGTGGTCGCGACGAGCGATGAGCAACTCAACTTTGTCGCCCGGCTTGTACTGCTCCAGTCGCGCCGCAAGACCATCCGGGCGAACACGGACGTCGTCGATCGCCAGGATCTCGTCGTCCACGTTAATACCGGCCTCGAACACAGGCGTGCCGCGGCGCATCTGTGACACGATGAGGCGTCCTGCGTCGATCCTCGTGGCCGCGCCGAGATAGGCGCGGGCGGTGGGCGCATCGACGGGCCTGAATCGCAGGCCAAACCAGTCGAGCGCCTCGCTGTAGTCGAGTTCCTCGGTCGTGTCGACGACTTGCGCAAACCACAGCTCGAGATCGACGCCGGCCACCTCGCTCATCGTCTGGTAGAACTGGTCGAGGGTGTAGCCCTTTTCGCCTGAGTATCTCGAGTAAGCGAGCCGCATCGCGTCATCGAGCGACTTCGCATCGTTGGTCGCCTTCCGGATTTTCGCGTCGAGCAGAAACGCGATCACGGCGCCTTTGGGGTAATAGTTCACGGTGGTGTTGGCCGTGTTTTCGTCGGGACGGTACTGTTTGATCCACGTGTCGTACGACGCCATGCCGACCGGCGTGACCAGGCGACCGGGCGTCTGCTGAACGGCTTCGACCTGAGCGGTCAGATCCTCGAAGTATTCGTCACGGTTCGAGAGGCCCGCGCGCCGCAGGAGAATCGAGCCGTAGTAATCAGTAAAGCCTTCCACGATCCACAGGCTCTTGCTGTGCACCTCGCTTTCGTAGTCGAACGGCCCCAGCTCGACCGGCCGCAGGCGCTTGACGTTCCAGTTGTGGAAATACTCGTGCGCGACGAGGCCGAGCCATCCGAGGTAGGCGCGGTGCGTCCGTGTCGTGAATCGCCCCGCCATGCCGAGAAAGCTGTTCTTGTGCTCCAGACCGCCGCCGGCCTCCGTGATCATGTTGAGGAAGTAGTAGTGCGGATAGTCGTAGCGTCCGCCCATCACCTTGCCGCCGGCCTCGACGATCTTCTGGAGGTCGGCGGCCGAGCGATCGGCATCGAACATCGACGTGTCGCCCTCGAGCACGAGATAGTGCCTCTTGCCGGCCACCTGGAACTCGCGGATCACCGGGTTGCCGATAATGATCGGACTGTCGACGAGCGTGTCGAAATCCGGGGCGCGGAAGGTGTTGGGCCGACCACTCACCGGCATCAGAGGAGTCGCGATGCCTTTCCACGCTGCCGGCAGTGACACGGTCACATCGTGCGGGCGCGGCGTGCGGTCCACCGGAGTGAGAAACGTCGGGGCGCCGTTGAGCATCGCGAACCCGCTCTCGATCCAGTTGTTGCGAACGGTCATCTCGCGGCCATACACGCGATAGGTGACAGTGACGCTTGCCGCGCCGGCGGTGTCCACCATCCAGCGGTTCTTACGCGTCTTGCTCACCGCTCGTGCCCGACCGTCGGCGCTCTTGGCCGCGACGTTCTCGACGTGCCGCTCGTACTCGCGCACGAGATACGACCCCGGCGTCCACACCGCCATGAAGAGCTCCGTCGGTGATTGCCCGCTCGTCGGAAACACCGCCTCGACTTCGAGGTAATGCGTGTGCGGCGCAGGGAATCGCAGCGTGTAGTGAATAGCCTGGGGAACCTGAGCGTCGAGCGGGCCGGTTGCAGTCATAGCGAGCATGGCGAGGCACACGAGCACCGAAAACATCGTGCGGGTCATATAGTTATTCTAAAAGGAATCAGGTGGGACGTATTCGCGCCATTCGCTGGACCGATCACAAGGCCGTCGGACTGCAGTACGCGCTCACCGCGCTGGTCTTCCTGCTCGTCGGCTTCCTGCTGATGATCGTCATGCGTTGGCAGCTGGCGTGGCCCACCGCGCCGCTCCCTCCCGCCATCGCCAACGCCGTCGGTCAGAACAACGCGCCGGGCGGTTACATGGTGCCCGAGTTCTACAACCAGCTCGTGGCGATGCACGGCACGGTGATGATCTTTCTCGCCGTCGTGCCGCTTCTGGCAGGGGCGTTCGGCAATTATCTGGTGCCGCTGCAGATCGGCGCGCCCGACATGGCGTTCCCTCGCCTCAACGCGGCGAGCTACTGGCTGTATCTGGCGGGTGGCGTCCTGATGCTCGTCAGCTTCTTCGTCGCGGGCGGCGCCGCCAATTCTGGGTGGACGTCGTATCCCCCGCTCGCGGTGTTTGCCACGCGGGGCCAGGACTACTGGCTGGTCGGCATCTTCCTCATCGGCGTCTCGTCAACACTCAACGCGATCAACATGATCGCGACCGTCGTGCAACTTCGCACCGATGGCCTGATGTTCATGCGTCTGCCCTTATTCGTCTGGGCGCAGCTGGTGACCGCACTTCTACTGCTTCTCGCGTTTCCTCCGCTGCAAGCGGCGGCGATCCTGCAACTGGCGGATCGCCTCGCCGGAACGAGTTTCTTTCTGCCCTCCGGCCTGTACGTTGGAGGCGCAGCGCTCCAGGGTCCGACCGGCGGCGGCAATCCGCTTCTCTGGCAGCATCTGTTCTGGTTTCTCGGCCATCCTGAAGTGTATGTGCTGATTCTTCCGGCGATCGGAATCGTCGCAGAGGTGATCGCCAACAACACTCGGCGGCCGCTGTGGGGGTATCGCGCGATGGTCGGCGCCGTGCTCTTCATGGGCGGCATGTCGCTCGTGGTCTGGGCGCACCACATGTTTCTCACCGGCATGAGCACGCGCCTCGGCACGTTCTTTCAGGTGACGACGATGATCATCTCAATTCCATCGGTCGTCCTGATCACCTCGCTGCTGTTGTCGCTCTGGGGCGGGTCGATTCGGTACACGGTGCCGATGCTGTTTGCGCTGGCGTTCATTCCGATGTTCGGGCTGGGCGGCCTGACCGGCCTGCCGCTCGGGCTGGCGGCGAGCGACATCGCCCTGCACGACACGTGGTACGTCGTCGGCCACTTCCACTACATCGTCGCGCCGGGAACGATCTTCGCGATTTTCGCGGGCATCTATTACTGGTTTCCAAAGGTCACGGGCCGCACGCTCAATCCGCTGCTCGGCCACGTGCACTTCTGGGGATCGCTCATCGCGATGAACGCGATCTTTCTGCCGATGTTCACGATCGGCCTTCGCGGCGTCAATCGGCGGCTGTACGACGGCGGCCTGCAGTACCTGCATGCGCAGTCCTCGCTGCCCGCGCAAGGGCACATGACCTGGGCGGCGCTCGCGCTGGGCCTCTTTCAATTGCCGTTCGTAATCAACCTCGCAATGAGCCTGTGGCGCGGTGCAAGGACAGTCGAGAACCCGTGGCATGCGACGACGCTCGAATGGCAGGCGAGCTCTCCGCCACCGCTCGGCAACTTCGCCCAGCCGCCGCGCGTCTATCGCGGCGCCTACGAGTACAGCGTGGACTGCAACGCGCGCGATTTCACGCCGCAGTCGGAGACAGCATGACCAGTATCCCGTGGAGCCACACCGCACTGACGGCGATGGGCTGTCCGTTTTGCATCGAGGGTAATGACAGCCGCCTCTCCGACGGCGCCCGTGCCGGTGCGCTCGTGCTCGGACTCGTCGCAGCCGCGGTCGTCGCGGGCTTCGCGCGATTTGCCTGGCGGCTCGCGAGGGCGGAACGCGAGTCATGATCGATCGCCTGCTTCCGGTCGCCGGTTCGGCCCACGCGGCGGCGCTCGACGCGGTGCTGCGCGGCGTGCA
This sequence comes from uncultured Acidobacteriota bacterium, assembly GCA_963807105.1. Classification (GTDB taxonomy): domain Bacteria; phylum Acidobacteriota; class Vicinamibacteria; order Vicinamibacterales; family UBA2999; genus DASPWV01. Next base: position 53,805 of record CAWEAM010000005.1, on the reverse strand, counting down.
CCTGCACATCGCCGTGCAGGCGATCGCGTGGGGGCTGTTCTTTCTCTTCGTGCTCGTGCGATTTCGCCGCGGCGCGCAGCCGCGCGCGCGCTACGCGGGGCTCAGGCCGCTGGTTCCCGTGATTGCGATCGGCGCGGTGATTGCCGGCGACGCGATTCTACTCGCCGCGTCCGCGCTGCCGGTCTGGTACGCGCGCGCCACGCCACCCGCGAGCTCGCCGGCGCCGCTCGAAGTGAGAGTGATCGCGGAGCAGTTCGCCTGGAACATTCATTACCCGGGGCCCGATGGCCGATTCGGCCGCAGCGGACTGGCGTTCATCAGCGCGTCGAACCCGGTCGGCCTCGATCGCAGCGATCCGGACGCACGCGACGACGTCGGCCTGCTCAACTTGCTGATGCTCCCGCTCGGACGACCGGTGATCGTGGAATTGACCAGCCGAGACGTGATTCATTCGTTCACGCTCAACGAAATGCGCGTGCGCGAGGACGTCACTCCAGGGTTGACGGCGCGAACATGGTTCACGCCGATCGTCGCCGGCAAGTGGAACATCGCCTGCTCGCAGTTGTGCGGGCTCGGACACTACCGGATGCGCGGCGAGTACAGCGTAATGACGGCCGAGGAGTGGGATGGGTGGATGCGGGCCGAGCTCAAGTTGCTGAATACGACCGCCCGTTGAGACCGCACGCGGCTGTAGACTTCGGATCGGGATGGCGAATGCCAGCTCTACGGTCGCTTCGACTAACCATCGAGCCGCGCGCGGTCGCGCCTTCGGCTCACCGCGTCTGTGGCTGATCTGTGTCAGCCTCGCCGCGTTTGCGCTCGCGCTCGCGGGTGGGCTCTGGATTGCGCTCGCGACGCTCGTGGTGGGGGCGTGGATCGTGTTGATCGCGGCGTCACGCGAGAGCGCATCGGGTCCGGCCGTTGCGGCCGAGCTCGAGCAGAAGAATCAGGAGCTGGTCGAGTCTGTACAGCCGCGTGATCGCGCTGCGCGAGCAGCTGGCAAACGCCGAGCAGCTCGCTTCGGTCGGTCAAACTGCGGCCAACGTCGCGCATCAGGTTGGCACGCCGCTCAATCTGATCTCCGGCTATGTACAGCTCCTCAAAGAGGAGGTCGGTCCTGATGCCGGCATTCGGGCGAGGCTCGATCTCATCGAGGAGCAAATTGCCAAAGTGACGGCGACGGTGCGGACGCTGCTCGATCGATCGCGTCAGACGGGGCGGAAGTCCCGGACCACCGCCGGCGAGCTCGTCGATCACGTATGCGAGGCGTTGCGCCCGAGTTTGGACGCTTCGAAGATCACCTTCCGCCTCGAGAAATCGGGCGGCGAAGTCCCTCTGCTGGTGGACGAGACCAACCTCGAGCTCGCGCTGCTCAACCTGATGACCAACGCCGTGGACGCGATGCCGGGCGGAGGCACACTGAGCGTGATGCTGCAGCAGGCGAGTCCCGGCCGCGTGCGCATCGAGATCACCGACACCGGCCACGGCATCGCCAGCGATCTTCTGCCACGGATTTTCGAGCCCTGGGTGAGCACCAAGTCGGCTGGCCGCGGTACCGGTCTCGGACTGCCAATCGCACGCGACGTCGTCTCGGCGCACGGCGGATCGATATCGGTGCAGAGCGAGATGAGCCGAGGCACGACGTTTACGATAGAGTTGCCTGCGTCCGCGACATGAACCCAACTGCTGGTTCCCGCATCCTGGTCCTCGATGACGATCCCGGCACGTGCCGCTTCATGCAGGAGCTGCTGAATCGTCCGGATCGCGAGATCGAGGCGACCAGCGATCCCGAGCAGGCGCTGGCGCGCGCGCGACTGCGGCCGTTCGATCTCGTGATCAGCGATCTCAAGCTCAACGCCCGGCTCGACGGCATCGATGTGCTGCGGGCGGTGCGCGAGTCGAGCCCCTCCACACCCGTGATCATTGTCACGGGCTTCGGCGAGCTCGAGAAGGCCGTTGAAGCGGTGCGCGAGGGCGCCTTCGACTTCGTCAGCAAGCCGTTCAACATCACCGAGCTGAAGAGCCTGGTCGAGCGCGCGCTGCAGAAGGCCGCGACGCCGCCCCAGGCCGCCGTGGTCCGCGACGCAATGCCGCCGGCGCTGCTCGGGCGGACGCCGTCGATGACCGCCGTCTATAAGCAGATTGCGCACGCCGCCGCCGCCGACGCGCCCGTCCTGATCATCGGCGAGAGCGGCACCGGCAAGGAGCTGGTCGCGCGTGCCATCCACCAGCACGGCAACCGATCGGCCCGGCCATTCGTGCCCATCAACTGCGGCGCCCTCACCGAGACGCTCCTCGAATCCGAGCTGTTCGGGCACATGAAGGGATCGTTCACCGGCGCGCTCGCCGACACCAAGGGCGTCTTTCAGACGGCGCACTCCGGCACGGTGTTCCTCGACGAAGTCGGCGAGATGTCGCCGGCGCTGCAGGTCAAACTCCTGCGCGTGCTGCAGGAAGGCGAAGTGCGGCCGGTCGGCTCGGGCCGCCCGATCAAAGTGGACGTGCGAATCCTCGCGGCGACCAACGTGGATGTCGAGAAGGCGGTCGGCGAAGGCAAGTTCCGCCAGGACCTCTACTATCGGCTTGGCGTCGTCATCATCAACATTCCGCCGCTGCGCGAGCGGCGCGAGGACATTCCGTTGCTGGTCGAGCGGTTCGTGCACGGCGCGTCGGCAAAGGCCGGCAAGCGTGTCGAGCTCTCCCCCGCCGCGGTCGACGCGCTCTGCGTGTATCACTGGCCGGGCAACGTGCGCGAGCTGGAAAACCTCATCGAGCGGCTCGTCGTGTTCAGCCGCTCGTCGCGCATCGATGTGAACGATCTGCCGCCGACGGTGACGCCGCGCCCGCCAATCCTGGAAAAGCGTCTGTTCGACGATCTGCCGACTCTCGAGGAGATCGAGCGCCGCTACCTGGCGCACGTGCTCGAGCAGGTTGGCGGCAACCGCACGCGTGCCGCGGAGGTGATGGGCATCGATCGGCGGACGTTGTATCGGATGGCGGAGCGGTTTGGGATTCCGCTGGCCGAGCAGCCGGACTGACGAACGGCGGGGCTAAAGCCCGCCTACTTCTCTACTTTCTCTCCTCTGTTCACCCACTCGTTCCACCCGCCCGCCATCGCCTTCACGTTGGTGAGACCGAACGCCATCATGTCCAGCGCCGCACGGGCGCTCGTGGCTTCGTCCGGTCAGGCGCAATAGGTGACGACGAGGCGCTTGTCCTTCTGCAGGGGCTCGATGTAATTGGGGATGTCGTCAAAAACGACGTTGATCGCGCCGGGCATGTGACCGTAGGCGAACGACTGCTTGTCGCGCACGTCCACCAGCACGACCTGCTTCTTCGCCATCAGCACCTTGACCTCGTCGATCGAGATCCGCGGAACCTTCGCGGGATTCTGCATGACCGTTCTCATCACCGATTTTCCTCCTGAAACGCAACCGTCGTCCTGCGGCCCGACAACGATCGACTAGGTGCGTCAGTGTGGGATCTTCGATCCGAGCCAGGCCTCGCGGTAGCGCTTCTGCTCCGGAGACAACGTCCCGCCATCCAGCTCCATCGGCATGATCTCGAGGCGCCCGATCTCCTCGAGGACCACCGTGGCATTGACCGCTTCGCCGCTGCGGCGGACGAACCGGATCGCAACGCTGTCGCCCGGCTTGTGCTTGCGCAGCATGTCGGTCAACGCTTGCGCCGACGTCATCGCAACCCCGTCGATCGACACCACCTGGTCGTCTTGATCGACCCCTGCCTTGTAGAGCGCCGATTCGAACGGTGTCGCTCCGGTGACGCGCGCGCCGGCGCCGCCGCCAAAGTTGAGGAGCTGGCTGCCGTGGAGCCCGGCGCGGCCGGCATCGTGTTTCCGCATGCTGAGCCCGGCGCGGGCGAACAGGCGCGCGTAATCGACCACCTCGTGCCCCTGAATGTAGCGCGCAAAGAAGTCGTCGGCAAAGGCGCGATCGCCGCTCACCCGTGACAGCGTCACTTTCAACGCCTCGATCGTGTACGGCGTCGCGACCAGGCCGGGCTCTTTCTGCCCGGGCTTGCCGAACTCGCTCCACAGCGCGCGCATGTAATCGTCGAGCGTGACCTTGCCGTCGGTCCGATCGCGCAGAGTGAGATCGAGACCGAGACCGATCGCGGCGCCCCACGTGTAATAGGAAATGAACGTATTCGACCAGCTCGTCTTGTCTGTGGCCGCCGCCGCGTCGACAAACGGCGCGAGCTGACTCATCTCCTCGGCGGTTCGAATCTGGCGGCCGGGACTCTCAATCACCGTGGTGATCGTGCCGGCGAAGCTTCCCAGCACCTGATCGAGTGGCTTCAGACCCGAGCGGTGCATGATCAGATCGTCGAAGTAGCTGGTGAAGCCTTCGCCCAGCCACAGCTCGCCGGAGACGTTGGCATCGTCGAAGTTGAACGGCTCGATCGCCTTGGCGCGGATGCGCTCCATGTTCCAGGAGTGGAAGAACTCGTGCGCAACGGTGCCGAGAAGCCCGCTGCGCCGGCCGGGATCGCGCAGCGCGCCGCTGGCGCTGAGTACGGTGCTATTGCGATGCTCCATGCCGTCGCCGCTCGCCCACGGCAGGTAGTCGGCGAGGAAGGTGTAGGTGTTGTTCTCGTAGCGTGGAAACTCGCCGAAGATGGCCCTGGCCTCGCGAACGATCCGCTCGGCGTCGCGCGCAAAGGCGTCGGCATCGGCGTCGCTGCCGTCGTGGTGCAGCGCGATCCGGAACGTCGGGCCGGCGCCCGCCGCGCCCTGATCGGGAATCGTGAACGTGCGCATCACGTGCGCGCTGAACTCGGCCGGGCTGTCCATCAGGTAGTGCATGTTCGGCGCGGTAAACGTGAACGGATCGCCGGTCGGAAAGAGCTGCGTCGCCACCTTCCACTCGCGGCCGGCCGGCGGCACGAACGTGACGCGCGCGGGCCGCATCTCCAGCCCCCTGGCAAACACCAGCGTCGCCGGCATGTTCATGTGCGCGTGCGTCGCGTCTACCGCCAGGTACGTGCCATCCACGCGATCGCCGAATATGCGATATGAAATGACTACCGTGCCGTCGTGACCGGCGGTGTCCCATTGGTGCAGGTTGGGGCGAGACACCTTGAGCGCGGCGCCCTTGCCGTCGCGGATGCGGACATCGAACACGTTTTTGGCAAACTCGTGGAGCGCATACCGGCCCGGCGACGATCGGCTCATCCGAATCTGCAGCGGGCCGGCCGGCACGCCCGCGAAAGTGGCTTCCACTTGTGCCCAATGATGCTCCGGCGCCGGCAGCGAGACCCGATACGTCACCGGCTGCTGCGCCCACGCGGCAGTCGCCGTGAGCAACAGCAACCCGGTGAGCCACGCGTTACGAACCGAGCGCCGCATATTCCTTCTTCGCCTCCATGAGCAACGGCAGATCGGCATCCGCGTCCTTCCAGATGCGGAATGCCACGTCGTACGCCTTCCGCGCATCGGCCGGACGGCTTGAGGCCGTGTAGGCGCGGGCCAGCATGATTCGGACCGTCGCGGGCAGTCCGCTGGTGCCGAGGTTGTGATCGAAGCCGTCCAGGGCCTCGAGAATACGCACGGCGTCCGGCCATCGCTGCAGACGTGATGCGGCGATCGCGGCGGCAAACATCGTGTAGCGCTGCGCCCCGTCGGTGACGCCGACCGCCGACGTCAGATCGTACGCCTCCTGATTGCGGCCGGCGCTCAACGCGGCAAAGCCTCGCATCGACCGTTCCGCCTTGTCGCGATCCTCGGGCAGTGAGACACGGCGGAGATGTGCGATCGCGTCGTTCAGCGCGCCCTCGCTCAACTGCTTGTCGCCGAGCAACGCGCCGAGCGCGACGAGCTCGTCCGACGAGCCGTCGGCGAGCAGCTTGTTCTCGCGCACGCGCGCCAGCTCGGCGCGCGCGAGATCCTGCCGGCCAACCATCGCGTGACTGAGAGCGACGCTGAGAAGCGACTCGCCGGAAAACGCGAGACGGCTCGATCCCGAGAGCTTCGACCGCTGCAGCCAGTCCTCGGATAGTCTGGCGGCCTCCTTGTTTTTTCCCTGGAGCAAGGCGACGGCGGTCCGGCTGGGCAGCATGTCCGCTTCGTCACGGCGTCCCTTGACGGCCTCGACCTGCGCGTCGGCAAGCGCCTGGTCGCCGAGATAGTTTGCGGCCACGAAGAGTCCCGCACGGGTGCCAGTGCTGTCGAGCAGCTTGATCGCCGCGTCGTATTCACGCTTCGCCTCGGCGAAGCGTTTGGCATCCATGTACGCGCCCGCCAGGTTGCTGTGACCCAGCGGCTGATCGGGCGCCAGCCGCGTCGCCTGTTCGAGGCTGACCACCGCCTGGTCGGTCATCAGGCGATTGCGATAGAGCCCGCCGATATTGGTGTGCGCCGCGTAGTCGTCCGGATAGGTCGCGATCAGCAGGCGGTACGCCTCGATCGCCTTCATTTGATCCCTCGTCACGACCGAGTGATACCGCGCTTCGATGTACAACCGTTCGCGTTCGCTCACCTTGTCGCGCAGCTCGTAGGCCCGGGTCGTCGCCTTCTCGGCCTCGGTGCGCTCGCCAAGATTGGAGAGCACCGTCCCGAGCCGAGCGTGCGCGAGCGCGAACTCCGGATCGAGCTCGATAGCCCGCCGAAAGAAAGGCTTCGACTCGGCATCGCCTTGCGTGCGGCGGACGATACCGCCCTGGCTGTACGCCTTGAGCGCCTCGAGCGACGGCGTCGTCGCTTCTTCGACACGCGTGTCGTAGCGCTGCACCATGCTCAGCGATTCGCCGAGGCGCTCGCGAAACGCGCTCGCCGCGCCGCCGAGCGCACCGATGACCTGCTCCTTGCTGCTCGCCTGCACCTGCTCCTCGGCGAGGATCGATCCGCTCACGCAATCGTGCGCCCGCAACGTGAGCACGTAGCTCGAGCCGAGACTCGCGATCGAGCCGCCCAGCGTGGCCCGCGCCGCGGTGCGCTGGCAGATTTCGCGCGCCACCTCCGGCGTCACGGTCGCCATGCCGTCGCGTCCCATCAGGCGCAGCGTCGCCGACACCTGCTGCTCCGGCAGCAGATTGAGAAAAGGCGACTGGCGCAGCTGCACGGCCAGCGCTTCGCTCAACGTGTCGTCGAACATCGAGTCGCCGGTCCGGTTGGTGAAATCGGCAAGAACAACCGTGTCTCGCGGCGTGAGCGCGGGCGCACGCTGCGCCTGCCACAGCAGGACCGCGCCGACGACCGCGACGGTGACCAGAGGCGCCCCGATGAAGAGCGCTCGTCGCGAACCACGGGGCGGCGCCGCGGCAACGGCGGCAGCAGGTGCGGCGGGTGGAGCGGCCGCCGCCGTGAGGTGGCTCGTCGCGACAGCGGCACGGCCCGTGTCGGTTTCGCGCTTGAGCCGCTTCAGATCCGCGCGCAGGTCGGCCGCGCTCTGGTAGCGGACTTCGCGGTCCTTCTCCAGCGCCTTCGCAATGATGCGATCGAACTCCGGCGACAGATTGGCGTTGAGGTGAGAAGGCGGCACCGGCTGCCGGGTCAAGATACCTTCGAAGATCACCGCGGGCGTGCCGCCAGCGAACGGCTGCTTGCCAGTCGCCATTTCGTATAAGACCACACCCAGCGAAAACAGGTCGCTCCGGGCGTCGATCTCCTGCCCTCTCGCCTGTTCCGGCGACATGTACGACACCGTCCCGATCGCCGATCCGGCCGTCGTGACGTCGGAGCGGGCCTTGGTCCGCGTCGAGTCGGCGGGCTCGCGTTCGGCTTCCGCGAGCTTGGCAACGCCGAAGTCGAGCACTTTCGCGATGCCGCGCCGTGTGACGAAAAGATTGGCTGGCTTGATGTCGCGGTGGATCACTCCGTGCGAATGCGCCGCGTCCAGGCCGTCGGCGATCTGCACCCCGAGATCGAAGAGGTCGTCGAGCGGCAGCGGGCCGCGCGCGATCCGCTGCTTGAGCGGCTCGCCCTCCAGCAGCTCCATGACCATGAACTGCTGGCCGTCGGCTTCGCCGATGTCATGGAGGGTACAGACGTGCGGGTGCGTCAGCGACGAGATGATCCGCGCCTCGCGATGGAACCGCTCCATCGCCGCCGGATCGCAGCACGCCTCGGCCGACAGCAGCTTCAGCGCGACGTGACGGCCAAGTCGCGTGTCCTCGGCCTCGTAGACCACGCCCATACCGCCGCTGCCCAGCGTGGACAGGACCCGGTAATGCGAGATGGTTCGACCGATCACCTGTTACTCCCGATCCGCACCGAGGACCTCGCGAATTTTGAACGCCAGATCGTGCGGCGTAAACGGCTTCTGCAGAAATGGGAACCCTTCGTCGAGCACGCCCGTCCGCACGATGGCTTCGTCGGCGTATCCGGACATGTAAAGGACGCGCACCGACGGCCGCAGCGCGCGCAGCGCCTCGTAGACGGCCGGACCGCTCATGTCACCCAGGATCACATCACAAAGCGCCAGGTCGAAGTGCCGGGTGTCGTCGCTCCCGAGCGCCAGACCCGCGCGGCCCGACGCCGCCTCCGTCACACTGTACCCGAGTCGGATGAGCGTTTCGCGAGTCGACCGGCGCACCGACGAATCGTCCTCGACCAACAGGATGTGCTCCGTCCCGCCGGGCGCATCCTCGGGGACGACGCCCGCCAGCACCTCGACCGCCGCTTCCGAACGGGGCAGAAAGACACGAAACGTCGTGCCCTGGCCGGGCTCGCTGTTGACCTGAATGAACCCGTCACTCTGCTGAACGATGCCGTATGCCGTGGAAAGGCCCAGCCCGGTACCTTTGCCGATCTCCTTGGTCGTGAAGTACGGCTCGAAGATTCGTGCGCGGACCTCCGGTGACATCCCGATGCCCGTGTCCGATACCGAAAGCATCACATACGGGCCCGGCATGGCCGAGGGCGGCAGTCCCTCGCGGTCGAAGATCGCGTCGCTGGTCTCCACGGTGAGCCGGCCGCCCTTGGGCATCGCGTCGCGCGCGTTGACGACGAGGTTCATCACCACCTGCTCCAGCTGGCCCGGATCGACCCGCACCGACGGGGCCGTCGCCTTCGGCGTGATGGTCATGACGATATCTTCGCCAATCACGCGGCGCAGCATCGGCTCGACCTTCTGCAGGACGACGTTGAGGTCCACGACCTTCGGCTGCATCACCTGACGCCGGCTGAACGCGAGCATCTGCCGCGTGAGCTCGGCCGCGCGCTCGGCCGCACGCTTGATTTCCTCGGCGTCGGCACGCCGCGGATCCTTCGGGTCGAACCCCACCATCACGATCTCGGCGTAGCCGATGATCGCCGTGAGCAGATTGTTGAAATCGTGCGCGATGCCTCCGGCGAGCCGGCCCACGGCTTCCATCTTCTGCGCATGACGCAGCTGCTCCTCGAGCGACATCCGGCGCAGCATCGCTTCCTCGCGCTCGGCCATGATGCCGGCGAGCGTTTGTCCGCTCAACGAGCCGAGCAGCAGGAAGACGTGGAGAATGGTCTGCGTCACGGCGAGCGGCAGCTCGCCGAACGGACCCAGTCCCATGGCCGCGACGGGCAGCGCCATGATCGCGACCAGGGTGACGAGCGTCGCCGCGCCGGCTGGCCCGAACCGCAGGCCCGCGTACCCGACGAGCGGAAAAAACAAGAACGCCATCGGCAGGTTCGGCCCCGGGAAAACCGACCACAAGCCGAAGAGCAACTCGCTGAACACCGTGAGGCTGGCGATGACCGCCGTCGCCTCGAAAACCCGGCGCGCGTTCCATTGGATGCGGCGTGACCGCGCCCAGGTCGCGGCCAGCGCGACGACGATCTGCACGCCCAGCCAGTTGCGCATCCACCACAACAAAAAGGAATACGCAAAGTCGCTCGACGGAAACACTCCGAGCAGGAAGGTCGTCGTGGTGCCAATGGCCGCTGAGAGCAGCGCCCCGGCGGGCGCGACGATCAGGCCCAGTTCGAGCGCGTCGCGGACGCGCTCGAGGCGGCCGTCGAATCGCAGGCGCCGCAGCAGCGTGAGATCGACGAACGTTTCGAGCGTCGTCCCGGCGGCGATGGCCAGCGCCGCCCACATCGGAACGCGGGTGACCATCGTCAGGAACGATCCCAGGAGGACGCCAGGCAGGAGTCGGGCGCCGCCAAGCAGCGTTGCCGCGACCGCGAGCCCTGCCGCAGGCCACATTGGAGTGACGGTTCCGGCTGACGTGGCCGGAAGCAGGGTCAGCTCCGCAAGCGCCCAGTAGGCGCCGGCAACGAGCAGATTGCGCAGCAGGTCGCGGGCGCGATCCAGCAATGTCTCGGCGGATCCGGCCGGAAGGTCTGACGCCACACCCTCGATCACGCGGGTGCAATTGTAAGAGGGACGGTCGCCTTTTCGCGCGCTCCTCGACTGCCCGTGCCCGGCAATCGCCTGGCGCGTGCGGTGTTTCGCAGCCGGAATCCGCTTGATCGTTCATCGCGCGGTTTCATCGCTGTGGATGGCAGGAGCACCGCTGGATACTACAGCCAGTGGTCAGGCGGCCCGGTTTGGCCGCTCAGAGCCTGAACGGCAGCGGCCGCGCGTTGCCGAAGCGCCGCGTCGTGGCGAGGACGACATCGGCCATCATGTCGAGGAAATGCGGGTTGTCGTTCACCGCCGACGCACGCGCGAAGGTGAGCCCGAGGTCGCGCGCGACCTCCGCCGCCTCGGCGTCGAGGTCGTATAGCACCTCGATGTGATCGCACACGAACCCGATCGGCGACACCACCGCGGCATCGAGGCCTTCCGCCCGCGCCGATCGAAGGTAGTCGCAGATGTCCGGACCCAGCCAGGGATCCTCAGGTCGGCCACTGCGGCTCTGGTAGACGACAACCCAGTCAGCGCGATCCAATGCCGCGGCAACCTTTCGGGCCGACTCGTGCAACTGCTCCTCGTACTTGGACTGCGCCGCCATGCTCACGGGGATGCTGTGCGCAGTGAAGATCAGCCGCGCGCGCGCCGCGGCGGCGGCCGGCATCCGCGCCAGCGCGTTCGCGACGTGCTCGGCGTTGGCGCGGATGAACAGGTCGTGCGCATGCCAGCCGGACGTGTAGGTGAGCTCGACGTCGGCCAGGCCGGCCGCTCGAACCTCCTGCCGCGCGTCGCGCACGTTCTCCCGATACTGCTGGCAGCTGGAGTAGCTGGCGTGCGCCGCGGCGATGAAGCCAATCGCGCGCCGGACGCCGCGTCGCGACATGTCCGCGATGGCGTCGCCCAGGTATGGATGCCAGTTGCGCATACCGACAAACACAGGCAACGGCGATCCGGCAGCCTCCAGGCGCGCCCGCAGCCCTTCGGCTTGCTGCATGGTGAACCTGGTGATCGGCGACACTCCGCCGAAGAGCTCGTAGTGATGGGCCACTTCATCCACCCGTGCGGGCAGGACGCGACGCCCGCGCAGCACGTTGGTCAGAAACGGACCGATATCTGCCGGACCCTGCGGTCCGCCGAACGCGATCAGCAGAACGGCATCGAACGGCTTGGCCAGGCGCATCGACGGATGATCCGAGCATAGTCGACGTTGCGCGAAATCCCGCGAGTGCGCGCAGGCGACCGATGGGGCTGTCGAGACGGCGAGTTGAAGCGGAGCTGCTCCGGCGTCTTGCCGTTGCCGACGAAGATCATCCAATCAAGCGGCGACTCGTGCAGCTCGGACGCGAGCGCGGCTGATCTGGTTCATGTTTGCCGAGGATGAGGCCCGCCGGTGAAAACGCGGCCTGCGTCGGATCGGCGGAGCCCCAAGCACTCTCGTTCCCGAAGACCAGCAGGGAGAACGTCGTCGATGTCATTCCCAGGGCGTCGAAGCCGATGGGAAACACCGCGTAGTTCCAGACATTCAGGCATGCCAGCGTCAACAGCGTACGCGGATCGCGCACGAACATCAGCATCGGCGGGACGTACCAGAGGATCCATTGCGGTGAATCGATGCGCGAGAACGTGATGAAGAGATAGATGCCGAGAATCGCATAGCGGAACAGGTCGCGCAGCGACTGCACGCGGACGAGTAACAGAATCGGCACGATCGAGAAGGCGAGACCTGCGAACGCGACATCGACGACAGTCCACGCCGCTCCCTCGAGGCCGAGTGGCGATCGATACTGCTCCAACACCCAGTACAGATTGAAATACTGCGCGCCGCGCTCGGCGTGAAGCAAGTACGGCGCGAGGACACCTCGCCATGTAAACGCGGCGATCGAGGCGAGCACGAAGACGACGATACTCGCGATGAACACGGCGCTGTATCCGAGCGTCCGGGATCGCATCAGCGCCCGCAGCCGGCGGACGTCCACACCCTCTTCTGCCAGGTGGAAGGCGACGTACACAGGGAAAGCGAGCGCCGGATACCACTTCACGAAGGTCGCGACGGCGAGCAGAAAGTGGGCGAGGAGGTATCGCTGACGCGCGAACGCCAGCAGGCTGCCGCAGAACACGAACGCGCAGAGCACGTCGAAGCGCGAAAGGCTGAAGTAAAGCGTCGACGGAAGGAGCAGCAACAGCGCCGGCGCCGCTCCCAGCCCATTGCCCACACGCACGCGCGCGACCAGGTAGACCGTCGCCGCGAGCACCACCGCCATCAGCCATGCCCAGCGGATGCGATATCGATCCGGCGTCACCTCCCGTCCACGATGGCGTGAGGAGAAACGGCGTCGCAAAGGCGAGCGTCGCGAGCGGCGGGTATTCCGACACTACCTCGAGGTAAGGCACACGGTTCGTCGGGTAGGACAGCCCGATGCGGTAGTAGATGTCGAGATCTTCGGCGTCGGTCAGAAAGCGTGAGGCTCCCGACGCGTCGTACGAGGCTTCGATCGTGATCGCCGCAAGGTAGACGCCGAGCACGGCGCAGCAGAGAACCAGGACCTGCCGGAGGGAGAGAACCGCGCCAGCGCGCGGACTCATCCGCATGGTTGTCGCCAGTTCGGCGATTCTACTCGCGTCCTACCGTCGGACGAGTTGAATGTCGAACACCGTGTCACCGTCGATGACGACCTCCGCCCATCCAGGTCCGTATTGCAGAGTCTCGATCGAGTCGGCCAGCTCGTAGCCCTCTTTCGTTATGTGGAGAGAACGTCGAGCAGCAACTCAACAAGTCCGTTGCCACCGGCGGAGATCGTCCTCGACACCGGGATATCGAGCAGCGTTTGCGACGACAACCGGTGTGAGCCGCGCGGCTCGATGAGGATGCGCCGTGTCGGCTGATTGCCGGCGCCAGAGCGTAGAGGCTCGATCAGCCGGCGGTCTTGCAGAATTTTGGAGACACTGTGGAGACGGGGACGGTCTCCGAAGGGAAGATCAACGGCTAGCGCACTTAACTGGCGGTGAGGCAGGGATTCGAACCCTGGGTAGAGCTTTTAGGCCCTACAACGGTTTAGCAAACCGCCGCCTTCGGCCACTCGGCCACCTCACCGCAGACGTTAAGTGTACGTGAAATCAGGACTTGCGCGATCCAACTTTTTCTCGGGCACCTACAACGGTTTTTCAAACCGCCGCCTTCGTCGAATTCGGCCCGAGAATCGCTGGATTTCACGAGAGATCCCCGCGGACTTTGGGCACACTCGCGAAACGGCGCTGTGAATCCGGGGCGCGCTGATGGCGCGCGTTGTGCGTCGCTGCGGTGCTCCAGTGTGTCGAACAACGAGTGCTAGTGATCGGTTCACCGCGGCGAGGGTTCCGAACCAGACGACCGTCGCCAGCTGAGTTCGCTGCCGGCGCGCGAGGTGGCATCTGTCTATCCCCATAGAGACATCCGGCACCGATCGGCTACCCTGATTGTCGTGACCGCGAAGGACCTTCGGCGCATCCTGAGGTCCTTCGGCTGCGTCGAGAGCCGGGCAACGAGGTTCGCATCTACGCATCGAATGCGGCCGGTGGTGTGCGACGACCGTACCGGTTCATGCGGGTGAAGACATCGGGCCCGGTCTGCTGCGCCACATCGAGCGCGATTAGGAGCCGTGCCTGGGAAAGGGATGGTTGAAGAAGCCGTGAAGTCTTATCGCGTAGCCTATGAGCGAGACGACTCGGGCTGGTGGGTGGTGGCCACGGTGCGCGGTGTACGTGGCTGCCATACGCAGGGGCGCACCGTCGACGAGGCTCGGCGCCGCATCCGAGAGGCGCTGGACCTGTTCGTCGACGATGCGCGCAAGGTCCCATTGTGGACGATGTGAAGCTGCCGAGTGCCAAGGGCGATTCGGGCTTACGTGAGTCTTCGCAAAAAGGCCGACGAAGGGGACCGACGTGCAGTCCGGGCGGCTCGACGCGCCGTCCGCGTCTTGCGAACCGGGAAACTGAAGATGAGCGCGCGCGATGCCGCTCGCCTCCTGGGGCTGTCGCATCAGCGCGTACACCTGCTCACGCAAGAAGAAGGAAACCGATAGGGCCCCACGCGACGCTGAGTTCAGGCTGGCATGAACACACCCAGGCTCTCACACGCTCGCGCCAACTCCTCTCTGAACGCGTGGCGACGCCAGTACCTGTTGGCGCAGATTCGTCGCCCATCTCGGGATCAGGCAACATCCCGGCAGGGGCCGTCTACTGCACTCGCTTCGGCGCGGCGTTGAGCTCACGCATCAAGAACGTGTACATCGCGGCAGCCGTGTCCATCTGCTTGTGCAGGCTGCTGCTCGCATGACCCGATTGCGAGTCGATCCGCAGGAGCACGGGGCGCCGCCTCTGGACGTGCGACTGGAGGGCCGCGGCGTACTTGTAGGAATGAGCCGGAACGACTCGATCGTCCCGATCGGCGGTCAACACGAGAATGGCAGGATACTCGGCATCGCGCCGGATATTGTGCAGGGGCGAGTAGCTGAGGAGAAACGTGAACTGTTTCGGGTCGTCGCTGGATCCGGTCTCACCGATCCACTGTACGCCACCCGTGAACCGCTGGAAGCGCAGCATGTCCATCACACCGGCTTCGGGGACGGCGGCGCGAAACAGGTCGGGACGCTGGTTGACGACGACGCTAACCAGCGTCCCGCCGCTCGAGACGCCATGGATGGCCAGCTTGGATGGTGACGTGTACTTGCTCGCAATCAGCCATTCCGCTGCGGCGATGAAGTCGTCGAACGTGTTCTGACGGCGCAGACCCCGGCCAGCCTCATGCCACGCCGCGCCGTACTCGCCGCCGCCGCGAATGTTGGCGAGGGCGTAGACGAAGCCCTGCTCGAGCAGCGCCAGGCGCGACGCGTCGAACATGGGCCACCTGATGATGCCAAATGCTCCGTATGCCTCGAGCAGCGTGGGATGAGCGCCGCTGCGCCCGAGACCCTTCTTGTGCGCGAGGAACATGGGAATCCGGGTTCCGTCCTTCCCCGTGTAGAAGACCTGCGTCGTCTCGAAATTGTTCAGGGCGACGGCGGGCATTCGAGGCTGGGCGAAAACCGTGCTCGTGCGCGTCGCGATCTCGTACCGGTAAATCGTGTCGGGCGTCGCCAGCGATGTGAACACATAGAAGATCGCATCGTCCGACGGCCCACCAAGAATACCCTTGACAAGTCCGACGCCTGGCAGCGGCAACTCGTGCTCGAGCGTCCCATCCAATCGGTGGACCTGCACGCGACTGGCCACGTCTCGCAAATACCGGATGAAGAGGCGACCACCTGCGGCGGTTACCAACTGCATCAGGTCGGCCTGTTCGGGGACGAGCGTCTGCCAGTTGGCCGCCTCCGGAGCCTGCAAGTCGACGCGGACGACACGGCCGCGTGGTGCGCCCAGCGTGGTCCGCGCGAGCATCACATCGCCTGTCACATCGACGACATCGAAGTCGATGCTCGCATCCGAGGTGATGGACCGCCAGGGGCCTTCCCGATCCAGATCGCGCACGCGCACGTCCGTGTATCGCCCACCGCCTTCCGGCGGGGAGCTGACAAGAACTGCCGTCCGGTCATCCGCGCTCACGATCAAGTTGTGGTGCCGCTTCGGGTGCTCGGGTTCGCTGTGAATGAGCCGGTCTTCTGCTTGGGGAGCTCCCAGTCGATGGTGGTACACAGAGTGGTGCTCGACTGGCGCCGTGAGTTCTTGACCGGAAGGTGGCGGCGCCGGCCGCGCATAGAAGAATCCGTCGCCGCGCCAGCTGGTGTACTGGCCGATAATCCACGGAAGTCGATCAGGCAAATGACTTCGCGTACCCGACCTCGATGATCCGGTCTCCTGCCACTGAGAGCCCCCTGTCTGACGCCGTAGAGCACATACCGACCATCGCGCGAGGGAGCGAACTGCCCGAGCGATGCAGTGCCGTCGGCAGACCACTCGTTCGGGTTCAGTAACACCTGTGGGGTGGAGCGCAGGCCGCGCTGAACGAACACAACTGGCTGCGGCTGACCTGGTTCCTGCTTTGCGAAGAAGATGTACGGTCCGGCCTGCAACGGCCCGCAACACGGCTTCGGACCGAGCGTCCGGGTGAACGCGTTGAGTGCGCGCACGCGCTCCTCGACTTGACGTCTGAACGGTGCGGTGTCGAGGTAGGTCCCGGTAAGCTGGTTCTGTACATCGATCCACGCTCTCGTCTCCTGGGCGCTGGCGTCTTCCAGCCACCGATACGGGTCGCGCACCGTGACGCCGTGGTACAGGTCGACCTGATCCACCGTTCGCGAGCTGAACTCCTGCGCACCGCGCTGATTCGCGGTGCCGGACATCGCTCCCCCGAGCAATACAACCACGGCGCAAAGTTCGACGGTCCTAGACCTCCACACAATCATGTCGCCCTCCGAGCTAGCGCTCACGTCGGAAGCGGAACAGTATACCGCCGACCGTGTCTGTCACTGGTGGCAAAGGACGGTGGTCTGCCGGACTTCTGCCGCGCGCAGGCAACTTGCAGGGGCGCTGATGCGCCATCGCCTCACTTCCGCGCAGGTGGAGTTCGCCAAGTCTCTATAAGCGCCGACCGAAACAGGGAAGGCCGGCGCATTTCCTCCGATGCTGCAGCCGGGCACCCAACTTGGCTGGCGGACGGCCATGACTCAAGCTGCGGATGTATCACGGCTGGCAGAATCCGAACACGCCGCCGCAGCCGAGCATCCGCTACTTCGTCGACGTTCAGCGCATGCTTGGACCTGGCGCCGTGGGTGCGTCGATCCGCTATGAGGTCTACGTAACGGGACCGGAGCTCGTGCTGCTTCACGCCAACGGCGCGTCCATCGAATTCGGCGCGTGGCAGATGGAACCCTTCAAGCAGAATTACCGCGTCATCCTATCGACAGCCGCGCGTTCGGCAAAAGCAACGATGGCACCGGTCCGCGAAGTGCGAGACGATGGCCGACGACATCATTCCCGTCCTCGATCAGGAACATGTGGTGAGGGTAGATATCGTGGGCCACAGTGATGGCGTCGATCTCTACGGTTCGCGGCCATCGGAGTGAGCTGATTGCCCCTAGACTTCTTTGAGCCGCCCGGTCGCGTACTTGTGCAGCAGGCTCGCGATCAACGTCTGATACGGCAACCCCTCGGCGAGCGCCCGCTTCTGAATCGCCTCCAGGTCCTTGCTCGACAGCCGGATGTTCAGCCGCCGGTCCTTGCGGAATGTGGCCTTAGCGTAGCGGGAGTACCGAGTTCGCCCGCGCTTGCCGCCGCCGGCGGACTTCCACTCGCCGCGCTCGACGGACTCGAGCAGCTCCTTCTCGTCGGCATCAATCTTCATGGTCCGACTCCTCACCGAGGTACCCCTTCGTCGCCTTTCGGCTCGGGATGATCGTCTTCAGGAACACCGCGTGCTCGTCCTCGACGAACGGCACCAGGTACACGTAGCCCTCCCGCTGGACGACGAAGATGCGCTGGCCAGCGTAACGGTCGGGGTTCGGGTGTTCCAGAATGTCGAGCAGATCACCGCGCTCGATGTGGAAGACGATGTCCTCGAACCCGATGCCGCGCTCCGTCCTGAGCTTCGCGTTCTTCGCGTCGTCCCAGTCGAAGTACTTCACCGCCATTTTAGGGTATCACGATGTGTGCTTGATAGGCACACGTTGGCGTCGGCTCCAGTGTGCCCGCCAGTGTGCCCAAACTCGGTCCGAGATCCATCAATCGGCAGCCAACGCCAACCAAGCTACCCATGAAAAACGGGCCTGAAATCGTCGATTTCAGGCCCGTTCTGGAATCTCGGGCGACCTTAGCAAACCGCCGCCTTCAGCCTCTCGGCCACCTCACCGTGGCGAGTTTCCTATGTTTACGACAGTGTTGGAGTTACGGGAACCCGAATTCAGAGCGGATTGTCCCTGAAATTGTCCCTACCAAGCTCCGCGATCGCCGGCGGCGGCGGTCGCTTCCGGCGGCTTCTCGAAAGCCGCGAGAAGGTAGCGGTTCCTTGGTGAACCAGGCTTCGGCGGAACTACCGTAGTGTCCGCGAGTTACACGGATGAAGCAGCGTCCACTTTTGGAGAGATCCATCAGGTGGTCGAGCAGTTGTCAGAGCGAGCCGTCTTCAGGGCTGTCCTGCACGTGCACCGGTTCTTGGAACCGTTGCGTTCCGTACCG
This sequence comes from uncultured Acidobacteriota bacterium, assembly GCA_963807105.1. GTDB lineage: Bacteria > Acidobacteriota > Vicinamibacteria > Vicinamibacterales > UBA2999 > DASPWV01. The sequence goes on along the minus strand of CAWEAM010000005.1, from coordinate 35,368 downwards.
AGTTCCCGCTTGATGGGCAGCGACCGTGCCGCCACCGAGGGCTGCGCTCGGCGCCATCGAACGGGGACAGGTGTGCGAACGGTGAACGAGCACGCCTGGAAAGCGATTCGGGCGAGCCTACCGAGCGATACCGAAACACCTCTTCGCTCAATCTGTTCAACAACTCACGACGACTTGGGCTCGGGCTCTCCACGGACAGGGGTGCTCATCATGGGTGGCGAGGACACGTCACGTGCCCCTGGCTTCGTTCCCGTAGCCAATGTCCAGTTACTGATTCGCACACCGGCGGTGTTGGCTTCGTTGTTCATGACTTCCTCCGTCGCCGTTGACCTCGCCCACGCCGATTACGCGATGGCGGCTTCCTCGAGGCTGTACTTTCGAATCCGAGAATGAAGCTGCGTTCGCGACAGCCCGAGTCGCCGTGCCGCTTTCGTTTTGTTTCCCCGGGCTTCGTGCAGAACCTGCACAATCGTGGTGCGTTCGATGGCGTTCAGATCGGTTGCGTCGTTGCGCGGTGACCTGGTGCCTGATTGCAGGCTCAGATGGCTCGGCTCGATCAATCCGCCTTCGCTGAGAATCGCCGCCCGCTCCAGAACGTTGCGAAGCTCCCGCACGTTCCCAGGCCAGTCATATTGGAGAAGGGCCTGTTGCGCCTCGCGTGTCAGACCAACAGGTGGCCGACCGAAGGACCTGCCGATCTCCTGCAGAAACGTCTCACTCAGCGGCACGATATCGGCCGGACGGGCGCGCAATGGCGGAATCTCGATATCGAACACGCCGAGGCGGTAGAACAGGTCCTCGCGAAAGTCGCCGCGCTCGACAGCTTTGCGCAGATCGCGGTTGGTCGCCGCGATCACCCGGATGTTCGCTTTCAAGAGGCGCGTCCCGCCGAGCCGCTGGAACTCGCGCTCCTGCAGAACGCGCAGGAACTTGGCCTGCGCGGAGAGACTCATCTCGCTGACCTCGTCGAGGAACAGCACGCCGCCTGAAGCGAGTTCCACCTGCCCCGGCTTTGCCATCTGTGCGCTGGTGAACGCCCCGCGCTCGTATCCGAAGAGCTCCGACTCGAGCAGTTGCTCGGGCAGCGCGGCGCAGTTCAGCGCCACGAACGGCCCGGAGTTCCGCGCTGACGCCGCATGGATGAACCGCGCCACGACTTCCTTGCCAGTGCCCGACCCGCCGGTAATCAGCACGGTGGTGTCCGTCGGGGCGACCTGGCGTCGCCTTGCGCAGCACGTCACGCCATTCGGGCGATTCGCCGACGACCTGCAACTGTGTGGCGGCCTCCAGACGATCGACGCCTCGCTGCACGCTCGCGTCGACGTGCTGCGCCGGCGCCTTCTCCGGGCGATGGGAGACTTTGCCCAGTTCGCCGCAAGACGCTCCGAAGCCGAAGTGGTACGCGATCCACCGCGCGAGCGGCACGTGCGTACGATCGAACGCCGCGGGCTGCTTCGACCAGAACGCCACGCGCACGAGCGGTTCCGGCGCGCGCGTCGACACTGCCAGCACCGAGCGGTAGCCCACGCTCACCAGCCGCGCGGTCGCGTGCGAGGCGACGGATCCGCCGATCGCCCTTGCCCGCAGATCGTCGATGATCACGTTGTCGTCTTCGGACGCTGCCACGTCGGGTAGCTCCGCGGTCGACGCGTTCACGATCGGTCTCCCACGCTGGTCGAAGCACGCAATGCGCAAAGCGTCGTGCGGCAGGATCTGTCTCGCGATGGCGGAGAGCCGTGGCAGCGCGGCGGCAACGTTATTCGTGACCGCGAGTTCGCGGAGCAGCTCCAGCGAGCTGTCGACATATCGCACTCTGAAGGTCGGCAACGCTTTCTTTCATAGCTAACATCGCGATAGCCCTCCCTGTCTTCGGCGATTCTGGTTGGTCACGGGAGCGGCCACAACCTCCGTTCGGGCGCATTCATCGGCTCATAAGCGTTGGTGAGACGGCTTCGAAGGGTGTCTTCCGACGACTCGGTTGGAGCGCGTCCGACGACCTACAAGGGTGGATTCAGACGACTCGGCAGGCTGGTTCGCGGAGACCCTTTCGGGTATGGCGTTCCGGTCTCAGCGGACTCTCGGGGATAACTTCTTGTGCACTGGGATGTCGATGCGCTTCCATCCGAAGAGCCGGGCATCGATCGACAACCGGCCGGGTCCGAGCATCGCCAGTGCGCCGGCGATGGTGGCCGCGAGAAGGTGACCGGTGGGAGGTTCGCCTCGTGAGCATCTCGGACATCGCGACAGCGGCGACCATCACTCCAGCGATTGGCGTCCATAACCCCGCGATGAGAAGGAATGCGCCAAGGGCCAGCAACGCGTAGCCGGCGACCTGTGAGCAGCGGCGGACCGCTCCAGAGCCGCGGGCCCACATGCCAGAGAATTACCGCGCCGACGACCAGCCGCATCAACAGCAAGCCGATCCCTGGCCAACCGCCGGCGAAGGTTGAATACAGGCGTCGCAACACGTACCTCGACACGATTATTCGTCGTGGCGGCGCAACTGCGACCCCCCGGCCGGGTCGTGGGAGTGACTCTTTAGGGTCGGCGGCGACAGGTGTGCGGCGGGGCCGGCACGCTGCTAGACGTTAGAGAGGTCAATGATTCCTCTCTTCAGGCCGATGATCGCCGCGTGCGTCCGGTCATTGGCGTCAAGTTTCGCAAGAATGCTCTTGACTCGCCCTTTGACGGTGTCTTCTGTAACGCGGAGCTGATCTGCAATCTGCTTGTTCGCGTTCCCGTCGGCGATCAGGCGCAACACAGCGACTTCTGCTGGTGTGAGGGTCTGATCGCTCACATGCTCGGCGACCTGGAACGAGACCTCGGGCGACAGACTCCTCCTGCCGGCATGGACCGCTCGGATGGTTTGCAGTAATTCCGAATGGAGCGTGTTCTTGAGCAGGTACCCCTGAGCACCGGCCTTCAAGGCGCGGAGGATGTGCACATCGCCCTCGTATGTCGTCAGCACGATGACTCTTGCATCCGGAAACTCCGTCCGAATGGCGATGAGCGCGTCAAGGCCGTTCATTTCCGGCATCTGCAGGTCCATCAGCGTGACGTCCGGACGATGCATCCGGAATTGCTGGATCGCGTCGCGGCCGTTCGCGGCTTGCGCCACCAAGGTCATGTCGGTCTGAATCGCGATGAGTCCGGCGATCCCGTCGCGAACGAGCGGATGGTCGTCGACCGCGAGAATCCGAATCGGCGAGCTGCCACCCGTCAAGACGCATCTCCTCTCTCTTCTGCCGGCATGCTGGAGGCAGACAGTCGTGACCACCAGGAGCGCCTCCGCGCTGTCGCATAGACGGCGCTGGCTGGAATCCGCAGCTCCACCTCCGTTCCTGCGCCGACCTCGCTCCACACCGCCAGTTTCCCCCCAATCAGTGCGGCACGTTCCGGCATGCCGCGCAGTCCGTAGTGTCCCTCGACACCTTGGGCCGCGAGAACCGCTTGATCGATGCCTTTGCCGTCGTCCCTCACCCGCAATCGGAACTCATCGCTGTCGTACCGGATCTCGACCTCGACCTGCCCGGCCTGCGCGTGCCCGAAGGAGTTCCGCAGGGCTTCCGCCGCAATCTTGTAGATCTCGTCACGAACAATCGGGCGCAAATGTCGCGCGTATCCCTCGACTCCGACACGAAATGCAGGCGGTGGATGGGCGGTCGCTCCGGTCGCGAGCTCGTCGCCAAGCGGTCCTGATCGCCAGCGCGAGATCGTTGCCTTCGACGGTCGACGACCGCAAGCCTTGCACCGCGTCCCGCCCTTCGGTGATCGCCTTCGCAGCGTATTCAATCGCACCATCCAGTTTCTGTTTCGCCTCTGCCGGGCGCTCCGGCAGCAGGTACGACGCCGTCTGGAACCGCAGCAGCAGACCGTGGAAGCTTTGCAGCAACGTGTCGTGCAGTTCCCGGGCGATTCGGGTCCGCTCCCCAACGCGCGCGTCGAGCGTCATGTCGAACTGGTGATGCAATTGGCGGACACGCAACTGGTAACCCGCCCACAGCAGCGCCACAAAAACTCCCGCGCACACACCGCGAAACCACGTCGTGCCCCACCACGGGGGGAGAACCTCCAGGCGCAGAGTCACTCCGTCTTCATTCCACACCCCGCGATTATTCGAGCCCTGAACGCGCAGCGTGTAGTGCCCGGCGGGCAGTGTCGTGAAGGTCGCTATCCGGCGCTGGGGGTCCACCGGGTTCCAGGAACGGTCGAGCGGCTCGAGCATGTACCGATACTGGTTCCGTTGCGGGTCCACGTAGCTCAGAGCCGCGAACTCGAAGGAGAACAGGTTCTGATCGTGAGACAGCGTCAAGGAGGGCGTCGACGTGATGGACTCTGCGAGGACGGCGCCCGGGCCAGGCGCCACCGGCACGTTCCGCAATGAGAACTGCGTGAGGACCACAGGCGGGATGTATGGGTTCTCGACGATCTGGTCCGGCCAGAATGACGTGAGCCCGCTCTTGCTGCCGAAGAACATCTGACCGCCCCGGGATTGGGAGGCGGCCGAATAGCCCTCGAAGGCGTTTCCGGCCAAGCCGTCGGTGTCATGGTAGTTAGTGAACGTTCTCGTGCGCGGGTTGAACCGGGATAATCCGCCCAAACTGCTCACCCACAGATTCCCGTCGCGATCTTGGAGGATGTCGTGGACGGAACTGCCCGGGAGGCCGTCGCGTTCGTCGTAAATCGTGTAGTCCTCGCGCTCGCGATCGAAGCGGACTAATCCATTGGCGGTCGCCGCCCAGAGAACGCCCGATCGATCTATGGCAAGCGAGCTATTCTCTATCTGCTCTGCTTTCCGAATCGAGCGCAGCGGAACTTTCCCGTTCCGCCGTTCGCGTTCGGGACGGATCGAGCTTATAAGCGGTGAAGCGTCCGCTCCTGGGATCAAAACGCTGAAGCGTCCCGCTGTTCAGCCACAAGACGCCATCAGGATCCTCAATGATGGCACCGACCTCCTGTGGCGATCCGCCGGCCGAACCGATCTTCCAGGACCGGAAGCGGCCCGTGGCCGGATCCTCGAGGCGGCTGAAGCCATCGCCAGTTCCCGCCCAAAGAGTACCTTGACGGTCCACGAACAGACTGAATACAACGTCGTGGCTCAGGCTGTGGGGATCGTCTGGATTGTGGTGGTATGCGGTAAACCTGCCTGTCCGCGGATCGTATCGGTTCAATCCACCATACGTGCCGACCCATAGGAAACCGGCGCGGTCCTCTGCAAGCGAGATGACAAACGGATTAGAGAGGTTCGCCGAATCGGACCCTGCGTTCTGAAAGAAGCTGTACTGTCCGCTTTTTCCATCGATCCGCGTCAGGCCGAGGGCACTGCCTACCCAGATGTTCTCCTGGCTGTCCACATACACGCGTGGTGACCGACGTTCGCAAAAGACTCTGCGGATTGCCGGGCTCATTCCGGTAGCGCTTGAAAGGCAGCGGTTTTCTCTGAAACCGGTCGACTCCGGTTGTTGCCGTGCCCACCCAGATGCTCCCCTCCCGGTCCTCGAACACCGACATGAGCATGTCTTCGCCGAGGCTCTCCGGATCGACCGTCGAGTGCCGATATCGCACCGCGCTCTTCCGGCTCGAATCGATCTTGACCAGGCCGCTAGCCCTGGTACCTCTCGTCGCCAGCCACAGGTTGCCGTCGGCGTCTTCGTGAATCCCCTGCGCCCCACTGAGCGCTGTGCCCGGAGGCTCGCCATCGCCGACCGAATACAGGGTGAGCCGACGCGCCCGGCGATCCCAGGAGGCCACGCCGTTACCGGACAGGTAAACGATCCACAGCACGCCCGCGTGGTCCTCGAGCGCCTTGACCACAAGTGCCTCGGGCACATTCAGGCGGATCCGGTCCGTCACTTTTTCCGTGTGCCGGTCGAAAGCATCCAGACCCGCCACGGTGCACACCCAGAGCGTGCCCTCCCGGTCCTCGTAGGTCGATCTCACGACGGAACTGCTGAGACTCGCGGAATCCGCGGCATCGTGAGAGTAGTGGCGGAATTCACCGGTTGCGGGATCCAGCCGATGCAAGCCGTCATCAGTAGACAGCCACAGGATTCCCGCCCGATCCTGGCTGATGTGCCGAACTGGCCCGAGGACACTGTTCGGACCATTGCGGTCAACGGCGAACCGGGTTGTGGTTTCCGTGACCGGATCGAACCGATCGAGAGATTCGTTGGAGCTGACCCAGAGAAAGCCGGAGCGGTCCTTGAAAATAAAGTGGAGAAAGCCCGCGGACGGATAGTTCGGGTGGGCCGGATCACGACGGTACGTCTTGAACTGATAACCGTCGTACCGGCTCAGCACGTTCGAGGTGTTGAACCACAAGAAGCCCCGATCGTCCTGAAGGATGTCGCGAATTTGTCCGAAAGGCAGGCCGTCCCTGCTGGTCAGATGGGTAAAACGGATATCCCTGCCTTCGCTTACGGCAAGCTTCACCAACTCGGGTTCCGCTGCGCTCGGAGTGGCGGCAAGCTGAAGAAAGCACACTCCTGCCGCCAGGATTCGCATCCGTTTCGAACTCCATCGCCGTTCGTGATTAGTGGCTGCCGGGGAGCGCTCCGCGCCCTTGCCGCCGACTATTAACGAGCAGCCATCAAGCACCACTTCCCACCAACCAATCAAAACGTCATACGCATCGCCAGCTGCATCAGCCGCGGCTGGTTCACCTGCGTTGTCACCTGGCCGAACGTGTTGTTGGCCGCAGTGCTCGCCTGCGTGTTCGGCGGACCGAACTGTACACGATTGAACAGATTGAACGCCTCGATGCGGAACGTCAGGTTGACGCGATCGCCCATCCGCGTCGTCTTCGCGACAGCCAGGTTCCAGTTGTAGACGCCGTGCGCGCGCAGGTCGGGGTCGGTCCTCGTTGCGTTGCCAAGCTTCCACCGCAGTGCCGGGTCGGTGGACGCATCACCGGCGACGAAACCCGCATTGGGCACGCTGAAGCAATCAGTGTTGAACCATCGATTCAGGCGATCGCGTGCGGAGCCGGACACCTTCTTGTCGCAGTTCGGATCGACGTTCGGGCGCAATTCGTAACCCAAGCCGATCAGATTAGGGGTCGCCGTAAATGCGAGCGGGAATCCTGACTGCAATGTCGTAACACCGTTCAGGGTCCACCCGCTGATCAGCGCCCGGGTCAATCCGCTCGTTCCCGCCCCATAGCGCCTGCCTTCTCCGAACGGCAGATCGACGACATAGTTGACGACGACCCTGTGCCGGACGTCGAAGCTGCTGAGCGCCATTTCCTGCTCGAGGTTGTTGGTCTGGTAGCCGGCAACCGGGTTCCCGGCCGCCGCATCCAGCCAGCCCGTCACCGTCTCGACATTGCCGTAGTTCCTGGAGAACGTGTAGTTCGCACTGATGAGGCCGCCGGCGCCGAAGCGCTTGTCCGCTCTCAACTGCAACGCGTTGTAGCGGCTTTCGCCGAAATATCCCCGCCGGGTTGCCGATGTGTACTGCGGGAACCGGACCAGCAGAAGCGCGCGCTGAACCATGGGCGTCGACAGCGCCCCTTCGCGAATCAACCCCACGAACGGATTCGGGACGAGCTGTCGCAGGTAGGCGCCGTAACACGTGTCGCGCTGTGTCGGCGTATACCCGGGCTGTCCCTGCGGAATGATCACGTTTCCCGTCAAGCTGCACACGGTCGTGTCGTTCGCCGCGCGATCGATGTGCTCCAACCCCAGCTGATTCATGTTCAGCGTATTGGGGAGATGGCTCCCGCGGAGGCCTATGTAGGCGACCTCGGCCGACAGGTTGTTGGCGAACTGATGCTGCAGGGCCACGTTGAACTGCTGCGAACGTCCGGGATACCCCTCCTCATCGCGGTAGTACGTGAGCCCCGGTGCCTCCAAGCAGCACCTGCTGGAAGCTGGGGTCGCGGCCCGGGTAATTTTCGACGCCGGTCGGGAACGGGTTGCTCATGTCGGCGAAGAACGTGCGGTTGTTGTCGACGCTGGTCGCGATGTTATTGACTCTTTGGTTCACGGGGTTGCCCGTCGGCCCATCGAAAAATCGGACTGTCGAGGGCACGTAGAACGTCCCGCCGCCGGCGCGCAGGACCGTGTTGTCCGTAATGCGGTACGCCACGCCCACACGCGGCGCAAACTGCAGCGGATTTTTCCTCAGAGTGCGCTCCGGTTGCGTGTCGCTCGCCACCAACTCGAACGCACCGACGTAGGGCTGTCCCGTTACGGGGTTCGTCCGACCCGCCAGAAGCGGGTTGATCGCCGTCGGGGTTGAAGGTCGCGAGGCGGTCTCCCGTCTCGTAGTACGCACCGGGCTTCTCCAGACGCAATCCGAGGTTCAACGTCAGCCGCGGGTTCATCTGCCAGGAATCCTGGACAAAGTACGCTTGGTACCGGGAGCGACCATAAGTAAAGCTCGATGACTGGTAGGTGCCCCCGGTGGGCTGACCGATCAGAAACGAGGCGAAAGGATCGCCGGTTGGGCCCGGGTTGCGTGCCGTCGAGCGCCGTCGGCGCGCTGCTGAATGTAAACGTGCCTCCCGGAGTGTTGTTCTGAAAGTAGTCGACTTCACCGTGCAGGATGTTCGCGCCCGCCTTCAGCGTGTGATCGCCTAGGATTTTGGTCAGCGTCGGCGTGAACGAATACGTATGGTCGTCGGCATAGATGAGACTTGAGTTGATGAAGTGGTTCTGGCCGGCCTCGATGTTTGGAATGGTTTCCATTCCCGCGATTCCGCTGCGTTCCGAAATCTCACCGTACGGCGTCTTCGGCAGCCCGAACGTGGACACGAGGTCCGTGCCGAGGTTGCCAGGAGTGCGATCGTAGTCCCACCGTATGAGCCCGAACCGCACGTCCAGCACCGTCGACGAGTTGAACGTGTGCGTGTCGGCCACCATCACCTGCGTCGTGATGAAATGCTCGGGAGAGTACGGATCGCCGTAGGTCTGGCCGTTGCCGTATACGTCAATGGGCAGGTTCGTCGACTCCCACCGGGTGTAGCGACCGAGGATGCGCTGGTTCCGACTCAGGTTGTAGTCGACGCGAATGTTGTACTGATCGTTGTCGCCGCCGATCGAGGCGTTGCGCTCGAAATTGTTGGTGGTCCAGCGGCCGGGCACGGTCGGTTCGGCGTAGATGGGAAAATTCAGGAAGTTCCTCGCAATCGGGACTGATGCGGTTCGACGGGATGATGTTGCCGGGAAACTGCTGGCGGTTGGGCACGCCAGGCGCGCCGCAGACGCCGTTGAAGACCCCCGTGCCGGGATTGTTGATGCCGCACTGCGTCCACGGATCGTAGATGGGCACGACCGCGCCGGTCGCGGTGTTCCGGTAATCCGAGAAATCCCCGGCCTTCATGGCAGCCGTCGGCACCGTGCGGCGGAACAGCACGCCCTCGCGGTTACGGTAGCCTTCGTAGTTCCCGAAGAAGAACAGCTTGTCCTTGAACACCGGGCCGCCGAGCGAACCGCCGAAATTGTTCTGCACGAAAGGCGGTTTGTCCAGATCCCGCCCGCTCGCCGAAGAACGTGTTCGAGTTCAGCGCTTTGTTGCGATGAAACTCGAACAGGCTTCCACTGATAGTAATTCGTGCCCGACCGCGACGCGATATTGATGACGCCGCCGGTGAAGCGCCCGAACTCGGCGCTGCTGTTGTTGGTCTGCACGCGGAACTCGGCGACCGACTCCGGGCTCGGCGTCAGCACGACGATGTTGCCGTAGGCGGAATCCTGCACCGTCACGCCGTCGAAGTAAGAGGCGCTCTGGTTCGCCGTGCCGCCGCCGATCTGGAAGTTGCCGCCCGCGAACACGTTCTTGCCGGTCAGGCTGCCCTCGCTCCCACCTTGCGGGACGACCGAGGGCGCCAGCGAAATCAGATTCAGCACATTGCGGCCGTTCAGCGGCAGCTCCTGCACGGGGCGGCTGCTCACCACGATACCAACCGAGGCGTTCTCGGTCTGCAGCACTGGCGAGGCACCGGTCACTTGAACGGTCTCGGCGAGGCTGCCCAGCTGCAGCGCGACCTCGATGCGCGGCTGCGATTGGACGTTGACCTCGATCTGATCCCTTACGTAGCGCTGAAACCCTGACAGCTCGACCTCGAGCCTGTAGGTGCCGGGCACGAGGTTCACGAAGCGATATTCGCCATTTTCCGCGCTCACGCCTTCGCGGCGCTCGCTGGTGGCGGTATTCGTGAGCACGATCGTCGCCCCCGGAATCACCCCGCCCTGGGCGTCCTGCACGACACTGACGAGCGATCCGTAGAAGCTCTGGCTCGTGGCGGGGCTGGCGACGAACATCAGCGATGCACACAGCAGGGCGCCCAGGATCGCGGTCGAGTTGCGATTCAACATTTACCCCTCCACACATTGCTGATTTGCAGCATCTGGAACTCGTACGCATACCAGCGCCAGAACCTCCATGCATTCGCGGTCAGCTGGATCGAGCGTCGGGTCTGCTGTTTCGGGGCCTGCGAATGTCGATACGGCGCCATCCGAACCACCGCGCATCCACCGACCAACCGCCGGGGCCGATCAGCGCTACCGCCAGCGCCATGGCCGCCAGCAGCGCAGAGGTCCATGCACCCGATCGCATCGCGAGCAGCCACAGCTCGAATCCCGTGACGACCGCTGCAGCAGTTGGCGTCGAGATCCCAAGCAACAGCAGAAGGGCGGCACCGGATTCAACGAAATGCGGCGGAGGATGACGCGACACGACGGCGATCGCGACCATGGCGCGCAACAGAAAGAGTCCGGCGGCGGCCGAACGTCGAACGACGCTGGAAAGAGGACGCGCCACAAACACGTGGCCAAAAATAAGTCGCGCGCGCCGCACGAGGCAAACCCGAAAGAGTCTTGCAAATGACTCTTTTGAGAGGCCAAACGAGCAAGCGCCGGCCGGAAATGTGTCAAGAACCGCTCGTTCGAGTGCGGAAGCGTGAGAAACCGCACAAATCGACTACCACTCGCTCACGAACGGTGGTAAAGATGGCGTGTCCTCGGGTCGACCTCGTCGACGCATCAGGGCTGAAGCGATCGACATGAACAGCACGCAGCCGGCAGGACGATCGGCGCGAGCGCTCGCCGCGCTCGCCACGTCTGCCGTGCTGCTCTCGTGTCCTCCCGCACTTGCGCAGAACCCGTCGCTCGAGCTCCAGCAGTACGGTCACTCCTCACAGCTACTTGGAGCCGGATTCGTCAGAGGCATCATTCGTGCGATAACTCAGACACCTGACGGGTACCTGTGGTTGGGAACCGACCTGGGCGTGTTTCGCTTCGACGGTGTCAGAGCGGTCGCGTGGACGCCGCCGCTCGGCGATCGACTGCCTAGCGGTCTCGTCACCGCCCTTGTCGCCGGACGCGACGGCACGCTCTGGATCGGAACGTCTCAGGGGCTGGTGAGTTGGAACGGCGGGCGGTTGACTCACCACACCGCGCTGTCGAACATGCATATAACCGCGCTCCTCGAGGATCGGAGCGGAACGATCTGGGCGGGCACCACCGCGACCGGCCCGGCGAAGCTCTGCGCGTTTCAAACCGCAAATGCGAAGTGTTTTGGCGAGGATGGAACGCTTGGCGAGTTCGTGTGGTCACTGGCTGAAGACCGTGCCGGCAACGTCTGGGTCGGCGCCCGCACCGGACTGTGGCGATGGGCCCCAGGTCCGCCGTCTCGCTATACGTCCGAGCCAATTGTGTCGCTTATTCGGGTGACGCGGGCCTCCGGCACTGCCGGCGCCACCGTCGTCCTTTCCGGTCGCGTTCGCGACATCGGACCGGAAGGCCGCTCCAGTGAACCGGTTCGGGGCCTGCCGTCCACGATCTCCGTCACGAGCCTTTTCCGCGACCGCGACGGCGCGCTGTGGATTGGCACGAAGGCGAACGGCGTCGCGCGGGTGTACGACGGCAAGGTGAGCGTATTCACGCGTGTCAACGGTCTCTCAGGGGATCAGGTGAACGCGTTCTTCGAGGACCGCGAAGGGACGATGTGGATCGCCACGGCCGACGGCTTGGATTCCTTTCGTCAGCTGCCCATCGTGCCAGCGGCCCTGTCGGGCGGTTCCTCCGGAACGCCCAATCCGGTGTCGATAGTCGCCGCGCGTGACGGCAGCGTCTGGATCGGCAGCGACGACGGCCTTTACAGATGGCGCGACGGCCGCGTCACGATCTATCGAACGCGAACGCACCCTGAACTACCGGACGATGCGATTCAGTCGCTCGCCGAGGATGAGCGCGGCCGGATATGGGTCACGGGGGTCCGTGGATTGGCGATGTTCGACAACGGCCGCTTTACGTCCGTGCCGACACCCCATCTTGGCTACGTCTTTGCGGTCGCCGGCGATGGCCGTGGCGGAGTCTGGGTGAGCTCCTTCGATCAAGGTGTCGTGCATGTGGTCGGCGGCAAGGTCGTCGAGCGGATGTCATACCAGGAGGGCGGAGGGGGGATGGGAGGATCCGGCCTCGTACCGGATTCGAATGGCGGCATATGGATCGCGTTGATCCGGGGAGCGCTGGTACATTTTCGCGGTGGCCGCATTCTTCAGAGACTGACGCGCCGCGACGGACTGGGTGAAGGGTATCTCGTGAACCTTCAGCGCGATTCGGACGGGGCACTGTGGGCGTCGACGGATGGCGGTTTCAGCCGGATCGTCGACGGGCGCATCGCCACGATGACCATGGCCAACGGGTTGCCGTGCAATCAGGGTGAATGGATCATCGAGGACGATGCGGCGTCGTACTGGCTGTACATGCGTTGCGGGCTGGTGCGCATTGCGCGATCCGACATGCAGGCGTGGGCCGCGAATCCTCGGCGGAGGGTCGAGGCAACGACGTTCGATCGCACTGACGGAGTCCGTCTGTCTGGCGTCAACAAGATAGAACGGCCGGTAGTCGCGAAGTCGGTGGACGGAAGAATATGGATGATCTATCCGGGGATGCTCGGGCTGATCGATCCAGCCAACCTTCGCACGAACGCGATTCCGCCGCCGGTCCACGTCGAGCAGATCACCGCCGACGGCACCGTGTTCGAGGCGGCTCCGCGTGTGCGGCTCCCTCCCAACGTGCGCGATCTCCGCATCGACTACACCGCCCTCAGCCTGGTCGCGCCGGAAAAGGTCCGCTTCCGTTTTAGGCTGGAAGGGCAGGACCCGGATTGGACGGACGTCATCAACGAGCGCACGGTACGCTATTCGAATCTCGCTCCGGGTGACTACCGGTTTCACGTCGCGGCGGCCAACAACAATGGCGTGTGGAACGAGCAGGGTGACGTGCTCGAGTTCTCCATAGCGCCGGCCTATTACCAGACGAATGCATTTCGCGTGCTGTGCGTGGTTGTGTTTGCGGGAATCTTCTGGACGGTCTGGCAGCTGCGCATTCAGCAACTCGCACGACAACTCGAGCTGACGCTGGACGCGCGCGTGGCCGAACGCACGCGTATCGCGCGTGAACTGCACGATACGCTCCTCCAGAGTGTTCAGGGCCTTCTGCTGAAGTTCGAATCGGTGTTGACGATGCTGCCGGAGCGGCCCATCGAGGCGAGGCAACGACTGGAGCGGGCACTCGATCAAGCGACGGACACCACCACGCAGGCCCGAGATGCAGTCCAAGGGTTGCGATCCGCGGCCTTGGAAACCAACGATCTCGTCGAGGCCATCAGAAGTGTCGCAACGGAACTCGCAGCCGACGGCACCACGACAACCAGCATCGAGGTGGATGGAAAGGGCGCACGCCGGGCGCTGAGGCCAATCGTGCAAATCGAGGTCTACCGGATTGCTGTCGAGGCCTTGCGCAATGCGTTTCAGCATGCGCACGCAGGCCGTGTCCGGGTGGAGGTTCGCTTCGACGAACGTCAGTTTCGTCTCGGTGTAACAGACGATGGCCGCGGTATCGACGAGCGTGTGATCCACCGTGAGCCGCCTGAGGGACATTTTGGGCTGCACGGCATGCGCGAGCGCGCCGAAGGTGTCGGCGGACACCTCGACATTTGGACCAAGCGCGATACGGGGACGCAGCTGGACCTGAGCATACCCGCCAGTGCTGCATACGGCGCTGTTCCTCGCCGGTTGTCGTGGTTTCGGCTGCCGTTCCGCATACACGCTGTGCGGGACGACCGCCGTGGACATATGAGCCGGGATTCCGACGCGATCCGGATTCTGACGGTCGACGATCACCCGTTGCTGCGCGACGGCATTGCCGGCCTGATCGCCGATGAATCCGACATGTTGCTTGCCGGCGAAGCCGCGAACGGCCGCGAAGCGATCGAGCAGTTTCGACGGCTCCATCCCGATGTCACGTTGATGGACTTGCAGATGCCGGAAATGAACGGTCTCGACGCGCTGACCGCGATTCGCGCCGAGTTCCCTGACGCGCGCATCATCGTGCTCACGACCTACACGGGCGATGTCCAGATTATGCGCGCGCTCAAAGCAGGAGCATTTGCGTACTTGCTGAAAAGCCTGCTCCGCAAGGAGCTGCTGACAACGATTCGTGCCGTCCACGCGGGAAAGAAGGGCGCTGTCTCCTGAGGTTTCGTTCGAATTGGCCGAGCATGCGGTCGACGCCGCGCTGTCGCCCGCGGAAGTCCGCGTGCTGCGCCTCATCGCCGAGGGAAAGTCAAACAGAGAGATTGCCGCGCACCTTTTAACGACCGAAGACTCGATCAAGAACCACGTCAAGACCATCCTCTCGAAACTGGGCGCCAACGATCGCACACACGCCGCGATGATCGCGCTGAAGCGCGGCATCATCGAGCTGTAACCACGCGGCCTCGCCGCTGGAGCAACCGGTCGACATCAAAGTCCTATCTTCATTGACTCCGAGAACAGGCGCGGACTCGAGTACCTGCCCCTGCACCATCGTGCTCTCCTTTGACAACAGATGGACCTTGTTCGACAGGTTCTCGACATTGACTGAAACGAGAGCTGGGTCTCGGCCCGTCCGCGGTCGCCGTCCAACCGATCGAAACGTCTTGCGTGAAGTGCGACGGGCATCGCGTCGGCGCAGAGCCCCGGCCCGGTTGGGTGTTCGTGCGCTTCGCCGACGTCGTGGTGATGATCGCCGCCGCCGTGGGCCGTCGCCGATTCGATGTGGTCGGGGGAATCGTACCCGAATGAGTTCTCGAGACTCTTTCGGAGGTGATTCCTTGGGCGGTAGCACGAATGCTTCCTCGACGGATCCCCAGCCTGGGAGGTATCTCACATTCCGAAGGCTCGGCGGTGTCCGCCCGTTGACGAACGTGCCCACATGCCGGCACCACTGACAGCACGTCGCATCGGTGGAGATCTCGGATGCAGGCAAAAACAGCGGCCGTGGGGCTGTTGCGAGAAGGATTCTCGACCTGCGCCCCGGCACGTATATCGTGTCGTTCGCGCTGCCCGGTTTTAGAGCCACCCGGCCGTGAAGCGATTGAACTGACTGGCTCATTTGCCACGACCGTCAATGCTGAGATGACCGTCGGTCGGTGCAGGAGCCCAGTCATTTCCTGCCCGCGCGCGTCGCTCGCGGTGACGGTGAGGCCCACGATGTCGACGCTGCTTTCGTGCACTCCAAAGTCTTACCCGGAGGAGCGTCTGGTGTGCATTTGGAAGAAGGCGATTCTCAAGCGAAGAGATCTATTCACGTCTGCGCTGTTTCTGGTTGGAAGTCGGCGCTCGCGCCGGTATAGCCAGCTCGATGCCCACCGAGCGGCGAGCATCGCCGCGCGCGTTCCCGGCGAGGCTGTCGCTAAACCGCCAACGCTTCCCGTTCCAAACGCGGAACCAGCCACGGGGCCGCTTGAACAGCAATTCGATCGTCCTGCACGATGACGTGGAAGTGGTTCACGTCCTTCCACAGTCGGCTGATTGGAAGCTTGATCTGGTCGTCAATCACCCGTTTCAGGAAACGCGCACCGTAGTCGACACTGTAGCCCTCCTGCACTAACGTCTCTAGCGCGTTCACGGCCATCGTCAACGTCTTGCCACTGCGGTTCAGCACTTCTTCGAGCTGCGAGATGCACCGCAGCGCGATCTCGCGGACATCGTCGCGCGTCAGCGGCTGGAAGATCACGACCTCGTCGATGCGGTTACGAAACTCAGGCGGGAACCTGCGTTCCAGGTCGCGATTGACCTCCGTTGTGATCTGATTCGCCGGCAGTGGCCCCGCACGGAATCCCATCGAGCTGGTGAGCTTGCGAAAGTGCTCGGAGCCCACGTTCGAGGTCATGATGACGATCGCGTCCGACAGATACACGCGCTTGCCCCGACCGTCCGTGATCCAGCCCTCGTCGAACGCCTGCAGAAACAGATTCAGCAGAGTTGGGCTCGCCTTCTCAATCTCGTCCAGCAACACCACCGAGCACGGATTGTCCTTCAGCTGGTTGGTGAGGATGCCGCCGCGCTCGCTGCCGGCGATCCCACGCGGCATGCCAATCAGTTTGTCGACCGACAGACCGCCGTCCTGGTACTCGGACATGTCGATTCGGATCATCTTCTTCTCGTCGCCAAACAAGAACTCGGCGACCGCCTTCGCGAGCTCGGTCTTCCCAACACCAGTCGGTCCGAGGAACATCAGCACACCGTCGGGGCGATCGAAGTTTCCCTTCAGTGGCCCCTTGTTCAGGACCAGGCGATGGGCCACCGCTTGCACCGCCCTCTGCTGACCGATGACGCGCCGCTGAAGGCGGTCTTCGATGTGCTCGAGTCGGTGACCGACGTCGCGGAAGACCATGTCTCGCGGAATCTGGGAGGCGTGCGAGATCACCTCGACGACATCCGCTGATTCGACCTCCCTGCGCCCGTCGATTTCCGCGCGTACGGCGGCCGTGTCGAGCCACCCAATCGCCTTGTCGGGCAGGTGAAGGTGCCGCTGGTACCGCGGCGACATCTCGATGGCCGTTTCAATCGCCTCGTCCAGCAGCCAGACCGAATAGTTGCGTTCGAACCGTGGGCGCAGGCGGTACAGGATCTGCCGCGTCTCCTCGAGCGTCGGCTCCGCCACATGGACGGTACGGAACCGTCGCGCCAACGCCTCGTCTTCCTGGATCGACTCCTTGTACTCGCTCAGAGTTGTCGCGCCGACAATCCGAACCTCGCCTCGCGCGAGCACCGCCTTGAACGCGTTCGCAGCGTCCGACGGCGCCCCCAGCGCGGAACCCGCACCGATCATCGTGTGCGCTTCGTCGATAAACAGGATCAGGTTTGGCCGCTCTTTGAGCTCGCAAATCACGTTCTGGATGCGCTCTTCGAACATCCCACGCAGCATCGTGCCGGCGACGAGCGTGTTCATTTGCAGACTTACGATCTGGCACTCGCGCAGGCGCGCCGGGACTGATGCGGGCTCGAACTCGATCCGGCGTGCCAGCCCTTCAACGACCGCGGTCTTGCCGACGCCAGGCTCACCGATCAGCATGACGGAGTTCGACCGTTCGCGGTGACAGAGGATCTCGAGGACCTGCTGAATCTCCTTGTCGCGGCCATAGACCGGGGCAACCTTGTCTAGCCGCACGAGCAGATTCAGATTGGTCGCGAGTTGCTTGAGGTGCGGCGGCAACTCGAACCGCTTCCGCAGTTCCTCCTCGCGGAGTTCGTCATCCTGAATGCGCGCGGTGATTCGTCGCACGAGAAGCGTCGGCTCGACGCCGTAACGCCTGATGATCGAGGCGACACCGCCACTGCTCTCCTCCAGGATTGCCGAGAACAGATCGGACGCTTCCATCGTCTCCCGGCCGCTCCGGTTCGCCAACTGGAAGGCGAGCTTGAACACAGCCTTCGTGGCTGGCGCCACGCGGAGCTTGTGTTCTGAGAGCGTCGGCAGCATCTGCAGCTCTTCATGGAGCGCCTGCAGCACTTCCACGGGGTTCACCGCAAACCCGTGCATCGCGTCGGAGAACGAGGCAGATTCCAGCTGTGCAAAGGCGAAGAAAATGTGCTCGTTGGTTAGAAGGGCGTTGCGGCGCCGATGGAACTCCTCCACCGCGCGATCGATGATTCGCTGCGCCGACTGACTGACCTTGTTTTGGCCGATGTCGAACTCGTCCACGGCTTTACTCCTGATACCTGCGCGGTCCGCGCGTCCAGATGTAGCCAGTGAGGCAATCATTAGGCCAGGCGGCAATTCCCCAGACGGTCGATTTCACCAATAAAATTGGCGAGAAGATTGATGGTGGCGTGTGCGTACGCACACGATCGTTCGTTGATACGCACCTCGACATGTCAACTCCACGGTCGTCGACCGACCCATTCGGTATGCGCATCCTGACTGCTGGTGATGGCCCACGGCATGCGCGCTGACTTGAACGGCGTCCGCAAGGAACTCAGCGAAGCGGGTACCTACCCATCGACGGGCCCGGCAAGTCGTCGAAAACAGCATTCCCTCGAATTCTCGGGCAGTCGATGACCGACTTTGGCCGCGCCGGACTGGACGCGCCAGGGTCGCCGATTCGATGGTTCGTGTGCTTGGCGGCTCGGTCGGCGGGCGGAGTCTGAAGCACCTGATCACACGGCTCGAAGAGCTCCGGGCGCTCGGCGTGCCTCCTCAGGTCCACCCAAGGAGGACGAAGAAGATCGCCAGTTCGCTAGCGCGCATGACGATGTGAGCGTGTTTCTCTCGCATCCGGCAAGCCGGCAGATCCGGCGCTACGCGATAACTGCGCAAGACATCGGGTAGACCGACGAGCTCGCGGCGTTAATCGGCCCTGCCATCAGCGACGGCCTCCCGGCTGATTGGCGAGATAGCTGGTCCTCGTTCGCGGTACGCCTTGCGTGGGAGGGAGGAGGCGAATGGAGATGCGCCGCAGCGTCTGCTTCGGGCTTGCGGCAGGAGCGACGTAGGCCATCGTGTATTGGTTGACGAGCTCGCGCGCGATGGCGTCGTAGACGCCCTCCAGCTCCACCGCGGTACTCGGAACGAACGCCCGCCCGCCAGTATCAAATGTCAGCGCGCGCATTTCCCATGTCGCCCGCCGCCCCTCACTGTTCCGCGCGATCACCTGCGGCAGCTGTCCACCGTGCATCGTGATCGTATAGATCGTCACGTCGAGGGCGCGGGCAAGCTCGCTCACATTTTCGAAGCAGACATGACTCGCGGTATCGACACCGTCCGAGAACACGACGAGCGCCTGACGTCGAACTTCGGGACGCTGCCGCCGCTCGCGCGCGAATTCTTGCAGCGACATGTACAGCCCGTCATACAACGCTGTGCTGCCGCTGCTCGACAGATCGTTGATTGACGCGACGACATGCGACAGGTCGGCATCCAAGCCGGCACGAATCTGAATCCGCTGTTTCACATCGACGACGAGCGCACGGTCACCGTGCCGCAGCTTGCTCAGTAATGCGCGTGCACCCCTTTTGACCGCAGGCTGCACCGCGTGCATGCTGCTGCTCGTGTCGAGCACCAGGGCCACATCAAGCGGCACTTTCTCGCTTCCGAACAATGACACCTGCTGTTGGACGCCGTCCTCGTAGACGGCGAAGTCCTCAGCCGTGAGCCCGGTGATCTCCTGCCCGCGCGCGTCGCTCACGGTGACAGTGAGGCCCACGACGTCGACGCTGCTTCTGAACAGCTGTGCTTGTGCGGCCTGCGCTGCGGCGACCATCAAGAAACATCCGCATCCGAAGGCGCGCATCGTCGGCGTAGGTTGCATGTTCCACCTTCCTGGCTGCTCGCTCACGGCGCGATGACAAGGGCTGTTTCAAGGGTCATTCCATCTCGCTGGGCAGCGCTTTGCCGTATCAGACGAGAGGAAAGCGCCGCCGTTTTCCTTGAGGAACGTGGCACTGCTCTAGAGCGGAAGGTGCCGGTTGCCGTCGTGGCCGAGGGGCGTGGCTGCTGAATGGTGACGCGCACACTGCGTGGTTTCAGACGCTCGCCGGCCGCCGGCCAAATGGGCAATTACCGCATTTGCGCCCGTTTCCCGCGCGTCGCGCAGCGGCATCCCCCTTGCCCTTCCAATGGCCATGGTGAAACGGATGCTTCTAATGCTCGCGCTGGTGCTGATATTCATCGCAGGTCTGGGATTCGTGAAGTTCCAGCAGATTCAGACAGCCATTGCCAAGGGCGCAGCGTTTCAGCCACCTCCAGCAGCGGTGACGACCATCGTCGCGGCGCAGGAGCAGTGGCCGGCAACCTTGAGCGCCATCGGAACGATGGCTGCGGTGCAGGGTGTGACTGTCAGTGCCGATCTGCCTGGAACCGTCGATCGCATCGCCTTCGAGTCGGGTCGAGCGGTCCGCGAAGGTGGGGTGCTGGCCGAGCTCGACACGCGGCAGGAACGCGCACAGCTCGCGGCGATCGAAGCGCAGCGCGAGCTGGCAGGGCTCAACTACGAGCGGATGAAAGGGCTGTTGCGCGACCGCGTCGTCTCGCAGGCAGAGTTCGACCGGGCGACGGCCGAGGAAAAGCAGACCACTGCTCAAGTCGGCGAGATTCAAGCGGCGATCGCGCGCAAAACAATCCGGGCCCCGTTCTCGGGCGTGCTTGGCATTCGCCAGGTCAACCTCGGTCAGTATCTGGGTGCCGGCGATCCGCTCGTCTCATTGCAGTCAGTCGATCCGATCTATGTGAACTTCGGTGTGCCGCAGCAGGACATCGCGCGGGTACGCGTGGGCCACCGTGTAACCGTACGGACCGACGCTTCGGGAGGCGCCGGGTTCAGCGGACGTGTGACGGCATTCGACTCGATCGTCGACGAGGCCACCAGGAACGTTCAAGTGCAGGCGACGCTGTCGAATCCGGGTGGCAAACTACGCCCCGGCATGTTCGTTCAGACCGATCTGTCATTGGGATCCAGCCGCACCGTCATCGCGTTGCCGGCATCCGCGATCAGCTACGCACCCTTTGGTGATTCGGTGTTCATTGTGACCGATCTCACGGGAGAGAACGGGCAACGCTACCGCGGCGTGCGCCAGCAGTTCGTCAAGCTGGGAGGGGCGCGCGGCGATCAGATTGCCGTGATTTCAGGCCTCACGCCGGGTGACGAGGTCGTGACTTCCGGCGCCTTCAAGTTACGCAACGGTGCCGCGGTGCTGATCAACAACAAGGTACAGCCGTCCAACAACCGCGCGCCAAAACCGGAAGACAGCTAATGGCGTTCACCGATTTGTTCGTCAAGCGGCCGGTCCTGGCGATCGTCGTCAATCTGGTCATCCTCATCGCGGGCCTGCAGTCGATCGGCTCGTTGAGTGTCCGACAGTACCCGCGCAGTGACATTGCAGTCGTGCGCGTGTCGACGGTGTACACCGGCGCGAATGCGGATCTCGTCCGCGGTTTCATCACCACGCCGCTCGAGCGGGTGATCGCCAGCGCCGATGGCATCGACTACGTGGAATCGTCGAGCGGCCAGAGTCTCAGCACGATCACCGTCCACCTGCGGCTGAACTACGACACCAATGACGCCCTGACGCAGATCCAGGCGAAGGTGGCGCAGGTGCGCAACGAGTTGCCGCCCGAGGCCGAGGCGCCGGTCATCGAAGTCGAGAATGCCGACTCGCAGTTCGCGGCGCTGTACCTCAGTGTTTCGTCGCCCGACCTCGATCAGAACCAGATTACCGACTATCTGACGCGCGTCGTGCAGCCGAAATTGAGCGCCATCGCCGGCGTTCAGCGCGCCGACATCCTTGGTGACCGGACCTTCGCCATGCGCATCTGGCTCAAGCCGGAGCTTATGGCGGCTCACGGCATTCCGCCCTCGATGGTGCGCGACGCGCTGGCACGCAACAACTATCTCTCGGCGCTCGGGCGGACCAAAGGGTCGATGGTGTCCGTGAATCTGGTCGCCAATACGGATCTGCGCACCACGGAAGAGTTCCGCCAGCTCGTCGTCAAGGAATCAGGCGGCGTCGTCGTTCGCATCGGCGACATTGCCGACGTCGTTCTTGGCGCCGAGGACTACAACGCGGAAGTTCGCTTCAACGGCCAGACCGCGGTGTTCATGAGCGTTTCGGTACTGTCAACGGCCAACTCGCTCGAGGTGATACAGCGCGTACGCGGCGGAGATTCCCGGCATTCAGTCGCAGATGCCGGCCGGGATGGTTGCCGGAATTTCGTACGACGCGACCGCGTACATCGAAGATTCCATCAATGAGGTGCTCACGACGTTGAGCGAGACGCTGCTCATCGTCATTGCAGTGATCTTCCTCTTCCTGGGCTCCCTGCGATCCGTGCTCATCCCCGTGATCGCCATCCCAATCTCACTCGTCGGCGCCGTCTTCCTGATGCTCGTGGCGGGGTTCTCGCTCAATCTGCTGACGCTGCTCGCGATCGTGCTCTCTGTGGGCCTGGTGGTGGACGATGCGATCGTGATGGTGGAGAACGTGGAGCGACATATCCAGGAAGGCAAGGCGCCCTTCGAGGCAGCAATCCAAGGGGCCCGGGAGCTGGTTGGCCCAATCGTCGCGATCACCATCACGCTGGCCGCGGTGTACACGCCCGTGGGAATTCAAGGAGGGCTGACCGGCGCGCTGTTTCGAGAATTCGCCTTCACCCTTGCGGGCGCCGTGATCGTGTCCGGTGTGGTCGCGCTGACGCTGTCACCGATGATGGCCTCGAAGCTGCTCCGATCGGGAGACAGCGAGCACGGCTTTGCCGGCTGGATCAATCACCGGTTCGACGCCTTACGAAACGTCTACCTCCGGATGCTTGCCGGCACCCTTCGCTATCGGCCTGTCGTCCTCGGGCTGTGGGCGATCGTGGCGCTGCTGATCGTCCCGTTCTACATGTTCTCGCAGCGCGAGCTGGCGCCTGCCGAAGACCAGGGCGTGATCTTCGCCGTTCTCCAGACGTCGGCGAACGCCACGCTCGATCAAACGAAAATGTTCGCGCACCAGGTTGCCGAGGTCTATCAGTCGGTCCCCGAAACGGCGAGCGTCTTTCAGATCACGTTTCCGACCGGCGGATTCGCCGGGCTCGTCACTAAGCCATGGAGCGAGCGTACCAGGACGACGAAGCAGCTCGTGATGGGGGTGGCCGGACCGCTGTCGCAGATCCCGGGCATCCGCGCGATCCCGCTGACGCCTCCGCCGCTGCCCGGCGGTGGAAGTTTTCCCGTGGACCTGGTGATCGCCTCTGCCGCGGAACCCACCGAACTGCACGCGCTTGCGAACCAGCTCGTGGCGAAAGCCTTCGCCAGCGGCCTGTTCATCTTTGCCGACGCGGATGTGAAGTTCGACCAGCCGCAGGCGGAAGTCGTGTTCGATCGCGACAAGCTGCGTTCCCAGGGGGTTGATCTCAGCCAGGCGGGAAAGGACCTGTCGACACTACTTGGCGGCGGTTACGTCAATCGCTTCAGCATTCAAGGCCGAAGCTACAAGGTGATTCCGCAGATCAAACGCGCCGAGCGGCTGACTCCGGACCAGCTCACGAACCTTTACATCGCGGGAGCACCGAGAGCTGCGAACGGCTCCGAACGGCTGGTGCCACTGTCGACGTTCGCTTCGTTGAGGAGCACCACCGAGCCGCGCGAGCTGAAGAAATTCCAACAGCTGAATGCGGTGCGCATCCAGGGAGTCATTCCACCGCCGGTGCCTCTCGATCAAGCCCTAACGTTCCTTGAAAACGAGGCCCGCGCGATCCTGCCGCAGGGCTTCACCATCGACTACGCAGGTGAGTCGCGACAGCTGCGCACCGAGGGCAGCGACTTCCTGTCAATGTTCCTGCTGTCCGCGATCCTGATCTATCTGGTCCTGGCGGCGCAGTTCGAGAGCTTCCGCGATCCATTCATCATCCTTGCAGGATCGGTCCCGCTCGCCGTTGCGGGTGCGCTGCTCTTTTCGTTCCTCAATTTGACAACGCTGAACATCTATAGCCAGGTGGGGTTGATCACCCTCGTCGGATTGGTTTCCAAGAACGGCATTCTCATCGTGCAGTTTGCCAACCACCTGCAGGAAATCGGCAAGGACAAGCTGTCTGCGATCATCGAGGCCGCCGGCACTCGCTTGCGGCCGATCCTGATGACGACGGCCGCAACGGTCATGGGGCACTTCCCGCTCGTCATCGCGACAGGGCCCGGCGCCGGCGCGCGGAACAGCATCGGCATCATGCTCGTGAGCGGCATGATCATCGGCTCGATCTTTACGCTGTTTGTGGTGCCGTCCATTTACATGCTGGTGGCGAAGAAGCACGTGTGGAGTCCTTCGCCAGTGCCCGAGCAAGCGAAAGACAATCTGCAGACGCTCCGGCCGGCGCCTCGTTTGACGGGAGCGCACGAGGGAGCAAATGCATGAGAACGAAATTGATCGCTACCGTCTTGACGGCCGGCATGGTCGCAGGGTGCGCCGTTGGCCCGAACTACGCTCGACCTGAGGTTCCAAGACCGGCTGCGTTTCGCGCCGATACTGCGCAAGCCGACCTCGCATCGCTCGCGGACACGAAATGGTTCGAGCTGTTCAAGGACGAGCGTCTGCAAGAAATGATTCGCACCGCCTTGGTACAGAATTTCGATCTCCGCGACGCGGTGGTTCGAGTTGACCTCGCACGCGCCAACCTCGGAATCACGCGGGCCGATCAGTTCCCAACTATCGAAGCCAGTGCCGGTATTACAGCCCAGCGCAGCGCCGGAAGCGGCCAGTCGCGCACCTTTGGAACCGTTGCAGGCGACTTGCTGTCGTTCGAGATCGATGTCTGGGGGCGGCTGCGCCGCGCAACCGAAGCGGCGCGAGCTGACTTACTGGCCAGCGACCACTTCCGCAAGGCGGTGATCACGACGCTGGTGAGCGACGTCGCCAGCGCCTACTTCAATCTGCTGGAGCTTGACATGGAGCTTGCGATCGCCAGGCGCACACTGCAGCTCCGCGAAGAATCGTTGACGATTATCAGAAACCGCGAACGTGGGGGACTCGGAACGCTCGTCGAAGTCCGCCAGGGCGAGCAGTTAGTGTACGCCGCCGCGCAAGTGATCCCAGACGTCGAACAACTCATCGAGCAAACCGAAAACCAGATCAGTCTGCTGCTCGGCGGCAGCCCGGCTGCGATGGCGCGTGGCCTTTCGTTAATCGATCAGGAGCAACCACCCGCAGTGCCGGCCGGTTTGCCGTCGGCGCTGCTGGATCGCCGCCCCGATATTCTCGTGGCCGAACAGAATCTGGTGGCCGCAAACGCCATCATCGGCGTCGCCAAGGCCGCTTACTTTCCTCGCATCAGCCTCACGGGCTTCCTGGGGGTCCAGAGCGGCGCGCTCTCTAATCTCTTCTCGGGTCCGGCGCGGATCTGGCAGTTCGCGCCCCAAGTGACGCAACCAATCTTCAATGCAGGCCGCCTTCGATCGAACGTCCGACTCGCCACGGCCCAACAGGAGCTTGCGCTGATTGACTATCAACGCGTGATCCAAACGGCATTCCGCGAAGTCTCGGATTCGCTCATTCAATATCGGAAGGTGCATGAGATTCGCGCACAACAGGAGCTGTTGGTCGCGACACTCCAGGAGCGATCGCGTCTGTCATATGTGCGCTATCAGGGTGGCATCGACACGCTCTTGAACGCCCTCGATGCCGATCGCGATCTTTTCGACGCCGAACTGCGCTTGGCCCAAACCAGACGGAACGAGCTGCTCGCAATGGTTCAGCTGTACCGCGCGCTCGGCGGCGGCTGGCAGTAGCCGTCGCCCGCGGCTGGCGATCTGCGTCACGAGGAGGGGGAACTTCCGCATGACTCGCTCGACTAACGTGCTGCCAATTGCAAGGGACATCTGTGCGCAAAATGAAAGATGTGCCCAAGACACGTGGACGCGGCCGCGAAACGTCGCACGCGTCGAAGCGGTCGGTCCAGGATCAGGTCGAGTTCGCCCTGACATGGCTGAAACGTCATAGCACCAGAGCGACTCGCGAAGGGATGGCGCGTTATGCGATTCCTTCGCACCACGCGTACGGCGTTGCGATGAAGGACATCAAGGCACTCAGCACAATGCTCGGGCGCAACCAGCCACTCGCGGTCGCCCTCTGGACTTCGGGCATGTACGAAGCGCGGATGCTCGCTTCCTTGGTCGGCGATCCGGAGCGTCTCACGGTCCCTCAGATGGAGCGGTGGTGCAAGGACTTTGACAACTGGGCATTCTGCGACGCGATGAGCTTTAACTTGTTCGATCGCACACCGCACGCGTGGACCAAGGTCGCCCAGTGGAGCAGCAGGCGCAACGAGTTCGAGAAACGTACGGCGTTTGCGCTGTTGTGGAGTCTCACCGTGCACGACAAGTCTGCTGGCGATGAACTCTTTGAACAGGGCCTCGCCCTCATCGAACGCGAAGCGGCTGACGAACGCCATTTTGTCAAGAAGGCCACCAACATGGCCCTGCGCGCGATCGGCAACGCAATCGCGCGCTCAATTTCTCGGCCGTGGTAGTCGCGCGGCGCCTGGCGAATTCGAAGGACGCCACGACACGCTGGGTTGGGACGGATGCTCTCCGGGAACTCACGAGTCCTGCTGTAACGAGGCGCCTCAAACCTTAACCCCTTCGGATGTCCTCCAGAACCCGCGAGCGTGGAGCGCTCCTGCACGCGGTGCTCACGGCGTCCGGGAGGCGAACAGCCGTGACCACCAGGAGGGCCGCCGCGACGCCGCATAGATCGCGCCGGCCGGAACGCACAGCTCCACCTCGGTCCCTGCGCCGGCTTCACTCCAGACCGCCAGTTTCCCGTCAATCAGTGCGGCTCGTTCCGGCATGCCGCGCAACCCGTAGTGCCCCTCGAGCCCGTGGTTGGCGAGCACCTTCGGATCGATTCCCGTGCCGTCGTCGCGCACACGCAACCGGAACTGCTCGTCATCGTAGCGGATCTCCACCTCGACCCGCGCCGCGTGCGCGTGTCGGAAGGCGTTGCGCAGGGCTTCTGCCGCGATCTTGTAGATCTCGTCGCGGACGATCGGATGCAGATCCCGCGTCTCGCCCTCGACGGCGACGCTAAAGTCGGGCGCCGTCGGCGCGCTCGCGTCACTCGCGAGCGCGTCACCCAGGGTCCGGATCGCGATCGCGAGATCGTTGCGTTCGAGCGTCGAGGATCGCAACCCCTGCACGGCGTTGCGGCCTTCGGTGATCGCCTTCGCGGCGTGAACAATAGCGCCATCCAGTTGCTCTCGCGCCTCGGCTGGGCGTTCCGGTAACAGGTACGCCGCCGTCTGGAACTGCAGAAGCAGACCGTGAAAACTCTGAAGCAGCGTATCGTGCAGCTCCCGCGCGATGCGTGTTCGCTCGCTGACGCGCGCGTCCAGCGTCCGATTGAATTGCCGCGCCAGTTGCGCGACACGCCATTGATACGCCGCCCACAGCAGCGCGACGAAGCTGAACGCCATCGCCGCCTGAAACCAGCGTGTCTGGTAAAACGCTGGCGTAATCGAGAATCCCAGCATTGCGCCGGTCTCGTTCCACACGCCGCTGTTGTTGCTCGCGACCACGCGGAAGCGGTAGGAGCCCGGCGGCAGGTTCGAATACTGCACCTGCCTATCGTTGATGACCTCTTTCCAGTCGGGGTCCTGACCTTCGAGCACGTACCGGAAGCGCATTTTCTCGGGCGCGGCCAGGCTCAGCGCCGTGTAATCGATCGTGAGATTTCGGGTCCGCGCTGGCAGCCGCAGCCCGTTCGTCGCGTCGTAGATCTTGTCGTCCGCGGTGATCTGCTCGATGTGCACTGGTGGCGGCGCCGTGTTGGTGGACAGAGCGTGGGGATCGATGATGGCGACGCCATCGGCGTTCAGAAACCACAATTTCCCATCGGCCGCCTTTGCGACCAGGGGGCTGAGCCCAAGGAGCATCGGGTGGTTCCTGATTCCGTCGAAGCTGTCGAAAACCGTCGGATGGAGTGTGTGACCTGGCTCGGCGGCCCAGGCGTCGAGCTCGGGCCGGGCGATCCGGACGAGACCACACGCCATAAACAGCCAGGCTGAGCCGGCGTCGTCGTCCATCATCCAGTGAACCGTATCGCATGGCAGTCCGTTGCGGCTGGTGAGCGTGAGAATGCGGCCGTCTTGGATCCGGCTCAGTCCGCCCTGCGTTGCGGCCCAAAGAGCACCGTGGTCATCACGGTACAAGCTTTGGACCCTGCCCCCGCCGAGCCCCTGCGGGCCCGCATACGATGCGCGGAGCTGATTGTTTTGGTAAAAGGCAACGCCACCCTCGAGAAATCCAATCCACAGCCCGTCGCGTCCGCTATCGTGGAGCAGCGCCCGAGCAGGCGCTTTGCGCCCGAAGCTGGCCCAGGGAAGGCGCTCGACCACGCGCTCGTGACGCACATGGAAAAGCGCCGTATCGTGGCTGATCCAGACGTTGCCTGCACCGTCCCCGGCGATCGAAAAAAAATTGCCTGACGGAATGCCAGCGACAGCGTGAAACCCATCGGAGTTGAGAATCGCAACGCCGCTGAGCGTTCCCGCCCACAGGTTGCGCTGCTCATCCTCGAACACGGAATACACAGCGTCGTCTGGGAGTCCACTACCGGGAACCTCGCGGGTCCCGCCTCGTGATGCGCGACGGCGATAGATCGTGAGGTCTTCGTCGGTCCACCTATTCAGGCCATCGGACGTGCCCAGCCAGACGCCACGGTCCTTCGCGGCATGGACGGACGTTATGGATCGGCTGGACACGCCTTGCCGGATTGAAAATGTGGCGATGGTGAATTCGCGGAAGCGGTCGAGGCCATCCTCAGTTGACACCCAGACATTGCCTTCGCGATCTTCGAAGAACGACGACACGTTGTTGCCTGAGAGGCCGTCAGCTTGCGTGAACACATCCGTTTTTCCCTGGTGGATGTGCAGCAGTCCACGATCGATCACCGCTCCGACCCAGACGCTACCGTTGCGATCCCGAAACAGCCTGTAGGATGGGAACTGCAGTCCGGCAGCCGGCGAGTACGGCTCGAAACTCCCGTTCTTCAGCTTGGTTATGCCGTCGCGCCTCGCAATCAGGATTCCGCCGTCATCGTTCTCGAGCAGAGCGTAGGTTCGCTGCGCCAGACCCGCTATGGGAAAGAACTTGGGTGGACCAGGCTTCCATCGCCACACCCCCGTCATCGCTCCCGCCCACAGAGTGCCTCCGCTATCCAGGTAGATGGTGGTCACTCCGGCGCCGGCACCACCATCCTCGCCATAGCACTGTGTTTTGCCGTTCACGATGCGGCAGAGTCTCGCCTCTGAAAGCGTAAATCCAGCGACCACCCAAACCGTTCGTTCACGATCCTCGAGCAGCACCTCGATATTCAGTCCATCAAGTTCGGGGTAGTGCGTCAGCTCGCGACCATCCCAACTGACAAGCCCTCGGGAGGTGCCAATCCACAAACGCCCGTCGGGCGCCCACCACAAGCTTCTAATGTTGGTGCTGGGGAGAGGCTTTCTCGCTGGCGGGTTCCACTGAACAGCCCTCACGCCATCGAACCGAAACAACCCAAATTCAGTACCCAGCCACAAATACCCATCGGCGGCCTGCGTCATCGCCCGAATGGTGCCTGCGGGAAAACCGTCGCGGATTCTCCATGAGGTGTGCGCGTATTGACTCACGTCGAGATTCGGGTTGAGCGCGAAGGCATAGGCTTGGCACACGAGCAGCATGCAGGCGGTCATCACCGTGCTTCGTCTTCGATCCGCTCTTTCCATCTTTGACGTCTAAAAACTGTACTTCAGGCCTAGCTGAATCACCCGTTCGGTCTGGCTGAATCCGAAATCACTGGCTGACAGGATCTTGCCGGCCAGCGGGTTGTTCCCGGGCGTGACGACCGGATCGTCGAATTGTGGGTTGTTGAGCGCGTTGAACAGTTCCGCCCGGAACTCGAGGCGGTGTCCCGCGGTGACGTTCAGGAACTTCGAAATCACCACGTCCCACTTGTTGTTGCCGCTGCCGCGAATCACGCCTTTTCCCGCGTTCCCAAGCTGACCGGGCGCTGGATTCGCGAGCTGGCTGACGTCGAACCATCGATCGATCGTCCGGTCACCGCGCGGCAGATTCGGATCGCCCAGCAGATTGGCGTGCGATCCGGAGAATGCGACGCCGTACGAGGCGGGTGTGAGAGCGGGCCCGTCCTGGAACGTGCCAATCGCACCGATTTGCCAGCCGCCGGCGACCCTTCCCAGCAGATCATGGCGTTGTTGAAAGAACGGCGGTGCATACAGCCAGTTCACCACCAACCGGTGTGGCCGATCGAATACTGCCGGGCCATAGTTCGCACGAATGTCCTTGATCGTCTGCAGGCCAGCTCCGGCGCCCAGGGCCACGCCGACGCTGCTCGCATCCAGGTCTGTCAGCGTCTGCTGCCACGTGTAGGCGACGAGGCCGGAAAACCCGTTGGCGAAGCGCCGCTCGAGCCGCGCCTGGAGCGCGTTGTAATCCGATCTGGCGCGTGATCCGTAGATATTGACGTTGCCCAGTTGCGGGTATGGATAGATCAGCTGGTAGTCCGGCGGCTGAGGAGGGAACGGGTCGGTTTCGTTGTGGTTGAGAACGCTCATCAGGTGCACGCTCTTGGCGCCGTGATAGGCCACTTCAACCAGCGTGCTGTTGGTGAGCAGATATTGGACGGACGTATTCCACTGCTGGACCTGGCCGTCGCGCAGGTTTCGCTGGATGCCGTTGCGGTTGTTCGTGGCCAGGCGCGTGGCCTGCGTCAAGGGATTGTCCACAGTGAACACCGGCAGCGGGTTCTGCGGATCGGCCGGACGCGCCGTGATGCTGCTGACCTCTCCGAAGGGCTGCTGAAACGCCAGCTGCCGGTACGTGTTAATGACATCCGGCGTGTAGAAGATCCCGTAGCCCGTGCGGAACGTCATGCGATCGCTGGCGCGCCACGCGAGGCCAAGCCTCGGCGCGAAACTTTTGTAATCAGCCTCGACGAGGCTGCGCGGGTAATCGTTCTGCCCGGGGAACACCTGTTGGCCGGTCGCGAGATCGAAACTTGCAATCCGGTCATCACGCTCCACGGGGCGGCCGAAGTATTCCCACCGCAGGCCGAAATTCGCCGTGATGCTCGGGGTCAGCCTCCAGTCGTCCTGAATGTACGAGCCGAATTGCGTATACGAGAGGTGGGGCGAAAACGGCGTCGTCTGGACGGTATAACTCGAGGGATAGCCGAGAAGCAGGTCAGCCAGCGCATTGAAGCGTGATGTGCCGGAAACCGGTACCGGCGTGCTGAACTGGCCGGAAAACGCGTACGCTCCATTCGGTTGCCCCCACTGCACCGTGGCCATCCGCTTGAATTGCAGTGTCATACCGGCCTTGATGGTATGCGCGCCGCGAACAGCCGAAAGATTGTCGACGATCTGCGTCGCGTCCGTCACCCATCTGAAAACCGCGTTGTTCGCGGAGTAGCCGATCTCGGGATATCCGGCGGGCGTCATCGAGGGCGCGGCCCAGGTCAGCGGATCGGGCGAGAGCCCTTCGATCCCCAGTTCCTGGATCCAATTGCGCGTGAATGCGTCAACCGAGCGACGCTCGCGGCGAAATCGCACGAACCCGAACGTCACCTCGTTGATGACGGTCGGAGTGAACGTGTGAACGTCTCCGAAAGCCATCTGCAAGTTGTTGTCCGACTGTTCTTGATCGAATCCCGGGAATGCCGGCGACAGAGCCTGTCCGACGCCGCGATCGGATCGCGTGCCCCCCGTGAAGCGGCCCCAGATGGCGTCTCGCCTTCCTGCCTGGTAGTCGATGCGCACGGCGAAGACGTCATTATCGGAAACGCCTTCAGGATGGCCGATGTAGTTGCGTGACGGGTCCGCGTTGTTCGCCGCGGGATACAGGGCGACCAGCGCGGCGCCGACCGGATTGATCCGGTTCGCCGGAATGACGTTTCCGGGAAAGGGAATCTTGGTGAGGGGCTCGACGATCGTCGCGGGCAGGCCGCTGAAGTCTCCGGCGCGCTCCTTCAGCGTCGGTACCAGCGTGGTGGTGGTGACCGCCTGACGACGACGCGTTCCTTCATAGGAGAACATCCAGAATAGCTTGTTTCTGCCGTTGTAGAGCCCGGGTATCACGACCGGTCCGCTAGCGACGAACCCGAATTGGTTCCGCCTCAGCGGATCAACGGTGGCGCTGAAGGGGTTCCGCGCGTCGAGAGCATCGTTGCGAAAGAACTCGAAAATCGTGGAGTGAAACGCGTTTGAGCCGCGCTTCGAGACGACGTTGATCACCGCGCCGGAATTGCCGCCGAACTCCGCCGGGTAGTTGGCCGTGTGCACGCGAAACTCCGCCAATGAATCGAGCGGCGGGATCGCTAATGGATAGTTGTTCAGTTCTTGTCCGCTGATTTCCATGCCGTCGATCAGCACCACGGACGTGTTGTCTCGTTGCCCGCCGACGGAGAACGACGGCCCGTAATTCGCCTGGCGTTGCGTGGCGCTGGCACGCCCCGCGTTGATCACACCAGCCGACAGCGAAACGAGTTGCATGAAATTACGCCCGTTCATCGGCAGTGCCAGAAGAGACTTCTCGTCGATGACCTGAGACAAACTCGCGTCCGAGGCTTCGAGCAAGCCACGATCGGCCTCGACACGAATCGACTCCGCTAGCGATCCGACCTGCAACGTGACGTTGAGCGTCACGGTCTGCGCCACTTGCAAACCGATGTCCGTTATTGTCTCTTTCTTGAAGCCAACACGCTCGAGTTGAAGGCCATAATCGCCGAACGGCAGCGCGCGAAATTCGAAGAATCCTTCGCTGTTCGTCGTCTGATCCCAGCGTTGACCCCTGCGCTCGTCAACTAGCGTCGCATGAACGTCGATGATGACGGCGCCGGTGGCGTCTTCAACCCTGCCTCGAATCACACCGTTGGCGGTCTGTGCGAGCGCAAGAGACGTCGCCGCAAGATGCAAGGCCACACCGAGAATCAGGTGTCCTCGCATGTCTACGCTCCAGGTGACGTTGGGGCGGAGCGTGCGGAACTGTCCGACCGCGTCGCGGCCGTCGGCGGCCTCGCCGACGAGCGCGATGTCGGTTTCGTCAGCGATGGGCGCCGCGATAGCTTCCCGCAGGAGCGGGTGGTCATCGACCGCCAATACGCGAATCTAGGGCGGCCTGGCTCATTGTGTTGGCAGCAGGATGGCGCTGAAGACCGCATTGTAGTCCAGTCATTGGTCGGAGCGAGGATGAATAAAGAAGCGCCAAGAGGCACTCATCCTATTCGTCTCATAGCCGATGGCAACGCGAACAGGCAGATTGCCGATCGGCTGAGCGTGACTAAAGACACCGTCAAGGGCGCCTGGCGGATATCTCCCGAAAAAGTATCGCCAGGATGGGCATTCACGAGTCGCTCGAACCGGCGAATCCGGCTGTCCGGCTCGGAACTTCTCCAGAACGGGTCGCGCGGGAGGAACTGCCAGAGGGGAAAGGCGCTCCTGCACGCGGCGCTCACACGGCACGGCCAGTCCCTTACAGGACGCGCCACTTTCATCGAGGGCAACGCAAACGGCGGCGTCCCGTTGATCAGCTCCGGATCTCCCGCAGCCGTGCCATTGCGGTTCGGGAATACGTTCAGCAGCGATTCGAGTTTGATCCAAAGAATCGCGGAGTCGTGCCGATGAACAGCGCGCCGCCGAAGGGAGTCGCCGTGCGACATGGGACG
This sequence comes from uncultured Acidobacteriota bacterium, assembly GCA_963807105.1. Classification (GTDB taxonomy): domain Bacteria; phylum Acidobacteriota; class Vicinamibacteria; order Vicinamibacterales; family UBA2999; genus DASPWV01. Next base: position 1,905 of record CAWEAM010000005.1, on the reverse strand, counting down.
GCATGTGCATCGTGGTGCTGTTGGGAAGTTGAGAATGTCATTCGAACTCGGGCCTGCCTGTGAATGCTTAGCGGCCAGCAGAATCTGCGACTCGGTCGACCGCTGTGATTTCCGTCCGCGCATGCCGACGGGAAGCGCAAGCCCGACGCGGTGACGGGTCATCGGGCTATCGCGATCGAGATTCGCCAGCATGAGGGCAGCGGCATCGGCGTACGGCACGATCATTTCCGGAATCAGCGACCCGAAGACTGGCACGACCAACGCGGCGGGGAGCACGCGGGCGTATGCCGGAACCTGAACCGGAACTGCGTCGATCGAGATGCGCAGCCGGTCCAGTCCCAGCGCGGGGTCATCGACCATCGGACCCGGACACAGCAGGCGCCAGTCCACGTGTGACCGGCCCAAGCGTTCGAAGTTGACACGGTGGGGCCAGTAGGTGGATTTCACTTTCGGCAGGTCGACTCCGCGGCGCCCGGATGGATCGAGATCGAGGAGCGCCGCGCCGGCCAGGAACCAGCAGACCGGCTGCTCCGGAACGGGAAGCGAGTCCACGGCAGTGACGAGTCGATCGATGAGCGCCACGAACGTTTCGCCGCCAGCGACGTGGCCAGCGCAATTGATCAGCGCGTCCAGCCCTTTGATCAGATCAAGCGGTATGTGCGCGTCGAGATCGCCGGTGTGGACTGACACACGCCCGGACGCTTCGGGCGGCAGTTTGGACGGCGTTCGGACGAATACCGTGATGTCGTGACCAGCGGCGACCGCTTGACGCAGCACGTGGCGGCCCAGCGCTCCAGTGGCGCCCAAGATGATGACACGGGCCATCAGAATCCTACTTCACTGATCCCGCGAACAGACGCGGGATCGGTTCTGACACCTTTGCTTCCTTCGCAGCACTTCATTGCCTTTCCTGCTCCGGCAATCCCGGCGACTGGTGATCGTGCAATTCCTGCCCCACGATGCAAAGCAGGATCGCGCCCTGCGCGTAGCTGGCGATCAACACGCTGTAGTGCAGTAACTCTTCTTCGCCAAAAAGCGCCAGGGCTGTCGCGTACGTCGCTGGCGTCACCTGCTTCGCCCCCACCGCCTCGCGCGCGAGATGAATAAGCGCAGCTTCTTTTTCTGGTAGATCTTCAAGCGGCTTGCCGTGGCGGATCATGTCGATGGTCGCAGCGGGAACACCCACCTCCAGCGCCACCGGTTCATGCATGGCCCACTCGAACTGGCTTTGCATCTCCCGCGCGGTGGCGAGAATGGTTAACTCAACCAGGCGCGCATCAAGCCCCAGCTCGGAACGCAGCACGCGGTTGACGTCGCCCAGGGGCTTGGCGAGCTTGGGCATGCGCAGGATCACTCCGCCAGGCCCATTGATGCCCGCGAGGTTCAAGCGTCCCGAACGTGGCGCCGTCACCTCGTCGTAGGCCTTTTGCTGTGCCTCGTTCAAGGTCTCGCGTTTCAGCGGCGGCAAGCGCGAGAGGGTTTCGGGATACACATCGGCGGGAAGTTGTCTTGCGGTTGCCATCGTTATGCCGTCGCGTCAGCCTGGACAGGCTTGAGCACAAAGTCGTAGTGCATACGATCAAACGGCGCTTCGACCTGGTATTTCGCCGCTTCTTCACGCGTGTTCACGCGCTCACAGTCGACCACCAACGACTCTTTCACCCCAAACACCGCATCCGAATCCAGGTACTGGTCGCCTGTGACAAACAACTGCGTCACCAGACGCTCGTGCCCTGGAGCGCTGATCATGAAATGCAAATGCGCGGCGCGCATGTTGTGCCGCTTGGTGGCCCGCAGCATGGCGCCCACTGGCCCGTCGGTTGGGATCCCATAGTTCACGGGCCGCACCGCCCGGAACCAAAACTGGCCTGAGGCATCCGTCCGCAGCCGTGCCCGCAGGCTGAG
>CAWEAM010000004.1:0-36355 GCA_963807105.1 uncultured Acidobacteriota bacterium | reverse complement strand
CCGGACCCCTTACACGCTTCCGCCTTCGCTAAAGCTACGGCGGGCAAGCGCGTTTCACTTCTACAGCTATCGCGCCGCCTTGGCCGCCGTAGCGCCAGCGCGAAGGCGGCTCCGCGCTGTTCATTTTGGCGCGACGAACAGCGAACAGCGACCAAGGCATACTCTAGTCCATGCTCACGCTCTATCGCGCCTCGCAGCCGACGGCGGCACTCGTGCTGGCGCACGGTGCCGGTGCCGGCCAGAAGAGCCCGTTCATGGTTCGAGTCGGCAGCGGCCTGGCATCGCGCGGCATCAGCACCGCGACATTCGACTTTCCGTACATGACGGCAAAGCGCAGCATGCCGGACAAGCCGCCGGTGCTCGAACGCACCTGGCGGGACGCGATCGCCGAAGCGGAAAAGACCTTCGCCACGCTGCCGCTCTTCATCGGCGGCAAGTCGATGGGCGGGCGAATCGCAACCCATGTCGCCGCCCAGGACGCAGGCCATCTGCGCGGCGTCGTGTTGCTGGGATATCCTCTCCATCCGCCCGGCAAGCCGCAGCAGCGGCGCGACGCGCATCTGCCTTCCGTGAACACGCCGATGCTCTTCGTTCAAGGGACGCGCGATGCGTTCGGCACGGCCGCTGAGATCGCCGCCCTTCTGCCGTCGCTGCGCCAGGCAACGCTCCACGAAGTCGCCGGCGGCGATCACTCGTTCAAGACTTCTGGCAAGAAGGACACGGTCGAACCGATCATGGATACTGTGGCCGAATGGATTCGTCACCGATCCTGATCACACCGGTTGCAGCGACAACGCACGGCAGAGTGCTCAGCCGGCCCGTCCGGCCCGCCGACGGCATTCTCGCCGGATTTCACGGCTATTACGAGAACGCCGAGATTCAGCTCCACCGCCTCGCGGCAATCCCCGGAACCGGCGCGTGGACGCTCGTCTCCGTGCAGGGCCTGCATCGCTTCTATCGGGCACGCACGGACGATGTCGTCGCGAGCTGGATGACGCGGCAGGATCGGGAACTGGCGATCGCGGACAACATCGCCTACGTCGACGCGGCACTCGCAGCAGACGACCCGGCATCATCACCGCTCGTCTGCGCAGGCTTCTCGCAGGGGGTCGCGATGGCGTTTCGTGCCGGCGTGCGGGGCCGTAGACGAGCCGCGGGGATCATCGCGGTGGCAGGGGACGTCCCGCCCGAGCTCCTCGCCGATGCCAGCGTTCAATTCCCGCGCGTGCTCCTGATCCGCGGCGCGCAGGACCAGTACTACCCGCAGACGATGTTCGACGACAACATCGCGGCGCTGCGCGCGCGGAATGCCGACGTGACGCCGGTGATTGTCGAGGGGGCGCACGAGTGGACCGACGAGGTCGCACGCGCGGCCGCGACGTTCCTGCACGCGCTCCGTGGATGATTCACTTCCTGCGCTTGCCACGCTTCTGCTCGTGACGCTGCTCGGCTTCCTCGATCGAATGTGACTCCGTGAGCTTCTCGTCTTTGCGCGCCATCACCACCAAGCGCGCGTAGTGACTTGTGCAACGCGACCAGCTCATCCTCAGCGAGCTCCTCGACGTCGATCAGCCGGTTGCTCGCACCCTCCATCGCCGCCACCAGCTCGTTCAGCTTCAACTGGATCGCCATCGAATCCTTGTTCTGCGTCCGCTGGATGAGGAACACCATCAAAAACGTGACGATTGTCGTTCCGGTGTTGATCACCAGCTGCCACGTGTCGGAGAAGCCAAAGATCGGCCCGCTGAGCAGCCACAGCAGCACGATGGCGCACGCGATGGCGAACGCGCTGCTGCTGCCGGTCCAATGGGTCACCTTCATGGAAAAACGTTCGAGCACGAGGCCCAAGCCGTGGCGTTTGTGCGTCATGTAGTCCTTCCCTGATCGCGGGTGGGGCCGTATAGTGATCGGATGGCATTTTCCGAGTTCTTCGATCCATCCGAGGCCGCAGCAGGCGTCGCCGCGGCGCGCAGCCGGCGGCGAGACGATCTCTCCGACCGCTACAAATGGAACCTTACCGACATCTTCGCCGACTGGGAAGTCTGGGAGGCCGGATTCGCGCGGCTCGATGCGGGCATCGACCATTACGCGGCGCTCAAGGGCACGCTGGCGCAAGGACCGGATCGTCTGGTGGCGGCGTTCAAGCTGTCGGAGGAGCTGGGCCAGCTGGCATATCGGGTCTGGTACTACCCGTCGCTGCGCTATGACGAAGACCAGCGTGACAACACCATCAACGCCCGGCGCCAGAAAGTGCAGCTGCTCTTCGCGCGCTGGAAGCAGGCCGAGTCGTGGTTCAACCCCGAGCTGCTCAAGATCCCGCTCGCCACCGTGCGCGGGTGGATGGACGTGTACGAACCGCTCCGGCTCTATCGATTCGCGGTTGAAGATCTCTACCGCCAGCAGGAGCACGTCCTCGACGAAGCCGGCGAGCGGTTGATGTCGCTCTCGAGCCGGATCAATGCCGCGCCAAACGAAGCCTACTGGGCGCTCTCCACCGCCGACGCCAAGTTCCCGACGATCACGCTCACGACCGGCGAGCAGGTCACGGTGTCGTACGGGCAGTACCGCGCGATTCTCGCCACCAAGCGCGATCAGGTCGACCGCGCGGCCGCGTTCACGGCGCTGCACGAAACGTATCGCAACAGCCTGAACACCTACGCCACGCTCTACAACGGTGTGTGCCAGCGCGACTGGTTCCTGGCGCGTGCCCGCGGCTATGCCACCACGCTCGACGCGGCGCTCCACGGCGACAACATCCCCACCGCCGTCGTCGAAAACCTGATCGACACGACCAGGGCCGGCGTCGAGCCGCTGCGCCGCTATCACCGGCTGCGGCGCAAAGCGCTCGGCGTGTCGTCGTACCACGTCTACGACTTCTCGATCCCGCTCGTCACCTTCGACAAGAAGTACGACTACGACCAGGTGCTCGACTGGATCGTGGAATCGGTCGCTCCGCTCGGCGAGCAGTACCAGCGGCGCATGCGCGAAGGATTTGCCGGCCGCTGGATCGACGTCTACGAGAACGAAGGCAAGCGCTCCGGCGCGTATTCGGCACCGGTGTACGGCACCCACCCGTACATGCTCCTCAATTACAACGACACGCTCGACGATGTGTTCACGCTGACGCACGAGATGGGGCACTCGATGCACACCATCCTGTCGCACGAGACGCAGCCGTTCGTGTACTCCAACTACACGATCTTCGTCGCCGAGGTGCCGTCGACGCTCAACGAAGCGCTGCTCCTCGAGTACCTGCTCGCCCGTTCCACCGATCCCGCCGAGCGCATCGTCCTGTTGCAGCACGCGATCGACAACATCACCGGCACCTTCTACACCCAGGTGCTGTTTGCCGACTACGAGTTGCGGGCGCATCGGCTCGCCGAGCGCGATCAACCAATCACCGGGGACATCCTGACGGAAATTTATCGCGGCCTGCTCACCGACTACTACGGCGACGCGCTGGACATGAACGACCTCACGGGCATCACCTGGTCGCGCATTCCGCACTTCTACAACTCGCCGTACTACGTCTATCAATACGCGACGTGCTTCGCGTCGGCGGCGCGGCTGGCGCAGGAGATCATGCTGGGGTCCGCCTCCGCGCAGAGCGCTTCGGCGGGACCTCGCCAAAGCCTTGGCGACGGCGGGCCGGAAGCGTCGCGCCAGGACGCGCGCGCTCGGTTCCTCGAGTTACTCCGCTCGGGCGGCAGCGACTATCCAATGGAGCAGTTGAAGCGCGCCGGCGTCGATCTGAGTCAGCCGGACACGGTCCTCGCGATCGTCAATCAGCTGGACTCGTTGGTGACGCGCCTGGAAAATGAACTCAAGGCCTGAGCCGGACAGGCCTTGAGCCCGACGCCCGGAGCCCGGAGCCTGCCGAGCGCCGCTGATTATTTGATCGTCACACTCTTGATCACGACGGGCGTCACGGGGTTCTCGCGGTCGGTCGGCACGTCGGCGATCTTGTCGGCGACCTCCATCCCGCTCAGGACGCGGCCGAACACGGCGTAGCCGAAGTCGGGCGGGTTGATCCCACGATGATCGAGCGCCGAGTTGTTGGCGACGTTGATATAGAACTGCGACGTCGCGCTGCGCAGCGTCTGCGTGCGCGCCATCGCGAGCGAGCCGCGGACGTTCTTCAAGCCGTTCGTGGCTTCGTTCTGAATCGGCGGATGGGTGGGCTTCTCGACCATCCCCGGCAGGTATCCTCCGCCCTGGACGACGAATCCCCGGACGACCCGGTGGAAAATGGTCCCGGAATAGAACCCTTCCTGGACGTAGCGCAGGAAGTTCTCCGTCGACACCGGCGCCTGCTCCTTGAACAGTTCAACGGTGATGTCGCCCATCGAGGTCGAGATCACCGCCACCGGGTTGCCGGGTGCCGGCACCAGCGGCGCGGCCGGGGCAGTCGGAGCGACGGCGGTTTGCGTCTGACTTACCAGGAGCGAAAGGACGAGTAGCCACATACCGGCTCAATTGTACCGGCCGGGTGTCCGAATGCGCCACGCGTGGGACGTTTGTGTGACGGGCGCACGGGGGAGCGGGTGCGGACTGGTGATTGCACGCGGCGAACAGCGCATGCAAGATCGCGCGAGTTCATGCGGACCGACCTGCGCCGAATACGGGTCGGCGTAGGAAACGATTCAATTGGATGGATTGAAAGTACGCTCGAGTTCTTCCCGAATCCGGGCTGTCGTGCCTGCGTTACAATTGCCGAAGGCGGGGCACCTCGGAAAGAAACCGGAGGGCGCATTCAGTCGTCTTGAGAAAGACAGGGTCGCGAACGAGCACCGAGACCCCGAACGAGACACTGATGCGTGTGGGCCAGGCGATCGTCGGCTGCGCGGATACGCGCGGGGAGATACGCGATGGCGTCAGGACTCGAGAACGAGCAGCGGGAGCTCGCGGATTTCATCCGTGTCGGCTCGACCCGCGGGCATCAGTGCTTCGGCAGCTACTTTGACGATCACGGCGGGTCATGCGCGTTGGGCGCGGTATACGAAGGCGTGTATCACCTGCCGCGCGCGCACGGCAAGCTGATACCGGATCACCTCGAACGGCTGTTTCGTTGCCTGGACGAGGTGACCAAGGCGTGTCCACAAGGCTGCAAGAAGCGGCTGCCGCTCGCGTCGATGATCGTGCACTTGAACGACGACCATCGCATGACGCGCGAGCAGATCGCCGAGTGGCTGACCCAGGAATCGAACGGTTAATCGAACCGTGTGACGCCGCGGCCCCGCCTGTGCGCTTTGCGCTCCGGCGGGCCCGCCCCATCGCGCGGTTGAAGCAAGGCTCCCCATGTCTTTCCTCGACCGCTTCAAGACTCAGCCCAAGTACCGCAATCCCGACCCCACGATTCGGCTCGCCGGCCTGGCGGAGCTGCCCGACGACGCGGAGAGTTGGGGCGTCATCGCGGAGCTCGCCGCATCGGACGAGGATGTGCGCGTCCGCCGCGCGGCGATCGGCCGCATCGGCGCCGCCGGCTATCTCGCCCGCCTGGCGCGAACCGAGCGCGACGACGCGCTCAAACGCGAGCTGTGCGAACGGCTCGTCGGGATCGCGAACGCTCCCGCCGCCGACGACAATGATGCCGCGACGGCACTCGATGGGCTGAACGACCCGAAGCATCTCGGGACGGTGGCCAAGTCCTCGCCGCACGCCGGCGTCCGGACCGCGGCGTTGAGCCGCATCCAGGATCCCAAGGTCCTGGCGAGCGTCGCGCGTCACGCGGACGATCCGAAGATCGCACTCGACGCGGTAGCCCGCGTCTCCGACCCCGCCGAGCTGCTGGCCGTCGCCACGCGGACGGATCACAGGGATGCCGGGCTCGCCGCCCTGGAACGAGCCGTCGACCCGGAAGCGTCCGAAGCAGCCCGCCGCGAGGTCCTCGACGGCGTGGCCACGCGGGCCAAGAACAAGTCCGTCGCGAAAAAGGCAAAGTCATTGATTCTGGAAATGGACGAAGCGGAAGCCGCGCGCAAGGCGGCGCACGAGGAATTGCAGAAGCGGATCTCGATGATTCTCGCACGCCTCGACAATGTGGTCTTCGCGCCCGGTCTACGCGACGCCGCGATGCAATTGTCAGAGCTCGAAGAACAGTGGCGCGGGTTGGCGCCACAGGCGAACGCGGCACAGCGCGCGCGGTTCGACGGCCAGCTGGCGGAAGCACGAGCCGGGATCGAGGCGATCGAGCGCGCCGCGGCGGAACGGCGCGAGGCCGAAACGCGCGCCGTGGAGCGGCGAGCGGCGTTCGTCGCCCTGTGCGAGCGCGTCGACGCGTTGCGCGGCGACGATACGCCGGACGACCTCGCGCGCGCACGCGCGGAATGGGAAGGCATGCCCGGCGCATCGCCGCAGGAACTGAACGACGCCGAGGTCAGAGCGCGGTTCGACGCGGCGTGCCATCGTGCGGTCGAGCGACAGCAGAATCGCCAGGAGATCGAGCGGATCCACGCGCGCTTGACCGAGCTCTCGATCGAAGCGGAGCAACTGTCGCAGCCGCCGGCGGCCACGCCGGCGACGGCAGCACCGGCGGTCGAAGCGGTCCTTGCCGCGACCGCTGCCGACACTGAGGGTCCCGTGACGAATGAGGCCGAAGCTGTCGAGGTTGCAGGGATCGAGGTCGCGCCCGCGGAGCATGGCGTGATCGCGTCCACCTTCGCGCTACGCGCTCCGGCGGACACGCCGGTGCACGTCGACGCGGCGCCGGATGTCAACCGCGAAGCGCGGTGGCAGGCGGTCACCAGTGAGTGGCGCGCCCTCGTCGGCCGCGCCGATGGACTCGACCCCGTAGCCGTCGCCCGATTCGCCGACGCCGAGGCGCGCGTCAACCAGCGCGTGGAAGAGAAGCGCGCCGCCGCGGAGCGCGCGCTGCGCCAGCGCGTGCAGCGCGTCGAGCAGCTGCTCGACCGCGTCACGACCAGAGCCGCCGCCGAGGACTTGACGATGCGCGAGGCGGATCGCGCGGTGCGCGATATCAAGTCGGCGCTCGAAGCGCCGCTGCCGGTGCCGCAGCGAGAGCAGCATGCTCTGGTCGAGCGCCTCAAAGCCGCCCTCGCCGTCATGGCGCCCCGCCTGCACGATCTGCGCGAGATGGACGAGTGGAAACGGTTCGCGAACGCCGCCGTGCAGGAAGAACTGATCGCGAAGGCGGAAGCGCTCAAGGACAAGTACCACATCGGCAGCACCGATCCGGAGAAGCCGGAACAGATCGAGAAAGCAGCGCACGACCTGCACGAGATCCAGGAGCGCTGGAAGCAAGTCGCCGAGGCGCCGCGCGCGCAAGCGCAGGCGCTGTGGCATCGCTATCGTCAGGCCGCCGACCCGATCCAGGCGAAAGCGCGCGAGTTCTTCGCACAGCGCGCCGAGGAACGCGGCCACAACCTGGCGGCGAAGCTGGCGCTCGTCGAGCGCGCCGAAGCGCTCGCCGACTCGACCGACTGGATCAAGACCGCCGACGAGCTGAAGAAGCTGCAGGCGGAGTGGCAGAAGATCGGGCCGATTCCGCGGCAGGAAACCAAGGTCGTTTGGAAGCGCTTCAGGGACGCGTGCGACGCGTTCTTCACTCGTCGCAACGCCGACCTGAGCGAGCGCAAGGAAGCGTGGGCGGCGAACCTTGCCAAAAAGGAAGCGTTAACCGCGCGTGCCGAAGAACTGGCCGCGTCGCGCGAGTGGGACAAGGCGGCGGCCGAGATTCGCCGCCTGCAGGCCGAGTGGAAAACGGTCGGCCCGGTGCGCCGCAACAAGTCCGAGGTGATCTGGGCGCGGTTCCGCGGCGCCTGCGATACGTTCTTCGATCGCTTCAAGCGCCGCGACGAGATCGAGATCGAGGCCAAGCAGGCCGATCGCGAAGCGCTGGTCTCGGAGCTCGAAGCGCTCGCGCCACAGCCGCAGGCGGAAGGAGCGGAAGGAGCGGAACCCGCAGCGCCGGCGGCGGATCTCCTCGAACGCGTCCGCTCGCTCCGCAACCGGTGGAACCAGACCACGCCGATGGTGCGCCAGGGCGCCGACCCGTTGAGCGCGCGATTCGTCGACGCGCTCGAGCGCCTGTTGACGAGCGATCCCGAAGCGTTCAAGGGCACCGAGCTGGACACCGAGGCGAGCCGTCAGAAGATGGACAAGCTGATCGCGCGCGTCGAGGGCTTCCTCGATGCCGGCGCGCAAACGTCGTCCGGATCGCAGGCGCTGGCCGACATGCTGCGCGAGGCGCTCGCCGCCAACACGATTGGCGGGCGCGCCGGCGAAGAGAGCAAGTGGCGCGCGATGTCAGACGAAGTGCGGCAGGCGCAGGCGGCCTGGAGCCGCCTCGGCCCCGTGCCCGGCGAGGCTGGCCGGCTGATGCAGGAACGCTTCCAACGCGCGTGCAACCGCTTCTTCGAGCAGTACCGGCGGAAGGTGCCGGTGCAGCAGCAGCCGCAGCGTGGCGGCCGTCCGGTCGGCGCGCGGTGATCACGGCAAATCGCGAAGAACGCGATGCCCGCGACGATCACGAAGACAATCGTGGACTTCGCGATCCTCGCGAGCTTCGTCTACCGTCGCGATCGCCCGTGATCCCCTACGGCGTGTATCGAACCTTCCCGCCCACAATGGTGTAGCTCACCTTCGCCGCCGGGATCTCGTCCTCCGGAACCGTCAGGATATCCTTCGACAGCACGACGATGTCGGCGTACTTGCCGGGCGTGATCGAGCCTTTCGATTTCTCCTCGAACGCGGCCAACGCACCGTTGATGGTGTACGACTTCAGCGCTTCCATGCGGCTCATGCGCTGATCGGGATAGAAGGCCGATCCGTCCTTCGGTTTGCGGCTGACGGTCGCGTAGTAGCTCGCAATCGGGTCGACGTCCTCGACCGGCGCGTCGGTACCGTTGGTCACCACCGCGCCCGACTTCATCAGCTTCTGCCAGACGTACGCGCCCTCGGCGGCACGTTTGTCCCCGAGCCGCGCCGGCACGTAGGGCGCGTCCGACGTGCAGTGCACGCCTTGCATCGACGCAATCACCCCGAGCGTTCCGAAGCGGGGAATGTCCGACGGGTGCAGATGCTGCGCGTGCTCGACCCGCCAGCGCACGTCCTTCTTGTCAGGATTGGCTTTGAACGCCTCCTCGAAGATGTTCAGCGTCTCGCGGTTGGCGCGATCGCCGATCGCGTGCACGCAGAGTTGATAGCCGTGCTGCATCGCGAGCTTCGCGGTCTCGCGGATGTCCTCGACCGTCGTGGTGTTGCGTCCGGTGTCGCCGGGCTTGTCACTGTAGGGCTCGAGCAGCCAGGCGCCGCGCGAGCCGAGCGCGCCGTCGATCGACTTCTTGATCCCGCGCACCGTCAGGAAGCCGTTGCCGTAGTCGATGGTCCGGTACTTGGCGAGGTTGGCCGCGAGCGCGTCGTTGCCGACACGCAGCATCACCCACAGCCGGACGTTCATGCGCCCCTCGTCCACCATCCTCTTCATCAGGTCGACGTCGGCAAACGACGATCCCGCGTCCTGGAAGGACGTGACACCCTTGCTCACCGATTCCTGCGAGGCGAGCTCGAGGATCTTGCGCGCGCGCTGGAGATCCTCGTCCGGCGTGCGCCGCGGCTCGCCCGCGCCGCGGCGAATCAGGCGCGATGCGGTCTCACGGAACAGACCGGTCGGATTCCCCCGCGCGTCCTTCAGAAAATCGCCCCCGTCGGGGTTCGCCGTCGTCCCGGTCACGCCCGAGAGCTCCATCGCCTTGGCGTTCGCGAACGACGCGTGACCGCTCGCGTGCGTGAGCAGCACCGGGTTGTTGGGTGACACGCGGCTGAGCGACTCGTGGATCGGAAATCCTTCGACGTTCGGCTCGGGGCGCGACGTCCACTTCTCCTGGTGCCAGCCGCGTCCATAAATCCACTGCCCGGGCTTCGCCGACTTCGCGGCCTGCTCGACCATCCCGACGATCTCGTTCCACGACGTCGACTTCATCAGGTTCAGGTTCAGCTGCGCTTCGCCGACGCCGGTGAAGTGGCCGTGGCCTTCGATGAACCCGGGGATGGCGAGCTGGCCCTTGAGGTCGATGACCTCGGTCTTCGGCCCGACGTAGCGTTTCATCTCCGCGCTGCTGCCCACCGCGACGATGCGGTCGCCGCGGATCGCCACCGCTTGCGCCTCCGGGCGTCCGACGTCGACGGTGATGACCTTGCCGTTCGTCAGCACCATCGTCGCAGGTTCTTGCGCAGTCTGCTGGCCCGAGCGTGCGGCAACGACGGTCAACGTCGCCACCGACAGCGACAACGCAATTGCGATCGAGAGTTTCTTGATCATGCGGGAAACAGCCTCTGAAAGTTGCCACCGAGGACCTTGGCGCGATCGGCGGCGCTCACGCCGGCGGCCTCGAGTGCGGCCAGTTGTGCCTCGTAGACCGGCTTCTGCCATCCGCGCGGATAGAACGACGAGTCGGTGCCGAACAGCAGGCGATCGGGACCGGCGACCGCAAGCGCCTGACGGAACACGAGCTCGAGCGTCAGGCCGGGATAGTACTTCATCCAGCTGTTGGAGCTGGAGGTGTCGAGATAGATCGTCGGCGCCTGATCCACGGCCATCAGCGCCTCGCGCAACAGTCCGGCGCCGAAGTGCGGAATGATCACCGGCACGGTCGGATAACGCGTGGCGATCGCCGCGATCGCCAGCGGATCGCCGAGGCGCAGATCGAACGGCGACGGCAGCTGCAGCTTTTTCCGGATGCCGACCGAGAGCACACCGCAGTGCGCGAACACCGCCGCGCCGTGGGCGGCCGCGGCCTCGAACACGATCGCCACGCGGTCATCGTCGAGCCAGTAGCGATGCATGGCGGGGAAGAGCGCGGCCGCCTTGAAGCCGTAATCGCCGAACGCGCGCGCGGCGCGCTGTTCGGCGTCGGGGGCGACGGGATTGAACATGAAGAATCCCGCGAAGCGTGCGGGGTGACGCGCGAGCGCGGTCGCGACCGATTCCTCGTCGCCGGGGATGCTGGCAATGAGCGCGCAGCGGCTCACGCCGTGGTGGTCGAGTTCGGTCGCCCACCGATCCGCGAGTTCTTCGGGCGAGCCGGGCGGATCCCAGCCGAGCACCTGCGAGACCGCCCTGGCTCGATCGCTGGTGGGCAGGTCCGATCGGTCCTTGGTCAGGATCTCGAAGAAACGGGACGAGAAGAAATGGCAGTGGACGTCGCAGAGCATCATGATCCAGGGTCGGCGATCTTATCGCCATGGGTCCGAGGCTCGCGATTCTATCGCCTCTGGGGTCTGATCGCCTCTGGGGTCAGACCCCCCTCTCCGGGCGTGCGCCTCTGCCCCGCGAATGGGGTCTGACCCCAGACGCCAAGCCCCTCGGATCGGCCACGCGTCGATTTACTGGCAATTTTGGATCGCTGCCTAAGCTCATCCATTTGGTCTGGGTCAGACCCCAGTCCGATCGGCCGCCGCTGGAAGAAGGAACTGGGGTCTGACCCCGCTCACCCAGCGAACTTGTAGCCCATGCCGTGGATGGTGAGGATGTATTGCGGATGGCGTGAGTTGGGCTCGATCTTCTGCCGCAGCCAGGCGACGTGCACGTCGACCGTGCGGGTCGTGGGCGTCGAGTTGTAGCCCCAGACCTCGTTGAGCAGCTCCTCGCGCGACAGCGTGGCGCCGCGATGCTCGACGAAATAGCGAAGCAGTTGGAACTCGCGCGCCGACAGATCGAGCGGAAGGCCGGCCTTGGTGATCTCGGCTTTGCGGAAATCCATGCGAATGTCGCCGAACTGGTGCCCCTCAGCCGGATGGATCGAGACGGGTTGCCGCCGCAATGTGGCCTCGATGCGCGCCAGCAGCTCCACCATCTCGAACGGCTTGGTGACGTAATCGTCGGCGCCGAGCTTCAACCCCACGACCTTGTCGACCACCTGCCCGCGCGCGGTGAGCATGATCACCGGCGTCTCGATGCCGCGCTTGCGCAGCTCGCGCATCACGTCGAACCCGCCGAGACGCGGCAGCATGACGTCGAGCAGGATCAAGTCGAACGGCTCGCGGGTGGCGCGCTCGAGACCGCTTTCACCGTCGCCGCTCGATTCCACCGCGTAACCCTCGCGCGTCAAGCGATCGCTGAGGGTCAGCACGATCCCGGGCTCGTCTTCGACGATGAGGAGGCGCTTCACGAGTAGCGCGGCGCCGCGGTCGCCGCCTTTGCCTCGGCCGCGTCGGGGATCGGCTCGTTCCTTGCCTCCGGGAGCTCGACGATGAATTCGCTGCCGTTGCGCGGCGCGCTCACGACCGTCACGACGCCGCCATGCGCGGTGACGATGCGCTGCACCAGGCTCAGGCCGAGACCCGCGCCCTGCGTCTGCGCGGCGACCACCTCGGCGGCGCGGTAGAACGGCTCGAAGATGCGCGACTGTTCGGCGGGCTCGATACCGATCCCCCGATCGGCGACGCTCACCTTGACGTTGCCGCCAGCGGCCTGCGCGGCAATCCTGATCCAGCCACCCGAGGCGCCGTACTTGATTGCGTTGTCGACCAGATTCTGAAACACGCGTCGTAACGCCGGCTCGTCGCCGAGCACGGCGGGGAGCATCGCCGGAACGTCGATCTCCACCGTGACACCCGCGCGCTCGATGAGCGACGACCAGGACGACACGATATCGCGGACGAGCGGCTCGACAGCAACCGCGCGAAGCGCGAAGCCGCGCTGACCTGACTGAATGCCGGCGATCTCGAGGATCTGCTCCACCATTTCGGTGAGCCGCCGGCCCTCCGATCGCATCAGCTCACCGTAGCGGCGAATCTTCTGCTCGTCGTCCACGACGCCATCGGCGAGGTTCTCCGCCGCCGAACGGATCACGGCCAGCGGCGTCCGCAGCTCGTGCGAAACCGTGGCGACGAATTCCATCTGCTGCTGCGCGAGGCGCTGCGAGCGGCGCGTCGTGAGCACGAGCAACCCCATGCTCGCACCGAGAATCGCAAGAACGCTGAAGCTGACGATCAGATTGCGCATCCGCGCGGTGTTCACGGCCTGCTCCAGCGATCCCGACGGGTGCGCGACAATCAGGCGCCACAGCGGTGATACGCCGCTGGCCGTAAGACGCGTGGTGGTGGCGGCGCGCGCGCCCGCGGCGCCCGGCCCGGTGCCCTGCTGAATCACCAGCGACATCGGCCGTGGTCCATCACTGGTGACGATTCGGCCCGGTGGACCAATCGTGCCGAGCTGATGCTGCGAGACCGCCGCGAACTTACGGACCTCGGACACGAGCGCGGTGAAGTCCTGCGTTCTAATCTGAAAGAGATCGACCGCCGCATCCGCCTTCGCGTCGTAGGCCGGCGCGAACGTGGTGGTCGACTGGAAGACCGGCGACCCCTCTGGTTGCGACCGTGCGACGATCGCGACCTTGAAGTCGAGCGGCAGATTGGCCGCATCGCTCGCCCCCTCGACGTCGGGAGGTTGTGCGAAGTGCCGGCGCGCGAGCGCCGGCAGCATCTCGCGAGTGACGTAGTCCTTGTCGATGACGAGAATCGAGTAGGCCACCGAAGGACCGGCGACACCCGAGTTCATCGTCTTGGCGAAATCGGCGAGCGCCGCTGAACCGTGAGCGCCGTGGTTGACGGCGGCGGCGAAGAAGAACATCGTCGAGGGCACGACCAGTGCCGGGACGCGCTCCCAGATCACCGGCGCCATTCGACGCACGAAGATCGTGCCGCGGCCGGGCTCGTTCTGCTGTTGCGGAGGGAACGCGATCTGCTCGCGCCAGTCGCTCATCGACGACGGCCACTCGGCGTTTTCGAAGCGGCGAGCAGTCGGATCGAAGCGCCGCAGCTCGATCGTTCCCCCGTCGGATTGCGAGAACACGTACACGTCTTTCAGCATCCGCGGGAACGCCGACGTCGATTGCCAGTGCTCGTAGCGCCGGACGAAGCGCGCGGCCATATCCTCGGACGCGTTGTCGGCCATCGGCTCGCCCTGGAACAACAAATAGGCGCGCGCCAGCTCGCGATCGAAGTCCTGCGCGAACTCCGCGGCATCGTGGGCGAGCCGCATGCGACGCTGATCGCGATCGGCATCGCTGATCTGCCCCAGCCAGTGGTACTGAAGCATCGCGAGCACGACGAGCAGCCCGAACAGGGCTGCTGCGGTAACGCCGAGCGGCAGACGCACACGCGACCGCATACCAGAGCCGAGTCTAGCACCACCACCGCGGCCGCCAGGGGCGCGGACCGGCCGACATCCACGACTTTTACGTCCTTAACAAACTCTTTGCCTGTACTTAACCAACCGCCCGGTGCGAACCTCCAAGATCGCTCGTCAGACACCACAGCGGTTTGAATCACCGCTCGCGATCGTCAGGTTGCGAGATTCGACAAAGAGGGGGGCATCACGATGCGGTCGAACGATTGGAGAGCCACGGCGGCGTTCGCGGTAGTCGCAGCCGCGTCCTTCGCGGCGTTGGCGAACGCGCAGGGGCAGGCCGATGCAAAAGCGGCAGCGGCCATCGCGGACATGCGCACAGCGCTCGGCGGCGAGCAGAAGATCGCCGCGCTGAAGGCGTTGTCGCTGCGCGCCGACTATCGACGTGAAGCGGGCACGATGGCCGGCGGTGGCGGCAGCGGGCAATTCATCATGATGACTGGCCCGGGTGGTGGACCGGGAGGCGGCGGCGGGCAGACGACCGGCAAGATCGAGATCGATCTCGAGCTGCCGGAGCGATATCTGCGCTCCGAGGTCGGCACCGGCAGCTTCGCGCTGACCCGCACTGAAGGCTTCGAAGGTTCGCGACCGTTCATGGAAGTCACGGGCAACAGTCCGGGAATGCGGATCATGGCGGACAGCCCGGCCGCGGATCCGACCCGATCGAAGCTCGCCCTCAAGCGCAGCAACTCCGAGCTCGCGCGCATGATGCTCGGCCTCGTCGGCACCACGCAACCACACTTCCCCGTCACCTACGCCTATGCCGGCATCGCGGAATCGCCGGACGGGAAAGCCCACATCATCGACGTCTCGGGCCCCGAAGCGTTCAAGGTGCGGCTGTACGTCGACACCGAATCGCACCTCCCCCTGATGCTCACCTACATGGAGGCCGAACCGCGCATCATGACGCGCAGCTTCACGCAGGGCGGCGGGCCCGGCGGCGGTGGACACGCGGGGCCGCAGGTCGTTAACCCTGGCGGCGGACACACGGTCGTAGGGCGCGGGACCATGCCGGAGCTGACTCCGGAGCAACGCGCGGAACTCGACAAAGCCCGTCAGGAAGCGGAAGCCACGCCGCCCAAGATGATCGAGTTCACGCTGTACTTCTCCGACTACAAGAAGGTGGACGGACTGTCGATGCCGCATCGCATCGCCCGCGGCACCGGCGACAAGACCGTCGAGGAGTGGGACGTCACCAGCTACAAGGTGAACCCGGCGTTCAAGGCCGACCACTTCAAGGTCGGCAGCTGATGCGTACACTCGCCGCACTCGCGATGGTGGCGGTGCTCGCTACCCCCGCCGCCGCGCAAGCGCCTCGCGACGCATCGGTCCGCGTCGTGGTCGCGGATCAGTCAGGGGCGATCATCGTCAACGCCACGGTCACGCTTCAACCGACCGATCCTCCGGGCCAGCCGCTGCAGAGCGCGACCAACGACCAGGGTGAGGCGGTTTTCTCGAACGTGGCGGCGGGCCGCTACGCGATCCGCGCAGAATTCCCTGGATTCGATCCGCGTCAGATCGATGACGTCAGGGTTCGCGCCGGCAACAGCGTGCGGCGCGAGCTGAAGCTGAACATCGCCAAGGTGGCCCAGGACGTTCAGGTCGGACAGGATCCGCGCGACCGCGCGCTCGACCCGCGCGGCAACGCATTCGGCAACGTCCTGACGCGCGAGCAGATCGAGGCGCTGCCGGACGATCCGGACGACATGGAAGAAGCGCTGAAGCAGATGGCGGGACCGGGCGCGACCATTCGTGTAGACGGCTTCCGCGGCGGTCGGCTGCCACCCAAGTCGCAGATTCAGTCGATCCGCTTCCGACGCGACCTGTTCGCGGCCGAGACTCACGGCGGCGGCATGATCCACGTCGACATCGCGACGCGGCCGGGTGGTGGCCCGCTGCGCGGGTCGGTGGACTTCACGTTTCGCGACGAATCGCTGAACGCGCGCAACGCGTTTGCGCCGAGCCGCGCCGCCGAGCAGCAGCAGAACGGCACGCTGACGCTCAGCGGATCGCTGATCAAGGACCGCACCGGCTTCTCGTTCTCGACCAACGGCGTCAACTCGTTCGATTCGAAGACGCTCAACGCGATTACTCCGGCGCAAGCGGTCACCGGCAGCGTTCGCCGCCCCGCGGATCGCGCCAACTTCAACGCGCGGCTCGATCACGCGCTGACGAAGTCGCGCGCCCTGCGCGCGAGCTACGACCGCAACGGCACCAGCAGCGAGAACCTCGGCGTCGGCGACTTCGATCTGCCGGAGCGCGCCTATTCACGCGACACGACGCAGGACGTGTTCCGCCTGTCCGTGTCGGGCCCGGTCGGCAAGCGCTTCTTCAACGAAACGCGCTTCCAGGCGCGCCATCAGACCAGCGTGTCCGAATCGCTCACCGATGCGCCGGCGCTGGTGGTGATCGATTGGTTCAGCAGCGGCGGCGCACAGGTCGGAGGCGGACGGCGCGGCACCGACCTCGAGTTCGCCAGCGACATCGACTACGCCGTCGGACGTCACTCGGCGCGCGCCGGCGTGCTTTTCGAGGGCGGACGCTATCGCAGCGATGACGTGCGGAACGCGGGCGGGACGTTCACGTTCGCGAGCCTCGACGACTTCACCGCCGGGCGTCCGACCACCTACACCCGGCGCACCGGCGACCCGCTCGTGCACTACGGCCACGCGCAGTTCGGCTGGTACGTGCAGGACGATGTCCGGGTGGCGCGCAGCGTGTCGATGAGTTTCGGCGTGCGGCACGAGATCCAGACGCACACGGACGACTACCTCAACTTCGCGCCGCGCTTCGGCTCGACGTGGTCGCCGTTCAAGTCGGGATCGCTCACGTTCCGCGGCGGCGTCGGCGTGTTCTACGACTGGTACGAGGCGCAGACCTACGAGCAGACGCTGCGAGTCGACGGCACACGGCAGACCGACGTCGTGGTACGCAACCCGGGCTTCCCGGATCCGTTCGCGGGCGGCGATACGACCGTTCTGCCCTCGAGCCGCTATCAACAGGCGCACGATCTGACGCTGCCCACGATCCTGCGGACCAACGTCGGCGTCGAGACAGTCGTCAGCCGGACCGGGCGACTGAACGCGTCATACAGCTACGTGCGCGGCAGCCAGCTGCTCCGCGGGCGCAACGTCAACGCGCCGCTGGCCGACGGCACGCGTCCGGATCCGAACGTCGGCAACGTCACGCAGGTCGAGTCGACCGGCCGCTCGGAAGGCTATTCGCTCAACGTCGGGATCAACATCCTGGTGCCCTGGCACCGCGTGATGCTGTTCGCGAACTACTCGCTCGCGAAGCTCTCGAACGACACCGATGGTCCGTTCAGCCTGCCGGCCAACAGCCTCGATCCCGGCGCGGAGTGGGGAGCGAGCGCGATGGACATCCGTCATCGGATCGGCGGCATGTTCAACATGGAGTTGTGGAAGGGGTTCAAGCTGGCAACGAGCGTCAACGCCAACTCGGCGACGCCGTACACGATTACGACCGGGCGCGACGACAACGGCGATACGGTCAGCAACGATCGGCCGGCTGGCGTCGGGCGCAACAGCGCGCGCGGCACGGGCCGATGGGACGTCGGCGGGCGTTTGAGCTACACGTTCGGTTTCGGCCGGCGACCCGGCGCCGATGGACCGGGTGGCGGACAGATGGTCATGATTCGTCAGGGGGGCGGCGAGGTACCGATGGGCGGGTTCAGTGGTGGCGCCGACGACAAGCGGTGGCGGATCGAGCTCTACCTGGCCGCGACGAACGTGGCCAACCACGCCAATCTCACGGGCTACAGCGGCGTGCTGGCGTCACAATTCTTCGGTAAGCCGACGTCGGCGTCGCCGCCGCGCCGGGTGGAACTGGGAGCACGATTCGGGTTTTAGCCGGGTCTGGGAGACAGGAGGCAGAAGATAGGACATTAGAACCCATCTCATAAATGGGGACGGCATTCGGCCGGCGATGCATCCCGTCCAGCGGCGTTGCTCCTCGCGCAAATACTCCGGTATTCTTGCTCGTCGCGCCTTGCTGGCCGGGCGCCTCGCCGCCCTCGGTGCTCGCCCCCATTTATGAGATGGGTTCTAGAGTTTTGCATCCTGTCTCCTACCTCCTCCCTCCCGCGCCAGCATTCGATCCGCGATCAGGAAGTACGGCAACGCGAGCATCGACAGCGCCGCCGCGGTACCGAACGCCGCGGCGAAGCCAAAGTGCTGAATCAACCAGCCGATGCTCGTTGACCCGGTTCCGATGCCGGTGTCGAACGCCGCCAGGATCGCGCCGAAGGCCGCTCCTCGACGATCGGCCTCGACGCCGCGCATCACATATCCCACGTAGACGGGATACGCCGTCCCGAAGCCGAGGCCGAAAATCACCGCCGACGCAATCATCCACGGCCTCGTGCCGCCGAGCGCGAGCAGCGCGAGACCGAGGCTGATGAGAACCAGGCACGGCACGAACACGCGCTTGTAGCCGAGACGGTCTCCGAGCCGGCCCGAGAACGGCCGCGTGACCAGGATCGCGATCGCCATGGTCGTCAGGTAGATGCTCTTCGGCGCAACGCCGTTGGCGTCGGCGTAGAGTGCGGTGAAGCTCGTGATGCCGCCGTAGCCGAACGAATACAGGAACAGGCTGAACGAGATGACCAGCACGCGCCACTCGAGCAGCCCGCCGCGCTTTCTCGTCTCCGACTCGGGCACCGTATGCTCGCGCAGGTTCCACGCGATGGCCGCCATCGCGAGGTTCAACACGACGCCGACCACGCACAACCAGATCCACCCGCGGCGGTAGATCCACAGGCCGACGGGCGGCGCGACGGCGAGGGCCGCGATCGACGACAACCCCCAGTAGCCGATCCCCTCGGCGCGCCGCGATTCCGGCAGCAGGTGCGTCATGTACGACGAGGATGCCGACAGCAGCGCGGACCAGAAGATGCCGTGCACGATCACGAGCGCGAGCATCACGCGGTAGCTCGGAATCACCGCATACCCGAACGAGAACGCCGCGAGCGCGAGGCTGGCGATGATCAGGATGCGGCGCTGGCCGAGGCGATCCGCGAGCGCGCCGGTAATCGGTGCCGAGAAGGCCGACGAGTAGGTCAGGAAGCCGAGGAACAACCCCGACGCGAACGTGCTGCCGCCGAGATCCAGGACGTGGAACGGCGCCGTCGGCAGGAGCTGGAACGCGGACAGGAAGACCGTGAACGTGAACCCGCACATCAGAAAGAAGTGCGGCGTCAAAAGACGATCGGACGGCATGGACAAGCCATCGATCGTATCAAACATAGACTGGGCGCTCGCGGGGGCCCCACGCCCCGCTCCGCTCCGGCGGCCTGCGTTCGGGACGCTACTTCCACTCCGGCGGGAACATCTTCGCCGCCGCCGCGGGATCGAGCGCGCCGCCGAGCGTCGTCACCGCGTGCGCGAGAACCGGATCCTTTCCCGACTGCAGATCGAGCGGCGTCGGCAGCAGCAGTTGATCCGGCGCGACGCCGACCCGCTCGAGGCTCTTGCCGTCCGTCATGATCAGGTCGGCCTCGGTGACGCTGATGCCGTACATGATCACGCCGTCGAGGCTATCGACGGCCGACACGAGCTGAACCGATTGCATCACCGACCCGGATGAGCGATCGCCGAACACGAGGCCGCGGTTCTCCAACTGCACGACGCGCGCGAACACCTCGGACGCCGACGCGGATTCGGAATCGATCAGGACGATGAGGCGGCCGCCGAACGGCGAGTTGCGCTTCTTCGCGACCGGCGCCCGCATCGAGCGCCGGCCTTTGAGCTCTCCGAGCTTGATCTCCCGGTCGAAGAACCGGCTGGTCAACCGCGCCAGCACTTCCGCGCTGCCGCCGGGATTACCCCGCAGATCGAGGATCAGCGACGTCGTCCCCTTCAGGGCGTTGTCGGCGAATTTGTCGATCGCCTGATTGTCGAGGTCGAATCCGGCGAGCTTCCAGATTGTGATGTCGCCGACCCGGCCCATTCGGCTGCGGCGCACGAACGACGCGTTGTCGCGGCCGCGCGGCACGCCTTCAATGATGTCGTCGACGCTAATCGTCACAACTGTCGGTCCCGGCGTCACCTTGGCGGCAATGGAGAGGGTGCGTGGCTGCTCGCCCGGGCTCTGCGCGACGATCGTCAGCGCGTTGCGAGGACTGAGCGTGTAGTAGAGATACCGCGCGAGCCAGAGCGTCTCGCGACTGATGGTGAACGCATCGATGCGGAGCAGTTGATCGCCAGGCTCGAGACCTTTGGCTTCGGCGTCGCTGCCAGGTTTGACGGCGACGACGAAGCATCGATCGCCGATGATGCGCATCTCCCAACCAAACTCGTAGGTGGCCGACCGCGCCGGCGGAATGAAGAACGTATGCGAATCGCCGAAGTCGACCAGCGCTTGCGCGATGACGGAGTAGGCGTGTCCGAGGGACACGGCGGCATCGAGCTTCGCCGACGCG
Organism: uncultured Acidobacteriota bacterium; assembly: GCA_963807105.1. Classification (GTDB taxonomy): domain Bacteria; phylum Acidobacteriota; class Vicinamibacteria; order Vicinamibacterales; family UBA2999; genus DASPWV01. The sequence goes on along the minus strand of CAWEAM010000004.1, from coordinate 15,767 downwards.
GCCTTGAAGTGCGCGTCGAGATCGATCCCGCGAAAAGTCTTGTCGAAGTAGCGGTTCTGGATCGCTTCTTTGATGCTGCCAAGCATCTGCCTGGCGCGCGCCCGATCGGTGCCGTCGAGCGCCTGCGACGCGACCGGCGTCATCATCGACGCCGTGGTGAGCGTCGTGAACGCCGTAAGAACGACGAACGGCAGAACGTACAGAAGGCGGTTGGCGCGTCCGGCGATCATGCGTCTCAAACTCCCTTCCAGAGGGACGCATTCTGCCGGAATCTCAGCCGTTAGACAAAGTTGAGTTGGGAAGGTTATTCCGTCTTCAGCGCCACCACCGGATCGACGCGCGTCGCGCGCCAGGCGGGAACCAGGCTCGCCAGCAGCGCGACGATCGACAAGAGCACCGCGACCGCGACGAACGTCGGCGGATCGATCGGCTCGACGTTGTGCAGCAGCGTTCGCATGAACTGGGTCGTCAGCGCGGCGATGGCCATGCCGATTGCCAGGCCGACGAACGCAAGCGTGAGGCCGCTGCCGAGCACCAGCCGCAGCACCTCGCGCCGGCCCGCCCCGATCGCGAGCCGAATGCCGATCTCACGCGTCCGGCGGGTCACGAGGTACGCGAGCACACCATAAATGCCGATCGCCGACAACGCCAGCGCGATGGCGGCAAAGGTTGCCAGCAGCACGCCCATGAACCGCGATCCCGACATCGTCGCATTGACGACTTCCTGCATGGTGCGCACCTGCGCGACCGGCAAGTGCGGGTCGAGCGCACGGACTTCCTGACGGATGCTGCGCGCAAGCGCACTCGGATCGACCGTCGACCGCACGACCAGCGACATCGCGCGGATCGGTTGGCCGGTCGACAGGTGCCACTGCGTGTGGGGAATGTAGAACTTTTCCTTCACGACATCGGTGATGCCGTTGTGGCGCACGTTCGCGACCACGCCCACCACCGTCACCCAGGGCCGGTCCATGCCGCCGCCGATCTTGAGCCGCGCGCCAATCGGATTCTGACCGCTCAGATAGCGGCGGACCAGCTCCTCGTTGACGAGCGCGACCAGCTGGCTGTCGCTGGTGTCGCTCCGCTGAAAGCCACGCCCTTGAACGATACGCTCGCCCATCGCCTCGAGATAGCCATCGGTGACGATTTGCCAGTCGCCTTTGGCGCCGGTTCCCGGCGGCGGAACGTAGCCGTCGACCCGCAAGCCGAAATCGCCGATCGTCGATCCAAGAGGAAGAAGCCGCGCCGCGCCGGCGCTGTGGACTCCGGGCAACGCCCTGACGCGATCCAACAGGTTCAGATAGAACTGCACCACCTGCTCGGGCGCCGGATAGTTCGTCGCCGTCATGGGAACACGCATCGTCAGCACATTCGCGGGGTCGAAACCGATCGGTTCGCGCTGCAGCGCCCAGATGCTGCGCAGCATCAGCCCGGCCCCGACCAACAGCACCACCGCGAGCGCCATCTCGACGACGACCAGCGCATTGCGGAAGCGCTGGCGCGCGCCGCCGGTCGACGATCCTTGTCCGCCGTCCTTCAACGAATCGGCGAGATCGATGCGCAGCGCCCGCAGCGCAGGCGCGAGGCTGAACAACACGCTCGTGAACAGCGCCACGGCGGCGGTGAACAGCAGCACGCGCAGGTCGAGCGCGGCCGCGGACACGCGGGGAATGCTGGCGGGATTCCACCACGCCACCACCCTGACGCCGGCGTACGCGAGCGCGAGACCGCAGACCACGCTGGCTGCGGTGAGCACGAGGCTTTCGGTCAGAAGCTGACGCAGGACGCGCCAGCCGCCTGCGCCGAGCGCGGATCGCACGGCGATCTCCCGCTGCCTCGCCTCGGCGCGCGCGAGCAGCAGATTGGCGACGTTCGCACACGCAATCAGCAACAGGAAACCGACCGCGCCGAACAGCAGCCACATCGATCGCCGCACCGTCCCGACGACTTCCTCGGTCAACGACAGCACGACGGTGCCGAACTGCATTTGCTTGGGATACAACCCCTCGTTGGTCATCGCCTGTGCGATACCTTGCAGTTCGTCCGCGGCTTGCGCGACGGTCGCGCCGGGCTTGAGCCGCGCTGCGGCGTACAGACCATGGCTTCCGTGATCGGTCGAGGCGGGATCCATGCGCAACGGCGTCCAGAGCTGCGTCGGCTCCGGATTGCGGTAGTCGGTGGGCAGCACGAACCCGGGCGGCATCACCCCGACAATCTGGAAAGACAGTCCGTTGATCAGGATCGTCCGCCCGACGATGTTCTGGTCGGCGGCAAACCGCCGGTTCCACAGGCCGAATCCGAGAACGACGACGCGCGGTCCGTTGGGCACGTCCTCCTGAGCCGTGAACGTACGGCCAATCATCGGCCCCATCGTTGACCCCAAGGCTGGCGAGGTCCCGAGCGTCGAAAACAGGTTCGACGTCACGCTGGCCGCCGGGACGCGCTCGGGATCGCCGTCGCCGGTAAGAACGACGGGTTGCTCGGACCAGGCCGCGACGTCCTGAAGCGTCTGGCTGCGCCGGCGATAATCGACGACCTCGCCGGTCGCGACCCAGGTCTTGTCGAACGACGTCCATTTGCTCCAGATCATCACCGCCCGGTCCGGCTCGCTCCAGGGCAGCGGCTGCAGCAGCACGGCGTTGATGACACTGAAGATGGCGGCGTTCGCACCGATGCCCAGTGCCAGCGTGAGAACGGCAATCGAGGCAAACCCTGGATTCCGTACCAGCGTCCGTCCCCCGAAGCGCAGGTCCTGCAGGAAGGTCTCGAGGAAGGAGTTCATGATCCGGCTTAGACGGCCGAGCGCGACGAATCGTTGTAGCGTCCGGCTTTAGCCGGACTTGACGGGGCTGCGCTAAGATCGTTGGCCATGGAACGGGACTTCAGTGATTTTCGACCGGTGCGCGTCTGGAAACGGATGACCGCGGAGCAGCGGATGGCGGCAGCCGAGCCATTCTGGGCTGACGAGCAGTCCACCGACCAGCAGATCGAAGCGGTCGCGTTGATCGCGTCGCACATGAAATTCAGGACCAAGAGCGTGGTCGGGCTGCCGCCGGAGAAGCGGATCAAGTACCTCTCGACCCTCCCGACGATTTCCGATGCCATCGTGGCGCGCGCGCTGGTGAGCTATCACCTCGAGCGGCAGCGGCCGATGATGTCCGCCTTTCTCGACGAGCTGGGGATCACCCACGAGGACGGGTTGATTGCCGATGAAACGGTGCCCGCCCCCAGCCAGGAGAAGCTGAGCGCCGCGGCCAAGTCGCTGGCCGGAAAGTTCCCGGTTGAGGACGTCAGGCTGTACTTCGCGACGCTGGTGTCGCAGGATCCGGACACGTGGGGTGGATTGGTGGACGAGTTGCAGCAAGAAGCGTAGTGACGATGAAATCGCGACGGACGCGAGGCTCACGAGGACCCCTTTGGTATCTTCGCGATCCTCGCGAGCCTCGTGTTCGTCGCGATTAGCCGTAACACAGCGCCCGAATCTCGGCCCCGACGCGCAATCCACTCTCGATCGCGCCGCTCATGTAGCCCTGCCAGCGGTCGCTGGTGTGTTCCCCGGCAAAGAGCACGCGGCCCGCCGGGCGTGGGAGCCAGCCGCGCAGCCATGGATCGTAGGTGGAATCGAAGTACGCGTAGCCGCCGCGCGACCAGGGATCGTCTTCCCACGTCACCCGCCGCGAGGCGACCACGCGCGACGGCGATCCCAGCCAATCGAGGCGACGGACGACCCCCTGATCGCCCTCGGCGGCGAGGATCTCCTGCAACTCCCGTGAGGCGCGGCCGCCGGCAAGAAAGGTCAGAATGCCGGCGCGGCCCGCCTGCTGCTCGTTGCCATCCCAGATCGCACCAAGCGGCAGGTCGGTGCCAAAGCCGCGCGGCCGGTGGCCGTGCCGCCAGAAGCGGCGGTCGAACTGGAGCGCGAGGCGTGTCGCGGCGCCGTAGCGGAGCGTCGCAATCGCGCGATGCTGCTCCTGCGGGAGCGCCGGCTCGAACTCCACATCCCGCAGCGTCGTCGCGGGTATCGCCATGACGCAATAGTCAGCCAGCAGCTCGCGACGCACACCGCGATCGTCGATGGTCACGCGCACGCCCTTCACCTGCTGCGTCACGCATCTGACAATCGCCTCGGTGATCAGGGTGCCGCGAAGCGTACGGGCGATACCGGTCGCGAGCCGATCGTTGCCGGCGCGCACCCGGCGCATGCCGCTCATGCCTGGAATGTCGTCGGACGCAAACTGCTCGACCAGCACCAGCAGCGACAGGTCCTCCGGATCGGCAAGAAAGAATCCGCGCAAGCCGCGCAGGCCGGCGGCGAGGGCGGCGTCGACGTCTGCATCTCGACTCCAGTCCGCCACGGACCGCCGCGCGAGCGCGATGCCGACCGCGGAATCCCAGCGCGATCCGGCGGTCTTGTACTCCTCGATTTCGGTTCGCAGCCGCCGTGCCGTGCGGCGGAAGGTGCTCGGCGCCGTGTTGATTCGCCGGCGTCCTCGACCATCCTGACCGTAGAAGCCCCAGCCGGTGCGGAGGATGGGCACGGTCTCGATCCGCAGTTGTCGTGCGAGATCGAGCACCTCGGTTTGTTCCTCCTCGATCATGTCGGCGCCAGCCTCGACATGCTGACGGTGGATGAACCCGTCGCGCAGCGTGTGCACGCGGCCGCCGACGCGAGACCGCGCCTCGACAACCGTGACGTCTGCGCCATGTGACTCGAGGTCGCGCGCCGCGGCGAGGCCCGCCAGGCCCGCTCCTGCAATCGCCACACGGACGCCTGTGAGCCGTCCACTCATCGTTCACCATGATGTCACGGGCCGGACATGCGTCGCGCGCGTGCGACGTGTAAGATGGGCGCGATGAGATTCGCGCTCCTCGTCGCGGTGCTCGGTGTCTCGACCATGCCGGTTGTCGCACAGCGGTCGACGTCGGCATCGACGCTCGAGACGGAGCTGCGCGGCATCATCGCCTCGAGCGGCGCCGAAGTAGCGGTGGCGTTTCGGACGCTCGACGGCCGTTCAGAAGTGCTCATCGAGCCGGATCTCCGGGTTCATGCCGCGAGCACGATGAAAGTGCCAGTCATGATCGAGCTGTTTCGGCAGGCCACCACCGGCACACTTTCTCTCGACGAGCCGCTCACCATCCGCAACGAGTTCCGCAGCATCGTCGACGGCAGCACCTACGCGCTCAGCGAAGGAGCCGACTCCGACAAGCTGGTCTACGCGTCGGTCGGCAAGACGATCAGCTTGCGGCAATTGTGCGAGCTGATGATTACGGTCAGCAGCAACTTCGCCGCGAATCTGCTCATCGAGCGCGTCGGCGTCGACAAGGTGCGCGCGACGGTTTCGAGGCTTGGGGCGGACGGCATGGAGGTACTACGCGGCGTCGAGGATCAGAAGGCCTTCGACAAGGGGCTGAACAACTCCACGACGGCGCGCGCGCTGCTCGTGTTGTTCGAGTCTCTGGCGAAAGGTCGCGCCGTGGGCAAGAAGGCGGACGCGGAGATGATTGCAGTGCTGAAGCGTCAGATGTTCAAAGACGGTATTCCGGCCGGCTTGCCCCGAAAACGCCGGTCGCGCACAAGACCGGCAACATCACCCGCATCCACCACGACGCCGGCCTCGTGTTCGCGAAACGCCCGTACGTGCTGGTCGTGCTGGTGCGCGGCATCCAGGATCAAAAGCAGAGCGGCGCGCTGATTGCGACGCTCTCGAAGGCGGTGTACGCGAGCGTCACGCGCTAACGCATGCGGGATGCGGCACGAACGCCGTCAGCGCGCGCGATCGCCGAGACGCGTGGCGACGCGCGTGAAGTCGGCGTGCTTGCGCACGGGCTCGAGCAGCGGCTCGATCGGAATCGTCCATCCGGAGAACGGCAGATCCGGACGATCGAGCAAGGCGTTCAACGAATCCACCGCCGGCTCGATGCGACCGCGGACGGCGTGGCACATCGCTTCCGCGAGCGTCGCCTCGCTGCTGCGCCCGCCGCGGCGGAGCGCGTCGATGGCTGTCGCCGTCCGCGCGAACGCGGCCTCCGCTCCGCTGGCGTCACCAGCCGCCGCCAGCGCCGCCCCGAGACCGACGAGGGTGCGCGCGTGCTCGGGAAAGAGCTCGAGCGCGCGATTGAAGCACTCGACCGCTTGCGCTGGTTCGTTGGTGCGAAGCAACGCGAACCCGGCGCCGTCATGCGCGTTCATCGCGAACTCGCGCGCGTAGAGCTGCGACGTTCCTGACCCGAGCTCGCGCTCGAACTCCTGCCGCGCCTCGGCCGCGTCACCGCAGGAGAGCCGGACCAGGCCGAGCAGCCAATGCAGGCCCTTGGCCGGATACCGCTGCTTGCGATCGGATTGACGGTCCTGCACGATCGTGCCCTCGCGGAGCACGGCCTCGGCGCGATCGAGATGGCGGCGCGCGATGTGCACCATGGCCATCTCGAAATGGACGAATGGAAAATCGCGATACAGATCCATCGTCCGCGCCAGCGCCTGAAGTCGCTCTTCGCCCCAGGCCGCGTGCGCGAGCCGGAATTGATTGCCCCAGTAACGCGGCTCCAGCGCGACCGCGCGGCGCGCCGCGACCAGCGCCTCGGTGGCGCGTCCGGCGCTCATCAGCAGAAACGAGAGCGTGGCGTGCGCTTCGGCCAGATCGCGCTCCAGTTCGATCGCTTGCCGCACGTGATCGATCGCCCGCGCCAGGAGCGCGGCATCCGGCTGGTTCCGCGCTCTCGACATCTCGTACTGCCAGAACCGCGCGTTGGCGAGGCCGACGTGCGCGGCGGCATACCGCGCGTCCAGCGCAACCGCACGCTCGAAATCGGCGATCGCGTCCGGCACCAGCGACGCCTCGAGCGACTCGAGCCGCACGCGCCCTTCGGTGAACGCCCGGTAGGCATCGAGGCTGCTGGTATCGCCAATCGATCGTGGCTGCCGCCCTCCCATCCGCAGGGTATCGGCGAACTGCGTGACGATGCGGTCCTGGAGCTCGAAGACGTGGTCGAGCGGCCCGTCGGCCTTGGCTTCCGCAGTCGCCTCGCCGCCCGATGGGTCGACGACGCGTGCGGTAATGCGAAGCCGGTTACCGGCTCGCTGAAAGCTGCCGACCACGGCGAGATCCAGGTGAAGCTCGGCGCGCAGCGCCGACAAATCCGATCCGACGCGCCGCACCGCCTCGACCACCCGCACGCGATCGACGACACGCATCGGCGAGGTGGCGCGGAGATCGTTGGTCACGGTTTCGGCGATGCCTGAGGACAGCCATGCCAGCTCGCGATCGCCGCTGACGTTGGCGAAGTCCATCACCGCAATCGACAGTTGGGTAGGCACCCGCTCGTAGGGGGCTACTCCCTGCGCCACTGCGTGCGAGGCCTCGTCCGGCGTCGGCGCGGCGGTGCTGACCGGCGCGATGAATCGATAGCCGCGGCGCGCCACCGTCTGGATGTAGGCTGGCTTCGACGGATCGTCGCCGAGCGCCTGCCGCAGCTCCGAGACCGCTTGCGTGAGCGCGTTGTCGGTTACCGCCACGTCGGGCCACAAGCGCTTTGAAGAGGTCCTCTTTCGAGACGAGCGCAGGCTGACGGGCGACGAGATACAGCAGGAGATCGATGATCTTCGGCGAGAGCTGGATCACTTCGCTCTCGCGCAGCAGGCGGTACGCGGCCGGATCGAGCGTATACGAGCCGAATCGGTAGATCACCGCGCCGTTTGCGCCTCCTGACGCGGTGTCGCCGGCGCCTGCCGTCGTATCGGCGCAGCGGTCACGAGCAAAGCATCGCTGACCTTCCGCGGCCCCGCAAGGTCCGAGGGGCTGTTGACCACGCCGCCTTGGGCCCACATCGTCGTCGAGCCGCCGCCATCGAGGTTGAGGGCGTTGACCAGACCGAGGCGATGCGCCAGCGTACGCAGCTCTTCGAGCGTCATCCCGACGCTCAGCTGAGGCTGACGGCCGTCAACCGTCACCAGCCAGATCGTTCCGTCGGCGGTGTCGCCAATCATGGTGCGTGGGTGGCGCCCTTCGGCGAAGCCTTTGTTGAACACCTCGACGCTCCAATCCACCACGTCCTGGCCATCGCGAAAAAAATAGTTAATTTATCTAATAAAATTATTTCATCTGCCAATCTCTTAAATCTCAGATATGGTAATTCTCGTCCTTTTTGACATATGCATACAGTCCTCAATCCTTCGTCCTTTGCACCATCCATTATTTCTAAAGCGGAATGACTACCAATAACTGCCAAGTGTATATTTTTTACATCATAGTTTCTTAATATCTTAGATATTGTATCTGCATCTATCATGTTTATGGATGCAGAAGCTATCTGTTATAAATAAAATTTTCCAAATAAAATAATTTGAAAGTAACAATTGGTGTGCTTAAACTAAATTAACTATTTTTTTCTTTATTAACAGTCCCCTTGATTACGGTTTCTTCTAATATTATCGTCATTTTTATTAGTATAATCTATTCCCAACGATTCGGCTATTTCTTCAAGTTTTTCACGTCCGATCTTATCAGTGCCCTTAATTTGCGCGAGCTCTTTTTGGCTTCAATTCGTGCCTTTTCATACTCTGCCGTTGCCTTTCCAAAGGACCTAGCTAATTCAGGAATTTTCTTGACACCGAAAAATAACACCACAATGATAACTATGATGATCAAAATTTCATATCCGACTGGCATCTGCAAGATTGCATTATGGATACCATTCATAAATACAAGATAGATATGGTTGAGATTTAAATGTTGATGGTAAACGTACGGAAACAGATGGCATTAGACGCTCTACTCTTTTCGTCCGCTCTACAACTCCAACAGGACCAGTCGCATCATTGTCTAATTCAAGAACATATAGAGTCTATCAACGAGTAACTTCGAAGTGGGCAAAAGCGCGTTATTAGAAGTGGATTTGAAGATTTTATCCTTCATAAGAGATGTCAACTGAAAGTCCAGATTTTCATGTAGATTAGGAAACGGGCAACATATTTTGAGATAATGTTGCGCATCTGCATCTGTGATTTTTGCTCAGTAGGGAATTGTCGTTTTTAGGCCAAAACTCACTGATAACATGGCGAATATTGCAATGCAAATTAGAATGACCATGTAAACGGTCCAGATGAATTCTTGTTATGAAACATTTTAACAGAATTTAAGATCATTCACATTTATTAGTAGAATAAATAAAATCATTAAACTTTTATGAATATAACCCATTGCTATTCATATTGTGTTCTTGGCGCTTAAGGAAATATTACTCCCTCAAGAGAACATAATGTTCAGAACAAAGACGAAACTAAAGTGGTACGGAAAAAAAATACAACATCATAATTACAAATCTCAGGGTACTGCTTTATTCCGAAAGAGGGCGTTTTTTTAAATCTCCAGATGTGATAAGTGAAAGACTAGAAAGCATATATGGTATAGAATATAATGAAGAAGGAGTTTTCTTCAAGACGTCCAAAATTAGAATTCAGGGCGGGATAAGATTTGAAATAAGCGGGCCGCTTTCAGAAGTAAAGCCAGTTTTTAATTTCATTCAATCAATCATCAATAAAGTAGATAATCCATTTATTAGAAGATTGGATGATTCATAAAAAATAGTATGATATCCCCTCTCCCTCAACTAACGGTAATTCAATCCTAATTAAGGCTCTTAAGTTCATAGTCTTGTTGTGGTATTCCGACAAAGCCCCTTTATCGAAATATTCAAAATCGATTCTGCGTTATTTCAAAGTAGGATCACATATAGGGATGACTATAAACCCATATCAAGGATGTCATCACAGGTGTGGATATTGCTATGCAACGTATAAATGGTCACCAGATTTTTATGACAAGATTTATGGGAAAATTAATGCGCCTGAGATATTAGAGTCAGAGTTAAATAGATGGAAAAATACCTCAATGTTACCTGTTATGATATCATCTGCAACGGATGCTTACCAGTTTGCAGAAGCAAAGTTTGGCATTACGAAGAGATGTATTCAGGTATTACAACGATTTCAAATTCCATTTTATGTGTTCACCAAATCGTCTCTGATTGAACGTGACCTGAATCTATTTCGTAATTACAGTTCTAATTGTTTTATAGTTTGGTCGATAACAACTACCGATGAAAAAATAAAACGAATTATTGAACCAGGAACGCCTCCTACAACAAGAGTTTTTGAAACGATAATGAAATTTGTAGATTCTGGAATTAAGTGTTGTGTTAACATTGATCCGATTATTCCTTTCATTACTGATAGTGAGGAACATATAGCATCAATAGTTGATAAGTGTCAACAAGTAGGTATAAGATACATATCTGGATTAGTTCTGCGACTGAGGCATGACATATGGGTTAGAATTAAAGACATTCTTGAATTATTTGGAATATCTTGGACTATTGAAGAGTATGAAAGAATATATGGTTTTCAAGAACCCTTTATGCATGATAATAATCAAAGTGCGAACAAAACCTATATTGATAAAATAGTATTTTACAATCTCAAATACGAGGTTTCAACAAGGAATATCGTATTTGGGTTCAGTGAATTAATAGAACAATTAACTAAAGTAAAACAAGAATATACAATTTCTTCAAAACAATGCAGGATAAGTGAATTTGTTTAACTCCATTGCCTTACAAATTTAATTGGTATCACTTGCATTGCTGATTTTTATTTTTAGAGAACAAAGAATCAGATAAAAAAATGGTCTGATTTTATCCGACTCTTTTCATCTTTGAGCCACATCTTGGACACGAGGCTTCTCTATGTTTTGTCCCACAGTGACTACAATAGTAGTTAACTGAATTCCCAGAAAAAGGAGATGAAAGTGAACCAAACATTCCCACTCCTGAGCCGAATTCCTTGCGTCCCTCTATTCCGCATATAGAAACCCATCAAAAGAAATATGCCTATAATGATTACCCAAGAATATGGAAAGGGAACAAACAACGATACTGTTATGCTTATGCCAATTGAGATTACGATCCACATTAGCTGGAATGCAAGAAATTCTTTATTGTCCATACTGTAATATTATAATTGATTAAACAAGATTATTAAGGTTAACTATTTTGAACCTGCTTTATTATCTAAATACCAGATGTTTAATACAGTATTTTGTTATGTTGAATTCTCAGAACTCTAAATTTCCTTTTTATGCCGATGGTTATTCATCATTTATTATTTACATATAATAGGGCATTCAAACGGCCTTTTTCTTATTATATAATTTTTAAGTATATAGACTAGCAATATTTTTTGAAACTCGATAAAAATTGTAAAGGAGGACCGCAGTGACGGCAAGCCACCTTCCGTGAGCCTCGAACACGAACCTGGACCCTGGAACCCGGAACGTGGAACCTGTTATCTCGGAAATCGATCAGGGTTGTCCGTAAACAGCGCGTCCACGTTCAGGTCGGTGAGGTAGTAGCGCATTTCGTCGTTGACGGTAGCGAATCGGCCAGCGCCAGAGGCTGATCGCGTTGTGAAGGTGTAGGGCGTCACCGTGAGGCCCGCCGCGTGCGCTGATTTCACGATCTCGGGTCGGCCGTCGAGCAGCGCCTTCGCCGGGCCGATACCGGTGGCGAACCGGGCGATCTCGGCGAGACCCTCGGTGCTCAACCATCTGGCGCCGTCACGGTTGTCGATCAGGAATGTGCGCGGCAGCGTGGGGATCTGACGCGTCAGATCCCTCAACGGCTGCTCGTCGAACGACTGCACGATCAGCGAGCCGGGCGTCCGTGTATGAAGGCCGAGCCGCTTCACCGACTCGACGAAGAGGGCGGTCTGATTCATGCCGCGCGCACGATAGAGCGCCGGTGTCTTGAGCTCCGGATAGAGTCCTGCCGCCGTGCCCACCGCCGCCACGGCTTCCTCCCACGTCGGGATCCGTTCACCAGCGAATCGAGCATCGAACCACGCCCCGGCATCGAGCCGTTTGATCTCGGCGAGCGTGAAGTCCACGGCCAGCCACTGCTTGCGGCCGGTTGCCGGATCGACGACGGCGCGATCCGGAAAGAGCTCCTCGACGTTCGTCGTTCGCTCGAGCGACTCGTCGTGCAGGCACACCAGCACGAAGATCCTTGGTGACTGCCAGGTCCTGCTCGACGTAGTCGGCGCGCTGCTCGAGCGCCAACCGGTAGGACGCCAGCGTGTGTTCCGGCGCGTAGGCGGACGCGCCGCGATGCGCCACGAGTTTCTTCGCGGTGTCGGCGCCAGGATGGGAGCCCGCGAGCACGAGGCAGGCAATCGCGATCAGCGACGAGACAAGGCTACGCATACAGCGAAACCCTAACAGGTTCCTGAGTATTTTCTGTAACGGCTCCGCATCACGATCGCGGAAACCGATCGGGGTTGTCGGTAAAGACGGCGTCGACGTTCAGCTCGGACAGGTAATAGCGCATCTCGTCGGTCAGCGAACTGAACCGCCCGCAGCTCGGCTCCGCCGCGCGTCGTGAAGGTCCATGGCGTCACGGTGAGACCGGCTGCGTGCGCCAGATGCACCAGCTCGGGTCGCCCGTCGAGCAGCGACTTGTCCGGGGCGATTCCGTCGCGAACCGCGCGGCCTCGGCGAGACCGGCCACTGTCAGCCATCGCGGACCATCGGGCACTTCGAACAGGAACGTGCGAGGCAGAGTGGGGCACTCACGCGTCAGGTCTTTGAGCGGCTGCTGGTCAAACGATTGCACGACGAGCGCACCAGTCGGCCGCGTGTGAAGGCCGAGTCGCCTCACCGACTCCACGAACAGGCTCGTCTGGTCGATGCCACGCGCAACGTAGAGCGCCGGCGTCTTCAGCTCCGGGTAGAGTCCCGCATCGGTGCCGACCGCGGCGACGGCTTCCTCCCATGTAAGGATCCGCTCACCCGCGAACCGGGTATCGAACCAGGCGCCGGCGTCGAGCCGCTTGATCTCGGCCAGCGTAAAATCGACAGCCAGCCACTGCTTCTTTCCGGTCGCCGGATCGACGACCGCGCGATCCGGAAACACCTCTGTCACGTTGGTCGTCCGCTCGAGCGAGCGTCGTGCAGGCAAATCAGCACGAGGTCTTTGGTGACTGCAAGGTCCTGCTCGACGTAATCGGCGTGCTGCTGCACGGCCAGCCGGTAGGAGGCGAGTGTGTGTTCGGGGGCGTAGGCGGACGCGCCGCGATGCGCCACCAGCTTCTTCGTCGTGACCGCACCCGAATAGGGGCTTGCAGCCATGACGCAGGATAGCTCTGGATCACACCCGTTACACAAACGACGGATCGCTTGTCACGCTCGAGGTTCAAACTTGGAACACTTTCAACAAATGTGAGTGTTCCTGATGGTCCAAATCGAAGTATGTGAACTTGTGGGGTCCAGTCCAGCAATGGCCAGCCTGCGGCGGGAGATCGCCGTCGCGGCCAAATCGAGTGCGAAAGTCCTGATTACCGGGGAGAGTGGTGTCGGGAAAGACCTGACGGCCCGGCGGTTCCATCGGCAGAGCACGCGGCGGTCCCAGCCGTTCCGTGCCATCAACTGCGCCAGCGTTCCAGACACGCTCCTCGAATCCGAGCTGTTCGGGCACGTGCGAGGGAGCTTCACCGGCGCCGTCCGCGATCAACAGGGGCCTCTTCGAATCCGCGCACGGCGGAACGGTGCGTCTTCGACCAGATCGGCGACAGCAGCCCGCGTATGCAAGGCCTGCTCCTGCGATTTCTGCAGTTTGGCGAGCTCCAGAAGGTCGGCGAGAGCCGGCTCGGCCAGACATGTCGACGTCCGCGTCGTGGCGACGACCCAACGGGATTTGCTCGAACAGGTTTCCGAGGGCGAATTCCGCCTCGATCTGTACTATCGCCTCAACGTGATCCGGATCGACGTGCCGCCGCTGCGCGACAGAGTCGAGGACATCCCGGATCTTGATCGGTCATTTCGCGGCGAGGTTCAGCCAGCACTACCAGGTGCCTTGCCCGGCGATTGCCGGCGAAGCCTTGGCGTGGCTCACCAGCTACCGCTGGCCTGGCAACGTGCGCGAGCTGCGAAACCTCGTGGAGCGTTTTGTGATCACGGGGAAGGGGGGAGGCCTCGATCCCGCCTGGCTTGCGGGAGAAGGTGACGTGCGCTCGCGTTTGGGCGCGACCGCAGCAGAATTCCGCGCATGACGCCCCCTACGCCTTCAGAATCTCGCCGCGACGCAGCTTCCGATAGAGTTCGAGCGCCTCGCGAATAATCGTGACCGCGTCTCCCGGGCCAAGCAGATCCTCGATGATGACCTGCTTGTGCTCGAGAGCCTTGTAGTCCATGAAGAACCGCCGCAGCTCGACCAGCAGATGGGCGGGCAGCTGCGCCTTGTCGGTATACCCCGCAAACGCGGGATCGTGCACGCTGACCGCCACGATCTTGTCGTCGATTCCCTTCTCGTCGCGCATCCGCATGACGCCGATCGCGCGCGCCTCCACCAGCGTCAACGGATAGACCGGCTCCTGACTCAGCACGAGCGCATCGAGCGGGTCGCCGTCGTCACAAAAGGTTCGCGGGATGAAACCGTAGTCGGCGGGGTAGTGCACTGCGCTGTAGAGCACTCGATCGAGCTTCAGCAGACCGGTTTCTTTGTCGAGCTGTACTTGTTCTTGCTGCCCTTGGGGATCTCGATGACCACCGGAAACGCAGTGCCGACGATGGCGTCGTCAACGTAGCTGTCATGCCAAGGATGCATACGGGCAGTCTATACACAGAACGTGGAAAGGTGGAAAAGTAGGGGGCGTGGAAAACGTCGCAAAGTGCACGGTTCTCTTTCTGCGTGCGTGCACAACGCCGGACGCTCGCAGATGGCGGCGGCCTACTTCAATCATCTGGCGGACGCTCAGAAGGTGCGGGCGATTTCGGCGGGCACGTCGCCTGGCACACGTATTCATCCCGAGGTGGTCACGACCATGCGTGAGGTCGGCCTGGGATCTCGAAGACGCGCAGCCGCAGCGTCTCACGCCGGAGCTCGCCTCGTCGGCGCTGCATCTATTACGATGGGATGCGGCGATGAGTGCCCGTTCGTTCCAGGCGCTGAGACCGACGACTGGCCAATCGAGGATCCAAAGGGAAAGCCCGTGGAGCGGGTGAGAGAGATTCGAGATGAGCTTCGCGCACGCGTTGAGGAGTTGATTCGCCGTCACGGGTGGGGACGCTGATGGGGACGACTGCGATTCGTCCCGCGATAAGCGCGGAGCTGGCGGGGGCACGGGCGCTGCTCACTGCCAATGCATTGCCACTCGATGGGTTCCCCGACCACCCTGATTCCGTCTGGGTAGCCATCGAGGGGGAGCGCGTCGTTGGCGTTGTCGCGCTTGAACTCTTCGTGGATGGCGCCCTGCTGCGTTCTCTGGCGGTGGAGAACGACGCTCGAGGCCAGCACCTCGGCCGGCAGCTTGTCACTGCGGCGCTCGTCGACGTCAGACGCCGCAATCTCGGAGCCGTGTATCTGCTCACGACGACCGCGGAGTCCTTCTCCACGTCCCTTGGGTTCCGCGTCATCGCGCGGGATGAGGTTCCGGACTCAGTGCTCGGGTCGATCGAGTTCCGATCGGCCTGCCCCACGACGGCCACCGCCATGGTGCTTCGCCTCGGCGCGCAGGGGGTGAAGTCAAAAGCGAGACTCGGTGCCTACTGGCTCTGGTAGGAGAACTCCTGGCTCATTTCGCCAACGCGGGAGGCACGGGCTGCCAGGTGCGCTTGGGCTTCCGGTCAAGACGGGAAAGAACCGGCGCGTGAGATCGGCGAACTCTCGCGCATCGATGCTGGCGCGCATCAGGCTGTAGGGCGCGTGGGTATTCGTGTCGA
>CAWEAM010000003.1:0-1893780 GCA_963807105.1 uncultured Acidobacteriota bacterium | reverse complement strand
TTGAAAGTGGAACGCGTCAGCTTATGAGCACATTGTTTGCACGGTGAAAACCGGGAGGTACAGATGGCGAAGTACGGGAAGTCGGCATCAAAGAACGTAGGATCGACGATGCGTCGAAGAAAGAAAGGAACCCTGAAGAGTGGCTCCGGTCGAAAAGTGACCAGCCGTAAACAGGCGATCGCCATCGGGCTGAGTGAAGCGCGAGAGAAGGGCGCCAAGGTCCCGCCGCGGAAGTCGTCACGGAAGAGGTCCCGGAAAACGTCCCGCGGACGCGCAGCGAAGAAGCAATAGACGATGGTCTCTCCTCCAGGCAATCTGGTCCGGTACGCCGTCGTAGGCCTTGGTCACATCGCGCAGGCGGCGGACGCCGTGTATCTTGCGCTTCCGAACTCGATGCATGCCGAGTACACCGTGCGTGCCGGCACGGCGTCAAGTTGATGATCCGAGGCCGCCGTGAAGGAGGCATCGATCTCTGCCGGGGCGGGCGTACACGTGCTGTGCGAGAAACCCATGGCCGTGACCGCCGACGAATGTCAGCAGATGATCGACGCCTGCGGTTCGTTCAGCAGTTCTTCGAGCCGCTTTCTGAAGGAACTTACGCGAGCCGCGATCACGACCGCCGCACGTAAAGACCGGCTCGAGATTCTAGATCCCGTTCGCGCCTCCGCTAGGGAACGATCCGGACGACGTCGCCCAGCCCGGCCAGGCCGGTGCGTCGGGTAACGTAGACTGCGCCGTCCGAACCAATCGCCAGGCCACCTGGCTTCACGAGACCGGCGCTCGCAACGACGGTCTGGGCTAACGTGTTCGTATTGATGCGAATCAGACGGCCGTCGAGGCCCGGGCCGGTGGTCGGAATGATGCCGTCGGCGTCGTGTTCGAGCACGTACGCCGCATTTCGCGGCAGGTCGAAAGCGATGTCGATGATGGTGGTAAAGCCCGTAACCAGAGGCACCGGCGTGCCGCCGTTTGCCGGAACGCGATAGATGCGAGCCGCGCCCACCGGGAACGGTGCGCCAGTCAACTCGCCGACGTAGAACGCACCGTCAGGCCCGACGGCGACGCTCGTCGGGACGGAATCAATCGTGACCGGACCGACCGCGCGGCGCGGAAACGTGGCCAGGGTCGTCGTCTGCCCGAACTGCCCGATCTGCAGCAACGCGTTCGCCCCGGCGTCAGCCACAATGACGCGATCGGAGGAGCAGGAATTTGAATGGATTGGAATCGAGGAGGTTGCCGTCGGGATTCGAGAACTCGTGATCCGAAATATCGACCGCGTACGACGTGGTCATCCATGTAAACTTGCGCGGCGCCACCTGTCATCCGCAAGAAAATTAGGCCGCGACAGGATCGACGCTGTATTCGTGATGCAGGCCGGTCAAGATCGATTTCACTTGCAGTCGCCCGACTGGAACCTGATGCCGGAGGCTCTCGGTGTGGTATTTGGCAGAGAGTCCGGGAGACCAGGCCCGAGCGCCGCGTGTGGGCGACTGCGGTTGTGGTGTGTCGCCCATTCGAGCGACACTGCCCCAGCTTCGGCGCGTTTGACATCGAAGCGACAGTTCCTTGATACTGCCGGGAGCGCGCTGACAGGGCGCCACCAACCCGCGGCAAGGGAACACTCCCACCTGTTTGGTCTGAGTCGTGTGCGGTTGCACCTTCTTTCAGCCTGGTTTCAGCGGGGTACAGGCGATTCATGAAAGGAGGTCGCAATGACCACTTCGAAGTCCCTCGCGGCTCGTCCGTCTCTGGAATCCCTCCGTAAACAGGCAAAGAGGCTCGCGCGCGACATCGCCGTCGGTGACGCCGCTGCCATCGCGCGTGCGCGCGCGCACCTGTCGAATGTCGACCTGCCACTGACGCAGCGCAACGCGCAGCTTGTCATCGCGCGTGAATATGGCTTCGCCGGCTGGCAGGACCTCACGGGTGAGGTCAGCAAACGGCTCGGCAAGGGGCTCGAGTGGGCGGTAGCGCAGGCTCGACGCATCATTCACGACAACGACGTCGAACGCCTCAAGCAACTATTGGCCGAGTACCCGGCGCTGCTTTCCTGGACGGGCGACGACGGGAAAGGCGGCCTTCTGAGAATCGCCACGAGCTCGTTTGGCGACAGCTTCGACCCGGTCAGCGAAGCGCACTTCACCCGTCCGGCCTGCGCCGAGCTCTTGGTCGACGCCGGTGCTGTCGTGACGCCGAGGATGGTCGAGAGCATCCTGAATGGCCGCGCGAGGGGACTGCTGGAGTTGTTTCGGCGGAAAGCCGTGCTCCCGCGCACGCTCGACGTCCTGGCGGCGCTTGGCGATCTCGACGCGGTTCGCACCGCCCTCGACGTGGACGTGCACGATCTCGCCACCGTGAATGACGCGTTCGTCCGCGCCTGCTCTTTCGAGCACGGGTCGGTCGCGTCGCTGCTGCTGGAGCGATCCATCGCGCGCGATCCAGAGCTCGGCGCACACGTCGATGGCAGCGAAGGGCGCCCGGCGTTCATCACGCACTTCATCGACATGCCACCCGCGCATGACCGGGCCCGGAAGACGACGGCGGCCGGGCTGTGGAAGGTATTCGTCATGGAGCAGATCAAGGGCGCGATCGAACCGCACCCCGGTCACAAAACCAACATCCATGATGTCGGGGCGGGCGACCTGGACGCGTTCGTCCGCTGGTTACAGCGCGAGCCATGGCTGCTTGACGACGCCTTCGTGTGGTTTCAGGCTGAGCTCATTGCTGACGCAGCTCTGACCGATCGTGAAGACTTCATCGTCGCGCTGCTCGAGCTCGATCCGGCAATCCTGCGGCGCCAGCCGCCGCCGCCTTCACAAGTCTTCGCGTTGGCGTTCACGTACGCGCGCACCAACCTCATTCCACTACTCACCCGCATCTGGCCTCTGCCCGACGATCTGCCGCATGCGGCCGGCATGGGGAACTTCTCGCGGGTGAAGCAGTGGTTCGACGAATCGGGCGCGCCGGCGTTGGGCGATCTCTACCATCACTATCCCTGCTACGACGCGCATACGCGAGGGCACCTGGACTGGGATCCGCCCACGGCGCAACACGTGCTCGACGTGGCGCTCGCGTGGTCTGTCGTCAACCGTCACTTCGAGGTCGCGGACTTCCTCCTCGAACACGGCGCAGATGTCAACACCAACTGGAGCGCCCATGAATCGGCGAGCATCCTGCACGAGCTGGTCTTCCATGCGAATTACGAGTCGATGCAGTTCCTCATCGACCGCGGCATCGACATGACCATCAGGGACTACCGGTGGAACGGGACAGCAGCGGGTTGGGCGCACCACGCCGCCAACGACGAGAAGATGGCGCAGTGGCTGGAGTCGGCGGAACGGCAGCGGGAGCAGGGAGCACGATGAGCACGCCGCAGAGCACTCGCCAGTCTCCGTGAGGCCTGGCGCTGCGCGCACCATCCGTGGAGATCGCGATGCGCGGCGGCCGAGCTCGCGCGGATGGCCGAGCGATGGTATGCGCGGCTGTCGAAGATCTTCCGTCAAACCAACGTGATCGCGGGTGAAATCGGCGAAGGCACTGGCGGCGTCACCGAGGGCGCCAAGCGAGTGGACTAACGGTCGATGTCGAGTGGCTCTGGCCGGCCAGGGCCAAAACCAAGCACCTGCACGCGATGAGCGACCCGGTGAATCGGGCCGCCGGATTTGTCACGAAGAACCGATTCGAGACGATAGTGAAGCGTCCCAGTCGCGGAGGCCGGCGGACGCTCATAGCGGAAATCGACGATGCGCGCGCCGACCTCCTTCACGTGCTGATCGCCACAACTGAAGCTCATATCGAATCCCGTCAGCACCGGCACCGCGTGCTGGAACGGCACGTTCTCAATCACGAACGAATCCGTCCGGCGTTGGCCGTCTGGCGAGACGCAGCGGCCAAACCACGAGTTTTCGGGCGATCGCGCTTCGAGCTCGAACGGTTCGCGCATGATGCCAATCCCCGTGCCGCCAATCATCGCGAGCGTCTCGGTCGTCCAGTACCAGTTGATGTCCCTGGCCTTCTTGTTGTCCTTCAGGACCGTTTGGAACTCCCACGCCTCCCGGCGAGGATCATCCGCCGGCCCGCTCAGCGCGTCAAGGCGGTTTCGGCTGAATGCGAGTTGAAAGAGGTGCTGGTCTAACGGGCACCCAAAACAGTTAACCCCGCCCGACGACTCGGCTGCGAAGCTGAAGCCGCGCGGTAGCACCGCAATCGCTGCGCCTTCAGAAATATTATCCGCCACCCCGACGATGACCGGACGCTTGGTCGGCACTCGAATTCCCAAAAGCAAACGACTGACGTCCACCTCCTGCACTCGCGCGTCGAACTCCGTCGGATTCCACGCGATGACGGTGTAGGTGTAACAAAACTGGTACGAGTCATCGTCGTTTTTGTCGAAGATTCGGCCGTGCGCACGCCAGCGGAGCATCGTACCGACTCGTCGCACGTTGCTGATCTCCGCATAAAGACCGGTGACGTGATGATCTTTCGACAGGTAGCGCAAACGCCAGCCGTTCAGGAAGACGGTGGCGCGTTGCGCCCATGCGGGCAGATCCTGGCTGCCATCGTGCGTCACATCGACCTCGGGATCGGCGCTGGCGTCGAGACACACGAAGCCGCCGGCGCTGAAAAAGCGTTGCGGGACGTCAATCGGCGCCAACACATCGGAGAAGTTGGCCGGCGGGAATACGATCGGCAACGCAGTTGTCTTTTGGTCAGCCGGAATGCGGCCGCGAACGCTCACGCACCCATACAGCAAAAGAGAAATCGCGGCGCACACAACATAGGATGGCGCACGCGCGAGACTTTGACGGACCGGGGGCACAGGTCCTCCTTCCGTGAAATTTGAAGGGGGTTTCATCGTCTTCTCCTGTTCTTCTCTCAACACCCGGTGGAGATCGTTCGGCGGATGCTGGTGTTAACGATCCGATTCCCGGCCTTGATTGTTTGGACGACTGGCGTGGCGGAGTGTTCGATGCGGCTGGTTAATTCCGTGTGATCACGAAGAGCAGCCGCTCAGATCTGAATCGCCCGGTTGGATGATCGGGCTGTGGGAGACGTGTGATGCTGTCCGTGCCGGGCTGCGGGCGCACGGAACTGCCGTTACCCGAAGATACGTCAACAATGAATAGGACTCACGCTCGAGTCCACCGCACGCGGGGCCGCAGTGCCGGGCCATCGGAGCTGGACGCTGCGGTCGTGCGCAGGAGATGACCATGGGCTTCGCATTACGTCGAGCCGATCGTCGCTGGCACGGCAACGTCGTTCCTTACGTGATCCACGACTCCATTCGAGATGTTCCCATAGATCTTCTCGCCGTGAATCTGGCGCTCGAGCGATGGAACACGAAGACCTGTGTCTCGTTCAGGCCCAAGACTGAAGGCGACGTTGACTTCGCGGAGTTCATCCGGGACCCGGGCAGGTGTAGAAGTGCGACGGGACGACAAGGAGGCAAACAGCAGATCCGCTGCAACTTCAGCACCACCGATAGCGACGAGGTTGAGGGGAAGGCGGGATTCGTGATTCACGAGATGGGTCATGCCGTGGGCCTGCTGCACGAGCACCAACGACGCGATCGCGATGCGTACGTCGTGGTGTCCGCAAACGCTCTCAAGATAGATTCCGGTACGTTCGCGACTCTACCCAACGACGACCGTGAGGAAACGGTCGACATCATTGGCGCGTATGACTGTCTCTCCATCATGCACTACGGGCAACTTAACGGTCTCATCGGACCGCATCCAAATGGGTGTAGCGTCCTCCAAACCACCGACGCGACGAAGCTGACAGAAGGCGATGTGAAAACGGTCGCGTATCTGTATGGATATCGGCGGAAAGACGATAGCGGTGACGAATCGGTCAACGAAGCCAAGGCGGTGGCCGTGTCGAACTTCCGTCTCCGCGAGCTCGTGACGGCGATCCGCACCGACCAGGGAAACCTGCAACTCATTGCCTGGGCCATAGACGGCAACGGTCGCCTCTTGAAGCTGGGCGAGAGCGGCACCCAAGCCGGAAAGGCGACCCACATCGACATCGCCCGCGGCCTCGATCGATTCGTCGTCGCTTACCGAACCGACGAAGATCGGCTTCGGCTCATTAGTTGGGCCGTGACGGGTGAGGGCGACCACCGAGAGATCGAACCGAAAGGCGATAGTGGGGACCAGGCGGGGGACGCGACACTCAACAAGATCATCCACCTCGAAGACCAGTTCTTTGTTACGGCATCTCGAACCGCTGAACGTCGGTTGAAATTGATCGGGTGGCGGCTCAACGACGACGACTCCATCGACCGCCTCGCCGACAGTGGCGACCACGCTGGCGTAGTGGAGGAAATCTCATTAGCCGCGCCCGGGGCGTTTCCCGTCACAGCGGTCCGAACGGCGAACGGCACACTCAAGCTCATTGTCTGGGATTGGAATCGGCCGCCAGCAGGACCGTCGAAGACCATTGATAGGCTATTTACCAGCACCGAGGACCTCGGTGAAGCCTCACTCATTCGATCGATCGTCTTCGATCCCAACGATGCGCCAGGTCGCCTCGCCGTCTCATTTCGAACCGGTGACGGAAATCTGAGGCTCGCGGTTTGGCGCGCCGGAGCGTCGGTTACTCTCGAGGGCGACAGTGGCAATCAAGCGGGCCGGATTACGGGAAACGCCATAGGTGTGCAGGACGCGGACGCGCAACGTCTGGTGAGCGCCGTAAAAACATCTGAAGGCAGGCTTCGACTCATCCACTGGCAGCACGACAGAGGGGGCGTCGCGCGGTTAGGAGACTCGGGCGACGAAGGTAGTGACGTCGGTGTGTTCATCGCAGTCAGTCCCGCCCCCCTGCGCCAGAGCCCGATTCCGCCGTTCAATAGTCCGTTCATCGTCTCATGTGCCCAGAGACCGTCTGGACGGCTCGAATTGATCTCCTGGTCGCCCTGCGGCTCGGGCCCTCTGACGCACCCGGACACTGACCCGACTGCGGAGGTGAGCGCTGAAGATGCGACCATCATGTCAGCGCACACGCACTAGCGCGAGTCGCTCAGCGCTGAACTGGAAGGCGAACCGATCTTGAGGACAGGCCCGGGCTCGCCGCTCTTCTGGACCCGCAAGAGTCCAACGGCGTGCGGATAGTCATCGTGACGCGTGCCCGGGCCCACAACGTTTCGATCTGCGTGGTCATAGGTAGAGAGAGCGGTCAGGCCTCTCTGAACGCGTGTGGCGTCACACCGGTCCACCGCCGGAACGATCGGTGGAACGCCGCAGGCTCGGAATTGTGGAGGAAGAACGCGATGTCGCCGATGCTCAGGCTGCGATCCTGCACCAGGGCACGCGCGCAGTCACCTCGTACCTCATCGAGGGGCGAGAACGAGGACGGCGCGCGCCTGGTCACAGGACTGCGAATCTGGTTCTAGGCGTGGGAGAATGCCGGGTTGTGAGTCGGTTCTCCTCTCTTGCCCTGCTGCTGGTCGCGTTCGCGGCGTCCGACGTGCTGACCCAGACACCAGCCACGGCGCCGCAACCTGAAGCAGCGCCGCTTGCGGATCTTCGCGTGCCGCCAGGCTTCAAGATTGCGGTGTTCGCGTCGAACCTCCAGGGCGCGCGGCTGATGGCCGTGAGCCCGGAGGGCGTGCTGCTCGTTGCGCGACGCCGCACCAACGAGGTCGTGGCGCTGCCGGATCGTGACAAGAATGCCGTCGCGGAGCCCGAGGTTCTCCTGACCGACCTCACCAACGCGCACAGCCTCGCGTTCAAGGACGGTTATCTCTACATCGCCACGACGCCGGCGATCATGCGCGTGAAGTGGGCCGGCGGCCGGCCGTCGGGCGAGCCGGAGCTTTTCGCCGAGCTGCCGAATTCCACGCCGTCGCTGCACGTGTCGCGGACCATCCGCGTCGGCCGCGACGGCAGGCTGTACGTGTCGATCGGCTCGTCGTGCAACGTGTGCCTCGAGCCGGATCCGCGGCGAACGACGATCCAGGTGTTCACCAACGGCGCGAAGCTCGAGCCGTACGCGATCGGACTCCGCAACGCGATCGGGTTCGACTGGGATCCGGCGACCGGCAGGATGTGGGCCACCGACTCGGGGCAGGACGGCAACGGATCCGATTACCCGCCGGACGAGATCAACCTGGTCGAGGCGGGCAGGCACTACGGCTATCCCTTTTTCGTCGGCAACAACCTTCCCAACGACGTGCCCGAACTGAAGGGCGTGCAGCCCACGGTGACGGTGAAGGACGCCGTGCCAGTCGCGTTTCCGCTGCCGCCGCACATCACCGGCATCGACCTGCGGTTCTACTCGGGAACGCAATTCCCGCCCGAGTATCGCGGCGCGATGTTCGTGTCGCTGCACGGCTCGAGCACGATTCCGGAGAAAATCGGCTACAAGGTCGTGCGCATCGTCATGAAGGACGGCCGCCCCGCCGGTCTCGAGGACTTCGCGACCGGCTGGCTCAAGGGTGACGTCGTGTCGGGCCGTCCCGCGGGGCTGATGACCGGCGCCGACGGCGCGCTCTACATCTCGGACGACAACAAGGGATTCGTGTATCGCGTCTCGTACGGCGGACGGTGACGCCGAACGGCGGACGCGGAGCACTCGCCATGCAGGAAGGCAAGTCGATGTATGAGCCGGTGTCTCGCAGTCGTCGTTCTCGCGATGTGCACGGTCGGCGCCGCCGCGCCGTCTTCGTCACTCCGGGAATGAGACCACGAGATTCGGCGACGGGAAAAATGGGCCCGCGCTCGCTGGCCGCGGGCGTGGCGACCATGCGCCGCCCTTGAGGAATCCGTCGAGCGACACGTATCCGCCAATGATCTCGACCTCAGCGATGCGGAACGGCAGGCCTTCGGCGCCGAGCGGCGACCGAGCGTCGCTCAGGTGGAGGTGAAGATGGGGCTGGGTGGCTTGACCGCTCGACCCGAGCGCGCCGATCACTTGCCCGCGCCGGACGCGCTGTCCCGGTTTGACCAGGACTCCGGGCTTGAGGTGCTCGTAGAACACGTATTGCCTGCCGCCAAGATCGAGCGCGATGAAGTTGCCCGTGGCATCGCCCATCGCCACCGAACGTTGATCGGCAGCCTGTGCCGGCATGTCATCGCGCGTTGCGACCACCACGGCATCAGCGACGGCGAGTAACAGCGGCGCCATCACCGTTTGAGCTCGCGTTCCGAGGCTTCATCCAATCGATCGCAAATCGTCCGGGTATGCGCGCGCGCCCATCAACGGCGTAGACGACGCGGCGATGACCGCGCTCGAGTTGCGGATCGTAAACGGCAACCCACGGTCCGCCTCTGAGCGGCGGTCCCAGCACGGGCTGCGTGCGCGCGCTCACCTCCGTTTCGCTTTCGACCCGCGCCCGCTGCGCTCCCTGCGCGCCCGGCGCGTCGAAGTCGATCGCATGTCGAACCCGCCTTGGCGCGCGCGTCGTCATCGCATCCACATACACGATGACCCGCGCGCCGGGAGCCACCACGAGATCGCTGCTGCCACGCGCCGCCGTCAATCCCACCAGGCTGGACAAGCTCGCGCCGTCGAGCCTGCTGATGATGTCTCGAGTGTCTGCGTCGCTGATCTGCAGGGCAACGAGCGTCAACGGCACGCTCGCGAAATTCGTCGCGTGAATTTCGTACGCGAGCCGATCGCCGCTGTCCTGGCGCACGATGACCGGCACCGACAAGACGTCGAGATGAAATGCTTGTCGAATGGTGGCTGCACTAACGGCAAGCCACGATGTAACAGCGAGGACAAGAGATAATGACACCGTCTTCATACGAAGCTCCAACCAACATGGTACTCGCGCGGTCGAGTTAGACCGTGAAGACTTCGTTCAAATTCCGTGTGAATAAGGTCACTGAAGGCCGGGGCGCTGAACTCACGCTCGGCCGTCACTGGCCTCGATGCGATTGCTTCCTGGGACCTAACCCACTACCAAACGAGGCGCTAGCCCTTCCTCGCGTCCCGTCTTCACCGACGTGGTCTGCGCGGTGACCTGTATACCGTCCCCCTGGTGCCGCCCTTGATCTACTTCGTCATCGGCACCGACGGCCTGCGGCAGATCATCGAAGCACTCGCGCGGCTCGGTACGGCGAGGTGAACGCTTGCGCTCGGGCTGGCGATTAGCGCGACCGACAGGATCAGCCTGGAAACAGTCACGATCTCTCCGCCTCCTTCTGAACCGCTCCTGGAGACCAATGGCCGAACTAGCCCAGAGTGGCCGCCAGTCGGTACCAGTCGGACGGGGCGGCCCGAAAGCGGCCCTGTCGCCAAGAATGCGCCCTCGAAACCGGTCGGCTCGGGTTTCCGAATCTGTTCCGCGAGCCCTGTTTCGCGGTGCAAGTCCCTGATCTCGCCCCGTTCGCCAACTACACACAGGTACGGGAATTGAGTGCGCTTTTCACACGCCGGGCGGGCGTGACCGCTCAAACGGTCAATAAGCGCTCTGCCCGGCTGGAGATCCAATGGCTGTTGTTGGCGAACCACTTTTGCGCAAGCGCAATGTGCTCTGCGTCGACTGGCCGCTTCGCGTGCCGCTCAATAGTGATCTCGATTGGCGCGTCCAGGCTCTGCTTGACAGAGGCGAGCGACACCTCGTGCTCGATCTGGCCGGTGTGCTCGCGATCGACGCCGGGGGCGTTGGAGCACTGATACGTTTGTACAGATCGGTTCGCCGCGCTCGATGGTACGCTGCGGATTCTTCACCCCACCGCCAGGGTTCGCGAAATCCTTCAGTGCGTCGGTGTATTCGA
Source organism: uncultured Acidobacteriota bacterium (assembly GCA_963807105.1). Taxonomy (GTDB): domain Bacteria; phylum Acidobacteriota; class Vicinamibacteria; order Vicinamibacterales; family UBA2999; genus DASPWV01. The sequence goes on along the minus strand of CAWEAM010000003.1, from coordinate 1,883,056 downwards.
CCTCCTGACCGGCAGCAAGCGACCTGCGGGCCGCTGGCTAGACGACGGCTCGTTCTCCCGGCCGACGTTCCATGAATACCTGAGTCAGTCACGCCCTGTGACGTAATTGAACCCGCGTGACGTGTTAGGAGTCGTCGCGCATCGCAACATGTAAATGTGGGCGCCGAGGCGGCACGGCTGCTCACAACGACATTGAGCCGGAGGCGCACTCTCACTGCTGAATCAGCTCGACGGTCATCGTGCTTTTGACGTTCAACTTCATCGTCATCGGCGTGCCGTCGGGCCCGGGGCCGGACAACGTCATCGGCATCGTCGTGCGAGTCGTCGACCGGAGCAGCCTTCCCTTTGCGATATCGAAAAGGATCTCTCCCTCACCGGTGTTGTCGCCGATCTGCATGCTGAGTCCCATCGGATTCTTTGCGCTCTCGGCCGGATCCAGCTTGAAGGTCACCTGCGTCGCAATTCTGGCCACTTGCTCGGCGCCAGTGCCTTCGATCGCCTTCAGTGTCGCCGCCATCGAGGTCGTGAAGCTACCAAACATCGGGATGCCGCTCGTGCCCTGCGTGTTCCATGTGTCTCCGACCTTCACCGTGCGGTTCGAGAGTTGCCAAAACCATTGCCCGACCATCTGGCGCATGGAGTCGTCGTTGAACGTCGCTTTCAATGCGCTCGCAACGGCCACGCCGGCCGCGTCCTGCGGCATCGTGCTGAACATCTTTTCGGCGATCCGGCTGAAACCCTCGAGTTTCTGGATCGAGCCGGTCGGTGACAGGACGAGGGTGAACGGCTCGCCAATGAACGCCGAGAAGATGCGCCTAAAAGAAGCAGTCGAGGGATTCTCGGCTGTATCTGCGCTCGCGCTGTCATAGGTCGTCTTGCCCATCGGCGTGTTCATCTCCATCCCGATGGATTCCAGGGTGTGCTGAACCGTCGTCGTACCGTCGGCCGCGACATCCTCAACGACCACGCGGAAGACCTGGGTCATCGTCTGATCGACGGTCATGTCTCCGATCCCGCCAGGCAAACCGGAAACGGCGCTGGACGACTGTTGCGTCATGCGGTACCGCAACGTTTCTCCCTTCGTCCACCGATAGCGAAGTGTGACTTCCGTTTGGAACGCCGCGATGGACGCCGTGAAGAGCACTGCCACGATCATCCATTCCACGGCAGCAACTCTCATGCGTGAGTTCATGGGACGCCCCTTTCCGCGTGCGAGATACGAGCAGTCTACGGTAGCCGCTTGCCCGACTTCGCGTGTTGAAATCGGCTAAGGTCGCAGCGCTAGTCCAAACTGCGCGCCGACCTGTCGCGCAGGCGCCAGCAGCAGTCGGTTTCCCTCCGGCCTGATCTCGAACACCGCGCCGGCGAACAGGGCGACGGCGCCTGCGTCGTCGATAGTATTCGAAGAAACGTCCTCGAATGGAACGCCGATCGCGAGGTCAAAATATCCATCGCTGCTGAAATCGCCGGTCGCGAGGGGAGTAGCCAAAAAAATCGCAACCTTCGCTGCTGTCGACGACGTGGAAAACTGTCTTGATGCAGGAACAGCTCGGTTCCAAACTGGTGGCCGGTGATCTCGGCTGCAGCGGCGTCAGACGCAAGGCGCGGTGAGAGCGATGCTCGTTATAATGCGCAAGGAAGACGCGAAGCACCTGCTCGAGGTGCGGGGCGTCGCGGATCAGGAGCCAATCCAGGCACTCTGAGCGGACGGTGCGCACGAACCGCTCCGCGACTCCGTTGGCTTGCGGTGCGCGAAACGGCGGGCGAAGGATCTCGGCCAGGAACTGGCCGGCCATCAGGACCTCTCGACGACGCAGCGGTAAATGCATCTGAGCGCGGCGGCGCTCGACGCAGCGATTCGATTGTTGGAGACGGGCACCGACACGAGCCGCGCGGCCGTGGAGAAATAGTGCCGGCGACGGGACGAAGCTCCCGCCGCCGGCCAATGTAACGGTCACTACCAACCGGATCGTCGGCTAGATCGTGTCGAGCGCAGCGCAGTCTTCGGATTCAAAATCGCTTTCCTACGCCCACGCTCCACTGCCGGTTGCGCGTGGTGAACCCCGCCACGGGTCGTCGAGGTTCGCGCTGCGACACGAAGACCGAGCGCTCGTCGTAGGTCACGATCGTGTCCCCGACATCGAATCGGATCAGCAGATTGTTCGAGCTGTAGTACTCGGCCACGACGCCGATGTCCAGCGCGGGTTCGAGACTGTGGGCCCATCGCGGGTTCAGAAATGTGGAGTCCGGCTCAGCGACCCCGAAGGGGTCTTTTGAAAAGTATAGAAAACCGGGTCTCGCTTTTGCGAACAGCCCCACACGATTGCATCGAACGCCTGACTTCGCCCCAACAAATCCCTGGATTCTGTATCCTCTTACGCCCGAACTCGGATGCACGCCGAGTTCTCCCTCAACGTCCAGGTATCGCACGAGCCGCCACGCTATCCTCCCGCCCAGTCCAACGGATGTGCTGCCAACCTCGTGGTCCGTCGAGCCAATCTCTTCGAGATGAACATAGGTCCAGAAAAGGCCCGTCTCCAGACGTTGCTCATGAGGCTGAGCGGCGGCGAACGTTGGAGCCAGTAGCAAAGTGACCAATGTGACGGTCAAGACTTTCACGGAGCACCTCCTACTCGAGAAGGTGCAGAATCAGGTCGGCAGGGCTCACCCGGGATCGGTAGCTACATTTGCGATGTCGTTAGCCATTCCGGTGTTGCGGTTAAAGGTGATCACCAGCCACCGTGAACAATTCGTGAACAATTTCCACCCGAACACCAGGCAACAGCGGGCTCGCAGCGGGCCTAATCCCCGATCCACATGCGCAATTGACGCCACTACCGGAACAAGTCGGACCAGGTTCGCACGCGGCGCCCATGCCACGTCGGACCTTCACGGACGAATCTCCACTCCGGGTTCCGCGCGACATCCCGCAGCGCCGTGCACACCGCGAAGAACTGGGGAACGCCCGCGTCTGCGCACTCGAAGTAGTTCACGAAGTCGTACGCGCCATCGGGCGCAGGCTCCGTCGAATGCTTATACGTGCGACGCATCAGGTGCGAGATTCCTGGCGCTGCGGCGAGCGCGTGCCCTTCGTGGAGCATCCGTCCGGTGTCGTCGTAGCGTGGGAGGAAGAAGGTGTGGCGCTCCATCCAACTCTTCGCCCACCACTCATTGGTCTTGCGCGTCGGAACGATGAATGCGTGCGGCACGGCGTGGCCGGGCTGCTGTTGCAACTGCTGCGCATACGCGAAGTTGTGCATCGCATTGCCGGTAAAGCTCGGCGGACGCACGACGCCCTGAAGCACGGCGACCGTCGTCGCGGCCCCGAGCAGTCGCGACGCCTCCTCACAGAACTGCTCGACGCGTGCAGCGGTCGGCGATGCGACGTGGATGATGGCTTCGGTCTGAAAGAGGTGGTCGTCCTCGATCTGCGCTCGAGTGGCATCGGCACGTCGAAGCAATGCGAACGCCTCGTCGGGATGGCCGGCGGTTGCCTCGAATTCGCTCTGGAATCCAAGCCGCCGCACCACCGACTCCACTGGTGCTTCGACCAGGGCGCGTCGATCTTCCGTTCGCGCGAGGCAGACGTACGCCCCATGGCGGAGTACGGTTCTCGGCAGCACGTCGTTTGATACAGGCGTGCTCATTTCGGACGGATCCCAAAGGTTCCATCGACGACTTCCACGAAATTCCGCTCCTCGCGGAGGATGAGCCGCTTCCGCTCGGCCGTTGCAAAGTTCTCCTGTCCCTGAGGATGCGTCTTCAGCCGGGTGCGGTACGCCTCGTATGCCGCCAGGCTCTCGAATGCGATCAGTCCCCACGCCACGTCATTGGTGCCTTCGTGCGGGAGAAAGTACCCCACGAGGTGGCCCCCGCATTCGGGGATGATCCGCCCCCACTTGCGCGCGTAGTCCGCGAACGCCTGCCGCTGAAACGGGTCGATCTGGTAGCGAATGACACAGGTCACATGCATGGGTGAGCTCCTCGCAGGTGGCTCCGCCAACGCGTCTTCGCCGAGCAGCAGACCGGCGCTGGTCGTGATGATGGCGAGCGCGTCACGCCGTCCAATCCCATCCGCGCGTGAAATGTCGTTGTCGGTTGCCATGGGTCGAAGTGTGCCACTTGGCGATCAGCGACAATTCGTTTAGCATCGAATAATGAATGTCGCCGACTCGGACGGGGCTGTCGCGCCGATCGCTGCGGCCATCGGCGAGCCCGCCCGCACCCGCATGCTCTACAGTCTCGTGGACGGACGCGCGCGCACGAGCACCGAGCTTGCCGTGGTCGCCGAGGTGACGCCGTCGACGGCGAGCGCGCACTTGCAGCGCCTGACGGCGCTACGCCTGGTGAAAGTGGTTGCGCAGGGAAAGCACCGGTACTACAGTCTGGACCGCCCGGACGTAGCGACGGCCCTCGAAGCCTTGAACGTCCTCGCGGCCCGTGCCCACAGCTTCATCCCGAGCACGCCTCATCACCTGCGCAGCGCACGAACCTGTTACGACCACATCGCGGGCACGTTGGGCGTCGCGCTCTATGATCGCTTCACCGTACTTGGATGGCTCTCCGCATCGCCGCAAGCCGACGGCGCGTGTGACCTGACGGCCGCTGGGAGCTCTGCGTTCGAAGCGCTCGGCATCGATCTGCAAACCACGCGCACCCTGCGTCGGCGATTCGCGTTTGCGTGCCTCGACTGGAGCGAGCGACGGCCGCATCTTGCAGGCGCCCTGGGCGCCGCTGTGCTGCGCCTTGCGCTCGCGAAGCGATGGGTCGAGCAGGATCTCGACAGCCGCATCCTGCGCATCACCGCACGTGGGAAACGCGAACTGTCGGCACGTCTCGGCCTCGCAATTTCACCTGAGACCAATGCACCTGCTCGATAAACGCCATGCGACAGGCGTGGGCCGACTGCTTTTCCGACGTCGCGACGCGGTTGTGCCGAGAATGTGGTGGAAGTTTAAGCTCTAGTTCAGCACTATCCCCGGGTACCAGCCGCTCCTGGCGAGGAACGCGTGCGGGTCTGTCATCTGGATCATCTCGCGGATGGCGGCCCGCTTGTCCGGCGCGTGCTGATAGTACGATCTGGCGATGCGGTAACCGACCCAATAGCCGAGCTGGCCCACGTTTTCCGGCGTCGTGTTGTCGACCCAGTCCGAGAGGTCGGTTTTGTCTATGTCGGCGGCGAACCTGGTCTCGATCTCCATTTCGCGGGCTTCGGTCGACGCGAAAACCGCCACGTTTGCCACGCCGCCCGAGATCATCTCTCCCACGAAGTCGGCAACGCCCTCGATAAGGGAGCGCTCCAGCACCGTTGGATGCTCGGCGTTCGCCAGCGACGGCGCCTGCTGAGCGTGGATGTACTCGTGAGCGATCACGTGCACGAAGCGGTCATCGACGCTCGCGTCGAGGAACCTCGCCGCAGTTTCCGAACACATGGCCTCCAGGCCGATCTGGACGCCGTCGCCGGGACCGGAGATCGCCAGCGGCCTGCCGCGACTTACGAGAATCGTCACCGGAGGCCTCTGGGCCCCCGGGTAGAGGTCGAGCAGTTCGTCGAAAGCTAGATTGAGCCGCTCGCGTACGCGCGGAAGTGCAGCCAAGCAAGACCTGGCGTTCGTGTAGAGCTCGGGGTTTGCCGCTATAGCTCGGGCGATGCCTTCGCCCGTTACGTTGCGCACCTGGGTGAGATGGCGCAGCCCTGTAGTTCCCAGATCGATGTAGTCGCGCTGGAGTTGCTCGGCGGTTGGATGGCCGCGCGCTGCTTCATAGATTCGGTAAAAGCGTGTGACATCTTCAGTTTGGATCTCGATCGCTGCGGACAATGCGCTCCGTGCCACGCACGACATTGCCAGGCAGGCCATGGCTCCCATGAGGCATGCAATCGCGATCCGATTCATGATCCACCTGCAGAGAAGTTGAGAACTCAAGCGGCCGGGAGGTCGTCAAGCCGGCCTGTGCTTCGGGCTTAGCATGATGCGCCTGTTGTAACGATGTCAGGCCGCCACGGCGTCCCGCTGCTCGTTCAGCAGGTGTTGCAGTTTCAACACGAGGCTGATCCAGTAGACGTTCGCGCCGACCGCGGCGAGAATCACGATTCCAGGAAGGGCGAAGACGAGCGCGAAGGCAAGAATGCCGTACGGCATCGCCGCGCGAGTCGCGACGAACGAGATGCGCCAGATGACGCGCGACCACCAGGTTGGGTGCGCCTTGAAGCGCGCGCGGGCGATCGCGTGCAGCTTCTCCGGCCTCCCTGCGGTAATCCGACTTCTCAGCCAGATGAGCAGCACGAAGGACAGCACCGTTCCCATCAGCGCGATCGCGCCGACCCAGTAGAATAGACTCCATCCGGTTTGCAGTATGGCGCCGGCCGTCAAGCCGATAAAGGTGGCGATGTAGTACGAGTAGTCGCCAAACGTCTCTATCCAGCAGCCGAGCGCTGACTCCTGATATTTGAGCCGCGCAATCTCGCCGTCGCTGCCGTCGAGAATGCTGCCGGCGAGCGAGAGCACGCCCCCGAACACCCCCGTCCAGTAGTGGCCGAGACTGAAAAGCCAGCCCGAATACAGCCCGAGCGCCACCAGCATCACCGAGATCTGATTTGCCGTGATTGGCGTCCGGATGAGCAGCAGGCTGATTGGCAGAGACATCCTGCGGTTGAAGCGCGCGAGCTTGGCGTCGGTGCTCTTATAGATGCTTCGCCTCATGGTCAACTCGGCGCCTACAAGCTCGTCGTGATTCGTCACCCGCAGGGCCAGATGCGCGCGTCCGTGGGAGACATCTTCGCCGGAGGGGAGCGGCAGTGCGCGCAGGCGCCGTGCGCGCAACTCGCTCGCGAGCCGTCCACTGTCAACGACCTCAGCTGCCTGCAGGCGAAGCACACCGCTCTCCGGCCATGCTGGTCCCGCCGGTACGTCGAGCGCCTGACCCGCGGCCGGAACCATCGATCGGGCAGCCTCGAGCAGCGCCGGCGAGACAACGGTGCCAGCGCCAATCACGGTCACGAGATCCGATGCCTGCAGATGCGCGATCGCCGTCCACCAGTCCGACTCGGTGACGGCAACGCGGATGTTCGCGTCAACCGATCGAGCCAACCTGTGCAGGCCTGTCCTGAACATTGTTGAAGGGCCAGCCGTCTCCGCACAACCGCTCGTGTTCGGCGCCCACACGATGATCCGGGTGTAGCCGGCACGACTCGCGGCCCGCAGCACGCGCTCGGCGATCGGCAACCCGGCGAGACGCGCCGTCGGCAGGACCGTTACGCCCTCGTCCTGCAGAACGTAGACCAGCGTCGGCGGCCGTTGCGGCGACGCGCTTGGAACTGCCCCGTGCTTCAGAGGAGCATTGGCCCTCCGCCGCGGATAGATCGCGAGACCCACAGCGGCCCAGAACAGGCCGCGAAGGCGGCGTCCGACAGCCAGGGCGGCACCGCCGCCAAGCGCCCCGACCGCAGTCACCGCCGCGAGGCTCGACGCTTCGAGTGCTCCGAGATTTGCGGGAACGAAAACCGTCGCAAAGCTCGCGACGCGCGTGAAACTTTCAACGACAAACGCACCTGTAGCCGTAACCGGAGCCCCCGACGCGGCCAGGATGACCCGCGCCTCGAGGACCATAAAGGCAAAAGCGCAAACGGTTGCGATTGCAAGGACAGCCAGTCGACGGGGATTGCCGCGCACCAGCTCGAGCATGTGCCGCTCGACTCCCGTAAGGAAGCGCCCCACGAGACTGTCGGAAAACGAGGTATTGGCCGCGCGGTCGAGCCGCCGCAGCAGGCTCTGCACGTAGATGCCACGTCCCGTCACGACGGCCACGCTGAGCGCGGCAATCGTACAGCTGACGATGGCGAACATACTGAAGACGCGAAGCCACCCAGAGGTCAGCGGCATCAGGGTGATCGCCAGCAGCGACGCGGCGCCGACGATCACGGTCGTGCCCACAAGATATGCGATACGTTCCAGGGCAAGGGCCGCAGTCACCTCGCGGGGATCGATCGCGTCGGCGAGCAGCGCGACCTTCAAGGGCTCCCCAACGATTCCGCGCAGCGTGAGATAGCTGAACGCCTCCGCATAGAGGCGAATGCGCGCGAGGCGAAGGAAACTGACTTGCCGCTGTGGCGGAAAGCACTGCGCCCACGCCCAGGTCCGCGCGAGATGCCACAATCCGCCAAAGAAAATGGCCATCGGCAGCGCCACGCCGAGTTGACCGATGATGGCGACGGCGCTCTGGACGCTGATGTAGTTGAGCGCGCCGATAAACAGCACAACGCCCAGCGCGAGCGATCCCCAGCGAAGCGCGAGCTGATAGCGGGCGCGGCTCATGCGGGCTGCGGCTCCCCACTAAGAGGCGGCGCAGCCGCTTCGTAAAGACGCGCCGTGGCCGCCGCGAGATCCGCCCTGGTGTCGATGTCGTGCCAGACAGCATCGCCGACGTCGACGCCGCGCATCAGGCCACGCGCAGCAAGCCGTCGAATTCCGCCGCTCAACGTCGTATCGCCCGCCTCACGCGACTCGACGAGCGCGTCGAACAGCGACGGCGCGCAGACGAACAGGCCGGTATCGAGCGCGTCGTATACCACGAGATCTTTGCCAATGGCGACAATCCGCGAGCCGCTCAGACGCACCTTGGTGGCTTCCTCCGCGACGGCGGGAGCAACGGGCCGTGAGTCGATGGCCAACGCGGATTCATCCGCCTCGATCGGCTCCCGCAGCAGCTGCGTCAGCATCGGCGCACTGAACAGATGATCGCCCATGAGTAGCGCGAACCGCGAAGCGAGCAAGCGTTCCCGCGCGGCCAGCACCGACACACCGTTTTCGAGATGCCACTCGGGGTTGTAGCTGAATTGAACATCCAGCCCGTCAGGTGCGTGGCGTTCGATCACGCTTCGCAGGCTGTCGGCCTCATAACCCAGCACGAGCACGGCACGAGTAATCCCCGCATTGCGCGCAGTCTGGAGCGTTCGCAGGATCAGCGGTTGTCCGAGAATCGGTTCGAGGAGTTTGGAGCGACGCCGCCCGGCCTGGAAACGGTCGCCGTTGCCGGCAGCAAGCACAACCGCGGTATGGATGGGCACATCAGGAAGGTCCGAAACGGGTCTCGCCGTCGAGACGCGCCCCCGATAGGAATACACCCCAGCAAGATCCCGCCTACGCAGTGCCTGTCCACTGCACGTTGTGTCTGAGCCGAGTTGGAGGACGAAGGCGCCTCGCATCACATTAAACAGGTTACGGAGCGCGCGGAGCCGTTGATGTGAAAGTCCCGTTGGAGCTGGCGTTCAATTTCCGTTGAAGTCGGCGCATCGGCATCTGGGAGGCCACGGAGCAAGGTTGACGCAAAGGTTGTTGCGCACGGTCGCGTGCTCGTTACCCTTGCAGTGTCAGCAAATCTCGCGTCGAACGCTCGCGGATCGATCGTGCGCGGCGAGTCGGCCAACCTGCGCATCAGTGCACACCCTGCGTGGGATTGATGCGGCCAGTCGGACGCCGGGGCAGACGTCAGCCCGATTCTATCGACGTTGGCGTGGCTCGCGATTTGCCCGCAGGCCGTTTGATGAGAAGCGGGAGGCTTATGTGGAAGAACGGCATCTACCGATGCGTGCTTGCGGCGGCCGCGCTAGCGGTCCTCGCGACGGCAGGGCTCGCAGGGGCTGACGAGCCCCCGGCGCTTCCTGTTGTCGCCGAACACCACTACCGCGTGCTCGCGAGAGTTCGCCCGCTGCTCGTGTGGATTAGTCGAGACAATGTCGGCGACGCGCGCCTTACGCGTCGCAACGACGGGGCCGGCTCGATGGGCCTTGAACTGCTGATTGGATCCGATCCCGCCCGCGCGCCGCGACGCATCAACCGATGGGGCTATCTGGCCGAACAGGTTGTCGGCGGCCAGGCAACCGTACTCGGCGTCGTGAAGCCATCGAACGAACGATCCATCGAAGAAGCGGAGAGCCGCACCATGGCCGAATCAGGCAGCGGCACGCATCTTTTCAAGGTTCTCCGCTCGACGACAGCCGACGGCAGAACCTCGGCAGGGGTCACCACACTCCGCATGCAACACGATATGACCTATCGCGATGTCGAGTCATTGCTAGCGATGGTGCCACCGAGCGGCAACCCGCCCACGCGAACGGTCGTGCTGCCGACCGGCACACGACCAGGATTCCTCATCGCCGTCGCCGAGCTGATTCATCAAAGCATCGAGAAGAGGACAGCATCGACGACCGAACCGCGCTCGCCCAGCGTCAGATATGTGTACAACGGGCAGTTTCATAAGCTCGAACTTCGCTCGCTGGAGTCGATGGCGACGTCACGAATCGGCGGCCGCACCTTCAACGACGTCGTGCTTGGCCGGTTCGAGACCGTCAACGAAGCGACTGGCGATCGGACGAGGTTCGAGATCACCTACGGCGCCAGCGGCGCGCTCGCCGAAGTACCAATCCACATCGCGTATCAGCCGCGTTGGTGGTTCAGGGTCGAGTTGTTCCTGGCGGGCTAGGTATAGCTAGCGATCCTGGTCCGCGGCCACTTGGACGTGTGCCACGCTCGCCACGACGGGGAAGTGATCGGATACGCCGTTGACCAAATAGACGTTCGACTCGAAGAACGCGAGATTCTTTACGAAGATCCAGTCGATCGGATACGAGCGGTTGATTGAGGTGAGGCGCGGCGTGGCGCCATGGGAGTCGATAAAACGTTCGGACCTGATCGCACCAAACATCGACGATTGTGCGACGGGCGGGTTGTTGAAATCTCCAGCCAGCACGACACGTTCATCGGGCCGCGCCTCGCGCTGCTGATCCCCAACCATCTCGTCCAGCTGCTTGCGGCGCAGCGTGTCGTTGCCGCCGCTTTCGAGGTGGGCGGTGTAGACCAGCATCCCGCCGGTGCGCGCTCTGAGCGCCATCCGGCCGCCGCGCCGCGGCTGTACGGGATTCAGCCGCCAGCGCACGCGGGCCTGCTCGGCAAAGACCACGACGCCGGCGTCCGTAATCGGATATCGACTCAGGATCGCCTGGCCGTGCAGCGCCGCGCGGCCCTTCGTCCCTTCCCCGATCTCCTGAAACTCGCCAGCGAAGAGCCAATTCATCCCGAGCGCGGCCGCGAGATCGGCGGCCACGTCGCGCCCGCCGCTGCGATCGCAATAGCGGTCTACTTCCTGCAGCAACAGTACATCTGCATCGAGCTTCCTGAGGGTATCGAGCACGCCCGCAAAGCGCACGCCGCGCTCGATGTTCCACGAGACCACATCGAGCCGCTCTGGGAGCACGGCGGGGGCCGCGACCGCTGCGGGGCTTCCCACGATCTTGTGAATGTCGTCGGCCCCGAGAGCCGGATCGGTGAAGAACCCGGTCAGGCGTCCGAGCGACAGCAGTGCGAAAGTCGCAATGAGCACAGTATTGCGCATAGTTTGGTGCACTCGCCAAGCGTAGGCGGGTGCCGCCAAGTATGGGGGGGGAGTGTGAATTTCGCAACCATCAATGGTGAGAGGCCTCTGACCGAGGCAGACGTCACGTTCAACGAACTTTCCCGCCACGGCCCGTAGATGCGTCGATGCATTCAGGTTGTCGATCATCTGAGAACTGATTGTGGGTTGTGCCGGAACCAGCTCGATGGCGCCAGCGCATCGCGAGCGTCACGATCGATCACGGTAAACAAGGCCACGGACCTTTCGAAGGGTCTAAGCGTTTCGGCTTTCGCCGCCGACCTGCTGGCGTTGGCAAGTCCTGGGAGCGCGTCCGCGGCGTGTCGCAGGAACTCGCGGATCCGTCCGCCGGACTGGCTGCACTGGCGGCTCGACAATCGCTGCCGGCACACGCCACGAGCCGTTGGCCCCGATGAATGCGACCGACACACCCGGCCGCCAGCTGGCCGTCAATCAGTTCGTTGGCCAGTCCTTGATGATTCCGTTCGCGATGATAAACCGAGCCAACGTACTATTGGACGCCCTCGTGAACGGATGGACTGCGGAACGCCGCGCACGGCAGGCGCAGGCAATCAGGGAATGGCGGCCATGGGAACACGCGACCGGCCCGCGAAGCGCGGACCTACTGGGTCAAATTGCGCGATCGCGCGATCGATCCCAGCGTCTTTCGAGCGGATGGGCTGAACCAGGAGACGACCATCATGGAGGAGTCTCTAATACCGTTCTCTCGATGGGCGGCGCGGCTGGCTGCGCTTTCGACGGCGCTTGTCGGCCTCGGGTTTGCGATCCCACTTGTTCCCGCGATCGCGGTGAACGACGAACTGGTGTGCGCGCTGGAGGCCCGGCGGAAGATCGATGGCGATCGCACCGTGCTCAGTGTCACAGGATAGCCCCCGATCTCGCCAAGAGGTCCAGGCACACTCCCCGAGAATGGCCGATCGTCAACCAGAGCCAGAATCAACTGGGACACCGCTGCGCCCGTCACCCAGTTCAATTCCCTGCCGCGGATCGCGCGAAGAGCACTCGCCACCCGACGCCAACACGGAATTCACGAGACGCTCGAGGGTCCTGGCGTCTTTCTCGGCGCCGCGGTCACCAAACAGGGCGGCACCAACGATCTGACCTTCGTCATCCTGGACCATCTTGACTTTTGAGACAGTTGCCTACCTACCGTCGTGCTCGTCGCTCGAATAGCCCTACTATGCTCGCTCCTCGCGCCTTGCCATCCAGGCGCGCACTCCGCGACTTATGCAACTCACCACGTTCCAGGGACTAGCGTTGCAGGCTGTCCCGCCGGCCGTCTCACCACCGCGCACGTTCGGCGTATGATGTGTTCCGCGATTTGCCATCGGGACGCGCGCGCCATATCCGTTCTCTCTCAGAACCGCAGCGCCCGAGACCGACCGCGCCGCTCCCCAGGAGGACACCACCATGGCGAAAAAGCGATCGGTGAAGAGAGCCAAGGCGCAGATCGCCGCCCCACGGGCATGCTCGACCGGCGTCTGCGACCCGCAGCGGACACAGGGTCTCAGGGCGCCGGCACCAAACGGCAATCACGCGCTTGTGACGCTCGAGGGTCCTGGCGTCTTTCTCGGCGCCGCGGTCACCAAACAGGGCGGCACCAACGATCTGACCTTCGTCATCCTGGACATCGATGGCCGGAACGTGACCAACCTATCCTACGCTGCCGCCGCCAATGCGGGCCTGACGCAGCACAACCCCTATGGGCTCGTTCTGCTGCACTCGACGGCGCTGAAGACGGTGACGATCGGGTTCCCGGCGCCGCTCCGGTACGAGCGCAAGCTGGTGCTGCGGGTCACGGTCAACGAGCCGAACGTCGTGCAGATCCTCGGCAACGTGATTCATGGCGCGGCGTGACACGTGAGGGTCGGCCCGGCGAGAGCTGGCATTCAGCTCGCTGGCGCTAGTGTGATGCTCGCCGCGGTCGGGATAAAAGACCCATCGCACGACCGGCTGGCGCCAACGGTCGGACGATGCTGACCTGCAACCGCGCAGGCGGCCGGGTAGTACCTCAGATCGCTGTACTCAAATCGCTGAACAGGCGGATTTAGTTAATTGAAATTTAGTTTTTGTGTTTTCGTGTCCTTTTGTGCTCGCTTACTCACTCACTCCGCAGAGCTTCGACAGGCGTGATGCGGGTGCCCCGGCGGGCGGGGACGTACGAAGCGAACGCGGCCACCAGCGTCAGCACGACGGCAGTCGCGGCAAAGGTCGCCGGATCCCACGGCTCGGTGTTGTAGAGAAGCGTCGTCAGCAGCCGCGTCAACATCGCCGCGGCGACGACGCCCGAAACGACGCCGATGGCGACGAGCTTGAGCGCCTGGCCGAGGACCATCCGGAAGACGGAATCGGTGGTCGCGCCGAGCGCGATGCGGACGCCGATCTCCTGCGTTCGCTGCGACACCGAGTACGCCATCACACCGTAGACGCCGACGCCCGCGAGCACGAGCGCGATCAGCGCGAACGCCGTCAGCAGCACCGAGACGGTCCGCGGGCGCGCCAGCGTTGCATCGACCACTTCCTCCATCGTCCGCACGTCGCCAAGCGGCAGCTCGGGGTCGAGCGCGCGGACTTCCCTGCCAATGCCGCCCGCGAGCGATGTCGGATCCATCGTGGTGCGCACCACGAATGTCATCAGCCCCATCGTGAGCTGGGTGTGCGGCATGTAGATCGCGTTACGCGTTTCGGTGTCGAGCGATACGAACTTGATGTCGCCGACCACGCCAACGATCTCCGCATCCATGCCGTCGTCGCGTCCGACTTGCACGTTGATACGCTTGCCCAGCGGGCTCTCGCCAGGAAACTGCGTCGATGCGAGCGTCGTCGAGATGACGGCGACAAGCGGCGCGTCGGCAGCATCTGACGGCGTGAAATCACGGCCGGCCAGCTGCGGAATACCCATCGTCTTGAAGAAGCCGGGCGTGACCGGGCGAACGTCGGTGACGGGGAATTCGCCCGGGTTGGGCGTCGGCCGATCGAGGCGATGGAAGCCGGTGCCAATGCCGAGCCCCGCCATCGGCAGGAACGTCACGCCGGCCGCGCTCTGCACACCCGGGATCGTGGCAATACGCGACATCGCGTTCGTGTAAAACGCGGCCATCTGCGACACCTCGCGGTACCGCGCACCAGGGAGTGAGACGCGCGCGGTCAGAACGCCTTCAGCACGGAAGCCGGGATGGATACTCTGGAGGCGCGCGAAACTGCGGATCAACAAACCCGCGCCCGTCAACAACACCAGCGACAGCGCGACTTCGGCCACGACCAGCGTGCCGAGCACGCGACGCGATCGCGGGCCGGTACCATGGCGGCCACCCTCGCGCAGCGCATCGCTCGCGGTGCCGGTGGCAACCAGCGCCGGAATGATTCCGAACAACAAACCCGTGCCGACGGCCACCGCCAGCGTGAACCAGACCACCGGCATATCGAGCGTCACCTGCTGCAGCCGCGGAACGGGGATGCGATCCGCCACGAGCGCGAGCAGTCCGCGATGGAATGCGATCGCCAGCGCGAATCCGGTCACGGCGCCCGCAAGCGCGAGCAGGATGCTCTCGGTGAGCATCTGCCGCACCAGACGCGTACGCTTCGCGCCGAGCGCGGTGCGCACACCCAGCTCGCGCTGACGCACGGTACTTCTGGCGAGCAGCAGATTCACGACATTGACGCACGCGATGAGCAGGACGAACAACACCGCGGCGCTGAGCACGTAGAGCGCCGTGCGAATCTGCTCCACCATCAGCTCGTGAATCGGCACGACCGACACCGACCATCCGGTATTCAGTTGCGGCGCCTCTTTCTCGCGCTGCGCCGCAATCGCTTTCAGATCGGTCTCGCCCTGCTCGAACGAGACGCCGTCCCTCAGCCGCGCAATCGCATGCGACGATCCGCGTCCGCCGGCCTGGTGGAGCAGTTCGATCGTCCACCCGTAGGGAATCATGTAGTCCGCGCGCTGGCCTTCGATCGTGAATCCCGGCGGCATGATGCCGACGACGGTGCGCTGCCGGCCGCTCGTGGTGAGCGTCTGGCTGAGTATGTCGGCGCTGCCGCCAAGACGCGACTGCCAAAATTCGTGACTGAGAAGGATGACGGCATCCTTGCCCTGAATGTCCTCGTCGGGCGTGTACAGACGGCCCAGCACCGGCTGGACGCCAAGTGCCAGGAACACGTCGGCAGACGCCGCAAGGCCGGTGACTTCCTCCGGCTGGCCGTTCAACATCATCGTCAACCGCGAGGGACCGACCATGCCAATGTGGTCGAACCCTTTACTCCGCTCGCGCCACGCCTGGAAGTTCGCCGCGCCGACGACATTCCGCGGCCGATTGCGGCGCAGGTTGTGTTCCCAGATCGAGACGATGCGATCCGGTTCCAGATAAGGGAGCGGCTTGAGCAGCACGCCGCGAACGACGCTGTAGATTGCGGAGGTCGCGCCGATGCCCAAAGCAAGGGCGAGCACGGCCGGAATGGTAAATCGCGGCGCACGCAGAAAGGCGCGCAGGGCAAAGCGAAGGTCCTGGATCAGGTTGGCCATCAGGAGACTCTCGTCGGAGTGTGACAGGTTTGATGGCCCGGCGGGGTGAAGGGTTGGAGCTCGGCGCCGCCCGTCACCGTCGATTCGAATACCGCCCACCCCAAGCTGCGGTCCGCGCAGGCGGCCGGGTATTACCTCCGATCGCTGTACTCAAATCGGTGAACAGCCGGAAATCGGCGTACGCATGGCGCTGGGCGCGTCACGCGCGGCGGCGTTGTGGCTGATTGTCCGCGACGCTGCGATCATGATCGGCGTCGGCACCTTCCTCGCTCTTCCTGCGGTCTTCGCGCTCGAGCGCTTCGTCGAGGCA
The DNA here is from genome assembly GCA_963807105.1 of uncultured Acidobacteriota bacterium. GTDB lineage: Bacteria > Acidobacteriota > Vicinamibacteria > Vicinamibacterales > UBA2999 > DASPWV01. The sequence continues at coordinate 1,866,794 of CAWEAM010000003.1, read as the reverse complement.
CAGTTGTTCGGCGTCAGTGGGCTGCATGTGCCGACCATCGCGCTTGCCGGATTAGTGCTCATCGCGGTGAGCCTGAGCGCGGCAATGCCGCCGGCGTGGCGCGCGGCCACCGTCAACCCGGCCGAGGCGTTGCGACTGTAGGCATCAAGTCGGGCCGAACGCCGTTCGCTGGCCGACGGCTAGTCCTGCCTGACCGCTTCCAGTGGATCGATGTTCGCCGCACGCCTCGCCGGCAAGTAGCTGGCCACCGCGCTGACGGCGATGAGGATGGCGGTGACCGCGGCAAACGTGACCGGATCGCGGCCCGACACGCCGAACAGCAGCGAGCTCAAGAGGCGCACCGCCGCGATGGCGCCGACCAAGCCGACCGCGACGCCAACGAGTGCGACGCCCAGTCCCTGGCGCAGCACCATCGCGCGCACTTGCCCCGGACGCGCGCCCAACGCCAGCCGCACGCCAATCTCGGCGGTGCGCTGGCTCACCACGTAGCTGATCACGCCGTAGAGGCCCACCAGCCCGAGGACCAATGCGAGCCCGGCCGCGATGACCATCAGCGTCATCGTGAACGACAATTGCGCGAAAGACGACTCGATGATCTCGTCCATCGTCCGGATGCGTATGAGCGGCACGGACGCATCGACGCGATCGACGGCGGGTCGGAGCGCCGAGGCGAGCGACGCCGGCGCGCCGGCGGTCCGAATCACCATCTGCATCACATCCAGCGAGACCGTGCGCATCGGGACGGTGGGTAGCAGATAGGCCACCGGCCGGATGTCGTCGCGAAGTCCGAAGGTCCGGATGTCACCCACGACGCCGACGATCTCGAGCCAGTTGCCTTCTAGTTGAATACGCTCGCCGAGGGCGCGGCCATCGAGAAAGTCACGGGCGAAGGTTTCGTTCACCCACACCGCGCGGCGCCCTTGCGTGTCGTCGTCACGCGTCGGGAAGCGGCCGTCGATCAGCCGCACGCCAAGCGTTTCGAAATAGCCGGCCGTCACCGCCTGATACATGGTCACCGGCTGGATGTCGGTCTCGGGCCGTGGCCGTGACTGGATCGCAAAGCTCGACCCGTTCATGCCGCCGGCCTCGATCGGCAGGCTGTTCGACGCCCCGACCGACGTCACACCAGGCACGCTCGCGATCTCGTCGAGCACGCGCTGATAGAACGTGCTGGCGCGCGGGCGATCCGATCCATTGCCGATGCTGACGCCGGCCGTCAGCAACCCTTGCGCGCGGAAGCCGGGATCGACGGATGCCAGCCGCGAGACGCTCCGCAACATCAAGCCCGATCCGACCAGCAGCACGAGCGCCATCGCCACCTGACCGACGATCAGCATGCGGCGAACGAGATGTCGATGCCGGCCCGCGGTGTTGCCGCGCCCGCCGTCACGAAGCGCCTGCGCGAACGATCGTCGCGCTAGCCCCGAGAGCGGCGCGATGCCGACGGCAACGCCCAGCGCGAGGCTCAGCGCCGCCGCGAACATCAGCGAGACGGCATCGACGCTGATTTCATGAAGCCGCGGCAACTGCGCCGGACCGTAGGCCCCGAGCAGTGCGATGCCCGCCGCCGCCACCAGCGAACCAAGGGCGCCGCCCGCCAGCGCGAGCATCGTGCTCTCCGCCACGAACGTCCCCGCGATACGCCCGCGGCTGCCCCCGAGTGCGGCTCGCACGGCGACTTCGCGTGTCCGTGATTCGGCGCGCACCAACAGCAGGTTGACGACGTTCGCGCCGGCAATCATCAGGACGAGGCCGACGCTGCCGAACAGAATCCAGAGTGGCGTGGCAATGTCGCGGACCACGGCGTCCCGCAGCGGATCGAGCGTGACCGACCAGCGGAAGCCAGCGAGGGTTTCCTGCGAGAGGTCGGGGAATCGCTCGGGGATGCGGCGCTGCAGCGCGGCGATCTCCTGCCGCGCGGTCTCGAGCGAGACACCAGGCGCAAGCCGCGCCAGCGTACGCGTGCCGAAGGTACCGAAGCCCCGCTGCGGATCGAGCCAGAGCGGCACGATCAATCGCGTGTCCGGATCGGGAAACGCGAACCGCGGCGCCATCACGCCGACGATCTCCATCGCCCGGCCATCGGCCTGAATCTGCCGCCCGACGATAGTGGGATCGGCGCCGAAGCGCGAGCGCCACAGGCCGTCGGTGAGGATGCCGACCAACGGCGCGTTGTCGCGCGCGTCAGCTTCGGCAAAGGTGCGGCCGAGCGCGGGACGAACGGACAACGCGTCGAAGAGCTCCGGCGTGACGGCAACCGTGCGCACGCGCTCCGGCTGACCGCTTCCGGTGAGGTTGCGCTGGCGCATCTCGTAACCCGCAATGCGGGTCAGCGTCTTGCTGCTCGCGCGGTAGTGGTCGATCAACCCCGGAGAGCTTTGCAGTTCGGGCAGGTCGATCCCCGGCGCGTGATGCCGAATGGTGACAATGCGATCGGCGTCAGGATACGGCAGCGGCCGTAAGAGCACGGAGTTGACAACCGTGAAGATCGCCACCGTCGCGCCGATGCCGAGAGCCAGTGTGACCGTGGCAACGATGGTGAACGATGGCCTCCGCCGCAGCGAACGAACCGCCAGTTTCAACTCTCGCGCAGCGTTCATCATGCCCCTCTTGCGCGATTGTCGGCGAGCGACCGCGCGGCGTCAAGCTGCCAGGGGATTCCGGTGCGGAGGACAAAGAGAATGCCGGTGAGACACGCGCGATCTGAAACACGCGGCCGCCCGCCTCTTGGCCGACTGGTTGGAGTTGGCAAGAACGGTTCGACAAGTTCCCACAACGGATCTGAAAGCAACGCGGCGGCCATACGAGTTCACGCTACCTCGCCGACGTGGGTCAGGTTTTGGGGGTTTTGTTACGCGCTCTAAAGTACTGCGCCGAGTGCGCGAAGCCGATCACGGGCGAGGACCCGCCCGCCGATCTTGTCGGTGCGCCACGTCGTCGATCAGCTCCGCCCGCGGGATTGACTCACGAAGGGTTGACTCACCAAGGAGGTGGTCACTGCAAGGACGCGCACCGATGAGCGAGCATCAACGTCCTGTTCCTGCTAGCCGCGCTCGGGTCTTCGATAAGGTCCCGAAGTCGCCTAACCGCTCATGGGGTCGGGGCACCTCATGAGGTCACGCGCAGATCCATGGGCTCTTTGAGTAGCGTTCGTGCGGCAACGAGACGGCTTTCCACGGGAAGCGGCTCGCGGCGTTCAGCTTCATCGTGCATGAGCGGATGCCGATGCCCGCCAGTCGTGCCACGTACGCGGAGGTAGGCGGTCTGACTGGCCCAACGCCCTTCGCTCAGCGCGCTGGAGCAGGACCGCTGTTGTCGAGATCGGCGGCGATGAGCCAGTGGCCGTCGGGGCCGCTTTGTAACGCGAGCACGAAGCGGCCGCCGGTGCCGACTGTCGTCGGATACCGGTAGCCGCCGACGATGTAGCCGACGTTGCCCGACGATGAGTATGCGTACGCCGTCAATTGCAGCGTCCCGCCTGGTTTCGTGAGGCCGCCGGCAATCGCGGCCCGTCCGCGCCTGATCGGGCTGCCGCTCTGCACGGCGAAGCCATCCTCTGTGAAGAGTGCCGCCAGCCGCGGCCCATCGCCGTCGCGCCACGCCGCTTCGTAGTCGCGCAGCACACGATCGAACGCGGGCGGAAGCGAGCTAACTGGCGGCATCTGCGTGTTTGGAGGCGCTTGAGGCGTCTGCGCGCCGGCCTGTGCTCCAGCGATCACGACAGTCAACGCGACGACGAATCCGGCCAGGCGTGGGACCATCGCGAACCTCCCGGCGAATCTTACATGGCCGCGTCCGATTCCAACCAACCAGTCGCCGGGCTGGCATCCTGCGCGGCTGCCGCCAGAGCCGGCGAGGTGTCGACCCACGTCAAAAACGTGTCGCTGTTCACGGCGCGCCACTTCGTGCACCAACATCACCCACCCGTCCCTGCGCAAGCGCCGACCATCGTCAGGTTGTCGCCCAGTTCATCGGCCGCGCCTCGACATACACGTCCCGCGCTGGACCCACGCGTGCGACCGCCACGGTCCGTGCGACCGCCTCCCCTGAGGATGCCTGCTCCGTGTTCCATCGTCGTTTTTGCCCATCGCCAGCCGCGACGGTGTAGTACGCGGGATCAACCGTGCCGGGCCTCCCGGCACCGCATTGAGTCACTCGTGCTTCCGCTGTATGGACGACACATGATCTTGGTGCGGACCGCCAGCGCCAACCACCGAACCGTAGCCGACGGCTAAAAGCGAGCCGACGCTCGGGGGTGTCCAACTCGAGCGATGCAACTTCTCGTGGCGACGGTATACTGCCCGATCAAGTTGCGAAGAAGAAGTAAGTATCTTAGACCGTGCGCTTGACAGTATCGAGGAAGTTGCAAAAGCACATCGTCCTGTTCACCGGCAGTAGCCTGGTCGGAGCAGAGCCAACTATTGGCACGCCTTGGCATCTCGCTTTCCGAGTGTCTTGGCTGCTTCCGGTTTGGGCGACGCCGCCGAAGTGATCAGACCGAGTATGGGCTTCGAAGCCAGCGAGCGGTTCGGCGCGGCGACGATGGACGAGGCGGGCGCGTTCGGGTGGAGCGGCGCGTATGGAACGCTGTACCGAGTCGATCCGGCGTCACGCGTCACGATGGTGCTGATGATTCAGTAGTTTGGCGCAAACGCAGCGGAGGTCAGACGAATCTTTCCTGCTACCGTCTAGCAGGCGCTCGTCGACACGCCTTAAGCCCGAGGTCCTGTTCGCACAACAGCCTACCGGCACTCAACGCTGGTGAGCCTCCTCGAACACCGGGGCGCTGCCATTACAGGGAAACGGTCTGCTCGGGCGACTCCTTCGAATTCATGTTTACACCGCCACTTGTCTGATGGAGAGACGATGATCGGTATAGGCCAGTTCACGGCCGGGCACGACTGGAACCGCTGATGACCGTCAGGTTTGCCACACCACGCGACCCACAGCACTGGCCTGAATTCCTTGTGTGGCGCATGACAAAGGACGCGCGTGCAGTGGAGGCGCGGGTTCGCATTGTGCCGAGCGGCGACGGCGTGCCCGAGTTTCGCCTGCTCATGACAGGCTCGGACGGTACCTTGGAGCTGCTCTGGAGTCTGCAGCGGCGCGACGGCCGCGACGTCAACGCGCTCGCCCAGGAGAAGCAACGAGAATTCGAGGTTCGCGGCTGGCGCTCGAACCGCGTCCATTATCACCGCTGGGCGAGCTTGTCCGCCGCAGCTGGCTCAATAGCGTAGAGCACACCGCGCATCACGAAGCCGCCCACGCCGTTGTGCAGTACCCGAGCAGCAGGCTTTGTCGGCGGGCACACGACGATCGTGGCAGACCACGAAACAGGCATCTTGGGTCAATTGCTCGACTGCTACAGCGACACCATCAACGAGGAACATATGCGTGCGCGAATTCTATGTTGCTACGCCGGAGCACACGCGGACCGTCGGCGGGGTTGCTTTCTTCCTCAGCGGTGCAGCTCAGACGAGCATGAGGCCGCAGTCCAGTTGCAGCGCTTCGGCTGGCAGCATCTCGAAGATGCGCTGCGTGCTGAGTCAGCAGCGCTAGTCGAGACGCACTGGACCGAGATCGAGGCGGTCGCCGACGAACTGCTCCGTAGACGCACACTCGATAAGACCGAAGTTGAGATCGTGGCCGACCTCGCAGCCGGCGCGTCGGACGTTTTGCTTCAGGACCTCGACCGATATCGACTGCTAAGGACGCGTTGATGTTGGCCAGCCGGCGCAATGTTCGGCGAAGCCGCTGTCAGCTCGACGGCTGGCCCAAACGCAGCACCCGCTGCTCGTTTGTATCCGCTGACTAACCCCGTATCGGACGCCGAACCGATGGACGCAGCCGAGAAATGGCATTGCGCTTCAGCCGCGGCTTCTTACGTAACACATTCGCGTGGTGATGCTGCAGAGGACTGCCGTGGTTCACTGAGAACAGGCGTGCTTGCCTTGGCCCGCGGTGCTCGACTATCCAGATGGCCAGGCCGTCCGGACGCTGGTGCTGACCGCGGCGCGACGAGCCCATGTCATCCATACCGGCGTACACGTTCTGCGGCACACGTTCTGTTCGCACCTGGCGATGCGCGGCGCGCCAGCGCGGGCGATTCAGGAACTGGCCGGCCATCAGGACCTCTCGACGACGCAGCGGTATATGCATCTGAGCCCGGCGGGACCACGCACGCGAGGAGGCACACGCCCATCATGAGGATTGCGTACGCAGCGATCGATGCCGCTTCCACGGCGGTCGGCACGGAGGGCCACGCGTACGCCAATTTCCTGGGTGTGCGCTTGATCCGATCTGGTGGACATCTTTCCAAAGGGGAATACGATGTCCTGACCGATGGCCGACACCGCGAAGCGACGTCCACGTCGCCAGTTCACCGATGAGTTGAAAGCCAGCGCCGTTCGCCTGGTACTCGATGAGGGGAAGACCGTCGGCGCCGTGGCCCGCGATCTCGATCTGACCGAGACGGCGTTGCGCGAGTGGGTCAGGCGAGCCCAGGCGGATCGTACGAAGGGGCGCACCGGCCTGACGACCGGCGAGCGGGAGGAGCTCGCCCGGCTGCGGAAAGAGAATCGCCAGCTGCGTCTCGAGCGGGAAATCTTAAAAACGCCGCGACCTTCTTCGCGAGCGAGCCAGCGACACGTTCGCGCTGATTCATGCGAGGAAGGCGATCTTTCCCATTGCCACGCTGTGCGGCGTGCTTGGCGTCTCGCCGGCCGGGTACTACGCTTGGTGCCGACGACCGGTATCGAGCCACGCCCGCCGCGATGAGCAGCTGCGCGTGCTGGTGCGGGCGTCCTTCGACGCGAGCCGGCAGCGATACGGGAGCCCGCGCATCTGTGAGGACTTGCGTGAGCAGCACGAGCGCGTTAGCCGCAAACGCGTGATCCGCTTGATGCAGGAAGAGGGGCTGAAGGCGCGGGTGCGGAAGCGGTTCCGCCGCACGACGATGAGCGAGCACGATCAGCCGGTCGCGGCCAATGTGTTGAATCGGGAATTCACGGCCGACGCGCCGAATCGACGCTGGGTCGGCGACACGACCGAATTCGTGATTGGCGGCAGCGGCAAGCTGTACCTCGCCGTCGTCCAACCGTTCGCCACGTGGCTTTCGGAGCAGCGCCTGCTACTATCCGCGTCAGCGATCGTTTGATTGCGACTCATTCGATAGGTTCAGTCGAGTGTTTACAAGCAGAATCGGTTCTGGCGGTGTTTCGCGTGCGCCAAGCACGAAAGCATGGGGGAGACCCGATGACACTTAAGACTTTTCCGACGCTCAAGATTTGCGCGTGTGGCGTCATCCTTGCCGCCGTTTTGGACATGGCTCCTCGCGTGTGGGCGCAGACCTATTACGAGGAGGTGATCAATGGAGGTGCGTGCGCGCCTTACCCGCCGCAGGGCCAATACCCGCTTACCTCGGCGAACCAACACTATCTTAGCGGGTCGTCGGGTCACTCCGCGTTTTGTCATCTTAGAATGACTTCACCTTGGCCCGTGCAGAAGCTGCGCTATGTCAAGTTCACGCCGGAGTTAAGATCGGGTCCTGGTTCCGGCGCGCTGAGCGCGCGGCTCTGCGTGTACTCGGTTTCTGGCCTCTCGACCGCATGTGCACCCGCAACCACAGTAGGCGCGCCTGGCGCATTCTCACTCCCGGTGGTTTTCGCGCCCACTCCGTTACCGACCAATGCCATAGGCGCTTACGTTCATTTTACGTTTCCGGCTGGGTCACAGTGGCTCATTCACTACTTGGTCCCGTACTGGCGGAACTAGTCGGAGGAATCGCCATGAGCAAGATTCATCTCGAGCGCGCCGCAGTTGTGTTTGGTATCGTCCTGATGGCAGCCTGCGCACAGCCAAGCACCGACCGACCGCCTGCCACAGGTCGAGACGCCCCACTGCCGCCAGCTGTCGAAACCGCCCAAACTCCCGAACAGCGACTAGCAGCAATCAAGACGGCGCGTGCCGAAGAGGCCGAATACGCGAAGAGGCTCGCCGCCGTGGTGCAAGCGGAAGCGCGAAATGACGCATGGGCCTCGCAAAAGGAACAGGACCTGAAACGCTCCTATGCCTCGTTAGCGAAGCCGGGACAAGCTTTGAAGTCCGTCGAGTGTCGCACCACGAAGTGCGATGTGCAATTCGAAGTGGCGACGAAAGAATTGCCTGACACGTCCGCTGGGCCGATCGCCGCCGTCAACGAATGGATCGCCGCGAGCCAACCCTGCGCCTACACTCTGGTCGCAGGCGAAGTCCTCGCGCAACCAGCAGCTGTTGTACGGATCTTTCTTGACTGCGCGCAGCCGTCACCTACAGACAAACGCCCGTAGCTCTAACGCTCGCCGAAGTCTAAGGTGATCCGTCGCAGACTAGAAAGGTTGGAACGGTGGCGCGATGGCAAGCTCACGCTGGGCCGATACACCGTCTCCGTGTGCTGCCGATGCCGGCTCAGGTTTAAGTTCGATGTTCAGGACAACGATACGAATCGATCAGATAAGAACAACGTCGCTTCGGAGCAGCGCCTGCTTACTATCCGCGTCAGCGATCGCTTGATTGCGACCCATTCGATAGGTTCAGTCGAGTGTTTACAAGCAGAATCGGTTCTGGCGGTGTTTCGCGTGCGCCAAGCACGAAAGCATGGGGGAAGACCCGATGACACTTAGGACTTTTCCGACCCTCAAGATCTGCGCGCGTGGCATCCTCCTTGCCGGCATTTTGGGTGCGGCTCCGAGCGTGTGGGCGCAGACCTACTACGAGGAGGTGATCAATGGAGGTGCGTGCACGCCTCCCCCGCAGGCCGCCGTCATCCCGTTCGTATCGGCGAACCAACACTATCTTAATCCCTTCACGCACTTGATGTGACGTACCCGGCATGGGCGAAGAACTGCGCGCAGTGATCGGCGTCCACGACGTGGCGCGCAGCGCGCGCGGCGCGACGCAGCGCGGCGGCCGTGCGCGGCGCGAAGGTCCGAATGTATTTCTTCACCAGCGCCCACACCGCCTCGATCGGATTGAAGTCGTGCGAATACGGCGGCAGGAACTTCACCGTGGCCCCGCGCCGGGCAATCAGGGCCGCGACCGTCGGCGCTTTGTGGGCGCGAAGATTGTCGAGCAACACAATATCGCCCGGTTGCAGGCGTGGTGCCAATCGGTCGCGGACCCACGCGGTGAAGTCCTTCGCCTTGACGGCTTTCCACTGCGTGCCCAACGTCACCCAACCGCCCAGTCGCACGGCGCCGATCAGACTCAAGTTGTCGCCCCAGTTCATCGGCCGCGGCTCCACGTACTCCTCGCCCCGCAGCACCCACGCGTGCGATCGGCCCATGGCGAGATTCGCGCCCGATTCGTCGATGAAGACCAAGCGTCGGGGATCGATTCGCTTCATCCAGCGGAGGAACGCCGTCCGCTTGGCGGCGACGTCGGGCCGATCCACTTCACTTGGCCGCGGGCGTTTTTTTTACACACGAACCCCAACCGCCGGCGCGCCCGGCCAATGGCCGCCACGCTGGTCCAGTGGCTCGCGTCGACGCGCCGGTTGTACTCCCAGCACAACTCCGCGGCGGTCGAATCCGGCGCCTCTCGAATGAGCGTGGTCAATACCGTCGTGTCGATTGGCGACTTCCAGCCACCAGCTCCCGGTGCGGGGGCCACGGACCCCGTCGCCCGCTGTCGCACGAGCCAGCGTTGGACCGTGCGGTACCCGATCCCAAACACCTCCGCGAGCGCGTGGACGCCCCCTTTGCCCGCCGCATGGGCCGCTACGACGCGCTCGCGAAACTTGACGTCGTGTCCATAGGCCATGCGGACATTCAGGTACACTTCCTACGTCACATCAAGTGCGGAGTGGGATTAGCGGGTCGTCGGGTAGCTCCGCGTTTTGTCATCTTAGAATGACTTCACCTTGGCCCGTGCAGAAGCTGCGCTATGTTCAGTTCCACGCGGAGTTAAGATCGGGTTCCGGTGCGTTGAGCGCGCGGCTCTGCGTGTACTCGGCTTCTGGCCTCTCGACCGCATGTTCATTCGCAACCACAGTAGGCGCGCCTGGCGCATTCTCACTTCCGGTGGTTGGGCCGCCCCCAACTTTTTTTAGGCCGACCAATGCCATAGGCGCTTACGTTCACTTTAAGTTTCCGGCCTGGTCAGTGTGGTTCATTCACTACTTGGTCCCGTACCTGGCGGAACTAGTCGGAGGAAATCGCCATGAACAAGATTCATCTCGAGCGCGCCGCAATTCTGTTTGGTATCGTCCTGGGGGATGTCCCGGTAGCGGTTGAGATTTGAGAGCGGCGGCTCCTCACTGCTCGTGGTAATCGAGTGGTGACTAGCTCCAAGAGCACGAATTTGCGTTCGCTGCCAGCGGTGTGATCGCCACATCGGCGCCGGAGAAGCATTTCGGCTGATGACGACGGCGAGCCTGACGTACTGCGCCGAATGCGCGACACCGATCGCGGGCGAGGACCCGCCCGCCGATCTGCCGGTGCGCCGCATCGTCGATGAGCTCCGCCGACGGGATTGACTCACGAAGCGAGGTGGTATCAAAGTCCTGCTCCTGTTAGCCGCACTCGGGTCCTCACTAAGGTCCCGAAGTCGCCTAGGAACTCGGCGTACGGCCGCATGTAGCGACGGTGCATACTGCCCACGATGCGGCGTTTATCGTAGCCAACGCGCTCAGAGTTGGTTCAGGCTGCCCGCGTGTTCCAAGGGCCGTCTAGAACCGGGGACGGAGTGGCGAATGAACGGGGGGCCCACCTGGGGCACAGGCTTTGTGCGTTGGGTCTCCCCACTGCCGGGACTTGGCCCAGCTCCCAGTGTCAGCTTGACAACGAATCCGAGACGGAAAGGGGCACGACTTTGGAACGACAAGACCACGGACTCGCGTTCGGTCGTGCAGGAGCGAAGACTACTTTGGCGGCGGCTGGCTCAGCGCACGCTTAATGGCCTCCGGGACCAGTTCGTCGGGTCGCGCCTCGCGCGGGCGATACAAGTCCTTCAGGTCGATCTTGTTCACCTCATCAATCATCTTTGCGTACGCGCGTGTCGTGGCCTCGAGGCCGGTCCATGACACGTTCTCTGGCGTGTCGCGATCAGTATGAAAGAAGTGAAACTGACCTGCAGACGTCAGCCCGGGAGTCATGTGGTAGAAGAACCCCAGTTCACCCCCCGGCGGTTTCTGCCCCGTGGGCTCGGCGTACGTCGCCACACCGAACTCCGCGAATACTCTCGCAGCAAGGGCCTGCAGTCTCGGCCTCGACGGCCCGCCAGCGTACCAATTGTGCGGGGTGTTGTAATTTGTCAGAGCAATGCGGGCTGAACCCATGTGGGCAACCAGCCCGGAAGTATGCTCGCAGTTGATGAAGAGGGCCGTCTTCGCGACCCATGGAGCGCCCCTTTCGCCCTGCAGACGCAACAACGTTCTCCCCTCCCCCTCGCCACCTTCACCAGTCGGGTCTTCCTTGGATCGTGGGCCCGGGAAGTGATGGCCATCCGTGGCCAGAAACACCATCGTGCGGCGCCGCTGCGCCTGGGGAATCTTGGCGAAATACTCGGCCAACCCGATCATCGTGGCGATGCCGCTGCCATTGTTGATTCCCGCGTCGAACCAGCCGTCGCGGTGGGCGAGCACGTGGATGAGTTCGTCCGTTGCGCCCGGAAGTGTGCCCCACACGATCGCAGATTTCAGATTGGGCACTTCCTTCGCCGCAAGGCGGATTCTCATCCGCGGTGCCCGCCCACCGAGCGTCTGACCAATCAGGTCTCGAACCATGTTCCCGTCATCATTTCCCAGCGAGAAGTTCGGTACCGTGTTCCCCGAGGTGTACTGCACCTGCAGATTTCCCGGCTGGCCGTCCGCAACAAAAATGGCCGCCGCGCCCTTGGCTTCCGCCCGCTGCTGGGCGCCTGGGGCGGGTCCCGTCCTAAAGGGATTGAAGATGACGACGGCTTTCCCGCGCACATCGCGACCGCCGAAATCGGCCTCGCTGCCCAATCCCACTTGCACCACTTCGAGGTCCAAGCCTTCTGGCGGCGTTGCGGGGCTTCGATAGCCAGGCCGTGCTGTCACGAGTGGCAGCGTCTTGCCGCCGGCCGTCACTGTGACCTCCCAAGGTTCGGGAAACCACTTCGGCGCGAGGTTCAAGGGCTGGGCGTACACGTCCGACAGCCCGATCTCCTTGAATTTCGCAAGAAACCACCGCACAGACTCCTCATCAGCCCAAGTGCCCATGATCCTGCCCCAGAAATGGGCGTTCCCTCGGTCGCGGTATCGGCGCGAAATCTCGGCCTGCTCTACGACGTGCCGATGGAGACGTCTGCCGTCGATCGCCGAATACGCCTCATTTCCCGGTAAAACGGGCCATCGGAGAAGAGGGAGGGGCAGGCCGTTGGCTGATGACGCTCCCCCGTCTGTAGCCTGCCCCGCTTGCGCTCTCAGCTGGCTTGACCAGTCAACGAACACGACAGCAACCACCAATAGGCCGAGCGTCCACTTCTGCATCGCTTCTTTCCCCCGCAGGTTCATTACCGTTCGAGGCTCCCTCTTGCCGTGAGTCGAACCAGGTTACAGATCAAGCTTCAGACCGAAGCGAACAATTCTGGGAGTGGTGATGACGTTCGGCCGCCCGTAACCACTTCCGGAGCTCGTGACGAATTCCTGAGTGGTGTTGGTATTGACGATGTTATACAGATCGAAGAACACGCCAAGCCTACTGCCGCGAGTATGCAGCCTGAAGAACTTCTCCGTGCGCACGTGCGCAACAGTGAGGGAGGGTGCGCGCTGTGCGCCAACGGGCTCGGCTCTAATGTAGACCGCGGAATTGAAGTTCATCGGGGCGAGAAACGTTCGAGCGAAAGGGCGACCCGACTGATACTGAATGAGAGGCGTAACGCGCACGCCCCATCCCAAGTCTATCGTGCTGGTAGCCTTCGCCACCCAATTCGTAAAGTGGTCCCGTCCGTTGTGCGTGTTGATCATGATCGTATTCAGGTTGTGTTCCTGGAAACCTCGATCCGAGTTTTGCGCCCCGTGAAGCGGGACCACTGCTTGACGGCTCCAGGTCGTCGTGAAGCTCGCCAGCAATGACCAGCGGCCTGTCTGCCGTTTGTTGGCCGTGACCTCCCATGTGTAGTAGTCACTGTCCTGATTCGAGAGGTTCTGGATCACCTGATCCCGCGGCTGACTGAGAAAGCTGGGGTCGAGATCGAACGCCTGAATGGGTCCACCGTCGTCTGGCGTGCCGAGTCGTCCATCGCGGCCGGGGTCAATCAACGTTACCGGTACGGTAAACCCGTCCAGCGGCCAATTGGCAAAGACCTGCCCATTGATATTGCGCCACCCGTTCCAAACGAACCCGGTGCGGACCCCGAAGTCGGGAGCCACCTCGCGCTCAAAATACACAGATGTTTGGATCGAACCGCCATTCTTGAGATTCGGATCAACTCTTGTTGCGGACGTGCCGTCTGGCCGAGCGCCAGACACAGACAGAAGCCTCCCTTCCTGGCCGGGCACATAGATTGGGAAGCCCTCTTCATCATACTGAGGGTTCTGAGGGGTCCAAGTGTACAGACTGGAACTGGAGCTAGGATTGGGATTGATGGCGCCCGAGATCGTCGTGTAGGGGTATATCGAGTACCGACCCCAGGAGGCTTTGAGAAGGGTCTTCAAATCATCCGTCAGCGCGTAGACTGCGCCGAGGCGCGGACCCCAGTCAATCCAGATCGGCGCTTCAACGCGCGCGAACTTTCGGCCACCAAGACCGGTCTGCTCGGGGACGTACGAAAGTGTACGTTCAACCCGCAAACCGAGATTAAAAGTCAGGCGTGGCCGTACCATCCACGTATCCTGAAGGTACGTCCCCAACACCGAAACTCCGGTCTTGCTCTCCACGGGCGGCTCAAAGATTCGGACCTGGCTGGGGGCGCCGTTGTTCAAATATAGGACCACGTTGTCTACTCTAGTTTGGAGCGCGCCCTTAGAAATCTGGTGAAAATATTCGCCGCCAACCTTGAAGTTGTGCGTACCCACCCAGCCGCTCTTAAAGTACGTCAACGATCCGTTCACTTGTGGACGGTCGTTACGGCCAGGTTTTATAGTCGAAGCTGTCGCCCCATACACCCGAGCAGCTCCGGGGTCTTCATATCGAACTTTGTCACTCCTCGCCTGGGTAACACTTGGAATAAAATAGTTGCCGCCCCTGATCTCGAACATCGTCGAGGAGCTCAGCACCGCGCTGTACTCGATCTTCCCTACACCGGTGCCGAACTCCTGGGTATTCAAGGCGTCCATCGTCACGAGCGCCGTGTCAGTGAGGTCACCCAGTATGCTTACGTTCTGGTTCTTGGTGCCCTTAAACCAGTACCCGGTCAGCTTATGGTTGGTCTTTGGGGAATAATCGACCTTTACCGTGGTAACAGGGAGCCACAGCTCGTGCGTGCCGTCGATCAGGTTCACCTCGTTCTGTTCCAGCCGCTGGTAACGATACGCGGCGTACCACCACAGCCTGTCCTTGACCAAGAATCCGCCAACGTCAGCGCTGAAATCACGGAACTCCTCCAAGCGGTTGAGGTCCCTGATCGCTACCGTCCCGGGGGCCACCAGGCCGGCCTCGATCTGGGCATCGTCGATGTTGTGGGCCTGGAGCGCCCCGTGCTGGTAATCGGCGTACACGCGCCCCCTGTACGTGTTGCTGCCAGACTTGGCGATAACCTTGGTAAACGTACCCGGTTGCGGCGTCTCAGCACCGTTGCCGAGAACGTTTACAGAAACCTCGGCGAATGAATCTGAGTCCGAGTAGCTGACCTCCGTCCCCCCCTGCGAGTTCTGGGTACTGACGATGCCCTCGATTTCTCCCCGATCATGGCCCTGCAAGCCATACTTCGTGGTCCGCTGAAAAGTGATCGCACCACTCCCCCCCACGGACGGGCGGTTCATGGAGACAGCAGGGAGTTGGGCCATAATTGCGGCATAGTCACGCGTGCCCGAGAGCGCCGCCAACCGATCTCCACTGAAGCTCGTGGTCACTTGTGTTGACGCCAAATCCACGACCGGAGTGCCACCCTGGACGGTGATATTTTCCCCAACGCCGGCAGGATGCAGTTCGACATTGATGGTGGCTGTGAAGCCGAGGGTGATCTGGATGCCTTCGCGCTGGACCGTCGCAAAGCCTGGCAATTCGAACACAAGTTTGTATACGCCCGGCGGGATCGCGGGAATCCGATACTCGCCCTCAGCCCCCGTCACCACAATGCGTGTGCCCATCATGGCAGGTCCGCTCGCAGTGACGGTTACACCCGGCACCAGAGCTTGTGAGTTATCGGTCACGGCTCCAATGATTGCCCCGGTCGTCGCACCGACTTGGGCACTGACGGATGGAGCACTCAGGAGATTGACAAACAGCAGGAGCGCGCCTGTCCATACCACTTGAACTGCCCTTCGCGTGCGCATGCTAAACCTCCGCTGCAAGGACGGTCGATCTTGGGAACTAACTGTTTGACATGCCTTAGTTGATACGAGTTCGAAGGTGTGTTCCAGTCTCAAGACGACCATGGAACTACGGGAATCTTCAGTCGTTGCCTGTGGGCCCTCTTGCCTACAGGCGTGTCCTCATGTCGTCTTGACGCCGGCCTAACCTCTGGCCTTCTGAGCCGCCAGGTTGTCCATCACGACGATGGTTAAATTGACTGACTTGGCATTCCCACTGCCGCGGCAGTCTAACCGGTTAGATGGCGTCATCAGCTCGGTCGCTTGTAGGTCGGCTGCTTCCGCGCTCGCTCGATCGCTTCGGGCACGAGCTCGTCGGGTCTTGGCTCACGCGGCCGCTTCAGTTCCGCAAGATCGATCTTGTTCACCTCGTCGATGATCTTCGCGTAGGCGCGCGTCGTCGCCTCGAGCCCGGTCCACGGCACGTTCTCGGGGATGTCCATGTTCGTGTGGAAGTAGTGGAGCTGTCCCTCAGTCGTGAGTCCCGGCGTGATGTGGTAGAAGAACCCGAGCTCGCCGCCGGGCGGCTTCTGCCCGGAGGGTTCCCTGTAGGTGGTCACGCCGAACTCTGCGAACACTCGGAGCGCCAGTTCCTGCAGCTTCGGCCGCGACGGGCCGCCGGCGTACCAAGGCTGCGCGGTGTACGTGTTGGTCCACGCGATCTCCCGGCCCGTGACGTACGACTGCAGCGTGGACGAGTGCTCGCAGTTGATGAAGAGCGCCGTTTTCTGCAGCATCGGATCGCCTTCTTCGCCCATCAGGCGCAGCAGCGTCCGCCCCTCGCCCTCGCCGCCTTCGCCCGTGGGATCCTCTTTGGTCCGCGGGCCGGGGAAGTGATGGCCGTCGGTCGCGAGGAAGATCATCGTGCGGCGCCGCTGGTTCTGGGGCACCTTCGCGAAGTACTCGGCCAGGCCGAGCATCGTCGCGATGCCGCTGCCGTCGTTGACCGCCGCGTCGAACCAGCCGTCGCGGTGGGCGAGCACGTAAACGTTCTCGTCGGTCGCGCCTGGCAGCGCGCCCCACACGACCGCGGACTTCAGGTTCGGCACTTCCCTGGAGGCAAGCCGAAACCTGATCCGCGGCGCCCGCCCCCCCGGCGCCTTGCCGATCAGGTCTCGCACCTTGTTTCCGTCCTCGTAACCGAGGGCGAAGTTGGGGATCTGGTTCCGTGACGTGTACTGCAGTTCGAGGTTGCCCGGCAGCGTCACCACGCTCAAGATCGCCGCGGCGCCGTTCGCCTCCGCGCGCTGCGACGCCCCCGGCGCCGCGCCCATGCGGAACAACTCGTACAGCAGGACCGCCTTACCCTTTACGTCGCGGCCCGCGAAGTCGGCCTCGCTGCCCAGCCCGACGTGGACGATCTCGAGGTCCATCCCCTCGGCCGGCGTGGCGGGACTCCGGTAGCCGGGACGCGCCGACACGAGCTTGATCGTCTCGCCGCCAGCCGTCACCGACGCCTCCCACGAGTCGGCGAACCACTTGGGCGCGAGGTTCAGCGGGATCTCGTGGACGTCTGAAAGGCCGATCGCCTTGAACTTGTCCACGAAATACTTGATCGACTCCACGTCGCCCGACGTACCGACGATCCGGCCCCAGAACTGCGGGTGCCCGGAATCGCGGTAGCGCCGCGAGATGTTCGCCTGCTCGACGACGTACCGATGGAGGGACTTGCCATCGATCGAGGCGTACTTCTCGTTGTCGGGCAGCACCGGCCAGCGGACGTAATCGGCCAATGGTCCCTCGGACGCGGCCGACGACCGCGTGGCCGGCGACTGCGCTGGCTGCCCCGCCATAGCTTCGGTGGTTTGCGAATCGCGCTCGGTGCACCCGAGTGCAGAGACGATCCCGAGCACCGTCAACGCCGTCCCGTACCAAATGCTCCTTGTCATCGCGATCTCCCCTGCGGCCGCCTACGGACGCGAGTGCCGGACCAGCGTCCGCCGCTCGCGAGGCGTCAGAAGTTGAAGTTCAACCCGACCCGGCCCGTGCGCGGTGCTGTGATGACCGACGGCCGGCCGTATCCGCTCCCCGAGCTGGTCACGAAGTGCCGATGCTCCTGGACTTCCGGAAGACTCCATCCGCGTCCCCGGTGGACCGGGTTGCTGCTGCAGGCCCGAGTCCTGACGGTAACTGCTCGAGTGAGACACGCGTCCACGACACGGTGCCAATCACCGATACCGCGGCAGACCGGTCCGGGACCGACGGACCACACGGACGCACCCAAGTCAGTGGGCGACCCTGAGCGACGCAACCACAGAAAGCGTTCGATGGTCGTAGGGTTTGTAGAAGAATGGCTCCCGCTCTGCAAGTCCACAAATGGGCAGTTGGGCCGTCGCAATTCGCTGGGCGACGTGTAGGCAGAATGCTTACGGCGCGCCGGCGATCGGAGTTCCATCGCCGGACCAGCTTCGTAACGCTTCGAGCCGGCGGAAGTGATCGGCCGCTCCTGCTACGAGGTCTTCCGCAAAGCGCTCGGACGATTGGAACTGTCTTAAAAGTCAAGCGTCCGCGGATTGACTAATCTTTCGCTAGAGGTCTTGCTGGATCAGATCGGTGAGCCCCGCCTTACAGCTGATCCGTTGGCGCGCGAGACGAGATTGGATGGTTCCGCTGGCTTTTGCGACTCCTCGGCCTCGAAAGTGAACGCCTTGGAGGCCCGTGCGATTAGCCCCGACCTCCAATGCATTTCGTACGGCTTCGGCCTCGATCGGTTGCCGGTGTCACGAACCGCCGACCGGTGCGTGTCTCGACTGGCACCAGTGCATCCAATGTGGTAAGACATGCCACTGCGATCCTGGCGATCGACGTCCAGGTTGACCGGTAGCGTGCCTGAACGCCGACGTGCCTGTCCGCCCGGTCAGAAAGGAGTGCGAATCATGGCGAGCTCCCGAGACACGAACACACCACGCTCTGGTGAACCAACGGACGCGAAGAAGGGCAGCCCTGCGCCGCTGAAAGGAGAGGACTTCAAAGAAGGCGTCGCCGAGTTGAGCAGTGAGTTTGCTCGGCGAGTCGGTGCGCTCGCCGATCTGTTCGAAAGCTGGCGAAAACCAGACGTCGCCCGAGCGGTCATCGACAGCTTGATCGCGGGGGATGGAGGGACCTTCCGCAAGCTGTCCCAGCCCCTGAATTGGGATCCCAGTGGGACCCCGCGTCCGCTGGACAAGTGCTTCTTCTTGCGTGAGCTTGTCGAGAAGATCGTCGAGTCTCGGATGGAGAAAGTGTGTCGCCTGCCACCGGCGTTCTCGTCGGACCAGAGAGTCCTCCATTTTTTGACTGTGATGGAAGCCCGTCGGAAAGGATGGCAGATGGTGTACGGACCCGAAGAGCTCATCGCCGACAAAGGTCGCCAAGTCATCGGCGGGGCCGAATTCCTCAGCGCTCTGTTGGCTGCAGGCCTCGTCACCTGCAAGGACGAACCGGTCGCGGAAGTCAGCGGTCTGAGTGTGGTGTTGGGGCCACCAAGCAGAGTGTGCGTCTGAGAGATCTCGGCCTTCGCAGCCGAGCTCTCTTCACGCACATTCTGGACCTAAACGCGCGAGTTCTCGCCATTCAATCCGGCAGGAACGATCTACGAACGGCCTGCCTGATCCAGGAGACGGTCGTGGGGGAAGGTTTTGAAAACTTACCGCAAAGGGGGAAAGGTTTGAACCTCACTCCAGACGGGGGAAAATCGTCAGGAAAGGGTTCGCTAGCCTTAGCCTAGGCTTGGCGACGGCGCTGGTCATTAGTGCTCCTCCTGGTACGTATTTCGTGCGGGTCAGAGCAAAGAACATCATGGTGTGAGTGGGCCCTCGAACGAAATCGTGGTGGCCGTGAGTGACGACCCGCGAGTGCGCGAAGCCGGTCACGGGCGAGGACCCGCCCTTTGATCTGCCGGTGGCGGAATGTCCATGAGGTCGACCGCGTCGTGTGCGAATGATGCGACTGACAGGGGAGCACTATGACTTGTTACTCTGGCTTCGGCAATCTGGCAGGTGGCAGACATAGAGTCTGGGTGGATGGCTTTGGCGGCATAGGTGGCAAGCAAAGTCTTTTTTACTACCAGGGTGATAGCAATTGGTGGCTTGGAACGTGGTCCCAGGGAACGATCAAGTGGGACTTCGTGGGTAATACTGCCGGTTTCGGGAACTTGAATGACGGCCGTCCGATCTGGACGGGCTATTTTTCAAATCTGAGCCGCGCCGAAGTGCTCTTTTATTATCCCGGCGACCATAACTGGTGGCTTGGTTCCTTTGCGGGCAACCAGCTCACGTGGGCGGCCGTGGGCAACACGGCGGGCTTTGGTAACCTCGCTACGGGTGCACACCGTTTTTGGATCGACGATTTCAACGGTGACGGCCGTTCTGATGTTCTCTTCTACTACGAAGGCGACCACAACTGGTGGCTCGGTTCCATGGCTGGTGGTCAGCTTGTCTGGCGGTTCGCGGGGAACACGGCTGGTTTTGGAAACCTGAACGACGGTCGGCCCTTTTGGGCCGGGTGACTTTCGCGGCGTCTTCAAACCAGACATCCTCTTTTATTACCCGGGCGATAGTAACTGGTGGTTGGGCACGCACGATGGATCGCGTCTCCAGTGGCAACATGTTGGGAACACAGCGGGTTTCGGCAATCTTCATGATGGACGGCCGATCTGGACCGGCAACTTCCAACTGGCGCATGGTGGCACTGACATCCTTTTTTACTTTCCGGGTGATCGCAACTGGTGGCTAGGCTCGATCCTGGGAGGCCAACTTTCCTGGAATTTGGCGGGGAACACGGCGGGCTTCGGACAAGTGTGGGATGGGAGACCATTCTGGATTGGCGACTTCAACCGGGACGGCCAGATGGACGTCCTCTTCTACTTCCCCGGCGACCGGAACTGGTGGTTGGGCACCATTTCCGGCACGCAACTGTTGTGGACCAACGCGGGCAACACCGCAGGCTTTGGGCAAGTCTGGGACGGACGGCCATTTTGGATCGGTGATATCAATCGAGACGGCAAGACCGAAGTGCTCTTCTATTTTCCCGGCGATGGCAACTGGTGGCTCGGTTCGCACGACGGCAGCCAATTGCAATGGAGCTTCGTTGGCAATACGGGAAGACCCTGCTCACAACGAGTGACGGTGCATTTCAAGTCGTTGTTGGCAATCAACAACGCGATCAACGGTTTCATCGACACCCAGTTCTTGGCGATGCAAGATTTGTTCAGTCAACAGGGCGTTTTGGTCAGTAGAGGAACGACCGAGGATTTGAGTGGGAATCAGAATCTCCAGCAATTCCTCAATCTCAACGTGGCTCGCTGCCTTCTAGGCATCACTACGCAGGCACAGAACACATTGTTCGCGAACCGCAACAATGTCGGCGCCAACGATTTGGTGATCTACATCGTCCAGACTCTGGCGGGAACGACTGCGACTGGAGCACCGACGAACCCCCTGGGCTGCGCGGCTTCTCCAGCGGGTCAACCTGGAGCTGCCGTGGTTCAGAATGCCGCACAATGGCTCGTTGCCCATGAGGTTGGGCATGTTCTAGGACTTCGACACGTTTGCGAATTTCCAGCGCCGGGAATTCCACCGCCGGCCATTGCATGTGTCGCTGGGAGTGGGCAACGTGACAGTTTAATGTTCCCTAATGTCGGTTGGACAAATCCGCCGCCCGATCTCTCGGCAGCGGAAGGTACGACCATGCTGAACAGCCAATGGACCTTCAATTGCTGACGAAATCACGCCGATGCCAATGTCCCTCGAAGAACTGACGCAACAGCTAAGCGCTATTGAGCCGGATGAGAGCACTTTTCAGGGTATTGGCCCTGACGAAATATCTCTGCTGGAACAGCTTCTGAACGCTGAACGACCTTGGCTGGCGGCAAGAGCAGTATACGCTCTGAGCCGCATCCGAGACGCTCAAGCCGCGCGTCTCTTGCGGCAACGGGTATCGGACGAACGAGTTGAGGTTCGGATAGCGCTTGCCCGAGTAGCGCCGGTTCTCGCGCCCGAGGCAGGGGACACGCTTCTGACGCGACTTTTGCGCGATCAAGATGCTGGAGTTCGCCAGTTCGCCATCCAGTCGGTGCCGACGAACCCGACGCCAGCGATAAGGCAACTACTTGAGGAGATAGCGGAATATGATCCCGCTGAATTTGTGCGCACGAGCGCTGAAGCTGCCAGGAAGAAATGAGAACGACAGATTTTTAGAGCCGGTAACAAAAAATCGCGTGGACGGTGAAGGACGCTAAGCAGCCGGACTACGTCAGTCATGATCTGCTAGCGCTCAGGAGTTTTTTGTGTTCAGCTCTGCCTCTGCTGCAACGGAATTGGACGTCGTCAGCAACGACAATCTCGGGAGGGCTGTATGCACGTGGTATTACGGGGATGCCCAGTTTAGTGACTGTCCGCGCGGCTGCCCATCTGCGCACGCCACTCAAGCCTCCCGAGAGGATACCTCGTTGGCCCATTGCCATCAACGACAGTGTAGTACGGGAGATCGGTCAGGTCTATCCCCGGCAGATGCTCGGCATCGCTGACAAAGGCTGGCTTGACATATCACCGCACAATCCGCGCCGTGCTCTTTGACTTGGGCAACACGCTGGTCACGTACTACGAGACAGCGGAGTTTCCCTCTGTCTTGAACGGTGCTTACACGAGTGCAGAGATGTTCTCGGGTGGTTGAAGCATCTGGACAGTCTGAGGCAGGTTGCGTAACGGCGCTCACTTCGGATTTGACAGCAGCACGTCGGCAACGGTCGCGAACGCCTTCGTGAATCGAGCAATCACGCCCAGATCCACAGAGTTCGCTCCACGGTCGGCCGGGTTATGGAAGAGCGCATTACTCCCGATGACCGACAGGTAGCGGCCCCCTCCGCGGTGTACAGTTTCGGCTTCCCCACCTGGCACCGTGCCCCGCGGATTGCGCCGGGTAATCCCGAGGTCTTCCAACGTCATTGCGCGGCTCAAGACTGCCTCGAATTCATCGTCCGACGCCTGTATGGTGTTGCCCGAACCCATCGCCGGAGTGGCATGTCTCCGCTCTGGGCTGTCATCTGACACCTGTACGGTCACCGCCGGAAGCATCGCTGCGCCAATGTTGGCGCCGAGATGTATCCAGCCGACGCTCTGCGGCACGACGCCCGGTCGTCGAGCCACGAATTCATCAATACCAAGATGGCCGAGTTCATGACCGCTGGACGCTACGAAGAGCACATCGCGTACGGGCTGCTGCCCTCGTAGCGTGCGCATGAGCTCAAGCCAACAGGCAATGCCTCCACCTCGTTCGCTGGCACAGGAGTACCAACTGCTACGCGGCGTCATGACGATCAGCGGCAGCAGCGTTGAATTCTTGCCATTGAGCTTCGCAGTGACGTTGAACGCGCTGGTGGCCGTTCGCCTCACTGATGCAATCAGCTGAACCTCCGCGCGGCCTTCCGCCTGTTCGCTCAGGAAGGACGACTCTTCACTGGACACCTGCAGCACGGGAGGGCCGAAAGGCGTCAGGAAGGAATCGGCGTTGCTGGGACACAAGCCAGGGCGCCCGCCGCGTGTCACACACACGAGCGCTTTGTGCCGTTGCTGTCGGCGCGCCTCCCCCAATGGACCCGCTGCTGCCGTATTTGGAGGCGCTTCTGCGAGTCCAATTTCCGCGTCGCTGCCGATCGGGCCAAGTCGGCCGCGGATGCCATCTGCGTCGGTAAACGACCCGTCAAAGAGCGGCAAGCCTTCAATACGCCGGTCCCGAACGATCAGGCGGGCACTTGCTGGATCGATTCTGCTCAATGCGAATGACTCGCGTGCTGGGACCAAACCAATCCGGCGGACCTCCTCGTACAGCCAGTCCGCGGAACGTCGATCGACCGCAGTACCCGTCCGATGAAACCCCTGCCGTTCGTACTCGCTGATTAAACGGCCAATGCGACGCTCCAGCGCCCCTGGCGCCTCATTTTGAGCCGCCATTGATCGTGAAGCAGCGAGCGCATTACACGCGCCAGAGGTCGCGATTGAAAGCCACTGCCTCCGCGAAAATAACATCGATTCGCCCTCATGTTGCACCCGGCACGCCCTTCTTTGAGCGCCTTGCGAGTAGCCCGCCGGCCTGGCCTTCTCCAGCATAGCGCGGTCGATGAACCGGTGTCCTGGCGCAGTTCGGGAACGCTAAGTTGTACGTCGAAACCGACGGTCGATGAACCGGTGTCCGCGAGGGCTTCTCTCGCAAACCTCTCCGCACCGACAACTTGCAAGCTGAGTGGTAGAACACCAAGCGCGGCGTTCTGTGCTGCGCACGCAACGTTGCACGAAGCCGATCACGGGCGAGGAACGTTTCCAGGGTGATGCTGCCATCCACAATGTTGATGCCGCTCACGGCATTGGGAGGTTGCCCAGGCACCCCGTAAAACAGCTCGCGGCCGTCCCTGGACCAGACAGGGCGTGGCCTCAGAGCGGCTAGTGTTTAGTCGCGATGGCGAAGTTTCTACCAGCATCAACGTCGCTGGTGGTGATGTGCACCTCGTCGGGAGCGTTCGTCACCGCTTCACCAATTTGCAATTCGATCTCGAGGCGGTAATGGCCGATCGGCACTTTGATGGTGTAGCCGCCGTTGGTTGCGCTCGTGCCCTCAATGCGTTCGCCGGTCTCGAGGTTGACGGCGGTGACCTTGCGTCCTGCCATCGCCGTGTTATCACTCGCCGCGCGAACGATGCCCGAGATAGTGCCGCTAGCGTTTGGCGGTTTGTCGCCTTTGCCAAGCACCGGCCCGCGGGCAGCGGAGCACGCCGTGAGAAACATAACAAGCACGATGGAAGCGCGACTCCTGAGATTCATCGTTGGGCCCTCGGTCGCAGTCTACTTCGTTCTCGCATTTTCGACCGTGGCCGCGACTCGTTGCGGCCGCTGAATCGCCGCGGCCCCCGCGTCGGCGAGGGCGCGATCAGGGAACCGGCCAAGCGTCAAGCGACGTTTGTCAGCCCGGATAACGATAGACGAGCGACCATGACTTATCGCCCCTCAGCCGTGCTCTCGCCAGCAGTACGCAGGCGGAACCGGGACCGAGAATCTCAATTTCATCGCGATCTACGCCTTTGCGGTTTGACCGGCTCTTCGCGAAACAAGCGATTGGCCTCCGCTCCGCCTCTGGGCCGCGAAGCCGTCTCGGGCGAAGACCCGCCGGCGGGTCTGCCGGTGCACCGCATCGTCGATTGAGCTCCGCCCACGTGACTGACTCACGCTTCAACGCAACTTATCTTGGAGTGTCGACCCTCGATTTGACATAATCCAATCCAGCTCTGCTATTGGCGCTGTCGAAGACAGCGCACACGAGCGCGGCTGGATAAGGAATCCTCGGTAACGCGCACGGTCGGGACCGCGCTAATGCGGGCTATCCCCCCGGAGCATTGATGCGAATTTCTCTACGGTACTTGACTGCGCTTGTTCTGACCCTGAGCGGGGCGCTCATCGCGCAGGGCGTGACACCGCTGACGTTCGACCGACCTCCCGCGCAAGGTCCGGGCACGCCGGGTTGGGCGTTTATTTCAGATCCCACGATCCAGCCGTTCGTGGCGCCCGGGATGCCGGCCCCGATGCTGATGAGGGCTTCGATCGATCTGCAAGGAAACGGGCGTCCTGACGTGGTGGTGTGTCACGGATCTTTTCCGCCGTTGCCGATCGTCAAGGGTCCCTGCCGCGTCCTGCGGCCGCAACCCGATGGCTCGGTCATCGACATCACTCGCCAGCTTTTCGGGTCAGGCGCGCTGCCGAGCGCGGTCCATCCCCGAGAAATTGTCTCCGGCGACTTCAATCGCGACGGGCGCGCGGACGTCTTCGTCGCCGCTCATGGTTACGACACGACGCCGTTTTCCGGCGAGACCAATCTCCTGCTCCTCTCCAACGCCGACGGCACTTATACCGATCGGTCCGCAACGCTGCCGCAGACGCCAGATTTTACGCACTCCGCGAGCGTCGGTGACATCAACGGTGATGGGAATCTCGATATCTATGTCAACAATTGGGGTGGCAACGGCGCTCCCGTCAGTCCCTACTTTCTCATGGGGCGCGGCGATGGGACGTTCACACAGAAGATCACCGGCCTGCCTCCATCGATAGGCTGGAGAGGTTCCGACGAGAAGTTTGCGTCGTGTTTGCTGGTCGATCTCGATGGAGACACGTATCCAGACCTGGTGCTCGGGATCACGCCGAACCCAACAGGACACAGCATCGTGCTGTTCAACGATGGCACCGGGGATTTCACCCGGCGCCCTCGCCTGGTCCTCCCGGAGGGGCCCCTGCCGGCCAACAACCGCGAGGTGGATGATATTGCCTCGCTGGATGTCAACCGCGATGGCCGCCCCGATCTCATCCTGCTGTCGATCACCGCCCAGACGTATACCGGTTTCGGCCTGCAGGTGCTGATCAATCAAGGCAACGGAACCCTCGTCGATGAGACGGCGGCGCGACTCGGGCCATCCGCCGCGCGTCTCACCGGACCGGGTACCCATTCATCCGTCTCGCGGATTTCAACGGCGATGGATTCCAGGACTTCTATTTCGAACAGGCTTTGAACTCGGACGGATCGCTCAATCCTCGCATCTGGCTCAACAACGGCAACGGCACCTTCACCCCGATCGCACCGAGTGCGCTGCCGCAGGAAGTCAGCATACCAGATCATCCTCCCCGTCGATTTCGACGGGGACCGGCGTCCCGACATCGTGCAGCTAGGCGGGAACCCGCCTTCCGGACCCCCACCCCCCGGCGTGTTCATTGGCTACAGAACGTTCTTGAACCGTACGGTGTCGCCCGGCCCGCCATTCGGATTAACCGCCACGTCTGCCGGATCGGCCGTGACGTTGACGTGGCAGGCGCCGACCAGCGGCAGCCCGCCGCTGTCGTACGTGATCGAGGCGGGGGCAGTGCCGGGCGCCGCAAACCTGGCGAACTTCTCAACCGGAAATACGTTGACGGCGTACGGGACCGGCGGCGTCCCTCCAGGCACGTATTTCGTGCGCGCCAGGGCGACGACGGCTCAAGGCACGAGCGCCGCGAGCAATGAGGCACAACTGTTTGTCGCGAGCGCGTGTGCGCCGGGCGCGCCAGGCACCCCGGCGGTCGCGTTCAACAGCGGCGGGACCGTCGTCTTGAGGTGGACAGCAGCGACGGGATCACCCGACGCCTACATTGCGGAAGCGGGAACGGCGCCGGGGCTGTCGAACGTCGCGATCGCGGACGTCGGGAACGTGACCACGCTGACGGCAACCGGCGTCGCAAACGGAACGTACTACGTCCGCATGAGGGCGCGGAACTCGTGCGGCGCCAGCGCGCCGTCAGGTGAGCTGACGGTGGTCGTCAGCGCAGCCGCAGCGAATTGACGATCTGACACAGATCGGCATCCGCCTGAAAATCGGACCCGCATCAGCCGATGGGCAGGGTCTGCTGTTTCGCCTCGCTAGTCACGGCGATTGTCGGTGATCGCTTTTTCGCGACCGTGGTTTCTGACTTTACGGCCAAGAACGCCATACCATCGGACCCGGAGTTTGCGCTCAGTGGGCCTCAGGACGAAGCGAGACGCTCGGGCGACCCTTCGGTCCCGTCTGCGACCGATCGCAGCTCCAATCCGTTACAGCGCGTTAGTTCGCGCACGTGTGACGGCTGCGGTCGCCCTTTCAAGTTTCGGCGCAGGAACCAACGGTACTGCTGTTCGTCATGCCGCGTTCTCGCTCATCGTCATGGTCAGCCAGACAACCGAAACTTGGGGAGGTTGGAGGGCCCTTCGACTCGCTGCGCTCGCTCAGGGCATTCTCCCAGTCAGGGCTCGCCATGAGCGAACCTTTCGGTTCGCCACAGGCGACCGAAAGGTGGGTCGACTGGTGGAGGCGGCGGGAGTTGAACCCGCGTCCGAGAATACGTCGTCGCAGCCCACTACGTGCGTGTCTCCATTCTGATGTCGCAGCCGGTTAGGAACGGAGCCAAGTGCCCCGGCCGCCAACTCCGATAAATCTCGCCGTCACGCGTCGGAGCGGCACGTGACAGCCAGCCTGCTGAATGACGGTCTACCCCCGAGCCGCAGGCATGCTCGGGGAGACCGCTCACTGGTTATTAAGCAGCGAGAGCGTAGTCAGAATTCGCAGTTAGCGAATTTTCCACCGGATTTACGAGGAGATGGAACCTCGGCACGCGTCCCGCGATCCCGCACCCCCGTCGAAGCCAAATCGCCCCCGTGGAGGTTCGCGCGTCGTGGCTCGGCAGCCGCGACCGGTTGGACCGTTGTCCGTCCTTCTATCTTAGCAGCACGGCCTGAAGAGCGGCCGCACCGCACGGCTGCGGCGCGGACCTTTCGGGTCAGCAACCGGCCGGGACGATGCCCGCGCGAACTCAGGGAAAAAGCGGGATCGTGCGTGTCGCGCTTTCCCATACGCCCAGATCGACCGCCGTGCTGTTGGGCTGCAGACCTTGAAATCGCACGATCACGCCGTTGATGATCTGTTCGATCGCGACGCCGTCCGGGAAAGGGCCCGAGACGCAGAATCGCGTCCCGCTGAGCCGGGCCGCGGCCTGCCCAGGGGGTATGCCGAGCAAGCCAGACACGTTCGCAGCTGTCGGCCTTCCAAACGCGTCCACCGGCGCGACGATCGCGAAATCGACCGACACGGTGCCTCCGGCCGACGGCACCTGGATGCCTTCGACGATCTCCCATCCGGCGTTGCGCGGTGAAATCAGCGTGAACCCGGACAACTGGCCGGGCAGCTCGAAACCCACCGCCGTCACTCTGGGCCACGCCGCATCGTCCACGCGCGGCGCTGCGGTATTGGCGGCATGGAAACACGCGACTCGCAGACCCGTGTCGAGGCCGCTCCACGCGATCGGCACGGGCGCGTCGGCGGCGGCGCTCGGGCTCGAGACAAACGCAGTCGCGCGCGACGGGTCGACAACGCCGCGAATCACGTGCGCCGGCAGCGCGACCAGAGAACCAACGATCAGCACAATCACCAACGCGACGAACGCGCCCGCGCGAAGAGAAAGACGTTGCGTCACCATCGAGCACCTCCTCATCAAGCGTGCATCGTAGACGAGCGCATCCGCGCTGACCATGGATGCCGGGTGGGTTTTCGCGTGCTCGAGGATGGACGCGCAACATGCTGCAGGCCGGTCACTTGGCGTCACGGGTGAACGGCTGGCCGAGAGCCGCTGTGCTACCATCCGGGGCTCGCGCGCACGCTGGACGGCAGGACGGTTTTGGTGGACGACAAGGTCGCGATGGAGTCAGCTCCGGAGCTCCGGCGCTATCGCTTCGGCACTTTCGAGTTCGACCCGGTGGTGCTGGAGTTGCGCCGCGGCGGTCGCAAAGTGAGACTGCGACCACAGTCGCTCAAGCTGTTGACCCTGCTTGTGGCCCGGCCGAGCGAAGTGGTCGCCCGCGAAGACATCCAATCGGCGCTCTGGGGCCACGAGACCTTCGTCGACTTCGAGCAAGGCGTCAATCACTGCATCAAGCAGCTGCGCGCCGCGCTCGGCGATTCCGCCGAGTCGCCGCGCTACATCGAAACGATTCCGCGCCGCGGCTACCGGTTCATCGCGCCTGTCGAGCAGGTTCACCCGGCCATCCAGACGATGGATTTCGACAGCCGGCCCGACGCGCCGCCAAAATCTGCGATGACCATGGCGCTCGCGGACTCCAGCGATCGCACCGGGTGGACGCTCCGATCGCGCGCCTCCGTGACGCTCGTGGTATCCATCGCATTGCTCCTTGTCGTTGCCGCTGGGCTTTACGCCCTGCGGCCGAGCGTCGTCGCGGTTGGATCGCAACCGGCGGTTGCCGTGCTGCCGTTTGCGACGTCCGGCACCGATGCCATGGTCGGCGTCGGTCTCGCCAACGCGATCTCGAGCCGGCTCGCGGGGCAGCGGTTTGCGCCGGTTCGCCTCGAGTCGGGCGACAACGAACAGGCTTCATCACGCATGGCTCTGGCTCGCGCTGCCGGCGCAACCTTGGTGCTGAGGGGCGAGCTCACTCAAACCGGCGACGACATCGCCGTGCTGGCCCAGCTCACCGACGTCGACAGCGGCGCGACCGCGTGGTCCACGCGTTTTCGCGTGCGGAGCGGCGAGCTCTTCAACGTGGAGAACGTCATCGCCGAGCGTGTGGTGGAAGCACTGCAGCTGCGCGTCGCGGCGGCGGATCAGGAGCGGCTGCGCCGGCGCTACACGAGCAATGCGGCCGCCTACGAAGCGTATCTTCGCGGCCTTGCCGCGCTCGTCGAGTACACACCTGACGGCACTCGTCGCGCGGTGGACGCGTTCGAAGCCGCGCTCAAGCTCGACCCCGCGTACGGTCTCGCGCGCGCGGGGCTGGCGATGGCTTGCGCCGATACCTATCTGCGCTTCGCCAAGCCGGAGGACGTCGATCGCTGGGGCGCCCGCGCCGAGACGGAAGCGCGGGCGGCGCTCGACGTCGATCCCGATCTCGCCGAAGCCCACCTGGCGCGCGCGGCGGTGGCGCGGAAACGCGAGTTCGACTGGGCGACAGCGATCACCGAGAGCCAACGCGCACTAGTCCTCAACCCGAATCTCGATCAGGCACACTTCTTCACCGCCGCCGCGTACTACCACCTCGGCTACATGGAAGAGTCGCTGATCGAGATGGAGCGCGGCCGGCGCCTTCGCGGTCCCGACGTCGTCGAGCCGCTGCGCATCGAGGCGCTCGTAGCGCTCTTCAGCGGGAATTTTTCGGTGGCGCGCGCGCACCTCGAGGAAGTGAGCCGCCGCAGCAGTCAGCCAATCGGCGATACCTATCTCGCGCTCGCCTATTACTATTCGGGCAACGTCGAGCGCGCCCGTCCGATGCTCGAGTCGCTGACCAGGAGCGCGTCGGCGTCCACCGCCAGTCGCGCCGCAGCGGCACTTGCCGGCGTGCTCGCAGCGCTCGGCGATCATGACGGCGCCCGTGCCGCGCTCGCCGGCGTGCTGGCGCGCGAGTATCCGCGACCACCATGTGGCGTACAGTGTCGGGGCCGCCTACGTGCAGCTGGGCGCGCGCGACGAAGCGCTGCGCTGGCTGGGCACGGCGGTCGATACCGGCTTTCCCTGTCTGATATGGTTCGAGCGCGATCCATTGCTGGAGCCGATCCGGCGCGATGCCGGCTTCGCGGCGACGCTGGACCGGGTGCGGGCACAGCGGCACCTGGCGCGCGCCAAAGTATCGTGAGCTGCTCAACGAGGAGTGATCATGGCCGATGAAACACGCGATCCGAACACCGAGACCGACGCGCCGAGCGATCTCTCGCGGCGGGAGTTTGTGAGCATGTCCGTGGCTGCGGGGCTGGCGGCGGCGGTCGGCTCTTCCGCTGCAGCCCAGGGATCCGTCGTCGAGAAAAACGTCGACGTCAAAACGCCGGACGGTACCTGTGATGCGGCGTTCATCCATCCCGCTAGCGGCTCGCACCCGGGCATCCTGATCTGGCCCGACGCATTCGGCCTGCGCCCTTCGATGCGCGACATCGGCAAGCGCATCGCCGCGGAAGGCTACGCCGTGCTCGTGCCGAACCCGTTCTATCGTGTCGCCAAGCCGCCAAACGTTCCGGAGCCTGGCTCGTTCAGCTTCTCGAACCCGGCCGACATGGCGAAGCTGCGGCCGCTGATGGCCTCGGTCTCGGCGTCCGGCGCGGCCGAAAAGGACGCGGCCGCGTTCATCGCGTTTCTCGACGCGCAGCCGCAGGTCAACAAGGCAAAGAAAATCGGGACGCAGGGCTACTGCATGGGCGGTCCGTTGGTGATGCGCACGGCCGCCGCGGTTCCCGACCGCGTCGGCGCCGGCGCGTCGTTCCACGGCGGCGGCCTGGTTACCGAGGCGCCCGACAGCCCGCATCTTCTCGTGCCGAAGATGAAGGCGCGCATTTACGTCGCGGTCGCGGCCAACGACGATCAGCGTCAGCCCGACGCCAAGGACAAGCTCCGCGAGGCGTTCGCTGCTGCGAAAGTGCCGGCCGAGATCGAGGTGTACGACGGCTCGCTGCACGGCTGGTGCGTGCCCGACATGCCGTTGCAGAACGGCGCGCCGATCTACAACAAGCCTGCGGCCGAGAAGGCGTGGGCGAAGCTCGTCGCGTTGTACAAAACCGCGCTGGCGTAGGAGGCCGTGAAGAGGCGCAGGCGCCTCATGCCGCCTGCACAGCATTCTGCTCGCAGGTCAGCGGCGACATTGCTCGATCAGGCGGTCGGTCAGCGTCAGCG
This sequence comes from uncultured Acidobacteriota bacterium, assembly GCA_963807105.1. Taxonomy (GTDB): domain Bacteria; phylum Acidobacteriota; class Vicinamibacteria; order Vicinamibacterales; family UBA2999; genus DASPWV01. The sequence continues at coordinate 1,835,138 of CAWEAM010000003.1, read as the reverse complement.
CCGGCGAGGCGGCGGTTGCATGCGCCGTCGCCACTGCGGCGCGCAGCGGCGTCAGCGACTTCAGCAAATCGGAGCAGTCCTTGGTCGCGTCGAAGAAATCCGCGGCATACGGTCTCCTCAGCAAGTCGTCGAGTACGTTGCTCAACGAGCTGGCGACGTTCCCAAGCGCTTCGTCGACGTGCGCGCCGCGCGGGTGACGTCGCAGGTATTCGCCTTCGCATTCGCCGGGCAAGCCGGTGGTCGCGGCCAGCCACGCAATTTCGTCGGCGGCGCTGCTGGCTGCATGGTCCGCGTGCGTCTTCCAGACCATGACGTCGCGGAGCAGCCACTCGCCGGCCGGCTCGCTGTAGACGATCAGATCGTCATGGGCGGCGACCCACGCCGGGTACGGGCCCACAGAACGTTCGATGGGGATGGCGCGAAGCACGTCGCGGAGCGCGCGAAGCCACTCGAGCGCCGCCCACCCCCGCTCCTCCGGATCGCGAGCGGCGGCGAGCTGTTCGTTTCGCGCCTCGTAGGCCGCCACACGCTGCGTAAAGATCTCCGGACCACGCGCTTCCTGAGCCAGGTGCAGCGCGGTAACGCCGATCCACAGCGCACGAAGTGTCATCCGTTCCTCAGTCTTCGACGCGAAACGATTGGTTGGCGTCGCCGGCCGCAGGGGTGAAATGGCTGCCCTGGACCCGGCATCTTAGATAGAGTCTAGCTCTCGGAGGAATCGTCATGTCCATCCGCCCGGTCAAGCAGGTTCTGCAATCGAAGCCCACCTTGGAGGGCGCCGGTGTCCGGCTGCGGCGCGCGTTCGGCTTCGGCGACACCGAGCTTTACGATCCGTTTCTGCTGCTCGACGATTTCCGCAACGATCGCCCCGAGGACTATCTCGCCGGCTTCCCGTGGCATCCGCATCGCGGCATCGAGACGATCACCTACGTTCTCGCCGGAACCGTTGAGCACGGCGACAGTCTCGGCAACAGCGGCAGTCTCGGCGCGGGCGACGTGCAGTGGATGACCGCGGGCCGCGGCATTCTCCACCAGGAGATGCCAAAAGGCGACCAGCAGGGGCGCATGCACGGGTTTCAGCTCTGGGCCAATCTTCCGGCATCGCACAAGATGACGGCGCCGCGCTATCAGGACGTCAAAGGCGCCGACATCCCGGAGGTCACCGACGATGACGGCACCGTGGTGCGGGTGATCACGGGAGACTTCTGGGGCAAGAAAGGTCCGGTCGAGGGCGTCGCGGCGGACCCGCGATATCTCGACATCTCGGTTCCGCCCGGCAAGCGCAAGCGGCTCGCAGTGGATGTCACGAACCACGCGTTTGCATACGTGTTCGCGGGCTCAGGGACGTTTCGCGACGCATCCGATCCGCTCGAGGTGAAGACGGAGATCGTCAGCGGGAGCACCGTGGCCGACGCCGCTTATGTCGGCAATCGGTCGCTCGTGCTCTTCGATCGCGGCGACGAAGTGGTCGTGCAGGCCGGCGGCGAAGGGATCCGGTTTCTGCTGGTGTCGGGCAAGCCGATCGAGGAACCGGTAGCATGGCACGGACCGATCGTGATGAACACGCGCGCAGAAATTGTGCAGGCGATGGAAGATCTTGGGCGCGGGACGTTCATTCGCTAATGGTGCATCGCATGGTGCCCTGGTGCCTGGAGGTCCCGTTAGAGCGCCTGACAAATACCTCTCGTATGCCGTAGACGGCGGCATTAAGATCGCCCCACCTCATGCCGCTGTCTGCCGGCGCCCGTCTCGGCGTCTACGAAGTCACTGCGCTGATCGGTGAAGGGGGCATGGGGCAGGTCTACCGGGCCCGCGACACGACCCTCAATCGCGACATCGCTCTGAAGATCCTGCCTGACGGCTTCGCCAGCGATCCCGATCGGCTGGTGCGGTTCACGCGCGAGGCGCAGACCCTCGCCGCGCTCAACCACCCCAATATCGCGCACATCCACGGTCTTCAGCAGACCGGCGACGTTCGTGCCCTCGTGATGGAACTGGTCGAAGGCGAGGATCTGGCACAGCAGATTGCGCAGGGGGCCATTCCGCTCGACGAGGCGCTGCCAATTGCGAAGCAGATCGCCGAGGCACTCCTGGCGGCGCACGAGCAAGGCATCATTCATCGCGATCTGAAACCCGCGAACATCAAGGTTCGGGACGACGGCACCGTCAAGGTGCTGGACTTCGGGCTCGCGAAGGCGCTGGAGCCGCCAACGGTCGTTGGTGGGACGGTTACCGCCTCGCCAGCGATCACCACACCGGCGATGACGCAGATCGGCGCCATTCTGGGAACCGCCGCCTACATGAGCCCCGAGCAAGCGAAGGGCCGGAGTGCCGACAAACGCAGCGACGTTTGGGCATTCGGCTGTGTCTTCTACGAGATGCTCACTGGCCGGCGGCCGTTTGCCGGAGACGACGTCTCCGACACGCTCGCGGGAGTAATCAAGAGCGATCCCGACTGGAACGCGCTGCCATCAACCGTGCCTCCTTCCATCCGGTCGCTGGTGGAGGGTTGTTTGAAGAAGGATCGGCGCGAGCGCATCGGCGACATCTCGACCGCGCTCTTCATCCTGAATCACCCACAGGTCGCGTCGACGGCGGCACCGGCCCGTCAACCGGCACTGGAGCCGGTGTGGAGACGCGCGGCCCTCGTCCTGGTCGGTGTGGCGCTTGGAGCTGGTGCCGCGGCAGGACTCTGGAAGCTGCAGGCGTCACCCGCAGTTGAGGTGACTCGCTTTGCCATCGTGCTGCCGCCGGGACAATCACTGACGACAAATAATCGACAAGCCGTCGCTCTCTCGCCGGACGGCACTCGAATTGTGTACGTCTCTCAAGGCCGGCTCTACCTTCGATCGATGTCGGAGATCGAGGCCCGGGCAATGGCGGGCACAGATGGCGCTTCAAACCCGGTATTTTCGCCAGACGGTCAATCGCTGGTGTTCTGGACAGCTGTTGACAGAACGCTCAAGCGCATTGCTCTCAGCGGCGGCGTCCCTATCACCATTTGTCAGATAGCTGTGGCGCCTTCTGGCATCACCTGGGGCGACGATGGGATCCTGTTTGCTCAGTTGGGTGTGGGCATCATGCGGGTTCCGCCGAATGGTGGTCAGCCGGAGAGGCTGGTCGGGTTGAATGGTGCGGATGTGATGCAGGGTCCGCAGATGCTTCCCGACGGCGGCACGCTGCTGTTTACGATCGCGCAGGGAGGGGGCGCGTCGGCGGGTGACCGCTGGGACCACGCGCGGATCGTGGCGCAGTCGCTCAAGACGGGGGAGCGTAAAACCCTGATCGAGGGAGGCGCCGATGGGCGGTATGTGCCCACCGGCCACCTCGTCTACGTCCTGCGCGGTACGCTGTTCGCCGTGCCCTTCAATCTCGCGAAGCTCGAGGTGAGTGCTGGACCCGTGCCCATTATCGAAGGCGTGCGTCGCGTGGCAGCTGCGTCCGTGGGCACGGCGCACTTCGTGTTTTCCAAGTCGGGTTCTCTGGTCTATCTGCCCGGTCCGATGTCGTGGGGACGCGAGGAGCTGTTTCTGTTCGATCGCAAGGGTGGAGCGGAGGCATTGCCGCTTCCGGCGGCGTCGTACGCTTACCCGCGCGTTTCTCCGGATGGCAAGCGACTCGCGTTCCAAACCAGCGGCGGCGAAGAAACGATCGTCGCGATTTACGAAATGTCCGGTTCGAGCGCGGTCCGTCGGCTCACCTTTGGCGGCAACAACCGGTTTCCGATCTGGTCCGCCGACGGTCAACGCGTGGCGTTTCAGTCGGATCGCGATGGCGATCGAGCCGTGTTCTGGCAATCGGTCGACGGCGGCGCCGCCGAGCGCCTGACCACACCCGAACCCGGCACGTCGCACGTGCCCGAGTCGTGGTCCCCCAGCGGTGAGATCCTGTTGTTCAACGTGGTGAGCGGGTCGACGACGTCGCTCTGGACGCTGTCGGTCCGGGATCGGAAAGCGATGTTGTTCGACGACGTCAGTTCAACGGCATACCCGACCAACGCGGTTTTTTCACCCGATGGTCGGTGGGTCGCCTATCAGGCCGGTGAAGCAAGCGAAGGGGAAGCAACAACCTACGTTCAGCCGTTCCCGCCCAACGGCACCAAACATCAGATCGCCCGGGGCGGGCGGCCGCTCTGGTCGCGCGACGGTACCGAGTTGTTTTATGTGCCGGCGGCGGGCGAATTCAGGGCCGTCACGGTGACGACGCAGCCGCGCTTCGCGGTTACGAATCCGGTATCGGTCCCTCGAGGATTCGGCATCGCCGATCCCGCAAGCCCGCGACCATTCGACATCACGCCCGACGGGCGAATTGTCGGCGTCGGCGGCGAAGGTCAGAGCACTGGCGCATTGGCCGCGCCGACGCAGATTCAAGTCGTGTTGAACTGGTTCGAGGAACTGAAGGCGCGCGTCCCGATCAAATAGACGGGCACGACGCGGGGCTGGAGCCACCGGCTGCACGCGACTTGGTGCTCTGTGCTTTGGTGCTCGTGCTTGTGCCTGGTGCCGCGTGGTAGTGGCGGGGCTTCAGCCCCGCCATCACCGGCGGGCCTGAAGGCCCGCCATTACAGATGCAACGTGCTAGGCACCCCTAGGCACCTGAACCCTGAAGTTTTACGCCCTCGGCTGCGGTACGATGCGGATGTAAGGCTTCGGCGCCTTCCACCCCTGCGGATACGTTTTCTTCGCGTCCTCGTCCGACACCGAGCCGGCGATGATCACGTCCTCGCCCTGCTTCCAGTTCACCGGTGTCGCCACCTTGTGCTTGGCGGTGAGCTGCATCGAGTCGATCACGCGCAGCACCTCGTCGAAGTTGCGGCCCGTGGTCATCGGATACGCGAACTGCAGCTTGATCTTCTTGTCGGGACCGACCACGAAGACCGTGCGCACCGTCGCGTTGTCGGCCGCCGTGCGGCCGTCGCACGTGCCTTCGAGCTCGGCCGGCAGCATCCCGTACTTCTTCGACACCGACAGGTCGGTATCGCCGATCATCGGGTAGTTCGGACGGAAGCCCTGCGTCTCCTCGATGTCGCTGGCCCAGCGCCCATGGTTTTCCACTGGATCGACGCTCAAGCCGATCACCTTCACCCCGCGCTTGTCGAACTCCGGCTTCAACTTCGCCATGTAGCCAAGCTCGGTCGTGCACACGGGCGTGAAGTCTTTCGGATGCGAGAACAGCACCGCCCACTTGTCGCCGATCCAGTCGTGGAACCGGATGCGGCCTTCGGTCGTGTCGGCCTCGAAGTCGGGCGCGACATCACCAATCTTTAAGCTCACGACACACCTCCGTTACATCTAGATTTGATGCCCGGGAAACGCTAAGGATACCGCAAGGGGCGCGCGTTCGCCGCAGCGCGCGAGCCCGGTTACCAGAGTATCCGCTGGAGCAAGACGACGCTCGCGGCAACGCCTCCCAGCAGCACGCCCAAGGCACCGGCGTCCGCGACAAAGAGGAAGCCCGCCGCCGCCAGCGCCACGCCCGCGCACACGACCCACCAATAGAGATCGCTGTGCTCCTGCACCGACCCCAGTGACGGTGCCAGCCTGCGGCCAGCATCGACGATGGCATTGGCGATGTCGCGATCGGGGGTGCGATCGAGCTCGAAGTAGCGGCCCCGGGCTGCAGACGCAATCCGCTGCAGAGCTGGCCGGTCGAGACGCGACACCAGCGGCGGCATGTCCTCGGGCGCCGTGCCCTCGTCCAGGCTCGGCACGACCGGCATCCGGCCGCCGGTGAGCGTGCCCACACCAATCGCGAAGACTGGCACGCCGCGCGACGCCACCAGATCCAGCGACTTCGCGACTTCCCCGCTCCACGCCTCGCCATCAGAGAGCATCACGAACAGCTTCGCGTTGGGCGAGCGCCCGTGCAGCTCTTCGTCCTTCTCCAGCAGACGCAGGCCCCAGTAGAGACCGAGCTCGAGATTGGTATCCCACGTCGTCTCGTCTTCGAGCCGGAAAGGCGGCTGGCGCTCGAGATGATCGAGAAAGAAGAACAGCGTGTTGGGATCGCGTGTGAGCCGAATCTGCGGCGCCGCAATGTGCGCGAAGGCGGCGAGCGCGATGCGATCCTCGCGCCAGCTGAGCGCGTCGCCGAGGAGACGGAGAAAGCGCATCGACCGCGTCCAGCGATCGGCGCCACCAGAAACGTCACTGACCCGCATCGACGCCGACGCATCTTGCAGGACGATCGACGTCGATGCCGGCGCGCCGCAGCACCGTCGTGGGCGCCGCCGGCCGGGCGGCGGCGACAACCAATGTCGCCGACGCGAGGATGGTGAGCAGCCAGAACGGCAGATCGCCGGCCACGCCAAAGCGCTGCCGCGCAGGAACGATACGACGCGCCACGAGTGATGTACGTCGCGGCGCCGCAGCACGAACCGCCACGCCATGAGCGGCAGCAGAAGGGCCGGAATCAGCAGGAGCCAGAGGTAGGCCGGCTCGCGAAACACCAGCATGTCACCCCTTGCGCAACGGCTTCACGCCGGGCGTTGCTTCGGGCTGCGCCTCGCGGTCGCCGTATTCCATGGGCGTGAGGATCTCGAACTCCTCGCCTTTCGTGGACGGCGGCGGTCCTCCCGGCCGCCCGTGAATCGTGGGACCGGCGGGCAGATCGCCTCCGCGCGCCGCCTGGGGTTTGAGCGAGGCCGCCGCGGCCGGCCCGCGCGGACGCGCCAGGGCGTCGCGGGCGCGGACCACATACTCGTAGTTGTAAGCCGCGTCGGGTAGGAACACCGGCGACTCGAGCGCGCTGGCATACGCCTGGATCACGAGATCGAGCTGCTGCACCTGCGCTGGGCGCGGCTGCTGCCCCGCACGCTGCGCCGCGCGAAACGCCGCGTTGGCCATGAGGAGCAGCACTTCGGGATCGGGATCGTTCGCGACGTCCTCGACGCCGGTGGTGAGCGCGTCGTAGCGGGCCTGCCAATACGCCGCGCTGGCCCGGTCGAGCACGGCCCGATCGGCCGAGTCGCTGTCCACCGACGACATCAGCGACTCGAGATAACCCGGCTGCTCGAGCGCGGCGATGTCGAATCGAAGCGTGGCAAAACGTTCATGCGTATCGGCTCGTTGCCGAAGTTGTCGCGCTTCGCCGCGGAGCAACAATGCCGTGGAAATGAGCGCGACAGCAATCGCGAGCCGTGAAGCCAATAATCTCATCGTCGTTCCTTTGGCCACAGAAGCCACAGAATCAACCGGCCGCTGGAGGCACCCCGTTCCTCTCGGTGTCGTCGGCTCTCCACTAGGGCAACTTCTGAAAGCCCGCCGGCCCTAATCTGAGGCCCGCCGCCGTGCACCAGCAGGCGGCCGCCATCAACGCAAACAACGCGAACCGCGGCTGCTGTGTCGTGTAGCGCTTCACCTGAATCGTCCCGGCGGCGAGCCGATCGATGTCGCGGATCGCGCCGAGCAGGCTCGCCTCGTCGCTCGCCGCGTAGAACTTGCCACCGGTTTTCTCCACCGCGCGTCGCCACAACGCATCGGGGATGATGTCGCCCGCTTCCTTTTTATAGTTGGTACGCACGAAATAGAGCGGAATCCGGTTGTCGATGGCCGACTGCAGGATCGTGTCGAGGCTGACGCCCTCGAACTCCGCGCGTGTGTCTTCCCCGTCGGTGAAAATCACCATCAGGTTTCCGGCCGCTTCGAGGAAGTCGAACGCCTTGAACAGGCCGATGCTCTGATCGACGGCGTGCGCGATGATCGTGCCGCGATCGGGAAAGAGCGAGAACTCCACCGGATCGCTGATCAGCGCGATGCTCAGCAGGATGTTCTCGTAGTCGCTCGTGAACGGCGTGATCACGTACGCCTGATTGCCAAATTCCACCAGCGCCATCAAATCCTGATGCTTGCCCTCGAGACGCAGCTGCACGAACTGCTCGGCGGCGGCGACCGTCGTGAAAAACGCGGGGCCGTTGGGCGATCGCGTCTTGAGCGACTCGGTTTTGAACGACGTGGACATGCTCGTCGACGCGTCGATCATCAGGCTGATGCGGCGGCCGGGAAACGCCGCCTCTTCGCGGACGAGCGCCGAGTACGGATCGGCGACGGCGAGCACCGCGAACGGAATGCCGGCGGCAACGAGGAGCAGCGGCGCGTGCCGGAGCGCCGACAGTCGCAGTCCGGCGATGCTCGACAACATCGCAGGAAGGCCGACGCCGCGTCCGGCGGGGCGGCCGGCGACGACGCGGGCGACGAGCAGGAGCGCGGCAATCGCGGCGAGACCGATGAGCGCCAGTCGCGCTTCGTCGCGATGCCAGAACTGGAGGCTGCGCAGGCTGAGCGACTGCCACTCCGCGATCCGATCGTTCAGCAGCGTTTCGACGGCCGCCAGCGTCCTCATTCGCGCGCTCCAAGCCGCTTGAGCGAAAGCCAGATCGCCAGGTGCTCACGCCGGAGCTCGCGAGCCGCGCCGAGCGCCACGTTCACCGCATGATCCGCATTCACCGGCTCCGCGCCGCCAATCGCCGCAGAGGAGCCGGCGTCCGCAGCTTTGCCACTGCTCTGACCGTAGACGGCGCTGGTCAGCGCGTCGAGCGACTCGCGCAGGCGATCGAGGCGCGCGCTGCCGCTGCCGTTGGTCGTCGTTTCGAGCGCGCGTGCGAGATCGGCGGACGTCGTCGGGCTCGAGACGCTCACCCGCTGTCGCCGGAGCCAGCCGCGATTGACGACGATCCGCGCATCGCTCGGATCGGTCGCCGCCGCCACCGGCCGCTGGCGTGCGGGCCGCGCGATCGCATACCCGGCAACGACGCGGGTGGCCGCGAGTGCCCGGGCGAGCAGATCGGCGGTCCATCCGCCGCGGCCCTGCGTTTGCAGGTCGCCAAGCTCCGCGACCACTGAGCCGAGCACAGCGCTGTCTGACGCGTGAGCCTTGCCTGTCTTCGCGCGGACGCGCGTCCCTCGCGCGACTCTGACGACGGCCGGCACGACGACGATCACACTGAGTGCCAGCAGCGCAAGGGCCAGGAGATCGAAAGCGCGGGCGCGAAACCGGTAACCCTCGACCACGCCGAACAGGTGCGTGACGCCGTCGCGGATGTCGGTCGCCTCCGCCGGCACCATCGACAGGATCCGCACCGACTCGACCGGCAACAGGTAGATGCGCTCGCGTCCTTCCACCGCCTGCGACTGGACCTGGCTCTCGACGCGGTAATGAATCTGCAGCGCCGGCAAGGCGACGTCACGCCCGATCACGTTGGGATCGATGATCCTGACTCTGTATTCGCGCTGGAAGAATCGCCGCTGTCCGCTGCGCAGGTTCACCGGATCGGAGCCGCCGACGATCTCGAACGGCGCCAGCTGAATCGTCCCCACCGCGAGCGCCGTCTCGTCGGGCACGACGCGCACGCGATCGGTCTCGACGACGGCGCAGGTGAGGACGATCGAGAACGGCTGCCCGATCGCGACGGCCCCTTCGGAGGCGCGCCACCAGCACCGGATCGGGTCCACCTCGACCAACTGCGCGTCGCGCGCAGGCTGCGCCCAGCCGGCGGTCGCCGAAGCGATCAGCAGGATGAAGGAGCCGCAATACGCGCGAGAAAACGGTGTCAAAACGTGTCCCTCCACATCTCGACGCCTCCAAATCGCAGCATCACGGTATGGCTGTCTCTTCAATGACGTCGCGAATCACCGCCTCCGTCGTGAGTCCATGACTCGCCGCGTGCGGCCCCAGCCAGATGCGGTGACTGAGGACATGCGGGGCGAGATCCTGAATATCCTCCGGATAGACCTCCGCCCGCCGCCGCTCGACGAGCGCCCACACCTTGGCCAGGCGGCTCCAGCAGATGATCGCGCGCGGCGAGGCGCCGAGATCGACGCCGCGCTCGACCAGCTCCGACGGCGAATGCTGATGCCATTCGGTCTCTGGATTGTAGGGCCGCGTCGCCGCCACGAGACGCTGAATGTACTTGCCCAGCCGCTCGTGCAGAAAGACGCGCTCGTTGATCACCGCGCGCAGCTCGATGATCCGCTGCTTCGACATCAGCGGATTGAGGCGCACGCGCTTGAAGTCGAACGCGACGAGCTTCTCCTCCTCCGCGGCGGGGAGATAGCCGATGTTGACGATCGCCGCAAACCGATCGGTGGCCGCCTCCGACAGCGGAAAGGTGCCCTGTCCCAGCTCCACCGGGTTCATCGTTGCGATGGCAAAACTAAAGGCCGGCAGATCGTAGGTCTTGGAGCCTACGGTCACCGTGCGATCCTGCAGCCCCTCGAGGAACGCGCTCTGCGACTTGAGCGGGATGCGGTTGATCTCGTCGAGCAGGATCACCTCCGCCGACGCCAGCGGGCCGAATTCAGTCATCAGCTCGCCGCTCGACGGGTTGATCATCTGGAATCCGACGACCTCGGTCGGCTGCAGATCGGCGCGTCCCTGCAGACGCGCAAACTTCGCGTCGCTGATGGCCGCGAGAATCACGCCGAAGAACGTCTTGCCGACGCCGGGTACACCGCGAAGCAGCAGGTTGCCGGCGTTGACCTGCCGCTGCTCGCGCTTGTCGTAGGTCGTCGGAATCTCGGACAGAAGGACGACGTTGGCGATCGCCTTGGCCATGTGGTAGCCGACGAGCGCCTTGCTGCCTTCCGCGAGGATCGCCTGATGGAAGTCGATCGCCTCCTGCAGGTCTTTGTGCATGCCACTCAACGGAGCGCGAGCGCGATGAGCTCCGGCATCTCGCCCTGCCGGGCGCCCTGCACCGTGAGCGCCATGTACTGCTTGCCGTCCATAACGTATGTCATCGGCGTGCCGATGGCGGCACCAGGCAGATCCACCGACGCGAGCTCCTTGCCGCTGCGTTTGTCGTAGGCCATCAGCCGCGGCCCGCCGTGCGAACCGCCGGCGGTCAATGCGTAGATCAACACGGTCCTGGTCAGGAGCGGTCCGCTGAACGTGATGTCGCCGCCGAGCGGCGGGAGATCGAGACCTTTGAGCGCCGGGTTGCTGCGCACACGCTCGCCGGCGCCGGTCGCGACCATCCACACATGCTCGCCGGTGTTGAGATCGATGGCCGTCATCCGCGAATAGGGCGGCTTGAACAGCGGGAGCCCACCCGGCATTTGCAGGCTGCGCGCGGGCGTCTGCATGTAGCGCAGATTGCTCTTGAGCGCGGGATCGGGCGGGCTGACGTGCGCCACGCCGAACGCGCTGCGCGACGGCACATAGAGGATGCCGGTTTCGGGATCCACTGCGGCGCCTCCCCAATTGCCGCCCCCGACGGCGCCCGGACGCTGCACCGTGCCTTCCATCGAAGGCGGCGTGTAGAGCGGCCCCAGTTTGAAGCCTTTGACAGCCTCCACGGCCTGCGCGCGAAGCGCCGGCGTGAAGTCGATGAGATCGTCCTCGCCGACGCCCTGGGCTTCAAACGGCGCGGGTTTCGACGGAAACGGCTGCGTCCGCGAAGCCATCTCGCCGGGGACGTCGGACGCGGGCACCGGACGCTCCTCGATCGGCCACACCGGCTTCCCCGTCACGCGATCGAAAACGAACGTGAAGCCCTGCTTGGTGATCTGCGCGAGCACCTTGATCGGACGGCCGTCCACGTTGATATCGACCAGGTTCGGCGCCGCCGGGTTGTCGTAATCCCACAGGCCGTGGTGAACGGTCTGGAAATGCCACACGCGCCTGCCTGTCTTCACGTCGAGGCACAGGATGCTCTCGGCAAAGAGGTTGTCGCCGGGCCGATGGCCGCCGTAGTAGTCGGGCGCGGTCGTGTTCGTGGGGATGTAGACGTAGCCGAGCTCCTCGTCTGCGCTCATCGCGGTCCAGACGGTGACCTTTCCGGCGTGGGACCACGAGTCGTCTTTCCACGTTTCGTTGCCGACTTCGCCGGGCGACGGCACGGTCTTGAACGTCCACCGCAGCGTGCCGGTGCGCACGTCGTAACCACGGATCCAGCCCGGGATCTGCTCCTTGCTGATCACGAGCGAGGAGATCGAGGCCGGCGTGATGATCACGTCGCCGACCACTATCGGCGGCGACTGCACCGAGTAGGTGAGCGCGTTGAGATAATCACGCGCGCCGCGCGTCGCGCGCGGCAGTCCCTCCATGAGATCGACGCGGCCGTTGGCGCCGAAGCCGGCGATCGGCTTGCCGCTCTTCGCGTCCACCGCGATCAGATACCCGTCGCCCGTGCCCCAGTAAATGCGCTCTTCCTTGCCGTCGGACCAGTAGGCGACGCCACGCTGGTTCCAGCGCAGGCTCATGCTGGTGGTGCCGGCTTCGTAGCTGCGCGGGTTGTAGGTCCACTTCGTCGCGCCGGTCCGGGCATCGACGGCGGCGCCGATCGAAAGCGGCGTGTTGAAGTAGAGCGCGCCGTTCACCATCAGCGGTGTGGCCTTGAAGTTGCCGACGAGCGGCGGCTGCTGATCGCGCCGGCGCTTGGGGTCGAGGCGATTGAGCTCGGCGAACACCGACCTGGCGTCGGCCGACCACTCGCCGCCGCCCGGCAGCGTCACGCTCAAGAACGCGTCTGGTGACTTGCTGCGCCAGGCAATGGCGAGCGAAGAAAAGTTGGCGGCGGTGATTTGGTCGAGCGGGGAGTATCTCGCGCTCGAGAGATCGCCGCCGTACGACGGCCACTCTCCCTGCGCGGTCGAGACTCGTGGGCCGGTCTGCGCATGCGGAGCGCTGCCGAGCACGGCCATGACCGCCAGTGCCATTGCGCACAGCCGAACTGACGACAAGCAACGCAATTGAATCGAGGAATTATAGTAGGCTGACCCGCAATCGCCTATGAAACCAACCTCGTATCGCTGGATCCGACGACTTGGACCATTCACGCTCGTGCTCCTGAGCTCGACGCTGGTGGCGCACGGCCAGGCCGGCGCGCCCAACAGCGAATGGCGCACCTATGGGGGCGATCTGGCCAGTACACGCTACGCGCCGCTCGACCAGATCACCGCGCAGAACTTCAGTCAGCTCCAGGTGGCGTTCAGGTTTCGCACGGAGTCTCTGGGCCCACGGCCGGAGTTCAATCTCCAGGCAACGCCGCTGATGGTTGGCGGCCGGCTGTTTTTTACCGCCGGCACGCGTCGCGCGGCGGTTGCGCTCGATGCCACCACAGGCGAGCTGCTGTGGATGCACAGCGAAAACGAGGGCAAGCGCGGCGAAGCGGCGCCGCGTCAACTCTCGGGCCGCGGGCTCGCTTACTGGACCGACGGCAAGGAAGAGCGCATCGTCTATGTGACGCCGGGTTATCAGATGATCGCGCTCGACGCCAAAACCGGCGTCAAGGTGCCCGCGTTCGGCAAGGCCGGCATCGTCGATCTGAAGCTCGAGATGGATCAGGAAATGGATCCGATCACCGGTGAAGTGGGCCTTCACGCCGCGCCGGTGATCGCCAAGGACGTGATCCTTATCGGCGCCGCGCATCTGCCCGGCGGCCAGCCGAAGAGCAAGACCAACCAGAAGGGCTATCTCCGCGGCTTCGACGTCCGCACCGGCAAGCGTCTCTGGATCTTCCACACGATTCCGCGGCCTGGCGAGTTCGGCAACGACACGTGGGAGGAGGATTCGTGGTCGTACACCGGCAACGTCGGTGTCTGGGCGCAGATGTCGGTGGACGAGGAGCTCGGCATCGCCTACATGCCCGTAGAAATGCCCACCGGCGACTACTACGGCGGCCATCGCCCGGGCAACACGCTCTTCGGCGAAAGCCTGGTGGCGCTCGATCTCAAAACCGGCCAGCGCAAGTGGCACTACCAGCTGGTGCATCACGGCATCTGGGATCACGACATTCCGTGCGCGCCGATCCTCGCGGACATCACCGTGGACGGCAAGCCAATCAAAGCGGTCGCGCAGCCAACGAAACAGGGCTGGGTCTACGTCTTCGATCGGATCACGGGACAGCCGGTGTGGCCGTTCGAGGAGCGTCCGGTCGAACAGGGCGATGTTCCCGGCGAGAAGTACTCGAAGACGCAACCGTTCGTTGTCAAGCCGCCGCCGTTCGAGCGTCAAGGAGTGTCGGTTGACGATCTGATCGACTTCACGCCGGAGCTCCGTGCCGAAGCCGTAAAGATGGTGTCGCGCTACAAGCTCGGGCCGCTGTTCACACCTCCGGTCGTGAGCAAGTGGGAAGGACCACGGGCGACGCTGATGCTGCCCAACGTGACCGGCGGGGCCAACTGGCAGGGCGGCTCGTTCGATCCGGAGACGAAGATCCTCTACATCTTCTCCAACACCAGCATCAGTCAGCTCGGCCTCGTGCCCGGCGATCCGGCGCGCACCGATTTCACCTACGTCTCCGGCACAGCGCGCGATCCCAACGCGCCCGCGCCGGCCGGACGCGGCGGCGCGGGTGGCGGAGGTGGTGCGGTCGGCGGCGAAGGCGGTGGCGGCGGGTTGACAGTGCAGGGGCTGCCACTGGTCAAGCCGCCGTACGGGCGTATCACGGCGCTCGATCTCAACAAGGGCGAGCTGGTGTGGCAGATCGCGCACGGCGACACGCCCGACACCATCAAGAACAGTCCGGCGTTGAAGGGAGTCACGATTCCGCGCACCGGCCGTCAGGGCCGGATCGGCACGCTCGTGACCAAGACGCTCGTGATCGCGGGCGAAGGCGGCTTCGCGACGCTGCCCAACGGTCAGCGCGGCGCGATGCTGCGCGCGTACAACAAGGCGACCGGCGAAGAAGTCGGCGCCGTGACGATGGGCGCGCCACAGACGGGGTCGCCGATGACCTACACGCTGAACGGCAAGCAGTACCTCACAGTGTCGATCGGCGGCCCGAATTATCCTGGCGAGCTGGTGGTGTTCAAGCTCCCGGATCCGCCGGCGACCAAGTAGCAGACTCGGCCTAAAGCGCCTCGTGGGACTTGGCGCTCACGCGCCGTCGTAGGACTTGGCGCTCACGCGCCGTTGTAGGACTCGCCGGTTTGCGCGGCTCGTCGGATGGATCGGAAGGGGTCCCGCGAGTCGCGTGAGCGACGAGTCCTCCCGCAAGTCGCGTAGCGACGCGTCCAACAAGTCGCGAAGCGACGAGTCCAACGAGCGCCGTAAGGCGCGTGTCCAGCTTTCAGGTGTCAGGCTTCAGGTTTCAGGTTTCAGAAATGCGGTGCTCGGTGTCTCGTGCTGCACCTGAGCACTCGAGACACCCCCAGGCACCTTAGGTATTTACCGATCGACTTCGAATACATACATCGCGTTCCCGCTCGTCGGATTCTTGATCTCCGGCGACAGCGTCCGGGGCACCAGTCGCGGACTTCCGCCGCTTGCAACCCCGGAGGTCACCGCGACGTACTGCTTGCCGCCAGCCAGTGAACGTCATCGGGAAACCCTGAACCGCCGTGCCCAGTCGTGTCTGCCACAGCATTTCGCCCGTGCGCACGTCGAAGGCGCGGAAGTAGCGATCGAGATCGCCGATGAAGCCGATGTCGCCGGCAGTGGTGAGTGCGGCGGTCAGGAACGCCGCACGCTGCTCGCGGCTCCACACTTCCTTCATCGAGCGCACGTCAAACGCCGCGAGTTTGCCGATGTTGCCGTCGCTACCCGGCATCTCGAAGAAACGCCGGTCTGCCGCTGTGCCTCCGGAGCCGGCCTCGAGCGCGACCTTGCGCCCTGAGATCTCCATGCACGACTGACTGAGCGGAATGACAAGCAGGCCTGCGCCCGGGTGATAGCTCATTGCCTGCCAGTTGTGTCCGCCCTCGGTGCTGGGGCATGCCTGAATCCACTGCCCCACCTGCTGCTCCAGGATGTCGCCGCGATAGGTTGGCTTGCCGGTCTTGGGATTGATCGAATCGAAGACGTTCTGGAACACCGTCTCCTTGTGGCCGAGGAACGCGCCAGTCTGACGATCCAGCTTCCACAGGATACCGGCCTTGCCGATGGTGAAGACGACCTTCTCGCTGCCGATGTCCACGAGCACGCGCTCGTACACCTCGTCGTGATCGAGCGACTCTCCGGGAATGTGCTGAAAGTGCCAGGCGAGCGTGCCATCGGCGCCGCGCAGCGCCACGGTTGACGCCGAGTAGAGCGCCGCATCCGTGCTCTTGGTGGCGCGGCTGGCCGGCATCCACGGCTTCGCCTGCGCGATGCCCCAGTAGGTGAGATCGAGATCGGGATCGTAGCTGCCCACCATCCACGTCTCGCCGCCCTGCGCGCATCATGTCGGGCAGCTTGTTCCAGGTGTCGCCGCCAGGCTCGCCCTCGTGCGCGATGGTGTAGAACTTCCACAGCTGCTTGCCGGTGTTGGCGTCGTAGGCGCTGATGTAGCAGCGCTCGTCGCGATAACGATCGCAGCCCTGCGAGCCCCTGGACGATCGTGCCGCCGCGTCATCACAATCGGCCCGCTCGTGTTGTAAAAGCCCTTGGCGCGATCGGCGACCTCGGTCTCCCACACCACCTTGCCGTTGCGGGCGTCGAGCGCGACCAGCCGCGCGTCGGTCGTCGCGACGATGATCTTGTCGCTGTAGATGGCGAGGTTGCGCATCGAGGCCGAAGCCGATCGCCTGATTCGGCCCGATGTTGTTCTCCCAGATCAGTTCGCCAGTCGCGGCATCGAGCGCCTGCACGGTGTTGAGCGGCGTTGACAGATACATCACGCCGTCGTGCACGAGCGGCATCGTCTGATTCGCGGCCGCGTCGCTCATCGCCCAGACCCACGCGAGCTTGAGATCCTTGACGTTCTTGCGGTTGATGCTCGGTGAGCGGGCTGTAGCTCCAGGCCTGATAGTTGCGCCGCGCCATCAGCCAGTCGCCGGGCGGCGGATTGCGCAGCATCTCGTCGGTGACGGGCGTGAAGTGTTTGACTTCGCCGGTCACCGTGAGCCCGCGCGCCGGAGGCGGCGGCTGCCGCGCCGACCGCGACCTCCTGCGGCGCAGCGGCGCCACCAGCCGGCGAGCCGGCACCTGCTGCGCCTGCCTCGACCGGCTTGCGGCGCGTCGGGCAGCGCGTTGTTCGCCTGAAGGATGAACGCGGTCACGCTCGCCGCATCGCCCGGACTCAATTGACGGCCCGCCGGGCGGCATCGTCTTCTGAATGAAGTCCTGCAGTTGCGCGCGCGCGGCCGGTTCCGCCACTGATTCTGAAAGTTCACGCCGGCGAGCTGCGGCGGCTTCGTTGCTGCCCGCAGAGGTCCGGCAGATGGCAGCTCGCGCAGCTCGCCTGATAGACGGCGCGACCGGCCGTGGCCTGCTGCGCCGTGTACGCGCCTGGCGTGACCTGCTGCGCCGAACGAGCACAGCGAACTGCGCCGCGACACAATTCCCAGACCGCGCCGATCAAACGTTCATCACTTGGTTTTCCCCTCCGCCGGCATGCAGCCATCCCCATAAGTTGCCCTCCGGCGCCTTCTCGCTGTGCAGCTGCACGTAGAACAGGCTTCCTGCAAGCTCGCCCACCTGCGCCGGCGTCAGCGGCACCGACCCCGTCGATCGTGCCCGCTCGTGCCGCCGGACACTTTCAAGTCGGCAAAGCGACGGCCCGCGGATGCCGCGATAGCCGCGATGCAGCCGCGCGACCGTCGCCGGCGATCGTCAGGTCCTTGAACGTGCCGTTGATCGTCAACGTCGTGCCGTCGATGGTCGCCGTTACCGAGCCGCCGCCGGCAACCGTCGACTGCATCGCGACGTCGATGCGGCACGGGCGACAGCCGCGCCTTGAACGTTCGCGGCGCCTGCGCGAGGTCGCTGCAGCACCGACGACGGCGGCGAGCGTCAAGACGGCGAATGATCGTGCCGAGCTTCAACGCGGAATCCTCTCCGTCGCGCATCGCTGCGTGGTACAGGATCGACGCCATGACGACCGCCGCCTGCTTCAGTGCCTCCTGGCGGCACGCGCTCGTCGGTGTCCATGTTGGTGTGGTGGGTGCGCACGTCGTAGTTGCGATAATCCTGCACCGCCTGGAATCCCGGAAGCCCCACGGCCTTGAACGACAGGTGATCGGTCGCGCCGATGCCTTTCGTCGTCGCGATCGTGGCGCCGAGATCGGCCAGCGGCTTGAGCCACGCCGCCATGATGCGCGCCATCGGTTCGTTGCCTTCGAGATAGAAGCCCGCAATCGGCACCGTGCCGTTATCGAGATTGAAATAGACCGAGAACTTGTCACGCGCGCCTGATTCTGCCTCGCCGGCGAGGTGCTTCTGCACGTACGTCACGCGACCCGAGCAGTCCCTGTTCCTCGCCCGCCCACAGCGCCAGCCGAATCGTCCGCCGTGGCTTCACCCCGACCGCCTGCAGAATCCGGAACGCTTCCAGCACCGTCGTGACGCCGTCGGCGTTATCGGTCGCGCCTGCCGCCGAATGCCACGAATCGAGATGCGCGCCGACCATCACCACTTCGCCGCCGATCTTCGGGTCGGTGCCGGGGATCTCGGCGATCACGTTGGCGGTGTTGCGAGTCTCTGTCGTAGAAGCGCGTCTGCAGTTCGACCGCGAGCTTTACCGGGATCTTCTGCTCGAGCAGCCGCGCGATCAGGTTGTAGTGCTCGGACGCCAGCACGATGGCGGGCACGGCGTTGTCGCCCTGCGTCGCGGCCGGTCACGAAGATCGTGCCGTGCTCGCCGATGTTGGGCTCGAGCGTCACGGCGACGCCCGACGCCGTGAGCGCGGCTGCCGCCGCGCTCTGCTGCTCGCGCGTCAGCCGCGGACCGGCTGGTCGATCGCTCACCAGATCGCCCGATGCCGGCGGCCGATCGGCGCGGATGAAGTAATCCTGCTTCGGGCTGGTCATCACGATGGCGCCGCGCAGCGATGCGCCGGCCGAAGACAACGCTTCAGGCGTGGGATTCGGCAGCCACACCGGGCTTGCCGCGATCTTGCCCCTTGCGTGGACGACGACCACGCGCGCGGAAATCCGATCAGAGGCAGGTAGCGCGGTTCGATCATCTCGATCGACAGCCGCTCGAGCGACCAGCCGCGGCCGAACTCCCACGGGTCGGCTTGCACGTTCGACAGGCCGTACGACCTTGAGCTGCTGCTGTGTCCATTCGACGGCACGGCGATGGGCCGGCGAGTTGGTCAGCCGCGGACCGATGGTGGTGGTCAGGTAGGTAAACGTCTCGAGCGCCCTGGATCGCTCAAGCCCTTCCGCGCGAATCTTCGCCACCATCGCCTCGTCCACGCGCTCCTGCGCCGACAGCGAGACCGTGCACGCCAGCCACGCGACCGCGAGCATTCGCGCCTTCGTACTCATGCGCGGGATTCTACCCAAGAAATCTCGGCGAAGCTTCGCCTCAATCCGCCCAGGGGCTCGTCGGCTCGGTGATTCCCCTTGATTACCGAGAGGAGTGGGTGTAGCTTCACTCGGTAACCGAGTTGAGCGGGAGGTTCAATGAGCAAACCGTCCGATCTGGTCCAGGGCACCCTCGACCTGCTGATCCTCAAGATTCTCGCGCTCGAACCCATGAACGGCTTTGCGATGAGCCAGCGCCTGCGCCAGGTCTCGGGCGAAGTGCTGCAGGTCAGCGACGGCTCGCTCTACCCCGCCCTCCACAAGCTCGAGCAGGAAGGATGGATCAGCTCCGAGTGGAAGCAGACCGAGAACAACCGCCGCGCGAAGTTCTATTCGCTCACCCGCTCGGGACGCCGGCAGCTCGAAAAAGAGTCCGCCAACTGGGAGCGGCTCTCGACGGCCATCTCGGCGTTGGTCAGGCTCAACGAGGCGTGACGTGGCGCTCGATCGCTGGCTGCACATCGTCCGCCTTCGCCTGCGCTCGCTCCTCCGGGGCCAGACCGTCGAGAGCGAGCTCGCGGAGGAGTTACGGTTTCATGTGGACGAGCGCGCGCGCGAGCTCATGGCGCGCGGCATGTCGCCGGCCGACGCCCGCGACGCGGCGCTGCGGGCGTTTGGCGGCGTCGAACAGCGCAAGGAGCAGTGTCGCGACGCGCGGCGGATCGGGCTGATCGACGCCTTTCGATCGGACGTACGTTACGCCGTACAGGACGTTGAGCCGTGACCGCGCGTTTGCGCTGACGGCTATCACGACGCTGGCGCTGTGCATTGCCGCGCTGTCGACAGTGCTCGCGATCGTCGATGCGTATTATTTCAAGCGTCTGCCGGTCGATCGGCCGGACGAGATCGTGGCGGTGGCGGCGACGCGCCGCCATGCTAATCAGCTCGGACCGGTCTCGTTTCCCGATTTCGTGCGCTTCCGCGATAACACCCGAACGTTGAAGGAGCTGGCGGCACACTACTCCACGGCGCCGCTCTACGTTCACGTCGGCGAACAGGGCAAGGAGATCAACGGCGCCGTCGTCACCGCGAACTTCTTTCCGCTTCTCGGCCTCGAGCCGGCGCTCGGGCGCTTCTTCACGGAGGGCGAGGACACCGTTCCCAATCGCGACCACGTCGTCGTGATCAGCCACGACTTCTGGCGAACTGCGTTCGGCTCGAGATCCGACGTCCTTGGAACCACGTTCACGGTCAACAGGGTACCGTTCACAGTCATCGGAGTGGCCCCGGCGCATTTTCGCGGCGTCGATACACAGCCAGTGGAGATCTACCTGCCGATGATGTCGCTGGGCGTGGGCTATCGGTGGTGTACGGATGCGTTCGCGCCCGATTGCACCATCCTCGAGATGATCGGACGGCTCGCGCCAGGCCGCCGCTTGCAGGATGCCGC
Source organism: uncultured Acidobacteriota bacterium (assembly GCA_963807105.1). GTDB lineage: Bacteria > Acidobacteriota > Vicinamibacteria > Vicinamibacterales > UBA2999 > DASPWV01. The sequence goes on along the minus strand of CAWEAM010000003.1, from coordinate 1,814,578 downwards.
AGCCGAAATGCCGACGCTGATGCCGCCGGCGTGGCAAACCGCCGCCGATGGCGAGAACAGGAACGTGACGGTGTTTGCCCCGCGTACGGTCCACCACGACCCGGCCGAGCAGCGGTTCGTCGCGCTGATCACGGGCGTCGCGATCCTGCTCATTCTGGTGGGCTGCGCCAACATCGCCGGCTTACTGATGGCCCGCGGGACCGCGCGTGTACCCGAGCTCGCGATGCGCGCGTCACTCGGCGCCTCGCCGCGACGCCTCCTCGGGCAACTCATGACCGAGGCCAGTGCTCTGGCGCTGTGCGGCGGTGCGCTGGGGACCGTGCTCTCGTGGTGGATGATGCAGGCCATCGCCGCCAGGTTCTACTCGGTCGGCTCCGAGGGCCACGTGATGGATTTCGGATTCCGACTGCAATGGGGCGTGATCGCCGGTGCAATGGCCGCGGCGCTCGGTGCGGGTCTCGGGTTCGGTCTCTTTCCTGCGCTCAACGCGATCCGGCAGGGCGCGGCCGCTTCCATACCTCGAGCATCGGCGCGGACACCTGGATCGCGCCGCATCGGTCTATACCTGACCGGCGTGCAAACCTCGGCCGCCGTGGTCCTGATCAGCCTGGGACTCTTGCTGTCAGTCAGCGCCGAGCGCGCAGTCGCAGGCGCCAACTTCGACTCGTCGAACGTCGCACTCATGCGGCTTCGTCCGCGGCTCGTGCAGTACCCGCCAGCGCGGGCACAGGCATTTCATCGCGACGTCCTGAGGCGCCTCGAAGGCTTGCCGGGTGTGCAGTCGGCGAGCTTGATCGGGCAAGGCGTGGCGCTCTTTGGAGGCGGGGCGGGTGTCGGTCTGCCAGGGCAGGCAGCCGACGATAGCGTCCGCGCGCGGTTCGGCGATATCGCACCCCGCTATTTCGAAACACTTCGCATTCCGATCATCGCCGGACGCGACTTCGACGAACGGGACAGCGCCGATCGTCCGCGCGTGGCCATCGTCAGTCAGGCCCTCGCGCGCCGGCTGTTCGGTGACGCCCACGCGGTGGACCAGACGATTCTCGTCGACGGGCGTCCGCATTCCGTCGTTGGCATCGCAGCCGACGTGTCCGTTCAGGCGCGCAGCGAACCCGCCCCGCCATTCGTCTACACGCCGTTCTGGCAGCGCGCCGACGCGATCGACGCTCGCTACTGCATTCGCGTCATCGGCGACGTGGACAGCGCGCTTTTCACGATCGTCCGCGCGGCCAACGCCGTCGATCCAGAGGTGCCAGTCGCGGAAACCATCCCGCTCACAGTGCAGATGGCCGGTGTGTTCCGACCGGTTCGGATCACCGCGGCATTTGTCGGTTATGCGGCAACCTTGACGATCGTCTTGACGGCCGTCGGGCTTTACGGCGCGCTCGCCTTCGCCGTATCGCGGCGAAGGCAGGAAATCGGCCTGCGAGTCGCGCTGGGCGCCACCCTGCGGCAGGTGGTCGCGGGCATCGTCGGGGATGGGATGCGCGTTGTCTCAATCGGGGTGGCCGGTGGCGTCGTGCTGGCGCTCGGTGCGGTACAGCTCGTTCAGCACCTGTTGCTGGACCTTCCACTCGCCGATGGATTCTTCTTCGTGACCAGCGCGGCATCGGTGATCGGCATTGCGCTGCTGGCGTGCTGGTTGCCCGCGCGGCGTGCGGCTCGAATCGATCCCGTCGTCGCGCTTCGTTGCGAGTAGCGCGTTCGTACAATTCTGTCGATCGGCAACGCGACAATCGCATGAGAAGTCGTCGTAAGAGGTGATTTCGCGCGACGCGATCGCGATTGCTATCGCGCGCACGCTGAATCCTGCTTGCATGCGCGCACGGTCGAGCTTAGGATCGGTCGAGCTTAGGATCCAGCTACTCTCCGACTCCCCCATGACGTACTCGCATCACCTGCTCGTCCGGACGGTCTTTTTCTGTGTTTTGGCAACCCCATCAGCAGCGCAAACCATCAACACGATCGCCGGCAATCCCGCACGCACCAACGTGCCCGTCCAGCAACTGGCGGCGCCCGGTTTCGCGTCAGCGGTCACCGTCGATTCGAACGGCGTGCTCTTCGCCGCCGGGCACTTCGCGGTTTATCGGTTTTCCGGCGGCGTCGCGACGCTGGTCGCGGGAGCAGGAACACAGGGTCCAACGGTTCCCGGCGCCGCCGCGCTCGCGACGCGGTTCTCTCAGATCGGTGCGATTGCCGTCGCGGCCAACGGCGACCTGTTCATCGCCGACGAAGCCCAGCAGAAGGTGTTCAGGGTGCGATCCAACACCGGCCTGGTCGAGGTTCTGGCGGGCGGAGGCTCTCAGCAGGCGGTCAGCAATGTTCCCGCCACTCAGCTTGCGTTGGACTTCCCGAGCGGCCTCGAACTCGACAGCCTGGGACGTCTCTACGTCGCCGATTCTACGCGCGTGTATCGCATCGATCTGGCAACGGGCGTTGCGACACACATTGCCGGCAATGGCCTCTCGCCTTCGTCGGGCGACAACGGCCCGGCGACGGTCGCGGGTCTCACCTGCATCGATGTCACCGTTGACAGTGCATTCAACGCCTACTGCGCCGAGCTTTCTCGCATTAGACGGATCACGCCAGCAGGAACGATTACGACGTTTGCCGGCACCGGCACCAACGGCTCGGATGGCAACGGCGGGCCGGCAGCCAGCGCCCTGGTGACGCCTCGCGAGCTGGCTATTGCCGGCAACTTCCTGGTCTTCGCCGAACCGAACCGCGTGCGCTCGATCAACCTGACGACGACCACGGTTGCGCTCGTTGCGGGCACGGGGACGGAGGGATTCTCAGCTGACGGCACACCCGCCTTGAGCGCGCAGTTGCGGTCCGTCGTCGGACTCGCGGCCTCGGCCACGGGGGGCGTGTTCGTGCTCGACTCGCGCGTCGTACGCCAAATCAACGCCGGCGTAATCAATACGGTGGCGTTCGCCAACTCCGGCGTCAGCGGGATCGGCGGTCCGGCGCTGCTGGCGCAGATCGGCAGCCCGCGGCAGATCACCCGGGATGTGGCGGGCAACGTCTACTTCGCCACGTTCGACCAGGTGTTCCGCATCGCGGGGGGTGTCATCAGTCACATCGCCGGCACCGGCGTCCCCAACGGACCAATTGGTGACGGCGGTCCCGCGGTAAACGCGACGCTACTAGTCGGAGGCCTCGCGTCCGACGGCGCGAATGTCTATATCAGCCAGTTCGGATCCAATCGCATCCGCATCGTCAATCTGAGCACAGGGCTCATCAACAACTTTGCCGGCACCGGCGCGCGTGGCTTCGACGACCTGCCCGTCGCCAGCGCCACGTTCGACGGTCCATCCGGATTGCTCGTGGACAGTAACTTTCTGTTCGTCGCGGATAGCGGCAATCGTCGGATCAGGCGGATAAATCTAACCGGTGGCGCGCCCGCAGTGACCACGATCGCCGGCAACGGCGCCGCGCACACCGCTGACGGTCAGGCGCTGGTCACTGGCATCGGCTCAGTGGACTCTCTCGCCGGCACCGCCGCGAAGCTGTACTTCTGCGACGGCCGGCGAGTGCGCAAGCTGGTGGGTGTCAACATCATCAGCGTGGCGGGAAACGGATCCTCTGGCGTTCCAGTCGAGGGCGGTGCAGCACTTCAGCAGCCGTTCGGTGGTCTGTTCGGTGTGTTCGGCATCGCCGCGAGCGGCAGCAAGGTGTTCCTGGCCGACTTTGAGAACCAGCGCGTGTGGGTGGTCGACGAAGCCGTCGTGTTTCCGCAGGTACCAGTGGTCAATGGGCTCGCGGGCAATGGCGTCATCGTCCCGCTTGGGGGCGGCGTCTTCGGCGACTTCAGCGGTGACGGAGAGCCTGCGGGGCTGGCGGCGCTCAATGGACCGTTTGGTTTGGCGTTCGACGGCGCCGACCTCCTGATTGCCGATAGCGGCAACTCTCGCATCCGGCGCGTCCAGGGACTTGCGAACGTCGCACCGACGATGGGGCCGCCGACCAACGTAATCCTGTCAGAGGACACTTCCACGACGGTCGGGGTCGTAGTGGGAGATACCACCGCGCCGGCCACGCTGGTGTTGACCGCGACGTCGTCGAACACGAACGTCGTGGCGCCGGCCGGACTGAGTATCTTCAACCTCAACGCCACGATCCGCACCATCACCGTCGTGCCGCAGCCGAACGCGGTTGGCACCACGGTGATTGCGCTCACGCTGATGGACACCGAAGGCGGCGTCACCCGACGAAGCTTCACGTTCACGACAACGGCGGTCAACGACGCGCCGACCCTGGCGCCGATTGCCGACGTGACGTTCACGGACCAGGGGCCGCAGCCGGTCACGATCAACTTCACCGACCCGGACGGACCTGTGTTCACGTTCTCCGCGACATCGTCGAATCAGACGGTGCTCCCCAACGCAAACCTGGGCTTCTCCGGCTTCAACCCGCGCACGCTGACGATGACGCCAGTCCCTGGTTTCGGCGGAACGGCGACGGTCACTCTGACGCTGAGCGATGGCACGTTCAGCGCGTCGCGGAGTTTCCAGGCCATCATCGTCGCCACGCTGCCGCCCACGCCGGTGCTGCTGCGCGCCGCCATCGACGGCTCGGTCGCGGAGCTGCAATGGTCTGCGCCGTCGGGGACGGTTGTGCCCACGGCGTTCCACATCGAGGCAGGCGACTCGCCGGGCACGGTGGACGTGTCGGCGACCATCGCGCCGCAGGCGCGGCGGTTTGCGTTGCCGTTGCCGGCAAACGGCACCTGGTTCGTCCGCGTCCGCGCGCTCAACGGCGTTTTGATCGGTCCGCCATCCGACGAAGAAGCGCTCACCGTCACCGGCGTGCCGGGCCGCCCGCGCAATCTCACCGCGGCAGTCGCCGGCAACCTCGTCACGTTCCGCTGGACGCTGCCCACCAACGGCACGCGCACGTCGTATCGCCTCGACGTCGGCACCGCGAGCGGGCAGTCGAATCTTCAACCGGTCGTCATTCCGGCAACGGCGACGAGCGCGACGTTGACGGCGGCGAACGGCACCACCTTCATGCGCCTGGTCGCGATCAATGGTGCGGGGTCGAGCGTGCCCTCGAATGAGATTCGCCTCGTGGTCGGAGGGCCACCTGGGCCACCGGCGGCGCCGAGCGATGTTCAAGTCGCTGTGGACGGCGTCACCGCCGTGTTCCACTGGGCGAGCCCGCCCACAAGTGGAGTGCCCGCCCAGTTCGTGCTCGATGCCGGCGCCGGGACGCCCGGCCTCTTCAATCTCGTCACCGGGATTCCGTTCGGCAGCGGGTTCACCTTGGCGGCGAGCGCGCCGCCCGGCACCTACAATGTGCAGCTACGGGGCGTGAATGCCGGCGGCAGCAGTCCGGGCTCGAGCGAGCTCTTCGTCACCCTGCCCACTGCCGCCTTCACGCCATCGGCGCCGGCCTTGCTGCGCGCCAACGTCGAGCCCACGCGCCTCGTGACGCTGGCGTGGACGCCGCCGTTTGCCGGCGCCGCCACGGGCTACCTCCTCGAAGCCGGCACCGGACCGGGATTGGCCAACCTCGTCACCTTCCCGATCGGCCCGGCGCCCGAGCTGCAGGTCGGCGCGCCGCCAGGCACGTACTTCGTTCGCGTGCGCGCGGTGAACAGCGCCGGCGTGAGCGTCGCGAGCAACGAGATCGTCGTGGTAGTGCAATGAGCAGGACGGGCGGCTTCGCAGATTGTAGGATTCGTCGCTGCGCGACTGCGTAGGACGCGTGACTCCGTCGCTCGCGGGACTCGCCGCTGGCGCGGCTCGTCTGAAGAAAGGAACGAGGGGAATCGCGCCGCGCCCATCCCACGAGCGCGTAGCGCGAGTCATCCAACGAGGGTAAAGCGCGAGTCCGACGAGCGGCGAGTCCACAGGCCGTGCCGCTCGATCGGCCAATTCCTCCACTCGCGCAGGTCGCTCGATCGGCGAGTCGGGCGCGCGCGTCCAATGAACGCAGGAGGCTTATCCACCATGCGACTCATCTTCGCGCTCTCGGCGGCGCTCTATCTGTCGGTGTTCGCGGCTGCGGCGGGACAAGCGGGCGCGCCGGCGCAGACACCAGCCCGCTTCGACATGCAAGTGCGCGCCGATTTCTTCGCCGGTTTCTCGGGGGACGAAGCGCGCTTCGCCCGCGCGATGACGCGGTGCGAGGACACGCTCGCGATCGATCCCAACCATGCGGAAGCGCTGGTCTGGCACGGCTCCGGCCTCTTCGCCATGGCTGGCGCGGCGTTTCAGAAAGGCGACTACCAAACGGGCGGCGAGCTCTGGGGCCGCGGGCTGGGCGAGATGAACAAGGCCGTGAGTCTCGCGCCAGACGATGTCGCAGTGCGCATCCCGCGCGGCGCGACGCTCTTCGAGGCGTCAAGACGCGTCCCGGACCCCAAGCAGACCGAGAGCCTGCTGCGCACGGCCGTCGAGGACTACGAGCACACGCTGAAGCTGCAGCAGACCACGTTCGCGGGTCTCTCGGATCACGCGAAGGGCGAGCTGCTCTTCGGGCTCGCCGACGGATGGACGCGACTCGGCGACAAGGACAAGGCCGAGCAGTACTTCAAGCGGCTGATGGCAGAAGCGGCGAAATCAGGACGCACGACGTACGCAAAAGCGTGGCTCGACGGCGATCCGCCGAAGGAACCTGGCCGCTGTGTCGGCTGTCACTAGCCTGGTGATCGAATGGTGCCCCAAGTGCCTGGTTTGGAGCACGTTGCGAAATTAGGCCAACCGGCTCGCCGCGATGGGGCGCGATGGGTGATGTCCCTCAGTCGCGGCCTCGTGGCGCGACTGGCGCGGCTCGTCCGTTCCCGCCGCCCGGTGAAGGCGTCGCGCGTGGCTCGCCCCGCGAACCCTGGGTCACGCTGGAGGATTACCTTCAACCAGGCCGTGCTGCCCAACGAGTTCGCGTTGAAATCCGCAACACAACCGCTATACCTTCATCCACCTCAGAGCCAACGGCAACGGAGGTGGCAGCATGGTCAGCAAACTGTCAAACCTGTGTCTCTCTTCGGTCCTCCTCGCGCTGATGGGCATGACACCGGCAGCCCAAACCCAGGATGCGAAGGTGATCCTGCAAACGGTCGCCACACATCTCGGGGCGGACAACCTTCGATGCGTGACCTACTCGGGGCGCGGCTACGTGGGCGCAGTCGGGCAGAACTTCACGCCCAGGGACGATTGGCCGCGCATTGAGCTGGCGAGCTACACGAAGACGATAAATTTCGACGCGAAGGCCTCGAGGGAAGAGCAAGTCCGGCGCCAGGGATCGTTTCCGGCGCGCGGTGGTGGAGGCATTCCGATTCAGGGCGAAGTCCGGCAGATCAATCTCGTGAGCGGCGACCATGCGTGGGCACTGCAGGGCACGAGCACGGTTCCCCAGCCGGCCGCTGCCTCGGTCCGTCAGCTCGAGATCTGGTTGACGCCGCATGGCTTCGTCAAGGCGGCGCTGGCTGCGGCCAACCCGGTGGTGCTCACCCGAAACGAGGGTCCGGAAGGTGCAGGTCCGAAGCGCCGTGTGACCATCGTCTCGATCACCGCGCTCGGTAGGTATCGCGTGAACGCCACGATCAACGGCGAGAACCTGATCGAGCGGATCCAGACGTGGGTCCCAAACCCGGTCATCGGCGACATGTATTACGAGACCGTCTACAGCGACTACCAGTCTTTCGGCACGCTGAAGTTTCCCACCAGGTTCCATCATCATGACGACCTCGACAACACGTCGAGTGGCAACCCGGTCGTCCGCGGCGGTCATCACGGGTTCGACATCACGATGGCGGAGGTTCAGGCCAACCTGTGTGGCGAGGACATCACCGTTCCGGATGCGGTGCAGAAGGCGACGATTACGCCAGTGCGCGTCGAGACCCAAAAACTCGCTGACGGGGTTTATTGGATGGGCGGCGGATCGCATCACAGCGTCGCCGTCGAATTTCGCGACTTCGTCGCGGTGGTCGAGGCGCCGCTCAACGAGGCGCGATCGATCGCGGTGATCGCCGCGATCAGGAAGCTCATCCCGGGGAAGACGATCGATTACGTCGTCAACACGCACCACCACTTCGATCACGCCGGAGGGATTCGCGCTTACGTGCACGAGGAAGGGTCGACGATCGTCACTTACCGCGGCAATCGTGACTTCTACGGTCTGGAGCTCTTGTCGCAGACCGCGCAGCGCACGCTCGAGCCCGACCGGCTGTCGCTCTATCCACCGGAGGAGACCGCCGAAGGCTACCGCTTCGAAACCGTGATCGAGAAGTACGCGCTGAGCGACGGCACACGGACGATGGAGGTGCACCACGTCCGGGGGCTGAATCACGTGGAAGGCATGCTGATGGCGTACCTTCCCAAGGAGAAGATTCTGATCGAAGCGGACATGTACAACGCGCCGCCGCCGGGCGCGCCCTTGCCGCCGCCGAGCGCCGCGGCGAAAGCGTTCTTGAACAACGTGCAGCGGCTGAAGCTCGAGGTCGCGACGATCGTCCCGATCCATGGGTCCACTGTGCCGTGGGCCGATTTCCTGCAGCAGATGGCGGCGAAGCAGTAGCGGTTTGAACATGCGCTGGGAGCGCATCGAATGACCAAATGGCAGTGCTCGACTGGTTCCAGTGCGTCGAGTGAGCGCATCTGCCCTCTACCGGCCGTATCTCACGCGCCAGATTCTGTTGCCGCCGTCGTCAGAGACGAGCAGCGACCCGGCGGGCAGCTGAAGCAATCCCACCGCCCGTCCGTACACCTCCTTCTCATCGTCGTCTCGCGCGATGAAGCCGGAGAGAAAGTCTTCGGGCGGGCCCAACGGCTTGCCGTCGCGAAACGGCACACGAACCACGCGATAGCCGGAGAGTCGCGATCGGTTGATCGACCCGTGCAGTGCGACGAAGGCGTGGTTGCGGAAGGTCGCAGGGAACTGCGATCCCGTGTAGAAGATCAATCCGAGCGCGGCCGAGTGCGAAGGCAGCAAGACGTCGGGTGCGATCGCCTGTGCCACAAGGTCGGGCCGCTTGGCCTCGACCGTCGGGTCCACGCGTTTTCCGATGTATGAATAGGGCCAGCCATAGAACGCACCGTCTGTGAGCGAGGTCAGGTAGTCGGGAACGAGGTCGTCGCCGAGGTGATCACGCTCGTTGACGACGGTCCACAGCGTGTTGCTGCCAGGGAAGTACGCCAGCCCCACAGGGTTGCGCAGCCCGCTGGCAAACACGCGATGTCCCGTGCCGTCGGGGTTGTACTCGTTGACAGCCGCACGGCGGGGGTCGGTTTCGGGCGTGGCGTTGGTTGACGATCCCACCGTGACGTAGATCTTGGTGCCCGCCGGGTTGAAGATGACGTTCCGCGTCCAGTGGTTGTAGCCTCGGGTCTGGCTGATGTCGATCTTCAAACGCGCCGCGGTGTCCGCATCCAGCGCGGCGTCGCTCGAGGGCAGATCGAGGATCTTCTCCGGCGGGCTGGCCGCCTTCATCAAACCAGCCATATACGGAAATCGCACCACCGAGTCGTTGTTGCCGACGTAGAGGTAGTTCTTCCAGAAGACGAGACCGAATGGGCGATTGAGCTCGGTAGCGAAGACCTCTCGGCGCTCCGCGGTGCCGTCGCCATCCGCGTCGCGCAGCACGGTGATTCTCGCGGCGTTGCGAACCGGCTCGGCGACGAAGACGTCGCCGTTCGGCGCCAGTGCCATGAAGCGCGGGAGCTGGAGTCCATCGGCGAAGACCGACACACTGAAACCCGCCGGTCACCGTGAGGCGATGCCCCTCGGGGAGCGGCGCGACGCGTGTCGCTTTGCGGAACCACGGCGTCGCAAACGGCTCGGGCAGCTGCTGCGCGAGCACGCCGATCAGCACGGCGAAGACGATGCGGAGCGACATGACTGCTGCGCGCGACTATACGGGCGGTCGAGCGGCACCGCAAGGCCACCGAAACGCCTATGTTCGGCACTCCTGGCGGACCGACACTCCCGACCGTGAACTGCCTGCCAGTGGAGGCAGTTCCCGCCGCATTGACCTCCGTTACACAGGTCGTACGCTGCGGTTTTACCGCCCGAGTCTCGCTGCCCTCAGGGAGCGGACAAGACGCGCGACTGGTGCGGCTCGACGCGAAAACCCTGTCGGCAAGCCGTGATTCAGGACGGCAGACAAACCTGCCCGACGGCCGTCACCGCCGGACACTCCGCGTACACGAGATGCGCTCCTAGCGGAGTGGCTTCGGGGGCACGGTAGAGACGTCCGGGCGTCGGGCAGTTTGTTCGGCGCGCCGACCGGGTTTCTCGCGGCGAGCCGCGCCGGTCGCGCGTCGATCCGCTACTGAGGGACATCACGCATCGCGCCCCATCGCGCGAGCCGGTTAGCTTGATTTCGCGACGTGCTCTTAGAGTGCCTGGAGCTGGAGCTGCCTGGGGTGCGTGGTGCTTAATCACGACCTAACCGTTGTGCCGGCCGATCAGCTTCAGCCTGTTGTAATCGACGTTGGTCACGAGCGCCGGCCCCATCGGACCGAAGGTGTCTGCCGCCTTGGCGCGAAACCACTGCAGGTCGGACTTCTGCCATCCGCGTTCGCTGACGTCGTTGCACGGCGGCACGCCGAAGATGTGATCCTTGACCTGTGCTTCGGTGATGTTCTTGGCGCGCTTGCCGATGACCACGCACACCTCGGCTTCGTAGTGCACGCTGGTGGCGTCGGCCGGGTAGATGATGTTGTCGTTGTGGCCGACCAGCGAGGTCGGGAACTTCGCGAAGAGCCCGACGTACTTCGCCGGCGACTGCTCGCCGATCTGGCTCTTGTAGTTGAGGCCGGCGGCGATGACCTTGTTCGCTTCGAGAATCCCCCCAGGCATGCTACTAATTCAACGTCCTGACGTCGTGACCTCCCGATGTCCTGACGTCCCCACGTCCCCACGTCCCTATATCCGCCCCATACTACTCAGGAGCCGTTTTCTCGCAATGTGGCGTCGAGCCCTCGTTTACGTGCACCGCTGGATGGGAATTGCCGGCGGGCTGCTCTTCGTGGCCTGGTTCGTGTCAGGCATCGTGATGATGTACGCGCGCATGCCGGCGCTCCCCGCACGGGACGCGCTGGAGCGGCTCGCGCCCATCGATTTGTCGTCCGCGCGCGTGACTCCCGCCGCGGCGCTGCCCGATGTGCGGCAGCTCGATCGCCTGCGCATCACCATGCTGCAGCAGCGCCCGGTCTACCGGGTGTCGGCCGGCCGTGCGTCGAGCGCCGTCTACGCCGACACTGGTGAGCGCGTGCATGTGAGCGCGGACCAATCGCTTGCCGTGGTCCGCGAGCTCATCCCCGAGCACGCGACGACGCTACGCTACGACACGCTCCTCACCGACGCGGATCAATGGACGATGAGCGTGCGCGCGCAGATGCCGATGCATCGCATCGCCGCGGTCGATGCCGGCGGCACCTACTACTACGTCACCGAGCACGGCGGCGAGCTGGTGATGCGCACCACGGCGCGCGAGCGTCTCTGGGCGTATCCGGGCGCGGTGCTGCACTGGCTCTACTTCGCGCCGTTTCGACGGCAGGCGGAGCTGTGGACGCAGACAATCATCTGGCTGTCGATTGCCGGCTGCGTCATGTGCATCACCGGGTTGATCTGGGGCGTGATGGTCGCGCGCCGCTCGCCCTACACCGGGCTGATGAAGTGGCACCACTACGCGGGCTTGATCTTCGGCGCGACGAGCCTGACGTTCGTGTTCAGCGGACTGCTCTCGATGGGGCCTTGGGACTGGAGCCCGGGCGCGGCGCCGACGCGCGCGCAGCGCGATCGGGTGGCGGGAGGACCGCTGCCGCTCGACACGCTGCCCTCTCACCTTGCGATCCCAGCGGACGCGCAGCCGTGCCGGCAGCTCGAGCTGCAGCGGGTGCGCGGCGCAGTCTACGCCTTCTGCGGTGGCCGCCTGTGGCCAATCGGTCGGGCGCATGCCACGGTAATCGATCGTTTTCCCGATGGCGACATCGAAGCCGCGGCCGGCGAGGCAATGCCCGATGCGCCAATCGAAGACATGGCCTGGCTGCAGGAGTACGACAACTACTACTACGCGCGGGATGGGCACCTCTCGCTGCCAGTGCTGCGCGTGCGCTATGCGGATGCGAATCGCACGTGGCTCTATTTCGATCCGCGGCGCGGCACGATCGCGCGCAAGGAAGAGCGTCACAGCCGCGTCGAGCGCTGGCTCTATCACGGCCTCCACAGCTTTGATTTTCCGTGGCTCTACTACCGGCGGCCGCTGTGGGATGTGACGGTGATCGCGCTCAGCGTCGGCGGAATCGTGCTCAGCGCGACCACGTTGCTGCCGGGATGGCGGCGCCTGCGGCGGCTCACTTCAAGATCGTAGCCTTGACCTCCACGGTCATCCGCCGATCGCTGGTTGGATCGGCGGCTTGCGAGATGACCAGCGGCTTCGCGTTCTGCAGAATCACGGCGATGCTCTCGTTCAGGTTCGTGGGCTCGACCTTGTTGTCGAGCAGCGGCATATACTCCAGCGTGAGCTCGAGCAGGATGCGATCGCCCTCGAGCACGGTGGGCCTGGCATCGACATTCAGCCCCGTTCCTACCGGGGGGCCGCCGGTCGGACGAGCCGCGTGAGCATTGGCGCGGACACGGCCCATGGTCTGGTCCGCCGCGAGCAGCGACACGACCTTCTTGACCGGGGCGGCCGACCCGCTCTGATCGGTGATCGTGAGCTCGACCTGCACGTTGAGTTCCCGTCCGCGCGCTTTGCGAGGCGTCAGATCCGGGACGGGCGGCGTCGGTTGGGTCGCACCCGGCGGACGGCCCGGCTGCGGCTTGTCGCCGCGCGGCGGCTGCGTTGGAGGCTGCAGCGTTTGCGGCGGCTGCGTTGGAGGCTGCAGCGTTTGCGGCGGCTCAGGCGCGGGTGCGGGCGCCTGAGCGGCGCGCAATCCTGGATCCTGCGGCAACACGCGCAACCCCGGATCCTGTGGGAGCGGCGGCGCTTCCTGCGCGAGCACGGAAGCGGATGCCGCGATGGCGAGAAGAAAACTCACGAGCGCGACTCTCCGAAGCATGAGCACTACTCCTTGGGTTGGTCGCCGGCAGCCGCGAGACTGGCCACATCCAGCGGTTCGATCGCGACCGGCTCGACCGACAACGGGGCGCTCGACAACTCGTCGATCGCCAGCAACGGCGGGGACTGCAGCGGATCCAGCGGCGGCACCTCGCGGACGTGCGTGATCATCCGGACCGGCGGCGGCGGCGATTCGCCGGCCGGCTGCATGCGTACGTCGCGCGATTCGGGAGCCGGCGGCGTCGCGGCTGCCACGGTCGGCGCAGCAACGCTGGCAACGTCGACAGGCGCCTGTCGATCGTCGCCGCGCCTGACGAGCGTCGCCGTCGCGCCGGCGATCAACAGGGCCACTACCGCGAATACGAGGCGCGGCAGGTGGAAACTGGTCGCGCGCGCCGCATCCAGCCTGCCAGCCACGCGCTCGACGAGCGCGGGTTCCGACGCGGCCGATGTCATCGCGGCTGCCACGCGATCGATCAGCTCGTCGAGCTCTTCGCGTCGCGCATTCATGCCCTGTCTCCAAAGCCAAGACGCTGCAGCTTTTCCCGCAGCACGCGGCGTGCTTCGAGCATGCGCCATTTCACCGTGCCGAGCGGCAGGCCCAGCATCGCCGCGATGTCTTCGTAGCGATGCTCGCCGCTTGCCGCGAGCAAGAATGGATCGCGCAGGCGGGGCGGCAGCGATTGAATCAGCTGCGCCACCATCCGGTCGCGCTCGCGCGAGAGCAGCTCCGCGTCGGGACCTCTGGCCTCGACCGCGATCTCGTCCAGCGGCTCGCGCTCGTCGTCCGCGCGATCCCGCCGGATGCGTTTGATCCAGGAGACTACTGACCGCCGGCGGTCGAGCGCCTTACGCCATGTGATCCGAAGCAGCCAGGCGCGAAATGCCGCCGGGTCTTCCAAGCGATCGATGCGACGCCAGGCGGTGAGGCAGGCTTCCTGCACCGCTTCGTCGGCGTCGGCCAGGTTGCCCAGCGCCGCCAGCGCCACCCGCCGCGCCGCGCGATGGTGCAGCTCGACGAGCGCGCCGAAGGCGTCGGCGTCGCCGCTTCGGGCGCGGGCGGCAAGGCTGGTCGTCTCGAGGTCGAAGCTGGCGTCGTCCATCGACCGCGCCGCCCGCCCCGGAAGGGTCAGTTCGGCCACTGTCACGCTGATCAGACGAGCGCGTCCAGACACCGGTTGGATTTTCGCCGACAATGCGGCGATGGCGCCAGATATTCGCGACGCGACGGCGGCCGATCTGCCGGACATTCGCGCCATGCTCGAGGAGTACGCGGCGTGGGTGGCCGTCGACCTGTCGTTTCAAGGCTTTGCGCGCGAGCTGGCCGAGCTCCCGGGCAATTACGCGCCGCCGGACGGCGCGCTGCTGGTCGCGCGGCTCGACGGTCATGCGGCCGGGATGGTGGCCCTCCGCCGTCTCGACGGCGCCCGCGCCGAAATGAAACGGCTTTACGTCCGGCCGTCCGCTCGCGGCGCCTCGCTCGGGACGCTGCTCGTCAACCGGATCGTCGGAGTGGCACGCGCGCTGGGGTACCGCGCGATCGCGCTCGATACGCTGCCCGTGATGCAGCGCGCACAGCACCTGTATGCACAGCTCGGATTTCGCGACATCGCGCCTTACTATGATTCTCCAATCGAAGGGACCCGCTTCATGGAGCTGTCGCTCGAGTAGCGGGATCACCACACGCCCGGAATCAACCGCTGGTGAGACGCCGCATACGATGCGTACTGCCGGGTACGTGGCCAGAAGCAAACGATCTTCGATGGCAATGCGACGAACGACCAGCCATACGAGCGCCACAGAGAGTAGAAGCACGCAGCGGACGCGGTAGCCTTAGAATGGAAGTGGCTTGCAGTACATCCGCTTCGTTCTCCTGACGACTCTCGCTCTCGCGCTTGGCGGCCCTTACTGGTCGGCCGCACAAACACCCGGCACGTCGCTGCGCATGCTTGCGCGCGAAGGCACGCGGCAACTCCCGACGGTCAGCCAGAACAACCAGGAATACGTCGCGCTCGAGGACCTGGCGGCGGCGTTCGGGCTCACCTTCAAGGAGGATCCGCAGGCCGGCGGGCTGACGATCACGGCGCGGGGCCGCACGATCATCCTCACTGCGGATCAGAGCGTCGTGTCGGTCGCCGGACGCCTGGTGTCGCTCACCACCGCACCGGTGCGGCAGGGCACGCGTTGGCTCATCCCGCTCGACTTCCTGCCGCGCGCGCTCGGCGGCGCGCTCGACACGCGCATCGAGCTGCGGCGCAACGCGCGGCTGTTGATCGTGGGCGACCTTCGCGTGCCGCGAGTGGTCGCTCGCGTCGAGTCGGGATCGGGAAGCGCCACCGTCACCTTCGACATGACGCCGCCCGGCGTGGCACGCGTCACGACCGAGCCGGGACGCATGACGGTGTCGTTCGATGCCGACATCATCGATCTGGTGCTGCCCTCGCTTCCCGCATCGGACTACATCACCGCGCTGCAACCCGGCGACACGCCGACCACCGTGCGCATCGCCACCGGTCCTCGCTTCGGCATGCATCGCGCGACGACGACGCAGCCGGATGCGAGCAGCTCGCGGACGGTGATCGAGTTTCTTCCGTCCGGAACCGAAACGGCGCTCCCGGTGACGCCGCCCGCGGCGCCTCGGCCCCTGGAGCTGCCCAACCCGATTCCAGCGACTGGCGTCCGCACCGATCGTGATCGATCCGGGCCATGGCGGAGACGAGCTCGGCGCGCAAGGCGCGCGTGGGTCTCTCGAGAAGCAGATCACGCTGTCGGTGGCGCGGCGCTTGCGCGTACTGATCGAGAGCCGTCTCGGGCTGCGCGTCTTTCTCACGCGCGACGACGACCGCACGATGTCGCTCGACGATCGATCGGCCTATGCCAACAGTCAAAAGGCCGACGTCTTCGTCAGCATTCATGCCAACGCCGCCGTCGCGCCCGGCGATGAAGGGCGCGGAGGTCTACTACCTCAGCCTGGATCGTGCGGAAGCCGAATCGCGGCGGCTGGCGGAATCGTCCGACGCGCAACTGCCGACGCTTGGCGGCGGCACGCGGACCATCGATCTGATCCTCTGGGAGACCGCGCAGGCGCGCTATCTCGAGCAGTCGAACGCGTTCGCCAACCTCGTGGAGCAGGCGCTGCGCGCGCGCGTCGAGATGTCGCCGCGGGCGGTGCAGCAGGCGCCGTTTCGCGTGCTCGTCGGCGCCAACATGCCCGCCGTGCTCGTCGAGATCGGCTATCTCTCAAACACCGAGCAGGAGCAGGCGCTGGGCTCGTCCGCGTATCAGGACAACGTTGCCCAGGCGCTGTTCGACGCCATCGTCCGCTTCCGGGAATACATCGAGCGTCCGTCACTACCACGACCGCCGCAATGAACAACCCGCGCGTGCTCGCGGCAGTCGTCATTGCCGCCCTCGCGATCGCCCTCGGCTGGGTGCTCATGACGACGTTGTCGCGCCTCCTGAAATCGTCAGCCCCGCCCGAGCCCGACCGATACGCCGGCGCAGCAAACGCAGCCGGCCGAGACACCCGCCGTGCCGCGGATCAAAGCGACGTTGTATTTCGCGTCGGCCGACGGGCTCGGCCTCGTGCCGGTCGAGCAGGAGATCCCGCTCGCGCAGGGAACGGTCGCACAGGCGCGCGCAGTTGTCGAAGCGCAGTTGGCCGCCACGCCGCCCGAGCCACTCGCCGCGACCATCCCCGAGGGCACGAAGCTGCGCGGCGTCTATGTCTCCGAGCGGAACGAGGCGTTCGTCGATCTCGACGGCACTGTGCGCGCCAAGCATCCGGGCGGATCGATGAACGAGCTCTTCACCGTTTACACCATCGTCAACGCCGTGACCGCCAACCTGCCCGACGTGCAGCAGGTGCAGCTGCTGATCGACGGCCGCGAGGTGGACACGCTGGCGGGACATGTGGACTTGCGGCGCCCGTTGCGAAAGAATGACCAACTCAATGCGGCTCAATGATCGCGCCCCCCACGAGCTCCGGCCGACCACGCTCACGCCAGATTTTCTCCTGCACGCCGAAGGTTCGGTCCTCATCGAGGTCGGGCTCACGCGCGTGATCTGCGCGGCGAGCGTCGAGGATCGGGTGCCGCCGTTTCTGCGCGGCACCGGCAAAGGCTGGGTGACCGCCGAATACGGCATGCTCCCGCGCGCGACGACGACGCGCACCACGCGCGAAGCGTCGGCCGGAAAAGTCGGCGGCCGGACGATGGAAATTCAGCGCCTGATCGGCCGCTCGATGCGTGCTGTGGTGCGCCTCGACGATCTCGGCGAGCGCACCGTGTGGGTGGACTGCGACGTCATCCAGGCCGACGGCGGCACGCGGACCGCCGCGATCACCGGCGCGTTCGTCGCGATGGTACTGGCGATGAACAAGATGAAGCAGCAGGAGATGATCCGCGCGATCCCGGTCAACGACTACGTCGCCGCCACGAGCGTTGGCATCGTCGGCGGAATGCCGCTCCTCGATCTCGCCTACGAGGAAGACTCCAAGGCCGACGTGGACATGAACATCGTCAAGACCGGCGACGGACGGTACGTCGAGATTCAGGGAACGGCGGAATCGGAGCCGTTCGGCACCAACGCCTTGACGACGCTCCTCGATCTCGCCGACCGCGGGATCTGCGAGCTCATCGCGCGGCAGCG
Organism: uncultured Acidobacteriota bacterium; assembly: GCA_963807105.1. Taxonomy (GTDB): domain Bacteria; phylum Acidobacteriota; class Vicinamibacteria; order Vicinamibacterales; family UBA2999; genus DASPWV01. Next base: position 1,796,922 of record CAWEAM010000003.1, on the reverse strand, counting down.
CGAGATCGTCGGATCGATCCTCAACAGGTGATCCGGCACCGCGTGTGACACTCGTATCGTGCGCCTGCTGATCGCAACCACCAATCCAAGCAAGATTCGTGAGATCCGCGCTGCGCTCCGCGCGCCTGGCGTCGAGGTCGTCACGCTGGCCGACGTCGCACCCGTGCCCGAGCCGGAGGAGAGCGCCGATACGTTCTGGGAAAACGCGCGGGAAAAGGCGCTCGCCTACGCGCGTGCGACTGGCCTCATCGCGGCAGCGGAAGATTCGGGGCTGGAGATCGCGGCGCTCGGCGGCGAACCGGGAGTCCGCTCGGCACGGTTTCTCGGGCCCGGTGCGAGCTATCCCGAGCGGTTCGCGGAGATCTATCGCCGGCTCGGCACGGCGCCCAATCGCGAGGCCCGTTTCGTGACGGCGCTCGCCGTGGCGACGCCCGACGGCACGCTCCTCTTCGAGGCCGAGGCGTCGATCGAGGGCGAGGTCGCGCCGCGGCCCGCCGGCAGCCTGGGGTTTGGCTACGACCCGATCTTTCTGTATCCGCCGCTCGGCAAGACGACCGGCGAGCTCACCATCGAGGAGAAGTGCGACGTCTCGCACCGCGCGCGGGCCTTCCGCGACTTCGCCCGATGGCTGCGGCGCCCCGGAGCGTCAGCGATATAATTCGCGGCGCAGATGACGCAGGAAGAGCGCTCAGAACGGAGCCGGGCCCTCATTCTCGACGCCGCTCTCGCGCTGTTCTCCCACCAGGGCTACCGCGCCACCAGCATTCGCGACATCGCCGCCAAGGCGGACGTTTCGACCGGAAGCGTCTATCACCACTTCAAGGACAAGGAGGAGCTGTTCGACACTCTGCTCGGCCAGCTTCGCGCGGTGGCCGGGTCGCCGCAGTTTCCCCTCTACAAAGCGCTCGAGCGCGGCGCCTTTCCCGATCGGCTCGACGAGATCGGCCGCATCTGCCGCGACATCATCGCGTCGCACCGCGCCTACGTCGCGCTGATCTACGTGGACGTCGTCGAGTTCGAAGGCCGGCACATTCGCGATTTCTATCAGGGGATGGCGTCGGTGTGCGAGCGCTTCATCGCCGAGCACGAGGACAAAGTGCCGATCGTCGAGCGGCTCAAGCCGGGTGTGCCGGCGGCGGCAGCCATGATCCTCACGTTTCGCGTGTTTCTCGACTACGTGGTGGTCGAGCTGATCTTCGGCGTGCCGAACCTGTACGGGATGAAGAGCGACGACGCGATCGGGGCGATCTCGAAGATCCTGCGGCACGGAATGGTCAGCGAAACGCCTGACGCGGCGTCGTAGCTGACCGGCACGCGCCGGGCGCAGGTGCCGCGCTCACGCCATCCCGAGCTGCCGCGTCTCGTGCTCGATGGTGTGGCGCAGCCCCTCCTCGAGCGCCCGTGTTTCGAACCCGAGCTCCTGCTGCGCCTTCGCGCTCGACGCGATCCACGTGGTGCCGGCCATCAGCCGCAGGGTCTCGGCGCGATACGGGCCGGGGACGTCGAATCGTTCGAGCTTCTCGGCGATCGACGCCAGCAGCCGCATGATCGCCGGCGGCGGATGAATCCTCGGCTGGCGCTTGTGCGCAAGGCGCGCCGCCAGCGCCATCGCGTCCTGAAACGTGTGGACTGGTCCGGTGAGGAGGTAGCTCTCGCCCGTGCGCCCGGTTTCCATCGCGAGCCGCAGCCCGCGCGCCGTGTCCTCGACGTACCCCCAGCAGAACGTTGCCTTGCTCGGCGTAATGAAGAGCCGGCCGCGCAGCAGCTGCGTGATCGATGCGTGGACGCCGCTGGAGTCGCCGGGACCGTAGACGAGCCCCGGCATCACGATCACGAGCGGCAGACCGGCGCGCGCGAGCGGCACGGCCACGTCGTAGTGCGCCAGCCACTTGGTGCGGTCGTATTCAGTGAGGAAGGGACCGCGCGTGTAGTAGGTCTCGTCCACCACGCGCCCTTGCGTGTCGCCGAAGACCCCGACGGTGCTCGTATACACCACGCGCGCGATACCGAGGTCGCCCGCCATTTCCAGCACGTTGCGCGTGCCGCCGACGTTGATCGCCTCGGCGGCCGGCTCCTTGACGCCGATCTTGTACCAGGCCGCGATATGGAAGACCCCCTCCACGCCGGTCATCGGCGCGCGGAGGCTTTCTCGATTCGTGATGTCGCCAGCGTGGATTTCCACGCCGAGCATCTTGAGCAGCGCGGCTTTGTCGGGTGACCGAACGAGCGCAACCACCTGGTGGCCACGCCCCACCAATTGCTTGGTGAGCTCCCCGCCGATGAAGCCGGTCGCGCCCGTGACGAAGTATCGCGGCACGGCGGATACATGATCGCACAGCCGTGGCCGAGATCTTCAGGTTCGAGTGACACGAGCGACACGGTCTGACGCAGGTTCGTTAGCGCGTCGTTCGCAACGGCGTGTCGAAACGGGTCGTTCGCGGCAAGGTTTCGAGCCAGTGGTTCACCAGGGCTGCGGCCGGGTGTACCGGCGGGCGTCCGCCCCGCCGCTCCCTGATCCCTGGTCCCTGGTTCCTGTTCCCTGTCCCCTGTCCCCTGATACCTGATACCTGATCCCTGATCCCTGATCAGTCCACCGCTCTTATCGCCTGGCACTCGATCCGATGCGTGTGCTGAAGCTGCGCGACGGCTCGCGTCACTACCTCGGTCGGCGTAGGCGCCAGGCGAATCCAGTGCGACCGATCGACGCCGCCGGCGGCTGCCGCAACCGGGAGGCCGGCCGCCGACAGCAGCGCCTGCGCGGCGCTGGCGTCGGGAACAACTCCGGGGAAGCCGAGGCGAAGCAGCCACCCTGTGAGCGGCGCGATTGGCAGCCCGCAGTCGGCCCGCTGTTGCGCGATCCGTTTCGGCAATCTCCTCACCGTGGACACCGCTTCCACGGCGTCGTCGAGAATCGTCGCGGCGGTAACGTCCGGTCCGGCGCCTGGTCCGCTGAAGAACAGATTGGACACGTAGCGCCCGGACAGCTGGATGCCGCTCAGCGTCCCGCTCAGCGACGCGAGTGGATGACGCGACGGCACCAATGCCGGTCCGACGAACGCTTCCAGCCCTGCATCGGTGCGCGAGGCCCACACGATCGGCTTGATCGTCGCGTCGAGCCGGCGCGCGGCGTGCAGATCGGCTGCGCCGATGGCGCGAATGCCGCGGACCTCGAGCGCGTCCGCCGGGAACCGCCCCCAGCCGACTATCGACGCGAGCAGCGAAAACTTGTCGGCCGCGTCGAGCCCGTCGAGATCGCGAGACGGATCGGGCTCGGTCAACCCGAGCCGCTGCGCGCGCGACAGAGCGTTTTCAAAGGAACAGCCTTCGGCGTCGATGGTCGAGAGGATGAAGTTGGAGGTGCCGTTGACGACCGCCACGAAGCGCGACACGTCGGCCACGTAAGGCCGCTCGGCGAGCGCGCCGAGAAAGGGGACGCCGGCAAGGGCGCTGGCTTCGTAGCGGAACGACGTGCCGCGCCGCGCGGCCAGCGCCGCAAGCTCGGATCCGTGCGCCGCGACGAGCGCTTTGTTGCCCGTGACGACGGGGATGCCACGGCCGAGCACGCGGGCGACGATGGTGCGCGCTGGTTCGATTGTTCCAAGCGCTTCGATCACCACGTCGTAGTGGCCGCGGAGAAACGCCTCGGGGTTGGTGGTGAGCCGCGACGGCCGCGGGCAGCGCCGCGGGCGTTCGACGTCGCGCACGAGCGCGCTGACGACGCGGAAGCGGACGCCGCCGGTCCGCAGCCGCTGCGCGTCGGGCGCAAGCCGGGCCACCGCCTGTCCGACGTTTCCCAGACCGACCAGTCCGACACGCACGAGCCGCGCACCCGGCGCGGGCGACGGCAGCGGCTTCGCCTTCTCGGCGCCAGCCTCGAGGGCGTTGGATGCGGGGCCCAGCATATCGACGACTCCTCCACGTTCACGGACACGAGGCGCGACGCGCCTTGCGGCGGTCGCAGCATGTTTGAGACGGAGAGGATCCGCCGGCGCCTGGATGACGACGGCTCGATCGTTTATCTCTCCCCCATCACTTGGGGCGGGAGTTAGCACCTTGGCTCTTGCAGCCAGGTTGCTGTGGCGTCAACGGGCCCGTTCCCTCGGCCACTCTCGATAAAGACCCGGCGCGGCGGCCTGTCACGTCCGCGCGTCGAGCAATGCATCAATGTATGGTGATTGGTCGATTTGTGTCAAGCGGGTTCTGGCCAAGGCCCTTGACCATCTCGAAACGGCCGCGCCGCGACTTGAGCAGATCTTCGGAGGGACAAGCAGCGGGTAAGGCCATGCCGGCGACACGAGAATCGATCCAGAAGACGTTGAAGGGCGTTGCCTCACATGCATCCGCGGATTAAAGGCCCTTCGCGGGCAGAATTACCAAAATGCAATACGCCTGAGCATCCGGAAACTCAACAATTTCACGCCGGTCGCGGTGGTTACAGTCTTGCAATGACATTAACGGACACGTAGGACGAACATCAGCGGCATCTGTAGGACTGTTTGCGCTTCGTCCGCGCACTGTGAAACGATGGCTCCCCAGTACTCGTCACGCCCGGTGGGTGTGTCAACGGCCAAAAATGGACGAGGTGCGGCACGACGGCGGCGGTTCTCGCCACGCGTGGTGCTCGCGGCGGCGGACGGGCTGCTGCGCGAACGGCTTCGCGCCATATTCAAAGGCGACAATCGCTGCCAGGTAATCGACGCGACCGAAGACGCCGTTCAACAGGTGAACCCACTGCAGCCCGACGTGCTGGTGCTGGCCGTTCGCGCACACGGTGCGCCGAGCCGGGAATCGGCACAGCGGGAGACCGGTTCGCAATCGCCGGACCTGTTGGCGCTCACCAGCACGGAGGTAAATGGTCGGCACGCGACGGGATCCGCGCGAACGGACCACGCGGAGGGGGCCTCAGATCGTCAAGACAACCTGTGGCCCAATACGTTGCTGACGCGACGCGAAGTTCAGATCGTGTCGGCGGTCGTCGCCGCGTATAACAACAAAGACATCGCCGCACAGTTCGCCATCAGCGAGACGACAGTCAAACACCACCTGTCGAACATCTTCGACAAAGTCGGTGTCTCGAGTCGTTTGGAGCTGGCCATGTTTGCGCAGCACCATGGCCTGGCCAGACCGATAGCACCTCCCGCGTCCGACCCGCACCCCGCTCGCGCCTTGACGACCCAGGCGACACGGAACGCCACGACCTAGTTGTCTTTGCTAAACACGTTGTTCATCCGGAGCGCTCTGGAAAGAATGGAGTTACCACACAACCATTCGCCCAGAGAGGTGCCCCGGATGAAGCTCCATCGTAATGCGAAGAGTACGCCGTCGTCCCGTCTGTTGCTCGTCCGTCGAGTACCTGTTCGAAGGCTGGAGCCGTCCGGCGGTCGCGCAGGCGGCCGGCTTGAGTGAACGCACTGTGGCGAAGTGGGTGCAGCGCTTCCGCGACGCGGGTGTCGCTGGGCTTGAAGATGGCTCGTCTCGCCCCGGGGCGCCCGCGCATCAGACGGCGCCGTGGGTCGTCACGCTGATCCAGTGGCTGCGCGAGCAGCACGGCCTGCCCGCGTGGGCGATCGGGCAGGCGCTGCGGGTGCCGCGCTCGACGGTAGCCACTTGGCTGCAACGACTGGGGCTCAATCGTCGGCCCGTCGCGCCCCCGGTGCCGATCCAGCGCTACGAGTGGCCGCGCCCCGGCGACATGATCCATGTCGACATCAAGCCGCTGGGCCGCATCGGGTGTGTCGGGCATCGGATCCACGGGGATCGTCGGCGCGCCAGTCGCGGGGTGGGGTGGGAGTATGTCCACGTCGCCGTCGATGATCATAGTCGAGTGGCCTATGTCGAGGTGCTCAGCGACCAGCTCGGGCCGACATGCGCCGCCTTTCTGCGGCGGGCGGTCGCCTGGTTTCGGGCGCGCGGGATCCGCGTGCGCCGCGTGCTGAGTGATAACGGCAGCGGCTATCGCTCGCAGGTGTATCGAGCGGTGTGCGACGCGCTCCTCGTGCGCCATCGGCGGACGCGGCCCTACACGCCACGGACCAACGGCAAAGCGGAGCGGTTTATTCAGACGCTCCTGCGGGAATGGGCGTATGCGCTGGCGTACTCGACGTCGGTCGAGCGCCGACGCGCCCTGCGTCCCTTCTTGGCCTACTACAACCGTCGCCGGCCACACGCGAGTCTCGCCTATCAGCCGCCGTGGTCGAGGCTCCGGAGCGCTGCGTGATGAACAACGTGTTTGACTTCAACACCTAGTCCGAACCGCACGTGCGCGGACGCCGCCAACGGCACCCTTGCACCCACGAACAACGTCGAAGATGGCCAGCCGGCGGCGGCTCGATGCTGCACCGCGTCAACCAGGTGCCGCGAGGGGAAGGTCTGCGTTCACTCGTGAAAATGCGCCATTTATGGATCTTTCGTGCCATTGCCTCATCCGTGACTGCGACTTATCTTGCCAGTCGCATCGTGTCGGGTTCACCGCATTAGATCGCTTTTTTTTGCGGTTCGTAACGAAGAAGAGGGAGGCAGCTCATGACGATCGAGAAATTGAGACGACGAACTAGTGTTGCACTCACGGTGCTCACTCTCGTCGGAGGAGGGCTGCTCTTTGGGCCCGAGGCGGCGGCTGCACAGACCTGTATCAACGAGGTCTGGAAGGCGCATGGCAACAACCAAAATCTGAACTGTAACGCCAAAGACGTCACGCTTTCCTCGGCGACCAACATCGACATTAAAACCGGGGGCAGTTGCGACTCTTCGGGCTGCAAGTGCTTTGCCGGAGGGACGGTCACCTTCACGGCGGATTTTCGGATGGATCTGACCGCGGATACCCGCTATGACGTCGGCTTCTACCTCGCCACCGATGGCGATCCCAACCACGACGGGGCGATAACGGGGCAGTGCTCGGCGACCGCGTCCCTCGCGTCGAACACATCAGCAGCGAACTTCATCAATCTCGACACGGGACTGGACGTGTGCGGCGAGATCGAAGGTCCTTCCGGGTCTCCCCATAACCCACTGTTCGTCGAGGCGGAGATCACCACCGATTGCCCCTCCACCCCCGGCCAAAAGCTGCAGCTGCCCTTCGCTACCACCTGGCGGCAGCCGGGGTCGAACGACGTGTGCAAGGGTACCGGCAACGGGACGACGACCAACGATGTCTTCCCGGGGGCGCCGTCGAAGTGCAACACCGGACTCCTGGTCATCGACATCATCTCGGTGTCGACAACCCTGACTGTCACCAAGACCACGAATGCCAGTGTCCCCGAGACGGGTGGCAGCGCGACCTACAGCGTCGAAGTAGCGAACACGTCGGCGATACCCGTGACGTTGCGCAGCTTGACTGACGATCAATATGGCGACATCACGAGCGTGCACGGTGAGGTCACGGCCACGACCTGCGTGGTCGGTGATCCTGTTGGGACCTGCGAGATCAATGGGTCGATCGCGGCTGGTGGTTCATGCAGCTGTACCTTCACGGCCAACGTCCCGCCGGGAGATGCTGATGACAGCTTCGTGGACGTCGTAACAGCCTGCGCAGACAATGCCACAAACCCCACCGACGTCTGCGACACCGATGACGCCGAGGTCCCCTACTCGGACGTGGAGTCGGCGCCGACACTGGCCAAGACCGCGAGTAGCAGTCAATGCACGATCGACACCACTTACGATGTCGTGGTGACCAACACCAGCGCGCTGGACACGCTGACGCTGAACTCGCTGACCGACAACGTGTACGGCGACATCACCCAGGTCCAGGGTAACATCCAGAGCACGACCTGTGGCCAGTTCCCGGGCCCAGGTGCGCTGCCGTTCTTGATTGCGGCGGCTGGCAACTACCCCTGTTCGTTTGTGGCAAGGAGCACCAGTTGTCTCACGACGGTGCACGACACGGTGACGGGGACAACGGTGGATGATGACGGCAAAACATCCAGTCCGTCCGATGACGCCAGGGTCGTCATTAGCGTCACAAGGCCGACGCCGTAGAAGCAGTCAGTGCGAGTGATCTGGGCGGTCCTCGGCCCTCCGGGGGGGGCCGCCCAGGTCGCCTCCCTCGCAGGCCGGCGGGGGGTGACCCCTTGGCCTTTCTGGTTATTGAAGAAAGTGGTCTCACATTATGAGTCGCCGAATGCGTCCCGTCATGTTGCTCTGTCTTTCCAGTGTCGTAGTCGTCGTGATGCTGGTCGCGGTGTCCGCTGATGCGCAGCGCTTCGAGGGCGAGAAAGCCACGGCGCCGAGCCCAGTCGCGAAGGCCGAGGTTCTCGCCGACGTGGACGGTGTGCCCATCACGAAGGAGGAGATCGAGAAGGCTCTCGCTGTGCAGTTGAGCAAACTGGAGGAACAAATCTATACGCTCAAACAGCGGCGGCTCGACGCGATGATTGTGGAGCGCTTGATTGCGAAGGAGGCGGCGAAGCGGGGTGTGTCGGAGACGGCACTTCTCGATGCCGAGGTCACATCGAAGGTGAGCTTGGTGACCGAGCAGGAGGTCGACGCGTTCTACCAGGCAAACAACCTGGTCAAGGACGACGACACGACCCGGCGCGAGCAGGTCAGGTCGCGACTACAGAGCCAGAAGCTCGCCGCGCAGCGGGAGGCGTTTGTGAAGACGCTGCGGTCACAGGCGAAGGTTGCGGTCTATCTCACGCCGCCGCCGGTGCACCGCATCCAGGTGAACGTCGACGGTGCACCATTCGTTGGCGCCACCGTCGCACCTGTCACCATCGTCGAGTTCTCCGATTTCCACTGCCCGTTCTGCCAACGCGCGGAGGACACGATCGGGCAGATTCTGTCGCGTTACGGCGATCGAGTCAGGCTGGTTTGGCGCGATTCCCCCATCGACAATCTTCATCCGCAGGCGCGCAAGGCCCACGAGGCGGCGCGATGCGCTTCAGACCAGGGAAAGTTCTGGCAGTATCAGAAGGCGCTGTTCACGGGACCACCGAAACAGCCTGATCAGTTGCCGGCCGTCGCGCAGGAAACGGGTCTCGACATGGCGAGCTTCAAGGCGTGCGTCGCGAGCGGGAAACACCAGGCGGCGGTTCAGAAGGACGTCGAGGAGGGCAAGCGGCTGGAGGTGACGGGCACGCCGACGTTTTTCATCAACGGCCGCGTGCTTACCGGCGCGCAACCGCTCGAGGCGTTCGTTCGCGTGATCGACGACGAGTTGGCGCGCAGCGGCCGATGACCGCCAAGCCGTGACGCAATCCGGAAGCAAGCGTTAGCCACGTGCCGCGACGACGCCTAGTGCGTGCTGGCGCCACATCCTTCGGGCCATCAACTGCGTTATTCGTCCAGCCCTTCGGAGCGTCTATCGCGATTCACTATCCAAGTTGTATCGACTGGCACGGCCAAGACTTCCTCAAACACTGCGGGAAGCGTCGCATGGTACGTGTTCGCGAACCACAGCATCATAAACGCTCGGGCCAACTCAGATTCTTCCTGACTTCGATCCTGATGGCCAGCTCGACTCGCCGCTGTCAGATTCCTTAGCCCAACACCGCCCAGGCCGGTGTGGCCGAGGTGGTCGACGCGCCACCGTTCGCTTATCGATGCGCGCGGCACTCCCCCACCTCTAGCGCGTTCCGGTCGTCCGGCCGATTGTGAAATCCACCGGTCCGTCACGCGCGTAAGTGAAGGTGTGACCCCTGTCGCGGCACAACTCGACAGCTTTGGAGAACGCCATGATGCAATTCCGTTCGACGCCAGCTAGCCTTCTGCTTTCCGTGGCGCTCGTACTGGCCGCAACGTCGGCGAGCGCGCAGTCTCCCGGCCAACCCGTCCTCGGACTGGTGCAGGGCGCCAACACGCTGGTGCGCTTCAACACGGCGGCGCCGGCCACCGTGAGTGCGCCGCTTCCCGTGACTGGCCTGGCCGCCGGCGACACGCTGAAGGCCATCGACTACCGGCCGGCCAATGGGCTCCTATACGCCATCGCTACCGATGGCTCGAACGCGGCCGTGCGCAGCTACACGATCAATCCCACGACCGGTGCCGCCGCCGCCCTGGGAAGCGCGGTGACGCTGCCGACGCCCGGCACATCGTGGGACATCAACTTCAACCCGACAGTCGATCGCATCCGCGTGGTGAACGATCAGGACGAGAACGCTCGCCTCGTGCCCGACACCGGCGCACTTGCTGGCGACGACACCAACTTGGCGCCGGCCGGAGCGATCGTGGACGCGGTCGCCTACACCAACCCGTTCGCTGGAGCTACGACGACCACGCTCTATGCACTCAACCAGGCCACCAACGGGCTGGCGGCCATCGGTGGAATAAACGGGATGCCGAGTCCGAACCTCGGAGTGGTGACCGAAATCGGGCCGCTGGGCGTGACCTTCGCCGGCTCGACGACCGCATTCGACATTGCCACCAACAACGCCGCCTTCGCTGCGCTGCGACCCGCGAGCGGCGGGCTGTCGCTCTATACGATCAATCTCACGAGCGGCGCCGCCACGTTGGTCGGCACAATCGGCGCCGGGACGCTGGCACTCGACGACATCGCCATCGTCGACCCTGGCCTCATCGTCTCGCCTCCGAGCGGGACCTACACCACCCGTCAGGCCTTCGATATCGTCTTGTTGGCGGATCCGCAGGGGCGGACGATCACTGGCGGGACGGCAACGTTCAATGCGATGCCCGTGACGGCTTTCCTCGCGTCGTGCATCCGTCCCGGCACTGCCGCCGGCGGCGTCATGTCGTTGCGATGCGCGAACGTGGGCGGTCCGGCGACGGGCGCGGGGACGCACACCTTCGTGGTGCGTCTGCAGTTGAGCGACGGCACGGTCGTGCAGCGATCCGTGACATGGACCGTGCTGGCGGTCATGGAGCCTTAACCCCGAACGGCAATTGTGTTGAACGCTGCTGCTCCGTGGCGGCCGGGTTCCGATGGCCGGTCCACGCTGCGAGGGCCCGATCCGGGCCGCGTGACGCGAGCCCCCACACACGCGCCCGCCGCGGGCGCGTTGGTGGGCCCCTTCAAAGCTCGCGGGTCCCCAGAGCCTTCTCGCGCGGTCGGCAGTACTGCGCGGCCATCTCCACACGGCCGCACGGCCCAGCAGCGTTCAACACAACCGCCGTTCGGGGTAGGTCACGTTGTGAAATCAGCTCTAGCGGACGGGGCCGGGAGGGCCGGAACGTCGTTGTCGGCTACTTGCGATAGACGAGCTCGACGTCCGCCCTCATCGTCAGCACTCCGTTGCTCAGCGTGCCGGTGAGACGGTCGGTCCCAGGCTCGAGGGCAAACGTGATGGCGGTGTCCGCTAAGCTGTAGCTGCCGCCGCCAGAGCTCGTCGACGTCGTCACCAGCCCGGATTGGGTGTAGCGATAGTCTGTGCGCCAGGTGAATGTTCTATCCCCGCGAAGTTCCACCGAACCGCCGGTCACCTCCTGCAGAAAGTTGGCACCTTGGCTCACCACGGCCGGTAGCCCTTGGCCATTAGCGTTGACCAGGATGTAGCTCCCGGCGATGTTTGTTGGGCGCGTCGGCGTATCGTCGCCGCATGCCGACAGTGACCACGACAACATCAGTGCACTGGATAGCAACGCGAGTGGCTTCATTGCAAATTGCCCCCGGTTGAACGCCGTGAAAAACCGCCGTGGTCGCCAAAGGGCCACGTCAGCGCCAACCTCTTTGGCTCCGTGACCGTTCAACGCTTTTGCGCGTGCCTCGGCCGCTGTCGCCAGGATCAAGCCAGGCAGGGGCGAGGTGATCCCGTTTCCCATCTGTCCAGCCTCCTGCGAGCAATGTGCAAACCGTCAACTCAGCGGCTCACAGCTCGAGTTCTATGGTTACCAACGCGACGCCGAATGGCCGATCGCTCGCGTCTAGCGAATTCGATCACGTTCCGGCCGACGGTGCTGGTCCAGCTGTTGCTAGAGGTTCCTCTGGAGGCCTGCATGCCGCATGAGATGAATCATCGAGAACCTCAAGTGTGGAAGGGCGCCATCGCCGGTGCCGTGGCGGGTATTGCGGCGTCCTGGGTGATGACACGGTTCCACGTCGTGTTGAGCGGCCGTGGGCAGACCGGTTCCGAGAATCCCCAGTCGAACAAGCCCGTGGATCCCGACGATGATGCCGCGATGAAAGCGGCGGACGTGGCGGCGACCGCCGCCCTTGGGCGTCATCTCACGGAGGAGGAGAAGACGGAGATCGGCGGACCGCTCGCCCACTACGCCTTCGGCGCCGCGGCTGGAGCGTGCTACGGCATGTGGCGCGAAACCGAGCATGCGCCGGGAGGCACGGCGTTCGGCGCGGAGCTGTGGGTCATTGCCGATCAACTGGGCTTGCCGATGGTGGGGCTGTCGCCGTGGCCGCTCCAGGCCTATCCCGCCGCGACCAACGCGCAGCACCTCGCCGCGCACATCGTCTACGGGCTGAGCACGTCAATCGTGTATTCGCGCGTTAGGAGAATGCTCTGATCCCTAACGGCACTTGGGTTGACGCTGCTGGTCCGTGGCGGCCGGGTTCCGATGGCCGGTCCGCGCTGCGAGGGCCGCTGCCGGCCGCGTGACGCGAGCCCCCAAAACCGCTCGCGATCCTTCGGCGGTTTTGGGGCCCCTTCAAAGCTCGCGGGTCCCCAGAGCCTTCTCGTGCGGTCGACAGGACTGCGCGGCCATCTCCACACGGCCGCACGGCCCAGCAGCGTCAACCCAACTGCCGTTCGGGATCAATCTGGATGCCCCTTAGCCCGACGGTGCTCCGCGTTCGGTTGGCGAACCCGAGCGGGCTCCCGCTGAGAAGCTTCGCAGCGTCAGCGTAGGCAGGTTGATCCCATCGATCGTGGCGGTCCACGTTTCGCCGCGCCCAACCGGTTGCGAATCCGTCAACGTCCCCGAGCTCAGGATGTCTCCGGCCACGAGCGGCTGCGAACGTGGGTTTGCGCGGAGCGGGCGGGACTGAGCGGGGGGCGAGAAAGCGCAGTAGACTTGAAGGTCGTCGGGTCGGGGCGTAGCGCAGCCTGGTAGCGCACCTGCCTTGGGCGCAGGGGGTCGCTGGTTCGAATCCAGTCGCCCCGACCACTTTGCGAGTGTACGGTCTCAAGACCTCGGCAACACTCCAGCTTTGGTTTTCGCTACGAGTCGCTCGTACGGGGTCTGACCATCCAGCGCTCCGTGCGGGCGGTGGTAATTGTAGTAGTCCTCCCACTCGCGCAGCTTCTCATTGAACAAGTGAATGTCGTCGCTGACGCCGTCGCGGTCAAGTAGCTGGTAGAACTCCTGGGCGTCGACGCGGTGCGACCGCTCGACCTTGCCATTGAGGCGTGGTGTGCGCGGCCGGATGTAGACGTGGCGAACATCGCGCGATTCCACGTGCCAATGAAACTGTGACTGAAACTCGGCGCCGTTATCGGTCTGCACGACGTGGACGCGAAAGGGTAAGCGGCGAAGCACCTCGTCGACGAAGCGAATGGCCGTGCGCTGATTGCACGCGTCGTAGAGCTTCAGCACGCGAATGCGTGTGCAGTCGTCGATCGCGGTGAACTGGTAGAGACGCTTGCGCGTGCCCGGGATCCGCTCGAGAAACTTCACGTCCATCTGTAGACGGTGGCCTGGCTGTGGCTTCTCATAGCGCTGCCAGCGCTCCTTGTGCGGGCGATGCTTCTGATTGGCTGGAAGGCGGCTCATGCCGTGCTTGCCGAGGATGCGATGCACGGACGACCGCGCAATCACTACCTGATGGAATCGCTTCAGATAGTCCGCGATTCGGCCCGGACCGAAGTGGTACTGCTCCCGGAGGTAGAGGATCTTGCTCACCACCTCGGCTTTCGTCGTGTTCGGCGAGGAGTGCGGCGTGCGCGGACGGTCACCGAGCCCCGCCGCGCCGTGCGCCTCAGATCGCTTTTTCCACTTGTAGAACGTCGGACGGGAGAGACCAAAATGCCGGCAGGTGCGGGCGACGCTGCGTGGACAGTCACCCGCCCACTGCAGCACCTTCAGGCGCCAGGCCATTACTCTCGCTTGATGGGCTTTCGTCATCGCTCTCCACTCTAGCAGGGCACTGAAAAAGTAGGAGAAAACAGTCCGGCTTCTACGCGCATGTTCTACCTCACTGGCCGATCATTCGCTCGTCGCCGCGGCTGCTCAGGCCGCTGCCGCGAGCAGGGTCCGCAGCCGCACCAGGTTGTAGGCGGCCGCGGTGAAGGTGAAGATCCACGCGACGAGCGGACCGCCGCAGTGGCGCAGCTTGCGCAGCAGCCCCGTCGTTTTCATCCAGCCGAAGATCTCTTCCACGCGTTTGCGGCGCCGCTGACTGACGCCGTAGCCCGCATGGCGGGTCGTGCGTCGGTCGATGGCGCTCTGACTGGTCTTCTGCGCGACGTGCGGCGTGATGCCCAGGTGCCGACACTCGTCGACAAAGCGCCCGGCGTCGTACGCCTTGTCGCCCGCGACGGTGATCCCCGACCGTGGGGGCAAGGCCTCCAACATGACGAGGGCGGCATCAATCTCGGCGTAGCCATCCGCGGGCGTCAGCATCGTGTCGACGACGAAGCCGTGCCGGTTCTCCATCAGGACATGCCCGGCGTAACTGAGCTTCGCCTCGCGGCCCGGTCCCTTTTTGGCCAAGCGCGCGTCGGGATCGGTCGTCGACTGATGCGTGTCGTTGCGCCGCGGCGTGCCGCGAAAATTCACGTCGGGATTGCCGCCCGTCGGCGGGTCGGGGCCATCCTCGTCGCGCGGCCGAAAGCTTTTCTGACTGGCCCACGCCTCGAGCAAGGTGCCATCAACGGTGAAATGCTCCGTCGACAACAGACCGTGGGCGCGCGCCTCCGCCAGCACTTCCTGAAAGAACGCCTCGGCGATGTCGCCGGTCAACAGGCGATCGCGATTCTTCGTGAACGTCGTCGCATCCCACACGGCATCGTCGAGCGACAGCCCGACGAACCATTGGAACAGGAGGTTGTACTGCAGCTGCTCGACCAGCTGCCGCTCACTGCGGATGGTGTACAGCACCTGGAGCAGCAGCGCACGCAGCAACTTCTCCGGCGCAATCGAGGGACGACCGAACCGCACGTAGAGTTGTTCGAACCGCGGCGAGAGCCGACCCAGCGCGGCGTCGACGATCAGCCGCAACGGCCGCAGCGGGTGATCCGGCGGCACGCGCGCTTCGGCAGAAACGTAACTAAACAGATAGCCGGGCTGCTCGTCAGATCCGCGCATCAGTGGGCTCCCTTCAACGGGAGCATGGTAGTACGGGGCGATCATGGTGTCGATCCCCTTGGGCTTACTTTTTCAGCACCCTGCTAGAGCTAGGCCGCTGGGCCGCGAGAAAAGAGCTGGCTGTGTCAGTCTTGTCCTGGGATTTCACAATGCGTCGTACGCCGGCGCCAGCGCGGCGACGCGCCGGAGAGCGTTCGCGGCGGCCTCACGCCCCGCCATGGCCGCCGCTGTTCGATCCGGGACGAACTCCTGCTCGCGCGAAACCGCCGGCGTCGTCTTCAGAAAGAGCTCCGCGTAGGAGCGGGCCTCGGACCCTGAACTACAAGACGCGCGCGGCGATCATCCGCGCCGTGGTCGCCACGCGACACGTGGTGGGCGATGCCGTTCTAACCCGCTCCATATAATCTCAACATTCAACTAACGCACTTGCAGAGTCACGTTGCGGGTCAGTGTCTGACCGGCGCTAAACGTGACGCTGATCGATTGTGCCACATAGCCTCGCGCCGACAATGTCACAGTGTAAGTGCCCGCCGCCACACCCGCGATCGTGTATTGACCACTGGAATTCACATAAGACGTTTTCTTGGTCTTACCGGATCCGACTTCGATTTTCGCACTCGCAACAGCTACGCCCGCTGCATTCGAAACCGTGCCTGTGATTGTGGCGGTCGTCACAGACGGCGCTTGAGTGGTCACGAAAACCGTGCTCGATGGACTGCTGGGATTTCCGCCGGCGTCCCGCGCTTTAACAAAGTAAGAATAGGTGGTCGAGGCCGCTAACCCAGTATCTGAGGACGTCAACCCCGTCACGGTTCGGAGAAACACACCATTGCGCAAAATATCATAACCGGTCACGCCAACTGCGTCTGCGCTCGCATTCCAACTGAGATTCACTTGCGAAGAACTGACTGAGACGGCGGTCAAGGCGGTTGGTGCCGTCGGTGGCATCGTATCCGCTTCGTTGAGTGTGACCTGAAAGGACGAGGTGCCTACGATATTCCCACTCAGGTCCATGAACTTCGCGTAGACGGTCTTCGTTCCAGCTCCCGCTGACAATTGGATATCCAAATTGGCTGTGTCGCCCGCATTTTTCCAACTCTGAACCTCAGAGGCGAGGTAGCGATAAACTCCAGATGCGGGTCCAAATGTCGCAGGCGAAGTCGTTGAAATCGAACTTTGCCGAACGACAGTATAGTCATTCAATGAGGCGTAGGGCGGCAGGGGTGGAGTGGCATCTTGGATTGCGATATTGTTCTGCTCGTGATTGCCATGATAGTAACTGGCGTTCGCGGGGCTCGGTCCCCCGTTGAGGGCGCGATAAATGACCAGGCCTTCGCTGGAGAGAGGCTGGTCGAAGTTGATCTTACCATCGGAAAATGGAGCTTTGCTTCGCCATTCGAGAATCAGAAAATCGTCACCGTAATATTTCTTGGTGGCTGTATTGTTGTAGCCGACCAACTGCATGCCGATCTTGTCTCCTGGTGGTCTGAGCGGAACTGTGATCAATTTGATTCGGTTCTCTGAGCTGAGAAAATCCACTTCCTCGCTTCGATAAAGTCGCAAGCTGGTCTCATTGCGACCATATCCGACAGTATAGGGTGCCAACAAACCCATGTGCACTTTAGTGTAACCGCTAAAGTGCGTGGGTGTATCATAGCGGATCGATTTATTGAGGTAAGGATTAAAGGCGTAAGTGGCAGTGTACCCTCCGCCTGCCATGAGGTCATATTCCCTAATTACTTCCCAAGGTTGGTCGTAAAGATCGCCGATGCCCATATTTGGAGACAGACTCCAAGAGGTGGTGAGAAGGCTACCTGCGAGGTGCATGAATTCATGGGAAATGAGTCCAAACCAGTTCAAATTGTCGCCGAACAAAGTGTCTGGAGGCAGAGCGATTCGCGTGGCCTCATCAATTTTAAAGTAGTGATGTGGCTGATATGTCACGATCACTGAGGTTCCCGGACTCAGCGGTTGATTCACTTTAATATATCGAATGAGTTGGTTGCTGATGGACGGTACCCCTCCCTGAAAGGCCCACGCCATCGAGGCGAAGTAGTTAATGCCGGTGTGGTTCACATCGGCCGCCAACCATACGCTTGCCGTTGTACCTCCAGGATCTGTACTTCGTGACAATAACGCCATCGGAGTTGACGACGGCCGCCTCATGCTGAATCTGAGAGTAGAGAACCGAGGTGCTGTCGATGGGTATATCGACCTGTAGGATTTTCTCAAAGCCTTTGTATTGCCAATAGCTATTAAAATTGTAGAAGTCGGCTGACGAAGTCGCGAGCCCGCCTGCGGAATATATAAGCAAAATATCATAGGGATTGTTGAGGGGATCGATGTAACCTGTCGCGACAAGGTTATCGGCAACGGCTTTAAACATGCCTTGAACACCGAGGTAAGGTCGATAAACGGATACCGCATCGAGATGCACGACTCCGGGATAAACGTCACCCGCCACACTCACTACTCCGTATGAGTTTTGTTGAAGCCAAGCCCCGAGACTGTTGTAAAGCAAACGGCCGTCGTGGTTGCCGCTAAACAGAAGTTTGTGTAAGAACGCTGGCGTCGCATATTGAGGTAGTGTCAGTTCATTTCCGGCGGCAAAATCGACCAAGACGCCGAGAACGCGCGGCGATTTGGTTTCTGTGGGCATACGAAAAGGTTGAGCCGGAAAAGTTGGAGTGCCCGCCGGATAGGTGACCGAAATATCGACAAAGTCGTTGTTGGGATCGACGTTTGTAATCTCGATGGCAACGCCTGTAGTATCAGACTCTTTGAAGTCGGGTGTCTCAGAAAGCGTAAAAAAGCTCGCTCCGGGACATTCCAGGTTGACTTGAATTTGTCGCTGACTCGTGGAGGAAGAAGGCGTCGATGCTGAACATTGGGCCTCCGCACGTGACCCTATTCCTAAGACAAGCACCAATGCTAAGAATGTGCGCACGTGTCAGTCTCCAGGCGATGGCCGTTGACGAGCAGTGGCGGATCGAGCGGCGGTAGCAGGCGGCCCATCGCAATCAGGCGAGTCCGCCCAAGCGACAGGTGGAGGCCCTTTCGCAGGCGCGCGGTACCGGGCTCCCATCCGACGATCTGGGTGGTTCCCGGATCGCACACGACCACTGCGTCGATCACATACGGACCGATCAGCAGCAGGCCCAGGGTCTCGATGGATAACACGGCTCGTTACGGGACGCCCGGCGCCGGCGAGAACCGACGACGGCGCGCAACGTCCAATTGGCCGCGCGACAGGCAAGACTCCTGCCATCGCGATCTCTGCGCGCCACTTCACAGCCCGGCGTCATAAAAGACACACGCCGTGCCGCCACAAGACAAGCTGAAGCGAATTTTGGCTGGGAACTTACGAAAGGGAAACCAACAAAGCGGGGCGACCCGAGTCTCAGATCACCAGATAGATCACCACATCACGAGATAGATCACGAGATCGCCAGATAGATCACCAGATCAGCAGATCCGAACATTGATCACGAGATCACGAGATCTCCAGATCAACAGATTCGCTATACGCCAACCGCCCTCCGATCCGCCTCCAGCAACGCCCTCACCTTGTCCTGCCCGTCCACCTGCAGCACCAGCTGCTTCAGCGGCCCGTCGCGCAGGTCGTAGACGATGCCGTGGAGCATCGGCCGGCGGCCGCGCTTCCACGCGCTTTGCACGATCGGCGTTCGCGACAGGTTGTAGACCTGCCGCAGGACGTTCAGCTCCTCTACGTGGTTGAAGCGCGCGGACTCGGTTGAATAGAACTCCAGCTCGGAGTGATGCCGCCGTACCTGATCGCGGATGCCGGCCAGCCAGTGGTCGACCAGCCCGTAGGGCTCGTCACCCATGGCGGGCTTCGCGCTGCCGCACTGATAGTGCCCGCAGACGATGACGTGCTTCCACGTCGAGCACCTCGACGGCGTACTTCAACACGGAAAGCGCGTTCAGGTCGCCAGTCAGCACCTGATTGGCGATGTTGCGGTGCACGAACATCTCGCCGGGCAGCGCCCGGTGAGCGTCTCGAGCGGGACGCGGCTGTCGGCGCACCCGATGAACAGGAAGTGCGGCTCAGGCAATCGGCTTGAGCCGCGACATCGTCTCGGGACCCAGCATGTCGCGCATCAGCGCGCGGGCGTGCTGGTCGAGGTGCGCGAGAGCCGCGCCCTGCGAGGCAGCCGTGATCGCCGGAGGCTGGAGGTTTTGCAGACGTAGATGATGGCATGGACACTTTGGGCGAACTCGGTGATTTCCTAAACATTTCCACGCGTCGAGTGCTGCCCATGTGCCGCTGAATGCTGCTGAATATTGTCGCGTTAGCTAAAGACAAGCTCACGTCAAAAGGCCGCCTTGAGCGGCGCACTTTGTCGGGCCACCGGCTGTCCCGGCCGCATCCACCCCAACCTTCGACGAACCGCCGTTCGCACGATTGTCCGCCGGTGGCACTCCCATTGACCGCTCGCGCCAGAGCGAGCCGGATTTGGCCTCCCCGGTTATGTCGAGATCGCGGGGAGTTCGCTACCCTTATCGGTGTCGCCAATTTGTCGACATGGGTGGCCCCGGGCAGTTGACACCTCGCACTAGCCGCCCAGAAACAGTTTCCGTGAGGGAGGAAGCGTTACTTGACCACTATTTTCGGCCTGCTGGCATTCCTCTTGATGTTCGCGACACTTTACTTTGTCCTGGGAATCGTGGTGCCTTCGCTACCATTGGTCCGCAGCCGCGCGGCCGCTCCGGCAAACTATGTCTCGCAAGCGCAGTGGGCTTCATCGTGTTTTTGGGCGCGTTTGGAGCCACGCTGCCGCCACCGACTCCAGCCGAGTTACAGCGACGAGCTGAGGAGCGGGCAGCGTCCCAACAGCGACAGGCCGACGAGCTGCGTTCCAGAGACGCGGCGGAACTCGGGAAGGTGCTAGAGAGACCGTCAGTCTTCAATTGCTCTTGTCATCTTACAAAGACAACGAGATCGCCGCTGACACCTCGTTTATGGGAAAAGCGATTCGGGTGACTGGTCTCGTGGTGGATTTCAAGAAGGACATTCTAGATAACCCTTATGTAACCGTCGGCACTGGGAAAGACTTTGAGATTCCCACTGTTCAGTGCTCGTTATCGAACAAAGGAGTGAAACGAGCTGGCACCCTACACAAGGGCGACATCGTCACCCTCCGCGGAACGGTAAACGGCTTGCTCTTCAATGTTCACCTTAAGAATTGTGACATTCTCTGACGGCGGCTGCGAGCCTCGAGCGATGCACCGCGGCGGGACCCGGTAGTATCCAGATCCTTGACCTCTTAAGGCCCCTGGCACCATCTGCACTGCACTCGCAGCGTGGCGCGACGCCGCGTCTGAGGAGCTAATTGCGGCACGCCGCACACGTCGATAACAACAACGTCGCGCCGCGGTCACCCCCCGCGGGAGTGACGAGGATTCGACAAACGGAGAACGAAGTTGACGAAGTGGACCTATCACGTTTTTAAATTTTCTCCGACCGGTGCCTTTTTCCGCGGAGGAAAAATTGACGACGAATGGCTGGCTAACGAGTTGAATGCGCTCGGCACGGAGGGCTGGGAGATGGCTGGCAATGTTTCAAGTGCCATCGGCCAAGGAGCGACTAACGAAGTGGCGATCATCATGAAAAAAACGGCACCGTAGAGGAGATCGTTTATGACCAAACCGTCCAAGTATCGTGTGGGCCCGCCGCCATCGACCGTTGCTTCACCTTCTGCAGCTATCGGCGGAATTCTCGCCTTCATCGGTCTGTGGTTACTGTTGATGGGTGTAAGCGAATACTACGGAGGAGCCTCGACGCAGAACCTGTATAAGGGCACCGTCCTCGAACAGAGTGCAGACGTCAACCGCATCATGGACAACGCGATGTCTGGGGGAGTGACGAAGATCGGTTTTGGACTCGTCGTCCTGCTGGTCGGTGGTATTGCCGCTGCCCGCAAGAAATCCCCCGCAATTGATGTAAAGGCCGCCCCATCAGCGCAGACGGCACGTTCACGATCAAAAGTGGAACAGGTCCTCATCGGTGTTGGAATCTTCTTCGCATTGTTGATGGGCACCCCGATTCTCCTGTTAATCTTTGGAGTCATCAAGTAGAGGTGCGCGTCGCTGACATCCCAAAGAACGACTCAGGGCTGACACTGGCGGCCCGCACATACGAGAGGAAGCTGTGCCGACCGCCACTCAGCGTTGGGCGCGAAGCGCGGCAGCGCTGTCCCTAGCGTCCGTACCGTCCCTGCCGGCAGTACCAGCAGTTCGCTCTTCGTGCACTGTCTGCCGACCGACCGGTGCTAAAGCTTCGCGCAACGTTGCATCGAGCAGACGGCGGCGGGCATGCCAGCCGGTGGTGAGGCTTGCCTCCAACCGATCGCAAAGGGCCATCAACTCATCGAGCTTGGCGACGATGCGGTGTTGTTCGGCCAGCGGAGGTAGCGGGATCGGGCCCCCCTACGCTGCGTCAGGTTGATCGAAGCGAGATTGGTCGTCTGCTTCGAAGCATCCTCAAAGAATGCACGACCTGGAAGGCTATTCACATAGGTCGTAACCCATTCCGGCAAGATGTCGTTCGAAGGCAGGCGGACCCTAAAAACGTCGTTCTGGTGAATGCACCCAGTTATTTCGTCGCGCCAAAAAACGACGTCCTGGCGGTTCTCGGTGCGTGGTCGAGATTTCGATCAGCCCGCTTTCCAGCGTACCTCCGCGCGAGGCAAGCATAACGGACGAGAAGTCGAACGAAAGGGTCCACACAGCCCACTTCGCCGCCGCCACAGTCCACCAGTGAGTCGACTTGAAACGACTCTGGTCGATTTCCGCCTGTTTTTGAAGAGTCGGCTCATCCGTGGTAACGTGAACTACCGATGAGCTTCGGCGCCGCTGTGATGGCACTACGGACGAGTTTCGTGTGACGAACGATCTAGAGAGGTGGGTCTCTGTGGAGGTTGTCGCCCATCACTTGGGCGTTGCCAAAGATTCCGTCTACCGTTGGGTCGAAGCTCGAGGATTGCCAGCTCATCGGATAGGGCGCTTGCTGAAGTTCAGGTTGACCGAAGTGGACGAATGGGTACGCACCGGCGGTGTGACACTGAGGGAAAGCAGCGACGAGCCGGAGACAGCCCAATGAGCGTAATCCAAGGCCGGAGAGACGGCCAATCCAACGAGGCTAAGGTGGATCAACGGCCGGCGGGCGGAATTGAATTGCCGCCCGTTGCACCGGTGCTGATGCAATCGTTGAGAGCAGTCGGGTACACAACCCCTGCGGCCGTCGCCGATCTTGTTGACAACAGCATCGCCGCCAAGGCGCGCCACGTAGCCATTCGCTTCACTGCAGCGCCGGAACCGCTCGTCGCGATCATCGACGATGGCGACGGCATGGACGACTCAACCCTTCTCTCCGCGATGCGCTTTGGCAGCCGCGATCCGCGCTTGCCGAGCACAGGCATCGACCTTGGCCGATTCGGATTGGGTCTGAAGACCGCGTCCCTTTCGCAGTGCAGACGGTTGACTGTCGTGTCCTGTTCCACCGGCAATCTCGCTATTGCGCGTTGGGACCTCGATGAGTGTGAACGCCGTAGAACCTGGTGGCTTGATAGACCCGAGGCCTCATCGGTGCCAGCAGACGTCCTCGATTTGTTGCGGGCGAACGGCCGTGGAACGGCGGTAGTGTGGCAGAACCTCGACCGCCTGGCGACCAATGGCATCTCCAACCCGAGTCACGCCCTCGATGTCAGCATGGAAGATGTAGCCGATCACCTGGCCATGGTGTTCCACCGATTCCTTGCCGGCGAGGTGGCGGGGCCGTTTGATATCACAGTCAACGATCGCCCCCTCCAAAGGCTCGATCCGTTTTTGGAGGGCCATGCGCGCGGTCAGAGCCTTCACGGCGAAAGTTTCATGGTGGAGGGTCATCCGGTCACTGTTTCACCATTCGTGCTGCCATTCCCTTCCCGCATGAAACCGGGGGAACTGGCTCGCGCCGGTGGCAGGGAGAGTCTCAAGACCGGCCACGGCTTTTACGTCTATCGCGGCGGAAGACTCGTCGTTCCTGGTGGCTGGTTTCGAATCGTCCCGTCTGACGAGTTGATCCGGCTCGCGCGTGTCCGCGTCGACATACCGGTCGAACTCGATCACCTCTGGAAGGTCGACATCAGGAAGACGATGGCCGAACCGCCCGCCGCACTGCGACCGGAGCTGAAGCGAATTGTGGGCGCCGCCACGATTCGCAGCCGGCGCGTCTATACCTACAAAGGTACGCAGCAACAGGACGCGGACCGCATTCCCGTCTGGGCGCGTCAGGACAGCCGCGATGGCGCTGCCGCGTGGAAGGTGAACCGCACGCACCCGGCCGTTGCAGCCATGCTGACACCTGGCCAGTCGGCTCTGGATCTGGAGGCGTTCCTGCGTCTGATAGAGGAACTCCTGCCGATACACGACATACATCTCCACATCAGCAACGATTTGCCAGTCGTCGAAAACCCCGAAATGGATAGGGAAAATCTTCAGGCCTTGGCCAGAAGGATGGTTGATGCCTTTGAGGACCAGCCGGGAGCCGGGCAGCTGCTTCTGGATCGTCTCCCATTGACCGACCCGTTCAGTCGTGATCCCGAATATGCGCGGCAGATCGCTGAGGCACTTCGCACATGAGCGCCACTACGCCCGAAGCACTCGCAGCTGCATCCGCGCAGTTACTCCGTCTCGACCCGCCACCGACGGAAGCGGAGATCGATGAAGTTCTGGACCGCATGTCATCAGCGTTCGGTGCTGCACCGGAAACCATAGCAACCGCGCGGAAGCTGCTTCACGCCAGGTTCGCAATCCGCATGGACATGGGCCAGACCCTAACGTCGGAGGCGGACCACACGCCATGGCTCGACGCACGGCGCAGCACCATCGACCCGTTCTACTGGAGCCGCTATCGCGAGTTGCTTCTCAGATCGGGCTGGCCGCCGCTGGTGATGGCCACTCTCGACCGCTCAAACGACGAACTACTTGATCTCTTGGGTGACCCGGCATCGAAGGCTCCCTGGCAGCGCCGCGGCCTCGTCATGGGTGACGTCCAGTCGGGCAAGACCGCGTCCTATGCCGGTCTTATCTGCAAGGCCGCCGACGCCGAATACAGGATGATCATCCTGCTGACAGGGACGCTCGAGAACGTACGCAGACAAACGCAGGAGCGTCTGGACAATGCCTTCATCGGCTTCGACAGTCGTGACTACTTGGCGGGTCAGGCCCGACACAAGAAGCATGTCGGTGTCGGCCTCATAGACGGGCGTCGCGACGGCGTGGTGTTCACGTCACGAGATCGGGATTTTCGTAAGAACGCCGCTTCGGCGCTCAACATCTCGATCGAATCGATCAAAGAGCCGGTGCTCGTCGTTACGAAGAAGAACAAGGGGGTGCTCGAGCGGCTGGCGGGCTGGCTGCGCGCGCGGAACGCCGATCGCGACGGAAAGATCGATCTCCCGCTATTGATGATCGATGATGAGGCCGACAACGCATCGATCAATACGAAACAGAATCCTGACGAGACGACGGCCATCAACAAGGCGATTCGCGACCTGCTGTCTCTGTTCAGGAGATCAAGTTATATCGGGTTCACAGCCACGCCGTTCGCAAACATCTTCATCGATCCCTCGTCCACCGCCGAGATGCTGGGCGATGACCTTTTTCCGCGCGATTTCATCCATGTTCTCGAACAGCCGACGAACTATGTCGGAATGAACGCGCTGTTTCCTGGAGAGGCGCCGGAAGGCCTGCCGGCGGCGGCGACATCTGTCCGCACGATCACCGACGGCGATGAGTGGCTTCCGGAAAAGCATGGGAAGGATTTCAAGCCCGGTCCACTTCCAGAGTCTCTCCTCATTGCGTTACGATCCTATCTTTTGACATGCGCCATCCGAGATATCCGGACAGCTGATGGCGAGCCTGGCGCAGGGCCGATCCATCGCTCGATGCTGGTGAATGTGTCGCGTTTTACGGCGGTACAGGACAGCGTTGCCGATGCGATTCACGTGAGTTTGGAGGATATCCGCAGGGCCGTGCGGCTCCATGGCGCGCTTCCTCCCGAACGAGCGGCCGCCCACTCCCCGGAAATCGCGGCGCTGGCGGCTACCTTCGACACCGATTTCAGCTCCTGCGGCGCGTCGTGGTCGAGAGTTCTCGGCGCCCTGCATGAGGCCATTGCGCCTGTACGAGTTCAGGCCGTGAACCAGAGGACCGGCGCCGCGAGCTTGGACTACGGCGTCACCGATAAATTTCCAGGTGTCAGGGTTATAGCCGTGGGAGGCAACAGTCTTTCGCGCGGTCTGACACTGGAAGGTCTGTCGACCAGCTATTTCCGGCGCGACCCGCGTGCATACGACACGCTCCTTCAAATGGGACGTTGGTTCGGCTATCGGGATGGCTACCTGGACCTCTGCCGCGTATGGCTGACCGAGGAGGCCGAGGGCTGGTACAAGCACGTGACCCGGGCGACGGGAGAACTCAAGCGCGATTTCGCGAGGATGAAGCGGATGAAGGCTACGCCGCGCGAGTTCGGGCTCCGCGTGCGCACGCATCCCGACACCGTGCTTCTGATCACGGCGCGCAACAAGATGAGCACCGGCATGGACGTGGACCAGGTCTGGGACGTCTCGCTCATGGGACGAATGATCGAGTCGGCGCGCCTGTACAACGACAAAAGACGGAACGAGACCAATTTCGATCATCTGTCGCGTTTCATGGAAAGGCTTGGCTCCCGCAACGGACCAGAGGGTAATGCGGTCGTCTGGCGCGGTGTCCCGGCAGAGACGGTCGCTGATCTGCTGGAGACCTTCCTGATACACCCCCTGAACTTCGACTTTCAAGGCGATAGCATCGCGACCTTCCTGCGCGACACGGCTGGTCGCGGACCCCTCTTGTCTGAATGGACTATCGCGCTGCCGATCGCCGGCGACGGTGGCACGGTCACGATCTCTGCGCTGCCGCAGATTGACCTCAAAGCAACGCAGCGGAAAGTGAAACTCAGCTACGGCGGATCTCTCTTGATCTCAGGAAAGAGCGCGCGGGTCGGCAGTCGGTCTGACCTGCGCCACGCGCTCGCGGCACAGCGGTTCCGGGACCTTGCGGGCGCTCCCGAGGATGACCTGCGGCGAGCGATGACGGGGCCTCTGATGGTCATTTATCTCGTGCGGGGCTACGAAGCCGACAAGAAAGTCCCTTATCGCGACGCCTTGATCCTTCCAGCCCTTGGTCTGCACTTCCCCGGTACGAAAGATCAGGATCAATCTAAAAATCTGGTGCGCTATCGCCTCAATCGCGTGGCGCAGAGAGAGTTGATGCCTGACGATCTCGACGAGGACGATCTGGATGACACCGATCCCGACGATTGAGCAGCTGTGGAACGAGCTGCGGGTGTCGTCGGGAGGCTCGCGTCAGCGTCGCGTCGACGCCTCGCATCCGCTCGACCTGTACGCCGATTTCGAGGCCCCCGATCGCCCCGGCTTGGTCGCTGTCTGTGGGACCAGGGCTGCGGAAACGCGTCCGCTGCGCGCATTGAACATCGAACAGGGCGTTCGCGCCGATGGGCGCTGGTCCCTACGGATTGTCCTGCACGAGCCGCAGCTGTTGGCGGTATTCGCGGCACTGTGCCGGGACATCATCGCTTTCACCCGGACGGGCATCGACGAGGCAACCCTGTCGTCTGCAGTGATCGGCCGGATTGATCGATGGCGGAATCTGCTCGAGCGGGATGGGACAGGACTGGATGAATCGGTCCTCCGAGGCCTAATCGGAGAGCTGTTCGTCCTGAAGACCGAACTGCTTCCGACACTTACTCCGAGTGTCGCCGTCAAAGCCTGGACCGGCCCTCACGGGAGCCCTCAGGATTTTCTACTGCCATCCGGCGTGCGAATCGAGGTGAAGACGATCGGCCGCGCTGCCGATACGATCCGGGTTAACGGTCTCGGTCAGCTTAACGCCGGGAACGATCCGCTAGTCCTGATGGTCGTGAGGGCAGAAGTGACAGGAGCTTCGGCTCCGGGCGCAGCGACGGTTCCGCTCCTCGTCTCACAACTGCGGACGCAACTGGCACAAGACCCCGATGCATTGGTTGATTTCGATGCTGCGCTCGCATCCGCGGGCTGGCACGAGCACCCTTCTCACGACAGCTTTGCCCTCCGGCCGGCTGCCATTGAGGCACACGACGTCGATATTCATTTTCCAAGGCTGACGCATGCCTCGGTCCCCGCCGGTGTCGAGGACGTCAACTATTCGATCGTGTTGCCCGGGCACGGCCGCACGATCTGGCATGGTGGTTCATGACCGAGAAAGAGTTCCGGGCGGACCTGCTGGCGGCTGCGGCATCACAGGCTGAAACTCACGCCACAGGTTTGCGCGAGGGTTTCGTCTCGGAGGTTCTGGAGCGCCTGCGGGAGGCGGGCGAAGCACCGGAGGCGGAGATCTGTGCTGAGAAGCTTGAAGGGCATCGCGGCCGCCGGCTCGAAATCGATGCCTTCTCCTTGGATGATGCGGATTTGTCGCTGCATCTGTTCATCGCGATTCGCGATGGTGGAAATGAAATGCCACCGAGGATCGCGCTGTCAGAAGCTCGTGAGCAGGGATTCAACCGGCTGCTGGGCGTCTATGAGCAGGCCCGTGACAAATGGCTGACGCACAACATCGAAGAGAGCCGGCCCTTGTGGGCCCTGGCGCGCCGGATTGAGACATCCGCCAAACCGTCGGCTGTTCGACTTCACATCTTGACAGATCGCATGGTTAGCGAACGGCTGCGCGAGATCCCGCCTCAGGAAAGCTCGGACGGTGTCGCTGTCACCTTCCAGATCTGGGATATCACACGCCTTCAGCGTATCCACGACGCGAGGAACGCCCGCGACGACCTGTTTGTCGACCTGAGCTCCTTGCCCGGTGGAGGCCTTGCCGTGCTGCCCGCTGCCGTGGGAGTCGGCGACTACGACGCATATCTCGCCGTCGTCCCCGGCGATTTCCTTGCTGACACTTATCTCCGCCATGGGAGTCGGCTTTTGGAAGGCAACGTGCGAACTTTCCTCGGCCGGCGCGGAAACGTCAACAAAGGGATCGCGTCCACGCTCGCCAAAGAGCCAGCCCGCTTCTTCGCGTACAACAACGGGATCGCCACAACGGCGACAGCCGTCAGCACGGTCGAAGGACCAGGAGGCACGCGCCTCCTCACCGGCGTCAGCGATCTGCAGATTGTGAATGGCGCGCAGACGACCGCGTCGCTTGCGGCGCTCCGGCTGGAGGGAAAGCTCCCTCTCGCCTCGGTGTTCGTGCCAATGAAGCTCTCGGTCGTGGCGCCGGAGATTGCCAGCGGTCTTGTTCAGGAGATCTCCAGATGCGCGAATAGTCAGAACGCAATCCGCGCGAGCGATTTCTTCGCGAACCATTCGTTCCATCTGCGCATGGAAGAGATCTCCAGGCGCATTCTAGCCCCCGCCATCGGCGGTTCTCAGGTTCAGACCCATTGGTACTACGAGCGGGCGCGGGGTCAGTATCTCAATGATCAGGCGACGCTGAAGACGTCCGCCAGGCGAGATCAATTCCAGCGCATGAACCCTCGGAACCAGGTGATTACCAAGACCGGCTTGGCGAAGGTCGAGAGTTGTTTCGACCTGCTGCCCGACGTCGCCTGCAAGGGCGCGGAGAAGGCGTTCGACGCTTTCGCGGATCGCGTTGCGGCCGAGTGGGAGGACGAAACCAAGCGCAGCGTGTACGGCGACGATTGGTACCGCGCTGCTGCGGCGCGCACCATTCTGTTCCGTGCCACCGAAGCGCTCGTGTCGAAGGCGGATTGGTATGAAAGCGGCAGAGGCTACCGGGCACAAATCGTGGCGTACACCACCGCCAGTCTTGCATCTCTCGCCGCAAACAAATCAGGGGGCGGCCGGCTCGATTACCTGAAGGTGTGGGCCGCCCAGACAACCGGAGACGTGCTGGAGCGTCAACTTCTGAAGATCGCTGAAGTCATGAATCAAGTCCTGTGGTCACCGCCGCAGGCCGGGCAGAACATCTCCGAGTGGGCAAAGCAGCAGGCTTGCCGAAAGCGGGCGTTAGAAACGGAAGTCCCGATTGTTCCTGGGCTTGATCTGTTCCTTGTCGATAGAGCGGACGCCCGCTCGGACGATCGAAAGCACCGAGAAGATCAGCGCGTGACGGATGGGCTCGCCGCCGTCTCCGAAGTGGTGACGCTCGGATCGACGTTCTGGCGACAACTCAGGGCTTTCGCGCGTACGAACAAGCTTGCATCGCCTGATGAGGACTCGGTGCTCGGGATTGCGTGTGCGATCCCAGGAAAGATCCCGGCGGACTGGCAAGCGACACGCGTACTTGCCGTGAAAAGGAGGTGCGAGGAGGCCGGATTCGAGAATCGCTGACGCTCACCCGGGTTCGTTTGTGTGCACTTGTTCACCAGCCAAGTTGTTCAGCAAATCCTGGATGAGACTTCCGGAGCCGGCGGATGATTTTCTGCAGCGCGCCCGTCTCGCCTGCCTTACGTGCGGCGCTTTCAAGCGCTGGACGAATTCCCGCAACGACAACGCCCGGTGATTTCCGGCGTGTCGGTTGAGGTGCAAACCCGCCGCCATGGCCGTTGGAATGAGCTCTGTATGCAGCCTGCGCCGCCCGCACGAGATTCTCGACCGGCTGCTGAAGCCGCTCGCGAAGTTCCGCCGGCAGCACCGCTCTTGCCTTCGATACGTCGACCTCGAATGCCGGATCGAGCGGCGGAAAGAAGTCGATGGACGCGCGGGCGAGTTTCACGTGCTCGTCGAGCGCCCGCATCCGGCACCATCCACCGCTTTGAATCATGCGGTTCGCCCGGTAGATGTAAAAGCCTTGCTGAGCGTTCCACTTCCTCGGTCCCGAGTGGCGATGGAATGCCTCCTCGCTGGAGAATCGCTCGCGCGGGGGCAACACGAAAGGCTGAAATCGCGCGAGGCCTACGCTCTCGTCAGTCACGACCTCTATTTCGCAACCGGGCAGCGCCTCGGTGGCGGGTTCATCCCGCGCGAAAGGATCCCAAGGCTGAGACCTGGAAGCCGTTAACCTTGATGCGCAGCCGCTTGCGCCCGACGACCTCTCCGGAAAGAAACCGATGAAAGGTCATCCCGAGATGAAGATCCAGCTGCTCCGCCAGCGCAGTCAACCGCCGAGCGAGCCCGTTTGCCCGAGGGAATCTTGTAGCCGAGAACCCGATCGAGCGACTGCCACAGGATGACGGTTCCGGTCCCCTGCCCGAGAGGTTCGACGAGCCTTTCGTCACACCGGCCTGGATCCAATGCGAAGATTTCCCATCTGTCAGATTCGAGGACGTGGTCGAGATCGAGTTTGCGCACTTCGATGCGCGACCGCTCTGACTTTCGGCTCGCCACGGATAGCTGCCGGCACTGTGATAGCGACGCGGTCTTCAGGCCCAGACCGAACTTCCCGAGCGCATCCTCTTCATATGACTGCTTTGCGCCGTAGCGCATAGCCTCGGTCAGCCCGTCGCCATCCATCCCGGATCCGTTGTCGGCGATGCGAAGCCAAGAGTCGGGTCCATCGAACCGTAGGTCCACGCTGATTGCAGTCGCGCCAGCCGCGACGCTGTTGTCGATAATGTCGGCGACTGCCTGCGGGAAGCCGTAGCCAAGGTCGCGAAGCGAATGAACGAGACGGCTCGCGGATGGGAGGACTCTAATGGCTGTCACCGAGCTTTGCGTCATTCTGCGGCCTCGACATCAGATGCTGGACAATGCGCTGCGACCGGACACCGCGAGCATTTGGGATCCTGAGCCGTGCAGATCGCGCGGCCGATGCCGTGGAGCGCCGCATTCAGCGCCGGCACATCTCTTCCTGTCCCCACGAGCAAGGCGACGGCCAGCCGGCCGTCTGACAGACGGCGCTCTTCATCGATGCGGGTTCCTGTCAGCCTCGCGACCACCCTCGATAGAGGAGTCGAAGTGAGGATCCGGTCTTCATTGAGCCCGATCGTCCGGACGATAGCCTCGTCGGATGGACCCAAGCGACGCGGCCGTTGCCCACCGGCCGTTGGACCAGCTTTGCTTGTCATTGGCAATGACTCGTGCTGTCCGTGCCAAGGTGAGAAAAGAATCGCGCTGATTTCCAGCACGCCGTCTCGCCTCCCTGGAGATCTGTTCGTGAACGCCGCGCGTCGGCGAAGGAAAGCGTTCAAGGAACGATTGGACGACTTCATCGCGCGCGCCGCTGCGATCGCCAAGGCAGACACCTGCCAACACGTCCCATGGCCGCCCTGGGTGACGCCAAGGCGCCTTCCTGGCGTCGCGTTCTCCCCACTTCAGAAGGGCGGCCCGGATCTCGCACGAGTTGGTGCGAAGCGCGCTTTTCTGGAGGCGTAGCTGGGGTGCGAAGAGCGCGGGCGATCTGTCGGCCAATCGCCTGCGCGAGCGCTACCGGTACGGCGTTGCCGATCTGGCGAAAGGCATGGCTGCGCGTACCGGCAAACCGAAAGTTATCCGGAAAGGTCTGAATCCGCGCCGCTTCGCGCACTGTCAGCGTTCGCGACTCGGACGGATGAATGTACCAGTATCCGTCCTTCGCGATGTGCGCCGTGATCGATCGGGAAACGTCGTCCCAGGACAGCCGATTGTACTTGTCATCGAAGATATCGTCACGGTAGCGTCTCAGGTGCTTCGGCAGATCTCCGTACCGCGTTCCCGGCTTCATCATGCGGAACGCCTCCCGATCGTCAGCTCGCACTGGCCGAGTAACGTGGTCGAACACGACGGATGTTCCGTTCATCCCAGCGCGCGCACGTCGCTGAAATGCAGAGAAAGTGCGGCCGACCGGCATTTCGGCCCTGCCCTGCCCTCCGCGGAGAAAAGGCAGGTCGCCGATGGCATCGCGAAGGGTGATCTTTTTCTGTTCAGCCGGCCACGTGAACGTCTGTCCATCGCGCATGGCCACGAGGATGAACCGCTGTCTGTGTTGGGGGACACCAAGACGCCAGCTGTCCACCAGCCGCATCTGCACGTCATAGCCGACTTTTTCGAGCCGATGCGTCATCGCACGCGCGATGGCCACCTCGTCCCCGATAGCCATATCCGGAACATTTTCGAGCATTATCGCGGCCGGACGTAGCCGCTCAACGATCGAGATGAAAGCCTGCCAGAGCTCGGTGCGGTCGTCCTTGGACGATCGCATGCCGTCGCGAACAAGGTCCCGCAGCTTCGATCTTCCGGCGCGACTAAACGGCTGACAGGGAGGGCCGCCGGCGACGAGGTCGATGGGCAGGCCGTCTAGCAGCCGCAAGAGGACCTCCACCCTTGCCGGGTCCGAGAGATCCAGATCGATCGCCGCTCCCGGGAGGTTATGGCGGTGCGTCTCCAAAGCCCACTGATCGGTGTCAACAGACAGAATGACGGCGAAGCCAGCCTGCTCAAGGCCGACGCTGAGCCCGCCACATCCGGAAAACAAGTCGATCGCGAGCGGACGACGCTGCCTCGCCACCCACCGGCGGAAGCTTTCGGTTCGCGGGGCATCAGGATGGACCGGAAGCCGCAACAACGCACTGCGTTCTGTTCGAAGACGATCGATACCGTTGATCATGTGGCGCAAGAACTCGTATCAGACGGTCCTGTCCGTTTGAGGCTCGAAGCCAGATCGTGGAGAACAGCACAAGATTCGCACGGCTCAGCCAAGATGTCCATCGAAGCCTGGCGATCCTCCAACGCGACTCGCGAACGACTGTGCTTGTGATCGCAGCTTGAATTATCCTGATGCAATGGCGCTTAGCCGGTCTCAGCAGATGGCGCGCATTCGGGGCCGGAACACGACCCCGGAAGTGACGCTTCGCAGGTTGCTGTGGAAGGCCGGGCTCCGATACCGGGTGCACGCGGCAACGCCCGCCGGACGGCCCGATGTCATTTTTCCGGGCGCGCGGGTCGCTATCTTCATTGATGGCTGCTTCTGGCATGGCTGTCCCGATCACTACGTTCGCCCGCGCAGTTCGGAGGAATTCTGGTCCCGGAAGCTTGTCGAGAATTGCCGGCGAGATGGAGTCCAGACAAAGCGACTGGAGGCTCTCGGCTGGCGAGTCTGCCGCGTCTGGGAGCACGAGGTCTTCGAGACGGCGGATGCCGTCGTTCAGCGGATCCGGTCCGCTGTCGCGGACGCCCAGTGGCGGCCATGCGCCTTGTGGCGGGTCGTGAAGGTGGTGGAGATCGATCGGCAGCTCAATCGCGAACGCCGATACCTGCAGGATTTGAGAGATTCCCAACGCAAGAAGACCGTGACCCAATGCCGAAACACAAGGAAATGGCGCGGAACTGCGCCTGCAGCCTGACGCCCTGCTGGTCATCCACCGCGGCTCGTTTTCCGAAGCACACGCATGATCACCAGCGGATATCCATCCACACTTCCTCGCTCGGGAAAGGTCTGAAAACCCTGAGCGCCATCGGTGACGATGACTGGTCTCTTCACTCGCGGCGCCCTGCCGCCGAACAGGCGCTCCCGGACGGCGGGAGCGAGGCGCTCCAGTAACGGAGACACCTCCTCGGCCACTTCCTCCATCACCACGCGCCGCGGCGCCGGCGCCTCGGCCACGAGGTCCGTCTGCCGTCGCCCAAGATGAAGCGTCACAAAGTAGCGCGCGGTCTCGAGGATGCGCTGCTCCACCGGGCCCTCGGCCTGAAGCACCGGCCGGTGCGTTCCACGCCTTACGGCATACCGGCGAGGCGAGAAAAACACGCCGCCGGCCGACTTATCCGACGCCGCGAGGAGCCCCGAATGGAAAACTGCGGATCGACCACCGCAACGTGCACGTCGCGCTGAACGGTCCTCAGCCGCGCCAGTTCTGTCGTATCGGTTCCAAACAGCGCAATCGTCACGTCGTCCAGCTCTCCGCCGTCGCGCGCCTCGAGCTCGATGACCGGCGTGAGGCCGTTCGCGATCTTCCGCTGAATCTCTTTGTAGACGTCCACCTTCGCGAGGTCGAACCGTTCCGAGATCCTCTTCATTTCCGCCAGATATCCCGCGGCCGCACTGACGAGCGGCGCGGTGTCGCGGAGGCGAATCACGAGCGAGGCTTCGACGTTCAGGCCAAGCAGCGCTCGGTTCGTCCAGGTGTGGCTCCCCACCCACAGCTCCGCCGTCCTGTCCCTCGACCAGAACAGCAGCATCTTCGCGTGCAGCAGGCACGGCGGCTCCTTGCGTCCCGTGTCGGTGTACGTGGGAATGTCCTCGTAGTAGGTGCGCACGTGCGCCCCCTGGTTCGCCACGGCCGCCAGCGCGTCCACGTCGGTGGGCGAATGGAGATCGACGCAGACGAATCCGTGTTCATGGCCGAGTGCTCGCGCCAGGTCCGGCCCCAACAGCTCGTCGCCAATCGTCCAGAAGCCGATGCCCGCCTGCAGGAGATCGGCGCGGGACAACGCGGCCATCAAATCCGCCTGCACGCTCGACGGCGACCAGGGGGGAAGCAGCCGGATGTCGAGAATGCCTTCGAGCATGACTCTTCCTCGAGAAACACGGGGCCGGACCGGAGTCCGGCCCCGATGAACGTTTCATTGCCTGCCTACGCCGCCTCGTCGCCCGGCATCGCCGGTCTCGAGATGAAGGGCGGCGTCGGCGCGACTGCGGACGGCGAGACGGCCGCCGCTGACGCGGGATCGGCTGGTGTGGCAGCCGCAGTGTCGGGTTTCGAGTAGGGCACGCGGCGATCGCGCTCCCATTCGGCGAGGGTCACCGGATCGGCGCGCATCTGGTTGGCGACGATCACCTCGAGCCGGCGCACGGCGCCCAGCGCCGACACGAGCGTCGCCTCGATCGCGGCGCGAGCGGCAGCGCTTTCGCCCTTGCCGATCTCGCGGCGGCGGATCGTCTGTTCGTAGGTGTCGAGCGCGCTCTTCAGATCCGTGACGAACGTCTCGGGCATCGCGTGGTCGATGAACTGCTTCGCCACCGGCTCCAGATCCCGCGCGAACAGCCGCGCCGCCGTGAGCACCGCCTGCGCCCCCTTTCGCTCGGGCAGGTGGAACGAGTTCGGAAAGCCGGGCGCGTCGAGTTGAATGATGCGGGCCGTGCGGCTGATCGACTCGAGCATCTGCACCAGCGCCGCGCGCGCGGCCTCCCGCGCCCGCGCGCCTTCCCGCTTCAACGCGAGCTGCGCCACCGCGCGCTCGCTCAACTGTTTGACGGCGTTTGCCACCGTGCCAAACGCCTGGCCGGCCAGGCTGGCTTCGGGAAACTGCTCGCGGCGTGCGCCGCCGAACTCGCTTACCCGCACCAGCATCTCGTATCGTCGTAGCTGTCGGTTTGTCATACGAACCTCCCTTTTCCGTATGCTCAACCCTCGTCGGCCGCGAAGTCCTGACAGATGGCCTGACAAGTTCTGACATCTGACGCGCAAGAAATCACGGCTGACGACGCCAAACAGACATCTGACGGGTTCGACATGCGCAGGTACAGCGTCCGCGCAGACAGCTGACGAGTCGAACGCGCCGATGACGGCGGTGAAATGTCATCGGACGAAGTCGAAATGACAGGTGACGTCGCGGAAATGTCGGGTGACGACCGCAACCTGAGAAGTGACGGCGCGGAAATGTCTCGTGACGGCGGCGACATCACAGGTGGCGATGCGGGACATGTCCGGTTGCGGCGCTGAAATCACCGGTGGGAGCGCCGGCCGCCCGGGGCGCGTCAAAGAATCAGTGTGCAAGACAGCGTTTTCCATCGCGGTACACTGCCGCCACGTCCACACTGCGTTTCTCCCCATTCGCCGTGGACCTGCACCGCCAGGCGTTGACGCGCGACGGCGAAGCGGTGCCGCTGTCGCCGCGGCTCGTCCGGATCCTGGGCCACCTCGCCTCGCATCCCGGCAAAGTTTTCGCGAAGGAAGCGCTGCTCGATCGGTTCTGGGCCGACGTGCACGTGGTGGAGAACACGCTGGATCGCGCCATCACCCGCATTCGCAAGGCGCTGGGCGACAACCCGGCCCGCCCGCAGTTCATTCAGACGGTTCCGCGCCAGGGCTATCGATTCATTGCAGCGGTGGACGCGAGCGGCGCGCCGCTGCGGGATGCGTTCGACGCGTGGATGAAAGGGCGCCTGGCGCTCGAGGCGCTCAACGCGGAGCAGCTGCACGACGCGACGGCGGCCTTCGAGCGCGTGCTGGCGGAGGACGGCCATTACGCACCCGCGCACGTGGCGGTTGCGAACGCCCACTTCCTGCACTACGAGCTCACGCGGCCGGAGAACACGCCGAAGCGTGCGCTGCTCGAGCGCGCGCTCGAGCATGGGCAGCGCGCGTGCGTGCTCGACCCTTCGTCGGGCGAGGCGTGGGCAACGCTGGGGTTTCTGCTGACCGCCGCCGGTGATGTGGAGCCGGCGCGCGCGGCGGCGCGTCGGGCGACAGCGCTGCAGCCTGCGAACTGGCGGCATCAATTCCGGCTGTCGATGGCGTCCTGGGGTCAGGAGCGGCTCGATGCCGTCGATCGCACGCTCGCGCTGATGCCCGGCTTCGCGCCGGCGTATTTCGTCGCGGCCATGGTGTTTGTGGCGAGGCAGTCGTTTGCCACGGCCGAGGAGCTCGCGGCGAAGGGCGCGGCGCGGCAGTCGCAGGATGCCGGCCGTGACTCGCCCTTCCCCGCCTTTGGCCTGCATTGGCTGCTGGGTCTGCTGCAGCTCCGCAGAGGCGAAATCGCAGCGGCGCTGGAGTCGTTCGATCGGGAGGTGAACGAGGGCCGGCGGACGAGCATCTACTTTCGCGAGTATCGGGTGAACGCCTTGATCGGCACGGGTTACGGACATCTAGCGGCCAATGATCCGCCCGCCGCGATTGGTGCGTTTCAGCGGGCGCTCGAGGCGATGGACTCGAACGGCCGCGCGCTGCTCGGACTGCAGCAGGCGTGTGCACGGAGCGGTCGTACGGCCGACGCGGAATCGCTCGGAATGCGCGTGGAAGACGGCATCGCGGAGTTGGCGAAGAGTGGCCGCTGGGCGCACGCGGCAATGCTCAGGGCGAGCGTTGAAGTCGCGCGCGGGCACTTCCATGCCGCCCGCAGCGCGATCGAACGGCTGCTGGAGCAGGCGCCGCCCGGGCAGACGGGATGGATAATGCCGATCGATCCCGCGCTCGAACTCTCACGCAATCACTCGTCCTTCGAGCCCGTACTAGCGCTTCTCTCAGCGCGCGCGAGTTAGCGCGATTCGCCAGTGTTTCGGCTAACAGCCCGCGAACCTCGGCTTTGATTGCGAACGGCATGTTTACTGTCTCTCGCATCAACGCGAGTGGATCGACTGGTCGCTCCCTAGTTTTCCGAACAGCCTTCGAACACATCGTCCAGCTTCCTCGCGGGGGCGCTTTCACGGTCGATTTCATTAGGCGCACTCAACTCGCGAGAGGGACCGCGCGCGATTAAACGTCTCTCCTAAGAAGTCGTAACCGAATGTTCTTGGAGGCCGGTGCGCAACGCCGCAGCAGGCGGTCCGAACCAATTGGTTAGCGCGTCAGCGAGCCCCAGCTGGGTTCGGTCTCCCGTGGCCCGAGTCGTTGCGCTTGTCCGCCACTTGCAGTTAAATGGAGTGTTTCGAGCAGCCGGTCACCGCGATTTCGACCGATGCAAGTGCTGTAACTTTCATGAAACGCGTCGAGCGGTCCTGGTCATGGGGATTGCCCTCCTTTCGATAACGGCTTTCCCGGCGCGCTCAGTCCCCGAAGGAGCGCCTACGGCACCGACCGCCGCTCATGAGCTTCCTGAAGGGTTCCTCTAGGACGCAGCGACCGCCAGAAGTAGTCGCATCGGGGCGGCGCGGATCGCGCCCCGCCGCCTGGCGTGACTTGAAGCAGGAACGGGGTCCACATGACGACCACGCGAGTCATGATAGCGCTGGCGCTGATCATCGGAAGCGGTCTGGCGTTGTACGTGGCGGCGGCGCAGCCGTCGGACATCCGGCGCACCGAGCTCCAGCGGCATGATCTGAGCGTCGCCGGGCGCGAGGTCGTCCAGGTGCGCGTCGACTTCGGCCCGGGAGCGGCGTTCGGCAGACATACTCATCCGGGCGAAGAGATCGCCTATGTCATCGAAGGCTCGTTGGAGTATCAGGTCGAGGGCAAGCCGCAGGTGACGCTCGAGGCCGGCGAGGTCCTGTTCATCCCGGCCGGAATGATCCACGCGGCGAGGAACGTCGGCAAGGGCAACGGGGCGGAGCTCGCCACGTACATCGTCGAAAAAGGGAAACCGCTCGTCGCGATGGTGAAGTGAAGCCCGCGAGCGCGCGATCCGCACAAGGAGATCCACATGAGCCTCGTCTCGCGCGGCTTTCGCGGCCGGCGACAGGACGCGGACGCCGATTCGGCCCGCGTGCCTCCTGGCCAGTCCGTGACCCGCGACTTCCCGGTGCTCTCGGCCGGCCCGACGCCGGATACGCCTCTCGACCGGTGGACGTTCTCGATCGAGAACGGCGGCGTGCTCCGGACATGGACGTGGGAGGAGTTCCGCGCCCTCCCGAGCGAGCCGGTCACGGCCGACATCCACTGCGTCACCCGCTGGTCGAAGCTCGACACGACCTGGGAGGGCGTGTCGGTCGACACGCTCCTCGACGAGGTGGACCACAACGCGGGCTACGTGCTCGCATTCTGCGACGGCGGCTACACCACCAACCTGCCGCTCGAGGACGTGACCGGCGGGAAGGCCTGGGTCGTCTACACCTACGAGGGCGAGCCCCTCGACCCTGAGCATGGCGGCCCGGCGCGGCTGCTCGTCCCGCACCTCTACTTCTGGAAGAGCGCGAAGTGGGTGCGCGGGCTCCGCCTGCTCGACGAGGACGAGCCGGGCTTCTGGGAGACGTACGGCTACCACATGTACGGAGACCCGTGGCGGGAGCAGCGCTACTCGGGCGACTGACCTGGCGCGTCGCGACCGTGACGGCGGTCGTCGACGAGACGCCGCGCGTGCGCACCCTCGAGCTCGAGGTCCCGGGCTGGCCGGGCCACGTCGCGGGCCAGCACGTCGACGTCCGGCTGACGGCCGAGGACGGCTACCGCGCCGAGCGCGCGTACTCGGTCGCCTCCGCCCCCGACGAGGCGCCGGTGATCACCGTCGAGCGCCTCGAGAGCGGGGAGGTCTCGCCGTACCTGACGCAGGACGTACGGCCGGGCGACGCGTTCGAAGTCCGCGGGCCGATCGGCGGCTATTTCGCCTGGCGCCCGGGCGACGGCGGCCCGCTGTTCCTCGCGGCCGGAGGCTCTGGCGTCGCGCCGATGCGGGCGATCCTGCGCCACCGGCGTAACAGCATGAGCGAGGTGAAAGCGCGGCTGCTCTACTCCTCGCGCACCCTCGAAGACGTCATCTACCGCGCGGAGCTCGCGGGAGAGGAGGTCGTCCACACGCTCACGCGCGCGCAGCCGCCCGGGTGGACGGGATACGCACGTCGGGTCGACGCCGACCTCCTGCGCGAGGTCGCCTGGCCCGCCGAGGACCGCCCGCTAGCGTTCGTGTGCGGTCCGACGAGTTTCGTGGAGTCGGTCGCGGCCGGCCTGGTCGAGCTCGGCTACGCGCCGGGACGCATCAAGACCGAGCGGTTCGGAGCGACGGGAGGACGCTGATGGAGGCGCTCGACGGCAACGCGATCGGCGGAATGCTGTACCACGTTTTCGGCGGCGAGATGACGATGGCGCAGGCGAAGTGCGGCCGCTGCGGGGCGCGCGGCCCGCTGGCCGAGTGCGAGGTCTATCTCGGCGGCCCGGGCGTCGTGGTCCGCTGCCGCGTCTGCCACAACATCGTGATGGTGCTCGTCGAGGTGCGCGAGATGATCTGCGTCGACCTCGGCGGGCTGAGCGAGCTCGAGCGCCCGCCCTGGCGCTAGCGATCAGAGGGCCAGCTGATAAGGGAAACCGCTCCTCGCCGAGGTCAGTGACCACCGATCGGCGGCCGCCGCAGGAACGATGAGCGACAAAGCGACGCACTCTCGGTACAGGACTACGGCTCGGTCCGCTTTCATGAGGAGGTTCACCGGTGAAGATATTTGTTGCAGGGGGAACGGGGGCGATCGGCCGTCCGCTGATTACCGACGATTTTACGTATGTCTCTAAATTACAGCAATGCGGCGCGGAGATCATGCCGTGGGCTGGAATCTCCGCGTGTCGAAGTCCCGACTCACTCTAGCCGTGGTCACGAGCTGAGGAGATTGCAATGAGAGTCGTTAAAGCCGCCGGCGTCCAACTGAGTCCCGTCCTCTATAGCCGCGAGGGGACGGTCGACAAAGTCGTGCGAAAGATCCACGAACTTGGGCAGGTGGGCGTGCAGTTCGCGACGTTCCCGGAAACCGTGGTGCCGTACTACCCGTACTTTTCGTTCGTCCAGTCGGCCTACCAGATCGTTGCCGGACGTGAGCACCTCAAATTGCTCGATCAGGCGGTGACGGTGCCGTCTCCTGCCACCAACGCCATCAGCGAAGCTTGCAAAGAGGCGGGCGTTGTTGTGTCCATCGGCGTCAACGAGCGAGACGGTGGAACTCTCTACAATGCCCAGCTTCTCTTCGACGCCGACGGCACCCTGATTCAGCGGCGCCGCAAAATCACGCCCACGTATCACGAGCGCATGGTCTGGGGCCAGGGCGACGGTTCGGGCCTGTGCGCCGTTGACAGCAAAGCCGGTCGCATTGGTCAGCTGGCGTGCTGGGAGCATTACAACCCTCTGGCGCGCTACGCGATGATAGCCGACGGCGAGCAGATCCACTCAGCGATGTACCCGGGCTCCATCTTCGGAGACCTGTTCGCCGAGCAGACGGAAATCAACATCCGGCAGCATGCACTGGAGTCTGCCTGTTTCGTAATCTGTGCGACGGCCTGGTTGAATGCCGACCAGCAGGCGCAAATCGTCAAGGACACCGGCGGCAGCATCGGCGCGATCTCCGGCGGCTGCTTTACCGCGATCGTGGCACCGGATGGAACGCTGATGGGCGAACCAATCCGCTCGGGCGAAGGCGTGGTCATTGCCGACCTCGACTTCACGCGGATCGATAAGCGCAAGCAGCTGATGGACTCGCGCGGCCATTACAGCCGGCCCGAATTACTCAGTCTCCTGATCGACCGCACCTCCGCCGCGCACGTTCATGAACGCGTTGTGCGGGCCCTGTCAGCCGCTGAGCAACCCCCGGAGGACCTTCTCACCACGATTGCCTGACCAGAGAAGCCAGAGTGAGAGAAATGCCAACGATAGAGGTCCAAGTCCGAAGAGTCAGCGTTGTCTCGTCGAGGCCATACGAGGAGATCGTAGGAAGGCTCACAGCGACCATAGGTCGTCCAGATATGAACGCGTTCCACAACAGCAACAACCGTTGCCGATCTGGAAGAAGTGGTTCATGGCGTGATCGGATCCTCAGATCTGATGGAATTCGTCCGCTTTGATGCTGGCGAAGTCCTGCGTCAAGTTGAATGATGCGGGCCGTGCGGCTGATCGACTCGAGCATCTGCACCAGCGCCGCGCGCGCGGCCTCCCGCGCCGCGCCCAGCATTCGAGGGCGTCTCGCTTCTCCTTATCGGTACGTGCGCGTCGCCACGTGTCGCCGCGACAGTCACGGTGGCAAGGTCACGGGCGCCTGGTGGACCCGTCGCCGAAGCGCGACCGGAAAGCGGCGAGCTGCGGCGCGGGATCCGGGCCGCGGCCCAACGCGAACAATTCGCACACACCGTAGACGTCGAGCAGCTCCTCGTACATCTCATGTCGCGCGCGGTCCGGCGCGATCCGCGACTCGCGGATCGGCTCGGCGAACCCGCTCACGATCTCCCGCCAGCTCGCACTCCCTTCGCGGTTGACGACATCGGCGTGGCACGCGCGCAACGCGGCGCCGAGCGCCGCCGAGTTGCTGACGTCGAACAGGTACACGTCCGCGCCGAACACGTCCGCCATCACCTGCAGGATGGCCCGATTCACCGCCGCGCCTCCGGTGGCGTGGATCGCCTCGACGCGAGAGGCAATCCAGGTTGAATGCCGACGCGCGGCCAGCAATTGTGCTTCGACAAGGCCACGCACGTTCGCGGGACCGTCGTCTGGCGCAACGCCAAACGTGCGCCCGCCTCCCTGCGCGACCGGCGGCGTGATCTCCGGCTCGAACCACGGCAGCAGCACCCGGCCGCGATTGCCCGGGGGCGCGGCGCGCAATGCCTCGGCGAAGCCGTTCCAGTCGAGGCCGAACCGATCTCGCACGCGCTCGCGAGCGAGCGATCCGTTGCGAAAGCACGTGAGGCCCATGTAAGCGCCCGTGGGCGCCCCGAATACGTGGCCCGCCAGTGCCGGATCGTGGCGCGGGCCATTCATGTGGCCGAACACGGTGTCGCTCGTTCCCAGCGAGACGCCCAGCAGGCCGTCGCCCACCAGGCCGGTACCGATCAGGCTGCACGGGTTGTCGCCCGACCATGCGACGACCTTCGCGTGGGGCAATCCGTGGCGCTGCCAATACGGCGAGAGCGCACCGACGACACGCCAGGGTCTGACGATCGCCGGCAGTTTCGGTGCGAGTCCTGGCGCGGTGGCCTCGACCGCCTCTGGCCACCACTGCTGCGTGGCGAGGTCCATGAGATTCATGCCGGACGCATCGCCCGGATCGAGCGGCGCATGGCGGCCGGCGAGAAGGGAGGCCATGAACGAGCTCACGAGATGAATCCGATCGGTGGCGGCGTAGCTCTCCGGATCCTGCTGCCAGAACTTGCGAATCTGCGGACCCGTGAAGCGTTCGAATGCGCGCGAGCCGGTGCGCTCGGCGAGGATGGCGTCGCCGCCGAGGGACGCCGTGATTTCGGCGCACTGCCTGGTCGTGCTCGAGTCCATCCAGATCGGCGACGCGTCGCGCGACAGCATGTCCCTCACCTGGCGCGACAGGGCCTCGCGTGCATCGAGCGCCGCCAGCAAGGCGCTGGCACGCGCGTTCAGATAGACGCTTCCGTGCTGCTGGGCGGAACCAGAAACGGCCGCCAGCCCGGTCCAGTCGACGCCGCTCCCCAGCCAGTCGCGCCATCATCCGGTCCAGCGCTTCGGCCCACATCGACGGCGGCGCCGTGACCAGCGACGGATCGGCGCTTGGAGTCGTCCCGTGACGCGTGCCGTACTGCGGCAGTTCGGCGTCGAAGTTGATCGCATCGCGGTGGACCACCCGCCGAGCGCGCGGACCGACCTCGATGGCGATTGCCGTCAGACCCTGCGTGCTGCTGTCGAGCCCGAGATAGAGCGCCATGCCAGCCTTACCCGCCTTACCAGCCCCGCCTGCCGACCGGAGCGAGCATCAAGACGAGGAGCTCCGGTCTAGACGCCGAGCAGCAGATCCACCACGAGCTGATCGAGCCGCTCGTACGGAAGCCGCCGCGCCGTCAGCGCCGCCCGATCGAACGCTTCGCCGCGCAGCGCTTCCGCGCGTTCGCTCGTGTAGGCGACGATCGGCTCGCCCGCTCCCGCGTCGCGCATCTCGGCCAGCAGCGCCTGAATTTCGCGATGCGCGCGCAAAGGCCCTGGCCTTGTGCTTCAGGATCAGATAGGTCCGCATGCAGCCGGCGGCGAAGTCCCACACACCCTCTTCGTCCTCGGTCCGATACGCGTGCGCGTCGAAATGACGTGGCCCGTCGTAGCCCGATTCCTCGAGCAGCTTGACCAGGAAGAACATCGCCTTGATCGACTCGGAACCGAAGCGCAGGTCCTGATCGAAGCGGCCGGGCTTCTGATCGTTCAGGTCGACGTGAAACAGTTTGCCCGCTTCGATCGCCTGCGCGACCGCGTGAAAGACGTTCAGGCCGGCCATCTGCTCGTGCGCGACCTCCGGGTTGACACCGACCATCTCCGGACGCGCCAGCGTCGGGATGAACGCGAGGTAGGCGGTGGTGGTCGGAAAGTAGATGTCGCCTCGCGGCTCGTTGGGCTTGGCCTCGAGGGCGAACCGCAGGTCGTAGCGGCGGTCGCGCACGTATTCGCACAGAAAGTCGATCGCCTCGCGGAAGCGCTTGATCGCCTCCACCGGATCCTTGGCCGCATCGACCTCCGCGCCCTCGCGTCCTCCCCAGAACACGTAGGTGCGCGCTCCCAGCTCCACACCCAGATCGATGGCGCGCATCGTCTTCTGCAGCGCGTAGCGCGCGCACCTGCCCGGTCGTTCGACGTGAAGGCACCGTCCTTGAAGACTGGATCCCAGAACAGGTTGGTCGTCGCCATCGGCACGACCAGCCCGGTGGCGTCAAGCGCGCGGCGGAAGTCGCCGACGATGCGATCCCGTTCGGCCGGTGTGGCATCGATGGGCACGAGATCGTTGTCGTGCAGGTTGACGCCCCACGCGCCCAGTTCGGCAAGGCGATGGACGATGCGCACGGGATCGAGGGCAGGCCTGACGAAGTCCCCGAACGGATCGCGGCCGCGGTTGCCCACGGTCCACAACCCAAAGCTGAACTTGTCTGCCGGCGTCGGCCTGAAGCGTGTGATGTCAGTCACTTGAAGTCGATCGCGCGTGGCAACCTCACTCGGTGCCGGTGCGGCCGCGCAGCTCGTTGATCCGCCTGGTGAACTCCTCGACGTTCGAGCGCTTCACCACTTGCGTCGGCACGATGATTTGCTTCGATGGCCGGGATGAACGATCGATCGCCGCGCACCGCCTGCGCCATCCGCACGATCGCCTGGTAGCCGAACTCGTACGGCTGCTGCACGACCGTGCCGTGAATCGAGCCGTCTTTGACGCCGGCGAGCGTGTCGTCGGCCTCGTCGAACGCCACGATCTGCACGCGCCCCACTTTGCCGGCCTCGCGGACGGCGTTCAGAATGGCCGGACCGTTGTAGCTCCACAACCCGACGAGCCCCTTGATGTCCGGATGCCGCACCAGTGCGTCCGCGGCGT
The DNA here is from genome assembly GCA_963807105.1 of uncultured Acidobacteriota bacterium. Lineage (GTDB taxonomy): Bacteria > Acidobacteriota > Vicinamibacteria > Vicinamibacterales > UBA2999 > DASPWV01. The sequence goes on along the minus strand of CAWEAM010000003.1, from coordinate 1,751,928 downwards.
TGGCCTTCGCCCGGACATCATCGGCATCGTCGGTTCGTATGTCGATGATGCTGACGCTGGAGCCCGTCAGCGCTTCCTTGATGCCCTGGATTCGCTCCTGCGCATTCCGGGTGTCGAGCTTGCCGACAAACAGCATGATCGATCCACCCTCGGGGATCGCTTCACGAATGAGCTGCCCGGCCTGGCGGCCGGCCTCGACGTTGTCGGTGCCGATGTAGCACACCCGATTCGTCTGCGGGGCATCGCTGTCCTGCGTGAAGATCAGGCTGCGCTTTGCCGCGGCATCGATCAGGGCGGTCTGGTTCTGAGGATCGACAGGGGAAATCGCAATGCCGTCCACGCCTTTGGTGAGCAGGTCATCGACGATGCGCTGCTGCTCGGCGGCAGTACCGTCGGCCGAGATCCTGAACTCCGCGTCGACGTCCGCCAGCTCGGCGTCGGCCTTCTCCACGCCGCGCCGGGCGATCGTCCAGAAATCGGCCGAATTGTTGGTGACGAACGCCAGCTTGATCGTCTTTGCTCCGCCGGCGCCAGGGCTGCCGGCACGACATCCCCACGCGACTCCATCACGAGCAGGACGAAGACGGCCAACCGCGGATGTGATTTCATCGGTTCCTACTCCTCACGCTCACAACTGGATCGATTGCGCACCGAACGCCATCACGCCCGGTGAGGACCCTGCAAACACGTACGGGCGGTATCCGGTTGCCTGTTCGTACGCGTCGACGACGCGGTCAATCGCACCGGACGCCTCTCGCCTTCCGATCACGGCGACCGTGCCGCCGCTGCCGCCGCCGGTGATCCGCGCCCCGTACAGACCCGCGCCGGCGCCCTCGGCCCGGACGAGCTCGACGAGACGGTCGGTCCCCGGTGACCCGAGCCCGCACGCCCCGTAGCTGCAGTGAGACTCGTACATCAACGTCCCGAGTTCGACAAGTTCCTGTTCGCCAGGCGACTCACTCAACAGCCGGCGAAAGCGTTCGGCTCGCCGGCGTTCGTAGACGGGATGAGCCGTCGGCGCGCGAACGCGGTATCGGCGCCCGCGCTCGAGGGTCGTCACGGTGTCGGTGGTGCCGCCGAAGCGCTCCAGGAATGCCTCGGCGGAAATCTCCTCGGGTAGATCGTTCGCCAGTTCCTTCTCGAACTCTTCGGGCGAGAGATTCGCCAGATAGTTCCCGGGCACTCGAACGCGCCGGGACAGCATGCGCAGACCCATGAACGCTCCCGCCCGCACCGCGCCGTAGTCAGACCCGCCCACCGCGTGGCGCTCTCCCGAATCGAGCCCCCAGAACGCGATGCCTTCGGGCACCGGCACCGGCGGCTGCAGCTCGGCGGGTTGACACAGCAGCGCGAGTAAGCGAGTCTGTCGCGCCACAGACGCACGTCATCTGATCCATCACGCCACACGGGGCTCCGGCGACGAGATTCTCACTCTGTTGGCACAACAGCGCCAGGTCACGCGAGCCGAGCGCGATGCCGAACGCGCCCGCGACGGCGTGCATCGTCGCCGTTTCGACCGCGGCCGAGGAGCTCACACCCTTGCCCTCGGGTACCCGCGACGCGACCACGATCCTCGCGCCCGAGGTGAGCGGCAGCCCGCGCTCGCGTGCGAGCACGAGGATCCCGCCAGCGATGTAGGACGCCCAGTGCGGCGGCGGCGTTGCCCCCCGCGCCGCCGGGCGATCGCCCGCGAATAGACGCCTTGCCGTGTCGTAGCCGATCGGCACGCCTCCAGGCGCCAGCGTCTCGAGCGGAATCGTGCACGGCGTCCGCCCGACGCTGACGACTTCCACGACCGGACGATCGATCCTCTGCACGGCCGCAAACGTCGCCTCCGCAATCGTGCGCTGGAGCACGAGCGAACCCGAATAGTCGGCGATGCCTCCCATGACGTCGAGCCGCCCGGGCGCTCGCGACACCACCACCGCAGCGCCAGGCTCGAACAGGCGGTCGGCACGCAGTGTCTCGACGAACGTCTCGAGGTCAGCGGCCGGATCCGTCATCGATGTTCGAACGCGCGCGTGCGTCGATCCAGCCCCGCGCGCGCAGCGCCTCCTGCAACAGCGGCTCGATGTGTGCCCGGATGCGCGCGTTGGCGTAGCCGGCCCACGCGACTTCCGCTTCGACGTCGAGCGGCGCATCGAGCGGGTGCCCATACGGGTCGGTCACGATCACGCCGCTCTGTTCAGCGATGAGCGCGGCGCAGATGTCGTAGGGATGGCACGTGAGAGGCCGCGGAAGGCCGCGGCTGCCGAGCAGCGGGCCGACGAGCGGCCGCAGGTCGGCGACGAAGCGGTCGTGGCCGGCCATCAGCTCGTACAGCTGCCCGGCAGTCGAGGCGTACTGATCCTCGAAGCAGCGGGCCTTCCCCGGCGCAGGAGGGCCGAGTGCGCCGAGCACGATCGCCTCGTCGAGCGCAGCGAGGTCCTCTCGGCCGCCGGGAAAAAACCGGGCGATCGACGCGTACCCATGCTCGATGGTGGAGGCCGACGACGGTCGCAGCACGATATGACGGGACTCGCCCGTCAGACGATTGTGACGCCGCACCTCGGGCCTCTCGCCCCGCACCGCCCACAACTGATCGGACAGGTGCTGCTTCACGAGGGGGATCTCGGTCTGCACCGCGAGCACGATGTCCCTGAGCGAGGTGGCGGGCCCGCGATTGGGCGCGACACCGGTCAGCACCCACGCGCTGCGCTTCTGGTACATCAACCCGCGGGTGCCGTCGATCGGATCGATGATGATCCACCAGTCGGCCGACGCCTCGTCGCTGCCCTCCGGATAGCAGCGGCGTCCGCCCGGCAGTCCCTCCGCGACGAGCACGAACGCGTGCTGGCGAGCCAGCCGCTCGGCAAACCGCGCGACGACGGCTTCGCCGACGACGTCAATCGCGTAGATGGTGTCACCGGCCTGGTCGCGATCGACTTCTGCCAGCGCCTCGACGTGCTGCCGCTCCGTCGCCGCGACGATCGTCGTCGCGCACGCGTCCGTGCAGTTCGAGGATGGGCTCGAGCGAGCTCGCGGGGATCACGCATGCTGCGCCCTGTAGTGCACCTCGGAGACGGCCCGCAACTCTTCCGCCTTCGCTTCGGGCCGGGTGTCGCTCAGGAAGTTGCCGCCACCCACTTCAGGTCCGGCGAGGTACTTCAGCAGGTTCGGCTTGCGCAGCGGCGGATGACACTCGATATGGAAGTGGAAGCCGGAGTGATCGTCTCCGTCGGTTGGCGCCTGGTGCAGCGTCAGCACGTACGGAAATGACAGCTGCCAGAGATTGTCGTAGCGGACCAGCAGCGACTTGAGCGCGGCCGCCAGCTCGTGAATCTCGCCTGCCGACATGGTGGCGAGGCTGGCGTGCGTCTCCTTCGGCGCGACGAAGCACTCGTAGGCGTAGCGCGCGAAGTACGGGAGGAACACGATCGCCGACGAGCTCTCGAAGAGAATCCTGCGTCCGTCGTCCTGCTCGGCGCGGATGATGTCCTGGAACAGCGTGCGGCGGTGCTCCCGGTAGTGCCGGCGGCTCACGGCGGCCTCGGTCTCGATGGTCTTGAACACGAAGTTGGTGGCGTAGATCTGACCGTGAGGATGCGGGTTCGAGACGCCGACGACCTCGCCTTTGTTCTCGAACGTCAGCACGTGGCGGACCTCCGGCCGCGCGCCCAGCTCGAGATACTGATCCCGCCACGTGCCCAACAGCGCGGCAATCTCGCCCACCGGCAGCTCTGCGAGCGTCGTGTTGTGTTTCGGCGAATAGCAGACGACGCGTGCCACGCCGGTGGCCGGCGCGTTCCGGTAGATGCCTGGCGGCCGATCCAGGAGCGTGGGGCGCGCCTGGCCCGACGCATGGGTGATCGTTGTCGAAGACGAAGACCGACTGGTAATCGGGATTGCGCTCGCCGCCGACGCGCAGGTTTCGCGGGCAGAAGTAGCAGCTGTCGACGTACTCCGGGGCCGGAGTCGGCGACACCGTAGCGCGTTCGCCCTGCCACGGCCTATCCTGTCGATGCGCCGCAACGACCACCCACTCCTCCCGGAGTGGGTGCCATCGCTGCTCCCACGCCGGGGCGCCAGAGATCACGATGCCTCCTTTACTGCAAATGTCGGCGATTTCCAAGCGCTTTCCGGGCGTCGTCGCGCTCGACGGCGTCGGCTTCGAGGTCTTCGGCGGGGAGATCGTGGCGCTCGTCGGGGAGAACGGCGCCGGCAAGTCGACGCTGATGAAGATCCTGGCCGGCATCCATCGCGCGGACTCGGGCGAGATTCGCATCGACGGCGAGCCGGTCTCGATGCACTCACCGGCGGACGCCGCGCGCCTCGGGATCGCCGTCATCCACCAGGAGCTCGAGGTCATCGACACGATTGACGTCGCGGGCAACATCTTCCTGGGGCGCGAACCCGGCCGCGGACCGCTTCCGTCTGCTCGATCGCCGCCGGATGGAGGCCGACGCCGAGCAGCAGCTGGCACGTATCGGCGTCCGGCTGTCGCCGCGTACGCCCCTCGCCCGCTTGTCCACGGCCGAGCGGCGGCTGGTGGCCATCGCGCGCGCCCTGTCGATGAACGCCAGGCTGCTCATCCTCGATGAACCGACGTCGAGTCTCACATCGAGCGACGCCGAGCGGCTGTTCGACGTGCTTCGCGATCTGCGAGCCGCCGGAACCGGCATCGTCTACATCTCACATCGCTTGAAGGAAATCGAGATCACTCGCCGACCGTGCCGTCGTGCTCCGGGACGGCCGCAACGCCGGAACACTCGCACGTGAAGCCATCGCGCACGATCGGCTCGTCGAGCTGATGGTGGGGCGCGCAGTCGCGTCCGCGCCGACGCGACCATCGGCACCATCCGGACCCGCGGTGCTGCAGGTCGAGCGGCTGCGGACGGGTCGGTATCCCGATGTCGAGGTGACGCTGTCCGCTCACGGAGGCGAAGTCCTCGGTATCGCCGGCCTGACGGGCGCGGGCCGCTCGGAGCTGGCGGAGGCGATTTGCGGCGTCGGCGTGCGCCTGGCCGGACGTGTGCTCCTCGACGGCCAGCCGCTTGCGATCGCTCACCCCCGGCGACGCGATCCGGCACGGCATCTGCCTGGTGCCCGAGGATCGTCGCCGCTGCGGCGTGATCGCGGCGATGAACGTGCGCGAGAACGTGACGCTGCCGGCGCTCGCCTCGTACGCCCGCTTCGGTTGTGTCGTGCGCGCCCGCGAGGGCAGGCCGTCCGCGCCGTCACCACCGCGCTCGCGGTCAAGGCGGCATCGACCGAAGTCCCGGTCGCGACGTTGAGCGGCGGCAATCAGCAGAAAGTCGTGCTCGGAAAGTGGCTGGCGCTTCGGCCGCGGGTCATCGTGTTCGACGAGCCGACGCAAGGAGTCGACGTGCGCGCCAAGGCCGAGATCCACCGCCTGATACGCGGCCTCGCCGACGAAGGAGCCGCCGTGATACTGATCAGCAGCGACATGGAGGAGATCGTCGCGGAAAGCGACCGCGTCGCGGTGATGCACGACGGCCGAATCACCGGTATCCTTCCTCGCGCCGACTGCACGCCTGAATCGATCATGCGGCTCGCCGTCGCGTGAGCGGCGACACGCCTGATGACGATGACTCGAAAAGATACCGGCGTTCTCCTGCTGCTCGTCGTGCTGTGCGCCGTGGTCGCCGTCGCGAGCCCGCAGTTCCTGAGCGTGGGCAACCTCCAGAACGTGGGCCGCCTGGTCGGCACCTACGGCATCTTCAGCATCGGCGTCGGCATCGTGATCATCACGGGAGGCATCGACCTGTCGGTCGGGTCGATCTGCGCGCTGCTCGGCGTGCTGCTGTCGATGATGCTCGTGGAGTGGCGCTGGCCGGCGGGCCTCGCGCTGCCGGCCGTGATCGCGCTGGGCGCCGGCCTCGGCGCCGTGCACGGACTGCTGGTCGGCCGCCTGCGGCTGCAGCCCTTCATCGTCACGCTCTGCGGCCTGCTGCTCTATCGCGGCGCCGCACGGTATGTCGCGCGGGATTCGACGAAGGGATTCGGAACCGGCGAGGGCTTCGAGTGGCTGCGAACGCTTGCCGCTGGCAATCTCGGCGGAGTGCCGATGCCGTTCGTGATCATGGTCGTGCTGGCGGCTGCCGCCTGGGTGCTGGTACACCGATCGGTGTACGGCCGCCACCTGTTCGCCGTGGGCAACAACGAAGAGGCTGCCCACTACTCCGGCGTGAAAACGCGTCGCGTCATCGCGAGCGCCTATGTGGTCGCCGGAACGCTGACCGCGGTCTCGGCCGTCATCATTGCCTTCTACACCAACTCGGTTTCACCGGCGTCGCACGGCAACTTCTACGAGCTCTATGCGATTGCGGCCGCCGTCGTCGGCGGCTGCAGCCTGCGCGGCGGCGAGGGAACGGTACTGGGGATCGTGCTCGGCACCGCGCTGCTGCAGGTGCTCCGCAATCTGGTGAACCTCCTCGACGTCCCCAGCTCGCTCGATTTCGCGGTGATGGGCGCCGTGATCCTGATCGGTGCCGTCGCGGACGAGGTGTTCGGGCGCAGGAAAGGGATGAAGAAGTGATTCAGCGAAGCAGACAGGGCCTCGCGGTGCTGGCCGCGATCGGAGTCGTTGCGTGCTCGACGCCATCCGGCCGACAATCCGACGCGACGAGCACGCCCGCGCCAGCACAATCCGCGCCGCCAATCACCTCGGCGCCGTTCGGCACGGTCGGCAACACGCCGGTGCAACTCTACACACTCACCAACAAGCGCGGGCTGATCGCCAAGATCACGAACTACGGCGCCATCGTGACCGAGCTGCATGTGCCCGATCGCGCGGGACGGCTCGCCGACATCGTGCTCGGCTTCGAGACTCTCGACGGCTACCTCGCGGCGCCAACCGTACTTCGGCGCCATTGTCGGACGTGTCGCCAATCGCATCGGCAACGCCGCGTTCACGCTGGACGGCAAACGCTACACGCTCGCAGCCAACGACGCACCACATCACCTGCACGGCGGCAGGAAGGGCTGGGACAAGGTGGTGTGGAGCGCCACTGCGGCCGACACGGCGCTCGGTCCGGCGCTCGAGCTGACCTACACCTCCAGCGACGGAGAAGAGGGCTACCCGGGCTCTGTGACGGCGAAGACTGTTTACACGCTCACCAACGACAACGAGCTCAAGGTCGAGATGCAGGCCACGACCGATGCGCCCACGATCGTCAACATGGCGCACCATAGCTACTGGAATCTCGGCGGCCACAACTCGGGAACCATCCTCGATCACGAGCTGACGCTTCACGCCGACCAGTACACGCCAGGTACACCGATGGTCCCGGACGGCCGGATCAGGCCCGTCGCCGGCACCCCGTTCGACTTCACCACCGCCAAGGCGATCGGCAAGGAGCTGAAACAAACCGGCCTCACACCGATCGGCTACGACCACAATTTCGTCGTCAACGGTGAACCGAATCAGCTCCGTGCAGTGGCTCGGCTCAAGGACCCCAAGTCGGGCAGGGTCATGACGATCTCGGCCGATCAACCCGGAGTTCAGTTCTATTCCGGCAACTTCCTCGACGGATCAATCAAGGGCAAGGGAACCACCTACGTCCAGCACGCGGGACTCTGTCTGGAAACGCAGAAGTTTCCTAACGCGATCAACGTTCCCGGCTGGCAGGATCAGGTGATTCTGCGGCCCGGCCGCATCTATCGACACGTCATGGTCCACAAGTTCAGCACCGAACAATGAGTGAGTGCGCCTCCCAGCGCATTTCTCACCGGCCCTGGATTGAGGCCGTTTCTCGATACTGATCCATGGACATTCCAAGTAGACCGCTCCTCACCAAACAAAGTCAGATTGGGTTCGCTGACTCATGTCTTCGCCGCCGATCGTGACTTTCGCAGATACCCGACCACCAGATCCGTTACCTCGTCGACAAACTTTTCCGCTTTTTCGTCGGTGAGGATGTCTGGCCGGTGCAGGACTGCCGCGTGTGTCAGCGCCTCCACTGCTGTCACACAGATGAAGGCTGCGACATCGGGATCGGCAACATCGATCTCATCTCGATGTGCGTCGAGATAGCCTCGAACCAGCACGTAAGCGTCTCGTTCGGTCGCCTCGATATTTTCGAGCCGTCCAACACGTGGGATCTGTTCGGCAAGGACACGATGAAGCTTGGGATTGACGCGGTGAGCGTCGATTGCGGCCGAAACGAGTTCGCGCGCCGCGACCTCGATCGGCCGTGCAGCTACCTTGACCAAGGCGTTGCGCGTCACCTGCATCTGTTCGTGCGTGTGGCGGTCAATGACAGCCGCAACCAGCGCCTCCTTACTCGGGAAATACTGGTAGAGCGAGCCAATGCTGACGCCTGCCACGGCAGCGATCTTGTTGGTGCTAGCTCGGTCATAGCCTTCCTTGATTAAAACGCGAGCGGTCGCCTCGAGAATCGTATTGACAGTGAGACGTGATCGCTCCTGAGAGGCTGATTTCCTTGGGTTTGTTTGCAGTTTTCGACCCATGTGCAGGTGAGCAGAATGCGAGTGGACAATTATGAGCTATCGCTTATATTTTTGTCAATGGACAACGGCCCGATACTGCGGGCTGGAAACGCTCCGGAAGGCAAGCCGAGCCGGTCCGCGCCGCGGGCGGAAGCCAGGGAGGAACTGGCATGAATGAATTGATTGTGGATAACGCATTGCTTCCAAAGGTCGTTTGGCCAGATGTCCAACCCAGCCTGCGAAGCCGGCTGATGGATCATTTGATACTGCTCACCGGCCGAAGGAAGTGGTGGGCGTCGGCTGCGGTGGTTCAGGAGCGGGCTCGAAGGCTGGCGTTACGGCCAGCGCCTCATCGTCCCGTCCGATTGCGGCACAACGTTAAGGTTGATCTGCGTTTCGCCGAAGGCTGGCCGGTATATCACGTGGAGCCCGCCGGAAGTGGTAGCACTCGACATCACGTAATCTTCTTGCACGGCGGCGCCTATGTTCACGAGATTGTTGGTAGCCACTGGAGGTTTATCGGTTATTTGGTAGAGGAGACGAATACGCACTGCGTCGTCCCGATCTATCCGCTGGCTCCGCGTGGGACTGCGAAGGAGGTGGTGCCAGCCACTGGGCGGATGTTGCGCGGGCTCATTGACACTGTTGGCGCACAGAATGTGACAGTTATCGGCAACTCTGCGGGCGGAGGGTTGAGTCTGGCGGCGGCCCAATGGTTGCGTGAGACCGGCCATCCTCAGCCGAACGCGCTGATCTTGATTTGCCCTGGGGTCAACGGCACATTGAACCAATGCACGCAGGCCGAAGCGGCTCGCGATGTGATGCAGGACGTTCCCGGCATGATTGAGGCGTTCCGCATGTACGCGGGCGACCTCGACGTCACTCATCCGTTTGTCAGTCCTTTGAATGGAAACTTCGAAGGTTTGGCGCCGATGCTGATTTTCACTGGTACGCATGATTTATATCATCCCGATATCGTCAGTCTTGCGAACACGGCGGCGCGTGCTGGCGTTCCAGTCGAGATGCATGTGCGGAATGAGCTTCCCCACAACTACCCGCTGCTGCCGACCCCAGAAGGGCGCGAGGCACGCGGCATCATTGCACGCGCAGTTAGTTGGGGGCGGGAAGGACAAGCGATGGGCAGCGAAAAAGCAAAGGGACTCGCCAGAGGCATGTTCAATCGTCATGCCGCCCGGTATGAAGCAACGTTTGCTGGCAAGCACTCCGCCAGAATGAAGAAGGCGGCGCTGGCCTGCCTCGAAGGCCCTCTGCGTGGCGCTCTGCTGGATGTGGGCTGCGGTCCTGGCCTTCTACTCGCGACGTTAGCGGTCAATTATCCGGAATTGAGACTAGCCGGGCTCGACATCGCTCCGGAGATGATTCGGGTAGCAACCGAACGTCTCGGGGTGAGGGCCGAGATTAAACTGGGAGACGCGGAGTCGTTGCCTTGGAAAGACGCCTCGTTCGACTACGTTTTTTGTGTCGATTCCTTTCATCACTATCCCAATCCGAAGAGCGCACTGAGCGAATTTCACAGGGTGCTCAAACCCAATGGGCAGGTGGTTCTTGCCGATCCCACGGCGCCATTGCCGGTTCGCGGCGTGTTGAATTCCATTGTCCGACTCCTGCGTATGGGCGACATGCGTATGTACGACAAGCGAGACTTGACAAACCTGTTCGACTCTTGCAGATTTCAATCGATCGATTGGCGGACCGAAGGCTCGTGGGGTTTCGTCGCTTCGGCGCGCGCTCTTTAACGACACATCCGGTGACTCGGAGTCCGACGCCAGGTTCGCCGACTCGGTCGGACTCGCGCTCCCAATCCTGCTCGCAACCATAGGGCCAGGCGGTTGCACATCACGGGCCCGGAATATGAGCATCCGGGCCCGCATGCTGCTAGACGTCCATGGCGAGCACCCAGGGGTGTTCCTGGAAAATGAAGAACAGCGCGAAGCCGTCACCCACGTTGTTCGTCTCGTGCGGCTCGTTGGCCGCGAAGGAGAACCAGCTTCCCGGGCCCAGTGTCTGCTGGGAGTCCGGATTACGCGGCACCGGGTGGGCGACATTCCCTGCCACTACCACACCGGCCAAGGGCTGGTCATAGTGGTGGAGTGGGAGCCGCACGCCTGGGGCGAGCCGGACGAACGTACCGTGCGAACCGCTCTTGTGGTCACCAATCACGCTGGCCACCTCGACCCCCTCGATCACCGGCTCGAAGGGGACCTGCGGGGAGGGGAGGAATTGCGTCCTGCCAGAGGGCACGATCAGGGCGAGTTCCTTGTCCGTCATACCTTCAACTCCTTTCTACCTAGGGCTACATCGCCATCTGCATCGGCGAGGGGTGATAGCGGAAGCCGTCACCCCGCTTCGAGACATGGCCGATGCCGGGCCATGGAAAGTGATAGGCGAGCATCAGAATCCTGTTCGAAGCCAGCATGTCCAGCATCTTGATGCGCGTCGCCACCGCCTGCTTGGCGTCGGTGTCGCGGGTGTACTCGGTGCGCGGCCGCTCGGTAAACAGGATCTGATGGTTCGTGAGATCGCCGATGTTGCAGATCGACTTCCCGCCCGACGTGATCATGAACATCGTGTGCCCGACCGTGTGGCCGGGGGTGGCGATCGCCTGCACGCTCGGCAGGAACTCCTGCCCGTCCTTGAAGAACTGGATGCGGCCGCGGTTAGGGACGAGGTTCTTGCGCGCATGAGCGATGAAGTCCTTCAGCGGCGTGCCGAGCTTGCCCTCGTCGGTCCAGAAGTCGTAGTCGGCCTGCGAGATCCAGATCTGCGCGTTCGGGAACAGCAGCGTATCCTTCTCGTCCACGATCCCGCCGACATGGTCGGCGTGGCCATGCGTAGCGACGACCGCGTCGATGTCCTTCGGATCGATGCCGGCCTGCTTCAGGCTCGCCAGCAGCCTTCCGGTCCTGGGTCCGAAGATCTTCAGCGCGCCCATGCCGGTATCGAACAGCACCAGGCGGTCGCCGTTATTGATTACCAGCGCGTTCTGCTCGAGCGCCAGGTTATCCGGCGCGAGGAAGTTGTCGGTGAGCAAGTTGGCGATCTCCTCCTTGGGGAGATTGGGGAGAACCGGGGCCGGTTCGCCGAGCGACAGCACGCCGTCGGACACGACGGTCGCCTCGATGTCGCCGAGCTTGAAACGATAGAAATAGGGAGCCTGCGTGTTGCTCTTGGGCGCCTTCGCGAGCGCAGGGAGCGGACTGGTGAGGCCGGCCGCGGCGAGCGCGGTGCCGCCGGCGAGCAGTTGGCGGCGCGACAGTGAGAATCGATCGAGGCTCATGGGTGTCCTCCTGGATGGTTGTCCGTCATACTCTTTCTACCTAGCGATAGCTAGACACAGCGACACAAAAAAAAGGGCTGGACCTATCCGACCAGCCTTCCCAGGGTCGATCTGAGGGCGGGAAGCCGCTTGGGCTCCCCTTCCGCCTTGTCGAGGATCATCGCGCCCGCGAGCGCGGTGAGGATGAGTTGGGCCTGGGCGCTGGCCTGTCTGGGGGTGAGGGTGTTCCCTACGTCAGTGCGCAGGACCCTCGCAATCCAGGCCTCGAGGTTAGTGAAGAAGTCACGCAGCACGTTCTGGGTGCGCTCGTCGACATCGTGCGCTTCTGCGGCAAGCATCGTGCACAGACAGAGCTCTTGCTTGACCTGGACTTCGAGGAACATGTCGACCGTTGCCAGCAATCGCTTCTTGGCGCTGGTGTGGCGGCGCTCGATCTCGCTCAGCCTCTGCTGAACTCGCCGCACGTAGTCTTGGGTGATCTCGAAGACGAGCGTGTCCTTGTTCTGGAAGTGATAGAGGACGGAGGGAGACTTGATCCCGACCGCGCGCCCCAGGTCACGCAGGGTGACCGAGCGCACCCCACCGCGCTGGGCCTGCTCGGTGGCAAGGCGCTTGAGCTCATCCCTCACGTTCGTCACAGCCGAAGTCTAGCAAGCGCTAGATAGGCTTGTCAATATATGAACGACGCTCTGAACGATCACCCCCGACGCACTGACTGACCGATCCTCACTCGCCGTCCGATGGCGGGGATAACGGGGAGGGATTGCTTCGAGGGCTCGTGCGCGCGCTTACCTGCGTGATGCCATAGTCGCGCGAGCGCGCCTGCCGCTTGCGGTGCGGGGCGGCGGCGCCTTCATGGTCATCCACCGCTGGCGCTCGTCTGGCGGCAGCCGCTCGACCGCGTAGCGAAGCATCGTTCGCGGCATCGTTGCGGCGTGCTGGCGCAGGAACTGCTCCAGCGCGCGCCCGCTCGCGCGCTTTCCAACTTCGCGGAGCATCCACCCGACTGCCTTGTGAATGAGATCGTGGTCGTCGTCGACGAGCAGCGCTGCGATGCGAACCGCGTCGCGGTGGTCTCCCTGCCTGATGTAGTGGTAGGTCGCGATCATCGCCACGCGCCGTGACCACAGATGCGCCGACTGCGCGAGCCGGTCGAGAAGGTCCCGCGGTTTGTCCTCCAGCCACGCGCCGACGATCTGCGCCGCGCTGCTGTCGACGAGGTCCCAGTTGTTGATGAAGCGCAGGCGCTTCAGGTATAGCGAGGTAATCTGTTTCCGCCGGCGCTCGTCGGTCGCCCGCTCGAACTGATCGACGAGGATGAGCAGCGCCGCCAGCCGCTCTTCGTGGACCGGGGACGTCAGCAGTGAATCGACGTCGGCCAGCGGCAGATCGCGGTAGGTGCGCACGAGACGGCGCAGTGCCGGCACACTTACGCCGATGAACGTGTCGCCTTCGCCGTATTCCCCCGGCCCGCACTTGAAGAACCGCGCAACCCCCTCCGCTCGCGTGGGATCCGACTGGTCGCGCAACCCATTTCGCACGGCCGCGGCTGTGAGCCGGGGGGCATCACTCTTCGCGCGCTTCACGGGAGCTAGTGTGACTCTGGTCGACACTTAGAAGGAGAACTTCTCGATGTCCCGACTTCGAATTCACTGCTTCTCGATCTCACTCGACGGATATGGCGCCGGCCGATCGCGGACGGCATAAGCGCCACACGGGCAGGCTCAGCCGCGAAGGCCATCGAAGATCACTCCCAGCGCACGTCGTTGCATACGACGGTCCCAAGCACTCTGCTCGGCCGCGTGTGCCACACCCATCAGAAGTCCGAGCACTTCCGCGACCCCAACATCAGCCCGCACCACGCCTGCCCTTTGAGCCCGCATGAGGAGGCGCGTGACCGCGGCCCGCAGCTCCCGCCCTGAATCTGCCATCAGCGCCGGTACATCGATGCCCGCCCGGCCGAGCGTCGCGACGACAGCCTGCTTCCTAGAAGCCTGCTCCACGAATTGCGCAAAGAACTGAAAGATCGCATTCTCCTCATCTGCTGCCAGCGCATCGGCCTGGGCTGCAAGCATGGCGAGACGCGTCCTCAGAAGTTCCTGGAGCAGCGCCTCCTTCGTCGGGAAGTGTCGAAAAACTGTGCCGATGCCGACCCCTGCCTGCTTCGCGACCTGCTCGGTTGAGGCCGCGGCGCCATACTGAGCAAAGACATGCTCGGCGGCGTCGAGAATACGCGCACGATTGAGCGCCGCATCCGCGCGAAGACGCCGTTCCGGTTGAGCCGTATCCCTTCTCGTTGCCCGTCGTTTCAGAACCACGATTCACCCATCCTGACAAACGGAGTCAATACTCCGATTATGATGATCCGGAGTCGATACTCACATTAGCGCTGGTCGTGGGGTGAACGCCAGTCCGACGCAGCGGGGGCGAGATGGTGGTCATGACCGGAGGCACCGCGGGACTCGGAGCCGTGGCCGCGAGACATATGGTCGACGCCGGAGTGGATCTGCTGCTCGAGGCTCGAGGAAACGGCGCAAGGCCGGCGCGAAGGCGAGCGATGTCCGAACTCCTCTGAGCTGTCACGGCGCGCGAAGTGAGCCCTCGACCTTCACGCGTTCCATCGTGCCGTAGCGCGCCAGTGCTTGGTAAGGGCCTCTTCTTCACGGCACCACCGATGGTGGCTTGCGGGCCATTTCCTGAATGAGGATTCCCAGCGCTGAGATCGTCGACCGAGTATCCACGTCCCTCGACTGAAGAACATACTCAACCTGGGGCAACCTCGGCATCTTGTCTTTCTTGTCGAGGATGCGGAGGCCTGGCTTGAGCGTCTGCCGCGGCAACGGCGTGATGGCCCAGCCAGCCATGGCCGCCGCCTGAACGCCTGCTAAGCTGGAAGCCGTAGAAATGATGCGCCACTGCCTTTGGCTCCCTGCCAGCGCGCGAAGCGCGGCGTCACGATACGGACACGGCTCCGGGAAGAAGGCGAGCGGCAGCACATTCGGGACTGCGACGTCTGCCGAACAGGCCCACACCAGCGGCTCCCTCCATAGTCTCCGGCCCGCGACCGGCGCATGACAGACACCTCCGACCGCAAGATCGAGCTCCTCGGTCTCGACCATTTTGAAGAGCCTCGACCCCACGCCGATTTCGAGCTCGACTTCAACCTTCGGATATTGACGGCTCAGGCGCTGTAACACCTTCGGCAGCCAGCCGCCGGTCAGGTCTTCACTGACTCCCACTCGCACTCTGCCAGCGTGCCGTACGCCAGAGAGACGCAGCCGTGCATCCTCATTCAGACGGAGGATCGTTCGCGCATATCCAAGAAGGGCCTCGCCAGCGGCGGTGAGCTGGACGGATCTCGTGTTGCGTACGAATAATGGGCGCCCCGCCTCTTCCTCCAATCGCTGAATTTGCGCGCTGACCGTCGACTGCGTCGAATTCAGCAGCCTGGCCGCCCTCGTAAATCCTCCGCTCTCCGCGACGGCGACAAAGCTACGAAGCAGCCAGATTTCGAACATCGCGATTGTCTCCAAGTACAGAGATTAATCGCCATTATCGTTTAGTGTCATCAGAAATATTCGTTTGATCGATGAGTGCGCGCGATCTAGTTTGGCGGTGTGAAACGAGCTGCAGGGTTTCGCGAAGGGATAAGGGATGAGGTTGGCGCGAGTCGATCGGAATCCCGCCACACTTGTCACTCCCATCGCTCGATCCAATGGCGTTATCACTATTTCATGACAGCGGCGCCGCGGGCCGTCGATCAAGCGTGGGACCGACGGGAGCGAACGATGAAGGAGACCGCGGGGGGAAGGAGACAGGAGCGATGACGACGGGACTGGGTTTCGTGCGACGCATGGCTTCCGATCGCAGCGCTGAGCACACGTTTCTGGGCGTCTCGGCGCTGCTGTTCGCCGCGAGCGCCGCCGTCACGATCGTCTGGAGCGCGTCCATGTCGGCAATGGGCGGGATGCCGATGGCGGGCGGCTGGACGATGTCGATGGCGTGGATGCGGATGCCTGGACAAACGTGGCCCGGCGCCGCGGCGTCGTTCGTCGGCATGTGGGTCGTGATGATGGTAGCGATGATGCTGCCGTCGTTGGTCCCGATGCTCTGCCGCTACCGCGAGGCCGTCACCACCGTCGGCGAGACGCGCCTCGGCCTGCTGACCGCGCTGATGGGTGTGGGGTACTTCTTCGTCTGGACGGTGATCGGCATCGCGGCGTACGCGCTGGGCGTCGCGCTGGCGGAGATGGAGATGCGACAGCCAGCGCTGTCGCGCGCCGTACCGATCGCGGTCGGCATGGTCGTCCTGAACGCCGGCGCGTTTCAGTTCACCGCAACGAAGGCGCATCACCTGGCTTGCTGCCGAGAAGCGCCCCGCCCCGGCCCTACGTTTTCGGCGGACGCCGGCACCGCCTGGCGACACGGCGTGCGCCTCGGCATCCACTGCAGCTACAGCAGCGCCGGGCTCACAGCGATCCTCCTGGTCATCGGCGTCATGGACCTGCGCGCGATGGCCGTGTTGACGGCAGCCATCACGGTCGAACGGCTCGCGCCTGCCGGTGAGCGCGTCGCGCGAGCCATCGGAACCGTCATTGCCGGCGCAGGGTTGCTTCTGATCGCGCGAGCGGCTGGCCTCGGATGACGCAGTCGCGTCGCGCCGTGAATTCGACGTCGCGGGCCAGGAACGGCAACAAAGGAGAGAGACATGGAGAAGAACAAAAAGAGAGACAGCGAGCTCCCTGCGAATACACCGCCGATCGTGTCGCCGCAGGAGTGGGAGGCGGCGCGGCAGCGGCTCCTCGTGAAAGAAAAGGCCTTGACCCGCGCCCGTGACGCGATGGCCGCCGAGCGTCGGCAGATGCCAAGGATGGCCGTTGAGAAGGCGTACGTCTTCGACGGGCCCAAGGGCAAGGTGAGCTTGCTCGACATTTTCGAGGGCCGCCGGCAGTTGATCGTCTATCGCGCCTTCTTCGAGCCCGGGGTGTTCGGCTGGCCCGAGCACGCCTGCCGCGGCTGTTCACTCGGGGCCGATCAGGTCGCCCATCTGGCCCATCTGAACGCCCGCGACACCACGCTCGCGTACGCCTCGCGCGCACCACAGAAGGACATCGAACGCCTCAAAGCCCGCATGGGTTGGACGATGCCGTGGTACACCATCACGGACAGCTTCGACCTCGATTTTGGCGTCCACGAATGGCACGGCCATAACGTGTTCATCCGCGACGACGACAAGGTGTATCGCACCTACTTCATCAATAACCGCGGCGACGAGGCGATGGGGACCACCTGGAGCTACCTCGATATCTCGCCGCTCGGCCGTCAGGAAACGTGGGAGGACTCGCCAGAGGGTTACCCCCAGACCCCGCCGTACAAGTGGTGGAACTGGCACGACACCTACGGCGCCGAGGCCTTGCCTGACCAGAAGTGGGTCGAGGTGTCCGACGCTGGAGAAGCCGCCTTCCGAAAGCGCGACGCAGAGGCGAAAACATGACCGATGTTAGCAAGGAAGAGAACGATGAAAGACATCATGAGAGACGAACCTAGAGCACCTGCGGTGGTCGATCGGAGCACTTTCCAGGCGGAGCTGGACGCATTGCGGGTTCGAGAGAAGGCTCACACACGAGAAGGCGACGCGATGGCAGCCGCCCGTCGGCGGCTGCCCATGGTCGCGATGGCTAGCACGACCCCACTTATCGGCGAGCGGGGCGCACTGACGCTGCTGGATGCATTTGAGGGGCGCCGGCTGCTCATCGCCTACTACTTCATGTGGTACCCCGGCGACCCGGCGCCGGCGCAGTGCGAGGGTTGTACCTGGTGTACGACGCAGGTCCGCGAGCTGGACTACCTGCATTCCCGTGACGTCACCTACGCGACGTTCTGCCAAGGCCCGTACGAAGAGAGCGCCCGGGTACCGCGACTTCATGGGCTGGGAGATGCCGTGGTACTCGGCCCAGGACTCGCTCGACACCCTTTTGGCGGGACGCCGGGCGGGGACGATGTACCTCGTTTGCTACCTGCGACAAGGATCCAGTGTCTTCGAGACCTACTGGACCACGCGGCGCGGCGTTGAGGCGATGGACAACAGCTACGCGTTGCTCGACATGACGGTCTACGGGCGGCAGGAAGAATGGGAGGACTCGCCGACCGGCTGGCCGAAAGGCGAGCACCTTTTCCGGACCGTTCAGGACGCCGCTGGTCAACGCCCCCAACCAAGCGGCGATCCGCACTCGGAGTTCCGACGGTATGGACGTCCCACCGCCCAGTGGTCTCGCCTGAAGGCCGGGCGTTCCGACGACCTAGGCACTCAGCCGGCGAAGAGGTGACAACGCTAGAGTGGAGTCCACATGAGAATCGGAATCATCGGCGCTGGAGACATGGGAAAGATTCTTGCGCGCCGCCTCGCCAAGTTGGGTCATCACGTCTCGATTGCGAACTCGAGCGGACCTGAGAGCCTGGCCGCGTTGGCGGCCGAGATCGGCGCGACGCCGGTTTCCGTTGTCGACGCCGCCCAAGCCGGAGAAATCGTCATCCTTGCGATCCCAACGACGGCCGCCGCCGAACTTCCGCGGGGGCTGTTTGCCAACGTGCCGAGCAGCGTCGTGGTCGATGTCGGCAACTACCATCCCGAGCTTCGCGATGGACGCATCGATGCGATCGACCGGGGCATGCTCGACAGCCACTGGATCGCGCAGCAGATCGGGCGTCCCGTGATCAAGGCGTTCAACAACATCCTCGCCAAGAGCCTTCTCGAGAAGGGCGTTGCGAGAGGAACGAAAGGGCGGATCGCTCTCTCGGTCTTCGGCGATTCGCCGGACGCCAAGGCGGCAGTACTTCGTCTCGTCGACGATCTCGGCTTCGACCCTGTCGACGGTGGTGATTTGGACGAATCCTGGCGGCAACAGCCCGGAACGCCGGCCTATTGCCACGATCTTGACGCCGCTGCTCTCCGGCGCGCGCTCGCCGAAGCCGACCGAAGCCGGATCGCTGAATACCGCGCCGAACGGGAAGCTCAGATCCGAAGGGACATCGCGGCGCAGACCACAAGCGGCTCAGCACGTCAATGAGGCGAGCTCGATGATTGGAACTGTTGTCAACATGAGCCCGGCGGGGCGCGAACTCACGCCAAAATGTCGCGAGGGGTATCGGTGATGTTGGTGCTCATCGTTGCCACTGCCTGTGCAGGGCTGTTTGCTGGTGCAGCCATCTACATCACCGCGGTTGAGCATCCGGCACGCCTCGCGTCTGGCACCGAAGCGGCCCTCAAGGAATTCGCTCCCAGCTACCACCGGGCCACGATGATGCAGGCGTCGCTCGCGATCGCCGGCTGCGCGGCGGGGCTGTGGGCCGCGTGGAGTCTGCAGGATCTGTCGGTGACAATCGCGGCAGTGTGTCTCGGTGCCGTAGTTCCGTTTACACTCGCGGTGATTCTGCCGACGAACAAGCGACTGTTGGATCCTGCCCTCGACCCTCGTGGTCCACATGCCGCCGTTTTGCTGGTGCGATGGGGTCGCCTTCACGCGATACGCAGTGTGCTGAGTGCGCTCGCCTTTGGTCTATTGCTCATGCGGCTGAGCGCCCGCTGAGCCTACTTGCGGATATCAAAGCGCCTGATTAGGCCGTCCTCGATCTGGAAAACGTGGCCGGCCTTCTCGTCGAACAACACGTTTCCGTTGAAATCGCGCGCGGTTACATGAACCTCGACGTAGGCTGTTCCATCCTCGCCGATCGAAAAGCCGATTGGCTCCGCGCGTGAGTCCATCATTTCCCATTGTCGCGTCCAGTATTCGCGGACGCCGTCGTGCCCGCGGACATGCCCCCCCTCCAGCCCATTGGCCCACGTGACGTCCGTGTGCATGGTCGCAAGCGCCGCTTCCATGTCGCGGGGATTAAAACGATCGTATAAACGCTCGAGAAGTTCTCTGTCGCTGGGCATGAAGCGCTCCTTGGCCTGTCGGACGCTCCCGTTACCGTCTTCGTCAGGCTGGCAATCAGTGGCTGAAGGGTTCACGGGTATTGAATGCCCTCACAATGCTAATTGTCCGTTTGGTGGTGCAACTCGTAAAACGCTGGCCACCGCAATGAGCGCGACCGTTGCCGCCGGCTCATGGGATCCCCAGACCCCAGCGGAGCGGTCTTGGTAGACTCGACCTCATGGACGCCGGGCCATCGGAAATCATCGCGCCACGGGATTGACTCACGCGCACCACAAATCCGGGGGGCACGATGCTCGTCTCGTGCCGGAGGGATTCTGGTCCTTTCATCTCAGCGCCCTCATTGGACGACGACAGCTGCGTCTGATGAAGCGGTCGGGCCTGCCGCCGAGCCTGTGCGTGCCGCTCGAGTTCCTGGTCGAGCGGCGGCTGCCGGATGACGCCCCTGGGACGATCGACCGCATCGAACCGCGGCGCACCGAGCTCGCGAACCGACCAGGCGTCGCCGCCGTTTTTCGCGGACCGGGCAGCGATCGGCGCCGGACGCCAACCCGCGCCGACGAGGCGATTCCTGAGGTCCGCTCGCTGTTCGAGGTGGCGCATAGCATCAGCGTCTCGGCGCTCTGGGGGATGTTCCTCCATCTGTGCGCCAGGTCCTCGGGCGCGCGCACGATCCTGGAGCTCGGCACCGCGGCGGGCATTTCGGGTTGCTATCTCGGATCGGCACCGGCGTGCCAGCGGCTCATCACCGTCGAAGGGAGTCCCGATCGCTCTCGGCTGGCAGACGACAATCTGCGACACATCCTCGGGGCCCGTGCGGAGCTGATCACGGCGTCATTCGATGACGCGCTGACGGCGCTCCTTCCGCGCCTGGAGCAGGGCATCGACCTCTTCTTCCTCGATGGCGACAAGACCCGCGGCCACTACCTCGCGCTCCTCGACCGCGTCGCGCCGAGATTGAATACCGGCGCCCTCGTGGTCTTCGACGACATCCAGTGGTCCGAGATGGGCGACGACTGGCGGCGCCTCTGCGAGTGGGAGGGCCTGTCAGTGGCCGTCAACGCCGGCCGCTTCGGCGTCTGCGTGTGGGAAGGCGGCACCGTCCGCCCGAAGACTTTCACGCTCTATGCGCTCGGAGGCGTCGACCTCTACCAGGCGCGTCGGAACCTCCGCGGGCGCCGGGGCGTCTAGAGACCTCACAGCCACCGTTGGGCAATCGCGCGGGCTCACCACGGGTGAAGGGCGGGTGCGATCTAGATGAGCTGACGATTGAGTACCGAGGTCGGCAGATCAGTGGGCGGCCGCGCACGGAGCGGCAGCTTGCGCGTATGGACCTCGCTACACACCAAGGGTACACGCCGCGTCATTGTCGCTCGCCGGTCCGTCGATCGCGAGGGCGAGTCGCTGGCCGCGCGTCTGCGCCAATCTTCGGATCCCTATCGATACACGACGTTTACGATGTTGTCGTCGGATGGGATGGTTTGCCAGGACTTCCGAGCCGAGCGTGGCACAGATGCTGCTCAAACGACGGCAAGCGTCGCTTTGGGGGATGCTCTATTGGAGGCGGCAGATGAAGCTCGTAAACAAGAAAACGCGCAAGTCGATCAAGAAGATCGTTCGGAAAGCCATGAAGAAGAATGGCCCGGCGCTGATGACCGGATTGGCGAGCGCGTTCGTGTCATCACTCGCCACATTGGCGCAGACGCAGGCGCCGGGGAAACGCGGGAAGTCGAATCTGGCTGACCTGGTTGACCGTGTGCAAGACACGGTGACAGGTAATGACCATAGAAGGTCGAAGAACCGCATCGAAAAAAAAAGGCGTCGGGAGGAGGCCGAGCTGGCGCACTAGTCTCAACCGAAACGACCGACGACCACTCCCCTACCGGGCTCTCCGGACTGATACTCGATTCGAAAGATGTCGCGCTGTCGTTCGCAGCTCAACGTTTCATTAACGCCCGACTGCGCGCGGTAGGGGAGGTCAGCAACCTTTCGCTGAACACCACCAATCACACGATCCATTTGCGCCTGACGTTACGTGGCGAGTCGGACCCTGTTGACATCACGTTGTCCGACGTGGAGGTCCACCGGGCGACCGACGGTGCGGTATTGACGGTGGGAGATGCGGTAGCCTCCCGCGACTGGCTGAGCGGCGCGCTGTCTGAGTTCGCGGTGGGCCGAGCGTTCCACATCTCGCAGCACGCAGGTCTTGTCCTGAAGCTGCTGACGTAGCAACCGCGTCGCGCGGATTTCGACTCCGATTGAGCTCTTCCAACCATCGAACCACCGCAAGAAATTACGCCGGACCGCAGCAGATCCGATGGAACCATCAGCGATGGACCGCTGGTCGGCCGGAGGAGATCGTCTCGAGCGCGATCGCGAGTTCCTTCACGCCGCGCCTGATCTCGTTGCCATCGACTGCCGCGAATCCAAGCAGCAGGCCGTCCCTGGCAAGAGGACGGCTGCTGAATCGGCTCAGGGGCAGGACTTCGAGCCCTCGCTGCTCCGCCGCCGCCATCGCCGCTGCCCCGTCGATCCGCCGTCGAAACCACGCCGCGGTCTGCAGCCCCGCCTCGACCGGCGAAACCTCGAGCACATCAGCCAACCGCTCGCGCGCGGCACGGAGGAGGATGTTCAGGCGCTCGGCGTACACCTCGCGCATGCGCCGCACGTGGTTGCCGAAATACCCCTCGGTGATGAAATCGCACACCACCGCCTGCTCGAGCAATGGTGCGTGGCGCGTAGTCAGGGACTTCACCGCGGCGAGGCGATCCACGAGATCCGCCGGGACGACGAGATATCCGACCCGAAGCGATGGAAAAAGCACTTTGCTGAAGCTGCCGGCGAACAAGGCAATCCCGTACCGGTCGAGCCCCTGCAGTGAGGGCAGCGGTGCACCGCTGAAGCGGAACTCGCCGTCGTAATCGTCCTCCAGAATCAGCGCGCCGGTCGTTCGCGCCCACTCGAGCAGCGCCAGGCGCCTTGTCAGGCTCATACACGTGCCGACCGGGAATTGATGCGCGGGCGTGACGTAGACCAGGCGCGCGTCTCGATCGCGCGCGCCGGGGAGCTTCATGCCGTCGGCATCGAGCGGCACCCGAGAGACGACCGCGCCGGCGGCGGCGAACGCCAGCGACGCGCCGACGTAGCCGGGATCCTCCATGCACACACGATCGCCAGGATTTACGAACAACCGGATGACAAGGTCGATCGCCTCCTGCATGCCCGAGACGATCGCAATCTGTTCGGGCGCACAGGCGACGCCGCGCGCCGTGGCGAGATAATCCGCAAGCGCGCGCTGCAGCGGCGGATAGCCCATCGCTCCGCACCCTTTCAGCACGCTCGCGGTCGCCCGCCGCAGCCGTCGCCCGGCGACCTGCGCCCACAGCGTCATCGGGAACAAGTCGAGCGCCGGCTGATTCGCACGAAAGGCGCGGGCGCGTTCCGCGATCGATCCTCGAAATGGTCGCGCGCGCCGCGCGACATCGGAGAGGCGCCGCGTCGGCGGCGTCGCTTTGATCGGCCGCGGAGACGGTCCCGCCTGCAGCAGCGCATCGGGGAGCAGCTTGGCGACGTACGTGCCCGATCCGGTACGCCCGGTCAGATAGCCTTCGGCTTTCATCTGCTCGAACGCCCCGACGATGGTCCCACGTGCGAGATCGTAGCGACGCGCCAGATCGCGCGTCGACGGAAGGCGGATGCCAGGGCGCAGGCGGCCGTCGAGGATCGCCTCCCGAAATGCGATGCAGAGCTGCCGATACGCAGGCTTCGCCCGATGCCGCGGTCCGAGCACGATCGGCAGATCGCTGGACGGGGTCTTCATAAGTGGTCCAGTCAAAATACTATGAATGGTTCTTCTGAGTAATCCGTTTACGAGTTATGTTCCAGACATTTGGGTGCGGTAACTTCGCGAACCGAGCTAGCGCGGGGGCACGCGTGGATCGCGTACTCCGCCGCCTCCTGGTCACTGATCTTTGCCGTTTTCCACATCATTTGGGCGGCCGGATGGTATCCGCTGTTGGACGCTGAAGGTTCGCGCGTGGCGTTCGCCGTTCCTTGGAAATGGTGGTTCGACGTCGTCGTCGCGGGCATGTGCATCATCGCCGCGCCGGTATCCTTGGCGCTCTTTTTTCCGTGGGGGCAGCGCGTTCCGCGCCGCGCGCTTGTCACCGTCGCGTGGATCGGGACAGCGCTCCTGGTGTCGCGCGCAGTCGCGAGTATTGTCCAGACCGTGTATCTCATCGTCGCTCATGGGTTTTCTCTCCCACGAATGAGTGTGTGGGAACCGTGGTTTTATCTGGGGGCGACGCTCTTCAGCCTAAATCTATGGTCGTGGCACGTCGCACAACGAGCTTCGCTCCGATGACGCGCGCGGGTAGGAAGGTTCTGCCACGAGGGGGCAGATCGCCGGACGGGGTCTTCATAAGTGGTCCAGTCAAAATACTATGAATGGTCCTTCTGAGTAATCCGTTTGCGCGCTATGTTCCTCTTCAACACACCGCAAGGAGTTGCCCGCATGGCGCAGTGGAAATGGATCATCGTCGCAGCGATCGCAGCCGCGTCGACAACGGCGCTGCTCGCGCGCGGCTCGGTGCAGGAAGGCAGGTCCCAATCGCGGACCGCCTTCGCCGGTAAGTTGCCGGCGCTCGACGGACAGCGCCTGGAGGCCACGATAGTCGAGGTCACGTATCCGCCGGGCGGTGCCAACCCGGCTCATCAGCATCCATGTCCGGTTATCGGCTACGTGCTCGAAGGCGCGCTCCGAATGCAGGTCAAGGGACAACCCGAGCGGATCTTCAAACCCGGTGAGACGTTTTTCGAGGCGCCATCCGACGTTCACGTGGTCTCCGCGAACGCGAGTCAGGAGGCGCCGGCGCGGTTCCTCGCCTACTTCGTGTGCGACCGCGCCACGCGGTTGTCGGTTCCGGTGGGCGACGCCGAGAAACGGCCGTGATGCCAATGGACGTGTTGCAGCGGTGGGCGCCGCGCTACGCGCGAATCGCGCTTGCGGCGGCCTTCCTCTCTGCGGTGGCCGGACGCTTCGGGTTGTGGACCGGTCAGTTTCGCTGGGAGAGCTTCGAGCGGTTCATCGCGCGCACGGCCGAGTTGAACGCGTGGGCCCCTCGGTTCCTGGTGCCCGTGCTCGCCTGGTCGGCCACGATCGCCGAAACGACGCTCGCCGTCTTGCTGATCACCGGCGTCGGCGTTCGCTGGGCGGCGTTTGGCAGCGCGGCGCTGCTGGCGTGGTTCGCAACGGCGATGCTCGTCTACACCGGTCTGAAGCCGCCGCTCGATTACTCGGTCTTCTCGGCGTCAGCCGGCGCGCTGCTGCTGGCGCTGCACGAGTACCGAAGGGCAACGCCGGAGATCTTACATTCGAGGTAATTGCGACACCTCACCCGCCCGCGCAATGCTGCTCACGAACAAGGTCAGACATACCGGGAGGACAACGTGAGCAAACATCATCGGATCCCAATCTGGGCAGGCCTGTTGGCGGCAGTCACGATTTCGTTAGCGCACTCGAGCGCGCCCGGAGACAACTCGGAGGCACCGGTCCGGGCGCTCGTGAATCAAATGTTCGAGGCCTACAACCGCGGCGACGTGAGTGGAGCCTCGGCACGATTCGCGCCGGATGGCGACATGGTTGCGGGTGATGGCACCGTCGTCAGTACTCGCGCCGGAATCGAGCGTTTCTTGTCCGATCTGCGGGCACAGCTCCCGAACGGCACGCAGTTCATCGCGACGATCACCAACGTGCGCTTTGCGGGCCCCGATGTCGCAATCGTCATGACCGACGGCGGGTGGAGGTTTCCCGACGAGAAAGAGATCTCCGACAAGAACCGCGGGACCCAAGTAGCGGTCGCTATTCGGCAGAAGGGCGAGTGGAGCATCGCGCTGTTCCAACGAACCCGGAAGGTTCTCGCGGCCCCGAAGCAACAGTAAATCTCTTCCGTGATATGTACGGCATGTCGCGATCTGATCGTGGAACGTCGGATATAGAAGCCACCTGCGGCATTTCGACTGATGCATGTGCGCTGACCAAGGGACGCGCAGTCCGGACGCGCTACCTTCATCGCGGCCCACTCCGGTCGCCGCGATGGTCTTCTACAGTCGTGTGCTTCCTCTTATTTCCGGCGATGCTGCTGGGTTACGTGATCTGGATCGCCAGGCTCTACTCCGGGCGAGCGTCTGGGGTGTCGAGGACAGCGCAAGGGCCGCTGTCGGCGCGCTGGTTTCTGCACCGTCTCGGCGTCAGACAAGATGAGCCGGCATATCGGCTGCTCATGGTGCTGCCGGGCATCTCTCCGTTGGCGGTGCACCTCGTGTTTGGCCCGATGCTGCTGGCGCATCGCCTCAGCGGCTATGTGCCGAGGACATTCCGATACCCCTTCGAAGGCGACATTTCCATTCAGAACCAGGCGTCTGCCCGGCAGACGTTCTACGATGCCGTCGTGGACCGGCACCTCGCCGGCGTGGCTCAGTTCGTGATTCTCGGAGCGGGCTTCGACACCCGCGCGTTCAGATTGCCGAAAGACGCGCGGGTGCGCTCCTTCGAGGTCGACGCTCCGAAGACACAGGCGATCAAGCGCGAGATCCTGAAGCAGGCGGGCATTGACCTTGCCGGGCTCACGCTGGTGAGCGCAGACTTCGAAAAGGAAGACTGGCTCAGCCGCCTCGCGAGCGTGGGATTTGACGCCGGCCAACAAACCCTGTTCGTGTGGGAGGGCGTGACGCCGTACCTCGAGAGAGCTGCGGTCGAGGACACGCTGCGCAAGATCGCCGCCAGCGCCAAAGGCAGCGTCCTCGCCTTCGACTACATCACGACCGAGGTGCTCGAATCGCGGTCGCTGTATCTGCGCGCGGTGAGGGCGTCGCTCAGAGCGGGAGGCGAACCGCTGAAATTCGGCATCGACAGCACGCCGCCCTCGCGCGAACGCGTGGCCGAGTGGCTCCGGTCCTGCGGACTCTCACTCGGCGAGCAACGCGCGATCGGGAGCGAGACGCAAGGCAAGCGCGCACTCGGCGGCTTCGCGACGGCCATCGTACCCGCGTCGTCCTCAGCCACAAATCATCAACGCTTGGCGTCTGCCAAAAAGCGGACCAACGCCGCCTCGTCGAAGTAGAACATCTGCGCGCGCGCGAGCTTTCCGTCGCGAACTTCATACAGGCCCAGCACTTCCCCATCGAATCGGGCGCCCGACTGGCTGACGCCCCGCTGACGGTAGATGATCGCGACCTCGCGGTCGTTGGCACCCACGACTCTCGGATCCATGCGCCGTTCGGCGGCCGTGGGTTGTAACGGATTCCACGTGTCACTCCACGACGGACCGGACCGTTTGAGACCTCTGGAGCTGCCGCCGTATGGCAGGGACGGCGGCCAATGGAACTCGACGTCCGGCGTGTAGAACTGAGCCTCTTGCTCGGGTGTGGGGCTCTTGCGCGGATCGCGCTGCTCGATCGCACGAAAGAGATTGAGCATGACCTGAATGTGGTTCTCCATGTCTCGCCTCCCGCTCACTCTCAAAGGTCGGTTTTCTATATTCGATCGCGCTCGACGGAGGTGGTCTGACATCGGATCTCCGCACAGGCGCGGTTCACGGCGGCGACGAGCGCATCGACGTCGGACGCGTCCGTCTCGTGGTTCGTGATGCAGGCGCGCAGCCAGCGCTCGCCACCGGCGAGCCTGACTTCGGAGATCCAGGCGGCGCCCTCCGCAGCCAGCCGGCCCGCGACATCGGCCGCCGCGTCCGGCCGCAGGTCGTCGCGCGTGAAGCACACGATCGGGAGCGGCGTGTCGTTGGTCACTCGCCAACCGGTTTCGGCCAGCCGTTCTCGCAGGCGGCCCGCCATAGCCGCCTGACGATCGATCAGCACGGCGATGCCGTCCCTGCCGAGTTCGGCGAGCGTGAGGTAGACCTTCAGCCCGATGAACCGGCGCGACCACTGTAACGAGTGCTGATAAAGGTCGTCGCGCCCGCGCACCGCATCTGGCACGTACCCGGTGTGCACCGCGAAGACCGACTCGACGAGCGCCAGCGTGCGACAGAAAAACATCCCTGCGCCCATAGGAATCGGGAGCGTCTTGTGTGCGTCCCACGTCACCGAGTCCGCCCGCTCGATGCCGACCAGGTGCGATCGCAGGCGCCCCGAGAGCAGGGCCAGACCGCCCCAGGCGGCATCGACGTGAAACCAGATCGCTTCCGCCTCACAGAGGTCTGCCAGCGCGTGGAGTGGATCGATCGCGCCGGTCGCCGTGGTCCCCGCCGTCCCGACGACGCAGAACGGGATCCGGCCGGCGGCGCGATCGCCGGCGATCTGTTGTCGGAGCGCATCGACGTCGAGCCGCTGCCGCGCATCGCTCCGGACGCGCCGGAGCGCGCGCTCGCCGATGCCGATCACGCGCGCGATCTTGACGAACGAATCGTGCGCCTGGTCGGACGCGTACAGGACCGGACGTCCGGCGCCGCCCGCGAGTCCGTCGCGGCGGTGTTCCGGAACGGCTGACGCGAGCGCCAACAGGGCGCCGGTGAGATTGGCCTCCGACCCACCCGTGGTGAACATCGCCGCACCGTCATGGGAATTGAATCCGAGCCGGTCCGAGAGGTAGGCCAGCGCCCGGCGCTCGATCTCGCCCGCCGCGGGCGCGTGCCACCACGCGCCGAGCTGGGGGTTGTAGAGGGCGACGAGCGCATCAGCGATCACGCCGGCGCGCCGAACCCCGGGGTTGAACAGGCCAAAGTAACGCGGATGCGTCGAATGGAGCAGTCCGCGCTCCAGCAGATCGACGACCTCGGAAACCAGCGCGCCGAGGTCACGCGGTTCCGAAGATCGTGCGCGGCGAGCCGCGCGTCGAGTTCGTCGGCTGACAGTACCGGCGTCACGCGTGCGTGCCGGACGTCGAGCGGCCACCCAACGATGCGTTCAGCTACCAGCGTCAGCGGGTCCTTCACAGCAGCAGTGTGCGCCGTTCTTGATTCGGCCACAATCGAATAGACTTCGCTGGAGAGGCGTGATTATGCCTATCGACAGAATCGACTTCGTCATCTTGGCCGCCTTGCAGAATAATGCTCGGCTCTCCAACAAGGAGCTCGCGGCCCACGTCGGCCTCGCGCCGTCGAGTTGCCTCGAACGCGTGCGGGCCCTCGTGCACAGCGGCGTGCTCCAGGGGTCGCACGCCGAAGTCTCGGGCGCCGCACTGGGCATCGGGCTGGAGGCGCTCGTGGCGGTGCGCCTGGTCCGGCACTCGCGCGCGGCGTTCCGGCGGCTCTACGGGCACCTCCGATCGTTGCCGGAGGTGCTGTGCGTGTTTCACGTCACCGGCGTGAACGATCTCCAGGTCCACGTCGCGGTGCGTGATATCGATCACCTCCGGGCGCTGATTGTCGAGCGCTTCGCGATCCGGCCGGAGGTGGACCATTGTGAGACGGCGGTGATCTACGAGCTGCACCGCACGCATCAACGGCCCTGCTACGTTGCCGTGGAGGGCCCTCAGAGCGCCGCGACGACACGGCCAACCCGGACGTCGAAACGCTCTCGTTGATCGCGGGTCCATCCGGGACGCCGTGTCCGCAGTCACTGGTCCTCTCCTGCTGGAGCACCCAGCCCGAGCCGGCGGAGGCGGTTCGGATCGGCGAGCACGTCGATTTCGACGATCCTCCCCCTCCTGACCGTGAAGCCGACGACGGAAAATGGTCGGCCGCTCGGGGCGAAGGCGACGACTCCCGCGGTACCGTTGACGAGCGCCGGGTGTATCGCCCCGGCCACGCGCCAGAACATCAGGGCCCGTTCCGCGACGGTCCGGGCGTCGCGGACGACTTGCGAGTCCGCAGGCAGGGCGCCGCGGTCGGCGCGGAGCACGACGTCCGGATCCAGGACCGCCAGCAGCGCGTCGAAATCGCCCGCGTGCGCGGCGGCGAGGAAGGCGTCGACCACTTCGCGCTGCCGCGCAAGATCGACATCGGGCACCGGCGTCGCGCCGCGCACGCGGCGGCGGCCGCGGCTCGCGAGCTGTCGCGCCGCGGCCGCCGAGCGCCCCACGATCGGCGCGATCTCATCGAACGGCACGTCGAACATGTCGTGCAGGACGAAGGCCAGCCGCTCGGCCGGAGGCAGCGTTTCGAGCACGACCAGCAGCGCCAGACCAACAGAGTCCGCCAGCAACGCTTCGTGCTCGGGATCGATCCGGCCGGCGCGGCTCACGATCGGGTCGGGGACCCGTACGCCAAGCGAGTCCTCACTCCGCAACTTCCGCGACCGCAGGACGTCGAGGCACACGCGCGCGACAACCTTGGTCAGCCATCCACCCAGGTTCTCGATGTCGCGCGGATTCGGAGCGGCTGAGCCGGAGCCAGGTTTCCTGGATGGCGTCATCGGCGTCGCTCAGCGACCCGAGCATGCGATAGCCGACCGCGCGCAGACGTCCGCGGTGCTCCTCGAATCGTTCGGCCAGCCACTGTTGGACCACGGTCACATTCCCCGGTCGCGGTGCGTCATACCAATGACGAATGAAACCCGGCCGATGTGACAGGGCGTGGAGAGTGAGATGTCAGGAGGTGCGATGGATAATTCCCGCTTGCGCGCACATCAGGGCCATCGACTGCTGCAAATTGGCATCGGCCTGCTGGTCTACTCGTCCTTCGACGGCTTTGCCATTCCACATCTTGGCTCGCCGCGTATCGCCCTCTCGGTCCATACCTTGAGCGCGTATCAAGGAGTGTTACTCCTCACGCAGGGTTTGCTGTGGACAAAGCTACAGCTTGGCGTGACCGCTTCACGAGTGGCATTTTGGACCTTGTTACTCGGGACGTTCGCAATCCTGGCCGCCTATACGGTTGCGGCAGTCTGGGGTGTGGGCAACGAGACGATACAGCTGATGGGAGAGCTTCCTCACGGACTGGTCCGTGGCACCCCTGCTCAGGAGACCGTCATCAAAGTCCTGGCCTACTCGTCGGCCCCAACCGGGCTCACCTGGCTGGGAGTCGTCCTGTGGGGCCTTCGGCGCGGCCCAGTGCACGAAGGCGATCTGACGTGACGCCAACGGCTCCCGCCAATCCGCCGGCCAATGCGTCAGCCCGGACAAACCAGCACAGTCCCGTCAGCAGCCGCCGTTGCCATCGAGGTCGGTCGTTCATGCTGATCTGCCCTTCAGATCACTCGCGGTCGCCGATGACGGGCTACTCGCAGCGGTGCTCAAGAAACTCACAGCCAGGCCGACTGCCACGGCCAGGCCGGTCACCAGCAGCGACGCGGTCAGCAGCGGTTTGCCGATCATCAAATAGACGGCGGCCAGCCCCATGGCAGCTCGCATGAACAGCGACGCGCGGAGCCATGGGTGCACGACGTCTTGCCAATTGCCGGTGGCATTTCGTATGGCCCGCACTTGTGATCGGACCGCCGGCCCTCCCAGGATGCCCATCAGGACCAGCAGGCCGAGCGACACCCGCACCCAGGCAAGATCGAACGCGCCACCGCCTCTCCCCAGATAGATGCCGGACAGAAGGAGCACCGCGAATGCCGGGCCGTACACGCGCGGCAGGACGCCGTGCAGCCTCACCCACGATGATGCCTGCTCTGATGTGGTGGCGCGTCGAAGCGATGCGAGGCTGAGCCATTCGAAGGCCATGCCGATGAATAGGGCCAGGACACCGACGACATGCGAGAACAGCACCACTGAACGAATGGTCATGGTTGCCTCCTCCGACCTCGGCCACGTCACAGTCCTTCGCCGCGGTCAGTCATAGCAATGACGAATGAAACACGGCTGATGTGACGCGGAGCCTTTCGGATGACAGTCGTCCTCTCCGCGCTGCAAAGACGAGCCCTTCGTGTGCGCTCGCAGAATTCCTGGCTGAGCGGTTGCCAGAGGAGCGGCTCGTAGTCGACTGATTGAAGTCTAGCGGGGAATCGTCGGGCTTAGGGAATGGTCCGCCGAACACTTAATCCCAGGCGGACTTGGAGAATGAACCTTCGACAACTCGGCGAGCCGCGCGCGGAGCCGAGGGAGGAGCGCCCGGTCAAGGGCGACGCTCGATCGGCGCACTTCCGAGAGCTGTTGGCCGCTGAAGGATGCGCGCAGCAGACCGCCCTCGGTATGCGCTGGAAACGCGAGCAGGAAGTGGCCGATTTCGTGCGCCAGAACGCGGCCAATTGCGCGCCCCACCGTCGCTGGGATGCTCCCCCACAGTCCGACGCCAGTCCTAGCGACAAGCGCCCGGACCGCCGCCTGATCAACCGAGATGATTGGCTCGGGCGTACCGTTGCCGCAAATACGTATGGCACCCAGGCGATCTCCTGTCTCCGTCGCTCCGCTGACTGCTCGGAGACCAAGGGTTACCGTCAGGGGAACCTTGATGAAATGTACCGCGAGCGCAATATCACCCGGCTTGAAGTCATCCGCTGATGCCGACACGACGCTGACGCCATACGGCGACCAGATCGCATCGGCTTCCGCGATTATCCTGGGCAGGTACCCTTCCTCAGGAGTGCGATCGATCACGAGCACAACCCGAGCCCGCGCCGCTGCGTCCGATCCCGCCGCGCCGGCGCTCCCAGAGAGGGAAACGGCGATCGCGAGCCATGCAACGCCACGCATGTACGCATGGTAGGACCGAACCAGTAATGACAAAAATTCTTTGTTTTAATCACGACGATGAACGGTTCTAATGCGACTATTTGGGTCGATTCGAGAATCGCGACGTCATGAGCTGCCACGATCGTCAGCTTTCCAAACAATGACCGTCGCCACTTGCGACGGACTTGACGTCGGCGAGATCGCGACGATGAACGGCGAGAATTCGCGTCGGGCCAATTTCATCGCCCCCTTTTCGCCCCGGCAAAGGTGGCGTCGATAGAGCCTTCGCTGAGATCGAGCTTGCCGCGGAGTCGCAGATCCTCGGCGAGACATTCGAGCAAGTCTCGCAGGACGCCCGTGCGTTGCCATTGCTGAAAGCGGCGATGGCACGTTAGGCTCCCAATAGATGACGCCCGACAAGAGTGACGTTCTCTACGGCACCCTCGGTTTGATGGTCATCAAGACCTTGGACGCCCTGGGCCCGCTGCACGGGTATCGGATCGCGCGGCGAATCGAACAGATCAGCGGGAATCAGCTTGCACTCAACCAGGGCACTCTGTATCCGGCGCTGCTCAAGCTGGAGCAGATGGGGTGGATTTCGTCCAAATCGGGCACCTCCGAGAGCGGCCGTCGCGTGAGGATCTACGCCCTGACACGCGCCGGGCGCAAGCAGCTCCACAACGAAGAAGCGCAGTGGCAGCGTGCGGCGAGTATCGTTGAACGCTTCCTGAAGATCTCGGAGAACCCCTCATGACACGCCTGCGCATTCTTCTGTTCCGGCTGTCGGCCCTCGTTCGTTCTCGGCAGATGGATCGCGAGATCGAAGACGAGATCACCAGCCATCTGGCCGAAGCGACAGAGGAGTACGTGCACCAGGGCCTTTCCCCGGAGGAGGCGCGCTGGGCCGCCCAGCGTAGTTTCGGTGGCGTCGCGCAGACCAAGGAGGTGTATCGGCACGTCCGGTCATTCGTCTGGCTGGAGGATTTGGCGCGTGACTTGCGCCATGCACTTCGCACCCTCCGCAAGAGTCCGGCTTTTACGACGGCCGCGGCAGCCACACTGGCGCTGGCGATTGGCGCCAACACCACGATGTTCAGCGTCCTGAATGCCGTTCTGCTCCGACCCCTCCCGTATCGGGCCCCGGAGCAGTTGGCGATGGTATGGACGGAGGATCCGACTCAGAACCTCCGCGAGGGCAGATCGGCACTTTGGGATGTCGAACAGTGGCTGACGCACAGTCAGAGCTTCGCGGACATGGCCACCTTCGATTCCGTGTCCACGACGCTGACGGGAGCAGAAGGCGCGGAACAGATCGTCGGCGCCAGTATCTCCCCCAACCTCCTTTCACTCCTCGGTGTGCAGCCCGTGCGGGGGCGTAACTTTTCGAGCGAAGAAACCGAGGAGCGGAAACGACTGGTCCTGATTAGTCATCGCTTCTGGCAAGGGCGTTTCGGCGGCTCGAACGATGCGATCGGAGCGACCATCGTGCTCAACGGGCTTTCTTCCCAGATCATCGGCATCCTCCCTGCTGATTTCCAAATCGCGAGGCTCGATGCAGACGTGTGGGTGCCGCACACGAGCCGCCAGAGCGTGCGCGGCGGAGAAACGTGGTTCGTCGTTGGACGACTTCGACCGACCGTGACGTTCGACCAGGCCCAGGCGGAGATGAGCGCAGTCGCCAGCCGCCTCAACGATCAATTGCCGGCGGCCGACAGGAACCGGGCCATCAGCGTCGTGCCATTGAGTCTTTACCTGGTCGGACCCCAATCGCGATTGGCATTGTGGATGCTCGGCGGCGCCGTGTTTTGCGTCTTCCTCATCGCCGCTGCCAACGTCACAAGTCTCTCATTGGCGCGCAGCGTCGCCCGCGCGCGCGAGATGGCCGTTCGCGCTGCGCTTGGAGCGAGTGCTGGACGGATCGTGCGACAGCTGCTTACCGAAGGCGTCCTGCTCGCCGCGGTCTCGGGACTGATTGGCACCCTGCTCGCTTTAATAGGCATTCGCCTCATCCGCGCCTTTGGCCCTGGCAACTTGCCGCGCCTGAATGAAATAAGCCTCGATCTCCGCGTCCTCGGCTGGGCCCTGGCCATCTCTGTACTCGCGGGAATGCTGGTGGGACTGGCGCCCGCGATTGCGACGTTTCGCCGCGACTTGCGTCCCTCCGGCGAGGAGAGTGGCAGAAGTGTCTCGGGCGGAGCGGCCACCCGTCGAATCCGACACGCGCTCGTGGTGGCGGAGTTTGCGCTCGCGATCGTCCTGCTCGTCGGCGCCGGCTTGCTCGTCCGAAGCTGGTGGCACGTGAACAGCATTGATCCGGGATTCAGGCCTGAGCGGGTTCTTGTGATGGAGCTCTCCGCCCCGACGACCCTCGGCATCCCCGCGCAACGGACCGACCTGTACCACCGCGTGCTCGAACAGATTCAGGCGGTTCCGGGTGTGGAGAACGCCGGCATCATCGGCGATCTGTTCATTGCTAACAGCAGGGAACAGGTCGTCACTGTCGAACGGGACGACGGAACGGTGTCCGAGCGCCTGCGGTTCGCAGGAGACGAGGTCAGCGCGGATTTCTTCAAAGCCATCGGGACGCCGCTCGTCCGAGGCCGCTTCTTTTCGATCGGGGATGGGCCGGATGCTCCGCCGGTCGCGATCATCAACGATGCAATGGCTCGGCGCTCGTGGCCGGGGCACGATCCAGTGGGCAGAAGGTTCAAGGTGGGCCCGCGCGATTCCGACCGCCCCTGGTACACAGTCGTGGGCGTCGTGGCCGACATGCGGCGGCAGGGGCTGGAGCGCGAACCGTTCCCGCAGATGTTCGTGTCGCTCGCGCAGAGTTCTCCTCCGCGCAGCGTGGACCTTTTCATACAAACCTCATCGGACGACGCGCTGGCGATGGCCGGGGCGCTTCGGGCTGCCGTGCGTCGCGTGGAGAAGAATGCGCCGATCTATGGAGTGGCGCCTTTGGAACAGCAGCTCGGAACGTACCTCACGCAGCGTCGCTTCCAGACTTCGCTCCTGACCGGCTTCTCCGTCGTGGCGCTGCTGATGGCCGCTGTCGGGATCTACGGACTCATCCAGTACTCCGTCGCGACGCGCACACAGGAAATCGGCTTACGCATGGCCATCGGCGCACAGGCCGGCGACATTTTGCGGATGATGATCGGTGAGGGGCTCACGCTCAGCCTGACCGGTCTCGCACTCGGGCTCGTGGGAGCGTGGTGGCTCGGGCGCGCGGGCTCGAGTCTGCTGTTTGGCGTGACGGCGAGCGATCCGTTGACGTTCACGACCGTCTCGCTGTTGCTGACGGCAGTTGCCACTGCGGCCTGCTATTTTCCAGCGCGCCGTGCAATGACAGTCGACCCGATAGTGGCATTGCGTGTGACGTGATCATGTAGCGAAGCGCCTGTTCAGAGCGCTTATAGACTTCGGGAGGTTTAGGCCGTGCCGAAATACATGTTCATCTTCCGGGGCGGTGCGCCTGAAATACCTGACCTCTCGCCAACCGAAATGGAAGCGCACCTTCGCAAGTGGTATGCATGGGCCGGTGAGCTTGCGAAAGCCGGTCGCCACACAGGCGGGCAACCGCTCGATGGGATCGGCAAGACGATTCGAGGCCGTAACCGGACGGTGACAGATGGCCCGTACGCTGAGTCCAAGGACCTCGTGACTGGGAGTCTCGTCATCGAAGCGAGCTCCCTCGAGGAGGCGACTGAGCTGGCCATGGATTGCCCTGTCTTTGAATTTGGTGGGTCAGTTGAAGTGCGACCCGTCGTCCTGCACGACCTGTGAGCCGCCTCAGTGCCTGGTCGATTGCGGCACCTCGCCGTGTGAACTTGTCTCACGAGCACGGGTGACCGAGCGTTGACCGAAGGTCCCGCGATGGGTCTCATCGAGGACCTCTTCCGACGCGAGTTTGGCCGACTGGTGTCGGCGCTCACGCGCCTGTTGGGGCCGAAGAATCTTACTCTGGCCGAAGACGTGGTCCAGGACGCATTGATTACGGCAATGCAAGCGTGGCGCTTTGAGGTTCCCCGCGATCCCAAAGCCTGGATTCTGCGCGTGGCGAAGAATCGAGCCCTCGACGTCATCCGACGTGACCGGCGCCTCGCACCGCTGCCGCCGTTACTCGAGTCCGAGTGGACAGTCGCTGGCGCTGTGGACAATGCACTTGCTGAGTCTGAGACCGCGTCCAGTCAGCTGGCGATGATGTTCTCGATTTGCGACGAGGCCTTGTCGGAGGACACGCATGTAACCCTCATCCTGCGTCTGCTCTGCGGTCTGTCGTCGGGAGAAATCGCGCGCGCGTTCCTCGTCGAGACCGAGATCATCGACCGCCGCCTCCATCGGGGACGCACTCGATTGCAGAAACTCGGCGCGCTGGTCGACGTGCGCGACATCGCGGACCGCGACGTCCGACAACATTCCGTCCTGCAGGCGTTGTACTTGCTGTTCAACGAGGGTTTTCACGGCAGCAACCGGGAGACTCCGCTACTCCCGGGGATGTGTGCCGACGCGCTTCGCCTGGCGGAACTGCTGCTCGAGTCGCAATCAACCCGTCGTGCCGAGGTTCACGCGCTGGCGGCACTCTTTTGTTTCCACGCCTCGCGCCTCGAGACAAGGCTTGATGCGGATGGCGTATTCGTTCCGTTCGTCGACCAAGACCGTTCGCTCTGGGATCGGTCACTCATCCATCGTGGCGTCGTTCATCTGTCGGCGGCCTCATCAGGAACCGAGCTCACACGTTGGCACCTCGAGGCGGGCATTGCCTGCGAGCACGCGATCGCATCGTCGGTCGAGGAGACGAATTGGGAGCGGATTGTCGACCTGTACGATGCGCTCCTGAACTTGGCACCTGGGCCAGTGGTCGCCTTGAATCGAGCCATCGCAATCGGGGAGTTGCGCGGACCGAGTGCAGGTCGCGACCTGCTTCGAGCCATGGCTGAGGATCAGAGGATCTCGCAGTATCCGTTCTACTGGGCTGCGATGGCGGACCTTGAAAAACGCGCGGGCAACCGGGCCGAAGCGTGCGGTTTCTACGAACGCGCCATGAGCCTGGCGAGAAGTCGCGCTGAGCGAGTCTCTTACGAGAGAAGACTGCAGCAGCTCCATTGAAGCGCTGGCGAGTCGGCGGAGCCGTGTCCGGTTATATAGGCCCTCGTTCGTCCTCTGTCCGAAATCGCGCGATGCGGCGCGAACAAACAGAACGGCTGGAGGCCGGAGGATGGCGAGCACACAGAGTTCGGCGAACAAGGCCCACTACGAGGCCTTGGCCGCGATCCTGGCCAAGGGACCTCTGACCCGAGAAGAGCAGATCGAGTGGAACGACATTCATTGGACGGCGCTCACGGCCGAGCCTCGCGGCGTCGATTATGTCGAGGTCAACGCCAGCGGGATTCCCGCGATGTGGATCCTCCCGAAGGGCTTCGTCGAGGATCGGGTGATCCTGTATTCGCATGGCGGTGGCTTCGTCAGCGGCTCCATCTATACGCATCGGAAGATGGTCGGCCATCTGGCCAAAGCCGTTGGATCCCGGGCCCTGCTCTTCGAGTATCCCTACGCACATCAGAAGCAATATCCGGCGCAGCTCGACAATGCGGTCGCTGCCTACCGGTGGCTGCTGGATCAGCGCATCGCGCCTGAGCATATCGCCTGCGCGGGAGATTCGAGCGGCGCCATTCTCACCCTCAGCTTGCTCCAGCGGGCTCGCGCCGAGAAGCTGCCCCTGCCCGCTGCCGTCATGATCATCTCTGGCTGGCTCGATATGGCACTGACGGGGGCGAGCTACGTCACCAACCGTGAAAAGGACGTCTTCTTCAGTAAAGCAGGCGGTGAATGGCTCGTCGCGAACTTCCTCGGAGATGGCGATCGGCGCGATCCCTATGCCAGCCCGCTCTATGCAGACCTGACGGGATTTCCGCCGATCTTCCTCCAGGCAGGAGCAGACGAAACCCTGGTCGATGACAGCAGCATGTTTGTTGAGCGGGCGAGGAAAGCGGGCGTCGAGGTGCGGTTCGACGTCTTCCCAGAGATGCTGCACACCTTTCAAATGATGGCCGGCCGCGCCCCTGAGGCCGATGACGCGATCGGCCGACTCGCGGAGTGGGTCCGCCCGAAGCTTGGGCTCGTCGGTCAGTCCTGTCAGGCGGTGCGGCAATGAGAAAACTGATCGTGGCGAGCTTCGTGTCACTCGACGGTGTGATCGAAGCGCCGATGAGTTGGATTGGGAACTACTTCGACGATGAGAGCAAGGAGTTCGCGTACAAGAAGCTGATGGACGTCGAGTTCTTTCTTCTCGGTCGCGTGACGTACGAGATGTTTTCCGCCGTTTGGCCACACGTCAAAGGTGACAGGTACATCGATCGCATCAACGGCCTGAAGAAGCTTGTCGCTTCCAGAACGCTCAAGGAGGTGACGTGGAACGCCTCGTTGATCGCCGGCGATGCCGCCAGTGAAATCCGCAAGATCAAGGAGCAGCCCGGCGCGAACATCATGAAGTACGGAGTCAGCGAGCTGGATCGGACGCTCGTTGCCAATCATCTCGTCGACGAATATCACCTCTCGATCGTGCCGACGCGTGTCGGTCGTGGCAAACGAGCGTTCGAAGATGTCGACGGATCCCTATTGAATCTCAAATGCGTCGACACGCACCGCTTCAGTAACGGTGTCGTGGTCCTCAACTATGTGCCGCGATAGCAATTCATTTCCATCCGCCGGCAAGGTGACTCTAGTCGCGCTCGTCGGCGCGGCTGTCGACGTCGCAATTCAACGCCGGTAAGTTCGAAAGGAGATTCACATGCCCGTCGCATACCTCGATTTACCGTCCGGCCTTGAGGTCGACACCAAGAAGAAACTCGTCAAGGAGGTCGCCGAGTCCATCCACCATGCGTACATGATCCCCGACACGCGGGTCTTTCTCCGTGAGTGGCCTGCCGAGCAAATGAGCGTCGACGGTCTGCTCGGTCGTCCCATGCGGCCCATCTGCGATTTCGTCGTCCCGCCAGGGCTCCCTGTCGAGGCGAAACGGCAGCTCGTCAAGCGGGTCAGCTCCGCGATCGCAGAGGCATGCAACCTGCCGCGAGAGGAGGTCCCGCTCCCCAGTGGCAAGAAGGTCGGCACGAGATGGGTACTCGCTTTCTTCAGAGAGGTCCCGCTTGAACAGGCCGCGCTCGACGACCTCATGGCCTTCGAGAATCCCATGGTCCTCGAGAGCATGGAAGCGGCAATGCAAATGCAGAAGGGCTAATGAACGCGGACCTATGTGCGCCGCTTCAGACCGCAGCGGTGCGCAGGGATTTCCTGATCTTCTGCATCATCTCGTCCACGGTCAGCACCTGGGCGAACAAGAAGCCGAGCGTCGCCAGGCTCGCCTTTTGCAGCTCAGACGCCGAGGCCCCGGGCATATCCGCCGTCGCCGTGCCGTCGCTGAGGAAGAAGACGTGAAAGTCGCGCGACACGGCCTCACGCGCGGTCGTCTCGCAGCAGACACTCGTGGCGATGCCGCTGATGATGACGGTATCGATGCCGCGCGAGCGGAGGATCAGCTCAAGGTCGGTGCTCTGGAAGGCGCCGTGTCGGGGCTTGTCAAGCAGGACGTCGCGCGCGTCCACGACGAGCCTCTTGTGGAGCGCTGCCGACTCCGATCCCTTGGTGATAATGTCCTTGACCAGGGGGTTGATCTCGCCCAAGACGCCAATATTCGAGCCGTCTGGCCGCAACACATGGCTGGTGTGGACGACGAGAATGCCGGCGTCACGGCACGCCGCTGCCAGGCGGTTGATGCGGTCGAGGACCGCCAGCCCGTCTGGGGCCGAGCTCGGGTAGCCCTGGACGAAGCAGTTCTGCATGTCCACATTGACCAGTGCAGTGCGTTCGGGAACCACCGCAAAATCGACCATGTTGCACCTCCGTGTTCGTGAACCCGCTCAGCCGAAGGAGGTCTGCAAGTTTACGCGGTCCCAGACAATTGACGGAGGCGACGGTTCCGGCGCGCCCCGACGCTGACCGCGGCGCAGCGACCGCGCGGAGGAAACGATGAACCTCTTCCTTCGCAGTCTCAAGACCGGCCTCATCGGCCTCATCGTCCTCGGCTTGCTCATCTTCGTGCCGGCCGGCACACTCGATTACTGGCGCGGCTGGGCCTTCATCATCGTCTTTTCGATCTCGACCAACATCATCGGCGTCTATCTCGCGCTTCGCGATCCCGCGCTGCTCGAGCGGCGGCTGAACGTGGGACCGCGCGCCGAGACGCGCCCGATGCAGAAGGCGCTCATCTCGCTCGCGTTCGTCGGATTCCTGGGGCTGCTGGTCGTCTCGGTGCTCGACTACCGCTTCGGCTGGTCGAGGGTGCCGGCCTGGGTGTCCGTGCTGGGGAACGCGCTCGTCGCGCTTGGCTTGATGCTGGATCTCGTCGTCTTCCGCGAGAACACCTACGGCGCCTCAACGGTCCAGAGGATGGGCGGCCAGCGCGTGATTTCCACCGGCCCGTACGCGTGGTGCGGCACCCGATGTATGTCGGCGTCCTGATCTTGGTGATCGGTATGCCGCTGGCGCTCGGCTCGTATTGGGGGCTGCCGTTCCTGCTCCTCAACACGCCGTTCCTGATGTTGCGCATCGTCGACGAGGAGGCGATGCTCCGTCGCGAGTTGGAGGGCTACGTCGACTACACGCGCCACGTCCGCTACCGGCTCGTGCCAGGGGTGTGGTGAGGTGCCCGTCGAAGCAAAGTGGTGATCTCGCTCACATTTGTGAACAGGGCGTCGCCCATATGTCGAAGGTTCGCGAGCGCGCGTTTGCCCGCGTCGTCATCGCCGGCTCCACACGCATCCTCAACCACGACCGGAATGTAACCGAGATCGGCTCCCTGCCGAATGGTTGGCTCTATTCCGATTTCTATCGCGACGCCCACGATCACGAAAATGCGAACGCCACAATCACGGAGCGCGGTGTCGAGCGGAGTGCCTTCGAACGCTGACATGCCGATCTTGTCGAATACCGCCTCGGTATCGCGCGGTGCGAGCTCCGGCACGACGGCGTGTGCGTCCGACCCGGGAAGAAACCACGGGTGAACGTCATCCATCGACGCCTTGCGCTGCCACGCGAGGGCCTGGCGCATCTGGAACACACCCATCAGGTTCTTGGGAAGTGACATATGACGGAGAAAGCATGTCCGAAGTCCAACCTCCCGCGCCACTGCGAGCACGTCGGCGACCTTGGTGATGATTTCGCCGCCGTGCCGAAGCTGCCGCAGAATGCCGACCTGCATGTCGTACACGAGGAGAGCGGTGCGGTCGAGATCGATTGCCTCTTCGACGGTCTCAGGAATCTCCAGGCCATACGCGCGTTTCATTGTGATGCGTCCTTGTACAGGAGTGTACTGCGACTGTTCCTGATCTGACCTTACCACCGGCCAGCATCGCCCGAAGGATGCGCCGCCAAACAGTCGCCAGTGACGCGTTAGCTGATTAACATCTGCGTTTCATGATTGCACGACCGCCGAGGCGCAACGCGACGTGGCACGCCCGGCCCCCTTCGCTCTCCGAGCTACGGCTCGCATTCAAAACGGACAGCCATGTCACATTCCAAAGCCCTATCTGGTCCTACCGTTGGAGACAGAAGGAGCGACCTGTCCACATGGGCACGGCGGAAAGGGATCGACAAGTTCGGGCGAAAATGGAACGTTCCAATAATGGACGAAAATCTATGAAACGAACCTTCGCTATCATTCTCGCGGTCCTGGCTGCGGCCGCCCTGTTCGGGGGGCTTGTGCATGCCGTGCTGGTGGCCGCGCACGTTTCCGAGCCGGCCGCCACCACGGTTTACGGCCTGACCCCCCGGCGACTCTGGGCCACCACGGTCGTTGTGCTGGCGCTCAGCGGCGTGGTAATCGGTGGGCTGGCTCTCGGCCGCCCCGCAAGTCGTTTCGGCACTGCCTCCGGGCGACTCGGAGCCATCGCGGCCCTGGTGGCGGGGCCCATCGCCGTCGTCAACGGCGGGCTGGTTTTGGCCATCGCCACCGGTGGTCCCGGCACCGGCAACGGAGTAGTCGGTGGCGCCATGGCCCTGGTATTGGGGCTGATGGGCACGGCCTTCGGCGGGCTGGCTCTGGCCCGCTCCCGCCGCACCGCCTGACGACGGTGCGCGCGGCGTGAGCTTTGTGAACGCGATGTCGAATCCTGCTGGGACGTTTGAGCCGTACCGCCGGCGCCTGCTCGGTCTCGCCTACCGCATGCTTGGGTCGATGGCCGACGCCGAGGACGCGGTGCAGGAGACGTACTTGCGCTGGCATGCAGCCGACCGCGAAAAAGTGTCGGACCCGAGAGCGTTTCTCATGACCACCGCGACGCGGATTTGTCTCAACATGCTGACCTCGGCGCGCGCACGGCACGAGGAGTACGTCGGTCCCTGGCTGCCGGAGCCGGTTCTCGACACGGCAGCGCTCGCGCCCGACAGCCGCACGGAGCTGGCCGAAGATCTGTCCATCGCACTGCTCTTGACGCTCGACCGGCTGTCGCCGCTCGAGCGTGCGGCCTTCCTGCTGCACGACGTGTTCGATTTCTCGTTTAGCGAAGTGGCAGCGGCGCTGGAGCGGAGCGAGGCGGCGTGCCGGCAGCTGGCGGCGCGCGCACGCGCGCACGTGCGCGAAGCGCGACCACGCGGCGCGACAGCGCCGCCGGCACGTTCGGGCGAGATCGACGCGAAACATGCGCAGCTTATATCTGCATTCGTGGCGGCAACCCAGTCGGGCGATCTCAAAGCACTGACGCAGCTGCTCGCGAGCGACGTGCGCATCTGGTCAGATGGCGGCGGCAAGGTGCGGGCCCCGCTGGACGTAATCGACGTCGGCGCCGAGCGTGCGGCGCGGTTCCTGGTTAACGCCTCACGCCCACACCCAGGTCAGTGGTGGCGCCAGGACTTCACGGTGCGCTTAGCGACCATCAACGGCCTGCCCGGTGTCATCGTGGACGGACCCGAGGGACCGGTGCAGACAGCGGCGTTCGAGATTGAGGGCGACGTGATTCGAGCGCTGTACGCGGTGCGCAATCCGGACAAGTTGCGACATTTGGCGACGGCGCCGCACGACAGCGGTCGCGGATGAGCGAGCGCGTCTTGATTCAGGAACTCGCGGCGCTTGTCTCGATGACGAGCCGCCCGTCGCGACGCGGCGCCGAGGCTCGCGCATTCTACGTCGACCTGCTCGACCTGCCCGTCTTGTTCGCGGACGAGAACGTCATAGCGGTCGCGTTCAACCTGGTGCTGAGCGTCGCATTCGGGTATCTCGCGACCTTGCCTATTTCTTCCGCAAGCGCTTGATCAATTGCACCTGCCCGGCGTGATAGACAGCGTCGCAAGAAATCCCGAGGACGAGGTCGAACGGTTTCACGTCGTCGAGTGGCTTGACGCGGCCCCGGCGCCGAGGTCAGCAATCGCCGTCTCCAGAGGAGGTTGCGCAAGAGTGGGCATTGACGAAGACTGTACGGGAGCGTTCGACAAGCCCAAGGAGCGCGCCGTGCCCCGCGGCAGAGACCTTCTCGAGCGTTGTAGGACGGTTTCAATGCCCGCGACATGGAAGCAGCGCTTGCGACCAGTACCCGGACGTCACGTGGGCCAATGGGCTGGAGGGCGGGCATGTCCGCGGCCACGACGGCGCCCGCGAATACTGGGCGACAGTGAGAAATGATGGACTCACGCGCGGAGCCGTTTTTCCAATACCAATTTGATGGGGCGACCGCATGAC
Source organism: uncultured Acidobacteriota bacterium (assembly GCA_963807105.1). Lineage (GTDB taxonomy): Bacteria > Acidobacteriota > Vicinamibacteria > Vicinamibacterales > UBA2999 > DASPWV01. Next base: position 1,707,946 of record CAWEAM010000003.1, on the reverse strand, counting down.
GTTTCCGAAACGGCGTACAGCTTCATGGTTCGCTGTGGCCTGGTCTGTGTCCGCGTTCGTCATGTTGCTGCGCATCCCTCTATACTCCACGGCATCATCAAGTTCGGCGGAGAGCGTGGTATATGGGCGCGCCTCGCTGACAGACATCAACGGTTATCGCGTGCTCGCGGTTCTAGCAATTCCCGCTATCGCTGCGATCGTCGCCGTCCTTCCTTGGCCGGCGTCCGCACGTCAACCGATTCGGATCTTAAGTGCTTTTGTTGCCACGCTGTTCGCTCTCCTCAGCGCCATGACGGTCGGCAGTTTCTTCTTGCCGACAGGCATTGCCCTGATAATCGCCGCCTGGGCGGGGCGTACCGATCGGCCGCCTGCCACCTAACGAGGAACTCATAGTTGACGGCGCTGCCGTGGCTGCCGAGCTATTGTGGTTGAATTATGAAAGCTGATCACCGCCGCTAAACTGCAAGCGTTAAACGGCGATAAACGCCGCAGGGATCCACGATCGGCTGTCCCCGACCGGCATACGCCCGGCGTACTGCTGCCGGGCACGTCGGCGAACGGCCAAGCCAGATGTTGTCTGTTCACGGCGTTGCGGCGCGCACTCGAGGATCGCCCCTCCACGTTGGAGAAGAGAAGGAATGAGCACGTTTGAAGCAGGCTTGGATGGTGTGACGTTCACATCACAGAATTGTAGGCTTCTCGGTGGGTTCTACAAAGCCGAAGGAGAAACGCCCAGACCCACAGCGGTTTTGCTGCATGGTCTTCCCGGTATTGAAAAGCACTTGGACATCGCCTACGCACTGCGGGACCGTGGTTGGAATTGCCTCTACTTTCATTTTCGTGGCTGTTGGGGATCGCAAGGAGCGTATTCGCTCGCAGGTTTGTCCGACGACACTCACGCCGCAGTGGAATGGACCCTGCAACAGCCATCGGTTGACAAAGACCGAATCGCGCTGATCGGCGGAAGCACGGGGTCATATCCCGCATTGGTCTGTGGGGCTACCGACTCGCGCGTTCGCGCCATTGTCGGCATCGGCCCGGTTGTTGTGCCGCAGGCTTTTGAGTTTTCCCAGAACATGGCTGACCACTTCGCAACGATGGTAAATGGAGTTACAGGCCAGGATTTGCTGGAACAATGGAATGCTTTGCTGCCGCTCTCAGACTCTATCAGCACGTTCGCGCCGCGTTCGCTGCTGCTGGTTGCGGCAGACAAAGACGACATCTTTCCGCCTTCGGAGTATGCAGATTCGATCGCGGGATTGCCGAATATTCAACTGATCCGTCACAAAGAAGCCGATCACGGATTCAGTGCGTGCCGCCCTTGGCTCGTGCAGACTGTGACCGATTGGCTGATTACGAGATTGGGCACGTAACACGAGGTTTAAGGTAGGAGTTAACACGCTATTCGTTCGATCAGCCGTCCTGCAGTGTACGAGCGAGAGATCTTCGATGAGGATTGGCGACGACGCGTGTCAACGCAGCGTCCAACGGCGAAGACCGCCGGCCTTGAACGATGAGAGTCATGAGTGACGGCACGGGATCGCTCACCGGGCCGACCAGTTCCGCAGTCTAGATCCGTTTGATTGTCGCGAACCAGGCCGGTGCGCCGTCGTCGTGGTATCTCGTCTGAACCCGGTCCGGTTCGATGGCGGCGACGGTCCATCCAATGCTGGGGTTGAACGTCGCTCTCAGCTCTTCCTGACTGATGGGGTGCGGGCCAGTGTCGGGACCATCGTCACTGAAGCACAACACATACAGGGTTCCACCGTGCTCGGTCACCGACGCGAGACTCGCCACGTATCCTGGTCGCTCGTCGCGGTCGAAGGTGTGGAACAGTCCGCAGTCCAGCACCGTCTCAAACCTGCGCCCTAAACGCTCCAGCTGGAACGCGTCAGCCGCATTGAACTCAACTTCGATCCCACGGTCGTCGGCCTCCTCTCGGGCGATCGCCAGAGCCGTTTCAGCCACGTCAACGCCCAGAACCGACAATCCCAGCGAGGCGACGTGAAGCGCGTTCTCGCCAGTTCCGCAGCCCGCATCGAGCACCGCTCCGGCGAATCCGCCTTCGGATGCCAAACGCACTACTGCTGGCTGCGGCTGGCCAATATCCCAAGGCGGAGGGCCGTCGTGGTACGACGCATCCCAGGGCAGTCCCGTCAACCGTTCGTGACTGGTTGGGTGCCGACCACTGAACGGATCGTCAGCGAGGGTTCCTGATCGCTCCGACAACTTCGTCCCCTTCCTGCCACTGATCTTGCCACTTCATCGTGGCATCGGAGATCAGTGGACAAGCCGTGATAACCGGGTCTATCCGATCGTCTGGATCGAATCCTAAGCAGGTCGTCGCAGCGGGTCTTGGAAAAATCGGCCACGCAGCTTGGCATCGAGGGCCAGGCTGGTTCCTCGACTTTCATTGCTTCACGAAGTACTTCCAGCTATATCAATCCCGCTCACGCCGGCGGAAGGGCACAAGTTGGCGGATGCGGCTGTCCCGCATGTACAGGCCGCCCCAGGCGAGAATTCCGACGACCAACGGAATCGCCGCACGCGCCGTGTCAGCGATCCGCAAATGAGTGGCTACCGCGCCGCCGAGATAGCCGGTCATCAGGATTGCGGCAATGACAGAGGTTTGCGGGACAAGGTAGAGCACCACCAAGGCGCATTCCGCAATGACAATGGGGACGATGGCCGATTCGGGATAGCCATAGCCCGTAACAATTTCGGCCACCGCGTAGGTGTGGTAGGTAGCCCTGAACCAAGCGCTACTCAGCAGCTGCGCGACCACCAAGAAGGAAAGGAGCCAGCCGGTCCTGAGCATCCAGCGGGGAGTGGAGACGGTGCGAGCGGTTGCGGTAGACATCCGGTGCCTCTCTGTGGGCGAGAGGACCGGTCGCGGTGCAGCGATCGTCTGCCCAGTGGCTTGCATGTTCATGACCTGCCTCCTTGTGGGCGCCGCGAAGCCGCTTAGATCGAATCGGCTTGATTCGCCCCTCGCAAGGATGACGGAACGACCGGAAGAAATGTGACGACCGCCAATGGCAGGATGTCCATCTCAACGACCTTGCCGCCCGCAATCGTGAAGCCGCTCACGGAAGCACGCGTCCGTCAGGAAGGCGCGCCACGACGCCAGTGCTGCCATTCACCAGGACCACTGATTGGACAACCCGAGCTTCGAGAACGTCGCGGCTTGTACCACGACCGCCTGAGCCCGACCTACGGCGTGTCTCCCAAGTCGGTGCTGGTGATCGCGGGAGTCTGGGTGGGTGACGCGTTCAGCAGAACTCAGCGAGGCGGCGTAGGCACGAGGACGTTGTCCGTGCACAGCGGAGGAGGAAGGGAACGGAGAGTACCCGCTCCTTGCCACTTTCAGATTATCGCGCGCCGGGGGACTTGCGGCAAGGCCCGGGGCGTGCCGCAGGATCACCTGCGTACGCCAGAACCGGCGGAGACAGGAGTCACGAAATGCGTGTGGTGTTGTCGAGGTATGGGTCGCGCGGGGACGTCGAACCGATGGCGGGACTCGCGGTGAAGTTGCCGACCCCTCGGCGCGGAGGTATCGGTGTGCGCGCCGCCAGACTGCGCCGAGCTGCTGGGCAATGTCTGCGTGCCGCTGGTGGCGATCGGTGTGGCGATGACCGATGTGCAGGCGCACCGTCCCCATGATGCTCATCGTAACCGCGCAAGCGACCGGCTTGGGAACCCTTCGATTTTTGTTGGCTGGGGTATCAGGGACGATTTCCGCCAACTGGCTCGTCCCTGCTGCGTGATGCCTGCGGGGTGGCCTCCGACAGTGGTCGGTAGCAGAATGCCTGCAATGACGGACCAGGACTGGATTAAGGATTCTGCGGCAGGGGCCCGGTCCGACCGAACGATGACCAAACCAACGAGAAGGGAACCGCGACCATGAAGCTGACGACCACCACGTTCGTCTCCGTCGACGGAGTGATGCAGGGGATCGGCGCGCCGGACGAGGACCGTCGCGGCGGATTCGAGCGCGGCGGATGGACCACGCCGCTCTGGGACACCGAGGCTTTGGCCTTCTTGAACCAGGTCTACGGGCGCGCCGATGCCTTCCTGTTCGGCCGGCGGACCTACGAGATCTTTGCCGGCTCCTGGGGAACAGTGGCAGATCCGGGCATCAACCCCATCGCAGCGGCCTTGAACTCGCGGCCCAAGTACGTGGCATCGACCACACTCACCGACCCGCGGTGGGCGAACACGACCGTCCTCTCCAGTGAGGTCGCGGTGGCCATCGGCGAGCTGAGAGTCAAACCGGGAGGTGAGCTGCAGGTGCACGGCAGCGGCGCCCTGATCCGGTGGCTGCTCGACAACGATCTTGTCGACCAGATCAACCTTTTCATCTTTCCCGTGGTCGTAGGCCAGGGTACGCGGCTGTTCCCCGACACCGGCCAGGACAGAGCGCTCGAGTTGGTCGAATCGCGGGCCACCCCCAGCGGGGTAACGATCCAGGTCTACCGGCCCACCGGGCGCATGCAAGTCGGAACGTCCACGGCCGACTTGAAGCACGTGAAGAAATAGATATCTCATCGAGGGGGCCGGACGACTGCAGCGACCGACTCACGAACATCACTCATTTACACAGCAGTAGCAGGATGGCATCCTGGGTATAGAAATGGATAGTCGACACCAAGTCGCATCGGACGCAGCACACATCCGCACGCTGATCGAAAACTGGGCTCGGGCAATTAGCTCTGGAGATCGAAGAGGAATTCTGGCCCACCACTCGCCGAGCTTGCTGATGTTCGATTTTCCAGCGAACATCGCCAGGAACCTCGATGAGTACGACAAGACGTGGGATTTCTTCTATGAGTCACCGAAAGGTCCAATCAGCTTTGTGCCAAGTGAGCTACAGATAACAGCCGGCGCCGATGTCGCTTTCGCATCGTGTTTGATCCATTGCGACGGTACGTCGGCCGGCCCGCTTGATCTGCGTCTTACCGTCGGCCTTCGCAAGCTGGATGGAGAATGGATCATCACGCACGAGCATCACTCCGTGCCGACGATCGAAGAACGTTTCTTGCCGCCCAGCACTAAACACTGAAAGCGCCGCTCCTCGCGCTGTACTCTCACCGGCTCAAGGGCGCGATCGCTCCCGCCTCGCACGTGTCGTCGCACCGGACGTCTTTCCGTGACGCCTCTTGCCCGTCGTCGTCGTTGGCGCCGACCTTCCGCTGGAAGGAATGTCAGGAAGGACTTGAATTGATTCGCGTGCTCTCCCGGCAGCAGTTCGATCGACTCCGCCACGGGACCGGTACCGCCCTGGGGATACGCCGAAGAAACGCGTGAATGCCCGACTGAACGCGGCCGTGGACTCATAGCCGACTTGTTCCGCGACACTTGAAAGAGCCTCGGCATCGTGGCGGAGTAAGGCGGCGGCCCGCTGCAAGCGCCAACCCTTCAGATATGACATCGGGGACTGACCCACGAGAGCCGTGAACTTTGCAGCGAATGGCGAACGGGACAGGCCGACCGCCGCGCTCAAAGCAGGGACGGTCCACTGCTTCTCTGGCGCGTGATGCATGAGTCCGAGCGCGGCGCCAATCGAGGGATCGCGGAGCGCGCCCAGCCATCCCGCCCCTCCAGATGGCTGTTCTCGCAGCCACATGCGAACGGCCTCGACGAAGAGCACATCGATCAGGCTCGTGCCGATTGTGGCGGCGCCCATCCCCGGGTGCTGGGTTTCACGTAGCAGAAACCGCGCAGTCGAATCGAGCCACTCGTTCCCACGACGCTCGTCCTTCCCGACACGGATCCACTCCGGGAGGACTCTGAGAAACGACTGCGCCTGTACGCCTTCGAACTCGAACGCGCCACAGAGCAAGTTCGCTGCATTCCCGCCACCCCCGTGGCGGAGCACAGTGTGAGGGCCCCATTCGGAGCCGCCAGCGAGATCTTCGAGTGGAATCGGTGGTGTCCCAGGGTCGTCGCTGAGCTGGTATCCGCGTCCGCGAATTACCAGCAGCAGATCGCCTTGTTCTAGAGCGATCGCGTCGCGCTCGCCGTGAATGCGCAGCCAGCAGGTGCCCCGTTCAACGATGTGGAAATGCGAGAAGTCTCCCGCCGCTAGACCTATCGCCCACGGCGCCGAGAGCTCACACCGACAGAAGATCCGCCCCTTCAACCTGAGCGCGTCGAGGACGTCGGCCAGAACATCAGTCCCGCTAGTGTCGAGGAGCAACGGCACTGAGGCCTCTCAATCCTTTCAGGAGGATCAGTCACATCTTAAGGCGATTTGGGCATGGATCCTCCGGCTGTCACAGCACTATAACGGGTTCAGAGGACCGACGGCCGCAATCGCGGAAGTGTCACGGGATGATTTGAGGGGCGGAGGAACGAGGATGACGGGGTCTCGAGAGAAGGCCGCGGCTCCACGAATTGAGGTAACCGAGCACGGCCCGTACCGGGTCAGCGGCGACGTCGCAACTCGCGATACCGCAGGCAACCTACTGCGACACGGTGGAACCTGGTACCTGTGCCGCTGCGGCGGTTCACGAAACAAGCCGTTCTGCGACGCCACCCATGGGGTGAAAGGGTTCGACGGCACGGAAACCGCCGATCACGGCCCGATCGCCCACCGCCGCGAGGCCTATCGGGCCACAGGCATCACGGTCTACGACGACCGAACGGTCTGTGCGCACTTCGGACAATGTACTTCCAGGTTGCCAAGCGTCTTTCGCGCGGACGTTGAGCCGTTCGTCGACCCGCAGGGTGCGGCGGCCACGCAGATCGCAGACATCGTCGCAGGATGCCCATCGGGGGCGCTCACCTTCGCACTGGGCAATGATGCACAGCCGGTCGAATCGAATCAGCCTCCGTCGATCACGCCTATCGTCGACGGACCCTACCGCCTGCGGGGGCCCATCAACCTTGTCGGGGTCGACGGTCGCTCGTACGAGCACCGAGAGCGCCGCACACTGTGTCGCTGCGGGCAGTCACGCAACAAGCCCTTCTGTGACGGCTCGCACTGGTATGCGGGCTTCCGCGACCCGCTCCCCCCAGAGCTGGTCAAGGAGGTCCCGACTCTCCTCGATTGGATCGGGGGGATCGAGGCGCTGGAGCGGCTCACCTCGCGCTTCTACGACGCCATCCTCTCCGAGCCCGATCCGATCCTCGAGCCGCTCTTCCGCGGCATGGATCGGAATCATCCGAAGTACGTCGCCGCATGGCTTGCGGAGACCTTCGGTGGCCCGCAGACCTACACCGAAGGGCGTGGTGGCTACGAGCACATGCTCGCCAAGCACCGCAACCGGGGGATCACGGAGAAGCAGCGGCAGCACTGGATCCGTCGCATGACGGAGATAGCGGACGAGGTGGGACTGCCTGCCGATCCGGGCTTCCGCTCCACCTTCGTTGCCTATCTCGAGTGGGGCACTCGGCTCGCCGTCATCAACAGTCGCCCAGGCGCTGCGGTGATGGAGCACGCGCCGGTCCCACATTGGGGATGGGGACAGACGCCGCCGTTTCGTCCCCAGCCCTGGGACGACCCGGAGGCAGCGGCGCGCGGGCGCCGACGCTACGCCGAAGAGCAAGCGCGCAAGAAGGCTGAGATGGGCTCGGCCGCTGATTCACCGGCAGCAGAATGATGGAGATTAGGCTCGCTACCCTTGCCGAGTGCACTCAAGGTTCGCATTTGTAATCGGAATCACACGCCAACGTGGCAACACCCTGAGGTGAATCATGAAGATCGGCGTGCTTGGGACTGGCATGGTCGGCAACGCGATCGCTTCGAAGCTGGTCGCACTCGGCCACGAGGTGATGATGGGGTCGCGCACCTCCGACAATGCGAAGGCGCGGACATGGGCCAAGACGGCTGGCCCGAGGGGCCGCGTTGGAACCTTCGCTGAGACGTCTGCTTTCGGAGAGCTCGTCTTCAACTGCACACAGGGCACAGGCTCCCTGGCGGCGTTGCGAGCGGCCGGCGCTGCGAACCTCGACGGCAAAATCGTCATTGACGTGGCCAATGTGTTGACATCTGAGGGCCCGGGACTCGAATCGCTCGGTGAACAGATTCAGAAGGCGTTTCCCCACGCCAAGGTCGTCAAGACGCTCAACACGATTAACTGCGACCTGATGGTCGCCCCGGACAAGCTGCCTGGTTCGCATACCGTGTTTCTGAGCGGCAATGACACTGGCGCGAAGAACAGGGTCCGCGACCTGCTGGAGTCATTCGGTTGGAAGGACGCCATCGATCTTGGTGATATCACCACGGCCCGCGCGACAGAGGGCTACGTGCCGCTGTGGATATCGTTATGGAAACAGTTGGGCACCTTGACATTCAACATCAACGTGGTTCGATAGAGTATGCCTGATGGATCTCGAACTGTTGAGAATGCGCTTTCGTGACGGGGAGCATCGCCGGCATGGGTGCAGCGACGGCCCGGCAGCTCGTGTCAGAGGGCGTGGCTGTCGTGATTCACGGCCGCGATGACGCTGACAAACATGCCGGGCGATCCGCTGGTAAATCTGAAAACCAGCCGCGTGGAGGCGCTCTCGGATGGCGTCTTCGCGATTGCGATGACGATCCTGGTCTTGAACATCTCAGTCCCGACGGCTGAGACCGTGTCCGCTGATCGACTGCTAGACGCCCTCGGTCGGGTTGCCCCGCAGGTGATCGTGTACATCATCAGCTTCGTCAATCTCGGCGTGTTGTGGGTCGGCCACCACAATCAGTATCTCTTCATCGATCGGGCCGATCGCTGGTTCCTCTGGATCAACATTCTTTATCTCTTGTTGATCTCGTTCATGCCCTTGTCGACTGCGCTTCTAGGCCACTATCCGCTGCACCGGGTCGCCTTGGTCGTCTACGGAACGAACCTAATCGCCGCGACACTCGTTCTGGCGCTGCACTGGCACTACGCGACCGCCTGGGGACGACTCGTCCGCACTCAATTGCCTCCACGCGTCATCGGTCTCGCGCATCGGCGGATTCTGGGATCGGCGGGTGCCTACACGATCGCTTTGTTGCTCTCGCTGATGGTCCCAGTACTTTCGCTTGCGCTGTTCCTTGCAGTGCCACTGTTCAACGTCTTGCCGTTCAGGTTGGACCGGCATTTCAGGGCGGAGTCAACATGAATGTCGCCGACGACCCGGTCGTTGCTGCTCTGAATGAAGTCGTCGGCCGCGACTCGGCGGCGGCGATCAGGACGACGACTTCTCCGCAGCCGCTTAGAATTCGATGTTGATCCCTACAATGGGAAACAATCCTAGCTGCTTCTCTGCGTGCAGCTCCCGCGTCTTTTTCGTTCCATTCGTAATTGATAGTCGACTGATTGTTGTAGAGATTCTGTACTTCTGCGAAGAATGACGTGTTCCGCCCGAGCAACCCGAACTTGCGATCGACCCGCACGTCGAAGCGGTGGAACGCCGGCAGGCGCTCGGCATTGAAGCGTTCGACATCGTATATGTAGCGATTCTGATCGAACGAGTCCGGCATCAGCGGCGGCGTGTAGGGACGGCCGCTTGCCAGCGTGAACCGCCCTGACAGTTCCCACCGTTCACCGATCCGATAGCCTCCGACCGCGGTCAACACGTGCGGCGTATCGAATGACCCCCGCCGCAAGACACCGTCCAACGCGGCCTGCTCGGTACGAGACAGCGAGTAGGCAATCTGCCCGTAGAGCCCTCCGGTGAGACGCTTCTTCATGAAGAACTCCAGCCCTCGCGCACGGCCCTTCCCCATACTCGACATCGGCAGCAGCAACAGGTCGGACGTATTGAACTCGCTGCCGTGGTTCGCCAATGTCAACTGCGGATACTGGAGACTGACGGGGTATGAGCGATACCACTTGCGATAGACTTCCGCGGATATCAGCAGACCGGGGCGCGGCTCATACTTGACGCCTGTCACGAGGTGGTCGGATTCGATCGGGACCAGATTCGCATTCTGCGGAACGGCCACCACGGTCACGAGCTCCGGCTGCTGATGGTACCGGCCGGCCGATAGACTGACACGGACGGTCGGTGACAACCGCGTTTCGATCCCGCCCCGCGGGCCCGCCGTGGTTGCGTTCCCCAACGCTTCGAATGTCTCCATGCGGATGCCGCCCGTCAACGTTGTCCGCGGCAGCACTTGCCCTGACGCCTGCACGTAGGCCGCCGTGATGGGGGAAGCCGTCTTGAAATCGAGCGTGAGCCCCGGCGTGTCCTCGCGCGGCCGGATCGAATAGGGCGTCTCCACGCCTTGCGGCTGCGAGATGTCGAGACCGCGCCACAAAGATTTCACCCATGTCCCCCCGCGAATGGCCCATGCAGGCGACAGCTGCCATGACAGGTCATATTGGATCGTGGTGGCGTTCTCGTTCGAGTGGTCGCGAAGAATCAGGTCGTCGGCGCCAAGCTGTCGGTCACGGACGTCGATCTCGTACCCTGCGGTGGATGACGAAACGGAAAACACCCCGAATGCCTGCTTCCAGAGCAGGTGTTGCCATCCGACACCCACGACGACCCGCGCCGCCCGCTGCTCGATGCCAACGAAGTCGGGTTCGTCCGGATCGTCGTCGCTCGTATTGAAGTCGACTTTATCGGCGCCGCCAACACTGACTGCCCATATTTTGTGTCGTTGACCGAGATCGTAGACAGCCTTGAACGCGAAGGCGCCCATTTGCGGAACCGACGTCACGTCCGCCGCGTTGGCGATCAGGATCAGATCAACGAACGAGCGGCGCGCCGAGGCGATCCACGACCCGCGTTTACCAAGCGGCCCTTCTCCGACGATGGAGGCGCCAGCAAAGTTCGCGTCCGCCTCGAATGCATGACGCGTCCGATTCCCCTCGCGCAGACGAATGTCGAGTACCGAGGACAGGCGGTCCCCATACTCGGCAGGGAATCCTCCTGCCAGGAAAGTGGCGTCGGCGATCAGCTCGTTGTTCAGGAGCGTGACGAAACCTCCGGTGCTGCCGACCGTCGAGAAGTGACTGAGTGTTGGCGTTTCGAACCCATCGACCCGAATCAGACCCTCTACTGGACTCCCGCCTCGTGTCACGAGGTCGTTTCGAATATCGCCGACGGCGGCGAGGCCCGGCAGCGACTGTACGAACCGATTGATGTCACCGAGGGATCCCGCTGACCGCCGTATCTCTTCGTTCGCCATGCCGAAGCTACTGGTCATGACGCCAGGCGGACGCGGATCAGCCGGCGCCGTGACGGTGACCGCTTCTCGAAATTGCGGCAACGGAATCATTTCAACCGACACAGTCGTCCCGCGGCGAGGGGAAACCTTCAGTTCCGGCGAGGAGACTGGCTCGAACCCGGTCGCCTCGACACGAACCGTCTGAACACCGGCGGGCACACCGGCGATCTTGAACCGACCGTCATCGCCGGTCATCGCGTACGCGCCCGTGGTGTCGATCAGGATGACGGCTGAAGAAACTGGTCTTTGCGTGGCTTGATCCAGGACGATCCCTTCGACCCAGCCATCTTCGGGTGCCGCTGACGGGGTCGGCTCCTCTTGAACGAGCGTGTCCCTGGTGCTCTTCACGACCAGCAAGGCGCCGCGTCCTTCCTCCCGTAGCGAGAGTCCGTGTGCCGTCAGGATTTCAGTCACGATCCCTCGTGGTGTGTTCGCGCGTGGTTCCTGTGTCACGCGCATCGAAGGCGGCACGAGCGCATCGCTGAACACGAGATTCAATCCCTGTCGCCGAAACTCGTTGAGGACGTCGCTCACGAGACGGCCCTTGTATGAAGTGGCGGTCCCGGTTTGCGCTGCCGCAGAGGCGCAGGTGATCAGGAACACGAGTGCGGCTTGCCACAGACGACCGCGAATGACGTGCAAGGCGTTTGGTCGGACTCGACGGATGATCGGGCAACAGATGTCACACCTGGGTCGCGATCGCGTGCTATTTTCCACGGGGTGCGGGCTCCTTCACAAAGCTCACAACGACCTCGTCTCGATTACGTACGAAAGACAAGCCGCAGGTTGGGAGGACGATCGCGAGCGCTTGTTCAGGTGTGTATCCTTCGAGTGAACCATGCGTCACGATCCCGGCGGCTCGACGTGCCGTGTCGGCATCGACGAACCGCCAACGCCACCCCTGCTCGCGAGCCACCCACTCGAGGAACTGCTGAACGGTGCCGCCCTCGAGCTGGAACTGCGGGGCGATGGTGCTGGTCCATGCCCACTCGGGCCCGAAGATCGGGACCGTGCTGCGAACGTACCGACCCTGTTGATCGACGTGCAAGCCTTCTCCGGCCCGTGCCGTCATCTCCGAATCGTTGCGCTTGACGAGGACTTCACCTTCGCGCACCCGAACGCGAAACGACGAGCGCCCCACCCGCACCTCGAACTGGGTGCCAATGTCGCGCACATCACCGTTCTGTGTGTGGATGAGAACAGGCCCGCTCTTCTCGGCGCTGGAGTCGACGTAGACCGCACCTCGTTCCACGGTCACCACTCTGTTCCCGACCAGCAGAATCCGACTGCCGAAATCGATGCGCAGAGAGATGCCTTCGCCGAGTGCGAGCGCCATCCGCCCGGTTTCTGCTGTTTCAAGGACCGTGTCAGCAGCAATCTCATCTCCCACGGTCACGCTCTGCGAAGGACTCGAGGTGGACGTCGCGGGCAGTCTGCGAACGATGCCCTCACTGCGGACAACGCGACCGACGACCTGCGTCACGTTGGGCTGCTGTGTGATCCTCCAGGGCTGCAGCCATGCCAAGACCAGTGCCGCAGCGACGCCCGCCGCGACCCCCGCTGCCCAACCGAAGGTGTGGCGTTGCGAGCGGGGCTCGGTGACGCGACGCCACTCTGCGCGCAGGGCCCTCTTGAACTCAGCCTTGCGCTCCTGATCGGGCTGAGGGCGTGAGCCAGCAAACCTGAGGACTCTCGCGATAGGGTCGTCGAGTTCCACGCGATCTGCATCGTTCGGTGGATGATGCTCCACGGTCACTCCTCCAGCACGCGTGTGAGGTTGTCGCCATCCAACGTCAGGACAGACGACACAGTGAGCAGGGCGTCTCGAAACGCGCGTCGCGCGCGGGCGAGTAACGATTCGGCCGCGCGGAGCCGTATTCCGAGGCGCTCGGCGATTTCCTGAACAGGGAGCTCGTCGATGTACTTCCACTCGAGCGCCGCGCCGTAGGGCGGCGGCAGTTGATCGAGCACACGTTGAATCAGAGACGCTTGCTGCTGGCGATCGAGCGCGAGATGAGGATCCGTGGTGTCAGCCGCATGCAACGACTCAAGAGCGGCTCGGATTTCTGGTGCGTCGTCGATCGGCACAACTGTGGCCACCTGTCGGTGCGCTTTGGTGTACGCGAAGATCTCGTGACGGCAGAACGTGCAGAGCCATGTGAGGAGGGACGCCTCACCCCGATAGGTCTCGAGCTTGCCAATCGCTCGGTAGAGCGTCGTCTGGGCCACGTCCTCTGCCGCTTCTCGCTGACCGTCCAGTCGAGCGAGGGCGAAGCGGTACAACGCGGGATACATCGCCTCGAAGAACTCCTCGAAGGCCTCGTCGTTGCGGTCGAGCAGTCTGCGGACGAGGCGCTTGTCGTCGTGTTCCTTGGGGCTCATCACCGCTTTCCCGGACAGATCCGCACCGCTTGATCGTTAGAGTGCCCGTTCCGGGGAAATCTGTCGCGCGCGACCAACTGAGCAGTCGGCATCGACTCATGCGAGGCCCAGCACGCGGGGGGTGGCCCTCACACGTCATCGGCTCTCAAGACTGACAGCAATCTCAATCAAGTAAAGAGCGTCTGATGGCGCCATATTGTGGTGAGACGGATGCGCACATGAGTCCGCTGGGAAAGGCGCTCTGGTTTATCGAAAGTCACTTTGGCAATGAGACCACGTTGGATGACGTTGCTGAGGTAGCCGGCGTATCGAGGTACTACATCACGCGCGCTTTTGGAGATGCGACAGGCCATTCAGTGATGCGGTATGTCCGTGGCCGTCGCCTCACGGAGGCAGCGCGGTCATTGGCTAATGGTGCACGGAACGTCCTGTCGGTCGCGCTCGACGCCGGGTACGGATCGCACGAAGCCTTCACCCGCGCGTTTCGCGAGCAGTTCGGAATGACGCCCGAAGCCGTTCGCGAACAAGGACATCTTCAGAACATCAAGCTGTTGGAGCCCATCAAGATGGAAGAATCGGTACGAGCGGTCGTCCCTCCGGTGCGCTTCGAGCGCGCGCCAGTGTTGCTCGTTGCAGGAATGGGACAGCGCTACATCTGCGAGACGAGCGCCGGAATTCCCGCCCAATGGCAGCGATTCCTGCCACATATCGGAACCATTCCCGGTCACATCGACAACGTCGCCTACGGCGTCCGCTGCAACATCGATGACGACGGCGACTTCGACTACGTCTGCGGTGTTGCCGTGTCAGGTTTTTCGAAGCTCTCTTCCGAGTGGACCCGCGTACGGATCCCGGCGCAGAAGTATGCGGTGTTCACGCATAGCGAACACATCTCAACAATCCGGAGCACGTGGGCGACGATTTGGAGCAAGTGGTTTCCGGAATCCGGCCACGAGCCCGTGGATGCCCCGGATTTCGAACGTTACGGCGAAGGATTCGATTCGAGGACCGGCATAGGCGGTCTTGAGATTTGGATTCCGATCAAGTGAATGGCGAGGAGCACGATCATGACGAAGCAGACTATCGATTTCTACTCTCGCGCCGGCTCGATCACTTCACCAGGCGCATACGCTCGCGCTCTGGAGCAACTGCCGGATGATATCGAGTCGCTGGTGCGTATCGTTCAGGGGCTGATCATTCATGAATTTGTCGCCGAGCCGTTTTACGGTATTACGATTTCTGCGGACCGCAGGCAAGAATCACACATCCGGCCCGTAGAACGGATGCTCGAGCGCATCTTCATGCTCGATGATCGTCCCTTGAGTGTTGCCAGGCCTCCGGAGCGGCGTTTGGTGGGCGTGTGCCGGCATTTCATGGTGTTGCTGCTCACCTTGCTGCGAGCGAAGCGCGTCCCGGCGCGAGGGCGATGCGGCTTCGGTGCGTACTTCAATCCGGGATATTTCGAGGATCACGTCGTCTGCGAGTACTGGAATGCAGCGGAGGGACGGTGGATGCTCGCCGATCCGCAGTTCGATGAGGTCTGGTGCGAGCGGCTGCGCATCCGCCACGACGTGCTTGACGTCCCGCGAGATCAATTCCTCGTTGCCAGCGAGGCTTGGACCCGGTGGCGCACAGGTAAGGCCGATTCGCAGAAGTTCGGCATCGTTCAGGGCAACCTGCGGGGGGCGTGGTTTCTTGCGGCAAACCTGATACACGACACAGCCCTGCTGAACAAAGTAGAACCGTTGCGGTGGGATGCGTGGGGCGCCATCCCACGTGCAAACCAGCCGTTGCGACAGAACGACCTCGAATTCTTCGAGCGAATCGCGTCACTCACACGTGAGCCAGACCAATCGTTCGAGAGCATCCGCGCTTTGTACGAACAGGATGAGCGGGTCAAGGTTCCTGGGGCGGTGTTCAACTTCTTGCTGAACAGAACGGAAGCTGTGGCAGCGTAACCACTGCGATTACGCTGTGATTGTGCGCACAGAGACAGCAAGAGGTTTCGCGTCCGACGGAGACGCCGATTTGGAGCGATTGACCAGGTTCCTGGGCCCAGTGCTACTTCGCCCGTTGAACAGGCGCTGGGAGGCGAAGAAGCTCATTATCTCAGCTCCCAATGGAGTTGATGAGCAGCGGTATGTCCGCATTGGCGGGATCGATCAATGGATGACGATCCGTGGTGAAAACCGCGACAATCCCGCGCTGCTCTTCCTGCATGGCGGCCCGGGAGCAGGACATACGATGTTCAACTCATTGACGCGCGCGTGGGAGAGACACTTCACGATCGTTCAATGGGACCAACGCGGATCGGGGAAAACGCGACGGAAGAACGGGCCGCTCGCGGCGCGCGAGCTCACTCTCATGCGGCTCGAAGAAGACGGCCTTCAAGTCGTCGACTACGTCCGGTCATATCTGAACCAAGAGAAGATCGTCCTTGTCGCGAGCTCGGTCGGTAGCGCGTTTGGCCTGGCGATGGCCAAGCGCCGGCCCGATCTGTTCGTTGCGTATGTGGGTACCGACCAGAACACCAGCCCTGATGCACAGGGGCTGTCATATCAGGTCACGCTGACGTGGCTTCGCGAATCGGGTCAGTGGAGAGGCGTGAGAGCCGTCGAACGAATCGGGCCGGATCATGCTCGCTGGACAAGAGCCGAGTTCGACGCGTTTACGAGGTGGGCGATCAAAGCCAACCCGAGAATTCCGGACATGGTCATGGACGTCATCTTTCCGGCGCTCATGAGCTCGCCGGCGCACACCATGCGTGATATGAGGGACCTCTCGGCGGGAATCGCTCAATCACTCGAACAGCTGTATGACGAACTCGTTTCGTTCGACGCCCGCAAGCTGGGCATGGAGTTCGAGCTGCCATTTTTCATCTTTCAAGGTGACACCGATGCGGTCACGCCAACGGCCAAGGCGAGGGAGTACTTCGACGAGGTCCGGGCGCCCCACAAACAGTTCGTCCTCATCAGAAACTGCGGGCACCTGGCGGCCTTTTCGCGTCCGGAGCAGTTTCTCGATGAGCTCGTGCAACACGTTCGCCCGTTGGCGCGTTCCAAGTAACGCGTGAACATGGGCGTGCGCAACAACGGGAGAGCTGTGGGTGTGCGTACTCTGCCGTCCTCTGTTTTGATGAACCGCTGGTCTTATGCTTACACTGACCTGAATCTTCACACATGCCATGAGCAACAAACTCAGTGGGACAATCAATACACCCCGGATCACCAGGATCGTCGTCGCAATCACGCTGGCTCTTGCGATCGGCTTTGCGGGGTGGGCGAACCGGAACCGGATCGCTGTTTGGCTCGCGCCGAGCAAGACGGCCACGAGCACGCGAAGCGACGCGGCACTCAAGGCCGACGAGCTTTTCTGGCACACCTTTCACAACGGCGCCTACGACGACATCCCGCGTGTGTTGGAGGTCTTGACGGCGGCCTACCTGGAAGCGCCGACCGATGCAGTGACTGCGGCTCACATCGCCTGGCTCCACAACTGGCGTGTGACAGAACGCGCCCGGCTATCGACGGTGCCGGCCACGATCACGGACGATACGATACTGGCGCGGAGATACTTTGAGGAAGCCGTCAGGCTCAATCCGTCGGACGCCCGGACCCTCGGCTTCCTCGCCGGCCATATCCTGGCGGAAGGCACCCTGCACAAGGACGAACGCCTCATTCGGCGCGGGTACTTCATGCTGCTCGATGCCATCAAGGCATGGCCCGAGTTCAACCTGTTCACCGGCGGCTTCGTGCTGAGTCGCCTTCCGGCGGATTCGCCGCGTTTCAAAGAAGGATTGGAATGGCAGTGGCGCACCCTCGATCTGTGCGCTCAGGAGCGCATCGATCGCACGAACCCGGACTACTCCAAATACATGGCGCTCGAGACGAGGGAGGGCCCCAAGCGTGCCTGCTGGAATTCCTCGATCGCACCGCACAACTTCGAGGGCTTCTTCATGAACATGGGCGACATGCTGGTCAAGGCGGGTGACTGGCAGACGGGCCAGAAGATTTATGCCAATGCGAAGTACTCACGTGCAGTACCCCAGCTGGAAGTTCGGGACCGTGCTGGACGCGCGCATCACGCAGGCCCAGGAGAATGTCGCCGCATTCAATGGATCACAGGGTGCACCGGTTCGACCGATTATGATCAACTCCGCGTTTGCCTGCACTGGGTGTCACCAGCAGTAGTCCCCAGCCTGCCATCGATACTCGCCCTCTTGACAAACGGAGTCACCACTCCGATTATGTAGATACGGAGTCGAGACTCACTTTAGCGCCAGTTCAGCTCTCTGCTCCAGTTTCCGAAAGAGGATGCCAATGATCGTCATGACGGGCGGTAGCTCTGGTCTCGGCGCAATCGCTGCGGCGAGCATGGTCGATGCTGGTGTCGAACTGCTTCTTGGCGCGCGCGCCGATGGGCCTTTCGTGGCGCCGGCGCTGCACGTCGACTTGAGTCGATTGGCGGAGGTGCGTTCATTTGCCGGCGCGGTGGAGCGGTCCTTGGGACGCTCGAAGATCGATGCGCTTGTTCTCAATGCGGGGGGCTACGCGCGCGGCGCGACGGTTGAGGGATACGACGCGACATTTGTTGTGAACCATCTCGCGCACTACCTCTTGATCCGACTGCTCTGGCATCGGATCCGCGACCACGGAGTGGTGTTGCTCACGACGAGCGGGACACACGATCCCGCCGAGCGCACCGTCGTGCCGCCGCCACTTCATGCCAACGCCCTGTGCCTGGCACACCCTGACGTCGATCCCCACCGCGATGAGCGACCGCGAACCGCGGCGATGCGCGCCTATTCATCGGCGAAGCTCTGCGTCGTTCTCACCGCCCGCGCGCTGGATGCGCGTCCCGAGACACGGGACCGCGGCATCACGGTTCTCGCCTACGACCCTGGCCCGACGCCAGGCACAGGGCTGGTTCGCGGGCAAGGTCCGCTGATTCGTTTTGTCTGGCAGTCCTTGTCCACGCCATCACGCCTGTTGATGCGCGGCGCTAATTCAATTGAAGCGGCCGGCCAGATGCTTGCGTCGTTGGCTCTTGGTACTACGAAGCGGGCAGAAGGCCGCGTCTATGCAGCTCTCAGGCGAGGGCAATTGACGTGGCCAGAATTGGCGTCTCTCGCTCGGCGCGACGATCTTGCCGAAGCCTTGTGGCGGGACAGCAGTGCGCTGGTAGGACTGCCGGCGTGATGCACATCATGCAGACGGCTAACGCTCGGACTTCGATTCGTCCGGCGACTTCGGCGTCTTCGCACCTTCCGGGCGCAGTCTGGCAAAGCCTGGGTGGACACCTGGCCGAAGGCCCTGTTGATCAGCGACGCGCAGCAGAAGCGAAGCAAGCAGATCACGCTCATCCTTGGTCAACGCCGCCAGGAGCGCTTCTTGATGGTCGCGCGCCACTTTACCAACCGATTGAAGAACGTCTTTCCCCTGCTGGGTCACATGCAGGATGTATGTGCGCCTGTCCGTCGCGTTTTCGCGGCGTTCGACCAGCGCGCGGTCCTGCAGCTCATCGACGATTGCGACGAATCGGCTCGGAAACATTCCCAGGCGCTCAGCGACCTGCTGCTGGCTGGAGCCGGGCGAGGCCGCAATGATCCGCATCGAGCCTACATGAGCGGGCGTCAATCCGAGTGGTCCAAGACGCTCTGCGAATTTTGATGCCGCGTGCGCGCCTACCTGAGCCAGGAGGAATGCGGGCGAGGCGGCGCCGCGACCTTTGGAACTTTCATTGTGCGTCATCGTCCAAAGATCGTAACACTTGAAAATCATTCATGATATGAATCATTATGGGAAGTAGATATCAGGAGACCATATGTCAGCCCAATCGACCACCCCTCGCCACGCCGGTCCGCCGCTGCTATTGCCCGGGGGAATGTTCGTCGCCTTATGCATCGCGAGCTTCACTTCCCTCGCGATCATGACGGGGTTTGCGCCGTATCCGATTCCGTTCGGCGCTCGTGACGGCGCGGCCTACTTTGGCGAGCACGCCAAAGCCGTCCAGGTCGGTGCCTTCCTGCAATTCGGCGCCGCAATTCCGCTTGGTCTGTTCACGGCGACTCTTGCCAGCCGCTTGCGATTCCTGGGGATCGAGGCTGCTGGTGCAACCATCGCCCTGTTTGGAGGATTCGCGGCATCGTTCTTTCTTGGGTGCTCCGCACTCGTTCAGTGGACAATCGGGGCCGCGGTCTGAGTGTCGAGCCATTGACCCGGGCGGCCCTCATTGCGCCGGGAGCGATGTCGGCATCGAGCTTGAGTCTCTTGCTGATGGCGATTCCGATATTGTTGCTCCTCATTGCGTGTTCAAACGTCGCCAATCTGCTCTTGGCTCGTGCATCGAGCAGGCGTCAGGAAATTGCCTTTAAGGCTTGCCATCGGTTCGAATCGACTCCAGCTGGTACGCCAATTGTTGACGGAGAGCGTGATACTTGCCGTCGTGAGTGGGGTCCTCGGATTCGGCTTGGCTTACGCTGGGGTCCAACTCCTCTGGTCGTTTCGACCATCGGAGGTCGCGGCGAACCTGATCGATCTCGAGGTTGATCTCTCCGTGCTCGTGTTCGCCCTAGTCCTTTCGCTGGGCACCGCCCTGTGCTTTGGCCTGGTTCCAGCGTGGTCGTCCACGCGCCGTGACGTGATTCGAGGCTTGAATGATGGTGCACGCGCTGTCGGTCCGGGTCGTAGCCGTTTGTCGGTCGGCCGCCTGCTAATGATCGGGCAGGTTGCCCTCTCGCTGGTGGCGCTGGTGACCGCCGGACTTCTTGTTCGCAGCCTGCAGCAAGCGTACCGCGTCAATCCTGGCTTCGAGAACACACACCTCGCGGTTGCGATGTTGAGCCCGGGCCCGGCGGGCTACAACCGATTGCGCAGCGAGCAGTTCTACGCTGATGCACGTGCGGCGGTGAGCGGACTTCCCGGTGTCGTCTCGGTCTCATGGGCCACTCAGCTGCCGCTATTTGCGCGTCCGGCCCGCCGGATTGCTATCGAAGGACGGGACTACCCTGATCGATCGACCGAGATCACATCGATTGTCAACGCCATCGACGTTGACTATTTCTCGACGATCGGAACGGCCATCAGCCGCGGTCGCGATTTTCTTGAGAACGACCGCGATGGGACCTTACCCGTCGCGATTGTGAACGAAGCACTTGCGGCGCAGGCGTGGCCCGGGCTCGATCCGGTTGGCCGGCGGTTTCGTCTGGTGGGCGAGAGTATTCCCAGGCAAGTCGTCGGTGTCGCAAAGACCGCGAACTATGGCAGTCTGGGCGAGGCACCGCAGCCCAGCCTGTTTCTCCCGCTACGCCAACAGTTTTCAGACGCGGCCGTGTTGTATGTGCGGACGCAGTCGGAACCCGCCAGTGTCCTTAGTACCGTTCAATCCGCTGTCCGGCGCATCGATAGCACGATCGACACCAGCGACGTCCGGACAATTGCAACCGTGATCGGCCAGTCGCTGTTTGGCGCGACGATTGGGGTTGGTCTGCTCACGTTGTTCGGTTTCATTTCACTGGGATTGGCAAGTCTTGGCTTATACGGAGCCACGGCCTATGCGGCCCGTGAGCGGCGAAGAGAGATCGGGATGCGCATGGCTCTCGGCGCGCAGCGCGCACAGGTGCTCAACCTCGTGCTTCGACAGGGTCTAATCCCTTCACGCACTTGATGTGACGTACCCGGCATGTGCGAAGAACTGCGCGCAGTGATCGGCGTCCACAACGTGGCGGGCGGCACGCGCGGCGCGACGCAGCGCGGCGGCCGTGCGCGGCGCGAAGGTCCGAATGTATTTCTTCACCAGCGCCCACACCGCCTCGATCGGATTGAAGTCGTGCGAATACGGCGGCAGGAACTTCACCGTGGCCCCGCGCCGGGCAATCAAGGCCGCGACCGCCGGCGCTTTGTGGGCGCGCAGATTGTCGAGCAACACCATATCGCCCGGCTGCAGGCGAGGCGCGAGTCGGTTGCGGACCCACGCGGTGAAGTCCTTCGCCTTGACGGCCTTCCACTGCGTGCCCAACGTCACCCAGCCGCCCAGTCGCACGGCGCCGATCAGACTCAGGTTGTCGCCCCAGTTCATCGGCCGCGGCTCCACGTATTCCTCGCCCCGCAGCACCCACGCGTGCGATCGGCCCATCGCCAGATTTGCGCCCGATTCATCGATGAAGACCAAGCGTCGGGGGTCGATGCGTTTCATCCAGCGGAGGAACGCCGTCCGCTTCGCGGCGACGTCGGGCCGATCCACTTCACTTGGCCGCGGCCGTTTTTTTTACACACGAACCCCAAGCGCTGGCGCGCCCGGCCGATGGCCGCCACGCTGGTCCGGTGGCTCGCGCCGACGCGCCGGTTGTACTCCCAGCACAACTCGGCGGCGGTCGAATCCGGTGCCTCCCGAATGAGCGTGGTCAACAACGTCGGGTCGACGGGCGACGTCCAGCCCCCGGCTCCGGGCGCGGGGGCCACAGACCCCGTCGCACGCTGTCGCGCGAGCCAGCGTTGGACCGTGCGATACCCGATCCCAAACATCTCCGCGAGCGTGTGGACGCCGCCTTTTCCCGCCGCATGGGCGGCCACTACGCGCTCGCGAAACTTGACGTCGTGTCCATAGGCCATGCCGGTATTCAAGTACACTTCCTACGTCATATCAAGTGCGGAGTGGGATTAGGTCCCGTGGGGATCGGTGTTGCGCTCGGCGGCGCAATCGCGATAGGTGTCGGCCGCCTCTTGTCTGATGTTCTCTTCGGCATCACTCCTGCTGATCCGGTGAGCCTGATCGGAGCATCGGCAATTCTGGCGGCTGTCGCCTCGCTGGCGTGTTACCTCCCGGCCCGCATGGCCAGCCGGCTTGATCCGCAGGTCGTGCTTCGAGAGCACTGACCTATGGCGCGGCTGCTATCTCCGCATTGTTCGTCAGCTCGAATCCCACTTGGTCCGCCAGTAGTAGCTGCGAGATTTCGCGGGGCTGCCGCACATGGCCATGCTGCACCACTTGCGCGTTGCGCTTCGGGTTTCGTCGCGAAAGAACCAGCCGCACGCGGGACAGGCTTTGATTCGCTTCAACGGCTCAGGCGGGACCGTGAGCAGTGCGATGGCCGCGTCGATGATCCGCAGGCGCAGCGTGGTGTGTCCAGCGCGCGCCGAGTCGATGGTGCGCGTGTAATGGTCGTTCGATCGACTGATGACGGTCATCGCCGCGGCGGCCGCGGCGTCACGCGCCAGCGCGTCAAGATCCTCGCGGCTCGGCGAGTGCGATTCCACGACCGCGCGAAATATGCGCTCCAGGCGCGACCTGAGGTCGCGCAGCCGGCGCATTTCCGCGGTCGCCGCACCCTGCAGCCGCCGCGCCTCGGCGGGAGAGAGCAGACCCGACGCTTCACCAAACCGCCGCGCGTCGGCGTAATTCGTCAGGTAGTCGCGCCGCTCGGTCGCCGTCCAGTCGTGGATCGTGTTCAGGAAATTCAACGCCGGGTCACCGCCGACCAGCGGGTACGAATATCCACGCATGCTTTGATGATGCCACGTATCCCGGCGCCTCACCAGCTAAACCAGATTGACAGGTAAGATAATGGATATTACCATTTATTACCGTATAGACGGTGAGACAGGCAGGTTAACGTGAATAAGGCGATCGCGCTCTTGGGAGCTCCGTCGAATATCGGAATTCGGCCGTACGACGATGGCCAGCTGCGCGGACTCGATCGCGCTCCGGCCGCGCTTCGAGCGCACGGCCTTGCTGCCCGGCTCCACGCCGACGACCTCGGCGACGTCGTACCGCCGGAGTACGTCGATTTCACACGTCCGCCAGGCCGCGTTCGGAACGAGGCAGCCCTCGTCTGCTATTCGAGGGACATCGGCACCCGGGTGGCGAATGCCGTATTGGATGAGCGTTTCGTCCTTCTCCTCGGGGGCGATTGCAGCATCGTTCTGGGCGGCTTGTTAGGCGCGCGGAGGGTATCCAATTCGCGCCTCGGGCTTATCTATGTTGACGGCCACGCCGACTTCGCGACTCCCGAGGAATCAGTCACCGGATCGGCCGCATCTATGTGTGCCGCCTTCGCAATCGGACGTGGCGATTCTGCACTTGCGCAGCTTGCGGACGTCCCTCTCGTCGATGGTTCCGATCTCGCGATTCTCGGGCGACGCGACCATTCTGATGGCGACATCTACGGCCAGGCCGCATTGCATGCAGCAGGTGCGCTGGACATTCCCGCTCTTGCTGTTCGCCGTCGCGGCGTGGCCGCGACCGTAGCGGCGACGCTGGAGCGACTCTCCGACGTATCGCGCATCTGGATTCACATAGATGCTGACGTGCTCGATCCCTCCGTGATGCCGGCGGTGGACTCTCCAGAGCCGGAAGGCTTGTCGGTTGACGAGCTCGTCAGCCTCCTTCGCCCGTTCGTGCGCGACCCCCGCGCCGTCGGATCGCAGGTGACGATCTACGATCCGAACCTGGACAGTCACGGCACGTGCGCGGCAACGCTCGTCAGCGTGCTCGAACAGACCTTTGCTGGGCGCGACGAATGATCGCGCGCATCTGCCCGTATCGGATCGCGCGCCGACTTGGGCCCATTACTTGTGCACGAGATTGAGCATGGTGAATACGTGCGAAAGATCGTCGGCTTGAGCGGGGGGCAGTGATGTCGGCAAACCTTTCGGCGGTCGACAACAGAGCAACTATCGGTCGAACACTGATCGGCGGGCTTGCCGGCTTCCTCGGCTTCGTCACCGGCCTGTACTTCACGTTTGCGCAGCTCGGCGGCTCCCAACCCGGGCAGACTGGTCTCCTCTTCAACCCGGAGACACAGAGCCATAAGCTGATCGCGGTCTGGAAGGAAATCGAACCCCTTCCGCGGCTCGTCGTGGACCCTCTTCCCATGTTCGCTGGATATCTGGTCTTCACGATCGGCTGGGCGTTTCTCTTTCGGTCGGTACGGTCGGCCTGGCCGCCGGGCGTCTGGAGCCGAGGTTGCCGTCTGGCACTCTTGATCTGGTCATGCGCCGCCTTTTTTGAATTGCAGGGGCCGGTCAACCTGTTCCACGTGTCGCTTCTGCCGTTGACGATCGCGCTGGGCTTCTGGGGAGCGGCAGCCGCCGCGGCCGCTTTTGCAATGGCGTATGTCGTCGAAGGAACTCGGCGTCAACCGATCCACTGAGGCCATGTGCCCATGCATGTCAGATTCGACGATCGTCAGCGCAGGCATGGCGACACTCCGTGTGCAGCCTGGTGTTCGCCGCCATGGCGATCACCTTCAATCGCTACTTCCTCATGGGCATCAGCGCGCTGGCAGTCGGGCCGCTGATCGTCGCCACCTCTTTCGTTCGGTGCCATGAGAACCGGGGCCCGACGGGCGTTTCTACGGTACTCCCTGGTGAATCTCTGCGTGATTGCCGCATATGGGCTGTTCGGCGCACACTGGACTGTGCCATGCGAGTCGAGTCGAGTTCGACGGCTTCGTGCACTAGCGAGACGATGCGCCGACTGGGCAGGCGTGACGGCAATCGTGGTCCAGGAGGGATCGCAGAAATGTCGCCGCGAACCAAGAGGTATCGCTCGATGATCCCAGTGCCGCGCGCCACTCCGATCAATAAGGTTGCAGTCTTGATGCTGTTCCGCGGAGTGTGCATCATCGCTGTGGCCCACGCCTCACTTTCAGCGGCGACGAGGCGGAGCCAAGCCGAGCCGGACGTTGCGATTGTCGGGGCGACGCTCATCGATCTGGGGACAGGCAGGTCCGCCCCCAACACGACGATACTCATCCGCCGCGGCCGGATCCTCTCGGTCGGATCGTCGAAGAGCATTCCCACACCGGACGGGGTGCGAGCCGTGCAAGCGAAGGGACGCTGGGCCGTACCCGGTCTGATTGACATGCACGTGCATCTCTCAACCGTCGCGAACGTGCCATTCGAGCTGTACGTGGTCAACGGCGTTACGGCCGTTCGCGATCTCGGCGGGCACCTGACTGCGTTGCGGTTGATGCGTGAGAGCGTTGACACACGCGATCGGCCACATCCCAGGCTGTTCATCGCGGGAGCGATGCTCGACGGCGTGCCGCCCAGCGCGCCGCGCATCAGTATCATTGCTGATTCGCCGAGGCGGGCGGCAAGCGCTGTCGAGTTCCTGGCCACTCAGGGAGTGGATGTAATCAAGGTCTATAACGGCATCGACGAGCCCGGCCTCACGGCAATCGTCGGTGCCGGCCGTGCTCACCGCAAGCCGGTCGTCGGCCACGTGCCGAGTGCCCTCACAGCGAAACGCGCAGTGCAGCTCGGAATGAGCGGCATCGAACACACGCCTGTGCGAATCAAGGACCTCGAGGCGTGGAAACTCGTGACGCCGCCGGCTGCCGATCGCATTCGGGCGTTGACGTCCGTCACGGAGCGTGAGGCCGCTGTGTGGGATCACGTCGCGCTCGATGCCCCGCCGCTCGGGGAGCTGATCGCGGAAATCGCAAGGCGCGGCGTCGTCCTCGATCCGACCCTGAGCATCGATGAGTACGACACGCTGTTCCTGTATGACCAGGAAGCCACGCATCCTAACAATCGATATCTCGAGCCCTCATTCGTCCGCGCCAACCTGGGACCCGAGCACGAGTCGTTTCGCGTGCGCCCGGCCATGAAGGCACTGGCGGTATCTGGATTGAAGAAACGACAACAGTTTGTCGCGATGAGTCACGCCGCCGGAGTGGCGATCGTGACCGGAACAGACGGACCGGGTATCGGCAGGCTCGCGCCCGGATTCGGGCTTCACCGCGAGCTCGCGCTGCTGGTCGAAGCGGGTTTGACGCCCCTCGAGGCGCTTCGCGCCGCGACGATCAATGCGGCGCAAGCGCTGGGCCAGGAGAAAGCGCTTGGCACGGTGGAAGCGGGGAAACTCGCTGACCTCGTGATCCTCAATGCGGATCCGCTGGAAGACATCACGAACTTGGCTGCGATCGAGGCCGTGGTCTCGAGAGGTCAGATTCTCGAGCGCTCCGCGCTCGACGCACTCTTGAATCGACTTGAGGCAGCGGCAGCAAAGGAGCGCTGATGTCTGAATCGGACGACGATCGGTTCCGACGCGTGGCCATGATCTTCGAGGCCGCAAGCTTTCTGAAGGTCCTTGGTGTCCGTCTCGAAGCCGTCGGCCCGGGCACGTGCGACACGGCCCTCGACATCTCCGACGCGCATCGGCAGCAGCATGGCTACGTCCATGCCGGCGTCGTCACGACGCTGGCGGACCATGCCGCCGGCGGCGCTGCGCGTGCGGCGCTGCCCGCGGGCAAGGACGTGTTGACACTCGAGTTCAAGATCAACTTCCTGCTGCCGGGGCGCGGCGCCCGGCTCGAGGCGAAGGGACATGCGCTGCGTGCGGGTCGATCGACAGTCGTGAGCGAGTCCGAGGTGTTCGAAATGACAGGTACCGAGCGCCGTCTCATTGCGAAACTGGTGTCGACGCTGCTTGTCATCGATGAGCGCCCGCTCGAGGGCGTCAGCAGCGGCGCCCGGTGACGGTCACGCTTCGATACGCGTCGCCGCCGCCGAGATGGTCTCCATCCGCGTGACGTCCAGTTCGACCAACCGCACGTCGAGTCCTTCGCTCGTGAGGGTGTCCGCAGCCTCACGGCCGGTCGTTGGATTGCGCGCCCCGAGCAGGACCACATAACCCGCCTTCACGATCTTGCGTGCGACTACGAAACCGATGCCTTTGTTGGCGCCCGTCACGAGGGCTACTGGCTTGCGGGACGGCGTCATCGCGTCCTCCGTAAAGCGGAGGACAGTCGCATGCAGAGCGGATTGATTCGTCTCATCATGTAGATCTCTCCTGTGGTTCGAACCGAAGGAGTGAATTCGAGTGGAGCACTCGCTCACGCGCTCGACACGACATCACCACGGCACAGGGCCGTCTTCGTTCGAGAACGTTCCCGTTGGACCGTTCGCGTCGAGAAGCGCGAGACGCACGGGCTCGCGTGCAGCCTGTTGGACAGTGCGCGTGCCTTCGAAGTTGTTGAGGTCCGTCGCCGTGAAGCCTGGGCATGCAGCGTTGACCTTGATGCCGGCGGATTCGAGGTCGGAGGCGAAGGCGACTGTGAGCGCGTTGAGTGCCGTCTTCGACCACGAGTAAGTACCGAACATCGCGCGGTGTGGGTTCGTCGGGTCCGAGTTCAGCGTCAGCGAGCCGCCGGAGCTCGAGACGTTGACGATGCGTGCCGCAGGCGCTTCACGAAGGAGCGGCAGCACCGCTTGCGTGACGGCGATGACGCCGAAGACGTTCGTCTCGAACACCGCGCGCACCTCGTCGAGAGACGCGACGCTCGGGCGGCCCGACTTCGCGATCTCCTCAAGCGGCCTGCCCGGCTTTCCTGCATGCGAGACGCCAGCGTTGTTCACGAGCACGTCGAGACGGCCGAGTTCGTTCCGGATGCGCTCCGCCGCGGTGGCAATGGAGGTCTGATCCGTCACGTCGAGCTCGAATGCGCGGGCACCTGCTCCGACGCTCTTCGCCGCCGTCTTCCCATGCTCGACGCTGCGCGACCCGACGAGCACGGTGAAGCCGCGCGCTGCGAGATCCTTCGCTATTTGAAGACCGATTCCTTTGTTGGCCCCGGTGACCAGGGCGACGGGGTTGTCGTGCAGCGAAATTTCCCTTGACCAAGAATATGAAGGATCCTTCAGGTTTACAATTCGCATTATGCGTGCACACCCTCGGCCCCTTTGGAGCCAAGAAAAAGGCCGATCCAAACGCGTTCTGCGGTCACTGTAGGCGCGATTTCCGAAGCCACCATTCAGGTTTTGCTCTCGGTCGGCCCTGATCAACTGACCACAACCCGTGTTGCTGAGCGGGCGGGAGTATCGGTCGGCACGCTGTATCAGTACCTCCCCAACAAGCACTCACTGCTCTTTTCTGTGCTGAAGCAACATCTGGATCATGTCGCCGATGCCGTGGAGCGAGCATGCCGACAGAGCCATGGTGAACGAGTGTCGACGATGGTTGATGCAGTCGTTCACGCTTTTGTGGACGCAAAGATGGAGCGTGCCGACGTATCTATGGCACTCTACGCGGTGGCTACGGGGCGTGAAGAAACAGCACTTGTAAAAAAGGGAGGGAAGCGAGCGCAAGTTGCATTGGCTTCGATGCTGGCTACCGCATCAGACGCGCACTTTGATGACCTCCCCTTTACGAGTTTCTTGGTCTTTTCCGCGATGGGTGGCGTGATGCGAGCTATTCTCGAAGGCGGTGCGCCTCCGAGGATGGTGCGCCCGCTGCGAAAGCAATTAGCGCTGCTTGCCGAGGCTTCCTGATGCGTGCCGCGGCCCAAGCCTGAGGGACTGCCCTGACCTTGCGCATCACGGCGATCGGCGCAGTGCGCATACGCCTCGACGAGCTCGCGGATCGAAAGGCGGTCGGCCGCTTCATTGGGGAAGACGGTGCGGTGCTTGCTCATGAGCAGATCTCTTTGAAAGTTCAGGGTAACTGGTCGAAAAAGAGATATACAGCGGCAATCCGGCCGTCCCGGGTAATGATGAAATCAGTCCCGGCGTACGCTGGCGCCTCGCCAGGACGGCCCGAGACCCACCGGACCCGCCCGCCATTGCCCAATTCCTCGGGCGGGGCAATCGGCTGATATCGAAAGTCGGGGTGCGTCGCCTTGATCGCGCCAGCGACGCGATCGATCTCGTCGCGGCCACGGTAAACGCCCTTGGGCTCGTGGAACACGCAATCTTCGGTGTAGATCTGGTCGATGGCCGCGCGCCGACGCGCGGGATCGTTTTCACCGAAGACGTCATCAAGATTACGGGTCAGCAAGGTCGAGATGCTGGAGGACATGGCTTTGTCTCCTCTGGTCATTGGGAAACGGCTTCGAGCGCGCCGGGCAAACGGCGGACCCGCCCACGAGACGACGGGGCGGATCGGCGCGCGCAGGCCACAGACCCGTCCCGCAGAGGGATGGTCATCCCCGGAACACGGGCGTTGAGCCCGATGCCGTACGCCGATCGCCTCTCGCGTCCAGGCGTTCCTTGAGTTCACGGATATGCCGCTCGCCGGCCGCGAGAGCGTCCGAGGACGTGTGGACGGAGTAGGCGCCTAGGTGCAACTCGTACGGGTGCGTCACTGCAGAGCCCAGGACGAAGGTTGCGCCAGTGCCTTCCGCTCCCTCAAACGTGATCGGTGCCTCGCCTAGCTCGAAGATCACGAGTTCACCGTTCGACAGCCGCTCGCTGGCGCTGAGCGCGCCCCTTCCAACCGCGACCCACGCCACGGTGTGACCCGGAGGAGGTTGATACGTCCAGCGCTCACCGGGATTGAGCGTGACCAACACGTAATTGATCCCGTGCGGAGCCCGCACCGGGCTCGTCGCGGTTTCGTACGTGCCGACGATGAGGCGGGCCGGACCAATGCTCGGCACCAGCTCGGCGCTGAGGTATTGCGTTTCTGGGTCGGCGCGTTCCAGTTCAGGCGGAAGGGCGATCCAGAGCTGGAAGCCCTGCACCAGGGGCGATGATCCAGCGGAGAGCTCCTTACCGTGCCACATGCCGAGTCCGGCACGCGCCCATTCGAGGCCGCCGTAGCCGATCGTGCCGTGTCCCGCTATCGGGTCGTCGAAGGTCACGTCGCCTCTGGTAAACACCGTCACGGTCGCGATTCCTGAATGGGGATGCACCGGCATACTTCCCGCCAACGCTCGCATGTCCGCTTCGAAGAGGTCGAGAAAGACGAACGGCTTGAGCCGCTCACCCAGATCGGATGGGCTCATCAGACGAGTGATCGGACCATGGCGATATCCGCGCGTGCGATGCACGATCTTCCGGGTCGACGCTTCAACGGATGTTGATGATTTCACTTGCGACCGCCCATCCACGACGCTGTTGAATGTCAGCGCACCGTCGGCTGGACGCCGGGGAGTTGATGCCGGCGAGCCCAGACGACGCCTGCTGACCCGAGCAGCAGGATCGCCGGCATCGCAGGCGAGCCTCCGACGATGAAGAGATGCGTCGCGACCGCACCGACCATTGTCGCGACGAGTGCCAAGGCACCGAACACCGCGAACGAGGGTACAAGCAGCGCAACCGCCGAACTGACCTCGATGAGGCCTGTGAGGTAGCGGAACCACTGGCCGACACCGATGGCGTCGAACAACGCCACCATCGCGGCGGCGCCGACGAGCTTCGAGCTACCGGCGAGCAAGAACATTCCGGCAAGCGCAATTTGGACGGTCCAGAGAGCGATGCGTCCAGTGCGACCGAGCCGGACCGGCGATGTCTGCGTGAGTGATGGTGCGAACGACATGATCAACCTCCCTTTCATGAATAGTTAGAAATCTAACAATGCGGGCAATTTTTTTGAGACCCGCGTCTCAGTCGTCCTCCGTAATTCGTTCCCCAGTGGTGCGGCGGGCGTGCCGGCTCAGAGCGCGGAGGAGTCGGCTGGCTTCGCGCTTCTGCGACACCGACAAACCCGCCATCGCCTGTTGAAGCCGTTCCACGTGAGCTGGAAACACCTCGTCAATCAACGTCCGCCCTTTTGCCGTCAGCTCACCGAACACGACTCGCTGATCCTCGGCGCACGTTCGCCGGCGCATCAATCCACGTTCCTCGAGCTTCTTCACGACATACGTCGTACTCGCGCCGGTCACCAGAATCCGGTCTCGAATCTCGCCGAGCGGGAGCACGCCCTTGTGGTACAGCACCTCCAGCACTGCGAACTCAGTCAGGCCCAGGCCGCACTCAGCGAGATGCGGCCGCACCGATCGCTCGATCGCCTGCAGAGCGCGCCCAAGCGCGATGATCAGCTGTAGCGTCGCAGCCCGATCGCCATCGGCGGCGGGTGCAGGCTGTTGTCCAGCTTTCAACGGCACAATAGTTAGAATTCTAAATAATATCCGACACGTTGTCAACAGGAATTCGACGCCGTGGCGGACCACTCAAGCCGTACCTGATCGAGTGCGGTTGCTACCCCTGCGCAACCCCGTGTTTGGGAACCACTGGGTTCCACTTGTTCTGATGGTGAGACCTCCTGCGCGTACCACAGGGCGGCGCCTGGCGCTTTTGGGTCATCGTGCCTGGTCGCCCGCTCGGTTGGGACCACAGGTCTGTGGCTTCAAGCTGATTCGTGGACTGGCGCGCTCCGCATTGCCCTGGCGGCGCTGTTGGTGTGCACGGCCGTCTCGCATTGCCATCCGCACGCGGCCCGACCTGATCCGGATGGTGCCCGCTAGCCTGCCCGCGCCGGCGCCGCTGGTCTCGGCGTGTAGCGACGCTGGCTTCTCGCTGCCGGGTGGCACATTTGCTTCGGTGTTCTGGATCACCTGCCGGGGCGATGGCCACTCATTTGCGGATCGCAGACACGGCGCGCGCGGCGATTCCATTGGTCGTCGGAATTCTCGCCTGGGGCGGCCTGTACTTGCGGACAGCCGCATCCGCGAACTGGTTCCTTTCCGCCGGTCGGCGTGACTGGGAATTCGACGAGATCAGGAGGATGAGAAAATGAAAAAGTCGGACGTGCGCGGACACTTCGCCCTGCATACTTGGTCGGCAAACATGATGTTGAGATGATGAAAACTCTCGCCTTGGCAGCTGTGCTGGTGTTCCTGTCCAATCCGTCGACCGCGCAGGATCCCACGTTCGATCTGCATGTTCATTTGCGCAATGGTGCAGAGTCGATCGGCGAGTATGAGGCCCAGGTCACGTCCGCGAAGCGGCAGGTCACCGCATTTGGCGGAATGTGGTTCGGCGGTCCCCGCCAGGCGCTGCAGGGAGACATCGAGAATACTCGGGCGCAGAACGACGCGTTGATCGCGCTGGCATCGAAGCATCCGAAGATGCTGCCGATCGCTACGGTCCATCCGTACGACGGGCAGGCG
Source organism: uncultured Acidobacteriota bacterium (assembly GCA_963807105.1). GTDB lineage: Bacteria > Acidobacteriota > Vicinamibacteria > Vicinamibacterales > UBA2999 > DASPWV01. Next base: position 1,675,580 of record CAWEAM010000003.1, on the reverse strand, counting down.
GCTCTGGACGAGCTCAGGCGGGTTGCGGGCCGAGGCGTCAAGGTACTCAAGCTTCACGCGCACACGCAAAGGTTCGACGTTGCCGATCCGCGCGTGCTCACGCTGGTCCACCAGGCCGGCGCGCTTGGCGTCGTCGTGCTCATGGACAACGCCAACATCATCGCAGGTGACAGCGAGCACCTGTTCAATCTGGCGGTCAGTGCGCCGAAGACGAAGTTCGTATTCGCGCACATGGGTGGGCTGAACTTCCGCTTCTGGAACATCCTTGCGCTTGCGCGCACCGCCAAGGACTTCTTCATGGACAACATCTACTTCGACATCTCGGGGACCGTGCTCCTGGCAGCCGACAGCCCGATCGAAAAGGAGTTTATCTGGACACTCCGCAACATCGGAATCGATCAGGTGCTCCTGGGCTCCGACTACCCGCAGTTCTCGCTAGTGCAAACGCTTGACGCGCTCGAACGCCTCGATCTCGACGAGAGCGAGAAAGCCAAGATCCGCTACACGAATGCGCTAAGGCTGTTAAGCAAATAGTCTTTACCGGAGTCGATTCGTGGACTGGCGCGCTCCGCATTGCCGAACTGCTCGAACGATACGCGACGCGATAAGGCGGATGACAGCGGGCTCCACCGAATGAATGTCGACTATCGCGAATGGCGGCGCGTCGCCTGGACTGCGTCGCGCATACGGCCTTAATGTTTCCTTGCTATCGTCTCTGCAGAATCATCAGATCGAGCGTGCCCAGAGGACGCCGGCGCGTGCTTCATTCGACATTCGGATCGAGGAGCCCGATTCTCCATTCGTTTGTCAAATGCACGAGAGAAGTCGGCAAAGGGTGGCCGCGGGCGGCCGTGTGGGTCCGAATCCTCCCGCTCGCTACGGGATTCTCGGCGACCGGCCGAGCGCAGCGGGAGCCATACTTCGCGGCATCGATGAGCCTTGCAACGGGGGGCTCGGCCCTGCGAAATCGTTGGTATTCTCGTACTGGACACGCACTCTTTCACTCGGGCTCGTAGACAATGGAGCCACACGCGCGAATGCATCAGTACGAGATCGAGGACCGCACGCCGCCGTCCAAGGGTTCCAATCCCAAGGGATGGCTGCGTCGCCTGCTGAACGGCCTGCTGAGGTCCGGTGATGCTATAGGACCGCCGAAGCGCCTCGGTCGGTATCGCATCCTGTCCGAGCTGGGGCGGGGCGGGATGGGCATTGTCTTCGTCGCGGAGGACGACAGCCTGGGCCGGCGCGTTGCCGTGAAGACAATTACGGCGGCTGACGGGCCAGCGCGCCAGCGCTTCCGGCAGGAGGCGCGCGCGGCGGCTTGTGTCAACCACCCGAACGTGTGCCAGATCTACGAGATCGGCGAGGACGCCGGCCAGCTGTTCATCGCGATGGAGCTGCTCGAAGGTGAGTCGCTCGCCGAACGGCTGAAGCAGGGGCCGCTGTGCGTGGTGGAAACCGGCAGGCTCGCCCAGGGGATGCTCACGGCACTCCAGGCGCTGCATGACGCCGGCATGCTGCACCGCGACCTCAAGCCCTCGAACGTGTTCCTGACGCGACACGGCGTCAAGCTGCTCGACTTCGGCCTCGCCCGCCCGCTACCCAAGGAGCTGACGCAGGTCCAAACGGCCAGCCCGCTCACGCGCCCGGGCTTCATCGCGGGTACCCCGTGCTACATGGCGCCGGAGCAGATCGTGGGCCACACCATCGACGTCTGCACAGATCTCTTCGCGGCCGGGGCCGTGCTTTACGAGGCGATCGCGGGTCGGCCCGCCTTCCTCGGGACATCCGTGGTCGAAGTACTGTCCGCGACGCTGCACGAGGAGCCCCCCGCGCTCGCGGGGGACGCGACGGTCGTCGCCCTGGATCATGCGTTGCGTCGTGCTCTCGCGAAGCACCCGCGCGACCGCCCCGCGAACGGCCGCGAGATGCTCGAAGAGATCGAAGCGGCCACGGCGAAGTGCGTCGCGGGCGTCACGACCATGGCCCGTCCGCTCACGCGCCTCGCGGTGCTGCCTTTCCGTCTCCTGCGTTCGGATCCGGAGATCGACTTCCTTCCGTTTGCGCTCGCGGACGCGGTTTCCGCCTCCCTGTCGGGCCTGCCGTCCGTCGTGATCCGCCCGAGCGCGGCCGTTGCGCGCTTCGCCCCGGAATCGCCGGACCTGAAAGCGCTCGCCAGCGAGGCCGACGTGGATCTTGTCCTCGTCGGCACCCTGCTTCGCGCGGGCGACCAGCTTCGCGCCACCACGCAGCTGCTTGCGGCGCCGATTGGCACGCTCGTCTCTTCGCACGCGATGCAGTCTTCGATCGGTGATGTATTTCGCCTGCAGGACGAGCTCAGCGAGCGGATCGTTGAATCGCTGTCGCCCTCGCTTGCCTGCCGCGAGGGCGCGAGGCGCCGGAACGTCCCTGCGAGCGCGCGGGCCTACGAGTTCTATCTCCGCGCGAACGAGGTGCAGCGCGACTGGGCCCAGGCCCACGTCGCCCGCGAGCTCTACCGCCAGTGCGTCGCAGAGGACCCCGCGTTCGCTCCGGCCTGGGCCAAGCTCGGTCGTAGCTATTTCGTGATCGCGAGGTACTATCGGGAAGAACCGCGCGAAAACCTGGTGCGCGCGGAGGAGGCTTTCACCCGAGCGCTCGAACTGGATCGAGACCTGCCCGTAGCCCACAAGTTCTTCGCCCATCACGAGGCCGAGCGCAGGCGCGCACCGGCGGCGATGGTGCGGCTCCTCGGCCTCGCGCGCCGCCACCGCAACGATCCCGAGGTCTTCGCCGGCCTGATCCATGCCTGCCGCTACAGTGGCCTCGTCGAGGCTTCCGAGGCCGCACACCGCGAGGTGCGCCGGCTCGACCCGGCGCGCATGCCGACGAGCGTGATAATGACCTGGTGGGCGAAGGGCGACCTCGACGCGATGGTGAGCCATCAGGGAGTGGGCAACGACTTCGAGCTGTTGCGTGTCGTCGCGCTGATGATGCTGGGCCGAGTGGAAGAGGCGCGAGACCTCCTGCGCACCGTCGGAGCGCGTCGGCTGCCGCCCACCCTCGAGGACCTCGTGAGGGGCTTCGTCGCCCTCCTCGAGAAACAGCCCGACGCCATGGCGATCCTGGACGATGCGTTGGCCGACAAGGGGGATCCGGAGGCGCTCTTCATGCTCGGCACCTGTCAGGCGTACGCGGGCGACGAACGTGCGTTCACGTCGCTCACGCAGGCCGTCGAGGGCGGCTACCACGTGCCGGCGGCCTTGCAGTCGAACGCCTGGCTCTCGGGACTGCGCCGGCAGGGGCGGTTCGAAGCGCTCTTGGAGCGGGCCGAAGCAGGTCGTACCGAGGCGAGCCGGGTGTTCTTCGAAAGCGGAGGCGAGGAGCTGCTTGGATCAGTCCAGCCGGGCGCGCCACAACTTCGTGGATAAGATCCTAGTCTAGGACCTTACACGCGATCATCGAGAGACGATGTCGCACGTCACGGAGACGCGCTCGCGAAGCGCGATCGTAACCGTGCACCGCTCCTCCGACTCGCGCGCAATTTCTTCATCTGCGGGTCATCGATCCTCCAACCCATCGACCACACCGGTCAGACCGACGACTGTATTCGGATTCCGTGGGGACCCTTCTCAGCCCTTACGGTTGCCATTGACAGCAACTCGCAGTCAGCGCGTCACGAGTCCTGGGCCGGCGTTCCCGCTCACGTAACCGATATGCACCGGGCGAGGTGTGAAAGTGGGGCTGAACGCCTTATCGAACGCGGCGGCTGTTGCGTACCCGGTCGCAGATGCAATTTTGCTGACGGGTAGTGACGTGTTCAGGAGCAGATCCGAGGCAATGCACGTGGGAATCGTTGGCGCCGGAATGATTGGTTCGACCGTCGGTCGTCTTCCGGCAGAAGCCGGTCATCAGGTTCGGGAGTTGCTTCTGTCGAGGTTCGTCTGGATCTGCTCAGTGCGCATCAAACGCCTGCCAGGCGAACACAATCCCAACGGAATCTGAGCGAGAGTTTAACGGAACTTTCACAGCGCGGGCCGGCGACCTCCGTCAATGATCTCAGAATTCAGAAGGTCTAGGCGCTGCAACAGGGCTATGTTGGGCGGCAGTAATCATCTGCCAAAGTGAAAAGATTCGGCTGGTCTGATTTGTCGAATCCATCAAGAAATAACGAGGAAAAGCGATGACAGCCAATCAATACAGCGGAGTGCGGAACCTGCTCACACCAGACAACCATGCTTTGGTGCTCATTGACCACCAGTACCCGCAGCTCCTGTCTGTGACATCGCACAAGCACTCGACAGTCTCTCGCAATGTGACCGCACTGGCGAAGGCGGCCAAGGTATTCAACGTGCCAACCCTGCTGACGACGGGCGTTGCGGAACACCAGCCCATCTTGAAAGAACTCCAGGCGGTCTTCCCCGAACAGAAGCCGATCGACCGCACGGGCCTGTGCTCGTGGGACGATCAGCGCGTCGTCGATTGGGTCAAGCAGACGGGGCGCAAGAAGCTTGTGATAGCCGGCCTGTGGACGGAGATCTGCCTGAACTTGGCGGTTCAGGGCGCACTCGGCGACGGCTACCAGGTGTACATTGTCCCGGATGCCTCCGGCGGAGCTGACGCAGAAAGCCACGCACTTGCTATCCAGCGTATGGTGCAGGCGGGAGCCATTCCCATCAGCACGCTGGCGTATCCGGTCGAACTCCAGCGGGACTGGGCGCGCACAGAAACTGTCCCGGCAGTCCTCAAGATTTTCGAAGAGCACGGACATGGCTTCAGCAGAGCCATTCGCTGGCAGCAGGAGATGCTGGGCCTGCAGGAAGGGACCCGGTAGGGTTCTGTCGCATTCATTTTTCCAAGCCTTGGACTTAATCGATTTCGCGCGCCGCTCGCCCGGCAGCGAACCCGGTACGTGTCAACGAATCTGAGACACCGGTGTTCGTAGTTTAGTGGTGCGCCGCGCGCGGCGCGCCGAGTTGATGGAGATGCGGGCGCTCTGCCCCCGCGCCCCCGAGGTCATCACAAACAGCGGACCTCAGGTGATCGACGAGCAGCCCGCCGCCGTTGCCGAACTGCTCGGACGATACGCGGCACGATAAGGCGGATAACAACCGGCTCCGCCGGATGAATATCGGCTCGTCTCTCGAGACAGTGCGTTGGATGGATCGGGCGAGACCGGTGCCTGACCCAGCGCACGACTGTCGACGCGTGCGGAAAGTCACGACCTGTAATGCTGCGAGGCGTTTCCGTGCTCGACCGTCATTTCGTTGCGCCAAGCGTTGCGCCAAAACGCCTGTGATGGCGCTTCGCCCACGTCGCCATTTCGTTCAGGACGGGACCGAGGCTGGTCCCGAATGCCGTCAGGCAGTACTCTACCTGCAGATGCGGCTCACTCACGACGGTACGGGACACCAGCCCATCGCGTTCCAGTTGGCGCAGCTGCTGAATCAATACCTTGTGGGCCACATCCGGCTTTGCCCGCTGAAGATCGTTGAAGCGCCGCGGTCGGCCGCCTTTCAGCAGCCACAGAATCAGCGGCTTCCACTTCCCACCGACGATGTCGATTGTGAGCTGCACGGGGCACGCATCCGTGTGCTGTCGACTCGGAGACATCCAAGGCTCCTTGCGGGGCGCAACGCACCCGGCGGTGCGTTGACGAGCGGCCAGTCGCGGCCGTTAATGGAATTTCAATGATCGCACGTCACAGCCCAATGTCCTCGACCGGCATCGAGGATCCGCGGAGCGCAGCGGTTCTGCCGGAGCGGCGCAACGCAAGTAGCAGGTGCAAGGAGCAAATGAATGAACTCGCCAATACAGGTGGTTTGGATGGTGGGACTGTCCGCGATCGTGACGCTGCTATGGGTGAGCGGCGCGGCACGAACACCCTCGCAGTCACGGATCCGATTCGAACAGGTTGTCGATCTGACCCATGCGCTGGACGAGCGCACGCCCTATATTCCGGTGCCGAATATCACCTTCCCATTCAAGAAGACGGCGATCGCGACCGTGGCCAAGAACGGCGTCGCCGCGTACCGGTGGGAGATTCACGAACATCTTGGCACGCAGATCGACGCGCCGACTCACTTCTTCGAGCAGGGACGCTCGCTCGAGCGCCTGCCAGTCGAGAGTCTTGTCGTGCCGCTCGTGGTCGTCGATGTATCGGCCAGAGCCGAATCCAACGCTGACTCGTCGGTAACCGTGGCTGACATCGAACGATGGGAACGCCGGCACGGGCGCATCCCAGAGCACGCGGCGGTGATGATGGCCTCGGGGTGGGACCGACGCATCCACAATGCGAAGGCGTTCGTCAATGCGGATGCCGCCGGCGCGATGCACTTTCCCGGATTCTCGCCTGAAGCGGCCTTGTTTCTCGCACGTTCGCGCCAAGTGTCCGGGATTGGCGTCGATACGCTCTCGCTCGATCCCGGTCTCGACGCCACGTACGCCGCTCACAAGGCCTGGCTGGCCACCGGCAAGTGGGGGGTTGAGCTGGTTGCCAACCTGCGGCAAGTCCCGCCAGTGGGTGCGACCGTTTTTGTGGGCGCAGCGAAGGTGACGAGTGCGACCGGTGGCCCCGTGCGTCTGATCGCCGTCTGGTAGGAGGTGGCATGGTGATGCACCACCAGTCAGCATGGACAACCGCAAGGCTATCCTCGCGCATCATTCGCCCGATCTCGTGATGTTCGACTTTCCCAACGAGCCAGCGACCCGGGCGCAGGAGTAAAGACGATGCTCGCAGACTCCCAAGTTGCGACGCGGCTTCCAGCGAAAGACCTCGAGCGGGCCAAGAGGTTCTACTCGGAGAAACTCGGGTTGCAGCCCGTCGAGGAGAGACCAGGAGGCCTTTGTTACCGCTGCGGTACCGGCTACTTCGCCCTGTTCGAGTCCGTGGGAGCCGCGTCGGGAAATCACACCCAGATGGCCTGGGAGGTCGCCGACATCGAGGCGACTGTCGCGGCGCTGAGAACGCGCGGCGTGGTGTTTGAGGAATACGACCTGCCCGGCCTCAAGACAGTAAACGGCATCGCCGAGATTGACGGGAACTATCCCAGCAAGGGTGTGGGTGAGAGAGGGGCATGGTTCAGGGACAGCGAGGGCAACTTGCTCGGGCTCGGCGAGCCGGTGCGACGATGATGCCGCCTGTGGATTCCGCGTCGTCGAACTCGGGGGCGCATTCGCCTCTGGTACGGCGAACGTGAACGGAACGACACTCCACTATGCGTGGGTCCTGCGGTGATATTGCTGCACGGCTTTCCGCAGGACTGGTATGCGTTTCGCCGCATCATGCCGCGCCTCGCGGCGAACTTCACCGTCGTCTCCGTGGACATGCGAGGTGTGGGCGGCTCGGCGGTCATCGTGGACGGTTATGACGCCGCAACGGTAGCCGAGGACATTCGTCAACTCGCGGCCGAACTCGACCTCGGATCGATTTATTTCGTCGGACAGGACAATGGCGGCATCGTGGCGTATACCTTTGCTCGTCTCTTTTCGCAGACGACGGGCGGCGTGATGATCCTCGATGTGCCGCTTCCCGGCATCGAACCATGGGAGGAGGTCAAGACGGAGCCCTTACTGTGGCACTTCGGATTTCATCAGACAGCTGATCTGCCCGAGCAGCTCATCGCCGGACGCGAGTTCGCCTACTTCCGCGCGTTCTTCGACCGTTTCGCTCTACGCCGCGAGGCCATCTCCGACGAAGACGTGGCGCATTATGTGCGGGTGTACGCCGGCGTCGAGCGGCTGCGCGCGGGACTCGAGTTCTATCGCCGCGCCTACCCTACCAGCGAGACGTTCAACGCGACCACACGCAGCCCGCTCCGCGTCCCCATCGTGCTTGCTGGCGGCGATTGGTCCACAGGACCGGCCAATATGACGATCGCCAAAGCCCTTCGGGAACATGGCTGCGAAGATGTGACCGTCGAGCCTGTCCAAGACAGCGGGCATTGGGTGGTCGATGAACAGCCAGCGCTTGTGGCTGCACTCATTGAGCGCTACGCCGTCTTCTAGAGAGCACGCCGCTCGACTGGCACGCCACCACATCCGACTGGTCATCTCAGAGAATGAGCGACGCATGGCAGCAATCCATGCGCGTCGCGGAAACAAGGACAAATCGGGTAACCCCGGCCGGAAGTCGTATCGTGGCGTCGGCGCGGAGTCTTCTCTCTCAGTTCGGCGCCCGGCAACCCGTATCCCGGATCCCCGATGTGCGCTCAGACAGAACTGGTCCTTTTCATCCCTATGGTCTATTGCTCAGAATAGTTCCACTCGATTGAGTCGACGTTCTGGGCCTGAAAATCATAGAGTTGACGACACGATGGTGTACTGCGCGGAGCGTCACGCGAGAGCCTTTGGAGCGTCACATCCGAAGGCATGGGAGGCGTATGGCAAAGAAACCGGAACGAAGGAAGACAATCAGAAAACGAACGGCGCGCAAAACCCCGCGTGTGCCGTCACGCAATGCGGCGCCGAAACACAAGCCGACGCCAGGTCTCTACGGCTGGATCACGCACACCGAGTTCGCCAGCTCCGATCCAGCAGCCACGAAGGCGTGGTGCGCGACCGTCTTGGGTTGGACGTTCAAGCCGAGCTTTCCCACGCCGGGTGGTGATACCACTTGTTTATGTACTCCGATAAGGGAGGCGGCGGAATTCGTTCGAACAACCCTCCTGAATTGCCGGGCAGCGTCCCGTATGTCCATGTCCCAGATGCCCGCGCCGCCTTCGAAAAGGCGCTGCGAGAGGGGGCCGAAGCGATGATTGCGCCTGAGCGCGTGACGGAGGGCGTCACGATCGCCGTCGTGCGGGCCCCTGGGGGAGTCCCAATCGGCTTCTCGGGTCCGTAAGGAGGGCACGGGAGACTCGTGACCGCGCGAGGCTGCAACCCCTTTCCGGCTCGGCGAGTCCTCTACGCTCACGGTGCGCAAGCGAGATGGCTCGACGATGCGGCCGACGCTCGCAGTTCCAGGTTCCCGTGAGAAGCAGCGGCCGATTGTCGGACGGAAGCTCGCCCGCAAAGGCTACGACAAGGAGCGCCTTCCGCAGTTCGATCGCATCCCATCGTCGACGCTGCAGGTTCTTCCTCTGATCGTCAAGTTCGGCCTGGCTGGCGCGAGCACTCGTCGTTCAGTGTCGGTTGAACGCTCGATGAATCGACATTCCAGACGATCGAGATCGCAAAGGGAGATGCTTCGGAGGAACGATAGTTGTGGGGACCTTATTCTGGCATCTCATGAGGCATCTCTCCCCAGTAGGCGTAGAACGCGTCGTCGAGCTTCTTCCACGATGCGGCGACTTCAGGCTGGTTCTCCTGCAACCACCTGACGAAATGGGGTCGCGTGCCGTCGGCATCGGTCACGCCGTACTCGTCTGCGAGATCCCAGGACGCGAACACCCGTCCATTCTTCGTCCGTACGTTCGGGTCTGCCGCCAGCGCGGCGACCGAGCGGCCGACGAAGAGGGGAGTCTCCGAAGCAATGAACGACTTGACCTTCTTCGCCACGTCACGCCAGTTGGCTTCGCTCACGCCAAAGTGATCGAGCATCCACTCCGACCGCAGGAAACCAGGCGTCACGGCAACTGCGGTGATGCCCCGCTCCTTCAGCTCCTGGGAAAGCCCGAAGGCCATCCGGATCACCGTCGTCTTCACGAGGTCGTAGAAGAAGTGCCCGCGATAGAAGTACGCGTCGCCGTCCGTGATCTCGACGACGAGGCCGCCCGCCCGCATCCGTGGAAGGCCGTAGTAGCTGGTGATGATGTGCGTCTTGATTGCGCGATCGATGAGGGTCAGGCCGTCCTCGAGCTTCGTCTCCCAGAGCTTCTTTCCCCACTCGACGAGGTCGTCGCCGCCCCAGATGTCGTTGACCAGAATGTCGAGCTCTCCGACGCGCTCGAACAGCCTCGCAACCTCTCCCGGAACCGTGTGATCGACCCGAACGGCGATGCCGTGGCCGCCGCGCGCGGTCACGATGGCCGCGGTCTCCTGGATGGTCTCCGGTCGATTCTTCATCCCTGGACTTCCCGGAACGCTGCGACCGGTGCAGTAGACGGTGGCTCCGGCCTCTCCGAGGGCCGTGGCGATGCCGCGTCCTGCGCCTCGCGTCGCACCGGAAACGACGGCGATCTTTCCTGCAAGGGGCTTCTTCATGCGTTGTCCTGTGCCCTGAGCGTTAGGCTCTCATAGGTTCGGGGCGGACGATTGACAGGCGTTGGCGTAATGGCAAAGATCCTTACGACATAGCCGGTCTCGCCCGAAAGTGCCAATTTAAAAGCCACTACGGCGTCACACAGGACTGATCGCGTCCCCGCGACGCTACCGCTATACTCCCAGCGGTTTGGCTCTCCCTTCCGGCACGCGCCTCGGCGTCTACGAAGTCCTCGCCCCTCTCGGCGCTGGTGGGATGGCCGAGGTCTATCGTGCGCGCGACACGAAGCTCAATCGCGAGGTCGCGCTCAAGGTCCTGCCGGACGAGTTTGCCTCGGATCCCGATCGCGTGGCGCGCTTCGAGCGCGAAGCACAGCTGCTGGCCTCGGTCAATCATCCGCACATCGCCGCGATCTATGGGATCGAGGGACAGGCGATCGTCCTCGAGCTCGTGGACGGCCCGACGCTCTCGGATCGCATCGCCGCCGGACCGCTGTCGATCGAGGACGCGCTCCCCATCGCGCGTCAGATCGCCGAAGCGCTCGAAGCCGCACACGAGAAGGGCGTCGTCCATCGCGATCTGAAGCCCGGCAACATCAAGCTCACGAGCGACGGCGAGGTCAAGGTGCTCGACTTCGGGCTCGCGAAGCTCCTCGAACGCGAGGGGCCCGCCGCGGGCATGAGCCACTCGCCCACGCTCACGGCGCACGCGACCTTTGCCGGCCTCATCCTCGGTACGGCGCCGTACATGAGTCCCGAGCAGGCACGCGGACGGCCCGTGGACAAGCGCGCCGACATCTGGGCGTTCGGGTGCGTGCTGTTCGAAATGCTGACCGGCCGGCGCACGTTCGACGCCGAAGACGTGACCGAGACACTCGGCGCCGTGATCCACAAGGAGCCGCCGTGGGACACGCTGCCGCGCGAAACCCCCGCCGCGGTGCGAACGGTCCTGCACCGCTGTCTGCAGAAAGATCCGAAGCAGCGCCTGCGCGACATCGGCGATGCGCGCATCGAGTTGTCAGGAACGGCGGCCAGTGCGCCGCCTGCTGCCGCGGACATCGCATCCTCGCGATCGAGGCCCGCGTCGATCGCAGGGTGGCTCGTCGCGGCGGTGCTGGCGATCGTCGCGGGTGGACTCGCCATCGTGCATCTCGGCGAGACGCCGACGGCCGACCCGTCGCCGGTGCGGTTCGAGATACTGCCGCCTGAGCGGACCACTTTCGGCGTGAGCCCGAGCGTGTCGCCCGACGGCCAGCGAGTGGCCTTTACGGCGAGAGAGGCCACGGGCCGCGAGGTGATCTGGGTGCGGGCGCTCGATGCCCTCACCACGCGTCCGCTGGCAGGCACGGAGAATGCGGCCAACCCGGTCTTCTGGTCCCCGGACAGCCGGTTCATCGGGTTTGCCTCGGGCGGCGCGCTCAAGAAGGTTGACGCGTCAGGCGGCGCGCCGGTGACCCTCTGCGCGCTGCCGTCCGGCGAGTCGTTTCGCGGAGGCGCGTGGAGCCCAGTAGGCACGATCATTTTCAGCTCGCTGCGTTCGGGGCTGTGGCAGGTCGCGGACGGCGGCGGCACGCCGTCTCCGCTCACCAGTCTTGAGGCCTCGCAGGACGTCGGCCACGGAAGCCCGGGATTGTTGCCCGATGGCCGCCACTTTGTGTACCTGCGCATTACGGGCCGATCCGAGGACACCGGCGTCTACCTTGGTTCACTCGATGCGCCAGCGGAGCGGCCATCGACACGGCTCGTGGCGACAGTGAACCCGCCGGTGTTTGCGCCGTCGGCGGACCCGCGGATCGGCTACATCCTCTACTTGCGCGAGGGCACGCTGATGGCCCAGCGGTTCGACGCCGAGCGGTTCGCGATCGAAGGCGATCCGGTGCCACTGGTTGAGGAGTTGACGCCAACGCCGGGCCCGCCGGGCCCGAGGCCGTTTTCGGCTGCGGGGGGTGTGCTCGCCTACCGCACGGCCCCAAGCGGCGGGCTGTCGCAGCTCACGTGGTTCGATTGGCACGGAAAGCCGCTCGGTCCACTCGGCCCTCCGGCAGTGCACGGGGGCGTCGATCTGTCGCGAGATGGGGAGGTCGCCGTGACGACTCAAACGGCCCCGCAGACGGGGGTGGCCGGCGTCTGGTCGATCGATCTCGCCCGCGGTGTGTTCACGCGGGTCAACCCGGCGTCGTCCGGCGACGGCGCGCCCTCCCTTTCGGCGGATGGCCGCGTCGGGTTCACGACGAGGCTGGGCACCGGCCCCGGCGATCTGTTCTGGCGGTTCGTGAGCGGCGCGGGCGAACCCCAATCGCTCGTCGAGTCGCCCTATACGAAACACATGAGCGACTGGTCACCGGACGGGCGCTTCCTGGTGTACGACGAACATCACCCCACGAGGCGACAGGACTTGTATCTTCTTCCGCTGACGGGCGATCGCAAGCCCGTTCCGTTGCTGGTGACCGCGGCCGACGAAACGCTCGCGCGGTTCTCGCCGGACGGGAAATGGATTCTCTATCGATCCGACGAATCGGGCCGATCGGAAATCTACGTGCGCGACTTCGCGCCGGATCGCACGCCGGTGATCGGCAACGCGAAGTGGACCATTTCATCGGGCGGAGACAAGCCGCGCTGGAGCCGCGACGGCAAGGAAATCTATTACCTCGCCTTCGATCGGACGCTGATGGCGGTGCCGGTGACGATTGGCTCGACGTTCAAGCCCGGCGTCGCTGTCCCGCTCTTCAAAACCAACCCCGCGAGCTACGACCCGTACGACGTCAGTCCCGACGGGCGATTCCTGATCGCCACGCTGCCGGATGACGCATCCCAGCCCTCGCTGCCCATCACGGTGGTCTTGAATTGGCAGGCGCTGATGAACAGGTGACGCGCGTCACGCCATGACGTCGCGATAAGCGGCTTCGTACATCAGGACGAGAGCGCGAACTCCCTTAGAAAGAGCGGATGGGCCCTGTCTGGATTAGTCCCGAGTAGTCGCGTAGTGACTTCCGAAAGCGTGCCGGAAGAGTCCCTTAAAACTCTGCGCGGCGAGATGGCCACGATACAGCGCGGGTAACGATGAGGTGATCGAGAGATCCGACGTGAGAAAACATCCGCTCCACCTCGTCCTCGACGGTCACGTCGGCCGCGATAGTGCTCACAAGCTCCGGCGCACCGAGCGCCTGGGCGGCTCCGTGCAATTTGTCCACCGTTGCATGTGCGGTCCGCACCATGAGCCCGGAATGTTGGACCCTTACCGTCTACTCGCCGCGCAGGGTCTGCACTGGATCGACCTGAGTTGCGCCGCGCGCCGGCACGTAGCTGGCGAGGGCGGCGATGCTCACGAGTCCAAGGGAGACGAGCAAGTAGATCGTGGGATCGAGCGGGCTCGTGCCGAAGAGCAGCGACGCCATCAGCTGCGTGAGCGCCGCGGCGCCCGCGAGGCCGCAGGCGACGCCGGCCAGGGCGAGCGTCACGCCGCGGCGCACGAACAGCGCCTCGAGCTCGCGGCGCGAGGCGCCCAGTGCCGCGCGAATGCCGATCTCACGCCTTCGCTGCGTGACGGCGTAGGCGATCACGCCGTAGATGCCGACGATGCCGAGGAGCAGCGCCATGGCCGCCGCAATGACAAGCATGACCAGCGCGAACGATGTCGCGGCCAGCGAGCGGCCGTAGACGTCGCCGAGCGTACGCACCCGCGTTAGCGGTACGTCGTTTCTTACGCTCGCGATGGCGTCGCGTACCTGTGTAAGCAAGCTCTCGCTTCCTGCGCCGTTGCTCCTCATCGCAAAGGTGACTGCGCGACGCACGTTGACCTGCTGGCCGAGAAAGGTTTCCATGAACGACGGCCAATAGACAATCGACGGCGCCTGCCGAAGTACACCATCGTCATAAACGTCGCCGACCACACCGACGACCTCACGCCAGGGGCTTCCGTCGCCCTCGCGGATGCGCTTGCCGAGCGCGGCACGAGGCTCGCGCCACAGCTCACGCGCCAAGTTTTCGGAGATGACGGCCACAGGCTGGCGGTCCACGAGGTCGTCCCAGGTGAAGTCACGGCCGGCTACCAGACGCGTGCCGATCGTTTGGAAGAAACCGGGCGCGACGTACCTGAACCAGCGAAGCGGTGGCGACGTGCTCATGTCGTCAGGCACATCTTCGCGATAAATGCTGGAGCGGCTTCGTTCGCCGGCCATTGGCACATTGCCGGTGAAGGACACCTCCGTCACGCCCGGAATCGTCGCGAGTCGATCGAGCATGTCGCGCTGCAGCCGCAAGACGCGCTCGGGATCGCCGACCTGTGCCTCCGAGATGGTGACGCGCAGCAACTGCACGTTGTCAGGATCGGTGAAGCCGGGTGGCACCGCTCGTAACGCGAGAAACGTCCGAACCATCAGCCCCGACCCCACAAGCAGAACGAGTGCGAGCGCGACCTGGACCACGACCAGGATGTTTCGCGCGCGGTTGCGCTCCTGACTGTCGCTGGAACCCCGTCCGTCGGCCCGAAGCGTCAGGGCGAGGCGCCTGCCGCCGAACTTGGCCACGGGAATGCTCCCGAAAAGGAGCGCCGACGACAGCGAGAGCACCAGCGTAAAGACCAGTACCCGTCGGATCGAGCGTAATCTCACGCAGGCGGGGAATGCCGGCCGGTCCAATCGTTGACAACACGCGCAGACCAGCAGACGCGAGCACTAGTCCCAATGTGCCGCCCAGCAGGCCAAGAAGCAGGCTTTCCACCAGCAGTTGCCGGGCCAGACGTCCACGGCCGGCGCCGAGCGCCGCCTGGATGGCGAGTTCCCGATGCCGGTGCTGCGCACGTACGAGCACGAGGTTCGCGACGTTCGCGCAGGCGATGACAAGCACTATCCCAATCGTGCCCATCAGCACCCACAGCATGTCGCCAACGTTGCCCACCAACTCCTGCCTGAGCGGTCGCACGAGCGGTGCCATTTGACCGAACGCGGAGCGATCGACTCCTGGGAACGAAGGCCACGCCTCGACCCAGATCGGCAGCATACGGACGATGTCGGCGCTTGCGTGCTCGACGGTGACCCCAGGCGCCAGCCGGGCCAATGCTTCATAGTTGAACCCGCCGAGCGTCAGGGTCGCCGGATCGATGCGCACGGGCAGGAGAAGATCCGGAGTCTCGTCGAGGAAGCGGAAGCTTGCCGGCATGACGCCGATCACCACCCGCGGACGCGAGTCGATAGAGACCTGCCGGCCGATGATCGCGGGGTCTCTGCCAAAGCGACGTCCCCAATAACTATCCACAAGGATGACCGTCTCGGGCGAGCCTGGCGCCTGATCCTCCGCGGAGAACCACCTTCCCAGTGCCGGTTGAATTCCGAGAGCGCGAAGTGTGCCGGCGCTGACGTTCAGAGTGGTGACTTCCTCGAGCAGGATGCCGTCGGTGACGTGCTCGGTACCGCGAGACCATACGCCGAGTTGTTCGAACGAGCGACTTTCGCGTGCGTAGGTCAGGAACAGTGAAAGGCTGATCCCTACGGGGGGTCCTCCGTTCAGCTCCGTCGCCGTATGCTTCAAGCTCACGAGTGCATCCGAGTCGCGGAAGGGCAACGGCTTGATCAGGACGCCGTGAACGACCGAGAAGACGGCCGTCGTCGCGCCGATACCGAGGGCGAGCGTGAGAGCCGCGACAACGGTGAAGACAGGCGCCCTCAGCAGCGCACGAACGCCATAGCGGAGGTCGAGTAGCGAATCCTGGACGAGGGCAGGACGGAACTCATCGCGTGTGCTCTCTTTGATGCGCTCCACGCCGCCAAACTTGAGGTACGCCTGGCGGCGCGCTACGTCTGGCGTCATGCCGGCGCGCAGGTTTTTCTCCGTCTGCCGCTCAATGTGGAAGCGAATCTCTTCGTCGAGACCGCGTTCGAGCGCGTCGACTCGAGTGAGCGATCGCAGACGCCGCCAGCCCTCGCGTATCCAGCGCATGATGGTCTCCCGCTACGGCATCGTGACGTCGAGCACCTGGTTGACGGCGCGGGAGGTGCGGCGCCACTGCGCCAGCTCCGTCTCGAGTTGCCGTCGCCCTTGACGCGTCAAAGCGTAGTACCTGGCTCGCCTGCTGTTCTCAGTGATGCTCCACTCGGATTTGATGAGCCCCTGGCGCTCCAGCCGATAGAGGGCGGGATACAGCGTGCCCTGGCCGAGCTGCAGGACATGCTCGGACCACTGTTCGATTCGCTCGGTGATGCCCCAGCCATGCATCGGCTCGAGCTGCAGGGCCTTGAGCACGAGCATATCGAGCGTACCCTGCAGGAGGTCGCCTCGCTCCTTCGTCACGTGCGTCCTTTCGATTACCGAAAGGAGAATAGGCGGTCTTCTTTCGATTGTCAAGGGAAGCCACACGGGTTCGCACGAGAGCGTTGTGATGTAGTTGCGGATCTCAGCGGAGCCTCGTGCCGTCGCGGCGTCACCCCTGGTTCACGCCGGAACGACCTCCTGCGCTGGAAACATCGGGAGTGAAGACCCATGGCGACCGTCAACGTGACCGCTCGATATCTTGATCTGCTGAAGCCGCAGCGGAAGCGGTACGAAGTATTCGACACGATCGTGCCTGGCTTCGCGATTCGGGTCACGCCGGCTGGCCACAAGTCCTTCTCTACTACCGACACCACGGCCGACTCCGGCGAGTCGGCCTGGGACGCTACCCAGACAGCCGAGGCCCTTGGCACATTGCCGTCGCGGAGATGCTCGATGGCACGGCGGTCCAGTGGATGGAAAAGGTGACCGACGAACAGCACAGCGGAGACGGTAGTGCCCGTCAGGAATGAAGGAGCCCAGATGCGAGCAACTGTGATGTACGGCGCGCACGATGTGCGCGTCGAGACCGTTCCCGATGCACGGCTCATCGAGCCGACCGATGCCTTGGTTCGGGTGACCCGCGCGTGTATTTGCGGCAGCGATCTCTGGCCGTATAACTCGATGGCGCCAAGTGAGACCGGCAATCGGATGGGCCACGAGTTCATCGGCGTCGTTGACGCGGTTGGCTCCGCGGTCGCAACCGTGAAGAAGGGCGACCTGGTGGTCGCGCCATTCGCCTGGTCCGACGGCACTTGCGAGTTCTGTCAACAGGGACTCCAGACGTCCTGCCTGCACGGCGGGTGGTGGGGCGGCACAACCCTGGACGGCGGGCAGGGCGAAGGGGTGCGAATTCCGCAAGCAGACGGTACGCTGGTCGTGCTTCCCGTCGGTCCTGACCACGCGCTAATGCCGTCGCTCCTGACGCTGTCCGACGTGATGGGCACCGGCCACCACGCCGCCCTTTCCGCGGAGGTGAAGCCAGGCCGCGTGGTCGCAGTTGTCGGTGACGGCGCCGTGGGTCTGTGCGGTGTGATCGCCGCTCGACGCCTCGGCGCCGAGCAGATCATCATGCTGGGCCGCCACGCCGACCGGATAGCGCTGGCACGTGAGTTCGGCGCGACCGAGATTGTCAGCGATCGCGGCGACGCAGCGATCGAGCGCGTCCGCGAGCTGACTGGCGGGCTCGGCGCCCATTCCGTCCTCGAGTGCGTCGGCCACGGTGAGGCGATGCGCACCGCCGTGAGCATCGCGCGGGCCGGCGGCGCCGTCGGACGTGTCGGCGTGCCGCAGGAGTCCACCATCCCGAACGCACAACCGACGTTCTACAGCAACGTCACCATCGCGGGCGGTCCAGCGCCGGTGCGCGCCTACATGCAGGAGCTCTTGTCCGATGTGCTCGAGGGCCGGATTCAGCCGGGCCGCGTGTTCGATCGCGTTACGAACGTCGACGGCGTCCCCGATGGCTACCGTGCGATGAACGACCGTGAAGCCATCAAGGTGATGATCGAATTCTGAAAATCGCCAATGAAGCACCACATTGGAGCTGCCGCCATCCTCGGCGTGGTTCGCCGGCGGCGACGCTGTCGCTCGCGCTGTATCCGCTCTTGGATCGCCTGGCGATTGGCGGATGCTTCCAACCGCGGCAAATGGGCAGCCCGCGGCGGCGGCTTACCACCGAAGCGGCGATTCTTACCAGGCCGCGCGAACGCTCCGAGGTCCAGGCGAGCGTGCTGACGACGGCGGCGAGCCGCCGTCGTGGTCGATTCGCATTATGCACATCTCGCCTCCAAGGAATACGCCTTTTGGACGGTTCCGTGTGCGAAATCAGGCATCGCGCTCGAACGTGGCTTCGTCGACCACGTGCGTCGCATGCACGAAGTCGCGGATCGCAGCAATCCTGCCATCCACGATCGAGAGCTCGATGACGTAAGTTGGTCTGGCGTCGACGGAGTCTCGACGCACGGCGATGACCTCGCGGCCGTCCATCCACGCAGGTGCCATATACCAGTCTGCCGAGCGGCTGTAATTTGTGAAGTACGTCGCGACTCCCTCGGCACCCTTTCGCTTGGAGTGGCCGACCAGCTCGAGCTGGACATCGCGGACAAGTGTCGCGCGGACTCCCTCCCAGTCGCGCGAATTGAACAACTGGACGTAGCGCACGAGCTCGGGCGTGTGCTCTCGGTGTGATCGGGAAAGGCCTTCACCCGCGAACTCGCGCAAGCGAACTCGTCCGCGGTGGAGCGCCGCTTTAACCGCCGGAATGCTCATATCGAGCACGCGGGAGATGTCCTCGAGGGACAGGTCAAGAACATCCTTGAGAATCACGCATGCTCGCTGAGCTGGTGCGAGCTCCAGGAACCTGCTGATCGCGAGAGCGACAAATTCGCGTTGCTCGAGTGCCGCATCCGGCGGGAGACTCTGCCCGGGAATCATGCCATCCATCTCGCTCAGCGGACTGTCGTCCTCACGCCTGCCCCGCGCAACGAGCGCATTCATCGCGCAGTTGTGGGCGATGCGAAAGAGCCATGCACGCAGCGCCGAGAGCTCGCGCAACCGCGCCAGATCGTAGAATGCACGAGCGAGCGCTTCCTGCACGACATCCTCTCCGTCGATCGTCGAGCCCATCATGCGTGCGCAGTAGCGAAGCAGCTCCGGGCGGATGGTCTCGACGAGCGACGAGAAGGTCTCGCGCGCGGCACGTAACTGCATGAGTCTCGGGTCGCTCACCGATTCTCCTCCGGTCATAGCACGTTCTCTGTACAGACAATCCAGCGCACTCAAAGGATGCGCTAAGCACGGTGTCTCCGATCAACCGAATCCTTTGCTCGCCCCATCTGTCTTTGAGAGTGCGGGTTGTCGCACATAAATGGAGAGCCGCTGATGATGACAAAGCGAATCTACGTGATTACCGCAGCGACCGGACGCATAGGGGGACGTGTCGCTCGAGGTCTCTTGGAAGCCGGGCACGACGTTCACGTCATCGGCAGGAATCCGGAGCGGCTGAGGGCGCTTGCCGACCTCGGCGCCCGAGTGTTCCGGGGTGACGTGCGGGATGCGGGCTTCGTTGAGGAGTCGTTCCAGGGAACCGATGTGGCATTTCTATTGGTCCCCGGCAATCGAACGTCGCGCGACTTCCGCCGCCACTTCGGAGACGTCGGCACCAACTACGTCAACGCACTGCGCAACACCAGCGTGCACTCAGCGATCTTCATCAGCACTATCGGAGCGCACGACGACCGATGCCGCGGTCTCATTCTCGTACACGCCGACGTCGAGCGATCGCTAGACGAAGTCCCCGACCTCAACATGCTGCACCTTCGAGCGGCTGGATTCTTTGAGAACCTCTTTTACTGGCTTCCCCTCACGCGTGCCCGCGGCGGTCTCGTGAGCCCTATCAGTCCCGACGCCACGCTCCATCTCGTATCCACGAGCGATGTCGCCGCGGTGGCGTTGCGATTTCTGCAAGAGCTCGCGTTTCGGGGTAAGCGCGCTGTCGAGCTCCGTGGCCGCGAGCCGCTCACGATGCGCGAGATCGCCGAGCGCGTCAGCAAGCAGCTCGGTCGGCCGTTTCCGGTCGAGCACACTACGCGAGATGAGGACATCGAATATCTGACCGCTCGAGGGATGAGCCACGACTTTGCGAACCTGATGAACGACACGTGGGATACGTTCAGTCGTTACGGGCAGCTCCGAGCCGAACCAGCGCCGGACTCGGTCAAGGGGCTGACGTCGATCGACGAGTTCATTCGAGAACAGTTCGCGCCGGCCGTTGTGGTACCCGAGCAGCTCGCGGCGAGCCACATTGGGTGACATTCTCGGGACAGCGCTCGCCGAGCAGGCCGGCAGTCGGGAGCTCGACCGGCTCGATGACGCGTTCATTTCGCGCGCGCGGTTGACCTCGAGACGTACGAACAGCAACGTGATCGGTTGCGACTCTCGTCCACATCGATCACGCGTTGATCAAATATCGGTACGACTCAAAGGACTCAGGCGCTTAATGCGGGCGTTCCTCGTTGAAGCGTGCTCCTCACTCGATCACCGCGCCTGGGCGACGGTCCCGTCTTTACGCACCTGTGGCCGCCAGAGGTAGATGCCGAGCGCAATCAAGCCGGTAAACGGGATGTCAGTAAACCATTTGCTCCAATAACGCTCCGGCATCATCGTCGCCTGCACGGCCATGATGAGCGCATGTGCCAAGTTGGCCCACATCGTGAAGGTCAGAAATGACGTGTACGCCACCGGATTGCTCGCGGCAATCAAGAAAAAGACGCCCCAGACGATGTAGATCGTAAAGAGCATCGGCGGAACGTGGCAGGGTTCGCCGCCGCAGACGACGCCGTTCCAAATCACCCAGTTCAGGCGTCCAGCGGCTGCGCCCGGCGTCGGATCGGCCAGGAGCGGCGTTTGAAGCACAAAACCCACGAGAAGCGTCGGAAACAGAAGGAGGCACACGACGCCGTACGCGCGCAAGAACGTCGACAGTCTCACGAGCATCCTGATTTCGCTCTTCACCATCTGGATGGCCTCCATAACGCAATCGTCTGCAACGAGGTTCTTCGATGCCTCTGCTCGAGTCGGAGCCATGAAACCTCCTTGCGCGGGGCTCAGTCGATGATCCCGCCGGTGAGATTCGCGGCGGTACCGGTCATGGCACTGGCGCGATCCGAGGCAACGAAGGCCGCGACGTTCGCCAGTTCAGCCAATCTCGTGGACTGCCGTCGGTGTGTGAAACCTTCAGCCAACGATTGAAACTGCTCACGCGTCATGCCCATTGGCTTGGCGTGCAAGTCGAACACGACGTCGATCGTCGCGGTCTCCGGCAGGCCAGTTGTTCGCAAGACGACCGATCGCACGCCCTCAGACGCGAGTTCTGCTGAGAGGCCGCGCGACAGGTGCTCCATCGCTGCCCATGCCGGCCCCATGCCACCAACGAGCGTGAGACCAAGACGAGCGGGCTCGGGTGTATGCATCAAGATCACACCCGATTGTTGCGCTGCCATCTTGCGGGCGGCGGCGCGCGCGGTGATGAATTGCGACCGTGCATACGTGATCACGGGCAAGGCAAAGCTGTCGACCGCGAGCTCGATCAATGGAATGCCTTGAATTCCCTGCTGCGGTATGCCGATCGCGTTGAAGGAAATGTCGACGCGGCCCGCGGACTTGATCACGTCGTCCAAATGTCGCTCGACTGCGGTCTCGTCGAGTGCGTCGACCTGCGCAGCCTGAGCCACCCCTCCATCGGCGACAATCTCCTTGACCACGCGTTCCACAGGTTCGGGTCGTCGGCCCGTCGCGAAGACGCGTGACCCCTCCTTGGCGAACGCGCGTGCGACGACGCTCCCCACAGCCCCGCCTGCTCCATAAACGACGGCAACTTTATTGGTCAGTAGCACCGATTCTCTCCTCTGTAATGGCCGCCGATTGTCTCCACATCGGCCATCAGTCCGCGAATAGGTAATACGACCCGACTTCAGTAAGCGTCGTGACCACGGGTCGTTCGATGCAGCGCTTCTCGACAGCCGCTGTGAATGTCTTGAATGCAGGCAGTTCGTTGACCTTGTAGCGCACCATCACCTTCTTCACGCTGCACTTCCTGTCCGTGTCCCGCCAGACGAGCGATCACGCGGGTATCAGTTGTCGGGACCGCGGCTCTCAACTGCTATTACGCGTGCGGACACGTCGGAGATACGCGTGCGCGACGAAACGTCGTCCAGCTGCACCGCTGCGGCCGCAGTCAGCACCCATGGGCAGTGTGTGTAATCGACGATGCTGACGATTCTTCGATCGGAAGTGCCGATGCGGATGATCGCCTGCGGGCCCCAGACGTCCACCCCTCGCTGCAGAACAATGAGGACAGGCTCGCCGTCCACCTGGCCTGACGCAATCCGCCAGGGACGGGTCAACCGGTCGTAACGTTCAAAGTACGGTGCACCTTCGAGCGGCCCGGCAAAGCGGTCGGCGACCACCACTCGGGCGTCGGCCGCGATTAACTCACGGAGACCATTCCAGTCCTTGCGATTGAATCGGTCGATGTAGAGGTCGCGAAGCCGCATCGACTCGGGTGTCGGGGCCCGACGTGGCGCTCCGGCCGGTACGGAGCCTGCCGCGAGCTTCGATCGGCCTCGATTCAGCGCGGCTTTCACGCCACCCACCGTGCTACCAACGAGCTCGGCGATCTCGTTCAGCGAGTAATCGAACACGTCTTTCAACAAGACGCACGAACGCTCTTTTGCTGGAAGCGTCAGGACGAGGTGCTCGAGTGCGCGCCGTAATTCGGGCGCTTGGGGATCGGTCGGGACGACAGACTCGGGCACGGCGGCTTCGGCTTCAGCTGCGCGACGGGCGCGGCGTCGCCGGAGAAAATCAATGCACTGGTTGTGCGCGATGCGAAACAGCCACGGAGTCAGCGGCTTCGTATCATCGAATGTCTCAAGCTTCCGGTAGGCGTGAAAAAGGGCGTCCTGAACGACGTCCTCACCATCGAGAACGGAGCCAACCATCCGTGAACAGTAGCGGTGCAACTTCGGACGCAGCTGCGCAATCGTCTCGAGGAACGCAAGATATTTGGCGTCAAATAACCCGGCTTGCGCCGTCAGGAACCCGTCCATGCCTTGAATACGCACGTAGCACCCTCGAAGATACGGTCACAACTTTGTCAGTCTGTCGCCATGCGCAGCCCGACGGCCACAACCAAGTCGGCCAACCCGACCAGATTGAAGACGATCGCGATTCGTGTACCGGACGGTCTCTCGCTCATCCCCGTACGGGGCGTTGGACTCGGTCGTCTGAAAAGCCTTGTCTAGCGCGTCAAGTCGGTACCAGTACGGCGTCATTGACAGCAACGTCGCGTCTTGCTCTGAAATGCACGGCTTCGCGTTCGGCGAGGGTGACTAGCGGCGCAATCGACTCCGTGTGCGCGTCCTCGCGCCAGACAACCGCCGTTGCGACAGGCGACACCGGGCGTGGAAACGCCTGATAACGCACGCCGGTCGATCGCTCGGCGGCCGACTCCTGCACTATCGACACGCCGAGTCCTTGCGCCACAAGTTCCAGTACGGTTTGCTTCTGCTCCACCGCCTGCAGCACGCGTGGCGTGAAGCCGGCCTCGCGGCAGATCCCTTCCACGAGCTCGCGGTAGCCGGGGTCGGCGTACCGCCGGCAGAGCACGAAGTTTTCGTGTGCCAGCTGTGCGAGATCCGTGAGAGGTGCAGCAGCGTATCGGTGACCCTCGGGCAGCGCGATGACCAGCCGATCGCTGAAGAGCGGCTTCACGACGAGCCCCGCCGTTTTCGAGGGCGCCATGGCGAATCCCACGTCGATCGCCTTCTGTCGGAGGGCCTTCAGAATGCGGGGAGTTGGTGACTCGAGGAGATCGACGGCGACGTGCGGCGCCTCCTTGTAAAACGCGGCGAGCACACGAGACAGGAATCCGACCGGAAGATGCGTTCCATGGCCGAGCCGCAGGCGGCCCGCGCGGCCGAGAGCGACTGCTGCTGCTTCGTGGTTCGCGGCTGCCACCTGCTCGAGGATGCGCTTCGCCCGCGCCAGATAGACCTTGCCTGCGGGCGTCAAGTGGACCTTGCGGTTCTCGCGGACGAAGAGCGGGACCCCGATCTCCTCTTCGAGCTCCTGAATCTGCCGGCTCAGCGGCGGCTGTGAGATGTTCAGCCGCTCGGCAGCCCGGCTGAAATGCAGCTCTTCTGCCACGGCCACGAAATAGCGCAGGTGCCTCAGCTCCATCGATACCTCACAAGTATTGGATGCAACAAAACGGGTCTTGGATCCGCTATGCCGCCGGCCATCAGAATCGTGTCAGGAGCTGTCGCAATGTCCGTGAGACCCTCGGTGACGAGGAGCAGGACCGATGACGATACTGTGACCAGGAGAGACAGCATGATCCAAGAAAATACCGACAAGCCTTTGATCACCGTTGTCGGCGCCGCGAGCAAGCAAGGCCGCAGTGTTGTCCATGCCCTGCTCGACACTGGGCGCTACCGGGTGCGGGCCCTGACTCGTCGTCGCGATAGCCAGCCCGCGCAAGTGTTGACAAAGCGGGGTGCCGAGGTGGTGGTCGCGCCGCTGCAACCCGGCATGCAGGCCGAACTCACCGCGGCGATGCGCGGCTCGGCCGGGGCGTTTTTAATGACGCCGCCCATCGTCAAAGTGCCGCCGGCGGACGATGAGTTTACCCTCGGCCGAGAGTTGGCCGATGCGGCGGTGGCGGCCGGCGTCGAGCACGTGGTGTTCAGCGGGCTCGAACATGTCGAAGCGCGCACCGGTGGCACCAAGTGGGCGCCGCACTTCACCGACAAAGCGCGAGTGGAGGCCTACATTCGCAGCCTGCCCATCCGCAGCTCGTTTGTGTACCTGGCGTTTTTCTACACCAACTTCCTTGAATACTATGTGCCACAACGCGGGGCCGACGGGCTCACGTTTGCCATCTACTTGCCGCCGCACCTCCCGATGCCGTTCGTTGATCCGCTCACCGCCACGGGGCCGGCGGTACGCGAGATGTTCGATCACCCGACGCAATACGCCGGTCGAAGCCTGCCGGTGATTGGCGAGATGCTCTCCGCGCAAGACATCGTAGACACGTTTGTGCGCGTCACCGGGCGGCGGGCGCGCTACGCCTCCGCGTACGCGCGCGAAGACTTGCTGCGCTACTTTCCGGCCTTCAGCGCCAACGAGTACCTCGTGCGCGAGTTGGTCGGCATGGTGGAATACGCTGTCGAATATGGCTACTACGCCCCCGGGCGCGACCTGACGTGGAGTCGGAACATCGATCCGCAGGCATTGACCTGGGAACAATTTCTGAAACGCAGCAACTGGCAAGGCGAGCCGCTACCCTTTGGCGCCGCCCCTGATCCCGATCACTCCCAAGCAAGTGCACGATCAGCCTAGTTCTGAAAAATGAAGGTTCAGCACCCTGCTAGGGGATCGAGCACACGAATTTTCTCCTTCGGCGCGGGAGCGCGGTTCTCGGGTTCCTGCGATCTGTCTAAGCCTCCCGTGCGACACGCCCGCCTTCCCCCCGAAAGCCTGAGGCGAGCCGTCCGGTCTCGCGTCGGAACGCCCGGTTCATCGAATCGACCGACCCAAAACCGCAGCTCCCCGCGATCTCCTCGAGGCTCTTATCGCTCTCCTCCAACAGTCGGACAGCCGTTTCCACTCTGAGTCGTGAGATGAACCGCGCCGGTGGCACGTTGAACTCCTTCACGAACGTCCGGGAGAAGTTGCGCGGGCTCATGGCGACCCTCGCGGCCAAGGCCTCCACATCGAGGTCGCGATGAAGGTGCTCCAGAATCCAGATCGGCAGTTCTCGAATGGGCAGCTTCGACGACCCCTGAAAGGCCAGCGCCGTGCTGAACTGGCTTTGTCCGCCGGAGCGCCGGATGAAGAGCACGAGCGCACGCGCCACGCGAAGCGCAATGTCGGTGCCGAAGTCTTCTTCGACGAGCGACAGCGCCAGATCAAGGGCCGAGGCGACGCCGGCGGCGGTCACGATGTTGCCGTCCCGGATGAAGAGCGGCTCGGGATCGACGTTGAGCGCAGGATAATCCTCCTGAAGCTTCTGGCTGAAGTACCAGTGTGTGGTGACCCTCCTGCCAGCCAGCAACCCCGCTTCCGCCAGGACGAACGCCCCCGTGCAGACCGATACCGTCCGGCGGGCGCGTTGTGATGTCAACCGCACCCATTCGAGCAGGGCTGGGTTGTCAGCGCCGGTCCATACGTCCATCCCCCCGGAGACGACCAGTGTGTCCACCTCGCCTTGGACGGCTGACCACGGACAATCGGCGTTGATCGTCAGACCAGACGTGAAGCTGCGGATCGCGAGCGGCCCGGTGCACGACGCGAGCGTCACTTCGTAGGGCCTGCTGCGAGCACGGCCCGCTTCGCGGAGCTTCGTGACTGCCGTCGCGAACACCTCGATGGGACCGGCAACCTCCAACGACTGAGCCGTTGGCGTGGCCAGAACGACCACGCGCCTGGACGGGACACCTGTTCGAGACTCGCCCATGGGCTCCGCCTCCTCATAGCGGCGCATGCCAACCCGTCAGGCCTGCGACCGGCCGAATATGCGGCTATTTTGTCCTTGAGACAAACGCCCGCAATGCACATTCTCATCGGATAGCTGTCGGGACGACCCGGGCCCGCCTTAGCCGTGGCCCGGCTTGACCACCGACGGCCGCTGTGCTGATCGCGAGACGCTGTGCACAGTCAACAAGGAGAAACACCCATGACGGTCGCGACCACAATCGACATTTATGGCATGTCGCCGGAAGAGTATCGCGCGGTGATGGACAAATTAATCCCTTCACGCACTTGATGTGACTTACCCGGCATGTGCGAAGAACTGCGCGCAGTGATCGGCGTCCACAACGTGGCGCGCGGCACGCGCGGCGCGACGCAGCGCGGCGGCCGTGCGCGGCGCGAAGGTCCGGATGTATTTCTTCACCAGCGCCCACACGGCCTCGATCGGATTGAAGTCGTGCGAATACGGCGGCAGGAACTTCACCGTGGCCCCACGCCGTGCAATCAAGGCCGCGACCGCCGGCGCTTTGTGGGCGCGCAGATTGTCGAGCAACACCATATCGCCCGGCTGCAGGCGGGGCGCGAGTCGGTCGCGGACCCACGCGGTGAAGTCCTTCGCCTTGACGGCCTTCCACTGCGTGCCCAACGTCACCCAGCCGCCCAGTCGCACGGCGCCGATCAGACTCAGGTTGTCGCCCCAGTTCATCGGCCGCGGCTCCACGTATTCCTCGCCCCGCAGCACCCACGCGTGCGATCGGCCCATCGCCAGATTTGCGCCCGATTCATCGATGAAGACCAAGCGTCGGGGGTCGATGCGTTTCATCCAGCGGAGGAACGCCGTCCGCTTCGCGGCGACGTCGGGCCGATCCACTTCACTTGGCCGCGGACGTTTTTTTTACACACGAACCCCAAGCGCTGGCGCGCCCGGCCGATGGCCGCCACGCTGGTCCGGTGGCTCGCGCCGACGCGCCGGTTGTACTTCCAGGTACAACTCGGCGGCGGTCGAATCCGGTGCCTCCCGAATGAGCGTGGTCAACAACGTCGGGTCGACGGGCGACGTCCAGCCCCCGGCTCCGGGCGCCGGGGCCACAGACCCCGTCGCACGCTGTCGCGCGAGCCAGCGTTGGACCGTGCGATACCCGATCCCAAACATCTCCGCGAGCGTGTGGACGCCGCCTTTTCCCGCCGCATGGGCCGCCACTACGCGCTCGCGAAACTTGACGTCGTGTCCATAGGCCATGCCGGTATTCAAGTACACTTCCTACGTCACATCAAGTGCGGAGTGGGATTAGGCGTCGAGCGTCGGCCCGAGCCAGGCATCTACCTGCATGCGACTATCACGACGGATTTCGGTTATCGCGTCGTGGAGATCTGGGATCGGAGAGAGGGATTCGAGGCTTTTCTCGAAAAGCGACTGGCCCCGACTACAAAGGCGTTGGGCATCGACAAGAAGATCGAGATCACGCTCACACCGCTGCACAACTTCTTCGCGCCGCGACTGACCGAGTTACCCGGTCTCGTGGGCGAGTTGCCGGGTGGACCAGGCGCTCGCACCTCATGAACCGGTAAGCGCATCGAGAGCTGCCATGATCATCGGGATCCGGGCGCTGGCGAAATGACGCAGGCTCTCCCGCGCCCACTCGAGAGTGGTCGGGAAGGTAGCCAGTTTGTTCAAGACTGTCCGCTGATGGACCGCGTACATTCGTGGCGGGCGGAGAAACAGTGCCCGACAAACAGCCGGCCCCTCTAACACAGGTATGTCGTTATGAAGACACTGCTCACGATCCTGACCAACGCCGCACATCTCACGCTCATCGATGGAGAAGAATATCCGTCGGGCTTCTGGGCCGAGGAGTGTGCCGTCCCCTATCAGATGTTCAAGGAGGCCGGATACGCCGTGGAGTTTGCGACGCTCGGCGGCATTGCGCCGACCGTTGACAAGTCGAGTCTCGACCCGGATTTCATGAAATGGGTGCGCCCCTCTTTCATGCAGATTGACGACGCCGCGGCGGCAGCGAAGTACCGGAAAACGATCGAGCAGGCGGGAGGCCTGCGCTCTCCGAAGGATGTCGCCCGGCTGACCAAGGACGACATCGCATCCTATGATGGGATCTACATCGCCGGCGGTCACGGCTGCATGGAGGACATGCCGGCGTCTCCTGCGATGACCAGGTTCCTGCTCGCGGTGCTTGCCCTGAATAAGCCTCTCGCCTCGGTCTGTCATGGACCCACCGCGTTTCTGTCGCCGCGCGACATGGCAGGCCAGTCCCCTTTCGCAGGGTATCGAGTCACCTGTTTCTCGCATGTCGAGGAGTTCTACACGAAAGTCAATGGACGGCTGCCGTTCGTGCTCGAGATCGAGCTGAAGCGACTCGGCCTGGACTACTCCAAGGGTCCCTACCCCTGGGCCTCGCACGTCGTCGTCGACCGCAACCTGGTGACCGGACAAAATCCATTCTCGTCGGAAGCGATGGCAAAGCAGTTCCTCGATCTGCTGGAGAGGAGCCATGACAACCTCGCCGATCGTCGCGCGAGTTGAGGAGTTGATTCGACGCGCAGAAGCCCTCGATCGGGGCGGCGCATCGGCACGGTCGCGGGCGCTCGCCACCCGATTACGCTCGACGGTCTTGCGACCGCTCGCCGACCTGGGCGACACGCTCGATCGGACGACGGAGCTGGAGTCGCAAACCGCAGGCGTGCAAGAGCGCCTGTTCGAGCTGGCGATCGACCTCACGCGCGCGTGCGCGACCGACCAGCGCGCCGCGCTGCTCGAGGCATGCGCGGGCGCCCACTACCTCGTGCGACCTATTGAGCTTCGAACGGCACATCAAGGGTCTGTTTCGTGCGCAAGACCGCGGAGCGATGCGCTTCGCCTTCGACCTCTGGTCAGGAGCTGATGTGCGGACCCACGCCCGCGCGATCCAAGCTCGGCTCAAAGCTGGGACGATGCCGTGCGACGGGGCATGGCCCGCCGAGAGGATCTCGCTGTTTGATCGCTGGATCGCCGAAGGATGCGCTGATTAGCAGGCCAACATCAGAGCCAGTCCGCCCGCGTGGTCAGCAATAACCCTGCGCGGACGAGGACGGCTCCGATGACGAGCGTTGCGCTTCCCGTCTGATGCGAGACGTTCGACGGTGGGGGCTGCCACTGGTACCTGACGGCACCCTAACCCCTAAAGGTACTTGAGTTGCCGTACCCAGCATGGGTAAACCAATTCAAACAATGGTGCGGCCGAACGACGTGGCGCGCGGCGCGTGCGACACGTCGGAGGGCATCAGCGTGGCGCGGTGCCTGCGTCCGAATGCGCTTTTTCACCAGCGCCCACGCGGACTCAATCGGATTCAAGTCGTGCGAGTACGGCGGCAAATAGCGGACCGTCGCGCCGCGTTGTTCGATCGCCGTTCTCACCGCGAGCTGCTTGTGAGCTTTCAGATTGTCGAGCACGACAATGTCGCCGGGTCGCAACCGGGGACGCAACTGGCGTCGGACCCACGTCAAAAACGTGTCGCTGTTCACGGCGCGCCACTTCGTGCACAACGTCACCCACCCATCCCTGCGCAACGCGCCGACCATCGTCAGGTTGTCGCCCCAGTTCATCGGCCGCGCCTCGACATACGCCGTCCCGCGCTGGACCCACGCGTGGGACCGGCCCATCGCGATGTTGGCGCCGGCTTCATCGATGAAAACCAAGCGATCCGGATTCACGCGGCCGATCCACCTCAGGAACGCTTCGCGCCTCGCGCGGACGTCCGGCCGATCGATCTCCGCCGGCCGCGGCCGTTTTTTTTGAGGACGTATCCGTCGCGGTGCATGGCCCGCCGAAAACTGGTCTCCGTGGTGTGCGCTGCCGGCGTGACGCGCCGGTTGTACTCCCAACACAGCTCGGCCACGGTCGCGTCGGGTGCCTCGGCGATGACCGCACGCAGCGTCGGCACGGCAATCGGGCAGCGCCAGCCGCCACTCTTCGGCTGCGGCGCCGCCGACCCGGTGGTCCGCCAGCGAGCCACCCAGCGCTGGAGCGTGCGGACATCGATGTCAAAGAACGCGGCCAGCGTCGCATACGCGCCTTCACCGCGTTCGTACGCCGCGATCGCACGCTCGCGGAACGCCATGGAATATGGATTCGGCATGGCGTCAGTAAAGTACACTTTCGACGGCAACTCAAGTGCCGTTAGGGATTAGGGTCGCGCGAGTTACCAGAATTGGTGCAGATGCTGGGGACGCACGCGATCGACGTTAAGACTGTCGCTCTACTCACCCCAACACCAGAAGGGTTGACCATGCCGCTGTCACTTGACCCCGAGATCGCCGCCGCCCTGCAGAAGATGATGGGTGACGCGCCTCCTCCCAAATCTCCTCCGCCTGGCGACGTGGCCGGGCGCCGCGCGACGTTCGATAGCTGGATGCGACTGGTCAGCTCGATGCTGCCGAAGGTCACCGACGTCACCACCCATGACTTCGCGACCAAGAGCGCCGACGGCACCCCGGTGAAACTTCGCTGGTACGAGAAGGAAGGCGGCGCGAAGGGCCCCGCGGCCCTCTATCTCCACGGCGGCGGCATGATTCTCGGCAGTGTCGATACCTACGATTCGGTAGTGCGGAACTACGTCTCGCAAAGCAGCGTGCCGATGCTTTCGGTGGACTACCGCCTCGCGCCCGAGAGCCCGCATCCGATGCCGGTCGAAGACTGCTACGCAGGCCTCACGCACCTCGCCGACCACGCCGCTTCGCTCGGGGTTGACCCGAAGCGCATTGCGGTGATGGGCGAGAGCGCCGGTGGAGGCCTCGCCACAGCGATCGCAATGCTGGCCCGCGATCGCAACGGCCCGGCGCCGGCAAAACAGATTCTAATCTACGCAATGCTCGATGACCGCAATACCCGGCCCGACCCGCGGCTCGCTCCGTTCGCATCGTGGACGTACGACGACAACATCACCGGCTGGCGAGGGCTACTGGGCGCCCGCTATGGGAAAGACGACGTGCCGGACACTGCGGCGCCGGCACGAGCCACCGATCTGAACGACCTCCCGCCCGCGTACATTGAAGTCGGACAGCTGGACATCTTCTGCAACGAAGACATCGCCTATGCGCTCAAACTGAGCCAGGCCGGCATTCCGGTTGAGCTCCACGTGCACCCAGGCGCGCAGCATGGTTTCGAGCTCGTCGCACCAGTCTCGAAGGTGGCGCAGCGGTCGACCAAAGATCGCCTGCGGATGCTTCAGACACTGTGACGCCCATTCCCAAAATGCCGCGCTGTCTTGATGGTCCGAGCTGCGATGCGGTCCAATCCGTCTTTCTCGACAGTGCAACAGAGTGGAGGCGACCGATGCTGACCAACAAGAGGGTGTTAATCATTGGATTCGATCCGAAATTCCTGGATTTCTCTTCGCCGGAGCTTGCGCCCATGAACCTGACCGCCGAGAAGGTCCAGGCCGGCACCGCGGCGGAGTTCGAACGTCTTCGAGGTCTGGGCTACGAACCTGATGGATGCTTCGTGGATCTCGGCGAGACGGCAGAGACCGTTGTGGCGTCGCAGCTCCGCGCAAAACCAAGCCGGCGGCGCTCAGGCACTGCAGTACCCACGTGAACACAGCTCGATGCGTTTGGAGATCGATCAACCGTCGCGTGCGCGAGATCGTCGAGTGATCGGGCGGCGCTTCGTCCAACCCAACGCCAAGAAAATCGCGCAACGCTAACGAATCTGCCACGCGCCAGGCGATGCCGCGTTCCGAGTCGATGCCTTCGAAGTAGCCGACCAGCAGCAGGCGGAAATAGATGCCCGGTGGCAGGCTCGGTCGGCCGATCGTCTCCGCGTAAAAGTTGCCGCATTGCGCTTCCGCGAAATTGTCGAACCCGTGCTCGCGCAGCAGCTGATTCAAGCGCCGGTAGAAGGGATGACTTGCAGCCGTCGGCAACTCGGTCGTCGTGATCCACATCGCCACCTGCCGATCGCGTTTGCGTCTGCCCATGGCCATGCAGTGCATTGTAGTACCCTCTAGCTGACAGCCTGACAACCTTTCGGCGCGCTGTGACGTCTAGTTGAGGATGCACAGCACTCAGCCACGGTGTGCAAGCGAACCGAAATCTCTTTGTCATAGAGCCGGACGCGTGGCGTGAACACGATACGGAGGATGTTCGTGAGCCTATTGCTTCAGAATCTGCGCCACGCCGGTCGCGCGTTGCGGTTCCAGCCGGCATTCAGCAGCGTCGCGATTCTCACCCTGGCCCTCGGCATCGGCGCGACGACGGCCGTCTTCACCGTGGTCTATGGAGTGCTGCTGCGGCCGCTGCCATATCGCGATCCTGGCCGTCTGGTCATGCTCCTGTACGGGCACCAGGGCACAACGTCGCCGTGGTACTCGCCGCTGAACTATCGCGACTACGCGACCCAGAACGACGCCTTCTCGGGCACGGCAGCGTATACCCCCGTCACCGCCAACATGACCGGCCTCGGGGAGCCCGAGCGTCTGCAGGGCGCGCGGGTCTCGTGGAACTACTTCGACTTGCTCGGTGCCGGGATGTCACATGGGCGCGGATTCGTGGACGCCGACACGCGAGGCGACGGCAATCAGATCGTGCTGAGTCATGGCCTCTGGCGCCGTCGATTCGGTGGGCGCGCGGACATCATCAACTCGACCACGACGCTCGACGGCCGCGCCGTGACCATTGTCGGTGTCGCCTCGGCGGATCTGGACTTCCCACCGAACGCCGCGTTCTGGCGGCCACTGATCTTCGCCGCGCGCGACCTGTCGCCCGAGTCGCGGGGCGCACAGTGGGTGCGGGTACTGGCCCGGCTGAACACCGCGGTATCGCCTCAACAGGCATCGACCGCGCTCGACACCGTCGGACGCCGCCTCGCGCAAGACTTCCCTGACACCGAAAAGGATGTCACTGCGCTCGCCGTGCCCCTGCACGAACGAATGGTGGGAGACATCCGGCCAACGCTGCTCGCGCTGCTCGGCGCCGTGACTCTTGTTCTACTGATTGCTTGTGCCAACGTTGCGAGTCTTTTGCTGGCGCGCGCGCAGGCGCGCGGCCGCGAAGTCGCGGTCCGCATGGCGCTCGGCGCGACTCGCCGCCAGATGATCGCGCAGTTGCTCACTGAAAGCCTCGCGCTGGGGATGCTTGGAGCCGTCGCCGGTGTCGGTCTGGCCATGTTGCTGGTCCGCGCGCTCGTGCTGCTCGGACCGGCATCGATTCCGCGTCTGGCCGGTCTGACGGTCGACGCCAACGTGCTCGCCTTTGCGATCGGTGCGGCCGTCGTGACCAGCGTCGTGTTCGGCCTGGCGCCCGCGGTGATGGTGTCCGGACGATTCACCCACGGCTTTCTCGCGCTTGGCAGCCGCGGTGCTGTGGGCAAGAGCACGACGGGAGCGCGACGATTGCTGGTCGTCACGGAGCTCGCGTTTGCCGCCATGCTGTTGGTCAGCTCTGGCTTGCTCATTCGCAGCTATCTTCAGCTGCAGCGTGTTGAGCCTGGATTCGATCCTGACGGCGTCGCGACGTTCGGCTTGTCACTTCCTTCCGGCAAGTATCCGGCTCCCGCGAATCTCGACGCATTCGTTTCCACGCTCCTAGCGCGATTGCAGACGGAACATGGAGTGGCATCGGCCGCAATCGCCTACGGGCTGCCATTCACGGGGAATCTCAACGCCATCACCGGGTTCCGTCGCGCCGACCAGCCCGAGCCCGACTCGGCGTCGATGCCTTCGGCGTCGATGCGGATCGTCAGCGCGGACTACTTCAAGACGATGAGGATTCCGATCCGCTCGGGACGCCTGTTCGACAGACGTGACACGGCGACGGCGCAGGAAGTCGTCCTGATCAATGAGCGAACGGCACAGAGGTATTTCGCGGACACTAATCCCATCGGTCAACAAGTACTGGTGACCGCGGAGCTCGCGCGACAGGCACGCAACGGGCCCAAGACCATCGTCGGCATTGTCGGCAACGTCAAATACGGCGGCCTCGACGAGGAGACGCCCGCTGAAATCTACCTGCCGCACGACCAGCATCAGGTTGATGCGTTCACGGTGGCCGTGCGCACAACGGCAGATCCGCTTGGCATGGTTCCTTCCTTGCGGCGCGAGGTCGCGGCACTCGATCCGTTACTGCCGCTGGCCAACGTCAAGTCGCTTGCTTCACTCGTCGACGCATCGATCGCCGGACGCCGGTTCACGATGGTCTTGTTTCTCGCGTTTGCCGTCGTTGCCGCCACGCTTTCTGTGATTGGCGTCTACGGTGTGCTCGCGTACCTGGTCAGCCAGCGGACGAAGGAGATCGGCTTGCGGCTTGCGATCGGCGCATCGCCGTCAGGAGTGACCTGGCTCGTCGTCCGCGAGGGCATGCTCCTGACCACGGTTGGCCTGACCGCGGGTCTGGCCGGCGCCCTGGCGGCGGACCGATGGATTCATTCGCTGCTGTTCGGAGTCACACCCGCCGACCCGGCGACCTTCGCGGGTGTCGCGTGCGCATTGACCGTGGCGGCGGTACTGGCGATGTACATACCCGCGCGACGAGCGGCGAGTGTCGACCCAACCGACGCGTTGAGGACCGACTAGCGCAGGATCTTCCCAAGAACGCGAGCGTACATTTCAGGTATCCGAGCCGTAGCCTACGCCTCGTAACGACAGCAGCGCGGCACCGCCGCCTCGAACGGCTTGTTGACTTTCACCACGGCCTGCTAGTACTAGGGATCACCTGCTGCGAGCGCACGCGCGGCGGCCTTGATTAGCGAGTCCATCAGAATCCGTCACACTTGTCACTCCCGCCCTTTCGAACCTGGCGCTAAGTCGATCTGATGACCAAACCCATCGACTCGTGAGGCGAAGCCGGACGGGTCATTCCAGTAGAAAGGATGAGATTATGCCTGCCCGCAAGGTTCACATTGTCCTGATACTCGTCTGTGTGTCGTTGCCATTCACTGCGAGCGCGCAAGTCGCACCGTCTCGGCCGTCGTACAAACTCACGCCATTGCCGCGGGATCTCGAAATTGAGCTCGCGTTGAGTGCGCTGCCGCCGCACCTCAGAGACGGTGCCACCGTCTATGTCCTGAATCCGGCCAAGGGCTTCGAAGTTGCGCGCAAGGGCTCGAACGAATTCCACGCGCTGCTCGCGCGCACCGGCGACGATACGTTCCGAGGGTCCTGGCCGTTCACCGAATACCGCGACGACATTCTGTATCCCATTGGTTTCGACAAAGCCGGCGCGAACGCGCAAATGCGCGTCTTCCTCGATGCGGCGGAATTGCAGGCCAAGGGGGCGCCGGCCACAGAACTCAAGACGATCATCAAGGAACGCTATGCGACGAAACACTACCGATCGCCTGAGCGAGCCGGCATTGCGTACATGTTGTCACCGGTGCTCAGAACGTACTTCGATCCAGAGCATGGCGACCAGGTTGCGACCGTCAACATCCCGCACGTCATGTACTACGCGCCGAACGTCTCGAGCGCGGACATCGGCGCCGGTCCCATTGGACCAGGCAATCCCTATCCGTTCTTAATCATGCCGGGTCCGCACGGCTATAGCGTCCAACTGCTCGGCGCCGTCGAGGCCGCCGCCGTCACCAAACAGTACGAAGAGATGCTGGCGCGCTTGTGCCGCATCAAGGACCTATGGTGCTTGCCCGCAGCCAAAGAGCGATGATGCTGGTTGTTAAGATTATGTAAAAGGAGCGCGCCCATGAAAGTGTTGGCTCTCGTATACCCCGGCATGACCCTTCTGGACTGGGTCGGTCCCATGCAGGCGTGGAGTTTCTTGCCGGACTACCAAGTTCAGTACGCGTGGCACCGCTCCGGGCCGGTTCCCACGGACTGCGGCCTGAGCGTGCACGCGACGAATAGTTTCGAAGACGCGTGGACTGATCCGGACGTTCTCTTTGTCGGTGGCGGTGCGAAGCCGACATTGGACCTGCTAGGCGATTCCGCCGCAGTCGCCTTTCTAGCCGATCGCGGATCGCGGGCCCGCTGGGTGTGCAGTGTGTGCACGGGCTCGCTGCTGCTCGGGGCCGCCGGCCTGTTGCGAGGCTACCGTGCGGCGGTGCACTGGGGTGCACGGGAAGCGCTCGCTCAATTTGGCGCCGAGCCCAGCAGCGCACGCGTCTGCGTCGACCGCAATCGGCTCACCGGAGGTGGCATCACTTCGGGCGTCGACTTCGGGATTGCGGTGGCAGGGCTTTGGGCGGGCGAAAGCATCGGGCGAGTCATCGAACTGATTATGGAATACGCGCCCCAGCCGCCGTACGGGACAGGGCGTCCCGAGCTTGCGGACCCGCAGACCCTCGCAGCTGCACGCGCGGCGCTGCAGCAAGCGATGACCGGTGTGTCCGCATAGCGGTCGCCGGGCACGTGCACTGAGATTGCTTCGACGGGTCGCCGATATCCGAAGTACGGCATGGTCGGCCGCTACTTCGTTTACAAGCAGGCCTTGCTGGAGGAAGCCGAGCGCCTCGTGCAGGCCCACGTGCTTCGCGAGAAGGAAGACATCTTCTACCTCACGTTCCAGGAGCTCCAGGACGTCGTGCGCACGAACCATGTGGACGACGAGCTCATTCGCCAACGCAAAGACGAGTTCAGGTCGTATCAATCGCTCACGCTGCCCCGGGTGCTCACGTCGGATGGCGAGGCTGTGGCCGGGTCGTACCGACGCGAGGATCTTCCAGCTGGCGCGCTGGCAGGCTTACCGGTTTCCGCCGGGACCGTCGAGGGGCGGGCCCGCGTCATCATCGACATGACGGAGGCGGATCTCGAAGCGGGCGACATCCTGGTCACCGCCTGCACGGACCCCAGCTGGACGCCGCTGTTCGTTGCGATCAAGGGCCTGGTGACGGAGGTGGGCGGCCTGATGACGCACGGTGCGGTGATCGCACGGGAGTACGGCTTGCCTGCTGTCGTGGGTGTGCAGCATGCCACCCGGCTGATCCGGGATGGGCACCGGATCCGCGTGCATGGGACGGACGGGTACGTTGAGATTCTGCCCGAGAGAGCGCCGCGTCGTTCGCAGCCCCATCAATACGGTCCAGACCAAACCCTTTTGGCAGCGGTCAGTTGCAGCGAATACCGCCCGTACCGTGGACGGAGACGAACAAAAAGCGAATATGATACGTTGACGCGCCGTAGCGCTTCGAACGTGCACGGTCAGCTTTACGGGTCCTTCCGGCGTTCGGCACTCGGTTGAGGTGACGGCCGAATCGATCTATGAAGCCGCCGCTCTTGGCGTTTCGGCGCTGAAGAACAGTGGCTGGGCCGACGCGATCGCGCCGGGAACCGAGCTCGAGGTTCAGGTGCGCGAGCCCGGTAAGCCCCGACGAAACGCTGAAGAAGCGACGACTGAAGCAGCTACTCGCCTAACGGGAGGATCGCTCGGGATCGAGCGGCGGCCGCATGAACCTGATTCTAGTCACGGCTAATGGTGTTAGGCCGATAGCGGAAATGCGATGAAACGCACATGGACGATCATCGGCGTACGCGACGTTCCCGGCAGCTTCAAATGGTACCAGTCGCTCTTCGGTCAGCCCGAGACGCCTCCAAGCCATGACCACTTTGGTCAGATCCTGGATACGGATGGAACCGTGTTGCTTTGCCTCCACCGGTGGGGCACGCACGAGCACCCGTCCTTGATGAGCCCGGACGAGGCGTCACCTGGCAACGGGCTCCTCTTGTTCTTCCGCGTCGACGACTACGAGATGGCCCTGAAAAGAGCACGCGCTCTCGTCGACCGGTTCGAAGAGGAGCCCCATGTGAACCCGAACACTCAAACTCGCGAGTTCTCACTCCGGGATCCGGACGGATACTACATCACGATCAGCGCGCTCTCCGCGCCCGAGCGAAGGGAACCCGCGAGGCGGCGGCCTAACAAGCGCTTGCAACCGACGACTGCGGGCGGCCGAACCAGGAAGTTACCGGGAGCTACGTCCGCGCCTTCGCGGCTGAAGCGGTGACCGATGGGCAGTCATTCCGAGCCGCTCTCGCAACTCGAGGTGCTGGCGGTCGACTGTCAGGCCACGGCCGCGGCTCCGGCTCCACTGGCGCTGCGCCTGGGCGTCGGACCGGCACTCGACGAGTCGCGACTCGCGTCCGCGCTGTGGTGGGTGTGATGCGTGGTTCCACGGCCACCATTCTCCACGCGGACCTCGACGCCTTTTATGCGTCGGTCGAACAGCTGCTTGACCCTCGCCTGCGCGGCAAGCCGATTGCGGTCGGCGGCGGCGTCGTGCTCGCGGCCTCCTACGAAGCGCGGGCCTTCGGCGTACGAAGCGGCATGCCTGGACGGCGCGCGCGTCAACTCTGTCCCGACCTCGTTTTTGTCGGCGGACATTTCGACGAATACCAACGGCTCGGCGATGCCGCGATCGCAGTCCTGAGCGATTTCACGCCTTCCATAGAGCGCATCTCCATCGACGAGGCCTTCGCCGACGTTGCAGGGTGCACGCATCTCTTCGGTTCGCCGGCAGAGATCGCAAGGACGGTTCGGGCTCGCGTGCGCGCCGAGCTTGGCTTGCCGATGTCAATCGGCGTGGCGCGTACCAAGCACCTGGCGAAGGTCGCATCGCAGGTCGCGAAGCCGGATGGATTGGTCGTCGTCGATCCAGATACTGAACTCGACTTCCTTCACAAACTGCCCGTCGCGCTAATGTGGGGCGTGGGCCCCGCCACCGAGGCGCGGCTCGCCAAGATCGGCGTCACCACCATCGGTCAATTGGCTGAGAGCTCTCCAACATCCATGGAGCGATTGCTTGGGCACGCGGTGGGAAGAAAGTTGACGGCACTCGCCTGGAACAGCGATCCGCGGCAAATCCAGACGCGCCGGCGCGCGCGCTCCGCCGGCGCACAATCGGCGCTCGGACGACGGCCTGCGATCGAGCGCGTCTTCAAACCGACCCTCCATCATCTCGCCGACCGCATCGGCGCCCGGCTCCGCGCCAAATCCCTGGCGGGCCGGACGATCACGGTCCGCGTGCGCTTCGCCGATTTGCGCTCGGTCACGCGCTCGCTCACGCTGTCAGCGCCGATTTCTGCAACGAGGGCTCTCGCTGAGATCGCCGAGGACCTGGTGCGCGGCGTCCTTGCGGATCACCGTGACGAGAGGACGATCTCGCTGCTGGCGATCTCCGTCTCAAATCTCGAAGCGCATGCGATCGTGCAACTGGAGCTGCCGCTCGGGCTTGCCGACGAAGGACGCCGTCCTGGCACGAAGAAAGGCCTGGCGCGATCGCGCGCAGACCGGGCCGTCGATGCGATCCGCAAGCGCTTCGGAGGAAAAGCGGTGGATTATGGGTCAGCATCGCGGGCTGCGCGCTCTGTCCCTGACGAGTTCCGACGCCTTGCTGAAAGAGAGCTTTGAATATCGCCAGCGCCCGCTGCAACACCTTCGGTCCGCACACGACGGTTCACGCTCGTGCTAAAGCGTCGACGATCTCGCTTCAGGTAGCCATCGCTATCGCCACGCCGCAGAATACGAGACTGGTATCGCTGGCCCGCTTCGCTTTTCAAGCGTGCTCCTTCAGCGTCCGCACATCTGTCCCCGGCAAGGCCAGCGGGCGATGATGCATGGAGACTTGTCGCCGCGCCCGTCGTAGTGACAATCCCGCGTCGGACGCAGAGCCATCGCCCGAGCTGTGATGAGTCGCCTCGCGGATCGAGGCGAGCCGCGCGCGAAATCCCGGTTGACAATATCCAGTACCAGTTCTGGGCGGTGATGCTGAACATCAAGCTGGCAAAAGCACTCATGGCGGCATCCCAATGCAACTGCCAAAGTGGCTGCGCAACGAGGTCAGCTGTTCCGAGAAGCAGTAGACGATATAGTCACGGCGTCCGATGGCCGGTCGAGCCCCCAATTCCGTGATCCGCACGCCCTCGATCCTCGCCGTCTCCGAGCACACAGGCTGGGCGTACGTCGTTTGCGTCTCGGCTCGCGATCGGCGGCCATTCGTCATCACACGGCGCCGCATCGCGCTGATCGACCGCGGCCTGCCGACCCAGCCCTACGAGCACGAGACACTGGCTAAGCCGCCGGACGAAGCGGAAGCCCTGGTCGCGAACGTACGGAACTCGGTTGCGAAGACCACCGATCTCGCCCTTGGCCGGCTCGTCGACGAGCTGTCGCGCGAGCACCTGGTAACGACACTCACAATCCGCAAACCGCCGTTCGACACGCTGCCGGCCAGCGTCGCCGCTGTGCACGCATCGCACCAGTTGCTGTGCTCGGCTGATGGCGTGCTCTACCACCTTGGGATCTGCAACGCTGCGAAGCGCCTCGGGCTCGACGTGCAGTTGTGCCGGCGCGGCGACGAGATCGGCCTCGCCGCGGCAGCGCTCGGCGTGTCACTGGACGCGGTGGAGGAATTCGTGACCGGCCCTGGCCGTCCATCAGGTCCGCCGTGGACTGTGGAGCATCGTCGCGGCTACGCCGCGGCGATTGGCGCACTCGCGCCGCGCGTGCGCGGCCTCACGATCGCGTGACGGTCACTAGCCGAGAATATCGGGAATATTTGAGGAAGGAGCAACGCCGACAGCGGGGATGCCCCGCCCGAAAGGTAGTCCTCCTTCAGCGGAGACAGGCCACTAGATCGGCTTTGCTCGGACTCGACGGCGACGGCTGCGCAGGTAGCGGCTGGTCAGCGATTGAGGTACTTTGAGCAGCGACGTCGGCGCTCGAACACGACCCGCCCGCCCTTGCTCCCCACTTTCCGGACCCAGGTCGAGGATCCAGTCCGCGGCGGGCGACGTCCCTGTTGTGCTCGATGACGATCACGCTGTTGCCGCCGGCGCCGGGCCGGTCCAGGATGGCAAGCAGGTGGGCGACATCGGCCAATGGCGCGCGCGCCACGTCCTGGTCGAGCGCCCAGGCGTGGCGGGACTGGAGCGAGCAATTGACGCTGTCCGCGAAACAACAGCCTCTTATCAATTGAAATGAACACAATGGCCAACAGGACGTCCAAGAAGTCGGCGAAGGCCGCAAAGAAGGCCGCCGCCACGCGGGTGGCTGCGAAGGCGGCCACACCCCGCAAGGCGGCACCGAAGTCGCAGTCCCGTAAGGGCGCAAAGCCGGCTCTCCTCGCAGGCGGCAACCCTCAGATCGCGAAGGCCGACGGCGACGCCCCCGTACAGGCCTACATCGCGGCCATGCCGGGCTGGAAGCGCGACGTCGGGCGCCGGCTCGACGCGCTCATCGTGCGCGCCGTCCCCGACGTGCGCAAGGCAGTCAAGTGGAACTCGCCCTTCTATGGCATGGAAGGCCAGGGCTGGTTCCTCAACTTTCATTGCTTCACGAAGTACGTCAAAGTGGCTTTCTTCCGCGGCACGTCACTGCGCCCTCTACCCCCAGGCGAGTCCAAGCACAAGGAAGTGCGCTACCTCGACATCCACGAGGACGACCAGCTCGACGAAGCTCAATTCGCCGGTTGGGTGAATCAAGCCAGCCAACTGCCCGGCGAACGAATGTGAGATCTGATGTCTGAACAGCGGCTGCTCAGCGTCGGTGTCGAGTGCTACGCAGGCCATCGCGGCGAGCAGACGCCACGCACGCTGATCCTTAGCGACCGTCGCATCGACGTCGCCGAGGTGGTCGACGCCTGGCTCGCGCCCGAGTACAGGTACTTCAAATTGCGCGGCGCAGACGGCAATACGTATCTCGTTCGCCACGATGAGCGAGCCAACACCTGGGAACTGACGTTGTTCCGCGCGGGCCATGTTAGCGGATGATGGGATGGACGCAACGTCGGCGCGCCAACGTGGGCAAGAAAGGCCCAATGAGGACCCATTGCCCCGTCCGTGAGGTCACTGGAATGAGACGCAACAGGCAGGGCCTTCCAGCCAGGATGCCGCTTGTCGCCATCCGAGTATGGCGCCGACGAGCCTTCGGTAGCCACAACGGCGTCAGCAGTTAGTCGCGTAAAATCCTTCTCGATTGACAATCGGTCCTGGCACCCGAGTCGGACCTTACGAGGTCACCACCCTGATTGGCGAGGGCGGTATGGGCAAGGTGTATCGAGCGACGGACACCAACCTGAAGCGGACCGTTGCCATCAAAGTGCTGCCCGAGGCGGTTGCGACCGATGCCGAGCGTGTGGCGCGCTTCCAGCGGGAAGCGGAAGTGCTCGCCAGGCTCAATCATCCGAACATCGCGCAAATTCACGGCCTGGAGAAGAGTGACGGCACGACAGCCCTCGTGATGGAGTTGGTCGAGGGGCCGACGCTGGCAGATCGCATCGCACAAGGTCCGATTCCGATCGATGAGGCCTTGCCCATCGCCCGACAGATCGTCGAAGCGCTTGAAGCCGCGCACGAGCAGGGCATCGTCCATCGCGATCTCAAGCCTGCCAACATCAAGCTGCGGCCGGATGGCACGGTCAAGGTGTTGGACTTTGGTTTGGCCAAGGCGCTCGAACCAGTGCCCGCAGACACCGACAACGCTCGATTGCCAACGATTACAAGTCCGGCGATGACGGGACTGGGCGTGATCTTGGGGACGGCGGCCTATATGAGTCCCGAACAGGCGAGGGGCCGCGCCGTTGACAAACGCAGCGACGTCTGGGCGTTCGGATGCGTGCTGTTCGAGTTGCTCGCCGGCGTCCAAGTCTTCGGCGGCGAAGATGTGACGGAGTCGATTGCGGCGATCGCCCGAGCTGAACCCGACTGGCGGAAGCTGCCCCCTGAGACCCCGGCGGCGATTCGCCGCCTGCTGCGCCGCTGCCTTGCGAAGGACCCGAAGGAGAGGCTGACGGACATCGGCGTCGCGCGCCTCGAGATCAGGGATGCGCTGACGGAACCTTTCTCTGATGCGCACGAGTCGGCCGCGCCTCGGCGCATGTCGCCACTGCCCTGGATCGTGGCAGCGCTGTCGATTGTACTGGCGCTGGCCATTCTCGGGTGGTCCCTGCAGCGCGACTCAGTCGAGCCGTTCCCGATGCGGCTGGAGATGATCCCTCCGCCAGGCTTCTCGCCTGACTCCCTCGCGCTCTCGCCAGATGGGCGGCAGCTCGCATTTGTCGCTCCGGTCAACGGAATACAAAGCCTCTGGGTCCGCCGGTTCGATCAGGAGCGGGCGCAGCCCGTGCCGGGAACGAACGACGCGACCTTCCCGTTCTGGGCCCCGGATGGGAGCGCCATCGGGTTTTTCGCCGGCGGCAAGCTGCAGCGCATCAATCTATCCGGCGGCTCCCCGCAACCCCTGGCCGACGTGACGGTTGGGCGTGGCGGCTCGTGGAGCCCCGACGGCGTGATCGTGTTTGCGCCGACAGTCGACGGCGGATTGATGCGCATTTCGGCAGGCGGCGGCGTTTCGGCAGCGGCGACGAGGTTGTTAGGTGGTCAGCGTGGCCATCGGTGGCCGCAGTTTCTGCCGGACGGACGCCGTTTTCTGTTCGCCTCGCTGGGAGAGGGAGACAGCAACGGCCTGTTTCTCGGGTCGCTCGACGAGGGCACGCCGGTGCGGCTGGTCGACGGGAGCGGGGCCGGATGGTACGCATCCGGTCACCTGATCTTCGAAAGCGACGGCACACTGAACGCTGCCCCGTTTGATATCGAGCGGA
The DNA here is from genome assembly GCA_963807105.1 of uncultured Acidobacteriota bacterium. Lineage (GTDB taxonomy): Bacteria > Acidobacteriota > Vicinamibacteria > Vicinamibacterales > UBA2999 > DASPWV01. The sequence goes on along the minus strand of CAWEAM010000003.1, from coordinate 1,631,589 downwards.
GAAGGGTGACGGGAGATAGCGTACCAATCTTGCCGACGCCAGCCAGATCCCCCAGTGGCATGAGGGCAGTATCGTTTTCGTCGAGCGGTCAATTCGCTTACGTTCAAGGCTCGTTCGGACGGCGGCGCCTCGTCTGGATGGATCGCGCCGGCAACATCGTCGGCACTGTGGGAGAGGCTGATGACGCGGGGCTTGCCAACCCGGAACTGGCGCCCGACGGCCAGCGTGTTGCGGTCACTCGACAGACTCAGAATATTCCTGCGCCCAACGTCTGGCTCATCGATGTTACTCGTGGTGTTCCGACCCGGTTAACCCTCGGTCCTGGCAATCACAATGCGCCCTTCTGGTCTCCAGATGGCACACGCGTCCTGTTCGGATCCCGGCTTGGCGGCGTGCGGAATCTGTTTGTCAAAGCGGTGGATGGTTTAGGTGACGCAAAGGTGCTGTTCGAGAGTGGCAACAGCAAGACGCCGTCCGGCTGGTCGCCGGATGGCCGCGTGGTGCTGTATGTGGTGCCAGGCGACGATCTGATGGGAGTGGACGTCGAGAGCAAGAAATCGTTTCCGGTCGCGCAGACGTCGGCCAACGAGGGCTGGGGAGAGTTCTCTCCCGATGGGCGATTCGTGGCCTATCAGTCCAACGAATCGGGGCGATTTGAAATCTATGTTCGGACGTTTCCGGGTGCGGAGGGCAAGTGGCTCGTGTCTGTCTCAGGCGGAACGCAGCCGCGCTGGCGTCGCGACGGGAAAGAACTCTACTACGTAGCGCCCGACGAGCGCTTGATGGCGGTCTCCATCATGGCAGACAAGACTGGTCGAACGCTCGAGGCGGGCAACGCTCTCCCGCTGTTTCGCATGAGTCTGATGACCGCCGCCGGCGCCACCGGCGTGCTCACCATCGGTTCCGGACCGAAGCAGCAATATGCCGTCGCGCCAGACGGTCGCTTCCTCATGATCGTCCCCCTCGCTGAGACCGCGGCGCCGGCGCCGATTTCCATCGTCGTCAACTGGCCGGCAACCCTCCAGCGCTGACGGCCCTCGCGCGAACACGACATTCGACGATTCTGAGATCGTGCTCGGAGATCGTCGGTGGGAAGCACGGTTACTCCGCGAAAGTCGGCCAGCGTTGCGGCCGACCGTTCAGTCGCTGCGTCGCCCGCTGCGCCACCTGGCGGCATATACGGCAGCAAGAACAAGTACAGACCGGTGAACCACAGCAAGGCAAGCGGGAGCAGCGGCGAGTAGGTCACCCGCCAGTCACGCGGGTCCGGCCCTCGATGTGCTCCGCCGGCACCTTGGGTGTCACGCGATGACAGGAGCGCGTCGCTCATATGCTGCTGAACGTCCGCCCTACCAGCGCTTCAGCTGCGAGATGAAGCTAGCCGGCCCGCTTGCTGCTCGCTCGCCGGGGCTTCGTCTTGCTCTTGCCCTTGAGATTGAGCGCCACTGCAGCGCGGATGAGATCCTTCAAGGCCGCTGCACCGACCTTGTCGCCTTCGTGGATGTCGATGGCGCGCCTGACGTTCCCGTCGAGGCTGGAGTTGAAGAGACCTGCAGGGTCCTTCAACGCAGCTCCGTTGGCAAAGGTCATCTTGACGACGTTCTTGTACGTCTCTCCCGTGCAGACGAGGCCGCCGTGGGACCAGACGGGAGTTCCCGGGGAAGACTCTTTCCTCCACTTCCACTCTTCGACGATCTCAGGGTCTGCCGCGTGGATGATGTCGCGCACTTTCGCGAGCGTCTTCCCGCGCCAGTCGCCAAGTTCCTTGATCTTCTCGTCGATCAATGCAGAAGCAGATTCCACCGGGACGGACTTTTTCATGTGCGGCTCCTACTCTCGCACTTATTTTTACGTGCGCTCAACGTCACCTGCAATCAACGGGCTCAGCATAGCCAACCTCGCCGCCTCCTCGCACTCCTCCCGACTTCATGGCCGCGGTGCGCGGTCAGGCGCTCGCCGGCGTGGCCTGCATGCGGCGCCAGAAGAAGTACGAGAGCCCCCAGAGCATGCCGGTGGCCACCGCAAAGCCCCACCCTCCGGGCCATCACCCACCGCGAGGTGCGCGATGAGCGCCGAGCCGAGGGTGAAGGCGAAGCCGGCGTAGGCCCACTCCTTGAGCCGCGCCGGCACCGGCGCAAGCAGCAGCACCACGCCGAGGAGCTTGGCCCATGTGAGCTCCACCCGGAAGTAGTCGGGGAAGCTGAGAAGCCCCCGATCGTATCCGCGACGCCTACGGCACCGGCGTCTACGACCGGCTGGTCGACATGAAAACCAAGTACGACCCCGACAACGTCTTCCACCACAACCAGAACATCCGCCCGCGTCCTACCGCCGCTTCAGTTGCGTGACCTGAATGAGATTGCCGCACGTATCGTTCAGCATGGCGATCCTGGAGCCGGTCACGTCCGTTGGTGGCTTGGTGAACTCGGCGCCGCGCGCTTTCATCCGCTCGTAATCGGCCTGCACGTCGTCGGTGAAGAACATGGCCGCAGGCTGGCCTTGCTGGAACATCGCCTGCTGGTAGGCTTTGGCCGCCGGGTCGCCATTGAGCGCCAGCTGCAGCTCAGTGCCGTCCGGGTCCTCTGGCGAGGCCACCGTGAGCCAGCGATACGGCCCCTGGCTGAAGTCGGTCTTCTTCACGAAGCCCAGCACGTCGGTATAGAAGCGCAGGGCCTTCTCCTGGTCGTTGACGTGCACGCTCGTCAGTTTGATCTTCATCGGTTCCCTCCTTGTGTCACCTCGTTCGCCGTTCGGCCTTCAGTGCTATGACGGAACGCGACGAGAAAGTGTGACCGACTCCGGCGCGCGCCTGAGAACGGCCAGCGCCGCAATCGGAAGCAACAGCAGGGTCAGTCCACCGGACAACGCGAGCCCTCCGGTGGTTCCGGCAGTTCGATGAGTGGTCCGCCTACCGTCAGGCCAAGCGGGGCGGCGACCATGGAGCCGGTGGTCCAGAGGGTGACGACCTGCTGCTGTTCGTCAGGCTCGAGCCCAGACTGGAGGAAGCTGTACGCGACGGGGGTGAACGGCGCCCACACCAGGCCGCCCAGACCAAACACGATCATCGCAACGGTCAGATTATCGACCAATGCCAGAGCGATCGGGCACATCGCCCACAGACCGATGATCACGACCAGTAGATGACGCTGCGGAAGGTTTCGCAGCTGATTTACCAAGGCGGCGCCGACGAACGCGCCAACCCCTAGCGCACCCCACATGAGACCCAGGCCAGAGGCGCCGGCGTCCAGCGTCCCGCGTACGTACAGGGGAAGCGCGACCTCGATCGGCATGTAGAAGAAGTTGAAGAAGAACTCCACGATCAGCAGGCGCGCGGCAACTGGCCGGCGGCGCAGGATCCGCCAACCCGATTGGTGGGACTGTGGACGACGAAGCGCATCAGGGTCTGTGGCGGCTCGGGGAACAGACATCAGAACGGCAGTCAACAGGATCAAGGCACCGAACGCGTCGAAGAAAAGTGCGACGCCTGCGCTGGTGGACGCGACGATGACACCGCCTAGAACCGGCCCGACGATGTAGAGAGCGAAGGTGGTATTCAGCCCGAGCAGCCCGTTGACGGCGAACTGCCCCGTGTCGTCGGCCATGGATGTGGCCAGCAGGCGCCGGCTGCTCGATCCGGCCATCCGGAAGGTGGCACCGAAGAGCAGACCGGCAATCAAGATCGGCAATGTCAGCCGGCCGGTGACGGCCAGGATGCCAAGGGTGGCGAGCGTCAGCGACCGCAGCACACAGTCGGTGATCAGGAGGGTTCGGGGCGGCACCCTGATCCGTCCCAGTCCGATTGCCAATGCCAGGATCGTCGAGAGGACGAACGGCGCCGCGTCGACCAGCCCGATGGCGATGGCCTTCGGCACACTTCCGTGGATCGAAAGGGTCTGCACGGGCATCGCCACGATGAGCATTCCCGTGCCGGCGTTGGCCAACAGATCACCGAGCAGAAGACCAGCCACATGCCGGTTCCGCAGCACATCCCGGTAAGACCTGTTGGCCTCGTGGGGCACTATAGAATTCCTTCGCCCGGTTGAGGTCCTTCACCCCGAACGTCATGACATGCACGTGCGGCTTCATTGTCATCTCTGGTCGTCACGTTGCGTGCCGTTCGTCCGTCAGTGTTATGACGGAACGCGACGAGGAAGTGTGACCCATGAGCGAACGCGATTATCTGGCTGAGCGATTCGAAGAGCACCGAACCCACCTGCGCGCCGTAGCCTACCGGATGCTCGGCTCGTTGAGCGAGGTGGACGACGCCGTTCAGGAGGCGTGGCTGCGACTGAGCCGCGCCGATGCCACGGGCATCGACAACCTTGGCGGATGGTTGACCACGGTCGTCGCGCGCGTGTGCCTCGACATGCTGCGGTCGCGCCAATCGCGGCGCGAAGAGCCTTTCACGCCGGACGCGCCGGAGCCGGTCGCGACCGGCACGAGCGGAAGCAGCCCCGAGCAGGAAGCGCTCCTCGCGGATTCGGTCGGGCTCGCGCTGCTCGTTGTGCTCGACCGGCTGACGCCGGCGGAACGGCTCGCCTTCGTGCTGCACGACATGTTCGCGGTGCCGTTCGAGGAGATCGGGCCGATCGTCGGCCGTTCCGCAGAGGCGGCGCGGCAGCTCGCGAGCCGCGCGCGGCGCCGCGTGCGTGGCGGCGGGGTCCCCGACCCCGATCTCGTTCGGCAGCGCGAGGTCGTCGAGGCCTTTATTGCCGCATTACGCGCTGGCGACTTCGAAGGTCTTCTCGCTGTACTCGATCCGGATCTCGTGGTTCGCGCGGACATGGCGGCCGGCGCGCCGAGCGAGATCCGCGGCGCGGCGGTCTGGGCGAAGGGGGCCGTCGCCTATGGGCACATGGCGCGGCTCACGCGGCCCGCGCTCGTGAATGGGGCCATCGGCGTCGTGGTGGCGCCGCAGGGACGATTGGTGCGAGCGCTCCGGTTCACGATCGCGAACGGCAGGATCACCGAGATCGAGGTCATCGGCAATCCGGCGCGGCTCGGCGAGCTCGACGTGTCGATCGTCGACTGACATATCGATCAGGCTGAACCGGCCGGATCGCTTTGGTAGGCCGTGCGGCCGTCCTGCAGTGTAACGAGTGAGAGATCGGGGGGGCGGTTCTCTTGCGGATAGTAGGCGAAGATACGACGAATGTGCTACCCTCGGCGACCGTGGCGGTCAGCCCCGACGAGACGCTCAAGAAGCGCAGACTGAAGCAGCTATTGGCCTGACGAGCATGTCCGAGATTTGGTCGTCGCGAACGTGATGTGCACTGTTTCAGAGTCGCTCTCGCAGCTCGAGGTGCTGGTCGTCGACTGCCAGGCGACCGCCGCAGCTCCGCATGGGCATCTCCTCGAGATGGGCTGGGCGCGAGCGGGGGCGACGACAACAGACGCACACGTGCGGCTCATTGCACTTCCGAACGGCGAGCGCATTCCGCCCGCCGTGGCACGCCTCACTGGCATTTCCGAACGGATGGCGCAGGACGGCGTCGATGCGCATGTTGCATGGCGCGAGCTGTCCAGCGAAGCCGCGAAGCTGCCTAGGCAGCCGGCGCCAACGGTCATTCACTTCGCTCGATTCGAGCAACCATTCCTCCGTGCGTTGGCCGGCGGCCCGCCTCCCCTCGACATCGTGTGCACGCATGACATCGCCCGCCGCCTCTTACCCGATCTGCCACGCCGCGGTATGCGTGCCCTCACGGGGTACTTCGGCCGCGCGGTAGGCGGGCTGCGTCGCAGCGCCGATCACGTGGAGGCCACCGCGTTTGTCTGGCGAGAGCTGGTGCGCCTGCTCGAAGAGGAAGGCATTTCGACCTGGAATGCGCTTCACGAGTGGCTCGCCGCAAAACGCGATCCGACGAAGCGCCGGCGCCGCGTCTGGCCGATGCCGCGCGACGTGCGGCTCTCATTGCCCGATGCCCCAGGCATCTATCGCATGCTTCGGACCAGTGGCGATGTCTTGTACGTCGGCAAGGCCGCGTCGCTCCGTCATCGCGTCAATAGCTACTTTCGGAAGCAGAATGGCATACCCGAGCGGACGCTCGAGATGCTGTCGCAGGCGCGTGGGATCTCTTTCGATGTAACGGCGAGCGCGCTCGAGGCTGCTCTCTTCGAGCCCGACGAAATCAAGCGGCATCGACCGCCGTACAACGTCGCGCTCATCGTCGAGGACCGGGCGTTGTGGTTCGCGCCACCAAATCTCAGCGCGCGCAGCGCGCACCCGTCGTCGCAGTGTCCGCTCGGACCGTTTCCTTCGGCCGGGATGCTCGATGAATTCGCTGCGCTCGCCGGGCCTGACCGCCGCGCGCTCGGCTCCGGTCGCTGGCGTCCCGACGCAGCTACTTTCGATGCCGGTTACGCCAGGCTCTGCGCGGCGCACCCCGAGCTGTCGCGTCAGGACCTCAGCGCGCACGAGAGATTGCTGCGGCTCGGCACACGCCTATGGAGAGAAGGTCGACGAGACCACGACGTCGACTCGGATGAAGAGACTCGCGGCGGCATCACGACATGGACACCAGAGCTCGTGCAACTCTCTTTGGAGTGGCTCGCGTTGCGCGGGGCGCTGGCGCGGCGCCGAGCGATCTGGTTGACTCGCCTGGTCGATTCGAGCGTGCGTTGGACCGAGCCGGGCGTCGCTGGTACGCGGTTGATCGTGATCGAGAACGGCGAGGTAGTTGTCAACGCCAACATCGACGCCGACGCGACAGCGCCGATTCCGCCTGGCCACGCGCGGCCAGTCGCCGCACGACGTGAGGCTTTCACTCTGGCGTGCTTCGATCGTTTGCGAGTACTGACCACCGAGCTCAAACGTCTCGTCGTGGCGGGTGCCCCGCTTGCGCTGCGACTCGGCGTCGCACCTCCGCTCGCCCACGCGCGCCTCGCGTCTGTCCTGCAGTGGGTGTGACGTGCGCGTCCTGTTCGTGTCCGACACACACCTTGGTTTCGATTTGCCCAGCCGCCCGCGTGTCGTTCGTCGTCGACGAGGCGACGACTTCTTTCGGAATTTCGAGCGAGCGCTCGAACCTGCACGAGTCGGCGAGGTCGATGTGGTCGTCCATGGCGGTGACCTGCTCCGTACATTCACGACATTCGTCGCCGGTTTCCGGAAATACTCGCTGCCCTGAACCGCGATAGCTTATCGGCTGATATTCGCGTGCTGTGCCTGCATCAGTGCATCGAAGGAGCGACCTGCGGGCCAGGCAACTTCACTTTCCGTTTCGGCCCGGACGTGATCCGCACCGCCGACCTGCCCCGAAACGTAGTGGTCACGCTGAGCGGACACATTCATCGCCACCAAGTCTTGCGGCCGGTGGACGGGCCTCCCATCGTCTATGCAGGATCGATCGAGCGCACGTCATTCGCCGAGGCCCCGGAGACGAAGGGATTCGTTGTATTGGAATTGGCCCGATCAGGCCTCCGTGCATTCGAATTTCGACCGCTCCCTGCGCGGACGATGGTCACTCGCACGGTCTCCTTCGGCGATGCTGACGGCATGACGGTTCACAGGCGTCTGGCCGCGGTGATCGAATCAACTCCTGGAGATGCCGTCGTGCAGCTTCGGGTTACGGGCCAGATTCCGTCGACACTCACGGCTAGAACGCTCCGCGCGGTTGCCGGTGCACGCACGGTGACGCTCGCGATTCGAACGGCCGACCGCCGCACCGGATCGTTCGCGGGTAAAACCCCGGTCCAATAGCTGCTTCGGAGCAGCGCGTATCAGTTGGAGTGAACACAATAGGCCGGCAAGACGTCCAAGAAGTCGGCGAAGGTCGCAAGGAAGGCCGCCGCCAAGCCGGTGGCTGCGAAGGCGTCCAAACCCAAGGCGGCTTCAACGTGCGCGGTGTCTTCCGGCGGCCGGCGATGAACTCTTCGACATCGGCCGTTCGGATCTTGGCGAGGGACCGCCTGCGGCTCGCCGTGCAGACTGCCATGATTTGCAGATGTTGGTCGCGCGATCGTCGGCTCGCGCAACTGTTCCGTCAATATGGTCGCCCGACATTGTCTCGAGGGCTGAGACGGGCGTACTCCGTCTTGGCCTCGCGCAGAATCGGGATGTCTGGATCCGCATCCTTCCACAATGCCAGGAAGTCCTGATACGACTTCCGCGCTTTGACGTGATCGCCGCTGAGTGCGTACGCTCGTGCGAGTTGCACGTACGCGAGTGGATAGAGGGGCGAGATCGGCGAGAGGCCACGATGATCGAGGATCCGTTGAAACTCTGCTGCGGCCCCCTCGCCGTCATCCACGTGCAAATAGGTCAGCCCACGCACATACGCGGCCGCGGGACGGAACTGGCCTTGCGTTAGTTCGCGCGGGCTCGCGGGTGGCAGTCGCGCGATCGCCGATCGATCGCCGGCCGCCACTTCGCGCAGCACGCGGACGACCGAGTCGAGCAGCGCTGGTGCCCCTTGATTGATGGGTTCCTGGCCTCGCAACAGGGCATCCACTTGCTTGTAATCCCGCGCCAGCAGGGCGGTGGCGAGGAGGAGCGGAGTCAATGACGCGGGCGGCGATTCCGCAGCAACCGACTTGACAATGTCGCGAGCACGTTGGACGTCCCCCTGCGCCGCTTCGTAGAAGGCTCCACGCGCGCGAATCGCCAGCACGCTTTCCTTCAAGCGAAGGGCTGCGAGCTGCTCGGCGCGGAGTCGCAATTCGCGCGAGCGCCGCATCAGTCCGGCGAATGCCGCCGCATCTGAGTCCAATTCCTTGAACAGCGATTCTTCAGGCTGTCCACTGGCCCACTCCCGCACCTGCGTCATCGCACGGTCGTCCCGGTCGTAGAACGCCGCACGAAACAGGTAGTTGTAGATGAACGGATTCTCGAGATGCCGAATGATAGCTTGTTGGAGCGTCTGGCGGGCTTCGGCAGGCTTCTCCAAGCATAAATAGGCGCTCGCAACATAGAGATACGGTGCCGCCTGGCCCGGCTCGAGTCGCAGCGCCGCTGCTGCGTTCTCCAGCGCCTTGTCGCACATACCTAATGCGAAGTAGGCGTCGGACAGATTTCCATACGGCCTGCCATCCCGCGGGTACGTCCGCTTCCATAGCTCGTTAACGTCGCGAAAGCACTCCGGACCGCCCCGGACCCCGCAGTGCCGGCCGTCGATGTAGAAGCGCTCGCGCTCAGTCACGCGGTCGCGACGGGCGTAGGCTTCCTCCGCATTGCGTCGCCATTCTGCCGACTGACCCAGGTTCCCGTAAACCGCCGAGAGCCGTGCATACGCCACGGCAAAGTCGGGATCGAGCTCGATCGCACGTTTGTAGAACGGTACAGAGCCCAATTCGCTCGTTCGCGAGCGGATATCTTCGGCAGCCGAAAATGCCTGGAGAGCCTCGAGCGACGAAGTTGTTGCCTGCGCCATGGGCTTGTCGAACCGCTGAATCGTCGGCAGGGATTCCCCGAGCTTTCGCCGCAGGCGTGATGCTGCCTGGCCGAGTACCGTCAGCACCTGCTCGCGACCTGAGGCTTCGGCCTGCTCACTGCCAATCGTCGCACCGGATTGGCAGTTCAGCGCGTCGAGGCCGATGACGTAGTGGCTCCCAAGCGGCGCGATGCTGCCCTCGATCAGCGCCTTCGCACCGATACGCTGGCATGCCTCGCGCGCGACGGCGCCTGCGAGTCGGTCGTCTGACGATTTCGTCATCATACGCAGCGCGGTACGCTCCTCTTCGCGCGACACGATACTGAGGAACGGCGACTGCCCGAGATGGATCGACAGCGCCTGTTTCAGCGTTTGCTCGAAGACGTTGTCGCCGGTCGAGTTGAGGAAATCGGCGATGAGAAGTGTGTCCCGATCAGTCAGCGCAAGCGTACGCTTCGTATTGAAAAGCGTGACGCCGATGGCACCCGCGAGCGCTAGCGCTGCAATGCCGGCAATCAGCGGGCGCGCTCGCCACTGCAGCACCCGGCCGACCGCTGGTGATGATGCGTCACGGCCGATCAGCGACGGATCAGTGCCGGGTTGCAGTGTTTCCAGCGCAACGCGCACCTCGCCCGCGTCTTGATACCGGAGCGCCGGATCGCGGGCGATACACCTGCCAATCACGGCGCGCAGCGGCATCGGAACCTTCGCGGAGAGCGGTGGTGGCGTCCCGTCGAGAATCGCGGCCATGAGCTCCAACGCCGTCGCACCTTGGAACGGCAATCGGCTTGCGGCCATCTCGTACAGCAGCACGCCGAGCGCCCAAACGTCAGTCCGCTTGTCTGCAATCGTCCCACGCAGCAACTCCGGCGAGAGGTACGCGAGCGTGCCCGCCAGCGGTTCCGCATGTGCGTCTCCGACCCGCGTGCGCGTGAGCGTCTCCATGTCGGCGGCCGGCATCCGGCTCGCCAGGCCGAAATCGAGCACCTTGACGTGTCCCTCGGCCGAAATCATCACATTCGCGCTCTTCAGATCGCGATGAATGATGCCGTGCCGATGCGCGTATTCGACGGCCTTAGCCACCTGCGTTCCGTAGCGCACGATCGACTCGGCGGACCACTGGTCACGCGGGATCAAATCGCGCAGCGTCCGCCCTTCGACGTACTCCATCGCGATGAACGGAACGCCTTCATGCTCGCCGACTTCATGAATAGTGCAGATGTGCGGGTGGTTCAGCGCCGAGGCCGCACGCGCCTCGCGTAGGAGCGCATCGCGTGCATCCGGCGTGCTCCAGCCCAGGGTCTTGATCGCGACCGATCGTTGCAAGACCGTGTCGAAGGCCCGATAGACGACACCGATGCCACCTGCGGCGATTCGACCCTGAACCTCATAGGCTCCAAGCCGAGCACCGGGCGCTATCGTGACCGCAACGCGGCCCGCGCCGGATTGCTCGGGCGTCGAGATGATCGGCTGCTCCAGGCGGACCGCTCGACCACTGACCTGATCGTTCTCGACGACGGCCTGCAGGGCCGCGGGCAACACCTCGCCCGCGAGTCGTTCGAGGAGATTGGGTGCGCGGTCGTGAGCCGCGAGGAGGGATTGAAGCTCGAATCGGATCGCCGGGTCGTCGCTGCAGGTCTCGAGGAAACGCGCGCGCGCCTCCGGCGACAACTCGACCGCTCGTTCGAAGAGCTCACTCAGCCGATCGTGGTGTCCCTCGGCCATGGTTTGTCAGATCACGAGCTGCAGCTCACGCTGCAGCCAGGCCTGCGCCAGCATCCAGTCGCGCTTCACCGTCCGCGGCGAAATCCCCACCGCTGCCGCGGTCTCTTCAACCGACATGCCGCCGAAGAACCGGCACTCGACGACCCCCCGCTGTCGAGGGCTCACCCGCTCCAGCCGCTGAAGTGCCTCGTCGATCGCGACGAGCAAGTCAACGTGGTCGTCGCTGATCCGCAGCTCGCCGGCGGGACTGGTCCCCACGTCGCTCAGTGACACGACACGTGCACCGCCACCTCGCTTTCGCGCCCGCCGGTCGCGCGCGTAGTTGCTCACGATGTGTCGAATCGCCGTGGCGGCCAGCGCGAAGAAGTGCGCGCGCGTCTGCAGATGGATTCGGCGCTGTTTGACGAGCTTCAGGTACGCTTCATGGACAAGAGCAGTGGTATTCAACATCCCGCTCGCATCCATCCGTCGTCGCTGCCGATGCGCGAGGGCGCGCAACTCATCGTAGACGAGCGAATACAGTTCGTCGAGCGCTGACCGATCGCCGGCCTCCACGGCGGCGAGAAGTCGACCGACAGTGGCGTCCGCCTCGTGCATCGGTAGCTCGCGGTGTAGACCCCCGGACGACCGACCTCGCTGCAACTCGTGACCAGTGTCAGCGCGCGCTGGCGCCGGTCCATATCCCCGGCGCGGATTATACGCCCGCACCGCGTGGCCCCTTCTGTCGCCACTTCGTGTTTGTAAAGGGTGAACGGGAAAGGACATTGATTAGAGCTCAGCCGTACACTCGGCCGAGTGAGGAGGAGGCGATGTACACGATCACGCGTCATCGACGAGGCATCATGTGTTTGGCTGCTTCTGCTCTCCTTGGAGCGATCGGCACAACCCGTCAGGACGTCTCGGCGCACCCCTACGAGTTTGCGCTTGCTCCCATCGCGTTTCTCGGCGATCCGGCTCCCGGCGGTGGCAGCCTGCGCGATGTCTTCGAGTCGAGCTTCGTCAATAACCGCGGCGATGTTCTATTCGGTTCGAACGTAACAGCGAACGACGAGCAAGGAGTTTTCCTGCTTCGCAGGCCCGGCGAGACGCTGTCGGAAATCGCCCGCGCAGGCGAACCAGCTCCAGGTGGCGGCGAATTCGGCCCCGGCTTTGGATCGCCCAACGCCCTCAATAACAAAGGCGACGCGGGCTTCATGTTTCTGCTCAATCCCTTCACCTTCCCCGTCGGCGTGAACGCGGGGGTGTACCGTTTTTCTCACGTCACCGACACGGTGACTCCAATCGTGACGCCCGGGATGACACCGGCGCCCCGAGGCGGTGTGTTCGTGGGCGCGACGTTCGGAACCAGTCTCAACGCCGAAGGGGTCCTGGCTTTCGGAGGCATCGTGCCGACGGATAGTGGCGTTCACCTCGGGGACGAGCCGTATCTCGGGTTGGGAGCTGCGGTGTACGCCGCGGACCAGAACGGTCATATCTCCGTCGTTGTCGAGCCCGGGGATTCGGCACCAGGTGGCGGCGTCTTCGACTGGGCGGGCGCTGCCCATATCAACGCCTCCAGGGACATCGCGTTCATGGCGCATCTCGCCGGCGAGGAATGTCGGGCCGCGAACTTCCCACCTCATAACATCCTGATGCTCTGTCTCGGCAGCATCTACGTCAAGGATGGTGCTACTGGAGAACTCCGAGCCATCGCCCACGCAGGTGACCCGGCGCCGGGCGGCGGCGTGTACCGCCAGGCCATCAGTCCGGTACTGAACGACCACGGAGACATTGTGTTTCTCGGCGATCTCACGTCACCGCCGCTGGCCCGACGGATCACCGCCGTGTACCGGTACTCGAAGGGTGTGACATATCCGGTGGCTCGCCCTGGCGATCAGATGCCCGGCGGAGGCCGGTTTGTGACGGCCAGCAACATCATCGGCTGGCAAGTCTTCGTGAATAATCCCGGAGACGTCGCATTCAACGCCGTTCTCGACACCGATGACGACGTCGACGGAGTTCCCGACACCGGCGTGTTCGTCTGGTCACACGGAGTGCTTCGACTGGTAGCTCGGACGGGCACCGTGATACCAGGCGTTGGCGAAGTCGCCAGTCTCGTGATGGGAGTGCTCGTCATTCCCCCGCGCCCCGATTTCGTTCCCAACTCCGGTGCGACGATGAATGACCGCGGCCAAGTGGTGTTCGGAGCGACGCTGCACGATGGCCGCGGCGTGCTGCTCCTCGCCACGCCGCAATCACAACAGTGAACGACGAATCTCAGCGCACGGGCGCCTGTTTTCCGTGATCGGCTTCACGATTGCCGGCGGTAAGGTCGTTTGAGATCGATATCCTGGCCGATCCAGAGAGCGGCTCAGCCGACTCGATCTGTCGGAGGGCTGAGCGCCTCGCACTTGCGTCGAGAAGCGCTGGGGACGCTGGCGCAGGGACGCAGGCGCGTGGCATTTCGTTCGCTGTCACGCCGAGCGCGCTCGAGGCTGCGCTCTTCGAGCCCGACGAAATCAAGCGGCATCGACCGCCGTACAACGTTGCGCTCATCGTCGAGGACCGGGCGTTGTGGTTCGCGCCGCCGGATCTCAGCGCGCGCAGCGCGCACCCGTCGTCGCAGTGTCCGCTCGGACCGTTCCCTTCGGCCGGGATGCTCGATGAATTCGCGGCGCTCGCCGGGGCTGACCGCCGCGCGCTCGGCTCCGGTCGCTGACGTCCGGACGTCGCCACCTTCGATGCCGGTTACGCCAGCCTCTGCGCGGCGCACCCCGAGCTGTCGCGTCAGGACCTCAGCGCGCACGAGAGATTGCTGCGGCTCGGCACACGCCTATGGAGAGAAGGTCGACGAGACCACGACGTCGACGCGGATGAAGAGACTCGCGGCATCACGACCTGGACACCAGAGCTCGTGCAATCTCTCTGGAGTGGCTCGCGTTGCGCGGGGCGCTGGCGCGGCGCCGAGCGATCTGGTTGACTCGCCTGGTCGATGCGAGCGTGCGTTGGACCGAGCCGGGGACCGCTGGTGCGCGGGTTGATCGTGATCGAGAACGGCGAGGTTGTTGTCAACGCCAGCATCGACGCCGACGCGACACCGCCGATTCCGCCTGGCCACGCGCGTCCAGTCGCCGCACGCCGTGAGGCCTTCACTTTGGCGTGCTTCGATCGTTTGCGAGTACTGACCACCGAGCTCAAACGTCTCGCTGTGGCAGGTGCGCCCGTGGCGCTGCGGTTCGGCGTCGCGCCTCCGCTCGCGGACGTGCACCTGGCGTCTGTTCTCTGGTGGGTGTGACGTGCGCGTCCTGTTCGTCTCCGACACACACCTGGGTTTCGACCTGCCCAGCCGTCCGCGCGGCTCTGGGCACGCGTGTCGGGCTCACCCTGAGCCCGGACGCGTCACTGACACGTGCGTGCGCAGCCAGGAGCTGAACGGCTCGACATCGGTGATCGCCTTGACCACGCCGCGCAGCACTTTCGCCGAAGACACGTCTGCAGGCCCGAACAGCTTGCCGGCGAAGATGTCTTTCATGCACAACAACTCGACGCGCGGATGCGTCGCATCGTAGCCGCGCGGTGGTGAGTCCAGCCGAGCGTGGGTGTCCACGTTGAAGCCCTTGCGCCGGAGCGACCCGATGATCGTCGTCAGCTCCCGGCCTGAAGCATTGTCTGCGATCACCTCGCGCAATCGCCGAAGCGCCGGCGATTCGGGTTTGTACATCCCCGTGCCGACCCAGAGGCCCTCCTTCGAAAGCGAGATGTAGCAGCCGCCGAGTCCTGTCGCCAGGTAGTTCTTGTAGGGTTTCTCCTTCGCGAACCGCATGTCCTTGTTGATGCGCGAGAGCCTGCCGGGCCCGTACAGCGGCGCCAACTCCTCGATGAGCAAATGCATCGGACGCCGAACGGCCTGCTCGTACGTGTCCTTGTGCCCCTGGAACCACTCGCGGTTGTTGTGCTTTTCGAGGCCCTTCCAGAACGAGAATGCGTCGCGCGTGAATCCTGTGAACTCTTCTGCCATGCGGCGTATTGTCGCGCAACTCGTCTTTAAGCGGTCGAGCGCGGCGCTGGACTGCCTGTGGGACGCGTGAGAGTAAAGGCTCACTCGCACGCGCCTTGCATTCATCCTCGCGAAGGAGAACACATGGCCAAGGAACTCAAGGGCAAGCGTGTCGCCGCGCTGGTCACCAAGGGCTTCGAGCAGGTCGAACTTGTCGACCCCAAGAGAGCCCTCGAACGGGCCGGCGCCACCGTCAACGTCGTCGCGCCGGAGGCCGGCACGGTCCAAGGATGGAATCACGGCGAGTGGGGCCAGGAGGTGAACGTCGACGAAACGCTCGACCAGGCCGCCGCCAGTACCTACGATGCGCTGCTGCTGCCTGGCGGCGTCATCAACGCCGACCACATACGCCTGAACGCCAAGGCGCTTCAGTTCGTCAAGGATTTCTTCGACATGGCCAAGCCCATTGCCGTGATCTGCCACGGCTCCTGGATCATGGTGGAGGCTGGCATCGTCAAAGGGCTGAAAATGACGTCGTATCCCTCGCTGAAGACCGATCTGCGCAACGCCGGCGCCGACTGGGTCGATCAGGAGGTCGTCAACGATCGCGGTGTCGTGTCGTCGCGACGGCCGCAGGATCTTCCGGCGTTCATCCAGAGAATGATCGAGGAGTTCGCCGAAGGCCAGCATGGCGGTGCCGGACAGCGGCAGGCCGCTCAGGTGCGCGTGTGACATAAGGCTTCGGACCCTGAGCTCGGCCAATCGCCACCTGTGACTCCACATAGCGAAGGCGATCACTTCAGGCCTGCGGGTTGAGTCAGAGCTGCTTTCGGCCTCGATCGCTCGTCCCACGCTGCTCCCAGGGTTTCGCGCGGCGCCACATTCTCCGTAGACGCACCATTTGGATATGTATATACGTCTACGTAGGTAAAGCACGCCGTGGCTCGACTCATCTGTTTCCTCATGCTCGCCGGCTCGGCAGCATGTGGCGCGAATGCCGGTGACACGCAGCGAACTACCGCAGGTCGGCCCACACTCGCAATCGAGAACGTCACCGTTGTTCCGATGGACAGCGAGCGCACGCTGCCGCACCAGACAGTCCTGATCGGCGGTGACCGCATCGTTCGTGTCGCAGCCAACGAAATCATGCGCGACGCTCCCGGCGTGAGGCGCATTGACGGCAGCGGCCGATTCCTCATCCCCGGGCTGGCTGACCTGCACGTGCACATCTGGCAGCCAGAGGATCTCCTGCTCTACATCGCAAACGGCGTCACCACGGTGCGCAACATGGACGGCCGGCCGATGCATCTGGAGTGGCGAGAACAGATCCGCCGCGGTGGGCTGCTCGGTCCCGACCTTTATACGAGCGGTCCGACGTTCTACTCCGATCCCGCCGATGCCGACGCACTCGTGTCCGAGCAGCAGCAGGCAGGATACGACTTCATCAAGCTCTATCACTTCATGTCATCAAACGGTTATCGCGCGGTGATCGCCGCCGCGAAAGCGCGCGGCATGCGCGTGGTGGGACACAAGCCAGCCTCGCGGATTACGTCGGCGGAAGCAGTGGCCATGGGGATGGAGTCGCTCGAGCATCTGCTCGGCTATGCCTCGCAGCTGGAACGCCTGCCGTCACCGCTCCGCGACGCGCTCATGCGCGGCGAGTACTCGTTTAGATACACGTACGCGGGCGTTGAACTCGATGAGACAAAGCTTCGCCCTGCAGCCGAAGCGATGGCCGCATCCGGCGGATGGATTTGCCCGACGCTCGTGGCGCTCGACCGGTGGGCGCCGGTGGAGGAGCTGGCGGCGCTGATGAAACGGCCTCACATGCAGTTCGTTTCTCCGCGGTTTTTCCAACGGGCCGCCGCGTGGAATGAAACGGAATACCTTGCTGGCTCGACGCCAGAGAATCGCGCACAGGGCCGCCGCGTGAGACGCGAAATCGTCAGGGAACTTCAACGCGCCGGCGCACGCCTCATCCTCGGCACTGACGGCGGCAGTTCCCACACCGAGCCTGGCTTCTCGATCCACGACGAGCTCGCGGCGCTGGTTGAAGCTGGGTTGACGCCGTACGAAGCGCTGCGAACCGGCACGGTCCAAGCCGCGATGTATCTTCGTCATCCGGACTGGTCCGGAATCGTGCAGCAGGGTGCGCGTGCCGATCTCGTTCTTCTACGGGGCAACCCGTTGGCCGATATACGTCATACCCGCACTCCGGAGGGGGTCGTCACACGAGGCTGTTGGCTCGATGCAGAGAACTTACGGCGCAGGATGGATGCGCGAACGGTCGGGCCCGCATGTTGAAGCCGGAAGGCCGAAAGCTTCCGGCGACGGAACCGCACGCGAGTTGTGGGTCCGTCGCCGGGTTTAGATGCTACTCAGTACCGAAGTGCGACGATAGGGCTCACCCTCGTCGCGCGAAGCGCGGGCAATAAGCACGCGACGGCAGCGACGGCTCCGAGTGCGGCGCACACTGCCGCGAGCGTCAGCACATCGTTCGGTCCGATGCCAAAAAGAAACCGTCGCAGTAGCTGACCCACGGCCAGGGCGCCGGCTAGACCGATCGCAATCCCCGTTGATGTCAACACCACGCCCTGCCGCAGCACCATACGGAGAATCTCACCACGTTCCGCACCAAGCGCCAGGCGCAGTCCAAATTCCTTGGTTCGTTGTGTGGACACCAGACTCATGACGCCGTATACCCCTGAAGCGGCCAGCGCGACGGCGAGGATCGCAAATGCGATGACCAACGTCTCATGTGCCACACCCAGGCCCAATATGCCGGGTGTAGGCCGCAAATAATTGAGATGCGGCTTCCGATCGCGGCGCGCGGTCGGATCGAGGTCATTGGGCGGCCCATTACCTTGAGGGCTACGTCAAGTAGCAGTCGTTGTTCGTTGCAAACCCCCGGTGCGATCGAGTACAAGCACGTCTACTGTTTGCAGTCTGCCGGACGCTGCCTCCCCCGGGCAGCCAAGGAGGGGCCGTGTTTGCTGCCGCCGTTTCCTTCCTCCTGCTTCGACTCACCGCAACTTCTTCGCGACCAGAGCCGAGAAAGAGGAGTGACGCCGACCGACATGGCGCTTAAGAAGGAGGTCACGATGCACAGCGTCAAGAAGGAACTCACCATTGACCTGGGCGCGGATCGCCCGGGATCGCTCGCCAAAGCGTTCGAGGTGATCGCCACGGCCGGGATCAACGTCGACGGCTACGCGGAAGTCGGCGGGACGCTTCACCTGCTGACGCCGGACGTGGCTGCGACGCGGCGGGCGCTCGAAACCGCCGCTCTGCGCGTGCAGCAGGAAGAGGAGGTCGTGCTGGTCGACGTCGCCGACCATCCTGGCGTCGCCGCGAAGATCTTCCGCCACATCGCCGATGCCAACGTGAACGTGAAGTTCTCGTACGTCGCGACCAGTAACCGGATGGTCATCGGCGCCAGCAACATCGCCAAGGTCGCTGAGATCTTCGCGAAGGAGACTGCGATCACCCGGTGAGCGCGGCGCTCCCGTCGGCTGGGCGCGCGCGATCGGCGCGCCGAGTTGATCGCGCGCGGCCCAGTCGCCCTGCGACCTCCACACTGTTCGACGAGTCGGGCGAAGCGATCGGCGATCAAACCAGACGGCACCTGGTTGATTGTCGACATCAATAGGCGGCCCACGCCGGAAGAGAATTGTGCCCACCCTCTGGGTGGTCTCCTTTATTCGTTCTCCGTCCTGGACTGCCTGGCGTGCAGCACGTGCGAAGAAGGAGGCGCTGGCCTCGGAACCCTAGGGTTGCCAGAGTCGCCCGACAAATGACCTCCGCGGCCGGCTTACGCGATTCGCCGTCAAGGACTTCGGCAATCCGCTCAATTCCTTCTACGAGGTACGGCCTTAGTCCCGGAAGCCACGTACACAGCGCCGTCGCCAACGGCGCGAATCAACCGATCCAAGCGCGGCGGCCAAGGATGAGCGTGCTACCATTCCGCCGCTCTTGACCAGGAGGTCCAGCGATGGTGATCAATCGCGTGAGTCCGCTTTCGGTCGCGAAGCTTGCCGGCATACTGTATGCGATTCTCGGTTTGATCTTTGGTGCGATTATCTCGCTCATCGTGCTCGCCGGCGGCATGACCCCCAACGCCGACGAGCCCGGCGCCGCGGCCGTGGGGGTGATCTTTGGCGCGGCCGCCGTGATCGTGCTGCCGATCCTTTACGGCGGTCTGAGCTTCGTGATGGCGCTGCTGATGGCGGCTCTCTACAATGTGACCGCGCGAATCGTCGGCGGTGTCCACGTTGACGTGAGCTAGCCGACGCGCAAGCGGGTACCGCGCGCAACAGCTCAGCGGACCCAACTCAGAACTCCTTTGATTCCGTGAGATGAGGGTGAACGCCGAGTCGCGGCCGCGTGCCGGGTAATGTCAGAGGACCTCCGACGGCTTCTTCATCGTCCAGCGCGCGCGTTGATTACGTCTTCGATCCTCGCTTGCGGACCGGCGGCAGGCCGAGCCCGTACTTCTTCAACTTGTAGACGTCCGCCGGCTCGACCTGCCAAACCCACGCCCGGTGGCCGCCGAACATCGCGCGATTTTCGGACGTGCGCCGTAATATCAGCGTCGCATTTGCCAAATATGTTGCGTCGCATCGCCGCCGCGGCGCCGCCCATGCGAGCCGTAGTTAGCGGATCACGCTGACGC
The DNA here is from genome assembly GCA_963807105.1 of uncultured Acidobacteriota bacterium. Classification (GTDB taxonomy): domain Bacteria; phylum Acidobacteriota; class Vicinamibacteria; order Vicinamibacterales; family UBA2999; genus DASPWV01. Next base: position 1,611,848 of record CAWEAM010000003.1, on the reverse strand, counting down.
GGGCGCAGCCGCCGCTGCCTGGGCCGTGCCTGGCTGATACGAGCCGACCTCGGCGCGGAACGGTATCGCGAGGCGGTTCCAGCCGTTGATGGCGATGACGGCGAGCGTCAGGCCGACCAGCTCCGCTTCGGTGAAGTGCTCACGCGTGCGGGCGTAGAGCTCGTCGGCGACGTGATGGGACGCAATCAGCGTCAGCGTCTCGGCCCACTCCAGCGCGGCACGCTCGCGGGGCGTGTAGAACGGCGTTTCCTGCCACGCCGACAGGCCGTATAGGCGCTGCTCGGTCTCGCCTTCCGCACGCGCATCCTTCGTATGCATGTCGATGCAGTACGCGCAGCCGTTGATCTGCGACACGCGCGTCTTGATCAGGTGCAGCAGCTTCCGCTCGATGCCGCGCTCGCGCGCGATCCGCTCCAGGCCGTACATGGCCTTCAAAGCATCCGGGTGCTTCGTCGTGTCGATTCGTGGTGCCATGATGATCAGTCCTCCGCTCAGCTGGCGGGCGTCGTGCCCGGCGCCGCATCCCACAAGACGATTGCTATCACACTGGCGTGACAACTCCGTCGGCGACGCCCGCGACACACCTGGCGGCTAACTCGGCTTTGGGATTCCAGCCAATCACGTGCTACACGTCATCACCACGGGCCGATGGTCAGGGCTCGAGATTCAGCAACGCTCTGCCGCTCTCCGGATCGACAGGCACTGAGACCTGGTCGTGCGCGATGAGCCAGTTGCCGTCGATCTTCCGAAAGCCCGCCGTCCACCGAACCGAGAAATCGGTCCTGTTCCCGTTCTTCAAGGTGCCGCTCACCCGATTGAGGCTGTGCGCGAATGCCACGTCATCGCCCAAGGTGAGCGTGAGGTCGCGAATCTCGTAACCGAGCGGACGCTGGAACATCGCAAACGCGTTCGCCCAGTTTTTCTCTTTTGCCTTTGCTCCCACGTGCCGCAGCGGCGGTCCGAGGTCGAACGACACGATGTCTGGAGCGTAAAGCGACATCACACCCTCAAGGTCCATGGTGCGAAGCGCCTCTACCCACCTGTTTATTCGCTGTCGGATGTTGGCTTCGTCAGTCGCTCGTTGTATTGCCATGGTTGCTCCGCCTGTCTCCAAGTGTGAGGAGGGAGCGCCTCGTCGTTCGTCTCAGCGCGCAATCCAGCCGAGATCAACTGCCCGCGTGTGGAAGGCGTCGTTGACCGCGGGCAGCGTTAGATACGAAACGACAAATAGAAGAAGGAGGATCCCGATCGGAACGGCCCAAGCGAGAGGACGGGTTTCCGGCGCGAGCCCCGCATTCGGGAGCCGACGGTCGGCTGGCCTCAGCGCCCACGACACGATGACGAATATCAAGAACACCAGCGGCGGTAGCCACACCTCAACACCGTCGCCGGCTAGCAGGTGCGACGCCACGGCACCCGAGAATTGGAAAAAGGAACCCGCGTACGCCCATTCCTTGAGCCGCGGGAACCCGGGCGCGATTATTGCGGCGGCCCCACCGATCTGCCACACGCCTGAAATGTAGGTGTAATAGAGCGGGTATCCCAGGTGGTTCAGCTGGACGCGCGCCCATTCAATCTGCAGGAGGTTCCACAGCGATCCAGCCGCCAACTCGAAGACCAAGAGAACCGTGAAGGTCCAGTAGGTGATGATGCGGATCCGGTACCACTGGCTTCGTGAGAGGGTGGCCAACTTCTCGTCGGTCACGTGTTGGAACGTTTCGGTCGTTTGAGTGTGCATCGGAGCCTCCTCGTCACATCGATCTGGCACTGCCGGGAGACCATTGCGATCTAATCGCGGTTCCTGATCGCAACGTTTCAACGCTCACCCGAAGCTCGCGCGGCGCATTGCGGCCACTCGAGTCAACACCCGCTTGCTCATGCGGAACCGCTCGCGTGCGGCTCCGACGCCGCCGCCAAGTGCCGCAACTTGTCCGGATTGCGCACCACGTACAGCGCCCGAATGACGTCGCCCTCAATCTCGAACGCCGCAGTCTGCACCGGGCCCTCGGGTGCGTCCACGATGACACCGGGCAGGCCGTTGATGGTCGCAAAGCGCAGCGTGAAGTCCTCGCGCCACCCTTTGTGCGCGACGCCAACCAGGAACCGCGCCGCGCGATCGGCGCCGTCGAGCACGTTCAGCGACGCGGCCACCTTGCCGCCGCCGTCCGTGACGACGCGCACGTCGCTCGCGAGCAGCTGCGTCAGCCGATTGAGATCGCCCGAGCGTGTTGCCGCCACGAATGCGGACATGAGCTGCGCATGTTTCGCATCGATCTCGCCCGAACGCGCCGGCGGCGCGGTGGCGCCGCGTGGTCGTACGGCGCGCACGTGCGCGCGTGCGCGGGCGGCCAGCTGCCGGCATGCAGGCGCGCTCCGCTCCAGTGCCGCGGCCACTTCGCTGAACGAGAAATCGAACACGTCGTGCAGCAGGAAGGCCGCGCGCTCGAGCGGCGACAGCCGGTCGAGTGTCAAGAGCAGCGCGACGGACAAATCCTCGGCGAGCTCCGTGCGGCTGTCGGGCGCGAGCGCTGCCGTCTCGACAACCGGCTCCGGCAGCCAGGGACCGACGTACTCCTCGCGCCGCGCGCGCGCCGACTTCAGCATATCGAGACAAATCCGCGTCGTCGTGGTCATGAGAAACGCTCTCGGGTCCGACACTTTGTCGCGGTCGGCCCCATGCCAGCGCAAGTACGTCTCCTGCACCGCGTCCTCGGCATCAGCCATCGACCCAAGCATGCGGTAGGCGAGACCGAGCAGGCGCCGGCGGTACGGCTCGAAACTCGCGGCTGGATTCGACATCGTGCTCACGGCGCTCACGCAGTCCGCACCGCCACATCCGCCGGTCCTCCTTCGCTGCTGCGCAGCTTCGGCGAGACCAGCGCCGGTACCCGACCGTGATCGAACATCACCGGCGTGCCGCCAACGACGACGCGCATGCAGGCCTTGCCGTGGCCAAGGGCGTATTTGACCGTTGGATAGATTCGCGCCGCAGTGATGGCAAAAGCCAAACTGACAAGGGCGCGCCGTCCCCAGCGCTTCACGATCGCCTCGCGATACTCATCGGCCGCGGCATCGTGCGCGAGCGTGGCGCGCGTGAATTTCCACACCAGTGCGACGTCCGGCGGCATCGCGTCGGGGTTGTCGGCGAGCACGGCACGCAGAACCGCAGGACTGACACCGGCACGTTCCGCCATCGCGACGCCGAGTTGCGTGCATGGGCCGCAGTCCTCGTCGCGCACAGCGGTAATGCCGGCGGCGCACCATGCCTCGATGGGGACGTCACGCCGGAACTGTCCGAGGGCGGTGACGCGGGAAAAGAGCCACGCGGCACGCGGACTCGCGTCGATCATGTCGCGCATATAGCTGGCGTCGTAGTTCCAGTCCCGCTCGAACTTGTCAATCGCTCTGCGCAATGCCCACTTGATCATGTCGATCCTCCTGTCTCTAACGGTGAGACGGGATAGGGTCTCGGAATGTGACATGGCTGCCACCGCCGGCTGAGATGGGCGGACCTGGGAGGAGTTGGAACCAAACCGTGGTCACCTAAAGGCTCGATCGTAGACCCGCCGTTAGGACACTCTCCACGTACGCGACCAGTATGAGCCCGGGAGGGTTTCCGCTCGGACGATTCTCAGGCCACGAAGATCTTCGATTCTTTATCGTCCCAACGAATGGCTCGCACTCCTCGAGCGACCGTTCTGCCCATAAACGGGGGGAGAGGCCCTGTTTCGCGACAATTGAAGTGTGGGCCCCGGAGCACCAAAATCGCCTGCACAACCCGCGAACGTCGTCGAATCCTTGTCTCCGGGGACCGACGAACGCGAACTGATTGCGTCCGTTCTCCGAAAAGACCGGAAGGCAGCCGCTCGGCTCGTCGCTGTGCATATTGACGCCGTGTACGCGTATGCTCGCCATCGCTTGACGCCGCACACGGATCTGGTCGATGACGTGGTACAGGACGCCTTTCTCGCGGCACTCAAAGGCCTCGCGGCGTTCGAGGGCCAGTCATCACTGCGGACCTGGCTGCTCGCGATCGCACGCCACAAGATCGAGGACATCTACCGACAACGGCTGCGCGCGGCACTGGCCCTCGATCTGGAGTCGACTGAGCCGGCCGCTAATGACATGTCACTCGACGAAGAGCTTGATAAAGCGCGCGCGGGCGTCAAGGCGCGACGCGTCCTTGAGCAGATGCCCGAACGATATTCGCTCATGTTGTTGTGGCGGTACTGGGAACAGCGAAGCACGCGAGACATGGCGGCAGCGACCGGCGTGACGCAGAAGAGCGTGGAGCGGCTGCTCGCGCGGGCACGCGCGAAGTTCAAAGAACTATGGTTGAAGGAGTAGACCGATGCAAGACGATGTCTGGTTTGACCAGCTAGCCGAACCGACGGGAGTCGAGATCGGAGACCGGGCACCAGCCCATCTCAAGTCGAAGGTCTATTCGTCGCTGGTGACGAAAATGGCTCAATCGGGGCCGCTGCTCGACTTGAGAGACGTGGAGGCAGCCGGCGGGCAGCTGTGCGTGTTTGAACATGCGGTGGCCATACTGCCGATTGGAGCGGGCGCTCGCTCGATGAACCCGTGTCGGATCTGCCATGCCCGCGTGCTGGGAGAACGTATGGAGCATGCGCCGATTTTCTGGCCGGGCTGTCCATACTCGGAGTTCCACAAAGGCTAGAACACACTCACGAATCCGAAAAGGTTCTGAAAATTCATCAATCCCCGTTCGCCTGGAGGCGTCAGCGACGGGCTGATCGGGTTACCGCTGATCGTTTCGCTGAAGCTATACCTGAAGACGACATGACGAGACAGCTTGATGTCGATCCCCACGTGGGAACGCAAACCGATGCGAGTTGATCTGATCTCCCCCACAGGCGGCATCAGGCCTTGCGCCCGGGAACCAGCGACCTCCTCGCTGGAGAAACGGAGCACCGACAGGCCTGTTCCGAGATATGGCCGAATCGAGCTGTCCAACCGCCGAAAGTAAATGAGACCGTCGAAAACCAGCGCATGTTGCGAACTGTGTCTCGTCTGCTCGTAGAAGCCGCCTGCTTGCGGCGATGCGTACGAAGAAAACAGCGTGAGGTCATTCCGATTCCAGATCCAGTTGACTTGGATGGCGAAATATTGAGCGAGATGCACTCCCGCGAAGACGTTTACCGCCGGACCGTTCTTGGGGTCGTACAGCGATACCACGGCGTCGGCGCCGGTCACGACGGAGCGCGCGTCCGCCGACAGCGTGGAGACGCCAAACAGCGCGCCTGCAAATATGCGCGATTCGCTTTGCGCGCTCGCCGGAACCGCCATCAGCGCCGTCGCGAACGTCAGCGCGATATACCAAACGCGGCTGTGTCCCGGGCGGAATTCGGGCAGCTTTGATCGAGGCACGTTTCGCCAACGTGTACGCGCTCCAACGCGATCGGTGGAATACCGATCGCTGTGGGTGCGGACGCCCCTAGAGCGTATCCGCATCGGCCTCGATTGAAGACTACTTGCTCGGCGATACGGCACGCCGGGCCTCGCGCCGAGCGCCTGGTCTACGGTGTCGGCCGGCCAGGCGGAAGGAGTGGACACAGGAAGAAGTGATCCTCCGGATCCTGAAGACCGTTCTCATTCTCGTCTTCCCACCACCGTCCGCCCAGATACCCCGGCTGGCCAGGACCAAACTCGGTTTGTCCGTTGGCGAGGAGCTGGAACCGCCCTTCCATCGGCAACGGGTCTTTGACCACGAACGTGTCGTAGTACAGCCCCTGGCTCCTGACGTAGACAACGCCAGGTGTCCGGTCACCGAATCGGGATGGCGACACCGGGGTCTGCTGTGATGCGCCGGACGTGGTGCTCGTGGCGCCAATGGTCGACGGTGAAGTCACACTCGAAGGAGCCATAGGCTGGCTCGAACAGCCGAGCGCCGTACCGAGGACAACACAACACAAGTTCATCGTAAGCATGATGCGAATGCACATAGTGTTCACCTCATCTGTCTACGCCTCGTCGTGTGACGGGCGAGCGGTCAACCAGTCGGCCCAGGGGCGCCAACGCGCGACCCAATCTGCTTCGTCGGGGATCTGGGGAAGATCCCCCTTTCGACGGCTGCGATCCGGTGAGCGCTGAGATGGAGGCAGGGCGCGAGCCACCAGGTCGCCTGTTCCATAACGAGAGGTTCCGGCGTGGCGAAAAGACGAGATCGACGGGTTGAGCGGGTTCAGCCACGAGATCTTCAGTCAAACGAACGAGTACCGCGAGGTCTTCCGTGCCATGGTGGGCAAACGCAGCGGTGCCGCCTTGCAGCGGTTGTTGCACAAGCTGCTGGTCGATCTCGTGCGCGAGGATGTCAAGCAGACCGTGGAGCGAGCAGAAAACAGCGCGGTGCCGGCAGAAGCTGTCGTGCAGTTCATCGCCGTAGCCCTCTTTGGCCTCCTCATGTGGCTGGACGGGAGACCGCATCTATCGGTCCCGGAAGTGAACGCACTGTTCCGCCGCCTGGCGATACCCGGCTTGAAGGCCGCGCGCGGGTGAAACACAGTCTCCGCGTCCACAGGTTCAATTCGACGCGCCCTCCGGCCAGCAGCGCCGCTTGACTCTGTTGTCTGCGGCGGGCGTGAGCACCGTCGGGACGAGCGGCATGCCGTTCGCGATCAATACGCCCAGCACGAGCGTCGGAATGTCTCACGACCGACCTCGAGCGGTAGCTAGGTCATCGCCACCACCGCTGATGGGGACACACCACTGCGGAACGCGGCTTGCACGGTCGTGTGCACGCCTGAGCGCCAAGGCGGATCTACTTCGAAATTCTTCGGGGTGGATTGCCAATTGTGGAAACGGAGGCGCTCATGCGGATCCGCAGCTACAGCCCTGCGCGTGCGATTAATCACTGCTCTCGGCTCATTCAGCTCGTCGTTGGACTCTCCATAGCGGGGTTGATTGCGGCCGGCGCGCATCACCTCACCCTACATGCCCAATCCAATGGTCCGACGATGCTCGTTCCTAATCTCGGCGTTCGAGAGGTGACCGGCGGACTAGTTACGCCCACGACCATGGCGTTCATTGCGCCGAATGAGCTGCTGATCCTCGAGAAAAACACCGGCAGAGTGCTTCGCATCGTGAACGGCGCCGTGCACTCGACGGCGCTGGATCTGGCGGTGAATTCTGCGATGGAACGCGGTCTGCTGGGAATTGTTGCGCTCCATCCGAGCTTCCCCGCCAACCCGGGCGTCTACTTGTTCTGGACCTGCCGCGCGCCGGCGTCGAGCAGTCTGTTCGCTCCGGCAGTCATGGAATGCCCAGACATCCCCGAAACCGGCGCGGACACTGAGGAGCTGGCTGAAATTCCGCTGCTTGGTAATCGGGTCGATCGCTTCGTGTGGAACGGCACGACGCTGAGCTTTGAACGCAATCTCGTGAAGCTCCGTGCGTTTCAGTACGACGCCGCGCCCGACCCACCGGGCCAGGGCGACGAGACGCAGCCCGCCCGCGGTAATCACGACGGCGGCGTGCTGGCGTTCGGACCAGATCAAAAACTGTACGTGATGGTCGGCGATCTCGGCCGTCGAGGACAGCTCCAGAACCTGCCATCGGGACCAACTCTGACCGGTCTCGGCCCGCTCGTGCTCGATGATCAGTTTGGTGGGCCGGCGGCCGATGCCGCGCACTTTGCCGGCGTGATCCTGCGCCTCAACGACGATGGTACGACGCCGATCGACAACCCGTTCTTTGGCGTCGGTGCGTCACTTGGTGGGATCGCCGGAGCGAACCTTCAGCGCATCTTCGCTTATGGCATCCGCAACAGCTTTGGGATGGCTTTCGATCCGCTCTCCGGCAATCTCTGGGATCAAGAAAACGGAGAGGATGCCTTCGACGAGCTGAATCGCGTGGAAGCGGGCATGAACTCGGGCTGGATTCAGATCATCGGACCCGCCAGTCGTGTCGGTGAGTACAAGACCATCGAGACGACCGCGCTCCATCACGAAGACTTTCCGAATCTGCAGCAGTTCCGATGGCCGCCGGCGCGCATCGCGGCCACTCCGGCGGAGGCGCTCGCCCGTCTCTTCGTGTTGCCGGGATCACATTACAGCGACCCTCAATTCAGTTGGAAACACGTGCTGGCGCCCGCCGCCATCGGGTTTCTCAACAGCAGGGAGCTCGGACCGCAGTTCTTCGGTGATCTGTTCGTAGGATTTTCGGTCCCGGAACCGCTGGGCGGGCCGCTGTTCCATTTCAATCTCACCGGGAATCGTCGAATGATCGGGGTGGATGACGCGCGACTCGACGACCGCGTCGCCGACAACCTCGATTTCCACGATCTCACCGAATCCGAAAGCCTGCTCATCGGCCGGGATTTCGGCATCGTCACCGACATCAAGACTGGACCGAATGGCAATCTGTTCGTGGTGTCGCTCGATCGCGGCGCCGTGTTCGAAGTCTTCCGCACTGGTCCGCAGGGGACGCAGTAAGGATTGGAAGCGTCCTGGGGCACGACTCTCGAACCGCACGGGCGTGACCAAAGGAATCATGAGCAGAGTCGTCACGGTGCGGGTGGTGCAAGCCACGGCGCTTGCACCCTGTTAGCTACGAAGCTGTTCGGGACCTGCTCAACAACGTCGCTCTGCCGCGGGTCAAGGCACTATGAGGATCCTTCTCGCCATCGACGGCTCTCCGCACTCGCAGGCCGCATGGTCGAAAGGTCTGCGATTGCCTGCGCGCTGCCGACGAAATAGATCTCACCCATCGATCCGCAATCACGACTCCTGGACGCGGAAGATTCGAGACGCCGTCCTCGGTGATCACGCATGCGGTCTTGAGGCACCGCGTCTCCTCGCTTCAGCATTCGAACCTCCTGGCGCCCGGATCGCGTAGCCACATTTTCACAACGAAACGCTCGTCACAAAGATCATTGGCATCGCACCCGCAGCCCTCCGGTAGAATCGCCCTTCAAGCGATCGCTCTGACGATGGCGCTATCCCCCGGCACCCGCCTCGGGTCGTACGAGATCCAATCTGCCCTCGGTGCCGGCGGGATGGGCGAAGTCTATCGCGCCCGCGATTCGAAGCTTCGCCGCGACGTCGCCATCAAGATCCTGCCTGCCGCGTTTGCTGCCGATCCCGAGCGCGTCGCCCGTTTTCAACGCGAAGCGGAGCTCCTCGCCACGCTGAACCATCCGAATATCGCCGCCGTCTACGGCCTCGAAGAGTCGGACAAATCCGGCGATGGGGCGCCGAGGCTTGCGATTGTCATGGAGCTGGTCGAGGGCGAGACGCTGTGGTCGCGCCTCCAGCGCGGCGCCATCGAGCTCGACGAGGCCGCCGCGATCGCCCGCCAAATCGCCGACGCCCTCGAAACTGCACACGAACGCGGTGTCGTGCATCGCGACCTGAAGCCGGCGAATATCAAAGTCACGCCCGACGGCAGGGTGAAGATCCTGGACTTCGGTCTGGCCAAGATGACCGGTCCGGAGTCGTCCGGCGCGGGCCTGTCGCTGTCCCCCACCGTGACGGTGCACGCCACCCGCGCCGGTGTCATCCTCGGCACCGCGGCCTACATGAGTCCGGAGCAGGCGCGCGGCAAGTCGATCGATCGGCGCACGGATATCTGGGCGTTCGGCTGCGTGCTCTTCGAGATGCTGACTGGGCGCAAGACCTTCGAGGAAGGCGACAGCGTCTCGGACGCCGTCGCCTCGATCCTGAAGACCGAGCCCGACTGGAGCGCCCTGCCGGGCAACACGCCGCCGTACATCCGCCGGCTGCTTCGCCGCTGCCTCGAGAAGGATCCACAGAAGCGGCTGCCCCACATTGGGCTCGCCCGGATCGAAATCGATGACGCACAGGCTGACGCGCGGACAATGCACTCTGCCGCGCCATTGGCCGCTTCGAAATCGGTGGGTTGGAAACGCGCGGCGACGGTCGGCGCCGTTGCGGTTGCCGCCGCCGCGGTCGGTGCCTTGGCAACCTGGTATGCGACGCGACAACCGCAGCCGGCCGTCGTTCGCCTCTCGATTGCCATCGGCAACGACCAGGCTTTCACCGGCCAGGGCACTCGGTTCATGACGATCGCACCGGATGGGACGCAGATTGCGTATGTCGCCGATCGCAGCCTGTTTCACCGCTCGCTCTCCGATTTCGAGACTCGACGCATTGTCAACGTGGACGAAGTAGCGGGAGGAGTCACCAATCCGGCCTTCTCGCCAGACGGGCGATCGATCGCCTACGTGCACGTCCAGGATCTGACGCTTCGACGGATCGCCGTCGCGGGCGGCACGCCAGTGACCATCTGTTCACTCGAAGCGGTTCCATATGGCATCAGCTGGAATACCGACGGCATTCTGTTCGAATCCAATGGCGCGATCATGCGAGTGTCAGCCGATGGCGGGAGGCCGGGCACGCTGATCGCCCGGCAGACCAGCGACCGCCTGCGCAGTCCACACCTGCTCCCGGATGGACGACACGTGCTGTTCACGCTGGTCGATGCGACCGCCAACACCCGGAATGTCTCGAGTCCCACGTATCCGGCGCGCATCGTCGTCCAGTCGCTGACCTCGACCGAACCGCAGGTGCTCGTTGAAAACGGGATGGAAGCGCGTTACCTGCCGACGGGCCATCTTTCGTACGTGAGCCGCGGCGTTCTCTTCGTGGTTCCGTTCGATCTCGACCAGTTGAAGTTCACTGGCGGGCCGGTGCCAATGGTCGAGGGGGTCAGATCCGAGGGCGGGACGGCGTATTACAACGTCTCGGCGACGGGATCGCTCGTGTATCTGCCCGGCTCGGAGTCGGGCCTCGCCGGCGAGCAGCGCCTCGGGTTGATCGATCGGACGGGCAAAATCGATCCGTTGAAGCTGACCCCGGCTACGTTCATCTACCCGCGCTTCTCGCCAGACAACATGCATCTCGCCGTGCAGATCGACACGGCCACCGACTCCAACATCTGGGTGTACGAGTTGCCCGGCGCAAGTGCATTGCGCCGGCTCACCTTTGGCGGGCGCAATCGCGTGCCGGTGTGGTCCGCTGACGGCCAGCGGATTGCCTTCCAGTCGGACCGTGACGGCGATCTCGGCATCTTCGCGCAGCGCGCCGACGGGGCGGGGTCCGCTGAGCGCCTGACGACGGCCGAGAAAGGCGCGGCGCATGTTCCAGAGTCGTGGTCGTCGCAAGGCGATCTTTTGTTCACGGAAACGAAGGGCGCCGACGCCGAGCTGTGGGTCTACTCGGCGCAGGGTCGGGAGAGCCGGCCGTTCGGGTCGGTCAAGTCGTCGCGGCAGCCTGCCAACGCCGCGTTTTCGCCGAATGGCCGTTGGGTCGCGTATCAATCGAACGAAACGGGGACGCCGGCGGTGTACGTCCAGCCATTCCCACCGACTGGGGCGCGATATCAAGCCTCACTGGAATCACCGAGTGATGATCCGCATCATCCGCTGTGGTCACGCGACGGGAAAGAGTTGTTCTACGTGGCAGGACCCAACCGGTTCGTCGTCGTGACTGTCACTGAGCGCTCCGGCCTGTCGTTCAGCAACCCGGAGCCGATTCAGATTGGCGTGTGGAAGAACACGTTTGGCGGGCCGACCACGATCAGGAACTACGACGTCTCGAACGATGGCAAGCGGTTCATCGGCGTCGTCGCATCGGCGGTCGCCGATTCCGGAGTGCCGCGCGCAGCGCAGATCCAGGTGGTGCTCAACTGGCTGGACGAAGTCGAACGGCGTCTGTCGGCAAAGTGAGACCGTGATCGCGCGCGGCTTCGAGTCCGTCCGCACGGGCGGTAACTGGCCTCCTGGATAGGGGGTGACCCCGTTTTTCGCGCGTTGTCGCATCCTCGAGTACACCCGCTTCTGGAGGAGGCCCCCCCTATGCGCGCGTACAGATTTGTTCGTCTGCTCGTTCGTGCGTTCGGCATCGGCGTCTTGTGCTCCATCGCGGCGTCGCATGCCGACGCCCAGCCGTCGTCGAACTCGCGAGTCAACTTTGTAATCAACGGCACCGTGAATACCGCCGCCCGCGTCGGCAACACGCTTTACATCGGTGGTACGTTCACCCGCATCGCGCCGTCGACCAACGCCCTTGGATCGCTCGTCGCCGTGAATCCGACCACGGCGCAGGCCATACCGGGCCGCCTTCCGCTCGTCGTCGGCGGCGACGTCGTCGCCATGATTCCGGACGGGAACGGCGGCTACTACGTCGGCGGCGGCTTCGATCGCGTCGGGAGCAATCGCCAACCTAACCTTCGTCGTCTGGACGCAAGTGGGCAGCTGGTCCCGGGGTTCGTTCCCAGCCCGGGCTTCGTTCGCGCCCTCGTACTGGCGGGTGGTCATCTCTGGGTGGGCGGCGACTTTACGTTCATCGGCTCCCAGCCTCGTCAGCGCCTGGCGGCGATCAATCCTGTAACCGGGGAAGTGCGCGCTTTTGCCACCGACGCCAACAACTCCGTGTTTGCCATTGCGGTATCGGGAACACAAATCTTCGTGGCCGGCAGTTTCACCCAAATCGCCGGGCAAGCGCGCAACCGATTGGCCGCCTTCGACGCGACGACCGGTGCGCTCCTGCCATGGAATCCAGGCGCCGACAACACGGTCAACGCCCTTGCGACCGATGCGACTGCGGTATACGTCGGAGGAAGCTTCAGCACGGTTGGTGGTGTCGCCCGAGTAAGGCTCGCAGCTGTCGATGCTGCGACAGGTGCCACCATAGCCGCCTTTGCTCCACCCCCCATGACCAATACCATCAACAAGCTTTTGCGCTTTGGTCCCGCCTTGTACGCGGGTGGCAATTTCGCCATCACCGGCGCGACGCCTCGCAACAACGCTGCGGCGTTCAGCGCCGTCACCGGCGCGCTCTCGGGATGGGTCCCGAATATCACCGGCGGTGCCGTCACCGCTCTCACCGCGGACGGAAATCTGATCTACGTCGGCGGAGGATTCTCGCAGGTCGCCGGACAGCCGCGCACGGGAGTCGTCGCGGTGGATGCCGCAAGCGGCGCGCTCAACTCGTGGAATCCGGGCCTGATACGCGGCGCGAACGCCATCGAAATCGCTTCAGACGGCGCAGTTATCGTGGGTGGAGGAGCCAACGCCACCGGCGGAGTGACGCGGTTCAATCTGGCGGCCATCGACATGGTCAGTGGCAATCTGCTTCCATTCGCGCCCTCGACCAACAACACCGTGATGGCCATGGCGGCCATCGAAATCGACGAAGAAGTGGCGCTGATCATCGGTGGAAACTTCACGAACGTCAACGGACAGCCGAGAAACCGGATCGCCGTGCTCGACGATGAAGGCGACGTCGACAACTTCAACCCTGGCGCCGACAACACGGTCAACGCCATCGCGGTGGCCAATGGACAAGTCTATGTGGGCGGCGCCTTCGGCACCATCGCTGGTCAGCCACGGGTACGGCTCGCCAGCTTCAGCATCGAAGACGATGGAGCGCTCACGGACTGGGCTCCTGCGGTGGCGGACGGGTTTGCCACGGTGCTCGAACCAGGAGACGGTGTGATGTATGTTGGCGGCAGCTTCAATACCATCGGCGGTGCGGCGCGCAGCAGCGTCGCCGCGATCGACGTCAACACCGGGGCCGCGACAGCGTTCAATGCGAACCTGCCCCCAAGCACCGTTCAGTCATTGAAGCGTTCGGGTTCTACTCTGTATGTCGGCGATCTTGCCAACGGACTCTCGGTACTCGACGCGGTGAGTGGCGCACAGACCGGTCAGGCTTTGCCCGCCCTGTCGCCCGCGGCGCCGGTGCGAGCCGTGGCCGTTCAAGGCGATACGCTCTATGTCGGCGGAGCGCTGTTCGGCCTCGGAGAGCTGTTCAACGGCAGCGGGGTGAGTCGTCGAGGCCTGGGCGGAATCGACCTCTCGCAGTCGCCGCCCGCGCCGACGTCATGGAATCCCGACGCCGGGTACAACGTGAACGCCATCTATGCGTTCCCTGACGTTGTCGTCGCCGTCGGGAACTTCAACCGCACGAATCCGGTGCCCGCCGCCGGCCTCGGCGTGTGGGAGCGGACGTCGGGCGCGCCGGCACCTCCGCTGAACTTCCGAGCAGGCGCCATCGACAACCTGGCGTCGCTCCAATGGACGGCGCCGGCACTGGGGCCGGCCGCAACCGGATACACGCTGGAAGTCGGGAGCACGCCGACCAGCGGCAACGACATTGCCACACTCCCCCTTGGCAATGTGACGAGCTTCAGCGTTAACGCGCCGACGGCCACCTTCTACGTGCGCCTGCGCGCAACGAATGGAGCAGGCCAGAGCGAGCCGACTCCGACGCTGAGGATCGATGCGGGCTGCACCGCTCCTCCGGGGCCGCCCTCGTTCTTCGGCGCCTTCGTCGACGGGACCTCCGTGGATCTCGAGTGGGGCAAAGCACGGGGCAACGTGGCGCGCTACATCCTCGAGGTGGGCTCGGCGTCCGGCCTCAACAACATTCTGACGACGTCCTTTCCGGAGTCGACGACGACACTCGACACCACCGCCCCTCCGGGCACCTATTTCCTCCGCGTCAAAGCTGCCAATGCGTGCGGCACGGGCGCAGCGTCGAGCGAGGTCTTCTTCACCATCGGCTCCGGCTCCACGTTCCCCGGATCGCCGAGCAATCTCAGCGCGACGGTTGCCGGGTCGAGCGTCTCGCTGTCGTGGACCGCGCCAACGGTTGGTAGTCCACCGACCGGATACGTGCTCGAAGCGGGTTCGGCGAACGGGCTCGCGGACCTAGCTCGCGTGATGCTCGGTCCAGCGACGACCTTCTCGTCGGGGCCGGTTCCACCCGGCACGTATTACGTGCGTGTGCGCGCGGTAAACGCCGCCGGTATCGGTCCGCTGTCGAGCGGCGTGGTGGTTGTGGTCAAGTAGCACCTGTGGACTTCCGCACGGATCGGAAAAGGGGTCTGACCCCTTTTCCGGTCGGTGCGGAAGATTCGTGACGCCCATCACCACGCTACCGCCGGCTGAGATGGCGGTGCTGAACAGCCGAGCGAAACCTCAACCTGGGATGGGCTCTTTACCGACATTCGGGATTGTCGAGATCCGCGGCTACCTATTTGAGGGCAGTGCCGGATCGGTCACTCGAAGCGCGCCCTTGAGCTCATTCACTGGCCGGCTTGCCGAACGCTTCGTTCCAGGTCGTGCGAACGCTGCGCAGAAGCGACGGGTAGACGATCAACCTCCGGAACGGGTCGATAAGAGCCATGTAAAACGGCGTCAAGCGGCCGACGCTGCGCACGTAAACCGCGAAATAGAGGCGGTAGGCATTTCCCGTTTCGACCAGAGCGCTCAACGCTGCGGCGTGGGCGGTACGGTTGATTATCTCGAGAAGCTGCTCGTTTTTGAAGCGGTACACGGTCCGGAAAAGTCTTTCGCGCGTACCCGCTGGCGTAAGCGTTTGCGAGAGATCGGCCGATGTCAGTCGGGTTGCGAAAGTCTCCGCGACGGGTCCATCCGGCTCGCGATCCCACCCGAGGAGCCTCCCGACGAAGAACCGGATGCTCAGGAGCGCTCGTATCACCGTTGAGAGTCTGAACATACGTCCATCTGCGGCCCGTAAGTACTCATCCAGGGTGATCCCCGAGCGCGTCCGCGGCAGGTCGACCGCCCACACGTCGTGGAGCGGCACGCCGGCAAGAAACTGATGCACTCGCAGTGGCAGCCGTTCGAACTCTCGCGGCGAGATTCTTGGCATCAACGCTACCTCTCGAGCACGGTCGCTCCGCAATTCCTTCGCGACGAGTGCGCTCGCGTCTATTGGCCTACGCCGCGTCCGCACGCTCCGCAGCCTGGCGCACGCGCCAGGCTTGCCAGAGGTGGCGTCGCTCATGGGCCGCAATGACGTGCAGGCCCGTCGCGAGGCTGAATCGAACGCCGCGAACGAACGGATTCGGGAAGCGCACCCCCGCCAAGTCGGTGTCCGCGTAGCGCCGCAGGAACGCGCGCACCTCGTCGTGGGATGCAAGAAACTGTGCGATCGAATCGCGAAGCGACCGAGTGCGGCGCGGTCGAATACGTTCCGGCGCCGCGCGTTTGAATCGAGATGTCACCGGTGGCTCGAGCGTTCGGATAAACCAGCGACCGATCACTCCCGGCTGTGCAGGTCCACGGCGTCTTCGGCCCTGCCTCAACGTACGTTCGGCCACCGGCTGCATCGCGCCCAGGTACACACGGTTCGCGATCGCCAGATGATCGAGGCATTCCGCAACGCTCCACGAGTTGGCGTCGGGCCGCCAGGCGCCCGACAGTTCAGTCAGCCCACTGACGAGCGCGCGCGCGTCTCGCTCTACGGCGTCGAAGCCGTCCTCCAGCAGGGCGATGTCGGATGGCTGACTCTGCTGCATGTTTGCTCTCCTGCCCTCTCCATACCCTAGGGTACTGAGAGCGCTGTTGTCAATACTCTGAGGTATGGAGAGAATCCATCGTATGGCGCGAACCGGGACTGGCAAGGAACGACTCGGTGAACCGACCTTGACCGCGTCTGATTGGGCAGAGGCGGCGCTGCAATTGATCGCGGAACAAGGCCTGAGCGCCCTGACCGTCAGCGCACTAGCCGCCAGGCTTGGCGTCACGAAGGGCAGCTTCTACTGGCACTTTCACGGCCGTTCGGAGCTGCTCGCCGCCGCCTTGGCACGATGGGAGCAGCGTGCGACGACCGACGCGATGCGGGGTCTGGACGCGGTGACTAATGCTCGACGCCGCCTCGAACTGATGCTGGATGCCGCGTCGCAGCCGCCGCGATCGCGATCGCTGTACGTGGCGCTGGCTGAAGCCGCGGACGACCCGGTCGTTCGTCGGGTGCTCGCCCGTGTTGCCTCGGCGCGGATCGCCTATCTGGAGCGCTGTTACAGCAATCTCGGCTTCTCTCCTGCACTGGGCAAGTCCTACGCCGTCCTGGCGTATGCCGCGTATCGTGGCCTGCTGCAGCTGGCCCATGAGGCGCCTGCTGCGCTACCGACCGATTGGTCGCTCTACGCCGACGTCATTCGGAATGCCGTGATCCCACACCCTATTCCGAAACAGGCCGCGAGGCGGCGTGCTGCGCGTCGCCGCGAAAAGGCATAACAATGACGTAATGCATCCAGCCATCCCGACTCGGCACATCCGCCAGTGACACTGCACGGGTGGTGATTCGTCGTGATCGTTGATCACGCGTGATCTCCATTGGCCCATGACCGGTTGAGCTATCACAATTGTTCTGAGTGGGAATCGGCGACGACCCTCCGTGCACTCGGGTGGGAATCTGAGGGGACCGCACAGAATGTCGCAGAGGAACTCAGAGCTCGATGCATTAATCGTTGGGGCCGGTCCGACTGGACTGGCGCTGGCGACTCAGCTTCAGACGTTCGGAGCACGCTTTCGGATCATCGACCGGCAACGCGATCGCACACGCGAATCTCGTGCGCTCGCCGTTCAGGCGCGCACAATCGAGCTGCTGCAGATGCTCGGCCTCGGAGAACGGCTCGTCGCCCGAGGCAATAAGAGCACGCGCCTCAAGCTACACCTCGAAGGCCGAGCGGTGGCGGCCGTGATCCTTGGTGATATCGGTGCGGTGGACACCCGTTTTCCGTTCATCCTGTTCGTATCGCAGGCGGAGACTGAGGGTGTACTGAACGATTACCTGAGTGCCGCCGGTGTGCTGATCGAACGCGGCGCCGAGCTGGTTGCGTTTGAACGCGGGGATGATGGCCTGCGGTGTCTGCTCCAACGCGATGATGGTCGGCATGAACGGCTCTACACGCGATTTTTGGTCGGATGCGACGGTGCACATAGCGCTGTGCGAAAGGGAAGCGGCATTGCATTCGAAGGCGGAAGCTATCCGCAGGACTTCGCTCTAGGCGACGTCGAAGCCGACGGTCCGCTCGAACCGAACGCGATCAACTCCTTCGCCGGCGGCGGTGGCGTCGCGGTGTTCTTTCCGCTCGGACGGCCCACGACGTGGCGCGTTATTGCGATGGCCGCGGACAAACAGTCTGAACCGCAGCGAAGTTTGTCACCCGGACTGGTTGGCGACTTGGACCTATCGGAACTGCAAGCCCTCGTCGATCCACCAACCGCGAGAACGATTCGCCTCCGCGATCCTGCGTGGCTCACCCGCTTTCATCTCCACCATCGGCAGACTGCGAACTATCGCAAGGGCAACGTCTTCCTTGCCGGCGACGCAGCGCACATCCACAGCCCGGTGGGCGCGCAGGGTATGAACACGGGCATTCAGGATGCGTGGAACCTGGGATGGAAACTGGGCCTGGTTGCCCGCGGCCTTGCCGACAATCGTTTGCTGGATACGTACGAAGCCGAACGCTGGCCGGTCGGTCAGTTCCTGCTCCGATACACCGACAGGCTGTTCAGTACGTTCACGCGTGTGATGTCTGGACGTCCCCTGGCGACGTGGGCCAGACGGGTCGCGGTACCGCACGTCGTTCCACACCTTCTGGAGTCGCGCCGCCTCCGCCGGACCGCCTTCGCGTTCGTGTCGGAGCTCGGCATCCGATACCGCAAGAGTCCAGCCGTCGCCGAAGGAGAACCCAGACAGCGGGACGGTCCTCGTCCGGGCGATCGTCTTCCAGACGCCGAGGTTCTCGTGAACGGCCGTTCTACGTATCTCCAGCAGGCGCTGGCGGGACCACACCTCGCGCTGCTGCTGTGCGGAGATGCGCGCAGGTGGGATTCAATCGAGTTGGACAAATTGTCGGAACGCTACGGGCGGGTCATGTCCACGTACTGCCTCAGTCCTTCTGGATCTGACGGTCCATTGGTCGATGAGAAAGGGAATGCGTTTGCGCGCCTGGGCGTGCGGGATGCCGCCCAATATCTCGTGCGTCCGGACGGCTATATTGCATTCCGCTCTGCCGCACCTACGTTCGACCAGCTGGACCAATATCTGGCTAACTGGTACATGCCGACGGGGTAACGTCGGCAGCCCTCGCTACGCGACGCCCCTCCAGGCGTTCACGATTTCCACGATCGCCTCGGCGGGCTCCGCGCCCGTCTGCCACTCGACCGGCGACCCGGCGTCCAGGAGCAGCTGGCCCACCGCCGCATGGTCTCGGCCCGCCCGAGACGTACGCGATCCTTCGGCGGCCCAGATGAGCGGCGGCGCGTTGAACTCGCGATCGCGCACCGCGACCGAGCCGCCATGAGCGAGCAACAGGCGCACCGCCTCGGGCCAGCCCTCCATTGCGGCGACGTGCACTGCCGTTTTGCCGATCGACTCGTCGGCGCGGTTCGGATCGAAGCCGCACGCAAGCATGGCCTCGAGCGCGGGGAGGTCATTGCGTTCCGCCGCCCGGTAGAACGCCGGATAGTGCTCGGGGGCGATCTCGTTCCGAAGGTCCGGGCGTTCGGCCAGGATCGCGCTGGCGGCAGATCGGTCGCCGCGACTGCACGCCGCTACGAGTTGATCCACGGCGGATAACTCGCTTGCCGCTCCGTGCGATAGCAACCACGCTCGCGACGTCGCGATTGCCGTTCAACTCGGCCATCGCGTACGGCGTACGCCCGTCAGCGCGCCGGCGGTTCACATCCGCGCCACGATTGACCAGCTCCTCGGCCAGCGACGCGTCCCAGCTGGCAGCCACCACATGCAGCGGCGTTTCGCCGTTCGCGGCAAACACGGGATCGGGATCGGCGCCGTGCACCAACAGCCACAGCACGCCATCGGCCGTCCTGGACCAATGGAGAATCGCGTAGAGCGGCGCGGAGCCGTCGGTCGCCCACGGCCGATTCACGTCCGCCCCGTAAGCCAGTAGCAGGTCGAGTACCGGCGATGTCGCCCGCGCCAGCCGCGAGCGGGAGCGTCACGCCGTCGCTCGGATTGGCGCCCGCATCGAGCAGCACCGTGGCGAGCGGGAGCGAGCGCACGACGAACACCGCGCCCCAGAGCACCGGCCGCTCGACCTCGTGATGCCGCCACGGGAAGCGCAGGTTCGGATCGGCGCCAAGCGCGATAAGCCGGCGGGCAATCGCGACCAGGCCGGTTTCGCGAGTCTCCGCGCGAGCGCCAATCGACGTGTAGCAGACGTAGTGCAACGGCTCCCAACCGCGTGGGCCGCCGCGCTCGAGGGCAGGTCGCGGGTCTTCGGCGAGGCGCCGCTCGACCGTCTCAGCGTCGCCGAGGACCAGCGCCGCGTGGAAGTTCGCGCGCGCAATGCCCGGATGCAGCGCGAGCACGCGCTCTGCGCGATCGGCTCGACCGTCGGTCGCGGCTTCGATGAACGAGTCCGCGGCGGCGCCGAATTCGAGCGTGAGCTCCTCCACGCGCTCGCGAAGCGCGTTCCACGAGTCGAGTCCGTACTCGCGCGCGATGACTGATTGCGCGTCGTGGAGTCCGAGCGATGCGCGCTTGAGATCTGCGTCGGAATGGTGCGCGAAGGCCGGCAGGGTGCGGAATCGCGCGAGTGCTTCGGCGTCATGGGCTCGCGCGGCGCGCAGAAGATCTTTCGCCTGCCGCTTCAGTTGGTCGAGATTCGGGCGCTCGGGTAACTGCCTGGCCGTCATAGGGCCTCCATGCTGCATGCCAGCGGTCCGCAAGCCGGCCAGCACGGAGACGGCCGTGCAGTCGTGTGAGCGAGTAGGGGTGGACTCAGTCCTTCGCGCGGACCCGCGGGCGCTCCCGGCGCACATGGCAGTGTTGCCGGTCCCTGGCCGGGAAGTCAAGCGACTGCGCAGTCGCGGACAGCGTTCGTGCCTTTAGTGGCTGATCGGCTCGGGCGCTAACGTCGCAACGCTCGGCCACGCCCACTCATCGTCTCGCTCGAGCAGCCTAGCCGCGGGGAGCATGTCGGCCTCTGGTTTCCTCCGCCGCATATTTAGCTTGACCGGCACTCAATATTGGTTGTAGTGATAGTCAAATGGCATCGCGACGCCGGCAAACCTACACCATGGCGGTCCGGGCCGAGGGGGTGGACGCCACGCGTGAACGGATCGTGCAGGCCGCCCTCAAACTGGCGCTCGCACAGCCGTACGAAGACATCACGCTGGCGGCCATCGCTGAAGCGGCGGGCGTCTCACATCAGACGGTACTCAATCACTTCGCGGCGAAGGAACATGTGGGAGCGGCGGCGGCGGAATTACTCGGCCGTCAGACGCAAGCGGCGCGCGACAAGGCTGCGCCGGGCGACCACCCAGGCGCCATCGCCGTTCTGGTGAGCGAGTACGAACGGTTCGGCGATGCCAATGCGCGATGGGCCGTCGCGTCCGAACGGCTTGGCTCCTTAGCGCCGCTGCTCGATCGCGCCCGCGCCGGTCACCAGGCATGGCTCGATCGCATCTTTACGGATCTCCTTCCGAAGACGCCGGCCGCGCGCCGCCAGGCCATTTACGCATTGCACGTGGCGACGGATGTCTACACGTGGAAGCTCCTTCGCCGCGACCTGCGGCTGTCCCGCGCCGACACGGAGCGGATCATGCGCGAGCTGGTCTACGGGATCCTTGGCAGCGCCGGCACAAGAACCGGGAGGGGCCGACGGTCTTCCAGGAGGCCCCGATGAGGCCCCGCCAGGTACCTGTTCGCGCTGGTCGATGGGGGTGGCAACATGCCACCGGAGCTCCATGCCGTGTACAGGCTCATCAAGGGCGGCCACGCGGTGACGGTGCTTGCCGATGATTCCGTCGCACCCGAGGTCACCTCGACCGGTGCAGAGTTCGGGCGCTGGCTTCGTGCGCCGAATCGAACGAATCGCCGGCCGGAGCACGATCCCGTACGAGACTGGGAGTGCAGGTATCCCTGGCAGCTCGTCGACCGCTTGGTGGACACGCTGCTCGTCGGTGCCGCCGCGGCATATGCTTCGGATGTGACGGAGGCCATCACTCGATGCCGACCGTCGCTCGTGGTCTGTTCGATGTTCTGCCTTGGCGGCATGCTTGCCGCCGAAGCTGCCCGCATTCCGTTCGTCGTGTTGTTTCCGAACGTCTATCCGCTGCCGGCGCGAGGACTGCCACCGTTCGGCATGGGCCTCCGGCCGGCACGCGGTCTCCTCGGCCGGTGGCGCGACGAGACGCTGAACCGCATCATCGAGCGTCAGTGGGACCGCAAAGGGCTCACGGAGCTCAACACGCTACGACGCAGCTACGGTCTCGCCCCACTCGAACACCTGTTCGATCAGGTGCGCGGCGCGCACCGACAGCTCGTGATGACGTCGCCCGCGCTCGACTTTCCGGCAGTACTGCCGGCTGGCGCCCGATACGTCGGCCCTGTGCTCGAGGACCCCGTCTGGTCTCGGGGCTCATCCTGGACGCTGCCGAGCGACGGCAACCCGCTGGTCCTCGTCGCGATGTCCTCAACGTTCCAGGATCAGATCGGCCCGTTGCAGCGCGTCATCGCTGCATTGAGCGCTCTACCGGTTCATGGCATCGTCACGACCGGTCCCGCGATCGACGCCTCGGCGCTGAACGCCGTGCCCAATGTGACCGTTCTCGCACACGCACCCCATCGTGAGGTGCTGCAACATGCGGCCGCCGTGGTCACGCATGGCGGACATGGCACCGTCGTGAAAGCGCTCGCGGCCGGCGTGCCGATGGTGTTGCTGCCACACGGCCGGGACCAGGGTGATACAGCGGTCCGGGTCACCGCACGCGGCGCCGGCATCGCACTCAAGCGGACGGCCGATGCCGACACCATTGCAGCGGCTATTCGAAACGTCCTCCAGCAGCCCACCTATCGAGCGGCGGCCGAACAGCTTGGCAAGTCGGTACGCAGTGATGCCGCGAGTGGCACATTGCTGCGCGAGCTGGAAGACATCCCGTCGAAACCGGAGCACTGGTCGGTAGTCGATGCCAGGAGCGCCTCATGAAAGGCATGGCCGCGGTCTCATTGCTGGTTCTCCTCGCGAATCCGGTTTGGTTGGCGGCTGTCGCGCGCGACAAGGCTGCGTACGTTGGCGGCACCATCGCCCGGTTCAATCGGTCGGGTACCGCGATCAAAGGGCGCGTCGAGATCTGCGCACACCACTTCGTCTTCGTTCCAGAGAACAGCCCTCTTGCCGCCGAGCGTCTCCGCATCGACTACGAATCAATCCGTCATCTCGAATTCGGGCAGCGGACGTCCCGTCGAGCGCCGCTCGTCGTCGGTGCGGCTGTACCTTCTCGGTCCGCCCGGCCTCATGTCGCTGTCGGCAAAGAGCCGTGCACATTACCTCACGATGACCTACGCGGGTGACCAGGGTAGAAGCGAGGTCATCGTGATCGAGCTGGGGAAGAGCATGGTCCGCTCGACACTCGGTGCCGTTGAAGCCCGCTCGGGGATCCCAATCGAGTACCAGGACGAAGAGGCGCGGAAATGGAGGCAATGACATTCGATCGCCGAGAGTTTCTGGCGCGCGGCTCTGCTGCCTTGCTCCACCTTGCTGTCGCACGGCCGGGACGCGCGCGTTCTGCGATCCCGCAATTCCGCACCCCGCTTCCGGTTCTTCCTGTCCTGCGGCCTGTCCGACACGATTCGAGCGCCGACTACTACGAAATCGCCCAGCGCCAAGCCTTGGTCGAGGTCATCCGCGGGACGCACACGCAAATCTGGGGGTACACGGCATCTTTCCCGGCCCGACGATCGAGGCCCGCCGAGGAAGGGCTGCCGTAGTGACGCACACGAACCATCTGGGCGTTCCCACCGTGGCGCATCTGCATGGCGGGGTGACTTCCCCGCCGTCGGATGGCTTCCCTACCGATACGCTCGCTCCAGGAGAAGCGCGCACCCACGAATACGACAACCTCGGACGACCGGCAACGCTCTGGTATCACGATCACAGTTGGCGTGGGACCGGACGAAATCTCTACATGGGCCTCGCCGGCTTTTACCTGCTGAAAGAGGATTCCGAGATTGAGAGCCAGCTGCCGAACGGTCCGTACGATGTTCCGCTGATGCTTCACGATCGGGCATTCACGGCCGACGGCGAGCTCGACTACGACCATGACGGGCACCATGGCGCGAGTGGTCGCGTGATCCTGGTGAACGGCGCGCCGTGGCCGTTCCTCGAGGTCGCGACGAGAAAGTACCGCTTCCGCATCCTGAATGCCTCGAACGCAACTGCCATGCGCCTGGCACTGAGCACGCATCACCCGCTGATTCAGATTGCCAGCGATCAAGGGCTGCTGGCGGCGCCCGTCGTCCTCTCGACCATCGCCCTGGCGATGGCAGAACGGATCGAAGTCGTCGTTGATTTCTCGGTCTATCCCCTTGGAACCCGAGTGGTGCTCGAAAACAGGCGTGGGGAAGGCCCACTCCGATCCGTGATGCGGTTCGATGTCGTGCGCACGGCGCGCGACGACAGCCGCGTTCCCGAGCGTCTCGGCGACATCGAGCCGCTGGATCGGTCACAGGCCGTTCGGACTCGCACCTTCGTGTTTGGTGGGAAGCCCACCCTCGGCGTGCCACCTGGTGTTCATTGGGTCATCAATGGCGAGAAATTCGACCCGCTGCGCGTCGACGCGAGTCCCCGACTTGACGACGTCGAGGTCTGGCGCTTCGTCAACCGCCCATTTGTCGGACGGACGATGTTGCATCCGGTGCACACCCATCTGGCGCCGTTCCAGGTGCTGAGCCGGAACCGGCGTGCGCCGTTGCGGCAGGAGGGTGGCTGGAAAGATACCGTCGCGATCGAAGACGGCGAGGAGGTGGAAGTCATCATTCGTTGGCGCGGGTACAAGGGACGATACCTGCTCCATTGTCACAATCTCGAGCATGAGGACCACAGCATGATGGCGCGCATCGATGTCGTCTGAAACGCGCTCCACTCGCCCGCCTAGTCGCGGCGGGCCGTTCGCTGTGCGCGCGGATGTGAGCCGAGGTGCCCCGTGTAGAAACCCACGGCGCAGTGCAGGTCCGACTCGTCGAATGGTCGACGGTCACTGCACCAGCGCGAGGCCGCGTAGATGCTGCGGGAACCTGGCATAGCCGACCGCGCGGCGCCAACTCTTCCCGCCATCATCCGAACGGTGCACGCCACGCTCATCCGCGGCCCACAGCTCTCCGCCTTTCGCGCCGGCGCAGAGCAGAGGCGCGATTGTGCTGGCTGGCTCCGGCCAGCCCTCGCCGACGCGCTCCCAACGGTCGCGAGTGAGACGGCGATACAACCGGCCATCCGATCGGCCAGCCACGTACGCGGAGTACGGTCCGGACGACGCCGATACCACGACGACCTCCGGTTGCTCCGGATCGATCGCCACGCTGCGCAGGTAGCCGACCTCGAGGCCGACCGTGGGCGAGCGCCACGTGGCACCGGCATCGTCACTTTCGAAATATCCGTCGCCGGCGGAGACGCGCAGTGTATCGGGAGCCTTGTGGTGAATGGCGAGCTCGTGGGTGTCCCATGGTCCACCGGGCACGCGGTCGCTCCATGTGCGGCCGCCGTCGATCGTGGACACGAGCGCTCCGGCCTCGATAGCGACCCAAAGTCGGTCCGGGTCGAGCGGGTGACATGCAATCCAGCGGACGTGATGAGTATCCGGTCTCGGCGGAAAGGACCATTCGGACGACGACGGCAGCGTCTCCAACCTGCTGGTCTTCTCCCACGTGTTCCCAGCGTCCCCTGAGCGCCACACTTCGCTTGGCTCGGTGCCTACCCAGACCACGTCCCGGTCCGCGGGGCTCGCACTGACGGCCATAATCAGCCGGCCCGCGAGGCCGACCGACTGCCAGGACCTGCCGCCATCATCGCTCCTGAACACACCGTCCCGGTGGGTGCCACACCACGCCCGCCCGTGAACCAGCGGATCCGCGGTCAGGCATGTGGGGCGGTCACCGATCCCGTGCGCTGGCGCCGCGACGCCTCGCTCAAAATCAATGACGACGACCTCACGGTCGGTCGCAACCAGTATCAGCATGATCACGTCACCTTATGAATGATTGTCGCCCCAGGAGCGGAGAAACGAGCTGAACGAGGCTTGCGCTTTTCGCCGCGCCAAACCGCAAGAGAGAAGGCGGTCCCAAATGAATGGATCCGGTTCAACACGGAAAGTCTGCTCGGCGCCGGTCTCGCGGGCCAGCGGCGGTTCGCTGAGCAGTTGATTGTTGGCGGATATGAAGGGATGCGCCAGCGCCTCGACTCAATCCCGACCCACGAGCGCGACAGCCTCACTAGCGCGGGCGAACGCGCCGATTTCTACGCCGCGTGGGACAAGCCAGCGCAGGCGGCGGAATGGCGTCCTCCTCCGGAGGCGCATCGTCTACTCAGCCGCGAGGCGCCAGCCCACCGCCCAGTTCTGGGCCTGCATCTGGTCGCTCCAGCGGAGTGCGCTGGTCCAATCGCCGAAGTCTCGATATCCGAGGGGACGGTCGTTGATGAACCACACCACGACCGCTCCGTCCGAACGCGGACCAATCACCGCGTGAGACAACAGGCCGTCAGCCCGCTGCATCCGCCACATGACCGTCGGCTCGTCAAACACTAATCGCATCGAAGGGGGCATGCGCCATCAAGAGGCAAGGGTGATACCAGCTCCGGGGCTCCCCTTTCGCCCTTGAAGCCGCACGACGTCGGCCGCGAAGGTCGCAGATCGGAAGACAAAGGTGGCGACCATCCCGGATATACGCTTTCTGACCCGCACCGCCGCCAATCGCCCGGACTAGTTTGGTGATCCGGCCGCATCAGACAGATCGCCGCAGCACACCGACACCGACGCCCACCGGTTCATTCACTTCGCGCCGCACGACCCAATAACTGGGCGAGCATAATAACGTGGCGTCAACTGTGGCTTGATGAAGCTGAGATATTGAAATGCGGGCTGATTCGAATCAACCACCGGAAGCGTGCTCCTGGAGCCTCTTGTGGAGAGGCCATGTGCTCGAAGCCGGATTCGGTCATGGCCACCATTTCCCCCAATATGTCGCCTTTCACGCGGACTCGGGCTTCCTGCGGCTGAACTGCGGGCCTGGTAGTGACTGGGGCACCTCCATCGTCGTCTTGCCCTCGTTCTGGGAGGGAGGCCGATATCACCAGGGCGGTCCAATCTCCGTCGCATCGCAGGCATGTCAGTCGTCTCTGATCCTGTCGTTCTCGGGATCCGTGTCGCGTCTCCACGTGCTGGGTGAAGTGCACGTGCGGCAGCCCGAGACCGACGGCATTGTCTGTGCCGTACGGGTCAGCGTCGAGGGCGATGTGAAACTGGATCGCCGGCGGGGAGAGGCCTTCAAGCCGGTGTTCGCTTCGTCGATGCACGTGTCTGACGAACTGTGGGATGTCGAATCGATTCGGATCGATTCCAGGCGGTTCGCCATCCCGGAACGGGGGTGGATCGTCGAACCCGTTGCAAGGGGTCGTCGCATGATATTGAATGGCGGATCGTCCGGGTGGAAACAGCGCGCGCCGTCGCTGCAGATCGAGCTGGACGATTGCATGGAGACAGCGGGCTGGAAAACTCCCAGCACTGATCCGGACCATGACAACATCGGCGTCTGGGCTGCGGCGGACCACGTGATGCGCAGGTGGCACTATGCGATCAGGGCGAGGACGTGATGAGTAGCGTTCCGAACCAGGCGGCCGACAAGCGGAACACAAATGACTTCTCGAACTTTCTGCTTGCCGAATACAGGGAGCTGCGGGCAGAGATCCTTAAACGCTCCGAGATGCAGCATCAGCTGATCTCGTTTTCGCTGGCAGCGATGGGTGCGCTGATGACCGTTGGCCTCAGGGATTCACCGAGCGCCCTCCTGATCTACCCGATAGTGACTCTCGGCTTGGCGATCGGCTGGGCATACAACGACCTGCAGATCGCGCAATTGGGCCTCTACATCAGGCACCGGATCGAGGGCACGCTGGTCGGATCACGGGGCTGGGAGCATACCGTTGCGTTGCAGGTAGCCAGCAAGGCGATCGGTCGTCTCGCGAAACTTGCGACGCGTGGCGTCTTTTGGACTAGCTGTTGAAGTCAAACACGTTGTTCATCACGCAGCGCTCCGGAGCCTCGACCACGGCGGCTGATAGGCGAGACTCGCGTGTGGCCGGCGACGGTTGTAGTAGGCCAAGAAGGGACGCAGGGCGCGTCGGCGCTCGACCGACGTCGAGTACGCCAGCGCATACGCCCATTCCCGCAGGAGCGTCTGAATAAACCGCTCCGCTTTGCCGTTGGTCCGTGGCGTGTAGGGCCGCGTCCGCCGATGGCGCACGAGGAGCGCGTCGCACACCGCTCGATACACCTGCGAGCGATAGCCGCTGCCGTTATCACTCAGCACGCGGCGCACGCGGATCCCGCGCGCCCGAAACCAGGCGACCGCCCGCCGCAGAAAGGCGGCGCATGTCGGCCCGAGCTGGTCGCTGAGCACCTCGACATAGGCCACTCGACTATGATCATCGACGGCGACGTGGACATACTCCCACCCCACCCCGCGACTGGCGCGCCGACGATCCCCGTGGATCCGATGCCCGACACACCCGATGCGGCCCAGCGGCTTGATGTCGACATGGATCATGTCGCCGGGGCGCGGCCACTCGTAGCGCTGGATCGGCACCGGGGGCGCGACGGGCCGACGATTGAGCCCCAGTCGTTGCAGCCAAGTGGTTACCGTCGAGCGCGGCACCCGCAGCGCCTGCCCGATCGCCCACGCGGGCAGGCCGTGCTGCTCGCGCAGCCACTGGATCAGCGTGACGACCCACGGCGCCGTCTGATGCGCGGGCGCCCCGGGGCGAGACGAGCCATCTTCAAGCCCAGCGACACCCGCGTCGCGGAAGCGCTGCACCCACTTCGCCACAGTGCGTTCACTCAAGCCGGCCGCCTGCGCGACCGCCGGACGGCTCCAGCCTTCGAACGGTCCTCGACGGACGAGCAACAGACGGGACGACGGCGTACTGTTCGCATTACGATGGAGCTTCATCCGGGGCACCTCTCTGGGCGAATGGTTGTGTGGTAACTCCATTCTTTCCAGAGCGCTCCGGATGAACAACGTGTTTAGCAAAGACAACTAGCGCAGTTCTGGCTCTTCTCTTGTACGTCAGCAAGAGATCGGCTCCCTGGCCCGCGACAGTTCAGGAGCTGGCCATTGAAGATCTCCTGCTCGGAGTCAGCATCATCGCGACCCTGTGCATGTTTGGTGTCATGCGCAATAGGGACACGGAGGTCAAGGAAATCGCGCGCTTGATGCAAGCGGACTCGACCCAGCCACCCGCTGGAGGCTGACAGATTGGGAACGACCCAGTCGTCGCTGGGCGTCGTGATTCCCTGCCATGACAACTCCATCCAGTTGTCTGGCGTCCTTCGATCGCTTGCGGCTCAGACCACGAGGCCGGAGAAGGTCGTCGTGGTCGACGACAATTCGAAGGCGCAAGAACGGGCGCGGCTGAGACACCTGTGCAACACTCATTCCGCGATCTACCATCAGCTTCCACTGCCTCGAAACCGCTCCGAAACGCTTGGCCGCAGAAGTCATGCGCGTAATGCCGGCAGCAGACGTCTCGATACGGACCTAATCCTCTATCTAGATGGCGACATGCTGCTGGGATCGGGTTACCTTCAGGAGATCCGGCGCTATCACGACCGCCTGGGGTGCGTCTATTTGCGGGGGCCGCGATACAGCATCTCGGTCGCGGAACAGGACCGAGGAATGGATCTGTGCCTGAACCAGATCGGCAGGCAGGACCGGGAAGGCGATATCGCGCGCGTCGAATACGCCATGCCCCCGAGCGACTTCAAATGCAAGAGGGTCAGGGGGCTGGGCTACTACGACAAATGGGAGTGGTGCGCAGGAAACAACCTCAGCGTCAGGCGGAGCTATGCTGTTGATATCGGTTTGTGGGACGAGAACTTCTTCGGCTGGGGCGAGGAGGACATCGACTTCTCATACCGGCTTTATCAGCACGGGCTTGTACCGATCTTCCTCGCAAGTCGAAACGCGGTCTGCTATCACCTCGATCATCCGGTGAACCACGAGAAAAACACCCACACCTTGTGCGCCAACGCAAGATACCTGCTGAAGAAGTTCCCGGAAATCGTGGAGCACCGGCGGCAGGCATACAGGCTCTTCAACATCGACATCGATGCACTTCTGACGGATCACGACTGACGTGCAGTGTAGTTTCCTCAGTGTGTCGTACCGAATCATCGCCGGATCGTTGGTAGCTACGAAGCGCTGAATCGCGTCGAGCCCGCTCTTGCGAGGTGCGACGACGTCAACATACATTCAAGCCGTTTCCGATCACGCAGCCCCGCTCCACAGCTGCAAGTACCGCCGGCTGCACGCCCTCGCAACCAGCCTCTCCTCGCGAGTAACGCCGGAGTGTCAACCAAATCCCGGGGCCAGATGGAGGACAACATCAAGGGTCAAGAGCTGACCCGCGCCATCCCCTTCGACCACACGTTGGCACCCGAACAGCCTCGAATGCGGCCCACTCGGTGCATCAGCTCTGAGCCGGAATACCTCAACCCAAGTGCATTGAGGGAGTAAGTTAACTAGAATGCCGCTGTTCACCAGGCGACGCGTCCTGCTATTACTCGGTGCGCTGAGCGTTCTTGCGCTGATACCCGTCGGCAGGTGGCTCAACGCGAACAAGATCGGCGGGCAACAGCCCGCCGAACCGTTCCGCATTGCCGGCAACTTTTACTATGTCGGCGCAAGCGACATCGCTGCGTTCCTGATCACTGGACCGGAAGGCCACGTCGTGCTCGACGCTGGCTATCCCACCACCGCGCAGATGATCATGGCGAGCATCGCGAAGCTTGGCTTCGACATCAAGGACGTCGAAGTGCTCCTCAACTCGGAGCCGCACCCTGACCATGCGGGTGGACTAAACGTGCTGCAGCAGGCATCGGGCGCTGAGCTGTGGGCGAGCGAAGCGAGCGCGGACGCTATCGCAGCAGGCGGCGACGACGCCGACATGATCCTGCCGTTGAGAGCGCTCATTCGGATCGGCGTCGTCGGCTACCCCGCACCGCGCGTCGATCACCGATTCAAGGACGGCGACACGATCCGTCTCGGGCCGATCGCGGTCACCGCGCACGTCACCGGCGGCCACTCGCGCGGTTGCACCTCGTGGTCGTTCCAAGTCCGCGACGGTGACCGCCTGCTGAATGTCGTGAGCGCCTGCGCCCTGGGCGTGATGGGAGGGATGCGGTATGCAGAACAGGACGCCGACTTGGAGCGAAGCTTCCGCGTGCTGCGCAGCCTCCCCGCCGACATCTGGGTGACCTCGCATGCGAGGCCGTGGGGCCGTTACCGCAAGTTCGTCGCCGGCAAGACGGCGAAGAACCCAGTGGACCCGTTCATCGACCCCGAAGGCTACCGCGCCTACATCGATAGCGAGGAGGCGGCATACCGCAAAGGGGTCGTGCACTAACTATTGCTGCGATTTCTTTTTCGACGCCTCGCGTTCCTGTGCGCGCGCGCCCCTCAGTACGCCCTCGAGTGCGTAGTTCCCCTCGTGGCACGCATACTCGTACACCGCCTCGCCCTCGGGCAAGCGGCGGAATGGCAGCTCGCCGCTGAACGTCGTCGTCCAGGCCGTCGGGTCTTCGACGGTGAACTTGTAGAGAATCGTGTTCGCATCCCGCATCGTGAACCGCTCGGTGACCTTCAGGTTCTCGGATGCGCCGCGGAACCCGTGCTGCGGGTGGAAGTTCATGGTCTCGACGATGAGCGTGTCGCCTTCCCAGCGTCCGATGGAATCGCCCATCCAAGGACGGATGTTTTTGGGCGCATGCGCGCCGCCAATCCGGACGATGCGCGTGTCGTGCACCATCTCCGTCAGCATCGCCAGCTGCGTTCCGGCCTGCGTAAACGTGTAGTTGTTGTTGTACCAGTAGTTCGGCAGCATGGGCGGTCCGGCATTGTTGCCGAACGACATGATGCAGCGTTCGGCGAGTGGTCGCAGCTCGGGGTGATCGAACTCGCCGCCGGCTTTCTGGCGCTGCTCGGCAATCGCCTCTGAGCGCGCGCGCGCTTCGGATGTCATGGACGGCATCCGTCCATCGGGCGGATCGATCAGGATCGAGCTGCGCGGCTTGCCATCGATGCGCAGGACCTGCTCACCGGTGTCGACCCAGAACGAGTTGTATCCGCCGACCGGACCGAAGCCGGCTTGCCAGCGCCGTTCGAACTGCGCCACCACTTCCGGATTCTGGCTCTGGTTCGAGGTGTCGGTCGCGGGCGGTGCGGCGCTGGTGGTATCGCCCGGCTCCTCACGCGCGGCGAGTGCGCGCCGCGTGCTCGTTTCCATCTCGCGCGCGGCTTCTTCGGTGATGATGAGCGGCCGGTTGGGCACGCGTTCGAACGGCGTAATCGTGGCGTTGGTCCAGTTGCCGGTGAAATCCGGTTTCCCGTCCGCCGTCCGCGGAATGGTGGACGACGTGGTGGTCGCCGGACGTGCGCCAGGCTTGGGGGCTTGCGCCGACGCCGACACGATCGCCATCGACGCCGAGGTAAGGACGATCAGCAGTCGCTTCATGTCAGCGGGTCCTTTCGCACTTTGCGGTAGAGGTCTCCACCCGAATGCCCGGATGCTGGCACGCACGCCTGGAAGTGTCAATGACCGTGGTGGAGGGGCGGACGCGATTGCTCTCGGGCGACGCCGATCTGCCGACGAACGCCAGGCACGTGATTCCTCGCCACTTCGCGACTGATCGTTATCTATGGCTGGAATGGCTTCGCAGGCGAACACGCCGATATCCGGGGCAAGTTCCGTGCGCCACCTCGCATTCAAGCAGTCGTAGTAGCCGGGCGTCTAGGGGCAGACCGCCGCGACCATCTTCAACGCCGTGACTTCGAACGTGTTGTGTGCGCCACCGGGCTCGGGCGGTTTCGACGCGGGCTCACCTGCCGCCTTCGCGTCCGGCTTTCCTACGCTCAGTTCCTTCAGGTGTCCACTGATCTCCACCTTGTGACCCACGTGCGGCTTGAACGCTATGGCCGCGCTCGATGTAAGGGTGTAGCGAGTAGCCGTCTTGCCCGCTGGCGCTTCGGTTGATGACGCTGGTGCCGTGGGCGCCACGGCCTCGATCGGTTCCAGGGTGTAGGTGGTCGTGTCCGGCACACCGCTAGGATTCGGGCTCGCCTTCAGGCACCCAGCGATCGTCATGTGCGCGGGTGGCGAGGGCGCAGACTGGCCAGGGACCTGAGCATATGCGGCCGCCACTGCGCCGGTCACAGCAGCGAGGGTTGCAAGGGCGAAGGCGTGTACGCGCATCGGTGAACTCCGGCGCCACAACCTTCCCGGACGTCAGTGCGACGCGGTCCGGTGTCAGGCGCATTCTGCGGAAGTGCAAGAACCGCTCCGTCGCAACGCACCTCTCAGCTTCGACCTCGTCGGTAGACCGCGCTCGATGTCGACACGTGCGAGCAGCACAGATTGTCCATTCTCCGAAACACATCGATACTGCGGGCCCATTGAAGTTGCAATCATCGGCAGTTGGCAGGAGCACAATGCTGAGCGATGGCACCTGAGAAATGGAGGAAGCAATCGCTATAACGCCGCACTGACGAACGATCGACCGCTGCCGTGTGCTAACCACAAGGCGACTTGTCATTAGGAACAATCTGGTGCAGTCGTTGGCTGCAAGGGCTCGCAGCGAATACTCCAGTCGCTGCAGCAGACGCGATGTGCGACGTCTGGTCATCGATCGGAACACGAACTCGATCCTTCACATCGATCCTGACACCGGAGGCGTTACCCCGGTCGTCCCACAGCTCCAAGGGGACGCCGATCAGCTTGGGCCGTGTCCGCAGAGATCAACCGGTCGCCATCGGCTCACGTCGTCCGCCGCGCCCACCGTTCCAACCGAATCGCCCGGCGGCCCGTCCAATCGCTGCCTCGTTTCCAGGGAGCCATGACCATGACGGCAGTCCTCCTCGCGGCCGCGCTGGCCGCCCAGCAACCCGACCTCCGCGACGCGGACGCGGTCAACCGCCTGCTCGCTTCGCTACGGACGGCCGATCCGGTGGTGTGCGAGATGGCCGGGCGCACGCTCGCGAACCAGTGGGGCTGGGGTTGGGACGGCGACCTCGCTGACGAGCCGATGCCGGCGCCGATGCCCACGCCGATGCCCGTGCCGATGCCCATGCCGTTCGCTGCCGGCGGCCCCGGCATCTCGGGCCCGAACGTCAGCCATCGCGCAGGCCTGGCGCTGGATGAGAAGGTGCTCGCCGTGTTCCGCACCGCGCTGCGTGACCAGAGCCGCTGCGTCGGACGCATCGCCGCACGTATGGTGGCGCGCGAGGAGCCCACGTGGGCGGCGAGCGAGTTCAGCGCGCTGGCCAAGGACGCCGACGCCGGCCTCCGCGAGATCGGCCTGCTCGGCCTGGGCGAGCTCGAGGATCCGCGCGCGATCGGCATGATGACCAACGCCCTTGGCGATCGGGACGCGAACGTCCGCGCCATGGCCGTGTGGGCGCTCGGCCAGCTCGAGGACATACTGGCAATCGCGCCGCTCGGCAAGGCGCTGGGCGACGAGTCGCCGCTGGTGCGTCGCCGCGCAGCCTGGGCGCTGGGCGAGATCGAAGACGATGCGGCGCTCACGCATCTTGAGCGAGCGCTCCGCGACCGCGATGCCACCGTGCGTCGCACGGCGACGTGGGCGATGGGCGAGATCGAGAGCGCCAAGGCGGTGCCGATGCTGCCCACGGCGCTCGCGGACAGCGACGCGGACGTCCGCCGCACCGCAATCTGGGCCGTGGGCCAGATCGAAGACGCCTCCGGCGTGGACGTCCTGGCGCCGCTCGTTAAGGACGGCGACGCGCGCGTCCGCCGCATGGCGGTCTGGGCCCTCGGCGAGATCGAAAGTGGCCGCGCGGTCTCCGTCCTCGGGCCCGCTCTGCGCGACAGCGACCGCGACGTGAAGCTCACCGCGCTGTGGGCACTCGGCCAGATCGAGGACGGCGCGGGCGTGGACGTGGTGGCCCCCGCACTGAACGACCGCGATGCCGATGTGCGGCAGATGGCGGCATGGGCCCTGGGCCAGATCGAGGACTCGACGGCCGTGCGCAGCCTCACGCCCCTGCTCAAGGATCCCGACACCGACGTGCGCGTCGTCGCCGCATGGGCCTTGGGCCAGATCGAGAGCGGGTCGGCGCTGCCTGCCCTCGAGGCCGTCAAGGACGATCGCTCGCCGGCGGTACGGCGCGCCGTGCAATGGGCAATTCGGCAGATCGACGACAACCGCCGCTGACTGTCCTCGCTGACGTCGTCGATCGCGAAGCCGTGAGGAGACGGATCTCGTCGAAGCCGAGCGTGGCGAGCTTCACAGGGTAATGATAAACGCCGTAGTGTCGACCGATTCCCCGGGGCCTTGCCTCCGAAGGTCGCCGACGAGGATCATGCTTCGGGCGTTTCGTGACGCACTCTAAACGTTTCTTCGGGCACTCCTCGATCGCACTTCACGGCAGCGCGAGCGCGACATACTCGGGCGGATGATCGCGCGCGCCTACCGAGACGACGATGTACTGCTTGCCGTTGAGCAGATAGGTCATCGGTCCGGCGGTGGTTCCCGACGGCAGCTCCATTTCCCAGATCACGCTGCCGGTGGCTTTGTCGTACGCGCGGAATTTCTTCCCCCATGTCCACTCGACGTTCGCGGTCCCGCTCACCGCATTGCTGCCTTCGCCGAGAAACAGCAGCGTCTTCGTCAGCAGTGGCGCCGGACGATTCGGGTAGCCGAGCGGCGGCAGATTGAGACCCTTCAACAACGGATGGAAGCGCGGCCCGTCGCCGTTCGGCGTCGTCCAGACGTGCTCGCCCCGATGGAGGTCAATCGCGGTGATGCGTCCGTACGGTCCCTTGATGATCGGCAGGCCGTCGATGCTGATCGCGTCCACTGTTGACGGCGGCGCCTGCGAGGCGGGCTCCCCCGCCCGCTCGGGCGACGTCGCGAAGTCCGCGTACTCCATCGTCGCGCTCCGATCGGTCTGCTTCCGGGCGGCCCGGTTGGCCGGCCCCAGCGTCTGCGAGATGGCGTAGTAGTAGCCGGTGTCCGGATCGAACGCGCCGGTGTTCCAGTTCGCCGATCCCCAGGCGCCGGGCTGCACCAGCGTCCCCTTCTTGCCGTCGGTTTGATCGCTCGGCACCGAGGGCGGAGTGAAGACCGGTCCCATCACGTATTGTTTCGCGATGGCGCGAGCGCGCTCTTTGAGGGCCGGGGTGTAGTCGATGAGATCGTTGTCGCTGATGCCCTGCAGATCGAACGCTGCTGGTTTCGTGGGAAACGGCTGCGTGGGAGAGGAACGCTCGCCGGGAACAGTGGATTGCGGCACCGGCCGCTCTTCGATCGGCCACACCGGGCGGCCGTTGGTCCGGTCGAGCACGTAGAGAAAGGCCGCCTTGTTCGCCTGCATCACCGCCTTGAATGCGGCGTCCGTCGACCGTGATCTCCCCCAGCATCGGCGGCCCGATGTTGTCCCAGTCCCACAGGTCGTGATGCACCGTCTGGAAATGCCAGACGCGTTTGCCCGTCTTGACGTCGAGCGCCACGAGCGAATTTGAAAACAGATTGTCGCCAGGCCGC
Organism: uncultured Acidobacteriota bacterium; assembly: GCA_963807105.1. Classification (GTDB taxonomy): domain Bacteria; phylum Acidobacteriota; class Vicinamibacteria; order Vicinamibacterales; family UBA2999; genus DASPWV01. The sequence continues at coordinate 1,575,469 of CAWEAM010000003.1, read as the reverse complement.
CAGCCGCCGTACCACGCCGCCGTCGGCGAGGTCAGCGGGACGTACACGTAGCCGAGCTCTTCATCGGCGGTCATGGGATTCCACGCCCCGAGATCGCCGGCGAATTTCCACGAGTCGTTACCCCAGGTCTCGTGACCGAACTCGCCCGGCTGAGGCACGACGTGAAACGTCCAGAGCAGTTTGCCGGTGACCACGTCGAAGCCGCGCACGTCTTCGGGTGCGGCCTCCTTGCGGTTGCCGCCATCGCCGGCGCCGGCCGTATTCCCCGTCACCACGACGACGTTGCCGACCACCAGCGGCCCGGTGCTGTCGTTGAAGCGCCCGGCCAGCGGCTGGCGATCGACGAAGCGCAGGCTCACGCGTCCCTGATCGCCGAACCCCTGAACGGCGCGGCCGGTGTCCGCGTCGGTGGCGTAGAGATACTCACCACGGATCGACAAGATGCGCTTATCGGCATTGTCCGTGCCTCCACGCCAATAATCGACACCGCGCGTGGAGGTGCCGGTCGCGTCTTCCCTGGTCGGCGCAAAGGGCTGCTGCTCCCACATCGTCCGCCCGGTTTCCCCGTCGAGCGCGATCACCAGACCGTGCGCATCCTGGGTGTAGAGCACACCGTCGATCGCGATCGGCGTCGCACGGAGATACGCGTTCGGTCGCAGATCCGGGAACGCGGCCATGAGCCCGGCATTCACCGCCGGCCGCCGCCAGACAATGCGGAGGCTGCTGACATTGTCACGGCTGATTTGATCGAGGGCCGAATAGCGAGTGAACGCTTTGTCGCCGCCGAAGTAGCGCCATTCGGTGTGCGGCGAGGCCGTTTGCGAGGCGACCAGCGCGCTGATCGCCATCGCGGCGGTCAGCGTGGAGGCGGCCGCCACCACTCGCTTGACGTGTGCCATGGCTCCTCCCGGTGAGAGGCCCACAGTGTAGATCGGAGAACCCGGCGGACGCAGCAGACCTGCTCAGACTGGCCGAGTGTTTCGAAACTCTGGCAGACAGCTTCCGCGCGAACGGGGCGACGACCCTTATATGATCGCGCTGCAGCCGTGCGAATCGATGTCTTCTGCCATCTTTTGCCGCCTCGCTATCTCGCCGAGCGAAACCGTCGCGCTGGTGCGGCCTTCGGCACACAATACGCGCGATATTTCAGCGCCAACCCCGGTCTCACGGACCTGGAGATCCGATTTCGCATCCTCGACAAGTACCCCGATGTCCGTCAGCTCTTGACGATTGCCGGTCCGAACGTCGAGAGCATCACTGAGCCTCGCGACAGCATGGAGCTGGCGCAGATTGCGAATGACGAGATGGCGGCGCTCGTCGCCAGGCACCCTGATCGCTTCATCGCCGCCGCCGCCTGCCTGCCGATGAACGATGTGGATGCGGCGTTGCGCGAGGCCGACCGCGCCATTCAGGAGCTGGGATTCTGTGGCGTGGAGATCTTCACCGACATCAACGGCAAGCCGGTGGATGCCCCGGAGTTCTGGCCGCTTTACGAAAAGATGCAGCACTACGATCTTCCGATCCTCCTCCACCCGCGGCGCACGAACACGACCGCTGACTACGATGGAGAGTCGAAGTCGAAGTATCTGATCTACACGAACTTCGGTTGGCCCTTTGAAACCTCCAAGGCCATGGCGCGGCTCGCGTTTGGCGGCGTACTCGAGCGCTACCCGAGGCTGAAGATCATCACGCATCACGCCGGCGGGCTGGTCCCGTTCTTCCACAAACGCATCGAGTTGTCGTGGGACTTCAACGAGCGCCGCATGGGGTACGAGCGCGATGGACAGACGCTCACGCGCGCGCCGATCGACTACTACCGTTCTTTTTATTGCGACACCGCCATTCAGGGAAACACCGCCGCGCTGATGTGCGCATGCGAGTTCTTCGGACCGGATCGGATGGTGTTTGCCACCGACAGTCCCTATGACGATGAATTGGGTGAGCGGGTATATCGGGAGACCATTCCCGCCGTGGAGGCCATGCCGATCGGCAACGAAAACAAGCAGAAGATCTTCGAGGGCAATGCCCGGCGGTTGTTTCGGCTAACGACTTGATGGCGTGGCCCAACCGCCGCCACTCCCCGTCAAGGCCTCCGTCACCATCACCAGTACGGTCGTGATTACGATGAAGATGGTCGAAATTGCCGCGATCGACGGATCGAACTGCCACTCGACATAGGTGAGAATGCGAATCGGCAGGGTCACGGTGTCTGCGCCGATGAGATAAACGGACACCACGACATTGTCGAAAGACGTGACGAACGAGAAGATGAAGGCGGCCACCAGACCCGGTCGCAGCAGCGGCAGCAGGACGCGGCGAGACGCGTCGATGACGCGGCCATCGGGCTGATTCGCGCACACAGTCCGCGGACAGAGACTACGATTGCGATCGGTGGCAATAGCTGTCGCCTCAACCAGTGGAGCATCGCGATGTCGCAAAGACGCAACCTGTCTGATCTCCCGCTCTCGGCCGCAGCGCTTCGATCTATCACCCTCGAAGTACCTCGTCACGACGCAGAAGTTCCCAAGGCTGCTGCACTGGAGCCGCTCAAGTTTGCGCTGCAGGTCGTCGATCACCGCAGCCTGCAAGCGATGGGCGACCCGCCCGACGTGCTGCCATCGATGCCCAGCTACGCCGAGATGAGTGCGACACCTGCCCCGCTCCCGGTTTCGCCGCCGCCGCGCGTGGTGTTCGCGGGGTTCGAGCTGGAGCCCTTCGTTGTGTTCCCACCCGACGGCCGCGCACCGTATACCGACTGCCGCTTCCCTTGGGTGTGCCTCTGCAGGGTAGCCTCCGGGACCAGAGGCGGGTGCGGCGTGCTCGTCGGTCCCCGCCACGTGCTGACGGCAAGTCATGTGATCGATTGGCAGGCATTGACGGTGTCCGTTTCGTTCGTCCAAAGCGGAATCACGCTGGCAAGCGCCGGTGCGACGCACATCATGGCCTACGAACACATCGTCGACGTGACTTACACCAATGCCGACGACGACTACGCGGTCCTCATGCTCGCCAGCCGTCTTGGCGAGACGTTCGGCGCGCTTGGGGTACGCACCTACGATTCGGATTGGGACAACGAGACGGCGAGCTGGTGGAACATCAGCTACGCGCCTGATGTCGCCGGAGGCACCTGGGCCGCCAGCCAGACGGGATTTTTTCTCGACGAAGACGACTTCGATCTGGGTGGTGGTCGCATGCTCATCACCAAGACCGGAGATTTCGTTCGCGGCATGTCGGGGAGCCCGGTCTTTGGATTCTGGAATGAGGGCCCGTTTGTCGTCGGCGTGACGAGCGGCGGCGTCGGCGGCTTGGGGAACTTCAATGCCATCGCGGGTGGCTCAAACCTGACCAGGCTGATCAACAAAGCGCGTGCAGATTTTCCGTGAGACCAGAGCGGTGCCGACCAATCCTGGCCTCGACGGCCATTCAACGCGGCGCGCGCCGCGAGGAATGACCACGACCGCTCGAGCGCCAGCGCCGCGATTGCTCTCGGCACGGTCGTCGATGGGCCGCTGCATGACATCTGGCGTGCGTATGCCTGGTCACTTTGGCGCGGGGAAGGCCGAGACTCCGCCGAACGGATCGACCAACACTGTGTACTCTGCGCCGTTGGTGCACTCGAGGAGCCAGATCGTGAGCGGACCCGCCGGACCCGGCTCCTTTTTTTTAACTCGCTTTTGCGACCGGCTGGACACTCCAAACCGCTCAGTTTTACTCGGGCGGCCAGCTGGCGCGTCGCCTGCGTGTTCGCCGATGGAGACCGCTCGGCTGCGTCTGCGGAGGCCGACACAGTGCGCTCGGCAAGCGGGGCCCGCTCGAGAATCTCGAGCCACGCGCTGCGCTTTTCTGCCGCCAGTGGCGCCTTCGTCTTGATGGCATAGGCGAGCCGGTAAAGACTCCGCTCCTCGATCGTGATGCGGCCGAGTTCGTATTGCGGCTCGAAGCCGCCGCATCCCGAATCGCGCCACTCGTAGATCAGCGTTCGCTCTTCCTGGCGAATCACATTCCAGACGAGCGAGGGGCAGCCTTGCGACAGCGACGCGCGGAGCCGCTCGACGAATGGCGCCAACGGCACGGCCTGTGAGAAAACCTGGCTTGTGACCAGCTCGCGCCAGTTTTCGACGTTCTGGCCGGGAAGGACGTATTCGATCAGCGTCTGAACCCCGTTGCTCTGACGATTGCCGACCGCCCAACCTCGTCCATCGAATCCAGGCGTTTGCGCGGTCGCCGGCGTGATCGCACTCAGGATGAGCAGGAAGGCTGCTCCAATCGGCAGCGTCTGCCGCGGTCCGTGCCCATGATTGGCCAACATTGCACTTCGTCCTTTTCTGCGTGCCCTCACAATACCTGCCTTTCCCGCAGCCATGACCATCGATGGCGGGCGCGCGAAGAACTGCGGTCGATCTGACGGGCGAAAATCAGCGGCCAAACCGATCACGGCCAGTCCACGAATTTCAGCACGACTGACCCGTGGTGTTCGCACTTGGCCGTTCATCGACCCGCCGACGCTGTTTGGCTGAGAAGACCTGGTGCCCGAGATCTTGAGCAAGACTCCGTACGGTCGACCCCACTATGCTCGGAAGTCACTTAATCTTAGGTGACAAGAGGAGCGTAGGATTCGGACCTGCAAGTTAAATGCACGTGAACGATGAGGAATTCTCTCCTGCAGTCCGTCATAGCTTTCGGACTAGGAGCGCTAGTAGCTGCTCGAGTACCTCAAGAAGCTGTAAACGAGCCAACGTCATGCGACGACACTGGAGACCCGGTATCGGCGCCATCCTCGCGACGATGCTACTCGTGGCAGCACCGGCCGCCGCGCAGACGATGGCTGCCGATGCCAGGGTGCTGCTGATCGACCTGTCCGACGAGGACGCGCGAATCGTGTCGCTGGACTTCCGCGACCTCGCACTCGACTTCGATCTGCAGGATCAGTGCGTGAACGGCGGTGAGGAGGGCGCGCGCAAGATCAAGGAATGCGTTGCCTGCGCGATCCCGCAGCACAGCACGCGCTGGATTAGCCACCGCGGCAGCGAGCTGCACGTGTTCGTCCTGTTCATGAGCCAGGACGACACGCAACCGAAAGTCACGTTCGTCGAAACCAAGCGTCGTTCGCGCCTCGCCACCGACTTTGGCACGTTGTTCAAGCTTGGACAGAAGCTGCTCGTCGAGCGGGCCGGGCCGCGGCTGCGATGTGCGGCCAAGGTCTATGCGCTGCAGCACGATCGCGCGACGCTCAAAGTGACTGCGGAGATGCCCGTGCCGCCGGCGCCACCGGCCGAGGCGCCGCGGGTGCGGTCGGCGGCGATGACCCTGATAACCGGCTCGCCCGAGCACCTGTTCCTGTCGGCCGATCTGCCGATTCGGCGCTTGAACGACGTCAAGTTCTCCGACGGCACACTCGAGCCGACAACCACGCCAACTCGATTCTTCATCGGGCTGAACTACTCGATCGGCGATCTCGACGACGATCGCCCGCGTTCGTTCGGGCGAACGCTGCGCGACAACCTGGTCGCACGCGTGATGTTCGAAGCGTCATCGACGCCCTTCGACAGCTTCGGTGTCGCACTGGCGCTGCGTGGTTCATATCTTTCGAGCTTTGGCATCGATTTCGACGTCGTGTCGCCGTTCGTGGGCTACGTCTGGACCAGACCCGAAGACACCGAGATCGACGAACTGACTGGCACTGTGCAGTTCGGTTTCAGCTTCAATCTCAACAAGGCGCTCAGCTGGGTGCAGGATTAACGATGAGCACGATTCTCAGACGATCGAGCGTCGCGGTCGCAGCGCTTTCGGTCTCATACGCGATGGTCGCGGCGCAGCAATCGGCCACTCCCGCCACTGTTCGCGTCAACGGCATCGTCGTCGGTCTTCCTCGCGCGGAAGCGGGGTTGGAGCAGCTGAATCGCGTGCTCGGTCCGACCTGGAGCCAGGAGCGCGTCTCTCCCGACGGATCGATCGTGGTGTTTCGCCCGGGGCCCAGCTCGCGTGCCGAATCGGCGGGGCCGGCGCCAAGATTGGAGCTCGCCGAAAGCTGGGAACGAGCCCACGAATTGGTGCGGGCTGGCGCGACCTTCGCGGAGCTCGACATCGAGGTCGACATGCCACAGGGCGAGCCGCTGCTGCCGCTCAACGTCTGTCCTCCGTGTCCGCCACAACTCGTCGGCCGTTACGACCGTGGCAAGAATCCGATCCAGGACGCGCTGAAAGATCCCGAGTGGAGCCTCAAGCCGAACGGCGCGAACGTGGAAGCGGCGTGGCAACTCGTGGGCGACGGAGGCACGAACGGTGGACGCGGCGTGAACATCGCGCATCCCGATACCGGGTATACGGCACATCCGGAGTTCTTCACCACATCGCAAACCGAACGCAACGTCTTTCCCGAGGACGGCTGGGATTATCTCGACAACGACGCCGATCCGCTCGACGTCCTGCTCGACGGCCTGTTGCGGAATCCCGGTCACGGCACCAAGACCGGCAGCGTCATCGTCAGCCGGCGCGGCAGCGCCTTCAACCCTGGCGCAACGCGCTGGGTGAGCGGCGTGGCGCCAGGGGCGCGCCTGACTCCTCTGCGCGTTACCGAAGGTGTGGTGTTGAGCCCGCAGGATCTCGGGCGGCTGAGAATCAGTTCCGTGCGGCTGGCGCAGGCGATATTCGATGCCGCGGCGGGACGCCGGCCCTCCGGCGACACTCGCAGGGCTGACGTCATCTCGATCAGCCTCGGCGGCCTGCCCTCAATCGCGCTCAAGGCGGCGGTCGATTTCGCCGCCACTCAAAACGTAATCGTCGTCGCCGCCGCCGGCAATCAGGTTCGCCGCGTCGTCTTTCCCGGCGGCTACAGCAATGTCATGGGCGTGGCCGCAAGCAACTTCAACAATAAGCCATGGAAGGGATCGTCGCGCGGACGCCGCGTGAAGATCACCGCACCCGGCGAATCCGTCTGGTCGGCCGCGCCGCGGCCGCAGCAGTGGTGTTTGCAGGCAAGCGACGGCACCTCGTTCGCAACCGCAACGACGGCGGGCATCGCAGCGCTCTGGCTCGCCTACCACCGCGAACACACGCAGGGATTAACGGATCCTCAACCCGGTGCCATCCCGGCGGCGTTTCACGCGGCGGTGGCCCAGGGCTTCCGCCCGGTGGACGGATGGGATACCGGCCGCTATGGCCCCGGAATCATCGACGCGCACGCCGTCATCAAAGCCACGTCGCTGCCTTCGGCGGCGGCACGCGAAGAGGCAATCAGGGGCCAGGCGCCGTGCGCGTCGCTCAGCGCTCGCGCGGAGCTCGACGCGCTGTCGGCGGTTCTCGACGACGCCGCAGATTCGGCGCAGCGTGCCGGCACGCTGCTGGGGCTCAAAGATCCGTGCACAGCCGGTCCCGTCGCCACAGAAATCGTGACGCTCTACGAGATCGACGACGAGGTTGCCGCGGCGATCGACGCGCTCGCCGGATCGCCGTCGCCATCGGCGCAGCAGTATCGCCGGGTGCGCGACGCGATCCTGCGCAAATCGATCTCGGCGACGCTTCGCCAGCTGATGTCCAATGCAAACGCTCAATAGTCGTTCGCCAACCTCGTGATCGAGAACGTCGTGCTCGCTCTGGGGACGGATGGGACAATACTGCGCGACCATATAGAGCCATTTGAAGGAGTCCAAACCTCAAGAACACTGTATCCCGCCTGGCCTCCTACGCCTCTGCTACTGCCTCGCCCTTTCGTCCATTAGAATCTCGGTCGTGAGAAGACCCTTCCTCATTGGCGGCTTGATCCTGGCTGCATTCATCTCCGCAGTCACGCAGACACCGGTGACCGGCCGGTGGCGGGCAGTGCTCCTCCTGCCTGACGGCGGCACGCAGAACATCGCATTAGAGCTCGACGCCAAAGGCGAGACGGTCACTGGGACATTCGAGGGTTTGGCGATCCGCGAGGGGCGTCTCGATGGCACCACGCTGACACTGAAGCTGACCACTCCGAACAAGCAGGAGGTCTCGCTCACCGGACAGGTGAGCGGCGACGAGATCGTCTTCAAATCCACCGGCCTTCCTCCTGGTCCGATTCAGTTCGTGGCCCGGCGCGATACGCGCGGCGCGGCGGTCGGCAGCGTGTCGAACGCCTCGGTCGTGGAGGCGTTGATGAAGCAGTTCAACGTGCCTGGCGTGAGCATCGCGATCATCAAAGACTTCAAGATCGCTGCGACGTACGTCTATGGGGTGGCAGATGTCGAGACGGGCACGCCAGTGACCCCCGAGACGATGTTTCAGGCGGCGTCGATCAGTAAGCCGGTGGCGGCGATGGTGTCGTTGAAGGCGGTACAGAACGGCCGGTTCTCGCTCGATCAGGACGTCAACACCATCTTGAAGTCGTGGAAGGTGCCGGGCGGACCGTTGCTCGAGGATCGTCCGGTGACGCCGCGCGGCCTGATGAGCCACACGTCGGGCACCGGCGATGCGTTCGGATTTCCCGGCTACGCGCCGAGCGCGCCGTTGCCGTCCATCGCGCAGATTCTCGACGGCGTGCAGCCGCCGTCAAATCTGAGGGCGGTTCGCCTGGAGCGTGCGCCGATGACCGGGTACGAGTATTCGGGCGGCGCGGTGCTGATCCAGCAGCTCGCCTTGACCGACTCCGCCGGCAAGCCGTTCGCCGATCTCGCGCGTGAATGGGTCCTGAACCCGATCGGCATGACCAACAGCACCTACGAGCAGCCGCCGCCGCCAGCGCGTGAGAAACAAGCCGCGCGCGCACACAATCGCACCGGCGCGCGCATGGGCGACCCGTGGCACGTGTACCCGGAGCAGGCTGCCGCCGGCCTGTGGACCACGCCGACCGACCTGGCGAAGTTCGCGATCGAAGTGCAACTGGCGGTGGCCGGTCGATCGAATCGCGTGCTGTCGCAGACCACCGCGCGCGAGATGGTGACGCCGGTTGGCGTCGGCCCGTTCGCCGTCGGGTTCCAGGTGTCCAAGGAAGGCGAAGGCTGGTATCTCATGCACGGCGGCAGCAACTGGGGCTTCCAATGCGATCTCATCGCCCATCGTGCCAACGGCTACGGTGCGGTGATCATGACCAACAGCGATAGCGGAGGTGCGCCGATTGGCCGACTGCGGCGGATGATCCAGCAGGAATACCAGTGGGATGCGCTGGCCGACCCGATCCCGCGGCGGTATGGCCCCGTGCCCTGATCCCGAACCGCAGTTGTGTTGACGTTGCTGGGCCGTGCAGCCCCGGGAGAGCAGAGTGAGTGCGCGTAATGCAGGCGCGCTCTACAGCGCCCCTGACTCATCGTCACCGAAGAAACTTTCCAGACTCGGTGGCCGCTGTGGCGGCGCCGATCGCGTGAGCGGCACGCCGGGCGCCGGCGATCGCATCGCGGCGTAAAAGCGCGCGGCGGCCTCGACATTCCTCCGGCGCACCTCGTCGTCGATCTCGAGTGACCAATTACCGCGCTCCATCAGATTGCCGATGACAATCCCGTCGGTCCGCGAATTCGCCCCCGCATTTGGCGCCGGCTGCACGCCATCGGGCATCCGCACGGCTACGCGGTAGTTCACCTCCGGCTGCGGAATCAGCACCGACAGCTGCCCCTTCACCGGCACCAGCTCCTCGTCATCGAAGAGTGCCTTCGAGCCGAGGCCGGTGCAGTTGACGATGACGGCTTCGTTCAGCGACATCAGATCGCGCGGCGTGTCGAACCTGCGAATGACGATTCTGCCGCCATACCGGACGAATTCGCGCATCAGCGCGTCCATGTAGATGGACGGCTCGATCGACAGCGCAGCGGTCCGAATCGCATATCGTGTGGGAAACGGATGCTCTCCTGGGCCAAACACGTCGCGCTCACGATTCGGCCGCAGGTGATCGGGCAGCAGATCGGCATCGGCGCCGCCGCCCTCGGGCGGCAGGTCGTTGGTGGCGATGTAGCTGTCCTGCCAGCACACGCCGAAATCGCGGCCGACGAGGAGTTGCAGCTCGCGATACGAGATTTCCGCCGCCTGGCGAAACTGTGCGTCCCATTCCGGCGTGCGGCGGTCGGCCGCGACGAGGCCGGAGGTCGGGGTAAAACCGGCCGTTGACATGTTGGACGTGGTATCCGGCGGCACCGACTGGGCGTAAATCGTGACCTCGAAGCCGCGCCGCTGGAGCTGTCGCGCCGCGGTGAGTCCGGGCGAGCCGCAGCCGAGAACCGCCGCGCGGCGTTCGCCGTGTGCCAGGGCCAGGGTGGCCGCCATTGCTCCGGTGCCCCACGCGAGCGACATGCCCGCGCCGCCATGGCCGTAGTTGTGAATGACGGTCTTTGCGTCGAACTGCCCCGCCCTCAGGACAAAGCCAGATGGTCGATGTGGGCGGAGACCGACCGTCGTGCGGATGACGCGATCGAGTGAGGCGTGAACGGGCGCGAGATTTAGACGCGTCCGTGCTCCGGGCGAGGTCTGGATCGAGTGCCGCGTCCGGCACCCGACAGCCAGTCCGGCCAGCGCGAGGCTGCCGCTCCGAAGCAGAGCGCGTCGATGCATACGCGAAGTGTATCGCCAGCGACCAGGATCCACATCAGGCGGCAGCGTCGGGCGCGCGAGTAGAAGGCGCGCGAAGCCCAGTGAAGTGAAGGCGACGGATGTACCGGAGATCAGTGACGTGACAACGCTGCGCGGCAATCGGGTTCCGCCAGGCTTGGTGAGCCTGGTCCAGGACGTTCGCTGGGGCTTGCGCGGCCTCCGAGCTCGGCCGGGCTTCACGTTCGTGGCCGTCTCGATGCTGGCCATCGGCATCGGCATCAACGGGGCGGTCTTCACCATCGATCGCGCATACGCCATCGAACGAAATACTACGGTGCTATTCGGCGGCTTTGCCATCGTCGCACTCGTGCTGGCGGCCGTCGGCCTTTATGGCGTCGTCGCGCACGGTGTCAGTCGCCGCACTCGTGAGATCGGGATTCGAGTCGCCGTCGGCGCCACCCGAGGGGATATCCTTGCCCTCTTCCTTGGTCGTGGTCTGTCGGCCGCCGGCGTCGGTCTGCTTGTGGGCCTGGCCATGTCAGTGGCAGTCAATCAGCTGCTGAAATCACAACTCGCGGGAGTTTCGCCGGCGGACCCTCTCGCTCTGGTGGCCGCGTCAGTGGTCCTAGTCGTCACGGCCGGGCTCGGAGCCTGGGTCCCGGCCCGTCGCGCGGCGCAAGTCGATCCAGTCGTCGCGCTTAAGCCCGACGTTAGAAGCCATTTCATAAATGGCCGGCATCGGACTCAACCCTTTCGGCGCCATTTGGTTAGGTGAACACTGGGCGACTGATCAGGACCTATCCGCCCTTGCCGCGATACGCAGCACCGAGCGCGGTGTTATGCAGGTCGGTCTAATGCGGGTTCGCCGACGCTCGCCGCATCTCACAAGCCCTTGTGACCGCGCACATTACGGATACTGCGCGGCGCAGCCCGTCTGGCGTTATGCTGCGAGCCTCGCAGGGTCGGCCGCGATATGCCGGTCGGCCTACTATTAGTTAGGCAGCGGCGCTTGGGTCATACGAGTGGCTCAACTTCGCCCTATCAAGAACACCCTTGTGAGGGGTGTCCACTTCCCAATTCAGTCTTGGAGAAGGGAGGGCATCGTGAATCGAGAACGAGCGCTCAAGGCAGTGTTGGTGTCAGTGGGGTTGTTGTTTTCGGCTGGCATTTTTCCCATGGTGATCATGGTAAGGAGCGTATTGCAACCGCATAACGGGAGTGCCCTGCCAATCGTTCTCAGAACGGCCGACGAGGCCATGATACTTAGTCTTTATGCGACGCTCGGGATTTTCCTGCTGTTGGCAGCACGGGACCCGTCCGTGCATCGCAGCATGATCGCTTTTGGCGCATGGTCGAGTTTTGCGCACGCCGCCGTCATGGCTGTCATGTCCATCCAGATGCCAACCGCACGCGCCGAGTGGCTGATCACCTCTGTTGTGCTTAGCCTCATCGGCGTGCTTCTGATCGTGTTGGCTCCGGGAAAGCAGACAGCTGCAGGAGCTGCCTAACCCCTATCAGCCCTCTGGTCGTCAAGGGGAAAGATCTCCTCTGATCGGTCGTCGACCTAAGAAGGCGCGCGACCGCAAGCGATAACGTCCGAGTTGCCGCGTTCACTTCAGTGCCGTCTTCGTTTCCAGTGCAGGTGTCAACCCATACCGTGGGAGCACCCAACACCTATTGAGGCTCGTGCGTCGCCGGAGCGAAGTACACGGGTCACGCGACCGGTGTGGCCTAGAAACTCATTCGGGCCCTTGTGCCGACCTCCTCAACGCGAGTGACGTCGCCGAGGCGCGTCCGTAATGTGCAGGCTCGGGAAAGGGGCGGCCCTGCCGGCAAACGGGGCTGCGCAGCGGGAAGAGCGCGAGTGTCCCATCAAGCGCGCACGCTGCCCGACCTGTGGCTCATGATCGACGGCTCGTGACGCTTGCCGGCGTACGCGTGCAGTGCGATCTCAGCGAGCTCGGTCGCAACTGGTGCGAGTTAGGCGTCTGGCTGACCCGCGCTCTTCCGACTACGCCGCGCGAAACTTCTCCATTGAGGACACCGTGTCGCGCGACGGCATGTAAAACACCGCGCGTCCGATCTTGTGCGACAAAATCGAGAGCGCTTTCCCCTTGCCGTGTTTCTTTTCAATTGCGGCCAGCAGTTTCTTGCCGCCCGGTGCGTGGCGCAGGAACAGCACGGCGGCTTCCGAGAAGGCCCACTTCAGGTGCGCGTTGCCCATCTTGGCGCCGCCACCGCCGACCGTCTTGCCTGCCGATGTATGCGTGCATTTCACCAGCCGCGCGTACCAGGCACACTCCTGGACCCGATCGAACCTGCCGATGTCATGAATCTCGTAGAGGATCGTCAGCCCGAGCACCTTGCCAATGCCGGGCACCGAGCGCAGGCGATGAAACGTGCACCATCGTGCTGTTTGGCCTCGCGCACTATCGTGAGCTCGAGGTCGTTGATCAAGGCGTCGTACCGTTCGAGGAGAGCCAAGTCGACCTCGCTATTCTTGCGCACGCTCGGATCGGGACAGTGCTCGCGAACGCCATGACGATTGGCGGGATACGCCAGACGTCGCCCAAACGCCGGCAGGTTGAACTGCGCCTGCGTGTTTTGAATGTGCGCGAGCAGCTGCCCGCGCTTGCGCACGAGATGAAGACGTCGCCGCAACAGGTCCCGTGTCGACCGCATCGCCGCCGGGTAGACGTAGGCCTGTGGCAACAGACCGCCACGCAGCAGGCTCGCGATCTTGGAGGCGTCGAGTTTGTCGTTCTTCGCATTGCCGCCGTGAATGGCCTTCATGGCGAGCGCGTGCCCGAGCACGAACGGGATCCTTCGGCCGCACAAACGTCGGCGAGCCAGTACCAGGTGAACATGCACTCCGCAGCGACGACGAGATCGTCACAGAACGGGCCGACCGCCTCGAGGAACGCCTAGCGGGGTGGTCTTGACATTCTTGTGCAGCAGCACCTGCCCAGTGGTGTCGAGAATGCAGATGTACATCATCTTGACGTGCAGATCGATGCCGCAATAGTGACGATGCTGACGGTTGTAGAATCTCATCGCAGCTCTCCTTCTGCGCGAACTGCGCGCCTTTGCTCTGCGCTCAGCCTACTCAGAGGAGTGGGTGCGCAGAGGGAGGGCTGTATAAGAATCAAGCGCTTGAAGCTGACGGCGCCCTGGCTTGGAGCGAATTGCGTTTGTGCGCCAATGAGCTATGTGTCAATCTCAATCGACGCCCACCAGTGTCGGCGCCGCAGCTTAAGCGCGATCCGTTAGGCAGAACAGGCACAGCGTGTAGGGCACGGTATTGAAGCTATGTGGCTCGTCTGGGCCGTCTCGGCATTCTCGATCGCTCTGCTCGTTGGGTGTGTTCGCCTGCTGCATAATGAGCTGCGCGCCGCGCCTCGTAGTTGGCAACTTCTCGCGACGTCGGGCCTGCCGCTCGCACTCGGCGGCGCCGTGTTCATTCTCCGGTTTTGGGAGCCCGCCCCAGGACCCTACCTAGCCAACAGTTCGTATCCGCTCGGACCGTATCTGAACGCATGGGCGGTGTCGTTCGGCTTCATGTGGCTCGCCTTCGGGCTCGCCTTCTTTGCCCTGGCCGTGCAGGCGCCCCGCACCGGCCGCCTTTGGCTCGCACTGCTGGTGGGGTGGTTCCTGGCATGGCTGCCGCACGGGATCATTGGCGTCGGTTTCGCGTGGGCGGGCTCGAATCAGCCGAGCATTCAGCTGTACCGGGACTGGGCGTCAAAGTGGCCTGGGTTCTTGCGGCTCTTCGCCAGCGCCCTGATTCTCCTGAGTCACTTCACCCTCGCCCTCGTGGGGTTCACGCTCACGGGCGCCGAGCTGCTACGCCGGCGGCGGAAGGCGGCGTCGGGCGCGGCGGACGTGTCTGCCTAACAAGCAATTGCTGCAGACGCCGCACACTCTGGTGGAAAGCGCATATGTGCTCTGCCGTGTGCGCGCTTATGATATGCGGCGCAGCAGAATTGCACGTCGTTAGACCGCTTACCCCACGAATATGACGCCGCAACTTGTGTCCAACGGCAGACCCGCCAGGTCGGCAACATGGAGTCATCGCGTCGCGGCTCTTCTCGAAATCGTTGGCATCTTCGTCGCGGGCACGCTCTTGGCGCGCCTCGCTGGCAGTGCATTGAACCTGGGGCCCGTGAACCTTCGCGCGTTGGCGCCCGACGAAGAGCCGGACTTCGTCGCGCTCAGTGGCAGCACGGCCGCAAACCTTCTCGTACGGTATGGCTTTGTCCTGGGGCTGGCGTTCGTCGTGGGCTGGTGGCACCGGAAGCGGCGCATTGCCGACTACGGCGTCACCGCTGCTGGTCGTCCCCTCCGCAAACACGCCGGCATCGCAATACTGTTGTTTGCCGCCGCCGGCCTGCCGGCGCTCGGACTGAAGCTTCTGGCTGACGTGTTGCCGCTTGGGCCAGCTCCTCCCCACTGGGCGCTTACGGAGGTGCTCGATCGTCCGGGAATCTGGTTGTACCTCTTCGTGGGGAGCTTCGGGCTCGTCCCCATAGTGGAAGAGCTATTCGCGCGCGGCTACGTGCAGTCCCGCCTCACAGAGGATTTCGGCGCGCCTGCCGCCATTCCAATGACAGCGCTCTTTTTCACCTTGTCACATACGCAGTACTTCATCGCCGGGGTGCTCGGCGTGGGAATGCTCGCCGCGCTCTTCGTCGCATCGGTCGCGGGAGGGTACGTGCGTTATCGGACTGGATCGCTACTGCCGGGCATCATCGCACACGCCTTCGGAAACGTCCCGTTCCGCGGGTGGGTCGAACTGGCAGTCCTCGCACTGATGGCGCTGCTCGTAGTGATCTGGTGGCGTGCCATTGCTGACTATGCCAGTGATCTGTGGCACGAGGTGGCGGTGCGCGACGCCGTCGTGGCCGGAGGACAAGCGATCGCCGTTCTCACCGTGCTGCTCGCTCAAGCAATGCTTGTCCCCGGCCTGCTGCCGGCTTCTGCGGCGCTCGCGCTCGCAATCGCACTCGTGCTGGAGTTTCGCGAGAAGCGGTCTAACCCGGCGCTGCAGCCGACGGGCGCATGAAATGTACAGCGCCCGCGGCTGAGCGCCCCGCTCGTTAGCTGGCTCATTCAGGTCGATTACCGGTTCACTGGAGGTTACCATGGCTGATATCAATGACGTGCTTGCGGCCAATAACGCCGCCGTCCTCGACCTTGTCGCGGCCGCGGAGAGATCAGCAGCGACTTGGACTACGCCGCGCGCGCCGGGGAAATGGTCGCCGAGCCAGGTCGTGGAGCATGTGGCGGGTGGCTTGGAAGAAGCGGCGAACGTCGTTTCTGGGGCTCCGTCGATCCCGATGCCCCCCGCTTTCCTGCGCCCGCTGGCCAGACTGTACTTCAACCGGATCTTGAAGAAGGGCGTATTTCCGAAGGGGTGGAAGGCCAACAAGGCGCTAGACCCTGCTACCGGACCGGCCACGCCGGCTCAGGCGCGCGTCCGCCTGGAAGGGGCGCTCGCCAGGTTCGACCAGGAATGTCGTAGACGGGCCGCCAGTGGCCAACACCTCGTGAGCACCGGTTTCGGTACGGTGTCGGTCGAAAACCTCGTGAGGTTTAATGCGTTGCACACTCGCCACCATTGCAAACAGATGCCCGGCGCAACCTAAAGACTGCCAGGCTCCAAGGCGAGCCAGCTAACAAAACGTTGCCGACAATCCGCGCGCCACGGTGAGGTGAAACTGCAACATTTTGCTCGCGCGGCTTGCGGCTGAACGTTGAGCCGTTAGCCGGACAGACGCGCATCGACGACGCTGCAGTACGGTGCAGAACGGGACGGTGCTCAGCCATGAATCCATGGGTCGTGAAGGCGCTGGTGCTCGCAGCTGCGCTGGTGATGGTCGTCATTCGCGCGCCGCACGGCCGCCGGAGTCGAAGTGTCAAGGTCGCCGCGAGCCACAAAACGCCGCTGGAGACCGGGCTCTTGGTTCTCGCCTGGGTAGGATTCTTCGCCCCGCTGATCTGGGTCGTGTCGCCGGCGTTCTCATTCGCTGAGTACCCGCTGAGGAACGGCCCGCTCATCGGCGGTGTGATGTGCTTGATCATCGGCCTCTGGCTCTTCTACCGCTCGCACGCTGACCTTGGCACAAATTGGTCGATCACCCTGGAGGTACGGGAACAGCATCAACTCGTGACGCACGGCGTTTATCGACGTATCCGCCACCCGATGTATTTGGCACTCGCGCTGTATTCCGTCGGCCAGGCGCTCGTCATTCCGAATTGGGTGGCAGGTCCGGCGAACCTGATCGCGTTCGCGATCCTCCTCACGCTTCGTGTCCGCGCGGAGGAGAGGATGATGTTAGAGGAGTTTGGCGACGAATACGCGGCTTACTCGGCGCGAACGAAGCGTCTTATTCCTGGCGTCTGGTAGACAATTAAGCACCGGCTAGAAGGCGCATGCACCTGACGAAACCGGACCTCGCTGGTAGAAGTTCGCACGTCGCACGCGGTTCGCAGATGATGCGCGATCGTTAGGTCGCCAGGAGCAGTCCGGGTCGAGCGAACTCGCGCTGGGAGAGTGACGGTTGCCCCACTTCACCAAGCGATACCGGTTGGTAGTCCTCCTGGGACTGGTGAGTATTCTGGCGCTGGTGCTCGCTGGCAGGTGGCTGAACGCGACAAAGCGAGGCGGGCAGGGACCCGCCGAACCGTTCCGCATCGCTGGCAACCTGTACTACGTTGGCGCGACAGATGCCGCGGCCTTCCTCATCACCGGGCCCGAAGGCCACATCGTGCTCGACGGCGGCTATCCGAGCACAGCGCCGATGATCATGGCGAGCATCGCGAAGCTCGGCTTCAATATCAAGGACGTCAAAGTGCTCCTGAACTCAGAGCCTCATCCCGACCATGCCGGCGGGTTGGGCGTGCTCCAGCGGGCGTCCGGTGCCGAACTGTGGGCCAGCGAGACGAGCGCCGTCACCCTCGCCTCAGGTGGCGATGACCCGGACGGAGTCCTGCCGTTGAGGGCCCTCGTGTGGATTGGCGTGATCGGTTATCCGAAGATGCGGGTCGACCATCGGTTCAAGGACGGAGACACAATCCGCCTCGGGCCGCTCGCACTCACGCGCACATCACCGGCGGCCACACGCGCGGATGCACCTCATGGTCGTTCCACGTTCGTGACGCTGATCGCGTGCTGAACGTCGTGAGCGCGTGCGACCTGGGGCGGTTGGCCACATCGCAGTATCCAGAGCAAGAGGCCGACCTCGAGCGCAGCTTCAGAGTGCTCCGGGGCCTCCCCGTTGACATCTGGGTGACGTGCCATGCGAGATGGTGGGGCAGATATCGCAAATTCGTCGCCAGCGCTACCGCGAAGGATTCAGTGGAACCATTTATCGACCCTGAGGGGTACCGTGCCTACATCGACTCTGCCGAGGCGGAACTCCGCAGTGGCCGATTGCACTAGCGACAACATGATTCCTTGGCTATCTCACGCCGAGCGGCAACTTAACACGCGCTGCATCAGACGGCCGCGGCGCTTGTGGGCGGCCGCTGGTGAGCGCTACCGTTAAGCGGACGCGTCACGATTGAGGTGACCTCGCGACGGAACAGGTTACGAGCCGTGCCGCGGCCCATCGCGAACGTTACTCCCCATACACGCCGATCTGGCAACTGACCGCGGGCTCGCCTTCGGTCGCTACAACCCGACTGATCGTTACTTGTCGGCGGTTGCCCAGTCCGCATGGCTTTCCTGATCGTCCTTATGATTCTTGGCGCGGTGGAAGTCGAGAAAAAGAATCGGAACCGACCACATGCAGACAGATGTCGGTCACATTCAACGGAGGCGGGCGTTCACGCGAGCCGTTTGATAGATTTCCACTGCTGGTAAACCGACCAGTTGGTGCTTCGGCAATTGAGTAAGCGTCCGCTTAGTGCGCAGGCGCAGAGTTTGGTGAGAAAGCTGAGTACTGCCGGGGCGAACTGCTGTCGCTCCTCGTATGGGCTGCGCAGGCGGAACTCTTCGCGAACACCACCGTGTGGGCGCCGGCGTCAGAAACCGCCGGCGTCGCGGCGGTCCAGGGCAGGTGAGGATGAGAGGGTGGAGTACGGCACTCTTCCGCCGCAGCGACGGCGCCGAGCTGGGACCGGTGTCGCTCGTGCGGCGCATCATGCCTATCATGATGCCCTCGCGCAGCGAGAGCGTCGTTTACCACGAGACGGTGCTGGACCTCTCGCGGACGTTGCCGTTCGTGGACGCGTGGAACCGCGAGCACGCGGACCACATCACGGTCTTCCATCTCGCGCTCGCCGCGGCTGCGCGGGTGTTGCACGTCCGCCCCGGGCTAAACCGCTTCGTGTCCGGCGGCCGCATCTACCAGCGGCAGGGCGTGCAGGTCTCCTTCGCGGTGAAGCGGGCGTTCCAGGACGAGGCGCCGCTGGTGACTGTAAAGATGGACCTGCCCGCGGGCGAGCCACTCCACGAGCTCGTGCGCCGCGTCTGTGAGAGCGTCGCCGAAGGCCGGCGCGGCACGCGGGACGTAATCCAATCGGAGCTGCGCATTGCATTTCGGCTGCCGGTCCTGGCGCTGCGCGGGGCGATGCGCGCGATCAAGGCGCTCGACCGCTGGAACCTGCTCCCCGCTGCTTACATCCGCGCAGACCCGCTCTTCGCCAGCGCGTTCATGGCCAACCTCGGCTCGGTTGGCGTCAGCAACGCCCTGCACCACCTCTACGACTACGGCACCGTCAGCCTCTTCATCGTCGTCGGGAAGATTGAGCAGCAACTGTTTGCGGACGAGCACGGTACGGTGGTGACGAGGCCGGGCCTGCGGGCCGGATTCAGCTTCGACGAGCGCATCAATGACGGGCACTACTGCGCCGCGGCGCTGCGGCTGGCCAAGGAGTTGATGGAAGACCCTGGGCGGCTCGCGGAGCCGTGGCCGCCGTGACGCGCGGCTTCGGGGCGCTTTCCAGGATCAGTAGCGTCGGATGAAAGGCTACGGCCTCAAACAGGGAGCCACGATCCAGCGTCAGGTCGAGAGCGTACTCGGCAAGTTCTAACGGAAGCGGAAATGGAATGATGTTGCTATGACACGCGAACCGATCTTTCAATCACGGCTCGAAGCTACGGTCGCGGCCACTGTTACCGAGTGCAGGCTTGCGTTGACTGCTCATGACTGGCGCTGAGCTGAGCCCGACATCGTCCATCTCCTCGATTGCTGCACGTGAGTGAGATCTTGATGCATCCAGCCTAGGGACGCGCCACCGTCTGCCGGGCTGTGTACTGCGCTACCCTCCGTGCGATCGTCCGGCGGCCCATGTAAACGCCGCCGTTGAAGCTGGCGCCGTCTGCGATCACGACGCGTTCGGCGATGAGGCTTCCGTTGACCTTCGCGGTGGCGGTGAGCTCGATGCGGTCGCCCGCGGCGATCGAACCCTGCACCGTGCCCCGCACGATCACCGGCTTCGCTCGGATGTCGGCGTCGACAGTCGCGGTCTCGCCGAGCGTGAGCGTGGCGTCGTCGATGTAAAGGGTCAGCGGCCGGCGAACCTACGAGCACGCGATTCGCGAGTTCGTCACTTGGTATTGTTCTGAGCCTCGCCTTCAACCGCACCGTTGTGCTCCGTTACCGGATTCACCTTGAACAGCGGTCATATGCGCCGGCCACCATCAACCTTCGGCTCGCTGCCGTCCGGCGCATCGCGTACGAGGCGGCCGATGCCGGCCTTCTGAGTCCTGAACTGGCAGCCGGTATTCGTCGCGTGACGGGAGTGGGGCGAATCGGCGTTCGCCTCGGAAACTGGCTGACGCCTGAGCAGGGTCGGCGGCTCCTCGAGAGCGCGGTGCCGTCGACTGCGCGTCACTTGAGGGATCACGCGATGGTCGCGATGTTGATGGGTTGCGGCCTGCGTCGCGCAGAACTGTTGACCCTCCCCCTTGAGTCGATTCAGCGACGGGAGGAGCACTGGGTGATTGCCGATCTCGTTGGCAAGGCAGGTCATGTGCGGACTGTCCCGATTCCGATGTGGGTGAAGGCGACCGTCGATGCGTGGACCGCGGCCGCCGCGATTACGAATGGGCCAGTGTTCCGCGCGATCAACAAGGCTGGCGCGTCTGGGGACACCGCATGTCGCCCAAAGTTGCTTTGGGATGTCGTCCGCGCCGCTGCGGCTCGCGCCGGCATCGAGAGGCTTGCCCCACACGACCTGCGGCGCACTTGCGCTCGTCTCTGCCACCTCGCGGGTGGCGAACTGGATCAGATCCAGTTCCTGCTCGGACACGCGGGGTTTATGAGATGGCTTCTAAATCCCGAAGATCACTTGAGTTCGGGCGCCAACGGCATGATTTCGCTCGCGAATCGCAGCTGTCAAGCGCCAATGTCACAAATAATTGAGGGGCTAACGACTTGATGGCGTGGCCCAACCGCCGCCACTCCCCGTCAAGGCCTCCGTCACCATCACCAGTACGGTCGTGATTACGATGAAGATGGTCGAAATTGCCGCGATCGACGGATCGAACTGCCACTCGACATAGGTGAGAATGCGAATCGGCAGGGTCACGGTGTCTGCGCCGATGAGATACACGGACACCACGACATTGTCGAAGGAGGTGACGAACGAGAAGATGAAGGCGGCCACCAGACCCGGTCGCAGCAGCGGCAGCAGGACGCGGCGAAACGTGCGCCAGCCACTTGCGCCCAACGTCCGCGACGCTTCCTCCAGCGCAGGGTCGATGCCGTAGAGGCACGCGCTGATGCTTTTGATCGCGTACGGCATGCAGATAACCAGATGGCCGAGCACCAGGCGCTCGAACGACTGGACGAGGCCGACGGCGGTGAAGAACTGCAGCAGAGCAATACCGGTGATGATTCCGGGCAACACCAGCGGCCCCATGAGCAACGCCTCCACCAGAGTGGCGCCCGCAACCCGTTTCCTCACGATTGCCAGCGAGGCAAGAAGTCCCAGCGCCACCGCTCCGACCGACGCCACCGCGGCGACTTCCGCACTGATGATCGCCGCATCGATGAATTCGTCACGCCCGGCGAGATAACGGAACCAGCGGAAGGACCATTCGCGTGGAGGAAACGCCAACGTCGCGGAGTCGCTGAACGACCAGATGACGACAATGGCGATCGGGGCAAGCAGGAACAGATAGCCCGCGACGTTGTAGGCAACAAGTATGCGCCTAGCCACCGAAGCCCTCCCCAACGACGCGGCCAAGCTTCGCCGCGCGAACGACTCGATTCCCCACGGCAATGCTCGCCATCGAGGTCGCGAGGAGGACGACGCCGATTGCGCCGCCGAACGCCCAGTTCTGCGCGACCGTGATCTGCTGATACATCAGCACCGGAAGGAACCTGCCCGCTGCGCTGCCGCCGACGAGGAGCGGCACGACGAACGCCGCGACGGTGAGACTGAACACGAGAATGCCGCCGGCGATCGCGCCTGGAACGGTCAGCGGCAGTACGACCGTGCGAAAGACGCGACGACCATTGCCGCCGCACACACGTGCCGCCTCCAGAAGTTCCGGGTCGATGCGTGCGAGCGCAGCGGCAAGCAGTAGCACCATGAACGGCAGCGACCGATGGACGCTCACCAGCACCACAGCGAAGTAGCCGTTCAGAAAGTCGATCGGAGCGCTCACGAGCCCAAGCTGCATTAACCCCGAGTTCACTGGTCCCGTGCGCGCGAGCACCACCATCCACCCAAACACTTTGACCACGACGTTGGCGTAGAACGGTGAGAGCAGCAGGATCACGAGAACCGCGCGCCAACGCCGGCTCGCGCGCCAGTAGGTGTAGGCCATCGGATATGACGCGACCACCGTGATCGCTGTAACCAGCACGGCCGTCCCGAGCGTGATGAACAGACCTGACAGGTAGTAGCTGTCGCTGAAGAAACGGGCGTAGTGCCCAAGCGTGAGGCCACCGGCGCTGCCGGGCCCGGCCGCCGCCGACACACTCTGCCGCACCATCGTCGCCAGCGGCGCGAGGAACAGCACCACAAGAACGGTCAAAGGCGCCACGAGGTAGGCGAGAGCCGATTGTTGCGAACCTTTTCGCGGCGTCATGCCTCGAAGATCCTCATCGAATCACGGTCGACGCGCAGCCGTACTGTGGTGCCAGCGCCAGCGGGTTTGCCGTCGGCGACTACCGCATCACCGCACCGAACCTCCACTCGCTGCCGTCCAACGTTGACAACATAGCTGTAGAACGAGCCGAGATAGGCCACCGACTCGATCTCGCCGATCAACCGGTCCAGGCTATCGTCAGGACCCGTCAGGGATGCCGCGCTCACGACGAGCCGTTCCGGCTTCACGGCAATTCGAACGCTGGCACCCACCGCAAGAGGTTGGGCGTGTCGAATGGCGAGCATGCTCTGTTCGCCGACAGCCACGACCAGGGTTTCCGGATCGATGCCGGCTCCGCGAACCACTCCGTCAATCAGATTGGTTGCCCCGACGAAATCGGCGACGAAAGGCGACAACGGGTGCTGGTAGATCCCCTCCGGCGTGCCAATCTGCTCGATACGCCCTTCACGCATCACCGCGATCCGATCCGACAGCGCGAGCGCCTCGTGTTGATCGTGCGTCACGAAGAGTGTGGTGATACCCAGTGTCTGCTGCAGCCGCTTCAACTCGGCCCGCATGGCGACACGCAGTTTCACATCCAGGTTGCTGAGCGGCTCGTCGAGCAGCAGCACGTCCGGCCGATAAACGACCGCGCGGGCCATCGCCACGCGCTGCTGCTGGCCACCGGACAGCTGGTGGGGATAACGGTCTTCACAGTGCGGGAGCGCAACCAACGACAGCGAGTCGGCAACGCGGCCGGCAATCTCCGTTCGCGGCAGGCCGCGCTCCTCCAATCCGTAGGCGATGTTCTCGCCAACGGTGAGATGTGGAAACAGCGCGTATTTCTGGAAGACCATTCCGAGATTGCGGCGCCAGGTCGGCACGCCGCTCATGTCGCGGCCGCCGATTACAATGCGACCGCGATCGGCTTCGACCAGTCCGGCCACCGTGCGCAGGGTCGTCGTCTTGCCGCATCCACTGGGGCCCAGCAGCGAGAAGAACTCGCCATCTTGAACGTCGAGCTCGTCGATGTCGAGGACAACCTGCCTTCCAAACGTCTTGTGCAGTCGTTCGAGACGGACGCCGGCCAAATCAGCCTCTGATCTCGCGCATCCAACGGTCTACCCACTCTTCGCGCCGCCGGCTCACCTCCCCGGCGTCGAAGAACACTACCTTGTCGGCGATGCGCGCTCGCAAATCGTCGGTCACGCCCGCTTTGGTGTTGAACACACTCACGTTGTACTCGCGCGCCCATCCGAGCTGAACTTCCGGATCGAGATAGCGGTTGATGAACCTCTCGGCGAGATCCTTGACACGGGTGCCGCGCACGATTTGCGCCACCGCCGGTGAGGCCAGGCAGCCTTCTTCGGGAAACACGATGCCAACAGGACTGCCCTGCGCGATTTCGACCTGCAGCATGTTGCTGCTAATCGCCACCACCACGTTGTCCTGGCTCACGAGCGGACGCACTTCGCCGATGCTTTGAAAGTATTTCCGGATATTCGGCCTGAGTCGTGCGAGCGCGGCAAAACCAGGATCCATGTTCTGATAGCTGCCGCCGTTCAGCACGTTGGCCTCGAGCAGAAACAACAAGCCTGGCGTCAGCGCAATTGCGCCAGGGGCTACCAGTCCTTTGAAGCGCGCGTCCCAGAGATCGGCCCATGACTTCGGCGGATCAACCGTCAGCAACGTCTTGTTGAATCCGAGCACGAGGTTGTGGCTGTGAACGACCGGGCCGTACCCGCGCGCGTCGATTGCCGCGGCGGCAAGGTCGCGCATATTGGGAACGTTGCCCGCCTCTACTCGCTCGAACACTCCTTCGTCGATGGCCTTGCCCATCACGAGCTGATCGACGACGACCAGATCCACGGAGGGTGCGGCGCGCTCGGCGAGCAGGCGCGTGACGATTTGTGCCGCTGACGCCGGCACGACCTCGACGCTCGCGCCGATCTCCTTCTCGAACGGATCGATCACGAGGCGTCGAGCCAGCTCTTCGTAGATGCCGCCGTTGAGCATGACGCGCAGCCGGCGAGAATCGGGGCTCGATGTGGACGACGACCTGCAGGCTCCGGTGACGGCCGCGGCGGCTACGCCACCGGCCATCTCGAGAAACGTGCGCCGATCGATCATGAGTGGACGGATTATATCGAGCGCCCGGATCGCCGCCGGAGACGGCCGGATGGTAAGCATTTGGTAAGGGCGAAACTTCGGCGTCCAGCCGACGTAGTTCTCAGCATGAAGTGGCTGATCCGGCTGGTCGTGGTCCTGCTGGTGCTTGTGGGCGCCGGCCTCGCGTACGTGTTGTCGGCCTATCCGGCGGTTGCGGCAGCGGAGCCCATTCGAATCGCCTCGACCCCGGAGCGGATCGCCCGCGGCAAGTACCTCTTCGATCACGTCGCCGTCTGCGTTGACTGCCACTCGACGCGCGACTTCACACGCTACGCCGGACCGGTCGTCAACGGCACGCATGGCAAAGGGGGCGAAGCGTTCACCCGCGAGATGGACATGCCGGGGAACTTCTACGCTCGCAATATCACGCCGGCGGCGCTGGGCGACTGGACCGACGGCGAACTCGTGCGCGCATTGACGGCGGGCGTCAACAAGCAGGGCGACGCCCTCTTCCCGCTGATGCCGTACCTCAACTACGGCGCGCTGGACCGCGAGGACATCGAGGCGATGGTGGCTTACATGCGGACTCTGATGCCGATCGCCAACCACGTGCCGGCGCGAGAGCTGGACTTCTCGATGCACGTGATCATCCGCACGATGCCGCGGCCGGCGTCCTTTGCCGCACGTCCGGCGCCGGCCGATCGTGTCGCGTACGGCGCCTATCTGGCGCGGATGGCGTCCTGCGCTGATTGCCACACGCCCGCCGTCGAAGGACAGCCCACGCCAGGGATGACCTTCGCTGGTGGCACCGAACTCAAGACATCCTGGGGCACGGTCATCCGCCCGGCCAACATCACGCCGGATGCCGACACCGGCATCGGCACCTGGACGGAGGAGCAGTTCCTCCAGAAATTCAAAGCCTTTCAGAGCGCGCCGGATCCCGTGCTCACCGAGGCGGAGCGGCTGGCCAACACCTTCATGCCGTGGCGAGAGTACGCCGGCATGACGCGCGAGGATCTCGGCGCGATCTACGCGTTTCTTCGCACGCAAAAGCCGGTACTCAATCGCGTGGAGAGGTTCAGCGCGGGGGATGTTGCTCCGAGATAGGGTGCCCCATGCAAGGTACCCGACTTTCGGTGACCGAGTACCGAGGTGTCCGTATTGTCGAAGGACCCCTCGACGCGCCGCTCATGCGAGTACCGCAAGATGCAACGCTCCTCCTCGAGGCGTGCTTCTCGGCCGGCTCGCGTGCAGTCCTGCTCCATCCAGAGGATGCCACGCTGCGATTTTTCGACCTGAGCTCTGGCGAAGCACGCGAGTAGCAATCCGGATCGCATCACCTTCGCGGCCCGTGTCTATGGCCTTTGGATGTGCAATCTGTCGACGACCTCCGTGATGCCTTCAGTGTCGCGAGCGAGACGCACGGCGCGCTCACGTTCGTCTGCCGAGGCGACGACTCCCGTCATCGTGACAACCGAGCCCGACGTAGCGCCGTTGATCGCTCGCCCTTTGACGTGATCGTCGAGCGCTATTTTGGATTTGATCTTGGCGGTCAGCGCGCCCTCGCTCATCGTGCCGCGGACTTTGATCGCAGCGACGCTCGCCTTGGCCGCTGCCCGGCTCGCGAGCCTGGTGGCTTCCTGCCTGACGTGTGCCGCCTCGAGCGCCGCCGCGCGCGACCGGAGCGGCCAGCCGTTGGCCGACCAGTTGTAGGCGGCGACGCCGCCAGCAGCGATGATCGCCAGCAATGCGAGTCTGCGAATCAGACGGATGGTTCAGCTCCTCGACCAGCAGCCATGCGAACATCCTTGCTCGGCGCAACACACGACCTCCTGCGATGTTGTAATCAGGCATCCGCGAAGAATCGGCAGCGAGATGCTCGGCGTCGACTGCCTTTCCGCAACAGCGGGGGACTCGACGCCGGTCGTCGTGTCCTGGCCGCCAGCATGGTCACCCGACCGAGCTAGCCAGCGGCGACGCGCGCGGCCGGGTCGAGTACCGCGCTGAGTTCTCGACGATCGCGTAGGCGTCAGGCCGCCATCGCGGGTGGCTCCGATTCTTGGCTACGGTCGCGTCGAGGATCCTCCCTCGACATAGCGTCACCGGTCAGCCGTCTTCAGGAACGCCGCCACCTGCGCATCGATGAACGCGTTGTCGGTCGGGTTGCCACCGCCGCCCGCGGAGTGCCCCCACAGCGAAGGAATCGGCGTGAGCGTCACGCCCTTGATGAACTGACTCTCGTAGCGGAAGTCGCCGATCGGAGAGTACAGATCCGTCTCACAGGGCATGGAGAGCACCCGTGCCGTGATGCTGCCGAGCGCCTTCTCGTGGTCGCCGCCGAATCCCGGCGTGTCGCCCACGTTGTGCCGCTGCCACGTCCGTGCCTGCGAGATCAGGTTATTGGCGTCACGAGCCGCATCGCGCGCCGTCCGATTCGCCAGGACCTCGTCCACCGTCTTCCACTGCGGCTTGAACAGCTCGCGCCGCCACCACTCCTGCGACCACACCCATCCCGCCCAGTGGCGCGACCAGGCCGCCAGCCCCTTGAGCGGCGGCGAGGAGTAGTCGCCGTCTTTGAACGCAGCATCCGCAGCGAGGGCGCTGATTGCGCCTTCCAGCCGCACGACGCCATGGGGGTACGTCTTGGCGGTGCCGCAGTAGCCGACAATCGCGTCCGCGAAGCCGGGATCAGAAACCGCCCATTGGAACGCCTGCTGCGCGCCCATCGAGAAGCCGACGATCGCGCGCAGGTGCGAGACGCCGAGCCCCGCGGTCAACAGACGGCGTGCGGCCTCGACGTTGTCGCGAATGGCAATAGCCGGAAAGCGCGGGCCGTCGAACGGCGGCGGCGTGTTGCTCGGCGAGGAGGAGAAGCCGTTCGCAAACATCTCCGTGGCAACGATGAACGTGCTTGCCGGATCCAGAGCGCGACCCGGGCCGATGAGAAAGTCGTAGCCGTGATGATCCGATCCGTACCAGGATGGCATCAGAACCGCGTTGTCGCGCTGAGCGTTCAGCGTGCCAAACGTGGCGTAGGCGAGCTTCGCACTCGGTAGTGTGACGCCGCTTTCGAGGCGAAAGTCGCCGAGCGAAAAGACACGGCGATGCGGGTCGGCCGCCGGCTGCGTCGCGGCCAGCAGGCCCGTCGCCATGACCAGACCGGCCATCGCCAAGAGGGCTGCCGCGTTCATCACCATGATGCGGCTTACACTACAACAGGCAAAAACGGTGACCGCGTGCAGCGGTTGACGAGCGTGACTTCAAAACGTCACGCGCGCCCCCAGGCGGGCGACACGCGGCGGCAGGATCGAGATTGGCGTCCCGAAGAGCGGGCCGACGTTCGTGTTGATGACGGTCGTGGCCGATTGGTTCAAGAGGTTGAACACATCAAACATCGCTTCCAACTTACCCCGCGAGGCGAACCGGAACACCTTCGAGAATCGCAGGTCCCACAGCGTTACATCGTCCAGCCGGGTCTCTCCGCGCGGTTCGGCGAGCGCGCTGACGGTCCCCTGATTCAAGCCTCGCACCGTGATCTGTTTGAGGACCGGCTGGCCGGTGAAGTAGCGCAGATTGGTACTTACTGTCAGTTGTGCGGGCAGCACATACGTGCCAATCAGCTTGGCCACGTAGGTGCTGTCCATGCTGATCAACGAGTCTGCGCGATTCAAATTGAGATTCGGGTTGTTGAAGTCGTCGTTCAATCCGCGATCGTAGACGCCTTCGTCCTTGCCAATCGTCAGCCCTCCGAGCAGCTGCCACCTGCCCGTCATCCGCCGCGTGGCCGTAAGTTCCACGCCGTTGTAGGTATCGTCGAGATCCGGGATGTTCGTGATCAGCCGATCGGCCAATCCGAGCGTGCCGCTGGCCTGGTTGTACACCGTGACCATGCTTCCATCACCCGCCGGGACCGTTGTCGGCGTGTAGGCACTCGGAGGCACGGCGCGGTTGATGCCGCTGAAGCGGAGGCGATTGTTACGCCGGTAATAGGTCGCCCCAACCGACACGTTGGTCATGACCTCGCGCTCCAGACCAATCGTGATCTCGTCGGAGTACGGCTGCTTCAGATCGGGATCGATCTTGTTGACCTTCCCGCCGTAGGGACGCGTCGGCGGACCCAGTTCGTCGAGCTCGGCGACGTTGTTGGTGTTGCGGTCGGTCCAGCTGCGATAGTCGCCGCTCAAGTCGTTCGGATTGACCTGTTGCACCAGCCGCGTTCCTTCCTGGACGAGAAACCGGCCATAGAACGCTTTGATCGCCGTCCGGCCATCGTTGGTGACGTTGTACGAGGCCCCGAGACGCCAGGTGCCGCTGCGCCAGCTCGGAATGTCATCCAAGCGGCCGAACTGCTCCGCGGAAAAGAATGGATTTCCCGGACGCGACTGTTCCGGCGCGTAACCGACGAGGCGCTCGAAGCGGCCGCCGTAGTTGATCGTGAGCCGCGGCCCCAGCGCCCAGCTGTCCTGGCCGTAGAGCATGTTCGTGTTGATGTAGTTCTTCGACACAAGCGGCGTGTTGTAGGTCTGGACTTCCAGCGGCGCGCCGTCGAAGTAGCGCAGCACGTAGTCGCCGTTCGCACTGATGTCGTTCTGGTTGAAAGCGCGTCCGAACTCGACGCCGCCCTTGAACGTGTGGCTGCCCGCCCAGTCGTCCACGAAGTACGACGCCGAGACGTTCACCTGATGACGCGTGGCGGTGTTGAGTGTCTCGTTGGTCGCCGCATCGCGAAGCGTCAGCCGGACGATGTCCTGCCGCGCGATGTCGTTCGGCCCGACCGCAGGCTGGTATTCGAGCGGGAAGAACAAGTGGAGAAACCCATATCGCGCGTCGAGGAACAGGCGCTGCGAGAGGACGCCGGTCCATTGCCCCTGCACGATGTTGGCGGGCTCGATCTGCCGCCACGACGCCTTTTCCTCCACCAGATCCGTCGTCGGCCGGCGGAAGAACCGGTTCTGATAGTTGAAGTTGTACTCAGCGCTGATCTTGTGCTGCTCGTTCAGCTGCGCGGTGACCTTCCCGAGAAAATTGGATTGATGGTTGATGTCGGGCGCCGGCGTGCCGTCCGGCCGGGTGATGCCGAAGACCTGCGTGTTGATATCGAAACGGCGGTATGAGGAGAAGAACCACACACGGTTCTTCTTGATTGGTCCGCCGACGTTGGCGTTGACGTCGTAGATGAAGTTGATCGGCTGGCCGTTGGTGACCCCGCTCGCGATCAGCTCGTCGGGCACGTTGTCCGACTGAAAGCTGTCGTCTTCCCAGTACGCGCTCGCGCCACCTGAGAGATCGTTGCCGCCGGCGCGGGTGACGATATTCATGTACACGCCACCCGTGGCGACTTCGGCTGGCGCGCCGTTGGTCATGATGTTGACCTCGCCGAAACTGTCATGGTCGAAGTAGAACGCCGTGGCCCCGCCGTTTCCCCCCGGCCAGTTCAGCTTCAATCCGTTGATCGCATATTCCTGCTGCCCCGGCGCCGAACCGTGCACCTGCATGCCGCTCTGCTGCGCGCTTTCCGCGCCGCCGACGTTGAACTTGCTCATCGTCGCGCCCGGCACCTGTTCGACGGTCGACCAGATCTCGCGTGCCTGGGGGATGTTTTCGAGCAGCTCGCTGTCGAAATTCGTGCCCTTGCTCGTGCTCTTGGTATCTACCGCCGGGGACTCGCCCTGCACCGTGATCGTTTCCGACACTGTCGCCACCCTCATCGTTTGATCGACGGTCGTGACCACCGCCACCCTGACGGGGATGTCGGAACGCTCGACGGGCGCAAATCCCTGAAGCTCGAACTTGACCATGTACGTACCAGGGGGGAGCGCGATGAAGCTGTAGGCGCCGCGATCGTTGGTAACGACCGTCTGCTGCCTGATCAATGCCGCGCTCGTCAGCGTCACGCTGACACCAGGCAGCAGCGCGTCCTGCTCATCGCTGACGACGCCCGTGATCGTGCCGGTCTGGATTTGCGCGAGCGAAACCGCTGGTGCCAGAAGAACCAGCGTTGCGGCCAGGGTTGGCCCCAGGAACGACTTGACGACCTGCATTGGAGCCCTCCTCC
The DNA here is from genome assembly GCA_963807105.1 of uncultured Acidobacteriota bacterium. GTDB lineage: Bacteria > Acidobacteriota > Vicinamibacteria > Vicinamibacterales > UBA2999 > DASPWV01. Next base: position 1,544,777 of record CAWEAM010000003.1, on the reverse strand, counting down.
TCGAAAACCAGTTCGCGAACGCGTACGACAGCGGCCAGCGCCGGCCTGGCAGCACCTTACTGACTCGTGATGGTGTGTCCCTGCTTCAGATGACGGTCGAAAAACTCCTCGGCGCGATACCACGCGTCACGAAGGATGTGCGCCCGGCGGAAGAAATGGATCTCGCCCGGGTAGACGCCCATCTCGAAGCTCTTGTGCAGCTTGAGGAGCGCGTCGATCACGCGGAGCGAATCACGGAACGGCACATTCCGATCGTTGGTCCCGTGCAGCACCAGCAGCGGCCGCGCCAGCTTCTCCATGTGATAGATGGGGGCCGAAACCTTGTAGATCTCCGGGTTCTCGATCGGCGTGCCCAGGCGCGGCGTGGTGTATCCCGCGCCGTAGGTGGCCCAGTCGACCACGCCGGCCACGTCGATGCCACAGCGCCACAACAGCGGATCGGCGGTGAGAGCTTGCAGCGTCAGAAATCCACCGTAACTGAGCCCCCACACGCCGATGCGATCGGGATCGACGTAATCGAGCGTCTTCAGATAATCGGCGCCGGATGCGACATCGGCCGTGTCGTTGACGCCGAGCGCCATGTGAACGCTCGTCGCCCAGTCGCGGCTATATCCGGAACTGCCGCGATAGTCGGGGGTGAGGATGATGTAGCCCTGCTGCGCAAGGTAGACGCTCGCCGAGTAGTACATGCGGTAGCTGCCCGGGTGCCAGCCGAGGAAGTTCTGATCCGATCCCGAGCCGTGAATCCAGACAATCGCGGGATGCTTGCGGCTCTTATCCAGGTTCTTGGGAAGAATCAACGTCGCAGGCACCGGCTTCTTGTCCAGCCTGCTCGGAAAGTAGACGGGCTCCGGCCTCGGAATGTCCGCTCTGTTGAGACCCGGCGGCATCGAATCAGTCAAACGCACGGCTTTATCCCCTGCGCGTGCATCGGCAACGTATAGATCGAGCGAGTTCTCGACATCCGTCCGCTGGAAAACGATCTGGGTCCCGTTCGGGGAGAATGCCGGATCCAGATTGACCCCGCGCGCGGTGACGACGGACTCGCTCTTGCCGGACGCGACGTCGACCACGTCGATGAAGCGTTCCATCTGATTGCCGGCGACGCTGTGGTGATACGCAAGCCGCCGGCTGTCTGGCGACCAATTGCCGAGACCAGCGCCGTAATTTCCTGATGTCAGCTGCTTCGCCTGCGACTCCGAGGTCGCATCCACGGGAATCACATAAACGTGAATCCAGCCGGTGCGGTCGCTGACGAAGGCCAGCGACCGGCCGTCGGGCGAGGCGAGCAGCTTCGAGTCACGACCGGTCGGCGACCACCAGCGTTCGTCGACATCGCGCCACAGCGTGCGCGGGAGCGCCCCGACGGAAACGATCTTGATTTCGCGGGTCTTGCCGTCGGGCGACAACTCCTGATAGACGAGCGCATTGTCGGCGGTCCACTGCACGCCGGTGACGTTGCCGATCGCAGGCACCCACGCGACATCGCCGCCCTGTGCAGACACGATTCCAAGCCGGCGATCGGCGACCGCATTGCCGTATGAGCGAACGAGGTTGCCGTTCCACCTCAGTTCCTCTGGTTCGAGCGAGCTCTGCGCTGCAGTGAACGCGAGCCAGCGGCCGTCGGCAGAAAACAGCGGGACCGACGCCGCCAACGGGTCGGAAAGCTTTGTGAGCTGACGCTCGGTGCGCGCGGCAACCGAAGCCAACCAGACCTGGCCGCGCCGGACGAACGCCATCTGCTTGCCGTCGCGCGATAGCGTGAAGCTCGCGGCGTCGCCCAGTCCGTCGCCGACGCGGGTCGGCTTCGCGTCGGCCGGCGACACCATCCACAGTTGCCCGTCTTTTCCAAACAGAAGCTGATCGTTCGAGACCCAGGCAAACGAGCTGATGTCGGACAGCAGCAGGTCCGGATCGACGGCGAAATCGGTCAGCGGCACAGGCTTGCTGCCTGGCGTCACTACGAACAGATCCTGTTTGCCCGCCGCATCCCAGAGAAACGCGACCATCTTCCCATCCGGCGACCACGCAGCACTGGCCGGGTATTTGATGTCGGCAATGCGCTCGATGGTGAGAGTTCCGCGCGGCGCGTCGCCGGCGACGCCGACGGCGAGACTGAGGAGAATCAGCACACACGAGAGAGTCGCTCGTCTCATGAGTCGCCTCCGCCGGATGACGAGATGGGCGCGACGACGGTCGTGACGAAGCTCGTCGGAAGACCTGAGCGTCGCGGCGTCATGATAGCGCTTAATCGTGGCCTTCTCGACCTTATGTGACGTGTGCGCTCCGGTTGAGTTAACTTCTCGCGCCTCACGTTGTTCACCCTCGACGCATCGCGCCCCGGTCAACGACGAGATTGGCAACAACCTCGATAAGTACGTCACCAAGTCCGTGGACAAGGCGTTCAAGAAGTTCCCGGTCAAAGAGCGTGGGAACTAATCGGTCAATCTGAATTCACTTGAATGCGGTTGCGGGTGGGTGCCCGCGCCGCTAGTCGGGCGGCACGCGGTCGAGGGTCAGGCGACGTGTCAACCTCTCACTGCCTGCGCGAATGGAATCCGGCGCCGGGCCGAAGTACATCCTGCCGCCTTCGAACCGGAAGAAGCGCTTCTGCTCAGTGCCAACATAGTCTGGCCGCCACGCCGCTTCGACCTTCAGCGTGACGCTCCCCTCGGACTGGTCAACCGTACACGGTCCGGAATACGCGATGTACGTGCTCAAGAGTGCGGCCTTCATCCGGTCGCCAACGGCCCCGGCTCCCTGAGCAAACGACGGGACGTCGCTCGACATGATTTGAACGAAACAGTACGCGCCCTCGACGACGATCGAACCCACGGGGTGGGGACCCCATGGAAGGCGAGCCACTGAGCCGTCGGCGCGAAGATCTTCCGCGGTCAGCAGCTTCCAGCGCCCATCGATCGTCTGCGCGGGAGCAGCCATCGGTGCCGGAGCGCTCGGAGAGGCAAGGGCCTCGAGACCCACCTTGCCGACATCCGCCGCAGGCTCCGGCGAGGCCGGTTGCGAGGCGACCAGCGCGCTCAGCGCCACCGCGACGCTCAGGGTGGAGGCGGCCGCCGCCACTCGCTTGACGTGTGCCATGGCTCCTCTCCGGTGAGAGTGCACAGTGTAGATCGGCGGGCCGGGGCGGACGCAGCAGACGAAATGGTGTGACTACAAATAGCCATTAAGCATTCTGGCCAACCTTATAGCTGGGGTGAGTCTCGCGGTTGTCGCTCGGCGCGCGCCTTTCGCACCAGCTCACGGGTACGAGTCACGGATTTGATCGAGATCCTGCTCCTCCACTCTTCGAGGTCGAGCAGCTCATTCTGCGCGTCGCCAATCGCTCGGATGATGATGGATGCTGCAACGACGAAGGTCACCGGTCGTCCGCTAATATGGGCGGTCCCCTTCGTCATCGGATTTAGGTTCTCCTCGGGCTATTGCGCGGAACCCTTGCGAATCAATTCCGCCACCGAAGAATCATTCCGAACGCGAGTACGAAGAACAGCGCGGCCGCTCGATGCGAGGTGCACGCGCCTCGCACGCCACCGCCGCTCTTCCAGCGCGCGGGCCCTTGGATAGAGTTCGTACGCCTCCGCATTGCCGGTGGGCACCCGGCCTCCCTTATCGAACGCCAATCGGCCGTTGAGCCGCGTCCTGCGTCCCCGCGCCGCCACCCGCCATGAATCGCGCGATCTCCTGCGTGCTCTCCCGCAGTGTCGCCTCGACGGCATTGCGGCCGCGCAGCAGCTCGGTCTCGAGGAAACCGTAGGTGTCGGAATCCTTCGCGAGCGCCGGCAGCTCACGCGCGCGCGCCAGGAGCGGCAGAATCGGCACCGATGCCGCCGGATCCTGATCGAATCGCCCCGCCCGGGTATACAGCCGCGAGTTCAACCGGTGCGTGAGGCGCACCAGAAAAGCATTCATCGCCGCACTGCGCTGCGCGTCCGAGGGGCGAGTTGTCGCGTCCAGCCGGGTGGCCGCGTCGTGCAGGGCGATGGCCGCGGCCTTCGTCGACGCCAGATCGAACTGCGACCCGGCCGCCGCGGCGATCTCGTCGATCGCCTGCCGGAACGCCGCCGCAATGGGGGCGATGCGCAGCGGCAGATGCACTGTCGTCGCCAGCGCATAGAGCTGCCCGACTCGATAGCGCGTATCGAGCTCCAGCGCCTTCATGTCGATTTTCTCGATCGTGTCGTCGGCAGTGTGCCAGTAACTGATGCGGCCGCCAGCTTCGACGTCGGCATGCCCTCGCGGAGGGCCGGGCACGCCGATGAAGAACTCGGGAATGCCAAGCCCCTGGAACGTCGAGTCGCTGTCCCGGCCGGGACGGAACTGGCCGTCCCTCCCCGGTGGCTCGGGGGTCTTGCCCGTGAGCGACTGCGCGAACTCGCGCGCGTATTCGGCGATTCCGGGCCAGCCGCCGGCGGCCACCGCGTCCATCCGCGATCCACGCCGGCCCGATCCATCGAGGTTGGTATACGCGACGCAGTGCTGGTCGAGGTCCGCCCAGAATCGATCGACGTACCAGGTGGACCCGGCATAGCGCCCGAACGAGTGGCCCGGCCACCACGCAAACCGCACACCCCGCTCGAGCTTGCCCTGTTGCTGCTGCAGCACGCGGGCCATCTCCAGGATCGAGACATCCGTGCCCGCCGTATCAGTCATCCCTCGGTACCAGGCGTCGATGTGCGTGCCCACGAGGACGAAGTCGGCAGTGCGGCCGGGCACTTCAGCGACCACCAGCGGCGCGTTGGCCCAGCCTTGCTCGACTTTGATCGCGAGGCGAACGCGCGACGGCTTCGCCGCTTTCAACCGATCGCCCTCCGACTTGCGAATAGCGACCATCGGGATGCGCGGCAGCCGCGCGGCGCTCTCCGTGGTCGGCGTTCCCCAGATGGTCGTGGCGATCATCTCGTGGACGATCTCGCCGGTCTCGATCTGCACGAGTCCCACCGCACCCGCGCGTTGGACGGTCAACGATCGATCGGGCGAGATGCCGCCGCCCTCGAGCACGGCGATTTTGCCGCGCACCTCGGTACCGATCGGCTGATTGGCCTGCAGGAACACCACGTCCGCCGTCAGTCCCTCCGCCGGCGTCGATCCACCAAAGGCGGGTGCGACTGCGCGGATCGAGAGCGCCGGCGTCGAGTCCGGCACCGAGATCTCTGCATCACCCGGCCAGCTCATATACAACCGGGCTTCATGGGTCGTGTGCTTGACGCCGTAGTCGCTCAGCTTCTTCGCGAGATACTGGGCCGCCTTGCGCTCGCCCTCTTTCCCCGACGTGCGATCGACGTCGAAGGCCTCGAGCGAGGCTTGCATCTCGCGGCTCGAGACGGCACTCGTCACGGCGTCTGTCGCGCGCGGTGCCTGAGCGCTGGCGCCAACGACCGCCGATATGAGCAGCAAACCGCCGACGCACGCCTGGAATTTCATGAGCGTCCCCTTTCTCGAAAAGCCTTGCCGGAACTCGCCTCACCTTAGACCGTTATGCAGCCACAAACGTGAACTTTGTACTCCTTGTGGACCGCATAACGGTCTACGGCGCGCGGAGCGCGCCAAGCCAACAACGAGAACTAGCCAAGGGCTGAGTCAGTCGGGATATCAAGGGCAGTGCCCTTGGCTAGTTAGAGCGTTGCGAAATCAGCCTTTGCGGGTGGCGCCTCTTAGAAGACAAACCGCAGGCCAAGTTGCACCTCCCGCGGCGAGTAATACGTCAGCGCCGAGCCGAACGCCGGATTCGGTGATCCGGCCACCACGCCGTACAGCGTCTCGAGGGTCCGGTAGTTCGCACGGTTGTACAGATTGAAACCTTCGGCGGTGAACTGCGCGCGACGGGCGCCAATCGGCAGCGTCCAGGTGAAACGCGCATCGAGCGAGTGCACCCACGGACCGCGGAACTCGTTGCGCGAGAGGCCGGGCGTCCGGTCGTTGAAGTTGCCGTCGCCGTTGACGTCGACATTCGGCCCAACCTTTGCGTCGATGGCCAGTCCGCTGCGCGCGTGAAACACGAACGAGGCCTGCATCGCGTCGTTGAAGTCGTAGGAGCCGTTCGCCGACATCGAGAACGTCGGGGTGTCCCCGTTCGGACCGAAGTCGCGCTCCGGATACCGGGCATCATTCAGCTGCGTGTTCCAGTTTTCGTTCTGGTCTCGAGAGCGGGCGACAGTGACGTTGGCGCCGAACCGCAGGCCGCCGCGAATGCGCTGCTGGGCCGACATGACGAGCCCGAGATAATCAGCGTCGCCCTCATACAGGTACTGGTTGATCTGCCGGAAGTTCGGGTCGAGACGAGCGAAGCAGCAGATCCCGTCCGGGTTGGCGGGGTCACCCCACACCAGATTCGTGTCAATCAGCATCTCTTTGTGGCGCGACGTAGTCGACACCAGGCTGACGCTGGTCGAGAGCTGCGAGTTCACCGCGTGATCGAGCGTCGCGACCACCTGCCACGTCTGCGGTATGTCGACGTCGTCCGGGACGATGTAGACGTTCTGAATCCCGACCGGCGCGTTCGGCGGCAGTTCCTCCCCGGGGAAGGTTTGCGGATAGACGGGCGCGTTCGGCTGTCCCACCCGCCAGGTGGCGGAGGTCTGCTGGCCCACGAACTTGTTGTTGTAGTACGTCGGCGTGATCGGGTTCTGCCACAAGCGATCGAAGAACAGGCCGCCGCCAACCTTCAGCAGCGTCGTGCCGTTGCCGGTGAGATCGTATGACAGCGCGGCGCGAGGTCCGAAGTTGATGAAGTCGTTGCCGTACGCCTGCTCGCGATAGTCGGTAATCGCATCACCGTCCCAGCGCAGGCCGTAGTTGAGGGTCATCCGCTTGGTGATCGGCCATGAATCCTGCGCGTATGCGGCGATGTAGGTGTGATACCGCCCCAGACCTGGCGGCCCGAAGCTTTGCGTGTACGTCGTGTACTGCCCGCGGAGGTACGTATCGAGCGAGGCGAACGTGTAACTACCGCTCTGCGCGCCTTGATAGCGGAGATAGACGAAGTTGACACCCATCACGTCGGCGCCAACCTTGAGGCTGTGATTGTTCTTGAAAATCGTGGACGAGTACACGGCCTGGAACGGTTTGGTGAACATGTCCAGCAGCACGTAGCCGCCGCCGAAGTTGGCCACGCGCTGGATGTTCACGCTGGGCGCCAGCGAGCTGCGGAGCTGCCCGTCCGGCACGAGCGGCGGGCCGCCTTCGTCCCGGTTCGTGTTGTGGAAGCGACGCGGCATGTAGCCGGCCTTCAGCTCGTGCAGCCAGTTTCCTCCGCGCGCCACTCTGGTCCACTGCCCCAGCACGCTGTGATCGGTTGAATCCCACCTGCCGGTGCGCGAGCGCGAGCCGAACGCCGACTGGAAGTTGGAGATGACGTCGTAGGTCATCGCGTACTGGCCGGTGATCGTGTTGTTGGGATTGACGACATGGGTGACCTTGCCCATGGCGAAGGTATCGTCGAGATACTGGTTGATGTTGCCGACGTCGGCTGCCGGCAGTCCAATGATGGCCGCGTCGGACGACCGGATGCCGTTGTTATAGGGGGTGTCCTGCGTGGCGCGATCGGCCGCCGCGAAGAAGAACATCTTGTCGTGTCTGATCGGGCCGCCGATGCTGCCGCCCCACTGCTGCCGGTCGAAGTCCGACTTCTCCAGGCCCTGCTCCTTCGAGAGGAAGTCCTGGGCGTTCAGCGTCTTGTTGCGGAAGTAGCCGTAGCCCGAGCCGCGCAGCTCATTGGACCCCGACCGGGTGACGGCACTGACGATGCCGCCGATGGCCCGCCCGAATTCCGCGGCCGCACCGATGTTGACCACCTGGAACTCGGCAATGGCGTCCTGGCTGTACTTGATCTTCGCGAAGGTGAACGATTCGTCCGTGTTCCAGATGCCGTCCACCAGGAGCGATCCTTCCTTGCCACGCGCACCGGCGAACTTGAGTCCGATGCCCTGTCCGGCCGTGCGCACGTCCTCGGCCACGCCCGGCGTCAGCAGCGCGAAGTCGAGATAGTTCCGGTTGTTGGTGGGAAGCGTGTCGATCTGCTCGCGCGCGATCACGCTGGTGAGCGCAGTCTTGGCGGTCTCGATAATGGGCGACTCGCCCGTCACGGTAATGGTTTCGGCAACCGTTGACACCTGCAGCCGGATGTCGAGGTCGACGGCGCCGCCCACGTTGAGCGTGATGTTGGGCTGCACGAACTTCGAAAAGCCTTGAAGCTCGCCGCTGACCGTGTATCGGCCGGGCGTGAGCCCCGCGAATCGGTAGACGCCCTGCTCGTTGCTGACAACGATGCGACTCTGGTTGGTGCCCACGTCGACGAGCGTCACCGTGACGCCGGGAAGGACGGCGCCGGTGGAGTCGAATACTTTCCCCTGGAGGGTTGCGGTCGACGTCGCGCCCTGCGCCAGAACCGTCGACGGCGCCAGCAAGACGAGGACAGCCAAGGCCACGCCGAAGCGTTGGAATCGTTCACGCAGATGGATCATGGTCGTCTCCTTGGACAACGAAGGGCTCGTCACCATCCACGCTCGCCACGTTCAGCCAACGTCCGAAGCTGCGTATCTCAAGCAGCCTTTTGGGCCGGCAGACACGCGAGTGCGCTCTCCGCGAGCGTCTTTGTCCCTCAATTCACGTGAGTTCACAATCGCGGCATCGAGGCGATCCGACAAGCTGGGCCGAAACTGACCGCGTTTGAGCGTTTCCGCGCCGTTGGCGCTATCAACTCAAGTGAGCTTTGGCGTTAATCCAGTACGCGTGTCGATTGTCCGCGCTGCGGAGTCATTGTCAACACATGACATTGGATGAGTTGGCGAGAGGATCAAGCATCGACCTCGGCGACATCATCGAGCCGCTTTGCTCGTACGCAAGAACCGCGATGGGAGCGCGCGATGAGGCTCGCAGAAATCGATCGTAGTCGATCGACCTAATCCCGAACGCAGTTGTGTTGACGCTGCTGGGCCGTGCGGCCGTGTGGAGATGGCCGATGCACGAGACTGACCGCGCGAGACGGCTGAGGGGATCCGCGAGCTTTGAAGGGGCCCCAAAACCGCGGGACGATCGTCAGCGGTTTTGGGGGCTCGCGTCACGCGGCCAACATCGGCCCTCGCAGCGCGGTCCGGCCATCGGAACCCGGCCGCCACGGACCAGGAGCGTCAACGCAAGTGCGGTTCGGGATTAGAAGCGCAACCTTCGGCCAATTCGATCATCTGACGCGTGAACGCCGCGTCCGTCGGGGCGACTCGCGTACGACGCGAGCACCGCGCATGACGCTCGCGACGCGGCCGCGCTCTCTCTACGTCGCACCGCAAGGCGAGAGCGTCAGCGATCGACCTGATCCGAGCACCCACACGCCGCCCGAGCGCTCCAGAATCGGGGTGATCCGGCGGTCCAGGCTCACACCCAGATCGGTGTTGGCGATCGCCAGCACTGCGACCGGGGTCGACGAACCGGGTCACGCCAGCAAACCGCCTGGCAGTTGGCAATATGAGCTAGTTTTGAACCTGGCGGCGCGGCAGCCGTCAAACCAGGATCATGGCCATTTGGACCGGTACTTCTCGGCGCTGGGGATTTCTCTGGCTCGAACAGCTGTGGCAGGACGTTCAGTACGGCTGTCGCATGCTCGCGGCCAATCCGGGCTTCACGCTCGTCGCTGTGTGCTCGCTCGCGCTCGGCATCGGCGCCAACACCGCGGCGTTCAGCTGGGCTGACGCGCTGCTGCTTCGCCCCCTGACGGTGGCGCGGCCCGGCGAAGTCGTCACCGTCGGATCAGCCATGTCAGTCGAAGGATTCAGCAGCATCAACGCGTCGTACCGCGAATACGTCGACATCCGTGATCGAAGCACGAGCTTCGACGGGCTGGTCGCGTTCAGCGACTTCACGTCAGGCATGGCCGCCACCCGTGAGGCACTGCCTCGGCTCACCCTCGGACTGCTCGTGAGCGGCAACTTCTTCACCGTCATGGGCGTCGAACCTGAGCTGGGGCGCACGTTTCACCCCGAGGAGGATCAAGTCCCCGGCCGCGACACGGTCGTGATCCTGAGCCACAGGCTCTGGGAACAGCAGTTCGGCTCCGACCCATCGATCCTGGGCCGGCACATCCAGCTGAGCGGCATCGAATTCACCGTTGTCGGCGTCGCTCCAGAGCGGTTCACGGGCATGAACCAGTTCGTCCGCTCCGATTTCTATGTGCCGCTGATGATGTGGCCGCGCTTGACCGGCGATGCGAAGGCGCGTCCGCTCGAGGATCGGGCCGCACGCGACGTCGCCATCAAGGGACGCCTCAAACCAGGCGTCAGTATGGCCCGAACGCAAGCCGAGCTGTCGGTCATCTCCAAGGACCTCGAGCAGGCGTACCCCGATACCAACCGCAATCGCAGCTTCATCGTCCGCACCGAGCTGCAGACGCGCATCGCGCAATCGCCACCCGACGCGACGCTGATCGCGATGCTCACCACGCTCGCCGCGGCAGTGCTCTTCGTTGCCTGTGCGAACGTCGCCGGCCTCCTCACCAGCCGCGCGCCGGCGCGTGCGAAGGAAATGGCCATGCGCGTCGCCATCGGTGCAGGCCGGGGCCGGCTGATTACGCAACTGATGACCGAGAGTCTGCTCATCGCGCTCGCCGGCGGCGTGCTCGGTCTCGCCGTCGGCTTCGGCGGCGTCACGCTCTTTCGCCAGATTCAACTGCCCACCGATTTGCCCGTCGCGCTCACGTTTCAGCTCGATCGTCGCGCGCTTATCTTGAGCCTCATCGTCGCGTGCGCGAGCGCCATCCTGTTCGGCCTCGTGCCGGCCATTCAGGCCTCGCGCACCGACCTGGCCACCATCATGAAGAGCGGCGAGGCGATGGCCGGCCGGCGACGGCGCTGGGGACGGAGTCTGCTCGTCGGCGGACAGGTGGCGACATCGGTCGTGCTGCTGGTGCTGGCAACGTTCATGTATCAGGGCTTCAGGCGGCAACTGCAAAGCGGTCCGGGCTACCGCACCGATCATCTGCTGATGATGACTGCCGACCCGAGCCTCGCGCATTACACCGACGACCAGACGCGCCGCTTTTTCCTCGATCTCGCCGAACGCGCGCGGTCGGTGCCGGGCGTCAAATCAGCCGCCCTCGCCTCGAACATGCCAATGGCGACGGATAACATCGCGATCGCGGCATTGATCCCCGAAGGATTTCAACTTCCCGCCGGCAAGGATACCCTGACGCTCTTCTCTGCCCGCGTCGACGAGCACTACTTCACCACGATGCAGATTCCCATCGTCCGCGGCCGCGGATTCCGCGAAGAGGACGGCACGGCTGCGCCGCGCGTTGCAGTGGTCAACGAGCAGTACGTGCAACACTATCTGCCGGATCAGGATCCGATCGGCAAGCGGTTCGAGCTGCGTGACAGCGGCACGTCAACGTGGATCGAGATCGTCGGCGTCGCGAAGACTGCGAAGTATCTCTGGCTTGGCGAACCGCCCACCGAGTTCGTGTATCTTCCCTACCGTCAGAACCCGCGGTCGGCGATGGTGCTGGTGACCGAGTCTGCCGGCGATCCAGCAAGCCTCGTGGCGCCGCTGCGGCAGGTCGTGCAGGGGCTCGATCGCACCATGCCGATCTACAACGTCCGCACGATGGAGGAGTTCTATCAAATGCGGACGATCACGATCTTCAACATCATCATCGGCATCGTCGGGGCGATGGGCATGATGGGGCTCGCGCTGGCCATCGTCGGCCTGTATGGCCTGGTGGCGTACGCGACCAGCCGGCGCACCAAGGAAATCGGCATTCGCATGGCCGTCGGCGCCGGCCGGATGACGGTACTGCGGATGGTGCTGCGTCAGGGGCTGGTGCTCGCATTCATCGGACTCCTGATCGGCCTGCTCGCCGGTGCGGCGGCCCAGCAGTTGCTGCAGGCTGCATTCCCGAGCGGCGAGAGACGCGTCGAGTTCATGGCGTACGTGTTCGTCGCCCCTATCGTGCTGGCCGCCACGTTCATCGCCGCGTATCTGCCCGCGCGCCGCGCCGCGAGGCTGGATCCGATGAAGGCGCTCAGATACGAGTAGTTGAGCCCCAGCGGACTCTGCGGCGGGGCACCCCACCGCTGCACGCCGCGGTAAGGATCACCATGCCTTGGCGTAATAGCGCTTGAGCCAAGCGCAAAGCCCTGGCAGCCCCGGAAAGAGGGTGCGTTCGCTAATGTTGTTCTGATCGAGCATCGCGCGAATCTCTGCCTTTGCGCGCGCGGCGACAACGACCCTGTGAACTAACGCTGGATGCCGGCCAATGTAGTCACGTAGGAAATCGTTCTGTGAGCCAGTAGCACAGTTCATGAGGCTCAACATGCCGGACTGATTCGCGATTCGGTCGTCAAGTGAGGGAGGCTCCCAGAGCAGCATCAGCCGCGTCTCCGGCCGATCAGCGCTGAATGTGGCGTCGAGAGCGTTCAGATCGCGAAACTGCGACTCCAATAGCCTTGTGTCGTATACCCACGCCACTCGATCCAGCGTCTTTGTGGAGTCGTGATTCTCCCGGTTGATTTGTCGTAGCGCACCGGTGTGCAGGCACCAGATCACGCCATCCTGGGTCTTTCGCGCTTCGTCGCCACACGCGAAATGAGCTGCTACAAACGGTGATGCTGCCCAATCCAGGCATCTCGTAGGGAGCCCGTTGTGCTGTGCGACGGCCATCACATACCACTCTGACTTGTCGTCAAAGATCCCTGCCTTGGCGTATTTTCGGAAACTTCGAATTAACGAGCGTTCGACGGTCTTGCAGTTTGCCGGCACGAAACCCGGGAGCCTGACAATGCTCGTCTCAAGAGGCCAGTGGGCCTCGTCCGCTCCGCGGAACACATATGGCGACCTCAGGTGACCGCCCTCATCCTCCCGAACTGGGACAAGTTCTCTGGAGTGCAGTTCCGCCACTAGTCCTTCCCACGACTCAACCAAGACCTCAGTGCCGGGAAGATTCATAGAATGCTCCGATGGTTACGGTACAGAACGAAACCAGAGCTGGTCTTGCGCGTCCACCGCGAGCGATGTGGTTCCAGGCGGGCCATTCTACTCGGGTACAACCGCTTCGCCGGATATGGCCATTTATTCTCGGCGCCGGGCTGTGACGACGACACCAACCGATCCCACTAGCTGCGTGGACTCATGGCCACCGGGCATGACCTGGACGATCTCAATCGCGACGGCATGGCCAGGCTCCACGTCATCCGGCAGGATGCCCGTGATCGTCATCGGCCGGCGTTCCCCCGGCTCGAGAACAAGCGTGTGCTTCGCGGCGTGCTCGCCGCGATCCGCCCAGGCGCCGCGGCGATCGGCAAGCTGCAACTCCATGTTGCGCACCCACGGGCTCACTGATGCGGCGCAGCCTCGCAGCCCTCAGGTAGCGGATGAGACGCGCGACTGGTGTGGCTCGACGCGAAAACCCTGGAGGCAAGCCGTGGTCAGCGACAGTAGACAAACCTGCCCGACGGCCGTCACCGCCGGACACTCCGCGTTTCAGAGAGGCGCTCCTAGCGGAGTGTCTTCGGGGGCAGGGCAGAGACGTCCGGGTGTCGGGCAGTTTGTTCGGCGCGCCGACCGGGTTTCTCGCGGCGAGCCGCGCCGGTCGCGCGGCGAGCCACGCACGCCACGCCTCCGCGAGCTCACTCGTGCGGCGGAGCCTCGCTGCCCTCAGGGAGCGGATGAGACGCGCGACTGGTGCGGCTCGCCGCGAAAACCCTGGAGGCAAGCCGTGGTCAGAAAGGCAGACAAACCTGCCCGACGGCCGTCACCGCCGGACACTCCGCGTTTCAGAGAGGCGCTCCTAGCGGAGTGTCTTCGGGGGCAGGGCAGAGACGTCCGGGCGTCGGGCAGTTTGTTCGGCGCGCCGACCGGGTTTCTCGCGGCGAGCCGCGCCGGTCGCACGTCGATCCGCGACTGAGGGACATCCGCATCCATGGCTCCCGCATCCGACGCACGCGATCTCGTCGCGCGGCTGATGGAAGGCTACCTGAGCACGCAACTGCTGCATGTGGCAGCGCGACTCGGACTCGCCGATTTGCTCGCCAACGGACCGCAGTCCGCCGCGCAGCTTGCCGCTGCTGCTGGTGTCGACCCGGCGAACCTTCATCGCATTCTTCGTGGCCTGACGATTTACGGCCTCCTGAACGAAGATGACGGCAGGTTCGGTCTCACCGAGGCAGGCCGCTACCTGCGGTCGGGTACGGCGGATTCGTTGCGCGGGGCCATTCTCAGGCGACTTGTATTACCACGCGGCATCGGGTCTGTTGCACTCGATCCAAACCGGCAGTTCGGCGTTTCGGCATGTGTATGGCGCTGAGTTTTTCGAACACCTCGCCGCTTCGCCGGACAGGCTGATCGCGTTCCAACAGTCGATGGTGGCGCGGTCTCAGGCCGAAGCCGCGGACCTTCTGCTCGCGCACGACTTCGGTGGCTATCAGCACGTGATCGATATCGGCGGCGGCTTTGGCGTGACGCTGACCGCGATCTTGACGGCGCACCCGGCGCTGCGTGGAACGCTCTTCGATCGTCCCGAAGTGGCGGAGGCGGCGCAGGCGCGCCCGAGCGCCGCTGGTGTCGCGGACCGGTGCACCGTGGTCGCGGGCGATGCGTTCGACGCGGTTCCGCGTGGTGGTGACCTCTACCTGCTCTCACGCGTTATCCACGACTGGAACGAGGGCGCCGTGCTGATGGACTTGCACATGCTGGTGCTCGGCCTCGGAAAGGAACGCACGGGCGCTGATCAGCGCGTTGCTCGGGCGCTGAGGCCTTGCGCTGCGGAGTGTGACGCGGGCGCCGGGACGCACCGGGATCAGTGTCATCGAAGCCCGCGGCGCCTGACGCACTCGGTGAACACCGACGAGTTGTCCCGGTTGAGCCGATAGGTGGGATCGTTGAAGTCGGTCGTGTTGCCCGGGTTCGTGTAAGTGCCGCTCCCACGTCGCGCAGGCCTTGGAGGTCCGCGAACGGACCTGAACCTTCGAACCCACAAACCACGTCGCGCTTTACCACAGCAAACGCAAACCAAAACGAGCAATCCGCGGCGCCAGAATCATGCTCACCTGATTCGCATTCGACGCGTTCTGTTGCGTTCTCACCACCAACGCGGTATTCGCATTCGCCAGATTGAAGACGTCGAAGCCAGCGGACGCACGCACGCCACGCGGCAGACTGAAGAACTTTTCCAGTTTCAGGTCCATCAGCTGCAGCGCATCGAGACGAGACGCCCCCACGGGCTCGAGCGGCACTTGAATGGTCCCGGCACGATTGGGTCGGCTCGGCGACAAGATGGTTGCCACGAACGGGAAGCCCTGCCGCGCGAAGTAGTTCATGCCGAAGCTGATGTCCCAGGGAAACTTGTACTGGCCGGCGACATTCACCACCCAGCGCGAGTTGTTCGATGCGATCTGTGCGTCGTTGTAGAACGGGATGAGCGTCGGGTCGTCGAACGCGGCTGGCGACGTCCAGTGATCGCGCGCGTCGCTGAACGCCAGACTACCGCTCAGCATCCATCGCTGACTGTACCGCTTGCGTGCGGTCAGCTCGATACCATTGAAGCTGCGGTAGTGATCGGGCCTGTTGGTCAGGCGCTGAACGGCTGGGATGGGGATCGTCGGCTGGTAGTAAGTGACGGTTGGACAACCGCCGGGGCAGCCGGTCGCGGTGTACGAGACGGGCACGTACTGCGCGCTCGTCAGTCCAACGCGCTCCTGCCACGCCAACCGGTCGTAGCGCCGCCAGATGTAGCTGGCGCCGACAGCAAGGCCCTGCATGAGCTCATGATCGAGGCTGACAATTGCTTCCTTCGTCCTGTCGCTCCTGAAGTTTGGATCGACCGTGTTTTCCGTGCCGATGAACGACGGGTTTGCGGGGTCGTAATTGCCCGAGAATGCAAGAATCGTGGACGTCGTCAACTCGTTGCGCTGGACGAAACGATCGCCGCTCAGGTCGTTCCACGGAAAACGAACCGACGCCTCGTTCACTGGATTGAGAATGCCGGCGGTCGTGGTCGGCGTCATCTGGCCGTAATAGAGCCCGTAGCTGAATTTCGCGACCGTCTTGCTGTCGCCGGTGAGATCGATGTTCAAGCCCAGGCGAGGAGACCAATTGGTCCACGGCACCTCCGAGTTTGCACCGCCAAACGACACCGCCGGCAAGAAGTCCGGCACGAACGGATGCGCAGGCACCGAGGTGGAGCGCGCATAATCCCACTGATGGTCGAATCGCAAACCCGCCATGGCGGTCAATCGGCCGCGCGAGTACGCGTCCTGCACATACCCCGAGGCAATTTCCAACACGAAATCGGTAAACGAATTGCGATGCATCTCGGCCTCGACCGCAGCGTCATTGCGGAATCGTGCTGTGGTGTTGCCGCCGACTTTGGAAACGCTGTCGGTCGGCGCGTAGCGATAGCGGAAGCCGCCCTTCAGCGCATGATCGCCGCCGGCGAACCCGGGGAGGAAGTAGTTGACGGTCGCGTCGACATTCGTCTGTGGGCGGTCGCTCATCGTGCTGCTGTAAGAGCGGCCGTAAAGACCCGCCGGATTGACCAATTCCAGGCTGCGCTGCACGTCGGCGACCTCCGGCGAGTGGAAGTCCGTATAGAGCACGCCGCCGACCTGCGAGAACGCCGCGTCCAGCATCAAGCGATCGGAGAAGACATGCTGGTCGCTGATCTTGTGCGTCCAGACGGGCGATGTCTGATTGAACGTCGTCTCGAGCGGGCGCAACTCCGACGCATCACGGGCGTCCTGGATCTTGTCGCTGAAGTTGCTGAACCAGGACAGCTTGTTCGCGCGTGAAATCTGACCTTGAAGCTTGATGTTGTAGTTGTCCAGCACGATGTGGTTCGTACCAAGCTGGTCGGAGCCGGCTGGCACGTAATAACCCAGAATGCCAACCCTGATGTCCTGTTTCGCGTAGCCTCCCCAATACCACGCCCGCCCTTTTACGAGCGGTCCGCCGACCTCAAAACCGTAGTCGCGAATGAACTGCACCGGATTTCCGGAGGCTGCTCCCTGGGCACGGAGTTCTTCATCGACATTGTCCGACTGAAATCGCTCGCTGATCACGAACAGCCGCGCCGATCCCTTGAATCGATCGGTACCACTCTTCGTGACGATGTTGATGGCGACACCAGCCCCTTGTTGAGAAGCGTCAGCACCTCCGGTGGTCACCTGGATCTCTTCGAAGGAATCGTAGTCGTAATAGATCGGCGAGGCATTGGTTACGGCACTCTGCATTACCACACCGTCCATATTCCAGCTGGTATTGGTGGATGAGCCTCGCGCCGAATAACCCACTTGCTGTCCCGATTCGGTGCCGCCGACATTCTCGCGTGCCATGACGATGCCCGGCGTCTGTTTGATGACGACCCAGGGATCGCGAGCGGTGGGCAGATTCTGGAGCATCTCCTGATTGAAATTGCTTCCCGTGCCGGTGCTGCGCGTGTCGACAACCGGCGACACTCCGCTCACCGTCACGGTTTCTTCAATAGTCGCCACCTCGAGCTGCGCGTCCACGCGCGCGTTGAAGCCGAGCGACACGCGGACATCCTGACTGACGATCGTCCTGAACCCGGCCAGCTCGAATCTGAGCTCGTAGACACCAACCGCCAGCCGCGGGAACTGATATGTGCCCGTCGTTCCGGTCACCGCCGACAGCGGCTGCATCAGCCCTGAACCTGTGACGGTGACAGCCACTCCGGGCAACACTGCACCGGAGGCGTCACTGACCCTGCCAAAGATCTGTCCTGTATCGACCTGGGCAGCGGCGCTCATGGTCCGCAGCAAGCAAGCAGCAAGAACGGCAACGGCGGTTCTACACATCATGGCTTCCTCACAGCGATGCATTTGGTGTTGGACGCAAGTGCGTGTTGAAAAAGCGTTCGACCCGACGCCACGCATCGCGTAAGACGTGCTCACGATGGAAGTAGTGGAACTCGCCGGGGTACATCATGAATTCGAAATCTTTTCCAGCTTTCAGCAGTTGATCGACGAGGCGCACGGTCTGCTCGTATGGCACATTCGTGTCAGCGGTTGAACCAAGCACCATGAGCGGCCGCACGATCTGCGAGACCTGCCGCACGGGCGCACCCTGTTCGTACTGTTTCGGGTTGTCCTCGCGCGTGCCCATCCGCGCGAAGAGCCACGGCTGTCCGGGATCGCGCAGATAGTCTCCCCAGTCGGTCACGCCGGAGACATCTATCCCTGCCCTGAACGCTGTTGGCTTCATCACCATCGTCCGCAGCGTCAAAAACCCTCCGTAGCTCAACCCCCATACCCCAATTCGCTCGGTATCGACGTAGCCGAGGCCCCTGAGGTAGTCGACGCCGGCCAACACATCCTCGGCGTCCTTGCCGCCAAGATCGCGATAGACGCCAAGCCGCCAGTCCTTGCCGTAGCCAATGCTGCCGCGGTAGTCGGGCGCCAGCACCACGTATCCATCGCGCTGCATCAGATACTGGTGAAAGCTGTAATACGCTCCGTAATCACGCCGGATATGCCACCCGTCGTAGTTCTGTGTGACCAGGTCGCCATGGATCCACACGATGGCCGGATGCTTGCGCGATCGATCCAGGTTTGGTGGAACGAACAGGTTGGCGTGAACAGGCTTCCCGTCCTCTGACGGGTACTGAATGAGCTGCGGCTCGATCAGCTTCGAGCGATCGACGTTGGATGGCATCGAATCGGTCAGCCGTGTTGGTTGCTGATTCGCCGCTGCGGAAACCATGTACAACTCGGGGGACGTTTGCGGATCGGTGCGTCCGAAGAGCAACCGGTCGCCTCGAGGCGACCAGATGGGCCAGGTGCTCGCGCCACGGCCCGTCGTCAACATCGTCGTCTGCTGCGGCTGGCCGGCACCGTCAATTTGCACGACCGCGATGTGCTTGCGGCTCTGAGGCCCGCCTTGATTGGTATCGAAAGCAATCCGCCGGCTGTCGGGTGCCCACGTGAGCCGGCTGACTTCGTACTCCCCCCTGGTCAGTTGAATGGGAGTGCCGCCATCCGGTGCCACGATATAGGCGTGATCCCACCCATCGCGATCGCTGATGAACGCAACCCATTTGCCGTCCGGTGAGGGGATCGAGTCGGCACCGTTGTATGTGAGGTTGAACCACTTGTCTTCCGTGTCGCGATGCAGGACGCGGCCTTTGCCCGACGTACCGTCCACGGCCACCACTTCTCGCACCTTGTAGCTATTGGTGATTCGGTTCAGAACGACGCGGTTCGCATCAATCCAGCTCGGACTGGACTCCGCCCCGTCGGTCACCTCGGCAGGAACGATGTTGCCTCCCGCAATCGACACGATGCCGACGTCGGGCAACGACTGACGCTCCGACCAGGTGAACATGATTTTCGAGCCGTGATAGTCGGGCGCGAACGACCGTCGCGTGTTGAGGGACGTGGTGAACGCGAGGCGTTTACCGTCGGGAGACCACACCGGACCGGATTCGGGCGCCTCGGTGCTCGTAACGCGCCGTTCGCGTCCGTCGCTGAGCCCGCGGATCCACAGGTCGCCACCACGGCTGAACGCGACCTGACGACCGTCAGGCGACAGTGTGATGCCACTCTCCCCAGTGTCTGTCGTCCACACCGCACGCGGCGCTTCGGGCGCAGTTGCCGAGACCCGCCAGAGATCACCATCGCGCGCCATGAAGAGCGATCGACCGTCCGGGTTCCAGAAGAAATCTGAGATTTGACCTTCCTTGTAGTTGGTCACCGCCAGGGGGACGCCAGGCGGTTCGCGGTTGACGTCGATCACGTACAGGTTCTGCACCATGGCGCGGTCCCAGACGAACGCAATACGCGCACCGTCCGGGGACCACACCCCAGGGGATGGATGTTTGATGTCCACAAGGGCATCAATCGTCAGGAGACCGGATTGGGCCGCATCGCGGCGGGCCACCTGCATGGCTCCGACACCGCCCAGCCCGAGACACAACAGGACGACGGCTGCGGTACGCATACGCCGAACCATTTCTTAGAAGCGGTAGGCGGCCGCCACGCGGAATATCCGCGGCGGCAGAATCGCCGTCGGGGACAGATATTGCTGCTGATTGACGAGCGCACCCGCTGGGTCGCCGCCTTCTCGAACGTTGATGCGTCCGGTCAGCGTCCGGACCTCGAAAACCGTGTTCGCGTTGGTCAGGTTGTACCCGTCGAGCATGAGCTCGATTTCGTGCGTGCCCGTTATTCCGAAGACCTTCGATACGCGGAGATCGAGCGTCGTCATGTTATCGATGGTTTCGTTGCCGGACGGCTCGACGTTCACCGTCACGTTGCCCTGAGTGAGCGCGTACGTCGCGACCCGCGTTACCGGCCGCCCCGACTGGGTTCGAAAATTTCCGCTCAGATTGATCTCGTGTGGAAAGGCGTACGTGCCGGTAAATTTGAACGTATGCCTCCGGTCGAAGGCGGTCGGACCGCGGCTGTTGATCAAGTCGTTCGGATTCCGAACGTTCTCGGCGTTGACGATCGTTCGCGACAGCGTGTACCCCGCCAGCATCTGCCAACGGTTGGTAAACCGCTTGGCCGCGGTGATCTCGAGACCCTTGTAGTTCTGGTCCAATCCTTCACTGTTCGCGATGACGAATCGATTCTGGCCGCGGGTTGCAGGGTCCTGATCGAACACGGTGAAGTCGCCGTCATCAGCGGTATTGGGAAGGCCATCGCGGCCGATGTCGCGGACAGTAACCGGTCGATAGGCGGTAAATGGGACACCCACGTCGACCGAGCCGTAGCGATCGGCCTCCGTCCGATAGGTAAACGCCGCCGTGAGCCTCAAGTCGGGAATGAGCTCGTGATCGACGCTGGCTGAGAACTCGTTCGTCTTCGGTCGCTCGATGCCGTCCTGGTACTCCGTCAGAGAGCCGCCGGCCCGAGACAACAAGGTACCAAGCTCGTTGCGCTGGAATTGGAGATCTCCATTCAGATCGGCCCAATTGTAGGTTTCGCTCAACGTGAAGTTGGGATTGACGTTGTTGGGCTCACCAGTGCCCACGGTGTAGAGGTAGCGACCAAAGGCAGCCTTCAACGCCGTTTTGCCGTTTCCCCACAGGTCGTAGACCACGCTGAACCGCGGTGCGATGTTCTTCCAGTTCATGACATCGCGCACCGCCGGGAAACTGCGCTGCGCATTCGGAAACCATTGGCTCGGCGGGCTCTCCTGTTCCGGCAGATACCCCTCGAGACGCTCGGCGCGCACTCCGCCGACGACTGTGAGGTTCTTGAAGACGTAGCTGTCCTGAAAGAAGAGCGTGGTCACATCCACCGCCTGGTTAGTGTGAACCGGCGAGTTGAACACCTGCACGGTGGATGCGGCCGGTGCCGGCTGGCTGCGATAGCTCAGGTTCACGTCGTCAATTCGAGTGAGCTGAGTGCTGGCCGGCGAATGAGAATGATCGATCCCGAATCGGAAGTCGTGTCGGCCGCCGAGCAGCTCTTGAACGTAGTAGTTGAACGTGGCGTTCAGTTGCAGCCGGCGGCGGACGTTCAACGACTGGTTCAGGGCGGCCAGCTCGAGGAGACCGGTGGAGAGGTCGCGGAGCGACTGTTCCTGCCCCTTTTGATACAGATTGAAATCCAGGTCGTTGAAGCTGACGCGCGCGTCAACGAACGCCCGGTCGCTCAGAATCGAGTTCCACAAGCCTTGATAGAGCCCAAACGTGTTGTGCTCGTTGGACGTCGAGTCAGGCGTAAACAACGCGCTCGCGTCGCGATTTGGCTTCCGATACGACTGCCGCGTGACGAAACCGCTGGCGCGGTGGTTCGCGCTCACCTGCCATGACAGGTTGATGTGTCCCGTTGATATGTCCGTGCTCTCGACTTCCGGGAAGCCAGGGACGTTCACGTGAACACGCCAGTCGCGGAACGATCCAAAGAGGCGCATCTTCCGCCTGATCACGGGTCCGCCGAACTGGAAGCTGGCATCGGACACGAAGTCGACGGCACCGGCGTCCTCGCGTAACCCGAAGCTCGCGAGCTCGTCGTCCACGTTGGTGGTTTGGGTGGCGTCGCTCTGCCAGAACACGGCAGCCTTGCCGGTGTAGCGGTCGGATCCTGTTTTGTTGACCATGTTCAGGAAGACACCCGCTGAGGGCACCGAGATATCGTGCGCGCCCGTCGAGACCTGAATCTCATCGAATGCGTCGTAGTCGTAATACAGGTTGCTCGCGCCAGGCGCCGACGGCGAGGTGATATTGACCCCGTTCAGGAATTGAACGTTCTGCGAGGAAGGTGTACCGCGGGCGACGAAACTCGCCTGTAGTCCGCCGGCTGCACCGCCAACATCCGGGCGATTTGTGATCAGTCCCGGCACCTTGTACTCGACCAGCGACCAGACATCCCGCCCACCTGGCGTGCCCTGCAACAGTTGCTGGGTGATGGTGACGTTGACGGTTGCGCTCGTCGTGTCGATGACAGGAGACTGACCGGCGACGGTTACGGTTTCCTGAATGGCCGCCACTTTCATCGTGAGATCAATCGGCGTCGTCTGACCGACGCTCACGACGATGTCGCGCAGCTCGATGCTTTGAAACCCCGCCAGGTCGGCTTTGACGTTGTAGGTGCCAGAGACGAGGTTGCGAAGGCGGTAGATGCCCACCGAGTCTGTGACGCCCTCGACCTGGCCCGCAATGATCGAGGCGCTGGTAATCGTCAGCGTGACGCCAGGCATCGCTGCCCCCTGCTCATCGACGGCCTGGACGAGAATGGTTCCTGTCTGGAGTTGCGCAATCGCGGCGCCAGGGACCGACAACCACACGAGCACTACCGCCGCCAGGGATGGATTTCTGCGGGGCATATCAAGTCTCCTCGGAGTTAACGTGATCGGCTTGCACAGATCCTGTCATCGACGAGTAGCCGCCAGTCTTCCACCGTGCCGAGCGCGATGGCGGACCGGCCGATTCAGTCGCTGGTCAGCGACGGACCGTTCTTCAAATGACGTTCGAAAAACTCCTCCGCGCGGCGCCAGGCGTCGCGCAGCACATGCGCGCGACGGAAAAAGTGAACTTCGCCAGGGTAAATGGCCATCTCGAAGCTCTTACCCAATTTCTGCAGCGTGTCGATCAAGGTCAGTGATTCTCGAAACGCGACGTTCGTATCGTTCGTCCCGTGCATCACCAGCAGCGGCCGCACCAGCTTGTCCATGTGCCTGACTGGAGCAGCACGGTCGAAATCGGCCGGATTCTCCGCAGGCGTGCCCATTCGCGCATAGATTCGTCCCGGACCGAGGGTCAGACTCTGGGTGTCCCAGTCGGTGACGCCCGCTACGTCGATCGCACAGCGGAAGAGCGTCGGAGTCACCGTGACTGCTTGCAGCGTCAGGAACCCACCGTAACTGAGACCCCATACGCCAATACGGTCGGGATCGACGTAGCCGGTTGTCTTCAGGTAGTCGGCGCCAGAGGCGACATCGAGGTACTCGCCGCCTCCGATGTCACGATAGTTTCCAGCCGCCCAGTCGCGGCCATATCCAGAACTGCCCCTGGCGTCCGGCGTCAGGATCACGTATCCCTGTTGCGCCAGGTACTGGTGCATCGCGTAGTACATGCGATAGCTGTCGGGATGCCACCCCAGGTAGTTCTGGTCCAGGCCCGACCCGTGTATCCACACGACTGCGGGGTGTTTCCGAGTGCGATCGAGATTCTTGGGAAGGATGAGCGTCCCCGGCACAGGCTTGCCGTCGTGGCGGCTGGGAAACGTCACAGGCACGGGAGCGACAAAATCCGTCGGCTTCAGATCGGCGGGCATCGAGTCTGTCAACCGCACCGTGGTCGCTGCTGCCTGGGCGGGCACCGTATACAGATCGAGTGAGTGCTCGACACTGGTGCGCTGGTAAACGAGGTTCTTTCCGTCCGGCGAAAAGAGCGGCTCCAATGCCACTCCGCGCGCCGTCACCACCCGTTCAGTCTTTCCGCTCTCGACGTGGACGATGCCGACAAACCGCTCCATGTAATTGCCTGCCACGCTATGGTGGTAGGCAATCAGGCGGCTGTCCGGCGACCAACTCCCAAACGTCGCTCCATATTTCCCGGAAGTGAGTTGCTTCGGTTGCGACTGTGACGTGGCCTCCGTTGGCAATACGTATAGATGCGTCCAACCCGTGCGATCGCTGGCAAACACGACCGACTTTCCGTCCGGGGACACCACGGTATTGGTGGCCTGAATGGATGCCGTCCACCATGCGGGATCGTGGTCCGTAAAGAGCACACGCGCGACGCCGCCAGGGGACCAGACCTTGATGGTGCGCGTTTTCTTGTCGGCCGAGAGCTCCTGAAAGAGAACGGAGCCGTGAGCGGTCCACTGCACAGCGCTGACTTCGTCAACCGATGGTATCCAGACCGGATCGGTTCCATAGACCGACACGATGCCCTGCCGGCGCTCGCTCCTCACGTTGCGAAACTGCCGAATCCACGTGCCGTTGAAGGACAAGTCCATCGGTTCGAGCAACGAGCGTCCAACCGAGAAAGACAGCGACTTGTCATCGCGAGCGAACGCCAGCGATGAGACGACGAATGGCTCCGTCCAGAACGTCAGCTGACGTTCGGTCTTCGCAGCGATCGACGCGATCCAGATCTGGCCTCGCCGCACGAATCCAATCTGGTTGCGATCGTTGGACAACACGAAGTTGGCCGCCGCATCAGACGTTCCGGGAAAGAGTGAGGCCTTTCTTTCGGACAGCGAAACGGACCAGAGTTGTCGGTTCCGCGCGAACAGAATCTGATCGTCGGAGAGCCATGCAAATTGACCGATATCGGACAAGAGCATGCTCGGGTCAACGGCGAAGTCGGTCAACGCCACCGGCTTTTGTCCAGGCGTCACAACGTAGAGGTTCTGTTTTCCCCCATCGTCCCAGAGGAAGGCCACCATCCTGCCGTTCGGCGACCAGGTTGGATTCGTTGGATACTTGATCGCCGCAATGCGATCGATGGTGATGTTGCCGCGAGGTGGTTCCGCCGCTCGCGCGGTCGACGCGCAACTCAGCAGCACGAGGAAGATGAGGGATCGTCGCACCATCACGAGACACCTCCGAGTCACAGAAAAGGCGGCTACCTGGCCTTCTGGACGACGACGAATTTCTGTCCGTCGCGCGTTACGTCGTAGGTCGGATTGAAATCGCGGATTGCGGCCGCATCCATCCCGGCCCGCTCGGCGTCGAACAATTTCTGCGACTTGAGCACTTTGAAGGCGGGCGTCACCTGCACCGTGACGCTGGTGAGCGTCGTCCCCTCGAAGAAGAACAGTTCGTCGCCCTTCCACTTGGGCCACACGCCGCCGTTAGGCGTAGCTTTCCACTTCTGCTCGAGGCCGGGAAAATTCCTGACGTAAACCTCCCATTGGCCGGATTCATTGGACGCATAGGCGATGTAGCGTCCATCGGGCGAAAACGTTCCGAGCCCTTGAAGCGCGGGACCATCGGCCACTACCTTCGGCGTCCGGTCACCATCCACGCTCATGTACATCACGTTGCGATCGTTCGCCTTGGGATCCTGTGTGTGAAAGATGATGATTGCTCCGTCTGGCGACCAGCTGGGCGCGAACTCGTGTAACGCCGGGTTGGACGTCAACTGCTGATCGGCGCCGCTTCCATCGGCCGCTCTCACGAACAGGTCGCCAAGGCCATTGCGATAGGACAGGTACGCAAGCCGATCGCCTTTCGGCGACCATGCCGGTTGCCCTTCGTTGGCCTCATCCGTTGTCAGGCGCTTGCGCGCGCCACGCGTCGCATCGTAAATCCAGACCGATGGCTTTGCTTTTTCAACTTCCTGCCCGCGCACTGCGATCTTCGTCGCGTCGGGCGATACCGCGGCATAGAACAGCGTCCACTGCGGATCACCAATGGAGCCGATCAGTGTGCCAGTCCGGTCCACCCAAGCCAGGCGCTGTGGATTTCCGCTCGAGTTCTGAAACGCCAGAACGACAAGGACGACGATCGAAGCAATCGGCACCATCGAGGACATCAGCCAGCCTCCAATAGATGACGAGCGATCCCTAGAACCTCAGATAGAAGCCCAGTCTGAACAGCCGCCCACGCAAGATCTCATTGGCACGGCCGAACGCGGGACCGAGCTGAGTCACCCGGCTCTGTATTGGACTCGAGTTCGTCACGTTGAAGATGTCCAATGCCGGTTCGAACCTCATTTCGCCTGTGAGCCGAAACGCCCTACTGAATCTCACATCAACGATGTCGACGTTCGGCAAGCGAGTGATGCCGGTCTCGTCAACGCGTACTGACTGGCTGACCTGCGTGAGTGTCACGGTCTGACTCGTGACCAGGACGGTCGGCGCCTCCGGGAAGCCGTTGAAGAACTGCATCTTTCCACTGACCTGGACTCCAAGCGGCAGCTCATAGAGACCGGACAACTTGAACGCGAGGGGAACATCGAACTCGGTCACGCCGCGCCGGAACATAAAGTTCGGATTGTTCAGGTCGCTGCCCTCGGCGTACGTGTCACCGACGTTTCTGCCGAGACTGAGACCGCCCATCAGCATCCAGCGGCCGCGTAATCGCCTGGTGAAGGTGATGTCCACGCCGTTGAACTCGCTGTCCAGCTCGGGGTAGTTGTCCCAGAGCACGTCGAACAAACCGCGCGTGCTCGGGTTCTGGTTGTACACCGTTACCTCGCGGCCGCTAACACGTTCGGTCACGACCAGCGGAATGTAGCTGTCCCTTGGCACCGCCATGTTGCGTGCACCGACGTTGTCTCTGATTCGGCGATTCGTATAACCAACCGACAAAACGATATCGCCGGGCAGTTGATGTTCGAGCTCGAGCGACAGCTCGTCGGAATACGCGCGACCGACGTCCGGGTTGTAGCGGTTGGTGGTGCCGAGATTGAATCCGGTCCCGGGTCCCAACTCGTCGAGCTGCGGGATGAGATCGCTGTTGCGATCCGTCCACTGGCGCGTCTCATTCTTCAGCGTCACCGGGTTGAGACGATCGACAAAGCCTCCGCCGATCGACAGGTGGTAGCGGTTTGCCGCGAATTTCAGTGCCGTCCTGCCATCCCCACGCAGGTCGTAGACCAGGCCAAACCGTGGAGCAAGATCAAGATAGTCCGGAAATCCTCCTACCTCGTCGAAGCACTGGCCGGCGATGAAGATCGTCTGCGGCTGGCATACTGGCGGGATCCAGCCGTAGCTTTTCTGCAGGCGCAGCCCCACGGTTGCCGTCACTTTGCGGACCGGCGTCCACTTGTCCTGAATGTAAAGCGCGTTGTCATGGAAGTATCCGACCGTATCGTGCGGCGTGTTGTACACGACGACCGAGTCCGGCACGTCGTTGCGGTATCTGGCAAGCAGGCCTGCGGGATAGTGCGACATCGAATAGGCCGACCGGCGCGACATCCCGCGCACGAACTGATAACCCGCTTTCATTTCGTGCTTGCCGAAGAAGTAGCTCGCACTGGCATTGAAAACCCCTTTGTACTGGGGGTTCAGCGAGTACGTTGAAGCCGCGACCGACGAAATCAACGTCACCAGATCCGTACGCGGGATATCGCCGGGTTGCACCTCCTTTTGTTCCCTCGAGGGAGTGGTGCCTTTCTGCAGGCTGCTGGACACATCCACGATGAGCTTCGGCGACACCGCTGACGTCCACTTCGCCTGGAAGACGTTCGTTGGCTGGTCCTGCAGCGTAGACGCGCGATCTTCAACGAAGGTGCCGGCGCGGCGGTGATAGCGGTATTTGAGATTTCGGTTGAAGGTGAAATGCAGCTGATTGGCCGGCGTCGCCTGCCAGGAGACCTTGACCGAGCCGTTCTTGATCTTGTTGTCGTCAACGGCTTGTGTCCCGTCCGGGTTGTAACTGCCAATCTGTAATTGGTTCAATGCCTGCAGGCGGCCAGTCGCAACAAACCACAACCTGTTGCGCATGATCGGCCCCGACACGCTTGCCGACGAATCGAACATGTCGAGGATCTTGTTGCCGGGCTGAAGGTTTGGATTCGCCGCCAGCACCTTCGCGGGTACGTTGGCCAAGAGGTCTCGTCGCAGCGCATCCGTCACATTGCTCGACTGAAGGTTTTCGTTGGATCCCGAGAACATGAACGATCCGCGCAGTTGATTGGTGCCGGTCTTCGTGACCATGTTCATCACGACCCCGCCCTGCGAGTTCTCTGCCGAGGCGCCACCGACCTGGTAGTTGATCTCCTCGAACATCATCGAGTCGTAATACGTCAGGATCCCGGCACCGACGAAGTTCGCGGACGACACATCCATCCCGTCGATCAGATATTTGTTCTCTGCCGCCACGCTGCCGTGTGACGTGGGAAACGAGGCCTGGTATGAGTTCGAGCCGCCCACGTCGTAGGTGGTCATGATCACGCCAGGCACGGAGCGGCCGATGGACCAGAGGTCGTTCCCGGAGGGAATCTTGTCGAGCACTTGGCGCTCGAGAACGGTTTGCGTCAAAGTCGATGTGGTATCCAACAGTGGAGTCTCGCCCGTCACAATCACGGAGTCTGAGAGTCCGCCCACCCTCATGACCAGATCCGCACGGACGGTCGCGTCGGCGTTGACCACGAGGTTTTCGGCGATCGCGGGGGTAAATCCCATGAGCTCGGCTCGCACGCCGTAGGTGCCGGGCACCAACCTGGTGAACACATAGACGCCACGCTCGTCGGTGGTCGCGGTCTGGTTCGCGCCGATCACGCCCGGCCGGACCAGCGCCACCGATACTCCCGGAACGATGGCGCCAGACGCGTCGTGGATCGTTCCTGTGATGGTTCCTGTGGTGAGCTGGGCCATCACGGTTGCGGGAACCGCAATCAGCCACGCAGCGACGATGCACAGGTGCTTCAGTCCACGTCTTTGCATGACAACTCCTTCGCAACGACGGCCATATCACGGTCCTGAGACCGAGCGACACCACGACTCCTCTCGGCTACAGGGAACCTCTCCAGCGATCCAAACAGCCTCGCTATCAGAACCTGTAGGCGATGCCGAAACGCACGACGCGCGGAGCCAGAATTGCGGTTGGTGAGAGGTACTGCTGTTGATTGATGAGCGCACCGTTTGGATCGCCGCCTTCGCGCACGTTGATCCGGCCCGTCAGCGTGCGAACCGTCCATGCAGTGCTCGCGTTGGCGACGTTGTATGCGTCCAGCAACACCTCGATGTCGCGGTTCTCACTCAACTGAAATGTCTTGGCCACTCGCACATCGATGGTGGTGAGCGCATCGAGCCGCATCGAATCGGGCGTCTCGGCATTCACCGTGACGTTGCCCTGTGTCAATCGGTAGGTCGCGGTTCGCGCAACAGGCGCGCCGCTCTGTGTGCGGAAGTTGCCGCTCAACCACACGTCGCGCGGAAGCACGTAGCTGCCCGTGATTTTGAAGATATGGGTTCGATCGAACTCGGCAGCGCCTCGACTGTTGACCAGGTTATTGGGACTCGACATCGTCACGGCATTTGCCACCGCGCGTGACAGCGTGTAGCCGCTGACGAGTTGCCACCGATCGCTCAAGCGCTTGGTGGCAGTGACCTCGAGGCCGCGATATTCCCGATTGAGCGCGCCGCTATTGGTGATCACAAACCGGTTGCGGCCGAGTGTGGCCGGATCTTGATCCCACAAAAAGAGCGTCGCCTCGTCGCCCGTGTTGGCAAGGCCGTCTCGGCCGATGTCGGTGACACCAATCTGCCTGTACGTGCTTGCCGGCACACCGACATCCTCGCTGTCGTACAGATCCCGTTCGCGTCGGTAGGTGAAGTTCGCGCTCAACCGCAGACCGGAGATCAGCTCATGATCGACGCCGGCGCTCACCTCATCCGTGTACGGTTGTCTGATGTCCGGATCCATCGACGTGATCAGACTGCCGCTGCGCGACAGCAACGCACCCTGCTCGTTCGGCTGAAACATGAGGTCGCCATTCACGTCGTTCCAGACGTAGGTGGCGCTCGTCGCGAAGTTCGGATTCACACTGTTGGGGAAACCCGTGTAGAGCGTGTAGAGATAGCGCCCCGCCGATGCCTTGAGAGCGGTCTTATCGTTTACTGAATAGATCGCGCTGAACCGGGGCGCGATGCCGTACCAGAGCGGAATGTTGTCGACCGCGTCAAAGCTCCGAGGGACGTTGGGAAACCATTGGCTGGGCGGACTGTTCTGAGGTGGCAGGAATCCCTCGGTCCGTTCGAAGCGGACGCCGCCAACCAGAGTGAGGTTCTTGACGGTGTAGCGGTCCTGAACGAACGCCGCCGTCATGTCGACACCCGCTTTCGTGGTGACGGGTGTGCTCCAAAGCCTCACTTCGGAAGCAGTTGGCACGGGCTGGCTGCGATAGGTGAGATCCAGATCGTCGATCCTGAGCAGGTCCTGCCTCACCGGCGCGCCGTGCTGATGATCGACGCCGAATCGCAGTTCATGCCGTCCGCCCAGCGCTTCGTCCACGTAGTAATGCAGGTTCACGTTGGCGTGGAGCTTTGGCATGATGGTGGTTTGATCCACCGCACGCGACCTCGTTCGGTTCCCCGTTGACGAGTCCAGCAGCGTCTGTTCCGTGCCCTTTTGCTTGAAATAGGAGTTCATGTCGTTGAAGTTCGCCCGGACGTCCATGAACGCGTGATCTGAGAAGACGCGGTTCCAAATACCTTGATAGAGCCCGAGGTAGAACGTTTCGTTCGCGGTTGTTTGTGGCGTCTCGGTAGGTGCCGCG
This sequence comes from uncultured Acidobacteriota bacterium, assembly GCA_963807105.1. Taxonomy (GTDB): domain Bacteria; phylum Acidobacteriota; class Vicinamibacteria; order Vicinamibacterales; family UBA2999; genus DASPWV01. The sequence continues at coordinate 1,514,140 of CAWEAM010000003.1, read as the reverse complement.
CCGCGATTTGGCTTTCTGTACCACTGAAGGTTGAGGTATCCCGTGATGGTGTTGTTGGCGTTCGGCTGCCACGACATGCTGCCGTCGCTGGTGGTGATGTTGGTCTCCTCGACTTCAGGAAATCCCGGCACGTTGACGTGCGCGCGCCAGTCGCGCAATGACGCGAAAAACCGCAGCTTGTTCCTCACGATCGGACCACCAAGTTGGAAATTGGTGTCCAACAGCATCTTGGTGGCGCCCGCCTCCTCTGCAAAACCAAATTGCGCGAGCTCCTCGTCGACGTTGGTCGCCTGCGTCGCGTCGCCTTGCCAGTTCAACGATGCCCGTCCGCGGTACTGATCCGTACCGGTCTTGGTCGCCATATTCAAGACGATGCCAGCCGAGCGCACCGACACGTCGTGCGCGCCAACCGAAACCTGCACCTCCTGGAGCGCCTCGAAATCGTAGTAATAGGGAGACGCGCCCGCGGACGTTGGCGAACCAACGTTCAAGCCGTTGATGAAATGCGAGTTGCCGCTGCTCGGCGTGCCTCGGGCCGACGCGCTCGCCTGGAGTCCCGCTGAAGCTCCGCCGACGTCGGGACGATTGGTCACAAGGCCGGGCACCTTCGACTCGACGAGCGACCAGATGTCGCGCCCGCCTGGTGTCCGCTGCAGCACATCTTCGGCCAGCGTCGTCTGAACGTTGGCGCTCGTCGTGTCAACCACTGGCGACTCGCCGGAAACAAACACCGTCTCGGCCAGGGTGGCCACCGTCATCGGCAACTCAACCGAGGTGGTCTGGCCCACGCTCACGACCACGTTCTCTCGAACGACCGTCTGGAAGCCGGTCAACTCGAACGAGACCGAATAGGTGCCGGGGAGCAAGGGGGTGAAGCGGTATGTCCCTCTCGAGTCGGTCACATTGCTGATTTGCCCTGAAATGATGGCGCTGCTTTTGATCGTGACCGTCACGCCAGGGATAACCGCTCCGTGTTCATCAACCGCCCTGACCAGAATGCTTCCCGCGTTCACCTGCGCTGCTGTGGGGAGCGCCGTCAGAGGAAGAACCGCCATCACAACCACCACCGCCGTGAGGCTGCGTGTCATGTGAACCTCCAAGGCAAAAGCGGGGACGAGCGCATACACACGCAGCACGCGCAGTGGTATTTGCTCGCGGAAAGGGTTGCAGCCTACAGGAGTGAGTTGTAACTATTGTAAAAACATGTGTAATTCACGCACGCGTGCGAAGACATCCGGCACGTTGGGTTCGCCACCGAGCACGATGGGACGGGATGCGCGTTGGCGTTGTGGCGACGAGCCGGCTCGGGCGAGCCTAACGGAAAAATCGATACCCGACGCCGTGGACGGTCAGAATGTGACGGGGCTGGTGCGGCTTTTCTTCGATCTTGCCGCGCAGCCGCGCGATGAAGTTGTCCACGGTGCGTGTAAGCGGCAGCTGCGGATATCCCCAGACCTCTCTCAGCAGCTGGTCACGGGAAATGGCTTCGCCTTCATGCCGGACCAGATAGGCCAGCAGGCTGAGCTCGTGAGACGAGAGCTCGATCGGCACCGAATCGCGAAGCACCTGGCCGAGCTCGAGATCGATCACGATCCGTCCGAACGCAATCTTCTCGGCGCCCGACTCCCGCCGTTCGAGCCGGCGCAAGTGCGCGCGCACCCGTGCGATGAGCTCTGACACGCTGAACGGCTTGCCCACGTAGTCGTCAGCACCGATGTCCAACCCGGTCACTCGATCGATCTCGCTCGTACGAGCCGTAATCATGATGATGGGAGCGGCAAATCCGGCACTGCGGAGCCGTTGGCACACGGAGTAGCCGCTCATGCGCGGCAGGATCACGTCGAGCAGCACCAGATCGGGTCGATTGGTGAGCCCCAGCTCGAGCCCGAGCTCGCCGGTTTCGGCCGAGATGACGTCGTACCCCTCGTAACGCAGGTTGTCGCGCAGCATCACCTGCATTTCTGGCTCGTCCTCAATGAGCAGAATTTGATATGGCATGGTCGTCGTTCGGGAGGACAGGAATCACAACGGTGAATTCACTGCCGTGGTTGTAGCTGGTTCGCACGGCGGCACGACCGCCGTGTGCTCGCGCGATCGAATCGACCAGCGCGAGCCCCAGGCCAAAGCCCGGACGGCCGTTTCCTCCGGTGCGGCCACGGTAGAACTTGTCAAAAATATGCGGTAAATCGTTGCTGTGTACGCCAACGCCCTGGTCGCGGACCGAGATCGTGGCGTGGCCGTTGGCCTGCGCTATGCGGACCGTCACGTGATTGTGCTCATCGCCGAATTTCATGGCATTTTCAAGCAGGTTGACGAGCGCGACTTCAATGGCTGCCGCGTCGGCCCTGGCCATCAGCACGTTCGATTCGCGTTCGAACGTGATTGGAACCCGTCCTTGACTCTCGGTCCTGAACTGGTCAACCACGTCCTCGACGAGCGGCACGAGGTTCAGCGACTCCATGCGATACACGTTTGGCCCAGCCCCGACGCGTGAGAACTGGAGGATGCGTTCGACAAGGCCGGTCATCCGGCGCGTTTGCGCGAGCAGGATCTGGAAGTACTCCTTCATGCGATCTGGCGGGACTCGATCGAGGGTGAGCGTTTCAATCGCCGTGGACAAGAGCGACAGCGGCGTTTTCAGCTGATGTGAGGCATTGGCGACGAAATTCGCCTGCATTCGCGAAAGTCGTACCGCCTGCCGTTCGACTGACACCGCACAAAACACCGCAACGATGATGAGCAGCACGACGCCGGCGACGAGCCACTTGCCAGGGAAGTGACCGTAGACGATCGGCCCCGCGGCGCTGACGACGACCTGCCACAGGCGAACCGGCGGCCTGCCGGCCAGCCACTGGTTTAGCGGCTCGTGCGGGAAGAAGAGCATGTCGAGTGGCACGGTGGCTGCCGGTGCCCCCGCAACCACCGCCTCTCCGTACATGACCTTGCCGTTCTCGTCGATGAGCGTCGCGGCAAGCTTGGGCGGACGCGAATCAGGGTTGAGGAACGACGTCACCTCAGCATCGAGCAGCCGGTGAAACATCTGGCTGTCGATCTTTCGAAGATCGACGGTATATCCAATCAACCCGGAGAACTCCTGCCGCCGGTCATTGGTCCACAACGGGTGAACGATCAGCTGGTACGGCACCTGCCCGATCGTCCGCTCGACGACGAGAAAGGTCCGGCGGTCGGACTCCGCTCGCGCAACCCGGAGAATTTCGCGGCCAAGCTCAGGATCGGACATGAGCCAGCCAAGCTCCTTCCCGTCGGGAAGGAGAATCGGCGCCACCACGTTGGGAGCGTTGCCGTCTGGCGAGTAGAAGACCACCTGATCCGATGACAGCGGCGATCGGTTGGCCGACCAGATGAAGAAGCGATCCACGTAAGGGTGCCGCTTCTGCCCTTCCGCGAAGTACGTGGCGATTCGCGGCAGGTCGTAGGCCATCATCTGCGGGTGTCCGATTCCCTCGATGGTCTCGAAAAACGCAAGGTCGAGCAGGTGGCGGATGCGCGCGGCGAGCGCGGTCGCGGTGCGCTCGCAAACCTGTTGAACAATCACGTGCGTTTGCTCGCTTTGCAGGTCGGCGGCGCGGCGCTCGAGATACGCCACCAGCGCGGAGGCGATCACGAGCGCCAGGAGGGCAATCGTGAGGAGGACGCGATGTGGAAACTTGCGGGCACGCGCTTTCATCTCTTCCACCACCGGAGGGTCTTGGGTTGGTGAAATCGCTGCTCGGGTGCCGAGCGCGACTCAGTGTAATCCACGTGATCCGCGACGTCGATTTGCCCGCATCGGCGCGCGCCACACTTTTACATCTCGGTACATCTTTTACACCTCGCCACCCTACACTGCCGTACTTAACGTCCGGTCGAAACCCACGCGCTTGTCCGCTCTGAATGAGCGCACGGGCTTTGCGTGCGTACGACGGAGGTCAGATGACGAGAATCGTGGTGGCAACGTCGAGCGCCGTGCTCGTCATCCTGTGCTTGACGGTGGCAGGTGAGCAGTCTGCGCGGCCGGCCGCGCCCCCGTCAGTGCAGTCCGTCGACGCCACCACGACCGATGCGGCGCTGCCTCAGTCGCCAGCAACTGCGAGAGTGACACCGCGGCAAGTGCCTGCGCCGAACGACGCCAGGGGGATGTTGTCCATTGTCGAGCAGACCGCGCTCGTCAAGCAGTACTGCGTGGCCTGTCACAGCGATCGCGGCAAGGCGGGCGGCTTGACGCTGGCGGCGTTCGACGCTGCCACCATGCTTGACCAGCCGGCGATCGCTGAAAAGATGATCCACAAGCTGCGCGCTCGCATGATGCCGCCGGCTGGCGCGAAGCGACCCGAGGATGCCACGCTGACGGCGTTTGCCGACGCGCTGGTCACGCGCATCGACAAGGCCGCAGCGCTCAAAGCCAATCCTGGCTGGCGTCCTTCAGCTCGTCTCAGCCGGGCCGAATACACTCGTGCGGTCGAAGACCTGCTCGATATCGAGGTCGATGCCGGCGCGTTCCTGCCCGCCGACACCATCAGCGACGGCTTCGACAACATCACCGACGAGCAGATGATTTCGCCAACCCTGCTGCAGGGATATCTACGCGCCGCAAGCCAAATCAGCCGTCTCGCCGTTGGCGATCGCGATGCTTCGGCGGCCTCCACCACCTGGAAAGTGCCGCGCACGGCGTCGCAGATGCGTCATGTGGAAGGAGCACCTTTGGGTACTCGAGGTGGCCTGTCGGTCGTTCACATCTTCCCTGCCGATGGCGACTACGTCTTCAAGGTCATGCTCCACATGGACCCGAGCGGCGACCTGTACGGGGCCACGCAGGCTGGCGAGCAGATCGAAGTCTCACTCGACGGTGCGCGCGCTGCGCTCATGAACATCGATCCGCTGCTGAACGAGGAAGGAACCGGGCTCGAAGTCAGCTCGCGGCCGGTTCACCTCCAGGCGGGCCCGCACCGTGTTTCCGCCACGTTCCTGTCACAGTTCGACGGCCCGGTCGATGATCTGATCAGGCCTGTTGAACAGATCCTCTCGGACAGCAACATCGGGTCGGCCTTCGGTGTGACGGCGCCCCCTCACATGCGCGACTTCACCATCACGGGCCCGATGACAGTCACGGGCGTATCGGACACGCCAAGCCGGCGCAAGATCTTCAGCTGCCGGCCAACGATGCCAACCGAAGAGCTCCGCTGTGCGTCGGAGATCGTCCGGCGCCTCGCGACCGAGGCGTACCGCGGTGTCGTCGCGGCCGACGATCTCAAAGAGCTGATGGCGTTCTACGGCGCTGGCCGGAAAGCCGGAGATTTCGAGAACGGCATCAGGTTCGCGCTCCAAGCCATCCTGGCGAGCCCGCGCTTCCTGCTGCGGCTAGAGCGGACGCCGTCGGCGGTTGCCGCCGGTCAAGTCTATCCGTTGAGCGATCTCGAACTCGCGTCGCGTCTTTCGTTCTTTTTGTGGGGCGCTGGACCCGACGCCGAGCTGTTGCAGATCGCAATGAGCGGCGGACTGCAGAACGCGACCGTCTACACGAAACAGTTGCGTCGCATGCTCTCGCATCCGCGAGCCCAGGCGCTCGCCTCGCGGTTTGGTTCGCAGTGGCTGCGACTCCAGGATGTGGCAACCGTGATCCCGGACTCCCAGTTCTTTCCCCAGTGGGATGCCACGCTCTCTGACGCGATGGTTCGCGAGACCGAGCTGTTCTTCGTCAGCCTCTTGCGCGATGACCGCAGCGTGCTCGACCTGTTGACGGCCGACTACACGTTCGTCAACGAGCGGCTCGCGAAACATTATCGAATTCCCAACGTCATCGGGACGGAGTTCCGCCGCGTGTCGCTTCCGGATGAACATCGGCGCGGGATTCTCGGCCACGCAAGCGTGCTCACGCTCACCTCGATGGCCGATCGCACGTCACCGGTCCTGCGCGGCAAGTGGGTGCTCGAAGTACTTCTTGGCTCGCCGCCCCCACCTCCGCCGGCAAACGTGCCGGCGCTGGAAGAGACGGCCGCGACCGTCGGCAACAAGATGTTGACGGTGCGCGAGCGGACGGAAGAGCACCGCAAGAACCCGGCGTGCACATCCTGCCATCGTGTGATCGATCCCCTTGGTCTGGCGCTCGAGAACTTCGACGCCACCGGCGCCTGGCGCATCAACGACAACGGAAGTCCAGTCGATTCGGTTGGTGACCTCTACGACGGCACCAGGATGAATGGCCCTGAAGGCCTGCGAAGTGCCCTGCTGAAGCACAGCGACACAGTCATCGCGAGCTTCACCGAAAGCCTGATGACCTTTGCATTGGGTCGTCGCATCGAGTATCTACGACATGCCGGCACTGCGGGCGATCATTCGCGAGGCCAGGAAACACAACTACCGGTTCTCCTCGTTCATCACGGGAGTCGCCAGCAGCGCGGCCTTTCGAATGAGCTCGACGCCACCAGCCCAGGCGGCGCCAGCCGCAGCGCATGCGTCACGACAGTAGCGAGCGGCCTTCAACGGAGGTAGAGGCGATGTTCATCACGAAAAAACACTTGTCGCGCCGCACCGTCCTGCGAGGCATGGGCGTGACGATGGCGCTGCCGTTTCTCGACGCGATGCGACCGGCGGGTGCAGCCCTCGCGAAAGCCGCTCCCCGGCGGGTTCGGCTCGTCTGCATCGAGATGGTGCACGGCTCGGCCGGCGCGACCGCCCTCGGCGCCGCGCGAAACATGTGGTCGCCCGCCGCGGCCGGTCGTGACTTCGATTTGACGCCGACGAGCATGGTCGCGTTGGAGCGGTTCCGCGACTCCCTCACGATCATCAGCAACACGAACGTGCGCAACGCCGAGGCCTTCGAGCTGCCCGAAATTGGCGGCGATCACTTCCGCTCGAGCGCGGTCTTCCTGACGCAGGAGCATCCGTTCCAGACGCAGGGGTCGAACGTCAAGGCCGGAACGTCGCTCGACCAGTACTACGCGCAGCGCTTTGGGCAGGAGACGCCGATCCCGTCGATGCAGCTGTGTATCGAGAACGTCGATCAGGCCGGCGGCTGCTCGTACGGCTACTCATGCGTCTACACGGACACGATCAGTTGGGCCGGTCCCAACGAACCGCTGCCCATGGTGCGCGATCCCCGCGTGGCCTTCGATCAGCTCTTTGGCGTGGGTGCGACCCCTCAGCAGCGCGCCGCGCGCCGCGCCGAAGACAAGAGCATCCTGGATCTCATCGGCGCACAGCTGACTCGCCTGCGAAAGGAACTCGGCGCGGTCGATCAGGCACGACTGAGCGACTACCTGGACGATGTCCGGGAGATCGAGCGGCGCATTCAGAGGGTGGAGGCCCATAACGCGAGCGGCGAACCTCGCGAGATGCCGGAGGCGCCGATCGGCGTGCCCGATTCGTTCGACGAGCACGTCAAGCTGATGTTCGACCTCCAGGCGCTCGCTTTCGCCTCGGACACGACGCGTGTCTTCTCGTTCAAAATGGGACGCGACGCCTCGGGCCGCGTGTATCCCGAAAGCGGAGTGACCTCCGGGTTCCATCCGGTCTCACATCATGGGGAGCGTGAGGATCGCATCCTGGAGTTCGCCAAGATCAATCAATACCACGTCAGTCTCATGCCCTACTTCCTGCAGAAATTGCAGGGCACAGCGGACGGCGACAGCAACTTGCTCGAGAACTCGCTGGTGCTCTACGGCTCGCCGATGGGCAACTCCAACGTGCACAACCACAGGAAGTGCCCACTGTTCCTGGCCGGACACGCCGGAGGCCAGCTGAAAGGCGGCCTCCATCTCATCGCGCCAGAAGCCACTCCAATGGCCAATCCGATGCTCTCGATTCTGCATCTGCTCGGCCTCGACGAGATCAAGCAGTTCGGGGACAGCACCGGTGAGTTCAATCTCAACACCGTGCAGGAATCGACGGTCGCCGGCGCCTAGGAGAACAACATGCGGCGTCGCAGACTCGTAGCCGGTATCTACGTCAGCGTTGTGAGCGCGATGTGCCTCTCTGCCGCGCTCTCGGCGGCGAGCAGCCCGGTCGCCGATGCCGCCATGCGCGGCGACCGTGAGGCCGTGCGAACGCTCCTCACTCGCGGCGAAGACGTCAACGCGGCCCAGGGCGACGGCATGACCGCACTCCACTGGGCGGCGATGTCGGGCAACGTCGACCTGCTGCAGATGCTGATCTATGCGGGCGCCAACATCAAGGCGACGACGCGATTGGGTGGTTTCCTGCCATTGCATCTGGCGGCCCGGGCCAACCAGCGCGACGCAATGGCTCTTTTGATCGCGGCCGGCGCGGACGCCAACGCCCTGACCTCGCACGGTGCAACCCCGCTGATGTTCGCGGCGGCCGGCGGCGACCCGCGCGGCGTGGTCACGCTCATCGAAAACGGCGCCGACGTCAACGCGCAGGACAAGCCGAAAGGTCTGACGCCGCTGATGTATGCGGCCGCCTATGACCGCGCGGATGTGGTCCGCACGTTGTTGCAGCACGAGGCGCGTCCGGAGATGACCACGATAGTGGTCGATGTTTCGACGCGCAACACGCCCGAAGAAGAAACCGCGCTACGGCAGCGACAAGCGGGCCGGCCAACCACGGGCACGGCTGGCGCGGCCGCCGCCGCGGCACAGCGCCTTGCCGGCTTCGACCGTCCCTATCGCTACAGCGAGCTCATCGGATCGCTGGGCGGGTTCGCCGCGCTCCAGTTTGCGGCGCGTGAGGGGCACATCAACGCGGCCAAGGCACTCATCGACGGCGGGGCAAATGTCAACGAAGTGAATCCGGGTGACGGAACGACCCCGCTCCTGACCGCCATCATCAATGGCAACTTCGATCTCGCGATGTACCTGATCGAACGTGCGGCAAGCGTGAACCAGTCCAGCAATAACGGCGTCACGCCGCTCTATGCTGCGCTCAACTTGCAGTGGCACAACAAGTCTCCACATCCACAGCCAACCGAGTATCAACAACAAAACACCACGTACCTCGAACTGTTGAAGGCGCTGCTGGATCGCGGGGCCGATCCCAATGCGCGGCTGAAAAAGAAAGTCTGGTACTCCGCCTTCAACTCCGACTTCTCCGGCGTGGACGAATCGGGCGCGACACCGTTCTGGCGCGCCGCGTATGCCAGCGACGTGGACGCCATGCGTCTGCTTGTTCAGTACGGGGCCGATCCAAACATTCCCACCATCCGGCCGGCTGGCCGGCCCGCCGCCGGCGACCAGCCTCGAGACGTGCAAGACGTCTCACCCGTGCCTCCCGTTCCGGTCGGCGGTCCAGGCGTGCCGCCACTTCTGGCCGCCTCCGGCGTCGGCTACGGCGAAGGCTTCGCCGCCAATTCGCATCGCTACGCAATCACGGGCTTTTTGCCAGCCATCAAGTACCTGGTCGAGGAGCTCGGCGCCGACGTCAACGCCATCGACCACGACGGCAACACCGCCGTTCATCTGGCGGCTTCGCGCGGTGACACGCAGAGCATCCTCTACTTGATTTCGCGAGGCGCCGACATCACACGCGTCAATCGTGAGGGCAACACCACCGCGGACATGGCAAACGGCCCGGTACAACGCACGCAGCCGTATCCGGAGACGCTTGCGCTGCTCATGAAGTTGGGTGCGAGAAACAACAACAAGTGCGTGACCTGTTAGCACACCCCGGAGAAGGAGAATCCCATGCAGAGGAGCATCGTCGGCGCGTTCGTGCTGCTACTGCTCACGAGCGGCGTGCTGCGCGCACAGGTCCACACCATCATCGCGCATAGTCAGAGCGATTCCATCGTCTTCGAGGTCGATCCGGTCTCAGGAAAGATCCTGAACCAGCTGAAGACTGCGAGCCAGCCGCACGAAGGCGCGATCACTGCGGATGGCAGGACGATTTTCGTCTCGGTGCCGTCGTCGGCACACGTCGTGATCATCGATGGCGCGACGTTCCGAGAAAAAGTGAAGATCGAATCCGAGTTCTTCAGGCGGACGCCACAGCCACGCCCATCGAGCGGCAACGGTCCCGCGCGCCCACCAAACACCTCCGCTTCACCACATGCCGTTGCGGTGACGGATGACGGCAGCAAGCTGTATATCGGCGTGGAAAACGCCGACATCCCCGGCGTCGTGGTGTACGACCTCAAGGCCGGCAAAATCCTGAAGAAGATCGATCTGCTGCTGACGGGAGGACACTACTTCGCCATGCAGCCGAACACCGGCAAGCTGTACTACCCGCACAAGGAAGACAATCGCGTCGTCGTGATCGACACAAAGAGCGACAAGGTGGCAAAGCTCATTCCAGTGCAAGGCGGACCCAGAGGAGTCGCGTTCTCGCCGAATGGTGAAGTCTGGTTTCACAGCGACAACGATGGATCGATGACGGTCGTCGATTCAAAGACCGACGAGGTCGTCAAGGTAATCCAGACCGGAGGCAAGGGCATCGGCCGGATTGCCGTGTCGCCGGATGGACGTTACGCGGCTTCCACTCATGATGAAACGCTGAACGTCACAGTGGTCGATACGCAAACAAAGACACTGGCGAAGGACCTCCGCATTGGCTTGAGTCCAGGACCGTCGACAGCGTCGCTGAAGATCATGTATCCGCTGTTCTCACCGGACAGCACCAAGCTCTACCTGATGAATCCGTCCGATGGGAACATCACGGTCGTTGACGTTAAGGGATGGGAGATCACCGCCCGTCACAAGGTGCTGCCCAACACATTCGGCGGAGTGTTGCGCGTCATTCAGGATCGCGGCACGCGCGATTAAAACGCTCAGCAGCGCGTCAAAAGGCCGGGTTTTGCACCGGCCTTAGGTTGATGGCTCGCTCCAGCGGCTCAAATCAGCGTCACGGCCGGGACGCCCAGCAGCAGCGTCCCAGCCATGGCAACCACTCTAGAAGCGCGCACTAATCCCGAACCTCACAATCCGCGGCGCCAGCACACTCGACGGCCGGCCCCAGGTCGTGCCGATCGCGGTGTTCTGATTCAACACGTGATTCGCGTTGAGCAGATTGAAGATGTCCACCGTGCCCTCGATCCGCGAAGGGCCCAGCACGAACTGCTTGCCAAACCGAACGTCGACGAACTTGCTCACTGTCTCCGTGCGGTCTTCGCCGCGCGGCAGCACCCATACCGTCTGCGTCCCCTGCGTCAGGCCGGTCGCCTGGATCGTGCGCACCAGCGGATCGCCGGCGCGCGCCGTGTACTTGCCCGAGAACTGGATGCCGTAGGGCCCCATATAGCTGCCCGACAGAGTGAAGGACCACGGCAGCTCGGTGAACACCGACGAGTTGTCCTTGTTCAGCCGGTAGGTGGGATCGTTGAAGTCGGTCGTGTTGCCCGGGTTCGTGTAAGTGCCGCTGTGCGAGAAGCCCTCGTGACTCTGCAGCGTCAGACCGCCAAGCAGCTGCCACCGGTTCGACATCCGCTTGTTGAACGTGAACTGCACGCCGTCGTAGTCGCTGCGCAAGACATCGACGTTGGTGACGACGCGATCGCGCACCGAGGCGAGCGCCGAATTGAGACTGTAGACGGTGATCGTCTGCGGCGTGCCGGTGACCGGATCGGTGAAGGTGCGGGCCACGGGCGTGTAAGCCGTGCTCGGCCGCGCCTCGTCGACGATGCCGAGCCCGTCCCGATGCTGCCGGCGGTGATAGCTCACGCCGACTGCGAAGTTCGAGACCAGCTGGTAGTCGATCCCCAGGTTGAACTCGTCGCTGAACGGCCGCTCCGCATTGTCGTCGATGCGCGGCACGACGGACGCGAAGTTGGGCGCCGTGAACTCGCCGGCATCGAGGCGGAGATTGTTGTTGTTGTCCCGCCACGTGACGCCGATGCTCTGGAGCGCGTTGAGGTTGACCGCCTCGGCAAGCTCGGAACCGAACTGGTTGTAGAACCTCCCGTAGTACGCCTTGAGGGCCGCACGCCCGTTGCCGAACAGATCGTACGACAGCCCGAAGCGCGGGGCGAGGTTGAACGGGAACTCGAAGACGTCGCGTCGTGGGAACGAGCGCTCGCCGACGAACGTGCCCGCCGGGCTCGACTGCTCCGGCAGGTGCGAGCTCACGCCGTCCATCCGGACACCGTAGTTGAGCGTCGCCCGCCCGAGGATCCACCGATCCTGCACGAACACACCCCAGGTCTCGAGTCGATGGTCCGAATTGACGGGCGTGTTCGAGATGAGCGCCCGATCCGGAAGACCGTCGCTCAGCTCGAGGTAGTGATCGCCGTTGCGAATGCGGTCGTAGGCCATCCGCTCCCAGGACAACTGCACGCCGGTCTTGAGATCGTGCGTGCCGGGCCCGAAGTCGTCGCGGAAGTAGTTGACGTTGGCGTTGGCCTGGTAGCGGTGATTCGGATTCAGCGACTGGCCGATCGCGGCGTTGATCTGCGTTTCCCGCACGACGTCGCGAATGGCGATGTCGGTGGGCTGGACCTCCTTCTGGTAGCGCGTCGGGAACACGCCCCACATGCGTCCCACGCGCGCATCGAACACGAGCCGGCGGCCGAGGACACTGCTGATTTGCGCGACGTAGTTCTGTGCGGGCTGATCCTGCAGCACCGTCGCCTTGTCTTCGCTGAAATTGACCTCGCGGCGATGGAAGCGATCCTTGAGGTTGCGGTTGAACATGAACGACGCGCGCGTGTCCTGATTGAACTGGTAGGTCGCCTTGCCCATGAAGTTGCGGATGCGATTGTCGTCGATGCCCTGCGTGCCGTCGGGATTGAGCGCGCCGATCTGGTACTGGTCGAGACGCCACCATCGCAGCGCCCCGAAGAACCACGCGCGATTGCGCACAATCGGCCCGCCGAGCGTGGAGCTCCAGTCGTACGAGATCTTGATCGGGTTGCCGGCGGCAGCCGACTGCTCTCCTTCGGCGATTCCCAAGCGACGCCGCAGCTCGTCATCGATGTTGGTCGTCTGCAGCTCGTCGTTCATGAAGTAGAAGTTGTGATCGCTGGTGATTCTGTCACCGCCGGACTTGGTCACCATGTTCATGTATACGCCGCTGACGTCGCTCTCGGCGGCGCCGGACGCCGTCTGCATGTTGTATTCCTCGTACATCTCGAAGCCGTAATACTGCATCGTCGAGCCACCGCTGCCGCCGCCCCAGTTGGTCTTCAACCCGTCGATCGAAAACGACTTCTGGCTGTCGGCCGAACCGAACGCTTCGAGGTTGTACTGCTGCATGCCTTCTGTGCCGCCCACGTCGAGACGCCCGGTCACCACGCCGGGGACGAGTCCTGCCATCACCCAGGGATTGCGGCCGGTCGGAACGGCCTCATACAGCTCTTTGGTGATATTGGTTTGAGTGACGGTGGAGCCGACGTCCACAATCGGCGATTCGCCGGAGACGGTGACAGTTTCCTGAAGCGCGCCGACTGACATGTCGATGTCCAGCCGCACCGTTTGCGCAACCTGGACGACGACGCTTTCGCGTTTGACGGGTGTGAAACCTGTCAGCTCGTAGGTGACCGTATACGATCCAGGCGGCAGCCCGGAGACCTGATACGCGCCGGCGGCGCCGGTGGTCCCCGAGCGCGCGCCTCCAATCAACGCCGCACCCGAAACCGTGATCGTGACGCCTGGCAACACGGCACCTTGTGGATCGCGGACGGTGCCCGAGAGTGTGCCCGTCTGTTGCGCAAGGCCAAGCGACGGCATCGTGGCCAGCAGCAGCACCGCCACTACACTGATCCGACTCACCACGCTCCTCATGGCAGCTCCTTTCAACGGAGGCTCGCCGCGAAGGCATTGGATGCACGTCGCAGTAAACCTCGACAACCGCACCCGGCTTTACGTGAGACTGAATGAGACGCGAATAACAGCCGCGACAGGACCGAGAGAAGCGTATGAACCGCTGCGGCGGACGATACGCCCCTCAGCAAAGGGCGTCAAGCAACGTCGTCTGAGCAGGCTGAGCTGCCCGTCCTCGTATGTTCATTCGCCTTTCGCTTTTGGCAATGTTCGATTCATCGCTCGGCACAGGATTGTCACGCGGGTGGCGTGGACGCTGAGTGGTCGAGCACGTACTTACCGAGTTCGGCGCGCGTGGCGCCGGCGGACGAGAGCGAGAGCTGCAGCCGCATGGATGGCATCTGACGGACGACGGCGGCAGGCATGGCCCAGAGCACCTCGCCGTCCGGCCCGGATACGGGCACGTCGTCGATCTCGCCGCTTGGCCAGTTTCCGGGCCCCGTCACCGACAGTGCCACGGCATCCACGCCGGAGAAGTCGGCTCGCAGGGCGGCGACAACGAGATCGTCGCCGGGAAAGACGGCACACGGCACGGTCTCGCCCGGCATGAGCGAGTACATGCGCACATGGATGCCGTCACGCTGCATGCGGTTGAGTAGGGCGCGGGACACAATCCCCGAGACGCGCCCCTGACGCACGAGCGTCGCCAGTCCGGGCCCGAGTGCCGCCAGGCGGTGCAGGCGCGCCGAGCAGTCGCCGCACGCGAACAGATGCTCCTCGACTCGGTCCGTCTCGTGACCGTCCGCCAGGTCACGCGCCCAGTAGTCGAGCAGTGTGCCATCGGGAATCGGAGACTGGCAGGTCGGCATCATTGCGTCACCTCGCGGGACGTCATACACGTGCGAAGGCGCTCGACCGCTCGGTGCCGGATCACCCGAACGTTGCCTTCCTTGACCCCGAGCTCCTTACCCACCTCGCCCGCCGTTCTCTCCGCATAGAAGGTCAGGAGAACGACCATGCGTTCGCGCTCGGCGAGCCGGGCGAGGCACGTCTCGAGGCGGTCAAGGTCGAGCGTGGCGTCTCCCACTGGGGCTTCGACCATGTCCGGGACCATGAAGGCTTCGCGCAGCTTCTCGCGCCGCCACTCCAACCGCCTCAGGTCTTTCGCCATCGTTCGGCTCACGCCGAGGACAAACGACGCGATCTGATCGACATCACGAACCAATCCATCCCGCAGCTTCTCGATCGTCAGGAGCATCACCTGCTGGACGAGGTCGCGCGACGCGTCCTCGTCGCGCAGATGGCGAAGCCCGTACAGCCGCACGCGTGGGGCAAAGCGCCGATACAACTCGCTCTCGGCCGCCTCGGCCGACAGCCCCCGCGCCGCGACCGCGCGGGCGAGATCGCCGTCGCTCGAGTCGACGATCGTCAGCATTCGACGCCGACGGTACTACCCGCCCGCGCGTGCGGTCAATCGGACCGTGAGCCCGGACCCGCGAGCCCGCGGCGGTCAGACCGTCGCCGCCGACACACCGGTCACCTGCCGGATGACCTCTCCGCTCGCGACGAGCGCCGCCGCGCCGTCGCCGACGAACGTCGAGGTGCATGGCCGCCAACACGCGCGGCTGCAGCGCCGCGAGGTTGGCCAGCTGCCGCTTGGTGTTCTCCGTGTACGGCACGTAATCCATCAACACGGGCGACTGCTGGTAGGTTTCGAAGGCCTGCCGATACCGGCCTACGACGTCGTCGGTTGTCACCGGCTCGACGTCGCCGAGCTGATGCATCAGATCCGAGCACAGCAGCACCCGGTCGGTTTCCTCGAACAACACGCCCGCGTCCCACCCATGCGGCAGGTGCGGCGTTGGCACGAAGCGGAACCTGTGCCGTCCAGTCTCAAGGATCTCGTCCGGCTTCAGCCCGCGCGGCGGACGATTCGAGAAGTCGGCGATATTGATCATCGCGCCGAGCTCTCCGCACACCGGGGTGGCGTTCGGGGCTTCCGCCAGCCATTCGTTGAGTGCGCCGCATTCGTCGACCTCGAAGTGGCTCCAGCTGATCCAGCGAAGGCTCGCGGGATCGATCAGCGTCGCAACCGCCTCGCGCACCGCCGGAAACATCCCGCGCATGCCCGTATGAAACAACAACGGCTCGTCGTCTCTGAGAAGGAAGTGATTGAATTGAAGGTCGAAGGCCGGCACGTACAGGCAGATTCGATACAGGTCAGGGGCGATTTCGTCGATGCGCGCAGTCATGCTGTCTCCCTCCAGGCGCCTCTCGGCGTCAACATAGAGGAAGTGTCACGACACGGGGCACCGTTACACGGCGACACCAGGCAGTCTCCGCGCCCCGATCGTCCATTCGCTGTGGCCCTGACGTTCGCGCTCTCGTGGGGCGCGTTCGTGGTGGTGGTCGGGCCGGGCTCGCTTGTCAACACAAACCGGTGAGACCCTGTGGAGCTGACCGGGATCGATTTGACTCCGGCCTGGGCCGACGGCGTGGCGCTCGGCACGCTTGTGGTCGTTGCCATCCTCAGCATGGTGATGGAACGTTCGGGACCGCCACGACATGCGGTCGGTCGCACGGACTCAGATGCGCGATCGGCCTACCCGTCCATGCGAATAAACGGTGCGTGCCGAATCCCCGTCGACCAGCTCCGGGACTGACGATCAACCCAACCCGAGCGCATCGCACGCGGTCGCGCTACGGGCCCGCGATAAACAACGTCGTCAAGACCGGCGATGTCAAGACGATGTTTGTTCCGGACGCGAAACAGAGCCACCGAAACGTCGTCGAGGCACCAGCCGCAACCGTGAATGTGCGCCTGGCCACGAACGGCAGATATTTGTAGCTCGTTGCTGTCTGTTCGTAAGCATCGATGGCCGGAGGTTCGATCACCGCTCCCGTCGTTAGCGAACACGTGACGCCGTCGATTGAGCCAACATTTCCAAAAAAGAGAGAGCCGGTCGCTTCAACCAGGACGCGGCCGTTAGCGGGCGCGTCGACGGTTGTCTGCATCAAGACGGTGGTGAGGCCGGACGGCAGCGCCACGCCGGCGCTTTCGACCGACGTGATCCTCGGCGCGTCAGCGATGTCGGCGCGCGTCAGGGTGCCATCGACAACATGCCCCCCGGTGACGGCGTTGGGTGCGATCGCCACTGCACCCACAGCGCTGGTGGCGAGCTGAACCGCCGTGATCGATGCCGGCGGTACCCCACTCAGGCCAACAAGTCGCGGCGGGCCACCAATGCCCGAGCCCGGCGTCAACACCAAGCTACCCGACGCTCCGGAACTATCTCGCCACGTGCCATTGAGTGCCGGCAGGCTGATCGTCGCCTCCAGATGCACCGGCACGCCGCCCGGTTGCACCATCGTCAGGCCAAACCCGATCGTGCCGTTGGGATTGAGGAAGGCCATGCCTCGCGCGCTCGCGGCCTGCGCTGCCTCACAGCGATCGTCAGTGCCGTCGAGCGTATAGACGGCGCCCTGTTGGGCGATTTGGACCGTTAGCACATTGCAATACGGCAACAGTTGCCAACGGAACGTGCCGAGCGTTTGCGCTATTGCTAGTGTAGAGGACCACAGCGAGCCGAGGACGACGAGGGCGGACAACGTGCGCATCTGGGACATGGTGCTCCTCCAGATTTTGGGCTGCTGCATGTTAGCTCTACGGCTGCCATTCAGGGCGAATCCCCCGAACGCCGTCCCCACGACCGACTGCGGAACCAGTTGGGACGGTCCGGCAAGCTGCGATTTGCGACCGGCCTAGCGCCCTTAGCGTCGCCACGCGGACCGTCAACAGAATCAAGGCGAAAGTTGCTCAGCGGACGCGACCAATTGTCCCACCGAGGTGGTGCCCGCTCCCGGCCGACGAGTGACGGCGTAGTCGCAGAATGTTACCGGAACAGATCTGTGAGCGGCGGGGTAGAGAACGCGGGAATGAGAGGGATTGCACCGTTCCAAGCCCGCGCCGGCCGCCTCGTGCACGCGCTGCACGACCTCGCTCGTGAACTGAGTCTTGTGACACGCCATGCCGCGCGCGCCGTCAGGGCGAGCGCCGCTGGCCGTTCGCGTCGAGACCGCCTCTGAGCCATGCCGTGCAGCGAAGTCTGACAACTTGCCCAACGCACGTCAGAGGCCGACGCCGAGCGCGGCAGCGAAGCCAGCGAACGGCGTGAGGCGTCTCCAGCGTCTGGGCAAAAACGTCCGTGCGTTGGCGCCCCTCGACGAAGGCTCGGGGCGGCCTGAGCGGAGTCGAAGGCCGCAAGTTGGTCGGCGTGGCGAAGCGGCGGGCCTCGACGCGAATGGCCAGCGGCGCGAGCCAATGACAGCGCGGTAGACGCGCCGTTGTTACTGCCGGCTGGTTTTTATTCGGACGAGACAGTGCACTAGTGGCGAACACCGAGCCGCCGCAGGCAGGTAATCAGATCGCCGTTTATCGCGGTAACGAAAGAGCGGGCGGCCGAGCATCTGTTCATTCTTCGTGTCTTGCACGCTGCGTGTCCCTGACAGTGCCGCCCGACCCTCAGCGCTCGCAGCGTAACGCCCAAACCGCCGGCACGCGGGAGATCCGCCAAGCGATGCAATGGGTGCGGAGTCATCTGACTGCTGACAGAAAGCACTCGTTCTGTGAGTTCGTCGCGCGAGCGCTGACGCATGCCGTCAGCATGCGCAGCTCGCTGGACTCCCGGTCGATGACGTCATTGCTGTCCAGGATGAAATCGGACCGCGGCTGTTCGATAACCGTGAGTTGCTGGTGCGGTGGTGATGCGTCAGCGGCGCGTTTCGAGGACGGATGCGAGCAGGTTCACGAGTTCCGCCGGGTCGACCGGTTTGACGACGTAACGCAGGAAACCGGCTGCGAGCGCCCGTTCTCGATCCGACGCCCTGGCGTACGCCGTGATGGCGACGGCAGGCAGCGCGTCGGTCTCCGAGGTTTTCATCGCGCGGATGCGCCGCAGGAGCGTGTAGCCGTCTTCGCCTGGAAGACCCAGATCTGCCAACAACAGGTCTGGTGTCATGCCACCCAGACAGTCGAGCGCTTCTCGGGTTGACGTGACGCTGATCACCTCGGCGCCGGCTGCGCCGAGCACGCTCGCGACAAGCTCGCGGGCATCGTCGTGATCCTCCACGACCAGCACCTTGCGCCCATGCAGGGCCTCTGACCATCCCACGTCAAGCGACAGAGCTGGCGCCGCCGTCTCAGTCGGCGTCGAAACGTGGGTAGCCTGATCGAGCGGTAGCCAAATCGTGAACGTCGCTCCCCGCCCCTCCCCCGGGCTGTCCGCCGCCACGGTTCCGCCGTGGAGCTCGACGATGTGCCGAACGATGGCGAGACCGAGACCCAGCCCTCCGTGACCACGCGTGGTCGACGAGTCGGCCTGACGAAAGCGATCGAACACGAACGGCAGCACGTCTGGTCGAATGCCGACACCGGTATCGGCAACCCGAATCTCGGCCCCATCGTTCGCGCTCCGCAAAGTCACGGTAATCACGTCGCCGACCCGCGTGAACTTGACCGCGTTCGAGAGGACGTTCCCGAACACTTGTTGTAAGCGGTGCGGGTCTGCACTGACGTCGGCGACATCGGGATCGAGATGTGCGTCGAGCCGAACCCTTTTCGCCTGTGTCGCCGGACGCACCGCGTCGATCGTTGCGCGGAGAACCTCCCGGACATTGAGAGACTCCATCGAAAGCGCCATCTTGCCGGTAATGATTCGCGAGACGTCGAGGACGTCTTCGATGAGCCGGATTTGCGCTTCGACGTTGCGCTCGATGACTTCCACGGCGTGGGAGGTACTCTCGTCGAGCTGACGCATCCGGAGGATTCGCGCCCATCCGAAGACAACATTGAGGGGCGTCCGGAGCTCGTGCGACAGTGTGCTAAGAAACTCGTCTTTCAGCCGATTTGCTTCCTGCGCCTCACGGTACAGCTGAATCCGGTCGAGCGCGAGACGGATCCGCCGTGCGAGGTCCTCGATAATCATTCGGCCAGAGCCGGCGAATCGACTGACAGAGGTGGCGCCCAGCACGAGCGCCGACCTCAGCGCCTCCAGAGGGATGATTGCCGCGCAGCCGATCCCCAGCGCCCGCAGCAACGCTGCGGCCTCGCCTTGTCCGGCGACGCGAGTCGCGAGGTCGTCTGCGCTGTCGCTAAGGATCATCACCTGTCCCGTCGCAATGGCGCGCGCTATTAGACAGTCCGCTGGCAGGGAAGCGGAAGTCACCGTGGCAAGGTCTGTCAGCAGCTGCGCGCGCTCAGGGAAGAGATGGACGCCAGCCGGCGAGCAGATCGCCCCCTCCCCGTTCTGCTCGAGGACCATGGTCCAGTCCGCTGCGACCGGTACGGGCAAAGTCCGCACCACGTCCAGGAGCTCCTCTAATTTCACGACGGGCGCGAGCGCTTCGGACACCGCTGCCAAAAACGCCAGGGTATCTCGCTGGTCGATAAGGGCGCGCTCCTTATGCTCCTCCGCGCGTTGCCGGTCGGCAATTTCCACGGTCAGGCGTTCGTTTACCTGCTCGAGCGCGATTGTGCGCTCCTTCACACGTCGCTCGAGTTCGGCCTGTGCACCGCGCAGCGCGTGTTCGTTCTCCCGGAGAGTTCGCTCAGCGGCCACTCGTTCGGTGATATCGAGGGCGTGCCCGAGAACGTAGGCAGTACCATCCGCCTCTTCGCACAGCACGTTGCGGTACATCCACACGCGCGCGCGTCCGTTCCGCGCAATTACTCGCATCAACCCGGCGTCCTGGCCGTGGCTTCGAATCCGTTGAAGGTAGTCGTCGAAGAGATGCCGAGTCTCTGGCGCGAGAAACGTGGCCAGGTTCAAACCGACGCCGTCATCGGGCTCATAGCCCAGAGAATGTGCGGCCGCCGGATTGATCGACAGCAGACGACCGTCCAAGTCGTGCGTGCAGATGAGACCCAAACTGTGCTCGACGAGGTTACGATACCGTCGCTCGCTCTCTTCGAACGCCTGTTTGGCCTGCTGCCAGGCCGCGGTCATCTCGTCGAGCCGATGCGGGCCTTCCTTAAACATGCGCCTCCCGCCGGATTGCTGTCGCAACTCTCCATCAACAGTCAGTGCGTTCAAGGCCAGCTCGTAGCATCCAACCCGGGCGGCCGTCGCGATCCTTGTGCGGGAATCCGAATTCCGCTGGAATGGTCGCCCCGACGCGCTGGGACGACACCGCAAGGACTTATTGTATGCGGACTACGCGGCCTGCTCGCGAGCATGCCGCCCAATTCGATCCGCGGCTCGTCCCCATCCATCAGCCTCGGCTCCCGCTGGGACGTTCGGGGTCACTCGTCACGAATCGTCCAGGCATTCGGCGGGCGCCCGGGCATTCCGGTCGTGCCCCGTGTCCCTGCGGCAACTGGCCCGTCAAGAGTGAACTCCGCAGGCGGATCGTTCCAATTTCGGACGTCGGCCATGTATTGCCAGGCAAACCAGACCGGCACGTCAACGTCCACCGACCGCTGACACTCCCATGCTGGCGGGGTCCTCATGCGCTCACCTCGAGTTGAGCTCGAAGATGCGCCATGCGCTTTCGTCAATTCTTTAGAACGTACACCGTGCTGACGAATCTCGGGATCGATGCGACGAAGTTCTCGTTGGCGTCGAATCGATTCGGCGGTAGCCAGTCACACCGCTGTTGAAAGGGTGGATGCAGACGAGCCAACGTCCAGCCATCGTTTGATGACGTCGAGAACGTCGTTGGTGACCGCTGCTTCGCCGTCGCGTACGGTTGTGAGCAGGCCCTCGCGGGGCGACCACAACGCTCCCGTGCGTCTGATGCGAGGTCGAATCCACGCAGTGCGCGAATCGATCGCCGCGGGTGCGCCGACACTGCGACAATCCGAGACGATAATGTGCGTCGCGCCCATCAGCGCCTGCGCAAACGTCACCGGCACCGCGTCGCTGACACCGCCGTCCGTCAGGCGAAGCGGCCCAGTGCCAGAGGAGACGGGTATCGCGGGAAACAGATGCGGAATCGACGCGCTCGCGCGAACCGCATCGGATAGCGTCACCTGCTGCTCGCAGCCTGTCCCGAAGTACCGCGGCCGCCCGCTTGACAGATCGTGACAGACAATGCCCAGGCCTTGCACCCCGTGGTGCAGCCGACTGAAGGTGGCCGCCTCGAGTTGCCGAAGCCTGTCGGGAATCACGCCGCACCACCGCCGGAGGCCCGGCGCGAGTCGCGCTCCGCAGCGAACGGCCACGCTGTGCGCCACGAGATGCCGCCCACGAAATGCGGCGGCGTCCGCGATCATTTCGTCGAGGTCGAGCCCCACGGCGGCGTAGTAGGCGGCAACGACGGCACCGACGCTGACGCCGACGATCGTGTGCAGGGGCACGTCGTGCCGCACCAGCTGCCTGAGCACGCCGGCATGCGCGGCGCCGCGCAGACCGCCAGCGCTCAACACGACCCCGATGCGCACGCTTTCCACAAGACCATTGCACGATCGGCTGCGCGAGAATGCAACTCCGGGGAGCGAAGCCTCCTGAAACCGCTGACCTGCAAGCCCGGCGCCACCGTGGCCGCTGCATCAATCGCCGCAAGCCTGACGGGCGGCTTTCACGCGGCACCGGTCGCTGCGACCACTGGAGCACCCATCCGCCGCCCGAACAAACCGCTGCGGGCAGCCTTCTCGAACATTGGCCTGCAGGTGAGCTGGTGCGCGCAGGGAAAGGAGGCCGCCGAGTTCTGGGGAAAATTGTTCAACGTGGACGTCACGTGGTTCGACCCCGAACTCTCCGCGGCACAACAATTGGCCGCGGTGGAGGAGATGGCGTCTCGCGACTGGGATTTCGTCGCCATTCAAGCCGTCGCGATCGACACCCTCGTGGCGCCTGTCAATCGGATGATTGACGCAGGGATTCCCGTCATCGACATGGATACGCTCATCGCGCCACTGGATCAGATCGGCGTACACACGTTTCTGGCTCCCGACAACGAATTCATGGGTGCCGCCGTGACCGAGGCGCTCGTCAACGCGATCGGTGGAGGTGGTACGATCATCATGACGCAGGGAGCGCTCGGCCATACCGGTGCGCAGGGCCGCGCGCGCGGCTTCGAATCCGTGATCGCTCAGCATCCGAACATCGAAGTGCTCTCGACCGAGCCCGCTGATTGGGATCCAGCGAAGGTGGTACAGCTGTGGGAATCGTACCTCGACACCTATCGGAACATCAGCGCCGCATTCTTCCACAACGACGACATGGCGCTCGCCGCGCTGGAGGTGATGAGGGCGCGGCATCGCACGGAGATCCTGATTGGCGGCGTCGACGCGATGCCGCCGGCCATCCATGCGGTGGTGGATGGCAGCATGTACGCGACCGTGCGTAACTCCTCGTGCCGCATTCATGGAGGCGCGATCGTCGCTGGCGTGGAGGCCGCGCTCGCGGGGAAGAAGACTCCCGCGACGCCACCCAAGCAGATCATCGTCGACGGACCGATTGTCACGCAGGCAAATGCGCCAGGTCTGCTGTGGATGGAAGATCATTTTCTGATCTAGAGGTCGAAGAGGCACCTTCTCGCAATAGCCCATGCTCCGCGGTAACTCGCGGGCTTGTGACCGATTCGTGGCGGCTGGCAGCGTGTGTGCATGCTTATCAGGAGATCATGTCGTTCGAGTTACACCGGCGGAAACACATCGAAGATGAGCTCACGAAGATTGTGCGTCGGCGGCTCCGGAACACAGCGCATGCACTTACCACGAGCGAGGGCAGCCAGTTCCGGAGCGCCGTCCACGAATCGCGTAAGAACGTCAAGAAAGTGCGGGCGGTCGCGGCGTTGTTGACACAAGCGGGCGCGAAGGTGCCGCGCAGG
The DNA here is from genome assembly GCA_963807105.1 of uncultured Acidobacteriota bacterium. Lineage (GTDB taxonomy): Bacteria > Acidobacteriota > Vicinamibacteria > Vicinamibacterales > UBA2999 > DASPWV01. The sequence continues at coordinate 1,490,663 of CAWEAM010000003.1, read as the reverse complement.
GATCGCAAGCGCTTGAAGTCGGCGGCCAGGGCGCTCTCGAGGGTCCGCGACAGCACCGCGATTATCGACACGTTCGATCGCGTTCGTCGCCGCTACCCCAAGCAGTTGCCCGAGCACACCTACGGAATTCTCCGCCGCGGCTTGGTCGCAGCCCGCGATCGAAGCGAAGCGCGTGCGCAGCGCGACGGCGTCGTCGCCGAAGCAGCCGAGCGCTTGGAAAAGACGCGTAAGTCGGCAAAACAGTGGACATCCCCTTCAATCAAAGGGTCTGGCATGATCGCGATCGTCGCCGCCTCGTATCGTCGGAGTCGTAACGCGATGAAACGGGCGAGGGAGACGGGGCAGTCGGCGACGCTGCACCGCTGGCGCAAAGAGGTGAAAACCCTCTGGTATCAGCTGCGCCTGGCAAGGCCGCTGATGACCGGCGTCGCTCCGCTCATTGCCGAACTCAATCGATTGGAGACAGAACTGGGCGACGACCACGATCTTGTCGTCCTGGGGGCGACGCTGAGAGGCTGCCGTGATCTGCGATCGATGCGCGCGGAAATGCGGCAGATCGATCGACTTGCCGCGCGGATGCGTCAGCCACTGAGACGGCGCGCGTTCGCGCTCAGCCGCCGGCTCCATGTCCGGAAGCCGGAGGCGTTCGCGCGTTGGCTTCGCGCGTCGTTTAAGCAGGCGCGTCCTCAGCAGACTGCGGCGTGAGCGTCCTGTGCGCGATCTCCACAAACTGAAGACATTCGCCGGCGAGGATGTGTTCCATGTTGTCGTGGAATCGCCTCGCGGATCGGTCGTGAAGCTGAAGTACTCGCCGGATCTCGGGGCGATGTCTATCTCCCGCCCGTTGGTACTCGGGGTCACGTATCCGTGCGACTGGGGCTTTGTGCCGTCAACGGAGGGTCCGGACCGCGATCCGATCGACGCCGCGATCTGGTGGGATGTGACGACCTATCCGGGCGTCGTGATCCCGTGCCGCGCGCTCGCCGTGGTGCGCGTGGAACAGAACCGGGCGGACAGCCCCGGTCGCATTCGCAACGATCGAGTCCTGGCCGTGCCGGTCGCCGCACGACGAGAGGTTGCCCTGGCTGCGCGCGTCCGTCAGGAGATCGAGCAATTCTTCATTGCGGCGACGCTGCTTGAAGGCAAAGAGCCGCGCATTCTCGGCTGGGATGATGGCGACGCGGCATTGGAGCTGATTCGGTCGTCGGCGACGTGAGCGATTCGTCAGAACATGCCTCACTGTAACGACACGGCCGGGCGGACGGGCAAACCTCTGCGGCCCTTTCTCCGTCCAATCACCTAGTTCGCAGTGAGGGGCGGTGATCATGCAGTGGCTTTCGGACTTCCGTCACGGTTGGCGAGCGCTCGTCCGCACGCCGGGCTTTCTCGTCACCTCCGTCGCCACCCTTGCTCTTGCCATCGGGGCGGTGGTCGGGATGTTCAGCGTCGTCAATACCGTCCTGCTCCGGCCGCTGCCTTTCCCGGATTCAGACCGCCTCGTCGTGGTGGCCGGCACGGCGCCTGGGTCGGACCTCCCCGAGCGTTTCGGCCTCGGCCGGGAGTTCTACGTGCATTACAAGGAGCGCTCGCAGACTCCTCGACGGCGTCTTTCTGTTCGGTGCGGGGACCTCGACGCTGCGCACGGAGAATCGCGTCGAACGGATTGCGATGGCGTTTCCGACCAACGACGTCTACGCCACGCTCGGCGCGCGGCCGCAGGTCGGGCGGCTGCCGGTCCCGGACGACCGGGATCGGGTCGTTCTCATCAGCGACCGGCTCTGGAGCACCTGGTTCGGCCGCGATCCTGCGGTGGTCGGAAAGACGTACTTCGTCTCCGGCGAAATGCGCCAGGTGATCGGCGTCATGCCCCCGGAGTTCAGCTTCCCAACCGAGGAGACGCTGCTCTGGGTGGCCGGAGAGGTCAGACCGGCCGACGTTCGTCCCGGACAGTTTGGGGCTCCCGTGGTCGCGCGCATGAAGCCGGGGGTCACACGCGAGCAGCTCGGCGTCGAGCTCACGCGACTGTCGAAGGAACTCCCGGCCCGCTTCGGCGGGTCGCCCAGCTACGCGCGGATCATCGAGCAGCACAGCGCGGTCGTCGAGCCGGTGCTCGACCGCCTCGTCGGTCCGACGGCCAGCACCTCCTTGTGGGTGCTGCTGGGCGCGGTGACGGTCGTACTGCTCATCGCGTGCGCCAACGTTGCGAATCTGTTCCTGGTTCGCGCCGAGGGCCGCCGCCGCAGTCTGGCAGTGCGTCGTGCGATCGGCGCATCGCGCGCGCAGCTCGCCCGGCTGCAGCTGAGCGAAGCGTTTCTGGTCGCGTTGCTGGCCGGTGGGCTGGCCGTGATCCTTAGCGCTGTGACGCTCCCGCTTTTTCTGCGCGCTGCTCCCGAGGGCATCCCTCGACTCGGGCTCGTGAGGCTCGACCTGTCCACGCTGGCTGCTGCGTTCGGGCTGGTAGTAGTCGCGGCACTGGCCTGCGGCGCGATACCTTCGCTGCACGCTTCGTCGCCCGATCTCGGTCGCCTGCGCGATGGCTCCCGCGGCAGCACCGGCCGCCGTCATCTCGGACGCGATGTGCTCATCGTCGGGCAGACGGCGCTCGCACTCGTGCTGCTCATCGGCTCCGCGCTGCTGGTGCAGAGCTTCCAGCGGCTGCGGACCGTCGATCCCGGCTACGAGACCGCCGACATCTACACGTTCCAGTTCGCGCCAGAACAGGAACGCCTCACCGACGGGCCGACCTGGGGACGGTTCCATCTGGAATTCATGGACCGACTGCGCGCCCTTCCCGGCGTGACCAGCGTGGGGGTCGTCAACAACATCCCCCTCGACGAAGGGACCGACACGGGGCGGTTCCTGACCGACTCGATGGCCGCGGAAGGCGGCGGGGCCCTGCTCGATCAGAACTTCACCGGCGGCGACTACTTCCGCGTGATGGGGATCGAGCTGTTGCGGGGACGCCCGTTCACACCCGAGGAAGCCGTCACGCCGAACAGCAGCGTCATCATCAGCCAGTCGGCAGCCGCTCGGCTGTGGCCCGATCGGGATCCCCTCGGCCAGCGGATCCGTCGCACCGGCGACACGCCGCAGTGGTTCACGATCGTGGGCGTGGTGGAGGACGTGAAGCAGAACGACTGGCGGGACGCCGGCGAGGCCATCGTGTACTTTCCGCTGACGGGACCGACGCCGGCCACGTGGGCGCTGGGATCACCGGCTTACGTCGTCAAGTCGCCGCGGGCGGCGAGCCTTGCCCAGGAGGTGCGCGAGCTCGTGCGGCAGGTGGCGCCCGAAGCGCCGGTGTACCGCGAGTTCACCATGGAGTTCCTGGCGCAGCGGTCCATGGTCCAGCTGTCGTTCACCATGCTGACGCTCGGCGTTGTCTCAGCGCTGGCGATGATCCTGGGCGCGGTCGGGTTGTACGGCGTGCTCGCGTACGTCGTCGCCGAGCGGACGCGGGAGATTGGCGTGCGCATGGCGCTCGGCGCAACCGCCGGCGCGGTGCGGCGCATGGTGGTGTCTCAGGGGGCGAAGGTGGTGATGGTCGGCACCGTCGTGGGTCTCGCGGCGGCGCTGGCGTCGACGCGCCTTCTGGAGACGCTGCTCTACGAAGTCGACGCGTTGGATCCCGTGGTGTTCGTGGCGATGTCGATCATGCTGATCGGGATCGGCATGCTGGCGAGCTACGTGCCCGCGCGCCGTGCGAGCAATGTGGACGCGACTGAGTCGCTGCGGAATGACTAGCGAGGGCAAGCCCGCCACGAACCCTGCCTGGATCAGTGCGTCGATACTCGTAGGTGCTGGGTTCTTCATTTTTGCGCTGGTCTTGTCGGCGGTATTTGACCCGAGCATCCGCGTCCTCCACGCGCTACAAGCGTTGATCTATGTCGCGGTGATAATCCTGACGCGTCGCGGGAGTTCCTGGGGTTTTGGCGCCGGTTGCTTGATCGCCGCCTTCTGGAACTACACAAACCTCTTCGTCACCAACTTCATCAGGTCCGGACTCGAGCAGCTCATGACTCTCGTCCAGACGGGGCAACTCCATAGACCTGACCTGGTCGTTGCTGTGATCGCGGCTACCGGCCATTTCTTGATGATCGTCGCGTGTGTAGTCGGGTTCCTCAGAACGGGTCCGAACCTGCGCCGGTGGGGCCAGTTTGTCGGGGGCGGGATCCTCGCAGTGGCTTACTTGGTTGCGATCATCTTCACTACCGGACCACAGTACATAGGGCTCGTGAAGAGAGCGTTCGGCCTTTAGCCAGCTGTTTGCCTGGAAAGCCTTGTTCACCGCTGTGTCCATGCCGTCAGTGACAACTCTTGTAGAGCAAGTCCTTCAATCCGGGATTGGATCCGCGGGATCGGGCCAGTACACTCGCGACAAATAATGCAGCGCGATACCCGCGCCCCAGCGGTTGGGGGCCGTCCAGACCATCAGTGCCACCGACACAACCATCAGCGTCAGGCCCAGCACAGGATGCGAACGCAGTACTCCGAAATAGATCAAGACGACAATCGCGGCAATTGGCAGTCGATCGCTGATGATGGTGAAGGCCCATGTATCACCGGGATTGCGCGCGAAGACCAAGCCGCAGATTGAACAGCGTTCCAGCTGGGACCAGCCGGAAAACAGTCGCCCTTCGCCGCAGTGCGGGCAGCGCTTGCGCAGTCCGCGCCGAAGCGCCGTGCTGATCAATTTCGAGCGGGACGGCGTCATACACAGATGGCTCTGCAGGCCTCGAACTGACCTTTACTGTCCATCTCGATCTCGGTCGCAAATCATAACGCGCTGAAGTAGCGCGCGGTGTTCAGCACGCATGGATCGACCGGTCCCTCCGCCTGGAGCGACGGCCGTTGCCGTCCGTTCCGGGAACGCATGACGACGCGGCGAGAACGAAATGAGGGGGCGCGAGCGGCTCATACACCTGCTACCGCAAGGGCCGCGGCAACCTGCGCGTTGTGACGCAGCAAAGCCACGTTGGCCCGCACGCTCTCCCCGCCCGTCACCGCGCGCATGCGGTCGAGCAGGAAGGGCGTCACCGCGCGGCCCCGGATGCCGCGCGTCTCAGCCTCCGACAATGCCGTGTGAAGCGCGCGATCGTAGAGCTCCGACGCCATCTCGTCGGCAATCGGAATGGGATTCGCAATGAGCACGCCCGTGCCGAGACCAAGCGACAAGTGAAGTCGCACGGCCGACGCAAGCTCCGTGATCAAGTCGTAGCGGCGATCCACGGGGAGTCCGGTCGATCGCCGATAGAACGCCGGGAATTCGTCGGTCCCGAAGCCAAACACCGGCACGCCGAGCGTTTCCAGCATCTCCACCGTGCGCGGCAGATCGAGGACTGCCTTGGCACCGGCAGACACCACGGCGACTGGAATCCGCGAAAGCGCCGTGAGGTCCGCGGAAACGTCGCCGCTTTCGGACGCGCCGCGATGAACGCCACCGATGCCTCCGGTTGCGAACACCCGAATCGCGCTGGCGTGCGCTGCGAACATGGTGGCTGCGACGGTGGTGGAGCCGGGCTGACCAGACGAAACTGCCGCGGCGAGGTTACTGAGATTGATTTTGGCGACGTTCGCCGTCGTTGCGAGTTGTTCCAACTCAGTGCGCGTGAGCCCGATGCGGATGGCGCCGCCGATGATGCCGATGGTGGCAGGTGTGGCGCCGGCCTCACGGACAATCTGTTCCAGCGACAACGCCGTTGTCACACCATCAGGGTGTGGCAGACCGTGCGTCACCACCGTCGTTTCGAGCGCGACTACAGGCGCCTTGTTGGCGAGGGCGCGCGCGACCTCGTCGCCGTACTCGCACCGCTCCTTCACCGCTGGCCCTCGCTGCCGTACCACTGGCGCAAGCGGGCCTCGGCGTCTGCCCGCGTGGCCGCCAACAGCGCCTCGGGTCCCCAGCCTTCGACCGCGAAGCTTGCCGTGACGACCGCGCGCTGCAGGCAGGCTTCGATCGGATGCCCTTCGAGGTGGGCCAGCACGAGCCCGACGGCAAAGGCATCCCCTGCGCCGGTCTGATCTACTACGTCGGCTGCGCGAGCGTCCCAACTGTAAAAGCGCTCGTCATGCGCGTCGTACAGGACTCCCCCGTTTGCCCCGCGCTTGAAGACCACGAAACGCAGCCGGCCGTTGACGAGACGCGGAAGCGCCCGATGGGGATTCGCGTGCGCCCCTTCGAGCAGGAGTTCATCTTCGCCAGGAAAGAACGCGTCGGCATCCGCCAGAGCTTCCCGCCACTCGGGAAGCGTCTCCTCGGTAACCGGCATGTGAGGATCGATCGAGACGAACGCCGCTGCCTGCGCGCGAAGTGCCGTGAGTAGTGCGCGCTGCACGTCGAAGGGCATCGGCGCGAGATGAAACGCTCGCGCGGCGCTCCAGTCGGAGGGGATGAGTGCTGGTCGAGGCGAAACCTCTTCGTGCGTCGGGCACCCCAGGCGATGAATCAGGCGCCGAACATCTCCCTCGTAAAGCAGCCAGGTGCGCACGCCCGGACGGCCCAGGGGATGCAGGCCGGTCAGATCGACGCCGCGCTGCTGAAGGTTCTCGAGTACCCGGCCCGGATAATCGTCGCCCAGGACGCTGACCAATCCCGGGCGCGACTCCCACACTGTTGCACCAAGAGCGCCGTACAGCAATGCGCCACCTGGCTGCCTCATGCGCGTCGTGCCGTCGGCAAGAACCACGTCGTCGACGAGCAGGTTGCCCAGCAGCACGATCGACGGGATCACGAGCGAAGCTCCCCCTTAAACCGCCGAGTTGACAACAGCGCGGGAGCGGCTGCGCTTCGCTCGGGCAGTATCTTCTTGCCCCGCTCCGCGGGGCGAGACATCGTCCAAGGCATGACAGAACCTGCTTGAGGTGTCACAACGGGCCTTGGACGATGTCTAGCCCGGACTCAGTTCGGCAAAAGCGGTGGCCAGAGCCCGCACCGTGTCGCGATCCAGCGAGTTGCACCAGACGCCACCCTGTTTGACCGATGAACCCACGATGAACCCGTGGGCAGTCGAGAATCGTGCCAGATTCGCCGGCGTAATCCCTGATCCCACGAGCACCGGTACGCGCGCCGCTCGGACGACATCCCGCACCTCGTCGGGAGAAGCCGGCTCCCCTGTTGCGGCGCCGGTCACGATGACGCCGTCAGCGAGGAAGAATTCCGCAGCCTTGGCGGTCTCGACGATCGGTACGTCCGCCGTTATCGCGTGCGCGCTGTGCTTCTTCTTGATGTCTGCGAAAATCAACACCTTTTCTGCGCCGATCGCGCGCCGGTAGCGGAGCAGGTCACCTGCGCACGACTCGATCACACCTTCGTCCGCCACGTGCGCATAGACGAATCCTTCGACCCGGACGAAGTCAGCACCCGACGCGTGCGCGACGGCGAGCGCCTCGCGATTCGCTGCTGCGAGCACTTGAATGCCCAGCACGAGACCGGTTTCGCGCTTCACTTCTCGCGCGAGTGCCGTCATGGCGGCGGTGATCTCGGGGCCGACACCACCCTTGAGATACGGGCGGTCGTGCATGTTCTCGATGGCGAGGGCCGTGAACCCTGCGTCCCGGTAGATTCTTGCCTCAGCCAGCGACAGTTGAATCAGCGTCTCGACCGAGTGGGACGCGGACGGCGTACCCGGAAGCGCGCCGAGATGCAGCATTCCAACCAGCGCGCGCGGCGCGCCGAAGCACTCGCGGAATACCGACATGGCATCCTTGCCGGCTCGCGGAGCGAAACTCATCGACGCAAGCCCAAGGGTATGACCCGGATCACGACAGACAGAACGTCCATCGTTGTCGTCGTTGGCGTTCGAGCGTGGCGAAGAATAATACGGGGCATCAGCGCTGTGCCGCAGTTAGCATAACCCCCCATGCTTGCAATCAAGGCTGGAGCAGCGTCGCAGTCCGCGCGGCACTCGTCCAGTGTTAGCGTGGGCGTACCAGCGCCACCGGATCGCCGACCGCGATCGTGCCCGGACGCGCGATGTCCGCGTTGAGCGCCAGCCGGCCGCGGAAGCGGCGGCCGATGTCGCGCAGCACCTCAGGATCGCGCTCCAGCGTGTCGGGATCGATTGTCGTCATCGGACACCGCGCGCGCAGCGAATCGAGACGCACGACCACGTTGCCGATGTGCAGCTCGGCCCCCGGCCACTCGCGCTCGTCGAGACCGTCAACACCGCCGATCAGGATGTTTGGCCGCAGGCGCCGAACATCGCGCCCGAACGCGGCGACCGCGCCATCGGTGGCCACGAGCAGCGGCCGAACGTCGAAGCGGTGCCCATCCGCCGGCTCCAGCCAGGCGTCGTCGCCCGCGGCGCCCTTGACGAGCGCGAGCGCTTCGGCGCTCTCCCACGGATGACCGTTGACGAGCGCGTGCCCTTCCGGACTCGAGGTGCCGCGCAGGCCGAGCAACCGGTAATGACGCCGCGACGTGCGCACGCCTTCGGGGCCGAGAACCCAGATGACGCGGTCGCCTGAGATGCCGTCGAGGCCCACCAGCGCCGTCGACAGCGGTTCCCCGGCGAGCGTCTTGACGGGGTAGCGCCACAAATGCGAGACGTAGAGGCTCATGAGCGTTTCGATGCCCCCGGCGTCGCGACCGTGACGTGTCACACTCGGTAGGGCGGCGACATCTCAAGTTCCGACCCTTTACCGACAGCAGAGAGGAGCCCACACATGTCAGCACACGAGGATGCGAAGGACACCAAGCGAATCGCCTGTAACGACGTCGTGCCCGGCTGCGGCTTTACCGCCAGCGCCGAGACCGAGGAAGAGCTGATGAAACAGGTCGTCGCGCACGCGAAGGACGCGCACGGTGTGACCGAGGTGACGCCGGAGCTGGCCGCGAAGGTGAAGGCCGCGATCGTTCAGCGATAGAATCGAGCGCATGATCGTCCCCGCGGCGGAATCGAGCGACGAGAAGCTAGTCGCGCGAGCCGCGGCAGGGGACGATGCTGCCTTCGAGACGCTGGTGGTGCGCTACCAGCACCGCGTGTTTCGTCTCGCGTGCCGGCTCACGAGCCAAGCCGATGCGCCGGACGTGCTTCAGGAGACGTTTCTGCAGGTCTATCGGCATTTGCGGACGTTTCGCGGCGAGGCGCAGTTCAGCACGTGGCTCTACCGCATCGCGACGAACGCCGGCCTCATGCACCGCCGCGCCCGTGCGCGGCGGCCCGCCGAATCGCTCGAGATGTTCCTGCCGCGGTTCGATGCCGACGGAAGACTCGCGCAAACGCCCGATGCGCTGCAGATTGCATCGCGCGTGGACGAGCTGTTGGATCGGCAAGCCTTGGTGGAGAAGGCACGCGCCGCCATCGAGCGGCTGCCGGGTCTGTATCGGGAAGCGTTCGTGCTGCGCGATCTCGAAGAACTGTCAACGGCGGACGTGGCACAAGTCCTCGGCGTGGAGCCTGCGACGGTGCGGCAGCGCGTTCATCGCGCGCGGCTGATGCTGCGCGGGTATCTCGGCGAGCTCGCGGGAGTCGAGCCATGAAGGACATCGTTTGCATCTCGGGCGTCGAGTTGCTGATGGAGTACATGGAGGGCATGCTGCCGCCCGATGTGCGCGCGGCGGTGGACGCGCATGTCGCCGGATGTCCCCGGTGCGTGGCGTTCATTACATCGTACCAGGCAACGCCGCGCATCCTGAGAGACGCGACAGCGTCAGAAATGCCTGCCGACCTTCAGGCGTCGCTACTCGCCGCCGTTCGCTCGAGACTGGGACGCGCGGGCGACGACGACGAGTAGCGGTTACGCGCCGTTTGGCCTTGGTGATCGCTCGTGCACCGGCGCAGCATGACCCGAGCCCTGGCGCACGCCTCACAGCGGTTGGCTGCCCCTGTCGCCGGCGGCTCTTGCGATCAGACGTTCCAGCGCACGATCTTCAGGTCGAGGACAAAGACGGAGTAGATGACCGGCACCAGAAACAGCGTGACCGCCGTGGCGACGCTCAGGCCGCCAATCTGCGCATAACAGAGCGCTTCCCAGAGCGGTCCGCCGTGCAGGGCCAACGGAAACAACGCGAGCACCGTCGCGCCGACGGTGATGAGGACCGGCCGGATCCGCCGGATCCCTGCGTCGATCAGTGCCTCCTGCAGTGGTGCACCGCGCTCGTGTTGTTCTTCGATGAAATCGAACAGCACGATGACATGGCTCACAATGACGCCGATGAGGCTCGTGATGCCAAGAATCGCGAGAAACCCCATCGGCATCCCCATGACCCAGATGCTCGCGAAGGCGCCGACCGCTCCGAATGGAATGGCGGCGAAGACAATGAAAGGCTTGATCGCGTTCTTGAACTGGAAGACGAGCGCCAGATAGATCGCGATAACCGAGGAGAGCAGGACGATCAGCGACTGCTGCTGGCCCCTCAGCTGCTCCTTCAACTCCCCGACGATTTCAAAGCGATAGCCCTGGGGCAGTTGTTGTTCGAACTCGCGTAGGCGCGGCATCAGCGGCTCGGTCACGTCCGCCGCCAGATGCCCCGGCGCGGGCAGCGCCGCGACGTTGATGGCGCGATACTGGTTCACGCGGCGAATGACGGCTATCTCGTGGCTGTAGGTCAGCCTGGCGATCTGGCCGAGTGTGAACGTGGTGGGCGCCTGACTCGAATAGACATACAGTTGGCCCAGGTCCGTGACGGTTTCGCGCTGCCCGTAGTCCATCAGCTGGACGATCGGGATGTTCTTGCGCCCCTCGCGCAGTGTCCCAATGGGCGCGCCGTTGACGGCGGAATACGTGGAGATGGCGATGTCTCGGTTCGACACCCCCGCGAGTCCGGCGCGATCCTGATTGATCTCGAGACGCGATCGGATGGCGTCGTTTCCCCAGTCATCGCGCACATTGATGGCGAAGGGGGAGGTGTTCAGGATCCCCTTCAGCGTCTCGGCTTCCCTCCGTAAGATGCGCGCGTCGTCGCCCAGGATGCGCATCGACACCGGTATCAGTGTCGGCGGTCCGGTTTCAACCGTGCGGACGTCGATTCTGGCGCCAGCGACGCGCGTGGAGAGCGCTTCTTGAAGCGCACCCACGATCTGATTCGTGTCTTCGCTGCGAGTGAATTGCAGCAGGAGCTGCGCGTAGTTGGGCGCCGGCGGCTCGGGGCGCACCGAAAACCAGAACCGTGGTCCGCCTGCACCGATGAACGACGTGACCGATGCGAGAACAGAATCGCCTTCGGCTGGCTGTGAATGCGATCGGTCGAACTGTCCGGCCACGTCGCGAATGACCTGGTCGGCTTCTCGGGCGACGCGCACAGTCTGAGCCAGGGGCGCGTCTTCCGGTAGCCGGACATCGACATACGCAAGATAGAAGTCGTCTCGGGGAAAGAACTGCTGACGAAGGTGGGTCGCGAAAAACCCGCCGGCGAGGAGCACGAGCGAGGAAGCGGCCAGCACCTTCCGTCGATGATCGATCGCGGCGCCGACCGCACGCCGGTACCATGTGCCGAATCGAGTCTCACGCGACTGCTCGGCGGATGCCGGTTCGGGTTTGAGGATGTAGTACGCCAGAAGTGGAAGAAAGGTCATCGACATGACGCGGGACGCGATCAGCGAGCAGGCAATCGTTACCGGCAGGCTGTAGATAAATCTGCCGACGTCGCCCTGGAGCAGGAGGAACGGCAGATACGCCGCGATGTTGGTGATGGTGGCGTACAGAATCGCCTTCGAGAGCTTGTCGGGTCCGAGCCAGGCCGCAACCGATCGCGATTTCCCCTGTGCGAGCTCGCGCTTGATGGCGTCGCCGGCAACCACGGGATCGTCGACCAGCAGGCCGAGCGCGATGATGAGCGCGGCGATCGACATTTGTTGAATGTCGAGTCCAACGAGCTCCATCAACCCGAACGTCATGGCGAGCGTGATCGGGATCGACAATGCCATCAACAGCGCAGATCGCCATTCCCAGAACCCCACGAACGACACGAGCACGACCAGCGCCACCGCCTCCCAAAGGCTTCGATTGAAGAGGTCGAGCTTTTCGCGCACCTGACGTTGCTGGTCGGAGGTCGTGCCGATGACGAGGTCGGCCGGAAGGGACTGGCGGATCGCTTCGACACGAGCGCCGACGGCTGTCCCGAAGCGTTCGATTTGCTCGCCCTTCTTCATCTCCGTCGACAGCGTGATGGCGCGGCCATGCTGCCACTCGCCGTTCGGATCGCGCCACGTGTAGTAGGAAAGGAAGTGCGCCGGATGCTGATACCCGCGATGGACGCTTCCGAGGTCGCGCAGATAGATCGGCGTACCGTTGGTGGCCGTTGTGAACACAGCCGTGTCGATATCCGCAAGGGTCCGAAATTCTCCTGACTGCTCCAGCCCGAGGTCGCGCCCTCCGGTGTTCACGGTGCCGACGGGGAACGTCGTGTTGCGGCTCCCCAAAATGCCGCCGAGCGCAGCAGGCACGATTCCGAGCGCGGCCAGACGGTTTTGCGAGTAGCGCGCTTCGATTTGTTCTTCGATGACTCCAACCCTGGTGACACGCGATACTTCGGGCGCACCCCGGATCGCCTTCTCGATGCGATCGGTGAAGTCATCGAGCTCGCGGTACGAGTACTTCGGCCCCGCGTGACGTCGAAGCGCATCGACGACACTGCCGCCGGAAGCGACGACGATGGGATCCCACACGTCGGGATGGATGTCGGCCCCCTGAGGCAGCTCTTCCCAGACCCGCTGAACGGCGCGAGCCCAGTTGCTGACCTCGCGTCGCGGGGACATCCGGAGGACGACGAAGTTACCGCCCGAAATCGTGTGAAGGTCGTTGGCAAGGCCCTGACGGATCAACGCGGCGCCAAGTAATCCGCCGGCCTCTTGGACAAATGAAGGATCCGGAGTACCGGAACTGCAAAGCAGAACGTCAGTCGATGTCGGCGGCGACGCTGCCGCAGTCGCAATCTGGCTCGCAAGCAGCTGAAGCTGCACACCGCTCGCGGGTGGACTGGCGACCGTGAGCATAAGGGCCGAGGTTTCGCCGAACTCCTTGATGTACTGAATCGGTCCCGCACCCTCGGGCAAATCGGTCAGGGCATCGAGCTTGACCTTGATATCGTCGAATTCCTTGCTGGTGTCGATCCGCGCCATCTCGTCGACTTCGGCGTAGACGACCGATAGTCCGGACCGAGATATCGATGTGATCTCGGACACGCGAATGTTCTGGGCGACGCGCTCCTCGACCTTGCGGGTCACGAGTTGCTCGACGCGCTCCGCGCTCTGGCCCGGCCAGGGCGTGACCACGGCCACCTGGCGAACCGGAATGTCGGGATCCTTGCGCTTGGGCATCGCGCCGTACGCCCAGATGCCCCATGCGATGACCCCGACGAGAAGAACCCAGGCGACGTGCCGGTTTTCCACGAAGAACCGGGCAACGCTGCGGTGCGGTGGTGTCGTTTCGAATTCGGCATCCATGATGTCTCGCTGCCGGACTACGGAACTTCCTTCACGACATCTCCCGGCCTGAGCAGGTTCGCGCCGGACAAGACAATCCGCTGCCCCTCGCGCAAGCCGTCGAGAACCAATACTTGATTTCCCGCCAGCGGCCCGGGCCGGATCGGAATGGCCTTCGCGACTGTTTTGCCGTCCCGTTCTTCCACCGTGTAGACCAGGTACCGATCCGTCGTCGGATCGTGAACGAGCGCATCGATTGGGATGAGCAGCTGCCCGTGACCAGTCCCGCTCTTGGCGACCTGGATCGACGCGATCATTCCCGAGCGCAGCTTCAGGTCCGGGTTGGCGACTGCCACGTTGATTTCGAACGATCGCGACTTCGGGTCTGCGGCCGCCGCGAGTGACAGAATGCGGCCCTCGAACCGTTCGTCCCCAAACGCGTCGACTGTAAAGGGCAAGAGTTGTCCCGCGCGAAACTCGCGAAGTGCCGTGTCTGGAATGCTGAAGCGCACCTTCACCACGTGAAGATCCGCCACAACGAAGGCCGGAGTTCCCGTCGCGACCAACGTGCCCACATCTACTCTGCGCTCGAGCAGCGTTCCGGTGAATGGCGCACGTAATTCCGTGTCACCGAGCGCGATGCGAGCTTCCTGGAGCTGCGCCGCCGCCGCGGTGCTGCGCTGTCGCGCCGCGGCGACCGCGGCCTGAGCAGCATCGACCTTCGCCCGCGCGATGTCGAGTCTCGCTTTGCTCCCGTCATACGCCGGCTTAGTGATGCTCTCCTGCTGCCATAAGGTCTCGATGCGTGCGAAGTCAGCGTCGGCGTGCGCGAGGCCGGCCTGGGCCTCGGCGAGCTGGGCCTCCGCAGCGTCGACCCCGGCGTTCGATTCATCGCTCGCGCCACGCGATTTGTCGACCACGGCCTGATAGTCCGTGGCGCGAATGCGGGCCAGTATCAGCCCAGCGGTAACCGGTTCCCCTGGTTCCTGGGGACGGAATTGCCCGTCGGCGTCTTTCGCTTGGTGGATTTCTACGACGTACCCAGGAATGCGAAACGCCAGATCCACTTGCACGTTCGGGGCGATGATCGCCGAGTAGGTCGTCGTCCCGGGGCCACTCGACAATTCGACGGCCCCCATGCGCACGGCTTTCGTGTTGGAATCGCCATCGATCGTCGACCCGTGGCCGTTGCATCCGCTGTTGAGGGCGGCGACAAGGGCCGCGAGCAAGACGGACCTGCAGCGGGGCTGCGAGGTCATCGATCCCTGCCAATCGCCTTTTCGAAATCGGCCTGTGCCGTCGCGAGATTCATCAGAGCCTGTGTGTAGTGATGATCGGCGTCGGCAAGGCCGGATTGCACCTTGACCACGTCGCTCAACACCGCTTCGCGCTGGACGTATCGGTTTCGTGCAACGCGAAAGGCTTCGGCGCTCGAGGACTGAAGAGCGGAGGCGAGTTCGAGTTCCTTGCGCGCTTCTATGATTCGCCGGTACTGATGACCGACATCGACCATCACCAGCGACTCGGCTTCCTTCAATTCCAGCGCCGCCTGGGCCTCGGCTGCGCGCTTGATATCGAGCTGTTCCCGTTTCTTGCCCCAGTCGAACACGTCCCAGGTGCCCTGAATCCCGATGCTGCTCACGTTGTTTGGAAGGGTGCTGCTGTAATTGAGCGTCCTCAAGGTGATGAGCGAAAGACTCACGTCCGGGATCCGTTCGGCGCTTTTGAGCCGGCGCTCCAGTTCGGCTTTTCGTTGTTGGATCTTGGCCAGACGGATCTCTGGTCGGGATGCGAGCGCCGCGGCGTATGCGTCCTGCAGCGACATCCTTTCGGTGTCGGCGATGCTCGCCGGATCGATCTCAAACGGCGTGTCGATTGGGCGCCCCATAAGCCGATTGAGCTGTTCCTTCTGCGTTTGGATCGGATCGTCCGTCTTCACGAGGGCGTACTCTGCCTGCGCGAGTTGCGCCTTGACGGCAAGGAGATCGGCGTGCAGAGCAACCCGTTGCACGACCTGCTGGTTCGTCTCACGATCGAGTTGCTGGAGAAACTCGACGGTGGCGTGCAGCGTCTTTCGACCGCTCTCTGCCTGCGCGACTCCGTAATAGAGGCGCCGCACCTCGTTGACGACCGCTTGCTGCTTCGCCCGTAGCTGCTCGCTCGCGGCTTCGGCACCCACGAGTGTCAGGTCCATTCCCAGTCCGATCCTGTGCTGTTGGGTGAGCGGCTGGGCCACGCTGGCGTAGCCGATGAAACCAAACCGGAGGGGATCCTCGAGCGTCGTCGTCTTGCCCGGGATTGGGCCATCGTATGGATAGACGCCCAGGCTTCCTCTCTCCAGAGTGATCCCTAATTGACTGAGCGGTTGGGAGCCCAGCGCCGTCACGGAAAAAACCGGGAAGCGGTTCGTCCTCGCAGCTTTCACCTCGCCGAGCGCCTTTTCGTGCTCGAGCTCGGCGACGTGAATCGCTCGATTATTGGCTTGCGCTGCCCGCACGGCTTCCGCGAGGCTGAGGACTTGAGCGCTCAGCGCGGAAGGAGTGCAGAGGTATGCGATAGCAAGGAAAGCCCCCCTTCTACGCATTGAGCACCTCTCTCGATCCCTGCCTGGTTGACGAGTGAGCTCGGCAAGAAAGGCCCCCAGCGGACCGGCGGTGTCGCGTGACCGGGTTGTCGCCGAGCATCGTGAGGACAGCGTCCGATCCTAGTGGGGACGCCGTCTCGCCGTCTTGAATGAACTGGCTGTGATCCCCACATAGCCAGCGTTGTTGATCGCGTCTGCTCGGAGCAGGATTCGAAACCCGAGCACGTGCGTCACGAGCAGAAGTGGCACCAGCCCGACTAGCCGTGTGCTGTCGATCTGGGTCAAGCCTTCGCCTTCATGTGCCGGGCAAAGTTGTCCAGGATGGCCTGCCAACCCGTGCGCTGGAGTTCGGGCGTGTTCTCGGTCTCCGCATCAAACGTCTCCTTCACGAGGACGCCGCCGGCGCGCTCGATGAACTCGACCTTGACCTCCCGGCCGTCGCTGATCTGGTATTCGATAGCCATATGGGGCACGATGCGGGTGTACGTGCCCTCGAAGTCGAAGCCTTCGCTGCCGTCTTTGGCTTCCATGCGCGACAGAAATCTCCCGCCTTCGCGCAAATCGACGGTGCTCCGGGTCGTGTGCCAGGCATCGTCGGCAGTATTCCACTGCTTGATGTCCGCCGGGTTGTTCCAGACATCCCAGACCTGGTTCAGCTTGGCCTGTACGACAGCCTCAACGGTGATCTTCATGGGTCTCTCCTTGAGGCCATGATCATGGGGCGACGATACCGCAGCGCCGCGCCCCCTATGTGAAGGAACCGTTCAAAAGTCATTCAATTTCGTCTTAAAGGACTCGACACTCGAGCCGCCGACGGCAACAGTCGAGTCGATGCCGTTCGCGCGGGCGGGCCTCCAGGCTGGCGCGGTGGTGGCGGGAGCCGCGTCGATACGCGTCGGGGAGAGGTCATCCGGCGGCGACACCGAAAGCCGCCGATGGCCGTTCTGACGACGGATTAACGGCACCATCAGCGCCTATCCGATGGTGCGCGAGGCGGCACATCGCGACGACCGACTGCGCGATGGCTCGATCGCGATCGCTCTTGCAGAGCGTACGCGTTATCGTCTGGGTTCCTCGCCGACGTTTTCTGTAACGGCGGTGGCACGCGCGATTCGGCAGACTTTCCTCTGCCCCACACCGACAAAAACCGTTCGCCTTTCGACAGCAATGAGCGCCGTGGGACCTCCTTCACCGCCCCTGGCGCGATAAGCGCTCCGGTCGCGGCTGGCCTTCGATCTGCACAGGCCGCATCACCGCAGACCGCACGCTTTTCACCGCTTGCACAGGTGTGCACGCGTATTCGCGGGAGTCGCGCGGCTCGCTGCGCAGTTTCGAGGCGAAAGCCATGCTCACACGACTTGCCAGCACGCGAATCGTCTTGTCGATGGTGGCCGCTACGCTGGCACTCGGCGTGTCCGCGCAAGTACCGGCGCCGCGCGAGAACCACCCAATCAGGCTGCGCGCCGCCACGTTTACACCAGCGCGCGGCGAACAGCCGGCCATTCGCCCCGAGCTGACGAGCCCGGGCTTCGCTGCCAACGAGCGCGGCTACTTCCTCGTGCAGTTCGCCGGGCCCGTCATGGACGCGTGGAAGAGCAATGTCGCCGCCTCCGGCGCCGAACTGTTCAACTACATCCCCGACTTCGCGTTCAAGGTGCGGATGACGCCAGCAGCGGCGCAACGTGTCGCACGCCTGCCCGAAGTCGTGTGGGTCGGCGTGTTTCACCCTGCCTACAAGCTGCCACCAGATATCGCGCGCGACGCGCAGCCGCGCCCGTACATCGCCCGCATCGAACCGGATGTGGACCTCACAACCGCCGAAGCGGCCATTGCCGCAACCGGCGCGCGCATTGTTCGCCGCGATGACCGATCGATGACGATCATCG
This sequence comes from uncultured Acidobacteriota bacterium, assembly GCA_963807105.1. Lineage (GTDB taxonomy): Bacteria > Acidobacteriota > Vicinamibacteria > Vicinamibacterales > UBA2999 > DASPWV01. The sequence continues at coordinate 1,472,829 of CAWEAM010000003.1, read as the reverse complement.
CCGACGCGGCGCAGCTTGATGCCGTTGCTCGCGTGCTCGATGTCTCCAGCATCGAGAACGCCGTGCTTCGGCAAAAGCACAACGAGTTCGGCGGTGGCGTCATCATGGGCGCGACCGCGGTTCACGCCGCGGGGTTTGACGGCTCGACCCAGACGGTGGCGATCTCCGATACGGGTCTTGGCACTGGCCAGAGCGCCAGCGCGCACGCGGATCTCCCCGCGAGCCGCATCGCCGCCGTCTTCAACTGGCCAGGAACACCCAGCACCTGCTTCGACTCCATCGTCAACGACGGCGCGCGCGACGTCGACAGCGGGCATGGCACACACGTCGCGACGACCGCAGTCGGCGCAGGGTCGGGAGGTGTGGCTCGCGGCACGGCTCCCGGCGCGCGCCTGATTTTTCAAGCGTTGGAGAACTGGGCTGAACCGTCGCTTCTGTGCAGCCTCCTGTACAACATCGTGCCGGGTTACTACCTGGTCGGCATCCCGACCGATGTGGGGGCGCTGTTTCAGCAGGCATACAACGGCGGCGCACGCGTGCACTCCAACTCGTGGGGCAGCGAGTCGGGCGGCGCTTACACGGCGGACAGCGTGAACACGGACGCGTTCGTCTGGGCGCATCCCGACCTGGCGGTGACGTTTTCCGCGGGCAACTCCGGCACCGACAGCAACGCGGACGGCGTGGTCGACCCGACCTCGCTCAACGCGCCCGCGACAGCGAAAAACGTCATCAGCATCGGAGCGAGCGAAAACGACCGGCAGTCGCAGTACGCCTGCGACACGAACCTGACCGCCACCGCGTGCGCCACACAGGGCGGCCAGAACAATATCTTCAGCTACGCGGCCTTTACCGGCCGGTACCCGGTCAACCCACTCAAAGACGATCCCAGCGCCGGTAACAGTGAACAGATGGCCGCGTTCAGCAGTCGCGGACCGACCGCCGATGGCCGCATCAAGCCCGATGTGGTCGCACCGGGCACGTGGATTCTCTCGGGCTACGCCGATCCATTTCAGCAGCAGTACGACTCGTCGCCCAACCCGCAGAACGGTGAATATCAGTGGGGCGGTTGGGGTTATCCGCTGAGCGCGACGCACAAGTACATGGGCGGCACGTCGATGGCGGCGCCTCTCGTGGCGGGTGGCGCGGCGGTGGTCCGCGATTATTACCAGAAGGCACGCGCGCACGAGGCGAGCGCCGCACTGGTCAAAGCCACGCTCGTCAACGCCGCAATCGATCTGCTCGACGAGAACAACGACGGCGTCAACGACAACTTCTATCCCATTCCGAACATCCACGAGGGCTGGGGGCGCGTCGATCTGGTGGAGGCGACCAAGCCGGGGCGTCAGTTTGTCGATCAGGCAATCGGACTCTCGACCGCTGCGACGGCTACCTATACGCTGCCGGTCGAAAGCGACACGCGCCCCCTGAAGGTGACGCTGGCGTGGACCGACTATCCTTCGACGACGGCAGCGGCGCGAAACCTCGTCAACGATCTCGACTTGATCGTCTCCGCTCCTGACGGCACGACTTATCGAGGCAACGTGTTCAGCGGCGGATGGTCAACCAGCGGCGGCGCCGCCGATCGCACGAACAATCTCGAAAACGTGTACGTGCTGGTGCCAGTGGCTGGCACGTGGACGATCAGCGTGAGCGGTTACAACGTGCCGAACGGTCCGCAGCCGTTCGCGCTCGTCGCCGACACGTTCTTTGATGGATCGACCGTTGACCTCCCGTCCGTTGCCGTCGTGGCCGTCGCCAACGCCGCCGAGGCGGGCCTCGCGAATGGCGCGTTCAGGGTCACGCGAAACGGCGACCTCTCGGAGCCGCTGGCAGTCAGTTACGTGCTGGGCGGCTCGGCGACATCTGCAGCCGACTACGTGGCGCTGAGCGGCGTGGTCACGCTGCCGGCAGAGTCGGCAGAAGCGACGGTACTCGTGGAGCCGATCGACGATGCGACAGTCGAGTCCGATGAGACCGTGATGCTCACACTAGTCGGAGACGCGAGCTACGTCGTCGGCTCGCCGAGGACCGCCAGTGTCATCATCACCAGCGACGACAGTCCGCCCGATCTGACCATCGCCAGCGTAACCGCGCCAGGCACGGGTGCGCCGGGCGCGACGATCGCGGTCGGCGACACGACCAGCAACCTGGGAACGGTCTCGGCCCCGGTATCGCAAACCGGTTTCTACCTGTCTTCGAACACCGTGCTTGACGCGCTGGATGTCCTGCTCGGCAACCGTACCACGGCGAGCCTCGCGCCTGGCTCAAGCGAGTCGCGCTCGACCGACGTGCAGATTCCAGCGACAACCGCGGTTGGCACTTACTACGTGATTGCCAGAGCCGACTGGAACGACGCCGTCACGGAAACTCAGGAGACCAACAACACGCGGGCCAGCCTAGCGATCGTGATTGCCGGTCCCGATCTGATCGTCACCGCGCTCTCCGCTCCCGCGACAGCAGCCCCTGGCGGTCTTGTCAGCGTCAGCGATACGACAAAGAACAACGGCGGCGGTTCTGCTGCCGCATCGCTGATCGCCTTTTACCTGTCGGCGGATGGTGCCTGGGACGGGGCCGATACGCGGCTCGGGAGTCGTGAGGTTCCCATGCTCGCGCCTGCCGCATCTCACGCGAGCGCGACCGCTTTGACAATTCCCGCAACGACCGCAGCCGGGTCGTACTTCATCATCGCGCGGGCCGACGACGCGGCCACTGTCGCCGAGACTTCCGAAACCAACAACCTGAGATTCGCCGGGATGGTGAAAATCGGCGCCGATCTCACGGTCAGCGCGTTGAGCGGGCCGGCCACCTCCGCTCCCGGCGCCTCGATTGTCGTCAGCGACACGACGGCCAACACCGGCTCGGGCGGCGCAGATGTATCGACAACGGCGTTCTACCTTTCGCTCAACACCCTGCTCGACGCGCAAGACCTGCCGATCGGCAGCCGCGCCGTCGCCAGTCTTGCTACAGGCGCAACCGAGTCGCGCTCGACCACTTTGCAGATCCCTGTCACAACAGCCATCGGCGCGTACTATCTGATCGCCAAAGCTGATGGAAACGACGCGGTTCTTGAAGTTCAGGAAACCAACAACACGCGAGCGAGCGGACAACCAATCGTTGTTGGTCCGGATCTGGTCGTCGCGGCGGCGGCGGCGCCCACAACCGCCGCGCCTGGCAGCGTCGTGACGGTGAGCGACACCACACAGAACAGCGGCGGCGGTTCTGCCGCCGCAGCACTCACGGCCTTCTATCTCTCAACCGACGGCGCCTGGGACGCGGCCGACGTTCGGCTCGGGAGCAGAACCGTTCCCGTGCTCGGCGCGGGCACATCCAGCGCTGGTGTCACCGCTGTGACGTTGCCGTCCTCGACCGTGCCGGGCTCGTACTACATCATCGTGCGCGCGGACGACGCGGGTGCCGTGGTTGAAACCCTCGAGTCGAACAATCTCAGATTTTCGAATCTCGTGAAAATCGGCGCGGATCTCACGGTCACGGCACTGACGGTACCCGCATCCGTCGCTGCTGGTGGGTCGCTGGCGATCAGCGATACAACCGGCAATCCGAGCCCGGCCGGCGCCGGCGTCTCTGCCACCGGGTTCTACCTGTCATCGAACTCTTTCTTGGACGCAGCGGATGTGAGACTGGGTGCCCGCTCAGTGCCAGCGCTCGGCCCTGGCGTCAGCGATTCGGCATCAACCACGCTGACCGTTCCTGCCGCGACCGCCTACGGCACGTATTACGTCATCGCCAAGGCAGACGAGTCGAGTGCGCTTGCCGAGACAAACGAGAGCAACAACACCAGGGTCAGTGCGCTGGTGAAGGTTGGCCCGGATCTCGTCGTGACCTCTGTCCAGGCGCCACCGCTCGCCGGCGCGGGCTTGACGATGAGCGTGACTCAAACCATCACCAACAGTGGCGGCGCGCCGTCGCTTGCGGGCGAGGCCGTGCTGTATCTGTCGAAGAACGGGACGATTGACGCTGGAGATTACCTGCTTGCGAGACCCACGGTGCCGTCACTTGCGGCCGGAGCGGTCGATACCGCCTCGATGACGGTCACGATTCCTGCTGACGTGGTCATGGGCACTTACTACGTGATCACACAGATCGACGCCGGTAACACGACGATCGAGTCGGTGGAAAGCAACAACACCGGGCAAAGCAGCTTCATCTGGATCGGGCCTGACCTCGTGTTGTCCGCGCTCTCTGGACCCGCGAGCGCTGCGGCCGGAACATCCGTCACGGTGAACGCAACTTTGAGTAATACCGGCGGCGGCGTGGCCGGGCCATCCAGCATCACGTTCTATTTGTCGCCAAGATTCTCATACGATGCAACCGACGTGACGCTCGGCACGCAGCCTGTCGTGGCCTTGGTTCCTGGCGCAAGTCAAGGTGCAGCGACCAGCCTCGCCATTCCCGCGACGTTGGCCCCGGGAACGTACTACGTCATCGCGAAGGCGGATGGCGCCGGTGTGATTACCGAGACGTTCGAGACGAACAACGCACGGCTGATCCCGTTGCAAGTCGTCGCGCAGTAGCGTGGCCGCAGTGCTCTCCGGTTGACGGTGATCACGAACTGGCCGGGCCTGTGGCGGCCCTGACGTCGCAACGGCCCCTGGTGGCCTGTCCGATTCGCTCAGCGCGATTTTCTCGACGCGGTCTGATACGCCTTCGATTGCTGGCGCACGATCTCCACGAGATTGCCCATCGCCGGGTGCACATCGATCAAGTGCAATCCCCAACTCGCGTTCGGCTGCCCGTTCGCCATCACGTCGCCGGTGATGTCGTCCGCGCGCGGATCGGCGGGTTTCCCGTGCACCGTGACTTCGAGGTTGCCCCCCTTCTGATTTTGCGACGCATTGCGCGGTAAGAAGACCCGGCGCGCTCACTCATGGCGTGTCGATCTTCGTTCCACTCTTCACCCACGGACCAGGCTCCGCGGCGGATCCGGTGATGTTGGAGCCGCGCGACGACAGCTAAGCGTGCAGCTCGCCCTTTCTGCCGGCCAGCGCCGCCGGATTGACGCAGGCCGCCTGCATGTTCGGGTCCGGCACGCGCTACACGATCCTCTACGAGATCTCCGACACGCAGGCCTACGTATTCCGTGGTCACGCGTCGGCGGGCTGGTCACATCTCATGCCGTCGTTACACCGGCGGCTCGATCCCACCCAGAGCCCGACGGTGTCGGTGTTCGTGGAAGCAGCGGCCATCCGCAGTTTCATGCGCCACGCGCGAAGTCTGCTGCTTCCGGCCGAACTCACTTACTTCGATCACATCCTCGAGAGCATCACGCTGATGCAGCACTACGGCGCGCCGACGCGGCTTTTCGATTGGACGCTGTCTCCGTGGGTTGCCTCGTACTTCGCGGTGCAGGACGCCGCAGCCGCTGAAACCGGCGACGCGGCAATCTGGGCCTTCAACCGAAGCGAGCTGCTGCAGAGCAACTACGCGCGCGGCCGCGTCGCCGCGCGCAAGAAGTTCATGCAGCTCACCCACACGACCACTGTCGAGAGCTGGGCGGAAGCCGCGCTCGCCCAGGGCTCGTACATCGACCTCTACCGGTACAAATACGCGAACCCGCAGATGGGCGCGCAGCAATCGCTCTTCACCATTTCGAGCACGCTGGGCGAAGAACACGACGTTGCGCTCGCGAGGTCGCTGCCGCAGCCGTGGCAGACGATCGTGATCATCATTCCGGCGGAGCACAAACAAAAGCTCCGGCAGCGGCTGTTCGCGATGAACGTCAGCCCGCTCGCCCTCTTTCCGACGCTCGACGGCGTCGGCCGCCACATTCGCGAGACCATCGAGAGCAAACTCCCGCAAGACGACGAAGGACTGCTCTGGATCCTGGAAGCCAACGCTCGCGCCCGCAAGGCGGCACGGCGGCGGGAACGATCCTGACGGTCACTCGCGACCGTAGAGCCTCCGTTAGACGATGCCGCTTGAAAGAGCCCAGTGCGCGGCTGCGGCTTTTGGAGCGCGTCGTACGCGTGCCCCGCAAGCGAGGCACGACCTGACACGCAGCAGGGCCCACCGTTGGCTCGAGTGGTTCACATGCCTTTGACGGCTTGCGTCGTCGTCGAAAGATACGGCGTTACCGGCGCTGGGGAACAGACGAGTCGCCAGCGCTTCGATGTCCGCGGCGACGTCGCTTGCGAAGAGCAATGCGGCGAACAGGGTCAGCGCGAGGTGCCGAATCATCTGATTCTCTCCTTGATAACGGTTTCGGGGAGCATCGGGGTCCGCCAACGCCACGGACGCCTCGGCGGTCATCGTGTTGGGTGTTGGGAGTTATCGCACTACCGCAGTAGAGAGACGGCGCTGCTTCGCGGTGTCGCGCGTTCGGGGCGAAACGTGTCCGGAGCGCGGCGCGTAGCGTTCCGAAAAATCACGCGGAGGCCGCCCTGGAACAGGCGGTGCGACTCACCACGGTGGGGCAACCCGCGACTGGGGGATCGCGCGACCCATTCTGCTCTCGCGCGACCGCCAGGGACTCCTCGTGTATCTCGTCGGTGTGCCCGAGCCGCGGAGACGCGCCGCGCGCCTGAGGGCGCGCGGCAACTTATCCCCTCAATGCACTTGAGTTGACGATCGAGGCGTGGAGGTCTTCACACGGTTTTGCCCGAAAGCAGCGCCGTTCGAGGCCTTCTCGCGCCGTTGGCGCGTCACTTCAAGTGCCGTCCGGATTATCCCCTCAATGCACTGGGTTGACTCCGGGATAGCTCAACGCTCGAACACGACGACACCTTCGTACGGCTGCGGCCCGAAGTGTTCGACGGCGGCGCCCAAGAAAGTCAACTTGATGTTGGAAAAGCCGATCAGGCTTCCGCCCGTTATGTCTACCTGTACGGGCGAGCCTGAAAATGGCGCGACCGACCCGTTTGACGTGATGATGGCGTTTCCTGCGAGGCGGACGCCGTTGGTGATGACAGTCAACTCGGCGTTGAGCAGTCCGACGTGGTGGGTGTGCGGGCCTCGCAACGCCGGATTCGCGGGGTCGGCGTTCGTCTGAATCACCCACAAATCCGATCGCACGCCGAGCAGCGAGCCGATGAACTCGCCCTTGCCGCTGGTTTGGTTCAGTTGCGCCGTCCATTCGCCCGTCACGTGCCACGCCCCTGCGCCGCTGCCGGTCTCGACCCAGACGTAATCGCTGAACGTCCCGCGGGCGCGCGCTTGCGACGTTCCCTGCGCCACGACCGGATCGCCGATGGCGACCACCATGGCGAAAACGAGTGGCGCCGCCAAAGCTGGCCGTAAAATGGTGCTGCTCATGCAATCCTCCAGTGTTTCGGAGTGCTGAGCGTGTCGCGCGCGGCCCGGCAAATCGTTAGAAGGCGCTGAAAGAATTCTGAAAGCTTTCTGAAAGTACCTTCGGACATGGAGCTCCGTCCCGACTCCTACGCATTTGACGCCTTCCGTCTCGATCTGCGCGAGCGGGCGCTCTATGCCGACGGTCAACCGGTGGTCCTCACACCCAAGGCGGTCGAGACGCTGATCGCGCTCGTGGAACGGCACGGGCATCTGGTGACGAAAGACGAGCTGTTCCAGCGTGTGTGGCCGGATGCGTTTGTCGAAGAAAACAACCTGGCCCAGAACATCTCCTTGCTTCGACGTGTGCTGGGCGAAGGCTCGACCGGCGCTCGGTTTATCGAAACGGTGCCCAAGCGCGGCTACCGGTTCGTGGCGGAGGTCACGCCGATCGCGGACGAACCGTCCGCCCCGTCGCGGTCGCCGTCGAATGATCGGCGTCGCAGCATGCGTTGGCGAGCGATGTGGGCCCTTGGCGCAACCGCGCTGGTGATGGTCGCTCTCCTCACGACCGCCAGGACGCGAGGTGGCGGCGCCAGCGAACCGCCGCGCGTCGGCGGAGTGCCTCTTCGCCACATCGCCGTGCAGCCGTTTACCTCGGTCGGCATGGACGATAGCGCCTACGTCGCGGCAGGGCTGACCGAGGAGATCGCCAGCCGCCTCGCCGGTCTGAACGGGCTCGCCGTGCGATCGAGTACCGACAGTCGCCACCGACGATGGTGGCGGCAGAGCTGCGGTCGGTATCGCGTCCGATCCCGCCGTCGGCTACGTACTGGAGGGTACGGTGCATCCGGGTGCTTCGTCGCGAGATGCCATCCTCGTCATCACGCCGAAGCTCGTTCGCGTGTCCGACGGGGCGACAATCTGGACGAACACCTACGAGGCGCCACTCGATAAGCTGTCGCGCATTCAGGGGGAGATCTCGCAAGAGATCGTCACGGCCCTGCAGGTTGCGCTCGATGCCCGGGAACGGCGTTCCGTCGAGACACGGCCCACGACCGATGCGGACGCCTACCTGGCATTCCTGCGAGGGATTGCCGCGTACCGCGACGGCTACTCCGATACGGCGAATCAGGCACGGGCACGAGCGGACCTCGAACAGGCCGTCGCGCGCGACCCGCGTTTTGCCCTCGCGTGGAGCTGGCTGGCGCGCACCTACTCGTCGCAGTACCCGATCGGGCGCCGATCGAACAGTCGGTACTCATGACGCCGCCTACCGGGCGGCGCGTACGGCGATCGCGATCGACCCCGGGCTGGCGGAAGCGCATCTTGCGCTCGGCCAGGCGCTGTTCGGCGACCGCGACTACGCGGCGGCACGCGCCGAGCTCGAGATCGCGCGCGTTGGTCTGCCGAACTCCGCGGACCTGTGGCAGTTCCTCGGCCATCTGGAGCAATCCGAAGGACGCTGGAAGAAAGCGCGGGAGGCCTTTCTGCGCGGCTTCGAGATCGATCCCACGGCGTTGGCGCAGTGGGTGACCGTGCACTACCTGCACATGCGCGACTATTCGGAAGCGCGCCGCTTCATCGGCATCGCGCGCGCCGCGCATCAGGGGGCGCCGGTAGTCCCTGACGCCTGGCTGCGTTTCAGCGAGCGCGGCGACGTGGCCGCGGCGCGTCCGGTGCTGGAAACGGCACTCGCCGCACGGTCACCGGCCGATGCCCGCGTTCGAGGTTTGCTCGCGCGCCTCGAGTGGTTTGACGGTCGTTACGCACGCGCCCTCGAGTTGATCAAGGGAATGGATGCCGCGGGTGCCTGGATGCCGCCCAACTTCCGGTTCCCCGCCGCAGTGGCAGCCGGCCAGGTGTACGAAAGCATGGGACAGCGCCAGGATGCGCTCGAGAGCTTCGCCGCCGCATTGCCTGAGCTGAAGGCACGGGAACGCGTCCTCCCGGACGACTACCAGGTGCAAGCGGCTCTGGCGCTCACGTCGCTGGGGCTCCAGCGCCCGGCAGAGGCCCTGCACCACGCCCAGCGTGCCGTGACGCTGTTGCCGCTCACCAAGGACGCCGTAGAGGGGACGATGTATCTCTATCTGCTCACGCAAGTACAGGCGCAGACGGGAGATGCGGACGCGGCGTTCGCCACGCTCGATCAGTTGTTCAGTGTGCCGGGGTTCTACAACGAACAGTGGGTGCAGCGCGACCCTGGATTGGCGCCGCTCTGGAAGCACTCGTCGTTTCGCGGGAACGTGGCGCGGTGGGCGATGCAGCGGGGAGACGTGCTGTTAGGACACCGAGTGTCTGTCGATGATCGCTCGAAGCGCCACTGACAAAGAGCGTTGAACAGTGGACGCCGGCGCCGGTTGCCGCCGCGCCGTCCGGATCGCCGGTAGCCGCAATCGTAACGAGAAATCGCGATATCGACGCTTGTTGAGTTGGCCCGCGTAATCATAAGATGTGGCTCGTATGGCCCCGCCGATGCTCATCGTCGAGCGCACCGTTGACAATGTGACGATTCTCGATCTCAAGGGGCGCCTGGTCGACGATCGCGAAGAGATCTTTCGCGAAACGATGAATCGGTTGGTGCGTCAAGGCAAACACAAGGTCTTGCTCAATCTCGCCGAGGTCAATTACGTCGACAGTGCGGGACTAGGTATGCTGGTGAGCCGCTACATGCGGCTCATGACCCACGATGGCGAACTCCGACTGTGCAACCTGCACCCTAAGAGTTTTCGCGTTCTCAACGTCACCAACTTACTGACGGTGTTCAAGACCTACGATTCTGAGGACGAGGCATTGCGGAGTTTTAGAGACTCCTGAGGTCGCGCTCGCTGGCGCACCCCTTGCGAGGCTTTGCAGTTCCTGCACGGCATCCGGGGGCGCCGTTCTGTGAAAGGACACTGGGGGTTTGCTCGAAGCCGCACGACGGTACAACGCGGTGTGGAGACCGGAGGCCGATGCCGTCGCCTGGATGGCGGTGAGAAGTCTCTTCGAGAATCGAGCCCAGCTGCTTCGCGCCCCGATCACGTCGCGGTCAGGGATCAGTGTGTTCGACCAAGCGAAGAGCGCTGACGTCCCGTATTCCGAAGTTCGCCGCAACGCCGAGCGGATCTGGCCGTTGTGGGTGTAGCCGGAAAGATCGACGATCCCGTTCCGGAAGCTGACCGGACTCGGTCTCGCGCGTCTGGTCCACTATACTTGCCCAACCAACTCATCCCCGGAGGTCCCCCGTGCGCACCATCGTTTCGACGTATTCGCCGACCGTTCTTCTGCTGCTGTTAGCGCTTGGCTTCGCCACCACCGCTTCGGCGCAGACCTGTCTCGGCATCGACGCATGTCTTCTGTCTCCCAACCGTACCGACGCGGGACTGCCGCCCTCCACGAACGGATGCTCGGTGCCGCCCGAAGCGGGCCCGCTCGGGGAGTTCTGGGCGGACGTCTTCGAGCCGGCCTGCAATCAGCACGACATCGACTGGAACACCTTCAAGGCGGACCTCGTGGGTTGGTTTGCGCAGAGCAACACGGCCTTCCTCACCAACATGCTGGCGATCTGTAAGACGCGGACCGACGTTCCCTTCGCTCAATGCGTGGAAGCGGCCAACATCTTCGTCTTCGCCGTGTCGGCGACGAGCATCGGCCAGAACGTGTACAAGCGGCACCCAGTACTTCGCCAGCTCCTGCGCGTGCCGACAGTTGCCGACGGCTCCAACGAACCTGGCGGCGCAAGTCAGTTCGGGGACCGCAGGCGCCCAGGTGACGTTGGCGTGGATGCCCGGCGCTGACGCCACCTCGTATGCCGTGGAAGTGGTGCAGCCGCTGCTCGCGCCGATCGACACCGGGAGCCCGCTGCCGATGTTCACGGCGAGCAGCGTGCCGAGCGGGCAGTATCGCGTGCAGGTGCGCGCACTGAATCCGCTAGGCATGAGCAACCCCTCCAACGTCGCGGACGTCGTCGTCGCGGGCTGCGTGGCGCCGCTGGCGCCTTCACTTCCTACCGGCACGTTCGTCGGGGGCGTCGCGACGGTGAGCTGGCAACCTGTGTCCGGCGCGACGAGCTACCTCGTGCAGGCAGGCTCGCAGCCTGGCGGGTCCGACCTCTTCAGCGGCAACGTCGGCAACAGCACCAGCGCGAGCGCGTCAGGGTTGCCTCCGAGTTTCCGCGCCTTCGTGCGCGTGTCGGCGGTCAACGCGTGCGGCACCAGCGCGGCATCGCCGGAGGTCGCCATCGGCAACGCGCTCGACACGCCGTAGGGGCGCACCGCACACCTGGGCACCTGCTCGTCGCGAACGGGTAGGTGTCCAAGACTCGCCGGCGTTCCCGCCGCATCAGTGAAAGCCATTCAACAGACCAACGTGCGGACGGACAACGTCGTCTAAGGCGTCAACACCTCACGAAAGGCGGGGCGCATGGACAACGTACGGCGCGAAGTGTGGCATGCCGCAAAGAGGCTCGGTACGGAGCCCGGCGTTCACGCTGGCGACGATTCTCACCCTCGCGTTGGCCATCGGCGCGAATGCCTCCATCTTTACCGTCCTGCACCGGGTCGTGCTCAACCCGCTGCCGTACCCCGATTCCGATCGGCTGATCTCGCTGACCTACGGAATCCCGGCGCGGAACATCGCCTCGGGCGTGACGTCCATGAGTTGGCAGCTCTACCACCAGTACGCCGATCGCGGGCGTTCGCTCGAAAGCGTGGCCGTGCACAACACCGCGCAGGCCACCCTCACCGGAGGCGGAGAGCCTGAACGGGTTCAGGTCGCGCGCGCCACGCCCTCGCTCGCACGTGTGTTGCGCGTGTCACCAGCGCTGGGGCGCTGGTTCAGCGAAGAAGAAGGCGTTCCCGGAGCACCGACGGTGGCAGTGCTGTCGCACGGGCTCTGGCTGCGGCGGTTTGGCGGCGACCCGCGCGTGGTGGGCCGGACGCTGACCATCAACGGGGTGCAGGCGCCTGTCGTCGGCGTCATGCCGGCGTCCTTTTCATTTCCGGCACTGACTCCGCGAATCGACATGTGGCTGCCCGCTCAATCCTCGAGCGCCTCGGCATCGTTCCTCTTTCAGGTCATGGGTGTGGCTCGCCTTCGCGATGGCGTATCGGTCGCGGACGCTCGAGCGGAGCTCACGCAGTTGCTCGAGGACCTGGCGCGGGCCGCGCCGAATCAGCGCGGCATCATTGCGACTCCGCTGCCGCTCCACGATGAAATGGTCGGCAATGTCGCAGGAACGCTGTGGATTTTGCTCGCTTCGGTCGGCGTCGTGCTGCTCGTCGCGTGTGCCAACGTCGCGAACCTGTTCCTCGTGCGATCGGAGACGAGACAGCGCGAGGTGGCCGTACGCCGCGCGCTAGGTGCCGGCCGCGGCGAAATCGTCGGCTACTTCCTGAGTGAAAGCACGATGTTGTCGCTGGCGGGCGGTGCCGCTGGTCTTGCGTTCGCGTGGGTCGCCGTTCAGCTGCTCGTCACGTTCGGGCCTGCCAATCTGCCTCGCCTCGATGAAGTGCGCCTGGATGCAGTGGTCCTCTCCTTTACCGCTGGACTCATCGTCTTGACCGCGCTGATCTTCGCGGCCGTGTCGATGTTGCGCGTTGCTCCGCTCGCGAGCTCCCTTCGCGACAGCGGCCGCGGCAAAACCGCGAGTCTCGCCAGCTACCGCATGCGCCAGCTGCTGATGACCGCACAGGTTGCGCTTGCGCTCGTGCTGTTGGTCGCCTCCGGTCTGATGGTTCGCAGCTTCCAGAAGTTGCGTGCGGTCGATCCAGGGTTCGATGCAACATCAGCGCTCACCTTCAGCGTCGGACTTCCAGACCGCGCCTACCCCACTCGGCTCGCCGCAGTTGCCGCGCATCAATTGATTCTCGACCGGCTGTCCGCGCTTCCACGAGTGACTGCCGCTTCGGCCTCGACGTGTCTTCCTCTGTCGGGCGCGTGTTTTGGCAACGGTCTCATCGTGGACGGCGAAGCGGGAGACACACTGACCGCGCGTCCGTTCACATGGTTCCGTGCCATCGCCGGCGGCTATTTCGAGGCCATGGGCATTCGCCTGCTACGCGGCCGCCTTATCGACCGCGGCGACATCGAGCGATCCGAAGCGAACGTCGTCGTGAACAAGAGGTTTGTCGACACGTACTTCCCAAAACAGATCCCATCGGACGCCGGGTGCGATCGTCATTCCCTCCAAACTCACAGCTACCTGCTCCGCCGTGGATGACGATCGTCGGCGTCGTGTCGAACACACCCACAACGGCGCTGCACGAACCGGCGCCACAGCCGCAGCTGTTCATGCCGATGTCCACGGCTGGTGGTCCCGACATTCCGGCGCAAGCCTTGATCGGTCCGCCCGTCAACGCCATGAACTACGTGGTGCGCACGTCCACTCCGCCGGCGGAGCTCGTCGCGTCAGCCACCGGCGCCGTGAGACAAGTCGATCGTGACCTGGCACTCTCTCGCGTCGACACGTTGCAACGAGTTCTGGATCGAGCGTCGGAGCAGATGGCGTTCACGATGGTGCTCATCGCTATTGCGGCCGTCATCGCACTGGTCATCGGCGTCGTCGGCATCTACGGCGTCATGTCCTACATCGTGTCGCAACGCACCGGCGAGATCGGCGTGCGGCTGGCGCTCGGCGCGGATCCGGGACGCGTGGCGAGAATGATCGTGAACCAGGGCGGCATCGTCGCTGCCGTCGGCATCGTTGTGGGGATTGCCGCCGCGTGGGCCGGCAGCAGGCTCATGGCATCGCTCCTCTACGGCATCAGCCCGCGCGACCCGGTGATCTTTGCCGCGACGCCGCTCGTGCTCGCAATTGTTGCGCTCCTCGCCTGCTGGGTGCCGGCTCGCCGAGCCGCGCGGTTGAGTCCGGTGGAGGCGCTCAGGGCGGAGTGATCACCTGTCGCAATCGCGCGTGCTTGATCGGCGCCGTGACGGGCGAGCGCCACGTCCCAGTTCTGGGCAACGCTGCCGCGCGGCGGGCGCCGGTTTCCTGCGCAGGCTCGTCGCCCGTCGCGGCACCAGTCTTGCGGCGCACGCGGAGAGGCCGCATGCGAACGTTCATTGCCGTGCTGATAGGCGTCGTGCTTTTGCCCGCGGCGATCTCGAACCCGGAGCGAACCAGGCTCGCCACGGTGGCGGCGGACACGGTGACGCTCAGGGAGGTTCGCCGTGCGTCCGAGATCGGCGCGGTCACCGAGCTCGGCGATTCACGCGATACCCTACTGGTGGAGCGCCCGGTCGACGCCCGTGAAGGGGCGAAGTCGAGTGTGTTTGTCCTCGATGAGGACGGTGTGCTGTTGCGGCGCGTTCCGGTTGGGTACGGTCGCGCCTCGCGGTCGCTGATTCAGATCGTGAGCGGTGTTTCAGCTGGTGATCGGATCATCGTGTCGGACATGCGGGCGTGGGACGGCTTCGATCGGCTCCGATTGGGGTCGCGCTAGACCGAACGCCGAGCCATGCGAATGCTCTTGCGGTATGCTCCCGCCGCTCGCCGGCGGCGCGCGACGCTTTGCTCGTCCGTCGGGTGTCAGCCCTACTGTGCGCCGCCACGGCCGCGGCCGCCTGGCTTGCGATAAGTGTCCACCGGCGGCAGATATGATCCGGTTCCCGGCGGCGGCGCAGGAGCCGCTTCCACCTTGTGGCGCAGCGTCCCGATCTTGTCGATGGTCGCCGTGATCTCGTCGCCGGCCACGAGCCACACCTGCGACCCGCGCACCGACGTGCCCATGCCGACGCCGCCGGACGTGCCGGCGCCGATGATGTCACCGGGCTGCAACGTGACGAGTGACGAAGCGTATTCGATCACTTCCCACACCGAGTGGATCATGTCGGACGAGTCGGACTGCTGCCGCTGATCGCTGCCGACGAGCAGCGTCTGTTTCAGGTCGGTCATCGGGTTGCCGTAGAACTCCTTCGGCACGATGAACGGGCCCATCGGCCCGAAGGTGTCCTGGCCCTTCATCACGAACCAGTCGGCTGCCGCCGCCGAACCCGCCGGGCGGACGGCCGCCGCGATCGGAGATGTCGATCATCACGGTGTAGCCGAAGACGTGCTCCTCGGCCTTGCGGCGCGGAACATACCTGGCGCGACGGCCGATGATCGTCCCAGTTCGACCTCCCAGTCGAGCTCCGTGCGGCCATACGGCATCACGATCGTTCTCACCGGTGCCGATGATCGACGAGGGCGCCTTGAGGAACAGGTAGGGAACGCCGCGATTGGCCTTCCGCGCGGCGATCGCCTTCGCGCGCGTTCCTCGGGCGGCGCGTTCTCGGCGATGTGGCTGTAGAAGTTGACCGCCGTCATCATGATCTGCCGCGGCCGCGGAATCGGCGCGAGCGTCTTCACCTGCTCAGCTCGCGCACGTACGCCGGCCGCTTGCCGTCGAGCGCTTTGCTCTGCACCAGCTCGTTGACGATCGCATAGATCCGGCCCTTGAGTCCGTTCTCGTACTCGGCAATCAGGTCCACCATGTCCGACGGCATGCGCCGCGCCGGGAACGATCGCGTTTTCTCCATCGCCGCGTTGGCCTGGACGAGATCGACGACCAGCGAGTCGCGCAGCACGAGGCCGACGGTCTGGCTGTTGCCGATCAGGAACGTGCCGACCTTGAACGGCTCGATACTTTTGGCGGCGGTGCCGGATTGTCCAAAAGCCGACAGCGGCAAGGCCAGCACGACTGCGAGAGCGGCAACGAGAATGCGCGGCATGGATCCTCCGTCAACGGATGCAGATCTCACGGGGTCGATTATGCACCACGTGACTGGAACGGCGCGGCAACGAGATGCATGTTGTGGGAGCCCGGCCGCCAGGGCCCGTTGCCGAGCGTGGAACTATTCGATTTGAACTATAGTCTAATTCGAATATCCGGGGGCGAGCCGCGAAAGGAACATCGCCGTATGAAACGTCTGACCCGTGATCCGGCTGCGCTCTTGCCGCTCAAACGCGCCACCTATCAGGTACTGCTGGCGCTGGCTGACGGCGAGTCCCTGCATGGTTACGCCATCATGCAGGCGGTTGCGGCGATGACCGACGGACGCGAAACGATCCTGCCGGGGACGCTGTATGCCGCGCTCGCGCGGATGGTCGACGAAGGCCTCGTCGAAGAATCCGACCGCTGCGAGCGAAGATGCGAGCGGTGGCCCGACCGCGCGGTATTACCGCCGCACCAGCGTTCGGTCGCGCCGTCGCACGCGCCGAATCGGAACGCCTGCGCGCGCTGCTCGATGTCGCCCGCGCACAAAAGATCTTCGGAGATTGATGATGTGATTTCAGCGCGCGGCGTCGCGCCTTTACCAGCTCGCTTTGCGCGCGTTTCCCGCACGCCATCGCGCCGCCTATGCGGCCGAGATGACCGACACGTTCGAGCGCGAGTTGCGGGCGCGTCGCCGCCACGGCGGTGTGCCGGCCGTGCGTTTCATCCTCGCTGCGTGCGCTCAACGTCGATCGCCGCTGGCCATCGGCGAGCGCCGCCGTCATCGCCGGCGGCGCCTCGAACGTCCTCTCGTCCCGTCTCGACTTCACGCTCGCCTGGCGGATGCTGCTCCGCTATCCCGGCCTCAGCATTGTCGCCGTGCTCGGCATAGCCGTCGGCATCGCCATCGCCGCAGGCGCATTTGCCATCGTCTCGGCGATGACCGACGCGCAGCTGCCGTTGCCGGAAGGCGATCGCATCGTTTCCCTTCTGAACGCCGACGCGCTGACCAGCAATCGCGAGCCGCGGATGCTGCACGACTTCACCGTCTGGCGCGGTCTGAAGTCGATCGAAGATATCAGTGTGACCCGCACCGTGCAGCGCAACCTGACTCGTGCAGCGGACGACCAGCCCGAAGTCGTGACGGTTGCCGAAATCTCCGCATCGGCATTCCGCCTCGCGCGCGTGCGCCGCCTTCCGTGGGCGTCATTGCTTCCCGAAGACGAGCGGCCTGCCGCGCCCGACGCGATTGTGATCGGACACGACGAGTGGGTCCGCCGTTTCGACGCCGATCCGAACATCATCGGCCGCTCGCTGCAACTCGGAAGCACCACCTACGCGATTGTCGGTGTGATGCCCGAAGGCTTTCGCTTTCCGCTCTTCCACGGCTACTGGATCCCGTGGCGCCTTGACGCGAGTTCCTACGCGCCACGCACGGGGCCGAGCGTAAACGTGTTCGGCCGGCTGGCCGCGGGCTCCAGCCTGGAAAGCGCACAAGCGGAGATTGCTGCAGCGGGACAGCAAATGTCGGCGCGCTTGCCTGCGACGCATGAACAGCTGCGTCCACGGGTGGTGCCGTACACATACGCGTTCAGCGACATGGATGATCCTGGCAATGCGCTGGCGCTCTACTTGATGCAGGTGGCTATCGTGCTTCTGCTTGTCGTCGTCTGCGTCAACGTCGCCATCCTTGTGTATGCGCGCACCGCCAGCCGACTGGGGGAGATCGCGGTACGCGGCGCGCTCGGCGCCAGCCGTCGGCGCATTGTCGCGCAGCTGTTCGTCGAGGCGCTGATGCTCTCCGGCATCGCCGCCGCTTTCGGCATCACGCTCGCCGATACGCACGTTGCGGCAGCTCAATGGATCGATGCTCGTCATCGGCGGCAACGTGCTGCCGTTCTGGATGTCCATCAACATTTCGTGGGACGATGTGATCTATGTCACGGCACTCGCGGTGCTGTCAGCGGCGATCGTCGGCATCATCCCGGCGCTGAAGGCAACCAGCGCGCGTGTGCACACGCGGTTGCAGACGCTGTCGCCAGGCAGCGGATCGCGGATGGCCATGGGACGCGTGTGGGCCACGCTGATCGTGGCGCAGGTGGCGCTCACCGTCACGCTCCTGCCGGCAGCGATGTTTCACGCGTGGACCGCGCTTCGGTTTCGCACCGGCGATGTTGGTTTTGCCAGTCGCGACGTCCTGACCACGCAACTGGTGCTCGACCGCACAACAGCAGCGCCGACGGCCGACGGCGACCGCGAGTTCACGGGGCGCTTTGCCGCGCTGCAGCGCGAGCTCGATCGGCGCTTGCGCGAGGACGCCACGGTATCGGATGTGACCTTTTCAATGACCGGCGTCGGCGAGGAACGCGCGCTCGTCCTCGAGATCGAGGGGCAACCGCCGCCGATCGATCCGGCCGACTACAACATCGTGGCCGGCACGAAGCGCGGACACCTCGTGCGCTTCAATCGCGTCGCCCCCAACTTCTTCGACGCGTTCGACGTGCCGGTGATCATGGGCCGCGGTCTGCAAAGCTCGGACGCAGACCCCGGGGGCCCGGTGCCGGGCGTGGTGGTCAACCGCATGCTGGTGGAAACGCTGCTGGGCGGCGCCAACCCTCTCGGCACGCGGGTGCGCTATATCGGACGCAGCCGCGAGGCCGCCGAGCGCGATGTCGTGCTCGATCGCTGGTACGAAATCGTCGGCGTAGTGCCGGACTTCCCGGCTATGCAATCGCTCGACACGACGCCGGAAAGCCGGCTCTATCACCCCGCCGCGTTCGGCGACGTTCAACCAGCCGAAATTGCCATCCGGATTCGCGGGACGGATCCGACGACGTTTGCCGGCAAGCTGCGCGAGATTGGCGCGTCGGTCGATCCGGACTTGCAGCTTCGCGACATTGCGACGATCGAAAGCATCTTGAAGCGTGAACAGGGATTGATGCGCTTGATTGGCACGACAGTGGCGCTCGTGATGCTCAGCGTGATTGTGCTGGCGGCGGCTGGGATCTATGCGCTGATGTCGTTTACGGTCGCGCAGCGGCGGCGCGAGATCGGCATTCGCGCCGCCCTGGGCGCCAATCGCAATCGACTGCTCGCCGGCATCTTCGCTCGCGCACTCGCGCAGATCGCGACGGGCGTTGCCGTGGGCGGCGCCGGCGCTTTGGCGCTCGAGAGCGTGCTCGAAAGCGAGCTGCTCCAGGGACAGGGCATCGTCCTGGTTCCACTCGTCATGCTCGTCATGGCAATCGTGGGCATGATCGCCGCTGCCGGCCCCGCGCGTCGAGGCCTCAGCATCCAGCCGACCGAAGCGCTCCGCGAAGAGTGACACCTTTGGCGGTGTGGAGCTGCCACTCACGCGCGAGCGACGTTACTTACACGCGGCAGTTGTGGTTGTTCTTCGCCCCCATCTTTTCCAGCAGCGCGAT
Source organism: uncultured Acidobacteriota bacterium (assembly GCA_963807105.1). Classification (GTDB taxonomy): domain Bacteria; phylum Acidobacteriota; class Vicinamibacteria; order Vicinamibacterales; family UBA2999; genus DASPWV01. The sequence continues at coordinate 1,453,481 of CAWEAM010000003.1, read as the reverse complement.
CGTCTCCGGGAACGGCTGTGGCCGCTGCTCCGGGCTATTGGCCATATCAACCGTCGTCTGACCGGCGCGATTGACGACGGTGACGTCTGCGCCGCGGCTGACGAGGTACTGAATCATCGCGTTGTCGCCGCGTGCGGCCGCGTGGTGGAGCGCCGTGAAGCCCTCGGCATCGCGGCTGTTGATGTCGATGCCAAAGCCGTCGCGCTTCGTGCGAAGCGCCAGCGCCCCGGGTCCGAGTGCGCGCTCCTTGATTGCCTCCAGGTCAAAGACGAGTCCGACATCCTCCGACCCCGAACCTGTGAAAACCCTGTAACAACGCTGGGACTTCCTGACCTCGTTGGCTTAGTGTTGGATCTTCGACGCCACGCCCCTGCGGGGTCTTGTCTGGGGCCGGCCGCCGGAGACGCTTCAGGAGATCAGGGGGTCGCGTCATGAGCGCTCTCAGAACGTCGGCGGCGTCAGCGGTTCGACATGCGGTGGCCGCCTTGTGCTGCGTGCTATGGCCCGCGTCGCCTCTACTGGCGCAGGGTGGATGGACGGGAGTGGTGACCGATCTGTCCGGACCCGACGCCTATGGTGAACCGGTCGTGGGGTTGGATGCCGAAGGCAATGGGTTCGCAGTCTGGAACAACCGTGACGGAATCCAGGCGACTCGCTATACGAGGGCCTCGGGAACGTGGAGTAGCCCGCAGCTGCTGAGCGCAGATGACTCCGCCGTGCTCCGGCTCCGTGTTCACGCAGGCGGCAACGCCATCCTGACATGGCAGGTCATCGACGACAACGATTTCGCCGTGGGCGCTTGGGCCGCGCTTTATGACGCGGACACCGAAACCTGGAGCCAAAGGATCGAGTTTTCTGCGGATGCCACTCAGGTCGATGGGGTCATCGACAGCCAGGGAAACGCGACCGTCGCGTGGGTCGATTACATCGGCGAAGATGCCGTATTCAAAACTGCTACTTACGATCGAGTCGCGGCCTCTTGGAGCGTGGCTCCCCAAATCCGAGTTAACGGATTTATCTTCCCCATCATCCTCGCGCTCGACCACAACGACCGTGCCGTCGTGATGGCCCAAACATCGGACCGTGTCACTCACGTTGCGCACTTCAGCCCGAGCACGGGTTCCTGGTCGCAGCCTGTAACTCTGGCTGGCCAGGGCGAATCCAACATCGCCGGCGACAGGTCGGGCAACTTTACGGTCGTGTGGACTCGACTCGATGGTGCAATGCAGAGGGTCCAGGCATCACATTACAGTGCAAGCACAGGGACCTGGAGCGCACCAGCAAGCCTCGCCATCAGTGCGCCCGCAGGCCAGCGCATCCTGGCGCCCGCCGTCGCATCCGATGCGGCAGGGAACACGACTGCCGTCTGGGAGTGGTTCGATGGGCTGCGGTGGACCTTACAGTCTGCCACCTACAGTGCTTCGAGCAACTCGTGGGCTGCCGCGCCAGGGGGTGTACCAGTCGACTCCAATGCACCATTCCCGAGTCCGAGTCTTCCCCGGATTCGGATTGACGTATTCGGCAACGCGACGGTCGTTTGGTCCAATCCGTCCGTTTACAGCGTCGAAGCCGCTCGGCGCACGCCCGACGGTTCCTGGAGCAGGTTCACGCTCGCGCCTTCGACGGCTTTTTTTCCGAGAATGGCAGTCGATCCCGCCGGGAATGTAACAGTGGTGTGGGTGCTGTCCAACGGCACCGTGCAGTCCACGCGATGGGTCGCCAGGGCACCCGCACCGACGATCACCCAGGTGACGCCGAGCGACGGCACACTGACGCTCGTAGCCACCGCCCCTCCGTCGCCGCCCTGGTTCGCCAACACCAACTACGAGTACTCCCTCGACGATGGTGCGACGTGGACGACGCGCTCGCCCGCGTCTACGGCATTCCCGCTGGTGCTCGATGGCCTCCTCAACGGCGCTACGTATCACCTCCGTCTGCGTGGCGTGAACAGCGCCGGCGTTGGCGCCCCTTCGGCTGCCATCCCGGCGGTGCCTGGATTGGGCGCGCCCGCGAATCTCAACGCGTCGATTGTCGGCAACACCGTGACGCTGCACTGGTCAGCTTCCGGCAGCGTCGTACCAACAAGCTATGTCCTCGAGGGCGGCCTTGCGCCGGGCGAGGTTTTGGCGAGCGTTCCGGTTCAAGGTCCCGCGCAAGCGTTCACATTCCCTGCGCCAACAGCGCGGTTCTACGTGCGCTTATACGCAACGGTGGGTGGTGTCAGAAGTCTCGCGTCCAACGAGATCCTGATCACCGTGCCGCCGCCGGCGAGAGCGTTTCTTTGGGCGATGGTGGTCGATGATTTCGGCCGGTGCATCGAGGGTGCGATCGTTGAAGTCGTGGCCGGGCAGGGCATCGGTCAGCGCAAGGCGCAGGAGACGCCATGCGACGCGTGGTCCGATGGCGGCGTCCTCTTCACGGACCTGACGGCGGGCGTCCCGATGACGCTTCGTTCGTCTGCCCCGGGTTACGGGGCCCAGGAAAAGACCGTAATCCCCTCATCAGGGCCGTTCACGGTTGTTCTGTTAGGCGTGTCCCAACTTCAAGGAGCCTCCGACCTGTTCAACGGCAACGTCGGCGTCAATCCGGGGATCACCGGCGCTCAGGTGACGCTCAGGTGGAATCCCGGCGTTGACGCCCCGGCAAGCTGCCATTGCGCTGAACCAACCTCGACGTCAGGCGGGAGATAAAAGAACGCCACGGAGTCGATGATCCACGTCCTCATCCAGACCCGTAGTCGGTCCTGAAGTGCCGACGCGCCGCACTCACTTACACGCGCGGCAGTTGTGGTTGTTCTTCGCCCCCATCTTTTCCAGCAGGGCAATCGTCTCCGGGAACGGCTGCGTCCGCTGCTCCGGGCTGTTGGCCATATCGACCGTCGTCTGACCTGCGCGATTGACGGCTGTGACGTCTGCGCCGCGGCTGACGAGGTACTGAATCATCGCGTTGTCGCCGCGAGCGGCCGCGTGGTGGAGCGCCGTGAAGCCGTCGGCATCGCGGCTGTTGATGTCGACGCCAAGCTCCTCGAGAAAGTCCTTGGCGGCCGGGAGCCAGCCGTCGGGCACGTGCTGGTGCTGCTGCGCGACGCGGGACGTGCCGTAGCCCACGCCGCTGGCGGCGTGAAGCGGCGGGACGTGCGGGCCGCCGGCGGGAATCGCGGGCATGCCGGAGAGGTCGTCGTCTCGACGAACGGCGCCGTACGACATGCTCGGGATGCTCGGGTCGGCGCCGTAGCGCACGAGGAGGCGCATGGCGTCCACATCCAGCGAGTACGCCGCACGCCAGAAGGGTGTGGCGCCGGCGAAGTCAACGCCCATCCGCCCGGTGTTGTACGCCGCGTACCAGATGTGCGACCGCACGCGCAGGTTGGGGTCCGCTCCAGCCTCGAGCAGCGCTTGCAGCAGCTCCAGATACGTAGTCCGTTGCTGCAGGTGTGCCGTGGGCTGCGGATACCAGGTCCTGAGCGCCCACTGATTGTTGATCGTCGCAAACAGCGGCCCCACGCCGTCGTCGTTGGTCAGATTCGGATTGGCACCGCGCTCGAGGAACGTCTTCGCAAGGTCGTACTGGCCGTTGATGCTCGCCACGACGATCGGCGTCGATCGGTCGCCCTCGGTGGCGAGGTTGACGTTCAGACCGGCGTCGAGGAGCGCGCCCGCCACGTCGGCGAAGCCCTCGCGCGCCGCGTAGTGCAGGGCGGTGAATCCACCCTGTTTGCCGATGTTGTCGATGTCGGACGGTGGCCGCGGGCCGCCTCCGCCTCGTCCGCCACGCCCGGGCGCGCCGCCCTGACCCGCGCCGCCGCCTTGTTCGGGTCCTGTGCCCGGTGGCGGATCGTTGATGTCTGGATCGGAATTGATCGCGCGTCCGGACATCGCCGAGACAACTTTGTCGCGGGCCTGCCGTGCCTGCGTATCGGCCGTAGCCCGCTCTTTATAGTCGATCACCGTTGTCGTGATGCGAGCGTCCGCTCCCCGCGCGAGCAGCGCCTTCACCGCCTCGAGCCGTCCCTGTGCGGCGGCGAAGACCAGCGGCGTCCGGCCATGCGTCTTGTCGCGGCCGTTGACGTCGGCGCCGCGATCGAGCAGTGCAGTAACCGTCGCGGCGTCGCCGGCCTGTGACGCCAGGTGGAGCGGCTGCACGCCTGTTGCCGTGAACGGCCCCGTCTTGCTGCCGGCGTCGAGGAGGCGCGCCACCGCCTTGGCGTGGCCGCGGGAGCTCGCGAGATGCAGCGGTGTGTAAGCGCCCACGCGTGTCAAGGGCTGCGTCGAGGCGCCGGCGTACAGCAGCACGTCCAGCAGCTCGAGATTGGCGCTGAGGGCTGCCCAATGGAGTGCCGTCATCCCATCGCCCTGTGCGGCGTTGACATCGGCGCCCCCGCGAACCAGCGTGCGCACGCCCTCGACATCACCGCGCATCGCCGCGTCGGCGACCGGAGCGTCGGCGGCGCGGGCCATCACGACCGCGGAGGTCGTCAACCCGCCGGCGAGCAGCGATGACAAAACGAACGCGATGGCGTAAGTACGGCTACCCATCTCATTTCTCCTGCGCGCGAGCGCGCGCTACCCGGCGGTCGTCGTCTCTGGCGCCGTGAACGAGAACTCGCCGGTGCTGTCGCCGAACGATTGCAGATCGCTGAGACCCAGTCCGTGGAGCAGCGTCAGGAACACGTTCGCCATCGGCGTGCCGCTCGGGGCTTTCACATGAACGCCGCCTGCGAGCAGGCCGCCGCCGTGGCCGAGCATGATCAACGGACAGTTGCGGTGATTGTGCGTGTTGCCGTTGGCCATGGGCGAACCGTAGAGGACCAGCGTCTTCTGGAGCAGGCTGGCGTCGCCATCCATCGTGTCCTGCAGCTTCTGCAGGAAGTGCGGCAGCATCGACACGTGATGCTTGTTGATCTCGCTGAATTGACGGACGCGTTCTTCGGCCGTGCCGTGATGCGAGGCGTCGTGGAAACCGCGATCGACGCCGCTGCCTGGATAAACGCGGCCCGAGCCGTCCCGCCCGATCTTGAACGAGAACACGCGGGTCGTGTCCGACTGGAACGCGAGGACCTGCAGGTCGAACATCAGCTTGACGTGCTCCTCGAACGAATCCGGCACCCCCGCCGGCGCTTCGGGCAGCTCGCGCACCTCGCCGCTGGTGTTGCGGGCTTCGATGCGCGCGATCCGTGACTCGATCTCGCGAATGTTCGTGGCGTACTGATCCAGACGCTGACGGTCGGACGCTCCCAGCGATCGCTGCAGGTCGGCCATCTGCGCCGTCAGCATGTCGAGGATGCTGCGGTCGGTGGCGCGCCGCTCGGCGCGCTGTTCCGGCGTGCCGCCCGATCCGAACAGGAGCTCGAAGACCATGCGCGGATCCCGCACCATCGGCAGCGGTTGATCCGGGGCGGCCCAGCTGATCGTGTCGGTATACACGCAGGCATACCCATACGCGCAGCCACCGGACTGGTCCACGGGCTCGATGCTGAGTTGCAGCGAGGGGATCGGCGTGTCCTGGCCGAACTTCTGCACGTACATCTGGTCCATCGAGGTGCCGACCCTGACGTCGGACCCCTCCGTCAACTTCGGATGCGCGTGCGTGTACATCACCGCGCTCGATCGGAAGTGATCGCCGCCCACTTCCGGAGCCGACGTGGCTTCCGCCATCCTCGCGTCGGTGTTGCTGACGATGGTCAGATGGTCGCGAAACGGCTCGAGCGAGCTGAGGCTGCCTTTGCTGATGTCGAAGCGCCGCCCGGTCGCCGCGGGATTCCAGAGATTCTGCGCCAGCCCGTACTCGCTGCAGCCGGCAGCGCCGTGCACCTGCTCGATGCACACGAGCCGTGTGCGCCCGGCGGTACGCGCCGCTTGCGTCTTGGCGAACACCGCCCGCGCCGGAATCATCGCATCGAGAAACGGCAACGCGACACTGACGCCAAGGCCGCGGAGGGCCGTACGCCGCGAGATGTGCTTTGCAGTCAGAAACATGTGCGCCTCTCCCTATCTATCTGTTCGCCGCATCCGTCGTCTCGACGAGCGCGGTCCGGAACGCCGCGCTCTGCACGACGCCGAGAATCAACGACGACATCCGATAGTCACTGGCTTTCGCGTCGCGGACGATCTTCCGAATTGCCGGCATGTCGTAGTACTCGATGCGCCGGCCGAGTGCGTACGCCATCAGCTGTTCCGTCATGTACGTCACGATGACCTCGGACCGCGCCAGCAGCGCAGCACGCAGGTCGGCCGCGCCGTCGAGCGACGTGCCATCGTAAAGCTGGCCGGCGACGCTGACCGGAACCCCGCGGTCCTTGATGCGCCAGGCCCCAGTAACATCGAAGTGGTCGAGCGAAAGCCCGATCGGATCGATGACGTTGTGACAGGAGCTGCACGCCGGGCTCGCACGATGCATGGCGAGCTGCTCGGCCACCGACAGCAACCGGCCATTCTTGGCCATCCCCGTCTCTTCGAGATCGGGGACGTTCGCGGGCGGCGGCGGCGGCGGACTGCCGAGCAGAACCTCCATCACCCATTTCCCGCGGAGCACCGGCGATGTGCGGTTGCCATGCGAGGTCAGCGTCAGCACGCTGCCGTGTCCGAGGATCCCTCGCCGCGTGTCGTCGGGATACGAAACCTTCCGGAACTCCGATCCAATGACGCCACCGATCCCGTAATGCCGGGCGAGCCGCTCGTTGACGAACGTGTAGTCGGCCGTCAGCAGTTCCAGCGCGGGACGATCTTCTCGCACCAGATGGTTGAAGAGCGCGATGGTTTCGCGCAACATCGCCTCGGCCAGCAACTCGTCGAAATACGGGAACGACAACGCATCCGGCTCGACCTTATCCAGATCTTGCAGGCGCAGCCACTGCGCGGCGAAGCGGCTCCCCAACGCGTCTGACCGCGGATCGGCGAGCATCCGTCGCACCTGGCGATCGAACGACTCGCGGCGCGACAACTCGCCGCGGCGGGTCGCGTCAATCAGTTCGTTGTCTGGAATCGTTCCCCAGAGAAAGAACGAGAGCCGCGACGCCAGATCGACAGCGTTGACGGCATAGGTGGCGCCGGGCTTGACCGTGCCCGGCGTCTCCTCGATGCGGAAGACGAAGTGCAGGCTCGAGAGGATCGCCTGCAGCGCCGTCCGCACGCCGCCCTCGAATCCACCGGTCTTGGCGCCCTCCGCGTAGAAGCGCATCAGGGCATCCAGGTCGCCCGTGGACACAGGCCGGCGATAGGCCTGCGTCGCCAGCCGTTGGACGATGCGTCGGGCGCACGGTACGGCCTCCTCCGGCCCGGTCGGGCGGCAGGTGAAGATCGCCCGGCGCGTGGGATTGTCGGACACGCCGGTGACCTCGAACGGCCCGACGATGGCGAGGTTGCGCAGGTGGGGCAAGGTGGTGACGCCGTAGCCGACGCCGATCTGCGTATCGGCGAGCGTGTGATCGATCGGCTTGACCAGATCGTCTTCCGAGCCCTCGAACTCCTGGATGAACGTCGCCGCCACACGCCGTGCCCCGGCCCGCACGTCGATCGGCGGCGTGGACACGGTCAGCCCTTCGGGATCGGCCTCGGACATCCAGCGATCGAGCTTGAGCAGCGCGACGCGCTCGCCGTCGATCGCAACGTCGATCTGGACGTCGCGCACGGTCCGCCCGAAGAGCGCGCCGGTCGGCTCGCCGTGCAGCAGCACCTGAAACTTGTATGTGCCGTCCGCCGGGAAGGTATGCGTCACCACGGTGCCGCCGCGCGTGCCGAACGGCGCGCCGTCCACGCGGCCCTTTTGCGACTGCGTCCTCGGCACCTGGTACTGCGTCGAGCTCGGATCGGCGGAGGGGTCGCCGACGGCGATGCGGCTGACGTGCGCCGCCGCGCGTAGGTAGCCCTGCATCACCGTGGCCGACGGCATCTGCACGTCGGCAATGTTGTCGAAGCTCGCGCTGACGGTGTCGGCGGGCAGGAAGTTGCTGACGTCGACGTCGAGGCCGAACAGCGCGCGAATCGCGGCGGCGTACTCCGAGCGGTTGAGACGCTGGAACGAGCGCCGGCCCGGGTTGGCCTTCACCGCCGCCGCGTCCAGAGCGGTCTCGAGCGCCGAGACGACCGCCAGGCGCGTGGCCGCATCGGGCTTTCGCGACGCCTCTTTCGGAGGCATCATGCCCAGACGCAGTTTGCGCACCATCTTCTCCCCGGCTTCGGCGTGCTCGCTGATGCGTGCGATATCGAACGAGGCGAGCGAGAGGTCGCCGCGGCGCACCTTGTCGTTGTGGCACGTCAGGCAGTACGTGTTGATGGTCTGGTTGGCGTCGGTGGATGGCGTCGGGGCGGCGTTAGCACGCTGGGCAGGAGGCGCTGCCGAGGGCGACGGACGCGCCTGCTGGCCGGCGGGCGTCTGGAGCGCCAGGCCATTGGCGACGGCAAGACACACTATTGCCAGTCCTATAGCGAGCTGGGCGATTCGAGGCCTCTTCATCCGGCTCCTCGCGGAAATTACGTAGTTCCCCACTCGAAACAATACCGCATCCGGTTGGATTTGGGGCAACCATCCGCTCCTACCTGATCGGGCTGAAAATTGTCGAGCCGCTCGTGTATTTGCTCGCCACCACGACCGCGTTCGTCATCGCGGTATCGCGGGCAACCCCTGCGCGCGCCGCGCGGCGGGGGTGCAGCCGATCGTCGCGATCACAGCCGAGTAGGAATCTCGATCAGCCGCAGGGTTAGCCTGTCAGGCACCTTTATTCTTTATTCTTGTCGTCCCAGACCTTCGGCTCCCAGAGCTCGAGCTTGTTTTCGTCTGGGTCCATGATCCACGCAAACTTGCCGTTCTCGTGCGATTCGGGGCCTTGGATGACTTCCACACCCCCGGCACGCAGCTGCTCCAGCAGCTCGCCGAGGTTGTCCACCCGGTAGTTGATCATGAAGGACGATTTGCTGGGGCTGAACCATTGGCTGTCTTTCTCCGTAGCCCGACCCGCATATCATGGCTGACGCTGCGAGACCCGCAACATAACGCCAACCGGCACACAGCTGCGTCAGCACGTACGCGGCGCTTCAACTCTTCGACCCAATTGAGGATGACGTGAATCCGAGCGGCGGCCCGATCGCTCGTGCGGATCATGATGAATCCCTCACCATCCGGCGCAACGTCGTACTCGGGCGAATTGGGCCCGTCGTAGACCGGCGCCCACGGGGCCTCGAACAGTTCAACCGGTTCCCGAAACGGCGGACGGTATGACATCGCCCAAGGGGGAGGGCTGAGGCGAGTTACCTTCGACGCCAATCATCTCTCTCACATCTGGACGCCTGACGGAACCGGGTCACGACGGTCAAATCAGCGACCGGCGAAGTGGTCCTCTCCTCTACAAGGAAGTGGAGCTGCTGGCGGCGGTCATTGGCGACTGGCGGCTGACCGCGGCGATTCCGGTGTGGGAGTCGGCGCTGAGTGCGCTCGATGACCGGCCGTTAGCTTCGAACTCAAGAGCAGCGCGAGCAACTCCGCGCGGCGCAATTGGCACGCTTTCAACGCGAGGCCGACTCCGCGGCGAGGATAAGCCGCGAGCGCCGCGACTGAACAACGGGCGTCAGTTGCCTCGCGTAACGCCGAAGTGTAGACCGCCGTTGACCGAAAATCAGGGTCCGACAGCTCGCCACCGGAGCTACCAGGCGTCATCAACCTTCATGATGACCGAGGTGATGTCGTCCTCCTGCCGCTCTCCGGCTGCGAACGCCCGCGCCGCGTGGTAGATGCCATCAGCGATTTCCCGCGCCCCCTCGTGCCGATGCGCCCGCACGTAATCGAGCACCCGCTCGCATCCGAACTCCTCTTTGTCCTTCGTCAAGGTCTCGCTTGCACCGTCGGTGCACAGCACCACGGTGTGTCCGCCGTCGAGCAGGAACGCTCGGGTTGGATACTCCGCATCGTCGAAAAACCCTAGCGGTACGCCGGTCGCGTCGATCGCCGCCTCGGTGTTACCGGCGCGGTCCAGCAGAAACCCTGGCGGATGCCCGGCACTCGCACACTCCAGCATCCGGCGACGCGGGTCGAGGCGCGCCAGCAGCAACGTGACGTAGCGGCCATCCTGCAGGTCGCCCACGAGAACCCGGTTGACGCGGGCGAGAACCTCGCCGACGTCCAGACCGAGCGCCGCGAACGATCGCACATAGGCACGGGTCGTGGCCATGACGAGTGCGGCGTCCAAACCGTGTCCGCTGACATCTCCGATCGCGACATAGCAACGGCCGTCGGCGGTCTCGATCATGTCGAAGTAGTCGCCGCCGGTTTGTTCCGCCGGATAGGCGGACGCCGCAATGTCGAATCCGGGCACACGAACCGTCGCGGTGTAGAAGCGCTGCTGCACCGCGCGGGCGAGCTGCAGTTGCGTCTGCTGCTCCTGGTCCCTGCGTGCCATGGTGACATCTTTGAGCACGGAAACGAAGTGCGTGATGTTCCCCCCAGCGTCCCTCATGGGCGTGATGGTCTGTTCTGCCCAGTAACGTTCGCCATTCTTCCGAGCATTGACCAGCGTCGCGCGAAACGTGTGCCCGCCGAGCAGCACGTCCCACATCGCCTTGTAATACGCTTCGTCGTGCTGTCCCGATTTCAGGAGGCGCGGCGTACTGCCGAGAGCTTCCGCGCGTGTGTACCCGGTGGTAATCTCGAACGCCGGATTCACGTACTCGATACGGCCGCTGCCGTCGGTCACGATGACGCTGTCAGCGGTCTGGTCGACGGCCTGCGAGAGGAGCAAAACGGTTTCACGCGCGCGCTGCCGTTCCTGTTCCGCGCGTTTGTGCGCCGTGATGTCGCTGACCATCTTCAGCACGCCCGTGAACACGCCATGTTCGTCGACCGTGGGGGTGCGCGATACAAGCGCCCACAATTCCGATCCATCCCTTCTGCGATAGCGTTGTTGGAGTTGCTCCCCGAGGGGCTGCCGAGATCGTTGCAGATCAGCGATGTTCTGGTGCGCGTCCTCTTCGAACTGGAAGTCGAACAAGCTGCGGCCGAGCATCTCCGACATCGTGTAGCCGAGAAGCGAGGCGAGCCGCGGGTTTGCGAAGATCGTCACGAATTGGTGGTCGAGCATCCAGATGCCGTCGTTCGCGGTCTCGATGATCCGGCGGTACTTCCGGTCGCTCTCCGCCGCACCTTCACTGCGTGCCTGCTCGCGTATGAGGTGTGACCTCTCGGCGATCGCGGCAGCGAAGGTGAGCCCCGAAACCGCGATCAACGCAAGAAACGCCTGGAGCAGCGCGACATTGTCGGCAGCGGTGCTCCGTGAAAACGGTCCCACGCCGAGGCCCGTTTCCCACACGGCGACACAGGAGACGAGAAAGACCACGGCGGTCGCGCCGCACGTCTCGAAGCGGATGGCGCCCCACAACACGAACGGAGTCACAGCGGCCGCCAACACGATCCCGCTCTGCACGCTGACGCTGGGATGGAACATGAGCAGGCACGAGAGCGTCACGCCCGCGAGCAATGTGCCGAGTTCCGCGACCTGGCGCGCGGACGTGATCTTTCCGCCGAGAAGCGTCAGCGCCAAGGGCGTGAGAATCAGTACGCCCATCGAATCGCCCAACCACCATACCGTCAACGCGCGGCTGAATGTGACCCAGGGGCCGACACCCGTGGCGAAAAGAATTGTCACGCCAACGCAGGCGCTGATGGCGGCCCCTACAGGCACCGCGATGAGGATGATGCCGAGCACGTCCTTCACGCGAGTCAGGCGGGGCGTAAAACCCGAGAGTTGACGCGTTAGCCACGCGCCAGCGAGTGGACCAGCCGTGTTGCCGGCCGCGATCGCGACGGCGGCAATCGCAGGGATGGGCGTGAAGAGATTCACGAGAAGGGCGGCGGTCGCGATCGCCGGCCACACACGATTGCCCACGAGCAGCAGGGCTGCCATCGCGACGCCTGCGGCTGGCCACACCGGCGAGACGTTGCCGCTTGTGAAGGGGACGATGAGGCCAATCCTGCCGCCCAGTAGATAGGCTGCGAAGGTCAGGCTCAGTTCGAGAACATATCTGGGCCGGGAAGTCGACCAGACGCGAGCAAAAGTGGCCACTGAAGGAAGCAGCGCCCCAGTGGATTTGCCCGCGTTAACGGTCTCGAAAAATGGCGGCACGTCGAGGCGGAGGATTTTGCGGGAGAGCATCTATTCGACTCGATGTGCGACAGCTGATGGCCTTCACGTCGCGCCAGGACCTTATTGAGACAACATGCGCTTTAAACGTCCAAAGGAGGTTATCACCGAGTCAGCTCAACCGCACCACTATTGTTGAGTTTTTGGCTCGAGTTACGGAAAAACTCATCGAGCGGACCATTCTCATCGGCCGCGGCGCACTCCTCCAGGCAACCCTGCTCGGCCTCAACGTCGATCTGTCTTGGGGGCTCGTGATGATGGCCTTGGGCGTGCTGCCGCTTTACCTCGCGCGGAGGGCGGAGCGGGAATGACGGATGTGCGCCGGCGTGCGCTCGTTACTTCGGGTCTTTGACATCGAGCGCCGAGAGTTGCCGGATGGCGTCGGTGTAGATCGGGAAGGCCCGCGGCGTTTCGCTCAGTTCGATCGCCCGCGAATAATTCTGAACGGCCTCGATGCGATGGCCGTTGGCGCGATGTGCGCGCGCGAGCAGCACCGCGGCTGGCGCAGAACGCGGCGCGTCGGCGGCGAGCTTCTTCGCCAGTTCGAGCGCGTCGGCCGCCTTCCCGGTAGCCAGCAAATGGTCGGCAAGGCGGGAGAGTTCAGCACTGCTCGCGTCGTATTGCGTCCCCGCCTGGAAGTCCTTCGCTTGCGTGAGCGCGGCCGTGAGACCCGAAGCCTCGTAGGTCTTGAACAGCGTGGGGGCCGCAGGCACTTTGGGCATCGGCGGCTCTTTGCCGTCGAGAATCGCGCGGACTGCATTTGCCATCGCGTCGAGCGGCGCGCCTCCGGTGTTGTTCAGCAGCACGATCAGGCGCTTGGAATCCGGGTTGCGCGTCAACAACGTGTTGAACCCGTTGATCCCACCGCCATGCTCGATGGTAGTGACGCCATCCGTCTTCCTGATGACCCATCCGTAGCCGTAGTTGGACAGTCCGGGCGTGAACATCTTCTCTTTACTAGCCGCGCTCAGCACCTTCTCGGTGTAGAACGCCTGATCCCAGAGGTACAGATCGTCGACGGTCGAATACAACGAGCCGCCCGCATACGGTTGCGTCATGTCGATATACGACGTGTTCACGTACGAACCATCGAACCGCTTGTCGTATCCGGAGGCACGTTTCGCGAGCAGCGGCTGGGTGGAGTCGTATCCGGAATCGCGCATTTCGAGCGGTGTGAAGACGCGTTCCCTGAGCAGCCGCTCGTATGGTTGCCCCGTCACTTTCTCGAGAATGACTCCGAGCAGGAAGTACGCCGAGTTGTTGTAGCTGTACTTCGTACCCGGCTCGAACAGCAGATCGAGCTTGGCGAAGAATTCATCGACGAACTTCGGCGGCGTGTAAGAGTTGCGGGCCGTCGTGCCAAACGTCGGAAGCTCCGTATAGCCGACGATCCCAGAGGTGTGATTGAGAAGCTGATGGATCGTGATGCGCGCGCCGGTCCGAGCAGGGTAGTCCGCCAGGTAGCGTGTGATCGGCGCGGAGAGATCAATCTGGTCCTTCTCGACAAGCTGCATAACGAGCGTGGCGGTGAACTGCTTGGTGATTGAACCGAGCCGGAACTTGGTGTCGGGCGTGTTGGCGATGCCCCATTCCATGTTGGCGAGGCCGTAGCCCTTCCTCAGCACGACCTCGCCGCGATCCGCGACCAGCGCCGACCCGTTGAAGAGGCCGAGCTCCTGATACCGTGCCAGCAAGGTGTCGATACCTTGCCGCGCGTCGGCTGCTCCGCGCGCGCGCGCCTGACTGGCCGCGACGAGAGCGAGGATGAGGACGGTGGAAACGAGGGTCAGGCCGTGAAGGGAAGCCGTGCGAAGGCGGATGACAGGCATGGGGCGCTCCTCGGCTGCCGAGACATTAGCACGTCGACAGCGCTAAACGTCTTTCATTGCCGGCCGCGTTCACGTCGGAGTTGGTCGCGATAAGCGGCTTCGCCGTCTTGTACGGCCTTTTGATACCCCTGTGGATCGATGAACGGGTTCTGTTTCGCTCCAGCGCGGAGGCTGCGGACCTTCTCTTCGAATCCGAAAATCTCAGGATGCTGGGCGAGGAACACGTCAGGCTTCAGCCGTTTGAGCACTCTGAAGGTGCGGGCGTAATCAGCGGCGATGCGCGGATACTCGGTATTGCCGACCAGACGCACTCCGGGGTTGATCCCGAAGCCGCCGACAAACACTACCCGGTACCGCTGCCCGCCATCCGAAACGTCCATCGTCCAGGTCGTGCAGCCTTCCGTGTGGCCAGGTGTCAGGTGCGCTCTCAGTTCGACGCCGCCCAGGCGCACGACGTCGTGGTGCCCAACGACACGATCGACCCTGCTGACGTGCCAGCCCTCCCACACGTCGTCGCCGCCACGTGCGATGACTTTGGCGTCCCTGCGGCTCGCGACGATCCTGGCACCGGTTTGCTGCTGAATCAGCGCATGCCCGGCGACGTGATCGAAGTGCGCGTGCGAGGACAGGAGCAAGCGGATGTCCTCGAATCTGAACCCAAGCTTCGCCACGCTATCCCGGATGAGGCGGACGCTCTGGTTGAACCCGCTGTCGAGGAGAATGTGACCCTCGGGCGTGACGATCAGAAAAGATGACACGCCGTTGGTGCCGACGTAATAGATGTTTCCGATGATCTGCGCCGGCGCAACCGGCTGGTTCATCTCAGGGAGAAAATCCGCTGGCTTGAGTTGTTGTGCGGCAGTCGCAGACGAGGAAAGCAGCGTCACAACGAAGGCCGCAAACGTGATAGAACGAGAGAACATCACACAGCCGCTCCAGGCGAATCTAATCCCTGAGTGCACTTGAATTGGCGCGCCAACGGCGCAAAAAAGGTCGAGCGGCGCCAGCTTCACGATGTTTCTCCTGTTGAGCTCAGATGAGAGGCGCGTGCTTGGCACACCGAGAGGTTTAGCCGAGAGCAGCCATTGCGGACCGGACCCTTTCAAGGAGGTCTCGCGCGGCGTGCCCGGCTTCATCTTTGGAAAACTCGTGCGGCAGCTCGATCACCGCAGGTCTTCGGGCTCCCCCACTGGAGTTGGTGAAAGCCTGGGCGCCACTCGTCGCGCGCAACGCGGCGCTGATGATGACGAGCTTCGGTCGCGTGGCGGTCGAAAGAACGACCGCGTCTGCAATGTTGGTGACCGTCAGAACGCCGTATCCAGCGCCCTTGAGGAGCTCGCGCACATACGCGAGCACGTCCCGCGATCCATCGACGCATAGAACGTTGGTCTGGAAGGTAACCTGCGAATGCGACGACGGCGCAGCGTCATAACACGCGGCGATTGCCTCCGCCTGGGTGCCGTAGGTACCGAAGATTGTCAACAAGTGCGTCACCCGCAGGACCTCGGCAATTCGCGCCGGCAACGCGCAGAGCTTCAGGTCGCCACCGGCGCTTCGGGCCTTGGTGTGCAAGCGCAGGAGCAGCCCGACGCCGCAGCTGTCGATGAAATCCACGGCGCCGAGATCCGCGACGATGTAAGGCGTTTCTCGAAGCAAACCATCTACATACTGCTGCAAGGCCGCTGATTCCTTGCTTTCTGCAATAGACCCACGACACGCGACGACTGCGATGTCGCCAACATGGCGACTCTCGTACGTGAGCAACATGCAACCTCCTGATCGCACACCGCGTGGGTCCCGCCGGTGAAGATCCGTGCGTGGACCGAGTCAGGCAAGACGTCCAGACGGTCGATCGACGCTTCGAGATCGATGCTCCTCGTTGGCGGGCAACTCTTCGGCCGGGCTCGGCGACGCGTAGGCTACCATGCTCTCTGACATCGATGGCAGAACCAAAAACTTGTTCGAAGTCAGTGGTGAGCCAAACGTTCGCGAGTTGGAACCAGATCGCGGGTCTGGCTCAGGCGTTTGGACGCCCAGCGAGCGGCCGCATGAACGGGAGCAAATCGCTTAGCTTTCTGAGTCGGCACAATCCGTGAACGCATAGCGATCAGCCCTATGAAGGTCAGGGAGTGCCGAACGTTTGAGGTTGAACCGCCGTTGTTCGATCGGCTCCTGAAGGAGCTCGAAACGCGCGGCCACAGCGCGTCGGACGACGAGGGCACGCTCGAGTTTCGCGGTGTGCGAGGCTCGTATCGGTACGATCGTGCCGCGCAAAGCCTCGAGCTATGCGTGCTGGAGCGGCCGGCCTTCATGCCAGCGGCGATCATCTGGCAAACGTTGGACCGATTGGCCTCGCATCATCTCGGGCGGCCGCCAGTCGCGAACACGGACCGAGCCGCGCGCGAGCCGAAGACCGAGGGGCCACGCACGTCTCCCGCCGCAGAGGAGGCTGAGCCGGCAACGCCTGCTGAAAGCTCGGCCGCGAGCGAGCACAATCGAAGCGACGAACGTGTTGCGGAGGAGCGGAAGCGAACCGAAGGACGCGTGAGCGTTCTTCACGCAGTCGTCCACGGCCGCGTGCGGATTCACATCGCTGGCATTCGCGGTCATGCGGACGCGACGCGCGCGATCGAGCAACTCTTCGAGCAACAGCCGGTCGTTCACCGCGCCTCCGCCAACGCCGTGACCGGCAATGTGCTCGTGCTCTTGATCCCGCGATGTCGATCCCGGACCTGCTTCGCGCGCTCGAGCTCGCGCTCGACGTCGTCGATCATGCGCCGGCGCCGGGAGGTCGCGCTGCCGCGAAGCGATCTGAAAATGGCGACGGACCACCGCCATGGCAACGGGACGTCGATGATCTGCTCGCATCGCTGGCAACGACAAGCTCGGGACTCTCGGAGCCCGAAGCCCGCACCCGCCTGACTCGTTTCGGTCACAATCGCCTCACCCGCGCCGCAACGCGCTCGCCGGCGGCAATCCTGCTCGCGCAATTCCGCGGACTGCCGGTGATCCTCCTCATTGGATCGGCGGTGCTCTCGGTCGCGACGGGCGGATTGGGTGACGCGCTGGTGATCGCCGGCGTGGTGATCACCAACGCGGTGATCGGTGCATGGACCGAGCATCATGCCGAACGCACCATCGGCGCGCTCACTCGCTTGCCGCAAACGCCGGTTGCAACGTTTCGCGACGGGACCGCGATGCGGACGCCTCTCGACCGTCTCGTGCCCGGCGACGTGATCCAGTTGCGCCGTGGCGACAGCGTGCCGGCCGACGCGCGGCTCATCGAAGTGGACGACTTCACGGTCGACGAATCGACGCTCACCGGCGAAAGTGTCCCGACAACGAAGTCGACGGCGACGCTGACCGAACCTGAGGTGCCGCTCGGCGAGCGATCCAACATGGTGTTTCGTGGAACGACGATCACGAGCGGCACCGGTGTGGCAGTTGTCGTCGCCACCGGCGTGACCACCGAAGTCGGCCGCGTGCAGTCGCTGATTGAAACGGCCTCGCGGCCGCGGACGCCCCTCGAGACCCAGCTCGACACCCTCGGCCGCGAGCTCGTGGTCGTCACCGGCGCGGCCACATTCGCAGTGGCGGTCGTCGGATTTCTGCGCGGCACACCGCTCGTCGAGATCGTGCGGTCGTCGCTGTCCCTCGCCGTGGCCGCCATCCCCGAGGGCCTTCCCGCAGTCGCGACGACGACGCTGGCGGCCGGCGTGCGGCGGCTGCGCGAGCGCGATGTCATCGTCCGAAGGCTAGATGCCATCGAGACGATCGGCGCGGTGCAGGCGCTGGGGCTGGACAAGACGGGCACGATCACAGCCAACCGCATGCGCGTCGACGCGGTGGTGGCGGACGGCGTTGAGCTGCGCCGCGACGCCCGCGGACATCTCCAGGGACGCGACGGCGAGAAATCCGATCGTGCGCTCGAGCGCCTGGCGCAGATCTCGCTGCTCTGCAGCGACGCCGAGGCACGTCGCGATCACGATGCGCTCGTTGTCGACGGCTCGTCGACAGAGACCGCGCTGCTCCGGTTTGCCGAGGAGGCCGGCCTGGATATCGCGGCGGAGCGCGCCCGCTTCAAACGGATCGACGAGCTCTCCCGCTCGTCGGAGCGGATGTACATGACCACCGTGCACACATCGAAGGATGGGCAGCGGCTCCTCGCCGTCAAGGGGCGTCCGGATCAAGTGCTCGCGTTGTGCCAGTCGGTGCTCGTCGCCGGACGCGTCGAGCCGGTCACGCGCGAGCAGCGAGAGTTGGCGCGCAGCAACGAGGAGCGGCTTGCCGGGCAGGGCTGCGAGTGCTCGGCTTTGCCTACGCTGAAGGCGACGGCACTCAGCTGGAGGACCTCGAGCGCGAGCCGCGTCTCGTCTGGGTGGGCATGGCCGGCCTTGCCGACCCGCCAAAACGCGACGTGCGTCAGGTGATCGAGCTGCTCAAACGCGCGGGCATCCGGCCCGTGATGCTGACGGGCGATCAGAGCGCGACGGCCCGTGCCGTGGCGCGCCAGATCGGACTCGCGCGCGATCACGATATCGAAATTCTCGACGCCGCACAGCTCAAGGTGTACCGCCGCAGGTGTTGAGCGCGCTCGCCGGCCGGGTCGACGTGTTTTCGCGTGTCAATCCGACGCATAAGCTCGAAGTGGTGAAAGCGCTCCAGCAGGCCGGGCTCACGGTGGCCATGACCGGCGATGGCATCAACGACGGGCCGGCGCTGCGGGCGGCGGACGTCGGCATCGCGATGGCCGGCGAGGGCACCGATGTCGCGCGCGAGGTTGCCGACATCCTCCTGCTCGACGATCGCGTCGCGACGCTCGTCGACCTCGTGGCCGAGGGACGCACCACCAGCGATGACATTGCCAAGTCGGTCCATTTCATCGTGGCCACGAACCTGAGCGAGGTGCTGCTCACGCTGTTCTCCACGGCGATTGGGTTCGGCACCCCGCTCAATCCTCGACAGCTGCTCTGGATCAACGTGCTGACCGACGTGTTGCCCGAGCTCGCACTGGCCGTGGAGCCGCCCGCCAGCGACGTGCTCGCGCGCGCGCCGCCGCGCCGAGACGCCCCGATCATTACGCCGGCCGACTATCGCCGGCTCACGGTCGATGCACTGATCATGACCGCTGCCGCATTCACGAGCTTTGTGCGCGGAGAGCGAGATGCGCGCGCCGGCGGTGGCACCAATGCCTTTCTCACCTTGAGCGCCGCGCAACTGTTCTACGCGTTTGGGGCGCGCTCCGAAGCCGAGTCGCTGCTCGAGGGCCGGCGGCTGCCCGCGAACCCCTATTTGAACCAGGCGGTCGGCGTCGGCTTTGGCATTCAAGCGCTCGGCAGCGCGTTCGCGACGCTGCGGCGGATGTTGGGCAGTAGCCCCGTCGCGCTCACGGATGTGGGCGTCAGCTGGGGCCTCGGGGGCCTCGCGTTCGCCGCTACTGAGATGATCAAGCTCTGGCGCCACCGGCGGATGCAGGAGGTGCGATCGACGTGAAGCGCAACTTTGTATTCACATCGGAGTCGGTCACGGAAGGTCATCCCGACAAGCTCTGCGATCACGTCAGCGACGCGCTGGTCGGCCGCTATCTACGCCGCGATCGCCTGTCGCGCGTCGCGGCTGAGTGCGCGGTCTCGACGGGCATTCTCTTCGTGGCGGTGAAGGCAACCACCACCGCGACCGTCGATATCCCGTCGACGGCGCGCGCCATCCTCGACGAGATCGGCTACGGGAAGGAGGGCTTCTCG
Source organism: uncultured Acidobacteriota bacterium (assembly GCA_963807105.1). GTDB lineage: Bacteria > Acidobacteriota > Vicinamibacteria > Vicinamibacterales > UBA2999 > DASPWV01. Next base: position 1,433,784 of record CAWEAM010000003.1, on the reverse strand, counting down.
TCGAAGGAAAGTTACCGTCATGTCCAGCATCTCGGAAGTCGATCCATCCGAGACGCCGCGAGTGGACGAAGAAACGCTCGCCGGCGACGAGTTCGACAACGTGCCGGCGCGCGATCAGGTCACGCTCTTCGGCTTCGCCTGCAACCAAACGCCGGCGCTCCTGCCCATGCCGATCTGGCTCGCCCATCAGTTGGCGCGGCAGCTCGATCGCGCGCGCCATGATGGCGTGTTGCCGTATCTCCTGCCGGATGGTAAGACACAGGTCGGTATCGAATACCGCGATCGACAGCCGTACCGGGTCCACGGCCTGACGGTGCTGACCGCGATGCGCGAGCGCAGCGATCGGGCGATGAAGGCCTTTCACGACGAGATGTGGGCGGCGGTCGTCGAGCCGGCGTTCGCCACCGTTGAATTGAAACCCGACGCGGACACGCGCGTCGATTTCAACCCGGACGGTGCGCTCGTCGGCGGCCCGGCGCTGCACTCGGGTCTGACCGGCCGCAAGACCGGCGTCGATACCTACGGCGAGTACGCGCGCCACAGCGGCGCGGCTTTGAGTGGCAAGGATCCGTCGCGTGTCGATCGTGTCGCTGCCTATGCCGCGCGGCATGCGGCCAAGAACGTGGTGGCCGCCGGCTTGTCGAGTGAATGCGAGATCCAGTTGACCTATGCCATCGGTCAGGCCCAGCCGGTGAGCGTGCATGTCCAGACGTTCGGGACCGGCGTGACGGACGACGAGGACATCGAGGCGCGCGTGCTGCGCGCGTTCGATTTCCGTCCGGCAGCGATCGTGAAAGCGTTCACGTTGCGACAGCTTCCGTCGCAGCATGCCGATGGTTTCTACGCGCGGCTGGCGACATACGGCCATGTCGGCCGCATGGATCTCGACCTGCCGTGGGAGCGTACGGACGTCGTGGAAAAGCTCACCCACTGACCTGGGAGATCGCGCCAGGCGACGAGGAGGCATGATGGCACTACAGGACAACAACGGCCGATGGCTGCTGATCGGTGTCGCACTTGGCGTCGGGGCCGCAACCGTCGGCCGCGAGCTGCTCGGGCCGCTGCGCGAACTGGCGCGGCCTGCCGCCAAGGCGGCGCTCCGGTCCGGGATGGCGGCCGTCGAGCGCGGACGCGTGGCCGCAGCGCGTGCCGTCGAGCAGTTCGAGGATCTCGCCGCCGAGATCGACGACGAGCGGCGCACCGCTCAGGGCAAGCGAGGTTAAGATGCGTCCACCTGCGTATGTCGTCCATCGGCTCGCCCGCCGCACTCGAGTATGGATGCCCGACTTGAGCGGCGAACACGAGCGCTGCGGCTTTGTCGTCGAAGCATTGTCGCACTGCCCTGAAGTCGTTGCAGTGCGCGCCAATCCGGTCACTGCAACTATCATCCTCGAGCACGACGACGACGCGCTCGACCGCATCGCGGCGTATGCGCGGGATCTCGATCTGTTCGATCTCGCGTCGCCACCGCGCGCTGCGCCGGCGCAAGTGCCGGGCGTCGTCATGGAGCACGCGTTGGCTCGCCTCGACGCGTGGGTGCGCACGGGCACCGGAGGCCGCAGGTACGCTCGGATCGGTGGCCGTGATGGGACTGCTTGCGGGCGCCGTCTGGCAGGCGACGCGCGGCCAGGTGCTGCCGGCGGCGACCACGCTTGTGTGGTACGCGCTCGCGCTGGCGCCCCCGCGCGCGCGGCAGCTGCTCGAATCGGGTGAGGAGAAGCGGTCCGCACGCGAGCGCGAGGGGCAGCTTGCGGAAGTCGACTAAACGCAGGACCGCCGGTAGTGGCCTGCCAGCCGTAGCTCGGAATAAGCGGCGTGAGGTCCGGCGTCTCAGCCGTTTCTTCGCAGCGGTGCTATGGCGGGCAGCCTGCACTTCCGACCGGAGGCTGGTGACCCTAACCTTCGCCAGTTGGAACCGCGTTGGTGAATGGCTCCGGCACGTTGAAGGACTTCGGCGGACCACATGATTCACCAGCCCATGCCATGGTCGTAGGTCGAGTTGTTCCTAGGATGAATCCTAAACTCGCCATAGCACAGCTTTCTGAGAACGGACGCGGGACGCAAGTGCCAGCTTGCCCATGTCAGGGGAGAATCGCCATGCATGTCTTTGGCGTCGACGATTGCGCCCGCATCAAGAAGAAGCTGAACAGCCTCTTCGGTTCCAAAGGCGGCGGCTCGATGAAGCGGCGCTTCACCCTTCGTTCGGCAGTCGCGCATAAAGCCATCTGTTTCGACATTGGGCGTCGTCGCGCAATTCGGATTGGCACCGTTCGCCAGAAGCACCTTGAGAACCCGGTTGTAAGCCGGGCGATTGGCCTTGCAAAGGGCTGCGTGGAGGGGCGTTTCCCCTGTATCTGGCTGAGGATAGTTGACATCAGCACCGTGCTCGATAAGGAACTCGCAAAGTTGCCAGTGACCGTGAAATACCGCTCCATTTAGGTCGAGATTTTCTCCAAGCGACTTCAGGGATTCGCCTTTGGCGAGCAGGAATCGAATGCCACTGACATCGCCGTAGTAGGCGCACCATTTAATGAGCGACACTCCATTGCCATCCGTGGATGTCGCGGCGTGGCCCTCAGCCAAATAGTCAAATACCAAGTCGGTGCGGCCGCCAGAGATTCGGTCAAGCATGGTCGCCTCTTCGTGTCCGGGCATTTCCTTCCGAGTCGCCCTAACTCGCTAGTGTCTACGAGCGGCATTCTACGCCCGCCGTGCACAGTGCATGTCGCGGGGCGATGCTCTCAACAGCAGCGGAGATGCACGCAAGATGCACACGGGCCGGAAAGCGACCACATGTATTACGTGCATCGTGGTTGTCGTCGAGCGGAGCTAAATTGTGATGCTGTGCAGGTTAGAAGGCTGGTGGGACCTTAGTTTCGCCAGTTGGAACCGCATCGGTGAATGGCTGAGACATGTTGAGGGACTTCGATGCTGGCCGAGCCGGCGAACGCCGCTCGCGCCGGCGCGATCGTAAACGCTGCGGCGTTACCGAGGACCTATCGAAAGTACAGGCGGTCGTTTTGCGGGTGACAGGTCGATAACAGTCCGTATCGCCCTTAGAGCTTGTAACAAAACCCTGACCGGCACGAACCGGTGCAGTTCGTCGCCCACTCGAATAGTGTGCGACTCGAGCGTGTTCTCGGCGGATTACTAAACACTGGGCGACTTGAACGAAGCCGCTGGCGCGGCGGCCGCTACGCGTGTAATACTCCGCCAACCATGATTTCGACGGTCCGCACCATTAGCACCGCAAGTGCTTGCTTCTAAAGGGAAATCACAACTAGCTCCATAGCAGCCCGCATCCGCCTTCTTCGCCACCAGCTTCCTTCAAGTCTCGTTATCGAAAGTGCCTCGGCCCCACCACCGACTGCTGTATCGGCAGCTCGCGCCGAGGCACTTCCGATGAACGCTAGCGACTCTCCGCGAGTAATCGCGAGAACCGGGCTGAACTCGGGCCGGCGAGGCGCTCGTCATCGAGGCGCGTTCCTTGAGCATCAAGAAGTGTCCGTCAGGGGCGATGTCGTAACGGGCCGATCCGCGTCCGGAACCAGCGCCATTGAACGTTCGCTCTCCATAGCCACGAGTAGGCAGCCGCGGAGTGGGGTGCCAACGCTGGGCTAACCTGAATCCGTCTGAACGCCAATCCCTAAGTCCCTGATTACGCACAACCTCGCAACCACGGATCCCGCAGTCGCCGCCCTGGTTTTTCTGCAGGATGTTCGCGCGCAGCAAACTGAGCTCGCAGCGAGGTCTGGAATTGATGTGACGGCGCCCCCCCGCGTCAGGGCGAGCCCACACGCGACGCTGATCACGGACTCACCGGCACGCGTCGGCGAAGCTCGTCGAAGAAATTGAGGATGAAGATGAACGATTGTTCCGGGCCGGCCGAAGCGGTCGACGTGGGCACACTCACCGCGACGCGTTTCCCGTCCGGACTCGGATCGAAACCGCCGGTCGTGCGCACGTCTGCCGCCCAGACACGCGCCTTCTCAGCCACGAACGACTCGCCGCGTGCGGCGTAGCCAACTGCCATGATCTGGTTGCCGACGAGATACAACGGGTCCCGGCCATCCGGCGACCACCGGGGGGACGTGCCGCCGTTGTTCGAGATCACCCAACGGCGGGTGCCCGGCGCACCGTCTGCGGCGATTGCGCGCACGTAGATCTCGAACCGTCCCGACTCGTTCGAGGCGTAGGCCAGCCAGCGGCCGTCGGGAGAAAACGTCGCGTCCACGTCGACAGACTTCGTCGTCAGAAAGCGCACCGGCGTGCCCGCCTTCAGTCCGCTGCTGTCCTGTTCGAGTGGGACGGTCCAAATCTGTGGATTCGCGTCGGGGTGGAAGTACGCGAGCCGCTTGCCGTCGCGAGTAACGGCAGTCGGCAGCTGAACGCCCTTCGTCGGCAGCAACGGCTGCGGCGACCCGGCCCCATCCGCGCGCGCCGACAGGATGCCGCTGCCAAGCAATCCGAAGATCACGTACTGGCCGTCAGGGGTCCACACCGGGTTGCCGGCCCGAATGCCGCCCAAGGTGAGACGGGTCATCGCATCGCGCGCCGGCTCGTATACCCAGATGTCGTAGTTGACGCCGTCCTTCACCGTGATCGCGATGCGCGTGCCATCGGGCGAAAGGCGCGGCGTCTCGTACACGCCGACACGGGTGAGGAGCGGCGCCGATTTTCCAGTCGAGTCCACCCACTGCACCGTTGAGGCCGATCGCTCGCCCGGGTAACGGCGGTAGACCAGCGTGCCCGTGCGCGAGACGTCGTACTGCGCGCCGCTGGCGACCGTGTCGAACGCGACGTCGTCCAGCACTCGCACGGGCGTCCCGCGGGCTTCGAGCCGCTCGAGGTCGAAGGGTAACGCGAACATGGTCGCTCGATTCGTGTAGACGAGATGACCGCTCTCCAGGTAGCGCGGAGACCCGCCTCCGCGGACGACGGTCTTGCGCTGGCGATCGGCCAGTGACGCCACGTCGATCGCGTAAGGACCCTGTGCTGCGGACCTCGTCACCACCTCCATCAGAATGTGCTTACCGCCCGGCAAGACTCGCGGGTGCGTATGAAACCACTCGCCGTTGGCCAATTCGAGCAGTGAGGTCATCGCGCCCGCCGGAGAAATCCGCAGCACGCTCGACGCCGCGTCACCTGCCCCGACGATCAAGTCGCCGGCTTCGGTCCAATCACCGCCGGTCATGGCCGGCACGTCGGCCAGCTTCGTCGCCCCGCCACTCTCGACGGGCACCTTGAACAAGGCGCCAGCGTTCCAAAAGCCGACCCACTGGCCGTCACGCGAGAAGAATGGGTTGCTCGCGCCCTCAGTGCCGACCAGTTCGCTGAATTCGGCCTGATCCAGCCTTCGCGTGAGCAGTTTGGGCGGCCCGCCGCGAACGCTGCCGACATACACAAGACGCGTACCGTCCGGCGAGATCACGACGCTGCTGAAGGTCGGAGCCGAGAGCGGCGGCAACACCACGTCGGTTCCGGCGTCGACCTTGAACCGCATCGGTTCGCGGAGCGCTGGAGGCGATTCGCCACGCCAAGGAGCCCAGAGCGCAATGGCCGTGACGATCGCCAGCAGTCCAGCCGCGATCCATCCGAGCGCACCGCCTCGAGCGGGCACCGGCACCGTCGGCGCGGCGTCCATGAGTTTCCATGCGTCCCCGATGTCGCGCAGCCGCATCCGTGGATCCTTCTGCAGGCAGCTCTCGAGCAGCGGACGCAGGCTCGCCGGCACGCTGTCCCAGCGCGGCTCGGACTGAATCACCGCCGCGAGAACAGATGCCACATCCTCACGGTCGTCGTTCGCGGCCGCGTGCGACGAGCCGGCGACTGTTGACCGGCCGAACGGACGGCGTCCGGTGATCATCTCGTAGAGCACCACGCCGAACGCCCAGATGTCGGCCCGCTTGTCGACCGTCTTGCCCCTCGCCTGCTCCGGCGCCATGTAAGAGGCCGTGCCGAGAATCATGCCGCCCATGGTGAGCGCCGCCGGACTCATGAAGGTCGGCGAATTCAGCGCCTCCACAGCCGACGCACCTGCCGCACCCGCGCGCGCGAGCCCGAAGTCCAGCACCTTCACCGTGCCGTCGGCGCGCAGCTTAATGTTCGCGGGTTTGAGATCGCGATGGATGATCCCCTGCTCGTGGGCGGCTTCGAGGGCTTGTGCGATTTGGCGAGCGATGGGCAACGCTTCGTCGAGCGGGATCGCTTCACGTGCGATCCGCTGCGAGAGATCCTCTCCGTCGACGAGCTCCATCACGAGCGCGCGCACACCGTTAGATTCTTCAAGGCCGTGAATGGCCGCGATGTTGGGATGATTCAGTGAGGCGAGCGTCTGCGCTTCGCGCGTGAACCGCGCCAGCCGGTCGGCGTCGTTGGCGAACGAGTCCGGTAGCACCTTGATGGCGACGCTACGTTTCAGATTCGTGTCGGTCGCCCGATACACCTCCCCCATTCCACCCACGCCGATCTGGGCGGTGACTTCATACGGGCCGAGGCGCGTTCCGACGGTGAGGGCCAAACCGTGTGGATTATATGGGCGGGATGGCCGCTCGGACGCGATTACTCCCGCCTGACGCCGATCTGGCGTTCTTCCGCACGACCGGACTGGTGGAAATACACTTGGCGACTTTTCAGGAGTCACCCTGAGCGACGTCCGCTGTGAACGTCAGCCAGGTTGGGCGCCATAGTGGATCAAGCCCGCAGATCGAGAGTGCCTGTGGAGGCTAACGGTATGATGAGATCCGAGTGTTACTGCCCACACAAATCAACGAGCTCGAGTCGCGTCAGGCGTCGCTCGCGACGGTGTACCGGTATCACGACGGGACGAAACATCATTTCTACGCGTTCGCACGATCGCTTGGATACCTCGACTGGGCGTCGCAGCCGCGACCGTTTCGCGGGTTTGGCGACACGCCAGTCTTCCCGCTGCACCCGACGCCTGGTGTCGCAGCCGATGGATACGCGCCAAGTCGCGCGACGTTCGATGAGACGTGCGAGCTTGAGCTGGCGGCCGCATCGTTGACGGCCCCAGCCCTCGGCGACATGCTCAGGCATGCGCTGGGGCTCTCGGCGTGGAAGCGCTTCGGATCTTCGCGATGGTCGCTGCGGGTGAACCCGTCCAGCGGAAACCTCCATCCAACCGAGGCGTATGTGATCTGCGGCGCATTGCCGGGCGTGGTCGATCAGCCGGCGGTGTATCACTACGCGGCCGATCGTCATGCGATCGAATTGCGCTGCGTATTCGACGAGGCCGTGTGGCGCGACGCGTTCGGCGGACGACAGGACATTCTGCTGGTCGCGCTGACGTCCATTCATTGGCGCGAGGCGTGGAAATACGGAGAGCGGGCGTTCCGCTACTGCCAGCACGACCTGGGTCACGCGATCGCGGCCGTGTCGACCGCTGCCGCGCTCGTCGGATGGCGTGCCGCTCTGCTGCCGGCGTGGTCGCACCGTGCGATCGCGGCGGTGACCGGCATCGATCGCGACGAGGACTTCCCCGAAGCCGAACACGAGGACCCCGGCTGCATCATGGCGATAACCGCCGCGGGATCGGCGACTTGCCCCCAGGGCGCTGTGAGACGGCTCGCCGACGGCATCCCACACGGCCGGTGGTCCGGTCACGCGAGTCAGCTGAGCGAGGATCACATTCAGTGGTCGTTCATCGACGAGGTCGCACGAGCCACCGAAGATTCGGGCCGGTCGAATGTGCCGACGACCTCCCTGGCCGATCATGATCGACATGGCCGGCGCGATCGTGAGATTGAGGCGCGTGCGCTACTGCTGCAGCGCCGGAGCGCGGTCGCCTTCGACGGCCGCTCGACGATCGACCGGTCGACATTCGTCGACCTGCTGTCGAGCGTCTTGCCCGGCGCGAGCACACCGTGGCACAGTCTGTGGTGGACGCCGCGCGTGCATCTCGCCGTCTTCGTCCACCGCGTCGAGCAGGTCCCGCCAGGGTTGTACCTGTTGATGCGCGATCCCCAGGCGTTCGACCGGCTCCGAGGCGCCTGCCGCCCTGAGTTTTTATGGGAAGCCGCCGACGATGGACTGCCGCTTTGGTGCTTGGCGCGCGGCGATGCCCGCTCGCTCGCGGCGCGGATCAGCTGCGACCAGGACATCGCGGCTGACGGTTTCTTCAGCCTCGGGATGCTCGCCGACTTTGGCGCGAGCCTGCAGACGTTCGGTCCGTCGTTCTATCGTCACTTGTTCTGGGAGACGGGCATGGTGGGACAGGTGCTCTATCTTGAAGCCGAAGCCGCCGGGGCGCGCGCTACGGGGATTGGCTGCTTCTACGATGATCCCGTGCACGACGTGCTCGGGCTACACGGGCACGCATTCCAGAGCCTGTACCACTTCACGGTCGGCATGCCGGTGGATGATGCGCGCCTGACAACCGAGCCAGGATATGCATGGGAGGCGCTTTCGACCTGATCTGGAGACCGGAGCCATGAAGATCCCGGTGATCCGCCTGAGCGACCCGGCGAGACGGGCAATCCCACGACGCTGCGGTTGAGGCCGGCGGCGATCCCTTACGGATCACCTGAGGTGCCATGGACGACGTCCCCCTGTTGATCGAGTTCGCGCCCCACACCTTGCTCTATCGCGAACGAGACCTCCTCTCGCAGTTCCCGATCGTTCGGAATGGGCCGGCGGGCACGTTTGTCATCTTTCCAAGCGGCGTCAGAGTGTCTCTGCCCACCGACCAAATCGTCGTCGCTGACGACACGGGCGGCTTTGCGCGGGTCGGTTTCGGGGGAATGAGCTTTGCGGGCATCGAAGAAGGCCGTCTGATCTTCTTGCGAGTGCGCGACCTTCAACCCGAGGAGCAGCTGTCTCCCGCGCGGAGCCATAAAATGAAATTGGAGCCGCACATGGTGTCTGCGATTCTCGTGAACGGTCGTCCGGTCTGGCGCGCTGAATCGTTGCCCTCTGAGTGACACGTCGCCAAACGCGTCCGGGGAGCTGAGTGAACGCGTCAACATCATCGTCATGGACGTCGGTTGGGAACATCGTGAGCTGATAACAGAAAGGCGAAGCCTTCGAGCCTTCGACCTGCATTTCCCGCGATAAACGGCGACTTGGCGACGGACGCGAACCGGACGGAAACAGGGCCAGTCTAGAATGATCAGCCGTGGCCGCGGGCGACGCGCATCGAGTCTGGTTCCCAGAAATGGTGCAGCATCTGCGCCTGCGTTGGCGAGACGACCTGCCCATCAAGGACCTGCTGGTGCTGCGCGCCGAACTCGACGACATGCTGGGACGCATTCGCTCGACACGGCACATCGCCAACCCGGTCTTCACGTGTCCTGCGTGTGGGCACATCGGGCGTGGCGCCGATCCCCACGTCAGTGTGCGCGCCACGATTTTGGCGCTGGCTCGCTTCGGCGTAACCGCGAGAGAACCGGCACGGGCGCTTGAGAAGGCCTGGACCACTTACCGAAAGACGGTGGGACTCGACCAGTATGGCCACGCTGCGACGTCGGAACCCGCTCGACTCCCAGGGTGCGCGCACGCCGATGAAGGGTGAAGCGTAGACGGATCTGATCCGGCGATGCTCGTGTCCGCGCGTCGTGTCGCGCGCCCGGTGAACCTCCCCGATGCCCGCGCCGATCATCGCGACGATCTGATACGGCCTGAGGCGCGTACCCGCGGACTGAGGCAAGACTCGAGGTCGATCTAGTGGCTCCCGGCATTCCAAGGAGAAAAGCGGGAACCCGCTCAGCCTGTCATCCACGTCTTCCGCAGCGACTGCCAACAAATCAGCGCGCACCCAAGCAAGAGGAACGCCGTGTGGATGTCGGCGCGCTTTTCGTACCGGACGCGCAAGCGCCGGAACTGGTTGAGCCACGCAAACGTCCGCTCCACGACCCACCGCCACCGGCCCAGGCCACTCCCATGCTCCGTGCGGCGCATGGCCAGCAAGGGCACGATGTGACGAGTCCGGAGACCGCGCCGAATGGCCGCCGCGTCGTAGCCGCGATCCCCGAGCACACAGTCCGGCCGCTGCCGCGGTCGTCCCAATCCGCCGTGCAGCGGGGGAATCGCATCCACCAACGCCAGGGCTTCTTGCGAATCGCTCCGGTTCGCGCCGGTCAGGCGCACGGCGAGCGGCACGCCCCGCCCGTCGCAAACCAAATGGCGCTTGCTCCCGCGCTTGGCCCGATCGGTGGGATTCGGACCGGTCTGGTCGCCGCCGAACACCGCGCGGATGGAGCAACTGTCCACGACCGCCCGCGACCAATCAATCTGGTCGTCGCGCGCGAGCCAATCCAGGAGCGCAAAGTGGATCAGATCCCACACGCCCGCCTGTTGCCAGTCGCGCAAGCGACGCCAGCACGTCATCCCCGACCCGCACCCGAGTTCCTGCGGGAGCATCTGCCAGGGAATACCGCTGCGAAGGACGAAGACAATGCCGGTGAGGCACGCGCGATCCAAAACGCGCGGCCGCCCACCTTGTGGCCGGCGTGCAGGAATCGGCAAGAACGGTTCCACAAGATCCCACAACGGATCTGGAAGCAGCGCGGCGGCCATACCTGTTCACGCTACTTCGCCGACGAGGATCAGGTTTCGGAGGTTTTGTTACACGCCCTTATGGCTGCGGAACGCGTTTTTTGCCGCTCAGTTCTGCTTCCATGTCACTGATGTTTGGTTCGGCCAGAAACGCGAAGAAGTCCCACTGTCCATAGTTCGTCTTCAGTGTGGGCAGCACCGCTTCGACGAGCGCAGCGCCGGACTTGCCTTGTCGTTGGACGTCGCCCACCAACGTGCGCACCGCGCCGAGGTAGTCGCGGAATGCGATGACATCCCGTGCATTCGCCACATCGCCGTGGCCTGGGATGAACGTGTACTGCGCGTTGGTCTTCGCCAGCGTGCCCAGCGTGGCGATCCAGGCTGGGGTCGTGCCGTCGACGATGTTCGGCACCGTATTGCGCCAGAGGAGATCCCCTGCGAACGCGACGCCGGCGTCGGGTACGAACACAACGGAATCGCCACCCGTATGCCCTGGAAAAAAGCGAACCTGAATTTCCCTTTCGCCGAGATACAGATTGACTCCATCGATATACAGAACCGACGGCCTCGTGAGTCCCTGGATCATCGTCTTGATGTTTTGAGGCGCCTTGTCGCCGATTAGGCGCAGGTTCTCGGCGTGAATCCACGTGCGCACGTTGCGGTGAGCGAGGACGCTGGCGCCGGCGTCCGCAAAAACGCCGTTCCCGCCAACATGATCGCCGTGGTAGTGGGTGTTGATGACGAACTTGATGGGTAGTTTCGTGCGTTGGCGAATCTCGGTCAGCAACTCCTTGGCTGCATTGGCCGATGCGAAGCTATCGATCACCGCTACACCGTCGTCGCCAATGACAAAGCCGCCGTTTGCCGCGGCCACACCCTTCGCCGCGGGATTGTCGATCGCGGCCCACACATTCGCGCCGACCTGTTTCAGCGTGAAAGAGGGAACGGGTGTGCTCTGCGCCTGTCCGACGGCAGGCATCCAGAGCAGAGCGCACGATGTCACAACGGCGAAGAGAGTGCGTATGGTGGTTCGCATGCCTCATTTGGACACCGTCGGCGGGGTTTTGGTCCTGATTTCCGCAGCTCAACCCGCCGGAACGCCGTTGCGGGCTCGACGCTGGCCGCCCTTGGCGCCGGGAGCAGACTCGCGGCGCTGCATGCGGCGCACCGTGTTCCGATACCCAAGTTTGCTGCCGAGGATGGTCGTCGGGATTACTCCCCGAAAAGTCGCGTTGTGACGACTGATGCGGCCAGCATCGCGAGCCCAGTAGGAATCGAATCGTTTTCGCGTTCGTCCGCTGAGCCGGCGTGAGCTGCAGGTACTGAGGCGCACGTCACGCGACCGGCCGCGAGATCGAAGAGCAGGACCTGCAACGTCACGAACATCCCGCGCGGGTTCTGCTGCAGGAGCTCGTCGTTCATGTGCCGCAGGATCTCGTCGAGCGTCTGGCCGACCCGCGCCATGCTCCGCAGCAACGTCATCGTCACCGCCATGAACAGGGCTGCCGGAATGCCCTTGCCCGAGACGTCGCCCACGGCCACCAGGACGCGGTCGTGTCCAAGCCGTAGAACGTCGAAGAGATCACCGCCAACCTGCTGCGCCGGTTCCATCACCGCATGGACGTCGAGGCCGGTGCCGCGCGTCTTGATTGGCCCTCGACCTCGAAGACAACGCCGTACGCGTTCTGCGAGGTTACAAGTAACTCCTCGGGTTGGACCCGAGGAGTGACTGTGCCCCTCAGGACTGTGCCTTGCGATCGGCTTTCCCACTCGGAGTCAGAGGAATTTCGGCGATCGTCTCGAAGCGGTTGGGAATCATGTAGTCGGGAAGGTGGACCTTGAGATACGTCGTCAACCCCTCCACGTCCAGGGGCGACGACCTGCAGACGATATACGCGACAATCACCAGGACAGTTTCGGAGTACTTCCTTACCACGGCGACGCAATCGCTGACGCTGGGGTATTCCCGGATCGCATTTTCGATTTCGCCCAGCTCAATCTGCAGGCCGCGAATCTTGACCTGCTGATCTCGAGCGTGCGAAGGCCGAGGTGCTTCTCAACATTCGCCAACGTTCCGCCCGCGGCGAGAGACCGCCGCCTGAAACGGACGAAGACGTAAAGGCCCGAGCGAGCGGCCTCTGGGATCTGATTCACCAAGGTCGCGACCGCATCTAATCGCTTGGAGAACAGTGCGAATCTCTCGACGATTGTCGGTTTCTTCAGGCCGCGCAAGCGCATAGCAAGGCGCCACATGTCCCGCCCACGCGGCGCTTGCTTTTTGTCGAAAAGCGACTGATGCGGAGCGCTGCGCAAGCTGTACAATGCAGTGGTCTATCAGCGACTGGCGTCCCATCTTTCCGCCTCGAATGCGTTCGCCACGCCTATCAGCCAAACCGAAAAAGAGGAGTGGACGAATGCTTTCACGCTTGCGCTGGCGGGCGGCGCCTGTCTCCGCCGCGATCACCTTCCTGCTGTCGACCGTCTGCCCAGCTTCTGCACAGCCGGCGTGGAGTGGTGCGGTGAGCACGATCGCGACGGACTTGCTCAATGAGATCGACCTCGCGGGCGACGCTGCCGGAAATGCCATCGCCATCTGGCGGACGCAATCTTCGGAGATCCGAGTGGCGCACTTCAGCGCGGTGGCGAAGACGTGGGCGGCGCCGATCACCCTGCAAGGCCCCAGCAGTTACTCGGCCGACATCGCGATGACTCCCACTGGAGACGCGGTAGCGTTGTGGTCCGACCTCAGTGCGGACCAGAGCCGAATCCGCTCCGCCAGATACAGTTCCGCCTCCGCGACCTGGAGTGCGCCAGTGACGCTGGCCACGACTCCTTCCGGCGCGGGCGGGCTGCAGGTCGCCGTCGATGCCGACGGAAATGCGGCGGCCATATGGGAGGCGTTGGGTGGCAGCTACGACTCACATCTTCGAGCCGCGCGCTACAGCGCGGCGAACGGCGTATGGAGTGCCGCGGCCGACATCACATCGTTGGCCTACAACGGAAGCCTGGCGGCACAACCGCGCATCGTCTTGGACGCGTTCGGATCTGCTACCGCCATCTTCTGGACTGGCAATCCGCCAACGCGCGCGCTGGCCGCGAGTCGATCGGGCCCTGGCAGCACCTCGTGGTCGAGCCCGCAGGCGCTGCGCGCTGGGGCGGGGTCGACACCTGGGTCGATTGCCGCCGATGCCGCCGGCAACGTCTTCGCCGTCTGGCCATCGCCTGTGACAGGGGGGAGCGGAGATCGTTGCGGCCCGTTACGCGGCCGCCAGTGGGACGTGGAGCCTTGTGCGAACCCTCTCCTCGACGGGAAACGGACCGCAGGTCGTGGCGGACGATGCAGGGATCGCGACCGCGGTGTGGCTGGCACCTCAATCGGGGAACGCGAAGACGCTCACATCGAGCACGTATTCGGCCTCGAGTGACAACTGGAGCACGCCCGAGTCGATCTCCGGCGCCAACTTGGGCGGAGACATCGGACTCGGGGTGGACGGCACCGGCATCGTCACCGTCGTCTGGGGTCGAATGAATCCGGCGGTGAGCCGGACGGTGATGTACGCGGCGCGACGTGCCAGCGGCCAAGCGTGGTCCGCGCCAGTCGCGCTTCACGAGGGCGAGTTTGAGGCTGGTACACCCACCAGTCTGGTCGCCGCGTCGCGAAACGGCGACGTGACGGTGCTCTGGTCCACCTTCAAGAGCACGCGCTGGGCCGCCAGCGGGGCGGAAGCCGTCTCGGCGCCCACTGGCCTCACGCTGACGACGCCGAGGATCTTCAACAATCAGGCGCAAGCAGGTGAGCGGCTCACCGTGAGTTGGAGTGCGCCCGCGACGGGTCTGCCCGTCACCAGCTATCAGCTGCAGGCCGGTACCGCCCCCGATGCCAACGACCTGGCGGACCTGAATGTGGGCGCAACCACGCAGGTGGTCGCAACCGTGCCGGCGGTGCGCAACGTGGCTGTGCGCGTCCGCGCGCTCAGCGGCGCGATCGCAGGCCCGTGGTCGAATGGTACCGGGTTCGTCGTCTTCGGCATCTGCGGTGCGCCAGCCGTGCCGGCGAGCCTGACGAGCACGGTTGCGGGTGCCACGGTGTCGTTCACGTGGCAGCCGGCCGGAGGAAGCACGAGCTACGTCCTCGAAGCAGGGTCGGCGTCGGGCCTCGCGAACATCGTCGCCACGAACGTCGGCATTGTCACCCGCTTCACGGCGGTCGCGCCGCCCGGCACCTACTACGTGCGCGTGCGGGCGGAGGGCAACTGCGGCGCGAGCGGGCCATCCAACGAGGTCGTCGTCACGGTCGCCGGCGCGTCAGCGCCTGGCGTACCCGTGTTGCAGCCACCGACGGTCAACGGCAGCACTGTCACGCTGACGTGGAGCGCGGGCAGCGGCGGTCCGCCCACTGGATACACCTTGACTGCCAGCACCACGCCCGGCGGCGCGCCAATCGTCACTGCGCCGCTGTCTGGCACGAGCGCGTCGTTCAACAACGTGACGTCGGGCACCTATTACCTGCGTCTCACCGCGTCGAATGCGGCGGGCACGAGCTCGCCGTCGGCGCCGGTCACGCTGACAGTTCCCTAGACTAGAACCGCGAGTTCTTCGGTCGTAATCCATTCCTGGCTCGAAAGGATGTGATGTATGACCGATGACACTCGCGATTGGAAAGACGAGATCGTCGCGCACAGCCAGGGTGAGACCGCGGATCGTTGCACTTGCCGGGCGAATGAGCGCCCGCGATCAGGTTCGGCCGGCATATCTGACCGACACCACCGTGATGTCGTCCGACTGCTTCGTGCCGGCGGCGTGCCGTCGCACGGCCTCGAGCAATCCGGCGCTCGTCTCACGCGCGCTGAGACCGGTCGTCGACGCCAGGTGCGCCAGCAGCCGATCCTCTCCGAACAGTTCCTGAGTCGGACCGAACGCCTCGCTCACGCCATCGGTGAACAGCACCACCGTCTCACCGGATTCGAGATCGAGCGTCTGAATGTCGATGGTCTCGGCCGGCAGGAGACCGAGGACGCGGCCCGACTCCGTGAAAACCAGCCGGGGCGTCTGTCCCGGTACGACGCGCGCGGCGCCGTGATGCCCGGCGCTGGCGCACGTCACGCGACCGGCCGCGAGATCGAAGAGCAGGACCTGCAAGGTCACGAACATCCCGCGCGGGTTCTGCTGCAGGAGCTCGTCGTTCATGTGCCGCAAGATCTCGTCGAGCGTATGGCCGACCCGCGCCATGCTCCGCAGCAACGTCATCGTGACCGCCATGAACAGGGCTGCCGGAATGCCCTTGCCCGAGACGTCGCCCACGGCCACCAGGACGCGGTCGTTGCCAAGCCGTAAAACGTCGAAGAGATCACCGCCAACCTGCTGCGCCGGTTCCATCACCGCATGGACGTCGAGGCCGGTGCCGCGCGTCTGAGCGGCCACGTCGGCGGGCAGCAGCCCCATCTGGATCTCGCGCGCAATGCGAAGGTCACGCTCCGCCGCCTCCTTCACCGCGTCTGCATAAGCTTTTGCCCGCAACAATGAGCGGACGCGAGCCTTCACTTCGAGCACTTCGAAAGGTTTCGTGAGGTAGTCGTTGCCCCCCACTTCGAACCCGCGCGCCTTGTTCTTCACGTCCTCGAGCGAGCTCAGGAACATGATGGGCACGCCGCGCGTGGCTTCATCGGACCGCATCCGACGGCAGATCTCGTAGCCATCGATGCCCGGCATGACGATATCGAGAAGCACCAGGTCTGGCGGACTCTTCAACGCCGCATCGAGGGCTTTCTGCCCGTCGAGGGCGACCGAGAGCTTGTACTCATCGCGCAACGCTGCGACCAGGATGTCGACGTTGGCCTTCACATCATCGACGATGAGCACACGGCAGTCGGACAGTTCCTTCACGGTTCGCCTCCTACAGGAGCGGCATCGGCGCGCGGGTGATCGGCATCATCAGCCCGCATCATCGAGCCGCGCCAGAAGACGAGCGGCAATCCCCCGAGCCTGGTCGTAGTCGTAGCCTTCGACGGATTCGCGCAGCTCACTGAAATCGACCTGCGCGAACGAGGGAAGGCCAGCCGAGCCCAGCTCGGCGAGCGCGCCGGTCACCCCCGACAGGTCGCTCGCGCCGAGCGCGGCGTCGAGGCGCTCGAGCGCGGCGCGGGCCACCGCGCGATCGAACGGGCCACCGTCGGAACTCGCGGCGGTGTCATCAGAGCTGCGGAGTGTGCGGATCGACGAAAAGACGATCGCCGCCTGGGCGTCGACGTCGGCCGTTAGCGGCGCGAGGTCTGCATCTCCGTCGCGACCCGCCTGCTCCAGCGCCTTGGCGGCGATTCGCAACCCGTCGGCGCCGAGGTTGCCGGCGGCGCCAGCAATCGCGTGCGCGTGACGCGCGGCCGCGGCCCTGTCACCGTCGGCGACGGCGGCGCGAAGGGCGTCGAGCGTCGGGCCCTGACCGTCGGCAAACCGCAGCAGCATTCGATCGAGCGTCGCGCGATCGAGTCCGAGCCGTGCGAGCGTGGCAGCAACCTCGATCCCTGGAAGTGAAGTCTCATCCGGGAGTGACGCCGACGAGGGCGCGGTCACGGGGGAACGCTCGACCTTCCGAGCGGGCAACCAACGCCGCAGCGTCTCGACGAGCACCTTGCGATCGATCGGTTTGGTCACGTGGTCGTTCATGCCGGCAGCCAGGCAGGCGTCGAGATCGGCTTTCATCGCATTGGCCGTCATCGCGATGATCGGAATCGACGCGAATCGCGCATCCGCGCGAAGGACCCTGGTGGCGGCGAGCCCGTCGAGCTCGGGCATCTGCATGTCCATCAGGATGGCTGCGTACTTCCCGGGGGCAGCCTGCGCCATCGACACGGCCTCGCGCCCGTTCTCGGCGATATCGAGTGTGATCCCAAGCCGCTCCAACAGTTCGGTCGCCACGATTTGATTGGCTTCGTTGTCCTCGGCCAGCAGCGCCTGCATGCCATCGAACTCACGTTCGAGCGGCGCGTCCAGCCCGCGACGAACGGTATGCACGCGGACTCCCTGCGACTCCACGACCGCGTCGAACAGCGACGACATCGTGATCGGCTTGCGCAGGAAGACGTTGACACCAAGCGCCTCACACCGCGCTTCCTCCTCCTTCCCCGCGTAGGCACTGACGACGATGATCGGCAGGTCCCGCGTCTCAGCGCGCGCGCGAATGCGCTCGGCTGCATCGAGTCCGTTCATGCCCGGCAGCATCCAGTCGAGGACCACCAGGCCAAAGGGATCCGTGCCGTCCTGGCGGTTATGCCGCTCGAGCAGCGCAATGCCTTCTTCCGCGGTCGCCACCGCACCCGTCGGGATCGACCAACTGTGGAAGAGGGTCTCGAGCAACTCACGACTCGTGGCGGAGTCCTCGACAATCAAAACAGGCCGTTCCTTCAGCGTCGCCGGAGCGACACGCGGGGAGACGACCTCTTGTGCCTCGATCGCAAAACGGGCTGTGAAGAAGAAGGAGGTGCCAGCGCCGGGAATGCTCTCGAACGTCAGATCTCCGCCCATCAAACCTGCCAGCCGCCGGCTGATAGCGAGGCCGAGCCCGGTGCCGCCGTACTGGCGCGACGTGGAGGTGTCAGCCTGAGTAAACGCCTGGAACAGTCGCCCCTGCTGGTCCTTAGGGATGCCAATGCCGGTGTCGCGCACCGTGACGCGCAGCGTGACATGGCCAGGGTCGCCGTCGAGCGAGTCCTCGGGCTCCACCTTGAGCACGACCTCGCCTTCGTACGTGAACTTGAAAGCGTTGCCGACCAGGTTCGTGAGCACTTGCCGGAAGCGGAGTGCATCGCCGACGAGTCGATCGGGGACCGTCGGCAGTGCATGTGTGACGAGCTCGACGTGTTTCTGGATCACCGTGGAGCGGAACGTTTCGGTGACCTCCTCGAGCACGTCCCTGACGTTGAACGGCGCCGACTCGAGCTCGAGCCGATCCGCCTCGATTTTCGAGAAGTCGAGAATGTCGTTGAGGATACCGAGCAGGTTGCGCGCCGACGAGTGCGCGACGCTGATGTACTGATGCGCCTTCGGCGGCAGATCGATCTCGAGGGCGAGGCCGTTCATGTTGATGATGGCGTTCATGGGAGTGCGGATCTCGTGGCTCATCATCGCGAGAAACGACCCCTTGGCTTTGCTGGCGTCGAGCGCCTGCTCACGTGCCGCTACCAGGTCGGCGTGCGACGCCTGCAATGCCTGTACGGCGTCGTCGAGCGCGCGCCCGAGATCCCGTAACTCGCCGCGACCTTCGGAAAGCCCGGTGCGGGCCTCGAGGTCGCCGGCCGACACTCGTCGCGCGGTGGCGAGCATCGGCCGCACCTCGCGAAGGAAGAGGGCCTCGGCGATCAGCCAGGCCATCAAGATGCAGAGCAGCGTGCCGCCCGCGAGGATGGCGAGGTTGCCTCGCAACGTCCGATTCAGCTCGGCGCGATAAGGGCCGAGCGGAATGCCCAACGAGATCTGGCTGCCCGTCCGCTGTCCCCTGAACACGAGGGGCTCGGCGACGTAGAGTCGCTCGATTCCGTCGAGCCCGACGACGTTCGTGGCCGCGGTACCGCCGCCGGCCAGCGCCGTCACCAATGGACCGGCACTCTTTCCGACGTATTTTTCTGCCTCGTCGGAGCGGTACTGCACGATGCCCTGGTCGTCCAGGACGTTCACGATGGTGTTCGCGGGAAGTCCCGATCGCTCGATGAAGCCCGACGCCCAATCGAGATCGAGACTCGCCCAGACGATGGACGTGATCGCACCGCGTTCGTTCAGCGCAGGCTGAGCGAGGTTGAGTCCTGATTCGCCGGTCGCAGGTTCGCTACGGAACGAGCCGATCGCGAAGTCGAGCGTGCGACGCGCTCGCAGAAAGGCCGGAAGCTCGCGCGCGTTCGCCGGCCGGTCGAGCGGGATGGCGCTGGCCCGCACGTCGCCGGTGGTGCCGTCGGCGAGCAAAACGTTGTTGTACAGGCGATCGTCGCGCAGGGCATCGACCAGCTGCCGGGTCGTCGCCGGACTACCGGAGACGATGTCGGGATCGGCAGCCAGCGTCGCCAGCCGCCCGGCCGCGCGCGTGATTCGCTCGTTCAGGTCGCGCTCCAGCAGGCGGACGACCCGCGATGACAATTCGGTGAGTGCAGACAAGGCCCGCACCCGGGCCAGCCACTCGTCGTACGCCAGGATCACCAGGGCAGGCACCAGCGCGAGGAGGACGAGCGCGAAGAGGCGACCGCGCACCGTGGGGAGAACCGAGCCGACTCGCTCGACCACGCGAGTGACGCGACGCCGGATCGGGCCGGGCGCGTCAACGTCTTCGCGATGCAGTGTCATGTATGGACGCCATCGTCGCACAGGTCGTGCACGTGAGGGAGGTGTGGAGAGGTCACCGCCCTTCGGAGTGTCGACGGACGCCGACGATCCGCAATAGCACAGCCGTAGTTTCCTCTCGAAACGTCCGGCCTATGCTATCCATGCATGGCCGCGCCGTTCGAGCTGAGGCCAGTTCGCCGGCATTTCAGCGCTGATAGAACGTGCCGCTCTGACAGACTAGACAACGAAGCGGCCGTTCGTTGACTTCGACCGTTTCCGGCTCGTCCTTCCCGAAGAGGCACCTCATTCATTGAAGCAGGACGCACCGCGCTTCGCGCCGAATCGAGATAACCGCGACGAGGACGACGCATGCCCACCCGAACGCATCACCCAATTCTCGGTAGACCGTCGGTACGCTGCCAATCGGTGCGTCAGCGAGCAGTGTGGTCACAGGTGACTCACTGCTTTCGGCTTCAGCAACAATGCGACCGTAAGGGTCACTCAACGTCAACCTGCCTTGGTTTGCGGTGCGGATGACGCTGAAGCCCTGCTCGACGCCGCGGAGAACGGCGATTCGAGAGTGGTACTCGCCGTCGCTGACGAAGTCCCATGCCGGCGTGAGCATCGCGTCGATTCCCGCGCGACCATATCGTCGAGCGAGTCGCGGGAACCCCATGTCTTTGCAGATGGCGATGCCGAATCGATGTCCATCGATTTCGATGACGCCATCGCGATCGCCAGGCCGAAAACGCATTTCGCGCAAAGGCACGAGATGCTGTTTCGAGTAGGCCATCATCAGGTCGCCGTCGCGATCGAACAGCCAGGCGATATTGTCCCAATATTCTGCTTTGACGATTCCAAAGCCTGCGAGGAGACGGGTGTGATGATCGCGAGCCCACATCGACAGTCGGCTTCGCACACGATCGGCTGCACCGTCTTCGAAGAACTCGATCTTTTCGGGCAGCATCACCAGCGCAGCACCTCGCGTCGCGAGTGTCGTCGCGCGTTCCAGGTAGGCAGTGAGCGTCGGGTCCGATGCGCCACCAGGATCGGATGGAAAGAGGTCGGCGTTGTCCGCGGCGACCAGCCCGATCGGGATGCGAGGCATCGCCGGAGAGTCTGCCAGCCTGGCATATCCGTATGCGATTGCGGCGATGGTCAGCAAAACCGGGAGCCCGTAAGCCCACGCCGGGGACTGAATCGCGCGCCCGCGTGCGATTGCCACCGCCGCCGTCGCGGCCGGCAGCGTGACGATGAACACCACGAGCGGAGTCCCACCAAGCGCCGCACTTTGCAGCACCGGCAGCACATTCATCTGACTGTTTGCCCAGCTGGACCACGTGCCGTGCGACGAGACCGTTCCGAAGAGGAGGTCGATGCTCGCCGCGATCAGTGAGAACGCCA
Source organism: uncultured Acidobacteriota bacterium (assembly GCA_963807105.1). Lineage (GTDB taxonomy): Bacteria > Acidobacteriota > Vicinamibacteria > Vicinamibacterales > UBA2999 > DASPWV01. The sequence continues at coordinate 1,412,565 of CAWEAM010000003.1, read as the reverse complement.
ACGGCGAATGCCATGCGCGCGGATCCGTGACGACGAACCGCCAAAGAACAGCGATCGCGACGAGTGGAACAGCAAACGGCACGACGATCAACAGCGCGACGACGGCAATCTCGAGTGACTGATCGATCGTCGCGCCGCGCAGGATTGGCGGAAGAGTGGTTATTCGGCCGAGGAGGCTCGACAAAGTTGCGAGCTTTGCTGTTTCACGGAGCGAAGGTGTGAAAAGCAGCGCCCAGAGCAGTGGAGCCAGCGCAACCCACATGGCTGGCCACCATGGGGTAACGCTTTGCGCGAAGTTCAGTGCCACTCCGGTGGCTGCCGCGGCAAGCCAGCGCCAGTCGAGCAAGGGCAAAGCGGCTTTGAAAGGCACTAAGAAAAGGACGAATCCAGGCGGAGCGGCGTTCTCGTGGCGCGGACACCAATGGTTTGGCTGGCTGGTTTCACGCTCTTGCAGATGAGACGGCTCGAGCCTCTGATCCGATTCGCTTGGCCAAGAGGATAGTCGGCTTACCTGACCCCTCGGCGTCAGGGACAACTCCTACTACCCTGTAACCAACTCGCTGCCAGAAACCCAGTGGGTGAGTGCCGATCAGCTCGATTTTGTGCAAAGCGCGAAGCGGATCGCGGAAGAGGTCTCGGCCGAAAAGGGTCGTGCGTCCGACTTCGTCACTCGTCCCCAGCAGCAGCGTCAGCGCACCGCGTTCGGCCACGAGACGTTCGACGTCATTGACCAGCGCACGCCCGTATCCTCTGCCTCTGATACCTTCATCGACGACGAGCGGGTGGAGTTCCCAGACCGAGCCATAATCGTGGCGCGCTCCTACCCAACCACCCACACGACCCTCGATAAGGAGGATGCGACTGAGCATCCCTGGCTCGAGTCCTTCCAACACTTTGCTGCGCGCGGCTTCCAGCGTCGGCACCCATGTCGGAGAAAGGTCTCGAAACGAACGGAGCAATAGTTCGGCAACCGCAGTGATTCGGTCCTCGTCGGCCCGTCCCAATGTCACGATCAGCGGTCCTCGACCTGTCATGTCGTTTCAAGGTGGCCAGATGCCAGCCAACACCTCCGGTCGATTGCACGCGAACCACACCCGCTAGAACGTTGTCCGCGCCTCCAGGTTCTTTTCAATCATCTGACGGCTGCGCAAGATCGGCCGCATCTTCTTCTGCGAGGCCAGCGCGAGCTGATCGTCGATGTGCTTCGATCCGGCACGCGACCAGTTGCCGTAGCCGAGCAGCGCTTCGCCGGTTGGCGGACCGGTCTTGGAGAACTCAATGACCGCGTAAAACGTGTCGCCTCTCTGGATCTGCGCTTTGCCGTCGGCGAAGGCGCTCGCGCCGATCGTCCTGATGCCGCCAAGCGTGCCAGGTACGCCATTGCCAGGCAGATCGAGGGCACCGCGGCGGAGCCGGATCACATCACCCCAGATCACATGCAGCGTCTTGTATTCACTCTCGATCCGCCGTGCTTCGCAGTCGAGCAGTGCCACCGCCTTCGCTGGGTCGGCAAATCCGCGTGGGGTGGTCAGCGGTTGCCGGGGATCTGCTGGCACCGCGTATCCGCCAATGTTCTGGAAATTGTTGCCCGCCGCCTGGACAAAACGCAGAAACACGAACGCGCCGTCACTGGTGTTCTCGCCGTGACGATCCCAGATGGCCAGGATCTCCGCTGCCTCCTTGGCCCTGGCCGTGCCCTGTCGCCGCGCCACGGCGACGAGATCATCGACAAAATGATCGGCAATTTCACTGCGCGTCGACAGCTTCAACGCTTTCAGATCGGCAAGCGTGATCTTGCCGGGCGCCGAGAGCAGGCGGATGCTGCGCTGCGCCCGCTGCGTCAAACTCGGCGGCGGCGCGATGTACGGTGCGAATTTCGCCGGCTCGATCGTCATCGGGTAGGTGGACGTCCATGGGGAGTCATTACAGTTCTGCACCCAGCCGGTCGGCGGATCGATCACTTGTGGCAACTGGTCGAAGGGGACGATCCGATCGGTCGCGATCAAATCCGAGCGATCGCCGGGCACGACGCCGTTCCAGTAACTGTGATCGCCATGCGTACGCACCGGAGGCGCGGCGTTGTAGACGTTCATGATGTGCCCATCGCGATCGGCGTACATCGTGTGGAAGATTGGCAACTGCTGCAGCCGCATCGCGGTGCGCCACTCCTCGAGGTTGCGGGCGAGGCCCATCCGCCAGAACTGCTCGAACATCCGCGGCCGATCCGCGGCGACCACGCGCAGCGCGACGGCGACGCCGCGCTCGTCGGTAAACACCGGACCGTGGACCGAACGGCGAATCGTCAGAGGCTCGTCGCGCAGCGCGCCGTCCGCGCCGCGGACTTTGATGACTTGCTGCTCGACCTCGAATGGCCTGGTCTGCCCATCGAGCACATAGCCGTTGTCCTTCAAAGTCAGACGATAGACATCGGCGCCCGTCGGCCCGTTGGTCGTCTGCGTCCACGCCACGAATTCGGTGAAACACTGGCGGAGGACGGGGAAGCCCACCCAGACGGCGCCGTACGAGGTGACACCGGGCGCGGTCAGCTGCGCTTCGAAATAGGTGTCGCTGTCGTCCGAGGGGCGTCCTTCCGGTCCACCACCCGGCCAAGGCAGGTGTGAGTTGCTCACGAGCATCGCGTTACCGGATGCGCTCTTCGCGGGACCAATGGGCCAGCCATTCGATCCGTGCGTCTCGATCTGCTCGCGCCGTAATTTCCCGTAGACGTTCTGCTCGCTGGTCAGCCAGTCGTAATGGATGATGCGCAGCCCGTGCGCATAGACGTCCTCAGGCGTCAGCGGCAGCATCGCCTTCGCCGATGGACTCAACAGCTCCGGATGCCTGGCCGCCAGGCATTCAGACCAGCGGCAAACGCATTGATCAAGGCACCAAACTCGGGCGACTGCTGAGCCCTCCACTGTTTCGCCTTCTGCGGAATGCCGTTGTTCGAACCCATCGATCGCTGTCCACGAACCGCTCGCCGTAGAACTCAGCGGCGCGGCCCCGTGCCTGCGCATAGAGCCGCACCAGCAGCTCCGAATGCCCCTCCATCTGCGCATAGCCGTAGGCATGGAACAGGCTGGGATGATCCGGCGCGAAGATGTGCGGGATGCCATACGTGTCCCAGAGGATTTCCGTGCCTTTCTCTGGAACGGCCGCGCTGTCGGGCACCGCCGTGGCCGTCACGAGCGCCAGCGCGATCGCCAGCGCTACGCGTGACCGTGCAGGGAACCGCTTCTGGATGTAGGTCATGACTCTCACCTCTTCACCGTGCTGCGTATGTAACAGTGGTTCACCCGTGGATGACCACCTGAAAGCCTTCCTCGGCGTCCGGCGGCGTGAAGTACCTGCTGACCTCGATCGCGAGTTCCTCCGCCACAACGCCGAAGAATACTCCCGCAGGTTGCGAGTCGTTGCGTTCGCGCACACGCGCGAGGCAGATGTCATCGTCCGCGGGAATGTAATGAAGCACATGGTCTGCGCCCGCGGCCTCGAAAATGGTTCGCACCCAGGCCCGGCCCTGCGGGACGTTGCTTGCGCCCAGATCGAACACGATATTGTTGCCGAGACGCAGCAGCTCCACGACGTGCGGCGTGAGGGCAGCGCGCAGCCGTCGCGATGCCTTGAGGTAGTCGTCCAGGTTCGTGATCGGATCTGAAAGCTGCGAGAGCCACTCGTCCTCGCAAATGACAACCGCAGGCAGCTCTCGTCCCAACCTCCGCGCCAGCGTCGTCTTGCCAGCCCCTGCTTTGCCTGCGATGAAATGCAGCGTCGCCATCCGAGAAGTTATCTCATACCGCCCTGTGCGAACGCGGCTCGGTCAATGAGCACGAACGCCGCCAGGAAAGCAAGTACCTTCAAGGAGTTCGGATACACGCTGCTGGATGATTCGGGAACGACTCGCAAGCGTACTGACGCTGGCGCACCACGCGAGTGACGCGACGCCGGATCGGGCCGGGCGCGTCAACGTCTTCGCGATGCAGTGTCATGTATGGACGCCATCGTCGCACAGGTCGTGCACGTGAGGGAGGTGTGGAGAGGTCACCGCCCTTCGGAGTGTCGACGGACACCGACGATCCGCAATAGCACAGCCGTAGTTTTTTTTCCTCTCGGCTACTGCAGTTGTGCTCGTTCTCAACAGCTACCTGGCGCGATGGCTGTCCGCATCAGAACACCGGCAAATCGGATGCGCGGACATCAAGCGTGTCTGTCCAGTGACAGCCATATCAACGCGTACACTTCCGAGATGCGATTCAATCGGCTGTTCTTCTGGCTGTTCTACCGCCTCGGCACGCCGCCATGGGAGGGGCACCCGCTCCCGGAGCGCCTGCGCGAGCTCATCGAGGGTCCGTCCGCTCTTCCACCGGGCAAAGCGCTCGACGCGGGATGCGGGACAGGCGATACGTCAATCTATCTCGCGCAACACGGTTGGGACGTCACGGCGTTTGACTTCGTGCAGGTCGCGCTCAATCGAGCCCGCGCGAAAGCCGCGGCGGCCGGCGTATCGATTCGCGCGCTGCAGGCGGATGTGACGCGCGTCACGGCGCCCGAGATTGGCGCTGGATTCCAGTTGATCGCCGACAACGGTCTGCTGCACGGATTGTCAGATGAGGCACGCGACGGGTATGTGCGGCTTGTCAGCACGGTCGCCGCGCCTCAGGCGACCCTGCTGCTCGCAGGCTTTGCGGAGAAGGAACGCCGTGGACCGCGCGGGATCGGCCGGCCGGAAATTGAGCGCCGTTTCGCCGCCGGCTGGGACCTCCGTGGCCATTGGCAAGATCCGGCTGTGTCGCGCCGACCCGATGATCCGGTCTACGTGTACGAGCTGCGGCGTCGATAGCCAACGTGGGCCGGCGACTACCAGACCCACCAGGTTCGTCCAGGATCATTCGAGAAGCTCCAGACCAAAGCTAGAATTGCCCGTGTCCTCGCTACGACCGCGCTTTGGCATCGTCTATGCTCTGGAATCGCGTCCTCCGGTCCTCGAGACGTTCTTCATCGCGTTCCAGCACACGCTTGCCATGTTCGTCGGCATCATCACCCCGCCTCTCATCATCGCGGCGGGGCTCGGCCTGCCCCCGGACGAAACGTCGTTCTTCGTGAGCATGGCGCTCTTCGCCTCTGGCATCTCTACCGTCACGCAGGTGATGCGTGTCGGGCCCGTTGGGACTGGGCTCCTCTCGGTGCAGGGAACGTCGTTCACTTTCGTCGGCCCTGCGCTGGCCGCCGGCGCAGTCGGCGGTATCCCGTTGATGCTCGGCATGAGCATCCTCGCCGCGCCGCTGGAGATCATCCTCTCGTTCGTTCTCGGTTTCGCGCCGCGTCTCTTTGCGCCGGTCGTCACCGGCACGGCCGTCATGATGATCGGTTTCTCGCTTATCCACGTCGGTATGACGAATTTCGCCGGTGGCGTCGGTGCGAAGGACTTCGGGAGCGCGCGTAATCTCGGCCTCGGCCTTCTGGTGATCGTCGTGATCATCTTCTTCAATCGATTTGGCCGCGGCGTCGGGAGGATTGGCGCCGTCACGTTCGGACTCGGCGCCGGCTACGTCGTCGCCGGGATCGCCGGCGTCGTGGATTTCCGCCCCGTACGCGAAGCCGATTGGCTCCTCTTCCCGACCCCATTCCGCTACGGGCTTTCGTTCGACCTCCGGTTCCTCGCGCCATTCGCGTTCAGCTACCTCATTACGACGCTCGAGTCGGTTGGCGACATCACCGCGACCTCGCAGGTGTCGGGTGAACCGGTGTCGGGACCGATCTACATGCAGCGCGTGCGCGGCGGCGTGCTCGCCGACGGATTGAACTCGATCCTCGCAGCGGTCTTCAATTCGCTTCCGAACACCACCTTCGCGCAGAACAACGGCGTGATCCAGCTCACGGGGGTCGCGAGCCGTGTGGTCGGCTACGCAACGGCCGTGATCCTGATGGCGCTCGGCCTGATGCCGAAACTCGGCGCACTCGTTGCCGTGATGCCGCCGGCGGTGCTGGGCGGCGCGACCGTCGTCCTTTTTGGGCTCGTGACGATGGCGGGCGTGCGGATCGTGGCGCAAGGGGACTTTTCCGGCCGAACGATGCTCATTCTTGCGGTAGCGTGCGGGCTCGGCGTTGGCGTCCAGACCGTTCCAGAGGCGCTCGCGCAACTCTCGGAGGCGTGGCATCCGATCCTCGGCTCGGCGCTCATTGTAGGAACGATGACCGCCATAATCCTGAACCTTGTTTTTCCGCCGGAGTCCGAAGAGGACGGACGCTAAGCCGTATTACGGCCTTCTTGAACTTCACATAACGTCGCCTCGGGTTCGCATTGGCCCAGATTTACACAGAGGACTTTGTATTGTAAAGTTTGCGCCGGGGTCCGATGCGGACTGGAGGAGCGAAGCGTATGAATGCCGGCCTGGTTTGCGGGGCAGCAGGGTCAGGGCGCCTGCGGGGTGAGGCCCGATGACGGCGGGTGAAGGTCCGGCGGCCTCGGGCCGCGGTCTGCTGACCGCAGTCTCGTGGCTCGACTGGAAGCTGGGCGCGCGTATGCTGCTGAAATATCCGGCGCTCACGATCATCGGGGGCCTCTCGCTGGCGGCCGCCATCGCGATTGGGGCGGTCGGCATCGAAGTCGCCGGCGAACTGCTGTACAAACGGCTGCCGTTCCCTGAAGGCGGTCGAATCGTGCGCCTGGAGACGCAGGACGCGGCGGCATCACGCGTGGAGCCGAGGGTGCTCCACGATTTCGCGATCTGGCGGCGGTCGCTCAAGACGGTGGCGGAACTCGGTGCCGCGCGCGTGAGCGAGCGCAACGTGCTCACGGGCGAAGGCCGTGTCGAAGCCCTGCGGGTAGCGGAGATCACGGCGTCGGCGTTTCCGCTCACCCGCGTGCCGCCAGTGCTCGGCAGGCCGCTGCAGCCGACGGACGAAATGCCGGGTGCGGAGCCCGTCGTGGTCCTGGGTTACGACGTCTGGCAGAGACAGTTCCTGCGCGACCCGGCGATCATCGGCCGCGTCGTGACGGTGGGTCGCACGGCTCGCACCGTGGTGGGCGTGATGCCGCCGCGCTTCGGCTTCCCGCACAATCAGCAGGTATGGGTGCCATTGCCGGTCCAGGACGGGCCGCCGCGCGAAGGGCCGGCCGTGCAAGTGTTCGGCCGCCTCGCCGACGGAGCGAGCTGGCAAGATGCCGCAGCGGAGCTCGACGTCGTGTCGGCACGCTTTGCCGCCGACCAGCCGACTACCCACGCGCTCCTGCGCACGCGCGTTCGCGCATTCGCCGGGCGCACGCCGGCTGATCCGCTGCGGCTGGAAGATCTGGCGGTCCACGCCATCGTCCTGCTGCTGCTGGGGGCGGTGTCAGCGAACGTCGCGACGCTGATCTTCGCGCGCACGGCGATGCGCGAATCGGAGATGGTCGTCCGTCACGCGCTGGGGGCGAGCCGTGCCCGCGTGATCGCGCAGATCGTCACCGAAGGGTTCGTGCTGGCCCTCGCCGCTGCCGTGCTCGGGCTCGTCGTGGCCCAGACGACAGTGCGTTATGCCTGGGCCCGGGCGAGTCAGATCATTGGAGACGGCCTGCCGTTCTGGGTGGATCTGCGGCTCGAGCCTGCCACCATTGCGTATGTGCTGCTGCTCGCGCTCGTCGCCGCGGCACTGATCGGCCTGCTGCCGGCACTGAAGGCCACAGGCGGGTCCGTCCTGCGGGGACTGCAGGGGATCACGAGCACCGGCGGGACGATGAAGTTCGGCGGCATCTGGTCGTTCATGGTCGGCGCGCAGGTGGCGTGCACGCTGCTGTTCGTGCCCGCCGCGGTGGGAATCTTCACCAACTCCCTGCACAACGAGTCGAGGTGGCCAGCGTTTCCGACGGAGCGTTACCTCACCCTCCGCCTCAAGATGGACAACGAGGCGCTGGCCGGCGAGCGCGGTGTGCCTGACGATGGGCAGATCGGCGCGCGTCGCGCGCGTGCATACGAAGAGCTCGCGGGCCGGTTGCGTGAGGAGCCTGGTGTGACGCACGTGACGCACGGCGATCGCCTGCCGACGATGTCCCCGGAGTGGGTGGCGGTGGAAATGGAGCAGGACGGTGCACCTCCGGCTCGCCTGCACGGCAATTACGAGGGCGGATTCGCGATGGCTGCTGTCGGTGCCGGCTATCACGACGCGTTCGGCGCCAAGATCGTGGCCGGCCGCGGCTTGCAGACCGCTGACGCTGGGACGCCGAACGGGCCCGTCGTGGTCAACGAGGCGTTCATGCGCGTGGTGGGCAGGAATCCCGTGGGCGCACGCGTCCGCACGCTCCAGCCAGGCAGCGAGCGCGAGCTGGGCCCCTGGCACGAGATCGTTGGCGTGGTCACCGATCTGGGGATGTTGTTCCCCGCCGATTGGGGTGGGGCAGCGTACATCTATCGCGCAGCCTCCGCGGCGGAGCTCGATCCTGTCGTGGTCGCTGTGCGCGTCGCGGGGGACGCCGCGCCGCTTGCGCCCCGCGTAGCCGCCCTTGCCCGGCAGGTCGATGCGGGTCTGCACCTCCGGGATATCGTCACCCTCGACGACATCGTCGCACAGGAGCGAATACGGATGGGGGGCGGCAGCGTCGTCTTCGGCAGCGTTCTGCTCGTGGCGCTGGTCTTCTCGGCGGCCAGCCTATACGCGCTCATGGCCGTCGCCGTGCAGCGTCGCACCCGCGAGATCGGCATCCGTATCGCACTCGGCGCCAACCCCCGGCGCGTGCTGCGTACCGTTTTTGCCCGTGCCGGTCGTCAGCTCGGCGGCGGCATCATCGCCGGCAACAGCCTCATCCTGCTCCTCGCGTGGCGCGCCGACAGCCTGACCGCGGATCTCCTCGTCTCGTCGGTGATCACGTCCGTCATCATGGCGGCCGTGGGCGTGCTGGCGTGCGCCACACCGGCGCGCCGAGCGCTGCGTGTTCAACCGACCGAGGCGCTGCGACAGGTGTGACGTGTTTCTGGGGGCCTCCGAGATCGCGCGTCGTCTTTGGAAACCGGAATAGCTCGCGAGAAGTCGCCCAGTGTTTAGTAATCCGCCGAGGATAGGCTCGCATCGCACGACTCCGCATCGCCACTAGCGGATGTCGGTCCGCGGCCCTTTCCTCCATCACCACCCGCCGCGGCGCGGGATTGACGGCAACGAGCTCCGTCTCCCGACGCCCGAGATGCAGCGTGACGCTAACGCGCGGTGCTCACGACGCATGGATCGATCGGTCCCTCCGCTTGGAGCGAGGGCAGCTGCCCTCCGCGCCGGAAGGCACACCGGCGCGGCGAGAACGAGATTCCGCCGGCCGACGCGCGTGCGACGCACCAGCAGCCCCGATTGAAGGATCGAGGCGTCTTCGGCACCGACACGACATGCCGCGGCAACGTTTCTCCGTTTCGGCAATGCGGTGATATTGTCCGCCTTCGTAGTTAGCCACGATGCCGCGCAACGCAGAAGTAATCCGGCAATGGAATATCCTCCGCGCGCTCGATGCGCAGCGGAACGGCGCCACCGTCAACGAGTTGTCGCGTGAACTCGGTGTCACCACGCGGACCATCTGGCGCGATTTGGCCGCGCTGCAGGAAGTGGGCTTCCCGCTTACTGATGAACGGGACGGGCGCCAGACGCGATGGAAGTTGCTGACCGCCCCGTTTCATGGCCTTGCCGACCTCGGAGTGTCGATGATGGAGCTGTGCTCGCTTTATCTCAGTCGCGCGATGGTGGACGGCCTGGCCGGCGCGCCGTTCGGGCCGGCGCTCAAGGCGATCACGAGCAAGATCGAGAAGTCGCTGCCGCCGCGCATGCGGACCTTCCTCAATCGGCTCCCGGCACTGCTCGAAGCCAAGCCGGTTCCGGTGAAGACCGGCGGGGGGAAGAAGCGGGACGAGCACCTCGTTCGGCTGATTGAAGCCTCGTTCGATCAACGCGTCTGTGCCATGCGCTACTACTCCGCCTCCCACCAGCGCGCCAAGGACTACGTCGTCCATCCGTATCGGCTGGTGCATGCCGAGGGAGGGATGTATCTGCTCGCGTTCGTCCCGGAATACGAGGAGATCCGCACGTTCGCGATCGAGCGGATTCAGAAGCTCTCGGTGCTCGAGGAGCGCTTCCGCATCTCGGCGGAGCCCGCAGGGAAGGCCTTCGCGCACTCGCTCGGCGTCAACCAAGGGAAACCGGAGCGCGTGGTGATCACGTTCTCACCCCGCGTCGCGGACTACATCCGCGAACGGCGCTGGCACAAGTCGCAGAAGCTCGAAGATCTCGCCAGCGGCGGTGTTCGACTCACGCTCAACGTGACCGTCGACTACGCCTTGCGCGCCTGGGTGCTCAGCTTCGGGCCGTTCGCGAAGGTGGAAGCGCCGGCGAAACTGGCGGAGGAGATCTTCGAGCAGCTCGAGGAGGCACGAGAGGCTTACGCACCGCGCCTGGATTTCGCGTTGCCGCGGCGGATATTCGCGGATCATCCGCGGCTGCCTGGTCTGGGTTCGCCGCGTCCGTCCTGACGCGTCGGTTCTGACGCCGTGCACGATTGCGGCTTTCCGCGAAGTGCATTTGACGTTCTCGAACGCGCTCGCCGATTCCGCGCCGTAGCCTTAAAGTTTCAGATGAGCGCTGACAATGACAGCACTATGCGCCTACGTGCGCTGTTGAGGAGGCGGTTATCGGGTGACGCGCAAAGAACCCGGCCAATCCCTCGGCCATGCCGGTGGGGTTCATGAGTTGTAGTCGGTGTGTTGCGCCCTGGAGCACGAAAGTTTCAGCCTCCCGGGGCCACCAAGCCTGCACCAGCTCATGCACTTCTGCCCGGCCTTTCCATAGAGTGTGGCTCTCGGAGCCAACCACAGAAAGCACTGGTTGCTTGATGCGGTTAGCATCCGCCTGCGTGAAGCTCCACTGTTGTAACGCCGGCATTTCAAACCGGAAAAACGTGTCGGCATCGGTGACAGCCTGTGCGAAAGCGCCGGGAAGCACGCGGTCCAGCCCGTCACGGTATCCCGGACCGAAGACTACTCGGAGGCAACCATCGATTGCCCCTGTCATGTCGCCTGCCTCGTACATTTGAAACGCTGGAGTGAAAGCTTCCATCAGTTGTGGCGCGCTGGGAACGGCGAGCAGCGCTGGCTCGAGCAACGCGATGGAATGGACGACGTCTGGCGCATCCAGCGCGAGCTGTAAGGCAATGTTTCCTTTGTAAGAGTGTCCAACGAAGTGGGCCCGCTGAATGCCCACATGTTGTAGAGCGCGCGGCAGTCCGCCGCTTGCTGCGCGATGCTGATCGGGGCATCAAGATGGGTGCTGCTGGCGAATCCACGCCGGTGATACAGAAACAGCTGGTACCGTTCCGTCAACGAGGGTTCTGCCATTAGTGGCCTCAAGCCATCAGCGATGAAGCTGCCGTGAATCAGCACGACGGGCTCGCCGCTTCCTCGGACGTCATACTCCAACGCGATTCCGCCAATCTGTGCTCGGTTCATACGTGTCTCCCCTTTTGAAGCGTTATGGCTGATGTTCTGGGGTGAAACGCCGATGCATCCTACACCAACCATCGCCGCTGGGGCGATTGGCGGCGATCGACGCGCGCGGGTCGACCGACCTTGCGGGCGGCGGGTCCTCGCGACCCAGTTCGGCGGCAAGGCGCCGATCCTTGAGGATTATCCGGGACGCTCCTGCGACTGCTGCGGTTGTCGGCTAACGTAGCCGGCCCCGGGCCGTCCGGCTCGTGCTCGACTAGACCCGCTACTTCGTCTTCGCCAGCCTCGCCTGCGCATCCGCCGCCAGCGGATCGCCGCTAGCCACCGGACGCAGTTGAAGGAACTGCTGGTAGTTTTTCGCAGCCTCGCTGGCACTCAGCGTTTCCTGCGCGCGGGCCATCCAATACGGCAGCGGCACGAAATAGCGATAGGTAGGAACATCGTCGAGGAAAACGGCTGCAGCTTCACCCTGCCGCTTCACGCAGGTCTGGAATTCTCCGATCGCTGCCGCAGCGTTTTCCGATCCGGCGAGAACATACGCGATTCCCAGGTTGAACCGTGCCAGCCAGTAACCCTTGTTGCCGCCGGTCGCCGTTTGATCGACGAGCTGTTGCGAAGCGCGGAAGGCATCCACCGCTTCGGCGACCTGTCCATGGCGCAAGGCGAGCTCCCCGGCGATCAGCTTGCCGTACGATCGGCTTCGCGGCTGGAGGCGCCCTTCGAGCTCCACTCCGAGGGCGCGTGCCTCGCGTTCCTTTCCCCCTGCCGCGAAGACTCTGGCCACCGGAACCATTACCGACTCAGTGCGAAGCAGCTTTAGTGCTTCATGGGCGGACGCGAGCGCGGCGTCGTTCTTCCGCAGCGCGAGTTGCGCCTCGGCCAGTGCGACGAATTTAGCAGCGGCGTTAACCGCGTTCTTGGCGACCAGATCACCGGCGATCCCGGCGGTGAGAATCTGTTCGGCCTCCGCGTACCGGCCCTGATACATCGTGAGGTCGGCAAGGCCGATCGATGCGAGCGACGCTCCCCGCGCGCCCGCCCGCGAGCGCGCGTTTTCGTACGCCGTCACGGCTGCCGCCGCGTCACCGCGCACCAGCGCCGCCATCGCGAGTACGAAAAACGCTTTTGCCGGCGGCGCGTCAGGATTTTGGGCCGCGTAGGTCGCGGCCTTCTCGGCGGCCGCCCAGTCGCCCGCGTACATTGCGTAGAGCGAGTAGTTGTACTGGTAGAGGATACTTTGCGGATAGATCTTGAGCACCTCGGCGCCCTGCTGACGTGCGCGCGTAAAGTCGAGCAGGCGGAAATGCGTAATGGCCAGATTGTTGTGCGCCGCGCCGTCGGCGGGAAACTTCTGCACGAGCGTGCGATAGTGCTCGAGCGCTAGTTCGTCGTTGCCGAGCACCTGCATGTAATAGATGCCAAGTGTTCGGTAGCGCTCGCGCTCCGTCATGCGATCGAGCTTCGACAGCGCCTGTTTCCAGAGTGCTTCGGCTTCCTGCGTGCGCCCGAGCTTGCCGGCGCTCAGCGCCATGCTGGCGTAGGCACGACCGAGATTCGGGTCTTGTTTGATGGCGCGGTCGTAAAACACCATCGCCTCTTCATCGCGACCGCTGTTGGCGAGCCGCTGCGCATGGGAGTAGTCGCGCGCTGCTTCGAGCGACGCTGCGGTAAAGCTCTCGTTCGCGGTGATCCGTTCAGTCTCGCTCTTTGTGTCGCCGAGCGCTTCGCGGATGCTCGCGGCGATCGGAGCAAGCACCTGCAGCACCTCCCCTTTAGTGTCCGCCGATCGTGTGTCCTCGGCGAGCGTGGTGCCAGGCACCGGATCGACCGCACGAACGCTGACACGATACCCGTTCGCCGCTTTCTCGACTCGGCCGGCGAGCACCACCTTGATGTCCGGTTCGCGCTGCACGACGAGCCGGGCCAGGTTCTCGTCGAGACGCGTCGTGCCCGGTTTCAGCTGAGCGACGACAGTCATCGCCGAGGCACGTGGATACGTGCTGATGAACGACGCGTCCTCCATCGCCAGGGCAAAGGCCTGTTCGAGCGTGCCGTCGAAGACCGGATCGTTGGTCGTATTCTCGAAATCCGCGATCAAAACCGGAACCGATTGTTTTTCTACCGGAGCTGCGGGCGTGAACCAGCGGGTCGCTTGCCACGTGCCAGCGAGCAGGCCGACGATCACTAGCCCGGCGACGACGAGTTGCAAGCGCGTTACGCGCCGTGTGAACGGAAGACGCTTGCCGTTGTCGTCCAACCGCTCCAAGTCGGCCATCAACTCCGCGGAGGTCTGATAACGCTGTGCCGCCTCCGGCTGAACGCACTTCGAGACGATGGCGTCGACCGGCTCCGGTATGTCGGGATTGATCGCCCGCGCGTGACGGAGCGGTGCGTCGCAACGCGCTTGCAGCTCGGTCTTCGGATCAGTTGCGGGGCCGATTCGCGTCCGCCCTACCAGCATGTCGTAGAAAATCAGCCCAAGCGAGTAGATATCGGAGCGCTGATCCACCGGCTCGCCGCGCGCCTGCTCCGGCGACATATAGGTGACTGTGCCGACGACAGTCCCTAGCATCGTTTGATTCCGGACCACCGCCGACTTCTGGCGCACCATCGTCGGCATCTCGGTGGGGAGGCGTTCGCTTTCGCGCCCGGTCGAGTGCGCAATCCCGAAATCCATGACGACAGCGCGGCTCTCGCCCTCGACCCTGATGTTCTCTGGCTTTAAGTCACGGTGCACCACCCCAACCTCGTGCACCGCCTGCAGGCCGGACACAATCGCCCGCGCAATCCGCAGCGCCCGCGGCACCGGTACGCTGCCCTCACGCCGGATGATCGTCGCGAGGTCGGCGCCCTCGACGTACAGACATCGTGATGTACTTGATGCCGTCGATCTCCCCGAGGTCGTGGATGCGCACGACGTTTTTGTGGGTCACTTCGCGGGCAAGCACCAACTCACGTTTCAGGCGCCGCTCGACCTCCTCCGCCGCAAGGGCGTCGGCCATCACCTCCGGCTTGATGACCTTGAGCGCCACGGCGACGCCGAGTTCCGCATCCCAGGCGTGATAAACCGCGCCCATGCCCCCGATGCCCAGCAGCCGGATGATGTTGTAGCGAGGGCCGAAGGTCTGTCCGGGGACGAGGGGGCCAGTGCCGTGCGAAGTGCCCGGGGCGGTGCCAATTGGGCCGATCCAAGTCGTGGCGTCGTCGCTGGGGGCGTGGTCAGACGTCATCGTTCCACATCTAAAGCTGGCTGTGCCGGAACAGGTGGATTATGGCCTTAACTCAGCACGGAATCCATTCCAGCTTGCGCCTTCGAGGAACATAGACGCACAAAGGGTGTGTACTTCAAACCCCGCAACTGCGCAGATCTGCACAGGCTCGCCGGCTGTCGTGAGGGGGAGGGGCTTAGAACGGGCATTATGTGAATTTCCAGAAAGCCCTAATACGGCTTATCGTCCTGCTGACCGTGCTGACTGTGCTCAGAACCCCTTCGAGCGGCCGCCACCGGGTCCGCCGCCGACGCCTTCAGGGCGTGCTGATCCGCTATCCCGGCGGACGATCATGTGCTGAGCGGCCTGGTGCGCGCCGCCGCCGAGATTTGCAACCGTCCGGTGAGCGTCGACTACGCGTTGCGCGCTTGGGTGCTCAGCTTCGGGCCGTTCGCGAAGGTGCAAGCGCCGTCGAGGCTGGCGGAAGAGATCTTCGAGCAGCTCGAAGAGGCTCGAGAGGCTTACGCACCGCGCCTGGATTTCGCGTTGCCGCAGCGGATATTCGCGGATCATCCGCGGCTGCCTGGTTTGGGTTCGCCGCGTCCGTCTTGACGCGTCGGTTCTGATGCCGTGCACGATTGCGGCGCCAGTGCCGCGAGATGGACGGCGCTAATCGCGAAGATTCAAATATCGCGCTATCGGTCGCCGGCTGGATGAACCAGGAAGCGGCCGCTATTCCGCGAAGTGCATTTGACGTTCTCGAACGCGCTCGCCGTCCGCGCCGTAGCTTTGAAGTTTCAGATGAGCGCTGACAATGACAGCACTATGCGCCTACGTGCGCTGTTGAGGACGCGGTTATCGGGTGACGCGCAAAGAACCCGGCCAATCCCTCGGCCATGCCGGTGGGGTTCATGAGTTGTAGTCGGTGTGTTGCGCCCTGGAGCACGAAAGTTTCAGCCACCCGGGGCCACCACGGCAAGGCGGCGATTCTTAAAGCATTATCCGCGACGTTGCGACTGCTCTACGAGCCGCTCCACCGTTTCGATCCACCCCGCGAGCTCCGTCGCCGTCGGTGGCAGTTCGTACACGTGGTGGTGGCAGGCGCGACTCAGCCCGGACCAGGCGTACGCCACGTCTCGCGCAAAGCTGCTGTCCTTCACGTACGCGGGAAGACAGATCAACTGGGCGCGCATCGAGCATCGCTCCACCCCCGGCGCGTCCCTCCGCCACACCTCGTCGATGGCCAGTTCCAGCGCCTGACGCGTAAGCAGCGCCGTCGCGCGCGGCCACATGCCCACCGTTGCGGGGTCGTAGCGCTGCACCAACGCGCGGGCGTTGGCGAGGAGCGTCGTCGCGTCAACGCTCACACGCGCTCCAACACCCTCTCGGTGAGACGTTCGGTGTCTTTGATCATGTCATTCAGATCCACCGTCACGCCGACATGAACACCCTCTTTGCACTGCTGGAACACGTCGCCCGCCCACGTCCCGTATTGATTCACTCGCCTGAGCACGTCGCTGCCGCGATCCTTGTCGCCGAAGAATGCCAGCGCCGCGAGCGGCGTGAGCTTGTTGGCGGCTTTGAGCTGCTCCTCGATGTCGCCGGTGGTCATGCCCGCAGCGAGCTTCTGCTTGCGGACGACTGTCATCAGCGTCGCCTCCAGTGCGGCGCGACAAAACCCTGGAACCAGGCGACGGAGGATGTCGCGCGGTAATTCCGTCGTATGAACCAGCGCGAGCGCGTCCTCGATGCTTGCCTTCACCGGATCGAGGGCGCACCGCACTTCAACCACCGATTTCGGCCGGCGCGTGACGCTCAGCAGACTGCACTTGATGGTCAGCCGTCGCACGGCTTCCGCAAGTCGATCGTCGTGCGTAAACACGATCACCTGGCGTGTTTTGGCGGTGTCCTCGAGGGCACGCGCCAAGCCATCGACACGTGCGGGGTCCATCGATTGCACCGGGTCGTCGATGACGACGAATCGGAATGGGCTGTCGGGGAGCGTCGCGCGAGGGAGAAAGAGGCTCAGCGCAAGCGCATGGAGTTCGCCCTGGCTCATAACCCCGAGGGCCGCGCCGGGCACACCGTCGACGGTGACATCGAGCGAGACACGGCGTTGCGCCTTGGTGCCCACGAGCTCGATGCGGCCCAACTCGACATTGCTCTGCTGACGCAAGTGCTGCCATGTTTCCATCGCCTGGTCGGCGATGGGCGCGAAGCGTTGATTGCGCAGCTCCGCCGACGCGTCCTTCAACCACGTCTCGGCTTGCTTGATGCGCGGGATATCCTCCGCGGCTGCACGAGCATCGCGCGCGGTTGGCAACCACGCTTCAAGGGCGGTGGCGATTGGACGCCACCGGTCTTCGCGCCGCTGCACTTCCACCGCGGCTGCTTTTCTCAGCGCATTAACCGCTTCGACGAGCGGCTCGTGAGCGCGCTCCAGATGATCGGCCACGGCGACGAGATCCGCGCTGCCATGCGCAGAATGCCATTCGGTCCAGGCGTCGCGCGCGGCAGCGAGACCGTCAAGACCGATCTCGAACAGTTGCGTGAACAATCGTGGCGGAGGGCTCATCAACTCACGAGCCGACCGCAGCGCTTCGTCCGCGGCTCGATGCGCCTGCGCGCTGCTGGCCGCCGCTTCCTTGAACCGTGTGCTTTCGCGCCGGGCTTCGTGTGCCCACGTTGCGTTCAAGGCGCTATCGCGCCCGCACACCGGGCAATCGTCGTCGCCGTGAGCCGAGTGGAACGCGAGCGCCTGATCGAGCAGAGTGGCAAGTTGCCGCGCGCGCTCGGCATCGGTGCCGGCGAGCGCCTGAAGCTTCGCCGCCGCAGAGCGAACCGCTTGGACGACGGCGGCGACTCTTGCCGCGTCGACGATTTCGAGCGCGACGGCCCGCGTCAGCACGTTGATCTCGTCGTCTGCCGGACGCACGGTGGCGGCCGAAAGCAGCTGGGCAAGCGCGTCGAGTCCCCAGTTCTTTTGCGAGAGCGCCTCGAGGCACCCCGACGCACGGTGATCGGAATCGTTTTCGAGTAACTCCTCTAGCGCCGCGACCAGCGATTCGCGTCCCTCTTTCGCTTCGTCGAGGGGGCGCTGCCGTTCCAGCCGGCTCTTTGCCAGCGCTTCTTGCGCGGTGACGAGTTCTTCCAGGCCGAGCACCGTGGAGAGCGCGTCATACAGCTTCGACGGTCCTTCGTCGAGCATCGAGCCAAGCTCGTTGTACGACAAGAACGGCCGATACAACTTCAACGCACCGTCCCACCCGAGTTCCTCGATCGTGGTCTTGCGTTTGCCCTTCGGCTGCACGAATGCTTTTTGATCGTCGAGCGCGGCGTTCTTCTCCCACGTGCTCACCATGGACGCCGGCCCTTGGCCCTCGAGCAGCACTTCCACTTCGATGCGCGCCGGATCCGGCTGATGGAGGTTACGCCAGCCTTCTTTCCAGATCTTCGGGCGATTCAACCACCGATTGCTGTTGCCGGTGAAGGCCACCTCCAGCGCCTCGGCGAAGCTGGATTTGCCAGAGCCATTGCGGCCGACGATCACGGTGAGGCCGGGACCGGGTGCAAGCTTCAGCGTCTGCTTTGGTCCAATGCCGCGAAACCCTTCGACCGTCACTGACGAGAGATACGCGCCGGACTTCGGCGCCGCCTGATCGACCTCCGTCGGAGGAACCGGAGCTTCGCTTCTCGTGAGCACCGCTTCGAGCGCGGCGCGGCCGTCGCAGCCGGCGAGCACGAGAGTGGCCCAGTTGGTTTGCAGCAATTCCTCCGCGGCGAGGCGTTCGCGGATTAGGGTGCGAAGATTGTGTTGCATAGGCTGTTATCAGTGATCGTGGAAGAACCTGCGGACGGATCTAATCCCTTCACGCACTTGATGTGACGTACCCGGCATGGGCGAAGAACTGCGCGCAGTGATCGGCGTCCACGACGTGGCGCGCAGCGCGCGCGGCGCGACGCAGCGCGGCGGCCGTGCGCGGCGCGAAGGTCCGAATGTATTTCTTCACCAGCGCCCACACCGCCTCGATCGGATTGAAGTCGTGCGAATACGGCGGCAGGAACTTCACCGTGGCCCCGCGCCGGGCAATCAGGGCCGCGACCGTCGGCGCTTTGTGGGCGCGAAGATTGTCGAGCAACACAATATCGCCCGGTTGCAGGCGTGGTGCCAATCGGTCGCGGACCCACGCGGTGAAGTCCTTCGCCTTGACGGCTTTCCACTGCGTGCCCAACGTCACCCAACCGCCCAGTCGCACGGCGCCGATCAGACTCAAGTTGTCGCCCCAGTTCATCGGCCGCGGCTCCACGTACTCCTCGCCCCGCAGCACCCACGCGTGCGATCGGCCCATGGCGAGATTCGCGCCCGATTCGTCGATGAAGACCAAGCGTCGGGGATCGATTCGCTTCATCCAGCGGAGGAACGCCGTCCGCTTGGCGGCGACGTCGGGCCGATCCACTTCACTTGGCCGCGGGCGTTTTTTTTACACACGAACCCCAACCGCCGGCGCGCCCGGCCAATGGCCGCCACGCTGGTCCAGTGGCTCGCGTCGACGCGCCGGTTGTACTCCCAGCACAACTCCGCGGCGGTCGAATCCGGCGCCTCTCGAATGAGCGTGGTCAATACCGTCGTGTCGATTGGCGACTTCCAGCCACCAGCTCCCGGTGCGGGGGCCACGGACCCCGTCGCCCGCTGTCGCACGAGCCAGCGTTGGACCGTGCGTACCCGATCCCAAACACCTCCGCGAGCGCGTGGACGCCCCCTTTGCCCGCCGCATGGGCCGCTACGACGCGCTCGCGAAACTTGACGTCGTGTCCATAGGCCATGCGGACATTCAGGTACACTTCCTACGTCACATCAAGTGCGGAGTGGGATTAGCGAGCAGTACGAGCCGGCTGCCGAGTGGCGCCTGCGCGACGCGGGCGCTTTCTCAGCCAGTCTGCAACCAGATCATCCCAGTGTCCTTCGGCAACATCCATCATTTCGAAGAACGCTTCCCACTCAGCCGCGTCGGCATACGGGTGGTCGTAATCCACTTCGCCGTTTCTCGAAACGACGCCGGCCACACGGTAGTGCTTCATGAAGATCTTTTCGCCCTGTGACCCGGATACTTGCCACGAACGCTTGCGCCCAGCGCGCAGCAGGTCACTCCCGTGCGAGTCGCCGTTTGGATCGCTCCACACGAGGGTGAAGGCGAGCCGCGGATAGCGACTCGACACGGCGACAAAGTGCTCTGTGAAATCAATGTTTGCAGCCTGGAATCGATACGACGCGCGGCGGAAGCGGCGGCGGAACACGCGCGCTCGGTCAGCCTCGAGGTCACCGCCTTCGCCGTGTTCCATCTCGCGGGTGAAGACGCTGCTCTTGCGTGTATCGATCCGCCCCTCTGGGGCGCCGGCCGCCTTCGCGAAAGCAGCGACATCGCGTGGATAGCCGGTGACCACGAGACGGAGGTTCAGCCAGTTCGCCATGCGTCAGTCGCCGGCAGGTCGGCGGACGGGCGCAATGTGGACATCCGCGACAGCTAAACCGCAGGCGGCGAGTGCCTTCTTATAAGCCTGCAATTGCATCGCATAAACATTCGCCGTATCCACCGATGCATCCACGTCCGTCTTGTAATCCGTGATCACCCAGCCGTCGCCATCGCGGTGAATCAGATCGATCACTCCCGCCCGCAGGTCGCGGCCATCCGCCACCATGAACGGCGTCTCCACCGAGTGCTCGTTCGCCTGCGCGGTGTTCCAGAAATCCGCCTTGCGCACGCGCTCGACCGTGTCGAGCGCCTCGTCGATCACCGTCCGCAGCTTCGGCTCCTCTATCGTCAGCCACATCGCGAGGCGACGCAGGTCCTCGCGCGTGGCGTGCTCGTGCCGCATCGCGTGTTCGAGCAGCCCGTGAATCAGCGTGCCCCAGGCGGCACCCGCATCGGCCCGATGGCTGTGTGTGTCGGGCACCACGACCCGCGTGGGGTCGTCGGCGGCGGCAGGCTCCTCGGCGCGCGTCATCTTCACGATGTGACGCGCTTCCGCCGTGACCGAAGCGATCGACCAGGAGGGTTCCTTCGTGCGTTCGTGAGCCAGGCGTCGCGCCTCGGCGGCATTGGCACGCGCCGTGTCCGAGACGTCTACGCGCGTGGACTTCGGCACACCGACCGTCTTCGGAATCGGCAGTTCGGGCGCCTTGCGCAGGAACGGATCCAGCGCCGCCCAGGGACGACTGCTCCCCTCGCGCGCCGAGCGGCCAACGACGAGCAGGTCTCTCGCGCGGGTGGCGGCCACGTACAGCAGGCGCGTTTCCTCCGCGGCGAGAAACGCCTGCTCCGATAGCGACGTGTCCGTCCCAGTCCGCGGGCCGCGCGAGCACTGGTCGGTACCATCTGCCGTTCTGTTTCCGGTCGCTCGACGACAAACCAGCCGCGCGCGTTGACGCCGTCGCGCACGATGCGGCGGCTCACGCCGCCGCGTGCGCCGCCCAGCGGGTCGGCAAGAAACACAACCGCCGCCTCCAGCCCCTTGGCCTTGTGCAGGTTCATCAGGCGGACGACGTCGGTGCGGCCGGGCTCGAGCGGCAGCGACTCGACGTCGCCGATCGCCTCGAGATCTTCGTCCAGCGCTTCAGCCGCGTCGGAGAGATTGCCGCCGCGCTCCGCGACCTGCCTCACACGATCCACCGCGTGGAGCAGATCGCCCGCCTCCACGCCCGCCGGAGTCGTCGCCGCCAACGCCAGGTATCCGGAGTCTTCGAGGATTTTGTCGATGGCGGCCGCAATCGGCAGCACGCGCGTCCATCGATACCACTGCGCGAGCGTCGCAATCGCCCGGGCGACGGCCAAAGCCTTGAGCGAGTCGCGTTCCGTGTCGGCGAAGATCGAAAACCAGCCGCCAGCCTGCTTCCACTGAAACAGTTGCTGGTCGCTGATGCCAAACAGCCGCCCGCGAAGCACACCGACCAGGCTCACCGCGTCCTGCGGATCGCCGAGTGCACGCAGCAGATGCGCGAGATCGTTGACCTCGGACGACTCGGCAAACGCGCCCGCACCTGAGACCTCCATCGGGATCTGCAACTCTTCGAGCGCCTTTACGTACGGAAGCAGCCGCTGCGTTTTCTTGCGCGTGAGAATCAGGAAGTCGCCCCACGTGCGCCGGCCGGCATCCACTTCGGCGCGGATGTACTGCGCGATCCGCTCGGCCTCGGCCGCAGGCACATCGGCTCCAGCCACGGACTCCTCGATCGTGAGCGTGCAGACTCCTTCAGGCGGGCGGCGCGGGCGCTGACGCGTGTCGAGGCGCGGGTTCGAGCGGCGCGAACGTCGGCGACTGTGCCGTCGCCTTGGCCGGAAACGTGCTCGCGAACACCTCGTTCGCCCACTCGCACAGCGGCTCAACCGACCGGAAGTTTGTCGTCAGCAACACGACATCCGCGTTGTCGTCGTTTTCGAACCGCGCGCGGACCTGGTTGTAGATCTCGATGTCGGCCCGGCGGAAGCGATAGATGGATTGCTTTGGATCGCCGACGACGAAGAGCGCGCCCGGGCGTAGCGGCATGGTGCGCCAGTCGGCCTTCCGCCGAGTCGACGGCTTCTCGTGGGCCGCCAGCAGAAACATAATCTCGGCCTGCACCGGATCCGTGTCCTGGAACTCGTCCACGAACAACCACCGATACTTCTGCTGCAGCGCGCGCCGCACGTCCCCGTTCTCGCGCAGCATCTTCGCCGCAAGCTGCAGCAGATCGTTGTAGTTGAGCGTGTTCCGTCGTCTTCTCTCGGCCGACTGCCGACGCGCGTGCCTGCGTGACGAGCGTGACGATGAGGCGATAGAGATATTCGCGCCACGCGGTGATGAACGGTTCGACGACGTCCGAGCGGAACGGCTCGTGAAGAGCGGCGACTCTTTCCTTCGCGAGCCTCCTTGCCGGCAGCGTCACTCGCCCACTGGTACTGCGTGATCTTCGGCCCGAAGTTCCAGATCCCGAGAAGCTGTGCGACCACCGCCGGGCGATTGCGGCGGGTACTGGCGACACGGTATTGGCGCTTGAAGCGCTCAGCACGCCAGTTGCGTCTGGACACTTCGTGTCTGGGGCGATCTGCGCCGGCAATAGCTTCTGCATCGCCGCCCAGAACTTCTCCAGCTCCTTCCACGCCTTCTTGATGTCCGGGCACTCCGCCTCTCCCGGCGGAAACTCCACATCGTCGTCGTCGCACACGACCTCGAGCGCCTTGTCGAGCTCGGACGATTTCAGTCCCGCTTCGCGCAGTTCCTCGAGCAGCGGGTTGCCCTCGATCGCTCGTGCACGAGAAAGTCGTTCCACGCCTGTTTTCGCAGGTGCGCGTCCTCGAGCTCGTCGAGCTCGGTGAATCCTGGCGACACGCCGGCTTCCACCGGTCTCGCACGCAGCAGGTGCGCACAGAACGAATGGATGGTGCCCGCGAAGAACCGTTCCAGGTTCGACAGCGTCGCACGGATGCGGGCCGCACCGGCGGCATCGGCGGTCTTCAGTTGCTCTTCGAGCGCAAGCTGGAAACGTCCTCGCAGCTCCGCGGCGGCCTTGCGCGTGAAGGTGACGGCTGCCATGCCCTCGACGTCGTACGCGCCGGCAGCGATCCCGGCTGCCATGCGCGCGGCCATCTCGTGCGTCTTGCCGGATCCGGCGCCGGCTTCGACGAGCAGATTGGTGACAAGGTCGGATGCGATCCGCGCGCGCGCTTTGGCGTCAACGAGGGGCTTCTGCTTACTCATGGGCCGAGAGCCTCTTGCGAGCGCCAAGTCTGGCGTCCTCGAGCTTTGCCGTTACCAGCTCCACCTCGTGCGGCATGCCACACGCACGTTTGAAGTCGCAGAACCGGCAATCGCCGCCGTTGTTGGTGTGCGCGAACGCGCCGGATGCGATCGTGCCGCGAAGGTCCGCGAGCACGCCTGCGATCGATGCGGTGGACGGGGTGACGATCTGGCGCCGCTCCTGTCCGCCCTTCGTGCTCGAGAAGTAGTAAACGCCTGCGGAGACGGTCGGTTTCTTGTAGTGCCGGCGGAGCAACTGCGTCGCGGCCAGTCCGTAAAGCGCGTGTTGCAGGCGCCGGCCGCCGGCGAATACGCCCGTCGCCCAATCGTCCGCCCAGTAGCCGCCCGTTTTGTAGTCGATCACTTCGAACGACGACGGTCCGATCTGATCGATCCGATCGATGCGTCCGGTCAGCCGGAACTTGAGGCCGCTGCCGAGATCGATCTCTACCGGCTCCGACTGCGCCAGCGGCTCACCATCATCGTCGTGTTCGCCATAGGTGCGGCCGAACGCCACCTCCAGACCGACCGGCGTGCGGTCGGCAGGGCGATCGCACTCGGCCTCGAGGAACAGCTCGAGGTCGGCGAGGAAGTCCGTCGTCTCGCGCTCGCAAACCTCGTCCGACGGCGGAGGCATTTCGCTGCGCAACTCGTCGAGGCGTTTCCTGGCGATGTCGAGCAGCCATGGCAGATCGCGTTTGCGATCCGGCCGCCGATTCTCGTCGCGGCAGCGGCGCAGCGAGCGCGCATACAAATCGTGCAGCTCGCCGCCGCGCACGAGCGGCTCGAGCCACACATCGCCGTCACGCTCGCCCTCGTCTATGACGTCGAGTCGGAGACCGCGCTTGAGGAAGTGCCTGAAGCCGCAGGTCGCGGCTTCCTCGAGGGCCGTCGCCGACACACCGTATGACGCCGCACAGGGATCGAGCACTTTTCCGGCTTCCGGAACGTAGCCGTCGAACTCGGTGAACGCCGGCGATTCGCGCTGTGTCTGCGCGTCGAGCCCGTGAGCGATCGCGGGAAACGCGCGCAGCACGTCCGGCACAATCGTCGCGCCGGCCGGCTTCACGTTCGCGAGCCACCAGCCAGATTCCGTCGCCGCGTCTGTCGGAGTCGTGGGCACGACGGACTTCGCCTCGCCCAGCGCTTTGTGCAGGTCGCCGTAGGACTTCGACGCGTCTCGTTCTTTCAAGCGAAACGCCTGCAGCATCAGCCACGACGCGTAGGTCTCGCGATACTCGCGGACGTCGCGCGACGAGTAGCTCAGAACGATCGGGCCGGCGTGCGTCGCAAGGCGGGACAGCGTTGCCCACACCGCTTCGTCCACGCGGTCCTTCGACAGGCGCAGCGCGTCGTGAATGCGTACGCGCTCCTGCGTCCAGGAGCACGGGATCTTCCACGGCGCTCGGAAAGACGCGGCCTTCCTCGAGGCCGACGACAAAGAGGAGGCGGCGGCCGGCGTAGGCGCATTGCGCGAGCGCCGAGAGATGAAGGTGGCCGGGGCGCGGACGGTCACCAGCGACGGTGAGGCCTTCAACGCGCTCGCGGATGAAACGGAGCGCGGTGGCGAGCCGGCAGCGGAAATCCCCGAGCGCGCGGAGCTCCTGAACTTCCTCGAGCAGCCGCGCGCCAGCCGCGGCGTCGAGCGCGCTCGCCTTCGCCGCGCAGTCTGTCAAGAACGTGGTCGCCACCAAAACGCAGTCCTGCAAGGCGACCGTCTGTGATGCATCTTCGGTCGGCACATGCGAAAGCAAGTCTGCGATCCACGCGCGCAGCGCTTCCGTGCGCTTGGCCTTTGCCGCTGCTCCTTCGCGCACGTCGTCCGTAAGATCTTTGTTGCTTGCCGCGGCGCGATAGCTGCGCGCCAGGTGACTGAGTGAAAGTTCGTACGTCGCGCGTCCCCACGCCGCTTCGGCTTTCACCAGCAGCCGGGCGGCCTGTCCGGGCGTCACCTCGTCCGTCGGTAGGCGAACATCCCCCGACTGGAGCAGGCGACGGAGGGTGCTGGCGTTGAAGTCGCTTTCGATCCACTCGCAAAGGCGAGGAGCGCGCGGCCAGGGCGAGTGAAGGTGACCGGGAGGCCGGGACCGATGGTCACCGGCCAATCGTGTCGCAGCGCTTTCTCCCAGGCGAGCGACGCGTGTTCGCTCGACGCGCAGGCGATCTCGATGTCGTCGAGTGGGAGGCCGGACTGGAGGATGCGGCGGAAGACCTCTTCGATCTCAGCCTCGCGCCCACCGGCGTGGAACAGATCGATTTCGCTCGGCGTTCAGGACCAACGGTGAGCCCTCGGCGGCGATTGGCGCGGCACCAACACGCCGTGGCCGCGTCGCGCCTGGCAACTCGGCTCCGGCCGCGACGATGCGCTCCCCCGGCATCGCGTCGATCAACTGTCGCTGCAGCGGCGCCCAGACGACATCCGGCAGCTCGGTCCAGCAGTCCTGCGGCTGAATGGGACACCAGTCAAGGTGCTTCATCGCCTCTTCGTAAACCGTGGCAGTATCGCCCCGTTTGTTGGTCGCCAGAAACGCTTCGTAGGCACTCAGCAGCGCACGCATCTCGGCGTGCTTCGCGGCCGAGGCGAACGCTTCGGCACGGAGACCGCAGGACTTCACGCCGCACATCCGCAGCTCGCGAATGGAGCTCCAGAGCGCTTCGGCCATTGGCGGCTGGTCGGCGAGCGGGCGGAAGTAGCCGCCCTCCTCCGGCAGGTCCAGCAGCAGGCGCATGATCAGTGCGGGGCCGAGGCCTTCTTCCGACGGGTCGATGCCGCGTTCGACGAGGAACGGCGCGCCCATGCGGAGGGCGATGTCGAGGGGCGTGACGAAGCGAAGGTTGATCGAGCTCGTGCCCGTCAACGCGAGCCGCTCGGTCAGGACGCGGCCGACGCTGTGGGTGGGCACGAAGACCCATTTCGCGCGTGTGACGTGATGGCGGCAAAGGTCGTGCAAAGTTGCCACACAGGGGTCGAACATCTCAGATCTCACCTAGGCGCGTAAGGCCGTTTGGCTCAGAGGATTACCGGAAAAGGCGCCACGTGCGGACGTGCAACGACGACTGGCGGCAACGCCGTTTTACGCACGTCGCATGCCAGGGTCGAGCATGTGGGAATGATCGCAAGCATCTGCGACATGTCAGGTCGCACAAGCGTCAAAACGTTGATGAATCGACGATGAATTGCTGGCCGGACGCGCGCTCATAATGAGCATGAGGCGGTGTCATGAAGCGTTCCGCGCGATCGGTGGCGTTCGTACTAGCAGCGTTTGGCGCGGCGTGTACGGCCACCGCAGTCGACCCTCCTGAAACGACGGAAAGCGCCGCGATCGAGTGGCCTTCATACGGCAACGATCGGGGCGGACAGCGCTACTCTTCCGCGCACCAGATCACCCCGGCGTCAGTCGACCGACTGGAAGTGGTATGGACATACCGCACCGGACCCAGCGAAGGACCGGCCGGACGATCGCAGTCCACGCCCGTGTTCGTGGACGGTCTTGTCTATGTCACGAGCCCACTGGGCCGAGTAGCGGCTTTGAATCCCGATCGTGGGACGGCGATCTGGTCGTTCGATCCTGAGGTTGATCCGCACTCGAATTATTCCGATCGCACCAACCGCGGTGTCGCTGTTTGGCGCGACCCTGTGCGGCCGGCCAGCGAGCCATGCGCGCGACGCGTGTTCTACACACCGCTCGATAGCCGGCTGATCGCACTCGACGCCATGAACGGCAAACCGTGCGACGGGTTTGGGTCGAACGGTCAGATCGACCTCGTGCGAGGCATTCTCAACGCTCCTTCCTACGAGGGCGAATACGCGCAGACGTCGCCGCCCACGATCATTCGCGATCTGGTTGTTGTTGGTTCGGGCGTCGCCGATAACCAAAGGGCGAACGCGCCCAGTGGCATCGTCCGCGCCTTCGACGCGCGCACTGGGCAGCTGCGGTGGACCTGGGATCCCGTCCCTCGCGCTCCGAGCCTGCCCGGATTCGACACCTGGGCGGGTCCCGACGCCCATACCAGCGGTGCCGCCAACGTGTGGTCCATCGGATCGGCCGATGAAGAACACGATCTGCTGTTCTTGCCCACCAGCAGCGCGAGTCCTGATTTCTACGGTGGCGCGCGCAGCGGAAGTAATCTGTATTCGACGTCTGTCGTGGCGCTTCGCGGCTCGACCGGTGAGCTGGTGTGGCATTTTCAAACCGTCCACCACGACATTTTCGATTACGACGTTCCTGCACAGCCGGTCCTGTTCTCGTTTCGCAGTGGGTCCGACGCCATTCCGGCGGTACTGCAAGTGACGAAGATGGGGCATGTCTTCGTGCTGAACCGGTTGACTGGCGAACCCTTGTTACCAGTGGAAGAGCGACCAGTTCCCGCGAGCCATGTCGCGTCGGAGAAGCCGTCGCCGACGCAGCCGTTCCCAGTGCGGCCGCCGCCGGTCGTTCCTCAACAACTCAGCGCGCGCGATGCATGGGGTGCTACCACAACGGAGCGGGACTGGTGCCGTGACCGTATGAGCCGTTTGCGTTCAGACGGCATCTTTACGCCGCCTTCTCTCGAGGGATCGATCATCTTCCCGGGAAACCTCGGAGGCGCGCATTGGGGAGGCGCCGCCGTGGACGTGACGCGTGATATCGCAATCATCCCGACCAATCGCCTGGCGAACGTCATCACACTGATCCCGCGCGATCGATTTAAGCCGGTCTCACCGCCGCGCACCGGCGTTATGCAAGGCGCCCAGGCAGGAACACCATTCGGAGTCAGGAAGGAACGATTGGTCGCTCCCAGCGGCACGCCCTGCAATCCTCCGCCTTGGGGGACGCTGACGGCTATCGAGGTGTCGACGGGCACCCTCAAGTGGGAGACGCCACTTGGATTCCTGCCTTGGCTGAAGGACAGACCCGAGGCGCGCCAGTGGGGGTCGTTCGGCGTTGGCGGAGCCATACTGACGGCGAGCGGCCTGGCGTTCGTCGCCAACACGCTTGATGGTCACCTGCGAGCATTCGATGTTTCGAACGGCCGGCAGTTATGGGAACGCGCTCTACCAGTGCCGGCGCTTGCAACGCCCATGACGTATCAGTCGGCGGCCGGACGTCAATACGTGGTCATCTCCGCCGGCGGCCACGCGGGCCTGGGTACACCGACCGGCGATTACGTGGTCGCGTTCAGCCTTCGGTAACGCCCGGTTAAGCTCCGACGACAAATAGCTGTTCCCGGTACACCGCGGCGAAGAACGT
The DNA here is from genome assembly GCA_963807105.1 of uncultured Acidobacteriota bacterium. Lineage (GTDB taxonomy): Bacteria > Acidobacteriota > Vicinamibacteria > Vicinamibacterales > UBA2999 > DASPWV01. Next base: position 1,383,906 of record CAWEAM010000003.1, on the reverse strand, counting down.
CCGATACACGACTCTGGACAAAACCTCGCTCGATTCGATATACTCCTATCGATTTCGATAGGAGTATGGCGTTTGGCGATTGAAAAGCTCGACCTCCTCATCCTCAAGACGCTCGACCTCGGCCCGCTGCACGGCTACGGCGTCGGGCAGCGCATCGAGCAGATGTCGGGTGGCGTGTTCAAGCTCACCCTGGGTGCGCTCTACCCGGCGCTCCAGCGGCTCGAGCGGTCCGGCCTGGTCAAGGCCGAGTGGTCGGTCTCGGACAACAACCGCCGCGCCCGCTATTACACGCTCACGGCCACCGGCCGGCGCCGCCTGACGGTGCAGCAGAAAGCCTGGGAGCGCACCGCGGCGGCGATGATGCGCGTGCTGAAGGCCGAATGATGCGAACCCTGTGGCGTCGTCTTCTCGAGCTGGTCTGGGCCCGCGGCCTCGATCGCGAATCGGCCGAGGAGCTCGCGCACCACGTCGACTTGCTGGTCGGCGAGAAGCGCCGCGCCGGACTCGACGAAGACGAAGCGCGGCGCCAGGCGCGGCGCGAGCTCGGCCGCGTCGACCTGGCGCGCGAGCAGCTCGCCGAGACGCGCGGCGGCTTTCAGCTCGAACAGCTGTGCAAGGAAGCCGTCTATGCCCTCCGCGTGCTGCGCCGCGCGCCGTCGGTCACGATGCTGTCGGTGGCCACGATGGGCGTCGGCATCGGCGTCAGCACGATCCTGTTCGCGCTGGTAAGCGGCATCCTGCTGCAGCCGCTGCCGTACCCGTACCCGGAACAGCTCGTGCGCATCTTCGACGCCAATCCGCAGCTCGGCGTGGAGCGCGCCGGCGCGGCCAGCGGCAACATCGACGACTGGCGCCGGCGCTCGACGCGTGTCGACGCCGTCGCCGGCATCTACAGCATGGGCCGGACGCTGAGCAGCGACACCGACGCCGAAGTGCTGATTACCGCGCAGGTCAGCCAGGACTTCTTCCCCATGTTCGGCGTGGCGCCGCTCCTCGGCCGCACCTTCCGCGAGGACGAGATCCGCCGCGGGCAGTTCAACAGCGCGGCCGTGCCCATCGGAGCGGATCCGGTGGCCGTGATCGCCTACTCGCTCTGGCAGCAGCGCTTCGGCAGCGATCCGTCTGTCGTCGGCCGGACCGTCGTCCTCGATCGCCGCCCGTTCAAGATCATCGGCGTGATGCCCGAGCGGTTTGCGATGCCCGACACCCGCGTGCAGCTCTGGATCGCGTGGGATCTGTCCATCGATCAGCCGCGCGATCAGCACTACCTGACGGCTGTTGGCCGGCTGAAAAGCGGCGCGTCGATCGCCGAGGCCGAAGACGATCTGAACGGCGTCGCGCGCGCGCTCGGCCGGGAGTATCCGGCCAGCAACGCCGGCTGGGGCGTCCGCCTCAGCCCGCTGCACGCCGAAACGGTGGGCGATACGGCGCGGCTGCTGTGGGTGCTCCTCGCCGCCGTCGGTCTGGTGCTGCTCGTCGCGTGCGCGAACGTGGCGCTGCTGTCGCTGCTGCGAGGGCTGGATCGATCCGACGAAGCGGCCGTTCGGCTGGCGCTCGGCGCCTCGTCTGCGCGGCTGGTGCGCGAGTTCCTGATCGAATCCTCCCTGCTCGCCACGGCCGGCGCGCTCGTCGGCGCATTCCTGGCCTACGCCGGCCTGCGCGCGCTTCCGCTGCTGACGACGGATCTTCCGCGCCTCGAGGAGGTCGCGCTCGACGAGCGCGTGGTGCTGTTCATTGCCGGCGTCACGGCGCTGGCGGCGATGGTCTCGGGCGTTCCACCGGCATGGCGGCGCACGCGCAGCACCTCGATCGCGGGACTCGCGGGCGGCTCGACACGGACAACGGCCGCGGCGCCGCGCCACGTTCTGCGCGACGCCATCGTGGTAGCGCAAGTGGCGCTTTCGGTGGTGCTGCTCGCCGGATCCGGGTTGCTCGCACGCAGCTTCATGCACCTCCGCGCCGCCGATCCGGGATTCGATCCGCACGGGGTGCTGGTGCTGCCGATCTTTCTCGATACCCAGGCCTACAGCACCGGCGAGCGCGTGCGCTCCTACTACGCGACGCTGTTCGGCCGGCTTGCCGCGATCCCGGGAGTCGTCGCCGTGGGCGGCGCCACCACGATACCGACGGGGCCGCTGCAAACCGACTTCGAGCGTCCCGTCTGGCCGGAGCAGGCCGCCGACGAGAGCCAGCACGTGCCGGCCTCGATCCGCATGGTGACGCCGGGCTACTTTCCCGCGCTGGGAATTGGCATCGCCGACGGACGTCCCTTCGACGACCGCGATCGGCCCGGCGCGCCCAGCGTCGTGATGATCAGCGAAACGCTGGCGCGCCGTCTGTGGCCCGGCCAGCAGGCGGTCGGGCGGCGCCTCATGGTCGACTACAGCACCGCGGGCACGTATCCCCACGAGATCGTCGGCGTGGTCCGCGACCTTCGGTTCCGCGGTCCGCGCAGTGAACCGCTCGCCGAGGTCTACCTTTCGCACGCCCAACGCTCCTACCTGCTTCTCAACGTGACGGTGCGCACCGCCGGGGATCCGCGCACGCTGATTCCCGCCGCGCGCCAGGTGCTGAAGGAGCTCGATCCGCAGAAGCCCGCGCACGGGGCTTACCTGCTCGCGGACCTGGTGGACGCGACGATCGCCCGCGATCGGCAGGCCATGCTCACGCTGGTGCTCTTCGCCGCGGCCGCGGTGGGCCTGGCGGTGATGAGCGTCTCGGGCGTGCTGTCGCAGCGGGTGCGCGAGCGCTCGCGCGAGATCGGCATCCGCATCGCGATGGGCGCCAATCGGTCGCGCGTGGTCGGCTGGGTCGCCGGGCTGGGGCTCCGCCTGATCGCCGGCGGCCTGGCGATCGGTCTGCTGAGCGCGTGGGCGCTCACCGGCACGCTGGCGGGGCTGCTGTACGGCGTCACGCCCACCGATGCCGCCACGGCGCTCATCGTCGTCGGGCTGCTGCTGACCGTGGGGATCGTCGCCAGCCTGATTCCGTCGTGGCGCGCCACGCGCATCGATCCGGCGGTGATTCTCCGGCGCGGCTGATCGCGTCCCCGGCAGGCCGGAGCAGTTCTGCCACGGGCTGCCAGCCGAGTCGATCCAATGCCCTTATCCCACCTACCGCCAGGCAGCGGCGTCGAACGCGGCGCAATGAATCACGCCCTGGTCAACGAGGAGCGCGCCGCCCGCAAGCGGCGAGTCATCAAAACGCAAGTCCTGCCCGAGTCCCACCGCCGGGGACTGCACGACCGGCGCGGCCGCGACCATCTTCAGCCACTCGTGCACCCCGATTGCCGATGACGCCACGCGCGTCCCTTCGTCCAGGGCGTCGAGGCAGTAACTCCGGTACACCTTCCGCGAAAGACGGCGCCACGTGTCTGCCGCATCGAACACCTCGAGGCCGACGATGCGTCCGTCGAGCGCGAAGATGGCGCCCACCTGATTGACCTCTGGCTGAAGCCGCGCCTCGAGTTCCTCCAATTGCCGGTGAGATTTCTCGTACATCGCGTCCATCGCGTCGGATGGCGACTCGGCAGCCATGCGCGCCGATTTCTCGTCGATATCCGCCCAAATCGCGCGCTGGTCAGACCGAGGCTGTCCGGACGTCTTCATCGATTGGCTGACGTGCAGGGCTTTCTCCGCCCGGCTTTTGCTGTAAAGGACATGGTCGGAGCTCTGGAAGTCGCGGCGACGGTACGACCACCGGCCACGCTCGACGCACGAAACCGGAATAGGCGTGATCGCGTGCGCCGGCACCAGGATCGTGATGTTGACGATGCGATTCTGCTTGGCGCCGACAAGCTCCTCGCCGTCCACGATCAGCACCGGTTTGTCGGCCCGGTTCTCGAACCTGAGCTCCGGGACCGAGCCGCCCTCGGAGACCTCGGTGATGGTGGCCAAACCGCGTTGCAATGCTTCGTCGAGGAGAAGATATGGCGGCGCCACACCATTCGAGGCAATCAAGGGAAACACCGTGAGCCGGCCGGCGTTCGTGGGTTGACCGAGCGAGAGCGAAGCGATCGTTGCGGCGATGGGGGTCATAAACGTGCTCCTTGGCGAGCGGCGAGCCAGCTAGACGCCGGTCCGGGACGTCACTCACGGCTCTGACGATGATGACAGGTGCGTGCGACAGGGCGGGTCGCGGTGCGGTTTACCGCGCCTATAGATCGCGTGGTGACGCCTGTCAGTCTCTACAGTACCCTTCGCCGGGGCGGATCGTCAGGCAGTCCAATTTGTCGCTGAGCCATTTCATCCCGGTCTCCGCGCCACTCGTCGCGCGAATGGTTCCCTCGGGTCCGTTCCATTGGCCAAGCCACTTGTCCGTTGCAGGGTCGGAACTTGCAACGCTCCAACTCGGAGCCTTGATTGAGCAGGCCACGTTGCGGCCAGTACACCCGAAGAGGATAAGTGTGAACGTCAGGTATCCGACCAGAGACAGGTATCTGCGTTTCATCCGGAGCTGGTCCTGTATGACGGCTAGGGCGTGCCACTCACCTGCGGCACGCGCGATCACAATACTACCGAGCGCGAGGGGCGCGCGCGACTAACGCTCCGGTTCACCGGGGGGCCGCGCAGCGGACGGTTCGCGGCAACCGCTTGTCAGGCGGCGCTGTGCAACGCACTTCAGTCCCACCAACGTGACAGTGCGGGGGTGACGACCAGGCCCCACATGTCGATGGCCACGTGAGCAATGATCATCGCCACCAGGTCCCGCCGCCAGACAAAGAACGCCGTGGTCGCCAAGCCGCCGATGAAGAAGCCAAGCGACGGTCCCGCGCCCCATACAGGCAGATGCAGCGCCAGCGAATACTGCGCTCGATACGCCAACCGCCAACGGGATGCCCGCGCCTAGCTGCAGCAACCGCGTCACGGCAAAGCCTCGAAAGAGCGTTTCCTCGACGACTCCGGCCGTGAGCACGGCGAACACCCGCAGCCAGCCCGGATACGCCAACGCGGTCTCCATACCCATGGCATAGCCGGGAAGCCCGACTGCCTTCCGCACCCATTCGGTGATGGGAAACAGGATCAGAATGCTGACAAGTACCAGCACGCCAGCCCACGCAAGCGACTGCCACTGAAAAGGCTTCAGCCAGAGCGATGTGAGTGGCTGCTTCTCCCAGTAGACAACGATCCCGACGACCGCCGCGCACAGCAACCACAGCGCGATCTGGCCGACGATGCCGGTGAGCGTCGACGATCCCTCAGTTGCGGACTGCACAACCGGGCTCACGAGCAGCGCCGTTCCACCCCAAGCGATCAACAGCCCTGAAATGGCCGGCACAGTTTGCCTGGTCATGTGCGTCGCCGCCTGACGAATAGTAGGCCGACCGATGCCACTCCGCGGTTCCCTCCTCCGCCACATTTTGCACACGGCGATCGGCGTCGGTGACCACCAGCGGCTTCTTCACCCGCGGCGTTGGCCCGTGAAACAGGCCTTCTCCACGTGCCGCGACCGCATTGCGGCGTCAGCGGTTCGTGTGAGCGGGCAATCAACCCAGGCAGGGACGGTGGTGACAGGCGTCACGCCGAAGGGCGGGCTCCTCGCTAAGACGATGCTATCGTGTACTCAACATGTGACCCTGGCTAGGACGAAACCATGGACATCACTATTCCCAAAAGCCTCGAAGCGCTGGTCCGTCGAAAGGTCGAGGAAGGGCATTACACCAATGAGGACGAGGTCGTTGCTGATGCCCTTCGCCTGATGCAGGCTCGGGACGAAATGGCCGAGATAAAGCGAGCGCGTCTGAAAGACGCGATCGATCGAGGCTACGAAGACGCCGTCACGGGAAAGGTGATTCGGCTCGAAACCGACGACCAGATCGACGCGTTTTTTGCCGACCTGTGAGGCGTCTCGAACTCACCGAGATCGCCCGCGCGGACCTCAAATCGATCCGCCGCTACTCCAGTCGGACGTGGGGGCAGGACCGCATGGCGCAGTAGATGGCGGCGCTGCGTGACACGATGAAGAGACTGGTCGCAGAGACCGCCGTGAGCCGCAGCCGCGACGACCTCAGGCCCGGGCTTCGGATGGTTGCCAGTGGGCGTCACTGCATATTCTTCGAGGCCGACGAATCTCGCGTTCTTGTCGTACGCGTACTCCACGACAGGATGGATTACCGGCGGCACCTGGAACCCACCGGCCCCGCCAATGAGAAGGCCTAGACTTGGTCTAGCGGACTGTATTGCGTGAATGAGGACTACCGCAGTTGACAGACGGCGCTGCTTCGCGCTGTCGCGCATTCGTGGCGAGAACGTGGCCTCCGCGCGCCGGAAAAATCACGCTGCGGCCATGGCGGTCGCGCGAGAGCAGAATTGGTCGCGAGATCCCCCGTCGCGGGTTGCCCCACAGTGGTGACTCGCACCGCCTGTGCCAGGGCGGCCTCCGCGTGATTTTTCGGAACGCTACGCGGCGCGCTCCGGACACGTTTCGCCCCGAACGCGTGACAGCGCCGCGCGCGCCGACCGTGCGAGCGCCGCGGGCCGTTCGCGTTCGAGCTCGCCTCTGAGCCATGCCGTGCCAGCGAAGTCTGACAACTTGCCAAACGCACGTCAGCGGCCGACGCCGAGCGCGGCAGCGAAGTCAGGGAACGGCGTGAGGCGTTTCCAACGTCAGGGCAGAGACGTCCGTGCGTTGGCGCCCCTCGACGAAGGCTCGGGGCGGGCCTGAGCGTAGTCGAAGGCCGCAAGTTGGTCGGCGTGGCGAAGCGGCGGGCCTCGACGCGAATGGCCAGCGGCGCGAGCAGTGAGAGCGCCGTAGACGCGCCGTTGTTTACTGCCGGCTGATCAAAGTGATCAGGCGCAGCCTGTCGAGCACGGTCCTGCAGGTCCGCGGCAATCCAGCGCATCGTCGTTCCACTCATCGATGGGAGGAGCGTGCTCATGGCTGCGGCCTCAGCGTGATGGTCCCGATAACCGGAAGCCGGTTGCTGACGTAGATCGGCGGTCACGTCTCATACAGGCTACGGTCGCTTCTACATGCCGATGACCAACGCCCGACCGGTGACGGCTGGCTCGGTGACCGGACGACGTAACCACGATCAGCTCTTGAACTATCTCCGTTGGCGACCACCGAATGACCCGGCGGCGGTTCGAGAAGCGCCCGCGACAGGCAACGTGAGACGAGAGGTTTTCATGCCTCCACACTCTTCCGCCGCAACACGCGCATCGCCACCAGCGGATGCCCGTTCGGGGTGCCCTCCTCCGCCACGGTCCGGACACGCCGATCGGCGTCGGTGACCACCAGCGGCTTCTTCACCCGCGGCTCTCGTCCGCGAAACAGGCGCTCTCTCGCCGCAGGAGCGAGGCGCGACAGTAACGGACTCCCCTCTTCGGTCACCTCCTCCATCACCACCCGCCGCGGCGCGGGAGCGGCGGCGACGAGCTCCGTCTCTCGGCGCCCGAGATGCAGCGTCACGAAGTAGCGCGCGGTGCTCAGGACGCAGGGATCGACCGGTCCCTCCGCCTGGAGTGACGGCCGCTGCCTTCCACGCCGGAACGCATATCGGCGCGGCGAAAACGAAATGCCGCCGGCGGAGGCGTCCGAGGCCGCCAGAAGCCCGGCGTGAAGGATCGACGCCGAGTACAGGTGCTGCTCCTGCGACTCCGGATCGACCAGCGCCACGTGCACGTCGCGCCGAATCGTATCCAGCCTCGTCAGCTCGGTGGTCTCGGTGCCAAAGAGCGTGACCGTCGCGCCGTCGAGCCCCGCACCATCGCGCGCTTCCAGCTCGATCACCGGCATCAGCCCGTTAGTCATCTTCCGCTGGATGTCTTTGTATACGTCGACTTTGGCGAGGTCGAACGGCTCCGAGATCCTCTTCATGTTCGCCAGGTACGCCGCAGCGGCGCGGAACAACGGCGCGGTGTCGCGCAGGCGAATCACCAGCGACGCCTCCACGTTCAGGCCCAGGATCGCGCGATTCGTCCAGTTGTGGCTGCCGACCCACAACTCCGCCGTCCTGTCCTTCGACCAGAAGAGCAGCATCTTCGCGTGCAGCAGGCTCGGCGGCTCCCGGCGGCCGCTGTCGGTGTAGGTTGGAATGTCTTCGTAGTAGATACGGAGCTGCGCGCCCTGACGGGCCACCGACGCGAGCGCGTCGACGTCGGTCGGCGAATGGAGATCGACGCAGGCGAACCCGCGCTCCCCGCCCAGCGCGCGCGCCAGATGCGGACCGAGCAGCGCGTCGTTGATGGTCCAGAAACCGATGCCGGCCTGCAGGTGATCGGCCCGGGCCAGCGAGGCGGCGAGATCATCCTGCACGCTCGACGGCGACCAGGAAGGAAGCAGACGGATATCGAGAATGCCTTCGAGCATGACGGTCCTTAGAAATCCCGAACGGCGCTTGCGTCGACGCTGCTGGTCCGTGGCGGCCGGGTTCCGATGGCCGGACCGCGCTGCGGGGGCCGGTGCCGGCCGCGTGACGCGAGCCCCCAAACCGCAGCGATCCGCGGTTTGGGGCCCCTTCAAAGCTCGCGGGTCCCCTCAGCCTTCTCGCGCGGTCGGCATCGCGCGTCGGCCATCTCCACACGGCCGCACGTCCCAGCAGCGCCAACACAAGCAGCGTTCGGGATGATGAAAAATGGGCCGGACCAAGTCCGGCCCGATCAACGGCTCTCAGTGTTCCGTGTCGCGAATGCACGTTTCGTTGCCGTAGCTGTCCTTCGACCGGATGCGTCCGTCGCGGCCGTGCGTGACCACGTCCACGCGACGCCGTTTCGCGGTGCGCAGGGCCGTCTTCAGCGCCGTGGCCTGCGTGCGATGGAAGGACAGCGCTTTGCCGGCGCGCGACACGTTCCACCGCCTGGGCCCACGGTCCGACGTGACGTGAATGTCGTCTTTGCTCACGATGTCCTCCCCGACTACGCCGCCTCGTCGTCCGGCACCGCCGGCGTCGAGGTGAAGGGCATCACGGGAATCACGGTGGGTGGCGGCCCGTTGGGCACCGGCGTCGGATCCACAGGTGGGTCGGGCGTGGGGTCGCGTCGCGTATACGGGACCTGACGGTCGCGCTCCCATTCGGCGATGGTCACCGAGTCGCCGCGCATCTGGTTCGAGACGATGACGTCGAGCCGCCGCACGGCGGCGAAGGCCGATGCCAGGGTCGCGTCGATGGCCGCGCGCGCGGCCGCGCCTTCGCCCTTCCCCACCTCGCGACGGCGGATGGTCCGTTCGTAGGTGTCGAGCGCGCGCTTGAGATCGGCGACGACGGTCTCGGGCATCGCGTGATCGACGAACTGCTTCACCACCAACTCGATGTCGCGCGCAAACAGGCGCGCCGCGGTGAGCACCGCCTGCGCCGACTCCCGCTCGGGCAGGTGGAAGGTGTTCGGGAAGCTCGGGTCGTCCCCCTGAACGACGCGGGCGGTGCGGCTGATCGACTCGAGCATCTCCACCAGCGCCGCGCGCGCCGCCGCCCGCGCCCGCACGCCTTCCCGCCGCAATGCCAGCTGCGCGACCGCACGGTCGCTCAACTGTTGGATCGCGTTCGTCACAGTGGCGAACGCCTGACCGGCGACGCTCGATTCGGGAAACTGTTCCCGACGCGCGCCGCCGAACTCGCTGACTCGCACGAGCATTTCGTATCGTTGCAATTGTCTGTTTGTCATACGGAACCTCCTGGTCCGTATCGTCGAACGCCGACGCCTGATAAGTCCTGACAACGGGCCTGACAAGTTCTGACATTTCGCAGGGGTAATGCGACCGGATGCGACAGCAACCGCCAGTGCAGCGAGCGGACACACGTCTGACGCGTGCGGAATCGCGAGGTACAGCGATCGGAATCGTCAGGTACAGCAGCGGAAGCGCGCCGACATCCTCCCGGAACGCCGGTGGCGGCGCCGGAATGTCCGCTGACGCGGTGGGAATGACAAGTGGCAGCGCGCGGGCCTTCGCGGACGACGCGGGAATGACGGGTGGAGGTGCGGGAATGTCGGGTGGCAGCGTCGGGAATCCCCGCTGACGGCGCGGGGATGTCAGGTGGCGGCGGGGGAATGACAGGTGGCGAGGTGGAGATATCAGGTGACGACGGGGAAATCAAAAGTGGCAGCGGGGGGAATCACGGGTGGAAGCAACCGGAATCACAAGTGGCCGCGGCTCGGGCCTGCCTGGCCAAAGCCTTGGCGTAGGCGGACAACGCTCTGTGCAAGACCGTTGCGTGAGCGGCGGTACACTACGCCCACGTCGACACTCCGCTTCTCCCCCTTCGCCCTCGACTTGCAGCGCCGCGCCTTGACGCGCGATGGCGCACCGGTGGAGTTGTCGACAGGCTGACCGACATCCTCTGCCACCTGGTCTCCCGTCCCGGCCAAGTGATCTCGAAGGAGACGCTGCTCGAAACATTCTGGGCGGACGTGCACGTGGCCGAGAACACGCTCGACCAAGCCATCGGTCGCATCCGGAAAGCGCTAGAGGACGACCCTGAGCGCCCGAAGTTCATTCAGACGGTGCCGCGCCAGGGCTATCGGTTCATCGGCCTGATGGATGCCGGCGGTGCGCAGTCGCGAGGCGATGCCTTTGATCAGTGGATGAAGGGGCGCCTCTCACTCGAGGCGCTCAACGCCGAGCAGTTGCACGAGGCAACGGCCGCGTTCGAGCGGGTGCTGGCGGCGAACCAAAACTACGCGCCGGCGCACACGGCGCTGGCGAACGCCTACTTCCTGCAATACGAGCTGACGCGTCCGGAGAACATGTCGAATCGTGCGCTGCTCGAGTGCGCGCTCACACACGCGCGCCAAGCATGTGTGCTCGATCCATCGTCCGGCGAGGCCTGGGCCACTTTCGGGTTTGTCTTGACCAGCATGGGCGAAGTCGCCGAGGCGCGGGCGGCGGCGCGCCGCGCGACGGCGCTGCCGCCTTCGAGCTGGCGTCATCAGTTTCGTTTGTCGATGGCGAGTTGGGGCCAGGTACGCTCTCGACTGTACTGCGATTTCATCGCGAGGGAAAGGGCCGTCAGCCTCCCCCTCGCGCCCGTGTTGAGACGGTCTCTGCCAGCTTGCCCAGTCCCTTACGCAAATCAGCTTCGCTCACAATTGCGTAGCGTCGATAAACGCCTTCCGTCTTGTGACCGGTAATTTTCATCGCGACTGAGCGCAACACGCCAGCGCGTTAGAACTTCCGCACCGTCGTTCGGCGGAAATTGTGCGGGATCTTGCCGGGATTGCCCCTGCGGCCTTCGGATGTGGGCCATGCCCACGCACGAACGCCCCACAATCACGACTTTCACCGAGCGCCCGCCAGACGGGGCGCGTGCTGCGCTTCGACCCGACCACCGCGCCGTATCTCGACTTCAACAAGATCGCTCTGACGGCGCAGCAGATGGGCGCGCACTTCGAGGCGCGCTTCGACCACGACGGTGCGTGCACGATCACGATCCTCTGGTCGCACACGGACGAGGAGCGCGACCAGGCGGAAGCCGGTGACGATCAACAGCTTCTTCGGGTTGAGCGTGGCCTACGACCCAGGCGACAAGTTCTGCATCGGCCGAACGAGATGATCCTCGTCAAGCGGAGCGGTGGGGCACTGCCTCACACCGGATACGATCAAGGGAGGACGCCGACGCATCGCCGCAGGCGAGCCGCGCGGACGTGGTGCGTGATCTGGCGATGCGGGATCTCCTGCTGCAGCAACCCCCTCGCCCTACGCGAGTGGTTTTAGGCGATTCCGCGACCTGACCAGCAGCCGACCAGAGCCACCCGGCGTGAACATCGCCGGCGCGTAAGCGCCGATGATGCTGGCCAATTTCAAGCGGTCGATCGTAGTCTAGCCATTGGTCGCCAGCGCCCAGATCCCATTGGGATATTCCACAACTTTGATCGGCTTCGGCATAAGCGATGGTTGCGCGGGCTCGCAACCGCTGAATTTGGAGTTCGCTTGGGCGGTTGCCTGAGTTCAGAGGCTACGCTTTCCAAGCGTGCTCCTTCAACCACTCGGACATCTCTCCGTGTCTTTAGAATCAGCAGTTTACAGGCTAGTGGTTGAGCTCGTAAACCCAAATTGTGTAGCGAATTGTGAAAGACCCCTTAATGTGCCGCGATCACTGACGGCGATTTGGCCCCGCTTGACGACCCGAGGGTCAACGAACACAACCGCCCGACTCCGGCCTTCCAGTATAGAACCGTGGCGGGCGCTCTGGATGATGGACGCGGACCTACGCGCCTGAACCAACGAAAAATTGACCAGACGTTGCTGTTCGACAGGGGCGCTACGGCCGCCGATAGTGCCGGTGCTAAAGCGCCGTCGGCCGCAACAGCCAAGTGAGGTGGCCACGCCAAGCTACCGCCACTCGGACGACAGCTGCTGTGGCGTAACAAATCGCCCGGCGTGATCCAACGCTCTCGGCAGCCAACCGGTCGGCGGAATCTGACCCTGAATCCTGGATACCGCTGCGGTACGCGCCCGCATATCGTCGAGCGACCAGTTGTCTCGATAGAGACTCAGCAAGAGTCGCACCCGATTCCACAGTTCCACAACGGTGTCTCGCAGGATGACGCGGATGGTCCCGGCCGATGCCTCTGCGGCTGGATCGAGCGCATTCAGATGGGTCACGATCGCCCCGCGAATTACGTAGCCGTGGGCGCCGTACTCGGCCTGCGCGCGCGCGAGCTGGTTATGAGCCTGCCCAACATCGGCCGGCACAATCGTGTTCCGCGTCAGATGCTCGATCTTCGCCTCGAAGGTGATGAGCTCCTTCTGATTGCCGAACACGCCCCGCCAGCGGCAGTCGGTTGCGGCCTGGTATCGGGGACGGGAAGCCGAGTAGCCCAGTATGGCACCAAGCTTCTCCATCGCTTCGGAGAACCTATCGTGCGTGTCTGCCTGCAATCCGTCCGTGATCGACTGGCAATAGCGGTCGAAGCGATTGCCGGTGGTGCCAAGTCGCTCGAGTTGATCGTCGAAGGCGCGGATTAGGACCGTTGCATAGTCCGTGGCGAGCGGCGCCGTTGCGTTTGGCGCATGCCGCGCGCGGTTTATCGACGCCCGCATCCGGTTGAACCACGAGGTCGAGCCGCCACGCGCAACGGCCGCCTCGAACGTCTGAAGAGCTCTCTCGCGGGCGTTTGCATCGCCCAGCAGGGACTGTAGGTATAGCGCCTTGGCCAAGTTCCAGCCATGAAAGGCGGCCATTTCAACAACGTTGGCCGCGCGCGTCACGTCCCAGCATTCTTCGAAGCGATCTGCAGCCACCGCGTAATTCTGGCTCGCAAATAACGCCGACCAACCAGTGACTTCGTCGGCGGAGGTATCCGGCGGGTTTACTACGGCTCCTTCCGGTGGAACCTGGTCCCTGTACCTGGCGGTACTCGTTGTCATAGCCGTCAAAAGCGCCCCGAAGGAAATCTTCGACCCTCGTGATCAGGTCGGCTTGTCCGATCTCCGCATGGTCCTGAGCCATGTCGATCTCGGCGATCATGTTCGGTGGAACGCCCTCTCGGTTCGACTCACGGCCGAAATGGGTCGCAAACCGCTTGTCTGCAAGCACATAAATTCCGTAATCGTCTTCGGCGCGGTTACATCTTCCCAGTGCCTGCACGATGCGCTGATTCAGCCGGCGACGCATGAATCCGGAATCTCGCAGGTACGCTGAGATGAACTCCTCCTGGATGTTTACCGCGCGAGGCAACGTCTTCACAACCACAAGGCGACACTCATCGGCATTGAAGTCCATGCCGTCGAAGCGGCCGCCGACGATCAAGTGGCCTTGAGCGGCCCGCTTGAATTCATCGACCTCGCCGCCGAGGGACGTAAGAATCCAGCTTTGGTGACCGACGATCCCGTTGCCGTTTAGCCACCTCATGACGGCCTGCTGAACCCTCGTTGCCTCGGCCTGACTGGCGCATAGCCACACGCTCTTCGGGTGGATTCGAAGGGCGGCGAGAATCACCGCCTGAAGCCGCGTCGGAATGTCCTCGTCCTCGATGCGGTTCATCACGATCATCCTGCGACCGTACGTCTGCTGCGCATACTCTGGAAGAACCGGAATCTTGCTGATCGGTCTCGTTCCCAACCGCCTGCTCAGGTCGCCGGCATCACCAATCGTCGCGCTGACGTAAAGCCGCTGCCGGACGTCTCGGTAATGGGCATTTGCAACTAGCGGATAGACGTACGGCCGGATCCAGAGAGACTTGAGGCTGACGTACACATTTGCCTCGTTAAGTTGGTGCCTAAGGCGCGTCCACCGGAAACGCAGATCGCTGTCCGCCCCGAGAGCCGGAGAGACATCGATGATTTCGCGAATGCGATCGGCGACTTCGACCTGATCGAGAAACGACAACAATTCCGCGGGTGATATCGACGGTGTGTCCTGCGCAAGTGCATCGGTGATCACGCCGTACTCGGGATATCGCGCCCGCAGCTCCGTCATCAACGACGTGAACAAGGCGTCATGTTGATACTTGTCGATTTCAACCGAATAGAGCGAGTGCAGGCAGTGTTCGGCAAGGTGGGCGTCGTCCATGACGAGCAAATCAGCAGGATCGATCACGGGATTCTGGTTAAAGTAAACCCAGTAGTTCATAACCGCGATTCGCTGCGCGCGCTGGTACGCGCGCTTGTCGGCGCCAGGGATGTCCCTGCCCGCGCCCTCCATCAGCACCGCAGGAACGCCAAGCGCAGCTGCCTCAGCGACCATCTGCCTGGCGAGCGTCTTGTTCGCCGAGAGGATTGCGACCTTTCGGTTCTCGCGGCGCCACAGTTCGGCGATCAGCAGCGCGATCAGCGTCTTGCCGGCCCCCGTCGGAAGCTCGACGCCGACGTCGCTCGTGTCCAGAAAATTGTTGTACTGAGCGAGAACGTAGCCCTGAGCGGCGCGGAGCTCCTGAAACTTCCGTGATTGAAGGGACCTCAAAAACGCTGCGAAGGCCGTCGGATTTGGCATGTGCCTACCCTGCTCGACCGACAGGCGTCAGGCCGAATCTGACGCCCTGTCGCGCCGTCTAACCGTTGCGATACGCCTTGACTGTTGGCCAATATTGTCACAATATTGTGAGGAAATGCCAACGCCAAAATCGAGTGGCAATGACGAAAAGCTCCAGCGGTTCGAGCGGGTTGCTGAGAAACGGGCCAGCGACTTGATTCGGCGAATTCGCTTGCTGGGGAACCTGTCGAACCGTAGCAACTATGCGTATACCGAGCGACACGTGAGGCATTTGTTCACGGCCGTTGAACGAGAGCTGAAACTCGCGCGTTCGCGCTTCGATGGGGTGTCCGGATCTCAGGCGGCACCCTTCACATTTCGCACCCTTGGCTAAGACTCTCACCGTTGGATCGCTGTTCGCCGGGTTGGGCGGCTTTACGCTCGCATTCAGCCGCGCCGGCTTCGTGCCGTTGTGGGCGAATGAGTTGGACAAGTTCGCGTGCGCCACCCATCGACATAATCACCGCGACGTCCCGGTGATCGCGTGCGATGTGCGGGAGTTCAGTCCGGCGGGGCGTGGCCTCGACCCACCCGATGTTCTGACGGCTGGCTTCCCCTGCCAGCCATTCTCATCAGCAGGTGAGCGCTTGGGGCTCGACGACGAGCGGGGAACGCTGTATCACGAAATACTGCGGATTGTTCAGGAGTATGGTCGGCGACGGCCGGCCGTCCTCTTGCTTGAGAATGTCGGCAACCTGCTCGGCCACGACGGCCGTCGGACGTACCCGAAAATTGAAAATGATCTCCGGCGGGCCGGGTACTGGCTGCTGCCGCAGAACGTCCAGCGGCTGAATACACGCATCCATACCGACATACCGCAAAACCGAGAGCGCGTCTTTATCGTGGCACTCTCCACCGACGTGTTCCGTGGTGGGTCATTCACTTTTCCCGAACCGGAACCGAAGACCCGTCCCATACACGAATTCCTGAAAACGGAAAAACGCGAAGACGACTACTTCTACTTCGACATCAAGCACAACCGCTTCGGGGCGATGATCTGGCGCAGTGTTCAGGGTGGATCTGCGAAGAGTGTGTACCTGCTGCGACGTTCATACGTGCGGGAGTATCGCTCGTTTGTGCCAGCGCTGACTGCGAACATGGGCGACGGCGGCCACAATGTTCCTGTCATTCGCGACAAGTGGGGCATCAGGCAGCTAACGCCCGGCGAATGCGCGGCCTTCCAAGGATTCGTCGGAAGGGGTGCGCGGTTCCCAACGGCCGTGTCCCGAAACCAAGCCTACAAGCAGCTTGGCAATTCAGTGACAATTCCGCTGGTTCGCCAATTGGCCGAGTCGTGCAAAGCGCTGCTTGAGAACAGGGCGATTCTGCGGAGGACGGCGTGACTATCGGCCTTAAGTTCGATCAGAGTTCGTCAGGACAGCTAGAAGGAATCAACGACGCAGGCATTGAGACCTTCGCTGGCGACCATCTCGGCAGCCTGGCACGAGAACAGGGGCAGAATTCACTCGACGCGAAATCGCCTGGTGCCTCTGGGCCGGTTGAGGTCGAGTACAAGCTTCTGGAGATCGACACTCGCGATCTGCAGGGCGGCGCGGAGTTGCTCGTGGCGGTGAAGAGCGCCGAAGGGTTCTGGAGCGAGCCAGGAAGGAGCCACGAGAAGACGCTGCAGATTCTCGGCAAGGCAAAGGCCTTGCTCAAGTCGCCAACGGTTCCGATCCTACGGATCTCGGATACAAACACGACAGGGCTTCGCGGATCCGACCTTCAGCTGAAGGGAGATTGGTTCGCGCTGACGAAAGCGTCGGGCGTGTCACTCAAGGATAAAGGAAAGGGCGGCTCATTTGGCATCGGGAAGAACGTCTTCTGGCTCAACTCGCGCCTTCGGACAGTGTACTTCTCGACCACGGATACGGACGGCCTCTCCGCGTTTCAGGGCGTAGTCAAGCTTGTTTCCCACCCGCTTCCAAACGGGGAGATCAGCAGGGCTGTTGGCTTCTTTGGAATCGAGAACGCTTTCGCTCCGATCCGCGATCTCCGCCAGATCCCGAAGGTGTTCCGCTGCACGGACGTGGGGACGAGCATTTTCGTGGCCGGGTTCGAGCCTGAAGCAGGCTGGACGGAGGCGCTGCGCTCGGCGTTCGCTGAGAACTTCTTCGTAGCGTTCCACAACGACTTGCTGCGCGTGTTAATCGGAAAAACCGAGGTGTCCGCCGCGAACATCGCTCAAGTCGTCGACGATCTCGCACAAAGGCGACCTGACCGCTATCAAGATCTGAAGAACTACTACGATGCGTTGACGTCTCCTGACGCCGTAGTTGTCGAGCACGAATTCAAGCGGCTCGGCAAGGTGCAATTGCGCTTGCTAGTGCGTGATGGCGCCCACAAGCGAATCGCGATGTTCCGCGGGACCGGGATGCGCATCTTCGAAAAGAAGGGGTTTCGCACGCCCGTTGAATTCGCTGGTGTGTTCATTTGCCGCAACGACAAAGGAAACGAATTCCTGCGGCAACTGGAGCCGCCCAGTCACAACGATTGGGAACCAGAGCGTTCCGAGTCGCCGAAGCAGGCTGCGGAGGAGATCGGCGCTCTTTATGCGTGGCTTCGGAAGGCTATTGGAGAACTAAACCCAATTAGCGCGATCGATCAACTTGAGGTTCCCGGGCTCGAGAAGTACCTGCCAGACGAATCCGACGAGCTCTTTGACGACAACGCGGCAATCGGAGAAGGAGATCCAAAAGCTCCTGCGCCACGCGTCCTTGAGGGCAAAAGTCGCCTGCCAAGGACCCCTCCGATCAAGGGCCCAGGCGAGGAGGTAGAGGACGACGACGGAAAAGGCCATCGCAAGTCCAAGAAGAAAAAACAGCGGAAACCCGGCACTGGCGACGGAACGCCGATCGATGCTGAATATCGGATCTTCAAAGTTCCAGAGGCCGACGATACCTACGCGATGCGGCTCCGGATCCCTGGAAAGGGCAAATTCAGCATTTCGCTCGCGAGCGTTGGGGATGACGGACGCGCCGAAGGAGTCGTGCCAGATAACCCGACGCTATTCAAAGGCGCAAGGTCTCAGAAAGTGAAGAACGCCGCAAGCGTTATCGGTCCGGTGGCCTTTGCAAAAGCCGGCGTCGTTGAACTTCGATTCGATCTTCCGTCGGCCATTCCCTTGAGCCTCACGGCGAGAATCCATGAGCACTAGACGCGACTTCCCCCATCCTGTGCTGGATCCGACGGGAAATGATTACCCCGATTGCGGATTTCAGGCGGCGACGATCGTTGAGCAGACGACCGATGCCTTTTCGATTGACATCGCCTTCGATGTCGGCAGCAGGAGCATCGAAGGCCTAGTCTCGAAAGGCCGCGCCCAATATGCCCTTCAGGTCCACTGCCCAAGAACTGCATTCCGCCGCTCCTTCGTGTCGACCAAGCGCTCCTGGGATGTAGATATCCCCGAGGCTTTTCTGCGCGACACATTCAGCGTGACACCGCTGATCGTGAGCACTGCGGACTTTGCGTACCGCTCGAACGAATTCGCATCTATCTTCCGAGGCCTGACGTTCGAAATCAGGCGGGGTTACGTCCTCGCGGTTGGGCCGACGCTTGAATACCCAGCGGAAAAGGACATCGATGATCTGAACCGGCTGGGGGCGATCTTCCAGATCATACGGAACAAGAAGAAGAATGCCGCACTCGTCGATACACGATTTCGAGAGCCAGAAGATTCTTGTCCTGCTCCCTCCAGATCAATTTACACGGTATGAGCTTTACCGCAACCGCGGCCCGTACGGAGACTTGTTCGTGACGACGCTGATCCTGCCGGGCCTCACACTGGCTTTGGACTACATGCGGACGCAGTCAGCTGATGGGGCCGAAGCCGACTCGGATGCCAGCCTGCCGCGGTGGCAACGAGCTCTTGGACGGCGTCTTGAACAACTGGGGCTGAGTGAGTGGGATTCTGCCGACTCATTCACGATCGCGCAGCAATTGCTGGAGAATCCGGTGAGGCGAGCATTTGCCGCGATCGACGAGCGCGAATCCCGCGAGGAGTGACCGTGCGTCTGAAATATCTAACATCTGTGGCCGTAGCGGAGTTGAAAACAACAGCGCGGTCCGACCTGGCGCGATATTCGGCATCGAAGCCCACTCTTGATCGCTTTTTCAAAAGCCACGGTGGATACCTTGTTGATTCGCGGGTTGACGTACCGGCTCTTCCTATCCTGAAATTGCCGACCGGCGACAAGGACCACGACCAAGAGAATGCGATCAAGCTACACACGGCTCTACGAGATCTGACGCCGGCTCAGGCGGCAGATGAGCGTCTGTGGACTTGGTTGGCACACGGTCCGTACTGGGAGTACATGAGGGTGCGGTGGCCCGCAGACGAATGGAAGAAGAAAGCCCTGACACCCGAGGAATCTAGACGCGGCTTTCGCTACGTCTTAGAGCACTATTTCGCGCCCGATGCGCGGTCGCTCGTTCGCCACGGAATCGCCAGGCTCTGGTGGTTCGGGAAGGCGACTTTTGAGGAAAAGTCTTCAGATCCCTATCGACGCACAAAGTTGATGCTGCGGACGGCTGATTCGCGCCAGTCGATAATGGAGCGGCAGTACTGGCGGAATCCCACGGTCATGTCGCCTCTGCTCGATCGCGTTGAGTATTGGGAGAAGAAGAACTTTAGCTTCTATCAGCCGCGCGAACGCTTTCGGCAGTTGTGTAAAGACGTAAATGCGTGGGGAGGCACGATGTTGCTCGATGCATTGTCGCCGAAGGACGTCGCAGCCCTCGTTGACGCCGCGGCTCGTGAACTAAGGGGCGCGTAAGCCGGCGCAGTCGCGCAACTGCTCGGAGACGCCCGCGCGCACAGTGAGCTCAGCCATCCAATCGTTATGGCAGACCGAATGACTACCTCACAGCGGTCGTTCACGATGTCCAGAATTCGTTCCGCGCGCAATGCAAGCACAGAACTGCGGTTCTTGGATCTTCTCAAGCGCGCAGGCGTGACCGGTTGGCGCCGGAACGCTCCCTTGATCGGGCGACCGGATCTCGTGTTTCGCAAAGAACGAATTGCAGTTTTCCTCGACGGGTGCTTTTGGCATGCCTGCCCTCAATGCGCGCGCGCGCGCGCCGCGCCGCCGAAGTCCAATATTGGCTATTGGTCTCAAAAGCTGAGAAGGAATGTGGAGCGCGATCGAGAAGTGACGCTATCGCTGCGGAGGCAGGGATGGACCGTCCTCAGAATCTGGGAGCATGCGATTCGAAGGGAACCGCGCCGCGCCGTCAGCCGCTTGCGAACTCTGATCGAGAAGCAACGAAATCGACCGCCAGCTGCTCGTCGCCGTTCCTGGCCCGGCGACCGCCAAATTGTATCCAGGCGGATAGTGGTGCGAGATAAGGCGCTTTGACGCTCCACGGGTCACAAGCTTTCGAACCAGTTCGGGTTTACGCGCACGTCCTCGACAATGTGCGTAGTAACTTCCACACCCATCTGTAGGTCTTTCAGGCGCTGAACTAACTCTTCGCCGCCGATCATATCAATCGGCGTGGCCCCGTCGCGCTGAGCCTCCCAACGACCGTCTCGTGTGATTGTGCTGGGCGCGAAAAGGTCGACGACCCGGCGATCCTGAGGTGAGGCACCGATCATGAAGTTCACCAATTCTCATGGTCGGGTACAACGCGGCTATCAATCAACGTTGCCGCCGCCTACGGATTGATCTTGAACACGCGCACTTCCCGATCGAAGGTTCTTCCAAGCGCAACCTCCAGCACAGTTCCCTCGACGTGCCACGCGCCAGTCGGCAGTCCAGCAGGTATCTGGAGGTTCGCCACCGGAAAGATCGCATCGAAACCCGAAGGCAATGTGAGGACGACATGCTCGCCGCTGAGCAGGCTTTGCGACGTACCGTCGGGGAACCTGATGCCAACTTTGACTTCGACCACAACGGCACGCGTTCCAGGGTTCCTCAAACGGCCACTTACGCCGAAAGCGTCGCCCACGTTGCAGCTGGTGCAGCCTGTGAGGGTGAGCGTGAGATCGGGCGGCACCGGTGCTCCGGAGTTGAAGAGAATCGATCCCGAGAGGGCCGGTGCAGCCCCTTCACAATGCTGCTCGAACTCGGCCGCGAAGCTCACGACAGTGTCACCGGGGCCATACCTGACTTCGAACACTTCGAACCGTCCCGTCAGCTTGTTGCAGCCGCGCCCTTCGCCCGAGACGTCGAGGCCAGGTGCACCTGGCTCCTGGAAGGGAAAGCGGGTCGCCCCTTCGTAGACGCCCGGCGTCAACGGTGCCTGAACCGGCGCGGCAAAATCCAGATACCACCAATGTGCAAAGTTGGGCGCGTTAAACGAAATGCTCACCCCTCCGCCGTAGGTTCGCCTCGCGGTGAAGTCTCCGTCCGCGAGCGTGAAGGTCTGGTTCTTGCCGCCGCCTATATAGTCGCCAGGCTGGCTGTTCAAAACCAGAAGCGTCGTTTGCCCCCACGAACTGGCAGGCCACATCAACGACAGGACGAAGACCACATAGGCTGCGCGATACATTGCGCGTCCTGGATGAAATCTTTCAGTCACAATCCGGCGAGAAGTCGAGCGGCGCCACGGCTGCGAGCGCGGCGCGAAACTCGGGTGCAAGCAACGAACACGCTTCCACGCCAACCGACGCGCGGATGGTGCCTTCGCGAATGCGCGTGCGCTCGAACAGGGGGCGCAGCGAGGGACCAGGAATATGCCGGAGAAGGGCGGACGGCATTGCGACCCCATATTCCGTATTAGACGAACGACGCAGCCAACCTCGCCGTTGGAAGCAAATGTTCTGTGCAACCACAGGTGGGCAGGCTCCGTGGAACCAAGGTCTACGCAGCTTTCCATCGTCGCGCCAAGCGTCCACGGCCAAAGGTCACCGACGAGCAACTGGCGGCGTTGGCAGGTGTGTCCGTCCCGGAGGCGGCCTCACGAATCGGGATCTCGAAGTCCTACATCCACCATTGGCGGCTGTCCAGAAGGGTGGCGGAATCGGCCGCGGTTTCGCCCCGATAAACCGGTTTTCCTTTTTCCGGAAGGTGTCCGCAGCCAACACCTCGTGGACGCCGGGCAGTTACGAGAGTGTCCGAGCGAATAGGCCACGATTCGCATTTGACGCGCGGACCATCGCGGCAGCAAGCCGTGCCACCGCGAACCACACAGCCGAGACGTTTCCCCATCGCTTAATGACGCCTTCGGCTGGCGGGTCTGCCGCCCTGAACGAAAGTCCGTCGGACAGCACGCGGCGGTGGAGGTCCAGGCGGCAACTTCGGCAGCACGGAGTTCCAAGTGTTCGCTTGGGTTCATAACGTCCGTAACAATCCTGGAAGTACACTGCAGAAAACTGCAGCCGGGACCGCCGACGTTGTCGAAGTGGCGACACCGATAAGGTAGAAGACTCCCCGCGATCTCGCGGTAACCGGGGAGGCCAGATT
Source organism: uncultured Acidobacteriota bacterium (assembly GCA_963807105.1). Classification (GTDB taxonomy): domain Bacteria; phylum Acidobacteriota; class Vicinamibacteria; order Vicinamibacterales; family UBA2999; genus DASPWV01. The sequence continues at coordinate 1,361,589 of CAWEAM010000003.1, read as the reverse complement.
CCGCTTCCTGTGGCGCGAGGAGTCAATCGAGAGGCGCCCGAGCGTATCGCTCCGGCATCTGGCGCGGTTTGGTGGGAGCGGTCAGGCCTCTCTGAACGCGCGTTGCGTCCGACCCGTCCACCGCCGGAAGGATCGGTGGAACGCCGCAGGTTCGGAGTACCTGCAGAAAGAACGCGAAATCGCCGATGCCGGCCGCCAGCGCCGTCACCAGTGTACCCATCCAGATGGGGATGGCGACTGAGGCGAGTATTGCTAGCAGAACTCTTGAACAGTTCATGGTCCCCATCATCCTGCGGGTGTCGTCGCACTCGTGATCAGGCCCCGCAGACCCCCTTTCAAGGCGGGCAGCTCCTTCGAAGGTCGATCCATCGCGGGGGCTTGCGAATGAGGGCCTTCGGGGTATGGCGACCCTTGGCCGTGCGCTGTGGCTGAGTACCGCAGCGGCCAATGCGATGACGGCGATATATCTGATGATTGGGCCGTGCGGTCGAAAAACTCTGTATCGTTTTATGCTCACTCACGATCCCCTACGATGGACGACATTCCCAACGCCCGAACTTGGACCAGCAGTTGAACGCTCTCTGCCAGAGATGGACCGCCGCATAGCTTGCACGCGCGTCCGCCGCGTTTCTTTGCATCGTTCAGCGTCGTCGTCACGCAGTTGCGCGTGCAACGGCGGGCCGCCGAACAACTGGCTCGGTGGTAAATCAGGCTGTTGGTGTTGAAGACGACTTCTGGATCAGAACGCCGTTCCGCCTGAGCCGTGACTAAAGGGGTGCAGAGCGTCATCAACGCGACAAGCACTAACCCCGTGCGGATGATCCGAGCACGCAACATGTCTAACCTCCAGTTTGTTATGACGCAGCTCCGCTTAAGTCCGTGCGGGTGCTAGGGTTCGAGGCGCAGGTCGTTTCCCGTCGTGGCGGTGTAGCGCCGTCGCGGTGTCACCCCTGGCACGACAACAGATCCCTGGCCCACTCCTCGAGTCGCGCGGCTGTAGAAGCGTAGTAGGTGGCACGACGCGGTTCGTGATCCACCCGTATCCACGAGGAGCCTTCAGGCCCATTGAGTGACGCACCACTCGCTTTCATGACGTGCGAGCGGCGATGCGCTTGCGGAGTGAGAGTGTGCGAATGCCGAACTTCACTAGTTGTATAGCCAATATCTAACACCGCCATGGTGCGAGCACGCACCGCTGCCTGTCGCGTAGCTCCGAGTCCCATCCATGCAGATTGCTCCGGTCCGATTGCCGGTCGGCGGCGGCGGCGGAGGAGGAGGCGGAGGTGGTGGCGGCGGCGGCGGTGGCGGTGGCGGCGGCGGCGGTGGTGGAGCCGTGATGGCTACCGTCACTTGATTGGATGCGGCACTGCTACCGTAGGCGTTCAGCGCAGCGACGCGGAGAAAATATGTCCCTGCCGCCGCGCTCGTCGACACTGATGTTTGCAGTCCGACGTTGAAGGAACCGATGTTACTGAGACCGGACCCGCTTCCGGCCAGAACTGCGTAGCTGGTGGCGGGGCATCCCCCGATTGGCGCATTCCAGGCCAGCGAAAGCTGCGTGCCTGACACCGTGGTCGTCAGGCCAGATGGCTGATTCGGGGGTGACGTGCATCCGCCGCCTACGGCGACTGACGCTTCATTCGATGGTGCGCTGGTGCCGAATGCATTGACCGCGAGCACTCGGACGAAATACGTGCCCGCCGGGCCGCTCGCTGCAAAGGTGGTCTGAATCCCGGCGTTGACGACGGCGATATTACTCAGTCCGCTGTGCGAGCCGGCCTGCACGACATAGTGTGTTGGTGAGCATCCCGCGACTGGTGGTGTCCAGTTCAACGTTACGAGAGAACCTGCAACAACTCCCGCGAGACTCTGTGGCGCATTGGGAGCTGACGCGCAGCCGCTTCCGCCGGGCACAAGCAGTGTCTCCTCGTTCGATGGCCCACTTTGGCCGTCTGCGTTGACGCCACGGACGCGCACGAAGTAAGTGCCATTAGCCACGTTCGGCACGATGAGCGACGTGCTGTTAACCGCCAACGTTGTGAAGGCAGGTCCTCCCGCCGTGAACGCGGCCTCGACCAGGTAGGAGTTCGCTACGCCTCCAGTCGTCGGCGGGAGCCAAGTCAGCGTGACGGTCGTCCCGTTGACGGTGCCAGTGAGCGACTGCGGCGGAGCCGGGGGCAATCCCTGCGCGGCCCAGGCCGCATAGCTGTGCGTGGTGCCTCCCGCGCGCACGGTGAAGGAGGTGGTGCTTGGCGGGACTTCGACCACGATGTTCCCACCAACCACGTCATACGTCGGGTCCGGTGCAACGCCATTCCCAATCGAGGTCCAGTAGGTCCGCAGGCCAGCGGCGTGCAGTCGTGCCATCGCCTCAGCGGTTGGATGGCCGTAGCTGTTGGTGGCCCCAATCGAAACGATCCCTACCTTCGGGCGCGTGATGGTGAGCCACGACGGGTTCGAGCTGTAGCGGCTCGCGTGGTGATTGACCTTGTAGAGTTCCACCTGGCCCACAGTCGAGGCGACGGTGCTTTCCACGTCCGTGTATCCACCAGCGGACACACCACTCAAATCTCCGGCGAGAATGGCATCGAAGGCACCATAGCGAACGCGCACCGCGAGACTGACGTCGTTTTCGTCAGACGCCCCTGCTACTCCCGCACCGTTCGCCGCGATGAAGTCGAGCTGCACGCCATCGAGGGTCAGCGTGGTGCCGACAGGAGCCGTTTGGCGTTGGCCGCCGAGTGCGGCGACGTAACGAGAATACGTCTGGGTTGTGTAGCTCCCACCGCGATCAAACGCAACGTGTTGCAACGGAAAGGCCGAGAGGACCTCCTGCGTGCAGCCGATGTGATCAGCGTGGTAGTGACTCGCGATGTGGTAGTCGATGCGCCAGAGGCCCTGCGCCTGAAGGTATGTGACCGGCCGGTCACACTGATTCAACACACCATTGTCGAACAGCACGCTTCGGCCGTTGGGCGTGATGAGGAGGGCACTGTCGCCCTGACCGACATCGATGAAATGTAGTTGGAGCTGCCCGTTGACCGCGGCAATGGCGACTGCGGGCCAGAGAAGGAGGGAAACAAGGACGGCCGGGACCGCTCTACGAGACAGACTGCGAGTAAAAGACGTAACCATTGTCGCTCCTGAAGAAGCCGCCGCCGGTGGTAGGGACTACTTCGGCGCGACTGGTTCTACCGCTGGACGGTCGTGTCAGGGGTGGTTGACCCGAGCGATCCGTCCGTGCGTCACTGATGCAGCACTTTCCGCGACTCGCTCAGGAGTCACGGAGCGCGTACTCACGGGTTGGTGCAAGTCACCCCCGTTGACAGATTGCGGCACCGATAAGGGTAGCGAACTCCGCGGGATCTCGTGATAACCGGGGAGGCCAGATCCGGCTCTCTCTGGCGCGAGGAGTCAATCGAGAGGCGCCCGAGCGTATCTTTCCGGCACCTGGCGCGGTTTGGTGAGAGCGGTCAGGCCTCTCCGAACGGGCGTGGCGTCCGACCCGTCCACCGCCGGAAGGATCGGTGGAACGCCGCCGGTTCGGAGTACTGCAGAAAGAACGCGATATCGCCGATGCTCAGGCTGCGATCCTGCACCAGGGCACGCGCGAAGTCCCCTCGGACCTCATCGAGAATCTGGCGCTCGGATCCACGAGCCTCGTCCGGCCGAAGAGCCGGCGAATCGGCGACGCGTTCACGCCGCGGCTCTCCACGTATGCGATGAGGTGTGGCAGTACCCACCCTTGTACGGAGGGCGCGATGACCGCGCGCCCGTGCCTCCTGCCCGCACCTTCACGCCGTCCGGCTGGGAGCAGCCCGTGGCAAAGCCTTCCTGAGTACCAATCTCATTCGACGTGCGTCGCGACGCATATGTAAGTCGATTGGTGCCGCCGACGGCCAGTAAGTGCGGGTTGTTTCTTGATGCCACATGAGGGATCAGAACGTTGCGGCCACTGATTCGGTTTTGCGCCAAGGCTGAGGTGCGCTTACAATGAAGCTACCTCATCAGTGAGCCACCGTCCCACGTCTCGTGCGTAGTAGGGCGCAGACCGCCGCTAACCCTCGCGCTACGCCCATGTTTCGGTGCGGGGCAGCCAATTCGTCAGCGCACTCGTAGGAGGCAGTGAATTGCATCGAGTTTTACGCCCAGTCGCTTCTGTACTTCTCCTCTTGTTGCTAGCTGATCATGTCGTCCTCGCTCTCGGATCGAGGAACGCCGCGTACTTCGGCGGAACGATCACCGTGTTCGGCAGTCCCGAAGACCCCGTCGAAGGGCGACTGGACACGAATGACGAGCACGCGCTTGCGTTCACGCCAAATGGCAAGAAGTTCACTGGCAAGACGTTCTCAATCGCATACGCGAGCATTCTCGATCTCGAGTATGGCCAGAAGGCCGGTCGGCGCGTCGGGGCTGCAGCGGCCACGACCATCCTGCTTGGACCGATTGGGCTGCTGTCGCTGTTTTCGAAGAAACGTAAGCACTTTTTGACAGTCGGCTTTAAAGATGAAACTGGGAAGGACCAAGTTGCCGTCATAGAGCTTGGGAAGGACATCGTGCGAACAACGCTGGCGATTGTCCAAACACGCTCCGGAAAACAGATCGAGTACCAAGACGACGAGGCGAAGAAGTCCGCGAAGTAGGGCTACCAAACGGCCGAACGCTTCCTCTCGGTCGTGGTTCGACTCATGAACATCTCGCTGATGCTTCGCAATCGTCCTCTCCGGTTCGCTGCCGTGATGGTGTCGGTCCTCGCACTTTGTGCGTCAGCGATTGTCACCGCTCAGGCCGAACGACCGTCCGATCCCGAAGTCGTTTTCAACACCAGCAGCCTGATCTACCACCGGGCGAGTTGTTCGGCAGCCCGCCGTTGCACGCGCAACTGCGTGACGACGACGCTCAGTGATGCCCGTCGGCGGGGCGGACGTGCCTGCAAGTTGTGTGGCGGGCCGGCCCCGTCGTATGAGCAGAGACTGGCGCCTCAAGGCTCCGTCGGTCAAGTGCAGCGGCGGTTGGACCTTGGCTCCAGCAACCCGAACCAGGAAGTGAACCGCAAGCGGCTGCGGGAGATGTTCGCCGCTCAATAAACACCGGCGCGCTAGTCCTGAGTTGTCGCGACGCGCCCTCGCGAGAGGATGACCCCGCCGCCTCTTTGGAGGCGCACGCATAGAATGGCGGCATGTCAGCCGCCTTCACCGCACTCCGACAGTTCATTGAGGACAAGATGCGGATGTCCCACATCTACCAGCCGGTGATGCTGGAGGTGCTGTTCGAGAACGGAGGCAGGGCCTCTGCCCGCCAGATCGCCGCCAGGTTCCTGGCTCACGACGAAAGTCAGTTGGATTACTACCGAGCAGATCGTGAACAACATGCCGGGGAAGGTTCTGCGATCGCATGGGATCGTGGAACGTGAGAGTGCAGACTACAGGTTGGCCGCGCACGTCAGCGCGGTGTCAGACGACGAATGCAAGGCCTTGATCGAACAGGAGCGCAGTCGCAGCCTACAAGGCCAAACGCGGGGCGGTCATTTGGGAACACCGGCGACCCGGTCTCGGCCTGGTCCCAGGGCGAGTGCGATACGACACTCTAAAACGTGCCGCATTCCGCTGCGAGCTGTGCGGCATTTCGGCGGATGAACGTGCGCTCGACGTGGACCACATCATCCCCAAGGCTGTCGGCGGCACGGACGATCCCGAGAACCTTCAAGCTCTGTGCTGGTTGTGCAACACTAACAAGGGCGCGGGTGACGACGCCGACCTTCGCAGGGTCAAGGACAGCTATGCGACCCGAGAATCTGGTTGCCCATTCTGTGATGTCGGACAGCGGACGATCATTGCGGAGAACTCGCTCGCGTTCCTGATCGAGGATGCATTCCCAGTCACTGAAGGTCACCTGCTCGCCATCCCTCGCAGGCACGTTGCCGACTTTTTCGATCTCCATCAACCTGAGCGGAATGCGTTGCACAAGTTACTCGCGGACGGGCGGGCGATGCTGTTGAAGGACCAACCGAGGGTTGCAGGCTTCAACATCGGCGTGAACGCCGGCGAGGCAGCAGGGCAAACGGTGTTCCATTGCCATCTACATCTGATTCCACGGCGTGTTGGAGATGTAGAGAATCCGCGCGGTGGAGTGCGGGGCGTCTTCCCGCACTATCAAGACTACACAGCGATGCCGGGATCCAACCGATGATTGAATTGGAGGCCCTTGCCTCAGGACCACTTGCCTGGTTCCGTGATTGGCCGAATCCAGACGCGCCACTTATCGCCGCAGGTGTTTACACCGTCTGGGACGGCAAACACTTCGTCTACGCCGGAATGGCTGGAAAGGGCCTGAGCGCCGACCGGATCACCGCGCTGCGTGCCAATCTGGGTGGGAAGCCGAAGGGCCTTCGGGAGCGGCTTGCCAGCCACGCAGCAGGCCGCCGCAGCGGTGATCAGTTCTGTGTCTACGTGGCTGACCGGCTGGTGCTGCCGATGCTGAGGCCCAACGAGATCAGGGCCATTGGCGCGGGCGAGTTAAGGTTCGACGCGCTGGTGCGGAAGTACATCCACGAGCATCTGGCCTATCGATGGATCGAAGTGCGCGATGCGGCCGAGGCATTCCGCGTGGAGGCGGAGATTTGTGGCGGGGCTTGGGCGTCCGGTCTGCCGTCCTGAATCCTCGTGGTGTCGCGTAGGCGGCAGATCGTGGCTCACGACATTCTCGGTGATTACTACGTGTAGGACTTAAATACGGCGGGTTGAATTATGTGCGAACCTGCTGCCGAAAGAACGCCCCGGAACTACCCTCGGACTTAACGGCATTTGGCAGCAATCTTTCAGAGCTTCTCCCTGATCGCCCGTAGCTCCCTGAGGATCAGCCAAAGGATGGCCGTGGGGGCAATAAGGACAGTGATCATGAACAGGAACGGGCCGTAAACCATCGCGTAATCGTTGACTGTCATGGTCGCCTCCCGATGCAAGGAGCCGATTGTAGCACTTGCCGCCTTGCTGGCCACGCCGCCGGATTTACCGGGCCATCGTCCCACAGGAGCCACAACCGCCGGACTGAGGTCTGTGCCCCCCTCGAAGCTAGCGCGGCGGAGGTGGCGTCGGAAGCGTGCTGCTTGCGTCATCGTCATACGTGGCTGGTCGCCTGAGAATCATTTCGTATGCAGCAACCGTCTCCGGGCCCACTTGCGACGTAGCTCTCCGAGCTGACACGATTTCCCAACCAGAGGCACCAAGAGTCTTCAACCGTTCCGATAAATCTTCGTCCCGAGGTGCCTCAATCGCGTACTCCCAGCTTTGTGCTTTGACCGAGGTGCCGCTCAGAACCTGCCACGCCTGCAGGCCGACGAGTGCCAGCAGAAGTCCGATGACGACCGTCTGTTGTTTCATTAGGGTTTTCCCACCTTCCATTTGGGCATTTTCCTCAGTCATTTGATGGCTCCAATCCGGCTCGCTACGTCCTCGAACCTCAGAACACGGACAGATTGCAACGCGGTCAATGGAGCTTCACTTTGTCCGAAGTGGCTCTCTGAGAACCGTAAGGCCTCCACATCTCACGCCGTGACATCGCAATGGGCGCGGAGAACTCGCGAACCCGAGCGGGTGAAGCGCAAAGAAGGTGTGGGGCAGAGCCCCACATCCCGCAACATGACGATTAGCGCTGTCGCATCGAGGCGAAGAACTGCGAAAGCGGCATAGCATAGTTGCCGCTGACAGGCTGTACCGCGTTGGTTTCACCGCCGCCTTCACGCACCATCGTTGAGTTCCCTCGCGAGGTCTGCGTCATCGAAACCAGCTGATTCTCCTGGTACGCGTTCCCCGCAAATCCGTTCGCCGATATCGATTGGGCCCACCCCCCAGCCATGCCATTGCTACCGGCAAGGCGCGTGTCCCACCCGCCAATTGTTACGACGAACACGGTCCCACTGATGCTGTTTGTGAACGTGCCGCCGAGAATCAGTCGTCCATCTCCAGTCACGTTGCCCGACGTATTTCCCGTGATCGAGCCAAGTGACACGGTACCCGTGATCTGATCTCTCGAGTTTCCTGACTGCGAGAGGTTGAGCGCAACCGGAAGGATCGCGCCGACTCCTCCTATGCCTGCGCACCACCCCGCGAAGTTCGCTGCCTGGTCACACTTCACGATTCGGTAAGTGCCGGTCCATGTGCCGCCGAAGTTGCTGACAATCCGAATGACTTTGGAAGCGCTTTGACCCTGATAATTGGCGATTACCGTCGCGGTCCCGTTGGCGACGCCAGTAACATCTCCATTGGTAGCGACGGTCGCGACGCCAGAGTTGTCGGTGCTCCACGACGCCGTTGCCGTTGCGGTTGTTCCGTTCGAAAGTGTTGCCTGCGCAGTGTACGTTGTGAAAAAGCCCGAGCGAATCGCATCCAGCCCGGTGATGGTTAGAGATGTGACAGTCGGAGTCGCCGGTGCACTCGGTGATGTCGGTGACGTCGGATTGGACTCTCCATCGCCGCTGCAGGCGAGCGTGAATGTGAACATGACCGCGACAGCTGTGACGTAGAAAGACCGTTGAAAATAGACAGTTCTCATGCAATATCTCCTGGGATTACTCGTTCGCTTTTGGAAAATGAGGTTGATTGCTCGACGCGAATGCGTCACGACCGAGTTGCAAGGAGCAGCGCACTAAGCAGCCGCTATTTCCCGTGAATTTCCCGCTGAGACACTAGGTGGCGCTGGAGATGTCCATCAAGGTTTCAGGTGAAATGCCCACGCCTCCTTCACCATTTGGGCTGTTTCAGCTTCCGTGTTGACAGCAGTAAGTACTGCTCGCCTGCGCTCTCCGGCTGCACTGCGTGCCTCTTCTCGTGATCGCCGCCGATAAGGATAGCGAACTCCCGCGATCTCGCGATAACTGGGGTGGCCAGATTCGGCCCTTCTGGCGCGAGGAGTCACTGGGAGTGCCGCGGGAGCGTATTGCTTCAGGATCTGGCGGCGTTTTGGTGAGAGCGGTCAGGCCTCTCTGAACGCGAGTGGCGTCCGACCCGTCCACCGCCGGAAGGATCGGTGAAACGCAGCAGGTTCGGAGTACTGCAGAAAGAACGCGATATCGCCGATGCTCAGGCTGCGATCCCGCACCAGGGCCCGCGCGAAGTCCCCTCGGACCTCATCGAGAATATGGCGGAATGACGCGCGTTCCTCAGCCAGGCGGCGGGTCAGCGTCCGCCGGCTGACCGCCAGCGCGGTGGCGACTCCGTCGAGCGTCAGGACCGATTGCCCCAGATGCTCGACCAGGATGTGGCTGACGCGTGTGCTCATGGCGCCGCCGCTCGACCGGGCTCGCGCGCCCAGCGCGTGCTCGAGCCGGCGGTGGATAATCCCCGCGAGCGCCGCATCGGCCTCGCGCATTGGCCGTGCCGCATCGGCGGCGCTGAGGCTCATCGAGCTCGAACCGGCGGCAAAGCGAACACGTGTGTGGAAGAACCGCCGATGCTCCGACGTGTCGTCCGGTGCCGGATGCGCGAAGCCGACGCGGAGCGGTGTGATGTCCGCTCCCGTACAGTCACGCGCGAGCTTGAGCGCCACTGCTATCGCAAATTCTGCTCGTGCCGGGTGCAACGGCGTCGTGGCGGTATCGTGGACCAGAAACAACAGGCCTTCTGCCTTGCCGTGTGTCCGCGCCGCGACGCGATCGCTCAGCAGACGTCCATACCGCGCCAGACGATCGAGCCCTTGTCCGAGAGAAGGGCTCGATCGCAAGGCGTACTCGATGAGGTCGAGCGCGCCACGAGGCAGCGACTCGGCGAGATGGACGCCGAGCGCTTCATCGCCGGTGAGGGTCGCGGCGAGACGCCACGCCGTCTCGGCCGCAGCCTCGGTGACGCGAACGCTCGGATCCGCGAGCCTCGTCCGGCCGAAGAGCCGGCGAATCGGCGACGCGTTGACGCCGCGGCTTTCCACCCATGCGATGAGGTGTGGCAGTGCCCACCCTTGGACGGAGGGCGCGATGACCGTGCGCCCGTGCCTCCTGCCCGCACCTTCACGCCGTCCGGCTGGCAGCGTCCGCCCTTTCGAGCGAGCTCGCCCCTCAATCGTGCTCATCTCGCGTCCGCCATTCCACAGCGTCTGAACTCCGCGGCTGTCAACGCTCCATCGGGCTGGAATCCTGGCTCAGCCTGTCCCGCGCGTATACCGCCGCCCAGTTTCAGCCGAGCCGCATTCTACCGCCTGTAACTTATCCGAAGTGGCGGCGAGCTTCACGTTGAACGAGAACCGGGAATTCGACGCCGACGCATTCCGTTCCGCCATTGAATCCGCGACCTCGCGCGTCCGGTAACGTGTGAAAATCGCGCAAGCGAGGTGCGCCATGAAGACAGCTCTAAGTCGTCGGAGCGCGGCAGGACCGATCGATCCAGGTTACCTGTTCGGCATCGCGTGGCTGGCGGCGTTTCTCGGTGTCGTTTTGATTATCGCCGCCGTGGTCTGGGCGATGGCCGCCTTCGCGTGAGCGTGAGACTCGGCGATGGTGCGGCGCGCATCGTTGCGGGACTGAGCCCGGAGGCCCGCCCGCGGGTCGGAGCGGAGCGACGAGGCTTGACGAGGCCGAGCACAGCTCGACGCTGATCATGTCGCATTCGGCGTGCGATCTACAACGAGTACGCACGAGTCGCGCACTCGCAAACGGCGCGCAGATCCTCCGCCGTTTCGGCAGCTGTTTGCGACACCGACACCGGGGCGTGAGCAACCCTCCGGGCCGGCCTCGGGACGGCGGTAGGCTCACCGGAACGCCTTCATGCCCACCGTCCCTGAGTGGTGGAACTGGGAACTTTCGTTCACCAGCCACGCCGAATTGCGAATGGAGCAACGAGGCGTGACCGAGGTCGAAGTCCGCGCTATGCTGGAGAAAGCCACCGGATTCGAGCCCAACGTCGTGGAGGGCAGATTCATGATCCACGTCCGCCACCCTGCAGAGCCCGTGGATCGTGATCGTCGAGCCGGATGCTGATGCCAAGCTATTGGTCGTCGTCACCGTCTACGGAGTGTCCGAATGACTGAGCGGTCGCTGCAAGTCACCTATCGTAAAGGCCGGCCGTTCGCCGCGTACTTGCACCTCTCCCATCGGACTGGGGAAAAGAGCGCGAGGACGGTGGCCTCCCCGGACGGCCTGCTTGTTGTCGACTATGGTGACACGGGTCGCCCGATCGGAGTCGAAATCACTGCCCCTCAGGCCGTTCCTTTGGAGCGTCTGAACCAGCTCCTTGCCGAACTCGGCGAGCCTGCATTGGCCGAGCAGGATTACAGGCCTGTCCGAGCCGCGTAGGTCCCCACGCTGTTATTGCTTGCCGACCTCGATGCGATCGTCGAGCGGGCGAACAACCGCTGGACCCCTGACTCGGCAGCAGGTTCCCCGCTCTGCAGATCGTCGATGATACCCACGATTCCAACGAAGCGCCTGAACCACGCGGTTGACTGAACCGCCGAGTGACAGACGCTTCCATTGGCCGCAGTAACGTCGGCGGTTCATGGCTGCCGTGCTGCTGCCCGAGGCATTCGATGTAGGGATAACGGCGGCAGCAGCCGAACTTCGCACTTGAGGTGACGGCGCCTGGACTGCTTTGTGCAGACGTCCGAATCAGGTGCCGTGCAATGAACAGCTCCGTCCACTCTGGACCAAGCGCCTCGACTTCGCGCGTGGCCCCTCGCATTTCAGCTGCTGTGGTCTGGCTCCTCGTTTCGGCGAGCATTGCCGCGTCGGCCTCGGCCCAGAAGCGCAGCCGTTCGGTCGAGACCGGTTTCGCCACGTTCTACAGCCGGTCTTTCGAGGGTGAGAAGACCGCGAGCGGGAGGCGCTTTGACGGTGATGCTCTCGTGGCGGCGCATCGCACGCTGCCGTTCGGAACCGTCGTGCGCGTGACCAATCTCGAGAACGGCCGCAAGGTCACGGTTCAGATCATCGACCGCGGTCCGTACGGCGAGAACTGGCGCGAGGGGACTGTGATCGACCTGTCACCCGCGGCCGCCAGACAGCTCGCCATGCTGAAAGACGGACAGGTGCGCGCACGCGTGACCGTTGTCCGCCTCGGCTCTGGACGTCGCGTGTCCACAGCAAAATGATGACCGCGCCGCCGCCGCCCATTACCGACTGGCGCCCGTCGGGGTGGGCGCGGGCTCCGGTGGACGCTGCAGGTCCTTCAGATCCAGCTTGTTCACCTCGTCGATGATCTTCGCGTAGGCCCGCGTACTCGCCTCGAGGCCCGTCCAGGGCACGGTTTCGGGCGTCTCGCCGTCCGAATGGAAATACTGATAGAAGTCACTCGTGGTGACGCCCGGCACGAATCTGAAGAAGCCGCCCAGGTCCCCGGGCGGGGCGTTGCGCTCCGGTTCGAGGTAGGTCGTGACGCCGAAGTCGCGAAACGCCTTCATCGCGATCTCCTGCAGCTTGGGCCGGGATGGACCACCGGCGTACCAGAACTGCGGCGTGTAGGTGTTCGACCACCGGATCGATTCCCACGACACCTGGCTCAGGAGCGTCGATGGATGCTCCGAGTTGATGAAGAGCGCAGTCTTCGCGAAGAGCTCGTCGCGGCGCTTCTGCAGATCCTGTCCGCTCATGTTCGGCCCATGGTGGCCGCTCACGCCCATGAAGATCATCGTGCGGCGGCGCTGTGCGCGCGGCACCTTCGCGTAGAATTCCGCCAGAGCGATCATTGCGGCGACGCCGGAGGCGTTGTCTCCCGCCGCATCGAACCAGCCGTCGCGGTGCGCCTGGATGTAGATCGTCTCGTCGGTGGCGCCCGGGAGCGTGCCCCACACGGTTGCGGTCTTCAGTCCTGGCACCATCTTGACCTGGAAATTGATCTTGATGCGGACGGGCTGCGCAGACCCGAAGAACTGATCCCGCAAGCGGTAGCCATCTTCCATGCCCAGCGCGAACATCGGGATGCCGCCCTGGACGGGATACGCCTGCGTCCTGAAGTTTCCTGGTAGCCCGAAGATAGCTAGGATGGCCGCGGCACCCTTCGCGACGGCGCGCTGATAGACCCGCTCGGACTGCGCGGTCTGACGCGTCCCGCCTGGGAACGGGATACTGTAGAGCACGACGGCCTTGCCTCGTACGTCGCGGCCGATGAACTCCGCCTCGCTGCCCATGCCGACGTAGACGGCTTCGAGGTCCAGCCCTCCCGGCGGTGCCCCCACGGCGTTGTAGGGCGGATGTGCCGTGCTCAGCTTCAGCGTCTTGTCACCGCTCGTCGCCGTGACCTCCCATGGCTGCACCGGTTCCCAGACCGGATCGGGAATTGGCAGTTCCTGGACCCTGACATCAGACAAGCCTGCCTGCTTGAACTTCGCCTCGAGCCATTGTGCCGACTCCGCGTCCGCCGTGGACCCGATCGGCCTGCCCCAGTAGAGCGGGTGGCCCTGGTCGCGGAACCGGCGCGAGATCATCGCCTGCTCGACGACGTAGGTGTGGATGTGGCGGCCGTCGATCGTCTTGTATTTCTGTCCGTCCGCTGGGAGCGTCCACCGCAGGAACGAGTCCTCGAGCTTCTGCAGCGAGGGCATGGGCGGAACGATGTTGTACAGCGGACTCTCGGGAACCAGAGGGCTCGGAGGTTGAGGCTGCGGCGCCTGGGCCTCGCCGTGGCGTTGCACCGCGATGGCGGCGATGAGCACACCGCCGGCGAGCAACAGAAAAAGCTTCGTTCTGCTCATGTGACTTCCTCCTCGCGGACGAGAATTCGAGCCCCGGTTGCCAGCCTACCAGTTGAATTTCACGCCGATCCGCGCCACGCGTGGCGGCGTAATCAGAAGCGGACGCAGCCATGATGATCCCGACGAAGTGGTGATGTCCTGCTCGGCGTTCGTATTGAAGATGTTGTACACGTCGAGAAACCCGGCAATCCGGCTGGCGCGCACCTTGAACACCTTTTCGCCTCGTATATCCAGCACGGACACGTTCGGCTCGCGCCCGGCGTTCACCTTTTGGGCCAGGATCGTCGCGTTGCCGAAGTTCAGCGCGCGCACGAACGTTCGGCCGAAGGGTTCCCCGGCCTGGTGTCTGAGCACGGGGCTGACCCGGAGGCCCCAAGGCATGTTTAGCGTTCCGGCGATTCTTCCCTGCCACCGAATGGATTTGTTGACACCGTCGTCGGAGTTGATGGCCGCATTCGGCGTGAACGAGGTGCCAGTCCCCAAGGCGGCGCTGTTGGACCAGATGTTGGCAAAGCTGGCCGAGAGCGACCACCAGCTCGTCTGCCGACGCGTGGCGGCGACTTCCCACGTGTAGGCGTCGGCATCGATTGGCAGGTTCATCGTCGTATTTACCACCGGCAAAGTCAGGTACTCGGGCGCCAGGTTGAACGCCGTGAGTGGACTTCCGTCATCTGCCGTATTGACCTGGCCGTCAGGTCCTGGATCGACAATCGGGATGGGCACGGAGTACGCGGTCAGGGGTCGGTTTATGTTGACGCTTCCGAACGATTGACGGGTCGCGTTCCAGACGAATCCGGTCCGGACACCGAAGTTGGGTGCCACCTCCCGTTCGAGATACACCGACGTCTCGCGCACGTACTCGTTCTTGATGTTCGGGTCGAGCTTGGTGGATGCGGTGCCGCCCGACACGCTCACGAGCTGTCCCTGCTCCCCGGGGTCGAAGATACCGTTGCTATTCGGATCCGTCCACCGGTAGGTCTCCGACCAGGTCGTCGTGTTCGGGTTGATACTTGACGCGAACCCGCCGCCGGGATACCGATCGAATTCACCGTAGTTTGCTTTCAGGACGGTCCGGCCGTCGCCCGTTACATCGAAGCTGATTCCCAGGCGCGGCCCCCAGTTATTCCATGTGAGGACGGGGTCGACCGCTGCGAACACCTCTCCCCTCGGTCCCTCTTGCGGCTGGAGGTACGGTTGATACCGGTCGAACCGCAGGCCCAGCATGACCGTGAGCCGGGAGCTGATCTGCCAACTGTCTTGGCCGTAGAACCCGAGCTGACGGAGGCCGGCGGCGTTGCTGTGCGGCCCGCCGACAATGAGCTGCACCTGTGACGGCGACGTGTTGACGAGGGTCATGATGCAGTTGCACGGGCTCGGCTGGCCGACGAAGTTGTTGTAGTTGCGGTCGTAGGTCAGGTTGCCACCCACCTTGAGGTTGTGGGCGCCTAAGAAGTTCTTGAAATACGTGATCGATCCGACGCCCATGGGACGGCTGATGATTAGCTCCGTGTCGATGGGCGCCCCGATGATGGTGTTGGCGCCCGTGTCGGAATAACGATAACTGTCGTCCTTCGGAATCTGCGGAAACCGGGAGTGGTACTGCCCGACGTGGGCTTCCGCGTAGAGCGAGTTGGAGATAGCAGCGTTGTACTCCACTTTCCACACATACACGGGGAACGTCGAGAACGGCACAGCGTTGGAATTCAGGATCGTCGGCTGCGGACCGAGGAAGTAGTTGCGTTCGGTCCTGGTCGAATGGGTGCCGTACCCGACGACGTTCTGCTTTTCATCGAGCCGGTAGGTGATCTTGCCGGTGTAGACCGGCGCAGTCGCGTCCTGACTGTCGTTGAGCAGGAACGGGAACCGCACGTCGTTCTTCGTGTAGCGATAGGCGGCGAACCACCACAGCCTGTCCTTTCGTACGAACCCGCCCACGTTCGCCTCGAAGTCTCGGAAGAGCGCGATGCGGTTCGTGTCCTCGGCTTGCAGCTGCGGCCCGCCCGTCACGCCGCGTGCGAGCTGGCCCTCATCGATGTTGTGCCCCTGCATCGAGTCGCTCTGGTAATCGGCGTACACCTCCCCGCGGTAGGTGTTGCCCCCCGACTTGACCACGATCTTCGAGTACGACCCTGCGGTCGGCATCTCGGCGGAGTTCCCGACGACCTGCACGGCCACTTCGTCGAACGACGAGTAATCGGGATAGAAGAAGTTGGTGCCCGTCCCGACGTGGATCCCCTCGACCTCGTGCCGGTTCCCCGTTATCCCGTATGAGGAGTAGGTGATCTGGTTCAGCGTGGTCGCGCCACCCACGTCGATCTTCTGCAGCGACACGGCCGGCGCCAGGCTGATGACGCCGAAGAAATCGCGCGAGCTGATCGGGAGGTCCGCCAGCTTCTTGGCGTCGAACTGGGTGGCGACCGACGAGTTGCTCACGTCCACTACCGGCGCCGCGCCGCTTACCGTGACGTTCTCGGTCAGAGCGCCGGGATTCATCTCGACATTGACCGTTGCGATAAAACCGACGCTGACGCGGATCCCCTCGTGGGTTACGGTGCCGAAGCCCGCGAGCTCGAACACCAGCTTGTACTCCCCCGGCGGCACCGCCGAGAATCGATAGGCGCCCGCTACATCGGTGACCGTCGACGGTGTGCCCATGAGCGAGGGACCCGAGAGCGTGACCCTGACGCCAGGAAGCACGCCCTTCGTCGAGTCCACAACGCTGCCGTTCATGGCGCCGGTCGTGGCGGTGAGGGTTTGTCCGGCAGCAGGCGACACAATCGCGAGAAGGCACAGCACGGAGAGAACTCGGTCCATACAACCCTCGCTTTCTCGGATCTCATCGCGAACGGGCGACTACATCGACGCTCGAACCAGTCGAGGCGGCCAGGCCCGGGCACACGGCGGTCGCCAAGACCGCCATGTTGCCGATAGGGGGGCTTGTTCTCCAGCATCAGCTGATGGGCACACTCGGGATGTCGTCGAATGATTAGGCAGCCGACCGGGTATGGCCAGTCGCAGGATGACCCGAGTGGATCGAGAGTTTTGACGCGTCGCGTGTAGGCAAGACGCCTACACGACGTCTCCCGCATCGCCTGTTGCTCTACTGCGTCGGCAACGAGGTAGCCGGGCTGATACCTCTTCCGCGGACGAAGGGGAGAAGGTCACCGGAATGCAATCAGGACGACGGTCGTAATCGTGCCCACTAGGCATGCTCACCACGCGCCGGCCATCGTCAGACACCTCCAGCGGCTCTTCACTAACCATTAGAAGGTCCGTCTTCGTTATCCGACGGTCACGATCCCGCGACGAAGAGTGCATCAATCGGCATTGGCATCACCCGGTCCCGAATGGAACCTCGCATCCCGGCGGCCGTATCCAAGTACGACGCTGCATCTCTAGTAGGAGCGTCGAGCGCCGGAACCCAAGGGTTCTACCTGAGCTTGGTGGCGCCTAAAAACAGGAAGCCTCTTCCGAGCAAGGCGGCGGACCAGCGGGACGCGCGAGGAGGAGGTCATGACGGCACGAACAGCGACCGCGAGCAGGGTGTCGGTGCGCGGATGCGCCCTGATCGTCGCGCTCGGCATCGTGACATTTCCGGGTGAGACAACGCGAGCGTCCGCGTTTCGCGTGGCGACGATGTTGGACCTCGAGCGCGGGCAGAAGGCCGTCGATCTGCTCAAGCCTTACTACAAAATTCTGAACCTCGGAACCTTCAACGCCTCGTCTCTCTGCTCGCCAGCCGAGTGCGAGAGCCATGCGTCGGACGTGAACAATTTGGGTCAGGTGACCGGCTGGTCCCGTCTCGGCCCCCACGACGTCAACGATCCGGGTCTCCGAGCATTTCGCACCGCACCGAATGCCCCAATCGATGCTTCCAGCCCCATCCTGTTGCTGACTTGCACCCCTCCATATTGTGGCAGCTACTTTAGTTCTTCGGGGCGTTCCAGCTTTGGCAACGCGATCAATGACTATGGCTGGGTCGTCGGCACAGAGTGCGTCTATGGCCATGCGAATCTCGTGTGCGACAGCCCTCACTTCGCGTTTGTGGCCCCGAGTGCACAATCGCTCAGTCTCCATGTTTTTCCAACAGACAGATACCCCGACCCCTTTTGGGACGTCTCTTCAGCGAAGGCGATCAGCAATTTCTTCAAGATCGTCGGCGTAGGTCCCGATGGCAGCTGGATTGGCAACTCCGCGTCCCTACTGCCGTCCAGCATCGCCAGCCCCGAGGACATCAACGATCATGGCGTCGTCGTGGGTCAGAGCACGTGGGGCCGCGCGTTCCGATGGCTTACCGGTTCGAGCGTTGTCGAATTCCTCGGCGCCCTCGACCTCAGTTGCCTCACATGCAAGAGCATTGCTTACGCCATCAACGATGCCGGCGTTATTGTCGGAACGTCCGAATTTGAGGCGGCGCTGCCGGGTCGCCACCATGCCTTCATCCTGTCGCCCCGCTCCATGGCGCCGTCAATGACGGATCTAGGGACGCTGTGCGCGTATGATCCCGCGAGTGCAACAGCCAAGCCGTGGATATCAACAATCACAACAACGTTGTAGGCACTTCGGAGACCACAGCGTCCGGCGACGGTAACCCTCACCCGTTTCTCCACAAAAACTCGACGATGACCGATATCAATACGCTGCTCTCGCCGGCCGACCGGGCCGTCTGGAAACTCGTTGAAGCGACGGCCATCAACGATCTCGGCCAGATTGTGGGCACTGGCCTCTTTGAGTACCACAAGCCGCGCGCCTATTTGCTCACCCCGCCGCTGCTTACCATCCTTGCCAATCTGAAAGATTTACTGGCCTTGTCGGGCGTCCTGTCATTGGAGCGAGAGAGCCTGGTCGCCAAGCTGGAGTCGGTCGAGGCAGCCGTCGAGCGGGGCGATCTCGACGACGCGCGCCGAGGCTTGGACCTCTATCAGGATGAAGTCGAAACGTTCATGCGGGATCGTCGGCTGAACCGGATCCAATCGACCAAGCTCGTGGCCGGCGTGGCCCTGATTCGACGCGAAATGGAAGCGCGTGAGTAAGGTCGCCGAGACACCCAGGAGAAGACAATGGAACGCAGCTTCATCGTGCAGAACTACTCGCTCAGGGTTGCCAACAGTACGAGCTTATCCTCGTCTGCGATCGTGGTGCGCAGCGACATCGCGGAACACGGCATCCAGACCGTCGCCGACATCAGTTTCGTCACCACTCTCCCGAACTGGGCGACGGTCGGGCAAGCGGTCGGATACGTGCTCGATTTCGATGGTTTGAACCCGCGCGTCGCCGCACTGCTGATGCTTCATCAGTTCGATGAAGCGATCGCCATGCTGCGGCACGAGCGACCCGTGACCTTCGAGTACGACGCTCGCAACCACCCCGACGACCCGTCAGGCTCGACCAAACTGCTGAACTGGGCGCGACTGCGGACGCTAACGGAACCGGTTGGCGAGGGACCCGTGGATAAGAGTCTCTCCATCGATTTTGCCAACATTAGCCAGATCGTCGCAACGCTTCCCACGTGAGCTGACACCGATCGTGCACCCATGATTGCGCCCGTTCAACATCCAGCTAGTGGCGAAAGGCCGCGAATCCGCTAGCAACGGGTACGCTAGCGGGCAGACTATCTGGGATTGCACGTGCGGCCGTGCAATCTCGTTAATGTGCGGTCAAGAAGGGATCGTTCGATCTGACAACGAGGGCGCTCAGCCTCGAAGGCGACGCCCCATCATTGGACGGCGAGGGCGAGGCGCATTACGTCATCGAGGGTAGCCTCAACGAAGATACGCTCAGCGGCACGTACGACTACGGTGGCCTTAGAGGCAACTTCATCTTCACCAAGATCCGTGCGCGCAAGGCCTGACATCGAGTTTCTGAAAACGCCGTTGAAAGAAAGCGTCTCCATCGGCGGTTTCACTATTTGGTAGAAGACTCCTCGCAAGTCGCGCGACGACTTTCACCACACGGGCTGCTAGCCGAAATGGAGGACAGTCATGCCCCTTTCCAGGTACGGCTTGGATACGAACAGCTCGAGGGCGCCACTGTCAGCATCGACCCTCACGTCGCTGAAAACTCTCTCGCCGATCAAAGCCGCATTCACATTGATAGTCTTCGCCACGGCGCGCAAACATCGTTCATCATCATTCGCTGATATTGCGGCCGAGAAGTCGAGAGCCAGCGTAGGCTCCTTCAACACGATGCACACGTCGACCGACTTGAAGCGGGAGATCCCTGAGTTCTTGGGCAGCCGCACACGCATGGCGCCGCCCTCCTCGACTCCCCCGAGCTCAACGCCGTATGAAGTTGCCGATGCTTCGTAGCGTCCGCCGAAAGTGTTCGTTGACGCCTTCGTGAGCTTGAAATCTACACCAGCAGAAGCCACTGGTGCGCCGTTCCTGAACACTGCAACCTCGGTGAACGATAACTTCGTCGAAGCGAACTGTAGGCTTTCAGTGTGCAAGTCTAGCCCGGTGCCGGGCCACATTAAGATGTCCCCGTGAGTAGCTTCCGCGACTGGGCCCACTTTGACCTTCAGCTCCGTCGCCGACGAGCCGGGCTCTGCTCGAGCACAAGCCCCCATCCCACCGACGACGATACAGTTGTTCCGAGCGTGCATGGCGAATCCAGAGCCTCTGAGCGTCACTACGGTGCCTTCTGCGCCTTCCTTGGGATCGACGGAGGTGATGGTTACTGGAGGACGACGAAGCATGACGGATCTCCTTCTGCGCGGAGCCGCGATAACGGTTCCTGAGTGATTTGAGGCGCGGCAGTATGGCTCCGGTGCCGGACCGTGTCAACGGTCATGACGCAATGCGCCTTGTCGTTGGCGCGATTGTCCCTCCTGACGGGTCACCGCGCGTCGGCGCGGTTAGCGAAACAAAACAGTGGTTGGCCGGACGCGCTACCTCGTCAGTGAACTGAACTTGTGATGGAGCAACCGGGACATCGAATCGTTAGCAGACATCGTCACGCACCTGCAGGGCGCCGAGTGCCTATGCCTACTCCACTTCAGGCTGTCGTCATCCGCATTGGCCATGCGCAGAGTTAAAGCAGCCTATCGCCACATCCGTTCGAAGCGATAGCCGCCGAACCGTGGCGAATGAGCCGGCCCCATTTCACCATCTCCACGAGTGTTGGTGATCGACTAACGGAGACCGGGAAAGGTCCACGCGCCGAAGCCGCATGCCCAGCGCTGCGACTTCACCGCTCAAACCCTGTAGTTCCAGATGCTCGCGATCGGACTGGCTGAAGCGAAACGACATCGGGCGACCCGGCTCGGTTCCGGGCCACTGGGGCCGTGGCCGGAAGTGGATTGTGCCAGCCGTGTGGTCGATCGTGAGCCGATAGCCGGTCACAGAATCGGACATCCAGACGATCTGCGCGCCTCCAGCAATGATCATGTGCCGCCACAATACTTCGTCAGTGAGCAGCGGAGCCGCAACAACGCCGTTCCTCGTCGTTTCCTCTACCCGCCAGACCCCGTAAAGCGGCTCCTTGCCCGCTGCGACGTTCTCGTCGGCGAAAACCTTGGCCTGACCGTAGGCCCAGTAGACCGCCGACGCCGCGACCAGTGCACCGACGACCCGGGCAACGCGATCGATCCTTGCGTTCGTGAATAGCCGAGGCTCCGGAGCATGGTGTGTCGGCTGGTTAAGCAGGAACACTTGGAATAACCGGGTCGCATGTGGCGCGAGCAGGAAGAGGGCCATCGCGAGCATCACGCCCGCGGCAATCTTCACGTTCACGTCGTATGCGAGATTGAGCATGAGGACGTTTGCCAAGGCCGCGGCGCTCAGCAGCGCCCCCGCCAGCGCAGTTCGGCGGGTCAGCAGCAGCAGTCCACCGGCGAACTCCACGAGGCCAGTAAAGATTGTGTAGGGACGCGACGCTTCCATGAAGACCCAGAGCAGATTCATCGGCGTCAGGCCCGCAACCGGTCGAGGAAGGTAAACGAGGTCCACACCCAGACCGAACTGCCCCCCGAGAATCTTGCCCCAGGCGTACCAAAACATGAGGGCCGCCAGGGTGAAACGAACCGCCGTATAGACCCAGGGGAACGCACGGGGATAGCTCTGACGTCGCCGGTCGATGACGGACCACGTTATCGCGACGACGAGGCTGACGAGCGCGAGTACGGACAGGGTGATGTAGTCGGGCAGGAAGTCGGTGCCGGGAACACGGGGGCCGGCGGAATGCTCCGGCAATCCCAGGACCATCGTTATCGGCCAGCGGCCGACCGCGTCAACAATGCGGGCCCACAAACCGAGGCCATTGAGAAACGCCGTTGTAAAAGGGATCAGGCCGATGGCAAAGTACACCGACCACAAGCGAAATAAGAACCTGGTGACACCGTTCCACCGCGACGTCGCCTGTTGGTTCGCGGTAGTCATCGTGGCTCTTCGACTCGGTCGGCACATTGTCGAGCATGCCGCCGACGGCTGCAAACGGTTGTTGGGCCGCCGCGGCCTTACGCGCTCGGTGAGATTCCCTTATTCTTGCCCATCGGCGCGCATCTCGAAGTTGACTCAACAGCACGACGGCCCGAGAAGCCGAGTCAACCAAGGTGTGTACGGAACAGCGTGGTCGAGCACGGCTCCCTTTATCCGGCCCTGCACCGGCTTCAGAACCGTGGATGGATCGCCTCCTTCTGGGGAACCTCCGAGAACAACCGCAAGGCGAGGTAGTACCGCCTCACGCCTGCAGACAAAAAGCAGCTGGCAGATCACTCGTCCCGCTGGGACCAACTGGTGCGGGCCATCGGCCGCATCATGAAGCCCGCCACGGAGCATCGCGGATGAACTGGAAACGCTTCCTGCGCCGGGAGGCCGCTGATGCCGAACAGCAGGAGGAGCTGGAGTTCTCGTGGATGTCACGGCCGAGGAGTATGTCGAACGCGGAATGAATCCTCAGGGGCACGCGCCGCTGCGCGGAGAAAGTTGGGCAACATGACACTGATCCGCGAGGAGATCTACAGAATGAACACCGTCACGTTCGCCGAAAACACGCTGCGCACTGCACGTCAGACCGTGCGCCTGATCCGCACCCATCCCGGATTCGTTCTGACGGTCGTGCTCTCGTTGTCGCTCGGTATCGGCGCGAATACCGCGATCTTCAGCGTGGTACACGGAGTATTGATTCAGCCCTTGCCCTATCCTCAAGCCGACGCGCTGGTGGGGATCTACAACCGGCTGACGATCAGCGGACAGGTCTACGAGGACGCGGCCCTCTCGCCCGGCATGTACGCGGCCTGCCGCGACGATTGCCGGGCCTTCGAGCACCTTGGCGTGTGGAGCTCCGGCGCCGCCACCGTGACAGGAGCCGGCGAAGCCGAACAGGTGGCGACGGTGACGGTGACGCACGGTGTACTTCCCTGCGTTCGGGTACCTGCCTCGCTGGGCCGCTGGTTCTCGCCGGAAGACGATTCACCGGGCGGCGCTCGAACGGCGATCCTCAGCCACGGGTACTGGCAACGAAGATTCGGAGGCGACCGGGAGATTCTCGGCCGTACTGTAGTGATCGATTTCGTTCCGCACCAGATCGTCGGCGTGATGCCGCGGGATTTTCGCTTCCTGGACCTGTCGCCTGACCTCTTTCTCGCGCAGCGCCTGGCCACAAACCGGGCCGACGAGTTCAGTTACAACGGCATCGGTAGGCTGAAACCAGGCTTCGGTGTGACCCAGGCCAACGAGGACATCGCTCGCGTATGGAGGCATTGGGCTCAGAACGAGGGCGCAGGCAAGCTGCTGGAGGAATTGGCAGTGACGCCCAACGCTCGTCCTTTGAAGAACGATGTGGTCGGAAGTGTCGCTATGGCTCTCCGCGTCCTGATGGGCGCTCTGGGCCTGCTGATGTTGCTCGTCTGCGCAAACGTGGCGAATCTCGTCCTGGTTCGGGCCCAGGCACGCCAGCAGGAGTTCGCCATACGCGCTGCGCTCGGCGCTGGTTGGGGCAGGATCGCGTTTGAGCAGCTCGCCGAGAGCCTCGCCCTGGGACTCATGGGCGGCACGCTCGGCCTCGGCCTTGCCTACTTCGGAGTCCGTCTCCTCGTCGCCATCGGTCCGCCCGACCTACCCAGGCTGAACGAGATTGCGCTCGGGCCGGCGGTGGTCGCCTTCGCGCTGCTCTGCGCGCTCGGGACCAGTCTACTGTTCGGGACGGTTGCCGTTGTCGGGCGTCGCGTGCCACGCCGCATCGAGAGCGCCCGCGGAGCAACTCCAGCAAGGGAGCAACTCCGGGGGCAACGCGTCCTGGTTGTTGGCCAAGTCGCCATGGCCTTGGTGCTGCTGGTGGCGTCGGGGCTCATGGTCCGGACGCTGCTCGCTATTCAGAGCGTCAAGCCTGGCTTTACTCGACCGGACCAGATCCAGATGGTCCGCATTTCGCTCCCCCAGGTTCTGGCTCGAGAACACGAACGGGTGATTCGTTTGCAGAAAGACATGCTGGACAGACTTGCGGCAATACCTGGAGTCGCCGCAGTTGGCTTCGCCAGCGCGGTGCCTTTGGACAACAACCGTAATGGCGTGGTCGTCGCGGTCGAGGGCGTGACCGAGCCGGACCGGATGCCTCCGAACCGGAGGTATCGGCACGCCTCGCCGGGGTTGTTTGCGGCTCAAGGCTCCCACCTGCTCGCTGGCCGAGACTTCACCTGGGACGATGTGTTCGATCAACGCCGCCTCGCCATCGTCTCGGAGAACATGGCTCGAGAAAGCTGGGGTGAGCCGCGCCAAGCGCTTGGGAAACGGATTCGGATCGCACGGGACAGCCCGTGGACCGAGGTCGTTGGAGTTGTGGAGAACATCCATGCTGATGGCCTCCACCAACCTGCCCCTGCGACCGTCTACGCCCGCGCTGGAGTCGAGACCGCAGCCAACGGTTCAACCACGGTACGACGCGCGGTGACGGTGGCGATTCGAAGCAGCCGCGCGGGCAACCCGGCGTTTCTAAGGGAAGTGGCAGCGGCCGTTCACGCGGTCAACGCGAGTGTGCCTCTGGCGGACGTTCGCACGCTCGAAGATGCCTACCGGCGGTCCATGGCGCAGACCTCGTTCACCGTCACGCTCATCGGCATCGCCGCGGCGATGGCCTTGGCGCTTGCCGTCGTTGGCGTCTACGGAGTACTTGCCTACGCGGTGGCTAGACGGCGGCACGAAGTCGGCATCCGTCTGGCGCTGGGTGCGCAACCTGGCGCGGTGCGCGCCCTCTTCGTTCGACAAGGTCTACTTCTCACGTCGCTCGGGGGCATTCTGGGACTCGTCTCCTCAGCTATTCTTTCGCGCTGGATCTCGTCGCTGCTCTATGGTGTGACGGCTTTGGATCCGCTCACGTATGCACTCTCAGGTGCGGCCCTCGCTGCAGGGGCGATCCTTGCGAGCGTCGTTCCTGCTCGCCGCGCCGCTTCTGTCGATCCCATGGAAACGCTCCGCAGCGATTAATGGGCCTGAAAGGTCTCTCCCCGCACTTGCGTTCATACAAGCAGGGCCGGGTGTGTCTTGCGTTGAGCTTGGCTGGGTGTTAGGGACGGAATTCGCGCCGAGCAAACCTCGGTTTCCGCCGATCCGTCTAAGCTGGGCATGCGGACCCCACCGCGCACGGCGATCTCCGTTTGGGCCTCGATGGGCCTCACCGCAATCCTGACGACGGCGTCGGTGCTCGCGCTGCGGCTTCCTGACGTCGACAGGACCGACCAACTGATGCGTCGCTCGCACACCAGAGGGATCTTCAACGGCAATGCGCTCGTCGCTCGGAAGGGGCACATTGTCTACGAACAGGCCCTCGGCTACGCCGACGCTGCCCTGCACACACCGCAGACGCTCCGAGTACCGGTGTCAACATCGGATCGCTTACGAAGGAATGCGGAGGCCAGAACAGCGTCTGGCACCACAAGGAGTTGCGCTGACATGAATCGCGGTCTGGTGCTTTTGGTTGTGTTCGCGTCCTCAGCTGCTGTCGCACCTTCACAGGCCAGTCAGCCCGACTTCCATCTACAGGTCGTTCCGGCAACTGTGTACAAAGTCGACGATCCAGGAGGCGCTAGAACGTCGTCATTCGTGTTCAACACTGCGGTGATTTGTTCGACGGATTGCGAGCTGACCCCGATATCCGCCCGCGTGGAACTGTTCAGTGCCGGATCAATCGTCGAGACGCAGGATTGGGCGACGGAAATGCTGGCGCAGATCAAGCGGACAAGCTACAAGATCGAACCGAACACCCCACTCGCGTCGCCGACGCGAGCGTTTACGCTGCCCGAAGCATTTGACGTTCGTTTTTACTTTCGCCATCCCCAAGCATTGGCGATTGACTCCGCAGTTGTCCGGCTAACAGTCGCAGATGTGAAGGGCCGTCGGGCAGAGCAGACGTTGAGGATTCCTATTCGATACTACCAACAGAAGACAGCGCTCACCCTTCCCTTTCGTGGCAAGGGCGTTGTTGGGCAGGACTGGATCACGAACGGCGGCCACGGCGGCGTTTGGAATGCTTTTGCCGTAGACATGCGCGGCCTGGATTCTAACTTCGCATCTCAACTAAACGATGCCAACGAGAATGCATCGGATGCGGGCTGGGACCGCGAGATCCTCGCGCCCGCGGCTGGAACGGTGATCTACGCCCGCAATGACGTACCCACCAACCCGCGTCCGGGAGAGCAGCCTGACGTCAATAGTTGGTACCTTCCGCTCCGTGACCCGGTTATGGCGTATGCCGGCAATTGCGCGATCATCGACCATGGCAACTCCGAGTACAGCGTCATGATGCACCTGCAACCGGGGTCTGTCACCGTCAAAGCCGGGGATCGGGTCCTCACGGGCCAGGTAGTTGGACGGTTGGGGAACTCGGGCGACGCATTCGGACCACACTTGCATTACCAACTTCAGTCAGGCCCAAGGCTGTTTCAGGACCAGTCGTTGCCGTTCAGGTTTCAAAACGTCGATCCTCCGTTCTTCCGAGGCAAGCAGTTCGATGCGAAATAGACTGGCGCGCGCCATGGCGATTCGATCATGAGCCGCAGCGGCTGCACACCAGACGTCGGTAGACATTCAGGGGGACATAGTCATCGATCTGACTAAATGTTTCAGTTGCGGCGCCTTGGTGCCGGACACGAGCGGACCTACGCACCCGTACATGGAGTCATCGCCCGGCTGCTGGCACGTGTACGGTGAAATCCTCGCGCGCCAGTTCAGCGATCCGGGCCTCCGAGACGTCCAACGCTTTACGGCGGATACATATGCCGTTCAGCATCCGGGGAGACCCTCACCAGTCGCCATCCAGTCAGTTTGCGGTCACCTGATGAGTCTGTGCGTGGTCCTGGAGAAGCACGCGCCTTACAGCTACGCAGACCAAGTCCTAAAGGCGGCAGTGGAGGGCAGGATTCCCTTTGGGTGGCTCACGCCGCCTCGCTCGCTTGGGGAACTCACCGTCGTTGACGTCAAGGTTGCCACCTCAGCTGACGAACATCGCGAGAAGGTGCACGCGTGGGCCCAGAGTGCGTGGTCTGCCTGGGCGGAGCATCACGACACCATTCGCACGTGGACTGCCTTGGTCTGAGCGGCTGTCGATCGTGTCGGCACGCGCTGGGAGCAGGGCGTGTCTGACTTTCACCATGGGCTGTTACGGTCAGCATCCAGTTGCACGAGCGATCGTGGCATAGCGTGCGCATGACGCGCCTGGGTCAGACCCGCCTGGGATTCGAACTCGCGATCACCAAAACCGGGCGGCGGTAAACGCTGACACGAGATGGGTTCGGCGCAATTGAACGCACCTTCTATCTTCATGACTCGGAGGACAGCCGAATCATCATAGGAAGGGTAAGTGCCTTCGATTCAAAGCCTTGAAGAAGTGTGGCTGGGTGTTAGGGACGATTTCCGCAACTGGCTTATCCGTGCAGCCTAAGGGCGAGCGCTCCCATGTGACTGTTCACGGCCCCTCGACCTGGGCCACGTCTGCTAACGCGTCGCGAGAGCGACGCTGTTGGCTGCCTTGCAATCAGATCGGCCACGGCTTGCGGCACGACTGCCCACCCCGCTGTGGTGCCGGGGCTCAGCTGAGTTCTTGGGCGAGTCCGATGAGAAGCCCTTCAGGCCCGCGGATGTAGCAGAGCCGATACGCGTCTTTATACCGGACTACCTCGCCTACGAGCTGGGCTCCGCGCTTACGGATCCTCTCGAGCGTCTCGTCGATGTCGTCCACGGCGAACATGACGCGCAGGTAGCCTAGAGCGTTCACCGGGGCGTTTCGGTGATCCGCAACGGTGGCCGGCGTGAGAAAGCGGGAGAGCTCGAGCCGGCCGTGGCCGTCCGGCGTGCGCATCATCGCGATCTCGACGCGTTGATCGCGCAGTCCAGTGACACGTCCGGCCCATTCTCCTTCTATTGTGGCTCGCCCTTCGAGCTCAAGGCCGAGCTCGCGAAAGAACTCAATCGTCGCCGCAAGGTCATCGACGACGATTCCTACGTTGTCCATCCGTTTAAGCGCCATATGTCCAATCTACAAACTGTCGTCTCTTCTGACAACGGGACGCGGCCTACCTGTTGAGAAGCGGTGCGACTAACGTCAGCGCGCCAAGCGACCGCGAAAGCGGTATCGCAACGCTCACATGCTGCGCGAAGAACCCGGCACCCAAATCCAATTTCCTGCGAGACGAGTTCCGGGCCAAGATCCTGATCGATCCGTTTCTGTCCGATAACCCGTCCTGGGACACGGGGTGGATCGGCAGCAGTGCAGGCGAGGACTCGACACAGGGAGGCGTACGGTGAAGGCGATCGTGGTGACGGACCAGGCTGCGGGAACGGCCGGGATGACGCTGGTGGAGCGGCCCGAGCCGCAGGCAGCGATCAAAGACGTCGTCGTTCGGGTTCATGCGTCGGGGTTCGTCCCGACTGAGCTGGCGTGGCCCTCGACCTGGACCGATCGCCTCGACCGTGACCGAACACCGTCAATTCCCGGGCACGAGCTGGCCGGAGTGGTCACCGCCCTCGGCTATGGCACGAAGGGGCTGTCGGTGGGACAGCGGGTGTTCGGCCTCACGGACTGGACTCGCGACGGCACCCTGGCGGA
The DNA here is from genome assembly GCA_963807105.1 of uncultured Acidobacteriota bacterium. GTDB lineage: Bacteria > Acidobacteriota > Vicinamibacteria > Vicinamibacterales > UBA2999 > DASPWV01. Next base: position 1,332,882 of record CAWEAM010000003.1, on the reverse strand, counting down.
GTACGCGGCCGTCGAGGCACGCAACCTCGCGCCGCTGCCGGGCGACGTCGACTTCACGGTGGGCGCGAGCCTGCCGATCTCGGGCCTGACCGCGTGGCAGGGACTGTTCGAGCACGGTCGCCTTCAGGCGGGGCAGAGCATCCTCGTGCACGGCGCGGCCGGCGCCGTCGGGTCGATGGTGACGCAACTCGCACGAGAGGCCGGCGCCTACGTCATCGGCACCGGACGCGGTGCCGACCGTCAGACGGTGCTCGACTTCGGCGCGAAGGAGTTCGTCGATCTCGAGAACGACGTCCTCGAAGACGTCGGCGGAGTCGATCTGGTGTTCGATGTCATCGGCGGCGACATCGGGAAGCGGTCCGCAGGCCTGATTCGAGCCGGAGGAACACTGGTGTCCATCGTCGGGCCGCCCGAGGCGCGGCCCGCCGACGGCCTAGCGGTCGACTTCGTTGTCGAGTCCGATCGTGCCCAACTGAGTGAGATCGTCCAACGGGTGCGGGACGGACGACTGCGGACGAACATCGGCAAGGTCTCGACCCTCGACGACGCCGTCGCCGCATTCAACCCGACCGCGCGGATCAAGGGAAGACGATCATCCGCGTTCGTCCGTGAGCGACACGCGCCCATCGATGCACGCAGCCGGCCGGCGCTGTTCAAGTCGGCCGGCTGTGTCCTGGTTCGACAACGGGCACTAGCCTTACAGCTTGCGGCAGCCGAAGTCGGAGCGCTGGGCTTCCGGTACATCTGCACGATGAACTCAGATATGGTTCCGCACGAGGAATTTCAGGAGGAGTTCGATTTCGAGTCGTTTGTGAGATTGCGGCTGACCGATGCCGCGGGCGATACGGGTCGCCTACTCGGCATTCGATTCGACAGCGACTAGGTGTCTTTGCTAAACACGTTGTTCATCCGGAGCGCTCTGAAAAGAATGGTGTTGCGACACAGCCGTTCCGATCAGAGGAGGCCCCGGATGAAGCTTCATCGTAATGCGAAGACCACGCCTGTTTCCCGGCTCGCGCTGGTACGCCGGGTCCTGCACGATCGATGGAGCTATCAAGCGGTGGCGGACGGCTACGGCGTGAGCGTGCGCACGGTGGCCAAATGGGTCGGGCGGTTTCGGGAGTTCGGACGAGGCGGGCTGGAGGACGGCTCGTCGCGGCCGCGGGAAACGCGATTTTCTGCAGGCGTCCGGCGGCGCGGCACCTTCCTTGCGCGACTTGACGCATGGACAACCAGACGAACAGCCCGGCCCCGCACGCCGGAGAGAAAGAGGCCCCGGCGACACCGAAACACGGCGAAACGCCGGGCATGGGCGCCCCTCCTCGGGAACCGGGCACGCGGCCCGACGGCGAGGCCCTGCCACCGGCCTCCATCGACCCGAAGCCGGCCGGCAAGGACTTGTCGGCCTGGACGACTCGATGGCGGGGAGGCCGGACAGGGAGGCCGGAAGGGACGACCCGCGCCAGAGGCCAATTACCGACAACAAAGCCGGCGGCTGACGGGTGTAGGATGGCGCCCCACCAAGGAGGCCGCGTTGTGGACGCGGTTCCCCGTATCCTTGCAGGACGGAGAGAACGCCGTTCGACGGAGATGGCTTTGTCCGAACCGCAACTGCCCCGGCCTTCAATCTTGACTTGCGCTCTGCACCTTGATCAGCGTTGGCTTCTTGGCACCGGGGCGTGAAATGCGTTGCCGCCCGGTTGGACGCTGGCGCTTTGCGAATCGCCGCAGTGAAACCGGTTTTTCGGTTTTCGCTGACTGATAGAGCGCCTCCACGATTCTGACGTCTTGCATCCCTTCCTCGCCCGACGGTTCTGGCTGTCGGTCGTTGATGATGCAATCCGAGAAGTAGATCAGCTGCGGAGCGAATTGATCGCGCTTGCCGATCTTCTTTCGAGTGGTTCGGCCATCGATTGTCACCGCGTATCCAGTCCCTCGGCGTACTCGTAGGCCGGGTCCGCGTGGAGATCGCCTTTCGTCCCAACGATGCGATAGGATGCGACATCGGCTGCATTGAAGCTCGTGACGAACGTGGCGATGCGGTCATCCCCAAAGCGGAGCGTGGCGGCGGTGGTTTCGTCAATCTCTGACAACGTCGCGACACCACTATTGATTGAAATGGCGGAGACCTGCGTCGGCTCTGCCCGAAACAGGTTACGTGCCGCGTTGATGCAATAGACGCCGATGTCGTAGAGCGTGCCTCCACCATATGCACGCTTGGTTCGAATGTCTCCGCGCCTGACCCTCATCGAGAACGATGAATTGAAGAACTTGAGCTCACCGAGCCGTCCACTACGCGCAAGGTCGATCGCCGCGAGGTTGATCGCTTCGAAGTGCAAGCGGTACGCGATCATCAGCTTGACGTTTCCCCTCCGACAGGCGTCGATCATCTGCCGACACTCGCCCGCCGTCACCGCCATGGGTTTTTCGCACAGCACGTGAACTCCCGCTCGCGCCGCCCGAATGGTGTACTCCGCATGCATGGAGTTCGGCAGTGCGAGATACACCGCATCCACCGCTCGAAGGCACTCGTCGAAATCCTCGTAGGCGAACGCATGTTCGAGGCGATACCGCTGGACAATCTCCCGGCGCTTCGTACGATCCCCACTGACAATCGCGACCAATCGAGAGTTGCGCCGGGCATGGGCGAACGCCGGAATCACGGCGACCTGTGCGATGTGCCCGAGACCGACGACCGCATATCGAATGATGCGTTGTGCTCCTGCCACGTTGTCCTCCGCGCGATCGCTGTGATTGCTTGCGGATTTGATTTTTGACGCTCTGAGGCAAGATACCGTCACCTGCCGATGCGATGCTCGTTTCCCTGTGTGGTCTCGCGCGGCTCGATGCGGTGTGTGTCCGACGTGCGGTCCGAGCGCAGCAGCGATCGGACCACATCGAGGGCGATTGCGCTGTAGGCAGTCACAGTGGCCACGCGGCGCCTGGTCTGCGGCGAGAGATCCGGTAACACCGGCGTAACCGGGCGCCTGTTCTTGATCATCGCCTCGTAGGCGCGCGCGGCGGCGGCACCGAGCTTCTTTTTCTGTCCTGGCACTTTCTCGCCCGGATCTTTGCCATGCGGCGACGCGTGCTCAATCTCGGCATTCATCTCCGCACCAACCAGGATGGCGAGGCCGGAGATGTAGAACCACAGCATCAGGACGATCACGCCGCCGAGCGATCCGTAGGTGGCGTTATAGTCCGAGAACCTCGTCACGTAGACCTTGAACCCGATCGAAGCCACGAGCCAGAGCGCGGTCGCGAGCAGCGCGCCCGGCGTGATCCATTCCCAATCCTGCTCGGCGTCGGGACCAAAATAGTTGAGCAGCCCGATGCCAAGCGCGACGAGTCCGAAGACAACCGGCCACTGGCTGATCTTCCATGCTGTTGCGAACGCCGGCCCGAGCCCCAACTGCGCCGCAATCCGTTCAGCCAGGGTCGGCCCGATCATCACGAGCGCGAACGCCGCGACAGCGAAGACGGCGATCCCGAGCGTGAGCGCAATCGCGGTGAGGCGCACTTTCCACCACGGCCGTCCTTCCTCGATATCGTAGGCGCGATTGAGTGCGTCGCAGATGCTGACGATCGCCGCCGAACTACTCCAGAGCGCCATCAGCAGGCCGAACGTGAACAGACCACCGTTGGCGCGTCCGGAGACGTTCTGCAACTGCTCGCGCACGATGTTGACCATCTCCGTCGGCAGCACGCCCGAAGACGCGTCGAGCACGCGTTGCATGGTATCGCCGGGAAGGAAGCTGGCGAATGCGGCGACCGAAACGATCGCCGGCACCAACGCGAGCAGAAAGTAGTAGGCGAGCTGCGCCGAGAGGCCAAGCACGTTGTCTTGACTGGTCTCGTGGGCCGTACGCTTGACCAGCTCGGTCCAGCTCAGGGGGATGGCAAAGGTACGAAACATCGATCGGTTCTGCCTTCCCCTGCTAGGCTGGCGGTTGGGAGCTACTCCCTGTGACCTTCTCCACCGCGTCTTGCGCGGCCTCTTTGGCCGATTCCACGAGAGTCTCGCTTGCCTCACCCATGTAGCGCTGTTCCACCTCCGTGGCGGGCAGAGCTGCGGCGACGAGAGCTCCGGTCGCCATGGCGGCGACGCCCAGTACCAGCGGATTCTCGTTCAGCATCGTCTCGAAGCGCCCGCGGGCGGTGTAAGCGACGTCCCTGGCACGATCGCGCGCCGTGGTCTGCCAACGGCCCACGCTCGTTCCCCGCCGGCTGATCGACGAGGAGGCGGTTGCACCGGATGGCGAATCGTCTGTGCTGTCGAATCCCGAGCGACCGTGTTCGTCATCGTCCGAGCGGCGGGGCGACTGTCTGTTGACCAGCAGCCACGCGGCGCCGAGCGCAATAAGGGCATAAGGGACAGGATTACTGCCGATATCGGACCCGACTTGCTCGGCGGCTCGACGCGTCGTCCGCCGCATCTGCCCGGCTGTTTCTCCTGCGCGATTCATCATGTTCTCGACCCTCCCGACGGTGGCGTCTCGCACTGCGGTCGTCGCCTGTTCTTTGAGATGAGTTGGGCTGAGCCGCTCCTGAATTTCAGCGACGGTTTCTTGCAGCTGCGCCTGGTTTTCCGAGATCTCCGCCTTCAGCTGCCGGACTTCCTGATCGGAACTCTCATCCGCGGCATTCAGTTGGCCTGGCTTTTCCATGCGGTGGTCTCCTTCAAGGTTTGGATGGTCTCGGTGGGCGCCAGGTTCTCCTGCCGGAGCGCGGCAATTGCGCGCATCGCCACCATCGCTCCAACGGCAGCGAGCGCGATGCCGACGACGAGCGCCGACGCCCAAGCTGGCATTCCCGCCTGGATCAGGACGAGCACGAGGAATGCCGCGAGCGTAAACACCCCGGCGAGCGCGACAACACCGCCGGCGGCAATCGCGCCGACGTGGCGCAGCACCCGGGACAAGTTGGCGCTCATCTCGGTACGGGCGAGCGCCATCTCATTCCGGACGAGGGTGGTGATCTCGCGGGTGAGATCGGCGAACAGATCGCCGAGCGACCGCGCGTCGGGAGTGTAGGCCATCGCTACAGCACCTCTCGTGCGGACGGCATGTCCGAGGACGCCCGCGGTGTCTCACCGGTAGTGTCCGGGTAAGAACGGCCGATGGACGTTCCGCCGACGTCGCTCCTGCCCGAGCCGGCGGCGCCGACTGGGGGCACACTGCCGCTGGCCACGCCATGACGCCCCGACGACCCTCCCCAGGCGCCGCCAGACCCGCGACTCGACCGCTGATCGTCCGCACTGGAGCTCTTGAGGAAGCGCGCCAGAAGCGCGCCGGCGCCAAACGCGAGGCCGAGAAAAACCACCGGCTGCCGTCGCGCGAAATCATTCACTGCCCGAACGGCGTCGTCGATATCCCGCTCACGGAGCCGATCAGCCCAGCGGTCGAGCCCGTCGGCCGCCTGGTTGACGTAGTTCGCGACACTGCTCTGCCCGCCATCGCGAAGTGAGTCGGTCATGCCGCGAACGGCGCTGGCGACGCTCCCCAGCGTGTCGCTGGCGCGCACCTTCTGATCGGTGAGCTTCTGATAGGCCGCGCCGCGCAGCGTCGGGCCGATGCCTTCGCTGTCATTCCGAGCCCCTTGATCCGCTGCTCGTGTTCCTTGTCCCTGCCAGGTCGTGTCTTCGCTTCCAGTTATTGCCATTCGTTTACCTCGTTCTCAATCAACCGAAACGAACTGCGAAAGACGTGCCGCGGCGAACGGGGAACGCGCGCGCCCCCGAGTGCAGTGAGTGTCGTGAGTTCGACGAACGCTCTACACCGGACGTCTACGAGATGGTTCGACCGTAGCGCGTCTCGCGTAGGGCGTCTCGATCTGGCCAAAGGCCAGATGAGGGTCGCCCCACACGCCTCGAGGAAGCGCTCCGGATGCTCCCACGCCACGTTGTGAAGATAGATGTGATCGAATCCGAGGGCGATGTCGTCGGAGAGCCAATCGATATGGCGTTGGATGTCTGAGAAGACCTTTACCTTCGCGGCAAGCTCTCCCAGATCGACGTGTGCACTCGCGCGATCGGTCTCTCGCGCGAGCGTCGGGATCTGGTCGGGGCATCATCCTTGCTGAGTCCCTGGCCACGTTGCCGTCTGCCAGAAAGGGCGGGCATTCGATGGTTAAGGAAAGGAAGTCAGGATGTATCACCACGTCAAGAAGCTGATGTATACGGTTCGTGTGGACGAAGCCGACCCACGTTTCGGAAACATGTTGCTAGAACAGTTCGGCGGCGCGAACGGGGAACTCGCGGCGGCGATGCAGTACTCGATTCAGGGTCTCAACTGCGACGATCCCGAACGGAAGGACCTGCTGATGGACATCGGCACGGAGGAGCTGAGCCATCTCGAAGTGGTCGGCGCGTTGGCGCGGCTCCATCTCAAGCCTATGAAATTCAAACGCGACGCCGCCGAGGCCGACCCGTTGATCGCCATTGCGGGCGGCGGAGGCATCAACCTTCACAATTCGATGGGCAATCCATGGACGGCGGACTATTTGAAGATCACCGGCGAGCTCGACGTCGATCTGCGAAGCAACATCGCGGCTGAAGCGCGCGCGAAGATCGTCTACGAGCGGTTGATGAACTTCACCACTGATGCGGGAACCCGCGACGCGCTGCAGTTTCTCATGACGCGAGAGATCACCCATATGAAGGCCTTCACCGCGGCCCTCGAGAGCCTTGGCAAACCGCGCTTTCAGATCGGCCAGCTGCCTCCCACTCCGGGGCTCGTCGATCAGTTCTTCAACGACTCGACGGGGCGCGGCGAAGACGGAGAGATCGACGCCCGTGGGCCCTGGAATCAGGGCGACTCCTGGACCATGGTGGTGGCACCGGCGTTCGAGGACCTGCGTGAAGCGCTCGAACCGGACCCAGAGGGCGCCGGAATGGACCACCGGACGACGAGCACGACGGACGATCCCGAGCTTCTCCAGGAGCTTCTCGTCGAGCAGCTGCGCGATCCCCTGTCCGCCGAGGGCCAGCTCACCAAGGCCATTCCGAAGATGCTCGAGCGCGCGCAGGCGGACGGGCTTCGCATCTGCCTGGAGCAGCATCTCCAGCAGACGGCGGAGCACGTCGAACGTTTGAAGCAGGCCATGGACCTGCTCGAGATCGACAAGAAGGCGAAGACCTGCCGAGGGATGCAAGGGCTGATCGAAGAAGGCGAAGAAGTGATGGCCGAGGGCGAACAGAAAGAGCCGTCAGCAGCCGATTTGGCCCTCATCGCCGCAGCCCAGAAAGTGGAGCACTACGAAATCTCGTCCTACAAGACTGCTCGAACGCTCGCCGGACAGATCGGACGTCCCGATGTCGCGCTGCTGCTGAATCTGACGCTCGGCGAAGAGGAAGCGGCGGAAAGCCTGCTCACGCAGATTGCGCGCGAGCTGATGTCCGAGTCACGAACCGGCATCAGCAAGGACGACGAGCTCACCGACGCCAACACGGGGGCGGCGATGCGGTCTTCCCGGAAACCGGTGCAGAAGGCGTAAGCACGCGCACGGGGTCGCCGCGAATTTCGGCGACCCCTGTTCGTCGTCGCGATTGACGGCAGGAGGATGGAGCGTCACGCGATGCGCTCGCCGCAGATGGTGCCCCGAGACTGGCGCAGCGCGTCCGTTCGCGGCGCGTCACGCGCCAGCCTGGCCCACGAGCACACGGCCGCGCAGATACTCGACGACGAGCACGTCGCCGGCGCGCTTCTCCACAGGCGTCTGCTCGCCGGTGCCAGGATGAATGAGCGTGCCGGTGAACGACCGCTGTACTTGCAGCGTATGGCGCCCGGACGGCCCCGAGATGACGTAGACGAAGCGGCCGTCACTCGCCTGCGCTCCGTCCACGCGCACGGCCTTGGTGGCGGACAGCACGCGCGTCGCGCGGAACGTGTCCCCGCTATGGTGCAGGCGCTCAAAGCGCATGACGTCCGCCGGCAGCCGCGTCAGGATGCGCGGCGTCGCAAAGTAGCCCGGCGACGGCTCGAACGGTTCGTCGAACACGATCCCGGCCGACGTGATGTAGGTCCACTGGCAGCGCGCCGTCACCGACTGTGCGGCCAGCAGCCCCATCGCTTCGTCGTCAAGTTGGTCGGCATAGTCCTGGGCGGAGACACGGTAGCCCGGTCCGGACGGTTCGCCGTGCCAGCAGTTACGTCGCACGGGCGGCCCTTCGCCCTCGTACGAGAACGAGAACAGGTGGCGCACCTTGTCCCACCAGTGCCCGCGGCGCGGCGGGTGCGAGTAGACGAATCCCATCCAGTGCGGCGTCCACGCCGACAGCAGCTCGCGATGTGCATGGCCGCTGTAGGCACTGAGCGCGTAGAGGACACCCGGATGTCGACGGCGCACGCGGTTGACGAGCTCCTCGACGTAGCCCGGGTTGTTCCCCACGCCGGTGCCGCCGGCTTCGTTGATGCCCTCGGCCAGCGCCCAGACGTGCGGGCCGGCCGCGTCCATCGCATCCGCCAGATGGTCGAACAGTTCCTCGGCCTGCTGCCGCGTCGTGCCGACCAGATCGCCGGCGGCCGTGTGGATCCGCAGACAGGCCGCGTCGGCATCCTTCGCGAACTGGGCGAGCTTCTCGCCGTAGTTCGGCGTGGCGCGCGGTCCCCATGCGGGGACGGGTTTGTTGCTCCAGAAGCTGTTTGGCGCACCCTCGTCGTTGGCGTTGATCCAGACGCGCACGACCGAGTAGCCCGCTGCACGGAACCTGCGGAGCTGCGCCCGCACCTTGTCCGGCCAGAGTGTGGTACTGCCCGAACAGATCCCCAGCGTGGACGGCGCCGAAGATCACTGGCTGTCCGTCGCCGCCGACATAGGCGCCGTCGACCAGTGTCAGTTGGCCCAGCCAAGCGGGCGCGCACGGCGCGGCGATGGCCTGCATCGGGACGATCAGATCGAACGGCTCGTCCCGGAGCGCCGCGGTCTGGGGCGGTCGCGGCGGTTCGGGTCGGGGCGGATCGGGCCGAGTCGTGCCGCACGCGCTGAGCATCAGCATGAGGGCGACCGCCGCCGTTCGTTGCCTCACCGGGGTAATCGGAGTCTCCTAGTAGGTTACCGCGCCGCTCTGTACCTGTCTCAGCGGTGCGTGACGCCGGCGTCTTCGAGCGTGCGCGAACGCCCTGTAACGGATTGGAGACGCGATGCGCAGCTCAAGGCCTGGCTTGAGAGCTGCGGAATCAATCCGACGAGCAAGGCCGCAAGCGAACGTTGAAAGCCCTTCCAGAGGCGTAGAATTGTGGCCGGATTCAGGCAGGAGGTTCCGATGGCTCAGAATCAGCATCCGGATACAAAACCATGCACACATGTCGGTTGTCGCGGCACGATGCACCTGCGCACAGGCTCGGATCCGACCCTTCTCGGGACCAGCGTGGGCACGCGCGCAGAGTCCGTCCGTTACTACGAGTGCGACGCCGATAGCGAGCATTTCGAGGTTATCGGACAGCTCACGTGAACTTGTCAGTCAGTGATTCCCGAACGAATCGTTGGCGTTCTTGTCGTCGCGTAGCCGGAGAGAGACGCGTGGCGCAGGAGTCCCGTCCATAGAACTTACGCTCCTGGATGGCGGAGAACCGATTGCCATTCGCCGAGATCCGCCGCCTCTTCGGTGCTCCTCAGGTCCAGGTGGTGAATGCTCGCGTCTGGGCATGGAGGAGCGGGTCTTGCAGTCATGGAAACATGACCGCAGCGGAGCAACTCGCTGACGCCCGGCTGACGCTCGGCCTGTCTCTCGACGATATCTCATCGCGCACGAAAATCAGTGTCGAACGGCTCAGCGCCATAGAACGCGCGGACCCGGCAGGGCTGCCGTCGCTCGTGTATCTGAAGGGGTTCGTCTGCGCGTACGCCGTCGAAGTCAGGCTCGATCCCGAAGTTATTTCGGACCGCTACATCTCTGAGCTTCCCGAGCCAGCTGCGCTGGCGTCCACGGAAACCTCCTTCGACGTTTACATCATTCCTGCGACCACGGACGCGCTCGCCGAATTCGAGTCGGAAAACGACCGGGCCGACGAAGTGCCGCCGACGACGAGCTCGGCTGGCGAGGCGTTCGTGTCGCCCGTTGAACCACCGACCAGAGCCGCAGAGATGAACCCGCCCTACGCCGTTGGGCCGGCAGTGGTCGGCACGACGTACGCTCCGCTCATACCGCCAACCAAATACCGCAAATCGGTCCCGCTCGCGCCGCTGGTTCTCGCGTCGGCACTGGCGATTATCGGGGGATACCTGCTGAGCGCGAACAGGGATCGTAGTTCACCACGCCGCGCGGCAGACTCGGACTCTGTGCCCGCTGCAGGACCGTCAAGAGGACCGCACGCGGCTGCGTCCGCGAACACAGCGACCAAGCAGCCACTGTCCGTGCCTCGCACGATCGACGCCGATCGAGCGCCTGCGCACCCAGCACGCCCAGCGCGAGACTCGGGACTTCCGCGTCGCAGGACGGGCATTCACAAGTCGCCCAGCAACGCGGCTGGGCGGCCGAGCGCCGGGCAGCGAAGCGAACGTGCAGTCGGCCAGGGCGCGGTCGGCGAGCCGGCGGCGCCGTCGCCCGCGTCACCATCCGCGGAGGAGCCAGCCGCGATTACAACCGGCGTGACGCCGGAGAACGCAAACAATGTTAACGGAGCGTGGAACGTCACCTCGCAGGTGGAGTCAGCTGCGTTCGCCGCGTACAAAAACCTGATGCTCGGCTTTCGCCTCGAGCTCGAGCAGCGCGGGAACCGGGTGCTGGGTCAGGGCCACAAGATCAGCGAGAACGGTACGGCGCTCCCGACGCGCCGCAGAACGCCGATCAAAGTCGAGGGCACGCTCGAGGGCAGCCGGCTCGCATTGAATTTCACGGAGTTCGGCGCTCGCCGGACGAGCGCCGGACGCTTCGAACTGTATCTCTCGGAGGATGGATCTTTCCGCGGCCGCTTCAGGAGCGATGCGGCGCAGTCGAGCGGAATCACCGTCGCCGCCCGAGCGTCGTCGTCCGGCCGAAACTAACTGAGTGAGTTCACCCGAGGTCGTGTTATGGAGTGGGTTTAGCGTCCGCGCGCGCTCTCTGACGCCCAATCCTCATCCGGTCAACCCTGTTGGTCGCCACTCGGCGAGCAGCGCATCACGAGTGCGGAGTGGCGCGCTTACTGTGTTTCTGCTGGTGGCCGTGCGCTGTCACTCGCGTCACCTGTGAGTCAAAGCGTTTCTGCACCGACCCCGACTCGGCAATGTTAACCGCCGAGATCACCTCGCATTGCGCATTGCTGGCTCATATCGCACATTGGTATAGAACACTTCCATTTCACGCCCCCGACAGCCGCGACGATCGCTGGCGGAGTTCATCGATGCGCTTCGATGCATCTGCCTTCGAAAGCGATTCGTCGAAGTCTTCGTCCGTCTCTCGACACAACGATTGAACCCTGCGGGGTGAAATTTGCGCGCCCCCACGCTCTCCGCTCGCGCGCCGTAGATATTCTTTAAAAAGAGTTCGATCGACGCGAGCCACCCGTCGGAAGTGGGCGTCAGGCCATCGAGAAGACCCTGCCACAAAGAACGGCACTAAATCCCTGCAGCGGAGATGGGGCAACCTTTGCCCCACCCCTTCAGGCATGTTGCTGCTTATCGCGATGCGACCTTCAGCATGTCGCGCACGCTTTTCACGCCGTCGGTCCCCTTCGCCGTGGCGACGGCCTTCGCTTTCGCCTCGGCGGACTTGACCGTGCCGCTGAGCGTCACGACGTTGTTTTCGACATCGACATCGATGTCGCTGTCGTCCAGAACGGTGTTCCAATCAGCCAGGTACTGCGCGTAGATCTTGGACTTGATCCAACCATCGTCCACGGCGCGTCCCGTGGTTTTCGCGGCGGTGGCGGTCTTGTCCGTCTTGCTGCCACGCGCCGGCGCAATCTTCAACTGATCGACCACGTTTTTCACGCCGTCGTTCTTCCGGGCCACCTCGAGCGCGCGGGCACGGGCGGCGTCACTGGGCACCGTGCCCTGGAGCGTCACGACGCCGTCCTTCACGTCGACGTCGATGTTGCTGCCGCTCAGGACGTCTTCGTCCACCATTTCGGAGTGGACTTTCATGACCAGCCATCCGTCTTTGATGGCGCCCGCCTGCTTCGCCCCAGCGACGCCAGCCGCTGAGATGGTAACGAGAAGGCAGAGTGCTAAAGTGACGAGCTGACGACTCAACTGGGACATCAAATTTCCTCCCTGGCGCTGGGGTTTTTTGGCGCGCCTACTAATCCCTCAATTCACTTGAGTTGACGATCGCTCCACCGAACCACCTCGACGATCGTGGCCGGAAAGCGACATCTTTCGAACCGCGAGACGCCGTTGGCGCCGTCTACTCAAGTGACTTCCGGGACTAAAGCAATGGATGCGCCAGTGCGTCCACGATTCATGGCAAGCCGTTGTTGGTCGACGCGCGTCCCGAGTCGGCACACTTAGTGCTGGAGAGTCACAGAAGGCTGGCGAGCGCAGAGATCCTCGTGAGTCTGTCGTAAAGGTCGATCAGCTCTACCAAGGAGGTAACGTATGGCCACCGACATCGTTGCGTATGGCATCTACCCAGATCGCCTCTCTTTTGACAGCGCACTTGAAGCGCTTCGCGCGGCCAACTTCCGGAACAGCGACATCTCCGCGATCCTCCCCGAGCGGGATCGCACTACCAAGGATCTCGCGCACGAGATCAACACGAAGGCGCCGGAAGGTATTGCCGCCGGCGCTGGTACGGGTGCAGCCGTCGGTGGCGTGTTGGGTTGGCTTGTCGGAATTGGAGCTATCGCGATTCCAGGAGTTGGACCGCTTCTGGCGGCTGGGCCGGTCGTTGCTGCCCTCGCCGGGGCTGGAGCCGCCGGAGCGACCGGTGGTCTGGTCGGCGGCCTGATTGGCGCCGGCATTCCAGAGGTTGAAGCCAAGCGTTTTGCTGGCCGGATTCGTGAAGGCGGCTACTTGATTTCGGTGCACTGCGACGACAACACATGGGCCAAACGAGCAGAGGAGATTCTCGAAGCCACTGGTGGCCGTGACGTGGTCAAGACATCCGAAGCCACGCCCGACTATCGCCCCTAAGAAGAACTGCGATGCAGTGGGATGCCCCGGGTTGGAAAGTTCTCGGGGCTTCCAGCACTCTGTCGCAGACGTCGGACTGATGGGGCTGCGTGGAGCCACAGAATGACCCCCGCCGCGTGATGCCGCAGCGCGCGCGCGGGCGCAGGAGGGCAACTAGTTCAACACCGCTGGAGGACGTCATGGCAGATATCTGGACCGATGAAGAGCGTTACTGGCGAGACAGTTACGGCACCAGACCGTACGCGCGGGGAAGGACGTTCGAGCAACTGAGTGGCGGTTATCGATTTGGAACCGAGGCCGCAAGCCGGTATCCAGGGCGTTCCTGGAATGATATCGAGAGCGATTTGCAAGGTGACTGGAACACATACCATTATCGCGGTGAGAGCACCTGGGAGCAGATCAAAGACGCGGTGCGTGATGCATGGGATCGCGTCACCGGTCGACAGAGCCGAACCACCTGACCAAAACGATGTAGGCCGAACCACGGGGCGGCTCACGTCGCCCCAGGTTTGCGCGCCACACTGCGACCGGCGGCTTCGACTCGCAGCTTTGTGCCGCAGGCCATTGGCAGTGCTGAATTGCGGCCCAGGTAAGTACGGGGAGTTAAGTACCGGCTGGATCGCCACTTGCAATTTCTGAGCACATAGGAAACAGCGAACTGGTGAAGTGGATTACGAGGTTGCCATGGCTGAGGTAATCGTTGTATACACGGTGCCGATCGTCGTTGACAACCGACCCTATGACGCGCAGGCCTGCGGACGACTCGTGGGTCGAATTTGGGAGGGTTGGATTGAGTTTGCATCTGCTGATGGAGAGCTACTGCGTACAGCGCGCGAGACGACCCAGCCGAACCGTGCCGCACTCCAGAAGTGGGCCGATAATCTATCCTTTGCTTACTTGGAAGGTGCACTAAACCGTGCTCTCGCTCTCGTCGCTGGCGATGGAGACATTGTGGTCGCCAAGCCTCACTTCTCAGGCCCGGCGCCAGCGATGGGCGCTCAGGATTCTGAGGTAGAGCCTCATGCTGTGCTCGACCCATATTCTGCCGGCGCAAAGGGTGAACCGTTCTTGAGACAGCAGCTCGGTGCACTAACGCTATCCCACATCAGAGACATCGCTCGGGCCTACGACCTCGTCGATGATTCTGTCGATCTAAAGACAGTGACGAAATCAGAACTCACCGAGCTGATCGTGGCGAAGGTTAAAGCGACCGTATGAGCAATTGGTCGGCATCCGTCTCTCGCCCGGGCCGAGATCGCGTGCTGATGGCCTACGCGCCGCCGGACGTTGCTCGCGAGCATTGAAAGGCCAGGAGCGGTATCTGGGCGGCTCCATGATGCGCTAGGAGCGGCGAGGCGATTCCGCGAGAGGGCGCAGGTTTTCATTAGGCTGCGTGGGAGCCGCGCGCCTCCGATCCAGCGTTGCCGCTACGGACTCGTGCCAGCCGTTCCTCGCCAACGACTTCTCGTCATGACTTCTTCGGGCCGGCTTTTGCGACCGACTCAGTCGCGCAACTTTGTATCCGCCTTCCACTTTGACGGTCATCGTGTTCTTGTCGCCGACGGGCATTTTCAGCTCCATCGGCTCGCTTTTCTCGGTCACGGTACCGCTGCCTGGTACACGTTGCCCATGAAATTCGGCAAGCCGCTTGTTGCCGTCTGCTGGAAAGTACAGGGCTCCGTCATCACCGGCGATCGCGAGCGGAACGCCGCTGGCGATGCAGGCGGCTCCGCACTCCTTGTGCGATGCCGCGTTCGCCACCGGCGGGTGAATCATGAAGCAGGCGGCGTCTACGACGCTTCCGGAGATCGTCTTGAGATCCGGTTTGGCAGCAGTCGATTGGGCATGTGTCGTGCCCTAGACAAGAGACAACAAAACGTTTGGCGTTCCAATGGTCGAGCTCTGTGTGTGGGTCGTCCCATGAGCCGTACACAAGGGTGTAGCTGGCGGGACCTCGAACAATTCCGCCGAGGCTCATCGCCTCGGATGTTCGTCAGCTGATGGTCGATGGACGCGATGTGGATGGAATGGCCCGGAGAGTGTCCCTTAGGAAGGTGGTGATCAACACGCGCGTGATAACAAAAAGATCACCACAAGCACAGAGACGGGCACGCCCAGCAACCATGCGATGCCGTACTTAATAATGCCGTCTTCTCTCGACAGCCTCATCGGGACCACCTTTCTTTCTAGGGGCATCAGAAGCAAGGAACGTACCCCACATCGTGATCCTTTCTTTCAACGTCCCGTTTCCGCATGCGGCGCATGGACCGGCTTCGACTCCGGTGACCATCGTTGTCGCAGGTAGACGGCGAGCCACACCATCGACGCGATGGCGAGGAATTCGCTCTGCCAGTTCTGAAACGATTCGAACCAGAAGCGGGACGATGTCAGGTAGCCGGTGAGGGCGGGCGTCGGTCGCTGGTGCAACACCTCGTCGGCGGCGTATGCCGAAAACCCGCCCAGCGCGTGGCCAGCCCACGAAACGAGGAACAGTACGACGAACGCGAGGCCGAGCGAATGCTCATAGACGCGCAAAACCCAGCCCCCCCGCCTGACGGGCCAGGGCGCCTCCGGATCGTCCGCAAAATCTCGGGGATCGGTGTCGACCAGTTCCTTGGCGCCAGGCCGCCTCGATTCCGGCGATCCCTTCTGAATCAGGAATGTTGTGAAGAGGACAAACACCGCCATTTGCAGAAATTCGCTTTCCCAGTTCTCGAAAAGGGCTTCCCAGGGATGGCCGGTGGCGAGATAGTCCTTCATCGTGGCCGCGGATTGGCCATGCTGTTCCTGTTCCGCGTTGTACTCGGCGAGCCCGGTAATCAATTGCCCCACCAGAAACAGCACAAACATCGCCATCAGCAGCAACGTCAGCCCGCGATCGCGGATCCAGTTTCCGGCATTCCTGATGGTCATGGGCGAGCGCCTTTCTGAGTCGCGTCTCGCAAACACGCGCGACGCTCCGCCAGGACGACGCTCCCGTTCGCCATCGTACCCATCCGCCTGAGCATGTCGCCCTCCCTCTCGTTATCGATGTGGCTGTCTCAGTTCATGTGTCTCGCCGGGCTCCACCCGTTCGCCCGTCAGCCAGCCCTTCGCCAGTTCGAAGAGGACGACCGGCTTCGGCTTGTTGACCTCGAGAAAGACCGCAGCGTGAACGTCGATGCCGATGAGGACGACCCGCGGATCGTCGGCCGTGCCGTGGCGCGGACCTCCCTCCTGCCCGAACCAAGCCTTCCAGTCGGGCTCGTAGAGCTCGCGGATCTTGTCGGGGTCCCTCGACAGCTTGGCGATACCCGACGCCGAGACCCACTCATACGATCCGGGCTTGTAGTAGCGAGATTCACGTGCGCATCGTCTTCGATGTCGCGCAGCTTGGCGGTGCCCTCTGCGGTCACGAACCACAGGTCCGCGCCGGCGGCGCGCTTCTGGTTCGCCATGGCGCGTGATTCCAGGTGCCCGTCGGGACGGCGCGTGGTCATCATCGCGACCTTGATCTCATCGATGAGGCCGTAGAACTTGTCCAATTCGGTTGTCATGAGTTCCCCTCCTGGTGGTACGCGTGCGCCGTTGCTCAGGCCTGGCTCGTCCGATGAAACGCAATCGGGTTGACTGCGCGACGTTTCCCTTCAGCACCGTCTCAATCTGGCGCAGCGCGTGGTCGTTCTCAGCCGGAGTGTTCGAGACGATGCAATCGGCGGGCGCGAAGAGTTTGAGCTCGTGCATGTAAGCGTCGTTCGCCGTGAAGAGCACGCAGATATTGCCGGCGATGCCGGTCAGGATCACGCGGCGTCACGATTGCGCATGGTTTGCTCATGGATCTCCCTCATCGGGCATTTCGACGGGCAAGGCCCGCACGTGAATCGCGTCTTGGCGAAAGCGTCCGGCCAGCGTTGCCGCGTAGGCACGCCACCAGCTCCGGTCGAACGTCTCAGTCACGACCTCGACCATCACGACGTCGTCCGCTTCGGTGTTGCCATCTGGTGCCGTCCACAAACCCTTTGCGGGTGATCGCACGTACGCCGTGACGCCCTTGAATCGCTCCACCAGCTCTCGCCGTGTCTCGGCGACCGGCGTCATGCCGTCCGAATCTGCAGGCCCTGTTGTCGGCAGCAGCAGCTGAATCAGCACCACGGCGCGCTCGACCCGAAGCTGCCCTAGCGACGACTGGCTTTCGCCTTCGCGGAACTCTTTCTGGCGCCGCTGGCACGTGCGCCAACCGGTTCCGCGTCCTCGTCAGGATGCGCGACATCAGCCGCACTCTGGTTGATACCACCCTCGGCCAAACCCGAGAGCTTCTCGTCAGCCGCCTTCTCTTCGTCGAGGTTCTGCTGGAGAAGATCGGCTGCCTCGTCGTGGCCCATCGCCCGCGCCCACGCGATCAACGTGCCGTAGGCGGCAATCTCGTAGTGCTCGGCCCGCTGGCCCGCGGCAATCAGGCAGGCATCCATCGTCGCCTCGTCGAAATCCTCTTCCATGATCGACTTGCCTTCCTCGACGATGCCGGCAATGCCTTCGCAGTGCTTGCCACGAACCTTCTCCTCGAGGCTTTCGAAGACCTGCTCCAGCCGCTCGATCTGACCCTGCGTTTCCTGGAGGTGCGATTCGAAGGCCTCCCGCAGGGGTGCGGCCGTCGCCGTCTTCGCCAGTTTTGCGAGCGCCTTGGTCAGTTGCCGCTCGCCGTCGTACACGTCCCTCAGTTCGTCGATGAATGCGTCATGGAGCGTGCCTGCTTCAGCCATGGTCGAATCTCCTTCGTGTGAATGCTGACCCGCGCGCGAGCGACTTGCACGCGCCGCGGGTCGGTTTCCCGGGCGAAATGCCGGTGTTTGGCGAGGGCCGCGACAAACGCGTCGGTCGAGCCTCGTTCGCCGAGGACGGTCGAGAACCAGACGAAGACCGGTGTCTGCTTCCCGACTTCGGCGAACAGCGAGGCCCGCGTGAATTCATTAATGGAGAGAAGTTATTTGGGTCTGCGTTGTGCGCTGCCGGAGCGCCAGGTGTCATCACGACCTTGATGCAGGAGTCCTACTTGCGGCGCCCACAGTGAGAGCGAGTGCAGCATTTCGCGTACCAACGTGAAATGTCGGCACCACATCTGCTTGCGATCGAGTACTGACGTGAGGTTCGCAGCCCTCTCTACCAAGAGCCATACGTGCTTTGGGGCGACGCGCGACGTCGGAATCGTCCGTTCGCAGTGCTTTGCAAATTGAACAATCTGCAGCGCTCGATGACAGGGGCGTACCAAGGTGAGCAGACGAGGGCACAAGATGGGTAGCCAACGACGTAGCCGAGATAAGACGGTAAGCGAGGTTGAGGGAAGACTCAGCGCGAATCGCACGTCGGCCCTTGATGAGAACGTTCACGCCATCAAGAGATGGGAGCGGGCAATTCTGCTTGCCCGTTCAAAGGGCGAGCAGCTCAGCGATTGGATTGCGTGTACCGCAGGCAGCGGCCCAGTGCTCATCTTGCACGTCGTATGGTTCGGAGCCTGGGTAGTTGTCAACGTGGGCGCGATACCTGGGATCGCCCCATTCGATCCGTTCCCGTGTCCGTTCTTGACAATGACCGTATCGCTCGAGGCCATCTTCCTGGCGCTGGTCGTCCTCGCGAGCCAGAACCGCTTGGCGCTTCAAGCGGACAAACGGAGTCACCTCGATCTCCAGATCGATTTGCTTGCTGAGCGCGAGATGACGGCAGTGCTCCAATTGCTGCAGGACATCGCGCGCCACCTCGAAGTGAAGACCACAGTCACGCCGGAGCAGTTGCGTGACCTCATGAAGCAGACGGACCTTCAACGATTGACCACACGGATGGACGAATTAGCTGAGCCTGTAACCGGGACACCGCCATCCGAAGGGCGATCGACCACAGGAGAAAGCAATGGCCAAGAAAAGTCAGGGGCGAGCAAAGAAGCGTTCACGGCCGGCAGCGAAGCGTGATCTAGTGCACCGTCCGAAAGCCAGCGCGTATGCCAAGCGTACGGCGAGCGGTCATTTCAAAGAGATGGACGATGTGGGTCGGTCGCAGAAAGCCGATAAACCACGCAAGGCGAGGAAGAGGGTCCGCAGCGGCTACGGGGATCAAGGCGACGCGCGTCCGCGGACCACTCGTCGAACCGGACGCTAGGAGATGCCACGCAGGTCCCCACACCCGCCTTCGTGCTGAAAGCTGTGCTTCCGGCCGGCGCGCGCGTTGGCACTGGTGAAGGACGCCATAATAGGAGCCGATGACGCGCATCGCCGAGCGTTCGCGCTGACGACCGCGCTCTGTACACGGAGGAAATTCTCTTGGCGACCTCGACATCGCGGTCCGTAACCTTCCCGCCAAGGTCATAGCGCGTCAATTCGAAGGTCACTTCGCCATACGCGATGTGTACATCGGGGTGATGATCCACCGTCTCGAAATACGCGACGAGGCTATTCACAAAGCTGAGTGATTGAACAAAATCCTGAAACTCGAATGTTCTCGAAAGCTTGTTGTGAGCGAGTTTCCACCCGGACAAGCGCGGCATGATGGCGCGCAGCTCTTTAGCTGTCAGGATCTTCGGCTTGTCCATCGCAGGGTCAGCGTACCCCATCGGCCGCAGACATGGTAAGGGAGGCGGCAAAGTACCGACGAGATCGATCGCGGGTTCTGCCTTCGAGCGGCGGAAAGACACGGCCTGACGACGATGCAGCCGGGGCGGTAAGCGCGTCAGCAGCCTGGCGCGATCACCGTCGTAGCCGCCGTAGTTCGTCGTGTTGTGCGATTGAACATCTCCCACAGCACCTCGACGGGGGCGCGAGCGGGTGGCGGGCGGGTGAATCAGGAACCGTTCTGAGGCGTAAAGAGTCGTGAAACCGGTTGGCCGGGCTCGAGCGTTACTTCTTCCTCCAGATGGCCGACGGTGAGCCCGGTCCCCTCGCGAAGGAGGTAAGTCACCTGACCTTTCCGCCCCTCGATGTCTACCGTCAAGAGTTGTCCCCTGATGGTGAGATGGAAACGGAGGCCGTGAACCCGGCGCCCAAGGCGAGGATGGAACGTGATTCGGCCGTTGTAGTCGCGCATGCCGGCGACGCCGTAGATGGCAGCCATCCACGTCCCGCCCATTGACGCAATGTGGCAGCCCTGCTCGACGTTGGCGTGGACATCCGCCAGGTCCATCCATAACGCGTACCTGAGGTAATCGATCGCCTTCTCCCGGTAACCGAGCTCCATCGCCAGGATGCTCTGAATCGACACCGAAAGCGATGAGTCGCCGGTGGTCAACGGATCGTAGTAGTCAAAATTCCGGCGTTTCTGTTCGAGCGAGAATTCATTCCCCAGCAGGAACATCGCCAGGACGATGTCAGCCTGCTTAACGACGTTATGGCGGTAGATGACCAGCGGATGGAAATGCAGCAGCAGCGGGTAACTCTCCGGAGGGGTGTTCGCGAAGTCCCACGGCTTCCTGCTCAGGAAATCGTCATCCTGGAGATGGATTCCCGCCGTCTCGTCGTACGGGACGTACATGCGGTCGGCGGCGGTCTGCCATTCGGTGACCTCTGATTCGCTGAGCGAGGTCGCATGGGCCAACTCGTCGAACCGCTCCGGGTTGGTCGCGCGGACCTCCTCCAGCGTCCTTGCGGCCGCCCGGAGGTTGGCCCTCGCCATCAGGTTGGTAAAAGCATTGTTGTTGACGACGGTGTTGTACTCGTCCGGCCCCGTAACGCCGTTGATACAGAACCGACCGTTGGTGCGGCTCGAGTAGAAGCCTAGGCTTCGCCACATCCGCGCGGTCTCGATCAGTATTTCCGCGCCCTCTCGATACAGGAACTCTGTGTCGCCCGTTACGTCCACATACTTCATCAGGGCATAGGCAATGTCCGCGTTGATATGGTATTGGGCCGTCCCGGCCGCGTAGTTGGCCGAGGCTTCGTCCCCGTTGATGGTCCGCCAGGGGAAGAGGGCTCCCTGCTGGTTGACCTCACGTGCGCGCCTGCGAGCGGCGTCCAGCATGCGAAACCGGAACCGCAGCAGGTTCCGCGCTACTTGCGGGCTGGTGTAAATCAGGAACGGAAGAACGTAGATCTCCGTGTCCCAGAAGTAATGGCCCTCGTATCCGTGCCCGGTCAGGCCTTTGGCTGGTACGCCCATTCCATCTGCGCGTGCGCTGGCCTGGTAAATGTGGAAGAGGTTGAAGCGCATGACCTGCTGGAGCTCGACATCCCCCCGAATTTCGACGTCGGCCCGATCCCAGAACTTGCCCAGGTACACCTGCTGTCCGGCGGCGAGCCCGTCGAATCCCAGGCTGCATGCCCGATCGAGTGCCCTCTCGGCGCGCTCCGCGAGCTCTTCGACGGGGTCGTGCGATGAGCTGTGGTATGTCAGGAGCTTTGTCAGACGTACCGTGTGACCGACGCTACCGTGGACGGAGATGACCACCCGGCCTCGTTCGTCCGATGACAAGTTCTTCAGGTCGGTACGAGCCGTCCGTCTCGATCTGATGGTCCATTCCGCAGGCCAGCGTCATTCTGCTGGTCCGCGTCATCGCCATCAGAATCGCCATCCCGCCGGAAGCCCGCGAGCCCTGCGGGAGCAGGACTCGCCCCGCGAAGGCCCGGCTTCCCCGTGGGTCATCCTCGAGCGGGCGTGTCTCTTCTTCGTACCGGAGCTCTGACGAAATCACGATGGGCGCCGCGGCGTTGAGCAGCGTGACCTCGTACGAGACAGCGGCGACGTGCCTGTGCTCGAAGGAAACGAGCCGTCGGGAGTGAACTCGAATCCGCTTGCCCGAGCCCGTTTCCCAGGTCACGTCGCGTTCGAGGAGGCCGGTCCGCATGTCGAGGGCACGCTCGTAGTCGACCAGCGTGGCGCGAGCGAGATCGAACGCTTCGTCGTCCACGTAAAGCCGAATCAGTGTGGCGTCCGGTGCGTTGACGATGGTCTGTCCAGTGCTCGCGTACCCGTAGGCGGACTCGGGATAGACGATCGGCCACGTTTCATGGAACGCGTTGAGCAGCGTTCCTTTCTGAAAAACGGGTGTCCCTTCGTCGAACGTACCGCGGATGCCGAGGTAGCCGTTGGCGAGCGCAAACAGCGTCTCCATTTGCGCCATCCGAGGAGGATGGTATTTCTTCTCCACGAGCCGCCACGGGTGGTGCGGATAGATGAAGGTGGGGAAGGTCTGGATGTCGCGCCGGAGCATGAGCGTCAGCGTCTCAGGACCGTGGTGGCAGCAATTCCTCGAGGTCTGCGACCACGAAGTCGGCTCCCTCGTGTCGCAACGCGTCGGAGTTGCCGGTTCGAGCGATTCCAATCACCAGTCCGAAGCCGCCCTTCTTCCCGGCTCGCACACCGGCAATGGCGTCCTCGACCACGATGGCGCGCGCGGGCTCGACCCCGAGTTGTCGGGCGGCCGCAAGGAACGTGTCCGGCTCCGGCTTCCCGGCAAGACCCAGATCTGAAGCGATCTGACCGTCAACACGGACATCGAAACGGGACTCGATCCGTGCCGCCGCGAGAATGGCGGCACAGTTTTCGCTCGAGGAAACCACCCCCGTCTTGTATCCCTGCTTTCGCAGAAAGTCCACCGCCCTGACCGACCCCGGATACGCTTCGACTCCTTCCCGCGCCATGATCTCGTTGACCAACGCATTTTTGTGGTTGCCGAGTCCGCATACGGTTTCAGCGGTCGGCGGATCGGTCGGTGCTCCGTACGGCAGATCGATTTGTCGGGATGCCAGAAAGCTGCGGACCCCATCGAAGCGCGGCTTGCCGTCGACGTATCGTCGGTAGTCTTCACCGCTGTCGAACGGGATGAAATGTCGATCCTGCGCTCCGGCCCGGCGCTGCAGGAAGATGTCGAACATCTGCTTCCACGCGGCTGCATGGAGCGTGGCGGTCGCCGTCAACACACCGTCCAGGTCGAACAGAATCGCGTCGAAGCGCTCTCGGGTGATCTCGGGGAACGAAATCATGCACATCTCCCTGAACGGCGTGGCCGAACGTGTCCGATCGCGGAGTCATAGCCCGAGCACAACTCTCAGATGCTGTCGAGGGCCCCTCATCGCCGCAAGGGCACGTTCTGGCCCGACTGGTCGATACGTCGGTGTCCCTCTCGTCGCTCTCGAATAATCCCTCAATGCACTGGAGTTGACGTAACCACATCGTGGCAATCTGACTACCCCGGGCCAAACCAGCATGGTTTGAAGCGGCTCGCGCCGTTGGCGACGTCAATGCAAGTGGCTTCCGGGACTAGTCTGACCTTGGAATACGGCGAGCGCAAACTCTGCACCTTCGCGACGTTTGCCAAGTTTCCAGATGCCACGCGTCGCGTCGTAAAGCGCATCGGCCTCGTCATTAGGTCGACCAGTAGCCACCCGAGGCCTGCGCACCGACAAGGAGCGCGGCGCCGTCGCCGTGCTCGATGAGCTCGATGCCATGGCCGCTAAGCTCGAGAAGGATGCGGCGTCGGCCACCGGGCACGATCAACAACGGATGCGCTCGCTCGCACGAGGTCGCCGGCGTTCTTCCGGCGACCTCTTCCTTTTGTACGCTCCTCCGCGCCTGCCGCGCTTGAAACGCTCGGCGCTCCCTGCGAGCTGACGGGCTTCGAGAATTTGCGTCGAAGTCACGTCCCGTCCACTTGCTCGTAACACCAGGCCGGTACAACTACTCAGTCTGCTGTCGACGCTTCGCAGCCGCGGCTCCTGATCCAGCAGCCACGCATGTGATGGTCGCAGTGCTCACGCAATCACACTGTTCCCCCGACTGGAGAACTGAAAATGAGAGTGTTCCTCAATCGTGCACGCCTGATCACCGCGAGCGGTCTGTTCGTCGCCGGCGCGGCGCTGATCGCCGACGGCACCCGGTTCTCGGACTTCACGCCGCTGACCGCTTCGTCTGGCCCAGCCGCTGACGAGGAGTTTCCGTTGATCTTGAGCAGCGAAGCCTTCGAGCAGCGCTCGATTGCGAATCGGCAGGCGCAGCTGGCTGCGGGCATTCCCAACAGCGGCAACTGGGACATGATCACCACCAACGAGACCGGGCCGCACGCGGGGCGCTTCCTGTTCACGGTCTTCGAAACGGATCAGTCGGGCGTGCAGCGGCACGATCTCGAGACCGGCGTTACCGACACCATCTGGCACAGCCCCAATCCCGGCGATCACGTGTCGTTCGATCCCTCGTACTGGACTCCGTGGGGCACATTCATCACGGGTGAGGAATCCTGGGAGACCGCCGCGGCCGGATCGACATCGCCGTACGGGCGGCTCTTCGAGTTCAAGAATGCCGTCGATGCTCCGGCCATCGTCGGCACGCCATCGGCTGCGAAGAATATCAACGCCATCTTCGTCCATCAGAACGTGATTCCTCGCACGTCACACGAAGGCATACAGTTCGACAGCGACGGCAACTTCTACTTCATCGACGAGCTGAACGGCGGGAACATCTATAAGTACGTGTCGCAGGCGAAGCTCAGCGACGTCATGCGCGGCGCCGCCGATTACTTCGCGGCCGGTCAGACATTCGTGCTGCGCGTCGGTAACGGCGCGACCGCGAACGCGACCGGGCCGTTCCTGTGGATTCCGTTCACGAACGCAGACGGCGCGGCGCTCCCTGGCGCGATCACGATCACCGACGTGCGCGGCGTGACCTCGGTCGACGCCCGCAACACCACGAACCTCACGGCCTTCAAGGGAACCGACTATCAGCGTCCCGAGGACATGCAGAGGCAGACGCTGAAGGGCAATGACTATCTCTACTTCACGACCACGTCGACCGGCGAGGTCTACCGGATCGATCTCAAGAACAGCACGATCTCGGTCTTCGTCAACGCGCAGACGATCAATCTGGCGACCGGCGTCGCCGTGGGAAGCGCTCTAAACGGTGTCGACAATCTCGCCATCGACGGCGACAACAACATCTACGTGGTCGAAGACAGCGCCGGCGGCAGCAACAACGACCTCTGGTTCGCGAACGACTTGAACCAGGACGGCGATCTGACGGACGCGGGCGAAGGGCTCGCGCGCTGGGCGTCCAATGGTGCGGTCGGCTCGGAGTTCACGGGCCTCTATTTCGACCCATTCAACAAGCGTCGCGCGTGGGTCAACATCCAGCATCCTGACAGCGACGACGACCGAACTGTGGAAATCACGATTCCGGATCGCCGCTAGTCACTCGATGTGAGGGTTTGGGCCCCCCATCGAGGACCAAGGCGCGTCGCACCCGCACGGGCAGGGCGGCGCGCCTGGCACTTCAGTCGGCGAGTCGCGAGTCCCCGCTTTAGCCGGACGCCGAAGGCTGGGTGGCGTCGGATGTTCGGCGTTCGGTTCTGGCGGTGGGTCTTGAAATCGAATCGCACGCTGGTTGAAGCTCGATCGTCTGTCAGAGCTTGAGCAACGTTTCTCTCAACGCGCGTGACTGTATACGGCTGACTGCGAGCTCCTGTCCATTGGTGAGCCTGGCGAGATAGGTGCCTCCCGGCATGGCGCTGACTCGGGCAATCAGATCGATGTTCGCCAGCGTGCCGCGCCCCAGACGGACGAAGCGGCGCGGGTCGAGACGCTCCTCCAGGGCGTGCAGGCGGTGACTGATCGTATAGCGATCGTTTCCTGCGGTCGTGATGTGAAGTAACTCGCCCTCGGCGACCACGGAAGCGATCTGGCGCACAGGGAGGATGATCACTTCGTCGCGCCGCCGCACGGGAATGCGTTCGAGATACGGGCGGCGCGCGGCCTGCTCGTATGCCTTTGCGGCCGTGGCAATCGCCGCGGCGCGGTGTGCTGGGGAGTCCGGCCGTTTGAGCCGCTCGCGGGCGCGTGTCAGCGTCGCCTCCAGCCGATCCTTCTCCACCGGCTTGAGCAGGTAATCGATCGCGTTCAGCTCGAACGCTTCCACCGCGTAATCGTCATACGCGGTGACGAATGCGACCAGGGGGAGTGCAGTGGTGGTCACGTAACGCACGACATCGAGTCCGCCCATCTCCGGCATCTGCAGGTCGAGGAGCGCCAGTTCGGGTCGTACGCGTTCGATCAGCTCCAGCGCCTCTTGCCCCGAGGCCGCTTCGCCGGCGATTTCCACATCGTCCGTTGATTTCAGCAGCCCCGTCAGAAAACGTCGCGCCGGCCGTTCGTCGTCCGCGACAATGACGCGAAGGACGCGGCTCATCCAGCACGCCTCCGGACGGTGTGTGTGGCCCCCGCGAGAGTGTCTGCGTCGCCGGCGGGAAAGCGCAACTCGGCCAGCGTGCTTCCGTCGGCCGCCGCTATGACCCGCAACGCGGCGCGGTCACCGTAATGCGACAACAGTCGCCGCTCGACGTTCTGCAAGCCGACGCCGCCGTCGCCGGTTGCCACGCGGCCCCGAAACGGCGCGCCAGTGTTGCGCACGTAAATCACGAGGTCCCCGGCGGCGTCGTCGCGCGAGACCGACACAACGATGCGGCCGCCGCCGCGGGCCGGCGCGATGCCATGCTTCACGGCGTTCTCGACCAACGGCTGGACGATCAAGGATGGCAGCGCGACGTCGTCCAGTGCCTGTGGAATGTCGATCTCGATCTCGAGACGCTCCTCGAACCGCTCGTGCTCGATGGCCAGATACGACGCGATCAACTCGCGTTCACGCCGCACGGTCGTGAACTCGCCGTCAGAGCGGAGCACGCTGCGCAGCAGCGTCGTGAGGCGCAGCAGGGTGGCGAGCGCGCGCGGCGGGGCGGTCTCGATCAGGTAGCTGATCGTGGTCAGCGCGTTGAACAGGAAATGCGGATTGATCTGCGCGCGCAGCGCCTTCAACTCCGCTTCCGTCGCCAGCGATCGAATCTCGCGTTCGCGCGACATCTGCTCGTAGCGCTCGTCAGTGAGACGGATGGCGTCGATGCGGCGTCCGAGCACGAAGGCGACGCGCTCGAGCATCGACAGATCGTCCGAGAGCAGGCGCCGTCCGCCGGCAAGCTGTTCGATGATGAGGACCGGGTACGGAGCATCGGCGGTCGGGATTGCCACCTCGAGCCCGCTTACGCCGACGTGGCCGATGGCGTTGCGATGCTCCCAGTGCACGGCGGTCGCGGTGAGCGCCGGCGCCACCGAACCGCACGTGCGGTCGAGCACGTCTCTTTCCACGTTGCAGCGCTGAATCAGCGCGCTGACATCGTCCACGAACAAGGCGTAGTTGGCGCGCCCGAGAATGACCCGATCCACGAAGTGTCCGATCGCGCCGCGCAGCCACGGGAAGACCAGCAAGCTTACTGCCCAGAGGGCGAGCAGCACGCCGATCACGCGCGGAGAGAGGCTCGGCGACAGCGTTGGGCCGATCGCGGCCCACGCCGCGAAGACGATGGCCACAGCGGCAAGGAGCGTCAGGGCCTGCTTCAGGAACAGATCGGCGAGAGCGAAGCGATAGTCCTGATAGAGGATGGCAAACGCGAGAGGAATCGACGCATGATGCCCGAGGAGCTCGGCGATCCACGACTCACGTGGCCCATGAAAGTTGCCGAGATGCAGCGCCGAGACGGCAAACACGGCGAGCGCGATCATCCACATCGCACGGCGCCCGTTGGTCTGGAGCCGCGTTGCGAACAGCATCACGGGGGATAGCGCCAGGAGGCTGCCGGTCAGCAAGACGAGCGCCTGAGAGTTCGGTACCGGCGAGCCGGAGGCAGCCGCAACCAGATGCATCACGCCGGCGATGGCCGCTGCGCTGTACGCGATCAGGGTCAGCGGCCTCGCCACTGGCGCCGCCGGTGTGTTATTACCGCGTGCGCCGCGGCCAACGGAATGTACGACGACGGCGGCGAGAAAACCGAGGGCGGTGAACGACGCAACGGACAGCCATTCGCCGCGACCTGCGTCGAGCGCGCGAAGCGCGTACACACCGAGCTCACCGATATTCCAGCTCAGGCCGAGCACGGCCGTCCCGAGTGTGAGACGGTCACCCGCCCGGTCGCGGACCGCCATCACCAGCAGCATGAAATAGAGCGCCGTCCCGGTGAGATAGCCGACAACGTGCAGCAGGTCGGGCGGCATGAGGTGGTCCCCAATTGTAGGGGACGGCGGCCGCGCGGCGCCGCCACGGCCCATGACCGGTCGCTGCTGCCCATGAGTGGGCGATCCGCCCCTATCGGCGGAAATTGTGCGACAGCTTCACGAACACTGTGCGCCGCTGCCGCTGCCATCCGTCGACCCGCTCGCGGGTCAGCGGATCGAGATCGTCGAACAGCACATCGCCGTAGCCAGCATGGATCGATGTGTTGGGCTGCGGCAGATACGTATAGAGCAGGCTGACGCTGATTCGGCGCGACAGCGTGTTGTATTCGACGATCGATCGAGCCGCATGCTCGCGCGTGAACTGGTAGTTCGTGCGATTGCGGACGATGTCCTGGTTGAACAACTCGCGGTTGGTGCCTCGTTCCAGCAGGCGGCTCTTCAGATACAGCATCTCGGAGTTGAGCCGTGCATCCGGCTTGAGGGTCACGGTCAGGCTGAGATCGAGCAAGTGTCCCACCTGCGGGTTGGCCGGATCGTAGTGCACGTCCTCGCCCACGACGACGCGGCCGCTCAGCGCAAGGCGTTTGAAGGTGTTGACCGTGCTGCTCAACGACGTGAACTGCCGGTTGTACCTCGCGGCCGAGGAACGAGTTGCGATGCCAGGATCGGTAGGCGTAGAGCGTCACGTCGCGCGCGAACGTCACATCAACGCCGGGATCGGCGTACGACTCGTCGAGCGTTCCGTCGGGCAGGCGCAACGCGCGCGCCACGATGAACGGACGCGCACGAACCCACCAGGTGTTCGCCCCCTGGAATTCGTAGCCGATGTTGGTGGAGTTCATCTTGAACCCGGTGCGCCGCACGAACGCGAGGTCGGCGCGATAGTCGCCGGAGATCCGCTGGTCGTTCACGAACACGCGCCAGTGGCGTCCGACGAAGTCGTACCACACGTAGGTCGCGTCACCAGTGGCCTGGCCCTGGGCGTCGTCGGTGAACGACAGCGATCCCTGGTAGCCGACCGTCTGTCGCGGCAGCCGCAGCTGACCGTCTACGGCGATCACGGTGTTGTCCCGGTCGGCGAAGTGGCGTGTGGTCACGAACGCTCCTACCGTGGAGTTCTGGAGGATGTCGCGCTGATACCGCCCGATGGCCACTTGTGCCGCTTGCCCGTAGTTCGGATGGTTCGTGGGCACCGTGAGTCCCGGCGCCGCGTCTGCGGCCACAAGCAGCGCGTAGGTGTTGCGACCGGACTTTGCGGTGAGCTTCGCGCCCCAATCGGGATCGACGATCTGCCGCGTCTCGACGAAGTTGAGCGCGCCGGGAGAGCGGAAGAACTGCCCGCCCTCGAGAAAGAACGGGCGCTTCTCGGCGTAGCGCAAGGGAAAGCGCTGATTCACTTCGATCTGCGGCACGTCGGCCTCGATCTGCGAGAAGTCAGGGTTGGCGGTTGCGCTGAGCGTCACGTTCGGCGTCATCGCCCAGCTCCCTGTGATCCCAGGCTCGTAGTCGGTGGTGTTCGCCAGGGAGCCATCGAGCTGCCGGTCCGCGCTGATCGCCGTGGTCAGCGTTGGAATCACGTCAATCGAAGGGCCTCGGCCGACGTCGCTGATGCCGCTGAGCGCGCCCATCTGCGTGAGCAGAGACGGCACCTCGCGCGAAATCGGCCGCCACGAAATGCTTTCTGCTTTGCGCGCGATCCAGCGCTGCACGTGCAGGCCCCACGATCGGTCTGCGCCGAGCTGGTAGCGCAGGCTGTTGAACGGAATCGCCACCTCGATAATGTAGCCATCCTCCACCACCAGGCCCTTCGACGTCAGCACACCATCCCACGTGCGGTCGATGTTGCCGTCGAAGTTTCTCCCCGTCGACACGCCCTCGTTGTACAGACCATCGCCCTGAATGCCGAGCGGGTTGAACGAGAACACATACGCGCGACGGCGATCGTCGTAGGTGTCGAGATGCACCGTCACGTAGTCGTCCGCGAAGATATCGTCGCGGCGGGTGACGCGGCCGCGGATGGCCGACGGGTCCGAATCCCACGCGCGAATCGCAAGGTAGAGATGTGTGTCGTCGTAGCCGAGGCGAAACTCGGTGCGCTCTGACGGCGCGGCGTTGTCCCCAGGCTGGGTTTGGAAGGTGAGCGGCGACGGCGGCGCGGATCGCCATTCGTCGCCCAATTTGCCGTCGATGACGGGCGGTGCGGTGAGCCGTGTGGCGGCAAGCGGCACGGGAGGTGTCTGCGCATACGCACTTGGGAGCGTCACGACCACCAGCAGCGACGCGAAGCGCAGACCTGCGGTCACGCTCATCGCCGCGATGATGTGTGGGGCCCCTGTGGGAAAGGCTCGAAATCTGATGAATGGTTTGTTTGTGCCGACGGACGGCGCGCGCTAAAAAGCAAGTTGGAGCATCACCGAGAAGGTTCGCGGCGCGCCGAGCATCAGCTGATTGGCATAAAGAAACGAAGGATCGTTCTGGCCGAGATAGAAGACGTCCGACCACGACGCGTAAATCGTGTCGGTCACATTGTCCACGCGCGCAGTCACACGCAGGCGGTCGCGAGTCCATGCCACGTACACGTCGGCGAGCGCGTAGCCCTCCATCGTGATGGTGTTCGCATTGTTCGCGAACCGGTCGCCCACGAACCTGGTGGATCCGCCGATCTCGATCGGAAGACCCGCAATGTCCTCATAGCTCGCCCACGCGTTGGCGGTGACGCGCGGGACGTTCGGCGGGCGATTGCCGGCGAAGCGCGCGAAATTCGCCGAGGGCCGGTACCGATGAGTCGGTAAAGCCCAGATTGGCGCCCAGCCGCGCCGGATCGCCGACGCGAACCGTGCCCGCCAGCTCCACGCCTCTCGACGTGATGCCGCCGATGTTGGTCGCGCTGTCCAGCGCGAATCGCTCCAGCACGTCGTCGCGCGAGATATCGAAATACGCGAGGGTCAACTGCGTGCGGCCGCGGTTGACATCGGCTTTCAGACCTGCCTCCCACTGCGTCGCTTCGGTCAGGTCGAAGTTCTGGTTTGCATTCACCAGAAACACGTTCGCGCTGACCGGATCCTTCGCGTTGCTGTATTGCCCGTAGGTCACGACACCCGGAAGGACGGTGTAGACGGCGCCCGCGCGCCAGCTCCACCAGTTGTAGCTGCGGGTAAACCCGCCGGCAATGACATTTCGATTGGCATCGAGGTTCTGGCGTTCGAGGTCGAGCCCGTCGAAGCGCAGTCCCCCGGCCAGCCGCAGGCGACCGGTCAGGGCCAGAGAATTTTCGGCGAAAAGGCTCC
The DNA here is from genome assembly GCA_963807105.1 of uncultured Acidobacteriota bacterium. Taxonomy (GTDB): domain Bacteria; phylum Acidobacteriota; class Vicinamibacteria; order Vicinamibacterales; family UBA2999; genus DASPWV01. Next base: position 1,301,600 of record CAWEAM010000003.1, on the reverse strand, counting down.
ACGCTGTAATGTCGGTCGGGCTGATGCCGCGAACCTCCTCCAGTCCGTACACGCCCGGTACAGGATTTACTGGATCGACGGCATCGCCGGGCGCCAGCGGCACGCCAATGCGAAAGCCTCGGGTCCGTTCGAAGTCCAGGGTCGAGGCTTCCAAGCCGAAGACCGCGAGGTGCTCTCGTTTCGCTACAGGAGCATCGACGTTCAGTGTGAGGCGGTTGCCCACGAGATGCTGGTCGTGGTTGATCAGGAAATAGCCGTAGTAGCGCTGGATCTGACCCACCTCTCTGCACACGTCAGCGATCGCCGAGCAGTAGACATAGCCTTCCGAGTTCCTCCAGCGGCGATCGGCATTGAAGTGGTAAAGCACGTTATTGAGCGTCACGCGTTCGGTCAGATCCCAGCCGACGTCGGAGCGCAGCAACAGTTGCTGCGATTCGGCGAAGCCGTCGGAAACGTTGTAGTTGACGAAGCGCATGCGGCCGTCGACGACTTCGCCCGTGGTCGCTCTGATGACGTCGAGCGGTTCGATGGCAGCGTCGGCGGGCACGAGCGGCGTGCCGAAATACTTGGCCAGGTCGTCGTCCAGATAGTCGGCGCTGAATTTCACGCGCGCCCGCAGCGTCGGACGCCACAGCAGGCTGCCCGTGACATTCGACGAGCCGGAGTCCATGTGCTGCACGAAGCCGTCAGAGCCGCTCCGGCTGATGTCCGCGCGATACCAAACCGCCTCGCCGACAGGCCCGGTCGCGCCTGCGGCGGCATGATAGGTGTTGAAGCGGCCATACGACAGCAGCGCCTGGCCGGTCGTGGCGGCCGTGGGCTCCGCCGTCTTGGTGACCGAGTTGATGGTTCCTGCGACGGCACCCTGGCCGTTGATGACCGAGGACGGCCCGCGCAGGAGCTCGACGCGTTCCAGGTTGAAAGTATTCTGCGGGCGCATCACCATGGCACTGGGGCCAAGCCAGATGCCGTCGCGCAGGTTGCTGACCTGGTTTGTGGTGAAGCCACGGATGACGAACGACGACGGCGCCGTCGCGTGCTCGCCGGCGACGACGCCGGCCATGCTGGAGACCGCGTCGCTGACCTTCTGGTAGCCGCGCGCGTCCATGACCGTGCTGTCGAGGACGTCGATCGACGCCGGGATGTCCAACACCCTGACACCGAGACGGCTCGCGGTGGTCGATCTCCCCCCGAGGCCAAGCTCGCCTACGGTTCGTCCGACTACGGACACCTCTTCGCGCAAATCGAGCTGCACCGGAAGGCGAACCTCGAGCGGCCGGCTCGAGCCGTCTACGTCAATGCGCACCTGCACGGTCTCGAAACCGTCGCGTGCGACCGACAGCATGTAGTTTCCCCTGGGGACATCGCCAAACGAGAACGCGCCGTCCGCATCGCTCATGCGAACGAACGTCGTGCCTTCGAGCGAGACGCGTGCGTCGGCAATCGGCTGCGACGTTTCGTTCGCGACGACACGGCCGGTAAGGACCACCGGCGGCTGCGCGCCCGCCGCGGCCGCGACCGCGAGCAGAACGATTGTGAACGTGCCGACGAGCGAGGTCGTTCGTGAATGCATAACGGCTCGTGATCCTCGGGCGCAACGCGGTGCCCCACGGATCGCTTTCCGATGAACGGGGCCGCCGGCGACATCAACGGGCGCAGGAGGTTGCCGGATGGCGTCAGGCGTAGGTCGCGCGCCGCCAGATCCACTCGGCCGGGCCTTGGGAGTGACGCTGAAGCCACCAGACGCACGCATAGCGCTGAATCAGGAGCACACCGCCAGCGACGAGCGGCAGCAACGCGATCGGCATTCGCCCGGCCAGGCCAAGACCGTAGCTCGTGAAGAGCGCCATCTGCATGAGGGTCTGTGTGAGATAAACTGACAGCGCCATCCGCCCGAGCGGCACGAACCACTCCAGCACGGACCTCGTCGATGCGTGGCGCCACGCCAGTGCCGCCGCCGCCATGTACGCGAGGGCGAGCGGCGTGGTGCCGACGGTATAAGCCGCCGTCTGAATCAAGCCCGTTCCGGATAGGAGAAACGTCGATCCGGTCTCCGTCTTGATGGCAGCGTAGAGGTAGCACGAGGCGAGACCCACGATCCCGCCGGCGGCCATCGTCGCGACCAAAGCGCCTCGCAGCGTGTGCAGACGCGGCAGCACCGACGCTCCCAGCCACACGCCGAGAAGGAACAGGGCGAGGACCTTTGCCGGCCGGCCCGATTGCAAATAGGTCCCTGGCCGAACCACCGCGTACGACACATTCCATGCACGGTAGTCAGCGGCCGTTCCGCGTGCAAAGACATCGAGCGCGGAACGATCGGCCACGCCGAGCCGCTCTCGCAGGTCGGTTCCGACAGCGGCAAACGGACGGCGTGGGTCCAGGCGGCCGTCCGACGCGACCACAATCAGGTGCGTCGTCAATGGGACCGCGAATAGTGCCAGCATGATCGCCACTCGAACCCGACTGGTCAGTGCTGCCAACGACGGAAGCAGCAGGCCCATCACGCCATAGAGCGTCAGGATGTCGCCCGCCCAAAGGAAGTACATGTGGATGAGGCCGATCGCGATGAGCACGGCCATACGCCGCCGGAAAAAGGCTGCAAAGGAGCGAAGGCTCGAACTCCGCTGCCCCGCGCGCGCCGCCTGCAGTGCGAAGCCGACGCCGAGCAGCATGGAGAAGATCGAATAGAACTTGCCTTCGACCAGCCAGTTGATGCCAAACAGCACGCCCTCTCCAGCGCTGCCCCACGGCATGCCTCGCCGCACCGCGGGAGGCAGCATCTCGGCGCCGAAAAAACTCATGAGATTGGCGAGCAGAATGCCGCCCAGCGCGATGCCGCGAATGGCATCGAGGAGGTGAATGCGCTCGTCCGCGGGCGTCGGCCGCATCACTCCGGGGCGCAGCGTCTCAACCAGCGTCGCCCGGGCAGCCTCGAGATCGATCATCACCACAATCTGCCGGCAACGGAAGCGCGAGCGCCATTACCGACCAACCAGTGGTCACGTGCGGCCCGTGAATGGACCGAATCGCAAACCATTCGACGTCTGCAATCGACCGTTCATTGAACATCTGCACAACGGCCATGCCTCATGCGGCTATCAACGGGCATGGCACACCTGCTTGCCGACCTGCGCCAGTGCTGCCGGATGCTTCTTCACCAGCCAGGTTTTGCGCTGCTCGTCATCGTTACCCTGGGGATGGGTATTGGCGCGAATGCCGCGATCTTCAGCGCGGTCAACGGTCTGTTGCTGCGACCGGCGCCGTTCGACGATCCCGATCGCCTGGTGCGCATCACCACGGTCCGTGGCGACGAAGAAGGCCCGGTTGCGGTGCCCGAATTCGACGATCTACGGGCGCTTCAGATTTTCGAGGACGCCGCGATGTACACCGACCAGGGCAAATACAACGCGAGCGGATTCGGCACGCCGGAGGAACTGCTGGCGACGATTACCAACCACAACCTGTTCCGTGTGCTCGGCGTCGAGCCATTCATCGGCGATACGTTTCCAGGCGCGTTCGATCGCACGCGCGCCTTCGGCCTCGTCATCAGCCATGGTCTGTGGGAGCGCAAGTTCGGACGGGATCCGAACGTTGTCGGGCGCTCGATGACGCTCGACGGAGCACCCGGCTACACCATCTACGGAGTGATGCCGCCGGAATTTACGTTTCCGTTCAACGCCGATCTGTTCCGCAGCAGCGGTATTTCACCGTTACCCGCGTATTACCAGCGCCGCGACGTGCGCACGATGTCGGTACTGGCGCGACTCCGTGACGGCGTCACGGTGGACCAGGCGCGAGCCGCCATTAACGGGCTCGCCGGCCGCCTCCAGCGAGAGTTCACGGCCACCAACGGCGGCCTGTCGTTCCGTGTGACCCCCATCAGCGAGATCTACACCGGCACGATTCGACCGTACGTGCTGCTGCTCTTCGGCGCGGTCGGACTGGTGCTGCTGATCGCCTGTGCGAATGTCACCAACCTGCTGTTGTCGCGGGCGATCGCCCGCGACCGGGAGGTCGCGCTCAGGACGGCGCTCGGCGCGGGCCGCTGGCGAATCGTGCGCCAGTTGCTGACCGAGAGCTTGTTTCTCTCCACGCTTGGAGCTGTCCTGGCGCTGGTGGTCGCCACTGCCGGCGTGCGTACGATGGTCGCACTCGTGCCGGTCGCGCTCCCGCCCTGGATGCGCGTCGAGATCGATGCGCAAGTGCTGCTGTTTCTCGCTGTTGTGACGGTCGTCGCCGGCCTCGCGGCCGGCCTTGTTCCCGCCTTCCGCAGTGGCGCCGCCGACCTGCAATCGTCGCTGAAGGACGGCGCTCGCGGCGCGTCGAGCGGTTCGCGCCAGCATCGGTTGCGCAGCGCTCTGGTCGTCGCCGAGGTCGCCTTGGCGCTCGTGCTGCTCGTCGGCGCGGCGCTGCTGGTGCAGACCGTGGTGCGGCTGCAGCGTGTGCCGGTCGGGTTCGACGCGAGCAGCACACTTACTTTTCAGGTGGAGCTCGGCTGGGCCGCGTACGGCACGTTGGAAAAGACCACTGCCTTCCACCAGCAGGTGCTCGAAGGCCTGCGGGCGCTGCCAGGCGTGCGGGCGGTCACGTTCGACAACAACCTGCCGATGAGCGGCAAAGCCCGCGACGCGCAGCCGGTGCGCCTGTATGGACAAGCTCCGGGTGACGAGGCGCGCAACCCGTACGTCAATCAGCATCTGGTCGGCCCAGATTATTTTCGCGTCATGGGCATTGGCATCGACTCGGGGCGCGCGTTCACCGACGACGATCGTGCGGGGACGCAGCCGTTGGCGATTGTCAGCCGTCGCATGGCGGAACGACTCTGGCCCGGGCAGGATCCGATCGGCCAGCGCTTTCAGTTTGCCGACACGAGCGCGCCGGAGATCTGGTCAACCGTCGTTGGTGTCAGCGCCCCGGTGCTGCAGCAGGCACTCGACGGCGATCCCGGGTACGACGTCTATCGACCGCACACACAATTGAGCACTGCCGGTCCGTGGTACGTGGTTCGGACGAGCGGCGACCCCGCCTCGCTCGCACACGCCGCCACCGCCGTCGTCGGCGCGATCGATCCCAATCAATCGTTCCTCGACGTCATGACTTATGAGCGGCGCATCAGCAACAGCATGTGGCAGCGCCGCCTGGCAGGCGGGCTGTTCGGCTCGTTCGCCGGTCTGGCTCTGCTTCTCGCGGCGGTTGGTCTCTACGGCGTGCTCTCGCAACTGGTCGCGCAGCGGACACGCGATCTAGGTGTGCGCGTCGCCCTGGGTGCATCAGGCACGGACGTCCTCCGGCTCGTCGTCGGCCAGGGGCTGCGCCTGGCGGCGGCGGGCGCGCTCATTGGCCTGATGGCGGCTTCGTTGGCTGCACGCGGGGTTGCGTCGGTGCTGTACGGCGTCGGCCCTCACGATCCAGTAACGATGGTGACGGTGACACTCCTGCTTTTGGCAATCGCGGCGCTGGCCTGTTGTGTGCCCGCGCGCCGGGCGATGCGCGTCGATCCAATTGTGGCGTTGCGGGCCGAGTAGGGCATACGCACCACTGGTTGTTCCGACCACTCATCGGCGAAACGCGTCCACCTGTTGACAACCGGAAGCGGTAACCAGCGGCGGCTGACTACCGTCTCGGGATGCTCGAAGCCGTCTCCCTCACCAAACGATATGGCTCGCAGACCGCGCTCGACGATCTGACATTGAAGGTGCAGCCCGGCGAGGTGTTCTGCCTGCTCGGCGCCAACGGCGCCGGCAAGACCACGACGATCAACCTGTTTCTCAACTTCATCGACCCGACTTCGGGGTCGGCGACGATCAACGGTATCAACGTCACGACGCAGCCGCTCGAGACGAAGAGATTTCTGGCCTACATCCCCGAGACGGTGATGCTCTACAAGAACCTCACCGGTCTCGAGAATCTCGAGTACTTCAGCGCGCTCGCCGGGCGGCCCGACTATTCGCGCGCGCAGCTGCTCGAGTTCTTCCCTCGCGTCGGGCTGGAGGCCGAGGCCGCCGATCGCCGGGTGGGTACCTACTCGAAGGGCATGCGGCAGAAAGTGGGCATTGCCATCGCGCTGGCGAAAGGCGCTAGGGCCCTGCTCCTCGACGAGCCCACGTCGGGACTCGATCCGAAAGCCTCGAGCGAATTTTCAGAACTGCTCAAGCAGATGAGTGCCGACGGCGTCGCAGTGCTGATGGCCACGCACGACCTGTTTCGCGCCAAAGAATCGGGCACACGGGTCGGGATCATGAAGCACGGCCGGCTCGTACGCATCTTGTCTACCAGCGAAGTGGGTCACGCCGACCTGGAACGCATCTACCTGGAGCACATGCATGATTAGCCGCATTGCCCGCAAGGAGCTGCTCGACACGCTGCGCGACGGCCGTTTTCGCGTGCTCGCGGCGATTGTGCTCGCCATCTCGCTGACCTCGCTGGCGGCAGGTTGGAAGCACTACCGCGACGTGCAGCAGCAGCACGCGCAGGCGCAGGCCGCGACGCGCCAGCAGTGGCTCAATCAGCCGGCCAAGAATCCCCACTCGGCGGCGCACTACGGCGTCTACGCGTTCAAGCCAAAGAGCCGCCTGTCGATGGTGGACACGGGCATCGATCCCTACGTCGGCGTTGCCGCGTGGCTCGAAGCGCACAAGCAGAACGAGTTCAAGTATCGCCCGGCCCAGGATCGAACGGCAGTACAGCGCTTCGGCGAGCTCACGGCTGCCGAAGGCTTCCTCGTGCTGCTGCCTCTCTTCATCGTCCTGATGACGTTCAGCGCCCTTTCAGGAGAGCGCGAGCAGGGGACTTTGCGGCAACTCCTCAGCCTGGGCGTGCGCCGCTCGGAGCTGATGATGGGCAAGGCACTGGGCATTGCGGCGGCGCTCGGCCTGGTGCTCATCCCGGCGACGATTGCCGGCGTCATTGGCCTGGCGTTCACCTCCGAGTTCGGCACGCTGGCCAACGACGTGCCGCGCGCGGCGCTGCTTGGTCTCGTTTATCTCGTGTATTTCGCGACGCTGATCGCGATCGGGCTAGGGGTGTCGGCGCGAGCAAAGACCTCGCGCAGCGCGCTGGTGGTGCTGCTCGCGTTCTGGGGCGCCAACAGCCTGATTGCGCCGCGCGTCGCCTCGGATCTGGCTGGCGCCCTTCACCCCGCACCGTCCGCGGTGGCGTTCCAGGCGGCGATGGACAAGGACCTCGCCGATCAGAAAGAGGTCGAAGCCCGCCTGCAGCGTCGTCGCATCGAGTTGATGCAGCGATACGAGGTGGCCTCCATCGACGCCGTGCCTTTGAATTTCTCCGGCATCTCGATGCAGGAAGGTGAAGAGCATGGCAACGCGGTCTTCGACAAGCACTACGGGCGGCTGTTCGCGATCTACGAACAGCAGAACCGTGTCCGGTGGGCTGCTGGCCTCGCGGCGCCATTGCTTCCGACCCGCGCGCTCTCGATGGCGCTCGCCGGAACCGACTTCGCGCACCACCGCGAGTTCGTTCACGCCGCCGAAGCCTATCGCCGGATGATCCAGCGGCTGATGAACGGCGACATCGCCGAGCACTCCAGGCCAGGCGTCGTGTATACCGCGGGCGCCGAGCTGTGGCAGAAGGTGCCCGAGTTCCGCTACGACGCACCCAGTGCCGGCTGGGTCCTGGCGTCCAACGGCCTCGAGCTTGGCGCTGATGGCTGCGTGGCTGGCGGCCGCCACTGCGTTTGCGATGACAGGCGCGCGGCGCAGAGGCGTGGACTGATGTTCCTGCGCATCCTGCGCCATGAGTGGCGCGCGCTGACGGCGGATGCGTCCTTGTGGGTTGTCGTCGGCACCGTCACGCTCGCGATCGCCTACGGCACGTTCAATGGCGTCCGGTGGGTTGCCTTCCAGCACCGCGCCATCGCCGAAGCGGCACGCGAGGAACGGCAACGCTATGCCGAGCACGAAATGTCGATTCGTCGAATCGCGACAGGGGAGCTCAAGGTGTCGCCATTCGCCGATCCGCGCAATCCGCAAAACGCCGGCAGCCGTCTGGCGGCCCGGTACGCCGTGCTGCCGCCGGCGCCGCTGGCGGCGTTGTCGATCGGGCAGAGCGATCTGCTGCCCTACTACTTCAGAATCACGTCCGACACGAAGGAGAACGTCACCGCCGGCGCCGAGCTGGAGAACCCGCACCGTCTGCTCACGGGCCGGTTCGACCTCGCGTTCGTGCTCATCTATCTCTATCCGCTGCTGATTCTCGCCCTCAGCTACAACCTCCTTTCAGCGGAGAAAGAGCAGGGCACTCTGGCGCTGGCGTTGTCACAGCCCGTGTCGCTGCAAACGCTCACGCTCGGGAAGGTGACGCTGCGGTTTCTCATATTCGTCGTGATGATCGTCGCGCTAGCCGCGCTCGCCACCCTCATCGCCGGCGTCGATCTCGCGGCGCCGGGCGCCGGCATGGGACTGCTGCTGTGGATACTGGCGGTCGCGCTCTATGGCTTCGTCTGGTTCGCGCTGGCGGTGTTGGTAGCGTCGCTCGGCCGTCCGTCTTCGACCAACGCGATGGTGCTTTCGTCGCTCTGGCTGATCGTGGTCGTTCTGGTGCCCTCGCTGCTCAACGTGCTGGCAACGACGGCGTATCCCGTGCCGTCGCGGGTGGAGATGATTCAGGCGCTGCGCGAGGCGTCTGACGAAGCGAATGCCGAGGGCAGCAAGCTGCTGTCGAAGTATTACGAGGACCATCCCGAGCTCGCGGCCGGGGACGCCGCCCAGGCGATGAACGACTTCAACATCATCCGCGTGGCGGTGAGCGCGAATGTCGAACAGCGTGTGCGGCCCGTGCTCGAACGCTACGACGCGCAGCTCGCCGGTCAGCAGCGCCTCATCGGGCGTCTGCGCGTCCTCTCGCCCGCCATCCTGATGCAGGACGCGCTCAACGACATCTCCGGCACCGGTGCGGGGCGCCACCAGCACTTCATGACTCAGGTGAGCACGTATCACAGCCAGTGGCGCGACTACTTCGTGCCGCTCATCTTTCGCAAGGCGCAGCTCGCGCGGTTCTCGCATCTGCCGGTCTTCCGCTTCGAGGAAGAGCCGCGCGCCGCGGTGGCATCGCGGGTCGGTCTGGCGCTGCTCGGACTGGCGATTCCCGCGGTGCTGCTGGGCGTCGTGGCATGGCGATCGTTGCGGCGCTACCCGGTGATCGGTTAGCCGTAAACGCTCACGGCCGGTCCGATGCTGGCGCTGATGATCGCCGCACTAGTTTGGACCGTTTCACACGGTCCTCATATCCCACGCTCGCGTGCGAAAAACAGCCACAGAAAAGCGCCCACGAACATCAGCAATACGACCGCGACGAGGATCCACACCCTGAGCGGTGTGTTCTCGTGCCATCGGAGCCGGGCGAGGCGCTTGCGCGAACCGCGGTAGACGCGGCCTGGCTGTCGACTGCCGCGGTGCTCTTCACTGGACTGCCTGAGGAGTTGCATTGCGATCGCTGGACCGTAAGAGGCGTGGATATCGGTACCTTGTCCTTTTCAACAGGTGGCTCCCGCCAGCCGTTGGGCGGTGGCATTCACGACGCGAGTGGCGCGGCACGCCCATGGATACACGGAGTGCACGGCTGGGTGGGTATCCAGCGCAACCCTCGATACCCACCCGCCACGTCCTAGAAACCGACGGTGTAGATCACCTTCAGGTTGCGGCCCATTTCGGGAAGGATGTCCTTCAGGTAATTGAGATGGTTGAAGTACAGCTCATTCGTCGCGTTGTCCAGCCGGACCGTGAACGTGTTCAGGACGCCCCCGGCGAGAAAGGAGTACGAGCCGAACAATTTCAGCAGTGTGTAATCCTCAGTCGGTGATTCCTCGCGAAACACGCGATTCTGGTCCCCCGCGTAAGTCACGTTGCCACCGATCTGCAACCCATTTCTCCGATAGGTCACGCCGCCCATCACGCGAAACGGCGGAATGCGAGGCAATGGTTCATCGGTGTCCTGCAAAGAGCCGCGGACCATGTCGTAACCGAACTCGACCACCACGGATTCGACGACGTTCACATCCGCATGCGCTTCGATGCCATACAAGACGCTGTCGGCGGCGATATACTCGATCACCGGAAAGTCTTCGGGATCGATCGGGCCGGAGGTGCCGAAGCGCTCGTTGAATTCTGGTGTGCGGAGCAGCACTTCTTCTTCGCTGAGCGGATTGCGGAAAATGAAATCCGAGATATCATTTCGGAAGAACGACAGCTCGCCGTTGAAGCGGCTCGATCGGCCACGCACGCCGATATCGAACCCCAGCGAATGCTCCGAATCGATATCCGGATTCCCGATCTCGAAGGCGAAGTTCCCAGGGTGAATCCCGAAGTAGTAGAGCTCCTCGAGCGCCGGGTTACGCGCGGCCCGGGCCAGGTTGAGCGCGATCGCAAACTTGTCATTCGCGGCCTGCGGACGAAGCAGCAAACCGGCTGACGCCGAGAATTCGTTGAAGCTGCGCTCCGGTAGTCCTCCCTCATTCGTGAAGCGTGTGTAATCGTAGCGGCCGCCGAATTGCAGTGTTGCGTGCGGCCAGATCAGTTCCTCGTAAGCGAAAAATGCTCCACCGCGCTGATCGACCGGTGGCGAAAGCACCTCCTCGCCCTCGGTGTTGAACCGGCGATTCAGAAACGACCCGCCGAAGCTGCCGGATAGCTTTCGAATCGCTCCATGGCCGAGCAGCACCTCGGCTTCTTCCGTGTCGTTGTCGAAGTGCGTGGCGACCGTCTCGCCGTCGAGCTCGTCATGGTTGTAGCGCTTCACACCAAAGGTGGCGCGATACGAGGAAATGGCGGAATCGAGACCCTGACCGCCAGCCCGGATCGTAAACGCGTGTCGCTCCGGCGTAAGTTGCGTCTGGCCCTCTTCGACGAACGGGATGCCGTACTTTGTATCGTCGAACGCGTAACTACCGCCGAAGTACGAGCGACTCGTCGTGCGCGATGCCCCGACGTTGAACCCGCGCTGGCGCAGTCTGGAGTTTGGCACTTCGTCGTCTTCACCTTCGTCGAGATCACCGACATGGAATTCGCTGGTCCGTCGTCCGTTGCCGCCGATCGTCAACGCCATATTGCCGTTGCCGAGGTGAACCTCGCCGGCGCCGGCCGCCTCACGGGCATTCGTTCCGCCGTCGAACGTGAATTTGCCCTGGGCTCCGTTGACCGGGGCGGTCGGGATCTGCTCGGTGAGCACGTTGACGAGACCGCCGATCGCATTGGCGCCATACAACAACGTTGCGGGACCTCGCACCACCTCGATGCGAGTCGCGGAGGCAGGATTGATCGTCACGCCGTGATCCGCCGACTGGCTCGAGAGGTCGCCGGTGCGCTGCCCGTCGGTGAGAATGGCAATGCGATCACCGTCGAGGCCGCGAATGACCGGTCGCGCCGGGCCCGTTCCCAGCGATCGCATCGCGACGCCGGGTGCGTCCTTGAGCGTCGCGCCGAGGGTCGAATCGACTTCCCTCTGCAGCTCCTGTCCGGCGAGCACCGTCGTCGGCTGGTACGACTCGAATTGAGGACGAGCCGCGGGACTCACGGACACGACTTCGCGGAAGTGCAGGTCGAGCTCGACGACGAGATCGAGCGTCGCACCTTGCGGCGTGACGTTGACCTCGGTGCGCGGAGTGGTATAGCCCTCGGCCCTGACCGACACGTGATAGCGGCCGGGCGGAATGGTTTCGAATCGGTAAGTGCCATCCGCGCCCGTTCGAGTCTCGAGTCGTAGCTCTTCGATCGCAACGATCGCACCGACCATCACGTCCCCGTTGTCTCGAGTGACCTTCCCGGTGAGGGGCGCACCCTGAGCCGCGGCCGTCCCGGCGAGCGCAACCAGCACCATAGCGGTGGCGCACAGGATCGCTCGCGCGAACCAAAAGAAAGTGCTCATAAGCTCCTGTCCTGTCGGCACGGCCCGCGCCGGCCAGCAATTGACAGACGTGCGTGGGCACGCTGTCCGAAATAAAAAGACGAATTCATTCAGCCGATCGCGTGATCGGCCGCAGTATGGAAAGGCCTAGGCTCGCGCCGGCGGCGCGCGTGCGGCGAGCAGTGTAAAAACACCATCGGCAGTGCCGACGGCTTGCGCATGCAGCGTGACGATGGTTGCCACGCGCAGCGCGTCTATTGCAGTGCGGGTTTTCGCCGGTGTTCGCGACGTCCGGAACAGGTGGCAGACCACACAGTGGTTGTCCCCGCGATCGGTCTCATGCTTCGGCCCTGATGACACGCGGTGGGCTGTGGCGTCGTGGGCGACAATCACCGTCTGGCAATCGGCGTCGTGACCCTCCGCTGTGTGGACCAGTGGCTCCAGGGACACGACCGCCAGCACTGCGACGAGCGCGCACGACACGGCCGAACGCCAGGCGCGGTTCAAGGGCTGAGGCACGGTTGTTACCGCTACAGGCTAGCGGTACGGTCCCCTGGGGGTCAAGTTTCTACTGCTCGCACGCGGGCCTCACAGCAATGACCGGTCGTTCATGGTCGGTCCCGCTGAGCCAAGAAACCGTTTCGGGCCGCGGCGCGAGATGGTGTACGGGAAGCCCCCGACTTCGTAACCCTATCGCCTGACTGGGCAGCCCATCGCCTCGTACCGATCATGAACTTCGAACTCTACTGCGGAGGCGGCCGCCTAGCACCGGCTTCGACGATGCGAAACTGCGCGTGAAACCGTCGAAGCTTGATGGTCGTCGCGAAAGCACCGCTCGCGGCGATTGCTCGTCGTCACACCGTCAATGTGTCAAGGCGTAGAGCACGACATTGATGCCCAATGCGTATCCATCAGGTGAGAACAACCTGAAGAATTCCGGGTCCTCACCTTCACGCTCCCACGAGTCACCGATATCGGTATTGTGGGTCATCAGGACCATGATCCGCCCTTCCGCATCCGCGATCATGCGGAAATTGGCGTGTGGGCTGTCGGAGCCTCGCTCGGATGTGATACCGCCGTTCCGACGCCAGAAGTTGATACTCGTCACCTGTGGGATTTCTGGAAGGTTGAACATCGAGCGCCGGATGGGATGGTCAGCGGGTACATCGACGATCGGATACTCCGGCAAGACGTTGTGCATTTCGGAGGACCACTGCTCCCATGCCTGGGTTCCCCAAAAATCATCGACCCACAGAAACCCGCCTTTAAGTAGATACGCGCGCAATCGCTGCGTCTCTTCTGACGAGAACGCGGCGGTGCCCACATCGGTCGCCGTCGTGAACGGACAATTGAACAGCGCCTCGTCGGTCAGGCGCACCACCCAGTAGTTCGGACGTCCTTGTGCGTCGACGCTCACAGGTGTCTTGGTGAGCTCCTTCACTCGCGTCAGCAAATTAATGCCGGCAAAGGGGTAGTCAGTCGCCCAGCCCATACCATTCGCTTCGCTCCGCACGCTGGTGTACATGATCTTGCAATGCGTGAAGCTGCCATCATGGAAGTCCGGCGGTGGGAATCTGGGAGGGACGTTGGGACCTTCAGGGAGCCGATAGCGCTGTGCCAACGCGGTCGCTGCAAGGACACACGACAGTACCATCGCAGTGACCACGCGCCTGCCTGTCCTCATAGCTGTCCCTCGCATCAGGGGTGCGTCACTTGCGTGGAGCGAAGTAGCCCTGCTTGGTTCGAACTGTGACGCCCTCGCGATGGACACGGACGGCGATACGTCGCCACTCGCCATCTCTTCGCGCGCTGCTCGACTCGTATGCCAGGGAATACTGGCTCGAGAGCTCTTCGCGGATATCCCCATAGACACCGGCGAGGTCCCTGGCTTCCTTTGGAAAGAACGCGCGGCCGCCTGTTTGTTCCGCCAGCCGGCGCCGGATGAACGCGCCTTCCTGGCTGCCCGCGCGTGGCCCCGAGGCCTCCTTGACACCGAGGCCAATCGTGTAGATGGCGGTGTCAGAACGCGACGCCGCATCGAGTACCTCTTCGAAGCTGACGAGGCTGGAGGTGTCGTCGCCATCAGACAGGAGGATGATCGCGCGGCGCCGGGGTCTCTGCTCCTCGTCTGGCGCTGTCTTCTTGCCCAGCGCCTTCAGAGCAATGTAGACGGCATTGAACATCGCTGTGGATCCACCGGCTTTCGTTCCACGAATCGCCGCTTCGAGCGCACGGACATCGCTCGTAAACCCTTGCGCCATCGCGACGCGGCTGTCGAAATCGACGATCGCCGCCATATCTGCCCGCGCAAGTGTGCGTACGAACCCGATGGCGGCTTCTTGGGCGGTCGCCATCGCCTGTTCCCTGCTGGCGCTCGAATCGAGCAACAGCGCCAGCGTCAGCGGAACCGCTGTCCTGGCGAAGAAAGTGACATTCTGCGGCACGCCGTTTTCCAGCACGACAAAGTCGTCGCGGTTGAGATCGCCGACATAGCTGTGGGCGGAATTGCGGACGGTGAGGCTGAGCGACACGAGATCGACGCCGCTGCGAAACGGAGAGGGCGGTGCCTGCGCAAGTAGCGCCGGTCGATGGCCGGGACCAATGACCGAGCTCATGACGGCGACCATCGCCAGCGTCGATGACAACCTTCGCGTCATCTCGTGCTCTCCTGCGGAGTAGCGTACGTTGTGGAGCCCGTCAGGACGGGCGCGACGCCTTCGCTCCTGGCCGGCAGGCTTATCGCAATGCGTGTGCCCTGCCCATCGGGACCCGTACTGCAGGAGATTTCGCCGCCATGCAGCTCGACGATCTGCCGGCACATGTAGAGACCAATTCCGGCTCCTCGCGCCCCTTGGTGTTGGTCGCTCTGATGGTGTTCGAGTCGGAAAAACTTGTCGAACACTCGCGACCGGAACGCGACGGGGATGCCCGGACCCGTATCGACGACGCTGATGGACACCATCGGCGATCCGCCCGGATGAGACGCGGCGCGGCGCTGACTTTCGACGGTCACGCGCCCTCCTTCGGGCGTGTATTTGAGCGCATTCGAGAGGATATTGGCGAAGACCGCGCGCAAACGAAGAGGGTCAGCCGAGATGGGCGCAAGGTCTGTGTTGAGATGAGCCAAGAGAGAGATGCCCTGCGCCTTCGCCTGCCCCTCAATCCGGCGAACTGCGTCTGCCATCACCGCCGAGACGTGAACAGGCTCGAGATTCAGGCGAAGCTCACCGGCTTCGACCCGCGTCAAATCCAGGAACTCATGAACCGTTTCCGTCAGCTGTTCAACGCCGATGAGCGACGTGGCGACGAGCTCTCGTTGTCGTTCGGGAAGCACGGCCGACGCCTCCTGCAACATCAGCAAGGTCATTCTCAGCGTCGTCAACGGCGTCTGCAGTTCGTGGGATGCCACCGCGACCAACTCCGACCGCATTTCGTCGAGCCGAACCAGGTCGGTCACGTCGTACAGCAAGAGCACGGCGCCTCCCAGTTGTGGGGTCAGCGCTGGCACCGGCACGACACGCGGCAGCAACCGCGTCACCGAACCATCCTGTTCGACGCGAATCGTGCGCGTGAGGTCCGCTGGTGGAACGGCACCAGTGCCCGTCGCGATCGCTCTCGCCATGGCGTGCAGGTCCAAGCCATCGAGCACGAGGTCGTCGAGAGACCGGGGTTCATTCACACCGGCCGAGGCGAGAGCCTCGACCGCAGCCCGATTCATGGACTGAATCCGCCCGGCGGAATCGAGCAGGACCACGGCGTCCGGCAGCGCTTCCAGCGTCGCCTCCAACGTGTTCTTGGCGCGTACGACTTCACCGATGTTCGTTCGCCGGAACTCTAATAAATCCTCCGCCATCTGATTGAAGGCCGCAGCGAGCTCGCCGAGCTCGTCGCGCGACGCGACATCGATGCGCTGGGAGAAGTCTCCGTCGCGGATGGCATTGGCGCCCCGCGTGAGACGTCGCACCGGTCCGACGACGGTCCGCGTCAGATGCCACGCCACCGCCACCGCTATCCCGAGCGCTGCCAGCGTGATCGCCAGGACCGCGCGACGGGCCCCGGCAGCCTCATCGCGGGCGCCAGCGACGGCCTCTCGCGCCAACTCAAAATGCCGATCTCGGATCGCTGTCGTGCGTGCGACGACCCGGCGGAGCACCGGGTTCGCCGTCTGGTGGTACTGCACCAGGGCTTCACGCTCACGCGACATCGCGATGACGCCATCAGCCGCCTGCCGATACGCTCTGAGCTCCGCTTGCAGCGGGGTTGCGAGCTCGCGCTCATCGTCCGGCTCCAACACGCCGAAGAGCTCGGCCAGGCCTTTGTCGACGACACTTCGCTCGGTGGCCAACACCTGCGTGCCGCGGACATCGCCTGCGAGGATCAGGAGTACGGCATCGTCCTCGCGCTCCAGCGCACCCGAGAGCCGTGACGTCACCGCGGTGACTGACTCACTTTGTTGCACCGTGTCGGTTACGATGCCACTGAGGCGGGACAACGAGAAGAACGTCCAGACGCTAGCCGTGACGGTGGTGAGCACCAGCAGGCCCGCGGCGACGACGAATCGGAGACGAAGGCGGCCTGGGATCATCTGCGTTCAGGCGAGTCCATAGCGTTTGCGCTTCCGCTGGAGCGTCGTTGCGTCGATGTCGAGCACGCGCGCGGCGGCTTCGAGAGACGGTGACTGTGCGACGACGCGCGCAATGTGCTCGCGCTCCAGTGCGTCGAGCGAGACGAGCGCGCCGACGCGCGCTGCTGGTGCGCCGCCCTCGGTGTCGGAGGCCGATTCCGGCACCAATCCAAGATCCGATAGATCGAGTACGTCGCGGTGCGCGAGGATGACCGCACGCTCGACGGCGTTGCGCAACTCGCGAAGATTGCCCGGCCACCGGTGCGCCACCATCGCCTGCTCGGCCGCCGGAGAAAACGTGAGCGCCGTGCGGCGCTGCTTGTGGCCGAAGATGGACAGATAGTGATGCGCCAACAAGAGAATGTCCTCCGGACGCTCTCGGAGCGCCGGCAGGCTGAGGGTCACGACGTTCAGGCGATAGAACAGATCCTCGCGAAACCGTCCCGCCTGAACTTCCTCTTCGAGCTCGCGATTTGTGGCGCCGACCAGCCGGACGTCGGCTTGCCGTTCCCGCGCCTCGCCGAGTCGCTCATACGTGCGGTCGTTGAGAAATCGAAGCAGGCGCGCTTGCGCGTCGGCGGTGAGCTCGCCGACCTCGTCGAGGACGAGCGTTCCGCCCTCGGCTTCCTGCACTTTGCCGCCGACATCGGCTATCGCACCCGTAAACGCACCCTTGCGATGACCGAAGAGCGCGCTCGTCATGAGATCGCCGGAAAGCGCAGGGCAATTGACGATGACGAAGGGCGCTTCGGCTCGCGGGCTGTTGGCCCGAATCCAGCGCGCGAGGATGTTCTTGCCCGTGCCGCTCTCGCCTCGGAGGAGCAGGACGGCGTCTGAGGCCGCTGCCCGGGCCGCGGTCTGGAGAAACCTGAGAAACGTTGGACTGTGTGACTCGAAGAAGGCGGGCTCGCCGCTTTCGTCCAATTCCTCCTGAAGCTCCGCCAAACGGCGCCGAAGCCGCTGCGCCTCCACGACCCGATTGGCAGCCAGCCGAATCTGATCGGGGGTAAATGGCTTCGGCACGTAGTCCACGGCGCCGCGCTTGATCGCGTTGACAGCGCTCTCGATAGACGCGA
Source organism: uncultured Acidobacteriota bacterium (assembly GCA_963807105.1). Lineage (GTDB taxonomy): Bacteria > Acidobacteriota > Vicinamibacteria > Vicinamibacterales > UBA2999 > DASPWV01. Next base: position 1,284,044 of record CAWEAM010000003.1, on the reverse strand, counting down.
ACGCGGTGACGACAATCACACCGAGATCCGGCTGCCGCGCCAGCATCTCAGGAAGGAGATCGAGACCCTGTTCGGCGCCAAGCCACAAGTCCAAAAAGACTACCTCGAAGCGCCCGCGATCCAGGGCTTCAAGGGCTGCGCCGCCTGTCGCCACGCCGAGCACACGTGCGCCGGCCGCTTCCAGGCAGAGTCTCAGCGACTGCCGAACGCCAGCATCGTCGTCGACCACTAGCGCCCCCCATGGCGCCTTGCTGACGCTCGCAGGAGGGCGCACCTGCTCTTGCGCAACGTGTGCCATCAGCTACCGCCCGTTGCTCGTCGCAAGACTTCCGCCATTGGCCTTTCACCCGCATGTTGACGTGAGACGAGGCCCCGGACAACTCCATCCGCGACGTGGCTGCAAAGTGCGGGATCTGCGGATCGGCAAAGCTGCAAAATGCCCGAACACTCGCAGGTCCCTGGCCCCCAGAGTCCCCGAGGCTATCATCAACGGCGAGTCACCAGAGATCATCCGTGCCGCCCTCACTGACGGCACTGTTTCTCGGCGAGATGCTCACCGCTACCGCGATGGGCTTCTTCGAGGATGAAATTGCGAAAGCCGTCGTCCTCGCCCTGTTCGTTCCGCTCATCATCTCCAGCGGCGGCAACTCGGGATCGCAGGCCGCGACGTTGGTGATTCGGGCGTTGGCGTTGGGCGAAGTCAACCTGACCGACTGGTGGCGCGTCATGCGCCGAGAGCTCATGGCGGGCCTGGCGCTCGGCGCCATTCTCGGCAGCATCGGCTTCCTGCGGATCACGCTGTGGTCCGCGTTTTCAGACATGTACGGCCAGCACTGGCTCCTCGTGGCGCTCACCGTCGCGGTCTCGCTCATCGGCGTGGTGCTGTGGGGCACGCTGAGCGGGTCGCTCCTCCCACTTCTCCTCACACGCCTCGGTTTCGATCCGGCGGCCTCATCGGCTCCGTTTGTCGCGACGCTCGTCGACGTGACAGGGTTGGTGATCTATTTCTCCGTCGCCGTCGTCATCCTACGAGGGACGCTCCTGTGACCATCTCGGTACACCGGCCGATCCGCAAGGGTAACGAGAACAGGTGTAGAATGCCGGCGTCCGCACCCGTCGTTAGCAACGGAGGCTCCATATGGCAGCGTCCCGTCGCGCATCACTTGTCGTGCTTTGCTTGCTCGCCAGCGGCGTATCTCTCTTCAATCACGCGCCTATCACCCTCGCACAACAGGCCGGCGTCGAGACCACCAACGCCAAGACGTGGATCGATCGTCGTCAGGCAATCGAAGAATATTTGAGAGCGGCTGACGTCGTGAAGCTGGAGGAGATCGGTCTCGGCGTGACGAAACCACGTCGCGCCTATCTCGCGCCGGGCGGCCTTGTGGATCGCATGGCCTGGAAGACCATCAGGCCCGGGCTACATTCCGGATATTGGGAGAGCTACAAGTCGGAAATCGCTGCGTACGAGCTCGACAAGCTGCTCGCGCTGGAGATGATTCCTCCCACCGTGGAGCGTCAAGTGAAAGGCGACGTGGGCGCCGCCATTATGTGGGTGTCTCCCATCAAGAGCTTTGGTGATCTCGGCGGCCCGCCGTCTGCGCCCGCCGACAAACTCGAGGCCTGGAGCCGCCAGATCATTCGAGCCAAGATGTTCGACAATCTCATCTGCAACATCGATCCCAATCTCGGGAACTGGCTGGTCGATCCGTCCTGGAATCTGATCCTGATCGATCACACGCGGTCATTCACGACGAAGAAAGATATGGTGCACGAGTTGACGCGCGTCGATCGGGAGCTCTGGGATCGATTGCAAGCACTGACGGTCGAGTCCCTGACGCCTGCATTGGGAAAGTGGATCGGTACGCGGGAGATCCGCGCGATTATCGAGCGTAGGGATCGCATGCAGGGCGTCATCGACAAGCTGGTCAAGGCGAAAGGTGAAGGAGCGGTGTTTGTTCGCTAGCGTGTCTGGTTCGGTCGCGTCCCGATTTCGGGGTTCGAACGTTACGATGTCGCGAGGTAGCCCCGGCGTGCTCTGACGCGCAGCGATGGGTCACGCACCTCGACACGGATCGCGTGCCAGCGGCCGTCACGATGGCCCGCACTCGGGTACCCGAGGTAGTACTGCTGGCTCAATTCATCGGCGATGCTCGCCGTTGCGGGATCGAGATCGCGTGCGCTGCGCACGATCTCGGTGCGACCGCCACTGTCATCGGTGATCTCACGCAGTGCCGCGACGTTGAGTCGATCGTCCGCGACTCCCCACCGTGGTAATTGCGCATCTTGGGGCGAACCCGGCCACGGCGTGCGAGGGCGGCCGCGACCGGGAATCGGGAATGGAATCGGCGGCGGCATCGGGGCCCGCGGGAACGTCGGCGTCCGTGGCGTGATGGTCCGGTCTCCTTGGCCGTCGATACCAATGGCATACAGCAGCACCTCTGTTTGACGGACGACTTGTCGAACGTCGCGAATCGTGGTCTGGCTGTTGGTGTCGTTGCCGTCTGAGATGAGGACGATGGCCTTCTTCCGGTTCCGTCCGGCCTGGGCCATGGGAACGGCTTCGACGACGCCGTCGTACATCGCCGTGCCGCCCGACGCGCGCACGCGCCGCAGGCTGGCACTCACCGCCCGCCGATTCGTGGTCCACTCCTGAATGAGCTCGACGTCGTTCGAAAAGCCGTACAGGAAGACCTCGTCGTCTGGACTTGCCGGTCGAGAAACCGCTCGATTGCGGCCAACGCATTCTCGATCTTCTCGCCTTGCATGCTGCCGCTGGTGTCCAGGACGATGCCGAGGCTCACGGGCACACGCTCGGCGCTGAAATGCGTGACTTCCATCGGTCGATCGTCCTCGTAGACGACGAAGTCATTCAGCGTGAGCCCTGAGGCAAAGCGACCGGAGCGATCGGTGACCGTCGCGGTGACGTTAATCAGGTCGACGCCGCTGCGGAAGCGGAAGCCATCCTGACCCGACAGAGGGTTGGTCGTAAGGAGAAAAGCAGCAAGGCCTGCTATCGACAGCGCGGAACGGCGGCGAAGCATGGCGGGGGGCACAGTTCGGCGATTATCGCAAAAGACTTGCCGACCGCGCCCGTCCATGTCCTGTCAGAATCGTCCACGATTCCGCTTCGCGCGCCCAGCCGATGTGGTTATTCCCGGACGGTCTGTCCTGTGCTGGATCCATGCGAGTCCTGCATTCTGCATGGACGCCTCGGTAGCCCCTACCCCCGGCCGCGCTCCCGCGTTATCGTGAAATTGAGGATGCCCAAGCACTTCCGTAAGCGACGTCAGCTTCTGAGGACCGCTTTTGTTGTCCTCTGTCTCGCACCGCGTTCCCTTTCGCTTGGGGCCAGATTAAGTCGGTTCCCGACTTGATCGCTCCACTGCCGTCAACCGTGACGACGCAAGGCTCTGGTGCCGGTGGCGGCGCCGGGTCCGGCGTTGGCACGGGTGCGGGAGAAGGACAAGGATCCGGCCTCGGTCCAGGCTTCGGGGGGGAACTGGTGGCGGCGCGTACAACCCGGGAAGCGGCGTCACGACGCCGCGACTCCTGCGGGAAGTGAAACCGGACTACACCGTTGAGGCAATGCGCGCCAAGATGCAGGGCACGGTGCTGCTCGAATGCGTGGTGTTGCCGGATGGCACGGTCGGTGACACGAGGATCGTCAAATCGCTCGATCAAGTCTTCGGCCTCGACGAGCAGGCGGTGAAGGCAGCGAAGAAGTGGCGATTCGTTCCCGGCCAGCGGTTGGGCGAACCCGTGCCGGTGCTCGTAACGATCGAGCTGACGTTCACGCTTCGATGAGTCTCATCGGCGCCCGTCTCAGTTCGCCGTCCAATTCACGAGACCAGTGTAGGCGGTAACGATCACGACGATGCCGAACGCGATTCGATACCAGGCGAAGGCGCTGAAGTCGTGCGAGCTGACATAGCGGAGAAGCCATCGCACACACAAGAACGCTGAGCCGAAGGCCGCCAGCGATCCCAAGGCGAACCAGGAGAGATCGGACATGGCGAGACTGGAATGCTCCTTATAGAGCTGGTAGGCGCCGGCGCCGATAAGGGTTGGCACCGCGAGAAAGAACGAGAACTCGGTTGCGGCTGTTCGCGAAAGCCCGAATAGGAGTCCGCCGATGATGGTGGCGCCAGCACGCGATGTGCCCGGCACGAGCGCCAAACATTGCGCGCAGCCGACCTTGAGCGCATCGAGAGTGCCGATGCTGTCGACGTCCGCGACCCGAACGCGGTGCTCGCGCCGCTCGGCCCAGAGAATGAGGACGCCGCCTATGATGAATGCGAGCGCGACCGGGACGGGCTTGAACAGGTATAGGGTGATGTACCTTTCCAAACGCAAGGCCGAGCACCGCCGCAGGCAGGAACGCGATCGTGAGGTTGATCGCGAACGCCGCGAGCGCGGCTTTGACGCAAGTCCCCGCAAGACGCTCCACAGCCTCGCCCGATACTCCCAGACAATGGCGAACATCGCACCCGTCTGGATTACGACCTCGAAGGTTTTTCCGTGCGGGGTGTTGAAGCCTAAGAGATCGCCGACGAGAATGAGATGGCCGGTGGACGAAACCGGTAGGAACTCCGTCAGCCCTTCGAGGATGCCCAGAATCAGCGCCTTCAGGAGCAACTCGTGGTCCATCATCAGATCCTACTGTGCATCTCGTGGCGGCCCAGATCGGGCCGACGCGCGAGGTTGCTAGAGTGAGCGGCATGGCGACGCGGTTGTCATCGGTGGTCATCTTGGCGCTGATCGCCTCCCTGACCTCGGCGCAAGACAAGCCAATCTACCGTTCCGCCATCAGGACGGTACCGCTGTTTGCGACCGTGGTCGACTCCCGTGGCCGCCTTGTGCCGAATCTCGGTCAGGCGGATTTCTCAATCGCGGACAACGGCAGGTCCGCGGAGATTTCGCTGTTTTCCAACGAACCGCAGCCGTTCACTGCCGTGGTCATGCTCGACACCAGCGCCAGCATGACGGCCCACCTGGATCTACTCAAGCGCGCTGCCGAGGAGTTCCTCTCGCGGCTGTCGCCCGGTGACCGCGCACAGGTCGGTGCCTTCAATGACAAGATCCAATTGAGCGGGACGTTCACGAATGACTCCAACGACCTGATTGGAGCATTGAACGAGCTCGACATCGGGAACCCGACGCGACTCTATGACGGAATCGGTGCCAGCTTGGACGCGCTTCGCGGTGTCGACGGACGCCGGGTGGTCGTTGTCTTCACCGACGGGGACGACACGGCCAGTCGTGTCACGTTCGACTCGGTGCTGAATCGTGCCCGTGACGAAGAGGTCATGGTGTATGCGATCGGTCTGGAGGCCGAGTACTTCAATGGCGTACGGGTGGTGAAGAGCCGCCCGTCCCGCGACCTCAAGAAAATAGCCGAAGAGACGGGCGGTGGATACTTCGAGCTCGTGAAGACCGCAGATCTCGCCCCGACGTTTTCACGTGCGATCCAGGAATTGCGAAGTCAGTACTTGCTCGGATTCGCGCCCGGCGTCCTGGACGGTAAGGTGCACAAGTTGGACGTTCGCGTCTCAAGACCCGGCATGGTCGTTCGCGCCCGAAGGAGTTACGTTGCCGCACCGGAGACCGTTGACTCCGGTTTTCCCGGCCGCCGAATTGATGTGACCCCGATCTCTTGGAAGCCGGGAGCGGCCGCCGCCGACCCGGAGCGTCGTCTGCTGAGCCGCACATTCGGTCGCCACGGACGCGAAGATGGCGAGCAGGAGCGCGAGTCTTGGCATGATGGTGATTCGCGGCCGAGTCTCAACGCGAACCAAGCACTTCGTGCGTGATGTCCGGTGCAATGCTCGCCAGATTCTACTGCGAGTTGAATTGAATGACGGCTGCTCGGGGTTGCCTCGGACAATGAATCAGCGGACAGGCTGCAACATTGGCGTGACCTCATGGGATCCCGCGATCCCATGGGCGGTTAGGCGACTTCGTGACCTTAATCGATTAGTGAGGACAAAGCACACAGTGGTTGTCCCCGCGATCGGTCTCATGTTTCGGCCCTGATGACACGCGGTGGGTTGCGGCGTCGTGGGCGAGAATCGTTACAGGGACACGACCGCCAGCACAGTGACGAGCGCGCACGACACGGCCGAACGCCAGGCGCGGTTCAAGGGCTGAAGCACGGGTGTTACCGGCTAGCGGTACGGTCCCCTGGGGGTCAAGTTTCTACCGCCGCACGCGGGACTCAGAGCTCTAGAGGTCTAGCTCGAGAAGCTGAAGGCCCAACGGCAGGCGCTGCATTAGGTGAGGCGGGCGGGTGAATCAGGAACCGTTCTGGGGCGTAAAGAGTCGTGAAACCGGTTGGCCGGGCTCGAGCGTTACTTCTTCCTCCAGATGACCGACGGTGAGCCCGGTCCCCTCGCGAAGGAGGTAAGTCACCTGACCCTTTCGCCCCTCGATGTCCACCGTCAAGAGCTGTCCCCTGATGGTGAGATGGAAGCGGAGGCCGTGAACCCGGCGCCCAAGGCGAGGATGGAACGTGATTCGGCCGTTGTAGTCGCGCATGCCGGCGACGCCGTAGATGGCAGCCATCCACGTACCGCCCATTGACGCAATGTGGCAGCCCTGCTCGACGTTGGCGTGGACATCCGCCAGGTCCATCCATAACGCGTACCTGAGGTAATCGATCGCCTTCTCCCGGTAACCGAGCTCCATCGCCAGGATGCTCTGAATCGACACCGAAAGCGATGAGTCGCCGGTGGTCAACGGATCGTAGTAGTCAAAATTCCGGCGTTTCTGTTCGAGCGAGAATTCATTCCCTAGCAGGAACATCGCCAGGACAATGTCAGCCTGCTTGACGACGTTATGGCGGTAGATGACCAGCGGATGGAAATGCAGCAGCAGCGGGTAACTCTCCGGAGGGGTGTTCGCGAAGTCCCACGGCTTCCTGCTCAGGAAATCGTCATCCTGGAGATGGATTCCCGCCGTCTCGTCGTACGGGACGTACATGCGGTCGGCGGCGGTCTGCCATTCGGTGACCTCTGACTCGCTGAGCGAGGTCGCATGGGCCAACTCGTCGAACCGCTCCGGGTTGGTCGCGCGGACTCCCTCCAGCGTCCTTGCGGCCGCCCGGAGGTTGGCCCTCGCCATCAGGTTGGTAAAAGCATTGTTGTTGACGACGGTGTTGTACTCGTCCGGCCCCGTAACGCCGTTGATACAGAACCGACCGCTGGTGCCGCTCGAGTAGAAGCCCAGGCTTCGCCACATCCGCGCGGTCTCGATCAGCATTTCCGCGCCCTCTCGATACAGGAACTCGGTGTCGCCCGTTACGTCCACATACTTCATCAGGGCATAGGCAATGTCCGCGTTGATGTGGTATTGGGCCGTCCCGGCCGCGTAGTTGGCCGAGGCTTCGTCCCCGTTGATGGTCCGCCAGGGGAAGAGGGCGCCCTGCTGGTTGACCTCACGTGCGCGGCTGCGAGCCGCGTCCAGCATGCGAAACCGGAACCGGAGCAGGTTCCGCGCCACTTGCGGGCTGGTGTAAATCAGGAACGGAAGAACATAGATCTCCGTGTCCCAGAAGTAATGGCCCTCGTATCCGTGCCCGGTCAGGCCTTTGGCTGGTACGCCCATTCCATCTGCGCGTGCGCTGGCTTGGTAAATGTGGAAGAGGTTGAAGCGCATGACCTGCTGGAGCTCGACATCCCCCCGAATTTCGACGTCGGCCCGATCCCAGAACTTGCCCAGGTACACTTGCTGTCCGGCGGCGAGCCCGTCGAATCCCAGGCTGCATGCCCGATTGAGTGCCCTCTCGGCGCGCTCCGCGAGCTCTTCGACGGGGTCGTGCGATGAGCTGTGGTATGTCAGGAGCTTTGTCAGACGTACCGTGTGACCGGCGCTACCGTGGACGGAGATGACCACCCGGCCTCGTTCGTCCGATGACAAGTTCTTCAGGTCGTACGAGCCGTCCGTCTCAATCTGATGGTCCATTCCGCAGGCCAGCGTCATTCTGCTGGTCCGCGTCTTCGCCATCAGAATCGCCATCCCGCCGGATGCCCGCGAGCCCTGCGGAAGCAGGACTCGCCCCGCAAAGGCCCGGCTTCCCCGTGGGTCACCCTCGAGCGGGCGTGGCTCGTCTTCGTAGCGGAGCTCTGACGAAATCACGATGGGCGCGGCGGCGTTGAGCAGCGTGACCTCGTACGAGACAGCGGCGACGTGCCTGTGCTCGAAGGAAACGAGCCGTCGGGAGTGAACTCGAATCCGCTTGCCCGAGCCCGTTTCCCAGGTCACGTCGCGTTCGAGGAGGCCGGTCCGCATGTCGAGGGCACGCTCGTAGTCGACCAGCGTGGCGCGAGCGAGATCGAACGGCTCGTCGTCCACGTAAAGCCGAATCAGTGTGGCGTCCGGTGCGTTGACGATGGTCTGTCCGGTGCTCGCGTACCCGTAGGCCGACTCGGGATAGACAATCGGCCACGTTTCATGGAACGCGTTGAGCAGCGTTCCTTTCTGAAAAACGGGTGTCCCTTCGTCGAACGTACCGCGGATGCCGAGGTAGCCGTTGGCGAGCGCAAACAGCGTCTCCATTTGCGCCATCCGAGGAGGATGGTATTTCTTCTCCACGAGCCGCCACGGGTGGTGCGGATAGATGAAGGTGGGGAAGGTCTGGATGTCGCGCCGGAGCATGAGCGTCAGCGTCTCAGGACCGGGGTGGCAGCAATTCCTCGAGGTCTGCGACCACGAAGTCGGCTCCTTCGTGTCGCAACGCCTCGGAGTTGCCGGTTCGAGCGATTCCAATCACCAGTCCGAAGCCGCCCTTCTTCCCGGCTCGCACACCGGCGATGGCGTCCTCGACCACGATGGCGCGCGCGGGCTCGACCCCGAGTTGTCGGGCGGCCGCCAGGAACGTGTCCGGCTCCGGCTTCCCGGCAAGACCCAGATCTGAAGCGGTCTGACCGTCAACACGGACATCGAAACGGGACTCGATCCGTGCCGCCGCGAGAATGGCGGCACAGTTTTCGCTCGACGAAACCACCCCCGTCTTGTATCCCTGCTTTCGCAGAAAGTCCACCGCCCTGACCGACCCCGGATACGCTTCGACTCCTTCCCTCGCCATGATCTCGTTGACCAACGCATTTTTGTGGTTGCCGAGTCCGCATACGGTTTCAGCGGTTGGCGGATTGGTCGGTGCTCCGTACGGCAGATCGATTTGTCGGGATGCCAGAAAGCTGCGGACCCCATCGAAGCGCGGCCTGCCGTCGACGTATCGTCGGTAGTCTTCACCGCTGTCGAAGGGGATGAAATGTCGATCCTGCGCCCCGGTCCGGCGCTGCAGGAAGATGTCGAACATCTGCTTCCACGCGGCTGCATGGAGAGTGGCGGTCGCCGTCAACACACCGTCCAGGTCGAACAGAATCGCGTCGAAGCGCTCTCGGGTGATCTCGGGGAACGAAATCATGCACATCTCCCTGAACGGCGTGGCCCGAACGTGTCCGATGCCGCACGCGCATCTGGATCATACGGGCCGATTGCCCCTCCTCGCCAGGGTGAAATATCGCGGACCGATTTCCGGTCGGCGGTCAACAATTCACCCTGCACCCCAGGCGGATTCGCGGCGGCTTGCTCGTTCCATCGCTGCACGTGGCGATCGCACAGCTCGTTCAGATACGTGTAGTGATGCGCCTCGAAGTCCTCGAACCCGCTCCCCCAGCGGATTAGGAAGTCCTTCAGCACATCTACCATCGCCTCTGTCACGGCGGGGCCGTACTGCACCTCGCGCGACAGCCGAACGCGTCCTATGCGTGGATCGAGGGAGGTCGAGACGCGACTCCGGAGGGTTGTCTGTCCACAGCCAGACTGCTCTGCTAGTCAGAGTTCGACTCCACCATGACTCCGACCTCGCACGGTGCCTCTGATCAGGGCGATGGACCGTTCGAGCGGGCTCCAAAACCTCTGCTGATGCATCCGAAGTGGCTACGAGCGACGCATTCGGTTCCGCCATGAATCCGCGACCTCGCGCGTCCGGTAACGTGTGAAAATCGCGCAAGCGAGGTGCGCTATGAAGACAGCTCTAAGTCGTCGGAGCGCGGCAGGACCGATCGATCCAGGTTACCTGTTCGGCATCGCGTGGCTGGCGGCGTTTCTCGGTGTCGCCTTGATTATCGCCGCCGTGGTCTGGGCCATGGCCGCCTTCGCGTGAGCGTGAGACTCGGCGGTGGTGCGGCGCGCATCGTTGCGGGACTGAGCGCCCGGCTGGTTGCGCGTGATGGATCTGGCGCCAGGCCTGTTCCATTCGTCCAAACGCGCGGGAGACGCCGAGCGCGAGCTGGCCGCGATCAACTTCTACAACGTCGGACATGCGGTAACCGCCGCTTGATGAAGTCCTGTCGACTCCAGAGGTTGAGCGTCCACCGCCAGAGCGCGAAGCGATGCCGAGCGCGGGCGCGCTTCGATCGCGCAGCGCGGATGCTCGGCTCACTCAATCATCAAAACCTCGCGCGTTGGGTCGAAGACCGTCACGCACGACGCGCCAGACTCCGGCGCGCCCCGCCGACAGCTCCCTGACGCCGACCCCTTCCAGTTCGCCGCGGGTGTGTCTCTGACAGCGGCCGTCGTGGACGCTGCGGCTGGCCATGACGCCGAGACGGCTCGTGGACCGACGCCTGACGGCTCGGGACCACGAACCCCTCCACCGCTACATGCTCGAGCAGTGCCGGCAACAGCCGCTGGATGTCGCGCAGCAGATGCGCGTCGGCGCCCGACACGAGCGACACGGCACGCCCGCTGCGGCCGGCGCGACCCGTCCGCCCGACGCGATGGACGTAGTCCTCGGCGACGAGCGGCAGATCGTAGTTGATGACGAGCGGCAGCTGCGCGATGTCGAGGCCGCGCGCCGCGATGTCCGTCGCAACGAGAACCGCCACACGACCGGCCTTGAAGTCGCCGAGCGCGCGCGTCCGGGCTCCCTGGCTCTTGTTGCCATGGATCACCGCCGCCTTCACCCCCGCGCGTTCGAGGTGCTCGCCCACGCGATCCGATCCGCGCTTGGTCTTGCAAAACACCAGGGCGTGATGGTTGCCGGGCTGCGTCAGCACGTGCGTCAGCAGGGCTCCCTTCTGATCCTGCGCCACCGGATGCACGTGGTGGGTCACGGTCGGGGGCACAACCTTCCCGTCGGACACGTCCACGCGCACCGGCTGCTGCGTAAATTCAGCGGAGAGGCGAACGACATCGTCGGACAGCGTCGCCGAAAAGAGCAGCGTCTGGCGCTTCCGCGGCAACTGCGGCAGCAGACGCTGGAGGGCCGGCCGAAAGCCCATGTCCAGCATCCGGTCGGCTTCGTCCAGCGTGAGAATTTCGATCGCCGACAGATCGACCGTGCGCCGCTGCAGATGATCGATCAGCCGGCCTGGAGTCGCGACGACGATGTCCGCCCCCTGGCGCAGCGCCTGGATCTGCGGACCCATGCCAGTGCCCCCGATGATCGCTGTGATACGTAAGCGGGCCGGCGCCGCGTAGGTCGCGAGCGCGCGCTGCACCTGGAGCGCCAGCTCACGGGTCGGCACCAGAACGAGACCGCGCGGCGTTCGTGGTCTGCCAGCGGGCGCTCGCGCGAGCAGGCGCTCGATCATCGGCAGGCCGAAGGCCGCCGTCTTCCCCGTGCCGGTCTGCGCGCGGGCCAGCAGATCGGCGCCACTGAGGACAACAGGAATGGCTTTGGTTTGGATCGGCGTGGGCTCCTGATAGCCCAGCCGCGCGAGCGGTAAACAGAGAGCGGGCGTGAGCCCCAGATTCGAGAAGGACATCGAGATGGTTCCAAGACCCAGAGCGTTTCCCAGCGGCGCTGCAGGAAGATGAGATGGCACGAACGCGCCAGGATGGCGTGAACCGTGGTCGAAGCGAAAGGAGCCCCGAACGGATTCGACTCGTTAGCTAAGCAGGTTGTGGGAGAAGCGAGCGAAGCTCGTTACGGCCTACAAGTGGCAGAGCGCGTGGGAAGATCCGATGAGCCATGATAGCACAGGCCGGCCCGTCCGTCGCCCTGGCGCTCTCTACGACGGGAGAATGCCCCGCCATCACCGCGCTTGTCATTGGCTCGCGCCGCTGGCCATTCGCGTCGAGGCCCGCCGCTTCGCCATGCCGACCAACTTGCGGCCTTCGACTACGCTCAGGCCGCCCCGAGCCTTCGTCGAGGGGCGCCAACGCACGGACGTCTCTGCCCTGACGCGGAAAACGCCTCACGCCGTTCTCTGACTTCGCTGCGGCGCTCGGCGTCGGCCGCTGACGTGCGTTGGGCAAGTTGTCCGACGTCGCGGCGCGGCATGGCTCAGAGGCGGGCTCGACGCGAACGGCCAGCGGCGCTCGCCACTGCCGGCGCGCGCTGCGCTGTCGCGCGTTCGGGCGAAACGTGTCCGGAGCGCGCCGCGTCGCGTTCCGAAAAATCACGCGGAGGCCGCCCTGGAACAGGCGGTGCGAGTCACCACGGTGGGCCAACCCGCGACTGGGGATCTCGCGACCCATTCTGCTCTCGCGCGACCGCCATGGCCGCAGCGTGATTTTTCCGGCGCGCGGAGGCCACGTTCTCGCCACGAATGCGCGACAGCGCGAAAGCCGCGCCGCAGAGAGGCTCGCGCTGCCGGCCATTCGCGTCGAGGCCCGCCGCTTCGCCATGCCGACCAACTTGCGGCCTTCGACTACGCTCAGGCCGCCCCGAACCTTCGTCGAGGGGCGCCAACGCACGGACGTCTCTGCCCTGACGCGGGAGACGCCTCACGCCGTTCTCTGACTTCGCTGCCGCGCTCGGCGTCGGCCTCTGACATGCGTCGGGCAAGTTGTCAGACTTCGCTGCGCGGCATGGCTCAGAGGCGGGCTCGCCGCGAACGGCCAGCGGCGCTCGCCACTGACGGCGCGCGCGGCGATGTCGCGCGTTCGGGGCGAAACGCGTGCGGAGCACGCCGCGCAGCGGTCCGACAAACGTGCCGAAGGCCGCCCTGGCCGATCCGCTCCAAGCCGCCACGGTTGTACAACCCGCAACGGGGGATCTCGCTGACCATCACGCTCATGCGCGACCGCCATGGCCGCAGGCGCGTTTGACCGGCGTGCGGAGCCCGCGTTCTCGCCACGAATGCGCGACAGCGCCAAGCAGCGTCGTCGGTGTACTGCGGTAGTCCTCATTCACGCAATACAGTCGACCAGCGGCTACGGAAAGACGAGACGCAGCTCATTGCTCGGCGGACTCGCGCCACAGCGATTTTCGGCAATGACGCGCACAAAGTATGTCCCGCTCGGCACGGCGCCGCTCGAGGCGGCGGTGTTCGGACCGACATCGAATGCCGCCAGATTTGCGGCGCCAGAGGTCGAACCTACTTGCACGACGTATCGCGTCACCGGGGCATTGCTCGCGGGAGCCGACCATCGCAATGCGACAGCCCCAAGCTTCTGCGTGCTCGCGAGGTCGAGCGGTGAACCAGGAGGCGTCGCACACGCGTTTGCCCCAAGGACGATCTTGAGTTCATTCGACGCTTCGCCAATCCCGCCCTCATCAGCGTTCGCTCGCACGCGCACGTAGTAGGTCCCCGCCGGTGCGCTTGTGGCAAAGGTGGTCGCAGCCGACTGTGTGTCGAAGGTGACGAGGTCGGCGCGGCCAGGAGCGGTGCCGGCTTCAATCACGTAGCTCACCTCGCCAGCGACTGGTTGCCATGAGAGCTGCACCGACTGGCCAGCCGCCGAAGCGGTGAGACCGGACGGGCCGGGCGGTGGAGGCACACTCGGGAAAAACGCGAATCCGTTGCGACCCGTGTTGTACAGGATGACGCCGAGCTCGCCTGCTGCAAACCATCGGCCGGCGGTAGTATTTCCCTCGAGATCCGGTCTCCATCGCGCCACCGACCCGGTTGCGACATCAAGCGCGTAACCGCCGCCGACATACAGGCGCGATCCAAACACACGGGCGTAGTGCTGGACCTCGTAGGAAGTCAGAATGACGTTGGCCGGCACCTCGGCGCGCCACGCGACGGGTCGGCCACTCAGATCAAACGCCGCCTGGCCGCCGTGCGTCGCCGGACCCGAGGCCCGATGAAACGGGCCGCTCACCCACAGCCGATCGTGAGCGATATCGAAGCTCGCCGGCGTCCTGATCGGCAAACCGTCAACCGCCGGTTCCCAGTCGACTGGCATCGCCGTCGCGCTGTCGATCGCGCCGACGTTGGACTCGACACTGGTGATCGGTTGGCTGAAGAGCACAACCCCGGGGACCGCGAGCAGCTCGAGCACTCCAAAGGGGGTCGGGCTGAGGTTCGGCGTCCACGCCTCGAGTGACGGAGTGGCGCCGGCGATGTTGATCGAGGCGAGATTCGTTCGCGAAATCCCGCCTACGGTGTTGAAAGCGCCGCCGACAAACAGGCGTCCTTCGGCGACGGACAACGCACCTATCAGGCCACCTTGAACACTGACGCTCCATGGCGCCGGCGTGCCAGTGACGGCATCGATCTCGAATAGCTGATCGTACGAGGCCACAAACAAGCGCGTACCTTGCAGAGCGAGAGACGAGAGAAAGAGTGACCGCGGCAGCGAAAGATTCGGGTTCCATGCCGTTGGAACGCCCGTGGGCCATTCGACGGCTGCGAGGCCGACGCGACCTACGCCTCCCGCACCGCTGAACCTGCCCGCGACGATCAATCGCGAGGGCTCCGGCACGATCTCGCCGGGTCCACCCAGCAAGTGCGCACGCCACCCTGTGTCGGCGCCCGATACTGGATCGACGGCCACGATGGTGTTCGAATAAAAGGCAAGCAGCCGCGGGCCGTCGCCGACGACAGCTTCAGATACCGACGGCACGGTTCCCGGCAGGTTGGGGAGCACCCAGGGCAGGACGGTCTTGTCTCTCAGGTCCACGGCGGCTGATCCGTTGCGAGCAACGCCTTCCACACTCCCGAACATTCCGAGAAGATACAAACGTCCGTCGTACGCGGTAACCGATTGAACGTAGCAAGGAAACTTGAGTGAGCAGTTCGGACCGGCTGCCGTCACGAATGCCTCGCTTGCTCCGGTGAGCAGGTTGAGGCGGTGGACCGTCGACCCTGCGGCGAAATAGCCGACGGTGCCGTCAACAGTCAGACTCGTTCCACCTGGTGTGGACCGCCACAATTCGGCGCCGGTTGCCGCATCGAGGGCGACGATTACCGGACCCAGCAGCAACAGAGAGTTGTTGGGCCCTGCCCTCAAAGGGGCGCCGCCGGGAAAGCTCCCGGCTGGCGCCGCCCACGTTGCTTCGGTTCGACCGGTGGCGAGATCGAAAACGCGCAAGCTGAACTGGCCGTCGTGCCAGACCTGTGCAAAGACACGTGCGCCGATCACGACGGCTTGCGTGGCATACGTGAAACCCTGCGGAACGAAATTCGGATCGACGACGCCGTTGACGATCCGCGCAAGTCCTGGTCGCGGGGCTTCGTCCACCAATGTGAACTGGCCCGCGATGATGTATCCGCCCAAGCCGTCGGGTGCCAGCCTTTCGATCGTTTGCAAGCCACCTCTCACCCTCGGCATGCCGGCAATCGGTTCTCCTGTCACCGTGTCGATCGCGACCAGCGGACCGGTTTTTGGTCCAACCCGCTTGAATAATCCGGCCAGATAGACCGTCGTGCCTCGAACCGCAACAGCGTCAACGGAGCCGTCTGTGACCCAGCTGTTCGACGGAGTCGTTTGTACGCCTTGCGCGGCGGCCCAGGAGGCGAGGACAACGATGCCGAGAACGCAAGTCGGAATCGTGCGCATGACGGCCGACGCGGAAGAGATCGGCATGTAGTTCCTTCCGTGCGATCCGATAACGGCGGTGAGCGCCGGCGGGTGCGGGTCCGGCAGCCGATGTCGGTCCGGTGCGGCCAACCGTAGCGGCGCCGCGAAACGACACACTAATCCCTCAATGCACTTGGGCTGACGTAACCACCATCGAGGCAATCTGACTATCCCAGCATGGTTTGAAACGTCTCGCGCCGTTGGTGACGTCAATGCAAGCGGCTTCCGGGACCAGGAAGACGCGCGGCGCGAGTATACCCTGGCGCTCTCTACGCTGACGTATACTCTGACCGAACCGCTTTCCTGAGCCCTGCGGGTATCCGGCCTTCAGCCCTCACCAAAGCACTTCCAGTGAGGTCTGAATGAACGTTTACGATCGCACTCGCAGTGACGCTGCCGCCCGATCGGCAGAGTCGAATCCCGAGGACCTCCCCCGCTCCTGCCCCGCGTGCGAGTCGTCCTCGATCACGACGACCGCCAAGAATCCGAGCGCGAGCAGCTATTGGCGCTGCACCAGCTGCGGCGAGATTTGGAATGGATCTCGAGCCGGCGCCGGCCAGAGACGGAGGGGCGGATGGCGCTAGCCGACGTTGGAGCGATTCGGCCGGAGGAGCAACAGCCGCGATGAACCGCACGCCCTTCCCGGCGACGCCCAAGGAGGTCGTCGCGCTGACCGTGCTCGAGTTCACCTGCGACCTCGATCTGGAAAACGCGCCTTCGCTCGACCGCGTGTGCAACCGCTTTGCCGACGACGCGAATCGCGCGCTTGTCTGGTGGATCCGGTTCCGGGCGCTGGCCAGCTGGCGCGCGCGCGAAGACACCGTCGCGTGGCTTCGAGCGGTTTCCAAAACCTGTGCTGATGCTTCCGAAGTGGCGGCGAGCTTCACGTTGAACGCGAACTGGGAATTCGACGCCGAGGGGTTCCGCTCCGCGATTGCATCCGCGACCTCGCGCGACGCCGGTCACCGCCACTGGTTCGGTCGTTAGAGACGCGAGAGTCACAGAGGGACCGCCTAGGAGTTGGGGCGGCTCCACCCCGCGTCTGCGACAGATGCTGTCATGACGGTCATCGATCGGGCGGTCGCACTACCTTCAACCAATTCAGCATCACCGTTACCGCCGCGCGCGGCGCATCACCAACTTTCGTCAGGATGAGGAATCGCTTGCCGTCCGCGGTCGCGGCGTAACTGCTGTTGTTGCGCTGCCGATCGGTAGGCGCACGTGTACGAAAGAGTTCGGTTGGCGGCCCGGACTTGCCCGCGTCGGAGGTAAAGCTCACCGACATCAAGGCGCCAGTGGGCGCGAGGTAGAACAGTTCTTTGCCGTCACGCCGCCAGGCCGCCTCGGATCCGCCGCCGATCGAGATCACGGTGCTCGACGTGCCATTCGGGAACGGACGCAGATAGATTTCAGGGCGCCCACTTTCGTCCGAGGTATAGGCGAGCCAGCGACCATCCGGGGAAATACGTCCCTGATATTCGCTGTACGGCGTGGCCACAAGGGTTGTCGAGTGAAGATCGCTCAGGCGCAGCAGTTTCAGATTGCTGTTCTGCGCCGTTGGGTTGGTCGAGTACACAATCGACAGGCCGTCGGTATTCCAGTCGTCCGCATGCGGGGCCTCGTCTGAGGCAAACAGCGGCACGGCATCCGCACCACCGCCAGCAGCGCGTTGAAACATCTGAAACCCGCTACCCGTACCCACCGTGAACACGGTGCGCGCCCCGTCTGGCGACCAGACCGGCGAGACGTCGATAAATGGATTGAACGTGAATCGGGATTCCGTCCCGCGCCCGACATCGATCATCCAGATATCGTGCGTGTCCACCGTCGGATCGAGGCGCGTGACGGCGACCGTCGTGCCATCCGGCGAGAGCCGAAGGCCAAGGTGCTGGCCCGCGCTTCCGACCGTCCCGCCGGGCTGCCCCGAACGATCGAACCAGATGAGCTGACTGGGCTCCACCGTCCATTGCGCGTACGCGAGTGTCCCGCCGCCGACGGCAAACGACGCATCGAGCGTGCTGGAGACCGCCACTTTGTCGGCGATTTGGACGGCGTCGCCCTCGAGCTCCAGCCGGTCGACGTCAAAGGCTCGCGCCATCAATGCGCCGTCGTTGCCAATGAAAAACAGATAGCCGGGCTCCGCGAATAGTGCGCGAGCGTTGGTGTCGAGCAGACGTTTCTTTACCGGGCCATCGAGCGAGCCGACAAAAAGCGATCGCGTGCCACCGGAGTTGGCAAGGTAGAGAAAGTGCTGTCCGTCAGGCAGGAAATGTGGAAAACGATGCCATTGTTCCCCGTGGGTCGGATCGGGCGTCGTGACCTGGATGGCTTCACCGCCGGCGGCAGGGACACGTAAGAGGCCGCCGCTCATCGTCCCATACAGGATGACGTTGTCGCGGCTCCACGTGGCGCCGCGCGCTATGTTGATCTGCACGAGCGTGCGCGCCGGGCCACCCGCGAGGTCTTTGCGCTTGAGCGCACCGTCGACGATAAACGCGATGCTTTGACTGTCAGGGGACCAGATCGGATACCCGGCGCCATCCGTGTCTTCGATCGGGGTTGCCTCGAGTGAGTCGATGGAACGAAGCCAGAGTTGACCGCGATCCCCGGGCTTGTTGGCGCGAAACAGCAAGCGGCGCCCGTCGGGTGAAACGGAGATCGGGACTGCTTGCGACTCGAGACCCAACGGCGTGAAGCCAGTATTCGCCGGAGGAAGAACGCTGAACCGGGTCGTTGGCGCGTCGGCGACCGGCCCGCGTCGAACAACGAGCGCTACCGCCAGAACAAGCGACAACAACAATGCGGCGATTGCCGCGGTGCGCCAGGGATGCGCGCGGCGTGACCGGGGCGGTTGGGCTGCGGCAAGTGCGGCTGCCGTCGACGGACGCTGCACTCTTTTCAAGTCCGCGGCCAGGTCCGCCGCAGACTGATAGCGCAGCTCGCGCTCTTTTTCGAGTGCCCGTCCGATCACGAGATCGAGTTCGACCGTCAGTCCATCGCGCACTGCTGTCGGTGCCGCCGGCGCGTGATGCAGCAGCGCGTCGTACATCGCCGCATCGCTTGCGCCACCATAGGGCCGCTGCCCTGTCGCCATCTCATAAAGAAGAATGCCGACGGAAAACAGGTCGCTTCGGTGATCGAGGTCTTCCCCGAGCGCCTGCTCCGGCGACATGTAGCACGCGGTGCCGGCGACCACTCCCGGTTGCGTCAGCTGGAATCCGGTCGGCGGGTTACCCGTCGATCGGTCCCGCCCGCTGCGCTTGGCGAGCCCAAAGTCCACGACCTTGACAATGCCGTCGCGCCGGATCATGACGTTCTCCGGCTTGATGTCGCGATGCACGATGCCGGCGCCATGTGCGGTAGTCAACGCTGCCGCGATCTGACTGCCGATATCCACGATCTCGCGAACGGCGAGTGGACCGCCAGCGAGCCGCTCGCGCAGCGTTACTCCATCGACCAGCTCCGAGGCGACAAAGTCGATGGTGCCCGCCTGCCCGATCTCGTAGACCGTGACGATGTTCGGGTGATTCAGCGACGAGGCCGCGCGCGCTTCGCGCTCGAGGCGGCGGCGGAAGTCCACGTCCGCGTGCAGCGCGGCATGTAACACCTTTAACGCGACATCGCGGCCCAGGACCGTGTCAGTCGCGCGGTAGACGTGTCCCATTCCTCCTGAACCGAGATCAGCGATGACTTGGTAGCGATCGATGCGTTGGCCAACCAGCGATACACGGTCGGTTCCGGCCGCTGCCCAATCGGCAGCCATCTCTTCGCCGAGCCGTTCGATCGGCGCGTCGCCCGCGACGTCGTCCGCGGCAATCAGTGACACAACGTCGTCGTAGAGCGCGCGATCGGTGCCGCACGCGTCGCGCAGGAACGCGTCACGGGCGTGGCTGTCACGCTCGAGTGCGGCATGAAAGAGATCGTTGGCGCGCTGCCAGCGGCTTGCGCTCATCGCTGGAGCTCGCGCTGCAACCAGGCGCGGGCGAAGCGCCAATCGCGGCCGATCGTTTCAGCAGAGACACCCAGCAGCCGCGCACTCTCGTCGACTGATAACCCGCCAAACACGCGGAGTTCGACGACCCGCGCCTTGCGCTCGTCGACCTTGGCGAGATCGGCAATCGCGTGGTCGATGTTGACAACGCTCTGCGCTCTCGCATCGGCCACATCCATGTCGAGCGAAACGATTTCCTGATCGCCGCCGCGTTTCTGGTAGCGACGCTTGCGAGCGTGGTCAACGAGGATGAATCGCATCAACTGCGCCGCGACGGCCAGGAAGTGGGCGCGGTCCTGCCACTTCATGCCGCGCTCGTTCACCAGACGGACGTACGCCTCGTTCACGAGTGCAGTGGGCTGAATCGTGTGGTTGCGGCGTTCGTCGGCAAGACGCCGCCGCGCCAACCGCTTCAACTCCGCGTGGACGAGCGGAATAACGGAATCGAGCGCAGCACGGTCGCCGCGGCTCCACGCGTGGAGAAAGTCCGTGACCGGAACGGGCGATGCCTGGCTGAGGACGGCCATCGGCTGAGGTGGAGGTCCGAATTTTAGCACCCGATGACGGATCCGGCTGCCGCTTCTCGCATTGAGGAAGTAACGGAGAGTTCAGCATATGAAGCGACCGATTTTTGTAACGATTCTTGCGTGTGTGGCGCTATTGGGCCCTGTTGGCTCGCTCGAAGCGCAGACGTTTACTTACGAGAAGGTCCACGTGTTCGACGGTAGCGATGGCCTGTTCCCGATGGCGCGGTTGATCCAAGCCGCCGGCGGCGCCTTCTATGGCACGAACCCGGAGGGAGGAACCTACGGCTGCGGCACTGTGTTCAGGATGGCAAGTAGCGGCCCACCCGTAGAAGTTCTTCACGCGTTCAACAACGACACCGAGCCGGCGGAGGGATGCAAGCCGATCGCTGGCCTCCTCCAAGCCGGCGATGGCTTTTTCTACGGGACGACGGCGGCCGGCGGCCGTTTCAACGGGGGAACGCTATTCAAGATGAGCAGCGCGGGCGCAATCACGGTCTTGTTTAACTTCGGCGATCCCAACGTGATTTCACCAGAAAGCCCGCAGTACACACTCATACAGGGCACCGACGGCCTGTTCTACGGCACCAGTGCTCGTGGTGGCATTTTCGGTTGGGGCACCGCATTTCGAGCGAACGCGAACGGCGTCGTCGAAGTGCTGCATTCCTTCGGCAGTGAACACTTCGAGGTCGGTCCCGCGTTTTTCATACCCTATTCACCAGGATACGTGCCTCCGCCCGTGGGAGCGGCGCCGTCCTCCTCGCTGCTCCAGGCGAGCGATGGCAGCTTTTACGGCATGACGTACTTACGGCGGCCAACCGAATAATCCTGACGACATCCCCCCAGCCGACGATCCGTACTTCCGCGTTCCCGGCGGCACGGTGTTCCGACTGGTTCCGCCGAGCGAAAACCCGAACTGGGGCGTCGAGTACAAGTTCAATTTCGATGTTGGCGGTGAGAAGGGGGATACGCCGTTCGGCGGCCTGATCCAGACCGGCGCCGACACGTTCTACGGAATGACCAGCGATTGGGCCGGAATTGACAATCCCGAGGCGCCCCAAAAAGGGACGATCTTCCGCCTCGACACCAGCCCTGACTGGTTCGGACTCGACTCGATGCACCACTTCGATGGGTCTGACGGTGCGCACCCGTTTGGCAGCTTTACCCACGCGAGCGACGGTTATCTGTATGGCACTACCGCCCTGGGCGGCGCCCACAATTCCGGGGTGATATTCAGAATGGATTCCCATCATCAAGTCACCGTGCTGCACGAGTTCAACAGGGAGCCGGCCGACGAAGCCGATGCCGCGATCGCGCCCAATGCGCCGCCGATCGAAGGCAGCGACGGGCATCTCTACGGAACCGCCGCAGGCGCCCTTCCGTTTGGCGAGGCGCTGCCGGGCACGCTCTACCGCTTGCACGTGGACCGCAGGGCCGCGGCAACGCTAACGCTGAGCAATCTCAATCAGAGCTACGACGGCACGCCGAAATCAGCGACGGTGACAACGACTCCGGCTGGTTTGTCGGGCGTGACGGTGACCTACAACGGCTCGACGACGCCGCCGAGCAACATCGGTAGTTATGCGCTCGTGGCGTCGCTGGTCAACGCCGACTATAAGGCGACAAATGCTACCGGCACTCTCATCATCTCCTCTCCGGCGGTGACGGTGACCCTGTCGACGGCGAGCGTGGTCGGCGGCACGAGTGTGACCGCGACGGTGACGCTCACGTCTCCCGCACCGAACGGGGGGGCGGTGGTGAACCTGGCGAGCAATGCGCCTGGAGCCGCCAGCGTGCCAGCGACGCTGTCCATCATGAAGAGCAAGACCACCAAGACGTTCACGGTGACAACGTTCGGCGTGACCGCATCCACTCCTGTGACGATCTCTGCATCGTATGGAGGGACGACCGCCACCGCGGCGCTGACTGTGAATCCGCCGCCGCCGCCCACGCCATCGGCGCTCGGAGTAAACCCGAAGGGTGTGATCGGTGGGTCAACATCAACGGCGACGGTGACGCTGACTGGGCCGGCGCCTGCGGGTGGGCTCCTCGTGACGCTCACGAGCTCGATGCCAAGCATCGCGGCAGTTACAAGTGTGACGGTTCCGGCCGGGTCATCGTCTGCGACTGCTCAGATCACGACGGTCGCGGTGACCACGACGACGAGCGTGACGATCACGGCGACGGGCGGAGGCGTGTCGCGATCGGCGACGCTTGTCGTCAGGAAGTAGGTCTGAGCGCGAATACTTTGCACTGAGTCGGCCCGCCAATCGGCGGGCCGACCGCGTGCAGTCGAATCCTCACCAAGTACCTGCAGACCGAGCTGGTCTTTGCAATCGCCGAATCTGAGCGTGCGAATCGCATTCTCTTCAACGCAAAATCTCAGAGTGTGACAGGCAGGATCAAGGTGACGGCGTCGCTCATCGACCCGCGCGTCCAGGCCTATTGCGGCGCGAGCACGATTCCGTGAGGCTGACCGGGATAGCCGATTGTCCCCACCACCTGATTGTCGTCTTCGTGATCGATGACGGCAATGCCTTGATTCGCTCCCGTGCCTCCCTCCCAGGTGACGAACGTGTGTCGCCCGTCTGGCGTGGTCCACTGATGCCCCGCAATGCTCAGTTCACTAACCGCGGTGACGTTGACGATCGTGACTCTCCAGTCCTTTGTACTGACTACTGCGAGCTGTGCGGGCCGCGTGCGCAGCCCCACCGTCAGGAGTCGCTCGCTCGCGCTGAACCGCAGCGTATCCGGCAACCCAAGCGCGACGATGTCGGCGAAGCCCTTCGGCGCCCGGGTCGGGTCGTTGCGCAGGCGAATCACAGCAAGTTGATTCGCCGTTCGGCGGCTGACGTACAGGAACTTTTGGTCACGGGGGATGGCGAGTTCATGCGCGGCGGGCACATTGAGACGCCAGTAGGTGTCGCCCGTACGCGGATCCAGTGCGATGACCTCGTTCGAGGCGTCGCTCGCCAGGTACAGCGTGCTCTCGTCAGGCGAGAACACAGCCGCATGTATCCGACCGTTGATCGTCGCTGGGTTGCTGTCCCATTGTCCGAGCAGTGTGTCGCTGGAAGTGTCGACCACGGCGACCGTATCCGTGCCATAGAGCCCGACGGCAACGAGACTGCCGCTCGCACTCGCATGCACGTGGTGAGGACGGGATCCGGGTGGGAATACGATGCGAAGGCGGATTGCCCCGGTGCTCGGGTCGACGACGGCAATCGCTGGAGCCGTGCCCATTTCCTCGGCGACATACAGCTTGCCATTTGCGTACGCAAGGTCGCCTGGCGCCGAATTGGCCGCCATCGCAACTGTGCGGACCACGTCGCCCGTAGCGGCGTCGAAGCCTTTGATCTCGTGAGTGCCGCGGTTTGCCACCCAGATCGTGCCGCTCACCGAGCCATCGTCAGACTGGTGGGCGAAAGTCGATCCTCCGATGACGCCGATCCCGACGAGAGTCGCAAGTGTCGCCGCCGCGCCATGATGGGCCGTCCTCATGATGACTCCTCCTGCGCCGTGCGCGACGCTTCTCTCCAGTTGATCGGTCGCATCCTACACCCAAACATAGCGAGTTCCGGTCAGCGGGCGCGGCGCGCCGCCAGCAACTGCAGAAACGACCTTCCCTGCAGCTCCTCGAGAGACAGTCCGGTCTCGCGCGTTTCGTCGGGCGTGAGCACGCCCGCGCGCACACCGCGCACGAAAAAGTTGAGCAGTGCCTGCCCGGTGGCGGCGTCGTCAAAAACATCGCCCAGGAGAATTGCCTGCGTGGCCTTGTCGAGGAAGGCGCGGAGCCGGGTGGTCGCGGCCGGCCGCGCGAGCAGGAAGAACGCGGCGATGGCGGCATAGCGAATCGGCAGTTGCGCGGGGTGCAGATCCCATCCCTGGTAGTAACCGGTCTCGAGTGAGTGGGTGATGTCGTCGAATTGTGTCTTCCACGCACGATGCACCGCCTCGCGCGTGCCGACAGGCATGGCGCTCGTCGCGCCGTCCGACAGCCACACACCGGTTTGCGCGAGCGCGACGCGCATCATCTCTTTCGCAAAATCACACGCCTGGTGCCGCATGTGCTGCCACGCCGGGCTGATGCCGCAGAGCGTCGTGTAGTCGTAGGTGCCCAACAGGGCGGCGCGAACGCGTCCGCGTCCCGCGGCGACGAGGGATGGAACCGCGCATCTCCCGTCCGCGGCGACGACGGCTTGCGGCGTTTCGATCATCAGTTCGAGTTGGAGCGTTCCCGGGCGCAGCTTGGTGCGCCGTTCGAGGACCTCACAGGCCCGTGCGACAGCCGTGACGTGCGCCGGTGTCATCACCTTGGTGATGGTGATCGCGAAGTTCGGCGGCAGCCGCTTTCGGGTGATACGCGCGAGAGCACTCACGACAATATCGAGCGTGCGGAGGCTGCGAGTATGAAGTTCGGCCGACATCGGCTTGATGCGAATGCCGATGAACGGCGGTAGCGTGCCGGCGGCCATGGCTTTGCCGATGTGCTCGGCGACCAACTCGGCGTGGCCGTCTTCTTCAACGTCTGGCCTGGCGCCGTAGCCGTCCTCGAAGTCGATCCGGAAATCCTCAATCGGCTCCCGCTGGAGCTTTGCGACGACGCGCGATCGGATGGCTTCTCCGAGTGAGGACGGGAACCCGAGCGCCTGTGCCAGCGATTCGCCGTCCGGCGCGTGCTCGTTCAGCGCTGACAATGCTTCGGCTCCAAGCCGGGGCGCGATATCCGGTGTGAACAAGTGCGCGCCGCTGATGAAGGTGTGGACCGGCTGTCGTGCGGCGGCGTCACCGGGATAGGTTCGCGCCAGAGTCTTATTGGCGATCTTCAGATGTGACCGAATCGCACCAAGGTCTCGCGCCGTGAGCGAAGAGCGACTGCCCATCACGACCCGCGATAGGTGGAGTAACCAAAGGGGCTCAGCAGGAGCGGCAGGTGATAGTGACTCTGGCCTGGTGCTGCCTCAAAGACGATGATCACCTGCGGATAGAAGCCAGCGACACCCTGCGTTGCGAAATAGGTTCCGGTGTCGAACGTCAAGCGATAGGTGCCAGGCGCGAGCGTGACGTTTTCTGGCATCAGGTCGCGCGCGCGCCCGTCGACATCCGTCTGGCCTTGCCCGATGGTGCGCCACTGCTTGGTCCCGACACTTTGCTCGAGGTGCACTGGCAGACCCGCGGCGGGATGGCCCCGCGACGTGTCGAGAACATGCGTGGTAATCGCGCTCATCCGCCTGCACTCGTCCCGGACAAAAGGCGACCGGCGGCGTTGCCCTGGCACGCGCCGTCGGCGTAGACGATCTCCCCGCGAACGATTGTCGTGTGCACTCTACCCGCGAGTCGCGCGCCATCATACGGCGTGATCGGGTGACGATGATAGAGCGACGCGGCGTTCACGGCGTTGACAGCGTCGGGATCGAAAATGACGAAGTCGGCATCGAGTCCGACCGCGATGGCGCCTTTCTTGTGCGAGAGACCAGCGAGTCGCGCCGGCGCGGCGGCGAGCCAGCCAGCAAGCCGATCGATCGCAAGGTGGCGCGCCCTGGCGCCGGTCCAGACGATCGAAAGGCCCAACTGCAGAGACGCGATGCCACCCCAGGCGCGGATGAAGTCCCCACTTTCCAGTTGCTTCATCGCGGGGGGAGCGGGCGAGTGATCGGTCGCCACGAGATCGATGTCGCCGTCGGCCAGTGCCTGCCACAAGCGCTCGCGATGATCGCGGGCACGGATTGGCGGCGCGCACTTGAAGGCGGTCGCACCATCCCGGATCTCCTCGGCCGTGAACGTGAGGTAATGCGGACACGTCTCGACGGTAACCGGCGTGCCGGCGGCTCGCGCCGCCTGAATCGCCGGCAAGGCGTCTGCAGACGCGAGGTGGACGATGTGCAGGCGTATGTTGTATTCACGGGCGAGCCGGATCAGGAGATCGATGGCGGCCTTCTCAGCGGTCGTTGGCCGGCTGACGAGCCATGTGTCATAGCGACGAGGGTCGCCGATCGGATCCTGGAGCATCGACGGCAGCTCCGCGTGCGCCAGCAGTGGCAACTGCAGCTGGCCAAGGACGGGCATTGCCTCGCGCAGATCGGATTCGCTCACGTTCACGAATTCCTCGACGCCGGACGGGCTGAGAAAACACTTGAATCCGAGCACCCCGGCGTGCGCCAGCGGTGTGAGCTGCGAGCTGTTGCCCGGCACGACCCCGCCCCAGAACGCGACGTCAACGTGGCAGCGTCCTTCCGCCGCGCGACGTTTCGCCACCAGCCCGGCGACGGTCGTCGTGGCCGGAATGCTGTTGAGCGGCATGTCCACGAGTGTTGTCACGCCGCCTGCGGCGGCGGCACGCGTGGCAGTCTCGAACCCCTCCCAATCGGCGCGGCCGGGATCGTTGATGTGAACGTGAGTGTCGACGAGCCCTGGAAGCACGACGAGTGATCCGGCATCCACCTCGCGCACGCCAGAAGGTCGTTCGGCGTGCGAGCCGATACTGACGATCCGGCCCTCTCGCACCTGAATCGTCGCCGGCTGCGTGCCGCCGGGTAAGACGACCCGCTCGCTTCTGATGATCATCATGCTCAGCGCGTGAGCGTGGCCTCGATCAGCCCGTAGGGCTCTTCGGTGGCGACGAAGATCTCGTTGCGGTTCTCGAGACCGAAGCGCGACAGGTCGAAGGGCAGATGGTGCTTGTTTGGCATCACCAACCTGATCGCCGACACTTCGTCGTTGCTGTCGAGAACCGCCTGTCCCATGGCGTTGAGCGTGTGCTGAACCGACTTGCTGTCGTGTTCGGCGAACGCTTCGAGGAGTGTCTGCCGCACCCCGTGCCACGATGCGGCAAAGTCGAGCTCGGCGTCATGGTAGTGCCAGGTTGCAGTCAGCGACGTCGCCAACAACCTATCCTGCGTATCGGGCAGTGTCGTGAACTCGTCGCGCCGGAACCCTGCGAAGGCGGAATGCAACGTCTTCATGATGACGAGATCCGCAATCCCCGCCCCCACGTTCACGCCGGTTCTGTCGGTCTGCACCGTGGCGGTGCGGGTATCTGGTCCACGCCGCATGAACGACTGTCCGTGATCGCGTCCGCCGATGGTGAGATGCTTCCACGGGTGGTCGCTGAGATCGATGCGGACCCGTCGCAGCAGCGGGTTGCGATCGAGATAATGCCGGCAGAGCCGCAAGCCGAATTCCTCGGGTTCTTTGATCGGCGCTCGCGCCGCCAGCGCATACACCGTATTCTTCATCGTGTCGGTGGCGTACACCTGGGTGTTGTCGCCGTCGGTGTAGGACGAGTCGTAATCGCCTTCGAAGCGAACAGCGACGGTAAGATCGCGCACCTGGTGCCGATCGCTGGCGCGCGATACTTGCACCAGGCGAATCCGGGATTTTCCGTACGCAGTCTGGGTGAGCATCGTGGACCATGGTAATGCGACATTCACCTCGTTGGCCGACCTCGCCTCCGCACGGGTGGGCGGTCGAGCTCTTGCCAGTAACGACGATTTTTTCGCGTCCAAGTCGAACTTGCTGAAGCCGACGCCGGCGGTCTTCATCCCCGGCAAGTTCACGACTCGGGGGAAATGGATGGACGGCTGGGAATCGCGCCGCCGGCGCACGCCCGGTCACGACTGGTGTGTCGTCGCGCTCGGCATGCGTGGCGTCGTGCGCGGCGTGAACATCGATACGAGTCACTTCACAGGAAACTACCCGTCGCACGCTTCGATCGACGCGATCGACGACAGCCTGACCGGGCATCGACGTTCCATCTACAGCGTCGAAGGCCCACCATGGGTCGAGCTCCTGCCCAGGTCACCGCTGCGAGGCAACGGCGACAACCTCTTCGCGGTAGACGACGCTCGCCCGTGGACGCATCTGCGACTCAACATCTTTCCCGACGGTGGCGTGGCGCGGTTTCGCGTGTACGGCGACGTGACGGTGGACTGGAAGCAGGCGGCGCACGGCGCGCGCCTGGTTGACCTGGCCAGCATCCGTCATGGCGGCCTGGTGCTGGGCGCCAGTGACATGCATTTCGGCGCCAAGGACAACATGATCATGCCCGGTCGCGCCCGGAACATGGGAGATGGCTGGGAGACGCGGCGCCGCCGTGGCCCTGGATACGATTGGGCGATCATCCGCCTCGGCGTGCCCGGGCTGCTCTCGAAGATCGAAATCGACACCAATCACTTCAAAGGCAACTATCCCGACAGTGCCTCAATCGAGGGATGTTTCGCGCCCGGCGCCACGCTGGAAGCGGTCATGTCCGCCGCCTGGTCTGAGATCCTTCCGCAGACCAAACTGTCGGCGCATCGGCGGCACCTTTATACGAAGGAGCTGCGCGCGAGCGGTTCGGTGTCGCACGTGCGGCTCAATATCTATCCCGATGGAGGCGTGAGCAGGCTGCGAGTTCATGGAACTGTTGCCACGCGTTGATCTCGCGCCCACCGACAAAGCGCGGGAGTTGCTGCGTGCGGCCTGCGGATCGTCGAGATGGGTCGAGCGCATGCTGTTCCGGCGTCCGTTCGGAAGCGGTGATGCGCTCCTTCATGCCGCGCGCGAGGAGTGGTTCGCGCTGAGCGAGAACGACTGGCGCGAGGCGTTCTCGCATCATCCGAAGATTGGCGACCGGGAATCACTCCCCGCGCGCTTCCCCGCCACCCATCAACTGTCAGCCCAGGAGCAGGCCGGCGTCGCGAGCGCGTCGGAGCATGTGCTCGACGCGCTGGCCGACGGCAATCGACGCTACGAGGAGAAATTCGGCTATGTCTTCATCGTTTGCGCGACCGGAAAGAGCGCCGCTGAGATGCTGGCGCTGCTCGGCGAGCGACTCCAGCACGCACCGCAGGAAGAGATTCGAATCGCGGCGGAGGAACAGGCGAAGATCACGGCGATTCGTTTGGGACAGACGTAGTCACTGGATGAGGAGATTCTCGTCTAATTGACGCGCTGCTCTCCATCTGTGTCCTACACTGCGCGCGAGTGCCAAGGCCCTTCGCCCGACTAGAATTGCTAAGAGGCTGTATCAAAACCCGTCGGCGTACGCGGGCGCTCACAGCACGCCTACACGGAGTATCAGCCACGGCGGCGTTTATCGCGGGGTACCACGCCGACTTGATCCCAGTCCCTCTTGCGACCATCGGCACGTCTCCGCGTTCCGGCCTTCTGGAGGTGTAAATGATCGTCGCATCGCCTCGCGCGAGCGCAGTACGCGGTGAGACGCCCATCGTCCTCGCGCTCACGGCCCTCCTGACGATCGTCTCGCTCCTGCCGCCAGGTGGCGCGGTTACAGCCGTAGGGGTGGCGGTGTTTGCGCTCACCGCTATCGCATGGACGCGGCGTGCGCGCGGAGCGAGCTCGCTCGGCCTTCTGTTCGCAACGTGCCTCGCGCTTGCGCTGGTCGGGATCGGCCCGCAGCAGCTGGTATTCGGGCTGGCGTTGGCCGTCTACGCTGTGGTCGCCACGCGTGTGCCCTGGTTCCGCGACGCCGCCAGTTGGCTCACCGTCGGCCGCCTCGATGGCCGCATGATCGCTTTGGGTGCTGCCTTCGCTGCGGTCTCAGGGGCGACGCTGCTCTTGTGGTACGTCACGGTTCGCCCGGATCTTGCTGATCTCGTCCGGAGGTTCGTCCCGGACTGGCCACTCTGGCTGCTGGTACCTGCCGTGTTCGTGTTCTCCATCGTGAATGCAGCGGGTGAAGAAGCCGCGTACCGCGGCGTGGTGCTCGGTGCGCTCGACAAGGCGCGGATCACAGCTCCCGCGGCGTTGGTCCTGCAGGCGGTCGCCTTTGGAGCGTTGCATTTCCGGGCAGGTTTCCCGCGCGGCATCGTCGGCGTCGGATTGACGTTCGCATACGGCTTGGTGCTAGGTGAGCTACGCCGCCGCGCTGGCGGGTTGATGGCGCCATTCATCACTCACGTGCTCACGGACCTGGTGATCTTTGCGATCGTGCTCGCGCTGGTCCGCACGTAAAGGCGCACTATCGCGCGACGGTTGGCGGCCCACGTGGTCGCAGCGCATCCAACTGCCACGATTCGTCCTGAGTAGTCGCCCAGTATTTGCCTATCCGCCTGGGGCATGCTCGGATCGCGATCCGTCAGGGTTTGTTACGGCTCTAAGCTCAACCGTCAAACTCGGCGCTCACCCGATCTCGGCTGCAACGATGGACGGTAACCATCAGCCTGGTCAAACGGCATCACGTTCGATTCCCAACCGATTGTTCACGGCGAACCGGCGCTTCGCTGCAGCGTGGCTGCTGATCGTGGTTGTTTCCTTTTATGAAAAGCTTCGACTTCCCTTACGAACACACGTGGTACGGTCGTCGTAGTTGCGAAAGGGCGCCAGGAGTCGGCGCACAAGTCAAGGAGCTGAAACATGCGTCTGATTCGCAGACTCGTATTGCTGGCGATCATCGGTGCTGGCGGCGTTGCCGCCTACAACTGGTCGGACAACGGCTGGCCGCTCCGGTCGCGCGAGGCGGCGCACGTAAGGCAGGAAGCCGCCAGGCTGGCGAGCCGGGCAGCGGCGAAGGCGAGCGTCGCTGCGACCAGAGTCGGCGGCACGATGAGCGATGGCGCACTGACCGCCAAGATCAAATCCAAAATGGCGCTCGACGATCACGTCAAAGGGCGAGCGATCAACGTCGATACGTCGGGCTCGGTTGTCACAATGACGGGAGTCGTCGCCTCGGCAGACGAACGTGAGCGCGCCGTCCGTCTCGCTCGCGACACTGAAGGCATCACGCAGGTCGTCGACAGACTACACATCAGAAAGCCATAGACACGGGCCGCGCAGTCGCGGCCTGGCAAGAGCTCCTACTGGAGCAGCGGCAATGGGGCGGCTCACGCGACGAGTGTCCAGGTGACAGAGCCCGTCCCTCGTGAAGCGCTTCGATGTGGGGGGCCGACCGGCTGAGACGCTGTTGGGGCGTCAGGATGAAGCTTGCCGCGATATGGAGTGTGGACTCGACGACCACGAGGGACCTGCATCATCTGACGTTGACGGTATCGCCATCGACGTCCAGCCGGGTCTCGGCGGACACCTCCGTCACCTCAAGTTGGTCCCGGTCAATTGGACCCGGGCTTCTGCGGCGCGAGCGGAGTCCTGGAGTACATCCCCACGGGATGTCCGGCGGGATCGGTGACCAGCCCGATGGCTCCCGTGCCGTTCGGGAGATCGAAGGGGAATCCGGGAACGAGTGTTCCACCCAGTTCTTTCGCCTTCTTGCAGCTCTCCTGAATGTCCAGCACCTGAATATAGACCACGCCGTTGAAGGAACTGATAGCCCCCTCCGCGCCTCGCAGCGTCCCGATGGCCGATCCACCCGACACGATTTCAACCGCCAGATTCGTTCCCTGAACGGGGTTGAACTTCCAATCGAAGAGTTTGCCGTAGAACTCCTTCGACTTCGACAGGTCAGTCGTCGTGATGTCGAACCAGGCGACGCGCCCGGACCCGACATTTGCGGGCATCGACTTCGATGGCTTCGATTGAGCCTGCACGACCGCAACCGCCATCACCGTCATCGCCAGGACCATCGCGCGCATTGAGTTCACCTCGAATCCATCCAACGTCCCCGCGCGTGAGCCGCGCCGGCGAGATGGTGCCACCCTACCACGATGTTGGTCGCCGCCGGGTCTCGGGCTGGCCAAAGAGCGCCTGGTACCATTTGAAGCTGCCCGGGACGTCCTTTACGCCAATGATCGTCCATGTGCGTTTCATCGCATTTCCTGAGCCTAGAATACCAACGTGCGACAGCCGGTCTCGCTTGAAGCGTCGGTTCTGCTTTCGGTCCCACGCTGCAGCTAGCGCCTTCGCAATGCCTGACGACTTTCTGATCACATGTCCCTTCTGCGGAGAGCAGGTGGAGATCTACATCGAGGCGGACGTGATCGACGTCTTCATCCAGGACTGCGAGGTCTGCTGCAATCCCTGGCAAGTGCGGGTGTCGGGACGTGACGAGGATCGGGAGGTCGAGGTCACGCGGGCAGACGGCTCGGA
This sequence comes from uncultured Acidobacteriota bacterium, assembly GCA_963807105.1. GTDB lineage: Bacteria > Acidobacteriota > Vicinamibacteria > Vicinamibacterales > UBA2999 > DASPWV01. Next base: position 1,251,785 of record CAWEAM010000003.1, on the reverse strand, counting down.
ATGATCGAGGCGAGGACAACATGGCGCGATTCGAATGGGTGTCGTGGCAATCGCGCTGAGTATTGCGTTCGGATCTGTTGGCGGCGCCGGCTCGATGCCGCGTTCCGCGAAGGACCAGAAGGTGTCCGGCACGATCTCTTCCAGACGGATGGTGGACGGTAAAGAGTGGACGACTGCCAATCTGAACGTCAACCCATCGCCATCTTATTGTTACGACGATGCCGAACCGAATTGCCGTCGATACGGCCGCTTGTACACGTGGGAGTCGGCGCAGCGAGTGTGCCAGTCGCTCGGAGATGGTTGGCGCTTACCGACCGATGACGAATGGCGGCAGACGGCGAAGCGCTATGGCGGAGTCAGCGCCGATTCGGCTGACAAAGGGAGAGCAGCGTTCACGGCACTCCTGAGCGGAGGCACGTCAGGCTTCAATGCGGTGCTGGCTGGCAACCGCCGCGATGGACAGTACGCACGGGTAGAGGCGCACGGGCTCTACTGGACGGCATCAGACAACGATCCGGGCAGCGCCCCGTACTACAACTTCGGTCAGAACGGGCACGCGCTCCATCGCCAGCCCCAGGGCGACAAGCAGATGGCTATTTCCGTGCGGTGTGTCAGGGAGTGAAGCCGTGGGTTCTTCTGGTGCCGCTGAGGGCGGCGCACGCTTCACGCGAGAAGCGTGGCGCCGCCGAACAGCGAGGGCTCAATTCCCGAGCTCCTTCACGGGAAACTTCTTGAAGGCGCGCTCAACGGACTTCGCCACGTACTTCTCGAGATTGCCGCCAATCTCGTTGTTCACCTCGGCGCGATAGAGCAGACGCCCGGTATCGCGCGCGACGACGTCAACGGTCAAGGTTCCTTCGAGGTAGCGGCGCGTCCGCACATCGTCGTAAAACGGGCGGTCCCAATAGCTGTAGCTCCGGATATACGCGATGCGTCCGTTGCGCAGCCGAACCGGGCGATAAAAGTAGGTCGGGTAATGGCCGAAGCCCGAACTCACGACCTCGGTGCGCTCGGTGTCTCGACGAGAGACGCGCACGATGAGGTCCGGCCTCACCGAGGTCGCTTCGAGCCCTCGTGCCGAGAGCTCGCTCGTGATGGCGTGTCGAAGCCGATCCTCGGCAAGGGTATTCTGTTCATCGGTGGCGCCGTCGGCCCGCACCAACGGGCCCACTTCAACATCGAACGTCCGGGTACTGACTGAAGTCCTGGTGACGATCGAAGTCCACGCGAACCTGAGCTGTCGCTCCCGCCGGCAGCGCGAGAAGGGACACAATAACAAGCAAACGCAACATGGTAGCCGCACCTCCGAGGCACTGATGCAGGCGTGAATCAGCCCTCTCTTAGTGAGACGGCGCGCCCTCGCCACTGGTTTCGAGCTGCTTCATGCGCTCGAAGTAGAGGACACTACGCAGGCCGGGAAGCGTCCTGATCGAGAGAAATGCGTCCACTCTGGATGGCGTCTGGGCAGTGGCGCCTTGCGCCTCGCATCACACCGCGGCGCCACGTGCGCGTGCCTGCCGGGACGAGAGTCGATAGCCGATCGCGAGCAACAGCATCCATGGGACGCCGGCCAGCAGGGTCGAGCGCAGATCGGCAATCCACCACGTCGACAGGAGAATCGCGGCGACGAGCGCGGCGCCGAGGTACGACGAGACCGGAGCCGTCGCGCCGCGAAACGCGATGTGCGTCACGAAGATCATCAGCCACACGAAGAGCGCGCCGAAGAGCGCGACGCCGAAAAACCACACATAGGCTGAATCGGGCCAGAGCGCGCGCACGACCACGGCCGCACCCAGGCCCAGTCCCGACACCAGCAGCGCGTTGAGCGGCGCGCTCTGCTGGCTCACGCTGCCCAGCGCCGCGGCGACGTAGCCGCCGCGCGCGAGCGAAAACAGCGTGCGCGTGATGAGATACAGATTCGCGTTCGCGCTCGACAGCGCCGCCGTCAGCACCACGAAGTTCATGACGCCGGCGGCGCCCGGGATCCCGACTCGACCGCAGCACGCTGACGAACGGACTCTCGCCGGCGCCGAGCTCGTTCCATGGCGTCAGCGCCACGAGCAGCGTCGATGGTCACGATGTAAATCGCCGACAGGCCGAGCACCATCCGCCGCATCGCGCGCGGAATCGACTCGCGCGGGATCGGCCGCTTCGCCCGAGGTCACGCCGACGATTTCCACGCCGATGAACGAGTAGATCACGAAGCAGCACGCCGAGCCACACGCCCGGCCAGCCAAACGGCATGAAGCCGCCCTGTGCGGTGAGGTTGCGGACACCGATCGCCGGATCGCCCATGCCACCCGAAGATCACCAGGATCGCGACGGCCGCGAAGAGCACGACGGCGACGATCTTGATCATCACGAACCAGTATTCGATCGTTCCCAGTCGACCGACGGCGCGCGAATTCACCGCGACGAGCGCCACCGCGAACGCGAGCACCCACACGGCGCCCGGCACCGCCGGAAACCAGTACGCCATGTAGATGGATGCGGCCACCAGCTGGCCGCCGGTCGCAATCACCTCCATCAACCAGTAGCTGACCCGTACGGCGTATCCGGCGAACGGCGACACGTACATGCGCGGCGTAGACGCCGAACGCCCCGGCGGTCGGATGGGCGACGGCCATCTCGGTCAGCGCGCGGCTCGAGCAGAAACGACAGCACGGCGACGATGATATAGGACAGAATCACCGCCGGACCGGCGACGTTCACGGCCAACCCGCTGGCGAGAAACAGGCCGGTGCCGATGGCGCCGCCGAGCGCCATCATGGCCTGCTGCGCGGCCGAGAGCTGGCGCGCCAGCACCTGCTCGTTCTCGGACGTCGCGATGCTGCGGTGGGCTCAAGTGACCACCGAGCGCCCCGACGTGTCGGCGTCGAAGTCGCTTGTGCTCGACGATCCGCGCCATTTCGGCCATCAAGCGATCGATCTCGTCGCATCGTGTTGTAAAAGTGCGGCGAGAGCCGGATCCCGACGCCGGGCCGGTAGTCGACGACGAAGTCGCGGGCTTTGAGCGCGCGGCTCACCGTGCAACGCGTCCGGCGGGTTCACCGCGACGGTGCCGGCCAAGCGTGCCGGATCGCGCGACGCCAGCGACGGAAACCCGTAGCGATCCGCCAGCTCGAAGACGCGCGCGGTCATTCGCTTCGATCGCGCACGGATGCGATCGACGCCGACGGCGGCGATGATCTCCAGACCCGGCAGCGCCGCGTAGTAGGCGGGAATCGACGGCGTCCCGTTCATCATCCGCATCCCATCGTCACGCGGATCGACAGCGATCGATGTCGAAGGCAAACGGCGCGCGATGCGAGAACCAGCCGGTGAAGCGCGGCGCGGGTGCCGTGGCGTGCCTCCGGCGGCGATAGAGAAAGGCGGTCCCCGGGCCGCCGCACAGCCACTTCAGGCAGCCGCCGACGAAGAAATCGACGCCGAGCGCAGCGACGTCGACCGGGATGATGCCCGCCGACTGGTAGCCGTCGAGCATTACGAGCGCGCCCCGACCTCGTGCGCGCGCGCGACGATCGGCGGGACGTCCATGATGAAGGAGGTCTTGAACAGCACGTGCGAGAAGGACACGAGCGCGGTCCGCTCGTCGATCGCCTCGATCACGCGCTCGAGCGCACATCGTGAAGTCGGGTTCGGCCGGGACGACGGTCAGCTCGAAGCCGGCCGCGCTACTGCGCGCGATAGAGATAAATCGTTGACGGGAAATCCGCCGCAAGACACACGATCCGCTTGCGCGCCTGCCGTGGGTGCGATCGCACGACAGCGCCACCATCGCCGCCGTCGTCACGTTCTCGTGCATGCTGACCGAGCCGGGGGCGGCGCCGATGATGCGGCCGACGCTGTCACCGATCTCCCGCGCCATTTCCCACCACCGCTCCTCCCACGCGCGGACGCCGCGCGTCGCCCACGCGTCGGCGTAAGCGGCCAGCGAGTCGGCGGCGCCGCGAGGCATCGCGCCGAGCGAATTGCTGATCATGTAGACGGTTTGCTCGAGGATCGGGAACTCGGCTCGCCAGCGCTCGAGATCGTCGATCGACGTCATCAGCCCCTCAATTCACTAAGTGACTTCCGGGCATTGTGTGCCCGCGAGCTTACTCCCAAAGCGCGGCAGCCGCGAAGAACCGCAAGGCGCGGTGGCGGTTTTCCTCGGGCACTGGTAACGTTGCGGGCTGGCATGACTCCGCAGGCGTTTCGCCGGCGATTCCCGCTGCTTGCCAACAAGGTCTACGTCAACAGCTGTTCGCAAGGGGCGCTGTCGCACGACGTGGCTGACGCCCTCGCGGCGTTCGCCGAGTCGTGGCACCAGTTCGGATCGCCGTGGGACGACTGGGTCGGCGAGGTCGAGCGGCTCCGCACGCGATTTGCCCGGGCCGTGGGCGCCGACGCCGACGAGATCGCCATCATGCCCAGCGCATCGGCTGCGATCGCGGCCATTGCCACGGCGCTGGCCTTCGACGCCTCGCGCCGCACCGTGGTTCTGGGCGAGTTCGAGTTCCCGACGCTCGCCCACGTCTGGCTGGCGCAGGCGCGGCGCGGCGCCGCGATCGAATGGGCACGAGCCGAGGGCGAGACGCTGCCCATCGACTCGTATGCTGAACGGATCGACGAGCGGACGCTGATCGTGCCGGCAACGCACGTCTGTTTTCGGAACGGCTACCGGCTCGACATTCCCCGTCTCGTGGAGCTGTGCCACGCGCGCGGCGCGCTGGTCATGCTCGACGACTACCAGCGAACCGGGAGTGGTCCCATCGATGTGCAAGCGCTCGGTGTAGATTTCATGGTGACGGGCGCGTTGAAATACCTGCTCGGTCCGGCCGGGATTGCGTTTCTCTACGTGCGGCGGGAACTTGTCGAACGGCTCGAGCCGCTCGCCACCGGCTGGTTTGGGCGTGTCGATCCGTTTGCGTTCCGGGCGGACCGCCTCGACTGGTCGCCGAGCGCACGCCGCTTCGAGGGCGGTACCCCGCCGGTTCCGAACGTCTACGGCGCCACCGCGGCGCTGACGTTGCTCGAAACGGTCGGCCTCAACGAGGTACAGCGTCAGATTTGCTCGCTGACTCGCCGATTCATCGAGGGTGCGCACGAGCGCGGCTTCCGCGTCGCGACGCCGGTGGATCCGGCTCGCCGCGGTCCGCTCGTCGTGATTCGGTCGGAGGCTGCCGCCGAGCTCGTACGGCGTCTCGACACGCGTGGCATCATCGCGTCGTCGCGCGGCGACGGCCTCCGCGTGTCGTTTCACGCGTACAACGATGACGCGGACGTCGACGCCGTGCTCGCGGCGCTCGATGCCGAACAGAACCTGGTGGCGCGGACAGGAGGGAGTGATGTCGGACAGAGTTGATTCAGCGGTCCTTGGCCCGGCGGAGGGCGCCGACGGCGTTTTCGTCGTGCGCCGTGGTGACAACACCCGCGGGTGGAACGGCATCCAGTATCGAACCGGCCTGTCGGAGAAGAACGTGCCCGCGAAACAGTTGTCGATGAACGTCGCGACCATTCCGCCGGGCGGCGTCGCGGCGGCGCACATCCACGTTGGCTTCGAGGTGATGCTCTACATTCTCCAGGGGCGCGTCCGGCACGAGTTCGGACCATCGCTCGAACATGCGATCGAGAACGAAGCGGGGGACTTCATTTTCATCGAGCCGGGCGTGCCGCACGAGGTCTTCAACGTCAGCGACACCGAACCGGTCGTCGCCGTGGTCGCCCGCTCCGACGCGAGCGAATGGGAACACATCGTGCCGTTCAAGCGACCTTAAAGGATCAAAGCTTTGCCGCGATGAGGTACAACCGGTTCGCGGTGGCCAGATAAAGCGCATCGCCGATCAGCGCCGGAGGCGAATAGAGCGGCGCATCCATCTCGATCTGCCCCAGCAATTGCTGTCGCCGTCCGGCACGAAGAACGGTCATGCTGCCTTCAACATTCCCAACGTAAAGCCGGTCGCCGGCCAGCAGGAGGCTTCCCCAAATGGCCTCGTTCGTCTCGTGCTTCCAGACGTGGGCGCCGGTCGCCGCGTCCAGACAATGAATCGTTCCGCCCAGGTCCCCAACGTACAGGAGACCGTCTTTCGCAATCGGCGTTCCCACCACACGACCGACCTCGCGAGAAGTCCAGAGGAGCCTGCTCTCGGTGACGTCTCCCTGGCCGTTGGGACTGATCGCGTGAATCAATGAGGGTCCGTTGCCGTGCCCAGGACTCTGCCCCATCGCAACGAAGACGCGGCCGTCGGCGAAGACCGGTGAAGCAATGATAGAGCCGCGCGAAAGGACTCCGGGTCGCGGAAGCCAGCGGGCGTCTTTCGGATTGCCGTCAAACCGCCAGACTTCGTGACCCGACGCCGCGTCGTAGGAGCGCAGCCAACCATCTCCTCCGCCGAAGAGCACCTGTATGCGCCCATTGACATTGGCCGCCACAGGGCTGGACCACTGGCCGTGCAGCACCTGCTCGCCCGGGCCGATGGCGCGCCAGACCACTTCGCCCGAACGCTTGTCCACCGCGATCAGACTTGGGGCGCGCGGCGATGGGACGCGCGTGTGGCCTTCATTCTGCCCGTTGGAGGTAGAGACCATCAGCAGATCACCCACGGGCAACACTTCGCTATTGGTGGCTTCATGCGGAAAGACACCCAAGCGGCCACACATGTCCAACTCCCAGACGATGTCGGCCGCAGCGTTGTCCTGGAAGACCTCATCCCGATACGGACTATTGTTCTCGCCATCACGGAAACCCTGTGTGTCGAGACAACGGAGTTGGCACTCGGCGGTGACATAGTACAACCGGTTCCCTTCCACGTACGGCGTACTTGTCGTCGAAGGCAACAGAAACTCTCGCAGACCTCGCTCTACTCGCGGGGCCACGTCCTGCCAAAGGAATTTGCCATCCTTCGCGTGAAATGCCACGAGCACGCCGGCTTCTTCCTGGTAGGCGGGGTTCATGTGCCTTGCGTTGTCGGTACCCACATAGACCGCATCGCCGGCAACCACGGGACGGCCAAACGTGTCGTTTCCCAACTCGACACTCCAGACGATGTTCCGACCGGTGGTCGTATCCCAGTCAACCGGAGGATTGCCCGTTTGGACGACTGTCGTCTGGAGTGGGCGCGCGACGGAAGGCGCGGGCACAACGTGTGACGCGACAGGCTCTCCAGATTTGACTCCAGCGATTCGACTCAACGCCCACTCTGCTTCGTCACGCAATGTGGGATCGTTTGCTGCCGCCCTCAGCGCCTCTCGGGCCGACTGTGCCTTCGGTCCGATGCTTCCCAGAGCTCCGGCCGCGAAGATACGCACATAGAGGAATTCATCCTCCAGAGCTTCGATTAACTGCGGCACTGCAGACTGCGCGGCCGGGCCGATGCTTGCGAGCGCCTCACACGCCGCCCATCGAACGCCGGGAATGGGATCGCCCAGGGCTTCTGCCAAGGCGTTTGTCGCCTTGGCCGCGGTCGGACCGATGGACGCCAAGGCCTCCGCCGCGTAGATGCGGACGTATGGATCCTCGTGCGAAAGAGTATTGACGAGAGCGCCTACCGAAGGGCTGGCCCTCTTGCCCAAAGCGCCCAGGGCGCGTGCGGCATCGCCCGCGACCACCGAATCCTCGTCTCTCAGTGCCCGCCTCAACGCCGGTTGAATCCATTCTGTATGGGGCGCCAAGTCAATCAATTCATTGACGGCGCTGCGCCGGATGGAGTCCCACTCATGCCGCAGCAGGTCCACCAGCAGCGGAATGGCAGGAGGACCGATCCGCTGGATGATTTCAAAAGTCACCACATGCAGGTCTTCGTGCCCAGGGTTGAGGAATCGTCTCAACAAAGGTAGCGAACGCCGCGCCCCTTGGACCAGGGCGGCTTCGGCGGTTGCGCGGACCTTCGGGTCGTTGGCCAGCAGGCGATTTGCCCAGTCACGTACCAGGGCGGGGTTTCTGGAAAGACTCGACTCCGTCTGGGGCAGCGGTGATTGGGACAGTGCGACCGCTTGGCTGAGGCCAGCAGCAAATAAAATTGCGAGAGCATGTTTCTTTATGAATGACATCACGTAGCCCTTTCGCGCCTAGTTGCGAATGAGCCGCACCCGCGGGCACGCGGGAGCGGGCCAAGCGTCGGCTCCATATGGATGTTATGCCGCCAAAGTCTGAGACGGCGAACACCCGGTGGCACTATTCTCTGCTGATGGCGCGTGCCCACCGTATCGTTGACGAACTTCAGCACGACGTCCGCTATGCCTTGCGATCGATCGCCAAGGCGCCGGGCTTCGCGGCGCTCGTGCTGGCGGGCCTGGCGCTCGGCATCGGATCGAGCACGGCGGTTTTCTCGGTGGTGAACGCGGTGCTCCTGCGGCCGCTGCCCTATCCGGATCCCGATCGCCTGGTGCTGCTGCTTCACACCGACGACGCCGGCCGGCAGGTGCCCGGCGTGTCGGAACCGAAGTTCACCACGTGGAGGAGCACCACCACAGCGTTCACTGACGCGGCCGCGTACCGCTTCCCGTCGATGACGAACGTCGCGAACGAGCTCCAGCAGGAACAGGTTGCGGCCGGCCAGGTCACCGCCAGCTTCTTTGACGTGTTCGGCGCGCGTTTCGCGCAAGGCCGCCCATTCACGGCCGAAGAAGATCGACCAGGCGGCCCTCCGGTCGTCGTCCTCGGTCACGGGTTTTGGATGCGTCAGTTCAGCGGCGCGAGAGCAGTCGGACGGACCATCGCGCTGAATGGCGTCGTGCACGAGGTCGTCGGCGTGCTGAGCCCGGACTTCGATCCGCGCTCGACGACGCCACGCGTCGTGCAGCTGCCCGAGCTGTGGGTGCCGCTGCGCATCGATCCGGGCAACCGCACCGATGCAAACACGCTGCTGGTGGCGGCGCGACTGGCGCCGCACGCGACACTCGCCGAAGCGCAGGCGCAGACGCTGCAGGCAGTCGAGCGATTCGAGCGGGAGTTTCCCGGCGTGATGCCGAAGGCCGTGACTCTCGCCGTGGTGGCGCTGCAGGGGGTTGTCGTCGCGTCGAGCACCGCGTCGTTGCAGTTGTTGCTGGCCACGGTGGGCTGTCTGCTGCTGATCGCGTGCGCGAACGTCGCGACGCTGTTCTTCGTGCGAGCGTCCGAGCGGCGGCGTGAATTCGCGATTCGATCGGCAAGCGGCGCGGCTCGGAGCCGCCTGGTCCGCCAACTGCTCACTGAATGCGCGCTCTTCGCGACCGCGGGGTCTGCGCTGGGAATGGCGAGCGGGTTCGTCGGCATGCGCGCCCTGCTCGCCATCGAGCCCGGCAACCTTCCACGGATCGCCGAGGATGGGTCGGGTGTGATGCTCGACTGGCGTGTGCTGCTGTTCGCATCGGTGGTGTGCGCGGTCACCGTGGTGGCTGTTGGTTTGCTCCCAGCACTCCGCGTTTCCCGCAGCGATCTTCACGCGGCTCTTCGATCGTCCGCAGGAAATGCCGGTCCGGGTCACAAGCGCCGAGGCTGGATGGCGCTGGTGGTCGTCGAAGTCGCGCTGGCGTCGATGATGCTCGTCGCTGCGGCGCTGCTGGTCCGCAGTGTGGCCGCTACCAGGAATGTCGATCCTGGTTTCGACTCGCGTCAGGTCCTGACGTTGCGCACGGCTGTCACGGGGGAGCGATTCGCTTCGACGCCCCAGGCGGCAACGCTCATCGACGAGGGGGCGATGCGGTTGACGGCGATTCCCGGGATTGAGTTTGCCGGTGCGACGGTGGTCGACTTACCGCTCGAGGGCGATGCCAATCTTCAGATCGAAGTCGTGGGCCGCAGTCGAGACGAGGGCGTGCTCGGCAGCTGGCGTCCGGTCTCGCCGCAGTACTTCGACGTGTTTCGCATTCCGCTCGTCAACGGCCGGCGTTTCACTCAGCAAGACGACGATCGCGCCGCCCCGGTGGCGCTCGTCAACGAAGCGCTCGCGCGACGCCTGTGGCCCGATCGCAATCCGATCGGAGAGTCTGTCGTGCTCGGGCGCGGCGCGGGCCCGGCGTTCGAGGATTCGCCGCGACAAGTGATCGGCGTCGTGGGTGATGTTCGCCAGGGCGGCCTCCGATTCGATCCCAGACACGCGGTCTACGTGCCGCTTGCTCAGTTGCCGAATGGCACGATGGCGTTTCTCAACCAGCTCGGAGGCCGCATGACGTGGGTCGTGCGGACCACGGGCGAGCCACTCGCCTCCGTAGCGGCGGTGAGGGCCGAGTTGAGCAGCGTGACGCACGCACCCGTCGGACGGATTCGATCCATGGACGACGTGGTGTGGTCATCGTCTGCGCGGTCGCGGTTCGAGATGTGGTTGCTCGGTGTTTTCGCGGCGTCCGCCCTGCTGCTCTCACTGCTCGGCGTCTACGGCATCGCTGCGCAGGCTGTGCGTCAACGTGTGCGCGAGATGGGCATCCGGATGGCCCTCGGTGCCGAGGCCGCGCACGTTCGGCTGCTCATCCTCCGCGACTCGTTTCGCCTCACCCTTGCCGGCGTCGCGATCGGTATCGCCGCGGCGTTCGCGCTGGCCGACTTGATCTCCGGCTTTCTCTTCGGAGTCGCCGCTCACGATCCGTTCGTGTTCGTCTCGGTTCCCATCGTGCTCACATCTGCTGCGCTGGCGTCGGTGTGGTTACCGGCGCGCCGCGCGACACGAGTCGATCCGATCGTCGTGCTGCGCGCGGAGTAGCGACGACGCTGTCGCTGCGTGACGCGCGGCGGATGACCTCCGACTAAGACGCTCCTTGCCGAGCGCACGTGCTGGCCGCTACCCGCGGAGACCTGAATCCGTTCGCCAGGGTTCATCCGGCCCGGTCCTTGCTACCCGCAGGTTGTGCCGCTGACGCGGATCCTGCGCCTGTTCAGGCGGGCCCTTTGGGCCTGGTGGGAAGACAACGCGCTGCACCTCGGCGCGGCGCTGGCCTACTACACGCTCTTCGCCATCGCGCCGGTGCTGCTCATCGCCATTGCCATCGCCGGCTTCGTTTTCGGCCCCGAGGCGGTGCGCGGTGAAATCGTCGGCCAGCTGCAGGGGCTGGTCGGACCCGACGGCGCTCAGGCGGTGCAGGCGATGCTCGAGGGCGCCAGCCGCCGGCAGTCCGGAGTTGTCGCCACCATCGTCGGTTCGATCACATTTCTTTTCGCCGCAACAGGTGCCTTTCTCGAGCTGCAGACCGTCCTGGATACGATTTGGCGCGTCAAGCCAAAGCCGCAGGTCGATTGGAGGGCGTTCATCACCGACCGCCTGCGCTCCTTCGGTATCGTCGTGGCCATCGGGTTTCTGCTACTCGTGTCGCTCGCTGTGAGCGCCGCGTTGGCCGCCGCCAGCGGCTGGATCAACCGGCGCGCGCCGGGCTTGCCGGCGCTGTGGCAGTTCATCAACGCGGTCGCGTCGCTGGGGGTCATCACCGCGCTCTTCGCGATGCTCTACAAGTTTCTCCCCGACGTGGAGCTCGAGTGGCGCGATGTAGTAACCGGCGCCTTCGTGACCGCACTGTTCTTCACCATCGGCAAGCAGGTCATTGGCCTGTACCTCGGTCAGAGTGCGGTCGCGTCGTCGTACGGCGCCGCGGGATCGGTGATCGTGCTGCTGTTGTGGGTCTACTACTCGTCGCAGATCGTGCTGCTTGGCGCGGAGTTCACGCGGCTCTACACCGAAGAGCGCGGAGGGCGGCCTGCGCCGCAGTCGTTTGCGGAGCCTGATCCGAAGCCGAATGCGCTGAAGTCGTAAGCGACGTCTGCCGCCCGGCGACACCGAGGGATTGGCCAGGGTCGATAGTGCGGAGGGACGCATTTGCCCGACGCGCAAAACGGACCCATGAGCTTGCCCGGCAAGCAGGTCTCGTATTGAATACGGGCGCTCGACGCAGCTGAAACTCTTCAGCAGTGGTCCCCACCGTTGCGGAAGGATGACGAGGAGGTAGAGCGTCATGTCTGACCTGCATGGATACACTGCGCCAGTTCATTTCACGCCGAAGCGGCTGGTGCGCGGCTGCGCCATTCTCGCCGGCGTGCTTTTGGTGCCGCACACCGCCTTTGCAGCCAACACCGTTACTCGCTGGGCGGAATACGCCATGCAGGCCGGTACGTGTCGCAAACGTCGGGACCCCGAACGCCGGACGCCTATATGCCATGGTCAACGCAGCCATGTACGACGCCGTCAATGGCATCGATGTCTCGCAGGGCAAGGGGCGAGAGCACGCGCTCGTGCCCGCCGCAGGCGCTCCGAAGGAGGGCAGCCGCACGGCGGCTGTCGCAGCCGCTGCTCATGCTGTCCTCGTTGCGCTGGTGCCTGCACAGATCGAGGACCTCGATCGGGCTCTCGCTGCGGATCTCGCAGCGGCGCACGACGGCGATGTGGTAGCCGGTGAGCAGTGGGGGCACTATGTTGGCGAACAGGTCGTCGCGCTTCGCTCCAATGACGGGACGCAGGTCGCCGAGATCATCCCTGCTGGTTCCGGAATCGGCGTACACCGCGCCGTTTTCGATGCGCGCTTCCGCAACATGATGCCCTTCGGTATCCGCAGCACGGCTGTGTACCTGTCGGACCCGCCGCCTGCGATCACGAGCGCGGCCTATGCGAAAGACTTCGATGATGTCAAAACATTCGGCCAGCAAGATGGACATCCTGAGCGTAACGAAATCGCCTTGTTCTGGCTGGCGGAAGGGGGCACGGTGCGCGAAACCGGCATCTGGATGCAGGCCGCCGTCGCGATCGTCGAGCAGCAGGGTACGGACCGCAATCTTTCGGACTCCGCCCGACTCTTCGCGCGCATCGGGATGGCGATCGCCGACGCCGTGAGTGTGACGTGGGAAACGAAAGCGACGTACTTTACCTGGCGTCCGTTTTACGCGATTCGCGAGGCCGAGCTGGATAGCAATCCCGACACGTCCCCCGATCCACTCTGGACACCTCGGAACAACTCGGTTGGCGCTTCGCCAGAGTACAACTCTGGAACGTCCGCTTTCGCCGGCGCAGCCTCAATTGTGATCGAGGCCTTCTACTTTCCGCGCACCGTGTCGTTCTGCTTCGCCACTGATCTCGCAGCGAATGGACCGCGCTGTTACGTCAACCCGCTTGCCGCGGCCAGAGAGGCCGGCCGTTCGCGCATTTATCAAGGCATTCACTTCCAATTCTCCAACGAGGACGGTCGACGGACAGGACGCCGCATCGGACTCGAGATTGCCCTCACGACCTTGCGTCGCTGTTTTGGAGACTCGGGGATTTGCGTACCCTGACCTGGGCTCTCAACACTATTCGGATCTCGCGGACCTAAAGGTCCGCGCTACTTCACTCCACTCGGCGCGGTGACAGGCGTCGGGCGCCGCTTTCGCTCTACCGGACAGCTTATTGGACGCGTCGCCCGAATCCAGGCTTGGGTCAAATTCCTGGCGGCCCTCCGGGTTTATACGTAACGGTGAATGCCCCCTCGTTGATGGCGTCCACCTGGTCTGTCACGGCGGCAAGCACCTTTCGGCCATTAAGCATGATCACATCGTCGAAATCGGGCGCGGCGAACAGCGGAGTGAGGACTCCATTAATGGTAACGGTTGCGTCGGTGAACGTTACGCTGCCGAAGTCGGCCAGATTGATCAAATGGCATCTAAGCCCGCCAGGTGTGACGACGCACTGGCTGAGCCTTTCAACGATCCACTCTGCGGTCAGATTGCTTGATTCGTACTCGAACTCCTGACTGAAGTCGACCGGTACCGTGTCATGGTTGTCGATGGTAATCGTCCATTGCTCTGGAGTCGTGCCCTGCGCGATCGACACGCAAACTTCGTCACCCGCCGAGACAGCCACGTTCGTCGTTGCGATGGCATCTGGCAACATCTCGTACCACGCGGAATATGTGACAACTCCGTGATTGATTTGGTGGCGCGTTCCTGCCTGAATGAGCGTCGTATCGCCCGAGGCGAAGCCGCCGATGCCCACAAAAGCAACCGAATCAGCAGTCGCCGGTGGCGCCTGGATAGGGGTGTGACCCAGCAAGCCGCCACCCGCGTGACTTGCCCGGCGGGGTTGTCGAGATCGGTCGCAGCGACGTTGCCCGCCCAATTCAGACTGAATTCGGTTCCTTGAATGGCGAGGTTCGGGCCTGCCTTGCCGTCCACTGGCGCACGTGCATCGGCAGCGTAGAGGACCATTGGGACCAGCGACAGAATCCTGAATGCACGTGCCATGGCTCCCCTCCTCGACGAATGGTCGGATTGCCGTCGTTCGCGTTGTGATGACCCTCGCGAGACGCGATAGACCCAGGCGGCGGTGCCATGATGTGCGCGGCGCGATGCGGCGTCAAGGCCTTTCGGCCCGAAGCGTCGCGGCTCCGATGCCGCCCGGCGGCTCTTGCGGAGGTGTGCTCAACGAATGGGGTAATGAACGCACGCCGCTCGTTGCCTTCCGCAGTTGCCGTCCGCGGTGAGCCCGTGCGCAAGCCGATTGCACATTACCCATGCAGGCGCTTCGACCATGCACCAGGCCGCAGACGAGGGAGGGCGAAATGCGACTGAAACAAGTCCGTTCTGTCGTGCTCGGCGTGACCTTGATGGTGGCATGCGCGGCCACCGCCGGGGCTCAACCCATAGGCTCGTCGCTGGAAGAACTGAAGGCTGTCGCGATCCTGAAGAAGGCGACGGTGACTGACGCAAAGGGAAACACCTTCCGCGGTACGATCACCGACGCCTCCGACTCGCTGCTCTCACTGCGCATCGACAACGAGGTCCGCCAGTTCGCGGCTGAAGAGGTCCGCCTGGTTCGGGTGCGCCAGGACGATTCGCTCCTGAACGGCGCGCTGATCGGCGCTGCCATCGCCGGCGGCCTGACTTCCCTCATCTTCCTCGACAATGAATGCCGCGACGACCCGGCGTGCTACCAGGCACTGGGCGCCTACGCCGGTGTCGGCGCGCTCGCTGGGCTCGGCATCGACGCGTTGATCCATCGCAATGTCGTTGTCTACACCGCGCCCGTGCCCGGCGCAGCGGGTACCCTCAGCGTGGCACCGCTGATCACACGCGAGCGGAAAGGTGTGCGGCTGACCCTCAGATTCTGAAGGTGTGCCGCTGCTTACGCCGGCGCCGCGGGGCCACCACGCCGCGTGGTGGACGCCCGGTCTCGATTACATTTCAGCGATCGTCGCGGTAGATCACGCGTCCGTCGCGGATTGTGTTAGAACCGCTGGCCGCAGATTGCCTGACAGCGACATTGTCCTTTTTCCGCGCTCGACTGACGGGAAGTTTCAGCGCTCGCTCTCTCAGGCACCTTTATTCTTGTCGTCCCAGACCTTCGGCTCCCAGAGCTCGACCTTGTTTTCGTCTGGGTCCATGATCCACGCAAACTTGCCGTTCTCGTGCGATTCGGGTCCTTGGATGACTTCCACACCCCCGGCACGCAGCTGCTCCAGCAGCTCGCCGAGGTTGTCCACCCGGTAGTTGATCATGAAGGAAGATTTGCTGGGGCTGAACCACTGGCTGTCTTTCTCCGCGACATGCCACACAGTAAGGCCTCGATCCTCGGCCTTGTCGTCCGGCCATCTGAGGATGGCGCCGCCAAAGTCTTCCAGCGGCAGTCCCAAGTGCTTCCGATACCACGCTGCCAGTGCAGCGCTGTCGCCTTTGCTCTTGAAGAAGACGCCGCCGACTCCGGTAATCCTCGCCATCGTTGCCCTCCTACCCATCCAGCCGCCTAACTAGTAGTAGCCCGACCCGCATATCATGGCCGACGCTGCGAGACCGGCAGCATAACGCCAACCGGCCCCGTGGACGAATGTCGGCAACTGCATAACGCCACCCGGGTCGCCACATATGGTTGGGTAGATAGGTCCTGCCCTTGCCGCCCAGTGGCGACCAACGTGAGTCCGGGCGTCGTTCGCCACTGCGCCGTCACACGTTATCTATCCGCCGCTGACTTGGAACTGAAGGCTGCCGACGGTTTGAGCGCGTAGGCGTCGAACGGCGGCAGAGTCGCATCGAGTCGGTGAAGCCTGTTCAGTAGCACGCAAATGCACTTCAGCCGTTCAAAGAGGGTGTGGCGCAGGCAGGCATGGTTTTCAGAGACCGGAGCGACGTAAGCGCGAGGAAGATGGCGCCAAGGATGACGACGGCGCCGCCCAGACCCAGCGTAGCTCTCAGCCCGATGATTTCACCCGCCACGCCCGCGACAAGGACGCCTGAGAGGCGCGCAATCGAACGCAGGAATTCGGCGCTTGAGTTAACGCGGCCCATGAGCCCCGGCGTAACGATGGTCTGACGCAGGCTCACCTCGTTGATCAGAAAAACCGACACCGCGCCATCCCCCAGCTGCTGGACGAGCAGGCAACCTGCGGCTAAAACGCCATGCCCTTGCGCCGCCATCAACGGCATCAATAGCAGTCCAGCGACGAGCAACCCGGCGATCATCGCAAGACCCACGCCCAGTGCGCGAGTCACCGGTCCGGCAAGGACGGAGCCTAAAAGCGAACTGACGCCCCCGACCGCGAAGATCATTGCGAGCGGCCCGGCTTCGAAGCCCAGCTCCTTGAGGGCAAACAGGCTGATGATCGTCCCGAAGATGCTAAAGCCGAACCACAGCGCCATCGATGCCAGGGCCGTCACCCGCAACAGCGGCTGCTGCCACACCTGGCCGAGGCCCGTGACAATCTCCCGTCGCATGGACTGTATCTCCGTAGCCGGCGCCGCCTCGTTTACCTCCACGCTACGCAGCAACACAGCAGACGCCAGGAACGACGCGGCATCGAGAAGTATCGCGCCCGGACCACCGAGCCACTGGACCAGCCAGCCGCCGATGCCGAAGGCGCCGATCTCCGAGATGGACTGAGTGGCGGACGTCTTGCTGTTGGCCTCGAGCAGAACTTCGCGCGACACTAACGCCGGGAGGATTGAGATCTGCGCCACGTTGAACAGCACCGTCAGCGCACTGGCACCGAACGCGACGGCGTAGAGCTGTGGCAGCGTGAGCGCGCCGAACGCAGCAGCAATCGGTATCGAGACCAGAACCGCCGCCCGCATCACGTCCGAGGCGATCATCAGCGGCAACCGCCGCAGCCGGTCCACCCAAACGCCCACCGGCAGGCCGACCACGCACGACGGTACCGGATCAGCCAGCACCAGCAATGACATCTCGAAGGCGTTGGCATCGAGCATGAGGATGGCGGTGAACGGCAGCGCGATGCGGGTGATGAGTGACCCGAACACGGAGACCGTGTCGGCTGCCCAGAAGCGCAGGAAGCCCGCATTACGCCCGTCGAATTGCGTCATTTGTGACGGCCAAAACCTGATCGTCTTCGAGGGCGTGGAACGGTGCGATTCTCTTCTAGCTCCTGGCTAGGCGCCAAGAGCCGACGAATCCTGGTGACAGTCGTTGCTCGCCGGATTGGCGTCTTCGAGGAGTCATCCCGTCCGCGCTGTCGCGCCGGCCATATAATCCCCAGCGTTGGCCCTCACCCTCGGCACCCGTCTGGGCGTTTACGAAATCATCGCGCAGATCGGCGAAGGGGGTATGGGGCAAGTCTTTCGCGCTCGCGACACCAAGTTGGACCGCGACGTCGCGATCAAGATCCTGCCCGAAGCTTTCGCACATGACGCTGACCGTCTGGCGCGATTCACGCGCGAAGCAAAAACGCTCGCGTCGCTGAATCATCCCAACATCGCCGGCATCTACGGGCTCGAAGAAAGCGGAGGCGTGTCCGCCCTCGTGATGGAGCTGGTCGAGGGTGACGATCTGTCGCAGCAGATCGCGAAAGGCGCGATTCCGATCGACGAAGCATTACCTATCGCGAAGCAGATAGCTGAGGCGCTCGAAGCGGCGCACGAGCTGGGCATCATTCATCGGGATCTGAAGCCCGCCAATGTGAAGGTCCGGCCCGACGGCACAGTGAAGGTGCTCGATTTCGGTCTGGCCAAGGCGTTTGAGCCTGGCGGCACGTCGGCCCAAGCCACCATGTCGCCGACGCTATCAATCCATGCCACACAAGCCGGCGTCATCCTCGGCACCGCCGCCTACATGAGCCCAGAGCAGGCCGCCGGCAAACCGGTGGACAAGCGGAGCGATCTCTGGGCGTTTGGCGTCGTGTTGACCGAGATGCTGTCGGGGCGCCAGGTGTTTGCTGGAGAAACGGTTTCCCACGTGCTCGCCTCCGTGTTGAAGGACGAGCCAGACTGGACCACGCTGCCGCCGAACACTCCTGCACCAATTCGCCGGCTGCTGCGACGGTGCCTGGTGAAAGACCGCAAGCGGCGATTCGCGGATGCTGCCGACGCCACGCTCGAGATCGACGACGCGCTGACCACGGCGGGCGCCGAGTCACCCGTGCGCGCCGCGACGGCGTCTCGTCCTACGATCCCGACGGTGCTCTGGGCGCTGGCCGCCGGCGCCCTCGCCGCGGCCGCGGCCGCGCTCGCCACCTCGGCGCTGATGCGACCTGCACCCCCGCCGGCATTGCAAACATCGCGGTTCGTCGTTACGCCACCAGCCGCGCAGGCGCTCGCGGTCAGCGGCTTTAACCGCGACCTCGCCATTTCGCCCGACGGCTCCCACCTGGTGTACATGGCGGGCGCGCAGGCCCAGTTGATGGCCCGCGCAATCGATCGGCTCGATGCGGAGGCGCTGCCCGGCATCATCTCTGGTTATGCACCGTTCCTGTCCCCTGATGGGCGCTGGATCGGGTTCTTCACGACTGGCGCCGCAAGTGAGATGAAGAAGGTGTCGATCACCGGCGGGTCACCCGTCCCGCTGTGCCGAATCAAGGGGCGGGCGTTCGGGGCCAGTTGGGGCGATGACGACACGATCGTGTTCGCAACGAACGACCCGTCGACAGGCTTGCTCCGTGTGTCTGCACGCGGCGGCGAGCCGAAAGTCCTCACCACGCCCGATCCGGCGAAGGGTGAGGACGATCATCTGTTCCCGTCGGTGTTGCCGGGCGGTCGCGGTGTGCTGTTCACGATCACTGCGACTGGCGGCAACGTTGATGCCCAGATTGCGGTACTGGATCTGCAGACCGACCGGCAGACGACGCTGATCAGGGGCGCGAGTCATGCCGATTACATGCACACGGGCCATGTGATTTATGCCATGACTGGTACTTTGCGCGCCGTCCGCTTCGACCTCGCGACACTGACCCTTCGTGGTGATCCCGTGCCCGTCGTCGAACAGGTCCAGACCTTGGCGACGGGTGCCGCGAACTTCAGTGTCTCGCGGAACGGCACGTTGGTGTACGTGCCGAACGGTACGGGCGTGGCGACTGGTACGAGTCGATCGCTCGTCTGGGTGACGCGGCGGGGCAGCGAGGAGTCGATTCCCGCCCCCGCGCGCGCTTATTTCCATCCCCGTCTGTCGCCTGATGGCAAACGTCTGGCACTCGCGATCCAAGATCAAGAGCAGGACATCTGGACGTGGGATTTCGCACGCCGGGCGCTGGAACGAATGACCTTCGGTCCCGCCGCGGAGTTGTTTCCTGTTTGGACGCCGGATGGAGGATGGCTCCTCTTTGGCTCTTCGCGCACGGGAGGCGGCATCTACCGGCAGCGAGCGGACATGCCGGGTGCCGTTGAGCAGCTGACAACCAGTCTGGGGGGAATTCGCGTGGGGGCACCTCATTCACTCTCGCCCGACGGCAGGCAACTCGTCGTCACGCAGGTCAGTTCAAAGGGGAGAGATCTCTTCCTCCTGACGGTGGACGGTTTCACTCCTCACGTCGCCGGAACCGGGCAAGCCCAGCCGCTCCTCCAACTGCCGTTCGCGAGCGTGATGAACGGCGAGATCTCTCCGGACGGCCGCTGGTTGGCCTATCAGTCCAACGAATCGAACCAGGACGAGATCTACGTGCGACCATTCCCTGCGGTTGGCGACGGCCGCTGGCCGATCTCGACTGGCGGGGGCACCCAGCCGCTGTGGGCGCCGAACGGGCGTGAGTTGTTCTATCGCCACGGTAACAGCCTCCTATCGGTGCCGGTCGAGACAACGAGGACCTTCAGTGCCGGCACCCCGACGACAGTGTTCGAGGGGCCATATTTCTCACCGCCAGCCGGACTGGCAGGCCGCACCTACGACGTGTCCCGCGATGGGCAGCGCTTCCTCATGATTAAGAACGCCCCGGCCGGCGATCCGAACGCGGCAACGGCGAGCATCGTCGTGGTCCTCAACTGGACCGAGGAGCTGCAGCGGCTCGTGCCGACGAAGCAATAGTGGCGTACGTCACGCACACACGACCCCAGCCGAGATTAGTAACGATCAGTCGGCCAGTGGCGACCAACGTAAGTCCGGGCGTCGCTCGCCACTGCGACGTCAGGGAGGACCTATTTGGTGATCCGCATTTTCGCGAGTTGGAACCAGCTCGCCAGGTGGCTACGCAAGTGTGACGGGCTGCTGCGAGTGGCGTGAAGCCATAGCGCCGTGGTTGCTCTTCCCGCAAATGTCATCGGCGCGGCCGACGAACTAGCCGCAATCTATGGATCGGCAATCTCGACAGGGTCGTATCGATAGTCGAGGACGCCAATGATCCCATTGCTGCTCGGAAAAATGTGGCAATACGAGCCGAACTGAAACGCGCATTCGCCCGAAGCGATCGAGCCCACCGCTCCCACGACGATGGCAACCGCGGGTGTCTTGCCACCGCCAACCCCGAACGCCCTCTCCACCGGCAACGCCCCCAGCATGCGCCCGTAATGGCCGTTGTACGTTGACGTTGGCTCGGTGAGATCTCCCACCAAGGGCCATCCGACGTCATGTTTGACGTCGATTGTTTCACCGGGTGTGAAGTTGGAATCTTCCCCAACGGAGGCGAACACCATGACGGTTCCTTCACTCACCTCTGCAAACAGCCACGCTTCGACCAAGATAGAGAACCTGTAGGTCAAAATCGATTTCGACAGCGGAGGAGGAAAGGGAATCACGTACTTCCAACCGCGCAACCAGCTGTGGAGCGTGGTGGGGTCGCTTGGGGCCGTGGCCTTGATGGTCCCGTCGAAATGGATGGTGCCATTGGGCTCACGGCCCATGACTTTGATGAACCCACTGGTTCCAGGAGCCTGGGGCCTCACCGAAGAAAAATTCTTGGCCTTGGGAAACGGCACGGTCCCGGTTGACGCGAAGACAATTTCGCGCGAAGAGCTCAAGTGCGGGCGCGTCACGTCGTCAAAGCCATCCCCGTGACGGGCGATCGGCATGGGTTCAGCAGGTTCCTGCGCCCTGAAGCCGCGGAGCTGCTGGCGGAGATTGTCGGACCTCGCGCTCAGCTGAGCACGAATCTCCTCCGCCTTGGATGGCTCTTTAGGCAGGGCCTCCCGCACACGCGCGAAATGTTTCAGCTGCAGACTGCGGTGGAACAGCTCCGCCTCGAGAAGAGCGCTCTGCTCTAGACGATACAGACTGTCCTGGGAGATGAACTGCTCGAGACCACTGGGGTCTTCGGGGAGGACATCGCCCTCGTCCTTCTCGACCCAGTGTTTCTGATTGGCCATGGCTTCCTCCGGATTCGCCCTGATTCTTACGTTTCTGGCGTGGGGAGTCCTCCCGCGCCTTTTCCGCGGAGGCCTCTGTCAAGTCCGTGCAGATGCGGAGTCAAGATTGGTCGAATGCCCACGGCTCGATGTCCTGGCGGCTGGACGTGGCGTGCCGGCGGCGGTCACAGACGGGTCGACGACTGAAATCGTCGCTTTCAAGCCGCCCAGGTGGCCTCCAACGAAAAACTCCTGCGCACGCGTCAAACTCAGAGGCGGTAGTGTCAAGCTGACATCGATGGACTTCTTGGGTATCCCGGCATCTGGCGGCGGCATGCAGCCCGAGAGGAAGAGAGCAGCGACATGTGCAGCGACGCTGCTGACGAGACTGCAGGGGCCGCTAGAGACACAGGCGCTCTGACCCGGCTTCAGGTAGTCGAAGTGCGGGCCACCGATGAACCGAACTCGGTGTTTCGGTGGCTGCACCTTGTTCCATTGGAAAATTTGCTCCCCGTCCAATTGAGCGTCCAGGTCGCCCCCGACGGGATCGTCGTCGGTCCCCCACATGAAGAGTGCAGACGCGCCGAGTGCATTGAGGATGTCGAGCCGCAAGATGACGCTGATCCAGGCTCCGCTCAAGGAAACGTAGGCCGACGCGAGGCCTGTTGCAGCGACGCGACCAGCCAGAACGCCTCCGAAGGAATGTCCGGCGAAACAAGTGTCTTCGCCTAACTGGTCACGATGCTCCCACTGATCGCGCATCCACGAGATCACCGTCTGGGCCTGTTCGAGATGAGAATCCTGAAGTGGATCGGTGAGGCCCCCGAAATCCGGCACGACGACGACGTATCCACCACGGGCCAGCGCGGCAGGGAACTCGAACCACCTGAAGAAGTGATCGGGCTCGTTGTTGCACTGGCCGTGAAGGAACAGCACCAGCGGATAGCGACCGCAGTCGGCCAAGAATGGTGCGCCTTCCGGCGTACCATCGATGCTCGGATAGAAGATGCGGACCGCCGGTGGAGCGCCATCGCTAATCGACACGTCCCGATGGCCGAAGAACACCGGCGCGAGACGACTTGGGTTCCTATGAAATCGGGCACGCCATGGCACCGCCTTGACGGAGGAGTGTTCAGATCGGTTGTGGGTGCATCCTAGCACTCGGACTCGCCGTACGGTCACGCGAAAAGCGGAGAGCGGGAAGCGGAAAGCCGGTCCCCGAACCAATGAAATTGTTAGGAAATGCTCGTGAACTGCAGACGAATCGAATCGACCGCGAGGCGGATGCGTTCTCCAACAATCGGATTACTCCCGCCTGGTCGCATAGAGGCTACGGGGCGGGCTACCCGGGGAATCGACACTCAGATCGGCGTTACACAAGACTTGTCGATCGATCTCGAGAAAGCGCGACTCTAGACATTCGGCTGCATCCTGCACGAGATGCTGACATAAGCGTGCGTTTGAAGACGAGGATCTGAACGACACGATCGCCCGGTGTTGCGCGGCGCTCACGCTGGCTCGATGCTGTGAGTCGCGCGGGGGCCGCGACCGTGTTCGATTCAGTGGTTGAACCCGAGGTCCTTCGGGCCGCAGACGCGGACGGCCCGGGTGTGACACCGCCACCGGCTCCAGAATCAGCAGGTTCGAATCCGTCGTAGCGGCGGGCGCGCGACCCGCTTGATGCGCCGCAGCTACTTATCGGCGATCCCTAGCTCAACGCGAAACAAAGCGATGTGCATGGCGCTGATGTAGCGCGTGGCCCGGCCAGCGCCGGGGGCGTCATCGCCTGGCTCCCCTCATAGCGGCCCGCCGCCGTGGTTGTCAAACGAGATTCCACTGCGGCAGACTGTGTCCGAGCTCAACTCGATTCGAGACCGGCGGAACACGCTGAGTGAACGGGCCGACCAGCGCCGGAGGCGTCATGACGGACGAGCGCACGACCGTAGGCGAGTTATCCAGGTCAGTCGAAACGCCGGCTGAACGTTCTGCGAGTGCCGCTGGGCTGCCCCCGCCTCCGACTTGTCCGATCGGTTGGCAGCCCGACGCATTGACGCCGGTGTTCTTCGGCGTCCGTGACTTCGGGCCGAGCACTGGCGCGCCGGTGGACTTGAGGGTGTTCTTCCCGAGCGTGGAGGGGGAGCCGACTACGGCGTCCATCCTAGCAGGGTGCGGTCGGTATCCGCTGATCGTGCTGGCACACGGGCACTGTGTGGGCGACGCCAACATCTACCTGCGTTGGTTCCGGTTGCCCGCGCAGCTGGCACGCGCCGGCTACGTCGTCGTCGTTCCGCTCCTGGCCGGGATCTCGTCCGGAGTCCATCCCGCGGTACCCGACCATCCGGATCTTCCTACCCTGGACGCGGTGATGAACTGGGCCAGAAACGGCTGGGAGCATGCCAACGTGCTGTTAGGCGCACCAGTAACCGGCTTCGTGGGCCACAGCTTTGGTGCAATGCTGTCGGCCCGCTTCACCCTCGAGGCTCCGGTGCGCGCGTACGTCGGGTTGAGCGGCACCTGGCAGGACTGGCTGCCGGGGCCCGTCCCTGTGCCGCTCGGCTCGCTCACCGTCGCGAACCTGCTGGTATGGGGCGGTCCTTTTGACAGCTTCACCGACATCGGTGGGCTGTGGGATGAACTGGCAATCCCTCGGCATCGGGTCGTCTTCGAGAACGGTGAGCACTGGGACTACCTCCCGGACACGGACATCCCCTGTGCGCGCTCTCGTGGTCAGTGCGAGGCCTTGGGGCCAGCCGTCGACGACCTGGTGACTATGTTCTTCGGCAGGTACCTGCCGCCGGAGCTCGCGCTGGACCTGGTCGAACGGATACCCGTCAGCCTGGCTCCGCCTGGGCTGGACCTGACGTCGCAGCAGGAACCCTTCGCTGACGGCTTCCTGGCCGGCTTCGCCGCTCTGGACGACAGCGACCACTGTGAGGTCGCCGTGGACCAGGTCGCTCCCAAGTCGCCTTGGTCGGACAACGTGCGGATCCCGAACCAGAAGAGCAAGGCGCCGGGCGCGCTCGCTTCTCATAACGGGCTGCTGCATCTGGTCCACTTGGGCGACAGCAGCAACAACATTTGGTATTCGGTCTGGGGCGGCGAGAGCTGGTCGGACAACATCCGGATCCCGGACCAGAAGAGCAAGGCGGCCTGTGCGCTCGGTTCTCATAACGGATTGCTGCACCTGGTCCACCTCGGCGACTCCAGCAACAACATTTGGCATTCGGTCTGGGACGGCGAGAGCTGGTCGGACAACGTGCGGATCCCGAACCAGAAGAGCAAGGCGCCGTGCGCGCTCGCTTCTCATAACGGGCTGCTGCATCTGGTCCACTTGGGCGACAGCAGCAACAACATTTGGCATTCGGTCTGGGGCGGCGAGAGCTGGTCGGACAACATCCGGATCCCGGACCAGAAGAGCAAGGCGGCCTGTGCGCTCGGTTCTCATAACGGATTGCTGCACCTGGTCCACCTCGGCGACTCCAGCAACAACATTTGGCATTCGGTCTGGGACGGCGAGAGCTGGTCGGACAACGTGCGGATCCCGAACCAGAAGAGCAAGGCGCCGTGCGCGCTCGCTTCTCATAACGGGCTGCTGCATCTGGTCCACTTGGGCGACAGCAGCAACAACATTTGGCATTCGATCTCGGACGGCGGGAGCTGGACGCGAAATGTGCGGATTCCGGACCAGAAGAGCAAGGCTGCGCTTGCGTTAGCGTCCCATGTCGACTCGCTTCACCTAGTGCACTTGGGCGACAGCAGCAACAACATCTGGCACTCGATTTGGCGCAATTTTGCTGCGTCAGAGAGCGCGCCGATCCCGCTGGGGTGACAACGGCATCTGGTAGGGCGCGTGTAGTAACGGGACGCCGCCAGCATTGCGGCAGCCAGGGTCAGTCCCACGACGCCCACCCAGAGCGCGGTACGATACGTAGTCACATCGGCGAGTTAGCCACCTGGCGGTGCCCCGACGACGATCGCGCTGCTGATCGAACGGATGTCGTGTTCATTCTGGCCTGCAGGCAGTGGGGCGCGACCGACTGGTTATAGGCCGCCTCGTTCGGACTCTCGATGCCCCCTCATTGCAAGATACTGAACTGCGCGTTCGCCGGGACTCCCAGAACTACTCCTCCCGCCGCCGCGAGCGAGACGAACAGCCATCCCAGCGGCATCAACATCTGGGTAGTGATCCTTGTCCAGCCGACACCGAGTCTCCGGACGAGACGGTTGGCGCGGCTCCGCCGAGCACGGCGCCGACTCCGGCACATGCGTACGTCAGCCCCTTGACGGAATCGCCGTTATTCGACCTGCCCCGGCGCGCCCCACAGCGGCGACCTGGGCGTGGGAGCTTCCGGCCGACGGCGGCAATCGTCGCCCTGCGGACGTCCGTGCGCCCATCGCCAAACGCTGGTCGAGCTCGCTGCGATGCATGTCCAGCGAATGCAGACAGCGTTGCTGCTGATGAATCTCCTGCCACCGTTTTGTGATGAGCGACATCATGTGCGTGGCGGGCCCGCAATGGAGCCGCGAGTCGTGCAGAGCCTACCGTATGAACCCGGCTGATTAGTCTTAGTCTAGTCTAGGTAACGATCAGTCGCGCAGTGGCGACGAACGTGAGTCCGGGCGTCGCTCGCCACTGCGGCGTTGATCGCGGGTAAACGACCTGGCTTCAGCTGCGGCGCTCACGATCTCGATGCGCCGCCGGCTCACTCGCGAGTTAGGTTGCGCGGCCAGGGTCGCAACTCGCTAGCAGCTCGATCAGTTCGTCGAGGGTTGCGTTACCCGCAAGCACAGCCTCCCGCGGTAGTCGCCCCGTTGCTTCCACCGCCTCGATGGCCTCCATGGAAGACAAACCTCGTGCAGCTACGAGCCAGGCCGCGAGCACGTGACCAGTTCGGCCATTGCCGCCCCAGCAATGGATCACCGCCCGTTCGCTGCCGGTGTCGGCGGTTCTCAGGAACGGCAAGATATTTCCTCTGAGCGTTTGCGGTGAACTGAGATGGTGGTCAGCGATGGGCTCCATCAGAACGCAGTTTGCGCCGAACCACCTCTTATACTCAGCCTCTAGATTGACCGGAAAGCTGGCCAACTGCCCGGCGTCGAGGAGACAACACACTCGGGTGACACCTTGAGCACGCATGAAGTCCGCCCATTCAAAGATACTAGTCAGCGACGCGTCAGGCGCCCGCGCGCCGTACGCTGTCACTTCGCCGCTCCGAGCCGGCCCGAAGTGGAAGTTCGAGTCCATGACCCTTTCGATTCAGGTGCTGCTCACGTGGCACCGTAGTGTCTAAGCCTCTCCTCACACGAATGCATCGATTTCATCCCGTCAGCAGTTCCTCGGCCTAACACGGCGATAAGCTGCGAACCTCCATCGCCTGCGCCGGCTTCGTCTGCTTCATCCCCTTGTTCGACGACGTCGTCCACCCGCGCGCTCGTTACCGTGCGCTCGTGCGCATGCCGAGCCAGTAGCCCACGAGCGACACAAGTTGATGCCCGATGTACACCGTGCCAAGCGCGCCACCCAACCGCCCCACAGTGGGCCTGGCCACCCACGCTAGAACCGCCCAGGCGCCAAACACCACATCGATCTGGTCGAGCACATGAAAGGCGACGCCGCGGATGCCGCCGGTCTGAGTGCCAGGTGCGATGCCCATCCGCCGCTTCAATAAGCTGTTGGGCAACTCCGCCAGCATGGCGGCGGTGCCAACGAGCAAACCGAGCAACGCCAGTTCCGTTGCACGGTGGCCGCCCCCTAGCGATAGAAGTCGCGGGTCGATCACGACGAACCCGACCGCCGTGCCTAGTGCCACACAAATCACACCACGATAGGTCTTGTTTTCACCGAACCACTTGCGTTCGATTGGCGTTGCGAACCCTCGCAACACCCCCAGCCGGATGCAAAGCCCATGCAAGATGAACCCGAGGAATAGCGGGGCAGTGAGCAGTGCGCCCTCAGCGAGTTCGGTCGCCATCGGTCCGGTCTGTTGGCCTGATTCGCCTCGAGTAGTCGTCGTTCAACTGATAGTAGACCGCACTGCATATCTCGGCGATCTTGCGAAGCTCGCAGTGAAAACTAGCAGAAGGTCAGAATCTTCGGGTAGCGTTGACGGGGTTTGCGTGCCGGACGACCTGGGCTGCAGCCGTCACGCGCAGCGATTCGACCGCGTCGCGCGCCTGTTCTGCGTCGCACGTCACAAGTCTCGTTCGAGAGCCGTCGTTGGGATGGGTGCGACCAGTTTGACAGCGCCCTACTGGGCCACCAGAATCCCGACCCATGGGCTCACCGAAGCGCCTGGGCATCCTCGTCGGCGGCGGACCGGCCCCGGGCATCAATGCCGTCATCTCGGCCGCGACCATCGAGGCGCTCAACCAGGGCTTCGAGGTCATCGGCATTCGCGACGGGTTCAAGCACCTCGTCCGCTGGGACCCGTCCGCCCTTCGGCCGCTCACGATCGACGATGTGTCGCGCGTCCACCTGCTCGGCGGGTCGATGCTCGGGACCTCGCGCGAGAATCCGACCACATCTCCAGAGGCCATGAGGGCTGTGATCGAGTCGCTGCAGCGGGCCGGCATCACCCACCTCGTCACGATTGGCGGCGACGATACGGCGCTCTCGCTGCGCCATGTCAGCGAACACTCGGCTGGCGCCATTCAGAGCGTGCACGTGCCGAAGACGATCGACAACGACCTGCCGCTGCCGCCGCACGTGCCCACGTTCGGTTTTCAGACGGCGCGGCACCTCGGCGTCGAGCTGGTACGAAACCTGATGGAAGACGCGCGGTCCACGCGCCGCTGGTACGTGGTCGTCGCGATGGGGCGCAAGGCGGGCCACCTCGCACTCGGGATCGGCAAGGCCGCGGGCGCGACGCTCACCCTGATCGCAGAGGAATACTCCGCAGTACTCGTGCCGTTTGCGACGATCTGCGACACGGTCGAAGGCGCGATCATCAAGCGACGAGCGATGGGGCGCCACTTCGGCGTCGCGGTGCTGGGCGAGGGTCTGATCGACAAGCTCGATCCGACCGAGCTCGCAGAGCTCGAGGACGTCGAGCGCGACGCGCACGGACACGTGCGTTTCGCCGAGGTCGATCTCGCCCGAAAGGTCAAAGCCGAGGTGCAAGGGCGGCTCAGCGCGCGCGGTCTCCGCGTCACGATCACGCACAAGAACGTCGGCTATGAGCTGCGATGCGCGGACCCCATCCCCTTCGATGCCGAGTACTGCCGCGACCTTGGCTACAGTGCCGTGAAGTTTCTGCTCGGCGGCGGCAACGGCGCCATGGTCAGCATCCAGGGAGGCCGTCTCGTGCCATTGCATTCGACGACCTCAAGGAGCCAGAGACAGGTAAGACGAAGGTGCGCCTCGTGGACACCAACAGCGAGGGATTCCGAGTCGCCCGTGCCTACATGATCCGACTCGAGAGCGAGGATTTCGCTCACGCTGCCTGGGTGGACCGGCTGGCCGACGCGGCCCATCTGACGCCAGGCGCCTTTCGTCAGCGCTTCGAGTACCTCGGTTCGATAAAGCCGTAGGGAGCGTCCCGCAGCCCAGCAGCCATGCCCATCAAACGCATCGGCGTCGTCGTCGGCGGCGGTCCTGCACCCGGGACGAACGCTGTCATCAGCGCGGTTGCCATCGAAGCCATCAAGGTCGGACGCGTGCCGATCGGCTTCAATGACGGCTTCGACTGGCTCGCTCAGCGCTACACCGACGAACAGCACGAGTTGACGATTGAGGAGGTCTCGCGCATCCACCTCGATGGCGGCGTGTTCCTCGGCGCCTCGCGCCGCGACGTCACCCGCGACGCCGAGAGCCTGGAGAACACGGTCGCCGCACTCTCCAAGCTCAAGATCGACGCGCTGGTCTGCATTGGCGGCGACGACCTGGTGCGCAGCGCCGTCGCCCTCGAGCGCCGCGCCGTTGTGAAGGTCGTGCAGGTGCCCAAGAGCATCGACAACGACCTGTGGCTCCCACTCCCGCTCGCGACGCTCGGCTACGAAACCGCGCGTCATGCCGGCGTCGGCATCGTGAAGAACCTCATGGTGGATGCGAAAACGACGGGCCGCTGGTACGTCGGCGTGACGATGGGCCGGCCCACCGGACATTTGACGCTGGGCATCGGCAAAGCGGCGAGCGCGACGTGCACCATCATTCCCGAAGAGTTCCCAGCGGGGCTGATCTCGCTCTCCGACATCGCCGACATCGTCGAGGGGAGCATCATCAAGAGGCGAGCGATGGGCAAGTCGCACGGCGTTGCGCTCCTTGCCGAAGCCCTCGTCGAGCGCTTCAGCCCGCGCGAAGTGGCGGAACTGCAGGACGTGGACCGCGACGCACAGGGCAATATCCGGGTCACGGAAATCGACCTCGGACGGAAGGTCAAGAGCGAGGTCCAGATGCGGCTCGAGCAACGCGGCATCAAGGTGACGATCGTGGACAAAACGATTGGCTACGAGCTGCGGTGCGCCCCGCCGATCCCGTTCGACGCCGAGTACGGGCCGCGATCTGGGTTACGCGGCGGTCAACTACCTGCTCGCCGGCGGCTCGGGCGCGCTCGTGACCATCCAAGGAGGCGAGTTCGCACCCATCCCGTTTGCCGACGTCCTCGACGCGAGTGGCAATGGCCGGCGGCGTGCGGTAGACGTCACGACCGAGAGCTATCAGGTGGCGCGGGAGTACATGGTGCGGCTCGGCCCTCGCGACTTCACGGACGCGGAGTGGGTCGCCACCCTCTCCCGTGCTGCGGGCCTCGGCGAAGATGCCTTCCGCTCCCGTTTTGAACGATTCGCGCAATAACAGGGCGGAGGTTTGCTCGCCCCGACGTGCTTAAGGTGCAAGGTGCAACGTGCAAGGTCCGCTGTGTTTAAGCTGCACTGACAAGCGCCAAGCGCACAGAGGCCAATGCAGGACTTGTAGACGCTGCGGCGTTTGTCCGGAGCAATCCGGCGACACTTCCTTGCCGACCCATCGTCCCGCTCCACAATCCGCGAGCGGCTCTGAGAGACCATTCCGAAGAAGTTGAAGCGATCTTCTCTGTGGTCGGCGCGTGTTGACGCACACCTGCACGCAGAGTGCCCTTCGCAAGAATCAGCATGTTATGTGCAGGACGGCGTTCGTATGCCGCGAAGCCTTCTGCAACACCTTGATAGCCTCAGTGGTCGTGAGGAGCAACAGCTCGAGGTCGCGGCGGGCCGCCTCCTGCTTGACCTCATCCATGACTGGCAGATTGCCGTAGGTCCCAGTACCGATGACGAGGCGACGGCACTTCCATGGGATCTCCTCTGCCGTCGACAGCGGTGTATGCGCGTGGGCCTCCCTGAATCTCTTCGATGGCTTCTTGTTCCGTTTCCGGACCTTGCCGTGGTCGATGACCACATCGTGGTCGTAGGTGATCCCATCGACAGTGATCTGACCGAACGAGAATTTCTCGATCTTCATAGATGCCTCTACCCGGATGATACAGCGCAGTCCAATCGTGGGGCCGGCGGGCGCAAGAAGGACTTTCCGGATGCTGAGCGATTAGTGAAGCGCCTGGTGGCTCAGGAGCTGACTTTGAGTTTTGTGCCCGACGCGGAGCAACGACTCTGGCGGACGGTGATGCGGCGCAAGTACCAATCACGCGCAACCGCGTTCAGCTGCGCAACCGATTGGAATCGCCGCTGGAAAAAGCGCACAACAAGCTGTCCAGCCCGGTCTCCGGTCTACTGGGCACCAGCGCCCGACGCATGCTGCAGGGCCCTCGCCGATGGCGAGACGGACCCGATAACCCTGGCGTCGCTGGCAGCCCAGCGCCTCCGCGCGACGGCCGCTATCCTTTACGGATTACTCGGCCGCCTGTCGGCCGCCCGCCAGCGGCTTCGTTCAACTGATAGTAGACCGACCTGCATATCGCGGCCGACCTTGCGAAGCTCGCAGCCTAACACCAAACGCCACTGATGCCGAAGCGCGCATCGTCTTGACACTGTGGGTGTCGCAGGCGTCCGAGCACCATCCGTCGCCAGATTAGACCGATCTCAATAACACGATGTCACCCCGCAGGTCGTCGCCGCGACTGCGCGCCGATGCTGCGTCGGTCCCCGAAAGCCGCGTGCAGAGGGAGCCCGCTCCGGGCGCCCTGGATCTACACTACGGCGTGTACCAGGAGTAATCCCGTCCCGGCCGCTGGTGCGCGCGTACAATGACGCACACATTGGCTTTACTGGATCGCAAAACGCTCGCCTGCCTGCGCGGGTCGGGAATCGCCGGAATCGCTGGAAGCGTCGGCTACCTGATTGGCGACGTGTTGCTCCTCGGCAACAGCGCAAATCCGGCGCAGTTCCCGCACCTGGCGACGTACGTCGACAACCGCTTGATTCAGAGAGGCGCAATGTTCCTCGCCTCATCGACGGAACGACTGGCGGCCGGGGGGCTTGCCGGCGTGTTCAGCACTCCGCTCTATCTGGCTGGGATCTGGCACATCTTTGAGGCGAGCAAGCGCGGGGGGACACGCTGGTCACTTCCCCCGTTCCTGCTGCTTGTTACCGCCTTCAGCATCGCGCCGTTCGTTCATGCTCATTCTTCTACGTCGCGGAAATCCTGAAAACGGTCGGGCAAGTGGACCCATCGGCGCAGCCGGTGCTCGTCACGCTGGCGACGCGTGTCACAGTGTGGCTGTTCATCGCCTACGGCGTTCTCGCCGTGCTGGCCTCGGTCGGTTTCGCTTGGCTCACGGTTGCGATCGCACGCGGCAAGACGCTGTACCCACGTTGGGTTGCCCTCGCGAATCCGCTGGTGTGCATGCTGGCTGCTTCGCTGATCGACCGCGTGTTGCCACAACCATTCAAGCTACTGCTCGCGGGGGCAGGACTGAGCCTTGGAATGCTCGTCTTTTTCGCGTTGTCGACCGCGATGCTGTGGCGCTCGCCACTCTCACCGCTGCAGGCACCGAAGTCGGCGTTCACGTAATGCCACCTTGTTGACCGCGTCGAAACCACCGCCTGACAACCGGCGGTTGCCGTGCCGCAGCCCCCAGTGTGACGCGAGGTCGGTGGGTCCCGGCACGGTCGTTTCTTCGGGCGGGCGGTGGAGTGGTAGCGATCCGTAGCGGAGCCCAAGCCTGCTCGCCCGATCTACGCTGCGGCGTCAACAGACAAGAGACGCGATTCGTGATCCATCCGACCATCGACGTAAATCGAAACTTGCCCGAAAGCTCACGTGCCTAGTTTTGCAAACCGACGGCAGTTCTTGGCACGTACCAGCCAACGTAGCCGCGTCGGCGCTTGGTTGCGCATTCGCACACCCGCGGTTCTCGAGCGCGGCGGCCACTGACCTCGATCCTGCCGCGATCAGGCGCCTGGCCGGGAAACTCCGCGGCCGAGTCATCGTTCCTGCCGATCGTGCGTACGATGGAGCGCGACGCCGGTCACCGCCACTGGTTCGGTCGTTAACGACGGGCAATGGCCGCCTTCGCGTCCGTCAGGTCCGCGATTCGGCGCCCGCTCGGAAGGACGGGCGTTGTGACGCGACGCCAGTTGCTGCACCGATGCGAAGCAGCCTTCGCAAATTGCCGCCGAGGATGGCTTCCTTGTCCGCGTCGCTGAGGAACGGCGCCTCGAGCACGAGGTCCACCGTCACAGGCCAGTTGAACGGCACGTCCGTGCCGTAGAGGATCTGGCCGACGCCGACCTCCGCGACGAGATGCCGCAGCCCCTCCGGCGAGAACACCATCGTGTCGATGACAATCTGCGACTTCAGATACTCGCTCGGTTTCCGCTTGTTGGCGCAGTTGGCGTTGCCGCGGACGACGCAGGCAGCTTCCGTTCGGCCGAGATACGACGGCAGGTAGCCGCCAGCATGTGCCGCGCAGACGCGCAGGCCCGGAAACTTGTCGAGCGTCCCGTCGAAGATCAAGCGTGACAGGAAATACGTCGTTTCGAGCGGATTGCCGATGATGTTGCCGAGGTCGCCTCGTCCGGCGAGCGCGCCCTCCTTGACGATGTTGGTCGCACCGCCTGGATGCATGAAGACGAGCGCGCCGAGCTCGGCGGCCTTGGCCCAGAAGGGATCGTACCTTGGGCAGCGTCGGATCCTCGCCGTTCACGTGCCCGCCGATGGACACGCCGCGCAAGCCGAGGCGCTTCACCGCGTCATCGAGCTGCTCGGCGGCCAGCTCGGGATGCTGCAGCGCGACCGAAGCCATGGCGACGAAGCGATCGGGATGGTTCGCCACCCACTTGGCCAAACCCTCGTTCTGCGCGCGCACGATCTGGCGAGCGAGGTCGCGATCGGCCGCGTACCACCAGTAGCCGTTGATGGTGAGCGCCTGCATATCGACGCCCTGTTCGTCCATGACCTGCAGACGCCGCGGGCCGAGGATACTGTCCCCTTGCCCGCCGCCCATTTTCGCCAGTGGGGTGCCGCGCACGACGTCGACCACCGGGATCACACAGTGCGCGTGCACGTCGATCACGGTGAGGCGTCGTCCGCCCACCGTCACTTGCCGGCGAGGCGACTGGTTCTGCGTGCTGGCGGCGAGTGACGGGATTCGGCCGGCATTGATCAGATACGCACTCGCGCCGCCGACGAGGGTCCGGAAGAAGTCTCTGCGGTTGTGCACACTGCCCTCCGATCGCGATTAGAAAGCGGCCGCCGGCACCAGGGTCGCTGCCGCTATTTAACACCCGGCCACTGAACATAAGGTGGCTTGGGCTGCTGATCCGGAGGCACGAAGGCGGGTGCAGCTGTTCCGGCGTCTCCAGGAATCGATTTCACGTACTGATAAACGGCCCGCAAATCCGCGTCTGTCATGGCGCGGACGTTGAACCACGGCATTGGAGGGCGGCTCATGAGACTCTTCCCGTACTTGAGCCATTCGTCTTCGGTCTTCTTGCCGATCGAGAGCCTGAGATTGGTGGCGTACGTTGTTCCCCACGGGCCTCGGAATCCGAGCGTATCGCCCTTCAGCCTGTCGGCCTCTGCTGCCTTACCGCCTGCTTCGGCGTATCCGGCGGTGTGGCAGTCGTTGCAACCTGCGATTTCCACGACGTACCGGCCACGTTCGATTTGCTGTGCGTTTGCCGCAGGTGCAGTCTGCTTCGGTGCGTGTGCGCGCATCGCCGGATAACCCAGCCCCATCACCAGCGCGGCGCTGATAAGAGCTCCCTGATACAGTTTCACGGTTTGCCTCCTGGTTTTGTAACTCGGCCTCTCGTTCGCTCACGCCCCACTACTTGGCGAGATGGTGCGAGACTGCGTGGCGGCCGGCACGGAGCGCCGTCCGCTGCAGGATACATGCACTGTCGGCAAGTTCTTGTCAGCGTGACGCATATGCTCACCCCGTTGCGTCGCGCCGGGGTGTGGGCAGAGCGTCGAAACCGACTGCTAGGGCGTCACGGCTGACGCCAACCACCGCGGAGCAACGAGGTGTGACCGAAGTCGAGGTCCGCGCTATGCTCAGGATGGGCTTCTGAGGTGCGCGCGATGACGGAAACATGCGAGCCATGCCAGCATCGACTGTCTTCGTCGCTGGTTCACGATAGATCCTGATCGGACTCATCGTGTACTGATTCTCTACATTCGCATGCGAGCTGGCACCCGCCTCGGCCCGTACGAGATCGTCGCCGCCATCGGTGCGGGTGGCATGGGCGAGGTCTACAAGGCGCGTGACGAGCGACTTGCCAGAGACGTGGCCATCAAGCTGCTGGCGGCGCATTCCACCGATTCGACTCCAGCTCGCGAGCGATTCAAGCGCGAAGCGCAGGCAGTGGCAGCCCTGCAGCACCCCAACATCTGCACGATCTACGACGTCGGCGAAACGGCCGATGGCCGGGCATTTATTGTCATGGAGCTGCTCCAGGGTGAGACCTTGCAGCAGCGAATCGGGCACGGCCCACTGGACCTGGGGGCCCTCCTCGAGATCGGCGCGGCCCTCGCCGACGCCCTTCAGGCGGCTCATGCCGCCGGCATCGTCCACCGCGATATCAAGCCCGCCAACGTCCTGTTGACCTCGCGCGGACCGAAGATTCTCGACTTCGGCCTCGTCAAAGCCGACCCTCGCGTTCCGCCTGGAGACGCGACCGCGGCGAAGCTCGAGACCCGAGCGCTCCTGACCGACGCGGGCAGCGCGGTCGGCACGTTGGCCTACATGTCGCCGGAGCAACTGCGCGGCGAAGAGGTCGACGCGCGAACGGACCTCTTCTCGTTCGGGTTGGTGTTGTACGAAATGGCGACTGGCCGTCCGGCGTTTGCGGGAACCAGTGCGGTCGTCGGGGCCGCGATTCTCCATCAGCAACCGACGCCGCCGGGGACCATTCGACCCGATTTGCCCGAAGGCTTCGAACAGGTCGTGCTGAAGGCGCTCGAGAAGGATCGACAGCTCCGGTATCAGACTGCAGCGGACGTCCGCGCCGATCTGCAACGCCAGCAGCGCTCCACCGATCACAGCGCCGCCGCCACCTCTAGGGTCGCGGCGCCGCCGCCGCGCCGATCGAAGCGCGCGCTGTTGGCTGGCACCGCCGCCGCGCTTGCCGCCGTCATCGCTGCTGGATACTGGGCGCTCTCCAGACCGGGCACGCCGAAACTGACCGAGACCGACACCATCGTGTTGAGCGACTTCACCAACACGACCGGCGATGCGGTGTTCGATGAAGCCCTCACGCTGGGCTTGGCCGTCCAACTGCAGCAATCCCCGTTCCTTCACATACTCCCGATCAGCGCGTTCGCCGCGTGATCGCGATGATGGGCCAGCCGTCCGATGCGCGGTTCACGCCGGCGGTGGCGCTGCAGGTCTGCGAGCGGAGCAGCAGCGCCGTTGTCATCGATGGATCGATTGCCAGTCTCGGCAACCAGTACGTCCTGGGGTTGCGGGCGACCGATTGCCGGTCTGGAGAGGTTCTTGATACGCAGCAGTCGCAGGTTTCCAGCAAGGAAGACGTGCTCAGCGCGCTCAGCGGAATGGCACGTGCGTTCCGGGCGCGGGCCGGAGAGTCCCTTGCGATGATCCGGACACATGAAAAGCCGCTCGAAGAAGCGACAACGGCATCCATGGAGGCGTTGAAGGCGTACAGCGCCACGAGGGCGCCAGGATTCGGTGGATGCGATGCCAGGATTCCGCTGCTCGAGCGCGCGGTCGAGCTCGATCCCGAGTTTGCTCTGGCCCACGCCGGTCTGGGTGTGTGCTACAGCGGGACCGGCCAGCGGCAGTTGGCGATTCAGAGCGCGACCCGCGCCTACGAACTGCGGCAAAGAACGACCGACCCGGAGCGATTCTTCATCGAATACGCGTACGACCGCGACGTCACGGGCGATCTCGAAAGGGCATTCCAGGCCGTCACGCTTTGGACCCAGACCTATCCTCGCGATCTCAATGCGCATGGCCTGCGCGGTGGCTACAGCGCGCATGGCACGGGCAGGTACGAGGATGTGATCCAGTCGGCCGAGCGCGCCCTGGCGATCGATCCCGATTTTGTCTTTGCCCACAGCGAGTCGGTCTCGGCCAACATGTTTCTGGACCGCTTCGATGCAGCCAAGCGTGCGCTCCAGCGCGCGGGCGCAGTGATCGATCCGCCCGCGCTTGCACTCGGCTACTACATCGCGCTGCTGGAGCACGACACCGGCAGCATCGAGCGGTTGACCGCGCGCTTCAAGGATTCGTCCGAGCCCCAGCTACTGCGACACGCACAGTCGCTGGCCCTGGCTCGCGCCGGACAGCTCGAGCGCGCGAGGACGCTCGGGCGAGAGGCCATCGACGGCGCCGAAGCACTCGGCCGACGCGAGACCGCGGCGATCTACGAATCCGCGGCGGCGGTGTGGGAAGCATTGTCGGGAAATCAGTCAACGGCCAGGCGGCGTGCGGCGACGGCCCTCAAGATGTCGAGTGCACGCGACGTCAGCTATGCCACCGGCTTCGCGCTGTCCCTCGCGGGGGAGACCACACGATCGGAATCGCTGGCAAACGATCTCGAGCGTCGATTTCCACGCGATACGGTCGTCAGATTCACGTATGTGCCGACGCTGCGCGCGCTCGCGGTAGTCGCGCGCAACGAACCGGCCAGGGCGATCGAACTGCTGCAGGCAAACGTCCCTTACGAGCGTGCAGTCCCGCCGACGGCATTCAACTTTTTCTTCGGCAGCCTGTATCCCGTGTACGTCCGTGCTCACGCCTATGCCGCCAACGGACAGCATCAGCAAGCGGTCGCGGAGTTTCAGAAGATCCTCGACCACCGGGGATTGATGATGGGAGACCCGGCCGGTGCTCGCGCGCTCATGGAGAAAGCCCGATCGCTGGCGCGCGCGGGTGATCAGATGGGCGCACGAGCCGCGTATCGGGAATTCCTGTTGTTGTGGAAGGACGCTGACCCGGATGTGCCCGTTCTGGCGCAGGCGCAGGCAGAGTACGCGAAGCTGAAGTAATCGGCTCCGGCGCCGACTGCCGACGACCACCGACCTGCCGACCCTTCGGCGACGCTCAGGGTCGCCCCCGAGCGAAGCGGTTCAAGCGCTGCAACGATAGACAGCGACATCTTCATCCTCAACGTCGACGACATGCTCGCGGGCATCGCTCAACGGCTGAATCTCACGAACCGTCCGGACGCGGTGGATGAGGATCCCGACTGGTCGCCGGACGGAAAGAAGATCCTGTTCGACAGCGATGCGCCCGTTGAGGGGCGGCCGCCATCGTTCTACTTCAATCCGGACCTTTGGGTGATGACGAGTGATGGCACGGAGCGCGCGTATCTGGATCACGGCGTGTCAGGCACCTGGTCGAGCGACAGCAAGTACGTTGCGTACCATGCGTCGGCCTCCGGCACTGGCTACTTGTTCTTGAACTTGCACTGGCCCGTGTAATTGGCGGTGATGTTGCCCTCTGCCGTCATACCAGTTGAGATGACGTCGAGGTCACACGAAACCTTCGGACCGGCGATGTTGTCAGTCAGGTAAACCTTACCCGTCGCCGCCCCGGTGTTCAGATTGACGTCGAAACGGAACCGGTCATCGTAAAGCATGACGGGAGCCGATCCGAGGACTGTTCCCGAAAAGACTTGGTGGCCGGTATTTACCAGCGTGCCGGTCGAGAAGTCGACAGACGTGGGCTGATAGAGTATCCGACCCGTCAAGTCCCCGGTGAGGTCGACGGTCTCCTGTACTTCGCTGAATCATTCCCGTTGGAGTCGACTCGATCGAGTGAATGATCGCCGTGGTCAGGAAGTGCACCCCGTTACCTGCGACGGTGCGCACCGTTAGGCGTTCGTTTTGAACGACACCTGCAGAATCGGCCGACGCTGTCGGAAGGACCGGTGCTGCTGGCACGAGAACGCACCCGAGAACGACTGCAACAGCCAGCGCGATGGATCGTGAGCGCATGATGAACCTCCTGCGGTGGCGCAAATCATCTATTGACATCTGAAAGTAGATGCCCGGCGGAGGTTGAGCAAGGGTCATAGCGGGTCGAACGCGCTGATGGCTGGCTTTGGCCACGTTTGTCCCATTACCATGAGGCGATCGTGGGCGCGCAACCGACGGACCGTCTCGATTCCTGGAAGGAAATCGCCGTCTACCTGAACCGAAGTGTGAGGACAGTACGGCGGTGGGAAGCAGACGAGGGCCTTCCTGTGCACCGCCACATGCATCGGGCGCTCGGCAACGTCTACGCGTTCAAGTCTGAAATCGACGCCTGGCAGCAGACAGGTCAGCTTCGCCACGTTCAATCCCCTCCTTCCAGCGCGATCGGTTCGATCACGTCGATCGCGGTTCTGCCCTTTACGAACCTCAGCCCGGACCCGGAGAACGAGTACTTCGCGGAGGGGCTGACGGACGAAGTGATTGCGGATCTTTCCAAGGTCCGCGCCCTCCGTGTCATCTCACGCACTTCGTCAATCGCGTTGAAGGGCACGAACAAGGATGTCAAGACAATCGGCCGTGAGCTCGGCGTCCGGTTCGTTGTGGAAGGCACTGTGCGCCGGGCCGGCTCACGACTGCGAATC
This sequence comes from uncultured Acidobacteriota bacterium, assembly GCA_963807105.1. Taxonomy (GTDB): domain Bacteria; phylum Acidobacteriota; class Vicinamibacteria; order Vicinamibacterales; family UBA2999; genus DASPWV01. Next base: position 1,212,430 of record CAWEAM010000003.1, on the reverse strand, counting down.
TCGGCTCGACTGATCGATGCGGGCACCGACCATCACCTGTGGGCCGACAAGTACGAGGGGACACTCGAGGATGTCTTCACGATGCAGGAGCGCCTCGCCCGTACCATCGTCGATGCGCTTCAGCTTCGGCTGACAGCTGACGAACACAAACGACTTGCCGAACGCCCCATCGGCAACCTGCACGCGTACGAATGCTATCTGCAGGCCCGGCAGGCGGCGTTTCGCTGGCGTCAGGACGCCATCGATCATGCCGTCCAGCTCCTGCACAACGGACTGGCGATCGTTGGTGAGAACGCCGAGCTCTACGCAGCTCTCGGGCACGCACACCTTCAATACCGGGAAGCCGGGATCGACTTCACTGAACGTCCCCTTCGTGAGGCCGAAATCTGCGCCAAGAAGGTCGCCGCGCTCAACCCGCAGTCCCCATCGGGACTACGGTTGCGTGCCTGGATTAACTATTCGAATGGTCGGATCCAGGAAGCAGTCCGCGATTTGAAAGCGGCGCGTGAGATTGACCCGAACAACCCGGACACGCTTGTCCTGCTCTGCAATTGTTATCTGATCTCCGGGAAAGTGTCGTTCGCACGCGCGCTGATCGACCAACTGCTCGCGGTCGACCCCTTGACGCCGTTGACCCGCTGCATGCCCGGGTTTGCGGACCTCATGGAAGGCAACTTCCCGGCGGCGATCGGCCCATATCGGCAGATGTTTGAGATGGACCCCGGCAACCCAATGACGCGGCTCTTTTACGTGCCGATTCTCGCGGTTAACGGCCGTATGAATGAGGTCAGGGAGATCGCAGCGACGTTCCCACCGCAGGTGGAGGACACACTCCCGGCGCGACTGACGTATTTTCTGGCGCACGCATTTGCCGGAAATCGGTCGGACGCATTAGCGGTGTTGACACCGGAGATCGAGGCGATCGCGAGTGCCACGGACGTCTTTCCCCGATTCCTCGCGATCGGTTACGCCGCCGCCGACATGCCGGACCGCGCCATCCATTGGCTCTCGATTGCCGTGGACCGTGGATTCATCAATTACCCATTCCTGGCGCACCACGATCCGTTTCTGAAGCCGTTGCGAACTGATGCGCGATTCCGACAACTTCTGGCCACCGTGCGCGAGCGATGGGAGACGTTCGAACCGTAGGGGAAGTCAGAATCAGCGGGGGTCCTTTCCAGACACGTGGGTAAAGCGTTTTCAACCCATCGCCGCAACGATCTCCACTGGTTTAGCCGCGGGCGTTCGGGATCCCAGGGTCAGTCGGGGGCGGGTCAGCGCGTCCGCAGCGCCGGTCCGCCGAGCTCGGAATACAGAATCGGAATGAAATCGCCGGCGGTCCAGGTTGCTTCCTGGCCCCATCGCGCGTCGTAATTCGCGGTGAGCCGCGCGGCCATCACGTCGTCGAGCGTCTTGCCGCTCGCGATGAGCGCCCGCACACGATCGCGGATGTCGACCAGCATGTCGCGGAACTCCACGACGGCGCGCCGGTCGACGACCGCCAGTCCATGGCCTGGAATGATCTTCGTGTTCGGTCCAGCCATCGCGATCGCCATGTCCAGTGCCTTAATCGTTCCCGCCACCGTACCGCCGTTGTAGACGTCGATGATCGGATAGCTCGTCGTCCGGAACACGTCGCCGAGATGCAGCACGTCCGATTGCGGGAAGTAGACGAATGTGTCGCCGTCGGTGTGTGCCGGTGGCGCCAGGAACGCGCGGACTTCCTCGCCATTCACATGGAAGCTGATCTTGTCGTTGTAGGTGACGATCGGGCGCGCCCGCTCGGGCGGCTGCGCGACGAATTGTCCGCCCTGCCGCGGAAACCGCAGGCGTTCGAGCATGCGAAGGCGCACGTTGTCGTGCGCGAAAATCAGCACGCCGCGAGTGCCGAGCGGTTCGTTGCCGCCGATGTGATCCGGGTGGACATGCGTGTTGAGCAGAAACCGAATCTCGCGATCCGTGATCTTCCTCACCGCCGCCACGAGGCGATTTGCCAGCGGCGCAAAGAGTGAGTCCACCAGCAGGACACCGTCCGGCCCGACGAACGCGCCGACGTTCCCGCCGCCGCCCGGGCGTTGAACCATATACACGTTGCCGGCGACGTGCGTCGTGGTCAGCGCAACACCCGCGAACTGGTTCACCTGACCTCTCGTAGCGGCCGCCAGAGTCGCCCATGCGGCCAGAAGGATCCCTGCGACGGCGAGGCGATGCGTAGTCATCTGCGCTCTCCAAGTACCACATCACATTTGTTGGCCGCCGCCTGAAGTTGCTTCGACGTGCCTCAGCCAATGGCTAATCAGGTTCCAACTGGCGAGAATCTGGTCCACCAACCTCCGCTCATTATCACGCGGAGGTTGCCCACCGTAGCGGCTCCGCCGCGAAGGTGGACCTGAGACGACTGCAATTCATCCACACGTGCGACTTCTGCGCGAAGGACGGCCCCACCGGGGCGTCGCAGGTTTTGCATCAAGCCACCGCCCGTCGCGTTGAAGTAATCGCGATCCGGTCTGTTTCACTGCGCTGATTTCTTCGCGATTCGCGCAGCACCGTCGCTTGCACTTCCTCGCCACATGTCTGCACCCAAGCGCACCGTCTACGTGCTCCGCAGTCTGGCGGATCCGAGTCGCCACTACACCGGCCCGCAGCCAGCAGCGTCCGCGCTCGTTTCGATGCACACAACTCCGGAAGATGTCGGCACACGGTCGGTTTTGCTATACTCCGCCAACGCCTGACATTGCTGAGAAGCTCAACGTCGACGCGATTGTTGAAGGTTCGGTGTCGCGATCCGGTGACAAAGTGAGGATCACGGCGCAATTGATCGATGCGCGGGCGGATAAGCACCTCTGGGCGAACACCTTCGAACGCAGCTCGCGCGACGTGCTGGCGCTCCAGGCGGAACTTGCGTCGGCGATCGCCCGAGAGGTCAACGTACGACTCACCTCGAGCGAGCAGTCACGGCTGACCGCGACACCGAGCGTTAATCCCGAGGCGCACGATGCGTATCTCAAGGGCCGATACTTCTTCAATCGCCCAAGCGACGAGAACCTGCAGAAAGCGATCGCGCAGTTCGAGGAAGCCGTCACGTTGAGTCCCGAGTTTGCACCGGCGTTTTCCGGACTGTCGGACGCGTACCTCTGGGCCGGGTATAACGAAGGCTTTCTCACCGCCACCGAGGCAAGGCCCAAGGCCGAGGCCGCAGCTCAGAAGGCCGTCCAATTGGACGACGATTCCGCCGAAGCACACACGTCCCTCGCTGTGTTCAAACTGTTTTACGAATATGACCTGGCGGGGTGCGAGCGCGAATTCCGGCGGGCTCTCACGCTCAACCCGAATTACGCGTTTGCGCACGATCAGTTCGGCTTGGCGCTGTCTTTCCAGGGGCGGTTCGACGAAGCGATCGCCGAGGGAAGGCGCGCGATTCGAATTGGATCCGCTGTCTCCTCAGGTCCTGATCGATGCTGCCACCCCGTTCATGTTCCAACGGAACTCCGCGCCGGCCAAGGAGCTTGCACGGAAGGCAGCCGAGCTCGATCCGATGTACTTCTTCCCCGTGATGGTCGACGGGTGGACCGATCTCGAGGTGGGAAAGTTTCGTGAGGCGATCCCGGCCTTGAAGAAAGCCAAGGCGATGGAATCGCCACCGTTTGTGACCGCGTATCTCGCGTTCGCCTACGGCGCTGCGGGCGATCGGGAGGCCGCGATGATCGAGCTTGCGGAGCTCAAGAAGATCTCACGGGATGGCAAGATACTGCCGTTCAACCTGGCGCTTGTGTACCTCGGTCTTGGCGACCGCACCCGCACGCTCGACAACCTCGAGCGGGCCCTCGCGGCCGATTCGCAGATGATGCCGTGGATAGGTCGGGATCCCATGTTCGATACCCTCCGCTCCGAGCCGCGCTTCGCGGCGATCTTGAACAAGATGGGCCTTAACCGCTGAATGGCGCGAGAATTTCAAGCCAAGGACTGCTATCGCAATGAAGATTTGGCCGCAGTGACAAAGGCGGCAAGCAGTGCGTCACGATTCTCGCGATCGTCGGCCTGGATGGAGAATATCCAAGGGCTGTCGACTCGACCCCACAGCATTCCGTATACCGGGAATCGCTCAGCCGATCCAGCAGTCTGCTCAAACGTCTCGCTACGCATCCAGAACAGGTCGCCATCCCGGCCAGCGTCCTGAGCCTCCCTGCCTCGCCCCATAGAGGCGATGACGTGCCCACCTGTCCAGTTTGGTGGGAAGAAACCGCCCCTCGCAACATCAATCGCCTGTATCCGGAGAATGGCGTTTCCTATCCCGGCTATCCGCATTGCCTCGCCGTAGCCGACAGTTGAACGCTCGGGAGATATGCGATCAAACTGCGGCGAACGCGTATGACCCGCAACCTCAGGAGGAAGTCGATCGAACAAAGTCGTGACGTCGCTGAAGTTGTTGGGGAGCGCGACGGCAGCTAGTTCATTGGGGGCTGTGGTTGTGGGAAAGCCCTGGAGGTCCGGGGGCGGTACTGGGCCTGGACGGTCAGGAGCGGTCCGGGAACCAGGGGGCGGCGGAATCGCTTGCTCCTCCCTGGTCGACGAAGGAGTGCCGGTGGATCGCGGGGCAGCAGTGCTGATCGTCGCTGCGTGTACCGTAGGCCGGTCGCAGCCTCCGACATTCATGACCAGAACAACTGCAATCAAGACTGTTCGTCTCATTGGGTCCCTTCTTGACCACAGGCGCTCGCTACAATTCTTATGACGATTGCGTCAGCCGCTCGGTCGTGTGCGACCCCGGCCTCTTGGGCGAGGCCGGGCTCTTGGATGGCCGGCGCGCGGTCACACATTGGATGTACTGTGACTTGCTGTCTTCGACTTTTCCGGCGACGCGCGTCGAGACGAGACGGACGCGATTTTCGTCCACGAGGGACAGCCACTGTGACTGCTGGGTCATGATGGATGAAGCCGAATCGGTAGCAGGCGCGTCTGAAAGGTCAGATAATGAGAGACATGAGACGCATGATCGCGAGAGGCGGCGTCGTACTAGCGGCTCTGTCGGCTATTTCCTGTGCATCGGCGACCGACGGCCTTCCCAGCTCTCCTTCATCATCCGGCCGTCAGGCGGTGCTGGCTCCGATCGACGGCCTTGCTGTCCGCATCCTCGAGTCCGACCCGCCGCAGTACCTGCTGAGCGTACGCGCGGGCCTGCCAAGCGGTTGCGCGGAAAAGAACCGACACGAGACCCAGCGGTCGCCAGAGGCGATCACGGTGACCGTGCTGAATTGGATGCCGACGGGGAGCCCGCCCTGCACAATGATCTACGGCTCGTACGAGCTGAACATCAACCTCGGCAGCGATTTTCGGCGCGGCACCACGTACTCCGTGAGCGTCAACGACAAGACGACGACCTTCGTCGCGCAATAACGCTCAAGACGCAATAACGCTCAAGAGAGGAATACCGTGCGATTGATCCTGTCGGGGAAGGTCATGTTCGCACGCCCGAGGAAAATAGCGCGATCGCGAGGGTGTCACTTGGCGAGAGCATCGGCCCAAAAGCTGAGGGTCTGTGAGAGTCTCGCACAATCTCTCGGAAATCTGACGGACCCGCGATGAAGGCAATACCGGTCACGAAGGGATCGTTCAGCAGTGGCACGCCAGTCACGCTTTTCCAGTCGTCAATCCGGCCCATTCAGGGAGACTGATTCCAAATACGACATCGCGCCAGATGTATCGGTTCGTCCTCGTGTCGCCGCGCAAGTGGGGAACAATGTCGTTGCACGCGCTGATCAACTGCGAGCGCTCGTGAAGTAGACACCGGCGTTGGGCGGCGAGCTGAAACCTGGAAGTCGAAAGTTCGTAGCGGAGGTTCCGATGTCTGAAGACAAAAGGCTCTCGCGACGCGACGTGCTTTCGATGGTTGGCGGTGCTGCCACGCTTCCGCTCGTGACAGCGTGCACGAGCCCCCCCGACAGCGGGGGAGCAGCAACGGACCTTTCGAATCTCGCATTCTCCGACGTGGACTTCATGTCCGCAACGGAAGCAGCGGACGCTATTCAGAAGAAACGTGTCTCGTCTGTGGAGCTCACCCGGCGCACATTCGAACGCCTCGAACGATTCAACCCGCAGCTGAATGCGTTTGTCTATCAGCTTCGAGATGAAGCGCTGGCGCAAGCCAAGAAGGCCGACGAATCGCTGGCCGCCGGCGTCTCTTCGGGCGCGTTCCACGGGGTCCCGATTCACGTGAAAGAGAGTTTTGCCGTGGCGGGCCGTCCGTGCACCTGGGGACTTCCTCCGCTCCGCGACTCGAAGGCGCCGGTCAACTCCGTGGCCGTGCAACGGTTGTTGAATGCGGGAGCTGTGCTTACGGGCGCGACGAATGTGCCGGTGAATCTTTCGGACTGGCAGAGTTACAACCCGATCTACGGCGTGACCAACAATCCGTGGGACGTCAAGCGAACGCCCGGAGGGTCTTCTGGAGGAGCTGCGGCGGCGCTTGCCGCCGGCATCGGGTATTTGGGTGTCGGGAGTGATATCGGTGGATCGATACGAGTGCCTGCGCACTTCTGCGGCCTCTACGGGCACAAACCCACGCTCGACCTCGTGAGCATGGATGGCCACGCCCCAGGCGGTGCCAGTGTTCTGCCCGGGTTCTCCTCGCTGCTGGCGGTTGGCGGCCCGATAGCCCGCAGCGCCGGCGATCTGCTCAGCGCGCTCAGCGTGCTCGGTGGGCCGGTTGGTTGGGACGCCAAAGCGTGGACGTGGAATCTGCCGCCGAGCCGCAAGAGTCGTTTGAACGAGTTCCGTGTCGGGTATCTGATTGATGATCCATCTGCGCCGCCGGTTCCCGAAGTGAAGTCGCTCCTCGAACAGGCGATTACGGCGTTGGAACGCGAAGGCGCAACCCTCAAGCCGGGATGGCCTTCTGGATACCGGCACGAGGAGCTGCTCGAGACCTACGAGTTCCACCTCTTCGCGTTCTTGTACAGCGTGACGCCACCGGAAGCGCGGAAGCAATTCCTGGAGGGCAGCGCTCCCAAGCCACCGGGTCTTGCGCCGTTTGCGACCTGGCAGACGCAGAACTTTCGCCGACTCGCATTCCGCGCGCACTGGCAAAGGTATTTCGATGAAGTCGATGTGTTTCTGTCACCGGCGGCATTCAGCGAAGCCTTTCCGCACGACCATAGCGAGCCAGCGATGCGTCGCATGCTGATGACATCCACCGGGCCGCGACCGTACATGGATCTGATCAAGTGGATCGCTCCAGCAACGCTCACGGGCTGCCCCGCGACGGTCGCGCCGATTGGACGGACGCCGGGCGGGTTGCCGGTGGGAATCCAGATCATGGGGCCTTACTGGGAGGACGCCACACCAATCACATTCGCCGAAATGCTCGGTCGGCACATTGGAGGATTCAATCCACCAGCGGCGTTCAAGAGTTGATGGGTCCACCGCGCAATTCACTCACCTGACGACGTCAGCTACCGATGCGCGTCGCAGGTGCTCTTCCGTCCGGCTCGCCAGCGAAGCCGCGCGCCGGCCTCCCGAGGATCTTCACAATATGACGACGGGCGACCAGACCCGCACGCTCTTACTGACCGCCTGCCTCTCCTTTTGTTGCCGCCGTGACCGTAACGAGGGGCTTCAGTTTCAAGAAGCTCTTCTCCCCCACTGGTGACCTTCGGACGTTGGCGGCGCGATGCAGGTGAGCGCGTCCGTACATCCCGACTCGGCGGCCAGCGCGGCGACCGCGGGCGAATCGTACCCCTGAGACAGCGTGGCCAGCGGACGATATCGTTGTATGAGGCTCGCGTGCGAAGCATTCCTGAAGAGACGCTCCATTCCCGTCTGCAGCATCCTCCTGTAACTGGCGTAGTCCGGGTGAGCCCGCTGCGCTTGTGCCTGAGGAAGTCGAAGTAATAGTGCGGATGAGCGAGATCAGCGCATCGCCGGTCTGCGCGAGCAGGAACACCAGCGAGTTCGATGGTCTCGTCCCAGATCTCGCCATCCGGGAAGTCGCGCGCCTTCAGGATCGCCGCGGGAACCTTCGACGACAACTCGGAATCGCTAACTCAGGTCGTTGTAGCGAATCGCGACGATCTCGAGGCGCTCGGGACCGCGCGGCGCGCGAACCGTCACCGTGTCTCCCACCCGTGCCGTCAGCAGCGCCCTGGCCAGCGGCGAGCGCCAGGACACGCGCGCGTCGCCAACGTCGAGCTCGTCGACGCCGACGATGGTGACATCGCGCTCGTCGCCGGTTTCGCCGACGATCGTCACGGTCGCGCCGAAATGCACGCGCTCGTGTGTCTTACCCGAGTTGTCCACCACCACGGCCCGGTCGAGAGTCTTCGAAAGGTAGCGGATACGCCGGTCGATTTCGCGCAGCTTCCGCTTGCCGTAGATGTAATCAGCGTTCTCGGAGCGGTCACCGTTGCCCGCGGCCCACGCCACGCTGGTGACGACCGGCGGGCGCTCCACCTTCCACAGCCGTGCGAGCTCCTCCTGCAGCCGGCGGTACCCGCCGGGTGTGATGTAGTTCTTCGGCTCGCCAGCCATGCCGCCTCGTCCGTTCAGCATTTCCGCTCGATATAATCACCCCTCTCGTGGCGATTGCACCCTGGTCCAGCGCACCGCCGACCACCACCTCGTCGTACTCGCAGGAGAACACTCGCTACACCCGTTAGGCTGGCGACAACGCTCCCCGATGGGGCTGAGATTTCTATCTTCGATGCGGTCAGGGGCGGAGCCAGGCCAGCGGCGGCGCTGTGAGCGGGTGCCGGCCGGGGAGAATGGCGGCACCCGACACGCTCGCCTTCTTTGAGGCTCCGCCTCGGGAATCCTACGGCCGTGTGAACTTGACTGTCACGGTCGTGAGCACTGCTGTGGGAATGCCGTTCAGCAGGGATGGTCGATACTCCCACTGCCGGACGGCGTCAAGTGCCGCCTGGTCCAGCAGCGGCACCGACTTCACGACGCGTGCGTCGGCGACCTTGCCCTCCTCGTCAATCGTCGCTTCGATCACGACGTCGCCTTGTACCCGAGCGGACTGAGCGATGGCCGGGTAGACCGGGGCGACCTCCTTAACCCTGATTGGCGGACGAATCTGACCGCCGACGCGAACCGCCTTGGCGAGCTTCTCGCGTCGCGCCGCGGCGGCCTTCGCCTTTTTCGCCTCTTCCGCCTCCGCGCGCTCGCGTGCGCTCTTGGCATCCGTCGCAGCCTTATCAGCGGCGGCCTTCGCGGCGACGGCGAGCTCGCGGGCGCGGTCGTACGACTTGATGAATTTCCCCTCCTGCGCCTTCAGCTCGGCGTCGAGGGCCGCCTCGGCCACTTGCGCCTCCTTGAGCGATGCGGCGGCGTACCTGTCCGCGCCCGCGCTCGAAGCACTGGCCATCGACTGACGCGCCGCATCCGCCTCGGCCGTAGGCGGCGCGCCACAGCCCGCGAGGAGAAAGATGAGCATCGGAAGAACCACGACGAACGCACGAATTGGCATAGTCGTTCTCCTTCACGAAGTTCGACATCAGCAGCCCAGGCGCTGCTAGTCCTCAGGTGGCGAACTGCAAGAGCATAGCCAAACTGAGCCTTCGACGCGTATGGGACCGTACCCAACGAGGCGGCAGTCTCCAGCGCCTCCTATCTGACGCAACCAGCTGATCAACTTGACACGCGAATTCATTCATACTAAGTAATTAGTAACGCATGCGGCCGAAATCCGAGACCCTCACTCCGCAAGAGCTTGAAATCATGAAACTCGTCTGGCGGCATGGCCGCGCGACCGTTCGCGACATCTACGACACACTCCGAAACCGCCGCACGGTTGCCTACACGACCGTGCAGACGATGATGAACATCCTCGAGGTGAAGGGCCATCTCAGGAAACAGCCCGGTGAGAAGGCACAGATCTACGTCCCCGTTCGCTCTCAGCACGCGGTCGTCAAATCGATGGTGCGCGAATTCGTCGATCGCGTCTTTGACGGCTCGGCCCGCCCTCTCCTGTTGCACCTCGCCAAGGAGAAGGGACTCACCGACCGCGAGCGTCGCATGCTGCAAAAGCTGCTCGACGAGGAGGGCTCATGATGCTCTGGTTGTCGAACCTGGTCGCCTATAGCGTGCAGCTCGCCGTGCTGGTCGGGACCAGTGCCGTGATCATAAGCGCCCTTCGAGTCAAGACACCCCGTGCGTGCCTGCGGTTCTGGCAGTGCCTGTTCGCGGCAAGTGTGTTGTGGCCGACCTCTCAAGTGTGGCTGAATCTCGACTCGTCTGGTGAACGGCTTGCCGGGGGCGTGCTGTGGAGTGTGGCATCGTTCGCGATTGCCGGAATGCAGGTCGGTGCCGCATCCTCGGACACTGGATGGGCGGCGATCGTTATCACTCTGCTTGCGGCCGGCGCGGTGATCAGGCTGGCGTGGCTCGCCGCCGGTCTCGTCAAACTGCAGGCCTTTCGCGCCAACTCGGAACTCGCCGATGATCTGGAGCCGCTCTCCGCGTCGTTGGCACGCGAACTCGGTGTCAGGGCCGACATCCGTTTCTCCGGCGCGGTCACGTGCCCAGCAACGATAGGGTTGCGACGTCCGATTGTGCTGCTCCCGCACGACGTGCGGGACGTTTCGCCAGCCATTCAACGAGCCGTGCTCACTCATGAACTGATCCACGTGCGGCGACGAGACTGGCTGTGGGCGCTGCTCGAGGAACTGTGGTGTGCGGTCCTCTGGTTCCACCCAGCCGCGCGCGCGCTCGCATCACGCCTGAGCCTCGCGCGCGAAACGGTCGTGGACGAAGCGACCATCGCTCACACCGGCGATCGACGAGCCTACGCTGCCGCGTTGCTCGAATTTTCGACCGCTCGCTCGCGCCTGTTCGGCGCCACCGCGCTCATCCGCCGGCGCCACCTCGAACAGCGCGTCGCGCTTATCGCACAGGAGGTGTCAATGAGCCGTCACTCGCTCGTTATCAGAATGGCCGTCGCCGTCAGCATCACGGCCGGGATCGCGTTCGCGACCGCAGTCTACGCTCCAATCAGTTCCACACTGCATGCAGAGACGAGCCAGATCTACAAACCTGGTTCAGGGACAACGCTGCCGCGTGTCGTCAGAGAAGTGAAGCCGCACTATACCCCCGAAGCGATGCAGGCCAAGATTGAAGGGACCGTCCTGATGAGCGTCGTCGTTCTCGCGACCGGTGATGTTGGCGACGTCTCTGTTACCCAGTCGCTTGACACGGAATATGGGCTAGACGAGCAGTCCATGGACGCTGTCCGCCAATGGAAGTTCGAGCCAGGCTCGAGGGCCGGCGAACCGGTCGCAGTCGAAGTGACAGTTGAGATGACGTTCACGCTGAAGAAGTAGGTCGCAGTCAGACGAAGATCAGCGAGCGCGAGGAGGATTCGTCGCCCCACATCTGGGTCACTTAGAACCGGCGAGCAATCGTTCGATCGACTCGACGACTTCGCGGTCGGCTTGACCCCACGCTCGATAAATGGGCAGGCACCGCTCGAACGCGTTCGAGGAGTTGAAGCGACGCGTGCCGACGAAATAGCGGGTGCTCACCCGGGCGTCTCGCCGTTGGCGCATTCGCTATGAAACGCGGGCGTGTGCCCAGACTCACCGTAGGCAACCTTGAATACGGCGGCTACACGTTGGCGAACTGATAATCGACAGCGGTGTGCCGCGTCGACGTTGAGGTCGGTGCTTGTCGCCAGCCCGCCGCCGCGCTAATCCTTCGTGAGCTCGTGTTCGTCGACCCCTTTGGGATAACGGTCTCCCACGAGATTGAGCCTCACACCATGTTCAAGGAGCGCTTTCAAGCCGGCGAGCATGAGGGTGAACCCCTGTGTTGAATCGGCTACGTACTTCACGAGCTGATCGCCGGTGCCCGTGAAGCCGGATTCGGTAACCCTCACGAACGTAGTGCCGTCGTTCAGAGACTCGAACGTCCATTCAACGGTCGTGGGGCCGCTGTATCCCGGCCACTCGATGACAATCCGCCGGTTGTTGTCGATCATCTTGGCGGTGACCTCGATCGAGACGTCGTACATCTGCCAATCCCAGCGGATCGGCCGACCGACCGCGAGCCGCCCGCTACTTCTCGTGAACCAGAACTTCGTGGTGATGTCTGGGTTCACAATCGCTTCGAACACCTCGGCGACCGGCTTTCGAATAAGCATGCCGGTTTCTGTGATCGGCACTCGTGTCAGGTGGAGGCTCTCTGTCTGGGGACTGCTCATGGTGACTCCTTCGAAACGACGAGCATCGCCTGATCCTCCTCAACCCACGTCTTCAGGAGCGCCGCGAGATCGCGCTCGCGTTCCACGAGGTTAACGAGTGCGCCGCGGACTTCCGGTGCGAGCATTGCCTGCGCATGATGACGGGCCATCGGAAGATCCCGATATCCGAGCATGCGATCGGCAATCGCGCGAAGCTGGGACGTGAGGCGGCGGTAATCGTTCGCGAGCTGCTGGTAGGCGATGTGTTCCGCCCTGGCGTTGTCGTCGGTGAGATCGAGCGTGTGCTGGTGCGTGTCGAGAACCTCCACCATCGCGGCGGTCAACGCGCTCACTCGCGCTGGAAGGGCCGAGCGCTGGGCAAGGCCCTCACCGCAGGTTCGTGGCTCGTCCATGGTCAAGGCTCAAGGTCTTAGCGATTCACGACGCTGAGGATGTTGCCGTCCGGATCTTTGAACCAAGCGACCTTGATGTCGCCGGAGACGTGCACGTCGCCCTCGCGCCTCGTGTCCGGCAAATCGTAGTGCTCGAACTTGACGCCCTTGGCCTTGAGCGTGCGGACGACATCCTCGACGTCGTCAACCGTCCAGGTCAGGGCCGTGGCTTTGTTCGTGCCGGCGAAGCTTGACCGGTACACGTTGATCGTGGTGTCCCCACTCTCGAACACGATGGCCTCGTCGTCTTCGGCACCGGCTCGACTGAGCCCCAGCGTCTCCTGATAAAACCTGGCCGCCGTGCCGAGGTCCTTGACCGCGAGCGTGGCGACCGCGTCTGTGTCTCGTAGCATGTCGATCCTCTTGAGTTTTGTTCTGCGTCAGTCGGAAGCATCCGTGAACTAGGGCCGGCACTCGCCTGAGCATAAGGTTCGCTTGAAGCGAGCCGCGCATACATATCGATGCAGGAATCATCCCAATCGCACAGCAGCTGTGACGGGCCCGCGCATCGCTGGTTTCGGCCTAGCGTCCAGCTTGCTGCTTCCTGTTCGGCCTTCAGAGTGCAGTAGCATCTCCCTTCGCGCAGACGCGACGTCGCCGGACACTGTGCGCCGAACATCGACGAATCGACGTCCGTCAGAGTGCAAAGGAGATCGCCGTGGCCTCGACCGACGACGGTGCATTGCTCTCCCTGGCCGATTCCCCCGCGCTCGCCGAGGCCCTGACGCGAGGCCGACTGCTCGTCCTCGCCGGCGCCGGCATCTCCAAGCTCGGCCCGTCGTTCCTACCCGACTGGTCGAGCTTCAATCGCGCCATTCTCGAGGAGGCCAAGGCCTGCACCCTGCGCGGCCTTCCGGCGCTCGAAGCCAGCGCTCCGGGCGCCTTGCAGGGCCTCGCCATCGAGCAGATCCAGGTCGAGGCGTTCTCCGATCTGCTGGTGCGCTCGTTTGCCGCCGAAGGGTATTTCACCGTGCTCGATGTGCTCGACTCCGAGCACGCGAACGCCAACCACGACGCGCTGGCCGCGCTCGCCCAACGCCGTGCCCTGCCGACGATCGTCACCACCAACTTCGACACGCTGATCGAGCGGGCCTTCCGCGATGCTGCTGTCCCGCTCAACGTGCTCACCACGGCGAATCTCGCGAGCCAGGGCGTCGAGACCAACCAGACGACGCTCTACAAGATTCACGGATCGGTGTCGGCGACCGACACCCTCGTCGATACGGTCAGCCAGAAGCTGCGCGGCTTACCCGCGCCGATGCGCGAACGATTGTCGGCGCTCTATCGCACCCATCACGTGCTCGTGCTCGGCTACTCCGGCGGTGACCTGCGGTTCGGGAAAGACTATCTTGCGCTGTCGGCGATCGACGCCGATGCGCCGGGCTTCACGTGGGTGGTGCATCCAACGAGCAAAGCGTCGGACGAAGTCGTCGCCCTCAAACAGCGCGTCGGTGCGCGCGGGGCGATAGTCACTGCCGCCTTACCAGCCTTCTTCGGCGCGCTCGGTGTGGAGGTGCCCCACGTGCCGATCGAGAACGATCGAGGAGCCCTTCGCGAGGCAGAGGATCGTGCGCGGACCCGCATCCGGCACTTCTTCGCTGAGCCGTACGTCGGTCCGCTCTCGAGCGCGGCATTCTGCGCGGGCCTGCTGAGCAGGCTTGGCCAGCGCGAGGCCGCCGCCGCCGTTCGCAACGCACTCGCCGCGGAGGTCGAGCGCTGGGGCGATCGCGTTCCCAAGACGGCAGCCACGGTATTCCGCACCATGGCGACGGGAAGAATGGCGGACGGTGACGTCGAAGGTGCGGAGCGATGGACCCGAGTGGAAATCTCGTTCTGGGAAGCGGTGAAAGGACACCTTGCCGCCGGGACGCCGCCGGAAACCCTCGCCGAGTGGCAGCGGAACATGGCCGCGGCGCTGATGAACCTTTCGGTCGTGCATCGTGCGCAGGGGAAGCTGGACGAAGCCCGTACCGCACTCGAGCCCGCCATCGGGCTGGCGAACGCCGTAGCGCATCCCGGCCTGCTCGCCATCATCTACGCCGAGAGTGCCACGCTCGAATCGCAGACCGACGGCGATCAGGACACGGTGATCGATCTCTGGCGGCGATCGATCTCCGCCGCCGTTGAAGACGGCGGCGCCAGTCAACTCGCCAACGCGTTGATCGGTCTCGCCTACGTTCTCCTCCCACTCGGTGAATACGATCTCGCCTGGAGCGAAGTCGATCGGGCGGCGAAGCAGCTCCCGCTCGCCGTCAACCCCGATGCCGCTCAGCGTATCGAGATCGTTCGCGCGGCGGTCAATGCACGACGAGGCAGCGCATCGAGCGCGTTGAAACGACTTCAACCACAGGTCGATCAACACCCGGGCAACACGCCAGCCGGCGCGCGCGTGCGGGCCGCTCTGGCGGAATTCATCGGCTTTCACACACCGCTGCGACCGCTGGCCCTCAATCTGCTCGACGAAGTGCTCGCCGCCATGCGCGCGCGACAGCTCCCCGAGCGCGGACTCTCCAATGTGCCAGAGCGCGAGAGCCTCGAGCAGTTGCGCGCAACCATCCTGGATGGCGGCGGCCCGGTAATCATGAGGCTCATTCAGGTGGCAGGCGAAGACGACGAGGCGTTGTTGCGCGCGAAGCTCGTTCTCGCCGAGGCCACGCAGTTTCAGCGCGTCATTCCGCTGTTCTTCGAGCGTCTGTGTCAGATGAAACGGGCACAAGGCCGCTGGCTGCGCGTGCTGGATCTCGCGCAGGGCCTGTTCCACTCGTCTAAACGCGTGGGAGACGCGGAGCGCGAGCTTGCGGCGAACAACTTCTATAACGTGGCATTCGCCGTAACAGGCAGCGTCAATGTGGCCGTCAAGGGGTTCGCGACGACGTTGACGACGGCGGCGGCCGGGCCGCAACGCGACGCCCTGGCCCGAAACCTGAACACGCTGCGTCAGGGCACGACGCGCCCGCTGGCTGACGTCCTGTCCATTCCGGAGGTGGACCACCCACTGCCACCGCGCGAGGCAGGCATCTGGGCGGAGGCGATGAATCAACGCGACTTCGAAGAGGCGCTGCTCGTGCTGCTACGTGCGCGCGAGGCGGCGACATAGATGCGGTGCGTGACGCATCATAAGGCTGCAATCCGCCTGCCTGCCGTCGTCACGCCCAGCGATTGACATCTGACCGTTGCGCGCGTTAGTGTCGATAGTCGACACCATGACCCGCCGCGCCATCCCCGACCTTCTGCCAGGCACGCTCGACATGCTCATCCTGCGCACGCTGCAGACGCAGCCGCTCCATGGCTGGGCGATCGCGGAGCGGATCCAGCAGATCTCGGACGAAGTCCTGCAGGTCAATCAGGGCTCCCTCTACCCGGCACTCCATCGCCTCGAGCACCAGGGTTGGATCGACGCGGAATGGGCCGTGTCGGAGCTGGGCCGGCGCGCCAAGTATTACCGGCTCACGTCCGCCGGACGGCGGCAACTGGCGGTCGAAACCGGCGAGTGGGAACGGATGTGCGCCGCCATCGGGCGCGTGATGAAGCTGGCGTAACGCTCATGAACCTCCGCCGACTGAAATTGGGGGCGCGCGCCGTGTTTGCGCCACGCCGCGTCGAGCGCGACCTGGATGACGAGCTCGCATTTCATATCGAGCGCGAAACACAGAGGCACATCGCCAACGGCGTCAGCCCCGCCGAGGCGCGGACGCGCGCGATGGCGCGCTTCGGCTCGGTGACCGTCGCCGCCGACGAGTGCCGCGACGCGCGTGGCACGGCGCTCGTCGACAACGTGGTGCGAGACGTCCTTTACGCCCTTCGCTCGTTCCGCCGGGCGCCCCTGGTGGCCCTGACGATCGTGACGACGGTGGCGCTCGGCCTTGGCCTGGTGGCCGTGGTGTTCACGTTCCTCAACGAAGTGATCTTTCGCGTGGACGAGGTGCGCAACCCGCACGAGCTGTTCGCGGTGGAGCGTCAGCAATCCGACGACGCGGAGCGCGAGCGCTTCACGCGCCCGCAGTATGAAGCGCTCGTCCGCGAGACGGGCGTGTTCTCCGATGCCTTCGCGATGGGGCCAGACATCGACCGCTGGATCGATGGCCGGAGGATGGAAGGTTCGCTCGTGACGGGCAACTTCTTCCACGTCCTCGGCGTCAGCGCCGCGCGCGGGCGTACGCTCACGCCGTCGGACGACGAGCGCGGCGGCCATCCGGCGGTTGTCCTCAGCCATCGCGCATGGTCTCGACATTTCGCGAGCGATCCCGGCGTTCTCGGCCGGACGCTCCTGGTGAACGGCGTCCCATTCCAGATCGTTGGCGTGATGCCGGAAGGCTTTCGCGGACTCGAGGTCGCGGCGCCGGACTTCTGGGCGCCGCTCTCGCTCCTCGGCCAGTTCCGCCGCATCGATGCCGGAGACAAAGACGCCGTCGTTATCAGCATCATCGGACGGCTGAATCCAACGCTGTCGCGCGAACAGGCGCTCGCGAAGCTCCGCGTGTGGGACTCGCAGGGTGCGGCTGAAGCTTCTGTCGAGCGGGGTGGCCCGTACCTCGTGCTCGAACCGAGGCAGGGCACGGTGCCGCTGTCGGCCGACGTCATGCTGCTCTTCACGCCGCTCTTTTTTGCGTTCGGCCTCGTCCTGATGATCGGATGCGCGAACGTCGCCAACCTGCTGCTCGCGCGCGGCGTCACACGCCAGCGCGAGATCGGCATCCGGCTGGCAATCGGCGCGTCGCGGCGCCGCATCATCTGGCAGCTGCTCACCGAGAGCCTGCTGCTCGCGCTGGTATCGGCGGCGGTCGCCTTCGGCATCTCACGGCTCGTGCTCGCAGCCATCGTCTACGCGGTGACGAGCACCTGGGCGCCGGCCATCGGCGACATTCGTCTCGCCGTGCCGCCGGCCGACTGGCGCGTCGCGCTGTTCCTGGTTGCCGGCGCGATGGTCTCGACCATGTTCTTCGCGCTCGCGCCGGCGCTGCAGGCGACCCGCCTCGAGCTGGTGCGGGCGGTGCGCGGCGAGGTGGTGCGTGATGCGCGTCCCGGCCGCGCCCGGAACCTGCTCGTCGCCCTTCAGGTGACGGCTTCAGTGCTGCTCCTCATATGCTCCGCCGTCTTCCTGCGTAGCGCGTGGGAGGCAGCGACGATCGATCCCGGGATCCGCACGGCCGACACCGTCTTCGTGAACATCCGGAAGGAGCAGACGCGCGATGCCGTGCTCGAAGCCGTGACCAGCGATCCGTCCGTCGCCGCGGTTGCGGCCTCGTGGCCGGGGGCGCTCGGCCAGTTACGCGCCACCGTTGCCGACGGCGCGAGCGGCAGGCCGACGGTCGCGTACCAGTTCGTCTCGCCCGATTACTTCAGCATCCTCGGCATCGACATCGTGCGCGGACGCGGCTTCGCGCCGAGCGAGCGGAGCGAAAGCGCCGCGGTGGTGGTCGTGTCGGAGAGCGTCACGAATCAGCTGTGGCCGGGCCTCGACGCGGTCGGGCAAACCCTGCGGCTCGAGCCGGCCCCTAACGGCGACACGCGCCAGCTCGATGAACCGCCGCTTCCCTCGCGCACCTTCGTCGTCGTCGGCATCGCCCGCGACGTGGCGGGCCTCCCGCTCGCCGAGTTCACGGAGGCCGTTGTCTACGTGCCGATCACCGCTGACGCAGCCAGGACGTCGCTCGCGGTGCGTGTGCACGGCGATCCCGAGCGCGCCAGCCGCGCGCTCGTCGAGCGCCTCGCGGCGATCGACCCCGACATCGGCGAGGTCGTCGCGCTGCGGACCATCACGCGCATGGTCGAGTATCTTCTGCGGATTGCATTCTGGCTGACGCTCGTGCTTGGCGCGCTGGCGCTTCTTCTGACCTTGTCGGGGCTGTTCAGCGTGCTCTCGTATCTCGTCGCGCAACGCGCGAGGGAGATAGGCGTGCGGATGGCGCTCGGCGCCAACAGGCGAAGCATCGGCACGCTCGTGTTGTCACAGTCGGCTCGTCCCGTCGGCATCGGGCTGCTCCTCGGCGGCAGCCTCACGGCCGCGTTCGGCGCCGTGCTCCTGGCGAACTTTGGGGCGGGGTCGATTGGGTCGATCGTGCGTCTCTTCGATCCGGTCGCCTACGCCGCAAGCCTCCTTTGCATCGTCACGGCGTGCGCAGGTGCGGCGCTGATTCCCGTGCTGCGCGCAGGACGGATCGATCCGGTCGCCGCCCTCAGGCAGGATTGATCCGTATCGCAGGCGTCGCACGGCGGACTCTATGATCCACCCACCAGTGGCCCGCAGGTGCGCGGCTGGGTGCCTATGAAATTCTGAGGGGGGCGTCGGGCGGCTGCAGCCGCGAAAGATCCGGCAGAGTCTGGCTCAGCATAATCAGCTCATCGCCTTCGCGCAACGGTCCCGCTTCCCCGCCAACCGGGTTGAGCATCATTTGTTCACCGCGATAGAGCCCGATGAGAAGGCACGCCTTCATAGCCGTGCGATCAGGCAGGAACACGTTTGCCGCTGCGACGAAATCCATCCCGACAAGTTGCGCAGGCACCGGCACCAGGTACATCTCGTTGGCGTCGCGCCGGACCGAGAGCAGCTCTTGATAAACGCGCGTCATGCCATGAAAGAGCGAGGCACGTGCCATCAGCCGCAATCCGAAATCGGCGGCCGAGATGACTTCATCCGCACCCGCCTTGCGCATGTGCGACCGGTATTTCGGATCCTGGCACTCGGCCACGATGTTGGGCTGGCGCCCTTGCCCGCAAACGTTCTTGACGGCAATGCAGCACACGATGGTTTTTCCGTCGGCGTGCTGCTCCTGGCGGTCGTCCGACAAGATGACGATGGAATGCGCTTGCGGAACCTTGGCGCGGCGCAGGATCACTTCGTTGGCTGGGTCGCCTTTGACGATATAGACGTCGTTGAAGGCAGCTTCATCCAGTTTGTCAGGCAGCACGACTTCGTCGGGTGTGTCGTGAACGATCACGACTGGCCGCTTGTCGCTGACGATACCGCTGTGCACTTCGCGTACCCAGTCTAGTGCTCGCGGCGACCAGTTGCACAGCACCAGATGGCCAGACATCTCAAGATTAGGCACTTCAGGACTCCTTAGTGCGCGTTCGATCAGGATCGACGCTACGCTGGCCGTGAACAAACCGGCCAAGGCGACACCGACGACAAGCACGGCGGCAACCACGAGCCGCCCGACACGAGAATTGAGCTCGATTTCGAGTCCGCTGAAGAGGGTGACCCAGACGCTCCAGAGGGACTCGCCCAACGTCGCGAACGCTGGATTCGTGTCACGTTCCGCGAAATGGAGTGCTGTGCCACTGACGATCCAGATCACCACGATAGCGGTCAGGATTTTCCAGACTTGGTGGCGGTTCCACTCCCTTAGCACGCTCAGCAAGGTGTCGCGCCACGACGCCCACGACGCCTTGTCCCGAACTCGGCCGAGCTCGCTCACAGCCGAGCCTCTGCGCCGGAGCCATCACTCATGTCATTTTCCGCGTGCGAGGCTTTCACGATTAGGGCGACGGTAATTGTTCGCGGTTCAGCCGCGGCGGCTCATGATGGCACCAGCCGCCGACGGCTGCAACCGCTGGTTAGCCGGCCGATGCGACGGCGGGCCGATGCAGGGCGCGCTGCGTGAGAGCCGACCACGACGGCCCGCGCCATCGCATGCACGCGTAGAACGCCGCGCCTGCGACAACGTAGAACGCTGCAGGCAAGAACCCGGTCTCTCCGAGCCAGAGCTCGTTCTCTCCGCCAACGAACAAACGGGGAAACAACCACTGAGAGATCGTGTTGTGGAAGCTGTGAAAGAACACCGCCGGCCACAAGCTCACGGCTCGATATGATTCGGCCGCCCAGATGAAGGCCAGAGCCAGATCTGCAGCCGCGAAGCGCGCCATATCACCAAGGAACCCGCCGGTACCTGCGTATCGGGCTCCGGCGATCAGAGGTGCGTGGTACAGAAGCTGGCAGAGCCACACGATGATCACGCTGCTGTGCACGCCCGCCGCGTCAAGTCGAGGCTGAAGATAGCCCCGCCAGCCGATTTCCTCGCCCAGAGCCGTGGCCGTGCCGATCACTCCCAGGGTCAGCAGATTGATGATGAGGTTCAGGGCAATCTGAGATCCGGTCGTCCACCGACCGCCTCCGGGGCTCCACTGCACAAGCCCTGCAAACCACGCGACACAGTACGCGGTCCCATAAACCACCAGCGGCACGGCGAGCGGCACAAGAACGACACGCGCGCCTGTTGCTCCCCAGCGCGACAGTCGGAGCGGGCGGTCGAAATCCTGATCGACCTGTACGACGCGCAAGCAGGCGAGCCAGGGCCGGCGCCCACATGGCAATAGGGGCCAGAACGCCCCAAGCGGGTGACTGCACGGTCCAATCTCTCGACGCGGCGAGAATCGCGATTGCGGAAGTAATGCCGGCGGATACCAACACGAACACCATCAACGGTCGCCACGGAAGTGTCGACGCCGACATGGTGGTCTTGTGAATCACTCGCGTCTTCGTCCGGCTAACGATGTGCGTAACCCGCGCGGGAGGGCGCGGCCTTGCACACGCAAGGCCCAGGCTCTGATCGCGCCAGCCGCCGCCGGCTGTAAGCGGTTGTCAGGCGGACCAAATCCGTCAAGGGACATCGTAAAGGACCTCGACGTGATTGCTCTTCCTGTCTCTCAACCAGCCGACGAACCCACCAACGGGCGTGAACAGCGTGGTGCCGATGGCGATCGAGCAGCCAGATTGACACTCAAAGGTTCTCCGATCGTAGCCAATCATGACTCCGAATGCTGCTCCGAGCGCCGCACCCAGGAGGAGGCCGTCCACACTACTGTCCTTCTTCTTACCCTTGACTTGTCGAACCTTCGCTTTCGGGATCCTCCGCTCGCTTCCAGTGGGGTCGGTTAGAAGGAGGTCCTCTGAGGTCGCATACTTGAAGGCACCCTCTACATAGTCTCCCCGCTTCAGGGTGATCATCATGTGCTCTCCCGGCGCCCGTGCATCCACGGCCTGCCATCGTTCTTGGGCCGTGCCCTGCTCTGGCGCTTGAGTAGATGACACTCCGAACGTTCCAGCGGGAATGACAATCCTAAGGTGGTTCCCACGGGCACCTTCAAGATCCGAGAGTGTCAACAGGACCGACTGACTGCCAACTGAAGCCGGGTTCGGCGCGGGCGCGAAACCCGCGGCAGGCTCCTGAGGCGCCACACCGGCTGGCAACGCCAGCAAGACGACCGCTGCGACGTAGCGAAGGAGGCCCATATTCCCTCCGTTTGAGAATTGCGTTCGCTCCACAATGCGCAAACAGGAGGAAAATCGGCTCACGATGTACCAGCCGGGCGCTGAGGCCAGCGTTCAAGAGCACGATTGGCTCCGCCTGACGTGCGGCTTGAGCCGCGGCGCACTTGCGATAGATCCGCGCCGCCGGCTCCAATCCGGTGTCAGGCCTCAGCGCCACTTCGCGGGCCTTAGGCACCGAATTGACGAAGATGATGATCCGCATGACGGTAACTGAATCTGCCCCATTCCGCTTTCGACAGGGCGCCAAACAACGGATGGTCTCCTGAGAGCTGCGCTTCCGGGCCACTAAACCGCTGAATCAGACCTCGCAATTCATCGACGTCGCGCGCAAACTCGGTTGGCCGAGTGCCTCCGATTTCCTGATCGGCCTCCGGCACGGTCCTGACGCCCTGCGGCCATTTGACGTTCGTGTGTATTGCCAACCACCTGATCACGGTGCGCTCCCAGAGCGTACCAATGACTGGAACCCGCCGCTCGCCCAAGGCCGCGCGACACGCATCGCTCAGATGACACACCATCTGATGCGGAGTCATCCTGCCCCACTTGCGTTCGCTCCGCGGCGTGAGTACCTCAATCCGTCGCAGGATCTCCGCCCGTGCTTCCGGATGCAACAGAGTCCTGTTCTTCATCTCAGCCACGTTGCCCATCACGACCTCCGTTCGTAAGAGGCGGCGTGGAGGGGCGTCGGGTGCATGCCGTTGTTAGATTGCGTTCATCAATGGGTACAGACCGAGTAAACCGGAACATGGGTAACACCTTTACGCTGGGCGGCCAACGGAGGTCGGTCGATGAGCGAGCTCTGCGCTCGCCACAACATCGGCCGGAAGACAGGCAGCCAAACCAACCATCGTCTCTGCGCGTCCTAGTGAGAGCCATGAAGGGACTCGCGGGTAGTGTCCTCGTCTCGTTGGTCTGTTCGGCACCTCTGCTGGCGCAGGAGCGGGACCGCTCTCTAGAACGGATTAGCCTCGCACTCCACCAGCCCCTCCCAATCGTGCCTAGCGTTGTCCCTTTTCAGGGGGATCTACCGAAGAAGCTGGGCATCTTTACCTTGGTTCCACCGACTGGACCGGGCGAGATGGTTCGCGTCTCCGTCCCCATTGGCGAGCTCGTTTCCCGAGCTTTCAAGGGTATCGCGGCCGCGAATCAACGCCGCCAGGAGGTCGCAGCACGACGAGAGGTGGAAGCGGCACTCACGTGGTTCGTGAAACAGCAGGCATACCCCAAACAGTGAGTCTGAACGCAACACCATAACTCCGATTGCGCGAAGTCTGCCGCTTCACTGCGCGCTGCGGGCTCCTGTCGAGCGCCGTCTGGTGCATGCGATGTTAGACCTGGGGCGTTGTCGTTGGAGTCACGCCGGTGAGCCTTGATCTGGCTGCCACGCCAGTCCTCTAAGGCTAATCTCAGATCGGTCGCCTCGCTTGTCCCTACTTCCGCACCTCGTGGCGAAGCGCTATCATCCCGCTCGTGTACAATTTCACCTCCACGAGGTGCAGGGCGACATCCTTGTCGAGCCCGTCGAAGAATGGGATCCCTTCACCGATCAGGACGGGCATGATCGAATAACGAACTTCGTCAGCCAGTCCGAGCCGAAGGCATTCACCAGAGACGGCACCCCCTCCGACGAACCAGATGCTACGGAAGGTCGGTTTCAGCCGCTCATGCACCAAGTGCGCGAATCGCCAGAGTAGAACTCGACCGTATCCCTGGTCCTCGGCAACTCGCGACGGGTGAGGACGAACGTCGGCTTGTCGCCATAGGACCAACCGAATCCCTTGGCCTCGAAGTCCAATGCGGTCTCGTAGGTGCGTGAGCCCATGACGTAGCAGTCGATCGTCTTGAGGAACTCCTCGACGAACTCAGGGTCCAGGGTGTCCCCGTCCTCGAACTCGTCTGACGTTTCGAGCCAGTCGACGCGGCCGTCCTTTCGGGCGATGAACCCGTCGAGGCTCGCCACCATGTGGATGGTTACGCAGGACGCTGTGCTCGCCATGGTCACGCCTCCATTTTGGGAAACGGCGAGATCATCAGTGGAAGGCGCATCTTCTCGAGGAGGGCGGCATAGCGCGGATCACGCTCGAGCCGCTTGAAGTGGGGTTGGCCTTTTATCTGTGAGAGTCCGCTGTCGCGCTGCGCATAGGCCCGCTCCAACCACTCGAAGGCTCGGTCGACCTCGCCCCGGTAGGCGTAGACCTCGGCAATCTGGAAGGCGGCTGTGTGCTGGTAGTTCTTGACGAACTCCGACAGCGTCGCGTCGGCCTCTTTGTGGCGCCCCAGGGCGTAATAGACCAGCGAGAAGCCGTAGCGCCGCCAAAGGTCCCGCCTTCTCCTGCTCCATCTCGGCAAGCGCCGCCTCCGGGCGGGACTGCGCCAGGTAGACCAGGGCCAGATCCTCGTGCGCCGCCGGATACTCCGGATTCAGTTCCAGGACCTTCGTGAACGACGCGACCGCCTCGTCGAGGCGGCCGAGGAAGTAGGCGTAGCGCGCGAGGCGGTAGTGAATGGCGACGTTGAGTGGGTCGGACATCGCCGCACGACGGGTCAGGTCGAGCGCTTCGTCCAGACGGCCCAGCCCGCTCGCCACTCTTGCCGCCCCCAGGATCACGGCCCCGTTGCCTGGCTCGAGCTCCAACGCGCGACGAGCAGAGACGTCCGCCCCGACCCAGTCCCAATCGTACGCCCTGCGGATGAATGCCAGCGCCGCGTGAGCCTCACCCAGATTCGGATCGAGCTCCAGGGCATGCTCCACGGCCTTTCGTGCCTTCTCGTATCCCTCTGTTACAGGCGAGTAACCCTCGGACGCGTGGCTGCCGTAGGCGAGTGCCAACCCGGTCCATGCGGGCGCGTAGTCCGGATCCAGCGCCACCGCCTCCCCGAAATACTGAAGCGCCTTCTCCAGGCTCTCTTTGGTGTTGAGTTGGCGGAAGTATCTCCCCTGTAGGTACGCGTTGTAGGCGGGAGGCTTCGTGCCCCGCGCGGCGCTCTTCGTTTGCTCGCCACCGAGGAGCGTCACTCTCAGCGCGTCCGCCACCGACCGCGCGATATCAGCCTGGATGGCAAAGATGTCGTTCATCTCCCGGTCGTACGTTTCTGACCAGAGATTGAAACCGTCGGTGGCATTCACCAGCCGAGCCGTGATCCTGACCCGGTTGTCAGTTTTGCGGACGCTGCCTTCGAGGAGGTTGACGACGTTCAGCTTCTTACCGATCTCGCGCGGATCGTCCTGGCTGTTCCTGAACTGGAACGCAGACGTCCTTCCGGCCACCCGCAATTGCGGGTTGTTGGCCAGCGCGTTGAGCAGATCCTCTGTCAGCCCGTCAGCGAAGTATTGCTGATCCTGCTGGGCACTCAGATCGACTAATGGCAGGACGGCGATCGACTGGGTGGCGGAGGCTGGTACTGGATTTTTCGATCCGCGGCCCATCCATAATCCCGTGCCCACCGCCAGCGCCAAGACGATCGAACCGACGCCGGCCCACACTCCGCTCCGCCAATGCCAGGCTGAAGTCGATGCCGCCGCCCGACTTCCGCTGGAGACATGGCTCAACGTCGTGTCTCGCTGTAACCGCTGCAGATCCGCCCGCATGTCGGCCGCGCTCTGGTAGCGCATCGCCCGATCCTTCTCGAGCAACTTCAGCATGACCTGCTCGAGCGGTTGAGGGATCTCGGAATTCAACTGGCTCGGCAGGATCGGGTCCTCTTTGAGGATCGCCGCGAAAAACTCCGCCGTACTCCGCGCCAGGAAACGGCAGCCTTCCCGTCGCCATCTCGTAAAGCACCACGCCCAACGAGAAAAGATCGCTTCTCGCATCGACCGGCTCGCCGCGCGCTTGCTCCGGCGACATGTAGGCCACCGTGCCGATGGTGGAGCCGAGGGCGGTGAGGTGGTCTCCAGCGACAGTCAGGGCGTCCGGCGTCACGTCGGTGGCGCTCTCGCCCGACGCCATCTTCGCCAAACCGAAGTCGAGGATCTTTGCCTCGCCGCGCTCAGTGACGAAGAGATTCGCGGGTTTGAGATCGCGGTGGACGATGCCCGCACGGTGCGCCGCATCGAGCGCATCCGCGATCTGCTCGCCGAGCGAGGTGATCTTCTCGATGGAGAGCGCCTGCCGCTCGATCGCAGACTTGACCGTCTCCCCCCGCAATCGCTCCATCACCAGGAAGGGCTTGCCTTCGTACACGCCGATGTCGTGTATCGTGCAAATGTGCGGATGATTCAACGCCGACGCCGCGCGCGCCTCACGCTTGAAGCGATCGAGCGCATGGGCGCTCCGGCCGGCTTTTTCTGGCAGGAACTTGATCGCCACCCGGCGGCCGAGCTCGGCGTCCTCCGCCTCGTAGACCACACCCATCCCACCGCCGCCGAGCTTCGACACGATGGTGTAGCGTGAGACGGTGTGTCCGATCATGGCCGAGCCACGCGGTCATTCTAGTGGATCCACCTCTGCCGTTGGAGCTGACGGCGCGAGATTCGTCGAATCCGCAATCACGGCGATGCGACCGGGGCAGACGCTGCTTTCGTCATAGACGCCAGGGGCACTAGCATGCTTTTCAAGGATCTGGCATTTGCGATCCGGACGCTTCGCCGCAGCCCTGTCTTCACAGTCGCTGCCGTCTCGACAATCGCGCTGGGCATTGGCGCGAGCACGGCCATCTTCAGCGTGACCAACGCGGTGTTGCTCAAGGAGCTCCCATACAAGGATCCCGAGCGCCTCGTCGTCATGTACATGGACCTGCGGAACAGGAACAACGTCGGGATGGGGCTCTCGAATGAGAATTACGTTGATATTCGTGACGGATCAAGGGGCTCGTTCGAGGACATGGCGGCGTTCAGGACGGGCCGTCAGGTGCTGCCTGGCCACGACGGCGCACCGGAACAGATCCGGCTGGCGGTCGTTACCACGAACTTCTTCCGGGTCTTGGGGCACGCCGTCGCGATCGGCCGCAACTTTCAGGATGCCGATGGCATCCCGCAGCCGTCGCCTCCGGTGGCGCAGCCGGGAACCGCTGCGCCTGCCACGCAGGCTCCACCGCTTCCGGTTGTCGCGATTCTGAGCCACGAATACTGGCAGCGTCGCTACGGCGGCGATCCCAACGTCATCGGGCAACGGATCGCGAACGGGCCGCGGCCGGAGATCGTCGGCATCCTGGCGCCGGGACTCGAATTGCTGTTGCCGCCCGGCACCAATGTGGAACAGAGGCCGGACATCTGGATTGCGAACCGTCTCGTCTACAACAATGCGAACCGGAACACGTTCGGACTGCGGCCGATCGGACGATTGAAGCCCGGTGTCACACTGACACGCGCGCAGGAGGAAGTGGAAGCGGTCGCGGCGAAGATCAGGAACGACTTTCCGGTGTCGCGGGGATCGGGCTTCTACGCACGCCTCGAGCCGATGCACAAGACGCTCGTGGACGAGGTCCGGCCCGCGATCCTCGCGCTCATGGGCTCGGTTGTCTTTCTCCTCCTGATTGCGTACGCGAACGTGGCTAATTTGCTGCTCGTGCGCGCGTCGCTCCGCGAACCGGAGCTGGCCATGCGGGCGGCCCTGGGAGCGGGCCGCTGGCGCGTCGTCAGGCAGATGCTCGTGGAAGCGTTCGTCCTCACGGCGGTTGGAACCGTGGCCGGTACGACGCTGGCGTGGTTTGGCATCCGCCAGCTGCTTGCGATTGCCCCGGCGAACGTACCCCGTCTCGACACGGTCCGCATCGATCCGGTTGTCCTCGCCTTCACGGCGGGCGTCGCACTGGCCGCGGCCTTCATCTTCGGCATGATGCCAGCGTGGAGCGTCTTCCAAGTGAATCTCGTGACCGCACTGAGTGGCAGCGGCCGGAGCGCCGCCCTGCGTGGCGGACGCTTGTTCAGCGGCGCGGTCGTCGTGGTCGAGGTCGCCCTCTGCTTCGTGCTCCTCGTGGGGTCGGGGCTGATGTTCAGGAGCTTCCTCGAGCTCCGGCGCATCGACTCTGGATTCGATCCGCGTGGTCTCCTGACCTTTCAGCTTCTCGGCGGACGACCAGGGCCGCCAGATCAGCAAGCCGCGACCGCCCGGCAGCTCGAGGATCGAATCCGAGCGATTCCAGGCGTCGAGAGCGTCACGGCATCGTTTCCATTTCCGCTGACGGGCAACTTCAGCACGATCCGCTGGGGCCTGGAAGACGCATTGACCGACCCGAGCAAGTATCAGGCGGTGGACTGGCAGGTCGTGCGTCCGGGCTACTTCGAAACGCTCCGCACGCCGCTCGTCGCCGGGCGCACGTTCACGGAAGCCGACAACGATCCGCAGCGTCAGCTCGTTGTGGTCGATAACGTTCTCGCTGCGAAGGCGTTTCCGAATGAATCGGCTGTGGGCAAACGCATCCTCATCCGCATCCGGACACCTGAGCCCGAATGGGTTGAGATCATCGGCGTCGTCGGGCACCAGCGTGTCACGTCGCTTGCAGAACCGGGCCGGGAACAGGTGTATGTCGTGGAGAAATTTCTCGGCGGTGGGGTGAACCGATGGGCGGTCCGAACCGCGGGCGATCCATCGCAGATCGCGGGCGCGGTACGCGCGGCGGTTGCGGAGGTCGATCCCCAGTTCCTCGTCTCCGAACTCGAGGTGATGGAGGCTGTCGTCCGGAAGGCGCAGGCGCAAACGCGATTCTCGCTCATGCTCATCGGCGTGTTCGCCGTCATCGCGGCACTGCTCGTGAGCGTCGGCCTTTACGGAGTGCTGTCAACCCTTGTCCGCCAGCGCACTGCCGAAATCGGTGTACGGATGGCGCTCGGCGCCGCACCGGACGGGATCCTTCGATTGATCGTGGGCTACGGCTTGCGACTCAGTGCGGCCGGCATTTCGATCGGACTGCTTGCGGCCCTGGTGCTCACGCGCGGGATGAAGACAATGCTCGTTGGGGTGAGCCCGACCGATCCGGTGACGTTCGCGGCGATGGGGATTGTGTTCTTTCTCATCGCCGCCGTGTCGTTGTGGCTGCCCGCGCAGCGCGCAGCGGCGTTGGACCCCACGACGGCGCTAAGGGAGCAGTGACTCGCATCGCACGGGTTGGCCTCTCATCCGGGTCTAATCCCTCAATGCACTTGAGTTGACGTATCGCCGCGTCGCGCTGATTCGGCTGCTACAGAAGATCCGCTTCTGGCCAGCGACTCCGGGGCGGGCTTGATGTCGACCTCCTTCTTCCCTGCGCCTCCAATTTGGCGTTGAGGACTCGCCGTTCTCCCCTACCAAGGATAAAAGCCTACTGCTCCCCGGCGAGACGGTGCAGTTCGTGGAACATCGGCGGCCGCAGGGTCGGTTCCCGCATGAGCGCACCGAGCGCTTCGCGTATCCTCTCCGCGCGCGACGGGAATGGGCCGATGAGAAATTGCGAGTTCCCGTCGAGGCCGGTCTCCGCCCGCCACTCCTCGATGGTCTTATAGACGCGCTCGTTCCAGTGGAACCGGAGCGGCTCGTCGACGAGGAAATAGATATTGTTGAACATCTGCAGCTTCGTTCCGGTCGAGTCGATCACGTCGAACGGTCGAATTTTGTTCTCGGCAAGGTATATGTTGTCGTGGAAGGCCAGGCCATCACCGGTCCAGGTGTCGATTTGCACGAGCTTGACGTCCGAGTTTCTCTCGTTCTCGACGTAGGCGATGTTGTGGTGGAAGCTCTCGTTGATGAGATTGCCGAACCCGACGAGCACCCCCTGGCCGGGGATGGGCCTGCGGCTCGAGGTCACCTTGCCGTCGCCGATCGTGACGTTGTATCGGACGGTGTTGTTCGAATGAGGCCCCCAAAAAAAGTCATAGAGCTGGTAGCCATAACCGTGGTTTCTCCAGGAGACGTTGTACTGGATCACGGAATTGGTCGTGGCGCCGTCGAGGTCGAAGCCGCCGCCGTCGGCGTTGTTCGCGGTCGCCATGTCGTGCGACTTGCAGAACTGGATCGTCACCTGGTCGGAGTTCCAGGCCCAGATGCCGACCGGACCACCGGTCTCGGAGGCGTCTGACTGGTCGCCACTCTCGTAGACTTCGGAGTGCTCGATCATGCCCCGCTTGACGCCGCCGAGCACGATGCCACTGCCACTGTGCGACCGCAAACCCCGCGTGCCGTGGTTGTGATAAGCCAGGCTGTAACCGATGTAGATATCCTCGTTGGGCGTGCCGGGGAACTCGTCCGACAGGACGGTAATGCCCTCCAGTCCATTGTCATGGCTCACCGCGCGCGTTATGCGCGCGTTGCGCAGGCCAGTTCCCCAGCGCGAGTAGAGGAGGATTCCGAATTTCTTGAAGCCGTGGACCTCGACTCCGTCGATCACGAAGCCCGAATAAGGAACCGTGTTCGCGGGAAAGGGATCGACGTGGCTGGTGATGAGGATTCCGTCGCCGGTGTTGGTGTCCTGACCGCTGCCACGTATCTCGAGATCGGAGATCTTTACGCCACTCAGATTTTCGATGACGATGCCCGAGCCCGTGCCAGCATCGATGACGGCAGGGCCGTTGCCCCACGATCCGATCTCGATGTCGCCCGCCGAGCGGTCGGGGCTCAGCTGGATCGAGCCGTGGTGCACCACACCTCCTTCCAGAAGGATGCGATCACCCGCGGCGAAGATGTGCTCGGCGACGCGAGCGAGGGTGCGCCACGCCGTCCCCATGGACGTGCATCCGCAGCGTCGTTGCCATTACCGCTGACGTAGTAGGTCTGGCCGGCGATGGCGCTGGTTGCGGACCAGGCCAACATGATGGCCACCGATGCGGTCAAAAGACCTGCTCGAAGTCGTCCAGTCAACATACCCTCTCGTTCCGTGGGCGATAATCCCGCACTCGGACAAACATAACTCGTATCTCATTTCGAGTTGCCGACAATCGCTTCGGCGCTCTATCGTGTCGCCAAAGTGATGAGGTTCCGGCCGCGACGTACAACAGGTCTGTAGCGGCAGCGGCTGCATAGCCACCGGGCGCGGCGCGCCGTGCGTCTGTCGGCAAGCTAAGGTGTCGGAGGATTCGCTGCACTCGGTGGAGTCGTTGCGCCTTACCGCAACTCAAGTACCTGGCTTCGACAGAACCGATGCTCCAGACGACAACACACGACGCTGCCTACGATCCCGCTACGAAGACGGCAGTCAGCGACGCGTCGACGATCGAGGCGTTCGAGCCGTGGCAATTCAATCGGACGGTAAATGCGCCGGCGAGCACATTGAACCCGCGCGTACCACCAACCGGCAACGTCAGGTAATCGGCTGCCGCCTTCTCTTGAGCGTAGAAGGTGTACGGAACTGGCACGGTTGTCCCGGTGGTGATCGCGCAAAACGCGTTATCGATACTGGCGGCGCTATTCATCGCGATCCAGCCGCTGGCGCTCACGATGACCCGACCGGGGGCGGGCGCCGTGAGAGTCACCTGGCGAACGGTGGTAACAAAAACGGCATTCAAGTCAACCGTGTCGATACCCTCGGCAAACGCGGCCTTCGGCTCGTCGAGCAGATCGGCGATCGTAAGACTCCCGTCCGCCACGTTGCCGCCCGACACCGCGTTGGCCGCAAGTGCGGCGGCACCGACCGCCCCGTTCGCGAGATGAATCGACGTGATCGCCGCAGGCGGAACCCCGCTGGTGGAGACTTGGCGTGGCGGTCCGGCAGTTCCGGCGCCTGGTGTCAGCACTAAGTTGCCCGAGGCGCCCGAACTGTCCCGCCACGTCCCGGCGAGCGATGCGGCGTTGAGCGTCGCTTCCAGGTGCACCGGCACTCCGCCCGGCTGCACCATGGTCACGCCGAACCCGATCGTTCCGTTCGGATTGAGAAACGCCATGCCGCGCGCGCTCGCGGCCTGCGCGGCGCCGCAGCGGTCGTCGGTGCCGTCGAGCGCGTACACGCCGCTCTGTTGCGAGACGTTGAGTGTCAGGACATTGCAGTAGGGTTGCATCTGCCACCGGAATGTCCCGAGCGGTTGCGCACTGACCGATGAGACCGATGCAATGATGAGACAGGCGATGAACGTTGCGAAGCGATGCACCATGTAGCCCTCCTGCGACTATCTCTTGTCAGTTCGCTCGCTCAGCGCCGCGATCTTGCGCGTGAGCTCGTCGATCCGCGCGGTCTGCGCACTCAGCGCCTCGGTCAGTGCGAGTCGCTCCCGCTCGAGGCGCTGGACGTCGGCAAGCAGCAGCGGTGTGAGCAGGTGATAGCGGACAGTCCAGGGTCGCCCGTCCTCGTCGCGTGCCACGAGCTCGGGGAACGTCTTCTCCACCTCTTCTGCGATGAGCCCGAACTGCGCCTGGCCAGCGCCATCGTCATACTCCGGCTTGTAGACGAACCGAACGGGATTGAGATCGTGCAGTCGCCGCGCGTCCTGCTCGACGGGCGCCACATCCGTCTTGAATCGAATGGACGACGTCGCAGTACCGAGCTTCCCGAAATTGTTGACGTAGACGGGCACGCCATTCGACGATGTCTGGCTGACGATGCCGGCCATGAACGTGCTGACGTGTCCCGGTTTGCCAATGCGAATCGTGTTGTTGTCGCCGACCACGCCTGCGCTGCCGATGAAGATGTTGTTACCGCCGGTACTGCCATGCGGCAGCCCGTCCCCTGCGCCGTGCCCGATTGCGATGTTGTCGCTTCCCTTGTTACCGGGCAACGCGCGGTAGCCGAGTGCGACGTTTCGCGAGCCACCTTGAGCAATCGAGAGCGCAAAATTCCCGATGGCGACGTTTTCTAAACCGCTCGTCGTGTAGTACAGCGCCGCGTCGCCGACGGCCACATTGTCCCTGCTGGTTGTGTTTAACCCCAATGCGTCGACTCCGACCGCTGTATTGGCCGACCCGGTCGTTGTCGCTCCCATCGCGCCCTGGCCAACGGCGGTGTTCAGGCCGCCTTTGGTAAGCGCTTGAAGGGCTCGGTCG
This sequence comes from uncultured Acidobacteriota bacterium, assembly GCA_963807105.1. GTDB lineage: Bacteria > Acidobacteriota > Vicinamibacteria > Vicinamibacterales > UBA2999 > DASPWV01. The sequence goes on along the minus strand of CAWEAM010000003.1, from coordinate 1,179,652 downwards.
CCAAAGGCCGTGTTGCTACCGGTGTCCACGCTGGTGTCGAAGGCCTTCAACGCGTTCAGTCCGATGGCCAGATTTCCGGTGCCGGGGGTGCGCATCTCGAGACCGGCTTTGACCTGCTGAACGTCCACCTGCATCGACACGTTGTCGCCGGGCCCGGTCGTGCTCGTGAGCCCGAAGCCGAGCGAGACGCCGCTCAGTCCGCCACCCTGCTGACTTGCCGGGCGTGGGCTTCCCCCGATGCCGGCGCCAGGCGTGAGTTACGAACGCCCCGCTGTGTCCGGCGCTGTCCCGCCACGTGCCGCCCAGCGTCGACATTTTGATCGTGGCGTCGACGTGCACCGGCGAACCTTGCGGCGAGCTGACGATCGTGAGGCCAAAGCCGATCGAGCCGTCCGGCTGCTGGAAGGCCATGCCGATCGCGGCGGCGCGAGCGCTGCCGCACTGATCGTCTGTCCCTTCCAGGCGATACGCGCCACCGATCGGCGTGACGGTGAGCGTCAGCACGTTGCAATACGGCTGCAGCTGCCACCGAAACGCACCCAAGGTCTGGCCCACGGCCGCAGCGGGCCAGATGACGCCGCCCGCAACGATCATCGAGAAAGCGAAGAACAACGCGCGCACCATGACGATCCTCCCAAGACGCGGCCGTTGACGTGCCGCTCTACAAAGAAGATCGGAAACCACAAGCCGAACCCGTCACCCGAGACTCAGTTGGCGGCGGGCAGCGGTGTTGCGGCCGGTGCCGTTGGTCCACTTGGCTTCTTTGCTGTTGTCCCAGCTCCGCAGGACATTGGAAAAGAAAACTCTCGATGTCCCATCCATCGCGATGTGGCGGATGCCGGCGTCCATGAGTTTTTGTTGCGGATCACAACGGCCGTACCCTCACCTGGGACATCTAACCGAAAGGGACATGAAATCCGCGACGTTCGCGTTAGCCCTGGCGCTCATCGCTCCAGCAGCGGCGGCCGGGCAGCCGGCAGGTCGTCTGCGTGAGGTGCGCTTTACGGGCCCCTCGGCGGTGCACGCGCTGTGCGCGTGCCTGCTCGACGCGCGGCGGAGCGCCGAGGCGGAAGGCCGCCTCGATTTCACTGCCGAAGTGGAGTTTGCCGGCACCCGCGGACCGGTCGACGTGACCGCGCGTATCTGGATGGGATTGGCTCATGCGGTCGGGCGCATCAACTTCGCCGGCAACTCCCAAATCAACGACTCCACGCTCCGCCGCGCCATGACGATCTACGAGCGCGACCTGCTCGACGTCGGACAGCTGCGACGCAGCCTCGCGCGAATCAACGACATCGGCGTCTTCGAGTCGCTCACGCTGGCCGACATCAGCGTTGTGCACCGAGACGATGGCGTGACGGCAGATCTGACAATTCCACTGCGTGAACGAAAGCGGCGGTGGTGGTCCGTCTCGGGTCCGGTGCTCCCAGGCATCGGCTCGCTGCGGGCCTCACTCGCGTCGCGCCTTCCACCATGGGGACGCGGCATCTTCGAAGCGGCGACGTATTTCATATCGCTCAATGTGGGCGGGTTCGCGAAGCCGTTCCTGGCACTCGAGCGGCCCGTGATACCAGGGCAGGAGCTGCTCTCGGGCTTCGCGGTCTCATCGGCGCTGTCGCCGCGGGCGATGCTGATGCACTACGGACGCACGCACTTGGCGCACGCCATCAGCGCCGTGCTCGATGGCGAAGTGCAGGATCCGCTGGCGGTGCCGCTCACGTGGGCTGGACAGCTGCAGGACGAGCCGCTGGTCTGCGTGCCGCCGAAGCCACGCCTCTGGTGGCTGCGCCGCGGCACGGCAGTCGCCGTCAACGTGGCGCTTGGGGCGCTGATCCTCTGACGTCTGTCCTGCCAGGCGCCATTTCAGAACGCCTGCCCGATGCTGAAGTAGAAACGGCCGTGCCGCTCGCCCGGACGCCGATCGAGCACGATGCCGTAGTCGCCGCGTATGAGGAACCACGGCGTCCGCACACGCAGGCCGACGCCGGTTGATTCGCGGAGATCGGTGAACGAGAAGTCGGTCAAGCGCGGGAAAACGTTGCCGATGTCGACGAACAGCACGCCGTCGAAGAGGCGCGCCAGCGGCACGCGCAGCTCGTTATTCAGGACGAGCAGTGCGTCGCCGCCGGCCGGCACGTTGTTCACCCCGATCGGCCCGACGGCATTCTGTTCGAAGCCGCGGAGCGTGCTGCTGCCGCCGGCGTAGAAGCGCTCGCTGGTCGGCACGTCGCCTCCGATCCCGTGCGCCAGTCCGACGCGGATGCCGGACGCGAAGATAAGGCGCGGCCGGACGATCTCGTTCGTGAACGGCTTGCGCTGCGGCGGGCGGAGCGGGAAGTAATGGAAGTACTGCCCGTAGTACTTGAGATACGGGAGGTCTGAGCCAAGCCAGCCCGGCGAGTACGAAAACGCCTGGGAGAGAAATGCGCCCCGCGAGGCGTCGAGCACCTCGTCGCGCGTTTCGCGCATCAGCGTGCCGGTGAGCGGCGACACGGTCAGCGTCTCGGTCACGCCAGGGCCCAGCGCCGGCTGCAAAGTAGTGGCGCGCTCGTAGCGGTAGCCGTAACTCAACACGTACGCATCGCGCAGCTTCATCTCCTGCTGCAGCGACGCGCCCCTGCGGGTAATGTCGAAGGGATCGGTGAGATCCGTCGGGGGATTGAGCTCCTCACGGAGGTACAGGCTGGCGGTCGTCTTCAGCGGCCAATAGCGCAGCGAAGGCTGGCTGATGTAGAGGCGCGCCTCGCGCAGGTCCCCGTCGTAACGCGATTGCAGGCCGATGACGCGGGCCTTACCCAGCGTGTTGTGGTTGGAGATGTCGAGAATGCCGCCAAGGCCCCGCTCGGTGTCGTACGACGCGCCGTAGCTCAGCTGGAAGGGCTGCACCTCCCTCACCGAGACATTCAGCTTGACGGGCTTCTGATCGTCCGCCTCGGCATCGCCGTCCTTTCCAGGGGCGGGCGGCGGCGCCGGCGCGTCACCCTCGAGGTCTTCGCGAGTGATGTCGACAATCGAGAAGGCGCCGGTGTCGTACAGGTTGCGTCGTGACTTGGCCAACGCGCTGAGGTTCAGCGGTTGTCCGGCGGACAACTCCACCTGCTCTCGCACGAGGTGCTCCGACGTCTTGCCGGTGCCCTCAATCGCAATGTCGGCGATGACGCTCTGACGCCCCTCGACCACGGTGAAGGCGACATCGACTTCGCCCGCCGTTCGATCGAGGACGAGAGCGTAGTTCGAGCGAATGTCGTTGTAGCCCCGCCGCCAGTAGCTGTCGCGGATGTGCTCCAGCGCATTCTCGGCCGCGGAGGGTAGATACGGATTGCCAGGGACGACTGGCAGTTGCGCCAGCAGTTCGTCGGTCGTGAGGGCGGCATTTCCCGATGCCGTGACATTGCGCACCACGAATCGCGGGCCCTCCCGCACGGCAAGGACGACGCGCGCCGTGGAACCCTGGAACTCGTAGCGCGGCTCGCCGATGTCGGCGGAGAGATAGCCCTGCTCGCGGTAGTACCGCTCCAGCAACCCGGTCACGACCAGAGGATCGGTGAAGAGCTGCCGCTCCAGGTGCTGCTGGTCGATGATGCGGTCGAGCTGATCGGGATCGATGCCGGATGCGCCCTCGAACGCCAGCAACACCTTCTGATAACGCGGGCCGGGGTCGATGCGGAAGACGACCTCACGGCGGTCGTCGCCGCGATTCACGGTCTCGTACTCGACCTTCGGCTGGAGGTGGTCGTCGCGCATCAGCCACGCGCGCAGCGCCTCGGCGGCGTCGTCGCCGCGCTGCTTGTCGAAGACGCCGCGGTGCCATTGCGTGCGGACCTCTTCCTGGACGTTCGCCGGCGGCGTCACGCCCTCGAACCGCAAATCCACGAGGGGGCCTCGCACGATCTTGAGCGTAAGGCTCGCGCGATCGCCATCGACCTGGTGTTCCATGCGCACGCGCGCCTGCAGATGTCCCTGCTCCAGGAGACGCTCTTCGATGCGCTCGACGCCGCGCCGGACGGCGAAGAAATTGTACGAATCGCCCTCCTTGACCTTGAAGCGCTCGCGGATCTCCGGATCCTCGTTGCCCGAGTTGGTCACGATCGCGAGGCGCGCGATCGTCGGCCGAACGCGCGGCTGACGCCTCGGATCCGGTACGCCGCCAAAGCGGACGTCGTGGCGGAAGTCGAGGCGATAACTGTTGTCGCTCTGCCGCACCGCCCGTGACTGGAACCGCCGGGTCACGTCGTATTCCGCGACCCAGATTGAATCGTTGCTGTCGGCGAGGTTCGTCGAGTAGACAACCTTCAAGTCGTCGGTGAGCTCCTGTCCTACGGTGAGTCGCGCGGCGGGATCCGTCTCGTTCGCAATCAGCTGCGGCTCGATGCGCACCTCGCTGAGGCCGGTCGCGCGTTCGATGCCGCGTCCGAGCCGCGAGGCAACCCGGCCCGCCAGGTACGACAGCACCTGTTCACGAGCTACCTCGTATTCCTCACCGCGCATCTCGTCGAGCGTGCGACCGGTGACGAGCAGCGCCATGATGTCCGGCTCCGGCAGCGCGGGCTGAGAGGTCAATGTCGTCTCGGTCTGCCCAGGCTCACCCGTCACGGCGATGGTGACGTCGTAGCTGCCGGCCGTCGTGCTGAGCAGCAGATCCAGCGACGGAACGATCCGCCGCTCGTCCAGGAAGGTGATGACGGCGCGGTCCGCCTCGTACTTCCGCTCGTTCAGCGTGATCTCGGCGCCTTCGAGCAGGTTCAGCCGTCCGGTCAAGCCGGGCTCGTATGGCGTGCCGACGACGCGGACGTCCACCTCGACCTCGGCGTGTGCCAGATTGTTTTCGACGAGGACCGGCGCCGCCGTGTCGACGTCGACGTTGAGTCGCACGCGTTCGAGCAGCGGATTGCGCTCTGCCGTGAGGTCCAGCGTCGGACGTCCGTTGATGGCGGCCAGCAGCCCTTCGTCGAAGTTGATGTCCGCCGTCTGCCCCGCCTCTTCGATCGTCACCTGTCCGGAGACGAGGATGTCGTCTCCGCGGCGCGTCACACGGATGGTCGAATCGGACAGGCTGCGCAGATCCAACGGCGCGTCATAGGCGAAGTCCTTCGCGGCAAACTGCAGGTCGATGTCGCTGACGGTGCCGCCGCCCAGCGTGGCCACGCCCGAACCCTCCAGCGTGCCGCCGTTGACGTCGGCACTCAGGCTGGTGAGCTCGAGGCGGGAGCCGGCGAGCTCGATGCGCACCCGAATGTTCTCGGCGGCAACGTTCGGCTCGTCGCTGACGAGCGTCGCGTCGGCCACCTCCACGGTGCCATTCACGTCGGGCGCGCTGACCGTACCGCGGGCGGCGAGCGACATTCGTGCGGCGCCCTCCGTGCGCACGCGATCGGTGACCGCCGACAAGGCGGCGAGTTGCAGGCTCCCGTCTGCGTGGATGTCGAGCGGGCGCTCGCCGGTGAGGCCCACCGAGCCGCCGGCGACGAGAGAACCGCCCGAGCCGGACAGGGCCAGGCGCTCGATCGCCGCCGAGCCGGATGCAACGGCGATTGTGGACGGCTGCTCCTGCGCGAGCGTGAGACCGTTGAAGCCCACCTGCAGCTCGGAAAAAGCGACGCGGCCCTCCAGCGCGGCGAGATCCGGCCGCGTGGCAGATGCCTGCGCCTCGAGGCTGACGCGGCCGCTCAATCCGTCCGGGGCGCCCGGGATCGCAGCCGGATCCAGACCGCGAACCGAGGCCTTGATCGTCGCCGGCCCTCCCATTCGCGGGATCTCGACAGGCAGCGGCGGGACGACTTCGAGTGGAACCCGTCCGGACGCCTCGATCGTGGCAGTCCCCCAGTTCGCCGTCAGCTGCTCCACTTCTGCTGCGCCGTTGGCCACTCGCGCGCGCAGCTGGATGTTGGAGAGACCGGGCTCGAGGCCGGGCGACAGAACAAGGCCGCGATCGACGGTCACCACCAGGTCGGGATCGATGGCCTTCAGCGTCCCGTGCAGCGTCCCCTTGATGGTGACCGCGCCGTCGCCGGTGAGATCGGTGCCGGCGGGCAGGTATTGCGCCAGCGTCGCGAGGTTCGCATGCCCCTCGACGCGGATGTCGCCGGTGCCTGCGCCATCGGTGAGCGGGAGCGTGCCGCTGACGACGAGCGACGAGTCTCCCGCCGCGAGCTGCAGCCGCTCGATGTCGAGGCGCTCGTTTGCATAGCGGAGAGGCGATGGGCTCGTGACGCTGAACGGCTGTCCGTTCCACGATCCGGCGAACGTTTCGATCGCCGCCGTCGCCTCGCCGCGCTCCGGCGCTTCCAGCGTGCCGGCGGCGTCGACCGTCGCGCGCAGGCGGCCGGTGAGCGGCGTCTGCAGATCGATCGGCAGGGCGGCGAGATCGAGATCGGTCGCGCGCACGTTCAGGGTCGTGGGCCAGGGGCTTCGAAGGCCGACGCGTGCGTCCGCCTCGACGTTGAAGCGCGCCGCGGATGCCTGAATCGTCGCCTCGCCGTTAGCTGCGGTCGCGGCGATCACCACGCGGCCGAACTCCGTCACCGTGTCCACCGCCGCATCCGAGGTTCGAGCCGCAAGGCCGTCGATCTCCAGGTCATCGATGGCGAGATTCGCCGTGCCGGCCGGCGACGATATCGTGCCGGAACCGTTCGCGGTCAGCTGAAGGCGTCCGCGAATCCGCTGCCCGCCGGGGAGGACGAGCCCGAGCAGCCTGACGTTTTCCGACTGCACGTCCGCGACATACGCCCCGCGATCCAGGTTGTAGGAACCGGTAGCCGTAAGGCGGCCCTCGCCGTCCGGCTGTGGCTTTTCGATCAGCAGGCGCGAGACCGTGATGCCGCGGCCGGCCAGCGACACATCGGCGCTCAGCGACCCGAACGGCTCCTCGTATGCGATCAAGTTCGCACCCTGCAGCGCGAATGCGCCCAACGGACGCGCGGCCGTGCCGGTGATGGTGCCTTGCGCGGCGATGGTGCCCGAGACCGGCAGCGCGTGCTGATTGGCTGCCTCCAAGAGCGTTTGCAGATCGACGCTGTCGGCCGCGAGAACCAGATTGAGCGGCTGGGTGCCGGCAAGGCCTACGCTGCCGCTCAGCGTGGCGTGCGCCTGCTGCCAGCCCAGGTTCGCTCGAGCGATGGTGAGCGCGTCCGGCGTGTACCGCAGGTCGGCGTCCAGGGCGAGGCCCGTCGCGTTGCCGACGGCGAGCGCCGGACGCGCTGATCTGCGACACCGCGGACGGCGCGTCGAGCGTACCGGCGAGCCGCGTCTGCACGACCGCGGCGCCGGCGACCGGCGTCGGCAGCAGCGAGCCGCGTGCGCGCCCGAGAAACGCCTCCACCGCGCTCGTCGTCCGTGTGATATCGGCGACGTTCGTGCGGAGCTCGCCGCGAAGCCGGCGCTGGTCGTCGATGCCGACGTCTCCCGACACCTGCGCGCCGGCGGCCGTCACCTGCTGGAGCCGGGCGGCGATCGACTGGCCGGTGCCGCGGAAGGAGACGCGCCCGGCGACCGGGATCGTCGATCGCGCCGCCGTCGCTGCGGTCGGTGTCAGCGTCGCCGCCCCCTCTCCCGCGGACTTCATGTAATCGAGCCCCGGCCACGTCGCGTGCAGCGAGCCATCGACGCGCGTCGCCGCGACATACGGCAGCTCGAAGGCGCGCATCAGGGTGGCGGCATCGACGCCGACGAGGGTGGCGTCGACGCGCGACGTGTTCGCCTGATCGAGCGCGAGCTCGCCGTTTGCTGCCACGCTGCCCCAGGGCGCCTGCATGCGCGCGGACGACACTTCGGCACGCCGGTTGGCCGGATCGTACGCGGCCGTGGCGTCGAGCCGCACGCCTCCCACCGTTCGGAACTGCAGCCCCGTGCCGCTGACGCGAGCATCTACCGCCGGCGACGCCAGCGGTCCCCGCGCGGTCGCGTCGATGCCGATTCGGCCGGCGACCGCGTCCTTCACGTCGAGCAGCGGCGCAGTGGCGCCCGCGTCGACGTCGGCCTTGAGCGACAGCTCGATCTCCGGCGCGTCGAACCGGCGAATCGATCCCGCGAGATTCGCGTGCGAGCCGAGCGCCTCCATCTGCAGTCCGCTCGACCTTCAGGTCGTCCTTCCCGAGATCGATCTCTCCGGACAGCCGATCGACGCTGGCGGCGCGTCCCTTGATCTGCACCTGTCCGGCGACCGCGTCGAGCCTTACGCGGTGACGATCGGTGAGCTCGCTGCCATTGATGTCGACCGAGTCGAGCGGGAGGTTGATGTCGATCTGCTGCGCGCGGTTCTCGTATCGCAGGCGCGCCTTCGGGATCGACAGGTTGGCGATGAGATAGTCGAGCGGTTCGGGCGGTTCGTTGGGGTCGGTGAGCGGCCGCGGGAGATTGTCGTGTCCGTTCTCGTCGACGACGTAGTGGATTTCGCACGTCCTGCACGGTGCCCGACTGCACGACATAGCGGCCGCGCAGCAGCTGCCGGAGGCTCAGATCGAGCTGCGCCCGTCCGATCGTGGCGAAGATCGGGGCGTCGACACGGTTCGCCGCTCGCACACGGATGTTGCGGAGATCGAGCGACAGCCTGAAGAGGTTGTAGCGGAGCTCATCGGTCTGCAGCTCGATCTGTTGCGACGCCAGCATCGACGTGACGCGGTTGATGGCAAAGCGGCGCGCCGGCGCCAAGTGCAGCGCGAACAGCAGCAGCACGACCAGCAGGCACACCACGACCGCGAAGATCGACAGCGCCCGCAGGATGCGGTGACGATGAGAAGGTCTGACGGCGGGTTCGGATTCTGGCTCAACAGCCACGACGCATCTTGCGGGTGCAAGCGGCGCACCAGCGGTTGTGTTGAGGCGTCGACTATTTTACTCAGACTAATCACGCGTTCACTCAGACGAATGACGCGCGGCGGACAGCGCTGGGCATTTCTTCACGACACCGCATGGATGAGTTTGGAGTGTGGTCACAGCCGAGCAGGTCTTCGACATTCGAAGGCAACACACCTGCGCGGGCATCGTCGCTGCGAGCTGGTAACGCTGTGATCAGCGCTCTGAACTAGTGGGGGTAACCTTTAAGCCTTGGCGTCTTGGGCTTCCACTCAGGCAGCGAAGCGTAATCGCTACCGATTGGCATCTTCACCTTCGGCAGGCTCTCGGCGTCGAGGAGCTCGTCCTCCCTGATGACATCGTTTATGAAGAGCAAGTAAGCCGTCAGCGAGTAGACCTCATCGGCGGTTAGCGTTCCCTCTCGATTGAGCGGCATGGCGCGATTGATGTAATCCCACACCGTCGTCGCGAACGGCGCGCGAACTGGCAGGATGCGGCCTCGCGACCACGTCTCCGCACTTGGGCTCGCTTTGCTTTTCAAGATGGGCGCCTTGCCGTCCATCCCCGTCGCCCCATGGCATCCGGCGCAGCCCTTCGCGCGATACAGCTGCGCACCCTCTCTGACGGTTCCGCGCCCCGGCGGGAGTTCCTCTCCGGTCGGACCGATGGAGATATCCCACGCGCGGATTTCCTCCGCGGTCGGTGTGCGGCCCACACCATACGTCGGCGACTGCGCCAGCACGGAGGCGCCCATGAGCAACGCGAACGCCAGAACTTTAAGCAAAGCCATTGGTGACGCTCCCATCGCTGGCGATCCTCCACGGCTGAATGCTGTTGTCCAGGCCCGGCACGCTGAATGTCTCGTCGAAGGGCTTGTTCCAGTACTTGGCGATCTGTGCTCGCGACGGTTGAACCTGACCCAGTTCGTCCGTGCAGCGCGACTGGAGTTCGGTCTCTTGTCCGTCCCAATTCCACATGTAGCCGAACCGCGCGTGCGCCATGCGATCCGCCGTCCCCTTGATCTCGGCGATGTTCCAGCGCTTGCCGCCGTCGGTGGACACCTCCACCTTCTTGATCGCGCCGCCACCGGACCAGGCCAGGCCGCTGATCTCGTAGAAGCCGCGGCCGGGCAGCTGTTGTGCGCCCGAAGGGAACGTGATGACCGACTTGGGCCCGATCTGGTAGTCCAACGCCGCGACCTTCGGATCGCGATCGAGATGCCCGTAGTCGTTGTAGTTCATGTAGTAGCGGTCGACTACCTTGATTCGCCGCAGCCACTTCGTGTGAAAGATGCCTTCGAAGCCGGGAACCATCAGCCGCACCGGAAACCCTTGCTGCGGCCGCACGGCCTCGCCGTTCATGCCGTAGGCGACGATGCAGTCGTCCATCGCCTTGGCAATCGGCATGCTCGACGCGCCTTTCACTTCCTCCGCGCCTTCCGCGACGAACCAGGTTGCCCCGCCCTTCAGGCCGCACTCCTTGAGCAGCGTCGAGAGGAGCACGCCGGTCCATTCGGCGCAACTCGTCATGCCGTGCGTTTCTTGCACGGTCTTCGCTCTGCGCGACGATCGGTTCCCCGCGCACTCGATGAAATGAATGCGAGTGACCGAAGGGAGGCGCTTCAAGTCCTCAATCGCGAACGTCAGCGGACGGTCCACCAGGCCGTGGATCATCAGACGATGCTCCCGGGGATCGATGTCCGGAAGAAACGAGCCACGGGTCGTCCCCATGTAGTGGAGCGAGGACGGCGTGATCACCCCGACCGAATCCTGAAGCGGGGCCGCCACATGAAACGTGAGCCCCCAGTTATCGGGCGATGGCCTGCCGCCGTGAGGGATGCGTACCGAGCTGACGTGACGTGAGCGCTCGCCGTACACGATCTGATCCTTGCCTTCCTTGATCATTGGCGGCGAGTGGTGTGCTTGGCCGCTCGCGGGTTCTTGGCCGCTCGCGGGCGCTGCGGCTCCCAGGGCGAGACCGCCGGCCAACGCGGCGCCGCTTTTGAGGAATTCCCTTCGAGCAGGTCGTTTCGAACCCATGGGTCTCTCCTTCGCAGATGAGCCTATCAAGGAAATCGCTTCCCCGCAGTCGAGAGTATACGCCCGTCTGGGGGGCCAATCGAGCGCCGTCCAGAGTCATTGCCATTGCGTCCCGGGCCTTTTCGATCATGAGCTTGTACGTGCCGGTGCCTCCGGATGCGAAGCCACCCATCAATCCGGGAGCCTGCGGGTCACGTGGGTAGGTTTGCGCCCACAGTCGCAACGTCTCGGCTTCCCTTTCGAGATTGCCCGTCACGTGCCGGTCGTAAATCGTCGTGATGAAGAAGCGCTCCCGGTCGTTCGCACGATCGCGCAACTCGTAGGCCTTGCTCGTGCTCTGTTCGCCCAGGAACGATTCTCCGATGCCGCGTACGCCAGGCCAAGCCGCGCATGCGCAATCGCGAAATTCGGATCGATCTCGAGAGCGCGTTTGAGGTGTGGGACCACCTGGGGGTCGATCTGAAATTTCAGTGCAGCGCTGTACGCCTTCAGTGCGTCGAGCGATGACGTGGTGGCTTCCTCGAGCGGCGTCGAGTGTTTCTGGACTGTCGCCAGCGATTCGGCAACCTGCGTCCTGAATTTCGTGGCGAGCTGGCTGAGGACGTTCAACACGTCTTCCTTCCGCGCCGCCGGAAGCTGCTCCTGGTCGAGGAGATCTCCGGTTCCGCAGTTCTCGGCACGGAGGCCGAGCACATACTGGGTGCCGAGGCTCGCAATTGATGCCGTGACGACCGCCGTGCTTCCAGTACGGACGCAGAGTCTCGCGCAATATCACCGGTCAGTCGCGCGCTGGAGGATTACCCCCATCAGCTGGAGCGCCTTGCGGATGCGTTCCTCCGAGACGATGCTCAGAACGGCGACTGCTCGAGCTGCACCGGCGAGCGCAGCGCCTGCCGCAACGATTCATCGAACACGGGATCGCCAGTCGTGTTCGCGAAATCGGCGAGGACGATGGTGTCCTTGTCGGTCAGCTTCGGCGGTCGATGCAGGTACATGTAGCCGCCGACCATCGACGCGGCGAGCGCAGCGCCTGCCACCAGCGCCAGGGCCCGTCGCGTGATCCTTCTCGATCGCTTGCAGCCTCGCCCATCCCGCCCGCGCCGAGCGGCGCGACGATCTCGTAGGGGCCGAGACGGGTGCCGGCGGCGAGAGCCATGTGTAGGGCTGTCCGGTGACACGCAAATCGTAGCGGTGCCGCGCGCGCGGCCCAAGGGCAAACAGGTGGCGATCAGCCCGTGCTCAAACACTCGCGCGGCAACTGCCAGCGGATCCACGCACAGCCAAGCGAGAGGATGTCGCCGTCACGCGCCGCTCCGGGTCGTCTACTCAAACACCTACTCCGATCTCAGCGCTTGTAAGGCATCGACACGTGAGGCGCGCCTCGCCGGCAGCAGCGACGCCCCGATCGCGGCGCCGATGAGCAAAGCGGCTGCGGCAATCATGGGGAGAGCGCCCGGCAGTTGCACGGTCTCGAAGAATCCCTCCGCCACGCGCGCCAGCACGTAGCCGCCGGCCGCACCGAGGGCGATCCCGATCGCCGCAATCCGCACGGCGTCCCGAAGCACGCCGGCCCGCAGCTCCCGCGGCGAGCAGCCGACGGCCAGTCGTATGCCGAACTCATGCGTACGCGCGCTCACCGAGAACGCCAACACGCCCGCGACGCCGACCACGGCGATGAGCAGCGCGATGCCACCCAACGCCGAGAACACGAACGTGTTCAAGCGCTGAGGCGTCAACACTTCGGCGCGCACGTCCTCGAGCGTGGTCGGCCGCTCCACCGCCTGGTCAGCGAAGATCTGGTGGATTGTGCGCGTCACGGACGGGACGAGCGCGTAGGGGTCTCCTGCGGCACGGACGAACAGGCGGCTGGCCAGGCTCCCCAACCTCCCCCCTCGAATCGGTTCGTAGATGGTCAGCGTCGGCTCTTGCACGACGTTCTGGTCGTCCACGTCCGCGACGATGCCAACGATGCGGCGCGGCTGAGGAATCCCACGACGCCCTCCCACCCACAGACGCCGATTGACCGCCTCGCGGTTGGGGAACAGGCGCTGTGCCACGCTCTGGCTGACGATGGCCACGAGTTCGCTGTCGTTGCGGTCTTCGTCCGTAAAGTCGCGGCCCGAGAGAATCGGGACACCGAGCACGCCGAAGAATCCAGGCGAGACGGCCCGCAACCGAGCAGTCGGGTTTTCTTCACCATCCGCGGGCTGGTAGCCCTCGGCCGCAAACTGGACAGCATTGATGGCAGCGCCGGGGTCGCGCCAGGGCACGATCACTCCGGCCGCGACACCTTGCACGCCTGGCAGCTCGCTGATCCGCCGAGTCGCTTCCCGGATGAAGTCGTGCCTTGTTTCGTCGCCGAGGCCCGTCGCCGACGGTGGAACGTCGATCGCCAGCACCTGTCGCATGTCGTAGCCGGTGTTCGCCGTTCGCAATGCCGTGAGCGTGGCGACCAGCATGCCGGCGCCCGCCAGCAGCACGAACGAACACGCGATCTGCGTCGTTGCAAAGATCCGCAGACGACGCTTCGTGCCTGGCGTGATCCGCACGCCGCCGCCAGCCAGCCCCAAACCGGTCGACCGCTCTGATGACGGGAGCCGTGGCACGAAGGCAAGCAGCACCGCCGCCGTCACCGCCAGCCCTGCCCCGAGCCAGAGCACGCCGGCGTCCACCGTGGCTTCAAGCGCGCGGACGGAAAAGCGCGCGGCATAGCGCGCCACCACCGTCATGAGTGAATCCGCCAGCACCAGGCCGAGCGCGGCGCCGGCCGTACAGAGGAGCAGGCTTTCGGCGAGGAGGGTGCGTCGGAGTGCGCCCCGGCCGGCGCCAAGCGCGGCACGCACGGCGAGCTCCCCTTCGCGGCGGACCGACCGCGCCAGAATCAGATTGGCAACATTCGAGCACGCAATGACGAACACTACCGCGGCCGCCGCCAGGAGCACGAGGAGGACGGTCCGCGCGGGCGACGCCAGTTGATCGCGGAGCGTCCTGACCTGCAGTTGAACCTGCGCGCTCGCGGAGTACACGTCGGGATGCTCGCGCATGATCGACGCGTGCACGGTGGTGAGCTCGGCGCGTGCCGCATCCAGCGTGGCACCCGGCGACAGCCGCCCGAATAGCTCCGTCATCCTGTGTCGGCGATCGGTGACCATCGTCGCCCCTAGATGGTGCGGGCTCGTAACGACGTTCGCGATGAGTTGCGTCTCCTCCGGATAAGGCACGGATGGTTCTAGGACGCCGACGACGGTTGCGATGCTTGGACCGAGACGGATTGTCTTGCCAATCACCGTTGCGTCGCTCTGGAGCACCGTCGTCCAGAACCGGTGGGTGAGCACCACCGCGCCCGCCGCGGCGGGGCTATCATCGGCGGCGTTCAACAGGCGGCCAAGCACCGGGCGAAGTCCCATAACCTCGAAAAATGACCCGTTGACGACACCAGCCTTCACGACGCGAGGCTCATGGCCGAAGCCGATTAACGTGAAGTCGACGGTGGAAAAATCGCCGAATGCGGTGATCGTCGTGGCGCGCGATTCGAAGTCATTGATTTCAGGCACCGAGAAGGTGAGGTTTTCGGTCCCGATGCCCTGGGCGGTTTGGCGGACATAGATCAGCCGATCCGCGTCCCGATTGACGAGCGGGCGGAGCAGCACGCTCCGGACCACACTGAATATCGCCGCGTTCGCGCCGATGCCCAGCGCAAGGGTGACGATGACCGTCAGCGCCAGCCCCTTTGCGCGAGTGATTGAGCGGAACGCAACTTTCAAGTCGGCAACGAAGCTCATAGCGCTCCTCCGGCAGTGGGCGGCGACGCCTGCCTCGCATGTCACCGCTCTCGTTGCTAAACGCCGAGGCGCGGGCGGTCGGCACGCGTCCGACCAACCCCATGATCGAAGTGACGTAGGGCAACTTGCATGCCAAGACTGTGAGCGCCTCAGAGGCGAAGCCACAATGAGTTACAGCCAGGCTCCCCGGGGGCGGTCTGTCCGATCACGGACGCCTGTGTTCGGATGCGCGAAAACGAGCCGCATTTTCATGAGTTGGGACCAGACGGTGGTCTGGTTGCGACAGATCGAAGGACTTCGGCAGGTGGCGTGAGCTGCCGGGCGCGTTCAGCATCAGACGGCAAGCGCCTCGCGTCTGTGCAGCTCAGGGCGATTTGCTGACGCGAGGTTCGTAGATCTCGAAGTGGAGGACCTTCCGTGTCTCTGCGTACGCGGCCTCAATGGCCGCCACGACGGCGGGCGTATACCGAGGGGGGTCGTAGAGATTCTCAATAACCAGGAACTCGAATCTCTGGCCGTCAATCTGCCGTGTGAACAGCCTCTCGTCCCATAGGCCAGTCGTTGCGAGTTCCCGCAGAATCGCCGGCTCCGCAGGAACGTCTTTGCCGGCCTCCACCAGAAGAAGCATGTCCTCTGAAAAGACCGGGCCGCGAGCGTCTCGAATAAGCTTCGTGACGGCGGCGTGAGTCTCGATACGAACCTCCTCGAGGGCGTGAGCCGCCGTGCTGCGCGGGAGGAGGCCCCTTATCCTCATGGGCAACCGGAACGCCAGAATGACAATCGGCAGGCCCACCGCCGCGAACAAAACCAGAGCCTTGCACCACGGCATACTCCAGCACCTGTGCACCACCAGTCCCGCCAACAGGCAGCAGACGAGATTCCACTCGATGAAGTAGTTGTAGCTGGAGCCAGCCTTGCCACAACTCAAGGACACAGCAAAGGCGGCAACGAGCATGAACGACCCGACCAATCCAAGGCGCCCAGGAGGCACGCGATGGACGCGGCGATGACCGTCTGCTTCGTGAAGGCCGCCGCCACGAGAAGCACGAACGCGACGTACCTGCCAGATCGGCGTGCGGCGGGCTAGAACGAAGAGGCCGAGGCCGGCGAAAGACAACAGGACGGCGAGCATGTCCACACGGGCCACGGGGTCCATTTCATGACAACGAGAAGCGTCGGCAGCAACCCCGCAAGCAAGGCCGGGCCCAGGCGGCGCCAGAGACCGAAACGGCCCGGAAGAGACATGTACACCAGAAATGCGATGGTGACCTCTATCAGCGCCGCTGACATCACAGACACGGCTCGGCCCGCGCGCAACAGGCTGCCAGCCACGGTCGAGAACGCGAGTACAGACGAGGTGATAGAGCGGCGGATAGTGAAAGACCACGTACGGATACGTGGAAATCGGCTTATACGCAACGTTCGGGTCCGTGATTTTGCTGGCCTGATACAGGACAATGCCTTCGCCGTAGTCGTGCTGAAAGGGATACGATGCGTCACGAATCACGTTCCACCAGAATCCGGCCGCATGAAGCATCAAGGGCAGGACCAAGGCCCCCGCGATGATCGAACGTCTCATCGCCAGTTGCGCGACGGCGAGCCAGAGGCCGCGCCTGCGACGATGAGCATCTGTTTGCCGAAGAACTTGATCGGGGAATTCAGATACAGCCAGATGAGCCAGGGCGAGACTCTGAACCGGCTCTTGATGGTGAGCGGCAGGAAACGGGGATGGCACTCGACGACGTCAAACCCATGTGCCATGAGCACGTCGCAGAGGGTCACATGTGAGTAGACCGTGACGTGCGTGAAGTCGTCGAAGTATTCGCGGTACGCGTAGCGGTAGTTGGGCTGCAGAAACCCGACCAGACCGCCAGATGCGAGCGTCCGCTTGAGATGGGCGAGCATTCTGGCAAACGACGCTTGCGGAAGATGCTCCACGACGTTACTGATAAAGGCGAAATTGACCGAGGCGTCTTCGATGAAGGCAAGGTCGGATCCATCGGCGACATGCCCTTCGACGCCGTCGGCGAGATGGGAGAGGCTCCCCGGCCAAATATCGACGCCGATTCGTCGCCGCGCGGTGACGTTGTTGATGAAATGTCCGTAGCCGCATCCAATTTCCAACACGCAGTCGGTCGGCCGGACGTAGCGGCGAAACTGGTACTTCCAGAGAGACTGCCACAGCACTTCTCGTCGCTGGTCGAAAGCGAATCGAACGTCGTGGTACCGGTTCTCGGACATCAGCGACCGAATTTCCAATCGAAGGACAGCCCGAGGATCATGCGTAACCCCACCTTCAACGCGCGCAGATTGCTGGCGTTACCACCTTTACTTATCCCGACACGAGCGTGAAAGGTAATCGGACATTCGACGACCACGGTTCCGTGGTGCAGTGCGCGGTCCAGGAAATGCGCGTTGAACTCAAGATTGACGCTCGGATCGAGGTGAGGAAGAATTGCCGCCAGCGCGTCGCGACGCACCATCTTGTAGGTCGTCCCAACGTCGGTAAACGTCCCCCGACCGAGATGCTTGGCCTCGAGGAGCTTCCCAACAAAAAAATTCCCGTAGTACATGAACGTCGTCAGCTGGGTATCGTAGTCGCGGAGCTGCTCGACGATTCTCGTTCCGTTGACGATCTCCGCGTGAGGAATGTACGCGACGAACTTGTCGAGATCCGCGGCCCGGAACGTCATATCGCCTTCGCAGAGCACAACTAGATTCGTGTCAGTATGGCGCAGGGCTTCCTGGAAGCAGCGGTGCACACAGGCTCCATATCCCTGCTGGGGCTCGTTGAAGACAATGGCACCAGCTTCGGCAGCTTTTTCGATGGTTCTGTCTTTGCTGTTGTTGCTCACGACGATCACCCGGCAGACCAACGGGTGTGAAAGAAAGTCCTTCGTGGCAGCGAAAATGCTCGCTTCGTCGTTGTACGCCGTCAGCGCCACGGTCACCAGCGGCGGGCCCGACAGGGGCGACAGAGGTACACGACCAAGACGGCGTTTCCTCGGCAGCATCAAACCAAGGTCGATGGACATCATCACGAGACCGAGCGACGTTGGCAGCCCGCTGAACCAGAGCAGGCGCTCGATTTCCACGATGAGCAGCTCGGGGCGAAGGGTGACCAAGCGGAGAATCGACGTCAGTATCGCGAGAAAGTAGAGGCCAAGGCCGATGCACACACACCAGACGCCCCAATAGTAGAAAGGGAAGAAGCGCACGGCCGACCGCAGCGAGACGTTCACCGGCCAGAATTCTAGAACACGACCTGCCGCCAGGTCCCCTGGACCGGATTCCGGGTGGAGCGGGCGTCGCCTTTTACCCCGTCGCGCCGAACCCGCCACGTGTTCTGCGATCCGAAGGAGGCGGAGCTTCCCGCCAGGCAGCCCTCACGAACGGCAGCGCGCGAAAACGGAGCCTAACATTCGCCGGTTGGAACCGAGTTGGTGAATGGCTCAGGCCGATTGGCCAGGCTCGAAAGGCCGCCTGACCGATGTCGGGCGAAGTGACACAGTAGTGCGAACGCACATCGAGCTCCGAGAGGGTCAGGTTTCCCCATGTCAGCAAACGCCATCGGCATCGGCATCCTCGGCTTTGGTGGCTTCGCCATGTTCGCGGCGCAGCAGTTCGCGCAGGTGCCTGGGGCCGCGCTGCGGTGCATCGCCGGCACGCATCGCGAAGCGTCGCTCGCCTGCGCCAGACGGTTCGGCCTTGCGGACGTGCAACGCGCGGAGGTGCTGTTCGCGATGCCCGACGTGCAGCTCGTCTACATCGCCACCCCGCCCTTTCTCCACCACGAGCAAGCCCGAGACGCGCTTCGCGCCGGTAAGCACGTCATCGTCGAGAAGCCTCTGGCGGTCACGATGGAGCAGGCCGACGAGCTCGTGTCGCTGGCGCGAGACACGCGGCTCCTCCTCGTGACCAACTTGATGCAGCGCTACAACCCACTGTTCGGGCAGATCAAGGCGCTCGTGGACTCGAAGCTACTCGGCGACGTGCTGCGTGGAACCTTCGAGAACTATGCGTGCGACGAGGGGCTTGCGCCGGACCATTGGTTCTGGGACCCGACCAAGAGCGGCGGGATCTTCATCGAGCACGGGGTGCATTTTTTCGACATGTTTGCGGGGTGGCTCGGCGCCGGCCGCGTCGAATCCGCGGGGCGCGTGCTGCGTCCCGGATCGGGGATCGAGGAGCAGGTCTACTGCACCGCTCGCTACGGCGACGTGCCGGTGACGTTCTACCACGGCTTTACGCAAGCGGGCCGGATGGACCGTCAGGAACTCCGCCTCCTCTTCGAGCGCGGAGACGTGACACTGAGCGAGTGGATCCCGACGCAGGCCGTCGTGCGCACCGCTCTGGACGAGGCAGCAACCCGGACCCTCGCGTCGATTTTTCCGGGTGCGCGGATCGACGTGGAGCACCTCTACGCCCCGTCTGAGCGGACGTTCCATGCGCGTCACAAGACATACGACGCCTATCAGCGCATCACGCTGACGTCGGCGCCGGCAACGAAGATGACCGTCTATGGCGATCTGCTGCGCGCCATGCTCGCCGATCAGCTCGCGTTCATCGCCGAGCCCTCCCACCCGCGGGTGATAACGGAAGACAACGGGCGCGAGTCACTGCGAATGAGCGTGCGAGCGACCCAGCTCGTGGCCTCTTCATGAGTGAACCTCGTCGACACTCAAGCAACTCTGGGCGCGTCTCGACGTCAGGGCGGCACTCCTAGACCGCGATCCTCTTTCAGGCGTGATCGGGAAGCACGAAGGGATTGCCGAGTGCGCGTCCTCGTTCATCGACGTTCTGTTGCCACGAGCCCGGATACCGTGCCCCGGCCGACGGACCAAATGAACTAGGGTAGCTGCACACCATCGCGGTCCTGATCTGCCGCCGATCAGGGATCACCTGAGCCTCTGTGCAGACCGCTTGACTGGTTGGGGCTACGGCCGAAACGCCGCCTTGTTCACCACGCGAGCCTTCTGACTGGCCTCGAGGGCGTCCGCGACCTCTTTCTTGCGCTGATCCCGCTCGCGCTGCGGCGCCTCCTGCATGTCCAGCCGGAGCGCCTGCTTGATGGCGGCACGGGCGCGCGCATTCAGCGTCTTCGAGATCACCAGCAATTGGAACGGTGCCGAGTAGATGCCCCGGGTCAGGATCACGAGCGACTCGGCATCTTCCCAACGTGCCACCACCATGGCGTCTGCGGGCACGTCGGCCGGCAAGGCACCGCGAACGATCCTGGTGAGCGACGGCACACCGTAGGCGGCTGACAGGGAACCAATCACGTCGTCGTTCGTCAGACCGTCCATCCGGTCACGATCGTAGGTGACGATCACCTGGTACAGCTGGTCGTTGAAAAAGTCGAACGAAACGTCACGTACCGGATCGGCCAGCTCGGTTCCCGGCCGCAAGTTACGGAGTGCGCCATTCGAGCTGCTGAATCTTTGCGGGCCGCTCATGCAGCGTTTTGGTGTCGACGTCGCGTACGCCGCTGATCATTGCGACCGAGGCGACACTGCTCCCGAACGGATACTCGCGATATTGTGACAACTGCTGCGCGCTAAGGGGGGTGGCGCTGAGCACGACGACCGACACAATTGCCAAAGTACGTAGACTGGTCATGAGGATCCCTGCCTTTGTTTGCTTGTTGATCTTGGCAGGTCTTGGAGGCGGCGTCTGTGCTGCCTTGCACACGCGCTCCTCCTCCAGGTTGCGACCTTTTCAGCGACCTGGCAGGTCGCCAGCATTGACTAAAGCGGCCACTTCGATCTTGATGTGCGTGGGCTTGGCTTCCTCACGCAGCGGCATCAAGCCAGTCCGTCGCGTGGCCCGTTTTCTCCGCCTTTCGGAGAGCTCGCGAATCGCGGCACCTCCTGCGCGCCGCTCGCGACCGCGTCGGGGACATCCTCGGAAACGGTGTGCACCTTGTCGGCGAGGTGATCGACCGCATGGCCGACGCGCGCCGTCGCTTTATGGTAGCGGTCGGATGCTGCGGTGCCGAGATTTCTGGCGGAGCCCGCAACGCTTCGTCGGAGATCCGCGCCAGCGCGTGGGGCAAAGGCCAACGCCACGACTGCTCCGGCGATCCCGCCCATGATGAGGCCCAGCGTAAAGCCGGGAGGCGGAGAATTCGGCTTGCTCGTGTTCATTGCCACCTGATCTGTTGCCACGTGATCCATTGCTCTTTGATCTGTTGCCATGTCGTGAGTCATGCTTCCACGTTAGCTCGCCGCTGCAGCAAACGCTGTTCACAACAGGACAAACGTGCCGGCGCACCACGGCTCGACCTCTCGTTTCAGGTACACCCGTCAGGTCAAGCGGTGGCCAGGACCGGAACCGTGGAATCTCCTCGAGGCCGCCGACGTATTGGGGCGTTTGCGCTAACGGCCCTGGTGCGTCTGGCGGTACTCGTGCAGCCACTGCGCGCTCACGCTGCCGAGGTCCGTCCCGCGCCCTCGCGCATCGCGGAATACCCAGATCGCGAGTCCGATGAAAGGCAGAAGCTGCCACAGCCATGACGTCATCCGGTACTCCATTTGTGAACTCCAGTGGAACCCGAAGTGGCCACCGAGTTCGCTTAGCATCTCCGCGTCCGCGGATCTTTCCTCTCGCCGCGAAGAAGGCGACAGGGCCTGGAAAGTATGACTCGTAGCCGTGAAGGCGTCTGTGCCATTAGGCACACGCGCGAACCGGCCACTCGGGCCGCCACATTTCCTGCGTTTGTGACATGCCCTGTATAAGACCGCACAGCGCACGCTCACCTGCCGCACTAGGCTTGTCGTACAGGAGGCTCCCCATGACTTGGAGAGACAAGTTCGAACTCGGCTTGAAGGAAGACCCAGCGTCTCGCAAAGACAATTTGCCGCCGAGTCAGATCCGTGGCCCGGAGCTCCCGATAGGAGCTGGCCGTTCGCCGGAGATTCCGCTCGCGCGTGGGGATCGGACCCAGGTGGCGACCGAGCCCAGGGCTCGTACGACACCAGGCAGGTCTCGCAGGACCGGTCGCGTGTGGTCCAGTCCAGCGAAGCGCAAGACGTAATCAACGCGAGGCCCGACATGAGTGTGACTGGTTTCAGAGGCGAGGGCACAGTGACTCAGTTAGCGGAAATGCCCATGACCGACACGTCCATCATATCGACACCACCCCGCGCGCTGACGGTGAAGGCCTTTGGGATCACCGACAAGGGCAAGGTGCGCACGACCAATGAGGATCAGTTCCTGATCGCTGAGCTCAGCAAAGCGATGCACGTCTGGCAGACGAGCCTACCGGAACCGAAGTTGCAGGTTGGCGAGGAGCGCGCACATCTGTTTCTCGTGGCCGACGGCATGGGCGGGCACCGGGCCGGCGAACGGGCGAGCGCCCTCGCCGTGGTCGCGATCGAGCACTTCACGCTCAATACGTTCAAGTGGTTCCTGGGCTCGAATAGCGCTGAAGCGCAGAAGGTCCTCGCGCAGTTCCAGGCCGCGCTCAGTGAAGCCGATGCCCGCATTCTCGAGGAGGCGGCGGAGCATCCGGAACTGAGCGGCATGGGGACGACGGTGACGATGGCGCTCCACCTGGGGGCGCACCTGTGCGTCGTGCACGTGGGCGACAGCCGCGCGTACGTATACCGAAACGACGAGTTGCACCAGATCACCGACGACCATACGCTGATGGCCGACCTGGTGCGCAGTGGAGCCCTTCGGCCAGACGAGGTCGCCGGGCACCGTCTCCGCCACGTCATCACGAATGTCGTCGGCGGTCAGGAGCTCGGAGTCAAGGTCGAAGCCCGCGCGTTCGAAGTCCAGGCTGGCGATCGCTTTTTGCTGTGTTCGGACGGCCTGACCGAGGTCGTGACGAACGAGGCGATCGCGGCCACGCTCGCCGCGGAGCCCGCACCTGAGGTTGCCGCGAAGCAGCTGCTCGCACAGGCAAGTGATGGCGGGGCCCCGGACAACATCACGCTGCTGATCGTACGGTTCGATGCGGCCGACTCCGACACAGGAACCCCTGGCGTTGCCCGGTGAGCATTGGCGCGGGCCCGGCGGTCCGCTGATCCAGCTCGGGTCAGTCGTGGAGGACGATGCTGAGAAGCGAGCTGTTGATCTTGAGGCCGCCGTTGTATTCGCTGAATTCGAGCTTCCTGAATTCCGCCACCATCGTTGACATCGATGATCGCAGGGCCGGACGCGGTGGCTTCTCCGGTCGCTGGCTCTGCCTTGCGCCTTTCGGCCCACAATACGAAGAGTTCTCGCAGCGAAATCAGCATGCAACGGGAGACAACCGGGGCGCGCGCCATCGCGACCCAGGACTATGACGTCATCCGCCGCCTCTTCATCACAATTTTCAATGTCCTGGTAGTGACGTCTGTCTGCTGCACGATTGACCTAGTTCGATTCGAGCTTGTCCACGTCCTTTATCTCACGAAGCGTCCGCCGCATCTCCTCGACGACCTTCATGTGTTCGAGCGCAACGTTGAGGGAAACGGCGGCGGCGCGCACCGCATCCACGACTACCTGACGTGCACCCTCGGTCGCTACCCGTGCTTCCTCGCTGGCGGCGCGCGCCGTCTCGGCGGTTTCGCGGAGCTGCTCGCGCTCCTGGCGGATTGTCTCGAGCGCCTCACGATGGTGATCGCGGACTTCACGCGCTTGCTCGGCCAAGCGTCGAGACTGTTCCGCGTCATTCATCACAGACCCTTCCGAACTGCCATGTATTTCCGCAGATCGCCGATTCTGCTCGCCCTCGCCACAGCCAGCGTCGGGATTCGTGTCCCCCAGTTCGTCCTTCCGCTCCGTGTGCGGTGCGAATTCCAGAGGTCGTGATGCGACCGCGGCAGGGATGTGGGTCTTGTTCATGGCATCCACCTACCGTCAGCGTATCAGCGGCGCCGCACGAGAGATGTCCTCAAACGGACATCGAATCATGCGTGAACCCATGAGTCAGCGTTGAGGGTTGTAGGATCCATCGAGCGGGCAGAAAGGCGGTTGTTCATCGTCAGGCCCAGGCTGACTCGATGCGCGCGATGGTGTATTCATGCTGGCTTTAATGACACGGATCGCGGCGGCGGCTTCGACGATGCGGAATCGGGTCCTCGCGATATTGAAGCGTGAGGGCGTGATGCTGGAAAGCGGTCAGGGCCCGGTACCCAATCTGGTCGAATTCATTGCCGGGGAGCCCGTCAAGGGCAACTGGTGGTCGCACCCGCAATCGCACAGCATCTTCGCGTTGACGCGATCGGTGCGCGATTCCCCAGATGTGCTGACGTGCCGTCTGGTCAATGGCAAAGTAACCTTTGTACACCGACGGGTCTGGCCAGCTCTCGTTTGCCTGGCGAATCTGTTTCCGCACAGCCGGCTTGCCGCGATTCACGAAGTCCATACGCGGACGGGTGCACACAAAGTGATTAGCATACCGTTTCCCGCATGGGTACCTAACCGTGTCATGACCGCCGGACGACGGCTCTCCGCTGAGCACGCGGTCTCGAGTCTGGGGATCTGGGCCTCCGCCGTGGCGTCCACTGCCGCCGCCCGCGGGCCGCGCGACTGCCCGTGAGGGCGGCCGCGCAGCACGTCGCGCAGCCGCCTCCTGCGGTCGTGAGGTGGGCGGAGTCAGAGGAAACGATCTGCATCCGGTCGACGACGAGCCGTTCGCCTGGTCTGTGCGACGCAGTACACTTCTCTTGGGGTGCGGGCGATGTGCTGAAGAGGACAGAAACCCGGTGCGCAACCCGCACATGATTGCTGGCGTGGACGGCCATATGAAACCCACGACACACCCATGGCGCACGTTGCCGATCGTCCATTCCGACAACACGACGCGTCGAGACACTCATGTCAGAGAGGAAGATGCTCCTGTCGGTCCTGGCATCAATGCGCAGACGCCTGACAGCATGCCCCGCGCTGAGGACGACTCGGCCACTCGCGCGCACAGTCCTGAGTTCCATGACCGCCCTGGCAGCGGCAAGCACACGGCTGACAGGCAGCGGGTGTTCTAACCCCTCAATTCACTTCAGTTGAGTATCCATCCGCTCGAACTCGCCACCTCTTGCGCCGGGTTGCAACGGATCAGCGAGCTGTTGTCATGACCAGTCAACTGAGTTGTGAGTTAGACCGGAACTCGCTCGAGTATGCAGAGCGAGTTTTCGAGTACGCAGAGCGGAGCCGGCGCTACGAAAAATGGAGCGGATCGCGCAGGCTTTGCAGTTCCCGATAATAGTACAGCTTCGTCGGCCGCCTTCCGGCAAAGGTCAACTTCCTCAGAAACGCGAGTTCCTTCGGCGTCACATCGGCGTTCAGTGTCGGATCCCTGAGGAACTCGCGGAGCCCTGGCTCCTCGCCGATCGGCGCCGCCTCGTCCCGTTCGACGAACTCGAATCGCTTCGAGTGGGCGCTCGCCAGCCGGCGGTTCAGGACGATTTCCATGCCGAAGGTCGTCAGGTCGATATCCCAGGACTCGATCAGCGGATCGAGAAACGCCACGCAGTGATCCGCCGAGATGGTCAACGCCTCGATCTCCAGGAAGTCGAGCACGATGACGCGCATTTGCGCGTAGCTGCGGCGACCGAGTCGAGCCATCCGGCGGAGCCACCCTTCGTCCCTGAGCTCCTCTCTCGCCACTTTCTTCACGACGTCGAGCAGTTTCTGGATCACGAGGTGTTCCAGGGCGCCGAACGGCTCTCGCTCGAAGATCGCCCGGATGGACGGCTGCTTCGCCGGCGCGCACTTGCGCAACATCAACTCGCGGACGCTCGTGAGCAGGGGCGTGGGCGGCTCCGCCAGGATTCGCTTCACGGCTTCGCGACGCTCCAGCTCCGCCAACCGGGCCAACTCTCCAGCCGGGAGCTTGAGGAACGTCTCCATCCGGTCGTAGATGTCCGTGCGCTCGGGCGCGGGCGGCCGTTTCTTCCCGGTGACCAGCTGGGAAATGTAGGACTCGGTCACCTGTGCGGCGGCGGCCAGGTCTCGCTGCTCGGTGCCCAGTGCCTTGAGCCGTTGCCGGAGGATCAGCGGAAAACTCACAAAACCACCTCGACTGATTAACCAGATATGATTAATTTATACGATCGAGCGCCAGTATTCCCTTTTTTTGATTGACTTGTAGAGGTTAATGAACCAATATTGGTGAACCTGCTTGCGGCCACACCAAAGGCCCTGAACCGCTTCTGGTTATCACTGTTCTTACCTCCGCAACCTGGCACGAAGAAGAGTCTGACCAATGTCCATGCACTGCCGCCGGAACGTGATCATTCCTCTCTGGTTCGCGATCTTCGCGCTCGCCGCGGTCTTCCTGCCGTGGGGCACCTACGGCTGGTCGCTCTTCTTACTGGTGCTGGGGCTCACGGTGCCCGCCATGGTTTACATGCAGCGGCAGGACCCCCCGCTTCAGCTTCAGCGGGTGGGTACCGGACGGCAGCGCACCGACTCGCAGCGCACGACGTAAGCGGCCTCCGATAGGCCGCGGGACCCCCGCGTCGGATCGTCCATATTTGTTCGTTTCCCGGAGCACATCAATGTCCATGCAGATTACCTACGGCGACCTATCGCGCGAAGCGATCCTCAACGGCATCAACAGCCTGGCGAACGCTGTCAGGGTCACGCTGGGTCCCAGGGGCCGCAATGTCATCCTGGGAAAGCCGTTCGGCTCGCCGACGATTACCAAAGACGGTGTCACGGTGGCCAAGGAGATCAGCCTGAAGGACCCGCTGGAGAACATGGGCGCGCAGATGGTGCGCGAGGTGGCCAGCAAGACGTCCGATGTGGCCGGCGATGGCACCACCACGGCCACCGTCCTGGCGCAGGCGATTTACCGCGAGGGCGTGAAGAATGTGGCCGCGGGCGCCAGTCCCGGACAGATCAAGATCGGCATCGACCGCGCCGTCGAAGCCATCGTCATCGCGCTCAAGGCTCAGGCCCAGCCGGTCACTGGCGGGATGATCGCCCAAGTCGGCACGATCTCCGCCAACCATGACGAGACCATCGGCCGGATCATTGCCGAAGCGATGGACAAGGTCGGCAAGGACGGTGTCATCACCGTCGAGGAGGCCCGCTCGCTCGAGACGACGCTCGAGGTCGTGGAAGGCATGCAGTTCGATCGCGGCTATCTGTCGCCCTATTTCGTGACCGACCCGGAAAAGATGCAGGTCGTTCTCGAGAATCCGCTGATTCTCATTCACGAGACCAAACTCCGCTCGCTGCCGGACCTGCTGCCCCTGCTCGAGAAGGTCGCGCAGGCGGGCCAGCCGCTCCTGATCGTGGCCGAGGACGTCGAAGGCGAAGCGCTGGCCACGCTCGTGGTCAACAAGCTGCGCGGCACGCTGAAGGTCGCGGCGGTGAAAGCCCCGGGGTATGGCGATCGCCGCAAGGCGATGCTCGAGGACCTCGCGGTGCTGACTGGCGGGCGGGCCATCGACGAGGACCTTGGGATCAAGCTGCAGAGCCTCGAGGTGAAAGACCTCGGCACGGCGAAGAAGGTGATCATCGACAAGGACACGACGACGATCATCGAAGGCGCCGGGTCGCGGCAGGACATCGAAGGCCGCGTCAAGCAGCTGCGCGCCCAGGTCGACGACACGAGTTCGGACTACGATCGCGAAAAACTGCAGGAGCGGCTGGCGAAATTGGTCGGCGGCGTTGCGGTGATCAAGGTGGGCGCGGCGACTGAGTCCGAGATGAAGGAAAAGAAGGCTCGTGTCGAAGACGCCATGCACGCCACGAAGGCGGCGGTCGAAGAGGGCATCGTGCCGGGTGGCGGTGTCGCACTGCTGAGAGCGTCCAGTGTCCTGCAGACGTTGACGCTGCCCGGCGATCAGCAAGTCGGCGTCCGGATCATCGCCCGCGCCATCGAGGAGCCGATGCGCTGGATTGCCACCAATGCCGGTCAGGAGGGATCGATCGTGGTCCAGCGCGTGAAGGACATGGTCGGCCACCAGGGCTTCAACGCGCAGACGGACACGTTCGAAGACCTCGTTCACGCGGGTGTCATCGATCCGGCCAAGGTTGTTCGCTCCGCTCTGCAAAACGCCGCATCGATCGCGTCCCTGCTGCTGACAGCAGAAGCGGTCCTCTCGCGCCAACTCGAAGAGAGGGCCGCATGACCAGGATGCTACCAATGAATCGCCGACTGATTGCGCTCGGCGCCTGGCTGGTCGTGTTCTCCATGTCACCGGTGTCTGCGCAAGATCGCTCGCGGTATCGGGATTACCGGATTGGCGACGATCTGCGGGCGATTGCGGAACAGAGCGGCGTGACGCTCCCGATGGCCCGGATCATCCCTCGTGAGCCTGCCGGGCTCGAGGAGTTGGAATGGCGGCCACAGTACCTTCGCGGCGCGGCGCGACAGACAGATGCCGTCGCCCGCATCACGTTCGGGTTCTACAACGAGCAGCTCTTCAGAATCGTCGTCGACTACGAGCGCCTGCGAACTGAAGGCATGACCGAGGCGGATATGGTCGGGGCGATTTCCGAGGCCTACGGCTCGCCATCCCGACGAGTCGTGCCAACCCGTCCCGTCGCGGAGCGCGTCGGGCAGGACGCGGATTGGCTGGTCGCCTGCTGGGAGGACAGCGAGTACTCAGTCACCTTGCGCAGAGTGCCGGACTCCTCGGCGTTCAGAATGATCGTGGCGTCCACTCGGCTTGTGAGCCTGGCCCAGGCTGCGGGTGCCGGCGCAGTGGGGCTGGATTTGCACGAAGCGCCTCAACGCGAGGTCCCCGCACGCGGCAGCGACGTCGAGGAGGACGGCCACTCCGTTCAACAGAAGGCGAGGCTTGCCAACAAGGCCGCCTTCAAGCCGTGACCGTTCAACTTCACACTCATCAGGAGCCTCCGCCCATGAATCTCCGACCGCTTCACGATCGCGTCGTCGTTCAACGGATCGACGATGCCGCACCACTCCCGGGCGCGATCATCGTCCCGGACTCGGCGAAAGAAAAACCGCAGCGTGGCACCGTCATCGCGGCGGGCTCCGGCAAGTCCGACGCCGATGGCCGCCGCGTGCCGCTCGACGTCAAGGCCGGCGACACGATTCTGTTCGGCAAGTTCGCCGGACAGGAGCTGAAGCTCGACGGCGTGGAGTACCTGATCTTGAAAGAAGAGGAAGTCCTGGGCGCGATTGTTCCACCTGGGTAGGCCGCCGCCTCCGGACCGTGCTGTTTGCGACAGCGGTCTTCCGGCGGAAGCCGCATGCTGAGGGTATGCGGATTGTAGGGTTCATCGGCGACCTTGTGGTCGGTGCCCTGATGGTGCTCGCCGTCCCCATCGCCATCCTGGCCGTCGGCGTGCCTGTCGCCTTGGTCGTCCGCACCGTGTTATCGGCTTTCTGGCTGCTCTAGATTGTTCGTCTCCGTCTCCACGAAAGAGGTTTTTGTGTTGATTCTTGAAATTGGTTTCGCGGTTCTCCTGGTTGCCGGTGTGGTGATCTTTCTCAAACGACACTCCGGCCCCACCCGGTCGGTCGCTCACGTTCTGTACGACACGGAGCACCCGTCCCGCGACAAGTCCTGAGGAGCGAAGTCATGACCTCATCGTTGCCTATCACTGACGATCCGACTCACGAGCCGAACCAGCCCGTGACGCTGCCGCCGCCACGCGGCCCGCTCGAAACCCACAGTGCGCCTTTTGATGACGCACGTTGGGACGCCTGGGTGATCAAGGGTCGTCGAGCCGACGCGGCCTTTACCGAAAAGGCGCGGATGCTGGCCGTGCTGGGCGTCACGGTTGGCATTGCCGCGGGCACCGTGTGGATCTTGCTCGGCTGACATCAACGACGGCGCGGCGACAAGGAGCAATCGATTGGGATTCAGCGAACGGATGATCGCGGGCGTGACGGTCCTTGATCTCGAGGGACGGCTCACTTTCACGGCAGGAGCGGAAATGGGCCGCCGCATACAGGCGCTAATGGTGGGCGGGGCAACCCAACTCGTCCTCAATCTCGAGGATGTGTCCTACGTCGACAGCGCGGGGCTGGGCGCGATGGTCGAAGCCTTTACGCTGGCTCGGCATAAGGCAGTGAGACTCACGCTGTTGAATCCAACCGAACGTACGCGCCATCTGCTCGAGATCACCGGGCTGTCCAGGATCGTTGAGACGTTCGACTCGGAAGCGGCCGCGCTCGCCAGTTGCGGGATGGTTGAGGACACGCATGTGGTATCGAGCGCTCCTGAGCGGTGACCAACTAGCGGCAGGGTGCGTGGCGGCGATTCGCTCGCAGTTTGCGATAGCCATTCAATCTGCAGGCGAGCCCACCGGCGCTTGTCTGTTCGTCACCAGTCGTGAGATCCCTGACGTGATTGAGCCTTCGGACGCCGTTCCGGTAAGCGCTGAGGATGCAGTGTATTTCTCACCGGCGTCCGTAGCGGCCGTGCGCGAGATGATCGCCCACTACAATGCCCAACCGAGCCCACCCCCGGCCCGTGGCCGCGCGGCGCTGCTTGTCGGTGGACGGTCGGACTGGGATCTATTGCCGCGCAGCACGCACTAACACGTTTTCGGTCCACAACAGGCCGCCGGTTGACAGAGGGGGAAGGAGACATCATGGGGCGTCCAATACTCCGCCGCGTTCTGAACGGCCGCGAGCAGATGACAGATGGAGAGCCCGGGCGCATTAAGGCAACGCAAGCCATCAAGGTTCCTAGTCATGACTGAGTCCCCTTCATCACCCCGATTGACAACAACGCTGCTAGGGACGCCACCAGACACGTTGCGACTTGCCACGTGCCCGTTATGTCACACGAGGCATGCGTCGCTGACTCAGGAGGCCCTCCAGGCGGGCGCCGACTGGCGTTGCCTCAGGTGCGGCCAGCGATGGGATGCCGCGCGGTTGGCGGCGGTCACGGGCTATGCCGCCTGGGTGGCGGAGCATGAGAGCGTTGAACGGAGGCGCGGCAGCGCAGCCAGGCAAAAGGCCGCGCCGTTCGCCGGCAACGTTCCGGGGAACGATGCGAAGGAGCACGGCGATGCCATTTTCACATGGGACGACGAAGGCGGCGGGCCGTCCAGCACTTGCGGCAGGCAAGCCTGAGTGCGACGGGTCTGAGTGGCGATGCGGGTGTTGCGGATGAAGAGCGCAACCTGAACGCGTGGCCGCGCTGTCACGTATTGCCCGGCGCAGCAGCTCGCGACTGGCGCCTCGGCGCGATGAACCGCAGCGCCGCGGGCAGCACCTGATAGCGACAGCTGGTGGCCTCGAGCACTCTTACAGCGGGCGCCAGGAGACCGGGGAGGCCATGCACACGAACAACCAGAACATCCGGTATTGGAGCGCGCGGCTTCGTGCGGCCGACACGCGTTCACGCCGATCTCATCGGACGTCAGACATGGGAGATCGTGTCGGCATTCTTGCGCTCGTCGCGCTGCTCGCGCACGATTGACTGCCTGACGAGATCTTTGGCGCCGAGCCCGATCGCGATGGCCAGCGCGAGCACGATACCGCTGAAGAGAATCCCGAACGCCAGCGGCAACGTGCGGCCGCCAATCTCGAGGTGCTCGAGCGCCATCACCCAGGTGACGACAAGCACCAGCCACTTCACTCCCGTGCTCCAGAGGTGCGCTGATGGCCAATTCAGGTTCACCGCGCCAATCAGCACCGATCTGGCCAGAAAACGAGACAGCATCGTGCCCACCACGACGATTACGATCGCGGCGAGGACATTCGGAATATATCGGAATATGGTGCGGGCGAAGGCTTCGGGCAGGGCGGCATCGAGTGCGCTGAATCCCGCGAGCACACCGCCGATGAGGATCGCCCACATGACCACGCGGGCGATGAGCGCAGCCATGCCACCGACCGCCGACCAGTCCGCCACCACACCGAGACCCCACCGCTCTGCGCGTTGATCGAAATGCATCCCCTGTAATGCGCGCAGCACGATGTGGCGGACGACGATCGCGAGGATGACCGCGACCAACAGGATCAGCAGCAGTCCGACCAGGCCGGGCAGGAAGTTAGCCACGTTCTCGGCCGTGCGAATCGCGGCGCGGCGCAGAATGTCGTCGACCTGCTCCCACATGGCTTCCTCTCTCTCTCTCTCTCTCTCTTTCTCTCCGCGGTGGCGCCCCGTGTGACGCTCAGCGCCGAAACTTGAGCGGCTTGAATCGCTCCGGCCAGCGCCATTGCGATATGAGATACGGCTTTTCCCCTTCGAACGCGAGACAGAGCTGCTCGAGGCGGCGCTCGGCTTCCTCGGGCGGCGCGCCGCGCATCTCGCGCACGAACGACGCCAGCCACGCCAGGTACAACGGCACGAGCGAGCGCAGCAAGTGATCCCGCGCGATCACACGGAGACGATGGCCCATGGCAAAGTCGTACAGCGTGCGAGCCCAAAGCGGGTCCTCCACCCGAAAGGCGTCGATCGGCGTGTCGGCCAGCCGGCGCCATTGCAGCGTCGCGAGCGGCGGCAGCACTTCGGCCCAGACGTCGTGCAGTTCGCGGTGGCCCAGTCGAAACGAGTCGGCCAGCGCGGAGGGATCGACGTTCGGCGCAGCCGGCAAGGAGACCGGTTCACCGAGACGCGTGACGGCGGTCGATCCGCGAATTCGCTGCCAGACGGCCGCTCGCGTCGCCATGTCGTCGAAGAGCCCGCCCACGATCTGCGCGATGACCGTGCTCAGGTCGAGGTCATGACGTTCGAGCGACTCCATCCGCTCGATCAGCGCCTCACCCACTCGTACTCCCTGGGAGACTGCCGTCGCGCAGAGCCACAGATCGATGCCGGATTGGCCGCGATCGCTGTCCCAAATCGAATCCCCGAGCACTCGATCGATGAAATCGGCGGACGCGCCAAGATCGGTACCGATCGGCCAGCGAAGACGTACCCCATAGAGGGCGCGGAACAGCGGGTACACGATGCCATGCACGACCGCGCCGCTGAACGGATGTCGAGCGTAGACGGGCGCGACGAACTGGAGTGCCTCCGCGCGCAGCGCATCCAGCAGTCGCTCGATTGGCACGCCACCCCGACGCGCCGACCTGGCGTCGAGCACCAGGCAGGCGGAGGCCTCACGCGCGCGGGCTTCCTTGAAGATCGCGTGCAGCACTCGCGCGCGTCCGGGCAGCCCATGAAACGGGACGACGAGCGCGTCGTGCGCCGTGTGAGCCACGCGCACCGCGGTGACTTCGGCCGATGTCGCCACTTCCGCGCGAATCCGGTCGAGAGTCGCCGCCGCATCCGATCCCTCGTGGGCCACGAGCAAATGCCATGCGATCGATCCGGGGCATCGCTCGAATGCCGTACGGATGGCGTGGGCCGATTCGCCGGCGATGGCCGAGTCGTCGTACGTCGTCAAACCAACTACGACGTCGGTCATCGCGCGCCGTCGATCAGTCGCTGTACTGGAGCTCAAACCAGTAGTAGCCATACGGACCGAGTGTCAGAAAGTACGGCTCGCGCCCGATCGTTGGAAACGTGGTGTAACCGAGCACCTCGATTGGTGTCGCGCCGGCCAGAGCAGAGAGCTCGAGCGCGACCGGCTGCGGAAAGTGCGACAGATTGGCGACGCATAACATCGTGTCGCGCTCATAGCGGCGAAGATGCGCGACGATCTTCCGGTTCGCGGGTTCGAGAAACTCGATGCTGCCGCGGCCGAACACGTGAAAGAGCCGCCGCAGGTTCACCATGTTGCGCATCCAGTGGAGCAGCGACGCCGCGTCCTCGAGCTGGGCGCTGACGTTGACAGCCTGGTAGCCGTACACGGGATCGCGGATGACCGGGCTGTACCAACCGCTCCGGCGGGGCGGTCGAGAACCCCGCATTGGCGGTGGGAGTCCATTGCATCGGCGTGCGGACGCCGTTGCGATCGCCGAGATCGAGGCTGTCGCCCATGCCCATTTCATCCCCATAGTAGATGATGGGCGTGCCGGGCATCGAGAACAACAACGCCGTCATCAACTCGATCCGGCGGCGATCGTTGGCGAGCAGCGGCGCCAGCCGGCGTCTGATGCCCACGTTCAGCCGCGCCTCCGGATCGGCGGTGTACGCAAGATACATGTAATCGCGCTCCTCGTCGGTCACCATTTCGAGCGTCAGCTCGTCATGGTTCCGCAGGAACAGCGCCCACTGGCAGTTGTCCGGAATGGACGGCGTCCGCGCGAGCACGTCGGTGATGGGCTGCCGGTCCTCCTGGTGGATGGCCATGAACAGCCGCGGCATCAACGGAAAGTGGTACGCCATGTGGCACTCGTCGCCGTCGGCGAAGTACGCGCGGACGTCAATCGGCGGCTGGTTGGCCTCTGCCAGGAGCAGGCGGTTCGCGTAATGGTCGTCAATATGACGCCGGATTCTTTTGATCACCGCGTGCGTTTCCGGCAGGTTCTCGCAGGAGGTGTCTTCGCGCTCGACTAGGTAGGGGATGGCGTCGAGCCGGAGGCCGTCGACGCCGCGGCTCAACCAGAAGTCGATCACGGCGAGGATCTCCTGGAGCACGGCGGGGTTGTCGTAATTCAGATCCGGCTGATGCGAGAAGAAGCGGTGCCAGTAGTACGCCTGCCCCTCGGCATCCCAGGTCCAATTGGAACGTTCGGTATCGACGAAGATGATGCGGACCTGTTCGAACTTTCGGTCGGTGTCACTCCAGACGTAGTAGTCGCGCTCACGCGTGCCGGAAGCCGACCGCCGCGCGCGCTGAAACCACGGATGGATGTCGGAGGTGTGGTTGAGCGCGAGCTCGATAATCACCTGCATCTTGCGGTCGTGCGCGGCCTGGAGAAACGTTTCGAAGTCCTCGAGCGTCCCGTAGCTCGGATGCACCTGCCGGTAATCGGCAATGTCGTACCCGTCGTCGCGCAGCGGCGACGCGAAAAACGGCAGCAGCCACAGACCGCTCACGCCGAGCGACTCGATGTAATCCAACTGCTGCAGCAGCCCGCGAAAATCGCCGATGCCGTCGCCGTTGCTGTCGGCAAACGATCGCACGTGGAGCTGGTAGATCACCGCGTCTTTGTACCAGAGCGGATCGGCGGCACTGCCTCGCACCCTCATTGCAGGGGATTTATCACGAAAGGCCGCGACTCGTCGTGCCGCCGACTCAGCAAACAGTGCTGCCTCCGCGACACCGCGCCGCTCTTCCGCGCCGCAGCAGGCTACCTGGCGGAGATGAAGCGGATCGCCGAGCCGTTCGATCTCGCGAAGGTTGCCCTCTACAAAGAGAGTCAGCGGAGGATCGCGAACGGACTCACGCCCGTGATCGAGCTCGAAGCGCGCGGCGGCGGCCAGCTCGATGGCGCCACGATCGCGATCTTTGGAACCGACATGACAGAGCTGGCGCCCCTCGGCACGATTCAGCGGGACGTGTACGTCGCGCTGCTCCACCCGGATTCGGACGAGCAGTCGCTCTATCCCGCCTCGATCGCCACTCAGGACTGCTGGCGGCGTCGGACGCGGCCGCCGGCGGCCTCTCCTTCTCGCCGCGGCGGCATGCGGTGAAGCGCGGACGACAGCTCGCGTCGCTCCAAGACGAGGGGCCAGTCGATCAGAACGTTCTCCACACCGCGCGCTACTTGTGACGCTGCGTCTCGGGCACCGACCTCGTGGCCGAACATCCCGGCGCCGCGGGCGTGTTGTGATGCGGGAGATGGCCGAAGAGGGAAGCCCGCTCCTGAGCCGCCTCGCGCCTGCCGCCCGCGAACGGTTGCGGACCGAAGGCGTGCGGATGGCCATGCGCTGGTGGCGATGCGGGTGTTGCGGCCGAAGAGGGCGGATCGATGAAACGTCTCGTTTGACATCGCCTGGTTGGGGCGGCGCAAAGCCGGCGTCCTTTAACCGCTCGAAAAGTGAACCGCGATGCGTGACCCGGCGGTACGTAAGCAGTGGGCGTCTTTTGGCGGGCAATCGGACGCTGAGACCGCTTCGATTCCTGTTTGGTCCACCATCTCCAAGTTGTTGATTCCAAAGATCCGAAATCGACGACTACACCCTTAGTCGAACCTCCACGGTGATGGCGGCGTCGCCGGTTCGAACAAAGCGATTCCCGGTCAAACGCGATTCGATTCCTTCGGGAAAGAACGGCTGTTGGAACCGCTGTCGTTGCTCGAGTGAGGGTTGCACCCAGAGGTCGCTGTGCGCGGCAGTATGCGTTCCGAAAACGCCAGGATATCCTCTCGTCGAGT
This sequence comes from uncultured Acidobacteriota bacterium, assembly GCA_963807105.1. Classification (GTDB taxonomy): domain Bacteria; phylum Acidobacteriota; class Vicinamibacteria; order Vicinamibacterales; family UBA2999; genus DASPWV01. The sequence goes on along the minus strand of CAWEAM010000003.1, from coordinate 1,143,962 downwards.
TCTTCGAGCCGACCTGCCACGCGCATCCGCAACGATGCGGATATGGCGGTGCCGACTCGTCTATCGATGTGTGGTTACCGTGCGAGGAGACGACCGGTGATCAGGGGAGTCAGGAGACGGAGGTGTGCCAACCGTATCCGACCGGATACCGACATCGTGAATTGCGAGTATGTTCGGATGCGCGAGCGCCGCTACTGCTTTGGCCTCTCGCTCGAATCGGCTCAGCGCCTGCGGATCTCGTGCGAGGGACTCTGATAGCACTTTGATCGCCACGTCGCGTGCGAGGCGCGGATCCTTCGCGCGGTATACCTCGCCCATTCCACCCGCGCCAATCGGTGCCACGATTTCATAGGGGCCGAGCCTCGTTCGGGGTGCTAACGGCATTAGCGTCGTCGGACATTCTAGGCTGCAGGCGAGCCAGTTGCGTCGAGGTTCCGCGGTTTTGGAGAGAGTTGCCGTCGGCGACTGCTTGGCGTTCGCCTGATGAGTCTTAAATGTTTTTGACCAAAGCAGTTACGCGATTTCGCCCCCACAGGGCTCAGGCATAATCGGCGCCGGCGCAACGCGATTAGCCTGAGTAGTCGCCCAGGGTGGATTGAAGCGCCCTGGCGACGGGCGCGGTCACGCGGTGTCAGGTTCGATTCCCAGTCGGTCGTTCACCGCCGACCGGAGCTTCTGTTTGCACCCCAGGTAGCGCTCGGTGGTCTGAATCGACACGTGCCCCAAGAGAAACTGGATCTGGTCCAATTCGCCACCCGCGAGGTGACACTGTCTGGCGCACGTGCGCCGGACGTCGTGCGGCGCCAGCTTGTCGATGCCGGCGCGAGCCGCCGCCGCGCGGACGACATCCCACAGCACCTTGGGCGACATGCCGTCTCCCCACACGCGCCCGGTCTTGTTGATGGCCCGGAAGACCGGTCCATGGGTAATGTCCGCCGCCGCCGTCCACTCGTCCACCGCAGTCTTCACCCATGTTGGGATCGGGACGGTTCGGATATGTCCACCCTTGCCGACCAGATCGGCAGTCACCAGTGGTGTTCCCGTTGCTCGATCGAGTCGAGGCGCAGGACCAATAACTCGGCGCGGCAGAGTCCGCAGCCAATCAACATCGCGACCATCGCGTGGTCGCGTTAGAGCGGGTTGCGAAATCAGCTCTCGCGGGTGGCGACGGACGGGCCGGGCTCCGAACGCGCGGGCTTTGCGCGTTTGGGTGGCGCGGCGCCCCGCCCGCGCCGCAGGCCGGGGTCCCCGCCGCGCGCTTTTCAGCGCGGTGGGGTGGAGGAGCCTCCCACGTGACAGATGCTTGTGGCGCCGAGCGCGGGTGGGGCTGTCCGGCGAGGACCTGGAGCGAAGAACCTCAAGAACTAACGAGGACGCACGCTGACAGGAATCGATCGCGCGGCCGATCCGACCAACACCGGCGGATTTGCAGCCCGTTCGGCGGCACCCTCACCCGAATGGCGCATCGCCGCCATCGTCGCGACTCTAGCGCGAGGCCTGCTTCTCCGATAGAGCTTTGAACGGCGTCGTCAACGTGCCGATGCCTTCAATCTCGACTGTCACCACGTCGCCGGCTTTGAGAAATCGCTGCCGCTCCGCGCCAGTGCCGGCGGGCGTTCCCGTCAGGATGACATCGCCGGGGTAGAGCGTGAGACGCGACGCGAGATAAGAGACGATGTGCGCTTCGTCCCAGATCAGCTGATCGGTCGTTGCGTCCTGCACAATCTCGTCGTTCAGCCGCGTCGTGAGCCGCAGGTTGCCCGGCGCCTTGGGCAGGAACTCCTTCGGCACGATCACCGGCCCGAACGGGGCTGCGCCGTCGAGGCTCTTGCCGTCGAACCAGTTGGTGCCCGGAAACATCGTCTCGACGCGCAGCCGCTCGCTGCCACGATCGCTGATGTCCTGCATGATGCTGTAGCCGAAGACATAGTCGTGTGCCCGCTCACGCGGAATGCGATACGCCGGGCGAGGCCCCATGACGATGACCATCTCCCCTTCATAGTCGGTGCGCGCGCGTCCGTCGACGATGTAGAACGGCTCGCCGGGATCGATGATGCACGAGCGTGGCGATTTGGCGAACATGATCGGCGCGTCGCGCGAGGGCACGATGCGCGAGATGGCCGACGCATCGAAGCCGCCGCGCGCGGGCGCCGCCGGCGCCGCGGCCTGCGCCCCGCCAGGCGTGGCCATGCCTTGTGCATGCAGCTTGTAGTTGGCAGCAGCCGCAAGGGCGTTCCACGGGTACTTAATAGGTGCTTTGAACGATACCTGACTCGCGTCGAACGCGAAGGGCAGGTTTCTGGTGTCGTTGGTCTTGAAGAAGTTCGCGATCTGGTAGAGCCGCGGAGCCACGCGATCGTACTGCTCGATGAGCGCCTTCATCTCGCCGGGGATGGTGACGGCGGTGAGCTTCGCCGCCGTTGTCACATGGCGGTTCGCGCCCGCGACGTCGAGGACGCGGGCGCCGAGCACCAACCCAACGCGAACTTGTCCAGCGGCCTCGAAGGTGGCGAGCTTGAACGGGTTGTCGGGCCGGTCGGATGGCGCTGCCTGTCGCGCCTCGTGCGCAGGCGACCACATCGACAGAAGCCCAACAAGCACGGTCGTAGTCATCACGGGTTGTCGAGTCATGGGTGCTCCTGTTAAGTTCCTGGCCCGGCTGCGGTCGTCGCTGGCCGCGGCCGCCGGAACCGCGAAGCGTCTTCAGTATGACCGCATTGATGAACACTGCGGCGTTATCGGGACCTGACGCGCCGCGTCAGCCGCGGCGGCTCAGGATGCCACCGGCCGTCGTCGGCTACAAGCCTGGTTAGGCCCATAACTCGGCCGGCGTTGCGAACTTTGCTGCGTAACGCAAACCAGAAGAGGGATGCCTCGAAAAGCGCGGCGCGAAATTCTAGCGATGGGGTAAGACTGCACGCGACCTGCCCGCAAAGCGCGCGTCGAGGAGGACTGTTATCTTGCGGTAACTCGCGCGAGCGGCGCGTCGAGGGGCCTTCGGCAAATACGGACTCTCGGCCCTCTAGGCTCAGTCCGACGTCAGCGAGGACAGTCAGCGGCGGTCGTTGTCGATCTGCCGAATTGCCCATTGCACGGCACGCCGTACCGCCGGCGAGCCATCGTCCTTGACGGCCTCGAGGGCGGGCAGCGCCGACCTGCTCTCGATCTGGCCCAAGGCCCATGCGGCGACGACGCGCACGTCGGTGTCGGGATCCTTGAGCAGGGGCGTGAGGCTGCGCACGGCCGTCGAGTCCTCGATCTGGCCCAGGGCCCATGCCGCCATCTGCCGCACGTCGGCATCGCCGTCCTTGAGCGCGGGAGCCACCACGTCCACGCCGGCGCCGTCCTCGATTTGGCCGAGCGCCCACAGCGCGGTGAGCTTCACGTCGCGATCGCTGTCGCGCACAGCGGAAGCGAGGACTGAAACCGCGCGGGCGCTTTCGATCTCGCCGAGGGCCCACACCGCCATGCGGCGGACCGCCGCGTCGCCGTCCTTGACGAGCGGCGCGAGGACGTCCACGCCCGAGGCATCTTCAATCTGGCCCACGGCCCAGATTGCGGTGCGGCGGACGTCCGCGTCGCTGTCCGCGAGCGCCGTGCGCAGCATCGGCACCGCCTTGGCGCTCTCGATCTCGCCCATCGCCCACGTCGCCGTGCGACGCACGGTGGCATCGCGGTCGCGGAGCGCTCGCTCAAGATGCGTGAGCGCCGCATCGTCTTCGATCTCGCCCAGCGCCCAGGCTGCGCGGCGACGCACCAGCGGCGACTCGTCGCCCAGCGCCTTGCCGAGCGGCGCGATTGCCAGTATGTCCTCGAGTTGGCCGAGCGCCCACGCCGCCATGGCGCGGACGTTCGTGTCCCGATCGCCAAGGGCGTTGCTCATCGTGCCGAGCGTGCGCGGATCCTCGAGCTCGCCGAGGCCGAGCAGGCCGATCTCACGGAAGCCGACGTCGGCGTCCTTGGCCAGCGTGCCGAACTCGCTCGCCGCCCATGTCGGCTCTTCGCGTGCCACCATGCGCGCGGCGATGCGGCGGACGCAGCGGCTCTGGTCGCGCAGCGCGGTGCGAAACACGGCGAGCACCTTCGCGTCCAGCGCATTGCTGGCGCGGTGGCTGACGTTCGGGCCGGAAATGCCGGGGCCGCCGCTGGCGAACGGCATGGGCATCGGCACCGGCATCGGCGTGGGCATCGGCGCCGGTGCCGGCTCGTCGGCGAGGTCGCCGCCCCAGCCCCAGCCCCACTGGTTCGTGAGCGTGCGCCCGGCCATCTCGCACACCGCCGGATCGGCCGTCCGTAGCGAAGCGAGCAGGCGGTTGACCGCGTCCGCGTCGCGGAGGTCGGGTTGCTGGGCGGCCAGCGCGGCCGCGAGGAGGACTGCCGTCATGGTCATGGCTCCGTGAAACGAGGCAGCGATTGGACGGGGCGCCGAGCGATTCGGTTGGAACGGTGGGCGCGGCGGACGACGTGAGCCGATGGCGACCGGTTGATCTCTGCCCGACACGGCCTAAGCTGATCGGCGTCCGCTTGGGAGCTGTGGGATGCCTCTTCAGGACCGATTTCTCGCCGGTCGCCTCGGAACGCTCGGCACAGTACGGCCACACAACTGACGCCGAAAGACGCGCTACGAACGCGAGCCGAGCAGGCGCGCGGCGACGGCGCGGAAGCGGTTGTGATGCGGGCCCGTCACGAACATCCAACGCAGCACCCGCACGTTGACGGCTCCGCTGGCGCTGGCTGGCATCATCTCGTCGAGCGTCTTGAGTGGCTCGGTCCGAATGCGGTCGAGCAGTGCCACGCGGTGCACGCACGACACGGTGCAGAGCGGCGCACAGCTCTTCTCGCTGGTGCTCTCGCGCAGCACGTCCTCGGTGGTGTACTGGGCCAGCGGGATCCCTGGATGCCCGCGCTGCTGTGAGCACCAATGCACGAGGCCGTCCTCGCAGATGTAGAGATAACGGCCGCCGGCACCGCACTGCCAGTCATTCGGGCGCCCGAACGCGAGGTTGCGCTGGAAATCGTTCTGGCTCTGTACCGTGTAGAACGGCGCCGTCAGCGAGGTGATCTCGTCGTAGACGCGCAGCTGCTCCGGCGTCAGCGGGATCAGGCCGCCGTGACCGTTGTGGATCAGGCCGACGGTCGCGGTGAAACCCAGTTCGATCGCCCGCTTCGCGATCGTCAGTGCGTCCTCGGGGTTACTCAAGTCGCCGCCGAGCACAGAGTTGATGTTGACGCTGAACGCGGCGTGCTTCGCCAGCATCTGCAGCTTCGCATCGAGCACTTTCAGGCTCTTCTTCGACGTGTCGTCAGGCTTCACATTGTCGATGCTGATTTGCAGGTGATCCAGCCCGGCGTCGTTGAAGCGATCGATGCGCTTCTCGTTGAGCAGGTAGCCGTTGGTGATCAGTCCAGCCAGCGCGCCGTTTCCGCGGATGTGCCGGATGAGCTCGTCGAGGTCAGGGTGCAGTAGCGGCTCGCCGCCGCTGATCTCGATGTTCGCCGTGCGCAGCCGAGCCAGGTGGTCGATGCGCTCGCGCATGATCGCCAGTGCCACCGGCGGCGAGTGCTTGTCGTATTCGTTGCAGTATGTGCACGCCAGGTTGCAGCGGCGGATCGGAACGATCTGCGCGAGGATGGGATGACGCGCGGACTGGAAGCCGCGCGCGACCATCCTGGCCTCTCTCCACTTGCGGTCGAAGGTTCGGAGCACGCGTTGCGGCCGCGGCATCCTCGGATCATAATGCCGAATGCCGCCCGTTGATTTTGCGCGTTGGACGACGACGTTGACGGCATCGTACCTGGCGATCACGGCCGCGTTGATCGCGATCCTCGGGGATGGCGTTCCAGGCCGGGTCTCTCTGGTCGCGGTCCACCTCACGCTCTGCGGGTTGTTGCTGATCATGAACCGCGCGAGGCCGTCGGCGGGACTCCCTCGCGTGATTCGCGACTGGCATCCATTGATGCTGTTTCCTCTCCTCTACAAGGAAGTGGAGCTGCTGGCGGCGGTCATTGGCGACTGGCGGTTGACCGCGGCGATTCCGGTCTGGGAGTCGGCGCTGTTTGCCGGGCAACCGAGCCTGTACCTGAGCGAACGGCTGGCGTTCGTGCCGCTCTCCGAGTACCTGCATTTCTGCTACCTGTCCCACGTGATCGTCATCCCAGCGGTGACAGCGTACTGGTAAGTCAGCGAACGGCGGGTGGCCTTCGGCGAGCTGCTGCTGATCTTGTCGACCGTGATGCTGGGGAGCTACTTGTTCTTCATCTTGCTGCCGGTGGACAGCCCGTACTACCTGTCGCAACGCCTGGGCCCGCCGCTCTCCGGCCACTACTTCTTCGACCTCGTTCAGCAGATGTCGGCGCGCGGAGGCGCGCGCGGCGGCGCGTTTCCCAGCGCGCACGCTTCGGGTGCGGTCGTCCTGAGCCTGGTCGCGTGGCGTCACCAGCGCCGGCTCGCGTACCTGCTCGTCCCAATCACCGCGGGGGTGTTGATCGCCACCGTGTACGGCCGCTTCCACTACGTCCTCGACACGCTCGCCGGCGCGGGCCTGGCGATCGCCGTCGTGGTGGCGTATCGATATCTCTCCGGCGACGGGCCCGGTGAGAGGCAGTCAGCTCGCGACGCGGCGATCGGGCTGTCTGCGGCGAACTGAATGCGGCCGGCGTCGTGTGTTGTGGATGTGAGTTGTGGCGTGAGCCTGCTCAACGGGCGACTGTGACGCGCAGGAAGGTCGCCGGTATCGACGTGGCGCCTTTGACGCAATTCCGCGGTTCTTCTTATGATGGCCGCACGATCAATCTCGGCACCGTCCGGTGTGGCCATACCTAACACTCCTCGAAAAGTTCGCGCAACGATCGACATGATCGATCAGGCTGCGACGTTTGTCGCGAGTTGCTTGGATTAACCACCTATCTTCGGATGGTGGTGCTCACGCTCCAGGGCACGGCGATCCCAAGTGGCCAGATTGGCTGCGGCTTCATACGTCGTCTGCAGAAAATCAAGCAAGGTCTCGTCTGGCGAGCTCGACTGTCGTACCACATCGTAGGCGAGGATGAATTCCCGGAGATCGTCACTGTAGAAGGCCTCGGCCGGCTTGACGCGGGCTTGCGCGAACCCGGCCGGTTCCGGGTAGGCGTAGGCGTAGAACGCCGCGTGAGGGATCGGACCTCCACCGGGCCAGAACCCGCAGCTGCTCACTTCGTGTGAATAGGCGTCCCGCGTCACCCAGTCTGGCAGGTTTGGGATGCCGCCGGGATGCCGGGGCGCTCGTCGCCCGGAGAATCGCGTAACCGCCAGGTCGGGCGCGCCCCAAAAGAAATGCACCGGACTGCACTTGCCAATAAACCGCGCGCGAAACTCGTTGAAGACACGACTGGCTTGTACGAGGACTCGCCAGAACCGGTTGGCGTACTCCGAATCGTAGCTAGCATTCGTCTCATCCTGGTCGAAAGGGATCGCGTCGGCAACCTCGTTGGGGCGTCGGTGCACGGGCACCCGAATTTCGAGCTTTTCCATTTCCTGCATGAGACGCCTGTAGAACGTCGCCACCGACTCCCGCTGGAGCGCCAGAACCGCCTTGCCACCATCGCTCGCCTGCACGATCAGCTGATGCGCAAGAAAATCGAAATCAATCTCGAACGCCCGTGTTCCATACGGAATCAGCGATGTAGTCAACCCCGTCGCCGTCGGGTACAGGGTCGCATTCCAGCCGTGATTCAGCCATGGGGTGGCGGCAAGCCGGATCTTGCCGACGATTTGCATCCAAAGATGCAGTGTGGTGCGGGTATCGGCCCATGCCTCGAGTGGCAGGCTTGGCCATTGCTCACGCCAGCGATCGGCAACGGGCATCAGTCCTCCCATGATCTGCGGCGTTGACGTTACCACCCTGCCCATGGCAAGTGACAGCTCAGCCCAGGCTCGCGCCGCACAATCTTCCCGCTGAACGGTGGCGACGCGGCTTAAGGTCCCGACCAAAGAATCTGACAGCGTGCAACGTAATCGCCGGCCGATCATCGCGTTTGCGTTTCGATAGCGGTCCGCCTGGCGGCGATCATGAAAGGCACTGAAACGCGGGCCGATAGCCTGACGGGAGCCAACCAGGATGACTATGAATCTGCCGTCTCTCGTTGCTCTGGTTGCACTGCTGCAGACCACTCCGCCAGTCTCCCTCGAGAGCCTTCTGGAGGATGTCCGGCGGCTGGCATCGGCCAACACGAACGAGGCGCGGTTCGAGGCGCTCACGGCCCAGCTCCGCGAGCGCAACATCATGTTTACGGTGGAGCCATTCACCATCGATACAACGCTCAAGAAGGAGCCGCGTACCGAGGGGCGCAACGTGGTGGTCACTGTCGGTGAGGGCACGGATCAGATCGTCATCGGCGCGCACTACGACGCGGTCCGGCTTCCCGACGGCAGCCTGAGTCGTGGCGCCGTCGATAACGCGGCGTCGAGCGTGATCCTCGTTCGGCTGGCCGAGGCGCTTCGGAGCGAATCGCTGCCGAGGCAGGTGAAAATCGTCTGGTTCGACATGGAAGAACTGGGGTTGATCGGATCGTCCCGCTACGTGCAGGCGCACACCTCGGATCGCATCACGGCCATGCTGAACTTCGACGTGAACGCCTACGGCGATACTGTGCTGTTCGGCCCGTCAGACCACAAGGAAGCAGCGGCATTGAAGCGCCTGCTGATCGAGACGTGCGCGACGGAAGCGATCGACTGTGTCGGGTTTGCCCAGATGCCACCGGGCGACGATCGCACGTTCGTCAAGGCGAACGTTCCGACGATATCGGTGGCGCTCCTGCCGCGGGTTGAAGTGCATCAGCTGTGGCTGATGATGAACGCGGGGAAGGACTCGGGACTGGCGCAGGGACATATGCCGGCGATTCTGCAGACAATCCACACGCCGGACGACACGCCGGACAAGGTGAATGCCGAGAGCATGGCGCGGATGCTCCGTTTCGCTCTCGCGCTCGTGAAGAACGTCGTGCGAGGGTGATCCTCGTTATGCCCTCAGCGGCGCTCGAAGAGATATTTCTGTTGTGCCGTCTCGAAGAGCAGCGTCGGTTTGCCGTCGGTCTGCTGCGGCCAGAACGCGAAGCCGGAGAATGGCGGACCCGTCAGGATGATTCGCCGCACTCCCGATTGATCCTTGTGCTCGCCGATCGGCGCCTTCCATTCGCCCGCATCGAGCGTAAAGCCGCTCCCTTCACGGCGGATGTCGATGGTTCCCAGACGGGGATTCGTCCACGTGCCCGCCAACGGGCCGACGAATGCAGGATCCGGAGTCCCCGTAATCTCTTCCATTTGTTTCTTGATCGATTAACCCAGCTGCTTGATCAATCCCATACGTCCGCCTTTCGCCCCGCGAGGTTCTCTTCAGTGCGTGCGGCGACCTCGAGGCTGCCGATAGCGATGTTGAGCTGCGATCTCATCCCATCCGCCGCTCGCCGGCGGCTTCGTCGTTTGCCGCACCGTTACGCAAACATCACGTGCCGATGAGCTCACGCCAACGGCGAGCCGCCAGTTCTTGGAGATATCGCCGCCGCTGGATGCGCCGCGACGAAAAGACGCCGACGCAGTAGGCGTAAACCACCACCTTCGTCAACATGACCGGGTGATACGGGGGAGCCGCGGTCCTCGTCCTCATGCCCGCTCGTGATCGCCGACAGATTCCAATTGATCGATCAGATCGCTCACGAAGAACGCCAGATGATCTTCAGGCAACCACTCCCGCAGGCTCGGCGGCAGCAGCAGATCCTGCTCGGCACGTACGGGCGATAGGTCTTGGCCATCGCCCGCAGTGTAGTACAACCGGCTTGGCGCGCACCTTAAAGACATTGTTGGGCGGACAAGACGCTCAACACACATACGCAGGTCTCCCGATGCCCAGTCCAACTGTCACCAAGAGATGAGCGAATCTCCAAGCGGACCCGCTCTCGCGGCCTTCAATTGGGGAATGGTCACACGATCCCTGGCGCAGCCTTACCGCGTACCGGTCTCGATGATCCTTCTCTTTGCCTTGGTTCCCTTCTATGTCTTGATTCCGGAGTTCCTTCCGCCCAGGACGAGACACGTTCCCGAACTGGCACTCGATCGCGCCTTGCCTCTTGTCCCATCCTGGGCAATTGTCTATGGGGCCCTGTACCTGTTTTTGATCCTGCTTCCCATTTTCGTGGTCCGGCAGTACGAGCTCATCCGGCGCACGGTCTATGCCTACCTGCTGATCTGGATCACTGCATACGTCTTTTTCTTCGTGGTCTATCCGACTGCGGCACCGCGGCCCGACAAGGTGACCGGGGAAGGATTCGCCGTGTGGGGCCTGCGTGCGCTCTATTCATCAGACCCCCCGTACAACTGTTTTCCGTCGCTCCATGTCGCGCATTCTGTCGTGTCCGCGCTAGCGTGTTCCCGTGTGCATCGCCGGCTTGGAATCATCGCCATAATCTCTGCGACGCTCGTCGCGGTCTCCACTCTGTTCACGAAGCAGCACTATGTGTTGGATGTGGTCGCGGGCGTCTTCCTGGCCTTCGTCGCCTACGGCATCTTTCTGCGCCGGTACTCCTCCGACCAGATTCCCCAGTTCGACCGGCGGGTCGCCCCTGCCCTTGCACTGTGCGTCAGCGCAGTCGTCGCTGTCGGCCTCGCAGCCTCTTGGCTGGCTTATATCTGGGGGGGCGAGACTCAATTCACATTCGGACCGTGAGGCTACTTCACCGGGTCCGTCGAGGTGCGTGCCGCCCAACAACCGGTTGCAGCGGAGGGTCCGCTACGCGACCCGCCGCTGAACCGGAGCGATATCAGTGGCGATTACTCGGACACCCTCCTAGTCCCGGAAGCCACTTGCATTGACGTCGCCAACGGCGCGAGACGCTTTAAACCATGCTGGCTCGGCCCGGAATGGTCATGCATTGAGGGGTTAATCCCTCCGTTTAATGCCGGGCGGCCTACCCGGAACGGGCCAGCGTGCGCACCAGCGCTTCCGTCACGGCGTCGATCGGATAGTTGTCGTAGCTGACGAAGCGCTGCGTGACGCCCTCGAGCGTCGCAAACAGCAGCTCCGATTCGATCTTCGGCCTGCGGGCGCCGTCGCGCGCGAGTGCCCGTTCGAGCGCACGCTGCACTTCGCCGGTGAGCCGGTTCATCTCCGGCGCCAGTGTCGCGCTGACGTCGGCATCGCCGCGGTTGAACAACGCCATCCGCCAGAAATCGCGATGGGTACGGAACGAGGCCAGCAGGCCCCGCACCACCCGCTCAGCGCAGCCTCCGCACGTGACACGACGATCAGGCGCGATCGCGGAGCGGACGTCCGCGAAAACGCGATCCCTGATCACCGCCAGGAGCCGTCGTTTGCTCGGAAAGTAGTGATAGAACAGACCCTCGGAGACGCCCGCTTCTTCAGCCAGCCGCTTGGTGGTGGCCCCGGTGTAACCGTGCCTGGCAAACGCCCGCGTCGCCGCCGCGATCAGGTGTTCGCGTTTGCGCGCCCTCGCCCGGGCGAGCTGTGCCTTGCTTTGCGGTGTCATCGCCGTTATATTGAGTGAGCACTCAATCTCAAACGAGTGGCGGCTGACGAACCGCACGGATGGTGGGCCAATGAGCAAGTGGGTGCTGGTCGCGATGGCGGTCGCCGGCCTCGGCGTGCTGGGCTTCATGGCGTTTGTCCGCCGCGACCATAAGGTCGAACTCATCGTCACCTACCCGAAGTCGCCTCCGAACGCGGTGTGGCGTTTGCTGACCGAGCACGCCGCGGAGCCGAAGTGGCTGCCGGCCTTCGGTACGGTGGTGCGGCAGGCCGACATTGGCGGACACGAAGTGTGGACGCATACATCGCCGGACCTGTCGTTCAGCGCGACGGTCATGACGGTGGCGGCCATTCCCGAAGAGCGCTACGAGCGCTTGTTGCTGCGCGAGATTCAGCCGCGGGGCGAGTCGTGGGACGGCCGCTGGGTATACGAGCTCCAACCGGTTGGCGGCGGCACGCGTCTGAGGATCACCGAGTTCGGCTGGACCGACGGGTTCGTGTTCTTCATCCGGCAACGCGTGCTGGCTGATCCCGACGCCTTCCTCAAGGACTACGCCCGCATGATGGGACGCGTGCTGGACGATCCTCCAGAGATTCAGCTGCTGAGATCGCGCTGAGGTCATCATTTCGCGGATCCGCTGCATCCTACTGCAACGCACCCCGGCAAATCGCTCGGACATCTGATCCGACGTCCACCCGACTTTCGTATTAGCAGAGGATCGGACATGCCATGGCGGTCGATTCGCTCATCCAGGACATCCGCTACGCCATCCGCGGCGTGCGCCGCGCTCCCCTCTTTGCCGCCAGCGTCGCCGGCACGATCGGTCTCGGCCTCGGCATCCTCTGCTCCGCCTTTACGATCGTCAACGTGTACCTCCTCAAGCCCATCGACCTCAAAAACGCCCATGAGCTCTACGCGTTGAACTGGGGCACGGCAACCGACGTTTCTCGAGGGTTCACGCTCGACGATTTCAACGCGCTTGCCGCCAACCCGTCGCCGCTCCGCGCGGTTGCGGCCGGGGCGGACGTTGTCGTGATGGGCAACGCGCGGCCGGTGACTGGTCTGGTAGTGACGGCCAACTACTTCAGCGTGATCGGTGCGGGCATGCAGCTCGGACGGCCGCTCCTCCCGGACGATGCGCCCGCGCCGGGCGCACGCCCCGTCGTGGTGCTTTCTTACGAAGCATGGCGAGCGGACTACGCATCGCATCAGACGATCGTCGGCCGCGAGATTTCGCTGGGCGGGCAACCCTTTACCGTCGTCGGTGTGACGAAGCCGGGCCAGTTGCTGCCCGGCGACGACATCGTTGGCTTTTGGGTGCCGCTGACCATGGCGAGCGCTTTTCAAGTGACGAACCCATGGCAGGAGGGCGCCAACCCCTCGTTGTCGGTGATCGGCCGCGTCCAGCCGGGCGTGACGCAGGCGCAGCTCCGTGCGTGGTTCGATACCTGGCTTCGACAGCGCTTCCCAAGCGGAGCCGAGGCCGCACCTCAGCGGGTTGGCGTCGCGTCGCTCGCGACGCGCATTCCGCTGAACCGGGCCACCACCATCCTCTTTTCCGTGCTCGTTTCTGCCTTTGGCCTCGTGCTGCTGGTCGCCTGCGCCAACGTCATGAATATGATGCTCGCGCGCGGATTGAGCCGGCAGCGCGAGCTCGGCGTGCGGCTGTCGCTCGGCGCGACGCGCGCCCGCGTTGTCCGGCAACTGGTCATCGAGAGCATGGTCCTGGCGCTGCCGGCCGCCGCGATCGGCCTGGCGCTCACGCTATTTACCGCGCGCGTATTCCCTCGGCTGCTGCTCGCCACGTTGCCAGGCGGGACGCATGTGTCGAGCTTGTATATCGCGCCGCTCGATCCGGATGCGCGAGTCCTCGCGCTGCTGGCGACCGCTGCCGTTGCGGGCGCGATCCTCGTCGGGCTCAGTCCCGCGCTGCAAGTGGCGCGCGCCAACCTCGTGCTCGCAACGCGCGGCGAACTGGGGCCGGAGACGCGGATCTCACGCGTGCGCACGGCGCTCGTTGCCGCGCAGATCGCGGCCGCTGTACTGTGTCTTACCGGCGCAAGCGGACTTGGCGGTGAAGTGGCCCGAATGGCGAATGCCGACACTGGTCTCGACTTCGCCCGAGTGGTCAACGTCGTGGTGCCGGACGATCACCGCGCAGCGATCGCGCAGCGCCTCGAGGAACATCCTGCGATCGAGGGCGTGGCGGTCGCAACGCGCCCGCCGCTCACCGGCGAAGTTCGCACGATCCGCGTCGTCCCCTCGCGGCACGGTCCACCGGTCGAAGAGACCGCGGGATACATGCTGGCCTCGCCCGGTTATTTTCCACTGCTGCGAATTGACCTGACGCGCGGGCGGCTGTTCACCGAAGCGGAAGCCGGCGCCCAAGCGCCTGTCGTGGTCGTCAGCCGCGCAACGGCGCAGCGCTTCTGGCCCGGAGCCGATCCCATCGGCCAGACGCTCGAGATGAGATCTGTCGAAGCATCGCGCGAGGGCCAGCTGCCGCAGGGTCGGCTGACCGTCATCGGCGTCGTCGAGGATGTCGTTCAAGGCACGCTATTCCACGGGATGCCAGCCACGTTCGTGTATTTCCCGACCGCGCGTGGCGCGGCGCAGCCGCTATCGCTACTGGCGCGCGGGAGAGGCGGCGTCGCGGCAACCGTCGACGCGATACACGCCACGATTGAGGATGCGTATCCCGGCGTGTCCCTGCAGACGCGTCCAATCCGCGATCTGTCGGCCCTCCAGCTGTGGGCGGTTGGATCGTTGTCAGCGGCGGCAGCAATTCCTGGCGCCGTCGGGCTCCTCCTGGCGTTTACCGGCACCTACGGTGTCGTCGCCTTTGTAGCTGCTCAGCGCCGCCGCGAGTTTGGCGTACGGGTCGCCCTCGGCGCGACGTCAGCTCGCATCGTACGCGAGATGGTAGGGGGCGCGCTCCGCACGGGTGTGGTCGGCGCTGGCGCGGGTGCGCTGCTGGCATTCGTGGGGTTACGCGCCGCCTCGTCGGTGATCGAGGCGATCCCCACGTTCGGCCTGCGTTCGTACGCGATGGCCGGCGCGATCGTCCTAGGTGCGTCGGCGATCGCGGCGTGGCTGCCCAGCAGACGCGCGGCGCGAATCGATCCGGCAGCAGCGCTCCGTGCGGAGTAATAGCTGAGCCGAAAACAACTCACGAAGCGACTCGAGCACCGATACCGCCTACTGATGAACCAGTGTCGAAAATCTCTCACGCTGTCGGCGAGGCTGGCAGGAGTTGACCCGGTAGCCGAGACTTCGCAGCGAAGCGTGCACGACGGAGGCCGCCGGAAACCCTCAGGGTAAGGACCATGATCATCGCCCTCTCCGAGGTCATCGTGATGGGAGACGAATTCGCGGGTTGCTGCCGACCTGCTCGTAGCGAAGGCCGTCTACGGGACGATCGAGTGTGCGGATGTACACACTATGCGGTTGCATGCGACCCGGGAACCCAGTGACAACGATCCAGTCTCCAGCCTTCCAGGTTTCCGCGGTGACGCCAATTGCGGCAAGCTCCCAGCGATTGTCGACCTCGAGCCGCCACGGCTGGGTTTTCTGCGCCTCATCCTTGACGTCGATCATCAGAAACGGATGCGGGTTTACGAAGCGAAATGCGGTGACGACACCTTCGACTGTCACCTGGCGTTTGGTGTCGTAGACGCCGGCGATCGAATGGTGTGCCTGGACGGCCACACTTGCGCAGGCAATGGCGATAGCGAGTGACAGGGTCCGTCGATTCATTGGTAGACCCTCAGCTGCGCGCGGCTGACTTCTCGGAGATGGCGCGACGCGGTGCAACCGGAATATGCCCTTCGAAGCGATGTCATTTTAGCTAATGAACCAAACCGGAGTCGATAAACATCGCGGGGCTGCGGTCTTCCCACGCGGTCGACCGATCAGCCTGTATGCCTCCGGCAGATGGTGCGTCGAGTTGCGTTGTTGAAGCCAGGCGTGCGACTGGTGTGTCAAATTTTTAGAATCCAACCGCGGGGCGTCAGCGGAAATGATGTTGCGAGAACGGGACGCCTGAACCGGATTTCACATACCGTTCGAATGCGACGGCTCGCGCTTCATCGGCGCACCGTGCTCGGGTCGAAGAGGAGTTGCGCTCCCGCCCGTTTGCCATCAACTGAATAGAGCCGACCCGCCTTGAGGACGAAGGCCACTTTCCGAGTGTTCCGGATGTCCTTGCTCGGATCCGCGCTGAGGATCGTGAGGTCAGCCCGCTTGCCCGCTGCGATCGTTCCAGACACCTCGTCGTTCCCCAGCACTCGAGCCGCCGTTCGCGTGGCGGCGGTGATGGCCTCGATTGGCGTCAGCCCTCCGTACGACACCAGTAGTTCCAGTTCTGTGTGAATGTTCGGACAGCGGCTGCCGCGCGCGTTCAGCCGATCCGTTCCCGCGACGAGGGTTACACCCAGATCGTGAGCCCGGCGCGTCACCTGGCAGGCCCAAGCCAACGAAGGAATCCTGCCAGGGCGCGACGGGTCGATCGCACGCCCGCCCGCGGTTGAGAACGAGGCCAGCAGCGTCGGTTCAAGCGCGACCCCTCGAGTCCGCATTGTCTGCATGAGCTTCGTGACCGCGGCAGAATAGGGGCTCACAAGGCGGTACACGTCGCCGTTGTCGGGTCCGTTGGACTCCTCGAATGCAAGTTGCGAGCTGTGTGACAGCACTTCCACGCCAGCTTCGACGCTTTCCCCTGGCCGGTGGGGGAAAACGCGCGCATGTCCCCACACGCGGAGGCCGGCGCGCCTGGCGCGCTCACTGAGCGCACGCAGCACGTCGTGGGGAAGATCCGAATAGAGCTTTATCCCGGTCGCGCCGACGTCGCGGGCCCGCTCGATAAGAGCGTCGATCTGCGATACGTCACGCACGATGTGTCGGATCCAGATCGGCAATGCAGGTCGATCCCCGGGCGGCATCGATCTCCCGTCGGCTGCTACTGACCACGCGGGTCCCCGCACCGGGGTGGCGAAATAGACCCTCGGTTCGGGAATGTCGTCTCGTCGCGTTCGCTCGGCGAGGCGTTTCAGAATCATCTCGTCGCCCCCCATGTCCCGCACCGCGGTGACGCCGCCGCGGAACGCCGCCTGGAGCTCGCGGATGGGGTCGTTCGCATCGAGCGACAAGTGGACGTGGGAATCGACCAGGCCTGGAATTGCGTAGTGCCCTTGGAGGTCCAACACCTGAGCATCGTCCTCGTCCCGTCGTTGGCTCGCGATGGCCGAGACCGCGACGATGCGGCCACCCCTGATGACGATCGTTCCGTTAGGCAGAGGCGCCTCCCCGTTGCCGTCGATGATCGTCAGGTTGCGGAGGACCACGGTGGTGACGTTATCGGCTTGCGTGAAGCCGTCGGCAATCGAGCTGAAAACGAGCGCGCAGACCAGTAGAGACCGACGCATGCCCTGCCAGCCACCAATCTGGAGTGGCGGCCCTCTGGCGGGCAGTGGGATTGCGGATGCACAACCGTTGCACAACGGCCCTGACGCTCGGGACGGCTTGACCGGAGAAGCACCGAACGGAATACTGAACACTCAACGCGAGGCACCGACCGATGCCGGATACCGCAGCGGTCCAAGAGGCGTTAGAGCGAATTCTGAGGAGCGCTGGGTTCGTCAACTCCCCGCGGATGTCGCGCTTCCTGCGCTTCGTCGTCGAGGAAACAGCTGCGGGACGCGCCGGCGAACTAAAGGAATACGTAGTCGGCGTGCGCGTTTTCGACAAGGCCGAGTCCTACGATCCGGCAGTCGATCCCACCGTCAGAGTGGAGGCGGCGAAGCTCCGCGCCAAGCTGGGTCGGTACTATGAGGGCGAGGGTCGCGGAGAGCTCATCCTCATAGAAATCCCGAAAGGCGGTTACAGCGCGCAGTTCAGCACACGCGCGAATCCTGGCAGCGGCCAGCCGCCTGGCGGGGAGACTGCCCCGTCACTCCAGACCGTCTCCGCGGGTGATGCATCGACGAGGACGGCCGGACGCCTTGTTGCTCGCTCGCGGCACGATCTCGCTGCCTGGAGTCCGGCACATGGCGCCTCGCGCGTCGGTCGTCGCACCGTGTGGTTGGGCGCTACTGCAGCGGCAGTTGCGTTGACACTGCTGTCGATCTTCCTGTCACGACAGGCCAGCCCATCACGCTTGCAGGCAAGCGATCATCGGCTACTGTCCGATCTTCCGGCGGCTCCGGCGGCGCCAGCTTTTCCCCCGACGGCGAAATGATCGCCTTCCACCGTGCGGATCTGGATGACGTCGGTCCCGTCGGTGACTTCCAAATATGGGTCAAGAACGTCGCCGGCGGACAACCCCTTCAGCTCACGTTCGATGAAGCCTCAGCCGCCAGCCCGTGCTGGTCGCCGAAGGGCGACCAGATCGTCTTCAATCACCGCGGTGGCATCTGGTCGGTCTCGCCCCTCGGAGGCACGCCTCGACTGGTCATCGAGCATGGTCTGATGCCTAGGTTTTCAGTAGACGGCAATCGAATCGTGTTCGAGCACGTCAGCCCCGGTGGGGGAATCTGGATCGCCAACGCCGACGGGAGTCATCGGCGCAGAATCGTTGAGATGAGGCGATTGGGCGCCCCGGCCAGTCCCGCCCTCTCGCCCGACGGAGGGTCGGTGGCGTTCTTTCAATCGGAAGGCGGTTCGACAGGCGACATCTGGGTAGCACCTACCGAGGGCGGTACTCCCCGGCGGCTGACCTTCGACAGCAGCGACGGAGGAGGCCCCGTGTGGACACCAGACGGGCGCTTCATCTTTTACTACTCTTCTCGCGGCGGCAGCCAGACGCTCTGGCGCATTCCGGCGGACGGAGGCACGCCCGAGCCCGTCACGTCAGGCGCCGGACAGGATCGCGATCCTGACATCTCCCGCGACGGAACGCGGCTGGTCTACAGCAACTTCCGTGTCACTCATGCGCTCGTGGTGGTCGATCCGGCCACCGGCCAGCAACGGGAGCTTCTCCAACGCCGATTGATGATCCGGATGCCCCGATTCTCCAGCGATGGACATCGAGTCGCCTTCTCGCAACAGATGGATACCGGCGCTCAGATCTTCACGATCAACGTCGACGGGAACGACCTGCGTCAGGTGACGGAGGGACCTGGCCAGGACAACCTGGCGCCGCATTGGTCGAACGATGACGCGTGGCTCTATTTCTTTCAACCGCGACCGACGCGTTCGTTGCGAAAAGTCTCGGTTCTTGGCGGTGGACCCACAGATCTGAGGTCGTGGTCCGACGCGGAGGCGGCGGAAATCGACCCGTCCGGACGCGCCGTCGTGTACGTGCGACTAAAAGACGGAAAGCCGTCCGAGACTGTCGTTCAGAGCCTGTCTACTGGGTACGAGACGCCGCTGGACATGTTGCTCAACAGTCCTCGCTGGTCACCAGATGCACAGACAATTGTAGGATGGCAACCTGCTCCCGAAGCTGGCTCGTCGCAGGTCGTTTCGTGCGCCGTCCCCCGAGGCGCATGTCGGGTGCTGGAGCGCGGCTTCAACCCGGTGGTGACCCCGGACGGTTCCAGAATCTTCTTCGTCCGCCAGTCGGCAACAACTAGCGGCCGCCGCGAACTCTGGTCAATCCGACCGGACGGCGCCGACGCGGAACGGATCATCTTTCTCCGGCCATTAGGTGGCGATCAAGCGATCGATGTCTCCCGGCGCGGCGAGATCGTCTTTGCCCAACGCCGCGAAACCCGCTCTGAGTTGTGGCGCGCGGAGCTGCGGTAGCGAGGGATCGTCGGCTGGCGGTCGTCCATCTTCGGTGTTGGCGCTACGGTGGACCGGGTGATTGGTGCTCGGTTCGCGAACGTAAGGCCGGCATGGTGCTGCGGGGTCAACTGACACTGGGAGCGGCCCTGCGAGACCGGGCGCTGCACGCAGCGGTGCTGCACAGCGCGATCGTGCTGAGCCCGTCGGCTGATCGCGGCGTGGCCGCCCAGCGCACGCGCGGCGCGGACGGATCCGGCGAGGGCGTTGCGGGCGGAGTAACCGCTGAAAGAGATCGCACACGTTCACCCGCCGCTGACGGCGTGGAAAATTGAAATCTCCGCTCCAGGGGGGACGCTCGTCGCCAGGCCGCCGGTATTGCGGATGTTCTCCTGCCCCACGAACACGTTGACGTGCTCCCGGATCTCTCCCTGCTCGGTCGCCAGCCGGTGACGGAGCCCGGGGCAAAGCGTCCAGAGCCCCTCCAATGCGTCGCCAAGCGTGGCCGGTGAACCACCGACCTCGATCCGCTCACGCCCATCCGCAAAGGTACGGAGCGCAGGGGTGAGATAGAAGCTGACAGACACTGAAAAATCACCTGGCTTTCGCTTCTGCTATCGGCAAGTCAACCCGACGATGCGCGAGGCGTCGGCATTGACCATCATCGTTTTCGACGAGTTGTGCTTTTCTTGCTCGCGATCCGCCGCTTGCCCACTGGACGCGATCGGCTCCGCTCGACGACCTTCGGCTTGCGGACTGCACGAGCCTCGCCCATCTGCGCCGTCTTCACGCAGACAACCGGCGGCAGCCCGGCGATCAATCGTTTCCAACTCTTCCCTTCGTCATTGGAGCCGAAAATCTGCCCGCTGCGTGTTCCAAAGTAGATCCCCGCAGGATCGAGAGCGTCGGCCGCCATCGCATCGCGGAGAACAGTCTCATACGCGCCCTTCTGAGGAAGGCCACGCGACAGCGCCTCCCACGATGCCCCGGCATTCCGTGTGCGGTAGACGCGCAGGCGCCCCTCCGGCGCGCATCGAAATTCGTCTGATTCGACGGGCAGGATGTACACGCAGTCAGCGTCGTGCGGATGTATCACCATCGCAAACCCGAAATCGGACGGTACACCGGCGGCAATGTCCTGCCAGCTCTCGGCGCCATCGTCAGACCGATACAACCCCCAGTGATGTTGCAGGAACAGGCGTTGCGGGTTAGTGGGATGCAGCACCATCTTGTGAACGCACTGGCCAAATTCCGGATAGCGTTCGGGTTGGAAGACGACGCGAATGCCGCGATTGCGCGCATCCCAGCTGAGTCCGCCATCATCGGTGCGGTACACGCCACCGGCCGAGATGGCGACGTACATTCGCTGAGGATCGACTGGATCTTGAAGGATGGTGTGCAGCGCAAGTCCGCCGTTACCGGGCGACCAGCGTGGACGATGGGGGTGATCGAATAGACCACGAACGAGCGACCAGGACTCTCCCGAATCCCGTGATTGAAAGAGGGCGGCCGGCTCGACTCCGCAGTACATGACGTCCTGATTGTTATCGCTGAAAGCGATCTGCCAGATATTGTTCAGAGACGTCCCGCACTCGGGAGGAAACTTGACGTTGGCTTCGAGCGGGTTCGTCCAGCTTCGCCCGAAGTCGTCGCTCGAACGGAGAAATGTTCCCCAGTAGTTCTGTGTAGAGGCCCAGAGTCGATGCCGATCGCCGCGTCCGTCGTACGCCATCGCATAAACGGCGTGCCCGTGAAAATAGGGGCCGGCGACATCCCACTGTGATCGTCGTCCGTTCGAACGCATGAGAAACGCGCCCTTCGTCGTACCGACGAGAACCAGCACATCACCTTTGCTGACTCGCAGATGGCGTGTGCCGCGGCTGACTATCGTCGTGAAGCCAGATGGCTGGTTCGACGCGGGGGTGGCCGTCATCGAAGCCGATTCGACCGCCTCGAGGGCGGCCTGCACTTCGCTTGCGCGTTGGTAGCGCTGCGATGGTTCCTTCGACAGGCAGCGCTGGACGATCGACCACAGCCCGGGCGGCACCCGCGATGGCAGCGGCGCCGGCATTTCGTTCATGATCGCCGCGCTCGTCTCGAAGGCGGTGTTGCGTCGGAATGGCAGCCGGCCCGCCGCCGCCTCGTAGAGGACGACGCCGAGCGCCCAGAGGTCGCTGCGCGCGTCGCCCACTTCGCCGCGAAGAATTTCCGGGGCCATGTAGGACAGCGTGCCACTCACCTCGCTGCCGGTCCCCTGGATCGTGGGCGCAATGGTCTGGTCGTCTGGCGTCTCCGACGGCGCCTGGCGGGCCAGCCCAAAGTCGAGCACCTTCACCAGGCCTTCCGGAGTCACGACCACATTCGAGCTCTTCAAGTCGTGATGAACGATGCGGCGACCGTGCGCATGTGAGAGGGCGGCGGCAATCTGGGCTCCATAGTGCAGGGCCGACTCGACCGGCAATCCTGTGTCACCAATCAGCTCGCTCAGTGGCTTGCCCTCAACCAGCTCCATCGCGATGAACAGCGCGCCGTCGGCCTCGGCGATCCCATGCACCGTGCAGATGTTCGGGTGGTTGAGTGCGGAAGCCGACCTCGCCTCGTGCAGGAGATGCTCTTTGCCCAACCGCTTGATCACGGGTTCTGAAAGAGCTTTCAGCGCAACGTCGCGGTGGAGGACCTCATCGTGGGCTCGATACACGACGCCCATTCCGCCTTCGCCAATCTTCGCGAGGACACGGTAGTGGCCGACCAAGTCGCCGATCATCAGGACGACGTTATAACAGGTACGATTGTCGCGGCACCCCGGATGAAGCGCTGCCCTCCTCGGCGATGAACTGGGCCATGCGCTGCTCCAGCACTGGCAGGGGAACGGAGCCGATCGCGAGGATCGCGTCGTGGAACCGCCGCTGGTCGAACTTGGAACCCAGCTTCTCCTCCGCTTCGCGACGATGGCGGCGGATCTGTAACTCGCCAAGCTTGTACGCCAGCGCCTGGCCGGGCCACGCGATATAGCGCTCGACTTCGGTCGTGATCTCGTGCTCGGCGAGCGCCGCGCGTTCACGCAGGTAGTCCATCGCCTGCTCGCGGGTCCAACCGTACTGATGGATGCCCGTGTCGATGACCAGCCGGCATGCACGCCACATCTCGTATGTCAGCCGGCCGAAGTCTTCGTAAGGCGTTTCGTAGATCCCCATGACCGTGCCGAGCCACTCGGTGTAGAGCCCCCACCCCTCGCCGTAGCCGGAGAACGACGTCGCCCGGCGGAACGGGGGGCGTTCGGGCCCCTCGAGCGCGAGCGCCGCCTGAAAACTGTGCCCCGGCGTGCACTCGTGCAGTGTCAGCGCCGCCAGCGTGTAGAGCGGGCGCGCCGGCAGGTTGTAGGTGTTCATCAGGCACGCTTCGAGTCCACCGCGGCCGCCTGTATAGATGGGCGCGAGCGCGTCGGGAACCGGCCGGATGCCGTGCCGGCGCCGCGGCAAGAGCCCGATCGTTTCGCCGAGCTTCCAGTCGGCTTTCTTCGCCACGTACGCCGAGTACCAGAGGAGCTCGCGCGGAGTCTTCGCATAGAACTGCGGATCCGTGCGGAGAAAGTTGAAGAACTCCGCCATCGTCCCCTTGAAATTGGCCTTCTGCTTGGTGGCTTCCATCTCGGCCTGGATGCGCGCGACTTCTTTCAGTCCGATGTCGTGAATCTGCTTCGCGGTCAGATTCAGCGTCGTGTGCTTCTCGATCTGCGCCTGGTAGAACGCATCGCCATCGGGCATCGCGCTTGCCGCGAGCGTCGTGCGAGCCTTCGGCAGATACTCGTCACGCATCATCGTCAAGAGCCGCGCGTAGGCAGGTGCGACGACGTCACGGATCACCGTCGCTGCTTCGGCGCGCATCGCCTCCTGGTCGGCTGGCGGAATCGAGGCCGGCATCTGCGCGAACGGCCCATACAGCGGGTTGGTCGTGTCGCCCTTCACGTACGGCTCGATCGTTTTGTCACGTCCGACGACCGACACGCGCGGAACGCTATAGCCGCGTGCGAGCCCGACCCTCATGTTGGCGATCTGCTCGTCGAAGTAGCGCGGCGCGTCGCGAAGCCGCCCCAGGTAGGCGCGGTAGGCACCGACGGTGGCAAAACCCTGGCGAGGCGTGAACTCGGTCCAGAAGAACGTGTCGCTGTTGAACGGCGCCTCGTAGGTACGGAACCTCACGTCGTTAGCGAGCGCGCGGATCGAGGTGCGGAAGATCTGCGCGTTGACCTTCTCCTCTGGCGAGAGCTCGTCGAACGGAATGCTGTCGATCGTCTTCAGAGTTCGCGTCCAGGTACTCGAGCCGGGTCTGTTGCGACGCGGCGTCGACCCTGGGAAAGTGGTCGGTGGCACCCGACTCGCCCGGCTGATCGCTTGCCCGCGCCATCTCCTTCTGCCGCCAGCTCCACTCCTCGGTGTAGAGGGCGCGGAGCCTTGCATCGGCGGAGGTGCCATCGGGTTGGGTCTCGACTGTTAACGGCGACAGCGCCAGCGCGGCACCGAACACGACGCAGCTCATCACCGAACGAGTGACGGATGATTTCGACATGACGGACCTCTTTAAGACAGGAGGCCGATTATCACACGCCGATTGTCGGCGACGGCCGAAGTCCGGCTTCCCTTGCATTTCGCTTCTACAGCTGCGCCGCGTAGACTGCAGGTGATTGGAGCGGATTGGCCCAATCGCCGAAGCGGTAGAGTCGTACGTCACGATCCGGCGACGTCGACAGACTGCGGTTCCGACATGCGCGCGTCGCCGGCGCCCCGCGTCTCCGGAGGGATTTCTATGCCTCGATTGATCATTGTCGTGACGGCGATGCTCGTGTACGCCGCGTCGGATGGCAGTAGGGTCGGCGCCGCCGGGGACGCGGGCGAGCAGGCGTCGCCGGCGCGCAACCAGAGCGCGACGGCGCGCGATCTCAGCAGCGCTCTCGAAGCGACGGCGCAAGTCGCCGCACCCGCTGTCGTCGAGATCTTCGCCACGTCGTACACCGCCGGCGACGGCGCGGGCGTCCGATCGGAGCTCATCAGGCCGCAGCGCGCGTCCGGGTCCGGTGTGATTGTCGAAGCAGGCGGCTACATCGTCACCAATGCGCACGTCGTCCGCGGCGCCCAGCAGCTGCGCGTCGAACTGCCCTCTCCTGGCGGCGGACGCTCGATTCTGGCCACGCCCGGACCCACGGTCGACGCGCAGATCGTAGGGCTCGATCTCGAAACCGACCTGGCGGTGATTAAAGTCGCCGCCGCCGGACTGGCGACGTTGCCCTTTGGCGACTCCGACGAGCTCCGCATTGGCCAGCTCGTGCTCGCGGTGGGAAGCCCGCTCGGCCTCCAGAATTCTGTCTCACTCGGAGTCATCAGCGCCGTTGCGCGGCAGCTCGAGCCCGAATCGCCGATGGTGTACGTGCAGACGGATGCGCCGATCAATCCGGGCAACAGTGGCGGACCGCTGGTCGATTTGCGCGGCCGGCTGGTTGGCATCAACACGCTGATTCTGGCGCAGCGTGGTGCGTACGAAGGAATCGGGTTTGCCGCACCCGGCAACATCGTGCGGACGGTCTACGAGCAAATCCGGAAACATGGCCGCGTCCGACGCGGCGATATCGGCATTCGTGCGCAGACCATTACCGCGCAGCTCGCCGCCGGGTTGGGGCTGCCGCGCGCGGATGGCGTCATCGTGTCGGACGTGATCCCTGGTGGCATGGGACACCGCGCCGGCCTGCGCGTCGGCGATGTCGTGCTCACCCTCGACGGGAAGCCGATGGAGAACGGACGTCAGCTGCAGGTCGGTTTGTATCGGCATTTCGTCGGCGAGGTCGTGACGCTCGAGATTCTGCGCGGCGGCAAGATCGACAAATTCCCTGTCGCCATCGACGAGCGGCAGGATCCACTCTCGGATCTCTCGGCCTCGATCGACCCAAGGGAGAATCTGGTCTCGCGCCTGGGCATTCTCGGGGTCAGTCTCGACCGTCAAATCGCCGGCATGGTCCCGACGCTGCGCGTCGCGTCCGGAGTGGTCGTGGTCAGCAGCGCCGCCGGCGCCATCGACGTACGCGGTGGCGGGCTCCAGGCAGCTGACGTCATCTACGCGGTGAACAGAACGCCCGTCAATGGACTGTCGCAGCTGCGAGCGGCAGTCGACGCACTGAAACCTGGCGAGGCGGTGGTCCTCCACCTCGATCGACGCGGTGAGCTGATGTTCCTGGCGTTTACCGTTGAATGAGCCCACGAACGCGACGTACGTCGCGTGAGTTTGGCTCGAAACGCCGTCGAAACACCCGCACGCTAAGCTGGCCGCTGAGGTGATCGAATGATCACGTTGATCATGTTGGGACTAGCCGTAATGGTCGGTGCGGCTTTCTTCGCTGCCGTGCTCGCGCTGCGCACACCCCGTCGTGAGAACAGGTTCGCCGCTTCGGGAGAGTTTGGGGCCATGCCGTGGATCGACGGCGGCGGCGGAAGCAGCGGCTGCGATGCAGGTACCTCGAGCGACGCCGGCTGCGGCGACGGCGGTGGGGGCGGCGGAGGAGATTGAACGAATCGTCGCTGAACGCTGCGGCGTTGCGCAGGGCTCATGCGACGCGGACGGGGCGTCGATCCTCGAACTCCCGATCGGTGCCTGAGTGGCGAAGCGCGCCGTGAGCCACGCCGGCGGCTCGGGTCACCGTTGTGGAGGCAGACTACTTGAAGGGATCCGCCAAAGAAAAATCCGATGCTCGTTGACGCGGCGAACTTCCGCCGGCTTCCAACCACCCATGTCCCAGACGTAAGAAACGACTCGCGAACCCGGCTGTAGATCGGAGCGCAGCTTCTCCCGTAGCTTCAGGTTTGGTCCCGGGTGCAGGAAGAGGGTCACAACGGTAGCGGATCGGACGTCCGCGGCATACATGTCGCCGACCCTGAACTCCACTTTGTCCTCGACACCTGCCTCACGCGCTTTTGCTTGGGCCTGAGCCACCAGTGCGGGATCGATCTCAATCCCCACGCCACGTGCGCCGAACTCCTTTGCCGCGGTGATCGGAATGCGCCCGTCCCCGGACCCGAGATCGTAGACGACGTCCTGCGCGCCCACGTCAGCCAGTTCCAGCAGTGCGCGCACGACGGGCATCGGCGTCGGCTCATAGCGAACGTCCTGTCCGGGAATCGTTCGACATCCGAGCGAGACAAGCAATCCCAACACGAGCGGCAGGCCGATCTGTTTCATCGTTCAGCTCTTCGGAGTGTCTGCCTTCTCCCGCTGTCGGGCCCGGCTTACCGGAGCACCCAGTGGACGCCGGCGACCACCATCGCAGCGTTGACGCCAAGGTTCTCGCCGCGAGTGCCGGCGTTGGAGATGTGGTGGTTGCGGAACTCCAGCATCAGCCCCGGCCCGCGGCGAGTGATCCGTTTGATACCCGCTCCCCACACCACCTGGAAATTCCAGATCCGGTCCACCTCAGGCACCTCGAGGGACGTCCAGACCATCCCGCCGGCCAGGGTGTAGTACGGCGTCCACCGCCGGTCCCTCAGAAAGTAGTGCCGGCCGCCGATGCCGACAACTCCCCCGAGAATGGCGGCATGGGGGCGATAGTACACGTGCGCCGTCCCTTCGCCGTATAGTTCGAGCCAGTTCATGACGAACCAGCCAATTTGCGGGTAGAAGCCGAAGTGCTGGATGTCGCTGACCGCTTTGCCGTAGCCGGGCCAGCCGTGCAGCCACGAGTGCCCCCAGCCTCCGGCCAGCGTGCGAGTACGGTAGCCACGGGCGAGCGGGGCGGGCTCGGCAGTCGCGTCAACCTGTTGCGCTGTGGCCTGCGGGACCAGCAGCAGGGGCAACAACACAGCCCACCACATCGTTCTCACAATACTCAGACCGCCAGCGAGTCGGCGCTCATTGTCCACTCCAATGAGTTCAAGCAGGAATGAATGCAGCAGGAAGAGAACGCGCCACGAAGTCCGCTGCCGTCAGAACGGTTGGAAGGGAGGCGAACCGTACCGCGGGTGTGTGATCAGGGTGTAAAGGGGATACACATAGGCGATGGCCACCAGCACGACGGCCACCATCGTCCATAGCCCGAATCGATCCCACACGCCCATCGTCGTGACTGGCTCAAGGGGCACGGCAAACTCGAATGCCGGCGGCTCATTTCTCGGTCCAGCGAGCCATGTCGCCACGACAACGGTCAAGAACGCCAGCGCGCTGGCGAACAAGATCACTCCACCGACCGCGGCCACCATCGTCAGCGACTGCCAGGCGGCGCCATCGGCACCGCTCAGTGCGCCGCTATAGATGCGGCGAGGCATACCGCGCAGCCCTGCGATGTGATAGCTCGTGCTGAAGAACACCATGCCGCCAAACCACAGATATGGCTGAATTCGCGCGAGCCACGGAAAGCGCAGGGCACGTCCGGTGAGACGCGGAAGCAGCCAGTACGTGGCGCCCATGAAAGACAGCGCTACGGTGGTGCCCAGCGTGACGTGGAAGTGTCCCTGTATCCAGGCCGTGTTGTGGACCATCGCGTTCATCGCGTAGGCCGCATTGATGACGCCGCCGAAGCCGCCAAACACGAACGCGATCATCGAGAGCGCCACCGACGCGAAGAACGGATCAGCCCACGGCAGGCGGCCGATCCAGTTGAAGAGACCGCGTGCGCCTTGCATGCGTCCGGCGACTTCGAGCGAGGCGATGACGGTGAACGCCGTCACGAAGCTTGGATACACGACCGCATACGTGGTGACGGTATGGGCAAGCTTCCACCCAGCGCTGATTCCGGGGTCCGTGAACTGATGATGGAAGCCCACGGGAGTGGAGAGGACGACGAACACGATGAACGCCATGCGCGCGAGCGGATCGCTGAAGAGCCGCCCGCCTGCGACGCGAGGGAGCACGTAGTACCACAACACGTACGCCGGCAGCAGAAGGAAGTAGACGAACGGGTGCCCGAACCACCAGAAGTAGATGCGCGCCAGCAGGGGATCGATCTTGTCGACCAAGCCGAGCGACCAGGGAATCAGCATGCCGACGACCTCGATCGCGAGGCCCGACGTTGCCAGATACCAGATGATGACGGTCGCCAGCATGCCGTGCATCGAGAGCGGGACCGGCACGCCGGGGTGCTCGCGCCGCCACGAGCGGTAGCTGGCAATCATCACGCCGCCCCAGATCCAGGAGCCGACGACGAGCAGCGTCGCGCCGATGTAGAAGAGAGGATGTGCCTGCATCGGCGGATAGAACGTGTAGAGCACCGTGCTCTGGCCGCGCAGGATGGTGATGGCGGCCATCACCGAGCCGACCGCCGCTAGCCAAAATCCGGCCCACGCGATCCCGCGCCCCGTGATGCGGCCCAGGCTTTCCTGCGCGAAGACGTAGCCAAGGCCCATGATGAAGAAGATGGGAAAGACCAGCGCCATCAGCACCCCGTGTGCTGTGACCGCAAGGTAATAGAGAGACTCGCTGCGCAGCGGGAAGTTGATGTCCGCGATCGACAGTCCCTGGAGCACGCCCATGATCGAGGCAACGCCGAAGGCTGCAATGCCGACGCCGATGTGACTGCCCGCCAGGGTGTGCCTTCCGTTCATGGCGCCTCGATGACGATCAACTTCCCGACCATGGCGTGATGGAGCAGCCCGCAGAACTCGTGGCAGGTGATGAGGTACTCGCCCGGTTTCTGAAACGTATACGTAAACTGGCTGACGTAACCGGGGACGGCCATCGCGTTGACGTTGGTGCCCGCAACCTGGAGGCCGTGGAGGACATCGCTGCTCGTCAACCGGAAAGTCACCGGGCGGTTCGCCGGCACCTCTATCGGATCAGGAGTGAAGCTGAACATCGTGGCGACGACGGACACCACGACAGTGCCATCGGGACGGCTCGTCACGGCCGGCGCCGCAAACTCCGGGTGCTCTCCGATAGTGGTTGGATCGACGGTCTCAATGTGACTCGCTGGTTGAACCGCCTGCACGCCCGCCATCAGAACGATGGTGGCCACGAAGACGATGATGATCGCGGCTGCCGCCCACATCCAGATCTGCTCGTAGAAATGGACCTTCATGGGCTCCCCTCGTACGGCTAAGGTTGCGGAGCGCCGCGCTCGAGAAACAGGAACAGAAACATGGCGAGCCATCCGAGCGCGAAGAACGCGCCGAGGACCGCGACGATCGCCAGCGTGCCGCGCGGATGCGAGTCATCCATAGGAAATATCCCGAAGCATCTTACCCCCGGTGGCGTTTCCGACGGGAATTTACTCGCGAAGCGGCAGCGCGTCACCGGAGATTCCGCTTAGCGACGCGGACATCAATTTTGCGTGCAACCCGATGCGAACAAGCTGAGAAGCGGGCACGCCAGACATTCCATTCAGGTATAGTGCTGCGGCAATCAGTTCACTCCCGCTCGTTAACGTTCGTCGCGGGATACGTCGTAATCGATCACGAAGGGCATCTGTGTTGTTCCTCCAGCGGCGTTGCACGTCCTTGCTCGTCATGGGTCTGCTCGCGACCTGCAGTCCCGCAGCCGTGCCGACAGCGCCGCAGCTCTCCGACGATCCCAACACCATCGTCATCGGCACGGAGCGATTCGGCACAACGGTCGCCGCGCGCGTGGGACAGATCCTCCTGATTCCTCGACCGGCCGACCACGAGACGTGGCGTGTGAGTTACTCAACCGACATCGTGCGGCCTCTCGTCGCAGATGAACCAATTCAAAACCCGGGCGATGCCGGTTGGCGCTTCCGCGTGATCGGCAGGGGTGAGACAGACCTTTCGTTCGAGCCCATCCCCGATTCGTCGCGCGGAGAGACGCCGCGCATGGCCCAGCAGCGATTCGTCGTGACAATTCGAGCCAGCGACTGATTCACCGGTAGGTAGAACCGCCGATGCTCCGCCCCCAGGGCGCCGAGGGTCACCATGCCAGGTTTGCGATACGCCCGTGTTCCAGCGGTCGTCGTCCCGCTCGGTTTGATCTGCTATCTGCTCGCGCAGCCTCAGGACTCGCCCGGCGAAGGCGAGCTGGTGAACTGCAACGGGCAGTGGATGACCGCGGCCGAGGTCGCGGAGCATCGCGGGATCAGCCCGGACCTGCTGCCACTGCTCTGGCAGCATCGGTCGCTGTCGCCACACGACGTCTGCGTGATGCCCGAGGCCAAGCTGCAACGGGCCCTCGAACGCGTGCATCATCCAAAACCCTCACACCCTGGCGATGCAATCGAGTTCCGACTGCGCCAGTGGCGTGACGAGAGCGGTTCGATTCCCGAAAATGCCTGGGGCCGTGCGCACGTTCACATCGAAGCCATGCGGGCCAATGCCTCGTTCCGTCCAGCGCCTGCGGCCGCCGGTGTGGATCGTGGATCGTGGTCGTGGATAGGACCCGGCAACATCGGCGGTCGCGTCAGGAGCCTCGTCGTTCACCCCATTAATCCGAGCGTGATGCTGGCAGGCAGCGTGTCCGGTGGCATCTGGCGCACGACGGATGGTGGCGCCTCGTGGAGCCCAGTGGACGATTTCATGGCCAATCTGGCCGTTTCCACCATCGTCATCGACCCTTTGAATCCCTCACGCATGTACGCGGGAACGGGCGAGGGATTCTTCAACAGCGACGCGATCCGCGGCGCCGGGGTGTTCGTCAGCGACGATGGCGGATTGCAGTGGTCGCAGCTGCCTTCCACGGCCGGCTCCAACTTTTTCTTCGTGAACCGCCTGTCGGTGTCGCCCGACGCGGCGACGCTCCTCGCGGCCACGGGGAGCGGCATCTATCGCAGTGTGAATGGAGGCTTCTCGTTCACAGCTGCCAACGTCAACTTCACCGTCTACGACATCGATTTCCATCCGTGGGATTCCAGTCGTGCGGTCGCCGCCGGAAACGGCTCCGTGTGGTACTCGACCGACGGCGGCCTCAGCTGGACGATCGCCGGCGGCATCCCGGCCTCCTCGGGACGCGTGGAGATTGCGTACGCTCCCAGCCATCCCACCATCGTCTACGCCTCCGTCAACCGCAACGGCGGCACCATCTACAGGAGCGACGACGGGGGCGCGACGTTCGCGTATGTCTCCGGAGACGAGCCGGCCACGCCGGACTATCTCGGCGGCCAGGGATGGTACGACAACGTGATCTGGGTCGAGCCGACGAACCCGAACTTCCTCGTCCTGGGCGGAATCGATTTGTGGAGGAGCACCAACGGTGGGGGGACCTTGAAGCCGATCAGCACGTGGTGGGCTGCCCCCGCGTCCGCTCACGCCGACCACCACGTCATCGTCGCGCACCCGCACTACGACGGCGTCACCAACAGAACGGTCGTGTTCGGAAATGACGGCGGCGTGTATACCACCAGCGACGTGCACACGGTCGGCAGCGAGACCTTCTCGCCTTTCGTGACTGGCTGGGTCGAGCTCAATAACAACTTCGGCGTTACCCAGTTCTATGGGGCAGGGGGGAATCCGCAGACCGGCACGATCGTCGGCGGCACGCAGGACAACGGCACGTTGGTCTACACGTCCGCTGGCGGAACCGAGGGGTGGACGACGATGTTCGGCGGCGACGGCGGGTTCTCCGCGTCGGATCCGTTCAATCCGAACATCTTCTACGGAGAGTATGTGAGGCTGCAGATTCATCGCAGCACGAACGGCGGGCTCGGCGCGTCCTACATCATTGGCTTTGGGAAGCAACCTCCGTACGTCCTCGACGATGCGATCTCGGGAAGTGCGAACTTCATCGCCCCCTTCGTTCTCGACCCGAACACTCCGAATCGCCTGCTCGCTGGGGGCGCGTCGCTCTGGGAAACAAGGGACGCCGACGCGCCGCTCACGGCGACGACCGGCCCGCAGTGGAGCAGGATCAAGCCGCCCACTGGAGCGGGCTTCGTCAGCGCTATCGAAATTCACCCGCTCGACTCCAATCAAATTTGGGTGGGATACACCAACGGTGATATCTACAGGACGGAAGCGGACGGCTCGTGGATCCGGATCGACGCCGCAGGCGTTCCGCTGCCGAATCGATTCGTCACGCGCATCAAAGTCGTCGACGACGACGTGATCTACGCCACCTTCGCTGGTTTTGCGGACGGGAACCTGTGGAAATCGATCGATGGCGGCACCACGTGGCTCGACATCACCGGGACGGGCGTAAGTGGGCTGCCGCTCGCACCGTTTCGGGATGTCGACGTACATCCCCGTAACTCCGACTGGCTCTACGTCGCGACCGAAGTAGGCATCTTCACGAGCGAGGACGGCGGCGCGAGCTGGTGGTTGCCGCATGACGGCCCTGCGAATGTCTCGGTCGACGAACTGTTCTGGATGAACGACACGCTCGTCGCCGCTACACACGGCCGTGGCCTCTTCACTGTCACGCCGGTCGTGGCCACCGTCGCGACGCCGACGATTACGCCACCCGGGGGCACCTTCGCGGGGCCGGTGACGGTGACGCTGGAAACGGCGACGCCGGGCGCGACGCTGCGCTACACGACCGACGGAACGACGCCGACCGAGACGTCCACTCTGTATACGGGACCCTTCGCGGTGACGGCGTCGGGCACGGTGCAAGCGCGCGGCTTGGCCCCGGGGCTGCAGGCCAGCGCGGTGGCGAGTGCGATGTTCACGATTGGCGGCAGCGGCGGCGGCGCGAGCGCGACATTTATCGGGTTGGACACGACCACGCAGGGGACGTGGCGCAGCGCGTACGGGAGCGACGGCTGGATGATTGCGGAGGACACGACGAGCGTCCCGGCGTATGCGGAGGTGATGGTGGGGACGCCGCTGACGTGGACCTGGGAGGCAACAACGACCGAGGCGCGGGCGCTCGAACGCGCCAACGGCGGCCGGGTGGCGGCGACCTGGTATGAGGCGGCGACGTGGCCGCTCGCCATCCGGCTGACCGACGGACAGACGCATCAGGTCGCGCTGTCGGCGCTCGACTGGGACTTCGGCGGCCGCACCCAGCGTGTGGACGTGTACGACGGCGTCACCGGCGCGCTGCTCGACACGCGCACGCTCACGGCCTTCACGGGCGGGCAGTACCTGGTGTGGGACGTGCGCGGGTACGTGGTGATCGAGATCACCGCGCTCGCTGGTCCCAATGGCGTCGTCAACGGCCTCTTCTTCGGCCCGGCGGCGGCGCTGCTCGGCAGAGTCGCAACGCCGACGATTACGCCACCCGGAGGCACCTTCGCGGGGCCGGTGACGGTGACGCTGGAAACGGCGACGCCGGGCGCGACGCTGCGCTACACGACCGACGGAACGACGCCGACCGAGACCTCCACTCTGTATACGGGACCCTTCGCGGTGACGGCGTCGGGCACGGTGCAAGCGCGCGGCTTGGCCCCGGGGCTGCAGGCCAGCGCGGTGGCGAGTGCGACGTTTGCGATTGGCGGCGGCGGCGCGAGCGTGACATTTATCGGGTTGGACACGACCACGGAGGGGACGTGGCGCAGCGCGTACGGGAGCGACGGCTGGATGATTGCGGAGGACACGACGAGCGTGCCGGCGTATGCGGAGGTGATGGTGGGGACGCCACTGACGTGGACCTGGGAGGCAACAACGACCGAGACGCGGGCGCTCGAGCGCGCCAACGGCGGCCGGGTGGCGGCGACCTGGTATGAGGCGGCGACGTGGCCGCTCGCCATCCGGCTGACCGACGGACAGACGCATCAGGTCGCGCTGTCGGCGCTCGACTGGGACTTCGGCGGCCGCACCCAGCGTGTGGACGTGTACGACGGCGTCACCGGCGCGCTGCTCGACACGCGCACGCTCACGGCCTTCACGGGCGGGCAGTACCTGGTGTGGGACGTGCGCGGGCACGTGGTGATCGAGATCACCGCGCTCGCTGGTCCCAATGGCGTCGTCAACGGCCTCTTCTTCGGAGGCGCGCCACCGTCCGCGCCCACGCGTCGTTGAGGTCGGATTCGCTCTCACCACATCGCGCACATCGACTGTCTTCGACAGAGTGCAAGATCGAGCACTTCGCACAAGCCTCAGAACTGCGAAGCCTACGACTAATGTCTTCCACGTCGAAGACTACATCCCACCTGTAATTCAATGCGCGCCGAGAGCGCCCGAAGCCGCTCGCGCATGTTTTTGACAGCAGATCGAACATAAAAGGTCATTGCGATCGCTGGCAACGCGCAAGTCGATGCGTAGCGGTACACGAATTGCCCCTCCGCCTTCGCCGCTCCGTCTCGGCGGCGGCATCGCGTGACTTGTCCGGCGAGCGCGCTCGCTTCGCTGGTTTTCTGAGGAGAGTAAGTGTGAGCATCCCCCACCGGCGGCGAAGTCTGTTTGCATTGACGGTTGTGGCGGTCGTGGCTGCCGGACTCATGGCGCGCGCCCAGGCGCCGCAGCAGGTTGGAACATGGGCCCCGGCGGGTGCGGTCAGCGGCGTGGCGTCGGGAGCGGCGTCGGTTGCGCTTCTCGATGGGCGCACTCTCATCCTCGGTGGATTTGACGGCACCGGCGCGGCCACTGGAAGCGTCATCGTCTACAACCCGGTGGCACACGCGCTCTCGGCAGCCGGCCAGCTCCTCGCCGCACGTGTCGGCCATACAGCGACGCTGCTCGCGGACGGCCGCGTGCTGGTTGCCGGCGGCACGGCGAACGGCGCTCTCAGCGCCGACCTCGAAATTTTCGATCCGGCGCTGGGAACTTCGGCGCTCGCCGGCTTGATGGCGCAGGCGCGCTCCGGGCACGCTGCCGCCCGCCTCCCCGACGGCAGCGTGCTCATCGTCGGCGGTGCGACGGCGAATGCGGTGGCGACGGCGAACGGCGAGGTGTTCGACCCCTCGAGCGGCGGCACTTCGATCCTGCCCTACAATCTCGCGCAGCCGCGCACTGGCGCAT
Source organism: uncultured Acidobacteriota bacterium (assembly GCA_963807105.1). Taxonomy (GTDB): domain Bacteria; phylum Acidobacteriota; class Vicinamibacteria; order Vicinamibacterales; family UBA2999; genus DASPWV01. Next base: position 1,108,908 of record CAWEAM010000003.1, on the reverse strand, counting down.
CAGCTACCACGCTGATCGATGGCCGCGTGCTCGTGGCGGGCGGTCGCAACCCGAGCGGCGATCTGGGGACAGCGGAAATCTTCGAGGCTTACTCTCAGACGTTCACGCTCGCGGACACGCAGCTGAGCGCGGCGCGCAGTGGCCACACGGCGGTGCTGCTGCCACACAACAACAGCGTGCTGATTGCCGGTGGTAGTGCTGCGGGCCAGGCCGTGAATGTAGTGGACCTGTTCCTGCCGGCGCAGTTCCCGGACCCGTATTCGTACGGTATCGGCACGTTCGCGGCATCGGCACCGATGGCTGCCCCACGCAGCGGCGCGGCGTCCGGGCCTGGCCACGCCGACGGCTACGCCGTGGTCGCCGGCGGCGGATCAGTGGACGCCGAACGCTATCGCTTCGCGACGATCAAGACGGACAAAGACGACTATGCGCCGGGCGAGCGCGCGGTGATCACGGGATCGGGGTGGCAGCCGGGAGAAGTGGTCACGCTGCTTTTTCAGGAAGACCCGGCGGTGCATGAGGACTACGTGCTACAGGTGACGGCGGACGTGGCGGGGAGTCTCTATTGGGATCGATGGGCGCCGGAACAGCACGATTTGAACGTCCGGTTCTACTTGCTTGCGTCGGGTTCGCGGTCCAAGGCGCAGATGACGTTTACGGACGGGAATATCGGTGAGGATGCAATTACAATCGGCGAGCAGAGTCCCAATCCTGTGACGCCGGGCGGCGCGGTTACATTTGAGGTCACAGTTAAGATCACCGGGAACTCGCAGCTTTGCACGGCGACGTTGAGTGCGGCTCCGTCAGGTGCCACACCACTCCCAGCCGCAACGACGTTCGCTTTCACGTTGAACGGTCTCCCAAACAACACAGTCTCTGGTTCGGGCCCGAATACTGAAGTGACCCGAACATTGACGATTCAAACCCCGACCGGAATCGATCCGAATACGGCTTACGACTTCACAGTTGCGGCGGCTCAGAACGCCTGCCAGAATTCCAATACCCGCATTAGAACCGGCATCGTTGTCGTTGGCGCGTCGCCCAACACTGCGCCAGTAGCCGCTGCGCAATCGATCTCGACGAACGAAGACAACGCGGCAACAATTAGCCTGTCCGGCTCGGACGCCGACGGCAACGCGCTCACGTTCGAAATTGTCACCTCTCCGGGCAATGGAACGTTAGGCTCGATCGGTTCCGTAACGTGCTCGAGTACCACGCCGAGCAATTGCAGCGCCCCTGTTGTCTACACACCCAACCTGAATTTCAACGGATCAGACAGCTTCACGTTCCGGGTAAAGGACGTGACGACCTTTTCAGCTGCGGCAACCGTCTCGATTACGGTGAACGCGGTGAACGACCCACCCAGCTTCACCAGCGGCGGGAATGTGGCAGTCAACGAAGACTCGGCGGCATACAGCAGCGGCTGGGCGAGCGGCATCAGCGTCGGTCCGGCAAACGAAAGCGGTCAGACGGTCAGTTTCAACGTGAGTAACGACAACAACGCCCTGTTCAGCGTCCAGCCCGCCCTCGCGCCTGATGGGACGCTGACGTTCACGCCGGCGGCAAACGCCTTCGGATCGGCCACCGTCAGTGTCTCCGCGCAAGACAACGGCGGCACGGCCAACGGAGGCAGCGATACGTCGGCAACGCAGACGTTTACCATCACTATCAACCCGGTCAACGATGCGCCGAGTATCACTGGCCTGACAGTGAGCCCGGCGGTCATCAGCGAGAACGACTCAGTGACGGTCTCGGGCACGTTTGCAGATCCGGACATCGGAGACTCGCACACGGTTCAGATTTCCTGGGGCGATGGCACCGCATCGCTGACCGCGGCGGTGCCGGGGTCCTTGCCAGGAACGTTCAGCTTCCTCGCGTCACGTCAGTACCTCGACGACGACCCGACGGCGACTTCGTCGGACAACTACACCGTTACGGTGCTTGTCACAGATAACGGCGCTTCGACTCCGAGCGCCGACAACCTCTCCGCTGCTGACTATCGAATCATTCAGGTCAACAACGTGCTGTCGGTCATCGGCGCCCTCTCCGGTCCGCTCGATCCGATCCAGCTCGGAGGCCTAGCCACTGTCGGTGCCACATTTACCGACGTGGGAACAGCGGATACCCACACCTGCACGATCAACTGGGACGACGGCACGCCATCCGCGGGGACCGTTACTGAGGCGAGCGGCGCTGGATCGTGCAGCGCGTCGAAGCTCTATGCGACGGCTGGTGTCTACACCGTCAAGGTGACGATCACTGACGATGACACCGGTAGTGCAAGTCAGTATTTCCAATACGTCGTCATCTACGATCCTAGCGCCGGATTCGTGACCGGCGGCGGGTGGATCGATTCACCGGCGGGGGCGTACGTCGCAGACCCGAGCCTCGAAGGTAAAGCCAATTTCGGGTTTGTGTCGAAGTATGCCAAGGGCGCGAAGGTGCCAACCGGCGAGACCGAGTTCCAGTTCAAGGCCGGCAACGTCAATTTCCACAGCCTCAGCTACGACTGGCTCGTCGTCGCCGGAGCGAAGGCGCAGTACAAGGGGCTCGGAAAAATCAATGGGGCGCTTGCGCCGAATGGCACCGCGTATAAGTTCCTCCTGACGGCAACCGACGGGCAAGTGAACGGTGGCGGCGGCCAGGACAAACTGCGGCTCAAGATCTGGTACGAGAGCGGCGCCGCTGTGTATCTCGTCTACGACAACGCTCCGGGCGCGGACGACATCGACCAGTCGTCAACGCAGGAGCTCGCCGGAGGGAGCATCGTCGTCCATAGCAAATAGTTGCTGCGGTACCTCCCGCTCTCCAGCATTGCGTCGCCGTGACGACGCAATGCTGATTCCCGGCGGCTGTCGCTATAGTCCCCGCACCAATGCCCCTCACCCCGGGCACTCGCCTCGGTTCCTAAACGTCGGAGTTTGACCCGGCGGCGCTTGTCCAGGGTCATGGTCCGGCATACACTCCTTGCCCACACAAGGAGGTGCAGATGACTCAACCAAGAATCATTGGGCTGCTCACGCTGGTGCTCGGCGTCGCCACCAGCGTGGTCTTCGCCGACAACCTACGCAATCTCCGCGCGGACATGACCGGTTATCAGGAAGTGCCGACGCTCTCCACGAGCGGCCGGGCGTAGTTCGACGCGCGCATCAACAAGGACGAAACGGAAGTCGAGTGGCAGCTTTCGTACGCCGACACCGAAAGCACCGTCACGCAGGGCACATCCACTTCCAGGCACCCGCGCTCAACGGGCCAATCATCGTGTTCTTCTGCTCGAATCTCGGCAACGGCCCTGCCGGCACGCAGCTGTGCCCGGCGGCACCGGCGACGATCAGCGGGACGTTTACCTCGGCCGACGTGCTGGGTAACGCCGCGAGCAGCGGTCTCGAGGCCGGGAACCTGGAGGAGCTCATCGCCGCGATTCGCGCCGGCGCCACCTACGCCAACGTGCACACCTCCGTACGAACGGGCGGAGAAGTTCGCGGACAGATCATCGCGCACGACAACCGGCACGCCGGCCACTGACGATCCTGCGAGAGCCCGCGCCTGGGCTCTCAACGCTCGCCCCTCCTTCCGATCCGCGACATTCCACCACCAGAACGCTTTCTGATCACTCATCGCGTCTTCCCGGGTATGCATCGCCCGCGTGATAGGGTCGCTGGGTGAAGCCGCGATTGATCGTGAATCCGGGGGGGCGCCTTTCGCGCGCCGCCCCCTGACTGTCATCGGCTACCGATCAAGGCAGGTTCAACAACCACGCGCCCAAGCCGTGCGTCGCCGCGTACAGCCGGCGCGCCCCCGGCACGATCGTCAACCCCGCCACTTCCACACGCGGCATGCCGGGCGCCGCCGCCACCCACCCGCTGGTGTTCGCCCCGAGGCGGAATACGCCGAAGTCGCTCGCGGCATAGAGTTCGGTCCGCACGTCGTCGAACGCAATGTCGTTGATCGGGATGTCGTCGAGATCGTAACTGCGATCCAGCCACGTCGCCGTCCCGGCGACCGGATCGTAGGTGACCTCGAACACGTGGCCCGGCTGCGCCGGCGTGTTCGTGTTGAAGCCGGTATAGGAAATGAACGCGTGGTTCGGATTCGCGGGATCGATGGCGATGCCCGACACGAAGCGGCTCGGATCGTTGGCGGCGAGGGAATCGAGCCGGGTGAAGGTCACCGCCGTCGCCGGGTCCGCATCCGCGTTGCCCGAGATGAAAACGCGCCCGGTCTGCGTTGCCGCCCACAGCGTGGACGTGTTCGATGTTGCCCGCTCAACCGCGACGACATAGCCGCCGGCACGATCGCCGAAGGCCGCGTCAGTCAAACGGCCAGCGACACCGGCAATTCCGAGCGGCTCCCAGTCGCCGCACTGCACCGTGAACTCTCCGAACCATTCATTGCACTGCGTGCGAAACGTGTCGAGCGACATCGAGCCCATGCCCCACGTCTTGGTGCGCCACACGTGACCCAGGCCGGTGAACATCGACCGGCTCACGACGGGGTCGCTGATGATCGGGATGTAGAACGCGCGCAGCTCCGAACTGCCTGGCGGGAGGAAGAACGGGTCTCCAATCCAGTTCCAATCGGCGATGTCGCCGCCGCTGAAGTTCACGTCCATCTGCGCGTCGAAGAACGTGTGGAAACGGAACGCCGGGTTTCCGATATCGAAACCGGACTGACCGCCGTCGCCGATCATCGTGTTGTCCCACTTCACCGGGTTGCCCTGCGTCTGCCAGGTCCCGTTGTCCTGCGTGCCGCCCTGCACAAGATTGACATTGTGCGGGCTCACCGACAGGCTCTGGAACTGCAACGTGGTGATGCCCATGTTCATGCCGGTGAGCTCGGTGGGCACCCGCGACAGCAGCTGACGGCACCGATTCAGGCGATCGGCAGCGATCTGAGGCGTGGAACCGGTGATGCCGCGGCCGTCACACCACCACGACACGTCGGCAAACTCCCCGCTCGATCGCATCGCCCCGCCGTCGTTCACCTCGAAGAACTGGAACGGGTTCGACGGGTTGGTGACGAGCGCGTGCTGATCCGGATGCAATCCGTTCGGATGCAGCGGATCGGTCGCGTCCATCGTCATGTCCGTCGACGTGACGCCGGCATCGGTCGACAGCATCACCCCGCGTTTGTTCGACCAGCGTTCGCCATAGCTATACGATCCGCCGACATAGACGATGTCGGGATAGCCGGCGGGCGTGTAGACGAAGTTGTTGTACCAGCACTGGCCGGTGCACACGTTGTGCGTGCCGTAGCCCGCGTCAGCGACGTTGCTGCTCGAGAGATTCGTGAACACCGGCGCTCCGGTGGCCACGTCGTCGCTGCGGAACAGACGCGACGTCGGGCTGCCCGATCCACCCTCATAGACGTACATCCGCGTTGCGCCGGACGCGAGCCGCGTCACCGCGAGCTCGGGTCGAATGCTCGAGTCGGCGGAGTTGAGCGACGGGTTGATTTGCGTCCACGTCGCCCCTCCGTCCGGCGATCGCCAGACCCCGCGGCCGTACGAGCCGGCGTAAACGATGTCGGCATTGCTCGGATCCAGAGCCACACGGCGGACGCCGCGCAGCGAGCACGGCGATCCGACAAGAATTGCTTCGGTCACGGTGTCGCACTGCGCCGCCAGCGGCGAGCCGTTGTGCACGAACGTCCAGGTCGTGCCTCCGTCGATCGACTTATACAGACCCCATGCCGCCGCGCCGGGAATCAGCGTCACGGCGCCTCCCGTCACGGAAGCGACACCGGCCACACCTCGCGTAGTGGCGACGTAGATGATGTTGGCGTTGCCCGGAACAACGGCAATGCTGGCAATCGCTCGTCCCTTGAAGACCGCCTCGCCGAGAACCGAGCCGAACGTGTCCCCTCCGTCGGTGGATTTATACAGCCCGGTGCCAGCAGCCGAGTCACCCGATGCGTTGGCTTCGCCGGTGCCGACATACAGCGTGTCGCCGCTGGGATCGTTCGGATCGAGCGTGATTGCGCTCCCGGAGTTGATGCCGAACGTCGAGGCGAGATATTCCCAGTGCGGCTGTCCGGTCAACGCGTTCTTCATCCGCCAGACACCACCGCCCGCCGCCGAGACCCAGAGTCGACAGTGACCGGGCCGACAGTTCGGATCGATGGCCACCGCGGTGGCGCGGCCGCCGGCCACGTAGCGAGCGGGGACGTAACCGAACGAGTTGCGGAACAGGGTGGCCGGATAGAGCGCCTGACTTGGACCGATCGTGATCCATGTGCCGGGGCGCCCTTTGCCGGTCGGAAACGGCTTGCCTTGCAGACGAGCCGCGGCCGAACGCGCACCCTCGAGCTGCGCGAGCGTGACGTCGGTTTCGGGATAGGCGAGTGCGAAAAACTTCTCGGATTCGGCGGCACCGCGGCCGTCGGGGCTTTCACCTCCGTTGCCGGGAATCGTCCGCAGGCGTTCGACGTGCCGCTCCAACGCGAGCGGCATCTCGTCGCCCACCATCCGGTCGGTGACGGCGCGAGGTGGCTGATACGGCGATGGCTGGAAGAGAGTAGCAACCGCGGTCGCCACCGAAAGCGTGAGCAGTGCGACGAGCCCGCGGAAAACGGCGAAACGGGGAAGGCACATAACGATCCTCCTAGGTCAAGGCCTGGGCGCTGATCTCGACTTGCGGCGGAACTGGTACTAGCGTGGGTAGTAATCGGGGATTGCGGCTGTATACCACGGGGCCCAATCGACGTAAAGCTGTGATGAAGTGATTTTGGGTGTGTCGAAAGACGAGCAATCCGATTCCACCCCTTGTCCGCTGGAGAGCGAACAAAAGGTTCGCGATCGCCGACCCTTCTTCGCAGCTCAGTATCGAAACGCGACGCCGCTGGCCTCGGACGTGTGCGACGAATCTGTAGCAGAGCTGAACGGACGCGACGGCTCGCTCGCGCACGCGTCGCTGCAACTCACAAGCAGCGCCCAGCCACGCGTCAAGGTTCGAAAACCGGCGCGTGCGCACATCTCCGACACGTCACGCTCCATGCTCTGCATGATCGAGACAAACCGCGGCTCGCGATTTGGCGACGCGAGCAGCGGATCGCGCGCCAGGAACACTGACCGATCGCGCAGTGTCAATTGGTTGAGTGATTGCGACTCCGTGGCCTCGTCGCACGCCCACAGGCTACAATCCCGCCACCGCCTCACGTCCATGTCTTTGCCGACGGGCTCGCGAATCGGCGTCTACGAGGTCATCTCGATCATTGGTCGTGGCGGTATGGGCACAGTGTTTCGCGCGCGCGATACCAGACTTGCGCGCGACGTCGCGCTCAAGATGCTGCCGGACGCCGAAGTGTCGGACCCTGACTGGCGCACTCGCTTCGAACGCGAGGCTCGTGCGCTTGCCTCGCTCAACCACCCGAACATTGCCGCCATCTACGGACTGGAGGAGAACGGGTCGGCTCACCTCGGCACCGGTGCGACCACCGCCATCGTCATGGAGCTGGTGGACGGTGAGACCCTGGCGGATCGGCTGCGGCGCGGTCCGCTGCCGCTCGGCGAGGCACTGAATGTCGCGGCACAGATCGCCGACGCGCTCGAGGCCGCGCACGCCAACGGGATTGTGCATCGCGATCTCAAGCCGGCCAACGTGAAGATCACGCCGACGGGCGCAGTCAAGGTGCTCGACTTTGGCCTCGCGAAATTCATGGCGGAGCCTGCGTCCGACGACGTCACGTTCGCGGCCGTGACCGCGCCCGCTGCGGTGCTCGGCACACCTGCCTACATGGCTCCTGAACAGGCGCAGGGCAAATCGATGGACCGGCGTGTGGACGTGTGGGCATTCGGCGTGCTGCTCTACGAGTTGGTCACCGGCGACCGGCCGTTTGGAGGCCAGTCGATCCAGGAGACGTTCGTCGCCGTACTGACTGCCGATCCGGACTGGGCACGTGTTCCGCCAGCGGTTCGCCCGCTGCTCGGCGCGTGCCTGGAGCGCGATCCTCGAAAGCGGTTGCGGGATATCGCCGATTACCGCTTCCTGCTGCCAGCATCTGACACAACGTCTGCGCGCGACCGCCGGTCGCCATGCCTGACGTTACTGATCGCAGCCGGAGCGCTCGCGAGCGTCATCCTCGCGTTCGTCGCCGGGAGAACACTCACACGCGGTGACCTCGCTTCAGCGCCGGCGGCACCGATTCGGCTGTCAACGCTGCTTCCAGCTGGCGTGAGCGTCACGCGCGGACCCGGCCACACGTCTTCGGTTGCGGTCTCGCCGGATGGCGAGACCTTGATTATCGCGGCCAGCGACAAGGACGGGCGGCGGTTGTATCGCCGATCGCTCGATCGCCTCGATGCGACGCCGATCGCTGGCACTGAACGCGGACCGAGTCCGTTCTTCTCGTGGGACGGCAAATGGATCGGCTTCTTTGCCGACGGTCGCGTGAAGCGCATGCCAGCCGCAGGCGGCGCGTCGATCGACGTCGCGGCGGCGCCGGGATTCCCCTCAGGCGCGAGCTGGGGGCCTGACGACCGCATCGTGTTTGCCTATGGGGCCGACTCGTATCTGCACGTCGTGCCCGCCGAGGGAGGAACGGTCGAACCGCTGACGAAGGCGGTACCCGGGCGGCAGCCGGATGTGCTGCCGGATGGACGGACCGTGCTCTTCGAAGCGGCGGGATACATTCAGGCGTACGATCGGCAGAGCGGCGCGATCACCAAGCTGCTGCCCGGCGCTGCACCGCGGCATTTGAACGGACACGTGATCTTCAGCCGCGGAACAACTCTGCTCGCGGCGCGTTTCAACACGCAGCCTTTCTCGGCGGGAGCGGCCATTCCGGTGGCAGAAGGTGTCGCCATGGAATTACCGGGCAGCGGAGGCGGCCGCCACTACGCCATTTCACGCAGCGGCTCGCTGATCTATGTGCCCGCCGCACAGGCGTACGAATTGGCCGGCGTCGGCGCGAACGGCGTCCAGCATGTGGTCGGGCAGCCGCAGCGCTCGCTCGAAAATCCAAGGTTCTCGCCCGACGGCCAATACGTCGTCGTTGGCTCGAGGCGGCGAGACGACGAACAGGCGGACCTGTGGCTGCACGACCTGCGCGCCGGGACAACGACTCGTCTGACATCCGACGGCGGACGGGCCGCCATCTGGAGCGATGACGGCGCCGCTATCACTTACTCACATTTGGGCGAGCGACAGGGCATCTACACCACGCAAGTGGATGGCGGCGGCGATCGCAAGCAGGTGCTGGCGCTCGACGCCTTCCATTGGTTGGTGGGCTGGACGCCTGACCGCTCGACGCTTCTCTACGGCCGGATGTTGGAAGGCAACGGGTCGTCAATCGTCGCCTACAACAACACGCAGGCGAGGACCGTCGTCGGACCCGGCAGCACATGGGGCGGTCGGCTGTCGCGCGACGGCAAGTGGCTGGCGTACTACGTCCTCAATTCGGGCGCGTTCGAAGTGTATGCGACGCCTTTTCCTGACGGGGGCGCGCGCTGGCTGATTGCCGAGGGCACAGATCCGGCATGGGGGCCCGACGGCAGCGAAATCTACTACCGCAGCGGTCCGCGGCTGATGGCCGCTCGCATCGAGAAACCCGCAGGCGTCAAGGTCGTGGCCACGCGGGTGGTGATCGATCCGTTCTTGCCTCCGTTGTATGACGATTACGACGTTCACCCCGACGGGCGCACTCTCGCGTTCATACGGCCCGAGAATCAGACGCAGTGCCGCGAAGTCACGATGGTGGTTGGTTGGTTCGACGAGTGGGGTCGGGCCGAACGCTGACGGCACGCATCGATAGGGCCGGGGCGAGGCTCATCCGTGGCGGAATCGTAGCCGCCATTGCTACGCGCCGCCGGTGAGCTCGCGCGCGCTCGGCCGGTCAAAGCCCTTGGCGCCCAAGCTGCGGCAACGCCCTATCGCCAGCCGCACTCGAGCCGAAAAGAATGGCACCCCCGTGATGATGTTCGTTCGCCGCCTTTGGGCGGACGACCGAGCAGCGACCCATCCCAAGACGGAAATTACGATGACGAAAATCGGAGCTTCTCTCCTCATCAACGGTGACATTTCGAGCAGCGAGGATATGACGATTGAAGGCCAGGTCGTTGGCTCCATCTCGATGCAGGACGGCGAGCTGCTGGTGGCGCCATCCGCCAACGTCCGGGCAGACGCGCAAGCCAAGCGGCTGAAGATTCAGGGCACGTTTGCCGGCGACATCGCCGCGTCGGAGCGCGTGGAGCTCGCGACCACGGCAAACGTCCAGGGCACGCTCCTCGCTCCAGCCATCGTGGTGCAGGACGGCGCTGTGTTCAACGGATCGATCGAGGTTGCGGGCCGGACGAAGGGCGCCGCCAGGCAATCGCCGGCGGCATAAGCTCGCGCGCGTCGTCGCACGCGGGCCGAGCGGGTCGCTTTACCTCGGCACAAACTCCATCGTCGCTTCGCGCCGCCGTGCGGTGCGAAGGCCGCGGACGTACTTCTACCGAACCGGGTGTCGAGTACTTCTCCGCGTACGCGCGCTCGACGACATCGCGCGTGCGCTCGACACGCACCGGAACTGCCCGGATTTGCACTTCTCTCTCACCCACTTTCATCGTGCCCACTGGGTCCTGTTTACCCACCTCTCCGAGCAATTGGACACCATCGTGTATCTCGCGCTGGTGACGAACGACGCTGGCAACGCGATCGCGATCAGCCGCCGGCGTGCTGCAGCAAACCCTGATTGCCCGACTGGTACAGCACCTTCAACGTCAGCGAGGTGATCTCCCATGCGTCCCCACGCCCCGCCAGCTCGATCATCCACTGCCCCGCCACCGTCCACTCGTCGCCGCCACTCGCGCCGCGTTTGACGTGGTAGCCGCGCACGTGGCACTCCGCGACCGCGGTCTGCCCGCGAAACTGGACGTCGATCGGGCCGAGCAGATGCTGTGTGGCGTCGAGCGGCGACAGCAGGCGTCGCCAGGTATCGATGAGATCGTCGGCGCGCTGGTGTTGCATCTCGCCGCCGAAGAGTGACGTGTAGTCGGTCTTCACCTCGCTCGCGAAGAGCGCCCGGAGATCGGCCCAGCGGCGGAAGTCGATCGTGTGCGCGATGCGGGTGACGCTACTGCGGACCGCTTGTTCGCGAGGGTGGTCGGTCACGATGCGGCAACCTCCGGGCGTTGTAGCGTCTGCCCGAACCACCGGGTGATGGCGTCGCACGCAACGCCGACGTGCGCAGGCTGATCGTAGAAGTCAGTCTGCCCGCCGGAAGCCCACACCAACTTTTTGGGCCCCTTGATCCGCGCGTGGACTTGCCGCGCGTGATCGGGAAACACGCAGTCGTTTGAGTGGACGAAGAGCGACGGCGTGCTCACGGCGTCGGCAGCAGCGAGGCCATCGTACGTCAGCCAATAGAACCACGGAATCTCCGCCATCTCGTTTTTCCTTTCAGGAACGGCGCCGCGCTCGGGGAGCGCGTAGTAGTCGAGACGAAAATGCATGCCGGCGCGCTCGTTGCCGTCGCGGTACGCCGGCGCCAGTGACGGCGGGTCATAGTACCAACCGGCCACGCTCGCAAACGAGCGGATCGCCACGCTGCGGAGGAACTCGACCGCCTGCAGTGACTCGACGTTGCGCATGATGCGGCCGACGATCGGCACGCCGTGATTGTGAAAGATCACTGGAGTCTCGAAGATCATCGCGGTTACCTCGTTCGCGACCATCCTAGAACCTCAAGTAAGCTTGAGGTCAAGAGCAGAGACATGAATGTGCGCGATGGCGTTGCCGGGCTGACCGTGGGCGAGGTAGCGGCGCGCAGCAATGTCGCCGTCTCCACGCTGCATTTCTACGAGAGCAAGGGGCTGATCAGGAGCGTCCGAACGAGTGGAAACCAGCGGCGCTACAGCCGCGATGTGCTGCGTCGCGTGTCGTTCATCCGCGTCTCGCAGCGGCTCGGCATCCCGCTGGCGGAGATCGCCGCCGCGCTCGACGCGCTGCCGGACCGCCGCACGCCGACTCGCGCCGACTGGGCGCGCGTGTCGGCCAGCTGGCGCGGCGCGCTCGACCGTCGAATCGATCAACTGCGTCGTCTACGCGACCGGCTCGACGACTGCATCGGCTGCGGCTGTCTCTCGATCGACCGCTGCCAGCTTCGCAATCCCGGCGACCGACTCGCCGTGCACGGGCCGGGCGGGCACCGCCTAGAGTCACAATAGATCCGTGCGTGGCTGCAGCCGTGATTTACGATTCCAAACTGTTCAATGGCACCGATCGTTCCGAATCCAACGAAGATTAGGTCCTTCTGCGACCAAGCGGCGTTCGAGAACTGGCTGGGCAGGAACCACGCGCGCGAGACGGAAGTCTGGCTGAGGATTTACAAGAAGGGCTCCGGGGTGGCCACGATCACTGTCGCGGAGGCGCTCGACGTCGTGCTCTGTTGGGGATGGATTGACGGCATCCGCAAGAGCCTCGACGACGAGTCGTTCCTCCAGCGCTACACGCCGCGCCGCGAGCGGAGTGTGTGGAGTCAAATCAACCGCGAACACGTCGCCCGGTTGACAGCGGCCGGCCGGATGACGCCACACGGTCAGCGGCAGGTAGACGCGGCCAAGGCTGACGGCCGCTGGGACGCCGCGTATGCGCCGATGCGTAGCGCGACGAAGGACACCATCCCCGATGATCTTCTCGCCGCGATCGAGGCGAGCCCGCGAGCGCGCAAGACGTTCCGGACTCTGGGACGGCAGAACCTGTTCGCCCTGGCGTTCCGCACGAACAACATGAAGACCTCCGCGGGCCGCGCAAGAAAGATTGCGGCGCTCGTGGCGATGCTGGAGCGCGGCGAGACGATCTTCCCGGAGCGGCGTCGCTGAACGGGCGCGTGCAAACTCCCAGCGCTGCACGCGTCCGCCCGGCGCCTCATGGCTTCGCTTGCGCGATCTCAACCCGCACGGTCTGCGACGCAGTGGCGCGCTGACGATCCTCCGACCCCTCCTCCTGACTCTTCTCGTGCGGCTTGACCGTCGAGCGGATCACCATCACCTTGTTCAGCAGGTCAAACCAGAACGGCGCACCGAGGGAGATCGCAAACGCGGTGAGCAACCAGCCAAGCAGATGCGACGCGAGCTGGTTCCACCAATCGTCAAACCACTGCGCCCCTGTTCGCGCCGACCACTGCGGCCATACCCGCTGATCGATCAGGCACTGGCGGCGACCGTCGGGGTCCGCGATGTTGCCGCAACGGTCCTGCGTCGGCTCGAAGTAGCGCCAGCCGATCGGAAGGCCGAGGACGGAGAGCTGCTCGACAGTGGACTTGACCTCCTGCTGCATCTTCGTCGTGACCTCGGATCCCTGTCCCGACGCGCTTGATGCTCCACTTCCCGCGCCACCAGTATTCGCGCCACCGCCCCCCGCATCGCCCGACACGTCACGCGGGTTCTCGCGCGCGTAGACCTCGGCCGCTGCCACGACCGCCGATCGCACCGCGGCATCGTTCGACAGCGTCTGCACAACCGTCAACGTGTCAGCGTTGATCCCCACCGCGACGCAAACGCCAATGATGATCAGAACGAACTGGGCGCGGCGCTTGTACCAGCCTGCCACGCGGTCCATCGAGCCGTCGAACCACTCCTGCACATTCGCCTTGACCTTCTCCATGTCGTCGCCGGCATCGGCGATTAGCGCGCGCAGCGCGCCCGCAAGCTTCTCCGGGATCACGTTTGCCTTGGCACTCGCGTCAATGCCGGCCAGGAGGTCGGCGACGGTAGTCGGTGAGGGTTTGACTGCGCCTGCGGCAGCGGCGGCGGCCGGCTTCCCTGCTTGTACGACGACATCGAGGAGAGCCAGCACGAATTGTCGTGAGGGGATGTAGGCCGGACCGCTCGACCGCCCCAAGACATTCAACCGAGAGGAAGTGAAGAGCGACGCGATGAGCGGATGCTTGTAAAGCTCCTCCTGAAGCTCGGGTACTTCCGGCCATGAGCAGCTTCTCGATGCCTTGGCGGAGGTAATCCGCCCGGTAGCGGAGATAGTGCTCCAGCGCCTCCGCCAGCGCGCTCGAGAGCAGGCTGAGAATGACGTAGACAAACACGAGCCCCAGCGCGACGTCGACCATTGCAGTCATCGTGTGCCTCCTGCCGTGACGCTTGGAGAGACGGACTCTGACTAAGGATTCTCGTCCGCGTGCGTGCCTCGACTACGTCGATTGACCGACACTCAGTGAACGAGACACTCGAACCGCGCGCGCTCTCACATCGCCAAGGTGCGCAGTCGCAGACAAGAACACGTTCAGAACCAGAACAGCGCCGCCAGAAAGATGGCGATCATGCCGAAGGCGAGACCGACTTTGACCGCCGTGCCAATCAGGAAGCCGATCCACGCCGCCACGCCAACGCCCGCCGCGCGACCGAACCGGCGATGAACGCTCAACTCACCGAGCACCGCGCCGACGAGCGGACCGAAGATCACACCAGGGAGCCCGAGCGGGATCCCGAGCAACGTTCCCAGACCGGCGCCGACTACCGCCCGCGGGCTCGCGCCGACGTGTCGGGCGCCGAGCGCAGCGGCGACGAAGTCCACCGTGTAGCTGATCGCGCCGAGAATGCCGATGAGCGCGAGCGTCCACCCGCCCACGCGCGTGAAGCCGTCGGCCCACGCCGCAATCAGCAGACCCGCGAAGATCAGCACAGTGCCCGGCAGCGCAGGAAACACGATGCCGGCCACGCCAACCGCCACGAGGAGTGCACCAACGATCCAAAGGAGGACTGTCATCGATTACGCAATCTGTTGCGGTAGCGACGCGACCGTTCGACCACACAGCGTCCGCGCGCCGCGTTCGACACCAGAACTTATCAGGTCACTGCCGTATTTTTTTTGCCGGGCTTGGGGTGCTGCCGCTCGACGCGCGACCCAAGCGCCTCCTGGCGGGGCCAATGTGTTTCGCCACGCCACGTTGGATAATGTCAATCCGATCGCACATCTGGTCCGTAGAATCTGTGACAAGGGACTCCGACCTGCACGCTGCCGCCATTGACAACGCCGCCGCGAGCGACCTGCAGCTGATTCTGGGGCTATCGGCGGGCAACCTCGAGGCCGCGGCTGAGCTGTACGATCGCCACGCGGGCAAGGTCCTGGCACTCGCCCGCCGCATTCTTCGCGACGACGGCGACGCCGAGGACGTCGTGCAGGAGGTGTTCTCGCAGGCGTGGCGAACGGCGCCGCGCTACAGCGCGCAGCGCGGAACGGTGGCCGGCTGGCTGCTGATGATGGCGCGCACGCGCTCGATCGATCGCCTGCGCGCGCGCCGCGCGCGGCCCGACACCGCCGGCGACGTCGTACTCGACGCGATGCCGGCCGCGGCCGATTTGCCGTCGGACCGGCTGATCGCCAGCGAGCAGCACGCCCGCGTCCGTCAGGGATTGATCGCCCTGCCCGCGGAACAGCGCGTCGCGCTCGAACTGGCGTATTTCGAAGGGCTCTCGCAGTCCGAAATCGCCGAGCGGCTCGCAGCGCCGCTCGGGACGATCAAGACGCGTATCCGCACCGCGCTTGCGACGCTGCGGCGGAGCCTCCGGCAATGACGATGGATCGCCACGACACGATCGTCGCCCTGCTCGACGAATATGCGCTCGGGCAGTTGTCGGTTGACGAGCGCCGCGACGTCGAAGCGCACGTGCGCGAATGCGACGTCTGCGCCGCCGATCTGCACGAGCTGACCGCGGTGGTCGAAGGGCTCGCGCACAGTCCCGGCGCCGTGACGCCGCCGCCCGCGCTCAAGCAGCGCGTGCTCGCCGCGCTGCCGTCGCTGCAACAGGAACCAGCCCTCCGGACGGTCACCCATCCGCAGGCTTCCCCGCGCCTCGAAGCGCCCGACCGGCGCCACGGCGTGCACCCGGCTTGGCTTGCGGCCGCAGCGATCGTGATCCTCGGGCTCGGCACACTCCTCTATCTCAACGCGTTCGCACGGCAGCGTCTTGCCGACGACATGCGCCGCGCGGAAGCCACGGCTTCGGAGCTCCAGCGTCGTCTTGCCGACAACGCGACGCAGGCCGACCTCGCTGTAGCGATCCTGACAGCGGGCGACATGCGGCCGATCCCAATGGCCGGACGCGAGAACGCGACCGGATCGACAGCGCGCGCCTACTGGAGTGCCACTCGCGGCCTGCTGGTGGTGGCCGATCAACTGCCCGTGCCGCCGCCCGGACGCATCTATCAGGTGTGGCTGATTGGCGGCAATCGTCCGGTGAGCGCAGGACTGCTCGGCGATCAGGGCAGCGGGCGCGGGATGCTGATTGCGCCGCCGCCCTCGGGGCTGCCGGCTGGCGCGGTCACGGTGGCGGTGACCGATGAACCGCCCGGCGGCCTCGCAGCGCCGACGGGATCGATCAGATTGGCGGGATCGTCGTAGCTTTGGTCGGCCAGGTGGTGGGCCTGCGGTGGGACCGGCGAACGGTGCACGCCGCACCAGTGCACCTACGGCATGCGCGTGATCACGCGGCTCGCGTCGCAGCCGGCCGGCAGTTTGACTTCTTTCGGCGGCACGGTGCCCATGTAGCAGCCAGGGATGTAATAAAACGGCAGGGCAACGGCCGGTTCCGGTCCGGCGGCTACGGCTACAGGTGGCGTCGCGGCCTGCGCCGCATCGCGGGCACGCGTCAACGTTCCGCGATAGGTAATCGCGCGATCGGCAACGATCTTCGCGTCCAACACGAGAGGCTCGTAACCGGGAGCACGTACTTCGATCCGCCGCACACCGGCTTCGAGCTCGAGGTCCATACCCATGTCTTCCGGCGTACCGACGAACTGACCGTCCACGAAGAACTGCAGCGCGGCGGCCGGCTGCAGGTCCAATCGAAGCAGCCCGGTTGGCGGCTCATAGACTATCGGCGCGATTTCCGGTTGAGCCGATCCGCTCATGACTGGACCCGAAACGGAAATCCCGGACTCATACGTCGAGCCGAAATAGATGACAGCCGGCGCGCCAAAGAACCCTTTCGATCGGCGCGATCGCGACCCGTTGCGGCCCGACCTGGCGACGCTGCTCTTTGAAACGTGACCGTCCACGGTCGAAATCCCGAGTGGCGGCAGCGGCAAGCCTATGGGCGGCAGTGGCAAGCCGATCGGCGCGAAAGCTGTAGCGGGCGGAGGTGGTGGCGGCGGGCCGCCTCTGGAGGTCCGCTGTGCGGCCGCGAGTGACGGCCACACGAGAAGCACGAGCACCATAATAGCTGTCGGCTTCATTTAGTGCCTGTCCCAAGTGTAGCGAAGAAAGGGCGATGAGCTCAATCGGCGGAAAATTGCACTTTCCCTGATAAGAGGCTGGCCCGGCGTGGGCCTTCGAGGAAAACGATGCCAACTCATGTGCAAGCGATCCGGTCGCGGATCGAGCGTGCACCGACCGTGTGTGTCGCGCTAGCAATTCTGTCTCAGTCAGCGCCCGAGGCTCGCGACTACGAGGTCGCCGGCCCGCGCCCGGCAACCACTGCGGCGTTCGAGCGCTACGTCGCCGAAACGGAAGCGCAGCGGGCTGCAGACCCTCGATTTCTCTGGTTCGACGGCGACAGCGCCAGCGCACAGGCGTTACGCGAAAAGGTCAGAAACGGTCAGTTCGTGATCGAGCGACTCGAAACGCGCGCCAACGGTCGCGAGATCGACATTCCGGACGGGCTCGCCCATCACTGGCTGGGAATCGTATTCGTGCCGGGCGCTACGCTCGATCAGGCTCTCGCGCTGCTTCAGGACTACGACCGGCACGCCGAGATCTATTCGCCCAACGTCGCGCGGTCGCGTTTGCTCGATCGGAACGGCGATCGGTTCAGAGCGTACCTTCGCTTCGCGATGCAAAAGGTGATCACCGTGGTGGTCAACAGCGAGCACGAGGCGGTGTTCACTCGCGAAAGCCCCACGCAGGCACGCAGCCGCATCGTGAGCACACGGATTGCCGAAGTCGAGAATCCAAACACGCAGCAGGAGCGTGAGAAGCCTGTGGGCCAGGATGGCGGATACCTGTGGCGGCTGAACTCGTACTGGCGGCTTGCCGAGCGGGATGGCGGCGTGTACGTGCAGTGCGAATCGGTGTCGCTGACCCGCGGCATCCCGTTCGGACTCGGCTGGGTGGTCGGTCCCTTCGTGACGAGCATCCCACGCGAGACGCTCACCTTTACCCTCCAGACCACGCGCAAAGCGCTGATGGCGCGGCCTCGCTAGCGCTGCCCCGTCCCGTGCGCGATCAAAAGCTCCCTTGGAGGCAGACTAAAGTCTCGAACGTCCTCGCTAAACAGTATTGGCATTCGTCGCCTGGCGCCGCGGGATCGCTCGATCCGGCTGCGAGACCGTGAGGGCCGCCAAGCGTCCCTTCGATTGATTCTCCTCGCAAGTTACTTGGCTAACCGCATTTGTCGCCTCCTCCGTCGGCGCATTCATGGCCTAGGCGCGGGCGCGGCACACAACGTGCAGCATTACGCTTAACGTGTCTAACCGGATTTCGCTCGATCGCCTCATGTCGCTTCGTGTGCCGATGGCCTGGCAGGAGGCAGTCGCGATTGCACAGGAGGTGGCGCGCGAAGCGGCGATCACGGGCGTGCCGCCCGGATTGGACAACTGCCGCCTCTCGGCCTCCGGCGCAGTGGAGATCAGCGGGGCGTCACGCGCGCCGTTTGTAACGGATCCGGCCGCGGGAACGCTCGATGCGCTGCTCAACCGCGATCAGGCGCCGCCCGCACTTCTTGCCCTGCTCGACCGCGCCGAAGATCTGGAGGCAGGCGGGACCACTGACCTAGCGGGCGACCTGCAATTCTTCGCGCGGCCGGACGCGCCGGCAACGATCGCGGCGTTGGTCGCCCGCGCGCTTGCCATGGAATCGGACGCCGCGCAACAGGCCGAGTTCGACCGGCTCCGGAAAGATGTCTCCGTTCCTCCCCCAGCCACTCCCTTGAGAGCGCCAGCCTCCCGGCGCTCTCTCGGGAAGTGGGTGCCGGCCGCGATCGCGCTGGCGATGATCGTTGCCGCCGGCGTGCTCGCAGCCAGCGCATATCGGAAGAGCGTGCCCGCGACACCGGCTGAGAGCGCAGCCCCTCCGGCAACAGCGGAAAAACCATCGCCTTCCCCGGTTCAGCAGATTGCCGGCCGTATCGACGCGCTCGTCGACAAAGGCCTGGAAATGGTGGGCTTGCGCGCTGCCGAAGCGAGCGCGCCCGCCGCGCCTGCGCCGCCGGCCGACCCGCCGGCGCGTCGCGCACAGGCCTCACGCCGGACGGTGCTGGAACCGACGAGGTCGGCGCTGCTCCTCGCGCTGCCGCCTGTGTTCGATCCGTTGATCACGGCGAGCGATACCGACGCCGATGCTGCCAATTCGGGCGAGCCGCTCGCGCCGATCGCCACCAGCGAAGTGGAGCCGCCCGTGCTGCGATGGCCGCAATTGCCCAACGCGCC
This sequence comes from uncultured Acidobacteriota bacterium, assembly GCA_963807105.1. Classification (GTDB taxonomy): domain Bacteria; phylum Acidobacteriota; class Vicinamibacteria; order Vicinamibacterales; family UBA2999; genus DASPWV01. Next base: position 1,089,553 of record CAWEAM010000003.1, on the reverse strand, counting down.
GGGAACGGTGCCGGTGGATCCGGCCCGCTCGTATCTCGAGCTGCAAATCAACGAAGCGGGCACGGTGGACAAGATCCGCCTGCATTCGCCGAGCAACTCGTTTCACGACCGCATGCTGGTGTCGGCCGCAAAAGCCTGGGTCTTCCACCCGGCGCAGAAGGACGGACATCCGGTGAAATACCTGATGAGGGTGCCGATCGAATGAGCCACTTCCTGACTCCTCTTCTCCGTTCGAAACAGCCGTGCGGGCTGCTGATCGAGCGGACGCAAAAGTGGCTCGCCACACGCCTCGAGATGGCCTTCGATTCGGCGACGCGCAAGAAGGGTCTGCTCGGGCGAGATTCGCTCGCGGATGACGTCGGGTTGGTCATTGCGCCGAGCCAGGCCGTGCACACTTTCGGCATGCGTTTCCCCATCGACATCGTCGCGGTCGGCCGCGACGGACGCGTGGTCAAGGTGCGCGAGGCAGTGAAGCCGCGCCGAATGGTGTTTTCATTCTCGGCGTTCGCGATCGTGGAGCTACCGGCGGGTGCATGCGCGCGTGCGGGCGTGTCGCCAGGCGACCAGCTGCTCGTGGCCTAGCGAGGCAGCTAAAGTTCGTCGCACGAGTAAGTTAAGGGCACACGCACGAAGGCCGAGCCTATGTCATCATACGTAGGTCGTGACCCGACGCGAGCCGCGAACTCTTCAGGAAGCGATCTCCTATTTTTCCAGCGACGCCAACTGCCACGATGCGATCGTCGCGGTACGCTGGCCCGATGGCGTCGTGCGTTGCCCCTGGTGCCGGAGCCAGCGCGTCACCTTCTTGCGCGCGGTGCGCCGCTGGAAGTGTTACGGGCTGCACCCGAAGCCGCAGTTCTCGCTCAAGAGCGGGACGGTGTTCGAGGATTCGGCGCTGCCGCTACAAAAGTGGCTGCCCGCTCTGTGGGTCCTCACCAACCGCAAGGCCGGCATCAGCAGCTACGAGCTGGCGCGGGCCCTCGACGTGACGCAGAAAACTGCCTGGTTCATGCTCCATCGCCTGCGAATTGCGTTGCAGAAGGGCGAAGCGTTGGCCAAACCACGCGACTTTCGAGTTTCGCGGCACGTTCGCTGGCAATACGGCGCCGACGCCCCCCATCGAAGTATTGCGGCGGATCGCCACAAGCGCATGCAGAGGCACCGGTAACCGGCGCCTTTCGCTTCAACTGCCTTACGCCCTGAATTCGCCCGTCACGTGCCCAAGAAGCAGCCGCGCAAGGACCTCGAGATCGTGGACGTCCCCGCCGACGACCCCGGAGCGACGATGAAGCGATTCACCCGAGGGCTGCGTCGGGTTCTGACCGTGCCCAAGCGGTCGGTCGCGGTCGCCGTGAGACCGCAGCGTCCACGCAAGAAGCGCAAGTAAAGGGCTGTCCCACACGCACACGCCAGGTCGCGTCCGACGGACGCGTTCAACCATTGCACTCTCACCGCCGAGCAGTCGCTTGAACAGTTCTGTAAGGGCCGACGGTTATTCAAGTATGTTGCGTGCGCGCTGGCGTCCGGCGCTTACGAATGAGGTAAGCGATTGGCCGGTGGCCAATAAACTGGCCGGCGCCAGCGACGGATTCCGTAAGTGTGTCGTTGGTCAGTCAACTGCGGTTAGCGAGGGATGGTTAGTCACGTATATTGCGTACTAACGAAGTTGGTATCCGTCAGCCGCTGAATCACAGACTTTAAGTCGCCAATACGGCTACCTTCTTCTTCGCGGACCCGCGCTCACGGGCCCTCGCGAGTCTCGTAAGTGCCGCTAAATCCGCGCGTTAGCGGATGTTCTTCGATTCGAGAGACCCCGGCACATCCGTTGCTATCACTCGGGCGTTCACGGCGCGCCGGCAACTCCCGCGACATCGCACGCGGCCGCCGGCGCTCCCCCGCTGCGCGGCGAATGGGGCGTCCGCAGCTTCACCGACTCTCCCCCAGATTTGGAGCTCACGAATGAAGAACCTGCTGATGCGCCTTGTTCGCGAAGAACAGGGTCAGGACCTGGTCGAGTACGCGTTGCTGGTGGGTGGCATTGGTCTCGTGGTCATCACGGGCGCCAACGATCTCGGCACCGCGATCGATGCCGCGTATGGCCGTATCGAAGGCGACGTCGCCGCGATCAACCCGTAATGCGGGCATTTGGCGGACGTTCGCGGTCATGCCGTGAACGTCCGCTCCCCTCTTAGACATTTATGTTGTTCGAACTGCGGCGCCTGCTCCGGGACCTGGTCGTCGGCGAACAGGGACAAGACCTGGTGGAGTACGCACTGCTGACCGCCGCAATCGGGCTGGCCGGTGCGGCGACATGGCCGGTAATCGCTAACGGTATTGGTTTGACGTACCAAGGTCTCGACGCGGCAACGCAGGATTTGTGGGAAGTTCCGGACCCGTAGTGACGATGATGACGGTAACAACCATCTGCGTGCTGACGGTCGCGGCGCTGGCGTGTTTGTGGGACCTGAAGAGCGCCCGCATCCCGAACTGGCTGACGTTTTCTGCCGCGGCGCTGGCGCTGGCCTTCCACAGCGTCGCCCCCCAAGGCCAGGGGCTCGGGATGGCGCTTCGCGGCCTCGCGGTGGGATTGGCGGTGTTCTTTCCGGTCTTTGCCTTACGCGCGATGGGAGCCGGCGACGTCAAGCTGCTCGCCGCTCTCGGCGCGTGGCTTGGCGCGGCAACGGTCTTCTGGGTGGCGGTTTACACCTCCGTCGCCGGCGGGGTGCTGGCCATCGTGGTCATGCTGGCGCGCGGATACCTGATGCAGGGGTTGCGCAACATTCGCACGCTGATTCAGTTCTGGTGGCTTGCGGGAATCAAGCCGCTGCCGGCGGTGAGCCTGGACGATCCCAACACCCTTCGGCTCCCTTATGCGCGTGCCAATTGCCGTTGGTCTGATGGTGACGTTATGGCTGCGTTGAGAGCCGAGAACATGCGCAATGCGTTGAAGCGCGTGCGCGCCGATCGGAGCGCGGCGCCGAAGTCGTCGAAATGGCGATCGTTCTGCCGCTGTTCCTTCTGGTGATCATGGGCATCGTCGACTTCGGCTTCTTGTTTCAGCGCTACCTCCTGTTCTACGAACGCCGCGATCGAAGGCGCCCGCGTCGGCAGTCTTCCCGGCTACCAGATTCCTGGGGACGTCGAGGCGCGCGTTCGCCCTACGCGCAGAGCGGTGGGATCAAGCCGGCCACGGTTCAGGTCGAAGCCATTCCGTGGACGTGCCGGCGCCGGGCGGTGGTAACTATCCGGCTGTTCGCGTCACGTGAGCCATGACTACGCCATGCATACATCGGACCGGTCGCCGCGATGTTCGGCGGGAACATCGCGAACGGTGACCATGCGGGCGCGGTCCGTCATGCGGCTGCAGGCCGGCGCCGGCGCCGGCACCTTAAGTCTCAACGGAATCAGGTCGAACTATGAACAGAAACGCACGCACTCAATGTCCTCGTTTTGTCGGTCGGCGTCGCGACGGCCGCCACGTTCTTCGTCTATCGGGCCGTGCAGCGGATCCCGGTGCGCGAAGTCGAGGTCAAGAGTTACTACGTGGCTGTCGCCGCCAAGGCGCTCCCTGTCGGCACGATGGTGATGCCGAGCGACGTCAAGCTGGTGGCGTGGCCGGCGAGTAGTCCCGGTCGCGGGCGGCTATTCGAAGGTCGAGGAGGTGGCCAACCGCGGCCTGATTGCTCCGGTCGCCGAAAACGAGCCGCTGACCTCGTCGAAGCTGGCGCCGCGCGAAGCCGGCGCCGGGTTGCCGCCGACGATCGCGGCCGGCATGCGCGCCATCTCGGTCAAGGTCAACGAGGTGATCGGCGTGGCGGGATTCGTGGTGCCCGGCACGCGCGTCGATGTTGTGGTCACACTGTCGAACAACCGGGACGACAGCCTTTCCCGCGTGGTGGTGACCAACGCGCAGGTGCTCACCGCCGGCACCAAGTACGACCAGGAGCAGGCCAAGGACGGCAAGCCGGTCCCGACCAGCGTGGTGACGCTGCTGGTCACGCCCGAGGACGCGGAGCGGATTGCGCTGGCGTCGAGCCAGGGCTCGATCATGCTGACACTCCGCAACCCGCTCGATACCGCGCCGACAGTCACATCGGGAATTCGCATGGCGACGTTGATGGGGGCGCCGGAACCTCCGCCCGTCGTGAAGGTCGCGCAGGGCGTCAGCGGCGCCGAAACCCGAAAGCAGCGCCCGCCGCCGCCCGCCCTCGATTTACTCAGTTGAAACCATTCGTGCCGCGAAGCGCGCCGAGGAGGTAGTGAAGTAATGGCGTCAGACATCTCACAGCTTACGGCGGCGGCTGCTGACGGTCTTCCTGCTGGGCGGCCTGTCGCCGGACCTGCACGCCGCAGGGCGCATCGACCGCTGCGGGCAGAGCGCCGCCGCCACCGATCGCGTCTGCTCACCGCCGGGCGGTCCACGGTGCTGACGACGGACTTCGATATCACGCGCATCGCCGTCACCAACCCGGCGATCGCCGATGCGGTTGTCGTCAGGCCGCGCGAAGTGCTGGTGGACGGCAAGGCGCCGGGGACTGTCAGCCTGATCGTGTGGGGCGGCGATCAGCGCAAGCACTACGACGTGGTCGTGGACCGTGGGTAAGCGTCCTGCAGCAGAACTTGCAACACTGTTTCCCGGCGAGGACATCAACGTCGCCGTGAACGACGAAGCCGTCGTGCTTTCCGGTGCGGTGTCGAGCAACGACGTGATGCTGCGCGCGGCCGAGATCGCGCGCGCTGCGTTTCCAAGTTCTCTGTCGTCAACATGCTGCAGCTGCCCGGCGGCTCGCCCAGCCAGCAGGTGATGCTGCAGGTGCGGTTCGCCGAGGTCAATCGCAACGCGCTGCAGCAGGCGGGGCTCACGCTCTTCAGCACTCGCACGGGCTTCACGTCGCGCTCGACAACGCAGCAGTTTGCGGGGCCTGATTTTGACGACGAGACCGCGGGCGGGTTGGACTTCCTCGATTTCCTGAACATCTTCTTCTTTCACCGCGGTGAAGGTATCGGCGGCGTCTTGAAGGCTCTCGAGGGCCGCGGTCTGCTGCAAAGCCTCGCCGAGCCGAACCTGATTGCCTACAACGGACAGGAAGCCAGCTTTCTGGCCGGCGGAGAAATCCCGATCCCGGTGATCACTGGGCTCGGCCAGTTGAACATCACCTACAAAGAGTTCGGGATTCGCCTCACTTTCCGGCCGACGATCGCCGGCGATGTCATCCGCCTGAAGCTGCGACCCGAAGTGAGCTCGCTCGACTTCAACAATGGCATCATCCTTTCCGGATTCCGCATTCCGGCGCTCATCAGCCGTCGCGCCGAAACCGACGTCGAGCTCCGTGATGGTCAGTCGTTCGCGATTGCGGGACTGCTCAACAACATTTCGCAGACCGACCGTCAGGCCATACCAGTTCTCAGCAAGCTGCCCATCATCGGAAACATATTCAAGAGCAAGGCGGCGCGCGCCGAACAGACCGAGCTCATGGTGTTGATCACGCCTCGCCTTGTGCGTCCGCTGGATCCCGACGAGGTGCCGCCGCTGCCGGTGCGCCCGGGTCAATTTCTCGTGCCGGGGGACGACGAGGGTGTCGGCACCACTCTGAGCGACGCTCCGGACAGCGTTCCGCGTCCGGGAACAGTACCGCCCGTCGCGCCGGGCACCGTCAAAAAACCGCCTTCAAAGAGGTGAGTCGTGAAGGGTCTCATCAAGTTGCCAAGCCGTCGTGCGAAGTCCGAGCGAGGCGCCGTGCTGGTGCACGTCGCCCTCGGGATGATCGGTCTGCTGGCGTTCAGCACGTTCGCCGTGGACTACGGCGTCATGTGGACGGCGCGCCGCCAGGCACAGAACTCAGCTGACGCAGCTGCCCTTGCCGGCGCGATCTCCATGGCCTACGTCTCCGTGGACGACCAGGCGCTCGCCCGTCAGAGCGCACTTACGGTGGCAGCCCAGAACCTGATTTGGGGGGCCCCACCGGATGTGACCGACGCCGACGTCACGTTTCCCGATCCATGCCCTCCGGGCCCGTTTCCGGAGGGTGGCAACTGCATCCGCGTGGACGTGTTCCGTAATCAGCGTCCCGGAGGCAATCCGCTCCCCGTGTTCTTTGGCCAGCTTGTCGGGCTGAACGAACAGGGTGTGCGCGCGACGGCGACCGCGCGAGTGCTCTACGGAGGGTCCACAAGCTGTCTCCTGCCATTCGCGATTCCCGACAAATGGCTGGAGATCTATCCGGAGCCGGAACCCTGGAGCGACAACGAGACGTTCGATCTCGAAGACGGGCAGCCGGCCGCGCCGGTGGAAAATCCGGATGTCTACAGACCGCCCAGTGGCAGCGATCTCGGGACCGGGTTCACACGCGAGTCGCTCGACGCTAATACGGGCGACGACTTCGGCTTGCAGATGACGCTGCGGTTCAACGACCCGCGCGTCACCAAAGACAAGGCAGCCGCCGGCTGGTATCGGCCGGTGCGCCTCAACGAAGGCGATCAAGGGCTGCCGGATTTCCTGGCGGCCATTCTCGGGTGCTCGCCTGCGGTCGTCGGCGGCGGCGACGAGATCACGACCGAGAACGGACAGATGTCGACCAGGCGAATCGTGGACACGATCAACGAGGTCGTGAATCGCGACTTGGAGGCGTATTGGGACCCGAACGCGAACGGTGGACGAGGCGGCGTGGCCGGCGGATGCATGGCGGCTGGCAGCTGCACGCTGAGTCCTCGCATCCGACCGGTTCCTGTCTACGACCCCCTCGATTGGGCGGAGAGAACCGGAGAAGGTGCTGGTCAGACACCGGTAAAAGTCACAAAAGTCATTGGCTTCTTCATCGAGCGGCCTATCGGAGAAAACATTGTCGGTCGCGTCATGCAGTACCCATCCGACATGTATGAAGCCGGCAATGGGCCGGAAGGCGCGAACTTCATTGTCACCATTACCCTCGTGAGGTAGACGTTTTGTTGAGTATCTCTGTAGTTGGATTTCGCGACGACGAGCTCCTGGCGAGCCTGCGCGAACGTCGCCTGCGAGTGTCGTCGGTCGATCTCCACGAGCTCGACACGGCGCACCCTGCCGGAACGAAGGGTCCGGATGCATTCATCGTCGACATCCGCGAGGTAGGACAGCTGCCGCCACAGGTTGCGCAGCTCCGGCGGCAGTTTCCCAGCACCGGTCTGGTGATCGTGTCGCGGACCGTGGACCCGGCGCTTCTGCTCGAAGCGATGCGCATGGGCGTGAACGAGTGGGTCGCAGAGCCGCTCAACTTCGATGAGTTGATTGCCACCGTCCAGCGCGTCGCCCGCCCGGCGTCGCGGCCGCAGATCGGGCGAACGATCGCGGTCATCGGCGCGAAAGGCGGCATCGGATCGACCACCGTCGCCGTGAACCTCGCGACGTCGCTGCACCGGACGTCGAAGGAGCCGACGCTGCTCATCGACATGCACCTGGCGCACGGTGACGCTGCCGTGTTCCTGGGGGTCGAGCCGCGGTTTTCCGTGGTGGATGCGCTCGAAAACATTCACCGGCTCGACGAGGCCTATCTGAAAGGTCTCGTCACGAAGACGAAACCAGGTGTGGACCTCCTGGGCTCGAGCAGCAACCTCCTTCGCGGATCGTTCGACACGGCGCGCGTTCGCACGCTGCTCGAGTGCGCGGCCACGATCTACCGGTATGTCGTGCTCGACTGCCCGCGCAGCGACGCCACGATGCTCGAGTCGATCGACGCCGCGTCACAAATCGTCGTGCTGGCGAACCAGGAGCTGACCACGCTGCGCACCGCGAGCCGGCTGCTCACCGCTCTGCGCCAGCGCTGTGGACACGAGCGCGTGAAGCTCGCGATCACGCGGCTCGATCTGAAATCCGAAATCGGACAAACCGACGTCGAGCGCGTGCTCGGCGGCCCGGTGAAGTATGTGTTCCCGAACGACTACCAGGCCTCGCTCAGCGCCATCACGCGCGGCGAGCCACTCATCCTGCAGAACCACAGCCGCCTCGCCAGCTCGTTCGACCAGATCGCGCGCGAGCTTGGCGGGTTGCCGAAGAAACAGGCGGACAACGAGTCGGCAAAGACCGGACTCTTTGGCCGCTTCGGCGCGAAGCGCTGACATCGCCACATTGAGTTGAAGATGCCAAATATTGCAGAACGTTCGGTCGGGGAGATCGGCGGGATTCGCGTCCGGCGCATTACCACGATCTCAAGGAACGAATTCACCGTGCGGTGCTCAACCGGCTGAATCTCGATCGGTTGAACCGGGTCGGACGGGCGGAAGCGGAGCCTGAGCTCAGGGGCCTGATTATCGGCCTTCTCGACAAGGAATCGTCGACCGTACCGTTGAGCCTGTTCGAACGCGAAGCGCTCATTACCGACGTCTTTCACGAACTTTTCGGCCTGGGGCCACTCGAGTCGCTTCTCGCGGATGGCACTATCTCGGACATTCTGGTGAACCGCGCGGATCAGATCTACGTCGAGCGCGAAGGCAAGCTCCAGCCGACCGATTTGCGCTTCAAAGACGACGCACACCTGCTGCGCATCATCGAGCGTATCGTCAGCTCGGTCGGCCGGCGCATCGACGAGTCGAGCCCGATGGTCGATGCGCGCCTGGCGGATGGCTCGCGCGTCAACGCGATCATCCCTCCGCTGGCGCTCGACGGGCCGGTTCTCTCGATCCGGCGATTCCGAACCGACAAGCTCGGCTCGTCGGACTTGGTGGAACGCCAGTCGCTCACGCAACCGATGCTGGACTTTCTGAAGGCCTCGGTCGGCGCGAGGCTCAACATCATCGTCTCGGGCGGAACGGGCGCTGGCAAAACGACCTTCCTCAATGTTCTCTCGAGCTTCATCTCGGACCGGGAGCGCATTGTCACCATCGAAGACGCGGCCGAGCTCGTGCTGCGGCAGCGTCACGTCGTGCGGCTCGAGACCAGGCCGGCGAACATCGAAGGCAAGGGCGCGGTCAAGCAGCGCCAGCTCCTCATCAACGCCCTCCGTATGCGGCCCGATCGCATTGTCGTGGGCGAGGTCCGCGGCGAAGAGGCGCTCGACATGCTGCAGGCGATGAACACCGGCCATGATGGCAGCTTGACCACGATTCACGCGAACAGTCCGCGCGACGCCTTGTATCGTCTCGACACGATGGTGGCGATGGCCGACCTGAACATTCCCGAACGCGCTGTTCGGCAGCAGGTGGCGTCCGCGGTCAACGTGCTCGTTCAGCTCACCCGACTGTCCGACGGGCACCGCCGCGTCACCGCAATTTCCGAGATCACCGGCATGGAGCAGGACGTCATCACCATGCAGGACATTTACGTGTTCGACCGCAGCGGCATCATGCCGGACGGTCGGGTCAGCGGCGTCTTCCGCGCCACCGGCATCCGGCCGAAATGCGCGCAGCAGCTGGCCACAGCCGGCTTCGCGATGCGGCCGGAGATGTTCGAGCATCGGCTGGTCATTGGCCAGGAACCATCCGGGGTCAGATCATGACGCTGCTGGTCGTCACGTTTGCCATCTCGCTGCTCACGATATTCGGCGCCTACTGGTTCTTCGTCCTTCGCCTCGAGGACAACCAAAAGGCGTCGGCCGTGCGCCGGCTCAAGGAATACCGCACCGACATCACGAGCGCGAGCATCGTGCTCTCGCCTGAAACGTTGAGCAACATCCCGTGGCTCAACGCCGTGCTCGCGCATCGCACCGGCCTGGCCGATCGGCCAAAGCGTCTCCTCGTGGAGGCTGGCCTCAAGATCAATGTCGGGACGTTCGTGCTCGCCTGCTTCGCCAGCGGCGCCGTGGGCTTCTTCATCGGGTATCGGTTCATTGGGTTGGTCGCCGCGGCGCTGGTGCTTGCCGTGGTATTGGCGACCGCACCCTATATCTACGTGCGCTTCATGCGGAGCCGCCGCCTGCGAGCCTTCGAAGAGCAGTTCCCGGAAGCCATGGATCTGATTTCGCGCGCCTTGCGTGCGGGACATGCGTTCACCACGGGCGTCAGCATGGTAGGAGACGAATTGCCGGCCCCGGTCGGCGCTGAGTTCCGGCGTCTCTACGACGAGCAGAACTTCGGCATGTCGCTGCCAGACGCGATGCGCGCCATGGCTGCTCGCGTGCCGGTGCTCGATGCCAAGTTCTTCGTGACCGCCGTGCTCACGCAGCGCGAGTCGGGCGGCAACCTCTCCGAGGTCCTCGACAACCTGGCAAGCGTGATGCGCGACCGCTTCAAGCTCAAACGCCAGATCCGCGTCATCTCCGCACACGGCCGGATCAGCGCCTTCGTGCTCGCTGCGATGCCACCGGTGCTGGCCGCCATGCTCTTCATCATTTCGCCGCACCTGATGAGCATCCTCACGACCGACCCGCTCGGCATTCGACTGGTCCTGATTGCCTTGGTCCTCCAGGTGGTGGGCAGCTTCATCATCGCCAAGATGGTGAAGATCGAGTACTAGCCATGGAATTATCGCTACTGATTCCGATCGCACTGGTGTTCGTGAGCGTCGTGACAGCGACTGGAGCTGCCCTGTGGGTGCTGACGGATCCCCAGGTCGCGCAACGCCGCCTCGCGCGCGTGGCCGGCACGCCCGGTTTTGTCGCGCAAGAATCGCTGCTGCTCGAGACCGCGCCGGCCTCGGCGGTGCGCGTCCAGCGCTTACTGCCGAAGTCGCCCAAGGATATGCGGCGCCTCGAGAAGTTGATGGCCAGCGCCGGCTATCACAACTCGTGGTCGGCGGTGGTGTTCTCGATCGTTCAGATCCTGCTCGCGGCCGGGTTGGGCCTGAGCGTCTTCCGCTACTTCGGAACCGGAGGGCTCCTGTATGTCGTGGTGGCCGCCGCCATCGGCTACATGGCGCCGAACCTGTGGCTCGGGCGCGTCATCGAAGCCCGAAAGACGGTCATCCGCAACGGGTTGGCCGACGCCATCGATCTGTTGATCGTCTGCATCGAAGCCGGGTCCGGTATCGATCAGGCAATCGCCCGCGTGGCGGAGGAACTGGCGCTTCCCTACCCCGCGCTGGCCCGGGAACTGGAAATCATCGGCGCCGAAATGCGCGCCGGCAAGCCTCGACTCGAAGCTTTCAAGAACTTCGCGGATCGCACGAAGGTCGACGACGTGCGCTCGCTGGTGGCGATGCTGGTCCAGACCGACCGGTTTGGTACGAGCATCGGACAGGCGTTGCGCACGCATGCGGAGACGTCGCGCACCAAGCGGCGTCAGCGGGCAGAAGAACGGGCGGCAAAGCTCGGAGTGAAGCTGCTGTTCCCATTGGTCTTCTGTCTCTTCCCGGCGTTCTACGTCGTGGTGCTCGGGCCGTCGGCGATTCGAATCTGGCGGGAGATAGTGTGGGGCGGTTTAGGGATGAACTAAGGCGTATCGAGACATTTGCGAAACAACAGGAGGATTACAGTGGAACTTTGGCAATACGCAACATTGGGCGGCGGTCTGGTGCTCTTGATGCTCTACTTCAAGCGCCGTAGCGCTCGTCTGAACCGCGAAGACTAACCCGAGCAACCTTCATGACACGTCGAATGATCGCGCTGCTCGCGATTGTCGCGAGCTGTGGCTGTGCGTCTGCCGAAAATCGGACTTTCGCCAGCCGCTTCGTCCGGCAGGGGACCCCGAGCATCAACCTCGGCGGTCCCAGGCCAGCGTTCAAGGGGGCGCCGCCGCCGCCGAGAGCGCCCTTGGCGGACGCGACCATCACCACCAACGTCACGCGCGCGTCGAGCGCGTCTTCGCTCGAATCCTTCGATCCGGATCTGCGAAGCGCGCTGGCACGCTTGCTTCTTGCCCCGACGGCGGCGCACCACGTGGACGTGGCGCGTGCCTATCTGCGCCAGGGCATCTTCGATCAGGCCTACGACTACCTGACGCGCAGCCTCACCGTCAACGGCGCCGAGCCGATCGTGCTCGATCAGCGGGCGCGACTCTGGCGCGACTGGGGTCACCCCGGATTCGGCCTCGCCGACGCGCACCGGGCGGTGTACCTCGCGCCGGAATCGCCGGCGTTCCGAAACACGCTCGGCACGCTGCTCTATCGGATCGGGCGGACCCGCGAGGCCGAGGAGCAATTCCAGCAGGCGCTGGGCTTGAACCCCGATGCGTGGTACGCGCTCGCGAACCTTTGCTACGTCAACCTCGCGCAGGGCCGCACGCTGGCGGCCATCCCGCTCTGCAAGAAAGCGAGCGCGCTCCGCGCGAAACAGCCGGCGCCCCCAGCGCGCCACAAGAGCCGTCCATGATTGCCACTGCTACGACGACTCGTGCATCGACCGTGATAGCGCATCCGCGCGCGCCCAGGACGCTCGAAGAATCGGGATTGTCGTTCGACCTGATGATGCAGCTCGTGGTGAAGACGCTGCATTTCTCGGGCGACACCTCGGGCGCGAGAATCGGACAGGCGCTCGGTTTGCCGTATTCGGCCATCGAGCCGATATTGAGTCACCTCAAGCTGAATCACCTCGCGGAGTTTTCCGGCGGTGGTCTCACCGGCGGCCCGGCGTTCGTCTACCGCTTGACCGACGCCGGCCGCCAGCGGGCGCTGCTGTTCCTCGAACACAGCCAGTACGTCGGTGTCGCACCGGTTCCATTTGCCGACTACGACGCGTACATGCAGGCGTTCGCCTTATCGATGCCCAAAGTAGCTACTCGCGCGCGCGTGCGCGACGCGTTTCGCGGGCTCGTGCTCAGCCAACGCGTGCTCGACCAGCTCGGGCCGGCGATCAACGCCGCCCATTCGCTGTTCGTCTACGGTCCGCCGGGAAACGGGAAAACGGTCATTTCCCAGGCCATCCGGAACCTGTTGGACGGCGAGATTGCAATCCCGCACGCCATGGTCTTCGACGGCCAGATCGTCAAGATCTTCGACCCCGCGATTCACGAGCTCTATCCCAAAGTGAAAGACACCAACAGTCTCGACTTTGGCGACGATGCGGAGGATGCGCGGTGGCTGGCGTGCCGCCGCCCGCTCGCAACGGTCGGCGGCGAGCTCGAGTTGAGCGATCTCGAGCTGGCGTTCTCGACGGTTTCCAAGTTCTACCAGGCGCCGGTGCAGCTCGTCGCCAACGGCGGCGTGCTCGTGATCGACGACTTCGGACGCCAGAAGTGCTCGCCAGTGGCGCTCCTCAACCGCTGGATTACGCCGCTCGAGAGCCGCATCGACTACCTGACGCTCCAGACCGGTCAGAAGTTGCCGGTACCGTTCGTGGTGCTGGTCGTATTTGCCACGAACCTGCGGCCGACCGATCTCGTCGACGAAGCATTCCTCCGCCGCATTCACTACAAGGTCTCCGCGGAGAGTCCCACACTCGCAGACTTCAAGGAGATCTTCCAGCGCTGCTGCGCGGAGCGCGAAATCGACTACGACGATGGCCTGGTCGACGCCCTGATGAAGGACGTCTATACCGCACGCGGCATCGCCATCCGCGGCTCGCATCCGCGCGATCTCATCGATCACGCGCTGTCGCTTGCCGACTATCACGGCGAACCGCGCCTGCTGACGTTGGAACTGTTGCGGGCAGCGTCGGACAGTTACTTCGTGGACGAATCGACCCATTGAACGTCGTTGATCGCTGGCCGTCAGCGTTGAAAGGGATGAATTCATGGCGCAAAGCGGTCTAGGCGGTGATGAAGCGTCGTCCATCGCAGGAACGGCGCCGGACTGCTGACGTCCGGGCTGTTCCTGCTGGCAATGTTCTGCATGTCCACAACGGCAAGTGCAACTCCTATCCTCGCAACTGCACGGGCTGCGTCGACCGTCCGGCCACGCCTACCGAGTTCGCGTGGTCGAACGCCGATCACTTCCAGGCGGTGGTCTTTCACGATCCCATTCGCCGGCTGCGATGAGACGATTTTTGTGCGCCAGCTACGAGCTGCTCGAATGGCATGTCGACTTCGACGGCCAGGGCGGCCTGCGCGTGACGAGCGACTCGCGGCAGCTGCCGACCTGCGGCCGCCTGCAGTTCGACATGCAGACGTACTCGCCAACGGCATGCTCAACCCGCTTGGCCTCGTCTCGCTCGTCGTCAATCTGGGAAACAACTGTGCGACGCAGCCGCTGCTGCCGCCCTTCCGCTACTCCGCCGCCGCCGCCGGTTCACGCGCCCGAGCCCGCCTCGCTGGCGTTGTTCGTTACCGGCCTGGCGATGCTCGTGGCAAGGCACCGATGACACGACGCGCGCTGAAATCGCACGCGGGCCGCAGCCACACCTTGAATTGAGGGGTAGCCGGTGCTGCGGCCGCTTTGCACTCGACTCGCGCTGTTGACGCTCACAGTGATCGTGGCATCGAGCCACGCACAGGCCCAGGTCACGACCAGCGTCCGCCTCACTTCGCCGCTCGGACGTCACCGGCATCATCGGCACTATCCGGCTCGTCGCGCAGGTCGTCACACCAGCGCCGGGCGGAGTCGTGCCGGTGCGCTTCTACGTCGACGGCAAGCTGCTCGGCCAGGATGCGATGGTCCTCCATATGTCGACCGAGTGGGTGGACGACGAACCCGTACGAGCCGCGCAAGATCGGTGTCGAAGTCGACGACGGTATCGGCGGTGTCGTGCAGGACCGCGTCGATCTCAAGGCGCTCGAAGTCGATCGAGGAAGCGCAGGTCGCCTCGGTCCTCGTCGATGCCTCGGTCATGGACAAGCAGGGGCGCGCCGTCGCGACGCTTCGCGCGAAGAGGACTTCACGCTCGCCGAAAACGACGTCGTCCAGTCGCTCGACCTGGTGCAGCTCGATCGCGTGCCGACACAGTTCACGCTGCTCGTGGACAGCAGCCAGAGCATGGCGCGGCGTATCGACCTTGTGCGCGCCACCGCACGCCGCCTCGTGGTCAACCTGCGCAGCGGCGACACCGTGGTGGTCGCACCGTTTCGCCGGTCGGTCGAGACGCTTACCGGACCGACCACGGACGCCGCCACCATCGCGGATGCGATCGGGACGATCAAAGCCATCGGGCGGCACCGCTATCTTCGATTCGCTCGCGCAGCTTCCTCAGCTTTTCGCGCACGTGGAGGGCCGGCAGGTGATCGTGCTCGTGACCGATGGCTACGACGAGCACAGCAAAGAGACGCTGCAAACCGCGCTCGACGCAATCCAGAAATTGCAGGCCACGGTCTACGTCGTCGGGATCGGCGGCGTGGCTGGCATCTCGCTCAAGGGCGAGCTCCTGTTGCGAAAGCTCGCGGAAAAATCGGGCGGACGTGCCTTCTTCCCCTCGAAGGAGGAGCAGGTCCCGGATATTCACGGCGCGATCATGGCCGACGTGTTCTCGCGCTATCTCATCAGCTACACGCCCGCAAACCAGGAGCCCGACGGCGCGTCACCGGGCGATTCGACTGAACACGAGCGATCCGGAGCACCGCATCCGCGCGCGTGCCGGTTACTTCGCGCCGAAGCCGCCGCCGATCCGGCCGACGCTCGAATTCAGCGCGCGCGCCGAGAGCGGCGAAGATGTCACGCTCGAGGCCGCCGACATCACGATCGAGGAAGACGGCATCGAGCAGAGCATCGATGCGTTCCACGAAGCGAACGCGCCGATCTCGATCGTGCTCGCGCTCGACGGCAGCGGCAGCATGAAGCCGGCGCTCGACGCGGCCAGGGACGCGGCGCGGACGTTCGTCGAGGCACTGCGCCCGACCGATCCGCTGGCGCTCGTCCAGTTCTCGGACGCCGTGGTGTTCGCGCGACGAGCTGTCCACGAACCGGAAGTCGAGCACCGACGCGATCACGGCGCACACGGCCACCGGTGGCACGGCATTGTGGGATGCGCTGCATGGCTCGATGCAGTTCCTCGCGCGGCAGGATGGCCGCCGCGCGATGGTCGTCGTCACCGACGGACGAGACGAGAACAAACCCGGGGACGGCCCCGGGCAGCGAGCACACGCTCGACGGAGTGCTCGCGCGGATCAAGGACACCGAGACGACCGTCTTTGCGATCGGGCTCGGCCCAAAGGTCGATCGCAGCGGACTGCAGCAGGTCGCCGACGCCTCGGGCGGGCGCGCCTATTTCCCCGAAGACGTCTCGCGGCTCGCCGAGCAGTATCGGCGCGTCATCGAAGACCTGCGGCGCCGCTACATCGTCACCTACACCTCGACGAACTCGAAGCACGACGGCGCGTGGCGCACCGTCAGCATCTCCACGAGCAGGCCGGGATCGTGATCAGCAGCCGCGACGGCTACGCGGGACCGGTACATCACGACCGCGAAGTCGGTCGCGCAACAATAGGGAGCGATCGCATGCGCATTGGTGGTGGCGGAAACGAGCGCTGGCTGGTAGCGCTCCCTGTGTGTGGCCTCGTGTTCCTGACCATGGTGCTGCTCGGCGGTCCAGGCGATGCGCTCACCGCCTTGGAGCAGACGTTTTACGCGGCCTGGGACCGGGCAAGCATAATCTTCAGGCACTGATCCTGACGCTACGCGATTCCGGACGGCCGCTTCGCGGGTGCCGCTCGACTTGTTTCGGGCGACTGCGGGAATCTCCGTAACCGCGGCCGCTTGCACCTAACGCGCCGCAGCGCGGCTCACCTGCTGCCACACGCGGAAGAAATTTCCGCCCATCACCTTCCCAATCTCCTCGTCGCTGTAGCCGCCCTGATCAGGCCGTCGACGATTGACCGGAAATTGGCTTCCTCGCCGAACGCCGGAAAGTAGCTCATGCCGCGCAGATCGCTGGCGATGGCGAGTCGATCGACGCCTACCAGCCGCTTGACGTGATCGATGTGCCGAACCATGCCGGCAGGCGTTTCGAAATCGGCCGTCGGCCAGATGCCGATGATTCCGCTCTTTGCGCCGATCGCCCGGATCTCGTCGTCCGTCAGATAGCGGTCGCCCTGGTGCAGCGCCTTCGCCCCGGTGTGACTGAACAGGATCGGCTGGGTTGACGTTTCGAGGGCGTCCATGATGGTGCGCGTGTTGGCGTGCGCCAGATCGACGAGGATGCCGAGCCGGTTGGCCTCGCGCACGACCTCGCGGCCGAACGCGGTGAGGCCCGCGATCGTCGTGCGGCGGCGTCTGATTCGAGCCGAGCTCGTTGTCGACGAAGTGCACAGCTGCACGAGCCGCACTCCGCGGCGGTGCAGCTCGCGCAGATTCTCGAGGCGCCCCTCGAGGCCGTCCGCGCCCTCGAGCGCCGGCCAGCAGCGCGAGCTTGCCTTTGCGCTCGCGTCGAGCACCGCGTCGGGATCGGCGCGAGCACCGCGTCGCCCGCGGCGATCGTCGCAAGCACTCGCTGCAGCCGATCGAGCGTGAAGGCGAACGCCTCCCCGGCTTCAGCGGATAGGCGTCATTCCCTGCAGCCGCTTGAGCTCACTGCCATCGCGCCGGGTGTATCCGCCCTGGTAGGCCGCGTCGGAGCTGACGTTGCAGACGACGACGTCGATCAGGCCGCGCTGATAGCGCGCGATCTCCTCGCGTCGATGCGATCGACGTTGGCACGATGGAAGCGGCTCGGATGCGCGTGAATGTCGGCGAATACCACGCGCTCGTGCACCGCCTCGGCGCGCGGCGCCTGCGCGCCGGTGAGCGCGGCGGGCAACGTCATCAATAGCGCGGCGATGGCCGCGCCGCACGTCGGGCCGCGCGCGATCCGTTTCAGCAACTTCGAGGCTCGCTCAACCATTTGCGACATGATACGCGACGGCGCCAACGAAGCCCGAGGCGGTCGATCTGGTCAATCACCGCCGATCGAGCAGATACCGGTGCCAGCGGTCGCGGTCCGACACGACGTTGAGCGGTCTTGAGCGCCAGCAAGGCCGGTACGGCCGATCGACGCTTCCAGGTGCGCGATCTCCTGCAGGCTCGCGCGGAGGTCCTCCGTCACCGGCACCTCGAGACCAGCCTCACGCGCCATCACCATCGCCTTCGCCTCGATCGACAGCTCGAGCTCGAGCCGCAGCAGGCAGAACATGTCCACCGCGATCGCGCCACCGAATCGATCGCGCAGCTCCTGCAGATAGCTGCCGAACCGGGTGAAGGCGAAGTGCTCCGACCGGATGAGGTCGAGCAGCTGCATGTCGAGGTCCATGCCGAGCGCCCACCCACTCGCGGGTGGCCGCCTCGCTGCGCCCGAAGACCACGAGCATCGACGATCGGCAGCACGATCCAGCAGCGAACGCCGTCATCGCCAGAGGGCGGCAGCAACACGTGATTGAACGCCGAGTGGATCACAATCCCCCAGCGCCAGGCCGGGCACGAGCGCGAGCCATTCGCCGCTTCGTGCGGCGATCGAGGAGCGCCTTGGAGATCATCGCGAACACCGCGGTGGTCCCGAGGTGCAGCACCGCTGTGCCGAGCCCGCGCACCAGCCACAGCACTGACACCGTCCGTTTTCGAGATTCCAAAGGTAGTCGATGTTCTCTGCAAGAGCGAACCCGGCGCCGACCGCGAAGCCCTGGACCGCGGCGTCGACCAGAAAGCCGACAGGCCGCCGCCAGAGCAGCACGGTCACAGTGAGGGCGAGCGCCACTTTCAGGGATAGACGGGCGGACAGGTGCACATTCCGATCGGGGCGGCGGCCGGCCGCCTATGGACATTGACCATACGTCAGGCCGCGGGCGTTGACGGTCTGGTCCTGGCGATTTCGGGCCGTCTGGGGGTGCGAGCGTCCGAGCAGCTGGCCGATCTACTGGCGCAAGCGACCCGCGATGGCTACCGACGAATCCTGTGCGACCTCGAGCGGGTCGATTACATCAGCAGCCGCGGCCTTTTGGCGCTGGATGAGGCCTCGATTCGTATCAAGCACGCTGGCGGCGAGCTGCTGATTTGCGCGCTTCAGGACCCGGCTCGACTCGCCTTGGAGCTGTCCGGCATCGAGGCGCACTTCGCCGTAGCGCCCTCGCGCGACGCGGCCCTGGCGCTCTTCGAACGACGCGAAGGATCGTAGGCGTGCCGCCGCTGAAGCTCGACATCCGCTCAATGGGCTCATCCAGCGGTCGAGGCGGAACGTCGGCATTCGACGTCTCTGACGCCCATTGATACAAGCGTATCGATGAGAGAAGACGTTTCTTCCTTCTGCCCAACGGTTCCGTCACGCCTCCCGCACGTGCCCAGTGGCTCCCTCCTTGCACCTCAAAGAAAGCGCTCACAGGAGGGAATAAATGCGTAAGTTATTCATGTCATCGATCGTAGGTGTGTTCGCGCTGGCCGTTGGGCTTGCAGCGCAGAATCCGCCGAGCCAGACGCCTCCGGGTCAGAATCCTCCAGGACAGGTTCCGCCCAGCCCGACGCAGCCGGCGCCACGTCGGCCGTCGCCGCAACCGCCACCCAGCGCGAGCGCCAGATCAGGACGCAATGGTCACCGTCGAGGGTTGCTTACTGCGCGAGCAGGATATCCCTGGTCGTCAGCCGAATGTCGCCGAGCGCGCCGGTGTGATGGAAGACTTCATCCTCGCCAGTGCACGCGTCGTGAAAGGCATAGCGCCGCAATCGGCAGCGGGCGCCGGAGCGACCGGCGATGTCGCGCGCGCCGGAGGACAGCCGGCGACGGGCCAGCCCGGCAGCGACGCCGCGAGAACGAGCGCTGGCGGGGCACAGGCCCTCTCGCCGATGTACGACGTGAAGAACCTCGACGCCGACCGTCTGAAGCCGCTCGTCGGCAAGCGCGTGCAGATCGAAGGACGCCTGTCGGACACCAGCCGCAGCCCATCAGCAGGGGCGTCACAGGACCTGGTTGATATTCAGGGGTCCAACATTCGCGAAGTCCCAGGCCAGTGCCCGGCGAAGTAGCGACCGCATAACGAGCGCGGCCAGGCGACGGTCTCCCAGCGCCGTCCCTGGTCCGCGCCTTGCCCCCGCCCGACGCTCTCCCGATTTCAATCCGTAAACGCTGCAGGTGCCGGTGGACGTATCAAACGCACCCCCCCATCGCCACAGCGTGCGGAAAGCGCCGCCGTTACGCCTGGGCCATTCCATGGAAAGGCAAGGACGATGAGACGCTATTCGCCCCTACTCTTGCTTGCGATTCTTGCGGGTTGCGATGACGACACACCCACCGCTCCTTCGCAGCCATCGCTGAGCTTTTTCGTCACCAGCCAGACCAGCGTCACCGGAAATCTGGGAGGCCTGCCGGGCGCCGACTCGACGTGTCAGCGTCTGGCCGCGGCAGTGGGACAAGGCGCGCGCAACTGGCGCGCGTATCTCAGCGTCGAACGTGACGCGTCGAACAACAATCAGCCGACGAACGCACGCGATCGCATCGGCACGGGACCATCGTACAACGCCAATCCTCGTCCTCGTCGCCAACAATGTCACCGAGTTGCACGCACGAACCGGCGACGCCGCTGTGTTCCTCGACGAGCGGGGGCAACGCATCAATGGTCAATGGACAGGGTCGCCCGCGCCCGTCGAGCACGACATCCTCACGGGATCGAACGCCGACGGCACGCTGGCTGCCGGACTTGACGTGCGGCGACTGGACCTCGGCATCGACCGACGCAATCGGTCGGGTCGGGCATTCCGACGGCATGGGGCCCAATCAAAACACCGCGGGTGCGCTGTCGTCGTGGAACGCCGCGCATGCCAATGAGAACTGCGCCAACACGGTGCCGCGCGGCGGCGCCGGACGCATCTACTGCTTCGCGCGCTAGCCTGACGATGATCGGAGGCGTCTCGGGATTTCTTACAATGTCGGCCCTGTGGCCGGGGCATGTCGAGAACGCGCCGCGTGCTCCGACTTCCCATGAAACGCGCCAATCGGCGGCGTGACAGATCGAAGGAGAACGACGATGAAGTTCATGCTGATGATGCATGCGCCGCGCGGGCACGGGCGACTAGGCGAGTCGATCGAACTGGTCGCCGCGACGACTTCAAGGCGCACATCGCCTTCATGCACCGCTTCAACGAGGAGCTGAGCGAGGCCGGCGAGCTGGTGGCGCCGAAGGGCTGGCGCCGCCGGGCGCAGGCGAAGGTCGTCCGCGCCGGCAAGAACGGCGCGCCGGGTGACCGACGGGCCGTTCGCCGAAGCGAAGGAGTTCCTCGCCGGCTACTGGATCGTCGACGTCGAGATCGCCGGAGCGCGCGTACGAGATCGCCGCGCAGGCCTCGGCGGCGCCCGGGCCCGGCGGCGCGCCGCTGAACATGCCGATCGAGGTGCGCGCAGGTGATGAGCGCCGCCGCCCACGACGTGTGACCGACGCCGCGACTCGCTGCGACTGTCACGGCCGAGCACCTGCTGCGCGAGCTCGCGCCGCAGGTGCTCGGCGCCGTCGTCCGGCGCTTCGGCGACTTCGCCGCGGCCGAAGACGCGGTGCAGGAAGCGCTGATCGCCGCCGCGACCAGTGGCCGGCGCAGGGCATGCCCGACAACCCGCGCGGCTGGCTGATTCACGTCGCCGCGCGGCGGATGACCGACCACGTGCGCAGCGAGATCGCGCGCCGCCGCCGCGAGGAACCGTCGCTGCGTGACGCAGGCGGCCGCTCGAGCGACCGCGTCGCTGCCGCGGCCGACTGCATCGAGCGGACCGGAGCACGACGACACGCTCGTCCTGCTCTTCATGTGCTGCCACCCCGCGCTCACGCCGCCGTCGGCGATCGCGCTCACGCTGCGCGCCGTCGGCGGGCTGACGACCGCGGAGATCGCGAGCGCGTTCCTCGTGCCCGAGGCGACGATGGCGCAGCGGATCAGCCGCGCCAAGCAGACGCATCAAGGCGTCCGGCGTGCCGTTCCGGATGCCGACGGAGCGACGAGCGCGCGCGAGCGGCTCGAGCGCGGTGCTGCACGTGCTCTATCTGATCTTCAACGAGGGCTACGCGAGCAGCAGCGGGCGCCGAGCCTGCAGCGCACCGATCTCGTCGAACGAGGCGATCCGCCTGACGCGCGCCGTGCACGACGCTGCTGCCCGACGACGGCGAGGTCGCCGGGCTGCTCGCGCTGATGCTGCTCACCGACGCGCGCCGCGCCGCGCGCACCGGACCGCGACGGCGAGCTGATCCCGCTCGACGAGCAGGACCGCACGCTCTGGGACCGCGCGCGATCGCCGAGGGCGTCGCGCTCGTCACCGCGGCGCTGTCGCGAGGGTCGGTCGGCGCCGTACCAGCTGCAGGCGGCGATCGCGGCCGTGCACGACGAGGCGGCGCGCGTCGGAGGACACCGACTGGCCGCAGATCCTCGCGCTCTACGGCGTGCTCGAGCGGATGTCCGACAACCCGATGGTCGCGCTCAACCACGCGATCGCGGTCGCGATGGTGCACGGCCCGGCGGCGGGGCTCGACGCTGCTCGAGCCGCTCGACGCCGACGCGCGCATCGCCGGACACCACCGCCTCGACGCCGTCCGCGCGCACCTGCTCGAGCGCGCCGGCGAGAGCGCCGCGCCATCGCGCACTACCGCCGCGCCGCGGAGCGCACGGCGAGCATCCCCGAGCGCGACTACCTCCTGACCAAGGCGGCGCGGCTGGCGGCGGAACGCCCCTAATCCCAGAAGTCGCTGGGGTTGGTTCTCAGCGCCTGAGGACGTTTCCGCCGAGGCGATCGACCCAGATGCTGCCGACGAGAGCGAGCAGCGCCGCGCCAGCGATGAGCAGCCACGGCGCGGTCGCGGCTCCCAGATCGCGAATCAGCGCAGTCGCCGCCAGCGGCGACATCCCGCTGAAGATCGTGAAGGCGACGTTGAAGGCGAGCGCCACGCCTGAAAAACGAATCCGCGTCGGAAAGAGATCGGTGAGCAGCACCGCAAAGGAGCCGTTCGTCAGGCCGCCGCAGATGCCCGCGAGCGCGAGGACCAGCGTCAGATTCAGCGCGCGCGCCTCGAGCGACGCGTAAAACGGATAGGCAAAGAGGAGCAAGAGCCCGCGCCGGCGCGAAGCAGTAGCTGCGGCGGCACGCGATCGCCGAGCCAGCCGACGAAGAGGATCGCCGTATGGACGACATCACGGCCACCGTCTGCGAGAAGACGGCCTGGCGCGGATCGTACTTGAGGACGCCGGACGAGATAAGCCGGTAAATGCGAGAAGAACAACCCTGTGAAGCAGCCGGTTGCGGCGAGCACGCGCAGCCGACGACGACATTGCCGCGTGAGTGCGGAGCAGCTCACGGAACGGCTGCCGCAGCGGCGAGCCCGCGCATCCGCGCGAACTCGGGCGACTCCTCGAGCGAACGCCGCAGCATGAAGCTGAGGACGCCGGCGAGACCGCCGAGGACGAACGCGATGCGCCAGCCGTAAATCGGCACGTCCGCGGCGGTCGAGCAGCGTGCGCACTGACAAGCTCACGCCAGTAGCCACAGCGACGCCCATCGTCACACACGCGAACACCACGCCGCAGACGAACGGCGCGATGCGCGGCGCGGTCTCGACCACGTAGGTGAGCGCGCCGGGGAGCTCGCCGCCCAGGCAGAAGCCCTGTACCAGCCGCAGCAGCACCACCACAGGCGTGGCCGCGACGCCCCACTGCGCGTACGTCGGCACCAGGCCCATGCCGAGAGTGGCCGCCGACATCACCAACAAGGACCACAAGAACACTCGCCGCCGGCCATAGCGATCGCCGTAGTGGCTCAGGATGATGCCGCCGAACGGCCGCGCGAGATAACCGGCGGCAAAGGCCGCAAACGACGCCATCAATGAGGCGAGCGGCGAGCTGCCGGGAAGATTGCGTCGGCGATGTCCTTGGCGAAGACGCCGAAGATGACGAAGTCGTAGAACTCGAGCGTGCCGCCGAGGCTGGCGAGCAGCACGATTCGCCAGCCCGCGGCGCCGAGGCAATCTGCGGAGACGGCCGCCGGAGCGGTGCTGACGCCGGATGAAGTCATCGCCGACGATTGTAGACGGAGGCGCGGCCCGTCGCTCGCGAATCCGAAGGTGCGCGCCGCGTACGTTGGACGTCCTCGCGGACCTGAGGGTCCGCGATCCAACGACGCCGCCGAGAAATCAGCGGCGATAGACGGTCGAAGGAACGGCCGACTCGCGGAAACTGGTCGCGTCCTCGGCGGTAAACCGCAACTCGCCGAGGGCCGCGCGCCGGAAGTCGTCGCGCGACCAGCACGCGCTCATCAGGCCGGCGAGTGCGTGCTGCTCGCGCGCCTGCAGCAGGTGTCCGATCTCGTGCGCCATTACCCGCGCAAGCACCGGCGCCGGCGGCACACCGTGCCGCACGGCCTCTTCGACGACGCGGTTGTAGAAAACCCAGGACACTCCCGATCCGGACGGCGTTCGCATCGCCGCGCCGAGCACCGGCACGTCGTTCTGGCGCATGCGATCGCTTGCCGCCTCGGGCACGATCGTCAGGCGTGCGACCGTCGGCCCGTGCACGCCTTCATCGTCGGCTGCCCGCCACTCGATCTCGACACCGGCCTCGCGAAAAAGCTGCACCACTTCAGCGCGCGCCGCGTTCACCGTGGCCGGCGGCGCGTCGCTGACGTTGGCAAAAAAGACGATGACGACAACGCTCGCGAAGCTGGCCGACATGACCGCATTCTGCGAAAGCGGCACTGGCGTTGGCGATTACGAGAGAAGTAACGCGCAAGTGCCTGGGGTGCCTTTAGTGCCTTGGGTGCCTCGTGCTTGGTGCTTGGCGCGAGCACCGGACGCTGGAGGCTGGCGCAAGCGCGCTTACTCGAGGTGAACAGCAGCGGCGATGCGAGCGCGCGTCAAACGGCGACTGCGCGCGTCGCGGCGAGATTGCGCGTGAACTGCTCGGTGGCGTGGTCCGCCGGAAAGAAGCACTCGATCTTCAGGTCCTGCAGTGTGATGTCGCGGGCGCGGCGGATGAACGTGACCGCGGAGAAGAAGCTCAGCGCGAGGTTGCCCTTGCGCAGCTGCATGTTGATGATCGGCGGCTCGGCGGCGAGCGACGAGAGCGCGTGGAGCCGCGAGGGCACGCCCGGGTACGACAGCAGCTCTTCGCGCAGCGCCACCACCGCTTCGCTGCCGGTCGCCGCGATCTCGCGTTGCAGCGACTGCAGCATACATTCCGCCATCTCGTCCCAGTTGGCGATGAACGGGCGGAGACCATCGGGGTGAAAGACCGTTCGAATCCCGTTGATCGGCGTGTCGTCGGGTATCGGCCCGCGAAAGAGCTCGAAAACCCGGCGCGACGCCTCGTTGCGCATCACGATGTCGAACTGTCCATTCATCACCAGCGCGGGGTACGGCTCCTGCTGGCGCAGCGTGTACTCGAGCGCGCGGCGAACGTGCTCGAATTCCGGCGCGGCGAGCGGCCGCTCGCCGTACACCGGCGCATAGCCGGCGCCGACGAGCAGGGCGTTTCGCTCCGACAGCGGCACGTCGAGCATGCCGGCCAGCAGCTCCGCCATTTCGCGGCTCGGGCGTGCGCGGCCGGTCTCGAGGAAACTCAGGTGCCGTGTGGAGATGCCGGCTTCGGTTGCCAGCGCGAGCTGACTGAGTCGCCGCACCGATCGCCAGTGACGCAGCAGCCGGCCGAAGCCCGGACTGGACGGCTCGCCGAGCAGCGTATTCATGGGAGCTTTCATCGTCTGTGCGATGCCCGCACGCAGGCAATTACCTCGGAAGTAATCATAGCGGAGGGAAAAGCCCGGAGCTCACTTGAGTCGGCAGCGCCAACGGCGCGAACGGCTCTCATGCTGCTGGTGCTTGCCCAGACGCTCTGACGACCTCGACGCCAGAATCGGCCACTCACGTGAACTGAGGGATTAGAATCTCGGCGCGAGGATAGTGCTGATGATGAAACGATTCGTCCTGATCGTTGCAACGCTCGTGGTTGGTGCGCTGCCGGTATTCCTGCACTCGCAGCAACAGCAGCAACGCCCCGGCCCTGTGCCGTCGATCGACGACCGCACGAGCGGCATGAAGAAGCTCGACGGCTACTTCCCGCTCTACTGGGATGAGCGCAGCGGCTCGATGCTTTTGGAGATTTCCCGCTTCGATACCGATTTCCTCTATGCCCTTGGCTTGTCGGCCGGGCTGGGATCCAACGACATCGGCCTCGATCGCGGCCAGGGGGGCGGCGGCCGCATCGTCCAGTTTCAGCGCGTCGGGCCGCGCGTGCTGCTCGTGCAGGCGAATCAGACGTTCCGATCGAGCAGCAAGAACCCGCTCGAGCGCAAGTCGGTCGAGGATTCGTTCGCCAAGTCAGTGCTTTGGGGATTCGCGGTCGCCGCTGAGTCGGGCGATCGCGTCCTCGTCGATGCGACCGATTTCTTCCTGCGCGACATGACTGGCGCGGCCAATGGGCTGCGTCCTGGCAACTACCGGGTCGAGCGCACGCGCAGCGCGTTCTACCTGCCCAACACGAAGAACTTCCCCAAGAACACCGAAGTCGATGTGACGCTCACGTTCGCCAACGACGCGGGCGGCGGCGGACGAGGTGGCGGCGGCGGGCCGGCGCAGGGCCCGCCGGCGATCGGCACGGGCAATCAGGTCGCGGGCGGACGCGGTGGCGGCATGTTCTCGGGGAGCGTCGGCAGCGTCACGCCGACGCCGGATGCCGTGACCCTGCGCGAGCACGCGTCGTTCGTGGAGCTGCCCGACGCCAACTTCAAGACTCGGGTGGACGATCCGCGGGCGGGCTATGGCGGCCTTCAGTTCGTCGACTACAGCGTTCCCATCGGCGAGCCGATCGTCGTCCGCTATATCCGGCGTCACCGGCTCGAGCAGAAGGATCCGTCGGCAGCGATGAGCGAGCCCGTGAAGCCGATTCAATACTGGGTCGACTCGGGCGCACCCGAGGACGTCAAGAAGGCGCTCGTCGAAGGCGCGAGCTGGTGGAATCAGGCCTTCGAGGCGGCGGGCTTCCGCAATGCCTTCAAAGTGGACATCCTGCCCGACGGCGCGGATCCGATGGACATCCGCTACAACATGATCAACTGGGTCCACCGCTCGACGCGCGGATGGAGCTCGGGCGGCACGATCGCCGATCCGCGGACCGGCGAGATCATCAAGGCAACGGTCACGCTGGGATCGCTGCGCGATCGGCAGGACTACATGATCTTCGAGGGCCTGCTGTCGCCCTATGCCAACGGCACCGAGAAGCCGTCGGTGCTCTACGACACCGCGCTGGCGCGCATCCGTCAACTCTCGGCGCACGAGGTCGGCCACACGCTTGGGCTCGGCCACAACTACTACGACAGCAACAAGGGCTGGATCTCGGTGATGGACTATCCGCATCCGCTCGAGGAGCTGAAGGCGGACGGGACGATCAATCTGTCAAACGCGTATCCGGCGCGCATCGGCGACTGGGACAAAGTGGCGATCAACTACGGCTACCGTCAGTTTGCGAGCGGCGTCCATGAGACCGCCGAGCTGCGCAAGATTCTGGACGACGCCTGGGGTCAGGACCTGCGCTACTTCACGAATCAGGACACGGATATCCATCCGCGCGTCGAGCAGTGGTCGAACGGCGCGAATCAGGCGGACGAGCTGATGCGCCTGATGAAGGTGCGGCGCGCGGCGCTCGATCGCATGGGTGAGCGCACGATTCGGAGCGGCGCGCCGATGGTGACGATCGAGGAGCCGCTGGTGCCGATCTACATGTATCACCGATACGCGGTCGAAGGCGCCGCATCCGCACTCGGCGGCCAGGACTTTACCTATGCCATGCGCGGCGATGGACGTCCGCCGGTCAAGTGGGAATCGGGTGCGAACCAGCGCAAGGCGCTCGAGGCGCTGGCGGCGACGCTCGAGCCGCCGGAGCTGACCGTTCCGAAGAAGATTCTCGACGCGATTCCGCCGCGGCCGCCAGGCTTCGGCTTCCATCGCGAGCTGTTTCCGCGAACGACCGGCGAGGGGTTCGATCCGATCACGCCGGCGGCAGTAGCGGCCGACGTCACTATCGGCTTCATCCTGCAGCTCGATCGCTCGGCACGTATGGTGGCGCAGCACTCGATCGATCGAACGCTGCCCAGCCTGCCGGAAGTGATCGATCGATTGACGGAAGCGACGTTCGGCGCGGTGACGGCAACGCCGTACGAAGCGGAAGTACGGCGCGCGACCGAGCGCGTGCTCGTCGATCGTCTCACCTGGCTGGCGCAAGGTGCGCCGAACGGTCAGGTGCGCGCGATCGCATCGCTGAAGCTGCAGCGGTTGACGACGCGGCTGCGCGCGGTGACGGGAAAGACGGAGCCGGATGTGGCGAGCCACACGCTGCTCGCAGCCGACATCAAGCGGTTTCTGGAGCGGCCGGCCGAAGTGGCGCGCGTGATCGCGGCGCCGCCGGCGCCGCCCGGCGCGCCGATTGGCGACAGCGGTCAGGACTGGCTGGCGTCCCCTGACTGGTGCGTGTGGGATGGCAACGCGCCGTCCGCGTGGCTGCCCTATCCGCCGCCGTTCTGACGAGCGGGTTCAGGTTCGGACATCCGGACCTGACCCCGCGCGAGCGCTACTATTTCGGCATGCGGATCCGTCGCGCGAGCGTGGCGTGCGCAGGCGCGCTTCTTCTGATCCTTCCAACCCAGGCTCCCCTCCTCGCCTGGGGCGTTCAAGGGCACCGGCTCGTCGCGCGCGTGGCCGAGAGCCGACTGACGCCGGCCGCTCGGAAAGCGACCGCCTGGCTCCTTGACGGTCGCAGCCTCGCCGACGTCGCGTCGTGGGCCGACGACATCCGCGACGCGAACCAGCAAACCGGCTTCTGGCACTACCTGAACATCCCGCCCACCGCCACCGGCTACGATCGCGACCGCGATTGTCCGCGACAGCCCGGCGTTGCCGCCGGCGCCCGCGCCGACCGCTGGCGCGACTGCGCCGTCGACCGCATCCTCTACAGCCGCGAGCGCCTCGCGGACACGTCGCTCGACCGTCCCGATCGCGCAACCGCGCTCAAATACCTGGTGCACTTCATCGGCGATCTCCATCAGCCCTTCCACGCCCTCGGAGTGGAACAGGGCGGCAACGGCATCCTCGTCTCGGTCTTCGGCTCCGACAACTGCGGCAACGATCCCGCCCGGCCGTCCCCGTGCAATCTGCACTCGGTGTGGGACAGCCGGCTCATCGCGCGCCGCGCATTGAACGACGCGCAGTACCTCGCCTCGCTCGAGGCGACCATCAAGCAGCACGTGCTGAACGCGCGCCCCATCGGCACGCCCGACCTGTGGGCGGTCGAATCGTTCCGGCTGGCCCGCGCCGCGCTCGTGCCGCAGAAGGCCGACATCGACCACGCGTCCTACACTCGGCACATTCCCGTGATCGACGAACGGCTCGCGCTCGCGGGCCTGCGGCTCGCCAGTGTGTTGAACAATGCCCTCAAGTAATCGACGCCATCACGACACCGCACGTTCTCTCCCGAAGTGCGATAGAGTGCGCCTCTCGGAGCCCTTATGAAACAGATCGACGCGACGCGACGAAACTTTCTCGCTCAGTGCTCGGCGCTGGGCGTCGGCGGCACGCTGCTGCCCGGCCTCCTCTGGGCGGAAATGCAGCAGACCAGCAGCCAGGCGATCACGCTGGCGATGCTGAAGAGCGCCACCGCGATGGCCGGCCTCTCGTTCTCCGAAGACGACGAGAAGACGATGCTCAACGCCGTCAATCAGAGCCTCACCCGGATGACGACGCTCCGCATGATCAAGATCCCCAACGACGTGTCGCCGCCGTTTCACTTCAGCGCGCTCGTGCCGGGGATGACGATCAACCGCACGCGGCAACCGTTCCGCATGAGCACACCGCCGGTCAAGCGGCCCGCCAACCTCGAGGAAGTGGCGTTCTGGCCGGTCGTGCAGCTCGCTCAGCTCGTCAAGACACGGCAGGTCACGTCGCGAGAGCTCACCCAGATGTATCTCGACCGCCTCCACAAGTACAACCCGCTGCTCAATTGCGCCGTCACCATCTGCGACGAGCTCGCGATGAACCAGGCGAGCCGCGCCGACACCGAGCTCGCGGCCGGCAAGTATCGCGGGCCGCTGCACGGCATCCCATGGGGAGCCAAGGACATCATCGCCGTCAAGGGCTACAAGACGACGTGGGGATCGGGCGCGTATCAGGATCAGAACATCGATCAGGATGCGAGCATCGTCGAGATGCTGCGGGAAGCGGGCGCAGTGCTCGTGGCCAAGCTTGCGACCGGCGAGATCGCGCAAGGCGATCGCTGGTTTGGCGGCCAGACCAAGAGCCCATGGGATCCGTCGCAGGGATCGGGCGGATCGTCAGCGGGGCCCGGCTGCGCGACGGCGGCCGGCCTCGTCGGCTTTTCGATCGGCACCGAAACGAGCGGGTCGATCCTCGGGCCCTCGGCACGCTGCGGCGTCACCGGCCTTCGGCCCACGCTCGGCCGGATCAGCCGCGAAGGCGTGATGGCGCTCTCGTGGACACAGGATCGTCTCGGCCCGATGTGCCGCTACGCCGAAGACTGCGCGATCGTGATGAGCGTCATCGCCAGGCCCGACAGTCGCGACCTGAGCGTCGCCGATCTGCCGTTCAACTGGAACGCGCAGCTCGACATCCGCAAGCTGCGCATTGGCTATTTGAAGACCGCTTTCGCCGAGAACACCGATCCGGTGGGCCGACAGCATCAGCAGGCGACGCTCGACGCGCTCACGGCGCTGGGCGTGAAACTGCTTCCTGTGGAAGTGCCGGATTTCACCACCGATGTTTCGGCGATCAACGTCGAATCGGCGACCTTCTTCGACGAGATGATGCGCGAGGGCCGCGACAAGAAGCTGACAAACCTCGGCCGCGCCAACGGTTGGAAAGGCGCGCGCACGCTGCCGGCCGTGGATTATCTGCAGTCGCAGCGCATCCGCATGATGATGATGATGAAGCTGGCCGAGGCGACGGCGCACGTGGACGTCTATCTCGGACCTGGCAACGGTGGCGGCGCGGGAGGGGGCGGTGGCCGCGGCGGTCGCGGAGGTGGTGGCGGCGGGGAGCCGACGGAGCCGGGCACGACGCCCGCGCGTCAGCCGGCGGGACAGCGTCATTCGTCGATGGCGAACCTCGCAACCTACCCCGCCGTTGCGGTGCCGAACGGCTTCAACACGTCGGGCAACCCGACGAGCATCACGTTCTTCGCCCGCCCGTTCGGCGAAACCGAGTTGCTAGCCGTCGTGAAGGCTTACCAGGATGCGACTGGCTTCCACTTGAAGCATCCGACGCTGCAGCCACGGACCTGACGGCGAAGAGACGGGGCGGCGCAAAGCGCCGCCCTTCCGAGGCTCGGGTAGGATTACGCTCATGGTTGCACGCTCTAGACTTCTCTGGCCCGTCGCGGCCGCCGCGCTCATCCTCACCACGGACACCGCTCCGATCGCCCAGTCGGCGGCCGTCGATCCGGCACTCCTCAACACCTATCGCTGGCGCAGCATCGGGCCCGATCGCGGCGGGCGATCGATTGCCGTGGCCGGCGTCAAGGGACGCCCGCGTGAGGCGTATTTCGGCGCGGTCGGCGGCGGGTTGTGGAAAACCATCGACGCCGGCAACAGCTGGTTCCCAGTCACCGACGGTCAAATCACGAGCTCCTCGGTGGGCGCCGTAGCTGTGTCCGACTCGAACCCAGATGTCCTTTACATCGGCATGGGCGAATCGTGCATTCGCGGCAACATCCTGCCCGGCGACGGCGTCTACAAGTCAACCGACGCCGGACAGAAGTGGACGAAGGTCGGCTTCGAAAAATCCGACGCGATCTCGAGAATCCGCATCCATCCCACCAATCACGACATCGCCTATGTCGCGAACTTCGGTCTCTATAGCGGGCCGAGCGACGAGCGCGGCGTCTACAAGACCATCGACGGCGGAAAGACGTGGAAGCGTGTGCTCTTCCGCGATACCAAAACAGGCGCGGTGGATCTCTCGATTGATCGCCGCAACCCGAATGTGATTTATGCGGCTCTCTGGGAGGCGTATCGCATCGAGTACCAGATGTCGAGCGGCGGCCCGGGCAGCGGCCTGTTCAAATCAACCGACGGCGGCGAGACGTGGAGCGAAATCACGCGGAATCCCGGACTTCCTTCCGGCGTTGTCGGGCGTATTGGCGTGTCGGTCTCGGGAGCGGATTCGAATCGCGTCTACGCGCTCGTCGAAAACGAAAACGGCGGGCTCTTTGTTTCTGATGACGCCGGCGCGTCGTGGAAGCTGATCAACACGTCGCGCAACATCCGCCAGCGCGCCTTCTACTACACGCACGTCACCGCCGACGCGTTGAACAAGGACACCGTATACATGCTCAATACGGCGCTGTTCCGTTCGACAGATGGCGGGAAGACCATCACGCAGATCGGTCAGGGGACGCATGGCGACCACCACGATCTCTGGGTCGATCCCGACGATGCGGAACACGTCGTAGATGGCAACGACGGCGGCGGCGCGATCACCTACAACGTCTCGTCACGCACGCGCACGTGGAGCGATCAGGACTTTCCGACGGCGCAGTTCTACCATGTCGTCACGACCGCCCACTTCCCTTTCCACGTGTGCGGCGCACAGCAGGACAACAGCACGCTGTGTGTGCCGAGCGACACCAATCTGCCGGGCGGCGGCGGGCGGATGCCGCCGGTGGGGCCGTATCAAGCGGGCGGAGGAGAGCCGGGATATATCGCGCCCTCGCCGACCGATCCCGACGTGTTCTTCGCCGGCGCGAACAACGGCACGTTCCTCACGCGACTCAATCGCCGGACCGGCGAGCTCAAGGAAGTTGGCGCGTACCCGCGATTCTTCTCCGGTGAGCCGGCGAAGGACGTCAAGGAACGCTGGCAGTGGACGTATCCGATCATCTTTTCCTACGTCGATCCGAAAGTCCTCTACACGACGTCGCAGCGGGTGTGGAAGTCCACCAACGGCGGCGATACCTGGGAAGCGATCAGCGGCGATCTGAGCCGTCACGATCCCAAGACGATGCAGGAGTCGGGCGGACCGATCACGCACGACATGAACAGTCCGGAGATTTACGGCACGGTGTTTTCGCTGGCGCCGGGCAAGAAGGACATCAATATCCTGTGGGCGGGCTCGGATGACGGGCTCGTGCAGGTTACACGCGATCATGGCAAGACCTGGGTCAACGTGACGCCGCCCGGCATGCCGGAATTCGGTCGTGTGAGCCAGATCGACAGCTCGGCGTTCGACGATGGCACGGCCTACGTCGCGGTGAAGAAAATGCTGCTCGGCGACGTCGCGCCGCACATCTTCCGCACGCGCGACTACGGCAAGAGCTGGACGAAAATCGTGAACGGCATCGCCGCCAACGACTACGTCCACGTGGTGCGCGAGGACACCGCGCGCAAGGGACTGCTCTACGCCGGCACGCAGCACGGGGCGTACGTGTCGTTCGACGACGGCGAGCGATGGCTGCCCTTCAAGAACGGATTGCCCGACACGCCGGTGAGCGATCTCTGGGTCGAGGACAACGCGCTGGCAATCGCCACGCACGGCCGCAGCTTCTACGTGATGGACAATCTGGCGACGCTGCGTCAGTTTGGCGCGGCGCCGCTCACAGACGTCGCGCTGTTCCGCCCGGCCGAGACGATTCGTGCGCTCGATCGCGCGACGGTGGACTATTACCTCAAGGCGCAGCCAAAGAACCTCACACTCGAGTTCCTCGACGCGAAGGGACAGGTGATTCGTTCGTTCAAGGGTGAACCGCCGAAGCCGCCAGCGGAAGGCGCGGGCGGAGGTGGCGGCGGTTTCGGGGGCGGTCCGGCGACGACGGTGCCGATGGATGCCGGCCTGAATCGCATGACCTGGGATCTGAATTCGCAACCGGTAGTGTCGTTTCCCGGGATGATTCTTTGGGGTGCGACGCAGAACGGTCCGATGGTGCTGCCGGGCACATACCAGGTGAAGCTCACCGCCGACGGCGTCACGCAAACACAATCGCTCGTCGTCAAGAAGCACCCGCTGCGGGAGATCAGCGACGCCGATCTGCTGGCGCAGTGGGAGATCGCCGGCCGAATTCGCGACAAGGTGAACGAAGCGAACCTGTCGGTGATCCGCATCCGTCGGATCAAGACGGACATCGCGGAGCGGATCAAGGGCGCGCCCAAGGAAGTGCAGACCGCCGGCGAGCAGCTCGCCAAGGCGCTCAGCACCGTCGAAGAGGAGATCTATCAGGTGAGGAATCAGAGCGGGCAGGATCCGCTCAACTTCCCGATCCAGACCAACAACCGGCTGGCGTCGCTGCTGCGCGTGGCGGTCACGGGCGAAGGCAGACCGACCGGCAACGTGGAGCCAATCTTCAACGATCTCGTTCAGGAGCTGGCGGCGGAGACAGAGCGTCTCAACAAGACGGTGAGCGATCAGTTGCCGGAGCTCAATCGGATGCTTCAGCGGATCAAGCGTCAGCCGATCAGCGAGAAGTAATTTTTCTAGGGTGCCTGGGTGCCTCAGGTGCCTGGGGTGCCTGAAAGTGCTTGGTGCTTGGTGCTCGATGCTGCACTGATCGACAGTTCCACGCAGTAACCGTGACCTTCCGTGGTGGCGGGGCTTCAGCCCCGCCCTCGAACGACCCGTCACGAACCGCCGTACGAGCGACCGTAACGAAGCCTCGTCCCGAACCGCAATCGTGTCGAAACGCCGCAACAACTCTGGTTCAGAGCGTCACTGCGCCGACGTCGTCGCTCTACTCTCTCGCGTGAAGCGCAGATCCCACACGCGATCCTGGACGACGCTCAGGGCCGTCGGCGCGCCGCTGGCATCCCGGCGAAAGATCACCAGTCCGAGCGAGCCCGCCGAGAACGCGTCGGCATACACCGGGCGCAGCGCGATCGTCGTATCCGGCCGGCGCTTGATCGCAAGCCCATCCCCATCGACGACAACCGTGAGCGTCGTCTCGATCTCGTCACTGGTATAGGCGCCCGCGAGCCCCTGCAGCTGCGCGCGCGACGGCTTTGCCGGCTCGACCCGCTCGAGGGTATCGACCGTACCGAACTCGTCGGTGACACGCACCCGCCCGCTGCCGTCGAATTCCCAGCGCACGCCGGCGCTGGTGACGAAGCTGTTTGCCGCCACCGGCGTGAGCGCGACCGGAGCCTGCCCCGAGCCTGATTCCAGCCGCAGCGCAGCCTGTTCCCGCGCGACCACAGTCGGCAGCCCTCGAGCGATATCTCGATAGAGACCAGCAATCCGCGTCGCATCGGCTTCGGTCACGACCTGCGCCGGCTGCGGCGGCGCTGCGGGCTTCAAGCTGTCACGCAGAAGAAGATCCGCCACTGCATGGGCGGATCGCGTCGCGTCGCCGCTGCTCACGTTGCAGAGCACGGCTACCGACACTTTTTGATCCGGATACCGCGACAGGTGCGCACGGTATCCTGCCGTCGATCCGCTGTGATCGACTTGCCGGACACCTTTGTACAGGCCGACCCTGAGCCCGAGCGCGTAGTCGTGGGCCCGGCCATCGGTAAAGCGGCCTACCTGCTGCTGCTCGGCGACAAAGGCTGAATCACCGATCTTCGGCCCGGCGAAGTTCTCATTCCACTTCAGCAGGTCGCCAACCGTCGTCAGCAGCCCGCCATTGCCGTGTACGTTCTCGAACGGCATCTGGATGCCATAGCTGCCGCCTGCCGCGCTATACGCGACCGCGCGGTTCTTGACGATGCGCGTGTGATCGTCGCGCCACGAAGTGTGCGTCATCCCGAGCGGCTCGAAGATTCGCGTGCGCGAGAACTCGGCGAACGACATACCGCTCACACGCGAGACGATGACCGCCGACAGGTTGTAGCCGGAGTTGCTGTACGACCAGCGTGTGCCGGGCGTGAAGTTGGTCGCCCGCTGGCGCGCGAGAATCTCCACGACATGCGCGTGCGTATAGACGCGTGAGGTGCGCGGCCAACCGGCGATGCCCTCGAGGCTGCCCCAGTCGCGCAACCCGCTCGTGTGATTGAGCATGTGGCGGATCTTCAGCGGCGCGGCGTATTCGGGCAGTTCCGGCAGGTACTTGCGGACCGGGTCGTCGAGCGACAGCTTGCCGTCCTTCGCGAGCAGCAGCACGGCCGCCGCCGTGAACTGCTTCGCCACCGAGCCGCCTTCGAAGATCGTGTCCGGCGTGTTCCTGATGTCGTGCTCGAGATCGGCCATCCCGTAGGCGCGACTGATGGCCGGCTGGCCCGGCGCCGACGCGGCAACGGCGCAGCCGGGCGTAGACGACGTCCACGCCTTGAAAATCGCCTCGACGTCCGCCGTGCTCGGCGCCAGCGCGGCGGTCTGTGCCGCCAGGAGCCCGGTGCCGGCGCCAGAGACGGCGCCGATCGCAAGTGCCGTGGACGCAAGGACGCCGGAAAGAACAAACGCTCGCAGCCAGCGGCCAGTCGGGTTGATCGTCATGGCGCGATTCTACGGCGGTTTTCGCGCCGTGGGCGCTGAACATTCACTCGATGCGCAACAGATGAACTCATCCGATGGGTTCCGCGAACCGCCGATCGCACACACGGCAGGGCCGCGAGTCGTGATGCTATGCTGCAACAAACCTGATGAGTCGTGCCGGCTTCGATGGCGCCTGCGCGCTGCTGGAGGGATTGCTGTCCGGCGCCGTGCGCCGCGAGATCATCTCCACCGTTTCCAAGTCAGGGAATCTCAGAAACGACCTGCTGCGGCTGCGCGGCGCGATGCAGTCGCACCAGTGGACCGCCGGCGGCGCCACGTTCGACCTCGAGCGCATCATCACAACGCTCGATCGCAGGACCCGCCGCGAAGGCCTGCACGCGATGCACGACTGGGACGGCGTCGCCGACCATGTCAACGCCGACATGATCGCCGTGGACGTACTGAACTACGTCGCCGACCTGCGCGGCGACGAAGACACCGATCCCCTCGTCCTCGCAATCCTGCTCGACTACTACTTCATGTATCTGCTCGCGCTGCTCTCCCTCCGCGTTTGGGACGAGGGCGATGCCGACGCCAATCTCGATCGGCTGCATGCGCTGCTCGAGTTGCTTCAGGGTGCGGACGGGAGCGGTCAGCGGTTCGCCGCCGACGGCGAGACGCTGATTCTCATCGCCACCTCACACTTCGAGCTCGCCGAGCACGGCTACGATCTGCTCCTCTCGCGGACGCGGACGCTCAACGCCAGGCACCAGACTCGAGTGGCAATCGGACACGCGCCTTGCTTGGGCAGCCATCTTCGCTTCGGCTTCGAAGCCACCTACGGACGCGACACCGTCAACATGCGCAACGACAACATCGCCGACTACCCGTGGTTGGTGTTCTCGCTGGCGACGCTGATGCGCGAATACCAACGGATGCACGAGGCCGGGATCGCCGGCCGCGAACGCGACATCATCGTCGAGGCCATGCTCAACGGGCTCACGCCCGACGCGCGCGTGTTCGTCGGCGGCGTGCCGGACTTTCTCGCGCCGTGGGAGGCGGAGATTGGCGTGTTCCGCGAGGGATTCCGCCGCCATGCCGACGATCTGCTCGCCGACTTCGAGCGGCTGCGGCCGACGGCGGATCGTTATTCGCCGATGGCCTTCTTCTTCAACTTCTCGCACAACGTCGTCAAGGGCACTATCGTGGACGCGCTGCTCTCGAGCCAGCCGTGGCCGCTCACGATCAACGATCTGGTCAGCGGCCTCGATCGCGGCGAGCCGTTGCGCGAAGCCAAAGAGAGGCTAGCACGAACGCTGATGGCCTACGCGCGCGCGAATCCGCACAAGATTCGCGGACGCCTGATGCCGGTAATCGTCTACGATCCGCAGGCCGGACGGCAGGCGTTCTCGGTGACGCTGCGGAAGCTCAGGGAATAGGAGACGGTCGTGCGAACGGTGCAGGTGATCGGTCTCATAGGAGCGCTCATCGTGGGGACATCGACGGCGGCCGACACCGTGCGGGTCGAAGGCGGAGAGATCACCGGTGTCAGCGACCGCGGCGTGCGCGTGTTCAAGGGCATTCCCTACGCCGCGCCGCCAGTGGGCGAGCGGCGATGGAAACCGCCGCAGCCGGTGATCGCGTGGCGCGGCGTCCGCGACGGGTCGACATTCGGCGCCGAGTGCCCGCAGACGCAGTACCAGGCCGGATCGGTTTACATCCGCCCGCAGCAGCCGCAGAGCGAGGACTGCCTGTTCCTCAACGTCTGGACGCCCGCGAAGGCGGGCGAGCGTCTGCCCGTGCTGGTGTGGATTCACGGCGGGGCGCTCACCCGTGGTTCGGGCATCAGCGACACCCGCGACGGCGTGCCGCTGGCCAGGAAGGGCATCGTCCTCGTCTCGCTCAACTATCGGCTCGGCGCGCTCGGCTATCTGGCGCATCCGGAGCTCACGGTGGAATCGCCGCGGCGCTCATCGGGAAACTACGGTGTGCTCGATCAGATCGCTGCGCTCCAGTGGGTGCAGAAGAACATCGCCGCGTTCGGTGGCGATCCGGCCGAGGTCACGATCGCCGGCGAGTCGGCTGGGTCGTGGAGCGTCAACACGCTCGTGGCGTCGCCGCTGGCAAAGGGGCTGTTCATCCGCGCCATCGGCGAGAGCGGCGGGCGCTTCGACCGCACGCCGTGGCTCCGCGACGACCGCTCCGGGACGGCGGCGGAACAGGTCGGCCTTGCCTTCGCAAAAGCCGCCGGCGCCGGCTCGCTCGCCGCCCTGCGCGCGCTGCCGGTGGAGAAGGTTCTTGCACCAGCCATTCGCACCCAGGAAACGGTGGATGGCTGGGTCCTGCCCGACGAGATCAGGAACATCTTCGCGCTCAAGACACACAACAACGTGCCGGTGATCGTGGGCTCGAACTCGGACGAGATGACGTCGCTTGCCGGTCTGGGCACCGCGCCAAAAACGATCGCGGAGCTGCGCCAGCGCAACACGAAGCAATACGGCGACCTGGCGACCGAATTCGAGGAGACCTACGGCGTGAAGACGGACGCTGACGCCGCAAAGGCGGCGCTTGCCTCGGCGCGGGACGCGTTCTTCTCGCTCAACATGCGGCAATGGGCACGCGCCACGGTGGCCGCGGGATCGAAAGCGTTTCTCTATTACTTCTCGTACGTCCCTCCGCATCCGCAGTCCGCGGAGCTTCAGGCGTTTCACGCCGCAGAGATCCCGTACGTGTTCAACGTGGTGCCGTCCTCCGATCCGCGCGAAGCCGGCTTCGCCTACACCGACGCCGATCGCAAGCTGGCCGACACGATGTCGAGCTACTGGGCCAACTTCGTCACGACCGGCGATCCCAATGGCGCGGGCCTGCCCACATGGCCGTCGTATGGGCCGGAAGGCGAGCCGTATCTGGAATTCGGCCGGACGATCACGACAGGTCGCAACCTGTTGAAGCGCGAGCTCGATTTTCAGGAGAGGGCGCAGGCGCGACGCTAGCGCGCGAACGCGCACCCGACAGCCCTACTAAACGCGCCACCAATGGCCTCGGACTCATGGCTTTGGTCGCAACCGCCTCGGCACAGGGCGGCGGCGCTCCGGCGCCGGGCGGCGCGCAGGGCCGAGGTCAGGGCGGCCGCGGACCGCAGGGGCCCGGTCTCACGCTCACCACCACCGCGTTCGAAGACGGCGGCTTCTGGTGGGGCGGTTTAAAAGACCCTGAGCGCGAAGGTCGGTGGCGCGGACCTTAGATGCGAAACGGCGCGAAGCACACCGAAGCGATCCGCACTACTGGTCCCCGAGGCACTTCAAGCACCCGAAGCATCCTCAGCGCGCGACTGTGTAAGTCAGCGCGCGCGTGGCCCAGTTGGTGGCGGCCGCCGAGACGAAGGCGTTGCGGCCGTACGGAAAGTCGGGGTTGAAAAGCGGCTGAATCGCGATCGACCGCGTCGCCACGAACCACGAGCCGTCCGCCGCCTGCGTGCTCATCAGGTACTGGACGCCACGCTGGAATCGCGCGTCGCTCATTGGCACAGTATCGGTCTCGGCCAACGCGACCAGCGCCTGCCCCGTTGCGTAGGCGTCGCTCTGCAGCGTCGGGATCTGCGCCCATCCGCCATCCGAGCGCTGCTCGGCGAGCAGCGCGCGGGCAGCGGGCTCGAGCTGTTGACGGCTCGCGCCGCTCCACGCCAGTCCCATCAGCTGATAGACGCGATCTTCGGTGGATGCGACCCGCGCCGTCGCCAGCCAGGCAGCGGCGCGCGCGATGGCCGCCTGCGCCTGTCCGCGCGCAACGCGCGGAGCGTACGTCTGCAGCGCGCGCATCGACACCGCAGTCACTTCGACGTCGCTCGACTCGATTGGCGGCCGGTGCGCAAAGATGTGCCATCGTCCGTCCGCCAGCTGTTTCGTCATGAGGAAGCGGGCCATCGCGTCGGTGGCCGCATCGGGCGCGTGGTTCTCGGCGGCGAGCCCGAGCAGGATGTAGCTGATCGTGTCGGAGTCGCCCGGGATCCCGATGTTCTGCAGCGCCCGCTCCCGCCACGACTCGATGAACGCGGCAATGCGTGACGCGCTCCGCCGCGCGATGCTCTCGTCAACTGGCAGCTGACGCTGCCGCGCGGTCGCCATTGTTAGTGCCGCCAGCGTGTTGTTGTGGCACGACACGCAACCCGATTTCTTCAGAAAGGTCTCGTCGGTCCGCTGAATGAGCGGAAGCGCGCGCGTGATCGCCGCCCGCGGCGACGCGGCGGGCGCAAACGCGGGAGGCGTACCGGCCGCGCCCGCGCCGCGCTTCGCGCCCGACCTGGTAAGCAGCGAGACGAGCGGAGTCGCGCCGCGCTCAACCGCCGCATCGAGGGCGGTTTCGCCGTTCGGTCCGGTGGCGTTGACGTCGGCGCCGCCCTTCAACAGCGCCTCCATCGTGGCGACCGGCAGCGCGTCGGAGCTCGCCACCGATACAATCAACGGCCGCCCTTCGGGATCGCGTGCGTTGACGTCGGCGCCGCGCGCCGGCAACCCGCCCGTATGCGATGCGTCGGCGCCAGGCGGCGCGAGCAGAAAGGCGGCGATCGTGACGACCGGCGGCGGCGCCGCCTTGATCAGCGTCTCGGCGCACGGTTCGCAGCCCGAGAGCGTGGCCATGTAGATCGCGACCGGACCGGCGGCGGCGACATCAGCGCCCGCGCTCACGAGCAAGCGGAAGACATCCTCATTGCCGACGCTAGCGGCTTCAACCAGCGGGTTGGTGCTGGCGAACAGCGCCGGCGCTCTCGCCGACGTATTCGCACCCTTGGCCAGCAGCATTTTGACGGTCGCGCTCGAGCCGCGGATCCCGGCGGCGATCATCAGCGGCGTGCGGAAGTCATTGCTCGCAGCGTTCACGTCGGCGCCGCGCTCGACCAGCAGCTGCGTCTTGGCGGGATCGCCGACCGCCCACATCAATGCCGTGGCGCCGGCCTCGTTTCGCGCGTTGACATCGGCGCCCACCGCGAGCAACGCCTGCATCGCGGACACGTCTCCATAAATCGTCGCCGCCATCAGCGGCGTGATGCCGTTGTTGCCCTTCGCGTTTGCCGCCGCGGGAGCGGCACTGAGCACGCCGGTGAACGCCGCACGATCGTCTCGACGCAGTGCGTCGTTCAACTTGACCGCGCCCGGGTCGGGCGGCGTGACCGGCGCGTCGTTGGCGGCCTCGTCCGGCCACTCGGCGCCCTGATCGATCCACGATTTGATCAGCGCGACCTGCTCCGGCTTGAGCGCGCCGGTGGGCGGCATCTGAGTCCCGAAGCGCGTGCCCGAGACACGCAGGTACAGCTGGCTCGCCTCCCCATTCCCAGGCCCGATGACCGGAAGCGTGCCACCGCGCATCGCATCGCGCCGGCGATCGAGACGCAGGCCGTTCATCTGCTGTCCAGGTCCGTGGCAGCCGATGCACTGCTGGCGGAAGAGCGGCTGGATGTCCCGGACGAAATCGACGCGTGGCGGAGAGCCTTGTGCGGCCGGCGCAGGTGAGAGATGCAGAGCGAGCGCGAAGAAAAGGCCAACGCCGAACGCAGCAAGGGGTCGTCGCATGTGTCCTCCGGCAGAGCTAAGGGAGGATACAGCAGAATGGGTGCCTCAAGGTGCCAAAGAGTGCCTTGGGGTGCCTTGGGTGCAGGATGCTTAGTGCGGGTGCTTCGGTGCTCGGTGCGTCGGCCGGTGGGGCCTAAGGGTGCTTTGCGCTCCTCGGGTGTCTTGGTGCGTGGTGCCTGTGCTTGGTGAGTCCGTTGTCAGGTGCTTAACGATCGCGGACCCAAGGTCCGCGCGCTACTGTTCCCCGCATCTAGCACCATGTACCAAGCACCGAGCACGATGCACCTCAGGCACCCGAGGCACCTTTAGGCACCCCAGGCACCATGGAGATAGGCACTCCAGGCACCATGGAGAGCTA
Organism: uncultured Acidobacteriota bacterium; assembly: GCA_963807105.1. Classification (GTDB taxonomy): domain Bacteria; phylum Acidobacteriota; class Vicinamibacteria; order Vicinamibacterales; family UBA2999; genus DASPWV01. The sequence continues at coordinate 1,047,541 of CAWEAM010000003.1, read as the reverse complement.
CTGCCCAGGCTTCGTCGCCTCGAACTTGATGCCCTTGAGAACTTCGGTCTGTGCCGGCAGGTCGGTCGTGCCCGCCGGGAATTTGTTGAACTTGAGGATGTGCGCGAGGGCGTCGGCCTTGGACTCATTCGAGACGGCGGTTTCTTTGCCCGGCGGCATCGAGATGCGGATGCGCTCGTAGAGGTCGCCCAAGGTAAGACCGTTCCAGGCGTTCAGGAACTCGGCGCCTGAGAGGGCCGGCGCAAAGCCATCGCCCGACAATTCCTGCTGATGACATTCCGAGCAGTTCATCGTGTACGCTTCTTCGCCGCGTTTGGCCTGCTCCTCGGTGTATGCGCCTTCCCATACCGATTTCGGCGCCTGCGCGTTCAGGGATGAATGAGCCACGCCAAGCGCCCACACGGCCGCCAGCGCGAGGACTGCTGTGCTGAATTTCATGCCCTACATTTTACATAAGGCCGTGGCGACGCTTCGCGCTTCCGCCGCTCAGTCTTCCATCGCGGCGAGATAAACCGCCATCGGCACGATCACCAGCCAGACGGCCAGCGCGAGCAGGATGCCGCGAATCGCCAGCGTGGTGATCGCCAGCGTGCCGTCGGCGCTCGCAACCACGGATGCGGCGCTACTCAACCATGCTACCCACGACCACAGCCACCACGTCCCGGTGCCTAGGACGCCAGCGATCGCGCCGACGAGACAGGCCAAGGCAATGGCCTGCACCACCAGCACCGGCCGGGCGGCGAGGCGCGCCGCTTCGGCTCGCGCCCTGAGCTGTGCGCGAAACCAAACCACGTCGGCCGTGGGCAGCGCGGCATCGGTCCAGGCGGCGTCCTGCTCATGCGCCAACGCGCGGGCAACGAGCAGCGTGTCGCGGCACGCCTCGCACGCGGCGAGGTGCTCGTCGAGCGCATCGAGCCGGCCCGTGGCAACCGCATCGAGCACGTCCGGTTCCCGTTTGCAGCTGGTCATGACTCGCCTCGCAGCATGTTCGCCATCTTGTGCCGCGCGCGGAAGAGGAGCAGCTTGATGCTCGCGGTCTTGAGCCCGAGCACCGCCGCGATCTCGCGATGCGACGCGCCCTGCGCGTACGCGAGCCACAACAGCGCGCGTTCGCGCGGCTTGAGGCGCGCCAGCGCGCGGCGGACATCGGTGCGGTGCACGGTCCGATCGGCGAGATCGCCATCGACGTGCAGGCCGCGCGCCTTGTCGGGATCCGGCAGGCTCGCCACGCTCGGCTTGCGACGCACGTCGATGACCAGATTGGTGGCGATGCGGAAAAGCGAATTGCGCCGGTGCTCCTCGCTTTCGTAGTCGCGCCTGGCGCGCAGGAACCGGTAGTAGGTCTCCTGCAACAAGTCGTCTGCGAGCTGGCGATCGCCGGTGAGGCGCGATAGGTATCCCCACAACCCGCGCGCCGTCCGATCGTAAAACGCGCGAAAGGCGTCCTCGTCCATCTGGAACGCGACGTCTTTGGCGTCGCTTTCGGCGGCAAGCCGCTCCAGCTCGGAAATCGTGAGATCGCGCATATCAGACGAGCGGTGGATCGGGACGCTCGGATCCGGCCGGGGGCGCCTGATCGAGCAAGCCAAACCGCCGCGACAGGATGTAGGAGACGCCGCCGGACGCGATCAAGCCGATGCCGAGCGCCATCGAGAGCGCGGCGAGCACGCCCATTGGCTGACCGATGTCGTCGATCAACTGTCCGCTGACGAACTGAAAGCCGACGCCGACGGCAAACACCACCACCCCGGCCTGCACCGCCCACAAGATGCGGCCGATCGGCGCGGTGATCTGACGCGAGGCGGGATCGAGCGGGATCGGCGCCGACTCCAGGAAGCGCCGGCCGGACGGCGACTGCACGTAGGCCAACAGGTCGCCGGTGCCGGCAAAGCGCTCGAGCAGCTTGTTGTGCACCTCGGTCTGCACCTTCGAGACGCGCAGCCAGCGGCGGTAGTCGATGAAAGTGCGCACGAACCACGCGATCAGCCCGGCCACGGTGATGAACACGGCGAACGCGCTCAGCCCCTCCATGAAGTTCCGCCACATCCGCGCGGTCTCGGCCTTGGCGTCTACCGGCTGCCACTCGTTCCAGCCGGTCTCGACGAACTGGAGGAAGAACGACGGGTTGTGGGCGATCTCCGGATGCGCGGCCAGGAAGGTGGCGAGCGCCGGATACTGCGCCAGGTAGGGCTCGCTGCGGAGGAGCGACGGGTCCATCTTGAGGATGCGGCCGAGATCGGGTGGAAAGCGCGCCATCAGCTCGCGCAGCCGCTCGCGCGTGGTGTGCGCATCGACCTCGACCGGCACGGCGGTCGCCGGGGGCGCCGCCTCGGGGCGCGGCGTGGTTTGCGCGGTGGCAGCCGACGACAGAAGGAGCGCAACAACCGCGGGCAAGCCCGTCCGTATCACGGATCTAGTCACAACCTTAGATACGGACGAGGGCCGCTGTGGTTAACGAATCGGTCAGCGACGCTCGGCACGCACCAGCGCTGCCAGGGCGCGGTTTTCGTCAGCCGTGCCGAGGCTGCGGGTCGCGGCGAGATACAGCTCGCGCGCGGCGCCGCTGATCGAGTAGCGGCTGGCCACATCCACCAGCAGGTTCGCCCGGTCGTGGCCGCCGCTGACCCGCGCGGCGGCTCGAAGCAGGCCGGCCAGGATGCGCTCGCTGGGCGCGGCCTGCGCGGCGGCAGCGCGCAGCACGCGCGACAGCTCGTACGACGAGTCGATTTCCATCGCCGACGCGAAGAACGCGTCCGCTGTCGCGTCGGTCAGCGCGCCGCGCTCGACGAACGCCATCAGCGTTGTCGCCTGGTCGTGCGAGCTCTCGATGGCCGCCGCCGCTTTGACGCCCTCGAGTGCCACCGCGTGGGACATCGCGGGCTGCGCCGCCACGGCCGCCAGCACGCGACGCTGCTCGTAGGACGAAGGCATGCTGCGCACGAGCGCCATGAACGCCGGCGATGTTGCGGCGGTGACACCGCCTTTGGCCGCGAGCGACGACAGAATCACCCCGCGCTCGTGGTCCGAATTTACGGTGGACGCCGCGTCGATGACCGCGTCGGCGACGACCGCCGCCAGAGGCGCAGACGCCATCGCGGCCGAGAGCGCGCGGCGCTGCTCGTAGTCGCTGCCGATATCGCGCGCGGCGCGCGCGACCGCCGCGCGATGGGTGTCGTTCGCCGCCGGCAGGCCGGCAATCGACGTGAGAAGGGTGGACTTCTCGTGGTCTGATGTGAGGTCGGTGGGCACGCGCTGCAGCACGCGCGACAAGAGACGTTCGTCGAGCGTCGCCTGCTTCAGCAGCTCGGCGTAATAGACGCGCCGCACGTAGCTCGACTCGGCCAGCCGATCGATATCGGCGAGGACCGCGTCGGGGCCGCCCTGCCGCAGGAATCGCGCGACGCGCTCATGCGCGAACATGCCGCTGCGCCGCACCATCAGGTTGATCGCCTGCTCGAGGAATTGCCGCCCTTCCGGCTCGTACTCGCGCTTGAAGCCGTTTTTGGAGAACGTGCGCTCGATGCGGCCGCCGCTCAGACCCTCGAGTTCGACGCGGTTGGCGAAGACCCCGCCGTCGCTGATTATGACCGTTGCGCCCTCCTCGACCCATTCGATGTCGCGATCGGACTCGGCGACGCGGAACGCGCCGGTCCACTTGACCGCCAGCTTCTCGCCGTCGTTGGACCACACAAAGTTGCCCGAGCCGCTGGACTGAAGATTCCACCCCGGGGGTGCCGGAGGCGCGGGCGGTGCCGGAGGCGCGGGCGGTGCTGGAGGCGCCGGTGACGCCGCTGGCGTTGGAGGCGGCGGAGGCGCTGGCGGTGCGGGCGCGGCCGGAGGTGCGGGAGGTGCGGGGGGCGCCGGAGGCGCCGCCGGAGTTGGCGGTACCGGAGGTGCGGGCGGCGCAGCCCAATCGAACCAGTCGCGATACCAGACCGACTCGCTTCGCCGGCGCTCGGCCTCCTCGCGGGCGCGCATCGCCGCTTCGCGTTGGCGCTCGAGGTCCTCGCGCATCCGTTCCGTGGCCTCGCGCCGTCTTTCGGCGTCCTCGCGGGCGCGTTCGGCGAGTTCGCGCTCGCGGGTCGTCTGCGCCGCATTGGCCGCCGCAGCGGCGTCCTGGGCGCGCCGATCGAGTTCGCTCACCTGCTCGGCGAGCGAGATGTCACCGGCCACGCTGGCGTCGCCACTCGGCGCGGCGCTGAAGCTGCCGGCCGTGCCCAGAACGAGGGCCAGCACGGCGAGCGACGTCCACACCGGCGGCACTTCGTGCGTCGGCCGCTGACGGCCGAGGATGCGGCGCACGCGCTCGACGAGCGATCCATCGGTGGCGGCGAGCGCGAATCCGCGATGCCCGGCAATGAGCGTGAGCTCGGCGAGCGCCGACACGTACACGAGTCGATCGCCGCAGACGTCCACCGCGAGATCGTCGCAACAGTGCTCGCGCTCCTCACGGACCTGCGCCGACACCCACCAGATGGCCGGGTGATAGAAGAGCAGCGTCTCGACCACGGACTGCAGCAGATTTATCAGGTAGTCGTGCCGCCGCACGTGCGCGAGCTCGTGCGCCAGGATGGCCTGCAGCTGCTCCGGCGACAATCCCGCCAACGCCGCGGTCGGCAGCAGCACCACCGGCTTGATCCAGCCGACGAGCGTCGGCACCGCGACGGCCCGCGACTCGACGATCGCGACCGCGCGCGTCAACTGCAGCCGCTCGGCAATCTCGCGCGCCGCGTGCTCGACGGCCGGCGATACGGCATCGATTGCGCGATACGCCAGCTGACGTGTCAGCACCCACCCGCCGACGAGGCGGAACGACAGGGCGAGCACGCCGAGCGCCCAGACACTGACGATCGCGAGAAGCGGCAACGGGCCGAACGGCTCGACGCGAAACGGATGCGACCGATCGGCGGGCGCCGCGACCAAGGCACGCGCACCGGGACTGGCGTTCATGTCCGCGATCATCAGCCCCGTGACCTGCGACCCCTGCGGCGCTGCAACGGGGTCAACCGGCGCCACGGCAACTTCCGGCACACGCGGTTGATCGGCAAGCGTCACGAACGTGGCGACGCAGGCGGCCAGCATCAGGGCGAGCGTGGCGACGCCGATGGCATATCGCGACGCGGCTCGCGCCGGCCGGACGACGCGCAGTAGCAGGAAGGCGGCGAAACCGAGCAGGGCGCCCTGCCAGACGAAGTGCACCAGCGTCCAGGCGAGCGCCTGCATCGCGGCCTGCTCGACGAATCCGCGAAGGTCGATCATTTGCGCTTCTCCCGATAGTCGTCGATCAGCTTGCGGATTTCGCGCAGGTCGTCGGGCGAGGTTGCATCGGCGTTGAGCGCGCGTAGGACCGAGGCTTCGGCGGATCCGCCAAACGCGCGATCGACCAGGTCCTTCACCAGCTGGTTCTGCGTCTGCTCCTCGCCGACCCTGGCGGCATAGACGTGCGTGCGCGCACTCTCGTCGCGGGTGACGAGCCCCTTCTCCGCCATGATCTGCATGAGTTTCAGTGTCGTGGTGTAGCCCGTCTCGCGCGTGTCCGCCAGCGCCTCATGAACCTGACGGACGGTCACCGGGCCAAGTTCCCAGAGCACCCGGAGGATGGCGAGCTCCGCGTCGGTCGGCCGTAAACGCCCCATGGCCGGAGATTATACGAACTGATTCGTAGCTGTCAACGAAATGTTTCGTAGCGCGACGGGCTCAGATCAGCCCGGCATCACGGACTGCCGCGTAGCACTCGCACGCTTCCTGCTCGAGGCGCGCGGGGTCGCGGACCATGACGAAGCCGCGCCGATAGTCGATTGCACCGGAATCGCGGAGCGCCGAGGCCGCTTCGGTGACGGCGCTGCGCGGCCCGCCGACCATGTAGGAAATGAACTCATGTGTCAGCGGCAACTCCCGCGTGCCGGCCCGCTCGACGGTCATCAACAGCCACCGGGCGAGCCGCTGCTTGGCGTTGTGAAAGCGATTGCAGATCGCCGACTGGCCGATTTGAAAGATGACGCTCTCGGAATACGAGAGCAGCCGTTCGTGCAGATCGCCGCAATCGCGGAGCTGACGGGTGATGACATCGGTCGGGAGCCGCCAGGCCTTGGCCGCCACGTGCGTGACGATGCGAAACGGCAACCGGGTGCGGCCGAGAATTGCCGAAATCGTGGCGACCCCTTCGCGGCCAACCAACGCCACTTCGACCGTTGCGCCGCCGTGAGTCGTGCCGACGAGCGAGAGCACCCCTTCTGTAGGGAAGTAGACAAAGTCGGCGAGCTGGCCAGCCTCTGCCACGACGTCGCCAACCTCGAGCGTCACCTTGACGAAGTGCGGACGGAGAAGCTCCAGCTCGCGAGCCTCGAGTCCGTTGAGCAGCTGGTTTCCCGCGATGTCCGATATCACCTGATCCGTGGTTAACGCTGACATGTTCACATCCAGCGCGTCAGTCTGAAATCCTACGCAAGTCTCCCTAGCCTGGCAGTGCTACTACCAGCAAGCTGGCGTGGGCGCGGGTACCAACCGCCTGGTAGCACTCGCAGCTTTCGCGCTGCAACACTTGCGGGTCTTCGATCGACACCGAGCCTCGCGAATATGTAATCGCCCCCGCCTCGCGCAGTTCCGCTGACGCTTCGGTCACCGCGCTTCGGGGACCTCCTACCATCGAGGAAATGAATTCGTGCGTAAGCGCCAGCTCCGTCATCTGCGCGCGGTCGGCGGTGGTGAGCAGCCAACGCGCCAGACGCTGCTTGGCGTTGTGATAACGGTTGCAGACCGCGGACTGGCTGATCTGCGCGATCACGCCCTCCACCGCTTCCAGCATGCGCTGGTGCAGTTCGCCGCATTCGCGTACCTGGCGCGCGACAATCTCGGTAGGAATGCGCGTGGCGCGGCCCGCGATCTTCGCGATCACTCGATATGGCAACAGGCGGTTGCTGAACACGGCCGACACCATGGCAACACCCTCGCGCCCGACATCAGCGAGTTCGACGGTGGCCCCGTTTTCCGTCGTACCGACGAGCGACAACACACCATCGATTGGAAAGTACACGTGGAGCAACGCGTCGCCGGGTTCTGCCAGCACCTCGCCGCGTTCGACGGTGACGTGCTGCAGATGCGGAGCGAGCGACGCCCACTCATTCGCATCGAGGTCCGTCAGCAGCCGGTTGTTCTCCACCCCTCCTCCTTCGTTTCCTCCATGCCCCTTGATCGGGGCCGTCCTTAAAGCCTCAACCGTTCTAGCGTTGAGAAACATCAAGTTCCGTACCGGGCGAAAGGAGTGGAAAACGTGGTGGAACATCCCGACGAATACGGCGCCGATTGGTAGTGGAACTACCTTTGGCGTTCGGATCAGCGCGCTCAGCACTGAAATTGAACGCGCAGGGGGAAATGATCGGAAGCGCGCTTCAGCTCCGGGTCAACCGCCGCAACTGAGCAGGAGATCAAGCGGTCGGCGAAAGCCTTTGGGGTAAACGCGTAATCGAGGCGCACGTGCGGATCCCACGTCGGGAACGTGTATCCCTCGCGGTTGGCGTTGAGCGCTCGATAGCCGTCGACGTAATCGGCGCCGAGCATGATGGCGATTGTCTGCCAGCGGATGCGGCCGCCCGATAGCCACACCAGCAGACGCAACCGGTAGGGCAGCCGCGACAGATCGAGCGCTTCGTTTGGCGCAAGCGTGTTGAAGTCGCCGACCACCACGATGAAACGCGTCCTTGTATCTCTGTGTGGTCGCGAGGAGCGAACGCAATTCGTGCACACGGCGGCGCTCGGTCCACGCGGCGTGCACGGCGCTCAAATGGACGCCGAAGATGCGGACGTCGAATCCTTCGGGGACGATTTCGAGAAAGGCGTGCTGCGAAAAGCGCGGCCGCGCCCAGCGGTGCGCGGCGATCGGCGCGCGGCTGATACACGCCACCGATCGGCCGGGCGACGAGATGACGGTCGCCATGCCGGTCGCATCGGCGATCCGGCGGACGACGCCGGGACGCGTCGCCTCCTGAAGGATGACGAGGTCCGGGGCCTGTGCATTGATGGCTGCCGCAATCGCGGCTTCGCGGCCGTTGCCGCCAAGCCTGATGTTGTAGCTGAGGGCGTGAGAGTCACGTCGGCCGCGGATCCGCGTCGCCCGGCTCGGCGCGCGGCACGATCGTGAGATAGGGCTGACCGAGCAGGTCGCCGCGCAGGAACATCACCAGATCGCCGGTGGCCTGAATGTTGACCGGCCGCCCCACCATCGCCATCAACTTGAGGCGGACCGGCGTGAGCTCCGGCGCAAAGTCGTCTTCGTCTTTGCTGATCGGACGCGAGTGCAATCCCGGCACGTAGAAACCGTCGAATCGGAAGAGCTTCAGCGCCTCGCCGCCAACCAGCGTGAGATCCAGGTCGCTGGTGCCGGGGCCATCCGCGTCGAATGGCGCACCGTCGCGCCAGCGCTGGCCGGTCACGGCGCTCCCGCGAATCACGGCGCCGACGCCAAGCGGTATGGCATCGCGGACCGTGTCGAGAATCTCTTGAACTTCTCCTCGTCGCCCCCGAACGCCAACCGGATCATGTTCGCCCGCTTCTGCTCTTCTGTGAGATCGACCTCCGAAATCTCGTCGGCCACGGTTCAGCTCCTCCCAAACGCGACTGATTCATCGCTCGTGCCATCGGAGTCGCACGATCCCGTCACACTCGAGGCAGCGCCGTCGTAAAGTGCGGTATGGCGTTTCTCAGAACCATCCCTCTCGCTCTGGCCGCTGCCCTATCGCTGACTGTTCATCTCCTGGCCGCAGAGGGCGAGAAATACTGGCCACAGTGGCGCGGGCCATATGCCACCGGCGTTTCGAGGCAGGCCAACCCGCCGGTCACGTGGAGCGAAACCAGGAACATCAAGTGGAAAGTCGAAATTCCCGGACGCGGATCGTCGTCGCCGATTGTCTGGGGCGACCGTCTCTATTTACAGACGGCGGTTCCGGCGGGGCTGGGCGGCGACGAATCGCACAAGCCGCTCGGGTCGGTGAACCCGAAGCCGCCGCACGTGTTCAAGGTGATGGCGCTCGATCGGCACACCGGCAAGATCGTGTGGGAGCGGGCCGCCCGGGAGCAGACGCCGCACGAGGACTCGCACGTGGACAACGGGACGTGGGCGTCGGGTTCGCCAATCACCGACGGCCAGCATCTGATCGCCTACTTCGAGTCGTTCGGGATCTACTGCTACGACCTGAACGGCACGAAGGTCTGGGAAAAGGATCTCGGCGACAAGAAGATGCGCAATCAGTTCGGCGAAGGCTCGACGCCGGTCCTGCACGGCAACACCGTCGTCGTGGTTTGGGACCACCTTGGGGGCCAGTCCTTCGTGGTGGCGCTCGACAAGCGCAACGGAAACGAGCTTTGGCGGGTCAATCGGGACGAGATCGATACGTGGGCGACGCCGCTCGTCGTCGAGCAGAACGGCCGCGCGCAGGTGATCGTGCCGGGCGAGAAGCGTCTGCGCAGCTACGATCTCGCCAACGGCAGCATCGTCTGGGAAACCGCTGGTCTCACCATGAACCCGATCCCGTCTCCCGTGTTCGAGAACGGGATGGTGTTCGCGACGAGCGGATTCAGGGGCAATAGCCTGAAGGCGATCAAGCTCGATGGCGCGTCCGGCGACATCACCAACACCGGCCACGTCGTCTGGTCCGTCAACCGGGACACGCCGTACGTCCCATCGCCGCTGGTCTACGACGGTGTGCTCTATTTCCTCAAGACCAACAACGGATTGCTGTCGGCGTTCGACGCCAGGACGGGCAAGCCGCACTATCAGGTGCAGAGGCTCGAGAAGGCGCCCAACGTCTTTGCGTCGCCGGTGGCCGCGGCCGGCCGCGTCTACATCGCCGGCCGGGACGGCACGACCGTCGTGCTCAAGCACGGCGCGACGTTCGAGGTTCTCGCCGAAAACGCGCTCGACGACGGCTTCGACGCCTCCCCGGCGCTCGTGGACCGCAACCTGTATCTGCGCGGCTACAAGTATCTCTACGCTATCTCGGATGGAGGTGGCTGAGGGTGCCTGGGCGCCCTGGCCATCTCATGGGGGCGCCGCAAGTAGAGCTTGCAGCGCCCCACACCTCTGCATCACGATGGGCACGTCTCTCCGGTGGGCGGCGGTCCCCCAGGCCCTTCTTGCAGGAAGACGGCTGTCCCCATGCCAGATTCGAGCCCCGGACGGGGCAGTCTGCGCGTCCTGATCGTCGAAGATAGCGAGGACGACGCAGCGCTGCTGATCCGCCACTTGGAGCGGACCGGGTATCAGGTCGAAGCGTTCCGGGTGGACGCGCGCGACGCGTTCGAACGGGCCATTGATAATGCGACGTGGGACGTGGTCATCAGCGACCACTCGATGCCGCATTTTTCGTCGCTGGATGCCCTGGCGGTGCTGAAGGCGCACGACCGCGACTGCCCCTTCATCATCGTGTCGGGCACGATCGGCGAGGACATGGCGGTGGACGCCATGCGCGCCGGCGCGCACGATTACGTGCTCAAGAACAATCTGGCCCGTCTGGTGCCGGCAATCGAGCGCGAGCTCGGAGACGCTGAGCTTCGCCGTCAGGCGGGTGAGGAGCGGGCCGCGCGGCAGGCTATCGAGCTCCAGCTGCAGCAGTCGCAGAAGATGGAAGCCGTCGGCCGGCTTGCCGGCGGCATCGCTCACGACTTCAACAATCTTCTGACCGCGATTCTCGGTTTTACCGGGCTGGCGCTCGACAAGATCGCCAACGACGGCGGCCCCGTGCGCTTCGAGCTCGAGCAGGTGAAGCAGGCGGCCGACCGTGCCGCGCGCTTTACCCGCCAACTGCTCGCGTTCAGCCGGCAGCAGGTGTTGTCGCCGCGGCCGATTGCCCCTTCGGAATCCATCGAGACGATGATCCCCATGCTCCGGCAGTTGATGGGCGCGGACGTCGAGCTCTCGATCGTCGAGCGCGCGGCCGGCAAGGCGCGTGTCGACCCAGGACAGTTCGAGCAGGTCGTGATGAACCTCGCTCTCAACGCGCGCGACGCGATGCCGCGCGGCGGCGGGCTGAAGCTGGGGACCTCGGTCGCGGACTTGACCGTCACGGATGCGGCGCGCCTGCAGCTCCAGCCCGGACGCTACATCGTCATCACGGTGGCCGACAGCGGTTCGGGGATGGACGATGCCACGCGGGCGCGAATTTTCGAGCCGTTCTTCACGACCAAGCCACCGGGCAAAGGCACCGGGCTGGGGCTCTCAACCGTTTACGGCATCATCAAGCAGAGCCAGGGCGCCATCGAGCTGGAATCGGTGCTCTCGAAGGGGACGACGTTCCGGGTCTATCTGCCGATGACGGCGCAGGCCGAGCCGAGCGCAGCGCCATTGGCGCGCGCGGCGCGGCGCGGCGATCAGCTCCAGGGCGTGGTGCTCGTGGCCGAGGACGAGGAGTCCGTACGGGCGCTGATTGAAACCGTACTCCGCTCCGCCGGCTTCGAGGTCTTCGCCGCCGCGTCGGGCACCGAAGCCGCGGCTCTCCTTCAGGCGATGGATAAGCCGCTCGACCTGCTCGTTACCGATGTCGTGATGCCTGGCATGATCGGGCCCGATCTCGCCCGGCTCGTTCAGCATCGCTTTCCCGAGACGCGCGTGCTCTACATCACCGGCTACGCCACGCACTCCGCGGTTCCGGCGATCTTCATGCAGGAGGACGCGCTGCTGCAGAAGCCCTTTCTCGCCGATCAACTGCTGGCGAAGGTGCAGGATCGGCTGGAGTCGCCGGCGTGAGGCGACGGCGGCCGGTCGGCACGTGGTGGGCCAATGTGCCGGTCGCCTACAAGGGACTGCTCGTGGTGGTGCTGCCGGTCGTGGCGCTGGTGGCGACATTCCTCTTGCGGCTGCCCTTCAGCGAGCAGCAGCAAGAGACAACGACGCTGCTCACCCGCGCGGCCGACACGCGCGATCGCGCGCACGAGATGCTCATCGCGCTGCTCGACGTCGAGACCGGCGCGCGCGGATTCCTGCTCACCCGCGATGAGGCCTATCTGCAGCCCTACGGCGACGCCGCGGCGCGTGTGCCGCATGCCCTCGCGGCCTTGCGTGCCGTCGTGGCTGACGGCACGGAGCATCGGCACTTCGAAAATCTCGCCGCGCATGCCGAGCGCCGCGTCCGGGTTGCCGACGAGGTGGTGGCCCTTGGCCGCAGCGGCGCAACGATGAGCGATCCGGCGCTCATTCGCCACCTGGTCGAAGGCAAGAAGGAGATGACCGCGGCGCGCGCCATGCTCGACACGCTGCTCGCGACACAGCATGAGCGCGTGGCGCAGAGCGAGGAAGAGTTGCGCCGGATCCGCCAGCGCCTGATCCCGCTCGTCTGGATCACGTTCCTCGGCGGGTTCATCGGCGCGGGCACGGCGATGTACCTGTTCGCCACCGGCATCGCGCGCCGCGTCGCCGCGCTGCGGCGCAACGCCGAGCGGCTGGCGCAGGGCGACCGGCTGCGCCACGAGCCATCGCGCGGCCACGACGAAATCGGCGAGCTCGATCGGGCGATGCGCCGCGCGGCGATCACCATTCGCGAGCGCGATCACGCGCTGCGCGCCCTCAACACCACGCTCGAACAGTCGCTGCACGAGCAGCAGATTCTCAACCGTGAGCTCGAGGCGTTCAGCTATTCGGTGTCTCACGACCTGCGGGCGCCGCTCCGCAGCATCGACGGCTTCGCCCAGGCGCTGCGCGAGGACTGGGGCGACCGCCTCGACGAAGCCGGCCAGGATCATCTCTCGCGGGTGCGCAACGCGGCGCAGCGGATGGGCCGTCTGATCGACGATCTGCTCAAGCTCTCGCGGCTCTCGCGGACGCAGATCCAGCGCGTCGACGTTGATCTCTCGCAAATGGCGAGAAGCGTCGCCGGCGAGCTGCACGAGCGCAACCCGACGCGGCGCGTCGAGTGGCAGATCGACGAAAACCTGCGGGCGAGCTGCGATCCGGCGCTCGCGCGTATCATGCTCGAGAACCTGCTGGGCAACGCCTGGAAGTTCACGTCGAAGACCGATAATGCGCGTATCGAGTTCACCGTGTTGCCCGAGAGCGATCCGGTGACCTTCGTCGTGCGTGACAACGGCGCCGGCTTCGACATGAAATACGCGGACAAGCTGTTCGCGCCGTTTCAGCGTCTTCACGGAGAACGCGAGTTTCCGGGCATCGGCATCGGGCTCGCGACGGTGCAGCGCATCGTCCACAAGCATGGCGGTCAGGTGCGTCCGCGCGCCGAAATCGGGGAGGGTGCGTCCTTCTTCTTTACGCTCGAACCGAGCGACGGAGTGGCAGCGGCATGATCAGAAAAGTGATTCTGCTCGTCGAAGACAACGCCGATGACGAAGCCCTGACGCTGCGGGCGCTGGCGCGGAACAACATCGGCAACGAGGTGATCGTGGCCCGCGACGGCGAGGAGGCGCTCGACTGGCTGTTCTGCACCGGCCGACATGCGCAGCGCGATCCTCGAGATCAGCCCGCGCTCGTCTTGCTCGACCTCAAGCTGCCGAAAGTCGACGGGCTGGAAGTGCTGCGCCGCATTCGCGAGCACGCCGACACGAAGCTCGTGCCGGTCGTCATCCTCACCTCGTCGCGCGAAGAGATGGATCGGCTGCAGGGCTACACGAACGGGGCGAATTCGTACGTTCGGAAGCCGATCGATTTCGCGCACTTCGTGGAAGCGGTGCGGCAGGTTGGGCTCTACTGGCTCGTCCTGAACGAGCCACCGCCCGAGCGGCGTCAAATCGCGAGCGCGTGACCACCCGACAGCGCAGAGTTCGCCGGCGCGCACTGGGGATCAGTAGAGCTCAACGAGTCGCTTGGATTACGACCATGTGGTAAGCCGGCGTCGCGGTTCCCATGGGACGTCGGTGCAACGCCGGGCACTTCCGACACTCCAAAGCTGCAACGGCCGGTATATCCCTTGCAGACGGCCACCGCTAACCCCATGGCCTCCAACGGCACAGAATCGGTCTGGATGGCGGACACGTCGCTTCCGCACTTCCCAACGCTCGACGCGCTGGACGGGCTGGAGGTCGTAATCGTCGGCGGCGGCATCTCCGGTCTCACGAGCGGGCTACTGTTGCAGCGCGCGGGATACCGCACTGCCGTTCTCGAACAACAGAATCTCGGCGGCGGCGAGACGGGCAGAACCTCTGCGCATCTCACGGAGTTTCCCGACCTCGGCTTTGCGCGGCTCATCGCCGACTTCGGCCTCGAGACCGCCAAGGGTGTGGTTCGCTCGCAGCGCCATGCGCTGCAACAGGTGGAAGCGCTGGCGCGTGAGATACCTTGCGATTTTGCGCGAGTGCCCGGATACCTTTTCGCCGAGCCGGATGGCGATCGCGATCGACTCGACGACGAGCTTGCCGCCGCGCACGAGCTCGGCGTCACCGCTGCCCGTCTCGACAGCGCGCCGCTGCCATTTGCTACCAACGGTGCAATCTCGTTCGCTGAACAGGCCGTATTTCATCCGCTCAAGTACATAGCCGGTCTCATCCGGTTGTACGCAGACGCGGGCGGGACGATCTCCGAGCGGACGCACGTACGCGGTATCGACGAATCGGACCAGGGCTGCCGTCTCAGAACCGATCGATCGCTCATTCATTGCCGGCACGTCGTCGCCGTAACCGACGCGCCGATTGCCGGCGGGCCGATGCTCGACACCAAGCTGCGCGCGAACCGGACGTACCTCATCGCGCTTCGCACGCCGTCGCCGATGCCGCCGGGACTCTATTGGGACACGGCCGAGCCGTACCACTACATTCGCGAAGCGACCACGGCCGAGGGCCGGTTCGTCATGGTCGGAGGCGAGGATCACCGTGTCGGCACCGATGCCGAGGTGGATGCGCTGACGAGTCTCGAGGGTTACTCGCGGCAGCGGTTCAACGCGGCAACTGTGTTCCGGCAATGGTCAGGTCAGATCATGGAGTCGGTCGATGGCCTTCCGTTCATCGGGCCGCGCGAGGCCGGTAGTCATGTGTTCGTCGCCACGGGATATTCAGGCAACGGTCTGACGTTCGGAACGCTCGCCGCGCAGCTATCGGTCGACGCGATTGCCGGCCAGACCAGTCCGTTCGCCGCCATCTACGCGCCCGATCGGGCGCTCGGGCCGAAGCAGTGGGCGAAGTATGCCGCGCAGAACCTGCCGGCGGCCTGGACGCTCGTCACCGACATGCTGCCGCACGCTGCCGGACGTTCGGTTGACGAGCTCAAGCCGGGCGAGGGCGCCGTCCTTCGCATCGGCGGCGAGATGGCGGCGGCCGCACGCGATCTCGACGGCGTCGTGCATGTAGTCTCGTCGACGTGCACGCACATGGGGTGCGAGGTCGCCTGGAACCCTGTCGAGCGGACCTGGGATTGCCCGTGTCACGGCTCACGCTTCACCATCAATGGCACCGTGTTGCACGGACCGGCGACCACGCCACTCGCGACGCTTGCCGCCGTCGTCGGAAAGTCAACCAGCACGCGCTCTCGCTGAAGCTCATCCGTGCACGGCGTGCCCACGCCGCTGCAGACCGGTATGCCACCGAGTCTTTGGCGGGATCGAAACAATGTTAGAGTTTGACCACGACCTCGATCGCACCCCCTTGCCGATGGCCGCAGACCCATCATCTCCCCCGTTGATCCTGCTGGTCGACGATTACGAGGATGCGCGCGTCATGTACGGGCACTTCCTCCGAATGTCGGGCTACGAACCCCTGGAAGCCAGTACTGGCGAAGAAGCGCTGGAACTCGCCTACGCCCGACTGCCGGACCTGATACTCCTCGATATGTCGCTGCCGGGAATCGACGGCTGGGAGGTGACGACCCAGCTCAAACGGAACGCCACGACCAAGCACATTCCGATCGTGGCGCTCACGGCCCATGCCCTCCAGAGCGAGCGGCAGCGGACCGAACGCGCGGGCTGCGACGGTTTCCTCGCGAAGCCTTGCGCGCCGCCCGATCTGCTCGCCGAGATCACGCGGCTGCTGGGTCCGCGAGCGAATTCCGCCCGAGTCCCCCGCTGATGTCGACCAATCAAATCGAATTTGGACGCACGCGCTCTACCGGGTTGGTCGAAGTTCTCGACCGCATCCTCGACAAGGGATTGTTCGTCGGCGGCGACATCAAGATCTCGCTCGCCGAAGTCGAACTGCTCACGATCCGCATTCGCCTGATCGTCTGCTCGCTCGACAAGGCTCGTGAGATCGGCCTCGACTGGTGGATGTACGACCGCCACCTGTCGCCCGGCCGCGCCGTCGCAGAACGGGCGCGGCTCGAAGAACGCATCGCCAGTCTCGAACGGCAGGTTGGCAAGGCCACGCCGGTCAACACCAGTACCGCGCCGACGGCACGAATTCCCAAAGGTGCGCCGCGGGCACGTCGCCGCGAGTCCCGATGATCCCCCTGGAGTAGCCAATGCCCGTTGAGAGAGCAGCAGGCGGAACGAGCCTGGTCGACGTCCTCGATCGCGTCCTCGACAAAGGCATCGTGATCGACGCGTGGGTCCGTGTTTCGCTGGTCGGCATCGACCTGATTACCGTCGAAGCGCGCGTCGTCGTCGCTTCGATCGACACCTACCTGAAATACGCGGAGGCGGTCGGACAGGTCTCAACCGCATCGCGGCCGGCGATCGAAGCTGGCGTCACCGAAACGCTCACCACCGAGACCGAACTGATCGAGCGTGAGCGCGTGCCGCGCAAAACGACCAAGACCATTACAACAAGACGCAGGCGGCCCGTGATCACATGATCCAGGCGGATGCGAAGCTGGCGCTCGTTGAATTCCTGCTGAGCAGCGTCGACGTTTCGGTGTGCGCCCAGCGGGGATTGGAATGGCTCGGCACCCATGCGGCAGTCGGCAGGGCGCTCCTCGCGACGGCCGCAGGCGATCCCGATTGCCTCTGGGGGATCGCTGCGCTCGGCATCTCGCCGGCGCGGACCGGCGAGTTCGTCCTCGATTTGGCTGAGCGGCGCGATCCGCTGGTGGCGGTGGCCTGGAGCGGTACGGCCGCGCACTTCCGGCCGGGGCGGCGTCAGCCGGAAACGCCGCTCGAGGAGGTGCCGTTCCACGCGGTGCCGCTGCGGCCCGATGAGACGCTTCCGCCGCTGGGCATCCTGCTGCTCGAAGGTGACGAACCCGCGCTGGACGACGATGTGCTCTGGTTCGCAGAGATTCTCGGCGAGAAATTTCAGGCTCTCCGCCTCCGCAACGTCACCGCCGATCCCGGCATGGACCGCGAGCGGCATCTCCTCTACAGCATCATCAACGCCGTCACCGATCCGATTCTCCTCACCGACACGTCGGGCAAGCTCGTGATCGGCAACGCGCGCGCCGAGCAGCTGTTTGCGATTCGCGCCGACGAGAGCGAGGGCCGCCGCCGCGCGGTCGAGATTAACAACCTGTTCTTCTCCTCGGCGCTCGCCGGCCGTCTCGTCGAGCACTTGTCGGCGCCCTCGGCCCGTGAGCTGATCCTCGTCGATCCCGAGGACGGATCCGACCTGCTCTTCGAGCTGCTGACGTCCACGATCGCGCTCGAGCGCGACAACAGCGCGGTAGTCTCGGTCCTGCGCAACGTGACCGATCTGTGGCGGGCCCGCCAGGAGCTCGAGGAAAACTATCGGCGCCTGAGCGAGGCCGAGATGCAGATGCGCACCGAGCGCAACCGCCTCGACCTGCTCGTGGACTCGGTCGCCGATCCGATCATCGTGACCGATCCGGCGGGCGACATCCTGATGACCAACGCGCCCGCCGAGCATTTCGTGACGCTGCCGGAAGGCGTCCCGAAGGAGCACGCGCTGCGCATCCAGGCCAACGTCGCGCAGTTCTCGTCGTTCGTATCGGGGTTGCTAGTCCAGAGCGGGACCAACCAGCGCTGGCGCGAGCGAATCACCGTCACCGACCCGCAGACCGGCCGGGTGGTGCCGATGGAAGCGGTCGCGGGCACGATGATGACCGGCCCCAGCGAGCGCAGCGGCGTCGTCACGGTGCTGCACGATCAAACCGAGGCGATCGAACGCGAGCGGCTCTACGCGGAACTGCAGAAGGTGTCGGCGCAACTCGAGATGCGCGTGCGCGAGGCGACCGCGGAGCTCGCGCATCAGAACGAGCTGCTGCGGCGTCAGGCGCTGGCGCTGGAGCAGGCGTCGGCGGCGAAGTCGCAGTTTCTCGCCAACGTCTCGCACGAGTTCCGGACGCCGCTCAACGCGATTCTCGGCTATTCCCTCATGCTGATCGGCGGCTTCTACGGTCAGCTCACCGAGGAGCAGCAGAAGACCATCCAGCGCATCGACGCCAACAGCAAGCATCTGGCGACGCTGATCAACGACGTGCTCGACATCGAGCGCATCGAAGCGGGGCGCATGCCGCTGCAAGTCTCGCAGTTCCCGCTCGACGACGTGGTGCGCGAGGTCATGGAGGAGCTGCAGGGCGTGATCGCGCAGGCGCCGGCGTCGGTGTACGTGACGCTGCCGGAGCAGGTGCCCAAGCTGCGGAGCGATCGGCAGAAGCTGAAACAGATCCTGGTGAACCTGCTGAGCAACGCGCTCAAGTACACCAAGGAAGGCCGCATCGACATCATCGCCGAGCACGAACCGAATCGCCACCGCGTGCTGCTGAAGGTGCGGGACAGCGGCGTCGGCATCGCGCCGGAGGATCATCTGCGCATCTTCGAGCCGTTCCAGCAGGCCAAACGCGTGATCACGCGGCCGCAGGGCGGCACCGGCCTCGGCCTCGCCATCTCGCGGCGGCTGGCGCGCATGCTCGGAGGCGACATCAGCCTCGTCAGCGCGCTTGGTCAAGGTTCGACATTCACGGTGCAGATCCCGGTGCGCGTGCGCGCCCGCCCATCGGCTCGCGTCAGCGGTGAGGCGGATATTCCCGACGTCGGACGGCGCTCGGCGTAAGCTAAAGTGTAGCGGGCCGTTCACGTCATCACGGATCACCGATCACGAATATGGCAAAGAAGACCTCAGCCACCGCTGCGAGGAGCGCGACGACCAGGCCCACGCCGAAACGAGCTCCGGTTCGCAAACTGCAGCCGGCGCGGCCGATCAAGACGCGCGCCGTTCGTCCCGCCGCCAAGCCCGCCGCGGCAGTTGGCGCCACCGTGACCGCGCACCCAGGCGACCAGGCCGGTAAGGGCCGCTATGTGTATTGCATTGTCCGTGCGGCGCAGCCGCTCAATTTCGGACCGATTGGCATCGGCGAGGAGCCGGCGCCCGTCTACACCGTTCGCTGCGACGATCTCTCCGCTGTAGTGTCCGACGCACCGCTCGGCGTGTTCGATCCAACGCGCGACAACGTCCTCTCGCACCAGCGGGTCAACGAGACGGTCATGCGCGAGCACACGGTGCTGCCAATGTCGTTCGGCACGGTGTTCAAGACGCGCGACGACGTCACTGCCTTCCTCAAGTCGGCCTATCGCGCCTTCTCCGACGTGCTCGACAAGATGGAGAACAAGCTCGAATTCGGCCTCAAGGTCCTGTGGGATCGCGACGCCGTGATTCGCGAGATCGAGGAAGAGGACGAGGACATCCATCGGCTGAAGCGCGAGATCGCGGCGCAGAAGGGCTCCACCTACTTCGCGCGGATGCAGTACGGCCGTTTGATCGACGCCGCGCTGCAGTCGCGCTCGGAGCGGTACGTCGCCGAGATCTTCGAGCGCTTGCGCGACGTGTCCGTCGCCGCGCGGTCGAACAAGCCGATTGGCGATCGGATGATCCTCAATGCCGCGTTCCTGGTATCGCGCGACGCGGAAGAGGCGTTCGACGCGCGGGTGAAGCAGCTCGGGAGCAAGCACGGCATGCTCACCTTCCGCTACACCGGCCCGTGGCCGCCGTACAACTTCGTCAACATCCGGTTGAAGCTGGAAAGGGCCTAGCTGGAGAACTGAGACCAGGGTCTCTCCATGTTCCTTCTCGACTCCCTCCTCATCGGCGGCATCAAGTTCGTGCTCGACAAGGTTGCGACCGTCGTCGACCAGGAGCTCGATAATCGCGAGCACCTCCAACAGCAATTGCTCGAGGCGCAGCTGGACCTCGAGGAAGGCCGCATCGATGCCGCCGCGTTCGCCGTGGTCGAAGCCGACGTCCTGGCGCGGATGCGGGAGCTGCGATCGAATCAGCAGACCGGCGGGATTGCCGACGCCGAGAGCTTCGAGGGCATCGAGGTGGAGATCGACGAAGGTTCGCGACGGTAGCTCGAGACGACGGTTCGGGACGATCGGTTCGGACGTTGGTTCGGAGCGTCGGTTGGCGACGGGAGGATTGTAGGGATTGGTTCGGACCAGGGTACGCAACGGGGATTCGACGAAGGTTCGTCGCAGCAGGTCGCGAACCACGCGAACGAGCCGTCACCTCGAAGAACCGTCGCGAACCGCCGCGTCGAGCCGCGGTCGCGAGCTCGTCTACGTGTACTGCGCGGTTGAGGGCCCCGTCGCTCAGCGAACCCTGGCCAAGCTGCCCGGTATGCCCGACGGATCGGCGCCGCACCTCGTGCCGCTCACCCGAACAGTCTCGCTCATTGTCGCCGACGTGCCGGCAAAGAGCTACCGCGCCGGCGCCATCGAGTCGCGCTTGAGGGATCTGGACTGGGTCTCGCGCTGCGGATCGGCACACCACGCGGTAGCCGACGCCCTGGCCCTCGCGCACACCGTCGTCCCGCTTCGCCTGTTCACGCTGTTCTCCAGCGAAGAGAGCGCCCGGGCGACGCTCGGCGCGGCATCGGCGCGCATCGCGGCCGCGATCGAGCGCGTGCGCGGCAAGGCCGAGTGGGTGCTGCACATCGGGCCGCCCGACCCGGCGGGCACAGCGCGTTCCTCCGCCGGGCACGCACCACCGACCACCGGGACGTCGTTTCTCGCGCAGAAGGCGGCGGTCAAACGCGCGGCATCGGATCTGGCGGCGATCGTCCGCGACGACGCACAGCGGACGGTCGAGCGGCTGGCCGCGGCAGCGTCGGAGGTGAGCCGGCGCAAGGACGCTGCGGCCGGACTGCTCGTCGACGCCGCGTTCCTGGTGCCAGCGCGCGGCGCCGCGGCGTTCAAACGCGAGCTCTCGCACGCCGCGGAGCGATTGCTCGCGGCGGGCTGCCGCGTCAGCCTCACCGGCCCGTGGCCTCCCTACAGCTTTGTGGACATCGCAGACGGTGACGGCGGTGCCTGACATCCCGCCGCCGGCCGTCGATCGCCGCGCCGTGGCGGCGCTGCTCGATCCCGCCGACGCCTCGCTCGTCGATGTCGTGGACAGCCTCCTCGACAAAGGCGTGGTGCTCGACGGCGAAGTCGTCCTCGGCCTGGCCGACGTCGATCTGATCTACCTGCGGCTGTCGGTCCTTCTCGTGGCAGCCGATCGCGTACTGAACAGCACCGAACGATGATCTACGCGTACGCGATCGCCGCGGAGATCGGCGACATCGCGGATCTCGCCGGCCTGCAGGGCGAGCCGCTCATGGCGGTGCCGTTCGACGTCGCGCGCGTGCTGTGCGGGACAATCGACGGCGCGCCGGCGCTCGACCGCGCGACCCTGACGGCGCAGGACGCTCTGGTCCGCGTGCTGCATGCGCGAGCCGCCGCGCTGCTGCCGATGCGCTTCGGCACCACCGCGCTCGACGTCCAGGAGCTCAACCACAAGTTGCTGGCGATCGACGGTCTCCTCGCGCGGCTCGAGGCGGTGCGCGGATGCGAGCAGATGACCGTACGCGTGGCCGGCGAGCGAGCGGCCGTGCTCGAGCCGGGCGAGCCGCCGCTGACCGGAACGCAGTACCTGCAGGCGCGGGCGAAGCGGCACGCGCCGCGCGAGCTGCAACTGATCGCTGACGCCGCGGGCCCGCTGCAGCGGGGCGTGCGCTGCGAAACCGCCGGACAGCCTGGACTCATCGGCTCCGTCTATCATCTGATTGAGCGCGGACACGCCGACGTCTATCGCGCCACGCTGGAGCGCGCAGCAGCGGCTCTTCCGGATTTGCGCGTGCTGATCACCGGCCCGGCGCCGGCCTACGCCTTCGCATGAGTGAGACCCTGGACGATCTCGAGCTGATGGCTCGCGAGCTGAAAGATCGGCTCGAGAAACGAACCGCGCCAGGACGTTGGAATGCCGAACCGGAGGATGTCCGCCGCTCGGTGATGCAGCTGGTGCTGACGCTGGTCGAGCTGATTCGCCAGCTGCTCGAACGCCAGGCCGTGCGACGGATGGAAGAGCGCACGCTCTCGCCGGATGAAATCGAACGCATTGGCCTCGCGCTGATGCAGCTCGAAGCAACCGTCAAAGAGCTCGCCGAACAGAACGGGCTTGAGCTGAAGGACCTGAATCTCGATCTCGGGCCGCTCGGACGACTCCTCTAGCTCAGTCCTGAACCCCCTCCACCAGCTCGATCGCGATGAGATCGGGACCTTCGATCATTGCCGCGCGGCCGCTCGCAAACGGCCGCGGCGATGAGAGGACCACGACACCGGACGCCCGCAGCCGCGCGAGCGTACCGTCCAGATCGGCACAACGCAACGCGACATGGTCGGCGCGTTGTCCTCTCGTCGACACCAGCGTCTCATCGGTGCGATAGATCAGCATCGCGAACTCGCCGAGGCGCACCAGCGCTTCGGCCGGCCGCAGTTCCGGACGCGCCTCCACCTGCCGTTTGACCGTACCCGCGACGACTTCGACGTCGGCATGCAGCCGGTCGCGATACCAGGCGGCGGTCGCGGCCGGCGACGTGCTCAGAAGATGCAGGTGCAGCTTCGCGGCCGGGAGGGGTGGCTCCCATTCGACCTCGCGCGCCGCGTGCCGCAGATAAGTCTCGCCCGAGGACACGTCGCCCCAGCCGAAGTGCCAGATCGCCGACTGACGTTCGGGAACGCTCGGTCGATCGGGTGGCACCCCAAACAGCATCAGCATCGGCCCCGATCGGAGCGCATCGAACCCGGCCAGCGTGTCACGCCGCGTCGCCGCGCGATCGAACAGCCGCGCGTAGAACTCCACCCCGCCAGTGAGATGGAGATGATGGAAACGGACCGCCGCCGAGCCCGCATCCTGCGTTGCAGCGGCCGCGACCATGGCCGCGGCGGCGAGCGCGACGCGTATCACGCCACGAGTATCCAACAGATCGCCCCAGTAACTTCGTCCAAAGGCCACTCGCCATCCTTCGCCAAAGTCTCGGCCGCGCCTTGCTGCTTGGCGGCGTGGCGACGGCCGTGGGCCTCGCCAGCGCCGCCGGCGCCGCGAAAGTGCCGCCGGGCTGAAGCGGCGCATGGAACCTGGCGGCGGCGGCTACGTCGAATGGTCAGAGGACGAACCTGTGGTGAAAACTGCGCGTGCGGCTGCGTTTCTCGTCAAAGCCCCGCTGATTCTCGTCATGCTCTTCGTCATCAACCTGATGACGTCGCCGGGCCATTGGTGGGTGCAGTGGGCGGCACTCGGCATTGGCATCGCGTGGGTGATGAGCCTGTTTCGCGTGATCCGTACAGTCGGTACTCGCCGGCGGACTTGCCGCGCTGGGCGCCTACATTCTCAAGACCCGTCAATAGGGCCCAGCCCCCAGCAGAACAGACATGCGGTGCCGGTGAAGCTGACGTGCTGCACCAGTTGCACGCAGTCGTTTCGTACGGCCACCTGGTACAGCAGCGTGTGCCAGATCCATAGCGCAGCAGAGGCGGCGAGCACCGCAAGCGCGAACGGGGTCGGCTTTCATGAGTTCACACGGGCGAAGGCGGGCAAGGCGGTGGGGCGGCTTCCGGCCGTGCGACATCGGCATGCGGCGGGCGAAGTGCAAAAGAAGATCCGCGACGGCGGCGGATCGTGACGGCCGGCGACGCGCGCGAATCGTGCGCAACATCAGCGGGCGGCCGGAAGATGTCGGTCAGACGCCGTGTCCGTAGCCTGCTTCCTTTTCCTCGTCTTCGTAGCGCACGTTGAGCACCGACACTCGGACCTTCACGCCCGGCCGCGACGACTCGGCCGTGAAGGGCTGCGGATCGGGCTGTCGCGGTGGAGCCGCCTCCTGCCGCGGCGCTTGCTGTCTGGTTTCCATGTTCGTCTCCGGCGCGGGTCGAACCGCGCCCATTACTCTTTATCGGACCAAAGCAAAAGGGCCACCACCCTTGCGGATGATGGCCCTTTAATAGCTACAGTCGCTGTGTCTCAGCGCAGCATCATCCGCTCGTAGACGTCGGCCCACCCAGGCCGACGCCGATAATAAGGACGAGTCGAACGACACGCGTGAGTGCCACGGTGCCAAAGACTGTAGCACGACCGCTGGGAATGGTTCAAGCCAGCCTGCCGCCGTGTCCCGCGCACCGTGGGCCCGGCAAAGCGCGGCCGCGAGATTCGACACGCGAGCCTCAATCGACGTGAGTCGGGGCGGCGCCTGATCGGTGGCTGCGGTACACTGACCCGCTGATGCGGGCTGTCGTGCCGGCGTTGGCCGTGATCACTGGCGGCCTCGCGCTCTACTTCACCCACAGCGTTCTGGATCAGGTGCTCGTCGACGGCCGCTCGGTGCGAGTCGCCCTCGTTCCCGCCTGGCCGACGCTTGTCGCGTTTCTGGTCATGATGACGCTCGCGGCGGCATGGCTGGCGCGCCTGGCACTGCCGCGCGCGGTCACCAGCGTGGCCGTCCGTCTTCAGGTCGGGACCCTCCTGCTGCCGGTCTTCGCCCTCGTCCTGCTCGTGGTTCCCTACGTGCCGCTGCTGCCCGACTGGCTGCCAGGACTACAGATCCTCGCGGGTCCGATCAAGTGGATCGTCTGGCTTGCCGCAGGAGGGCTCGTGGCGTGGACGCTGTGGCAGGCGCGCGTGATTCGCGCCGACTGGCTGGCGCGCGCCACGCTCACGCAGATCGCGCTGAGCGTCGCCGTGCTCACGGCGGTGGTCTCGGGCGGTGCGGCGGCGCGTCTTGCCGGCACGGTGATCTTTCCCGCCGGGGATGAGCCGCACTACCTGGTGATGGCGCAGAGCCTCTGGCGCGACGGCGATCTGAAGATCGAGAACAACCACGATCGCGGCGACTATCGCGAGTACTTCGATCACGATCTCAAAGCCGATTACCTGACGCGCGGCACCGACAGAGAAATCTACTCGATTCACCCGATCGGTCTGCCGGTCCTGATGGCGCCGGTCTACGCTCTCGGCGGGTACTTCGGCGTGGTCGTCGCCTTGATCCTTATTGCGTCGATCGCGGCGGCGATCGCCTGGCGCTTTGCCGCCGATTCCACGAGCGCGGTTGGCGCAGCGATGTTCGCGTGGGCGTCGATCGCGCTGACGACGCCGTTTCTCTACAACACGTTTACGGTATATCCGGAGATCGCGGCGGCTCTTGCCGTGATAGTGGCGTTCACGCGCGCAGTGCAGCCGGACGCGTGGCCGCGCGGCCCGGCGCGCTGGCTGCTCGTGGGCCTTGCGTGCGCGACGCTGCCATGGCTCAGCACCAAGTACGCGCCGATGTCGGCAGCGCTGGTCCTGATCGCGCTGGTGCGCGCTGGTCCGCTTCGCGCGCCGCTCGCGGGCGCCGCGATCGTGCTGCCGTACGCCGCGTCGCTCGCCGCGTGGTTCTCGTATTTTTATCGCGTGTGGGGGACGCCGCTCCCGTCGGCGCCATACGGCGATCTGGTCCAGACCAGCCTCTCGAACACTGTGTTCGGCGCGCCCGGCCTGTTGTTCGATCAGGAATATGGCGTGCTCGCCTACGCGCCGATCTACATCCTGGCGGCGTCGGGCCTCGTCGGGATGTGGCGCGCTGGCGCCGAGATGCGCCGGCGTGCGATCGAGACCGTCGTCGTCTTTGGCGCGCTGCTCATGACCGTCGGCGCGTTTCGCATCTGGTGGGGCGGCACCGCCTCGCCTGGCCGTCCGGTCGCGTCGGGCCTCCTGCTGCTGGCGCTCCCGATTGCGTTCGCGGCGCACTCGGCGCCGCTCGCCAGCGCGCGGCGCGCGGGTCATCATCTGCTGCTGTGGATCAGCGCCGGCGTCGCGGCGACACTCGCATTGGCGCAGCAGGGGTTACTCATCAACAACGGTCGCGACGGTACGTCCACGCTCCTCGAATACTTGTCGCCCAGCTGGAGCCTGTGGGCGTTTGCACCGACGTTCACGTTTCACGAAGCGCCAACCGCGTGGCTCGACTCGCTGATCTGGATCGCCATCGCGTTCGTCGCCGCTTGGCTCCTCAGCCGCTGGCGTACGCGGACGGCCGGTGGCGCGGCGCTCGCCGCGATGGCGGCGTTTGCCGCCGCGCTGCTGATGGCAAGCCTGATCATCCCGCTGCTGCCCCACAGTCCGCCGCTTCCCAAGGCGGACGCGGCCGCGCGGTGGCATTTGGAGCTGCTCGATCGGTTCGACAGCTCGGAGCGGCCCGTCGGCATTGTCTACGATCCCTTTCGCTTCGCGCCGGCAGCAACTCTGGTGCCGATGGCATCGCTCGGCGTGGTGCCCGGCCTGCGTCCGGCGCCGCAGCCGCTTCGCGTTCTCCACAACGGCCGGTTCTCACTGCCGGCCGGCCGGTATCGCGCGGACGTCGACTGGAGCAGCACGCTGCCGCGGGCGATGCCCATCGGCTTGCAGCTCGGCAGAATCGAGCCGGCGTGGAAAAGCTGGACGATTCAACCGCAACCCGGCGGCCGGTGGGGCGTGGACTTCGAGCTTCCCGTGGACGTCAACTTCGTGGCGCTGCGCGGATCGGCCGACGTCGAGCGGGCGATCGCGCGGATCGTGATCAGGCCGCTGGCGATCGTCGACGAGCGGGCGCGAGCCAACGTGCCGATCGTGTTGGCGACGTGGCAGTACGGCGCGACGACCGCTATGTTCCACGACGAGCTGTCGTCACCCGAGCCCGCGGGCTTCTGGGTCCTCGGCAGCGAGGTCGCGCGTGTGACCTTCGTCCGCGAAGACGAGACGCAGCCGCTCGTGCTTCGCGTGCACAGCGGGTCGGAGCCGAATCGGGTCACGATCGGCAGGCGCGGCTGGTCGGAGACGCTCACGCTGGTCGCGAAAGCACCGCAGGACATCACGCTGCCCGACTCGAACCGAAAGCTCGTCACCGTAGACGTGCATCCGGAGAAAGGATTCAGCCCGCGGCGCTACGATCCCAACTCGCTCGATCCGCGTTATCTTGGCGCCTGGGTGGAAGTCGTGCAGCCGCCCGTGACCACGCCATGACGGACAAGCCGTTTTCGCTCGCCGATCTGCGGCGCGACTATGCCAGCCGCTCGCTCGACGAATCGACGGCCGACGCCGACCCGCTCAAACAGCTGCGCGCGTGGGTCGAGGACGCGTTGCGCGCGGAGCTGCTCGATGCAAACGCCATGGCGCTGGCCACCGTCACACCCGCCGGAATCCCGGCGGTGCGGATTGTGCTCGTCAAGCAGATCAACAACCGCGGCGTCGTGTTCTTTACACACTACGTCTCGCCGAAAAGCGACGACCTGGCGGCGCATCCGCACGCGAGCGTCCTGTTCTACTGGGCCGAGCTCGAGCGACAGGTTCGCCTCACCGGAGCGGTGGAGCGCGTCGAACGAGATCTGTCGGACACGTACTTCGCCACGCGCCCGCGCGAGAGCCAGATCGCGGCCTGGTCGGCCCGACAAAGCTCGGTGCTGCCGGACCGCGCCGACCTCCACAATCGATTCGCGGAGGTCGCACAGAAGTTCGAGGGACAACCCGTTCCGCGCCCGCCCGATTGGGGCGGCTACCTCGTCGTCGCGCAGCAGATCGAGTTCTGGCAGGGCCGGCCCGGACGGCTGCACGATCGGCTGCAGTACATGCGCGGCGAGAACGGGACCTGGAGTCGTGTCCGCCTGGCGCCGTGAGGGCGCGGGATCGCGGCGCTGAAGCTCCGCGCGACGTACATAGCGCCATCTTCAGACCCGCGAGTCACGCCGTCAGATTACCCTCACCCACCGGCACCGCCTGTCCGCCAACCTGCACGCGCGCGACTGCGCCGTCCGCCGTGGTGCCGATCGCGATGTGAATGCGGCTCGGGCGGCGCATGGCCACGCCCTGCAGGCTGACGATGCGATTGGCGCGATCGCGAGGGACGAGACCATGTGTCACCAGGTAACAGCCGAGGGGGCCGCTCGCGCTGCCGGTGGCCGGATCCTCCGCGATGCCGACACCCGATGCAAACATGCGGCTGTAGACAGTGACGTCGTCGTTTGCGCCGTCCACCGTGAACACGAACACCCCGACATGGTTGCCCTCGAACGAGCTCCGCAGCTTGCGCATCGCGGCCGCATCGGGTTCGGCGGTATCAACGGCCGCACGACTGGCGAGGGGCAGGTAAATAAACGGAACGCCGCAGGAGATCTCTTCGATTGGCAGCCTGGTCTCGGCAAACGCCTGTCGATCGACGCCGGCGGCGCGTGTGATCTCGTCAGCGCTGGTGGCAGGAGGTCGCACGTCGGGCAGCAGCTGATCCATCCAGGCAAACACCAGCTCGCCACCCTTCCACGCGAGTTCTACGGGCGTGGGGCCGACGCCGAGGCCAAACACGAAGCGCTCGCGTCCGGCGGCGATGACGCCGTCGTGCGCAAGGGCGAACGTCGTGCCCACGGTGGGATGTCCGGCCATCGGGAGCTCGCTGCCGGGCGTGAAGATCCGCATGCGGATGTCGGTGTCCGGACGCTCCGCCGGCAGCAGAAACGTGCTTTCGGAAAAGTTCATCTCGTGCGCGATCGATTGCATTGTCGAGGCGTTGAGCCCGCGTGCATCGGTAAACACCGCGAGCTGGTTGCCTTCGAACCGCCGGCTCGTGAACACGTCGTAGTGGAGAAACCGGTATTCAGCCATCCGCATACAATGCCATCGACGTGCGCGGCCGACAGTTGTTCCTTCTCATCGGGTTGATGACCGTCGCTCATCCGAGCGCCCGGGGTCCGCTGACGATCGTCGCGCCGGCGGCGCCAGGCGGCGGCTGGGATCAGACGGCGCGTGTCCTCCAGCAGGTGCTGACGCGAATCGAGCCCGGCGCCGCCGCGCAGGTCGAGAACGTGCCTGGCGCGGCCGGGCACCATCGGGCTTGCCCGCTTCGTAACCGCGGAGCGCGGCAATCCGGACGCGCTGCTCGTCACCGGGCTGGTCATGGTGAGTGCGATCGTGACCAATCACGCGCCAGTCAGCCTTGCCGATACGACGCCCATCGCGCGGCTCACCGGCGAATTCGAAGCCATCGTCGTTCCGTCGGCATCGCGCATGGCAGTCGCTCGCTGAGCTGATAGCGGCGCTAAGGCGTCGCCCGAGAGCGTGTCGTGGGGCGGAGGCTCTGCCGGCGGCACCGACGATCTGCTGGTGCGCATGATGGCGGCCGAGAGCGGTCGTCGCGCCGCCAACCGCGCCAACTACATCGCCTTCCCCGGCGGCGGCGCCGCGCTTGCGGCGGTGCTCGGCGGGCAGGTCACGGCCGGCGTCAGCGGCTACGGCGAGTTCGCTGCACAGATCGTCGGCCGGGACGCTACGTCTGCTCGCGATCTCGGCGCCAGCGCGGGTGTCGGGCATCGACGCACCGACGCTGCGCGAAAGGGCATCGCGCTCGACCTCGCCAACTGGCGCGGCATCGTTGCGCCCCCTGGCCTCACCGACGCCGAGCGCGACGCGCTCACGTCGCGAATCGAAGCGGTGGCGCGAAGCGACGAATGGCGAGCCAGTCCTCGAGCGAAACGGCTGGGCCGACCTGCTACTGACCGGCGCCCCTTTCGACAGTTCCTGCTCGCCGAACAGCAGCGCATCGAGCAGTGCTCCGCGGCCTCGAGCCGGTCCGACGCCGCAGCGCTCGCGGCGGCGCGCGGCTGACGCCGAGGACGCTTCCAACCGCGAGCGGTGATCGGATCTTCGCGGTTCTCCTTGGCGCAATCGCTCGTTCCGCGTCGTCCGGTCGCGCGCTTCCCTGTTCGCCGAAGGGTACGGACAGCTGTCGCGCGTCGCCTCGCTGGCTATCGGGTTCTTTGTCTACGCGCTGGTCATGCCCGCGTCGGTTTCGTCCCCGCAAGCACCAGCTTGTTCGTGCTTGGCCGCGCGGCTGCTCGGCAGCCGCCACGCCGTGCGCGATGCCGGCGATTGGCGTCGCGACTCCGGCCGCTCTGTTCGTCGCCTTCACGAGCGGGCCTCGGTCTCGATCTTCCGGCCGATCCCGTCACCGCGCTGGCTCGCGGCTGATGGACCCGCTGCTTCAGGGTTTCGGCGTCGCGCTCGCGCCGATCAATCTCTGGTGGGCGCTGGTCGGCGTCGACGCTCGGCACCGCGGTCGGCGTTCTGCCGGGCATTGGGCCCGGCGCTGACAGTGGCGTTGCTCCTGCCCGTCACGTTCAACCTCGATCCAACCGCCGCCCTCATCATGTTCGCCGGCATCTACTACGGCGCGATGTATGGCGGATCGACCATCGTCCATTCTGCTGAACACGCCGGGCGAGAGCGCGACGATGGTCACGGCGATCGAGGGCCATCAGATGGCGCGCCGAGGACGCGCGCGGCGCAGCGCTCTCGACCGCGGCGATCGGATCGTTCGTCGCAGGCACGCTCTCGACGCTCGCATTGTCGCTTGCGGCGCCGATCGCTGGTGCAGATTGCGCTCGCTCTTCGGGCCCGCCGACTATTTCGCGCTGATGGTGCTCGCGTTCGTCACTGGTGTGCTCGCTTCTTGGGCCGTCGCTCGCTGCGCGGGCTCGCGAGCCTTTTCATCGGGCTCGTGCTCGGGTTCGTCGGCATCGACGGCTTGAGCGGCGAGGCGCGGCTCACGTTCGGCATCCCCTATCTGCTCGACGGTATCGATGTCGTCATCGTCGCCGTCGGCCTGTTTGCCGTCGGCGAAGCGCTGACGGTGCTGGCGAGGGGCGAGCAGACGGCGAAGTGCTGCCGGTCGGACGCCGCGTCTCGATGACGCGCGACGAGTGGGCGACGCTCGTGGAAGCCGTGGCTGCGCGGCACGGCCATCGGGTTTCCGCTCGGCGCGCTCCCGGCGGGCGGCGCGGAGCTCCCGACGCTGCTCTCCTACGCCGTCGAGAAACGGCTGACACCGCATCCCGAAGAGTTCGGACGCGGCGCCATCGAAGGCGTCGCCGGTCCGGAGGCGGCCAACAATGCGTCGGCGTCAGGCACGCTGGTGCCGCTGCTGACGCTCGGCCTGCCGACATCGGCCACCGCGGCCATCCTGCTCGCGGCATTTCAGCAATTCGGCCTGCAGCCCGGCCCGCTGCTCTTCGAGCGCGAGCCGCAGCTTGTGTGGGGCGTCGATCGCGAGCCTCTATGTCGGCAACGTGATGCTGCTCGTCCTCAATCTCCCGCTCGTCCGGCATCTGGGTGAAGCTGCTGGAGATTCCGAAGCCGCAGCTGTACGCGGGCATTCTGGTCGTGGCCACGCTCGGCGCCTACAGCGTTCATCGCTCGGTCGGCGATCTGCTGCTGCTCGGCGTCATTGGGGTGCTCGGCTTCGCGCTGCGCGCGAGTGAGATGCCAGTCGCGCCGGTGATGATCGGGCTGATCCTCGGGCCTGCGGCCGATCAGCAGCTACGGCGCGCGCTGGCCATCAGCGACGGCGACTGGACGGTGCTTGCGACGCGGCCGATTGCCGCGACGCTGCTCGGGCTGGCGGTCGCCGCGGCGTGCTGGCCCGGCCTCCGCCGCCGCCTTGCTCGAACCGAGAAGCTGCGGTCCTGAAACCGGCTGGACTGAGCCGGCATCCTATGTCGGATACGCCTCCGGCGACGGCGATCGCGCCCGCCGCCGCGACCCGGATTCTTACCGAAGTTTGACCTCGGGTTCACGTTTCACGCACGTAAAATCATCCGCGGTGTTGGCGGAATTCTGCGACGAATTTCGTTTATACAAGTGAGGCCGCCACATCGTGCGGCCAACAGAGGAGATCACGATGCCCGAGACCGTTGCCCCGCAGAAGCCCACCCGCGAACCAAGAAACGGCGTCAATACGCCTGTGCTCTTCGCTACCATCGGCGCCGTCAAGGAAACCCCCTCGCTCGCGCAGTTTCGCTTCCGCGCGCGAAACCGCTGGGTCGGCGGCACCTGCAGCGAATCCGTTGTCGAATCGTTCAGCGGCGCCGGGGGTGACCATACGCATGCCACCGAATTCCGCTACACCGCGGACCATCCTGCCGTGCTCGTCGGCGAAGACCGCGGTCCGACGCCGATCGAGTTCCTTCTGCATGGCCTGGCGTCCTGCCTCACCGCCGGCATTGCCAATATCGCCGCCGCCCGCGGCGTCACGCTGACTTCCGTCGAGTCGAAGATCGAGGGCGACATCGACCTCCAGGGCATCCTGGGGCTGTCCAACTCGGTCCGCAACGGCTATCAGCAGCTGCGCATCAACTTCGACATCAAGGGCGACGCGCCTCCGGAAAAACTGCGCGAGATCGTCGAGCAGTCGCGCGCCCGTTCGGCGGTCTTCGACGTGCTGTCAAACGGCGTTCCGATCGAGATGAGCGTCAAGGCGTAGCGCTCGTGTCCGATCCAACCGCGATCGTTATTGGCGCGGGACAGGCAGGGCTCGCGATGAGCCGGTGCCTGTCCGAGCGCGGCGTCGATCATCTCGTGCTCGAACGAGGCGAAGTAGCCCATCGCTGGCGTACCGCACAGCTGGGACTCGCTGCGGCTGCTCACGCCCAATTGGATGACGCGGCTGCCCGGATTCCGTTACAACGGAAACGACCCGGATGGGTTCATGACCGTCGGCGAGGTCGTGTCGTTCCTGGAAGCGTATGCGCACGTGGCGCAGGCGCCGATCCTCACTGGCGCGGCGGTCCGGGCAGTCGACGCGCTCGGTCGCCGGTTTCGTGTCGTGACCGATCGCGGGACCTGGTCGGCGGCGAGCGTGGTAATTGCGACCGGCTACTGCGATGTGCCTGCCGTTCCGGCAGCGCACCTTCAGCTCGCGCCATCGATCGCGCAGCTCGTGCCGGGCGACTACCGCCATCCGGATCAACTGCCGCCTGGCGGCGTGCTCGTCGTCGGCGCGTCTTCGTCTGGAGTCCAGATTGCCGACGAGCTGCACCAGTCTGGACGCCGTGTGACGCTGGCCGTGGGACGGCATACCCGGCTGCCGCGCACCTATCGCGGACGCGACATCCTGTGGTGGCTCGATCGCCTCGGCGCGCTCAGCCAGGACCTCGGCAGCGTGCACAACCTCGAGGTCTCCCGCCAGCAGCCCTCACTGCAGCTGGTGGGACGCACCGACAACGCCACGCTGGATCTGGAGATCCTGCACCGGCGTGGAGTGCGCATCGTCGGCCGGTTCCAGAGCGTCGTCAACGGCCGCGCAAGCTTCAAGGACGATCTCCTCGAGACGACCGCGGCGGCCGACTGCAAGCTGGCTGGCCTGCGCGCGAGGATCGATACGTTCATCGCCGACAGCGGCACCCCCGCGTCGGGGCCCGAGCCGTTTCTGCCGTCGTGGCTGCCCTTCGGGACCGCGCCGACGGAGGTCGATCTCCGCGCGGACGACATCCGCGCGGTCGTATGGGCGACCGGCTACCGCCGGGCGTATCCGTGGCTGCGCATTCCGGTTCTCGATCGTCAGGGCGAGATCAGCCATCGCGGCGGAATCACGCCACATCCGGGACTGTACGTGCTAGGCATGAATTTCCTGCGACGGCGGAACTCGAGTTTCATCGACGGCGTGGGAGCCGATGCGGAGTTCCTCGCCGACGATCTGGTTCGCCATCTCCCCATGGCCCGCATCGCGTGAGGCTCCGATGGACATGAAGTATGACGCGATCGTCGTCGGGGCACGCTGCGCTGGAGCGGCAACGGCACTGCTCCTTGCGCGCGGCGGCGCGCGCGTGCTGATGGTGGATCGCGGCGCGTACGGCACGGACACGCTCTCGACGCACGCGTTGATGAGAGGCGGCGTGCTGCAGCTCCATCGGTGGGGCCTGCTGCCGCAGATCGTTCGCGCGGAGACACCCGCCGTCCGCTCGACAACGTTTCATTACACGCAGGAGAGCGTGGCGGTCGAGATCGAGCCGCGCTACGGCGTCCAGGCTCTGTTCGCGCCGCGGCGGCACCTGCTGGACAAGGTGCTGGTGGACGCGGCTGTTGCTAGTGGGGTGACGTGTGAGTACGGCGTGCACGTGTCGGATGTCACACGCGACGCGAGCAATCGGGTCAACGGCGTCGAGCTGCGCGCGCCGGCCGGTCAGCCGCGGCGCGTTCACGCAGACCTCGTGATCGGCGCCGACGGGCTGCATTCCACCGTCGCACAGCGCGTGGGCGCAGCGGTACTGCGCACCGGACGTTGGGCAACGGGCGTTCTCTACGCCTACTGGGATGGTCTCGCGCTCGACGGCTACAACTGGTTTTTTCAACCGGGCCTCAGTTTCGGCGCGATTCCCACCAACGGCGGCACCTGCGTCTTCGCCGCGTTTCCCGCCTCGCAGTTCCGCGAGCAGGTGAGCGGCAACGCCCAGGAGGCGTACCATCGGCTCCTGTCGCTCGGAGCGCCCTCGTTTGCCGAGGCGATTCGGGCGGGACGACAGATCGAGCAGGTGCGCGGCTTCGGCGGTCAGGTCGGCATCATCCGGCGTTGCCATGGACTCGGCTGGGCGCTCGTCGGCGATGCCGGGTACTTCAAGGACCCGCTCACTGCGCACGGCATCACCGACGGCCTGCGCGACGCCGAGCTGCTCGCGCGCGCCGTGCTCACCGGCACTAGCGACGCGATGGCGGCATACGAAGCAACCCGCAACGATCTATCGGAAAAGCTCTTCGACGTTACCGACGCGATTGCGTCGTTTGTGTGGAATGATGCAGAGTTGCAGGCGCTGCACCGCTCCCTGAGCCGCGAGATGACGGGCGAAGTGCGCGCGATTGCCGCTCTGGAGCCTCTGTCATGTCCCTCGTCGTTGGACAACGAGCGTCGCGCAGTCTGACGCTCACGGCCGATCACGTCAACAAGTTCGCTGAGATCTCCGGCGATCGCAACCCGTTGCATTTCGACGAGGCGTTTGCCGCGGCCACGCGGTTGGAACGACTCGTGGTGCAGGGCGGCTTGACCACTGGCCTTCTTCACGCGCTCGTGGCGACGGACATGCCCTGGCCGGGCACGTGTTTCTCAGCCCGAACTGGCGCTTCACCGCGCCGGTGTTCATCGGCGACACCATCACCGCGCACGCCGAGGTCCTCTCGGTGCACCCGTCGAAGCCCATGACCGAGCTGGAGGTCCACATTGCACGCGCCGACCGCGAAACCGTGGTCGAAGGCAGGGCGTGGTGCTACACGTTCAGCGGACCGAAGTGACGCCAGCGCGCCGCAGTAGAGTTCGCGGCGTCGCAGCTCAGCAGCCGCAGAGAAGACGTTCGACTCCGGACACCGTTCCACTGTCTTACGATGGAGTCGCGGGCTTCAGCCCCACCGTCAACCGGGTCTGCCAACGGGGCAGCTAATCCGATTTGCTTCGTACGCTCCACTACAATCGCTGTCGTGCGTCTTCGCTTTCTTTTTCTCTTCTGCATCTTGACGGCAGTGGCGGCTCTCCTCCACGGGCAGGATGCCCGCGGCGGCCTCTCGTGCAAATCGTCCGCTCAATGCGAGACGATGGCGCTCGAGGCGATCAACCAGCAAGCCTTCGAGGATGCCCACAGCCTCGCCTGGCGGGCCGTGCAGACAGGAGCGCGCAACGATGCGCGCCTGATGCAGCTGCTCGCGCGCACGCAAAGCCTGAGTGGTAGACCGGGCGACGCGCTGGTCATGCTGCGGCGGCTCGTCCAGATGGGGGTGCGCACCGAAGACGCGGAGACGAGCGACGATTTCCGCCGCGTGCGCGAGCTTGCCGACTGGCCGCGCTTGCGCGACGAGATGCATGGTGTGGCACCGCCGCCAGTGCTCGGACAGACCGTGCGGCGCCCGCTGGTCTCGCCCCTGGCCGGAACGGCGCGTCTGGCGCCGACGGAATCCGCGTCGGCCCCCCCCGCGGCATCCGCCACGACTGCCGGCGCCGGGCTGGCGATGCCACGCGCGCTCGCCGCGCCGACCGCGCTCAGCTATGACGCCGTCTCGCGCCGCTTTGTCGTCGCCGACACGACGAGCGGCGCGCTCAAGGTGATCGACGAGCTCGCGGGGAATGCCGTCGACCTGGTGAGCCCACAATGGGCCGCGCCCTACCAACCCACGGCGCTCGCGATCGACACGCGTCGCGGCGACCTGTGGGTGGCGGGCGTGGACGAGAGCGCCGGCGGCGGCCCGCGCAGCATGCTCTACAAGCTTCAGCTCGTGTCGGGCCGGATGCTGCAGAAAGTCGCGCTGCCGGAACAGGCCGGCGCGGCGCGCCTGGTCGATATTGCGATCGGCCGCAGCACGATTTATGTCCTCGATGGACACGGACGCCGCGTGTTCTCGCTTCCTGCCGAGGGCGGATCACCGCGCGTCCACATGCCGAACGTACGGTCTGGGAACGCCGGTCAGCTTCACGCTGGCGGACGACTCGACGCTCTATGTGTCGTACGCGACCGGGCTCGCCCGGCTCGACTTGACGACGCGCACGAGCCTGCCGATTCCGGCAGCGGGCAAGATCGATCTCGCCAACGTTCTTTCGTTGGCCTGGGACGACCAGGTCCTGCTCGGCGTGCAGAAAGCAGGCGACGCGCAGCACGTCGCGGTGCGCATACGGCTCGACAAGTCGGGGCGCTCGGTCATCGCGCGCCAGGAAATCGGGCCCGCGCAGGCTGGCGCCGCAGAAATCGTGGACGGCCTGTTCTGCTACGTTGCCGAGGGGCCGGATGGTCCGGTTCTTCGCAAGGTACCAACGCGCTAGAGTACAGACGAAAGTTCGTGGCCGACTCGCTGCGCTCGTTCGACTCGTCGCTTCGCGACTTGTGGGCCTCGGCGGCTGCGCGCCGCCGTTGGTGGACTGCTAGTGAGAACGCGGCGCGTCCTAACGAACGCAGTGAGTCCTACGAGCGCAGCGAATCCGAAGGATTCAGAAGCCGCGGACGCGAGAATTGCGCGGCTGGCTGCCGAACAGGTCGCGGCGTCGAGCGAGTAGGCTAGACGCATGGTGGCCACGCATACACATCAGGTCTCGACCAGCGGTCAAGGAGATGCGCACGATCTCACAGAGGTTGTGGCTGGCGCGCTCCATCAGTCGGGACTGACGGCCGGTCTGGCCACGGTGTTTGTCGTCGGATCGACCGCGGCGCTCACGACCATCGAGTTCGAGCCGGGTGCCGTGAGCGATTTCAACCGGCTTCTCGATGCACTGGCGCCACGCGACGGCGAGTATCGCCATCACCTGCGGTGGGGCGACGACAACGGGTCGAGCCACGTTCGTGCGGCGCTGGTCGGACCTTCGCTGACCATCCCATTCCGGGACCGCACGCTTGCGCTCGGCACCTGGCAGCAGATCGCCCTGTTCGAGCTCGACACCCGCCCGCGCCAGCGCGAAATCGTGATTCAGCTGATGGGCGAATAAGAAGAAATCGTTCAGCCTCCGTTCAGCCTCGGCACGCCATAGTGCCCCTCCTGGAGGCTTGCTCATGATCGTCTGCACCCGGCGCGCACTGGCCGCTCTGGCCCTCACCCTTTTCACATCCGCACTCGCCGCTCAGTCGCCGAGCGTCGCGGGCAAGTGGGACCTCGTGGTCAAGTCGCCGCACGGCGACATCGCCATGGGCCTCGATCTCAAACAGGGCGGTGAAACCGTCACCGGCACGCTGCTCAACTTCCGCGGACAGGATCTCCCCGTAAAAGGGGAGTACGCCGGCGGCGAGCTCGCGCTCGCCACGCCCGACGATGGGATCGCGCTCTCGGCGAAGTTCAAGAGCGACGGATCACTCGCGGGTTATCTGTCGACCGGCATGGGCGACCTGACCTGGACCGGCACCCGGGCGAAGGCCAGTCGATGAAGGGTATCGGCCGCGACCTCGTGCATGCGCTTCGCACCATCGCGCGCATGCCGGTCCTCGCCGCATTAGTCGTCGTCTCGATTGGCCTCGGCATTCGTTCGTGAGCATCTGCTCGTGATCGGCATCGGCGGCGTCATCGGTTTGATTGCGTCGCTCGTCGTGACGCGCCGTGTGCTTCCCGGTCCGATCGACCTGGCGGTCTTCGTCATCGTTCCCGTGCTGCTCGGCCTGGTGGCCTTGACGGCATCATGGATTCCCGCACGCAACGCGAGCAGGCTTGATCCAAGCAGCGCATCGCGGCCGCACTGAGCTGGATCCGCCATGCCGCAACGCCACCGGGACATCGCTCAATTCGTCCAGTTGAGCACGCGCGTCTGCCAGCGGGCGATCGCCGGCACATCGTAGCCGAGCCGCCGCGCATCGTCGCCAAGACGCGCCGAGATCCGGCGGCGGTCGAGCGCGGTGAGGACATTGAACCCGTCGTCCCTCGAGAACGTCACAATCGCGCCGCCGGGCGGCGCGCCGACGAACGAGCTGTTGGGAGACGATGGCATGCCCGCGACGGTGGGTTGCAACAGTACCGGCGCCGGATCGATCGCCAGCGTCTCGGCAAGACGTTCGACGACTCGCGGCGGTTCGGCGATCAGATCCTGCGTACCGCACCACGCGGTCCTGCGGCGCAGATTGGTGCTCGAGCGCGACACGATACGAGAGCGCGAGCTCACCCAGCGCCCGCCCTGAATGGCGGAACGCGCCGAGCGCCCGCCGCTCCTGCTGCTTCCGCGAGGCGAACACCGCAAACGGATGCCGGACGACGTGAATGATCACGGCATCCGGAAACTCTCGGCGCAGGCGCTCGGCGAATCGTTCGTTGGTGGGCGTCTTCTCGACCCACCAGGAAGCCCTCACGAGCTGTCCCGTCGCCGACGCGTGGGCAAGCGCGACGGCGGCGAGCGGCCACGAAGTCAGCGCGGGTCCGAGATGTCGCTCGGCGGCCGGCCACCATCGCATCAGCGCGCGGGCCCAATCGGCGTATGGCGAGGCTTCGGTCGACGAACGGCCCAGCAGCCAGTATGGCGGTTGATTGATCGGATTGGCGATTCTGCGCAGCCATTCCGTCCCCATGAAATGCATCCGCCGATCCGGAGCGAGCTGCGCAAGCTGCGCCTCGAAGTTGGTGAAGAACGTACCCTCCGAGGGGAGCACCGTCAGCGCCGCGTGCCCGTCGAGAAGGTCGCGCATCAGCGTGGTGCCGCTGCGGTGCGCGCCGCAGATGAAGACCGGCCGGTGAGCAAGCCGAAGCCCGGCTTCGACCGCCGCCTCCTCGAGAGCGGCCGGTTCAGCGCGCTCCGCGGCTTCCCATACGGCCTCGGACCACGCGCGCGCGGCGCCGACGAGCACGCCGTTGATCGGTCCGCCTGGAGAGCGGGCCTGCAGCGCGGCGTCGAACACGCGCTCGCGGTCGACGATCGTCGCAAACACCGTACGGCATCATAATGCCGCGAGTTCGGACGACGTGAACCCTCAACGCCATCTTCAGCTGCTGGAAAGCGAAGCAATCCACATCATCCGCGAGGTGCTGGCCCAGTTCGAGCGGCCCGCGATCCTGTTTTCCGGCGGCAAGGATTCGGCCGTCGTCACCTGGCTCGCTCGCAAGGCGTGTCATCCCGCGCGGCTGCCGTTCCCGCTCCTCCACATCGACACTGGACACAACTTGCCGGAAACGCTGCGCTTTCGCGACGACTTTGCCCGCGAGCTGCAGTGCGAGGTCGTCGTGCGAAGCGTGCAGTCCTCGATCGACGCGGGACGCGTGCGCGACGAGACCGGTCCACGCGCCAGCCGCAACGCGCTTCAGACGGTCACGCTGCTCGACGCGCTCGCAGAGCTTCGCATCGATGCTGCGCTGGGCGGCGCACGGCGCGACGAGGAGAAGGCGCGCGCCAAGGAACGTGTCTTCTCGCATCGCGACGCCTTCGGCCGATGGGATCCGCGCAACCAGCGGCCCGAGCTCTGGAACCTGTACAACGGACGCAAGCATCCAGGCGAGCACTTCCGGGTATTCCCGCTGTCCAACTGGACCGAGCTCGACGTCTGGCACTACATCGCGCAGGAGCGCATTCCGCTGCCGCCGTTGTACTTCGCGCACGAGCGAGACGTGTTCGAGCGCGACGGGATGCTGCTTGCTGGGAGCGACTTTCTTGCGCTCGAGCCTGGAGAGCGTATATCGCGGCGCCGCGTCCGCTTTCGCACTGTCGGCGATGCCACGTGCACCGGCGCCGTCGAGTCAACAGCCGACACCGTTGCCGCCGTGATTGCCGAAATCGCCGCCGCCCGGATCACCGAACGCGGCGGCCGTGCCGACGACAGGCGCTCGGTCACCGCCATGGAAGACCGCAAACGGCAGGGCTACTTCTGATGGACCTGCTGCGCTTCACCACCGCCGGGAGCGTGGACGACGGCAAGAGCACGCTGATCGGCCGCTTGCTCTACGAGACGCAATCGGTGTTCGACGATCAGCTCGAGGCCGTGACCGACGCAAGCCGCCTGCTCGGCGAGGATCGCGTCAATCTCGCGCTGCTCACCGACGGTCTGCGGGCCGAACGCGAACAGAAAATCACGATCGACGTCGCCTACCGCTACTTCGCGACGTCCAGGCGCAAGTTCATCATCGCGGACACGCCCGGCCACGTCCAGTACACGCGCAACATGGTGACCGGCGCCTCCACCGCCGACCTCGCCATTGTGCTGGTCGATGCCACCAAGGGTGTGCTGACTCAGTCGCGCCGGCACACGTTCATTGCCACTCTCCTCGGCATCCCGCACATCATCGTCGTCGTCAACAAGATGGATCTGGCCGGCTACTCGGAAGACGTGTTCCGGGCGGTCGTCGAGTCGTTCAGCGCCTTCGCGGAGAAGCTCACGGTCAAGAACATCACCTTCATCCCGGTCTCGGCGCTCGAGGGCGACAACGTCGTGGAGCGCTCGCCGCGGATGGCGTGGTACGGCGGCGGCGCATTGCTGCACTTGCTGGAAACGGCGCCGGCCGCCGGCCGCGTCAACCCAATCGACTTCCGATTCCCGGTGCAGACCGTGATCAGGCCGCACCAGGGCTTTCGCGGGTACGCCGGCACAGTCCTCTCAGGATCGATCAGGGCGGGAGACGAGGTGGTCGTGCTGCCGGCCGCGCTGGCAACGCGCATTCGCTCGATCGAAACGATCGATGGCGTGCGCGAGCATGCCGGACCCGGCGACGCGGTTGTGCTGACGGTCACCGATGCCATCGACATCTCGCGCGGCGACATGATCGCGCGAACGCACAACCTGCCCGAAATGGTCCGCGCGCTCGACGGCTATCTGTGCTGGATGGATCCCCAACCGCTCGTCGTCGGAAAGAGTTACGTGCTGGGCCACACGACGCGGCGGGTCAACGCCTCCGTCACGAGCGTGGACTACGTCGTCGACATGGACACGCTGCACCGGCACAGCGCAACGACGATGGCGATGAACGACATCGGCCGCGTGCAGATTGCCGCGACCGAGCCGCTGTTCGTGGACTCGTACCGGCTGAATTGGGCAAATGGGAGCTTCATCCTGATCGATCCGCAGACGAACAACACCGTCGCAGCCGGGATGGTGCGAGGGCCGTCGCAGCCAGCCGAGTTACGCGTCTCGCCCGGCGTGCTCTGGCAGGAGTGGAACATTGCGCGCGAGCAGCGCGAACAGCGGCAGGGCCACCGGGCGGCGGTGGTATGGTTTACCGGCTTGCCAGGCTCGGGAAAAACGACGATCGCGCGCGCCGCGGAACGTCACCTGTTCGACACCGGCCACCACACGATGCTGCTCGATGGCGATCAATTGAGGTTCGGCCTCAACGGGGACCTGGGGTTCTCGCCCGCCGACCGCGCGGAGAACATCCGTCGCGCCGGCGAGGCGGCACGATTGTTCTTCGAGCAGGGGGCGATCGTCCTGTGCGCCTTCGTCTCGCCCTACGCAGCGGATCGCGCGCGGGTGCGGCAGTTGATCCCCGAAGGACGATTCTTCGAGGTCTTCGTACAGGCCGACATCGAGACGTGCCGCGCGCGCGATCCCAAGGGCCTCTTCGCGCGGGCGAAGGCCGGGCAGATGGGCCAGGTGACCGGCGCCGGAGCGCCCTACGAGGAACCGGCGCGCGCCGAGTTGACGATCGACACGACCACGTTGACAGTCGATGCTGCGGTCGCACGCGTACTAGACCATCTGCGCGCGCATGGGATTGGTTCTTAGCTCATTGTTCGTTTCGGTGCAGCACATACATCGCGAACTCCTCCGAGCCCTCTGATTCGCTGAGCTGAAGCTGGAACGCGCCTGCCTGATCCAGCTCCGCCCGAACGCGCGCGTAGCGATCGGCATCCGGAAAGCTGTGCAGCACCACATAGCGCACGCCCATGCGCCGCAGGAAGACCACTGAATACCGATCCGGGAAGTTCTGCGTGCTGTGGAGCATCGCGATGTAGCTCTCGGGGCTATTGCCGCTATACCCGTTGAGCAGCGGCTTCCAGTGCGCGATCGACTGATACATGTAACGCGGCTCCTGCGTGAAGCCGAGTTGATCCGGCCGCGGCGTCGGCCACTCGAACACCGGCGCCGCCGGCTGCCCCGCGAGCCACTCGTACAGGCGCGGCGGCACCGCCGGGACCTCCGACAAGGGCAGCGGCATCGACGCGCTTTCTACGACCATGAGGGCGACGGTCGCAAGCGCCATGTAGCGGCCGCGCGCCCAGGTCTGTCTGATGTGCGTGACGGCCATGCACGTGAGCGCCGCCAGCGCGGCGGAGACGATCACGAAGAATCGCGCCGGCACCCGCAATGAGCGGTATGGCGCGAGCCAGGTATGCAGAAGCCCGTAGGAAAACCCGTTCACGCCCAACGACAGATCGAACGCGACAAGCGCGATCGCCGCGCACAGCACGGCAAGGCGTCGCGGTCGTCCGACCAGCAGTGCGTAGATCGAGAGCGCGATCGCCAGCGCGCCTGGGAACAGCACACCTTCGAAGGCATCCACCGTCGGCGGCGCGCCCGGATACCACCAGTGGCCGATCTGCGCGGCGCCGTATTCGGTCAGCCCTGCGCTCCACCGCGTCACATCTTCCACACCTCGCAGGCGAGCGGCAAGGCCGCTGCGCAAGTACGGAAGGCTGTAAGGCGCGACCATCACCGCAAAGCACACGGCCCCGGCCGCGGCGGCGATCACATGACGGCAGGTGATGGCGCGCGCTCTGCCGAGCGCCGCGCCGGCAGCGACAAGCGGCAAGAACGTGCAAACGAAGAGCGCGTAGTAGAGGCACGACCACGCCTGCAGGCCGAGGAAGACACCCGTGGCCACGCCGTCACGCAGGCGTCCGGATCGCATCATGCGAAGGAGCGCCCACGCCGCGAGCGGGATCCAGCAGGTCCAGAGGAGTTCGAGGTGTG
Source organism: uncultured Acidobacteriota bacterium (assembly GCA_963807105.1). GTDB lineage: Bacteria > Acidobacteriota > Vicinamibacteria > Vicinamibacterales > UBA2999 > DASPWV01. Next base: position 1,004,300 of record CAWEAM010000003.1, on the reverse strand, counting down.
AGAAATGCGCGAAGCGATACGGCTGGAAGGCGAAGAAGATTCCCGCGCACGCCGCACCCGCCCGCGAGCCACCCAATTCGCGGCCGAGCACGAACATGCCGACGCCGGCCGCGACAAAGGCAAGCAGAACGAGCATGTTGTAGACGAGCACCGGCGGCACGCCCGCCCACATTGCCGGCGCGCCGGCCGCGCCGAGCAGGAGCATCGCATCGGAATAGGCGAGCGTGCCGGGCTCCGGGTGGAAGATGTTGGCGTCGAAGAGATGCTGCGGATCGGCGCGCAGCTGATGCGCCACCCACGCCAGACGCCAAACGCTGAAGAGCGCGTCGTAATGCGTGCCGACGCGGGCGGTCAGATAGAGCGCCTGCGGAAACGTGAGAGCCAGGGTGAGTGCGGCAAACGCGAGGGTGGCCAGCGCCAGCTCGGAGCGGCGATTCGCCGGCGACAAGGCGCGATCCGGCGGCTGGCGCTTCATCTGCGCCCGCCCGCTTGCGTCGGACGCGGAGAGTTGAGGGCCGTCGTCAGCGTTGTGCGATGTACGCGCGTGCGTGCGCGAGCTCGGGGCGTGAGCCGTCGCCGGTTTTCGCGAGCTCGACGAGCTTGGTGTAGCGTGCGACAGCGCTCCCTCGATCCCCAGCCGCTTCGGCAGCCTGCGCCGCCCCATAAAGGCCGCGATAACGATTCGGCGTCTGCCTGGCGGCCCGCTCGTATTCGGTCACGGCGGCCGCAGGCTGCTTCGCGGCGAGCAGCAGGTCGCCGAGAAGCTCGCGCATCGGGTAGAGCCGATTCTCCATCGCCACGTGCTTGACACTGCCGTCCTCGCCATCGGCGGCGCGCCGCATCAGCGCGACGGCCTTGTCGGCATCGCCGTCGGCCAGCGCCACCCAAGCCGATGCTGCGAGGATCTGTTCCTGCGTGCGATCGGCCCAGTAGCTCTCGCCCGCTTTCTGCAACGCGGCGTGCAGCGCCTGCAGCTCGCCGATCTCGCGTGCGGCGCCACGCGCCTCGCCGCTCCGCGTCATGCCGAGGGCGCGCGTGAAGCGCGTGAGGGAGTCCGCCTGAGGATACTTGCTCGGCACCACCGGCAGCGCCGCGGCCGCCGCCCAATCGGCGCGCTCGAGCGCGTAGCGCGCAGGCATCGCCGCGCGCGCGGTGTAGTTGCTCACGTTCGACGGCCGATCACCGCGCTCCGGGGTATTCAGCGCCTTCTCGATCATTGCCCGCGCCTTGCCATCCTGCGCCAGCTGCAGGTGCGCGTACACCATGAAGTCGGCGGCGTGATAGTAATCGGGCTGAATCTCCAGCGCCGAGATGTTGGAGCGGATCGAATCTTCCCACAGCCCGACCATTGAATAGATGTGCGCCGGCATGTGTCGCGCGTGCGGCACCGCCGGCGCAATGCCGGCGTAGCGGCGCGCCGCCGGAATGCCCTTGTCGGCGAACGGCGCGAAGTCGTAGGCGTGAATCAGGTAATGCGTGATGCCGGGGTGCTGCGGGTTCTGCGCGTAGAGCCGCTCCAGCATCGCCGCCGACTTGAGCTGATTGCCGTAGGTCAGGTCGCTCTTCGGGGCCGACGCCTGCAGCGTCAACGCGTAGTAGACCTGCGCCTCGAAGTCATCGGGATGTTGCCTGGCCAGCTGCTCCATCGCCCTGCTATAGGCCAGCAGCCGATCCTCGACCGTCAGCGTTTCGTGATCGCGGAAATAAGTGCGGATGGCATTGAGCCACTGACGCTCGCGTTCGCTTCGCACCTCGAGCGTGCGCGCCTTCTCGAGCGCGTCCCAGGCAGCCCGCGCGGCCTCGGGACTCGGCGCAGCGGCGAGGGTATTGCCAAGCAGGTCGAGCGCAATTCCCCAATACGCCATCGCGCACGCGGGATCGCGTTCCAGCATTCCTTGAAAGGTCTTGCCTGCGTAGTTGAACCAGTACGAGTGCAGCATCGCCACGCCACGCTCGAAGTCGGCCTGCACCTCGGGACGGCAGGATGTCGGGAAGCTCACCTTCCCGAGCTGTTCGTGATGCTGTTCGTGCTGCGCGGTGGCTCGCACCGAGCAGAGAAACGCGGCGGCGAGCACACAGACGATGAGTCTGCCGATGATGCTGCGAGGCATGGCAAATTCTACGTTAAGGTGCCTCAGGTGCGTAAGGTGCCTGGGGTGCCTTGGGTGCAGGTGCTTTAGTGCATCGTGCTATGGCGCACGGTGCTTGGGCTCATAGTGCTTTTTTGGTGCGTGCTGCCTGGGCGAAGCGAGCTGAAGGCCCCGCCACCCGACTATCAGGGCCTCGGCCGGCAGCACTAGTACCTAAGCACTCCGCACCAAGGCACCCAAGGAACCTCGAGGCACCTCGAGGCACCTCGCGGCACCTCGAGGCACCTTACAAGTAAACTCCGTGGTCACGGACGGCTGAAGATGGCTCACACCCGCCGCGAATTCCTGCAGACCGCCACGATCGCTGCCGCCGGGTGCGCGCTGCCGGCATTGCGCGCCGCCGCTTACGATCTGCTCATCGTCGGCGGGCGCGTGATCGATCCGGCCCAGCGCATCGATCGCGTGCTCGACGTGGCGATCGCAAACGGGCGGATCGCCGCGCTGGAGCCGAACCTTCCGGCATCCTCCGCCGCCGACACCATCGACGCGCGCGGCCGGCTGGTCACGCCTGGCCTCGTCGACATCCACGCGCATATCGATGCCGAGATGCCGCCATCGCACTGCCTGACGACCGGCGTGACCTCGCTTGTCGATGCCGGCTCCCGAGGTGCGGACAACGTGACCGACATGATCGCGCTCGCGAAAGCCGCGCCGAATCGTGTGCGCGTCCTCCTCAACCTCGGCCGCACCGGGCTCGGCGGCCGCGGCGAGCTGCTCGACTTCGCCAATGCCGATACGGCCGCGGCGCGCCGCGCCATCGAAGCAAACCGCGACCTCGTCATCGGCATCAAGGCCCGGCTTTCCGAGACCGTCGTCGGCACGCGCGATCTGGACGCGATCGATCGGGCGCACGAAGTCACCGTGCCGCTGAAGCTCCCGTTGATGGTACACGTCGGGCAGTCGGCGTCGCCGATGGCGGCGATCGTCGCCCGCCTGCGGCCCGGCGACATCGTGACGCACGTCTACGCGCCGCCGCCCAACGGCATCCTCGACGAGAACGGCAAGCTGTTCCCGGCGGTGATCGAGGCGCGCCGCCGCGGCATCCTCTTCGACATCGGCAACGGCCGCAACGGCCACATCACGTGGGATGTCGCCGAGCGGGCGATTCAACAATCCTTTCTGCCGGATACGATTTCTTCGGATCTCACGGCCGGTGGACGCACCGATCGCGTCTTCGACTTCCCTACCGTGCTGTCGAAGTTCCTGCTCCTGGGACTCTCACTCGATCAGGTCATCCGCTGCGCGACGGTCAACGCGGCGCGCGCGATCAAACCCTTCGACGGCCTTGGGACACTGCGCGTTGGAGCACCGGCCGACGTCGCAGTGCTCGAGTTGCGCAAAGGCGAGTTCGAGTTCGTCGATAACGCTCGAACCAAACGCCTCGGCCAGGAAAAGCTCGTGCCTGTCGCCGTCGTGATGGATGGGAAGCGAGGCTAGTGGCCCGTCCACGCTGAAGGAGGACCACTCGCGGGCGGGGCATCCCGCCTGGCTTTGTTGCTCCTCCCTTAAATACCCTCGGTATTCTCGGTCGTCGCGCCTCGCCATGCGGGCGCCGCGCTCCGCGATCTGGTCCTTCTTCAGCGTGGACGGGCCACTAGTTGGTCGGCAGCGGTCGCCCTGACAGCCGGCGTCCGGCCGCGATCGCCTCGAACGCGGCGGCATCGCGGCGCTGCATCGTGAACACCGCGAACCCCTGCGCCATCAGCTTTTCGATCTCCTCGGGGTTGTTGGCGGGGTGGCTGCACGCCACCTTGAACTCCTTGCACGCGGCGACGACGCTCGCCACCGCAGCATCGAACCCCGCCTGATCGCGAACGCGCTGGCCATCGGCGCCGGCCGACGAGAACACGCCGCCCAGCGTCCCGGCGCCGACGGTGAGTACGGTCAAGCCTGGAACCGCCGCGATCTCGCGCACGTTCTGGATTCCCTGTTTGCTCTCGACAGTCGCCCACAACACCAGCTCGCCGTTCTTGTTCAGCGGCCAGGGATCGGCCTTCTCCCGGGTACTGCGCCGGGCTGAGACCCCAGTAGGCCGCGGCCAGCCCGACGCCTTCGTCAGGCCGGGTGCCGCCCTTGGATCGAAACCGCATCGCCGCGAGCGCCGTCCGCACTTCGTCGGCGCTCTCCACCTCCTGCAGCATGACCCCGGCATGACCGGCGTTCAGCTGTTCGACGATCCGGGCGGTGGCGGCGGCGGGATCGGCATGGAGGATCGGCACTTTTGAGATGAACGCGTGCGACGACATCGAACCGCCGGCGGCAATCAGCGCGGCCGTGTAACCGAGAAACCGATCGGCATTGGCTGGCGAATAGCTGTTGTAGTCGAAGTCGGCAAACCGATAGGCCATCGTCTCGCGCGCGGCTTCGATGAGCGACGGCTGCGCCACCGGAGGCGCAGGAGCAGCACCGACAGCGCTCCCCGGTGCGGCTCCGCGGCCCCGGCCGCCGCCTGCGACAATGGCCGGATGAGTGATCCCGAAGACCGGCAGCTGTTTCTCGTGAAGCGCGATCATCGGATTGAGCCGCCGCTGGCTCTGCGCGCCGGTGTCGATGGACAGCGCGAGCAGTGCCACTCCGAGTCCAAGAGCCGTTAGTCGCACAGGCATCGCGTTTTCTCCTGATTGCGGGGGTGACGGGGCCGCACGAGTGTGATGGTATTGCGAGAATGCCCGTGCTGACAAACCGACACCCACATGCCTGAACTGCCGGAAGTCGAGCTCGTACGCCGCGAACTGCAACCGCTCATGGAGAGTGTGAGATTTGCAGAAGTCCTGACGCGCCGACGCAATCTGCGCACCGCCTTCCCGCCGGACTTCGCCGCGCGCCTCGAGGGGCGCACCGTGCGATCGCTCCAGCGCCGCGGCAAGTATCTGCTCGCCGAGCTTTCCTCCAACGAGACGCTGGTGATGCATCTCGGCATGTCCGGATCGTTCAGGCTGGTCGAATCGCCCGACGTCGCCGAGCCGCACGACCATGTCGTGTTCCGAATGTCGTCGGGCGCGACGATCGTCTTCAACGATCCGCGGCGCTTCGGCTTCATGACGATCGTGTCGCCCGACGCGATGGCCGGCGTGCGCGGGCTGTCGGGGCTCGGCCCTGAGCCGCTCTCCGCGGAATTCGATGGCGCCGCGCTCGCCAGGCGCTGCCGCGGGCGGAAGACCTCGCTCAAAGCCGCCCTGTCCGACCAGCGGGTCGTCGCCGGGCTCGGCAACATCTACGTTGTCGAGGCGCTGCATCGCGCGCACTTGTCACCGAAGCGCCGGGCGACGACGATTGCCACCCGAAGCGGTGCCCCACGCGCGAGCGCAGATCGCCTGGCGCGCGCTATCAAAAAAGTACTGCAGGACGCTGTGGCGCGTAACGCCGCGAGCCGTTTTCGTGTCTACGATCGCGAAGGCGAGCGGTGCCCCACGCGCGGATGCATCGGAATCATCCGCCGTATCACGCAGGGCGGGCGATCGACTTTCTTCTGCCCGGTTTGTCAGAAGTGATCGTCGAGCGCATCGAGTATCATCGATCGCGTCATCCACTGTTCGATGCGCGATCATCTCGGCCGCTACAAAATCGTCAACAAGCTCGGCGAAGGAGGAATGGGCGTTGTCTATGCCGCCGAGGATCCGCGCCTCGGCCGCATCGTCGCGCTCAAGACGGTCCGCTCCGAGATCGCCAACGAGCAGACGCGCGAACGCCTGCGGCGCGAGGCGCGCGCCGCGGCGAGCATCAGCCATCCCAACATCTGCCAGCTGTACGAGATCGGCGAGCACGAGGGCGAGCTGTTCATCGCCATGGAGCTGCTCGACGGCGAACCGCTGGCGGCGCGCATCGCCCGCGGGTCGCTGCCAGTGCAGGACGCGGTCCAGATCGCGCTGGGCGTGCTCGATGCGCTGAGCGCCCTCCATCGCCGCGGCGTCCTCCATCGCGACCTGAAGCCGTCCAACATCTTTCTCACCGAGCGGGGCCCCAAGCTGCTCGACTTCGGCATCGCACGCGTCACCGAAGAGGCGCAGCGCACGATGCTGGCTCTCACCGGAGAGGGCGTCGTGTTGGGGACGCCGCGCTACATGGCGCCGGAGCACGCCTCCGGCGACGAGATCGACGCACGATCGGACCTCTTTGCGCTCGGCGCCGTGCTCTACGAGATGCTCGCCGGCCGACCCGCTTTCGACGGCCCGACGCCGGTGCGGGTGCTCCACGCGTTGATGTACGAGCAGCCGCCGGCACTCACCGGCTCGGCGCGGATCGCCGCCGTCGATCGCGTGGTGCATCGCGCGCTGGCGAAACACCCGGCGAATCGCTATCCGTCGGCCGAGGAGTTCGCGGTCGATCTGCGCGCCGCGATCGACGAAACGGCGACGACCGGAACGACACGCGCGCGTCCGCTGTCGCGGTTGATCGTGCTGCCGTTCCGACTGCTGCGCGCCGATCCCGACGTCGATTTTCTGAGCTTCAGCCTGGCGGATGCCGTGACGACGTCGCTTTCGGGCCTGGGCTCGCTCGTCGTCCGTTCGAGCCTGACCGCGGCGAGGTTTGGTAGCGGGACACCGGACCTGCAGACGATCGCCAGCGAAGCGGACGTGGACACCGTCTTGAGCGGCGCTCTCTTGCGGGCCGGCTCGCAGGTGCGCGTCTCGGCGCAACTGGCCGAGGCGCCTGGTGGCGCAATCCTCTGGTCGCACACGATGCAGGTCGGCTTCGACGACATCTTTCAACTGCACGACAAGCTCGTGCACGAGCTGGTGACGGCGCTCTCGCTGCAGCTGACGGCGCGCGAACATCGCCTGCTCAATCGCGACGTGCCCGCCAACGCCAAGGCGTACGAGTTCTACCTGCGCGCCAACGAGCTCGGGCGCGACTCGGATGGCTGGAAGCTCGCGCTGGATCTCTACGAGCAGTGCGTCGCCCTCGATCCGCAATACGCGCCGGCGTGGGCGCGGCTCGGCCGCGTCTACCGCCTGTTGGGAAAGTACGAGAATCGGGGTCAGGACGCGCACCGCGCGCGCGCCGAGCACACGCTGAACCGCGCGCTGGCGCTCAATCCCGATCTCCCGCTCGCGCACAACGTGGTCGCGATGATGGAGGTGGACAGCGGACGCGCCAAGGAAGCGATGGTGCGTCTGCTCGAGCAGGCCGCGCACGCCGCCGATCCCGAGCTCTTTGCCGGCCTGTCGCACGCCTGCCGCTACTGCGGATTGCTCGACGCCTCGATCGCGGCGCACGAGCACGCCAAGCGCCTCGATCCCAACGTGCCAACGAGCGTCGTCAACACCTTTTTCCAGCTTGGCGACTACGAGCGCGCGCTCGCGTGCGGCGACACAGGCGCACCGTACTTCGACGCGCTCGCGCTCGCCGAACTCGGCCGTCTGGACGAGGGCATCGCGCTGCTGCGCAGTGTCGGGCGCAAGGCGCCGCCGCGGATGCGCGAGTTCATGGAGGCGGCGGTTTGGGCGCTCGAAGGCCGCGGCATCAGCGCCGAAGCGCTCGCCGAGATCGAGCGCGGCTTCTTCGCCCACGTGTCCGATCCGGAAGGTCTCTTCTACGCCAGCAGGCACCTGGCCAAGCTCGGCGAGGTGCGGCTCGCGCTGCGCGAGTTCACGCGCGCCGTGGACGGCGGTTACTTCTGCTATCCGACGTTCCGCATCGACAAGTGGCTCGACAACCTCCGCGGCCATGAGGAGTTCGAGACCGCGCTGGCGCGCGCGAAGGCACGATACCTGGACGCGGCCAGCGCTTTCAAAGCTGCCAGCGGTGAGCGCATCGTTGGTGTCAAGCTGGCGATCGCCGACTGACGCAGATCACGCGCCGGCAAGTCGAGGCGCGGATGCATCGGAATCATCCGCCGCATCACGCAGGGCGCGGGCGATCGACTTTCTTCTGCCTGGTTTGTCAGAAGTGATCGTCGAGCGCATCGAGTATCATCGATCGCGTCATCCACTGTTCGATGCGCGATCATCTCGGCCGCTACAAAATCGTCAACAAGCTCGGCGAAGGAGGAATGGGTGTTGTCTATGCCGCCGAGGATCCGCGCCTCGGCCGCATCGTCGCGCTCAAGACGGTCCGCTCCGAGATCGCCAACGAGCAGACGCGCGAACGCCTGCGGCGCGAGGCGCGCGCCGCGGCGAGCATCAGCCATCCCAACATCTGCCAGCTGTACGAGATCGGCGAGCACGAGGGCGAGCTGTTCATCGCCATGGAGCTGCTCGACGGCGAACCGCTGGCGGCGCGCATCGCCCGCGGGTCGCTGCCAGTGCAGGACGCGGTCCAGATCGCGCTGGGCGTGCTCGATGCGCTGAGCGCCCTCCATCGCCGCGGCGTCCTCCATCGCGACCTGAAGCCGTCCAACATCTTTCTCACCGAGCGGGGCCCCAAGCTGCTCGACTTCGGCATCGCACGCGTCACCGAAGAGGCGCAGCGCACGATGCTGGCTCTCACCGGAGAGGGCGTCGTGTTGGGGACGCCGCGCTACATGGCGCCGGAGCACGCCTCCGGCGACGAGATCGACGCACGATCGGACCTCTTTGCGCTCGGCGCCGTGCTCTACGAGATGCTCGCCGGCCGACCCGCTTTCGACGGCCCGACGCCGGTGCGGGTGCTCCACGCGTTGATGTACGAGCAGCCGCCGGCCCTTGCCGGTTCTGGCGTGATTGCCGCCGTCGATCGTGTGATCCATCGCGCGCTGGCGAAACACCCCGGCAAACGTCATGCCTCGGCCGAAGAGTTTGCCGAAGCTCTCCACGACGCGATTGACGAGACCTCTAATACGACCGGAACGACGCGCGCACGGCCGCTATCGCGGTTGATCGTGCTGCCGTTCCGACTGCTGCGCGCCGATCCCGACGTCGATTTTCTGAGCTTCAGCCTGGCCGACGCCGTCACGACCTCTCTCTCCGGCCTCGGCTCGCTCGTCGTCCGTTCGAGCCTGACCGCGGCGAGGTTTGGTAGCGGGACACCGGACCTGCAGACGATCGCCAGCGAAGCGGACGTGGACACCGTCTTGAGTGGCGCCCTCTTGCGTGCCGGTTCACAGGTGCGCGTGTCGGCGCAGCTCGCCGAGGCGCCTGGCGGGGCGATCCTCTGGTCGCACACCATGCAGGTGGGGTTCGACGACATCTTCCAGCTCCACGACAAGCTCGTGCACGAACTGGTGAGCGCACTCTCGCTGCAGTTGACCGCTCGAGAGCATCGGCTGCTCAATCGCGATGTCCCTGGCGACGCCAAGGCGTATGAGTTCTATCTGCGCGCCAACGAGCTGGCACGAGAGGCGGAGGGCTGGAAGCTCGCGGTGAACCTGTACGAACAGTGCGTGGCCCTGGATCCACAGTACGCGCCGGCGTGGGCGCGGCTCGGTCGCGTGTACCGCCTGCTCGCCAAGTACGAGGATCAGGGACAGGACGCGCACCGCGTCCGGGCCGAGCATACGCTGAACCGCGCGCTGGCGCTCAATCCCGATCTCCCGCTCGCGCACAACGTGGTCGCGATGATGGAAGTGGACAGTGGGCGCGCCCAGGAAGCGATGGTGCGTCTGCTCGAGCAGGCCGCGCACGCAGCCGATCCCGAGCTCTTTGCCGGCCTGTCGCACGCCTGCCGCTACTGCGGGCTGCTGGATGCCTCGGTCGCGGCACACGAGCACGCCAGACGGCTCGATCCGCACGTCAAGACGAGCGTGATCAACACCTATTTTCAACAGGGCGACTGCGAACGCGTGCTGGCGTGCGACGACAGGGGCGCCCCCTACCTCGACGCGCTGGCGCTTGCCCGCATGGGGCGGATCGACGAAGGCATCAAAATCCTCCAGAGGGTCGGCAGAAAGGCGCCGCCAAGGATGCGCGACTTCATCGAGGCGGCGGTCTGGGTGCTTGAAGGGCGCGGCATCTCGCCCGAGGCCGTCGCGGAGATCGAGCGGCGTTTCTTCGTCCAGGAGATCGATCCCGAAGGTCTGTACTACGCGAGCCGCCACCTCGCGAAGATGGGAGAGATCCGGTTGGCGCTACGACAGTTCACGCGCGCCGTGGACGGCGGCTACTTCTGCTATCCGGCGTTTCGTATCGACACCTGGCTCGACAACCTCCGCGGCAAGGACGAGTTCGAGGGCGCGGTCGCCCGCGCGAAGGGGCGCTACCTCGATGCAGCGAAGGCGTTCAAAGCCGCGCACGGCGAGCGCATCGTCGGGGTGCGGCTCGCGCTTGTCGACTGAGGGACGCCGGATTACGCGGCGAGCGTCGCCGCGGCGCCGGCGAATATACTGGCCACCATGCGGATAGGTCTCGTCGGCGCCGGCATGATCGGCGCCACGCTCGCCAAGCTGTGGGCTGAAGCCGGTCATGAGGTGCGCCTGTCGTCGCGTCATCCCGATCGACTCCAGGCGCTCGTGACGACGCTCGGCACACGCGCGTCTGCCGGACAGCCGGAGGACGCTGCGGCCTTCGGCGAAGTGGTGATGCTCACGGTGCCGCTGGCCGCGATCCCCAATCTTGCCCGCACGCTCGCGCCGCTCCTCGCGGACAAGGTCGTCCTCGACACCGGCAACGCCTACGAGCAGCGTGACGGCAATGTCGGCGTCGAAGCGAAGCGACATCCGGGCGGCAGCGCTGCGTGGGCGGCGGAGCGATTCCCTCGCAGCCGCTGGGTGAAGGCGTTCAACACGGTCTATTACAAGGTGCTGGAGCGCGAGGCGCACCGCGACGGCGACCGCGTCGGCATACCACTGGCCGGCGACGATCCCGCCGCCCTCGACACGGCGGAGATGCTCGTTCGCGATGCGGGATTCGATCCCTTCATCGTCGGCACGCTCGCGCGCGGCAGGGAGTTCGAGCCGGACACGCCGGCCTATAACACCGGCATGAGCGGCCGGGAACTCAGGGCCATTTTCAAACCGGCGTAACGCGTTCCCCGCGCTGCCGCTCACCGCACGCGTTGCAGATCGAGGAAGCGGCGGCGGATCGCGTCAGCCTTGCCGGCTTCTTCCAGCCGCTTCCAGAGCCGCTCGATCGTCCCCGCGTCCACGAAGCCAGGCACGGTCGTCTGCCAGCCCTGACTGGCGCGAAACTTATCGACGGCCTCGACGGCGTCAGGGGTGTAGATGCTGGCCTGCGGCGCTTTGATGTCGATCTCCTCGTCGCCGGGCCGGAACACGCCAAGCGCGTGCAGCATGATCTTGAGCTGCAGAACGTCGCGGCCGATCGGCTGCTCGAGCGTGCGGAAGCCGAGCGTCTCGCTTGCCGTGTCGTAGATACGCCGTAGCTCGCGCACCGGTTCGGGGTGCTCGCAGACATTGATGTTCACGGTCTGCCCATCGGGACGGCGCGACATGCCGGGACGCGGATCGGCGACCAGCACCGCGGCCGACTGCGTTTCACCGTGACGCCCGTCACCGCCCAACAACTGCCCGGCATTCAAGGCTTCGATCAGGCGATCTGCGAGATGACGCGGCGAGCCCTCGCTCGCCTGGAACGCGGCGGCGACAGCCTTGACCACTTCAGGACTGACGAGCGAGTTGCCTTGCACGGCGAACGTGGGACCCGACGCTTCCGCCGTCCAGTCGCCGCGGCTCTCCGCGCCCTTCTGTCCCGAGCCGGTCCACTGCGCCGAGCGGCCGTCGATGCCGATGACACCCACCTGCCGCCGTTCGCGATCCGGATCCGCGGTGGTGACGCGCGCGAGCGCGTCCTTAGGGGCAACACCCTTTCCCAGCAGGTCGAGCAGGTCCGGTCCGTACTCGACCCGCGTCCCGCCCTGCGTCGCCACCGCGCCAACGCCGGCGCGCACCCAGGGCACGGCGTTGCCTACACACGGGTTGCGCGTGGTCACCGCGACGCCGGTCTCCCTGGTCGCGGGATCGACTGCGACGATCGAGAACGTGTGGAACTCGAGCGCGGCTCCCCATTGCGCAGGTTCCTGCGCAGAGGTTGGCAGCGCCCCGAGGAGGATCACGAGCAGCAGACAAAGCTTGATCGCGGACATGGCTGGAGTGGAGTTATACCGCCATCGATGCGATTTCGTCACACTGCCGATGAAGAATATGAGCCGCCGCTCTGATGGCAGCATGCGACGATTCCCCGAAAGGGCAATCAGTGACACCTGCACATCAGCTCGAATCGGGTCTGCACCTCACGCTCGCCCAACTCGAGGAGGGGCTCGTTCACGTCTACGACTCTCCCAAGGAACACGGCGTCGTTCAGCTGATCGTCAGGCGTCCGTCGGTCAATGGCCGCGAGGTCATCGACGAAGGCGTGCTCGATGTCACGACCGGCCTCGCCGGCGACAACTGGAGCAGACGGCGAAGCGCGCGGACGCTGGATGGATCGCCGCATCCGGCGATGCAGATCAACATCATGAACGCGCGCGTCGCCAGTCTCGTGGCCGGTGACCGGGCGCGATGGCCCCTGGCCGGCGATCAACTGTTCGTCGATCTCGATCTGAGCGCCGACACCCTCCCGCCCGGCACGCGATTGAGCGCGGGTACCGCGGTCCTCGAGGTGAGCGCGGAGCCGCACACCGGCTGCGACAAGTTCGTGGCCCGCTTCGGGCTCGACGCGGTGAAATTCGTCAACTCGGCGACGGGACGCCGGCTCAACCTGCGCGGCATCAACGCGCGCGTAATCCAGTCCGGTGTGGTGCGCACCGGCGATGCCATCACCACGATGGCTCGGGGCTAGTTCCCGGCGCGCTTCCGCGCGCGCTTCGTCGTCGCACGTCGCTCGGTCCTTTTTCCGGCGGTCTTCTTCTTGGCCGTGCCGTGCGCGAGTGCAGTCGTGGGATTGCGCGACCGTTCTGATCGAGGCGCCGCGGCCTTTCTGGCAGGCGGACCGCTCAGCGCGTCGGACGTTTCGTACGCTTCCAGCATCCAGTCGGTGATCGGCGGCTCCACTTCGTCGCGATGCGTGACGTGCAGGATATTGGCAACCTTCACCCGCGACGCGGCGTCGCTGCGGCGCACCTGCGGCGCCTTGACCGGGTGGCCGAGAAAGATGCTCAGCTCGAGCACGTGCCGCTTCGGGCGCACGAAGAAGTAGCACGCCCTGCGCGAGAACATGATGCAGCGGCCCGACGCGTAGATGCGCTGCTCGCCGAAGGAGGCCGCGGTCTCGCGGATGCGCTCCCACGCCTCCCGTAGGTCCTCGGACAGATCCTCGGTAAGCGCCCCTTCGGTCGTGGTCCAGCAGTCGTGCGCCTCGCCCTCCTCGATCCACTGCTTGCAGTGATGACACTCGCGGCCTGGCATGATCTGATTCACGTGTCACGGCGCGCGGCCGAAAGAGTCGGCTTCCGCCCGCCGAGCGCCTCGAAGTAGCGCTTGTCCTTCTTGCGCGCCGCGATCTCGCGAACCGTGCGGCCGTCCTTGCCAGGAACGTCCGGGTCGGCGCCGTATTTCAGGAGCAGCTTGAACACTTCCACGTCGTACGCCTTTTCGAGAGCGGTATGAAGCGGCGTTCTGCCGTCGAACGATCCAAGGTTCGGATCGGCGCCGAGCCTCAGCATCTCTTTCAGCGTGCGCAAGCGCCGGCGCGCCCGCTCCGGCTTGCCCTCGATGCCGCGATCGAGCACGGCGACCGCCATATGCAACGGCGTCGCGCCGACGACAGCGTTGAGGTTGTCTCCGTGGGTGACCAGATCCTTGATGATGTCGGCGTTGCCCCACCAGGCCGCGGCGAACATCGCCGAGGCCCTGGCGCCCTTGCTCAGGAAGAAGCGCGCCAGTGAATTGTTCTGCGCGCGGGCCACGGCAAAAAATACCAGAGACAGCTCGGCCGGATCCTCTTCGCCGTCCTCGCCGGGGGCGGTGGTATGGATGACGAGCGGATCGAAGCCCGCTTCGACAAGCCACTCCGCGAGACGCAGCTGACGTCTGGCGGCCGCCGGGTCGTCGTGCGTGGCGCGCGAGCAGCAGAACTGGAGCAGGTTGAAGCCCTTGTCGAGCTGCAACTGCTCGAGCTCCGGCGACCTCTTTAGAATCTGCTCCACTTTCTCGCGATCGAAGCGCTTGATCGCCTCTACCAGAGCCGTTTTGCTCATATCAGTCTCCAGCGCGGCCGAAGCGCGGCCCCGGCCAGCCGAGCAGTAATCGCGACAGGTACGAGGCGATGTCGAAACGCCGCAGTCGGCTCCGACTTCTGGGTAAAGACGCGGAACTGGCGCGATGGCCAGCCGCATGATTCCACCAGAGGAGCGAGGGTTTCGACATGCAGAAGATCGTCACGTGCCTCGGATTCAACAATCAGGCTGAGGAAGCCATCAATTTCTACACCTCGGTCATCAAGAACTCCAAGATCCTGAGCGTGTCGCGTTCGGGCGATGCCGGGCCCGGCCCCAAGGGCGCGCTGCTGGCCGCAACGTTTTCGCTCAACGGCCACGAATTCATGGCGCTCAACGGCGGGCCGTCGTTCACCTTCACGCATGGGATGTCGATCGCGATCAGATGCGATACGCAGGCCGAGATCGACGAGCTCTGGAAGCGACTGTCGGAAGGTGGCCAGGAGGTCCAGTGCGGCTGGCTGACCGACCGCTTCGGTCTGTCCTGGCAGATCGTGCCGGCGGTGCTGCCGAAGCTGCTGAGCGATCCGAATCCGAAGAAAGCGCAGGCCGCAATGAAGGCGATGCTGCAGATGAAAAAACTCGACATCGCCGGGCTGCAACACGCCGCAGATCAGGCGTAGCCGCCGAAGGCACGGGTAGAATTGGCCACAGAGGAGGCATCTGTGTCGTCTGTGGCCGTTTCTGTCTGTGTCGTGTGTCGACGCCGATGACTGATTCCTGGCTCTTCGTGGCCACGTTCGCGGCCATGCTCGGCTCCGCGATCATCGGTGGCGTCTTCTTCGCCTTCTCGACGTTCGTGATGCGCGGCCTGGGCCGCCTGCCCGCGGCGCACGGCATCGCCGCGATGCAGTCGATCAACATTACGGTGATCAACCCGGCGTTCATGACGGTGTTCCTCGGCACCGTAGTCGTGTGCCTGCTGCTTGCCGGTTGGTCGCTCGTCACGTGGGAGCATCCAGCGTCGACCTCTCTCCTTGCCGGTGCTCTGCTCTACGTAATCGGCAGTTTCGGCGTGACGATGGTCTTCAACGTGCCGAGGAACAACGCGCTGGCCAAGGTCAAGCCTGAGGCCGACGATGGCGCGCGGGTCTGGGCCGACTATCTCGTGACCTGGACCGCCTGGAATCACGTCCGAACGATCGCATCGCTCGCGGCGGCGGCCGCGCTCACGCTCGCCTTACGCGCGTTCTGAGCGGCGCACGGGTCGATGCTCAGAAGCTGAAGTTGAACCCGGTCTCGACCCGCCGCGTGCCCGCCACCGCCGTCGGGCGGCCGAAGAAGTCCGACGTCATCACGCCGCTGTAGCCGACGTAGTTGGCGCGATTGGTCAGGTTCTGCGTCTGCACGAAAAACTGCAGCCGGTAGCGAGAACCCTGCTCGATAGACTGCACCACCGGCACGCCGCCGCCGCCGATGACGGCAATGCCCGGCGGACCGCCGATGGGCCTGCCAAACGCAAAGCCATACCCGAACATGGTGTTGAGGGTGAAGTGCATCGCCCCGCGCTCGCTGTTGCGGCCGATGCCGATCGGCCGATCGTTGAACACCAGATCGCCGTTGTCGTCGAATCCGGTGCGAATCGTGTACGGCGATCCGCTCGATCCGTTGACGTTGATGCCGATGAGCAGGTTCTTTACGATCTGGTTGTTGATGTTGACGTTGAGCCGGTGACGCACGTCGTTGTTGGTCGGTCCCCACTCCAGCTCCTGATCGCCGAACGGCGCCAGGCTGAAGGGGCCTTCGGTGTTGTTCCGCGAGAGCCCGATGGTGTAGTTGAAAAACACGGTGGTCCGCCGCCAGTTGACCAGCGGCGCACTGCGCGCATTGGCTATCGGCAGCAGCGCGCCCGGATTGGCGGTCACATTCAGCTGGAGCTGATGCAGGCGTGACTGGGCGTCGGCGATCACTTCGACGATGTTCCCGAACTGCGGATCGGGACGCACGCCGTCGACCGGCGCGTTGAGATTTTCGCCGCGTGACAGTCGCGAGCCGCGGGCGTAGGCGTAGATCGCACTCGCCTGGATAGTGCGGTAGACACGCTGGTCGATGCCGAGGCTCACCCGCGAGAGCTTCGACAGTGCGAAGTCGTCGCCGAGCAGATAGCGGTTGACCGGCGGCGCGGTGGACGTGAGGCCGAGAAAGTCCGGATACGGCGGATCGCGGATATCGATCTCCTTCTGGCGGAAACCGTCCACGCGAAGGGTCTGCTCGTAAGTGTTGGTCGGCAGCCAGTCGTAGAAAATTCCCCAGCTCGCGCGCAGCGTCGTCTGGCCGGCGGTGAAAGGAGCCCAGGTGATGCCGAAGCGCGGCGCAATGTTGTCGAGTTGCTCCACGTGCGTCTGCGCCTCGTAGCGAACCCCGGCGCTCAGCGTGAGGTTGCGCCGCACCCGGGCGTCGTCCTGGACGTAGATTGCGCCCTGCAAGTTCTGGTACTTGATGTTCGGGTCGCCAATGCGCCGGGAATAACTGCGCGGCAAGCCGGCGTCGTACGTGTCCAGGCTTTCGAACGTGTAGGTGCCGAGATAGTTCGAGGAGTCGTTGGAGCGCCACCGACTGGCGTCGAGCTGGAGACCCGACCGCCACGTGTGGATGCCGCGCACGTAGTCGAAATCGGCGCCAAGCGTTACCGTCCGTGAGTGCTGGCCGCCACTCACCTGGGCGCCGCCGCGCGTGAATGCGTCGATGACGCGAACGGTCGGCGCCTCGACCGCCGCCTGCGATTCGGAGTTGAACCAGGCGTACTGGAAGCGAGTGCGCAGAAACGCCCGGCGGCCGAGCGGGCCGATCTGCTGCGCGCGGAACGTTCCGTTGCCGCTCTCGGTTGAATACGCCCGCTCTTCGTAGTCGTACTGACCGATGCCCAGATTGCGATTGTCGTTGTGATTGACGTTGAGGCCGAAGCGCAGCGTCTGGTCGAGCGTGAGCGCGTAGTCCACGTTCGCGTTGAGGTTGTAGTTGTCGCGCGGCGACCGGATCGAAAGCGCCTCCGATCGATACTGTCCGTCGCCGAGCGCGACGTTGATAATCGGCGTCTCGAACGAGTCGGTCCCGTTGAAGAAGATATTGAACGAGCTCTTGTTCTTGATCAGGGTGCCGCCGCCGCCGAGAAAGAGCGTGCGGAACTGCTCCGGCCCTCGCTCCTCGATGAACGGGCTGCGTCCGGTCAGGCTGTCGCCCCGCATCCGGTAGCCCATGTTGAAGCGAATCGGTCCGAGTCCCGGCTGCGTGATGATCTCGATCTGCGTGCCGCCGGCGCTGTGGTACTCGGCCGCGAACTGGTCGCGCGAGATGCGAATCGACCGAATCTGCGCCTTCGGCGGCAGCGCGCCGCCTTCGAAGCTGTCCACCTTGATCACCGCGCCAGGTCCGGCCATGTCCTGCAACTGCTGCCGCAGGACCTCGGGATCATCGGAGAGCGCGTCTAACTGATCGCGGGTCAGCGTCGCACCGAACGACGGCCCGCGCGGATCGGACGCCGCTTGCTGTCGATCCTGGCCGACGACTACCGCTTCCTTGACGCCCTCGACCGGCAGCAAGATGACCTGCTTGTTGTCGCCGTTGCGCACGCGTACGTCGGCCAGGCGCCGCGTCTCGAAACCGGGGAACGCGGCCTGAACGGCATATCGGCCGGGCGCCAGTCGCGAAATGGTCGCGACGCCCTGGTCGGACGTCTTGACCGGTTCCATCGCCGCGTCCTTGTCGGGTCCGTCAATTCTGGTAACGGTGACGGTGGCGCCGGGAATCACCGCGCCGGTTGAATCGACGACGGTGATCGAAAGCGTGCCGTTGGCCGGCGCTTGCCCACGAGCGTCCGACGCAACGAGGCCGAGCAGGATGATGACCAACGCCGCGATCGCTGACCGCATATGGACCTCCGCGCGCTGTGGTTCGCTCACTGTGCCGTGGTGTCGAAGCGGCGCGGATCGATCTTCGCGTTGACGCGGAAGCGATCGAACGTCGTCTCCTCGGTGGTGTCAGCGCCAGCGGCGCGGCGGATGCGGAACGGAAAGCGCAGCCCGTCCACCTCGCGGTACTCGGCGAAGAACATGCGCTGCTCCACGGCCGGCGGCGCGCCGGGCGCCGGGGCGCCGGCGGGCGCTGGCGCACCGCGGGGCGGCGGACCGCCGCGTCCAGGCGGTCCGGCGGGCGCCTGCCAGCTGATCATGATCGGCAAGTGCGTCTCGGCGTGTACGAACAGCCGGGCCGCGAAGTTCGCCGGGCCCTTTGCATCGATGACGTCGGCTTTGCCTTGCGGGGCCTCGGCCTCGGCCGCGTAAGTGAACGTCAAGGGAAACGCGCTGTACGAGCGTAGCGAACAGGCCGAGCATGAGACGCCCGAAATCCTGTTTGGCCGCCATGAGGCGGCCGCGCAGCGCGGCTTCCTGCTGCTGCGGCGACGGCGGCGGACCTCCCCGCGCCGGCGGTGGCGCCGGCCGCGGAATCAGCACCAGACTGTCGCCAACGAATCCAGCCGTGGACGGCCCGGCGTCCTGAGCCGGGAACTCATCGCGCCGCGAGTATTTGTCAGGGAACTCCACTTGAATTTCGAACTCGATCGGGACGAGGTTGTCGCCACGGACCTGGCGCGTGCGGCCGTTGGCGATCAGCGTTTTGACGCCCGCGAGGCGCGCCTCGCCGCCAAGCGCCGTGCGCGCGGCGGCAAGCACGGCGGCCGCGTCGCGAGGCTGCGCCAGCACCCGCTCGCGCGGAGTGTCGCTCACCGCCAGCGACACGATCGCGGTGATGAGAAGGACAAGACAGCGCATCAGCCAGGCTCCTTCGCGTTTGACGCTGATGACCCTCGATTCGCTCGGGGCAGCGGTACGCCGCGGCTGAATGATCCCGCCGGCCGGGCACACACGCCAAGCTCCTGCGTTCATCTGCGCCGTTGGCGCGAGACTCGAGTGAACTCCGGGTTTTAGACCCCGCGCGGGCAAAAATGGCTTTGACAAGTCCGCGGCCACTGGCGCGGACGAGACACACGCAAGGCCGTTACGCAGCAATACGATGGCTGCGCCTGCGTTTGTTCCATCACGGGCCACCGCGACCGCTCCAATCCTGGAGCGGCAGGCTCATCACAAATCTAGTCCCTGGCTTCGCGAGCGGATGGTGCGCCGTTACCTGATGCTTCGGGACTGCTTGCTGATTGACGTGAGTGCCTCGTTGAATGTGAGATCCCGGGTTGGGAGGTCCTGGTGAAGGACGTGAACGTGATTCTTCGCCGCTTCGAGCAACCCGACGAAGTGAGAGAGCTGGTAAAGGGGCGCTTCGAGATCATCCGTATCGGCGGCGTGACGATCGGACGCGCCACATATGAGCCCGGATGGAAATGGTCCGAGCACGTGGGTCCGCCTCTCGGCGCCACGCGCTGCGAGGTCGAGCACGTCGGTCTTGTCGTGTCGGGCACCGCGGTCGCGGCGTTCGACGATGGCCGGATCGTGGAGCTGCGGGCCGGAGAGCTGTTCTACATCCCGCCGGTCCCGCACGATAGCTGGGTGGTGGGCGGCGAGCGGTACGTATCGCTCCACTTTCTAGGCGCCGACAGGTACGCGAGCTGACACACGGGTCCAGCAACTGTCAAGGCGCCATCCACAAGACTACGGCGTGGACGCGGGCACGGCACCGAGGATTCGAGCGATTGAAGTACGGTTCGAAGAACTCGCAGTTCAACTCGGTTGGCCGCATGCCGTCGACGATGGTCTTGGCGAAGATGAGGAACTTGTCGGCGCCTCGCCCCCGGCCGCTCGGGTGTTTGAACGCTGGCCACCGGGTTACCGACGCGTCGTCCGTGTTGGGATTGCCAGTCGCGGCAAATCGCGACCAGTAGCCGCTCATCGCCGTGTGGAGCGTCTGGTCGTCGGCATTGAGGATGTAGCTGGGGAACACCGGTAGCACATAGTTGTTGCCGAACAGGATGTTGGATTCCACGCCATGAATCACGTGGCCCGGTGAGAGCGTATCGATCACGTGATCGTACGAGTAAACGTAGGTGGAAGTGCCCGTGCGCTCGATGAGCCGCGCGAGACGCACGCCCTCGCACACGAATTGTGCGTCTCCCACGACGCGAGCGAGCGCCTCGATCGGAGATGGTACAAGCGTCGCCGGATCGAGGTCGGACGGATAGCGATCGGCGATTGCCGGCGCCGTGGATCCGAACTCGGTGTCCAGCCAGGCGGCATACGCCTCCAGGCTGACACCGCCCAGAAAGCTGCGCGTGACGAACGCGCCCCATCCCTCGTCGCGGGTGAAGCCGACGATCGTTGGAACCCGATGGAAGTCGCCGCGCTCGAAGAGCGTGCGGGGCTGATCCGGGATCACCACACCATCGACGACCGGTTCCCAATACACGGCGCTGGCGGGTTCGGCAACCTGCTGCGTCGCCTGTCCAAGCGCCGTCAGTACGGCATCACGCGGGGCCGACCGCATGCATGTCAAGACCTGCGCCGGATCGCTGCAACCCAGCCTGGCCGCGAAGGCCTGACCCTGGATCGCAGCTTCCGCGGCCGTGTTCCACCGGCTGGTCGGGTAGGCGCTCTGCACGCTCGCGCGATGGAACAGATCGCGGGACAACGGGGACACCAGATGCATGCCGACGCTTTGCCCGCCTGCCGACGTGCCGGCCAGCGTCACGTTGTTCGGATCGCCGCCAAAGCTTGCGATGTTGTCCTGCACCCACTGCAGCGCGGCGCGCTGGTCGAGCAGACCGTAATTTCCCGAGACGCCCGCCGATGATTCGGCGGCGAGCGCGGTGTGCACCAGAAACCCGAAGGCGCCGAGACGATAATTCGGCGCCACCACGATCGCGCCCGTTTCTTCGGCCAACCGGCGCCCGTTGCTGCCGGCGAAGTTGGCCGAGGCACCCGTGAACGCGCCCGTGTGCAGCCACACAATCACCGGCGCGGGGCTGCTCGGCGGCGGATCGGCAACCCACACGTTCAGCTTCAAGCAGTCCTCGTCTCCGCCAAGCGACGGCACACCGCCGATGAACGACAACGACGGGCAGCCTGACGGCGGCATCGTCGCGTTCAAGACTGTCGGCGCCCAGGCGACGGGCGGCCCGGGCGGCTTCCACCGATTGTTGCTTGCGGTGGATGCCGCAAACGGGATTCCCAGGAACGCGCAGGCCGCGCCGGCGGCCTGGCCCTGGACGTCCCCTTCGGCGAGCGCAACGAGGCAGGAACTTTGACCCGCCGTCTCCCCGCTGGCGTGCGGCCGCGACGTCACCGTGAACAGCGCGACGATGACGGCGATGCATCCGATCGACGGACGGGCACGGAACAACCCTCGACGAAGTTGCTTCATCTCGCCACTCCTGCCTGAAAATTCGTCGTGAGGTCGAAATCCTGCGGCGGCGAATAAGACATCACCACCAGGCGGTAGGTCATCCCCGCTGCGACCGGGATGGTTGTGCGTTGCACCAGCGATCCCTCGCCAAACATCCAGGTGCCATCCGGGAAGACGATGAAGAGCGTCATCTCGAGGACCGGCGGTTTCATGGCCAACGACAGCGCGAGATCGCCGTTCGCACCTGCCGAAATGTCGAATTGACGGCATCGTCCCGTCTGGTCCCAGTTCACGAAGCACGCGCGATCGGTGGCAACGACTCGGTCTGATACTCCGTCCTGCGGCCCGATGGGCTGACCCTCATCGAGCTCGGGCCCTCCGCCGTGCCACTGGTAGAACCTTCCACCCTCAGGCGGCGGTGGCGGCGGCGGTGGCGGTGGCGGTGGCGGTGGCGCGGTTGACACCGCTGGTGGGGTGGACGTGGGGGCGAACGGCAAGACTGTCGTGCGCGGCGAATCGCAGGCCACGACAGCCACCAGGTTCACAAGAACGACCAGCGACCATGTGGACGCTCGTGTGGTGATCGACATCGAATTCTCCGAAGTGTCTGCCCGTTGATACGCGAGCGCGCGCGAATTTGTCCTTGAAGAAACCTCCCAAAAACCTCCAAGATCGCCCAGCGGTCGTCACACCGCCTTTTATGAACCGTCCGGCGCCTTCGTACGAGTTCGGCGTCTATCGCCTCGACGTTGCGGAGCACCGTCTGCTGCGCGGCAGCGATCCCGTCCCTCTCACACCGAAAATGTTCGCCCTGCTGCGGGTGCTGCTCGAGAACGCGGGGCACCTGGTGGAGAAAGAGCAGCTGCTGAGGGACGTCTGGTCCGACACGTTCGTCGAGGAAGCGAACCTCAACCGCGGAATCTCGGTGCTGCGCAAGACGCTGGGCGAAACCGTCGATGCGCAGTACATCGAGACCGTCCCCAAGCGAGGCTATCGATTCGTCGCTGCTGTGCGCGCGGTCGACAGCGAGCCTTCAGCGGCGACGGCTGCGCCAGACAACGCGGCGATCGTGCCGACGGGGGCGAGTCGCACACGGGCACGCCGTGCAGTCGCGGGCCTCGCGTTGGGCACGGCGCTCGCGGGCGCTGCGATTGCCTATGTGGTCATCGGCAGGAGCGCTCCGCCGCAAGCGGGCACGGCAACGCGGACGCCGGTACACCGTCAGGTGACCTTCACCGGCCGCGAGGCGACTCCGACGCTGTCACGCGACGGCCGGCGACTCGCGTATGTGTCGAACGAGCCGCCGAACCGGACCGTCATGGTGCAGGAGCTCGACGGCGGCAAGCCGACGCCGGTGTTCAGCGGCCCGGAGACAGGCTGGCTGCGATGGTCGCCCGACGGCTCGGAGCTGATGTTCTGGGCGCGCGGCGGCGGCACCGACGGCCTTTACATCGCGCGACCGTCGGCCGGCGTCGCACGCCGCATCGCGCCAGGCGGTACGTTCGTGGCCGGCTGGTCGCCGGACGGCTCGACGATCGCGCTTGCGTCTTTCCTGGCGAAGAAGGTGCTCTTTCTCGACAAGGCAGGCGAGGTGCAGCGCAGCATCGCGCTCCACGGCATCCGCGACTGGATCTGGGACATCGACTGGTCGCCGGTGCACGGTCGCCTGCTCTTCGTGGCCGACGACGAGGAGCGGCGCGGCGCCATCTGGACGATCGAGGCCGACGGCCGCGACCAGAAGAAGGTGTTTTCCGCCGCGATGGAGATCCTCGCGGCTCGATGGGGTCCGGAGGGCGATTCCGTGTACTACTTCGGCCGCGTCAATCAGACTGTCTCGCTCTACAAGGCCGACCTCGACTCGAATCAAGTGGCGGCGCCCGGCACGCCGGTACCACTCTTGAGCGGACTCGAAACCGACGAAGGATTCGGGCTGTCGGCAGACGGCACGCGGCTCGTGTATGCGCGCTCGCCGTACTACTCCAATCTGTTTCTCGTCGAGGTCGACGATTCCAGCGGCGTGCGCCAGGTTCGTCAGACGGCGCTGACGAGCGGCACGTCGGTGGTCGAACGGCCGCGCGTCTCACCGGATGGCGCGTCGATTCTCGTCAGCATCGGATACGAGTCGCGCGCCGATCTCTACACCATCCCCACGCGCGGTGGCACGCCGAAACAACTCACCTTCCTCAATGCCTTCAGCATCGGTGGGGTGTGGGCTCCAGACGGACGCTCGGTGGCGTTTGCTTCCACCGAGGGTGGAAAAGCGCGAATCTGGGTGGCAGGTGCCGACGGCTCGTCGTCGCATCCGTTGCCGTCGGCCGATCTCAGCGAGAGTTACGAGCTGGCGTGGTTCCCCGGCACGCGGCTGCTCTATCAGCAGGAGGGAAACCGCAACTACTACGCGATCGATCCGCAAACGCCGGGCGACCAGCTGCTGGTCAAGGATCCGTCCGTAGGCTGGGTGAGCTCGTCGGCCTATTCACCCGACGGGAAGAAGCTGGCAGTGTCGTGGAATCGCAAGCCGTCGCGCGGCCTGTGGGTCATCGACTCGCTGGACTCGAGCGAAACCCTGGTTCGCGGTGTCTCGAACCCATCCGAGAACGCACTCATGCCGATCGGCTGGTCGCTCGACGGTAGGTTCATCTATGCCTGGGACGGCAAGCGCGCGGCGTATCGGGGTATCTCAGTGCCGTTCGAGCTGACGGTCACCGACGCCAGGATCTTCAAGGTGTCCGTCGCGGACGGACACGTGGAACCGATCCTCACTTTGCCCTTCGACGAAGTCGGCACCGTCACCGCCTTCCCCGACGGACGGCGATTCCTCTGCACGGTTTACACCGCACGCTCCGACATCTGGATCGTCGAGAACTTCGACGGCGACGCCCGATCCCGAAGCGCGCGCCGCTAACATCCCACCCCGAAAGGGTCGCACCCGTGGGTCCCACCCGAAGGGTCCCACCCTGCAGGGGTCCTACTCGCCCAGGAACTCCGTCACCTGTCGCGCATACATCTCCGGCGCCGTCGTCATCCCTTCGTGCGCCTGACCGGGTAACGCCTCGATCCGCGCGTCAGGCAGCGCCGCCGCGAGCGCGTCGGTGACGAAGAGATCGCGCGGGCTCTCGGTGCCGATCTGCAGCAGCACCGGCATTCTCAATTCACGAAAGCGCGCGGCATCGAAGTCGTAGCGCGCCAGCGCACGCAGATCGCCGAGGGTGGCCTTCGCATCGGCGACAATCGGCGGCCACAGATCGCTTGCGCGCACCGCATCGAGCTCGTCGGCCGGCACGCTCAGCGCGTCGCGGAAGAACGTGACGGCGAACTCGTCCCACGCCTCGACCGCCGCAAACGTCTCGAGGCGCGCGACCGCGTCGCGGGTGACGATGTCCGAACGCGGCGGCTCGTACAACACCAGCTTGCGCACACGGTCCGCCACGAGGAGCGCCGCCGCCAGCGCACACTGCGCGCCATAAGAGTGTCCGAGCAGAAAAACCGGCCGATCGATGTGCTGAATCAGCGCCGCGACGTCCATCGCCTCGTCCTCGAGACGATGGCCGGTGGTTGCATCGGTGCCGCCTCGCCCGCGCCGCGCGATGGCATAGACGGCAAAGCGCTGGCTCAACGCCGGCTTCACGAACTCCCAGTTGCTGCGGTGATCACTGAAGCCGCCGTGCACCAGCACGAGCGGCTCGCCGCGTCCGCTCGTGTCGTATGAAATCGTCGTGCCGTCGGCCGATTTGATGCGTTCCATTACTGCTTGCATGACCCCTGCTCTCCCTCATGCCGCGTCGAGCCGATAGAAGCGGAAGAACCCGCTCTCGATCGGGAGCACCTCGACTCTCGTGAAACCGGCGCTGGCGCCGCACTCTCTGACCGTCTCTGGCCGGATTGCCGTGCCGATGGCCGCCGACGGCGAGTCCGTCATCGCGACCGGCAGGCAGTGCACGATGCTCCAGCCGTACATCAGCCGCTCGAGCTCGTCACCAGGGGCGTAGAAGCGCTCCGCCACCTTTTCGTCGGCGACGATCACCGTGCCGTTCGGCGCCAGCGCGCGATGGATCGCCTGCAGGACGAGCGTCGGCTGCGGCATGTCGTGCAGCGCTTAGAGGACGAGCACGAGATCGAACGGACCCTCCCGGGCAATCTGGCTGGCGTCTCTCAGCGAGAAGCGAACCGCGACCCCGCGCTCGCCTGCGTTGCGCGCCGCTTCGGCGATCGACGCCGCGTCGAGGTCGTAGCCGATCACATCTGCCTCGGGATAAGCGAGGGCGAGCGCGATCGTCGACCAGCCGACGCCGCAGCCGACGTCGGCGATGCGGACGCGCTCTCCGCCGTTCTGCAGCCGTGCGTGGAGACCAGGAATTGCCGGCAACCAGCGTGTCGTCAGCTCGTGGAGAAACGCCGGACGGTTGATACCCGCCTGCCCGTGGCGGAAATCCACGCCGTACGCTTCGTACGGCACGCCGGCGCCGGTGCGATACGCCTCGACCACTTTCGGCAGCGCGGCGCCGATGCCGGCGACCATTTGCGCGAGCGGTGCGACATGCGACGGGTCGTCATCATCGGCCAGGACCGCGACGTGTTCGGCAGGCAGCGAGTACCGTCGCTCGCGCGCCTGGGCCGAAGCGTTCTCGACGCGCAGAAAGCCCGCCACCGCCTGCTGCTCGAGCCACTCGCGCGCGTAGCGTTCGTTGATGTCGGCCGCCTGCGCGAGCTCGCGCGAGTTGAGACTCGAGCCGGCCGCACGCAGCGCGGCGTAAAGGCCGAGCCGCTTGCCGAGATACACGCCGTTCAGTTCGAGCGCGTGGACCGTCGCCTGCAGCAGCCGATCTGTGAGTTGTTGTTCTGCACTTACTGCGTATCCGGAAGCCATCGTGTGCGCCTTTCGGTTCGTAGGTGTCCTAGG
Organism: uncultured Acidobacteriota bacterium; assembly: GCA_963807105.1. Classification (GTDB taxonomy): domain Bacteria; phylum Acidobacteriota; class Vicinamibacteria; order Vicinamibacterales; family UBA2999; genus DASPWV01. The sequence continues at coordinate 977,936 of CAWEAM010000003.1, read as the reverse complement.
CGTGGACGTGGTGGCGCGACGCGAGGTTCAGTCGGTCGAGGGGTCAGGCCAGGTCATTCCCGTTTCTTAACCGTCTTCTCACCGTTCCCTCACGATGCGCGCGGCGCTGCCTCCGTAACGTCATATAGGCAGGACGGGCGACCCTCCACGGCGCCTGCCGGGCCCGAATTCACGGAGTGTTCCCATGATCGTCGTTCGCGCGCGCAAATCTCTGGCGCTACTCATGTTTCTCGCGCTGCTCGCAACCGCGTGGCCTCAAGCCTCCTCGGCGAGGAGTGCGGCAGCGTCGCTGCCGGAAGTGGAACCGAACAACAACCTTCGCCCAGCCGGCAACCTCGAGCAGGGAACCCTGACGCTGGCGCTCCGCGCGGGAGTTGGACGCTGGCGGCCGGAAGGTCCTAGCGGGCCCGTCCTGCAGATTGAAGCATTCGGAGAACTGTCGTCGGCGCTCACCGTGCCGGCGCCGCTGATTCGTGTCGTGGAAGGGACGGAAATCGTCGCGGCGATTCGCAACGATCTCGACGCGACGCTCACCGTCAACGGTCTTTGCGCGCGCAACGGCACGCCGTGCTTGCCGCTGCAGGTTCCACCCGCGGAGACACGCGAAGTGCGGTTCTCGGCGGGCGGCGCCGGCACGTATCACTACTGGGCCTCGACAATGGGCGCGCCGATCCCGTTCCGCGAGCTGGCCGGGGCTTTCATCGTGGATCCGCGCGACGGTGACGTCGCCGACCGCGTGATGGTCATCACCGAATGGACGAGCCTGACGCCACAACAGCTCGCCGAGATCATCAAGGCCGACGACCCTGGCGAAGCGTTCGTGAAGCTGCATCCGCGTTTCACGTTCACAATCAACGGTCTGTCATGGCCGGCCACCGAGCGGCTGACGTATCGCGTCGGCGAGCGGGTCAGGTGGCGGGTGATCAATCTGAGTTCACAGTCGCATCCGATGCACCTGCACGGGTTCTACTTCGACGTCACGAGTCTCGGCAACGGCATGCGTGACGGCGCGATCGAGCCGGCGCGCCAGCGGCGCGTGGTCACGCAATTGATCCCGTCGGGCGGCACGATGGCGATGGAGTGGACGCCGGAGCGCGAGGGCAACTGGCTTCTTCACTGCCATGTCATGCATCATGTATCGCCGAACGCCGCCTCGCGGAGAGCGCCGAAGCCGCCAATCACACTACGCATGCGCCGTCCAATCACCATCGACATCACGACGCGTCCAGCGCGATGGCGGGCATGATCATCGGCGTGACGGTGCTCGGCTCGCCCACCGTGCCGCCCCATTCGAGCGACTCCAACTACGCGGCGCCGCGGAAACTCACGCTGGTCATGCGCCGAGGCGCGAGTCACGGCGGCCACTCGCCGACCGCCGGCTTCGTTCTGACCGAAGGAGACACGCCGCCGGCGACGGAGGCGGTTTCGTACCAGGCCCGCCGCTGGTGCTGCGACGCGACGAGCCGGTCGAGATCGCGCTCGTGAATCAGCTCGGCGAGCCGACGGCGGTGCACTGGCATGGCATGGAGCTCGAAAGCTACTACGACGGCGTGCACGGCTGGAGCGGCATCAACCAGCAGGTGGCACCGATGATCGAGCCGGGTGCAACGTTCGTCGTGCGCTTCACACCGCCTCGCGCCGGCACGTTCATCTACCACACACACCTGCACGACTACCGACAGCTGCCGGCGGGCTTATACGGTCCGCTCATCGTCACCGAGCCTGGTGAGACGTTCGATCCGGCAACCGACCACGTCGTGGTGGTCGGGCGCAGCCGCGTGAGCGAAGCAGAGAGCATCCTCGCCGATCCGCGCTCTGTCCTGCTCAACGGAGAGCGATCGCCGCGCCTCGTCTGGAAGGCTGGCGAACGGCACCGCGTGCGACTAATCAACATCACGCCGGACGACATCTTCAGCATCGCGCTGCAGACGGCGGATGGACCGGTGACCTGGCGGCCGTTGAGTAAGGACGGCGCACCTCTGCCCGGGGCTGAAGCGGTACCCGGACCGGCTCGCCAGACGATCGCCGTGGGCGAGACGTACGAGTTCGAGTATCAGGCGCCGCCCGGGCGTAGGACGGTATGGCTTGAAGTGCGCACACCGGCTGGAAAGTGGCAGGCGCAGGGACATGTCGTAATCAGGTAGGTGCGCACCCCGCACCTTAAGTACCAAAGGCACCTGAGGCACTCTAGGCACCCAAATGATCAGTACCGTCGAACATCCGCTTGATCTCGCGCGGATCTTTCGTTTTCGTCAGCGCCAGCATCAGGAGGATGCGAGCCTTTTGCGGGTTGAGGTTGTCGGCCGGAATGAGGCCCATTTTGTCGTAATCCTCGCGCGCCACGACGCGGCCGTTGCCGGTCCGGTTCGAGCGGACGAGCACCGGCCGCTTGTCGCCCGGCATCGCGAGCAGCGGTTCGAGCGCCGCCCGCTCGTTGGCGGAGATCAGGCCGGCGCCGGTGCCCGCGTAGACGAGGCCCTGTGCGCCGCTGGCGACGAGCGCCTTCACCAGTCCGCTATCCGGCTCCACGTATGAATACAGAATCTCGACTCGGGCAGTACCTTGAGCGCGCTGACGTCGAACTCCGAACGGGCGGTGTGGCGCCTGGTCGTCGAGCGATAGAACGCGATCTTGTCGGCATCGACGTAGCCGAGCAGCCCCAGCTCCGGCGACTTGAACGTCTCGACGCGGTAGGTGTTGGTCTTGGTGACGTCGCGGGCGCCGTTGATCTCGTCATTGAGCACGACCAGCACGCCCTGGCCGCGGGCTTCCGCCGAGGCGGCGGTGCGAACCGCGTTCAGGAGATTCAATGGGCCGTCCGCGCTGATCGCCGTCGCGGGCCGCATTGCGCCGACGAGCACCACGGGTCGATCGTGCTTGACCGTGAGATTGAGAAAGTATGCGGTCTCTTCGAGCGTGTTGGTGCCGTGCGTGACCACCACGCCAGCGACCCCGGGATCTTCACTGAAGATCTTGTCGATGCGGCCGGCGATCGCCAGCCAGTGCGCGACCGTGATGTCCGGGCTGCTGATGTTGGCAATCTGGTCCACTTTGACAGTGGCCACCTGTTTCAGCTCCGGCACACCGGCCACGAGCTGCTCGCCGAGCAGGCCCGGACGATAGTCGGTGAGGCTGGTCGAGGACGCTCCCTGCCCTGCGATCGTGCCGCCCGTGGCGAGGATCCACACGACCGGCAGCTCGCGCGTGGCGGTAGCCTGACCACGAGCCTCGACGGCGTGAGCAAACAGGCAGACGGTCGAGAGTGCGAGCGTGGCTCGGGTGATTCGATGCATGCAGACATCTCCTGGCGGACCGCCGAATCGGCCACCGAGAACCGAACAACTTTACCCGGCTGCCGTCTCTACCCCACATGGATGCGTGGCCGGAGCTCGGGTACCGGCTCGGCCTTGCGCAGCACCTCTCGCGCGACCGGCGCGGTGTCGCCCTCGCCAAAGGCGAGAAACTTCAGCAGGTAGGTGATCGGATTGCCTTCCGTCCAGCCGAAGTAGGCATGCGGCGTGGCGCCGGTCCGCTGGCGCAGATCCATGAGCACGGCAGCAATCGCATTCGGGATTGCCGGACTGCTGGTGGACAACACGGTGTGGCCGGCCACCGGACGCGCCCGCACATGCAGCACGTTGGCAAACTCCGACACGTCGCCCGGATGAATCTCGAGAAACACTACGCGCGCGTCGGGCGGAAGGTGGTGCGCTTCGCGCGCTTCTTTCAGCTTGCCATCGTATTCCTCAGGCAGGCCCGAGTCGGGGCGGTTGGCAATGATGCGGAGCGACTCGCCTTTGACGGAGTCGATGAGCCGCTCGGCCGCCGCGTCGTAGCGCACCTCGAGCGCGCGCAGCTCGGTCGAGCGCATCACGCGCGACACGAGCGAGGTCGCCACCATCGCCGCGATGAACCAGAGCGCAATCGTGAGACCTTCGGGCTGCTCCACGATCGTGATGAGCGTCGTGTACAAGAACACGGCGAAGACGATCCCGAACGGCAGACGCCACCGCGGCGTCGACAACGCCGCAGCAAACGCCACCGACATCATCAGCACGAGCACGCCGGTCGCGTAGGCGCCGGCCTGCGCCTCGACGTCCGCTTTGAAAATCACCGTGACGAGAAACGCGATGGCGGTGATGATCAAGACGAGCGGCCGGCTCGCGCGTGCCCACTCGGGCGCCATGCCATAGCGTGGCAGGTAGCGCGGAATCAGTGTGAGGAGACCTGCCATTGCCGACGCGCCGGCGAACCACAGGATGGTGATGGTGGCAAGGTCGTACGCCGTGCCGAACAGGTCGCCGAAATCGCGGTGCGCGATGTAGGCGAGCGCACGCCCGTTGGCTTCGCCGCCCTCTTCGAACGCGGCCGGTGGAATCAGCAGCGTAGTGACGATGCTGCTCCCCATCAGCATCAGGCTCATGATGATCGCGGCGGCGGCGAGCATCTTCTTGGTGTTGCGTATGCGGTTCGCCAGCCGCTCCTCGTCTGTCTTGCCTTCTCCACGGACGAGTGGCATCACCGCGACGCCGGTCTCGAAACCGGACAGACCAAGCGCGAGCCGTGGGAAGATCAGCATCGCGGCCGCGAACGCGCCGGCCCAGCTTGGCACGCGCGCGAACACGCCCGCCCGCCAGTAGTAGTACTTCTCCGGGTGCGACGCGATGTGCAGCAGGCCATTGCCGACGACGATCGCGTTCAGCACCAGGTAGACGGCCACGATCGCCACGGCCACCCAGACTGCTTCGCGCAGCCCGCGCACGAAGACCGCGCCGAGCGCGGCGATCAAGCCAATGGTGACCGCGATCGGATGCGGCGCCAGATCGCGCGCGAACGGATTCTCGACGATGTGCGCCGTCGCATCGGCCGCCGAGACGGTAATCGTGATCACGAATGCCGTGGCGGCGAACCCGAGCAGGCACAGCACCAGCGCCTTGCCGCGCCAACGCGGCAGCTTCTCCTCGAGCACGGCGATGCTGCCCTGTCCGTGTGGACTCAGCTCGGCGACCCGCGCGTACGCCGGAAGCGCGCCGCACAGCGTCACGATCACAAGCACGAAGGTCGCGATCGGCGACAGGAAGCCCGCGGCGAGGAAAGCGATACCCGGCTGATACCCGAGCGTGGAAAAGTAGTCCACGCCGGTCAGGCACATCACCTGCCACCACGGCGCGGTGTGCGCGTGATGGTGCGACGGCGATTCCTCGAGACCGTGGTAGAACCACTCGAGGAGGGCACTGCGTTGGCGCGGTCCGTTGTGGAGCGCCGCCGATGGTCGCGCAGTCGGCTCGTGCATCAACGCCCTTCCATGAGCCGGCGCACCGGCCGCAGGATCGCCGCGAGCACGAGCGCTGCGGCCAAACTCGCCGCGGCGGATGCGCCAAACAGCGTCGGCAGCGGGAGCGTCGAGAAAAAGCTGCCCGCCCAGCCGGCGAGCACGTTGCCCGCCGACGTCGCGAGAAACCAGATGCCCATCGTCACGCCCATCAGCTGCGACGGGGCCAGCTTGGTGACCGCGCTGAGCCCGACCGGACTGAGCGACAGCTCGCCGAACTCGAGGAGCAGGTAGGCGCCGACGAGCCAGAGCGGGCTGACGCGCCTGCCGCTTTCCGCGGCAGAACCGGCAGGCACGAGCAGGAGAAACGCGAGCGCCGCGAACAGGAGGCCGAGCGCAAACTTCGCCGGCGTCGACGGCTGACGGTCTCCGAGTCTGGTCCACAGCCACGCGAAGACCGGCGCCAAGACGATCACGAAGAACGCCGGCACCGACTGGAACCATGAGGAAGGGAAGGCAAAGCCCGCGACCGAGAGGCGGGTATGGCGATCGGCGAACAGATTCAATGTCGAGCCCGCCTGTTTGTACGCTCCCCAGAAGACCGCGGCAAATACGAAGAAAATCATCACCGCGCCGAGGCGCTTGAAGTCGCCGGCGGTGAGCCTTTGACTGCCGCCGCCTTGCGCCGCCGACCGTGCGGTACGGACACTCGCCTGCTGGGCCGCCTTGAGGGGCTCACGTCCGGCAACATACTGCATCAGCCCGAACGCCATGCCAATCGCGGCGGCGCCGAACCCGAGATGCCAGCTCACGCGCTGCGCCAGATAGCCGGCTACCAACGGGCCGAGCAGCGCCCCGAGATTGATGCCCATGTAGAACAACGAGAACCCCGCGTCGCGGCGCGCATCTCCCGGCGCGTAGAGCGATCCGACCAGCGTGCTCACGTTGGGTTTGAGCAGCCCGGTGCCGATGATCACCAGCGCGAGTCCGAGATAGAAGGCCGTCAGCAGGTCGAATGCGAGGACCAGATGGCCCAGCGCGATCACGACTCCTCCAAGGAACACAGCCCGGTATTGACCGAGAAAGCGATCGGCGACGAAGCCGCCGACGATGGCGGCGCCCCACGCGCTGCCCGTATACAGGCCGTAGATGTTCGCCGCCCTGGCGTCGTCGAAGCCGAGCCCGCCGGCGGCGGCGGGAGCGGTCATATACAGGATGAGGAAGGCGCGCATCCCGTAGTACGAGAACCGCTCCCACATCTCGGTGAAGAACAGGGTGGACAGGCCGCGCGGGTGCCCGCCGAGCATCAACACATCCTCGACGCAGCGTGCAGGGAGATTGAGGCGCGGCGTGAGCGGCGGACGGGATGCAAGCTACGCGCTCCTGTCGAGGACGTGCCGGCGCAGCTCGGCGAGCGTGGCTTCGACCATCTTGCGGGCATCGCCGAAGAGCATCTGAGTGTTGTCCTTGTAGAAGAGTGGATTGTCGACACCGGCGTAACCGGCCGCCATGCCGCGCTTCGACACGATGCAGGCCTTGGCCTTCCACACTTCGAGCACCGGCATGCCGTAAATCGGGCTCGCCGCATCGTCGAGCGCGCCCGGGTTGACGATGTCGTTGGCGCCAATCACGATGGCGACGTCGGTATCCGGAAAGTCGGCGTTGATCTCCTCCATCTCGTGCACGATGTCGTAGGGGACGCGCGCTTCGGCGAGCAGCACGTTCATGTGGCCGGGCAGACGCCCCGCGACGGGATGGATCGCGAACCGGACCGTTGCGCCCTGCTGTTGCAGCAGCTGCGTCATCTCATATAACGGGTATTGCGCCTGAGCGACCGCCATGCCGTAGCCGGGCACGATCACCACGCTGCGCGCATCGATCAGGAGCTGCGCCAGTTCGGGGGCGCTGATGCTCCGGACTTCCCCGCCAACCGCTGCGCCGCTCGCCGCCACCACACCTTCCTGGGCGCCAAAACCGCCGAGGATCACGCTCAGGAAAGAGCGATTCATCGCGTCGCACATGATGTAGCTCAGGATCGCGCCGCTCGAGCCGACGAGAGCGCCGGTGATGATCAGCAGATCGTTCGAGAGCATGAAGCCGGCCGCCGCCGCGGCCCATCCCGAATAGCTGTTGAGCATCGACACGACGACGGGCATGTCGGCGCCGCCGATCGCCATCACCAGATGAATGCCGATGGTCCCGGCGATGACCGCGTTGGCGACGAGCGACCACATCGGCGGATCGCCGCCAGCGGAGACGAACAGGCCGCCGAGCGCCACGCACGCGGCCACCGCGGCAAGGTTGATCAGGTGACGGCCCGGCAGGAGCAGCGGCTTGCTCGCAATCACTCCCTGCAGCTTGCCGAACGCCACGACCGACCCGGTGAACGTGACCGAGCCGATGAAGACACCGAGGAATGTCTCGACGTCGTGGATCGTGCGCTCGACGCCGGTCAACTTCACGTGCGGGCTGAGCGTCGCCGACATGCCGACGAGCACCGCCGCGAGTCCGACGAAGCTGTGGAGAATGGCCACCAGCTGCGGCATCGCCGTCATCTGCACGCGCGCGGCGAGAAGCGCGCCGATGCCGCCGCCGACCGCGATCATCCCGAGCAAGACGGGGTAGTTGAGATGCCACGGACCGAGCGCCGTCGCGCTGATCGCGATGATCATGCCGACGATGCCGTAAGTGTTGCCGCGCCGGGCCGAGGCCTGCGCCGACAGGCCGCCCAGGCTGAGGATGAAAAGAAGGCCAGCGGCGAGATACGCGACGGTGACGAGCGTTTCCGGCATCGCGCGCTACCGCCGGAACATCTTCAACATCCGCTGGGTCACGAGAAACCCGCCGGCGATGTTGACGGTGGACAGGAGAACCGCCGTCGCCCCCAATAGCGCGTAAGCCGACGTCGGCGGGCCGGTCAGTTGCAGCATCCCGCCGATGACGATGATGCCGCTGATCGCGTTGGTGACGCTCATGAGCGGCGTATGCAGCGCCGGCGTCACGTTCCACACCACCTGCCAGCCGACCACGCAGGCCAGCGCAAACACCGTGAGATGCGAAAGGAACGCCGGCGGTGCGACAAACCCGAGCGCCAACACGGATACCGCGGCCAGCGCCCCGAACACCGTCGCCAGGAGCGGGCTCTTCTGCGCGGGCGAAGGAGGCGCCGGCGCGGCGGGAAGCGGTTTCGGCAGCGTCGGCGTCACCGGCGCTTCGCTGCGCGGCGGCGGCCAGGTGATCTCGCCGTCGTGAACGACGAGCGCGTTGCGTAACACCGCGTCGTCGGGATCGATCGCGAAGCTCGCTGCACCGCCCATGTCGGTGAGCAGGTGCACCAGGTTGTTGCCGTAGAGGAAGCTGGCGGTCGGGGCCAGACGGCTCGGCAGGTCGCTGTAGCCGATGATGTGCACACCGTATCGTTCGACCACCTTGTTGGGGACGGTGAGGGCGCAGTTGCCGCCGTTCTCGGCGGCGAGATCGACGATCACCGAGCCCTTCCTCATCGATCGCACCATGTCCTCGGTGATGAGCACGGGGGCCGGCCGATTGGGAACGAGCGCGGTGGTGATGATGATGTCCACGTCGCGCGCCTGCGCAGCGAAGAGCTCCATCTCGGCGCGGATGAATTCCGGCGACATCTCTCTGGCGTAGCCGCCCCCCGCTTCGCCTTCTTCGCGGAGCTGGACCTCGAGGAATTCGGCGCCCATGCTCTTGACCTGATCCTTGACGGCGCTGCGCGTGTCGAAGGCGCGGACGATCGCGCCGAGGCCGCGTGCGGCGCCAATCGCGGCGAGGCCCGCCACGCCGGCGCCGATGACGAGCACTTTGGCGGGAGGCACCCGTCCGGCGGCGGTCATCTGACCGGTGAAGAAGCGGCCGTAGAAACTCGCCGCCTCGATGACTGCGCGATAGCCGGCGATGTTGGCCATCGACGAGAGCGCATCCATCTTCTGCGCGCGTGTGATGCGCGGGATCTGATCGACGGCTAGTGCCGTGACCTTCTGCGCCGCGAGCTTCGAGATCAGCGCTTCGTGCTTGCCCGGCCAGAGAAAGCCTGATGATCACGGCGCCCGGGCGCATCAGGTCCACTTCGTGCGCGCCGAGATCGGTGTACTCCTCTGGCGGGTGGACCTTGAGGATCAGATCTGCCTCGCGCCACAACCGGCGCGGGTCGGTGAGCACCTGCGCGCCGCTCTCGCGAAAGTCGTCGTCTCCGAACGACGCCCCGGCACCGGCGCCGGCCTCGACCGAAACTTCGAACCCGAGCTGCAGCAGGCGGCGGACCGTTTCGGGCGTGGCCGCGACGCGCCGCTCGCCGGGCCGGCGCTCGCGCGGAATGGCAACTTTCATTCTCTACTTACCCATCCATATCATCGCTTACGGCCTTGCCTGCACAATCCTGCGCGTTGCCGGCGTTGCCGTAAACAGCGGATTATCGCATGCCTGCCTGTTGCGGGCTGCACGCGCGTCGTCGGCACCGCTTCGTCAACAACCGATCGTCAGGATGTCCTTGGGGCTGGACGCGGATTGGTGAGCGCGTCACGACTCGGCCGGCCCGGTGTCGCGCGAGCGGACCAGAAAGTTGCAGCGATCGAGCAGGAGGCACCGGACGGTTCGCGGGCGCGACGGGAACCTTGACGATTCAGCGCGAGCTGAATCTGGCGACAGGAATTTCTTCAGGCTCGCTCAATAGCAGCATCGATTTCCGTCATTGAGCGCAAGGCGCTGTGAAACGTGGGTCAGTTGCCAGTTGTCAGATTGATCGATGGCGTGACGCCAAGGCCCAAGCACTGACCATTGACCCACTGACCCCCTATTCCGACGGCCTCCTTTCCTTTTTCGGAACCACCGGGTTGGCAAAGTCCGGCAGTGGGTCGCCGAAGATGTAGTGGTTGAACCACGCGAGATTGTGCTGCATCACCGCGCGCATCGCCCGTGGCTTGTTGATGCCGTGGCCGAAGCCCTTGTAAACGACCATCTCGACTCTCACGCCGCGATCCTCGAGCCCCTGACGCAGTTCATAGGCGTTGGCGATCGGCACGCGGCGATCGAGCTCACCGTGCTGGATGAGCGTCGGGGTCTTCGCCTTCTTCACGTGCGTCATCGGCGAGGTCTTCAGATAGATCTCGGGATCGTCGGCGGGATCCTCGCCCAGGTAGTTGATCGTGAACGGCGTGATGTCGGTGTTGTAGTAGTAGGTGGCCCAGTTCGAGATCCCCGCGCCCACCGAGATCGCGGCAAACTTGTCGGACGACGTAGTCAGGAATGCGGAGATGTAGCCGCCCTGGCTCCACCCCATGCAGCCGACTTTTGCCGGATCGACCCAGCCCTTGGCGACGAGGTGCTCGACACCGGAAAGAACGTCCCACGCGTCGCCCACGCCGAGATTGCGGATATTGAGCTGGCGGAACTTCTCGCCGTATCCCGCGCTGCCGCGGTAGTTGACCTTGAGAACCAGCGCGCCGCGCGCCGCCCAGATGTCCGACGGGTAATAGCGAGCGTCGGGCACGAGGAGCGCCGGTCGATCGATGCCGGTCGGACCGCCGTGGATGATGCAGAGCAGCGGATACTTCTTCGCCGGATCGAAATTGGCCGGCTTGATCGAGCACGCCCTCGATCGTGGCGCCGTCCTGGCTCTTCCACTCGACCACCTCGCGCGTGCCGAGCGTGAACGCCCTGGCCTGCGCCGTCATGTTGGTCAGCGCGCGCGGCGCGAAGCTCGCCACGTCGGCGATGAACACCTCGTTGAGCGTCGTCGGCGAGCTGGCGGAGAACGCCAGCTGGCGGCCGTCGCGGGTGAGCGAGAAGCTGCCTGCCATCAGGCTGTCCGGACCGGAGATTCGCGTGATCGTCCCGCTCGCCGGATCGACGCGGAACAGGTGTGACGCCGTCTTCTGCAGCCCGGAGAAATAGAGGCCGGCCGCATTCCACTCGACGAACGACGGGTTCTCGTCGAAGCGATCGGTGATCGATCGCGGCATCCCGCCCTCGGCCGGGATCACGGCCAGGCGCGAGTTGCTGGCGAAGTACACCGTCGCACCCATCGCGCTCGAAAAGACGATCTGCCGGCCGTCGGGCGACCACTGCGGGTTGTTGTCGGGGCCTGGCTGCGATACCAGCCTGGTCACCTTGTCGTCGGCGAGCGTCAGCAGGTAGATGTCGGCGGTGTTGCCCTGAATCAGGTCGGGATTGAGCGTGGCGCTGAACGCAATATTGGTCGCGTCGGGCGACCAGGAAAACCCGCCGACGCTGAAGTCCTTGTTGCTCGTGCGCTGACGTCCGGCCAGCGGTGCGCGCATCGCCTCGGCGACGTCGATCGTCCAGAGGTGCTGGTGCGCGTACTCGCGGCGCACGACCTCGAAATCGCCGAAGTGCTCCTTGCGATCCTTCGCCCATGGGGGCGCCGGTTCCGCCGCCGTGAACGCGATCTGCTTCCCGTCGCGCGACCAGTTGAAGTTCGCAACCGGCGTCTCGGTCTTCGTGAGCTGGATCGCCTCGCCGCCCTCCGGACTGATGACGAAGATCTGGTTCTCGATCGCCGACGCGATTGCTGGTGAACGACAGCCACGCGCCATCCGGCGACCACTGCGCGCCGCCCACGCCCTTGTCGCCGCGTGTCACCTGCAGGGTCTTGCCGGTGCCGACGTTCGCCAGCCAGAGATGCGCGACATATGCGTCCTGTTCGAAGTTGGTCTCGGTGACGGTGTACGCGACCCATTTGCCGTCCGGCGAGATCTGCGCCCCGCCGGCCGATTTGACCTCGAGCAGATCGTCGATACTCGGCACGCGGGTCGATTGCGCCACCGGTTGCCGCGCGGACACGATGAAGACGGAAAGGATGACGACGCAGACGGCCAGTCGCTTGGTCATTGCGGTTCCTAAGGTAGAGAAGGCGGAATTATGGCATGTGCGATTCGCGAGCACAGCAATTTACCATCTGGTAGCCCCAAGCCGGGTTGGCATCGTGAACGCCGCAGTGCACCGTGCGCAAAGACATGGTGTCGCTATCGTTGAGCTGTGGCACCCCTAATCGTCCCAGATACTACGTATTACGCCCTCCTATTCGTCGCCGCGGATTTGATAGCATCTGCCCTTCCGTAAGCGAAAACCCGTCTAGAGCACCATCGGCAGATTAGCCGTTGTCGCAGTGCGCGGAGGCACGTATGCAAACTCGATGGAGGCGTCGGCTCGTCCTCGCCTCGTTGTTGTTCGTCTTTGCCGGCACCGGTCGCTCGGCGCTGGCCCAGAACCCCACATTCGCCCTGGAAGGCACCGTCGTCGATGCGCAGCAGGCGGTGCTGCCTGGAGCGACGGTCACCGTTCAAAACACGTCCACCGGTCTGACTCGCGCGGTCACGACCGACGTGAACGGCCGGTTCGTCGTGCGCGCGCTACCGCCCGAAGGGCAGTACCGCATCCAGGTCGAGATCGTTGGCTTTGCCAGCGAGGTTCGCGAGAACCTCCGGTTCAACGCGGGTCAGAATGCCGTGCTGAACTTCTCGCTCAAGCTCTCTACCGTGCAGGAAACGATCACCGTGTCGGGCGAATCACCTCTCGTGCAGACGACTAATGCCGAGGTCTCCAGCACCGTCGATCAGAGGGCCTTCGAGACCCTGCCGGTCAAGGAGCGCAACTACTTCCGGCTGCTCACCCTCGACTCCAACGTCGTCGCCACCGGCACCGGCTCGAACGCGGTCAACGTTGGCGGCCAGGAGGTCTGGAATTTCGGCACCTACGTGGACGGGACCAACAACCACTCGAAGTGGCTGACGCTGCAGCGCGCGCCGCAGCTCGGGTCGAGCGGGTTCGCCATCGAGACCGTCAAGGAAGTGCAGCTCATTACCAACCAGTTCTCGGCCGAGTTTGGGGGCACTCCGCTGGCGTCGCGAGCATGGTCACCAAGACCGGCACCAATGAGTTCCGCGGCTCGGCCTTCGTGATGGTTCGCCCCGGCGACTGGGACGCCGCGCCGCCGCTCGCGCCCATTGTCAATGGCGAGAAGGTCAAGGCACCGTACAACCAGCAGCAGTTCGGGGGCACAGCTGGCGGTCCGATCGCCAGAGACAAGGTGTTCTTCTTCGGCAGCTACGAGCGGCGACGCGAACGTAGTCAGGTGCCCGTCACAGCAGCCGAGGCGTCGGGGCTGGTCGTGCCGACGCCGGCCGACGAGCACCAGGGCCACGCCAAGGTCGATCTTCGCTTCTCGCCGAAGAACACGCTCGGCGTGCGCTACAACATGGTCCGCTGGAAGAAGGACAACGAAAGCGGCGGAGTCAATCTGCCCGGAACCGGCTTCCTGTGGGACAACAACGTGGACACCGTCCACGGCACCTTCACCACGGTCATCTCGACCACGATGCTCAACGAGGTGCGCGGCCAGTATTCGCGCTACACCGATCGCCGCGCCGCCAAATGCGACTGCGTGTCGATCCAGCGCCAGAACTATTCCACTTCCGGCGGCTACGATCAGGGCACGTGGGGGGTACTGCCCGAGGAAACCTACGATCTCTCGACGACGCTGTCGCTGTGGATGGGCAATCACACGATGAAGACGGGCGCGTCGTTCACCTACGACGTGACCGAGCAGCTCTTCCAGCCGCTCCAGAACGGCCGCTATTCGTTTGCCGGAGGGCCTGAATCCGCATTTCCGACGCCGTTCCAGTACACGCAGTCGTTTGCGCTGGTACCCGAGGCGCGGCTGATGTTTCCGAAGGCGTACGTGCTCGCCGGCTTCTTCCAGGACGACTGGCGCATCCGCAACAACTTGACGATCAACCTCGGCCTCCGCTACGACGTCGAGATCATCAAGGACATCCCCGACTGGCCGGCTGGCACCGATGCCAACAACCTCGATCCGCGCGTCGGCTTCGCATGGGATCCGAAGGGCGATCAGAAGTGGGCGGTGCGCGGCGGCGTCGGTCGCTTCACGCAGCAGCACCCGATCTTCACGATCGTGAAGGGCGGCGTCGGCGGCCGCAACGGACAGGTCACGATCGTGTTGGCCCCGACAGACCCGCTGTTCCCGGCGTACCCCAACCCGCTGCCGGCATTTCCGCCGGGCGCGGTGCTGCCGCCGCGCAGCATTCAGGAGATTTCGCCTGATTTGGAAAACGAGCGCGCCTGGACCGCGAGCATCGGCTTCCAGCGCCAGCTTGGCAGGCGCACCAGCGTGGCGGTCGACGCCAACATCAACCGCGGCATCAAGCACGGCTTCCTCGACATGAACGCGCCGGTGCCGATCCCGAGAGCAGAACTGAACGCGTTGCTTGCGGCCAACCCGAACGCGACGGTTCGCACACTGGCGCAGGCCGACGCCACGCGGCCGACCGTGCCGGTCCCGAACGGCTTCCGGCACATGGAGTTGCTGACGAACGAAGGGCGCTCCTGGTATCAGGGCGTGCGCTTCGCCGTGCTGCACCGGACGACGCCGCTCGTCCTCACGGCTTCCTACACCCGCTCGAAGGCGGAGGATCGGCTCAATCACTGGTTCGCGCCCGAGAACAGCCGCGACCCCGAGTCCGACCGAGGGCCGACCGGCGCCGACACGCCGCACAACCTGGTCGTCAGCGCCACCTGGAACCTGCCGGGAAGCGGCCCGGTGCTGAGCGGCTGGCGGCTCAGCGCGGTGTCGCATCACCAGAGCGGGGCGCCCTATACGATTCGCTATGCGGCTGACCCGGTGGGCTATGGTTCGGGTCTTGGCGCCGCCTGCAATTCGCGCGGCTGCCAGGCCAGCACGCCGGGGGGACGCAACACGGCGCGCGGGATGTTCATCAACTATGCCGACCTGACTTTGGGCAAGCAGTTCCCCGTTGGCACGGACCACATCGAGGTCCGCGCCGACCTCTTCAACGTCTTCAACAACCAGAACCTGCTCGCCGGCGGGTACATCAACGCTGTCGGCAACGCGAGGTTCGGGCAGCACACGGGTGGCTCGAACGTCTTTCCCGGCCGGCAGTTCCAGTTCGCGACGACGTATAGGTTCTGATCAGGTTTCAGGTTTCAGGTTTCAGGTTTCAGGAGGGCGGGTCTTAGGACCCGCCCGCCCTCAAGCAAATCTCATGACCATACGACTGCTCCTACTCTCGGTGCTGGCGCCGCTGCTGGCCGTGACGCTCGACGCGCAGGACAAGCCGGTGCGCGTGCGAGTCCAGACCGAGCTCGGCGACATCGTCGTCGAGGTCGATACGAAACGCGCCTCGGCGACGGCGGCGAATTTTCTGAAGTACGTGGACGCCGGACATTACGACGGCGGCATCTGGCATCGCACGGTGAAGATGGACAATCAGCCGGAGAGCGAGGTCAAGATCGAGGTGATTCAGGCAGGCGTGAATCCCGAAAAGGCGAAGCAGGGTTTCCCGCCGATCGCACTCGAGCGCACTAGCGTAACCGGGATCCTGCACAAGGACGGCGTGATCTCGATGGCGCGCGGCGCACCCGACAGCGCCACTTCGGGGTGGTTCATCTGCATCAACGATCAACCGTCGCTGGACTTTGGCGGAAAACGCAATCCCGACGGTCAGGGGTTTGCCGCATTCGGTCGCGTCGTCTCCGGGATGGATGTCGTGCGCAAGATCCAGATGGCGCCCTCGTCCAGCGATCGCAAGACCAACGCCGAAGCGCAGCGCCTGACGCCACCAATCACCATCACGAAGGTGGCGCGAGTCGCCGGTTGATCAAGGCGATTGTCGCGGCGGCGGCGCTCGGTTCGGCGTCCTCGCCGCTGCCGCGATCTTCCTTACACGCGCACGGCCGCGCTCGTCCGGCAACCATCGACGCAAACGAGCGCCGCGACGCCGCCGGCGCTCCGACCGCTGCCCTTCAAGCCTGTGGCGATCGGTCTCACGCTTCCGCCGAGTGATACCCGCAAATCGCACACGTGAAGCCGGTCGATCTCGACGGCGACGCCTCGATGATGTCGTCGCGCGCGATCCGCTGCGGCACCGATCCGAGTTCTATCAGTGCTTCGGTACTTTCTGTGGCCCGGAATCTGTGGCCTCGGTGGCTATCAAGTCGCCACACCTGACGCCTGCAGCACGGCCCACGCGATCTCGGGATAGAAGATGTCGGTGTGCGCGCCAGACGGCGGATCGCCCTGCGTGATCAGGTCGTTGCCGTTGAGATTGAGGAACTTCCCTTTCGCCAGCGCATACGCCTGTCCCACCGGTCCGAACGAGGCCTGTGCCGCCTCGACCGCCTGCGCGCCGTCGGCGCCCATCGCACCGAAGCGGAAGCGGCGATCGTCGGCATCGGCCGCGTCCTGGCCGGCAATGAAGGACGCCTGCGGGTAGCGCTGGAACACGGCGAGATCGTGCACCGAATGGGTGACGAGGATCGGCCCGTCGACGCGTGCGGCCATCGCCTTGAGCGCGCCGGAGCGGCTGCGATCGTGCGGCAGCGCGTCGGCAAACGAAAAGTGCGAGAACGCGCCCTGGATCAGCGTCACGCTCTTGATTGGCGAGCGATCGCCGGTGAACGCCGCGGGAAGCCCCTTGAGCGCGTACGAGACCAGGCGCGCGCCGAAGCTGTGCCCGATGAGATGCAGGCGCAGGGCCGCTGCGGCGGCGTTCAACTGCGCGAGCAACAGCGCAAGCCCCTGCTCGCCAACAATGCCGGCCCGCTCCTTCATCGTCCAGTAGCTGGTCACGCGCAGCGCTTCTTTGGCGCCATTCCACAGCTTCGCGAACCCGTCGCCGAAGCCGGCGGCGTCCAGTCGCTCTCCCGGCGGCGCGAGCTCGCTCATCGCCTCGAACACCTTTTCCGCTGGCTGCGCCAGGATCGCGGCGTCGTCGAGGTCCTCGTCCGACGAGCGAGGCGGCGCGAGCTCGCCGAGCAAAGTCTGGAACCGCTCGAGCGCCGCCATGTCGTCGGGCCGCTCTTCGAGCAGCCGGCCGATCTCGTCGAGCACCAGCGTCTTGTCGCGGAAGGCCTTCTTCAGCTCGTGGATCGCGTCGCCGTCGCGGTCGGCGTCGAGGCTCGCGGCGTCGGTCGCAACTGCGAGCGGCTCGTCATCGGGGAAGAGGATCGACGGCCAGATCACGCCGACGATCGCGGGCTTCTTCCCTGCCTGCGCCGGCCGCGCGCTGAGGACGCTGCGCGCACTTGCAAAGAACCGCTCGTAGAGCGACCGCGCGTCGTGCGGCGCGTTGTTCCAGCCGTGCGAGAAGACGAACAGATCGGTGATCTGCTGAGCGGCGACTTCTCGCGCACACGACGCGGCCGCATCTGGTTTAACCGCACGACCATCCTCGTCGGTACTCGAGCTCCCAATACGGGAATCCTGCGACATCGGTCATGGTTCGCTCCCCGTTTGCTTTGCGGCTTCGCCGCAACTCAGGCCCTGTGGCACTAAACCGATTGAATCGCCCGCATCAGATCCACCAGACCATGCCCCTCGAAGTATTTCTCGCGGCCGAGTGACGTGGCACTCGTGAGGAAGATGCGCTTCACTTCCTCGGGTTGCCCGATGAACTCGCGCCGGATCGAGAGAAACGACGCAATCGCGCCCGACACGTGTGGCGCCGCCATGCTGGTGCCGCTCTGATCGATATAGCCGGCGTAGCTGCCAGGCGCCCACTGAGCGTCGGGCAGGCCGGGAAACGCCTTCTTCAGATCGTCCACTTGCTTACCCGCCGCACAGGACGTTATACGTTCGCCGGGCGCAACCAAATCGGGCTTTGCACGCCCGTCTCCGGTGGGGCCTTTCGATGAGAAGTACGACACGCCATACGTGTAAGGGCTGTCGCGGTGCGTCGCCCCGACGCTGATCGCCAGCGCCGCATTGGCGGGGTCGTTAATGGTGAGAGCCAGCCCGGTGCTCGTGCGCCCGGATTTCGTCGTGAGTTCGCCGTAGCCGGTATTACCCGCCGAAACGACCACGACCACGCCCGTGCGCACGAGTCTGTCCACTTCGATGCAGACAGGGCTCTGCCCGCACGCAAACCAGCGCGCATTGAAATCGTAGCCCAGACTGATGTTGACGCCTTGCACTCGGAGCGGCGGTTTGCCATGACCGTTCAACTCGACGCGCACGTATTCGAGCGCGCGAAGCACGTCGGTCGAGCGAATACGAGTGCCCTTCTCATTCAACACCTTGAGGCTGATCAGCTTGCAGCGCGGGGCCACACCCGTCAGCCGCGTGACCTCGACCGCCCTCCGCTGTTGGACTGTCTCGATGGACGAGTCCTCCGTCACCGCCACGCGCTGTCCGACGCGCACTTCGCACCGGGCTTCGCCGGTGGCCGGCTGGCATAAGGCTCCTGCGATCACGCCGGCCACATGCGTGCCGTGCCCGTATTCGTCAGACAGCGGGTTCCCTGACCCGTCCTCGGTCGTGAAGTCGCGATGCAATTTCGCCACCGAACCGCGCAGCGTGTCGAACGTGGCGAAATGCGGGTGACTAGCGTCGACTCCCGAGTCGATGACCACCCAGACGATGTCGTTGCCGGATGCGTCGTAGGAGCGGCGCGCGGCATCGGCCTTGATCGTCGCCACCGACTTATCGATCAGGAGATTCACCCAGAAGTCGGGCCACATGCGGTAGATGGCCCGCTTCCCTTGCGGGGTGGACACCGGCTGACCCGACCCGGTCGTGCTTCCCTGATCCCTGCGGTACTAGCTCCTTCGTCTCGCCGATCGTGAGTTCGCACCGCACGTACGTGTCGGCGATCTTGACCGGCGTGCCCTTTGGCCGCGTCATGTGCAGGCCGCTGTAGAGCTGCTCGAACTTCGCGTACGACCCGCTGAGTCCCTCCTCGTGAAACAGGTTCAGTTCGACCACGACGAACATCGGGTCGTCGTCAGAGCGGGGCAGGCCATACTGAGCCCGTTCCTCAGGGTCCGCATAGAAGGCTTCGGACAAAGCACCGGCTCTCATCGGCTGCCGTCGCTGCTCCTGATCTTGTTGCTTATCCGACCGCTCGTCGCTCATGTTGGTCGTCCTACTGTTTCACACCCGAAATGCAGCAGCGGTCGGCGCGGCGCTGCGGAACCGCGTTCTTCAAATAGCAGCGCGCGAATCGGCCTTGAATGCCCGGCCGCACGAAGGTGTAGGCGGCGCACTTGCCGTCGTTTGCGCAGCGGACCCGGCACACCTGGGGGTTGTTGTCCTGGACGTCGAAGCTCGCATAGTCGGATCCCGGCCGGTCGATGTCGTACTCGACCGACACCGCACGCTGCTCGCGGCCACCGCCGTCTTCCGCGGAAAAACTGACCGATGCCACCGCGAGCAGGACGACCCAAACGATTCTTCCGGGCAGCATCGGCATACAGACCCTCACCTTTCACCCTCGCAGCGAGTTGTCATGAGCCGCCCCTGAGCCAGCTTGCGCAGATCGGCGAGCGGGACACAGGTCTCGCAGGCATACGTAACGACGACGCCATTGTCGCGCGCGGTGGCCACCAGCGTCGCGTCCGGGCTGAACGCGGCGTAGACCGGCACCGACCCGTTCAGCTCCATGATCGTCGCGCCACCGGTCACATCCCACACCCGTGCCGTGCCGGTTTGACTCGTCGTCAGCAGAAATTTGGCGGTGTGCGGCGACGGGCCGCGCGGGAATTCAACGGTGATCACGCCCTCGGGGTGTGGAAGGACGACTGGATCGGCCGTGCCCTGGGTCGCCCATACCCGAACGGTCGAATCGGTGCTGCCGGTGGCGACGCGCGAGCCGTCGGCGCTGAAGGCCGCGGCCGTAATCCACCCGTCGTGGCCGGTGAGCTCCCTGATCGCTTCATCGTTGGAGGCATTCCGGACGGTTGCGACGCTGTTGCTCACCGTGAGGATCAGGCGTCGGTCCTCGCTCGTCGCCAGCAGCGCCTGCGACTCGCCAGCGGCTGAGCGCCACTTCGGATTGCTGCTGTACTTGGCGCCGAGATCGTCGCCCATATCGACGCTGCCGCGGGGACCCGGTTCGGTGTTGCCGGTGCGTGGGTCGGCGCGATACGGGACGTGGTCGTCGCCCATCACGATCAGCTCTTTGCTGTCGTCGCTGAAGGCCACGCGATTGGCATTGAGGTGGGGCGGCAGCGCCGCGAGCCAGCCTTCCCCGACGTCCCACAAACGCGCAGTGCCGTCCTGGCTGGCGGTGATCACGCGACGCCCCTCGGGACTGAAGGCCACGCCAATCACTGCGTTGCCATGGCCGCGCAGCGTCGCCACGAGCTCGCCGGTCCGCGTCAGCCACGTCCGGGCCGTCCGGTCGTCTCCTGCGGTGACGACGCTATTCCCATTCGGCGCGTATGCGGCCGCGTAGACACGACCGGCATGCCCGCGCAGCTCTGCGAGCGTCGCACCGTTGAACGCACTCCATATCCGCGCGGTCGAGTCTTCGCTGGCCGTCAACACGGTACTGCCATCGGGCGCGAAGCGGGCGTCGGTGAGCGCGTGGCGGTGGCCGATCAGCTCGCGCAGCGGTTTTCCCGATTTGACGTCCCAGATGCGCGCGATGCCTCTGGCAGTGGCGGTTACCATGCGGCTCGCGTCGTGGTTGAAGGCCGCCGCTCTGACTTCTTCGCCGTCGTGGGCATGCAGGACCACGACGCGCTTGTGCGTGGCGACATTCCACACCGGCACCGTTCCGTCCGAGCTGATCGCGAGCAGCAGCGAGCCGTCGGGGCTGAAGCGCGGGCCGGTCAGGAACTGTCCGGCCTCGGCCACGTCGAAAAGCGGCTCGCCCGTTGCCTTCGCGACGTGCACAGCGCCGTCCGCCGTGGCGGTCACCATCAGAGTTCCGTCGCGACTCAGGGCCACGCTCACCGGTTCCTTCGCGTGCGCTCTAGTGGCGACGAGATGGTCCGCCTCGCCCTCCCACACCTTGGCGCTGTTGTCAGCGCCTCCGGTCACCACCAGCCAGCGGCCGGCGGCGCCGAACGCCGTCGCCATGATCGGCTCATTAGGGCTCTTGAACACGTCGCGCACGCGAGAGGCGCGCAATGTCTGCCTCAGGGCGTTCTCGATCTGCAACGCCTCGTCGGGACCACCGAGGTCGGCGGCGCGCAACGCGAGGCAGACACTTTCTTCGGGCCGGTTTGAGGGCAACAGCGCGCCTGCCGCCAAGGCCACCGCCTGCGCGCGCCGCTGCCTTTCGATCTGTGTGCGGCCGTTTTCGCGGACGCGGTAAGCCGCGAAACTCGAGCCCGCTAACACCGCCACGAGCAAGGCGGTCCCGATCCAGGCGGCCTTTCGCCTGCGCGCCTCCAGCGCCGCCTGCGCCAGACGTTTCCGCCAGGCGTCGTTCGAGGCCTTGATCGGGCGGATAAAGCGGTCGTGAGTGAGCTCGTACCAGCGGCCGCCGGCTCTGACCTCGGCGCGGATGAGATGACGGTTCTCCAGGAAATCGACCGCCCGATTCGGCACGCCCTCGGTCGAGTCGGTTCCGCGGAACACCGTGCCGCGGGTGCCGGCCGGTGTAATCAGCCGCCGATCGAACCACTCCCGCAATGTGTCCTCGCCGACGCCCGTGTCCCGCGCCGTTTGCGTCAGCGCCTGCTCGTAGAACTCGCCCAACGCCTGATTCACGTCGCCGTAGGCGCGCAGGTGTTCATCCGTGATTACGGTGACATCGGGCGGCAGCTCGCTCCAGAGACTTTCGAAAGCGATCTGAAGCTGCACCGGCTCGACGAATTCGCCCTTCACCTCACGCGTCCGGCCAGCCGCGTCCTCGACCCGGATCGCGAGCAGCTGATCGACCAGGTGCTCGGCGACGTTCGGCGCAAAGCGGCGCGCGGTCTGCTGCAGCGGGCGTTCCGCCGCGTCCCGCGCGGCGCGCGGACGCAGACGCTCCAGCCGGAAGCGCGTCGCGAAGCGCTCCGGCATCAACTGGGTGTACGGATGAAGGCTGGCGGCGAAGTCCTCGCGCATCACGAAGAGCGCGTGCAGCAACGGATCCTGCTGCAGCGCGTCGCTGACCTGCACGAAGAAGTCCTCGCGCTCGTTCCATCGTTCCGGATAGAACGCGAACAGTTCTTCGAATTGGTCGAAGATCATCAGATACGGCTGCTTGAAGCCGTCCTTGTCGATGCGATGCGGCCGCGATTTCAGGAACTCGGGGATGGTGACCGACAGCAGCGCGTTGCGATCGGCAGTCGCGTCGCTCCAGCAGATCAGCGTGTTGAGCACGAAGATGTTCTTCGCGCGCGCGGCGAACTCGTCGGCAACCAGACCGCGGACCCTGACGGTCGGAAGCGGCACGAAGCCTTCCTGCTCGAGCGACGGTATGAGGCCGGCGTTGAGCAGCGAGGTTTTGCCCGCGCCCGACTGCGCGTACAGCAGGACGACGCGATGCGCCATCACCAGCGACGTGAGGTCGGCGATCTTCGCTATCCCGGCCGAAAAAGCTGGCGCGGTCGCGCGCCTCGAAAGGCCGCGGTCCTGGATACGGACGATCCGCAGTCGGGCCGTTCATGTCGTGACAAACGCCTCCCAGCGTGCACGAAGCTCGCGCATGAACTCCTTCGCTTCTCCCCAGTAGACGCGCACCTTGATGCCGTCGTAGTACTCGGTCAGATATTTCTGCGCCGCCTTTTCAGCGTCGCTGGCATCCGGCGGCAGCTGCACGGCCACGCTAATCCGGCGCTGAGACACCGGCTTGTTCGTGACCAGCCCGCGAAAGATCACCCGGAAGTTCCAGTCGGCCAGCCGGTAGCCGATGAAGAGCAGCGTCGCAGCCGAGAGCGCCCGTTCCACGCGCGGCGGGAGCAGCGACGGATCAGTGAGATCTTCACCAGGTAGTCGAGGTAATCGTCTTCGGTGAGCACGAGCGACTCGACCCGCTCCTGATGACCGTGCAGATGATAGACGAGTGGGTTGGCCACGGTCGGCTGATACCCCGGCGGCGAGCTGAAGCCCGACGCCTCCGGTTTCAGCGAATCGTGCCACCGACAGACTTCGACCTGGGGATTCTTGTGGCGGCTTCGCAGCGCCATGGCCATGTAGTCGTCGTAATTGGTCGTCAGGTAGACGGGCAGCGGCAGGTCGGCAAGCACCGACTGCGGCATGTCGACCTTGGTGAAGTCGGGCGGCGCGACGCCGCTCAACGCCTTGGCGGCCTCTTCTTTCGGAAACATGCTGTCGCGGCGGCGCACTGCGAGGAACTGGGCGACGCGCGCCAGATCCCAGCTGTCCTCGAGTGGATATTTGTATTGCGTCGCCCATTTGCGCGCGATGTCGCTGCCCAGCGGCAGCACGCCCGCATTGACGCCGGCGCCGAGGAACGGCGTGCACTTGCCGTCCTTGATGCGGCTGAGCAGGACGTCCCAGTCGCCTTCTTCCAGGTTTGAGGTCATGACGGGCCTCGTGTGTCTGCTAGCTGCGCTGCTCGCGCAGCCAGCGAACCGTATCTTCGAGCGTCTGCTTCAGCGGGCGCGACGACCAGCCGAGCTCGGTGCGCGCGCGCGTTGTGTCGTACCACGCGTAGCGGTGAAGGATCTGCAAGACGCGCCGCGTCACCGGCGCCGGCCGGCGGCGGATGGCGCTCAGACCTTCGATCGCTGCGAGCAGCACATGCAGCACGAACGCCGGCAGCTGAAAACGCGGCGGCTTCACGCCGCCCGCCGCCGCCGCCTGTTCCAGAAACTGATTCGTCGTGACGTTCTCGCCGCTGAGCAGATAACGCCGGCCGGCCGCGCCGCGCTCGGCCGCCAGCAGCATTCCACCCGCGAAGTCGCGCACGTCGAGACAGCCGAACCCGACTGGCAGCGTAAACGGCAGCTTGCCCGAGATCACCGCCTTGACCAGCTTGTTGGCCGGAGCGCCCACGGGATCGTCGGGGCCGAGCGTGAACGCCGGCGCGACCGACATCACCGCGAACGCCGGCCGCGAGCGCGCCAGCGCTTCGCGTTCGGCCTGCAGACGACTCGCGGCGTAGGGCAGGTCGAAGGCGTGTTCGGGAGAATCGGCGGTTTCGTCGAGCGCTTTCGGCTGCCGATTCACGCCGATCGCCAGCGCGCTGCCCGTGACCACGGCGCGTGAGACGCCGCTTGCCGCAGCCGTCTCGAGCAGACGCCCGGTGCCGCCGATATTGATCGCGCGCATCTCGTCGATGAGCGTTGCACCGCCGCCGACGCTGACTTTGAACGCGGCGTGCAGAAGCGTGTCGATGCCTTCGCACGCGGCGCCGACTGCCCTGGCGTCGCCCAGATCACCCGCACAGCGTTCGACGTTGAGCCTGTCGAGCGCGGCCGGGTTGCTGCCCGGCAACTCGAGCACGCGCGGGCGGATCCCCTGCTCGTTGAGCCGCTTTGCCACGTGATACCCGAGAAAGCTGGTGGCGCCGGTGACCAGAACCTTGTTCATCACGCTGCCTCGAGCGCCCTCCTCGTTACGACTTCGGATCTCTCGTCAAAGCGTCTTCAAGTACGCCAGGAGCGCGCCGACGCGCGACTGCAGCAGCCGCTTCTCGATCTCGCGGCGATCGCGCATCGCATCGAGTCCCGCGGTGTCGGGACAAAGATCGCTGCCGAACGTATGTCCGGTGTTGGCCCGGCTCGGAATCGCCGTGTCGTATTCCTTGACCAGCATCGAGTCATTGGGCCCATATCTGGCCGTCGGCCGCTCCGCCCACTCGAAGCCGGCCATCGCTTCGTCGTAATTCACGTTGCCGCGAAGAAAACGCTGCGGGCGCGTGGGCGCGCACACCAGATGACCGAGCGTCGGCACCGATCCGTTGTGCAGGTACGGCGCCTGCGCCCAGATGCCGTGCAGCATGTCGGCCTTGTAACCGTTCTTGCCCTCGACGACGCGGCGTGGTGTGTCGCGGAAGTATTCGTCCAGCCGCGCCTCCCAATTGCCCTGCGGCACGCACCAGTCGGCGCCCGGCTTGCCGGCGTTGTTCTTGCCGTAGAAGCCGCACGCCTCGGTCACCAGCGCCGCGAGACCGTAGCGCGACACGCTGGTGTTGACCAGTGTGCGGTTCGGATCGACGCCGAGCATCGACAGCGGATAGATCTCCTGATTCTCCGGCTTATGGCACTGCGCGCACTTCTCCTTGAACAGCGCCTTGCCTTCGCGCGCCCGCGCGAGATCGACGCTGGCAAACGGATACGGCGGCGGCGGCAGATTGTCGATGAACGGATTGAGCGGCTCGTGGATGCGCACGTTCACCATGCGCGGATCGCCCGTCGCCGACGCGCCCGACGCGAGCGTCCGTGACGAAGCACCCTGATTACCGTCCCAGTTGGCGAGGCGGCGCTGAACCGCCCAGTTGACGCTCTTGACGTCGATCGGCGCCGGCACCGGCGGCGCCCACGCCGCGACGTTCTTGAGGATGCGCTCGCCGGCGGCCTTCGGGTCGGTCACCGGTTCGGTGAGTCCGGGAACGTCGGCCGGAAGGCCATTGGTTTTGGAGAATCCCGTGTAGATCGGACTCTTCGGATTGTCCTCTCGGACGAAGTCGAGAAAGCTGTTGTTGGGCCGGCGCGTGTGGATCGCCACAAGACCCGATGCGATGCCAAACGCGTCCATCTGACCCAGGCGGTTCTCGAACACATCGGGCAGCGGCTGTTTGTAGCCGTTGTTCTTCGCGACCACCTGGTAGATAAAGTGCGTCTTCACGCCGAGCGCGATCAGGTCCTTGATCACCAGCGGGAACGAGTGCGCCACTTCCAGCGTCTGCTGTTTGGCGCGGGCAATCGCCTCGCGCGACGACCCGTACATCGTTTCGGGCCGCTCGCGCGCTTTGTCGAGCATCTCGGCGTACAGCGCGCGCACGGCGCCGGTATCGGGCTTGATGTTCGTGGAATCCACCGGCCGCGTCGACGTCGGGTCGAAACCCGCGTCAACCAGCGCCGCGCCGGTGAGCATCAGCAGCTTCGAAAAGTACCTGTGCCTCGACCTCGGTGTTCGGCATCCCGGGGAGAAACCTCATCTTGCCCGCCACCGCGACGCGGCCGACATGGCACGCCGCACACGAAAAGAACACGCGATCCATCTCTCCCGGCGTGCCGAAGTCGTCGCGATTCGCTTCCCACCTCTCTTCGTGATCGGCGGTGCGGAGCTTGGCGATGAGCAGGCCGGTGTTCAGAAGGACGCGCAGGCTCAGCAGCCGGCCGTTGTGCATCACTTCGTCCGGCCCGGAGAGTGGCTCGAACGTCTTCTCGTTCTCGAAGACGAGGCCGTAGGGCAGCGGCGCGGTGCGTTCGCCCACCGGCCGCGCGACACCGTCCACGTAGTCCCTCGGATTCGGCATCAGCCCGATGTGATCGAACGTCCACGTCGTCGAAGCCGACCCGGTGCCGAGCGGAATCGCCGACTCGCGCTTCCAGATGCGCGCAATGGCGCGCAGCGTCGGGTTGTTGTGGTTGGGATCGAGATCGAGGATCGTCTTGAACAGCACGAACGGCACGCCGTTGAAGCCGACCGGGTGGTCGGTGAACCAGTTCCACGCCAGGCGCGGATGCTGGCCGCTGCGGAACCCGTACTTCTGCGCCCGTGCCGGATCGTCGTCGTCGAGATAGCCGGCAATCGCGCGATCGCGCTTCACGATCTCCGCCGTCCAGTCGCGGACGATCTCGCCGTCCACCCACGAGACGATTTCCTCGCTGGAGTCGTCTTTGAGCGGCGCAACGATGCCGCCGCCGGCCACCGCCCCCGGCAGATAGCGCGGTTCGTCGGTGCTGGCGCCGCTGCATCCAACCGCCAGCAACGCGAAGAGGACGCAGGCGCGCGGTGAGTAGTCCCTGTGGATCGACATGCGACACCTCGATGTCATGGCTCGGAAGTCACCGGCCAGAACCGCCGCGTCGTCCCCGTGTCGGCAAACTGGAGCGAGAACGTCGTGGCGTAGAGATTCTGATCGTCGAGCTGGAGCCGCCCGAACCGCCGTTCCCATGGGAACGACGACTCGTCCGGGCGCGCCGGGGGACGCGCGAGATCCTGAAGGCCGAGCACCGCGATCATCGACTCGACGATGATCACGGGCGACACGTATTGCCCGAGGCAGGTGTGCCGGTTCCAGCCGTACTGCAGGTAGTGCTCGCGCGGCCGATCGAGCACGAACGCGTCGGGCTCGGGAATGTCTCTCATTGCCCAGCCATGGGCGGCGAACAACGGGGTGCCGGCGGCAATCGGCCTGCCGCCGGCGACGACTGCTCCGTCCTTCACGCACCTGCGCAGCAGCACTTCGCCTTGCGGCTGTAACCGGAGCGCTTCGAGGAAGTACTTATAGAGCAGCGCCCGGCTCTCGCTGACGTCGGTGCCGTTGAGCACGTTGTGCGCGAGCCGGGTGGCTTCCTCGAAGCTGCCATAGCGATATCCGGCGGGACCCGAGATGCGGTACTCGCCTTCCTTCAGCCGCAGCATCGAATCGATCGCCCGGCACGTGGCTTCTTCCTGCCCGGCGACGGCGCCGACAATGGTACCCATCACGTTCTCGGCGATGCGGAGATCGCTCACGAGCCGCGCGTCGAGGTCGGCCGGGCGCGACACAGTCGGCCCGGACTGCCCCAGCTGAAAGCGCACGAGTCGGGTCAGCATCGTGTCGTCCACCGGCTCGCCGGCAAGCAAGCGCTCGCGCTGCGTGTCGATCTCGCGCAGGAGGCAGGCGAGCAGGAGGCGCGCGGCGCGCAAGCCCTGCGTCATCACCGCCGGATCTTTCTGCACGTTGTTGAAGAAGTGCTGGAACGCCGCCTTGATCCAGAGATACATCACCCGCTCGTCGGGAATGACCCCATCGTCTCTGGTCAGCGCGGTTTCCGGCTGTCCGCCGATCGGATCGCCGTAATACGCGAGCATGTCGTCGGTCAGTTGGAACGCGCCGGCCCCGGGCGCCACCGTGACACCGAAATAGCGATGCCCCACCGTCACCGGGACGTAACGCGCCAGCCCCTCGACGACGTCGATCGTCGTCGCGCCGTCGCGCCGCGCGGCGACGATTGCCGTACCCAGGCGCCGCCTGCACTCCTGGTGAATCAGGCCCGTGATCAGCTCGCCGTCGTGGCGGTTGCACACCGTTGTGAGCAGCCGCTTGTCGGGCTGGTACACTGCGTCCTGGTCGGTGCTGAGGATGAACGTGGTGAAGCCGCCGTTGTGCCGCGGCGACATCACCTTCATCATCTCGACGCCGTACGGCTCCACGCTGAACTCCTGGTCGCGCGTGAGCAGCTCGCGCACGTCGTCGCCTTGGACCACCAGCACTGGACCGAACGGCGGCTGGAAGAGTCGTCCCTGCTTCCTGATCTCCTCGAACGTCTCGTACGGCTTGAAGCGAAGAAAAAACCCGATGACGGCACCGACGGCGCGGCCCTGCCGCGCCGCCTGCGCGCGCTTGGCCTCGAACTCGGCGGTCTCGTCGCCCGTCAGCTGACCGGCCCGCGCCTTGGCGGCGAGTTGCTGCAGCCGTCCGACGTCCACCGGGTTGTCGTGCGTGATGCGCTGAACGGTAGCGAAGAACGAGCGGATGGCGGCACCGAACTCGCGAGACAGGAAGGTCACGTCGGGCACTGTGGGATCGCTGGCGGCCGCCGGTGCCGATGGCGACGCGGCCATCTCGGTGTGGTGCTCGGCTGAAAGTCGCATGGGTCTGCTGCCTGCTGTGCTACATCATGCGCGTCACGCGCGGCCTAGCGAAACTCCTTCACGTCGATCTCGCACATCGCCCGGAAGCGCCGGGCGCTGACCTTGCCCTTGATCCGGCCGCAGTCGTAGTACTCGCGCAGCAACGCCAGCTGCTCGTCGATCGGCGGGTCGATGACGCCGCCCATGATGCCCTGAAACAGCTCGAGCTGCGTTTCCGCGATATAGCACATGGGCCGCGTCGGCGTCGGGTGGACCTTGGCGACGTCGATCTTTCCCCGCCGACCCGTGATCGTGTGCGGACGGCCATCGGTGGCGCAGTACTTGAACGCCGCGCCGGCATCCGGCACGCTGGCCGGATCGGGCCCGATGAAATTCCATCCCTTGAGGAGCTCCACGCGCGTGCCGTCGGGCATGAAGGCGACGTCGTCGACGATGTCGCGCTTCGGCGAGACGCTGGGGAGGCGCAGCTGGAAGGTGAAGCACGCGCGGATGTCGGGCGAGACGCCCGGCAGGCTGCAGTAGTAATGCTGCGTCAACGGCTTCGCGCGCTTGCCCGCGAGCCCGCCGGTCGTTTCCAGACAATCGATGATCGCCGCCTCGTTATACGAGCGCGCGGTGGTCCGGGCCGCCTTGGCCGGGTCACTGACTTGCCGGCTCGCCCGCGGCGGTGCGGGGGAGATCGCACGAGGTGAACACGGGATCGTTTGCCGGCGGCCGCTTCTCGCCGTAGCGCGCAAGGATTGCCGGATCCTGAAACGCGCGTCGATTCAACCGCATGGCATCGAGGATCTTCGCTTTCAGTTCCGGCGTGAGGCTGGTGCCTTGCGCCGACGGGGCCACACTGCTCGCGATCACGATCGCGGCAACAGCGAGCGACAGGACAGTCGACAGAGCGAAACGCATGAGATGCCTCCGGTGCTGCATGCTACTCCGGCACGCGGTCTTCTGCTTCATCTTCGACGTTTCGGCGGGAAGCCGCGTTCGCACGCGCGCCGCGGCGTCGATCGCTCACCCGCAGTGCCCGTTGATACTCTCACCGGCGGGTGTTTCGCAGGCGTTAAATCGGGCCGCGCCGCCGCGCGTTCATGCACCACACAGTCGTGTCGTGGCGCGGCGTGGACCGCGCCTGCACGCGCCTGACCATAGACATCGAGCCCGCGCTTGAGCAAGGATGCACGTGCCAAGGAGCAACCGCGATCGTCGGTCCGTCTAATGCTTTGAACGCGAGCCGCAGGAGTTCTCGCCCCCCAGGATCCACCGCGGCGGAGGTCTCGCACATGCAGGCGCGTGTCGTATTCGTCGTGGTGGCGCTCGCAACCGTGAGCGCGTGCCGAACCGTCTCCCCTCCTCAGATCAAGTTCGCCCCGCCTGGAACCGATACTCCACGGCTGCGAACCGAGTTTCCGCTCAGCGACGCCGAGCGCGCGGCGCTGACGCCGGAGAACGTCCGCGCCTTGACGCAGGAGCAGGTCGATCAGATCTACAAGCGCCTCGCCCCGGGCCGCATCCCCGACGGGCCGTTCCGCGGCGATCTCTTCTTCCCTCGCGATCAGGACGGGCAGGCGCGCCTCGGCGATTTGATCGATCGACCGCAGGGGCTGCTCGCGCACCTCGCGTCGATGCACGTCGAGGACCTTGGGCGCCTGTTCTGGAGAGGCAAGGCCTTCTTCCGCCAGGAGGGCATTCTCCGCAATCGCATCGAGGAGTTGTCGGTGCTGCGTCCGTTCATCGACGATGCCGACAACATCCCGAAACTCACGTTCGATGGTCAGACGACGTGGCTGCTCTTTCCGGCGCGGCTGTCGTGCGGCGACAGCCGCTTCGACAGCACGCGGCAATCGGTGGTGATCGATTACGCCGAGGGACCGAAAATCGAGGGGTATAGAGACGTGCCGGACAAGCTCGCCGGTCCAGAGGGACTGAGCATCCGCGACGAGGTGCGAATCGTGCGTCCGGGCTTCTATCTCGGACGCGCCTATTTCCGCGACCGCTTTGCGCTGAATTTCACGCTGCTCGATCCGGCGAGCGCCACTGCCGCCGCGTCGACGCCGGCCATCCAGGAGGACTGCACGCCATGACCCGCCGTCTTGGTGTGGTGTTCTGTCTCGCCGCGCTCGTCGTCGCCAGCGACACAGCATGCGGACGACGAAGCGGACCGCAACCGGGGACTGTTCAGGACGAAGCAATGCGCGCCGGGCTGACGCCGTCGCATTTTGCCCGGCCCACCGACGATTACTTCCGTGACATGGACGACAACCTCGTCAACGGCAAGCGCCCGGTGTTTACACAGGCCGAGGTTGAAGGCCGCAACATGTGGCTCGTGTGGACCGGCGGCAACGATCGCCTGTGGGACCGCCTCACGCTCGACAGCCTCGGCACGTTCGATCTTCTGAAGACGGTGTCGTCGCATCCGCGGCTCGGCTACGGGAGGAGCAAACGCTTCGAGTATCTCGGTCTGATCAACGAGCCGTGCTTCAGCGAAGCGACTGGACCGGATCCCAATCGCTTCGGGCTGTGGCTCGATGTGCGCGATCCGAAGTGCCCGCCCGATCCCTTCGCGGACGCCGCGCGCTACCCGGGCGTCAAGATCGGCGCGCGCGGCACGACGGTCGCGGTGGGCTCGTACTACGGCGAGCCGACCGGCGTGGTCGGGCTGCGGCTGTTTCCCAATCCCGACTTCGACGAGCAGGCGCGGCGGCGGTGGAACTCGGAACGGTTCTACAACGACGCCAACTACTATTCGGATCCCGATCTGGTCCGCCCTTACCGCGTCGGCATGTCGTGCGGATTCTGCCACGTCGGACCCAACCCGATTCGGCCGCCCGCCAATCCGGAAAGTCCGAGGTGGGAGAATCTCAATTCGATCGTCGGCGCCCAGTATTTCTGGTGGGACCGCGTTTTCAACTGGCTCGGCGATCGCAACGCCGGCAGCGTCTTCTATCAGGCGCTCCACGTGTCGCGCCCGGGCACGCTCGACACCTCGCTCGTCTCAACCGACAACATCAACAATCCGCGCAGCATGAACGCCGTGTACTATCTTCGGCCCGCGGATGGGTCTGGCGCGCAAGTGGGGCAAGGAAACGCTGTCGGGCGGCGGCCTGAAGAACAAGCAGTTCAACGATTACGTCCCGCCGGCCGATCCGCTCTCGCAGTTTTTCGTCGCGCCGAGCACGACGTTTACGCCGCGCGTGCTCAAGGACGGCTCCGACTCGGTCGGCGCGCTCGGCGCGCTCAACCGCGTCTACATCAACATCGGGCTCTTCAGCGAAGAGTGGCTGCTGCATTTTCGCCCGCTCCTCGGTGGCGAGCCGATCTCGCCGATTCCGCTGGAGACGGCGCAGAACAACTCGGTGTACTGGCTCGCGACCGAAAGGCAGTCGCCGAACCTGGCGCGCTTCCTGCTCGCCGGCACCGACCCGCACTATTTGAAGGACGCCCCTGGCGGACCTGCCTACCAGACCGAGGATGCCACCACGCTCAGGCGCGGCAAGGAAGTCTTTGCCGAGCGCTGTGCCCGGTGTCATTCGAGCAAGCTGCCGGCGCTGCCGGCCGGCCTCGATCTCGAGAACGCCAACGGGCCGAACTATCTCACCGCCTGGAACGTGGTACTGGAGCTGGACCAAGACCGACGCATTCAAGACCGCGATGCGCGACATCGTGCTCGCCAGCGACTTTCTCGACAGCAACTATCTCTCCAACGAGCTGCGCGTGCCGATCACGCTGCTCGGCACCAACGCGTGCAGCCCGCTCGGCACCAACGCCATTCGCGGCAATATCTGGGACAACTTCTCGTCGGAGTCGTACAAGACGCTGCCTTCGGTGGGTACGATCAAGATCCGCCATCCGGTCACCGGCAAGGAGATGGACTACGCGCTGCCGGACGGCGGCCGCGGGTACATTCGTCCGGCGTCTCTCGTCAGCGCCTGGTCCACAGCGCCTTTCCTGCAGAACAACACCGTCGGTCCGTTCGAGTGGGAGGCCACGGTTGCGGCGAGGATGCGCTCGTTCGATCAATCGATCGAGCAGATGCTCTGGCCCGAGCGACGGGTAAAAGACAAGGTGTTCGGCAGCGACAACAGTCCCGGTGTCGGCGTGATCGATCGCATCACCCAGGACAGCTTCGTCGAGGTGCCGGAGCCTTACGTCTCGGCGCCGCTGCGGCCGCTCCTCGGGTTGTTCCGCCGCATCTTCCCGTTCATCGGCGGCGAAGGCGGCGCGTTGAAGGTCGGGCCGTTCCCCAAGGACATGCCGATCGGGTTGATCACGAACCTCGATATCCTCGGCGAGGATCTGCCGGAGGATCAGCGTGACGAGCACCGGCGCAAGCTCGTGAGCCTGCTCAAGCGCGCAGTCCGCGAATTGAAGGAGGCCACCGATTTCGGCGCCGCTTTCACTGCGCTCACCGACGACTTTCTCGCCGTGAGCAAGTGCAAGGATCTGGTGGTCAACAAAGGGCACTACTTCGGTACCAGCAATTTCGCCGAGGAGCCCGGGCTCCCCGACAGCGACAAGCGCGCGCTCATCGGGTTCCTCAAGACCTTCTGACGTCGATCCAGATGGATTCTCGAACCGTTCTCGATGGACCCGATGGCTGCGGTGCGGATCGGTGGCGCTGTAACCGTCGCGCCGCCTGCGCAGTTCCGCGATGTAAGCGCCGTGTTCAAAGGTCGGAGTTGACGTGAGTCGTGGATAATGGCGTGCCCGCTCCCCCATCGCGGGACCAACTGCCCATGAATCGTCGCGACTTCATCAAGTCGGTCGCCGTTGTCGGAGCGGTCGGACCGCGTGCGCTCGCGGCGCAGCCGGCCGGCGATCCCGATTACGTCGTCGTTGGATCGGGCGCGGGCGGCGGCACGATCGCGGCGCGCCTGGCCGAAGCGGGCTATTCGGTGCTCGTGCTCGAGGCAGGCGGCGATCCGGGAGCCGCCGCCGATTACGACGTGCCCGCCTTTCATCCGTTCGCCACCGAGAATCCCAACATGCGCTGGGATTTTTTCGTTCGCCACTACGACGACCCGAAGCAGCAGGCGCTCGACCCAAATTTCTGCAAAGAGGAAAACGGCGTCTGGTACCCGCGCGCGGGCACGCTGGGTGGATGCACCGCGCACAACGCGATGATCTTCACCGCGCCGAGCAACTCCGACTGGGATCAGATCGCCGATCTCACCGGCGATCGCTCCTGGCGCGCGACCGAGATGTGGAAATACTTCCGGCGCGTCGAAAACTGCCGTCATCGTCCGGTGCGGCGGTTCTGGGGGACGTTGGGCATCGACCCGAGCCGGCATGGCTGGTCCGGCTGGCTGCCGATCGAGAAGGCGAAGCCCGAGGACGCGATCGCCGACGACCGGGTGCGCGAGACGATCGCGGCGTCGGTCAGTAACGCGTTGCAGGAGATCGGCGCGCCTTCGCTCGCGCGACTGGAGGCGCTCTTCGATCCCAACGACTGGCGGGTGGTCGCGCGGGACGAGGTCGGCGCACGCTACACGCCGATGACCACTGACAATCACAGGCGTGCGGGCACGCGTGAGCGGCTGCGCGACGTGGCCGCGCGTCATCCCGATCGGCTGCGCATCGAGCTCAACGCGCTGGCGACGCGCGTGGTGTTCGACGATCAGAATCGCGCCGTTGGTGTTGAATACCAGAAAGGCGAGCGGCTCTATGGCGCGCACCCCGGCGCGAGCAAGGCCCCTGCCGAGACGCTGATCGCGCGCGCCCGCCGCGAAGTGATCCTGTCCGGCGGCGCCTTCAACACGCCGCAGCTGTTGATGCTCTCCGGCATTGGCGATCCCGACGTCCTCTCGAAGCACGGCATCCAGACGCGCGTGGGGCTCCGCGGCGTCGGACGCAATCTTCAAGATCGTTACGAGGTGTCGGTCGTCAATCGGATGACGCAGCCGTGGGACATGCTGAACGGCGCCAGGTTTGCCACCGACGATCCTCAGTATCGCGAGTGGGAATCGCAGCGGAAGGGTATTTACACCAGCAACGGCGCGCTTCTCTCCGTCGTGCAGCGCTCGATGGTCGGCAAGCCGGTGCCCGACCTGTTCTGCTATGCGGTTGTGGCGGACTTCCGCGGATACAAGCCTGGCTACTCGGAGGCCGTTCGCAAGCGACTTGATTGTCTGACGTGGGTCGTGTTGAAGGGACATACCAACAATCGCGGCGGTGCGGTCACGATCACGTCGCCGGATCCACGGGAACGTCCGGCAATCGAGTTCCGCTACTTCGAGGAAGGCACGGGCGCCGCAGACGACGACCTGCTGGCGGTGGTCAACGGCATCAAGCTCGCGCGGCGTCTGAGCTCAGGGATGAAGGGTCGGTTGATCGCGGAAGAAGAAATGCCCGGCGAGCACGTGACGAGCGATGCCGACCTGAAGCGGTTCGTCCGCGATCACGCGTGGGGGCATCATGCGTCCTGCACGTGCGCGATCGGGCCCGAAGCGAAGAACGGCGTGCTCACGAGCGAGTTCAGGGTGCATGGCACGGACCGCCTGCGCGTGGTGGACGCCTCGGTCTTCCCGCGCGTGCCCGGACTCTTCATCGTCAGCGCGATCTACATGATCGGTGAGAAGGCCGCCGATGCGGTGATCGCGACGGCAAAGAAGACCGTGTAGCCAGCGATGAAGGTACGGCAGTAGTCTGCCGAAGTAACGCCATGCCGACGCCGTGCGACGTCCTGCTCACCAACGCGTTCGTCGTGACCATGGACGAGCGGTTCACGCTGTTTCCCTCATCATCGGTGGCCGTCACCGGCAACGCCATCGTGGCCGTTGGCGACGGCGCCAGGGCCTTCCACGGTGTCGAAACCGTGGACTGCGGCGGGCGCGTGGTCATGCCCGGCCTGGTCAACGCGCACACGCATGCGCCGATGTCACTGCTGCGCGGTCTGGCCGACGATCTGCGCCTCGACGTCTGGCTGATGGGCTACATGATGCCGGTCGAGCGCGAATTCGTCCGCCCCGACTTCGTGGCGCTCGGCACCAGGCTCGCCTGCGCCGAGATGATTCGCTCGGGGACAACCTGTTTTGCCGACATGTATTACTTCGAGGAGGCGGTTGCCGAGGCGGCCGCGGCCACCGGCATGCGCGCGCTGTGCGCGCAGACCGTGTTGAAGTTTCCCACCCCCGACGCGAAGAGCTACGAGGACGCCCTCGCCTCGGCCCGCGCGTTCATCGCGCGCTGGAAGGGTCACCCGCTCGTCGTCCCGTCGGTGGCGCCGCACGCGCCGTACACCTGCACCGCGGAAATCTTTCGCGCCTGCGCGGAGCTGGCGGCCGAGTTCGAGGTGCCGCTGCACACGCATCTGGCGGAGACCGCGCTCGAGGTCGAGCGGTCGCGCAAGGAGTCCGGCATCCCGGTCATCCCGTGGGCGAAGAAGCAGCGCCTGTTCGACGCCGACGTGCTGGCCGCGCACTGCGTGCATGTGGACGAGGGCGAAATCCGCGCGCTGCACGAGGCGAACGCCGGCGTTGCCCACAACCCGTCGAGCAATCTGAAGCTCGGTTCCGGCGTCGCGCCCGTGGCCAGGATGATCGCGCTCGGCGTAAACGTCGGGATCGGCACCGATGGCGCGGCCTCGAACAACGACCTCGACATGTTCGAAGAGACGCGGCTCGCCGCGCTTCTCGCCAAGGGCATCAGCGGCGATCCCACCGCGATTCCCGCCCGCACGGCGCTGGCGATGGCGACACGGCTCGGCGCGCGGGCCATGCACCTTGGCGGGATCACCGGATCGCTCGAACCGGGGAAACGCGCCGACCTCATCGTCGTCGATCGCGACCAGGCGCACAGCTCGCCGCAGTTCGAGCGCGACGAAGCGGCCATCTACTCGCAACTGGTCTACGCAGCGAAGTCCACGGACGTCGCCGACGTGATGTGCGACGGCCGCTGGCTGATGCGCGATCGGCGGCTGCTCACGCTCGACGAAGATTCCCTTAAAGCCTCGGCGCGTGACGTCGCGCGTCGCATCGACCTCTTCCTGACCCGGCGCGAGGAAAGCGTGCTGCAGAAGCTCATCGCCATCGGCGGCGCTGCGCAACAGGAAAGCTTCGAGGTGCAGGTCAAGGTGCGGCTGTCCTCGGAGGAACCGGTCCTTCGCGCGCTCGCGAGCGACGACATCGCGGTCATCCGCCGCGTGCACTACCACCAGTACGACACCTACTTTTTCTTCGACGACCCGGAACAAGGCCGTCTCCGGTATCGCGAAGACGAAATCCTCGACGAGCAGAACCAGGTGGTCAACGCGCGGGCACGGCTCACGCTCACCGGGCCGTCGCACGAGGAGGCGTTCGGCTCGGTATTGCTGTTTCGCTCGCGCTTTTTCGCGCCCGCCACCCACTCGCCCCGCTTCTATCGCGAATACTTCAAGCCCTCGCGCGAACGCGAGATCGAAAAAAACCGCCGCCGCTGGCTCGTCGCCTACCGCGGCGTCGAGTTCTATGTCCACCTCGATCGTCTGTTGAACCCGGCAAGCGACGGTTTCTTCGCCGAGGTCAAGTCGCGTACCTGGTCGCGGCGCGATGCGCAGGACAAGGCGGCCGTGATCATGCAGCTGCTCGAGCGTCTTGGCGCCGGCGCCGGCCAGGCGATCGAAGCCGACTACGTCGATCTTTAGTGGAGCGTACCGAGTGAACCGGGACCGGCCGCTCCGTTGTCGCGGCGTTGAGATCGGTCCCGAACGTTGCGAGGAGCGCGATCACTCGAGCCGCAGGCTCTTGACGAACCGATCGAAATCGCCTCCGGCCTGCGCCACCGTTTGCGCCGGACCCGTGAACTTGACGAAGTAGGGACCCTTGGGCGTTTCGACGACCGCGGCGCGCATGCGGAAGTTCGGCTTGTTGTGACGTTCGGAACTCCCAGGACGGATTTCGGCGATGTAAGTGCCGCTGACGTCTACTTGTGTGATCCTCAGGCTGCCGTTGGCGGAGGTGGTGCGAGCCGGCGCGTTGACCGGCGCGCCAGACGCGGTGTGGAACTGCCCCACCCATCGCTCGATGTTGGCATCGACGCTTCCGCCGGAGCCGCCGAAGAAGTACACGATGAGCTCACCGTCCTCGGCGTCGCCCGCGGCCCGTGGAACCACGAGCTCTGCGACGCGCATCGAACTCGCCGACGGGCGGCTCTTCCACGCCGCCGGAGGGCTGAAGCGCAGCGTGCCGGACTGGGCAGCCATCACGCCTGCCAGCATCAACGCAACGATTGCCATGGAATCGAAGTCCTCTCGGGACCGGGATTATCGCACGCGACCTCAGGATACCTGTAGAGCGAGGCCAAAGTTCGCGGGCCG
Organism: uncultured Acidobacteriota bacterium; assembly: GCA_963807105.1. Classification (GTDB taxonomy): domain Bacteria; phylum Acidobacteriota; class Vicinamibacteria; order Vicinamibacterales; family UBA2999; genus DASPWV01. Next base: position 939,869 of record CAWEAM010000003.1, on the reverse strand, counting down.
GATCCATACCCTGCCACATCGACGCGCCCCTCGGATCGACGCTGATCGAAGTGTCGCGCGCGACTGCGGCGTTGTCAGGCTTGACGCAGAAGCTCAGCCAAACACGGCGCACGCATGGGCAGCTGCGAGCAACGACGAGCCGCCTCACAGGACCGCGCGACCGCGCGCATGAGCTCGGGTGGCAGGATCAACGTCCGCACGCTCACCAGCACGGCATGAGACGAACGGTAGCGGCGGGCGGTGATCATCTTCTCGCTCCCGCACAAGACGGCATCGGAACTCGCAGTCCATCGGAGCGTCGGAGACGACCGTACGAGCGGAGTCTCCGGAGAAGCACGGGATGATGCCGGAAAAAGAAAGTACGTCGTGCCCGCCGATCGAAGAGCGCGGCGGCCGGTTTCGACCCTTCGTCGAGAGACGTACTTTTTCGCACGCGCCGACGTACTTCTCCAGCCGTCGAAGGCGTAGTCTCCCGCTTTCCATCCTCCGTCCGCGTTCCTATCCTTGCTGGCGGCGCGTTCGCTCGAGCACGAAAGGAGCGCCGATGACTCGCAGGCGAGTGCTGCTCGCTGACGATCACGCGGCAACGACAGAACGGTGGCGCACTCTGCTCGAGCCGGAATTCGAGGTCGTCGGAACCGTGGCCGATGGGTACGCGCTCGTCGAGGCCGCCGAACGGCTGGCCCCCGACGTGATCGTGACCGACATCGTGATGCCGGGCATCAACGGCATCGCCGCCTCGGAACAGATCCTGCGTCGGCATCCCGCGGCGCGCGTCATCTTCGCCACAGTGCATGCGGACCGCATGATGCTGCGACGAAGCCTGGCGGCCGGCGCGTTCGGCTATGTCCTGAAAGTGAGAGTCGCCGACGATCTCGTGCCGGCGATTCGGGCGGCGCTGCAGGGGGAGCTGCTCATCAGCCCATTTCCACCGCTCGACGAGACGCGCGGCCGGGAGTGACCTGGCTCGACACAAAGAGGAGACGAAACATGCGGTCGACTGTCACGCTCGGGTTCGCCCTCGTCTAGGGCGAGGGCAAGCTCTCGGTCGCTACCAAGACTTCCTGCAAGAAGAAGAACACCGTGGAGCTCGAGAACTACGCGAGCGAACCGGTCCGTTTGCGGAGCGTGCGCGCCGAAGCCAAGAAGTAGGCCGCAAGCCAGCCTCACTCACGGAAAGGAACACCACCATGTCACGCCGAACCGGATTCATTCTTGCCGCGCTGCTGATCACCCAGGCGCCAGCCGCGTTTGCTCAGCGGGCGGAAGTCAGCTTCAACGTCGGCTACAGCGCCAGCGAAGGGATCACCTCCGATGAGCGGCCGCTACTCGGACAGCTGTACGACACGCTCGCCGTCGATAGCGGCACATCAATCAACCTTACGTTCGCCTATCTCTTCAACGAACGCATGGCCGGCGAGTTCCTCTACGGCCGCCAGAATTCACGGTTCCAGGCCGATGGTCCGGGCGGCAAGCTGCCGTTTGCGGAGCTGGTGCTCCACAATTACCTGTTCAACTTGGTCTATAACCTCGGCGCGCGCGACGCGGCGCTGCGGCCGTATGTGTTTGGCGGTCTCGGCGCGACGAGCTATTCGTTCGGCGAGCTGCTCATCGCCACGCCTGGCGGGGTCGGCGGTGAAATCGAGGGCGAGACGCGCTTCTCGACCAACTGGGGCGCCGGCATCAAGTATTACTTCTCCCCCAGCATCGGCGCCAAGTTCGGCTTCCGCTGGACGCCGACGTTCATCAGGAGCGATCCGGAGGGCATCTGGTGCGATCCGTTCTACGGCTGCTGGGAGCTGGTCGACACCGAATACGCCAACCAGTTCGAAACCGCCGTCGGCGTGACGTTCCGCTTCGACTAATCCCTAACGGCACTTGAGTTGCCGTCGAAAGTGTACTTTACTGACGCCATGCCGAATCCATATTCCATGGCGTTCCGCGAGCGTGCGATCGCGGCGTACGAACGCGGTGAAGGCGCGTATGCGACGCTGGCCGCGTTCTTTGACATCGATGTCCGCACGCTCCAGCGCTGGGTGGCTCGCTGGCGGACCACCGGGTCGGCGGCGCCGCAGCCGAAGAGTGGCGGCTGGCGCTGCCCGATTGCCGTGCCGACGCTGCGTGCGGTCATCGCCGAGGCACCCGACGCGACCGTGGCCGAGCTGTGTTGGGAGTACAACCGGCGCGTCACGCCGGCAGCGCACACCACGGAGACCAGTTTTCGGCGGGCCATGCACCGCGACGGATACGTCCTCAAAAAAAACGGCCGCGGCCGGCGGAGATCGATCGGCCGGACGTCCGCGCGAGGCGCGAAGCGTTCCTGAGGTGGATCGGCCGCGTGAATCCGGATCGCTTGGTTTTCATCGATGAAGCCGGCGCCAACATCGCGATGGGCCGGTCCCACGCGTGGGTCCAGCGCGGGACGGCGTATGTCGAGGCGCGGCCGATGAACTGGGGCGACAACCTGACGATGGTCGGCGCGTTGCGCAGGGATGGGTGGGTGACGTTGTGCACGAAGTGGCGCGCCGTGAACAGCGACACGTTTTTGACGTGGGTCCGACGCCATTTGCGTCCCCGGTTGCGACCCGGCGACATTGTCGTGCTCGACAATCTGAAAGCTCACAAGCAGCTCGCGGTGAGAACGGCGATCGAACAACGCGGCGCGACGGTCCGCTATTTGCCGCCGTACTCGCACGACTTGAATCCGATTGAGTCCGCGTGGGCGCTGGTGAAAAAGCGCATTCGGACGCAGGCACCGCGCCACGCTGATGCCCTCCGACGTGTCGCACGCGCCGCGCGCCACGTCGTTCGGCCGCACCATTGTTTGAATTGGTTTACCCATGCTGGGTACGGCAACTCAAGTACCTTTAGGGGTTAGTCATGAAAACGCTGACCCGGCGGTCACTGCAGCCGCGTCGTCTGCGCCGCGTTCGCAAACCCCTCTCGACGATGGTGGTGGCGAGCCTGATCGCGTGTGCAATCGGCGCAACCACGGCCGAGGCACAACTCAACACGCAGCACATCAAGGGCACTGTGGGGCTGAAGTCGGGATCGCAGCCGCCGCCCCACCGGTACGTCATCGCGCCGCTGCTATACACCTACAACACCGACACGGTGAAGGATCGCGACGGCGATCGCCTTCCCCTCGACGCCGACCTCACCATGTGGGCGTATGGTGCGGGCCTGGTATTGGTGACGAACAAGAAAGTCCTCGGCGGGTATTACGGCTTCCAGTGCTGTTCGCCGGCGTGAACAACCGCATTCAGGCGACCGAGATCGAGCTCAATCCTGGCGGCGGCATCACCGACACCGCCGTACAGCCGATCGGTCTCGGCTGGCATTTCCCGCGCGCTGATGCCATCGCCGGCTACACCATCTTCGTCCCCACCGGCCGCTACACCGATGGCGCCGACGACAATACCGGCCTCGGCATGTGGGGCCACGAGCTGGCGGTAGGGACGACGGTCTACCTCAATGCGGCGCGGCAGTATCACGCCGCCACCATGGCGACCTTCGACTTCCAGTCGAAAAAGGAAGACAGCGAGACCAAGGTCGGGAATCAGATGAACCTCGAAGGCGGCATCGGCGGCGACTTTCTCAAGGGCAGGCTCACTGTCGGCCTCTCCTATTACGCGGCGTTCAAGCTGACCGACGACGTGATCGATGGCTTGCCCAGCGTGCTCATTCGCGGGAAGAACAAGGTGTTCGCGCTGGGGCCCGAAGTATCGCTGGCGCTTCGAAGGGCGGCGTGCTCTACGGTTTCCTCAAAGCGAACTACCAGTGGGAGACGTACGCGCGCACCACGACGCAGGGCGGCGCATTCAATATCATCGCGACCTTCCCGATCAAGCCAATCAAGCTGCCGGCACCGTGATCGGGGGTCCTTAATCCTGCGAAATGGAATGAATCACAAGGGAGCGCAGCGATGCCGACGAAGCAGCCGAACATTCTGATTATCTGGGGCGACGACATTGGCTGGTTCAATGTCAGTGCGTACAACCATGGAATCATGGGATATCGCACCCCGAACATCGATCGGATCGCGAAGGAAGGCGCGATGTTCACCGACTGGTACGGCCAACAGAGCTGCACCGCCGGACGGGCTGCCTTCATCACCGGTCAATCGCCCATTCGCACCGGCTTGACCAAGGTAGGCTTGCCCGGAGCCGACCTGGGTCTGCAGCCCGAAGACCCCACGATCGCCGACGTGCTGAAGCCACTGGGCTACGTCACCGGCCAGTTCGGCAAGAACCATCTCGGCGACCGCGACGAGTTCCTGCCGACGGCGCACGGCTTCGATGAGTTCTTTGGCAATCTCTACCACCTGAATGCGGAAGAGGAGCCGGAGAGCCCGGACTATCCGAAAGATCCCGGGTTCAGGAAGAAGTTCGGTCCACGCGGGGTCCTGCACACCTGGGCGAACGCCGATGGCACCCAGAAGATCGAGGACACCGGTCCGCTCACGAGAAAGCGCATGGAGACGGTGGACGAAGAGTTCCTCGAAGCCAGCGTCAAGTTCATCGAGAAGGCCAACAAGGACGGCAAGCCGTTCTTCGTCTGGTGGAACTCGACCCGGATGCACATCTGGACACACCTGAAAAAGGAGTCGGAAGGCAAGACCGGTCTCGGCGTCTACCCCGACGGCATGGTGGAGCACGACGGCCATGTCGGCAAACTGCTCGACAAGCTCGATGAGCTTGGCATTGCCGACAACACCATCGTCATGTACTCGACCGACAACGGCGCCGAGGTCATGAGCTGGCCCGACGGTGGATCGACTCCGTTCCGAGGCGAGAAGGACACCAACTTCGAGGGTGGCTGGCGCGTGCCCTGCGCGATCCGCTGGCCTGGTGTCATCAAACCGGGGACCGTGTCGAACGAATTGTTCTCGCATACCGACATGCTTCCAACGCTTGCCGCCGTCGCCGGCGATCGGGACGTCGTGGAAAAGCTCAAGAAGGGCTACAAGTCCGGCAGCAAGACGTTCAAGGTCAACATCGATGGCTACAACCTGCTGCCCTTTATCAAAGGCGAGGTGAAGGAGAACCCGCGCAAGGGCTTCCTCTACTGGAGCGACGATGGCGACTTGATGGCACTGCGTGTGGAGAACTGGAAAGTCACATTCCTGGAGCAACGCGCGCATGGACTGGGCGTCTGGCGCGAGCCGATGGTCGCGCTACGTGCCCCGAAAGTGTACAACCTCCGCAGTGACCCGTTCGAACGGGGCGACGAGGACGGAAGCGTGTTCTACGACAAGTGGATGGCCGACCGTGCCTACCTGCTGGTACCGGCCCAGGCTATCGTCGGTGAGTTCCTCAAGACGTTCCAGGAGTTCCCGCCGCGCCAGAAGCCTGCGAGCTTCAGCATCGATCAGGCGCTGGAGAAGGCAACCGAGAAGCAACGAACGATGGCCGCGGCCACTGGTGCGCCGGTGACGGCAACGGCCGCACCGAAGAAGAAGGGGGAACCGGCGTCGGTGTGATCGCGAAGCCAGCCGCCGCGCCGCAATCGACCACGGCGCGGCGGCGGTCGTCTCGAGCGAAATGCCACCGCAGCGGTCGCGTACGCACTCGTTCGCGACGAGCTGATTCTCGACGGCAACTCGCGGCAGAACCTCACCACGTTCTGCACGACGTGGATGGAACCGAGCGCGAGGTCGCCTGCGACCGCGAGTTTCCGGCTGAGCCCGCTCGTCGAGGCGCTCGACAAAGCGAGCGAATACGGAGTAACCGTTGTCAGCATGAAGCGCGATTGGAATACAGTGTTCGAGGATGCGAAGACCACGGACACGGCTGCGTCAGCGGCTCGCCATCACATGGCGACCTGACGAACGCCCGATTGAGAATTGGGTGCACATATGAGATTGACACCTGTGGCGCGATTAATGTCGGCGGTTGTGTTCAGTTCGGCGGCGACTTTCCTTGCCGGCTGTGCGCAGCAAGGAGGACAGCCGCCCGCGGCGGCGAATCCTGCGACGACGACGGCTCCACCCGCAGCCGCGGCGCCTGCGGCGCAAGCGCCGGCAGCATCGGCTCCATCATCCGCGCCGGCAGTGCCCGCGGAAGCGACGGCAGCGGCTCCTGCTGCCGCCGCGCCACCCGAGCCCGCGCCCAAACCCGCGCCCCGCGTGGCGCGCCTGGCCGCAGGACACGAGCTGATCATCAGAACAACACGCGACCTGTCCACGAAGACGATGAAATCGGGCGACGTGTTTTCAGTGATCCTCGAGGAACCGATCACCGCGGATGGCTGGGTCGTCGCGGGGCGCGGCGCGCGAGTCGACGGTCGGATCGCAGCGGCCGACAAGGGCGGGCGTCTGCGCGGCAGGGCGAGCATCGGCCTCGAGCTCACCAGCCTGACGACGAGCGATGGCCGCAAGCTGGAGATCGTCACCAATGAGGTGACCACCGAAGCGATCGCGGCGCACAAGAAGGACGCGGCGAAAGTGGGCATCGGCGCCGGCGCCGGCGCGGCAGTCGGCGGCATCGCCGGTGGCGGATCGGGCGCGGCAGTCGGCGCACTGATCGGTGCGGGCGTCGGCGCGGCGCAGCGCGGCGAGGCAGCCGACGTCCCCGCAGAAACCGTGATCACCTTCCTGCTGCGCTCGCCACTAACGATTCGCGAACGGCCCTGACACCGCGTCTCGAGCGGGTATCAGGTCGTCGTCGTCGCTGGGCGCTCGGCCGGCGGGTCTTCCGTCGATCGTTGCCTGCGCGCGGGTGGTGCTTTCTCGAGCGCGCTGGCGGCGTGATGGTGAGCGCGATGTGCGCGGCGACCGTCGCGAGCCGGTGATTGGTCGCGTTCAGAACACCACGAGTCGATGCTCGATGGCGTAGCGCACGAGCTCGGTCGTCGAATGGACGTTGAGGTCGCGCATCATCTCGTATTTGATGGTTTCCACTGTGCGTGGAGAGAGATTGAGGTTGGCGGCGATCTCCTTCATGCGCTGGCCACTCACGACCAGCCGCAGCACTTCCTTCTGACGCGAGCTCAACTCCAGACCCGGCGGTCCGTTGGGGCTCGCCATCAGCGTCATCACATCGTCGGTCAGGGCGGGGCTGATGTACTTGTGTCCCTGCAGCACCGCCTCGATGCCTTTTATCAGTTCATCGCCACTCGACTGCTTCAGGACGAACCCTCGAGCGCCCAGCCGGAAAGCCTCGGCAGCGAGCCTGGCGTCGGCGTGCATCGTGAGGAACAGGACGCGGCTCTCGAGATGTCTGGTCTTCAGCTGCCGCAGCCCTTCGAGGCCGCTCAGCGTCGGCATCGAGATATCGGTCACGATCACATCCGGACGTAGCCGCACCGCGGCCTCGAGGAGGGAGCTCCCGTCGGTGACGATTCCGACGACGTCGAAGCGTTCGCTGAGGATCCTGACGATCCCGTCGGTGAAGACCACATGGTCGTCGGCGAGCAAGATCGTTGGACGGCGCAAGTCGTTACTCCCCCACAGCCAGAGGCCGATCAGCCCACGCGCGGTCCACGCCTGGCGGTTGATCGAGCGCCGCGACAGTCGCATCGACCACCGCCGAAGGAACCCGCACATCCACGACCGTCCCGTGTCGCGGCTGCGAGCAAATGGTGACGCGGCCCTGCACCAGTCGAGCCCGCTCCTCGATACTCACGAGGCCGAGTCCGCCTTTCTGGCGCGCGCCGATGACATCGAACCCGCTGCCGTCATCGGCGATCGCGAGCATGAGCTCGCCGTCGAGGCGGGCGAGCGACAACGTCGCGTGACGCGCGCGTGCGTGCTTCGCGGTATTGCGCAGCGCCTCCTGCGCGATCCGGAAGAGCGACAAGGCCACCAGGCGGCTGGCGGGCTCGACCTCGCCGTCAGCGAAGAACGTGACGTGCAAGCGGTGCTGCCGTTCGACTTCGGCGCACTGCGCCTGTAACGCCGCAACGAGACCGATGTGATGAAGAACGCTGGGATGCAGGCCATGCGACAGCAGCCGAAGGTTTTCCGCCACAGTGGCGGTCCGGCGCTGCAGGCTGTTCAGCGATTCCTCCAGCACATGCGGCTGGACGCCGCCGGCATGCTGCCGCAGGTGACTGAGGTCCACGCTGATCGCGGCGACGTCCTGACACACGTCGTCGTGGAGCTCGCGGGCGATGCGCGCGCGCTCCGCCTCCTGCGCCGTGATCAGGCGGCCGGCAAGATCGCTGATTCGCTCATGGCTGCGACGGAGATCGGCTTCTCTGACCTGGACGGCGTCCTCGGCCTCGCGTCGGCGCCCGCGCTGCGCCAGGAGGCCGGCGATGAGAATCGTCTCCACTCCCAGGAGTGTCACGCCGGCGACGACGTACCACTGATAGGGCTTCCAGTAGGGCGGCGCACCATGTGGCTCCGGACGCGCGGCCTGGAACGGATTGGGAAGCAACCATTGCAGTGGAGGTGCGGTGGCGCCAGTGTCGAGCTGGCTCAGCGCAGTGCTGCCGATTTGCCCGATCGCAGCATGTGCCACGAGCAGCAGCGACAACACGAACACGAGACGCCAAGACGCGCGCCGCGACATTTTCAGCACAAAATTCCGCAAACCGCGGGCGCCTCATTGAGGAGGCGCGGAGAGCATGACCGCATCGAACCACCGCTGCGGCCGGTGCGGCTATGCGGTTCCGGCACCCGAGGCCGTGATTTGACCGCGGGCCGGGAGCGACGTCGACGAATGGTGGGCCGGCGCGGACAACGGCACGTGGACGCTGATCCGCGTACCGGCGAACGGCGCCGCATGGATGACGAGCTGGCCTTGCAGGAACGCAACGCGTTCGCGCATGCTCACAAGCCCGAGACCGGTGCCCTGCGCCAACTTCGCGTCGAACCCGACGCCGGAGTCTTCGATCTCGAGTGAGAGGCTCCCATTGCCTCCAAAGAGCCGCACCTCTGCCTCGAGCGCCCGGCTGTGGCGAGCAACGTTGTGCAACGCCTCCTGCGTGATTCGGTAGAGGCAGAGCGACACGTTCGGATCGACTGATGGCGGCAACTCACGATCACTGAAGCGGACAACCACCCGGCTCTGCTGCGACACATCCCGGCACAGCGCCTGAATCGCGGCGCGCAACCCGAGCGTCTGCAGCTTCGACGGATGCAGCTCATGGGAGAGATTGTGGATTGCGCTGGCGATCTCCCCGGTGTGCATCGAGATGTTGTGCAGCCGTCGCTTCAGCCCGGCCTCCTGCACCCCGGTAGCCACCCGATCGATCTCGATGTTGAGCAATGCGATCTTCTGGCTGAGGTCATCGTGCAGCTCGCGCGCGATGCGCTGCCGCTCGACCTCCTGCTCGGCAATGATGCGTCCAGCCAGATTCCGGTTCAGCTCGACCGCGCGCCGCGCATCGGTCAGGTCGCGGACGATGCTCAGGATGCGGCCCTGCCCGGCGCGAACGAGGCGCGCCTCATAGTAGCGAAGCTCGTCCCCGATTGTGAGCTCGTACTCGACGACCACTGGCTCGTCGGTCGCATACGCCCGCTCGAGCGCGTCCATGAAAGTGGCAGCGAGCACCGGCGGCAGGACGTCCTGAATGCGCTTGCCGAGAAAGCCGTCCGGGGGCGCGTAGAGAAGCTGGATATCCCGCGAGTGAAAGTCCACGTACGTCCCATCGCGGCGCAGCACGAACATCAGGTCCGGAATCGCGCGCAGGATTGCGCTCTTGCTCGCTTCGGAGTCGATGAGCGCGTTTTCCGCGAGCTTGCGGTCGGTGATGTCACGCCCTACGCCCTGCAGTTCGACGACGCGGCCGTGCGCGTCGAGGATGGCGTGATTGACCCAGTGCTGCCAGCCGATGCCGCCGTCGGCCAGCGTGACCGGATGCTCGTGCGACTGCACGCCGCCGTTGCGCCGCTCGATGCTGCCGAGCACCGACTGGCGCGCCGAAGGAGGAATGAGCTCCAGGAACTTGCGGCCGATGATCTCGTCGCGCGTCTTGTTCCAGAAGCGGCAATACGCATCGTTGACGAAGGTCAGGGTGGTATCGGGCAGAAATCGACAAATCAGCTCGCTCTGCGTGTCGACTACGCTGCGGTATCGCTCCGCATGGCTTCGCGACTCCTCCTCTGCACGACGGCGGCGCCTTCGCTGAACGAACAAGCCGACGATCAACGCGAGCTGTGCGAGAAAAACCACGACGCCGGCGAGGGCGTAAGGCCTGTAGAGCGAAACGAATGATTGCTGACGAAACAAAACAACAGTTCCCGCGGGAACGCGGGTTTCGGGAATGTTCCAGCGCTGGAGTTGCCGCCAGTCGAGAACGTTGCCATAGACCGCCCGGCCGACGGGAATCTCAGCGGCACTCGCTCCCTGGAGGATGCGCGACGTCATGTCTGCCATCAGCCTGGCGTTGGCCTCGAAGCTGAATACGTAACCGCCCACGATCCCGCGGCCGACCAAATCCTCGATCGGGCTCAGCACCGGCGCGCGGGAGGCGGCCGCGATCTGCGCCAGCGCGTCGAACTGGTCCACGTCCTCCGACGAGGTCTGCATCGGCTGACGGGTAAGGAGCACGATCGACTGGTCTGGAATGGCAGAGAGCCGGACCAGGAGGTCGCTCAGCGGAAGACCGCGAAGATATGTCAGGCTCGCGCCCCGGTTCCGCCCGTTCCACCGCTGTTTGAACTCCGCTTCGACCGCGCCGCCGTTGTTGCGAGCGCCGTCGACGACAAACACACAGCAGGTCTCCGGACGCAGCGCCAGCGCAAGATCGATCATCCCGTCGAGGGACACGGCCGGGCCGGCGCGCAGCCCGGTGATGCCGCTGCCGGCGTCCAGCTCGCTCGCCTGCGACACCGTCGCCACGATCGGCGGACTTCCGAACATTACGCGGTTCGCTCGCGCGAAGTTCAAGGCCTCCATGCCGACGACGACGATGACGTCGACCTTCCGATCGGCGTACTTGTCCGAGAGATAGGCAATGAACGACTGTGCGGCGCGCGGAAACCGCACCGTCTCCACCGTCTCGGTGCTGACTTCGACTGGGAACGCCTCGGACGTTCGCAGCGTGTCGGCGAATGTGGCGTCGAACCGCGCGTTGCCCTGGTTGCTCAGCGTGGTCTGGCGCAGCACCAGGACGCGCTTCACCGCGCGAGATTGGGCAAAGGTGGGGTCAGCCGGCGCGAGGAGTAGGAGGCACGAGAGCCAGCCGACAATCCACGGTGCATGTGCTCTGCTCGACACTCTCGTCAACCTCACAATCGCCTCGGCCTGCGCGCGCAGGCGATTGTGCGCGCGCGATGCGGCGTTCCGCGGAAACCTCACCAAGGTCAGCAGTAGCGCACACGCACCCATTCCGAGACGACCCAGGGCTGGTCGCCACGTACCACAGATCGCAGCGACGGCGCGCTGACAACCGGTCATGCGTCACCCGACATGCGGAGCGCATCGAGGCAGGCAACGACCGCGGGCGTGACCAACGACTTCACCGCCGACGGTCGGGTGCCGCGATTATAGTTCGCCGTTTGTCGCCAGATTCGCGGAAAAATGCGAGATTCCTGCGGTTTCCTGATGGAGCTTCAGCGCAAGCGCCCATCTTGGGCGATCTCCGATGGCGTGTTGTCACCGGTTGTCGTTTAGCGTCGTGAGGCCCGTTTCGCGTGCACGACGTCTGTGTAGTCGATCGGACTGTATCGCCACTGTGGGGCCGTCACGACGCGTGTCCGAACGAGGCCAATCGGGACGGGATCGGCGGGTCTAGCTGGCGGCTTGCAGCTGGCCGCGAAGCCTGGACTTACTGAGCGTCTGTGACGGCACCTCGCCAAAGAGCGACTTGTAGGCGCCCGCGAACCGACCCAGCTCGTAGAATCCGTAGCAGGTGGCAACGTCGGTCACCGTCGCTCTGCGGACGTCGCCGGATCGCAGCGCGCGCCGTACTTGATGCAGCTGCCACAGCTTCATGTAACGCTTGGGGCTCGTGGTGTAGACGTCATAGAACGCGTTGCGCAGGCTCCGCTCGCTCACGCCGGCCACCGAGGACAGCTGCGTCACCGACACGCCCTCACCGACATGTGTGCGGAAGAACTCCTCGGCCCGGCGCACGATCAGATTGCGGGTGCCGCTCAGCGCGAGATCGCGTTCGACCGAACGCGCGCGCTCCAGGCAGGCGCGGAGCGGCGTCGCGACATCGAGGATGTCGCGCGAGAGCAGGCGCACGCGGCCGGTCTCGATCGCGCGACGCGCGTCGTGGAGCCGGGCGTGAAGTTCCGCGGCCGCCGAGCCGCAGCGAACGGTCACCGCCGCCGCCGGTTCCGAGCGGAGAAAGTCCCGAGCCTCGCGTACCAGCCGGCCCGTCGGCCGGCTTGTGACAATCGCGAAGCAGGTCGAAGGTGGATCGAACGCCACGCACTCCGCGCCGGGCGGGCACACCACCAGGTCGTTCGGCTGCACGGCGGAGCCGTTCCAGCGCGCCGGGCCCGCCAGTGCCAGCGGCACGATGAAGGCGACGCGATCCTTCGGCACAATGAGCCGCCGGAACACTGCGCCCTCGTGAAAGGCGAATTGCACGACAAGACGCGGCGTGCGCATGATGCTCCAACGGCCGCGAAACGCGCTCGACTCGGTCTGCACGAACTCGCCCTGCAGGCCGTCGGACAGGGCGGCCGCGGCGGCATCGACGTCTTCGACCAGCTTCGTATCGGCGGCGACGCCGACGGACATCGACTTTGGCACGACCATAGTGAGCGATGATTCGTCACGGTTAGTGACTGAGAAAACTGTCAATGTGCAGGATCGCTGCTGGAAAAAATGACAGGTGCCGGGGCGCGGTTGCCTCCCGCCTGCCGGGGTCGCGCGGCGCGCCGGGACCTGCCGAAAGTGCATTGAGGAAGGCGGGGGCGTAACATAGCCTCCACAATACGGAGGACAAGGTGTTACAGGTGCCCACGCGCAGTGGCACACGATCTCGTCGCACCGCACGGCCTCCGGCGGCCGCTGTGACGAGCCGGCTAATCGCCGCGCAGGAAGAGGAGCGCCGCCGAATCACCCGCGAGCTGCACGACGACATCTGTCAGCGGTTGTCGCTGCTGGCGATGGAACTCGATCGCCTCGCGCTCGGACCGCACGACGAGCGAACGCCACGACGGGCGCGCGATCTCGCGCGCCTTGCAGGCGAGATCGCCGGCGACGTGCACCGGATCGCCTACCGCCTGCATCCAGCCAAACTCGAAACACTGGGGCTCGTCGTGGCGATCGGCAGCTTGTGCCAGGAGCTCTGGTCTCAGGACGGACTGCGCGTACAATTCACCCATTCGAGAGTGCCGCGCGCCGTGCCGGGTGACGTGGCGCTCTGCCTGTACCGCATCGCCCAGGAAGCGCTGCACAACGTGATCAAGCACAGCGGCGTGCGCGAGGCCGACGTCCACCTCACCGGTGAGGGTCACGATCTGCTCCTGCGCATTGCCGACGCGGGCACCGGCTTCGCCGCCACCGATCCGGCCGCTATCGGCATCGGGCTCACCAGCATGCAGGAACGCGTCGAGTCGCTCGGCGGTCGTCTCATCGTGCACGCCGCACCCGGACGCGGCACCCGCATCGTCGCCAAGATCGACCTCGTCGCGCCTGGCAAGGACGCCGCTCCATGAGTCGGCCGCGCGTGCTGCTCGCCGACGATCACACGCTCCTTCTCGAGGCGTTCGAGAAACTCCTGGCGGACGATTGCGATGTCGTCGGGACCGTCTCGAATGGACATGCCTTGCTGGAGGAGGCGGCCCGCCTCCGCCCGGATATCGTCGTCGTCGATATCGCGATGCCACTGCTCAACGGCATCGACGCGGCGCGGCGTCTCAGGCAGCTTCATCCCAATATCCGCATCGCGTTCCTGACGATGAACGAAGATCCCGACCTCGCGGCCGAGGCGTTTCGCGCCGGCGCGTCGGGCTATCTGCTCAAGCGATCGGCGGCATCAGAGCTGCTCACAGCGATTCGCGAGATGATGCAGAACCGGTCGTACGTGACGCCGCTGGTTACGGCGGGACTGGTCGGCGCCATGCTGGACGGGCGCGACGGCCGGTCGAAACCCGACAACCTGACGCCGCGCCAGCGCCAGGTGATTCAGCTGATCGCCGAAGGCCGGGCGATGAAGGAGGTGGCGGCGATTCTCAACGTCACTCCGCGGACCGTCGCCTTCCACAAGTACCGCATCATGGAGCAGCTCGGAATCAAGACGACCGCCGGATTGATTCAGTACGCTGTCAAACGCCACATTGTCTGACAGTTCTGTGATCTGAGAGTTTTGCCAGATCACGTCGGGCTATCCCCTGGCGATCCCATCACAAAACGTCATGAATTCGTTGCACCTGTCAATTCTTTCACTGGATATGCAGGGGGCGAGGCGCTAGAGTAGCGGCCTTCATGGCACGCGCGCGAGTGCTCATTGCCGACGATCACCCCAGCGTTCTCGAGTGCGTCTTCGATCTGCTTAGCCGGGAGTACAGACGTGGTCGCCGCAGTGAGCGACGGCTGCGCTGCAGTCGATGCGGCGGCCGTGCTCCAGCCTGATGTGGTCGTGCTCGACATCTCGATGCCGGTTCTCGACGGCCTGGAAGCGGCCGTCCAGATCGTCGAGGCAGGATGCACGGCGCGGATCGTGTTTCTCACCGTGCACGAGGATTGCGATTTCATCGAGGCGGCGCGCAATGCCGGCGCGCATGGATATGTCGTGAAGCGTGCGATCACGTCCGAGCTTCTTGCCACTATCCGCGCGGTGCTCGGCGGCCGATTCGCCTTCCCGAACGTGTGGCACGTCGCGGCGCACGCCAGCGGCTGGACACCGCCCCAGGGAAAGGGCTGAGCGCGATCACGGCGCGAACACGCGCAGGAGCGCCTCGAGGGCCGGCAGTTCCCGTGGCATCTTCTTCATCAGCCTCCTGCGGCAGATGGCGTCGAACTTCTGCACGCTGACCAGGACCTTCTCGTCGCGCTCTTCGTCGAAGGCCAGCGGGCAGGTTTTCGGCGCGCGCGCATGCGTGTCGAAGCCGCTGAAGAAACCGGCGAGGACGCTGACGGTCGAATTGGCGATCGCGCGATCGGTGTTCTGACCCTCGGCCTTGAGTACGTCAAATCCTGCGACGGACAAGACCGCGACCGGCGGGTCTTTCGTCTCGGACCACCATGCGTATGCGTCCAGCGTGTCATCGCCGCGCATCCAGTGCCGCGTGACGCACGCGAGCAGATTGAGACGCAGCTCGACGGCCTTGTTCTTGAGCCGCTCGGCGACGCGATTCGCCCAGAGATACGGCGTGCCGTCCGGCGCGCGCTCCTCCAGATACCACGCATCGAGCGGCGCCGAGACGTCTACGAGCTCGAAGCCGAACACCTTCTGCGCCGCGTTCATGCGCTCGAGCGTCCGGTCGAGTGCCGGGAACACGCTGTCGATGTCCCACACCCCGACGCGAATCGGACGGCCGGCGGTCGCGCGGCGGCTCGAACGGCGAATGCCGGTGGTCGGTACTGACACCACCTTCTGCGGACGCGTGCACAGCGCGAGATTGCCGTCGCGCGCGTAGACGACCGGCACCGCCCAGTCGATCGGCTCGCCTTCGAGAGAGTAGTTGACAGCGATGCGCGCTTCGCGCGCCGACTGACCGACGGTCATGCCTTGCGCCAGCGACCAGTAGAAGTGCTGCGCGAACGACGTCGCCGACGAATCGAGCACGCTGTACTGGTTGGCCACCAGCGCCGGCAGGCCTTTGGCGACAATCGCCTGTGCCGTGCCCTTGTTGAAGTCGGCGCGACCCCCCGAACCGGTCTGGCAGGCGTTGAGAAACACCAGACTCAAGCCGCGGCCGCAGAACAGCTCGCACGCCGAGCGTGTGCCGAGGCGCAGCTCTCCGCCGCGACCGTTCTCGAATACCAGGTAACCCTCTTGCGCGTCGTCGTCGAACTCGCCGTGACCGATGAAGTGCACGACGTTGTAGCGGCCGGTGGAGAGCGCGCCATGAAGCGTCGCCGGGCTCGCCTGCGCGAGCGGATCGACGATGACGAGACCGGCCTCGATCAGCGGTTCGAAGCCGCGCTTGATGACTTCCACTTCCTGCTCGATCGACAACTGCCCGAAGCCGACCGGCTGCGCCGATGCGATGAGGATGCGCAGCGGTCCGTCGGCCGGCGGGATCGCGTCGGCCGGCACCGACGTGACGACGTTGCGGACGAAGTGCACGTCTTCGGTCGCAAGGAAGCTGCGGCGCCCGGAGTCGTAGGCGAATTCCCATGGCTTCTCCGCGATCCACGGGATCATCGACGTCAGGATCAGATCGAGCTTCTGGCCGCGCTGCCGCGATCGCGCCACGTCGTACAGCCGTCGCAGCTCGCCCGCGAAGAGCGTCTCGAACAGATCGACACCGAACGCAACCATCTCCACGTCGTTGGGGAGATCCCCCTTCTCACGGTTGGTGTAGTCCTTGATCTGCTCGTGCCTGCTGTTGATATTGCCGAAGCGTGTCGGCGAGCCATCGGCGCCGAGATTCAGCGGCATGTAGGTAGTGACGCGCGCGCCGCCGTAGGTCGCAAAGACGCGCGCAAACTCGGGATTGGGTTGCCGCGGCCGCGCGTCGCGCTTCCCCGCCCGCGCGCGGCCGCGCCGCGATATGGCCGAAACGTCGGGCTCGACCGAGTCCATGATCACGATGTGCAGGATGTCGCGGCCTTCGTCGCGCGGCGCGAGCTCGGGGAGCGACCGTCCAGGCGCCGCGACTGGCCTTGCGGCAGGACCTGCGGCGCCAGCCGCCGGCGCTTGCGGCAGCGGCGCACGCTCCGCGACCGCGCCCGCGGCCCGTGTCGCGCGCGGGAATCGTCGATCCGGTAGTGGCCGCTCCGGATCGAGCGGCGGAAGCTGGTGCGACTGCCGCGCCAGTGCCGCGGTGAGGAACTGGGTGGTCTCCTGCCGGCCGAAGAAGTTGATGTGATGGACCGGATTGGCTCCGGTGCCGATGTTGCCGCCCGGGCCGAAGCAGCCGATCCGATCCGCGGGAATGTGGGTCGAGCCGTCGCGATCGATCCGCCATCCGCCCTCGCTGGGCACCACGAGATCGTTCGCCGACGCGAAAAACGCGTCGATGCCGACGTCGAGCGCACGCTGCCAGAGCTGTTCGTCGGGGTGGAAGTTGGACACCAGCGCCGAGTACGCGCTGGCTGGCGGCCCCCGGCGGCGACTGCAGTCCCTCGACGAGCTGCCCCGCGCGATCCATCGAGCGCAGGCCCGGAAGATCACCGGCAAGATGCGACGCGAGCCACACGATCGACTCCGAGACGAACTCGGCGCCGGTCGTGAATGGGTTGTCGGGAAAGAGCTCCATCAGGTTGGCAAACCAGCCAACGGTGTCCTGCCAGCGGGTCGGCGTGGCCAGAGGTGTGCCGTCGTTGGGTGACGCGACGAGCACACCGTGTCCGAGTCGGAACCTGTCGGCGAGCGCGCGGTGCCGCTGAGCGTCCTCGACCAGGCTGCGGAGCACGAGGCCGCCGCGCGAATGCGTGATTGCGTCGAAGCGGTGCTCGGCCGCGGCAAGGCCCTCGAGCAGCTGACGTGCGTTGTCCTCCGGCGTCTTGCTCACCGAGAAATGATTGAAGGCGTAGATGCGATCGCCGTAGGTCGGACGCACACGCTCGAAGAAATCCGTGGACGAGAGAGCGCCAAACGCGTTGGCCGCATGCGAAAACGTGCCGTGCAGAAGGAGCAGGGCGCGTTCCTGGCCGGTCGGCGCCCCCGGCGTGAGCCGCAGCCCGGTCGCGATCGTAGGGTCGGGCGCGACCTGAAACCAGCCCTCCTGCAGATTCCTCGCCGCCCACGTCCGCTTTTCCCACTGCGCGGCAAGGATCGGCAGCCCGATGCTGACCGCCTTGTCGACGGCCGCCTTGGCGATCTTGACGACCACCACTTTGATCGCTTTCGCGATCACACCGCGGCGTCCCGAGTCGCCGTCGCTCACGCGCCGCACCGGTACACGGAAGCGCGCGATCGCCGGGCCCCGCGTAGTTCGTGCGCCCCGACGCGCGACCGGCGCCACCAGCTCGGCGCTTGGATGGAACGTGAGCGCGCCGGAAGGATGACGCACCGCGAGGAGGCTTGCCTCGCCCGGCTTCAACACCACGTCGTGAGTGAAATCCGGCGGACCGGCGCGCCGCATCGCGCCGGCTGACGGTTCGACGTCGAAGACGTCCGCGATCGAGATCGCATCCGCTTGCTGAAACGCCTGGGGGATGTCGGCGGCCGCCGCAGCGCCGGCGCCGCGACGTCCGCCCGTCGAACGCGGCGCGCGCCGGATCTTCCATCCGTCCCGATCGCGGGGCGTCTTCTTCGCCATGTCGGCTCCTGGTCAGCGCTTGCGTTTGCGGGCCGCGACTTTCCTGGGATAGACGGAGCCTGCGAACGTGAAGTCCTTCTTGTTGATGTCCTTGCCGCCTACGATCGGCTTGCCGTCCTTGGTAATCACGCCGGGGATCTGGTAGCACATGACCGAGGTCGGATCGGCCTCGGTGGTGCCCATGATCGATTTCTTCACGAGCGGCGTGAGCACCTGTTCCCTGACCTCCTGCGGCGTCCAGCCCTGGTCCTCGTCGAAGAACTTGATTGCCTTCTTCACGTCGATGCGATTCACGAGCTCTGCTCGCATGTGCTCGTGATCGAAGCCGAGCGTGTGGCCGGCCTCGTGGCGGACGACACGCTTGAACTCGGATTCTGGCGTCGTCATCGTGAAGCCTTCCAGGTTGAGCGTCGGCTCGTCGTCGTCGACGCCGAGGATCTGCGTGCCGAGGTACGACCAGTAGCCGGCAAGGTCTTCGGGCGTATCGAGGCGCGCGACGCGGACCTGGCCGGTGCCGCGTGTTTCGCTGAACGCGACGTTCGCCGTCTTGTCCCAGGCATTCATGTGGCGCAGGATGCGTTTGCGAAGATCCATCGGAGGGCTGTCGAGAAACTGCACCGAGAGGCGGACACCGGACACCGGCCAGCGATTGCCGATGACGAGCGTCAGCCGCCGCGGGCCGCCGCGGCGTCCAATCGGCGTTCGAACGACGACGCGCTGCTCGAGTGCGTTGGCGGGGTTGATCTCTCGCGCGACGCCGGGCGTCGGCAAGTCGGCTGGCAGGAAGCTCACGCGGTCGGCAGACGATGATGGGCATGGAGGCCTCGTGTTGGAAGTCGATCGGAGAGTTGGCGCGCGCCGCAAGGCGCGCAGTCACGGACGCGGGAGAGTTGCGTCGAAGCGTTCATGGCGAGCGTAACGATAACTCGACCGTTCCCGCTCTATTTAGACGGACCCGAGTCCCTTTTTCACCTGACAAAGTAGACAGTTCGGCGAAATGCGCGCAACGAATGCCAACTCATCTATTCATTGCGCTAAGCGACGATCTTCCGATTCGAAATCGGCGCACCGCGGCAGCCGCGGGCTCGCCGAATATCCCGCTAAATACTGATCTCGAAATCGACGAGAAGCGTACCCGCTTCGGCGCGCACCGAGGCCGATTTGACCGCGCGCTTGGCGGCGCCCACGTCGAGACGCGTCGCACCGATGGGCCCGCCATCGGCGAGCCACTTTGCGAGGAGCTCGTTGAGGAGTTCCTGCTTGACGGCCAGGGTGCCGCTCACATGGGAGCCGGCGAAGGCCGGGAGCCCGGCCGCCAGTTGCGCCTCGAACCAGTCACGCATGGGTTGCCTCCGTCATCGCAAACAGGAAACCAACGCGAACGATTCCAGGCTCCGTCGCCAACTCGGCGCGCCGCAGGTGCTCCCAAAGAGCACGCATTGGCCGCAGCGCCGGGACGTCGGCCAGGGCGATCGCGAGCTGGCGACCCTGCACGCTGATGTACGGTTGACGAAGCGCGGCTCTCAGTGCGATGGCAACGACGAACGACGCCAGCGACACGGTGACGCGCGGCGAGGGTCCTGTCTCGATCGCGCGGGGCAGGGTGGCGCGCACACGAAAGGCGCCGTAGCGGAGAACCACCTGATTGTCCGCGCCGACCACCAGCGTCGCGCCGCGAAGCGCCAACGCGTCGAGGTTCAGCAGATCGTTCAGCGCCGCTTGGGACACGTTGATCGTGCCCTCGGCGCGCGTTCCCACAAACTGAGCTAGCAGCACGTCATCACTCGCCGCAATTGCGAGCGCCAGTGTCGCCTATCGACACTGGCAACAGCGCGCGTTTCGTGAAGATACCGCATGGCATCGCGTGCTGGCTCTGCGAGCGCCGACATTCTGTGAATCTGTGCCTTCTGTGGCTTCTGCTTCTGCGGCTATCGCTTCTGTGCGTCTGTGGCTGTGGCGGACGCTCCCCGTTTCGGAGGTTTCTGTGGCCGATTCCAACCGCCCCTGTGTTTCCGCGCTGGCGAATTCCCTCTGTGGCCTCCCGCCGCCTCACTGCGCCTTTTTTTTCAGCTCCGCCGTGATCGTCCACAGATGAAGCTCGTAGCCGTCGACCGTCACCGTCTTGTCGGGCTCCCAATCGCCCATCTTGAAACGGTGCGAGACGATACGCGTGCCGACTTTCAGCTGCTTCCAAAGCTTTGGCCGGATGAGCAGGTTGAAGTGGTCCCCCATGTAGAGAAAGACCACGCTCGCCTCTGACAAATCGGGGATTTCGAGCGCGTCGCCCAGGCGGATCTCGATCTTGTCCGACAGTCCGGCAGCCTTGACGCCGGCTCTGGACTCGTCGACGCGCGCGGAATCGATATCGATGCCGACACCGCGCTTCGCGCCCGCCTTGACTGCGGCGATGGTAATGCGTGCGTCGCCGCAACCCGGCTCGAACACCACATCCTGCGGCGTGACGCCAGCGAGTCTGATCATCTCCTGCGCAATCTCATCAGGGGTCGGGACATAAATCACGCGTACGCGATCCGTGGGATCGCTCACGGTCAGATCGACCGTGACGGGATCGCCGGCCCGGAACGACACCACTCGGCTGCGGGTCATCGTGGTGTAGGTGTTCGGGTTCCAGGTCGCGGTAAACGTGTACTTGTAGCTGGCGCCCCGGTCGAGTGGCGCCGTGGTGAAGCTGCGAGTAGCGCCCGTTCCCGGGATCGTCTTGCCATCGACGACGAGCTCGGTCTCGTCGTTGGGCACGGTGACGGTGATGGACGAGGTCTGCCGCGCCGCGGCGGTTGCCGCAGTTTGGCCAGCGGTGTCGGGTGCTCCGACGATGGTGAGCCAGCTGACGAGCAGAAGGACCGATTTCATGACGGGCTCCGGTTGAGAGGTAATCAGTGGGATTGATCGTATGACATGTCGGCGCGTGGATCTCACCCTTGTGTGCCGCTGATGATTCGCAGGTAAGCACGCCACGGCCCAACCTCGTCCGAGTACTGCCGCGCAAGGACGCGCGAAATCTGCGTCACGTGATCGAGATCGTGCGCGACCCACGTGGCGAGGAGCTGACCTAGCGTCACGACGCCGAGCTCGGGATGCCGGCCGCGACGGTCGAGGTCGGTGCGCGTCAGATTGAGGGCCGCGAGCGCGCGAAGATTGTCCGCGCGCAGCGTCGCAAACTCATCGAGCAGGCTGGGAAGCGTGCGATCCTGCGACGCAGCGAGCTGAGCGAACCGATCGAACTTGTCGAACGCCCGGCCCTCGCCTTGCTCGAGGATGATCCGCGCGCGCGGCAGCCAGTCGGTGCGCTCGCCGTGGATCAGGTGGCCGATGACGTCGAACGGGCTCCAGGTGGCACGGCCTTCGTTCGCGGTGATCCAGCCGTCCGGCAGGCCGCGCAGCAAGGCGTCGAGTGCCGCGGGCGTGCGCGCCAGGACGGCGACAGCTTCTTCGATGACGAACGGACGTCGCGTGCGATCGGTTTCTACGGTCATAGCACTGCGGCCCAATATAGCAGTGGTGAGCGCACGCGCAACGAGCGCCGCCTGTCGCATCTCAACTGCCGCTTCACCGCCGAAGGGGGTTGACAGGGAGAAGACGGAGCGACGAGCATCTATCAAGCTTCGAGGCACGCCACCGCACGCCGTGTAGAATCGCCTCTTCGAACAGAATGCCGGACACGATCGCGCACTACCGCCTGGTGTCGAAGCTGGGCGAAGGAGGAATGGGCGTCGTCTATTCCGCGGCCGACGAGCGCCTCCACCGCCAGGTTGCCATCAAGATGGTGCGCGAGGCGAGCCGCGATCCGCAGTCGCGCGAGCGGATCTGGCGCGAGGCGCGTGCCGCGGCCAGCGTGTCTCACCCCAACGTGTGCCAGTTGTACGAAGTCGGCGAGGCCGACGGCCAGCTCTTCATCGCGATGGAGCTGCTCGAGGGCGAATCGCTGGCGACACGTCTCGCACGCGGGCCGGTTGGGCTCGGTGACAGCGTCGAGATCACGCTCGCGATCCTCTCCGCGCTGAGCGCGATCCACGCGCGCGGCCTCGTGCATCGCGACCTCAAGCCGTCCAACGTTTTCAGCACGCCGCATGGCATCAAGCTGCTCGACTTCGGGCTGGCGCTGGTGGTGCAGACGGCCGCCGATCAGACACAGGGCGCGGTGACCATGGCCGGAACCGTGATGGGCACACCGCACTACATGTCGCCGGAGCAGCTGTCCGGTGATCCGCTCGATGCGCGATCGGATCTGTTCGCCGCCGGCGCCATCCTCTTCGAGCTGCTGGTCGGCGAAACGGCGTTCCCCGGGAAGACGACAGCCGAAGTTTTTCATTCCGTCATGTACGAGGCGCTGTCGTCGGTGGGCGGCTCTCCCGCGCTCGCGGCCGTCGATCGGGTAATTCATCGCGCCACCGCCAAGAAGCCGGCCGACCGCTATGCCGACGCGGAAGCGATGGCGCAGGATCTGCGCGGCACGCAGCAGCTGGCCGATAGCGGCGAAACGCCGGTGGCCCGCCGGATGACGCGCTTGATCGTGCTGCCGTTTCGCATGCTGCGGCCCGATCCGGAGATCGACTTCCTCGCGTTCAGCCTCGCCGACGCGATCACCGGCTCGCTCGGCACCCTCGAGTCGCTGGTGGTGCGCTCGAGCCTGGCCGCCGCGCGCTTCAAGGCGGATGCGCTCGACCTCGCGGCGCTCGCGTCCGAGCTGCAAATTGACGCCGCGGTTACCGGCACGCTGCTACGGGCGGGCGCGCAGGTGCGCGTCGCGACGCAGCTCGTCGAGGCACCCAGCGGCCGGCTGCTCTGGTCGCAGACGGCGCAGGTCACGCTCAGCGACGCGTTTCAGCTGCAAGATGATCTGACGCGCCAGATCGTCGATTCGCTGTCGCTGCCGCTCTCCGCCCGAGAGCGGCACCTGCTCTCGCACGACGCTCCGGCAACCGCTCGCACCTACGAGTACTACCTGCGAGCCAACGAGCTCGCGGCGGATCCGAAAAGCTGGTTGATCGCGCGCGACCTCTACGAGCAGGCGCTCCAGGAAGATCCGCGCTATGCGCCCGCGTGGGCGCGGCTCGGGCGGCTGCATCGTCTGATCGGCAAGCTGGGCGGCGGCGGCAGTGAAGACCTGGTGCGCGCCGAGTCGGCAGTGCGGCGAGCGCTCGAACTGAATCCGGAGCTTCCGCTGGCGCACAACCTCACGGCACAGATGGACATCGACAGCGGGCGGGCACGCGACGCGATGGAGAAGCTTCTCGGACAGGCCAGCCGGCGAAGCACCGACCCCGAATTGTTCGCCGGTCTCGTCTACGCGTGCCGCTTCTGCGGCCTTCTCGGTCCGTCGCTGCGCGCGGATGCGCGCGCGCGCCGGCTCGATCCGTCGATCAGAACGTCCGTCGTACACACGCTCCTCATGCTGGGCCAGCACGAACGAGTACTGCCGTACATCGACGACGGCCCGGTCGTCGGCGCCTTTGCGTTGGTCGCGCTCGGTCGAGAGTCGGAGGCGCTCGATCACCTGGCGGCGATGCAGAAGAAGGTGCCGGCCAGGATGGGACAGATCATGTCGGCGCTGCAGGGGCTGCTCGAGGGCAAGCCGGAGGATGCGATCGCAGCGATTCGCACGATCGTCGCTTCGGGATTCCGTGATGCCGAAGGCAACTACTACCTCGCGCGGCAGCTCGCGCGCGCCGGCGCCGCCGACGATGCGATTGCGGTGCTCGAGCGGGCGACGGCAGCGGGCTTCTTTTGCTATCCGATGCTTGCGTCCGACCCGTGGCTCGACCCGCTCCGTGAACTCCCGGCGTTTGCCGCCGTCCTCGGCCGAGTGCGCAGCGAGCACGAGCGTGCCGTGGCAGCGTTTACCGCCGCGGGCGGAGATCGAGATCCTCGGCACGGACTGATCCGACCAGCCGCCGCGACGGCGATGCCAACGCCCGCCACCACGCCCGCTGCCACGATCGTCAGCGTCTCCCGCGGCACCAGCCAGACGCACATGTCGAGCGTCGTGTCGCAAGTCAGCAGCGAATTGCCGAACTCGTGGCGCGCCTGGAGCGCGCTTCGGCCGGCGGAACGCCGCGATCGACGACCGTGCCTCCCGCATCTCGAGGTGAAACTGCATCTCCTCGGCGACGCGGCGGCGGAGCGCGTGCCGGTGAAAGAGCGCCTGCGGATCTCGAACAGCAGCTGGACTCGAGGCGGTGCAGCGCCAGATAGAGAGAGCCGCCCTCGACCAGCAGCGCCTCGTCCGAGATGGTGCGGAGGTACTCGGCGATGCCGAAGCCATGCGCGGCTCTCCCGTCGTCGCGCAGCCGGCAGCGGCGGTTGCCAGGCAGGGCTCGCCGGTTCGGACCTTTTGTCTGCGAAGCGAAGACCTTGAGACTCTTTGCGGCGCCGGCCCTCAGGTGGTTCCAGGCCGGCGGTCGGTAGGGTTTTTCAAGCTGCCACGCGAAGTTCCGGCCGGAACCCTGCCAGATGGTCCTACGGTCGCGCTGGTATGCGTCGTGCACAGCTCATCCAAGGGAAGTCGCGACCTTTCGCGTTTCACCGTCCCGGACGCCCTCCGGCAGTAAGCGGGTTCCACCCGTTTCTGACCACGGCGTCCGTGCCGAACGCGTCGCGCTCACACGACCGCATGACAGTGCGCGACGCCTTTTCGCTCTCGCCGCTTCAACAGGGCATGCTGTTCGATGCCCTTGCCGACGCTCATTGCGGCGTGGACATCGAGCAGCTCGTCGTCCATCTCGACGAACCGCTCGATGTGGCGAGATTCGTGTCCGCATGGGAGCGTCTGGTCCAGCGGCACGACATGCTGCGGGCGCGCTTCGTGTTGGAGGGCGCGGCTCCGCGCCAGGAAATTCTGGACTCCGCGGAACCCGCGATCGCGATTCACCACACGCGGGTGGACGATCCCGACGCGCGGCGGCGCGACCTCGCGGAATTCCTCGACAAAGACCGGCGCGAGGGGTTCGACATCACCGCCGGCATCCCGCAGCGGCTGAACCTGTTTCAGTGGGACCCACAGACGTGGACGATCGTCTGGACGTTCCACCACGCGCTGCTCGATGGTCGCGCGTTCCCTGTGATCCTTGCCGAAGCGTTCCAGCTGTACGAGGAGCTCGCTCACGGCGAGCCCGCGCCCCGATCGGCTCCGCCTCGCTATCGCAGCTACATCGAGTGGATCGAACGACACGATCCTTCACCGGCTGAG
The DNA here is from genome assembly GCA_963807105.1 of uncultured Acidobacteriota bacterium. Lineage (GTDB taxonomy): Bacteria > Acidobacteriota > Vicinamibacteria > Vicinamibacterales > UBA2999 > DASPWV01. The sequence goes on along the minus strand of CAWEAM010000003.1, from coordinate 914,379 downwards.
CGCTACTGGAAGGATCTCCTCGCGGGCTTCGCGGCGCCGACGCCGCTGACCGTCGATCTGACGACTCGCGCTGACGATGACGCCGATCCGCTGGGCGAGGCCTGGGCCTCACTCGACGTCGGTGCAAGTGCACGTCTCCACGCGATGGCACGCACACGCGGCGTTACGGTGAATACGTGCGTGATGGCCGCGTGGGCGATGCTGCTGCACCGCTACTCCGGCGAAGACGACGTAGTGTTTGGCGCGACACGCGCGTGCCGGCACGGCGTCCCGCAGGGCGCCGAGATCGTGGGGCTGCTGATCAACACCTTGCCGGTCCGCGTCCGGTTCCGCTCGGGCATGGCTGCCTCGGACGTGTGCACGGAGATTCGTCGGCAATGGCTCGCCGCACGCGGTCACGAACATCTCTCGCTCGCGCGGGTCAAGGCGCTCAGCGATGCGCCTGCGCATCAGCCTCTATTCGAGACGCTCGTGGTTTACGAACGTCAGCAACTGGATACAGGTCTGCAGAACACGTCGCCGGCGTGGAAGAAGCGTCGAGTGGAGCTTCACGAGATGCCGGCGTTTCCGATCGCGCTCGCGGCGTACGACGGTGACGAGCTCACTTTCAAATTGAGCTTCGACACTCGCCGCCTGCATCTCGAAACCATGCGGCGCATGGCCGGCCATTTGCGCTGCCTGCTCGAGCACATGGCGGCCGCGCCGGACACCACTGTGGCGCATCTTCCGCTTCTGACTCCGGAGGAGCGAGCCCAGTTGCTGCAGAGCGCTCGAGCTCGAGTCGCCGGTGGCTCGAGCCGGTTGCCCGCGGATGGCGAAGCCACGCTGGCGCAGCTTTTCGAGGCGGCGGCGGCCGCCCGGCCAAACGCTTTCGCGATCAGGTGCGAAGACCGCTCGCTGACCTACGCCGAGCTCGATGCCCGCGCCAACCGTATTGCGCGCGCAATTGGCGCCGAGGGCACGCCGCCACGCGCGATCGTCGGGCTGTGTCTCGATCGGACGATCAACCTCGTCGCCGCCATCATCGGCGTCCTCAAGGCTGGTTGCGCCTACCTGCCGATCGACCCTGCCTATCCGCACGAGCGTGTCGCGTTCATGCTCGACGATGCGCGAGTGCCTGTGGTGCTGACCGACGCGAGCCTGGTGGACCGGCTGCCGCCCGGATCGCACCGTGTGCTCGACCTCACGGCACTACTGTCGGCCGACGCGGCGCCGGTGCAGCCGAACTCGACCTCGAGCCCGGCGCCGGCGATCACCGCCGACGATCTCGCCTACGTGATCTACACATCGGGCACCACTGGAAAGCCCAAGGGCTCGATGATCACGCACCGCAACGTCGTCCGCCTGTTCGCGAGTACCGAGGCGTGGTACGGCTTCGATTCCGACGACGTGTGGACGCTGTTTCACTCTAGCGCCTTCGATTTCTCGGTCTGGGAAATCTGGGGCGCGCTCCTCTACGGCGGCCACCTCGTGGTCGTGCCCTTTCTCGTCAGCCGATCGCCCGAAAGCTTCTACGCACTGCTCGCACGCGAGCAGGTGACGGTGCTCAATCAAACGCCGTCGGCGTTCCGCCAGTTGATGCAGGCGGAGGACACTATTGGCCAGCGGGCGCTGGCGCTGCGATACGTGATCTTTGGCGGCGAAGCACTGGAGCCGTCAGCGCTGCGACCCTGGTTCGATCGTCACGGCGACGAGACGCCGCGTCTCGTGAACATGTACGGCATCACCGAGACAACGGTGCATGTGACCTACCGGGTGCTGAAGCGACGCGACCTGAGCGCCGGCAGCGTGATTGGTGTGCCGATTCCCGACCTGCACATCTATATCCTCGACGGCGAACGCGAACTGGTACCGGTCGGCGTGCCCGGTGAGATCTACGTCGGCGGTGCGGGACTGGCGCCCGGCTATCTCAATCGTGACGAGCTGACGGCCGAGCGCTTCATCCCCGATCCGTTCACCGCCACTGCTGGTGCACGCGTTTACAAGACCGGCGACCGCGCCCGATGGCTGGCCAACGGCGACATCGAGTATCTCGGACGTCTCGACGAGCAGGTGAAGATCCGCGGATTCCGGATCGAGCCCGGCGAGGTCGAATCGGTGCTCGGTGGGCATCCGGCAGTGCGCGAGTCGCTGGTGATGGCGCGCGACGACGAGGGCTTCGGCAAGCGGCTCGTGGCGTACGTGACGACACGCTCCGCAGCACCGGCGATCGACGAGATTCGTGCTCATCTGCAGCGGCACCTGCCCGAATACATGGTGCCGGCGGCGTTTGTGTTCGTGGCGGCATTCCCGCTCACGTCGAACGGCAAGATCGATCGCCGCGCGCTGCCACCGCCTCGGATCCAGCGTCCCGAGACGGGCAGCGGCTACGTTGCGCCGCGCACGCCGGCGGAGCATGCGCTGGCGGCGATCTGGCGCGCCGTGCTCCGCGTCGATCGCGTCGGCGTCACCGACAACTTCTACGCCCTCGGCGGCGACTCGATTCTCAGCCTGCACGTGCTTTCTCGGGCGCGCGCCGCCGGGCTGACGCTGACGCCAAGGGAGTTCTTTGCGCATCACACGATCGAAGAGCTGGCCCGGCTGGCCGATGTGCCGCACGAGCCCGATCGATCGAGGTCCGCCGACCACCACGTGACCTCGCGTGACGAGTCGGTCGCGCTCAGCGACGCCCTTGTACCGCTTGCGCCCATTCAGTACTGGTTTGCCGAGCAGCACCTCGAGGACGACCACCACTACAACCAGGCATTTCTGTTCGAGACGCTGACGCCGCTCGAGCGCGGACCGCTGCAGCGCGCGCTGGATGCGCTCCAGAGCCATCATCAGGCGTTCGGCCTGCGGATCGATCGCTCGTTCGGCGCGTGGACGCAAATCTACAAGCAGCCGGAGGAGCCTGCCGCACTGGAATGGGTCACGCTCGATCCGGACACCTCACCCGAGCAGCGCACGGCCTGTATCGAGGCGATCGCCGCCGCCGCCCAAGCGCGGCTCGACTTCGAGCACGGACCAATCTGGCGAGCGGTGTACTTCGATCTCGGCCCCGGCGTGCGCAGCCGGCTGCTCATCGTCGTCCATCACCTGGCGATCGACGGCGCTTCGTGGCGCACGCTCGTCGAGGACCTCGGCGTTGCGTACGCTGCCGCCTGCGACGGCCACGAGATCCGGCTGCCGCACAGCGCGACGCCCTATCACGCATGGACAGAGCGGCTGGCCGGATTCGCGGCGAGCCGCGCGATCGCCGAGGAGGTCGAACACTGGCGACGCGCCACGGAACCGGCGGCCGTTTCGGGTGCTCTGGCGACCTGTGTCGAGGCGGCGCAGGCGGACGCGCGCGAGAGCGCGTCGCGCACGCTGACCGCTCGCCTTACCGCCGACGAGACGGCGGCGCTCCTGCAGCGGGTGCCGATCGCCTACAACACCCAAATCAACGACGCGCTCCTCACCGCGCTGGCCCGCGCCTGCGCGCGAGCGGGCGGCGGTGACACGCTGTGGATCAACCTCGAAGCGCACGGGCGCGAGCACTTCGCCGACGATCTCGACGTGTCGCGCACGGTCGGCTGGTTCACGTCGATCTTTCCGGTGCGACTGATCGTCGACGCGCACGACACGCCGTGGGATCCGGGCCGTGTGCTGACGAGCGTCAAGGAGCAGCTGCGACGGATCCCGCAGCGCGGGCTCGGCTACGGCGTGCTTCGCTATCTCGCCGGCACGCGGGTGCTGCCGTCCAGCGAACCGCCGCTCGTCGTCAACTACCTCGGACAGCTCGATCAGCTCGTCGCCGATTCGCCGCTGCTGCGTCTTGCGCCCGACTCAACCGGCCCGTGGCATAGCGAGCATCAAAGGCGACGGTATCCCGTGGCACTGAATTGCGCCGTGGTCGGACACTGCTTCGAGGTGCAGTGGACGGCGAGCGCTCGCCGGGATGCGCAGGCCGCCGTACGCCGGTTGAACGACGAGCTGCTGACCGCCCTCCGCGAACTGATCGCGCATTGTCAGGCGGTGCGCACGTCCCGTCGCACGCCATCCGATTTCCCGCTGGCCGGCCTGAATCAGGCGTCGCTCGATCGGCTGACGGCGGCGGCGCCCGATCTCGAGGATGTCTATCCACTCTCGCCGATGCAGAAGCTGTTTGTGTCGGCGGGCCGCGGATCGGCCGACGCCGCGTTCGATCAATGGCACTGCACGCTCGGAGGACCGCTCGACATGGTGGCGTTCTGCGATGCGTGGCACGACGCCGTGCGGCGTCACCCCGTCCTGCGTTCGGCCGTCCACGTCGAGCACCTCGCCGAACCGCTCCAGGTGGTGCATCGCGACGTCCGCATGTCCTGGACAATCGAAGACTGGCGACATCTCACGCACGGCGAACGCGACGCGCGATGGCCGGCGTTTCTGGAACGCGATCGCCGTTGGCCCCTTCGTCTGGATCGCGCGCCGCTGATGCGATTCGCGCTGATCCGGCTGGACGACGCCACGTGGAAGTTCTGCTGGAGCGCGGCGTCGCTGCTGCTCGACGGCTGGTCGTGGCCGCTGGTGTTTGCCGACGTCAGCCGCGCCTACGAGGCGCGCGCCGCCGGTGGCGTGCCCTCACTCGACGCCGTGCGTCCGTATCGCGATTACATCGGCTGGCTGACGGCTTCCGAGCGCGGCGATTCCGAAGCGTTCTGGCGTGCCGAGCTTGCGGGGTTCACCACTCCGACGCCTCTGCCCCCTCCGGATTCGTACGAGGACGAGTCGTGGTCGCAATCGCTCACGCTCGCGCCGACCGCCGCTCGGGCATTGCAGGCGATGGCGCGCCGGCTGCACGTCACCGTCAACTCCGTGGTGCAGGCGGCCTGGAGCGTTGTGCTCGGCCGGCAAGCGGGCACCTCCGACGTGGTTTTCGGCGCGGCGTTTTCGGGGCGCCCGGCGGATCTGGCCGGCGCCGATCGAAGCGTCGGCCCGTTCGTCACCAACCTGCCCGTGCGTGTGACCGTTCGCGACACTGATTCTTTCGACGACCTGTGCCGCGCGATCCATGCGCGTCTTCTCAGGCTCGCGCCGCACCAGTTTCTCGCCCCGGCAGAGATTCAGCGCGTCAGCCAGGTGAGCTGGCGCGATCGCCTGTTCGGCAGTCTGGTCGTGTTCCAGAATCACGGCGTCAACGAGGCCGCGTCGCGCATCGGCACCGAGGTCAGCGTGTCGGAATTCGCGGGACCGATTCACAGCGGCTATCCGGTGCTGCTCCTCGTCGAGCCGAGCGACAGCCTGCGTCTGACGCTGATGACGGATCCCCGGCGTGTCTCCACGCGCGCCGCGCAAAACTGGGTCGCCGATCTCGTCCACCTCCTCGAGCAGGCGCCGCAGCTTGCCGATCGACGGCTTGCCGAGATCGCGCGCGCGCTTCGCACGACGCCCGTCACGCGATCGAACGGCGCGCTGCCGGTTGCTCGTTGTGCAACGTACGCCGCCCCGAAATCCGAGATGGAGCGGACGATCGCCGACATCTGGGGGCGGCTCTGCGGCGGAGCCGACGTCGGCATCGACGACAACTTCCTCGACATGGGCGGGACCTCGCTGCTGCTCGTGCAGTTTCACGACGAGCTGCGCCGCCGCGTTGCGCCCGATCTCTCGATCGTGACGCTGTTTGCGCACGCGACGGTGCGCACGCTTTCCGTCGCGCTGTCGCCGGGGACGAGCGCGGACACGGCGGGCACGGCGCGGCGGCGACTGCGCGCCGAACGCCAACGCTACGCGCTGGCGCTGCGGCGTGAGCGAGTGAAACACTGACGTGAGCGACGCCGCTCGGCGAGATGCTCAACGCGAGCCTCGAGCGAAGCGAGCGTCAACCGGCCAGCACTGGTGATCCCGACAAAGTCGCAGCGGTCGCCTCGATGGGGCAGGCGCTGGCGGGATCGCTGTTCACGGCGTTCATGTGAATCGCATCCGCGCGACAGCGGGCTCGCTAACTTCTAACGGGACGGCGACGCCGAACCGCCAATCTCCACTTCCTGCGACGCCGGGCTGATCCCGCAGCTGCTCACCGCGTATACGCGCGCGTAGGCGTGAAAGTTGGGAGGCAGTCCACCCGCGCTGACGGACAGCAGGTTGCCGACGTTGCCGTCGAAGAGATCCGACGCTCCGGGCGTGGAACCGGCCCGCACGAGGTAGCTCGTGGCTCCGGCCGATGCAACCCATGAAAGCGTGGCGGTGCCGCTCGCGAACTGCCCCGCGACCGAGCTCGGCGCCGACGGCACCGTGCACACGGTGCCAACAGTGAAGGTCGCCGTATTGGAAGGCGCGCTGACGCCGAGCGGGTTCACCGCTCGAACTCGGACGCCATACGTGCCGCTGGGCACTGCACTAAATGTCATCGCCGGCGCTGGGCCGCCGGTGTCGATCGGCGGCAACAGCGGCTGCACCGGCTCGATCGAATACGAGGTGGCGTTGGAGCCGGCGGTCCAGCTCAGATCGACGCGACCGCCAGACGGTCCCGACACCGTACTGGCCATGAGGTTCGTCGGAGCACCCGGCAGCTCGCGACAGGCACAGGTGCTCGCGAAATATTGCGCGCCCTTGAATCGTTCCACGGCGATCGACGTCTGCGAAACCGCCAGCGTGAAAATTGCGGCGGCATCGCTGCACTGAGAGAAGATGAGATCGGTTCGTCGAGTGCAGATGCCAAGCATATTGGCGTAGAAGCGGTTGTTCGTTTCGACGAACCAGTTGGCGAGTTGCGGCGTGGGCGCGAAAGTTCCCCAGTCGATGTCGTGCTGATCGCACGCGTCCTTGAAGACCTCGGCATAGAACGCGCCCAACGGGCCGGCTTCGGATGGGACGCTGCAGCCGTTGCTGCCAATGGGGCCCATCACCGGTTGCCGGGTCGGAGAAACAAGACAGGCATCGACGGGCAGGCAGGATTGCGCCGCAACGGAGCTGAAGAAACCCGCCGCGACCACGAGCACGAACGCCAGAATCGTCACACGGATACGGGATCATTTGTATGCCTAGCTTGTGCTCGCTGCTAATTGTCATGAACGCGCGGTTGCCGTCAACTGATAACCATCCTTAGCGTGCGAACTATGTGCGCGCGGTGTAGTGGCGGGGCTTCAGCCCGCCGCAAATCTCCAAATCTCCAAATCTCCAAATTGCAAATCTCCAAGGCTCCAAATCTCCACGTCTCCAAATCGCAGTACTCAGAAGAGGTCGAGCATGCGCGAGTACTTGACGATGAACGACCGATCGGTCCGCTCCGGCCGCTCGAAGAGATCGTAAAGACCGCGGGTATCGGTGTACACCAGGAACAAGCCGGTGTTTGCCGCCTGCAACCAGCCAAACCGGAAGTTCATCGACCACAAATCGGCGCGATCGTTGTACTGCACCAACGACTGCGTGAAGACGCGCGGCGAGAACGAATACGACACGCGCGTGCGAACCAGGTTGGTCACGAAACTGCCCCATGGCAGCGAGATGTCGTTGCGCTGGTAGTTGACCTCCGTCGTCAGCGCGTCGCCGGCGCGAAACCGGACCGTGGGATTGAGCGCCACTCGATCGCCACCGAAGAACCCGCCGATCGTCGCGCGCATGCTCACGCTGAAGGGCGCGCCCTGGTTGCTCATCGCCACGAGCTGCGCTTCGGCGTGCTCGTACGTGCCCGGGGGACGAAGATCCCCGGATAGATTTCGAACGGCAAGCGCACGCCTTCGAGCGTGAGATTCATGCCGGTGTGGATCTCTGTGCTGTCGCGAAACTGCCAGTGGTTGTCGAGATGAAGGAAGCCGGTCTCCTGAAAGCCGTCGAACCCCCAGAAGCCGCGGAACGTTGCATGCGGACGCAGCTCCTGAACCTTGATGAAGTCCTGCGGCCGGAAGCGCGTCATCAGCGACGCATCGGTCTTGCGATACCCGCGCCGGCTGAGGAATCCGATCTGCGGGTCGAAGCCGCCGCCGACCTCCTGATAGCCGAGATTGAGATCCCACTGCTTGCGGTTGGTCTGCGATCGCAGGTTGAAGGCATGATCATCCTCGACGATGCCCGGCGTCTCGGTCTTTGAGGCGAAACCGGAGATGACGGTCGTGAGACCGAGGCCCAGCCGGCCGTCCACCCCATACGTGCGGCCGTGATCGTTGTCCGGCGCGAGATCGCCGGTGCCCTGCCGATTGGTAAAAATGGCGCCGATCGACGACCGGTTCGGCAGATCGCGGCTGACGCGGGCGACGCTGAAGTTGGTGCTCGCGAGGCGATCTTGATAATCGTCGGTCTGCATATTCAGCAGGCCGACGTTGAATCTCCCGGCTTTCCCGGATACACGGGCGCCGCCCATGATCGGAATCGACTGCCCATCGTCGCCGATGCCGATCTGCCGGCTGAAGAACAGATCGACCTCGCCGGGGTTGCCCACGCTGAAGAAGCCCGCGTTCTCGAGGAAGAACGGCCGCTTCTCGGGGAAGAACAGCGTGAAGCGATCGAGATTCACCTGCTGGTCATCGACCTCGACCTGCGCGAAGTCGGTGTTGATCGTGCCGTCGAGCGTCAGACTCGGCGTGATGCTGTACTTCACGTCGCCGCCGACATCGCCCAGCACCGTCGAATCGACCGGCCGCTCGCCCGAGGTGACGGCGTTGGCGAGCGCGTAAGGCGTCACCCAGAAGTTGCGCAGCGCCGGCGTCCGCACGCCGCCGAGCGAGCCGGCCAGCGACAGGCGATACAGATTGAACTGCCGGGGAATCGGCGCCCAGTAGGCGCGCTCGTTCTTGCGGCGGATGTTGCGCTGGAAGTTGACGCCCCACGTCTGTTCCGCGCCCGATGGATAACGGAGCGTGCGGAACGGGATCGCGAACTCGGCCGACCAGCCCTGCTCGCCGACCTTCGTGCGCACGGTCCACGCGCCGTCCCAGTTGATGTTGAAGCCGGACCCCGAACCGCCTGACTGCATCTGTCCGAAACCGAGCCCGCCGCCGCCCTGCCCTTCGTTGGTGACCTGGCCGTCGTACTCGACGCCGGCCGGATTGGTCCCGAACACGAAGCCGTTCTGACGATCGCGATACGTGTCGAAGATCATCTGGAAGCTGTCGGTGTCGTCGAGCGGCGCGTCGCGACGCGCGTCCGAGACGACGATCCCGCTCGGATCCTGATCGAACAACATGACCCCGACGTATAACGTGTCGGCGGTAAACAGCACGCGCACTTCCGTGCGCTCCGAGGCCGGCTGACCCTCGTTGGGCTGTTCCTGCCAGAAGGTGGTGAGCGGCGTAGCACCGGCCCACGCGGCATCACCGGCGACTTCGCCGTCGAGGACTGGCGCTTCGGGCGCGGACACGGCGACCGCGGACAGTGGCGCCACCAAGCCCGACGCGGGGCCGGCAGGCTGGGCGAATGCGATTGCGCTGACGAGCACGAACGTCGCGAGGCAAAGGAAGAGCGTCACCGGCCTTGAACACATAAAGTTGGATTCGCGAGGAAAAGGAGCTTAAAGAGTACCTACGAAGGACCGCGGGGCGCAGGGACCGCGGCGCGGAAGGACCCTGCGGGTGGGACTGCTGAGCCGAGGGACCGTCTCGCGGGGAACCCTTCGGGTGGGACCGCTACGCGGAGGGACGGCTTACGCCGGGCGACTCCCCCTGTCGGCGTTGGCCCCGCCACCACGGTGCCGATTTGCGGATCGCCAAATCTCCAAATGCGCCGCACTATAGTCGAGCGACCATGGCATACCGCCCCATCAGCCCACTGGCCTCGAGCGGCCTCGTGCTGGCAGGAGCGCTGCTGCTTGTCACGTTCACCCACGGCCTCCAGGCGCAGGGCCAGACGTATCAACAGCTGCTCGCGCTGTTCGAGGAATGGCGTCGGTTCGAAGAACCGCCGCGCCTGGAGGGCGGGGTTCCTGACTATTCCCCGGCCACGAATACGCGCCGACTCGCCGGCGTTCTCGGCCTGCAGCGGCGGCTGGACGCGATCGACGCCGCCGGATGGTCGATCAGCCAGCAGGTAGACCGCCATCTCGTGCGCGCCGAGATGAACGGGATGGATACCACCTGCGGGTGCTACAGCCGTTCGCGCGCGATCCGGCGTATTACGCGTCGATCATCACCGAGGAGAGCGACACGCCGGCGAAGGAAGGGCCAGTAATCCACAGCGCGATCAAGCTTTACGACTATCCAGTGTGGCCGCGAACGCGGCTCGATTCCATCACTCCGCTGTCGGAGGCACAGGCCGCGGATCTCGCGGGAAAGCTCCGCGCCATCCCACCGCTCCTGCAGGCCGCGCGCCGCAACCTCGCGGCGGCCAACGCGAGAGACCTCTGGGTCGGTGCTGTGCGATCGTTCGAGGAACAGAGCGCGGCGCTCGGCGAGCTGGGCACGCGCGTGGGCACGACCCACGCAGGGCTCGCCAGCGCGATCGCGGCCGCACGCACGGCGACCGACGATTTCGCGAAGTGGCTCCAGGCCGAAGCGCCGAAAAAGACCGGGCCCTCTGGCATCGGGAAAGAGCAATACACCTGGTATCTCCGCAACGTGTTGCTGGTGCCGTTGTCGTGGGAAGAGGAAGTCACGATCGTGCGCCGCGAGCTGGCGCGGGCGCACGCGTCGCTCCGCCTCGAGGAGAATCGCAACCGCAACCTGCCGCCGCTCGAGGTCGCCAACACGCCAGAGGAGTACAACGCGCTGCAGGAGCGCGCGATTACGCGCTATCTGAAGTGGGTGGCCGACAACAAGCTCGTCACGACGACGCCGTGGATGGAGCGCGCGCTGCGCGAACGCACGGCGCCGTTTGCGCCAGAGAACGCACGCAACTTCTTCATGCAGGCCACACAACGTGACCCTATCCCGCTGTGGACGCATCTCTACCACTGGTGGGACAACATGCGGATGCGGGTGGCGCCCCATGCAAGCCCGGTCCGGAGAGGGCCGCTGCTCTACAACGTCTGGATGAGCCGCGCCGAAGGAATGGCGACGTCGATGGAAGAGTGGATGATGCACGCTGGCCTCTACGACGAGTCGCCGCGCTCGCGCGAGATCGTCTGGATCATGCTGATCACCCGCGCCGCGCGCGGGCTCGGCAACCTCTACGCCCACGCCAACGACCTCACCATGGCGCAGGCCGGCGACATTCACGTGAACTGGACGCCGCGCGGCTGGATGCGGCGCGATCCGCTGCTCGGGTTCGAGCAGCAACTCTACCTGCGGCAACCCGGGTACGGTGCGAGCTACATCACGGGCGGGCGGCTGATGGAAGAGACGATTGCGGAACGTGCGCGACAGCTCGGCGACCAGTTCACGATGCAGCGAGTCATGGACGAGATCAACGCCGCAGGAATGATCCCGGTGTCGCTCGTCTACTGGGAAGTGACCGGCGACGATCGCATGGTGCGTGAGCTGAAGGAAGGAAGACGCTGCCGCCGAGATGACCAGAGCATTGCCGTCACGCTCTGGACGCAGATGCTCCGCTAGGGGCGGTCGGACCCGACCTCCGCGTCGGCCTCGATCTCCACCAGATACTCGTCTCCCACGAGTCGTGCCTCCACGAGCGTGTTCGCCGGCCGGATCGCCGCGAAGCGCGCGCCGTGCGCCCGCGCGACGGCTTCCCAATGTTTGATGTCGGAGACGTACACCCGCGTCCGGACCACATCGGCGACGCTTGCGCCGAGCGACTGCAAGGCACCTTCGATCTTGTCGATCGCGAAGTGCGCCTGGGCAGAGGGGTCGCGGCCGCCGATCACGCGCTCGCCCAGAGTGGCCGTCGTCCCTGAGACACTGATGCGAGTGCCGTGACGCACGGCACGGGCGTATCCCGCCATGCGCTCCCACGTAGTGCCGCTCAGGCATGCAGTACGCCCGCCACCAGTGGTCACCACCTCAAAGGGCGGCGGCATCGCATCGAGGTGATGACTCAGATCACCTGAGGCCGTCAGGAACGGCGGCTTGCGGTACTCGTCGCCGCAATCGCCCGGAATGGCGTGCAGCGCTTCGATCGCGGCCTGCAGCTCCTCACGGTCTGCGCCGGTGAGCGTGAATGCGAACAGCCGCTCGGTGTCGGCGATGTGCTCGCGCTCACCCAGTCGCGCGCCGATGATCACCGCGGCGACTCCCGGCTGATCGAGGATGAAGCGGCTCGCGACGTTAGCGAGCGACGTCCGGCGCCGGGCGGCCACTCGAGCGGCCGCGCCAAGGACGCGTTGGTAGGCATGCCAGCCGCCGGCGGCACGAATGAAGCGGCCGTACTTCATCTGCGACCAGGTGCCGGTCCGTTCCCAGTCCGGCTCCGATTGACCGAGCCAGCGCTCGGTCAACCATCCACCGGCGACGGTGCCGTAGGCGAGCAGCTGCACGCCGCGGGTGACACACAGCGGCGCCAGCGACTTCGCCGCGCGCTGGTCGAGTAGCGAGTACGACACCTGGTTCGAGATCACCTCGATGCCGCTGGCGAGCACCATATTCAGGTGAACGGCATCGACGTTGGTGAGACCCAGATGGCGGATGAATCCCTCGGCCTTCAGCTCCTGCAGGCTGAACAGCGTCTCGAGCCAGCTCGGGTCGGCGTAGTTCCACGCATGAAACTGCAGGAGGTCGATCGTGTCGGCACGAAGGCGGGTCAACGCGCGCTCCACTGCGGCGCGCGTGGCAGCTTTCGAGCAGCGCCCGGGCTTCGGCACCCATTTCGTGAGCATCTGCGCGGGGCCGCGATGCTGCGACCGATAAAGGCCAGCGACGAGCTCGGCCGAACCGTAGTGATCGGCCATGTCAAACGTCGTGAGCCCCGCTGCCACGTACTGCTGCATGGCGGCCGCGGCCCTTTCGAGATCGAGCGGACCTCCGTGGCGTTCCATGTCCGCAATCTGCCAAAGGCCAGTGATGGCGCGCGAGACCGACAGGCCCGGCCCCAGCTCACATCGTTCAACAGGATGTGTCATCTGATACGAAAGTCAGTCGATCGGCAGTTGCCGGAATCGAGCACGGACGTCCACGCCGCGTCGTCGAAGGGCTCGTACTTCGCGGTAATAGATCGCCGATCCGGCCGCCAGGACCATCCCCCACAGATACGTCGATCGAAAGTACCACGCCACTGAGGGCCCGGTGAGGTCCTTCCAGGTATGCATCGTGATGAACACGCCAAGGACGATGACGCCGAGGCCCGCAAGTACCGCCCGTGTACCCGACGATGGGATGACGGTCACCGCGCGCGCCAGTGACGGGTTGCGCGTCGGCAGCGCGAGCACGGTCACGGCCATCAGCAGGAAGTTGACGAGCATCGCCGTGACCAGGATATCCACGCCAAGGAAGAAGTCACCGGCGACGTGGCTGCCGATCACGCCCATCGTTGCCATGCCGCCGCTGGCGATGATGGCGACATGCGGCGTACGAAAGCGGGGGTGCACGGCAGCCACGGCGCGGGGGAAGATCCCGTCCTCCGCCCACGCGAACATCAGCCGCGATACCGAAAGCAGCATCGGCGGCAGGTCTTTGATCAGCGCGATGGCGGCCGCGGAGGCGATGACCACCGTCCAGAACGGCGGCAGCAGATAGCCGAGCAAGCCGGGCGCCGTGAGATCTCGTTGCTGCGCCTCGGCGGCGATGTACTGCCACGGCACGGCGTGATACACGGCCGCGGTGAAGAGCATGTAAAAGGCGGCAACCGAGATGATGGCAATGGCGATGGCGAGCGGCAGATTGCGCCCTGGGTTCTTCGCCTCACCACCGGCCTGCGCAATGGAATCGAAGCCGATGAACGAGGCAAACAGCACCGCCGAGGCCGTGAGCATCGTGTCGGCCGCCACGAACGCCACAGCCCCGTCGCGCAGGCCACGCCCCTGCCGCGCGAGCACCACCGCGAAGTCAGCATGATCGAAGGCGAACCCGGCGACGATCACCACACCGCCGAGGAAGAACGTCAGAAACATCAGCGGCACGACCAGCCGCTCGTAGAGCGCGATGCCGCGCAAGTTGACGGCCACGGCGGCCCACAGCACACCGAGCGAGATCGTCAGACGCACCGGCCCGCGCTCGAGTGCCGCCGCGACGGCGCTCGACGCTGCGATGAGCGCGATGTCACGGAGAAATGGCACGAGCACATACGAGACCACGCCAATCGCCACACAGAGTGCAAACCACTGTGAGAACGACGCCACGAATCCGAGGTACGGATTGAGCCCGCGGCTGGCGAACACATAGGTGCCGCCAGCGCGCGGCATCGCCGACGCCAGCACGGCATAGGCAAGGCCGGCGAGCATGGCGGGAATCATCGCAATGGCGAAGGCCGGCAGCACGAATGGGCCGATGCCGGGCACATTGCGCTGGATCATGAACGGAATCACGTTGATGCCGGCGCCGACCATGGCGCACACGCCCGTGGCGGTGAGCCCGAGCAGTCCCATCTCGCGCGCGAGACGAGGCTGCCGCGTCTGCGCTTCCTGCGGGCCGCTCATGCCATGCGCCACAGCCTAGTTGCGGCCTTTGAAACCCCGATGCGAAAGTGCACGCGGGACGATCTGCGCTACTGCTGCGAAGTTGGCGACGGCGCGCTCGGCTTCAGGTGCCTCTCGTACCAGTTGAGGATGCGAGTCTCGAAATCGATCGACTCGCTGGCGGAGTTTGGCGGGCGGTGGCCGCCGTTGGTGTAGCGCACCCACTCCACTTCGCGGCCGAGACGCCGCAGCGCGTAGTAGATCTCGCGCGACTGGCTCCCCGGGACGTTCGGATCCTGGTCGCCGCTGATCGTCAACAGCGGCGTCTTGATGCGATCGGCGCGCATGATCGCCGAGTGCTCGAGATAGCGCTCCGGATATTCCCACAGCGTGCCGCCGATCCGGTCCTGGCTCTTTTCCGGCGCGTGCGTGTTGCGCACGCCGAGCCGAGGGCTGTCGGTGTAGAAGCTCACCATGTTCACTTTGCCCGAGACGTTGACGGCGGCCTTGAAGCGATCCGTTTCGGTGAGGAGCAGGACGGTCGCATAGCCACCGTAGCTGGTGCCATGCACGCCAAGCCGATCCGGATCGGCAATGCCCATGTCGATCAGCCGGTTGGCCGCGGCGGTGACGCCCTTGGCCCACGACTCACCCGGACGGCCGACGACGAGGTTGACCGACGGGTGAAAGACGACGTAGCCGTGGTTGGCGAGAAACGCGGCGCGGGCGTTGAAGCCGTTGTCGAAGAACGTCTCGTAGATCTCGAACACGGTCGGATACTTCTGGCCCTTCTGATAGTTCACCGGATAGCGCAGCACGCCGTACAGCGTCTTGCCGTCGGCATCGCGATAAGAAACGAGCTCTGATTTCGGCAGCGCTTTGCCCGCCATCCACGGGTTGAGATCCGTGAGCTTGCGGGGATTGCGGAAGCTGGCGTCGACGGCGTAGATCTCGGCCGGGCGATCGCCATCGCTCATCGCGTAGACGACCGTGCCGCCATCGCGCGAGAGCCGGACGTTCTGATACAGGTTGTTGTCCTTGACGAGCGGCGTGAACTGCTTGCTCTGCGCGTCGAGGCGCATCACGCCGCGATCCCAGCGGGTCGGCTCGCTGTAGTTGACGAGGAGCGCATCGCCCGTTGGCGTCCAGCCCAGGGCCGAAATGCGCGGGTTGTTCGTCTCGTTCTTGTCGTCGAGCGTGAGCACGCGCTCGCGCGCGCCGTCCTTGACCGACGCCACGTACCAGCCCTTCTTGCTGGTGAGCACGATCTTGGCGTTGTCGCGGCTGAACGGACCGACGGAGAACGACTCGGCGTCCTGCTCGCTGCCGCGCACGCCCGCGGGCGCGCTGTCGTCTTTCTTTTCCTCTTTCGGCGTGAGCGCACGCGGCTTGTCGTCGTCGATCGTCTGCACGAAGACCTGGCCCTTATCCGCGTATGCAAACGCCGTTCGATCGTCGGACCATGTCAGGTTGGCGGTCTTCAGCGTCTTCGCGTCGAGCAGCGTTTTCGTCGCGCCGTCGCGTGCGATCTTCACGTTGTTCTGCGTGCCAAAGATGACGTCGTAATCCGTCTTCTCGGTGACGTCCTCGCGAAAGACGATGAAGGTGCCGTCGCGCGAGAGCTGGTAGTCGGTCACCTTCGATTCCGGCAGCCGCACTCGCGCGTCGCCGGTGCGCGGATCGAGCTCGGCCAGCGACACCGTGCGGTCGGCGCGGCGCAGGCCGTCCCAATCGAGGAACGGCTCCTTTGCGGTGTGCACGACGATGGGACCGTCGACGAGCTTGCGAAACGCCGCTTGCGCGGCGCGATCCTGCGCTGGATCGCGGAGGGCAACGAGCAGCTTCGATCCGTCGCGCAGCCACATGAGGTCGGACGTCGCGGCGATCGCCGCTCCGGGCGTGCGCGGCACCTCTGCGAGCGCACGCGTCGAAGCGTCCCACACCCATGCTGTGATGACCGGCAGATGTTCAGCGTTTTCTGCGGTGGTGAGGAGCGCGAGTCTGCCGCCGACAGGCGACCAGGCCGCTTGGCGCACGTTCATCAACTGCTTGAACACCTTCTCGCTGCGCCCGGAGCGGGTGTCGTAGGCAATGACGTCCACCATGTTCGGGGCGGCATACGTCGGGTCGCCGAAACGGCGGTGGTCGGTGATGGCGTTGTCCGCCAGCGTGCGAACCGCGATCGCGACGCGAGCGCCGTCCTCGCTCAGGTCGAGGATCGAGGCGGTGGCGACCTTGAGCATGTCCTCGGCGGTGAATGGCGCCAGCGACTGGGCGGCGGGACGCGGCGCCAAGGTCAGCGCCGAAGCGACGACGACGGCCAAACAGAAGGTGCGCATGCGATCTCCCTGGTTGGCGGGAGTATACGCCTGAGCCTGCCGATTCGGCGGCAGGATTCGGTGGACGTCGTTCAGTAGTTGCACTCGTCGCACCGACTGCACCGCTTGCACAGCTTGCACCGCTTACACCTATAATCTGCGCCGCCGACGCGGGGGGGCGTTGACCGATGACAATTGCAATCCGTCTGCTCGCCGTGAGCATTTTGCTGCCGCTCACAGCCCTGGTCGTCTCGGCGCGGCGTCCGCTCGATCTGGACACGGCTACCATCGCCGACTTCAACGCGGCCTTCAAGGCCGGCACGCTGACGTCGGAAAAGTTGACCGAGCTATCGCTGGCAAGAATCACTGCCTACGATCGGCGCGGCCCATCCCTTCACGCGTTGATCACAGTGAATCCAAAGGCGCTCGAGACCGCTCGCGCACTCGATGCTGAGCGTCGATCGAAGGGCCCTCGATCGGTTGTGCATGGCATCCCTATCGTGCTCAAAGACAACTTCGACACGCTCGACATGCCGACGACGGGCGGATCGGTGCTGCTCGAGGGCTCGGTGCCCCCTGACGACGCATTTGTCGTGAAGAAGCTGCGCGACGCTGGCGCGGTGATCATCGGGAAGGCCAATCTCTCCGAGTTCGCGTCCGGAGGGGCCTACAGCTCACTCGGCGGACAGACGCTCAATCCACACGATCTCACGCGCAGTCCCTCAGGGTCATCGGGCGGCACAGGCGCCGCCGTGGCGGCGGCTTATGCCGTAGTCGGCCTCGGCACCGACACTGGTGGTTCCGTCCGTGGACCGTCTGCCGCCAACGGCATCGTCGGACTGAAGCCGACGCACGGGCTGTTGAGTCGCGACGGCATCATTCCGCTGGCCCTGACGTTCGACACCGCAGGTCCAATGGCGAGGAACGTCTACGACATCGCCGCCGTGCTGGGAGTGATGACTGGCGTCGATCGTGCAGACGCGGCGACGGAAAAGAGCGAAGGGCGCTTCGAGACCGACTACACGACGTATTTGAAGGCTGATGCGCTGAAGGGTGCTCGCATCGGGGTCGCGCGTGACTTTTTCGGTCAGGACGCCGACGTCGATTGGGTCATCGAGGCGGCCCTCGGATCAATGCGCAGAGCCGGGGCGACCGTGGTCGACGTGCGTTACCCGAAGTGGCTCCTGGACGCGAAGGACGAGTTCTATAACGCGATCCGCCGGCCAGAATTCACCGAGCAGATCGCGCAGTATCTGACCACCATCGGCCCCAAGTTCCCCAAGACGCTCGCGCAGATGATCGAACGCGCGGAGCAGTTTACGGCGACCCGCGGCGACGCTGGGCCCAACCCGAGTCGCTGGACGCTGTTCAAGCGCGAAGCCGAGAGCGGGACGATGGACGACTATCGTTACACGTCTGTCCGCGATCATGCTCTTCCGCTGATGCGAGCGGCAGTAGAAGGAATTCTCGCGTCGCAACAGCTGGATGCGATCGTCTATCCGACGGCGTCACGACGGCCGGGACTTATCGCCGACCCAGGCGTCAGCGCCGCTGCGACGCCGGGGGCATTGCTTGGTGCGATGGGGCTCGGCGGCACCAACATCGCCAATCTGACCGGGTTTCCCGATCTGATCGTGCCCGCAGGGTTCACCGGCGATCGTCTTCCGGTGGCCATTTCGTTCCTCGGTCCAGCGTTCAGCGAGCCTAGGCTGCTGGCAATCGGGTACAGCTTCGAGCAATCGACCCGGGCGCGTCGGCTGCCACGACACACGCCAGCGCTCGCCGGCGAGGTTATCAATACGCCCTGATTCGGCCGCTCGGCCGGAGCGTAAGCTCGGGCATTACTCCCTCAATGCGCTTGGGTTAACGCAAGCAGGACCCATGGAATGCGGCCGGGTGGCCGCATTCAACGGCGTTTGTGGGCGCCCCGCGCCGTTGGCGGCGTCAACTCAAGTGTCTTTGGGGGATCACTCACACGGCCGCCCGCCCGCTTGGGTTGCGCCGGTGGCCCGGGCCACGACGCGGATGCCGCTGGTGAGGAACTCGTCCGTACACCTCGACGTGAAGAGATCTCGTGATTTGAAATCGGATCTGCGCCTACAATCTGCCGATCCCATTCCTACACCAGCCTCAAACCTGGAGACGCGTATGACCGACCGGTCGGCACTCGGGGTTTCGCGACGGACCTTCATCAAAGGCGTGATCGCGGCGGGGGCGGTTTCTTCGGCAGCCGGCTACCTGATGCGTGCCACGCCACTTAGCGGCCAGAACGCGAGTAACGTTGCTGGCGGCATCGAGCGACTCATCACCCTCCGGGTGAATGGACAGGACCGGCGCGTGGATGTCATGCCGCAGGAAACGCTCGCGATGACGCTCCGCTACAAGCTGGGTCTCACCGGAACGAAGCTCGGATGCGACCGCTCCGAGTGTGGCGCGTGCACCGTGCTCGTGGACGACGTGCCGCGCTACTCGTGCTCGGTGCTCACCCACTCGGTTCGCAAGAAGCCCATCGTCACCATCGAGGGCCTCGCCGCGGCAGATGGAACGCTCCATCCCGTGCAGCAGGCGGTGGTTGACGAACAGGGATTCCAGTGCGCGTTCTGCATGCCCGGGTTCGTGATGGCGACCGTGGGCTTCCTCAAGACCAACCCGAATCCCACGCGTCAGGAGCTCGCACACGGCGTCTCGGGCAATCTCTGCCGGTGCCAGGACTACGACAAGATTCTCACGGCGCTCTCGCGCGGCGCGGAATACATGCGGGATCCCCTGCGGAGGTCATCGTGGCAAACAAGCTAGTCGGCCAGAACTACACGACGCCCGACCTCGTCGCGAAAGTCACCGGCCGCGCCAGGTACGCCGAAGACTTCCGGGCCGAAGGGATGCTGTTCGCGAAGCTCCTGCTCAGCCCGCGGCCGCACGCGCGTGTGCTGCGCATCGACACGCGCGAGGCGCTGGCAATGCCTGGCGTAAAGGCGATTCTCACACCTGACGATCTTCCAGCTGTCGTGGAAGGCGCGAACCTTGGCGAGGGCATCATCGCCAGCACGCTCAGCGAACGCGGTCTGACGCTGGAGCCGCTCTACGTCGGCGAGCCGATTCTCGCGGTCGCGGCGGTAGACGAGCTCACCGCCGCTGAAGCGATCGAACGCATTCAGGTCGATTACGAGCCATTGCCGTTTGTCACCGATCCGCTCGAGAGCCTGCGGCCGAACGGACCGAACGCGCGCACGCAAGGGAACGTGTGGGTGCGGCCGCAACCCGCGCCGCCCGCGCCAGGACAGCCGCCCCCGCCGAATCCGCCAAAAGTCCAGGAATGGAAATGGACGGAGGAGGACTTCGCCGCGGCGAACGCCGGTCAGCTGCCGATGGGCAAGGCGACAGACGAGTGGCAGGTCGGCGATGTCGATGCCGCGCTGGCGCGCGCCGATCTCGTGCTCGACGAAACGTTCGTCGGCGCCAATACGAGCCACCAGCCGCTCGAAACGCGGAGCGCGATGGCGTATTGGCAGAATGGGAAGCTCTACATGCACTGCTCGACCCAGAGCACGATGCGCACGATCAGCGCCGTCGCGCGATGGGTCGGCATCGAACCCAAGGACGTCGTCATCATCAGCGAGTACACGGGCGGTGGGTTCGGGAGCAAGGGTTCGGGCTACGTGTTCACCGTCGTCCCGGCGCTGCTGTCGAAGAAGACCGGCACGCCGGTGATGATGCGCATCACGCGCGAAGACGAGCAGTGGATTGGACGCGCGCGGCCGGCATTGCACTCGCGCATGAAAGTCGGTTTCGGCAAGGATGGCCGCATCGTCGCGCTGGACGGCTTCGTGATTGTCGACAACGGTCCCTACGACGTCGTTGGCGACGGCCGCTCGGCCGCGGACCACATTTCGCTGTCGTACCAGCCGATGGCGATGCGCTGGCGCAGCCTGTCGGTGCTGACCAACACGCCACCGCGCGGCGCGCAGCGGGCGCCCGGAGGGTTCCAGGGAAATGCGTTGATGGAACCGATTCTCGCGAAGGCGGCGAGGAAGCTCGGCATCGACGAGCTCGCGATGCATCGCATCAATGCCCCGGAAGGCAAGGCGAGGTTCGGCGCGCTCAACGCCCGCGGCCAGCAGAACTACACGACGAGCGCGTTCCTCAAACAGGCGCTCGATCATGGCGCGGAGCTGTTCCGGTGGGAGGAACGCAAGGCTCGGAGCGGTCAGCGAACCGGCACCAAGGTACGCGGGGTCGGCGTTGCGGTGAGCGCGTATTCAGCCGGCTCGATGGGTTTCGACGGGTTGATCATCATCAAGCCGAACGGGCGCCTCGCCATTCAATCCGGCATCGGCAATCTGGGAACCGAGTCGGTGTTCGACTGCCATCGCGTCGCCGCCGAACTCGTCGGCGTTCCATGGGAGAAGTGCGACGTGACCTGGGGCAACACGTCGAAGCACATGCCCTCGACCTGCGGCCAGGGCGGCAGCCAGACGACACATGCGATGACGCGTGCGGCGCATGCGGCTGGCATGGACGCGCGGAAGAAGCTGCAGGAAATTGCCGCGCAAGCGCTGGGTGGACGCCCGGATGACTACGAGGTCGCTGACGAACGCGTGTTCGCCAAGCGTGGCGGCCGTGGTCTCACACTGGCCGAAGCCGCCGAGCGCGCCATCAAGGCTGGCGGCAGGTTCGACGGGCACGAATTGCCAGCCGACATCAACCCGTTTACCAAAGTGTCGGCCACCGCGCTGGCCGGGCAGGGATTGATGGGTGTTGCGAGGGACAACTACGGGCGCGACGGCTCGTCGAAGTCGTACGTTGCCGGCTTCGCCGAAGTCGAAGTCGATATCGAGACCGGCGTCTACCGCGTGCTCGAGTTCGTATCGGTTGCGGATGTCGGCACCGTCATCCATCCCCGTAGTCTCGGCGGGCAGGTCAACGGCGGCATCATGCTCGGGCTGGGGCACGCCATCGGACAGAAATGGGTGTACGACCAGCAGTACGGCACCCCGGTGGCGCGGCGTTTTTATCAGACAAAGCCGCCGACCATTCTCGATGCTCCGGCACACATGCAGTGGGCGGCGCTCGATATTCCAGATCCCGAAACGCCCGTTGGCGCCCGCGGCGTCGGCGAGGCACCGGTCGGCGCGGGATTCGGCGCAGTTGTCAACGCGCTTGCGGCAGCGGTCGGAGACGACATCTTCCATCGCGCGCCAGTGACGCCGGACATGATTCTGACAGCGCTCGAGGCAGGCGGCCGTGCAACGCACGATCCGCTGGCGGCGAACGTTTAGGCGGGCACGGCTGGTACGTCGGGCGAGTGTTGATCGCGCGTAGCGCGGACCTCAGGTCCGCGATCGAGGTCCGCAAACGGAGAGGTCTATGGCCACGATTCACGATGTGATGCCGGTGTTCGAGCTCTATCAGCCCGAGACTCTGGACGACACGCTGCGGCTGGCCGATCGGCTCGGTGAACGTGCCTGGATCATGGCCGGCGGCCTCGACACGTTCGACTGGCTCAAAGACCGCGCCAAGCGCACCGAAGCGGTGATCGACTTGACCAACGTCACCGAGCTCGCAGGGATCAAGGAAGTCGAGGGCGGCCTTGAGATCGGCGCGACGACCACGCTCATCGATGTCGTGCGGCACCCCACGGTGCGCGAACGCTTCGATCTGCTGCGTCAGGCGGCGGAGCTGGTAGCCTCGCCGCAGATTCGCAATCAAGGCACGATTGGCGGCAACGTGTCGCAGGACACACGCTGCTGGTACTATCGCAGCGCCTGGCCGTGCTACCGCGCCGGCGGGAACATCTGCTATGCCGATACGCCAACGGCGATAAATCGCGAGCACGCGATCTTCAACGCCGACCGCTGCGTCGCCGTGAGCCCGTCCGACACTGCGCCGGCACTTGTCGCCCTCGACGCCCGGATGGTGATTCGCCGCGCCGACGGCGAGCGGGTCGTCGAGGCGCAGGATTACTTCACTGGGCCCGGCTACGACATCACGCGCATGACCGCGCTGCAGCCGGGCGAGCTCCTGACGGCGATTCGCATCCCTTCCACCTGGGCAGGCGCCGATTTCTATTTCGAGAAGGTCCGCGATCGGCAAGTCTGGGACTTCCCGCTCGTCAACGTCGCATCGGCGATGAAGGTAACGGGCGGGACCATTGCCAGCATGCGAATTGCCGTGGGAGCGGTCGCGGCCACGCCGCTCCGGCTGCGGGCGGTCGAAGCCGCCGTGGCGGGTAGACCGCGCACCAGGGAAACCGCGGAGATGGCCGGACGGCTCGCGGTGGAAGGCGCGCAACCACTGCGCCACAACGGCTACAAGGTTCCGCTGATGCGTAACCTCGTGATGCGCGCCGTCCGAGGGTCCGCTGCGACGACGACGTAGCGGCGGGGCTTGCTTGTCCGCGCTCGCTTCAGCGAAGGCGGAGGCCCTGCTGGTCGCTCTCCTGATCGTGGCGTTTGGCGTGGCGTGTCGCAGCAACGCCACGACCCGGACCGAAGACATCACAGTGTGGCAGCCACGCGGGCAGTGGTCCGGACGTGCCCTCCTGCAGACCGATCCGTTCATCAGCACGACCGGCCTCGTGCGCGTGACCTGGCAAGCACGCCGGCTCTCGCCGGACACGGAGGGCACGTTGCGCATTGTTCTTCACAGCGACGTCAGCGGCCGTTCTCTGGCGTCGGTGGTGGAGCAACACGGTCCGGGCAGTGGCGTGAAGTACATCAGTGAAGACCCACGATCATTTTTCCTGGTGATCGAACCGGACCGGCTCGAATGGTCGGTGGAAGTGGCCGAGGGACTGGCGGCGACGAGGCCACGATAGCGAAGGAGCAGTTGCTTCTAACCGCTGCTGTGCAGTCGCAACGCGTCGAGGATGACCGCCACGAGATAGACGAATGATAGTCCGCCGATCAGCGCCGGCTCAAGGACGCGGCGCATGAACGAGAGTCGCGTCGAGCGCTCGATTCGTCGCCGGCGGCGCGCCATCGCGACATGGCAGCGCGTACGGACTCGCTCTGCGCGCTCTTCATTCAGCGTGAAGATCGGCAGACGCTGCAGGTCATGGAGCAGTCGATCGTCGACAGCGTCGGACGTCATGTCATTACCTCTCGTAACGCCGCCAGTTGCGGCGTGCTTTCTCGATCAAGCCGTTCGGCGATCAGCGCACGCGCCCGGCTCAATCGCTGGCGCATCGCTTCCGGCGTGATGCCGCACACCGCCGCCGCTTCCGCCGGCCGCATGCCTTCGACGCCGACGAGCAGGAGCGCTTCGCGATAGGCGACCGGCAGGGTCCCGAGGGCGGCTTCGAGCCGGCGATCGGCTTCGCTTGCCGCCAGCGACTCGAACGGCGAAGGGTTTGGCGAGCCGAACGGCCACAAGCCGATCAATCCGCCCGCGTGCGCGTCTTCGACCAGGCGCGAGCGGCGATGACTCAGATAGAGATTGCGCGCGACGGTGAAGAGCCACGGCCCCAGCCGCGTGTCGGCGCGAAGCGATGGCGATCGATTGACGAGGCGGAGCCACGTTTCCTCCAGCAGGTCCTCCGCGACGTCGCGGCGGCGCGACAATCGCACGAGCAAGTTGAAGAGCGGGGCGTTGAATCGCTCGTACACAAGATCGAAGGCCGCCGCCTCTCCCGTTTTGAGACGGGCGACGAGCGCCAGCTCGGACTCGCGATCCATACAGGTCATAACGCGCAAGGACCGCAGTCGTGACTGTCACGCCCGCGCCTCCGGCGCGTTCTATCAGCTAACAGAGCCTTCGGGAGGACCGCCGCGCAGGGAGGACCACCCGAAGGGTCCCACCCGCGGAGCGGGTCCTACCCGAAGGGTCCCACCGCGAAGCGGTCCTAAAGATCCGATCCACCGGAGGAAACATGCGCGAAGCCCTGACACACTCCAGCATCGTCGGTCTGCTGAGCATGGTGGTGACGCTCCTGCCGCTGGCGGCAGGGATCGGCTACGCGGTCCGTCCCACCGAACAGCGGCTCGCGTTGATGCGGCCGTTGTCGCTGTCCGGCATCTTCGCCGGATTGTGCGGTCTGCTCGCCGGTCTCCTCAGCACCCTTCGCCTCATCGGGGTGAGCCCGAGCCCGGTTCCACACGCCATAATCGCGATCGCGACTGCCGAAGCGCTGGTGCCGCTCTTTCTCGCCTTCGGATGCCTCACGGTGGCGTGGCTCTGCGTGGCGCTGGGATTGAGACGACACCCTTGAGGTCGTGAATCAGAGGCCGTCCCGCGCTGCTCAAGCGCGTCTCCGCCGCGGCAACTGCGCCGTGTCCGGCGAATCACTTCTGACACTCTCCTGAGACACAGGTCCCTCACTGATGGCATGGACGAGATGATCACCGCCCTAGAGCAGATCGCCTTGCGCCACGATCTCCTTCGTGAATTCGAACAGAGGCATCCCGAAAAAGTCGCGGACGACGCCCGTACGTCGGAAGCCGTGGCGCTCGTAAAAGCGTACCGCGCGCTCGAGCGGCGCGGTGGTATCCAGCGTGATCCGGGAACAGCCTTGCCGTCGCAGCTCGTCCTCGACCGCTTCGAGGAGACGTCCGGCCAGGCCGCTTCCGATCTGTGCTGGCCGTACCGCCATGCCGCGAAGGTGTCCCTCATCTGGGCCGACACGCTGGCAACCGACGGTGCCGAGGATTGTGTTTGAGTCGTCCACGGCGACCAGGACGGTCATCATCGACAGGCGGTGCTGAATGGTTTGCGCGTTCATCACCGTGTCGGCAAACGCCTCGGGCGTGTAGCGCCCGCGGTACGGGTCGAACGCGAGGCGGAGGCACTCGAGAATCCCGCTCGCGTCGCCTCTAGTGGCCTTGCGGATTACCACCGATGACCTTTGCGGTGGATCTCGGCTGCCTCGTCGCACGCACTGCCAGCCACACGCCCGCGACCAGTGCCGGGAGACCGGCGGCCATCGATTCGAAAAACACCGACCATCGCTCCGGCGTCACCGGATAGCCCAGTCGCCATTCGTAGAACGCGGCTACGAGCACGGGCTCTATTGCTTGCGCGACGATCAACGCCGCGCCGACGTTCCACACCGCTGCCTTCCAGGGTGCGCGAGGCCACCGGCGTCCGATATACCTGCCGGCGACGGCGAAAAACGCGATCGCAAACAGCCAGTGCGTGGACCAACCGAGGCTGAGCCGATGGTGCGCCGGCCGAGCGAAGTGCCAGTCCACGTGAACGAGCGTCGCGAAGATCAGGATCAACGGCCAGGACGTCAATGCGCGCATTGCTCACCCACTGAGCAGACCGGCGAAGAGCACGACAGCGCCATGGAAGACAACGCGTTGCGGTTGGTGTTGGGCATGGAACGTTACTGTAAACGTTCCGGTGCGCGCGACAGGCGCAACTTCGACAGGATGAAAGGGCTGGTCCGCCTCGCTACGCGATGGCGAGACCGGCCCTGGTCACGGTAGATGCGCGCGTCTCACGCGCGGGGATCTTCGCGGCACGACGAGTGACGCGAACGCGGACGCCCCGGCTAATGGCTTGCGAGCCAGTCGGAGTAGTCCTTCAGCTGCGTTGCCACCTGCTGGTCGCAGTCGCCGGTGATCGTTTGAATCGCTTCGGGCTGACCGCCGCGACTCCTGACTTCTTCACGCAGCCGATCGCGCAGCTGCCGTGGGGTTTCCGTCTTGGGTGGTTTGGCGGGCGCCGGTGGTGCAGGTCTCCAGTGCGTTGCCTGAGGCCAACGCGCTCGAGAAGATTCGAGGCCAAAAACAACAAACTCATAGGCCACTCCTCGATGTCGGTACGCTGGGTGAGTGTCTTGATAGTCCATCGACTTCGACCGGAAGTCCAGAGTCGATTGTGATGCGGCCCGGGCTAGACGTGACTCCGGAACGCTCGGTGAGCTCGCTATGGTAGCGCTTGCGAGCGTACAAATTTCGACACTCAGCGACACTCGCCCCTCGGCTGCCGACATTCCCTACGAGCTCGCCGGCAGGCGGAACGGCGACGGCTGCGTTCCATCGACGTCCGTAAAGCCGTACTCACGGGCGAGGGCGCCGACCTCGAGCACCTGACCCGATTTCGCGAGTGACTTGCGCGTCGGCCGTCAGCGCGACGATCGCGCGGCCCAGGTACGTCGGTGTTTCTTTGGGCCCGCCCGGACCATTCAGCGCGGCCATCGCACCGGCCTTGCGGAACGCCTCGACGACGCGCTCGGTGCGGATGAACCCGGGCGCGACGGCGACCGCGGCGATCCCGTGGTCGCCGAGCTCCTGCGCCATCGCCCAGGTCAGGCGGGCGACGGCATTCTTCGCCAGGTCGTAAAACAGGTTGCGCAGGTACGGCAGCACGTCCAGTCTGGCCGTGGTCGTCACGATCAGGCCACGCCCCTGCGGCAGCATCAGCGGCACCGCCTGGCGGCTCGCCGTCACATGCGCGCGCACGCCGGCGGTGAACATGCCGTCCCACTGCTGAAGCGGCTGCTCCCAGAACGGCACGCGTGGGAGTGGACCCTCCATGTGCTCGTACCCGCCCCAGACGTTGTTGACCAGGAGATCGAGCCGACCGCGATCGTCGCGGATGCGGTGGAAAAGCGCCGCGACGTCGACGTCAACGGCGTGGTCGCACCGCACCGCGATCCCGCGTCCTCCACGCTCGGTGACCTCCCGAGCCGTCTGGTCGATCGTCCCCGGCACGTCGTCCGTCGTCGCTCCGCCGTCGACGCTCCGTCCAGAGACGTAAACGGTGGCGCCGGCGGCGCCCAGCTCGCCCGCGATGCCGCGGCCGGCGCCGCGGCTCGCGCCGGTGACGAGTGCAACAACGTCGCGCAACTGTGTCATGGTGTGCTCCATCGACCTCGTGCGGCGCCAGTCAGCGCCTGGCAGCCGCTTCGGCGCTGCTCAGCAAACGATCGAGCGCGCTTCGATCCAGGTATCGTCCGTTGACCACCACAGCGCGAATCCTCGAGGTATTGCGGATGTCAGCCAGCGGATCCGCATCGAGCACCACCAGATCCGCGAGCTTCCCCGGCTCGAGGCTTCCCGCGTCGGCCGTTCGTCCCAGGAACTCCGCGCCCTCCCACGTCGCGGCTCGCAACGCTTCGGCGGGGGTGAGCCCGGCTTTGACCAGCTCCTGCAGCTCGTCGTGTACCGCAAATCCGGGAAACACGTAGCTGTCGCCGGCATCGGTGCCGGCCAGCACCTTGACGCCGGACTTGTGCGCCGCCCCGGTTATCTCCAGCCCTTTGGTGTAGAAGTCGCGCATCACCTTGCGGCCTTCCGGTGAGGGATCGCGTTTGGCGACGCCGTCGGCATCACGGGTCCACCTGCTCCACTGCTGGCGCGGAATGTACTTCGAACGCGCGTCCTCACGAAACGACGGGTCGTGCGCAAAGGCGTCCATGCGCCGCGTCAAGTGCGTCGGGACGTAACGGGTACCGTTTTTCACGAACGTCCTGAAGATCGATGCGCAGATCGCCGGATTGGTACTCGTCCACCATGCGGCGCCGCGACTTGCCGTCCACGGTGGCGTTCGCTCCAAGCCGTGCGAGCTCTGCAGCGCCGGCGAAACAGCTGAGAAGAAACACGCGCGCGTGCTCGAAGCTCTGTTGCCCGGCGTCCGACGCCTCGATCGCCGTGACGGCTGGGGTCTCGTGGCCGGCGACGCCCAGACCCAGCCGGCGCGCTTCCTTCGCCAGCGCAAAGAATCCCTCGCGCGAGATGTTTGGATAGATCTTGACGAAGTCGACCCTTCTCTGCGCGAAGTAGCGCGCGAGCTCGATGCCCTGCTCAGCGTTTTCCGCCGCGAAAAACGCCGGCGAACCTTTCGGTAAGCCACGCGATCCGTTGACGGGCCAGCCGGCGAGGGCGAGGATGCGCGGTCCGAGGAGCTCGCCGGATTCGATTTGCCGCTGCCACGTGCGTCGCGCCGCGAGGCAGTCGCCTGCGTCGGTACCGGGATAGCAGTCCGACCACATCTCGCGAATGCCGGTGACGCCGTTGGCGACGAGGAGCGGCATGTCGATTTCAGCAGGCAGGCCTCCCGCACCCAAATGTGCGTGCATGTCCCACAGGCCGGGGATCACGTACTTGTCGGCCGCGTCGATCACGTACGCGGCGGCGGGCAGGCGGACAGATTCGTTCGTTGCAACGGCGGCGATTCGATTGCCGGATGCGACGATTGCCATCCCTGGCACGGCGCGACCGGCGCGGACGTCGATTACCGTGGCATTGACAATGGCAAGCGGCCGCGCGCTCACTTGTGTGTCGCCATGAGCGGCCGACAGCGATATTAGCGTCAAGGCCGCGAAGGCACCGGCTCGGGTCGTTCTCATCGCCAAGGTCCGTGTCCGATAGGCCTGTCAGAGCAAGATATACAATGCCGGGCGGCGCTCAAGCCCTCGAGGAGGTTCACATGCGCAGGATCGCAGGGTTGGTCGCGGTCAGTCTTGTCGCACTCGCGACGTCGGCGCCGGCGGTCGTCCGGGCGCAAGAGCTCCCCAACGTGCCGCTCGCGACCGGCGGGTGGCAGGAGAAGTTCTGGACCCACTCGGACGGCACGAAGTTCCACTACTTCGAAATGGGAACGGGCGTGCCGGTCATCCTCATTCACGGCTCGGGCGGAACGGCGGCCAACTGGATGGCGAACGGCCTCGGCCCGAGTATCGCCCAGAACCAATCGCGTGATCGCGATCGACATGCGCGGCCACGGCCAGACGGTCGGGCCCGATGGCAAGCGACAGCAGCGGACGCCGAACATGGACCTCGACGTGCTGGCGTTCATGGACGCGATGGGCATCAAGCGCGCGCACATCGGCGGGTTCTCGATGGGTGGATCGATCACGAGCCAGCTCATGGCACGTGCGCCGGAGCGGTTCATCACCGCCCACTTCGGCGGATCGGGCGTGCGCGAGGATCCCGACAGCGAATTCGCGAAGCTGATTCCGCCCGACCCGCAGGGAACGGCGCCGCTCGACGCGGAAGCGCGCAAGCTGTATCAGGCGCGTCAGGCCGCCGAAGCGGCGAAAGCCGGAGTCAAGAACGGCGAGGCCGATCCGTCGCAGCTCTCGTCGCAGCCGGTACCCGCCGCCGTGCCGCGGCCGCCGCTCGACTTGAAGAAGATCACGTTCCCGGTGCTCGCCGTGGTCGGCGAATTCGATCAACCTTACACGCGCACGCACCGGCTGTGGCGAGAGGTGACGAATTTCCAGCGCGTGATCCTGCGCAACCGCGGTCATCTCTCGTCCTACATGGCCGGTATGGCGCCGGAAGTGTATCGCGATGCGCTGACCGATTTCATCGTGAGGAACAACCCGAAGCACTGAGTTCAGGTTGCAGGTTTCAGGTTTCAGGTTTCGGCCGGCGAACATTGCCGGCCGCACGGCGTGTCACGACCGGGAAGGTACGGGCAACGCAAAGAACTCCGCGGCATGGACGACGTCGGCGTCCTTCGGCGTGAGCGCGCGCACCGCGCCGAGGCGCAGTTTCGCGGCTGCTCGATCGAAGAGCGTGACGTTGACCCACTGCGACTCGTAAATCGACCACCACATCAGACCGGCCACGCCGGGCTGCCGTTCGAAGAGCGATCGCGCCAGCGACTGCGTCAACTGACGCTCGCGCGTGGCGACCATCGACGGACGCAGCCGTTCCCTGGCAAGCACTTTCGGGTTGTCGAGATCAACGAGCTCGGCTTCGGCATCGAGTTCGAGCTCGGCGATCGCGAGCGGGAGCCCGCGCCGCCGGAGGAGCGCCGGCGACAACCGCTGCGTGCGAAAGCGGGCGAGCTGCTCGACGATGCACGACAGCGGGCGGTCGGCGAGGTAGAGGCAGCCATACAGATCGGGGTTGTCGTGACGGCCCTCGCCCTGATGGGGCCGCGGAAACCACAAGGCGGCGTCGGGCTCGTCGCGGCGGGCGGCTTCGTTCCAGGCGAAGCAGCGATAGAGCGTCACGCGAAGGCGTCGGAACGCTCGGCACGGATGGCGCGCATCAACTCCTCGGTCCGGCCGGCGCGAATGAGGTCGATGGGACGCCGGTCGCCAAGCGAGGGATTGAGGCCGAACAGCCACGCCAGTGCGGCGTCGCGCTCGTAAAGCCGGAGCAGGTTGCTCCAGACCAATTCGAGCAGGTCCACTCTTTCGGCGTTGGCCGGGTCGATGCCGGCGCCGCGCAGCCAGCGCGTGACCTGCGATCGGCTGACGCCGAGCATGTCCGCCAGACGCGCGGCCGAGCGGAAATCGACGCGCAGCGCCTCCACCTTGCGGGCCGTGGCAATCGGCATACAACGTCCAGTGTAGCGCAACGAATTTTGTTGCGCAACGGATTGTGTTGCGCATGCCTGCTGCGACGGTCCGGGCTGTTATCGCGGCAGTCCGGCGATGTCGGTGCGTAACCGATAGAGCGTCTTGCCCGCGGTGACGTACAGCGTCTTCATGTCCGGACCGCCAAAAGCGTTGTTCGTGATCAGGTCCTCGGGAATTGGGAAAAACTTGAGCAACTTGCCTTGTGGAGAAATGACGTAGACGCCGGCTTTTGTGTCGAGCGTCTCGGACGTCCCGCGAAGCTGATTCAACCCCGCGGAGGCGTAGAGGTTGCCCTCGACGTCGATGCTCATGCCGTCGGCGCTGCGGCCGGGCGAGAAGTCGTAGAGCACGCGCATGTTGGCAACAGTGCCGTCCGGCTGCAGATCGTAGCGGCGGATGAGCCGGGCGCCGCCCTGCGCTTGATTGGCTTCGACCAGGTACAGCGCGCGATCGTCAGGAGAGATCTGGATTCCATTCGGACGTTGAACGTCGGGCGCGGCGAGAATACGCACTGCCTTGCCGGGCGCGTCGATGCGGTAAACCGCGCCGCCGTTCAGCTCGGTGAAATACAACCGGCCCTTGCCGTCGATGGTGACGTCGTTCGGCCCGATCAATGGCTTGCCGTCATAGCTTTCCGCGAGCACCTCGATCTTGCCGGTCGTCAAATCGGTTCTCGTGACCCTGGGGACGCCCTCCACGGTCACGCCCGGCCGCTCGAAGAGCGCGCCTTCGCAGGCGATCAGCCGTCCTTGCGGATCGATCAGCAGGCCGTTGGCGGCGTTGCTCTTCTCGCGGAAGGTCGAGAGCACGCCTTGCGCGCTCAGCTTCATGATCCGCTGGTTGATGATGTCGGTGAAATAGACATTCCCGTCACGATCGGCGGCCGGGCCCTCTGTGAAGGCCACCGTCGTTGCAATCTCCGGCTGCTGGCCGGCGATCGCTTGCGGCACCGTCAGCATCGTTACGATGAATAACGACACGGAGCGTTTCGAATGGCGGCGTGTCATGGGTCCCTCTCGCGGCGCGACTCCCGTCCGCGTGACGCTGTTTCTACCGCGACGGCTTGCGCGCGTCGAGATCGACACGGTTGAGCGGCACGTCCCAGTGTGCCTGCAGAATCTCGAAGCGGCGCTGCTCCTCCTTCGCGAACTTCGCGCGATCGGGATAGAGCTTCGCGATGATCTCTTCGTCGGTGGGAGTCGTCGGCGGCTGCGGCGGCACGACGAGCTCGACGGCGAAGGTCCAGTCGGCGCGGCCGTCGCCGTGGAATTCGGGCACGTAGGTCCGCACCGATTGATACAGCCCCGCCTTCTCCTTGGCTTTCAGAATCGGGTAGTGGTTCCGCTGGAACAGGTCGAGGTACTCGTCCTGATAGCCCCACTTGACCGTGTAGAAGTACCACGTCACCTTGGCCTGTCCGGACGCCTGCCGCGGGGGCGCCTGCGCGCCGGCGCCGATCGCACTCAGTGTCAGCGTGAGTAACGAGAGCGTGATGATGCGCTGCATGGGTGGCTCCTCTGAGAGACAGGCTTAGGATAATGCGGCGGCCGGCCGTCAACCGCCGGGCGTCGAATCGCAGTGCGGCGATGCCACGATCCCGTCTAGATTTTTCGACTTGGACCGGGTGGGCCTGCGACGTGATCCGGAAACGGCCCGGCGCGGCCGCGAGTCCGCGGCCGCGCGCGAGCCTCCAGGAGCTGCAGGTATTTGTCTCGCGGCTCGGCGGTCCAGCCATTGATGCCGTGCTTGGGTAGCCAGTAGAGATGCACCCAGGCCGCTGCGAGGAGAGGTACCGAGAGCACGGCATACGCCCATTGCCGGCCAACCGTGGCGGACAAGGCGACGATCGCCGCGACGACGATGGCTATTTTGAGGAGCCGCCGGCCACGCGACTTGTGCTCTTCGAACCGCCCGAACAGCACACTGCCGGCGGCGAAGATCGTCATCACCACGGCGACATCGAACCACAGCGTGTCAGTGCGCCACATCGCGTTTCCTCCCAGGGAGTTCACGTCGATACGCCCCGTACCGCCTTGCCGACTGCCAGCTTAGTAGACGCGCCTTGTCGCGGCGATCAATCCACGGGCTGCCCTCACGATGGCTGATAGAGCTGTATCAAGTTCCCGCAGGTGTCCGCCAACACCGCGATCGTCACCGGTCCCGCCTTGGTCGGCTCGCGCGTAAACGCGACGCCGTGCCCGCGCAGCCGCGCGTACTCGCCCTGGAGATCCGCCACCTCGAAGGCCGCGAGCGGGATGCCCTGCGTGAACATCGCTTCCTGGAAGGCCTTCGCCGCAGGGTTGGCGTTGGGCTCCAGCGACAACTCGATGTCGTTTGGTCCCTCAGGCGACACAACAGTCAACCACTTGAACTCGCCCACGGGGATCTCATGCTTCTTCCGAAAGCCCAGCACGTCAGTGTAGAAGCGCAGGGCCTTGTCCTGGTCGCTCACCATGATGCTCGTCAACTTGATACGCACAACCGCCTCCTGTTGCCGCGATCTGGTCTATGGTTCTCGACCCCAACCGGGCAACCATAAACCATGAACGGGAAGTGGCCCGGTCGCCAATCCAGTAAGCGACGGGCTCGATCGCACCGAGTCTGCCGGATCGCGCGGCGGTGACGCTTCTCGAAAAATAGACTCGGCGGAAGACGGGAGGCAGGCGAGCAAGGTGAGACAGCCGGGGAACAGCGCCAACGGGGGTTTACCCGGAACTCGGAACACCGCTCTAGCGCGGCGCTGGTACAACGACGGATTCTCGCCGACGCGTCTGAGAAACAGCGCGCTGAAACTGCCGAGGCTGGAGAAGCCGACCTCCATGCAGACGTCGGTGACCGAACAATCACCGGTCGCGAGCAGCCGTTTCGCCAGGTCGAGCCGCGAGTCGATGCGGAATTGATGCGGCGTCAGACCGAAAACCGCCTCGAATTGTCGGATCAAGTGCGAGGGCGACATCTGCACCTCGCGCGCGACGTCGGCGATGGACCGCGCCACATCTGATTGCTCCAGGAGCATGTCGCGGGCCAGGCAGAGGCGGCGGAACCCGGCGTGACGAAGCAGCATGGCAGCAATAGTTTGGTCGAAATTGGCACGCCGTCAAGTTGCCGGGTTGCAGCGCCCTCGGACCAGCAAGCGGCCGGACAATCCGTCGAACGGGACGAAGGTGATCATCGCGTTGCGGATTTTCGTGTCGGCTGCCACGCCGGCGTTCCTTCCTCCCATTGATTGTCGGTGAGCTGCTGAACATCCGATCCGTCGGCCCGCATCACGAAGATCTCTCCGTACGGCTGCGGCGAGTCGGTGTACAGGACTTCGTCCTTGAACCCCATTCGCGACGACGCGAACAGGATGGATTCGCCGTCCGGCGACCACGCCATGTGCGCGTCGTTGCCGCGGCTGCGGGTCAGCCGCGTGAGCCCGGTACCATCGGGCCTGATGGCGTAAATCTCGTAATCGCCATCGGCCTGACGCGAGAACATGATCAAGTCGCCGCGCGGCGACCAGAGCGGGAAGTTGTCGTAGCCGTCGCCGATCGTCGTCACGCGCCTGGTCTCGATGTCCATGATGCGCAGGCCGTTGCCCTCGGGGCCGAAGGTGCGATAGACGAAGCGGCGGCCGTCGGGCGACATCGACGGGAAGCCGTTGTTGTTGGCGCCGCTGGTGAGCTCCTGGAACCCGCTTCCATCCGGATTGACCATCGCCACTTGCGCGCCGCCCTCGACGCGATCCTCGGGCTTGAGAAAGAGACCGTGGAAGCCGTTGAAGAAGGCGTTGAACACGCCGACACCGAAGATGATGCGTTCGCCGTTAGGCGACCATTGGGGACCGAGGATGTTGCGTGCGGGATCACGGTAGACGATCTGCGACGTCTCGCTCCCCACCGTGGCCACGCCGATGCCGGCGCCTTTGGCGTCTGCGATTGCCGCTCCGACGAAGGCAAAGCGATCGCCGTCGGGATTGAACGACGGACCGCCGCTGGTCAGCGTCAACTCGTAGTGCGGATCGCGACTCCAGGTTTTGACCCAGGGCTTCCGCTCGAAGGTGACGCGCTTGTGAAACACCACGCGACCGCCGTCGGGCGACCAGGCTGCCGTGCGGATTTCGCCCGCTGGACCGCGAGTGCCGTTCGTGTAATGGATACCGCGCTCGTTTCCGTCGCGGCGGATGTAGGCGAGCACATCACCGCGCAGGATCGATGGGTTGAACTTGACGCCGCCGCCGGCTGGCAATTCGGAGATCCGGCCATCGCCGACGTCCACCGTCACGATGCGCGTGTCGTCCGGATGCTCGGGCACGGCGCGCCGGTTGTCGAGTGTCTGCTCCGCCGTCATGCAATACGCGACGATCCGCCGGCTGTCCGCGGTCCATTTCGGAGTGCCGCAAAAGTCGCCGTGCGGTGTGAGCCGCTTCAACCCTGAACCGTCGGGATGCACAATGTACAGATCGACGAGCTGCAAGTGCTCCCAGCGACCGTGCGCAAACGGCAGGGTGCTGTCGCGGTCGGAGGAAAACGCGATCCACCGGCCATCGGGCGACCACGCCGGTCGAAAGTCTCCGCCTGGAGCCGAGGTCAGCGCCTTCGCCTTTTGCGTTTGCAGATCGATCGTCCACAGATCGGCAGTGCCGCCGCCGCGCGTGCTGACGAACACGAGCTGTTTGCCGTCGGGCGAGAACGACGCCTGATCGTCGTAGGCGGGATCGTCGGTGATCCGCTTCAGCTGTGTGCCATCGGGTCGCACGAGATACAGGTCGGCCGAGCCGTTGCGTTCGGAGGTGAAGACGATCGATTGCCCATCGGGTGCCCACGCGGCGTCGTAATCTACGCTTCCCGGCGTGACGAGTGGATGCTCGTTGGTGCCGTCAGCGTTGGCGAGGAACAAGCCGAGCTGACCGGGCTGCGGAAAGACGCGCGCGAAGACAATCTTGTGTGGGGGCGCGGCTTGGCCGAAGGCGAGCGCGAGCACGACGAGACAAACTGCGCGCATGATGCGGCTCCTTGGTACCGACGGTACTCTGTCCGGCGCATCATTGCACGGTCGAGCTTCGCACGCCATTCGATTCTTCGCCAATCGCACTCAGTGTCGAAGGACTCGGCAGTGCACTCACGTTTCCACGGCGGTGCCGTCCGCGCTTGCCAGCACGATCCTGTAGCCATCGAGATCCTGTAACCAGAGCTCCCAGTGGCTTGGCCCGCCCGGGCCAGTAGGTGGATTCCTGTGCTTCTGCATCAGAACGACCGCGTTCATCTCCGCCGCCCGGGCGACCGCCGCATCGAAATCGTCGAGCTCGAACCAGAGGAGCACGCCATTACCGTACGGCCGCGAGGCGCGATCGCCAATCGGGCCATGGTGGTGCTCGACGTCCCAGTGATGCAGTTGCAGCACGAGCGCGCCATCTTCGGCGACGAGCCGCTCGTAGTGCGGGCCACCGTGAGCGCTGCGACAACCGAGCAGCCACCGATACCAGCGACTGCTCGCCTCCACGTCGTTGACCGCGATCAAGGGCTGGGCGCGCGTCATTGGACTTGCCTCAGGCATGTGTTGTAACGCCAACGGTGTGTCTTGCGGCGAACATCAGCGGATCGACGAATGGTGGAATTATTTGGGAGAGCCTTTGCCGACACGTTCCTGATACCGCGCGCCGCGCAGAATGCCCTCAACGGCCCGGTTCCCCTCGTGGCACGCATACTCGTAGACGCGGTACTCGTCGTCTTTCATGAGCGGGAATGCAAGCGTCCATGGCCGCGTGAAGACCTCGGGATCCTCGACGCGCGCTTCGTAGTCGATTCGATCGAGCGCGACGCGGGTGAAGCGCTCGACGATTCTCAGCGCCGCGCTTTGTGGGATTCCCTTGATGCGCCCGGACGCAGCACTGGTTGCCGTCCAGTTCCGGTCGGTGAAATTGGTGGTTTCGACGACGAGCGTGTCGCCTTCCCAATGGCCGCGCGAGTCGCCCTCCAACAGCTGCACGGTCGGCGGGAGGGGCGCTGGGCCGCCGAGGGGAATGATCCGCGCGTCGTGAATCATCTCGGCGTGAATGACGACATACCCCGGCGTCTGCACGATCTGATACGCGTTGTTGTAGCCCGCGGGGATGATCCACCCTGGCACGCCGCGCGAGATGCAGCGGTCCCACATACTCATGAACTCCGGGTGTTCGGTGCTGCGCGCGAGATGTTCGTCGCGCCGAGCCTCAGCCTCCGGCCGGACGGGGACGCGACCATCTGGCGGGTCGACCACGAGAGAGGTCTGCCGTGTGGGCAACACCTTGCTGCCAGAATCGAACCAGAACTCGTTATAGCTGCCGATGTCGCCCGGTTTGAGATTCTCGTCGGCGACGGCGCGGCGCGTCTCCGCCTGCACTTCGAGGGAAGCGGCCTCGGCTTCGGTGAGGTAGCGCCGGTCACCGAGACTGCGCGGCCGCTCGAGCGGGGTGAGCGTGGCGTTCGTCCAGATGCCTTGCAGATCAGGGCGACCGTCGGGCGTCCGTGGCACCGTCCACGTGCGATCCGGCGCAGTCTGAGGCGCCTGGGCAAGAATCGACGCGCTGCCGAGAAGAGCCGCGATCGCAAGAGCCGCGCACGCCACTGGCAATCGAACGTGGTCGCGCATGGGCCACCCTCCTGTGTTTCGATCGCGCTCACTGTACACCTGATGCGGGAGCCGAGCCAACGCGGAGTCTCCGCAGTCAGGCAGCGCCGAACGCCCTGGCGATGGCCCCGGCTTCACGATCGAGGCGTTCCCGCGCCACTGGCTGCCCGTACTCGGGCGCAAAGCGAAGCCCGAATCCATCGCCGGCGAAACGTGGAAAGACGTGGAGATGAACGTGAAACACTTCCTGCCCTGCCGCCTCGCCGTCGGCGAGGAAGAAGTTGATGCCGTCAGCCTCGAGCCCTGACTGCCGAAGCGCCGCCGCGAGCTGTTGCGCGACTACGAACAACCGAACACCTGTGGCCCGGTAGAGTTCGGCCAGGCATGATGCATGTTCGAGCGGAACAACCAGGAGATGGCCGGGCGTGACCGGCTTGATGTCCATGAAGGCGATGCACCCGTCGTCGCGATGGACCACGCTCGCCGGGGCGCTCCCAGCGACGATGTCGCAGAACGCGCAAGAGGACAACACGCTCATCGCGTGGGCCGGCAGAGACAAACTATTTGACCCGCACGAACACGTCCTTCCCGGAGCTGGATATCTTCGCACCCGAGACACTGTAGCCGTGCTGCACGTTGACGGTGGACTCGACGACGAGCTCGCTACTGTCGGCATTGAGCATCAACGCGCGTTGAACGGTGACCGATACTCCGCGCACGTCGCGCACCGCGTCGATGACGAGCGCCTCGCCGCGCCAGCGAGCCACCGCCGCACCCGGCGCGGCAACAGCCTCGCGAGCGCCGAACTTCGCGACTTCGCTCTCGCTGCCGCGCGCCCTGGTCGTCTCGAGGCGCACTTCGGTGGGTGTCTGGCTGATCACGAGCGTCACCGGGCGGTTGAGCTCCAGATAGGTGGCGGAGTCGCTGCGGTTGGCGTCGAAGCGCCACGTGCCGGAGAAGTCGGGCGCGGGTTGCGCGGGGCCCGACAGCAGTGCAACGCCGATGATCGAAACGAGAACGGCACCGTTCATACGTGCCTCCTCAGTAAGTGCTCGGACTATGCCTCATCGCGCCTGAGAAGTCCACTTCGCGTTGCACCGGCAGCGACGCTGGCGCTGCGGTAACGCCCCGCTCGATCCGCATGTTCGGCGATCACAACACGACGGCATCTGCTTCGATTTCGACCAACATCTCAGGATCGATGAGGCGCCTCACTTCGACCATTGCCGTGGCCGGCCGGATGTCACGGAACACTTCACCATGCGCGCGGCCGACCTGTTCCCAATCCTGAGCGATGTTGACCACGTAGATCCGCGTGCGGACGACGTGCTCGAGACGAGCACCTGCCGTCGTGAGGGCTGTTTCGATGTTGCGCAACGTTTGCCTCGTCTGCGCATAGGCATCGCCAACGCCGACGACCTTGCCGCCTTCGGACGTCGCCGTGGTGCCCGACACCCAGACTTGATTCGCGATCCGCACGGCGCGCGAATACCCGACGATCGGCTCCCACGGCGTGCCGCTCGCAAATAGCTGTCGCCGAACGCCAGC
Source organism: uncultured Acidobacteriota bacterium (assembly GCA_963807105.1). GTDB lineage: Bacteria > Acidobacteriota > Vicinamibacteria > Vicinamibacterales > UBA2999 > DASPWV01. Next base: position 875,291 of record CAWEAM010000003.1, on the reverse strand, counting down.
ATCGTTCGGGCTGCTCGCGACCGAGCGCTCGTCGCCAAGCTCCGCGACGTGCTTTCGTAGTGTCTTGAGCCTCATGCCCTGTGCGAGGAGAACGGATGCCGCAGGTGAGCCTTCCTCCCGGAGCATCCCGAGCAGAAGGTGTCCGACATCGATATTGAAGTGCTCCAGCCCATCGGCTTCCTCCGCCGCGAACTGCAGGATTCGCTTTGTCTCGACACTGAATGGAATTTCGATAAGCGTCGAGCGTTCACGAGCGGCAATTCGGCTCGCGATGTCGTGGCGGATCGCCTCGACCGAGATCTCCGACCGGGAAAAGACCTCAGGACCCTCACGAATCAGCGCCAGCAGCAGATGGTCTGGCTCGATCGAGCGGCAGCCCACTTGAATCGCCTCGTAGCGGGCGAAGAAAAGGGCTCGCCGGCGCGTTCAGTGTAGCGTTCGAACATTGGTTCTTATTTGTCCTCATTGCTTCGCCACCACGAGATACGACTCTCCCAGCCAGCTGACGAGCTTGTCATCGACGTCGGCCGGCGACGCCAGGCGGATATGGTGCGTGTATCGCCGAGGCCCAAGCGGATCGCGCCGGTGGATACGCGCATGGTCGAGCGATCGCGTCAGGACGAACTCGAGGCGAACGCAGTCGCGGCGAACGACGATGCCGGCGAAATTCGCAGTAGCCCGGAGCAGGATCATCGTTTTGACCGGCACAACGGCGTGCGGCCCGATCGTTGACAGCGCGTCCTGCAGCGCCGCAACCGTGTTCTTCACATCAGCGGAGGCGCGCGCGAGGTGCGTGGCGAGTGTGCTCACGCCGCAGGAGTGTTCGCGCGTACGCTGGCGAAAGCGTCGGCCGCATTCCGAACAACGCCAGCCCGCTTCTTTCGCGACCGGGCGTCTTGCCATGCGGCATTATGGCGCAGCGCGAGCCGGCTGCCCTCAGAAGAGAGCCGCTTGCATCGCGAGATGCGCCGCATTGGCGGCGACGTGACAGAGGATCGAGTATGGAAGGCCCCAGCGCCAGAAGATCCACCCGAGCGGCAGCCCGGCCAGGGTGTACTTCGTGACGAGCGCGACCCGATAGTAGTTCGCCAGCAGAGGGTCGTCGGGAAGCGCCCGGTCCAGGTGCAGCAGCGCAAAGACCAGCGATGATCCGAACAGCGCCATCGCGAAGGCGAGTGTTGACCGCTTCGTGAAGCGGAAGACGACCCACGCCATCACGCTCATCAGAAAGAGACGTAGCGCGACCTCCTCCACGAGCGGCGAGGCCACCAGCCCGGTCAGCGGCGCGAGCGTCACCATGCGCTCGACGAGCAGCGCGCGAATGGTTGGGTGAGCCTGCGCGATAGCCCAGTTGGCTGCGAGATTGGCCAGACCCAGCGCTGCTCCGATGACCAGCGACAGCAGCGCCAGCCGCGTCCGGTGCTCACTCGCGTCTCGAGACAGCGAGCGGCAGTGCGATGCGGCAGCAAATCCCAGGAACACGAGCGCCGCTCCGCTGACGGCGACGACGGCGAACGAGCCGGGATCCGCGACGTCGCCTCCCATCAGCAGCCCGGCAACGAACGCCAGCCACGCCGCGGCCAGGGCAAGAGCCGCCTCATTGCGCGGACGATCGACGACCGCGTCCAGCACGTGGGGTCGAAGAGAAGAGAACACGGCCGATGGCGCCTCAGGGCTACTGACGACGAACGCGCTGCGAATGTTGCAACTCTGTGGGACGGCGAAGGCGGATCAGTAGAGCGCGTGGAGGTACTCGCGCACCTGGTGCGTCCAATAGGGCCAGTCGTGCCCGCCGAGCGGTCCCCAATCGTCCAGCGAGTGTGCGATCCCCTTGGCGCGCAGGATCCCCGACAACTGATACGACGGCCCGCTGTTTTCCCACGGGCCATGGCCAGTGGCGATGTGAATGTCGCAACTGCGGAGCTGCTCGTAGAACCAGGCGTCCGACAGGTTGGGGATGTAGTCCATCGGATTGTTGAAGTAGAAGTTGTCGTCGTACCTGCCGTCCATGAACGACTTCATGTCGTAGACGCCGGACAATCCAAAGCAGCGCTTGAAGACGTCGGGGTGCTTGAGCAGCGAGTTCACCGCGTAGTACGCGCCGAGCGACGCGCCCAGCGTGGCGATCGGCTGCCACCCGCGGCAGTGATGGTGCACGAACGGCACGATCTCCTTGACGAGATACTCGTCGTACACCCGCTGCATCCAGCTCCGGTGGAGGGGGTGCGCGCTCTTGTTGTAGAAGGAGTCGCTCGAGTTGGTGTTGATGCAGAAGAACTTGACGCGTCCCTGGTCGATGAAGTCGGCGACTCCGCCAATGAGACGGTCGTGATATTCCCACTCGTTTCCGCCGCTGGTAGGGAAGGTGACGATCGGAGGGCCGTAGTGACCGGCGACCACGATTCCCAGCTCACGACCGAGCCGTCCTGAGTACCAATGGCGATGTTCGATGTGCATGGCAGCCGCAGGTACGATGACACAAAGGTGAGAATGGCGCGAACCGCAGTGAAGCTCGGTGCCGCCGTTCGGCCACTCGCGTTGAGCGAACGGGATCTAGGAACCGAGCGCGATGAGGAGTAACGCCGCGGCGAGAGAGCCGGCAAGAGCACCGCCGTAACAGCCGACGGTGATGACCTCGTTGAGGTGTTTGATCTGAAGGCCGTCGTAAAGCGTGTAGCGGAGGCGATGCGCAGCATGGAACAGCGATGCCGTGCACAGCGCGAACAGCGCGATTCGCGTGATCGGGCTCACGAGAACGCTGCCCAGCTGTTCATGGGTTGGGGGCTGCAACCACCCCAGAGGAAAGGCGACGCCGAACAGCAGCAGGATGATCGGGAAGGTGAGCGCGGCAGCCACGCCCCCTGCACTGAACAGCAACCACAGTAACGGTTCGGCGCTTCGCCTGATCATGTCATGCTCCGAGCAACAGCCAGGCGATGAGCGCCGTCGCTATTGCCCACGCGACGTAGTTGGAGGCGGCGATCCAGAATCCGGGCACCTTGCGCGACGCGAGGTGCAGCACCATCGCCTGTGGTGCGAGATTGAACCAGGTGACTGCGTGGAACGTGACCAGCACGAGACTGAGCACATTCAGCGACAGCACGAGCGGTTGCCTGCTCCACGCTAGGAACTCGACAAACGCCGGCTCACCGAGCCTCACAGCATTCACCAGCATGAGCAGGTAGACCACTGCCCACGCGACGAAGACGCTGCTGATCTCGCGCACGATGAACGCGAAGTACGAGCCCCGTTCCAACCACCAGTAGGTCGAAACCTGGCGCCGCAGCCACCGCGGGTGGTAATCCGTGTAGGCCACGATTTGTTTCTGCATCATGCCCCGCGCGGAACGAAAAAGGACTTGAGAGACTCGAGCGACGCGCTGAGCTTGTAGCGCTGAATCGCGCCCGCCGGATCCACGTTCTTGGGGCAGACGCGCGTGCACTCGCCAACGAACGTGCAGCCCCAGATTCCCTCGTGCTCCGAGAGCACTTCCATGCGCGCCGCCGCGCCCTGGTCTCGGCCATCGAGGTTGTACCTCTGAGCCAGCGCAATCGCGGCAGGACCGATGAACTTCGGATCGAGCCCGTAGATCGGACATGCCGAGTAGCACAGCATGCAATTGATGCACATACTGAACTGCTTGTATTCGTCCAGTTCCGCCGGCGTCTGCAGGTACTCGCCTTCGCTCACCGGTTTTTCCACGGCGCGCACCAGCCACGGCTTGACGCGCACCAGCTTGCGCATGAAGTCGCCGAGATCGACAACGAGGTCTCTGATCACTGGAAAGTGGCGCAAGGGTTCGACGCGGAGCGGGCCGGGCGCGTAATCGGCGAGAAATGTCGCGCAGGTGAGCTTCGGCTCGCCGTTCACCATCATGCCGCAGCTGCCGCAGATGCCCATACGGCACGACCAGCGAAACGACAGCGTCCCGTCGATTCGATCCTTGACGTAGTTCAACCCGTCGAGCACAACCCAGTCGCGCGTCCAGGGAACGTCGTACTCGTCGTAGGTGGCGTCAGACTCCTGCTCGGGACGATACCGCGACACCTGCAATTTGATGCGATTGGGCATGGGTGGCTGCCTCTCCGTAAACCCGCTCGCCGGGCGGCCAACGGGTGATGTTCACCGGCAGATATTCCACGGTGCACGAGCCGTCGGCTCGACGGGAAACCATCGAGTGCGCGAGAAACCGGTCGTCGTCACGGGCGGCAAAATCGCTGCGCTGATGGGCCCCGCGCGACTCTTCTCGAGCGAGCGCGGCCGCGACAGTCGCCACCGCCACGTCGAGCATGCACGTCAGCTCGAGCGCCGCCAGGCGTTCCGTATTGAAGGTGCGGCTTCCATCCTCGATCGCGAGATCCGTCGCGCGCTCCTGCAATCCACGGAGGGTCTCGAGCCCGGCTGACAACGCGCGCCCCGTTCGGTAGATGCCGGCGCAGTCCTCCAGCGTCTTCTGCATTTCATACCGGACATCGGCTATCCGCTCGCGACCGTCGCGTTTGTGGAGAAGCTCGGTTTCCAACCGCCGGCGCTCGTCGTCCGCTTGCGCGGCGACCGCCGCCGGCACCGCGTCACGACGCGACGCGTGCACCGCGGCCGCGATTGCCGCACGTGCGCCGAAGACGAGCAGCTCCGGCAGCGAATTCGAGCCCAGGCGGTTCGCGCCGTTGATGCTGACGCAGGCCGCCTCGCCGGCGGCGAACAAACCGGCCAGCGGCGTCGCGCCGTTGATGTCGGTGTGGACGCCGCCCATCATGTAATGCACGACCGGCCGCACCGGAATCAGGTCCTTGACCGGATCGAGATTCTGGTATTTCCGGCAGAGCTCGCGCACGAACGGAATCTTCGCGTCGATCACGCGTTCGCCAAGGTGACGGAGGTCGAGGTGGACGACCGCGCCATAGGGCGTGTCGATCGTGCGTCCCTTGTCCAGTTCCTTCATGAAGGCCTGCGACAGCCGATCGCGTGGTCCGAGCTCCATCGAGCGCAACACAGGCTTGGGTTGCGGCGTGCCAAGATTGTAGTCCTGGAGGTACCGATAGCCGTCCTTGTTGACCAGGTATCCGCCTTCGGCGCGCGCCGCCTCCGTGATCAGGATGCCGGTAAACGGCAGGCCCGTCGGATGGTACTGGACGAATTCCATGTCTTTGAGCGGCGCACCCGCTCGGAAAGCGAGCGACATTCCATCGCCGGTCTTGATGCTCGCGTTGGTCGTGAACGGGAATACCCGCCCGCAGCCGCCGGTGCACAGGATGACCGCACCGGCGGTAATGGCCTCAACGCGGCCGGACATGATGTCGAGCGCAACCACGCCGTGCACCCGACCATCGTCCACGAGGAGCTTCGTCACGAACCACTCGTCGTAGCGCACGACCGCGCCGTATTTAAGCGAGGTCTGGAAGAGCGTGTGCAGCATGTGGAAGCCGGTTTTGTCGGCCGCGAACCACGTGCGCATCTTCTTCATGCCGCCAAATGGGCGCACCGCAATCCGGCCGTCCGGCTCACGGCTCCACGGGCAGCCCCAGTGCTCGAGGCGAAGCAGCTCCTGCGGTGCCTCGCGGACGAACGCCTCGACCGCATCCTGGTCGCACATCCAGTCGCCGCCGGAGATGGTGTCGTAGGCGTGCTCGTCGAAGCTGTCGTCCGAGCGGATGACGCCGGCCGCGCCGCCTTCGGCCGAGACCGTGTGGCTGCGCATCGGATAGACCTTCGATACGACTGCAACCGACAGGCGAGGGTTGCTTTCTGCAATCGCAATTGCGGCGCGCAGACCCGCACCGCCACCGCCCACGAGCACCACGTCGTGACTAGGGCGCACGCCTCGTCCTCCGAAAGGGTTACACGGCCGCCTGCATCTCGTCGATCAGCACACGGCCGTCATGGTGAATGACTTTTCGGCTCACCGTCCCGTCGTGGTACTCGTGCTGGATGCTGCGACAGCCACACGCGTAGTCGGTTTCGCGCGTGACGACAATCTCGGAATCCTGATCCTGAAAGTGCTCGCCGTCGACGATGCGCCCGCAGGGCGCCGATTGACTCTTGAAGCTGCCGCTGGTGTCCACGCTCCCCTCCTTGCCTGGGTGACCGAGACAGCCGAACGAACGATCCTGCAGCGGTGGCAGCCCGCGGGGAATTGGCTGAGACGAACGGCGTCGAAAGGCGAACGGCTCATCCCCGGAGCAAGGCGGCCCGCGCCAAGTCTACGCAGCCGGACAGGCAAAGCAAGTACTTTCACAGCGCATCCAGCTCTTCGACACGTCAGTGGAGCGCCTCAGAAGAGCGGGTGGAAGGTGGAAGGTGCTGACCAGGGACCGCGACGAGCGCTATGCTAACCGCGAGACGGCCTCTGCTTCTTCCTCTCGTCCCTCCCGAAGCGAACGTGCATGTTCACGACAACTGATCTCGCAGCGCGCATCGATCGTGCCGAAGGGCGGCTGTGTGCCGGCATTGCGCGCGCCGTCGCCGCGCAGGCGCCGGGCGAAGGCAGCGAAGTCATCGAGATTGGCGGAGGAGTGGCGGTCTTTGCCGGCCGCGGGTCGCCGACGAACAAGATGATTGGCGTCGGTTTCGACGAAGTTCCCGACGCCGCCGCCTTAGACGCCGTCGAGCATCTCTTCGCCGCGCGCGGGGCGCCGCTCCAGGCCGAAGTGTCGACGCTCGCGTCGCCTGCACTCCATGCCTGTCTCGTACAGCGGGGCTACGAACCGCGCGGCTTCGAGAACGTCCTCGGTCATCCACTGAACGGCGTCGAAGCCGCCACACCGGCGGAGATCGCGATCGCGCGCGTCGCCCCAGGCGATCTCGCGGATTGGGTCGAGCTCGTGGTGGCCGCATTTGCCGCGCCCGACAGCGGTGGCGTGGGCGGCGACGCGGTGCCTCCGTCAGACGAACTGCGTCGCTGGATGACCCTGACGATGAAAGTGCCCGGGTTCGAGCTCGTCGAGGCACGCATTGAAAACGAGCGCGTCGGCGGCGCTTCGCTGCGCATCGACAGCGGCATCGCGCAGTTCTCGGGAGCCGCAACGTTGCCCAGGTTTCGCCGGCGCGGCGTGCAGACGGCACTCGTCGGTTGGCGTCTCGTTTTCGCTCGTGCCGCCGGATGCGAGGTGGCGGTTGTCTCGACGCAGCCGGCTTCGAAATCGCAGCAGAACCTGCAGCGCGAGGGGTTTCATCTGTTGTATCCCCGGCAATTGCTGGTGAAGCCGCCCGCCTGAGGCGGGACGCACACGCGAGTGCGTCGCCTGCTGCGATGGTGCTATAACGGGCGCTCAGCTGAATCACCGTGACGCGTCATCGCCTGGCTCGCAATACGTTCGTCCTGGCGCTTTTGTGGACGTCAGTGGTCCAGACTCGCCAGCGGGCCAGTCCCGATGCCGACCTCTATCGCATCGACCTGCTGCCGGCCGTTGACATCGCATCGGGCTCGGGCACTGCGCAGCTGCTCGCCCCGTCTTCTCCGTTTGGCGTCGCGGTGACGCCCGCCGGCGAGCATCTCTACGACGTGCTCTTCGAGCTGCGCGATCTGCCGGAACCCCGCGCGCTCGGGCCGTATGCCGCGTTTGTCGCGTGGGCGACGACCCCGCAGATGCATCCGGTGGTGAAACTGGGCGAGGTGCGTAATGGCTCGACGAAGCTCGGCCGCGTGTCGTTCGATCGCACCCTGATTCTGATCACCGCCGAACGCTCGGCGTCTGCGGCCGAGCGAAGTGGCCGCCTGGTGCTGCGCGGCGCGTCGGCCAGCGTGCGCATGCAGCCGCACGATCTGGCCTTCCTGCTCGCTGGTTTCCTCGACAAGGCCGGCGCGACTGACGCCCCGCCACTGCGCGAGCCGGATACGACGGCGCCGGATCACGCCCATCACGCGGCGACAGCCGGAGCCGGCGAGTGGACGACCACGCCACCGATGCATCCCGAGGTGACCATGCCGCCTGCACTGATGACGCTGCGGCCCGACGTCTCGCCTTACGCGCCTGCCACGACTGGCGATCTTCCTCTCGCGCGCCCGCGCGAGCTGCTGCGCCTGCGCGACGGCGACTCGCTCAATCTCACCGCCGCGCCCGTGCGCCGCGTACTGTTCGGCCGCACAGTGACGATGCTCGGCTTCAACGGACAGTATCCGGGTCCCCTCATCCAGATCGATGAAGGCTCGACTATCGTCGTCAACTTCATCAACCGGACGGAATTCCCCACCGCCGTGCACTGGCACGGCGTGCGACTGGAGAATCGTTTCGACGGCGCACCGCATGTGACGCAGGAACCGGTGGAGCCGAACGGCACGTTCGAGTATCGCGTGCACTTCCGAGACGCGGGCATCTACTGGTATCACCCGCACCATCGCGAGGACGTGCTGCAGGACCTCGGACTCTACGGAAATCTGCTGGTCCGCTCGCGCGATCCCGGCTTCTTCGCGCCGGCGAATCGCGAAGAGGTGCTCATGCTCGACGACCTGCTCGTCGGCGAGGGCGGTCTCGTGGGTTACGGCCGCGAAGCGCCCACGCATGCGCTGATGGGCCGCTTCGGCAACGTGCTGTTGGTGAACGGCGAGCCGCGCTGGGACGCACGCGCCGAACGCGGCGAGGTGATGCGGCTTTTCCTCACCAACGTGTCCAGCACGCGCGTCTTCAACCTGTCGTTCCAGGGGGCGCGCACACGGATGAAGGTGGTCGCGTCGGATCTGAGCCGCTTCGAGCGCGAGTCGTGGGTGGACAACGTCACCATCGCGCCTGCCGAGCGGTTCGTCGTCGACGTGCGGTTCGAGGAGGCAGGCGAAGCGACGCTGGTGAACCGCGTGCGCGCGATCGATCACGTGATGGCGCGGTTCTTCGAGGAGTCGCAGACACTCGGTGTGGTTCGCGTCGGATCAGATCGTGCGCAGCCCGATCACCGCTCGACCTTCGAGCGGCTTCGCCACAACGCTGAGGTCACCGCCGACATCGATCGCTACCGCCCGCAGTTCGCGCGGCTCGTCGATCAAGCGCTGACCATCACGCTCGAGACCGGCGATCTGCCGTTTCCGCTGACGCCGCTGATGAAATTCGAGTCGGTCTACCGCCACCCGGTGGAGTGGACCGGGACGATGCCGGAGATGGACTGGGTGGCCACGGGCAAGGCCGCGCACTGGATTCTGCGGGAGCCTTCGACCGGCCGCGAAAACATGGACATCGCGTGGCGCTTCACTGTCGGCCAGGTGGTGAAGCTCCGGCTGGTGAACGATCGCAGCGCGATGCACGCGATGCAACACCCGATTCACATTCACGGTCAGCGTTTTCTGGTGCTGGCCGTCAACGGCGTACCCAACGAGCATCTCGTCTGGAAAGACACGGTGCTCGTACCCACCGGCTTCACCACCGACGTGCTGCTGGAGCTGTCGAACCCGGGCAAGTGGATGCTGCATTGCCACGTCGCCGAGCACATTGAAACCGGAATGCGAATGGTGTTCGAAGTCACAGGAGAACGGCCATGACGAGAATTGCGACGCTGCTGGGGGTTGTGATCGGATCGGTTGCGCTCGCCGCGCAGAGCTTCACCGGCCTGGCGCCGGAGGTTCAGCAGCTCGTGAGCGTGTCCGAGCCGCGCGTGGCCCTCACCCATGTGCGAGTCGTGGACGGCACCGGCAAGCCGCCGCTCGAGGATCAGACCGTGGTGATCGAGAACGGCAAGATCTCAGTCGTCGCCCCTTCGTCTTCGGCGGCGATTCCGACGGGCGCACGAACCATGGATCTGACCGGCCACACCGTGATTCCGGGTCTGGTCGGGTTGCACAACCACACGTTTTACACCACGCGCGGGCGCAGCGTGCAGCTCCAGTTCTCGGCGCCGCGTTTGTATCTGGGCAGCGGCATCACCACCATCCGCACCACCGGCGGCACGTCGCCCTATCACGAGATCAACATGAAGCGCGGCATCGACACCGGCCGCGTCCCCGGGCCGCGCATGCATCTCACCGGTCCGTATCTCACCGGCCCAGGCGGCGCCGCCACGATGGCCCAGATCGGGACGACGGAAGAGGCGCGGCGCATCGTCAACTACTGGGCGGATGAAGGGGTCACGTGGTTCAAGGCCTACACCGACATCAGCCGCGAGGCGCTGCGCGCGGTGGTCGTCGCGGCGCATCAACGCGGGCTGAAAGTGACGGGGCATCTCTGTTCGGTCTCGTACCGCGAGGCGGTCATGCTGGGCATCGACAATCTCGAGCACGGCCTGTTCGCCAACAGCGATTTCGTCGCGAACCGCACGCCGGACCACTGCTCGCCGGAGCTGCGCAACAGCCTGTTGCAGGTCCCGATGGATGGCCCGGAGGTGAAGCAGACGATCCAGCAGATGGTGAATAACAAAACGGCGATGTCGTCGACGCTGGCCGTCTACGAGCTGTCGTATCCCGATCGCCCGCCGCTCGAGGACCGCGTGCTCACTGCCCTTTCACCCGAGGCGCGCGAGGAATACCTCGCAGCGCGCAAGGAGATGTCGCAGCGAGCCGGGCAGTCCACGATGCCCGAAGTGTTCCGCCGCGCGCAGGCGTTCGAACGTGCGTTCGTCAGAGCGGGCGGCCTGCTCGGATCGGGCGTCGATCCTACCGGGGTGGGAGGCGCGCTGCCCGGTTACGGCGATCAGCGTAATTTCGAGCTGCTGATCGAAGCGGGCTTCTCACCGGTCGAAGCGGTGCAGATCATGACGCTGAATGGGGCCAAGGTGCTGGGCGTGGACAACCAGCTCGGATCGATTGCGCCGGGCAAGCTGGCCGATCTCGTGGTGATCAAGGGCAACCCGATCGCGACCCCGGCGGAGATTCGGCAGGTGACGGTCGTCTTCAAGGACGGCGTCGGCTACGACTCGACGAAGCTGCTGGATTCGGTGAAAGGAGTTGTGGGAATTCGCTGACGACCGCACTCGGCCGCGCTCGGGCTGGATGGATCGGCGCACGCTCCGGGAAGATCTTCACACTTGAATTGCCGTTGCAGACGCCGTAGAGTCCGCCGCAGGAGGCCGCGGCCATGGCAGTACGTCTCGGATTCGCGCTCGTTCTTGCCTCAGTGTTTACGTTCGGCCTCACCGCCCAGTCCGGCAAGGTCTACATCGTCCAGACCAATTCCGCCGGCGACAGCGTGCATCTCATCGATCCCGTCACCGACAAGATTGTGACGGAGATTCCGGATGCAGAGGTCATTCACGGAGTCGCGGTCGCGCCCGACGGCAGCCGTTTTTATCTCAGTAACGAGTCGACCGACTCGCTCGACATCGCCGACGTCAAGACGCTGCGGATCAGGAAAAAGATCCCGCTCACGACGCCGGGCCGTCCCAACAACGTCGCGATTCGCAAAGACGGCAAACGCCTGTATGTCGCCATTCAGGGCGCTGAAGGCGGCGTCGACGTCATCGATACGGTCGCTGAAGAAAAGGTGAAATTCATCCGCGTCCTCCGCGGCGTCCACAACACGTTCATCACGCCGGACAGCAAGTATGTCGTCGCCGGGTCGACAGGAGGCAACGTGGCCACTGTCATCGACACCGAGACCGAGATCCCCGCGTGGTCGATTCACTTCGAGGGCGGTGTGCGCCCAATCTGCTTCGAGGCCAATCCCGATGGATCGACGAAGCGCATGTTCGTCCAGGTCACCAACCTGCACGGATTCGCGATTGTCGATTGGGCTGCGCGGAAGGAAGTGGGCCGCATCAAGTTGCCGGAGCTTCCGGCGGGTGAAGAGCGGAACAACGACGGCATCCAAGGCGCGCCGGCGCACGGCATCAAGATTTCGCCGGACGGGAAGACGCTCTGGTCGACGAGCAAGTTCAACAGTCGCGTCTACGCCTACTCGATGCCGGATTTGAAATACCTGGGCGACGTGAAAGTGGGCAAGGTGCCTGATTGGCTGACGTTCACGCCGGACAGCAAGAAGCTGTACGTCGCCAACGCGCACTCGAACTTCGTCTCGGTGATCGACGTCGCCGCGCGCAAGGAGATTGCGCAGATCAAGGTTGGACAGGTGCCCAAGCGCAACATCACCGCGATACTGCCCGCGCCGGTGACCTCGACGCAGTACTAGCCGGTTGCTGGATCGTTCAGCGCACGAACATCCAGAGTCCCGCTGCCATCAGCAACACGCCGCTGATCCACGCGCTATAGATGCCGAAAGGCGCCAGTTTCTCGAATGCGACAAAGGCTGTCAGTGCGGCAATGACGGTCAAGTTCATCACGCCTCCGACAAACAGCAACAACATCAGGGCCCAACAGCAGCCCACGCAATATGCACCGTGCTCGAGGCCCATCGTGAACGCACCAGAGAATCCGGTGCGCCAATGGCTCACCAGGAATCCAAGGGGTGACTGGCACTTCCGCAGGCACGTGCGCTTGAGCGGCGCCAACTGGTAGAGGCCCGCGACGAACAGCAGCGTGGCACCGACTGCGGGCTTCGTGATTTCCATCATCGGCGAGACGAGCAGCAGAGCAACAAGCGCGCGCTGAACAGTGGTTGCCCCGAGACTGAATACGGTCCAGACCATCAGATACCCGGCCGCGAGCGCGTAAATTTGACGCCCCGCTGTTGCTTGCTGGGATCGTCGTGCGACGACGCCGTACAAGAGCAGCATGGGTGAGGCGGACGGCAGCATCATGGCCGCCATCATGACCGCCCACATCGCCCATAGCAGCAGCAGATGCGGTACGTCCCACGTCGCGGTCATCATCCAGGCGCTGGCCCCTGTCATCGGTCCGTACATGTCGCGCGCCATCACGACAATCCACATCCAGGAGACCAGCGGCAGCAGCACCAGCAGCACCAGCAGCGGGGTGCGGTCGTAGCGCAGCGCCGACTCGAGTATCGTGAACGGGCGCTCGTCCGGCGTCGCCGTGTCTGGCATCGACAGATCGATACCGCAAAACAACGGACTCGCCAAGTGGCCGCTTGATCAGGCGCCATCAACACCCTGGTGGCTGGGTGTAAGATGGCTCGGTTCTCGTCCGTCCGCACGATTCGCTCAGGAGAATGACGATGGCTTGGCGCTTGACGGGACAGTTGATCGAGACTTGCAGTTGCAACGTGTTCTGCCCCTGCTGGTTTACGGTGCAGGAGTTGATGATCATGGACCAAGGCTGGTGCGCGAGCGCCATCGCCTTCCGCATGCGCGACGGTAACAGCGACGGCGTCGCGTTGGGCGGGCGGACGGTCGTTTTCGCCGTCGACTTCCCGGGGCCGACTCTGTTCGATGGCAACGCGACTGCCCGCCTCTATGTGGATGACGGCGCCAACGTCGACCAGCGCCGGGAGCTGGAGGCAATCTGCAGCGGACAGAAGGGCGGCGCGATGGCGGCGATTGCACCGCTCGTCACAAAGTGGCTGCCGGCCCGGAGCGCGAAGATCGACGTCGCGGACAACGGCGACGCTATCACCGTCACGGTTGGGGACGCTGGCCGGGTGGAGTCGCGGCGCCTGCGGGACCCACAGGGTCAGGGCTTCACGCTACGGGGAGGAGGGTTCGTGGGCGGCTTCGGGCTCAAGGAGGTCGACCTGGCGCCGAGTGGCAGCCGTTGGACCGACCCGGACCTGCGTCAGTTCACAACGAAATCCGGTGCGCGAGGCGAATTCAGCTGGAGTGGCTGATCGAATCGCACCATTTGAGTTGGAAGACGGACTACAGCGGATCGTGCCGGTCAAGTTTTTGTTACAGGGTCTAAAGGAAAAGCAGCACGTCCTCCTCGACTTCGCCGATCTCGACGGTGGTGCCGGTCACGGTCGTCACGCGGAAGCGATAGAGCCCGCGCGGTGCCGGGCCGGCCAGCCGTTCGCCATCGTCAGCCCTGAACGTGCTGTTGTGACAGGGGCAGAGATACACCGGATCCTGAAGCGGCTTGCCGATTTCCTGCAGCACTTCAGCCGGCAGCGTCTTCGGATCGCGCACGTAGTCCGAATCGCACTGTTCGTGCGGGCACTTCACGCACACCGCGCAGAATTCGTTGGCGGCCGTGCGCACTACCATGCCGCTGATGCGCACCGGCTGATTGGGATTGGCGGCTGACGGCAGTGTCACCGCTTCGGCGGCGAACTGACGCGCGCGCCACGGCGCGGACAGATCCTCGAGCGGGACGACGACGGTGCGAGAGAGCGGCCGGTAGCGAAGCGTCGCCGCGCTCTGCCCGGAAACCCGCCGCGTCCATGCAGCAGCAAGTGCCGCGACGGCACTGGCGAGAAAGCTACGCCGCTCCATACAAGCTCACCTGCCGCACCCCGCGCACCTGCCGCACCTGGATTACGATCCGCGGACCCACGCTTCGAGGGTTTTCCACTCGGGATCGTTCTGCGAGCGCCAGTGCTTGCCGCCGCCGTGCCAGTGCGATCCGCCAGCCTCCTCCGCGAGCGGATTGATTAACAATGGGCTCTTCAGCGGCTCTCCCGGCACGACCAATCGTGACACGCGCTCGAAGTTGCGGCGCGACTGCTCCTCTGTGTATGCGGTGCTGTTTGGAGCCAACGTCTCGAGGTAACTGTTGCCGCCGCCGCGCGAATGGCACGCGGTGCAGCGCGCGTTGCCTTTGCGTGCGCTGGTGAGGATCGGCTGCACGCGCGTCTTGAACGTCTCGTAGTTGAGCGCCGGCTTTCCAGCGGAGCTGACCCCGCTCTTCGCCGTGCCCCGCACCCAGTTGGCGAGAATCTGCCACTCACGATCGGACTGCGACGTCCAGTGCTTGCCGCCGCCGTGCCAGTGCGAGCCGCCGGCTTCCTCCGCCAGCGGATTGATGAGAAGCGGGCTCTTCAACGGTTGGCCGGGCACAACTAATTTCGACACCCGCTCGAAGTTGCGGCGTGATTGCTCTTCCGTGTAGACAGCCGCCCCTGGCGCAAGCGTTTCGAGGTAGCTGTTGCCGCCGCCGCGCGAATGGCAGGCGGTGCAGCGCGCATTCCCCTTCCGGGGACTCGTGAGAATCGGCTGCACCTCGGTCTTGAACACGTCGTAGTCGAGCGCAATCTCCTGCGCACCGTGCTCGACGGTGGTCTCGGCCGATTCCGTCGCGCTGATCTTCAAGTCCGCGATCGCGGCCATCGAAGTAACGACGGTCGTCAGCAGCAGCGTTTTCATCACGACGCCATTCTCCCTCAGTTAGAAACCGTATCGCGCCCCGATTTGAAACTGGCGCGGGAATCCCCCGCCCGCGAGCGACGTGGGCACCAGGAACGTGTCCAGGCGCCGATCGCCGCTCGGGTTCGCGAAGTTCGGCTCGTTGGTGATGTTGAAGATCTCTGCAAAGACGTCGATCGTGTGCCCCTGCCGCGGCCGCAGCCGGTAGCCGGCGCGCAAATCGATCTGCAGGAAGCCCGGTCCGTAGGCGCCGTTGCGCCCGCCGTCGTTCTCCACCGTCAGCGCGTTCTCGCCAACGCCGCTATAGGTGCCGGGCTCGATCGGATCGTTGCCAAGGTTGTTGCGATTGGCATCGATGTTGGTGTCGTGAATCGTGAACGGCTGGCCGCTCATCATGCGCGCGATGGCGCTGCCGGTGAGCCCACGGATCCACGGCACCTCGATGCGGCCGCTCAGGCTCACGGTATGCCGTCGATCGAGATTGGTCGGCCCTTCGTTCAGCTCGAGGTGGCGTTCCTGAACGACTTGGAAGTCGTTCGTTGCAGTCGGCAGCCCGCTGGTGTTCCCACGACCGTAGCCGAGACCATACGAGAGCCGCGCGCCCCAGTTGTTTGCCAGGCGTTTCTCCACCTGCAGGTTGAACCCGTCGTAGCGTGTCTCGCCGACATTCTCGTAGGTGAACACGTCGCCGGTGAACCTCGAGATACCCAACTGTCCGGCGATGCCGTTGAAGTCGACTCGCGTAATCGGGTCCGTGCGTCCCGTCGTCAGTTTCACCGCCGGGTTGAAGTTATAGCGCAGCGGCATCTCGCTGTTTTCCATGTGCACGTAGTCGGCGGCGATGGAAAGCTGCGCGCCAAGCTGACGCTCGTAGCCAATCGAAACCTGCTGTTGCCGCGGCAGCACCCGATCCGGCGTGTCGAGCCACACCGCCGCGGTGTTGCGCGCGAGCGTGCCCGGAGGGATCGCCTGATCGATCAGCGTTCGGTTCACGACCGGTCCGTTGACGAGGAACGGATCCGTCGGGAATCGCCCGTTGCCCGGACCGGGATCGGCCTGGCTCACCGGGAAGTTGGCGATGAACGAGCTGGTGAACACCCGATTCAGCAGGTAGTTCTCGAACCGGTCGATCCACTGTTTTTCGTAAAACACGCCGTAGCCGCCGCGAATGACGGATGACGGCGACGGACTGAACGCAAACCCGACGCGCGGCTGGAAGTTGTTCTTGTCGATCGGGTAGCTATTTGGATCGTCGAAGATACGGATTCCACAGTTCCTGCAACGGCGAGATGTGGACGTCGTAGCGCAGTCCGAGGTTGATCGTCAGCCGGTCGTTCAGCTGCCACTTGTCCTGCAAGTAGAGACCGCCGGAATGCGTGCGCGTGAGCAGCTGCACCATCTGCGGCGCGCGAACCTGGAACCGTTCCGGATACGTCGTCGGATCCGCCGCGTTGTAGGCCTGGTCGGTGGCGAAGATGAAGCGGCCGTTGGTGACGCGCTGATCCTCGCGGTAGTGCTCGCCAAGCTGATACTGCGCGCCGAACTTGAAATCGTGGCTCCCGCCGGCGCCGGCGATGAACCACGTGAACGTATCGTCGAGCGCGTAGATGTTCATGTCGCGGTAGTCGGCGTAGTTGTCGTCGGCCTGGTCGATGAAGCTGAGAAGCTGCAGCGTCGGCGGCGCCTGCGTCCAGTCGCCGGTCTCCTGATAGAGGGGTTGCCCGCGTTTGGGTTTTTCGTGCACCGCCGACGCGCGGATGATGTTGAGCTTGGAGCTGCCAACCACGAAGTTGTGCGTGGCGACGAACGCCCAATCGTTGTCCTTCTCGATGCTGAGCGTGTCGATGGTCCCCTGGCCGAGCACCTGGTTGTAATTGGGCTGGTGGTCCCACAGGTAGCGCACGGAGTAGTTCTGATCGGCGCTCAGCTGGTGATCGAACCGGCCAAGATAATTCCAGGAGTTGGTCTCCTGGGCCACCGAGAAGCTGCGATCGGGGCGTGTCGGATAGTAGCGGCTGCGGCCCTCATCGCGGTCCTGCCGCTCGAAGCTGAAGAAAAAGTGCATCCTGTCGCGCAGAATCGGGCCGCCCATGGTGACGCCCCACTGGTTCTTGCGTGTCTCCGGCTTGTCGAGATTCTGCTGCTCCACGAGGAGGTCTTTTGCCGTCATCGAGGAGTCGGTGAAGTAGCCGAAGGCGCTGCCGCGCCACGCATTCGATCCCTGCTTCGTCACGGCGTTGACGACGCCGGCCGTCGCCGCACCGTACTCGGCGTCGAATTGATTGGTGACGACCTGGAATTCCTGAATCGACTCGAGCGGGGGGCGTGCCTGCGCACCGGAGCTCCCGCCGCGCAAATCGTCGTTATTGCTGCCGCCGTCCATCAGGAAGACGACGCCGCTTCCATGTTGCCCATTGATCGTCACGCTGTCGGACGACGAGTCGCTCGCCGCGTTGTAGACAACACCTGGTAAGAGTGAAACGAGACCGGTGAAGTTTCGTGAGGCCGACGGCAGATCCTTCAACTCGCCGGAGCTGACGTTGCCGCCCACCTGCACCGACGTGAGGTCCACCTGCGGCGATTCGGCGTTGACGGTGATGCTTTCCTCCATGCCGCCGACCTGCAGCGCGAGATCGACGGTGAGCGTCGCGCCGATGCGGAGCACGACGTCGGATTGCAAGACGCGGCGGAAACCCTGTAGCTGTGCGGTGATGCGATAGGGCCCGGGTACGAGCCCCGGCACGAGATACGTGCCGTCGCTGCTCGTCACCGTCTCCCGGACGGTGCCGCTCTCCTGGTGGGTGACGACGATGGCCACGCCGGGGAGCACGCCTTGTTGTTCGTCGGTGACACGGCCGCGGATGGAGGATCCGCCTTGTTGCGCGGCCGCCGAGGTCGCGCTGAGGAGCAGCGTAAGGGACACGAGGAGACATGCCGAGGTGGACGTTCGTACCACGATGGCCTCCGAGCGTGATTTGGTTGTACGACTGATCGCGCCCCGGTATACGCCCGCCGAACGGTGCTGTCAATCCATTTCGAGGCAGCTGTTGCGTTTGCGGCCGTCCATGCCAAGGCAGCGTCGGTCACCTCCGCGACGGAGTGAGCACGTGAGGCGCGGCGGGCGCGGCTCGCCCGCGAACCCTGGAGGCATGCCGTGGTCGGCGACAGCGGACAACCCGCCCGGCGGCCGTCACGGCCGGACAGCGCGCGTGTCGGCGAAGACTGAGTACTAGCGCGCTGGCCTCCAGCGACGGAGGAGCGACGTCCGGTCGTCGGTGCGGGTTGTTCGGCATGGCGACCGGGTTCGCGGGGAGAGTCGCGCCCGCCGCGACTCGCAAGCGATCGATGGAGCGCCTGGCGCTAATGGATGATCGAACACCACGCCTATCACGCTCACGGCAGCGCCGTGCAGTAGTAGTTGCGGGCGATCCAGTGAGTGCTTCACGGCAATCGGCGCTCGTTATCGCGGCCTTCGAGCGCAATGGGCGCGACTCGCCCCGACAAACCCGGTCGGCGCGCCGAACAAACTGCGCGACGGCCGGAAGGTCCGTGTCGTTCCCCGAAGACCCGCCGCTAGTACTCCGTCTGCGCAGACACGCGGCAGGTCCTGCGCGCGACGGCCGTCCCGCAGGTTTGTCGGCCTAAGTGAAGACGGCGCGCCGACAGGGTTTTCGGGTCGAGCCACGCCCATCGCGCTCGCGGCCGCCCCGTGCAATGCAGCGTCAGGCCACCCGCGACGCAGTGAGCGCGTGTGGCGTGGCGCAGCGTGACTCGCCCCGAGACCCCTGGAGGCATGCCGTTGTAGACAAACACCGAGGGCAGGCCGCAGGGCAGAAACCGGCTGAATATCAGTTTGCAGCTGCGTATCGCAACACCAACGCTGTCTGATCGTCGCTCGGGTCAGCGTTGGCTGCGAACGCCTTCACGTCGGCGAGTATGTGTTCAAGCAGCCGCTGCGGAGGCATCCCGCGATTCGCAGTAATGCATGACAGCAGGCGGTCTTCGCCGTATTCGATTCGCTGTGGATTCAGCGCTTCGGTAATCCCGTCGCTGAAGACGACGAGCACGTCGCCGTTCTGTAACTGCAACGTCGCCTCGTCGTAGTTAGCGCGTGAAAATGCACCCACGACCGGACCGCCGACGGTGAGGCGTTCCACTCGCGCGGCATTGGCGACCAGCGGTGGGTTGTGGCCGGCGTTGCAATACGTGAAGCACCCGTCGCGGCCGAGCACGCCGTACACCAGCGTCGTGAAGCGCGCCTCCACGGCGCGCCGCATGAGCACACGATTCAAGTTCGCGATGACGCGGGCGGGAGTGTCTTCGCGTTCACAGTGCGCCAGGAGAATGCCCTGCAACTCGGCAGCGAGCAGCGCGGCAGGCGGACCCTTCCCCGCAACGTCGCCCAGGCAGAACGCGAACGACCCGCTCGAGTAATCGTAGTAATCGAAAAAATCGCCGCCGATCGCGAGACATGGCGCTGAAGCCGCCGCCACCTCGAACTCGGCAGTCGTCCGATGCAACTCTGGGAGCAGCGCGCGTTGAATGTCGGCGGCGACTTTCAGCTCGCGTTCCATTCGCGCCCGCTCCAGAGTGGCGCGATACGCGCGTGCGTTCTCGGCCGCGGTCAACGACTGCGTACCCGCGAGCTGCGCCATCAAGCCGTACAAGTCCCACACGCGGCGGGCGAGCACGATCTGGCGGTCGCGCAGGGTGTACAACGCGATCGGTCGGAAGTGAAAGTGTTTACCGGTGGGCGACTGTCCCAGGAAGCCTCCAGTGTCGGTGCCGTGAATGGTCATCGACTCCACCGCGCGATTGCCGACGCTGAAGACCTCGTCGGAGGTCAGCGAGACGTCGGGGAAAGCCCTAAACCAGTGTCGGTACACACCTTCGATTGCGGCCCGTCCGCATATCGTGCCTGCCGTGGGGCTCTCGACAACGCAGTCGACTGTATACGTCGCCGCGAGGGCAAGCGCGTCGCGGCGCGCAAACGCGTCCTCGCGATGTTTGAACAGGGTGACGATTTCGTCCGGTGTCATTCCGCCCTTCGATCTTCCGATCTCCCCGCAACGTTACGGACACCGCGTTGTCGCGTAGTCTACCTCCGCTTTCATGTCGTCACTGGGCGAGCGATCAAGGCAGCTCGTGGCAAGGCAAGGCGCGAGTACAATCCGCGATCGCAGGCGCGACTCGACTAGGAGGCCCGATGAGCGTTCGTCCAACCAGGATGACCCGGCGACAGTTTGGCGCGACGCTTGCCGTTGCTCCCCTGCTGCCTCTCCCTCGCGGCGGCGCAGCGCCGGCGCGGCAGAGCGAAGTCGCCACCTTGTACGAACGAAGCATCGTGATCGATGCGCTCGCCAACCCGGGATCGATGAACGTCTCGTGGCCGCCGCGCGGTCCGCTGTCGGAAAAGCAGCGCAACGCGATCGCGTCCTCCGGTATTACCGCGATCAATGTCACCGTCAGCGCCGATACGGTCGAAGCCACCACGCGCAATATCGCGCTCTGGCAAGGCGAAGCCGATCGCTATCCCACGCTGCTGTCGATGGTCCGGCGGCACGACGACATCGCCCGCGCAAAGAAGGAGAAGACGCTCGGTCTGATTCTCGGATTTCAGAACACCGAGATGCTGGAACGCGATCTGTCGCGCCTCGACCTGTTCCATCGCCTCGGCGTGCGCATCATCCAGCTCACCTACAACGATCGCAATCTGCTCGGAGACGGCTGCCTCGAGCCGGGCGACGCCGGATTGAGCGCGTATGGACGCCAGGCCGTCGAGCAGATGAACGCGCTCGGCATTGCCGTTGACTTGAGTCACTGCGGCACGCACACGACGGCCGACGGCATTGCAGCTTCAATGCGGCCGCCGCTCATCACCCACAGCGGCTGCCGCGCGGTGTATCGCCATCCGCGCAGCAAGGAAGACCGCGAGCTGAAGGCGATGGCCGACAAGGGCGGAGTGGTCGGCATCTACTTCATGCCGTTCATCGGTCCCGGTCCGGGCGCGCCGACGATCGAGATGCTGATGCGCCAGATCGATCACGCCATCAAGGTGTGCGGCGCCGAGCATGTCGGCATCGGCAGCGATCTGAGCACGGCCCCCATCGAAGAGACACCCGAGTACCTGCGCGAGCATCAGGCGTTCGTCGAGGGTCGCGCCAAACGCGGCATCTCGGCGCCGGACGAGTCGCGGCCGCTCTTCATCGCCGAGTTGAATCACCCGCGGCGGATCGAGGGGGTGGTGCGCGCGATGAACCAGCGGAAGTACTCCAGCGACGTCATCGAAAAGGTGATCGGCGCGAACTTTCACCGCGTCTTCAAGGAGATCTGGACGCTCTGAGGGGCATCCTACCTTCGCGGCGCTCAATTTTCGCACAGCCTTGCCGCAGCAGTAACGGCCGCTCGCGGCTAGTGAGTCGTGAACAAGCGCTGGCCAATTGCGGTCGGTGTGCTACGCGGCCCGTGACGAGGACTGCTAATGCGGGGGTCGAGGTCCCAACCGGGCGATCGCCACGCACACCGTCGACACTGCATCGCGACGCTGCGAGCGCTCAGGACAATCTCGCCATCATGGCCAAGGATGAGGCAGTACAGCCGATCCATCCACCGGGCTAACCCCGTGACGCGGAGGGGCCGAGCCGGCGGCCGCCAACGGATGATGAGTCGCATCGTGGCACTCCCTGGATCCGTTGTCGGCAGATGCAGCGACGCGCAGTAGTGGGGGACCCGGCCTGTCGTTGAGCTGGACTATTTCAACGGCGATGGTCGAGGCGGGGCCTGCTCGAATCACGGCTGTTTACGCTTGTACAGCACGCGTTCTTCGCGCACGATCCAATCGATCAGCGCACCGACGCCGGCGCCGATCCCGACGACGATCGCGCGATACGACGCGAGTTCGGCGGAACCATAGCAAGTGTCACAGTCGCCGTTGTAGCCGGCGACGACCAATCCGGCGACTCCGCCGCCAACCGCGATACCGTTCCACAAGCTGTCCTTCTGTGTCACGACGACCGCGACGTCGGCAAACGGAATGGCGCGAACGCCATCGCGCGAAGCGAGTTGAAGGGCCGTGGCGCTAACAGCGATCATCCTGCCTGTTACGGACCTGCCTGACCGCTCAACGACACGAAGTCGTGCACCGCGATGACGTGTGAGCCCCAGCCATTCGCTTTCCGCTTGCCGACCCTCGGCTGGCGGCGGAACGATGGCCGGGGGCAGGAAGAGTTGGGTCGCGAATAGTAGCACAGTGGTTGTCATCGCGTCCTCCCACCGGCAATGTGCAAGGAGGAGTCACGACGGCTCGTGGCTCGATGAGCTGTTTCTGTTTCAGCGCAGCCAGCAGACGACCGAAGGCAGACGGAAGCGCATTAAGGAGCGGATGCGCGCGGACCTATGGCTTTCACCTCACCCGTCGCCTCGGCCGCAAGCGCCGACTCGAGCTGCCCCGCCAGCTGCTCCGGCGGATTCTCGACCCCGACGGCGATGAACCCGTCCGAGATCGCCGGATCGTAAATGGGCGATTTCTGTTTCGGAAGCTTGGCGGTAATGAACAAGGCGATGACCGTCGCCAACACGGCGAAGAGCATCGTCAACTCGAACATGATGATCGTGTTCGGCCAGATGGGGACGATCGGCATGCCGCCGGTTCGGAGCGGCCACGACATCTGCGTGAGCGATGTCAGCATGTACGCCGACAGCAAGCCGAGCACGCCGCCGACGCCCGCAACCCACGGCAGCCAGTTGGCTTTGTCGCGATCGTTGAACTCGAATTCCTCGAACGGCTCCGACGACATGACAATGATCTCGCGATCGGCGAGACCGAGCTTGCGCAGGCTGTCCACCGCGCGCTGCACGGCATAGGGATCGCGGTAGAGCGCGTAGATGCCTCTCACGGCCGAGCCCTCCAGAGCCTCGCCTTCTCGTCTTCGTCTTCGACCGATACGGCGGGGTGCGGCTGCGAGCCGACCTTCATCTCCCAAATCGAGATGATCGGAACGAGCTTCGCGAACAGCATATAAAGCAGCGCCATGGCCGCAAAGGTGGCCGCGGTGATGATGATCTCGACGGGCTGCGGGGTATATGTGCCCCAGCTGTAGGGCAGCTGCTTGTGCGACAGCGACGGGATGATGATCAGGAACCGCTCGAGCCACATCCCGATCACGACTGCAATCGACGCGATCACACAGCCCGCGATCGTGCGCAGCCGCCGCTGCGAGAGGATCACCAACGGGATGACGAAATTGCAGACCACCATCGTCCAGTAGAACGGCGCGTAGCGGCCGCGTTGTGTCGCCCAGAACGCCGCCATCTCCGACGGCTCGTTGCCGTACCACACCGTGAGCCGCTCGGCGAAGACGAAGTAGGTCCAGATCAGGCTCATCATCAGCAGCAGCTTCCCCAGGTTCTCGAAGTGCACGCGATGCAGATACTGTTCGAGATGCAGGAACTTGCGCAGCAGCGCCATCGCAATGATGAGCGCGCCGATGCCGCTGAAGATCGCTCCGGCGACGAAATACGGCCCGAAAATCGTCGAGTGCCACATCGGCACCGTGGTCATCGCGAAATCGAACGAGACGATGGTGTGCACCGACACCGCGATCGGAACGATCGCGATGGCCATGATTTGCATCGCCGCCTCGAGCCGATGCCACTGCTTCGGCGTCCCCTGCCAACCGACCGCGAGCAGACCGTAGACGCGATGGCGCCAGCCGGTGGTGCGATCGCGAATGAGCGCGAAGTCGGGGATCATCGGCAGATAGAGAAAGAGCAGGCTGCCCGTCAGATAGGTGTTGATGGCAAAAAAGTCCCACACCAGCGGCGAGCGGAAGTTGGGCCAGATGTCGCGCGCGCTCGGATACGGCGCGAGAAAGAAGAACAACCACGGCCGGCCGAGATGGATGATCGGGAACAGCCCTCCGATCATCAGCGCAAACACCGTGATCACCTCGGCCGACCGCGTCACCGGCCGCCGCCAGCGCGCGTTCACCAGCCGCAGAATCGCCGAGATCAGCGTGCCCGCATGGCTGATGCCGATCCAGAACACGAAGTTGGTGATGTAGAGCGCCCACATCACGGGCCACCGCTTGCCGACCACGCCGATGCCGTACCACAACTGGTAGGCCCACGCCGCACCGCCTGCCAGCACGACGACGGCCAGCAACCCCGCGACGATGTAGAACCTCGGGGAGGTATGGAGGAGCGGCCGCATCAAGTCGTCCACCAACGGGTTGCCGCGCGGCGCGACGGGCGCGCTGACAGACGAGCCCGCGTGGGTTGGGAGAGGCCCGGCGAGTGCTTCCGCGTGTGTCGAATCCATCATCCCTGGCGCTGCAGATACGTGACTTTTGGTTCCGCCCCGTGATCTTCGAGCAGCTTGGTGGCCCGGCCCGACTGCGACAGACGCGCCACACGGCTCTCCGGATCGTTGAGATCGCCAAACACAAGCGCGCCGGCCGGACACGCCTGCGCACAGGCAGGCTGGATCGCTCCGTCGGCGACCGGCTTGCCGTCGGCGCGCGCGGCTGTCTTGCCGGCTTTGATCCGCTGCACGCAGAACGTGCACTTCTCCATCACGCCGACTTCGCGGACCGAAACATCCGGGTTGAGTTGCAGGTGGAGCGGCTTCTCCCATTTCGGGTGGTAGAAGTTGAAGAACCGGACGTTGTACATGCACGCGTTGGCGCAATAGCGCGTGCCGACGCAGCGATTGTAGACCTGTGCGTTGAGGCCTTCTTCCGTTTGATGGCTCGCGTAGGTGGGGCAGACTGCTTCGCACGGCGCCGCATCACAGTGCTGGCAGAGCACCGGGCGGAATTTGACCCGCACGTCGGGGTAGTCGCCTTCCCAGTAGCGCTCGACGCGAATCCAGTGCATGGCGCGGCCACGGCCCGCTTGATCGGCGCCGACCGTTGGGATGTTGTTCTCGGCGTGGCACGCCGTCACGCAGGCTTCGCAACCTGTGCACCGGTCGAGATCCACCACCATGCTCCATCGATGTGGCATTGAGACTCCTATCGCCCGTGCATGTCCTCCGGCCGCTCCCGCGTGGCGCCGGCAAAGAGAATCAAGCTGCCATCGGCGTCGCCTGCGCGCGCGATGCGCACGCGTGTTGCCGCCCATGCCAGCGCACCCGTTTCCGTCTCGGTGACGGGAGCGAGGATCTTGATCGGGTTGGCGCCGCGGCCGCTCGCATAACGTGTGAACCGCTCGTGCCCCTGCCCAACCGGCATTGCCACCATGTCCGGCGCAATGCCCGGCGAGAGGACCGCAGGCGCGCGGATCGCTCCATGTGCCGACGCGACTTCGACGATATCGCCGTCCGCGATGTGGAGCTTCTCCGCAGTGTGCGGATTGATCTCTACCCAACTACTCCACATTGCCGACGTCAGCGGATCCGGCAGCTCCTGCAGCCACGGTAAGTGCGCCAGTGATCCGTCGAGGAAGGCCTGCGACGCGTAAGGCAGAAAGAAAAACGGATATTCGCTGGCGCTGCCGTCGAAGGTCGCCTCCACGATCGCCGCCGGTTCCGACGTGGGCGCTGGCGTGGCGGGCGCGGGCGTCGATGCAGCCGGCGCACTCGCCGCCAGCGGCGCTTTCATCAACTCCGCAAAGGTCTGCGGCAACGCCAGCGCGAGCGGTTTCTGCAGCCTGCGCGCGACCTCGAGCAGCACGTCCGGCGTTGCCCGCGTGTCGTGCAGCGCACGTACTGCAGGCGGCGCCACCGAGCGATGCTCCGCGCTCGCGCCCGACTCGGGCAGCGATTCGGTCCACGATTCGAGAAACGTGTGATCGGGGAGGATGAGATCGGCGAGCGCGCTCGTGTCGTCGACGAACGAGCCGAACGACAGGATGAACGGGACCTGACGAAGGGCCTCGCCGACGCGCCATCCCGGCGGCGCGTTGAAGACCGGATTCACCTCGTCCAGCAGCAGCAGCTTTGGCAATGGAGTGGCGAGCACGTCACGAAGCGATCGCGTAGCGCGCCCGCGACGCGGCAGCTGCGGCGCGAAGCCGACGCCGCCGGGCACGTCGATGCTCCCCACCAGCGCGTTGAGCGCGTTCACCGCGAGCGCCTGCTGGAGGCCGTTCGTGTGAGCGAGCGGCGTACCGCCGATGATCGCAACCGCCGGTGTGTGGCTCGCAAACTCGCGCGCGATGCGTTCGATGCGCGCCGCACGAACGCCGGTGCGCTGTTCAACCACATCCGGCGTGTGCGACGGGAGCCCGGCGGCCCATCCATCGATCAACGCGCCGGCGCGACCAGCCGCGGCCGCTGGATGTTGGCCGTCCTTGATGATTACGTGCGCGATGCCGAGCGCGAGGACGCCCTCGGTGCCGGGGCGCACGGCGATCCACTCGTCTGCGGACGCGCCGGTGGTGGACATGCGTGGTTCGGCTTGAACGAATTTGCCTCGCGTGCCGCCCTGCTCCTGCCGCATGCGGCCGAAGGCAACGCCGTGCGCCACTGGCGAGTTCCAGGTTCCGAGAAAGTCCGCGCCGAAGCCAAGCACGTATCTCGCGCGCGCCAGATCGACGGTCGGCAGCTGAGGCCGGCCAAAGCTCAGATCGTTGGCGCGGCGCAGCACGCTGTCGTCGAAGAACTCATACGTCGCGGGCGCCGGCGCGCCGAGAGCTCTGAGAAACTCGTCCACCACCTCGAATCGCCGGCCTCGACGCGGACGGCCCAGATACGCGATCGACGCAGCCTCGCCGCCGCCGACCAACCCGTCGAGACGCGATACGAACTCTCGCAGCGCATCGTCCCAGCTCACGGCATCGAAGCGGCCGCTGCCGCGCTCGCCCGATCGCTTCAGCGGCGAGGCGACGCGATCGGGGTGATACGTCAACTGCACGGCCGCTTGTCCACGCACGCACAACTTGCCCTGGCTCACGGGGTGTTCCGGATTGCCTTCGAGTTTCTTGACCAGGCCCATGCGCGTGACGCCGTGCTGCCCGTTGCGAATGACCTCGACATCGCCGTCCATGACGCGCGCGATGACCCCGCACGAAGCGCTGCACAGCGGGCACACGCTGGGCTTCCACTCCGCCAGCCCGGGCACCAGCTCTTCGTCCGGGACGAACCGGATGATGTGGTTCTCCGGGTTGCCGCATTGCGCGAGCGCCGCGCTGGCGCCGGTAATCGCTGTTACTTTGAGAAACCGGCGACGGTCCATGTCGTTCATCGCTCGTCGTCCCTCAGTAGTGACACGTCAAGCAGTCAATCGACGCTTGTTTTCCCTTGTGACAGTTCACGCAAAATGCCATGTCCATCTTGACCGCACGCACTGCCACCGTCTGCTCGCGGAGGTTGCCGTGGCAGGTGCTGCACTCGACCTTGGCGCGCACATGCGGGGCGTGTTCGAAGCGCACATGCGACTCGGCGGCGTAGCCGTACACGCGCTGCCACGCGAGGTCGAGACCCTTCGACTGCATGTCCGTGATCGATTTGATGAGCGGCCGGTCGGTCGCGATCTGCGAATGGCAGATCATGCAGGCGTTGACGCTCGGTAATCCGGCGCGTGCGCTGCGCTCGACTCCCTCGTGGCAGTCGGTGCACAACACTTCTTTTTCGAGGTGCAGCCGATGGCTGAAGTCGATCGGCTGGCGGGCCTCGGGGCGGATGCCGAAGAAGTCGCGCGCGGCCGCGGCGGTAGTTTCGTGCGCCGGCGTGAAGACTGGCGACGTGCTCCAGCGCGCGGGCGTCGCCAGACGGCCATCGTCGGGCGGTGGGGCGTTCTGGGCCGTGTTGCAGGCGATCGCGCCGGCGAGCAGACTGCCGATCAGGCAGCTGGCGTACCGTCTAATTCTTCGCGCCACTGGCAAGGGTGCGCGTGAAGTTCACGATGTGCCAGGTGTCCTCTTCGCTGAGCTTGCCCTTCAGACCCTTCATCTGAAAGAGCGGACCGGCGCCTTCCTGAATGACCAAAAAGATCTCGCCGTCCGTCGATCCGCGGTCCCACTTCGCGTCGGTCAAGTCGGCGGGCTTGATGTCCTTCGGTGCGGTCGGACTCTGGCCGTCGCCGGCGGTGCCGTGACAGAACCGGCAGTATTTTCCGTAGAGCGCCTTGCCGGCAGCAATCGAGTCGGCGCTCCCGGCAACCGGGTTCTTCAACTTGGCGGCTTCCTCTCGCGTCATCGGCTTGGCACCTTGCGCCGCGACGGCGAGGCTTACGCACAACATCACTAGTCCCGTCGTCATCAACCACACTGGTCTCATCTCGCTGTCTGTCCCCGTCGGATAAGTATTCCTGAATTGCCGGTCATCAATACCGGCTCGACATCGATGTGGGCGCTACCGCTGTCGGACGCGCATCCTCACACAAGGGCGGGCGAATTGCAACCATATGCCACAGCGGCTCGGCCGCCAGTCAACGTGCGCGAGTACAATCCGCTGTCCATGAGCCTTCGCCCATTCACCGTGACCAGACGACAGTTCGGCGCTGCGCTTGCCGCCGCTCCCATACTGCCGCTGGCTCGCCCCGGCGCCGCGCCGGCGCGGCAAGTATCGATTAGCGAGATCGGTCCGCTGACTCCGAACGTGCTCCCGCGCGGCCTCCGCTCTCGCTTCGTCAACGGCGTCAACGGACTGCGGATGCACGTGCTCGAGGTGGGAAACGAGACGCCCGGCCGGCCGGGCATCCTGCTGATTCACGGCTTTCCCGAGCTCGCCTACAGCTGGCGCCACGTGATGGGACCGCTCGCCGCCGCGGGATATCACGTGTTCGCCTCCGACATGCGCGGCTACGGCCGGACGACGCCCGCGCCGGTCGATTACGACGCCGACCTGCGCCCATTTGGCACCGTGAACCGGATCAAGGACATGCTCGCGCTCGTGTCAGCGATGGGACATCGCTCGCTCGCGGCCGTCTTCGGGCACGACCAGGGATCGCCGCTGGCGGGCTGGTGTGCGCTGGCGCGGCCCGACATCTTTCGCGCGGTCGTGATGATGAGCGCGCCGTTCGGCGGCGCACCCGTGCTGCCGTTCAACACGGCGAACGCCACGGTCGCGCCCGCACCGTCGGCATCGCCGTCGCCCGACGCCATCTACGAGGAGCTCGCCAAGCTATCACCGCCGCGCAAGCACTACCAGCGCTACTACCAGATGCGAGAGGCGAACGCCAACATCTGGCATCCACCGCAGGGCCTGCAGGCGTTCCTCCGGGCCTACTACCACATGAAGAGCGCCGACTGGAAACAGAACCATCCGCGTCCGCTTGCCGCACGCACCGCCGCCGAGTGGGCGAAGCTGCCGCGCTACTACGTGATGGATCTCGACAAAGGGATGGCGGAACAAGTGGCCGCCGAGATGCCGACGCCGGCGGAGATCGCCGCCAATCATTGGCTGCCTGATTCAGAGCTCCGCGTCTACACCGAGGAGTACGGCCGCACGGGTTTTCAAGGCGGCCTCAACGGATATCGCGGCAGCCCGGGGAACGAGGACCTGCTGCTATTCGCGGGAAGGACGATCGACGTGCCGTCCAGCTTCATGAGCGGCAAACAGGATTGGGGAAACTATCAGAACCCAGGTGCGCTCGATCGGCTCGAGAAGAGCCTCACCACGAATTACCGCGGCACGCACTTGATCGACGGCGCCGGGCATTGGGTGCAGCAGGAGCAGCCGGAGGCGCTGGCGCGGCTGCTGCTCGATTTTCTGCGGCGTGCATCCTGACGTTTATCTCACACCGCGACCTCCGTTCGGCGCGTGCCCATTGCCGCAGCGGCGGATCTGAACGCGAGCAACCGCTAGCGGCTATACTCGCGCTTCGTGGGCCTGTCCTCCGGCGCTCGTCTCGGGCCGTACGAGATCCAGGACGCCATCGGCGCCGGCGGAATGGGCGAGGTCTACAAAGCGCGCGACACGCGCCTAACGCATTTCAACTCACATGAACGCTGGAGGCGGGTCCCGACATGCGCAGAGTCTTGCTCGTCCTGTGGGCGTTCTCGGTTGCTGTTCGCATGGGGTTGGCACAGCCTGCGCCCTTCCAGCCCGTTGAGGCAACGATCGACGACGTTCGTTCGGCGTTGACGAGCAAGCGGGTGACGTGCCGTGCGCAAACGTACGGTTCGGCCGTCTTCAAGGACTTCGTCCCGCAGCGGGAGGCGACTGTCGTGACGCGCCTCAAAAAGGCAGGCGCCGTCATCGTTGGTAAATCGACGATGGGTGAATTTGCATCTGGATACGTGGGATCGGCGTTCGGAGTCGTGCGCAACGCATACGACCCGAAGCGAATTGCCAGCGGCTCCTCCGGGGGCACCGGCGCGGGGATCGCGGCAAACTTCGCGACCGTGGGGATCGCAGAGGACACTGGCGGCTCGACACGCGGCCCCGCCGCCGTTCACAGCCTGGTAGGGCTTCGGCCAACCGTTCCGCTGGTCAGCCGCTTTGGCATGCTGCCAGCCCGGCCATCCACGGACACGCTGGGCCCAATTGCGCGATCCGTGCGAGATGCCGCTATGGTGCTCGACACAATCGCTGGATACGATCCCAACGATCCCGTCACCGCCGCAGCCGTAGCACAAGTACCCGGAACCTACACACAGTTCCTTTCTGTCGATGGACTGAAAGGCGCACGCATCGGCGTGGTGCGCGATCCGTTGGATCCGAGGGCAGACCCGACCTCTGCCGACTTCAGGCAGGTGCGCGCCGTTGTGGAACGCGCGCTCGTTGATTTGAAGCGGCTGGGCGCAGAGATCGTGGATCCGCTTGTGATTGCCGAGGCCGCAACGCGATCCGCGAACCTCTACGACCGGAATCTCTACGAAACCGAAGCCGCAATCGACAGGTACCTGGCGGATCATCCGAACGCGCCGGCAAAAACGCTCCGTGAGATCCTGCTTTCCGGAAAGGTCGCTCCGGCTCGCGCGCGCGTGCTGATGGGCGTGCTCGGTCGTTCGAACAAGGAGCTTCCGTATCTGGAGTTGCTGCTTGCGAGGGAGGAGTTGCGGCGCGACGTTCTCGTGGAAATGGCCAAAACCAGGCTTGATGCGCTCGTCTATGCGACTTTCGATCATCAGCCGATTGTGATTCCATCGGACGCTACGACGCGAACGGTCCTCGACAGCACCGGCCCTGGCAACAACCGCAGACTCAACCGAGTGGGCGAAGCTGCCACGCTACTACGTGATGGATCTCGACAGGGAATGGCGGAACAGGTAGCCGCGGAGATGCTGACGACGGCGGAGATCGCGGCCAACCGTTGGCTGCCCGATTCGGACCTTCGCGTCTATACCGAGGAGTACGGCCACACGGGGTTTCAGGCGGCCTCAATGGTTATGCATTGAGGGTTTAGTCACATGCAGGCACTCGTCTACGACCGAGCGGGTCGCGCCACGCTCCGCGACGTCCCGTTCACACCAATTGCCGGTGAGTGCACCGTCCGCGTGCTGCGCGCGGGCATTTGCGGCACCGACCTGCAGCTGCTCGACGGCTACGCCGACTTCGCCGGCATCCCCGGTCACGAGTTCGTTGGAGTGGTCCACTCGGTGGCGCAAGACGAGGACGCACACTGGGCTGGCAAGCGCGTGGCGGCCGAGATCAACGTGGGCTGCGGTGAGTGCACCGAGTGTCGCGCCGGGGTGAAAGAACACTGCCCCGCGCGAACGGTACTCGGCATTCGCGGACGGCCGGGAGCGTTTGCCGAGCTCGTTTCCGTGCCCGCCAGCAACCTGCACGCAGTCCCCGACTCGCTCTCGGATGACGCAGCAGTGTTCGTGGAGCCCGTGGCCGCTGCCTGCCGCATTCCCGAGCAGGTGGCGCTCTCGGATCGGCGCGTCGCCGTGCTCGGCGACGGCCGCATGGGACTCGTCGTCGCGCAAGTGCTCCGCACGGTCACTTCCGAGGTCACGGTGTTCGGGCGCCACGACCACAAACTCGCAGTTGCGCGTTCGCTCGGGCTCACCGCAGAGCGCGTGCCAAACGGCTCGTCCTCACAACGGTTCGACGTCGTCGTCGACGTGACGGGCCGCGCGGAAGGTCTGCAGCGTGCGATCGAGCTGACCCGCCCGCGCGGAACAGTAGTAATGAAAACGACCACGCATGGCGCGGCGCCCTTTACCGCGTGGCCCGTGGTGGTCAACGAAGTGACGCTGGTGGGATCGCGCTGCGGTCCGTTTGCGCCGGCCATCGCCCTGCTGGCACGCGGCGCGGTGCGCGTCGAGCCACTGCTGACAGCCACCTTTTCGTTGTCTCAGCACGCCCAGGCGTTCGAGACCGCGCGCACCGGCCTCAAGGTCGTGTTCAACCTCGCAGCAGTTGGTTGACGACGGTCGGCCTCACTCCTCCGACTGTGGCTGACGCGCGACGGCCAGCGTTTCCTGGTGCGGCAGCCGGCGGCGCAGAAGACTACGCCGATTGGGGTGATCGTGAACTGGACGGAAAGGCTGAAGCGCTAGCGGCTCACGATTGGCGGTGCCTGACGCGAGCAACAGCCAGGCGCGTTCGCGGCCAGCAGTGGGTGTCGCTCATCACGAGAACCCTCTCGGCATGCCGTGGTCCGCGACAGCTGACAAACGGCACCGCGGACGTCGCGGCAGGAAAGCGCGCGTATTTGCGCAGACTGGGTTAGCGCGCCTTCTTCCGGGGAACGCACTGATGTTCCGTCCGCCGAAGGCTTGATCGGCATGACGAGCGGGTTCTCGGCGGGAGTGACGCCCACTGCCATAGGGGACGCGGTACTCGCAGTCGGCGCGGCTCGTCACGCGAGCGCGTAGAACAGTTCGACGTACGATCGCACCGCCCCGTCGAGTCCGGCGACCTTCGGGTTGGCCGACTCGATGAGGAAGAACTCGTCGGGCGCGTGGGCGCCGCCGCCGATCCCCATTCCGAACTGGCCCGCCGCCAGACGAAGCGGTTCTCCAGTAAATGTCACACCCGGCCACGAGCCTGCCAGCCGCGGCCAGAGCACCGGTTCGACGCCTTGCTTCTTGTATGCCGCGATCTGCGCCTTCACGAGCCGGGAATCGGGATCGGTCTCGGTGGGGTCGTAGCCGCCGGTCATGTTCACTTCGACGTCGCCGAAGCCGCGCTTCGCCAGATGATCTTTCAGCAGCGCCAGCGTCTCCTTCGCGGTCATGTTGGGGACAAGGCGCATGTCGATCTTGGCCACCGCACGGTGCGGCAGGATTGTCTTTCCGCCGGGACCGGTGTAGCCGCCCACCAGCCCCTCGATGTTGATCGTCGGTTGCGACACCAGCCGCACGAGTGAGTCGTGCCACGACTCGTCCTCGATCCAGCGATCGACGCCGAGCGTCTTCTTGGCGACCGCTTCGCTGCGCTTCGGGATCGACTCGTCGAGGATCCGGCGCTCGGTCGGCGTCAGCGGCCGCACCTTGTTGAAGAATCCTTCGACCGCTGGAGTATGTCCGTCCGCCTTGACCAGCGTGTTGAGCGCCTGCACCAGACGCCACGCGGGACTATCGATGTGGGCGGCGAGGCTCGAGTGGACGTCCGCCTTCGGACCGCGTCCCCATTTCTCGCCGGACGCAACGAGCTCGAGCTCGACGATCCCCTTCGCGCCAAGATTGATCGTCACCGAGCCGTCGGGTTCCTGATTGCCGAGCGGAATAACGATGCCGGCGCACTTCTTGAGCGCGGCCTCGACGTCGGGCTTCAAAGCAATCTGCCGGAAGTTGGGCGAGCCGATCTCTTCCTCGCCCTCGCAGACGAGCACCAGGTTGAGCGGCAACTTCTGCCCTGCCGCCTTGAACGCGTGCAGTGCGGCGAGGCACGCCATCTGCGGACCTTTGGTGTTGGTCGCGCCGCGACCGACGATCACCTTGCCCAGCCCGGGCCGATCCACGAGCCGCCCCTCGAGTGGTGGTGAGCTCCACTCGGCGGGATCGAACTGCTTCACGTCGTACATGAAGTAGAGACCGAGCGTGGCCGGGGCGCCCACGTCGAGGGTGGCAAAGACCCCCGGCTTCCCGGCGGTGGTCACGATGTCCACGCGCTGGAAGCCTGCTTCGCGTGCCAGCCGCGCCATGTACTCAGCGCCCTGCGGGTAATTGAGGTCTTCGGCTGCGATCGACGGCAAGGCGATCCAGTCGCGGAGCATCTTCAGCGTGGCGTCATGCTGCCCGGCGATCTTCGCGATGACCGCGTCCGACTGCGCCTGGGCGGCGAACGCGGCCGAGGGGTTGGCGAGGGCGAGGCCGGCCGTGCCGGCCGCGGCGCCGTGTATGAATTCGCGCCGGCTGACAGTGGTCGCCAGCATGGTGGCTGCGGTCTCGGGCGTGGGATCCATTGTGCCTCCGCTAGGTTCTGGGTCCCAACACAATAACCCGCACGCCGGGTGTTGCGCGCGCGGGAAGGGAGCCGCGTCGCGGACCGCCGGCGACCTAACGTGCAGACAACAGCGCCGCGTGCTCGCGAAGCTATCTCCGACCCGGGTACACGTTGAACGTACGATCGCCCCAGATGACGCGCTCCGTCTTGATTTCGAACCGCTTCGGATCGCGGTGGCGATGGCCCTGCACCGTCACCTGTACGCCGGCGGGAATCATGCCTGAGCGCAAACCGGCTCTCGTTGTCGGTTCGGGTGGAGCGAGCACGACATCCCACACCTGATCATCGACACGAATCTTCATCGTCGCGTGAGGGTTGCTAACGGTCACCGGCACTTCCACCGTTCCGGTCAGCTCGAATTCCTCACTGAGGTAGCCGGCCCACCCGTGATGAGCGCGCGCGGCACTCGGCAAGAGGAGTGCGATCGACAGCAGCGCGAACAGATACCTCATGGGCTCCCCCGTGCCTTCGGTGCGGCCAGTGACGTCGCCCACCGTTACCTTCATGTTGCGCCAGCGCCCGGGAGCGCTGTCAACCTGAGCGGCGCCGACAGAGGATTACTCGGAACGAGAGTTGCGAAATCGACGCCGTCGAAGCGTCAATATCGCAACCCGTTGTGACGCAGCGCCAGGTCTAAGTCGGAACCGGAGCGTTGATGAGCACTGCGACGATCGACCGGGCCACTGTCGGGGCGGGATGCGGCTCCACTATCAAAAACCGGGCATGAGCCTTCATGCGCGGCGAGAACCCGTTGTCGTCGAAGGCCGTTTCGACTGCCGCCTTGTTTGGGCCCTGATCGGGTCGCGCCCAGGCTGCCGATCCGATCACGGCGGCGATTGGACACGCGCTGAACCTTCGCCGGCGATCGCCGATCGTCAGATCACGTCACCAACGTTCTGTCGCGGAAGCACGAGCGCTGATCGAGTGCGTCAACGAAGCGGAAGCTCGACAGTGAATGGCCCGCGCGAAGGGGGGACGTGCGGCCTCTCCTCCTGCCGAACAAGCTGACCGCCGAACCGGCACGTCGGCGTTCTCGTCACAGTTGATATGGATGCGGCTCTCGCGAGCGCCGATCGTGCGCCGTCAGGGCGTCGCGCGCTGGTGGCGGACGACGAGACGGCGGCGCGAGCCGTGGCACGACTGCATTTGTCGCTGGCCGGGTTTGAGGTGACCGAGCTCGGCGACGGCGCCAACGCGATTGCGCTCGGACGCACCGCACGCTTCGACGTGATCCTGCTGGACGCGACGCTGCCGGAAGTGGACGGCCTGGCCGTCTGCAGTGCGCTGCGCGCGCATGGGCCCAACATCGACACGCCCATTCTGATGCTCAGCGCACGAGACGCCGAGGCCGACCGCGTCGTCGGTCTCGAAAGCGGTGCCGACGATTACATGGGGAAACCGTTCGGCACCCGTGAGCTGATCGCGCGCGTGAACGCGCTCTTGCGTCGGCACGAGCGCGCCGGCAAGGCCGCCGCGCCGCCCTCCGCCATCGAGCGGCACGGCGTTTCAATCGACTTCGACAAGCGGATCGCCATCGCCAAAGGCCAAGTCATCGCGCTGACGCGGCAGGAATTCGACCTGTTGCAGGTGCTTCTCTCCCGACCGGGCGTCGTGTTCAGCCGCGACGCGCTGGTCGCGAGGATCCGCGATCCCGATACCTACGTCACCAGGCGTACCGTGGACACCGTCATCAGCCACCTGCGGCAAAAGCTCGAGCCGGATCCCGGCAACCCGGCGTTGATTCTCACCGCCTGGGGCGTCGGCTACAAATGCGCAGACGCCGTGTGATCTTTTCACACGCGCCCGACAATTCCCTGACATCTTTGCCGTCATTAACGGATGCATAGCGTCGCGCGCTGCGACGCGTGACTTGAGAGGAGTCCGTTATGACAAACGAGACCCGCATCCTTGCCGCGGTCGCCGGCATGCTGATGGTGGCTGCCGCCTTCCCGGCGAGCGCGCAGTCTGTCCAATTGACCGCTGACGTGCCGTTCGAGTTTGGTGTGGCCGGCGAGACCATGCCACGCGACGTGTATCGCATCTCGCGCCCGCAGGAGGGCTCGGCGGCGCTGATTCTGCGCGGCGAGCGCAAGGCCGTGATCGCCATGGTGCGGCAAGGCAACCCCCACGACGCTGCCGACAATCCAAAGCTGGTCTTTCACCGCATCGGCGACCAGTATTTCCTGCGCGAAGTGCAGCTTCTCGGACGTTCCGCGCTCGATCTGCCAGAAACGGCGGCCGAACGCGCAGCCTTGGAGCGGATGGCGAACGCCTCGCCCGCCGGCGTGCAGCGCGTCGTCGTCGCCGCGCGATGAATGCTAGCAACCGATGACGTGCGCGCCACGGCGCGCACGTCATCGCAGGCGCTCAGCTCACTTCGCCAGCGGATCCGGCCGCAGCTGGAAGTGCGCCGCGAGCGGCTTGCTCCCCTTTCCGCCTTCGACGAGCCACGGCGTCCGATCGCCGTTGGCGGCCCACAACCCGCGACCTTTCCATCCCGCTTTGGGATCGTCGATCCGCCCGTCGAACCCCTTCGCGTAGAAACCCATGGGATATGGCACGCGTAGCACCACCATCCGGCCGTTCGCGTACGCAATCAGTCCGTCGTTGAGATTCCCCGTTGACATCGGGACGTCGTTCCCCAGCCCGAAGGTGTTGTGCTGATCGACCCACGTGTAATAGCTCGCCTCGGCGCTGTTGTCGCCGATGCCCTGGAAGCCGGGTCCCGGAAACTTGTAGAACGACCAGCCCTCCGGACAGTGATCGCCGGTAGCCTTCGGCCCATTGAGCGGCGCTTTGCACTTGCGGCGATCGAAGCTGCCCAGATGTCCGCTGCCGAGCGAAACCCACGCTACGCCCTTGCTGTCGATGTCGGCGCCGCGGGCGGCAAAGCCGGGGAGCGGCACGTTGTAGACCTCCGCCAGCGCCGTCTCCGGCGGATTCGATCCGGGCACGAGTCGCACGACCGCGCCGGGCGTGCCGAGCGTGGATCCCCAGATCGATCCGTCCGCGGGGCTCGGCATCACCGCGTAGAACGGTGAACTGATCCGTCGGTCCTTCGCCGGATCCGGCGGTTCGTTGGGCTCGGTGTACGCATCGCGCTTGCCGTTCCCATTGGTGTCGAGAATGAGCGCGGTCCAGCCCTGGGACTTGGCCGCGTCACCGGTGGCCGCGAACATCTTCGTGTTCAACCAGCCCACCACCTGGCCGCCTCCGCTCGTCCACAGCGTGTCGTTGGCGTCGTAGCCAAACTGCGGATGATGCGTCGAGTAGCACGTCTCGACGAACGTGTACTTCATCGTCTTTGGGTCGAGCATTGCGAGATGGCGCACGGCGCGATCCATCGGGAACGCTTTCGCCGACGGATGATCCGATCCGGCCTTGCACCACGCCGGATTGTCGGCGCCGCGCACCGATGCGGTCAGCCAGAGCCGGCCGTCACGCCCAAACATCGAGTTGTGATTGTTGACGCGGGTTTCCCAGATGCGCTCGTTGCCCCAGTAGGGCGAAGGCATCAGCGCGTCGAGTCCCGCCGCATGCCCAGGACCGAGGTTGAGCGGCATCTGCGGATCCATCACCGGAGCCTTGAAGGTCGTGGCCACGTTCTTCACCGGGTCTAGGATCGGGATCGTGTCCGAGCTGTATTCGGGCGATCCAAACAGTGGTCCGTTGGCGTTGACCGTCGGGTTGCGGCGATCGCTGGCGATCAGATCGTGGAGATACTGCTTCTCGTTCATCCAATCGCGCAGCGTGACCACGATGTTGCGCTCGGCGCCCTGTGGGCGCGGCGGTTTGGCGAACGGGAGCTCGCCTTTGGCAATGCGATCGGTCCAGTCGCCGAAATTCGCAAATGACATCTCGCCGAGGCCGGTAAGCTGATTGAACATCTGCTGACCCGACTGTCCGGACTGCACGCGGCGCTTCCACGCGTCGGCGCCGGTGGCGAAGGTACCGAGCGCGGGCGGGATGGTGCGGGTCGACACCTGCCCGAGCTGATGACATCCGACGCAGCCGGTGTTTTTCATCGCCGCGATCCACTGGTTCTGCGTCAGCCGCTCGGGGATGCTGCTCTTGCCGCCGAACTGATCCGCGGCAGGAATCTTCAACATCGCGTACCAATAGATCGCCGGATAGTAGTGAGCTGCAGCCGCCTCGTCCGGCGCGATCTTCGCGGCTATCGCGAGCCGCTGTCCCGGCTTCGCAGTGGCCTTGTCGCTATCGATGAGTCCGTAGCCGCGCGCCCAAACGCTGTAGCTCGCCGCCGGCAAGTCGGGGACGACGAACCTCCCCCGGTCGTCGGTGACGACGCTCTTGATGTAGCGGACGGGCAGGTCGCGCGTCTCGGCGATCACCCATACGCCGGCTTCCGGCCCCTTGCTGCTGGTTACTACGCCGCCGATGTCGTCGGCGTCGATCGCGACGTCAGCCGCCGGCTGCTGGGCGTGCGCGGCGGTGATGACGACAGCACCGATCAGCAGGAAGGCGCTGAGCGGAACGAGTGAGAAGGTGGCGAAACGGCTGGACATGCGCAATCACTCCTGAATGCGTGGGCGACGGACGTCCGTCAGCGGCGTCTGCGCGGTCCAACGCCGTAAAGGCGTCAGCCACGCACTCTGTGGACGGTAGAACGCTCCGTGGCCGCCGCCGACGGCGAGCCGCGTTTCGCGCCGCTCGCCGGTTGCGCCGGATTTCGCGAACAGCGAAGCGCACGTACGGCCCACGTCGTCCGACACCTCGTAGATTGAGAGCACTCGTCCCCAGAGCTTCAGATCGGACTTGCTGAAGTCGCCGTCGCCACACGCTGCCAGCAGGACGAAGTTGACGCGTGGATGCTGCAGGCGCGCCGACGTTCGAATCGCGATGCCGCCGCCTTTCGAGAACCCGACGACTGAGACGTGCTCCGGCGGCACCCCGGCATCCAGCAGTTGGCGAATCTGATCGACCACGTGGGCGGCGTGGCGATCCATGTCGGTGTTCGGCGGACGCTGTTCGCTGATGACGATCACTCGATCGCCCGCGAGCTCCTCGAGGATCTGCTGGTACTCGTAAACGCCCCAGCGTGCATCCGTCGGCCGGGGGCCTTTGTCCTCGATGATCCTGCCGTGTAGATAGATGAGATAGCGAGCCGTCTTATCAATCGTCTTCGGCACGCTGGCATGGATCGATCCGCGTTGGGCGGCGGGGGTCTGGACCACCAGAAGGCTGCAGATCAAGAGCGAAGGTAGCGCGCGCATGATGGACATTATGACGCGGCCGCGGTGTCGTGTTCGGCATCGGACTCGGTGTCGCCGGCCAAACCTCGGCTCTGGTGAGCCTGGCGCGGCAGGTCGCTGCAGGTGTTGTCGGACAACTCCCGGTGCGTCAATAATGACCCTGCCTCAGCTCCACATCGGCTGCGGGAGGCTCCAAGGTCAACGTCATGACTCTTCGCCAACGGTTCAACGCAAAGACCGCAGTGGTCGTGTGCTCCTTCGTGCTGACGATTCCGGTTGCCGCGCAGGACTGGCCGCAGTGGCGCGGACCCAATCGCGACGGCGCGGTCGCGTCGTTTCGCGAGCCATCGTCCTGGCCCGACAGGCTCAACCAGCAGTGGAAGATTGAAGTCGGGCTGGGGTATGCGACACCGCTACTGGTTGGCGACCGCCTGTACGTGTTCACTCGCCAAAACGAAGACGAGGTGATGACGGCGCACGACGCAACGTCAGGCAAGGTCATCTGGCGGACGAGCTACGCGGCACCGTTTCAGATGTGGAAATCGACCGCGCGTCACGGGGCCGGACCCAAGTCCACCCCGACCTACGCCGACGGCCGACTCTTCTCTCTCGGCATGACGAACATAGTCACCGCCTTCGATGCCGCCACAGGAAAGCAGTTGTGGCAAATACCCGCGACCAAGGCACAGCCGATGTATCACACGGCCATGTCGCCGGTGGTGGACGGCACCCAGATGATCGTCCATGTTGGCGGACCGGGTGATGCGGCGTTGACGGCGTTCGATGTCGCCACCGGCGACGTGCGCTGGACGTGGACGGGAGACAGTCCGGCCTACGGCTCGCCGATTGTCGTCGATCTCGCGGGCACGCGGCAGGTAGTGACGTTCACGCATCAGTCACTCGTTGGCATTGCCGTTGCCACCGGGGATCTGCTCTGGCGGCGGCCGTTCAGAACGCCGTCGGACACGAGCGCGCAGACCCCCATTCTGTTTCGCGACACGATTATCCAGACCGGCCGCGAAAACGGCGTGACGGCGTTTCGCGTCGCTCGCCGCGGGGGCGCGTGGGCGACAGACGATGTCTGGCAGACGAAAGACGTGTCGCTCCACTTGACCAACGGTGTGGTGGCCGACGGAGTGTTCTACGGCCTGTCGCACCTGAACGCCGGTCAATACTTCGCCCTCGATCTCGCGACCGGCACCGTGCTCTGGAAAAGCGAGCCGCGTCAGGCCGAGAACGCCGCCATGGTGAGAGCGGGCGATACGATCTTCGCGCTCCAAGACGATGGCGAGATGGTGGTGATGAAAGCGAATGGAAAAGCGTTCACCGTGATCAAGCGCTATCACCTGGCCGACAGTCAGACGTGGGCGCAGCCTGCGATTGCGGGCGGGCGTGTGTACGTGAAAGATGTCAACCATCTCACGCTATGGACGCTGCCTTGAACAAACACGCGCTTGGAGCCCCTTGTTTGCCATTCTCCGGCAGGCCGGTCGACTTGGTTGTGGCGCCCGGCACTGCGCTCATCACGTGGTGCGGGCGAGCACCGTCCCGGTCGGGGCCAGCGACGCTGTGAACCCCTTCAGATCGAACGCCGAGGTGATTGGTTCACAGTAGGGTCATCGCGCGAGCGAGGCCGACACCCGCGACTCGACGCGCTCACCTGCTTCCTGCGTCACGCGTCCTGACATTTTCTGCACTTTCCGCTGGCAACTCGCGCACGCGCGCGGCACGATGAAAATATGACCACGGCCGCAACCGAAGAAACCATCACGCTTCGCCAGGCGAAGACGCTGATCGCCTGCATGGCACACGAGCAGAGCTTCTTGCTGCTGTCGCCGCCCGGTGTGGGCAAGTCCGATATGGTCTACCAGGCCGCCGCCGAAGCCGGTCTTCCCTGCCGCTCCTTGCTCGGCACACAGATCGCTCCTGAGGATGTCAGCGGCATCCCGCGTATCGTCGGCGAACGTTCGGTGTTCTGCCCACCGCGAATCTTGTTGCCAGAGAACCCGGAACCGTTCTGCCTGTTTCTCGATGAACTGCCTGCCTGCGCACCGGATGTGCAGAAGGCGTTCTACTCGCTCCTCCTCGAGCGGCGGCTGGGCGAACATGCGCTGCCTGCGGGTACGTGGGTGGTTTCGGCAGGAAACCGCGTCCAGGATCGCGCGTTGGTGCGTTCACTGAGCTCGGCGCTAATCAACCGCGTGAGTATCCTCAATGTCAGAGTCGACGTTCACGACTGGCTCGACTGGGCGACCGATCACGGGGTGCGTGTCGACATTCTCAACTTCATCTCCTACATGCCGGACGCGCTGATGCGGCCGGTTCCGGCCGACCCGCAGCCGTTTTCGACGCCGCGGGCGTGGACGCTACTCTCGCGCGGCATCGAACTCGCCGAATCCACCGGCATTCTCACGCGCGAACTGCGCCGCGCCCTCGCCTTCGGCCGGGTCTCGGCCGAGGACGCGGCGGTGTACTGCGCGCTGGCCGAGGAGTCGATTCAGCAGATGCAGCCGCTCACCCACTACATCGAGCATCCCTCGAGTCTGCCCTCGGGTGATGCGGCGCGATGGTTCATCCTCAACTGTATCCGCCAGAACGTGCGTGAGGGCGCGCTGCGGGGCGTGTCTCCTGACACCATCAACCGCTTCCTCGAGCAGTTGCCTGAGGAGCATCAACTCACGCTGATTGCGGATCTCGTTGACCAATGGAGCGAGCTCGGCGCCGATCCCGCCATGCTGACGCTGCTCAAGCAGGTGACCCGACTGTGACGCCGATCGCGGACACCGAGCGGCGTGCTCCGGGCGCCGATGAACATCAATTGAAACGCGTCGAACGCGGACTGAAACTGCTGACCGTCCCGCTGCCGTACCTTGCCGGACTCGCCGCCAGGGTCCGCGTGTCACTCGACGACCGCGTCCCGACGATGGGCGTGTTTGCGTCGGGGCGTCTGGTGGTCAATCCGACGTTCGCGGAAAAGCTCAAAGAGAATGAGCTGATCTTCGTGCTCGCCCACGAACTGCTGCACCTGGCTTTGCGGACGCACGATCGCGCGCGCGGCAGTCACCACCTCGAGTTCAACTACGCGCACGATTACATCATCAACGACATCCTGCGCATCGAGCTCGGCTTCGACAAGGTGCCGGCGAGCGGGCTCGACATGCCGGGTGCGAGCAAACGCTCGGCGGAGGAGATTGTCCTCGAGATGCGACGCAACGCGCCAATCATGCCGGCGAAGACCGCCGTGTTCGATGGGAGCGAGACGACCATCGGCCGGCTGTTTGGCCCGCGCGGGCAAAGGGGAGCAGCCAGCGAAGCTGGCGCGGGCGGCGGCGCGCTTGACGAAGCAGGAGACGTGCTCGGCTCGCAGCGCGAAAAGGAAATGTTCCCCGATAGTGTCGCGGCGCAGGCGGAGGAGACCGAAGCGATCAAGGCGGCGGCCGCGAACGGCCTCGCGTTGGCACGTGCCGTTGGCGCGCTCAGAGGCCTTCGCGGAAGTGATCCCGGCGCCACATCGCAAGTCGTCACTGCGCTGCGCGGGATATATCGGACGCCCTGGGAAGTGGTGCTGCAGCGGTGGATGGAATCCGTGGCCCCGGGCGATCGGACGTTCGTCCGACCGTCGCGCCGCGGCACCGATCGCTCCGATCTGGTTCTGCCCGGACGCCGGCGTGAGGGCTGGATGTTGAACGTGATCATCGACACCAGCGGATCCATGGCTGACGAGATCCCGCGCGCCCTCGGTGCCATCGCTGATTTTTCGGAAGCGGTCGCTGTCGATCAAATTCGTCTGGT
The DNA here is from genome assembly GCA_963807105.1 of uncultured Acidobacteriota bacterium. Classification (GTDB taxonomy): domain Bacteria; phylum Acidobacteriota; class Vicinamibacteria; order Vicinamibacterales; family UBA2999; genus DASPWV01. The sequence continues at coordinate 831,932 of CAWEAM010000003.1, read as the reverse complement.
GCAGGCCGACGTCAACGTCACGAGCGACGAGCTGTTGTCGCCCGCCGAACTGGCGCAGCACGTCGTCACCGGCTACGGCGGAAGCGATTTGACTGCCGCGATGGAGCGGCTGGCCGGCGACCCGCAGGTGAGAGCCGTCGCGATCATCACCGACGGCGAAATCACCTTTCCACCCGACCCGATGCCGTATGCGGTGCTCTGGGTGCTGCCACCGGGAAGAGCCGCATTTCATCCGGCATATGGCCGCGTCGTCGTGATGGACGGCCAACCGGAGGAGGGGCGATGAAGGTCATTCAGGAGCTCGTCGCGCATTTCGAGAAGCAGAACAAGCTGTCGCGTGACGAGATCAGGGCGTTGCTCGATCAAGGCTTCCTGGCCGCCGATGCCCCGGCGCGAATCCAGGATCTGTGCGACACCCCGGGCACCACCTATTACTTTCGCGTCACCGGCGCGGTTGACGGGTCGCTGTGGGGCACGGATGTCTACACCGGCGATTCGGCGCTCGCTTCTGCCGCCGTGCATGCCGGTGCGGTCAAGGCGGGAGAAACAGCACTGGTGCGGGTCACGGTGGTGGATCCATTGGCGAAGTATCAAGGCTCGGTGCGGAACGGTGTGACGAGCCACGACTATGGCCGCTATGGCACGGCCTATCGCGTCGATCGCGTGTGATGTGAAGATCTTCGCCTTTCGAGATCGCGATAGCGCAGCACGCCAGGTATAATCGCCGCTTCCTCGAGATCACACTCGCTCCGGCGCTCGTCTCGGCGGCTATGAACTGCTCGCGCCGCTCGGCGCGGGAGGAATGGGCAGCGGCCGCAGCAGTTCGCAACGGCGAGTAAGACGATGAACCAGCCATCGAAACTACAGATCACTGAACACCAACACGGCGACATTTCGGTGGTGACCCTCTCCGGCGAGATGACCGTTGACGATGGCGACCTGGCGTTTGGGCGCTACGTGGACCAGATGCTTGCAGCGGGCCGGTGCAAGATCATCGTCGATTTGTCGAACGTCACCTATATCGACAGCGCCGCGGTCGGCATGCTTGTAGCCAAGCTGAAGATCCTGCAGCAACACGGCGGTGCCATGCGGCTTGCCCGCGTCACCGCCCGCAGCCATCACCTGTTCGCGATGCTGAAGCTGAAGATCGTTTTCGAGATTTATGATGATGTCGATGCAGCAGTCCGTAGTTTCGCTTGGCGAGCCAGTTAGTTGGACGAGGGCATTTCGCGCTGCGTGTGTGATGCGCTTCTGAAGCTCGCGCGCCTTCGCGCTGCGCGGCGACGTCCTGCCGCGCCTCGCCGCCCCAATTGATGTCACAAGCGCGGCGCGAGGGTGCCGCGGTGAGTGGGCGCACTTCAGCGCGGATCGCTGACGAGCCACTCGAGTACCGCACGGCCTCGCGGCGAGAGGCGGTAGCCGACTTCGAGGCTTTCGGTGAGGCCGAGCTCTTTCAGCTGTCGGACGCGACGCTTGAACGGCGGCACATCTGTATCCACCTGCGCCGCGAGCAGGCGCGAAACGGTGCCGGGCTGGTCGGCGATCAGCTGCAGGTAGCGTGTCGTCCAAGGCGTCGGGCACGCGGCGTCGATCCGGGCCAGCCTCGCGACGGTGGGCCCGAACTCGGCGCGCTCGGGCAGGCGTTCTCGGAGGGCGATGCGCGGATCGTCGCCGGCGAGACGGAACTCGATGCGCAGGAGCGTACCCTCGCCGGCGATCGACGCCCGCAACCCGTCGACTGACATGCCCGTGCGGCGCACGTCCTCTTTGGTGATGTCGCCCTCGTCGATAACCGTGACGCGATCGAGGCGAAGCACGCCGACGGGCGAGCGGAGTGAAGAACCCTCCGCTGGCGGCGCCCGCCGCCAACGCCTGAAGGCGAGCGTGACACGGCCCTCGGCGATGCCCTGTAGGATGTCGCGACTGAACAGCATCCGACCCTCTCGAAACGCGCGGCTCGCTCGTTGCGCTCAGATATATTCATGCACGTTCTTGGCGAGCCCGTTGAGCGGCACGTTGCCGCCGAGCACGGTATCGGTGAGCGCCTTCACCCCATCGGCGTCACACGCTTACGGCAGGCCCTGACCGTTCGTACACCGAGACGTGGCTCCCACTGTCGGCTGAGAAGGGTTGCTTGCGCCACCCGCTCCACCGCTCGCGCAGGCGCAGACCGGCCGTCCGCGCCATGAGGTCGAGCTCGGCCGGCCATGCGTAGCGGATGCGAAGTGGAAACAGGCGGACTCCCGCGCCGGACAGTCGCACCAACTGAGAGTCAACTACCTGCGTGTCGCCCGCATGGCGTGAGGCTTCGAGCCACACGGCATCGCGTTCGATGCGCCACACCGCGAGGCGTTGCCCGCGTTCGAAGCGCCCGAGATCCGGCACGAACGCCTCGATCACAAACAAGCCACCTTCGCGCAGCAACGACGCGACACTCTGGAAGCACCGCACCTGTTCCTCCTGGCTCGGCAGCGTGAATATTGTGTTGAAGGCGACGAAGACCAGTTGAAACCTGTCTGCGAGTGCCACGGTCGAAAAGTCGGCAATCGTCACGGGAATTTCCGCTCCGCCTGGCTTGGCTCGAAGCCTCTGCACCATGGCGAGCGATGCGTCGACGCCGTGGACGGGCACTCCCCGCATCGCCAACGGAATGGCGAGACGCCCCGTGCCGATCCCTAATTCGAGCACCGGTCCGTGGGCCGACAGCTCCACGAGCGTCGAAATCGCGGCGGGGTCGTATGCCTCGTAAAGGTCATCGTAGACTTCTGCAATCTCGTCTCCGTACGTCGAAGGCCCGTGGTTCGTCATCTCGATCGAAGTGGCGTTGATTCGCCCGCTCAGCGAACGGCTATTTATCTCACATGCGGCGTGCTGTTCCACCCGGCGCGCGATGGCAATACGCCGGGGTCTCGCGCTATGCTCACCCCCGCACCGTTACGAGGAGTCTGCTGATGAGCGTTCGGTCCCCACGGATGTTGCCGGCCACGATCGTCCTGCTGACCACCGTCGTGGCTTCTGGTCTGGCTGCCCAGTCGGGCGCGCGGCAGCCGTCGACAACGCTGAACGGCGTGCCCGTGTTCGAGGCAGATCCGTCCTGGCCGCAGCTGCCAGCGGACTGGTCGTGGGGGCAGGTGATCGGCATCTTCGCCGACGCGCGCGGGCACGTGTGGACATCGAGCCGCAGCCGCATCTCGGAGTGGGACCCGCAGGGGAAGCTCCTGCAGTCGTGGGATGCGCGGGGGCCCGAAGGCAACTGGAGCACGATTCATGGCTTGTTCGTGGACCACAACGGCTTCGTGTGGACCAACGCGCGCGAGAGCCATCTCACCGTGAAGTTCACGCGCACCGGTCAGGTGGCGCTCGTCATCGGGAAGTACAACGAGACCGGCGGCAGCAACGACACGACGCTGATGGGTCGTCCGTCGGAGATCTGGGTGGACGCCGCGGACAACGAAGTGTTCGTCGCCGATGGGTACGGCAATCGGCGCGTCATCGTGTTCGAAGGCGCGACCGGCCGATATCTGCGCCACTGGGGCGCGTACGGCAAGCGGCCGGAAGACCCGCCGCCGGGTCAGGGACGTGGCGGCGCCGGCGGTCGTGGATCGGATGGGCCGCCTCCCGCTTCGCCGCCGCAGCAGTTGCGCGTGCCGCACGGCATCGTCGGCTCGCGCGATGGGCAGATCTACGTGGCCGATCGCGCGAACAACCGCATCCAGGTCTTCAAGCAGGATGGCGCCTTCGTCAGCGAGAAGATTCTCCGGCCGCACTGCGGCGCCGAGGAGCGCGCGAGCTGGGCGCCGAAGCGAGCGTGCGGTACCGAGGCAGCGTTCTCGCTCGGCTTCTCGCCCGACGAGCCGCAGACGTATCTCTACGTCGCCGACGGCGGCTCGCACGTCATTACCATCGTGCGCCGTCGCGATCTCGAGGTGGTCGGCGAGTTCGCCGGGCCGGGCGTCGGTCCAGGGCAGCTCGGGCGGCCGCACAACCTCACGGTTGATCCGTCGGGCAATCTCTTCGTCGCGGAGGCGGCGGGGCCGAAGGTGAAGCACCCGGTCACCGGCGCGGAAGTGGACGCTGGTTTCCGCGCGCAGAAATTCACTTTCAAGGGGACGCGTCCACCGGCGAGTGGCGCCGCTTATTGATCGGCGATCATGATGTGAACCTGTCGCCTTGCCGTGGAGTCCTTAGAATGACGGCATGCCAACCAAGTGCACCGACGAAAGCGCTGACGCGCCTGTTCTCCGAGCTCGTCAACGGCGTCACCAGCAAGCGGGGCGGGTTCATGCTGAATTCCGGTGATGAGGGACTGCTCCGCTCGCTAGCTAAGCTGTCTGCCTCAGAAGCCTCGCACTCGGTCAACGGCGGCGCGACCATCGCGGCGCATTCGCAGCACCTGCGGTATGGGCTGTCGCTGATGAATCGCTGGGCGAGCGAAGGAGGCAATCCCTTCGCGGATGCGAAATGGGACGAAGCCTGGCGGGTATCCGTCATCGACGCCGCAGCCTGGGACGAGATCCGCAGCGGGCTCGCTGACGAGGCGCATCGCTGGCTCGACTTGCTCGGCACGCCGCGAGAGGTCTCCGAACTGGAGCTCACCGGGATGATCTCGAGCATCGGCCACCTTGCCTACCACCTCGGCGCGATCCGTCAGATCAGCAAGGACGCGCGCGGACCAAAGGAAGGAACGTTCTAGCAGTATTCGTCCACGTTCCTCGCGCCACAGCACGTCCCCTCCGAGCACCGTTCGCGACCGCAAAGACTGCACTAATCAGCAGGTGCTATTGCCGAGCTTGATCTGCTAGAGTCCCATAGCAGAGCTTCGAGTCCGATGAGCAGAGAACCAGGTCGCCGCCACCTGCTGAAGCGCCGGCAATTGCTGCAATTGGGCGTCAGCGGGGTCGCGGCCCTGAGCGCCGGCGGTGGACCGATTCGGGCGGCTGACGGTCAGACGCCAGGGTCGGGACAGGGGCCGGCGCCGCCCCGGCCACCACAGCCCGAGGCGGTGGTCGATCTCGCGGCGATCACCGTCGAGGACTGGTCCGAGCCGTGGATCTGGCGCCCATCCGACTGGCCCGATCGATCGCTCGATCTCAACATCGTCGGTAACGCCCATCCGCCGCGCGCGGTGTCGCCGGGCAATCGCTATACGCCCCTGTTCAGCTTCAATGGGTCGAGCCCCGGGCCGACGATCCGCATGCGCGGCGACGAGCGGCTGCGGGTCACGCTGCGCAATCACCTCGGCCCGACATTGAGCCTCGGACCCAAGGGGCCGGCCCCCGACCCGTTCGAGGTGCACCCCGACGCACTGGCCGCCGCTTTCTGCCGCATCCAGACAGCGGCGGGGCTGCCTTGCAATGCGCCGCCCGCGGCCGCGAACCTGTTCGGGCATTTTCATGAGTTCTTCGCGGAGAGCCCGGTCGAAACTGTCGACACCAACTGCGTCTCCGGGCACGTGAACATCCCGCACGGGTCGCACACGACCAACCTGCATACGCACGGGATCCACACCGAGCCCGGTTTCAACGCCAACGGCACGATCGGCGACAACACGTTCATGCGCATCCTCCCGCGTGCCGCCGGCCCGTCGCGCCGGACGGCCGCGGATCCGGCCTGCCACGCGCTCGCGCCGCACGAACGCATTGGCGAGGCGCAGTACGAGCACCCGCTCGGGCAGGTGCAGCGCGCGCGCACCCGCCGCGGCGACGCGGCGCAGCCGCATCCGCCAGGGACGCACTGGTATCACCCGCACGCTCACGGCTCGACTCACGATCAGGTCGCGAGCGGCCTCGCCGGGTTCCTCATCGTCGAGGGCGACGTTGACGATGCGATCAATCGCGCGATGACGGGAACCGATCGCCCGGATCCGTGCGTGAAGACCGGTCCCTACGACTACCGCGAGCGGTTGATGCTCATTCAGCGCGTCGAGGTGTTCTCGGCGGACAGCGATGCCGGTCCGCGGCGGGGGCAGTCGCGCATCGCACCGCCAGTGACCATCAACGGCAACTTCTCGCCGACCACCATCATGATGCGGCCGGGCGCGGTGGAGCGCTGGCGCGTGCTCAACGGCAGCGTCGACGGCCGCGGCTTCAAGCAGTTCATGGTGCTCGAGGGGCAGTTCGTGTTCTTCGACCGGCAGATGTGGCGCGTGCTGCCGGGCGACAAGCCGGGGACGCCGCGCCGTTTCGAGCCTGCCACCCGTCAGGACATCGCCGACGCCACGCGGCAGTTGTATCAGCTGTCGTTCGACGGCATCACGCTCGTCGAGGTCGAGAACGGTCAGGCCCGCCATACCATTCGCGATCTGTCGCGGCAGAACCCGGGAACGCAAACCCGCTCGATCGCCAGCCGGAGGCGGGCGAGAACCCGACCCGCGCGATGCTGGCGAACGTGGAGAGCTGCTATCGCGACGGCGACAGCCTGCGCAATCTCTTCCTCCGCCCCAACCAGGTGTTCTTGACGAATGCGAACCGAGCCGACGTCTTTTTCAAGGCGCCGCTCGACGCCGCCGGCCGGGTCTACACGGTGTTCGCGCAGGAATTTCCGCTGGTCACCGACAACTTTCAGCAGCGTCTGCAGATGCAACTCGCGAGCGGGCGCCCGGGATTCAGCGCGGCGAATCCCGCGCCGATCGACGTGGTCGTCGGATATGTGAAGATGAGCGGGGCTCCCGTCCCGGGCGGCGACATCGACTTGATGTCGCTCCGCGACAAGCTGCCGCCGGTCCCGCCCTATTTACTGCCGGTGAGCGACGAGGAGCTCCGCGTGCCGGCCGGCGAGGCCGCCCGGCGGCGCGTCACGGCGGGGAGCTATCGCACGCGCGTCATGAGCTATTCCGGGTATGGCCCGGCCGACTTTCCGCTGGTCGAAGTGCCGGAGTCGCTGGCGCAGCAGCATCCGGAGCTGAAGGGCCGGCTGTGGGACGAGATCAACGGCGCGCGCGTCCTGCTCGCGCCCTTCTCGCGCACCATGGCGATCAACGGCGACTTCGATCTCGCGGCGCAGCCGACGCCGCCGATCCCGCAGAAGTTCGGTCATCACGATCCGCAGCATCCCAAGGTGGCGGTCGAGACGAGCGAGGAGTGGGTCCTCTACAACTGCTCGATCTCGCTGTGGAGTCACACCGACAAGGCGAATACCGGCAGCCCGGGCAGTACACCTGCACTACCGCGCGTATCCGATCGAAAGGGCCGACGGCCAGGCGCTCTTTGCGCGCGAGCCCGAATTCCAGATCACGACCAAGGGCGCCGATCACCCGTTCCACATCCACGTCAATCCGTGCTGGGTGATGCGGATCGACGTCCCCGACGAGCGCGGACGGCTGCACAACATTCTTCCCGCCCCGCAATGGATGGACACGGTCGCGATCCCGCGCGGCGGCCGCGTGATCTTCCGATCCCGCTTTCCCGATTACACCGGCATGTGGGCCAATCATTGCCACATTCTGATGCACGAAGATCACGGCATGATGCAGGCGGTCGAGTGCGTGCCGAAAGTCGAGGACGCGAATTATCGTGCGCGTCCGCGCGTCGCGTCGCATGCAATGCCGGTGGACGACGTGAATGCGATCTACCCACCACCAACGCGCGAATTGATGTACCGGCAAAGCATGTCCTTCGTCGATGCGAGCCCCGAGTTCGGGCAGGTGTTCCCCGGCTTCCCGATCGAAGCGCCCACCTTGGAGCCGTAACCTTGTTTGCCGACCCTGCTTCCACTGAGGCCACCATGGGCGACCGGATCGATCTCAGCCTCCAGCAGTTCACCGACGCGTGGCGCCTGATGTGCGCCGGCGCTCCCAGCGCCGCCGTGAAGTCGGACGCGGGGGTGCAAATGTTTTCAGCGGGCTCCCGATCGCGTTCTTCAACGTCGCGCTCCTCACCGGGCGCGGACTCTCGTCAGATGCGTTGACGGCGTGCGCCGAACGCGCCTGCGCGTTCGCCTCGGGCTACGACGTCCCCTGGCTTTTCGTCGTGACGCACGAGGCGCTGGAGCCCGGAGTCGATGCCGCCTCGCTCCTGGACAGATGCGGGCTCGGCCCGATGATGCCGTTGACCGGCATGCTCGCCAACGCGGTCGCGCCGCCCGCCAGCCTGCCGGATGGTCTGAGGTTGGCCCGCGCGCAGGACGATGTCGCCTGTTCGGCCGTGCTCGACGTCAATGCGCTCGCCTACGGCATGGACCTCGACGCCGGCAAGGAGCTCATCGGCAAGGGGTCGTTCTGGGCGGAGCACTTCCCGGTCCTGGGTTATGCCGACGAGCGCCCCGCCTGCAGCGCCGCCGTGATGATGGTGGACGGCTATCGCTATGTCGCGCTGGTGGCGACCGATCCCGCTCAGCAGCGGCGCGGGTACGCCGAGGCCGCCATGCGGCGCGCGCTGGAGCTCTCGGCGGGAGTGCACGGCGAGCGTCCGACCGTGCTGCATGCCACCGAAGCCGGCCGGCCGATTTACCAGCGCATGGGCTACGAACCCATTTCGCAGCCACACAATTTATCTGGAGAAGAAGTTCCTCACTGCGCACTGAGTGCGGCGCGATCCGAACGCACACGCTGACCAAGGAATGCCGAGAGGGGTTTCGGCGTGAGCGACGACCACTGCGGCGCGAACGCGCCAGCGCGAGCGCCGACGGCTAGCTCGTTGCGCTGCGGATGTATTCGTCGACGTTCTTGGCGAGCACGTCGAGCGGCACGTTGCCGCCTTGCACCACGGTGTCGTTGAACGCCTTCAGATCGAACTTCGAGCCGAGGGTCGTCTTCGCCTTCTCGCGTTGCCGGTTAATCTCGCTGTGGCCTACCTTATAACCGCACGCCTGGCCCGGCCATGAGCAGTAGCGATCGACTTCGCTGGCGACTTCATGCGGGTTCGATCCGTTGACGTCGACGAAGAACTGCACGCCCTGCTCGCGCGTCCAGCGCTTGGCGTGGATGCCGGTGTCGACCACCAAGCGGCACGCGCGGAAAGCAATCGACTGGAGATATCCGAGCCGCCCGACCGGATCGTTTTCATACGCGCCAAGTTCGTCGGCGAGCTGCTCGGCATAGAGTCCCCACCCTTCCGAGTAGGCGTTGAAGGCGAGCAGCTGACGAACGAGCGGCATGTCGTGCGTGTATTCACCTTGCCAGATGTGGCCGGGGATCGCTTCGTGGAAGGTCAGGTCGGCGAGGCTGTACTTGCTGTGGAGGTCGGTGGTTCTGAGATTGATCCAGTACCTGCCGGGGATCTTGCCGTCGATCGATCCTGCGCCGCCGTAGGCACCAGGAGCACCTGGCTCTTCTTCGGGCGGCAGCCGCTTCACCTCCATGTTTGGATCGACCAGTTTGTTGAACGCGCGCGGCATTTGCGCCCGAATCCAGTCGAGCCGATTCTTGATGAACACCATGATCTCGGCGCGACCCTTGTCGCCTTCGTAAAACTTGTAGCGAGGATCTTGCGCGAGCGCTTTCATCCGTTCGCCCACGCTGCCCCGCGCGTAGCCGATCTCCTTCAGGATCGTGTCCATCCGCGCATGCAGCTGCTTCAGCTCGCTCTGCCCCAACTCGTGGACGTCGTCGGGGGAAATATCCGTGGTGGTGGACGCCTTGAGCGCCCATCTGTAGAATTCCTCGCCGCGCGGACGTGCCGAGATGCCGGCGTCGTTGGTGGCGACGGCCCGCTGTGCCTGCAGCTCGCGTAACTGCCGCTCGAGCGCGGGCGCGATCTCCTGCACCGCGATCGTCCGCGCGCGCTCGGCCCAATTCCCGGCAATGTTCTTCGCCCGCCGCTCGATGGATTCCACGACCGTCCCGCCCTCGCGCGCATTCTTCGCCGAAAGGCTCATCTGCCCCAGCGCCTTGTCAACCAGGAACGCCGGCGGCACGAGCCCCATTGCGCGCGCCTCCTGCATGCGCCCAAGCTCTCCGTCAAGCTGCTTCGCATACGACTGCAGCCGCGCGAGATACGCCTCGGCGTCAGCGGCGTTCTCGATTAGATGATCGGTATCAAGGAACCGTGGGACGTCGAGATAGGCGCCCACGTTCTGAATGACGACATACGGCGTGTTGCGCCAGCCGCCAACGGTGATGTCGCCGTAGGGCAGCGCAAAACCGGCGAGCGAGGTCGCGTAGGCACTGCGCACCACTTCGAAGCTGGTACGCGTGGCATGCGAGAGGCCGCTCGTGTCGAAGGCGTTCACTCGCTCCAGGTCGGTCTTGATCAGTTGTGCCACCCGCTGCTGGCCCGCTGCGGAGCGATCGGCGAGCTCGGATCGAAGCGCGGCTCTCGCACCGGTGTCGATGCCAAGCGAGGTCGCGGTCTCCGGGAGCAGACGGAGAAGGCTGTCAGCCACGCCGTCGAGCAGCTTGAGCGCGTCGGCGTCGGTCAGTCCGGGCGCGAGAGCGGTCGGGGGACGGTCGGACCTACACGCCGACATCAGTGGCAGCGCGGCGGTGGATGCCAGAGTCGCGATTGCTTCGCGGCGAGTGAGCAATGAATTCAAGGAGCGACGATCATAACCTCGTTCGATACCGCGCCGATGCCGCCGCGGTTCCGGTCACGGGGACGCACAGGTCGCGTTGGAGCGGCTCGCCCGCGCGTTGTGTTCACCGAGGATGGCCAGGACGGCCGAGAGCCACGGACAGCGGCTGTGGTCGGCGGCTGTCCGCGGCTCGGCAACCTATTCCACACGCGTCAATTTGATTCTCGTTTCCGGACCGGGCTGTCCGTCCGCAGGCTTGGCGACGAGCCACAGCGTCTGGCCTTCGAGCTTGAACTCGCGCGTCTGACCTGGCCCCTGCATCACGCCTTCGTTCTTGGCGATAAGCGGTTTCGTGGTGAGCGTGGTGCCCTTGACAGTGTAGGTGCCGGAGTTGGCAACGAAGGGCTGCCAGTGGTCATAGAGTGCGACCTTCTGCGCATCGGTCGGCGGCGGCGCGCCGGGCCCCGGTGGCGGTATAGCCGTACGGGGTTTGGTGCCGTTGATCTGCAGGATGCTGTAATGACCCTTGGTGAAGATGTACAGCGACGGCTGCGGTGTGCTGTTCGTGCCTGGATTGTTGCCGCCAGTCACCTGCACTTCAGCAACCTTCCACACGCCTTGAATCGACCCGGACGTGCTTTGTGCGACCAGCGTCGAGGGAATTGCGACGACAACGACCGCGAGAGCGAGAGAGCGTAAATGCATATCCCCCTCCTTTCCGACAACGGCGTTCGGTGGACGCGACGCGGTGAGGCGAGTAAGTCTACCCCTATTGTCCGAAGCGCTGGCAAAGCGGTATATAACGTCATTGTTCTTGCGCCCACGGCGGCCGGCTTGCCTTCGGACCGGTCATGACCATTCCAGCAACGGCGTGAAGGAGGGATATCGATGGCCAGAACCATCACTCGTCGCGAGTTCGTCCAGGCGGGAGCGGCGGTGAGCGCCGGCGCGATCGCGCCGCGCCACGCTTTCGCGCAGGGGCCGACGGTGCTGACGCCCAGGAGCGTCAGGCCGGTGGTAGTCGCGTCGGCCAACGGGAACCGCTTCAAGAACGGCGGCACGCAAACGTGCGTCGAGAAGGCGTTTGCCATGATCACGCAAGGGGCTGATGTGCTCGATGCGCTCATCGCCGGCGTGAACATCAACGAGCTCGACCCCGAGGAAGGCGGCGTCGGCTACGGCGGCACCGCCAACGCCGACGGCGTGGTGCAGCTCGACGCCTCGTGCATGCACGGTCCAAGGAAGCGCGCCGGAGCGGTGGCGGCGATCGAAGGCGTGCGCGCGCCCTCGCTGGTCGCGCAAATGGTGATGGATCACACCGACCATCACCTGCTCGTCGGGCAAGGGGCCCAGGCCTTCGCGCGCAACATGGGCGTGAAGATCGAGGCCGACCTCAACACCGAGCGTTCGCGTGCGCGCTGGCTCGAATGGAAACGGCGGACGGACCCGGGGCATTACCTCGACCCGGCGAAACGCCCACAGGCCGCGCTACGCGTGCTCGAGGGCATGGTGGCCGACGGCTGGCTCGACGCCGAGCACTACCAGGGAACGATCAACTGCGACGGCATCAATGCCAAGGGAGAAATCTGCGGGGTCACGACGACGAGCGGCCTGGCATTCAAGATTCCCGGCCGTGCCGGCGACTCGCCGATCCTGGGCGCCGGCTTGTACGTGGACGGCGAGGTCGGCGCCGCAGGATCGACCGGACGCGGCGAAGCAAATCTCTACGGCCTGTGCTCCTACCTCATCGTCGAGGAGATGCGACGCGGCCGTCACCCGAAGGATGCGGGCATGGAGGCGCTGAAGCGCATCAAGGCCAACACGATTGAGAAGCGTTTGCTCAACGATCGCGGCGAGCCCAGTTTCGGCATCAGCTTTTACGTGTTGAATGCCAAGGGCGAGCACGCGGGCGTGTCGATGTTCACCGGCTCGAGTTACGCGGTGTGCACCGAGAACGGCGCGCAGACGTTACCGTGTGAGGGGTTGCTGACGCGAAGTCAGACGTCATCGGGTCGCGGCTGAAACGCCGCGCCCGCGATGAGTAGGCGCTCCCGGTTTGCTGATGATCGGTGCGCGATGGCGCCGCCGCTGTGCCTTCGCGTTCGCTCTACGCAGTGGGTGTCACTCCCGCCGAGAAACCCGCTCGGCATGCCGAGCAAACCTTCGGCGGACGGACGTCAGTGCCGTTCTCTGGAGGAAAGCGCGCTACTCCCGAGCTGCGCCTATAGGCGCGCGTTCCGGCCGGGACGTCCGCCGAGCGGTTTGTCAGACTGCCGCGGACCACGGCATGCCGAGAGGGTTTTCGGCGTGAGCGACACCCACTGCAGCGCGAACGCGGGGTGAGCGTGCCTTGTCGCGATGGCGCGCGTTCGCGACGAAACGTGTGCGGAGCACGCCGCGCAGGACGGCCAAAAAACGCGCCGGAGGCCGCTCTGGCAAATCGGCCTCGAGCCATCACTCTCGGGCAACCCGCGACTGGGAATGGCGCAACCCCTCATGCTGCCGCGCGACCGCCATGGCCGCAGGCGCGTTTTATCGGCGTGCGAAGCCCACGTTCTCGTCGCGAATGTGCGCCATCGCGACAAACGCGCTGCCGCTATGCGCTCGCGTTCGCTCCACGCGGTGCGTGTTACTCCCGCCGAGAAACCGCCGAGCGCGATGCGCTCCGGAAGCTCGCGAAACCGTGCGATGCACGGCCGGGACCGCACAATACAGCACGTCTCGAGACGGGAAGCGCTTCCTGGTCAACACGCTGCCGCAACAGCTTGCGGCCACTCCGCTGACGGTGGCGGTCAACTGGCTTTCGGCCGTCCCACGATAAGCGTCTTACTGTCCCGGCACCATGATGTGTGCGGTCGATGTTCCCGCATTCATGATCCAGGCGCCGCCCTGCTTGGGATTGTCGGGCAGTCCGATCGACTGCGCAGTGGCGCCCGGCACTGCGATCATGGCGTGATGCCGTGTCGCACTCTCCCTGTCCTTACCCGCGACGCTGTGCCACATCGACCCGAACTCCGGCTTGACGCGGGTGCCCTTCTTCTCCATCTCGGCGAGCATGGCCTCCGACTGCTTCCTGTCGCCACTCGCCTCGGCCTTCAGGTTCTGCGCCACGCGATCGAGGTTCGCGACGCTCGTGCATTGCACTGAGAATGGCTGCTGCTGCGGAAATTGAGAGCGGTCGTAGCAAACCAGGCGGTTGGTGCCCTTCCTCAGGGTGTCGTAGGTGAAATCCGGTTTCCACTTGATGACGGTTGCCTGATCCCGCTGATTGGCGGGAGCGGCAATCAGCGCGGTGTCGACGTCGGCCTGTGCCACACCTGGCGCCAGCGGCGGAGGCGGCTCGGGCGTGCCGCGGCCCTGCGCGAGCGACGCAATTGAAATGGTGAGGATACCGATCGCGAACAGAGCAGTGCGCGTCATGAGGATCTCCATGTGTACCCGGGTCAACGGGCAAACCATTCTACGCGTGCCCACGTGACCTTCGCACAACTGCCGGAGACGACCCACTTTTCGCACCACTCACCCACCGAAGCTCAGCGGTTTTCAGGTCGGCCTCACCCCGCCAACTGTGGCTGGGCAACGAGCGACGGAGGCGTTCGTCGCCCAGCGCACGTCCTGCTAATCGGGGCACAGAGGGACGTCGCGGTTGTAGTTCAGGAAGATGCCGTCGGGGTTCGGCCAGAACGCCCAGATGTGCAGCACCCAAGCCTGAAAACCATCTTCGGCGACGAACGGCACACCGAGCAGCGAAGGTGGCTCGGCATGCGGCCACGTCGTGTACGGCACGAAGTAGTCCACCGCGCTGAGCCTCACACCACCGTTCTTCTGCGGCGAGTAGACGAGGAACTCGGGTTCCAGCAGATTGACGATGCCGTCGTCGACGAGGTCTTTGTCTGGCCGGGTGTAGTGATAGCCCATGCCGCCGCGTACCGGATCAGAAATGCAGACGCCCGGCGCTGGAGCGGCCGCGCTGTAGCCGTACTCGACCGCTTTGTCGAAATTGTCTCTCTGCGAGAATCACGCGACCGATGCGCTCGGCCGTGTCGGTTTCGGAGACGCCTTCGCGCACTCGATGCGCGCCAATCTCGGGGATGACGTCCACTGGGCACCCGTCCAGGCGCGTTCTTGTCAACTCGAGCGCAGGCGAACTTCTCAGTTTCGAGATGCCTTCATTTGGGTACGCGGAGAAAGGAGAGAAAAACTTCAACGAGCCGGCGCGGGCCCGATCACGCCACGCCACTCTGCGCTAATCCGGGTATCCGAGGCGCGACGATGTCCAGCGGCTAGAGAAACGCGAGGGACGTTCTTCGGGCGTCTGAGCTGGCTACTTAAACCCGTCGATCATCATGATGTCCGAGCTGTGATAGTCGCGTTGATTGAAGACAAGCCACTGGCCGTCAGGCGCGACCGACAGCAACCCGCCCTCATCCAAAAGGCCGGACGGCGCGACGACGCGAGTGCTGGCGCCCGCGGCGAAGTCGAAGAACTCAATGGCTGGCAGCGGAGAAGCCTGCCGGTTGACCCAGTAAATGCCATGATCGGAAAGGGACCATTCGCCGCCCCAAGCGGTGAACGCGGGTAGCCGAAAGACCAGCGTTGGTTCGGTGCCGGCGGTGGCCTGGCGCCAGATTGCAGGCGCGTCGTTCGAGAGGTACAAGAAGCGTCCGTCTCGCGACTCCCACGCCTTCAACCCTCCCCCTGTTGTCACCTGCTCGGCTCGTCCACCGCTCGCCGGTACCTTCCAGATCTCCCGCGTTCCGCTCCTATCGGACATGAAGAAAACCCAGCGTCCGTCTGCTGACCAGGTTGGCACATGCTCGTTTGAGGCGTCGAACGTCAGCCGTTGCGAGACGCCCGCATCCGCTTCGGCGATGTACAAGTCAACGTGGTTCACCGCCGAAGGTTGCGCGCTGAACGCGATGCGTCGGCCATCCGGCGACCATCTCGGATTGCGGGCATTCGTCTTCAACTCCGTTACTCGGCGAGGGTTGGCGCCGCTGGCGTCTGCCACCCAAATCTCTGCCTGGCCCGTGCGGTCCGACACAAAAGCGATCCGCGTTCCGTCGGGCGAGATGTCTGGATGCGTGTCTCGACGAGTTGCCGTGACCAGTGGCGTAATCCTCCCAACGTCGACTCCCGTCAATTCCGCTCGATACAGGTTGTTGTTCAGCACAGTCTGGGTGAAGACCACCCGCGCGCGAAACCGTGCGGTTGATGGATCGCTGGCGCCCGGTCCAGTACCGGTAACCGGCGCTGGATCACCGCCGCCGAGCGAAATCCGCCAGAGCGTGTTGAGACCGGCACCCCCACCCTGGTCCAACGCGTAGATCAGCGCATGACCGTCTGCAAGCCAGGCCGGCTTTCTGATCGGGGCCGCTGCCGTCGTCAGGCGGGTTGACGTTTCGTCTGCGAGCGCCAGCAGGTGCAGGCTGCTTTCCGCGTCGGTGTCGCGGACAAACGCGACCGAGTTCCCGTCTGGAGAGAAGGTCGGGTACCTGTCGCCGCCTGTGCCGGGAGGGGGTGCGGTCAACCAGCGACGCGGCCCGCCGGACACTGAAACCAGCATTACCCGCATGGGTTGGCCCAATCGGCTGTTGGCGGCGAACACGAGGTGTTCGCCGTCGGGCGACCAATCGAGCCCGGACCCAATCCGTATTAGGGGATCGCTGAACAGCGTCTGCTCTGCGCCTCCGCCCGCAGGCGACATGACGATCTCGTCCTTGTTAAGGCCCGACTCGCTACGACTGCGCCTGAGATACGCAACGAAACGGCCGTCCGGCGACCACGCCGGGAACGCGCCGCCGCCACCAGGCGAGCGAGTGAGCCGGACGGTAGCCTCGGAGTCCACGCGCTTGACGTAAACGTCGACTCCGCCATCTCGTTCCGACATGAAGGCGACTCGACTGCCATCAGGCGAGAGCGCCGGGTACTCCTTCGGGGCGGTCATGCTCGTGACGGGAACGACTTGCAGTGCCGGTCTCGGCGGCGTCACTTGAGTGGCAGCCGTGTCCGCCAAGGTTGTCCAGACGAGAGCACCGGTGGCGACGACGAGCGCAGCCGCGGCCGCGAGAGCGTACGCCGGTCGCGTCGGTCCTGGCGGCCCGGATTCGACCGTGTCGCGGCTCTGCGGGCCCTCGAGGAGAACCCCCGCCCGTTCGTCTCGCGCGGGTGTGCCTGCCAGGCGTCTCGGTTCGGATTCCTGCTCGAGCTCGCGCAAGACGGCGCCTGCCGTTTGCCATCGCTCGTCGCGATTCTTGGCGAGACAGCGGCCGACGATCGCGTCGATCGCCGGCGGCACTAGCGGCTGATGAGAGGAGACAGGAAGCGGCTCGTGCGCGAGGATGGCCTCGCGGATTTTCGCCGCTGTGTCCCCCTCGAACGCCCGCTGGCCGGTGAACATCTCATAGAGGACGGCGCCGAACGAGAACAGATCGCTGCGCGCGTCCACCTCGTGACCGGTGATCTGCTCGGGCGCCATGTAGCGAGCGGTCCCGAGGACGGTGCCACCACGGGTCAGATGGACGTGGTCCATCGCTCGCTGATCGAGCTCTGTATGCGCAGACGGACTGGCGCCTGTATCGTCCGCGGCGGCGGCCACGTGACCTTCCGCCCTCCTGAATTTTGCAAGACCGAAGTCGAGCAGTTTGGTGCCGCCCGCGGTGACCATGATGTTGGCGGGCTTCAGATCCCGATGAATGACGCCGTGGAGGTGGGCGTGGTCGAGCGCGCTGGCTATCTCTTTCGCGTAGCTGAGCGCCAATTCGACCGGCAGTGCCCCCTTTGCCAACCGCGCACCCAGCGTCTCTCCCTCGAGGTGCTCCATGACCAGGAAGTCGATCTCGTCATGACGCCCCACGTCGTACAACGTGCGAATGTGCGGGTGCGTCAGCGCAGCGACCGCTTCGGCCTCGCGGGCGAAACGCACACGCACGTGCTGATCGATGACGACTCCGCCGAGTATGACCTTGAGCGCGACACGGCGATTGAGACGAATGTCGGTGGCGGAGAACACTTCTCCCATACCGCCGGCCCCGAGAAGGCCGTCGATGCGATAGGGTCCCAGCGTGGCTCCGGGACCGAGATCCGAGTCAACTTGAAAGAGTCGTGCGGCGGTCGCCCAGACTGGCCGATCGATGAGGACCGTAGCGTCATCCTGGCAGAGCAGAGACTGGACGTCGCGCAGCAGCGCCCGGTCGCCCCCACACACCTGGATCAGAAAGGAGTCGCGCATGGCCGGATCATGCTCGACGGCCAACTCATAGATTCTGGCAACTTGCTGCCAGCGCTCGGGAGTGACCTTCACGCTTGTCCCCCTTGCGATGAGAGTGCAGGCGACGGGCGATGCCGCAATGCCGGCATCCACCCGCCATGACGATGGAGCCTACACGGCCCTGGGCAACAGGGCAAGGAGACGGACAGGCAAAGACCGATGCGCGAAAGCGCCTCAACGGGAAGCGGACGACCCGCCACGGAACTACAATCTCGGCGTGCCGCTTCCCGACGCGGTCGACATCACGAGCCTCCTCAAGGCATGGGGTGCAGGAGACCAGCGAGCTCTGGAGGAGCTGATGCCGCTGGTGTACGCCCAGTTGCGGGCGCAGGCGCGTCGCTACATGCGCAGCGAGCCGACGGGGATGACACTACAAAGCACAGCACTGGTGCACGAGCTCTACCTCCGTCTAACCAAAGCCCAGGAGGTCGACTGGCAGGATCGCCTGCACTTCTTCGCGCTGTCGGCGCAGATGATGCGGCGTATCCTCGTCGACTCGGCACGGGCGCGGGCTGCCCTGAAGCGAGGGGGCGGGGCTGCGCGGGCGGAACACTCGTCGGCCGTCGACTTGGACCAGATTCCGGCTCTCCAATCGGATCCCGCCCTCGCGCTCTGCGCGCTAGACGATGCCCTCGAGAGCCTGGCGCGGATCGATTCGCGGCGCGCGCAGGTCATCGAGCTGCGTTTTTTTGGCGGCCTCAGCGTTGAGGAGACCGGGGAAGTGCTCCAGATCTCCCCCCAAACCGTTATGCGCGACTGGCGCCTCGCCCGGGCCTGGCTCGCGCACGAGCTGCACGTTGACGATGAGCAACAGCGTTAGACCGCCGCAGGCCGGGCGGTGACTGGGACGCACGACCAGTCGCGTGACAATCACGTAGGGAAAGACCTTGCAACTCATCTGTTGAGTCGCATATCGTATGTTGAGTGAAGCTCGGCAGTTTTTGGTATAAGCGCTTCACGGCCCACAACATGCGCATGCCGGTTGCCGTCACGATGCTGACGCTTGCAAGCGCGTGCGTCATGTCCACGCCGATCACTGATCCGATTCCCGCGCACCTCGGAAAGCGCGGACTGACGGTCGAAATCAGGGACATCGTGCGTCTGCCGAAGACACGCGGGACGCGGCGGGCGGATCCGGATGTGAATCCGGCCGGATGGGCGCGCGTCAGCCTGGTGCGCGATCTTCCCGACGGCCGGCGGTTTGCGAACGACTCGCGCGGCTTCCTCTACCTGATCGATCGCAACAACCGGCCGTCCGTCTACGCCGACGTCGCGGCGGCGTTTCCGTTCGCGTTCTACAACGGGCTGGAGGCCGGTTTCATCGGCTTCGCCTTTCATCCCGAGTTCGCCAGGAACGGGCTGTGGTACACCGTGCACAGCGAGCGCGCCGCGGGCAATCCGGCGACGGCGCACTTCCTCCCGCCGGGGTTCAGCGCGACCGACGCGACGTATCACCACGTGATCACGGAATGGCAGGCAACGAATCCTGCGGCCGACACGTTCGATGGGACGAGGCACGAGCTGCTCCGCGTCGCCCACGTCGTCGACAATTTCACTCACCCGCTGGGCAGCGTGGAGTTCAACCCGAGCGCGAGCCCGGGTGCTCCCGACTACGGCCTGCTCTACACCAGCGGCAGCGATCTCGGATTCAGCAACGGCGGCGGTCCGCGGGCGAATAGTCCCGGGCAAACCCAACGACTCGATTCCGTGGTGGGCGCCATTCTGCGCTTCGATCCCCACCGTCCTGAGACACGTGCGGTGAAAGGTCTCGGCGACTACACCGTGGGCGCCACCAATCGGTTCGTGGCGGACAGCGATCCCGAGACGCTGGGCGAGATCTACGCCTACGGATTCAGGAACGCGCAGCGGCTGTCGTGGGATCGCACCGACGGGACGATGTTCGCGGCCGACGTGGGCATGAACAACATCGAGGAGATCAACATCGTCCACGAGGGCGCCAACTACGGCTGGATGCGGCGTGAAGGCATCTTCGAGAACGGTGTCATCAGGGTGGGCGGGGCGCTCGATCAATTGTTCGCCCTGCCGTCCGCCGTCCTCAGGGGGCGCAGCAAGGACGAATTCACCTATCCGGTCGCGATGTACGACCACGACGACGGCCAGGCGGTGACGGCCGGCTTCGCGTATCGCGGCCGCATTGCCTCGCTCCGCGGCAAATTCGTCTTTGGCGATATCGTGCACGGCCGCCTGTTCGCGGCCGACTTGGCGGCAATCAAGCAGGCCGATGACGGCATTCCGCAAACCGTGGCGCCGATCGAGGAGATCCAGCTTCACGTGTGCGGCGCCGACGGCGCACGCACCGTCACGCTCCGCGAACTGATCGAGAAGACGTTAGGTGAGACCGTGTCGCGAGCCGACCTGCAGATCAGCGAGAGCGGGGATGGCGAGCTGCTACTGACGTCGCGGCAGGACGGGATGATCCGTATGCTGGTGCCGGAATCGACAGGCGTGGCAACGTCGCGGGCGACGGGTTCACGGTGATCGTCGGTCACCTGCTGCGTCGTCGTGTCGACTGCCGATGTACGGTGTAATACGCGCGATCGATCGTGTCGATCGGTGAATCAACCTGTCACCACGGGCTGCTCGAGACTGACAGGGGGGTGTCGCGTGTCACAGCGAAAAATCATCGTGAATATCGCGACGAGCGCGGACGGCTACGTGGCTCGACCCGATGGCAATCTCGAATGGCTGACGGAACGGCCGGCTCCAAAGGGCTTCTACGGTCTCCCGGAATTCGAGCGCTCCACCGATGCCAAGATCCTCGGTCGCAAGACCTTCGACCGGAGTCTGCAGATGGGCGCGCGCTTCGGTGCAGGTGCCGTGCACTATGTGTTCTCTCGCCGGCCGCCGCCCGCTGCCCTGCCCGCCGGCGTGCATTTCGTCAACGAGTCGATCGGTGCCTTTGCCGAACGCCTCCGCACGCAAGCTGGCAAGAACGTCTGGATGATGGGCGGAGGCGAGATCATCGGGTCCTTCCTGGACGAGGACGCGATTGACGAGTTCATCATCACCGTGGTGCCGACCTTTATTGGGGAAGGCATTCCCCTTCTTGGACCGAGGCATCGTGAGGTGGCGCTCAGCTTGTTCGGTGTACAACAATTTCAGGACGGCGCCGTTCAGCTGCATTACGAGGTGCAGCGGTCGAGAGTTTGAGCCAGCCATGCGGTGGGGCTAGCGGAACCAGGCGACGAGCGTTGCCAGCACACCGAACGCGACGCCGACAATGGCGAGCACATACGACTGCCGGACTCTGGCCGCTGTCGCCTCCGCAGCAGCGGCGATGGTTGCGATTTCGGTCGCGAGCTGCTGAATCATCTCCGCGTCAGCGCGTTGTTGTTTTTCGAGTTCGGCAAGGCGTTGACGCAGCGCCTCGATGTCACCCGACGCAGCAACTGCGGCCGGAGGCTGAACGCGCGAGGCGCGCAGGTCGTTGGCCCGCTTCAGGAGCGCGGCCGTCTCCATCAGGATGGTTGCCCACGGAAGTTTGACCAGAGTCCCCCAGGGTGGCATACCTTACCTTCGCACAGGAGGCGCAGACGAACGCCATTCCCGATTGATGAGGTGAACACGGCCACGACCCGTTTCCATGGTGACGCCGTGAAGGCCAAATGAACTCGGTAGCGCGACAACGGCGCGCTTGCAGGGACGCGCCGCCCTAAATCGCTGAACTATTCCGGCGGGCCGAGATACTTGTCCAGCCAGGTCAGCGTCTCGTGAATGACCTGTCCACGGGGGAGTGGACCGTGCCCGCCGTCGAAGAGCACCTGGCGCTTGTTCGCCGCGGGCGTGCCGAGCAACGCCATCAGCGGCTCCTGCGACAGCTCCACAGGGAAGAGGTGATCGTAGCGCGCCTCGAGCATCAGCACCGGAATGGTCAGGCGCGGAACGAAGTTGACGGCGTCAACCTCCGGCAGCATGTCCCGGTACGACAGGCCCGCGAGCTGCAGCACCGCCGCCTTGAATCGCGGCTCCATCGTCAGCACCGGCAGGAACACCGAGGAGCCGAAACTCACGCCGCTGTACGCGATGCGATCGGCCTGCACGTCGCTCCGCGTCGCCAGGTAATCGAACAGCTGGCCGATCTCGATACGCCAGTCGCGCATCCGCTGGCGGAACGTCTGCAGGTAGCGATCGCCGGTCAACGAGAGAAACCCGTCGTAGCGCTCGAACGATCCCTTCAGAACGGGAACCACCAGAATGCGTCCGCTGCGGACGACGAAGTCGAATGCCCCGAGAATCGGCGTCGTGGCGCTAGGCGCGCGGCTCAAGAACTGCGTGAGTCCAGGCACGAAGACCACCGCTTGCCGCGGCCCATCTCCGGTGAGCGGCAGGAACAGATGCACGAGCATCCGCTCTCCGTCTCCGGTTTCGATCGAAACCGTTTCCCGCTTCCAGTTGGGCGACGACGTGTCAACGGCCTCGGACCTGGGGTCGAGCGCTGATGGCGTGTAGGCGAACTGTCGTTGGAAGACGTCGAACACTTCGTCCGAAACCGGCTTGGCGTCGCGGAAGTCGCGCCGGAACACCTCGATCGGACGCGTCAGCTCCGCCAGCCGCTCTTCTGCTGCGTACCGCGCCAGCCTGAAGCCGTTGGCCGGCGAGCGGTCGAGTGGCGGCAGGCTGTACGGCACGACGAACATGTAGGGATGGTCGTTCCACGCGCCGCCCAGGATCCAGCGGTTCGCACCCAGATGGATTGGCACACCACTCGCGCACGTTGCCGGCCATGTCGAACAAGCCGTATGGGCCCATCGCCCTCGTCGAGGCCACCGCCACCGGCCCCTGGCCGCCGAAGTTGCTGGCATCCACGATGTTGCCGCGAAGCGGCGCGAAATTCGTCAACTCGAGCGTCGACCTCGCCGGCAAACTGCTCCGGCGCCATGTAGGCGACCGTGCCGAGACGCAGACCAGTGCCGGTGAGATCGGTCTGCCCCGCGAGCTTGGCGATGCCGAAATCGACGATTTTCACTTCACCGCGCTGGGTGAGCATCACGTTGGCGGGTTTGACGTCGCGGTGGACGATGCCGGCATCATGGGCCGCGGCCAGGCCGCGGGCGATCTGCTCGGCTATCGCGCACGTGTCATCGATCGGCAGCGGTCCACGCTGGATACGGCGCTTGAGCGTCTCGCCGTCGTAGAAGCCCATCGCGATGAACACGCGGCCATCGACGGTTTGGTCGATGTCGTAGATGGTGCAGACGTGCGGATCATCGAGGGCTGAGGCGGCTTCGGCTTCCTGGGGCCTTGTAGACGACGCCCATGGCGCCGCCGCCGAGCTCGTCGATGATGCGGTAGTGGGAGACGGTCTCGCCTATCATGGCCTGGATTCGTCGGTTCCCTAGTCGAGCTGGAGCGTAGCGCCGGTAGTCGATGGCGTCAAGAAGAACCGGGGTTGTCCACCCGCCGCACCGAGTGGCGAATGGCACGTCCGCTTTCTGGTATAAGCGTCTTCACATCCCGATCCGGAGGCCCGACATGCGCATGCCGGTTGCCGTCACGACACTGACGCTTGCGGTCGCCGGCGTCATCTCCGCGCAGATCACCGATCCCATTCCCGCGCACATCGAGAAGCGCGGATTGATGGTCGAGATCAAGGACGTGGTGCGTTTGCCGCAGACACGCGGGATGCGACCCGCGGACCAGGACGTGACGCCGGCAGGATGGGCGCGCGTCAGCTACGTGCGCGATCTTCCCGACGGCCGGCGGTTCGCGAACGACTCGCGCGGTTTCCTCTACCTGATCGATCGCAACAACCGACCGACCGTTTTTGCCAATGTCGCTGAAGCGTTTCCGCTCGCGGTCTACAACCGGCTGGAGAGCGGCTTCATCGGTTTCGTCTTTCATCCCGAGTTCGCCAGGAACGGGCTGTGGTACACCGTGCACAGCGAGCGCGCCGCGGGCAATCCGGCGACGCCGCACTTCATCCCGCCGGGGTTCAACCTGACCGACGCGACGTATCACAACGTCATCACGGAATGGCAGGCGAAGGATCCCGCGGCCAACACGTTCGAGGGAACCAGGCGCGAGCTGCTCCGGGTGGCGCACGTCGTCGACAACCTCACCCACCCGTTTGGCGCCGTCGAGTTCAATCCCACCGCGAAGCCCGGCGCTGCCGATTACGGCCTGCTCTACACCAGCGGCAGCGATCTCGGATTCAGTAACGGCGGAGGTCGGCGCGCGAGCAATCCCGGTCAAACACAACGGCTCGATTCCGTCATCGGCGCCATTCTGCGCTTCGATCCCCGTCGTCCTGAGACGCCTGCGGCCAAGGGACTCGGCAACTACACCACCGCAGCGGCCAACCGGTTTGCGGCCGACAACGATCCTAAAACGCTGGGCGAGATCTACGCGTACGGATTCAGGAACGCGCACAGACTTTCATGGGATCTCACCGACGGGACGATGTTCGCGGCCGACATAGGGATGAACCACATCGAGGAGATCAACATTGTCCGCAACGGGGCCAACTACGGGTGGATGGCGCGCGAAGGCGTGTGGGAGAACGGCGTCACCAGGCCGGGCGGGGCGCTCAATCAGTTGTTCGAACTGCCGTCCGACCTGCTGACCGGTCGCAGCAAAGACGAATTCACGTATCCCGTCGCGATGTACGACCACCACGACGGCCAGGCCGTGACGGCTGGGTTCGCGTATCGCGGCCGTATTGCCTCGCTCCGCGGCAAATTCGTATTCGGCGACCTCGTGCGCGGCCGCCTGTTCGCGACCGACCTGGCTGCGATCAAACAGGCCGATGACGGCATTCCGCAAACCGTGGCGCAAATCGAGGAGATCCAGCTCTACGTGCGCGGCACCGACAGCCTACGCGCCTACGTCACCCTGCGCGAGCTGATCGAAAAGACGTTGGGTGCGACCGTGCCGCGCGCCGACTTACACATCAGCCAGAGCGGAGACGGCGAACTGTTCGTGACCTCACGACAGGACGGGATGATCCGGATGCTCGTGCCAGATTCGACAGGCGTGCCGACGGCGCAGAGCGGATCACGGTAGTGACATTTTTCGTGCGGCAGCTGTGCAGCCACGGCTCAGGTTGCGAATCAACACTGCGCTCCGGTCGATTTCGCGCTAAATTCTGATGCGGCACTCCCGTTGTCGGGTTGCGCATTCTGCTTACGAGGACGATTATGGAGCTCTTCGAGCGACAAGCCGGAAACGTCACGGTCATCGAGCTTGCCGGCGACGGCATCGGCAGCGAACCGTCCGCGCTCAAGCCTCTCGTGCAATCCGTTCTGAATCGCGGCGACCGCCGGATCGTCTTGAACGTCGCGCAGCTGCAGAACATGGACAGCACCTGTGTCGGCGAGATCTTTGCGAGTTACAAAGTCGTGGCCTCGACCGGGGGCGATCTGAAATTGGCGCATTGCGATGCACACGTTCGACGCCTGCTGCACGTCACTAAGGTCGACACGTTCATTCGCGTCTTCGACTCGGAGGCGGACGCGATTGCGAGCTTCGAGACGGTAGGACCCCGCACGTCTTGATTCTCCGGGACTGACGTGCTCCCGTCGCTGCGTTCTCGAGGTCAAGGCACGTGGCGTAACGACAAACGACGACGGCAGCGCTCCGTCACGGTCGGTCGCACTAAACCGGCGAATCACCGATCGGGGCTGAACTTCCGCCGGGTCACCAGCCGGCCGGAGGCGCTATGAACCTCGTAGTTCTCGCCAATATCGCGATATTTGCCCTTGCCGTTGCGTGGCTCGTGCGCCGGGCGAGAACTGGTGTACCGCTCTCGACCAATGTCCTGGTCGCGCTAGTTCTCGGCGTTCTGCTGGGCGCGCTGGCCCAAGCCGTTTACGGTCTCGGGAGCCCAGCGATCACCGAGACCACCCCCTGGGTCAACGTGGTCGGCAGCGGGTACGTGCGGCTACTGCAGATGATCATCGCGCCGCTCGTGTTCATCTCGATTCTGGCTGCCGTCACCAAGCTGAACGACGCCCGGTCGCTGGGCGCGATCAGCTTGTCGGTGCTTGGACTCTTGATGCTCACAACGGCGGTGTCCGTGTTGATCGGCGTCGGCGTGACGACGATGTTCGGGCTGAGAGCCGATGCGCTGGTGCAGGGCGCGCGCGAGCTGGAGCGCGGCACCGCCCTCCAGGCGCGCGTCGGCGAAGCCGCGAATCTGACGATTCCGGCGTTGCTGCAGTCGTTCGTGCCGACCAACATCTTCGCCGACCTGGCGGGCACGCGGTCCACGTCCGTGATCGGGGTCGTGATCTTCGCAGCGCTGTTGGGGATGGCGGTGCTCGCGCTGCGTCGAGAAAGTCCAGAGGTCGGCGAGCGGATCGTATCCGGCCTGGATACGCTGCAGCACCTCGTCATGCGGCTGGTGCGGCTGGTGATTCGTCTCACGCCCTACGGTGTGCTGGCGCTGATGACACGCATTGTCGCGACCTCGAACTTGAACGATGTAGTCAATCTGGGCCGGTTCGTCGTTGCGTCGTACCTCGGTCTGGGCATCATCCTGCTGCTGCACGCGGCGATCCTCACGGCGAGCGGTCTCAGCCCGCTGCGCTTCTATCGAAGGATCTGGCCGGTGCTCACCTTTGCCTTCACTTCTCGCTCGAGCGCCGCCGCCATCCCGCTCAGCGTCGAAACACAGGTGACGCGCCTCGGTGTGGCGCCGGCGATCGCCAACTTCGCGGCAACGTTCGGCGCTACGATCGGTCAGAACGCGTGCGCCGGGCTCTACCCGGCTATGCTCGCGGTGATGATTGCGCCGACGGTTGGCATCGATCCGACATCAACATCTTTCGTTACCTCCCTCGTCGTCATCGCGACCGTGGGGTCGTTCGGCATTGCGGGCGTTGGAGGCGGTGCGACGATTGCGGCGCTGGTGGTGCTCTCCAGTTTGAACCTTCCGGTGGCGCTCGCCGGCCTGCTGATTTCGGTGGAGCCGCTCATCGACATGGGCCGCACCGCGGTGAATGTCAGCGGTTCGATGACCGCGGGCGCCGTGACCAGCCGCCTGTTGCGGCAAACCGACATGGCCGTGTTCGGCGCACGCGAGGGCGAGATCGCGGTCGATTCGGGGACGGAGGACGTGCCGGAGCACGCGGTGCGGACGGTGTAGGCCCCCGCCTGCAGACATGCCCCCTCGCGCCGCTGATGCAGTGGGTGTCACTCCCGCCGAGAAACCCGCTCGTCATCCGAGCAAACCTTCGGCAGACGGACGTCACTGCCGTTCCCTGGAAGAAAGCGCGCTACACCCAGTCTGCGCAGATACGCGCGCTTTCCTGCCGTGACGTCTGCCGTGCGGTTTGTCGGCTGTCGCTGACCACGGCATGCCGAGAGGGTTTTCGGCGTGAGCGACACCCACTGCGCGGGCGCTCGGCGTCGCCACGCGATGTCGCCCATCCGTGGCGACCTTTCGACGTTGCTCAAGGTCGTCCTGAGCTTGTCGAAGGACGAGAACGTGGGCTGGCACGCCCTGCTTCGACATGCTCAGCACGCCCTGAGCGCAGTCGAAGGGCGGAAAAAGGCGTCTGCGGCCATGGCGGTCGCGCAGGTGCTTGACGGTTAGCAACATCCCCAGTCGCGGGTTGCGCCACCGTGACATCTATTGGCGAATCTGCCAGAGCGGCCTCCGACGCGTTTTTCGGATTCGTGCGCGGCGTGCTCCGCACACGTTTCGCCCCGAACGCGCGCCATCGCGTGTCAGGCACGCTCGTCGTGTTTGTGCGGTGTCGCCACTTTCGCGAGAAACCCCCGCGCGCACGCAACCCTTCGACCATCAGCATTATTGATGCCCTGCAAGCTCACTCGACGTCGGCGACCGTCACCTTTGGGCAGCCATATCGGCCGGATCTCATAGAGCACACGTCAGTTGGCTTGGATCGCGACGCCCGACGACTGCGCTGGTGACGCCGCGAAAATGGTCAGTGACAGCGCTGAAAATGACAAGTGGCAGCAGTAGGAATGTTCGCTGACGCGTTCGAAATGTCAGGTGACGGCGCGGAAAAGACAAGTGGCGGTGGTCAACATGTCGGTGACACGCCGGAAATGTCAGGTGACGACACCGCAAAGACGACTGGCAGTGGTCGGAATGTTTGGTGACGCGCGGGAAATGTCAGGTTACGACACTGGAAAGACAAGTGGCAGCCCTTGAATGTTCGATGACGCACCGGAAATGACCGCTGACCCGCTCCAAATCGTGAGGTACAGCGGCTGAAAGGTCTCGTGACACGTTCGGAAAGTCCGGTGGCGGCGGTGCCGGTTTGGCCGCCGTCGTAGCGATGCCGCGCATTTCGTGGCGAGAACGTGGGTGCGCACGCAGGAGCACAGGCCTATCGAGCTCTGAACCGGAAGGGCGTTCGCTCGCTCGCGCCGCTTCACGCGAGTCGCGCCGCAAACCGCGTCGGCGCTTTCGTGTCGTAGCCGCCTTGTTGGCGGCAGCATGACGTCTCAAGTCGTCGCTGCCTCTCATCGCAATCCTGTTCCTCCGAACGGCGAGAGTCTCACCAAGCCGACTGGGTCGGCGCCGCGGTCAACCAGTGCGAGGCGCGCGATGTCGAGCGTTCGCGGCGACAAGTGTTCGAGCACGCCGCACAGGATCAGAAAAATGCCTCGGAGGCCGCTCAGGCAAATCTGTTAGATCCAGCTCGGTCGCGCTACCCAAGTCGAGACAGCGTGGCGAATTGTCATGCAGCTGGCAACCGCCATGGCCGGAGACGCAGTCTTCCGGCGTGCGGAGGCCACTTGCTCGATGCGAATGCTCGACGTCGCGCAGCAGCACATTGCAACAGGAGCGGCGTATGCCGAGCTTCAACTGCCGTACAAACGAAGAGCCGGTCTGAAGACCGGCTCATTCGTACGCTGATTGGTCGGCGGGGTCGAAGCCCCGCCACTACACACGCTAAATCCCTTCGTCGCCGCCCGTGGAGCGGTCGAGCGCTTCCTCCGGCTCGGCGAGGTACTCCATGTGATCCAGATCCAAGTCCTCATCACTCGGCTGAATCACCGGCGGCGGCGGTGGCGGTTCATCCGGCGGGATCTGCACATGCCGATACCACCAGAAGCCCGTCCCCGCCGGGATTAGACGGCCCATCGTGACGTTCTCCTTGAGACCGCGCAGGTAGTCGATCTTCCCGGAGATGGCCGCCTCGGTGAGCACCCTCGTCGTCTCCTGGAAGGAGGCTGCCGAGATGAACGACTCGGTCGAGAGCGACGCCTTGGTGATGCCGAGGAGCAGCGGCTGCGCTGACGCCGGACGGCTGCCGTCCTTGATCACCCGCTCGTTCTCTTCGAGGAAGCGGAACTTGTCCACCTGCTCGTCGATCAGGAACTCGGTGTCGCCCACATCCTCGATCCGCACCCAGCGCATCATCTGCCGGGTGATCACCTCGATGTGCTTGTCGTTGATGTTGACACCCTGGAGGCGGTAGACCTCCTGGATTTCGTTGACCATGTACTTCTGCAATTCTTTCTCGCCCAGCACATGGAGGATGTCGTGCGGGTTGCTCGGCCCGTCCATCAACGGGTCGCCCGCATGCACGCGCTCGGTCTCCTGCACGTTGACGTGCACTCCGCGCGGGATCGAGTACTCGCGCGGCTCGGCGTTCGGGTCGTCGGGCACCACCAGCACCTTGCGCTGGCCCTTGACCACGCCGCCGTACTTGACCGTGCCGTCGATCTCGCTGATCACCGCCGGATCCTTCGGCTTGCGCGCTTCGAAGAGCTCGACCACGCGCGGCAGACCGCCGGTAATGTCCTTGGTCTTCGTCGTCTCGCGCGGGATCTTCGCCAGCACCGCGCCGGCGTAGACGGTTTCGCCGTCCTGCACCATCAGGTGGGCGTTGACCGGCATGATGTAGCGACGCACGACGTCGCCGCTCTTGCCCTTGATCTCCACCGTCGGCTGCTTCTTCTCATCCGGCGAGTCGACGATGATCAAGCGCGAGAGACCGGTGACCTCGTCGAGGTCCTCGTGCACGGTGAGGCCTTCGACGATGTCCTTGAAGCGGATCTGACCGCTCTCTTCGGTGAGGATCGAGAACGTATACGGATCCCACTCGACGAGGATCTGCTCTTTCTCGACCGGGTCGCCTTCCTTGACCCGCAGGCGCGAGCCTGTACGGAATCTGATAGCGCTCGCGGTCGCGGCCCTTCTCGTCCTGGATGACGAGATGGCCGTTGCGGTTCATCACGATGAGGTCCTTGCCGCCCGCCTGGTTCGGCCGCTCGACCACCTGGAGGGCGTCGAACTTGGCCGTGCCCTTGTGCTTGGAGTCGAGCGTGGACTGCTCCGACACCCGCGACGCGGTGCCACCGATGTGGAAGGTCCGCATCGTCAGCTGCGTGCCGGGCTCGCCGATCGACTGCGCCGCGATGACGCCGACCGCCAGCCCCATTTCCACCGTCTTGCCGGTCGCAAGGTCGCGGCCGTAGCACTTGGCGCACACGCCGCGGCGTGACGCGCAGGTGAGCACCGAGCGGATCTTGACCTTCTCGATGCCGGCATCCTGCACCGCCGCCGCCTTGTCCTCGTCGATCTCTTCGTTGAGGTCGAGGAGCAGGTCGCCGGTGATCGGATCGATGATCTTCTCGAGCGCCGTGCGACCGATGATGCGGTCGCGCAGCGGCTCGATGATCTCGCCCGACTCGACGATCGCGCGCGCCTCGATGCCGTCGAGGGTGCCGCAGTCGCGATCGGAAACGATCACGTCCTGCGCGACGTCCACAAGACGACGGGTCAGGTAGCCCGAGTCCGCGGTCTTGAGCGCCGTGTCGGCGAGACCCTTGCGGGCGCCGTGCGTCGAGATGAAGTACTCGAGCACCGAGAGCCCCTCGCGGAAGTTCGCGTGAATCGGCGTCTCGATGATCTCGCCCGACGGCTTCGCCATCAGACCGCGCATGCCCGCCAGCTGGCGGATCTGCTGCTTCGAACCGCGCGCGCCCGAGTCGGCCATGATGTAGACCGGGTTGAACATCCCGGCCTGATCGCGGCTCTCCATCTCCTTGAACATCGCGTCGGCGATCTTCTCGGTGACGTCAGACCACACGGCGATGACCTTGTTGTAGCGCTCACCGTTGGTGATTGCGCCCTCGAGGTACTGCTGCTCGACCTTGATCACTTCCGCCCGCGCGTTTTTCACGAGCTCCGGCTTGGCCGGCGGGATGATCAAATCCTCGATGCCGATCGACATGCCCGAGCGCGTCGCGTAGGTGAAGCCGAGATGCTTCAACGCGTCGAGCATCTCGACGGTGGTCTGCAGACCGTGATCGAGATAGCCCTTCTGCACCAACTGCTGCAGGCCCTTCTTCTTCAGCATCCCGTTGACGAAGGGGAAGCCCTTCGGCAGCGCGGCGTTGAAGAGCACGCGGCCCACGGTGGTGTTGATGATCTTGTTGTGAACGGTCTGCACTTCGGTGTGCAGCACGTCCTGATCGTCGCGCGCGGCGGTCAGGTCCTGCAGCTCGCCCGAATAGCGCAGCCGGATCGGGCTCAAGGTCTCGAGCTCGCTCGCTTCGAGCGCCAGGATCACGTCGTCGACGGTGGCAAAGGCGCGGCCTTCGCCCTTGGCGCCCGGCTTTGCCTTGGTCAGGTAGTAGCAGCCGAGCACGATGTCCTGCGACGGCACCGCCACCGGCGTGCCGTTGGCGGGCGACAGGATGTTCTTCGATGCCATCATCAGCTCGGTGGCTTCGATCTGCGCTTCCGGCGAGAGCGGGATGTGCACCGCCATCTGGTCGCCGTCGAAGTCGGCGTTGAACGCCGTGCACACGAGCGGGTGGATGCGGATCGCCTTGCCCTCGACCAGCACCGGCTCGAACGCCTGGATGCCGAGGCGATGCAGCGTCGGCGCGCGGTTGAGCAGCACCGGATGCTCGCGGATCACTTCCTCGAGCACGTCCCACACTTCGGGGACCTGCTTCTCCACCATCTCCTTCGCCTGCTTGATCGTGGCGACGAGGCCCCGCTCCTCGAGCTTGTTGTAAATGAACGGCTTGAAGAGCTCGAGCGCCATCTTCTTCGGCAAGCCGCACTGATGCAGCTTGAGCTCGGGACCGACGACGATCACCGAACGGCCGGAGTAGTCCACGCGCTTGCCGAGCAGGTTCTGGCGGAAGCGGCCCTGCTTGCCCTTGAGCGTGTCGGACAGCGACTTGAGCGGACGGTTGTTGGCGCCGCGCAGCACGCGGCCGCGGCGGCCGTTGTCGAAGAGCGCGTCGACTGCTTCCTGCAGCATGCGCTTTTCGTTGCGGATGATTACGTCCGGCGCCTTCAGCTCCATCAGCTTCTTCAACCGGTTGTTGCGGTTGATGACGCGGCGATAGAGATCATTCAGGTCGGACGTGGCGAAGCGGCCGCCATCGAGCGGCACCAGCGGACGCAGCTCGGGCGGAATCACCGGGATGACGTCCAGGATCATCCACTCCGGCCGGTTGTTCGAGCGGCGGAACGAGTCCACCACCTTGAGCCGCTTGGCGTGCTTCAGCTTCTTCTGCGCCGAGGGCTCGGTGCGCATCTTGGCGCGCAGCTCCTCGGCGAGCCGCTCCACGTTCTCACGGCGCAGCAGCTCCTTGATCGCTTCCGCGCCCATCTGCGCCTTGAACTTGGTGAAGCCGTACTCGTCACGCGCCTTGCGGTACTGCTCTTCGGTGAGCAGCTGCTTGAACTTGAGATCGGTGTCGCCGGGTTCGCTGACGACATACGCCTCGAAGTAGAGCACGCGCTCGAGATCGCGCAGCGAGATGTCGAGCAGGTGTCCGATACGGCTCGGGAGCCCCTTGAAGAACCACACGTGGCTGACCGGCGTGGCCAGCTTGATGTGTCCGAGGCGCTCGCGCCGCACCTTGGCCTGCGTGACTTCCACGCCGCACTTGTCGCAGATCACCCCGCGGTGCTTCATGCGCTTGTACTTGCCGCACAGACACTCCCAGTCGGTGATCGGGCCGAAGATCTTGGCGCAGAACAAGCCATCGCGTTCCGGCTTGAACGTGCGGTAGTTGATCGTCTCCGGCTTGGTGACCTCGCCGAACGACCACTGCTCGATCTTCTCCGGCGACGCGAGGCTGATGCGGATCGCGTCGAAGTCGGCTCTGAGGGTGGTTTTCGAATCGCTAAAGCTTGGTCTCATGTATCCTCAGCCCTCCAGCACCGGTTCTGCTGTCTGTTCCGCGGGCGCCGGCTCCGGTCGCCGCTTGGTCGAGATCAACTCGACGTCGAGGCAGAGCGACTGCAGCTCGCGGATCAAGACGTTGAACGACTCGGGCAGACCCGGCGTAAAGCTGGCGTCGCCCTTGACGATGGATTCGTAAATCTTCGCGCGGCCGGTCACATCGTCCGACTTGGCCGTGAGAAGCTCCTGGAGGATGTGCGCCGCGCCGTAGGCTTCGAGCGCCCAGACCTCCATCTCGCCGAAGCGCTGTCCGCCGAACTGCGCCTTGCCGCCCAGCGGCTGCTGGGTGATGAGCGAGTACGGCCCGATCGACCGCGCATGGATCTTGTCGTCCACGAGGTGCGACAGCTTGAGCATGTAGATATAGCCGACGGTGACGTCCTGCTCGAACTGCTCGCCGCTCATGCCGTCGTAGAGCTTGGTCTTGCCCGACGACGGGAGCGCGGCGCGTTCGAGCCAGTCCTTGATCTCGCCTTCGCGCGCGCCGTCGAAGACGGGCGTCGCGAAGTAGAGACCCAGCGCATGCGCGGCCCAGCCCAGATGCGTCTCCAGAATCTGGCCGACGTTCATCCGTGACGGTACGCCGAGCGGATTGAGCACGATCTCCACCGGAGTGCCATCCGGCAGATACGGCATGTCCTCTTCGGGGAGGATGCGCGCGATGACGCCCTTGTTACCGTGGCGGCCGGCCATCTTGTCGCCGACCGACAGCTTGCGCTTCATCGCCACGTAGACCTTGACGAGCTTGATCACGCCCGGCGGCAGTTCGTCGCCGCGGCGAATCTTCTCTTTCTTCTCCTCGAAGAGCTGCTTGATGACCTCGACCTGACGCTCGGTCCGCTCTTCGAGCGACGCGCAGATCCGGCTCGAGACCGGTGTCTTCGGTGCGCACCTTGGCACGGACGAGGACGGCGAACGGAATCTCCGCCATCACTTCCGGCGTGAGATCGGTCTCGCGCTTGAGCAGGCGCTCGCGGCCGAACTCGTCGAAGAGATCGGCGCGCAGCTGCTGTCCCTGCAGAATCTGCATCACGCGCTTCTTCGTTTCGTCGTGAAGAATGCGGATCTCGTCCTGCAGGTTCTTTTCCATCAGATCGAGCTCTTCCTGCTCGATCGCCTTGGCGCGGTCGTCCTTCTCGATGCCCTTGCGGGAGAAGATCTTGACGCCGACGATGATGCCCTCGATGCCGGGCGGGCAGATCAGGGACGCGTCGCGCACGTCGCCGGCCTTCTCGCCGAAGATCGCGCGCAGCAGCTTCTCTTCGGGCGTCAGCTGCGTCTCACCCTTCGGCGTCACCTTGCCGACGAGGATGTCGCCGGGCTTGACGTAGGCGCCGATGCGGATGATGCCGCTGTCGTCGAGGTCGTGTAGGTAGCCCTCGGACACGTTCGGGATGTCGCGAGTGATTTCCTCGGGCCCGAGCTTGGTGTCGCGCGCCTCGATCTCGAACTCCTCGATGTGAATGGAGGTGTAGTAGTCCTCCTTCACCATCTTCTCGGACACGAGAATCGCGTCCTCGAAGTTGTAGCCGCGCCACGGCATGAACGCGACCAGCACGTTGCGTCCGAGCGCGAGCTCGCCCAGCTCCGTGCACGGACCGTCGGCGAGCACTTGCCCTTTCTGCACCCGCTGCCCGACGCGCACGATCGGCTTCTGGTTGATGCAGGTGTTCTGGTTCGACCGCTTGAACTTGGTCATGGGGTAGATGTCGGCCCCCATTTCCTTGCTCGCGGCCTCTTCGGCGCTCTCGACGCGCACGACGATGCGCTGGCTGTCGACGTAGTCCACCGTGCCCGCCCGGCGGGCGACGGCCACCGCGCCCGAGTCGCGCGCGGTGATGTACTCCATGCCGGTGCCGACGTACGGCGCCTGCGCCCGCAGCAATGGCACCGCCTGGCGCTGCATGTTCGATCCCATCAGCGCGCGGTTGGCGTCGTCGTTCTCGAGGAACGGCACCAGCGAGGCTGCCACCGACACGAGCTGCTTCGGCGAGACGTCGATGAACTGCACCTGATCGCGCGAAGCGAGGATGAAGTTGCCCGCCTGGCGCGCATTCACGCGCTCGGCCCTGAAGCGCAGGTTGTCGTCGAGCTCGACGTTGGCCTGCGCGATGATGTACTGGTCTTCCTCCCACGCCGAGAGATAGAAGCAGTAGGGCTCGAACTCCACGCCCTTCTTCTTCGATCGTCCGTCGTGCCCGACGAGATCGTCGGCATCGACGATGTCGCCGACCTTGTACTTCGGATTGCCACCGGCGTTGGTGACCATCACGTAGTCCAGCACCTGGCCGTCCTTGACCTTGCGGTAGGGCGACTCGATGAAGCCGAACTCGTTGATCCGCGCGTAGCAGCTCAACGAGCTGATCAGACCGATGTTCGGTCCTTCCGGTGTTTCAATCGGGCAGATGCGTCCGTAGTGCGTCGGGTGGACGTCGCGGACTTCGAACCCGGCGCGCTCACGCGACAGACCGCCCGGGCCCGAGTGCCGAGAGACGACGCTTGTGCGTGACTTCCGACAGCGGGTTGGTCTGGTCCATGAACTGCGACAGCTGCGACGACCCGAAGAACTCGCGAATCGCGGCCATGACCGGCTTCGCGTTGATCAGGTCGTGCGGCATGGCCGTCGCCATTTCCTGGTAGACCGACATCTTTTCCTTGATCGCGCGCTCCATGCGGACCAGACCGATGCGGAACTGGTTCTCGAGGAGCTCGCCCACCGATCGGACGCGGCGGTTGCCCAGGTGATCGATGTCGTCCACGTTGGCGGGATTGCGCCGCAGCTTCAGCAGGTAGCCAATCACCTGATAGAAGTCCTGCGGGTGCAGGATCTTCTCGTCGAGCGGCGTCTTGAGCCCGAGCTTGGTGTTGAGCTTCAAGCGGCCGACCCGCGAGAAGTCGTACTTCTGCGGATTGAAGAACATGTTCTCGAACAGCGAGCGCGAGCTGTCGAGCGTCGGCGGATCGCCGGGACGCAGACGGCGATAGATTTCGATCAGCGCTTCTTCGTGCGTGCGGATCGAATCCTTCTTCAGCGTCGCCGAGAGGATCGGGCCGACCTCGTCGCGCTCGGGGAAGAACACCTCGATCTTCTCGACGTTCTTCTCCTGCGCCATCGAGATCGACGCGCGGCGTGAGCTCCTCGTTGGCCTCGAGCAGCACCTCGCCGGTCGCCGGATCGACGATGTCGGACGCGGTGTAGGCGCCTTCGAGCGCTTCGTCGGCAACCTCGATCGCCTCGACGCCCGCTTTGCGCAGCGCATCCATGTGTGCCTTGGTGATCTTGCGGCCGGCGCCGATCGACACGTCACCGGTCTTGATCTCGCTCTTCGCACGCAGCCCGATCAGGCTGTCGGCGACCGCCCACTTGAGCGTGTTGCCGGCGAGGAAGATCGCGATCGACGGGATGGAACGTGCGGATGATCTCGTCGGCGCCGCGCAGGCCGAGCGCACGGAGAAACACCGTTGCCAGGAACTTGCGCTTGCGGTCGATGCGGACGTAGAGCAGGTTCTTGGCGTCGTACTCGAACTCGACCCACGAGCCGCGATACGGAATGATCTGTGCGATGTAGAGCGTCTTGTCTTCGGAGTGGAAGAAGGCGCCCGGCGAACGATGGAGCTGCGACACGATCACGCGCTCCGTGCCGTTGATGATGAACGTGCCGTTGTCGGTCATCAGCGGGATGTCGCCGAAGTAGACCTCCTGCTCCTTGATGTCGCGGATGGTCTTGACGCCGGTCTCGGGATCCTTGTTCCAGACCACGAGCCGGATGGTGACCTTGAGCGGCACGGCGTAGGTCATGCCGCGCTCCTGGCACTCGTCGACGTCGTACTTGAGCTTCAACGCGACCGTGTGGCCGCAGATGTCGCAGACGTCGCCGCGCGCCTGGTTTGGCGTGCCGCACTTCGGGCAGAGCACGTCCTTGTCGCCGTAGGGATCCGCAACGAGCGTGTGACCGCAGGTCCGGCAGGGCTTGCGCAGGTGATGCAGGCCCTGGAGCTTGCCGCACTTGCACTCCCAGTTGCCGATCGAGTACTCGATGAACTCGAGCGAGGAGTTCTCCCGGAAATCGCTGATCGGGAACACGCTCTTGAACACCGACTGCAGCCCCTGGTCCTCGCGTTCGGAGGGCAGGCGATTCATCTGCAGGAAGCGCTCGTAGCTTTTCCGCTGGATCTCGATCAGGTTCGGGATCTCGACCGTGGTCCGAATTTTCGAAAAATCCTTGCGCTCGCGGTAGACGTTCTTGGGAAGGCTATACATCTTTTGGTGACCTCGAAGAAGGAGCGCGAGCCGACTGCGCTGGCTCGCCAGCGGTTCCTCGGCTGTCAGGTATCAGGATCAGGTGTCAGGTGTCAGGTGTCAGGTATCAGGTGTCAGGAAGGATTCAGGATGAGGGATCAAGCACCAGGACGCTTGTGCGACCCGGCACCTCCTGATCCCTGAAACCTGAACCCTGATCCCTGACAGCTGCCTGACTCGCGGCCAGCGAAGCTGCCGCGTTACTTCACTTCAACCTTGGCGCCTGCTTCTTCGAACTTCTTCTTGATCTGCTCGGCCTCGTCCTTGGTGACGCCTTCCTTGATGCTCTTGGGCGCGCCTTCGACGAGGTCCTTGGCTTCTTTCAGTCCGAGGCTGGTGACTTCGCGGACGACCTTGATCACGTTGATCTTGTTGCCGCCGATTTCGGTCAGCGTCACATTGAACTCGGTCTTCTCTTCCACCGGGGCCGCCGCGCCGCCCGGCGCCGCGCCGCCCATCATCGGCATCGCCATTGGCATGGCCGCCGCCGCCGAGACGCCGAGCTCGGTCTCGAGCGCCTTCACGAGGTTGCTGAGCTCGAGCACGCTGATGCCCTTGATGTAATCCACGACCTGCTGCTGCGTCAGTTCTGCCATTTCCTGCTCCTCTAGGTCGCGGACCTGCAGGTCCGCGCTACGTACGATTGGACTCGAGGTCCCCGCTACGCATAAGGGCGGGACGATCCCGCCGGTTATGAATCGGCGTTACCGCCCCTCCGACTGCCCTTCCGACCGTTTCTTCTCCGCCTGCACCAGCACGCTCATCAGGTCGCGCGGGACCGCGTTGAGCACGCGGACCAGGTTGACCATCGGCGCCTGCATCACGAAGAGCAACTTCGCGTACAACTCCGGCTTGCCCGGCAAGTTCGCCAGATCGGTGACCTGCGCGGCATTGATCGCCTGGCCCTGCACCACTGCCGCCTTGATCTGCAGCGTTGGTGCGTTCTTCATGAAGGTCGTGATCGTCTTCGCCAGCGCCACCGGATCGTCCTCGGTGTAGGCGATCGCCGGTCGTGCCCTCGAAGAGCGCGGTGAACGACTCGTAATTGGTGCCCTTGAGGGCGCGCCTGGCGAGCGTGTTCTTGACGACCTTGTAGCCGGCCTTCGCCTTGCGCAACTGGGCGCGCAGCTCGGTAGCCTGCGGGCACGTTGATGCCCTTGTAGTCGATCAGAATCGCCGCGTCGGCGCCCTTGAAGACGCCTTCGAGCATCTGGAGCTCGGCTTCCTTATTTTCGCGTGTGACTGCCACTGTCCGACTCTCCTACGCGGCGCGCCGTTTCGACGCGGGTCTCATCGATCTTCACGCCCGGGCCCATCGTCGACGACACCGTGATGCTGCGCAGGTACTTGCCCTTCGCCGCGGGCGGCTTCGCCCGCACGATGCTGTCGAGGAGCGCCGTGGCGTTCTCGATCAGCTTGTCGGCCGGGAACGACGTCTTCCCCACCGGCGCGTGGACGATACCGGTCTTGTCGACGCGGAACTCCACCTTGCCGGCTTTGATCTCAGTCACGGCCTGCGCCACGTTGGGCGTGACGGTGCCAGTCTTCGGGTTCGGCATCAGGCCGCGCGGGCCGAGCACCTTGCCGAGCTTGCCGACGACGCGCATCATGTCGGGCGTCGCGACGACGGCGTCGAAGTCGAGCCAGCCGCCGGCGATCTTCTCGACCACCTCTTCGCCACCCACCGAATCGGCGCCGGCGTCGGTGGCTTCGCGCTGCTTGTCGGGGCCGGCGATGACCAGGACGCGCTTCGACTTGCCGAGCCCGTGCGGCAGCACCACCGTGCCGCGCACCATCTGATCGGCGTGCTTGGGATCGACGCCAAGACGAATCGACAGCGCCACGGTCTCGTCGAACTTGGCGAATTTGATTTTCTGCACCAGCGGCAGCGCCTCGTCGAGCCCGTAGGCGCGGTCTTCGACCTGCTGGCTGGCCGCGGTGTATTTCTTGCCGTGTCGTTTCATTTCACTCCTCAGTGGTCCTGTCGAGCGCTCCGCGCTCTCCCACGTTGGTGTCTCAAATTGGCAGTTGCCAGGTGTCAGCCGTCCGGTGTCGGTTCAACGTTGACTGGACGCCGACAGCTGGAAACATTTGCAGTTATCCGACGACATCTATCCCCATCGAGCGCGCCGTGCCGGCGACCGTCTTGATCGCCGTCTCCAGCGAGCCGGCGTTGAGATCGGGCATCTTCAGCTTGGCGATCTCTTCCACCTGCTTCGAGGTCACCGTGCCGACCTTGTTCTTGTTCGGCTCGGCGGATCCCTTCGCGAGATTCGCGGCGCGCTTGAGCAGAACCGCCGCCGGCGGTGTCTTGGTGATGAAGCTGTAGGAGCGATCGCAGTAGACGGTGACCACCACCGGGATGATCAGCCCCTCTTCCTTCGCCGTCCGCGCGTTGAACGCCTTGCAGAAGTCCATGATGTTGACGCCGTGCGGACCGAGCGCGGTGCCGACGGGCGGCGCCGGCGTGGCCTTGCCCGCCGGAATCTGCAGCTTCACGAGTGCCTGAACCTTCTTTGCCATTGATCTGCTTCCGGCGGGGCCAAGCCCCGCCCCTACAACTTCTCTACTTGAAGGAAATCCAATTCCACGGGCGTCGAGCGGCCGAAGATCGTGACCATCACCTTCAGCGTGTTCTTGTCGCTGTTGACCTCGTCCACGACGCCGTTGAAGCCGGCGAACGGGCCTTCGTTGATCCGCACCTGATCGCCCTTGTCGAACGTGTACTTCGGCTTCGGCTTCTCCGCGGCGGTCTTGACCTGCGTGAGAATCTGCTCGACTTCGTCCTTGGTGAGCGGCGTCGGCTTGGCGCCCGCGCCGACGAACCCAGTGACCTTCGGCGTGTTCTTGACCACGTGCCACGCGTTGTCGGTCATGTTCATCTCGACGAGGATGTAGCCGGGGAAGAAGCGCTTCGAAGTCACCACTTTCTTGCCCGCGCGCATCTCGACGACATCTTCCGTCGGGATCAACACTTCGCCGATCTCGTCCTGCAGCCCGTAGGCCTGCACGCGCTGCTGCAGCGACTCGGCGACCTTTTTCTCGAAGCCCGAGTACGGTATGGACGATGTACCAGTTCTTCGTGCTGACGTCGGTCATGCTCATACCGCCCCGAACCGCTGCACCACGTACTGAACCGCCCGGTTGAGCCCCATGTCGACGAGGAACAAGTAGAGGCCGAAGAACACCGAGGTGAGAATCACGACCACCGTCGTCGCGTAGACTTCTTTCTGCGACGGCCACGTCACGCGCTTCATCTCGTTGCGAACTTCGACGAGGAACGTGTGTGTCCGATGCCACCAGCCGAGCGGTGCGCGCAGCCCGGTCTTCTCGTCGCCGCCGTCGTATTCTTTCGCCATTGTTGTGACTTCGCTGTTGCTTGCTTCAACTTCAGGTTGTAGGTTTCAGGTTGTAGGTTTCAGGTTGTAGGTTTCAGGTCGTAGGTTTCAGGAAGATTGCGGATGGCGATAGCCCTTCCCCTGAAACCTGCAACCTGCAACCTGCAACCTAAAACCTAAAACCTGAAACCTGCAACCTGACAACTGGCAGGCCAGGAGGGTCTCGAACCCCCAGCCCCCGGTTTTGGAGACCGGTGCTCTACCAATTGAGCTACTGGCCTTTGGGTGCTTCGCTGTCAGGTTGCGGGTCGTAGGGTGCAGGTTGCAGGGAGTTTCGCACTCCTGAAACCTGAAACCTGCAACCTGAAACCTGACAGCCAAGCCTCCTACTTCTGCTCCTTATGCGGCGTGTGCTTCTTGCAGAAGCGACAGTACTTGCTGAGCTCGAGGCGCTCTGTCGTCTTCTTCTTGTTCTTCGTCGAGCTGTAGTTGCGACGTTTACACTCGCCGCACGCGAACTGAATGATGTCTCGCATGGATCTGTTCCCAGTCAGGTTTTAGGTTTCAGGTTGTAGGTTCCAGAACCTCGCCCTGAAACCTGCAACCTACAACCTGCGCCCTACTCAACAATGTCCGTGACGGTGCCCGCGCCCACCGTGCGGCCGCCTTCACGAATCGCGAAACGCGCGCCCTTTTCGAGCGCCACCGGAGCGATGAGCTCGGCGCTGATCTGCGTGTTATCGCCGGGCATGATCATCTCGACGCCCTCGCCGAGATGCAGCGTGCCGGTGACGTCGGTCGTCCGGATGTAGAACTGCGGACGATAGCCGTTGAAGAACGGCGTGTGACGGCCGCCCTCTTCCTTCGACAGCACGTAGACCTCGGCCTTGAACTTGGTGTGCGGGTTGATCGACGCCGGCTTGGCCAGCACCTGGCCGCGCTCGACGTCCGTCTTTTCCACGCCGCGCAGCAGCACGCCGATGTTGTCGCCCGCCTCGCCCGAATCGAGCAGCTTGCGGAACATCTCGACGCCGGTGACGACCTTCTTGACCGTCGGACTGAAGCCGACGATCTCGACTTCCTCGCCGACTTTGACCTTGCCGCGCTCGACACGGCCGGTCACCACGGTGCCGCGGCCCGAGATCGAGAACACGTCTTCGATCGGCATCATGAACGGCTTGTCGACTTCGCGCTGCGGCACGGGGATGTAGCTGTCGAGCGCCTCCATCAGCTTCATGATGCCCTCGATGCCATCGGGCTCGCCGCTGAGCGCCCGGCTCGCCGACACGCGCACCACCGGCACGTCGTCGCCGGGGAAGCCGTAGGTCTTGAGCAACTCGCGCACC
Source organism: uncultured Acidobacteriota bacterium (assembly GCA_963807105.1). Lineage (GTDB taxonomy): Bacteria > Acidobacteriota > Vicinamibacteria > Vicinamibacterales > UBA2999 > DASPWV01. The sequence continues at coordinate 790,074 of CAWEAM010000003.1, read as the reverse complement.
TCGAGCTCGACCAGGTCGACCAGTTCCGCGTCGTCCATCAAGTCGACCTTGTTCAGCGCGACGACGAGATACGGCACGTTGACCTGACGCGCGAGCAGCACGTGCTCGCGGGTCTGCGGCATCGGGCCATCGACGCAGCTCACCACCAAGATGGCGCCGTCCATCTGCGCGGCGCCGGTGATCATGTTCTTGATGTAGTCGGCGTGACCCGGGCAGTCGACGTGCGCGTAGTGCCGGTTCGCCGTCGAGTACTCGACATGGCTCGACGCGATCGTCAGAATCTTGGTCTCGTCACGGCGTCCCTGCGACTCCGAGGCTTTCGCCACCTCGTCGTAGGGGACGAACTTTGCCCAGCCCTTATCGGCGGCGACTTTGGTGAGGGCCGCGGTCAGCGTGGTCTTGCCGTGGTCGATGTGGCCAATGGTGCCGACGTTGACGTGTGGTTTGGACCGATCAAATTTCTCTTTCGCCATGACTCGTGTTCTCTCGCGGGACTGACAATCCGGCACCACGCCGGCGTCGAATTCGTTGCTGCCGCGCGGCCCGAAGGTCCGCGCTACCTAGTCACGTGCCTCAAATCTGGCCTTGCCGAGACGAAGCTCGCGGGTTTCAGCGAGCGAAGTCTGGAGCCGATGACCGGGATTGAACCGGTGACCTCGTCCTTACCAAGGACGCGCTCTGCCAACTGAGCTACATCGGCTCGTTGGGCAGGTTGGGCGCGTCGGACATAGTGGGCGGGGGGATTTCGCGAGATCTCATCCGCGCATTCCCGACGAGCCCTACCGGCCCTACCAGCCCTACCACCCCGAAATGGAGCGGGAGACGGGGATCGAACCCGCGACCAACAGCTTGGAAGGCTGTGACTCTACCACTGAGTTACTCCCGCCTTCGTGCCTCGCACGCTTCGCCGCTCCTCTGCCAACTCACTCGTCTGGGCCTGCCGTCGCGCGTGTCTCCGCGAACGCGCTGTCGCGTGACGGCCTTCGCCGGCAATTCAGAGCGAAGGCTGGTGGGCAGGGGAGGGTTCGAACCTCCGTAGCCCGTTGGGCGGCAGATTTACAGTCTGCTGCGATTGACCACTCCGCCACCTGCCCACATACGTCGACAGGTCGGCTACGCGACCGGTCGCTCCGGGCCGCGCCCGGCTAACTCGTAAACTTGTATGGGTTGCTCCGTGTAAGTCCGTTTCCTGCAGCGTGTCGGAGCGTGGCGCAGTCGATGGAGCTGGCGGAGGGATTTGAACCCCCGACCCGCTGATTACAAATCAGCTGCTCTACCGTGCTGAGCTACGCCAGCCAGACGAAACAGGAAGTGTAGCACGTCCCGTGCCAGACGCGCAAACTCGCTGCAGCCGGACTATTTCTATCGACCTCCTCCGGAGTCCACGGCAGTTCCCGCATTTGCGCGGCGCCTATCGGCTCTGCCTCCTCCGGCTTCGGCGCTGGCGAACAGCCTCGAACAAGACGATGGCCGCTGCCGCCGAAACATTGACACTGCTGACGTGACCGGCCATTGGGATGGCGGCCACGAAATCGCATCGCTCGCGGACCAGCCGGCGGAGTCCGTGACCCTCGGCCCCCACGACGAGTGCGATCGGTGACACTAGATCCAAATCATAATATGTCGTTTCGGCGTCGCCGTCCAGACCCACCGTCCACACGCCGAGCGTCTTGAGCTCTTCGAGCGCCCGCGCGATGTTGACGACATCCGCGACCGGCACGTGATGCACCGCCCCAGCCGACGCCTTTGCCGCCGCGCCGTCGAGTGGCGCCGCCCGCCGCGTCTGCCGAACGACGCCGCTCCCGCCCGCGGCATCCACGCTGCGGATGATCGCGCCGACGTTTTGCGGATCTTCGACACCGTCGAGGACGACGATGAGCGGCGGATCGGCGCCTTGCTCAACGCGCGCGAGTTGATCGAGCGTGGCCGGCGGCAGCGGCGCGACGTCGGCGACGACCCCCTGGTGAATCCCTCCGTGCGCGTCGCGATCGAGCAACTCGCGCGCGACGTGCCGTACGCGCACGCCGTGCCGCGCCGCCGCGTCGAGCAGTTGGCGCAGACGCTCGTCCCCGCGGCTGGCGACACGGATTTCCTGCACGCGGCCGCCGCGCAGCGCCTCAGAAACCGCGTTGATGCCGTAGATCAGCATTTCTTTCAGGGATCAGGAATCAGGAATCAGGGACCAGCGACCAGGTTGTAGGTTTCAGGTTGTAGGTTTCAGGTTGTAGGTTGCAGGTTGTAGGTTGCAGGTTGTAGGTTGCAGGTTGTAGGTTGCAGGTTGTAGGTTGCAGGTTGCGCTGCAGAGCGCGGCGCAGCCATCCAGCTGTAAGCGATTCTCCAATTCGCTGATACCTGACACCTGACACCTGATACCTGATACCTGATACCTGACACCTGACACCCGATCACAGCAGCCTCGCCATGGCCGCCGCTCTTTCCCGGCAGCCGGTCACGCGCTGGATGCCGCTCGCCGGCGAAAGATCGGTCGCGCGATCGATCGACGGGATCAGGAGATCGAGCTCCGGGCCTTCCGGCTCGCCGGTGAGCACCAGCCGGATCGGATGAAACAAGGCGCGGCCCTTGAGCGCCGTCCTTTCCTTGATGCGGGCGGCGGCAGCGCGAAAGAGCTCGCGATCGATCAGTCGCGGCGCCGTTGCCAAATCCTCGGCCAATGCTTTCGCGACCTCGCGTGCCGGGGGCTCGGACAGCTCGGCACCGAGCTTCTCGCGCGCGCGCGACTCTTCCGCGTCGAAAGAAAAGATCGTCTGCATGCGGTGGGGAAGCTGCGAGAGCCGCTCGAGCGAGCTCGCCAGCGGCGGCACCGCAAACAGCAGCCACTCGCGCCCGGCATCGGTCAGCTCACCGGTCACCATCGAACGCTCGCGCAGAAAAGGCAACGACAAGTCCACGAGCCGATCGGGAGCCGCAATCCGGATGTAGTGACGATTCGCCCACGCCAGCTTGTCCTCGTCGAACACGCCCGCGCTGTGCGCCACCTTCGAGAGATCGAAGCGCCGCACGAGCTCCTCGATGGGAAGCAATTCCTCGCCCTCACCGGGCGACCAGCCAATCAGCGCCAGGTAGTTGACCAGCGCCTCGGGCAGGTAGCCCTTCGCGCGAAACTCCGCCACCGATGTCGCGCCGTGCCGCTTCGACAGCGGCGTGTGATCCGGGCCCATCACCAGCGAGAGATGCGCAAACACCGGCGGCGCCCACCCAAACGCCTCGTATAAGAGCACCTGCCTGGGCGTGTTCGAGATGTGATCCTCGCCACGCACCACATGCGTCACACGCATCAGCGCATCGTCCACGACGACTGCGAAGTTGTAGGCGGGGACCCCATCGGAGCGGACGAGCACCGGATCGCCAATCACTTCGGTGTGGAAGATCACGAGGCCGCGGACGACATCGCGAAACGCAACCTCGCGCCCTGTCGGCACGCGCAGTCTGATCACCGCCTTTTCGCCGGCGGCGACGCGCGACGCGGCTTCCTCTTTGGAGATCGCACGGCAGGTGCCCGCGTATTTCGGCGGCAGGCCCTGTCGGAGCATCTCCTGGCGCTCCGCCTCGAGTTTTTCCGCCGAGCAGAAGCAGTAGTACGCCTGCCGGTCCGCGAGCAGACGCTTGGCGTGCTCGTCGTAGATCGGCAGCCGCTCGCTCTGACGGTAGGGGCCGACGTCGCCGCCCTTCTCGACGCCCTCGTCCCAGTTGAGACCCATCCAGTCAAGGTCGTCGAGGATGGCAAGCTCCGACTCACGCGACGATCGCTCGATGTCGGTGTCCTCGATGCGAAGGATGAACGTGCCGCTTTCGTGACGTGCGAGCAGCCAGTTGAACAACGCCGTGCGGGCGTTGCCGACGTGAAGATGTCCGGTGGGGCTTGGGGCGAAGCGGACGCGCATTTTTGATCAGGGATCAGGGATCAGGGATCAGGTTTCAGGTTTCAGGTTTTAGGTTTCAGGGTTCAGGTTTCAGGTCCACTTCCAGCGAGCAATGTCACCGCGTGGCATGCCATGGCCTCGCCACGTCCGATCTCGCCGACTCGTTCGTTCGTTTTCGCTTTGACGCTCACCGCGCCGATGTCGATCTCGAGCGCGGTCGCGAGCGATGCGCGCATGGCAGCCACGTGCGGCTGCAATTTGGGACGCTCGGCGATCACGGTTACGTCCACGTTGCTCACCGCAAAGCTCGCGGCGCGGACAATCGCCACCGCCCGGCGCAGCAGATCAACACTGTCGGCGTCCTTGAAGCGCGGATCGGTGTCCGGGAAGTGCTGACCGATGTCTCCCGAAGCCGCCGCGCCGAGGATCGCGTCGGTGACGGCATGACACACGATATCCGCGTCCGAGTGGCCGTCGAGACCGAGCTCGAAGGGGATCCTCACTCCCGCGAGCACAAGCGGCCGTCCGGGGACCAGACGATGGAGGTCGTACCCGGTTCCGATCCGGATTATCGCCGCTGCCCATCCTCGGCCGACCTGCGCTCGCGCGCTACTCAAATCGGCTGGCGTCGTCACCTTGATGTTGCTCGCTTCTCCCTCGACGATATGCACCGGTATGCCGGCGCGCTCGACGAGCATGGCTTCGTCGGTGGCGAGCGCGTCCGATGAGGCCGCCATTGCCTGCCGCAACACGTCGCGCCGGAAAGCTTGCGGCGTTTGCGCCAGGAAGATCGAATCGCGCGGCAGCGTGGCGCGAATGGTCTTCGCTCCACCCGTCGAGCTCTCGACCTGCTTGACAGTGTCGTTGACGGGCAGCGCGGCGATCGCGGCGCCGTGCTCGTGCGCGGTGCGAATCGTGCGCTCGAACAACCCAGCGCTGGCAAACGGCCGCGCCGCATCGTGGATGACGATCACCTCGGCGGCACTTGACACTTTTTCGAGCGCGTTGCGAACCGATTCGTGGCGTGTCGCACCGCCCTTGACGGCTGCTACCGGTACACGGGCCGGCTCCAGCCAGTCGGCGTGCCAGCCGGGCGGGAGCGCGATGACCAGCTCGTCGACCAGCGGGCAATCGATGAGCAGCTTCAGGCTACGCCGCAACATGCTCGTCGAGTCGCCAAGATCGACGAACTGCTTCGGCGTGCCGCCGCCGATGCGTGTTCCCAGCCCTCCGGCGGCGAGGATTGCCGCTACCCGCATATCGCGCGCGCCTGTTCGGCGCCTCCGGCGATGTCGGCCATTCGCGACGAAGTGCTGTTCAACACGCCCTCGAGCTGTGCCTTCGCGACGTCGCCGGGCGCATACACGACAACGACCGCTTCACTGGTCGCGGTCGTCACCATCGTCCGCGCCGAATCGGACGTCGGATTGCCGAATGGCCCCTGGTCGTCGGACAGCGTAATGCGCCCGCCGACGTGCACGGCATCCTTCCCGATGCCGGCGTATTCCTCGCCATCGCGTCCGAGCCGCATCGTGATGTCGCCGCTCACATGCGCCGCGTCGTAGAGGCCGTACGGCAGCTGAAACTCGACCGAGCACCAGTTGATGACGTCCACGAGCGAGTTGATCCTCGGCAGCGGCTGGCCTTTGCGCACCCGGCGTAGCAACGCCTCGTTGGAGGGTCGAGTCTTGGTCGGATCGATTCCGACCCGCTTATACATCGTGCGCACAGTGGCTGACTCGGCGGGCGGATGCGCTCGAACCTGGCCCTCGGCGGCAGCCAGCAGCGCGTCGAGCCGCGGCTCGCGCTCGACGACACGCGCCCCAGTCCACCACAACACGCCGGCGCGCACGATTCCTTTCAGCTCGTCGGCAAGCGCGAACGCTGGGGGCACAAACCCCGATTGTAGTCTCCCAACGCCCCGGCGCGCTGGCGCGTCTAAGCCCTCAATCCACTTGATTTGACACTTGCCATGTCGCGATGATCCCACCGCCGGCGCAGAAAACAGGCTGCGTTCGAGCTACTTGGCGCCGATGGCGCGCCAATTCAAGTGAACTCCGGGGTAAGCCAGCATGCTGCAGGACTTCCACTACGCCCTTCGTACGCTCGTCAAGTCGCGGTCCTACACGGTGATTACGGTCACCGTTCTGGCGCTTGCCATCGGGGCCAATGCCGCGATCTTCAGCTTCGTGGACGCCATGCTGCTGCGGCCGCTGCCCTATCCGCACGCCGATCGGCTGTACGCCCCGGTGAGCATCAACCTGGCGCGCAACACCGACCAGGGCAGCGTCAGCTTCGCCGACTACGAGGACTGGAAGCGCGAGAAGGACCTGTTCGCGGAGGTCGCGCTGGCCAACCCAGCAACCGTCGATCTCACCGGGAGCGGTGAACCGGAGCGGATCGACGGCCTGCAGGTCACGGAGGAATACTTCCGGCTGACCGGGGTCAGGCCCCTGCACGGGCGCGTGTTTCAATCGGCTGATCAGGCGGCCGAGGCGCCGCGCGTGGTGATCATCTCCTACTCGTTGTGGCAGCGCCGCTTCGGCGGCAGCCCCGCGGTGGCTGGCACCGAGGTGAGAATCGGCGGCGTGCCCGCCACCGTCATTGGCGTGCTGCCGCCTCGGGCCACGTGGCCGGAGGACCGCGAAATCTTCCTGCCGATGCGGACGTCGCTCTTCAACGCCGATGTGCGTACGCGACGCGACAACCTCATCTTTCAAGCGATGTCGCGGCTGGCGGAGGGCGCGACGCGCGAGCAGGTCGAGGCGCGGATGCGCGCGATTGCCGCCCGCGTGGCGCAGGAGAACCCGTCTTCGCGTCAGGGCTGGACCAACGGCCTTGTCCCACTGCGCGAATACATCATCGATGCGGATCTACGCGTGGCGCTGTTGGTGCTGATGGCGGCGGTCGTCGCGGTGCTGCTGATCGCCTGCGCCAACCTGGCCAGCCTCGCGCTCGTGCGCGGCGCCGGACGAGCGCGGGAGATCAGCCTTCGGCTGGCGCTCGGCGCACGGCGCAGCCGGCTCATCCGGCAGCTGCTGGCCGAAGCGCTGCAGCTCGCGGCAGCTGGTGGCGCCCTCGGCGTTGCCCTGGCGCAGTTCATGATCGACGGACTGCGCTCGTTCGCTCCGCCGACGGCGCCGTTCCTCAACCAGGTGGCGATCGACACGCGGGTCGTTCTCGTCGCCGCGGCGTTGACGCTCTTGACAGCGATCCTCTTCGGCGTCCTGCCGGCGCTCACGGCGTCTGGCGTGCGGGTCGCGGAAGCGCTCAAGGAGGGCGCGCGCGGATCGAGCCAGGGACGACGGACCGGTCGTTTGCGCGCGGTGCTGGTCGTGGCCGAGATCTCCACAGCGGTGGTGTTGCTGGTAGTGGCCGGACTCCTCGCGCGCAGCCTCAACCGGCTCACGATGGAGACGCCCGGCGCGGACCTCGATCGTGTGCTGTCGGGCCGCATCACGCTGCCAGGCGCGCGCTATCCCGAGGCGCGCACGCGAGCGGAGTTCGTGCGCCAGCTCACCGAGCGGCTCGCGGCAGAACCGGGGATCGACGCGGCAGCCGTGACCACTTATCTGCCAGTCGGTGGCGGCGGATTCGGCCTCGGCCGTGTCTTTCTCGGGGATGGCTGGCCCGAACCACCGGCCGGCCCCGACGTGCCCGCGATGTGGACCGTCATCTCGCCCGATTACTTCCGCACGCTCGGCATCCGCGTGGTCAGCGGGCGGGCTTTCGGGGCGCGTGACACCGACACCTCGACGCCAGTGATCGTCGTGAGCGAAACCTTCGCGCGAAATGCGTTCGGCAGCAGCAGTCCGCTGGGCCGGCGGATCCGGTCGTGGCGCGACGAGAACATGTATCGCGAGATCGTCGGCGTGGTTGCGGACGTCCCGTTCTCGAGCCTTGCCGATCGGGGGCGCGCCGTGGTCTACATCCCATACCAGCAGGACAGCTGGAACGCGCTCATCGTCACTGTCCGCGCGGCGCAGGGATCACCCGAGATCCTGACGGGCACGCTTCGCCGGACGGTCGGCTCGCTCGATCCCGACATCGCGCTCGCGCGCGTGGGCGCGATGTCTTTGTTCGCGCGCGAGTCGATCGCGCGCGAACGCGTCAGCACCACGCTCATGACGCTGCTGGCGCTGGCCGCACTGGTGCTGTCGGCGCTCGGCATCTACGGCGTCATGAGCTACTCGGTGACCGAACGTCGTCAGGAAATGGGCGTCAGGCTCGCGCTCGGGGCATCGCCGCGCGACCTCTATCGCTCGGTCCTGACGCAAGGGCTCGGCCTCACGGCGGCCGGCCTCGGCAGCGGTCTCGTGCTGGCCATTGCCGCGGCTCGGCTGCTCGCGGGCTTGCTTTACGGCACTAGTCCGTTCGACGCGGTGGCGTTTCTGGCCACGAGCGCGGCCCTAGCGGTGGTCGCTGTGCTCGCGTGCTGGATACCGGCACGGCGGGCGGCGCACGCCGATCCGCTGATCGCGCTTCGCAACGAGTAGCGATCGCCATCCGCGGGGACCAATCACGCGCCGATGACGCCGCCGGCCGCGTCATCGGCGGCCGTGAGGCCGTGGGTTACACTGACACCCAGATGCTCGATTTCATCCTTCATGCAGATGTCCATCTTCGCGAGCTGATCCAGGATTACGGCACCACCACCTACGCCATCCTCTTCGCCATCATCTTTGCTGAAACCGGTCTGGTCGTGACGCCGTTCCTGCCCGGCGACTCTCTCCTCTTCGCGGCGGGCGCGCTCGCCGCCACCGGCGCGATGCGCGTGGAAGTGCTCACCGTCGTGATGATGATCGCCGCCTTCGTCGGCAACGTCGTCAACTATTCCGTCGGCCGCCGCGTCGCGCACATGTTCAACCTCGACGCGCCGCAAACGCGCATCCACCGCTTCGTCAAGCGCGAGCACGTCAAGCGCGCGCACGAATTCTTCGAGAAGCACGGCGGGTTGGCCGTGGTCATGGCGCGCTTCGTGCCAATCGTGCGGACGTTCCTGCCGTTCGTCGCCGGCGGCGCCGGGATGACCTATCGCACATTCATGTTCTACAACGCCGTCGGCTGCATCCTGTGGGTGGGGATCTGCGTCGGCGCCGGCTATCTGTTTGGCAATATCCCCGTGGTGAAAGAGAATTTCACGCTGGTTGCCCTCGGCATCGTCGCGGTGTCACTGTTACCGCTGGCCGCCGAGCTGGTCAAGGGCTGGCGGACGTCAAGAGCTTCCTAAGGAGAGCGGCGCGTGAGCGAACCAATTGGCGGGTCGGGCAAGGGAATGAAGCTTCACACGAAGATTCTGCTCGGCCTGGCGGTGGGCCTCGCGCTCGGCATCGGCGTGAACCTGACCGTCGGCGTCAACAATCCGGTCGTCGAGCGCATCAATCAATACGTCGCCGTGCCGGTCGGGCAAATCTTCCTGCGCATGCTGTTCATGGTGGTGATGCCGCTCGTGTTCGCGTCGATTTCGCTCGGTGTCGCAGGGCTGGGCGACATCCGGCGCGTCGGCCGGGTGGGTGCGAAGGCCATCGGCTACTTCTTCGTCACCACCGCCATGGCCGCCACGCTCGGTTTGATCGTGGTGAACATCGCGCAGCCGTGGGAGCGCGTGTCGCCCGAGACCCGGCAGGCGCTGATGACGCGGTTCGCCGGCGACGCGTCGAGCCGCGTCGAAGCCGCGGCGATGTCTACCTTCGGAATGGAGACGCTGATCAACATCGTGCCGCGCAACCCGATTCGCGCCGCCGCCGAGACCGACATGCTGGGCGTGATCTTCTTCGGGTTGATGTTCGGCGCTGCCCTCACGGTCATTCCGAAAGAGAAGTCGGAGCCGATGATGGCGTTTCTCGACGCGCTCAACAGCGTGGTCACGGCGATCATCCATTTCGCCATGCTGTTCGCGCCCTTCGGCGTGGCGGCACTCATCTTCACCGTGTCGTCGCGATTCGGTTTCGACCTGCTGCTGGCGATCGCGGCGTTCGTCGTCACCGTCCTGGTCGCGCTGCTCCTTCACGTGCTCATCACCATCTCCGGGGTCGTGCGCTTCCTGGTGGGTCTCTCGCCGGTGATGTTCTTCTCACGGATCCGCGCCGCGCTGATCACGGCGTTCTCGACCAGTTCGAGCAATGCCACGCTTCCCACCGCAATGGACGTGGCCCAGGAGCAACTCGGCATCCCGCAGCGGATTGCCGGCTTCGTGCTCCCGCTCGGGAGCACGATGTGCATGAACGGCACCGCGATCTTCGAGGGGATCACGGTAATCTTTCTGGCCGAGATCTTCGCCGTCGATCTGACGCTCGGTCAGATGGCGGCGGTGATGGTGATGTCGGTGCTCACGGCAGTGGGCGCCGCGGGCGTGCCTGGCGGATCAATCCCGCTGCTGGTCGGCGTGCTCACCATGTTCGGCGTGCCCGGCGAGGGCATCGCGATCGTTCTCGGCGTCGATCGGATTCTGGACATGTCGCGGACCACCGTCAACGTGTGCGGCGATCTCAGTGCCACCGCGTGGGTGGCGAGAAGCGAGGGCTTGTGGACGCCGGACAAGGTGCCGGAGCCGACGCGCAAGCTGGTGGACGCGACCCCGTAGTTGGGCGGACGGGCGAAATAGGAATCGTCAGGCCGACTCGCGCGCTTCCGCCTGCACGCCAGCGGCGTTCCGGGCCTCTTCCTCGACTGGCGGCCTGACAATCTCTCTCACCCGGTTGGCCAGCGCCCGCACCTGCCGCATGTCGGGCTCGCGCGTCGCTTCGGTTGGAATCGGCTCGTGCACTGCGACGGTCACGTCGCCTGGCCTGGTCGTCAACTCGCCCTTTCGCATCACGTGCCGGCTGCCAACGACGGAGATAGGAACAATGGGAAGGCCGGCCTGTACCGCCGAATAGAACGAGCCGCCCTTGAACGCCCCAAGCATGCCGTCGCGGCTGCGCGTCCCTTCGGGAAAGATGATTAGAGACAGCCCGTTCGCGGTGAGCGCGTTCGCCCAGCTGAAGATCCGCATCGGATCGGGTTTTTTCCGATCGACGAGCATGTGCCCGGTGCGGCGCAGATGCCAGCCAAGCACCGGGAAGCTGCCGAGCGATTGCTTGGCGATGATTCGCAGCTGGAATGGCAGCGCGGTGAAGAGCACGGGGATGTCGTAGATGCTCTGATGGTTCGACGCGAAGACGTAGGTCTTGGTCCGGTCGAGCCGATCGAGGCCGATCACGGTGACGCGGACGCCAGTGGTGGCGAGAATCAGCCACGCCCACGCGCGAGCGCACCCGTGCGCGAAATGGCCGCGCGAGTCGAACAGGCTCGAGCCGACCGACAGCGCGCCGAGCACGATCGTGTAGATCGCAATCGTGGGAATCAGGAAGAAAACCGTGCGAAGGAGATGGAACACTCAGCCGGCTATCTTGCCGCCGGTCTGCTGCGGGGCCGCCTGCACTGCCGGCGTGACTTGCGCGGGCTGCAGATTGCGTCCCGACTTGCGGGCCTCGTCGCGATCGCCCGCCGGCACGGGCTGTCCAGCCTGCGCCGCCAGACTGGGGTCGATGTAACGGCCGAAGATCATCTTCCCGGCCGTGGTCTGGAGCACGCTGGTGACCACGACGTCGATCGTCTTGCTGATCATCTTGCGGGCGTTATCCACCACCACCATGGTGCCGTCGTCGAGATAGGCGACGCCCTGGTTGTATTCCTTGCCTTCCTTGAGGATGAAGACCTTCATGATCTCGCCGGGCAGGACGACCGGCTTGAGGGCATTGGCCAGCTCGTTGATGTTGAGCACCTCGACGCCGCGCAGTTGCGCGACTTTATTGAGGTTGAAATCGTTGGTGACAATTTTTCCCTGCAGCGTGCGCGCCAGCTCGATCAGCTTGAGATCCACCTCGCGCACCTCGGGGAAGTCGGCGTCCGAGATCGAGACCTCGACGCCCGACATCTTCTGGATCTTCTGCAGGATGTCGAGGCCGCGGCGGCCGCGGTTGCGCTTCATCGAATCGGCCGAGTCGGCGACGAGCTGCAGCTCCTTGAGCACGAACTGGGGGATCACCAGCGTGCCGTCGATGAAACCGGTGTCGCAGAGGTCGGCGATACGGCCGTCGATAATCACCGACGTGTCGAGGATCTTGTATCGACGCTGCGGTCCGGTGGAGCGGAAGAGGCCGATCAGCCGGGCCGGTTCGAGCCACTCCCCTTTTCGACCGCCGATCACCAACCCGAGATACGGCAGCAGCAGCAGCACGAACCCGTGCAGGAACGCGACGCGCTGATCGGACGGGTCGGCCCAGAAGAGGGCAGCGCCGATGCCCTTAGCGATCAGCAGCCCGACGCCGCCGCCGACGAGGGCGCCGAGGATGCTCGTGAGTGCCAGATCGCGTAGACGCCACTCGAAGAACACGGCGACGGCAGCGAGGGCGAGGCCGAACCCCACGTTGACCAGCGGATCGGGGCCCAGGGGACGCAAGAGAAAAGCCGTGTAACCGACAGCGCCAGTAAAAAGCAGACGCGCCAGAATGAACCAGGCCATGACGAATACTCCGGGATGAACAACCCGTCCGCCTCCGCGGTTGGCCGCTGCGGCGGGACCTCGCCAACACTCGCAGGTTAGGTTGCGATTGCGAGCGAAGGCGAGCGTATGACACAGGAACAGTAGACTGCCGGGGTCGGAAGGTCAAGAAAGGTCAGCGGCCGTCGCCATCCCAGCGGCTTACGTGAGGAGCACGTCCAGGGCCTCGCCCACGTGCTTGACCCCGACCAGTTCCGCGCCTTCCCGCTTGCCAGTTTCGCCATCGACGTTGGCGACCGGGAGGACCACTCGGGTGAAACCCATCTGCTCCGCTTCGCGGATGCGGAGGCCGGCCTGCGGGACGCCGCGAATCTCCCCACCGAGGCCGACCTCACCGAACACCGCGGTCGCCTGGCTCAACGGCCGATTGCGGACGCTCGACGCGATGGCCGAGACGATGGCGAGGTCGGCCGCCGGCTCGTCGATGGTCATGCCACCGGCAATGTTGACGAAGACGTCCTCTCCGGCGAGGTGGAGACCGGCGCGCTTTTCGAGCACCGCAAGCAGCAGCGACAACCGATTCTGATCGATGCCGACGGCCATACGCCGCGCCATACCGTACGACGTGGTGCTGGCCAGCGCCTGCACCTCGACGAGAATCGGACGCGACCCCTCGACCGAGCAGAGGACGGCGGAGCCGGGAGTGGCGACCGGGCGCTCGGCCAGAAACAGCGCCGACGGGTTGGCCACCGGCTTGAGCCCGCCGCCGGTCATCTCGAATACGCCGAGCTCGCTGATCGCCCCGAACCGGTTCTTTACCGCGCGCACCACGCGGTGCGAGTGATGGCGCTCGCCCTCGAAATAGAGCACGGTGTCGACCACATGCTCGAGCGCTTTCGGACCCGCGAGGCTGCCTTCCTTCGTCACGTGGCCGACGAGAAACGTCGGGATGTTGTGTCCCTTGGCGGTGAAGAGAAACTGCGTGGCCGCCTCGCGCACCTGGCCGATGCTGCCCGGGGCCGACTGGAACTTGAGCGAGAAGACCGTCTGCACCGAATCGACGACCAGCAGCTGCGGGCGGATGCGGCCGATCTCCTCGAGGATGCTCTCGATGCAGGTCTCAGCCAGCAGATAGAGCGGGGCATCGCCGACGCCGAGCCGCTCGCCGCGCGACTTGATCTGGTGCTCGGATTCCTCGCCCGACGCGTAGAGTACCGTGCCGACCATGCGGGCGAAATTGGCAGCCGCCTGCAGCAGGAGCGTGGACTTGCCGATCCCTGGTTCGCCGCCCAGCAGCACGAGCGAACCGGGGACGATGCCGCCGCCGAGCACGCGATCGAACTCCCCTATTCCGCTCGAGATCCGATCCGCTTTCGACGCCTCGATCTCCGAATAGCGCTGAGCGCCCTGCGCCGCAGATCCCGGCAGCGCATAGCGATGTCCCTGCGCTCCTGTGCCGCCGCTCTCGGATGCGCGCTCCTCGACGTACGAATTCCACGCGCCGCAGTCGGGACAGCGACCCTGCCACTTGGGCGACTGCGATCCGCACTCCTGACAGACAAAAACGGGCTTGGCTGCTTTCATCGCTTCGTCTTCGGCGCCGCTATTTGTACAACCGGTGAACGCGCGCGCCAAGCCGGCACAGCACCTCGTAGGGAATGGTGCCGACATTGGAGGCGATTTCGCGCGCATCCACGCTCTGCCACGATTCGCTGCCCTGCGATCCGAGGAGCACGGCTTCGTCTCCCGGGCTGACGTCGGCGATGTCGGTGACATCGGCAGTGAGCATGTCCATGCTCACCGCGCCGACGATCCTCGCGCGCGATCCGCGAATCAGCACCGCGCCATTGCCGCTCAGACGCCGATCGAGACCGTCGGCGTATCCCGCCGGAATCACCGCCAGGGTCGTCGGCCGCTCCGCGCGGAAGCAGCCGCCATAGCCTACCGTTTCGCCAACGCGAATTCCTTTCACCGCGACAACGCGGCTGGTGAGCGACATCGCCGGCCGCAGCGCCAGCGTCGAGGCCAGCGGCGGCGGAATCACGCCGTGCAGGAGCAGGCCCGGCCGCACGAAGTCATACCAGACGCGAGAGTCGCGCAGTAGCGCCGCACTGTTTGCCGCATGCCGGTACTGCGGCCGCGCGCCGAGCCGCTCGATCGTCGCACATGCGCGGTCGAAGGCCATGCGCTGCTGCTCGAAGAGCGCGTGCTCCGGCTCGTCGGCCGTCGCGAAGTGGGTAAACACCGCTTCGAGGTCCAGGTTGCGGCTGCTCAGGAGCTCGGGCAGCGTCCATTCGAGGTTCTCGTGGCGGAAGCCGAGGCGATGCATGCCGGTGTCGATCTTGAGGTGATAGCGCACGCGCGTGGCGCGAGCGGCAGCCGCCGCCTGCAGGGCGCGCCCGGCGGAGGGGCTGGCGATGCTCGGCGTGAGGTCGTGCGCGAACACGGCGTCGAGATCGCTGACGCTGAGCGCGCCGAAGATCAGGATGCGGGCGCGCGAGCCCGACTCGCGCAGCTCGATCCCTTCCTCGATGTCGGCGACGGCGAGCCACGTGGCGCCGGCCTCCTCGAGCGCACGCGCGATGCGCACGGCGCCATGACCGTAGGCGTTGGCCTTGACGACGGCGATCACGCCGGGTGAGCGCGACGGTGTCTGCCCCGCCGCGCGATTGAGACTGGCTTCCGCCGAAAGGTATGCGGAGATGGCCGCATAGTTGTGCCGCGTCGCGTCGAGATCGACGTGCGCAGAGGTGCAGCGAATCACCTCTGCGAAGGTATCACGAGGGCCGATACGTGCCGAACAGCCAGACGAACCCTTCGGGGTCTCGCGCCACGTACCTGCCGCGCGCCAAACGGCGTGTCCCAGGGTTCCCGGCCGATGGCCGCGCCGCCGGCCCGCGCGCGACGATGATGCTGATTCGACGTCGGACACGTACGCGCACACTAGTTGCGCGAGCCCGGCCCACTCGGTACCCTCGTCAGCCGCCGTACCGACCATGACGAAGCCGTCGCCCAGGCGCAGTTCGGCATGCAGCACGCCGCCATCGTCCGACGGGACCTCCAGCGTCTTGGTAAAGCCGAACGCGTCGGCGAGAAACGATAGCGCCGCGCGCGGATTCTTGTAGTGCACTTCCGGAAAGAGCGTCGGCGCCTCGTCGCCGCGGCCCATCGTGTAGGTGCCGAAGCCCCACAACCGTCCCTCAGGATCGCGCGCCCCGTATTCTCGCGAGCCGTAGTCCGTGTCGCGAATCGGAACGACGATGTCCGCGCCGGCGCGCCTCGCCTGCTCGTAATGCGCGTCGATGTTGTCGACGGCGATGTACACGCCCTCGCGAACGCTCGACCACGGATTGGCAGCCGTCGGCGGAGTCGCCGAGCTGATGCCGATCACACTGGGGCCGAAGCGGACTTCGGCGTGCGCGACTGTCTCGTTCGGCCCGGCGAACTCGGCGTGCTTCTGGAAGCCGAACGCCTGGATCAGCCAGTCGATGGCCGCGCGCGCGTCGTGATAGCGGAAGACGGGGAAGATGTTGGGTGCCATGCTCGAAGCGTACGCACCCGGGCGCAGCACGTCTTGGACGAATTTTACCCGGCGACGGCGAACCCGCCGCGATTCGGCAGCCGGCCGGCAATGAGCGCGGAAGGAGTGACGCCGGCAAAGGCGCGGAAGTCGCGGGTGAAATGCGACTGATCGTAATAGCCGCACTCGAGCGCAATATCGGTCAGCGAGGAATGGTGGTCGCCGGTAAGGAGCTCGGCCGCCCTGCCGAATCGCAGCACGCGCGCGAAGACCTTCGGGGTGAGCCCGATGTGCGACGCGAACTGCTCGATCAAGTGCTTCTGGCTGCAGCCCGCAGCGTCGGCCAGCCGCCGGATGGCGATCGCGCCTCCGCTCCGCACAAGGCAGTTGTGCAGACCCGCGTACCGGCGCCGGCACCGCCCGGCTCTTCGCGATCCGGGCCAGGATCTCGCGATCGAGCAGGGCAAATCGCGCGGCCCAGCTGCGGGTCTCGTACAGCCGAGCATTCAACCGGCCGGCTTCGGCGCCGAAGACGTCGCTCAATTCCACGACCTTGTTCGTCAGGTCCGCGATCGGACGTCCGACAATGAGGCGAAGGCCGAGCAGCGTGAAGTTGACCTGCAGCACTTCGTACGGCCCCGTGGCGCCGACGAGCACGTAAGTGTCGAAAGCGCCGGCGATGAAGCTGCGGTATTCCGTCCAGCGCGAGGGATCGGACGGGTCGAACAGACGAAACGGCGGCCCGAAGTTGAAGATGATCGGCGCGAGATCGGCGGGCATCTCGCGGCGGACGAGGCCGGGCACGCAATCTTCGACGCCGCCGACGTATTCCTTGACGTAGTCGCGGAGCGCCGGATGCGGCGAAGCGACTGCCATCTCCCAGACGCCGACGTCCGACGCGTGGCGGATCGTCTCAGGCATGATCGGCGAGATTAGCAAATCGCGTCTGTTGGCGCAGGAACGCGAGCTTGACCGAGCCGGTGGGGCCGTTGCGCTGCTTGGCGAGGATCAGCTCGGCGATGCCGTCCGACTCTTTCGGCTCGTTGCCCTGCTTGTACATCTCCTCGCGGAAGATCAGGATCACGACGTCGGCGTCCTGCTCGAGGGCGCCCGATTCGCGCAGGTCGGAAAGCTGCGGGCGCCGGTCGGAGCGCGCTTCTGGCGCGCGCGAGAGCTGCGACAGCACCACGACCGGGACGTTGAGCTCTTTCGCGAGCCCCTTGAGCGAGCGCGAGATCGACGCCAGTTCGAGCGTGCGGTTCTCGAAGCGGCCGCGCCCGGTCATCAACTGGATGTAGTCGATCGCCAGCATGTCGAGCCCGTGCTCCGACTGCAGACGCCGCGCCTTGGCGCGCATCTCGAGCACGCCGATGCCGGGTGTGTCGTCGATGTAGAGGTGGGACTCGCTGAGCGTCTCGAGCGCGTGGGTAATCTGGCCGTATTCTCGCTGCCCGATCTGACCGCTCATCAGCCGGTAGTTGTCGATCTTCGCCTCGGACGCGAGCATGCGCATGAAGAGCTGCTCTTTCGACATCTCGAGGCTGAAAAAGCCGGCAATCGATCCGGCGGTGGCGACGTGCTGCGCGATGTTGAGGACGAGGCTGGTCTTCCCCATCGACGGCCGCGCCGCGACGATAATCAGGTCGCCGCGCTGGAAGCCGCGCGTCATTTTGTCGATCTCGGTGAAGCCGGTGGAGATGCCGGTGATGAAGCTCTTGTGCTCGAAGAGCTGCTCGATCTTCGGAAAGCTGTCCTTGACCAGGTCGCGCATCGCGATGAACCCGGCTTTGACGCGGTCTTCGGCGACGGAAAAGATCGCGCTCTCGGCCTCGTCGAGGATGAGGTCGGCTTCCTGATCGGCCTCGTAGGCATTGGAGAGGATCTTGTTGGCGGAGAAGATCAGGCTCCGCAGCGTCGCCTTTTCCTTGACGATCTTGGCGTAGTACTCGACGTTGGTGGCGCGCGGCACACCGTCCACGAGCGACGCGATGTAGGCCGGCCCGCCCACTTCCTCGACCTCGCCGGCGCGCTCGAGCTCCTCCTTGAGGGTGACCAGATCGATGGGCTGATTCCGCTCGGCGAGCGCGATCATGCGCTCGAAGATGCGGCGATGGGCGTCGCGAAAGAACGCGCGCGCGTCGATCACCGACGCCGCGACGTTGAACGACTCGTTGTCGATCAGGATCGCGCCAAGGACGGAGCGTTCGGCTTCGAGATTGTGCGGGAGCGTGCGGTGGGCGGTGGCGGTAGCAGTGTCGGCCACGACCGCTGAAGTTTAACAGGCAGTGTGCGCAGCAAACGGGCGCGCGACGAAGCGCGGAAAATAAATGTCGCGGGCGCGCGTCAAAATGGTGCTTTGACCTAACCGGTTGTGCGAAAGCTGTGGACGAACCGTTGATGTAGATGGCGGGGCCGAAACCCCGCCACTACTCGACGCATGGCGAAGGCTTGAAGCCTCGCCGCTACTCCGACTTGACGACCGTCACGCGCAACTGCGCCGTGACGTCACGATGCAGCTTCACCGGCACCGTGTTCTCGCCCAGGGCCTTGATCGGATCGGGCAGCAGGATCTTCCGCCGATCGACATCGAAGCCACGCTCCTTGAGGATGTCGGCGATGTCGGCGTTGGTGACCGAGCCGTACAGATGATCGTTCTCGCCAACCTTGCGGGCGATCGACACAGCGAGCGCGGTCAGCCGCGCCGCGACGGCTTCGGCGGCCTGACGCTCTTCCGACTCGCGCGTTTCGACGATCTTGCGCTCGCGTTCGACCCGGCGCTTGTTGCCTTCGGTGGCCGGCAGCGCGAGATTGCGCGGCAACAGAAAGTTGCGCGCGTAGCCGTCGGCGACTCTGACGATCTCGCCACGCCGCCCGAGGTTCTCCACGTGATCTCTGAGGATGACTTCCATGACCGTTCCTAGTCTGAGGCGTACGGCAGCAGGGCGAGCTGCCGGGCGCGGACGATCGCGATCCGCAGACCCCGCTGATGCTTGGCGCAGGTGCCGGAAATGCGGCGCGGCAGCACCTTGCCGCGCTCCGGCACGAACGCGCTGAGCAGCTTGATGTCCTTGTAGTTGATGTCGTCGATCTTGTCCGCGCAGAACTTGCAGACCTTGCGCCGGCGGAAGAGCCCGCGCCGCTGCCCGCCCTTGGCGTCGACGCCCTTCGCATCGCGGCCGCGCGCGCCGCCGCTCCCTCGTTTACCCATTGGCATGATTACGCCTCCGCATCCATCACATCGAAGTCAACTGCGTCGTCCGCATCCTCCGGCGTCTGCGGGCCCTCACCAGGCTGCCGCTCCGGCGGCAGACCACGCGCGACGCGGCGGCGGCGCGATTCTTCCTGACGTTTGGTCCGCGCGCGTTCGACTTTGATCTGAGCCGCGTCGACGCGGATGATCAGGTGGCGGAGAAGGCCGTCCGTGACCTTGAGACGGCGATCGATTTCCTTGACGAGATCGCCATTGCCGGTGATCACGTTGAGGACGTACAAGCCCTCCTTGTGATTGCCGATCTCGTAGGCGAGCCGGCGGCGGCCGGTGAGGCCGGGCACTTCGGGTTTTTCGAGAGTGCCGCCCATGCGCTCGACGATCTGCTCGACCTGCATCTGCAGGTCGGTGACCTGCTGCTCGGTCGCGTCGGGCTTGACGATGTAGACGAGTTCGTACCTGCGACTGCTCATTCGGTCTCCTTGTGGATGTGTTGGGCAAATAGGTCAAGTAAGGACTCGAGGAGGTAGCGGGAACCGAATCCCACCCACTCCCCTACCATTTTCCCTACGTCCCTACGTCCCCAACAACAGCCACCGAAAGTGGCAAGGAGCTCACCTGACCGGTTATTCCACCGGGCCGGGATCCTGCTGACTGTCCGCTGCGTTGAACGTGCTCATCACACGTTCGATGCCCTCGGAGATGAACATCTCCGCGGCATCGGCGGCGCGCAGCGTCGCCGCCTCAATCGTGGCCCGCTCATCGGGCTCGAACTTCGACAGCACGTGATCCGCGAGATCGCGGCGTGCATCGCCCCGGCCGACGCCGAGCCTGAGCCGGGGAAACTCGCTCGTGCCGATCTGCTCGATGATCGACTTGAGGCCGTTGTGCCCGCCGGCGCTTCCCGCGCGGCGCGCGCGCAGGCGCCCGAGCGGCAGCGCGGCTTCGTCGACGATCACGAGCATATCCGCCGGCTCGATCTGAAAATACTGCGCGAGGCCGGACATGGCAAAGCCGCTGTTGTTCATGAACGTCAGTGGCTTCGCCAGGATTGCCTCCCGGCCCTTCTTTACATACAGCGCCTCGCTGCGCTCGCGCCAGCCGTCGCTCACTTCCCAGCGCCGGGCAATCTCGTCGATCACCCAGAACCCGACGTTGTGCCGGGTTGCCCGATACTTCGACCCCGGGTTGCCAAGGCCGATTACTAGCTTCATCTCTCAGGGTGCCTGGGGTGCTTCAGGTACCTGGAGTGCCTAAGGTGCGCCGTGCTCGTGCTCGTGCCTTGTGCTGAAGCACATCGCACATGGCACTCGAGCACAGGGCACAAGCACCAAAGCACCCCGCACCGTAGGCACCCCAGGCACCTTAGGGCACCCCAGGCACTCTGGGCGATGGTTACTTCTTCGTTTCTTTAGCCGGAGTCTCCCCTTCCTTCTCCGTCTTGCCCTTCTTGATCACCTCGGGCTCGGCAGTGGCGCCCGCCACTGGTGCTGCCGTCACCGTCGCGGTCTCGGCCACCGGCTCTTCCACCGCGCGCGGCGCGACGACGTGCGCGAGCATCAGGTCGGGATCGGTGATCGGCGTCCAGCGGACGCCGGCCAGAAGATCGCGGAGGAACACGGCCTGTCCCATGCCGAGCTCCTTGACGTCCACCTCGATCGCGTCGGGGATTTCGCGCGGCAGCGTCTCGAGCTCGATTTCGCGATGGAGCGGCTCGAACACACCGCCATCCACCTTGACGCCGCGCGGCTCGCCCTTGTAGACCAGCGGCACGGTGACGGTGATCTTGCGATCCAGGTTGACGCGATAGAAATCGGCGTGCAGCAGGCTGTGCGTGACCGGATCGAGCTGGAACTCCTTGACCAGCACGCGCGATTCGCCTTCGCCATCGATCTTGAGGGTGATCAGGGTGTTGAGGCCCGAATCGGAGTGCAGAATCCGGAGCAGCGGCTTCGGATCGACTGCGACCGGAAAGCTCTTGGCGGTATCACCTTCGTTCTGCGCGCCGTAGACGGTGGCCGGAATCCGGCCCGAGGCGCGGAGGCGCCGCGCTTCGTTCTTGCCCTTCGTGTCCCGCTTGATTGCTTCGAGTGTCGCGTCCATTGTTCGTTTCCTACCTACGTCCCTACGTCCCTAGATCCCCAGCTCTACACAAACAACGAAGAGACCGACGTCTCGTCGTGGATACTCCGAATCGCCTGGCCGAGCAGCCGCGCCACCGACAGCTCAACGATCTTCGTGCAGGCCAACCGCTTGTCGGTGAGCGGGATCGTGTTGGTCAGGATCAGCCGCTCGAGCGGCGACTTCTCAATCCGATCCACCGCCGGCTCCGACAGCACGCCGTGCACCGCACACGCCAGCACGCGCTCGGCGCCGGCGTCGATCAGCGCCTGCGCGCCGCGCTGAATCGTGCCCGCCGTGTCGATGATGTCGTCGGCGATGACGCACGTGCGGCCCCTGACCTCGCCGATCACGTTCATCACTTCGGCCTTGCCCTCCTCGGTGCGGCGCTTGTCGATCACCGCGAGGCCGCCGCCGAGTCGTTTCGCATACGCGCGCGCGCGCTCGGCGCCGCCCGCATCGGGGGCGACGATGGTGAGCCGCGGAAAATCCTGCCGCGACAGGTAATCGATCATCACCGGCGCTGCAAACAGGTGATCGACCGGGATGTCGAAGAATCCCTGGATCTGCGCCTTGTGCAGATCCATGGTCAGCACCCGATCGACGCCGGCCGCGCTCATCATGTTGGCAACCAGCTTGGCCGAGATCGGCACGCGCGGCTTGTCCTTGCGATCCTGGCGCGCGTAGCCGTAATACGGCACAACCGCGGTAATGCGCGACGCCGACGAGCGGCGGAACGCATCGACCATGATCAGCAACTCCATGATGTGCTCATCGACCGAGGTGTTCGATCGCGGAGTCCACGCTGTTGCACGTCGGCTGCACGATGAAGACATCCGTGCCGCGGATGTTCTCGTCGATCTGGAACGACACTTCCGTGTCCGGAAAGCGTCGCAGGCGGCACTGTCCCAGCGACACGCCCAGAAATTCCGCGATCTCGCTTGCGAGCTGCGGATGGGCGCTGCCAGAGAAGACCTTGATATCGCCGTATCCAGTCGGTCGCATGGCGGACTAATTATCCAGGAACTGAGAACGAAGAACGAAGCACTAAGAACGAGAGTGCGCTGCGCTCGTCCGCATCGGGCTCATCTTCCGGACTAATCGCTCTCGCTCTTGGTTTTCGTTCTTCGTTTCGTTTGGTTGGGGCGGAAGGATTCGAACCTTCGAATACGGGCTCCAAAGGCCCGCGCCTTACCGCTTGGCCACGCCCCACCACTACGACGCGGCCCGGCGACCGTGGCGCAAACCCTTAGCTTATACGAGGCTTGCGGCTCCCGGCAAGCGGGCTGCGTCCGCCTGCACGACGCCGCGCCAGGCCGGGCACCGTGATTTTTCGCGCGTATTCCGCCCGGCTGAGGGTGCGGGTGGCGACCACCTGCCACCCGGGGCGTGCCAGGTCGCGCGCGGTGCGCGTCGCCGCATCGTGGCGCTCGAACAGGCCGAAAACGGTCGATCCGGAACCCGACATCGCGGCAAAGATCGACCCGGCGTCGAGCAGCGTGGCCTTGATCCGCCCAATCGTCGGATGGTGCGCCGTCACTGGCCCCTCGAGATCGTTACGCAGACCCCGCGACCACTCAGGCCAACCTGGCAACAGTGTCCGCTTGGGCCGCTCCGCGCGCCGGGCGGCGCGCCTCTCGCGATCGAACCAGTTGTAGGCCTCGGCAGTCGAGACGCCGAATCCCGGACGAATGATCACGACGGAGCAGCGCGGCACCTCGGCGAGCGGATAGATATCGTCGCCGCGGCCCAGACCGAGGGCAGTGCCGCCGACGAGAAAGAACGGCACGTCGGCGCCGATGCGTTCCGCGAGCCGGCTGAGGGTGGCGGTATCGAGGTCGAGCCCCCACACGTGCGCCAGACCGAGCAGCGTGACCGCCGCGTCGGCGCTGCCGCCACCGAGGCCGGCCTCGGTGGGGATCTGTTTACGAATCTGCACGACGGCGTCGCGCGGCGTCTCGCCTCGACGCTGTCCCACCGTACACCACAGGAGGGATGCGGCCTTCCACACCAGATTGCGCCGGTCGGTGGGGATCGCCGGATCGTCGCACTGGATCACGAAGGCCCCCTGGCGCGGCGCGAACGTCAGCGTATCGTGCAGCGCGAGCGACTGAAAGATGGTGCGGAGATCGTGAAAGCCGTCGGACCGCAGGCCGAGGATGCGGAGGTCGAGATTGATCTTGGCGTATGCAGGTAGGGTTACTTCGCTCACGGTGCCTTCGGTGCCTTAGTGTTTCTATGGGTTGCCTGCAGGTGCGGCGTGCTGGTGGGCCGGCGCTGGAGCCTTCGCGCACACCATGCGCCTCGCGATTCAAGGTCGGAACCGGATGTTTTCGTCAGCGCGGTCCGCCGTTAGCTTACGCGAGTCTGTTCAAATCTTGATGGCGCGTAACGCATTCGACCTGACGCACAAAAGCACACCGCACTCCAGGCACCTTCGGCACTCCAGGCACTTAGGCACCATCGCCTCCAGCGTCAGTCCTGTGCTCGCAACGGCGCGATCGCGCGCAAATCGTCGAGCGTGATTCGCTCCATCTCGGCGGGGCACGTCGACGACAAAGGCGCGATCGTCGATCGGGACGTTGACCTCGAGCTGCTCGAGACGCGCGGTGGCGTCGACGCGCCCCGGCTCACGGCTGCGAATGCGCACAGTGCGCGCGAAGCCGTTGGCGTGATCGGCGTAATCGACCAGCCACGGACCGTAGTCGGCGGCCGTCACCACCGGCTGGCCGTTCACCGTCTGCACATAGGCGGTGATGTCGGGACCGAGCGCGACTGCCGTCCATCCGTTGTTCCAGCTGCGGCCGGCGCTCGGTGCGGCGTCGGCGAGACAGCCGGTGAGCACTCGGCGAATGCCGTCGGCGTCGAGCGCGAGGGCGATCAGGCGATCCAGGACGTCGGCAAGCGGTACGTCCACCAGGACGCGGCGGTCGCGCGGCAAGAGCAGCGTCGCGCGATTCTCTCGTCCCGCGAGCACGAACACCGGCGGTCCGAACGGCGCAACCGCCTCGAAGCGCAACGCGCCGGGCGCGGCGAGCCCGGCGTGGAGCGTCCCGCGCAGGCGCTCGCCGCCCGCGCGGCCCGACAAGCGAATCTCCGCGCTCACGGTCTTGAGGCCGGCGCAGTGGCGTGTGGCTGTTTCGAAGGCTGTGACCGCGGCCGGATTCGGCGCGCCAGGTCCCTCGGGCCGCTTCGGGACTGCGGCGGCGCAGGCACCGAGACAAAGCGCGGCACCGCACAACACCAGCAGACGGATCCGCATGCCCGACGCGATCATGCGAGCGTGGATCGGCTAGCGGCGGCGATTTCTCGCGTCGCGGATTTTCTTTTCCAGCGCCGCACGCTCGACGCCGACGCCGTCGCCCTTGAGCGCACGTTCCCAGGCCGCGATCGCCTCATCGTTCTTGCCGCGCTGGGCGAGCACGTCGCCGAAGTGATCCTGAATCACCGATTCCGAGAGGAGCACCTCGGCGGCCTTGCGCAGCGGCGACTCCGCCTCCTCAGGCCGCCCATGCTTGAACAGCGCCCAGCCGAGGCTGTCGAGATAAGCGGGATTGTCGGGATCGATCTTCAGCGCGCGCTCGATCAAGCGTGATTGCTTCGGGCAGGCGCACGCCGCGATCGGCCAGCATGTAGCCGAGGTAGTTGAGCGCCTGCGCATTGAGCGGATCGCGCTCGATGATGCGCCGGAACTGCTTTTCGGCCTCGTCGATCTTCCCGCTCTCTTCGAACACCGCCCCCAGCTTCAGTGACATGTCATCGTCATCGGGGGTGGCGGCGAGCGCATCCTGCAGGATCTTGACGGCTTCGTCGCGGCGTCCACCATCGGAGAGCGCGTCGGCGCGGAGAATGGTCAACCGGCTGTCGCCCGGATGGCGGGCCAGCGCGTCGGCCGCGATCTCGGCCGCGCGCGCGTGCTGCTTGCCGTTGAGAAGGGCCTGTATCGAGATACGCGTCGTATGCCGGGTTTTTCGGGGCGAAACCTTTCGCCGTTGTGAACGCGGCGATGGCGGCGTTGGGATCGCCGAGCTGCAGATGGGCGAAGCCGAGCTGCGCCATGACGAGCGCCGCATCAGTCTCGTTGCCCTTGCCGCGGGACGCCGCATCCTTGGCGAAGGGCGTGAGCAGATCGACGACTTTCTTCGGCTCCTGCTGTGCGAAGAACACCTGCGACAGCGCGTAGAGCGCGGTCACGCTCGTGGGATCGATGCTGAGTATCTTCCGCGCGGCATCTTCGGCAGCCGCGTACTCGCCGATCTGACGGTTCGCGCTCGCGAGCAGATACAGCAGTCGCGTGTCCTGGGGCGCACCGGCGACGAGGTCCTTCAACTGGTCGCGGGCCATTTGCGCGGCTGCGGGGTTGCCGACGTTGAGCAACGCGCCGATCATCCGCAGCCGCAGGTCGCGAGGCGGGTTGCGCGCCGATTGCACCGCGTTACTGTACGCCTCCGCCGCGCCTTCCCAATTGCCCATGCTTTTCGTAGAGCTCGCCAAGCGCGGCGTAATGGCGGGGATTGATCTCCGCCGCCATCTCGAGCGCCTCGGCCGCCTGTTCGAGACGTCCGACCGCCATGCGCGCTTCGGCGAGCAGCGTGTAGGGCTCGGTCGGCGTTCGGGCGCTGCGACGCGACGCGTCTCGAGAACCGGGATCGCCTTCTCGGCCTGGCCGGAACGGAGGTGGAGCCGTCCGAGCGTCACCTGAAGATTCAGATCGGTCGCGACCGCCGGTGTGTCGAAGATCTTCGTCAGGTGATCGATAGCTTGCTGGCGCAGTTGCGGCGCCGTACGCCCCTCGGGCGGCTTCAAGCCGGCATCGGCCCACGCCGCGAACACCAGGCCGAGAATCCGATGCGCCTCGGCCGAATCGGGATCGAGCGCAAGCGCGCGCTCCGCGGCCTCGACCGCTTCCGGTCCCCTGTTCTGGCGTGCAAACAACGCCGCGATCTCGGACTTGATCTCGGCCGACTTGGGATCTGCCGACTCCGCCCGCTTGAGCGCCTGGAGCGCGCCCTCTTCATCGCCCTCGTTTTCGAGGTATCGCGCAAGCATGAAGTCGTACAACGATTGCGCCGACTCGGTCGGCGCCGGCGCGGGTGTCTGCGCGATCGCGGCGGGCGGCACCGCAGAGGCCAGGAGCAAGACGAGGGCTGCGCTGCGCATACCGCATCTTACCCCTCAATGCGCACCAGTTAGGAGCGCGGGGCGCGGCGCAGCCATTCGAGCAGCGCCGGAGCAACACGCCTTCGCCGTTCAGGTATATTGGCGCTATGGCCGTCGACCCCGAGTTGCTCGAAATTCTCGCGTGCCCCGCCTGCAAGACCCCCGTTCGGCTGGTCAAGGATGGCACCGCGCTCAAATGCGACTCGTGCCATCGTGTGTATCCCATCAAGGACGACATCCCGGTGATGCTCGTCGATGAGGCAACAGTCGAGCCCTGAAGATCCTGCTGATTCGCCTCCGCCTCATCGGCGACGTCGTCTTCACGACGCCCGCTGTGGCGGCCGTCCGGCGCCGCTTTCCTGACGCGCACATCACCTATCTGGTTGAAGCCGCGGCGGCGCCCGTGGTCCACCACAATCCGCACATCGACGCGTCTGATCGTGGCCGAGCGGCCGCGCGGCCTGCGCCGCATCGCCTACGATCTCGCGCTGGCGCGCCGGCTGCACGCCGCTCGTTTCGATCTTGTCATCGACTTTCACGGCGGCCCGCGCAGCGCCTGGCTGGCGTTCAGCACGCGCGCGCGGCAGCGCATTGGGTACGCCGTGCCGGGGCGCGGATGGATGTACACGTCGACGATTCCGTGGACGCGCTCGCTCGTGCCGCCGCGACACTCGGTGGAAAACCAGTGGGACCTGCTGACAGCGCTGGATGTCGGCCCGCCGGATCGCGCGCGCGATCCCGTGGACATTCCGGAAGACCCAGCCGCCGCCGGCAACGTCGCCGCACGGCTCGATGCGGCCGGCGTACCGGGCGCCGCTCGGCTCGTGGTGATGCACGTCAGCGCCGGCAACCCGTTTCGCCGATGGCCGGCGGCGCACTTCGCCGAGGTGGCAGCGACGCTGGCGCGCGAGGATCCGGCGCGGCGGATTATCATCACGTCTGGTCCGTCCGAGCACGAAGCGGCGGAGCGGATTGCCGCCGAGGCGCAGGATCGAGCCGGCGGCGCGGCCGCCGGGATCGTACGCTGTGGCGAGTTCGATCTCGCCGAGTTGCGCGCGCTCGTCGGACGGGCCGCGTTGTACATCGGCGGCGACAGCGGACCGCTGCACATCGCGTCGGCCACGCGAACGCCGATCGTCGCGCTGTTTGGCCCGACACTGGCCGAGCGATCGCTGCCGTGGCGCGACCAATCGATCCGATCGATTGGCGTGGACGCCGGCCCGCTGCCATGCCGGCCATGCCACCAGCGGCACTGTGTGCCGGGCGACTTCCGCTGTCTCACGCGGATCACGCCGGCGCAGGTGCTCGACGCGGCACGGACGGCGCTACAGCGGTAACGGCGCACGGCGGGGGCGGGCGGTCGGATCGTCCAGACACCGCAAGCGGCCGCTCGAGTGCAGTGAGAGACGTAAGTATGAACACGGTTTCGCTCACCACCGGCACCTCGACGCAGACGCGAATCGAGTTGATTGGCTTCGCCGCGCTGGTCACGATGGTCGCGGCGGCGCAGCTTTCGATCGCGGTCGCGCAGATCATGCTGACCATCGCCGGCCTGTGCTGGCTGGCTCTGCACGTCTTGCGCGGCGAGCGGGTCGAAGCGCCCGACTTTTTCTGGCCGCTCGTCGGCTACGCCTCGCTGACGCTGCTCGCGGCCGGCTTTGCCCGCGACCCGCGCGCCAGCCTCGAAGATTGCAAACAGCTGTCGCTGTTTCTGCTGGTGCCGATTGTCTACGACCTCGCCCGCGGCTCGCGCGCACGCAGCATGCTCGGCATCGTGTTCACTGCCGGTGCGGCGAGCGCGCTCGTCGGGATCGTGCAATACAGCGTGCTCAACTTCGACAATCTCGAGCGGCGCGTGCAGGGAACGCTGTCGCACTGGATGACCTATTCGGGCACGCTGATGCTGGTGATCTGCGCCGCCATCGCCAAGCTCCTCTACGACTCGCGCGATCGTGGCTGGGCGGCCGTGGTCATTCCGGCACTCGTGGTGAGCCTGGTCGTGACGTTCACCCGGACGGCGATGGTCGGCGTCGCGGCCGGCGTCGGCTACGCTCTTTCTGCTGCGCGATTTCCGGCTCTTGGCGGTCCTGCCGATCGCGCTGGCCGTCGTGCTCGTGCTCGCGCCGGACGATCTCACGCGGCGAATCTACTCGATCACCGATCTCAGCGACCCGACGAGCCGCGATCGCATCGCGATGCTGCAGGCCGGCAGCGCGATCATTCACGACCATCCGCTGACCGGCGTCGGCCCCGATATGGTCAAGCGTGTCTATCCCGATTACCGGGTGCCAACCGCGCTCATGCCGGTGGCGCCGCACCTGCACAACGTACCGATGCAGATTGCCGCCGAGCGCGGGCTGCCGGCGCTGGCGCTGTGGATCTGGTTCGTCGTCGCGGCGTTTCGCGGCCTCTTCCGACAGTTTCGTCAGGGCCGCGAGAAGATGCTGTCGGCGGCAGCGCTCGGCGCGCTCGTCGCCATGCTCACCGCCGGCCTTTTCGAATACAACTTCGGCGACTCCGAGTTCCTGATGCTCTTCCTGGTGCTGATCACGCTGCCGTTTGCCGCCGACCGCGACGGCGCGCGGCACTAGATGAGTGGATCGCCGCCGGCGCCGCTCGCACCACGGGCGGGCCGCGGAGTTGATTGCGCGGATGGCCGCGGCGGAAGTGCTGGTGATCGGCGACGTGATGCTCGATCAGTTCGTCGTCGGCCGCGCGGACCGCATCTCGCCGGAAGCGCCCGTCCCGGTGGTCATCTACGATCATGAACAGCATCTCGCCGGCGGCGCGGCCAATGTGGCGCTGAATGCCCGTGGTCTTGGCGCCCGCGTGGATCTCGCGGGCGTCGTCGGCGACGACGACGCGGCGGCGAAGGTCAAGGATCTGCTGCGGGCTGTCGGGATCGCGCCGCGCGGCCTCATCACCGAGCCGCAACGGCGCACGACGACAAAGCTGCGGATCGTGACGACGCGCAATCAGCAGGTCGCACGGATCGACTACGAGAGTGACGACGAGATCCGCGCGCCGGTTGAGGACGCGCTGTCGTCCGTGGTGGACACCTATGCCGATCGGGCCGGGGCTATCGTCGTCTCCGATTATCTGAAGGGTGTGATCACGCGAGGAGTGATGGCGCATGTCATCGGCGCGGCTCGGGAGCGCGGAATCCCCGTGCTCGTGGATCCGAAGATGCCGCATCTCGATTACTACGGCGGGGTGGCAATGGTCACGCCGAACCACCACGAGGCCGAAGCCGCCGCGCAGTTGCGGATCCGCACGGACGAGGACGCGAGGACCGCGGCTGCCTCCTTTCGCGCGCGCACGAAGTGCGAGGGCGTATTGATCACGCGCGGCGAGCACGGCATGTGGCTCTCGCATCAATCTGCGGAAGGACACTTGCCGGCAACGGCGCGCGAGGTGGCGGATGTGACCGGCGCCGGCGACACCGTGATCGCCGTGCTCGCGCTCGCGGTGGCGGCCGGCGCCACGTGGGCGGAAGCCGCGTGGCTGGCCAATGAGGCCGCGGGAATCGTGGTGGCGAAATTTGGTCCGGCGACGGTCCGCGCGGAGGAGTTGATCAGTCGCTTCGCGACTCGATCGTGACAGGTCGTGTTCTGCCGCCGTCAGTGCCGGAAGTGGCGGCGACCGGTAAACACCATCGCCAGGCCGTGCTCGTCCGCCGCGGCGATTACTTCTGCATCACGCACCGAGCCGCCGGGTTGAATGACCGCTGTCGCCCCCGCGCGCGCCACGGCATCGAGCCCGTCGCGAAACGGAAAGAACGCGTCTGAGGCCGCCACCGTCCCGCGCAGCGGGCTTACGACCGCGCCATCCCACCCTGCCGCCTTCATCGTCGCCACCCTGACCGCGTCCACGCGGCTCATCTGGCCGGCGCCGACCGCGCGCGTCTGCCGCCTGTCGGCGAACAGCACCGTGTTCGACTTGACGTGCGCCATCACCCGCCACGCGAATCGAAGCGCCTCCCACTCCTCTTCGCTGGGCTCACGCTTAGTCACCACCTTCATCGCCGATTCCCGCCACTCACCGCGCGCCTCGACCACCTCGTCGCGCTGCTGCACGAGCAGTCCGCCGAGGACCGATCGCAGGTCTCGGCGGTGAGTGACAGTGTCGCCAAGAGCTGCGAACTCGGCGGTGACAACGCGCAGGTTGGGCTTGGCGCGGAGGATCTCCACGGCGTCGGCGTCAACCGCGGGAGCGATCACAGCCTCGATGAAGGTCGAGACAACGGCGCGGGCGGTCGCCGCATCGATCGGCCGGTTGAGTCCGACGATGCCGCCGAACGCGGCCAGCGCGTCGGCATCGCGCGCGCGGACGTACGCTTCGCTGATCACGGACCCGATCGCCGCGCCGCACGGATTGGTGTGCTTGATCACGCAGGCAGCGGGCTCGTCGAGCTCCAGGACGACACGTGCCGCCGCGTCCAGATCGAGCAGGTTGGTAAACGACAGCTCCTTGCCTTGGAGGATCGTCGCCGCGCCAAGACCAGCGGCTGGGTCGAGCGCGTACCACGCCGCCGGCTGATGCGGATTTTCGCCGTATCGCAGATCGCGGATTTTCCGCGCGTCGATCGCAAGCCGATCGGGCGCGAGCGGCCCTGCGCCGGCATCCCGCGTGAACACATCGCCCGCAGCACGCACCTCGCTCAAGGTGGCGGCGATTGCCGAATCGTACGCGCCGGTGTGAGCAAAGGCCGTGCGGGCAAGCTCGAAGCGAAACGCCGGTGATGGTCCGGCGGGCCGATCGAGCGCCTCGAGGACCGCCGCGTAATCGCTCGGGCTGACGACCACGAGCACGTCGTGGAAGTTCTTCGCCGCGGCCCGGACCAGACTCGGGCCACCGATGTCGATCTGCTCGATCAGATCATCGAACGCGATATCTGGCTTCGCGGCAGTGGCGACAAAGGGATAGAGGTTGACGCATACCACGTCCACCGGCGTGATACCTGCGGCCGCGGCGGCGGCCATGTCGTCCGCATTCGATCGCCGCGCCAGAATGCCGCCGTGGATATTCGGATGCAGCGTCTTGACGCGGCCATCCATCATCTCGGGAAAGCCCGTCACGTCGGCCACATTGACGACGGGCAATGCTGCGGCCGCCAAAGTTTTGGCGGTGCCACCAGTCGAAACTAACTCGAAACCGCGATTCATCAGTCCGCGCGCAAAATCCACCAATCCGCTCTTGTCAGACACGCTCAGAATTGCACGTCGCATTGACACTCCAATTGACACTTCGACAAAACCGCCAGTATTATCGCCGTGCGGTCCAGCTTTTCGGGACCCGAGAAAGGCCGCATGTGCGGCCTTTTTTTTTGTTCGCGTGCCGGTTCATCAGGTGATGAACCGAGAAGGTAAGGTCTGGTGGCAGTGCCACCAGCAAGCCAGGAAGAGGACGATGCGTATTACAGGCAAGGTCAAGTGGTTCAACAACGCCAAGGGGTATGGGTTCATCGAGCGCGAGGGCGGCAGCGACGTCTTCGTGCACTACTCGGCGATTCAGGGATCGGGCTTCCGTTCTCTCGAAGAGGGCCAGAGCGTGGAATTTGAAATCGTCGATGGACCCAAAGGTCCGCAGGCCGGCAACGTCGTGCGGATCTGACCAACTTGATCTTCTCCGGCGCCAGGCTCTCCCCTGGCGCCGGATCGCAACCCCAGTACCTTCCTTCGTCCACACCCGCACGAATTCATCGACACAACTTGGCAGGCTGAGACGGGCGCGAGCCCGACGTATCACTCGCCCGGCTTCGCCGAGAGCGTGACCTTGCCGTCCTTGACGGTCACACGAAACGAGACGTCCTGGCCGTCGCCGCCAAACTTGGTGACCTGGGCGCGCACGACGTCGGCAAAGCGATGGAACGGTATCTGCGCTTCGCCGGCGTTCTCGCGCGCCTTGGCGAGCTCGAAGTAGAGCTCTCTGAGACGCTCCGGTTCCTGCAGTGGATCGCGAATGCGCTGCTCGTGCACGAGCTGCTCGCGATCCCTGAGCGCTGGTTCGGCCAGCGGGTCGGACGATGGCGGCGGTCGCCGGCCGCGTCCCGGCATCGGCCGTCCCTCTTCTCTCGCCCTGAGCTGCTTCTCCCACAGATCGCAGAAGCTCACGAAGCGCGCCTGGAGCGACGAGAACCGGAATCGCTCGGCGGTGTTGCGTAGCGGCGCCCGATCGTGCTGCTTGATCAACGCATCGATGCGCGCGCGGGTTTCCCAGGGCAGCCGGGCCAGGCGCCCGGCGAAGAACATGTTGTACTCGGCCTCGAGGCGCTTCAGCGCAGCCTCGAGAATCTGCATGTCGCGTTCGAACGCGGTGGATTTCGATGCCATGCAGAGTCACCGCAAGAGAAGAAACCAGATCAGTGGCAGCCACAGCTCGCGCGCGTGCGGAATCGGCCGATCGTCCACCAGCACTTCCATGCCCTCGTAACTGCCAACCAGCTCGAACAGGTCGCGCAGCTTGAGCGCATCGCCGGAATAGAAGCGCGCGCGATGGCGCAGGGCGTTGCCTTCTCCCACCACGCGGTACTCCGCCGACGCGCGCGCGAGCTCGACGGCCCTCGCGTAAGTGGGCTGCGCGCTCGGCGGAAACACCAGTGTCACCGAAAACGGCAGATCGCGCGGCCCGAACAACGCCGCATGCAGATCCGGATCGAGCGCCGCGAGCTCGTCGGGCGTCGGTTCTTCGGGACGCTCCACGTACGGCCAGAAGCGCTCCAGCGGCCGCGTGCGTCGCTCGGAGGGTCCGCTCGCCTTGCCGGATAGTGTCATCGGGAATGCCGATCGTAACATCGAACGCACCCCACTCGCAGACTCGCGGGACTCGTCCCCGGTAAGACTCGGAAGACCTCGCTGCGACAAACCGGCGTTCATCGCCCGATGCTACGATCCCTCCCGTGCCCGACTTCCGCGTGATCCCTTCGATCGAACAGCTCCGTCAGCGTCCGCGCATCGTCGCGCTCGAGGCCGCGCACGGTCACGCGGCAACCACCGCGGCGCTGCGCCAGGCGGCCGATGCGCTCCGGAGCCACATCGCTGGCAGCGCGGACGCGCCCGCCAATCATGAAGCGGCCGCACAGTGGATCGAGTCGGCCGCGGCGCCGCGCCTGGCCAGCGACTTCCGCGGCTCGCTTCGGCCCGCCATCAACGCCACCGGGGTGGTTATTCACACCAATCTCGGTCGCGCGCCGCTCGCGAGAAGCGCTCTCGAGCGGATTACCACTGTCGCGCAGGGCTATTGCAATCTCGAGTACGACCTCGAGGCGGGGCGACGCGGCTCGCGCACGGTGCATGCGGAGCGGCTGCTCACTTCGCTCACCGGAGCCGACGCCGCGCTCGTCGTCAACAACAACGCGGCCGCGACGATGCTGATCCTCGCCGGTCTGGCGCAAGGCCGGGAAGTCGTGATCTCGCGCGGCGAGCTCGTCGAGATCGGTGGCGGCTTTCGCGTGCCCGACGTGATGGCGCAGTCGGGCGCGATTCTTCGCGAAGTCGGCACCACCAACCGCACGCGGATCGCGGACTACCGCGCGGCTGTGAGCTCCAACACCGCACTCATCCTGCGCGTTCACCCGTCGAACTTTCGCATCGAAGGGTTCACCGAACGCCCGTCGCTCGAGTCGCTCGTCGCGATGGCACGCGCCGCCAATGTGCCGCTCGTCGAGGATCTGGGCAGCGGATGTCTCGGTGACGTCGTTGACGACGAGCCGACCGTGCAGTCGTCAATCGCAGCCGGCGCGGACCTGGTCTGTTTCAGCGGCGACAAGCTGCTCGGCGGTCCGCAAGCCGGTGTGATCGCCGGCCGGGCGTCGCTCGTCGGTCAGCTCCGCTCGCACCCGTTGATGCGGGCCCTTCGCGTGGACAAGCTGACACTCGCCGCGCTCGAAGGCACGCTCATCGAGTACCTCGCGGGACGCGCCGAAACGACCGTACCCGTCCTGCGGATGATCGCGCTCTCGGCCGAGGCGCTGGAAGACCGCGCGCGCGCGCTCGCCGAACGATTGACACCTGCCGGCTGGACCGTCAGTCTCGTCAGCGGCGGTTCGGCGGTCGGCGGAGGAAGCGCGCCCGGCGTCGAGTTGCCCACGGTCCTCGTCGCGATTCGTCGCGACGGTTGGTCCGCCGATCGCGTGGAGTCCGCGCTGCGCGCGCTCGAGCCTCCGGTAATTGCGCGGATCGACGACGACATGGTGGTGCTCGACCTCCGCACGGTCGATCCCGCGGACGACGAGCCGCTCGGGGAGCTGATCTCGAGTGTCGGCGGCAACCTCGACCCTCGTTCGCCGGCCTGATCAGCCGCGCTGCGCGCCAGGCTGGGATCGCACCAGCAAGACCGGAATCGACACGATGTGCCTGAGGCGATCGGCGGTAGCGCCGAGGAGGATGTCCTTCAGCAGCCGGTGGCCGTGCGTGGACATGGCAATCAAATCGACGTGCTCTTCTCCGGCGAGCCTGGCGATTTCCCTGGCGGGATCGCCGAGCCCCAGCCGCGTCTCGACCTCGAACCCGGACGCCGCCAGCTCCGCGCGCAGGCGCTCGAGATAAGCGCGGTCCTCGCGCATCTCCTCCGACTCGCGCAGCTCGAGCTCGTGGAAGTGGCGCGCCGCCCAGCCGTCGGCGACATGCACGATGAGCAATCTCGCGCCGGTGAGCTGGGCGAGCTCGCTGTACGTGATCGATCACCGCCCGGTCCGACGGCGAGTTTTCGGCGGCGACGAGGATTCGTCTGTACATTGCGTCCTCAGTTCGATCCGGTGAAAACCTGGTAGAGCAGCCACACGTTGAGACCGGCAATGATCACGGCAACCGGCCACGCCAGAGCGCGCATCCAGAGCGGCGCGACCAGCGATCCCAGACGCTTGCGATCGCCGGAGAACATGACGAGGGGAAACACGGCAAACGGCAACTGGAGGCTCAGAATCACCTGGCTCAAAATCAGCAGCGAGCCGGTGCCGCGTTCGCCGTACATCAGCACGGTAATCAAGGCAGGCACGATGGCAATCAGTCGTGTCACCAGGCGTCGAAGCCACGGGCGCAGCCGGATGTTGAGAAACCCCTCCATCACGATCTGTCCGGCCAGCGTGCCGGTGAGCGTCGAGTTCTGGCCCGACATCAGCAGTGCGACGGCAAACACGGTGGCGGCGACCGTCGAGCCGAGAAGAGGCGCCAGCAGCACGTAGGCGTCGGAGATGTCGGCCACGTCTTCGTAACCGGTGCCGTGGAAGGTTGCGGCGGCCATCACCAGGATCGCGCTGTTGATGAAGAGCGCCGATGTGAGCGCAATCGTCGAGTCGATGGTAGCGAAGCGGACGGCTTCGCGCCGGCTGTTCTCGTCGTCGCCGTAGCGCCGCGTCTGCACGATGGACGAGTGCAGGTAGAGATTGTGCGGCATCACCGTCGCGCCGAGGATACCGAGCGCGATGTACAGCATCTCGGGATCACGCGCCACTTCGAGCGTCGGGATGTAGCCGCGCAGAACCTGCGAGTAGTCGGGGCGCGCCAGCCACAAATCGATCGCAAAGCACGCGCCGATACCCATGATCAGCAGCACCACCAGCGCCTCGATCGTGCGGAAGCGATGCTGCTGCAGCGCGAGGATGACGAGGACGTCGAGCGCGGTGAGGAGAACGCCCCACGAGAGCGGCAGCCCGAACAGCAAGCTGAGCGCGATCGCCGAGCCAATCACCTCGGCGAGATCGGTGGCCGCGATGGCGATTTCGGCCAGGACCCACAGTGCGATCGTGACTGGCATGCTGTAGTGATCGCGGCACGACTGCGCGAGATCGCGCCCACTGGCAATCCCCAGCCGCGCCGCCAGCGCCTGCAGCAGAATCGCCATCAGATTCGAGATCATCACCACGCTGAGCAGCGTGTAGCCGTAGCGCGCGCCGCCGGCGAGGTCGGTGGCCCAGTTGCCCGGATCCATGTAGCCGACGGCGACGAGGTAACCCGGACCCGCGAAGGCAAACGCCTTCCGCCAGAAGCCGCTGGGAATCGGGATCGAGCCGTGAACTTCCGGCAGGCTGGGAAGCGGTGGCGCGGATCCGGTCATCGGTTCCACGCAGCTTACAGCGTTCGAGCCGCTGCCGGTGCGAGCAGCGCCGCCTCAATGATTTCCGAGCGCGCGCAGCCGCCGCTCCAGAAAACGTCGCTGCGGCCCCTGCTCCACCAACGCCAGCGCACGTCCATAAGACGCGCGCGCGTCGGCCACGCGGCCGAGACGGCGGCAAAGGTCGGCGCGCGCCGAATGCGCGAGATGGTAGTCGGCCAATTCGCCACGGTCGAGCAGCGCATCGATGAGCGCCAAGCCCACCGCGGGACCGTTGAGCATCGCCACCGCCGCCGCGCGATTGAGCTCGACGATGGCCGACGGATCGGCCCGGGCGAGCACGCTGTACAGACCGACGATCTGCGCCCAGTCGGTGTCGGCGGCAGAAGATGCCTCCGCGTGTACTGCGGCGATCGCTGCCTGCAGCGTATAAGGCCCGAATCGCTTCGATCCGAGCGCCTGTTCGACGAGGCGCACGCCTTCGGCGATCTGATCGGCGTTCCAGAGCGAGCGATCCTGCTCGTCGAGCAGGACGATGTCGCCGTCGGGGGAGACGCGAGCCGCGCGGCGCGACTCCTGCAGCAGCATGAGCGCGAGAAGGCCGATCGCCTCGGGCTCTGGCAGCAGCCGCTGCAGCAGCCGGCCAAGGCGGATGGCCTCGGCTGAGAGATCGTGTCGCGTGAGCGCGTCCCCGAACGAGGCGGAATAGCCTTCGTTGAATACGAGATAGATCACGTGCAGCACCGCGTCGAGGCGCTCGGGCAGATCCGCCAGCGCGGGAATCTGATACGGGATGCGCGCGTCGCGAATCTTCGCCTTGGCGCGGACAATCCGCTGCGCGATCGTGGATGGCGTCGTCAGGAACGCCCGCGCGATCTCCTCCGTCGTGAGACCGCACACCTCGCGCAGCGTGAGCGCGACCTGGGCATGAGCCGGCAGCGCTGGATGGCAGCAGGTAAAGATCAGGCGCAGCCGATCGTCGTCTACACCCTCCGGCGGCTCGGGTTCGTTCTCCTGGCTGTGCGCCTCGA
This sequence comes from uncultured Acidobacteriota bacterium, assembly GCA_963807105.1. Lineage (GTDB taxonomy): Bacteria > Acidobacteriota > Vicinamibacteria > Vicinamibacterales > UBA2999 > DASPWV01. The sequence continues at coordinate 752,618 of CAWEAM010000003.1, read as the reverse complement.
TCTGTTCGGCCAGCGTCGCGAGCGAGGCGTTGAAGCGCGCGCGGCGGCGCAGCGTGTCGACCGCACGGAAACGACCGGTCGACACGAGCCAGGCGGGCGGATTGGCGGGAACGCCGTCGCGCGGCCACTGCTCGACGGCGGCGACGAACGCGTCGTGCAGCGCCTCCTCGGCGAGGTCGAAATCGCCGAGCAGGCGGATCAGCGTGGCCAGTACGCGCCGTGATTCCGACCGATAGATGTCGTCTACGATCTGCCGGACGCCAAGCGGCGCGTTCTCGCCTGTCACGCGTGACTGACCCTCAACCAACAGGAGTGGGCTTCCTGCTAATTGAACTCCATGATCGGCCGCACCTCAACCGTACCGATGCGGGCCGAGGGAATGCGCGAGGCGACGTGGATGGCGTCGTTGAGGTCGCGCGCCTCGATCAGGTAATAGCCGCCAAGCTGCTCGTTGGTCTCCGCGAACGGGCCGTCGGTGGTCGCGAGCTTGCCGTTGCGGACGCGAATGGACGTCGCAGTCGACACCGGCTGCAGCGCGTTGCCGCCCAGATAGTGGCCGCTCTTCTTGATGTCCTCGGTGAAGGAAGAGTATTCCCCCATGAACGCGTCGGAGTCGTCCTTCGGCATGCCGGCGAGCTTCTTCTCTTCGTCGTAAATCAGGCACAGGTATTTCATCGCGTCCTCCAGATAACAGTCACCCGACTGTTTATGACAAGTAGTCGCCGGGAACCGGGAAATTCGACATCGGGGTCAGGTCCGGACAGGGGTCAGGTCCGGACCGTCCGGACCTGACTCCTTCGCGATCGACCTGACTCCGACAAAAATCAGAAAGAACTCCGGCGGCAGTCGTCGAGGCGCAAGTTGGCCGCCACCTGCTCCGCGGTCGGCCTGGGTTCGCGCAACTCCGCGATGGCGAAGCCGGCGGCGCCGATCAGCGCGATCCACTCACTCAACGTGTATCGCCAGTAGGGCGTCGCCCAGTGTTACTTCAGTCTGGCCATGTTCCACGCGCACACGGCCGGGCCCGTCTCGAAATAGCGATCGAGCTTCAGGTACTTCTTGCCTCCGGATCGCGCGCCCATTCTCGAAATGGCATCTCAGTCGCGGGGTGAGGAACGGAAACACCAGACGCCCACCCGGGCGCAGCACCGTGGACACACCGCGCAAGACGGCTGCGACGTCCGACATGTCCTGGATCGACATGCAGGCGGCGGCAAGATCGACGCTGGCCGCCGCAACTCGATCCCCGACATGAGCGGCGCTGAGCACCTGATAGTCGATGCCGAGCGGCTCGCGCGACTCCTTTTCACGCGCGCGCTGAATCAGATCGGCCGACAGAATCGACCCGAGACGCGAGCGCCGCGCCGTGCCATGAGCCTCGAGAAATATCCCTCGCCGCGGCCGAGGTCGAGCGCGCGACGTCCGTTCAGCGGCTCGCGCGCGTCAACGAGCGCGGGACCATCGGTCATCGCGCCCCCGTCATCGCACGATTATTGCCCGCCACGCTTCAACGTCAGCGGCAGCGACGTCGATCCCTGCTGCCACACACCGATGAGCTCGGTGCCGGCGTCGTTCAGCGCTCCGGTCCATGACGTGCCGACAGACGGTATCTCGACAATGAGCGACGCGCCTTTCTGGCTCATCGCCACCGGAATCTCGATGCCACCTCCGTCGAGACTCGCGATGCTGCCCGTGGCGGTGCCGTCCGGATGATTCGTCATCTGGAGGACGACGCGCATGCGGCGTTCGCCGACGGCAAGCGCGCCGTCCCATCGGCCTTCGAGCGCCGCGGTGACGGCCGGACTCCTCGGCGGCGGCGCGATCTGCGCGTCACCCGTTCGCGTCATCGTGAACGGGATCACAAAGCCGCCTTCGACGGTCGTGAAGTCTCCCGCAATCGACTGACCGTCGGCTGACAGCGTGCCGCGGAAGATGCCGCCGCCTGATCCACCCGGCTTGAGCACGAGCTCGATCGAGCGGCCTGCCACGGTGACTGAAGCCAGCGGTAAGCCGTTGATGTTTTGCGTGGGTTCGGAAAACGCGCCGGCGAGCGCATCCTTGCCATTGCGCGCGATGTCGATCGCGATCGACACGGAACGATCGGGCGCTTCGATCGACCCTACCCAGTGACCGATCGGATCGACGGCAGTTTGGGCGAGCGCGGGCCCCGCGACGAGCAGAGACACGACGAGCGAATACGTGGCTGAGAAGCAACGCATGAGACTCTCTCCTTGAAAGCCGCGCGTCAGAAGTCCTGATGCGCGATGTTTCTGATGGACGCGTACAGCAGACGAGCGAAAGCACCACGCTGGCGAGCAGACCTAGCCAGGGCAGCCGCCGCGACGGAAGTAGGTCTCCGCGCTCATCACGCGGAACAGGCCGTACGGCGAGAGGTCACGCGCAAGACTGCTCGGCGATACGCCAGCAGCGACGCCGCACAGAGGGCGATCAGCACCGGCCGCCACACGTCGGTGAAAGACAGTGGACAGCAGGAACGCCAGGCTGAAGAACACCGCGCCCGCCGACGAACAGGCAGAGGCGTGGACCAGCGCATCGACGAACCGGTAGCTGACCGACGGCCGGCGAGAGCAGCGGAAGCAGCAACGACGGAACGAGCGCGAGCACCAGCAGCTCGGCGAGCCCGGTCGCGGCGCGAACGCCGAGCAGCCGGCCGCGCGATGACCGGCAGCGACAGCGTGAAGAGCGCGCCGCCGCGCGCGCCCTGCGACAACAGGCCGCCGGTGCCGAGCAGCACGGCGAAGAGCGTCCATGTCTCCGGCAGGTTCTGTCGGAACCACTGCGACCAGACGTAGCCGCGGTAGGTGCGCGAGAGCTCGACCGCTTCGCTGCATCCGCCGGCCGAGCGCGCCGCTCGACGTCGATCGCGGGCGCCAGCGGCAGCAGCTCGCACGACCTGCGGGTAATCGAGCACGGTGCCGCACGCGGAGAACATCAGCAGCCCCAGGCCGATCAGGAAGCGCCATCGGGTTTCGAGCCACGACTTGTACCAGAGCATGTCAGTCCTCCGCCGACGACGGTCTCGAGAAAGATCTCCTTCAACGTGACCGGCGCCGACGTCCACGGACACCGGGCTCAGGCCACGCGCCTCGTCGAGCAGATCGCTCGCGCCCGGCGCTCGACAGCACGGTTAGCACGCGGCCTGTCCGCGAGACGCGCTCCACGCCCGGCGCGCGGAACGCAGCCGCCAGGCGCATCGCCGTCGAACACCAGCTGGATGCGGCGGTAGTTGTCGCGCAGATCGTCGAGCGCGCCGGACACGACCGCGCGCCCGCGATGGATGATCACGACGCTGATCGGCGATCTGCTCGACCTCCGCGATCTGATGCGAGGAGAAGAACACGGTCATCTCCTCGCCCGCGACGTGCGCGACGAGCGCCTGCAGCACCTCCTCGGTCATCGCCGGATCGAGGCCCGACGTCGGCTCGTCGAGAATCAGCAGCTCGGCGCCGCGGCAGAGCGCGAGCAGCAGGGCCAGCTTCGTGCGCGTGCCGCGCGACAGCGCCTTCACGCTCCGCTCGGCGGCAGCTCGAACGCTGCGGAGGTAGCGCTGCTCGAGATCGCGCGCGCCAGCGCGGAAAGAACGCCGCGGTGAAGCGCACGCATCTCGGCGCACCGTCATGTAGTCGTAGAGATCCTTTTCCTCGCTGACGAAGCCGGTGCGGCGCCGGATCTCGACGCTCGCCGTCCGGCGTCGTCGGCGGCGCAGGCCGAACACGCGCGCCTCGCCGCCCGTCGGCCGCGCCATGCCGAGCAGCACCTTGATGCGTCGTGGTCTTGCCGGCGCCGTTCCTGCCGAGAAAGCCGCAGATCGAGCCGGCGGGCACCCGCAGGTCCAGGCCGCGCAGCGCCTCGACGCCGTCGTAGCGCTTCTCGCAGGTCTGTCGTTTCGATCGCGAACGCTTCAGCCACGATGTCCTCCAGCTTTCTGTCCTGCGCAGCCCCGCCAGCTCGGCTTCGAACAGCCGCCGGATCTCCTCGTCGGTGACCCCGCGCGCCCGCAGCCGCTCGACGGCTGCCGCGACGACCGCCTGTCCGGCGCGGAGCTTGTCGGTCAGCTTCTTGCGCCCGGCGTTGCGCGGAGACGAATGCCCCCGCGCCGTGCCGCAGCTCGATCACGCCCTCGTGCTCGAGCTCGCGGTAGGCCTTGGCCACGGTGTTCGGGTTGATCACCAGCTCCTCGGCCAGCGGCCGGATGCCCGGCAGCTGCTCGCCCGGCCGCAGTGCGCCGGTCTCGATGGCGTGCTTCACCTGCTCCATGAGCTGGAGGTAGATCGGCACGCCGGACGACGGATTGGGGCGGAACAGCATCGGTGCAACTGTACTACTGAACTAGCACAGTATTACTGTCGGCGGGCCCGCTGTCAAGCGGAAAGTCTTGGCGGACCTGGCGTCGTCAGCGATCAGCGGACGCAAGGCGAATGACGCCGGCGGACGTCCGGTTCATATTGCGCCGACCAGGCGAGAGGCTCACAATGGTGGTACCTCCCGATTGCGTCGGAAGTAGGAGGCGGCCATCAGCGACACCGCGCGCGTTCCCCGGGAAGAGCTCATTCGTCGCGTCTCCGGCGAATTCCTCGAAATGCCTGGACTGCGACTCACCTGCGAACAGGCGCAGCGGCTCTGGGGACTCGATCGTGAGACCTGCGTGGAAGTGCTGGGCGAGTTGGTGGCGACGTCGTTTCTGACGCGAGCCGCAGACGGCCAGTACGGGACGCGCGACTGAAATTTCATCCGTCTATCCGCGGCCGCGGATGGCGCAGGCGACGCTCGACCCGACGCCCTTTCCGATCAAACGCGTCTCGTAGCGCGGTCCGTGGCGCCCCTCGTTAGTCCGTTCAAGCATTACTTCTGTGTTTCTGTGGCATCTGTGGCCGATCGCATCTTGCCTTCTGCAGCTACCCCTCCCCGCTGCCTTCGGTGACTCGCGGCTTCTGTGGCGCTGACACCGACACCGAGATCACGCAGCAGCCCATCGCGGACGTCGTAGATCCAGCCGTGGACCGCCAGCGACTGGTCGCGCGCCCACGCGTCCTGGACCACCGTCGTCTGCCTCACGTTGACCACCTGCTCGATCACGTTCAGCTCGCAGAGCCGGCTGTGACGTTGCTCCTCGGTCGGGCAGCGCGTCGAGCTCGGCGCGATGTTTCAGGCGGACGTCCTGGACGTGACGCAGCCAGTTGTCCACGAGGCCCAGCTTCGTGTCGCGCAGGGCCGCGAGCACGCCGCCGCAGCCGTAATGGCCGCAGATGATGATGTGGCCGACGCGCAGCACATCCACCGCGTACTGGATCGTCGAGAGGCAGTTCAGGTCGGCGTGCACGACGACATTGGCGACGTTGCGGTGGACGAACATCTCGCCCGGCAGCAGGCCGACGATCTGGTTGGCGGGCACACGGCTGTCGGAGCAGCCAATCCAGAGATACTGCGGTGTCTGGAGCCGTGACAAGCGCGTGAAGAACTGGGGATCCTGCCGCGTCATCGCGGCAGCCCACGAACGGTTCCGGTCGAAGAGATCGCTCAGGACAGGCATTGGTATGGCCACGGCGGCAAGGCGCGTTAACGACGGCTCGCCAGCGGATTGACGTTCCAGAATTCGGGATCGGCGTCGAGCCACGCCTGCGCCGGGTATCCCCAGTACGGACGGACGGCGAACACACGCGCCGTCGATCCCCAGCTCCGCGCCTCACTGTCGGCTTCTTCTCGCGATGCGACAGCCTTGAGCGCCCATACGGCGCCGTCGGACGAGTCGAAGATCGCCGCTTCCGTGCCAACAGCGCTGACAGGCGTGGCAATCACCACGAAGCGCGCGCCCGCGGGCGTCCATGCGCGCGCGCCTGGACGAAGGCGAATGCACTGATTGGTCCCTTCGCCCGTGAAGCGGCGCTTCTTCACACTGAGTCGCTCGAGAGCGGCCATCAACGGCTTGTTCTCGGCATACGCCCTCTCGACGCGCTCGCGGTCGGCCTCGGACGCATAGGCATTGAACCACCATATTTCCCGCGGACCTGACAGTGACTCGAGCGCGAGGTGCGGATGAGGGCAATTCAACTCCACACACGTCCGCGCGATCTCGTCTTCGACGGCTTTGTAGGCCGCCTCCTGGCCGGCGAGCACCGGCTCCCGGACGACCTGCAGGATCTGTAGTGACGAAGTCTCTGCCATTCGCGAAACGACCGACTCGCGACAAAGCTTACTCTGCTCAGCGGCCCGCTCGCGGTCGCCGCTCGTGGAGGCGGCCTGCGCGGGCGTCGCCGGCGGTCGTCCGTTGGCGTACCAGTTGAGGAACAGGACGGCCGCGGGCGACGCCAGCACGTCCCCGTGCTCGCCGAGCCGCAAGCGCCGGCTCAAGCCATCGGCGTTGGCAAGGACGACGAACGTGATTCTGTCGTCTGGAATCTTGAGAATCAGCGACGAGCTCTCGAAGGACTGGCCGAAGTGCCATGCGAGATGCACACCACCGGCGTCCTGAAGGAACCAGCCGAGGCCGAATGCCGGCGCGTGCCTGCCTGCGATCGCGGGCTGGAACGCGCGCGCGACCGTCGAAGGCTCGAGCAGCTTACCGCTGTCCAGCGCGATCGAGAAGCGGGCGACATCGACGGCCGAGGCCACCAGGCCGGCGCTCGCAAAAAGATCGGTGAGGTGTTGTTCCGGCGCCATCGAACCAAATAGCCCCGCCGGCCAGAGGTGCCTTCCCCATCGTCGTGCGTAGCCGATCGCGAGGTTCGAGTCGAGCGCCGATCGATTGAGTCCGGACGCGTCGAACGTGAGGCGTCCGCGCCGCGCCTGTTCCTCGGTCCCGCACATGTTCAGAATACGAAGAGCAAGCCGTGCGCGGCACCCAGCCCAGTCGAGATCCCGAGGGTTCGGCCCGGTGTGCTCGAGACCGATCGGACGAATGATGCGCTCGGTGAGCGCGGCCGCGAATGGACGCCCGCTCGCACGCTCGACCACCGTTGTCAGCTCCCCGAATCGGCGCGCGTCGTAGCGGAACGATGTGCCAGGCTTGTCGTGAGACGTATGCGACAGCAAGTGCCATACACGGACCGGTTCGGAGGCCGGCAGGTGGATGCCGAACGCGGAGACCGGCGCTTGCAAATCGAGGCGGCCCTCGTCTGCCAGCTGCAGCACCAGCGTCGCGGCGTAAGGCTTGGTCACCGAGGCGAGATGAAAGCTGGTCGTAAAGGCGTCTACCGGTATCGCACGCTCGACGTTGGCAGAGCCGTAGCCGCGCGCCCAGACCACGCGCTCGCCGATGGCAACCGCGGCGGCAAGACCGGGGACGTCAAGGCGCACGCGCAAAGCGCCGAGTTGCCGTTCGAGCTCGTCGATGCTCGCGACCTGAATGCGCGCGTAATCCACACCGCGATCGAAACGCGCGAGCCAGAGCCCGGCCACCACCGCCGTGACGACGGCAAGCGAAGAGCGCCAGCGCGACCGCCGCTTGGTCATGCGTAAGACAACGAAGAAGGAACGAGGTTCGTTCCAGCGGCGCCGGTTTCAGACCGCGTCCGTGGGCTGGATCGACGCGCGCGGCGCAATCAGAGTGACTGCGCCGGCGTGACGATGAAAGCGCCAGACGTCGCGAAGGTAGAGCCCGAACGGCACCCACCAGATCAGATCGTTGGTCAGAATCAGCGCGACGGTCGGCGGCGGCCACCTGCCCTCGGCTATCAGCACGAACAAGCCGATCGGGCCCAGCACTTTCCCGAGCAGACCGACGAGCGCGATGGCGCCGCCGTGCTCGGGCTTGCGTGCGACTTCGAAGTAGAGAAACCCGTAGATGCCGACGACCATCGCCAGGCACGCGAAGATCTCCGGGTAATTCTGCAGCGGCATTCCCGCCCACAAGAAGAGCCACTGCGGGAATACGCTCGACAGGATTCCCCAGGCCAGGTTGTAGACGCCGGCCAGCATGAAGGTGATGCGGTGGAGCCGGCGGCGAGGAAGCGCGTTGAGAACGGGCATGCGGCTCGATTCAGGCGAGCGCAATCGCCTCCCGCGCGATAGCATGACATACCATTTTGCACATGCCATCAGGCGACGACCACTTCCGCAAACTGGAGCGGATGTACGCGTCCGCGCCGATCAACGAGTATTTCCGCCCGACGATGAAGGTCTCGGACGGCCGCGCCGAAGTCACCATGGCGGTCAGGCGTGATTTCTACCATGCCGCCAACGCGGCGCACGGCGCGGTGTATTTCAAGGCGCTGGATGACGCCGCGTTCTTCGCGGTCGCGTCGCTCGTGACCGACGCGTTGGTCGTCACGGTCACCTATAACGTCTACTTCACTCGACCGGTTTCCGGCGGCATGCTGCGCGCGGAAGGCCGGGTCGTCCATCGTTCGAGGCAGCTGTTCGTCGCCGAGGCCGAGCTGTTCAACGATGACGGCCAGCCGATCGCGCGCGGCAGCGGGACGTTCATGCGCAGCGCGATTGCCCTGTCGTCGCTCGACTACGCGTGACTCGTCATTCGCCTCGAACGCCACAGCCGCGTGGCAAGGTACGCGGCGAGGATGAGGAGAAGCGGGGCGGTCACGACGCCCGGGAAGTACTGGCGCTGCGTCAAGGCTATCGCCGGATGCACGATGCCGTTCGCGAGCTCGATTGCGACCCATGGCCACGCCCACGAGACGCTCGACGGATGCCCGCGCCGCACGCGAGCGAAGTAACACCAGAAGCCAAACGCGACGATGGCGGCGTTGGCGATCGCGAAGCCAGTCGCAAGGTTGTCGCTGACAAGGCTGCTGACGAGCCGCGCCGGCGTGAAGACGTCGTAGAGACGAAAGACGTATTCCTCGACGGAATGCGCCGCTTGCGCCAGGATGAGCGCCAGGAACGTCGCGCGGGCTCGGGCGTCCACTTCGTTCGATTATCGTCGCCAGGCGCTCACTGATCGATCTCGCCTTCGCGTGCGTCAACGGACGCTTGCGCCGCGGCGCCGCCGCCAAGGCTCGCGCCGACGACAGCCACCGTGCGCGCGCGGGCGATGCGGCAGCGATCAGCATGAGGGCGACGTGCATCAGCGCACGTCTGGGGTGTTGTCGCGCGTCATTCATGGCGCCTCGCTTGGTGCCGGCGACTCGCTTCGGCGCTTCAAACCGGCTGCCTCGATCGCGAGATAACGATTGTTCAAGCGGCGGGTCAGCCAGCCGATCATCGGGCCAAAGAGGCCCGTGAAGCGGATGGAGAGCGTCGCGCGGCTGCCGGTGGCGGTGCGCTCCACCCAGTGATGCGCCGTCACCGCGACGCCAGGGCTACGCGTCACGCTGGTGAAGCCGCTGTCGTCGATCGAGGTGACCTTCCAGAGCGCCGGCGGAAGCGTCGGCTGGCGGATCATCATGCGGCTGCCGACGGCGAGCGGCCGATCGAACAGCTGGATGCTCGTGACCGTGGAGGTCCAGTCGGGCCAGCGCTCCACGTCGCCCATCACCGCGCGGACGCGGTCGGGCGGGGCGTCGATATCGGTGGTGATGGTGAAAGTCACGGTCGATCGACGCCCGCACGGTCGTCGCCGTCGCCCCCGCCACGGCGGGTCCTCCCCAAACGGCTCCGACCGCTGAACGCGGTCCTAAAAGATCGTCGCCACCGACGCCTGCGCAATGTCGATGAGCCGCGTCGGCAGGATGCCCAGATACAGGATCCCGATCACCGAGATCGCCAGTGCCGTGAGCGCCATGCCGGTCAGCGGCGCGGGCGCCGGGCGGGCGTCGCGCTGGTGCATGTACATCATCACGACGATCCGCAAGTAGAAGAACACCGAGACGACGCTCGAGAGCACGCCGATGATCGCGAGCCAGTAGTAGCCGGAGCCGATCGCGGCGCTGAAGATGTACCACTTGCCGATGAACCCGGCCGTCGGCGGGAAGCCGCCGAGCGACAGCAGGAGGATCGTCATCAGCGTGGCAAGACCGGGATGGGAGTGCCACAGGCCGGCATAGTCACGGAGATCGTCATTGGATCGCTCGCGCGATCCGAGCAGCGCGATGATGCCGAACGCGCCGAGGTTGGTGAGCGCGTAGGCGGCGAGGTAATAGAGGATCGCGGCCTTGCCGACCTCGTTGCCGGCAACGAGACCGACGAGGAGATAGCCACCGTGCGCGATGCTCGAGTAGGCGAGCATGCGCTTGAGGCTGGTCTGCGCGACGCCGAGCACGGTGCCGACGATCATCGTCGCCGCGGCCACCACCCACAGCACCGGCGCCCACTCCGCAATCATCGGCTCGAGTGCCGAGAGGAACACGCGCGCAAACGCGGCAACGGCCGCCGCCTTGACGCCGGTGGACATGAAGCCGGTGACCACGGCCGGCGCCCCCTCGTAGGCGTCGGGCGACCACATGTGAAACGGCACGGCCGCCACCTTGAAGCCGAAGCCGACGATGAGCAGGCCGACGGCGAGCAGAATCATCGGATTGCCGCTCATCGACTGCGCCGCCATCACCGAGCCGATGCGCTCGAGGCTCGTGCTGCCGGCCACGCCGTAGATGAACGCGATGCCGTAGAGGAAGAACGCGCTGGCGAACGCGCCGAGGAGGAAGTACTTGAAGGCCGCCTCGGTGCTCGTCTGCTGGTCGCGCCGGATGCCCGTGAGCACATACACCGCGATCGACATCGTCTCGAGGGCGAGGAACATGAGCAGCAGGTCCGTGGCCTGGACCATGAGCATCATGCCGACGATCGAAAAGAGCATGAGCGCGTAGAACTCGCCCGCCGGTGTGCGATCGCGATCGAGCGTCTGCGCCGAGAAGAAGACGGTGAGGATGCCCACGCCAATCAGCACGAGATTGACGAAGAGGGCGAAGTTGTCGGCGGTGACAACGCCGAAGCTGGTGGCGTTGCGATCCCACAGCAGGACCTGACGCGACCGCCGCCGCGACGAGGCCGATGATCGGCAACCCTGCCATCGGGACGCGCTCGCCGCGCGGGCGGAACGCCTCGGCCAGCATCACGACCAGACCGGCCAGGCTGACGCAAATGACCGGCACCACGGCGTCGAAGTCGGCGAACACTACAGGGGGCCTCGCGCGCTCAATGCGCGGGACGCATCGGGGGCGGTGCGGTCCGCGGGTGCGACCTGTCCCACCGGTGCAACCGGTCCCACCCGGTTGTCTGGTCCTGCCGGTCCGACCGGTCGCCCGACCGGTCCCGCGAGTCCGACGTGCTCCCTCATCGCACTCACCTGGAATGGCTGACCCTGCTCCATCCTCTGCACGATGCGGCCGACCGCCGGTTCCATGGGCTTGAGAAACGCGTTCGGAAAGACGCCCATGACGATGGCCGCGGCGACGAGCGGGCCGAGGATCGCCCATTCGCGGACCGAGAGATCCGGCATGCGGCGGTTGTGATCGTCAGTCACTTCGCCGTAGTACACACGCTGGAACATCCAGAGCATGTAGACGGCAGAAAGAATCACACCTAGTCCGGCCACGACTACAAACCGCGGATCCCAGCGGAACGCGCCGAGCATGATCAGGAACTCGCCGATGAAGCCGTTCATGCCGGGCAGCCCGACCGACGCCAGCGTGATCAGAAGCGATGCCGCCGTCAGCCGCGGCACGATCTGCTTGATGCCGCCGTAGTCGGCAATCAGACGCGAGTGCCGCCGATCGGACAGCATGCCGACGATGCAGAAGAGGCCGCCTGTGCTCACGCCGTGCGCGAGCATTTGATAGACGGAGCCTTGAATGCCCTGCATGTTCATCGCCGCCGTGCCGAGCACGACGAAGCCCATGTGGCTCACCGACGAATAGGCGACGAGCTTCTTCATGTCGGGCTGCACCATCGCCACGAGCGCGCCGTAGACGATCGCGATTACTGCCAGCGTGGCCAGCCAGGGCGCGAAGTAAACCGCAGCCTCGGGGAACAGCGGGAACGCGAACCGCACCAGCCCGTAGCTTCCGAGCTTGAGCATCACGCCGGCCAGAATCACCGACCCGGGCGTCGGCGCCTCGACGTGCGCATCCGGGAGCCAGGTGTGGAACGGGAAGAGCGGCACCTTGATCGCAAATGCGACGGCAAAGGCGAGGAACAGCCAGCGCTGCGTCTGCTCGGGGATTTCGAGCGCGTAGAGCTTCTGGAGATCGAAGCTGTAGTCGCCGGTGGCGTTCTGGTGGATCCACGCTAGAGCGATGATCGCAACCAGCATGAGGACGCTGCCGGCCATCGTGTAGAGAATGAACTTGATCGCGGCGTAAATGCGGCGGTCGTAGCCCCAGATCCCGATGATGAAGTACATCGGGATGAGCACGAAGTCCCAGAACACGTAAAAGAGGAAGAGATCGAGCGAGGCGAAGACGCCGAGCATCGACGCCTCGAGCAGCAGCATGAAGATCGAGTATTCCTTGACCTTCTTGTCGATGCTCTCCCAGCCGGAGAGAAACGCAATCGGCGTGAGGAAGCCGGTGAGCACCATCAGCATCAGGCTCACGCCATCGATGCCGAGCGAGTATTCGATGCCGAACGCGGGAATCCAGGGAATGCGCTCGAGAAACTGATACTCGGCGCTGCTCGACATGTCGTAGAACGCCCACAGCGCCAGCGTGGCGACAAACGTGAGCGCCGAAAAGCCCAGCGCCAGATTGCGAATCCACCCGTCGCGCGATCCGTCGCGGTTGCTCACGAGCAGCAGGAGCAGCGCTCCCACGGCGGGCAACCAGATCGCGATCGACAGAAGCGGCCAGCCTGCCAACGCTATCTCCAGACGTAATAGGCGAGGATGGCTACCACGCCGAGGAGGGTTGACGCGGCGTACGCCTTGACCGAACCGCTCTGCAGGAGCCGGAGGACCGCGCTCATGCCGCCGACCACCTGGCCGGATCCGTTGACCATGCCGTCGATCACGCGCGCATCGACGCCGCGCCAGAGCCCTTCTTCGGACACGATTCTGATCGGCTGCACGATCGTGGCGTCGTACGCCTCGTCCACGTAGTACTTGTTGAGCAGCAGCCGATAGAGACCTGGCATCGACGCCGCCATCCGATCCGCGATCTCGGGCCGCCGCAGCCAGATGAACCACGCGAGGCCGACGCCGACGAACGCAATCAGCGTGGAAAAGCCCATTAGCATCAGCTCGAGCCGCTCCTTCTCGTGCTCCTCAGCCGTCGCGTCCGTGGGCTGGGCGTCCGCGGCCTGTCCGGGTTGGATCGCGCTCGCCACACCCGCAGCCGCGGTTTCAAGCGCCCCCGCGCCGCCGGTCTCGAGCGATGCCCGTGCGACGTCGCTGCCCGGCGCGCAGTTACCAAGGGTCAGCCCGGCCAGCCCACTCGTCTCCGTGGGCGTTGTCGCGGCGGTCACGGGCGCGCAGTCACCAATCGACAGGCTCGACAGGCTCATCGGCGCGCGGAACGACGGCTCGAGCCAGGCGCCAAGAAGGTTGTGGCCGCGGAGCGCGTGCGGCACGCCGACCAAACCAGCGACGACCGATCCGATCGCGAGCACGATGAGCGCCACCGCCATGGCGGGAGGCGCGTCGTGCAAGTGAGTCAAGTGGGGCTGGTGACTAGCAGGGGCCGCGTGCGGGTGCGCGTGATCGTGCGTGCGGTCAGGCTCGTGCCCCGGCTGCGCGGCCTGTGCCCCGCCGTGCCCGCCGTGCGCTGCCGCCGCGGCCGGCGAGAAGCGGAAGGGGCCGTGGAAGGTGAGATGCACCAGGCGCCACATGTAGACCGCCGTCAGCAGCGAGGTCATCACGCCCACCGTCCACAGCCACTGATGCCCGCGGTAGAACGTCTCGAACAGGATCTCGTCCTTGGAGAAGAAACCGGCCAGCGGCGGAAGGCCGGCGATGGCAACGGCGCCGATCCAGAACGTCCAGTAGGTAATGGGCAGGTAGCGCTTGAGCCCGCCCATGTTGCGGATGTCCTGCTCGCCGTTCAGCGCGTGAATCACCGCGCCGGATCCCAGGAACAGCAGCGCCTTGAAGAAGGCGTGCGTGTAGAGATGAAAGATGCCGGCGCCGAACGCGCCGACGCCCATCGCCAGGAACATATAGCCGAGCTGCGACACCGTCGAATAGGCGAGCACGCGCTTGATGTCGTTCTGCACGAGGCCTATCGTGCCGGCGAAGAGCGCCGTGGCCGTGCCGATCACCGCGACGATCGCCAGCGTGAGCGGCGCGTGCTCGAAGAGCACGGCGTTGCGGCCAATCATGTACACGCCGGCCGTGACCATCGTCGCCGCGTGAATCAGGGCGGAAACGGGCGTCGGACCTTCCATCGCGTCCGGCAGCCAGGTGTAGAGAGGAATCTGCGCGGACTTCCCCGTGGCGCCGATGAACAGCAGCAGCGCCGCGATCGACAGCGTGCCGAAGGTCACCTCCGGCGGCATCGCCGCCACCTTCGCCGCGATCACCTTGAAATCGAGGGAGCCGACCGTGACCGCCAGGAGCAGCGTGCCCAGGATGAACGCGTAGTCGCCGATGCGGTTCACGACGAACGCCTTCTTCGCCGCGTCGGCTGCCGAGCGCCGCCGGTAGTAGTAGCCGATCAGCAGATACGAGCAGAGACCCACACCCTCCCAGCCGACGAACATGACCAGCACGTTCGCGCCGAGCACCAGGAGGAGCATGAAGAAGACGAACAGATTGAGCGAAGAGAAGTAGCGCGCGTACTCGCTGTCGGTCTCCTCGTGCATGTACGCCGTCGAGTAGATGTGAATCAGCGAGCCGACGCCGGTGACCACGAGAATCATCACCGCCGACAACGGGTCGAGCCTGAACGCGAGATCGATCGAGAAGTCGCCCGAGGTAATCCAGGTGAAGAGCGTCTCGTTGATCTCGCGCGCGCCTTCCTCTCTGTTGATCAACTCCCAGACCGAGCCGAGCGAGACGGCAAACGACGCGATCAACGCGAGGCAGGCCAGTGCACCGGAGACCGCCTTCGGCAGGCGCCTGCCAAGGAAGGCATTGACGAGAAAGCCGGCGAGCGGAAAGCCGGGTATCAGCGACAGCACGCAATCACCACTTGAGCGACGTAAACGCTTCCGGGTTGAGCGACTCGCGATGGCGGAACAACCCGATCACCAGCGCCAGACCGACCGCCGCCTCGGCCGCCGCGACGGTCATCACGAAGAAGGTGATGATCTGACCATCGACGGTTCCGAACTGACGACCGAACGCGACGAACGCGAGGTTGGCGGCGTTGAGCATGATCTCCACGGAGAGAAGCAGCGTGATCAGGTTGCGCCTGAGAAACACGCCGGCCGTGCCGATCGTGAAGAGCAGACCCGACAGCACGAGGTAGTGACTGAGCGGCACCATGACCTACTCTCCCACTCCCGGCCTGCGTGCCAGAAGCACCGCGCCCAACATCGCCGCGATGATCAAGATCGACGTCACCTCGAACGCAAACATGTAGTCGGTGAACAGCACGCGCCCGAGCTCGCCGACGTCGGTCACGCCTTTCGTCTGCTCGCCAAGGGGCACGCCAACCCCGGGCGTCCGGTAGAGCGCCCAGCCAAGCTGCGCGATCAGCAGTACGGCGAGGAGGGCGCCGAGGCGCATCGGCCCGGGCCGGTACATCGGGTGCGCCCGATCCCATTCGGCCGCATCCTCGCGCGGCACGTTGAGCAGCATGACCACGAACAGGAAGAGCACGAGAATCGCGCCGGCGTACACGATCATCTGGACCACTGCGACGAACGGCGCCTGCAGGAGCACGTACAGCCCCGAGAGCCCGATGAACGAGACAATCAGCGCCATGATGCTGTAAACCGGGTTCTTCTGCACGATCACGAGCAGCGCGCCGAGGGCCGTCATACCGCCGAGACTGTAGAACAGCAGCTGATCAAAGCCCAAGGTAGAGCACCCCCGCAGCCATCGCGAGCAGGTTGACCGTCGCCACCGGCAGCAGCACCTTCCACCCGAACGACATCAGCTGGTCGTAGCGGAATCGCGGCAGCGTCCAGCGCATCCAGAGATAGATGAACAGTAGCACCGCGGTCTTGATCAGGAACCAGATCCAGCCGTACTCGACCGGCAGAAAGGGACCGTGCCAGCCGCCGAGGAACAGGTTCGTCGCCACGGCCGAGACCGTGATCATGTTGATGTATTCGGCGAGGAAGAACATGGCGAACGCCATGCTGCTGTACTCGGTGTGATAGCCGGCCACCAGCTCCTGCTCGGCCTCGGGAAAGTCGAACGGCGCGCGGTTGGTTTCGGCAATGCCGGCCATCGCCCACACGAAGAACGCGATGAGGCCGAGCGGGAACATGAAGAACACGTTCCATTTCGGCACCACGCCCCACCAGTAGCCGGCCTGAAGATCGACGATCTCGCGAAGCGACATCGAATCGGCCACCATGATCACGGTGGCGAGCGACACGCCGTACGCCAGCTCGTAGCTGATCATCTGCGCCGAGCTGCGCAGCCCGCCAAGGAGCGAGTATTTGCTGTTGCTCGCCCAGCCCGCGAGGACGATGCCATAGACGCCCATCGAAGCGACGGCGAAGATCACGAGCACCGCCACGTTGATGTCAGCGACGACGAGCGGCATCGGCTCGTCGAGCAGCCCGAAGAACGTCGTCGCGGCGCCGAACGGCACCGGCGCAAAGGCAGCGTACGCCGCCGCCACCGAAATGATCGGCGCGATCGTGAAGAGCAGCGCGTCGGCGGCCTTTGGCCGCAGATCCTCTTTGAAGATCAGCTTGACGATATCGGCGATCGGCTGCAGCAGCCCCCGCGGCCCGACGAGGAACGGACCCCAGCGCTGCTGCATGAAGGCGGAGACTTTGCGCTCCGCGTAGACCATCACTGCCGCGCCAATCTGCAGCGCCAGGAAGATCGTAAGGACGATCCCCGAGTAGACGAGCACCTGTGGCGTGACGTACTCGAGCATCAGTGCGTTCCCACGGGATGCTGCACACGATAGTCGGCGGGCGCGGGGGCGTTGCCCTTGACGTAGGCGTCGTACTCGGGCGCGAACCACTTGAGCGTGGTCAGCACCGGAGTGGCGGCGGCATCACCGAACGCGCAGAGCGTCTTGCCGTTGATGTTGTCGGCCACGCTCTTGAGCAGCTGGATGTCCTTCGGCGTGCCTTCGCCTTTCATCAACCGATTGAGCAGACGGAACAGCCAGTCGGTGCCTTCGCGGCAGGGCGTGCACTTGCCGCACGACTCGTGACGATAGAAGTGCAGCAGGTTTTCGGCGAGCCACACCATGTCGGTCGTGTCATCGAGCACCATGATCGCTGCCGATCCGAGCATCGACCCGGCCTTCTGCACGGCGTCGAAGCTCGCCGGGATATCGATTTGATCGGGCATCAGGATCGGCACCGACGATCCGCCGGGGATCACCGCCTTCAGCGTGTGGCCGTCACGGATGCCGCCCGCGTAGTCGAAGACCAGCTCGCGCAGCGACACCTTCATCGGCGCTTCGAACACGCCCGGCCGCTTGACGTGCCCGCTCACGCAGAACATCTTCGGCCCGCCGTTCTTTTCGGGACCGAGCGACTGAAACCACTCCACGCCCCTGGTGAGCACGAGCGGCACGTTACACAGCGTCTCGACGTTGTTGACGGCAGTGGGGCGCTGCCAGAGACCGGCCACTGCCGGAAACGGCGGCTTGAAGCGTGGCTGCGCGCGTTTGCCCTCGAGCGAATCGAGGAGCGCCGTCTCCTCGCCGGCCTCGTACGCGCCGGCGCCGCGATGCACGTAGACCTCGCAGTCGAAGCCCGAGCCCTGGATATTGGTGCCGAGATAGCCCGCGCGACGCGCCTCTTCGATCGCTGCTTCGAGCAGCGGCTGCATATGGAAGAACTCGCCGCGGATGTAGATGTAGGCGACCTTCGAGGCGATGGCGTAGCAGCCAATCACGCACCCTTCGATCAGCAGGTGCGGATTGCGCTCCATCAGCAGATGATCTTTGAACGTCCCGGGCTCGCTCTCGTCGGCGTTGCAGACGATGTAGCTGGGCTTGGGCGACTTCTTGTCCACGAACTGCCACTTCAGGCCGGTCGGGAAACCGGCGCCGCCGCGTCCGCGCAGACCGGACGCCTTCACCGCCTCGATCACCTGCTCCGGCGTCATCGTCAACGCCTTCTTCAGTCCCTCGTAGCCGCTCTGGTTCTTCAGGTAGTGATCGAGCGTGAAGCCGTTGGGGGTGAACGCGTATTTGGTGAGGACCGGCTCGTACTCGGGCACGGCCTTCGGCTCGACCGGCGTGGTGGTCTTGTTCTTCCACTCGGCCTCGGGGCGATGCTCGATGTCGAGATGGCAACCGCCGCACGCCTTGACCCCTTCGACCTTGATGCGATCGACAAACGCTGCCGCTTGCGAGGGCGCGAGCTCTTCCTGCCAATGGTCGTTGTTGACCATGACGACCGGCGCCCGATCGCACGCGCCGAGACATTCCATCGGCTGGATCGTGAACATACCGGCAGGATCGGTTTCACCCGCCTTGATGCCGAGCTTCTGTTCGAGCTCTTCGACCACGCGTTCCGCGCCCGCCAGCGCGCACGAAAGCGTCGTGCAGACCTGCAGCACGAACTTCCCCACCGGGCTGCGGAAGAACATCACGTAATACGAGACGACGTCTTCAACGTCGGCTGTCGAGCAGCCGATCACTTCACTGACGTGCCGAGCGGCGTTGGCCGAGATGTAGCCCTGCTGCTCCTGCACCAGATACAGCGCATGCAGGATGGCGGATTGGCGAAACTCCGGCGGGTAGTGCGCCGCGAACTCCTCGAAGCGCCGACGATTTTCGGCGGTGAACTGGAACTCGGGCCCCTCCGGCAGCGTCTTGCGCTGGGAGCGATGCCACTCCGCGGTTCCGTACGGCATCGCGGGATGAAAGCTCATCGATCCACGTCTCCCATGACGACGTCGAGCGATCCGATCACCGCGATGACGTCCGCAATCATCCCGCCGACGATGAACTTGGGCAGCGCCTGACAGGCCATCACCCCTGGCGACCGCATGTGCACGCGCCACGGACGGTTGGTGCCATCCGACACGATGTAGCAGCCATGCTCGCCGCGCGGCCCTTCGACCGGCACGTACACGTCACCGACGGGCACGGTAAAGCCCTGCGAGTAGATCAGGAAGTGCTGAATCAGCGCTTCCATCTCGGTGTAGACCTCGTCCTTCGGCGGCGGCACCACACGGCGATCGTCGACCGCCCACTCACCGACCGGCGCAATCCGCTCGAGCGCCTGGTAACAGATCTTGACGCTCTCGCGCATCTCCGCGACGCGCACGAGATATCGATCGTAAACGTCACCGTTGGAGGCGCCGATGACGTCGAAGTCGAACGTCTCGTAACCGGTGTAGGGAAACGCCCGTCGAACGTCGTAGTCGCCGCCGGCGGCACGGGCGATGGGCCCGAAAAGACCCCAGGCGTAGCAGTCCTGCAGCGTGATCACGCCTACGCCGCGCGTGCGATCGAGCCAGATCGGGTTCTTGGTAATCAGGGCCTCGTACTCGTCGAGCTTGCCCGGGAAACGATCGAGAAACTCCTTGACCGCTTCCTTGAAACCGCGCGGGATGTCTTCTCGCAGGCCGCCGACGCGAATGTAGCTGGGGAAGAAGCGGAAGCCGGCCAGCAGCTCGTTGAGATTCATCAGAATCTCGCGCTCGCGGAAAGCGTAGAGCATGGCCGTGATGGCGCCGACCTCCATCCCGTGCGTCCCGAACCACACCAGATGGCTGCTGATGCGCTGCAGCTCGGCCATCAGCACGCGGATCCACTTGACGCGATCCGGCATTTCCATGCCGAGCAGCTTCTCTACCGACAGCACGAAGGCAAGGCTATTGGACTGCGCGGCCAGATAATCCATGCGCTCGACGAGCGGGATCACCTGCTGCCACTTCTTCTGTTCGGCGGTCTTCTCGATTCCCGTATGGAGGTAGCCGATGGTCGTCGCCACAGAGACGACGGTCTCGCCATCAAGCTCCAGTACCGAGCCTCAGCACCCCGTGCGTGCTCGGGTGCTGCGGACCCATGTTGACGGTCATCGTCTCGGTGCGAACGTCAGCCATCTACCTCAAATCCCCGTCTTTCAACGTGGGCCACACGTGCAACCACGGGTGAGCGCGTCACCCTTTCGGCGCCGGCCTCACCATCCGATCGCGCTCCATGCTGGCGCGGAACTCTTCCTCCGTGACCTGCAGCGGCATGAACGTCGCCGCCTCTTTTCGCACCTGCACCGGATAGTCCTTGCGCAGCGGGTGGCCTTCCCAGTCCTCGGGCATCATCAGCCGGCGCAGATCCTCGTGTCCGTCGAAGACGATTCCGAACAGATCGAACACCTCGCGCTCAGGCCAGCCAGCGCCCGGCCAGACCGTCGAGACCGTGGACAGCGACTGGCCGCCGGCGAGGTACACCTTGAGTCGAATGCGCGCGCGCCGGTGCGGCGAGACGAGGTGATACACGACGTCGAAGCGCGGCTCGCGGCGCGGAAAAAAGTCGGCGGCGGTCACATTGCTGAATGCCGAGAACTCGAGGCCGGGCGTGTCGCGCAGCGCCAGGCAGACGGGGTGGATGTGCGCGGCCGAAACGACGACAGTGGGATTGAGGTCCTCGTCTTTGGCGGCGAGCGCGGCGAGCGACGCCTCGGGAACCAGAGGCTGGAGCTGCGTGATGAGGTCGATGGCGGTCATGTCTGTCGTAGAGCGGACCTGAAGTCCGCGCTACATCTTCTGGGCTGCGATCTTCTTCTGCAGTAGAACGATCCCGTAGATCACCGACTCGGGACGCGGCGGGCAGCCGGGAATGTAGACATCGATCGGCACCACCTGGTCGGACCCCTGCACGATGGCGTAGTTGTCGAACACACCGCCGCACGACGCGCACGCACCCATCGAGATCACCCACTTGGGCTCGGGCATCTGGTCGTAGATGCGGCGCAGCGCCGGCGCCATTTTTCGCGACAGCCGGCCGGCAATGATCATCAGGTCCGACTGGCGCGGCGAGCCGCGAAACACTTCGGCGCCGAAGCGCGCGATGTCGTAGCGGCTGCAGCTCATCGCCATCATCTCGATGGCGCAGCACGCCAGACCGAACGTCACCGGCCAGATCGCCGAGCGGCGCGCCCACTGCACGACCTTTTCGAGCTGAGTCGTGATGACCGGGATTTCAAAATCAGTTTCGATGCCCATACCGATACCGCTTCACGACCGCAGGCCCTGGAGCCGGCGCGTGTTTGTAGTCGGGATCCTGCTCGGGGCCCCAGTCGAGGACGCCCTTGCGCCAGATATACACGTAGCCGACGAGGAGAATCAGGAAGAAGACGAGGATTTGCACGAAGCCGACCCAGGCGAGCTCGCGCATCGCCATGGCCCATGGGCCGAGAAAGGCTACCTCGATGTCGAAGAGCAGGAAGATCATGGCAATCAGGTAGAACTTGACCGATTGCCGTTCGCGCGCGTCGCCGACGGGCGGCATGCCGCACTCGTAAGGCGCCATTTTTTCCGGCGTGGGATTGCGCGGGCCGATCGCGCGGCTGAGCACGATTCCCACGACGCCGAACCCGACGCCCAGCGCGACCATGATTGCGACCCCGAGCCAGCCCGCCATGTGCCTATATAAAAGTAGTCAGCGCTCGCGCCGAGCACCCGTCGATGCGGCAAGCGCGTGGCGGATTCCGACTCGAGCTCGAGCTTGTGAAGAATTTCCCAAGTTCAACCCCTGATGCTATCACAGCGATCAGGTTGCAATTCGCGGTGACGAGCGCTCGTTTTGGCTGGCGTCGGGCGTCCGGACGCGGGCCTGACCCGCCCTGCATCAGTACGCGGACTAGGTCGATCGCCGAACCCTCACTGCAACCGGCCGTGGCGCCCTCCGAGGTACGCTACAACTCCTTCAACCCGTGAAGATTGCCTGGTTCTCTCCCATGCCGCCGAGCCGCTCAGGGATCGCGGCGTACTCCGCGGAGCTCCTGCCGCTGCTCAGACAGCAGCACGACATCGACGTGTATGTTGAAGACTCCGCAGATCGCGCAGCGGACAGCCAGACCCTCGGCGCCCACGACTTCGTCTGGAGGCAGCGCCGTCAACCGTACGACCTCACCGTCTATCAGCTGGGCAACGCGGCGTGCCACGGCTACATGTGGGCCTACCTCTTCAACTATCCGGGCGTGGTCGTTCTCCACGACGCACAGCTGCACCAGGCGCGCGCACTCTGGCTGCTCACCGAGCGCCTCCGGCCGCGGCGCGACGATTACCTCGCGGAATTCCGTGCAAACGAGCCCGATGCGCCGCCCGAGGCCGCCGAGCTGATCGCCGCAGGACTCGGGCAGAGCGCGCTCTATCAGCAATGGCCGTTCGTGCGGCTGGCGATCAGGAGCGCGCGCCTCACCCTCGTGCACAGTCCCCGGGTCGCCGACGCGCTGCGAGAGCGGTTTCCAGTCGCGCCGATCGCGCCCATCGCGATGGGAGTGGCCGAACCGCAGCCGCGCATCGCGCGTCCCGACATACTCGCGCGGCACGGCATTGCAGAAAACGCGGTGATCGTGGTCGCGCTCGGCGGCGTCACTCCGGAGAAACGGCTCGGGCCGTTGATGAAAGCCGTGGCCGCCGTCGCTGCGCGCGCCCCCTCGCTTCACCTTCTCATCGTCGGGGAGCGCGCCGATCATTACGATGCGATGCGCGAAGCGGAGCGGCTGCAAATCGCCGACCGCGTGCAGCTCACCGGCTATGTGCCGGAGGAAGAAGTGGCGTCGTACGTGGCAGCCGCAGACATCTGCTCGTGTCTGCGTTGGCCCACGAATCGCGAGACCTCGGCGTCGTGGCTGCGATGCGCGGCGGCCGGCAAAGCGACGCTCGTCACCGCGCTGTCGCACCTTGCCGACCTGCCGCCGATCGCCATCGCAATCGACGTGCTGGATGAGGACGCCGCGCTCCCGTCTGCGCTCGAGACGCTCGCGATCGACGCCCTCCAGCGCTCGCGCCTCGGAGGCGCGGCCCGCGCCTGGTGGGCCGCCCACCATAGGCTCGAGCACATGGCGGCCGACTACGACCGAGCGCTGGCCAGAGCGGTGGCGAGCCCCATTCCATCGCCGCCGTTGCCTCGCCACTTGCGCGATGACGGCACACGGCGGCTGTGCGAGCTCGCCGCGCCCATGGGCGTCAGCGAGAGATTCTCCGACCT
Source organism: uncultured Acidobacteriota bacterium (assembly GCA_963807105.1). Classification (GTDB taxonomy): domain Bacteria; phylum Acidobacteriota; class Vicinamibacteria; order Vicinamibacterales; family UBA2999; genus DASPWV01. The sequence continues at coordinate 729,522 of CAWEAM010000003.1, read as the reverse complement.
GCTTGGCTGATCAGGGATCGCCTCGGACCCGCGGAGCAGTTGCGCGGCCACTGTGATGAGATGCGCCTGCCCGGCGCAGTGTCGCGCGCCGAACCTTCGACCTCTCGGGTCGCCGCGTCGCACGCCAGGGGAGCGCGCTACGACAGCGAGGTCAGCCGCTTTTCGATTTCGGCCACCGCCTGCGAGATTTGTGCGCGACGGGCCGCGTTACCGGTGAGCTCGAGCTGACGCTGCAGTTCGGTGCGCGCCAGCCTCAACGATTCGCGTGTGCGCACGCGCTCGGGGTCTTCCTGCGGTTTCTTGTTCTTCGCGGCTTTTCGACTTTCCTCCAGTTCTTCCATCCGCTCCTGGAGGCGGGAATCTGCATCGATCAATCCTTCGCCGGCATCACCCATGAGCAGATTATAAACGGCTCCCCGTCGAGTCGAGCGCCCGTGTTTTCACACTTTATGATCGAAAAGATGCGCGAGGTCCTCGATCTCTTCCAGCCGCAGGTCCGGGAGTGGTTTCGCCGCTCGTTTGCGGCGCCGACCCGCCCGCAGCGGCTCGGGTGGCCGCCCATCGCGCGCGGTGAGTCGACGCTCATCCTGGCGCCGACCGGTACGGGCAAAACACTGACGGCGTTCCTGTGGTGCCTCAATCGCCTCATGTTCGAGCCTCCGGACACTCGCGCACGCTGCCGCGTCGTGTACGTGTCGCCGCTCAAGGCGCTGGCGGTCGACGTGGAGCGCAACCTGCGCGCGCCGCTCACCGGCATTGCCAACATCGCCGCTGCCGAAGGCGCGACGTTTCACGCGCCGGCGATCGGCCTGCGCACCGGCGACACGCCGGCCAATGAGCGTGCCCGCTTTCTGCGCGATCCCGCCGACATCCTCATCACGACGCCGGAGTCGCTCTACCTGCTTCTTACGTCGAATGCCCGCGAGCGCCTGCGCTCGGTGGAAACGCTGATCGTGGACGAGATCCACGCCTTGGTCTCGACCAAGCGAGGTGCGCACCTGGCGCTCTCGCTGGAGCGGCTCGAGGGCCTGCTCGAACGGCCGCTACAGCGCATCGGCCTGTCGGCGACGCAGCGGCCGCTCGACGAGGTGGCGCGATTCCTCGGCGGCGCGGTTCACCTTTCGAGGCCGAAGACACGCGAGCGCGCGAAGACCAAAAAGGCCGCGCGCGGCGACTCGCACGCGAAGGACTCCGGCCCGGAGGATCTCGAGGAGGTCGTCAACGAGGAGTTCACCGTTTCCGAGGGCACGGTTGGCTATCGCGAGGTCACGATCGTCAACGCCAGCGAGCCGAAGCGGCTCGACATCACCGTACACATTCCAATCGAGGATATGGCCAAGGTCTTCGAGCTTGCCGGCAAGGCGGCGGGGCCTGGGCCCGTGCGCGAGTTCGGCGCCATCGAGCTCCGGAGCGGGCCGGCGTCGCAATCGCCGGCGGCACCGTCGATCTGGACGGCGATTCATCCGCGCCTGCTCGAATTGATCCGGTCGCATCGCTCGACGTTGATCTTCGTCAACAGCCGTCGCCTCGCCGAACGACTGGCCGCGGCGCTGAACGAGCTCGCCGAGGAGCCGCTGGTCCGCGCGCATCACGGCTCGCTGGCGCGCGCGCAGCGGATGGAGATCGAGGACCTGCTCAAAGCCGGGCGCCTGCGGGCGCTCGTGGCGACGTCCTCGCTCGAGCTCGGCATCGATATGGGCGCTATCGATCTGGTCGTCCAGATCGAAGCGCCACCGTCGGTCGCGAGCGGACTGCAGCGGATCGGCCGCGCCGGTCATCGCATCGAGGAGGTGAGCAACGGCGTTGTCTTCCCGAAATTCCGCGGCGACCTCGTCGCCTGCGCGGCAGTCACGCACGCCATGCTCAACGGCCAGGTCGAGCCGTCGCGGTATCCGCGCAATCCGCTCGATGTCCTCGCGCAGCAGATCGTGGCGATGACCGCGGTGGACGACTGGCGCGTGGACGATCTGTATCGAATGATTCGGCAGGCCGCGCCGTATGCCGAGCTGAGCCGGCGGGTCTTCGAAGGGGTTCTCGACATGCTCTCGGGCCGCTACCCGTCGGACGAATTCGCGGAGCTGCGGCCGCGCATCACCTGGGACCGGGTCAACGGGGTCGTCAGTGCTCGCCAGGGCGCCAAGCACGTGGCCATCGCCAATGCCGGCACGATTCCCGATCGCGGCCTCTACGGTGTCTTCCTGGCCGGTGCCGATCGCGAGCGCGCGCGCGTCGGCGAGCTCGACGAAGAGATGGTGTTCGAGGCGCGCGTGGGCGAGACGTTCCTGCTCGGCGCGTCCAGCTGGCGCATCGAGCAGATCACGCACGATCGCGTGCTGGTCACACCGGCGCCCGGCCAGCCCGGCAAGATGCCGTTCTGGAAAGGCGAGGCCGCCGGCCGGCCGATCGAGCTGGGGATCGCCATCGGCAAGCTGGTTCGCGAGCTGCGCCACCAGCCACGCGCGCAGGCGCAGGCGCGCCTCGAGCGCGATCACGGGCTCGACAGCATCGCGGCAACCAATCTGCTCCAGTATCTCGATGATCAGCAACGCGCCGCCGAAACCGTACCTGACGATCGGACGCTCCTCATCGAACGCACGCGTGATGATCTCGGCGACTGGCGGATCCTCGTGCTCTCGGCGCTCGGGAGCCGCGTGCACGCGCCGTGGGCGATGGCGGTCAGCGCGCGCATCAAGAGCGAGCTCGGCCTGGAAGCCGAGACGATGTGGGGCGATGACGGGTTCGTCGTGCGCTTTCCGGAGACCGACGCGCCGCCGGATCCGCAGCTCATGCTCCCCGATCCCGACGAGGTCGAAGGGCTGATCCTGCGTCAACTCGGATCGACGGCGCTCTTCGCCGCCCGCTTTCGCGAGGCGGCCGGACGCGCGCTGCTGTTGCCGCGGCGCCGGCCCGGCGCCCGCGCCCCGCTTTGGCAGCAGCGCAAGCGCGCCGCCGATCTGTTGTCGGTGGCGGCCCGTTATGGATCGTTCCCGATCATCCTCGAGACCTATCGCGAGTGCCTGCGCGACGTCTTCGATCTGCCGGCGCTCGTGGATGTACTGCGGCGCATTCGCAGCCGCTCGCTGCGCGTGGCCACGGTGGATTCGCGCACGCCGTCGCCCTTCGGATCGGCGCTTCTCTTCAACTACGTCGCCAACTACATCTACGACGGCGACGCGCCGCTGGCGGAGCGGCGGGCGCAGGCACTGGCCGTCGATCAGGCGCAGTTGCGCGAGCTGATCGGCGAGGCGGAGCTGCGCGATCTGCTCGACACTGCCGCGATCGAATCGACAGAGGCGGAGCTGCAACACCTGCCCGAGCGCTACCGCGCCCGATCGACGGACGCCGTTCACGATCTCCTGCTGCGGCTCGGCGATCTCACGGTGGACGAGATTGCCGCGCGCTCGGTCGAAGGTATCGCCCCCGTCGCCATCAGGGATCTCGTCGCCGCACGCCGGGCGGTCGAGTTGCCGATCGGCGGAGAAGCCCGCCTGGTTGCCGTGGAAGATGCGGCGCGCTATCGCGACGCGCTCGGCATTCCACTTCCGGCGGGTTTGCCACAGGCGCTGCTCGAACCGGTGCCCGACGCGCTCGGCGGCCTGCTGCGACGCTACGCGCGCACGCACGGTCCCTTCCCCACGTCCGATCCCGCGGCGCGATTCGGCACGTCCACCGCCATCGTCGACGCGCAGCTCACGCGTCTGGTCGGCTCCGGACGCATTGTCGAAGGCGCGTTCCGGCCCGGGGGCCGCGCCCGCGAGTGGTGCGACGTCGAGGTCTTGCGGGTCATCCGCCGTCGATCGCTCGCGCGCCTTCGCCAGGAAGTGGAGCCGGTCGAGGCGTCGGTGCTGGGGCGCTTCTTGACGACGTGGCACGGCATCGGTCGGCCGCGCGCCGGCCTCGACGGTCTGCTCGACACGATCGAGCAACTGCAGGGCGTGCCGCTCGTCGCGTCGCTGCTCGAAGTCGACATCCTGCCGTCGCGGGTCGGCGAGTACATGCCGTCGCAGATCGATACGCTGATGGCCGCCGGCGAGGTCGTGTGGGTCGGGGTGGAACCACTCGGCGATCGCGATGGGCGAATTGCGCTCTATCTGACCGACCATCTCGAGCGGCTGCTGCCTCCGGTGACGGAGCCGCCGGAGATCAAGGAGCGCGAAGCGGAAGTGCTCGCGCATCTGCGCGGTCAGGGCGCGTCGTTCTTCGCGCCGCTGCTCACGGCGCTCGGCGGCGGGTTTCCGCAGGAGATCGTGGACGCGCTCTGGTCGCTGGTGTGGAAGGGACAGGTGACCAACGACACGCTGCACGCGCTGCGCGCCTACTTGCGTCCGCCCGAGCGGGTGCGCCGGCCGGGGCGAGCCACGCCGTTCCGATCGCGCCGGCTGGTGCCGCCGTCCGCCGAGGGTCGCTGGGCGGCGATTCGAGGCGACCGTGAGCGCACCCTCACACAGTGGGCGACCGCCTTTGCGCAGCAGCTGCTCACGCGCCACGGCATCGTCACGCGCGAGCTCATGGGAATCGAGCAGATACCCGGCGGCTTCAGCACGATCTACACAGTGCTGCGGCGCCTCGAGGAAACCGGCCGCGTGAGGCGCGGGTACTTCGTCGCCGGCCTCGGCGCCGCGCAGTTTGCGCAGCCGGGCGCCGTCGATCTGCTGCGCGCCGCGCGCGAGGAACCGGATGCGCCTGTCGCGGTCACGCTGGCGGCAACCGATCCGGCCAATCCGTACGGCGCGATGCTCCCCTGGCCGGAGTGGCCCGACTCGGCGCCGCGAGCCATGCGCGCGGCCGGCGCACGGGTGATCCTCGTCGAGGGCCGGGTCGCGGCCTGGATCGCGCGCGGCGATCGCGCGTTTCTGATGTCGCTGCCCGCCGACGAGCCCGACCGCTCGCGCATCGGCCGCGCCGTCGCGCGCGAACTCGTGGCCATCGCGTCACGCGCGCCGGAAGGCAGCCGCGGCTGGCTGATCGAGCAGATCAACGGCACACCGGCAGCAGTGGATCATGCGGCCGCCTTCCTCATCGAGGCCGGCTTCGCAACAACCGCGATGGGATTGCAGCTGCGAGTGCCGAAACGAAGCGCGCTACCGCCAGTTCGGGACGTCGGCTCAGAACACTAGTTCGAACGGCGGTTCGGGCGCCGAATACCGGCGGCGAACCACCGTCGCAAACTCTTGTCTCGAACCGAGGTATGGCGGTTATCGCGCCAACGGCTCCGGGCGCAACTGGAAGTGCAACACCTTGCTCGGCGTGCCCTTGCCCGTCTCCATGTGGAACGGCGCACGCGTGCTCACAGTGGCCCAGAGGCCTCGGCCCTTCCAACCACCGTTGGGATCATCGATCCGGCCGTCCATCCATTTCGTGTAGAACCCGAGCGGATATGGCACTCGCAGCACGACCCACTTGCCGTCCTTGAGTACGAGCAGACCTTCGGATCCATTACCGGTGTTGATCGGCACGTTGCGGCCGAGTCCGAACGTGTCGAACTGATCGACCCACGTGTAGTAGCTCGCTTCGGCGCTGCCGCCTTCGGTAACGCCTTTGAGCTGCGGGAGCGGCTCCGCGTACAGCGTCCAGCCCTCGGGACAATGCTGCCCGGTGGCTTTCGGTCCGTTGAGCGGTCCCTTGCACTTGCGCCGATCGAAGCTGGCGAGATGGCCGCTTGCCAGCGCGGCCCAGAAGACGCCGTTGCGATCGACGTCGCCGCCGCGCGGTGAGAAGCCGGGGTTCTTCGGATCGTTGAAGGGCGGCTCGTACACTTCGGCAAGCGCAGTCTCGGGAGGACTGGCGCCCGGGTTGAGCCGCACGACTGCTCCGGGGAAACCGAGCACCGTGCCCCAGATCGAGCCGTCGGGCGCTGGCGCCACCGAGTAGAACCCGCCGCCGAAGCGCTTGTCCTTGGCCGGATCCACCGGCGCGTTCGCATCGACGTAGCCTTCGTCGCGCTTGCCGTTGCCGTTGGTGTCGATGATGAGCGCCGTCCACCCCTGCGACTTCACTTCGTCCTTGGTCTCGTCGAACATCTTCGTGTTGAGCCATCCGACCACGGGACCGCCACCGCTCGTCCACAGCGTGTGATTCGCATCCTCGGCGAACATCAGATGATGCGTGCCGAAGCACGTGCTGATATGCGTCAGCGAGCCGTCCTTCGGGTCGTAGACGGCGAGGTGGCGGCTCGAACGCTCCACCGGCGTCAGCTTCGCCGACGGATGTCCCCGACTTGCAGAAATCGGGATTCTCGAACGGGCGCACTGCGGACGTGAGCCACACGCGGCCGCGGTGGTCGAACATCGGATTGTGCACGTTGTTGCGGCTTGTCCAGATCGCCTCGTCGCCAAAGTACGGCGACGGATGCGGCATCTTCGGCGACGTCGCTGGCGTGTTGGCGTCACGCACCGTGAGCTTCACCTGACTCGTCGTGTGTTCGACCGGATCGAGCACTGGCAGGTAATCGGCGCTGAGCTCGAGCGCGCCGTAGATCAAGCCGTTCGGGTTGAGCCTGGGATTGCGGCGATCGGTCGAGACCTCGTCGTGCAGATACACCTTCGGGTCGGCCCAGTCCCACTGCGTGATGACGACCTGTCGCTCGATCCCCTGCGGTCTTGGCGGCGCCGGCGGCAGCTCGCCTGCCGCTACGCGATCGGTCCAGTCGGCAAAGCGCGCCACGCCCAGGTTGTTCAACCCGTTGAGCATCCCCTGTCCGGCCTGCCCCGACTGCACGCGACGCTCCCACGCGTCGGCGCTCGACTCGAAGCTGCCGAGCGCTTTGGGAATCTCACGCGTCGCCTTGTTGCCAAGCTGATGGCAGGCCCAGCACCCGCCCGACTTTGCCGTGCGAATCCAGTCCGACTGATTGCGGATGTTCGGCGAGATGCCGTTGCCTTGGGTCCGGTACCCGGGAACTCGGTCTTCGCCGGCGGCTGCAGCAGCGAGAACCAGTAGCCGGCAGGGTAATACTGCGCGGCGGCACGCGCGTCCGGCGCCGGAACCGCGGTGAGGTTGAGATTGCGCCCTGGTGCCGCCTGCGTCTTCGGCGAGTCGATCAGCCCGTAGCCGCGCACCCAGACGTTGTAGTTGGCCTTCGGCAAGTCTGGAACGACGTATCTCCCCTGATCGTCCGTGACGACGGTCTTGCTGTACTTGGTCGGAAGGTCCGTCGTCTCGGCAATCACCCAGACGCCAGCCTCGGGCCCCTTCGGGCCACGAACCACTCCGCCGATGTCGTCGGCGTCGATCCGCACGGCATCACCCGGCGTTTGACGCGCGCTCACCATCGTCAGCGATAACGCAGCGATGATCGTCAGTAGAGCCAGCAATCCTCGCTTGGTCCTCATGTGACCCCCTGTGAAATACTCGGCCGATGTCCGCACATCATAGTCCCGCTCGCGCCCCACGAGATGCCTGAAGGCGACACGATCTTCAAGGCGGCGCGCACGCTCCAACGTGCGCTCGCCGGGCGCGTAGTGACGAGGTTCGAGACCGTTCTCGCGCACCTGGCGCGGGTCGACGAAGACACGCCGATCGCCGGCAGGACAGTCGAGCAGGTCGGCGCCGCGGGCAAGCACCTGCTGATGACGTTTTCACCGGGTCTCGTCCTCCGCACGCACATGCGGATGAGTGGGTCGTGGCACATCTATCGCCCGGGCGAGCGCTGGCAGCAGTCACGAAGCGCGATGCGGATTGTCGTGGAAACGGCCGAATGGCTGGCTGTCGCGTTTCGCGTGCACGACGCGGAGTTCGTATCTGCCGCGCGTGTCGCGCCGGAGACGCCGGTCGGGACACTCGGGCCCGACCTGCTCGCCGCCGATTTCGATGCCGAGGAAGCGCTGCGCCGGTTTCGCGCGCGCGGCGCAGAGGCGATAGCCGACGCGATCCTCAATCAGCGCGTGATGGCCGGCGTCGGCAATGTCTACAAATCGGAGGTCCTGTTTCTCACCGGCGTACATCCCTTCACGCCCGTCAGCGCCCTCGAAGACGAACAACTGCGCGAAGTGATCGGCACGGCTCGACGCTTGTTGCTCGAGAACGTAGTCGATGCGCCCGGCCCGGCCATGGTGACGTATCGCTCCGGCCGCCGCACCACAGGACGCATGCGCGCCGAGGATCGCGTATGGGTCTACAGCCGCAGCGGGCTCGCGTGTCGCAAGTGCGGAACCGCGATCGCGTTCGACAGGCGTGGAGACGACGCGCGCGTGACGTATTGGTGTCCGACGTGTCAGCCGATGCGCCGGCCGCCGGCGTAGACGTTGAAGCGCTCGCCGCGGACGAAGCCGCACAGCGTCATGCTCGAGGCCGCCGCAAGCTCGATGGCGAGGCTCGACGGCGCCGACACGGCAGCAATGAACGGAATCCCAGCGAGCAGCGCCTTCTGCACCAGCTCGAACGACGTGCGGCCGGAGACGACGAGCATCGACTCTGACAGCGGAAGCGCGTCCTCCATCAACCGGCGGCCGATGATCTTGTCCACCGCGTTGTGCCGGCCGACATCCTCGGCAATCGCGCGGAGCGAGCCGTCGCGATCGAAGAGGCCCGCCGCGTGAAGGCCGCCGGTGGCGTCGAACACCCGCTGCGCGTTGCGGAGTTCCTCAGGGAGCCGTCGAACCACGTCGGCGCTCACCGTCCAGTGACCCTCGACCGTCGCCACTCGCGCCCGCAGCGTTTCGATCGTCCGGCGGCCGCAGAGCCCGCACGACGCCGTCATCATCACCTGCCGCCGTTCGCCGAGCCGCGTGGACAGGCGCGCGATCGCGTCGCCGCCAACGGTGACGTTGAGCGTATTGCCGCGCCCTTCTTCCGTGGTGTCTTCGCACTCTTCGATGGTCAGAAGCTCGTCGCTGGCGCGGATGACGTCTTCGGCAAAGAGAAATCCTGCGGCAAGCTCGCGGTCGCGGCCGGGCGTGCGCATGATCACGGAGAAGGGCGCACCGTTGACCCGCACCTCCATCGGCTCCTCGACCGCAACGTCGTCTTCGTCAGTGATGCGATCGGCGCCAACTGCGGATCAGTGGAACGGAGCGGCTCGCCTCGGCGCGCACAGCTCCATTCTAGTAGGTTGAGCCGGCGGCCGGCGTTCAACTCGCGCTGTCGGCCAGGGCCTTACGGACTTCGGCGACCACGGCGTCTGGCAGGGCCGGCTTGAGGACGAACGACGCGCAGCCGGCGGCGCGGGCGTCACGCGACGCGAGCTCCGACGCGTGACCGGTGATCGCAACCACTGGAATGTGCTTCGTCGCGACGTCTGCCTTCAATTGACGGGTGGCTTCCCAGCCGTCGATGCCCGGCAGTGACAGATCCATCAAGATGCAGTCCGGCATGCTGTGTCGCGCCTTCTCGACCGCCTCGATGCCCGTGCCGGCCTCCACGACGCGGAATCCGGACGCCTTGAGATATTCGGCGTACATCTCGCGCGCATCCTGATAGTCGTCCACGACGAGCACGAGTGGCTCCAGTGGCATGAGTCCCCCGTACTGTAGCCGCCTGAACGGGCCGGCTCAAGCACAGCAGTTGAGCGTTCAGCTACGATGACACGAGATGGCCACGATGAATTCCTTCGACGTGACGTCGACGGTTGACCTTCAGGAAGTTGACAACGCGATCAACCAGGCGCGCAAGGAAATTGCGCAACGCTACGACTTCAAGGGCTCGCCCGCCGCGATCGAGCTGGATCAGAAGAACAACACGTTGACGCTGACCGCCGAGGACAAGTTCAAGCTCGGAGCGGTTTGGGAAGTGGTGCAGACCCGCATGGTGCGGCGCAACGTCCCGGTCAAGAACCTCAAGCCGGGCGACGTCGAAAACGCTGCGGGTGGAACCGTCCGTCAGGTGATTACGCTACAGATGGGCATTCCGAGTGAAACGGCGCGCGAAATCGTGAAGCTTCTCAAGGATGCCAAGATGAAAAAGGTCCAGGCCGCCATTCAGGGCGATCAGGTGCGCATCTCGTCGCCGTCTCGCGACGATCTGCAAGGCGCGATTCATCTGCTGCGCGAGCACGACTTCGGCATCGCCCTCCAGTTCGGCAATTATCGGACGTGACCGAGGGTCGCCGGCGGCGTGCGGCCGGCGGCGCGGCGGGGCCGCGAGGTGTTCCGCTCGCGCGTGCGCTGTCCAAGCTCGGTCTCGCGACGCGAAGCGAAGCGCGCGCGCACATCGTTGCCGGCCGGGTCACCGTCGATGGCCTTCCTGTGAACGATCGCGCCTGGCGCAGTGTGTCCGAGGACGAACGCAGGCGCGCGTTTCCGCATGCGCCGCCACTGAAATTTGCGCGGCGTGCAGCGCGCCTGTAGAGTAAACGCGCATGTTTTTTCGCCGCTTCAATCGTTTCGCACTCGCAGTTGCAATCACTGCATGCGCGGTTGGTTTCAGCACGGCACCGCTGCATGCGGCGCCGCCGACCGCACCGTCAAACCTCGTCTTTTTCGTCACCGGGCAGACCGCCACGTTGACGTGGACGCCGTCGGCAAACGGGCCGACTTCCTATGTCATTCAGGCTGGCCTTGCACCCGGGCAGATCGCGGCTTCATTTCCGGTCAGCGGTGCGCTGACGTCGTTTTCGGCGACGGCAGGACCCGGCACGTACTTCGTGCGCGTCGTGGCCGTCAACGCCGAGGGCGCCAGTCCGCCCTCCAACGAAGTGATGGTTGTCATCTCCTGCGCCCCGAGCGAGCCGCTCAACCTGCGCGCGATCCAGCGCGGCACCGAAGCCTTTCTGCTCTGGTCGCCCCCGCTCAATGGCGCGCCAAACTCTTATGTGATTCAGGCCGGGCTTGGGCCGGGGCAGACGATTGCCCAGTTCCAGGTGTCGAGCACGACGATGAACGCCAATGTCGGCGGTGGTTCGTACTCGGTGCGTGTTTTCGCCACGAGCGCCTGCGGGCAAAGCCCGGCGACCTCGGACATCACGGTGACCTTCCCGAGCAACTCGGGCCGCGTCGCCGATCCAGCGCCGGGAACGACGCTCGCCATGCCCGACGTGCAAGGGCTGATCGAGCGCTACGCCGCGCAGAATCGTCCGACAATCGCCAACACGTGTCCCAATGGGCGCAAGTACGAGCCCAACCCGTGGCTCAACGGGCTGATTGATTTCCTCCGCAGCTACGACACGCGCTTCGGCTACAACGCCAAGCCGACGAAGACACAGGTGGACAACAACGGCTTCCCGGTGATCGCGGCTGGAGACGAGATGGCCTTCTATCCGGGCGCAGGCAACGGCGAAGGCTCGTCGCAGGTCTACGTCTTCGACGTGCTCTTCAATCACTGCGGCACGTCGGATCCCGGCCTCGATTACCGTAACATCGCACCCGAACCGGCGATCTGGACCGGCGCCGGCCGCTTTGCCGGCGACGAGCACGACGAGCAATAGTCAGACGAAGAAGTCGGCTATCAAGTCGCTCTCCTTCGCCCCGTTCTGCAGGTACTGCGAGAAGTCGGTCACGCCGGCTTCTCGCAGCACGTGATCATCGATCAGAAAACGCCCGGTGAACGTGCGGGCAGGCTGCGTCACAATCGCGTACGCGGCATCGGCCATGATCTCGGCACGTCTCGTCCGTGTCCTCCTGACCTCGTCGCCTGAGATCAATCGGATCGCTTCCGTGTCGATCGTCGTTCGCGGCCACAGCGCGTTGACGGCAATGCCGTCGCCGCGAAACTCTTCGGCCATCCCGAGCACGCACAGCGTCATCCCGTACTTCGCCATGGTATAGGCGACGTGCGGCGCAAACCATCGCGCCTGGAGCGTCGAGTCGAGCGGCGGCGCGATGTTCAGCACGTGCGGATTCCCCGCGCGCCGCAGGTGAGGGATCGCCTTCTGGGTGCAGAGATAGGTGCCGCGGACGTTGACCTGGTGCATCAGATCGAAGCGCTTCATCGGCGTCTCGACCGTGCCGGTGAGCGAAATGGCCGAGGCGTTGTTGACGACGACGTCGAGATGGCCAAAGCGATCGACGGCCCGCTGCACGGCGCTCTCGACCTGCGCCTCGTCGCGCACGTCCATGGCGACGGCCAGCGCGTGTCCACCGGCCCGCTCGATTTCCTCGGCGGCCGAATGGATCGTGCCAGGCAGTTTCGGGTGCGGCTCGACCGTCTTGCCGGTTACGACGATGTTGGCGCCGTCGCGCGCTGCGCGCAGCGCGATGGCCTTGCCAATCCCGCGGGAGGCCCCGGAAATGAAGATGGTCTTGTCTTTGAGAGATTTGGTAGCAGCCACGGCGATAGCTTAGCCGCAGAAGGCGGGAACGAGTCAGCTACGCAGAGGGGGTGCGGCCGAGGCCGCAGATTCCACAGAAAAGCTGATCACAGAAGCGCAGAAGAAACGGATGACAGTTCGATCGTGGCTGTGTGCTGATTGGGGCCGATTAGGCGTTTTGTGGGCGCCGATCCCGTGGCTACTCTGCGTCTGCCGCCGCGCGACGTCGGCGGCCGCGAGCCCGACCGTTTCGGCGGCTTACTCGACGTAGCTATACCCGCAGTTTTCGCACACCCACATGCGGCCTTCTTTGTACATGTTGTAGCCGCACTGCGGGCAGATACGGTACTCGCGGCCTTCCTTGTCGATCAACTTCTTGGTCTCGCCGGGCTTCTCACCGGTGTCGAACGGATCTTTGGGGGCGGGCTTCTCTTCCTTCTTCTGCTCGCGTTCCTGTGGTGGCGGCGGCGGCGGCTGCTGCTGCGCGAAGGCAGGGGTCACCGCGAGGCCAAGGGCGGCCGCGAACACAGCCGACCCACGCAGGAAGCTGCGGCGATCGACGCTCTTGCCAGTCATCTCGTCAAACATCTGCTCGCGTCTCCAAAAAAAAACCGGGTGAAGCGCTGCGGCTCACTGGAGGCGCTCCACCCGGTGCTTCCCCTCTGTCGTTGTGCACTCAGAATAGGGCGAAGCGCGCGGAAATCCTTGTAAACCTTTGTATTTCTTTGCCTTTAAGTACGCGAGCCCGATAGGCCGCCACACCGCTCCGCTATTGAGAAGTCCCTTTGCGCTTCACGATGAAGGCCGCTCTCAGCACCTCCACCATTCGCGTGTCGACCAGCCCAGCCGGATTGCCTTGATAGTTCAGGCCCTTGTCGGCGCGAAATTTATCCACGGCCGCGATCGCTTCCTGATCGAACTGCGCATAGTCGCGGTTGTATTCGGTCGAGAGCCGCCGCGACTCGCTCACGAGCTTGTCGTATTGAGCGGGATCGTTCTTCTGCAGTTCGCGCATCTTCGGCGTGTTGATCGACGCGGGCGGCTCGGGAAAAGCCGCGAGCGAAGGGCGAAAGTAACCCACCGCGTGCAGCATGCGCTTGAGCTCGATCACATCGGGGCCGTCGATCTGCGAGAACGTGCGATAGCCGAGACGACGGCCTGTCGTGTAGTAGATGCGCTTCATCTCGGCGACCGGCTCCAGGTGTTCGCCGACTTCGATGGCAAGGGCGATGTAGTCGCCGCCGCGCCCGGGATCGTTGGGATCGGCGATTTTGATCGCCGCCGACTGCAGATTGCCCCATCGCCGGTCGCCGCCTTTGAGCTGTCCGGCTTCGAGCGCCAGGATCATGCGCTCGGCGAGCGGCATGCCTGTTCCTTCGGTCGCTTCGAACGTCGTTGCGACCGCCTCGACGACTTCGGGACCGACCATGATGTTGGCCTGCACGGTGTAGTTGCGTCCCTGACGGCTGCCCGCCCAGTTGCCGTTGCTCTTGCCCGTGTGCGCGGCCCCCTCCCCTTTCATGTTGATCACCGCGAGCTGGCGCGACTCGCGCTGCCGATCGTCGGCGAGCAGCTGCTCGAGGATCGCCGGCGGCGCAACGCCTTTGGCCAGCAGGTCGAGGCCGCGCGGCCCGTACTCGACCACGGTCGATGCCTGGGTGCAGACCGCGCCGACGCCGGCGCGCACGTGCGGCACGGCCCGCCCGACAAACGGCACGCGCGTCGTCACGCCTGCGCCGGACTGGCCGGTGGCCGGATCGACGGCGCAGAGCGAGAAGGTCGAGTACCTGCGGCACGCCTTCGTCGTTCAGAGTCACGCCGTCCGCCGCGCGCTGCTGGGCGGCGACGAGGGAGCTGGCGGCGATCAGTGGTGCAAGGATGGCAAGGGCTGTTGTGCGCGATGGGCGGCGTCGAGCGGGAGTCATGGGACCTCCTGAGAGCGCCGATTCTACCGCGGGGTCAGGTCCGGACGAGGTCATCCGGACGGGGTCAGGTCCGACAGGGGCGGTTCCCGACAGGGCCAAGTCCGTCCGGACGGGGTCAGGTCCGGACAGCCCTCACGGCCGGACCGCGGGCGGGCGTCGGACGATCACGGCCGGAACAGCCGGTTGACTTTGACCACAAACGCGCGATTGCGGAGCGGCGACAGACCCGCCCTCGGATCCGTGTCGTAATCGTCGGTATACACCACGAACAGCTCGCTGCCAGGCGCGTATTCCCAGCGCACGCGCAGGTTGCTGCCAAACGACGTCGTCGTGGAGTTGTACTGCACGATGCCGCTCACGTACATCCGCGGCGTCACGGTGTAGGTCGCGCGATTGCGCACCACAGTCACTGTGAACATCGCCCTGCGGCAGATCGACAAAATTGACCGACAAGCTCGGCTCGAGCGAGACCTGCGGTGTTACCTGCATGCGGGCGCCGTTGACCGATATCGACTGCCGATCGCCGCTGTAGAACTTTCCCGTCTCGTACACGACCGTCGCCCGAGATCTTGCGCTGCTGGCCGGCGGCGTACGAGAGCAGCAGCGTGTGGAAGTCATAGCTCGCCCACCGGAATGTTGACGCCGGTCGCAACGTTGAACGGACGCACGAGCCGTTCGAACTGTCGGTGTAGCGCGACGCTGGCAACGTCGCTGTTGGTGAGCTCGGTCTGGAATGACCGCGCCAGCTCGCGAGTGTCGAGCCGATTCTGTTGTTGGTGATGTAGTTGATGCTGCCCTGCGTTTGAAACTGCCGCACGTGCGGAATGTGGTCGGCCGCGGGCTGAATCGCGCCGACCCGAAATTGCGGCGCATATCGGTGCGGCGCAGAAAGCCGATCTCCGGAAGAAAGTTGGGCTCGACCGACCAGGCGTTCGGCCTGCACGCCGTAGCGATCGCCGTTGTAGTCGAAGAACCCGCGGTAGCTGAGATCGTCGCCGAGCGCGCCCCTCGGTCCGCGTGCGGGCGAGTAAGTATCGAACCGCACGTTTTGAAAGAAGGAGAAGTTGGCGTCCACGCCGTAGCCTTCGTTCGAGCCGACGCGGCCTGGCGTGGCGGTCGGTGCGTGAACATCGCGCCGATGCTGCTGCGACGCAGGATGTCGCGCTTGGCGCGCAGCACCGTGAAGTTGGTCGACTCGACTGCGGACGGCCTCGGTTCGTCGCCGGTCTGCACATTTAACAGCGCCGATGGTGACGCCGGCCACCTTCCCGTCAGCCGGCCGCCCACGCGCAGCGGCGTCTCGCGTCCGCCGTCGAGGCCGATGCGGCGCTGAAAAAACAAATAAGGCGTGTCGCCGGAACCGGCCGCCAGGCCCGCGCTCGCACGGCCGGCAAACGCAAACGTCCCCATGCCTTCGAGGAAGAAGTCACGCTTCTCGGGGAAAAACAGGTTGAAGCGCGTCAGGTTGACCTGCTGCTCGTCCACTTCGACCTGAGCGAAGTCCGTATTGATCGTCAGGTCGGCGGTGAGATTCTGCGTGACGCCGTACTTGACGTCGGCGCCGACGCGAGCCGTCGCGCGTCGTTGCAGACCGCGGCGTCACGGTGTGTCGGTCGTACACGCCCGCCGAGCGCATACGGTTTGAGCTCGAGATTGCGGCTGCCGCGACGGGCGCCTGCAGGCCCGCGAGCGTCGCCGCGGACGAGATCTTCAGGATGCCGCGAAACGTCGTCATCGCGCGCGGCACCTGCGCGAGGTAGGACCATTCGTTCTTCCAGCGCACGACGCGTCGGAGATTGATGCCCCAGGTCTGGTCGCGGCCCGGCTGATAGCGCAGCGACTTGAACGGAATCGCCATCTCGATCGTCCATCCGCCGTCGAAACGTCCGGTCTTGACGTCCCACACGGTGTTCCAGTCGACGTTCGGCGGCCCCTCGTCCGTGATCTGGCTGTCGGCCAGGCCGCCGATCGGATTGGCGTAGAACAAGATAGCCGTTGCGGCGATCGTGGAACGTGTCGAACAGCACCGCGAAGGTGTCGTTCTGGCGGAGCTGGTTGGTGTCGCGCCGCATCTCGTTGGCGACCCGCCGCTCGGGATGCGATTCCCAGCACCGCGCCGACACGTAGATCGTATCGTCGTCGAAGAACACCCAGGCCTCGGTCTTCTCGGTCGCCGGCTCGCCCTTCGTCCGGCTCCTGCTGGATGAAGATCGCCGATCGGCTGGTGTCGCCTGTAGATGTCCTCGTCGAGTTGACCGTCGATGTGGAGCGGCGCGCCTGCGCGAAGGGCGCGCACGGTTATGCGGCCATCGGCTTCCGCGCGACCGTGGGCACCGGGTCGACGCCTGCGCCGCGGCCCGATTGGCCATGGCGGCGAGGAACAGGCCGAGACCCACGATGCGCACGCGGCTGAACAAGGTTCACGGATGGTAGCGGGAGTCACTTGCATTTTGCAAGTTACTTGTTATGCTAAGCGACGGATGCGCGACCGGCGTTCCCGCTGCCCGTCGCCTGCTCCCTCGATCTCGTCGGCGACCGCTGGTCGTTGCTCGTCGTCCGCGACCTGGTGCGAGGCAAGCGCCGTTTTGCCGAGTTCGCGGGCTCAACAGAAGGCATTCCCACCAACATCCTTGCCGACCGACTCAAACGCCTGCAGGATGCCAGCATCATCGTCGCGCATCGCTACAGCGAGCACCCGCCGCGCGTGGAATACTCGCTCACGCAGAAAGGTGAGGATCTCCGCCCCATCCTGCGAGCGATGGTTGACTGGGGAGTGCGCCACGCAGGCGGGCGAGTGCCACCGCCGGTGCCAGGACAGAAAACCGCTACGTCGCGGACATGAAGGCGGTGAAGCGGCCCAGCGCGTCGGTGACCGTCGGTTCGCTCGCGGCAAAACACAGGCGCACGTAGCCCTCGCCGGCCGGTCCAAACGCGGCGCCCGGCGCGAGCGCGAGGCCGGTCTGCGCGAACGAGCCGCGCCGTGAATGCCGTGCTGTCGCGTCAGGCCCTCGACCGCGAAGAACGCGTAGAACGCGCCCTGCGGCTCGATCAGCGACACCCCCGGAATCGCCGCCAGCGCGGTCCGCACCTGCTCGCGACGCGCCGCGTAATGCGCGCGAAGCTCGTCGATGTACGGCTCGCCGTCGCGCAGCGCGACGATGCCCGCCTGCTGCACCATCGCCGGCGGATTGGAGGTGATGAACTCGGCCGCCTTGTACATCGAGCGAATCACGCGCTCGCTGCTCTGCGCCCACCCGAGCCGCCAGCCGGTCATGTTGTAGGTCTTCGAGAAGCTGTTGACGACGATCAGGCGATCGCGTCGATCGGCGACGGCGCGCGAACGACGGCGCGATCGTGCGCGTCGAACACCAGTCGCTCGTAGACTTCGTCCGCCAGAATCATCAGGTCGTAGCGGCTCCGCGAGCTCGTACAACGCCCGCTGCTCGTCGACGGTGATCATCCATCCGGTGGGATTCGACGGGCTGTTGACGACGATCAGCCGCGTGTGTCCGTCGATCGACTGTCGGACGCGATCGAGGTCGAGCGCGAATCGCGTCCGTCGACGCGCCAGCGGCACCGCTCGCGGCTCGCCGCCCGCCATGACGACGTCGTTGGCGAAGATCGCGTAGGCCGGGCTGATGACGACGGCGTTGTCGCCCGGTCCCACGAACGCGCGAACCGCGGTGAAGATCGCGGCCGTCGCACCGACCGTGCTCATCACTTCCGAGGCGCGGTACTCGACGCCGTGAAGCGCGAACACCTTGGCGGCGATCGCCTCACGCAGCTCGGCGTAACCGGCGGTGTGCGTGTAGAACGTGTGACCGGCCCGCAGCGCGTCGGCCGCCGCACGGCAGATGAACTCTGGCGTCGTGCATGTCCGACTCGCCGTAGCACAGCTTGATCGATCCCGGCATGCGCTCGGCCGCGGTCGCAATCTGTCACCAGCGGCGACTCGCGGACGCCCGCTACTTCTGGTCTCAACGGCATGGATGCGGAAGGAAGATCGCTCTCGAGGCGACCAGGATTGTGCCACAAGCGCGCGTGGCGGAGGCTACGATGAGCGATCGTGGGATTGCCGCTCGCCTGCACGGTGCGCTCCTGCGGCCTGCCGCTGCGGAACGAAGACCGGCAATACGCGTGTCCGCGCGGGCACGCGTTCGACCTGGCGCGCAGCGGCTATCTGAATCTGCTACAGCCGCAGGATCGCCGCTCGACCGTCGCCGGCGATCCCCGTGCCGCCATCCAAGCGCGGGCCCGGCTGCTGGCCTCGGGCGTCGGGCAAACGATCCTCGACCAGATCGTCGGCCGCGCGGCCGCCCTGGGACTTGCTCCCGACGCGGTGGTTGTCGATCTCGGCAGCGGGTCGGGCGAAGTGCTCGCGACGCTGTCCACGAAGTACTCGATCGCGGGCGTGGGGATCGATCTCGCGGCCGCGGCCGCCGAGCACGCGGCGCGACGGTTTCCGGGGCTGACGTGGATCGTGGCGAATGCCGATCGCCGTCTCCCGCTCCTCGACGGCGCCGTCGACCTCATCCTCTCGGTGCACGGCCGCCGCAATGCGGCGGAGTGCGTGCGCGTGCTGAAGCCGCAGGGGCACCTGCTGATCGCGGCGCCCGCGGAGGACGACTTGATCGAGCTTCGCGCGGCGCTACTGGGCGAGGCGGTCCGGCGCGATCGAACGGATGCGATCGTCAGTGAGCATGCGCCTGAGCTCGCCCTCGTGGAGCGCGGCACCGCGCGCGAACAGCACGCGCTCACCTCAGGAGCCCTTCGCGATCTGCTGCGCGGCAGTTACCGGGGCGCACGCTTCAAGTTGGCCGATCGCGTCGATGCGCTCGAGTCACTGACAGTGACACTCGCTTCTGACATTCTGCTGTTCAGGCGCGAAGGCGAGTCGCGTCGGGTGCGACGCCGTCCTCAGCACGATGACCAGGCGTAGATGCATCGCCTTGCTCGGCCATCGACTTGAGCGCACGCTGCTTCTGCTCGATGAACCACGTGAGGTGCCGCCGGAGAAGAAGACGATCGACGAGGCGCCCCACAAAGCCGAGCGGCGATATCCATTCGAGGGTGTCGGTCATCACCGTCGCGCCCTCGGCCTCGCGAAATTCGTGCGTGTGCCGGAAGGTGCGAAACGGTCCGGCGACACTCTCGTCGACGAACCGGCCGGGCCGGACCATCTCGACGACGCGCGCGGTCAGACGCATGCGCCAGCCGAGGTGCCGCCCTTCGAACGTGACGAGATCCCCTGGTTCGAGCCGGCCGTGGAGGCGTCCGGGCGGCACGACCCGCACGCCGGTGAACGCTGCAGCCTGGACATGCACATCGACGTCGCGCGCCAGATTCGAAGCAGCGATCGATCGGCGCCTGCACGTTCGTCGTAATCCGGATGCTGCTCATCGCCTGCGGTGTACTTCGGTCTGGCTGGCGAGGCGCCAACCAGAGTGCTGCTTGACGCTCGCGCAGGTAGGCCCGCCATCGCTACCCGTGCCGGGAAACTCGAGCTCGAGCACGCCATCGGCTGCCTGCGCACGGCGAATCAACGCCCAGCTGATGTTGGTGAGCGCCACCTTCGCACGGCGAGACCAGGGCGACCCGGTCTGTCCCGCGTACGTCCCCGAGTTGATGTAGACGAAACGCGCCGCCGGAGGTCCCTGCGTGAACGGACCGAGAAAATTCGGCAGCGCGTCGGCCCGTTGGCCGACGCGCACGTCGAACTCGAACATGAGCTCGCGCGGCGATTCACGGATCGGCGCGTCCAGCTCCCGCGCGCCACGCTGCAGACGAAACAGGACGCCCGCCGGGGGATTGGCGACGCGGATGCGCAGTCGCAGTGCGCCGTCGTTGGTCACCATCGCTCGAAGTCGCCGCTCCGTCTGTACGGCATCGCGCTCGAAGTAGTTGCCGTGATATCCGCCGGTGCCGCGAGACGCGCTCAGGGCGCTCGCGATCAGATAGGCAGGGATGAACGCCGGTCCCCACCGCCCGTATTGTTCGACGTGCACGCGCTCGTGACGCCGTGTCGCGTCGAGCGTCAGCTCGTCGCGTCCGATCACGACGTGGCCGAACGTAATCGCCGCGACGCCTCCGGGGAGAGCCGTGCAGTTTCGCAGGAGCAGCGCTGGCAGTGAGCCGCAGACCTCGAGGACGCCGTCAACGATCTGAATGCGTCCGCCACGAGTCAGGAGCGCGAATGGAACGATCAGCACGCCGAGGAGCGAATTTGGCAGCGCCCAGAGATACCGCAACACGATCATGGACGAGGCCAGCATGCGCTTTACTGCAGCGGCTGCCCGAAGCCGAGGACGTATCCGTCGCGGTCGCGCACCGCGAACTCCTCCATCTGATATGCCTGCTGCACGATCGGACCGTAGACGATTTCGGCGCCTTGCGCGCTGCAGCTCGCCATGGAGCGCCTTCGCGTCGCGCACCCAGAAGAAGACGTCCCACGTGCCGCCCTGCTTCTCGTTGGGGCTGATCGCCGCGGACGCCGGCACCAGCCGCAGCATGATCGACTGGCCGTCGCGGCTGAGATGGCGAATTCCGGAGGCGAGCCGCCGGTATAGTCGCGCCGTGAAGCCGAGGACGCGCTCGTAATGCGCGGCCGCCTGTTCGACGTCCGGCACCGGGAAATACGGCGCGCTGCGAATCAACTGCGCCGGATTTCCTGCCATCGGCACCTCCATGGCCACACGACTCGTGGGTCGGGCGATTGTGCGCAACCACAGCACCGGATCCGTTCCGCGTTCCGCGGGATGTGACGGCGCCGCTTCACGACGCACTTTCCCGCTCCGAAGTCGAGCTGCGTCCTCTCCTATTTGAACACCGCCAACGCGCGGCGCGCCAACCGTCATCCACAATCGTTCGACTGCCGCTCTTCCTGATAGAGCCGCCGGTCGAACCGATGCTCGCCAAGATTGCCGACGAGCTGCCCGACCGGCGGAGGCGTTTCTCTTCGAGCCGAAGTGGGACGGCTTCCGCGCCATCGTCTTTCGCGGGGGCGCCGGCGAGGTCTACATCCAGAGCCGCGATCTGCGGCCACTCGATCGCTACTTCCCTGAGCTGCATGAGCATCTTCTCGCGGGCCTGCCCGATGGCTGTGTCGTCGACGGCGAGATCGTGATGCCGACGCCGCGTGGCCTCGATTTCGACGGCCTGCAGATGCGGCTGCACCCTGCCGCGTCGCGCGTGGCCAAACTGGCGAAGGAGACGCCGGCGTCGTTTGTCGCGTTCGACGTGCTGGCAGCCGATGGCGGCCGACTCGATCATGACGCGCCGCAGCGCGAGCGGCGGGCCCGCCTCGAACGATTGCTCGACAACGATCGCGCACCCGATCCACCTGACGCCCGATGACGCGCGACCGCGCACTCGCGCGCGAATGGCTCGAACGCTTCGAGGGCGCCGGACTCGACGGCGTGATTGCCAAGCCCGAAGACGTCAGCTATCAACCAGGCAAGCGCGCGATGTTCAAGATCAAGCATGCCCGCACCGCCGACTGCGTCGTCGCCGGCTTCCGCTGGCACAAGACCGGCGAAGGCATCGATCGGATCGCTCCTGCTCGGTCTCTACGACGACAAAGACGACGCTGCATCACGTCGGCGTCACGTCGGCGTTTACGATGGCGCGTGCGGAAGCGAGCTGGCGAAGGAGCTCGAGCCGCTGCGCGCAAACGCGCTCGATGGACCATCCCTGGCGCGAATGGGCGGAAGCGGACGGATTCATCGCGCATGCCCGGCGGGCAAAGCCGCTGGAGTGCGGGCAAGGATCTCTCCTGGGAGCCGTTGCGAATCGAGCGTGTCTGCGAAGTCAAGTACGACCACCTGCAAGGCGATCGCTTCCGTCACGCGACGATCTTTCTGCGCTGGCGGCCCGATAAGGAGCCGAAGGACTGCCGCTACGATCAGCTCGAGGTCACGACCCCTTTCGAGCTCGAGAAGGTTTTCGACGCCTCGTCGAGGTATAAGCGGGCGAGGGTCGGGCCCGGCCTCATCGGACCTTCGGGCGATCGTCGTTCGAGATCGGGCGCGTCGTCTTCCTGGCCGCGCGCTTGGCGCATCGCTTCCACTTCGCAATCGATTCGGGACGTTCCTGCCAGTCGGGTTCACGTCCGGATCGCGCGGTCCCGCGTGGTGAACGTCATGGGACGTGCTGCAAGTTGACGCGGGTACGCCACCAGGCGGACGACCGCCCGCGCATGGCATCCATCAACACGTCTGCGGGCTGCAAGTGCGCGGCGGCGGCGGGATATTTCGCCTTCCATCGCTCCAAACCTGCAAGCACGTCCTCCTTCTTCTGGCCATCGACCGATCTCGATCAGCGGATGCTTCGAAGCGCGGCGGCCGGTGACGGAAGCGCTCTGCGGCGTCGCCGCGCCTTTCGACGGCTGGACGCGCGGGCCCTCGCCTTCCTGCTTCTTGTAGTGCGGCGGCCACGGCGCGTCGCCGTGACCCTCTTTCGCTCTGCCGATCGGCGAGCTCGAGCAGCGCCTCGAGGGCGCAGGGATGCTCGTCGATCCGCGCATGGCGATCGCCGACGTCGGCGAAGCGCGCCGGCATCGTGGCGATGGTGAAGTCCGCCGGATCGCAGTCGTCGATCTCGTCCCACGTGAGCGGCGCCGACACCCGCGCGTCGGGCTTGGGGCGCACCGAATAGGCGGAGGCCACGGTGCGGTCCTTGGCGTTCTGGTTGTAGTCGATGAACACGCCGTGACGCTCTTCCTTCCACCACTTGCTGGTGGCGATCGATGGCGCGCGCCGCTCGACTTCGCGCGCGAGCGCGACGGCAGCGCGGCGGACCTCCTGGAACGTCCAGCGCTGGCTCGATGCGGATGTTGACGTGAATGCCGCGCGAGCCCGAGGTCTTCGGCCAGCCGACGAGGCCGAGTCGCCGATTGTCGCCCGGACAACGCGCGCGACCTCGCGGACTCTGCGGCCATTCCGACGCCGGGCACCGGATCGAGATCGACGCGCAGCTCGTCGGGATGATCGAGGGCATCGGCGCGCACCGGATGCGGGTGAAGCTCGAGGCAGGCGAGGTTGGCCATCCAGGCCAGTGCGGCGGCGTTCGCTCGGCACGACTTCCTCGGCGGTGCGGCCTGACGGGAACTTCAGCGCAACCACCTCGATCCAGTCGGGACGCGATTCCGGAGCGCGCTTCTGGTAGAAGAACTCGCCGATCGATGCCGTTGGGATAGCGGACGAGCACATTCGGCCGCCCGCCGGCGCCGCGAAGCGCGCCGTCGGCGACGGCGAGGTAATAGCGCACGATGTCGAGTTTGGTGTGGCCGGCTTCGCGGAAACAGGACCTTCTCCGGGTTGGAGATCGAGACTTCGCGGCCGTCGATTACGAGCAGCTCGGCCTCGGCCTTGCGCGGCATGAGCAATTCTAGCCGGGGGTCTGTCCGGACGCGGCCACGTCCGGACACCGCGGGAACTGCGACCGAATGCACTCTTCGCCGATGCTACAGCTTGTCGATTCGCGTGTCTGCGACCAGTCCAAGTTGCTGCAGCTTGCGCTGGAAGCCGTCCAGCGTGTTGAGCGTGTGCACGTAAGCGCCATCGGCACGGCGATAACTGAATTAGGCCACCACCATCGATCGGCCGCGACGACCACGGGGTCGCGCGCGAGCGGGACGCGAAACTCCTGCGAGCGCGGCTGCTCCGCCAATCAAGATCAGCGCGGGCTCAGGCGCGAGACCGGCGAGGCGCAAACGAAGCGCCCGGGACAATTGGCGATCGGCGCGCCACTCGTAGGCCGCTTGAAGCTGGTCAAACGTCACGCGCCAACCCCGAAGTCTCGTGCCAAGCGCGCCTGCGCAGGGACCGTCCGCGCGCAGGTGTCCGGAGCCGAGCCCTGTCCGGACCTGTCACCCTCCGGACCCGTCCGGGCCGACCCCGCTAGTGCGTCGTCGGAATCTTCGGCGTCATCCCAAGGTTGTGCATGATGAACGCGTAGATGTCCGCCGTCGCCTCGATCTGCTTGGTGACGTTGCTCGCGCCGTGCGCCGACTTCGTCTCGATGCGAATGAGCACCGGGTTGTCCTTGCTCGCCTTCTCCTGCAGCGTCGACGCGTACTTGAACGAGTGCGCCGGCACTACCCGATCGTCGTGATCGGCCGTCGTGACCAGTGTCGCCGGGATACTTCCCGCCCGCCTTGATGTTGTGCAGCGGCGAGTAGGCATAGAGCGCCTTGAACTCCTCGGCGTTATCGCTCGATCCGTAGTCGGCGATCCAGTTCCACCCGATGGTGAACTTGTGGAAGCGGAGCATGTCCATCACGCCGACCTGCGGGATCGCGACGCGGAACAAGCTCCGGGCCGCTGATTCATCACGGCACCGACGAGCAGGCCGCCATTCGACCCGCCCTGAATCGCCAGCTTGGCCGAGGACGTGTACTTGTTCGCGATCAGCCATTCCGCCGCGGCGATGAAATCGTCGAAGACGTTCTGCTTCTTCGTCTTCGTGCCCGGCTCGTGCCACGCCTCGCCGTATTCGCTGCCGCCGCGCATGTTGACACTGGCGTAGACGAAGCCCTGCTCGAGCAGCGCAATCCGCAGCGAGTTGAAGCTCGGCGTCGTCGCGACCTGGAAGCCGCCGTAGCCGTACATCAGAGTCGGGTTGTTGCCGTCGAGCGTGATGCCCTTCCGATAGGTCAGGAACATCGGCACCTTGGTGCCGTCCTTGCTCGAGAAGAAGACCTGCTTGGTCTCGTACTGATTCGCGTCGAGACCCGGAATCTCCGGCGCGCGGAAGAGCGAGCTTTTCCGCGCCGCGATGTCGTAGCGGAAGATCGAGGTGGGATACATGAACGACGAGTAGGTGTAGAAGACGAACTTGTCGTCCATGTTGCCGCTGAAGCCGCTCGCCGCGCCCAGCCCCGGCAGCGCGATCTCGTTCTCCAGCGCGCCCTCGAGGTTGTGCACGTAGGCCTTCGACGCGACGTCCTTCATGTAGGTGACAATCACCTTCCCGCCCGCCACCGACACGGTGTCGATCGGCTCCGGTTTCTCCGCGACGATCGTCGTCCAGCTCGCCGGCGTCGGGTTGGCCGGGTTGATGCGCACCACGCGACCGTTCAGTGCCTGGTTATCGGTGAACACCAGCAGTTCGCCGCGCACGTTCTCCAGGACGCCGTAAGTGTCGTCGGTGATCTCGGGAATCGAGCGGGACGAACTTCGAGCCTGCCTTCGACGAGATCCATCACCATCACCGCGTTCCCCTGCTTGCCGGTGCCGCGATCGGAGATGTCGAGAACCGCGAAGCGCTCGTCCTCGGTAGTCTGCAGGGTGTGGAAGCGCTGTGGATTCTTCGGATCCTCGTAGACGAGCTCGTCCTCCGACTGCGGCGTGCCGATCTTGTGGTAGTAGACGTGATGGTTCTCGTTGATCGACGACAGCTCGGTGCCTTTCGCCGGCTCCGGATACCGGCTGTAGTAGAAGCCGTTGCCGCGCCAGGCCACACCCGAAACCTTCACCCACTCAATCTTGTCCTTGAGCGGCTTCCTCGTCGTCAGATCGAGGACGTTGTATTCCTGCCAGTCGGAGCCGCTGCGTGAAATGCCGTAGACGGCGAGCCTGGCGTCCTTTGACGGCACGAACGCGTTGAGGAGCACCGTACCGTCCTCGGACCACTTGTTGGGATCGAGGAGCACCTCCGGTTTGCCGTCGATTCCCTTCTGGATGTAGAGCACGCTCTGGTTCTGCAGACCGTCGTTCTTGCGGAAGAAGAAGTAATCGCCCTTGCGCGACGGCGCGGAGTACTTCGCATAGTTGTAGATGCTCTCGAGCCGCGCCTTGAGCTGCGCGCGATAGGGAATCTTCTCGAGATATGCGTATGTGACCTTGTTCTGCGCCTCCACCCAGGCCGCGGTCTCAGGAGACTTGTCGTCCTCGAGCCAGCGATACGGGTCCGGCACCTGCGTGCCGTGATAGGTGTCCACGTGATCGACTCTGCGGCTCTGTGGGTATTGCAGGCCTTGAGCGGCCAACGCGGCTGAAGTGAGCATGAAGGCAGTGGTGGCGCGCAGGAGGGTCTTCATGTTCGCAATTATGCCACCGAGAGGATGGCGGGGCCGGCCCCGCCATTGGACTCAGGGCGAGCGAATCTACAGCGCGACCCCGACCTGGAACGTGCCCGAGAATCCGCTGCTGGCGTCGCCAGACAGCGTGAGCAGTTCCAGACTGGTCCCATCACCGAACACGTTGTCACGTGCGTTCGTCGTCGGATTCTGCCCACCCGCGGCATAGACGGCGGTGCGATAGACCGTTGCGGTGATGTCCTCCGGAAAGGCAATCTGCGTCACCTTCGCCGACCGGCCGCCGATGGTCACCTCGACATGAATGTGCGTCGCGCGCCCTTGATACCAGCCCGGATAGATCGTGGTGAAAGACGCGATGCCGCTGGCGTCGGTGGTCTGGATCCCGCGCAGATAGGTCAGATTTCGCTGACTGCCGTACTGAGAGTAGTTGCCCTCGGCGTCGCACTGCCAGATGTCCACGCTGGCGCCCGACACCGCCGCGCACGCGTTGCTGGTGTTGACCACCTTGATCGCGAGATTGAGCGGCACGCCCTGCTTGCCCTCGCGGATGTCGCTGCGAACGAAGTCCTCGAGCGACGGATAGGGGCCGATCGTCTCCGTCGGTGTCACGGTGCACGCGGCCGTCGTCGCCGGCGGCGTGGGCGTCGTGGTTGTCGTCGGCGCGGTTGTCGTCGTGGTACGCGACGGGCTGGTCGGCGTGTCACCGCTGCAGCCGGTGGTGGAGAGCACCGCGCCGGCCGCGCCGATCATGCCGAGCGCCTCGCGCCGGCTCAGTCGCTTGCGTGTCATGTCCGTCGTCCTCATGAAGGCTGGCTATTTCAGATTACGGATCGACGGCCGGCTCTGGTAGCCGTGTGGGGTTTACTCCAGTGTTAAGCTGAACTTAACAATGGACCTGCGGCGGATGGCGATGCTGGTCACGGTCGTCGAAAGCGGATCGATGCGCGCGGCGGCACGGCGGATGCGGCTCACGCCCTCGGCAGTGAGTCAGCAGATCCGTCAGCTCGAGCGCGAGACGGGCGTCACGTTGCTCCGTCGATCGACACGCCGGCTCGCGCTCACCGACGAAGGGCAGGCGTTCTACGAAGGGTGCGTCGCCATGCTCGCCGCCGCCCGTGCGGCGCACGAGCGGCTGACCGAGCTGCACGATTCGGTCACGGGCGAGGTCACAATCAGCGCGCCCGTCGGCTTCGCCGCGGCGCACCTCACGCCGGCGCTGGTGCCGCTGCTGGCTGCGCATCCGGATCTCGGGCTGCGCGTGATCGCGACCGACGATCAGGCCGACCTGGCGAAGGAAAGAATCGACGTCGCCATCGCCATCGGGACCACGCCGCCGGCGTCCACGCTCGTGCGACGCCACCTGGCGCAGTGGGAGAACGTCCTCGTCGCTTCGCCGGAATACCTCAAGAAGCACGGGACTCCGGAGACCGCAGCCGACCTCGCCCACCACGATTTCGTCGCCTTGCCAGCCTGGCACCATGCGGCCGACGTGCTCACTGGACCGGGCGGACAGAAACACCGCATCACCACTCGGCCGCGGATCACCAGCAACAACCAGATCACCATCAGGCAATTCACCATCGCCGGATGCGGTCTCTCCTTCGGCGTCATCCCCGAAATGACGGAGGACCTCAAAGCGAAACGGCTGGTGCGCGTGCTTCGCGACTGGTCGGCCGCGAAACTGAGCGTCGATGCGTTGCTGCTCCCTCGTCCGAAACAGCCGGCCAGGGTCCGTGCCGCCGTGGATGCGTTGAAGAAATACCTGACGCGTTGAGCGCCGGCCGCGAGGTGGCGTGCCGACCGCGCCAGGCGGAGCAGTACGCGCCGCGGACCGCCTCAACTAGGGCGACCGTCACGGACCTGAAGGTCCGCGCTACGACCCGTTCCCACGTAGCGCGGGTCTTCAGACCC
Organism: uncultured Acidobacteriota bacterium; assembly: GCA_963807105.1. Taxonomy (GTDB): domain Bacteria; phylum Acidobacteriota; class Vicinamibacteria; order Vicinamibacterales; family UBA2999; genus DASPWV01. Next base: position 701,468 of record CAWEAM010000003.1, on the reverse strand, counting down.
GCGACGTCAACGAAAGATGCGCAGGAGCCGCGTCACCGGATCGTAGAACCGATCGACGACGCGCTCCTTGAGCGGGATGATCGCGTTGTCGGTGATCTTGATGTGCTCAGGACACACGTTGGTGCAGCATTTGGTGATGTTGCAGTAGCCGATGTTGTGCTTGTCCTTGAGATCGGCCAGCCGATCGCCGGTGTCGATCGGGTTCATCTCGAACTGCGCCGCGTAGACGAAGTAACGCGGGCCGATGAACTCCTCATGCTTGGCATGATCGCGCAGCACGTGGCAGACATCCTGGCAGAGAAAGCACTCAATGCACTTGCGATGTTCCTGGACGCGATCGATATCCTCTTGCGACATCCGCCAGGTGCCGTCGGGCGCGTCGGCCGGACGCGGCTTGAACTTCTGAATCGTCTTCTTGACCCGGAAGTTCCAGGAGACGTCGGTCACCAGGTCCTTGACCGGCGGGAAGGTGCGCATCGGCTCGACGGTCACCGGCTCGCTCAGATCGAGCGTGCTCAGACGCGTCATGCACATCAGCTTGGGCATGCCGTTGATCTCGGCCGAGCACGAGCCGCACTTCCCCGCTTTGCAGTTCCAGCGCACCGCGAGATCCGGCGCCTGTTCCGCCTGGATCCGGTGCACCGCGTCGAGGACCACCATGCCTTCCGACACCGTGGTCCGGTAATCGCGGAAGTCGCCGCCTCCGCCCGGTACCGAACGCCAAACCTTAAAGGTGGCTTCCATATGAGTGCATCCTCACGAACCTAGAGGTCCGCGCTACGAGAACGAGGTAATCCCGCGGACCGAATGTCCGCGCACCGAGAACGATATGAATCCGCGGACCTGAACGTCCGCGCCACGCGAATGACATGAATCCATGGACCTGAAAGTCCGCGCTCCGAGTAATCCACAATAAATCCGCGTAATCCCTGATCCCTGATCCCTGATCCCTGATCCCTGATCCCTGATCCCTGACCCCTGACCTACTGCTTCTCCTCCTCGATCACCTGCTGGAGCTCCGGTGGCATCGGCGGCAGCGGCACGCGCGATACCTGGATGCCGCCGGGCCCCTGCTTGACCATGATGTTGGCGGTGCCGAACTCCGGCGACTTCTCCGGATAGTCCTCACGGAAGTGGCCGCCGCGGCTCTCCTTCCGCTCGATCGCAGATACCGTGATCGTCTCGGAAACGGTGAGGAGGTTGGGCAGGTCGAGCGCCGTGTGCCAGCCGCTGTTGTATTCACGGTGGCCCGACACGGCAACGCGGGCGGTGCGCTCCATGAACGTTTGCAGTCGTGCGAGCGCTTCCCGCATCTCGCTCTCCTGCCGGACGATCCCCACCAGACTCTGCATTGTGTCCTGCAGGTCTTCCTGCACCTTGTACGGATTCTCGCCGCCCGCACCGCGCTCGAACGGCGCGAGCGACGTCTTGATCGCCTGTTCCGCCGCGCTCTCGTCGATCCTGACGGCGCCGTTCTCGCGCGCGAACCGCGCCGCGTACTCACCGGCGCGCTTGCCGAACACGATCAGGTCGGAGAGCGAGTTTCCGCCGAGCCGGTTCGCGCCATTGATTCCCGAAGCGCACTCGCCCGCAGCGAAGAGGCCGGGAATCGACGACATCTGCGAGTCGGCGTCCACGCGCACACCACCCATGATGTAGTGAGTCGTCGGACCGACTTCCATCGGCTCCTTGGTGATGTCGAGATCGGCCAGCTCCTTGAACTGGTGATACATGCTCGGCAGCTTGCGCTTGATGTGATCCTCGCCGTCGGACCGCTGCTCCTTGATCCACGCGATGTCGAGAAATACACCGCCGTGCGGCGAGCCGCGACCGGCCCTGACCTCGCGGTTGATGGCGCGCGCGACGTGATCGCGCGTCAGCAGCTCGGGCGGGCGGCGCGCGCTCTTGTCGCCCTGGGTGTAGCGCCAGCCCTCTTCCGGATCGGCGGCCGTCTGCGGCTTGTAGTTGTCCGGAATGTCGTCGAACATGAAGCGGCGCCCTTCGCTGTTCTTGAGGACGCCGCCCTCGCCGCGCACGCCTTCTGTGACCAGGATGCCCTTGACGCTGGGCGGCCAGACCATCCCGGTGGGATGGAACTGGATGAACTCCATGTCGATCAGCTCGGCGCCGGCGCGAAAGGCGAGCGCGTGACCGTCGCCGGTTCCTTCCCAGCTGTTGCTCGTGATCTTGTAGGCGCGCCCCACGCCGCCAGTGGCGAGGATGATCGTCTTGGCCGAGAAGAGGTGAAAGCGTCCGCGCTCGCGGTCGTAGGCAACGGCGCCCGACGCCCGTCCGCCGTCGAGCAGGAGCTCGATCACCGTGTGCTCCATATGCACGGCGACGCCGAGATAGACGGTGTGATCCTGCAGCGTCCGAATCAGCTCGAGGCCGGTGCGATCGCCGACGTGCGCGAGACGCGGGTAACGATGGCCGCCGAAGTTGCGCTGGTTGATGCGACCGTCGGGCGTGCGGTCGAAGACCGCGCCCCAGCCTTCGAGCTCGCGGACGCGGTCCGGCGCTTCCTTCGCATGGATCTCCGCCATGCGCCAGTTGTTGATGTACTGGCCGCCGCGCATCGTGTCGGCGAAGTGCACTTTCCAGTTGTCGCGTTCGTCGTTGTTGGCGAGCGCGGCGGCCATGCCGCCCTCGGCCATCACGGTGTGCGCCTTGCCGAGGAGCGACTTGCAGATCAGCCCGACGGTCACGCCGACACTCGCGGCTTCGATGGCGGCGCGCAGACCGGCGCCGCCGGCGCCGATGACGAGCACGTCGTAGCTGTAGCTCGCATGCGCCGCCATCAGAGGATCCTCCAGTCGGTAAGGATCCCCATCGAGCAGAGCCGCACATAGGCGTCGGCGAACGCCACCGAGAACAGGCTCGTCCACGCAAAGAGCATGTGACGCACGTTGAGGCTGCTCGCGCAGTTGTAGCAGGCGTGGCGGACCGGATGCTTCGCCACTTCGTCCAGGTGCCCGCCAACGACGTGACGTGCGGAGTGGCAGCCGAAGGTGTAGCTCGCCAGCAGGATGACGTTGACGAGCAGCAGGATCGTGCCGACGCCGATGCCGAACTCTTTCGCACCGCTCACCGGATCGGAGAACCACACCGCCAGCCACACGTCGTACGACAGCATGCCGATGAAGATGACGGCGATGTACCAGGTGTAACGGTGAACGTTCTGCAGAATCAGCGGGAAGCTGTTCTCACCGAGATAGCCTTTGCGCGGCTCGCCGACGGTGCAGTTGGGCGGATCGGCCCAGAACGCCTTGTAGTAGGCGCCGCGGTAGTAATAACAGGTGAGGCGAAAGAGACCAGGGAACGGCAGGATCAGTAGTGCTGGCGAGAACGGCACGATCGCCGGCCACCAGGACGGCTGGACGCCGAACCATGCATGCTCGAGTCCGCCCGGATTGTCAGGCGACGCCCACAAAACCGGCGCGTAGAACGGTGACAGATAAGGACCGTAGGTGTAGTGCGCGTTTTGAAATGCCGCCCACGTGCCATAGACGACGAACGAGGCGAAGACGGTGAACACCACAAGGGGTGTGAGCCACCAGTTGTCGCGCCGACTCGTTGCTCCGAAGCCGCGTGGGACGGCCCGAACGGGTATGACTTGCTGCATGAAGGGCCGCCTCCAGATAAACGTCTAATCATAACTTTGAAGGTGCCTCGGGTGCTTTGGGGTGCCTCAGGTGCCAGTGCTTGGTGCTTCGTGCGTTGGTACTTATCAGTGCTCATTCGCGCTGATGCGCCGACTATCGCGCGGCTCGAGGAGCGTTTTCGCCTGCCGCCAGATCTGGGCCACCAGCGATGCCGCCGGTACAGGCTTGGCCATCGCCGCGGCCTGACCGGCCCACACCAGCATGCGATGGTAATCGGATGCGGCGGCGCCGGCCTCGCGCATCGGTGTCGTCAGGCCACGCTGAATCGGATACGGCGCCGGTGGCGGTGCGCCGGGTGCTGTCGCCGCCTTGACATAGTCGGTCGCGATCACCCGGCCGGCGCGGCCGGTGAACGCGCGTGTCAGCGTCGTGCCTTCGGGCTCGAGGTCGGCGAGCGCGTTGGCCCATGCCGGGTGAACCTTCGCCTCGGGCGTGCGGAGAAACGCGGTGCCGATTGCGACCGCGCTGGCGCCGAGTGTGAGCGCCGCGGCGACGCCGCGGCCGTCGCCGATGCCGCCGGTGGCCACGATCGGGATCGACAGTCGATCGGCGAGCCGCGGTAGCAGCGCCATCAGGCCAACCGCCTGACGTTCGGCCTCGGCCGGGTCAAAGGCGCCGCGATGACCGCCCGCTTCAGCGCCCTGCGCTATCACCGCGTCGGCGCCGGCGGCCTCCGCCGCAAGACCTTCGGCAACTGTGGTCACCGTGGCGAACCACGCGATCTGCCGCTCCTTCAGTTCGGCGACGTACGAGGCGGCAAAGATGCCCATGATCGATGACACCACATCCGGCCGCACCTCGAGAAAGGCCTGGCAGTGCACGTCGATATCGTGAAACGAGGGATCGCCGGCCGACGCCGGTACCGAAGGCCCCCACGCGTCGAGGAACGCTCTGACGCGCGCCTCACCCTCCGGGTTACGCGCCGGTTGCGCGTCGCGTATCCAGGTGTTCATTTGAAACGGGCCGCGGCTTGCCGCGCGAAATTCGGTAGCCCATTCGAGAATCGCTCGCCGATCGGACAAAAGCGCACCCATCGCGCCCATGCCGCCAGCATTGGCGACCGCAATCGACAGGCTCGGCGCCGTGATCCCGGCCATCGGCGCCAGCAGGATCGGAAGGTCGAGACCGTAGCGCGCACAGAACGCGTGCGCGCGCTCGAGAGGCGACATCGGAGAGGATCGTAGCTCACGAACCAGGCGGCGTCAGCTGCGATGAGTGCGTTCAGGGCGCACCGGCTCCCTCAGTCCACCTGCTTTCGCGATGGCTGGCCAGGCACACGTGGATCGTTCACCGGAGCCTCCACATCGTCTGGGCCGGCGGGCGGCTCGCGCGTCGGCGCGTCCGACGGCGTCGGCGGCTCCTCGACTGGAACGTCGGCGTTGGGAGGCGGTGGCGGGTCGTCCACCGGACCGTCCGGAGGGATCGCGGGTTGATCCATCGGCGGACCGGCATCGTCTGTCGTCATTGATTCGCCTCTACGCTGATCATTACTAAAATCACCTGCGGCGCAAACTAGTGGTCTGTCTCCGCTGAAGGAGGACTAGATTTCGGAGCGCGGCGCCCCGATGGCCAGGCGCGACGACCGAGAATATCGGGAATATTTGAGGAAGGAGCAACGCCGCCAGCGGGGATGCCCCGCCCGAAAGGTAGTCCTCCTTCAGCGGAGACAGGCCACTAGCTAGCCGGGCGGACGCCGCGGCGGCGGGATCGGTTTGCTCCGCGCACCGGGCACGATCGGCGCGTACGGATCGGGCGGCGGCACGGGTTGCGCCATGGTCGTCTCGCTCGGCGGAATGATCGGCCGGGGCTCGGGACCGACGATTGTCACAGGGGGTGAGGGCCGTTCCATCATGAAGGGCGGCGGCGGTGTCACAGGCCGCGCCGGGTCGGGAATCGACGGCTGAATCATTGGACGCGCAGGCCGCTCCGCTGGCGCAGGGTCGGGCGCGAGTCCGCCCGCGCGCTCGACCGGCGCGACGCTCGCGGATGGATCGGCGTACGGATCGACCAGAGGCGCGTACGCGGTCACGCCGTGCGGCAGCGTGCACGGGGGCGGCACGCGGTCTGCGGGCATGACTTCTTCGTAGATCGCGCTCGCCTTGATGGTGGCGTACGGCCCGCCGATTTCAAACGGATCCGTATCGTAGGGCGCTGGTTCGTAGATTGGTTCGTTGCAGTGTTCCGTGGCGGCGCCTCCGCTCAATTTGCAGATCCTCACCTTGACGAGCGAGCCGGGCATGTCCGGCCATTCGTCGGGCGCGTCGCCAAGCGCGGCGGTCATGAATCTCGCCCATGCCGGAACCGCCACGACGCTCGCGAAGCCGCGATCCATGATTGGACGCGGCTTGTCGAAGCCAAACCAGACACCGGTCACGAGCGCCGGCGTGAATCCCACGAACCACGCATCGCTGTAGTCGTGCGAGGTGCCGGTCTTGCCTGCCGCGCGGAAGTTGACGCCTTGCGCGCGCGCCGACGCCGCCGACCCGTAGCGCACGACATCGGTCATCATGCTCGCCATCATGTAAGCGGTGGCTTCGGAGAGCACCGTACGTTCCGTGGTGGTCGCTGCGTAAATCTGACGGCCGTAGCGATCCTCCACGCGCCGGATCATCGTTGGCGATCGCCAGACCCCGCGGTTGGCAAACGCGCTGTACGCCGCGGTGAGCTCGTAGAGCGAGACCTCGCCGGTCCCGAGCGCAAGCGCTGGAACCGCCGGCAGTGGCGACGAGATGCCAAGCCGCTGCGCCAGGTCGAGCGTTCGCAGGACACCAACCTGCTGCAGCAGGTGCGCCGCCGCACGATTGCTCGAAAGCGCCAGCCCGCTCCGCAGCGTGGTCGACGAGAGCTCGTGCTCGCCGCGCGGGAGCCACGGTCCTTCGCGCGTGGGAATCGGCTCGTCGAGACGTTCGATGAGGGAGGCGGGCGAGTATCCGGACTCGAGCGCGACCGCGTAGATGAACGGCTTGAACGCCGAGCCCGGCTGTCGCCGCGCTTCGGTGGCGCGATTGTATTGCGTCGTGGAGAAGTCGCTGCCGCCGACGATGGCCTGCACGAACCCGGTGCGCGGGTCGATGGCGACCAGCGCCCCTTGCAGCCCCTTGTCGATCGCATGAAGCTGGCTCGCGACGACTTTCTCGGCGAGCTGCTGGCGCGCGCGATCGAGCGTGGTGTAGACCCGAAGCCCGCCGGTGTAGACCAATTCCTCGCCAAACTTTTCGACGAGCTCGCGCGTGACCGCGGCGCGGAAGTACTCCGCGCCGCGCGCGTGCCGCGGGTCGGGAACGGCCTTCGCGTCTCGGCGGGCGAGCAGCGCCTTGACCGGAACCGCCAGCGCGTCGTCGAGCCGCTGCTCGTCGAGGGCGCCGCTCGCGTGCATTTCCAGCAGCACGAGGTCGCGGCGTTTCCTGCACGCATCGGGATTCCTCGTCGGCGAGTAGAGCGACGGGCCCTTGATCAATCCTGCGAGCGTAGCCGCTTCCGCGACGTCGAGCTCGCCGACCTGCTTGCCGAAGTAGCCGAGCGCGGCGGCTCCGACGCCGTAGTAGCCGTCGCCGAAATAAACGCGATTGAGATACGCCTCGAGGATGTCGTGCTTCGAGTAGCGCTCCTCGAGCCGCATCGCCAGCAGCGCCTCTCTGGCCTTGCGGCCATAGGTCCGCGATCGGTCGAGGATGATCGCGCGAACCAGTTGCTGCGTGATCGTGCTGCCGCCTTCGACGATGCCGCCGGCCCGCTGATTGGCGATGAACGCGGCGACGATGCGGCGGACATCGAAACCGTCGTGTTCGAAGAAGCGCCGATCCTCGGTGACGAGCACGGCGCCCGTGAGATGTGGCGACATGTCCTCGAGCGGCACGGCAATGCGATGCTCCTCGAACACGGCCGAAACGAGTTCGTCGCCGCTATCGAAGAGCAGCGTGGATTGGGGCCCGGCGTCGAGCGTGAGCTGGTCCGCAAGCCGCTCGATCTCGCTTCGCAGCTGCCACAACCGATGCGCAGCGAGTCCGCTGGCGAGGCCTCCAAAAACCAGCACGGTCCATGCCACGACCGCCAGTGCTCGGCGCGCGCTCCACATCTGTATTTCCCCCATTTGTCGAAGGAGCAAGCTCGGTGCCGTGTTGAAGCGCCGCGGAAGAACGGCGATCGCCGGACAACCGACAGCTCAGCCCGCTCAATTGTGGAAGACCGTTTCTCTTGCGGCCGCGCTATGATCTCGGGCTATCGCTTGAGGAGGTTCTATGGTGACGCGTCGAACGTGGTTGCGCCGGGCTGGGTTCGCGGGTGTGGGGTTGGCTGTGACCGACTTCTCCGCATTCGGATTTCCAGTGAGTTGGCTGCAAGCCGAAGAAGAAGTGGTGCCGTTCGCGGACGTGCCCGCCGACTTCGTGACGGTGAACGCGCAGAACGGACGGGTGTCGGGTCTCGACCTGCGTCAGCTCAGTGCCTTCCTCACGCCGGAGCAAAATTACTTCGTAGTTGCGCACTACGGCGTGCCCAAGGTCGACGCCGCCACCTTCAAGCTCGAGATCCGCGGCCGAGTGGCCAATCCGCGGAGCTACACGCTCGACGAGCTCAAGAAGCGCGCCCGCGCCGAACGCACTTGCGTCTTCGAGTGCGGCGGCAACCGGCCCACCGGGATCATGAATCGCATGGTCGGCAACTCGCGGTGGACCGGCACGAGCCTCAAGGGACTCATCGACGAAGCCAAGCCGCACGCTGACGCGCGCGAAGTGATCGCGTGGGGCGCCGACGAGGGCGAAGAGACGATCCGCAACGAGAAGTACCGGCAGAACTTCGCCCGGTCGATGACGCTGGACGAGCTTGGCCGCTCGGAAGCGATTGTCGCGTGGGAGATGAACGGTCAGCCGCTCACCGCCGATCACGGTTTCCCGCTGCGCGTGGTCGTGCCTGGCTGGTACGGCGTGCAGAACGTGAAGTGGCTGAATGCCCTCGAGCTCTCCAACGAGCGCTTCATGGGGCGCTTCCAGGCGCGCGACTACGTCACGATCATGGGACGAAAGAACGGCGATCGCACCGAGTGGGTGGAGACGTCGGTCACGAAGATCCGCACCAAGTCGATGATCGCGCGCGTCACCCGCCGGCGCGGCGGACCGCTGACCGTGTTTGGTGTGGCGATCACCGACGGTACGCCGCTCAAGACCGTGGACGTGCAGCTGAACGACGGCGCTTGGGTCGCTGCCAAGCTCGAAGCACCGCCAAACCCTTACGCCTGGACCTGGTTCCGGGCCGAAATTCCGGCGCCTGCCGCAGGCGCGCACACGCTGGCGTCAAAGGCCACCGACGCCCTTGGCCGTAGCCAACCGCCGGAGCTCGACATGAAAAAGACGAACTGGGAGAACAATCAGATTTGGCGGCGCCAGATCACCGTGGGTTCGTGACGGTGGTTCGCACGGTGTTCTGTAACGTCGGTTCACATCGCCCCGAACCACCGGTAACCAAGCATCGTCCCGAACCAACGTGACGAACTATCGTCGGTTGATCATGAATGTCGCCACACCGCCGAGAAACTCGCGGAGGAGCGCCGTGACGTCGGCGGGGAGAGCGGCTTCGTCGAGCGCCCGATCCATCAGCGCGATCCAGCGGTCGCGCGCCGCCTGATCGATGGCGAATGGCATGTGGCGCATGCGGAGCTGCGGGTGTCCGCGCCGCTCGACGTAGCGCGGCGGACCGCCGAAGCGGCCGATCAGAAAGTCGCGCAGCCGCTCCTCGGCGGCGGCCAGATCGTGTGCGGGATACATCGGCCCCAGGATGTCGTCGGCTGGCACCTGGGCGTAGAAAGCGCGAATCAGCCGGGAGAAGCCGTCCTCGCCGATGCGCGCGTAAACGTCTTCTTCTGTCACAATGCCTGCTGGGCCCTGAACGAGACCGAACGCTACACCAGTGATGTGGACCAGGCCACGGATCAAGTATGTCGGATGAAGCCCCGAAAAGCGCGCTCGAGCTCGCCATGGAACGCCTCCGGCAGAAGGACGCCGCCGAAGGCATAGTCGAACTGACGCTGAACGACGAGCAGCGCGAGGAGATCGCCGAGATCAAGCGCGTCTACTCCGCGAAGATCGCGCAGGAAGAAATCCTCTACAAGTCGAAGCTGGCCACGGTGTGGGAGCCCGACGAGCGGCAGAAGATCGATGACGGTTATCGCCGCGACCTGCAGCGCCTCAATGAGGAGCGCGACGCCAAGATCGAGAAGGTACGGCACGCCCGCTGACTCATGCGTCGGCGATCCTCACCACTTCCTCTTCGTACCGGCTTCACGGCTTCGTTACACAGTACCGCTATAACTCCTTGAATGTCATTATTGCGGCCGTTCACCGACTGTGGGTCGTCGAAACTGTCGCTCGAGGGGAGCTCATGTTAATTAGAATCCGGCGGCTCGGTGCAGCGATGCTGCTGATCGCCGTTGCGGCGGTTCCAGCGGAAGCCCAGGTCGATCGCGCGACACTGAGCGGCGCAGTCAAGGATCAAGCCGGTGCCGTCATTCCCGGCGCTACCGTCACATTAACCAACACCGCAACCGGCGTGGCGACAACGCAGCCGAGCAGCGAGAGCGGTTCGTATCTCTTCACCAACCTGATTCCGAGCACCTATCGACTCGACGTCGAATTGCCCGGTTTCCGCAAGAGCTCGCAGACGGTGGTCCTCGAAGTGGGCCAGCGCGCCCTGGTCGATGTCACCCTGACGGTGGGAGGCGTGACCGAAACCGTCGAGGTGGCCGAGCGCACACCGATCCTGAACACCACCGCAGTGCTCGGCACTGTCGTCCCGCAGGCCGCAGTGGCCAATCTTCCGCTCGCCATTCGCAACTGGGACGACCTGCTTGCGATGATCCCTGGCGTGCAGGCGAACCGCTTCACCGAAGAGGGTGGCGGCACGTCCGGCGGGCGCACCGGCGGCGCCAACGTGCACGGGCAACGTTCGCTGCAGAACAACTTCCTGCTTGACGGTGTAGACAACAACAGCATCTCGACCAACGTGCAGGAGCTCACGACGCAGGTGTCGCGGCCGTCGATTGACGCGATCCAGGAGTTCAAGGTCGTCACCAGTCCCTATTCGGTCGAGTACAGGCCGCGCGCCGGGCGCCGCAATCAGCGTGACCACGAAGTCCGGCACGAACGAGTTCCACGGGACGGCCTACGACTACTACCGCAACGAACGGTTCGACGCGAATAACTTCTTCTCGGTTCGCGCTGGCGCGGACAAGCCGGCGAACGACCAGAATCAGGTTGGCGGCAATCTTGGCGGCCCGATCGTCGCCAACCGCGCGTTCTTCTTCGGCGACTACGAAAGCACGCGCATCACTCGCGGCGTCACGCGCGTCACGCGGGTACCGACGCTCGACGAGCGTCAGGGCGTGTTCGCCACGCGGATCATCGATCCGCTTACCGGCCAGGCGTTCCCGAATAACACGATCCCGCGCGAGCGTTGGGATCCGGTCGCGGCCGCCATCTTGCCGCTGATTCCCGAGCCGAACCAGCCGGGGGCAAACAACTACTTCCGACAGCCAGAGGTCAACGACGACGCCGACCGGATGCTCACGCGCATCGACCTGCCGCTCTCCGGCAAGGACTCGGTGTTCGGCCGCTACATATTCTCGGATCGCTTCCGCTTCATCCCGGGCGCGTTCGGAGGCCTCATTGACGGCACCGGCACTTCCGCGTTCGGGCGGCAGGACATGTCCTCACACGGTCTGGTGCTCGGATGGACGCGAATCCTGACATCGACACTCGTCAACGAATTCCGGCTGTCGTGGGCCGCCGCCAATTCCGACGCCGTCCAGGACCCGTTCGGCGAGGTGCCGCCCAGTGGCGCGCAGGTGCCGGGCGTCCCCAACGACCCGATTGTGGCTGGCGGCCTTGCCGGCATCTCCATCGACGACTACTTTGGCGGCCCGGGGCTGGGCCGCATCGGGTCGCCCGACTTCCTGCCGAAGTTCCAGCGTACCGGATCAACTCGAGTTGGTCAACACGCTTTCGTGGCTGCGCGGCAATCACCAGTTCAAGATGGGCGCGAATTTTCTTGCGCCGATGAGGAACCAGTATCTCGACGTGCCGGCTACCCGCGGGCAGCTGCGCTTTCGCAATCGCTTCTCGGGCGCCGGCGTCTCGGGCCAGGGACAGCCGTTTGCCGATTTCCTGCTTGGCTACGTCTCTGATGCGCAGCTCTCGAACGTCTACGTCGTCGAGCAGCGGCACTGGGCGATGTCCTACTTCCTCCAAGACGATTGGCGTCCGTTGCAGAACCTGACGCTGACGCTCGGCATCCGCTACGACTTCATCACGCCGGCGCTCGAAGCCGAAGACCGTCAGACGAATTTCGCGCCCGACGGTGGCGGGCGGCTCGTGTTTGCAAGCGACGGCTCGCTCGAGGAACGCGGTTTGGTCAAGCCAGATTGGAACAACTTCGCGCCTCGCGTCGGCGCCGCCTACCAGCTGAACGAGCGCACCGTGCTGCGGAGCGGCTTCGGGGTGTTCTATAACCTCTTCGATCGCATCGGCAGCGAAGATCAGCTCGCGTTGAACGTGCCGGGACTCGTCAACAACAGCGCGGCATCGTCGTTGGCCGCCGGCCCGGTCTTCCTTCTCCGCAACGGCTTCCCGGGCAACTTCCTCGAAGTGCCAAACCTCGATCCAGCGGCGGGTCAGCTCGCCCGGCTCCGCATCCGCGCCGTCAGCGGCGAGGCGCCGAAGTCGACGATTTACCAGTTCGGTGGCGGCGTGGAGCGCCAGATCACCGAGCAGCTCGTGGCGTCGGTCGACGTGGTTGGCACGGTCGGCCGCAATCTCGCGTCGCTGGTCAACCTCAATCAGCGCGCCAACGGCAACGGGCCACGGCCGTATCCGCAGTTCGGGTTCATCGAATGGCGCGCGCAGAACGGGGAATCGAGCTACAAGGGCGCGGAGTTCGCCGTGCGCAAGCGCATGTCGCAGGGTTACAGCTTTGCGCTCGGCTACACGCTGTCGGAGTCGCGCGACTGGGGCGCCGAGCATCTGGGGGCGCAAGGCTCGCCGAGTTTTCCACAGGACGCGCGCAGTCTCGAAGCCTGGGAGGGTCCCAGCGACTACGATACACGGCACCGCTTCGGCAGCAACTTCATCGCCGACCTGCCGTTCGGCGAGGGCAAACCGTGGGCGCAGACCGGAGTGCCAGCGGCTATTCTTGGAGGCTGGACGGTTTCCGGAATCTACTCGTTCGGATCCGCGCGGCCGTTCACAGTCCGCCAGAGCAACAACGACGTCGATCAGGGGATGACCGGCATGCCGAACCTGGTCGGCGATCCGGACGGACCCGAGACCATCGACGAGTGGTTTAACGTCGCGGCATTCCAGGCCGTGCCGACGGGCACGTTCGGCAACGCCGGCCGTAACATCCTGCGTGCGCCGTCGTTTCAGACCTTCGATATGACGGTATCGCGGCGGTTCGCCGTGACGTCGCGCGTCAACGTCACGGCGCGCGCTGACATCTTCAACCTGTTCAACAAGGTGAACTTCGGGCCACCAGAGCGCGATCTCAGCAGTCCTTCGACCGTCGGCCGGATCACAACGCTCGCCAGCGACCCGAGGGTGATGCAATTCTCTGTCCGCGTTGCGTTTTAAGTGCCTGGAGTCCTAACGTGCCTCTGGTGCCTTGAGTGCTGGGTGCTTGGTTGCTCGGTGCGTGCGGTGAGATCTTCCGCGCGCCGAGCTCTCACGATCAGCTCGTGCCCGCCGGCAGTCGCCCGCTCCGGAAGATCGTCGCCCGCGCCACGCGGTCTTCCGGAGTGAGGACGTTCAACTCCTCCAACAGCTCGCGGGCGAACTCGACATCGCCGAGTCGGCGCGCTTGTTCGTTCCAACGTACCCTCTAGCTCCCTAACTGGTATTCTTTGGAGCTCATGGTACCCAAGGCCCGGCGCGTCGGCGCCGCGCTGCTGATGATCAGCATTGTCGCCGCCACTGCGCAGGCCCAGGTCGATCGCGCCACTCTCACCGGAGTGGTCCGCGATCCTTCCGGCTCGGTGATGCCTGGCGCGCATGTCACCGTCACGAGCCTCGCCACAGGCGTGGCCTCGACCGTGGACACCAATGGCGACGGCACCTATCTCGTGCTGAACCTCGCGCCGGGCGAATACCTGGTGCAGGCGGAGAGCGCCGGCTTTCAACGCTACGAGCAGACCGTCAGCTTCGAGCTCGGCGCCCGCTCGCGTCTCGACATGTCGCTGACGGTCGGGTCGATTGGCGAGACGGTGAAGGTCGAAGGCGTCACGCCGCTGCTGAGCACGGAATCGGCGGTGCTGGGCACCGTCGTCGACAGCGATCGAAGTGGACAAGCTGCCGCTCGCGATCCGCAACTGGGACGACCTGCTGGCGATGGTGCCCGGCGTGCAGAGCGATCGCTACACCGAGCAGGCGGGCGGCACGTCGGCGGGCCGCACCGGCGGCGTCAGCGTGCACGGCAATCGCAGCCTGCAGAACAACTTCCTGCTCGACGGCGTCGCCAACAACAGCTTCTCGACCAACGTGCAGGAGCTGACCACGCAGGTGTCGCGGCCGTCGGTGGACGCGATCGACGAGTTCAAGGTCGTGACGAGCCCGTACGCGGCCGAGTACGGCTGGTCGCCCGGCGCGGCGATCATCGTCAACACCAAGTCGGGCACCAACTCGCTTCGCGGCACGGCGTACGACTTCTTTCGCGACGACAGATTCGACACGATCAACTACTTCGCCAAGGCCGCCAACCAGCCGAAGGCCGCGAACAAGCAGAACCAGTTCGGCGGCAATCTCGGCGGCCCGATTGTGCGGAATCGCGTGTTCTTCTTCGCCGACTACGAGGGCACGCGCATCGAGCAGGGCGTGCTGCGGACCGGAACGTGATGACCGGCGGACCAGCGGCGCGGCGTCTTCACGACGCGCGATCCGCGATCCGCTCACCGGCCAGCCGTTCCCGAACAACACCATCCCGGCGAATCGCATCGATCCGGTGGCCGCCAACATCCTGGCGCTGCGTGCCGCTGCCCAACACGCACCGGCACCAACAACTTCATTCGGCAGCCCAACGTCGAGGACGACGTCGGACCGCTTTCTCGGGCGCGTCGACTTCGCCGATCGGCAGCAGCGACAACCTGTTCGTCCGCTACATCGGCAGCGATCGCTTCCGTTTCGTGCCCGGGCTGGTTTGGCGGCGTGCTCGACGGCACCTCGACCTCCGCGTGGGGCCGCAACTACCTCGACTCGCACGCCGTCGTCGCGCGGCTGGAACAAGGTGATCGGCTCGGCCTGGTCAACGAGTCGCGGTTCTCGTACGCCCGCGGCACCAACGACGGCACGCAGGATCCGTTCGGCGAGAGCGGCATGGAGCAGATCGGCTTCAAAGGCGTGCCCGACGATCCGCGCGTGGCCGGCGGCATCGTCGGCATCGACATCGACGGCCACATCCGCCTCGGCTCGCCGAACTTCATGCCGAAGTTCCAGCACACCGAGCCAGTTTCAGTGGCTGAACACCACTCACGTGGCTGCGCGGGCAAGCCACCAGTTCAAGTTCGGCGCCGACATCATGATGCCGATGACGCAACGAGTACTTCGACGTCGCGCCGACTCGCGGCAACCTGCGCTTCCAGGCGACGTTCACCGGCAACGCGTTCGCGGACTTCCTGATCGGCTATCCGAATCGCGCCGAGCTGACCAACGTGTTCGTGGTCGACGCAGCAGCTGTGGTCGACGCTCGTTCTACGTGCAGGACGACTGGAAGCCGAACGACAAGCTGACGCTCAACCTCGGGCTGCGCTACGACTTCATGCCGCCGGCGACCGAAAAGGACAACCGGCTGGCGAACTTCGATCCGGCCGCCAACGGCGGCGCGCGGCGCGCTGGTGTTTGCGTCAGGACGGCTCGCTCGCCGATCGCGCGCTGGTCAACCCCGACAAGAACAACTTCGCGCCGCGCATCGGCGCCATCTACCGGATGGAACGACAACACGCTGCTGCGCGGCGGCTATGGCGTCTTCTACAACCAGTTCGAGCGCATCGGCTCGGAAGATCAGCTCGCGCTCAATCCGCCGGGCCTGAGCAACATCCAGGTCAATTCCGCGTCGGGCGCGACCGACCCGGTGCTTCTCATGCAAGGACGGGTTCCCGGCGAACTACCTCGATCCCTCGAACCTGGTGATCCGCAACCTGAAGCTGCGCGCCGCGTTCCAGGACGCGCCGCGGACGCAAGGTGCAGCAGTTTGGCGCCGGAATCGAGCGGGAGTTCGCGAACAACCTGGTCGTCTCGGCCGACGCGGTGGGCTCGTTCACGCGACCACCTCGCGGTGCTGCGCAACCTCAATCAGCCGCTGCCGGGCACGCTCGACGCCAACGGCGCCGATGCCGTTTCCGAACTTCGGCAACATCCAGGCGCGCGAGATGAACGGCGAAGCCAACTACAAGGGCGTCGACCTGTCGTTCGAAAAGCGGTTCAGCGACGGCTACAGCTATCGCGCGTCGTACACGATCGGCAGCGCGCGCGATCAGGCGCCCGAGCACCTCAACGCGTCGTCGGGCCGCGCGCAGAACACGCGCGACCTCGAGTCGTGGGAAGGGCCGAGCGACTTCGATATCCGTCACCGCTTCGTCGCCAACTTCATCGTCGAGCTGCCCTTCGGCAGGGCAAGCCGATGCTGCAGGACGGCATCGCGCAGCCAGATCCTCGGCGGCTGGCTGGTGAGCGGCATCTACAGCGCGCGTTCGGGACGCGCCTTCACGGTGACGCAGGGCAACAACAACGTCGGCGCCGATCAGACCGGGCATGCCGAACCTCACCGGCGATCCGGAGGGCGCGGAGACCGTGCGAGCAGTGGTTCAATCCGGCGGCGTTCACGCAGGTGCCGTCGGGCGAGTTCGGCAACGCCGGCCGCAACATCCTGCGCGGGCCTGGCTGGGTGACGTTCGACCTGAGCGTCCAGCGGCGCATCAACTTCATCGAATCGCGTCAACGCGACGGTTCGGTGCGGACATCGTTCAACCTGTTCAATCGCGCGAACTTCGGACTGCCGGCGAGCGAACATCGCCGCGACAACGCCGGCGTGATCTCGGCGCTGGCCGGCGACCCGCGCGTGATGCAGTTCTCGGTGCGCGTCGCGTTCTAGGTGCCTAAGGTGCTGGTGCTGGCATGCGGCCGCTGCGGAAGATCGTCGCCCATGCCTCGCGGTTTCCAGGACTGAGGACGCTCAGTTCTTCGAACAGCTCGCGCGCGAACTCGACGTCGCCTAATCCACTGGCCGTGATCAGGCCACGGTCGCGCACCGCCAATTCGTCGACGTAGCTCGAAGCGTCGGCGTAATCCGCTACGTTCGTGCGCAGGTAGTCGAGCCCGTTGCTCGTGTGCCGTCGTCCCTTGATCAGTCCGAGTCGCGCGACCGCGAGCGTGGCGCCGCAGATTGCGGCAATCGGCACGCCGCGCGCATCGAGGCGCTTCACCAGCGCCTCGAGCTCGGGTTCGATCGGCCCGGTCCAGCGATCGCCGCCTGGCAAGATGAAGACCGCCACGTCCGCCGGATCGACGTCGGCCACGGTCTGGGTGGGCAGCACCTGTACTCCACCCATCGATCGCACCGGCGACGAATCGAGTCCGACGGTCTCGACGCGGTACTGACCGTTACGGCGCAACTCGGCAACCGCGTGCGCCGGCTCCCAGTCCGCAAACCCTTCGACGACGAGCAGGTAGACGGCTTTGTCAGGCATCAGGCACGCTCTTCAGATCAGCGATGGTTCTACAGTGCTGCAAGATGGACTCGCGGCGCCATCGAATTCACCAGTCGAGCTCGTGAGTTGGCGATCGGCGGGGCGGAAGCCCCGCCACTACCGGTCACGCAGCGCGCGCGGGAGCGCGTCACGGGCGACGTCACAGGCGAGGTCACAGGCGCGCACCTTTGGCGTCGAAGGTGTGCACGCGCTCCGCCGGCAGGTTGACCCAGACCTCGGCGTCCGACTCGACGGGCAAATCCGACGCGGTTCGCGCGATGAGCGGCACGCCGCGCCACTCGATCGTGACCAGCATCTCGCTCCCCATCGGCTCCACCACCAGCACGCGGCCGGTATCCCAGCCTTCCTGCGCGCTCACCGCCACCTGCACGTCCTCCGGCCGGATACCGAGCTTGACCGCCGCGCCACCGCGCGTGTCGTCGACAATATTCATCGGCGGGTTGCCGAGAAACGTCGCCACGAACGTGTTGGCCGGACGCCGATAGAGCTCGAGCGGCGCACCGATCTGCACGATCGACCCGTTCTGCACGATCGCGATCCGCCCGGCCAGCGTCATCGCCTCGGCCTGATCGTGCGTGACGTACACCATCGTCGTGCCCAGCTGCTGATGCAGCCGCTTCAGCTCGGTGCGTGTCTGCAGGCGCAGCTGCGCGTCGAGGTTGGAGAGCGGCTCGTCCATCAGATAGACCGCCGGATTGCGGACGATTGCCCGCGCCAGCGCTACTCGCTGCTGCTGACCGCCGGAGAGCTGGGCCGGACGTCGATCGAGCAGCGTCTCGAGCGAGACGCGCGCCGCCGCCGCTCGCACCCGCGTGTCGATCTCCGCCAGCGCGACGCGGCGAGCCCGCAGCGGAAACGCGATGTTGTCGAAGACCGTGAAGTGCGGATAGAGCGCGTAGTTCTGGAACACCATCGCGACGTCGCGCGCGGCCGGCTCCACGTCGTTGACGACGCGCTCGCCGATCCAGATGCGCCCTTCGTCGGCCTGTTCCAGGCCGGCGAGCAGGCGCAGCATCGTCGTCTTGCCGCAGCCCGACGGTCCGAGCAGGACCAGACATTCGCCGGAGCGCACGTCGAGATCGACGCGCCGCAGCGCCGCGTGTGTGCCGAATCGCTTCGACACGCCTTCGAATCGCACTCGCATTACGGGTGTTATACTCCGGCCCGATGTGGGATGTCGTCGGCGTCGGAGCCAATTCCGTCGATTTTGTCCACCTCCTTCCCGGATATCCGCAACCCTTCGGCTCGTTCGCCAAGATGAAAATCAATCGCCAGGAGATCCTCTGCGGCGGGCAGATGGCCACGGCGATGTGCGCCTGCGCGCGCCTCGGGCTGCGCGCAAAATACGTCGGCGTGACCGGCACCGACGAGAACGGACGGCGTGTGCGCAAGGAGCTGCAGAAGCGCGGCATCGACGTGAGCGATGTGATCATCCGCGACGCGCAGAACCAGTTCGCGGTCATCCTCGTCGACGAGCGCAACGGCGATCGCATCGTGTTGTGGGACCGTGACGAGCAGCTGGCGATGCGCGACCGCGACCTGCCGGTCGAGGCGATCGCTGCGGCGCGCGTCGTGCACGTGGACGATGTCGATCAGGCGGCGGCCATCCGAACGGCGCAGGTGGCGCGCGAGCGCGGCGTGGCAATCACGAGCGACATCGATCGCCTCACCGATCGAACCACCGAACTGATCGAGGCGGTCACGATTCCGATCTTCGCCGAGCATGTGCCGCCGCGGGTGAGCCGGCCGCAACGACCAGGAGGAAGCGCTGCGGGCGTTGCGCCGGCCGCACCACACCATGCTCTGCGTGACGCTTGGCGACCAGGGCGCGATAGCGCTCGACGACGCCGGCATCCACTACGCGCCGGCGTTCACAGTTGACGCAGTCGACACCACCGGCGCCGGCGACGTCTTTCGCGCCGGCTTCATCTATGCGCTGCTGCGCGACTGGCCGACCGACGAGATCCTGCGTTTTGCCAACGCCGCGGCCGCAGTGAGCTGCACGCGGCTCGGCGCGCTTGGCGGGATTCCGGCCCTCGACGAGATCGATGCGCTCATGACTTCTCAAAAGAGTGCCTGAGGTGCCGGGAGTGCCTGGGCGGCCTCGGGTGCAGGGTGCACGGTCCTGGATGCGCGCGTCGGCGCTGCTCCCGATCGTTCTCCTCGAAATCGGCGCCGCCGGCGCCGCCCCGGTCCAGCAACATACGTTCACGGTGCTCGCGCTGTCCGAGATCTCCGCCGAGCTCGACGTGCGCTGCGACGCCTGCGACTGGGGGATCGAGGGACGCGAGGCGGTCGTCCTGCGCGTCACGCTCGACAATCTTCCGGCGACACTACTGCCGGTTGTGCGGCAGGGCGAGCACCGCTACAGCGTGATGCTCGGCAGCGCCGCACCGGGCGTGCACACCATTCGCGCGACGGTGGACGAGTCGCTCACGTCTCGAGAGCTGCGCGGAGCAAAGGCGGCGTCAGTTCGGATTGCCGCCGGCCAGGTGGCCAGGACGTCCGCGCAATTCCTGCCGGTCTCGCTCGCCCCGTTCATCTACGCACGACCGGATACCGTGGGCGGTTTACCGACTTCCCGCTCTTCATGTGGTACGAGATCGAACCGACTCCGCGCGGGACGCGATATCGCTACTCCGTCGTCTTCAGCAACGAGGACGGCGGCACGCCCGCCGACCGCCTGATGGCCACATGGGGACGCACGACGGACATCGAGTACGTCTACAGCGTGGAAGTGAACGGCAGCGGCGAGATCCTCCACGAGGACATGCAAGGACCAAAGCACGAGATTCTGTCCTACCGCGGCTCGCACGTAGAGGGGCGGCATCCCGAGCTTTGGGTCAGCACCGACAACAACATGGTGCTCGACCGCGGCGTCACCGGCATCCGCTATGGCCCGGCACCAGTATTATTTGCGCTGACGAACGTCTCGCGCGAGGCGGTGATGGACGCCAATCCCTGGCTCTACGAGGTGATGGCGAAAGAACTCGCCCGTGAAGGCAAGATCGCCGCCGGTGCTCCGCCTGGCAACGGCGTGATTCCCGATCCGCGCCGCTACGTGTATCTGGAAGCGTGCGGCACGCTCGGCGACAGCGCGCTGAGTTTCGCGGTCCAGGTAAACAACAGCTGGATCGCGTCCGACCGCGGCGTGGCCGAATACCGCATTGCGCGTGACGGCTGCTTCCGCGCCGCTGCGCCGTTGCCTGGCACCACCAGGGTCGAAGACATCCGCGCGGTCCGCGTACAGGCACACGAACGCGCGAGGAAAGCCGACGTCGGGACCGGTGCAGTTGCGGCGCATCAATACGCTGTTCGGCCTCGACGACCACTACGCCCCCGGTCGCCGCCTCCTCAGATGGGAAGGGTCGGCCGCACTGCAGCCCGACGGCGCGCCGCTCGAAATCCCCGTTCGTTGAGATGACCGCACCGGAGCATCGCACCGCCGTTCTCGAGATGCGCGGCATTCGCAAGACTTTTCCTGGCGTTGTCGCGCTGGACGGCGTCGACCTCACGCTGTACGGCGGTGAGGTGCACATGCTGCTCGGCGAAAACGGCGCCGGCAAGTCCACGCTGATCAAGATCCTGAGCGGCGCCTATCGCAAGGACGCGGGAGCGATCCTGCTGCACGGCGCGCCGGTCGACATTCAGAGTCCGCGCGACGCGCTGGCGCGCGGCATCCGCGTCGATCTATCAGGAGCTGAACCTCGTGCCGCATCTGTCGGTTGCGGAGAACATTTTTCTCG
Organism: uncultured Acidobacteriota bacterium; assembly: GCA_963807105.1. Classification (GTDB taxonomy): domain Bacteria; phylum Acidobacteriota; class Vicinamibacteria; order Vicinamibacterales; family UBA2999; genus DASPWV01. Next base: position 680,322 of record CAWEAM010000003.1, on the reverse strand, counting down.
GCGCGGCCCCGACCCGCTTCGCCGGCGTGATCGACTGGCGGCGTCTGCACGCGGCAACCACCTCTCTGCTCGAGCGGCCTCGGACTCGACCTGTCGCCGGACGTTCCGCTGCATCGCCTGAGCCTTGCCCAGCGCCAGATGGTGGAGATCGCCAAGGCGCTGTCGGCGACACGCAGGCCTCGGTTCTGGTGATGGACGAGCCGACCTCGGCGCTGACCGCGCGCGAAGTCGATCAGCTGTTCGCGCTGATCGCGCGGTCTCACCGCGCGCGGCGTCGCCATCGTCTACATCACGCATCGCCTCGACGAGGTCTATCGCATCGGCCATCGCGTGACGGTGCTGCGCGACGGCCGGCACATCACGACGACGACGCTCGAACAGACGAACGTCGCCGAGCTCGTCCGGCTGATGGCCAATCGCGAATCGTCGGGAGCACTTCCCGAGAACAGCGCACTGACGCCCGGCGCCGAGCTGCTGCGCGTCGAAGGGCTCGTGCCGCGGCACGACCCTGTCGGACATCAGCTTCTCGCTCCATGCGGGCGAGGTCCTCGGGATCGGCGGGCTGCTCGGCGCGGGACGCAGCGAGCTGGCGCGCGTGCTCGCCGGCGCCGACCGGTCCGATCGCGGGCGCATCGTGATGCAGCGGCCGGCAGTGACCTTCCGCGGCGCCGGGCGACGCGATCCGCACACGGCATCGGACTGCTGCCCGAGGATCGCAAGGCCGAAGGGCTTCGTGGCGGGCCTGACCGGTCGCGCGCAACGTCGCGCTGCCGCATGGCCGCCGGCTGGCGCGCTTCGGGTTCCTCCCGCGACGGTCTCGAAGAAGCGCTTCGCCGAGCCGGTGGTCAACGAGCTCCGCATCAAGGCCACGCCGACGCAACCCGTGCGGCTGCTGAGCGGCGGCAATCAGCAGAAGGTCGTGCTCGCCAAGTGGCTTGCCGGTGACGTCACGGTGTTCATCTTCGACGAGCCGACGCGCGGCGTCGACGTCGGCGCGAAGGTCGAGATCTACAACCTGATGAACCGGCTCACAGCCGAGGCGCCGGCATTCTCATGATCTCGTCCGAGCTGCCGGAGCTGCTCGGCATGAGCGATCGCATCCTGGTGATGCACCGCGGCCGCATCCAGGCGGAGTTCGACGCCGCAGAGGCCACGCAGGAGCGGGTGCTCAGCGCGGCACTGGGCCTCGCGCGACGGCTGAGACGGCGATGTCGCACGACCGCACCGAGCACGGGACGAGCGGCGTGAAAGTGCGCCGCTTTGGCACGCTGATCGGCCTGGTCGTGCTGTGCGGCGTGCTGTGGGCGCTCACGCCGCACTTCCTGACCGTCTCGAACCTGCTCAACATCGCCCAGCAGACCAGCATCAACGCCATCGTCGCCGTCGGGATGACGTTCGTGATCATCTCCGGCGGCATCGATCTCTCGGTCGGCTCGATCGTCGCGCTGTCGGGCGTCGTGCTCGGCATGGCGCTGCAGGCCGACAGCCGCTGCCGTTGCGCATCTGCGCTCGCGCTGCTGCGTCGGCGGTCGTCTGCGGCTCGCTCAACGGCGTGCTGATCGAGCGCGGCGGCCTTGCCGCCGTTCATCGTCACGCTCGGCATGATGAGCGTCGCGCGCGGCGCCGCGCTCGTCTTCACCGAGGGCCGCCCGATCTCCGGGTTCGACGCCGGGTTCCGCTCGCTCGCCACCGGCGCGTGTCGCGTTCATCCCGGCGCCCGTCGTCGTCATGATCGTCGTGTACCTGCGTCGCGCACTTCGTGCTGACGCGCACGACGTTCGGGCGTTACGTCTACGCGATCGGCGGCAACGAAGAGGCGACGCGGCTCTCCGGCGTCGCGCATCCACCTGCACAAGACAGCGATCTACGCCGTGTCGGGTCTGATCAGCGCGATGGCCGCGATCATCCTCACGGCGCGGCTCAATTCGGCGCAGCCGATCGCCGGCATGATGTACGAGCTCGACGCCATCGCCGCCACCGTGATTGGCGGCACCAGCCTGATGGGCGGCGAAGGGTCGCTTGCCGGAACGCTGGTCGGCGCGCTTATCATGGGCGTGCTGCGCAACGGCCTGAACCTGCTCGGTGTGTCCTCGTTTCTGCAGCAGATCGTGATCGGCGCCGTCATCGTCGGCGCCGTGCTCGTGGACACGATGCTCAAACGGCATCGGACCCTGACCCATGCGAAACACACATTGCCCTGCTCTGCGCCGCGGCGGCGCTCCTGCGTCGTCTCGTGCAACCGCGGTCCGGCCTCCACCAGCGACAAGCCGACGGTGGCGCTGGTCCTCAAGACGCTGAACCACCCGTTCTTCGTGGATATGCGGCGCGGCGCGCAGGAGGCGGCCGACCGGCTCGGCGTCCAGCTGCAGGTGCAGGCGGCCGAGCGCGAGATCGACGTCGAGAAGCAGATGCAGATCGTCGAGAACATGATCCAGACCGGCATCAAGGTGCTCTGCATCACGCCCAGCGGCTCGCGCGAAATCGTCTCGGCGCTGGTCAAGGCGAAGAACGCCAAGGTGCCGATCGTGGTCGTCGACACGCGCGTCGACGCCAAGGCCGCCGGCGACGCCGGCGTGCAGACCGAGACCTTTGTCGGCTCCGACAATTACGAGGGCGGAAAGCTCGCCGGCGAGTACGTCGTGAAGGCCACCGGCGGCAAAGCCCGCGTCGGCATCCTCGAAGGCATCCCCGGTCACGAGACCGGCGATTCGCGGCTGCGCGGCTTCCGCGACGCCGTGGCAGGCGCGCCCGGCATCACGCATCGTCGCGTCGCAGCCCGCGAACTGGGAGCGCGACCAGGGCTTCAACGTGTTCCAGAACATGCTGCAGGCGCATCCCGACATCGACACGGTGTTCGCCGCGAGCGACCTGATGGCGCTCGGCGCGATCGAAGCGATCGCCGCCGCGGGCAAGACCGGCAAGATCCGCGTGGTCGGGTTCGATGCGCTCGACGACGCGAAGAAGGCGATCGAGGCGGGGACGATGGAGGCGTCGGTGGCGCAGTTCCCGTACGAGATGGGCAAGGCGGCGGTCGAGAGCGCGGTCAAGGTCATGAACGGCGAAAAGCTGCCGGCCGACATCATGGTCAAGCTGGAGATGGTGACGAAACAATGAAACGCCTCAATGTCGGACTGATTGGCGCTCGGCCGTCTCGGCCGGTGTATGCCCGCGATCTTGGCGGCCGCATCCCCGAAACCACGCCTCGTCGCCGTCGCGGATCCGGCCGGCACGCTCGCGGCGGACGCGGCAGCGGAATTCGACGTCGCCACAGCACTACACCGATCCGCTGGCGCTCATCGACGATCCGCAGGTCGACGCGATCGTCATCGTGACGCCGACCGCACATCCATCGCGAGCAGGTGATCGCGGCGGCAGCGCGCAAGAAGCCGACCTTCTGCGAGAAGCCGCCGGCGCTGTCGCTCGCCGAGGTCGCGGAGATGAAGGCGGCGATCGAGCGGTCCGGCATGTTCTTCCAGATGGGGTTCATGCGCCGCTTCGACGCCGGCTACGCCGCCGCGAAAAAGCAGATCGAGGCCGGGCGCATCGGCATGCCGCTGGTGTTCAAGGCGACGTCGCGCGATCCGTTCCGCCCGAGCCTGGAGTACGCCAACCCGAAGAGCAGCGGCGGGATGCTGATCGACATGGGCATTCACGATTTCGATCTCGCGCGCTGGTTCATGGGCGACGTGCGAGAGCGTGTCGGCGATCGGCGCGACCATCGCATATCCCGAGCTCGACGACCGTGGGCGACATCGACAACGCGATTGCCAGCCTGACGTTTACCAGCGGCAAGCTCGGCGTCGTCGATCTGACCCGCAGCGGCATCTACGGCTACGACATCTCGACCGAGATCCTCGGCCTCGAAGGCACGATCCGCATCGGCTACCTGCGCGAGACGCCGATCATGATCATGACCAAGGCCAACGGCGTGTCGCACGACACCGTGCCGTATTTCATGGAGCGCTTCCGCGACGCCTATACGAACCAGCTGCAGAATTTCGCGCAGAACGTGCTGCAAGATCGCGAGCCGCCGATCACGATCGACGATGGGATCGAAGCGTTGCGGATTGGCGTGGCGGCGACGAGGGCGAGGGAGCGGGGGAAAAGCGTGCGTGTCGCGGATGTCGTCACGATGGCTCGCGGGGCTTTGGGACCCGTCAGAGTGCGGAGGCAGAGACCACGTGAACGTCGCCGGCCCCCAACGTGCTTGCGGGCGGCATCAATGCGCGTGTGGGAGCGAGAATATCGCCGTCGCCCGTCACGAACCATCGACACGAACCGTCGAACCAACGTCGATCACCTCATCAGAATCGTCGCAATCGCGTGCGGCGCGATAGCGAGGCTCGCGAGGCCATTGCGAATCCTGAGCTCGGCGACCGGCTGCTCGAGAAAATCGGTCCGCACTGCCTCCGTCGTCCCTCTGCTCAGTCCAGCGCAGATCGTCGATGCGCCAGGTCCGGGTTGAACATGCGCAGCAGCAGCGCGTCGCTGTCCGCCGCTTTGTGACACGCGCTCATGACGACCTCGCCAGCCTGCGCGCGCAGCTCGATGAATGCGCCGGTGCGCTCGAGTCCGCCGCCCGGGCCGATCGCGGGCACGACATGCGGCGGCGCGACAAACGCCGCCGCACGCGCGAACAGCGCCGACGCCGGAGGTCGCTCACGCCGCGGCTCGAAGGCCAAGCCGGAACTCGTGAACGCCAGGCACTGCGCGCCCGGCGTGGGCAGCCCGGGCCCGGCGTGGCCCGACGGGCGCATCGCCAGGTCGTCGCGCGACAGATACCCGACGCAGCGTAGCAGCGTCAGCGCGAGACGCGGCGCATCCGGTCGGTGTACGCCTCGTACTCCACCAGGCCTTCACCAAACACGATCGCGCCGACATTGCTCGTCGCCGGCTTCGGTGAAGCCGCCGGTCGGCCCGTAGCTGACCGGCACTTCCATGCGCATCTGCGTTCCGGACACTTCGCGGCGCGCGGGACGCGTGGCCACGCCGAACGCGGTTTCGGCGCGCACGTCGGTGATCGCTCGGCGCCGACCGGAAACAGCATGCGCAGGCGATGGTCCTTGGCGATCGGTTGTCGACCCGTACGTGCCAAGCGACGCGCGGCGCACTCGGCGTCGAGCGTGACGACGACGCTGATCGGCATCGGCACAGTCTCGGCGGCGCGCGCGGCGCCGGTCGGCGGTGAGTGACGGCCGGCAAGCGGCAGCGCGAAGTCGATGCGGAACGACGCGCGCAGCGGCCCGTCTGCAGCCGTGTGACGCGGACCTTCGTCGCATCGGCCGACGTGACGCGGCGATCGCTGGCCGGCGGCGAGTAGTTGTATTCGTCGCCCGACGTCGCCGACATCTTCGATCTCGCCGCAGCGCGGGTAGCGCGTGCCTGATGCGCCGATCGACGACGTCCACCGTGCCATCGTCGTTGATCGAGATGCGCAGCTGCTCGTTCTCTGCCGAGCGTTCGCGCGGCGCGCAGCGGGCCCGTAGGCGCGGTCAGACCTGACGCTGCGTCGCGCGGCCGCAACGCGCACGTCGAACGTGGCATAGCCGCACGCGGGCACTTCGCCCCGGAACGAGCAGCGCGACGCGGTCGCGCACGCAGCGCCCAGGGCGTTTCGTAACGGCTCATCACCAACGTGACGACCTCGCTTCCGTCGAGCACCTGAAACGGCGCGGCTCGCGCGCCATCGTGCGACGCGACCGACGTGACCGCGGCGTCCGCGGGCCAGAACGTACACCGGAGCGTCGAGCGCCTCGGGGTCGGGGCGCCGCGGCTCGGCATCCGCATATGGCAGATCGAACGTCGCCTCGATCAACGCCGCTGAAGGCGTGCCGGTGGTATTGATTGCGACGAGCGCGGACGATCCGGCGGGCGCGGCAGGCACCGCACGGGCGATCACCGACGCCGCGTCGTCGGCCACCGCGCGCGCGACCTGCTCGGCACGGGCGAAACGCGTCATGTTTTCCTCGTGCACGGCGTCGACGCTGCAGCCGCAGATGCTGTCGTGCGGGTGGTTCTGCAGCAGCGTCTTCCACGCGTAGTCGCAGCTCCTCGGCCGGGTATGGCGCGCCGAGCATCCAGGCGAAGGTGGCGAGCGGCTCGGCCCGCTGTTCGAGCAGCGTCTGCACGCGCGCGTTGGCCTGCTTGAGATAGACGCGCGCGGAAAACACGCCGGGCAGCAGGTTGGCGTACTCCTCGCCGCCGCGCAGCTCGCCCTCGATCACGTCGAGCGACGCGCCGCTGCCGTTGCTCACCGCCGCGCGCACCGCGTCGACGTAGGCCGGCAGCGTGGAATGACGTACCGGCGTCCCGAGCGTGGCGCTCAACTGGCGCGCGAGCTCGGGAATCACCGGGTGCGGCTCGACGTGATCGACGCCGTTCATCAGCAGCACTTCGCCGGTCGCCGTGCGCGCCGACTCGGCCTCGATCGCTCTGGTCGCGCGGTCGATCATCAGCTCGGGCTTGAGGTGCACGCGCGTCGCGTTGCAGTAGCCCTGCGGCGGCAGATGCATCATCAGCACGCGTGAGCCGTCGGGCGCCTGCCACCAGTACTCCGCCTTCGGACCGCCGAAGCCGCGCCAGAGGATGGCGTTGTCGAGACCGAAGTTGCGAAGGATCTGCGGCATCTGGCCGACGTGACCGAACAGATCCGGCAGATAGCCGACGGGCATCGGCGTGCCGAACGGCGCGCGAGGCGATGGCCGCGCGCGAGATTGCGCACGAGCGACTTCGCCGCTCACCAGAAATTCGTCGGGCATGTCGTACCACGGACCGATCAGGATGCGCCCGTCGGCAATCAGCCGCCGCAGGCGCGGCTCGTGCTGGGGACGCATCTCCAGATAGTCCTCGAGGACGATGGTCTGGCCGTCGAGATGGAAGTACTGGAAGTCGGGCTGCGACTCGAGCAGATCGAGCAGCCGATCGACGAGGCCAACGAGACGGAGGCGGAACTGTTCGTAGGTGAGATACCACTCTCGGTCCCAGTGGGTGTGGGAAATGATGTGTACGTTCATTTGTTGGTGCCTTAGGTGCCTCAGGTGCCTTACGTGCCTTAGGTGCTGGTGCTCGGGTGCTGGTGCTCCCTCACTCCCAGTCCGGCGTCGATTCGAGATAGCGAATCAAGCCGTTTGCTGCCCTGATCGCCTTCCGAGCGGCGAGTTCGAGCCTCGCCAGTTCATTCTTATCCAAGTAACCCGAATCGTGTGCCTCCAGCAGATGGTCGAGCAGTTCCATTTCGGAGGCCTTGGCCTCACGGACGTATCTGGCGAAGTCACGGTGCTTGAACCGGCCAAATCCTTCGGCGATGTTGCGAGGCCCCGATCGGGCCGCTTCGCGGAGGTTACGATGCAGCGCGAAATCGCTGGCCGTGAAGATGCGCTCGCAGAGCGGGTTGACGGCGCGTCGGAGCGCGTAGGCGAGTTGCCAGGCAGCAAAATCCCGGTGCGACTTGAATCCAGCCATGCCCTCCGGCTGGTGCAAACCACGACCCGACCAGTCTCTTCAATGTTCGCGGGCGGTCCGCGCGCGGGGACCGACTGCGACGCGCAGTTTCAGCGACATTCCCCACTCCGCAGTCACTCAGATTCTGCGATGTGAATCAGCGCCCGAGAGCTGCACCAAGCACCGCGCACCCGAGGCACGCCAGGCACCGTTAGGCACCTTAGGCATCCGTGTGACGGCTGGCGCGCTCAACCCTTGACCGCGCCGGCTGTGAGCCCGGCAATAAAGTATCGCTGCAGGAACACGAACGCCGCCATCATCGGCACCAGACCGATGAAGCTGGCGGCGGCGACGAGCTGCCACTCGGTCTCGTACGCGCTCTGCAGACTGAAGACGCCGAGCGGTATCGTGAAGCGCGACTGCGAATCGAGCAGCACGAGCGCGAGCGCAAACTCCGACCAGTAGGCGGCGAGGTTGAAGATCGTCGTCGCCGCCAGCCCGGGACCGACCACCGGCAGGGCGATCGACCAGAGCGTGCGCAGGCGCGAGGCGCCGTCGAGGCGCGCCGCCTCGAAGAGCGCCGGCGGAACGGCGTCGAAAAAATTCTTCAGCACCCACGCCGTGAACGGCACGTTGATCGCCGCGTAGGTGAGGACCAGGCCGGCGTGCGTGTCGACGAGGTTGAGGCGCTCCACCAGCGCGTACAGCGGCAGCAACAGCACCACTGGCGAGATCATCTGCACCGCGAGCAGCACGACGAGAAGCGGCCGGCGTCCGGCAAAGCGCTCGCGCGAGAGGACGTAGCCTGCCGGAACACCGACCCACAGCGTGAGGACGGTCGCGACCACGGCCACCTTGACGCTGTTCCACAGGTACCACGGCACCTGCGTGCCGGTGAACGCGAAGACGTAATTGAAGAGCGACGGTTCCTCTGGAATCCATCGCGGCGGATACGCGAACACACCGCCGCGATCCTTGAGCGACAGCGACACGAGCCAGAGCTGCGGCAAGAGAAACGCGATCGCCACCAGCACGAGCGCCAGCGTGATCGGCCACCAGCGCCGCAAGCCGGTCATGCGGCGGGCTCCTCCCCGCGGCGCATGATCAGCCGCACCGCGCCCCACGCCAGCGCGGCGTTGATCGCCAGCATCACGACGGCAATCGCTGCGGACTTTCCCGAGTCCATGTCGAAGAACGCGGAGCGATACATGTAAAGCGACACGACTTCGGTGCGCCGCGCCGGACCACCGCCGGTGAGCGGCAGGATCATGTCAAACGTATTGAGCGTGTAGATCGTGATCAGTAGGAGATTGAGCAACAGCACCGGCGCCAGCGGCGGCAGGATGACCCAGCGCAGCCGCTGCCACGCGCTCAATCCCTCGAGGTCGGCCGCCTCGTGGCGCTCGCGCGGAATGCGGCACAAGCCGGCGTATTGCATCAGCATGCTGAACGCGGTCCCGCGCCAGGTGTTCGCGATGATCACCGAGATCAAGGCGAGCGTCGCGGACGAGAGCAGCGGCGCCGGGCCAAGACCGACATAGGACAACCAATAGTTGACCAGCCCCGAGCGATTCTCGATGAAGAGAATCTTCCAGATCACGCCGATGATCACGCCGGGAATGACCCATGCGCTGACCACCGAGACGCGCGCCGCCAGCGCACCCATTACCCGGCGCCGCTCGGCGGCGTCGAACAGCCACGCGAGCAGCAGTCCGAGTCCGAGCTGCAGCGCGACCGACGCGAGCACGAACACCAGCGTGACGCCGATCATCCCGTAGAACTGCGGATCGCCCGCAATCGAGCGAAAGCCATGCAGCGTGTAGCGATACCCGCTTCCCGGCGCGCCGAGATCGGTGAAGGCGATGCGGATCAGCTCGAGGATCGGGTAGAGCACGAAGAGCGCGACCAGCAGAACGGCGGGCGCGAGCCACAGCCGCAGATCCCGCCGACGCGCACGAACCAGTACGCCCCCGGCAAGTAACGCGGTGAGCGTCGCCGGCACCCATGCCCAGAGATCGAATTGGCGCGACGCTCCGGCTGCGCTGGACTGCCGGCGCGCAAACTCCTCCGACACGATGCGGAACGCATCGTCCACCGCGCGTTCCGGTGTGCTCGTGCCTTCGATCGCATAGCCGATCGCCACCTGCAGCTCGCGCGAAATCGAGTTGTAGATCGGCACGGCAGGGCGGGCGCGCGCCGACGTGAGCATCTCGCCGAAGAATGGAAAGGGATATTCCTTGAAGGCCGGGTAGTCGCGATAGACGCTGCGGCGGACTGGCAGCCGTCCCGTCGCTTCACTGATGCGTGCGGCCGTGGCCGGCGCTTCGATGTCGAGCACGAACCTCGCCGCCGCGCGGCGCCGCTCCGGATCTTTGGCGAGCACGACCCACACCCAGCCGCCGGTACCGGTAGGCGCCGGGCCCTCGCGGTACTGCGGGATCGGCGCGATCGCCCACTTCGCGAACTCCTCGGGCGGGAGCCCGTCCTTGAGCTCGCGAATCTGCCAGTTGCCGCCGAGAAACATCGCCGCGTCGCCGGCAATCCCGGCGGCGGAGAGTTGTCGATAGTCGTTAACGGCGAGCACCGAACGCGGCGCAGCCCCTGCCCGCACCGTGTCGCGAAGGAACGTCAGCACGCGAACGAGCCGCTCGCGATGCTCGCCTTCGCCGAACACGGGCCGGCCGTCGGCATCGACCAGCTCGCCTCCCTGCGCCCAGAACATCGGCAGGTGATCGAAGACCGTCGCCTCCCAGCGTCCGGCGTTGTAGAGATAGCCGGCAACGCCGTGTTCCTTCGCGACCCGGCTGGCCACGTCGAGCAACTCGTTCCACGTGCGCGGCGGTACCGGCACGAGATCCTTGCGATAGAACAACGCCCGGCAGTCGGTCTCGTGCCAGACGCCGTAGATGTTGCCGCTGCGATCGGAAAGGGTCTCGGTGGTGAAGGGGAGAAAGTCGGCGCGATCCGCGGCCGGCCAGTATTCGTTGAGAGGCTGCAGGTGCCCGCCGTCGATGAAGAGCGGGAGCCAGAAGCTGTCGATCGACGCGATGTCGGGCAGCCGATTCGCGGCGGCGGCCAGGAGCAGCTTGGCCTTGTGCTGCTCGAGCGCCGGCATCACCGAGATCTCGAGCTGCACGCCGCGGTTGGCGGCCGCCCACTCGGTGAAGATCGCGGTGAACGCGTCCTTGATCGACGGGAGCGCGGCAAGATGCGAATAATCCTGCTGCGCCCAGACCGAGAGCGTCAGAGGCGCATCGGGGTAGCCGACGCGCACAGGCGTGACCAGCTGCTGCGCCTGCATCCGCGGCGGCGCCGCGATGAAGACTGCGGTGAGGACGAACGCGAAACGCTGTGCGGTCGTCACTGCTGCACGAGATAGACGGGATTGGTGTAGGCGAGGGGGGAGCCGTCGGACTTGACGATCTCGAAGCGGATGTAGCCGCGCGCCGCCGGCATCTCCGCCCGCGCCGCGCCCTTTGCGTCGAACGTCACCGCGTCCTTGCGCCGGCCGTTGAGAATTACAACCAGCTGGCCACCGGCCGCGGCAGGTGTCTTCACTTCGACGCCGATAGTTGCAGTCGCCGCGAACGGCAGCGACTCGCCGATACCGGCGCTTCGCTCACCGGCCCGCACCGCCACCTCGGGAGTCGCGTCCTGTGCGTTGGTCATCACGATGACGCGCCCGCTCCGGATGGCGGCGAGCACCGCCTCCTGCGTGAGCGCCGGCGCTCGGACGCGAACATTGGCGTTGTCGATCGGATTCGGCGCGCTGTGCCAGTCGCTCGATCCGACACCCGTGATTCGGCGTCCCGACACGAGCAGCTCGTCCCACATCGCGATCGCCTTCTCGACCTCGCCGTGACGGCCGTTCGAGATCTCGATGCCCTCGATGCCGTCGACGATCTTGTGCGTCCAGCCACACGCCAGACACTCCGATGCCGGATGGTTGATCGAGAACATCGCGCCCTGCTTGCGCGCGGACACCACGAGATCGCGGATGCGCGGATCGCCCGGGAGAACGCGAAAGTCGACCCAGCCACCGCTTGGAAGACCCCACACACTCGCGTGCCCTCCAGGCGTCGTCACTTCTTCGCCGATGATGCGCAAAGGTCCGGGTGCGCTGTCCGGTAGATCACTGAGCTCCTGTGTGTGCGTGGTGTTGTTGTGATCGGTGATGACGACGAAATCAAAACGCTTATCGCCGAAAAGCCGGAGGAGCTCGGCCGGCGATACCGTGCCGTCACTGTGCAGCGTATGGGTGTGCAGTGCGCCGATATACCATCCCGATCGAGACGGCCGCGGGTGCGATTGCGACGGTGCATAATCCGCGATGTCTGATGACGTCGCGTGTTGCCGTCTCGATCGTGACCGTCACGTCGACACCGGACGTTGCGACACGATATAAGCCGAGTAACGCATGCCAGCGGCCGTGTGGAAGCGTTCCGACGCGGTAGCCTGGCGTTGCCTCCGCGTGCGTGAGGATGATTTCCGATCGGGCGCCGCCGCTGTAGCCACGGAACGTGGTCGTGCCGAGATCGAGAGGCCCCGGCTCGAACAAGCCGAGGTCGATCGACGTTGTCGCCATTGGCGCGATCGTATTGATAGCTCGCGCGCAGACGGCCGGTGCCGGGCCGGACGTCGAACGGCACGTACTGATAGCGCCCGGTCACCTGATCGGCGGGCGTGAAGTGCCGTTTGATGGTCTCGCGCCCGGGTGCCTGCGCGCGGCCAATCATCAGCGCGGCCGCAACCACCGCGCCAAGAGTTGCGAGAAGCCGACGGGTCATCTTGCGAACACACTTCTGGCGACGAACCACACATTGGCCGGGCGCTCCGCCAGCCGCCGCATATACCACGGAAACCAGTAGGTGCCGTATGCGATCAGCACGCGGACGCGTTCGCCCGCCGCGGCAAGCCGCGCCTGTTCGCGACGTTGAATCCCATACAGCATGTGAAACTCGTAGGCGCCGGGCTCGACGCCGCTGCTGCGCGCATACTCGCAGATCGCGCGCAATCAGCTTGCGTGTCGTGCGTGCCAAACACCGGCGCGCGACGACGCTCGCGCTGATCGATCATCGCTTTTGCCAGCGCGAGATAGCTTGCGTCCACGTCGCGCCTTTCAGGAAAGGCCACGGTGTCGGGCTCGCGATACGCGCCTTTGACCAGGCGCACGCCGGCGCCGCTGCGCCGCATCCGCTCGAGATCGGCGTGGGTGCGCCGCAGAGTACGCCTGCAGGCAGACGCCGACGCCCGGAAATTCCCGCCGGAGCGTTTCGGTGATCTCGAGCGTGACGTCGACGTACGGCGACTGCTCCATGTCGATCCATAGGTAGCTGCCGGCGGCGTGCGCGCGCGCGGCGATCGTGCGCGCGTGCTCGATGGCCTTGCCGCGATCGATGTCGAGACCGAGCTGGGTCAGCTTGATCGACGGCTCGCAGGCGATGCCCAGCGACTGAATCCGTGAGACCGCCTCGAGATAGTGACCCGGCCACCGCCTGCGCTTCGTCCAGGTCGGAGACGTTTTCGCCGAGCCGCGTGAAGACGGCATCGAGCCCTTGTGCGGCGCAACTGCTGCGCGGCGCGCAGCATGTCGTCGAACGTCTCGCCGGGCATGAACCGCGAGACCGCACGCCGCACGAACGGCGCCCGCACGCCATGCTCGCGGAGCCAGCGATTGTCGGAAGCTTTCAGCAGAAGCGTGCGAATCATCGGTCGAGCACAGTGTCGATCATTTTCGTTCGCTTGAGCCAGCTGTCGTGTATGGCGCGGCTGCGCCGCGCCATTTGCAGGTCAAAGATTGGCTGTGAACGCCGCTCGACAGGCAGCACGGTTCGCGTTGCGCGCATTGCAGCCCTTTTCCGTCGAATTTCGCACTGGGAGGCGGGCAAAGCCGCCCTACGTACCTCTGCGGTATCCTGGCCCGCGCACGACGCGCCCCGGGGTCGCACCCGTGTGCTCGCCGTTGCGCAGTACCTGCACGCCGTTGACGAACACGTCGCGCACGCCGGTCGAGTACTGATGCGGCTTCTCGAAAGTCGCGTGATCCTGAATCGTCGCCGGATCGAAGATCACGATATCGGCCATCATCCCAGCCGCAAGACGGCCGCGCTCCTTCAGCCCGAGAGTTTCCGCCGGCAGCGCGCTGAGCCGCCGGATGCCCTCTTCGAGCGGCACCAGCTTCTCATCCCGCACATACTTCGCGAGCCAGCGCGCGAAATTCCCGTAGGCGCGCGGATGCGGGTTCGACTTGAGGAACGGCCCCTCCGGCGCGAGCGAACCGGCGTCAGACGCGAAGCTCACCCAGGGCAGCCGCAGCTGCTTGCGCAGGTTGTCCTCCGCCATCAGGAAATAGACGGCGTCGACGCGGCTGCCATCCTCGATCACCAGATCCATCGCCGTGTCTTCGGGCGAGGTTCCGCGCGTCTTCGCGACTTCTGCCAGCGTCTTGCCGGTGAGCGGCTTCAGCTTCTCGTTCTTGAACCCCGACAGCAGGATGCCCTCGGGCCCGGCGCCGGTAAAGAAGTTCTCCCATGCCGTCGTCGGCGTGGTCATCTCCTTTCTGAGGCGCGCTCGGATCGCCGGTTCCTTCATCCGCTTGACCCACGCGTCGTAGCCGCCCTCCTGCACCCACGGCGGCATGGTGGCGTTGAGGCCGGTGGCGCCGGCTGGATACGTGTACATGTCGGCGGTGATGCGCAGGCCCTCCTTACGGGCGGCTTCGACGCGCGCGATGGCCTCGTCCACCTTGTTCCAGTTGTCGCGGCCCGCCGCTTTGAAGTGATAGATCTCTGCGGGGACTTTCGCTTCGCGCGCAATCCGGATCAGCTCGTCGATCGCCTCGAGCAGCCGTCCGCCTTCGCTGCGCAGATGCGAGATATACATGCCGCCGAACTCCGCGGCGGCTCTCGTCAGCTCGATGAGCTCGGGTGTTTTCGCGTAGAACGCCGGTGCGTAGATGAGCGACGAGCCGACGCCGAGCGCGCCTTCACGCATCGACTGCCGGACGAGGTCCTTCATCCGTGCGAGCTCGTCGGCGGTGGGCTCGCGATCGTCGTAACCAATCTCGTGAATGCGCAGGGTCGTTGCGCCTACGAACGACGCGACATTCGTAGAAACGCCCTTCTTCTCCAACGTCTCGAGATACTCGCCGAGCGTCGTCCAGGTGATCTCGAACCGGAGATCGCCTTGCTGATCGATGGCCTCGCGCTTCATCCGGTCGTTGAGCGGCCCAAGCGACGAGCCTTCGCCGAACACTTCCAGCGTGACACCCTGCCGAATGTCGCTCTGCGACTTCCCGTCCACGAGCAACGGCTCATCCGCCCAGCTCAGCATGTTGATGAAGCCGGGCGCTATGGCCAACCCAGCGGCATCGAGGACGGTGCTCGCTGTCGCGTTGTCGAGTGGTCCTATCGCAGCAATGCGATCGCCTTTGACGGCGATGACCGCCGATTGCGGGGCTCCGCCGCTACCGTCGTAGACACGGCCGCCGCGGATCAGTAGGTCGTATTGAGGCGCGGGAGGCGTTGCGGGCGAGCAAGCAACGACGACGGTGATGAAAAGCGCAGCGGCGACTCGGCGCATAGCCGTTGATTATCGCCTGACTGGTTTGTGACACCGAACCATCGCCAGCTAGACGTGCTTCATCTTGTGATAGCCCTCGGGATCCACCACCTCGTCGCCGGGCTCGATGTGCGTCCGCGGGTGCTTCCAGTTGCCCATGCTCAAGCCGATGAGGACGCCGCCCAACGCCAGCGACAGACCGGCGATGACAGGGACGCCCACGGCGGCGAACGCGCTTTCGAGTGCGCTTCTGTTGTAGTCGGCTTCGACTGGGAGACTGGGGCCGTCGGGCCGGACCACACCGCCGATGCCCATCGCAGCCACGGCGATGCCAAAGACGAACACGACGATGCCCACGAGAAGCTTGACGTTCATACGACCCTTCTTCCGCATTCACGAGGCTGCAAACCACGTACCCCTATCGCCGGGCCAGTGGAACGAAACTTGAACCTCGGCCGCGCCGGAGCGTGCCATGGTCCGTTGTAGAGGACGTTTCGGACGGATATGGGTCGCGTGTGCAGTCGTGCTTGGCGTCGCGGTGTCCTCGCCGGCGGCCGCGCAGTCGCAGCCCACGATTCAACGCAGTTCGGGGGCATCGGTGGGTTTTGTCGGCGGCGCGTCCATCGATCCTGAGCAGGGTTTCGTCGGCGTGTTCTGGGAGTCACCGCAGCTCGGCGGCCGCTTCTCATTGCGCCCCGGGATCGACGGCGGGTTCGGCAGCGACCTGCGTGTGGCCACGATCAACTTCGATTTCATCGCCCGCTTCCCCATCGGCAACAGCGGCTGGAGCTTCGTGCAGGGTGGCGGGCCGGTGATAGCCATCACCAAGTACCCAGACTTCGACGTCACCGAGACGAGCGCGGGCGGCAGCTACATCATCGGCTTCTCGCACGACACCGGCTTCTTCAGCGAGTTTCGGATTGGCGGCGGAAACATCCCCGGCCTCAAGATCGGCGCAGGCTATCAGATCAGGTTCTGAGGACGAAACCCCGCAGAAGGGATCAGCGTGTGACGCGAAACGTCGCGAGATAGTCGGTGAGTGGCGTCACCACCGGCGCAATCGGGTACGGCGCCAGCTGCACGAGATGAATCGTGCGTCCGCTGTGGGTCACGCTCTTCATCGTGTTGGCGCGGAGCTGGTAGTCGCGGCCGTCGGTGGTGGTGCTCACCGCGATCGTCAGCACCGCGTCGCCGGATGAAATGCACAACGCGTTGAGCGGACAACGCGAATCGCTCAGCACCCGCAGGAAGCGAACGCCGATGTCGTCAACGGTCATCGACTGGCCGGGAGAAAGCGTGAAATCGGTATTCAGCGGGCTCGAGGGCCCGGTCACTTCGTTCCGATCGCAGCCGGCCAGCGCCAGCACCCAGCAAAGCAAGACAACGGATCGCATCGCTCGCAACAGTTTATCGCCGCCTCGCCGTTCACTGTGGAGCGAATCGCCGGACTGACTTGCCGTCAGCGTCGACGAAGTCGATGCTGGCCGCCCCGTCGCCCTCGACTCTGAGAACGAGCCGCGGTTTGCCGGCCGCGTCGGCCAGCGAGACCACCGCCGACTTGTCGGCGTTCTTGCCGACGAACACCCGCCGCGGCCCCGGCGGCGCCTCGGCGCGCACGGCCTTCACCGCCTTCTCACGCGCCGCCGCATCGGTGATTGCGTTGGCGTCGTTGAGTTTTCGTATGAGCTCGCTCAGCGGCCGGTCCGATCGATCCCACACCTGCAGGCCAGCCGTTCGCTCACCGTTGCCTTCCGAGTAGCTGATCGCGACCGTTTGATCCTGCTTGAATTGATCGAACGCGAGTTGTGCACCGGCGCGGCGCTGCCCATCCCGCTCCTGCCCGCTGTATGCGAGCCCGCCTACTTCGTCGCCTTCATCGTTGAAGAAGATGAGGCCGGCCACGGGCCGGGGCCGGTCGATCGTGACGCCGTCCATCACGCCGGGGTGCATGCGGTCCTTGTTGGCAATCACGAGCCGCAGCGTCCCGTTGGCATCGACGACGTTGAGACGCTGCACGGTGATCTCGTCGATTTTCTGCGGCGGCGCCGGCTGCCCCAGCGCCGCGACTGCAACGAACACGAACGCGAGCGCGCTGACCGCGACATACGCCTGGAGAAAACGAATCTGACGACGGAGTGAGCGCTTCATGAGAGCTCCTTCACACACGCGTTCGAAGCCGCGGCCCATCTGATGGCGCGGTGCAAACGCAGTCCGGACTTCAGGGCGCGGTTCTGGCAGTCTGCGCCCGCATCACGCCCTGCCAGCGGGCGGCGTCGAGATGGATGTCCACCTGATCGAGCACGCGAATCACCGTCTGATCGACGATGTCGTCCACCGTGCGCGGCTGCTGATAGAACGCTGGCATCGCCGGACAGATCACCACGCCAAGCCGGGCGAGCTTCAACATGTTCTCGAGATGAATCGCGCTGAGCGGCGACTCGCGCACGACGAGCACCAGCTTGCGGCGCTCCTTGATAACGACATCGGCGGCGCGGTGCAGAAGATTGTCGCCGTAGCCGCAGGCGATGGCGGCGACCGTGCGCATGCTGCACGGCGCGACGATCATGCCGCGGGTGAGAAACGATCCGCTCGAGATCGGCGCCCCCTGATCGGTGATCGCGTGGCTCTGCGTGGCGAGCTGCTGCATGTCCTTTGGCGTGAGCGTCGTCTCGTGGACGAGCGTGCGGGCTCCCCATCGGCTCATCACGAGATGCGTCTCGACGCCCACCTGCTGCAGCATCTGCAGCAGCCGCACGCCATAAATGGTTCCGGTGGCGCCTGTAATGCCGATGATCAGCCGGTCCACGATGCGAGGGTATCACTCCTGTTGGACGCGCGGCTTCGCGCGCTGTAGGACTGGGAGACTTCGCGGACTGTAGGACGCGCGGCTTCGCGGACGGTGGGACTCGGCGCCTCCGGCGCCATTGTGGGACTCGGCGGCTTTCGCCGCCTCGCGGGATGTCGCGAGCGGCGTAGCGCCGAGTCCTCCTACGAGCCGCGCGCGCGGCGAGTCCTACGATGTCGCCGCGCGACGAGTCCCATGAGCGCGAAGCGCGAATCCTGCAAACGCCGCGAAGCGGCAAGCCCAACGAGCCGCCTACGACGTCGCCGGGCGACGCGTCCCACCGAGCGCGAAGCGCGAGTCGTGCAGCGTCGCGAAGCGGCCAGCTCAACGAGCGCCAGCGGCGACTCTTCCCTTTGTCAAACTAGGAGAAGCGAGCTACACTCCTAGTCTCTCTAGGAGTCATCGATGGCCAAGGGTGCGGAGCTCCTGCCCGGGACGCTCGACATGTTGATCCTGAAGGCCGTGTCGCTCAGGCCGCTGCACGGCTACGGCGTGCTGCTCCGGATCCAGCAGATCTCCGGCGACGCGCTGCAGATTCCGCAGGGCTCGCTCTACCCGGCCTTGTATCGCCTCGAACATCAGGGGCTGATCGCGGCGGAGTGGGGCGAGAGCGAGAACAAGCGGCGCGCCAAGTACTACACGTTGACCGCCGCCGGACGGCGAAGGCTGCGCGAAGAAACCGCCGAGTGGAACCGCCTGGCCTCGGCCATCGGCGCAGCGTTGAAGGCCAGGCCCGACGAGGTGTAGCCATGCTTTCCCGCCTTCGGTCGTTCATCGGCGTGCTGCTGCGCCGCGATCGGTTCGAGCGCGAGATGCGCGAAGAAATGCGTCTTCACCTGGACCTGCGGGCCGTCGATCTGGAGCGCGCGGGGCTGTCGCGTGACGAGGCGATGCGCCGGGCCCGGCTCGAGTTCGGCGGCCTGGACAGCGCGAAGGACGACTGCCGTCAGGCGCGCGGGGTGCGGCTGCTGGACGAGGTGTCGGGCGATGTGCGCTATGCCTTGCGGTTGATGCGGAAGACACCCGCGTTTGCCACGGCGGCCGTGGCCTCGCTGGCGCTCGGTATTGGCGCGAACACGGCGATCTTCAGCCTGATGGACGCCGTGATGATGCGCACGCTTCCGCTCACCAGCGTCGAGGAGCTGCTCTTTCTCGCGCACGGCAACGACCCGGCGCGCGCGGGTGTAAGCGCGAATTATCCGCTGTTCGAACGGTATCAGGCGCTGACCGACGTGTTCAGCGGTGTCACCGCATACAGCACAACCGGATTCAAAGTGGCGACTGGCGACGGCCTCGAGAGCGTGAACGGGTTGTGGGTGAGCGGCAACTTTCACGGCTTGCTCGGCGTTGAAGTAACGCACGGTCGTGGCTTCAACGCCGCACCCGACCGCGCGATTGGCGCGGCGATGATCGCGGTGATCAGCGACAGCTTCTGGACGCGCCGATTCGGTCGCGACCCGGACGTGCTCGGACGCGTCATCACCGTCGACGGGCAGCCGATCACCATCGTCGGTGTCACCGCCCCGCGCTTCACCGGGCTCGTGCCCGGCCAGCAGCCCGACGTGACGCTGCCGCTCTCACTTCGAGCGATCGGCGAGCCGGAGTATCTCAACATGCACGACACGTGGACCAACTTGACGATGGTCGCGCGGGTGAAACCGGGCGTCACCGGCGCCGCAGCGCTCGCGGCAACAGATGCCGTCTTTCAGCAGTACATGTCCGAAGAAGAAAACCAATGGATTCGCAAGCAAGCGCCCGAAGCGTTCGCGAGGGCGCTGCTCGTTCCGGCAGCCAAAGGATCCGGCGTGCTGCGTCGCCAGTACGAGACGGCGCTCAACGTACTGATGGGAATGGTGGCGATCGTCCTGCTGATCGCGTCGGTCAACGTCGCAAATCTTCTGCTCGTCCGAAGCACGGCGCGCGCGAAAGAGGTGGCGATTCGCCTGTGCATCGGCGGCGGCCGATCGCGCCTCATCCGACAATTTCTGACCGAAAGCCTGCTGCTGGCGGCGTGCGGCGGCGCGCTCGCGCTGCTCGTCGCCCACTGGGGAACCGGCGCGATCATGCGGCTGTTCAGCGTGTCTGAAGCGCCGCTGCTGCTCGACGTCTCACCAAACGTGCGCGTGCTCTCGTTCACGGCTGCGATCTCGCTGGTCACCGGCGTCGCGTTCGGGCTGCTGCCCGCGCTCAGAGCCACACGCCTCGATCTGACGCCTGCACTAAAGGAAGGCGCGGTCGCAACCGGCACGTCGAGACGATGGTCGATCGCGCATGTGCTGGTCGCGTCGCAGGTGGCGCTGAGCGTGCTCATGCTCGTGATCGCGACGTTGCTCGTCCGCACGCTGCACAACCTCAAGTCGCTCGACCCTGGTTTCGACGGCGGTAATCTGCTGCTCTTTACGATCGACACGTACGGCAGCCCGGTGCCGGCGGCGGAGCGCGGACGCGTGTATCGCGAGGTCATCGAGCGCATGCGATCGTTGCCCGGTGTGACGTCGGTTTCCGGATCCACGTCGAGCCCCATTCACACCAGCGGCAATTCCCGAGCTCTGGTGCTGCCTCCGCATATTCAGGCGCCGGACACTCCCGAGGGCCGCGGGGCTTGGACGACTCTCGTGACGCCTCGAGTACTTCGACACGCTTGGCATCCGTCTCGTGAGCGGTCGCGGCTTCACCGAACAGGACAGCGTCACGTCGCGCAAGGTGACCGTCGTCAACCGAGACGATGGCGCGGTTCTGGACCGGCGATCGTGATCCGGTGGGACAGACGGTGAGCTTCCGCGGCGACCCGAAGGCCCTAATCACGATCGTCGGAGTCGTCGAGGACACGCATCAGATGAACCTGCGCGACGCGCCACCGCGCACGGTTTACACGCCGCTGGCGCAAGCCGAGGAGATGCCGTCGCAGCTGATGATCGAGGTTCGAACGGCGCAGGATCCGGTCGAATTGAGCGCATCGGCTCGAAGCGCGGTGCGGGCGGTGAGCAAGGATGTGGTCATCCGCTACGTGCGCACGATCGACGAGCAGATCGACGCGTCCCTGGTCCGCGAGCGCCTGCTGGCGACGCTCTCGAGCGGATTCGCGCTGTTGGCGGTGCTGCTGTCGGCGGTCGGCCTGTACGGCGTGATGTCGTACAACGTGACGCGGCGGATCCGCGAGATCGGCATCCGGATGGCTCTCGGCGCGGCGAGGGCGCGTGTGCTGTGGCACGTGCTCCGGCAGACGATTGCCGTGTCGATCGCCGGTGTTGGAATGGGCATCGTGGCGTCGCTCGTGGCAACGCGGACGCTCGTAACCTTCCTGTTCGATCTCTCGCCGCGCGACCCGCTCACGCTCGTCGGCGTATGCGTCACCTTGCTGCTGACGTCGATCGCCGCGGGGTTTCTGCCGGCGCGAAGAGCGGCGACCATCGATCCAGTGCGAGCGATAAGAACAGAGTGAAGACTCGCCGCTTCGCGGCCAGTCCAACGAGGCGCCAAAGGCGCCGAGTCCTACGAGCCGCGTAGCGGCGAGTCGCTTCCGCTTTGGCTTGAACACGCCAAACACCAGCCACGCGATCCCCGCCACGATCACCAGCAGCATCAGCCAGCGCACCAGCCCGAGCGAGGAACAACGTGTCGAACGCGGGCCAGTCGAACTGATACTGCCGGAGCCGATCGCCGCGATCGATCAGCCAGTGCCACGCTGTGTGCACGACGAGCGCGGACAGGATGATCGTGCCCGATCGCGTTCCGGCACGACGTAGCGGAAGAGCAACGCGAGCACTGGCAACGTGACCGCCAGCACGAGAACCTGCCCGATCTCGACGCCGACGTTGAACGCCAGCAGCGACGTCAGCAGATGCTGCCCCGCAAACTGCAACCGCTCGCGCAGGGCAAACGAAAACCCGAAGCCATGCACGAGACCGAAGGCAAAGGTGATCAACCACCGCCGCTGTAAGTCGCCGCCCGACCGCGCTCGCCTGAGCACTCCGCGGCATTGGCCTGCGCCACGGAGGCGGAGGCGACGATGTTCTCGAACCCCATGTAGACGATCGACGCGCAATCAGCGTCTCGATCAGCGGCGGGAACCACAACGCGCCCGGCGCCATGTCGAACGCGGACGCGATCAGCGTGATCGAATGCGCGACCGTGAACGACGTCACCACGAACAGGAGGGGACGCGCTTGGCGGAACGGAATCACCAGACACAACAGAAACAACAGGTGATCGATGCCATCGAGGATGTGAAAGAAGCCGTCCTTGACGAACAAGAACGCCGCCTGGTGCCACCGCGGATCGAGCCGCACGATGCCGGGATCGCCGTGAATGTCGAACGCGCGCTCGGCGCCGCCAGGCGGCAGAAAGCGCATCGACAACGTTGACGCGCATGCCGAGCCGGGTCAGGCCGGACTCCACCGAGAACTTCGACTGATCGGACTGGATGTGTAGACGAAAGACGGCGTCGATCAGCCCTTCTTCCCAATACAGCTCGGTGTCGGGTGGAATGCGCGGGCGCGTTGAGGACGTGATTGAGCGCATGCTCGTACGTGTCGAACGACCGATCGGCCGGGAGCGAGACGCGCACCGCCACCAGCTCGGGAACGTCGAGCATGCGTGTCGTTCTCGTACAGCTTGACCCACGGCGCGATCCAGGTCACCGCCGCCGCTTCGAGGACAGGCTCGAGCCAGCCCGAAGTCGAGCATGCCGCCCTCGCGCTCCGGCACTTCCATGTCGCGCATCGCCTTGAGGCGGCGCGCGCACCAGCAGACGTCAGGCGCTGCCCCTCCGGCTTAAGGAACGTCTGAACCGTGACTTCGTTCGGAATCTCGTGCGCGCGCGGCAGCGCGCCCGCAAGAGCGAGGACCAGCGCCGACGAGACGCCGCGTGACAATGCCAGAAAGGTCCGGGCGCTCGTGTCATCAGGGAATATTCGCTTCCTGCAATCGAATGCGTATCGTGCGCCATTCTATCGGAGCGGATTATTCGCTTGCCGACCGCTCGACGGGCTCATGCGTATACTCGCGACCGCTCGAAGACGCGCGGGCTGCGGGCGGACGGGAAAGGATGGAGCCGTGAAGCGGAAACTGCTGGTTGGCGCGACATTCGTCGCGGTTCTGGTGGCACTTGGCATCAGCCAGAACATGCTCGAAGAAAAGGCGCATGGCGCAGGCCAAACGGCCGGCGCAGGCGCCGATGTTTGAAGTCGATCCGTTCTGGCCCAAGCCGATGCCCAACAACTGGGTCTTCGGTCAGACCATCGGCCTTGGCATCGACGAGAAAGACACGGTCTGGATCATTCATCGCGGCAACGACTTCCAGAACCTCGACAACACCGAATACGCGTTCCCGATGGCAGGTGGCGCGGCGGCGCGGCGGCACGCGGCGCGCCTGCGCCGGCGCCGGGAACGCCAGCTCCGCCGACGCCGACGACATACGTGCCTGGCCCCAACCGCGTCAGCGAATGCTGCAACCCGGCGCCGCCGGTTGTGGCGCTTCGATCCGGATGGCAACGTCGTCACAGGCCTGGGGCGGCCCGTCGGTCACACCCGAATGGCCCGACTCCAACCACGGCATCGTCGTCGATCACAAGGGCTTCGTCTGGATCGGCGGCAACGGCGGTCCCGACGCGCACATCCTGAAGTTCACGCGCGACGGCAAGCTCGTCGCCGAGTTCGGCAAGAAGGGCGCGCGGCTGGTCGATGGCAAGCCCGTGATCAACTCGAACGACATGAACGCGTTCGGACGCGTCGCCAAGATCTTCATCGAGCCGAAGGCGAACGAAGCCTACGTCGCCGACGGCTACTTCAACCGCCGCGTCGCCGTCATCGACATGGACAGCGGCAAGATCAAGCGGTATTGGGGCGGATCGGGCGAACCGCCGGACGACGGCCGCTGCCGCCGTACGATCCGAAGAGCCCGCCGATCAAGGCGTTCCGCACGCCGGTGCACTGCGCCGAGGTCTCGAACGACGGCTTCGTCTACGTCTGCGACCGTCCGAACGATCGCCTGCAGGTCTTCACCAAGGAAGGCAAGTTCGTCAAGGAGAAGCAGTTCTATCCCGAGACGCGTTCCGACGGCTCGGTGTGGGACGTGGCGTTCTCAAAGGATCCGCAGCAGCGCTGGCTCTACATGGCCGACGGCGCCAACGAGCACGTCTACATCATCGACCGGCAGTCGCTCGAAGTGGTCTCGCACTTCGGCTACGGCGGCCGCCAGCCGGGCATGTTCTTCGGCGTGCACAGCATCGCCACCGACTCGCAGGGCAACATCTACACGACCGAGACCTACACCGGAAAGCGCCTGCAGAAGTTCGTCTACAAGGGCATGGGCCGCGGCGAACACCGACCGCGGCGGCCAGCGCGGAGTAGCGTGGCCAGCGGCGGCGAAGCCATCCGGGCGACTAAATCTAGCGATCAACAGAATCGACCCCCGATAAGGGCGGGCCACAGACCCGCCCCTTGATCGGTCATCCCCACATCGGCCAAAAACCCCAGACAAAATCACACGCCTTCCCGCTGACAAACAAATGACGTTCACTTCGAGTTGACGTGCGATGACTGCGGCGCCAGGCCGCACAATTATCTGGTGGCATTTCTCTCGAAAAAAGGAGCGGTGATGGCAGCGAAGTTGGTCGCATTTGCGATGGGAGCCGTTCTCGCACTTCCACTGACGGCGAGCGCCCAGACAGCCGCCGAGCTCGGCGCCCACGTTCACCAAAGACATCGCGCCGATCTTCCAGGAGAAGTGCGAGGCGTGCCACCGGCCCGATTCGATCGCGCCGATGTCGCTCGTCACTTATGAGGAGACGCGGCCGTGGGCGCGCTCGATCAAGAACCGCGTCGCCGCGCGCCAGATGCCGCCCTGGCATCTCGACAAAACCGTGGGCATCCAGAAGTATCCAGAACGACCGCTCGCTCACCGACAAGCAGATCGACACTGATCAGCAAGTGGGTTGACGCCGGCGCGCCCGAAGGGCGACGCGAAGGACATGCCGCCACCGGTGAGTGGCCGAGCGACGATGTGTGGAACTTCGCAAAGGTGTTTGGCGGGCCGCCCGACCTCATCGTCAAGTCGCTTCCCTACACGCAGAAGGCCAGGCGCAGGACGCGTGGTTCAAGCCGGTCGTCGACATGGGCCTCACCGAAGCCCGCTGGGTCCGCGCCATTGAAATCCGTCCGTCGACCGTGAAGGGCCGCAAGATCACCCATCACGCGCTTGCCCATCTCATTCAGGGCGCCGGCGAGCACCGCCGCTGATGGCGGTCCCGGCGCCGACGACGACGATCCGCAGGCCGCGGGCCTCTTCATGGAATGGGCCGTCGGCAAGCAGGGCGAAATCATGCGTCCCGACTCCGGCAAGCTGATGCTGCCCGGGCGCGAAGATTCGCTGGGACATCCACTACTCCGCCGCCGGCGAAGACATCACCGATCAGGTCGAGCTCGGCATCTACTTCTATCCGAAGGGCCAGACGCCGAAGTATCGCCAGACGCTGGCGCTCTTCAGCGGCATCACCGGCGGCAACCGCAACCTCGACATCCAGCCGAACTCGATCTACGTGGGCACCAACTTCCACGTGATGCGCAAGGCCGGCCGCGTCGAGAACTTCCAGCCGCACATGCACCTGCGCGGCAAGGCGATGTCGATGGAAGCCATCCTGCCTACGGGTCAGATCGCAGATGCTCAGCATGGTGAGCGACTTCAATTTCAACTGGCACAACAACTACGTCTACGCAGACGATTCCGCGCCGCTCCTGCCGAAGGGCACCATCCTGAAGATCACGTCGTGGCACGACAACACCAAGGCCAACAAGAACAACCCCGATCCGGAGCAGTGGGTGGGCTGGGGCGATCGCACGGTCGACGAAATGGCGCACGCGTGGGTGAACATCACCTACATGGACGACGCAGACTTCCAGAAGGAAGTTGAAAAGCGCAAGGCCGCGAACGTCGACCACGACCGAGCGCGATCAGCAGCAACAGTAACATTGCGTTCGCCAAGGGGTGCCGCCATGCGCGGCACCCCGACTCGTTTTCGCATGTTCGCGTCACCCGTCCCCATCCCTCCAATTCAACAATGGCACTAGGGAGTAGCAATGCGCTGCGTCCCGAAGTTTCGACTCTGAGCGTGTCGCTGCGTCTCGTCTCTGCGTCCCTGCTGTGCGCTGCGCGCCGGCGTCTGCCCGACAATCCCTGCCGCTCGAACCGCCCAAGGATGCGGGCATGGGCATCACGCCGGCCTTCGAGGGCTGGTACCAGAACGAGGACGGCACGTTACACGCTGCTCGTCGGCTACTTCAATCGCAACGCCAAACAGACCCTCGACATCCCGATTGGTCCGAATAACCGCATTGAGCCCGGCGGCCCTGACATGGGACAGCCCACGTATCTTCGGCTGCGGCGCAACTGGGGCGTGTTCACCATCAAGGTGCCGAAGGATTTCGGCAACACCAAGCGCTTTACTGGACGATCGTCTCAACGGCAAGACCGCGTCGATTCCGGTCGGCTTGATCAAGGACTATCAGATCGAGCCGTTCAAGGACGCGGCGATGGGCAACGAGCCGCCGAAGATCAAGTTTGCGAGAACGGCAAGGAATTCATCGGACCGCCGGTGGGCATTGCGCGCCACCTACACCGCGACTGTCGGACAGCCGCTGACGCTTGACGCCTGGGTCACCGACGATCGCCGGACCGACGAAGAGGCGACGCCTGCCGCGGGCAGCGGATGCACCGCACGCGCCGCCGGTGCACGATGCGCGGTGCGCGGCGGCCGCCGCGGCGCCGGCAGCAGACGGGCAGCCGGCGGCGTGCGGCGGCGGCCGCGGCAGCGTGCCGCCGGTGCGCCTGTCGTGGCACAAGTTCCGCGGTCCGGGCGAAGTCACGTTTGCCGAAGTCGAGCCCGAAGATCGATATCGCGGCGGGCGGCAAGGCGACGACGACCGCGACCTTCAGCGCGCCGGGCGAATACATCATCCGCGCACAGGTCAACGATCGCACCGGCGACGGCGGCGGCGGGTTCCAGTGCTGCTGGACCAACGCGCACGTGAAGGTCACGGTCACCGGCGGGGCGACCACGAAGTAACCGCAGAAGACGCAGATTAGAGTTAGCCGCAGAAATCACCGAACCCAGAGAACAAGCCGCGTCGCAGGTCAGGATCACTCGATTGCACGATACCCTGGCCTGCGCCGCGGCTTTTTCTGCGCCTCTGTGTCTTCTGTGGCTAAAACTTATGTGTGCCTTCGGTGGCTAAGCGTCTGTCTACGCACTCGGTGGCGATCGCCGGCGCGATAGTGGTCGCCGCCGCTGCGATCCTGCTCGCGATGGGCCGCATCCCGATCTGCAAGTGCGGCTACGTCAAAGCTGTGGCACGGCGTCGTCGCCAGCTCCGAGAACTCGCAGCATCTCTCCGACTGGTACACGTTCTCGCACATCATTCATGGCTTCGCGTTTTACGGCCTGCTGCTGGCTCGTCGGACGCCGCTGGCCGCTGGGTGCGGTCTGGCGATTGCGCTGGTGATCGAAGCGTGCGTGGGAGATCTTCGAGAACACCGACTTCGTTATCAATCGCTACCGCGAAGCGACCATCTCGCTCGACTACTACGGCGACAGCGTCATCAACTCGGTGTCCGACATCCTCGCGATGGTGGCGGGATTCCTGTCTGGCCAGCCGCCTTCCGATTGCGTGGCTGGTGGTCCAGCGACGCTGGTGATGGAACTCGGCGTCGCTTATGTGATTCGCGACAACCTGACGCTGAATATCCTGATGCTGCTCCATCCGCTCGAAGCCGTGCGTCAATGGCAGATGGGCGGCTGATGTATCGCGATCGACTAGTATCGGGCATGGACCTCAGCCGCGCATTCTTCAGCAGCCTTCCGATCGGCGAGAAAGTCGGCATTGCGTTTTCCGGCGGGCTCGATACGAGCGCCGCGCTTCACTGGATGCGGCAGAAGGGCGCGATCCCGTACGCCTACACCGCCAATCTCGGCCAGCCCGACGAACCCGATTACGACGACATCCCGCGCAAGGCCCTGCGAGTACGGCGCCGAGAAAGCGCGCCTGATCGATTGCCGTCGTCAGCTCGTGGCCGAAGGCCTGGCGGCGCTGCAGTGCGGCGCATTCCATATCTCCACCGCGGGCGTTCCCTACTTCAACACCACGCCAATCGGCCGCGCGGTCACCGGGCACGATGCTCGTCGTCGCGATGAAGGAAGACGACGTGCACGTCTGGGGCGACGGCAGCACGTTCAAGGGCAACGACATCGAGCGCTTCTATCGCTACGGGCTGCTCGCCAATCCCAACTTGCGAATCTACAAGCCGTGGCTCGATCAGCGGTTCATCGACGAGCTCGGCGGGCGCAAGGAGATGTCGGAGTACATGCGAGCAGGCGGGCCTGCCCTACAAGATGAGCGTCGAGAAGGCTTACTCGACCGACTCGAACATGCTGGGCGCGACGCACGAAGCCAAGGATCTCGAGCATCTCGACAAAGGCATCAAGATCGTCGCGCCGATCATGGGCGTGCCGTTCTGGCGCGAAGACGTGTCGGTTGCCAAGCCGAAGTCCGTGACCGTGAGGTTCGACGAGGGCCAGCCGGTCGCGCTCAACGGCAGGAGCTTCGACGATCCGGTGGCGCTCGTGCTGGAAGCCAACGCAATCGGCGGGCGGCACGGCCTGGGTATGAGCGACCAGATCGAAAACCGCATCATCGAGGCGAAGAGCCGCGGCATTTACGAAGCGCCTGGCATGGCGCTGCTCTTTATCGCCTACGAGCGGCTGATCACCGGGCATCCACAACGAGGACACCATCGAGCAGTATCGCGACATGGGCCGGCGGCTCGGGCGGCTCCTCTATCAGGGGCGTTGGTTCGATCCGCAGGCGATGATGCTGCGCGAAATGGCGCAGCGCTGGATTGCACGCGCGGTGACCGGCGAAGTGACGCTCGAACTACGGCGCGGCAATGACTACTCGATTCTCGACACCGAAAGCCCCAATCTCACTTATCACCCCGAGCGGCTGACGATGGAGAAGAGGCGCATCGGCGTTTTCTCCGCAGGATCGCATCGGCCAGCTGACGATGCGGAATCTCGATATCGCCGACACCCGCGACAAGCTGATGGTCTATCTCAAGGCGGGCGTGCTCGGCGGGTCGGCTGGTTCGGCCTTGCCGCTGCTGACAGACGGTGAGGACGCTGAGAAGTAGGTCGGGCGAGTCGCGTTTGGCTGTGCGACCGCCGATCGCACGCGCTCGCATCGCAGCATATCTGCGGTTCGGTGCGTTCGGTGGCTCAAACCGCCGGTGCACTCCGTGGCTTACTCGATGGTCCAGAGTGTCAGGTTGGTGACGTCCTTGACGAAAATGCGGTTGCCGGCGATCACAGGCTGGGCCCACGTCGCGCCGTCGGCCACGGTGTAGCGGCGCACGGGCTCGAACGCCGTGGCGCCGCCGCGCATCACCAACAGCTCCGCGTCTTCTTTGAGCGCCAGCCACCAGTTGCCGGCGCGCACGATCGCGGCATTTCCGCCCTGACGCGGGTCGCTCACCCACTGCGTTTTGCCCGACTTTGCGTCGAGACAGAAGAACTGTCCGCTGTTGCGGTGCGACATGCCGCAGATCGCGTCGCCGACGAGCACCGCATTGCTCATGTAAAGCGCTACTTCCGCATTCTCCCACACGTCTTGTGTCGTCCACTCGGCTCCGTTTCGCACGATGCGGAAGGCAGTGACCGGCTTGTCGAGACCGGACACGATCAGCGTGTCGCCGTAGACAATCGGCGTGATTGTGTTCTGCGTCGCGCGTGTGCTGAACGGCCGTTTCCAGAGGAGCGCGCCGGTAGCGGCATTCACGCCGACGAGGTTCTCCTGCGAGAACACGACGATCTGGCGCGTGCCCGCGACGTCGATGGCGAGCGCCGAGCCGTACGCGGGGCCGTCGCCCGTCCACGTCCAGCGAACGGCGCCAGTCACGGCATCGAAGGCGGTGAGAGCGCCCTGGTTGTGCCCACCGACGTGCACGATGACCACGCCGCGATCGACGAGCGGCGACTGCGCCGTGTGATACATCGGCTGCGCCGCGGTCGGTTCGGTCTGCCACAACCGCTTGCCGCTGGCGGCATCGAAGGCCGTGACGATGTTGGTCATACCGAGCGTGTAGATCTTGCCGTCGGCAAACGTCGGCGTCGCCTTCGGTCCCTCGCCGTGGCGCGCCGCGGCCGAGTTCATGCGAAACGGCGCGGCATAGCCGCTCTTCCAGATCGGCTTGCCGGTCGCCGCGTCGAGCGCCTGCAGGGTCTCGTCGCCCTCGATCCGCGTGAACATGAAGAGGCGGCCGCCGACGAGAA
This sequence comes from uncultured Acidobacteriota bacterium, assembly GCA_963807105.1. Classification (GTDB taxonomy): domain Bacteria; phylum Acidobacteriota; class Vicinamibacteria; order Vicinamibacterales; family UBA2999; genus DASPWV01. The sequence goes on along the minus strand of CAWEAM010000003.1, from coordinate 650,157 downwards.
TCGGGTGCGCGTAGCCGAGGCCGACCGAGGTGCGCCACTTCTGCGTCAGCGCCGCGGGCCACGCCTTCGGCTCAGTGAACGATGCCGCGACGCCGTCGCGGTTGGGCCCGCGCCATTGGGGCCAGTCGGGCGATTGAGATTGCGCCTCGAGCGCGAAGCCAAGTCCCGCCGCAAGAGCCAGCGTCAACAGGGTGGTGCGTGTCATGGCGCCTCTATAATAGTGAGCACATGCCGATCTTCGAATACCGGTGTCAGGACTGCGGCCACGAATTCGAGGCGCTCGTGCTGCCGCAGCACGCTGCGCCGTCGTGCCCGCAGTGTCAGTCCGCGAAGCTGGAAAAGCTGCTGTCCGCGGCCGCCGTGAGCACCGATGGCATGCGGCAGGCCAACGCGTTGAAGTCGAGGCAGCAGCAGGTCGCCAAGCGCAAGGACAAGATCATCGCCGACGAAGAGCATCGCCTCCATCATGACGACTGAGAAGGCGGCCGTTGCCGCGCGGGCGGTATCGGTCGCGCCGCCCCCGGTCAGCTTTCTCAAACTCGCAGGTCCTGGGCTCATCGTCGCGGCCGCCGGCATCGGATCCGGCGATGTCGTGTCGGCCACGGTGGGCGGCGCCAGATACGGGTGGTGCTGCTCTGGGCGATCGCGCTTGGCGCCTTTTTCAAGTTCGTGCTGCAGGAGGGCATCGCGCGGTGGCAGCTGGCGACCGGCACCACCGCGCTCGAAGGATGGGCGGAGCACCTGCCGGCGTGGGTGAAGTTCTATTTCGGCGCGTATCTCGTGCTCTGGACTGTCGCCGTCAGCGCGGCACTCACCAATGCCACCGGCCTCGGCATCTCGAACCTCACAGGAGGGATGATCTCGCAGCCCTGGGGAGCGGTTGCGCACAGTCTGATCGGCTTCGCGTTCGTCTGGTTTGGCGGCTATGCCGGTTTCGAGAAGCTGATGAAGCTGCTCGTCGGCATCATGGGTTTCAGCATCCTGGTGTGCGCGGCATTGACGATGCACGAGCCGCTCGCGGCGCTCAGGAGCGTCTTCGTGCCTGTGATCCCGGCGGGCAGCGGCGCCAACGTGCTCTCGCTGATCGGCGGCATCGGCGGGTCGATCACGATGCTCTCCTACAACTACTGGATGCGAGAGGAGAAGATCGAGGGTCCCGGCTACCTCGGCTACGTGCGCGGCGACATCGGCATCGCCTACGTGTTCACGGCGCTCTTCGGCATGTCGATCATGCTGATCGCCGACCAGGCGTTCTTTCGCGCCGGCGTCGCCATCACCGACGCGCAGGCGGTGCCGAAGATGGCCGAGATGCTGGGGACGCTGCTCGGACCGTTCGGCGTCTATGCCTACTCGGTCGGGTTCTGGGCCGCCGTCTTCGCGTCGCTGCTGGGCGTGTGGCAGAGCGTGCCCGTATCATCTTCGCGGACTTCTACGGTGTGCTCAAGAAGTACCGCACGCGGCGCGGCGGCGAGCTGACGCAGTGTGACGAGTACGCCCTACCGCATGGCGCTGGTGTTCATCACGCTGGCGCCGCTCCCGTTCGCCTTCACGCGCCGGCCGGTGGCGATTATCGTGACCTATACGATCGTCGGCAGCCTGTTCGTGCCGTTCCTCGCGGCGACGCTGTTGTACCTGAACAATCGGGTCAAGTGGACGGCACCGGTGCCGCGCAATCACTGGACCACCAACGTCATCCTGGTGGCGATTCTCACGTTGTTTGCCATCCTCGGCGTGCAGGAAGTGATGAACGCGCTGTAGTACACGCGCAAGACGAACCTGACATGCGCACACGCATTGCCGATCAATCCGCCGCGTCGAGCGCGGGTGGTCGCTCGACGCGCGCCCGGCACGACGCGACCGACATCGTGATCGAGGAATGGCGGCCGGATCTCGCACCCGCGGCCGCCGTGGACGCCGACCTCGAAATGCTCAGCGATCTGCTGCACGCCGTGGTGCACGGTGGCGCCGGCGTCAGCTTCTTCGTTCCCTTCTCGATCGACGACGCCCGTGCGTTCTGGCGCGACAAGGTGCTCCCCGCCGTCCGCGCGCGCACGCGCCGCGTCGTCGTCGCCCGATTGCAGGGACGTCTCGTCGGCACCGTCCAACTCGATCTCGCCGTTCCACCCAATCAACAGCATCGTGCGGAGGTCGCCAAGATGCTGGTGCACCCGGACAGCCGGCGCCGCGGCATCGCCCGCGCGGTGATGACGGCGCTCGAGGCGATTGCGCGATCGGAAGGACGGACGCTGCTCACGCTCGACACCGTGACCGGAAGCCACGCCGAGCCGCTCTATCGTTCGCTCGGGTACGTCACCGTCGGTGTCATTCCCGGCTACGCGCGAGGCTCGCTGACACCGGAGCTCGAGTCGACGACGATCATGTACAAGGACCTGACGCGGTAGTAAGGGGTTGTAGGTTGTAGGTTGTAGGTTGTAGGTTTCAGGTTTCAGGTTTCAGGTTTCAGCGTCCCAGGCGCCATCCAGGTGCTTGACCAGCGTGTCAATCGGCAGCACCGTGCGGGCTCCGTCGCGGTCGCGGCGGAACACGACGCGCGACCAGCCGCGCATGTGAACCGGGGTAAATCGCTCGCGGCCCAGGACCAGCGGTCGGTGGGCGATCGTATTGAGGACGACGCGCTCGTAGCGCGACAGGCCGAGACGGCGGTACGCCGCCGCCGTCGGCGTGGCGTGCCCGACGTCGTCGTAGGCCTCCGGCCGCTCGTGAAGATCGAGCCACGAACGCAACTTGCCGCCCGTGATCTCGCGCGCGATTCGATAGGAGAGCGGATCGGCAATCCGCCGGATCGGCGCATCGAAGTACGCCAGCACGCGATGCGCAAGGCCACGAAGACTGATCGATCCACCCGCAGTGCGCCACACCGGGGCGTTCACATCGCACGCGAACGGATTGGCAGGATAACAGTCGACGTGCGCGAGCCAGCCGTGGCGCGACGTGTGTCGTATCGGCGTGAACTGTTCCAGCACCGGGATGCGGCGCCGGCGGAGCGAAGCGATGGACTGGTCGTGCCAGCGCTCGGTCGTCTGCACGATGCCGGCGATCACCGCGCCGGTGGCGGCCACTCTGGCCGGATCCGGCGCGTAGTCGGCTGTAACTTCGAGACGACGGGGACGCGGCCTGACGCCGACGCCGGTCGATAGACGGTTGGTAGCAAGCAGCATGACCGGCGCGGGCAGCAGATGGACCAGCAGCCACGCGAGATCCCTGACGCGGACCGAGGTGCTGCGCGGCATCGAGACCGAGACGTTGTAGTGCGTGCTGAACCCTTGTAGTCGGATGGTGCGGCCGGCGACGGCCTGCCAGCCATCGAGCTGCGACCGTACGAACGCCACGGCCTCGTCGAGCGATCGGGCAAGGCGGCCGAAGCAACCGCGTTCGAGCTCCATCACCGGCGTCGCCAGCTCGATGACGCCCGTGTCGAAGTAGACCGCGGCGCCGTTGGGCAGCTGGAACGAGCGGCCGGTCCGGTGCTGGAGTGGTATCGCGATGAAATCGCGCGGATCGCGGAAAAGCTGCTCGGGTCTGACCGGCACGCCGTCCACGATCACGGCAAACTCCGCTTCGACTCCCGCCACCGGCCGCATGATTCGGTCGGCGATGACTTCGCCCTTCCACTGCTTGAGCGTGCGGACCATCGGCGCCAGGCCCATCTCAGGCTTCACTTTCGGTATGCCCGGAGGGCACGACGGTCGCATAGCCGAGGTCGAGGTGAAGATGATCGTCCGCAAAGCCGACGTCGGCCCCGAACGGGCGAATCCAGCAGCCGGCGATCGCTCTTGCCGCCAGCGCGCCGAAGCGCTGGATCTTCTCCTCGCTGTCGATCACCTCGCTGCCGATCCTGTAGATGTTCGCGGCGGTTGCCCAGCAATGCGTCGAGGCGGCGAGCGACGCCCGGTGAGCGGGCGACCGATAGCCCCCGTTGGCCGCGACGCGCACCGGCATCGCGACTTCGTTGCGCAGCACCTGCAGCGCGGCGGCGAGCACCGTCACCGCGCACGGGATGTAGCGCGGATACTCGCGCAGCACCGCCGGCTCGTAGAGATCGACCTCCATGAATTCCCACAGGCCGAAGTGCGTCGTGAGGAGCGTCTGCCGCGCCTGCTCGGTGGTCTCGACGCGATAGAAAAAGCGCGGCAACCGGTGCGCCTCGCCGCTCGGCGCGCGAATCAACTCACCGGGCCGCAGCAGCTCGCGATGGGAGGCCGGCAGCTGGGAGCCATCCACTACTGGCAATCCTCCACTCATCGTGGAGCGCTCTCCCCCGCCGCCATCGCGCACTCGCAGACCGCCGCAGACGCGGCGATCCCGGCCTCCTGACGCTCCTTGAGATCGCCGTCGCTTTCGACGAAGACGGCGATCACGTAGGGCGGACGTCCGGGCATGAAGACCGCACCAGCGTCGTGCGTGACGGTTGAAATCTCACCAGTCTTGTGCGCGACCTTGGCGATGCTGCGCACGGCGGGAGGCAGTCCCGGCGCGATCGTGCCGGTGAATTGCTGATCGAGCAGGATGTTGATCATTTCCTCGGAAGAGACCGGCGAAAGCCCCTTGGCCGCGACAATCGCGCGGAGGAGCGCCACGGCGCCGTCCGGCGTCATCCGATTGCTGATGCCCTGCTCGAACGCGCGCTCGTCCTCGACCCCGCGACGCAGCTCCACACCCTCGACGCCGAGCCGCTCCATCGTTCGCTGCGCCCCCTCGAGGCCGACCAGGTCGAACAGGAGGTTGGTCGCGAGATTGCTGCTCGAGACAATCATGCGCTGCGCCAGATGCCGCACCTGCATCGTCCGGCCGATCGCGGCGTGGACCTCGGGATCGGCGTCGCGCGCGGGATCGACGCGAAATGGCTGGCCGTCAGCCGCGCTCAGAAAGCGGTTGCGCACGTGCAGGCGCGCATGGAGCTCGAAACGCCCCTGCTCGGCAGCATCGAACACGGCGGCGAGCACCGCGATCTTGACCACGCTGGCGGCGTGAAACCAGCGGTCGCCGTTGTAGCTCCAGGAAAGGCCCGACAAGTAGTCGAAGGCGGAGACGCCGAGCGATCCGCCGGCAAGGCGGGCGGCGATCTCGCGTAAACGGGCGTCCAGGACGGCGTCGAGTGAATCGGCAGAGCTCTGCATTTTGGCCAGTTTACGGGTTTCCCGCTGCATCTCGACCGTTGTTGAGCAAACCACTTCAGCTTGGCAGCTTCGCGCCTATTGCAACATCGTCACCGTCTCACGAAGCGCGGCGGCGTTTAGGCTCAACGGCACGTCGCGGAACTCACGCGTGTGCTTACATTCAGCTTGCCGGCAGACAGCGGCGGGCGTACGTTGCTGTCCCCATATCCCAGGAGGACAGCCACATGTCATGCGCCCGCATTGCCGCGCTCGTCACACTCAGCTTCGTGTACGCTGCCGTCTCGGCGACGGCGCAGCCGCTCGGTTCATTCCGATGGCAGCTCCAGCCGTTCTGCAATGTCGTCACGGTCAACGTCACACAGCAGGGAGCGATCTACACCCTGGACGGGACCGACGATCGTTGCGGCGGCGGCAACCAGGCCGGCAGCGTCGTCGGCGTTGCCTACATGACGTCACTCGGATTCGTCGGCTTCGGCCTGACGGCGGTGCTGCCCGGCGGCACAGCTGTGCACACTGAGGCGACAATCAGTATCGCGTCGCTCAACGGCACCTGGCGCGACAGCGCTGGCAACAACGGCGCCTTCGTCTTCACGGCCGGCGCCGGCATCGGTGGCACCCTCAGACCGGTTTCGGCAACCGGCCTCGCCGCCGGCAGCATCACCAACATCCTGATCGCGCCGAACGCCGTGTCGAGCGCCAACATCACTGATGCGAGTGTCACTGTCGCCGATCTCGCCGCTCCGCCGCGCATCGCGTTCGACAGTGGCGAGCAGAGTCTCGCCTTGACCGCCACTGACGTGGTGGTCCGCTCGGTCACGCTGACCGCTCCCGCCGCCGGCCGAATCATCGTCAACGCCACCGGCGCCTTCAATTTCAACTCAAACGCCATCGCCGATTCGGCCCGTTGCAGCATCACGACCGGCACCCTGGTCGACCTCACGCACAACATCGTCGGGGCCGAAACGGCGTCGCTCGCCGTCAACTTCGTGCCGTTCGCCGGCACACGCGGTTTCGACGTCACAGCCGGTCCCAACACTTTCAATCTCGTGTGCGAGGAGTTCTCGGGCGACGTCAGCGTGGAGGACAGCAGCATGACTGCGATTTACGTTGCCACGCCGTGAACCGGCAGCGCCCTGCGGCACCGATTGAGCTTGCCAGTCCAAGCACGACTGGAGTAGCTTGCTGTCCCGCTTTCCCCTGGAGGACAGACATGTCAAGCGCCCGCGGTGCCATGCTCGTCGCAGTCGTTGTCGGCTGCTCCGCCGTTTCCGCGGCGGCGCAGCCACTCGGTACGTATCGTTGGCAGCTCCAGCCCTTCTGCAACATCGTGACGGTCTACGTCATTCAGCAGGGCGACACCTACACGCTGGACGGGACCGACGATCGCTGCGGTGGCGGCAACCAGCCCGGCAGCGTTGTCGGCATCGCCTACATGGCGCCGCTCGGGCTCATCGGGTTCGGCATGACGATGGTGCTGCCGAACGGCGTCCCCGTCCACACCGAAGCCACGATCAGCATCGCGTCGCTCAACGGTACGTGGCGCGACAGCGCCGGCAACAACGGCAACTTCATCTTCACGCTGGGCGCTGGCATCGGCGGTGCACAAAGGCCGCATTCGACAACCGGGCTTGCGCCTGCGAGCATCACGAACGTGTTCATCGCGCCAAACGCGGTGACCGGAGGCAACGTCACCGATGGGAGCCTCACGATCGCGGATCTCGCAGATGCGCCACGGGCGAACTTCGTGGGCGGTGGTCAAAGCGTCACGCTCTCGAACACTGACGCGATTATTCGTTCTGTCTCGATAACGGCACCGGCCGCGGGTCGCTTGATTGCGAACGCCGCTGGGTATTTCTTCCTGCCAGATGCTGCGGAAGTGGAAATCGCGCGCTGCAGCATCACGACGGGCACCGTAGTGGACGGCAATTTCTCGGTCCTCGGCGGCGAGCCCGCTGGCAGCGGCGGCGGAACCGTTGGCTACGTACCTCTGAGCGCCCTTCGCGGCTTCAACGTGGCGGCGAACTCGTCAACGACCGTCAATCTGGTCTGCGACGCGACGCAAGGGAGCCCGCGGGTTCTCGATACGAACCTGAGTGTGATCTTCATACCGGGCTCCTGATACTGATTGCAGTAGCTCCAGGGAGCCGCCTGCCTGCGGCCGGCGGATCGGCGCCGGCGGTCCCGTCTTGACCGCCGGGCCGACGTTACAATAGCGGCGCCAGGAGTGTTGGATCCATGCGCCGAGTCGATCCGCCGCGCATCGTCAATATCGCCGACTTGCGCGCAGCCGCGAAGAAGCGGCTGCCTCGCGCCGTCTTCGACTACATCGACGGCGGCGCCGACGCCGAGATCACGCTCCGCGAAAACTCGCGTGCGTTCGAGGACGTGCTCTTCCGCCCGCGCTCGGCGGTGGCGACGCCGAGCTGCGATCTCGGCACGAACGTGCTCGGAATTCCGATTGAGCTTCCCTTCATCCTTGCACCCGTCGGCAGCAGCCGGATGTTCTACCCCCGCGGCGAAGAGGTCGCGGCGCGCGCCGCGGGCAATTCCGGCACCATCTACACGCTCTCGACGCTCTCGGGGTGCGAGGTGCGCGATGTGCGCGCGGCGACACGCGGTCCGGTCTGGTATCAGCTCTATCTCGTCGGCGGGCGCGACGTAGCGCTGGGCGGCATCGAACGAGCCAAGGCCTGCGGCTGCTCCGCGCTGGTCGTCACCATCGACACGCCCGTCTCCGGACTGCGCGAGCGCGACGTGCGCAACGGCGTAAAGGAGCTCATTACCGGCGCGCCGTTCGACAAACTCCCGCACGTGTTCCAGTTTCTTGCCCGGCCGCTCTGGCTGGCCAGCTATCTTCGCGACGGCGGCCTGATGAAGTTCCCCAACATCGTGCTCAAGGACGGGCCGATGGCGTATGCCGACGTCAACGCCGCGCTCGCCGCGTCGATGGTGTCCTGGCCCGACTTCAAGTGGATCCGCGACGCGTGGCGCGGGCCAATCGTGGCCAAAGGCGTGCACACGGCAGACGACGCGCGGCAGGCAATCGACCACGGCGCCGACGCGATTGTGGTCTCGAATCATGGCGGCCGGCAGCTCGATGGCGTCGCCGCGACGCTCCGCGTGCTGCCCGAGGTGGTGGAGGCTGTTGGCGGCCGGATTGAAGTACTGCTCGACGGCGGAGTCCGGCGCGGCGGCGATGTGGTCAAGGCCCTCTGCATGGGCGCCCGTGCCGTGCTCATCGGGCGCGCGTACGCCTATGGCCTCGGTGCCGCCGGCGAAGCGGGTGTTCTACGAGCGATCGATATTCTCAAGACGGACATCGTCCGGACCATGAAGCTGCTGGGTTGCGCGTCGGTTCAGGAGTTGAACGAGTCGTTCGTGGACGTCCCCGGCAGCTGGTTCGGCGCGCGCAGCCGCAGCTCGCAGAGTGACCGACCCGCAGTTACGGCAGCGCGCGGTAGCGGAAGTTCCTGAAGCGCACGTCGCCGCTACCGGCGGCGTAGAGCGCCGGCCGCAGGCTCAGGAAGTCGTAGCCGACGTTGTGGTGGTAGCCGGAGACCTCCATCCCCCGGTCGTACCGCTCCCATTTCTGGCCATCGACGCTGTAATGAATCGTCACGATGTGGCGCTCGTTGCGGAGCCGCAGGATACAGTCGCTGCGCGATGTGCGGCGGCTTGGCTTGCGGCCGTTCGATGCCGTAGCTGTGCATTATCAAGTTCGTGCTGGAGAAACCCAGGCCGACGTAGAGCCGCCGGTTGTAGAACAGGAACAGCCCGGCGGTCGCGGTCGGCGCCGATTCGATTTCGACCTCCACTTCGTAGGCGTGATCGCCGGTCACGAACGACAGCGGCGAGCTGTCGGCGGGCGACGTGCCTTTCGCGGCAAGAACGAGCGCTCCGGTCTCGTAGCGGTAGCGCGTTCGATCGGCCGCACCGCCCGCATAGAAGCCCCACTGCACGCCCATCTTGTCGCTAGAGAAATCGTCCGAAAACGCAAAGCCGTGCACCGGCGAGTCGATGCGGCCATCGGGCTTTGCAAACGGGCGCGCCGGATCCGCCGCCATTCGGAACCAGCCATCGCCGGTCCACTCGATCGGCTCCAGCAAGGTCTGCCGCCCCAGGTTGTAGAAGCCGTTTTCATACGCGTGATAGACCATGTACCACGTGCCCGTGGACCGTCGACCAGCGTGCCGTGCCCTTTCGACCACCATTTTTCGTTCGCGGATCGCGTCCGGGCGATCGGGTTATAGCGGCGAGTTCTCCCACGGACCGTCGATCGACGCGGAGCGCGCCGCGACGATCATGTGGCCGGTCGGAGGGCCAGCCGTTCCGCCCTGCGCGAACACCATGTAGTAGTACTTGCCGCGCTTTAGAATCTTCGGCCCTTCCTGCGCAAAGCCCTCCACGATCCAGTCCGCCGGATACTTCCAGCCGTCATAGACCTTTTTCATCTCGCCGGTCACCGAAAGCCCGTCGCGGCGAGCGGCACGACGAATCCGGCGCTGAGAAACAGATAGCGGCTGGCCGTCAGGTCCCACTGCGTGGCCTGGATCGATGCGGCCGATCTTCAGGTCGATCGGATCGCTCCACGGCCCGCGGATGTCATCGGCCCAGACGACGTAGTTGGAACGGGTGGGGCCGATGCCGGGAAAATAGATGTGGTAGCGGCCGTTGTGCTTGACGAGGTCGGGCGCCCATACAGAGCCCACATTCCGCGAAGAGCCGGGCGATCGGTCGCCAGTTGATCAGATCGCGCGAATGCCAGATCACCAGACCCGGATAGGCATCGAACGACGAGAACGTCATGTAGTAGTCCGTCGCCGTCCTTCAGCACGGATGGATCCGGATGATCGCCGGCGACGATCGGATTGAGATAGAGCCCGTTGCCGAGATCGGCGCGCCGCTGTCCTTCGAAGCCGGTCGCGGAGACGGCAACGCCCGGCGCGAAGCGAATCGAGCTGATGCGTCCCTTGAACCACGACACGCGATTCTGGCGGACGCCGATCGACGTGCTGACCGCGCCCCAACGGCGCGAAGCGGACCTCGCCCGCGGCCTCGCGCACGCCATCAATATAGTGCGCCATCGTCTTGCCGTCGTAGACGAGCGTGGCGACGTGCCACGTGGACGCCGGGGTGCGTTGTCTCCACTCGAGCAGCGTCTGCGCCGCCTCGCCGGAGCGAAGGTAGGTGTCGAGCGCGAAGACGGCGCCGGGCAACAGCCTCAGCTCGATCAGCGCGCGATTGGCGCCCTGCTCCTCTTCGATGTGCAGGAAGCGCTGCTCCAGGGTTCCGTCCGCCGCCGGCTGAAACGTGATCTCGATCGTGAACTGATCGAGTCCCTCGATGCGGATTGGCGTCGATCAGTAGACCGTCGGTTTTGCCGTCGAATTCAATCGACTTCCCACCGGCGTCTGCGACGACCCGGGGCTGCCCGATCAGTGTCGACCGCGTGACCGCCGATCCGCTCCAGGTTGTCGAGCTGCCAGGTGACGGACTCCGCAGCACGCTCGACGCCGGCCACGGGAGCCAGCATGGCTGCGGCAAGCGCGAGGACTGCGGGCCTCATCGCTCAGTCGCGGGAGGCAAGCGCCCGAATCAGCACACCCATGTTGCGCAGGTACGCGGCGATGGAAATGCCCATCAGATTGTCATCGGGATACGGCGACGTATCTGTCTCGTCGCCGACGTGCGTTTGCGAGAAGTCGCCAGGCGCCGGCGTTTTCGCGCCGTCGCTCTTGTAAGGATGGCTGTTGTAGCCGAGTGGAGCGAGCCAGAAGCCGCGCTCGTCGAGTGTCGAGAGGACCTCGGCGGCCGGCCGCGCGCCACTCGCGTCGCTTGCAACGAAGAATCGCGGCAACGGGTCTGGCTTCGCGTCCGGCGCGAGCGGCGAACCCTTCGTCACCTCCGCTGGTGCCAGGGCCTTCGCCTGGGTGTACTTGGCACGCAGACCTGCGACGTCGACACGGCGGAAAGCGCTGTAGTGTCCGAGCGTTTTCCTGGAGTTGTCATCCACGAAGTAGCGGCCGTTGACGACATTCGATCCTTCGCGGTGGACGTAGAGCGGCTTGTTAGTGCCAATCTCGATGAATGTCGGGTGCGTTCGGCCTCGCGAGCCACGCCCGGCGGAAACGCCACGGCTTGCAGCCAGTCGAGCGCTTCTGGGATACGCGCGAGAAATCTGGTGTCTCCGGTCAGCCGATGGAAGCGGAGCAGCAGTTCGAGATTCGAGGCAGTCGTATGCGTGACCAGTGCGTTCGGTTCGTAAGAGCGTGCCCCCGAGGGCTTGAGATCGGTCGTGTACTGCAGCGCCCACCCGGGCTGCGGCGGGCCTTGCTGCGTGATCAGAAACGCGTTCATCCCGCGCGTGATCGCATCCAGCACGCGGCGGTCGCCGAGCGTCTGGTAGCACATGATCAGGAAATCGATGTTCTCCGCCGCTACGTCGTCGTTGAACGTCATGAACGACGTGTAATCCGGCTTGCCTTGCTTGGCGAACTCGTACTGCAGTGGAAAGCGTTGCGGCCAGGCGCCGATCGGGATACTGGCTGTCGAGGACGAACTGAATCGCCTTGTCGAGCGCCGGCTTGAAGCGCGGGTCGCGCTTTTCCAGATAGAGGCGCAGCAGCAGCTTCGCCGACTCCGCGGTTCCGGCATCGTCGAAGGTGGCGTTGCCCCAGTAATGCTGAAACTCCTCCAGGCGCCAGCCGTTCTTACCGATGGTGTCGTACCACTTCCGCAGCGACGGCTCACCAGCGAAGTCGGCAATGTAGTTCCATCCGCCCGACGGATGCTGCGCCCAGATCAGCGCGGCTGCGACCTTCTCGGCGGCCTGGTAGTAGTACTCGTCGGCGGTGGCGTGGTAGGCATCGAAAAACAGATGGCCCATCGTCGCGGTGCCCGGCGGCTGGATCCAGATCGTCGTCTCGAAGGCTTCCATCTCGCCCCATCGACGCGAGAAGTCGGGCAGGTACGACCACACGTAGCCGCCGTTGGTACTGACCTTCTCGACCATGAACGCGGTAGCGCGCTTCATCGTCTCGAGGATCTGCGCACGCGATGGTGATGCGGCGGACGACACACGCGCTGGCGGCTGCTGCGCGGACGCGGTCTGCGTGAAGAGCGCCAGAGCGAGCGCAACGACGCGAACGCTACGTTCCCGGTTGGACATATGGAACCTGTTCGAACAGGCGACGCTCGTTCCCACGCGGATCGTGACGATCGCGGCAAGCCGCGTCGAACATCATCGTCGATCGCGCGCGTCAGATCGTAGGTTGGCCATCTGGGCAGACCCTCCACATTGGGATTGCCCGTCCGCGGCGAAGGCGATCCACGCGTCGCTCATGCGTCGCCGCCAACGCGGTTGCGCCACCGCCGGTGCCGACTTTTCCGGCACGAGGAGACGTTGTCGAAGACGAACGGCACGTCGAGCCCATGGTGCGCGCCCCACTTCCCGCCGTCGATCGGTGTTCGCCAGTCGAACTGGAACACGTAGGTTGGCGCAGCGCCCTGCGGCTGTCGGGCACGCCGGTCGGCTTCGATCACCTGCCCGCGCCACGAGCGCGAGGCCGTGGTCGAGGCGAAAAACACGTCCGCCGGCGAATACTGCGGATACCAGCGGCGATAGGAGGCGATCACCTCGCCGCGATCCAGGTCTCCCATAAACGGCGAATGCGCCTCCAGCTTCGGCCGCAGCCTCTCCCAGGTGAGCTCGAAGAGCGACGGATCTCCGCGGCCGATCAGCGTGCGGGTTTCGTCGTGAGTATTGCCCAGAATCATCGGGATGTGCGCCGAGAGCGGCGGCGCGTCCGGATCGAACGGGTCGCGCAAGTAGCAAGCGATCGTCCTTGACGGGACCGAAGATACTCGCGCGCGCGACTGCCTGAACGATCCGTGTCGGTCGGCAGCGCCATCAGTTCGCGATGGCGGTCGCGCGTGAGGCCCAGGGCCGCCAGCACGCGCTCGGCGTTGCGCGTCGCGGTCGCGCGGCGGCTGGCGGTGATCTGCTGGCCGCTCATCGTGATCACGCGATGAAAGAGTCCGCTGTGCGGACGGCGCCGCCATCAACGTCGCGGCCTTCGCGCCGCCGCCCGACTGGCCGAAGACGGTCACCAGGCCAGGGTCGCCGCCGAACTCGGCGATATTGTCGCGCACCCACTGCAGGGCCAACACCAAATCGAGGATGCCAGCATTTCCGGAGTCGCAAGCTCCTCGCCGGCAATTCGCCGAGATACAAGTGACCAAAGACATTGAGGCGATGGTTGACGGCGACAACGACGACGTTGCCGCGGCGGCTCAGACGCGCGCCGTCGCTTCCGTTTCGTTGCTGGTGCCGCTCGAATAGGCGCCCGGGTGAAACCAGACCATCACCGGACGCCGGCCGTTATCCCGAACGGCCGGCGTCCAGACATTGAGGTGCAGGCAATCTTCGCCTTGCGCGCGATCGCGAATACCGGGCTGCGGCGCGATCGCCCCGAACTGGTCGCCTCGCGCACGCCACTCCACGGCACTGGCGGCACTGGCGGACGAAAGCGCCGCGTGGCGGTATCGGCGCCGTAGGGCACGCCCTTGAACGAGAAGATCCCATTCTCCAGGGTTGCCACGAATCTTCCCGGCCGCGGTCGTCGCGATCGCCGGCTCGCTGGCGAGGGTCGAGCCGCGCAGCCACACCGAGCCCGCAACGCCACCCACACTGGCGATGATCGCCCGAACCACGTCACGGCGGCGCATCACCTGTCGCACCAGCCCACTCGCCCTACGACCCCACGTCTCCTACTTCCCTATTTCCCTAGAAAACAAATCTCAGCCCGAACTGAATCTCGCGCCCGGTGCCGTCGGTGCGCTTGCGGGTGACCTGTCCGAAGGTCCCGTTCGCGATGTTCAGATCGGGAATCTCCCAGACGATGCTGTTGAACAGCGTTGTAGGCTTCGACGCGCGCTTCGAGACGATACCGGCCGGTCAAGGCAAACGCCTTGGTCAACGTCATGTCAGCCAGGAACACGCTCGGTCCGTCGAGCCCGTCGAAGGCCCACGGGTTGCTGCGCGGCGTGAACGAGTCCTGGACGCTGAACTTGCTGGTGTCGAACCAGCGGTCGTGAGTCGGGTTGTCGAGCGTGGGATCGCCGCTGACCACATAGCTTGTAGCGAACAGCAGCTGCCGGCCCGAGTAGTAGCGCGCCACGGTCGTGATTTGCCAGCCGCCGATCACCAGATCGAGCGGCAGTCGGCATATCGGACAGATACGCGCGATCGCTACCAACGGGGATCTGCCAGGACACTGCCCCCGTGAAGCGATGGCGCGGGTTGGCGCCGCGATCGTTGCTCTCGGTGAGCGGCCGCCATTCCCAGCCCTCCTCACCGCCGCTCTGGAGGACCTGGTATTGCGCGCGATCGTCGAACCACTCCTGACGCTTGGCATTGTCGTAGACGTACGCAGCGAGGAAGCTGATCCCGCGCGTGAACGGCCGCTGCGCGCGCAGCTCGATCATGTGCTCCTTGATGTGACGGCCGTTGGTGTTGGTCTGCGTGATGTTCCCGTACTGCGGATACGGAACGAGCAAAGCTGCCGAGTGTCACGTTGGCAGTGTTGCGCGCCTGGCCGGGGAACTTATCAGGCGTCAGGTAGTTGCGGAACGGGTTGGCGAACGTCGTGTTGTTGAGCAGCGCCTTCTGCTCGTAGCGGAACGACGGATCCGCCATGTTCAGGTTGACGTCGTACGGGACGCGCGTGCCCCAGTTGAAAAAGTAGCTGGCCTCGACGATCGTTCCGCCCCACACCTGCTTCTGAAACGAGAAATTGAAGCGGTCGTTGATCTGCGGCCGCAGCTCGTACTCGTCGAGGCTGACGGCGCTGCCTAGACCAGTGTACCGGCCGTACGACTGTCCGTATGGCTCGATCACCGGATTCACAGTGGCTGGAAATGGGTCCGCCAGTCGCTGCCTCGGGGCACCATTGATGAGCGGGAGCGTCGTCGTCATTTGTGCGTAGCCGGTGTACTGATTGACGAAATCGCCGAGCGTGTCGCGCACGTTGCTGACCGGCATCATGAAGCGTGCGTACGCCGCACGCAGCACGGCATCGTCTCCGACGCGGTAGTTCACGCCGACCCGCGGCATGAAGTTCCACGGGTGCTGTGCCAGGCGTGCGGGCTCTCTTCGCTGGTGAAGATCCAGGCGCCGTTGTAGCTGTAGCTGTAGCCCTTGCTCGCCATCAGCTGTTGCGCCTGCGCGGGAATCGCCGGCGGCGTCGTCTGCATCTCCGGGATCGGCTGTGTCAGATCGAGGCGCTGCGACAGGCGGTTTTGAGATCGTCGGTCGGCCCCGGTTCGTATTCCCAGCGCAGTCCCATGTTGATCGTGAGCCGATCGCTCACGTCGAAGTCGTCCTGAAAGTATGACGCGTAGCCGCGGAAGTAGGGCGTCTGCAGCGGGACGAGCCGGGCCGAGGTCAGGTTGTCGAGCGCGCCGACCATGAACGTCGCCCACTGATTGCCGGTGGTCGTCGTGTCGGGCGTGTCGGAGCTGTTGGCGGTGAGCGACGAGTTGAAGACCAGATTGATCGGCTCGAAGCGCGCGGCCTCGCCGTAGTAGGCGCGCACCTCGCCGCCCCACTTCATGTTGTGGCGGCCCTGGTAGCGATTCATCCGCGCCGACATCGTCCAGGCATCGGGATGCTGATACCACTCACGCCCCTGACGACCGAGCCGGTTCGTCATCGCGGTGTTGTTGTTGCCTGAATTCACGTCGAGGGCCGGGTAATACACGTAGCCGCTGTTGTAGAGCGAGGAGTACCAAGCGCTCGACCAGTAGTCCTGCAGACCCTCCTGCCCGAGCAGCAGCGACGGGTTGTAGTACTCGTCGGTCATGTTGTAGAAGCTGCCGCGGACGTTGAACGTCGTACGGTTCGACAACACCCAGACCGAGTCGCCGGCGATACTCAGGCCGTAGCGGTTGCTGCCCGACAGCGGAAAGAACCCCGCGTCCGTCGGGTTCTCCTGGTAGAGGTTGGCCTTGAACTGACCGTAGCGTGCGAACACCTTCCAGTTGTCGGTGATGTTCACGTCCACGCGCTGCGAGAAGTTCCAGTAATCCACGGTGTCGTAGACGGTTCCCTGCCAGTTGTCGACGTTGCCCGCCACGTTCGGGAGCGGGATGGCGGCGAGCATCTTGACCGCGGCGGGATCGAACATCGTGGAGGGAATGACGTTGCCGGCAAACGGCGTCCTCACGACGCGGCCGGTGGCCGAATCGATGGTTGACGAGAACGGGTCGTAGATCGTGCGCACGCGGCCGCCGACGACCGACTGGCCGAAGTCGCCGCGGCGCTCGAGCTCGGTGGGTACGGTGCGGACGATCGAGAGCGGCCGCTGGTCGTCCCATTGTTCGAAGGAGGTGAAACTGAAGATCTTGTTGCGCTTGATCGGCCCGCCCAGCGTGGCGCCGAACATCCGCAGCTTGGTGCCGCGCAGCACCGACGTGTCCTGCCCGGGCACACGCCGAATCGTCGGATCGCCGATGGCGTTGAACTCCGGATCACGGCCGTTGAAGTACGCCGAACCGTGCGGCTGATTGGTCCCCGCCTTCATGTTCAGGCTGATCACCCCGCCAAGGCTGTGGCCGTTCTCGGCGTCGACGCTGTTCTTCGACACGGTGATCTCGTCGACCGCGTCCACCGCGGGCGTATAGGCCGTCTTGAAGCTCGCGCCGAGCGCCACGCCGTCGAGGAGCACGTCGTTGGCGCGGCGCGTGCCGCCGCCGGCGTCGTAGTCGTTGGCGTAGGCGTGGTGGTACGGACGGTTCTCGCTCGTCGCCGGCGACACCGTGATGCTCGGATCCAGCGCCGCCAGGCTGTAGGGATTGCGCCCGCTGATCGGCAGCTGGTCCACGAGCTGCTGCTCGAGAATGATGTCCGAGCTGCTGCTCTTGAACTGCACCGAGACCGGCGGCGCCTCGACGATCACGCTCTCCTCGATGCCGCCGACGTTGAGCGACAGATCGACGGTGTTGTTGGTGCGCTGTTGCACCCGCACGTTCTGCTGCACCGCCGACTTGAAGCCCTGGAGCTCCGCGGTCACGGTATAGACGCCCGGCTCGACGAAGTCGAAGATGTAGCGCCCATCGGTGTTGGTCACGTGCGTCGCGGGGACCGCGGTCGCGTCGTTCCGCAGCGTGACCGTGACACCAGGCAGCGCGCCGCCGCTCGAGTCCATGACCGCGCCCTGCACGCGGCCGCGGTAGTCCTGCGCGCTGGCCATCGAGGTCAGCAGCGTCAGATGACCGAGTATCGCCATCGCAACGACAAGCTTCTTCATGACCGCTCCTCCAGGCTCCTATCGCTGGACGCGCCCCGAGGCGTCGCCCGCGACCAGCCGATCGACTTCGGCTACTGACACGTGGTTGAAATCGCCGGGAATCGTCTGTTTGAGCGCGCTCGCCGCCACCGCGAACCGCAGCGACGCGTCCGCGCTTCGCCCCGTCACCAGCCCGAAGATCAGGCCGGCGGCAAAGCTGTCTCCCCCACCGATTCGGTCCACCAGGCGCACGGTGTACTGCTGGCTCACATGGAAGGTCCCCGCCGCGGCGTCCAGCAGTACCGCGCTCCATCCGTTGTCGCTGGCCGACAGGCTCTCGCGCAGCGTGACGGCCACCTGCTGCACGCCGAGCTCGCGCGCCACGCGTTCGGCGGCGCGGCGATAGCCGGTCACGTCGAGCGCGCCCGCCGTGACGTCGGCCTGCGGCACGTCGATGCCAAGCACGCACTGCAGGTCCTCTTCGTTGGCGACGACGAGATCCGCCATCGCGACGAGCGGCCGCATCGTCTGCTGCGCTTGCGCTTCCGACCAGAGCTTGCGGCGATAGTTGAGATCGACGCTGACGCGGATAGCCGCGCGCTTTGCGGCCTGCACCGCCTCGCGTGTGCACGCCGCCGCTGACGCGCTCAAGGCCGGAGTGATCCCGGTGAAGTGGAACCAGCGCGCGCCGTCGAACACGTCGTGCCATGGGATGCTGCCGGGCTCGAGCTCGGCGATCGCCGAATGCGTGCGGTCGTAAATCACGGTGGACGCGCGCTGGCTGGCGCCGGTCTCGGCGAAGTAGATGCCGAGGCGCGATCCGCCGCGCAGCACGTGCTCGACATTGACCCCTTCGCCGCGGAGCGATCGCAGCGCGGCATCGCCGATGGCATTCGCCGGCAGGCGGGTCACGTAGGCGCTGTCGCAGCCGAACTGCGCCAGGCTGACAGCGACGTTGGCTTCTCCGCCGCCGAAGGTCGCCTGCAGCTGCGGCGACTGGAAGAGCCGCTCGAACCCGGGTGGGCTCAGGCGCAGCATGAGTTCGCCGAAGCAAACGGTCCTGACCATGTGCCTACCCTTTGACCGCTTCGTGCGGCCGTGCCGCGGCGACCGCACTGACGAAATGACGCGCGTTGTCGGTGATCACGTCGAACCGGCGGTCGGCGATCGCCTGCTTCTCCACGAGCGCAGCGCCGACGCCGATGGCGACAGCCCCGGCGCGAATCCAATCGCCTGCGTTCTCGCGAGTCACACCGCCTGTCGGCATCAGCCGCACGTGCGGCAGCGGTCCACGGATGTCGTTGAAGAAGCCGGGACCGAGAGCGGTCGCCGGAAAGACCTTGACGATGTCGGCCCCAGCGTCGGCGGCCGACAGGATCTCGGTCGGCGTGAAACAGCCGGGCATGACGGCGACGCGCTGGTCGCGGCACGCCTCGATCACGCCGTAGTTGAGAACCGGGCTGACGACGAAGCTCGCCCCCGCGTCGATCACGCGCCTGGCAGTGGCTGAATCGAGAACCGTGCCCGCGCCTACCTGGAACGTCGCCGGCAGCGAGCGCGCGAGCTCGCCGATGATCTCGATTGCGCCCGGCACTGTCATCGTCACTTCGATGGCGCGAATGCCGCCTGCCCCGAGTGCGTCCGCGACCTCGAGCAGCCGCTTGCCGTCCGCCAGACGAATGACGGCGACGACGCCAACGGCCTCGATTTCCCGCAGCACGGTCGCGCGCTCGCTGCGCGCGCTCACAGCAGACCCCGAATGCCGTTGGCCACGAGCGCCAGCGCGAAGATGAACGTGATGCCGAGAACGATGTTGCGCCCGGCGTTGGCCTTGAAGTCACCGAGCTCGTGCCGGTTGACGAAGTAGATGATGACGGCCAGCGCGATCGGCGCCATCAGCAGGTTGCCAACCATCGCGAGAATCGCTTTGAGAAGAGCCGGCAGCTGCCAGAAAGGCGCGGCGAGCGCCGGGATCGCGATCCACGACGCGAACACGATCCGGAACAGCCGGTTCTCGGGCGTGAACTTCCAATTGCGCCGCGCGATGTCCAGACAAAAGTAGGTCATCGTCAGGGCGACCGAAATCAGCGTGGTGAAGGCGGCGGCGAAGAGGCCGAGCGAGAACAGGCGCGGCGCGAGGACGCCGAGGGCGCCTGGCAGCGCCGGCCCAAGCACCTGACCGGCCACCGGAATGCTCTCGATCTGCGAGTAGTGGCTGACGCCGAGGTATGAGGGCCCCGAACCGGTGTAGACGGCATGCAGCGCCGTCGCACCGGCTACGATCACGACGACCGAGAAGATGCCCCAGATCACGCCGAGATTTGTGACCGTCTTCCAGAACGAGCGCTTGATGTCGGCCGCGGTGTAACCGGCGTTCGACGTGAGGTAGCCGTAAGACAGGAACACTGCGGGTGCGAGTCCCTGTCCCGCGATCGCCATGACCTGGGTGAATCCGCTTCGCACCTTGTCCGGGCCAACTGGTACGTCGGGTGGAATCGTTGGCACCAGTCCGCCGGCGAGCGCTGGCCACGTGCGCCAGTCGAGCAGCCCCTTGATGGCGACAATCACGAAGCACACGAGGATGACGAGCAGCAGCGCCGTCATCACCTTTTCCATGCGCTTGTAGCCGCCGAGGACGGCCGCGACGACCGTCAGCGCGGTCATGCTCACGCTGACGATCACCAGGTCTGTGGTCGTCACCGTCGGCGGCAGCTGGCCCATCGCGCCATAGGCGCCCTCGACCATGGCCGACATCTGACTCATGTTGACGACGACGTTCACCAGAGCCGTGGGTATGACGATTGCCCATGCGAGCCAGTCGCCGAGGTCGGTGCGGATCATCTCGATCATGCCGCGGCCGCCGGAGAGCAACCCGACGCGCGACGCGGAGTCGAGCGCGATCACCACCATCGGGACGATGCAGAGCGCCACCCAGAGCAGATCGAAGCCGAACCAGGCGCCCGCGAGCAGGCGCGTGGCAACCGCGCCCGCGCCGATCATTCCTGCCGCGGTCAGCGCGGCCGGTCCGACGAAGCGCGCAAAGAAGTCGACCAAGACGTTGCGGCGAGCGGCCGGAGCGGCGGAGGGCGTTGTGGAAACCGCAGCGGTTGACATGGCTTCAGCGCCCCATCCAGCCGCCATCGACTACAAGCACGTGACCGTGCACGTAGTCGGACGCGCGCGATGCGAGGAACACGGCGGCCCCGGCGAGATCCGCGGGGTTGCCCCAGCGGCCGGCCGGGATGCGCTCGCTGATCTGCCGGTAGCGGGTGGGGTCGGCGCGTAGCGCCTCGGTGTTGTCGGTCACCATGTACCCGGGCGCGATCGCGTTGACGTTGATCGCCTTGGCCGCCCACTCGTTGGCCAGCGCTTTGGTGAGCTGGGCGACGCCACCCTTGGCCGCGGCATAGCCGGGCACGGTGATGCCGCCCTGAAACGCCAGCAGCGAGGAGATGTTGATGATCTTGCCGCCCTCGCCGCGTTCGATCATGTGGCGCGCCGCGGATCGAGACAGCCGAAAGACGCTCGACAGATTCACTTCGATCACTTCGTCCCAGTAGTCGTCGCTGTGGTCGGCGGCGGGTTGCCGGCGAATCACGCCGGCGTTGTTGACGAGGATGTCGAGGCGTCCAAATGCCGCAAGCGCGTCGTCCACCAGGCGAGCGGCGGCGTGACGGTCACGGAGGTTGGCGGTAACGGTTGCGGTGCGTCTCGCGCTCGCGTCGGCGATGGCCGCGGCGGTTGCCGAAGCCGGTTGATCGCTCGCGTGCAGCACGACATCGGCGCCCGCCGTGGCGAGCGCGACCGCGATGGCGGCGCCGAGCCCGCGCGACGCCCCGGTGACCAGCGCCACTTTCCCGTCGAGCCTGAACAGATCGAGCGACACGTCGTTCACCCGTTACTTGTCGCGCGATGGCAGAAAGTCTTCGCGAATCGGCGTGAAGATGTCGATCAGCACCACCTCCTCGTCGAGCATCGTCGCGCCATGCGGCACCCCCGACGGGAAGAGCAGCACGTCGCCGGCGGCGACGGCGCGTGGCTCGCCGTCGATGGTGAACAGCACGCGGCCGCGCTCGACGAGCGTGATCTGCTCGTGCGGATGCGAGTGCACTGCGGTGACAACGTGCGGCCGAAGGCGCAGGCGGCACACCATGAGGCGGTCGCCCACGACCATCTGACGCTCGATGCCCTCCGCGATGCGCTCGACCGGAATCGAGGCCCAGTCGCGCGGCTGAAAAGCGAGACCCAGCGGCTTGGTCATTTCTTCTCCAATTTCCCGGGGTCGAGGCCCGATCCAATCGAGGCGAATTCGGGATGGACGTTGACGACGCCGTACTGGCGGTCGGCATCTTCGCGGTTGGCGGCCATCATCCAGAGAAAGTTGATCGCGCCGCCGGGCGCGGCCACGTTCGGGTGATAACCCTGCGGCATCAGAACGACGTCGCCTTCGCGGACGATCGTCGCGATCTCCGGCTCGCGGCTGTCGGTGTACACGAGCTGAACCCCGAATGACGGCGCCGGCATGTCGATGTAGAGGTACGCCTCTTCGAGCATGGCGGCGTGCTCGTGCGGCGGCCACGACGTCCAGTTGCCCGGCTGGCTGAAGGTGACGCCGGCCATGATGCGACTCGCCCGCACGTTCTTGCCGATCAGCACGTTGAGCTGACGTTTCGCGGCCGGCCCGCCGGCTTCGAAGTGAAGCCCAGGGTCTTTTTGCACGTCGTCGAAGCGGACCGCCTGCACCGGATGGCGCGCGCTCACCGGCGCCGCGACCTCCGCGAGATCGCAGCCGCCGTCGCCCGGCGTCACGCGCACGTCGGTGTCGCGCGGCACGTACAGCGCGTCGTATGGCCGGACTGAATGATCGGCGCCTTCGACGGTGATCGCGGCGGAGCCGCGCAGACAGATGAGGCCAGTCTCACGCTCGCCGGTCGCGAAGTTGGCCGGCGCGTCGCCTCCGTCCAGAATGATTCGCCCGTAGTGGAGATACCGAGACGCCGACGATCCGGGAACGACCGCCGGCGTCCGTCCTTTGCGGGCGGCCGTGTTGCGCACGATGCACGTGCCAGGCGCTAGTGTTTCGAGCTGCATAACATCCTTCAGGCGACTACGGGCGCGGCAAGAGCCGGCGCTGCGATCAATGCCGCCGCGCCTTGCAGACGCGGATACTCGGTGGCGGCAACCGGCCGCAGCTCGACCTCTGCGGCCGCCGCGGTGAGGGTGCGCTCGGCAATTGCCGCGCGCACCGCGTCCTCGATGAGATCCCAGGCGAGAGTGATCTCGCCGCCGACGTACAAGCGCGCGGGGTCGAGCGCGTTGATCACGGACGCGAGCCCGAGCCCGAGATAGCGCGCGGTCGCTTCCAGCGCGGCGATCGCTTTCGCGTCGTTGGCGCGCGCGCGGGCGATCAGATCCTCGATGGTGAAGCGCTTCCGCCCGGCCGGCTGCAGGCGGGCCTCGCTGCCGCGGCCGAAGTAGCGGGCGAGCGTCGCGCGGTTCGACACATACGCCTCCCAGCAGCCATTCGCTCCGCAGGCGCAGGGAGGGCCGTCGAGCGACAGCGGCACGTGCCCGAACTCGCCGGCGATGTTGTGGCGGCCGCGCAGCACCTGCCCGTCGATCACCACGCCGACGCCCACACCATCCGACACGCTGACGAACACGAGGTCGCCGGGCGTCGTCGAGGTCTCACGCAACGCCCACATCTGGGCGAGCGCGCAGGCGCGGCCCGAGTTCTCGATCTGCACCGGCAACTTGGTGGCGGCCGCGAGCGGCTCGCGCAGCTGCACGTTGCGCCAACCGAGCGTCGGCGCGTGCAGCACGCGCATCGACGAGTGTTCCACCATACCGGGCACGACGACGCCGATGCCCTCGCAGGCGTCGATGTCCGGATGGCGGGCGATCAGCTCGCGGATGCGGCTGGCCAGCACCGCCACGAGCTGCTTCGGCTCGCGCACGGTCGGGAACGAGATCACGCCCGACAGCGGCTTCCCCAGGAGGTCGGCCAGCATCAGGAACGTTTCGCTGGCGCGAATGTCGGCGGCAATCACCGCGCGTCGCCGCGAGTCGATGTAAAGGAACGTCGGCCGGCGGCCGCGGACCGTTTCGCCGGTCGCCCCTTCGAAGATCAGCTTCTGCTTGAGCAGGTCGTTGACGATCAGCGTGACGACGCCGCGGCGCACACCCATGGTGCGGGCGAGGTCGGCGCGGGAGATCGGCTGGTGCGCGCGCACCAGGTTGAGCACGATCTGGCTGTTGATCGCGCGGGAGGTGCCGCGGTTGGCGACGCGGAGCCGGGACGTGCCGAAAGAGCGCATTAGTTTGTTAATTAGACAAACATGCCGCTCATGCGCCCTTTTGTCCCAGCCAGCGGGCTGATCTACAGGCGTATGAACGGGGCGTTTGTTACAACGATGGACAAAATAGACCTTTAGCTGTTTGTTGGTCAAGAAAAAAGGCAAGGCCGCGATTCTGTGTTCCGGACATCTGTGGCTAAGCTCTATCGGTGAGCTCTGAAGCCTCCATGCACGATCCACACGCTTCCCAGCCGGTGCTTCGCCGAGGGCCCGATCCCGAGGACGCGCGGCTCACGGCCATCATGATCCATGGCCGCGGCGCCTCCGCTGAAGACATCCTCGGCCTCGCGATGGAGTTCAACACCACTGACGTCGCCTACCTCGCGCCGCAGGCCGCGGGAAACACGTGGTACCCGTATTCCTTTCTCGTCCCGATGGAGCGCAACGAACCGGGCCTCTCGTCGGGGCTGACGCGGATCGGGAGCCTGCTCGAGGAGCTCGATCGCGCCGGCATTCCGTCGGATCGCGTCGTCCTCGCCGGTTTCTCGCAGGGCGCCTGCCTCTCGCTCGAGTTCGCGGCGCGGCATGCGCGGCGCTTCGCCGGCGTCATCGGCTTCAGCGGAGGGTTGATCGGGCCGCCGGGAACAGCGCGCGGCTACGCCGGGACGTTGGACGGGACGCCGGTGTTTCTCGGGTGCAGCGACATCGATCCGCACATCCCGCTCGAGCGCGTCGACGAGACGGCGGACGTGTTTCGCCGGCTCGGAGCGCAGGTCGACCGCCGAATCTATCCACGGATGGGACACACGATCAACACGGATGAGATCAAGGCTGCGCGAGCCATCCTGGGTATCTGATCGCCGTCGATTCGCCCGGCCGTTCGTTTGCATTCGGTGACATCATGCGAACGGCACAGCTCGTCTTCTCGCTCGTCGGATTCGTCGCCACGGGCGTTGGGTCGATGACGGCCGCCCAGGCACGTGTCAGCGCCGCCGACACCGCTGCGATCGCGGAGCTGTGGATCGAACCCAACGATGTCGAACGGCGCGACCTCTTCCGCGGCCCTGCGGACGGACCGCATCCACCGCCCGAGGGAGCGCAGCTGTCGTTCGTCAAGCTCGACACCACGGGCCGCAGCCGCGGTTACGACGCGCGCGATGCGAAGGGCGCCACCTGGAGCGTCAAGCTCGGCCCGGAGGCGCAGTCCGAGGTCACCGCCTCGCGCATCCTCTGGGCAATCGGGTTCCATCAGCCACCGACGTTCTACGTGCGAAACTGGACGCTCAGCGGAGCGCCCGCCGAGGCGCAGGCAACCGAGAACGACGCCGGCCTGGGCGGACGTTTTCGCCCGGAAATTCCCGGGTGGACTGTAATCGGCGACTGGCAGTGGAACGAGAACCCACATATGGCGTTGCAGCCGCATGCCGGGCTGCTGGTGGCCCAGATGATCGTCAACAACTGGGATCTCAAATCGTCGAACAACAAAATCTACGAGATTGCCAACCGGTCCGGCGCGGAGCGGCGGCGCTACGTCGTTCGCGATCTCGGCGCGTCGCTCGGCTCGAACGAGCAGGCCAAGTGGCTCCGCTGGACGCAGCTGCGCATGTCGCAGGGCACGAAAAACGACCTGGCGGGATTCCTCGCCTCGGGCTTCATCGATCACGTCCGCGACGGTCGCGTGGTATTCGAGTACAGCGGCCCCAACAAGCCGCTCGTCGAGAACATCACGCCGGCGGACGTGCGCTGGACCGCTCGACTCCTTTCCCGGCTCTCCGACAAACAGTGGCAGGACGCCTTTCGCGCCGGCGGCTACACTCCCGACGACAGCGCCAGGTACATCGCGAGACTCAAGGAGAGAGTGGCGGAGGGACTTGCGCTCAAATAACGTGAAGCCGGCCGCGCGGGTGACGGACGAGGCTTGGCAATTGCCAAAGGAACTAACGTTGGGACCACTCGTCCCGACCATGCGCACACTCCTTCGTCTTACGCTCCTCATCGTCATTGCCGTTGCGGCCGCCGCACCGGCGCCAACGTCCGCGCAGCGCGGCTCGGCGCCGAAGCCTGACGGCGCCGCCGCCCGCGACGCGCGGCGGGCCGACTTTCTCCAGCGGTTCGCCCGCGCTTATTACCCGGGCCGCTCCGGCCAGTTGATGATCGTTCCGCGCGAAGGCGAGATTCTCACGCGGCCCGAGGCGGACATCGCGTTCATGCACGGCTCGCCGTGGCCATACGACGCGAACATCCCGATACTCTTCGCTGGCCCGCAGGTCACGCCAGGCGCGTTCGCCGCGCCGGCCGCGCAGCAGGACGTCGCGGTCACGGTGGCCGCCGCACTGGGCAGGTCGATGCCGGCGACCGCAAGCGGCCGCGTGCTGCCGGTGTTCCGGGCGGCCGCCAAGCCTCCACGCGCGGCCTTCATCCTTGTGCTCGACGGCATGCGCCGCGATTACTTCATCAATCACGCGCAGGAGATGCCGGTACTCACGGCGCTGCGTAAGCGCGGCGCCTGGTTCACCAACGCGCGCGTGAACTACCTGCCGACCAATACTGCGTCCGGCCACTCGACGATCTCGACCGGCGCGGATCCGCGCGTCCACGGCGTCAACGGCAACAACCTGCTCGACAGCGCCACGCGCAAGCGTCACGACATGTACAGCGGCTGGGAACCTCGCCACCTGATGGCGCTGACCATTGCCGACGTCTGGCAGCTCGAAACGCGCGGCCGCGCCATCGTCATCGCGCAGGGCGGCAACCCCACGTCGTCCACCGCGCTCGCAGGGCACGGCGCCTGCCAGTTGTCGGGGGTCGCAGTCTTCCATGCCGCTTACGATGAGACATCGGGGACATGGAAGACGAATCCGCAATGCTTCAAGATCGTGCCGGAGCTCGCCACGCTCGACGCGCGCACGCTCTTGCCCGCCGACGGCCTGTGGATGGGCCACAAGATCGACAGCGCCTCTAGCGTTCGCCGCTCGGGCCTGTTTCCGAGGTTCGAAGCCGACGCGTTCATTCGAGCGATTGAGACGCAGCCGATCGGCCAGGACGAAGTGCCCGACCTGCTGCTGATGAACCTCAAGAGCGCCGATTACGTCGGCCACAAGCACGGGCCCGGCGCGAAGGAAATGGCGGCGACGCTCGCCGAGATCGATCGCGCCGTCGCCCGCATCCTCGCGGCGCTCGAGAAAAAGATCGGCAACGATTATCTGCTGGCAATCACCGCCGACCACGGCATGCCCGGTGAGCCGGCCGGCGATCGCCGCCGCCACTACGCGCCCGAGATCGTCGATCTTATGAACACGCGGTTCGATCCAGAGCAGAAGGCCGTCGTGACCTACTACGAGCCGGAGAACTCGCAGATCTTCGTGGACATGGAGCGGCTCGCGGCGCTGAGGCTGACGCTCGCCGATCTCGCCGCGTTCCTGCGCGAACAGATCTTCATCAACGCCGTCTTCACCGAGGAGGACGTGCGGCGCGCGGCGGCTCGGTTGCGATGAAGGTCGCGGCGGCCTGTGCACTGGCGGTCGCCCTCTATGCGTCACAGGCGCCGGCGGCTGTTTCGTGGAAGGCCGTCGCCGACGGTGTCGAGCACGCACACCTTACGAGAGAGGGACCGCTCAGCATTCACGTCCTCCGCGTCGATCCGTCACGAGCCCGGCTCGACGTCGTGCACGCGCGCGACGAAGCCGTCGGACTGGAAACCACCAGCGCCATTGCCGAGCGGCGCGGCGCGATCGCGGCAGTCAACGGCGGCTACTTCCGCATGACCGGCACCTTCGCCGGCGACTCCATCGGGACGCTGCAGATCGATGGCAAGCTGTTGAGCGAGCCCGATCGCGGCCGCGCCGCGGTCGGCATCGTCCGCGAGCCCAAGGGAGCGGCGCTGCTCATCGGTCACGTCACGTGGGAGGGCGAGATTACTACCGGCGGCGCAAGGCGGCGGCTCGACGGCGTCAACCGCCCGCGCGGCGCCAACGAGCTGGTGCTCTTCACGCCGGAGTTTCACGAGACAACGCTCACCGATGATTCCGGCAGTGAAGTGATCGTGCGCGGCGGACGCGTCGTCGACGTGCGCGTGGCGGCGGGCAGCAGCGGCATACCATCCGATGGATATGTGCTGTCGGCCACCGGAACGGTCCGGGCGTGGGTCTCGCGGCATCTCGAGCGTGAAACACCAGTCAGCGTCAGGCTCGGACTCAAGCCCGTAGATGCGCGGGCGCAAAACCCATGGCCGGCCGCGGAGGATGTGCTCGGCGCCGGGCCAAAGCTCGTCACTGCCGGACGCATCGACGTGACCGACGCGCGCGAAAAGATGTTGCCGACGTTTGCGACCGACCGTCATCCGCGCACGGCCGTCGCCACCCTCGCCGACAGTCGCGTGCTGCTGATGGTGGTAGACGGCCGGCAGCCGGATTACAGCATCGGCATGACCCTGGCCGACGTCGCCGGCGTCCTCCGCGAATTCGGCGCGGTCGAGGCGATCAATCTCGACGGCGGCGGCTCCACGACGATGGTCGTCGCGGGCACAGTTGTGAACCGGCCGTCGGATGTCGCAGGCGAGCGTCCGGTCAGCGACGTGCTGCTGATCCTGCCTCCGAAGTCCTGACATTTGAACGCCCGCCGGTCCATAATGCGCCGATGAGAACCCTGGGAGCTGCCCTGGTCGTCCTCGGTCTCGCGTCGACAGCGTCTGCCGACACCGCCCTTGCCACGCCAACTTTCGCGAAGGACGTGGCGCCGATTTTCTACACGCACTGCGTCGAGTGTCATCGGCCGACGATGTTTGCACCGATGTCGCTGATGACATTCGAGGAGGCGCGCCCGTGGGCGCGGGCGGTCAAGCAACGCGTGGTCGCGCGGGAGATGCCGCCGTGGGGCGCCGATCCGGCGATCGGCGCGTTCCGGAACGATCCGCGGCTGTCGGACGCAGAGATCGACACGATCGTGCGCTGGGTAGACGGTGGCGCGCCGAAGGGCCGCGACAAAGATCTGCCGCGCAAGCCCGAGTTCGTGGACGGCTGGACGATCGGCAAGCCCGACGTCGTGCTCAAGATGACTGACGCGTTCGAAGTCCCCGCATCGGGCGTCATTGACTATCAGTACATCTCCATCCCCACCAACTTCACCGAAGACCGGTGGATCAAAGCGATCGAGATCAGCCCGGGCTCGCGCGCGCACGTGCATCACGTGATCGCTTACACGCAGCCCGCCGGGATGAGCGGCCGGCGCGGCGGCGCGCTGGGACGCACCAACATCGGCGGCACCACGCCAAACAAGCCCGGGGTGGTCTTCCCCGATGGTGTCGCGCGGCTCCTCCGCGCCGGACACGACATCGTCCTGCAGATGCACTACACGACCAATGGCGTCGAGGCGACCGATCGCACCAGCGTGGCGATCATCTTCGCCAAGGAACCGCCGAAGAAGATGGTCGCGGGCGGCATGGCGCTCAATCTCCGACTGCGAATTCCGCCCGGCGATCCGAATCACGAAGTGACGGCGACGTACACGTTCAACGAGGACACGGTGCTCACCTCGATGACGCCGCACATGCACGTGCGCGGCAAGGACATGACCTACGTCGCGCGGTATCCCGATGGTCGTTCCGAGACGCTGCTCTCGGTGCCGAAGTACGACTTCGAGTGGCAGATCACGTATCAGCTCGCCGAACCAAAGGTGATGCCGAAGGGCACGAAGCTCGATGTGATCGCGCACTTCGACAACTCGCCGGCCAACAAGTTCAATCCGGATCCGACGAAGGAAGTGCGCTGGGGCGATCAGACGTGGGAGGAGATGATGATCGGCTTCTTTGGCACGATCGCCGATCCGCCGAAGCCATGATCGAGGCGGTCGGGTCGTCGATCACATGCGTTTGAACAACCCGCTATAGACGCCTTTCCCGCGAACGCGGCCGGACATCGCCGCGACCACCGCGGCGCGCGTGAGCGGCGGCGACTGCCCAACCGGCTGGAGGTTGTCGATCGTCATGTCCAGTGCGAAGAGCTCGAAGACGTAGTGATGCGCGGGGCCGGACGCCAGCGCGCCCGGGCCGCGATAGTACGGCCCGCTCGCGCTGATCTGACGCGTGCCATCCGGCAGCTGACTCCCCTGCGGCACGTTTTCGGGCAGCGCGCGCGACGTGCCCGGGATGTTCCACAGCATCCAGTGCAGCACATCGTCGGTGCCGTTGCCGATCGCGGCGTCCACGTCGTGGACGATCAACACGAAGCTTTGCGTGTTGTCGGGCACGTTGCTCCACGCGAGCGGCGGCGACACCTCGTCGCCGACCTGGCTGTGCTTGACGGGAATCTGGCCCCCGTCGGGCCACGCCGTCGACGTCAGCGTCATCACCTGCACGCCGCCGCGGCCGCCGCCGCGCCCTCCCCGTCCGGGCGGCGCGCCTGGCGCCGCCGGCGACGCGTTGGTCGGCTGCTGAACCGTTTCCGTCGTGAAGGCCGCCGCCACCATCGACGTGGCGACGAGCGTCAGCATCGCAAAGAGCTTGCAGAGTCGCATCCGGCGCCCCTATTTGAACGACGAGGGCTGCGCCTTGCGCCAGGCGTCGTAGCGCATGCGCAGCGTCTTCACCGGATTGAGATTCTCGCCGTCGCGAATCTGGTTGGGTCCCTTGTCGGCGCCGGGCTGCGACACCGTGATGTACATCGTGTACTTCCCGTTGTTGTGCGAATCGCCGTTGCTGTCGCCCTTCTCGGCCATGAGGATGTAGGCCACGTGCGACGTGCGCTCCTCGCAGGGGATCTTCGGCTTCGCTCCGTCGGTCGGCCACGGCGGGCAGGTGCAGCGGCTGTCTCCGCCTGAACCATCAGCCGCCTCCATGGCTGCCATCACCCGGTCGGTGATCGTGCCTTTGGTGGCGAGAAAGGCCTGCACGGCGTTGGGTACGACTCGTCCCGGCCGCAGAATGTTGCCCTGAATCGAGTAGAAAATCTCGGTGCCCGGCACCTGGCCCTGATTGTCCTGCGATACGTAGCCGTTGCCGAGGCCCGAGTGACCAGCCATACGGCCCTGAAGATCGAGTATGCCGAACTGACGGCTCTGAAACGCCGGATCCTTGCTGAGGAGCTCGATGATGGCGTTGGGATCGGTGCCCTTCTGGAGCTCCTGAAAGACGAGCATCTGGTTCTGGTGCGTGCCATCCACCGCCGCCTGGCACGCCGCCACGCCCTTCCCGGGCACCACGACCGCCTGCACACCCATGAGAAACTGATCGTCGCGATCGACGCAAGTCGCCGATGCGATCACCACGCGCCCGGTGCTGCGGTCGATGGCGATGACCGACCACGTGGCGAAGGCGCTCGACGGCAGCGCGAGCAGCAAGACCAGAACGAGAACGGATCGACGCATGAACACTCTCCCGATGTCGCCGAATGATACACGCGGTAGTCCGAATCGCATGGTTGGCGGCGATTCGCCGCGGTGCAGTGATTGCACGTGGCAGGCGGGGAGGAGCATGGCCATGAGACAGCGAGTCATGTCGCGCGGCCGCCTCGGCTGGACTGGGATGGCGCTTGGCGCCGCCGTCGGCGCCACGGCCTATTACATGTGGCGGTCGCAGCTAGCTGAACGGCGCGGAGCCAGCGACCAATCCGGGCCGGACCCGTACCTGACCGAATCGATCACCGTCAACCAGCCCATTGAGCAGGTCTACGCGGCGTGGCGCGACCTCGAGAGCATCGGGTTTGTGCGCGGCGCGCAGATAACCGACGCGCGGGAGCAGGAATCGTGCGCGTGGACGCTGCCGAGCGGGGCGCGCGGCGAGGTGTTCTTCCAGCGCGCGCCGGGCGCCCGTGGGACCGAAGTCCACGTCCAGCTCGAGACACCCGCAGCGCCATTTCCCGCAGTCGGTGATTCGCGCATTCGGCATGGCGCCCGATCAGCAGGTTCGCGAAGATCTCCGCCGGTTCAAGCAGTTGCTCGAGACCGGTGAAGTCACGGTGTCGGACGGTCCAGCGCTGTGGCGGCCGGCGCAGCCGCCGGCCAGCCGCGATCAGGTCGTCGCGTTCACAGGGGGACAGTCATGAGCGGCAAACTGCTGGATGGGCACCCGTTCGGTCGAGGTCGTGGACGTCCCCGAGCCCGCAGATCGTCAATCCGCGCGACGCGATCGTGCGCGTGACGAGCACGGCAATCTGCGGCTCGGATCTGCATCTCTACAACGGCTTCATCCCGACGATGAAGCGCGGCGACGTGCTCGGGCACGAGTTCATGGGAGAAGTCGTGGAGATCGGGAGCGCGCGTCAAGAACCTCGCCGTCGGCGATCGCGTGGTCGTGCCGTTTCCGATCGCGTGCGGCAACTGCCTGCAGTGCGAGCGCGAGATGTATTCGCTCTGCGAGAACTCGAACCCGAACGCGTGGATGGCCGAGAAGATGTGGGGCTACTCGCCGTGCGGCATCTTCGGCTACTCGCACATGCTCGGCGGATATGCCGGCGGCCAGGCCGAGTACGTCCGCGTGCCGTTTGCCGATGTCGGCCCGATCAAGATCCCCGAGGGCCTCGACGACGAACAGGTCCTGTTTCTGTCCGACATCTTCCCCACCGGCTACATGGCCGCGGAGACGTGCGGCATTCAGCCCGGCGACACCGTCGCGGTGTGGGGTTGCGGTCCCGTCGGCCAGTTCGCGATCGCAAGCGCCTATCTGCTTGGCGCCGAGCGCGTGATTGCGATCGATCGTTTCGAATACCGCTTGCGGATCGCGCGCGAGCGCGCCAGGGCGGAAACGATCAACTACGAAGAGGTGGACGTCCCGGAGATGCTCAAAGAAATGACCGGCGGCCGCGGACCCGATCACTGCATCGATGCGGTCGGGCTCGAGGGCCATGCGCCGGGCGTGCACGGCGCCTACGATCGCGTGAAAACGACGCTGATGCTGGAAACCGATCGCCCGGTCGCGCTGCGGCAGGCGATCCTGGCGTGCCGCAGCGGCGGCACGGTGTCGGTCGCGGGCGTGTACGGCGGCTTCATCGACAAGTTCCCGATGGGCGCCGTCGTCAATCGGGCGCTCACCATCCGCTCCGGCCAGACGCACGTGCATCGCTACCTGCGGCCGCTGCTCGATCGAATCGTTGCCGGCGACATCGACCCGAGCTTCGTCATCACGCATCGGCTGCGGCTCGACGAGGCCGCGCACGGCTTCGACGATCTTCGACAACAAGGAGGACGACTGCTTCAAGGTCGTGCTCAAAGCTGCTTGACGAATGAATGTACGTTCGGAACGTGGTTCGTTACGCGAGGTTCATGGCGAACATCCCGTAACGAACCACTGTGAGGAACCGACGTTACGAGCCGGTCGGCAGTGAAACGTGTACCGGTACGCCTTCTCTCCCGCCAGAACCTTCACCGGCAGAATATTTTCCTTTAACGGGATCGGACACGTCGTGTAGGGGTTGAATGAGCACGGCGGGTTGTACGCCTCGTTGAAATCCAGCATCGTCGTGCCGTCGTCGTTGAGATCGGCATAGAGGAAGCGTGCGGTCTCGTAGGTTTCCTTCCCGCTCGACGCGTCGCGAAAGACGATGTAGAAGCGCTTGGGCCGCGTCGTGAACGGGCGGAGGCGCAGCGACTGCCCCTGCAGCGTGAACTCGATCACGCCCTCAGTGGCATACGTATCCATGTCGTTGAACGTGTTGAGCACCTGCATCTTGCGCGGTTCCGCATCGGCGATGAACTTGCCCGTCACACGGTAGGCGTCGTCGATCGCGAACCAGCTGAAGCCGCGGAAGTCCTTTGCCAGCGGCCCGTTGGGATCGCGCACGCGGAGCGAGAGGCGATCGCCGCTGACATGAACGACCAGACGCACGTCGCCGAGCACCATCTCCGGGCCTGGCGGCTCGCCCTCGGCCTTCAGCACCACTGGTCCTGTGATCGCTTCTCCTTTGATCATGGGCGCCACACCCTTCGCCGGCTCGTAGGTCACGCTCGTGCCTTTGACCACGAGACGACCGATCGTCGCCGGGACAGCCGCCGTGAGCACGACGTCGTTCGAGACGGCGCTCCCGACCGTGCTCGAGCCCGGCTCGAGAAAGTGCAGCCCGGCGATGCTCACCCAATCGCGACGGTAGTCGGCTTCGTGTTTGTCGCGAAACGCCTGAACCTTGGCCGTGGGATTGGCTGGCGCCGCCGCCGTCGCCGCGGCAGGCGGAGCCGCCGGCTCAGGCGTTTTTGCTTGCGGAGCGTCAGCCCCGCACGCGGCGCTCACCGCCAATGCGGCAATCAATGGAAGGGCGCGAATGCTCATAGCAGTCATCGGTACTGCAAGTCGAAGCGTCAAAGGCTCGGCAGGGGCGAGGGCTGCGGATGCGGAGGATCGCGCGGGCTCAGAGATCGACGAATCGCGCGCGCTGCTCGGGAGAAGGGATCGGACACGTCTGGTACTTACCGAAGATTCGGTATCTGTTCCTGGCAATCACGTCATACGCCCAGTCCAGCCACGACCGCGGCAGTATGCGAAATACGCCGAACAGGCGCCAGGGAAAGCCGAGCTCGCCGGCGACCGCCAACGCCGCGTGCGCTTTGGTCTCCATGACGGGCGCGGGCCCGCGATAGTTGGTGACGAGCACGAACGTATCGAAATCGCGTGCATCCTGGCCGAAGGTCTCGAGCCAGCGGCGGCCGGTTGCGCTCTGCAGCGTCGCGAAGTCGAAGCGCCGCGCGCGGTCGCGCGGCAGCACGAACTGCACGCTGCCGTGGCAGAAGGCGCAGACGCCGTCGTAGAGCAAGAGGTGCTCGCCGCGAGTGGCGCTCACCTACTAAGGGTACCGCAACCCGCCGCTTCTGGTAGGCTTTGGCTTCCGATCGAGGTGGCCATGCTGAGACGAGTAAGTGTCCTCGCGATTCTCGCGGTGGCGGCCGGCTGTGCCAAGCCGACGCCCGAGCAGCAGATTCTCAATGACGCGGCCGCGGCCCTGGGTGGACGCTCGCAGGTGCTGGCGGCCCGCACTCTGGTGATGGAAGGCGACGGCACCCAGTACAACCTGGGGCAGGACATGCGGCCCGGCGCCAACGGTCAAACCTTCAGTGTTTCCGCCTACAAGCGCACGATCGATCTCACCGGCCGGCGCGCGCGCACCGAGCTTATCCGCACGCCCAACTTCGCCTTCTTCCAGGGACCGCAGGCGCAGCGTCAGGTGCAGGGCATCGACGGCGACGTCGCCTACAACGTCGCCGCCAACGGCAACGCGACGCGCGCGTCCCAAACCGTGGCGCAGGATCGCCGGGCGGAGCTCTATCACCATCCGCTCACGCTCGTCGCCGCCGCCCTCGCGGAGGGAACGACGCTGTCCAACGCGCAGAGCGGCGAGCAGCGGTCGGTGGAGATTGCACTCGCCGCGGGTCCGAAATTCGTGCCTGGTGACCGACGACACCGGACTGCCGCTGCGCATCGAGTCGCGCAGCTATCATCCCAATCTCGGCGATGTGATCCTGACCACGGCGTTTGCCAGCTACGCCGACGTCAACAACCTGTCGTTGCCGTCGCGCATCCAGACCAAGGTGGACGACTTCACGACAAGCGACATCCGCCTCGTCACCCAGACCGTTGACGGCGATGCGGGTGATCTGGCGGCGCCACCAGCCGCGGCGTCAGCGGCGGTGCCCGCGCTCCGCCGGTCAACGTTGTCGCCGAAGTGATCGCGCCCGGTATCTGGCTGCTCGCCGGCCAATCGCATCACAGCGTGCTCGTCGAGTTCAGCGATCACCTGGTGCTGATCGAAGCGCCGCAGAGCGAAGCGCGCACACTCGGCGCCATCGCCAAAGCGCGCGAGCTGCGGCCGGGCAAGCCGCTGACCACGCTGGTGACGACGCATCATCACTTCGACCACACCGCCGGTGTTCGCGCCGCGATCGCCGAGGGTCTCACCGTGGTCACACACGCCGGCAACAGCGGCTTCTTCGAGGAGATGGCCAAGCGCGCGCACACGATCACCCCGGACACGCTCGCCAAGAGCTCGCGCGCAGCGACGGTGGAGAGCTTGGAAGAGGAGCGCGTGTTCAAGGACGGCGCGATGGAGATGGTGCTCTACCATGTCGCCGGTAATCCGCATTCCGACACCATGCTGATGGCCTACTTCCCGCGCGAGCGCGTGATAGTGGAAGTGGATGCGTTCAGCCCCGGCGGAAACGTCAACCCCTATGCCGCGAACCTGCTCGAGAACATCACGAAGCGCAAGCTGCAGGTCGATCGGATCGTGCCGCTGCATGGCACGGTCGCACCATTCAGTGAGCTGGTGAAGGCGGCGGGGACGACGTAAGGACGACATCAGGACGCGCCGCTGGCGCGGCGCGCGGGACCTGGCGACACAGTACGCGAAGGACCCCGACGACCCGACATCGGGTGGGACTCGACGCGTTGCGTCGAGACGGGATTCCCTCCCCGAGCGCACGACGGGTCCGACCCGCAGGGTCCCACCCGAAGGGTCCGACCCGCAGGGTCCCACCCGAAGGGTCCGACCCGCAGGGTCCCACCCGAAGGGTCCTACCCGCAGGGTCCCACCCGCAGCGGAAGCTGCCGGCCCTCCCGTCGCGGCGCGACGGGTCCTACTGCCCGAACCGAACACTCTTGCGACGAACGCCTTGTCGTCGATCACTTTCTTGTAGGCCGGCGTGCGCGACGATTGCTCGTCCCATGCGCTCTTGAACTGCACAGGCAACGTCAGCTCCTTCGCACGGGCGAACGCGGCCAGCGCGCGATCGCGGCGGCCAGCGAGATAGGCGACGAAGCCGACACGCATCTGCGGCACGGCCTCGAGCGGCTGATACGCGGCCAGCTTCTCCGCACGCGCGAGCGCCTCCGCGAAGTTGCTCTCGCTCAGCGCGCGGGTGAACGCGCCGCTGTGATTGATGGTCATCTGCAGGTTGAGCAGCCGCCGCAGCTCGTGCATCGGATCGGGGTGATCGTCGACGTTGATGAACACGTAGCGATCGTTGTTGGTATTGCGTCCGCCGCCCTTGCGCACCACCAGAATCGACGCCGACTGACGCCCGCGGCTGTCGCCTCCGGCGTCGTCTCCCGCCTTGAGCGCCGCGTACAGCTTTTCGGCGAGCTCGTCGCTAGTGCTTTCGAACGCGCGGCCCATCGCCTCGACGACGTGCTGACCGACGAGGATGTTGCCCTGCGCCGACCAGGTCTTGCCTTTGACGTGCCCTCGCCATGCGTTGGCCGCGTCTCCCGTGAACACGGCCACGTTGCCCTTGGCGTCGACGATGGCAACCTGGCGCGCATCCTTGCGGGGAAAGTGTCCTCGGCGAGCAGCTTGTCGAGCACCTGCTGAGCGGTGAGTCCCTGCCGCAACAACTCGAGCGCGCGCGTTCCGTACCCGACGTTGACCCCGGCCTGTGTCGCGACCGCGCCGACGCCGGCATCCGCCCACGGCACCACCGCGCCAACCGCGAAGTAGCGCGAGGCCACCGCGACACCCAGATCACCCGTGATCGGATCGATCGCGACGATTGAAAACGTGGCGTGCGCGGGGAGTGCGGGCACGAGCAACAGCGCCAGGGCGAGGAGAAGCGATCGCATCGTAGGCTCCGTATAGAGAGAGGAGCCTCATCGTATCTCAGCCCTGTCGGGCGTTTCGCCACGCCCGGGGCGTAGGCATCGCGAGTTCGGGCATGTGCCAGCACTGACAATTCGCGCACTTCACGTGCATTCTTGTCACGCGTTTGGTTGCGGTTGAGCTTCCAAGTGCAGAATTCGCTCGGAAAGCACAGCCTTGCCATCTGGTCCGAACCGTGCGTGCGCTGGGTGGCCTGCAGGCTTTCTTCGGGAGCTAGACGAGCATGTGGTTAGGGCTTGGACTCGCCAGCGGTGCGGCGGTAATCGTTCTTGCGGTGCTGCGGCTGATGCGCCGCCGTCCGCGATTGATCGACGTGGGCCCGGTCAGCGAAGCGTGGCTGGCCGAGCAACGCGGCCGGCGCGATTCGTCGATGTAATCCGCGGGC
The DNA here is from genome assembly GCA_963807105.1 of uncultured Acidobacteriota bacterium. Classification (GTDB taxonomy): domain Bacteria; phylum Acidobacteriota; class Vicinamibacteria; order Vicinamibacterales; family UBA2999; genus DASPWV01. Next base: position 612,483 of record CAWEAM010000003.1, on the reverse strand, counting down.
CATCGCCCCGCGTCCTTGGAACACATCTTGCGCGCGTCGATGCGGTCGCGTGGCCGATCGTGCCCAGTGGCTTGACCGCCCACGCCTCAGAGCGCGTGTTCTTCGTCGCGCTCGCCACCGGGCGCCGGCTTCCCGTCATTTTCACGACCGACAAGCGACGACCGCGCTGGCGTATGTCCTGCCGACGCGAGACTGCGCACGAAGTTTAGATTTCGTGCGCGGCTTGCGACGGCAACGCTGTGCGGCGAGCGCGGACAGGGCCAGCGGGGGCGAAATCGGTAAACCCTTGATTTGCAGACGACGTCGATCGGTTTCGTCGTTTATCCTGACCGCGCGATGGTGATGCCGATCAGCAGGGGGCGCAGGGGGTGGCCCAGGCGTGAGCTTCGGTGCCAGCCGTGGCCGGGTTGCGGGGGTCGTCGGTGTGCTGCTGTGCTGGCTGATCAGTCACGGCATGTACGCCGGCACTGGAGACGAGGCGCACTACGCGATGATCGCGCACTCGCTCGCCTTCGATCGCGACCTCGATCTCTCCAACAACTACGGCGATCCTTCGAACCTCATCCTCGGCGGCTCACTCGCCCCGGAGGCGCATGCCCTGCCGGCGGGCGACGGGCGGCTGCGTCCGGTTCACGACATTGGCATGCCGATCCTCGCCGCGCCGTACTACTGGCTGTCGTATCACGCGGCCGCCGCGACCGAGCGCCTGCCCGCGAGCTGGCTGCGCCGCGCCAGGCTGACGCCGACGATCGCGCTCCGCCACCTGCTGAGCCTGGCGATGATCGCGCTGACGATCTGGATCGCGCTTCAGCTCGCCGATCTGTTTCGCGAGGTGGCCGGCGACTCGCAGGCCGCACTGCTGTGGGCGGCCGTTCTGGCGCTGTCGCCGCCGCTCGTCGCGCACGCCTATCTCTTCTTCACCGAGACGCTTTCCGCGGCGTTGACGCTGTGGATCTACCGGCGGTTGCGCCGTGCGGACGTCACCACCGCGGCAGCGGTGCTGGCCGGCGCGACGACCGGTTATCTCGTGCTCGTGCACGTCCGCAACGTCGGCCTGATCGCTGCGCTGGCGGCGCTCGCCATTTATCGCTGGCACGCCACTCGCCGACGTGAGCTGGTCTGGTATCTCGCCGCGGCGAGCATTCCGCTCATCGTCCGCACCTGGCTGAATCACTGGCTATGGGGGACGTGGATCACGACGCCTCACGCCGTCGTTGGCGGAGCGGCGCCGGCCGCGGGATGGCTCGGCGAAACGGCGGTTCGCGTGCTCGGCTGGCTCGTCGATCAGGAGCACGGCCTGCTTTTCTATGCACCGATCTACCTGCTGGCACCGGCCGGCTGGATGTTGCTGCGCCGGCGGCATCGCGCGCTCACCGGGGAGATCACGCTCCTTGTGCTCGGCTATGTCGTGCCAATGACGATCCCGATGATCAATCCTCACGGCTGGCGCGGCGGCTGGTCGCCCGCGGCGCGATTTCTCGTGCCGGTCATACCGTTGGTGGGTGTGCTCGTCTTCGCGTATGCTGCGACGGCAACGCGGCGTCGTCTCGTGCTTGCAGTTCTCGTCCTGCAGCTCGGGATGAACCTGCTGTTCCTGATGAATCCAAAGGTGCTCTGGAACGACGGCGACGGCACTTCTGCGCTCGTCGAGCTCGTCGCCGGGGCCAACGCGACGAGGTATCTGCCGACGCTTGCCGTTCCGGTGACGACGCTGCAAATGGCGGCCGCGGCGGCCGCCGTTGCTGCGTGGTGGGTGCTCACGATCTGGCTCGCGAAGGTCTCTCATTTCCGATCGACGGCGATCGCCGGCCGTCTTCCGCAGCGTTCATGAGAGGCGTGACCGCTTCCGCTAGAACACTGGCGGCGCTCATCACGATTGGCTTCGCCGTCTGGCAGTCGGTGGCGCAGCCCGAACCCTCGCCCGACCCGACGTCGGCACAGGTCGGCAGCGCTCTCGCGGCCTACAGGGGCCTGGTCTCGGATCTGCCTTCGTCTGGCGTCATTGGCTTCGTGCCCACGACGGACAACGATGCCTTCAATGCGGCTAATCGCACCGTAGCGCAGTATGGGCTTGCGCCCCGGCTGGTGTTGAACCCGTTCGACGCACAGGCTCAGTTCGCAGTCACCGGCGTGGACGCCAGCGATGCCCTCGATCGCGATCCGCGTCTCGCGGGCTACGAGCTGGTCGCAGTGCGCGATCGGCGCATTCGCATCTACAAGCGACGGCTCTCGTGACGGTTTACGCGGTCGTTGCGGGCATCCTTCTCCCCTTCGGCACCACGTGGCTGCTTCTGCGCGAGTTGATGCCGGGCAGCACGCCTGCCGCTCGGATGGAGCGCATAGGCGCGTCGCTGGCGTTCGCGATCGGCGCAACGTCGGCAACCTTCTTCCTGTGGCGTTTGGCGGGAGGATCACCGGACGCCTATCGGATCGTCGAGCCGCTGGGCCACGGCGTGATCGGCAGCGGACTGCTCCTGCGGCGCGCTCGCGTGCCCAGCGATCGAACCGCCGCCGTTCACCAATCATGGCTTCACTACGTCGCCGCCGGTTTGCTGCTGATCGCCGTGATCGGAGCGTCCGCTGTGAGACTGGCGCAAGGGTTTGCCGCGCTCGACCAGGGCGCCTGGGACGCATGGCAAATCTGGAATCTCCGGGCGGCATTTCTCGCCGCGCCGACGCCGGACTGGGTGACCGGCTTCAACGCCGCACTCGAATGGTCACACCCGGACTATCCGCTGCTGGTGCCTTCGTCCGTGGCGCGCCTGTGGGTGTTCGGCGGCGCGATGTCCACGCAGTGGCCGATCGTGTTTGCGGCGGAGATCTATGTGGCGGCTATTCTGCTCACCGCCGGTACGCTGCTTCGAATCAGCGGCGTCGCGGGCGCAGCGCTCGGCCTGGCACTCCTCCTCGTGCCGGAGTACGGTCAATTCATCACAGCGCAATGCGCGGATGCGGCCGTTGGGCTCTATGTGCTTCTGTCCGTGTCACTGCTCTCCGGAGGACGAGCGGCCGGGCGCCTGGTCGCCTCAGGCGCCGCCGCCGGTCTGGCCGCATGGACGAAGAACGAGGGGCTTGTCGCCACGCTGGCCATTCCGCTCATCGTCGGTGTGGTCACGGCATTCTCCGAAGATCGACGCGAGGCGGCCCGGCGCGCGTTGTTGATGATCGCCGGCGCAGTTGCTTCACTGGTAGTGCTCGCCCTCTTCAAGCTCCTGCTCTCCCCTCCGTCCGATCTGCTCATCGCCATCTCGGCCACCGGACCGGTCGAGAAGATGCTCGACCCCGCCCGACACGGCGTCGTCTTCCGCTACATGCTCACCGTCCTCGCCGGCTGGGGCCATTGGAGTCTGCCGCCTCTTTGGTTCGTGCTGGCGTGGCTCGCGGTTGGATTCTGGAATCGCCGCGCCGCGCCGGCGGCTTCGGCGATCGGTGTAGCAATCGTGGTTGTCATGTTGATCACGTTCTACGCTGTTTTTCTGACCACGCCGTACGATCTCGCGTGGCACATGCAGACCTCGTGGGCGCGTTTGATCTCGCAGCTCTGGCCGACGCTGGCGTGGAGCGCGGCGGCGAGCGCGCTGGCATTGCATGACGCGGAAGCCTGGCGCCTCGTGTAGACCTGGCCTGGAGCCGTCAGGTGCCACTCATCGCGATTCCCGGTCACGCGTAGCGCGTCGTGTCACCCCGCGATAGGGGCTTGATCGGCGCGATCTTCTGCATTTGGATCAGCGGACCGCGCGTGCTCTCGCCGCGCGAGGTCGCTGATGCGCAGCGACTGGCATCTGCAGTTCCTCTGCTGGCATCAGGCGCGTCGACAGTTATTACCGCGCACCCTCGCCTGCGCGTGTGCGCAACGGAAAGCTCGTATCAACCATGGCGCGGCGCCGCGGACTTCCGTTGACGCCTCTCGTGCGCTGGGACTCTATCGCAGCGGATTGACGACGATCTCCAGCGGCACGATCTCTCCGCTCGCCACCGGCCGCGCCACGAGAAAGCGCTGCCCGTCGGCGGCCGGTACGAAGACGTTGCCGTAGAGCGTCGCGCGAAAGAGCTCGGTCGGACGCGACGATTGCGGCTCGCGCTCGCTCGGCGAGAGCGTGACCGCCATCACCCGTCCGTCCGCGGCCAGAAAGAAGAGCTCACGACCGTCACGCCGCCAGAAAGGCTGTGTGGCACCGCCCGACGACAGCGCCACCTTCCCCTGCATCTCCGGAAAGCGCGACACATAGACCTCCGGTTGGCCCGTTTCGTCCGAGACGAATGCCACCCATCGGCCATCGGGCGCTACCCGCGCCAGGCTCTCGTTGGCGCGTGTCTGCAGCAGCCGCTGCGGCGCCGCCTTCTTCTGGCCCGCAGCGACGAGATACAAGTCGAGTCCGGTCGCGGGCGAGAGCGATTGATAGACGAGCTGCCGGCCGTCGGGCGTGAAGCTGGTCGCATAGTGCTGCTCCGATGCGTGCGTCGTCAGCCGCTGTTCGGGCGCATCGTTGCCGCGACGCCGCAACACCAGATTCGGCGGAGAGTCGACGGCAATGCTGTACGCGAGGCTCTGACCGTCGGGGGACCACAACGGATCGCCCGCCCAATAGGCCGCAGTGAGGCGAGTGCCCGCTCCCGAAGCGGTATCGACGAGCCACACCGCGGGCAGTCCTTGCGGATCGAGCCGATCGACGGCGAGCGTGCGGCCATCGGGAGACAGGGCGACGGTACGGAACGTTCCCGGAGCCGCGGCGATCGTTCCGAGATCGCGCCCGTACGATCGAGCCAGGCCAGTTCGGCGACCGGGCGATGCTGCCTGGCGCGGTAGACGAGAATGCCGTTGGCGATGGTGAAAGCCGCCTGGCCGGGAGGATCGTAATCGACGGTCTGCACGACGATGGCCGGCTCTCCGGTGCTCGCCAGCGACTCGGGGTCGAACGGACGCGCCATCAGGACGCGATCGCGGACGTAGCAGAAGATGGCCGCTGGTTGAGTACACGCCTGGTGTCGCGGCAGCGCCCGCAGGCAAGGCCGGATCGGGATCGAAGAGGCGCGTCTTACGCGAGGTCCCGAGCTCGCCGGCGTACAGGCCGCGCTCGCGGCTGTTCACGTAATAAATGAAGCGACGTCCATCGGGCAGGAACGTCGGATAAAGGTGATGCGTTTCCTCGAGCGCGCGATCGAACGTTGTGACCGGCTCGGCGCGGCCGCCGGCGCTGGGCACTTGCATCAACGGACCGTCGAGCTGCGCGAACAGAATGACATTGTCGCGGTTCCACGCGCCGCCCGCACCGGTGGTCACGTCGGTGACGGTGGCGACCGTCCCGCCCGTCGCGCCGATGCGCTTGAGACGTCCTCCGGCGAAGAACGCGAGCTGCTGACCGTCGGGCGACCAGAACGGATCGCTTGCGTCCTCGGTGCCGGCGAGCGGCTCGGCGGCGTTCGACGCGAGCGGGCGCACCCACAACCGCCGCCGGCAGGCAGCGTCGGCGGCGACAAACGCAAGCTGCTGTCCGTCGGGCGAGAGCGACAGCGTATCTGTGAGATACATTCCAGGAGGCGCGAGCAGCAACGCGTGCAGTTGCAGCCCCGGCGCCGGATCCGCTTTCGTCCGCACGCGATCGAACAGGAGGAGCGCTGTGGCAAGGGCAAGGACGGCGGCGGCGGCCCACGCGACGCGCGCCACGGTCGCGCTCGGTCCGGTCGGCCGCATCAAGACGGCCGAGGCGGGAAGCGAACCCGACTTCGCGCCGCTCATCATGTCGCGCATGTGGCGGAGTTGGCGCGCCACGTCGCCGGTGTTTTGCCAGCGCTCGTTTGCGTCCTTGGCGAGGCACTCGTGAATGAGCGCGTCGAGCGCGGCAGGCGCCACCGGCACGATGGACGCGACGCGTGCCGGTTCGTCGCGCAGAATCGCGCTCATCACGCCGGCCGGGCTGTCGGCCTCGAAGGCCTTGAGCCCGGTGACCATCTCGAAAAGCACGGCGCCGAATGCAAAGACATCGGCGCGCGTGTCCACGTCCCGGCCCTCGATTTGCTCGGGCGCCATGTACGACAGCGTGCCGAGGATCGTGCCTTCGACGGTGAGCGAGCTGATCGCGGTACGGCCGACCATCGTGGTGTCGCCTGACGTACGGGCCGGCACGCTGCGCGCCAGTCCGAAGTCGAGCAGGCGGACACCGTTGCGCGTGAGCATCACGTTGCCCGGCTTCAGATCGCGATGCACGATGTCGGCGCGATGCGCGGCGCCCAGCGCTTCGGCGATCTGCAGCCCGCAGTCGAGCGTCTGCTTGATGGAGAGCGGGCCGGCCTGCAGCCGCTCGGCGAGCGTCTCGCCCTCGAGGAACTGCATGACGAGATACAACTGACCGTCGTGCTCGCCGACGTCGTACAGCTGACAGATGTTGGGATGCTCGAGCCGTGAGACGTTGCGCGCTTCGCGCTCGAACCGCTCGCGCCGTGATGCATCGGCGGCCAGGCTCGCCGGCAGCACCTTGATCGCGACCGTCCGGTCGAGCCGCGTGTCGCGGGCCTTGAAGACCTGCCCCATTCCGCCCTCGCCGACGAGGGCGACGACTTCGTAGGGGCCGAGCCTGCTACCGGGCGCCACCATGGAACGTTGGACGAAATATCACACGACTTCGGTTGCCGCGGAGGAGTCGCCGAAAAAGGCAGGGACGGAAACGTCCTGGACGCGCTGGCCCTGGCAGGCTGCTGACTCGTCGCGTGGCGACATCCTAGGACTCGCTGCGCTCGTTGGATTGCCGGTCGGCGGGCCCCACGCCTCAGACGAGCGGCGGCGAGTCCCACGAGCCGCGTGAGCGGCGAGTCTACAGCGCTATACCTGTGTGCGTTCGCTCGAATGCGTACCGCGTCAGCGCGAAGACATCGGCAGTCTCGTCACCGAGCCGTCCGTCGATCGCCAGCATGGCGATGCCGTGCACCAACGACCAGATGTAGCGCGCGAACGTCAGCGGGTCGTCGCGCCGCACTAGCCCCGCGTGCTGCTGGCCGACGATTGCATCGACCAGCGCCTGAAACGCCCCGGCGCCTTCCTCGGCGAGCTCGGGGTCGGCCGCTTCGCCGGCGAGCGAGGCGCCGAACATCACCCGGTAGTGCGACGGATTCTCGACGGCAAAGCGCACGTACGCCTCGCCCATCGCCTGAAATCCCGCGCGTCCGCGGCCGTGGCCTTCCCAGGCCTCGACCAGCGCAATCCGCAGCGTGCGGAACCCCTCGCGCGCCACCGCCCGCAGCAACGCCGACTTGTCGGTGAAGTGGCGGTAAAGCGCCGTCCGTGACACACCCACGTCATGACCGACGCCGCGCAGCGTCAGCCCGTCCACGCCGTGCCGCTGGATCGTGCGCAGCGCCGCCTGGAGCAGCGCCCGCTCGAGGTTGCCGTGATGGTAGCGGTTGGCTGGCTTCCGGACCGGCCGTGAACCCGCCCGCTTCGCCATTCGTCTCAGACTAACAGGGCGGTGTTGACAGTGTCAACATTAGGAGGTTACATTGATGTTGACAACGATAACATTGAGCCGCCGTCCTTGGAGCTATCTCATGCCGACCATCCGTTCGTTCCTCGTTCGGCTGTGGCACGCCAGCCCGGCCCTTACCGCCACCGGCGGGCTCATGCTCGCTGCGCTCGCCGTCTCGGCCGTCGGACTGTGGCTCGACCCGCGGAGCATCACCGGCGCGCCGGCCTGGCTGAAGCCCGCCAAGTTTGCCGTGTCGATCGCCATCTACTGCTTCACGCTCGCATGGGTCTTCACTCATCTCGCTCCCTTCACGCGAACACGTCTCGTGGTCGGCTGGGCAACGGCCATCGCGCTCGTGCTGGAGCTCGTCATCATCGACCTGCAGGCCTGGCGCGGAACCACGAGTCACTTCAACGTCGAGACGACGCTTGATGCCGTGCTCTTCGTTGTGATGGGTGCAGTGATCGTGGCCCAGACACTCACCAGCGCAGTGGTGGCCGTGGCGTTATGGCGCGCCCATCATGCGGACCGCGCGCTCGGCTGGGCGCTTCGGCTCGGAATGACGGTGACTATTGTCGGCGCCCTGACCGGCGGCCTGATGACCAGACCCACGTCGGTGCAGCTCGCCGAAGCGCGCGCGATCGGCCGCATGCCGATTGCCGGCGCTCACACTGTAGGCGCGGCCGACGGCGGACCAGGACTGCCTGTGACAGGATGGAGCCGCGAGCACGGCGACTTGCGAGTCGCGCATTTCATCGGCCTGCACGCGCTGCAAGCGCTCCCGCTGTTCGCGCTTGCGCTGCCGCGGCGCTGGACCGAACGCGCTCGGGTTCGAGGCGTACTCAGCGCCGCAGGGAGCTACGCGGCGCTCTTCGGGATCGTCTTGTGGCAGGCGGTGCGCGGCCAGTCGATCGTCGCGCCCGATCCTGCAGGCATCCTCGCGCTGACCATCTGGGCGGTAATGACTGGCGCCGCGATGATCGCCGCAGCGCGCCCGGCGCCGGTGCACGATGCGGCCGCGGCGTATTGAGGAGAAGCGGCGATGACACCCGATCAACTGTTCTCGATTGCCAACTTGGCTTCGATCGCGGGCTGGATCGCGCTCGCGGCGCTGCCCGGGCGACGCTGGGTCGCCGATGTGCTGTGCCGGTTCCTGCTGCCCGCGTTCTTCGGAGTCGCCTACGTCGCGATCGTCCTCACGCAGTTTGCCGGCAGCGAGGGTGAGTTCTCGACCCTGTCGGGAGTCGCCACACTCTTCCGCAATCCGTGGCTCCTGCTCGCCGGCTGGCTGCACTACCTGGCGTTCGATCTCTTCGTCGGCAGCTGGGAGGCACGTGACGCGCGCAACCGCGGCATTCCGCACTTGCTGGTCGTGCCGTGCTTGGCGCTGACGCTGTTCTTCGGCCCGGCCGGGCTCCTGCTCTACCTGGCCCTCCGTTCGACACGAGCGCAGGCGCGCACTTCCTAACGTTTTTCGTCAGGGCACTGCTAAAACCGATAGCGACGCGGAGCCAGCTGGAACGGTCCGGACCGCTACGCCGCGCGCAGGGCGAACCAGGGCAGCAGCACGCGACTGCGTGGCGCGGGCGCCGGATCAGGCGCGGTCGGCATCGTCACCTCTCGTGTGACTCGGGTGAGCGTCTCGACGAAGACCCGACCGCCGGCGGCGGGCGCCGTCCAGCGCCCGACGAGCCGTGGCCCCCCCTTCTGGCCGTGCTCGACGTGATAGACGACCAGGCCGGGCGTGCCCGTGAAGTAACTGACTGCCAGCACGTTGTCGCTGACGATGCCTATGCCCATGTACCGCTCACGGGCCCCGAGCGTCCAGAGCACCTGATAAGTTCCGTTGTTGCGGACGATATGAACTGTCCCGCGGTAGTTCTTTCCGTTCCCCATCGTGCCCTGACACTCGTATGTTCCAGCCAGATCTTCTTCGGCCTGCTGGGTCTTGCCCGACGAGACCGATTCCAGTTGCAACGCCATTGCTGGCAGCAGCGTGAGCACGACCAACATCGGCACCTTCATGACATCTCCCTTTCTACGGCCGGGAACTTACAAAAATCGTCCGTGTGCCGCGGGCCAGTGCAACCGGCGTTCCCGAATTTTTGAGCTCAAACGATCAGATTTTTGCGACCACACGCTCTGCACGAGCTAGGATGCGCCTTGGAGACCCCAGCCATGCAGATAACGAGTAGACGCAACCTCCTGAAGAGCATGATGGCCGGCGGCGTTATTGCCGGTACGGCGCCCGCGACAGCGAAGCAAAATTCTCATCCTCAGACACACATTGCAGGACCACTCGCTCACGCGACGGTCGTGTTCGGGCAATGGCAGATGGCAGGCGGAATAACCCCGCTCGACCGCCACTCAGCGACCTTCATGCCCTCGCCACCCGTCGTCGGCCACCACGTGTCGCCGCTCGACACGACGATTGCCGTCAACGGATCGGTCGCCTTTCTTATCGGCGGCTTTCACCAGTTGGGCATCTACGACGACGGGATCGAGCGCAGCGACATCAGCACGGCGTCGAACTTCATAATCCCACCACCAGCGGGAACCATGCTCCCCCGATGGTCGACAATCCCAACGGCCGGATCTACCGTGGGCCCGATCCGAGGAACTCGACGACGCCGTTGGATCGGGTCGAGGTCTTCCATTTCCACCGTCCCGGCACGTACATGGCGATCTGTCTCGTGCTGCCACACTTCGCCGACGGGATGTTCGGGTTTATCAAGGTGGTCGGCAAGTAACCCAGACGTCATAGGGCAACTGAACGAGAGGACAATGGAAGGCCGACGAGCGCCTGGTGCCGCCGGCACCACGTCGCCTTCCACGGTGTTCTCGCGCCCCTGATTCACGAGAGCGGAACTTGCATCGCGCCGGCGATCACCAGTGCGATGCCCAGGTAGATTCGGCACTGCTCGCCGCGCGCGCTCACCTGTTCGATGAAAACGGCCGCCGTCAGCGCAGCCATCCACCACAGGTTCATCATGCCTACGGCGAGGGCCGTGGCCATCACTGCCCAGCAGCACGCCACACAGAACACGCCGTGACCGAATCCGATGCGGAAGCCGTTGGCCGGACCGTTGCGCCATTGCCGCACGAAATAGGTCAGCGGATTACGACAGTGGGTCAGGCACGCACGCTTGAGCGCGCCGAACTGGAAGAGGCCCGCGGCGATGAGCAAAAGGGCGCGCGCGAGAGGCGGCAGGCCGCCCGAGGCGTCGAGCCAGCCCTGCGATGCGATAGCCAGCTGCGTCGCCGCCGCGGCAATCGAGTAGAAGAGCCACGCTGCCAGGTAGCCGCCGACGAATACGACCGTCGGCATGATTCCACGCGCGTCCTCATGACGTTGGAGCCCGAAGCGCCGGAACGCGCGCACCCATGGCCACACGGCTGGCACCATCATCGCGCTCATCATGCCGAACCACATGCCGGTCACCGGGAGGAGTGCCCAGCCCGGTCCGACGAAGCCATGCGCCGCGTGCATCACGATCGAGCTGCCGAAGAAACAGCCCAGTCGAACGTCGAGAACAATCCATGCGTTCCCGCGTTGTGCACCACAATCACACCATCGTCGTAGTCGGTATCGCCCAGCGCGATGACCTGCCGCGGCGCGTGTATCTGATTGAAGATGTTCTCGAAGAGCACGGGCTGGGACCGGTCGCGGCCGCGGATCTGCGACACCACGGCGCGCAGCCGATCGGCAATCGACACGCGTTTGGTGCCGCCGTCGTCGTCGATCTCGATCGTCAGGTATTCCGTAGGGCGCTGCGTTTCGACAAACGGCGCCAGCTTTTCCACGGACCGCCGGCCCGGCCGGTGAGGATCGTCTCGACCGCCTCGCGCTGCGCGGGACTGCGCCCTTGTCGATGATCAGCGACTGCGTCCAGTGGCCGTCGATCATGCGCTGCGGCGTGTCGAAGGCGATCAGCGCCTTGACGCCGGTGAGCGGCACGGTGCCGAAGGAACCCTCGTCGAAGCGGAACGCCCAGTACCCCTTACAGCGATCGTGCGTGCACAACTGGCTGAAGTGCATGTGACCGGGACAGACCAGTGCGCACGCGCAGTTTTCAAAAATCAGCCCGCGGGCCGACCAGGATGGGGATTGCGCCATACCACTCCCGAAAGATCCGAAAGAGATGAGAGGGCGAGTTTACCCCGTTCGCCGCATTCGGAATTCCTCTTCCCGTACCTGCCCGCTCTTGTCGCGCAGCAGCAGATAGATGCGCAGCGAATCGTCATCGCCGCGGATGAAGCTGAGGCCGTCGAAGTGGACGCGCGATCTCGACCATGACCAGCCGGAAACTCACGAAGCTGCTCTTTTCCTCCCACCCTGAAAAGTCGGGATTAAAGTGCTTGAGCTTGAGAACGAGGCTGCCCTGTTCCTCCACGAGCATCAGGAACTCGTAAAAGACCGGCTGGTCCTGCTTGAGGCTCCGGTACATGCCCATCATCACGCCGCCACGAGGCTCGCTCCAGATCTCTTCGCTCACACCGCCCAGACCTTCGCCAATCCATCGCCCCGCAAGCCACGCCATTGCGCTGAGCGTTGCCGTCGCCGGCTGCTGATCGCCCAACCGGCGGGCGTGAAACGTCTGGGTCGAGCCGGGCGGAGCTTCCTGCGCAGCGAGCGCGCCCATCGAGCATGACCAGCACACCAGCAAGGCGATGACGTGGTTCATGGTGCTCCTTGATGCCGGCGGCAGACGCCAACGCAAGCGGCCCCGCTGCCGAATAGTCGCGGACGGGGCCGCGAATCGACAACACCTTTGCGGCATCGGCTGATTTTGGCCGCTGGCGGGACCGCACCGCTAGACTGGGCCGTGCCCATCGATCCGTCCGACGCGTCCATCTGCCTCGCCGATTCGGTAGAACCGTCGCCGCCTGGCGGTGCGCCGACTTCGACGCCCGTCGTGCTTACGTCGCTCTTTACTTTCCCTACGCTCGACGACCTGCGCGATGGGCTTTCGCGCGAGCACGAAACGCACGTCTACACGAGAGGCCAGAATCCCACGGTCGAAGCGGCGGAGCGGAAGATGGCCGCGCTCGAACGCGGCGAGGCGCGCAAGCTGTTCGGCTCGGGAATGGCCGCGATCAAATCACCCCGCGTTTGACGGGAATCAGGACCTGATGCGGTCGCATCTGCGCGGTTTTTCGGGAGTTCTCAGGACCGTGTTGTGTAGCGGCAAACGCAGACGACGCTGCGCTGCAGCGCTACTTGTGCGATGCGAAGATGCTCTTCTTGCCCTCCTTGGTGAACGCGATCACGTCGTGACGCATTGCCGCGGCCGCCGGCCTCCATCCCAGGTGAACCGGCCGGCATGCCAGGCGCGGCTATACCCGCGATGGCGGGCTTCTCTTTCAGCAGGCGCTGAATGTCGGCTGCTGGAACGTGTCCTTCGACGACGTAATTACCGACCTTGGCCGTGTGGCAGGAGCCAAGCTCGCTGGTCACGCCGGCTTGCCGCGAGATCGCCGTCAACTTGTCCTGCTCGAGATTCTGCGCGTCTACCTGGAAGCCGTTGGCGCGCAGGTGCTCCACCCAGATACTGCAGCAACCGCAGGTCGCCGTCTTGAAGACCGAGACCTGAACGGGCTTGGGTTGTTGAGCGCCGACTACGGCCAGGGCCAGGCCGGTGACGAGCAAAGCAATAGCGAGTGCAAGGGTAATCTTGAAACGCATTCGAATCTCCCGGTTCGAAACCATTGTAGTCAATCCGGCCGCGGCGTCCGGGCATCCGGTGCTAGGGTCCAGCCACGGAAAATCGTCGCCATGTCCGTCCCACGGTTGGTCACGGAGCGTGTGCCTCTCCATCTCAACAGCGAGCAAGAGTGTCGTGGCCAGAACCCGAGATTGCGGCAAAGCGCTGCCAGTTTGAAGCTGGGTGATTGACAAGCCCATCCCTACGGCAGGATGATGGCGCACTTCTGCGTCCGGCCGGGCTTTGACCCATTCCCTGAGGAGAGTTACTGCTATGCGCATCCGATGCATTTGGGTAATCCTCGCGGTGTTGCTCGTTCCGGCCACAGCGGGCGCGCACGGTCACAATGCCGACTCGTGGGCCGCCCTCTCGTTCGATTTCTCAAGCGCCCTCGTCGGCGGACACGGACAACAAGGCATCACTTTTCCTAGGCCTGACTCGCGTAACTTGGGTCTACTCCTCGATGTGACCATCCATCATGGCGAGCATGAGGGAACGGACCGGACACGAGTGGGGTTCATGGGCGGCGTGCGGTATATGTTTGACCAGGGGAGATACCCCATGCTCGTTCCGACCGCGCACGTGCTAGTGGGACTGCAGCACGATGCCGGCCCCGCAGGCTTCAAGACGGAACCTGCGATCGCAGTTGGCGGATCATTGGACTTTGAATTCAACAGGCGACCGCAGGGGTGGGGAGCTCGTTTCCTGGTCGACTACGTCTTTTCCGATGTCGACAGCTTCCCTCGGATCTCCGGAGGCCTCGTTTATCGCTTCGGCCCCCAGAGAACGCAACCGTGAATCGCGAATCGACCGTTGACCTGATCGAGCCGCTAGCTCGTCCGAACCGGGCTTGAACCTCGTTCGTATCTCGATTCGACAGTAGCGCGGAGGATTGGACGCGCCTAAACGTGGCTAAGTCGGAGCCAGAACCGCAGAATCCGCCTGCTCCGCTCGCGGCCGGCGAGCGCCTCGGACCGTACAGAATTCTCGGGTTGCTCGGCTCGGGCGGCATGGGTGACGTGTATCGCGCCCACGACTCGCGGCTGCGCCGTGATGTCGCCATCAAGATCCTGCGCGGCCCGGCCATCGACAGCGATCACGTCGCGCAGGTCAGCCGCGAGGCACGGGTTGCCGGAAGCCTCAACCATCCCAACATCGTCGCGGTCTACGACGTCGACACGGAGGGCGGCCTTCCCTATGTCGTTACCGAGCTGCTCGAGGGCGAAACGTTACGCGCTCGACTGGATCGCGGCCTGCTGCCGGTACCGCAAGGCGGTCGACTACGGCATTCAGATCGCTCATGCGCTCGACGCGGCGCACGCCAAAGGTATCTGGCACCGCGACGTCAAGCCGGCGAATGCGTTCATCACGCCAGATGGCCGCGTGAAGCTCCTGGACTTCGGTTTGGCGAAGCTGAGTGAGCGGCATCCGCGACTGAGACGCAGGATTCGACACGTCAAACCAGGCCGCTCGGCGATATCTGCGGCACCGCCGGCTACATGTCGCCCGAGCAGGTGCTTGGCGGCGCCGTCGATCACCGCACGGATATCTTCGCGCTCGGCGCGGTGTTGTACGAAATGTTCACGGGCGCACGTGCCTTCCAGCGCCCGTCAACCGTCCAGACGATGTCCGCGGTGCTGCAGGACGATCCGGTGGATCCGCTCACGCTGAACGCCAAACTGTCTCCGGTGGCTGCGGCTCTGGTACGGCGTTGCCTCGAGAAGGACAAGGAAGAGCGGTACCAGTCCGTGCGCGACCTGGCGTTCGACCTTCAGCAGCTCCGCGATCTGACCTGGCCGCAGACGTCGGATAGCGTTGGTGCGATCTCGGGTCGCAGACTGCTCATCGCGATTGTGACGTCGCTGCTGCTCGGAGCGGCCGCCGCAGCTGCGCTCTGGCAGCTTCGTCCAGTCACAGTGCCAACGTTCGAGCAGCTGACGTTCCGCCGCGCGCGTATCGGTGGCGCACGATTCGCGTCCGAGGGCCACTCGGTCGTCTACAGCGAGACCCGCGACGCGAACACGCTGGGGGTGTGGCGACTGGACCTGGACGACAGTCTTGCGTCACGGCCGCTTCCTTATCCCGACGGCACCGACGTCCTGGCGACGAGGATGGGGGAGTTAGCGCTATCGACCGGCCGCAGGTTTGTTCTGGGTGAACGTTTTGTTGGAACGCTGGCGCTCGCGCCAGCCGGGGGCGGCGCCCCCCGCGAAGTGGTCGAGAACGTTGAGGACGCCGACTGGAATCCGACGGCGCCGCAGCTCGCAGTGGTCCGCTCGGCTGGAGACGTGGGGGACACAGCTGGATCGAGTACGAAGGACGCGAACTGCACCGAAGCTCTGGATCGCTCCGCTTCCTTCGCTTCTCACGCGACGGCCAGCGCATAGCCTTCCTGGAGGATCGGACCGGCCGCGGTATAGGTGGCGTCGTGAAAGTGGTGGACCTCAATGGACGGGCGACGTCGCTGACCGCTGAGTGGGCCACCGTACGCGGACTCGCTTGGTCACCGAGCGGCGACGAGGTCTGGTTTACCGCCAGCACTGGAACGAACCGCGCCCTTCGTGCGGTGAATCTGAAGCAAGAGCAGCGCTTGATTCAGGAATCGCCCGGATCATTGACGCTGTGGGACATCGCACCGGATGGGCGCGTTCTCCTCAGCCGCGACGAGGAACGGCAGACCAGCGTTGGCGTGCCTCCGGGCGAAACCACCGAGCGCGAACTCTCCTGGTTCGACAATTCTTCCGTTGCGGACCTGTCGGTGGATGGACGCTGGCTCTTGTTCGGCGATCGCGACGGTATTTATCTGCGCTCGACGGAGGGATCGCCACCGGTCCATCTTGGGCTCAAAGACGGCTTCGCGGACGACATCTCTCCAGACGGCAAGACAATCCTGGCGACGGCGAATTCCGGACAGCAACTGGTGCTGCTCCCCGCCGGAGCCGGCGAGCCGCGGTCGATCGCTCCGCACGGCATAGTGAGCTACAACGGCGCGCAGTGGTTCCCCGACGGTCGCCGGATCTTGTTCACCGGTAGAGAGGCCGGGCGTGATCTGCGGTCGTACATCCAGGACATCAACGAAGGGCCCCCTCGACCGCTCACGCCCGAGAACACGTGGGGAATCTCGATCTCACCGGACGGCGAATGGACCGCTGCGATCGGCCCCAATCAAGCGGTGTCGCTGTGGCCAGTCGCGGGCGGGGCATCGCGAACGGTGAACGGTACGCAGCCCGGCGACAGGCCGGTCGCGTGGAGCGCCGACGCACGTTCGCTGTGGTTGTTCCGCCGCGGCGAGGTCCCGGCGCGTATCTTCCGCGTCAATGTCCAAAGCGGGCAGCGAGAATTGTGGAAAACGCTGATGCCTCTCGACGCTGCCGGTGTGTGACTCGATCATCCAATTCTGGACCACCTCCTCAGGACACGCCTACGTCTACAGCTACACTCGCCTGGTTTCCCAGTTGTATCTCGTGCGGGGCTTGAGTTAACGCTTCCTGGTTGCGTTCATCGACTTCTAACCACAGGGCGCGCTTTGTGGCGTTTCCATCAGCCGCGCGCAGATTCGCGCATGCTCGTGGTAGGGTTGCCACCGCGGATAGGTCCGCGATCAAGGAGCTCACCGGAATGAGCTCTTCGACGCGACGGTGCGCCTCGATCAGATTGCCGCCGTCATCGTCCGCCGGGCCGCCAAGTAGCGCCGGTTGATCAAGGAAGGCGGGGACTGGAAGATGGACGACGAGACGTCGGCGATGCCGCCGCCGAAGGACTAATCGGCTCGTCCTCACCCAATCGTGTCCGCATGGCGCTCTCCCCCGTTTCGCCGATGATGGCCACGCTCGCCCCGACCCTTCCTGAAGGGCCCGAGTGGAGCTACGAGGTCAAGTGGGACGGCTACCGTGCGCTCCTGGTGAAGGACGGCACTCGCACCAGGCTCGATCTCGCGCAACTTGAAGGACCTCACCACGACTACCCGCACATCGCCGCTGCGGCGGCCACGCTCACGCCGGACGACCGTGATGCTCGATGGCGAGATCGTCGCGCTCGACGAGCACGGCCGTGCCGACGTTCCAGGCCCTCCAGCACCGCAGCGTCAAGCGCATCGCCATCGTCTTCTACGCCTTCGACCTGCTGCACCTCGGCTGCCGACTACCTCGAACCGCCCGTGCGCGACCGGCGCCGCGCCCTCGGGGCCTGACCTTCGCGTCTCCGCTGCTGCTCTCGCAGCCGCTGCCCGGCACACCCGATGAGATCGAGAGGGTCGTGCGGGAGGCGGGCTCGAAGGCGTCGTCGCCAAGCGCCTCGATCTCGATCTACGAACCCGGCAGGCGCAGCCACGCGTGGGTCAAGGTGAAATTCAGCCAGCGGCAGGAGTTCGTCATTGGCGGCTACAAGCCCGCCGGGCGCACTTCGATTCGTCCTCGTCGGATTCTACGAAGGCCGACGATTCCTTTACGCGGGCAAGGTGCGAGCCGGGTTCAACCGTCACACCCGGCAGCGAGCTGTTCGAGCGTATCGCGGGCCCGAAATCCCGCAGTGCCCGTTCGCCAACCTGCCGAACAGCACCGGCAAAGCCACTGGGGCGAAGGCATCACCGCCGAAGACATGAAGACGCTGCGTTGGGTCGAGCCGCGCGTGGTGATCGAGGTGGCGTTCACCGAGTGGACAGCCGGGAACAATCTGCGGCATGCGTCATTTGTCGGCCTGCGCGAGGACAAGCGGCCACGTGACGTGCATCGATCGAGTTAGCGCGCGCCGGCGGAAAGGCCGACGCGTGGGATACGCGCCGCTACCGCAGGCTTCACGTGATCGTGGACGGGCCCGCCTCACCCGGCCGCTGGTAGGCCGGGGCGTCGTCCACGAGCGGACTGGCGAAGCCCGCGGGTAGCGCGACGACCAGGCGTGCGCCGCCGCTCTCGTTGTTCTCGGCGCGCACGGTCCCGCCATGCAGCTCGACCAGGTGGCGCACGATGGCAAGGCCGAGGCCGAGACCGCCTCCGCGCTGCGGGCTCTTCTCTCCCTGGCGAAACGGCTCGAACACATGCGGCATCACCGCGGCGTCGATGCCAGACCCGCTGTCGGAGACGGCGATCGCGACGGCGCCATCGCCGTGCTGCTCGAGCGTCACGTCGATCTGCCCGCCGGCGGGTGTGAACTTCACCGCGTTTGCCAGCAGGTTCCACACGACCTGCTGCAGCCGATTGCCGTCGGCGAGCACCGGGCCCATGGGCTGTGCCTGGTAGCGGATCTCCAGACCTTTGGCCAGCACCGACGGGCGAATCGCGTCCATCGCCGCCTGAATCACCGCATCGAGGCTCACCATCTGGATGTCGAGCCGAAGCTTGCCTGAGGCGTAGCGCGACACATCGAGCAGGTCGTCGAGCGGCGCTTCAGCGCGTGCGCGTTGCGCTCGATCGTCTGCATCGCCAGCGGGCGGCCGGCATCGTCGATTTGATCGCGCTGAGCATGTGCGCCCAGCCGATGATGGCGGTGACCGGTCCGTGCGCAGTTCGTGCGAGACCGCCATCAGGAACTCGTCCTTGACGCGATTGGCGGCCTCGGCATGCTGCCGCGCCTCCTGCTCGGCGGTGAGCGCTTCTTCGCGGGCGGCAGCCGCCGCCGCGCGCCCGCGCTCGGCCTCGTCGCGCTCGCGCAACCGCTCCCTGCAGCGTCGCTTCCGCACGCTGCAGGCCGGTGAGCAGATCGTCGATCTCGGCGATGCGCGAGCGGCGCGGCGTGGTCGATTCGCCGCGCACCAGCGCCGCCACCGTCCGCGCCGCGGCTCGAGCGACGAGATCACGATCCTCGAAAAGGCGATCGCGCCGCCGGCCGCGACGAGCACGAACAATGCGGCGCCGCCCAGAAACCAGAACCGCCTGAGGATGGGCCCGTCGATTTCCTCGGTCGGTACGCCAACCGCCGCCGTCCAGCCGGTCAGGTGGATCGGCTCATCGCCGCGTACGCGCTCGTCCCCTCGAGCAGCACGCTGCGCCAGCTGCCCTCGGTCATTCTCGACGCCAACTCGAGAAAGTCGGCGCTCGGGGGACGCCACTGGTCCTGGTGCTCGCCGCGGCTGCGCGCCATCACGTGGTATCGGCTATCCGCTCAAGCGTGACCACGCCATTTTTTGGAATCTGCTGCTGATGGATGATCGCGCTCAGCGACTCGGTGCGAATCCGCACGGCCAGCACGTGGCTCAGCCTGCCGGCACGGACCACCGGCACCGCAGCGGTGAAGAAGTAGCCGGGCAGCCCGGGCTCTATCACGAGATTCGAGAAGTGCGGCTTCAGCGTGGCGATCACCGGCGCCGCCCAGTCCGTGTCGACCGAGGTGCCATCCGGGTCGCGCTGCGCGGCAGTGTTGATCAGCAGGCGTCCCGACGAATCGGCAAGCAGCACCGAGTGCCATCCAGGCTGTCGCGGAATGACGCGGCGCGCGAGCTCGCGAAACCGCGTCAGCTCGTCGGTGTCGAGCACGTCCACCGATGCCATCAGCGTGAGGGCGGCGCGCGCATTCTCCACGCTCTGGTCGATCGCGACCGACACGGCGCGTGCGAGCTCGACGTTCTGGCGATCCATGACTTCGCGCTGGCGCTGCCACAGCGAATACAACAGCCAGCCGCCGGCGAGCACGATCGACGCGGTGAGCGTGACGACCGTGAGGGCGAGGAGCGTGCGCAGACGCACGGCAATAACCACGCTCAGCATTGTACGTGGCGGCGCGAGGTCAATGACCGAGCGGCGCGGTCATTACGCGGGAGTGGCCGTGGGCTGATTGAACGCCAGAAAGCGACAAACCGCCAAGAGCGATGGAGCTGCGAGGCGCCAGAGGGCCCGGCCAGACCGCAGCCGTCCCTTCAGTATCATGGTGCGATCCATCCGCCATGAGCGTCGCTACGCACCTCAAAATCCAGCTCGAGGATACGACTCGCGGATCAGGACCTTCGTGCCTGGCTACGAGGAGATGCTCGACACCGCCGCGGAGTGCCTGCGCGCCGTGGAAGCGGATTCTCCGGTTGTCGTCGATCTCGGCGTTGGCAGCGGCGCGCTCGCCGCACGGTGCGCCGCCATCGTCTCGAACGCGACCATCGTCGGGGTGGACGAGGACCGCGGCATGCTCGCGCTCGCGCGCGAGCGCCTGGCGCAGGTTCGCGCCACGCTGCTAGAGGCGAGCTTTCTCACCGTCGACTTGCCGGAGTGTGACGCAGTCGTGGCGTCGCTCGCCTTGCATCATGTGGCGAGTCTCGATCGCAAGGCGGAGTTGTACGGCCGGATTGCCAGGGCGCTGCGCAGTGGCGGCATGTTTGTGACAGCCGACTGCTTTCCGCCGAGCGACGCGCGGTTGGCGCAGCGCGGCCGGGACGCCTGGCGCGCTCATCTACGCGCGACGTACTCGGACGCAGACACCGATCGGTATTTCGCGGCGTGGGCGGAGGAAGACACGTACGTGCCGCTCGATGACGAGCTCGCGATGATGCGGCGAGCGGGCCTTCGCAGCGACGTCATCTGGCGTCACTCGCCGATGGCTGTCATCGCCGCGCGCAAACCTCGTTCGTAATCCTCCCACGAGCGCCCGCGAGTCCCACGAGCGCCAGCGAGTCAGCGCACGCTCACCAGTTCGGTCACCGCCGTCGACAGCATCCGCACCTTCGCGCGTTCGGTCGACTTCGCGGCGTCGGCGTTCAGCTGCGTCGCCAGCTTGCGCAGCGCCTGCTGCCGCGCGCCGCCCGACAGCTTCTCGGCGCCTGCCAGATCCGCGCGCACCGCGCTGATGCGCTCGCGCCGCGAGGCCGTTGTCGCGCTCGAGCTGATCGAGGATAGGCGCGCGCCTTCGCGAAGCTCGGCGGCCAGACGAACTTGCGCTGCTCCTGCGCGTTCAGGTAGTCGAACTCGCACGGTCTTGGCCGCATCGAGCTCGTTCTGCGAGATGAGGCCGCTCGGCAGCAGCTCGTAGATGTCGAGGCCGCGCGCGATCTCGGAGCTGACGATCAGGCCGTTGTACCAGTACACCGACCACGAGCCGCCCATGACGATGCGCGTGGCGTCCACCGGACCGCGATCGAAGTAGGCGATCTCCTTCGGCTTGGCCGAGTCGGTCCAGTCGAACACCGAAATGCCGCCCTGATACCAGCCCTGCACCATCACTTCGCGGCCCGGGAATCGGGATCAGCGATCCGTTGTGCGCGACGCAGTTCTCGAGCGAGGTCTGCGGCGCCGGGAGCTTGTAGTAGCTCTTGAACTGCATCTTGCCGTTCTCGATCGCGAAGAGCGCGTTGGCGCCCCACTCCGGCTTGTCGGTGTCGCGGCAGCGCGGCTGCGCCGCCGCCGCCCCACTCGTCGGTGAACAGCACCTTGGTGCCGTCGTTGCTGAACGTCGCCGAGTGCCAGAACGACATGTTGATGTCGGCGACTTCGTCGACGCGGAACGGCTGCGCGACTTCGCGGATGTTGAGCAGCAGACCGTAGCCGCCGCACGCGCCGCCGGCGAGCCCGATGTCGGGATAGACGGTGATGTCGTGGCACTGATTCGGACCGCTGTTGCCGCGGCCGCCGCGCACCACCGCGCCGGCACCGCCTGCCGCACCTGCGCCTGCACCTGTGCCGGCACCGGCGCCAGCGCCGCCCGCGCGTGCGTGCCGCGCCCGCCGCGCTCGCACCTGGCACCCGCGGCACCCGTAGCGCCCGCGTCGCGCCTCGCACCTGCTCGCTGCACCGCCCCGCGCCCGGCTCGACACGACGCGGCGGCGGCGCCAGGCCGTCGAAGATGCGCGGCGAGCTGACGATCGCCGCCTTCTCCGGCGCGGCGAGCGGCACCTTGATCACTTCGATGCGGAAGCGCGCGCGTCTTCGGATCGTCGATCGCCGCCGTCCTGGCAGCCCGGGCAATTCGTCGGCCGAGCGGACGCCCGCCGACCGGACACGTAGATGTAGACGTTGGCCTTGTCGCGCGGATCGGTGACCACCGTGTGCGTGTGCGAACCGCGGCACGTCTGCACGTTGGTCAGGTACTTCGGATTCGCCATGTCCGAGATGTCGAAGACGCGGATGCCGCGCAGCCGATCCTTGCTCACCGGCTCGGGCACGCCCTGGATGCCGCAGTCGACGCGGCCGGCCTGCCCTTCGCCGGACACGAACAGCAGGTTCCTGTAGACCGAGACGTCGCTCTGCGACGCCGGGCACACATAGGTCAGCACCAGCACCGGCTTCTCCGGCGTCGAGATGTCGAAGATCTGGAAGCCGTTGTAATTGCCCTGAATCGCGTACTTGCCGGTGAACGCGAGATCGGAGTTGGTGACGCCCGAGGAACTTCGCCGACGGCGGGGTCGTCGAGACGAGCCGGATGTTCCACGCGGCCTGAGCCGGCGTCCCAGCGTCCGGCCGACAGGCCGACGCGCGGATCGGGACTCGGCGCTGTCGCCGACACGATCGGCGTCACCGGCGGCGGCATCACGGCCGGCGGCGGTGGTGGTGGCGGCGGCGGCGTCCCTCGACCGCGCCCGTCCGCCTCCTCCGCCAGGACCGGCGTTGCCTGCTGCAGCACGGGTGGCGCATGCTGGCTTGCTGCGGCGCGGCCGCGGCTGCTGCAGGCGCGGCTGGCGCGGGCGGAGCATGCTGCGGCGCGGCCGCCGCGGCAGCGCGACGGGGCTGGCGCGCCGCGGCGCCGGAGGCGTGGCCGGCTGCGCCGGCGGCTGCGTCTGGCGCCGGAGCCTGACTCGGGCGCCGGATCGGCGACTCGACGCGCAGCCGGCGCGAGCAGCAGGAGGATCAGGGACGCGACAGACGAGTGCGCTCTCATGAGTGGGCTCCGTTTATCTGGCCAGCATCCTCTGCATCCGTTCGATCTCGATCGTCTGGTCGGCGTGCATGTCCGACGCGAGCTTGTAGACGTCGTCGTCCTGCAGCGCGCCGTACGACGCGAACAGCTCGTCCACCATCTTGATGGCGCCCTCGTGGTGCCGAATCATGAAGGTGAGGAACAGCCGATCCCACTCGGCGCCGCGCGCCTTGTCGAGCTCCGCCAGCTCCTCGGGGCGTCAGCATGCCCGGCATCAGCATGTCGTGCTCGACGCCGTTCATCTTCATCCGTGATGCGTGGCGTTGGCGTGCCGGCACCGATCTCGCCGCGATCGCGCAGCCAGTTGCGCATGAACTCGATCTCGTCGCGCTGCGCCGACACCATGCGCTCGCACAGCACCCGCAGCGTCCGGCCGGGCGCCGTGCGACGCCGCCCAGCCGGCAATCAACACCGCCTGCGCGTGGTGCGGAATCATCCCGCTCATGAACTCGATGTCGGCGTCGCTGTACGGTGCGCGCACCAGATCGGGCCGGGCGGCGGGCTCCAGCGCGGCGGGCGGCTGCTGGCGCAGCTCCGCTCGAGCGCCGGATACGGCGCCGGCAAGCAGGCAGAGAGTCGCGGCAGTCTGCAGCCGTCGAAAGGATTTCATGGGGGTCCGGAGAGTTGGCGGAATGGTAGGCGATTTCAGCTTCGAATCACCACTGTTTCGCCGACCTCGCGCAACGCCAGGCGATCGCGCTCGGCGGCGAGCGCGCCCTGCGCTCGCTCGATGGGCTCGAAAAACGGCTCTCGGCTCAGTTGAAACGACTGGTGATGCACTGGCACGAACAGCCGCGCCCCGGCGGCATCGGCCATCGTCACCGCCTGCTCAGGCGTGCAGTGGTTGCGAATCCACGGGTCGTACGCGCCAATCGGCATGATCGCAGCTTCGAACGGACCGAATCGCCGATGGTCGGCAAAGACGCCGGTGGAAGCGGTGTCGCCGCCGATGAGCAGCTTGCGGCCCTCACGCTCGACGATGAAGCCCGTGTAGCCGCGATAGGTGTCGCGTTGCAGGCGAGCACCCCAATGCTTGACCTCGATGGCGCGTACCTGCGCATCGCCGTGGCGCGTCACCACCCTGGTGGACTCGCTCCAGCGCAGCTCGGTGACCGACGAGTAGTTGCCACACGGCAGCAGATCGGACGTCTGACTCGCCATGACGGCCACAGGCTTCCCGCGCACGGCGGCGAGCGACGGTGTGTCCAGATGATCGAAGTGGGCGTGCGAAACGAGCACGAGATCGATCTCGGGCAGTTCCTCTGGTGCGAGCGCACGAGCGCACCAGACGCAGCGGGCCGATGCTGGCGACGCCCACATCCACGCCGATCCGCGGAAACAGCGTCGGGATCGGTGAGGATCCACATGCCATAGAAGTTGATCAGGACAGTAGCGTGACCCAGCCAGGCGAGCGTGATCGCGTTGTCGGCCCACGTGCCGGGCGTGGGCTTGTGCGGAGCGTCCGGCACGTCGCGTCCGGTCTCGGCGAGCCGTTCGCGCATGAAGCGCGCGGCCCACGAAGACGACATGCTGAGCCACGCCGTCGTCCCCACGCCTGCGAGGAGACCGGTTGCGGCAAACCTGCGGCGATTCAAGCGCGGGATTATGGGCATCGATGACTCGGGAAGGATCCCAGATTACCGCACGCCGCGGCTTACGCGCACGCCGCAGTGGATCGCCTGCTAAATCGTCTGCGCCAAGAAGCGATCGCGCTCGGTCGACGCCGGCCGGCTCACCTCGGTGAGCAGGGGGTCGACGGGCGGCGGCAGGTGGAGCCTTCTGCGCGAAACCCTTCGACGATCAGCTGTTGTGCTCGTAGGCCACTGCGAGCCAGCGCGACACCTCGCCATCCACATCGCGTGGTTTCGCCAGACTGATCTGCAGTGGCATCGTGTCGTGGATGCGACAGGGCTGAAGTCGTCCGCCCGGGTTCCGGCCGTCAATGCGCAGGCCCAGATCGACACGGGTGCACGTTGTCGGCTGGACGCGCGCGAACGTGCGGCGCGGAGCAACCAGCGACACATAAGTCTTCCGCGCCTGGATGACAACCTCGCCGACCTGCGTCGCGGCGCGGATGACGGCATCGTAGACGGGCCGTAACGCCGGACGATCGGCGTGCTGAGCGTCGATCAGCTGGGCAGCCGACGCCGTGATGAATTCGGGATAGCCGAATCGTTCCATCGCGAGCAGCGATTGGGCGTAGC
Source organism: uncultured Acidobacteriota bacterium (assembly GCA_963807105.1). GTDB lineage: Bacteria > Acidobacteriota > Vicinamibacteria > Vicinamibacterales > UBA2999 > DASPWV01. The sequence goes on along the minus strand of CAWEAM010000003.1, from coordinate 587,292 downwards.
CTGTGACGTGCTGCGTCGTGAGCCAGGCGCGCAGGCTGCGCTCGTCGCGAAATCGCCTCGCTTTGATTCGCCTGTCCAGGCGTCAACGCCTTCGCCGGTCTGGTCGAACAGCACCCGGACCCACATGTCGCGGTTGCGCTGCCAGTCGCGAATCGTAGTCATCACTCGCCGGGCACATGCTCGACGAACCGGTAATCACCGCGCTATCAAAAAACCGCCGATCGCCTGCGGTTCGGCATGGAGTGGCGCTCACGGCAGATGTGCGACGTCGATCACGGACAGGCTGGACGAGCGGTTGGTCCAGGCCACAAGCGGCCCGCGGCTCGTCACCGCCGGCGCGGGGTACGAGCCCGACATGGCCGGCGTCGCGATCGGAACGAAGCTGCGGTTGCCGTCTGCATCGGCAACGCCGCGCGCTAGCGAGACGCGACATTGGCCGTCCACGACTACGTCCCACGCAATCACCAGCGACCCGTCGCGATCGATGCCGGCCTGCGGATGGTAGGCGGGGCCCGCGGCGCGAATCGCCTGACCCTTCGAAAACGTCCTGCCATCACGCGACGCCCGCGGGATGGTGATCGGATAGGCCGCTCCCCGCGTGAGGGCGGCCTTTTTCCCTGCGGCTATCCAACTGCTCTTGGCAGCGCTTCCTGGCTGACCCCAAGTTACAGAATCGAGGAAAGTTAGCGGTTTTTTCCACATTTGCACAGAATTATTGTAAAGGTGTTGCCAAAAACGTTAAAGTCATATACAGTTCTTTCACCCCAGAGGAGTGTTCGTCCATGGAGCGCGGAAGCGACAAGAGACGCTGGCCACGACTGGAGCGCGAAGCGCTCGGTGGGGTCTCCGCTGTCATTCTGGCAGGGCCGAAGGCCGAACTGATCAACCTGTCGAAGGGCGGCGCGCTCCTCCAGGTCGAAGGTCGGCTCGCGCCTGAACTCGGCGTTCGCGTGCGCCTCTCACGTCGCGATGGCGCCACCCTCGCCATCGAAGGGCGCGTGGCCTGGGTGCGCGTCGCCAATCTCCGGGACGGCCAGCTGCTCTATCACGCCGGCGTTCGATTCGACTCCACGATTCAAAACCTCGAAGAGTTCATCCAGTGCGCGGCGAGCGCCGTCACGGCACCAGCAACGCCGCCGGCGCCTGCAGGCGCCGACGAGCAGCTGACCGCTTCCCCGATCCCGAACGCCGATACGGTGACGCCGACATCTGCGGCGACTGCTCGCGAGCTGGAGGAGGCGACCGCGAGAGCCGAAGCGCTGCAGGCGAGCCTGGCCAGCCTCAGCGATCAGTACGCCGAAGAGCTCGCGGCGCAGCGTGCGCAGCTCGATGCCGCGAACGCCGAGCGCGCGGTTGTGGCACAAGAGATCGAACGCGCCCGCGCCGAGGCCGAGGCGCTCCAGGCCGGACTCGATCGTCAGAATCAGGAGCATGCGGCGGCGCTCGCCGGCGAGCGACGACAGGTCGAAACGGCGCTGATTGAGCGCGCGGCGATTGCGCAGCAGCTCGAACGGGCCCATGCCGAGGCCCAGGCGCTGCAGGCAAAACTCGAAGCGCAGACTCACGAGCATGGCGAGGCGCTCGCCGAACAGCGGATCGAGCTCGAAGCCGGCGTGGTCGAGCGCAGCGCCACGGCGCTGCAACTAGAGAAGGCACGCGCACAGGCCGAAGCGCTCCACACCAAACTCGAGGAGCAGGCGCAGGAACACGCCGAAGCGCTCGCCGGACGGCGACGGCAGTTTGAGGCGGCCATCGCGGAGCGCGCGGCAACTGCCCTGCAGCTCGAAGCCGCAAAGGCCTTCGCCGACGCGCTGCAGGCAAAGCTGGATGTGCAGAGCGACGAGCACAGCCAGGCGCTGGCCGCTCATCGCCGCCAGCTCGAGACGCTGGGCGCGGAGCGGGCCGCGGCCACCGAACAGCTCGAAAGCGCTCGCGCCGAGACCGGCGCCCTGCGCGCCACGCTCGACGCGCAGAGCCGCGAGCACGCCGAGGCGCTCGCCGGACATCGTCAGCAGCTGGAGACGCTGGGCGCGGACCATGCGGCCACCACCGAGAAGCTCGAAACAGCGCGAGTGGACGTGAGCGTGCTGCAGGCGCGGCTCGAGTCGCAGCAGCGCGAGCATGCCGAGGCGCTGACCGAGCAGCGCGTGCAGTTCGAGCAGATTGTCACCGATGTGATGAAGACGGCGCAGGATCAGCAGGCGGAATACCAGCGGATGCTCGAGCACCTGATGCTGGTCGAGGAGGAGCAGCGCCGCCAGAACGCCGAGCTCGCGCAGCAGGTCGAGTTCTGGACCGGTCAGACACTCGACTGGGAGCGCGAGGCGAGCGAGTATTCCCGCACGTTGGAAGCCCGGCTCGCCGCGAACGAAGAGCGCCGAGCCGCACTCATCGAGCTCGCGCGCAAGTCGGCCGAGGCCGCGGCGCCGCTAGCCGTGGTGGCCGAAGCGCCCGCCCGCACGCGTCAGCGGCGCACCAGCGCCGGCGATCTGGAACAAGAGGCCGTCGCCTGACCGGTTAGCGGCCGGCGACGCTGCCGCAGCTTCAGCCACCGCGCGTCATCTCGCCGCAAAGCACCAGCACGCGTCCGCCTCAATTCGCGTCGCGCGTTCACTTCGTGCCGCACGCGCACAACGATGTCGCCACAAGCCGCACTCGTTCACCGTCCATGAACGGCCGTGCGGCCTCTGCCATGGCCTTCTCGAACGCCTGCTTCTGATCCTCGCTGAGTGCGGCAACCTTCGATTTCCAGGCAAGGTCCGTGAACATCTGACAGTGCTCGCGCGTGGACGCGCTCTCGAACGTCATCGCCAGGCCTGTGACGCGAATCGCCGAAAAGCCAGCCGTCCGGAGCATCTGTTCGAGCGCGTCTGGCGAGGCCAGCCGGAACGGGTGCGGCTCGTCGGGCGCCGGTGCCGCCAGCCCCAGGTGCTGTGCGGCCGCGGCGCGTGCCGTGGTGAAGAACGGGCTCCTGGCCGGATCGTCCCACGTGACAATCGCGATCCGCCCGTGGCGGTCGAGGACGCGATGCGCCTCTTCCAGCGCTCGCTGCGGATCCGGAGAGAACATCAGGCCATAGGTGTTGGTAACCGAGTCGAACGAGTCATCGGGGTAAGGAATGGACTCGGCGTCGACTTGGGCAAACTCGATCGTCGCCAACCCCTCGCGCCGCGCGTGCGCCGCCGCGACCGCAAGCATCTCCGACGAGAGATCCGAGGCGATCACCCGTCCGCCGGGCTCGACTGCCCTGGCGGCGGCGAGCGCGGGATAGCCGGCGCCACAGGCGACATCCAGGACCCGCGCGCCTGGCGCCCATCCCGCCGCGTCGCGGAGCCACGCGGTGAGCGGCGCGAAGTTGCGCTCGGTCCACTCGAACCAGACGCCCCACCCGTCTGCAACCGTGTTCCAGTGTTTCAGTTGCCGATCCCTGATGCCGTCGGCCGGATGCGTGGTGGCCATGAAAGTACCCTGCCTGACGAGCGCCTTGAGGTTGCTGTGCGATCGCGCCGTTCGCCGCGCTCGCTCGAACGTTAGCGCAGCCGCGGCGCGGGAGCCCTGCAGAAATACGCACACCTGATGTGCAAAAATGCACGGCGTGGACTGGGACGGGCTCCAGGTGTTTCTCGCCGTCGCCCGCACCGGCCGGGTATCGTCGGCGGCGCGGCGCCTCGGGGTCGAGCACACGACCGTCGCCCGTCGCCTGGCCGCGCTCGAGGAGGCGCTCGGCGTACCGCTCTTTTATCGCACCACGACCGGCTACCTGCTGACGGCGCACGGCCAGAACGCGCTGTCGAAGGCCGAAGCGATGGAAGCGGCGGCGCTAGCGCTGACCGCCCGCGCGCGTGAGGCGAGCGGCGCCATGTCGGGGAGCGTGCGCGTGGCGATGGCTCCGGAGTTTGCGTCGCATTGGCTCGCGCCCAACCTCGCCGGGTTCCATGCGAAGCACCCGCAGATCGCGCTCCACATCCTGGTCGGTACGCGTCAGCGCGATCTGGCGCGCGGCGAGGCCGACCTCGCGGTCCAATCACCGCGCCCGCGGCAGCAGGGGCTGGTAACCGTGCGGATCGCGCGCACCTCGGCGGCGCTGTACGCGTCGCGAGCGCTCGCCCTGAGCGGGCGCTGGCGAATCACCAGCCTCGAAACGCTGCAGGGGCTGCCGCTTCTGACCTATACGCCGCCGTTCCAGATGCTGCAGGAGGCCAAATGGTTCCAGCCGCTGCTGGCGTCGGCCGAGGTCGCGCTCGAAACCAACAGCACGCACGCGCTCGTCGCCGCGGCGCGGGCGGGGGCCGGCGTGGCCGTGCTGCCACGGTTTGTTGCGCGGTGGCACGACGACCTGCTGGAAGTGTCGGACGATGTCGCCAACCACGACGTGTGGCTCATCACACACCCGGAGTTTCGGCGCGACCCCAGGGTCCGGGCGGCCGCCGATTTCCTGCGGAAGATCGCCGGCGGTCCGCAGGGCCTGTGTTGAGGCGTCGTGAGCGGCCGGCGCGCGGCGCCGGCCGAACGGCAAGTACAAACGCTCGCCGCTCCTGTTGAATGATGAAGATGCAGCGCATGAACGCTCCTCTGATCGGCGTCATCGTCGGTGGGATCCTGGGCGTCGTCGACGGACTGTCGGCGTGGTTTTATCCCGAGGCGCGGCCCTTGCTGATTCCGATCGTGCGCGGATCCACGATCAAAGGCGTCCTGACGGGCCTGGTAGCGGGCATCGCCAGCGGACGCGCGCGGGTGGTGGCGCTGCTCCTCTGCGCGGCAGCATCGGCAATCATCTCGGCACAGCCGCAGTCACAAAGCGACAATCCGTCGCTGCGGCGCTCGATCCGTTCATCGGCCGGTGGCAAGGCACGAGCGACGGGTCAGCCGGGCCGAAGCACCGTCGAACGCGAATACACGAAAATTCTCAACCCTCGCTTCGTCCATCTCGAGAATCGCGCCGTGTACCCGCCGCAGGAGAAGACCCCCAAAGGCGAGGAGCACGAGGACATCGGCATCTTCAGCGTCGATGGTTCGCGCAAGAGAATCGTCTTCCGCCAGTTCCACTCCGAGGGTTTCGTCAATCAGTACCTGCAGGAACTACAACCGGCCGGCCGGCCACTGGTGTTCGTCACCGAGTCGATCGAGAACATCGCGGCGGGCTGGCGCGGCCGCGAGACCTACACGTTGACGGATCCGGACGAGTTCGAGGAGATCTTCGAGCTCGCGCCGCCGGGGAACCCTTCGAAGTCTATTCCCGGGCACGCCTGACGCGCGCTCGATAGTCACCTGCGGGAGAGACTTCGACTCCGCGCACGTCAGCAGCAGGTCAAAACCAGACTGTACTTTTTCGCCAACGAGAGTAAGCTGAGGCACGACGATGGCGCGCCTGCTTCCGCCACGTGGTGGCATCGTCCGTCTTCTCCTTGTCGCGGCCACCCTCGCGGCTATCATCGCGATTCTCGTAATCGCCTCGGGGGCGCCGTGGGCGGACCTGACCGCCTCGCCCGACGAGGCGCCGCATTTCGTCACGTCGGTGATGATCAGCCGCTACGCCGCGGACGGTTTCGGCTCGCCCCGCCAATATGCGGCGTCGTATTACATGCACTATCCCAAGGTCGCCTTCGGCATCTGGCCGCCTTCGTTTCACTTCCTGTTGGGCGCGTGGATGTACGTCTTTGGTGTGTCTGCGACATCCGCACTCGTCCTGACGTCGCTCATCACGCTGGCGCTGGGACTCGTTGTCTTTTTGGCGACTCGCAGAACGCTGGGTACACCGCTGGCGCTGACGGCTGCCGTGTGGCTGACGCTGACCCCCGCCGTGCAGCAGGCCACCGCGTCGATCATGCTGGACCTGTTGTGCGCCTTCTGGTCGGTCTCGGCAGCCGTGGCGTTCGGCAAGTACCTCGAAACCTCCAGGCGCCGCGATGCCCTGCTGTTTGCCGTTAGCGCCAGCGCCGCCCTCCTCACGAAGAACAACGCGCTCGCGCTCGCGCTGGTTCCACCGCTCGCCATCGTGATCGGACGGCGGTGGTCGGTGCTCAGACATTGGAGCTTCTGGGCCATCCCACTGGTGGTCGTCGCCATTTGCGGTCCGTGGTACGTGTGGACCTGGCGCCAGTTCAGTTACGTCGTCGGTATGGGTCCTGCGTTCGGGGTGTCGACGAAGGCGGCGCTCAACAACCTCGCGATTCTGGCCAGCGATCCCGGACCGCTTTTCTTGCCGCTGGCGATCCTGGGCGTGTGGTCGCGCGTTGTCAAGCGTCAGGAAGGAAGTGAGTTCTGGGACAGCCTGCTTGCGCTGGTCATCGCGTATTGGAGCTTTCACTCGATCATTTATCCGGTCGTCGCCGAACGCTATCTGCTGCCAGTCACCGCCGGCGTCGTGCTGTTCGCCGTCGCCGGCCTGCACCAGCTGGCCACGACGCTCCGCTGGCCGTCCGTGCCGGCGTGGGGACGAGCGCTGACGCTTGCCGCCGCGACCCTCGCGCTCTTCGCCGCGATCACGTTCCACGTGCCGGCAAAGGCGTCGCGGGGATTCAGCGTGGTCGCCGACACCGTTCTGCAGCAGTGGTCGCATCTCGACACGACCGCCCTCGTCTCCTCCGACACGATCGGCGAAGGCGCTTTCGTCTCGCAGATCGTGATGCGGGAACCGTCACCGCGGCACATCGTGCTCCGCGCCAGCAAGCTGCTCGCGCAAGGGACGTGGACCGGTCTCGACTACTCCGAGAAGTATCCAGACGACGCCTCGTTCAGCGAGGCGCTCGACCGCGCGCGGGTCGAGTTCATCATCATCGATGACGCCAACGACGAAGCGCATCACCGCCATCTGCAGTCTGTCGTCGCCAATTCGCACGCCTGGCGTCCGCTGCCGGTGATGTCGGCCATCCCGCATGATGTGGGGCAGTCGGTGTACGTGTATCAACGCAAGCACGCCCTGCCGGAGGGACAGCCGCACTTCGAGATCGATCTGAGCAACGCCCTGGGGATCACGCTCCGACGGTGACACGACGCGCTTGACATCCACGGGCGTATCGCCTACGCTAACTTTCGTTTTTGATTAATCAAAATGTCTGCTACATGATCGCAAGAAACATCGGCTTGTCCGCGTGTTTCACGCTGATTTTCACGGCATCCTCGGCTGTCGCGCAACCAGCCGATACCTCGCGTACCGGGCCGATCTCCGGCTACATGGAGATGCATCTCAACGCGCCCGTCGATCGCGCGGACGGCGATCCGATCCTGGATTTCCATCGGTTCGTGCTCCTCGTCAGTCACAGTTTCTCGGACCGCCTGCGCTTTGTCGGCGAGCTCGAGCTCGAGCACGCGTTTGTCGAAGGCCTCGAAGAAGCGGGCGAAGTCGAGCTCGAACAGGCCTACATCGACGTGCTGCTCCGGCCTTCGTTCAATGTGCGCGCCGGGATGCTGCTGGTGCCGGTCGGGATCATCAACGAGCGGCACGAGCCGCCCGTGTTCTACGGCGTCGAGCGCCCGTTCGTGGACACGGTGATCGTGCCAACGACCTGGTTCGACGTCGGCGCCGGCGTGCACGGACGCATCGGTTCGAGCGTGAGCTACCGTGCGTACGTGATGGCGCCGCTCGACGCGACGGAGTTCACTGCCGACGAAGGCCTGCGCGGCGGCATCCAGAAAGGCAGCGAAGCGAACGTCCGCAATGCCGCCATGACCGGCCGAGTGGAGTTCACGCGCGTCCGCGGACTCACTCTCGGGTTGAGCGGGTGGCGCGGTGACGTCGGCTTTAACGTTCCGCGCCTCGATCCATCAGTGGGCGTCATCGAGATCGACGGCCGCTTCCGGCGGCGCGGATACGAGGCGCGCGCGCAGTTCGCCCGTGTCTTCATCGGCGACGCAGCCCGGCTGAACGATGCGTTGACGCTGCTCACGGGTGTGGCGCCGAACATCGCCGAACAGCTGCAAGGCTTCTACCTCGAAGGCAGCCGCCTGTTTGGGCTGCGCTGGGGTCATGAGGTCGGCGTCTTCGCGCGATACGAAGATTTCGATACGCAGTATCGGATGCCACCCGGTCAGCAACCGATACCCGGCTTCAATCGCCGGGCGTGGACAGTGGGCGCAAACTACTACCTCGATCCGGACGTGGCCGTGAAGTTCGACTACACGCATCAGCACAGCGCCGCCACGATCCGGCGCGCGCCGCGAACGATCAACGTCGGTCTGGGATGGTGGTTCTGATGTCGCCGCCGTTGGCGATCGGCCGGCCGCTGGTCGCGATCGCGCTTCTCTCGTGCCTGTTGGTGACCGTGACTGCGCGGCAGGCGGACGCGCCGGCGCGCGTCGTCCACGTCACCGCCGAGCGTTTTGCCTTTACGCCGTCCGAGATCCGGGTGCCGCCCGGAACCGTGGTTGAGTTCCGTTTGACGAGCGAAGACACGAGCCACGGGTTTCGCATTCTCGGCCAGCCGGTGGACCTCACCATTCCCAAACGGGGACGCGGCGAGGCGACGGTGCGCTTCACCCCGGCCGCTCCCGGCGACTACGTGTTCGAGTGCTCTCGCATGTGCGGCGCGGGCCACAGCTTCATGCGCGGCGTCATCCGCGTGCGAGCGGATGCCGGAAAGGGGGCGCGATGAAATCACTCTGTGTCGCGGCGGCGATTCTGTGTGCGGTCACAGCCTTACGGATTGTCGATCTCGGGGCGCAGACGCCGCGCCTCGGTGAGCCGCTCGCCGGCATCGCGCCGATCGATCTCGAGGAGTTCCGTCTCGGGCTCGACGACTTTCTCGAAGTCGAGACATCCGAAGAAGGTCTGGGACCGGCCTTCAACGGCACGAGCTGCGCCATCTGCCACAACGTGCCGGTTGTCGGCGGCGCCGGCACGATCGGCGAGATTCGCGCCGCGGGGCGTGACGCCAGCGGCCGGCCGTACGCCTTTGCACCCGACGGCGAGACGCTCTTTCAGCTCTTCTCGATCCCCCTGCATGGCTGCCAGGTCCAGCTCCCGGCGGCGGCCGTGATCATCGCGCGTCGAATTCCGATTCCGCTGTTTGGCGCCGGGCTGGTGGAAGCGATCCCCGACGAGACGCTGATCGCGCTGGCGGATCCGGAAGACGCCAACGCCGACGGCATCAGCGGACGTGCCGCCATCGTTCGCGATGTCGCCACCGGCGATCGCCGAGTTGGCCGATTCGGGTGGAAGGCGCAGCACGCGACGCTGCTCGCCTTCGGCGCCGATGCTTATCGCAACGAGATGGGGATCACCAACGATCTGTTCCGCGAGGAGCTTGGCGTCGGGCTCACGCCGGAACAGTACCAGCGCTGCGATCCCATGCCCGATCCCGAGGATCGCGTCGATCGCGCGACGCGCCGGCGCGGCATCGACAACTTCGCGTCGTTCATGAAGTTTCTGGCCCCACCTCCGCGCGGCGACGGCGGCCCGCAAGTCGCGCTCGGTGAGCAGCTGTTTGGCCGTGTCGGATGTACGTCGTGTCATACGCCTGTGCTGACGACCGGCCCGAGCCGCGAGCGTGCCTTCGATCGACAGCCGGTACCGCTCTTCTCCGACCTCCTTCTCCACGACATCGGTACTGGAGACGAGATCCCTCAGGCGTCCGCGCTCCCCGAGGAGATCCGCACGCCGGCGCTCTGGGGCCTGCGATTCCGTCGGCCGTTGCTGCACGATGGCAGCGAGGCGACCATCGACGATGCGATCGCACGGCACGGCGGCGAGGCCGAGCGCGTGCGGCGTGCGTTCGACGCATTGCCGGCGGACGCGCGCGAAGCGCTGCTCGCGTTTCTCAAGTCGCTGTAGCGGATTGATGGACTTGTACGGGATGGCGCGGAGACCCTCCACGCATAGCTGCCAGCGGTCGCGGCCCGGTATCCGGTGACCCGAGCGGCGGCGGCTGCACCACAGGCCGCGACCTGGCGGTCCGTCGGAGGCCGTGAGGGCGCAAGTCAGTGCCCGGTTCGATGCATGCGCTGCACCGTCTCGAACGTATCGGCATCCGCCGCAGACTTGTCGGTGCGATACCGCTTGATCGCGCGCGAAGCGAAGGGCGAGACCCCCGGGATATACGGGGCTGACCTGCACGTCGTTGAAGGCGACTTCGACGACCAGCTCGGGGCGCACGTAAACGGCGTAATCGTCGCGCGTCAGCTCGAGCGCGAGCAGCTTCTCGGTCTGCCACTCGAGCATTCGATCCGTCATGCCTTTGAACGTCTTGCCCAGCATGACGAAGCTGTTGCGCTCCGGATCGCGCGCGCCGAGGTGCAGGTTGCTCAACCACCCGGTGCGGCGCCCGTGTCCCCATTCCGCCGCCAGCACCACGAGATCGAGCGTGCGCGCGACTTTGAGCTTGAGCCACGACGCCCCTCGCCTGCCCGCCGCGTATCCGGCATCGAGTGCCTTTGCCATCACGCCTTCGTGCCCGCGCTCGAGAGCGCCGCGCAGAAACCCGTCCGCGTCAACGGCCGTGCGGGCGATCGAGTGTGGAACGATCAACCCGCCGGGGACGACGCCGGCGAGCGCCGCAAACCGGCGCGACTGCGGCTCGTCGATGAGCGTCTGTCCATCCTGATAGAGACAGTCGAAGAAAAACGGCGAGAGCGGCAACTCTTCGCGAAGCTTCGCTACCTCCAGCTTCCTGCCGAAGCGGCGCATCGTCAGTTGAAACGGGTGCGGCGTGCCGTCGGCCGAGAGCGCGATGACCTCGCCATCGAGAATCAGCTCGCGTGCCGGCAAGGCGCTGACTGCCTCGACGATCTCGGGTGCGGCGGGCGTGACGTCTCGCAGGTTGCGGGTGAACACACGGACGTCGCCACCTGCTTTGTGCACCTGGATGCGGGCGCCGTCCATCTTGTATTCGAGCGCGGCCTCGCCGAGCGATCCGATCGCCTGCTCGATCGTCTCGGCTGTGTCCGCCAGCATCGGCTGCACCGGCTGGAACAAGTGGACCGAGAACGCGGCGAGCGCCGTCTCGCCGTGCTCGAGCGCGGCACGCGCGACGACGCCGAGATCGCCGGCCAGCATCGTGGCGCGGCGGATTGCTGCGCTGCCGATGTTCGACGCGCGGGCGACGGCATCGAGCAGCACGCCTTCGAGCGCGCCCTGTCTCAGCTCGCCGATGAGGAGCCGGAACAGGAAGTCCTGCTCGTTTTTCGTGGCCTGTGCAAACAGGGCGTGGAGCGCGCGCGTCTTCTCGCGCGACGATCCAGCGCCGCCGATTGCGGCGATGCCGGCGAATGCGCGATCGACGTCTCCGAGCTCCAGCGACGGTGCCTCGGCAGCATTGTCCGGGCGTGCACCTTTCATCACCGACCAGCCGATGCCGATACGTCCCTGGCGCGTCGCTCCGGACAGAAACGCGATGGCGATCTCGATCTCGTCGGGCGGGGCGCGGCGCAGCAGTTCGGCAAGCGCACCGACCTTCTCGAGGCGCGAACTCGTGTCGCTCACGCGCCGTGAAGTGTCAACGAGCTCGACGAGCTTCATCCAACAGCGAGTATACGCACCGTCTGCGCGACCGCCCATCGCGCACGACCACGCGCCGAGCGCCGTCACGGTGAGTAGCGGACGCGCACGCGCGCCGGAAACACGCTGGTGCCCTTGAACGTCACCCTGGGCAGGTGATCGAACGCGGCCTCGCGCAGTCGCGGCAAACCGGCGAGATGCACGAGGCCGCCGTCGGTGACGCCGTTGCATTCGTAGAACTCGACTTGCTCGAGCGACGGCATGCGGCCCAGGATCTCCAGGCTACGATCGGTGATGAGCGTCAGGCCCGCGTAGTAGTAGCGAAGGCGCAGACCGGAAATGTGCTCGGTCGCCGCGTCGGTCGTCTCGCGGCAATACATGCAGGAAAGCCGCTCGAGGCGCTCGCAGCGGCCAATATGACGGAAGGCGGCGTCGGTCATGCCGATCGGCGTCAACTCCGTGAGTGCGGGAAACCGCGGCAGCGTGGCCAGCGCCGCGTCAGTGACGTTCTTGCAGCCGATGCCCAGCGTTCGCAGCGTCGGCAACTTCGAGAACGCGAGAAAGCCCCGACTGCCGAAGTTCGGGCACTCGCGGCCCCAGAAGCGTTCGAGCGTCGTCGAGCGGCTCAGCGCCTCGAATCCGGCATCGCTAGCCACGGCTTCCTGCGCACGCAACTTTCGCAGCTGCGGCATGGCCGCGAAGTGGCGCATTGCGACATCGTCGCTCAGCCGGCCATCGGCGCCCAGCGACGTGAGATTGGAGAGCGTCGCGAGATGGGCGAAGCCGTCGGTCGTGATGTTCGTCACGTGCCAGAACAGGTCGAGGTCGGACACGCCGTCGAGTCCGGCGAGCTCGGCCAGCCCGGCGTCGCTGAACGGCCCGTCGATCAGTAGACGTACGATCCGGCCTTCCGGCTCGTCGTCGCGCGCGACCGCTGCGCGACTCTGCGGATCCTTGAAGCGCGGAAAACCGTGGAGAAGCAACAGCCCGGCGTCGCTCACCGATCGTCCACTACTGAACTCCCGAAGATGCGGCTTGCCTTGCAGTGCTTCGATCGCGCCATCGCCGGTCGGCGAGCCCATGAGATTGACTCGCTCGAGTCGTTCGCAGAATCGCAGATTGGCCACGCCGGCGTCGGTGATGCCGCGCTGCCAGGTCATGGCGAACGTCCGCAGATTCGGAAGCTGGCGGAGGACGTCCAGGCCGCGGTCCGTCAGCTTGCCGCCCGGGTACTCGCTGAGATCCAGATGCTCCAGCTGCGGCATGCGCGCCAGATGCTGCAACCCTTCGTCGGTCAGCTCGCGGGAGCCGCCGAGCGCCAGCGCGGTGACGTGTTCGAGCCCGGCCACGCGGGCGAGCACGGCATCGCTCATGAGCCCGCCAGCATCGAGCGCGGTGACGCGGCGCGTCTGCATCGCGTCGAGAAGCGCGTCCCACTCGTCGGAGGTGAGCCGCCGCCGCGGCTCGATGCGGTTGTCCTTGGCGTCGACGACGTAGGCAGGGGCGGCGGTCGCGCCGGTACTGACGGCACGCTCGAGCGCGTCCCAACTGCCGAAACCGGTGTCCTGCGCGATCACCGTCTGCGCCTCCTCGAGCTTCAGGTAGTTCTGCGGCACCTTCGATGAGCGTTGCCGAAACGCATACACGCGGCGCCAGACCTCGGCCCACAGGTCGTCGAGGGTGAACGAGCGGCGGTAATGCTCATTGAGGCGGGTCAGCGCCGCCTCGTCGCGTGAATCGAACGCGAGCACGAAGTCGCGCGCGAGGCGTTCGTAATCCTCCAGGCTCGCGAGTGGCGCGGGCGCAGCGGCCGCTGGCGCCTGGAGCGCATTGCGCAGGGTCAACCAGCTGTCGTGCCCGTACTCGCGAGCCAGTGCGTGCTGCACGTCGCGCAGTGTCGGAGCGAGAGACGCCGAAGGATAAGCGCGCTCGAAACGCGCGCGCGCCTCGCGGTCGTCGGCACGGAGCGCTCTCAGCCAGCGCTTGGCTTCTTTCTTGAGGTGATCGAGCGTGGTGGCGGGCGTGATCTGTACGCGACATGGCAACCTTCCTTCCGTTCGCCCCGACCGCAGTCGAGGGTCGAGCCCGGAGTCCGCTTAGTCAGGGCCGGAAGAAGGTTCGTGGGTAAACGCGAACCGAATGGGTGGAAGCGAGCTCCCTTGCCGCGGACAGGAGGCGCCCCAGCGCGCGCTGGGAATATCGTGCGTCCGCAATCGTGTGCTTGTCAACCAGGCGTGATGCTGGTGTTGGGGGAATCTGCGGCTAACCGACGGTCAGGCGGGCGTTACTGGATTCGCGATCGGCAGCTTCTGGCGAATACGCTGCAGCAGCCGTGAGAGGAAGTGGCGCTGCTGCAGGTCGTCGAAGAGCGAGTAGGCGACAGGCGTCACCACGAGCGTGAGCACGAGCACCAGCGTCTGGCCGCCGATGATCACCCATCCGAGCGCGTGGTTGGTGGCCGAGCCCACACCCTGCGTGACCACGAGCGGCACCATCCCCGCCACGAACGCCAGGGTCGTCATCAGAATCGGCCGCAGTCGATCGCGGCTGGCCTGGACGACCGCGTCGTGCGTGTTGAAGCCCGCCTCGCGCAGCTGGTTGGCGTGATCGATCTGGAGAATCGAGTTCTTCTTGACCACGCCGAAAAGCACCAACAGCCCGAGGCCGGAGAAGATATTGAGCGACTGGCCGAAGATCACGATCGAGATCAGCGCAAACGGCAGCGTCAGTGGCAGCGACAGCAGGATGGTCACTGGATGCAGCCACGACTCGAACTGCGCGGCGAGAATCAGATACATGAACACGAGCGACAGTACCGATGGCCGACAGGAAAGCCGTCGCCGTGCGATTGAGCTCGCGCGAGCGGCCGGTGAAGCCGGCGCGATACTCAGGGCTCATGTTCAGCGTATCCGCCAGCTCGGCGATCTGCTGCTGCACCCCTGCCTGCGAAATCCCGGGCAGCATGTTCGCCACGATCGTCACTTGACGCTGGCGCGCGATGCGGCTGATGGTGGCCGGCGCGGCGTCGCGCGCGAAGCTGGCGAGGTTGTCGAGCGTGACGCTGCCGAGGCGCGAAGAGGGCACCGAGAGCGCCGCGATTGCCGCTTCGGTGGTGCGATCCTCTTCACGGGCGCGGAGATGCACTTCGTACTGCTCCCCGCCGTCGTTGAACGTCGTCACCGCGTCGCCGCCGACGAGCAACCGCAGCGCTTCGGCAGCATCGCCGATCGAGACGCCAAGATCGGCTGCCTTCGGGCGGTCGATGTGCACCGACAGTTCCGGCTTGCCGAGATTGAGCGTGGTGTCCACGTCCACCAGCCCGGGAATCTGCGCAACCTTGGCGCGCAGGGCCTGGCTGTAGCGCTCGAGATCGTCGAGTCGCGGACCCTGCAGGACGAATTGAATGTCACCGCCGCCGCCACCGGGACCGCCCGACGCCTGCACGGCCGCGCGCACGCCTTCGCTCCTGACCAGCGGCAGCACGTCATTGCGGACCTGCGCCATCACCGTGGCCTGATCGCGCTCCCGCTCCTCGAGCGGCTTCAACCGCACGAACACACTCGCCGTGTTGAGTGTGCCGGCCGTATCTCCGGCCACCGTGACCATCGTGTAATCCACTTCGGGGATGCGACGGATGGCGGTCGAGAGGCGATTCGCGAAGATCTCGGTGGCCGCCAGGCTCGAGCCCTCGGGCGCCCGCAGGCTGACATCGAACTGCGACTGATCGTCCACCGGCGTGAAGTTGACGTTCACGATGCGAAAGAGCGGAACACTCGACAGCAGCACCAGTACCGTCGCCACCGCGACGAGCCCGCGATGCGCCATCGCCCACTCGAGCAGCCAGGTGTAGCCGCGATCGAGCGGGCCGAAGAGCATGGAGTGCTTCGAGTCGTGCGGCTTGCCCTCGCGACGAGGCTTCGCCTCGAGCCAGTAGGCCGACATCATCGGCGTCAGCGTGAAGCTCACGAAGAGCGACACCATCACCGCGAAGGCCATGGTCAGGCCGAAGCTCTGCATGAAGCGTCCGACCATGCCGCTCATGAAGGCCACCGGCGCGAAGATGGCGACGAGCGAGAAGGTGGTGGCGAGAACCGCCAGGCCGATCTCCCGCGTCGCTTCGATCGCCGCCTGCATCGGCGGCATCCCCTTCTCCTCGATGAACCGATAGATGTTCTCGAGCACGACGATGGCGTCGTCGATCACGATGCCGACCGAGAGCGTGAGCGCCAGCATCGTCAGGCTGTTGAGGGTGAATCCCATGTACCAGATCAGCGCGAAGGTAGCGATGATCGAGGTCGGGATCGAGATGGCGGCAATGACCGTCGAGCGGAAGTTGCCGAGAAAGAGCCAGACCACGAAAGCCGCGAGCAGCGACCCGACGATCAGGTGCTCCTCGACGGTAGCGATCGACGCCTCGATATAGGCCGCCTCGTCGCGGACGATGCGCAGGCTGTAGCCAGGAAGGAGCGACTGCTCGAGCGTGGCCAGCCGCAACTTGAGATTGTTGGCGACTTCAACGGTGTTGGTCCCCGACTGCTTGCGGATCTGCAGCAGCACCGTCGGCGTGCCGTTGACGCTCGCCTGCGTGCGAGCTTCGACCATGCCATCCTCGACGCGGGCAACGTCGCGCAGCCGGACCGGATGCCCGGCCACGTCGCGAATCACGACGTCGCCGAACTCCTCGACCGTGGCGACACGCCCGCGCGTGCGCAGCGTGACCGACTGCGCGCCCTGATCGATGCGGCCGCCGGGCACCTCCACGTTCTGCGTCTGCAGCGCGCGCGCCACGTCATTGACCGTCAGGTTTTGGGCGCGCAGCAGTTCGGCGTTGAGCCAGAGATTGATCTGGCGGTTCCGGCCGCCGATGACCAGCACCTGGCCGACGCCGTCCGAGCTTTCCAGCTGCCGGCGCAGCACCTTGTCGGCATATTCAGTGATCTCGCGCAAAGGTTTCTGGGCCGTCACCGCCACCGTCAACACGGGGGACGCCGTGGGATCGAGCTTCTCCACCGTGGGCTGAATCACCGTGCGCGGCAACAGCGGAATGACGCGATTGATCTTGTCGCGGACCTCCTGCGCCGCGACGTTCGCATCCTTCTCCAGCACGAACGACACCACGACCTGCGACACACCCTCTGACGAGTTCGAGGTCAGCGTGTCGATACCGCTGATGGTGTTGACCGCTTCTTCGATCTTGTCGGTGACCTCGGTCTCAATCTGCTCCGGCGCGGCGCCCGGCAGACGCGTGGTGATCAGGACCGACGGGATGTCCACGTTGGGAAAGCGATCGACGCCCAGCCGCGTGAACGCAAACAGGCCGACGACGACCAGCGAGAGGATCAGGACCCAGGCGAAGACGGGACGCTTGACGCAGAGCTCGGCGAGCCATTGCATGACGTCAGCTCCCGGCCTTCACGGCCACGCCGTCCTTGAGGCGCTCCAGCCCACCCACAACGACTCGATCCCCGGCGGCAAGTCCGCTCGTGACCTCAATCTGTTCGCCTTCGAGCTGGCCGGTGGTGACGAGGCGTTCCTCGGCGCGATCGCTCACGACGACGAACACACGATTGGCGGTTGCGGTTTTCTGCACGGCGGCCGCGGGAATCAGCAGCGCGGGCGACTTGGCGGCCTGCTCGATCCGCGCGGTGGTAAACAGACCGGGCTTGAGCCGTCCATCGGCATTGTCGACGACCGCTTCGACAATCAGCGCGCGCGTGTCGGAACGCAGCGCCGGCGAGACGTACCGGACGCGCCCGACGAACGTCTCGCCGGGATAGGCGTCCACCGTCAGATCGACGGCGCTGCCAACGGCGATAGCAGTGACATACTGCGCCGGCACGGTGAGCTCGAGACGCAGCGGGCTGACGCGCATGACGGACGCGACCTTGGTACCGCGTGTCACGTAGTCGCCGACCGAGACGAGCCGTTCGCCGACGACGCCGTCGAACGGCGCGCGAACGACGGTATCGTCGACCGCCTTTCGCGCCATCGCCACTCGGGCTCTGGCGGCGATGAGCGCCTGGTACTGCTGTTCGGCGCCGTTGCGGGCGACCTCGTACTGGCGGCGCGCGGCCTCGACCTGCGCCTGCTTCTGGTCGAACTCGGAGCGCGAGACGAGCTGCCGATCCTGCAGCATCTTCGTCCGTTCGAACTCGGTGCGCGTCAGGTCGTAATTGGCGCGCGCGTTGGCCACCTCCGGCACGCGGTCGACTTCGAAGTCGCCTCCCGACGCCGTGCCGAGGCGCGCCTCGATCTGCGCCGCGTTGGCGTCGGCCTCCCGTGCCTGGGCGGCGACGTCGGCGTCGGCAATCCGGATCAGCGCCGCACCACTCGCGATGCGGCTGCCGCGCTCGATCGGCGTGGCGACGACGCGACCGGCGACTTCGGCGGCGACCTCGGCTTCTTCCTGGGCAGCAAGGGCTCCTGACACGCGGATGAAGCGCGCGACCGGCTGCTGCACAACGCTCGCCGCTGACACGGCGATCGCCTCCGGCTCGCCGGCTGCGGCGTCAGCCCGAGTGTCGCGCTCAGTGCAGCCGGCCGTGATGAGCGCGGACAGCGCGCAGAAAGCTGTCCGGCGCAACAGCCTCCGCGTGCGCGACGCAGAAGAGGATTGCTTTCGTGAAGTCAGCGGCATGTCAGGACCCGGTCAGGCAATGCGCGCACGGCGCGCCCGCGACGAATCGGCGGGCCGTACCACGGCCGCGCCGTTGAGAAACTGATCGACGTGCGCGCGAGCAAACGCGCGGCGATTGCGAATGGCGGCGGTGCGCGCGCCGACGGCGTGCAGCTGGCGCCAGAAAAGCAGTGGCCCGATGAACTGCATCACCAGCAGCTCGGGATCCGCCTCGCGCAGATGGCCGGCGGCGATCAGCCGACGCATCAGCTGCTCGATCATTGGCCGGCTACCACCCATGCGTTCGAGGAGGTTGATCCGTCCATCGCGCGCGAGCCGCATGCCATCCGACATGAGAATGCAAAAGAGCTGCTGCTGGCGCGGCTGCACGAACCGGTCGAGCACGAACGTAGCGAGTCCCTCGAGCACACTGCGTGCATCGGTGAACGGCGCGTCGAGGAGCGCCGACAGGCGCTCGGCCTTCTCGGCGGATTCCGCCGCGAGCAGCGCCTCGAACAGCGCTTCCTTGCCGGGGAAATAGTTGTAGAGCGCGCTTTCGCGGACGCCGACCGCGCGCGCGACGTCGCGCAGGCTCGTGCCGAAATAGCCCTTGTCGGCAAAGAGCACGAGCGCCGCGTCGAGGATTGCCTGGCGGGTGCGCTGCCCGTCGGCGTTGGGTGGCCGTGCCATGGAAATTAATGGTCGTTCATTTATATGCCCGGGCGCAAGGGGCAAAGCGGCAAATCAGGGGCCTTGCGCGATCAAAAACTCAGTTTGCGCCGAACTGCAGCTCGCGCGGGGTCTTGGCACTGAAAATCCGGCCGTTCGACGCGCAGCGACGGGAAGAAGTAGCGGCCGCTCTCATCGGTCAGGCGCTCGATGCGCGTGCCGGTCTCCGCGTGATCGACGACGACCCTCGCGCCCGGCAGCAGGCCGCCTTGTGCATCGCGAACGACACCAGCCAGTTCGCCAGTATTGGTCTGGGCGTCGATCGCAGACGCCAGCAGCACGAGAGATAGGGTCACGGCCGGCGTGACGACAGTCATCGAGCAGATGATCTACCAGAATCGAGACGGCGCTTCACGCAACTCGCCTGTTCGGCGAGTGACGCGGCAGCGGCAGCAAAGAGCGCCAACCGAGCTGTTCACGCCTCGGCCGAGAGCACCCGGCGCGCACGCTCGCGCTCCCGATCGATCTGCTCGGGCGTGGCGCCGAGCCGGTCGAGAATGCTCTCGACGAACGCGAGAGCGACCTCGCCTTCGCCTGAGTACACCGTGTCTGCGCCAGCCTGCCTCAGCGGTTCGACGCCGCGCAGATACGAGGCGCGCGCGAGAACATGAATCCGCGCATTGAGCGCGCGCGCGGCACGAATGACCTCGATGCTGTTAGCCATGCCGGCCGCCGCGAGCACCAAAGTGGCTGCGGCTGGAACGCCGGCCGCAGCGAGCGTTTCAGGACGCGTCGCATCGCCGTAGACGGCGGCAATGCCGGCCTCGCGCGCAGCCCGCACCGTTTCCAGGTTGAGATCGATCACCGTCGGCTCGATGCGATTGGCGCCGAGCAGGTTGACCACGGTGCGTCCGGTCGGCCCGAATCCGACGACGACCGCGCGATAACCGGGAGCCGCGCTGGCGTGGGTGCGCGGCGCGCCGGCGTCGAGCGGTGCCGTCAAACTGCGATCGAGCCGCCGGCCCAGACCCGGCCGCGCCGCCAGCCAACGATCGACGCGCTCGATGATTCGATACAGCAGTGGGTTGAGCACAATCGACACGATCGACGTCGCGACCAGCACGTTGGTCGCCGCCGGCGTGAGCACGCCGAGCTCGCGGCCGAGCGTCGCCAGAATGAACGAGAACTCGCCGATCTGCGCCAGCGCGATCGCAACGGTGAGCGCTGTCCGCGGCGGATATCGCATCGCCCACACGATCAGCAGCGCCACCACCGGCTTGCCGACGAGCACCACCAGCAACGCGCCCGCCACCAGGCCGGGTGCATCCCACAAGGCGCCCGGTTCGAGCAGCATGCCGACGGAGACGAAGAACAGCACCGCAAAGGCGTCGCGCATGGGAAGCGCCTCGGACGCCGCACGCAGGCTGTATTCCGATCGTCCCACCACCATGCCTGCGAGAAACGCGCCGAGCGCCATCGAGACGCTGAAGATCAGCGCCGACCCGACGGCAATCGCCAGCGCGATGACGAGCACCGTGAGCGTGAACAGCTCGCGCGATTTGGTGCGTTCCACATGGTCGAGCAGGCGCGGAATCAGACGGGTGCCGACGACCGCGGTAAAGGCGACGAGGGTCGAGACCTTGAGCGCGGTCAGGAGCAGCGCCGCCCAGAGCGGCGTGTCAGCATCGGCAGTCGCGAAGAGCGCGGGCAGCAGAACCAACGCGATCACCGTAAAGAGGTCCTCGACGACCAGCCAGCCGACCGCGATGTGACCGGCCTGGGTGTGCAGGTCATTGTGGTCGGCAAGGACGCGGATCAACACGACGGTGCTGGCAACCGAGAGCGCCATGCCGAAGATCACGCCCGCCGGCCAGTCCCAGCCGGCGCTTCGCGCGATGACGGCGCCCATCGCCGTTGCCACCACGCTCTGCACCACCGCCCCGGGGATCGCGACGTGCCGAACGGCGAGCAGTTCGTCGAGATGAAACTGCAGCCCGACGCCGAACATCAGCAGGATGACGCCGATCTCCGCCAGTTGCTCGGCAAGCGAGGTGTCGGCGATAAAGCCCGGCGTGTACGGTCCAACGACGATCCCGGCCAGCAAATAGCCGACGATCGGCGAAAGCCCGATGCGCTGGGTGATATAGCCAAGCACCAGCGCGGCACTAAGCCCGCCGGTGAGGGTGAGGATCAGATCGTAATCGTGCATGAGCGATGCAGGGCGCGCGCAGCGAGCCGGCGTCCGCCTCAGCCGGTCAGTAACCGAGCGCGCCCCGCATCAGCATATCGACTGGACCTGGGTTCGGAACGATGGTTCGGGACGGTGGTTCGCGACGACCTTGTTCGCAACGGTCGAACCAGCGTCCTGCGCGACCCTGTCCCTCAGCAGTTCCTGAGCGCCGCCATCGGATCCAGTCTCGACGCGCGGCGGGCGGGGACGTAGGCAGCAATCAGCGACACGGCTAGAAGCAGCGCCGTCGCCGTGCTCAGCGTCAGCGGATCGTGCGGGGAGACCCCGTACAAACGGTTGTCGATCACGCGCGACGCCGCGTAGGCCAGCGCTGCGCCAACGGCGACACCGGCGCCGACGAACCCGAAGGTCTCGCGCACGATCATCGCGATCACGCGGGCGGGCCGCGCGCCGAGCGCCATGCGGACGGCGATTTCGCCGGTGCGGCGCGCGATACCGTAAGCGAGGACGCCGTAGAGACCGATCGCGGCCAGCGTAAGCGCTACCGCCCCGAATACCAGGACGAGCTGCGCGGTGGTGCGGTCCTGCGCAGTCAGGGGCGCCAGCTGCTCTTCGATCGTCGCCATCGACAGGATCGGCAGCGATGGAGCGACGCGTTCAACGGCGCCGCGAACGGCTGCGCTCACCGGCGCGCCCGAAGCGGTCGTGCGAATGATGAAGGTCGGAGTGAGGGAAGCCTGCGGCGGCTGCGCGGCAGGCACGAAGTAGCGCGGGATCACCCGGTCACGCAGCGCCTGTGTTCGTGTATCGGCTGCGATGCCGACGACCTGGCAGGTCTGCGGCTTCTGGTTGTCACTGGGAATCGTCAAGCGCAGGCCGATCGGATGGCGCCCTGCGAAGAACTTGCGCGCGAACGCCTCGTTGACGACACAGACGCTGGGAGACCCCTCGCGATCGCTCGCGAGCAGCTCGCGGCCGACCAGCATCCGCGCGCCCAAGGTCGAGAAATATCCGGGGCCGACAATATCTCTCGCGGACTCGCGGTCATCTTCACCTTTCGCCACGTAGCCCTCGACTTCGATGCCGGTTGACGACTCTCCGCCGCTGAACAACCCGAGGTGCGAATAACTGACGGCGCCGACACCAGGTATTCGCCGAAGCTCGCCGAGCAACTCGTCGCGGATGGCGTCCACTCGCGTCCGCTCGTCGCCGGCTGTGCGCAAATCCACGCGCGCGAGGAGCAGGCGCTCTGCGCGATAACCGACATCAGCGCGCTGCAGGTTGTAGACGGTACGCGCGAGAAGCCCGGCGCCGACGAGCAGCGGCAGCGAGAGCGCCAGCTGCAACCCTACGAGCAACCTTCCCGCCCGACGATGGCCGCGTGTGCCGGTCGTGGTGCGGCCCTGCTCCCTGAGGCGCAGTGCGGCATCGGCCCTGGTTACCTGCCACGCCGGCAACACGCCGAACAGAAGCGCCGCTGTCAAGGACGCTGCGATGAGAAAGGTCAAGACCGCGGGATCCAGCGTAAACACCATGTGGAAGTCGGTGTCGGCTCTCGCCAGCATCTGCACCAGCGCTCGATGCAGCGCGATGGCGACAGCGATGGCGGCCGCGGCGCCAATGGCGGCCAGCGCCACGCTCTCGGTCACGAGCTGCCGCATCACACGCCCACGGCTGGCGCCGAGCGACAACCGCAGCGCGATCTCCGATTGACGGGCCATGCCGCGCGCGAGCAACAGGTTGGCCAGGTTGGCGGAGGTGATCAGCAGGAGCACCGCCACCGCCGCCAGGAGCGCCGTGAGCGACTGCGAGTACTCGCGCCGCGTCGGCGAGGCGCCGCGCGCACCCGACTGCGCCGCCAGGCGCTGATCGACGAGCAGCGCCCGCCGCTCCTCGGTGACCGTCGCGCCGTAGAACGATTCCAGTCCCGAACGAAAGATCGCATTCGCCTCGGCGTCACCCTGCGCCAGCGACACGCCAGGCCTCAGCCGTCCGAAGACGTGCAGCCACATCACTTTCTCGGGCGGAGTGTCGTGGAGACGATCAGTGCCGGGCAAGACGCGCGGCTGCAGCCGCAACGGCAGCCAGAAGTCCGGCTGCTGCCCGCTGGTTTCTCCGACGAAACCCGCCGGCCCGACTCCCGCGATCGTGATCGCGGCGTCTCGAATGACGAGCGTCCTGCCGAGCACGTCGGGACGGCCGCCGAAGCGCCGTTGCCAGTAGGCATGACTGATCACGGCATCGGGCGCGTCGCGCTGGTCATCGTCCGGTGTGAAGAGCCGGCCGATCAGCGGTCGGACGCCGAGCACTCCGAAGAAGCCACCCGAGACCAGCCGTCCATTCGCTTCCTCCGCTGCACCGCCGTCGATGCGAACGCTGAAGGGTGTGAGACTGCTCTGCGAGGCCATCACCGCAGAGAAGCTGGCCGCGTGATCCCTGAGCTGCGCGAATTCCTCGTAAGTGAGCCAGGCGCGCGGCCCGTCGGTGCGGCCGTTCCAGTTGCCCCGCCACATGCCGGAGCGATCCGGATTGGACAGCACGACGAGCTCGTGCGGCCTGTCCACCGCCGGAAGCGACGCGCGCAAGACGCCGTTCCACAGCGTGAAGATCGCGGTGTTGGCGCCGATGCCGAGAGCGAGCGAGAGAATCGCGACGCTGGCAAATCCAGGCGATCGCCGCAGCGTGCGTAAGGCGTAGCCGATATCCTGACGGACGCTCTCGATCAGGGTGACGCCACGCGCGTCGCGGCACTCTTCCTTGCGCGGCTCGATAGCGCCCATCTCGCGCAGCGCGGCGTCGCGCGCCTCGTCCGGCGGCATGCCCGCCGCGACGTTGTCGCCGACGAGTCGATCGAGGTGATACCGCAGCTCGTCGTCGAGTTCCTGCTCCACGCGTCCGCTTCTCAGCAGCGAGCGCAGGCGAAGCCGCAACTGTCTGATCGCGCGCATGGGTCGTCCTCAGGTGGGTTTGACCACCAGCGAAATGGCTGCCGAGAGGCGCTCCCACTGGGCCGTTTCGGCCCTGAGCGCTTTCCGGCCGGCCAAGGTGAGCTTGTAATACTTCGCGCGACGATTGTTGTCGCTCATCGCCCACTCCGCTTCGATCAAGCCTTGCTGTTCGAGCTTGTGCAGCGCCGGGTACAAGGCGCTCTGCCCGACGCGCAGCTCGTCGCTCGACATCTGGCGGATGCGTTGAGCGATGGCCCACCCGTGCATCGACTCGAGCGCGAGCACCCGAAGGATCAGGAGGTCGAGAGTGCCCTGGACGAGATCGGTTGGTTTGCTCACGGACTCCGGACTCCTATCAGTTACTGACAGGAGTGTAGATCCGAGGTAGCGGATTGCCCAAGAATATTTCGGCGGCTGATTGTCGTGCTTGGACGATCTTTCGAACGGGGGGGCAACTCCGACGCCTCAGGCGCCGTCTAACAGCGCACGTGTATCGAACGATCGCCGTGATCGCGCTGGCGGGCTGCGCAGCGACGGCTGTCCCGCCGTCTGATCAGTCGCTCACGCTGGAAGGCGACGGCGCCAAGCTCGCGGCCTTCATTCGCGTACCGCCGTCGGGCCCACGGCCCGTCCCAGCCGTCGTCATTGTCCACGGGTCCGGCCAGGTGACTGGGCAAAAGCTCTTGCAGACGACCGGCATGCGGCTCGTTGCGATGGGTCTTGCAGTGGCGGTGTACGACAAGCGCGGCGTAGGCGGATCGAGCGGTCGATATACGTCAATCGGACCGGCGAACAGCGTCGAGATGTTCGATCTGCTTGCCGGCGACGCACTCGCCGCCGTCGAGGCGCTGCGCGCGCGACCGGACATCGACTCGCGCCGTATCGGGCTGCTCGGCATCAGCCAGGGTGGGTGGATTGCGCCGCTGGCCGCATCGCGCAACCGGCACGTGGCGTTTGTCGTGACGATTTCCGGGCCGGCGGTGAGCGTCGGCGAGGAGATCGCCTACAGCCGGCTGGCGGGCGCAGATCCCGGATCGGAGCAAGGGCTGTCAGACGACGAGATCGAGTGTCGGCTGCGCAAGTTCAACGGTCCGCACGGCTACGATCCGGCTGCGACCTTGACGGCACTCGACGTTCCGTCGCTCTGGCTGCTCGGCGAAAAGGACCGCAGTATTCCACTGCGGAAGACGGTCGCCGCGCTCCAACGCCTCGCGGTCGATCGCCAACGGCCGATCTCCACGCATGTCATGCCTGGACTGGATCACGGGTTGCGAAATGTGGTCACGGGCGAGCAGCCCGATTTCTGGCCCGTGATCGCGGCCTGGCTGCAGGATCGTCGATTTCTGACGCCTCGTTGAATCACTTCGTTCGTCGCAACTTATCTTCGATTGTCACGGCTCCGGTCCACCACCCATGACGGGCGTCATACACATGCGGCCCGCGTTCAGCAAGGATCGAGCGAGCCTGCGACAATATGAAGACCTTGCCTGTTCGCTCATTCGTTTTCCTGTTCTTCGTCATCGCGTTCGCGATCCCTGGAAGCGCCCGTGAACACGCGGCCGGCAACGCATCCCTGGCACCCGACGCATGGGATTCGGACGTGAAGCTCGCCGAAGCGCTCGACCTCAATCCCGATCCGCATGTCGTCGAGATCAATCTCACCGCGCAACTGGCTGACGTCGAGGTGGCGGGCACCCGCGTGCGCGCGTGGACGTACAACGGCGGCATCCCGGGTCCGCTCGTGCGCGTCCGGGTCGGCGATCGCCTGATCGTCCATTTCAAGAACGAGCTCGCGGAGCCGACCACCGTTCACTGGCATGGCGTTCGTGTGCCGATCGAGATGGACGGCGTGCCCGGCATTTCGCAACCGGAGGTCAAGCGCGGCGAGTCGTTCGACTACGACTTCGTGCTCAAGGACGCCGGGTTGTACTGGTATCACCCGCACGTAATGTCGGCCGCTCAGGTGGGCTTTGGCCTCTATGGCGCGTTGCTCGTCGAGGATCCGTCCGACGCAGTGGGTGTCACCGACCAGGTCACGCTCGTTCTCAGCGACATCGGGTTCGACAAGAAGGGCGTGCTCGAACCCGCCGATTCGGGAGGGTCGGCGGGCATGGTCTTCGGGCGCGAAGGCACCTACGTGCTGGTCAACGGCAAGCATCGCCCGACGCTCGGCGCGCGCGCCGGCGCGCCGCAGCGGTGGCGCATCGTCAACGCCGCCAAGAGCCGGTTTTTCCTAATCGATCTCGAGGGGCAGCCGCTCACCGTGATCGGCCGCGACAGCGGCCTGCAGGAGCGTGCGGAGACGAAGGACTCGGTCCTGGTCACACCCGGAGAGCGCGTGGACCTCATCGTCGCGCCGCGCGGCGCGCCCGGCAGCACGCTCACGCTGCGGGCGCTGCTCTACAACCGCGGCTACGGCAGCGTTCAATATCGCAACGACGAAGATCTCCTGACCGTCGCGCTGAGCGAAGAGGCGCCGATCAAAACGCCGCCGCTGCCGGCCGTGAGCCGTGCGATCACACCGCCCACGCTCGCGGGCGCTGTGCCAGTGGACATGACGTTCACCTTGCCGCCGGTGGATCCCAACGGCCACTCGGAGTTCCGGATCAACGGGGCGCCGTTCTGGAAGGCCAAACCGTTCACCGCCAAACTCGGCGAGACGCAGGTGTGGACAATCAAGAACGACACGGAGTGGGACCATCCGTTCCATCTCCATGGCTACTTCTTCGTCGTTTTGGACGCGAAGGACCGGCCAGTCCGTCCGCTCGCGTGGAAAGACACCGTCAACATCCCGATGAAAACGACGACGCGCCTGCTGGTGACCTTCGACGAGCGGCCGGGTGAGTGGATGATTCACTGTCACATCCTCGATCACGCCGAAGGAGGATTGATGGGCACTGTCCGCGTCGGGGAGCCAAAGACCTCTGCACACGTGCATGGGTCAGGCAGGTAGTGCCAGCTGCACCGCTACTCCTGGCGGACAGCTTCGCCTTCCAGAAAATCACAGTGACAGTGAAACCCGAGCTGCTCGTAGACTCGGCGGGCGGCGGCATTGCCGCGCGCGACATTCAGCACAGTCGTCGCGATGTTGCGGGAGAGGGCGTGCTCCACGACGGCACTGGTGACGCGCGTGCCGAGCCCTTGCCGGCGGCGATCGCGGCGCGTGTAGACGCTGCCGATTGCGCACACGCCCAGCTCCGGCGAAAAGAGATGCGTGCCGGCGATCGCCAGCAGCTGCGTTCCTTCGCGCACGGCGCGAAAGGTGCCCTGGTGCAGCATCGACGATCGAAAGAAGGTCGGCCCTTCGTTGTGCCGCCAGCCGTCCTCGTACAACGCCGTGACCGCGGCGACGTCCGACTCGTCCAGCGCAATGACAGCGTCGCCCGCTGACGGCCGGAACGCGTCGGGCTCGACGGCCATGCGCCACATCTCCAGAAGGTGCGCCGGGCGATAGGCCGGCGCCATCGCGGCGATGGCATCGGGCCGTACATGAAGTGACACCTTGGGCGCATCGATTTCGCCGAAGAGCGGCGTCAGGGACGCAGCATCGCCCATCGCGAACAGAATGGGCGGATCGAAGCCTCGATAAAGGAGCAGCAGTGCCGGCTCGCCGTCGGCCGGCGCGTGCCATGAGCAGTCAGTGACAAATTCCGCGCTCAGGTCGCCAAGCGCGTAGGCCGACCAGGTGCGGTCGCGATCGAGCAGCGAGCGGACCCGCGAGAGATCGAAGATGCGCGGCATCGGTGCGCGCACATTATCGCAAGACGCAGCAGTATGTCCGCAGTGTCAGCGCGCATTGGCCCGGCGCGACTCGGTAAACCGCCGCGACGACGCCTGTCTGGCGATGTCGCCGGGCATTTCAATCGAAGCGGAGCGTCCAGTCTCCCCCGCGCTCGCAGCGCCTTTCGAGCGATGTTCCCAATCGCACAGAGCGTCCACCGACCGCGTCACTAACTCGCCGCGTTCAGCGCGGCATTCGTAGTTCAAGGTGGCCGCGGTCTTCCAGGGACGAGTCAGGATCGATCGCCAGCCGAGTGAGTAACCACGTTGCCGCACCGCTTCCTTGCGGAAGTCGATCGTCGTGGCGCCATTCACCCGCAGTTGTTGTGTGTTGGACGGATCTGACGGGCGCAGGTCTTTGATGTGTCCGCCCCAGAAGACCGTCTCGACGTGGGGCCATGCCTTCTTCGGAGCGCCGACGAGCGAATCGGCCTCGGAGATCCTGAAGATCCAGAAATCCGAATGCACGACGACGCCGTCTTCGTCAGCTGCGCGGACGAGTCGGCAGTTATTGCAGGACACGCTCCACTGCTCCTCGAGCGCACCCATATCCAAGGGACGGAGAATGACGAACTTCGACGCGACACCGGCGGTGAGGATGGACAACTTGCCGTCCCCAGGCCCGAACGTGGCCCTGAGTGCGCCCGGCAGCAACACCAGCGTGCTCGAACCGGGCGCCCGATACTCGATTCGGTCGGACAGGAAGACGAGTGTCCGGCTGCGATCGGCGGAGTCGCGCGCCCAGCAGTTGCTGTCGGGCGCAGGCGCGCTCAACTTCCATCGTCCGCCGGCGGTGACGACGGTCGAGCCGTTGTCTGCGATCGTGCAATCGACAGACGGCGGACGGTTATCGACGTAATCCACTCTATTCATCTGGAGCCGATCCTTCACAGCGTCCGTCTTCCACACCCGAACGGTATTCTGGTCGATCGTCACGAGCGTCCCGCGCCGGACGAACGCGCTGGGGTTCGAGCCGAAACGCCGCAGCCCGTTCTCAGTCGCGGGAAACCGCCGACGTTCGCTGATCGGCAACACGTAGTCGATCGAAATCGATTGGTCGAGTGCGGAGAACAGAAGACGGCCCTCGTGGTCGAGTGACGCCAGCAACCCCGCCTCTTCGTCCAGGGCCTGTGGAAACAGCCCCGCAAACGACGCGCTCGCGCCGGACGCCTCCCCGTCGAGCGCCACGGCCCGCTCCACGGTCACCTCGGCAAATGCGGCCGTCGGCGTACCGTTGTCGGGCGGCACCCACGACCACCTGGCGGCCTCACCGCAGCGCGCGAGCACGGTTCCGTCCTTCCTGACAATGAGCCTCACGGCCGGAGGCAAGACGCAATCTTGACGCACGTCGATCGGCCTCGATGGATCCGAGGAGAGGTTCCATCGCGTGATCCGGTCGACCGGGACGAGCTCGGTAAGATCCCGGGACGACATCGCCAGCCAGTCGCCGACGATCGCTGCTCGCGTGATGTCGAGATTCTGACGAGGCAGCACCGCGGTCCATTGGCGCCACTCGGCGCCGGGCACCGCCTCCATCACGAGCACTTCGCCTTTGAAGATCACGACCGCACGGCGCTCGTCGTCGCTGAAGGAGCCAATGACAGTTCCGATGTCCTGTAGGTCGGCGAACTCTGGCTTGCGCAGGCCGGTCCCCATCGAAATGGACTCGCTCGTCACCTCCGAGTGTCTGCCGCGCGGCGTGGGCGATGCCGACGCGCGGGCAACTTCGAATCGCGAGAAGGTCATCTCGCGACCCGATCCGTCGGCGGCGATCGCATACAGCCCGCTCGGCGACAGCGCAAGAATCTTCGTCGGCGCGAACCGAATCCGCGCAGGGGCCTTCGATTGCAGCGGCTTGAAGAAGAACTCTCCGTTCAACGTCGCGACGAGCAGAACATCGCCTTCGGCGGTGCGAGTCAGGACCGCGTCGGCCACGCTGCCGTTGACGTCGTGGGTGGCGAGGAGGTCGTCAGCTGGTCCGAGCGCCCGCGTCGCGGCGTCCGTTTCTTCGCTGCCGCTCGCCGCCAGCGCCATCAGTCGATACGAGATCGCCTGATCGGTATCCATGCGCATGGCGGCCGTCGTCGCGAGCTTGTCGACGTAGCGCCGCAGCAACAGATCGCCGATCGGGCGAAAGATCAACGTGCGAGCGAACGCCGCTCGCATCTCGAGGATGCCTGCCATCTGATCGGCGCTTCCGTAAACGGGCTGCGCGATGTCCGGCCGGCCGACGAACCACCAGCGCAGGCCAGGAGCAAGCACGCCGAAGACGAGAATCACCGCCGCCAGCGTCCCGGCGACGGCGCTCTTCAGAATCGTCCACTGACGCTCGGCCTTGGCCTGCTCCTCTTTCCAGCGCCAGAGCATCGGCGCGTACATGTCGTGATACAGCTGATACACCTGGCGCCGCTCGGCGACAGCGGCCGGCGCTGGGGCGCAGCCATCGGATACGTCTTCGCCCCGCTCCCGGCGATGCTCCGTCCACTCGCGCAGGATGCGAACGTCGCTCGCCGCCAGCGGCCGCAACGCGGCGGTCAGTCTCTCGCTGTCGCGATGTCCCAACTCGCGCGCCAGTTCGCTGACACGCACGAACTTCTTCGCCTCGTGCGGGCCGGTGAGGTGCTCGAGGGCGCGCCGCACGAGGAACCGCTGCCGCTGCGACAGCTGCGTATTGAGCTTCTCGCGGCAATACGCCTCGAGCTCCATGCGCGCCGCGCCTTCTTCATAGGTGCGCAGGAATGCCTGTCCCGGCTGCGGGCTCTCCCGGTCCCACATGCGATGACAGACGATTTGCAGGTACGGAGGATCCACGAACAGGCCGGACGCGCTGCGATTGCCGTGTTCGACCGTGGCCAGATCGGCGAGCAAACGGTCGATCCGATCGCCGGTCTCGATGCCGCGCAGCCTGGCCGTGCTCTCGATGACGAATCGCGCCTGTTTCTTGGTAAATTTGCGGAGCCGGTAGTAGTTGGTGAGGACGCCCGGAATGAAGTCGTCGAGCGCGGTGAGTTGCGCGAGGAACTCTTCCCGTATCGAGACGAGCAGCCGGATGTTCTGCGGCCGCTGCTCGTCCACGACCTCGGCGAGGGCCTCGCCAAACGAGCGAAGAGCCGCCGGGCTGGGAAAGTACTGAAACACTTCTTCGAACTGGTCGAGAACGATGATGCCGCCATTGCGGGTGGCCGGGAGATCGCACAGGGCCTGCTTGACAGCGATGAACGCCTGATGGGGATCTTCCCGCGCCCAGCACTCCGCTCCCGGTGAGACGACGTACTTCGCGCCGAACCACTCCCGCAGCGCGCCAATGAGCTTGGCGTTG
Source organism: uncultured Acidobacteriota bacterium (assembly GCA_963807105.1). Classification (GTDB taxonomy): domain Bacteria; phylum Acidobacteriota; class Vicinamibacteria; order Vicinamibacterales; family UBA2999; genus DASPWV01. The sequence continues at coordinate 556,338 of CAWEAM010000003.1, read as the reverse complement.
AGGAACGACGACTTGCCGACGCCCGAGCCGGCAAAGAGCACGGTCACGCGGCTCGACCAGATGCGGCTCTGAATGAGCTCGACATCGCGATCGCGCGCAAACAGCGGGTCTCCCGAGGCGAATGGAACCAGGCCGAGAAACGGATTCGCGAGGTCGGCGCTCATCAGCTTGCCTCCAGGTGCTGGTCGAAGCCCTGACGCAGCGTGGCGGCGAGATCGTCGAGCTCCGTCACCAGCACCGAAACGTTCCACTTCTGGAGGAAGTAATCGTCGGCATCGGTGTAGTCGCGCATCACCAGATAGTCGATGAGCTCCTCGTCCTGATCCGAATCGACCTTTCGCCCGAGGTACTTGAGTCGTCCTTTGAGGAACTGTTGATACAGGCTGCGCACGTTCCAGTCGCTGAAGCTGTAGCCGAGGAACAGCAGGCCGGTCTCGTGCACCTGGTTCAGCACGTAGGCGGGGATCAGCTCGTCGCGGCGGCCGTTGTTCTGGATGAACAGCACGTAGTCCTGGTCGGAGATGACGATGTTGTCCACGCGCTGCGCTTCGTCCATGATCGGACAGCCGTGGATCTTGTAGACCATCGCCAGCGAGTGCGCCTTGTCCGTCAGAGAGAACTTCGCGGCCGTGCGCGGCGCGCCGGTAGTGTCGTCCTCTTTGTAGGTCCTGACGAGATCGTCGTATTGGCTGCGCGTGAGCTCGAGCAGATCCTGGACGTTCGGCATGAACTCGACGAGCACACGCGCGTTGCGATCGACTGTGATGACGCAGGTCGGCACGTCGCGGGCGGCCAGATCGAGTTCGATCAGGCGATCGTAGTTGGTGGTGATGACCAGATAGTCGCGTTTGTCCTCGAACTCGTGCGTCACGTTGCGGGCGTACACGAACTGGCGCGCGCAGGAGGCTACGACGTCCTGGATCGGCGTCACTTGCGTCACCGTCCGGAACCGCTCGGTCAGCTTCAACCGCAGCTCCCGCCGATCCATGTCGCGATTGAAGTAGCTGGCGACGGTCAACAGCTGCGGCACCGTCTTCGAGAGCCGCAGCAGACCGGCGATGTGCTTGACGACATCGAGGTAGTCGCCGCGCGGCGGGTTCTCCTGGAGCAGCTGCTGCAACACCTCCGCGGTCGGCCGCAGCGGCTCGAGCCGAAGCGTCTCCGCCAGACGCACGGCGAGTTGCCAGGACGAGGGCGCGAGCTCCGGCTCGTCCTGGTCGTCTGGCCCGTGCACGTGGTCCATGACTTACGCGAGCTGCAGCGCGATGTCCACGAAGCGCCGGGCGCCGGCCGAGTTCAACTCGAACTCGGTGCAGATGCGATCGAGCGTCTCGCCGCTGGGCCGGATTTGCGGCGCCCGGACTTCCGAGGCGCCAGCACGCGGCAGCGAAGCGCCGGCGCCGAGAAACGGGATGAGTTGCTGTTGGCCGGGTTTGTCCAGCCGCGCGCGCACCGCCTCGAGCGGCAACCCGATCCGTCCACCCGGACGCACGCGCTCGCGCAGCGACGGTGCGGAATAACGTGGGTGATAGTAGACAACGGCCATCGCACACCTCCCGACGGCGTCTCGGCTCGTTCCGCGGCCGGCGCGCCGCGGCTCAGCAGGGGATCACGTCCCACGCGTGCACAGGGTGCACGCAGGGAATGGCGTCCCCCAACGAATGACAGGGATACGCGCCGTAAGGGCCGAAGCACGGATGAGAGCACGGCACCACGTCGGTACTGGTGCATTCGATGCGCACAGAACACCTGGCACGTCCGGGTACTGCTCGGCATTCGAGGTCGGCGCGAAGAGAACGGCAGCTACGAGGAATAGAGCGAAACGCGCGGCCTTCATGGCGTCCCTCCTCACAGTGCGATTGCGGCAGCCGGGTGCGATCGCTTTGCGCGATTACTCGCTCACACGCGAACGTTTGCGACCCTTATTGCATTAGACGGAGTGCCCTACTGAGTTCCTGCGTGTAACGCACTTTTAACGTCGCGATGGTGCCGTTGTGTGCTTATCGACTACAGCCGAGCAGGAGGTCTTCCGGCGTGTTTGGCGTTGCTGAGGCGGGCGTGATTCTGGCTGAAGCCTGCGAAGACGGCGGCGCGACAAGTGGTTGCGCCTCGCGCACGATGCGGTCAGCGTCGCTCGGTCGCGAAGCGGCTTTTCAGCTCCTCGAACCATCGCTCGACCACAACCATGCTTGCCGGCGTCGCGCTGCGATCGCCTGGTTCGGCGTCCTTGACCATGAGAAACCGCTGGCCGTCGAGCGCCACGTCGAAGTGTCGCGCCGGGTTTGGCTGGGCGTACTTGGCGTCGAAGACTCTCGTTGGAGTGCCCATGCTGAAGCTCGAGGCGGAGGTCTGGACAGGGACGCGCATCAGCGCCATCGACTCGTCGATGTAGAACACCTCGCGGCCGTTTCGTGACCAGGCCGCGCGCGTGCCGCCGCGCGTGGAGATCTGCCAGCGTCCGCGATCGACGCGCGGGAATGGCCGCACGTAGATCTCATCCCGCCCGGAGTCTCCTGGCGCGTGGTAGGCGACATAACGGCCGTCGGGCGAGATGTCGGGGTGCGCACCTTCGAACAGCCTGGCCGCGGTGCGCAGCTCGCGAGAAGCGTTGCCGTCCGGCTGCGCCAGCGGCGTCAGGATCACGTTGGCAAAGCTCCCGGTGCCGGGTCCCAGCTCGAACCCGACGGCTGCCCTGCCGTCCGGCGTCATCGCCGTTGCCCATTGCGCGTTCGGGCTGGCGATGACCCGCTCGATCGCGCCGCTCCCGTCAGCCGCCTGCATGTAGACGTTCGGCACGCCCGAACGGGCCGACATGAAGACGATGTGTCGGCCGTCGCGCGTCCAGTTCGGCATGCCGTCCATACCGGTAGAAAAAGTGAGGCGGCGCAGCGCCTTCTGCGCGAGATCGAAGATCCAGATCTCGGTGTTCCACTGATCGTGAATGCCGACGGCCACGCGGGTGTTGTCAGGCGAGAGGCGCGGCGGGCCGTAGGCACGCGGCGGGGCTTCCGTCGATTCCTCGTGACCCTTACGGTCAACCCATACGAGCGATCGGAGCGCCCCCTGCACGCTCGCTCCGCCAGGCACGTAGAGGAGCGCGCCGGAGCGAGACACGGCGTAGTTCGCGGCGCCGCTCGTCTTGCTCATGACGTCTTCAATCAGCGCGCCAGGCTCACCGGAAACCGCCATGGGGACCGGATCGAACCGCACCGCGCGGAGTGCGCCACCAGCGACGTAAAGCAGGTATCCCGCGGAAACCGATCGTGCGAACGTCGCGAGACCACGGAAACGTGGGACTTCTACGTACTCGGCCTGGTGCGCACCGCGCACGAGCGTCCGCCATGCGCCGGTGGCCAGGTCGAGCACTGCCACCTGGGAATTGGCTGCCTGGTCTGCGGCGGTGATCGTGAAGAGCACGCCGCGGCCGCCCGGCAGGAACGAAGGGAACGCGTGATCCTGCTGCCGCTGCGCTGTGCCTGTTGAGGTCAGCGGTGCTGCGCGACCGCCGCTCGCCGGCACGCTCAGGAGACCGGTCTCGGGATCGTCGGTGGCGAAGACGATGGTGTTGTCGTCACTCCAGCTCGCTCCGAGCGACGCGCCGCGAAATGGGGTGAGCGTGATCGGTGGCCCGCCGGAGAGCGCCACTTTCTTAAGCTCCGACCGCTCGAAGAACCCGATCCACCGGCCATCGGGCGAGAAGAACGGCGAGTACGCATTGTTGATGGCCGCGGCGAGTGGCCGAGCGTCGAGCTCATTGAGGGCACGCACCATCAACGGACCACCGGCACTGACCGATCCGCCGGCGCGATACACCAGATGGCGGCCGTCCGGAGACAGCGCGATGTCGCGATCGACGCTGGAAACATTCAGCTGCTGCGCCACCGGCGGCACGATCGCGAAGCGGGACGGGTGCAGTTCACGCTCGACGATCGGGCGCGTCACCAGCGACGCCGCAAGGGCTGCGAGCGCCACACCGCCGCCCACCGCGGCCATCGCTGCCGGCATCGCATGGCGCGGCGCGGTTGCCGCGCGCGGGCGACTGTCGGTCTTGAGCTGCTGGATTGCCTCGTCGATCTCCAGCCGGGCACCGGCGGCCGAATCGAGCCGCGCTCGAGGATCCTTGACCAGACACCGCCGCAGCAATCGGCGAACCGGTTCGGGAGTGTCGTCGGGCAGCAGCGTGTGGTCCGGATCACGCTCGAGGATCGCCGCCAGCGTGTCGGAAACGGTGCGACGCGAAAACGGCGCCGACCCAGTCAGCATCTCGAAGAGGACGCAACCGAACGACCAGATGTCAGTACGCCTGTCCAGCGCCTGGCCGCGGACTTGCTCCGGACTCATGTAGGCGGGTGTCCCGGCGATCTGCTCGACGAGATCCGTCGCTGTCAACATCGGCGACGCCAGTGGATCGGCCTGCGGCGCGCCATCCCAGATTTTCGCCAGCCCGAAGTCGAGCACCTTGACCGTCCCGCTGCGGGCGACCTTGACGTTCGCCGGCTTGACATCGCGGTGGATGATTCCTCTGTCGTGCGCCGCTTCGAGCGCCTCGGCGATCGGTCGCGCGATCAGCAACGCTTCTTCGAAACCGATCGGTCCGAGCGCGATTCGCTCCGCCAGCGTCGGCCCCTCGACAAGTTCCAGCACCAGCGCCTGCGAGCCGTCCGACTCCTCGATGCCGTAGATGGCTGCGATGTTCGGATGGTTGAGCGTTGCGAGCAGCTGCGCCTCGCGCGTAAATCGGGCCATCCGGCCGGCGTCGCCCGCGAAGCATCGCGGCAGGACCTTTAGCGCAACCTCGCGATTCAGCCGTGTGTCACGGGCGCGATAGACCTCCCCCATCGCGCCCGCACCAAGCAGCGCGATGATTTGATAGGAGCCGATCTGCATTCCCGACGGGAGCGCGTCCGCCGTCTGCACACCGCCGTTCCACGCCATGGCGTCGGAGAACGCGTGAGCAAGCTGCGGCCCGCTGGCCAGCAGCCACTGATCGAGGAAGCCGCTCGGCGCGCTGTCGGACTCCAACAGCGATTCGACTTCCCGCCGCAGGACGTCATCATCACCAGCCGCCGTTGCGAGAAACGCGGGGCGCTGGTCGATCGGCCGTTCCACCGCGGCCTGAAACAACGCCTTGACGTGCGGCCATCGCTCGTCGGTCACGGTTGGCTGTCGACGCCCAGCTCGCGATGGAGCCACGCTTTGGCAGTGCGCCAATCGCGCTTGGCGGTTGACGGTGAGACTCCGAGAACCTCGGCGACCGCCTCGATGGTCAGGCCTCCGAAGGCACGAAGTTCAACCACATGGGACAGAGCAGGGTCGACCTGCTGGAGGCGGTCGAGCGCATGATCCAGCGCCAGAACCGATGGCGCGTCGCAGGCCGCGACATCGCGCGCCTCGTCGATCGAGACACACCGCACGCCGTCGCCGCGCTTCACTGCGCGATGGCGCCGGGCGTGGTCGACGAGGATGCGGCGCATGACCTGCGCCGCAACGCCAAAGAAGTGCGCGCGGCTTTGCAAATCGACCCGACGCTGATCGACCAGCCTGATGTAGACCTCGTTGACGAGGGCGGTCGGTTGCAGCGTGTGCCCGCTGCGCTCGTGCCTTAGCTGGCGCTCGGCGACGCGGCGGAGCTCCTCGTAGACCAGTGGAAACAGCCGGCTGAGCGCACCCCTGTCGCCGCGACTCCAATCGCCTAGCAGCGCCGTGACGCCGAGGGGCGACACCATTTCGGACCTCTGAGCCGGCTCAGCATAGCACCTGATGGCACCGTGGTCTCCGCTGGGTTGACCCATTCCCGACTCCGCTTGCGCGATCTCCAGAGGGCACACATCGAATTCCAATTGAACGTCAAAAAACGACTAAGGGGGTGACAGATGACATTCGCGTTGGTTCACACATTCAAGCGGGCGCTCTCCGGATGTTTCGCGGTTGCCGCAATCGGCGTGGCTGCGGGATGCGCCGACACGAGCTCACTTCCAACAGCGCCATCGGCGGCCGCGATCGTGGTGAGTTCGACGACGGCGTCGGGCGGTGGCGCGGCGACGCTTGGATCGTTCCCGCGAAAGGGCGTGCTCGAAATCGAAAAAGAGTGCTCGGAATACAACGGTCTGCCAGGCGCGTTCTGCACGATCACATCGTCCAACGTCGCGGCGATCGAGGCCGGTTCGAGGGTTGTGTATGCCTCTGCACCAGGTCCGACGACGCTCGATACCGATGTCGTCCTCGACCCGCCCGGACCGGGCAACAACGTCGCCTTTGGCCACTGCGAGCTCAATCTCACGACCGGCATCGGCCTCTGCACGTTCTCGGGCGGCACTGGCAAGTTCACCAACTTCCAGGCGCACGCCAACGTTTCCTCTCTGGGCGGACCGGATTGGGCGTGGGACGGAACCTACAGCTTCGACCCGCACGATTGAAACCATTCGCCGGCGCGCGGCAAACTTATGCCTCGATGCCACCAGCGTGGCACGCAGGGGGATTCGAGGCATGACGAGGCACATTGCGGGAACGATCGTCGTTCTGGCGCTCAGCGCGTCGGTGTTGGGACAACCGGCGCCGCGGCCGATGAGCCCCGAAGGATCGGCGCAGGTACAAGTGCTCGGCAAGTGGGTCAAGGGCGAGCGTCCGGCGTTCACGCTCGGCCGCGAAAGCTACCAGGGCGGCCGATGGATCGAGATCACCTACGGGCGGCCGCTGCAGCGCGGACGCGATCTCTTTGGCTCGGGCGCCGACTACGGCAAGGCCGCCAACGACGTCGGCGCGCCCGGATTTCCGCCGCCGCCCGTGTGGCGCGCCGGCGCCAACATGTCCACGCGGCTCAAGACCGAAGTGTCGCTCGTCGTCGGGAGCCGCCCGGTGCCCGCAGGGGAATACAGCCTGTTCATCGATCTCGTCAAACCGACCGAGTGGACGTTGATCGTCTCCGGCTGGCCCGCCCAGACCAAGTTCGATCCGAAAGACAAGACGGCGCTCTGGGGCGCGTACGGCTACACGTCCGACAAAAATGTGGCGCGTGTCGCGATGAAAGTCGAGACGCTGCCTTTTGCGATCGACCAGCTCACGTGGGCGTTTCTCGACATGACCAACGACAGCGGCCGGCTCGCGATCATGTGGGGCAAGACGATGGCGAGCGTGCCGTTCAAGGCCGGGTCATAAAGAACACGCGGCGGATGGCGCCGGGGCTCGGGCAAATCGCGTGTGATCCGGATCGGCGGCCGCGTCGCGCGGCCTACTTCGCGGCTTTGATGCCCACGACGAACTGCTCCCACACCGTGTCGTCCGCCGCGCTTCTGTTCGTCGGGTGGTAGTCGTTCACCAGCATCGCATTCGAGCTGAACTTCGTGTCGCCGATCCGCGCATGCCTTTTTGTCTCCGTGCGTCGATCGCCTTGTTGCGTCGCGGGATGAGGAGCAGGTCCGCGGCGGTCGCGCCTCGCACACACTTGGTTGACGACTTTGGAGTCAGCGGGGAATCAGCACGGTGAAAAGGCGGTCAGCTGGCGTGCCCGCAGCGCTGTACGTTTGAACCTCGATGTCCCACGCGCCGATAGGGCTGCAATGGCCCGTATTGACCGTCGTCGACACGACGATAAACCCGAAGAGGCCTGTCCCCGTTACTTGCTGCTCGATTGATCCCACCGCGCCGAATGAGACTGGTACGCCCGACGGCAAGCGAATGCAGTACACGCCGGCGGGGTGACCGGGGGCCCGGAAGATGAGTGTTCCAGCCAGGCTTGGAGAAGCGGCTCGCAGCGTCGCATCAGTGCTGACGTGCAGCCAGTACGAGGAGGCAGCCACGGTGCTGTCGACGTAGCTCTTCGTCGCGGCATCGGTGGAGCTCACCGGGTTGGCGACGTTTGTGATGATCGTGTTCCCAGCGGACAGGCCCGCCGAGAACACTGGCTTCACGGCCGGTCGCGGCGACCCGGGCGCGATGCTCGGATTGAAGACGAACGCCCCCGAGTTCCCAGCGCTGTCTACCCAGGTGCCGCTAACCGTCGCGAGGCTGACGGTCGCGCGAATATGAAGCGGCGTCGCGCCGGGCGTGAGGACCAGCGTCAGCCCCAGCCCGATGCTGCCGTCCTGATTGGGAACAGCCATGCCTGTGACCGAGCCGCGCGTGTCGGCACCGCATAGATCATCGAAGCCGTCGAGCGTGAAGACGCCGCCGAGCTGCGTGACATTGACCGTGAGCACGTTGCAGAAAGGATTCAGTTGCCACCGGAACGTGCCCAGGGGTTGCGCCGCGGCGTCGCTCACCGTCAGCGCGGCGACGAGAATCAGACCGACGACCGCTCGCACGAGAATTCGACTGCGCATAGTGGGCTCCTTGGGTCGTGAGTTGGGCGCGCGCTGACACTCTCGACGGCCGTCCCTCGGACGCGACGGCACATCGACCGCCAACCGCATGGTGATCTTGAGTGGAAGATGGGCAGGTGCCGTCGGCTCCGCTGCGATTATGGCCGTGGGCAGAGTGTTGTCAAGCGGGCATGCGCGGGATGTAGCGATACATGATCTGACCGCTCCCGAGAGCACGTGATCTGTCCGCTTCAGAGCGGCTGGGATAGGAATAGCCGGAGGAGGCTCGAGGCCGGTGACGGGCTCTTTCGATCAACTGGACGGCGCCGGCGAAGAGGGCATGCGCCGCGCGCTGGCCACGACAGGCGCGAACGTGGTGGTCTTCAAGAAGGAGAAGATCGCCGGGCTGCCGGCGCTGCAGATCGTGGGCGACATCCCCGGCGGTCGGGTTTACATGCTCTACCTCGGGCTGTAGGCCACTTCGCTCGTGACCCGCGCCCGGAAAACACCGCGGCGCAGCGCGGTGAAATCGCCCTGCGACGGATCAACGGTGACACGATCGAGATCATCTTTCGCGCCCCACAAGCAGCCGCCCTCGATTTGTCCCACCGCGCGAGCGACGAAGGCGCCGGGCATGGCGAAGGTGATCGACAGCGGCGGGATCTTGCCGCAGACGGCATCGGTGAAACTGATGGTCTGTCGCGCGGTGGCCTTGGGATCGTCCGCGACGAGATGGAACGAGCGTACGAAGCGCTCCATGTCCGGGCTCGCACTCTTCGGCCCGAGCGCGAAGACGAAGTAGAGATGCCGCTCGGTGGCGACCAGCCGTTGCGCCCCGGTGAGCGGCGAACCCTTGAGCTCGAACTCGAACCAGTACCGACAACGACGGCTGTCCGTCGATATCCGCCGAGGAAGACTCGTGGATCGTCGCCATCATGTCCTTGGCGGCGCCCTCCCGCATCGCCGCGAGCATCTCGGCGATGAGCTTCCGGTCGCGGCTGGCGACAACTTGAAACACAGTGCTATCGAGCGCGCTGGCTTCGACGATGAACGTCACGGGGCCGGACTGGACGATGAACTGGCCGGGCGTCTTCGGGTCTTCCTGCGGCGGGCCCGGCAGCTCGATCGAGAAGCCACGGTCCGGCGGCGAGAAAACACTCCATTTCGACTGTGCGGATGGTGGTGACGTTGTCGTGGCGAGCGCGACGACGAGCAGCGAAAGTGAGAGCCGCACGTTGGTGGGCGTAAGGTACCACTCAACCCGTCACGGCGCACGCATTGGGGGCGTTCACCGCGGATTCAACGGATCGAGCTCCTTCGCCTTCGCCGGCTGACCGAGCTTCTCGTAAATCTCCAGGAGAAGCGGGCGCGCCTGCTGCAGCTCGCTGGCCGCGGATCCCGGCAGGCTTCGCAGCACGCGGTAGCCGGCGGTAGCGTGGGCGCCGGTTCGTCGATCAACTGCTCGAAGAGTTCTTCGACGCGTTGACCCCACGGCGAGCTCATGGCGTGGAGTCTTTCGAGTCGCCGGCGCCGCTCGTCGACAGGGCCTGCGCAAGCCTCGCCTTCGCGAGCTTGATCAGGCGCTGCACTTTCTTCTCTGACACGCCGAGCACTTCGGCGATCTCGGCAATCTGCAACCCGCCGAAGAACTGCAGCTCGAAGGCGCGCGCCGCGGGTTCGTGCTGCACCGTCAGTTCGCGAAGCGCCAGGTCGATGAGGGTGATCTGTCGCGGGTCGAACGCCGCGGACTGCGCTTCGACATGATCGAGCGGCAACCGCCGCCGCGCGGCATCGCGCCCGCCGCGGATGGCCGCCGACTGACGCCGCGCGGCGTCCATGAGGATCTGCTTCATCGCCAGGACCACCGTCCACTTGAGATGCTGTGGTGATTCGGCGCGAAAGCGGCGCGCCTGCGAGAGCTTGATGTAGGCCTCGTGTACGAGGGCGGTCGCGTTCAACGTGGGATTGTCACGCCGTCGCTGGAGCCCGTGCGCCAGGCGCCGGAGCTCGTCGTACACGGCCCTGAACATCTCATCGTCGAGGGTCGGTCCGTCGCGCGGTGTGATCTCGCTCACTGCGTGCTCAAAAAAGTTGATTTGTGGTGTCCATCATGAGGAGGATTACGCGAATTGTCTAGTAGAGCGCGCTCCCACGCGTTTCTGTCTCTTTGCGACCAAGAGAGCCACACGTTTTTGCGACACGGTGTGTGTCGTGGGATCGGGAGCGCCCGCAGCGATTTTAGAGGAGAAGTGATGAGGAACGGCTTCCGATCGTCCCCCCACGGTACGCGGCTGGTCCGATTTTTCTTCCTGGCGGTGGTTTTCCTCACGGGATCGATGCCAGATCTGTCATTTGCGCAAACCGCACTGACCAACGGCGCCAATCATGCCGCGGCGATCGCGAGTCCCGGCGAGATCGACGAATTCACTTTCACGGCGTCGATCGGTGACGCCATCGCCCTCAGCATCGGCGAAGTGCTGCCAGGCGGACCGGATCCGGATTTTCGTCCGTGGATTCGTCTCCGCCGGCCGGACGGGATGGAAATAGGGTCGGATATCGGGGCGCTTGCCGCACAAATCTACACGACTGCGCCGTTGAGCGGGGAATACACGGTCCTCGTGCGTGACTCCACTGTCAATCGTCCCGGAACTGCTCTTGGCGCGTACGTGCTGTATTTCGTCCGCGTTCCGGGAGCTCTATCGATTCCCGACGAAGGCGGAGCGCTGACAAACGGCGGCAATCACGCAGGAACTATTCAGCTCGCCGATCTCGACCCCTGGACGTTCACCGCGGGGCTGGGCGACGGCATCGTCGTCACGATTGGCGAGGTGCTCGACAGCGACGTCGATCCCGACTTTCTGCCGTGGATCCGCTTATATGGGCCGACCGGCAGCCTGTTGGCGTCCGACGCCGGCTCGCTGGCGGCGACAATCAGCATTAATGCGCCATTGAGCGGCACTTACACAGTGATCGTCGCCGACTCCAACGTCAACCGCGAGGGCTCGGCGCTGGGCGACTACCTGCTCCATCTTGTCAAGGCGCCGGGAGATCTGATCGTTCCCCCAGAAGATGAAGGCGGCCCGATGATCAATGGCGCCAACCATGCCGGCCGTATTGGCGCGCCGGGCGCCGAACCCACCCTTCACCGCGCCGACCTGGACCCGTGGACGTTTACCGCGGCGCAGAACGACTCCATCATCGTCACCATTGGCGAAGTGCTCGACAGCGAAGTGGATCCCGAGTTCCGGCCCTGGATCCGCTTATTTGGGCCGAACGGAACGCTGCTGGCCTCCGATGCCGGCGCTCTGGCGGCGACACTCAGCATCACCGCGCCGCTCAGCGGCAGTTACACCCTCGTCGTCGCCGACTCCAACGTCAACCGCCAGGGCTCGGCCGTCGGTGACTATCTGCTGCACCTGGTCAAGACGCCCGGGACGCTGACGATTCCGGTTGGCGAGGAGGGCGGCCCGATGACCAATGGCGCCAACCACGCCGGCCGCATCGGCGCGCCGGGCGCGAAACCTACCCTCCATCGCGCCGATCTGGACCCGTGGACGTTCACGGCGGCGCAGAACGACGCCATCATCGTGACGATTGGCGAGGTGCTCGACAGCGAAGTCGATCCTGACTTCCTGCCCTGGATCCGTTTGTATGGGCCGACCGGCGTGCTGTTGACGTCCGACGCGGGCTCGCTCGCGGCAACGCTCAGCATCACTGCGCCGCTGAGTGGCACTTACACCGTGGTCGTCGCCGACTCCAATGTCAACCGTGAGGGCGCCGCGGTTGGTGACTATCTCCTGCACCTGGTCAAGACGCCCGGGACGCTGACGATTCCTGACGGCGATGAGGGCGGGTCGATGACCAACGGCGGCAATCATGCCGGCCGCATCGGCGCGCCGGGCGCCAAACCCGCACTTCACCGCGCCGACCTGGACCCGTGGACCTTCACCGCCGCGCAGAACGACGCCATCATCGTGACGATTGGCGAAGTGCTCGATAGTGAAGTCGACCCCGACTTCCTGCCTTGGATTCGTCTATATGGACCGACCGGCGTGCTGCTGGGATCCGACGCCGGCTCTCTGGCCGCGACACTCAGCGTCACTGCGCCGCTGAGCGGTAATTACACCGTGGTCGTTGCCGACTCAAACGTCAACCGCCAGGGCTCGGAGGTTGGTGACTACATCCTGCACCTGGTCAAAACACCGGGCGTGCTCACCATTCCAGCAGCCGATGAGGGTGGCGCGATGACGAACGCCACCAGTCACGCCGGCCGCATCGGCGCGCCGGGCGCCAAACCCACGCTGCACCGCGCCGACGTCGACCCATGGACCTTTGACTGCGGACCAGGCCGTGCAATCACGTTGAACATCACCGAAACGCTTCCTGCGGGCCCAGATCCTGACTTCTCGCCGTGGATTCGCCTCTTTGGGCCGACCGGGACTCTCGTGGCTTCGAGCGCCGGGGCGCTGAACGCCTCGATTAACGCGAACACCACGAGCACCGGTCTCTATACCGTCGTCGTTGCTGACTCGAATATCAACCGTCAGGGCGCTGCCGTTGGCGACTACGTTCTCACCGCTCTCGGTATCGATATCTGCGCCACTGCACCCACGTCGAACAACGACAGTTACTCGACGCCCCGCAACACGTCCCTCGTGATCACCGCACCGGGCGTGCTGAGCAACGACAGCTCCAACGGCGGAGGGCCGATGACCGCCGTATTGGTCAATTCGGTTGCGAGCGGGACGTTGACGCTGTCGTCGAACGGCGGCTTCGTCTTCACGCCGGAAAACGGCTTCGTCGGCACGCGGACGTTTACCTACCGCGCGCAGAACGGCAGCGGCCCTGGCAATGTGGCGACCGTAACCATCAACGTCACCGCGCCTCCGCCAACGACGCTGGACGATACGTATTCCGTGTTCAGCGGGAGCGTATTGACGGTTTCGGCGCCGGGCGTGCTCAGCAACGACAACAGCAATGGCAGCGGGGCGCTCACGGCGCTACTCGTGACCTCGTCACCCAACGGGACGCTCGCTCTCGACGCGACCGGCGCCTTCAGCTACACACCGAACACCGGATTCGTCGGCACGGACAGCTTCGTCTATCGTGCGGTGTCGAGCGTCGGACCGGGCAATACGGCCCTCGTCACTCTGAACGTGCAGTCGACGTCCGACCCACTCGCGCCGACCGGATTGTCTGTCCTGTCGGTCGTCGGCAACACCGTGACGATTCGCTGGGCGCCGCCGACCGGCGGCGCGACACCGACAAACTACGTGCTCGAGGGTGGCATCAGTCCGGGTACGACTCTCGCCAGCATTTCGACGGGGCTCGCGCCCGTTTACACGTTCCAGGCACCGAACGGCGCCTTCTACATCCGCGTTCACACCCTGTCAGGCGCGGCTCGCAGTGGACCCTCGAACGAAGTACCGCTATTCGTCAGCGTGCCAGTCGCGCCTTCTGCGCCTGCCAACCTGCTCGGTCTGGTCAACGGATCGACGCTTGGCCTCGCCTGGCGCAACACGTTCGGAGGCGGCGCACCAACGGGCCTGTTCCTGGATGTCTCCGGGTCCGCCAGCGTGTCCATCCCGTTGGGTCTGACGGATACCTTCGTTTTCAACGGCGTGCCGCCGGGAACCTACACGTTGTCGCTGAGGGCGATCAATGCGGCTGGTGCCAGTGCGTCATCGAACGCCGTCACATTGGCGTTCCCGCAGCCGTGCTCGGGCCCGCCCGAGCCACCGTCCAACTTCCTGGCGTATCGTGTGGGCAACACGCTCAACGTCATCTGGGACCCGGCGGCGGTGGGCACCGCGCCCACGAGTTACGTGGTGAACGTGAGCGGGTCGTTCGCCGCGAGCATCCCGACGCCCACGCGATCGCTGAGCGGCGGCGTCGGACCCGGCAGCTACAGCTCCAGCGTGGCCGCGGTCAACGCGTGCGGAACGAGCGCGCCAACGGCGGTGCAGACAATCGTCGTGCCCTGAAGCCAGACGGGCCGCTGCCCGCGGACTGCCGGCCATCGAGGGCCTCGCCGCTCAGCCGTTTGGAACGCTGGCAACGAGGTCCTCTTTGGCCGACAATCGACGCGTGGCTTCCGTGTCGCACACCCGAAGAGGCCTGGCGGGGCTGTCGATCGCGGCGGCGCTCGCGCTGGCTGCGACGTCGACCGCTGCGCGGCAGCCGCCGACCTTCAACGAGGTCATGCGCCGGGCGCACACCTACGTCTCGACCTACGAAGACCATCAATTGTCCAGCGTGATCGCACGCGAGCAGTATCACCAACAGCTGATCGACGCCGAGGGCACGGTCAAGGCCGACCGCACGCTGCTGTCCGACTATGTGATGCTGCAGCTTCCCGACGAGGATTGGGTGGCTGTCCGAGATACGTACGACGCCGACGGCACAACAGTCGCCGCGCGCGGCGCGCGCCTCAAGACGCTCTTCTCGGGACCGCGCGACCAGCTGGGCGATCGGGCGATGGAGATGGCGGCCGAGAGCGCGAAGTTCAATCTCGGCGAGCTCTACTACCGCACGGTCAACCTGCCCACGTTCGCGATCCGGTTTCTGCGTCCGGCCAGCCGGAAGCGAGTCGAGTTCAGCAGGGCCGGCGAAGAGGCGGTGGACGGCGTCCACAGCTGGGTGATCGCCTTTCGTGAGACGAAGGGGCCGACCTTCACCGGAACGCCGGAAGGCAGGGACATTCCCGCGCACGGCCGGTTCTGGATCGAGCCCGACACCGGCGTCGTGCTCCGGTCGGAAATGATCGTGGGCGGCACACGGCTCGTGCCCGCCCGCGCAACTATCACCGTGACGTACGGATCCGAGCCGTCTCTCGCGTTCCGCATCCCGATCGAGATGCGAGAACGCTACGACAACCCGCGACGGAAGCAAGACGATGTCGTCGTTGCCGTGGCGACGTATTCGGAGTTCAGGCCGCGTGCCGGCGAATTGCGGGGAGCGAACCAGCACACACCGGGCAATCGGGGTCGCCGATTCTGACGCCGGCCGCGCGCGGCTGCGTCGCGAAGGATCGTCAGATGCTCACGACGGCTCCGGCGTCTGGCGGCTCGTGATGCCTAGCACCTCGTCCAACTGCTTGAGGGCCGCTCCTTCCTCAGGGCTCACCACTATGCCGCCGAAGCCGAGAAAGCCGCCTTCCTTGGACGCCTGCGCTACTTTCGACGCGAGCGACGCGAGCCATTGCTTGTAGGCATCTGCCTCGGCTGGCGATGTGCGCTCGACAGCGTGGACCGCCGTCGTGATCAGGCCGATCAAGGCGTTCTTGGTCTGCATGCGATCGCCGGAGGGCAGCTCCGGCAGGTCGGGGCGGCCACCGCGGCTCTTTACGTCCTCGGCGAGCGCGCGCACGATCTCGGGCGCCTCTCCCGTGGCCGATTCGGTAATCGTCCTTCCAACCGCCAGCGCTTCCTTGGCGATGCCGGCGGGACCGCTCGCATCGGCGAGCGTGATCAACAGCCCGGCGGCAACCGGCGACCCCGAGATCGCCTTCCACTCCTCGTCGCTGTAATTGGTCCTGGTCGACATGACAGCTCCTTCGGGCGTGCCGCGCCGCCCAGGTGGTTCCACAGGCGGCGATAGGCGCCGGCGTCGGATGTTATGCGGAACACGAGAGCCTTACCAGCGGAAGCCTACGGGGGGCGTGCAGGAAAAGTACGATTCGCACGGGAGAAAAGTACGGGGGCGCGCCGCACAGCGGCAGCGTCGCGGCCTGCGCACTCCGACCCGGTTTAAATTGGCCGGGCGAACGGCTTCTGCCGGCGACTATACTGTCCTTCCACTGGAGGTCAGCTCATGAAGCGCATCGTCACCATCGTGCTCGGCATCGTCGCGCTGTCGGCGGGCGCGTCGGCGCAAACCCCGGACGATCCCATCGAGCGGGCGCTGGCGGCGGCGCCGCGCGCGATGAAAGAAGGCGCCACGGTGATCAAGTGGAAGCCCGACCAGACCTACGACACGCTGCGCAAAGGCACCAACCGCCTGGTGTGCTACGAGCAGTCAGGCGAGCCGACCGAGCAGCCGTTCTCGGTGCAGTGCACGAGCGTCGCCAATCTCGATCGCGTGGCGCAGAACAAGAAGTTCGAGGCGACCGCCGACGCCAAGGCGCGGCAGGCCGCGATCGAGGCCGCAGAGAAAGACGGCACGCGCGTCAAGCCGGAGTTCGGATCGGCCTTCATCACGATGAGCGGCCCGGATCGCGAGCGCGCGCGTGTGCACACCACTATTGCCGTGCCCGGCGCCACCGGGGAATCGATGGGATTGCCCGACAACGGCAAGATGGGCGGCGCGTGGATCATGAACGCCGGCACCACCGGCGCGCACATCATGATCCCGGGAAGCTAAGGAGGGAACGGCGATGTCGAGATGTGGAGATCTGGAGATTTGTGTGCCGGTTAATGGCACCGATCCGTCTCCAAATCGCTTGGTTGGTCTGAGCTAGCTAGCGCCCGAAAACCACCTTCAGGCTAATGCCGGTGCCGCCGAGCGCGGTGTCGCCGAACTCGGCGGAGACGCCGCCGACGCCGATCGCATCTTCGACGCGGCGGTAGCGGAAGTCGCCACGGACGTGCAGGTTGCTCGTCAGGCGGACCTCGACGCCGCCGAGCAAGACCAGTCCGTAGTGCCACTCGTCGATGTTCTCGTCCGCGTCCGCGAACTCTGACTCCTCCTGATAGCGCAGGAACGTCACCCCGCCGCCGGCAAAGGGCGTGACAGGTCCCGCGGGGAAGCGCCAGCCTCCGGTCAGGTCGATCGGAAGCTGCTTGATCTCGAGCGGGATGCCGAGCCCGAAAACCTCGTTATCGAACACGAACACGCGCTCGCCGTCTGTCTGGCTGTACTCGGCGGCGAACTCGACGTACAAACCCCGCCAAACGTCCACGCCCTGCACGCCGGCGCCGAATGCCGGGATCGTTTTGGAACCGGTCACTGCCTCGAAGCTCTCCGCCGCCGTCATGCGATCGAATGCCGCGCCCGCAAACACACGAGCGCTCGGCGCGCGCGCCGGCTGGCGAGCGGTCGCGGCCGCTTGTGTCGCAGGCTTCTGCGTGTCCGGCGGCTTCGCCGATTCGACACGCGGAGGAATTGGCGCTGCGCGCGTTGGATCGACCTTGACGAATTTGGTCTCGATCCAGCCGGTGCGCGGGCCGTACTGCGGATCGGCAAACGTGATGCGCACCCAGCCTTGTTGGCTGCGATCGACGGTAGCGGCCGTACCCGCAGCAAGAGTCCGCAGCGGCACACGCGAGGAGTCGGGCGCGAGATACACCGGCGCCGTCGCGGTGACGACGACGGTCGCTCCCGGCTGGATCTGCGCACCGGCCTGCGCGGAGGCCGCGCCGGCGGTCCCGAGCGTGAGCAGCATGCCGAGAATCGCGCGTGTCGACGAGTGACGGATCATCGCGCCAACCCCAGTCCGCGCAGCGTCGCGCGTGCGTCGATCAAGCCGTGCCCGTACTCCGGATCGGTGCCGGCGGCGCCCAGGTCGCGGGCAAACCGTTTGATCGCCGCCTCGATCGCCGCCGGGTTGGTCACGCCCTGCGAATAGAGGAGCGCCGCCAGGCCGGCCACGTGTGGCGCCGCCATCGACGTGCCCTGATTGGGCTCGTCCGCGTAGCGATCGAACCGCGGGACGACAATCGTGCTGGGATCGAAGTCCGGCCCGAAAAGCCCGACCTGGTAGATCAGCCCGGTGAGGCCGCCGTCGCGCACGTCGCCGCCTGGCGCCGCGATCTCGACATAGGTGCCGGTGTTCGAGTAATACGCGCGGCGCTCGGATCGCCCGACCGACGCGACGCTCACCGCACCCGCGATCTGCGCCGCGTACGCCGCCGGATACTCCACTGGATTGCCCTCCTCGAACTCGTTGCCGACGGCGATCGAGACGAAAGCGCCTCGCTGCACGGCGTAGTTGAGCGCGTCGCGGTAAGCCGGCGATTCACCCGGGCCGCCAAGACTGAGGTTGATCACTTTGGCGCCCTGGTCGGCGGCATAACGCACTCCCGCGACGACCTCGCTCGTCACGCAGCCGCCGGTGAAGGTCGGCGGCACGAATCCAGGCTCGCCGATCGCGCCGAGGAAGAACTGGAGGTCCCAGTAAGAGATGCACGCTTTGACTGGCAGCAGGCGAGCCTCGTAGGCGATGCCGGCGAAGCCCAGGTTGTTGTTGGTCGCCTGCAGGATGGTGCCGGCGACGTGCGTGCCATGACCCTCGGTGTCGAGCACCGGTTGGCCGGGCGCGAAGCCGGGAATCGTGAGGCGGATACCCGTCGTGTCGAGGCCGCGCTGAATGCGCGTGTCCGACAGGTCGGGATTCACGCGGTAAGGCACCGAAGCGATCTCGAAGCCGCGGTCGGTCCAGACGCGATAGTTGACGGCGGTGGTCGTGTCGGTGACACCTGTGTCAACCACCGCGACGAGCACGTCGCGGCCGCCCGGATTGATGTCCCACGCCCGCGGCAAATCGATCGCGGTGAAGTTCCATTGCCGCGCCAGGCCCGGATCGTTGGGAGTGGACTCGAGCCGGATCAGATAGTTCGGCTGGGCATACTCGACCTCGGGCTCGAGGGCGAGGCGCCGCGCCACCTGCGCGGCCGGCGCGCCCGGATCGATCGAGAGCACCGCGACGTCGCCGACCCAGCGCAGCCCGTCGCCCGCTGTGTCGCGCGGCGCAAGCGCAAACACCGAGCTCTGGACGGCCGGCTCCGTACCGGCGCGGAATTTCACGAGCACCTCGCCGGGCACGTGATCGAGGTCTTCTCTGATCGCGCGTACCAGCGCCCGCGCTCGCGCGACATCGGCGCTCGCCGGTACTGCGGCCGTCGCCTGCGGCTTGGTACTCTGTCGCGCGTGCACGCCTGCTGTGAGCGACCACAACGCGGCAACCGCAACGGCCGCAAAGATAGAGATGTATTTCTTGAGCAACGCCTGTACTCCTGAATCGCAAACACCGTGGAGCATCCGCCTCCACGCTAAAGCTACTTGGCTCAGCAGTATACGGGAGCGATCGTCAGGAGGCGTCGTCGCTTTTGCGCAACTTTACGGTTTTTCTGGACACCCGAGGACAGCTGGGGATATTTGGAGGGTTGGAAATCAATCATGTGGTGATGTGGTGATGTGGTGATGTAACTAAGTAACACTCGGGCAACCTTGACGTTCGACCCAACTATCGACCAGTTACATCCTTACATCACCACATCACCACATCATCACATCACCACATGACTAATCTCTAAACTTCCCAAACGCGGTTTTACGGCAAGCGTTGCTTCGCGCCGATCAGCTTCGTCGTGGTGTCCTTGACGGCTGTTTCGGTGGCTTCGCCCAGGATCGTGTCGCGGAAGTCGGACGAGCCGAAGGCGACCGTGCCGCCGCCGCCCGCACCGCCGCCGCCGGCGCCGCTCAACAGCAATCCGCTGCGCTTCGACGTGCCCTGGCCGCGAGCGCTGGCCATGATCTCTCCGGTCGTCACGTCGATCACTCGAGCGGTGATCGCCACGCTCGCCTTGCCCTGCGAGGTGCCGACGCTGCCAAGGCCGTACTTGCCGCCGCCGAAGGCGCCGCCGCCAACCGATTTGCTGTTCTGTTCGGTGCCGAACTTGGTGACCGATCCGACAATCAGGTACTTGACGCCGAGCGCCTTGCCCAGCTGCGCGACCGTTTTGGCGCTTGGATCGGCGCGTTCGCTGTTGGAGAAATTCTGCTCGGCGAGAATGGCCTGCAGTCTCTTCCGCTCGATGACGCGGAAGCTGCCGTCGTTGACGAGCTCGTCGACAATCATGTCGGCGATGCCCTGGCCGATGTCCCAGTTGCCGCTCCACCACTGCTGCACTGTGCCGAAGTCGAAGTCGAGAAGCGCGACAGTCGGACGCGACGTCTGTGCATTGAGCGGTAGCATTGCTACCACCGCAAGAGCCGCGACGGTTACAAGGAGCCTTCGATTCATGCAACCTCCAAAACGGGGGACGAACCGCATCGCGTGGGCGGTCTCGCGCCGGACGCGGGGTTCAATGATAACGGATTCTGTCGAGCTGGCTGAGCCCAGTTTTTCATCGAAAATGTTGCCGGCCCACCGTTCCGCCCGGGTCCGGGTAGGCCGAATTCCCGCCCGCGGGGAATTCTGCGGTCAGGAACGTCTAATCCTGCAAGCACGCGGACGTTTCGCACCGGCCCGCCAGCAGCCGGTCGTAAGGTGCGTTACGCGGGCCCGTGAAAGAACGGGAGCCGATGATGACCGTCGCGCCGCGAGTCGTCGGAATGTTGTCCATCCTGGGCGTCGCCGTCTCCACGACGCCTGTCGCGAGCAGCGCGCAAGGCGCGCCCGAGCAGATCGCGATCAACGACAACCGTCGTGCCGCGGGCTCGCTTGCCGGCGACACGCTCACGATACATCTCGAGGCACGCGCCGGCGAATGGCGGCCGGACGGCGACGAGAGTCTCGCCGTGAAGGTCAAAGCCTTCGCGTTGGAGGACGGACCGCTGCAGGTGCCAGGGCCGCTCATCCGCGTCGCCGAAGGCAAGCAGGTTCGCGCCTTCATCCGCAATCGCCTTGACGGTGAGACGCTCGCGATTCACGGGTTGTACTCGCGGCCCGGCAAACCTGGCAATCCGATCGTCATCCCTCCGGGCGAGACGCGCGAGATCGCATTTTCGGCAGGCATCCCGGGCACGTATTTCTATTGGGGCGCAAGCGATGCCGCTATTCCCCTCGCACAGCGGCGCGGCGGCGAGACGCAGCTCACCGCCGGTTTCGTCGTCGATCCGCGCGACCGCGCGCCCGACGCCGATCGAGTGCTGGTCATCGGCAACTGGACCAACACCATTCCGGTTGGTCAACCCGGACGCGCCAACCGCTTCGTGATCAACGGACGCTCGTGGCCGCACACCGAACGGCTCGCCTACGCCGTGGGCGACACGGTCCGTATGCGCCTGATCAACGCGGGCGCGGCGGTCCATCCAATGCACCTCCACGGCTTCTACTTCAACGTGGACAGCCGGGGAACCGAGGCGGAGAATACCGTCTACCCCGCCGGCGGATCACCACGTCTGGTCGTCACCGAGCGCCTCGCGCCGGGCCAGACATTCGCGCTCACCTGGAAACCGACGCGCCCTGGTAACTGGCTCTTCCACTGTCACGACAACATCCATCTCGATTACGGTGGGGCCCTCGATGGCGCGCCGGCACTCCTCAAGACGCATCGACACGTTCAAAACCACACGCTCGAGATGATGGCCGGTCCCGTGATGGGCATCGCCGTTACCGGTGAAAGTATCGAGCCCGCGGCCGCAGCCGCCGCGAACCGGCGCCGGATGCGGCTGGTCGCGCGCGTGGATACTGGCGGCACGCCGGAGGATCCAGCCTTCGGCTACACCGTCGATGATGGAAGTGGAACGGCGCCGCCACCGCCGTATCTGCCGGGACCGACGCTGCTGCTCAAGCGTGGCGAACCGGTAAGCATCACGGTAATGAACGAGCTGCCCGAACCGACTTCCGTTCACTGGCACGGCATCGAGCTGGAGAGCTACTACGACGGCGTCCCCGATTACGCGGGCGACAGCCAGCGAACCGCGCGCGCCATTGACCCGGGCGGCGCATTCGAAGCGCGCTTCACGCCGCCGCGCTCGGGCACGTTCATCTACCACACGCATCTCGACGACACGCGCCAGCAGCGTGCCGGTCTTTCCGGGGCGCTGCTCGTGCTCGACGATCCGGCCACGTTCGATTCGTCGCGCGATTTCGTGATGCTCGTCACCGTGCCGCGAAAGGCGGCCGATAACGCCGTCGTGCTGCTCAACGGCTCGTCCACGCCGGCGCCGCGCGAGCTGCGCGCCGGCGAGCACTATCGTTTTCGCTTCATCAACGTCCACACTGCGCGGCCCAGCATGCGCATGCGCCTGCTGCAGGGCGAGACGCTTCAGCGCTGGCGCGCGCTCGCCAAGGACGGAATGGACCTGCCCTTCGATCAGGTGGTCGAAGGACCCTCCGAAGTCCAGATGGGAAACGGCGAGACCTACGATTTCGATTACGTGCCGGCCGCAGCCGGCGATTTCAAGCTCGATGTGACGGCGGCCAACGGCACGCTGCTGGTGACGATGCCGATTCGCGTGCGGTAGCGCGCGCCGCGTCGAGCGCGCGGGCGCGTCACCGATCTGCCGCATTCTACGTGAAGGCGCGGGCAGCGAACACGTCCGCTGCGACCTGACCGCGCCTATAATCTCCACCGTGCGCCGACTTGTAGCGACGCCGACTGGAGTCCGACGATGGGCGTAAAGCCGACGTTGGTAGCCGCGGTCTTTCTCACCCTCTCAGTTCACGTTCTCTCGCAGGAATCCATCGACCTCGCGGCGATCGACCGGATCAAGACAGAAGCGTTCGACCGATCGCAGGTGATGGATCATCTGCGCACTCTCACCGACGTGCTCGGCCCGCGGCTCACGGGCTCGCCGCAGTTCGACAACGCTGCGAAATGGGCGAGCGAGCGGCTCACGCAATTCGGCCTGAGCAACGTCCATCTGGAGCGCTGGGGGCCATTCGGCAGGAGCTGGTCGATCGAGCAGTATTCAGCCGAACTGCTCTCCCCGTCCTACACACGCCTCTCGGCCGTCCCGTTGGCCTGGAGCGCACCGACCACGGGCCCTGTCACCGGCGAACCGATCGCCGCACCCTTCGAGCTTGCGTTCGCTCGCGGCCCGCGCAGGCTAGCCGCCGACTTCGAGGCCTACCGAAAGCAGTGGAAGGGCCGGCTCCGCGGCAAGATCGTGCTGTTCACACCAACGCAGTCCACGCCGCCGCGCCAGACGGCACTGTTCACGCGCTACTCGGATGCCGAACTGGCCGATCTCGCCAAGGCGCCGGATCCTGCGGCGCTGCAGCCCGCCAACACGCTCGACGACCTGCAGTGGCCCGACAAGGAGGAGGAGGTCTTCAAGCTCTTCATGGGACTGTCCGAATCGTTGCTCGACCAGTTGATCGACCGCTACGACGCGCTCGCCGCGGAGCGCGCACGCTTTCTCGCCGAGGAGGGCGCCGCCGCCATCCTGATCGCGGATCAGCGCGCGCGGGAGGGCCTGCTCGGCGCGGAGGCGGCTGGATCGTTTCGCGCGCGCGACCCGCTGGCGCCACCCACGTTTGTGATCACCGCCGAGCACTACAACCGCATCGTCCGCCTCGTTCAGGACAAACAGTCGGTGCGCATTCGCGTCGATCTCAAAGCCGCGGTCTCGTCGATGGACGTCGACGGCGCCAACATCGTCGGAGAAATCGCCGGCGGCGCCAAGAAGGACGAAGTCGTGATGATCGGCGCGCACTTCGATTCCTGGCACGCCGGAACCGGCGCGACCGACAACGGCACTGGAAGCGCCGTGATGATCGAAGTGATGCGCATCCTGAAGACGCTCGACCTGAAGCTCGATCGAACCGTTCGCATCGCGTTGTGGGGTGGTGAGGAGCAGGGCCTGCTTGGATCGCGAGCCTATGTCGGCGACCACTTCGCCGATCTGAACACCATGGCGCTGCGCCCGGAGCACGAGAAGCTGTCCGGGTATTTCAACCTGGATAATGGCAGCGGCCGCATCCGCGGCGTGTACCTGCAGCAGCACGAGGCGATGCGCCCGCTGTTCGAGCAATGGCTGGCGCCATTCCGCGATCTGGGCGTGACGACGATCACCATTCGCAACACCGGCGGCACGGACCATCTGTCGTTCGCGCGCGTCGGACTACCAGGCTTTCAGTTCATCCAGGATGGCCTCGACTACGGCACGGTGACGCATCACACCAGCGCCGACACCTACGAGCACGCGGTCGCGGCCGACCTGATGCAGGCGTCCGCGGTGATTGCAAGCGTCGTCTACCACGCCGCCAACCGGCCCGACCGCCTGCCGCGGCGCGCGTTGCCACACCGAGCTGCCACGCGACAGTGAGAATGACGGCCTCTGCCGTTAACGCTCCGGCATGCCGCCTCGTCATTGGCGATCACGGCCATGGACCCGCTGTGCCACGTGTCGATCGACGTACCGCGCGATGTCCTCGCCCGTGGCGTCGCTGACGGTGACCGTGCTCGGGTAATGCATGCCGCCCCAGACCCTCGCGTTGTTGCCGTCTGATCGTGCGCGCGAGATGCTGGTATAGGTCCAGCTCGTGAGGCCGGTCGTCAACGTAAACGTTTGCCCGTCGGCGAAGTGGCTGAGCAGCACGGTCGCCGCCGCCCCGTTCTGCGCGGGATGCCCTGCGGGGTATCCGGGTGCGAAGGCGTGAGGACGAGCGGCTGCCAGGCCGCATCCGGCGTCGTGTCGGGGTTGCCGTCAAGGCCGGCAAGCGTAATCGCCGTCGCCGGCCGCCACGTCACCTCGGTCGGAATCGCGCCGTAGTGCCGCTTCGCAGCCCAGATCGTGAATGCCGTGTCGGCCATGGCGATATTGAGTATCGCGAGCAGCCGGTTACTGCCGGAGAGGAGCAGGCCATTGGCGCGCGCGATTTGATTCGCCGCCTGGTTCCAGTGAACGCTGGCATTGCCCTCCCAAAAAGGAGCCAGAAACGTCTGGTCTGCGGTGCGCATCGACCCCGTGTTGCGGCCGAGCGCCTTGACCGTATTGAAGTCTTCCGCGTAGCTCGGGCTGAAGAGGCCGGATGGCGCTACCGGCTGGAACTGCGTGTTGTTCACAAGGGCGAACATCGTCGTGAACGCCAGCGGCTGGGCGCTCATTGACGTCGCCGGCGGTATCGGCCGCCATTGACCGAGGGCTGTGCCGCCTATGAACGCCGGATAGGTGGCATTGAATCCATCCGTCGTGCGCCAGTTGAGAACGGCCTCGGCCACCTCTGTTCCCCATGCGATGCCGCGCTCGCGAGACCGGCCGCCGTCATCCTCATCATCGTCGCTCAGGGCCGCGAGCGAATCGGCATAGATGACGTCGAGCACCGGCTTGCGCGATGGAAAGAGCCCCACGAGCGTCGTGTAACCCGCGGCGATCACCGCTGCCCGGCGCGACGCGCCGCGCGGCGCTGTGGTTGAAACGAAGATGGGGGTGTACCGCCGTTCGATCCCGTTATAGGCGTCGAAGATCGCCGTGTGCACGATGGCGCCGAGGCGCTGACTCGATGAGTTGGCGGTGTTCGTTGCGATGAGCGAGTCGATGAAAGCCTGATTCCAGTGCAGCACCTGGTTCGCGGGAATGGTGTCGTCCGAACCCTTTGGCGCGCTTCCCACGTGAGCGGAAGAAAAGAGCGCCAGCCCGACCAGGCACACGATCGCACGCGCGCCAGATGTATGCGTTCTCATGGTTCCCCCCTGTGCTCGAGTTGCATGAGTCTCCGGGGCGAACTCGCGAGCCTGCGTACAATCACCCCGCCCCAGCGAACGGTCAGCGGAGCGGACAATAGCGACACCAGCGCGCAAAAGTCCTTCGGATCGGCCTTCGTTTTTCTTCGGAATTCTTCCGGCCGTTAAAGGATGGTCATCGATGCCGCGATCGCCACTTCACGTGCATTGAGGGATTAGAATCGGCGGCTGCGGGTCCGCGTCGATGGACGCAGACCGTTCTTCGGAGGTTGCCCATGGCTCGTCTCACACTGGTTGTCCTGCTGCTCGTCTACGGTGTCGGCTCGATTCAGGCGCAGCAGTCGCCCGGGACCAGCATCGCCGAACGCACTACCGGGCTCCAGCGCGCGGACGGCTTCGTGCCGTTCTACTGGGACGCGGCGCGCGGCCGCGCGCTGATCGAAATCCCGCGGTTCAACGAGGACGTTCTCTACTACACGTCGGCGGCGAGCGGCGGCGGCTCGGTAGAGATGTCGTTCGATCGCGGCATCCTGGGGTCGAGCGTCATTCACTTCCATCGCTCGGGACCGCGCGTGCTGGTGATCGAGCAGAACCTCCGTTATCGCGCGCCCGGCGGACAGGCCGCACTCGTCGAGAACGTGCGCGACTCGTTTCCGTCATCGGTGATTGCCGCACTGCCCGTCGAGGCCGACGAAGGCGGCCGCGTGCTCGCCGACGCCACACCGCTCTTCATGCGCGACGCCGCCGACGTGGTGGGCGACATGCGCCGCGCCAACCAGGGGGCATTCCGCCTCGATCTCGCGCGCAGCGGGTTCTATCCGGCGCGGATGAAAGCGTTCCCCGACAACACCGAGATCGAGACGATCATGACGTTCGCGGCCGATCAGCCCGGTCAGCTGATTGCCAATGTGGCGCCGGATCCGCAGGCGTTCACGATGCGGATTCACCACTCTTTTCTGCGTGCGCCGACCGGCTACACGCCACGCCGCGCCGATCCGCGCATCGGCGTCAGCTCGGTGAGCTTTCGCGACTACGCGCGGCCGTTCAACGAGAGCACCGAGGTGGAGTGGGCGACGCGCTGGCGGCTCGAGAAGCAGACGCCCGGCGCGGCGATGAGCGAACCGAAGAAGCCGATCGTGTTCTACCTCGATCCCGCCATCCCAGAGCCGATCCGCACCGCGATGCGCAACGGCGCGCTGTGGTGGAACAAATCGTTCGAGGCCGCCGGCTTCAGAAATGCGGTGCAGGTGCTCGATCCGATGCCGGACATGGATCCCATGGACATCCGCTACGCGTGGATCCTCTGGATCAACCGCGACGAGCGCGGCTTCTCGAGCGGCGGCACGTATCGTGACCCGCGCACGGGCGAGATTCTCGGCTCGAAGACGCGCATGGACTCGCACCGCATCCGCACCATCGGCAACTACTTCGAGAGCTATACGCCGACCACCGGCGGCGGTGGGGCGGCGGACGCCGACCAGTGCGGCATGGTGCTGCACGTGCCGGAAGACGTGCTCGCCCTGGCCGCCCAGCCCGGGTCGAACATGCCGGCGGCGCAGCGCGACATGGTGCTGCTGCGGCAGACACTCCTCACCGCGCACGAGCTCGGCCACGTGATGGGCTTCGGCCACAACTTCGCGGCGAGCATCAACGATCGCGCATCGGTGATGGAGTATCCAACGCCGCGCGTCAAGGTCGCCGGCGCGCGCCTCGACCTGAGCGATGCCTTCGAGCGGAGCACCGGGCTGTACGACGACTTCATGGCCCGCTACGCTTACACCGAGCTCCCCGGCGACAAGGAGCGCCAGGGACTCGACGCGATCATCGCCGAGATGCGCGCGAAGAACATTCTCTTCGTGCCGTCCACGGATCCGCGCTGGGTGTGGTACGACGACCGCGCGACACCGACGGAGTACCTGCGTGAGACTACGGCGGCGCGCAAGATCATGCTGGCGCAGTACGGTCCGGCGATCCTTCAACCAGGTGAACCGATCGGCGCGCTGCGCGACATCCGGCTGTGGATGACGTACCTGCATCACCGCTGGGCGATCGAAGCCGGTGTTGGCTACATCGGCGGCATGTACCACAACATCGTCGTCAAGGGCGAGACGCTGCCGCCGACCGAGATCGTGCCGGCGACTCTGCAGCGCGAGGTGCTCGGGCTCCTCCTGGACGCGATCGAGCCGGCCAATCTCGCGATGCCCGACGCGCTGCTGGCGCAGCTCACGCCGAGCCCGGGCGCCAATCTCGAGGACCTTTCCGAGGACTACGCCTTCGATCACTTGCGCGCCGCACGCATCCTCTCGGCCATGGTCCTGGAGCCGCTTCTCTCGCCGGCGCGCGCCGCGCGGCTCGTGGCGTTCGCCGATCGGCAGCCCGACACCCTCTCGCTGCCGCAGGTTGTAGACGCGATCCTGGCGCGCGCCTGGCGTGCGTCGGCCGACGCCGATCCGCGGCACAAGTCGCTTCGCCGAGTGAGCGAGCGCGTCGCGCTCGATTCGCTGATGATGCTGGGCGGGCATGCCGAAACGTCTCCCGAAGTGCGCGCCTACGTGCTCGATCAGATCGCCAAGCTCGGCGAGTCGATCCGCGCGCGCAAGGACGACAATCCCATAACCGAGGCGCACTATCGGCAGGCCGAGCGCGACATCACGCGGTACTTGGGGAATCCGACGGCCAACATGCCGAAGAGTGTCCTCAACTGGGGCGGCCGCCCGCGGTCGCGCTACCCCTTGCCGCCAGGCCCGCCGCTGGGCTGACGTGCATCATCGCAACCGCTTGCTACCGCCCTCGCGCGCCACGAGTCGTCAGCGCGTCGCCGGCTGACGGACCCGAGGTAGCGGTCGAGCCGGGCGAGCCAGGTTGACGCCGCGCCAGGCCGTTCGCGGATTTCAGGATTTCGCGGATTCCGCTCTCTCGGGTTCGCGTTGCGGCGATGAGCGACGGCGGCTGCACCCGAAAGGGTGCAGCGGAAGAACCAGTCGCGCCCTGTCCACACACGCCCGGCGAAGTGGGTGGCGCGTGTGGACAGGGCGCGACTCGTTCTTCCGGCGCCGCCGCTTCGCGGCGCGCCCGCCGTCGCCACCGCAGCGCTCGCCGATTACGAAGGCGCGGCGCGTGTTGCGCTTCGACGTTTCGAATCCGCGTAATCTGTGTAATCTGCGGATAGACCTATCCGCGCAATCGAGGTTGACCCGCGCAATCAACGTGCGTAATCACAGTTTGAGCATCTCCACCGCGTTCCGCCAGTAGATGCGCTCGCGATCCTCGCTCGAGATCGGCAGGCGATCGACGATCGCGACCGTCTCGCGGATGAACATCGGCCCCCGTTCCGG
Organism: uncultured Acidobacteriota bacterium; assembly: GCA_963807105.1. GTDB lineage: Bacteria > Acidobacteriota > Vicinamibacteria > Vicinamibacterales > UBA2999 > DASPWV01. The sequence goes on along the minus strand of CAWEAM010000003.1, from coordinate 527,412 downwards.
GTCGAACGGCGCGTCAGACGCGAACAGTACATGTGAAGGACCGAAGAAGCGCAACCCGCACAGGGTTGCCTCGTAGGCGCCGAAGAGCGCGGTATCGGCGTAGAACGAGCGGAAATAGTCCAGCGGGCGCTTGCGAAGCGTCCGCAGAAGCCGCCCATAGTCTTTGTCGGACGTGCGCACGCCGAGCTGATCCCATCCGGGACCGACACGGCCTTCGAAATACGGCACCATCGCGCCCATGTGATGCGTGATCACCTTGAGGTGCGGAAGCCGATCGAAGATTCCTGAGAACACGAGGCGCGCCATCGCCACGCTGGTCTGGTACGGCCAGCCGAACGCCCACCAGATCTCGAACTCGGAACGCGTTTCAGAGGCGTAGTCGCCGATCTCGGCGCCCCGGTAGGGATGGAGCCACACCGGCAAATCGCGCGCCGCCATCGCCTCGAACAGCGCCAGATGCTCCGGGCGATCGAGCGGCTGCCCGTTGACGTTCGAAAAGATCTGCACACCGCGCGCGCCGAGCTGACCGACGGCGCGCTCGATCTCCCGGAGTGCCGCCTCCGGGTCGTTCAGCGGTAGCGAGGCCACGAACGCGGCGAAGCGCTGCGGGTAGCGCGCGACGAGCTCCGCCATCTCGTCGTTCACCAGCCGCGCCAGATCCACGGCGTCCGCCGGAGCGGCATAAGCCTCGATGGGCGGCGTCGAGATCGACAGCACCTGCTCGTAGCCGTCGAAGCCGTCCATGACCCGGAATCGCTCGTCGAGGTCCACCAGCATCGGCACGTTGCGCATGCGTTTGCCGATGTCCTTGAATCCGGGAGCGACTGCCTGCATGCGCTCGAAATAGCGGGGAGGACAGATATGCGTAAAGACGTCGAGCTTGCGCACGCCGTCATGTTACACGCGCAACGCCGGCCCGTTCGACATGGAGCCCAACCGGGCGTTATCGATCAGGCGGGGCCATTCTTGCGGCACCCGTTCCTAATAGGTCCAGCCAATCGACAGCACGATTCCGACGTCGTTTGTATCGGCCGCCGAGTTCGGAGGCCGGCTGTCGTACGTGTTGTATAGATTGAGCGCGACGAAGAGATCCTTCCAGAATTCCCGCTTGACGCCGGCGTCGAGCTGCACGCGCTGACGGCCGATGTTGCTCAGGCTGGGGTAGTACTGCAAGCTGACGTCGAGGTTCGTTTTCGGCCGATCGTACGTGTAGAACGAGGTCCCGAACGTGAAGAGCCCCTCGACGTTCTGCTGTGGGTTTCGACATCCACGCCCCGCTCGTGGTTGACCGCCAGCCCGGCGCCGAGCACGAGTTGGGCGCGATTGCTGTTGATCAGACGGGGTCCAACGGCGGCACCGATCTGCGAGCGCAGCGTCAGCCCAAGGCTCTCATTGGTCTCGAACCGGCCGGCCGTGAGGATGAACCAACGCGGCCAGGGATATCGCAGATACGACATCTCCAGGGACGCCCGATCGTCGCGACCCGAATCGTCGTCTTTCTTCGTCTGGGTGAGCGATGCGGTGAGCCGTGCCCGGGACGCCGAGCTGGCGGTACACGGTATCCGAATTCACATTGAGCTGCGCAACACCACTGGACTGGGTATAGCTGAATCCGGCGTCGATCGACCCATCGAGCTGCCGCCAGAAGCCCGTCCGATCGGAGTGATCAATGTCACATCCGACATCTGCAGCGATACCTCTCCGTCCGAGGTCATGACGGCGATCGATCCGTTGGCCGCCGCTCCGAGGCTTCCCAGGAACCGGCCCCCATCGGTTGTGAGCACTTCGACCCGACGCTTCGCCACGAGGCTCGAGAGCTTGTCCCATTCCAGATAGAGCGTGCCGGCGTCGTCGGTCTTGAACTCGAGCCTACCCCGCTCGAGTTGCACGATCTCGCCCGTGATCCGATCGCCGTTGGCCAGAGTCACGACGTCGGTTCGCCCCTGGGCATACGTCGTCGCCGTCACTGACAATGCCAAGGCGATCGTCACAATCGCCTTCCTGCCGCGCGCCTCGTCTGGTCATCATCGGCCCAAGGACACCTGCGCCTCCGGCGTTCGCACACGGCAGGCGAGCCTCGACGCGACGCCATCGGCGAGCGGCCAACGCACGGCGTCCCGATCGGACATTGGCACGTCCAACTAGCGCGTCGGCTTGGCCGCCGCGTACGGGTTGCCGCCAAGCTGGTTCGAGATGGCCGTGATCGCCCGCTGCGCGCGGATGCTGTTTCCCGCATCGTCCAGCGGCGGCGACACGACGGCAATGCCGAACTTCCCTGGAGACACCGCGATGATTCCTCCGCCCACGCCGCTCTTTGCGGGAAGCCCCGTGTGATACAGCCACTTGCCGGAGTCGTCATAGAGTCCGGCCGTGGCCATCACCGCGAGAACGCCGGGCACCTTGGCCGCGTCCAGCACTTGCTTCTTCGTGACCGGGTTCGTGCCGCCGAACGCCAGCGTCGCCGCCATGGTCGCCAGGTCTTTCGCATTCACGCCAATCGAGCATTGACGCGTATAGAGATCGACCGCCTGCTGCCAGTTGTCCTTGATGTAGCCGTAGGCGAGCATGAGCGCACCAATCGCCTGGTTGCGCTGATTGGTGTCCGACTCGGACTTGTAGACGTCCTGCAACACGCTCAGCTGACGTCCCGCTGCGTCGTTGTGGAATCCGATGATCTTCTTCCAGACTTCGTCGGACGTCGCCCCCCGTGACCATGCTGGTGGCCGAGATCGCGCCGGGATTGACCAGCGGATTCATCTCCGGTGCGCCGCTACCGACGACCGTGCGAACACCCTCGACCGCGATGATCGAGTTGAAGCGGGCGCCGGTCGCGTCCACGCCGATACGCTTCTCGATCGACTCGAGCCCCTGTTCCTGGATCACCTGAGCCATCGTGAAGACTTTCGAGATCGACTGGATCGAGACCGTCGGTGCTTCACATCGCCGGCCGTGTAGACCTTGCCGTCGGCGGTCACCACCGCGATGCCGAAGAGATTGGGATCGACCTTCGCCAGGGCCGGGATGTAGTCGGCATTCTTGCCTTCCTGCAGCGTCCTGAACTTGGTCGTAGGCGCTGTCCACGGCCTGCTGAACTTCGGCGCCCGACTGCGCGTCGAGTCGCGTGTCCCTGAGGACCAGCATCCCAAGAGCGAGCGCGCACGCGCCGAGCGAGACAATTCGATTGCGTCGAGTCATTACTACCCTCCAAGTTTCCACGAGAAGTTGTATTTGAACGAGAACTGCATCTTGAGGCCGTCACTCTGGAAACCATCGGAGAAGTTCTCTCGACGACCCCACTGAAGCTCGCCGCCGACCATCACGTTCGGCACCGGCGTGTAGAGGAGGTTGCCGAGCGCATAGTGTCCGACCCGGAACGCATTCGGCGCCTGCGCTTCGGTGTTGTCGTTGTCCTGCCACGAGTAGCCGATCGCGCTGCTGAACTGCTCGCTCCACGTATGATCGAGGAACACGACGACGCGACGATGGGAATGGGCTCGCCGAGGAGCGGCGTCATGGCGATTCGACGGGTTGTTGACGATGCCGATGTCGACCGGCGAGTCGTTCATTTAGTTCTGGATGCCCTCGCCGACCATGAACTGCATCCGCATCGACGTTACTCTCGCCAGCCTTCAGGTTCGAGCTGAGGTTGATGCCCCAGCCGGTGGCATCGCCCGACAAATCGAATCGATCGTCGAGGATGTCGTCCCAGTTGATTCGCCGGAGCATGCCAGCCGCCCTGACGTAGCCCCAATCCATTCGTGTACTTGTAAGCAGCCGGAGAAATCGGGCAGCGGGAACCGGGCGTTGATGTTCTGCAGCTCGACGCGGTCCGCAGTAGACGCCCTGGTCGCCGCTCGCGCCGGGACGTTCGAGCGCCAGCGTAATTGCGTGTTTCGCCTTGAACCGGCATCCAGCGCACCTGGACATTGCGGAAGAACACCATCCCGGTGGGTCCCCAGTACTCGAGCGAGTTCGGGAACACGTCAGGATCCATGAACGGGCTCCACGTCTGCCCTGCGCCGAACGCGCCGAGCTCGCCGTAGGCGTGCCGCAGGCGAAAGGTCGTCTGGCCTTAGTCCACACCGGTGCCGAACAGCTCGAACTCGAAGGTGGTCTTCAACTCGCCGACCGCGGTGGGCGTCGACGAGCGCACGCCGAGGCGGCTTTGCCGCACGCCGGCGAACGTGTTGTGATCCTCCCGAACTCGTTCTCGAACGACGGCAGCCTCGTCACGCGCATCGTGTCGGACCAGTTCGGATCGATCTGCTTGAAGTCGTGCCCGATGTCGAGCATCGCGAACCCGTAAATCTCGAGGCTCGGCTTCGGCTCCTGCTGGGCCGTCGTTCGCGCGCCATAAGGGTTGCCACCGAGAGCCGCGGAAATATCGGCGATGGCGCGCTGCGCCCGCACGCTGTTGCCGGCGTCATCGAGCGGCGGGGAGATGACGGCGATGCCGAACTTGCCGGGCGACACGGCGATGATGCCACCGCCGACGCCGCTCTTCGCCGGGAGGCCAGTGTGGTATAGCCACTTCCCCGAGTCGTCGTACAGTCCGGCGGTGGACATGACGGCGAGGACGCCGGGGACCCTTGCGGCGTCGATGACCTGCTTGCCGGTGACCGGATTCCTGCCTCCCGCTGCCAGTGTTGCCGCCATCGTCGCCAGATCCTTCGCGTTCACCCCGATGGAGCACTGACGAGTGTAGAGGTCGACCGCCTGCTGCCAGTTGCCCTTGATGTACCCGTACGCGAGCATGAGCGCGCCGATGGCCTGGTTGCGCTGGTTGGTGTCGGACTCGGATTTGTAGACGTCCTGCAGAACACTTAGCTGTCGTCCCGCGGCGTCGTTGTGGAAGCCGATGATCTTCTGTCCACACCGCATCAGCTGTCGTTCCAGTCACCATGCTCGTCGCCGATATCGCGCCAGCATTCACCAGCGGGTTCATCTCCGGTGCTCCCGTCCCCACGACGGTCCTGACGGCTTCAACCGCGATGATCGAGTTGAACCGCGCGCCCGTGGCGTCGACGCCGATGCGTTTCTCGATCGCGTCCACCCCCTGCTCCTGAATTACCTGGGCCATCGTGAATACTTTGGAGATCGACTGGATCGAGACCTCGGTCTTTACATCACCCGCGACGTAGACCTTGCCGTCGGCTGTGACCACGGCGATTCCGAACAGGTCCGGATCGACTTTCGCGAGCGCGGGAATGTAGTCGGCGTTCTTGCCCTCCTTGAGCGTCCTGAACTTTGCATGCGCAGCGTCAACCGCCTGCTGGATCTCGGCTGGCGACTGTGCGCTCGACGGTCTTGCCAACGCGAGCGCTCCCAGACCGATCAGGCACGCCCGAACAGACAAACTCCAAACACGTCTACGCATTTCTATCCTCCAAGCTCCATGACAGATTGCGTCATTTCACGTTTGCTGTTTCCCAGGCGCGGACCCTTCGGCGTCCTTCGTCGAAGATCCGCTCGTAGTTGCCTTTGCGCACCTTGAGGCTCGCGTCAGGCGTCAGCAGGCGCCAGACTGGTGCCCACAGATCGAAGACCGCGTAGTACGGCGTCGGGCCGGACGGCGCAACGGTGTCGGTGCCGAAGAGGAACCGGTCGGAGTGCTGATTGAAGAGGGCGACAACCCGCGCAGTCACTTCCGGCGACGAGACCGCGTACTTCGCCACTTCGTCCCACGAGATGTCGAAGACGACGTGACCGAGCGACGGGTCCTTGAGCATGCCCTCGAGGATCTGGAGGTGTGTCGGCGTGCGCTCGGCGGCCTCCGCCGAGACCTGCACCGGACGGACAATCCGCCCGAGGCCCGTGTGCGCCCAGATTATCGTGGTCTTCGGATGCCGCTTCAGCAGATCCTTCATCTGCGTGAGGTAAACCGGCTCGGCGTCGACCTTGCCGAACGGCATGTCGATGTCGTTGTGCAGGATGACGACGAGGCCGGTCTCCGCGGCGAACTCGAGGATCCGGTCGAGCGCCGGGTTGATCAGGCTGGCGGTCTCGCCGGCAATCTTCGAGGAGACGAACTCCTTGTGGACGCTGAACTCGCCGATGCCGGTGAAGACGCCGGGAAAAATGGTGAGGACGCGCCGGATGTGGTCGACGCCGTACATGTCGGCGGGATTGAAGCCGGTGATCATCGGGTCGAACCGCGCCTGGGCCTCCTTTGGCAGCGCGCGGTAGACGCTGGCGATGTACGCGTCGGTGAACGAGTAGTAGTAGAGCGGCGCGTCGGTGTGCAGGTAGTAGGTCGGCGCGAAATCGCCGGAGTTCGCGTGCGACCATTGCTGCTGCAGCGGGATGCCGAACAGCGTCGATCGGCCCACCCGGTTCCCCATGATCTCCAGGAACTGCTTGGCCTGGATGCCCTGCTGGATGTAGTTCGTCAGGTGGAAATGCGAGTCGTGAAACTCGGGCGTGCCGATCGCGGGCTGCTCGGCCGCCGCTCTGCGCCCCAACGGTGACGACGGTATGAACACCGCGACGAACGCTGCCAGGATCGCGATGGTCCCGATCGAGAGTTCCCGACGTCGGAGGCGGATGAACGTAGTCATGACGAACTCCGTTGCTCCTAGAAGAACACCGAGAAGCCGGTCGCGAACGTATTGCCCGTCTGCCCACCGACGTAGTACCCGAACGCACTGCTGACCGGCGTGCCGTTCACGTGGATGAACTGGAGGTTGACCCTGTGATTGCGTGAGTTCGTCACGTAGAAGTTCATCCCTCCCAGGTACTCACTGCTGTTGCTGAACCCGGCGCTCTTGTCGCCAAAGATCTGCGAGGTCGCTCCATAAACCTCGAGCTTCTTCGGGACGGGATAGAACGCCCCCTGCACGTAGAAGCCGGTGTCGTGAACGCTGCTGACCGGAAGGGGGCCATCCGCCGTGAAGTCGTCGAGCCAGCGGTTGTAAATCTCGGTCTGCAGGAAGATGCCCCGGTACTTCATGCCGGCATCGAACGAGAGGATCTTGTAGGTCACCCGGTCCACGGTGACGCCTGGCGCCAGCGCCCCCTTGTCGAACACGTTGACGCTGTCGGCCAGCCGGAGCGTGGTGTTGTCCGTCGCGCCGGTGGTCGGGTCGGTAAAGCGCTCCTCGGGACTCCACGTCGTCGAGAATCCGAACCGCGTGGCGACTTTCTCGTGCTGTTCCCAGTCGCCGTAGGCGCCCCTGGGGCCGAACTCCTTTGTCGTCGGCATCCACCACGCCGACGCGCTAGGGCTGAAGGTCCGATCGAGCTGGCTCGATCGGACGCCGAGGATGCTGTTGTTGTTGGCCAGCATCACGTTGTACCAGACGCCGCGCACGGGCTCGCCCTGCGCCCAGACGCCGGCGCCGAAGAACGGACGGAAGAATTCGTCGGCCATCACGCGATCCTGGCCCAGCCAGAAGGGGTGAGAGCCCTGGAGCGAGCGGGTACCCGGGTTGCCATTCAGGCCCGCGTAAACGCTGAACTTCCGGCTGAACTGATAGCCCATGTTGCCGAAAATGGCGTTCTGGTCGGTGTCGAGCACCGTCCAGAAGGTGACCGCGTAGACCAGCTTCGGGTCGCCGAGCCAACCCTTCAGGAAGATCATGACCCTGTGGGGGTAGATGTCGTTGCGGCCATCAACAGGGCGCGTGTTCCCCAGATGATCGGTAAATGTCGGCTCGTCGCGCATCTGGTTTACGTATCGCACCAGCGCGTATCCGCTGACGGACAACTCGCCTGCGCTGCTTCGTCCGATCAGGAAGCCGTCCCCGGGATCGAACTCGCCCCAGGTTTCGATTCGCTCCGTGGGATTCCTGGGCGCCGCCGTTGGCGTCGTCGTCTGTGGAAGCGCCGTTTCCCCCAGCGCGAACTCCCCGCCGCACCCCTCCGATACCCAGACGCTGGTCTGGTCGTAGCCCCAGGTCCTTCCGAGCAGACATGGCGCGTCGCCTGTCGATCGCAGCAGCACGACGCCCTTCGAGGTATCCGCCGAGCACTGCGTGCGTTCTCCTGGTTTGGATGTGCACGTCAGCGACGTCTGCAGTGGCTGAGCGCTGCTCGGCGTCGCTGGAGACGACGCAGCCCCACCTGGCGCCGATGGTTCCTGCGGGTGGCTCGCACTCATTAACAACAAGAGGACGGAGGTAACGAAAGTCGTCATGTGCTTGGCATCTCAGCACGGCGAGTGCCACGCACGTAGACCCCGCTTTGACGCTGTAAATCATTGAGGATTTGCGAGATGGAGACGCCACTCAGACCGCAGACCTCCTGTATTCCGGAGGGATCTCCGGACACTGCGGTGGAAGTCGTCGCGCAGACACAGAGCACCGCCGGCTAGATATTCGAGCGCACTTGACAGGCTGACGCAGTTGTTACACTGCCCGCCTATGCTCGATCGCCGCACCTTCGTGGCGCTCTTCGCCACCGGCGCCGGCGCGCCGCTGTTCTCGGGATTGTTCCCGTGCTAGACCACGCCCAACTTCTCGGCGATCGCGGCAACGACGTCGCCGACGGGTTGGCTTGCGTCCACGACAATGCCATCGTTAGGCAACTCGAGCGACTCGAACTGACTCGAGACCAGCGACGGATCAAAGAAATGATTGCGCGCCTCCGCCCTGCTGCGCGCCACTTCAGGTGTGACGTGGAGATGCACGAACGCGACGCCGGCGATCCCGCGCGCCAGCGTCGCACGATAGCGCGCCGTCAACGCCGAGCACGCCAGAACGGCGGTCGTGCCCTGGCGCACGGTCTCGCGGAGGACGGCGTTGAGCCGTTCGAGCCAGCCAGCGCGGTCCTCGTCGCTCAGTGCACGACCGGCCGCCATCTTCGCGCGGTTTGCCGCCGAGTGATAGTCATCGGCATCGATGAATGTCCATCCCGTCTGCCCGGCGAGCGCCAGGCCGACCGTGGTCTTGCCCGATCCTGCCACACCCATCAAGACCACGAGCGACGGGAGCGTTGGGACATTCGCGCACATGGCTGCTCATCATCGCCGCTTTGAGCGGTGCACAACACGACCGGCCCCAATTGGAGCCGGTCGTGTGTGACTCTGTGCGGCGCGGGCCTTCCTGCTTCCGCGCCGACTACGGCAGCGCGAGCGCGGTGTATCCGCCGTTTCTCGGCAGCACGATGTACTGCTTGCCTTGATGGAGATATGTCATCAGGCCGTACTGTCCGAGGCGCTGCGTCGGAACCTGGCCGACGCGCTTGCCCGTCTTCTTGTCGATCGCGAACAGGTGGTTGCGTTCGTCCGCCGTGGTCCCGGTCGCGAGCAGCAGCGTCGCCGTTGCCGCCATCGCCGCGTGCTGGCGGCGGCCCCAGTTGGTATCGACGTTCACGCTTTTGAGCAGCGGGTTGTTGCGAAAGGCCTGCTGCTGCTTCGCTGACATCTCGCCGTTGGGAATCATCCAGAGATGCTCGCCCGTGTTCATGTCGATGGCGGTGATGCGTCCCACCGGTCCCTTGAACAGATCCGGGATACCCTCGAGGGGATCGTTGGGAATCGGCTTCGGCGCCGGCGGCGCAGCGGCCGGCCCGCGCGCGACCGCCCACGGCGACACCGTCTTGCCGGTCATGCGATCGTTGTCGCGCTCCTTGGCCGGCGCGAGGATCGTCGGCGAGCAGCCGTTGATCGATGTGATGAACAGGATGCCACTGACTGGATCGGCCGCCGGCGGACCAACGATGTTCGCGCCGCCGTTGCCGCCGGGGCAGACGTTCGCCGGGCCCTTCCCCTCAGGATTGCCGCGATGCGTTGGCGGCACGAAGAGCGGCGCGAGCAGATCACTCTCCCGCGCCCGCGCCAGCGCGATCTTTCGAATCTCCGGCGTGTAGTCGATGACGTCCTCTTCGCGTCGACCCTGGAAGTCGAACGCCGCCGGCTTGGTCACGTGCGGCTGAGTGGCCGCCAGCTTCTCGCCCGGCACCGTCGACTGCGGCACCGGCCGATCGACGATCGGCCAGATCGGCTCGCCCGTGTGGCGGTTGTAGGAATACACCCACGACTGCTTCGTCACCTGGAAGACCCCCGGGATGCGCCGCCCGTTGACGGTGACGTCGAGGAGGACAGGCGCCGTCGGCGTGTCGTAGTTCCAGATGTCGTGCTTGACGAGCTGCTGATGCCAGACACGTTTGCCGGTCTTCACGTCGAGCGCAATGATGCTCGTGCTGAACAGGTTGTCGCCCGGCCGGAACCCGCCGTAATAGTCCATCGTCGGACCGTTGGTCGGGATGTAGACCAGCCCGCGGGCTAGATCGGCCGACATCGGCGCCCACGACGACACGTCGCCGGTCCATCGCCACGCGTCGTTCTGCCACGTCTCGTGGCCGTACTCGCCGGGCCGCGGGATCACGTGGAACTTCCACATGAACTTTCCGGTCTTCGCGTCGTAGGCGAGGATGTCGCCCGGCACGTTCTCGATGCGCGTCTGGTTGTAACCCTGCTCGGCGGAGTTGCCGACGATGAGCACGTCGTTGACGACGATCGGCGGCGACGAGGTGGTGATGTACCCGAGCTCCAGAGGCAGGCCCTTCGCGGGGTCGTACTGCTGCTCGGTCTGCCGCCACGGAATCCAGTCGTTAATCAAATCCTTCAGAAGATCGATCGACCCGCTCTTGGGAAATCCGGCAACCGGCACGGCGCCGCCCCAGCCCTCGAGCGGCTTGCCCGTTTTCGCATCGAGCGCGTGCAGGAAGAAGCCGGGAGTCGAAACCAGCACGACGCCGCGCCCGTTGATCCTCGCGTAGGCGACGCCTTTGCCGTGATTGGAGCGCATCGAGTATTCGTGACGCGGCGTCAGCGGCTCCTGAAAGCTCCACAAGGTCTTGCCCGTCGCCGGATCGAGCGAGAGGACGGTGCGGCGCTCGCCAGAGGTGGTCAAGAGCATGCCGTCCGCGTAAAGCGGCAGCGACCGGGCGTTGATGTCGCCGATCTTGACGTCCGGACCGGCATCGCCGTCCCACTCCCATGCGACTTTCAGGTTGTTGAAATTCGACGCGTTGATCTGATCGAGCGCCGAGTATCTCGTCGCGGAGTCGCCGCCGGTGATGTTGGGCCAGTCGCCCTTCTGTTGTGCGGAGCCGGGCCGGCCGGCTACGACCAGCGCAATGACGACCGCCAGCAGAGCTGATAACGCGTACGGCGTCCAATTCCGCGGCTTCTCATTGTTCATGGGCACCTCTGGAGTGGCCTTAGGATGTGGCGACGGCGGCCGATCTGTCAATCGACCTTCGTTTGCGCTCGAGAGGTCCGGTGGTGTAAAAGCGCTGCAATCCCGCTTTGCAAGGCATCGCCGCACCTCTCGTCTTCTCCACCGGGCTCCTTGCGCTGACGCTGCTCCCCAGGCTGCGCCAGAACGAGGCGCTCACCTGGTCGTTCTGGAGCGCCGCCGCCATGCTGCTGGCGTGGCTGGCGATTCTCGCCGCCCGCCGCTCCGCATCCACGACGATCCGGATCGCCGCGCCACGCGCGCAGCACTACGTGCAAAGCCTGTGTCAGCTGAGCGTCTACGCTTACTGGGGCTGGTACTGGCCGCCGGTTTACGACTTCCTGCCGCTCCTCGCCGGCCAGCTGCTGTTTGCCTACGCGTTCGACATGCTGCTGGCGTGGTCCCGCGGCGAAGATTACGTCCTCGGCTTCGGTCCGTTCCCTATCGTCTTCAGCACCAACCTGTTTCTCTGGTTCAAGGACGATTGGTTCGCGCTCCAGTTCGTGCTCATCGCGCTCGGTTTCGTCGGCAAGGGCTTCGTGCGGTGGACGCGCGACGGCCGGCGCGTCCACATCTTCAATCCATCGGCGTTTACGCTTGCGATCTTTTCGATCGCGCTCCTCGCCACCGATACGACGAGCCTGACCTGGGGGCAGGAGATCGCGACGACCTTCAGTCTCGGCCCGCGCATCTACATGGTGCTCTTCGCCATCGGCCTCGTGGTGATGTACTTCTTTGCCATCACCCCGGTGACAGCGATGGCCGCGGCGACGCTCTTTGCCGCAAGCGCGATCTACGTCACCGCGACCGGGGTGCCGTACTTCGTAGACTCGGAGATCCCGTCGGCGGTGTTTCTCGGCATGCACCTGCTGGTGACCGACCCGTCCACCTCGCCGCGCACGCCGCTCGGGCGTGCGATTTTCGGATTTCTGTACGGCGCCGGCGTGTTCACTCTCTACGGACTGCTCGGGGCCGCTGGTCTCCCGACGTTCTATGACAAGTTGTTGTGCGTGCCGCTGCTGAACCTCGCGGTACCCGGCATCGACCGTCTCGTGCGTACGATCGGCGAGCGACCGATCCTCCATCGACTCGGTCTCGATCCACCGCTCGGCCGCCTGAACGTGGCGCACATGGCGGTGTGGATTGTCTTCTTCGCCGCGATGACGGCGTCGGGCGCCACCGACGGCATGCACCGCGGCGACTCGCTGCCCTTCTGGCAGCAGGCGTGCGCGGAAGGCCGTCCGAACGCGTGCCAGCGCCTGCTGCGTATTGAAACGTCGTATTGCAGCGACAACGCCGGCTGGGCGTGCAACGAGGTCGGTCGCCATTACGTCGAAGGCCGCTTGATTCCGCCGGACATCGAGCGCGCGCTGGGGTTCTTCTCGCGCGCGTGCGAGGCGCGCTTCCAGGCGGGCTGTGTCAACCTGCTCGACCCGGCCGAACCGCTGCAGACACATCCCCGCGCGCTCGACCTGCGTCTGCTCGTGCGCGAGGGCGGTCCGAATCTCGTGGACATGCCGGAGCCAGAGCTCTACAGCCGCGCGTGCAGGCACGGCTGGCGCTTCGCGTGCGAGAGCCGCACGGCATCGCGATGACGCTGCGCGTGGCGCTCTGCCTTGCCGGCCTGTTGTGGTTGTCCGCCACGACTGGGTCTTCCGCACTGCGCGTCGAGTCAGGTGCGATGCCCGACCTCGTCGAGATCGCCGGCGGGCCCTTCACGATGGGCGCAGATTTGCGCGATCCCGACGCCTTCGACAACGAGCGCTGGCCGGCCTCGGCCGGCGTCCGCACCGTATCCGTGCCGACGTTCTACATCGGCCGTCACGAAGTGACGGTGGCGGAGTTCGCCAGATTCGCGCGCAGCAGCCGGTGGACCGTCGATCCGCGCGCCGTTGCCGGACCGCCAACGCACCCGGTGGCGTTCGTCTCCTGGCCCGATGCGCTGGCCTATTGCCGATGGCTGGAGCGGACGCTGAAGAGCGACGCCTCCACGCCGCCCTCGATCAAGGCGCGCCTGGCCGACGGATGGCGGGTGACGCTGCCCAACGAGTCCGAATGGGAGAAGGCGGCACGAGGCGGCGACGAGCGCCGCTATCCGTGGGGCGACCAGCCACAGCGGTCGCGCGCGAATTTCGACAGCGCCGGCACCACCCCAATCGGCGCGTTTGCTTGTCCGGAATGTGCCAATGGGCTGTCGGACATGAGCGGCAACGTCTGGGAGTGGACCAGCAGCCCGTATCAGCCCTATCCGTACGATCCGAGCGACGATCGCGCCCACCTCGAGGCCGATGCGCTGTGGGTGATCCGCGGCGGTCACTTCGGGGACAGTGCCCGGCTGGTGCGCGCGACCGCGCGAACGGGCGCCGACCCTGGCGCCCGCCGGCCGTTCATCGGGTTCCGCGTCGCGCTCTCGCGGGCCGCGAGAGCCAGTAACGAGTAGAAGCGGGAGCCGGTAAACGGCCCTGGCACGCCGTCGAGACAGCCCTCACCTCTGCCGTCCATCCCAACTCTCTTCACAGGGGTCCTGCGACCCCGCTTGACTCGCAACCGGATGCGGCCATAATCAGCCTGCCGCCCCTTGTACCTGGGCCCAAACTCCCTCGGTGCGGCACCCCGGTGTTTCGTCGTCACCTTGTCCTGCGGTCAGCCCACGGAGGAATTCGATGAAGTTCCTGATTGGCTTGTTCGCGTCTCTCACACTGTTAGTCCCCACAACACTCCCTGCGCAAACGGTCGGCGCCACCACTGGTTCGATCAACGGCAAAGTGACCGACTCGTCCGACGCGGTGCTCCCCGGCGTGACGGTGACCATTTCGGCGCCGCAGATGCAGGGCGCGCAGACCGCGGTCACCAACGAAGAGGGCAGCTATCGCTTCCCCGGCATTCCACCGGGCACCTACAGCGTGAAGTACGAGCTGCCCGGCTTTGCCACGGTCATCCGTGAAGGCATCCGCGTCACGCTCGGCTTCACCGCCACGCTCGACGTCGCAATGCAGTTGTCGAGTGTGCAGGAGACCGTCACGGTGATCGGTGACACACCGGTGGTGGACGTGGCGTCGACCAAGACCTCAACCAACTACGACTACAAGGAGCTCGCCGCGATTCCCAGCGCGCGCGACATGTGGTCGATTCTCGCCGAGTCGCCGGCGATCACCATGGCGCGGGTCGACGTCGGCGGCAGCGCCGCCGGCACGCAGAGCGGGTATCGGTCCTACGACGCGCAGGGCGGGCAGCATCGCGTCATGATCGACGGCCTCGTCACTACGGAAGGCGACGGCGCAATCGGTGTTTATGTCGATTACGGTGCGTTCGAAGAGGTCACGGCCGGCACGGCCGGACATGGCGCCGACATGGGCCAGCCTGGCGTGCAGACGCAGATGATGATCAAGTCCGGCGGCAATGAGTTCCACGGCTCGCTGTACGGCGATTTCCAGAACTCCAGCCTGCAGGCGACCAACATCACCGAGGAGCAGATTGACCGCGGCGCCCGCGACAAAGAAGTCAATCGGATGGAGGTGTACTACGATTTCAATGCCGATGCCGGCGGGTATGTCAAGAAGGACGCGCTGTGGTGGTACGGCTCGTACCGCGAGTTCGACACCGAGATCAACGAGCCGCGCTTCCCGGTGCGGCCGCACCAGACGCGGCTGCGCCACTTCAGCGGCAAGGGCACCTACTCCATGGCCGGCAACAACAAGTTCATCGCGTCGATGATGCGGACGCTGAAAATCCAGCCAACGCGCCTCGACGCCCGCCGCGCGAACAATCCGATCAACCTCACCGAAGGCTCGACGCAGGGTCAGCGCCACTGGGCATGGGTCTACAAGGGCGAATGGAACAAGGTGGTGAGCGAGTCGACATTCGCGGAAGTCCGCGGCGGGCAGTTCGGCTACGACTGGCCGCTCGTGCCCAACCCGAGCGCCACCGGACCACGCATCGAGGATCTCACCACGAGCATCGTGACGGGACCCAACCTGGATCGCTTCCAGGCGCGACGCCGGAACCAGGTGCTCGGCTCGGTGAGCTATTTCAAGGACCGCCTCGCCGGCAGCCACGAGCTGAAAGTTGGGGGCGAGGTGTTCCACGAGACCTTCAACGAGGAATTCTTTTCGACGTCCTACGGCAATCTCGCCGTTTCGTACACCCGTCAGAACGTGGCCTCGGAGGTCGATCTGCTCGATCCGGGCGAGATCGAGGCCACGCTAATGACGTATTCGCTCTATGCCAACGACACCTGGCGGGTGAACAACCGGCTGACGCTGACACCGGGACTGCGGTTCGATCGGTTCCGCAATTCGCTGCCGGAACAGGGGCATCCCGCCGGCCGCATCAGCCCGACACCCGTCACCTTCGCGGAGGTGGACGATCTGGTTTCGTGGAACCTGCTCGGGCCCCGCATGGGCATCACCTATGACCTGTCGGGCAACGGCCGCACGGTTCTGAAGTTCAACTACGGTCAGTACTGGTGGAACCCGAGCAACAACATCTCAACTGCCGCGAACCCCAATCGATCGCCGTGGTTCCGCCGTTATGCGTGGACCGACCGCAACGGCAACGGGTCGTGGGACGAAGGCGAACAGGGCGCCAATCCGATCCAGACGCAAGGCGGTGTCGCCAGCGCGGTGGTCGATCCCGACCTGGAGAATACCTTCACCCGCGAGTACTCGACGTGGTTCGAGCGCCAGGTCGCGACCAACTTCGGCGTGCGGGCAGGGTTCGTCATGCGCCAGATTCGCAATCAGCGCGCCAACGTGGATGCCAACAAGCCCTTCAGCGCCTTCAACGTGCCGGCGACGTTCCCCGATCCTGGTCCTGACGGTGTCACCGGAAATGCGGATGACGGCGCGCCAATCAGCGGATTCAATATCGAAGAATCACGACGCACCCTCCCGACGTTGACCACCGTCGCCAACGTACCCGACGCGAACGGCGACTACTACACGTGGGAGGTGAGCGGGAACCGGCGGATGACCGGACGCTGGTCGCTGCGCGCCTCGTTCACGCATACCTTGAACTTCGATCACGCGACGACGTTCGCTGGTACGGCCGTGCGGCAGTACGCGCTGCCGTACACGCCGAACGATCTGATCAACACCGATCGCGAGGACGGCGCCTACGAGTTCACGAACTGGACGGTAAAGCTGATGTCCACGATCGAGGCCCCTTACGGCATCAGGCTGACCCCGATGCTGCGCCACCAGGCGGGCGACGCGATTGGCCGCGTCGTACAAGTCCCGTTCAATTACGGGACGCAGCCGGTCCTGGTCGAGCCGCTGTCGTCGAACCGGATGGATCACACGACCATCTTGGATCTGCGCGCCGAGAAGGTCTTCCGCTTTGGTGCGCGCTCGGTCTCAGGGTTCCTCGACGTCTACAACATCACCAACTCGAACGCCGAGTTCCGGCAGAATTACGTGTCGGGCAGCTCATTCCTGTTCCCGAGCACGATCATTCCGCCGCGAATCTTCCGCTTCGGCGCGAAGGTGGACTGGTAGTTTCCTCAAAGGTGCCTTGGGTGCCTAAGGGTGCCTTGGGCGCCTGAGGAGCTTTGGTGCTGGGTGCTGGTGCTCGATAGCCCCGCCGCACCCGGCACCCATGCACCGGCACCCAGTCCCGGCACGAGCACCGAGTACCAAGCACCAGAGCACCTGCACCACAGCACCCCGCACGTCAGGCACTTCAGAAACCCTGAGGCACCTTTGGCACCGACTCCAATCGCTCCCGGTATGTCGCGTAAACAGACCATATCGGAGGCGATTGAGGAGTACCGTGACACCCGCTGGCGCCGCGAAGCCACGCGTCAGGTCGAGACCGCGCTCGACGCCGAGCGCTTCATCGAGCAGGTTGGCTTCGCCGCCTGCCTGACCGATTCACGCCGTCCCGGTCCCTCGCTCTACGTCGCGGTGTGTGGACGCCGCGACGCCGTCCTGCCGCGCAACGTGCAAACCGATCCCGAAGCCTCGCTCACCTGGACGCTGAAGGACGACATCGTCCGCCGTGCGCGTATCTACTACGCCAAGCTCGCGCGCGGCACGGCCATGCTGCTCGCGCCGCGCATGATCCCCTACTTTCACGCGATTTGGGGCGTCCGCCGTGCCGACGAGTCGCAGCAACTGAGCCGGCACGCGCGCGCGATTTTGCGTGTGCTGCGCCGCGAGTGGGAGATGGCCACCAAGGACCTGCGTGACGAATCCGGCGTCACCGAACGCGCCGCGTTCAACAAGGCGCTCGACGAGCTCCAGGCGGCGATGATCGTGATGCCCGCCGCGGTCTTCTACGCGCCGAAGTTCACCTATGTCTGGACGCTGGCCGTCTCGCGCTTTCCCGACGCGATCAGGCGCCGGGTTTCGCGCGACGAAGCGCTGCTGGAGATCGCGCGGGCGTTTCTCGCCGGCGCCGGCATGACAGTTCCCGGCGAGTTGGCGCGCGTGACGGGCCTCTCGCGGCCGGAAGCCGGCCGCGGCAATCGCGCGCTCGTCGCCGAAGGTTACGCGACCATGCTCGCGCCGGGGTTGTATCGGCTGGCCGACAGCCGTGCGCTGGAGAACGCTGCCGCACCGGGCCACGACGTGCTGGCCTGAAGAGGTCGGCGATCCAATTACTCCCCTCGCAGCGCCGCGGCGGGATCGATCCGCGTGGCGCGCCATGCGGGGCCGGTAACCGAGACCAGAGCCGTCAGTCCCAGCACGACGATCACTGCCGCGAACGTCGCGAGATCCATCGGCTGCACCCCAAACAACATCGTCGCCAGCAGCCGCCCGAGCGCCAGCGAGAGCGCGAGGCCAATCGCGGCGCCGGTGGCAATGACGCGGGCGGCGCTGCCGATGGCGAGGCGGAACACGTCGGTCGTCGTCGCGCCAAGCGCCCGCCGCACGCCGAAATCACGCACGCGCTGCTGAACCGAATAGGCGAGGATGCCGAACACGCCCACCATCGCGAGCACGAGAGACAGGCTGGCAAACGCCGTGACCATCACGGCCCGAAAGCGGTGGCGCGAAGTGGCCTGCCACGCCACATCGTCGAGCGTCACCACGTCTCTGATGCTCACCAGCTGCTCTTTGTCGATGCGGCCGATCGCGGCGCGGACAGACGAGGTCAGCGCTTCTGCGGAGCCAACGGCTGGGCGCACCGCCAGGTAGATGTCGTCGAGCGGATCCTGCGCCATCGGCACGTAAACCTGGATGAGATCTTCGACCTCGTCGGGCCGCGCCTTCACCTGACGCGCGACGCCGACAATTTGCCGCATCACCGGCTTGGCTTGCGCCGAGCCCGCCGCCCGCAACGCGACCTGCAGGCCGATCGGCGAGCGTCCGGCGAGATAGTTGCGGACGAACGCTTCGTTGACGATGCACACCGCGGTGCTGGCGTCAGTGTCGCGCTCGTCGAAGGCGCGGCCGGTCACGATCGGCAGATCGAGCGTCCGGAAGTAGGCGGGGCTCACGATCTGATAGTCGGCGGTCGGGCGCTGGCTTTCGGCAACCGGCGCGTCGCCCGCAATCTCGAAGAAGAACCGTCCGCCGTCCGACGCTCCGAGCGGCAGCCCCGTCGTCCAGGCGACGCTCTTGACCCCTGGCACGGCCGCAATCTCGCGCTCGACCTCGTCGTAGAACTGCAGCAGCGACGCTCGCGTGGGATATTTGGAACCCAGCGGATCCACGAGCATGGTGAGCACGCTGTCGGCGCGATAGCCGCGATCGACGCCTTCCACCGCGATGAGCGTGCGCAACAGCAGCCCGGCGCCAAAAAGCAGTACCACGGCGGTCGCAACTTCGCCCATTACGAGAAGCGCGCGGACCCTGCCGCCGCCGCCGATCACGGTCCGCGTGTCGGTCGCCATCGCTGCCGCCGACGACCACTCGGTGATCTGCCAGGCCGGAGCGAGACCGAAGAGCACCCCGACGAAGAGCGTGGCCGCCGCACAGAAGGCAACGACCCGCACGTCGAAGGCAAGTGTCACCGCGCTAGGTAACAAACCCTCCGGGATGATCAGCGGCGCCACTCGCAGAATCGCCGCGCCGATGCCGATACCCAGCGCCCCGCCGAGCCCCGAAAGCAGCAGGTTCTCGGTGAGCAGCTGACGGACGACGCGCGCGCGGCCGGCGCCCAGCGCCGAACGAATGGCCAGCTCGCGTGTACGAACGGTGGCGCGGGCCAGCAGCAGGTTGGCGACGTTGGCGCAGCAGATGAGCAGCACGAAGCCGACGACGCCGAGAAAAAGCATCGACGTGGTGCGCAGCTCGGTTCCGATCAGCGCGTCGTGCAGCGGCTCGATCGTGACGCCGCGTCCCTTGTTGGTCGCGGGAAACTCCTGCGCCAGGCCGTCGGCAATCGTGGCCATCTCGGCGCGCGCGGCATCGATGCGCACGCCGGGCTTCATCCGTCCGATGACTTGCAGTACGTAAGCGCCGCGCAGCACCGGCCGCCGATCGAAGGGCACGAGCGCCCACATGCTCGTGCGCCCGAGTAACTGAAATTGCTGTGGCGCCACGCCGACAATCGTGAACGGCATGCCGTCGAGGCGAACGTCGCGGCCGACGATCGACGGGTCGGCGTCGAAGCGCGTGCGCCAGAACGACTCGCTCAGGACCACGACGCTCGATCGCGCCGCTTCGTCCGCGGGCTGAAAGGTGCGGCCGGCAATCGCCTTCACGCCGAGCGCGTCGAAAAAGCCGTGCTGGACCCACTGGCGCGTGACGGTCTCGGCGGTTCCGTCGCGGCCGTTCATGACCATGCCGCCGATGCTGGGGATGAACGCGCCCATCCTCTCGAAGGTGCGGCTGCGCTCGTTCCAGTCGGCGAGGTTGAGCGGCGCAACGCGATTGCGGGCTGACCGCTCGCTGCTCTCCCACATCATGACGAGGCGATCGGCGTCGGCGAACGGCAGCGGCCGCAGCAGCGCGGCGTCCACCAGCGCGAAAATCGCGCTGTTCGCGCCGATGCCCAGCGCCAGCGTGAGCGCCGCCACCAGGGTGAAGCCCGGCGAGCGCCGCAGTTGACGAACGGCGAACTTGAGGTTGTGCGTGAGCTCTTCGAGCCAGGGCGTGCGCATGATGATCGTCCTCAGGTGCGGCGCGGCGGCGCCGCATCCGGGGGTCTATGCTACGCATGTAGCATAGTGCTACGAACGTAGCATGTCAAGCGGCGGCGGCGAACGGGTGCGACGGCGTTTCTTCAGACCCTTGGACGAGTGTGCGCGGCGATTTGTTTGCGGGCTACAATGACCACCGCCCGCGGGCCGTTCAGCTCAACACGTTCTTCGGAGGTGTGCCATGTCACGCGCCATCTCGATCCCCGTCGTTGCTGTGCTCCTGTCGCTCTCGGCCGCGCCTCATGCGCAGCAAAGCGCGGCCACCGCCGCACGCGAGGCCACCTGGCGGCCGGTGATCCTGTCGGACAACGGCATGGTGGCGTCCGGCCACGCCCTCGCATCCGAGATCGGTGTGCGCATGTTGCGCTCGGGCGGCAATGCCGTCGATGCCGCGCTCGCGGCCTGGGCCGTGCAGGGGCTGGCGGAGCCGGAGATGACCGGCCTTGGCGGCGACATGTTCATCCTGATCTATCTCGCGAAAACCGGTGAGGTGAAGTTCATCAACGGCAGCGGGTTCGCGCCGCAGGCGGCGACGGTGGACTTTTACAAGGGCAAGGGCGGTCTGCCGAGCGACGGTGTGCTGTCGGTGAGCGTGCCTGGCGCGGTGGGTGCGGTGGAGCTGGCGTCGAAAACCTACGGCACCAAGTCGTTGGCCGACACGTTCGCCCCGGCGGCGGAGCTTGCCGAGCGCGGCTTCCCGGTCTCGCAGGCGCTCGCCACCGCGCTGCGTACGAATCGCGAGAAGCTCGCGAAGGCTCCGTCGAGCAGGCGCATCTGGTTCGACGGCGACCGCCCGCTCGAGTTCGGCGACCGGGTCGTGCAGAAAGACCTCGCCGCGACGCTGCGCGAGATCGGCGCCAAAGGAAGCGCCGCGTTCTATCAGGGCGCGATCGCGCAGAAGTTCGCCGCCTACATGCAAGCCAACGGCGGGCTGATCAAGGCTGCGGACCTCGCCGGCTACAAGCCGCACGAGGACACGCCGATTCATGTCAACTACAAAGGCGTGGAAGTTTACGAGTGCCCGCCCAACTCGCAGGGCTTCGTGATGCTCCAGGCGATGAACGTCCTCGAAGGCATGAACCTGCGCGACATGGGCCACAACAGTGCGCCGTACCTGCACGCGGTCACCGAATCGCTGAAGCTGGCGTTCGCCGATCGCAACAAGTGGGTGGGCGATCCGCGGCACGTGCCGCCGATCCCGATGGCCGGCCTTCTGTCGAAGGACTACGCCGCGCGCCGCCGCGCCTTGATCGACCCGAGTCGCGCGAGCGCCGGCGAAGTGCCCGCCGGCGATCCGACGCGCGCGACATCGACCCAGCAGCCGCTCGCCTTCGCCGCGCCGCAGCCGGCGCCCGCTAGCCGCGTCGTGTCCGAGGTCGATGAGAACGGCCATACCACGTATCTCGCCGTCATCGACAAGGACCGCAACATGGTGTCGATCACCTCGTCGCTCCTGAGCCTTTTCGGCAGCGGCCACGTGGTCGACGGTGCCGGGTTCTTCCTCAACAACCGGATGGCCTATTTCGGCCTCGAGCCGGACGACGTCAACGTGTTGAAGCCGGGCAAGCGCGTGCGCCAGACGATCAATCCGGCGCTCGCGTTGAAGGACGGCAAACCGTACATAGCGTTCGGCACCCCGGGCGCCGACACGCAGCCGCAGGCGCAGTTGCAGTTCTTCCTCAACGTCGTCGAATTCGGGATGGACGTGCAGCAGGCGCTGGAGCAGTCGTATATCGTCTCAACCGGCTTCAGAAGCTCGTACTATCCGCACGAAGTTGCCGGCACGCTGCAGATCCCCGCGAGCATGCCCAAAGCGGTGCTCGATCAGCTTGCGTCCATGGGGCACAAGCTCGATCTCAACAACGGACGCGGCGTGGGATCGGTGAAGGCGATCATCGTGCATCCGCGCAGTGGCGCGCTGATGGGCGGCGTCAGTCCAACCCGCGACAGTTACGTGGTCGGGTATTGAGGCACGACGGGTGCGACTCTCATCGGGAGTCTCACCCGGACACCCCACCGCCCGAGTTGATTGAATCAACTACTGCTCTTTAGCCTCGAGATCTGTCAGGCGTTTTTTCAGCGCGTCGACCTGCGCCTGCAACGCGGCGAGCGGTTCGGCGGTCGCGGCATTCGGCCAGGCGGTGTCAGCAAGGTCGGGCACGATCGGGCTGATGCGTGGCCCACCCGGGCACGTGTTGCCAGGATTGAACACCAAGTTGCCCGTTTGATTCGCGTTGTCCCTCCAGGTTCCGCTGAGTCCGGACGGTGAGATCGACGCTCGCGTGTGGAGACCGTTTCCGTTGTCGGTGATCGTCGTCAGGCCGAACAGGATGCTGCCGTTTGCCTGCGTCACGGCGACGCCCCAGACCGGCAGGCTGGGATTGCTGCACTGCGCCTCGAAGCCGTTCAGGAGGTAAATCGACCCCTGTTGCGTGACGGTGAGCGTCAGCACGCTGCCGAAAGGCTGAAGCTGCCAGCGGAATGTGCCCAGCGATTGCGCGGCAGCCGGAGCAGCGTAGGTGAGAACGAGCGCAACGGCGAATGGAACAAGACGACGGAACATTGGTCGGACCTCCCTGGAGTAACGCGAACTTTCATTGCGGTTGCAGTGTAGTCGCCAACCGAACGGCTGTGCGACCCGGGAATCCCCACCACACCAGGACGTCCACGGCGACCTCCTGCGACGCGGAATTGACAGGTTGCGTGATCCGCGTTGGTTGCTGGAACGGATACCTGATCTGGCCGACGGTCAGCGCCACTTCGATCGAGCCGGCGAGCGGCGTGACCTCGGCAATCAGCGTTCCCGGTGCGCCGGCGCGAATGCGAATCCGACGACACAGCCACTCGTCCTCGAATCCGCAGACCGGGTCCTCCTGTTTCAACTCGAGATTGATGGAGTCGCCTGCGTTGATGACGAGCACACGGTGGAGCGTCAGATCGGCACGTGTGACGCCATTCGCGATGAGGTTGATCGGATGCGCGCTGTCTTCGAAGCCGCTCTTCGACAGGACAATTCCCGTGTATCGCTGGCGCCGCTGAATCTCCAGCGTGTAAAAACCTCCGGCGTCGCTGGTGGTGCGTTCCGCAGCGCTGCGGACTGCCACGTCGGGCACCGCCGCTCCGTCACCGTCCTTTACGACTCCCGAGACAGTGTAGGTGACGAGTGGCGCGGGCTGCGGCGTGGGCTGTGGCGTGGGCTGCGGTATAGGCGTCGCGACAGCACCGCTGGGCGCGAACGGCAGCGTCGTACGTGGCCGCGACGAGTCGCATGCCAACGAGAGGAGCGTCGCCAGGCCAATGAGCAGCATCAATCGTGGCATCGGCCTCCTCCTGCGCGGCCTGCGATAGGAAGAATCGTCAGGAGTACGCACTAACACGAGATTCCCCGCGGCGATGTCCGCCTTGGGGGCCACCTTTGCAAGCAAACGACTGAGCGGCTGACATCCTACACCGTCTGGTGTGAGCTCGGCGCGTGAACCTGAAACCTGCGGATGCCTCGCCTCCTGCATCATCGTGCAGATATCGCGTCGCACCACCGGCGATCTGCGAAACTATGCCGGCAGATGGCTCGCGACGACTGGTCCGACGACTTCCTGGACGCGATGCGGCAGCAGGGCGACCCCGTGGCGGACGAGACGGTGCGGGCGATCTTCGCCCTGGGCGATGTCGATGCAGTCAACCGTCTTTTGGGCACGCTGCTGACGGGCAAGATCCCGAGCGACGCGCCGGCACCGCTCATTGGTTATCTCGATCGCACGTCGGCTCTGCCGCCGTGGATCGATGCGCGCAAAATTGCCGTCGCCGAGCAGCTCGCGGTCGACTACGGCTTCCTCTGCGCCGGCGTGCTCTACACGGCGGGCCTTCCCACCTGCTACGCGAGCCGCGGGATTGCCGCGGTGCTCTCCTCGACTCTGCGTCTCGAACAGCGCGATCTGATCTGGCGGCGACTCATCGAGACCGGACAGTTCGTGTTCAACGTGAGCGATCGTGGAAGCATGGGCGCGCAGGCAGTCGGCGTGCGGACGACGCAGCAGGTGCGCCTGATGCATGCGGCCATCCGCCACCTGATTCTTACGCCCCCGTCGAGGGCCGCGACCGCGAGCGGTCCTGCGCTGGGACGGACGCTGATCGCTCTGCAGTGGGATGAGACCCTTGGCCTCCCCGTCAATCAGCAGGAGCTGGCGTGGACGCTCCTCACCTTCTCGTTCAGCGTGCTGCGCGCGCTCGAGCAGCTCGGCGCCGTGCTCAGTGACGAGCAGAAGGACGCCTACATCCACCTGTGGGGCGTGGTCGGGCACGTCCTCGGCGTCGATGCGCGGCTGCTCTGCGCCGACTTCGCGGAGGCGAAGGCCTTGTACGATCGGCTGCTGCCGCGCGTTTCGGCCGACACGACGGCGGGCCGTGCGCTGGTGAACGCGCTCGTCGACTTCGCGGAGCCGGTGCTGTTCCCGTCGCTCACCCGCGCGATGATTCGCTATCACGTCGGCGAGCAGCTGGCGGTGCTGATTGGCGCGCGCGCGGACGGCGTTGGACGGCTGTTCCAGACGGCGGTGGTGACGGGCACACGGTTCATGATCGAACGGACGACGTTTCTCTATCGTGAGTCGTATGTCATCAAGCGGCTCGGCGAATTCGCCACGCGACGCATCGTCGAACGGATCGTGGGCTATTCGCGCGCGCACGGACGCGCGCCGTTCCAACTGCCCACGCACTTGGCAGAAAAGCTCTAACGGAGGTTCGTGACGAGGGTTCGGAACGCCAGGTTCGTCCGGGGCGTTCGGGAGTCTCTCACGAGGCGCGCCGCGCCGAGTCCCACGACGTCGCGTAGCGACGAGTCCTACGAGCGGAGCGAGTCCCCCTCGCCCGCGAGTTGTCGCTCGCCCCCGCGAGTCCCCCTCGCGCAGCGAGTCCTAAAAGCTGACCTTTACCGCCAACTGAATTTGCCGCGGCGGCCCCGCCTGCGTGAAGTGGCCAAACGCGGGCAGAGGCGTCGTCGGGTACGGACCAACGCCCCAGATGAATGCCGGGCTCAGATTGTTGGTCTCGATGAAGTTGGTGCGGTTGAACAGGTTGAACACCTCGAAGATCGGCTCGACGGTCACCGGCATTCCGAAAGAGAAACGGCGGCTGACGCGCAGATCGACGATCGCCTGGCTGGGCATCGTGCCCGAGTTACGTCCTACGCTCGAAGCCTCGCTCGCCGGATCGCGGCGCGCCCTGTCGGGCGCAAAGGCGCCGCCGTTGCCATCGCCATTCAAATCCTGGCCGGCGAGAATGTTGTACGGCCGGCCCGACGCGACGGTGATGATCGACGAGAGCTGGATGTCGCCAGCGACCGTGACGACGCCGCTCATCACGAACCGATGACGCTGGTCCTGCACCGAAGGACCACGCTCGCTGCGCGGATCGAAGTCGATCGGCAAACCGTCCACCTCGTTTGGATTCCGCCCGCGTCCGTTCTGCTGCGGGATGAACGCGCTCTGAAAGTCCGTCGAGGTGTCTTCCGCCTTCGACAGCGTGTAGCTCACCATCAGCTGGAAGCGGTTCGCGTAACGCCGCGAGAGCGAAGCTGTGAGCCCCTGATACCAGGTCTCGCCGAACGTCGTCATCTGCAGGATGGAGGCGGAGGTATCCCGCACGCCGTTGATGTCCTCGGGACGCCGTCCGGGCCCGAGTGCCGTCACGATCGGGTTGTAGTCGATCGTACCCACCTGGTCGAACCCGCGTGCATACACAGCGTTCACCGAGAGGGCCATCTCCCATGGCAGCTCGCGATCGACGCCGATCGAGGCATGCCTCGCGTACGGTGTCTCCAGGCTGGGATCGAGCAGGAACTTGAGCGAGGTGAACGTTCCCGCGGCGGACTCCGGCAGCTGGCGACCGGGCGCGTTCCATGCGGGGGTCGAGGTGGGAAACTGCCGCACGAGCGTGCGGACGTGGTCGTCTCCGTCGAGGAGATCGGTGACCGAGGGAAGCGCCGTCAGCGTCTGATCGAAATACAGCCCGAACGCGCCGTGCAGCGATGTCCTGCGGTCGCCGGTCACGTCCCACGACGCGGCGATGCGCGGCGCCCAGTTGTTGTTGTCGGAAGGCACGCCGAACGTGCCCGGGTAACCCAGGGGCGATGTAGCTCAGGTCCTTCCAGAACTGCTTCTGATACCGGAGCCCGTATTTGAGCGTCAGGCGATCGGTCAGCCGCCAGTCGTCTTGCACGAACAGCGCCAGACTGCGATTACCGTACTTGTCCGTCTCCTCCCCGTAACCCTGGACGTACGCAGCCGGCAGACCCAGCGCAACCGCCTGGATCGGGTTGATCGGCGCCGGCGGCAGACCGGGAAGTGGGGGCAGCGCCTGAAAGATGTAGCGTCCACCGAAATGCAGCGGCAGCACGGGACCGTCTACCAGATCCTGCGTCCATTGGAAATCGAAGCCCGCCTTGAGGAGATGATTGCCTCTGGTGACGCTCGCGGTGTCGAGCACCTGCCAGAGCGCGGTCGTACGGTTCTGCGGCGTGAACCGCTGCCGCCCGACGCTGGCGTAGCCGGTCACCTCGAGCGTGGGGCCGCCCTGATCGACCTCGAGGCACTCTCCGCCGCACCCCGGATCGAGCGAGCGCACGAGCTGATCGCGAAACGCCCTCTGAAAGCGCAGCTCGTTGACCCATGACGATCCCATCACCGCCGTGTGCGACGCCGCGATCACGACATCCTGAGAGTCGAGCGCCGCCGCCCGGCTCTTGGCGGTGATGCCGCCAAAGGGTTCGATGTTCTCGTTGAGCTCGTCGCCGGTGTTGAAACGAATCGACAGGCTCTGCGCTGGCCGCAGTTGGTGATCGAGCTTGAACAGCGTCTGCGTGTTCCGCGCCTCGAAGGAGACGTTGCCAGTTTCGACCGGAAAACCGGCCGCCCGGAGAATCTGCGCCGGAGTACCGAGCGGCGTGCCGAGAAACGGGTGCAGCACGGTGGTGCGGTCGTCGATGGTGACGAGATTGGCGGAGCTGATGCTCAATCGCTCTGCCGACACGAAGAAGAACGTCTTGTCGCGGCGAATCGGCCCGCCCAGGATGGCGCCGAACTGCGACTGGCCATACGGCGCCTTGTCGAGGTCCACAGGCTGACCGAACGGATCGACCTGCTCGAAATGTGACTTCGCATTCAGCGCATCGTCTCTGAAAAAGACGAAGGCGTTGCCCAAAAACCGGTTCGTTCCGCTCCGCGTCACGATGTTGAGTACGCCGCCGGTGGCGTTGCCGAACTCCGCCGTGTAGGAGTTGGTGAGCACCTGAAACTCACGCACCGCCTCCTGGCTGAAGCTCGCACGGACGGACCCGACGGAGGGATCGTTGTTGCTGAGGCCGTCCACGGTGACGTTGTTCGATCGCGCGCGCTGCCCGGCGAACGTCAGTCCCGAAGTCGCGGAGGCCCCTTGCTGCGGCGTGCGGTCGGTGGATACCGCCGGCGTGATCACGGCGAACGAGATGAAGTTGCGGCCGTCGATCGGCAGACTCTGAATCTGCTGCTGCGAGACCACCGTTGCGACTGTTGTTTTCTGCGTGTCCACGACCGGAGCGGCGGCGATCACCTGCACCGCCTCGGTGGCGCCGGCGAGACCGAGCGTGACGTTGAGCTCGACGAGGGCGCCGAGCGACAGCTGGATGTTCTCGCGCACTTCGTCCTTGAAACCCTGAAGCGCGACCGACACCTGGTAGACGCCCGGCGGAAGCGCCGGGATCGTGTAGCGGCCGTCGGCGCCCGACACCGTCGAGCGCGGCTGATTCGTCTCAGTGTTGGTGGCTGTCACCGTGGCGCCCGGCAGCACCGCCTCGGTCGCGTCCTTGACGACGCCCACCAGATCCGCCGTCGTCGCGCGCGTTTGCGCCGACGACCACTCGACACATCCGCCGACGATCAAGAGGAGCACCAGACCCGGCGTACACAGGGAGCGATGTGTCCTGAGCATGTGATTCGCCTCCACGATCCCGCGTTGCATTCTACGCTCTTAGCTCGGCAGTTGCGGACTTGAGCCTGAAGTTTGCGTCACTTTCGCTGCAAGGCGGCAAGCGGAGCTTCGAACAACCGGATGGATGCGGCGAGCAGCGGAATGCCCATCGCGAACACGGGAAGGAGCCTGGTGGCTTGCGGCAGGCCGACCGCCGAGTCGCACAGCGCCATCGTGCCGTAGCCAATCAGCGGCCCGAGCGCGAGCCAGCGCCGTGGCGCACCGAGCGGAGCGACTGGCACGCGTACTTCGATCGTGCGATAGAGCACGCAGATGCACCACACCACGAGGATCCAGCCGCTGAAGTTGCTGAAAGGAATGCCGAAGTACGGGCCGCCGTCCACCCAAATCCAGGCACGCACCTGGCCCGCCATTACGGGATCGGTGGTCAGGTCCCACGCGCTCATCACCAGCGCGGTGAGAAGGCCGGCCGTCGCGATGCCGATGATGCCACGCTGCGCCGAAATCGGCCCGCCATCGAGGATCAGATTGGCGATCACGTGGCTCGGGTACAGCATCATCAGGTACGCGAACGGAATGACCGCCGGTACCGTGCCCGCGACCTTTGGCCCGAGCACTTCGGTGTAGTAGTAGGCGCCGAATGGCCATCCGGTCTTCACGCCGACGTACTCGAACGCAAACGACACCGCCACGGTGAGCGCGCTCAGCCATACCGTGCGGCGCGGGCCGAGCGAGTACATCGCATGCACCAGCGTGAACGCGCACCAGATCGGTACCACGAGCGTCCAGCGCACCGGAGCAGTTGGCGGCAGACCCGACATGAAGTGATAGAGCTGCACCGCCACGTGCGCCAGCAGCAGCACGCCGAGCGCCGTGATAAACGCGTGATCGCCTCGCGCCATCGGGCGGGCGCGTGCGGATTCATTCATCGCCGAATCCCGGAGCAAGCATTGCCGTCAGGCGTGCGGGCGCCACGATTTCTTGTTGCTGCATCCAGGCATCGGCCAACTCGACCTCGTCTCGCCCTCGATCACCTCCGAGCAGCACGCCATGACGACGACGGGCGGCGGCCGCGTAGAGGCGTAAGCCCGCTGACTCGAAACCTGCGAGGGCGCGCGCGCTCAGATCGAGCGCAGCGGGACGCCCCTGGCGACCAGCGATTCCCGCTTCGATGAGATCGGCCAGCGCTGCCGCCCATGCCACGCGTTCGCGGCGCAGGCGGCGGGCGGCGTCGCGCGCCTTGTCGAGGAAGCCTTGGCCGTTCGTCGCTTTGCCGGCGGCGGCGAGCGCGCAGCGCGCCCGCAGGTGCATCGCCTCGATGCGCGTGCTCTGTACCAGCGTGATCGTGGTGCGCTCGAGACTGGATGAACCGCTCTCGATGCGCCGCCAGGCGAGCGCAGGATCGCCCGCATAGAGATCGACCTGCGTTTCGGCAAAGAGCCTCAGATAATCCGGCCAGTCGAGCGGATGCGTCGCATCGGGCTGCCGAATGTCGACCAGCGCCTCGCGCGCCCCGGCGATGTCGTCGCGCGCGAGCCACAGGATGCTCGGACGGCCCACCGCATCGGCTGCGGCATAGCTGTCGTCGTGGTCCCTCGCCTCCTGCAGCCGGCGCGGCACGCGACGGCCCAGCTCCGCGAGCTCGCCCATGTAGTAGAGCGAGAGAAATGTGTAGGCCTGCGTCAGATCGATGTCGCGCCAGACATCCACGCACTGGCGGCGGAAGATCTCCTCGGCCTGCGCGGCCTCCGGCGGCGCCGCCGCGAACTGCCCCGCATGGGCAAGGGCCATGCACCTCACCAAATGGATAAGGCCGTTCAGGTGAGGATCCTGGAGGCGCTCGGCCATCGTGGCGGCGCGGTCAACGAGGTCGGTCGTTGTCGCAAGCGTTCGCGCGCCGGGCAGGCAGCCGAACGCCGCTTCGCCCAGCATGGCGTGCGTGACGCGCACCGGCTCGCCTGCCGCCAGCGCATCTCGAGCCGCCAGCGCGTGATAGTCGGCGGCGCGCAAGCCGTCCACTCGGGCGAGGCCGGCGCCCAGGGTGATGCCGAGATCGATGCGCATCAGCTGCCGCGAGTCGATCGCGCTCTCGGCGCGCTCCTTGAAGCGCCAGTTCTTGAAGCGCAGCACGCCGCGGCTGTAGAGCACGCGCGCGATCGTCGCGGCGCGGCTGCGCTGTACGCCAAGTCCGGCGTCGGCTGCCAGGCCGTCGACGACGGCGAGTCCCTCCTGCACGCGGCCGCAGCGCAGGAACTGATCGGCCGCGGCGCGATGCATCGCCGCCGCGTCCACGCCGGCAATGGTCGCCGCCTTCATGTAGGCGCGCGCCGCCTCGACGCCGCGGCCGGCGTGGGCGAGCGCATCGGCCAGACCAACGTGCCACGCGCCGTGCGCGGTGGCATCGGGCGTGAGCTCCAGCGCTCGACGATAGAGCGTGGCCGCACGCTCGAAGGCGAGCTTGCGCGACGCGGCAGTCGCGGCGCGGGCGGCGTGAATGGCCGCGAGGCCGCGCTCGCCGCCTTCGAGGAAGTGCTCGCTCAGCGTCTCGGGCTCGTCGGCGCCACGCGACTCCATGGCGCGCGCCAGGCTCAAATGGATCTCGGCTAGCCGCGGCGCGGGGATGTTGCGCACCACGGCTTCGCGCACGCGGTCGTGATACGGCTCCACGGTTGCCGCCGATCCGGCGGGGCGGAGCAAGTAGGCTCCCTGCAGGGCGCCCACGAGCCGCCGCTCGTTGCCGGGCACTCCTGCCGCTTCGCGGACCACCATCGTGTCGATCGGACGGGCGGCCACGGTCACCGCCTCGAGCAGATCGCGACAGCCGTCCGGGAGATTGCCGAGCGCCGACGCGATCATGTCGTCCACCGCGAGGCCGGCGCCGCGTGCCACACCGGGCGCGCGGCTCACATAGCGCGACAGCAGCTCGACCAGAAACGGAACGCCGCGCGACTCCCTGACGATGTCGTCGATGTCGGCGCTCGACGCGGACGGAGCGGAGAACAGGCGCTCGGCCAACCCGCGGCTGGCGTCCTCCGACAATGGGCCAAGCTCGATCTCACGCACGTCGAGCGACGCATCGCCGCGGCGGGCATGCTCGACGAGCGACTGGATGAACGCGTCCTGCGTGATGTCGTCGGAGCGAAAGGTGACGACGATCAAGGTGCCCGGCTGACCGGGCTGACGCAGCAGCTCCTGGAGCGCGAGGGCGCTCTCGGCGTCGCCCCACTGCAGATCGTCCACTACCAGCACGACAGCACGTTCGGCGGCGAGACGGCGCAGCAACTCGCGGAGCGCATCGAACGCTTCTCGGCGCACCTGGATCGGATCGAGGCCGACCGCCGGCGCACCCTCCGACGGCGCGTCGGCCAGCCAGTTGAGCGCGGGAAAGACGTGCACCAGCGCGTTGACGTGCTTCGGCACCAGGCGACGCAGTTCCTTGGGCGGCAGCGAGTGCAGGTGCCAGCCGAGTTGTTCGATGATCCCGTCGAGCGCCTTGTAAGGCACCGATTCGCGCACGTAGCAGCGGCTCTGCAGGAGAAGTGTGCGAGGCGCCAGACGATTGCGGGTAAACCACTGCGTCAACGCGGTCTTGCCGAACCCCGTCGAGCCGTGTACGCAGGCGACGACGGCATGGTCGCGCTGTACGTCGCGGAGCGCCTGCTCGAGAGCGGCAATCTGCGACTCGCGACCGATCGCGGCGGTGTCGCTCACCACCGAGGTGCCGGCCGCCCAGGCCGGACGCGGCTGCCGGCCCAGACGCGCCAGCACCTGCGCGCCGTCGGGACGGGTCGCCGCGTCGCGCGACAGCAGCGCCATGCAGAGGGCCACCAACTCCGGCGGCAAGTCGGGCGCCAGCGCGTCGGGCGGCTCGGGATCGTGCGCGATCTTGTCGGCGATGATTTGATACGGGTTGCCCGTGTAGGGCAGCTTGCCCGTCAGTGCCTGATAGAGCATGACGCCGACGGCATACCAGTCGCTCGCCGTGCCGGCGCGGCCGCTCGCCTGCTCCGGCGCCATGTACGCCAGCGTGCCGACGAGCCCCTGCTCGGCGGCAGTGGGCTCTGCCTGCAACGTCTGGAGCTGCGCCGCGATGCCGAAGTCGAGCAGAACGGCGCGAGTGGCCGGCGTCACGAGCACGTTGGAAGGCTTGAGATCGCGATGCAGCTTACCGGCTTGATGGATGGCGAGCACGCCTTCGGCAACCTGGCCGAGCACGTGCGTCAACCGCGGCAGATCGAGCTCGCGAGCGCGCACGGCGCGAAGAAAGTCCACCCCCTCGATGAGCTCCATCGTGTAGAACCACTCGTCGCGCTCGGCGACGAGCTCGTACAGGCCCACCAGGTTCGGATGGGTGACGTCGGCCAGGACGCGAAACTCCTGCTTCAGGCGCGACACCGCATCGGGGCTGGTGTGGAACAACGTTTTGAGCGCGACGAGCTCTCGCCGCTGCCGATCGAAGGCGGCGAACACCACACCCATGCCGCCGGTTCCAAGCTTGCGCTCGAGACGAAATCGCGGCGTGCCCTGGAATTGCACGTCGACACGGACATTGCTCACGCCGGCAGTGGTGGGCGCGGCGGTCCGTTCGTCGGTCGTGCCATGGGCGGTGCCGCACTGGCTGCAGCGCTGCGCGCCGTCCTCCAGACGGGAGCCACACGACGAACAGAACAGGGCCGGGGGGACCATCTGTTGAGATTGTAGTAGGGGCGGTCGAGCTGCGGGATGCCCAACCTCTGGGTTAGCGTCGGCGAGGGGCTGGGCCATCCGGTCGCGTGAGCAGGTTCGTCACGATCTCTCGCGTCCGTAGTTGTCTGGAGGATTCGGCACTTCGATGCCCCGGGCGACCACAGGGAGGTCGCGTGATGAAGCCACGCGTTGTCGTCACAATGGCTTTCTTGCCGAGAACACTCCGAACCGGCAGACGTTGCGCTTGACGAGACTGACGACACGCCGGCACGCCACTGCGTGCCCCACTTGCGACTGCGAGGCAAGGCCGACTGCGCGCAGCGCGCGAAAGACGGGTGTGCCCACTGCGCCCCACACGAACACGCGACGCGCCGACGGCCCGATGTACGGCGTGAGATCTCGGAACGCGACCTGCTCGAAGCCCGCTGCCCCAAGCGTCGCCTTGAAGCCGGCTGTGGACGCCAGCCCCGGCACCGCCCATCCTTCGCACCATTCCGTCAGGAGCTGCTGCTCGTGCGCGGCGAGCTGGACGCCGGTGAGGAACGCGTCGATCACCACCAGACGCCCGCCGGGCTGCAGCAGCCGGAACGCCTCGGCGACGAACCGATCCTTGCGCTCGGCGTGGCAGACGCTCTCGCTGGCGAATATCCCTGAAAACGACCCATTGGCGAACGCGGCGCGCGTGAAGTCGGTGGCAGCGAATCGAACCCGGTCAGCGACGCCGCGCGCCTGCGCATAGCGCGACGCAATCGCCGCCTGACGCTCGCACAGCGTGATCCCGCACACGCGCGATCCGTAACGCTCGCTCAACCAGATGCTGCTGCCGCCGGTGCCGCAGCCGGCTTCGAGAAGCCGATCGTCCGCAGTGGGCTCGAGCAGCTCGCCCAGCAGCGCGTTCTGGTTCTGGAGCGACTCGACCCGCGATCGCGTTCCCGGCGTCCACAACCCCACGTTCATCGACAGCGCCCGGCGCTCGGTCCAGAACAGCGTGTAGAGGATCTGATTGTCGCGATAGTACTGACGGACGCGATCGACCGAGGAAGTCTGCCTCACAGTGTCTCAGCCCTCAGTTCACTCGAATTGCGTGCAACCCATTTCTGACACAACCGTCACACCACGGCAAGCCCTCGCCTCGTGCTGGCGCTCGTCAAAGCCGGCGGATGGAGAGTGCCTGCGAGGTAACATGAGCCGTCCGCCGTTCGCGTACGCGCCCTTGTCCGATTCAACGACGTTCCGCGCGCAGAGTAGTTGCGTGCTTCACCGTCTCCAGCCTGGCTCGCCGGCCTTCAATCCGCAGGTGTGGCTGCGGTTGCTGGTTTTCGTCAGCGGATTGGTCGTGTGATCAAGCAGCGCGGCGGCACAAGCACCGCAAGTGGGCACCCTGCAAGTCATCGTTCGGGCCGATGGCGCGCCGATGCCCGATCCGGAAGTTGTGATCGACGGCGTAACCCATAAGGCGGACGCCTCGGGCAGGGCCACGGTGACTGCTGCGATTGGCGCCCTCGAGATCACTGTGACCAAGGAGGGATTCCTTCCGGCGACAACGTCGCTCAGCGTCGTTGCCGGCGTTCAGGAGGTGATCGTCGAGCTGCAGCGCCAGCCAACCATCGAAGAGGAAGTGCGCGTCGTCGCGACGACGCGCACCGACAGGCGTCTCGAAGATCAGCCGATGCGGGTCGAGGTCCTCAACCGCGAGGAGATCGAAGAAAAGATGCTGATGACGCCCGGCGACATCGTGATGATGCTCAACGAGATGGGCGGCATGCGCGTGCAGGCGACCTCGCCCTCGCTCGGTGCGGCAAGCGTCCGCATCCAGGGCATGCGCGGACGATACACCCGGGTCCTGTGGGACGGTCTTCCGCTCTTTGGCGAGGTGGGCGGGCTCGGCCTCCTGCAAATCCCGCCGATGGATCTCGGTCAGGTCGAGGTCGTGAAGGGCGTGGCATCGGCGCTCTATGGCGCCGGCGCGATGGGCGGCATCGTCAATCTGCTCTCACGCCGCCCGGGCGAGGAGTTGCAGCAGGAGTTTCTGCTGAACCGCTCGACCAGAGGCGCGACCGACGCGGTGACGTTTCTTTCCGGCCCACTTGCGCGCGGATGGAGCGCGTCGCTGCTTGGCGGCGGACACTGGCAGCAGATCACCGACGTCGATGGCGACACCTGGGCCGATTTGGCTGGCTACGGACGCGGTGTCGCGCGGCCGCGCGTGTTCTGGGACAGCGGCAACGGCCGATCCTTCTTCGCGACAGCGGGCGCCACCTACGAGGACCGTGACGGTGGCACGATCGACGATCAGGTGCTGCCCCAGACCGGGCAGCCGTACGTCGAGGCGCTCGAAACGCGGCGCTACGACGCGGGCGCCGTCGGCCAGCTGCCCGTCGCGGATCGCTACGTGATGTCGGCACGCGCCGCAATCGTCCATCAACGCCACGACCACCAGTTTGGCGAAATCCTCGAGCGCGATCGCCACAGCACGGTGCTTGGCAGAAGCGGCGGTGCGTGGCAGTGCCGGTCGTCAGATCTGGGTCGCCGGGCTGGCCATCGAACACGACAAGTATTCGCCAGAGGACGTCCCGCCTTCGCGTATTCGTTTACGGTTCCGGGGGCGTTCGTTCAGTACGACGTCGATCTCGCGTCGGCGTTGACGCTTTCGTCGAGCGCACGCGTGGACTTTCACAGCGAGTACGGCACGTTCTTCAGCCCGCGCGTGTCGGCGCTTGCACGAGCCGGTGGCTGGACCAGCCGGTTCTCGATTGGCACGGGCTTCCGTCCGTCGACGCCGCTCACCGAAGAGACCGAGGCCGCAGGATTGACACGGCTCGAGCTCGATGGACCGTTGAAGGCCGAGCGTGGCGTCAGCGCGTCATTCGATCTCTCGCGCGCTCGGGGACCTCTCGCCGTCACCGCCACGGTGTTTGCCTCGCGCATCATTAACCCGCTGCACGTGCAGCGCTCGCCCTCCTACGTGCTCGGCAACCTGACCGAGGCGACCACCAATCTCGGGCTCGAACTGCTCGCCACTCTTCGCCGCGAACCGTTTGCGCTGACCACCACATACACCTACGTCCGCGCGCGCGAAACCGTTGCCGACATACGCGACGACGTGCCGCTGACGCCGAGGCACAGCGCCGGCGTGGTGGGCATGTGGGAAGAGGAAGACGTCGGCCGCGTCGGCATCGAGTGGTACTACACCGGCGAGCAGCGGCTGGAAGAAAACCCGTACCGCACCGCGAGCGAGCAATACATGATTCTCGGGCTCCTGGCGGAATGGCAGTTCGGTCCGCTGCGGCTGTTCGTCAACGGCGAAAACCTGACGGGTGTTCGTCAGACGCGGTGGGATCCGCTGCTTCGCCCCGCCCGCGCCGCCGACGGACGCTGGACGGTGGACGCGTGGGCGCCGCTCGACGGACGGAACGTCAACGGCGGCATTCGATTGCGCTTTTGAGCCGGTCAAGGCCTGCACGAAGCGATGCTGCTGCACGGTTGTCAAATATTTGTCGCAGGCCTCTGTTCACGGGATCTGCGACGAAAGTCTGGATGCGCGCAGCGCGTATGGCATATGCTCCACGGCTGGGCCGGCGCCGAAGGGGCGCTCCCGCCGGTCGACCGACCGGCGTAATCGCTTGTCCACACAGCCTGCACCCGAAAGGACGCACCATGAGAATGCTCAGGGCCACCGTCGGCGTCGCGTCGTCCGTTGCTCTCGTTGCGAGTCTCGTCGCGCTCGGCTCCGTTTCTGCCCTGGCGCAGGACAACCCGCATGTAGGCACGTGGGTGCTCAACGTCGCCAAATCGAAGTACACGCCGGGCCCGCCACCAAAAGAACAAACGACGGTGTTTGCGGCCGCGGGCAAGGGAATCAAGGCGACAACCAAAGGCATATCGGCAGACGGCAAGCCAACCATGGCCGAGTACACTGCAAGCTTTGATGGACAGGATTATCCAGCGAAGGGCAACCCGGACTGGGATACCGTCTCGCTCAGGCAAGTGGACAGTCAGACCATCGAGTTCACGCGCAAGCGCGGCGGCAAGGTCGTGCAGACGGCAATGAGCGTCGTGTCCAAGGACGGGAAGACGCGCACCATCACCGCCACCGGTGTGAACGCGCAGGGCCAGAAGATCTCGACGGTCGGCGTGTACGAAAAGAAATAGCTTTCGATCGTCTTGCCGCGTTCGCAGGCTACGGTATCGTCACTGGGTCGGTTGTCCCCGCTGCCGATGTCGTGCATGCCGCGACCACCGCTGGCGCGCGTGTCGTCATCATGAGCGCGACCGCCGCTGGCGTCGTCACGAGGAATGAAGGGCGGAAGCTGTCCCAGCTGCCGCCCGACATCGAGCTGTTGATCGGCGGCCGTGCGCGCCCCGTCCGCGTAGCGGTCCCCCCGCGCAGCGGCAGCGGTCCAACAGCCCTACTAATCCCACTCCGCACTTGATGTGACGTAGGAAGTGTACTTGAATGTCCGCATGGCCTATGGACACGACGTCAAGTTTCGCGAGCGCGTCGTAGCGGCCCATGCGGCGGGCAAAGGGGGCGTCCACGCGCTCGCGGAGGTGTTTGGGATCGGGTACCGCACGGTCCAACGCTGGCTCGTGCGACAGCGGGCGACGGGGTCCGTGGCCCCCGCACCGGGAGCTGGTGGCTGGAAGTCGCCAATCGACACGACGGTATTGACCACGCTCATTCGAGAGGCGCCGGATTCGACCGCCGCGGAGTTGTGCTGGGAGTACAACCGGCGCGTCGACGCGAGCCACTGGACCAGCGTGGCGGCCATTGGCCGGGCGCGCCGGCGGTTGGGGTTCGTGTGTAAAAAAAACGCCCGCGGCCAAGTGAAGTGGATCGGCCCGACGTCGCCGCCAAGCGGACGGCGTTCCTCCGCTGGATGAAACGGATCGATCCCCGACGCTTGGTCTTCATCGACGAATCGGGCGCGAATCTCGCCATGGGCCGATCGCACGCGTGGGTGCTGCGGGGCGAAGAGTACGTGGAGCCGCGGCCGATGAACTGGGGCGACAACTTGAGTCTGATCGGCGCCGTGCGACTGGGCGGTTGGGTGACGTTGGGCACGCAGTGGAAAGCCGTCAAGGCGAAGGACTTCACCGCGTGGGTCCGCGACCGATTGGCACCACGCCTGCAACCGGGCGATATTGTGTTGCTCGACAATCTTCGCGCCCACAAAGCGCCGACGGTCGCGGCCCTGATTGCCCGGCGCGGGGCCACGGTGAAGTTCCTGCCGCCGTATTCGCACGACTTCAATCCGATCGAGGCGGTGTGGGCGCTGGTGAAGAAATACATTCGGACCTTCGCGCCGCGCACGGCCGCCGCGCTGCGTCGCGCCGCGCGCGCTGCGCGCCACGTCGTGGACGCCGATCACTGCGCGCAGTTCTTCGCCCATGCCGGGTACGTCACATCAAGTGCGTGAAGGGATTAGTCCGCCCAAATCACGTGGGTGAAGATTCTCACGCCGTTGCCGAGGCGCGAGGCTAGCACGCGCGGAAGTTCCAATCAAAGGGGAGCGGAAACGTTCTGTGCACGGTGAGAGTCTAACGACAGCAGGCTGCGGCGATAGCCGTACGCAAAGTAGATCACCACGCCAACCGCCATCCACACGAAGAGCCGCGTCCACGTTTCGCCGGGAAGACTGAGCATCAGCGCGAGCGAAACAACGGCCGAGAGAATCGGCACGATCGGCGCGCCCGGTGCTTTGAACGGCCGCGGAAGATCGGGATGCGTCCGGCGAAGAATGACAACGCCGGCCGACACCACGACGAACGCGAACAGCGTGCCGATGCTCACCATGTGGCCGAGCACGTCGATCGGCGTCAGGCCCGCGGCGAGCGCGACCACGGTGCCGGTAGCCATCGTCGTGAGGTGCGGCGTGCCGTACCGCGGGTGCACGCGCCCCATCCATTCCGGCAGCAGGCCGTCTCTCGACATCGCCATGAAGATGCGCGGCTGTGCCATCACCTGCACGACCATCGTCGAGGTGAGCCCGGCGAGGATGGCGATCTTCACGAGGAGCGGCATCGCCCCGAGCAACCCTTCGAGTGCCGTCCCGCGCGCCGCCTCGCGCGCGTAATCGATGGTCACCGCCATCGGCGCCGGCCCGCCGAGCTCCGCGTATGGCACGAGACCCACCATCACCGCGGCCACGGCAATATAGAGCACGGTGCAGATCGCGAGTGAGCCGAGGATGCCGATCGGCATGTCGCGGCGCGGGTTTCGCGCTTCCTGCGCGGCCGTCGAGACGGCGTCGAATCCGATGTAGGCGAAGAAGATCACCGCCGCGCCGCGCATCACGCCCGACCAGCCGAACTCGCCGAAATGGCCGGTGTTGGGCGGCACGAGCGGCGTGAACCGGGCGGCGTCCACGAACCAGATCCCGCCGGCGATCACCAGCACGACCACCAGGACCTTCACCACCACCATCACGCCGTTGACCGTGGCCGATTCGCGCATACCGCGCACGAGCAGCGCGGTCACGAGAACGGCAACGAGAACGGCGGGGAGATTGAAAATGGCGGTAACCGTCGCGCCGTCGGTTCCGACGAACGTCGTGCCTGGAGCCGCGCTGATGATGGCTGGAAACGTGAGGCCCAGGTCTGCAAGAACGCTCACGAAGTACCCCGACCAGCCGACCGCGACGGTCGCGGCGCCGAGCGCGTACTCGAGCACCAGGTCCCACCCGATCACCCACGCAACGAACTCGCCAAGCGTTGCGTACCGAATACGTGTACGCGGAACCGGCGATCGGCACCGTTGACGCGAGCTCGGCGTAGCAAAGTCCGGCGAGCGCGCTGACGACGCCGGCCACGACCATCGAGAGCACGATCGCCGGCCCGGCGTGCATCGATGCCGCCTGCCCAGTGAGCACGAAAATTCCGGTGCCGATGATCGCCCCGATGCCGAGCGCCACAAGGTTGGCCGGACCGAGCACACGTTTGAGGCCGCCGTCCTGATTCGCGCCGACGAGCGACTCGATCGGTTTCGTCCTGAAGAGCGACATGCACCGAGACTAGTCACCGCGCAGGCGCCGATGCTATTCCCGCGGATTCACTTTGGCGGCTGGCAAAATCGGAGGCTAGCGGAGGTGACGGCGACGCACCCGCCCGACCGTCACCGGCGCGTCGAGGCGATAGGCGCGGTTGGCGGTCACGATCGCCGCGGGATTGGACAAACGCGCGCGCAATCCATGGACGTGTCGAGCGGCGAGATTCGAGATTTCAGCGCGCTCGGCGCCTTCTTCGGCGAGCCGCTGCCCCACGGCCGCGACCGGCACGCCAGCGCCATCGCTGATGCGATCGGCAATGAGCTGCTGCCACGTGACTGCTTCGTTGGACCCGGCGCGAAACACCACTGGCGCCGCGAGCAGGCGTCCGCCGAGCTCGACGCGCCCGCTCACGTCCCACTCGACCAGATCGAGGCGCTCTTCGATCTCGCGCCGCGACTCCTCGTCGGCGGCCAGCGGCGCGGGCGCCGGTCGATCCGCCGTCGCCACCTCCAGCGCAAACCGGCTGTCGACGTCACGCACGATCGACGGGACGATCACCTGGTCGAGCTCGGCCTTGTCCATCACTTCGCGTGGATCGAATCCGGCGTCCATGAGATCGCGGCCGAAGGTCGCGCTATAACCGCGCTTATTGGAGACAAAGCGCACCGCAGGCTGGCGGCGCGCAAACAGGCCGCGCACCGTCGCAGCGACGTAGATCGACTCCCACCAGCGGTCGGCAGGCACGAAACGCAACGTCGACAGATGGATGTCCTGCACGAGCACGCCACCAGGGAGAAGCAGCGACGCAATCATCCTCGCGAACGTGGCGACGTCGGCGAGCTGTGCCGGCTCGATCGCAAGCAGCCGCCGCGCCAGATCCGCCGGAAAGTCGCGAGCGTCCACGCGCGCAGCGACCTGCAGGCGATCGAAGCGCGTGAGCCAGCCCGCGATCGCCGCGCTCGTGTCGGGCCCGGGCTCGTCGATCGTGCATACCGTGGTCCACGCCAGCAGCTCAGGAGCCGCCCGCGCCATCACGTCGAGCATCTCGGCGGTGTGGTACAAGTGATCCTCCACCGAGACGACCTGCCGCCGTTCGAAGCCTGGTGGTGGCGACGACATGCCCACTATCCCCGGAGTTCAGTTGAATTGGCGCGCCAACGGCGCCAAGTGGCTCGAACGCAGCTTGTTTCTCGCGGTAGCGGTGGGGTCATCACGCTATGGCAAAGGTCAACACAAGTGCATTGAGGGTTTAAGCTCTCAGATCAGGTGAGTTGACAGTCGTGGTACCGAGGCAATCCTACGCTATGGGCCGAGGCTGGCACTGTTCGATCGTTTCTCGCGCCGCTGGCGCCATCCACTCGAGTGAGCATCGGGACTAGCCTACCGCCCGCCCGTGGCCCGCGCGCCGGCCTGCTCTACGCCGGGCTCGCAGTGTTCGTGCTGCTGGCCGCGCTCACCGCGCGCACTGTGTGGCGCGCCTGGGAGCAGCGCGCCGGTCAGGCACGGACCGCGGCCGTCTTCGAGCTGGTGCAGCAACGTATGCCCTCGCGCCCGATCGAGGCGCCCGGCGCCATTGCGTGGCTGCGCGATCAGCTCGCTGCGTATCGCCTACACCTGCCCTCACGCGATGCTGTCATCTTCGAGCGTCTCTCCGACGAAGGCGCGGGCGTCCCGCCCGAGCTGACAAACGCCGCGGAAGCCATGCGCATTGTCGTCGCGCCGCCGTCCGGAGAAGACGATCTGCCGGCACCTGTACCTTTCCCGCACGCCGGCCCATCGCGCCGCGCGCTCTCGCTCCTCAGCGCGCACGGTGCCGACTTCGTGGTGACGCGCCGCCACTCGCTCGAGACGGACGCCGGCTCCAACGGGTTCGTCTCGCGCCTTCTCGGTCCTATGTCACGGGCGCGGCCGCGCATCGACGAAGCGCTCGGCGGCGTGGCGCGCCCCGTTCGGTTGTATGCGATGGGCGAGGATGGAACGTTGCTCTCTCTCGCGTGGCCGTCGTCGTCCGACAACCGCGAGAGCGCGGCGCGGAGCGAAGCGTTGCAGCTTTCGTCGCGGCCCACACTGCCGGCGTTTGCTCCGCAGGAATTCTTTTTTCGCTTCTCCGAGGGCGAGCACGATTCGGTGCGCTACTCGGGCTTCTATCTCGATCTCGGCGGCCGGGGCCTGGTGTCCACGTTGACCATGCCGATCGAGGGCGGCATCCAGGCGGGCGTCCTGGCGCTGGATCTCTCGCACGCGATCGACTGGGACCACTTTGCCTCCACCATCCCGCCGCCGCTCGCCGCGACGATCGTGCACATCGGCGACGGGGCGCCGGCAACCTGGACAACGCTCCGCGGAGCGCTGGCGAGCGCCGCGCCCGCCGCTTTGAGGAACGCACTGGACGACGTCGTCAGCGGTGAAGAAGCGACGCGCAATGGCGTCTCCCCGATCAGCCATGCCGTCGTCCGCGACGTCGGTGCGGTGGCCGCATTTCACGTCGCCGAGCGCGCCTGGCTGCTGACCTTCTTTCCGAGCGTGGTGCCGTCGTTTCCCGGCGGGGCGATCGCGCTGCTCGGGGTCGTGCTCGCGGTTCTCCTCACAGGCTTCGAGGCGAACCGGCGCAGGGCTGAGCGCGAGGCCGATCGGGCGGCGCAGGCGCTGGGAGAAAAACAAAACCTGCTCAA
Source organism: uncultured Acidobacteriota bacterium (assembly GCA_963807105.1). Classification (GTDB taxonomy): domain Bacteria; phylum Acidobacteriota; class Vicinamibacteria; order Vicinamibacterales; family UBA2999; genus DASPWV01. The sequence continues at coordinate 484,838 of CAWEAM010000003.1, read as the reverse complement.
CACGATGCAGGTGCCGCTCATCGTCGTCGATCCCAACACCGACGAGATCGTCTCGGCAAACCAGGTCGCCGAATCGATCGGAATAAGGCGCGGCGCGCGCTTTGCCGATCGGATTGCTTCCGAGCCGCGCGCCCGTGCGCATTACGAGCGCACGCAGGTGGCGACGAGCGAGGCGCGCCGCGCCTACGGCGTGCCGATTCGCGTCGAGACCGCGGCCGGCGCCACCGATCAGTTCGCGATCGTCCGCTCGGTGGCAGTGACAGCGCCCATCGAAGCGCTCGCTGCCGACGAACGTCACCGCCTTGCCATCCTCTTCCTCGTCGATCCGCAATCCGATCTGCGCCTGCTGCTCGACGACGTCGAGTTGGCTGCGCATACCGACGAGCGGCGGCGCCTTGCAGGCCTTCTGTCGCACGGCCTCGATTCGCTGGCCGACGTGTTGCGGCGCAGTGTGGCCGGCCCGGGCGCGCCAACCGAACTGAGCCGATGGCTCGCCGAGTACCTACAGCGCCGAATCCACGTGATCGCGTGGCTGCTCGATCACTGGAATCAGCCGCCGCCGCCGCATGATTCGGTGATCGACGCCGCGCAGGCGGGCGAGACGGTGAGCTCGCTCCAGCGAATCTTTGCGGAGGTGCGGCACGACGGCGATCTGCGCTCGCGTCTCGGCTGGGCCAACGGTCCTCTGTCGGACCCCGGCGGCGCGCAACCGTTCGCCGCATCCGCCGACTGGCCGGCCGAGTTCGAGGCGACGCTGCCCGTGCGCGGCGGGCTGGGCTTCTTCCTGACAGAGGTGCTCTCCAACGCGATGCGCCACGGCGCCGCGCGCTCGACGCCGTGCGTCACGATCCGCTGCGATCGCGTGAAGAAGGAGCTCGTCTTCCAGGTCGCAAACGATCGCCGCGACGCCCGGGCGCCGGCGGGCAGCAAATATGGTGGGCTGGCGCTGTTGGAGGGCATGGCGCGCCTGTTCGGCTGGCGCGACTTCACGGCGGCGCCGGATGGCGAGCGATTCGTCGTGTCGTGGCGCGTACAGATCACGCGCCGCGATCAACCGGGAAAGCCGGATTGATCGGCACGTGCAGGAGGAACGCATGCGCAAGCTCAGTGTCTTCAACCAGGTGTCCCTCGACGGCTTCTTCGTCGACAAGAACGGCGACATGAGTTGGGCGCACAAGGACGACCACGAGTGGCGCGCATTCACCACGGAGAACGCGAGCGGCGACGCGGCGCTTGTCTTCGGCCGCATCACCTACGAGATGATGGCCGGCTACTGGCCAACCCCGCAGGCGCAGGAGGCGTTTCCGGCGGTCGCGGAGCGGATGAACAACCTCCCCAAGATCGTCTTCTCGAAAACGCTCGGGAAGCCGGCGTGGCGGAACACGACGCGAATCGCCGGCGACATTGTCGACGCAATGCGGAAGCTCAAGGCCAAGCCCGGCCCGGACATGGTCATCATGGGCAGCGGCACCATCGTCTCGCAGTTCACCGATGCCCGGCTCATCGACGAGTATCAGATCGTGGTGAACGCCATCGTCCTCGGCGCCGGACGGACGATGTTCAGCGGCGTGCGCCAGAGGATTGGCCTCGAGCTGAAGAAGACGCGGGCCTTCGACAACGGCAACGTCGTCCTGTGGTACGAGTCGAACCCCGAGCCGTGAGCGATCGCCTCGCTCACTTCGTCGCCGCCGCCGGCTTGGCGACGAGGTGCGCCTGACGAGCGCCGGGCTGGACGGGATGAACGAACGGAAGAGGCGGGCCCTGCGCGAAAATTCGACTACCCACCGATCGTAGTCGCCGTTCACGGCGCTATACTCCCGCCATTCGCCGCGGTTGTTCCTTTGGCGAGATTCGCACGGCCGTGGCGGTTTTGCTTCCTCGTTGACTTCTGGAGGGTGGCATGACACGTAGGTCCCGAGTCCTCGGAGTTTTGCTCAGTCTCTGCATCGCCGTTGGTCTACCGCGCGTCGCCGCTGCGCAAGTAAGCGGCAGCATCAACGGCACCGTCACCGACAACACCGGTTCGGTGCTGCCCGGTGTGACCGTCACCGCCACCGGTCCGGCGTTGATGGGCGCCCAGACAGCCTCCACCAATGCCGAAGGCGTCTATCGCTTTCCGACGTTGCCACCTGGCATATACCGCCTCACATACGAGCTTGGCGGCTTCGGCACCGTCGCCCGCGACGCCATCCAGGTGCAGGTTGGATTCACGGCAACTGTCGCCGTGCAGATGCAACTTGCCAGTTTTCAGGAGACGGTCACCGTGAGCGGTGCGTCTCCGGTCATCGACGTTCAGAACACCAACATCCAGAACAACTTCACCGCCGAGGTGCTGAGCGCGATCCCGAGCGCACGCGACATCTGGTCGGTGATCGGCCTCAGCCCGGGAGTCACCGTCGAACGCTTCGACGTCGGCGGCTCGCGCGCGGGCACGCAGACCGACTACCAGGCCTACGGCACCTCCGGTCAGGTGCGCGTGATGGCCGATGGCGCCAACCTGACCGAGAACACCGGCGGCGCGCCCTACTTCGACTTCGGCGCGTTCGAGGAGATCCAGCTCGGAACGAGCTCCAACGACGCGTCGATGCCGACGCCCGGCTTGATGATCAGCACGGTGATCAAGTCGGGCGGCAACGAGGTCAAGGGCGACATGTACTTCGACTACGAGCATGAGTCGCTGCAAGCGACAAACGTGACCGACGAACTGCGCCGCGTTGGCGTCGGTGAGGGCAGCCGCATCACCAAGTACTGGGACCCGAACTTCAACATCGGGGGTCCGTTCCAGCGCGACAAGTTGTGGTACTTCGTCTCGCTGCGCGCCCAGCGGATCGGGACAACCGTCACCGGCTTCCCGGTGGAGGCGCCAGGCACGTTCGAGTTCGTGACGAGACTGAGTGGCATCACCGAGAAGGTGTCCTACCAGCTGAATCAGAACAATAAGGTCTCGCAGTGGCTCCAGTTCCGGCGCAAAGAGCAGCCGCATCGCAGCGCGAGCTCCAACCTGTACCTCGACGCGGTCTACAAGCAGGACAGCATCTCGCCCTATGGCGGCGTCGACTGGCACAGCGTCGTCTCGCCGACGTTCTTCTTCAACGCCCGGTTCGGCACGTGGGGGTACAACTGGTCGAACTTCGCGTACGGCTCAGGGTTGGAGCTGAACGACAACTTCTCGAACCGGCTGACGGAGCGCGTCTCGCCGTCAATCGAGCGCGGCAGCGCCTACCAGGATCGCAATTACCGGCGTCGCTGGCAGGGCGACTTCGCGGGAACGTGGTTCCGCGATGCGTGGGCGGGTGGCGATCACACCCTCAAGGTCGGCTACACGACGGAGTGGGAAGTTCAACGCAACGCCGACGATGGCTACCTGGACGAAGTGCGACTGCGATTCGACAGTCCCGCTGCCTCGCTGTTCACGGTGCCGTGGCGCGTCTCCATCTACAACACGCCCACGCTGACCAACAGCGACATGTGGCATCACGGCGCTTACGTGAACGATCAGATCACCCTTTCGCGAAAGGTGACGCTGAATCTCGGCCTCCGCTGGGACTACTACCGCGCTTACGATCCCCCGCAAGAGATTCATCCGGGGCGTTATAGCGATTTCTTCTACGCGGGCGCGCCGCTCACCAACGGGTACTCGATTCCGGCGACGTTCCCCGACTTCACGGTGCCAGAAAAGGAAGTCCTTCTCTACAAGGCGGCGTTCGGCCCACGCGTCGGGATTGCGTACGACCTTCTCGGTGACGGGAGGAACGTCATCAAGGCGAGTTGGGGTCGCTTCTACCACAATCCGGGTCCCGATCGAGCGCAGGACTACAACCCGGTTCGCAATCTGAACTTCACGTTCGGCTGGAATGACCTGAACAGAGATCGCCTGTTCACCGACAACGAACTGGGAGCGTTCGTCTCCAGCTCCGGAAGCTCCAGCGACTTCGTCGATCCCGACGTCGGACAGCCGTGGACCGACGACATGAGCGCGTTCTTCGAACGCGAGATCATGGCGAACGTTGGCGCGCGCGTCGGCTTCGTCTACAAGCGCGTCAACCACGGTTACGAGAACATCGAGCAGGCGCGCGTGGCCTCACTGTACACGGCCGCGCTACAGAGGCCCGATGCCGGCCCTGACGGCTTGAGCGGAACGGCGGACGACGGCGCCCCGTTCACGATCTACGACATCCCGACCGGAGTGACGTTGCCGGCGAGCGTCAGCCGTCTCGAGACGCCGGAAGAGAACGGTGCATCGTACAAAACCATCGAGTTCATGCTGAACAAGCGCATGACCAACCGCTGGTCGCTGCTGATCGCAGCGCATCATTTGTGGGCAAATGACACGTTGTTCGGCAAAATCGAGAATCCAAACGAAGGCATTTACAACGAGTATTCCTTCACCAATTGGGCGGTCAAGGTGGTTGGCAGCTGGCAGGCGCCCTGGGGGATCGTCCTGACGCCGCTCGTGCGGCACCAGAGCGGCGACCCGATTCGCCGCATTGTCGACGTGAGCCTGCCGCGGTCAGGAACGTTCGAATACACGGCCGAAGGCTTCGGCAAGTACCGCGTCGACAACCCGACCATCTTCGACACGCGCATCGAAAAGCGTTTCAGCCTGCCCGCGGGACATCGCTTTGGTGTCTTCTTCGACGCGTTCAACATCACCAACTCGAACGCCGCCGAAGCCGCCGACGACGTGACAGGCCGCCGCACGACAACGGTTGACGGCCAGCAGATCGAATATGCGACGTTCATGCGCCCGACGCAGATTCTGAACCCGCGCGTCTACCGGTTCGGGCTCAAGTACGAGTTCTAGCGAAGTGGTTCGTTCGCGGAGGAGAGCGCCGGCTGCGCCTCCTCCGCCAGCGAATTGAAGGCCGCCCGCCGCGTCCCTCCCTCAGTGCACTCGCGTTGACGATCGCTGCCTCGAGATCATCGGACGCGCTTGGCGGAAGACTGGAGCTCACCTGGCGTGGCTCACGGCCACCGGACAGACCGGCCGATCGCCGTCGTGCCAGTGCCGCGCTGCCGCGGTCGGGAGCAAAGACAGATTGACGCTCACCAGCGCCGTCACCTGCTCGCGGCGGCGGTTGTCGTCCGACACGAGCAGCAGCGTGCGCGAGCCGTCCGGCAGATCGGGACCAGACGTCATGCCCTCGAAGTTGTCGAGCGTCGCCGACAGCTTCGGCTCGTCGAACGCGCCCTTCTCGTCGGTGAAGTCGATGAGGAGCTGCTTCTCGAGCGGTTGTGCCTGCAGGACGGACTGCCCCGCCGGTAACGCACGTGACGGATCGAGCGTGACCTCGAACAGCCGGATGGTGTTGCCGCAGACAGGCCAATAACCGCGCTCGAGCACGAGCAGTCGATTCGTCGAGAGCGCGAGAATTTCGCTCACGCCGGGGCTGTCGGTGCCGCCCGCCGGCGCCGCATCCACGGTGTAGGCGTATTGACGCAGCGGCCTCTGCGGCGCGTCGAGCGCGTATTCGAGCAGGCGCACGCGCGGGCGCTCGCCGGGCAGCGGCAGCTCCTGACCCAACGGCCTCTCCACCGCGGCAAACAGCCGCTGGCCATCCGGGCTCGTGGTCAGCCCTTCGATGCCCTGGTTTTGCTGAATCCCGTGGTGTGCGCCGTCGCTCGAGCTGAGCTCACGCGGCAGCGTCACGGCCGGTTCGCACAGTCCGGTTTCGGTGCAGCGATAGATTTGCGACAGGATGCCGGGCGTGAGCGTGTCGCGCTCCGTGGAGACGAACAGGAAATGGTTCCACGCGCCCTTTTCGATCATGGGCGCAACTGCCTCGAGCTGCCACAGCGGCGGAGGCGCGCGGGTGGCGTCCTCCGCGACGTGACGCGCCAGCGTGACCGAACCCGCGAACACGAGCGACGGCGCCGGCCCGAGCCGGAAGCGCAGCAGCCGCGCCGGTTCCGCCGGATACGAGTCCTGATCGTCCGACGCTGCCCAGAGAATCGACGAGGTTCGATCGTAGTACAGCCCTGAAAGCCCGTGCACGCTCGGCGTGTCGGCCGCCGGGATGACGCACGACCACATGATGGCCGACGTCGGCACTCGGGCAGGGCGGCACGTTGCCGAGTCGGGCTGCGATCCCGTTGCCGCCGGCGCATTCGATGGCCGTCCGCTGCTCCTGGGGACGCACGCAGCGACGGCGATTAGAGCGATTGCGACAACGGCCTGACTCAGTTTCATGTCTGGAGCGCCGCCGAGAACCTTACCATTGGTCTGCGGAATGAACGTCATAGCGCCGCTCGAACGCGAGATGCTCGATTTGGCGATTACCACCTTGCAGCGCGCGTTCTTCCGCGATCCGTTGTTCGTCTGGATGTTTCCCGATCCCCAGGAGCGCACTCGTGCGCTCGGTCTGCTGAACCGCGTGCCGCTCGAGTACGGCCTGCGGTATGGGCGCGTAACGCAAACTCATGACGGCAGGGCAGTGGCGATCTGGATCCCTCCTGGTCGCACGATCACCGTTGGTGGCATGGTCCGCAGCGGTATGCTCGCTCTGCCGTTGCGCATCGGAATGCGCGCGTTTGTCAGGTTCGCCGGCGCCAACGAGAGGATGGCGCGCATCCACAAGAAGTACGTACCCGAACCACACTGGTATCTGTTGATCGTTGGCGTGGATCCCGAGCTCCAGGGCCGCGGCGTCGGGTCGGCGCTGGTCAATGAAGGCTTGACGAAGACCGACGAAGCGCGTTGTCCTTGCTATCTCGAGACCGGAGAAGAACGAAACGTAGCGTTCTACGAACGCCTCGGCTTTGTCGTGCTCGAGACCGCGAGCCTTGGCGATGGAGGTCCTGTCGCGTGGGGCATGCGCCGCGATCCTCGTGCCACAACCGCGGCAACGACGCTCACCCGGTAATCTCGCGCGTCACCAACGCGCTCAACCGGCGGCAACCGGCGCCACTTCGACGAACGCGTCATAGAAGCCGCTGCCGCCACCCCAATCGGTCGGCTCCACGGCGGTGAGCACGTTCACCGAGCGCCGGGCACCGTCGGCATCGGCGAAGCCGCCAAATGGCATCCAGGCCACACCCGGGCGGACGCGGTCGGACACCGCACAAACCGCGTGCACCTCGCCGCGCTCGTTCCACACGCGGACTCTGTCGCCGGCGGTGACCAAGCGGGTGCGCGCGTCGTCGGGATGGATCTCGATGAACAGGTCGCCCGCGCGGCGGCGATGTCGTTCCATGTTGCTGTAGCCGGAGTTGAGGAAATGCAGCGCCTTGCCGGTGATCAGCTGCAGACCGTCGCCGGCGCGAATCTCGCCCGGCCACGGCAGCGGATCGTGTCCCTGTTCTTGCAGTGGGTCGGAGTAGAGCTCCGCCTTTCCGGATCGCGTCGCGAAGCCGCCATTGGCAAAGGGTCGCCAGTCATCGGGGCACTGGAGCCGCGCATACCCCTGTTCCCACAGGCGCTCGTAGGTGATCCCGTCGAGCCACGGGTGCCCGCTCGCCAGGGCCGCGCGCAGCATCGATTCGTCACTCTCGAAGAGCCATGGCTCGCTTCGCCCCAGCGCACCCGCGAGCCGGCGAAAGAGTTCGGTGTTCGCCACCGATTCGCCGCGCGGCGCGATGGCCGGGCGATTCAGGGCGAGATAGAGATGGCCCCACGCCGGCGAGAGATCCAGATGCTCGATCTGGCTCGTCGCCGGCAGCACGTAATCGGCATAGCGCGCGGTCTCGGTCACGAACAATTCATGAACTACGGTGAAGAGATCGTCGCGCAAGAGACCGGCGCGTGTGCGGTCCTGATCCGGCATCGACACCAGCGGGTTGCTTCCGTAAACGACGAGCGCCCGGATCGGCGGATCGAGCTCACGGTGGCAGAGGTCGCCGCCGAGATCGCGCATGTTCAGCACGCGGACGCCCGGCTTGTAAACCTCGGGCATCAGCACGCGATCCATGTCGAGCACCGCGAACTGTATCGCGTGGGTGGAGCGCGCGAGCCCGCCGCCGCGATGCTTCCATGCGCCGCTGAGCACGGGCAGGCAGGCGAGGGCGCGGAACTGCATCGCGCCGTTGCGATGATGCTCGACACCGATCAGGGGCCGCAGCAGCGATTGCTGCGTCGTCGCATATTCACGCGCGAACCGCTCGATCTCTTCCGGCGGTAGACCGACGACCGACGCGACCGCTGCGGGCGAGTACTGGCGCGCGCGTTCCGCCAGCGCGTCGTAGCCGATCGCGTGCCGCGACACATACTCGTGATCGACGAGGCCGTCGCGCACCATCACATGCATCATCGCCAGCGCAAGCGCCGCGTCGCTCGCCGGCTTGATCTGCAGGTGCCAGTCGGCGGCCTCCGCGGTGCGCGTCTTCACGGGATCGACCACCACTACCTTCGCGCCGCGCCGCTGCGCTTCGCGCACCAGCGGCCAGAAGTGAAGGTTGGTGACGATCGTGTTCGTTCCCCACAAGACGATGAAACGGCTGTGGACAACGTCTTCAGGGTCAATGCCCGTGCCGCAGCCGATCGTGGCTGACATGCCTGCGGCCGCCACACCGCCGCAGATCTTGCGCTCGAGATCGGTGCAGCCCATCGACCCGAACAGGCGTCGATCGAGCGAGGCGGTCTGGATCAGCCCCTGTGTGCCCGCGGAGCTGTATGGCAGGACGGCTTCCGCGCCACACTCCGCGATGATCGCGTGCCAGCGTGATGCGATGTCCGCCAGCGCTTCGTCCCAGCCGACGCGCACGAACCGGCCCTCGCCTTTCGCGCCCACGCGCTTCAGCGGGTGCAACACGCGCTCGGGATGATAGACGCGCTCGAGATAGTGATTGACCTTGGCGCACAGCGTGCCGCGGGTAAACGGATGCGCGGGGTCGCCGGACAGCCGCTGCGCCGTGCCGTCGCGCACTTCCACGATCCAACTGCAGGTGTCGGGACAATCGTGGCCGCACGCGCCACGAACGACTTGCGGTGGATGGACCGGCAATTGTCAGACTCCATGGAGGGGCTCCCGCAACGCGACCCACAGGCCCCGAAGCCACGATACGCGTCTCGCCACCACCTCGTAAAGGTGCGGAATTTCATCGTCTTGATGAATGGCAGGATGCGCTCATTCCCGGGTCGATGAACCGCCCTGACGCGAAACGGCGCTACTATCAACAGCTTGGATTCGGGCCGGCCGCCGGTCACGACCCGGGCGCAGCAGCCGTCCGGCGAACATCACCTTGGTCCACGAACATAGTGCGGAGGAGTTGTGGAAGAGATCAGCAGGCTTATCAAGCGACTCGCGGTTCCACCCGGCAAGCGCGTGCGAATGAAAGACCACGACGCGGCGTGGACCGCGGGACTGAAGGACGAAAAGCACGCCAAGAAGATGCTGGCTGATGGCGTGAAGCAACTCTCGAAGCAGCAGGCGCTGCTCTATGCGCAGGACACGTACTCGGTGCTGCTCATCTTTCAGGCGATGGACGCCGCCGGCAAGGACGGCACGATCCGGCACGTGCTGTCAGGCGTCAACCCTCAGGGCTGCCAGGTCTTCAGCTTCAAAGCGCCGTCGGCCGAAGAGCGCGATCACACGTATCTCTGGCGCTCGATGAAGGCACTCCCCGAGCGTGGGCGGATCGGCATCCACAACCGCTCCTACTACAAGGAAGTCCTGATCACGAGGGTGCACAAGCAGATTCTCGAGTCGCAGCAGTTGCCGGCGCGCTTCAAGGGTAACGGCATCTGGAAGCGCCGCTACGACGAGATCAACAACTTCGAGAAGTACCTCCACGACAACGGAGTGCTGATCCTCAAGTTCTTCCTGAACGTGTCCCGGGACGAGCAGAAGCGCCGATTCCTCGCACGTATCGACGACGAGACGAGGAACTGGAAGTTCTCGGTCAGCGATGCGAAGGAACGAACGTGCTGGGGCGACTACATGAACGCCTACGAGCAGATGCTCTCGCATACCAGCACAGAGGCTGCGCCCTGGTATGTGGTCCCTGCCGACAACAAGTGGTTCACGCGGCTCGCCGTGGCCGCCATCCTCTGGCAGCGGATCAACGACCTCGACCTCGCGTTCCCGAAGATGACCGAGCCGAAGCTGAAAGAGCTGCAGGAAGTGCGGCGCATCTTGATGGCAGAAAAACACTGAGCATCGGTCGGCGCGCGGCGAAGGCGGACGAACATGCGCTCGCCGGGCTGCCGGTCGAACTCGTCATGACGCGCCGGCGGGGCTCCGGCGCGGAGACGAGTACAGCCTAATCCCTTCACGCACTTGATGTGACGTACCCGGCATGTGCGAAGAACTGCGCGCAGTGATCGGCGTCCACAACGTGGCGCGCGGCACGCGCGGCGCGACGCAGCGCGGCGGCCGTGCGCGGCGCGAAGGTCCGGATGTATTTCTTCACCAGCGCCCACACGGCCTCGATCGGATTGAAGTCGTGCGAATACGGCGGCAGGAACTTCACCGTGGCCCCACGCCGTGCAATCAAGGCCGCGACCGCCGGCGCTTTGTGGGCGCGCAGATTGTCGAGCAACACCATATCGCCCGGCTGCAGGCGGGGCGCGAGTCGGTCGCGGACCCACGCGGTGAAGTCCTTCGCCTTGACGGCCTTCCACTGCGTGCCCAACGTCACCCAGCCGCCCAGTCGCACGGCGCCGATCAGACTCAGGTTGTCGCCCCAGTTCATCGGCCGCGGCTCCACGTATTCCTCGCCCCGCAGCACCCACGCGTGCGATCGGCCCATCGCCAGATTTGCGCCCGATTCATCGATGAAGACCAAGCGTCGGGGGTCGATGCGTTTCATCCAGCGGAGGAACGCCGTCCGCTTCGCGGCGACGTCGGGCCGATCCACTTCACTTGGCCGCGGACGTTTTTTTTACACACGAACCCCAAGCGCTGGCGCGCCCGGCCGATGGCCGCCACGCTGGTCCGGTGGCTCGCGCCGACGCGCCGGTTGTACTTCCAGTACAACTCGGCGGCGGTCGAATCCGGTGCCTCCCGAATGAGCGTGGTCAACAACGTCGGGTCGACGGGCGACGTCCAGCCCCCGGCTCCGGGCGCCGGGGCCACAGACCCCGTCGCACGCTGTCGCGCGAGCCAGCGTTGGACCGTGCGATACCCGATCCCAAACATCTCCGCGAGCGTGTGGACGCCGCCTTTTCCCGCCGCATGGGCCGCCACTACGCGCTCGCGAAACTTGACGTCGTGTCCATAGGCCATGCCGGTATTCAAGTACACTTCCTACGTCACATCAAGTGCGGAGTGGGATTAGGCGCGGGCAACGCGACGCTCGGACAATTCCTTCAGTGCGGCGAGCGCCTTCGGCCAGGTGTCTTCGAAGTACTTCTTGATGGTCCTCGGCCGTATCCATCTCGACGGAGAGGGTCACGTTGCCGGCGTGTTCACGAAGCGTGTAGTTCTCGTGTGCGCCCGCCCACTGCTTCACTTCATCGCTCGCCACGTCCTCGACGCCGTTTTTGACGATCCCCACGTGCTCGAGCGACAGATATTCGTTCGGGCGATGTTCGGCGACGCGGCTGACCATGCCGCTGCCGTCGGGCGCGAGAAAGAGAGCCTTGCTGCCCGGTTTCCAGTCGGTCACGGCGTATGAGCCTTCCTGAAACGCACTCGTCCAATTGCGATACGTCTCGTCTTCGAGCATCGTGCGCCATACGAGCTCCTTTGGCGCGTTGATCGTTGTCGAAAAGTTCAGCCTGGTCATCGTGCACGCTCCCCCTTCATTGCCTTGCCACGACTCTCGCGGCATTCTGTAACTTGATATTGCTCCATGACCTGGCCGTACTGCGAGCGCGGCCATAACGTGGGCAGCTCGACAACAAACAGCGATCCGAGACCAACATGGCCTCGGGGTTCGCGGTCCATCGTTCACACCGCCGCAAGATTTCGACAGCGGCTCGCCGCACGGACGCCGATGATCGAAGCGAGGTTCTTGATGGCAGTCGAAAACTCGTATGAACATGAGATTCTCCAACCGTCACCAAAACTCCAGTGCCTGAGCCCTCTGCTGGGCACGTGGCGAACGCGAGGGAAGACGGAGGCGAGCGTCCTTGGCCCAGGCGCGCCCGTCACGAGCACCGAAGCGTTCTTTTGGTTCGAGGGCGGCCACTTTCTGGTGCAGGCCTATAAGACCGTCTTTGGCGACGAGCCACCCCAGACCGGGATCAACTACTGGTTTTATGACGTGCAGACCAGGAAGTTTCGCATCATCTTCTTCAGCAACAACGGACCCTTCACAGAAGAAGGCAACCGGTACGAAGGAGAGATCGCGGACGGCACACTCACCTTCACAGGACCCGCCCGCTTCCAGTACGACCTGGACGCCGATGGGAAGATCAAAACCAACGACGATGGAACCATCGCGGTGAGGTGGTGGCTGCGCGACGTCAACGGGCGATTCCAGCCTTGGATGATCAACGTATTCAACCCTGAGTAAGGGCAAGCCCCCCGACAAACCGCATCGCGCCGGAGGCGTGATAAATCACGACGCGCGCGCCCATTGCCAGCCGGCCGAGCGCATCTACACCGGCAGCGGCGATCGTGAGCAGTTGGAGGTGCTGCTTCTTCGCACCATGGGGCACGCGTGCGGGTGTGAGTCCTCCATACCACCTGACGGCGGGCGTTGATCATTACAAAAATGTCGTCGAATGATCATGTGGTCTGGCGTTTGCTACTGACCTCGCGGCAACGCACGTTTACTCGATTCAGGAACCAATAGTGTCAACCGGTGTGCGAAGTTTGGCGGTGGCGGTCCATTCCGCAGGCTGCCAATCGTTCGCCACCGGGACAAGTTGTCGCGTGCCCTTACTTTCACAGGTGGGTTCATGAGACTAATGAAACGCGCGAGCATTTTTGTGACCTTCGCGGTTGGTGCGCTCGTCGTGATGCCGACCGCCGCTCTGGCACAAGTCGATCATCTGGGCTCGGCTGAAACTTTTGGCGTTCTCGGCGGCTCAACCGTGACCAATACCGGCGCAACAACGGTCGCCGGCGACGTCGGAGTCGACGAAGGCGGCAGCGTCACCGGCATGCCGATCACATTTACGTCAGGCGGCGCCATCCACGCCGGCGACGCCGTTGCCGTGCAAGCTCGATCCGATGCCTCGGAAGCGTACGACGATGTCGTAGAAATGACATGCACCAGCAATCTCACCGGTCAGAATCTCGGCGGCATGAGCCTGGCGCCGGGTGTTTACTGTTTTGACGCCGATGCGCAATTGACTGGAACTGCGCTCATGCTCACGGGGAGCGGACCGTGGACCTTCGTCATCGGCGGCACACTCACCGTCACGGCGCCGGTCACGGTGGCGACAAGCACGCAGCCATGCAATGGCTCGAGTGTTTTCTGGGCGGTCGGGGACGAAGCCACGATCGGCCCTGCAACCGCTTTTGTCGGCAACCTGCTGGCGCAGAACGGCGCGGCACTCGGAGCCGGCGCCACTGTCGACGGCCGCGTCATCACGCTCGATCCCGCGTCCACCGTCACATTGAACGGCAACGCCGTCTCTGCCTGCAGCTTCGGCAACCTGTTGCCCGTACACGCACCGGTCAAGGTGACCGGCGGCGGCCAAATCAACGTGCCCGATCCGGGTTCGAACGGCTTCTCCAATTACGGGTTCAATGCCACACCGGCGGGCACCGGCGGCGCGTCGGGACACTTGAACTACCAGAACCACGTCACCGGCCTGCACGTGAACGGCACGGTCACCGACGTGGATGTGGTGACGGTCGACGACGAGGGTGGGCCGCAGCGCGTGCGCTTCTCCGGCACCTGTGGAGAGGGCTGCACCTTCAGCGTCACGGTGGAAGACAACGGCGAGCCCTCTGTCGACGATTGCTTCGGCATCACGGTGGTGGGCTCGGAGGCCGACGAAACGACGCCGGACCGCCTGGTCAAGAACGGCAACATCCAGGTGCATCTCAGCTTGACGACCACGCTCAATGCCGACACGTTCCGTGCCGGCGACGTCATGGCGCTCGGCGTTTCGATGACGCCCGGTGTCGCGCCGCCGAAGGTGGATGCCTATCTCGTCCTGCAGTTGCCGAATGGCGAGCTGCTCTCGTGGACGCCGGCGGGCCTGGTGCCCGGCCTGGTGCCGCTGGCGCGTAACGTCACACCGGTCAACTTCCGCAGTGTCATGGCACGCCTCGTGGTTCCGGAGGGAACGCCCACCGGAACGTATACGTGGCTGTCCGGACAGACCGCGGCGGGCACGCTCAACCTCGTCTCGGAAATCTCGGAGACACGCTTCACGATCGCGCCGTAACGCTAGCGGGCGAGCGGCAACGCAAAGGCCACGAGAGAATGACACTCTCGTGGCCTTTTTTCTTTCGACGCGAGTCGCGGCGAGAGCGCACCGCAAGTTATATGCAGATACTATTGACAATGCAGGCCAGACCGTCAGGTTGCGACTCGCCGCCGCAGACAATCAAGGTCCGCTACGCGCCGGCGTGGACAACATCAGATTCGAACGACTCGGGCAGTAACACAAGCGAACAAGCCTCGCGCGCCGGCTGGCGAAGCCGTTTGCGCGCAAAGCGCGATTCCAGACGCGACCTGCGACCGATTGCCAGACCGGCTCGTCCGGACCGGTAAACACGACAATCGACGATCTGATATCGTCGCCGCGCAAGGTGCGACCGCCATTGGTGCGGCCGACGGTCCTCGCCCGCTCGAGGCCACTTCGTGATCGAAGTCATCGACGTCGTCAAACGCTACGGCTCGCTCTCGGTGCTCAACGGCGCCTCGTTCCGGATCTCCGAAGGGCAGCTCACCACGATTCTCGGCCCCTCGGGGTGCGGCAAGTCCACGATGCTGCGGTGCCTGAACCGGCTCGAACGGTTCGACGAGGGGCAGATCCGGATCGGCGATGTCGAGATACGCGGGACCGCGGCGGGAAAGCTGTCGGCGTCGGAGGAGGCCGACCTCGTGTACCGCGTGCGGCTCCGCGTCGGCCTGGTCTTTCAGAACTTCAACCTCTTTCCACACCTCACGACGCTCGAAAACGTGATTGAGGCGCCCATCACGGTCAAGAGGATGCCGCGCGCGGAGGCGGAGGACATCGGCAGGCTATACCTCAATCTCGTCGGGCTGTCGGGCCGGGAACACGAATATCCCGCACGCCTCTCCGGCGGGCAGCAGCAGCGCGTGGCGATTGCGCGGGCGTTGTCAATGCAGCCCGACGTGGTGCTGTTCGACGAACCGACTTCGGCGCTCGATCCGCGGCTCGTACGCGAGGTCGCAGACCTGCTGCGTTTGCTCGACGATCTCAAGCGCACGCTCGTCGTCGTCTCGCACGACATGGATTTCGCGCAGGCGATCTCCGATCAGGTCATCTACTTCGAGGGCGGGCGCGCGGTCGAGGCCGGCACGGCGCGCGAGCTGTTCAGCAACCCGACGCGGCCCGAGACACGCGCGTTCATGGAGAGTTTCCACGACGGCCGGGCGGCGATCACGTCGTGATTGGCGGACGAAAGGACCTGCTGATGCTGCGTCTGGTACTTGCCGGAGCGTTGTGCGCCCTGGCGCTCGCTGAGCCTCTGTTCGCGCAGTCTGCGCTCGACCGCGTGCGCGCCAACGGTCGATTGCGTGTCGGCATCGACGCCACGTATCCGCCGTTCGGCATCGCCGAAGGCGGGGAGTTCAGCGGCTTCGACGTGGACATCGCCCGCGCGATCGCGCGCGAGCTGGGAGTGGAAGCCGAGCTGGTCAACGCCGGCTTCGACGGCGTCTTCCCCGCACTTCAGAACGGGACGTTCGACGTGGTGATCTCCGCGGTCACGATCACGCCCGAGCGCCGCGAAACGCTGTTGTTCTCGGATCCGTACATCGCAGCCGGCCAGCAGATCGCGGTGCGCGGCGACAGCGCCATCACCGGTCCCGACAACCTTGCCGGGCGCACCGTCGGTGTGCAGATGAACACTACGGCGCAGTTCGCCATGGAGAAGCAGCCCGGCGTGACGCTCGCCAAGTACAACACCATCGACCTCGCGTTGCTCGATCTGCAGAACCGACGCGTGGACGCGGTGGCAAGCGACGGACCGGTCCTGCGCTACATGGTGCGGTCGAATTTCCCGGGGTTGAAGACGGTCGGCGCCGAGTACACCGACGAACAATTTGGCGTCGTCCTCGCCCAATCGAGCGACGACCTGCGGCGAGCGGTCAACGCCGCGCTCTGGCGAATGCAGGAGAGCGGCGAATACGCCAAGATCTACGGCACTTGGTTCGGCGAGAGCGCCGAGCAAGGAATCACGGTTGGGTCGGCGCGCGCCTTCGACACGTCCATCATCGCGCGGACGTGGTCGTTCTTCGTGCGCGGCGTCTGGATGACCGCGGTGATGGCGGTATCGAGCCTGCTCCTGGGCCTGCCGCTGGGGTTGCTCCTGGCGCTGGCGCGCGTACAGTCCAACCGGCTGGTGACGACGCCCGCCGCTATCTACGTGGAAGTAATGCGCGGCACGCCGCTGCTGGTGCAGATCCTCTTCGTCTATTTCGTCCTGCCGAGCGTGGGCGTCAACCTGCCTGCCTACACGAGCGGCGTGCTCGCGTTGACGCTGAACGCCGCGGCATACATCTCAGAAACGATTCGTGCCGGGATTCTCTCGATCGACGCCGGCCAGATGGAAGCCGCCCGGACGCTGGGCATGAGCTACTGGCAGTCGATGCGCCGCATCATCCTGCCGCAGACCTTCCGCCGGGTCGTTCCGCCGCTGACCAACGAAGGGATCGCGCTGCTCAAAGACTCGTCGCTGGTGTCGGTCATCGGCCTCACCGAGCTCGCGCGCACCGGCCAGGAGCTGGCGAGCCGCTACGCGGCGCCACTCACGATCTGGCCGCTCGTCGCGCTGCTCTACCTCGCGCTCACCTTCCCGTTGACCCGTGTCGCCGAGTATCTGGAACGGCGCTGGCAGCCGGTGACGCGCGCGTGAACGCGACCTTTCCTATTGTAATCCCATAGGTGTCGCAGTAACGTTCCTATGGGACACCCATAGATGAGGACACTGCGCGCCTGGCTCTCGCGTCTCGCTGCTTTCGTTGCGCCCGGCCGCACCGAGCGCGAGTTCGACGCCGAGCTGCAAGCCATATCGAGCTGCACGTGGCCGACAACCTCCGCGCCGGGATGGCGCCGGCGGAAGCTCGCCGCCGTGCACTGGCGAAGCTCGGAAGCATCGCCAGCGTGAAGGAAGGGCATCGGGACCGCCGCGGCTTGCCCGGCCTCGATGCTCTGCTTCAGGACGTCCGCTATGCGGCGCGCGGGCTGTCGCGCAATCGCGGCTTTGCCGTCGCCAGCATTGCCACGCTGGCGATCGGCATCGGCGTCAACAGCGCCATCTTCAGCGTCGTCAACGGCGTGCTCTTCGCGCCGCTGCCGTATGCCAAGCCCGATCAGCTGATCACGATCTGGACGAGCCATCCGCAGGTCCGGCAGCAATACAGCGCAGTCTCGCGCGACAACGCACTGGATCTGAAGCGGACCCTGACGACGGTGTCGGCGCTCGAGATGCTGCAGGCCAACGTCATCCCGGGATCGCTTCCGGTCAATGGAGAAAACGTGACGGTCCAGGGCGCACTCGTCACGCCGGGGCTGTTCGATCTCCTGGGAACGCCGCCGCTTCTCGGCCGCACGCTCCGCGCCGGTGACGACCCGGGTGTGATCGTCATCAGCTATGCGCTCTGGCAACGGCAGTTCGGCGGCGATCCGACGGTTGTCGGCCGCAAGTATGGCGAGGGCAGAAGCTCGGCGACCGTCGTGGGCGTCATGCCGCGCGGCTTCACGCTGCCCTATCCGTCGATGCTGCAGGCGCCGGTGAGCTTCACGTCCACCTCCGACGTCGACTTCTGGATTCCGCTGCTCGATCCCAAGCCCGGCACCCTCGATCGGTCGGCACGGCTGCTGGCAGTGGTTGCGCGCCTGCGAGACGGCGTCACGATCGACGAGGCGCGTGCCGATCTCGCCGTCGCGTGGCGTCAACTGGTGCAGTCGTATCCCGAAGCCAACCACGGCTGGCAGGCGCACGCGGTGCCGCTGCACCAGCACGCCGTCGCACCCGTCCGCTCGACGATGCTGCTCCTGCTCGGTAGTGTCGGTGTGGTTCTGCTGATCGCGTGCGTGAACGTCGCCAATCTGATGCTCGCGCGCGGCGTTGCACGGCAGCGCGAGCTGGCGCTCCGAGCGGCCCTGGGCGCCCGGCGATCGCGACTGCTGCAGCAGGTGGTGGTCGAAAGCCTGGTCCTCTCGTCGATCGGCGCCGCCGCCGGCTTCCTGTTTGCGCGCTGGGTGACGCCGATCCTCGTCAGCTGGTCGCCGCGCGACACGCCGCGCATCGAGGAAGTGACCACGAACTGGACGGTGGTCCTGTTCACGATGGCGGTCGCAGTCGCATGCGGCGTGGTAGTCGGCCTCGTGCCCGGCCATGGCGTCTCGCGCATGCCAACCCGCGACGCCATCGGCGAAGGCGGACGCACCATGTCCGACGGGCGCCGGCGGCTGCGCAGCCTGCTCGTCGCAGCGGAGGTCGGCCTTGCGGTGATCATCACCATCGCTGCAGGCCTGCTCGCGCGGAGCTTCGTGTCGGTGGCGAACGTCGATCCGGGTTTCAGGTCCGATCACCTGCTGACGATGGCGATCAACGTGCCGGGCCGGTACGATACCGCCGAAAAACGACTCGCGTATATCGGCAGCTCTTTGCGCGGCTCGACGCGGTGCCCGGCGTGGCGTCGGTGGGCGGCACTACTCGCCTTCCGCTCGGCGGCGCCAACTCCACGACGCAGGTCGCGGTCGAAGGGCGCGTACCTCCAGATGGGCAATGGCCGGAGGTGGACTTCAGACGCGCGGTCCATCGCTACTTCGAGACGATGGGCGTGCCGCTGCGCCGTGGGCGGCTCTTCACCGACGCGGATCGCGCCGACGCGGCCCCGGTTGTGATCGTCAACGAGACGTTCGCACGACGGATGTTCGGGAACGAAGATCCGATCGGCCAACAGCTGCGGCTGGGGCCGAGCTCGCCCGTCCGCCAGGCCACCATCATCGGCATCGTCGGCGACTTGCGGCATCAGCGGCTCGACGTCTCGCCGGCGGCGGAAGTGTACGTGAATTATCTGCAGGCGGCGCCGGTCGCACCGCTCCTGGTGATTCGGACGGTGGCGGATCCCGCCACCCTGACCGGGTTGATTCGCTCGGCGATTCGCGAGGTCGATGCCGCCGTGACACCGTCGAGCGTGAGGACGATGGACGCGCTGCGATCGACGTCGATGGCGGAGCGCCTGTTCCTCGTCGGATTGATTCTCTCGTTCGGCGTGCTCGCGCTCGGCCTCGCGGCCATCGGCGTCTACGGCGTGCTCTCGCTGATCGTCGCGGAACGGACGCGCGAGATCGGCATCCGCCTTGCGCTCGGCGCCTCGCCGCGCGGGCTCATGACGCTCGTGGTGAAGCAGGCGGTGCTGCTGGCGTTCTCGGGAGTGATTGCCGGCGTCGCCGTCTCCCTTGCGCTGTCGCCGCTGATCGCCAGCCAACTCTACGGCGTGACGACCGTCGATCCGGTGACGATCGGCGGCGTCTCGGCGGTGCTCATGGCGGTCGCCGTCATCGCCGCCGCGATTCCCGCACGGCGTGTGCTACGCGTGGATCCCGCGACGACGCTGCGGTGTGATTGAGCGGCCGGAGTAACGAAACTCAGAGATCGACGCGCACCGGAAACGCGTGCCAGATTTTTTCGCAGTATTGTCTTATGGCGCGATCAGAAGAAAACCGGCCAGTGCGTGCGACGTTGAGAATCGACATCCTGGTCCATCGCACCGTATCTCGATACGCGACGTTGACCGCGTCTTGACAGGCAACGTACTCGTCGTAATCCTCGAGGACCAGGTACTCATCGCGGTCCAGGAGAACGTCAACCAACGGCGCGAACAGTGACGAATCGCCACGGGAGAATCGACCGGCACGAATCTGATCAATGGCTTGTCGCAACTCCGGGCTTGCGTCGTAACGCGCACGAGGCCGGTGGCCTCGCTCGTTCGCGACGGCGACCTCGTCGGCGGTTAGTCCGAAACTGAAGAAATTATCGGATCCGACCGCGTCACGAATCTCCACGTTCGCGCCGTCCATCGTGCCAATCGTCACCGCGCCGTTCATCGCGAACTTCATGTTGCCCGTCCCCGATGCTTCCTTGCCGGCTGTTGAAATCTGCGCCGACAGATCCGCGGCGGGATAAATCGGCTGCGCATTCGTGACGTTGAAGTCCGGCAGGAAGACCACCATCAACCGTCCGGCCACGGACGAATCCCCATTGACAACCTCGGCGACGCCATTAATCAGCCGGATGATCAGTTTCGCCATCGCATACCCGGGTGCGGCCTTGCCGGCAAAGATCACAGTGCGTGGCGGGACATCGAGCGACCGCTCACGCAAACGATTGTAGAGCGTGATGATCTGGAGGATGTTCAGGTGTTGCCGCTTGTATTCGTGAACTCGCTTCGCCTGGATGACGAAAAGCGAATCGGGATCGAGTCGCAAGCCCGCTTGCCGGGCTGACAGCTCGGCGAGAAGCCGCTTGTTTTCACGTTTGACGCCCCGCCACGCCTGCTGGAATGCCGCGTCGTCCGCGACGGTCTCGAGCTTCCGCAGTCCCTCTGGTTCGCGCACCCACCCATCGCCGATGGCGTCAGTGATGAGTTTCGCTAACGCCGGGTTGGCGAGCAGCACCCAGCGCCGAGGCGTCACGCCGTTGGTGACGCTGGCGAATTTCTCGGGCCAAAGGTCGTAGAAGTCGCGGAGGACATCTCGTTTCAGCAGGTTCGTGTGAAGCTCGGCGACGCCGTTGATGGTGTGACACCCTACGCTCGCTAAGTGAGCCATTCGAATGGTCTTGCCATCGCCCTCTCCGATAATCGAGAGCCGTGCCACTCGCGCGTCATCGCCGGGATATCGACGACGCACGTCGTCGAGAAATCGCCGGTTGATTTCGAAGATGATCTCGACGTGCCGCGGCAGCACTGATGCGAAGAGGGGCAAAGGCCACTGCTCGAGGGCTTCCGGCAGGAGCGTGTGGTTCGTGTACGACAACGTGCGCCCCGTTACGGCCCATGCAGTGTCCCAATCGAGATCGTGTTCGTCGACCAGGAGGCGCATCATCTCCGCAATGGCAATCGACGGGTGCGTGTCGTTCAACTGCGCGGCGAACCCACGATCCAGCGCGGTCAGGGCGGCACCCGACTCCAGCTGGATGCGCACCATATCCTGGAGCGAGCAGGAGACGAAGAAGTACCTGCTGCTCGAGTCGGAGGCGCCTCCCGTCTTGGAGCTGGTCGTTTGGATAAAGAATCTTCGTCAGGTTTTCGGAAGCGAATTTCTCCGTGACGGCGCGCTGATAGTCGCCGACGTTGAAGGCGGCAAGATCGAACGATTCCGTCGCCTCGGCGCTCCACAGCCGCAGCACGTTGATGGTGGAGACGCGATAGCCAACGATCGGCGTATCGAACGGAACCCCTCGCACGACCTGCGCCGGAAGCCAGCGCACCCGGCGACGTCCCGCGGCATCGTGCCAGACCTCGGTGTGACCGCCGAACCCGACCGAATACGCGCGCTCGGGGCGCGCGATCTCCCACGGATTCCCCCTCGCAAGCCACTTGTCGGTTACTTCGACCTGCCACCCGTCGACAATTCGCTGGTCGAAGATGCCGAATTCGTAACGGATTCCATAGCCGATCGCGGGGATCTCGAGCGCCGCGAGCGAGTCGAGGAAGCACGCAGCGAGACGGCCAAGACCTCCGCTACCGAGCCCGGGTTCCTCTTCGAGCGCGGTCAACTGGGCGAAATCCAACCCGAGCAGGCTCGTGGCCTCGTGGATTTCGCGTTCGATGCCGAGGTTCAACACGTTGTTGGCCAGATGGGGGCCGGTGAGAAACTCGGCGGAGAAATACGCCACGATCCGGACGTCCTGTTTGATCAACGTCCGTGCGGTCGCCACCCACCGGTCGAGCAAGCGATCGCGGACCGCATGCGCGAGCGCCAGGTACCAGTCATTCGGCGTCGCCTGTTCCGGCAGGGTGCCGCGCAAGAACAACTGATCGACGATCGCTCGCGCCAGTTGCGCGGGGTCGAGATCTGTGCGCCCGTGCGACGACTGAGCGCGGACCGTCTCAGGGCCAGACCCGGGAGCGGTGTCGGTCACCGCTGGAATCCTCTCGCGAGCCGTTGGAGGTGGTTCGCCCCGTCAGCACCAAGTACATCATCTCGACGATTCTGCAAAGCTTCATCTCTCCGATCCACTCGGCGCCGACGTCGGTCAAGTCCGTATTCTCCGGACCTCACCGCTCATACCATAGTGGCCGTTGTCGGGGCGCCCTATGGCGCCAGACGACGCAAACGGCTGAAGGCGTCGGTCACCAGCGTCACATGATCGCGACTGGCGGAACCATCAGTCGCGCGTTCCGGGATCGCGACGCGCTCGCCGTCGGGATGGAGATCGAATGCGCGCTGCCCCGGCCGCGCGGGAATCCGCGCCGGCGACCACACCTGCGGCGTCTCCGGACGAAAGACACCATTGGCGACGCTGTACGAAACGGCCATGAGCTCGTTGGTTGGCGCCCGATAGAGCAACTCGTTGCCACGGCGCGACCAGGTCGGCGTCATGCCGCCGCCGACTGAAATCTGCCGCGCGGTGCCCGGGCCGGGAAACGGGCGGACGTAGATTTCATCCGCGCCGCTGTTATTCGCCACGTACGCGAGCCAGCGGCCGTCGGGCGAGAACATCGGCTCCACTTCACTGAACGGAGAATCGGCAAACACCGTTGGCGGCTGCGCCGTCCAGCCTTTGCCGGCGTCATGCGCGAGCGGCAGGATCATGATGTCCTGCCCGGTTGCCGGCCTGTTCTCCTGCATCGCGAGAAACGTTCCCGCGGGATGCCAGGATCCGGGCGCTTGCGCGTTCGGACTGTCGGTCAGCCGCTGCTCCGCGCCGCCGCCGTCGGCGCGCTGCAGGTACAGATTGGGGATGCCGCCGCGGGCCGAGGCAAACGCCAAGGCGCGTCCGTCGGGCGACCACACCGGTTTGAAATCGTCGGCGGCGTCGAAGGTGAGGCGCGACAGGCCGTCGGCGCTCGCCAACGATCCGGCCCAGATGTCGAACTGCCGTCCGTCGGTGACGCCGACAGCGAGGCTGCGACCGTCCGGCGAAAACTGCGGGCTCCGCCAGTCGGTTGGTGTCTGCCACAACGCGCTCACCCGTCCCGCGCGATCCATCCACGCGATCGGCACGCTCCCGTCGGTCGCAATGCGCGGCAGGTACGCGATCGTTCCGGTGCTCGAGATCGACACTTGCGCCGCGCCACTGCCTGTGGTGGCCACCACTGCGTCGATCACCGGCAGCGGCGGCGATTGCGAAGCCGTGCGATCGAGATCCAGGGCGCGCGCGAACACGAGCCCCTGCTGCAGGTAGAAGAGCCTGTCGTTGCCGGCATAGCGGCCGAAGTAACCGCCCTGCTGCACGACCGTGCGGCGGCCGTTCGGGACCTCCTGCAGGATCACCGACGCGTCTTCCCAGTTGGTGCGGCTGCTGTTGCTGGTGAAGAGCACCGCGCCGTCGCGAACGATCTGCGGCCACCGCTGCGTCACCTCGCCCTCGACCAGCGTCGAGATCGGCGTCGGCTCTCCGCCGGCGGCCGACACGCGCATCAGCGGACCGGTCGAGTTCGGTTGAAACACGATGAACTGATCGGCGCCCCAGTCCGCGCCACGCCCGTTGGGGGCGTCGCACAGCGTGACCGCTGCACCGCCGCTCACCGCGACCTTCTTCATCTTTCCGTCGGCGAAGAACCCGACCCAGTTGCCGTCGGGTGAGAAGAACGGACCGTCCGCGCCGTCGGTGCCCGGCACCGCGCTGCCCGCGACATCCTGCAGCTTGCGCACGTACAACTGGCGCACACCAGCTTTCGGCTCGCCGACGAACACCAGCGTGCCGCCGTCGGGCGCCAGCGCTATCGATGGACCAAAGGTGGCACCGGCGATCGCCACGCCGCCGCTGGCGCGCATGTCCACGGCAATCGGAGCACTCGCGGTCACTTCGGCGCGCGGCCACAGAAGCGCGGCGACGAGACCAGTCGCCAGCGCGATGGCGACGCCCCAGGGCAGCCACGATCGCCAGGCACCCGGCGTGGAAGGCGCGGGCGTCCCGCTCGCCGCAATCGCATCGTCGATGTCGAGACGCGCATCGCCGGCGTCGGCCAGACGCTGCTTACGATCCTTCTGGAGGCAGCGCCGCAGCACCCTCCGAATCGGTTCCGGTGTGTCGGCGGGCAACATGCTCCAGTCGGGCTCGGTTTTCAACACCGAGGCCAGGACGTGCGACGCCGTTTCGCCAGTGAAGACCGACTGCCCGATGAGCATCTCGAGCAGAACGACGCCAAAGCTCCAGAGATCGCTGCGGCGATCGGCGCCTCTGCCGGCCGCCTGTTCCGGGCTCATATACGCGGCGGTGCCGACGATGACGCCGGTGGCGGTGATCGCCGACGTCGGCGTCTTCGTGGGATCGGCGCCAAAGGCCAGCTCGAGCGGCTTGGCGATGCCGAAGTCGAGCACCTTCACGCAACCGTCGGCGCGCACTTTGACGTTCGCCGGCTTGAGGTCGCGATGCACGATACCCTGTTCGTGCGCCGCCGCGAGCGCGTCCGCGATCTGACGTGCGATCGACAACGCCTCGGTGATGGGGATCGGGCCTCGCGCGATCAGCTGTGCGAGTGTCTGGCCTTCGACGAACTCCATCACGATCGCGCGCACGTCGTCGAGGTCCTCGAAGCCATAGATCGAGGCGATGTTGGCGTGATTGAGCGAGGCGAGAACTTGCGCTTCGCGGGTGAGGCGCGCGAGGCGATCCGGATCGGTGGCGACCTCGGGCAGCAGGACCTTGAGCGCGACGTCCCGGTTCAAGTCGATGTCGCGCGCGCGAAACACCCGTCCCATGCCGCCGGTGCCGACCTCGGCGATGATCTGGTAATGACCGAACGTGGTATCGAGCGGAAGAGGCATGACGCGCTGAGGGATCAGAGCATTCTACGTGGTCCGTGCGGCGTTCGCTGGATTGTGCAGATCGGAGCAACTCTCAGAGAGCGGCAAGCGCCTTTCGAGCGAGCGCCTTTACCTTGTCGGCATCGCCCGCGCCGCGTGGCATCGCCACCTGAAGGGTGACGCCGCCTTTCTTCGCATAGAGCTCGATCCAGTCGATGGTCGGATTGCGCCGCAGGAAGGCCTCGGCGCCGACATCGGTGACCACGGTGAGGTCCTTGTAGGCGGCGCGTGCGCGTTCGAGGCCGGCCGCCGGGTAGACCCAGATCTCCAGTTCGTTCGCGCGATCGGTAAAGGCGAAGCTGCACACGCGGGCACCCTCGCTGACGTCGCTTTTCGGCAAGCCTTTCAGCCTGCCGACGATCGCCTCGACGTCGGCCGCCGTCACCAGCTTACAGGGATCGACCGCGGGAGCGGCCTGTTGCGCGGGCGCGTCGAGCGCGAAGCCGAACACCACCAGCGCCGCGATCGACGCTACGCGAATCATCGTTCCCCATCAGGCGGGCGTGGTCGTGACCTGCTCCAATTTCGTCGGCTTGATCAGGTGGAAGCCGGCGGCATCCTGATACGCCTTGGCGAGCGCGATGATCTCGAGCTCGCGGAACGGCTGCGCGTAGATCACCGCGTTGGTCGGGCCGCCCGTGTCGGCGAACCCGTTCGGCAGGTTGATCGCCGGGTAGCCGGCGAGATTCGCGTAGCCGAAGTGGCGCTGCGTGGGCGACTGCTGCCGCTCGGGCTGCCGTGGTGGCGGCGTGGCGGGCGGCGCGCCGGCGGCACGCGGCCCTGGACCGCCAACGCCGGTGTTGTTCGAGCCCACGAGATAGACGTCCACGTGCGCCGTCGCCTTCGCCAGCTCGATCATCATCATCATTCGCGCACGCTGCTGTTGCAGATACTCGGGCGCCGGGATGAGCCGGCCGGGCGCCTGCGATCCGCCGCGCGCGCCTTTCATCCGGCCCGCGCGCGCGTGCTCGTCGAAGTACGCAGTGCGTTCGACATTGAATCCGCCAACATTGACCGGGAACGTCGGCACCGTCACCGGAATGAGCTGCGTGATGCCGAGCGAACGAATCGCCTGCAGCATCTTCTCCGCGTTCGCCTTGGCCGATGCGTTGGTGATGGTGTCGAACGAGTCCTGGATGATGCCGACCTTCAGCTTCCTGATGTCGAACTGCGCGTTCCAGTTGAACGGCACGTCGCTCACGCTCATGTCGCGGCCATCAGGCCTGGCGATCGCCTGCATCACGATGGCGCAGTCTTCGGCATAGCGGCAGATCGGGCCGAGGCGATCCTGTGTCCACGACAATGCCATCACGCCGTAGCGGCTGATGCGGCCAAACGTAGGGCGCAGGCCCACGAGACCGCAGCGCGCGGCCGGGCTGAGGATCGATCCGCTCGTCTCGGTGCCGATGCCGAATGCAACGCAGCCCGCCGCGGTGGCGGACGAAGGTCCGGCCGACGATCCGCTGGATCCCTGCGTCGGATCCCAGGGGCTCTTGGTCTGGCCGCCGAACCAGTTGTCGCCGCCCGCGAGCTCCCCGGTCGCGACCTTTGCGATCAGGACGGCGCCCGCGTCGCGCAGCTGCTCGACGACGCTGGCGTCGTAGTCGAGCACCTGGTCCTTGAACGCGTTGGAGCCCCAGGTGGTCTTGTAGCCCTTGACCGAGATGATGTCCTTGGCGCCCCACGGGATGCCGTGCAGCGGCCCCTTGTATCTGCCCGCCGCGATCTCTCCATCGGCGCGCTTCGCCTCGGCGCGGCCGTACTCGTCGAGGAAGGTCACGACGTTGTTGAGCAGCGGGTTGTAGCGATGCAGCCGCGCGAGATACATCTCGGTGAGCTCGAGCGACGTGACCTGGCGTGTGCGGATCAACTCGGCGAGATTGCGCAGCGGCCAGAACGCGACGTCCTCGAGGCTGGCAGGACGCTTCACCGGCGGCGCCGCGCTCAACCGGAACGGCTGCCGTGTCTTGTTGACCGTGACGCCCGGCACGACCGGGCTGAAATGGAACGGCGGGGAAACGTCGGGCGGAATGTGGAGCTTCCGGATCTCCTCGTACCCGGCCAGGTTGCGATTGGCGCTCTCGACGAGGTTGTTCTTCTCCTCGTCCGTCATCTCGACGCCCGACAGCTTGAGCGCGTCCGTGACCATCGCGAGCGTGACCCGCGGCGCGCCGCTGTCCTGCACGCGCGCCCAGAGAACGCCGGGCACGAGCGTGCCGCCCAGCCCAGCCCCGGCAAACGTCGCCATGAACCGTCGTCGAGTCGTGTCGAGCGTGGTCATATCTCTGGTCATCCCGGGGGAAGCATATGCGGTTCGTGCCCGTATGCAAAGAACCCGATTTCGAGC
This sequence comes from uncultured Acidobacteriota bacterium, assembly GCA_963807105.1. Taxonomy (GTDB): domain Bacteria; phylum Acidobacteriota; class Vicinamibacteria; order Vicinamibacterales; family UBA2999; genus DASPWV01. Next base: position 457,470 of record CAWEAM010000003.1, on the reverse strand, counting down.
TGCTTGATGTACACTGCGCCACCTTTCACGGAGGCTCCTATGAGGAAGCTCCTGCCGGCTACGCTCGCCGCGGTGATGACGGCGGCGCTTGCCGCCGACGACGGCGACCGGATCCTCGGCATCGACCATTACGTCCACCTGCGATCGAGCGTGCCCTCGATCGCGGGACAGCTGTCGCAAATCTACGTGCGCGAACGCGTCAAGGCCGGCACGCTGTCGCGCGCATCGGCGTTCACCAACCGCGTGGTCCTCTTCGTGCACGGCGCCGGTACGCCAGGCGCAGTGGCATTCGACACGCCGTACAAGGACTACAGCTGGATGGCCTATCTCGCCAACGCCGGCTTCGATGTGTTCGCGATGGACTTCACCGGCTACGGTCGATCGACGCGGCCCCCGGCTATGAACGACCGGTGCAACCTCGCACCCGAGCAGCAGTCGTCACTCGACGCGAGCCGCGCGCCATGCACCGCCAGCTATACGCAGCAGCTCACGACGATTGCCTCCGACTGGGACGACCTCAATGCGGTCGTCGACTACATCCGCACACTGCGGCGGGTGGAGCGCGTCAACCTGATCGGCTGGTCGCTTGGCGGTCCACGCGCCGGAGGCTTCACGGTGCGCCATCCCGAGAAAGTACAGTCCCTCATGCTGCTCGCGCCGGCATTCAATAGCACCAGCGCCAGCACGCCACCGGCCAGGGTGCCCGCGGACGGCCCGGCGTTCAACAAGCAGTCGCGCGAAGACTTCCACGCCAATTGGACGCGCCAGGTCGGATGTCCCGCGCAATACGATCCCGCCGCAGCCGACGTCGTCTGGACGTCGATGCTCGAGTCGGATCCGGTGGGTGCGACATGGGGATCGGGCGTGCGGCGTGCGCCAGGGACGACGACGTGGGGCTTCAATGCGGACGCGGCGGCGAAGATTCAAGTGCCGGCGCTCGTGGTCGCGGGGGTACACGATAAACAAGTCACGCCCGATCGAGTACGCGAGTTGTATACCGCGCTTGGATCGAAGCAGAAGGCGTTCGTCGATCTCGCGTGCGCGTCGCATAATGCGATGTGGGAGAGCAATCATTTGTTACTCTTCCGCGCCTCGGTCGAGTGGCTGACCGCGCTCTCCGTCAACGGCGCGAAGGAGGGTCTGCTGCGTCTCGGATACGACGCGACGCAGTGAAGGGACGGCGTTGAAGACGCCTTGATCTCCCGTTACGGCGACGTCGCGTTCTCCGAGTCCAGGTCGAGCACTGAGCGACGCGCCGCAACGACGATCGTTCTTCGAGTAGCCGCGCAATCGCTTCAGACTGCGACGGCGCGCGGCGATGAGTTTGTCGCCTTCCTCACGTTTGTCGTCGAGACGCAGCCGCGGCGACGCGAAATCCACATCATCGTCGACAATCTCTCCGCTCATAAGACGCAGAAGGTCCGCACCTTTCTCGTCGCCCATCCGAACGTCAGGCTCCACTATCACGCCGACGTACTCGTCGTGGCTGAACCAGGTGGAGCTCTGGTTCTCGAAGATCGAGCGAGTTGTCATTGCCCCCGGCGTGTTCACCTCGGTGACCGATCTCCGACGGAAGCTGATGCGATACATCAAGCAGTTCAACAAGACCGCCAAGCCGGTCCGGTGGGCCTACGCCGATCCGACGAGGCGCATCGCATGATCGCCGTACAAGGTCGTTCGGACAGTCCACTCGCAAATTGTCATCGTCAATGCGTTACGTGGCTCCTAGCCCTGAAGCGGGCTAACCTTGCTCGTCTACCCCATCGGCGGTACGCTTGCGCAATGCGACCCCTTCGGTATTCCATCAACGTCACATTGGACGGGTGCTGCGATCATCGTGTAATGCTCGCGGACGAAGACTTACATCGTCACGCGGTGGAAAACCTCGACCAGGCCGATGCCCTCGTCTTTGGCCGGGTGACGTACGAAATGATGGAGGCAGCGTTTCGGCCGCCGGCGCGGACGGGAGCGAGGCCTGATTGGATGGAACCCTTCGCCCGGACGATCGACGCGGCAAAGAAGTACGTCGTGTCGAGCACCCTGGACCGGGTCGATTGGAACGCGGAGCTCGTGCGCGGGGATCTGGGGAAGGCCGTTCAGCAGCTGAAGCGGGAGTCGGGTAAGGGACTGTTCGTGGGAGGCGTGAAGCTCCCGCTGGCGTTGGCGGAGCTGGGATTGATCGATGAGTACGAGTTCGTGGTGCAGCCCAGGCTGGTGGGCCACGGGCCGACGTTGTTCGCGGGGCTATCGAAGCGTGTCGACTTGAGGCTCGTGAGCCGGCTGGAGTTCGGCTCGGGGGCGGTGGCGATGCGGTATGAGCCGAGAAGGTAGCCATTGGGCGTGTTAGCCCGAGTCGGCTGCATCATGGAGCAACTCGGGCCAGGCCTTCCAAAGTCTCGACCAACCTGACCATCGCCAGCGCATCCCGGTGACAGTAGTCGAGCAGGTCTCGCCTGACTCGGTCTCGTTCGTGCTTCGGAATCTTGTCCACGAAACCCTTCACCGGTGGCATCCCCCTCTATAGAGCCGCCAGCGGTCGCTGATGCGATACATCAAGCAGTACAACAAGACCGCCAAGCCGGTCCGGTGGGCCTACGCCGATCCGACGAGGCGCATCGCATGATCGCTGTACAGGTCGTTCGGACAGTCCTCTATGAAAGGGCCGTCGTTGTCAAGGCACACGTCGGCTGGTCGCGCGCGGACGGCTCCTAAGCGGTCCCGTTCGCGCGCGAGCAGCTGACGTGTGCCGGGTCGTACGTTCCACGGTCGCATGCACCGAGCGTCTGACGTCTCGTTCAGCCATCTATTCGAGCTCGCACGTGAGCTCAGCATCAGTTAGGACCAAGTCGGGGGTCATTCACTAGACGACCGCAACGGGCCATGGACTGTATCGACCACACCGACCTGGAGAGGACGTCACCCGATCGCCGACCACTGCGTAAACACTTCGTCGCACAATGTCCGAGCCAGTGCGACCCGCGCTTTGAGCGCCCCCTTCCGGATGACCAGCCGGCGCCCCCAGCGGCCGATCCGGTCAGTTCGTTTCGTCCCATGCATCGCCGCTTCAATCAAGGCCCATCGCAGCCACGGCGAGCCACGGCGCGTGATGCGACCATGCCGCACATGGCCAGCGCTCGCCTCGACGCGAGGAACGAGCCCAGCGTAACTGGCGACATGCCCCGCGGTAGGAAACCGACGGATGTCACCTACCTCGGCGCGGATCATCAACGACAGAACGGGACCGATGCCCGGAATCTGCTGGAGCGTCGTCGCGATCGGGTCGGCGGCGGCCGCCGCTTGGACCGCCGCGTCCACGACCGTCGCTTCGGCGCGCACCGCCGTCAGCAGGCGACGCAGGCCGGCGACACTCGCGGCGGCGCGAGGTGGCAGGGGCAACGTCTCGAGCCACGCATCATTGGACGTGCGCGCCAGACGCCGCCGATCCACCACCCCTTGCCGCAGCAGCACGGCTCGCAACCGTTGGATCAATGCGGTGCGCACCTGCACGACCGCCAGTCGAAACCGACACAGCTCCCGAAGCTCGCGAATCGCCACCGACGGCATGTAGATGCCCACCACACTGTCCCGTCGCAAGGCATCCGCCAACCGACGCGCGTCGAGGCGGTCGGTTTTCGCGGCGTAGCCGGCCTTCAGCTTCGTCTTGACGGGATCCACGATCCGAAGGTCGCCCACACGATCGGATACCGCATCAGCGAAATGCCACGTCGGGGTACTGGCCTCGACGGCCACCGCGGTGCGCCGATTACACCGCGCCAACAAGGCCGCGATGCCAGCATCTGTACGCGGAAACCGATCCTCCCACAGGCGATCTCCGGTGACAGTCACGGCGCACGCTTGGAAAAACGCTTGGTGCAAATCGACTCCGATGTAATGCTCAAACACGGGCTGTCCTCCTCTCCAACCCGGCGCATGCGATGGTGGAACTCACATGCTAACCGGATGAGACGAGAGACGGCCCTTTCATCTGATCATCTAGCCTAGGAGGTCAGTGAAAAAACTGCTGATGATGACGCGATCCGCGATCACACGTCGACTCGGTCGCGACGTTCGATCGTCGCCAACGGTCGGCGGGTGACCAGTCGCTCGCGCTCATACATGCAGAAGAGACACGTCGACTTCATCATGCGGGTCGTGGCAGCAACTTCGGCAATCGGATCAAATTGAAAGCCGCGCTGGCGAAGACGAAGAGCCAGTCGACATTCGCCAGGCCCCGGAGTTTCACCTTACGGATCCATGCCATCGTCTTCAACTATCCGAAGGCGGGCTCGATACGGGGCCGCACGTGCTGGCTCATCGCATAGCCGTCGTGTCCGACCATCGATCGCGCTCCCGCCTGGCCGCGCGAGATTCTGCGTGACCTGCGGCGTCGCGCCGAGTTCCCGCGCCACGTCGACAAAGTCCCGCACGTCGTAGCCCTTGTCGGCGCCAATCGTACGGCGACGCCCCGGCGCCCGCTCCCACTGCGCGTGCAGCATGAGCAGCGCCGCGTCGCGTTTCGCATAACCATCCGCCTGGGTCGCCATGGCATCCGCGATCAGGCCGTGCCGATTCTCGATCAACAAATGAACGAGATACGCCAGGCGGGATTCCGCATTGTTCGATCGTCGATAGAGCCGCGCGTCTGGGTCAGTCTTCGAGGCGTGCATGTCATTCTTTCGGGTCTGGCCCCGAAAATCGCTGCCGTCGCCGTCGGTGCCGCCGTCCTTCCGCTGAAAACTCTTCAGGCTCGCCACGCCTCGATCAGCGTGCCATCGACCGTGAACTGCTCGTCCGACATCAGCCCGGTCGCGCGATCCACGACACGGCGGAAGAAGCTCCGGGCGATGTCTTGGTCGAGCAGCCGGTCGCGGTTCTTCGTGAACACCGTCGGATTCCAGATCGGCTCGTCCATCTCCATCCCAACGAACCACCGAAACAGCAGGTTGTAGTCCAGCTGCTCCATCAACAGTCGTTCACTCCGAATCGAGTAGAAGATCTGCAGCAACTGCGCGCGTAGCAGACGCTCGGGCGGAATGGACGGGCGGCCCACCGAGGCATACAGGCCGTCGAACCCACGCGACATCTCGCGCAGCACGTCGTCCACCACGGCGCGGATCGCGCGGAGCGGATGATCCTTGGGGACTCGCTGCTCCGGACACGTAACTGAACATCGAATCGGGTTGGCGGTCGTCTCCTCGCATGCGCCTCATCGTAGTACGCTCGCGAGGATCTGTCGATCCCTAAACTGACCCTTTATGACGTGCTGCACACGCGCTCACCAGTCCAGACTCAACGGCTCAGTGTCGGCGGAACCTCGGCCCGCGATGGCGTACGATCCGTCCGCACTCCTTCAACACAGCAGCGGCCGGAAACATTTCTTGGACGATTTGTCGAATTCCGGTCCGGCCGTTCGTCGACATCGTGAAGGAGAAGTCATGACACAGTATTTGGTGGCTATTTACCGCCCCGAGAAGTACGACCCGGCCGTCTCAGAGGACGAAGCGATGGGCCGCGAAATAGACGCGCTCAACGACGAGATGAAGGCTGCTGGTGTCAGGGTTTTTGTTGGCGGCCTGCAACCGGAAAGCAGCGCGAGGTCGCTGCGATTGCAGCCCGCAGGTAAGGTGCTCATCACCGACGGGCCGTACGCGGAGACCAAGGAACACATTGGCGGTTTTTGGGTGCTGGAAGCCACTGACCTGGACGAGGCGCTGGCGTGGGGGCGCAAGGCCGCCGTCGCCTGTCGGGCGTCGGTCGAGGTGCGTCCGTTTCACTGACGGCGGACCGACGGAAGCAACTGAGCGGCATGGACGCGGCGCAGATCGAGGGCCATAATCTCTGGCGTGAGTTTCTGGGTGCGTCTCCGATCAATTCTCGATGGGCCGTTTCGCTCTCCCAACGCATGATTTTATTCCAGAACTTGCCTCAGACGGTTGCCCAGCATCTCGATGCGGTTGCACAAAGGACGGTTTTCAGCAAGCTCCTAGTGGAGCTTGTCGGGATTGACGACCGCATACACGGCCAGGATGCGCTCGCCGTCGGTCTCGATCGACATCGTCGCTGTCAGACGGCTGCCGTCGCGGATGCAGAGACCGGTCTCGCCGTTCACGGTCGCAAACTCCATCACGCGATTCGGCGCCCAGAACTTCCCGCGCAGGCCGACGACCAGCCGGGCGATCCGATCGGCCCCGACGATCGGCCGCGGCGCCGCACCCGCCTTGCCGCCGCCGTCCGCCGTCCAGGTGGCGTCGGGCGCAAACAGCTCGAGCAGCGCCTGCTCGTCGCGCGCTTCGGTCGCCTGCATGAACTTCTCGAGGAGCGCCGTCTTGACCGACTCGGTCACGTCGAAGCGCTTGCGATCGCCGCGCACCCGCTCGCGGGCGCGATGCACCACCTGACGGCAGGCAGCTTCGCTCTTCTCGATCACCGACGCAATTTCGCTGTAGCCGACGTCGAACACATCGTGCAGAAGGAAGGCGGCGCGCTCCTCGGGTGCGAGGCGCTCGAGCAGCGTCAGAAACGCCATGGATAGATCCTCGGCGAGATCCACGTTTCGATCGGGCGATGGTTGCGCCACGATCGGTTCGGGCAGCCACGGTCCGACGTACGCCTCGCGTTCGGTCTTGAGGCGCCGCAACCGATGATGGCGATCCGCGTAGTCGTGGTCACCAGCCACGCCTCCGGGTTCTCGATGCCGCCGTTCGTGCGCTGGTGCCAGCGCAGATACGCTTCCTGAACAACGTCCTCGGCATCGGCACGCGAGCCGAGCATGCGATAGGCCAGGCCGAACAGCCGGCCGCGCAGCGTTTCGAAGGTTGCTGTCGTTTCCTGGTTCAGGTTCATGTCTGCGGTCCCGACAACGAAGACGGGCGAGGCTGCCTGTTTGTGACAGGGCAGGCGTGCCCAGCAGACTTGCGGCTGCAAGCCACCCTAGCCCGTCCATCGCCCGGCGTCAGAGGTCATTCAAAACAGACCAGTGTGCGCCCGCTTCCTCCCGTCCCGCAACCGGCCCTGAAGATGTGCGGACGTTCATCCCATTGACCGTCCCGCCAGCGAAACAGGTTCTACAATGGCGGCTCGCTAACACTGGAGGCTGGAATGAAGCGACTCACGCTTTTCGCGTTGACGGCGGCGTTGATGTTCAGCACGGGCGCGTCGGCAATCGCCGAACAGCAGAAGCCGGCGCCCACCTACGAGCAGGTGATCCTGAATCAGTGGCGCAACCTGCACAACAAGATCCTCACGATGGCAAAGGATACGGTGTTTCCCGACGACAAGCTCGGATGGAAGCCGCATCCCGATGCGCGGAGCGTGCTGGAGGAGTTCCGTCACGTCACGATCGGCTTGGAGATGACCACGGCGACCGCGAAGGGCGAGAAGTTCGACTTCGCGGCGCGCGAGAAGGCCGATACCGGCAAGCCGAAGACGCGGGCCTCGATGGTCGCCGAGATGGAAGCCGCGATCGCGGCATCGTATCCGTTGGTCGAGTCGAAGCCGACACCGCAGCTGATCGGGTGGATCGAGCACCAGGGCGAGCACTACGGCAAGCTGGTGACCGCCTACCGCGCCAACGGCATCGTGCCGCCGATCAGCAGACCAAAGACATAGGGACATAGGGACATAAGGACATAGGGACATAGGGACGTAGGGACATAGGGACGTAGGGAAATACGGATGTAAGGATGTAAGCATGTAAGGATGTGAGTCACCAGGATGTTCATTTCACTGGCCTCACTCAATCGTCGAGTGAGGTCGCGTGAAATCGACATACCGCAGGGTCAGCTTGTTCAGGCTGACCCTGCGCTCATTGCGGTGCCACGTCGCGGTCCGCCGTGTTCCTCGTCGGCGCCGTACGACACGCTACTGCGGACCGATCGACAGCTCGGCTTTCAGGGTGTGCCGTGAGCCGACATCATCGTCGTCATCATCGTCCGCGGCGGACAGGTCCCCTGCGTCCTCAGCGCATCCCTGAAGTCGTCGCCTTCGGAGCGGAGGCTCGCCGTGGTGCCGTCGATGGACTGCAGAAATACCAGCAGATTCGCGCGGTCCACCGCTGTCAGCTGCGTCTGGATCGTGCCCGCCCCCAAGTCATGAAGCGGCAAGACATCTGCCAGCGTCGGCGCCTGGCCGCGGTGCAGGTACGGCGCGTGGTAGTTGATGCTGAACAAGGACGGCGGTTGAAGTCCATTCACTCCAAACGCGGTGCTGCCAGTGGCGTTGTCCCTGAGCTCCAAGGGATTGGCGACATCGAACGTGCCCACATCCTCCAGGTAATTGAAAGTAGCGGCGTTGCAGCTGAACGATTTGAACTCGTTCGCCGGCGCGCCCGGGACGTTGAGCGTCACCGGGAGCCTGGTCACACCTGGATCCAGGGGAGCCCCGTTTTGAGCGACGGCAGCTGGATTGTCGCGGTGGAAGATCTCGCTCTTCGTCCACTTGACCCGCTATACCGTGCAGGACAGCGCCGCGACGACGACCGCCTCCGGCACGCGCTGAGTTCACCGCGTTCGGACGTTCGCCAGGACGCGGTGACGCGCCTGCCGCCGGAGGTCATGGCGACGGCAGTGTGACAGCAGGGTCGCGAGAAAGCGCCCATTTGAACGAGGACAGGACAAACCCGCCACGCTGCTCCGCTGCGTTGCCGCCGTGCGTTCCCCCGACGGCGACGGAGAGCCAGACGCCGGTGCCGAGCCTGAGCTGGCCGCCTCCTGAAACCTTGAACGACGTGGAATCGTCGCCGCCCTCCGGCGATTGGCGCACGAACTCGCTCTCGACGACCGCGGCCCGATCCGCAGTGCCGAGCAGCAGCCGGAGTCCGAGGCCTGCCGAGTCCTGCTCGAAGAACGTTCCCTTGACGTTCTTGTCGGGCACGAGCTCTTTGTTTCTGTATCGGCCCTGGACGATGAACTGACCAATCGTGCGCGCCGAGGTCGAGATTCCGAGGGCGAACGACGTCCACAGCGCCGCTCCCGCATACGTAAAGTCGCCAGATTCACCGGTTGGACTGTGCCACGACGGCGCGACGCCAACGGCAAAGCTCGAAGCGTTCCAGTTGCGCGTCTTCGACTGCGCATGGCACTGGTCGACGGCCTGCCGGCGTCCGGCGGTCTGTAATTTCTCCCAGGCCTCACGCTCCGCTGGGTCGAGGAGCGGTTTTGGCGGCGGCACTGTTCCGATGTTATCGAGACAGTTCACCAGCGCCTCATCCAGGCGAGGGTCGCCCTTGTCCCACAGGGTGGCGCGAACCCCGAACGCCGCACGCTGCGACTTGTCTGCGTCGCTGCTTCCCTTCGCGGTGGCAACGGAGAATTGAGTCCGCGCGAAGAGCCGAGTGCCCGTGCGGTCGGCGTAATCGCGATAGGTCAGCGAGCTGCCGCCAAATAGGAAGCGCGGCGCGAAATCAATCGCCAGCCCATTCTGCAGGTTGCCGTGGCGATCGATGCCATTGAGCACCGTGGTCGCGAGGTCGCGCGGCGTGCCCGGACGCACGATGCTCTCGGGCGATAGGCCAAGAATCGCAAACGCCGGCGAGTCGGGGACCGCCAGATCGAGCGTGACCAGCTTGACCGGCGTCTTGCTTTGGGCCGACGCCGCTGTCGACTGCAACCCGACGATCGCCAGCAGCATCACGCCAACGCGGAAGAACGTCACGCGCGGACTCATTGCGTCACCAGCCGCAGCACGCCGACAAACGCCTGAGTGACATTGAGGGCGCCGCTCCTCGGGACGGGGCAGCCCGGGACACTCACGCCGTTTTGCGTGACATCGAACGTCACCGAGAACTGCTGTCCCGGAGCGGGACTGAAGGCGCTCACCGCGCCTGACCACTGCAGGATGTGCTGATCGAGCTGCGCCGGAGTGGCCTGCAGCGTGAACTCGTCGGGTATCGAGTCGGTGTTGAGTCCCGACTGCCGCGTCAACTCTGTCGTCCCTGCAGGATTGAAGAGCTGGATATCGTATTTGCCATGTTGCGCTTGCCCGAAGGCGATGGCCACCGTCACGGGCCCGCCGCCCGACGCAATCGTCGCGACGGGCACCGCCGAATCCGCCTCCCTCGTCGTTGTCGCTCTTCGCCGCGCTGCGGCAGGCGCCTCCCTCCTCGCCACGCGCACGATTTGGATTTTTCGAGATCGCTTCGATCGTCCGGCGCTGCGTCCGCCGCGATTCGCTCCGCGCGCGTTTGCGCGCGTGCCAGATCGTTTCGCCCCACGTTTGCGCGAAGCAGTCTTGGCCATTACTTCCCCCTTTCGACGAATGATCCAGAAGTCGCTCGAGGTGACGCCGCCAACGTCAACGCAAGTCTATTGAGGGGTTAGACGGACAGCCGTCAAGGTTTCCAGCGGACGGGATGCCTCAGATGAAGGATGGAAACGCGCGAGACATCGCTACGGCCGATCCCACCACTTGGATAGGCTCTGCTCCGCCACGCGTGGCCGATCGGCGTAATGCGAGGTGTCGTTGAAGAGCATCAGCCGTGCCCGCACCGCGTCCTTGAAGTCGAGAACGTTGAGGCAGGCCGGCGATTGATCCAGGCGATCACGGTAGCCGCGTGCGTCGAAGCCGAGCAGGCTGCTCAGAACCAGCCGGAGCGTGGCCTTGTGAGAGACGACGACGAGCTGCTCGCCGGGATGTGCGGTGACCATCTCACGGATCACCGGCAACGCGCGAGCGAGGACGGCGACGCCCGACTCGCCGCCCGCCGGCGCAAACGTGAAGGGATCGGCTTCCCAGGCGGCATATTCCTCGGGAAACTGCCGCTCGACCTCTTCTCGCTGCAATCCTTCCCAGTGGCCGTGACCGATCTCGCGGAGGGCCTCGCGAGTGACCGGCTCGAGGCGGCAGTGTCCGGCGATGATGGACGCGGTGTCGAACGCGCGGGAGAGCGGACTGGTGTAGATGCGCGCGATGTTCTGCCGCGCCAGCCGCTCGCCAAGACGAGCAGCCTGCCATCTCCCCTGCTCGGAGAGCTCGGCGCCGCTCGAACCGGAGAAACGGCCTTCCTCAGTGGCGTCGGTTGCGCCATGTCGAACGAGCAGGAGACGTGTCACGACGGCGTCGGGTGCGGTTGCCGGGGTCCATCATCTCATCGTCGGCGTTTCACGCCGTCCCGATCTCTGTACGCACCAGGGGACATGGTCACGCGCTATACCGTGCGGGACGGTCCGGTGCGACGACTGCCGCAGGGACGTGCTGATGCATCAGTTCACCCGCTGACTCGCCATCCAACCCCTATACTGCCCCGATGCCGATGAAAGCCTCTGGCGTGGCGCTCGTAGTCGTGACCATCGCCGTCTGCGCCGGTGCCGATGCCCGGGGACAGCGAGCGGACGGCGCCGACTCGAGCGTCGTTCTCCGGGAGTATCGAAACGTCTCGTTCGATCGCTTGCGAAGACCAGCGGATACCGACTGGCTCATGATTCGCCGCACCTACGACGGCTGGGGCTTCAGCCCGCTCACCCAGATCACGACCGCGAACGTGGCGCGACTGCAGCGGTGTGGACGCTGGACACGGGTGCCACGAATGGACACGAGGCGCCGCCACTTGTGAACGACGGCATCATGTTCGTCGCCACACCAGGCAATCAGGTGATCGCGCTCGAAGCCGTCAGCGGGCGCGTCCTCTGGCGCTACAAGCGTCCGCTTCCCGAGGACGTCGTCCTGATGCATCCCACCACCCGCGGCGTCGCGCTCTACGACGACAAGGTGTTCCTCGCTGCCAACGAAGCGGTATTGGTCGCGCTCGACGCGCGAACGGGCCGCGAAGTGTGGACGACCGCGGTCGAGGACAACAAGAACGGCTATTACATGAGCATGGCGCCACTCGTCGTGGACGGCAAGGTGATGGCCGGCGTGTCGGGCGGTGAGTTTGGAGTGCGCGGCTTCGTGGCGGCCTTCGACGCGTCTACCGGCAAGCAGCTGTGGCGCACCTATGCCGTACCGGCGCCGGGCGAACCCGGCAGCGAGACCTGGCCCAAAGGCGACAAGTGGCAGAATGGCGGCGGCCCCGTGTGGGTCACCGGGAACTACGATCCCGAGACGAACCTCTCGTTCTGGGGCACGGGCAACGGCGGCCCGTGGATGGGCGATCAACGGCCCGGCGACCTACACCGCATCGACGCTCGCCATCGACGTGTCGAGCGGGGCGATCAAGGGACACTTTCAATATCATCCGAACGACTCGTGGGACTGGGACGAGGTGTCGCCCCCGCTGCTGATCGACTACGCGCGCGGCGAACGGAAGATCAACGGGTTGATCAACGTCGCCCGCGACGGCTACCTGTGGTTCCTCGAGCGAAGCGCTGACCGCATCAATTTCGTGCACGGCACGCCGTTCGTGAAGCAAAACGTCTTCCGCAGTCTCGATCCGCGCACTGGACGGCCGATGTCGATCCGGCGCGGCAACCGGGCACCGGCAAGCAGGTGGAATTCTGCCCGTCACACTGGGGTGGCAAGAACTGGCCGCCGGGGGCCTTCAATCCGGCGACGCGGATGCTCTACTTCCCAGCGAACGAAAACCTCTGCACGAGCATGGGTGGTAAGCCGGTCACGTACACGGCTGGTCGCAGCTTCACCGGGGCGAGCAACACGCTGATGCTGGCGCCGGGAGCAGACCACATCGGCGAGGTCCAGGCGTGGAACGTCGACAGCGGCACGCGCGTCTGGACGCACACGTTTGCCACGTCGGCCAACTGGGGCCCGATGCTGACCACGGCGGGCGGACTCGTCTTCAGCGGCGGCACGAACGACCGGAAGTTCCGCGCCTTCGATGCGGCAACCGGCAAAGTGGCGTGGGAGTTCACCACCAACTCCGGCGTCATCGAGCCGGCGTCGTCGTTCTCAGTGGATGGGCGTCAATACATCGCGGTCCAGTCGGGATGGGGCATCGACGCGCGCGCGATGCAGAACCGGCTGCTCAAATTGATGCCGGGACTGCCCGAGGTTCCGGAAGGCGGGGCGATCGCGCTGCCGCAGTAGCCGTTGGAGGGTGAGCAAGACGAGATGCGTGGCAGGCCGCGTCCGAGAAACGCGCGGATCACCGAAAGGGCCATCGCGCCGAATGCCATGCGGATGCCAATCTCATGCGTGTAGACAGTCTAGAAGCATGACGCTGCACCCTCATCCTGCGCAGTGGCTCTCGACGCAAACTGCCTCTGATCACTCTATAGTCGGGCGATGGCGATCGTCGAGTTCCGCCGCGTCTCGTTCGGGCATCCGGGGCGCGCCCGCGTGCTCGACGACCTGACGCTCGCTGTCGGGGAGGGTGAGGCTCTCGCGCTCGTCGGCGCAAGCGGCGCGGGCAAAACAACCGTTCTCAAACTCGTCAATCGGCTGCTGGTCCCCGACTCCGGCGAGGTGCTCGTCCAGGGGCGCGACACGCGCGAGTGGGATCCGATCCGCCTGCGGCGCAGCACCGGTTATGTGATCCAGGAGGTTGGCCTCTTTCCCCATCTGACGGTTGCCGGCAACATCGCGGTGGTGCCGCGGCTCGAGCGCTGGCCCGACGATCGCATCGCCGCGCGCGTCAACGAGCTGCTCGAGCTCATCGGCCTCGACCCCGACAGCTACGCGGATCGCTGGCCCGACGAGCTCTCCGGCGGTCAGCGGCAGCGCGTGGGCGTGGCCCGCGCGCTCGCCGTCGATCCGCCTGTGCTGCTGATGGACGAACCGTTTGGCGCGCTCGATCCGATCAACCGGCGTCAGCTGCAGGAACAGTTCCGCCGCATCCAGGCGCGGGTGCACAAAGGGGTGATCCTCGTCACCCACGACATGGCCGAGGCGATGACACTCGGCGACCGCGTCGGCGTCATGGACGAGGGTCGCTTGATCTGGTGCGGTCGCTCTGAGGCGATTCTCAGCTCGGACGATCCCCGTGTGCGTCAGCTGATCGAATCGGTGACGCCGCTCCGCGCACCCACCGAGGCACGAACCGAGTGACGGCGCTATTCGACTTCTGGGTCTCGCATCGGCAGGAGTTGTTCACGCTCCTCGCGGAACACGTGTTCCTCGTGGCTGTCTCGACTGCGATCGCGGTGGCGATCGGCGTGCCGCTCGGTATCTTCGCGGCGCGTCGCGCGCGGCTCGCCTCGCCCTTCGTCGCTGCCGCCAACATCGTCCAGACCGTGCCGAGTCTGGCGATGTTCGGCTTCTTGCTGCCGGTACCGCTCATTGGCGGCGTCGGCGCCCGCGCGGCGCTGGCGGTGCTCGTGCTGTATGGGCTGCTGCCGATCGTGCGATCGACCATCGTTGGCATCACCGGCGTGGACCGGTCGATCCGTGAAGCGGCGATCGCCATGGGGATGACGCCGCGCGAGCTGCTGCGGCAGATCGAGCTTCCCCTCGCCTGGCCGTCGATCGTCGCCGGCATTCGCGTCGCCGCCGTCGTCGGCGTCGGCTCGGCAACGATTGCGGCAGCGATCGGCGCCGGCGGGCTTGGGCAGTACATCTACCGCGGGCTGTCGATGGTGGATTCGACGGTGATCCTCGCCGGCGCGATCCCGGCGGCGCTCCTCGCGCTCGTCGTCGATGGCGGGCTGCTGTGGCTGGAGCGACAGCTGTCCGCACGCCGTCGCGCCAAATCGCGTCCTCTTGCGATCGCCGCGTCGCTCGCCGCGCTGACGCTGCTCGGGAGCGCGCTGCTGGCTGCGCGCCCCGCCGGGACGATCGTCGTCGGATCGAAGAACTTCACCGAACAGCTGATCCTCGGTGAGATCGTCGCCCAGGCCATCGAGCGCGAGACGGGGCTGCCGGTCGAACGCCGGCTGAACCTCGGCGGAACGCTGATCTGCGAACAAGCGCTGCTCAACGGCGACATCGATGTCTATGTCGAGTACACGGGCACGGCGCTGACCGCCGTCTTTCATCAACCTGCGTCCACCGATCCGGCAACGGTGACGAACACCGTGCGCGACCTGTACGCGCGGAGCGGCCGCACGCTTCTTCCCGGGCTGGGCTATGACAACACGTTCGCGATTCTCGTTCGCGGCGACGACGCACGCATGCACGGGCTGCGGACCATAGACGATGTGGCGCGGCTCACGCCGGGTTGGCGGGCGGCGTTCGGGCCCGAGTTTCTGGAGCGGCCGGATGGCTATCCCGGCCTCGCGAAGACGTATGGACTGCGCTTCCGGACCCCGCCGCAGGTGATGGATCTGACCTTGAGCTATCGGGCACTGGCGTCGGGTCAGGTCGATCTCATCGCCGGCGACGCGACAGCCGGCCTGATCAAGGGCCTGGATCTCTTTCACCTCGAGGACAATCGCCGCTACTTCCCGCCCTACGACGCGGTTCCCGTCGCGCGCGCAGAAACGTTGCTGCGCCACCCGGAGGTGAAGCGCGCGTTGGAGGCACTGGCCGGGCGCATCACTGCTGCTGACATGCGCGAGATGAACTATGCGGCCGATGCGCAGCATGAGGATGCCGCGGCCATTGCGCGCCGTTTCCTCGATGGCATTCGCGCCCATTGACTCCTCTGCACGCGCCTGCCAGCCTTCGCTAGGACGACAAGTGAAGACGTGGCGCTTCCCTTGGCCGCGATACGCCGCTTTCTGCTCCGCCTCATCGCCTTCTTCCGGTCGCGCAACGCGGAGGCCGAGCTCGCGCGCGCGATCGACGCGCATCTGCAGCTGCTCGAGGATCGCTACTTCGCCGATGGCATGAGCCGGGAGGATGCCCGGCTCGCGGCGCGCCGCGGTCCCGGCCCGCCGCGCCCTGCGGGTGCAGCCGATCGACGCGCTCAGAGCCGACTGACGCGCATCAGCAAGCGGCGCCGGCGCCTCCGCACCCTCGATGCAGGAAGCCGCTACCCACCACTTGCTTCTCTCGCGGCCTCTTATGTATCATTCCCACATATGGCGGTGGCTCATGAAGACGACCGGGCGCTGAAGAAGGGAACGGCGGAGCTGCTGGTGCTCGCCCAGCTCGAGAACAGCCAGAGCCACGGCTACGAAATCGCGCAGCAGATTGCCGCCCGTTCCGGGGGCGCCGTCAGCTTTCACGCCGCCTCGCTCTATCCGGTCCTCTACCGCCTCGAGCGGCGCGGCCTGATCGCCGGCCGCTGGGTCGAAAAATCGGGGCAGAGGCGCCGGCGCTACTATCGGCTCACCAGCGAGGGACGTAAGGTCCTCTCCGCACGACGCCGAAACTGGAGCACGTTCATGCAAGCCGTGCAGCAGGCTGCGGGGCTCGACTATGCGTGATTTCGAGGCGCTGATCCGCGACCAGGTTGCGCCGCTCGCGCTGCCGCCGGACCACGAACGCAAGATCGTCGAGGAGTGGGCGGCGCAGATCGAAGACGTCTACGACGCGCTGCGCCGCGAGGGGTTGAGCGACGCCGACGCCTGGAGCGAACTGCAGCGGCACCTGCCGGACTGGACCGCTGTCCGCAACGAGCTGCTCGATGCCGAACCGGCGATCACCCGGCTGGCGCGCCACCATCGTGGTCCGATCCGCGAGACCAGGCGCGCGCTGGCGCTGCGCCTGCGCGAGACCCTGACGTCCGGCCTTGGCGGCGATCTGCGCGCCGCCTTCAGGATGCTCGCCAAGGATCGCAGCTTTACGATTGCCGTGATTCTCACGCTCGCCGTCTGTCTCGGCGCCAACACCGCAATCTTCACCGTGGTCCACTCGGTGCTGCTGCGCCCGATGCCCATTCCCGAGGCCGATCGCCTCGTCGGCATCGGCGATGTCTACCCGACGATCACGCCCAACGACATCCTGGCCAACGACGTGCCCTCGTACTTCGATCGACTCGAGGCCGTCAGCGCGCTCGAAGAGCTGGCGCTCTTCACACTCTGGTTCGACACGATCGCGATCGACGGCATGGCCGAAGAAGTGCGCGGCATACGCGCCACACCTTCCCTGTTCCGTCTGCTGCGGGTACCGCCAGCGCTTGGTAGGACGTTCACCGACGCCGAAGGCGAAGTCGGCAGCGAACAGAAAGTTGTCCTGAGTCACGGTCTTTGGCAGCGGCTCTACGGCGGTGATCCCGCGGCAGTCGGCAAAGAGCTGCGGCTCGGGTGGACCGGACGCCGCTACACGGTTGTCGGTGTGATGCCACCTGGATTCTCATTCTTCGACCGCGGCTACGACGGTCATGCGCGAACGCCGAACCAGGACGTTCAGTTCTGGATTCCACTGGCGCTGACCGCGGCGCAGAAATCCGACAGCGCGCGCACGCGCTACGGCTTCTTCCAGGTCGGACGGCTCCGTCCGGGAGCGACCGTCGAGCAGGCGCAGGCGCAGATCGATGCGGTGCGCACGGCGATCGTCAGGCGGTTTCCCCAGTTCCGATACGACGAGCTCGGCATGTATACGGTGGTCATGCCGCTGCAGGACGCCTTGACGCGCGACATCCGCGGCACTCTGTATCTGCTGTGGGGCGGCGCCGGGTTCGTGCTCCTCATTGGAGCCATCAACATCGCCAATCTGGCTCGTGCGCGAGCAGGACTGCGCGCGCGCGAGCTCGCCACCCGCCTCTCGCTGGGCGCGCGCCGGTTCCAGGTGACGCGACAACTGATCGTCGAGGGGCTCGTTCCGGCGGCCATCGGCGGCGCCGCGGCCGTTGCCGTCGCCGCCGCGATTCTCGCGGTGCTCACCGCCAGTGGCGTGAACAACCTGCCGAACGCGGCACGGGTCGGTATGGACGCGACGACAATCGCGTTCGTCTGCGCGATCTGCTCCCTGGTCGGCGTCCTCATCGGTCTGGTTCCGGCGACGACGCTGCGCGGCGTCGCCATCAACCGTGTACTGGCCGACGGCAACCGCAGCGGCACCAGCGGGCGCGCGGCGCGCCTGTTCGGCCGCGGCCTCGTCGTCACGCAGGTGGCGCTTTCGGTGGTCCTGCTGATCGGCGCCACACTGCTGCTCACGAGCTTCCGCCATTTGCTCCGGGTGGACGCCGGCTTCACGGCGGCCCGCGTAACCACCGCGACGCTCTTTCCGCCGCCATCGCGGTATCCCGACGACCGCGCGATGAGCGCGCTCTTCGATCGTTTCCTCGACGCCGTGAGGGCGATTCCGGGCGTCGAAGCGGCCGGAATCACGTCGAACGTCGCGCTGAGCGGCTTCGCCAGCCCGGCGACGGTCTCGCCCGGCGGCGATCGATCGGCGCCCGACGAGCAACCGGTGATCCCGTCGGTGATCAGCGTCACGCCTGGCTACTTCGAAGCAATGGCCACACGTCTCGTCCGCGGGCGCTACTTCGAGACGAGCGATCGCGCCGACACGATGCGCGTTGCGATCGTGGACGAACGCCTTGCGGCGCGGCTCTGGCCGAATGAGGATGCGATCGGCAAGGCGGCGTATCGCGGCGAGGCCGGGCCGTACACCATCGTCGGCATCGTGCGCGAGGTACGGTTCGAGGGCCTCGGAGAACAATCCGCCTCCATCGGCACGGCGTACTTCCCGCATACGCAGGCGCCGCCGTTGCCGCGCCTGCGATGGATCGCCGTCAAGACGGCGGCCGATCTCCAGCCGGTCGCGCCGGCAGTGCGCCGCGCGCTGGCGGCGATCGATCCGGATCTGCCACTGTCCGACATCCAGACGATGGAGGAACGCACGTCGCGCTCGCTGGTACCGCAGCGCCTCGCCATGGGGCTTGCCACGCTGTTCGGGCTGGTGGCGTTGTTTCTGTCGCTGTTCGGAATCTACGGTGTGCTGGCGTACGTGGTCGCGCAAAGAACTCGCGAAATCGGGATCCGGATGGCGCTCGGCAGCACCGTTCGCGGCGTGTTTCATCTCGTGTTCAAGGAAGGTCTGGCGCTGATCGTCGTCGGACTGATGCTCGGCGTGGCCGGAGCCCTCGCGCTTGGACGCAGTCTGGAGGGGCAACTATTCGGCGTGGCGCCGACCGACCCGGTCATCCTGGGGACAGTGGCCCTGCTGACCGGATCGGTTGCGCTGCTCGCGTGCGTCGCGCCGTCACTTCGCGCCACCCGCGTCGATCCAGTCGAGGTCCTCACCTCGCAGTAGCACCGATGTGTTGCTTCACGTGGGTCCGTGGTTCCTGATCTATCGTCGCGTCTGCGTCGCCGGCGTGAGCCGCAGCAGCTCGCCGTTCTTGTCGTCGGTGATGACGAGCACCGCGCCGTCACGCGCCTGAATGACGTCGCGTATTCTGCGCTGCATGTCGATTCGCTCCTCGCTTGTGACTTTGGCGCCGTCGAGCGACAGGCGAACCAGCGCCTTGGAGGAGAGCCCGCCGACGACGACGCTGCCATGCCACGGAAAGAGCGAGCCGTCGTAGAACACCGCGCCCGATGGCGAGATCACCGGAGTCCAGGTGCGCCTCGGTGCCTCGAACTCGGGCCTCGTCGAGTGATCCGGAATCGGCGACTTGTCGTAGTTGTCGCCGTCGCTCACCACCGGCCACCCGTAATTGCGCCCAGGCTCGATGATGTTGAGCTCGTCGCCGCCAAGCGGGCCCATCTCGAACACCCACAGCTGGCCCGATGCGGGATGGATCGCGGCGGCAAGCATGTTGCGATGCCCCAGCGTCCACACGTCGGCGCGCGCGCCGCTCTTGCCCGCGAAGGGGTTGTCCTTTGGAAAGGTACCGTCGCGGTTGATGCGCACCACCTTGCCGAGACTCGACGCGAGGTCCTGCGCCGGGTCGAAGCGCATGCGCTCGCCGGAGGTGATGAACAGCGTGCCGTCGCGCCCGAAAATGAGGCGGTGACCGAAGTGGCCGCGGCCGATCATTTTCGGCTCCTGGCGCCAGATCACGGCCACGTCGGAGAGCCGGTTGCCATCGAGCGTCGCGCGCGCGACCGCGCCACCCCTCAGCCGGTTGTCCTTCAAGTCCAGATAGCCGGCGAATCGCGGATCGTCGTCCGCGGGGCGAGCGGGTGGCGGCTGGGGTGTCTCTTCGGAGTATGAGAGGTAAACACGGCGGTTCTGCGCGAAGTCTGGATCGACTGCCACATCGAGTAGACCGCCCTGCTCAGTGGGCGCTTCGCGATACGAGATCGCCGGCAGATTCTCGATCGGCGCGGAGAGTTTTCCGTCGGCGTAGATACGGAGACGGCCAGGCTTCTCGGTTATCAGCAGGCGGCCGTCCGGCAGATAAGCCATTCCCCATGGAAATTCGAGCGACGCCAGCCGCTCGATTTGCACGCTGGAGGCCGGTTTCACCGTCACGTCGTTGGGCCGCGTTTGCGCAAACGCGAGTAGAGGCACAATCACCACAAGAAACGTCGAGCGCAGCCAGGAATGCATGAGGTCCTCCCCGCCCAGCATAGCTGCGAGAAGTGTGCCCGTCGCGGCGGAATCATCGCCTCGTACGCGTGCGGGAACCGGGTTCGTATCGGAACCCATCAGGCGCGTCCGCGCTCTCACTCGCCCGGTTTCATCTCGGAGAGCAATGTCGGGATCAGCTCAGAAACCGTCGGATGAATCGGCACCGCTCGCTGCAGCACGTCGTAGGACACGCCCGCGTTGACGATGTCGAGCACACCGTGAATGGCTTCGTCACCACCAGTCCCGAAGATGGCCGCGCCGAGGATCTTCCTGTTCTCCGCGTCGGCGACGACCTTCATGAACCCCAGCGTTTCGCCCTTCTCGATCGCCCGTCCGACGCGGGTCATTGGGCGCTTGCCGATGAGCAGCTTGCGGCCGCTCGCCCGCGCTTCAGCGTCGGTCATACCCACGCGTCCGAGCGGTGGATCGACATACAAGGCATACGCCGGCACGCGGTCGCGCACGCTGCGATGCTCGCCGTCGAGAAGGTTGGCCGCGACGATCTCGAAGTCGTTGTACGCAGTGTGCGTGAAGGCGCCTCTCCCGTTGCAGTCCCCGAGAGCCCAGATGCCGGGCACATCGGTCGAGAGGTCGTCGTTGACGGTGATGTAGCCCTTCGCGTCGGTCGCCACCCCAGCCTTGTCCAGGCCGAGATTGTCGGTGTTCGGCCGTCGGCCGACGGCGAGGAGCACGTGTGAGCCCGCGTGCTCAAGTGGACCGTGTGCGCAATCGACCGCCACTGCCACGCCCTCGTCGTGTTTCGCAAGGGCGATGCACGTTGCATCGGTACGAACGGTGATGCCTTCGCCTTCGAAGATGCTTCGCACCTCGGCCGAGACATCCTCGTCTTCACGCGCGATCAGGCGCGGCGCCTTCTCGACCACGGTGACCTGCGCTCCGAATCGCCGATGCATCTGCGCGAACTCGAGGCCGATGTAACTGCCGCCGATGACAAGGAGGTGCCGCGGCACCCGGTCGAGCGCGAGGATCGACGTGTTGGTCAGGAACGGCACCTCGCCAATCCCGGGCATGTCGGGGATCAGCGCGCGGCCACCGACGTTGATGAAGATGCGCGGCGCCGTCAACCGCTCCTCATCGACGCGCACGACAAGGGAGGATTCGAAGCGAGCATGTCCTTTGTAGACGGTGCAGCGCTCCATGCCTTGCAGCCACTGCTCGATGCCGGTGCGCGACTTGAAGGACACGGCATCAGCGCGCCCCTTGACCTTTGGCATGTCGATCTGCGGCAGGCTCGAGAGGACCACGCCGTATTCCGATCCTCTCCGCGCCAGATGCGCAGCGTAGGCACTTGCCACGAGCGTCTTGGTCGGCATGCACCCGGTGTTGACGCAGGTGCCGCCAAAGAGGTGGCGCTCGATCAGCGCTACGGTCATTCCTGCCGTCGTGAGCCGTCCGGCAAGCGGAGGGCCGGCCTGCCCGGCGCCGATGATGATGGCGTCGAACCGCGTCATAGCAACACCGCGACGATGACAAAGGCACCGCCGATCGCGATCACGTCTTCGATCACCGCCGCAGGGCGATCGCTGCCGAACGCGACCGCGAGGCGCCCGCGGAACGCGCGTCCGCCCAACGTACCGATGATCGCGCCAGCGATGCCCGCGATGACGCCGATGAGCGGCGCTCCGCCGCTGGCGGCAATCGCGCCTCCTGACAGGCCACCCATGAGAATTCGCGTGCCGAACTGAATTGGAACGGTACGACTGGGAGTAGTCGGTAATTGGTCGGTGACGAGCTCAATCAGCGCCAGCGCCACGAAGATCCACGGCGTGTAGGCGTAGCCAAGGAACGCAAGGCTCGTCGGGGCGAGGTTGAGCCGACCGGCGCGTGCGGCAAGACTGACGGCCGCCGGCGCCGTCATTGCTCGCAGGCCCGCGATCACTCCAATCAGCAGCGGAAGTATGAACGTGGTCATCGGGCTCATGCCCGTCCATGATTGCTCAGCTCTGGCGAAGATGTCTTGCGCAATCGGGGATGAACTCCATCCCGGCTGTTCTTCCCATGCCGGATGAGGTGTTCTCGATACGCCGCGAAATAAAATGAGAGGCACCAGCACAATGCTGGCCACATCGAATGGAATTGCATGACGACGACAGCCATTGTGTCTTCGCGCGACGCATTGATTGAACGCTACGATCGTGGACGCGCGCGGTCGAACGCGATCTTCGACCTGATCGACGAGAACGCCTACTATAACCAGCCGATCGCGCTGCGGCATCCAATCGTCTTCTACGAAGGCCATCTGCCGGCGTTCAGCTTCAACACGCTGATCAAGCGCGGACTGGGGCGTCCCGGCATCGACGAACGGCTGGAGCAGCTCTTCGCCCGCGGCATCGACCCACACGAGTCGCGCGCCGGCGTGGGCGGCGCAGCCACGGGATGGCCGAGCCGCCGCGAGGTGCGCCAGTTTGCGGACGAAGCAGACCGGCAAATCCGCGACGCTCTTGCGCGTGCGGAGATAGAGCAGCCCGGTCATCCGTTGCTCGATCGTGGTGAGGCGGTCTTCACCATCCTCGAGCATGAAGCGATGCACCAGGAGACGCTGCTCTACATGTGGCATCGGCTGCCGCTCGAGCAGAAGCGAAGGCCCGCCGGGTACGAGGAGCGCGTCGAAGGCGCGCCGCCGCGTCAGCAGTGGATCGAGGTACCCGCGGGCCGCGCCACGCTGGGCCGCAACCGCGACGAGCTGGCGTTCGGATGGGACAACGAGCGGCCCGCAGCCGTAACCGACGTGGCAGCGTTTGCCATCGAGCGTCACGACGTCGCCAACGCCGCATATCTCGAATTCCTCGAGGCAGGCGGGTACGACGAGCCGCGATGGTGGCGGGCCGACGACTGGGAGTGGGTAACGAGCCAGGGTGTGCGTCATCCGCTCTTCTGGGAGCGACACGACGGCAAGTGGTTCTGGCGAGCGATGTTCGACCTCGTGCCGCTGCCGCCCGCCTGGCCGGTGTACGTGAGTCAGGCCGAAGCGTCGGCGTACGCCGCGTGGCGCGGCTGCCGGCTGCCCAGTGAGGCCGAGTTTCAGCGCGCGGCGTACGGCACGCCTGGCGGCGCCGAACGACAACACCCGTGGGGCGACACGCCGCCGGAGCCGCGGCACGGCGCAATGGACTTCTCCTCGTGGGATCCCGTCGCCGCCGGTAGTCACCCGGCGGGACAGAGTGCGTGGGGCATCGACGATCTGGTCGGCAACGGATGGGAGTGGACCAGCACCGCGTTCGCGCCGTTCGCCGGGTTCGTGGCCATGCCGTCGTATCCGGAGTACTCCGCGGATTTCTTCGACGGCGAGCATTTCGTCATGAAGGGCGCGTCACCCGTCACCGCGCGGGAGTTGCTGCGCCCGACGTTCCGCAACTGGTTCCGGGCGCGGTATCCATACGTCTACGCGACGTTTCGGTGCGCGCGCGCTTCTTCGTCGGGTGCGCGATGACCATACTGTCTGGCAGCAGCTCGCCGCGCACCGCCGCAGGCACGTCAACGGCGAAGTTCGCCGAGCACGTGCGCTATTACCTCACGCAGTCGCCACGGCAGCTGCCTTCGCATTATCTCTACGACGCGCTCGGGTCGGCGCTCTTCGACGCCATCTGCGAGCTGCCGTGGTACGCCGTCACGCGCAGCGAGACACGGCTCCTGCAGTCGCATGCGCGCGAGGTGCTCGATGCCATGCGCCCGCTCGGGCGCGTCATCGAGCTCGGCGCCGGCAACGGCCGCAAGCTCGAGACGCTCCTCGCGCCAATCACGCCGGCGGCGAGCCCGCGCGAGATCCATCTCATCGATGTTTCGCCGCAAGCGCTGCGTACCGCTGCCGACGCGCTTGGCGGTTTCGCCAACGTGCGGCTCCATCTGCACGAGGCCACCTACGAAGCCGGGCTGCAGCAGATCGCTGCCAATCGGCCGGCGGCCGGGCGCTCGCTGATGCTCTTCCTGGGTTCGAACATCGGCAATTTCGATCCGCCCGCGGCCAGCGCCCTCCTGCTCCAGATTCGCGCCTCGTTGCGACCCGGCGATGGGTTCCTGATCGGCGCCGATCTGCTCAAGCCCGAAGCGCAGCTGCTGCTGGCGTACGACGACCCGCTGCAGGTCACCGCTGCGTTCAACCGCAACCTGCTCGTCCGCATCAATCGCGAGCTCGACGCGAATTTCGATCTCAATGCGTTCACGCACCGTGCGGTGTGGAACCGGGACGAGTCGCGCGTCGAGATGCACCTGGTGAGCACGCGGGCGCAGCGCGCCGTGGTCCGCGCCGCGCAGCTGGAGCTGGAGCTCGAGGAGGGCGAATCGATCTGGACCGAGAGCTCGTACAAGTACGAGCCGAAAACGCTCATTCGGCAGCTCCAGGCCGCCGGATTCGGTCTTCAGAAACAGTGGGTCGATGAGTCCGCCCGCTTTGCGCTGACGCTACTCACTGCGTAGAACGGCCCGAGCGTCGACTCACTTCCGCCTGACGCGATGCAGTCGCAGCGGGCTGCTCTTCTCGCGCGCGATCTGCAGGCCGTGTTATCGACCACGAAGCGTCGCATGCGCTATCACGGAAGTTGGCTCAACCTCCGTCATGTGAGCGTGGAAATGTTCGGGTTGGAGAAAGGGAAGGGCTGATGCCGGCACTCCGGGAAGGCGTCGCGTCGTCCGTGAACACGTGAACGAAAGCGCCCGTAGGGTTCGAACAACCTATCTCATCCTCCTGACCCTGCATACGCTGGCGGCCTCGTTCATCTGGGGTATCAACACGCTGTTCCTGCTCGATGCCGGGCTGACGAACACGCAGGCCTTCAGCGCCAACGCTTTCTTCACAGCGGGCATGGTCATCTTCGAAGTGCCCACGGGCGTGGTCGCCGACACGCGAGGCCGCCGCACGTCGTATCTGCTCGGCACGCTCACGCTGGCGATCGCGACGCTGTTGTATCTCTTCTTGTGGTGGAAGCCGGCGCCATTCTGGGCCTGGGCGGTAACGTCGGCGCTCCTCGGGCTCGGCTTCACTTTTTTCTCGGGCGCTGTGGACGCGTGGCTGGTGGACGCGCTCACCGTCACCGGCTATGCGAAGGAGGGAGGGCGTCTCGAAGACGTCTTCGCAAAGGGCGAGATCGTCGAAGGTGCGGCGATGCTCGGCGGCTCCGTGGCCGGCGGTCTCATCGCGCAGGCCACCAACCTCGGCGTGCCGTACCTCTTGCGCACGGCGTTTCTGGTACTGTCCTTCGGCACCGCCTTCGCCCTGATGCGCGACATCGGTTTCACACCACACCGCGGCAAGCAGCCACTCGAGGAAATCAAGAACGTCCTGCGCGGATTGATCGTACACGGTCTCGGCAACCGCCCCGTGCGATGGGTGATGCTGACGGCGCCATTTACCGGCGGCGTCACCATCTTCGCGTTTTACGCGATGCAGCCGTACCTGCTCGAGTTGTGGGGGAACCAGCGCGCCTACGCCATCGCCGGGCTCGCCGCCGCGATCGTCGCCGGCGCGCAGATTGCCGGCGGTCTGCTCGTGCCGCATCTCAGGCGCGTGTTCAGGCGGCGCACGATCGTCCTGCTGTGCGGCACGATCGTGAGCGTGGCGATGCTGGCGATCATCGGGCTCGCGCCGGAGTTCTGGGTGGTGATCTCGCTGCTCTCGCTGTGGGGGTTGATGTTTGCCGCGCTTACTCCCGTCCGACAGTCGTATCTCAATGCGCTGATCGAGTCGAAGCAGCGGGCCACGGTCCTGTCGTTCGATTCGCTGCTCGGGTCGTCTGGCGCTGCCGTGATCCAGCCAGTTCTCGGCAAGACGGCCGACGTCTGGGGCTATCCGGCCGCGTACGTCGCCAGCGCGGCGATTCAGGCGCTCGCCCTTCCGTTTTGCTGGCTGGCCGTGCGTGAGCGCACGGCTGCCGACGCGATGGACGGGACCTGATCCGAAGGCCGCCCACCGCAGGAGAGCCTCCGACGCGTGTGCGAGCGCGTGACGCCGGCCTCAGGGCAACGCGAACGCCTGCAGCCCGTTCGGCAACTGCACCACGATGTACTGCTTGCCCTGATGCATGTACGTCATCAAGCCGTAGCGGCTCAAGCCGGCCGTCGGAATCTTGCCGAGACGCTGGCCCGAACGCTTGTCGATCGCAAACAGGTGCGGCGTGCCGTCCGCCGTCTGCCCCGGCGCGAGGAGCATCGTCGCGGTGACCATCAGGCCGCCGAGCGCGGCGCGCCCGAGGTTCGGATTGACGGTGACGCCCTTCAGCAGTGGATTGTTGCGGATCTGATCCTGTTGCTCCTGCGGCGCGTCGCCGTTGGGCATCACCCACAAGTGCTCGCCGGTGTTGAGATCGATCGCGGTGATGCGGCCGACCGGTCCCTTGAAGAGCGACAGTCCCGCCAGGGGATCGTTCGACGCCGGCCCGCCCGCTCCGCCGCGGCCGGCTCCGCGTCCGCCACGGCCGCCCGCGGCCGCCGGCGCTTCGTCGCCGCCGCTCACTCCCCCGCGGCCGGCGACAGCGCCGGCCTTCTTCGCGGCCTCCGGGTACATCTCAATCGCCGCGTCGACCGACGTGCCCGTGCAGCCCGCGCTCGGCGCCACCCACGCGGCGATTGTCGTCCCGGTCTGACCGAAGCAGTCGAGCTCCTTACCAGGTACGACCTCACGCGAACCGCAGCCGCTGTGCGACGGGATGTAGACGATGCCCGTCGTTGGATCGGCGGCAGGCGGATGCGTGATGTTCGATCCGCCTGTCTCACCCGGACAGAATCGCCCCGGTCCCGCGCTCTCGGCGTTGCCGCGATGCGTCGGCGGATTGAACGGCGGCACGAGCAGACCCTGCTGCATCGCACGCTGCCGCGCGAGCTGCCGGATCTCCGGTGTGTAGTCGATCAGCTGCTCTTCGCTGCGTCCGATGAACTTGTACGGCGCCGGCCTGATCGGGAACGGCTGCGTCGGCGACAGCTTTTCGCCCGGCACCTTCGAGGCAGGGACCGGCCGCTCCTCGAAGCCCCAGATCGGCTCGCCCGTCTGTCGATTGAACGCATACAGGATTGCCTGTTTCGTTGCCTGGAACACGCCGGGAATTCGCCGGCCGCCGACGTTGACGTCCATCACGATCGGCGCAGTCGGCGTGTCGTAGTTCCACACGTCGTGATGCACCATCTGGTAATGCCACAACCGTTTACCGGTCTTCACGTCGAGCGCGATCAGGCTCGCCGCAAACAAGTTGTTGCCTGGGCGGAAGCCGCCAAACATGTCGACGGTGGCGCTATTGGTCGGCACGTATACGATGCCGCGCTCCGCGTCGGCGGAGAGCGGCGCCCACGACGACACGTCGCCCGTCGTCCGCCACGCGTCGTTCTCCCAGCTCTCGTGGCCTGGCTCGCCGGGCCGCGGGATCACGTGAAACTTCCACATGAACTTCCCGGTCTTGGCCTCGTAGGCGAGGATGTCGCCGGGCACGTTTTCCGTGCGCGTCTGGTGATAGCCCTGCTCGGCGGAGTTGCCGACGATGATCACGTCGTTGACGACGAGAGGCGGCGACGAGCTCGTGATGTAGCCAAGCTCGAGCGGAACGCCTTCGTTCGGATCGTACTCTACGTTTGAGCTTCGTCCATGGCTCCCAGTCGCGCACGAGATCCTCGACGAGATCCACGACGCCGGTTCGCGGGAACGAAGGCAGCGCAACCTGTCGTCCCCAGTTCTCGAGCGGCTTGCCAGTTTCCGCATCGAGCGCAAACAGGAAGAACCCTGGTGTGGACATGTAGACCACACCGCGGCCGTTGATCTCGTGATACGCGACGCCCTTCCCGTACGCGGCGCGCATCGAGTATTTCGATCGGTAAGTCGGGGGTTCGGCGAAGCTCCACAGGAGCTTCCCGCTGGTGGGATCGAGCGAGACAACGTGGCGCCGCGGCCCGGCGACACTCAGCAGCTTGCCGCCGACGTAACTCGGCGTGGCGCGTGCGGTCAACGGACCGACGACGTCGCTCGGGTTGGCGCGCCACGCCTCCCTGAGCGTCTCGAAGTTCGCAGGCGTGACCTGATCGAGCGGAGAGTACCTGGTGTTCCCGGCGTCGCCGCCGAGATAGCGCCACTGGCCGTTGGCGGTTCCGGGCCCTGACAGCGACTGAGCCGAGGGCGACGGGAACGTCGCCCACAACATGCCCAGGCCGAGGGCGATGACAACTACCGCCGGTGCGTGTCTCCGCATGCTCGTCTCCCTCTGGAACGACGCCGGACGATCACTGGACATCCGGAGACTAGGCCGGTTCGCTACCGGCGTCAAGCTTGGATGACCTGGCTGCGAAACGAACCGCGCCCCGCGTATCGCCGCTCACCGCGTTGCGGGTCGAATGACCGTGATTGACATCCTGCACGGACACCGTCAACATACCCGCACATTTCCCTTCAACACGGCGAAGCGCAGGTCGCGAGAGGTTCCCATGGCTCGAATTCCCTCGTTTGCGCGGGCAATTGTGGCGTGTGGCGCGGTCCTGATTGTGGCGCCGATGGCCGAGGCGCAGACGCCGTCGCCGATCACGTTTGCCAAGGACATCGCACCCATTCTCCAACGCTCCTGCCAGAACTGCCATCGACCCGGGCAGATGGCGCCGATGTCGCTGCTGACGTATCAGGACGTCCGCCCCTGGGCGCGGGCGATCAAGACACGCGTCGTCGCACGCGAGATGCCGCCCTGGCATGTCGACAACACCATCGGCATTCAACAGTTCAAGGACGACCCCTCGCTCAGCCGCCAGGAGATCGATCTCATCGCACGCTGGGTGGATGCCGGCGCCCCGCCGGGCAATCCCGCTGAGATGCCGCCGCCGCGGCAGTTTGCCGACGCCAACGCGTGGCAGATCGGCGAGCCCGACATCGTCGTCAAGTTCCCGGCGTACGCTGTGCCGTCTGAAGGTCCCGATCTGTACGGCAATCTGTACGCCGAGATCCCGATCTACGAGGATCGCTACATCAAGGCGATTCAGACGCGCTCCGCGACGCAGGCGTCGCACAAGGTGGTGCACCACGCGCTGTCGTACTCCGTCGACACATCGGAAAGCGACAGCCCGATGGAAGACGGCGGCCAGTTCCTTGTAGAGTACGCCTCGGGCAAGAACGCCGAGGTCTATCCCGACGGCACCGGCGTCCTGCTCAAACATGGACAGCGCGCGCGTTTGAGCTATCACTTCCATGCGATCGGTGAACAAACCAACGCCGAAGTGGAGCTTGGCATCATGCTTTATCCGAAAGGCTTCGTGCCGAAGCACATTCGCTGGTCTCGGCAGTTGGCGCAACCGACGACGCCGATCGATATTCCTGCGGGCATGGTCTCGCGCAGCGACGGCTACACGTTCCTCCACAAGCCGGCGCGGCTGCTCGCGTTCCAGCCGCACATGCACAACCTGGGCAAGCGGCAGTGCCTCGAGGTGATCTATCCGACGACCGGCACCCGCGCCGCCACCGAGATCCTGAACTGCGCCGACTTCAACAACAACTGGCACCTTACCTACAACTACGCCGACGAGGCGCAGCCGCTGCTGCCGGCCGGCACGATCCTCCATAACATCCAGTGGCACGACAACACGCCGGCGAACCCGCGCGCGCTCGATCCCAAGAACTGGGTCGGCGACGGGCAGCGGACGATCGACGAGATGGGCTTCTTCTGGATCGGCTGGGTCGAGCTCACCGAGGAAGAGTACAAAGAGCAGCTCGCCGCGCGAAAGGCGGCGCAGCAGAAAACCTCGACGACGCAGCGGCAATGACAGGCGCAAGTCGGAGCATCGCCCTCGCCCTCGTACTAATCGCATCGGCGGTGGGAGCCGGTGCTCAGCAGGGCGAGTACACCAACAATTTCAAATACAACACCGGCCAGAGCATCCAGCCGATCTTCGAAGGCTGGTCTCGCCTGCCCGACGGCAGCTTCAACATGCACTTCGGCTACTTGAATCGCAATTACGTCGAACAGCCGAACATCCCGATCGGTCCCAACAACCGCATCGAGCCGGCCGGTCCCGATCGCGGGCAGCCGACGTTGTTCTACACGCGTACGCGGCGCAACCTTTTCACAGTGACGGTTCCCAAAGACTGGTCGCGCAAGGCCGAGCTCGTGTGGACCGTCACACACAACGGTAAGTCGGAGCGCGCGGTCGGGTGGCTGCAGACCGAGTGGGAGATCGATCCAATCGGCGGCGCCGTGGCCGGCGGCAACACTCATCCGGATTACCGGAACAACACGTACCCGACGCTGTCGATCGATCCCGTGGCCTCCGTCCGGATGCCTGGCACGGCGGTGCTGGCCACGACCGTCGGTGACGACGGGCTGCCGAAGCCGCGACCGCGCGGCAAGCGGCCCGTCGGACAGGAAACGCCGACCACACTGCAGCTGAACGGAACCGTCGAAGCGCCGGTCAACGTGCCGCAGATCGTCTCGCGCGAAACGCCGCCTGGCGCAACGGCAACGGCAACGGGCGCCTCGTCGCGTCCTGACGGCCTGGTCGTGACCTGGACCGTCTGGCGCGGTCCTGCCGAAGCCACGTTCGAACCGCGCTACGCGCAGCCCAGAGACGGCAAGACCCAGACGACCGCCACGTTTACCGTTCCCGGCGAGTACGTCCTGCGCGCGGGAGCCAACGACGGGGCCGCCACCACCTACGCGGAAGTGAAAGTCATGGTGGGAAGCGCGTCTAGCGGCAGTCCGCGCTAGTGGCCCGTCCACGTTGAAGAAGGACCAGATCGCCGAGCGCGGCGCCCGCGTGGCGAGGTGCGACGACCGAGGGGGTGCGAGTTGGACTCCTCGCTGGGATCGCGGTTGGCGTTCGGCGCGTATGTTAACCCGGCCGCAAGGACCGGAAATGGGGCCTGAAGTGCAAGCAATCTACTCTAGATCTCGGCCCTCAGTGCGTCGGTTGCCTCCACACGCAGGCTGCGCCGCGCCGGCGCTAGCGCCGAGACGACTCCGACCGTCAGCATGATCGCGGCGACCGCGAGCAGGAGGCCTGCCGCCTGTTCGAGTGCCAGTCCCAGGCTCGAGAACACCGCGGCCGAGACCAGCGTGCCGGCGAGCAACCCGAGCGCAAACTGGCATAAGACGCGGGCGAAGATGGCGGCGAGGAGACGGCGCGGATGCGCACCCAGCGCGACGCGGATCCCGATCTCGCGCGTGCGCTGCGCGACCGTAAACGACGTCAGCGCGTAAATCCCTGCCGCCGACAACAAAAGCACGCTCGTCGTCACAAGCCCAATTCCCCACGCGATGTAGCGCCAGAAGGCACGCAGCTGATCGTAGAACTCGGTCAGCGGCACGACGCGACGCAGCTGCAGCGCCGGATCGACCTCGGCCCCGATTTGCCGAAAGCGATCGATGAAGCCGGCGGGAATCGCGCCTGCAAATCGCGCGGACACCACAAACGGATGAACGTCGCCCGGCGCGGCAGGGTGATAGACCACCGGCTCGCGATCAACGCTCATTGCTGGTGGAAAGCGCGGAAAATCGCGGACCACACCGACAATCTGATATGACTTCTGCCCCACCCCGCCGCCCGGCTGCTGCGGGAGCGGGCCTGGGTAGCCGAACCGGACGCCGAGCGGACTACGGCTCCCGAGAAACCGCTGCGCGAAGGTTTCATTCACGATCACCGCGCCGGCGGGACCGAGATCGGCTGACGTGAAAACGCGGCCCGCCAGCAGCTCGGCGTCGTACACGTCGAACAGATCGAGAGCGACGTCGAAGGTGCTGACGTCGAGCGCGCTTTCGTCCTGCACCTCAACGCCACCTTCGAAACGAATGTGGCGGCTCCCTGAAAACCCGGGCACGCTCGACGAGAAGGTGACCGCTGACACACCAGGCTCGGCTGCGACTCGAGACATCAGTTCGAGTTGCCGGCGTCGCACACCGCCTGCGTCAGTGGGTGAAGCCCCGTCACCCAAGGCGGCCGTGGCGACGACGAACCGCTCCGCGGCGAAGCCCGCACCCGCGATCTCCAGCTGTACGACCTGCCACGCCATGTAGACGGCCATTGGGAGAATCGCGACCGCGACGCCGACTTGCGCGACGACGAGCGTGGTCCAGATCGGACCGAGGCGTGTCCCGGTGCGGCCGTTCATCTCGTACAGGTTCACTGTCAGCCGCTGGCCGGTCGCCTTGAGACCGGGAAGCACGCCCATGATCACGGCGGCACCAGCGGCCAGTGCCGCGGCGAAGGCCACGGTTCCGATCGACAGCTCGAAGTGAATCCAGAACGGCACGCCGCCGTTCATGCGGGCCATCGACTGCATGCGGCCGAGCGCGACATCCGCGAGCATCAGGCCCGTGGCCGCGCCAGCGGCCGTCAGCGCAAACGCTTCGATAAAGAGCTGCATCAGGATGCGCCGGCGACTCGCGCCAAGCGCGGTGCGCACGGCGATCTCACCGAGGCGCGTCACCATGCGGGCATACATGAGGATCGCGAGGTTCACGGCGACCACGAACGAGAGCACGCCAACAACCAGCTGAGCGACGCGGAGCATCCAGACGAGTGTCGGATGCGTGAGATCCACGTGCGCGCGCGTGTACGGCGCCACCACCGGCCGCAGACGCGGCTGGGTGTCGGGGCGTTCTGTCACCGCGCGCTGCACGACGGTCGTCAGCTCCGCTTGCGCCTCCTCAATCGTCACGCCGGGCGCGAGGCGGCCGAACCATGTGCAGCCGGGGCCCCGATTGCTCGTCGGCGACTGGAGTCGCGCGGAGCGGAGTCCAGAATTGGTGATCGTAGGGAAATGCGAAGCCGTCCGGCATCACGCCCACGATCGTGTGCACGAGACCGCCGAGGTTGATGGTGCGGCCGACGATCTCCCGGTCGCCCGCAAACCGCGATTGCCATACCTTATGGCCGATCACGATCACGGCCGGCGCGCCTTCGCGCTCGTCTTCCGGCAGCAGGTAGCGACCGGCGAGCGGCGGCGTCCGGGCGACGCCGAATCCCGACGCGGTGATCTCGGCGATCTTGACTGGCTCGGGAGGCGCACCCGCAGACACGAGACTACGCTGCGCGGTACGGAAGACCCCCAACTGCTCGATCGACACGAGCTCGTCGCGCCAAGCGACGAAGTCGGTCAGCATGCTTTGCGCGGGACTCCCGCTGCCTGTGGACAGGCCCTGCAAGGAGACCACGCGTTCGCCGTCCTCGAGCGGCAGCGCGCGATTGAGCATCTCGGTGGTGACTTCGAAAAACGTCGCGCCGATGGCAATGGCGACGGCCATTGCGAACCCGCCCACCAGCGTCAGACCGCGATGCTTGACGAGCATGCGGACGCCGAGCCGCGCGTCGAGCATCAGCGCGTCGAGCCATTGCCGCCCGCGCGCGTCGCGCCCTTCTTCCTTGAACTTCTCGACGCCGCCGAAGCGAACGTGCGCCAGCCGGCGCGCCTCCTGCAGCTCGAGACCTTCGTCGCGCACGAGGCGCTCGGCTTCCATTTCCACGTGGAAGCGCATCTCGTTCCCGCATGTCGGTCTCGAGTTGCCGGGAGCGCCACAGCACCCGCCAGGCCGCCCGCCACCGCGCCGATCGTCCGTTCATCTCAGATCTCGCTCCGCTTGGTCCCGAGGGCCATGGCGATCGCTCCGGCGAGGCGGTTCCAGCTCGCGGTTTCGTCGCCGAGCCGCGCCCGTCCGGTGGTGGTGAGACGATAGAACTTCGCACGCCGGTTGTTCTCAGACGTTCCCCATTCGCTTTCGATGAGTCCCTGCTGCTCGAGCCGGTAGAGCGCGGGGTAGAGCGCGCCCTGCTGAATCTGCAGCGCGCCGCCAGAGATCTGCTGGATGCGGAGGAGCACGCCGTACCCATGCAGCTTGCCGAGGGAAACGGCCTTCAGAATCAAGAGGTCGAGGGTGCCGGGCAGCGGGCCTGAGGCATCGTTCACGGGTCTGCTCTCCTAAACGGAATAGGAGAACGATATCGTTGCTCCCCTAAGCTGTCAAGGAGAGATGCCCCGCAAGGCCGTTCGATTCAGCGGGTTTCGAGACGACCTGTCCAAAGCTCGTCTTCCGTGGACAGTTCGCCCGATTCATGGGAGCATCAGGCATCTCGATTCATCTCAAACGGAGTGGCGCCATGACCGCTCGTTCCTGCCAGATCTTCGCCGCGCTCGCCTTCGTGGCGGGCATCGTCGGTGCGACGTTCGCCCCGCTCGCCGCGCAGACGCCGGCAGCGAAGGGCAAGACGTGGGTCGTGCCGCGCACGCCAGACGGCAAGCCCGACCTGCAGGGCAACTGGAGTAACGAGACGCAAACGCCGCTCGAGCGGATGGGCACGCAGGCCGCGACCTTGACGCCGGAAGAAGCAGCCGCCATCGAGCAGCGGGCGCGCGTTGTCGAAGAGTTTCGCGATAAGCCGAGCGATCCCAATCGCGGCACACCGGCCGTGGGAGGCAACAGCAAGGCGCTGACTGCTCCTGGACAACCGTCGTTCATCGAGCTGATCGCCGAGGCCGCCGGCGGCGCGGTCGGTGGATACAACGGTTTCTGGCTGGATCCCGGGAACAACGTGATCCGCATCGACGGTGTCGCGCGGAGCTCGATCATCATCGATCCGCCGGACGGGCGCTTCCCGCCGCTCACCGCCGAGGGCAAGCAGCGCCTCACCGAACGCGCCGCTGCCGCAAAGAAGTTCGGCGAGTTCGATCACCCCGAGATGCGGCCGCTCGCCGACCGGTGTCTCGTGTCGTTCGGTTCGAACGCCGGGCCGCCGATGCTGCCGAACTACTTCTACAACAACAACTACACCATCGTGCAGACGAAGGATCACGTGATGATCCTCACCGAGATGGTGAACGACGTTCGTATCATCCGCATCGGTGCGACCGCGCATCTGTCGCGGAATGTCAAGCCCTGGTTCGGAGATTCAATCGGCCGCTGGGAAGGCGACACGCTGGTCGTCGAGACGACCAACATCAACCCGCTGCAGCTTTCGCAGACGAGCATCCTGTGGCCGTACCGCGGCGCGTCGGAGAATCTGAAGGTGACGGAGCGCTTCACGCGCACCGGCCCCGACACAATCCTCTATCGCTTCACGATGGAGGATCCGGCAACCTTCACCGCACCGCTCACTGGCGAGCTGCCCTTCAACCGCATCGACGAGCAGCTCTTCGATACGCCTGCCACGAGGGCAACTACGCGCTGTCGAACATCCTGTCGGGCGAGCGCGCAAAAGAGAAGCAGACGGCCCCGAGCAAGCAGCAGTAGCTTGGGCTGGTGGCGTGACAGGCGCTCGCGTCACCATTCGCCCCATCGAAACGGTCCGCGTCATCGTCTCCGCGTTGCAATCGCGCCGGCGTTGTAGTTCTCTCTTCGCGTGACGCGCATCGCCATCATCAGCGC
Organism: uncultured Acidobacteriota bacterium; assembly: GCA_963807105.1. Classification (GTDB taxonomy): domain Bacteria; phylum Acidobacteriota; class Vicinamibacteria; order Vicinamibacterales; family UBA2999; genus DASPWV01. The sequence goes on along the minus strand of CAWEAM010000003.1, from coordinate 421,909 downwards.
GGCGCTGCTGCTCTCGTCAGCCCAGCGTCCGGTGCTCGACGCCCGTTTCATCGGCAACATGGCGTTTGCGATCACCGACGGCTCGGTCACGGTGATGACCGACTTCCCCTACGAGTCGGGCTACAGCCGCTACATGGAGTACGCGCCGGGCGAAATCCGATCCTCAACGCCGACGACGCTGGCACTGATCACGCATCGGCATCGGGACCACTGGGAACCGGCGCTGTTCGCGAAGACGAACTGGAAGGTCGCGGGGCCGGACGACGTCGTGGCGAGCGTGGCCGCACATCGCGTGGTGCCGCTCCAATCGACGACGTCATTCGGTCTGGTGCAGATCGAGCGCCTCGAGACGCCGCACGCCCAGATCGACCACTACTCGTACATCATCACGTGGCACGGCAAGCGCCTGTACTTCACCGGCGACACCGAGAGCCTTGAAGCGCTACTGGCGGCGAAAAATCTCGACGTCGCCTTCATCTCGCCGTGGGTGTATCGGAGCGCCGTGCGGCGAGGCGCCGTCCTCGACGCGAAGCGCATCGTGGTCTATCACCATTCCACGGGAGAGCAAGTGCCGGAGTGCCGCGACGGCTGCGAAGTGCCGAAGCAGGGAGAAACGCTTCGCATCTATTGAAGCCGCGAGTCCGCGGCGGATCAACGACCGCGCTAATATCCCCGGCTCGCGCCGCCGCCACCGGAGCGTCCGCCGCCAAAGCTGCTGCTCGAACGACCCGACGAGGATGACGAGGAGCTCGACTGCGTGATCCGCGGAAGCACCTTCGTGTACTCGCGCGTGAAGCTGCAGAACGCACATTGCTCGACGACGCGAGCGCTACCGCTGGAACTGGTGGTCGCTGCCGTAATCACGTGCTCCTTCGACGACTTCGTGCGGTTTGCACACTGCGGGCACTTCTGGTACTGGCTGACCCATTTCGGATAGCGCAGGGTGAAGTGGTGCGAGCACGCGGGGCATTTCCACACGTCGTAGTCCACACTCCCCAAGCGTTCCTCCGCCACCTGGCCTTCCTGCAGCAGCGCATCGTCTTCGCTGTCGGGCAGCAGGATCATGCGTGTATGACACTGCGGGCAGTGGCGGCGACGATAGCGTCGCCACTTGCGGAAACCGATGAATGAGCCGAGGCCGACGGGAATCGAGCCGAGTAGTGGCAGCCAGAAGGGCACGGAGCCGTCGGAGTCTTCGTACGATTCGCTGGCTGTTGTCGGCAGCGGCACATCCTCGCTTTTCGCCGCCGCCACGAGCGCGTCCACACCGGCGAGAATCCCGTCGTCGAACGCACCGGCCTTGAACCTGGCGATCACATACGCGTCGAGAATCGCGCCGACCTTGCCGTCAGGCAAGGTGCCCTCGAGCCCATAGCCGACTTCGACGCGGACACGGCGATCGCCGGTGGACCAGAGGAGAAGCAGGCCGTTGTCGCGGTCTTGTTTTCCGATTCCCCACAGGTCGAACAGCTTCGCGGCGGCCTCCTCGATCGACGCGCCGTCGAGAGAGCGAATCACGACGACAGCCATTTCCGCGCCAGTGGCGCGCTCGAATGGGCCGATCGTGCCGTTGAGTCGCGCGATTGTCTCCGGAGCGAGCGCACCGGCCATGTCCGTCACCCATGTGCCGTTCTGCACGCGCGGGTTCGGAATGCTCGTGAGCGGTTCGCGAGCGGCGCCGGGCAAGAGCAAGGTCAGAAGCAGCAGCGCGGCTCGAGCGCTCGGGCCAGGGCGTTTCGGCCCCCTCGATGCTTCACGCGTCGGCACGGGCACTATTCTTAATCGAATCAACCTGGTTAATTTGGACGACGATCAACGGCAGGCTGCCGAACCCTACGTACGTGCGCTCGCCATTTGGCTGGCGGCGCGGAGAGTCGGCTGTGGTTCGGATTTGGCGGCGGCAGCGTTATAGTCAACGGCATTGCCGCGAAAGATAGGGGTGTGCAGGCCGATGGGCCGACACGCCCCCTGTGATGGTCTTGCCTTGGTTACTTTGCGATCGTCGCGCTCTTGATGTAATCGAGCTTGGGAAACGACTTCATCAGGTATGCGTTGCCCTCGGCTTGAATCCGGCCCTGCTCCGGACCCTTGCCGCTCGGCGCGCCTTCACCGTAGCCGGTGTGGATCTTGTCCACGACGTCCATGCCGCTCGTGACCTGGCCGAACGGGGCAAACCCCATCTTGTCGAGGTTGCTGTTGTTCCGGAAGTTGATGAACACCTGCGTCGTCCGCGTGTCCGGCGATCCCCCCATTGCGTAGGTGATATAGCCGCGCTCATTGCTCTGCGTAACCTTGTCCACCGGCAGCCGCGCGTCACGCCACACCTTCGACACCGCCGGATCGGCGTGGATGCCGAACTGCACCATGAAGTTCGGGATCGCGCGGAAAAAGCGCGCGTCGTCGAAGAAGCCGTTCTTGACCAGGTTGTAGAAGCGATCCGCGCCGTTCGGCGCCCAGTCGCGGTGCACCGTCACCACGAAGCTGCCGGCGCTCGTATCGAAGTTGACGTTGTAGGTGGCCGGCGCGGTTTCCTTGAGCGCCGTCGGGTTGAGCAGCGATTTCGAAGCGCCACCCTGTGCGGCGACGACGGCCACAGCAGCGGCAACGGTGAGCGAAAGGAGCAGAGCAACAACACGGTTCGAACGAGCAGTCATCGGGCCTCCAAGTGGGACGATATGTCATCCCGCGCGCGTGTTCAAGACGCACCGGCATCATTCGGCCGCGTGATGGCTCCTCCCGACACAACGGCGCGGGCGTGCCACCACGGGCGATTGCCTCGTCCGCCGCCGCCGCCTAAGATAGGCCCGAGCACGCAGGGCCCCATGCGATCGGTGTTGGAGGACGTTCATTGAAAACGCTGCTGGTTCTGAGGCACGCGAAATCGAGCTGGAGCGACAGCGCGCTCCCCGACCACGAGCGACCGCTGAGCGAGCGCGGCGAACGCGACGCTCCTCGCATGGGAACGCTCCTGCGCAAGCGGCGGTTGGTTCCCGACATGATTATCACGTCCGACGCCGCGCGGGCGCGGATGACGGCGGAGGCAGTCGCAGAGGCGGCCGGCTGTGCGAGTGGAATAACGTCCGATCACCTGCTTTACCTGGCAAGCCCCGACGACATCGTCGCGGTGCTCAACTCCGTTAAGCCGGCCAGCAGGAAGACGGTGATGATCGTCGGACACAATCCCGGCCTGGAAGAACTGGTCGCACAACTGACCGGCGAAGAGCACGACTTGCCCACCGCCGCGCTCGTGCAGATCGTGCTGCCAATCAAACGCTGGGAAGATCTCGATGCGTCGACGCGCGGATCGCTTGTGGCGCTCTGGCGCCCGAAGGAGATCGCCTAATCCCTCAATGCACTTGAGTCGCTGGCGCACGAAACAGGCTGCGTTCGGGCCACATCGCGACGATGGCGCGCCAATTCAAGTGAACTCCGCGGATAGTCCGCTTGTCTCGAGCGACTGACTATTTCGCCCGCGCCACGTCCATCACCACGTCGTACTGGAATCGCACGAAACGGTGGAGCTCGGCCTCGAGAATCCGCTCCTGATCGCTGTGCGCGCCGAAGCCCTTCGCGGCGTCCTCGGTATCGAGCGCTGGACCAACCCCGTAGCACTGCACGCCTTTCGAGCGGATCTGGGCCTTGTCGCTCGCTCCCGTGCTCATCGTCGGCAGGACGTCCACGTCGTAATGCTTGCGCGTCTGCGCCTCGAGAACCGAGAACAGCTCGGTGTTGAGACGCGAAGCGCCCGCCGGCCGGTAGCGATCGCGCGCCCAGCGGACCTCGACGCTGGGATCGTTGATCACCGCGCGGATCTGATCGAGGAACGTCGACTGATCCTCGTCGGGGTGCAGACGCACATCGATCGTCGCCTTCGCTTCGGAGGGAATCACGTTGTAGCGGTATCCCGCCGTGAGAATCGTCGGCACCAGCGATGTGTGCAGCATCGACCAGTGCTCCGGCTCGTTCTCGAGCATCCAGTCGGCGGCGGGCTTCGAGACTTTCGGGTCAGGACTCAATACGTCCTGATAACGCTTGGCGACGTCGGCCGATCGCGCCGAGGCGGCGAGCTTGCGGAAGTACGAACCGGTCGTCTCGTTGACGCGCGTGGGCGGCGTCCACTCCGCCACCCTGTCCACGGCCTTCGAGAGGCGCGTGACGACGTTGGTCCGCCGCGGGACCGAGCCGTGGCCCGCCGGACCGCGCGCGATGAGCTCCACGGCACGCGGCTCCTTCTCCGTGGTGCTGATGTTCGCGTGCAGGTTCTTGCCGCCGGTACGCACGACTCCGCCGCCTTCGGCGAGGCAATACTCCGCGTCGATTGCGTCGAAGTGCTTGTCAATCATCATCTGCGCGCCAACGTCGGGTGTGCCTTCCTCGCCAGACTCCGCGAGAAAGATCACGTCGCGATCGAGCGCCGCGTTCGATCGTTTGAGCATCAGCACCAGCATCAGGCTGGCCACGAGGTTGTCCTTGTCGTCCACGGTGCCGCGGCCATACACGTAGCCGCTGGCGACGTCCGCGCTGAACGGCCCGTGGTCCACCCACTTCTTCGGGTCGATCGTGACGACGTCGGTGTGACCCATCACCAGGATGGGCCGTTTCTTGCCGTTCCCCTTGATGCGCGCGACCAGGTTGGCGCGATTCGGATCGCTGGAGAACAGCTGGACGGCAATGCCCTCCTTCTCCAGGATCTCTTTGATGTACTCCGCCGCGCGCGTTTCATTGCCGGGCGGGTTGCTCGTGTCGATGCGAACGAGCGCCTGGAAATGCCGCAGCGTTTCGGCCTCGATCGCCTTCCAGTCGATCGGCGCCTGAGCGCGGGCCGGCGACAACGCACAGGCCGCCAGGAGGGTCACGACGAGCAGGGTCCGCTTCATAGGCGTCGGCGAGTATATCGTTCGCGCCATCCTCATCGCTCGCCCTCCCGACGCAAGCGCGCCTTGTTGCTCAGACTGCGTAGTGCTTCATCTGCTCGTCAACGCTGATACCGTTGCGCTCGGGGCGAGGGTCGCGCCGGCATTCTGGGACAACCCGGCCAGGGAACGCAAACACCTGATCAAATCAACGATTCGTCGCCGGCGGTGAGCCTCAGGGACCGCGGCGGTTGGAGGTCACATGGCTCGTCATCTCACACTCGTTATCGGTGTCGTTCTCGCAATCGGCTTCGCGGTGCACCTTCGCGCCCAGCCGTCCGACGCGCTGGCATCCGGGAAAACCGCGCAGGAGTTCCAGGGCTACTGGATGGGCATCGACCCGCTGGACGGCGGAGATTCGCGTCGCAGCCTGGTGCGGCAGAACAACGGCCGGTTTGCGATGGCCGGCCGCGACACCGTGCTCACGCTGTGCGACGAGACCGATCGCGGCTACATCAGCTTCGACGACGGCGTCTTGACGGCGAGAAACGTGCTGCAGAGCGAGAACACGACCCTCGCTTGCTCCAACATCGGCGCATCGGTGACCATTCGTGTCGCCTACGAGCTGGTCGCGAGCGGCGTGATGATCGAGCACTCGACCACGATCGGCGGCAATCCAGTGAGCCGGATCGTGTTTCACAAGGTGAGCCAGGCATTCCCCAAGTAACGTTGGCGGCGGGCGGCGGGGACGATGAAGCGAAAACGGCCGCATGAGCGTATTCCGGAGCGGGAAAGCATCGATGAGCTACCGTTGGTAAAACCCGATGCCGCCCGTTCCCTGATCTGTGAACCGGGCCGCAATTCGCGCTTGACGGAATCCCGGTCCGGGAGCATCTTGTGCTCCACGGCACACACGAAGGAGAGCCCAATGGACATCGATCGTCGCGCCTTCATCGCCAGCCTGGGCGGGGCCTCGGCGGTGGCGCTCATGACGTCGGAGCAGAAAGCCGATGCGCTCGAAGCCTACATGGAAGAGCAGCTGGACGAGGCTGTGGCGCAGGTCGGGCAGGAGCAGGCGCCGAAGTATCCAACGATGGCCGAGCTCGAGGCGCAGAACGCCAAGCGCACCGGCGTCCGGAGGGGCGGCGGCAACATCTTCAACGCCACCGGTCGCGACGGCCAGCCGCGCGGGCCGCTGCCGAAGATGTCTGATCGGCCGACGCTGCTCGAGTTCTTCGAGAAGCGCTTCGCGCCGGCCAATCACGTCCTGCAGAGCGCGACGCGCGCGTTGAAGACCGGCATGTCCGAAGAGATCATCCTCGCCTGCCTGATGCACGACACGGTGCACGCGCTGGTCAAGGTCGATCACGGCTGGTGGGGCGCGCAGATCGTCGAGCCCTACGTGTCAGAGAAGGTCACGTTCGCGATCAGACACCATCAGACGCTGCGCTTCTATCCCGACGAGAAGTTCGGCTACGAGTATCCGGAGAGCTACCTGCGGACGTTCGGCGAGGACTACAAGCCCGAGCCGTACCTCGAGGAAAACTACAAACGGGTGCGCGACCACAAGTGGTACGAGCATCCGAGGCTCGTGACGGTGAACGATCTCTACTCGTTCGATCCGAATCAGAAGGTGACGATCGAACCGTTCATCGACATCATCGGCCGTCACTTCAAGCAGCCAAAAGAGGGGCTTGGCTACGACAACAGCGCCGTGGCGCACATGTGGCGGACGATCATGTTCCCGGATCGACCCCTGTAAACCGCTTCGCTGTTGTTCCTGGAGACCACCCGTGCTCGGCTCCCGGCGGTTGGAGTGCAACCGGCCGCCGTGAGCCGATTGTTGTTTCCACGTCTGAGAGGATTCCCCGGTGCAGAAGAATCGCGTCCTTCCCCTGCTCGCTGGGTGCTTGCTCGGTGGCACGCTCGTCGTCGCGCAATCGACGCCGCAGACCTACAAAGGCCTTGAAGTTTCGGTCAAAGGCGTGACGCGCGCCACCAATGTGAGCCTGACCGATTGTCCGCCCGGCGCCAACAGCGTTCGCGGCGTGATCAAACCAGGCGATACCACCGAGTTCGCCTCGGTGACGGTGGATTTCAAGGTGCTGCCCGCCTTCAAGCCTGGTCCGTTCCCGAAGCCGGTCCTGCACGACGCCGCCGGCAAGACCTACAACACGGCGCAATCGTTCGCCGACATCGGCGCGGCCCCTTCGTTCTCGTGCACGTTCGCCTACCGCGTGCCCAAGGGCACGAAGGTCGCGCGGCTCATGCTCGATACAGCTACGTTCGATCTCAGCGGGCTCGAGCAGTAGGCGCGCGCTGTCGCAGTGACCGCGGTGGGGTGATGCTGGGCAGGGCAGCGGACACGGGCCAGGCGCAGACCAGCCGGAACAGATCTTGTCGCGCTGAGCGGCGCTCAATCGACGTCTGGGATTTAGTCGGTGCGCAGCGCCTTCATCGGCGCAATCGCCGCCGCGCGCGCGGCCGGGACGATCGAGGCGATGAACGCGGCCACGGCGAGCGATCCCGCCGCTACGCCAAGCGCCGCCGGATCAAAGAACGACACGCCATAGAGCTGCGCCGACAGCAGGTAGCCGGCGCCGATCGCGAGCGGAAGCCCCAGAACCAGTCCGGCGACGACACGGCGGAACGCTCCGTTGAGGACAATCCCCATCACCTTGCCGCGGTCGGCGCCGAGCGCCATGCGCAGACCGATCTCGCTGGTGCGCCGCGCCACCGAATACGCTGTCACGCCGTAGAGCCCAATCGCCGCGAGCAGCAGCGCGACGACGCCGAACAAGCCCGCCAGGCTCGCCACGGCACGCTGCTGATCGAAGGACCGTTCCACCTGCTGCTGCAACGTGCGGACACTGGTCACGGTCAGGTCGGGATCGACTTCGGCGAGCACGCGCTTGACTTGCGGCTCCAGAACCCCGGGAGAGGCATTCGTGACCAGCAACAGCGCGCGTGCGAAGTGCGACTGGAACTCGATCCGCTTCATCAGCTCGTTCTGGTAATCGACGGTCTGCGCGAGGGCGACGTAGAACATCGGCCGCGCCGGCTGATGGAGCGCGAAACCGGCGAACTTGGCGTCGCCGACGATACCGACAATGCGATACGAACCGACGTGTTCCGGCATGTTGAGTCCGAAATGCTGATCGATCGGATCTTCGTCGGCTTTGAAGAAGCGCTTGACGAACGCTTCGTTGACGATCGCGACGTTCTGCGAGGTCTCGTTGTCGGCGTCGGTGAAGTAGCGTCCGCGCACCAGCTTGACGCCAAGGTCCTGAAGATAACGGGCGCTGACGCGATCCCAAGATGCGCCAGACGGCTGGCCGGCTGTTGGAAGCGGTTTGCCGGCCACGAGCACCTGCTCGCCCCAGTTGTCGGTGAGCGGGTGGTAGAGCGCCAGCCCTGCACCTTGCACGCCTGGCAAGCGGGTGAATCTCTGCTCGAGCTCACGATAGAGCGCCGTGAGCTTCTCCGCCGTGTAGGCGACCGACGGCCGATTCAACTGCACGAGGACGCGGCCCGGAATCTCGAAGCCGAAGTCCTGCCCTTCGAGATTGCCGAGACTGCGCGCGAGCATCGTCGAACCGGCGACGAGCACTACGGAGAGCGTTGCCTGCACCACCAGCAGCGCCTTGCGGGCGACCGAGGAACGATCGCCGGTGGTGCGGCCGGCACCGCGCAGCGCGTCGATCGGATCGGTCCGTGTGGCAAACCACGCCGGCGCGGCGCCGAATACGATGCCGGTGACGAGCGCGAGACCGGCCGCGAAGGCCAGCACCATCGGCGAAGGACTGGTGTCGATCGGCAGCAGTGTTGCGCCGGCGAACGCAAGCGACAGCAGCAGGCGTGCCGCGCCCACCGCGACCACGAGTCCCGCGACTGCGCCAGCGATCGCGAGAAGCACGCTTTCGATGAGCGCCTCGGTGACAATCTGGCGCCGCGACGCACCCATCGCCAGCCTGATGGCGGTCTGCCCGCGCCGCGCCACTGCACGCGCGAGCAGCAGGTTGGCGACGTTGGCGCAGGCAATGAGAAGGACGAGCCCGCAAACGGCAAAGAGAATCTGCAGGCTGCGCCCGTACTGCTCCTTCATGATGCCGACGCCGGCGCCGGCGGGCACCACGGTAATGACCTGCTGCGGGAGCGTGCGGATGATCTCGGGCATCCAGTTCGCCGGGTAGCCAGAGTCGTGCTGCAGCCACAAGTGGAGGACCCCGGTGAGCCGCGCGCCAACGCCGTCGGTCGTCGCGCCCTGCCGCAACCGGCCGATCACGCGCAGCCAGGCGGAAACCGGCTGGCGAAGGAGCGATGTCTCGGCGTTGATCAGCGGCTCGTGCTGAATCGGGATCCACAGGTCCGGCGGATCGGCGCGCAGCGTCTCTCCAAAGAAGCCCGGCGGTGTCACACCCGCGACGGTGAACGGTTTTCCGTCGACGAAGACCGTGGCGCCGACGATCGAGGAATCGCCGCCGTACGCTCCCTGCCACACGTGGTAGCTCAGAACAATCGCGGGCGGCGCGGACGGCGTGTCGTCGGCCCCAGTGAACACACGGCCGGCGAACGCGTTGACGCCGAGCGTCGAGAAGTAGTTGCCGGTCACATATTCCGAGCGAAGCGGCCGCGGCGTGGTGTCGGCGTCCTGACGCCGCACGCTGACCCGCGCGCCGCCGGCCTGGAACGCCGTCAGCTCCTCGAACTCCGGCGTTTCGGCCTTGATCCGCTCGAAGAGTGGGTACGAGACCATCCCCCAGCGATCCTGCGGGCCTCCCTGCACGCAGCAGCTGGTGCCGTCACCAATGCGATAGAGGCGTGAGGGATCGCCCACCGGCAACGAGCGCAGCATCACCGCGTGAATGAGCGTGAAGATCGCGGTCGTGCCGCCGATGCCAAGCGCGAGCGTGAGCACGGCGGTCGCCGTGAAGACGCGCGCCGCCCAGAATTGTCGAAGCGTGTAGCGCAGTTCGCGAATGAAAGTCGCCACCGGAGGCTTAGACGGAGCCTGCGCCCGATTCGTTGCGACCTGATGCCGCCGCAATGTTGACCTTGGCCGACCGCGGGTTTCTCCGGGCCGTTGCCTTCGTCACGAGCGCCAATCAGGTCGGCAGTCTGCGATCCTCGGTTTCATGCTCGGCGAGCATTTCGACCACGAGCGTCGGCTCCGCCGGCGGGAACACGGGACGAGGCGGCTGCGGCACACCCTCGAGTCGACTCAACGGCGCGATTCCGCTCGCCGCGCGGCGAGCACGCGCGACGAACGAGGCGAGACCTGACAGTGCCGGCTCACCCGGCGCCGGCGCGGGGAGCGCCGTCTGCGCGATCGATTCGACGATGTGCGCCCCGAGCCGTCGATAGCTCTCAAACTGCGCTTCGTCGAAGAACTGGTCCGTTGTCGTCTGATGCGGGAACGCCGGATCGTGCGCCGCGTAATGCTGCACGTCGGCTGGCTCATCGCCGCTCAGCGACGGCTTGAGATAGACGAGCGTGCCGTTCGGCGCGCCAGGTTCGACCGCGGAGTAGACGATCCGTGCGAGGGCGCAACGCACCGGCGGCCGGCCCGGGGCGGGCGGGTCGAGCGGCGATGATGGCATCGCGCTCTCGAACTCGATCGAGACACCGAGATCGACGCGAATCTTGCGAACGGCGTTGCCCAGATCCTCGTAGGTGTAGCGGCCATCGGCCCCCGCGTCGGACACGACGATCGTATGGCAGCGGCGGAGCACCATCTCGTAGAGGCCGAGATTGTCGAAGTGCCCGCCGTCCGACAGGTAGATCCAGGCGTTGTCGTCGCTCGTCAAGCCGAGCGCTTCGTCGATGAAGGGACGCACGCCGAACCGCGGTCCCGGATAGCGCCACAGGCCATGTTGATTCTTGGGATTGCCAAGCCACCATCCGAGCCGCGCGTTGAACAGAGTCATGACCAGCGTGAGCAGCGGGGACGAGTGGTAGCCCATGTTCGGGCTGGCTGCGGCTCCCGAGATCGTCATCGCCGTGCCAAGCGAGATTGGCGAGGGCACCCGGTACTTGCCGCCGTACTCCGCCGATGAGCGATAACCTGTGCACCAGCTCCCGGAGTGGAGCCGCGTCGAGGTGAACGACTCGGCCTTGCGATGCTGCCACGCCAGGCGATTCCCGCCGACCAGGTTGAGCGCCATGTTCACCACGTGCAACGGTCGGTGCCTGGTCAGCGCATACATCGGAAGATTGTCGTTCTCGTCGAAGCCACTGAAAGGATGCGGCGCGCGCGACGCGTTCGACGCTCCCAGGTAGCAGCGGATCAGACGCTGGCGGTACATCGCATGCAGCGAAAAGCTGTTTACGTTGATGAAAAACGACGCGACGATCGACACCAGGAGATACGCCACTCCGAGCAGCAGCACCGCCGGCACCGTGGTCGAGCGCTGCGGCAGATCGACGCCGAGCAGCTGGCCGTTGCCGAGCGCGAGGAGCATCGCCAGCAGCACGACGAAGATGGGCAATGTCAGGCGCGCGAGCACGTCTCGGGCCCAGGAGGGTAGGGTCGCGCGAGTCACGGGCGGTCGCTCGCGTTCGGTGGCTGGCCGCTGCGACGTGCTGCCAAGTCGTGCGACGCTCCACCCGGTGAGCCCCACGCCGGCCGCCAGCTGCGCGACGCTCACGCTGAGCCGCGAGAGGATGTCTGGGGCGTACAGGACAACCGCCGAAAACGCGGGCCATGCGATCGTCACCATCAGTGCAAGACCGCCGGCACGAGCCCACCACTCGCGATCCTTGTCTTCGGTGATGTAGCTGGTGAGCCCTACGAGCAGCGTCCCGGCGAACAGGAACACGCCCATGACGAGGGGAAAGGCGACGCACGCGTAGAGCGCGCGCGACACTTCGATCGCGCTCGCCGAGCCGGGCGCGCCATGCGTCAGTAGGAACGCCAGCCCTCCTCCAGCCAGGCCCGTCGCCGCGGCGGCGCCGCTGGCGTACAGCCCTGTCAGTGGCGCGGGGCGACGCAGCCTGATCATCGCCGCCAGAATGCCGATCAGCATTCCGCCGGCGTGCATCAGAGCGCCAAACAGGCCGAAGTGCCACCATCGGAGGCCCGTACTTCCAAGCCCAACCACATCCCACCACGCGGCGCTGGCGTCGCCTGGCGGCAGGAGTTTCCAGAACGTGTTGATGCTGACGGCGGCGAACACGAGCGGCCCCAGACCGAGCCATGCGAACCAGGCCGCACGATTGCCACCGTTCCCCGCGCTTGGCAGGTCGTAGCCGATGTAGGCCGTGGCGAGTGCGCCGGACGCGAAGCCGGCGATCACCATGGCCCACAAGAGCGTCGGGTGCGGCTGATGGTGCAGAGCCGCCTCGGCGCCTACCGGCACGAGCAGCAGCGCCGCGGCCAGCGGAATCAACACGAGCCAATTGAGAAAGAGATTGCGCAGCACGGCTCCGGTGGCTGCCCAGGTGTCGCCGGAGGTAACGCCAATCTTGGGCGTCAGGTAGTTGCTGTACTCACGGAGATGGCGGACGGGCGGCGGTTCGGGTTCGAAATCCGCCGGGAAGGCTGTCGCGAGCGTCTCGATGACTTTCGCGGGTCCGTCATGGAGATCGAGGCCCGGTCCCGCGTGCCGTTTGCGCTGCGTGTCTTGCGATAAGCGAGTTGCCCAGGCCGAGAACCACGCGCCAAGGTAGCCGCCGCCGGAGACGGTGGACATGTAATCGAGCTGACCGAATGGCGACGTGCGGGCGGCGCCAGCTGCAGAAGTCGAGGCGAGCGCCTGCAGAACGCCCAGACCGAAAGTGGCGCTGCGAATGCCACCACCCGAGAAGCAAATGCCGGAACGCCGGGCCTGATGGAGACGCTCCATCAGATCGTTGCGAAACTGCTGTTGCTTGTCTGCGAGATCGGGTGCGTCTTCAGCCTGCGCTTTGACGAACGCGGCGCGCAGCGCGACGGACTGCGGCGAGGGGGGCGACGACTCGAGGCTCCAATACTCGTCGTCCAGCACTTCGAGATACGACAGCGGGCGGTCTGAACCTACGGCGCGCACAGTGTCCTCCACCGCCATGCGTTCGGGCAACGGCTCTCGAAGGATTAGACGGTCACCGGCGTCGATCTCCCGCACCGGCCAGCGAATGGCCGTGCAACGAGCGTTTGCCTGCTCGCGAAGCTCATCTATTTCGTTCGGTGCCTGCTTGCCGCTCTCGTGCGGTCGCGCCCGCGGTCACTTGATGCGCGCGACACGTCCGCTGGTGGCAAAGCGCTCGAACTGCTGCGGATCGTGCCCCGGGATGACGCGATCGCGGTCGCCGGCGAGCGCGATCATCCGGTCGAGCGCGGCCACGTTGCCGGCGGCATCCGATCGCGCGAACGTCTGAGCGATCGGCTTCTTCTCCTGGAGGTTGCGATACAAGTAACAGTTGTCCGACGCGAGTACGAAGCTGGGTGTACCGGCGACGCGGATGTACTGCGACGCGAAGGTGTGGCGCGCGCCGGTGTAGGCGCGAATACCAGGAAGGATCTCGCGATCGTCGCCGTCAACCAGGCGCACCTTCCCTGCCGCGTTCCGTTTGAGCAGCGTGATGAGATCGTCGAGGTCCGCGGCGCGCGACTCCCCGGGTTGCCACGCGCGCCCCATGTAATAGTCGTACTCGTCTCGCTGTATCCAGACGGTGGCCTCGGGAAAAAGATCGAGCCCGCCCATATGGTCCCAGTGGACGTGGCTGATGATGACGTCCGTTATCTGCGCGGGATCGACAGCCGCGAGACGAACGGCCTCGTCCGGCCGGATGTAGTCGATGGTCTTGAAACGATCGAACCCGGGCGTGGCGCGGTAGTAGCCGGTGTCGAGGAGGATGTTGCGGCCGCCGCCGCGAATCAGCCACACGACCATCGCGATATCGACGCGCTCCGCCGGATCGGCACCAGCCACCAGAGACGACACACGAAACTGCGGAATTGTCGCGAAGCGAATGGCGTCGATGGTGTATTCGGGAGCTGATTGCGCAGACGTGGACGCGCCGTCGGGAGAACTAGCGGCGAGGAGCAGCGCGGACGCGAAGACGGCACTGCGCAGCACGGCTATGGCCAGTCACTCACCGTTGCCGAAGCGCTCGAAGCTGCACCGAGTCGGCGCCTACTTACCGAGTGGCGCACGATATTCCTTGTCGCCCACCGGCTCCAGCCACTTGACTTCGCCGAGTGAGATCGTGAGCTGGACGTAATCCTGATCAGGGGCGGCACCATGCCAGTGCTCGATGTTCGCCGCCGTCCACCAGGGTTGTCCGGGAAGGACTTCGCGCGCCGGTTTGCCGCGCTCCTGTGTCCGCGCACGCCCTTCCTGCACCATCAGCAGCTGCCCCTGCGCGTGACTGTGCCAGTTGGATCGGCTGCCGGCTGCAAACCGGAGGCGCGAAGTGTTGACGCCCTCGACCTCCAGCCGGGCCGGCGCGCCGCCCGTGAAATTGCTCGTCTGCTGCGCCACCATGTTCGGGACCATGACATCGCCGACCAGCCACAAAAACGTGCCGACGCCGACGATTGACGCAAGCACGCTCGCCCTCGACCACGCGGTTGCTGTCTGCATAGAGCGCTCCCTCGACTGGATCCCGGGTTGACGACGTTGATGCTACGACAATTGGTTCAGGCCGATGCCACTCGAATCTGCACGCGTGTGCCCCATGGATCGGCAGCGATCAGGCCATCGGGATGATTCTCGGCCTCGTAGCCGGCCAGCCGAAGACTGTGCCCGGCCGCTGATGCGTCCGCAGTGGTCGGAACGATGAGCTCCCACCGTTGCAGTCTGGACTCGTTCTCTCGCGCCGGCGGTCCGGACGACCAGGTGTTCGTGCCGAGGTGATGGTGATATCCGCCCGCGGCGAGAAAGAGCGCACCGGGATAGTTCCACACCGTCTTGTCGAATCCGAGCGCTCGATGATAGAAGGCTTCGGCGGCATGCAGGTCGCCCACGTTCAGGTGGACATGCCCCATGGTCGTGCCTGGTGGCGCCCCCGTCCACGTCGATCCGGCGCCTGCGGCGAGAACGTCGTCGAGATCCAGCGGGTCCGTCGTCATCGCGAGCTCGCGGCCGCGGAGCCCCCAGGCGGCACGCGGTCGATCGGCGTAGACTTCGATCCCCAGCCCGTCGGGGTCCCACAAATACAGCGACTCGCTCACCAGGTGATCCGCCATGCCGACCCGCACTCCGAGGCTCGACACGTGCGCGGCAAAACGCCCGAGTGCGGCACGGTCCGGCAGCAGAATCGCGAAGTGGTAAAGACCCAACGCTCCGCGGCGCGCCGGGAGGATGCCGCTGCGCGTCTGCAATGTGACGCGTGGACGATCGCCATCGGGCGTGCTCAGTGTCGCGGCGTCGGATGTGACCGAGTGCGCGCGGAGGCCGATCACTCGTTCGTAGTATGCAATGGAGCGCCCGAGCTCGCTGACCTGAAGATGCACCGCGCCCGGGCGCGCCACGTCCGGGAGCCGAAAAGCGGGCGGCCGGATTCCGTAGTCAGGTTTGTCGTCCCGCTTCACCACTACGCGAACACTCCTTTAAAACATGACATCGTTGTAAGGGCTGGCGATCAAAACAGTGTCACCTCAATGGTCGGGGTTGACGTGGCAACTCCGCTCTCCGTACGCTGCGGCTTTGGCTAGTGCACCAGTTGCATCATCTGATTCGAGGTGAGGGCTCGTTGCTGGCCGCGAGCCCGGTCATCTCATCGGAGTGCCCCATCCATGCGAATCGCACAAGTCGCCCCACTGACCGAGAGCGTACCTCCCAAACTCTACGGTGGCACCGAGCGCGTCGTCGCCTACCTGACTGACGAGCTCGTGCGCCTTGGCCATCACGTCACGCTGTTCGCGAGCGGCGACTCGCGCACCATGGCCACGCTCGTCCCCGTCTGCCCAGAGGCGCTGCGGCTGGCCGGCAGGAGCACTGACCAACTCGCGCCGCACATCCTGATGCTCGAACAGGTTGCGGGGCGAGCGCGCGAGTTCGACGTCATACACTTCCACATCGCCCAGCTTCACTTTCCGGTGATGCGCCGGTTGCCACACGTTGCCCATGTGACGACCCTGCACGGGCGTCTGGACCTCGAAGAACTCGGGCCGTTGTACCGCGAGTTCCGCGATATGCCCGTCGTGTCGATCTCCGACGCGCAACGGCCTCCGCTGCCCGAGGCCGGATGGATCGCGACCATTCATCACGGGCTGCCACCCGATCTGTTCACGTTCCATCCATCTCCCGGCACCTATCTGGCCTTCATCGGCCGTATCTCGCCGGAAAAGCGTGTCGATCGGGCGATCGCGATCGCCACGGCCTGCCGACAACCGCTTCGGATTGCGGCCAAGGTCGATCCTGTCGACCACGACTATTTCCACCGCGAGATCTCAGCGCTGCTCGACAACCCGCTCGTCGAATTCATCGGCGAGATTGGCGACGCCGACAAGAACGAGTTTCTCGGCGGTGCGAAAGCGCTGCTCTTTCCGATCGACTGGCCGGAGCCGTTTGGCCTCGTCATGATCGAAGCGTTGGCCTGCGGCGTGCCGGTGATCGCGTTTCGCGGCGGCTCCGTCGTCGAAATCATCGATGATGGCTCGACTGGATTCGTGGTCGACACCGTCGAGGCTGCCGTGGACGCAGTACACCGGCTCGACCAGATCGAACGCTCCCGGTGCCGCGAGGTATTCGAACACCGATTTGCCGCTCGTCGAATGGCGACGCGGTAAGTCGATGTCTATCAGCAGCTCGTCGCCTCGGGATCGGGAATGGTCGCGTGACAAAGACCCATCATGGCTGAACTCGTGAGCCTGGAGGAACCCTTCGGGATCGTCGCAGAAAGCGACCGCGGCGGTGTTCCATCACGTGTGCTCAAGCATGGCGACACGTTCGGCGTGTTCGACCTGCACGGAGACGTCATTTCGTTCGACAAAGGAGAGCAGGGTCTCTATCACGGGGGAACCAGGTTTCTCTCGCGGTTCGAGCTGCTCCTCGGCCGGCGACGTCCGCTGCTTCTCAGCTCCACGATCAGCGAGGACAACACCATTCTCTCCGTGGATCTCACCAATCCCGACGTGCTGCGCGACGATCATGTGCTCGTCCCGCGCGGCTCGCTTCATATCTTGAGAACGAGGACGTTGTGGAATGGGCACAGCCTGGAGCAGGTCCGGATCTCGAATCACGCGCGCCACCCGATTCAGATGCCGTTGGCGCTCTATTTCGAGGCCGACTTCTCGGATGTGTTCGAGGTACGCGGAACGCGTCGCGAACGCCGGGGCCACCAGCAGGGCGACAAGGCCGGGAACGATGGTGCCGTGCTGCAGTACGAGGGGCTCGATCACGTCCAGCGGCGAACGGTGATCCGCTGGGACCGGTCGCCGTCTCGTTATGACATCGGCACCGCGGTGTTTTCGATCACGCTGGAACCGCAGCAAGTCACCGAGCTCGAAATCGCGATTACCTGCGAAGTGGGCGAGCCCAGAGAACATGTTCGCTATGCCGACATTGCGCTGCGGGTCAGAGACGCGGCGGCGGCACGTGAGAGCCGTGATTGCGGCGTTGTGAGCTCGAATGACAGTCTCAATCGATGGTTTCGGCGATCCGCGGCCGACCTTCGCATGATGATCACGGACACTTCATTTGGGCCCTACCCTTATGCGGGGATTCCATGGTTCAGCGCCCCGTTCGGGCGGGATGGAATCATTACGGCGCTGGAGATGCTGTGGGCATCGCCGGACATCGCGCGTGGTGTCCTGTCCTTTCTCGCCGCGACGCAGGCGACGACCCACTCGGAGGCGCAGGAGGCGGAGCCCGGGAAAATCATCCACGAAATGCGCGACGGCGAGATGGCGGCGCTCGGCGAGATTCCGTTCGGCAAGTACTACGGCAGTGCCGACGCGACGCCCTTGTTCGTCATGCTGGCGGTTGCGTATTTCGAACGGACGGCCGACCGCGCGTTCATCGATCGGCTGTGGCCGCACATCGTTGCCGCACTTGGATGGATGGAAAAGTTCGGCGATGCGGATGGCGACGGATTCATCGAATACGCGCGGCACAACCCGACGGGGCTCATCCAGCAAGGCTGGAAGGATTCATACGATTCGGTGTTCCATGCAGACGGCTCGCTTGCGGACCCGCCGATTGCAATGTGCGAGATTCAGGGGTACGCATACCAGGCGTGGCACGGCGCGGCAAAGCTGGCGAGAATTCGCGGCGACCTGCCGCAGAGCCGCGACTGGCGCACCCGCGCGGTGCGACTGCGCTCGCGTTTCGACGAAGCGTTCTGGTGCGAGGAGCTCGGTACGTTCGCCCTTGCGCTCGACGGCAGGAAGCAGCCCTGCCGCGTGCGCACCTCCAACCCAGGGCACTGCCTGTTCAGCGCAATTGCGCGACCGGAGCGCGCGCGCCGGGTCTGCAACGCGATGATGGACGACGCCATGTTCGCGGGGTGGGGTGTACGGACGCTCGCGGCCGACGAAGCGCGCTACAACCCGATGTCGTACCACAACGGCTCGGTGTGGCCGCATGACAATGCACTATTCGCATCCGGACTGGGGCGTTACGGTTTGACCAATGGAGCCGTGCGCATCATGAGCGCCATACTCGATCTCAGTCAATCGGTGGACGACCATCGGTTGCCGGAGCTGATCTGCGGGTTTCATCGGCGCGGCGGCGAGTCTCCCACTCTCTATCCCGTCGCCTGTGCGCCGCAGGCGTGGGCGGCCGGCGCCGCGTATATGGTGCTGGCCGCCTGTTTAGGCCTCGAGATCGACGCCGCGGCACGCCGCGTGTCGTTCCGGCGTCCCGAACTTCCCGATCGGATCGAATGGGTTCGGCTCACCAACCTGTCGGTGGCCGACGCAACGCTCGACCTGCTGCTCACGCGACATGCGCACGACGTCGGCATTCAGGTACTGCGTCGCGACGGGAATGTCGAAATTCTCGCGGTCAAATAACGTCCGACGCACGGCGTCCCGGCGCAGCGCGATCGATTACGCCTCGAGCTCGGCTTTGAGCGCCTTCATTCGCGAACCGAGGTCGTCGAGTTCTTCCCGGCTCAGGACCGCGCGCGCCGTAGGGAACATCCTGTCTTCCTCTTCCTCGAGATGGTGCTCGATGTTCTCCTTCAAGACCTTGAACTTTGCGCCCCACTGCTCGTCGTCTTTCGTAAGGTCGTGCAACTCCTTGATGATGACGTCAGCGACGTGGTGCTCCTGGTATCCCTCGAGCACGTTATCCTGCAACTCGGCGTGCGGCTTCAGCGCCGGATACAGCACCTTCTCCTCGATCAGTTCGTGAATGTCGAGCGCCGCCGTCAGCGTCTCGAGCAACGTGGTGCGCCCCTTCTTCGCGCGAGCGGTGGTCTCCTCGCCTTGCTTCAGGAGCTCCTCGAAACGGCGATGGTCGGTCTCGAGGAGAACGAACGGATCGTTCTCGTCCTTCGCCCAGGGAATGCGTTGGGCGATCACGGCGACCGCTCCCGCCGCGACACCACGCAGGCGCGTGGCCGCCGTCGCAAGAGCAGACGGCTTGGCCGGCGGCTTCGTACGAGCCGGCCGCGCGGCGGCGGCGCGCGCGGCGGCTTTGCGCCTGGCGGACGCCGATCGCACGGCTTGCTTGTGTGCTCGGCCCTTCTTGCCGGCGGCGGATCTCTTCTTGGCACTGCGCGGCGCGGACACGCGACCGGAGTTACCTGCCGAACGCTTCGACGATGGCCTGCTGCGGCTCGTCCGCGTGACCGTTGGAGGACGCTTCCCTCCGCGCTTACCGGCCGCTGCTCGTTTCGCCACTTCGATCCCTCCACTTCGCGACATCATAGCCAGCTCCATCAACTCGCGCGAGTCGACCCGGCCGATGAGTTGATCAGCCGGGTTGGGTCGGGGCGTCGGTTTTTGCTTGCGTTGCAGCTCCAGCCAACGACACGATTCCGACCGCCGAACTCCCCTCCTCACCTACGCGAGGTTCAGCCATGCGAAATGCCATGCCGATGGTTCGCTCAGTGTTTCTCCTCACTCTGTCGCTCCTCGCCGCGGCGGCGCCGGCCTCGGCCGACCACGTGGTCGATTGCAGCAAGGAATCGCTCGCCAACGCCGTCGCGGATGTCAGCGACAAGAACCCGGTGATCACGTTCACCGGTGTGTGCGCGGGTCCGCTTGTCATTCGCATCGAGGGCACCAGGCTGCAAGGCCTCGGGATGGCGATCATCGACGCCGGCGGCGGCGACGCAGTGACCATCGCCGGTGCGGGTCGCGTGGCGCTCGCCGGATTCGAAGTGCGCAACGGCCGGCACGGCGTTCTGGCCCTCAACGGCGCGCACCTGTCCTTGACCGAGCTCAACGTGCACGACAGCCTCGTCTCCGGCATCTCTCTCCAGACCGGTTCGAGCGCCGTTCTCACCGACGTGACGACCGAACGGAATGGCCTGCATGGTTTCGACATGCAGACCGGATCGTCGGCAACGGTGACCGGAGAATTAGTCGCGCGGTTCAACCGCGTGTTCGGCATCAACGTCAACGGCAGCGCGATCACTTTCTCGCGCGCAACGGTGACAGCCACCGACAACGCCCTCGGCATTCAGATCGCCACCAACGCCAACGCCTTCCTCAACGACTCGACCACCGCGATCAACGTCAACAACAACCTCGCCACCGGCCTGACCGTCGTGTCCGGCGCTCACCTGGTGTCGTTCGGCGGCACGATCAACGCCTCCGGCAATGCGGTGGTGGGCGTATCGGTGAGCTCGAACGCCGGCCTGGATCTCGATGCGGCCTCAACGCTTCATACCTTCAACAACGGCGAGGGCCTTCTCGTGCAGGGCGACTCCGTCATGACCGTCTTCAACACGCCGCAGTTCTCCGGCGCGCAAGGCTTGAGCACGATCAATTCGCACAACAACACTGGCAACGGCGTAAGGGTTCTCCGGGGCTCGACGCTGACGCTGGTCAATCAGGCGCAATTGACCAGCAGCCAGAACGGCACGTTTGGACTCTTCACCGACAATGGCGCCGGCGTCACCCTCCGCAATACGACGCTCAGCGGCAACACGACCAGGGATCTTCTGTTGACTTTCGGCGCGCGCGCCGACATTCAAGTCATGGTGGCCGTCGGTACCGTGACCTGCGATGCCACAGTGCTCGTGAGGGGAGCGAGCTTCACCTGTCCGCAATAGGGGTGAGTGGTCGCGCTCAATCCTCCTTCCAGGGATTGTTGGCGAAGACCGCGAGCTCGGGCCACAGCGCGCGGCGCGGCATGTCGAGGGCAGCCATGATCGTCTCGCCGATGTCTACGGCGTAGAGCTTGTTCGGGTTGTTGCGGCCGCCCCGCCCCCCGAAATTGGTCTGGACCTCCGACGGGCATACACAGACGACGCGCACGCCGTACGGCCGGAGCTCGGCCTGCCAGCACTGACTGATGCCGCGCAGCGCCCATTTGCTCGCGGCATACGGCGTCGCGGTGGCCGCGCCTTTCATGCCCGAGGTGGACGCAATGTTCACGATGTCGCCCGCGCCGCGCGCCTTCATCTGCGGCACGACACGGTTGGTCAGATCGACGAGTCCGAAAATATTCGTCTCGAACATCGCCTTCATCTGATCGACGTCGAGCGCGCCGATTTCGGCGCGATACGCGTAGGCGGCGTTGTTGACGAGGACGTCCACGCCGCCCATGCGCTCTGCGCACGCGTCAACGGTCCTGGCGTTGTCGCTGCTCTTCGACACGTCGGCTTGAACGCCGAACGCGCCGGTCTTGTCGGCGACGCTCTTGATGAGTTGTGGGTTGCGGCCGGTGAATACCACCTGGTGGCCGGCCTTCGCGGCGAGCTCGACAACGGTCTGGCCGATGCCTTGGCTCCCGCCGGTCACGAGAAAACGGGCTGGCTGCATGATTTCCCTTCGAAGGTTAGATGACGACATTTCACGAGGAAGCGCCGTCCATCGGCAGACACGTCGTACGGGTTGATGACGATACCTGGGCGGTGATCTCGTTCACCATTTCCACCTCACGGCAACCCCGGCGAAATCGAACCCGACGGCGGGCGCGATGACAAGACGCCGCGAGCTGCCCGCCGGCCCCGGCCGCGTGCGGTCGAGCAGCGCGTCGATGCCGAGGCCAGCTCCGGCGCCGATGGCGCCGAAAATCAGCGCCCCTCGCAAGTACTGATCGAACCCGAGATCGGAATCGCGTACCGCATGAGTGAACGCCACGCCAAGACCGGCGCCCACCGCCGCGCCAATTACGGTGCCGTTCCATAGCGCATCCCGGCCTTGCGCCTGGGCACGACCCTCGCCGAGCGCGACTCCAACGACGACGAAAAACGCCAGCACGCAGCCGTGTGCAGCTGATCGTGGATTTCTCATCAAGGTCATCGCACTACATCATCGCCGTTCCGTTGACCCGCCTAGCAGCGCGTCCGCACGGTAAACGACGCCATCCTTGATGGTGTAGCGCGTGTTGCGAATGTCGGTGATGTTGTCCAGCGGATTGCCGTCCACGACGACGAGATCTGCGAGCTTTCCCACCTCAATCGTTCCGAGCTCGCGGCCGAGCCCCATCGCCTCGGCGGGCACTGCTGTGGCGGTGCGAATCGCCTCCGCCGGCGACAAGCCACCGCGGACGTAGTGCTCGAGCTCGGCGAGAAGCGCAACACCGTACGGGTTGATCGGCGAATCGGTGCCGGCGATGACACGCCCGCCACCCTTGACGACAGCCGCAACCATCTTTTCCTGCGGCGACACCAACGCCTCGCGCTGCGCCAGATCCTGCGGATCCGGCGGGCGCTTTCTGAGCGCGCGGCCGGCGTCGAGAGCCGTCGAGGGAAACAGGCGCGGCAGCCGCGGATCGTCGATCCACCATCCGTCCTGCAACGTCAGGAGTTGGAATCCGCCCTGGATCACGATCGTCGGCGTCAGCGTCATCTTCGACGCCGTGAGCAGATCGATCACGTCGCGATACGAGCGCCGGAGCTCGCTCATCTTCGGCGAGTAGCCACGCCGACTGGTGCCGCGGATGTGCTCCACGCCGTCGGCGCCGTACGCCGCGGCGGGATAGATCTCGTGTGACGTCACCGGCTTGCCCATGCGGT
Source organism: uncultured Acidobacteriota bacterium (assembly GCA_963807105.1). Lineage (GTDB taxonomy): Bacteria > Acidobacteriota > Vicinamibacteria > Vicinamibacterales > UBA2999 > DASPWV01. Next base: position 398,993 of record CAWEAM010000003.1, on the reverse strand, counting down.
GCGCCTCGTCAATCACGCGTTTCTGCAGCAGGTCCGGCAGACGCACGTAGGTCTTGATGAAATCGAAGTCCAGCCTCTGCGCGCGCGCGAGCTGCTCGGCGAGCTGCGCGCCGCCGTCGAGCGAGGTGCCGCCGGGATAGTAGATTCTCGTGCCGTCGAACGGTTCACCTGTGGCGAAGACGCGCGGGCCGATACGGACGCCGGCGTCGATTGCTTCGCGATCCTCGAGCGCCTCGAACGGGTTCGCGGCTGGATTGCGCACGCTGGTGATGCCAAACGACAGCCAGATCCGGCCGAGCGCCTCGCCGTAGCCCTTGCTGAGATGCGCGTGGCTCTCGATGAGACCCGGCAGCACCGTGCCGTTCGAGGCGTCGACAACCGCGCCGGCATGAAGATCCGGGCGATGCGGCTCGATGCCCGCGATGCGGTTGCCGCTGACGACGATATCGACGTCGTTGCGTGGTGCGTCGGACCGTCCGTCGAACAGCCGCCCCGCATGCACGACGATGCGTCGCCGTCGTTGGTTTCGCTTCCCAGGAGAAGCGCGGCGTGATGCGGCGCACGCGGCCGTCGGCGACGTTGACGATCGCAAACCCGTCCACGGTCTGATAGAGCACCTGCCGCGAATCACCTGTCCACGAAGGGGTGCTCGCAAGCTCCGGCGAGAGTCGCCGTGGCCGGCCGAGCGGCGCGCCGTTCTTGCCGATCGGCAGCACGGCGAGATGCCCGTCGAGGATCACGGCCATCTGTCTGCCGTCGGGCGACCACGCGGGACCGAAATCCTCGCGCATGCCGATCGACTTGTGCGGCAGCGGATTGAACCACGTGTCCTTCGTCGTCGAGCCGGCGCTCGAGGTCTGCTGCGGGCTCAAGTCGATCGGCACGAGCAGCACCTGATTGGTGCCCTCGCGGAATCTCGTCGAGTAGGGACGCAGTGCGCCCATCACCACCGCGCGCCCGCCGGGCAGCCAGCTCGGACGACCGGGCTCGTTCAACCGATCGTGCGCCTTGCGCGCCTGCCCGGTGGCGACGTCCACGATCTGCAGCTGCGATTCGGGGTCGAGATAGGCGATGCGCGCGGCATCGGGCGACCAGGCGGCGGACATGGCGCGCGGGGCAAGCCGGCGATCGGCGCCGCTCTTCATGTCGCGAATCCACAGATCCATCGAGCCGCCGCGATCCGACGAGAACGCGAGCTGCGTGCCATCCGGTGACCACGCCGGATCGGTGTCCACGAACCCGTCCTGAGTCAGGCGTTCGGGTGTCGCATCGCCAGCCGTAATCGGCACGATCCAAAGATCCCCAAGCGCGGCAAATACGATACGCGAACCGTCGGGCGAGACGGCGGGATGCATCATCCCGCGCACGGGCTGCGGCCCCGCCGGCGCCAGCGTGCGCCCTTTCGGAGTGAACGCCGCGCGCGTGAACCTGACATCGGCCGAGAAATCAATGGTGCGCGGCGGTCCGCCCGACGTGGGCCGCGTCTTGATCTTGCCGTCGGACGTGTAGAGCAGTGCGCCGCCGCCGATCCACTGCGCGCGGAACGGAAAGACGTCCTCGGCTTCATCGGCGATGTTGTTGCCTGCGAATAAGAGGAAGCTTCGCGCACCGTCGAAGGCGATGTAGGACAGGTGTTGTCCGTCCGGGCTCCACGACGGAGCCGCAAGCGTGCGCGCGTCCGCTTGCACGAGCCGCTCCGCGCGGGAGGCCACCGCGATCGCGTAGACGCCGCGCGCGGAGCGATCCGAGACGTACGCGATCTCGCGGCCATCGGGCGACCACGCGGGCGCGAACTCGTTGGCCTCCCCCGCGGTGATCCGCAGCACGGCCCGGGTGTCGAGCGTGAGCGTCCAGACGTCGTAGGTGCCGCTGCGGTCCGACGAAAACGCGAGGCGGCGGCCGTCGGGCGACCAGTGCGGCTCGCGATCGTCGAACGGGCCCGACGTTTCCTGCCGCAGCCCGGAGCCGTCGCGATTCATCGTCCAGATGTTCCAGGTGCTGTCGCGATAAGCCTGAAAGGCGATGCGCCGGCCGTCGGGCGACCATACCGGCGCGTGCGCGTCGTAGCCGTCCTCGAGGATACGCGTCGCAGGGCCGCCGGCGGCGCTCAGCGTCCAGAGCGCGGCAAGCAGATCGATCACGATGGTCTGCCCATCCGGCGACAGTGCGGCCGACATCGACGTGCCTTCGGAGACCGTCAGGCGCACGTCGGTGCTGGCCTGTTCAGAGAAGGGAAGCGGTGCTTCCTCCGCGCCGGTCACGCTCATCAGCGCAAGGGCGACGACCACGACAGGAGCGAATCGACGCATCACGGCCTCCGATCAAGGAATCGCGATTATAGCGATCGCGGGTCTCGGGATCAGCGCGCTTCCCCGCGCTGCCGTGTCGATGATAATGTGCTCGCCTCCATCCAGAGTGTTCCTCATGACGACCGGTAAAGCGGCGGTGCTCCTCGTCTGTCTCTCGTTGCCGCTGATGTCCTGGGCGCCGACCGATGTCGATTGGCCGATGCACGGCGGCATCGACAACATCCGTTATTCGCCGCTCACCGAGATCAACCGCGCGAACGTCGCGCGGCTGCAGGTGGCCTGGACCTACGATTCGCGCGACGCGTTCAAAGGGTCGGAAATGCAGAGCAACCCGGTGGTCATCGACGGAGTGTTGTATGCGACGACTCCCACGATGCGAGTCGTGGCGCTCGACGCGGCGTCAGGCCGCGAGATCTGGACGTTCGATGCCTCAGGAGGCACCACCGCGCGCACGCGCTTTCGCCACCGCGGTGTGACGGTGCACGAGGATCGCGTCTTCGTCACCTATCGAAACTTCCTGTGGGCACTCGACAAGAAGACCGGTACGCCGATCGAGACCTTCGGGAGCCGCGGCCGCATCGACCTGCGCGAGGGTCTCGGCGAACCGCCCGAACGCCTGAGCGTGAGCGCGAGCACGCCCGGTGCCATCTTCGAAGACCTCATCGTCTTTGGCAGCAGCGTGCCCGAAACCCTGCCGGGATCGCCGGGCCACATCCGTGCCTTCGACGTGACAACGGGCAAGCTGCGCTGGATCTTCCACACGGTCCCGCAGCCTGGCGAGTTCGGCGCGGACACGTGGGCTGACGCCGCGCACAACGTGTCAGGCGGCGCCAATGCCTGGGCCGGGATCACGGTCGATGTGAAGAACGCGCTGGTGTTCGCCGCGACGGGATCCGCCTCGTTCGACTTCTACGGAGCGAACCGCCACGGCGACAATCTTTTCGCCAACTGCGTGCTGGCGCTCGACGCACGCACCGGCCGCCGCGTGTGGCACTTCCAGGCCGTCAAGCACGACCTGTGGGACTGGGACTTCCCTGCCGCACCGAACCTGGTCACCGTCACGCGCAACGGCCGTCGGGTGGATGCGGTCGCGCAGATCACCAAGACCGGTTTCGTGTTCGTCTTCGACCGTCTGAAGGGGACGCCGCTGTTCCCGATCGAGTATCGCAAGGTGCCTCGCTCGGAGGTCGACGGCGAACAGGCGGCGGACACGCAGCCGTTTCCGGTGAAGCCGCCGCCGCTCGTTCGGCAGCGCCTTACCGAAGACCTGCTGACGCGCCGTTCGCCAGAGGCGCATGCTGCGGTCCTGGCCGACTTCCGCAAGCTGCGCGCGGGAGCGATCTTCACGCCGCCGTCGCCCGACGGCAGCATCATCTTTCCCGGCGTCGATGGCGGCGCCGAATGGGGCGGCGCGGCGTTCGACCCCGACACGGCGCTCTTGTACGTCAACTCGAACGAGATGCCGTGGACGGTGCAGCTGATTGCGAACAACGATACGGCCCTCTACAACGCGAAGTGCGCGACCTGCCATCGCGAAGACCGCAAGGGATCACCGGCCGCACCGTCACTCGAGAACATCGCAGCGAGGCTCTCCCGCGACGAGATCGCTGCCATCGTCCGCGACGGCACGGGCCGGATGCCGGGCTTTCCGGACATGGGCGCGCGCAACATCAACGACGTGGTCGATTACGTGCTGACCGGTCGCGACAAGGGTGCGGATCCGGAGGTGACCAAGGATCCGAGCTGGCTCAAGTATCGAATCGACGGCTTGACGCTGTGGCGCGATCCGGATGGCTATCCGCCCATCACACCTCCCTGGGGCAGGCTGGCGGCGGTGGATCTCAACGGCGGGACGATCCGATGGGATATCCCGTTTGGAGAGTACCCGGAACTCGTGGCGAACGGGCTGAAGGATACCGGCAGCGACAACTACGGTGGTCCGGTTGTCACGGCCGGCGGCCTGCTCTTCATCGGCGCCACCAACTTCGATCGGAAATTTCACGCCTACGACAAGCTCTCGGGCAAGTTGCTGTGGGAGACCACGCTGCCCGCGGCAGGCAGTGCGACACCGTCCATCTATAGCGTCAATGGACGGCAGTTCGTGGTGATTGTCTGCGGCGGCGGCAAGAACGGCGCACCCTCGGGCAGCAGCATTGTCGCGTTTGCGCTGCCTCAGTAGGTGTCGACCACACTACGCGTGACCGAGGCGCGGCGACTAGCCGGCTCGACTCGACCGCTCTCAGACAGGTGCGCGATCGGAGAGCTTCACCGCGGCGGGCAAGCTGATGGTCACGAGCACCCCGCCGGCGGGCTCGTTCGCCGCGGTGATCGATCCGCCGTGCTGTTCGGCAATCGAACGCGAAATGGCCAGTCCCATGCCCATACCAGCGGTCTTGGTGGAGAAGAACGGTTCGAACACCCGCCGCTCCGCCCCGTTCGGCAGCCCAGTGCCATGGTCTCGGACGCGGACCTGTACGTTGCCGCAGTCAGACGTCGTCCGGATGCGCACGATTCGCTTCGACAGTTGAAGCTCCGCTACGGCGTCCATTGCGTTCATCACTACGTTCAGAACCGCCTGTTGAAGCAGGATTCGATCGCCCTCGACCAGCATCGAGGTTGTCGCGGGTTCAAAGGCAATGGACACACGGCGAAGGAGCGCGTCGCTGGCAACGAGAATGCTCACGTCACGCACGAGCGCGCTCATGTCAATCAATACGGGCTGCGCATCGGTCGGGGCCAGCATCTCCCGCATCCGCAGGATGACATCGCGCGCGCGCCGGCAGTCGTCGATGATGTCCACGAGGCCATCGTCGACGTCGGGCACGACCGTCGGGCGCGCATGGAGCATGCGCCTCGCTGCTTGCGCGTTGCTGAGGATGCCGGTCAGCGGCTGGTTCAATTGAAGCGCGATCGATGCCGTCAGCTCGCCCATGCTCGACCGCCTCGCCACGTAGGCAAGCTCCTGAAGGCTGCGCTGCGACCTCATCTCGGCCTGGTGTTGCGCCCGGGCGTTGGCGAGCACGTCGACGATCAGGCGCAGCTGGCCAACGTCCTTGTCCGAGAGCAATCGATCACCCAGCGTAGCCACCGATAACCCGCCTCGCACCAAACCGCCGGATACGAGTGGCACGGCAACCATCGAGCGGAGGCCGAGCTCGGTAAACGTGCGCCGATCGGCAGACGCTTCAGGCGGAACGTCGTCGAGGGTCGTCCACCGGATTGTGTCGCCGCTGAGCACGCGGGCGGTTGCCATGGGAAACCGTTGGCTCCCGTAGGCGGCCGCCAGCGGCGATACGTCCGGCGCATTCCACTGCCGCTCGATCTCGAGACTGCTGGACGCTTCCTCCGATTGGAAGAGGACGGCCGTGCCGATTTGAAAGAACGCCCCGACGCGACCAAGACACTCGTCGGCAGCACGTGCAAAGTCGTGCCGGACGAAAGAGCTCGCGACGGTCGACAGGAGCTCCTCGAATCGCAGGCGCGCGGCAAGATCGGCGGTGGCCTTGCGGCGCTCGGCCAGCAGACCGGCGATACACATCAAAGGCATCGCCACGACCGCGAAGATCATCTGGACGGCGATCAGGCTGTCGGAGGGCGACAACGCGGCGAACGGCCGATATCCCACGGCGGTCTCGTGGCTGGCCACCATGGCAGACCCGAACAGTGCGGCGCTGACACCACCGACGCCGAACCGAATGGCCGCCCAGCCGAACACCGGCAGGAGCAGGACGAGCGGTGTCGGCGGCACGCCCGGGATGGAGTCTCCGAGATACGGACGCTTGAAGATCACGGTTGCCATCGCGCCCAGCACGAGGGCGAGGGCAACCCCTTCGGCGATTCGCGCCCGCGAAAATGTGCGCACGCCGGTGTTGAGGACCCTCCAACCGAGAATGACCACCGGCGCCACACTCAGCTCGGTGAGCACGTTCGCAAAGACTCGAGCGCGCCACACGTTCCAGTACGGTTCACCGCGCAGTTGATTGACGACGGCGGCATCAGCGAAGGAGGACAGAATCGGCGCCATCAGTCCCGCGGCGCCGATGAAGATTGCGACCCGGCGGAACGAATCAAGACGGGTCGGCGCGTCGCTGAGCGCGCGCACGCCAATGGCGGCGAGCAGTGCCTCGCTGCAATTGGTCAGGAACAACAGGCCGACGAGCGCCGGTGAAAACCCGGCGCCGATTTCCAGGAGGATGTGGATCGGCAAAGCAGCGGCGAGACACACCCACCACGCGCGGGGCGGGACAATGAGTAGCGCGGCAGTGAGAATCGCGTTGGGTGGCCAGAGAACGGATGTCGTTGCGGGCGGGAACGTCAGCGCCAGGCCGACCTGGACGCCAACGTAGTAGCCGGTCGCAACCAGCACCGCTATCGCGAGGAGGTTCCGCGGCGAACCGATCGCCGTGCCGTTCATGGCGTCCGCGACCGACCCGGGCGAGCGTGCCGGTACCTCCGTCGCTGAGCTTGATTGAGTGGCGACTCTCTCATTCACTCCGCGGGCCAATTCTATCGCCGTTTCGAGCCGTGCTTCGGAGCTACTCAGTGCGCGTGATGGTTTTTGTGCGGCGAATAGTATTCGGAGGTCATCGCGAGCTCTCCAGTTGATGTCAGGGAAGCCCTCGACATGGGCGGTCGGTCAGCAGTAGCCGAGGATCTCGACGATCCTCGAGGCTGCCGCGGGACGGAAAGGGCCGTGCGCACGGCAGCGTTCGCAGAATGCCGGGCCGGCCGAATATTCCTCGACGACAGCCAGCTCGGGATGCGACTCCAGCAAGCGGGCCGCTTCGCGAGTGGCTTGGTCGAATGTACCGGGCACATGCTGCCGGTGATCGTTCCACGCCGCCGCGAGCACGTCATGCCGGCCAAGGCCGAGCAGCCGGGTGAACGCGGTTGCATGCTTGATGTCTACCCGCTGGCCGCGGCGCAGCCGGCCGCAGACGAGCGCTGTGGTCCTGGCTCTGAGGTCCTCGACGGAGAGCACGTCGAGCGTCCCCGTCTCGTCGTCCAGTCTCGAGGCGCGCGACAGCGTGCTCCCAAACGCGCGGAACAGATCGATTCGGAGTGCGCGCGGCTCGTCGATCAGCTGCACCAGCGTCTTGCCGTCCGTCGCGTCCGGGTGAACGTGGTGCTGGAGAAACGATCCGGCAAGGGATGCGGGAATCGACGCGAAGCTCTCGACGACGAGATCGACATCGTTGAAGCGGCGCCGTTCAGCTGATCGGCCGTGCGATCGCAGCTGCGCGTCGATCGCCAGCCCGCCAGTCAGTGCACAGCGGAGACCGTGAGCGAGGATCGTTGTCACCGCGTCGGCGGTGCGAACCGCGTCATCCCGGTACAGGAAGGCGGTGAACACGCCCCATGATAGCGTCCGATCAGCGCGACCGATCGTTTCGCGGGCGCTCTCTCAGCGCGTGGCGGATCGTATAGCGGGCGATCCGCCGTCCAAGCGCGAGGCCGGCGTCGGTCGCATAGCGGAAGTGCCATCCGAGCCGCACGCGGGAGTCGGCGCACTCGGCAGCCGCCGCGCGAAAACTCTCGAACGACCGGGTGGGCATCTCCGGAGGAGCGGTCGTTGTCTGCATCGTGAACGACGCGCGGCGTCCGAACGTGTCCGAGAGCACGCTCAACGAGGCGGCGCAGGCCGCCGCGTGTGCCGACGAATACTCGGGAAAGGGTGGCGCCGGACGCAGCGATTCCCAGTTCGCGTCGGAAGTCGTGTGCGGGTTCTCGTCCGCGTCTGCTCCGCGAATGGCGGTGTACGGACGCCAGTGGTCGTACGCGTACTCTGGCGTCCCAGGTCGCGACGTATGTGTCGTACAGGGCCATGCCAAGGTGAGCGAAGGCGCGGGCCGTCGGCCAGAGATGCATCCGCCGATTGGTGGAAAGCTGCCGCGCGAGACGATTCACCGATCCTTCGGCGAATTCCATCCACCAGATCGCATACACGGTCTGATCGGCCGTCCGCCGCGCGCTGTCGGCGGCGCCGTACTCCTTGACTTCACGAAACGCGCGCGCGTACGCGCCCGTCCGCAGCGACGGCGGAGGCGACGGCCGAAACTTGTGCGGGTACTCGAGCACGAATGGCTTCGCAAACCGAAATCCCGGTTGGGCGACGAAGCCGTTCCAGGGAGGGGTCGTCTGATAACGGCCCGGCCCTTCACCGAACGCATAGGTGCCCGGCACATCCCAGTCGTCGGCTTCGCGCACCGCGAGAATCGCCGCGGCAGCGGCGTGGCCCAGTTCTACGCCGCGATCGCGGAGCACGCCTTGCTCGACCGGCGCTAGCCAGCGGGCGAGCTCGCCATCGAGCGCGGTCTGCCGCATTGGATATTGTGCGAGGAGCACGTCGTGTGCCGCCTGTGCGGCCGCCGCAACGGGACTTGCGAGACGCGGCTCCTCGGTCAATACATATCTCTCGTACACGGGCACGATGGTGTTGAGCGCGTCGTGCATCGCCAGGTGCATCATCGCCAGCGCCCGTTGTCCCTTGAACGTCAGGAACTGGTCTTCGGCGAAGGCGATGTCATGGGCCAGGCTGTTCCAGCCGGCGATCAGCTCCGCGCGCACGTTCCCATGACCGATGCCATGCGACAGCAGAGCCGCATCGATCGACGCATCGCGATCGGACTGCGCCTGCTCTGCACGCAACACTGGCGCTCCCAGCAACAGCACGAGGCCGCACGCGATCGCGAGGCGCTCGCGCCGGTGATCTGAACCTCCGCCGCTCGAACGTGGTGACGTGAACGCGCAGTCCGCACCCATCGCTGCCTCCTTGTCGCCGTCAGGCGCCGTCTTACCCGGCGACAGTGCTTAAACTAGGAGTGATTGGCGGCCGGCGCCAGCCCCGAGCGTCCGGCTGGTTTGCCCGATCGTCCGGCCGCATCTCGGCAACGCGGCGTACTCCAGTGGATGGGCGCGAACCGAGTGAAATAGGATGGCGGAATGAGTGCCTCAGAGGCCGGCACCCCTGGTGTCGCCAGCCCACCGTCAGAGCCTCTGCCACCGCACGAAACGGACACGCTGTCGGACGTGCTCGAAGCCGTCAGGCTGACAGGCGCGCTCTTCTTCCTCGTCGACGCCTGCGCGCCATGGGTGGCCGAAGCGCCAGCCTCTGCGCATCTGGTGCCGGTGATACTTCCGCGCGCCCAGCACATCGTCTCGTATCACGTCATCAGTCAGGGGAGCTGCTGGTGTGAGTCGCCCGGGCAGGCGCCGCTTCGGCTCGAGACGGGCGACGTGCTCGTCGTGCCGCATGGACACGCGTACCAACTCGCGAGCGCGTGCGGCCTGCGGACCGGCTGGTCGATTGACGACGCGCTGTCGTGGTTTCGGGCGATGGCCGGCGGGCAGCTGCCGTTTGTCGTGACCGAGGGCGGCAGCGGGTCGGAACGCCTGCAGCTCGTGTGCGGCTTTCTCGGCTGCGATGCGTTGCCGTTCAACCCGGTGCTGACGACGTTGCCCACGTTGCTGCGAGTGCGCCTTCAGGGCGACTCGGCGCACCGGCTCAACGCGCTGCTCGAATTCGCGGTCGCCGAGTCGAACCGCGCCCGCGCAGGCAGCCGCTCGGTGCTGCTGCGAATCGCGGAGCTCGTTTTCGTCGAGGTCTTGCGGAGCCATTTGACGACAGCGTCCGACCAGGGTGCGAGTTGGTTGGGTGGATTGCGCGATCCCATCGTCGGGCGCGCGCTCGCGCGGCTGCACACCGAACCGGCGCGCAGCTGGACGTTGCCGGAGCTCGCGCGTGACGTCGGTGCATCCCGCTCCGTGCTGGCCGAGCGGTTCGCGTCGTTCGTCGGCCATCCACCGATGCTGTACCTGACTCACTGGCGGATGCAGCTCGCCGCCGGCCGGCTGGCCGCCGGCGCCGCGCCGGTGAGCGCCGTGGCAAGTGACGTCGGCTACGAGTCGGAAGCGGCGTTCTGCCGTGCGTTCAAGAAGGTGACAGGGGTGACGCCTGCCGCGTGGCGAAGCCGACGGCGGACCGACGGCTGACGCTGGCGTCGGTGTTGCGACGCAGGTTCGAGTCCGATGATTTTCGCCCGCCCGGGCAGTCCAAGAGAGAGGAGGAGACAATCCCGTGCAACTACACACCTATCTCAACTACGGCGGTAACTGCGAGCAGGCTTTCAGGTTCTACGAAAAGCACCTCGGGGGACGAGTGTCCATGCTGATGCGCCACGGCGAGCAACCGGGGCCGGGCAACCTCCCGCCGGAGTGGAACGAAAAGGTTTTGCACGCCCGCCTGTCGCTTGGCGGAACCGAGCTGCTCGGAGCCGATATTCCGCCGGATCGATTTCAGCCGATGCGGAGCGCGTATCTCTCGCTCACCCTCCAGAGCGGCGAGGAAGCCGAGCGTGTGTATGCGCTGCTTGCGGAGGACGGCCAGATCTTCATGCCGCTGCAGGAAACGTTTTTCGCAACCCGTTTTGCGATGCTCAGGGACAGGTTCGGTACTTCCTGGATGCTCCTGCACCCAGCGCCACAGGCCGCCTGAGTTTCGCCGAACGAAGCGAGAGCCCAACGCCATCGCACGGACGAGGCTGGTGACGCCCCGCCGTTCGGTTTCGAGTGCGCGAACGTTTATCAGTCTGGGTGCCTTCTTTGGAGATCCTCCAGCGACTTGCCCGCGGGGATCTGGCCGGTCTCGGAGCGAGCGCCCGATGGCATCAACTCTTCATGCAGCCCGGCACACCAGGCACCGCGCACGTCTTGCCCTTCGAGGCGGAACGCAAGAAAGGACTTCGGCAAACACCTCGAGCGCGGCTACCATCTGGTGGCCGCGCAGAACCCGCCCATGCGCGGCACTCTTCGATGGACTCGGAATCTTCTGTCGAGCTTCTGGAACGGGTGCGACAGGGCGACCGAGGCGCGCTCGATTGCCTTCTTCGCCGGTACGTTCCCGCGCTCCGCCGTTGGGCCAGCGGCCGGCTTCCCCGCGTCATGCGCGACGCGTCGGACACCGACGATCTGGTGCAGGACGTCGTCCTGCGCAGCCTGCAACGGATCAATGGCTTCGAGCATCGCCGCGAGGGCGCGCTCCAGGCCTACCTGCGCCAGGCGGTCCTCAATCGAATCCGCGACGAATACAGAAAGTTCCACCGGCGTCCTGCGATCGCCGGCCTTGACGACGAGGTCCGGGATCAGGGCCTCTCGCCTCTCGAGAACGCCATCGGTGTGCAGGCGGTCGAACGCTACGAGCAGGCGTTGGCCAGGCTCCGCGACGAAGACCGCGAGGCGATCACCGGACGCATCGAGATGGGATACAGCTACGAAGAGCTTGCCGTCATGCTCGGGAAATCGTCGCCGGATGCGGCCCGCATGACCGTCAGCCGTGCGCTGATAAAGCTGGCCGAGGTGATGCACGATGCCGGTTGATCAGGCGCGGCTGCTGGCGCTCGCGCAGGCGATTGCCGACGAGCGAGAGGTGGACTGGGAGGACGCCGAGTCTACCGTCCACGAGGCCGATCGGCAGCTCGTTCGCGAGCTGCGGCTGCTCGCCGGCGTGTCGGAAGTGCATCGCAGCGGCGCCCGGGACGACCATGCGTCGCGCGCGGCGGCCGACGACGAGAACCTGAGCGGCCAGCGTTGGGGGTCGCTGGAGATCCGCGAACGGATTGGCGCGGGGTCGTTCGGCACGGTGTATCGCGCGTGGGACGAGCGGCTGGCGCGTGACGTGGCGCTCAAGCTGCTGCGGCGCGAGCCATCGGCGGCGGACCACGGCGAAACCCTCGTTCACGAAGGCCGGCTGCTCGCCAAGGTCCGCCACCCGAACGTCATCACCGTGTTTGGCGCGGCCACCGTCGATGGCCGGGCGGGCCTGTGGATGGAGTTGATTGTCGGGCGATCGCTCGAAGAGTTCATCCGCGACCATGGGCCGATGGGAGCCAGAGAGGCGGCGCTCATCGGCAGCGATGTCTGCCAGGCGCTCGCGGCGGTGCATCGGGCGGGCCTGGTGCACGGCGATGTCAAGGCGCAGAACGTCATGCGCGAAGCGCGCGGCCGGACCGTGCTCATGGACTTCGGCGCCGGCCGGGACGGGCGCTTGCCCGACGATCGCAACGCCGTCGGCACTCCCGCGTACGCGGCCCCTGAGTTGTTCCTCGGCGGGCGGGCGACGCCCGGTTCGGATATGTATAGCCTCGGCGTGCTGCTCTTCCGGCTCGTGACCGGTGAGTATCCAGTCAAGGGACGCACCTCCGCGGAGGTGCGCGAGGCGCACACGCGCGGCCGGCGGCAACAGCTTCGAGACGTTCGTCCGGATCTGCCCGCGGCGTTCGTCCGGATCGTCGAGCGCGCGCTCGCCCCGACGCCTTCCGAGCGTTTTTCCTCCGCTGGCGCAATGGAGTCCGCGCTCACGGACTCGCTCGATTCGGGCGGCGTCACCTGGGTGAGAGAGTCGAGAGACGCGGCGTCGCGCCGGGTTCGGCTCGGCATCGCCGCCGCGGTCGCCGTAGCCGCGGTCGCATTCGGCATCTGGCAAGGGCGCGACTGGCTCACGTCAGTGTTCGCGCCACCGCCGCACAGCATCGCCGCTCTGCCGTTTGTCAACCTGTCGAACGTGGCCGACGAGGCCTACTTCGTTGAAGGCGTGTCAGACGTGCTGCTCGGACGATTGATGATGCTCGGGCGGATTCGCGTGCTCGCGCCCTCTTCGGTGGCGGCGCTCCCACAGAATCGCCGCGACCCGGCATCGTTGCATCAAGCGCTCGGCGCCGACTACGTCCTGGAAGGCTCGGTCCAGCGGCAGGACGATCGCGTCCGCATCAGCGCGCGGCTGGTCGCGGCGTCGACCGGCGAGGTGCGCTGGGCCGACACGTTCGAACGGCAACTGGGCGATCTGTTCGAGATATCGGGCGAGCTTGCCGGCGCCATCGCGGCGTCGCTCGGCCATCGGCTCACGGCGGCCGAAGGGCGGCGGCTGCAGGTACCCGCGACGACCTCGCGACAGGCGCAGGAAGCATATCTGCGCGGCAGATATCTCCTGTATTCGTTCAATCGTGCGCGTCTGGTCGACGCGCGCGCCTGGTTCGATCAAGCGGTGGCGCTGGATCAGCAGTACGCGATCGCCTACGCGAGCCTCGCGCGCATTCACTCGATGCTGCTCGACTTCGGACTGGAGCCGGTCGGCGAGGCCAGGCCGGCGGCGCTCGCCGCCGCAACACGCGCGTACTCCTTGAACCCGGATCTTCCCGAGACCAACGTGGCGCTTGCCGACGCCAGCTACCGGCTCAATCAGGACTGGGCCGGCGCGGACGCGGCGTATCAGCGCGCGCTGCTGCTCGCGCCGCATGCGAGCACGGTGCGATCGCCGTACGCACGGCACCTCGCCGCCGCGGGCCGACTCGACGAAGCGCTCGATCAGGCGCTGGCCGGGCAGCAGTCCGATCCGGTACTCGGCCGAGATGTCGGCGACCGTCGGCATCATCTACTACTACATGCGCCGCCACGACGAGGCGATGCGCTCATTCGAGCGGTCGGTGGCCATCGCGCCGCAGTATGGGCCCGGCTATTTCGGCATGGCTCGCGTGCATTCCGATCGCCAGGACTATCAGAAGGCCATCGAGCTGACACAAAAGGCGATCACGCTGGTTGGAGAAGATCCGGCCTATCTGGCCGAGCTCGCACGCAACTGGGCGCTCGCCGGGACGCGCAACTCCGCCGAGCAGATCGTCGGCCGGCTGCTGCACACCTTCGACTCCAAGGCCGCGCCGCTCGGACGCGAGAACCTGGGCTACGTGTACGCGGCTCTTGGCGAACATGACAGCGCGTTCGAATGGTTGAACAAGGCGTTCGACGCCAATCCGGTCCGGGTGCTGTTCCTCAAAGTCGATCCGCGCGTGGATCCGCTCCGCGCCGATCCTCGCTTCGCGACGCTCATCCGCCGGCTCAAACTCGACCCCTGACGTTCACTCACCTCGTCACTCTCATCACAACAGGAGACAGCCGTGCCCCAACCCAGGCCCAAGTACGACACCTTGACGAATGAGATCGACAAGCTCATCCGCGCCCTCGACGAGATTGTTTCGACGAAGAAGGACGATCGCGGAGATCTCGAGCCCAATGAGCTGGCGGAAGCCAGTGCGTCCTTGAGGGCCCTCCGGGCCGCCAAAGTCAGCCTCGAGTGCACGCAGAATCTCGCGCCATACAGCAGAGGGGGTGGGAGGGCGTAGATGGGCCCGACTTTCAGGCGCTCGCGTCATCTGGCGTGCTACTGGAAAGATGGCGGCGCCGTCGTCTTCAACTATGCAACCGGCATGGAGGCGACGGCGCACCTACTGACCTGGAAGCTGCTCGATGCGTGCGGCGACTGGACATCACCGGCCGCGCTGAGGGAAGTCGTCGGACGCAACGCAGACGCCGACACGGTGCGCCAACTGCTGGAGGCGATGGTGGCCGCGGGGTTTCTGGAAGCTTCCGATCGTCCCCGTGGCGCGTCCGAAAGCGCGATGGATCAGTGGGACAGGTGGAATCCGTTCGCCGGGTTCTTCCACACTGGATCGCGTCTCGTTGCCTACGGGAATCCAGCGGAGTTCGAAGAGCTGTTGCGGACGAAGGCCGGGCACACACCGATGCCCGCCTCCGTCAAGCCCGCGGCTCCTCGATCGGTAGGTTTGCCTCTTCGGCAGACGGGCGGTGAATTCGCGCGCGTCGTTCGAAGGCGACGTACCTGGCGGCAGTTTGGAACGCAGCCGGTGAAGCTCGCCGAGCTCTCCGAAGTCCTGCGACTGACCGCGGGAGTCTCGCATTGGCTCACGGTGCCGAATCTGGATGAAGTGCCGCTGACCGCGTCGCCGTCGGGTGGTGCACGACATCCCATCGAGCTCTACGTCGTAAACCTCCGCGTGCCCGATTTCGCCAGCGGGTTCTACCGCTATGCGCCGGATCGTCACGAGCTGGATCTCGTACGGGATGGCGCGGACGCCGAACAAATGCGCCGCATCATTCCGTGGCAGCCGTGGTGCGCCGAGGCGTCGTTCGTGGTGTTCTTCAGCGCGCTGTTCGAACGCACACAGTGGCGCTACGGATTTCCGCGGGCATATCGTGCCGTGCTGCTCGAGACCGGCCACGTCTGCCAGACGTTCCTTCTGGCGGCGACCTCGCTGGGCCTCGCCCCGTTTTGCACGATGGCCTATGAGGACTGCCTCGTGGAGGAGGCGCTCGGCCTGAACGGCGTGGGCGAAGCGGTGTTGTATGCGGCGGGCGCCGGCACTCGAGTGCCTGGAAGACGAATCGGCGTGATGCCAGCCGACATGGAGCCTGCGCAAGTGCGTCGTCACAGTCCGTCGGCGGCGCGCGCACAAGCCGCGCGGCGAGGTTCAGCGTGATCGAGATTCGCGTCGATCGCTTTCGCGCGCCCGCGTCGCCATCCGCCGTTGTGGAGCTGGGCGCAAACCCGCCCACCCTCGACGACGCCACGCAACCGGCCTGTTTCTCGCGCGCGCATCTCGACAATGAAGAGGCGTTCGAGGTAACGCTCGAATTCCGCACAGCGCAGCGGCCTGCCGCCGATCTCACGGTGACGGCTGTCCCGGATCCGCGCGGTTCAAACGTGCTGGGAACGATCGAACGATTCCAGCTGCGGGCCGACGACTGGGACTCGAACAATCGGCAGCGTGTCACCGTTCCGATCGTCGACCACCGGCTCGGCCAGGCCGCGGTCAGCGCATCGACGGTGATCTGGAACTGGAAATTCGTCGACGAGTCTGGATCGGTCACGACAGCTGCCACTAGTCATCGCGTGTTCGTCATCCTGGATCAGCCAGATCATCCGTGGGCCGCCGGCGGGGATCAGGCAGCGGAGCTCGACACATTGCCGTGGCCGGCGGTCCTCGAGATCGCGTGTACGTGGGCGGTTGGTGCAACGAGCGAGGTCGAAGCGGCCACTCGTGTCACAGCGGCTGTCTTCGAGTTGGGTTGGGAGGTGCCCGGTCGAGTGCGCCTGAGGTATCGCGCTGGCGATCAGAGCTACGTCACGTTTTCCGGAACGCCACTGCACTTCCACTGCGAGGTCTTTCTAGCGGACATCGCGGGGGCGAGGCCCGCATTCGTCAACTGCATTGGCGCATCGTCCATCGTGACCACGTTCAGCAATATCGTCGGCTGCAGGCTGCGGCCCATCGTGATCGACGCACCTGATTGCAACCTTTTCAAGCTCAACCCAATCGTTCCTCTGGGAGGCGGGACGACGGAAGACGAGTTCGTGAATCACGTCGTCGCGGCGTCGGGCGTAAAAGAGGGTCGTTCGCTCGAGGACGCCCTGGTGTTCGATGCAGCGCTCACCGTAGATGCCGACGCGCAGCCATCATCGCCGCCGAGGTCACCGGCCCAGGCCGGCCTTCGAGTCGGTCGAACCTCGGACTCGCTCGGTAGCGGCGCATACTTGCCGCAACTGGTGCACCCTTCCACGCCCTCCTGCACGCTGCACGAGTTCACGTTTCCCTGGGTGGTCCGCCCGGCGGATGTGCGCAACCTCGATTCCTGCACTTTGGTTCGGTTCGAGAGGTATCGAAACGCCCTGCGCGACGGCGCACCGTCGGTTCCCAGTGTCTTCAAATCGTTCGTGATCGGCGGGTTCACGCCGCGAGACGTTCAGCTCGTCGCGCCCGGCATCAACCGCGTGCCAAGCCTTCCCCGCGCGCCGGACCTGACGCGCACGATTCTGACAAGTGTTGACGACCCCGAGGTCGCGCTCGAGGTTCTGGTCGAAAACGCGGCGACGGTGGCCGATTCGATCTCGACCGTCGCGGAATGGCTGGCGAGGGCCCAAACGCGCCCGGTGCGGCGGCAAACGGCGCGCGGACCTCTCTTCGTTCTGCCGAACAATGCGGCGGCGTACGGATTGTGGGATGGGCGCGCTGTGGCCATCCTGAACCGCGGCGACAAGACGGCCCCGCTTGCGGAGCTACTGACCGGCGCACAACCGGTGTAAGAGCAGTCAGCAGATCGCGACCTCAGGTGCGGTCGTCACGCCAGGGTCAGGTCCTGATCCTGCCAAGGACCTGGTGACGCGAGGGACGATGTCCGGCGGCAGCGTAGGACCGGGCCCGCCAGGAACACCCAACTGAGCACCATCGGATGCCACCAGAGACCGCGTCTCCGGCCCGCCCACCACCTAAAGTGTAGTCCTGTTCTGGAAACGCCATCCCTTGGGTCCCACGGCATCCGGCGACCAATCTGACTCTTGTGGGTCATGAACGCCAGCTCATCATTAACCAGTCGATGTTACACAGTGTTTGCATGACCGTCATCTGATTTGGGACCACGATTGATCCAGCGGTGCTGCGGCGTGTTGCCCGGGAGCGCGAAAAACCCAGCGGCACACCTGAGTTGATCGACCGCTGAGGTCCCGTGACGACAGATACTTTCATCGGCGAAGCGCCCGTACGACGTTTCACGCCGGCGCCGGTGCGCCCGTTGCTCGATACGCCGTTCGACCCTCGCACGGCGATCGCCTTCGTCGGCGCGATCATCGCGGCGGTGCTGTTTATCGCCTACAACCTCTACGCCGACGTCACGAGCAGCGGCGTGAGGACGACGACGTTGGTGCCGTTCGTGCTGCTCGGAGTGGCGCTCTTCATCGCGCTCGCCTTCGAGTTCGTCAACGGCTTTCACGATACGGCCAACGCGGTCGCGACCGTCATCTATACCCACTCGCTGCCCGCCAACACTGCCGTCGTCTGGTCCGGCCTCTTCAACCTTCTGGGCGTGTTGATGTCGAGCGGCGCCGTGGCGTACGGCATCATTGCTCTTCTCCCCGTCGAGCTGATTCTGAACGTCGGGTCGAATGCCGGCTTTGCGATGGTCTTTGCGCTCCTCATCGGCGCGATCATCTGGAACCTCGGCACCTGGTACGTCGGGCTACCCGCCTCCAGCTCGCACACGCTCATCGGATCGATCATCGGCGTCGGACTTGCCAACCAGCTGATGGCGCCGGCAGGCGACGCCGCGAGCGGGGTCGACTGGGCGCAGGCCGCAAAGGTCGGCTATTCGCTGCTGCTTTCCCCGATGATTGGTTTCGTCGCCGCGGCACTGCTTCTGCTGACGTTGAAAATCGTCGCCCGCAGTCCGGAGCTCTATCAGGAGCCTCGCGGCACGACACCGCCGCCGTTGTGGATCCGCAGCCTTTTGATTCTGACCTGCACCGGCGTCAGCTTTGCGCACGGCTCGAACGACGGCCAGAAGGGCATGGGACTGATCATGCTGATACTTGTCGGCGTCGTCCCGACTGCGTACGCCCTCAACCGGTCGATGCCAGACAGCGACATCCAGCCGTTTCTCGCGGCGGCCACGCATACCGCGCAAATGCTCGACCGCTACGGAGACGGCCGGCAGGTGACCGATCCGGAGGCAGTGATTGGAAGGTACCTGGAGACGGCACAACCGGAGCCGCTCGTCGTTCCGGCGCTCGCGCAGCTGACGCGCAACATCGACGCGCAGATCAGACAGTACGGCTCGATTCGCCGGCTACCGGCTGAGGTCGTGCAGAACATCCGCAACCAGATGTTCATGACCTCGGAGGCGATCCGTCACCTCACGAAAGATGGGGCGGTCGCGTTCGAGGAGGCTGACGCGGCTCTGCTGAAGGTGTTCACTGCGGAGCTCGACACGGCGACGCGGTTCATTCCTGTCTGGGTCAAGGTCGCCGTCGCCATCGCGCTTGGCCTCGGGACGATGGTCGGGTGGAAGCGGATCGTCATCACGGTTGGCGAAAAGATCGGCAAGAGCCACTTGACCTATGCGCAGGGGGCATCGGCGGAGCTCGTTGCGGCGACGACAATCGCCGCCGCAGACATTTTCGGCATGCCGGTCTCGACGACACAGGTGCTATCGTCCGGCGTGGCCGGCACCATGGCGGCAAGCCGTGCCGGCCTGCAGATGGCCACCGTCCGCAACCTCCTGATGGCCTGGGTGCTGACACTACCGGCGGCTATCTTGCTCTCGGGGACCCTGTTCTGGCTGTTCATGCGGCTGCTCTAACGGTTCGTCGCGGCTCCTGCCTGTCGCGGCCGCGGCGTCCCCTCGGAAAATCGGACGCTTCGCCGGCTGGCCGACTGTTGACCCTGCTCGCTGCCGCTTCGATCGTGGCACCCGGTCTTGGCTGCCAATCGCCCGAACCCGTTCAGTCAACGACGACGTCCACCGGTCCGCTGAAAGGGCAAGTCTCGATGGAGGGATCGAGCAGCATGGTCCCGCTCGCGGCGATGATGGCGGCATCGTTCGAGCGCGTGTATCCCGAGGTCCAGGTCCGCCTCGTGACATCGGGAACCGGCGGCGGCTTCACAAGGCTGTGCGCGGGCGAAATCGATCTGACCGGCGCGTCACGCCCGATCAACGACAGCGAGATCGATCGATGTCGCGCGAATGGCGTCGAGTTCGTCGAACTGCCCGTCGCCTTCGACAGCCTCTCAGTGGTCGTCAACGCGAAGAACAGCTTCGCGCGCTGCCTCACCGTCACCGAGCTGAAAAAGATGTGGGAGCCGCCGGCGCAGGGCACGATCACAAAGTGGAGTCAGGTGCGCGCGAGCTTTCCCGACCAGCCGTTGGCGCTGTTCGGCCCGGGCGCCGGGTCGGGCACCTTCGACTATTTCACACTGGCAATCGTCGGCCGCGAGGGTAGCAGCCGCGACGATTACCGCAAGAGCGACGACGGCACGGCGCTGGCGCGGGAGATCGGCGCCGATGCAAATGCAGTGGGGTATGTGGCGTTCGCGACATATGCGTCCTCGAAGGACGCTCTCGCGCCCGTGGCCATCGACAGCGGGCGGGGCTGCATCACGCCGAGCGCGGTGACGGTGGCCGACAACACTTACCAGCCGCTGTCGCGACCGCTGTTCGTCTACGTCCACACGCGCGCCGCCGCGCGGCCCGAGGCCAGAGCGTTCGCGCGTTCGTTCCTCGCGCCGGAACGGGCCGACGAGGTACGGGCGATCGGGTACGAGCCGCTGTCTGTCGCAGCGCTGCTGACGATCGGCCGGCGGCTGGATCGGACAACCACCGGATCGATCTTCGGCGGCCGCGGCTCGATCGTCGGCGTCACGCCCGACGTCTTCCAGGACGAGGATCGCATCAAGAACGCGCTTGTGCGGTGACCCACACAGCGCCAGTTCACTCCGATTGGAACGGCGTCGTCCCGAAACGGCGGTTGAACTGCCAATAGAAGTTCTTCTTGCTTCGATAACCGACGAGCAGCGAACCTGCGCATCGAGAACGACCTCGACCAGTGGCAATTGCCCAAGGGCGACACGGTCGTCTATCTGTGCGGCAATCCCGGGATGATTCAGGACGCAAGCGCGCGCCTCGTTCCGAACGGCTGGCCTGTCGTCGCCGAGCAGTTCTGGCGTCTGAAAGCTGGCGAATGAAGGCGTACGCTCCTCGAGCGCTGCAGTAGCATGTCTGGCGTCAGGAGCCACATATGAAACGTGGAGGACGACTGCTCTTCGTCGGGTCGGCTGCGTTCGTCGGCATGACGATGGCTTCGGTCGGAGGCCAGCAGGCTCAGCCGCCTGCTCCTGGAGCCTACACGGCCGCCCAAGCGCAGGCGGGACAGGCAGCGTACGCGCGGCAATGTGCCGGATGCCACTCGCCCGATTTCCGGGGCTCCGGTGATGCGCCGGCTGTTGCCGGGCCGGACTTCATCGCGAAATGGGGACCGCGAGCGGTCAACGAGCTGTTTACCTACGTCGTTCAGACGATGCCGCCGACCAATCCGGGTGCACTCGGTGAAGCGGGCACGTTGGAAGTGACGGCGTACTTGCTCCAGATCAACGGAGCACTCGCCGGCCAGCAGCCGTTGACAGCCACTGTTTCGATGCCGATCAACGCGGTGCTCGGACCGCCTGGTACGCCGGCACCCACGCCGACGACAGCCGGGCAAGGCGCGATGCCGTTAGTGCTTGGGGCAGGCACCGGGGCCGGCCAGGCTCGAGGTGGCGCATCAGCGAATCGAGGCGTGACTGTTCGCGGCGAGGTCAAGAACTACGTACCCGTCACTTCCGAGAAACTCAAAAACCCGCCGCCCGACGACTGGTTGATGTTCCGCGGCAACTATCACGGCCACAGCTACAGCCCGTTGAGTCAAATCACGGCAGCCAACGTGAAGGACCTGCAGCTGCAATGGGTGTGGGCGATCAACGACTCGGGCGCGAACCAGACGACTCCAATCGTTCACGGCGGGGTCATCTATCTGGCGAGCCCAAGCAATTTCGTCCAGGCGCTCGATGGAAAGACCGGGGACCTGATCTGGGAAACGCGCGTCGGCCCCGATCAAGCGCCGGGTTACGGAGGTATCCGCAGCATCGCGATCGCCGACGACAAGATCTTTCTGCCGACGAGCAACGCACACATGGTCGCGCTCAGCGCGCGCACCGGCGAGATCCTCTGGGACACGCCGGCAGCGCCGGACGCGAGTCGTGTCAACACCAGCGGCGCGATGGTGATCGGCGACCGGGTGCTGCAGGGGCTCACGGGTTGCGGCCGCTTCGACGGCTTGGGCTGCTACATCAGCGCTTACGACATCATGACCGGCAAGCAGGTCTGGCGCTTCTACACGGTTCCGCGCCAGGGTGAGCCCGGCAGCGAGACGTGGGGCAAGTTGCCAATGACTTTCCGGGCTGGCGGCGAGACCTGGATCGCGGGCAGCTACGATCCGGAGCTCAACCTCACCTACTGGGGCGTCGCGCAGGCGAAGCCATGGAACTTTCTCAGCCGCAAGCTCACCCTCAGGGACAACACGCTCTATGCCAATTCCACGGTGGCGCTCGACCCGGACACGGGCAAGCTCGCCTGGCACTTCCAGCACGTGCCCGCCGAGTCATTCGACCTCGACGAGGTGTTCGAGCGTGTTCTCGTCGACATCGGCGATCAGAAAGTGTCTTTCAATGCGGGGAAAGCCGGCGTGCTCTGGAAACTCGATCGCCGGACGGGAAAGTTCCTCGGCTTCAAGGAAATGGTGGCGCAGAACGTTTGGGATCGCATCGATCCGAAGACCGGCGCGCCGAGCTACCGGCCCGATATCTATGAGATGCGGGTCGACAAGCCGATCTTCATTTGTCCGAGCACCGAAGGCGGCAAGAACTGGCAGGCGATGAGCTACCACGCGGGGACGCAGCTGTTGATCGTGCCGCTCAGCCAATCGTGCATGGACTTCACCGCGCGCGAAGTCGCGCTCACTCAGGGTGGAGGGGGCAACGCCGGCGATCGCCTGTTCAAGCACATGCCGGGCAGCAACGAGAATGTCGGCAAGCTTGCGGCCTACGACGTGCGAACGATGCAGGAGGTCTGGAAGCACGAGCAGCGGGCACCGTACCTGACGGCGGTGCTGTCGACGGCCGGCGGCCTGGTCTTCGTCGGCGACATCAATCGGTACGTGCGCGCGCACGACGTGAAGACCGGCGAGATATTGTGGGAAGCCCGGCTCGGGACGTCGGCTCAGGGATTTCCCGTGAGCTTCGCCATCGATGGCCGGCAGTATATCGCCGTGATGTCGGGACTCGGCGGTGGCAGCCCGCGCAATGTCCCGGCGGCAATCGTGCCGGACATCAAGATTCCACAGAGCGGACAGGCGCTCTACGTGTTCGCATTGCCCAACGGGAAGTAAGCGGACCACGTTTAACGCGGCCGACGTGCCGCGCCCGAGTGTTCCTGGCCGCCCGGCCGGCCGGCAGATTTCCGTTGCTTGACTCGGCCCATACTTTGAACTACAAAGTAGTTTGAAGTGTTCCGACGAGCTCTCAAGTGGACGGCCATCGCCGGCACGGGCATGGCTCTGGCCGTCGTGTTCGCACTCTGGCTGGAGCATCGACGCCCACTCGAACTGCCAGCGCCGACGGGCTCATTCGCCGTCGGGCGGTGGGGCGCCAACTGGGACGATCTCAGCGCGTGGATCTGGTACCCCGCAGCTGTCGTCGCGCCTGCCGATCGCTACCTGCCAGATGCGATACGCGGCAGTTGGGAACACGCGCGGCCTGCGCTGATCAATTTCCTGACCCGCGATCTGTCACAGGTGCGAGCCCACAGCGCGCCCGATGTTGCGGTGTCAGACGAGGAACCAGCCTATCCCGTGGTCATGCTGCGCGGCGGCGGCGGATCGGCGTCGGCCCTGAACTATTCATCGCTCGCCGAAGATCTCACCAGCCATGGTTACGTGGTCGTCGGTCTCGACATGACGACGGGAAATCCTGAACTGTGCGCCGGCAAGGATGACGAACAAGACTGCGCGACGCAGTTGATGACCGTGCCGATCGACGGCATCGGGCGCGCCCTTGATCATCTGCAGCAGCTATCGACGAGCGACCTGCGCTTCCGGCAAAGGCTCGATCTCACGAGGGTTGGTGTCTTTGGTCATTCTTTCGGCGGCGCACAAGCGGCGCAGTTCTGCTCACAAGACTCGCGCTGCAAGGCCGGAGTCGATATCGACGGCCGCCCGTTGGGCAGTGTCATCGAAGCGGGTATCAAAGTGCCTTTCATGTTCCTGCTGTCCGATCACGGCACCGCGGACGACGCAGTCAGCCGTCGCATCCTGGGCCAGATTCAGTCGATCTATGATCGCCAGCCGAACGACACACGGATGCGCGTCGCCATTCGCGGCGCGCACCATTTCAGCTTCAGCGACGACGGTGCGCTCCTGAAGAGCCGTTTGTTCCGGGGAGTGCTGCGACTCTTCGGCGTTCTCGGCATCGACGGCCGACGTCAGGTGCAAGTCACTGCGTATGCCGTTCGCACTTTCTTCGATGCGCACCTGAAACATGCGACGAGCGGTCCCGTCACACTCAGTTCTCCGGAGTATCCAGAAATCATCGCGATACCGTGAGACGACTGCCTCAGGATTTCCGCCTGTGGCGGGCTGTCAGGTGTAGGAGAATGAGCCATGCTGCGCGACCGGTGGTTCCGATGCGGCATGATCCTCCTTGCTCTGGCCTTCGGGGAAGCGATCTTGTTTGGCCAGACGCCAAACGACACCGATCTGGCGAAGCGCACGAATGAGTTGCTCGTCACGTACGCGACGTTCAAGCAGTACGCCTCCAGGGATCCGGCAAAGGTTTACGGCAATCTGACGGCTGATCGGAAGGTCGTGTTCGATGGGATCGTGCGGGCGCTCTTCATGCCGATCAGGGATCGGCGAGGGGCTGCCGGAAAGCGTGTGATCGACTACATCGAGGAGGTGCGCGGCATCTGGGGCGTACGCAACAATCAGTCCGAAGGACGCTACCTGTTCCGCATGTCCTTGCGCTTCCACCCGGACCTCGCGTCGGTCCTGCAAAGTTCGTCGAATTTGCCGCCCGCCGATGGTGGCCACGTGCTCCTCCCTCTCGCCAAGGACGGCGACGACAACCCGAACTTCACGAACTTCAGGCCGCTGCTCAAAGAGGGTCGCGACGTGATCACGTTCCGGGAACCGGGGATACCGAGCCTGCAGGTTTCGATGCTGGTCAACGATCATCAGAGCGGCGAAGCGGACATCGATCTGGACAGGGCGACGGTCTGGCCGCCCTGCGGGTGCCACTGCCAGCCCTCGAACTCGGACGTCGGATCATTCAAGAAGTCGTCGAAGACCGATATCCACCTCACACTGTTCAACGACCACGCGCCTTACTTTTCGGACAAGTTGAGGACGACATGGTCGAAGCCCGAAGCGCACTGCGAGGAGACGTACTGAGATGCGCACGCGCCAGCGCCTGCGCGGCTTCGGCGTGCTGGTCGGCGTGGCCGTTGCGGGATGCAGCGGCGCACCGGAACCGCGGCAGGCCTCCCCCGCCAGCAACGCCAGCGCCGTGACAGCCGCGGCTCCACAACGCGCCTCAGCCAGCAATCAGGCAGACGCCGATCGGGCTCTCGCCGAGCAGGTGACGCAATTTCTCGATGCCTGGATCGTGAAACACAATCCGCGCGCGGCCGTCGCAGGCCGCGTCTCGTCGTCGTTCGGCGACGAACGCTTCGTGCCCGCCGGTGCGTTCGATCCGCAGGAATACAGTCGCCGCTTCCCCGAATCGACGGCCTTCGCCCCGGCGTCGCGCACGGTCACTGCGCAAGAGTTCCAGGACGGCGTCGAACGCGACCTCGCCGCGAAGATCGAACCCGATGCCGCGCGTGTCGCGCCAGCACCGGTCGACCTGGGCAGCGCGCTCGCTCCGTACACGCTGGCGATCGCGCAGGAGACGAGCCCACAGTTGTGGCGCATCATCTCGCCGAAAGAGCCGCGAACGATTGCCGTCGCCGGCGTGCCGTCCCTCGCGTATCGGGTCCGCGACTGGTCGGACATCTCGTGGACCGCGTCGCCGACGATTGGGTACCGGTTCGCTCTGGCGGACGTCATCGCGAAGCAGAACATCAATCTCCAGGCAGTAGTGACCCGTTTGAAATCTGCAGAGTCCGAGACAACCGTGATGACAGTCGTCACATTGTGGTCCGACGAAGGAACCGGCGGCTCGGTGTGGCGGCTGCTTGGCGCCGAGATCCCGCCGCAGCACTGACCGGCGAGGGCACGCCTCACAGCGTAGAGGCGCAGTGGCGGATCGCGCTCGCTCCGCAAGTACCTGGCGCTATGCGTCAGCGCGCGGGCGCAGACGCTCTCGTCGGCGATGTCCGCGAACTCGCGGCACGAGCTCAAGCCCTTTGCATGCGCGGCAGAATCGGCTGCACTTTCGACCGCATGTAGGCCACGAAGACGAGCAGCGCCGTGAGCGCGGCCGTTATCGCGGCGGAGCTCATCTCGCCACGTGCGACATGAAACACGGTCGCGCAACCGACGACGATGGCCAATCCGGCGGCGGCGGTGGGAACCAGCCATGGCTGCACACGCGAGATGCCAGGAAGCGTCAGGCCGATCGGACCCAGCACTTCGGCCACCCCGATGAAGATGCGAAGAGGAGGTGGAATCGAGGCATTCATCTGCTCGATCAGGTTCGCCGGCGGCGAGAGAAACAACCAGCCGTGTGCCAGAAAAGCTGCAGCCAGCAGGAACTGCAGCACCCACAGAACAATATTCAGCATATGTCCTCCGCGTCGACGGAGCACCACGAGACGTGGTGCTCCAGCGGCGACTGTTGCGGTGGCGGATCAGGAGGCGTCTCTGCGCGCGCGCCCCTTATCGTACGCCGATGCGATATGGCGGCTCAACACTTGCGCACGCGTTCGGCATCAGCGCATGATCACGCGGGTGGGCCGAGGGCCTCGTCGCTCTCGTGATCGCGCAACTCAACCATCAAGCCTACCGCTCACCGGAACGAAACCGAAACCATGAACCTGCGAACGACCCTCACTCACGCGTCGGCGCCTGCCGTGGTGGTCGCCGCCGTGGTTGCGACCCTGGCGGCGACAGCGGTTCAGCGGACCGCGCCAGGTGAACCCCCTTTTGTGCCGGTGCAGCCGGAATTGCTCGGCGTCGCCAACTCGTTCTCGAACGCGTGGGGCGATTTCGACAACGACGGCGATTTCGACCTCGCGGTCTCGCTGGGCAACGGCGAGGTTCGCCTGTATCGCAACGACAAGGGCGTGCTCGTCAGCGTCGGCGCGGAACTGGGCATGCCCCAGGCGGGCAGCCACGAGCTGCGCGGTCTGAGCTGGGGCGATTTCAACGACGATGGCTTCATAGACCTTCTCGGCGGATCCACGCCGCCGGACGAGCCGACAGTGGTTCTTTTGAACGAGACTGGGAAAAAGTTCCGGGACGTGGCGGCCGAGATCGGTCTGACGATCCCGAATCGTTCGGCGCGCCAGACCAACTGGATCGACTACGACAACGACGGCGACCTCGACGTCTACGCGACCGATCGCGCAGGCGACAACAAGCTATTTCAGAATACCGGCGGCAGGTTCACACACGTGTTCGTGGGCGTCGGTCCGACTGATGCCCGGCCCACTGTTGGCGCCTGCTGGCTCGACATCGACAACGACGGCGATCTCGACCTCTATCTCGCCAACCAGTCTGGCGCCGCGGACGCGATGTGGCGCAACGACGGCGCCGCGTTCACCGACGTGGCCGCCGCGCTCGGCATGACCGGACCGCCGCGCACGAAAGAAGAAGGAGGCGTCGGCTGCGCGATCGGGGACTACGACAACGACGGCGACTTCGACATCTTCGCGCCCAACTACGGACACAACCTGCTGTATCGCAACAACAACGATGGCTCCTTCACCGAAGTGGGCCGGACCCTCGGCGTGGGCGTCGAAAACCACGCCGTGGCCGCCGACTGGGGCGATTACGACAACGACGGCGATCTGGACCTCTCCGTGATCTCCTACGAAGGAGCGCCCGGCGCACAGACGCCGCTGAACGCGCTCTTTCGCAACGACGGCGCCAAGGGCTTCGTCAACGTCCTGTCGAAGGAGAGCCCGCTCAACGTTGCCGACCACAGCGTGCAGTTCGTGGACTACGACAGCGATGGCGCCCTGGACCTGTCGGTAACTGACGGCTATGGCCCCGAGGGCGGGCACTTCGTCTTCCGCAACGCGCTCGCCGCCGAGGCCAAGAGGCGCAGCTTGAGTGTTCTGGTGCTCGACGCAAAGGGCTACTTCACCCGATTCGGGGCCGAGGTACGGCTGTTCGATTGGTCAGGAAAGATAGTCGCCTCGCGGCAGGTGGAAACGGGCGGCGGCTACAACACGCAGAGCGCCACACCCGTTCACTTTGGACTGGCCAGCGCCGATCCGGTCACCGTCGAAGTGACGTTCATGACGACGAAAGGCCGGAAGAAACAGACCGTGAGCAAGGTTCGGCCCGCCGACTACTCCGGCAAGCACCTCGTGATTCGTCAGGCGCCGTAAGCCGCGGGATACTTGGCGACGACGAGTCGTTCAGCGCCTGACCAGTGCGAGCTGGTGACTCAGCGATCGCATTCAACACCGGCGCTCGCCGGACACGCCCACGTCCCCTGATCGACGAGAACCGGTTGGCTGGGGCAGTACAGGAGTTGACCGGTGAGCGGCGCCGTGATTCCAAGCGCGTCGTACGACCCTGCGGCCCCTGCTCCGACTACGAGATAGCTCGTCTCTCCCAGCCGCTCAACGATTGCAACGCCGATGCTCGCGTAGATCGGCCCGTTCGACGCCGGCGGCCAGATAGCGCCGCGATGGACTCGTCGCTGCCCACAACCCGAATGCCGCGTCTACGTGCAACCACGCTTCCCGTTGGCGCGTGAGCGAGGCGATGTCTGCAATTGGATCGGCGGCACCCGTGTTGACGTTTCCGATCTGCGCACACACGATGCACGGCCCCGATTGACCTCGCAGCATCTGTGCAAGGCGATCCGAACGCATCCGACCCTGTGCATCAGCGCTGAGCATTTCCGCCGCAGAGGACGACGACGACATGTTCATCGTTCGACGGCTCGTATCGGCCAGTCAGGAGAGCGGCGAATGCGGCGGCGCCGCCGGGCTCGACGACGACACGAAAGACGTCCCAGAGCACCTGCTGCGCGCGGATGATCTCTTCGTCCTCGACGAGGAGGACACTATCGACGTGCTGCCGGGCGATCGGAAACATCAGTTCGCCGACGCGGCGCGGCGCGAGCGAGTCGGCGGCGATGCCGCCGGCTGGCGCCTCAACCGGTCTTCCCGCCTTCAGCGCCTCGGTCAGTGTCGGTGCGCCGACCGGCTCGACGCCGATGACGCGCGGTTGCTGACCGGCGTACCACGCGGCAATGCCGCCAATCAAGCCGCCGCCGCCCACGGCCACGAGCACCGTGGCAGCATTCGGTACCTGATCCTCGAGCTCGCGCGCCAGCGTGCCCTGTCCGAGCAGCGTCTCAATCTGGTCGAACGCGTGTATCGGGAGCGCGTGCGACTCTGCCACGTATTCTTCGCTTGCGTGCAGCGCGTCGTCATACCGGTCGCCCGTGACCACGACGTCGGCGGCGTACTCGCGAATGCGGGCGATCTTTACCGGCGACGACACCGTCGGCACGAAGATCTTCGCGGGAATGCCGAGACGCATCGCCGCACAGGCCACGGCGGCGCCGTGATTGCCGCCGGACGCCGCCGCTACGCCCGCCGGCGGTATCGCCCTGGTCAGCAGATTGGCAAACGCACCGCGGGTTTTGAACGAGCCCGAATACTGCGTGAACTCCAGCTTGAATGTGAGCGGAAATGGCGGGAGGCCGACGTCACGGCCGTTCGCGTCGAGCACTGGCGTGTGACGGATGTACAGGCCGAACGATGTCGTGCACGCGCGCGATGTCGGGTCGCGTGACGCCCGGGGACATGCCACGGCGATTGTGCCACGGCCGAACGATAAGTCAAATGGCAAAGTGACGAACTGTCAAGCGATGCCGCGGGCGCTGCAGACGACGGCGGCTGAGGGCAGTCGCCCCTCCTTTCGACACGTCGAGCGCGAATTCCGGTGATCGTTCAGCTACGATGTCAGCAACGAACAGGGGGCACATGACATCGGAGCTGTGGGTATTGGCATCGGGCGCGGCCATTGCGGGCCTGGTGCAAGGCATCACGGGCTTCGCCTTCGCGATGGTCGCGATGTCGATCTGGGTATGGGCGGTCGATCCCCAAGTAGCCGCTGTGATGGCAGTGTTCGGCGGGTGGACGGGGCAGGTGATTTCGGCCATCAGAGTACGGCGAGGGTGGCATGTCTCGCTGCTGTGGCCGTTCGTGATGGGGAGCGCCGTCGGCATCCCCATCGGCACGCGCTTGCTGCCCCTGCTCGATCCGCGCCGGTTCAAGCTCGTTCTCGGCTCGCTGCTGGTGGTGTGCTGCTCGGTGATGCTGGCGACGTCGCGACTGCCGAGTGTGAAAAGAGGCGGGCGATTCGCCGATGCTGCGGCCGGCCTCGTCGGTGGCGTCATGGCGCCGCTGAGCGGGTTCAGTGGCCTCGCCCCGGCGTTGTGGTGCACGCTCCGCGGGTACACCAAGGACGCGCACCGCGCCGTCCTGCAGAATTTCAATCTGATTGTGTTGTCGGCCACCTTGGCTTCGCTGATGTGGTCCGGACGGGTGCGCACGCAGCTCGTCCCGCAAATGCTGCTGGTCGCCGGCTCGCTGGTGGTGCCTTCCGTGTGGGGCTCGAAGATCTACATCGGCATGAGCCCGGCCGCGTTCCGGAAAGGGGTGCTGTGGCTGCTAGTGTTTGCCGGCGCCGTGATGTTGGCCGCGGCGCTCAACGCCTGACCGGGGCCGCGCGGGCCTCCAGCTCCTGCTCGATGAGTTGAAGCCGCGCACGATGTGCCTGCGCGCGCGCGTGGAGGGCCTGGGCGGTCGGCCCGGCGTGGCGAATCGCCGCCTCCTGGGTCTTGTAATTCCACTCGCGGATCGCACCAACCTGATACCCGACCTCACGATCCCGCGACGAAAGTCGCATTCAACGTCGGTGCCTGCACCGCGATGCTCGGACCGAGGGCGTAGCAGACCAGCCGGAACGTTGTGCTCGAGCCGGCATTGACGCTGAACACCCGCGAGCCGCCGAATGGCGCCGCGATGCCGTTGAACCCGATCGCTTCCTGCCACGCCGCGGTGATCCCAGCGGCGGACGAGGTCGAGCCAGCGGTGAACCCCGTCGTGAGCGAGCATTGGATGTAGTCCGTGGTCGCGACGCTGCTGAAGATGAAGGTACCGCTCGAGTTCACCACCACTTTGCCGGCGGCCGGCGCGCTCACCGTGACCTGCGCCACCACTGTGTGCGCGTCATTCGGAACAGCGATGACCGCGCTCGTCTCGAACGACGAGACCCGCGGCGCATCCGCGATGTCTGCTCGCGTGAGACTGCCGTCGAGCACATGGTCGGTGGTAATCGTATTCGCCGCCACTGCGGCAGTTCCCACGGCGCCGTTCGCCAGCTGAATCGAGGTAATCGACCCGGGAGGCAGGCCGGAGGCTGCGACCCCGCGCGCCGGGCCGCCGATGCCAGCGCCCGGCGTCAACATGAAACTGCCCGACGCGCCCGAGCTGTCGCGCCAGGTGCCGTTCAGCGCAGGCAGGCTGATCGCGGCTTCGAGATGCACCGCCACGCCGCCCGGCTGCACCATGGTCACGCCGAACCCAATCGTGCCGCTCGGGTTGAGAAACGCGATGCCCCGAGCGCTCGCGGCTTGAGCGGCGCCGCAGCGATCGTCGCTGCCGTCCAACGTATACACGCCACCTTGCTGCGCGACGTTCAGGGTGAGCACGTTGCAGTAGGGCTGTATCTGCCAGCGGAAGGTGCCGAGCGGTTGCCCCGCAGCAGGAGCGGCAGACCAGAGAACGACGAGACACGACAACGCCGGACGAACGTAGCGCATGGAGACCTCCTCAGGCGAGCGACATGTTATCCCTGGTGAGCAGCCCCAGGGCAACCGCTCGCTGAGAGCCGGGCCGCTGAGCGTCGTGTCGGCCGCCTCTCGCGCACGGGGGTATTCACCGTCAGCCCACCAGCGAGCACGGGGGGCAACGAAGTTGATGACGCCGATCGTGAACGGTACCGGGCGCGCGCTCGATCATCTGCAGCAGCTGACCACCGGGGCTTCTCGCTTTGCGGGTAGGCTCGATCTCACGCGGGTTGGCGTCTTCGGTCACTCGTTCGGCGGCGCGCAGGCGTCGCCGTTCTGCTCGCAGGACGAGCGCGGCAAGGCCAGGCATCAACATCGACGGCCGTCCGTTCGGCAGTGTCATCCGAACCGGTTATCGCTGCCCTTCATGTTTCTGCTGTCCGATCACGGCGCGGCTGAAGACGAAGTCAGCCGCGAGATCGTGAGTGAGATTCAGGCGATCTACGATCGCCAGCCGCGCGATACGCGGAGGCGCATGTTCATTCGCGGCGCGCACCATTTCAGCGACGATGGGACGCTGCTGAAGGAAAGCGTATTCCGGGGGTGCTCCGCGTGCTCGGCGGCCTCGCGATCCACGGCCGCCGACAGGTGCAGATGACCGCCTACGCCGTGCGCACGTTCTTCGATCGGCACCCGAAGGGCGCGGCAGACAGCTCCGACGAGCTCACGTCGCCGCGCTTTCCCGAGATCGTCGTGATGCCGTGAGGCTTGCGCCGCCCAAGAGGGGTCGCACTCTCGCGGACGCCGAGCGTGCGACGGTGGTGAAATCTAGAACGAAAAGCGCAGCCCGATCCGCGCCACACGGGGCGGCACGATGCGCGTCGGTCTGAGGAACGACGACCCGGAGGTGACGATGACGGTCTCCTCCGCGTTGGTGTTCGTCAGGTTGAACAGGTCGAGAAACGGCACGAACTTAGTGTTGGCGAAGGTGATGGGTCGTTCGAGCCGAAGGTCCATCAGATACAGATCGGCCGTGTACCGCTCGCCGAATGGTTCGGCCTGTATCGTCTGGTTGGCGTAGTTCAGCCGAACGACCGCGGTTCGCGCAATCGCCCGCCCTTTTTCGAATCGGAAGAGTGGTGACAGCGTGATGTCAGCCGGCAACTGGATCGTCCCATTCAGCTTGCCCTGCCACTGGACGTTGTGGCGGCGGCCATCTTCGGTGTTGATGACCTCGTTGGGATTGAGGGCGTTGGCGTGCTCGCGCAGCCAAGTGTGCGCGAACGACGCCAGCATCGACCACCGGTTCGTCATCCGCTTACGAGCCGTGACCTCCCACGTGTAGTAATCACTCCGAAAATCGTCGTTGTAGCTCACGAGAGTAACCGTCGGCAGACCGAGGTAGGCGGTTGCCAGATTGAACGCCGCAAACTGACCACCATCGTCGGCCGTGCCCGTTACGCCGTCGGGCCCGGGGTCCTGCACCGTCACCGGCACGTTGAACGCGTCGAACGGCTGGTTGATGTTGCGGTTCTGGATGTTGTCCTCGAGGCGCTTCCAGACGAGGCCGGTGCGAATGCCGAATTGATCGCCGAGTTGATGGTCCAACAGCACCGCGGCTTCGTGTGTCCTCGCCATCTGCAGCTCGGGATCGACCGACGTGCTGAAGAGCCCGCCAGCCGTCGCCAGCAGCAGTCCCTCTTCGCCTGGATCGAAGCGTCCGTTCCCATTCGGGTCGCTCCAGGCGTACCGCTTCGACCATATCGGCGGGTTGGGCCGGAACAGCGACACGCCCGGCGAATGCCGGAACAGCCCCCAGTTCGCCTTGATGACCGAGCGGCCCTGGCCGGTGAGGTCGTACGTCATGCCGAGACGCGGGCCCCAGTTGTTGGTGTCGTAGACGTTGTCAACGGCTGGGAACGGAGTGATCTGGCCCGTGAACGGATTGGTGTGATCCTGCCTCTGGAGGTAGTCGCGGAAACGGTCGAACCGCAGACCCGGAGTCACGGTCAGGTGCTTGTTGACCTGCCACGTGTCCTGAACAAACGCCGCATAAGTGCGCAGACCGCTCAACGAGCTGTTTGGCGTCTCCCAGAGTGTGACTTCTGCCGGAGCGCCGTCGCGCGTACCGTGAACGACGTTGCCGGGCCTTCCGCCCTCGAACGCGTCGAGCCACTCGTCCATCACTTCGATGCCGGTGCGCACGTTGTGTGAGCCGGCGGCGCTCTTGAACCAGCTCAGGGTCGCGAATCCCTGGTGCCGCTTGCGCTCGTTGTAAAAGTCGCGCTCGCTCCCCGACACAATCCGGGTGAGGAGGTCCTCATATCGGAGCTGGTCGGTCTTGCCCTCGTTGATCCAGTTGTAGAAATAGCTGCCGGCACGCGTCTCGAAGAACAACGAGGGTGACAGCGTCGAGTTGTACTCGACTTTCCACACGCCTACCGGGAACCCGGTCTGGTTCCACGTGCTGTCGGAATCCAGATAAATCTGATCGGCGTTGATGCGATCCGGCTGCTTCTTGCTGTTGTGATTGAGAAACGCAAAGATCTTGTTGTTGGTGTTCAGGTTGTAGGTAAGCTTGCCGGTGCGGTTCACCACCTGCGTGTGCTGCGGGCGGACGGGAAAATTCGGGCGCGCCACCTGATTCACCGAATAGCGGTAGGACCCATACCACCAGAGCTTGTCGCGCAGGATGTAGCCGCCGAGATCGGCGTTGAAGTCGCGGTACATCTTGGTCCGATTGGTATCCTCGGCGCGCAGCGTGTCGCTGCCGGTGACGCCACGGTTCTTGAGATCTTCGTCGATGTTTACCGCCGAGAAGCCCTCGTTGTAGTAGTCGATGTAGACGTTGCCGCTATAGCGATTCCCGCCGGACTTGGCGATGAAGGCGGAGTACACACCGTTGCCCGGCATCTCGGCACTATTGCCGGCCGTGTTGATCGAGACCTCTTCGAACGAGCCGTAGTCGGTATAGTAGAGGAGGGAAGTGTTCTCGCTGCCCAGCATGCCCTCGACCAGCGGCCGATCCTGGGTCCCGAGAATGCCGTAGGTGCGATAGCTGTTCTCGCTGAGCGCCGCGCTGCCGCCGACATCCACCCGCGACGCCTGCACCGCCGGCGTGCTCGCCATGAGCGCGGCGTAGTCGCGCGCGCTGGGCAGATGGGCCATCTGCTCAGCCTCATAGGTGTTGCGCACCTGGGTTGACTGGGTATCGACAACCGGCGAGTCTCCGCGAACGGTGACGGTTTCTTCCAGCGTCGAGACATGCATCTTGGCGTTGACGTTGGCGGTGAACCCGAGACCGACACGGATGCCTTCGTAAACCGTGTTCGAGAATCCCGGCAGGTTGAACTTGACGGTGTAGTCGCCTGGAGGAACCGCCACGAAGCGGTAGCGGCCTTCCGCGTCCGAGATCTCGGTGCGGCTGCCGCCAATCAACGAGGGGCTGCTGATTTCGACCGTGACGCCCGGGAGCATGCCCGATGTCTCGTCAGAGACGGTCCCGGTGATGCTGCCGGTCCCGGTGATGGTCTGGCCGGCAAGCGTCGGCACCGACAACGCGATCACGAGTGCGAACGTCAGCGCCACGATCGGTCTTCTCGAAATGAACATGTGACGCTCCTCTGATAGGAGGATCCATTCACCAATGCTCCACGCCGATGAGCCTCAAAGGGAGCCTCACCGTAGCGCCTGGGATCACAATTGTCAAGACGATGTCGCGCGCGGTGCGGTGGTGCGGAGAGCGGCGACGACTACGCCGCGAGGCAGAAGAAGCGGGCCCGGGACGCGTCAGCATCCCGGGCGGATCAGGGCTACTGTTGCTGCCGCGTGGTCGGCCGCGATTTCATCGTCTGGAGGTTGTGGCTGTCCACGGTGTACTCGATATACGGCTCGTACATCTCGTCCCAGCTCTGCTCCGACCAGAAGACTTCCTTCTCTGGTGCCGGGTTGTACTTGTTACTCGTGGAGTTGTTGAAGTGGCCGAGGGCCACGATCTTGCTCCCCGCCGGAATCTTGAGCGGCTCTGCGAGCTCGTAGAACAGCTGCCAGTTGAAGTCGAACGTTGGGACGTTCAGGACCGGCTTTTCGGTCCCGTCCGGATAGACCACCTTGTACCAGACGTCCTTGCCCCGCAGGTGCATGTGCGGCGAGAGACCGTACAGGGTGATCGCTTCGGGTACTGGTGTGATGCCGGTGATCTGCCAGTTCTCGGCGTACGGCGGAATGTTCGGGATCTTGCGGCGCATCCGCGTCGTGCCGTCATTGCCGGTCACCGGTTCGAGCGGCGGCAGCACACCGCCTTCGAGCAGCCGCACGCCGCCCGGCCCGCCCCCAACCATCTCGGTGATGACCTCGTGCGTGACCGGCACCTTGCTGAACCACAGTCCGATCCGCGAACGATCCGTCTCCGGCTTACCGCTCGGCTGATAGTGCACATCGAACACGATGTACTTGTTCTTGCCGCCTTCGATGCGCTTGGCGGTGCCGGGCCGGTGCTGCTCGAAGCCGCGGCCGGGGACATAGCAAATGAGCTTGGTTTGCGGCGGCGCTTCGAAGACGCTCACGCCCTGCGGCCGCACTTCGTTCTTGGCGAGCGGCTTGCCGTCGAGAGTAAAGGGCAGCCCATTGATGATCTGGATGTCGTCCCTTAGCGTCGTCGACCAGGCGGTCTCGTGGTGCACCACGGCCTTGTTGCTTGGACGCATCTCGATCTTTTCGACGAACACGTCCTCCTTGAACGGTGACGGCACGTAGAAAGTGAGGTAGTCGATCTCCCCTTCGGCCGGCAGCTGGTACTCCACCGGCATGTCGATGACGTAGTCGGGCTCACCGTACCTCCAGCCTGAGCTGACGTCCGGTGCCGGAGGCATGTCGGCATCGTTGCCCTTGGGAGTGCCGGCATCAACCCATTTCGCGATCGTG
The DNA here is from genome assembly GCA_963807105.1 of uncultured Acidobacteriota bacterium. Classification (GTDB taxonomy): domain Bacteria; phylum Acidobacteriota; class Vicinamibacteria; order Vicinamibacterales; family UBA2999; genus DASPWV01. Next base: position 362,575 of record CAWEAM010000003.1, on the reverse strand, counting down.
GCGATCTGTTCGTCGGTCAGCCGCCGATCGTTTCGATACTGGACGTCGGTGAAGTGTGGATCGGCGTACCAGGGCGGCATTTTGCGCGCCTGCACCTGCTGTTTGATCGCACGCGCCCACGGACGGACGTCGGTGTAAGAAAGCAGGGACATCGGTGCGACCTCACCCGGCCGATGGCAGGTCGCGCACGAATTGAAGATGATCGGCGCGATGTCTTTGGCGAAAGTTGGGGCGGCGCTGGCCCCGGCGGATTGGCCCGAGGTGGAGGCAGTCCCGCTGGCCACGGCAACCGCAAAGGTCACGGCGGCGAAGCCCCACAGTTTCTTCATGCGGTCCTCCTTCGCGAGTCAAAACGAGGTGGTCAGCCGCCAGGAAAAGCAACGGTGAGCTTAGCACACGAGCCGCTGACGAGTCGGTCGCCAGACAAGGGCAGCCAGGCGCGCCCCCCGCGTTGACATGGGCAGTCGCGTCTCTTATGCTCCGCCTGTTGAGCGGCTATTCAAGGTGATGATGCGGCCTTTGCTGTTGCTCGGCATCGCGATCGGATTCGCGATCGGGTCGAATTTGTGGGCACAAGAGCCCGGTCCGAAGGACACCTCCCAGGCCAAGGCGCAGGACGTCCGCGTGTTCGGTTGTCTCAAACTCGAAGGCAAGGACTGGCTGCTGACAAATGCAACGGAACCGATATCCAATGCACCGCCCTCTCCTGGCGCCGCAAAGGCGCCGCCGGTGAATGCGTCGCCACCGCCGCCCGGTCCACATCAGTTCAAGTTGATCGGCGTGGACGTGTTCCATCTGCCGACCCGTAAGGACCAGCGCATCGAAGTGACCGGCCTCCTCATTCCGGCGAAGCCGATGAGCCGGATCAACCTCACTACTGTCGTGCCTGTGGCACCGACGTGCGCCGCGCCTGGTCGGTAGGAAGACAGCCATGCACTCTCAATTGCGACGAACGTTGATCGGTGTAGCGCTCACTGCCTCGCTGACGGTCTCGGCACAACAGACCCAGCAGCCGAGCAGCCAGATTCCCACGACGGGCCGCCCGACGAGCGCCAGCGATCCGCTCCCGCTCTTCGATTTCGACCGCTACTTCACCGGCCGCTGGGCGTTTGAATGGGACGTGCCCGAAAGCCCCCTCGGCCCAGCTGGCACCATCAAGGGCACGACCACATACAAAAAGCTCTCGGACAATTTCTTTGAAGCGACTACCGAAGCCATCGGTCCTTCCGGTCCACTGAAGATTACGGAGACCTTTGCCTATCGGCGGGAGAACAAGACGCTGGCCCGGATGGTGACCGACAGCCGCGGCTTTTCGTTCATTCAGATCGGCACGATTGGCGGCGACCTCGGCGGGTATTACTCCGTCTTCTTCGAGAGTGCGCCGTTCGAGTTCAAGGGCGAAACCATCAGCCTGCGCACGACCATGCGGTTGCTGTCTCCGGTGAACTACAAGGTGGAGTCGCGGATCTCAGTCGGTGGCGGACCGGCGATGAACTTCGGCAGCCCATGGTGGCAAAAGGAGAAGACCGACGCGCGCTAGTCCTGTCCTGTCTGCGCCACGGTTTTTACCCCGCGCGTCCGCCGTCGACACGTTCGACGAGCCCGCAACAGCCCGTGCGATCGGCCCGTTACCCTGATTGGGAGGTCGGAATGAAGGTCCTGTATGCCGCCGTACTGCTCACGTTGGCGGCCGCAAGTTCGGCGTCCGCACAGATCACCGACATGAACGGCACGTGGAAGCTCAGTCCCGAGCGCACGTTGGGACCCGCTCCGAAAGAGGAAACCATCGTCTACGCGATCAAACCGGGCGAGCAAGGCTACGTCATGGATTCGATCGAGACCGACGGACGCAAGGGCCACGTCGAGTGGAAGGCCATCTACGATGGCCGGGATCATCCGACTGCCGCGGGCAAAGGCACCACCGTGTCGTTGACCAAGCTCGATAGTCACACCGAGCTCGTGACCAATAAACGCGACGGCAAGATCACCTCAACCTATACGCGTGTGCTGGTTGACGATGGCAAGACGATCATGTCGATCGGACGGAATGCGGCCAACAAGGTGATCTGGGTTCGAGTCTTCGAAAAGCAGTAGCACTTGCGATCCGCGGCCATTCGATCCCGCTTATTACTGCCTTGCCGCACATCACGGAAGTGGTGATCCGCCGATCAATCTAGCGCTGGCCTGCCAACGCCTCCTCTATGCGCTGGAGCCGCTCGCGGTGGGCGCGCACCCTCGCCTCGAGCGCCTGGATCGCGCGCAGCGCGATGCCGTCGGCGTCGATCGTGCTGATCCGCAGCGGGTCCTCGCCAAGACCAAAGGCCGCGTGAAAGTCCTGCGCGGTCGGTCCCGCATGGCGAATGGCCGCATCCTGCGTCTTGTAATTCCACTCGCGAATCGGCATCCGCGCGAGCTTCGTCAGAAGCTCCTCGCCGTCGAGATCGCGGAAGTTGTCCTTGGCGTTGCCGTCGGAAATTGGCGCCCAGGCGCTGGCGTCCGCCGCCAGCGTCACCCCGGACAGGGCCTGAGCCGACGAGAAGAATCGATAGCCACCGGCGGCGCGCGCACTGAACTGATTGGGCACGGAGCTTTGCAGTCCGCTCAGAGGCGCGCCATCTCCGATCACGATGGCGCCGGTGTCCGACGGGCGCGCCCACACCACGCGGCCGATCGCCAAGCTGTGCCGAGCGGTGGCCTCGGCAAACGAGCCGATGGCGACGGCGTGCTCGGCGGTGGCGAAGGCGTTCTGTCCGAGCGCAACGGACGCGTATCCGGTCGCTTGGGCGTTCCGGCCCATCGCCACGCTGAACGGGCCGACGTTCGCGTCGTCCCATTCCGTCCCCTCCGCGTAGCCGGCGCGAAAGGCCGCCTTTCCCGGGTACCACATCGTCCGCGCACCCTGGCCGGCAGCGGGCGCCGTTCCGACGCTGAGCGCTCCGCGAGCGACCAACCCACTCGGGTTGGTGAGATCGAATGCGCCGGACGCCTTCGTAGCCAGTCGCACATTGGCCACTCCTGTGTCGGCTCCACCCTGAAGACCGCTGCCGGCAGCCGTCGTCACCGCGGTGATGTCGCCGGCGTTTGCGCTTGCCGGCGCGCACCCGACCGAGCCGTCCCCGTTGATGCGTTGAATCGACTGGCCGGGCGGGCACGTGCCAGTGACGCGAAGCTGCACCTGCGCCGGGTCGACGATGGTGGCGCTCACCAACACCGACGAAGCAAATGGGCGCGCACTGCCGCCCGACCCCGTGGCCGGCGTGGAGGCGAAGCTGCCGCTCGCGCCGACACTGTCTTGCCAGGTTCCACTCAAACTGCCGGCGTGCAGCCTCGCGGTGAGGTGCACAGCCGCTGCCGCCGGCGGCGAGACGATGTGCATCGCCAGCTCGACGGTGCCATCAGGATTGAGGGCAGCGGTGCCAGTCAGCGGCGCCACGTTCTCGGCACCGCACTGATCGTCGAAGCCGTCAAGTGCGTAGACGCTTCCGCTCCGCGTGACGGTGAGTGTCAGCACATTGCAATAAGGCTGTGTCTGCCAGCGAAAGGCGCCGAGAGGCTGCGCCGATGCAGTTGCGGGCCACAGACTCGCCAACGCAACTCCGGTGACCCCGGCCGCGAGCCTGCGCGCATGCCGAAACGCATGGCCGATCATCGCGGCACCCCGGCGCTGCTTCGCAAGATCGCGATTCGCTGCTCGAGCTCGCGGATGCGCGCTTCGTACGCCCGCGTCACTTCCTCGAGGGCTTGAATCGCGCGCAGCGCGATGCCGTCGGCGTCGATGGTGCTGATGCGCAGCGGGTCTTCGCCGAGGCCGAAGGCGGCGTGAAAATCCTGCGCGGTCGGCCCGACATGCCGGATACCCGCGTCCTGCGTCTTGTAATTCCACTCGCGTAACGGCATGCGCGCGATCTTCGCCAGCACCTCGGCCCCGTCGAGATCGCGGAAGTTCTCCTTCATGTTGACGTCCGACACCGACGCCCAGGCGCTGCCACCCGGCGCGAGCGTCACGCCAGAAGCGAGTGTCGCCGAAGTGAACAACCGGTAACCGCCGGCCGCGCGCACCGTGAACTGATTGGCTGCTGTGCTCGGCTGCGGGAACGGGCCGAGCCACGATCCGTCACCGATCATGATGGCGCCGGTGTGCCCGGGATTGACGGCGACGTCAGTTCCCAGGGCGAGGCTGCGATCCTGTTCGGCGCTCACCTGGTAGCCGATCGCGGCGCTGTTGTTGCCCGCACTGACGGTGTCGCCAAGCGCGATCGCCGCATACCCGTGCGGGACGACGAACGTTCCCATGCCGGTACTGAACTGCCCGATGTACTCGTCGCGCCATTCGTCGTTGGACGCGTGTCCGGCACGAAAAGCGGCCTTCGCCGGGTACCACATCATGCGCGCGCCGTTGCCGGTGGCCGGAATCGTCCCGACAGAAAGCTGTCCGGCGGCGACGAAGCCGCCGTTGTTGCTGAAATCGAACGCCCCGGATGGAGTGGCCGCCAGCTTGAGACTGGCCGCGCCTGCATCGACGCCGCCCTGGAGACCGCTGCCTGCCGCGGTGATCACGGCGGTGATGTCGCCCGCGAGTGCGGCCGCCGCCGCGCACACGACCGAACCGTCCTGGTTGATCTGCTGAACGAGCTGACCGGCGGGACAGTTGCCCGTGACGCGCAGTTGCACTTGCGCCGGATTGACATGAATCGCGCCGATGTACCCTGATGATGGCCGCGGGCTGCCGCCGGTGCCCGCCCCCGGCGTGAAGACGAAGCTGCCGGCGTGGCCGGCGCTGTCCTGCCATGGTCCGCCCAGTGTGGCGGCGTTCAACGGCACTGCCACGTGTGAGGCCGCGGCCACCGGCGAAGCCACGATGTTGATCCCCAGTTCGATGGTGCCGTTGGGATTGAGGACGGCGGTGCCAGTCAGCGGCGCCACGGTGGTGGCGGCACATTGATCGTCGAAGCCGTCGAGCGTGTAGACGCCGCCGACCTGCGTCACGTGGATCGTCAACACGTTGCAGTACGGCTGCATCTGCCACCGGAAGGTGCCGAGTGGCTGCGCCTGAACGAGGGCGGGCAGCAAGACCGCCCACGAACCGCACAGCAAGCCGACCCATCCCAACGACCGCGTCATGACATCCTCCCCTTGCGGCTCGGAGTTGCGCCGCTATAAGGACAATCGAAATCGGAAGGAACAATGCGACACGACAATTCGAGCCGATCGATGAGGGGTTGGGGTGATGCTCCAGCAGCGGCTGCTGCGCTGGCGGATCAGGGGCTTTACCACCCCGTGCGAAACGCCTGCTTGATCTCGCGGATGCGCGGCTCGTTGCGCTTGTAGAACGTCCACTTCTTGATGCGCTTCGGGCGGATCAGGCCGGCCTGGGTCAGGACGCGCAGGTGTTCGCTGGCCGTCGGCGCGCTCACGCCCAGCTTGTCAGCGATGAACAGACCGCAGACACCGTCCTTGACCAGGTCGCCCTCGCGCTGCGGCGGAAAGTGCGCAGTCGGATCCCTCAGCCACTTGAGAATCTCGAGACGACGCTCGTTGGCGAGCGCCTTGATGACGGCGGCCGTCAGCATGTGTGACGTCATTATCAGCCAATGACGCCCGGCAACTCCCGATGCTTTAGCGATCAGCGCGCGGCCGAGGCGCATGCAAGCTAGCGTTCCGCTTGCTCCACCTTTGCCTTCGTCGCCTGGAGCGCGTGCTTCATACCCTTGACGACTTCGTTCTCGACCCGCGACCGAATCATTCGTCCAACAAACCCGCTGAGGCCATCAGAGCGGCTCCGCGTCACGTTCACGAACCAGAATCCGCGGGCCCGCGCCGGATCCGGAACGAGCACGCGCAGATCGAGGGCCGTCGAGAAATAATGAGTCGCGTAAATCAGCTTGCTGGCAATTGCGGTGAATTCGGGTTTGTTGTCGATGACGACGTGGTTGACGCGAATAGTCGGTTTCAGCCCGAACTTGACGTCCTGCCAGTACAAAAACGTCGTCCCATTCGGAAGCGTCACCTTCGGATAGCCCAGAAGAAAGGCCTTGAGGTCCTGCAGATGCTGGCCGAGCTCCGGCATTCGGTTGGCCATCGACTCGAACTCGGCGGCTACGAATGTCGGCCTGGCTGAATCGCGGTACACGGCCAACCGCTCGTTGCCGCCCTCTGTGTAGTCCTTCACATACTCGAACACAAACTGCCGGAACAACGCTTGCGCATCCGCGGGCGCGGTCGGCTTCGTCCAATCGATCGATTTCCGGATCCGTTCCAGCGACTCGGCACTCAGCTTGACGTCGCAGTCGCCCACCTTGCAGGTCTTGAGTGCCTCCACGTCTTCGGCAGGCAGTTGAAGCGCGGCAAAGTCCGAAATGTTAGGCGGCCCGCTGATTCGCTTGGTAATTCGGAATGGCCCTCCTCGCTCGAACTGTTCGATGTCTTTGAGAAGCCGCACGTAAGTGGCGGGCGCGGCGTCGATCCACACGGCGCCAAACACAGCGACTTCGTTGGACGCATCGCTGTTCAGCAGTTTCGTGACAGGAGAGCCGGAAAGAAGCGCGTTCCGCTCGGCGGGCGCGAGGCGGACGTGGGTGCTGATGTACGTCTCCAGCACCGCAGAAAGCGTCGCCTCGCTTCGTGTCTGGGAGGATGACAGCGACAGACCGGTCACGCCAATGAAGACCGCGGTCGCCACGGCTCCGCGACCCAGGCCAATGGAATTCGGGTCCATAGCTGTCATCTTCGGGTCGAATATGTTCCACCTCAGCGCGATGCCGGACCAGCTCGCCCCGCGCGTGATTACTACTCCTGCAACCAGTTTGCCGAGTCGCTAGATGGGGTCGCAGCTGATCAGCGCAGCGAGCTCTACTGCGCGCAGCGCCGATCAGGTGAGACGTGCGCGACGAGGATGCGCCCCGGTGAGTAGTCCACCAATTACGACGAGCGCTGGTGTGACGATGAACGGGAACACGCAATTGACGGCCAAACCGTACACGCCAAACGCCTGCAGACCCCTGTCCAGCGAATTGATGAACCCGCCCAAATAGAAGATCAGCAATGCGACGATGTACGCGGACACCATCGACATTTCGATGCCCCGATGCAGGCGAGCGACGACCCATCCCGTGATGACGGCAGTCGCGCTCATGACAACCAGGAAGGGCAAGGGCGTGATTGGAAAGCCCAGGCTATCCCTCAACCATTGCTCAGAGTTCCATACCCACGCGCCCGACATCAGAGGCATCGCGATACGACGGAGCGGCGCCGCCAACTGGCCCACGACCCACCCGGTGATAACAGCGCGTGCCGCCAGCCACCTGTGCGAGCGCATATCTCGCGCGACAGTTCGCAGAATTGCGACAAAGGTCTGCCGCCAGAGCCAGAAGGCTGAGTTTTGGCGCGAACGTTCCTCTAGAAGATCGCCCACCAGAGGCTCAGAAACGCCAAAACGATCCATCAGCCAGAACGCCAGTCTCATGCACTGCCTCCTTGAAGCTGTGGAAGTCCTTGCCACAAGCCTTCCAGCGTCAGACGGGTGGTGTGAACCTCGCGCAGGCCCTTGGCGGTGACGCGGAAGTATTTCTTGGCGCGCCCACCTCGTTCGGCGGTGGGGTCGCCGACGCTGGAGGCGACGAGGCCTTTCGCCTCCAAACGCTCCAGGGCGGCATACACGCTCCCGAGGAGGATCTCGCGCCCGCTCTTGTCCTCGATTTCCCGCGCGATCGGTACGCCATAGGCGTCGTTGCGCACCCGCAGAATGGCCAGCAGCACCATGAGCTCGAAGTTTCCCAACGCCTCGCGACTCATTTCATCAATGTTATAGAATAAATCCGACGCGCGATGCAACCTTGGCACCCTCCGGTTCGCAGAGATTTCAGGCTCAGTCGAGCGGCTGGAAGAAGTTCGCGCTCACGAACCGGCCGACCTTCCGCCCCAGCTTCGATCCATCCTCTTGCGCAAAGCGGAAGTGGAAGCCCGCCCACACGCGAGCATTGTTGACGTCGGCGACCACGTCCTTGAGTCTCTGGTAGTAGCGCGTGTCACCGGTCACGAGGCTGTCGACCGAGAAGCCGAGGCGGCTTGGGCCGAAGAAGCTCTCGAGCGCTTCCGCGATGGCCGCAGTGTGACAGGCGTGCGCTGATGGATACTCCGGATGATTTGGCGTCGCCAACAAGGGCTGCGACGCCGGATCGGCCAGCGTGTGAGGGTTGCCATCCGTGTCTGCACGATTGATCGCATGAAGGGGGCGCCAGGACAGGTAGTGATACTTGGCGTCAAAGCACCCAATCATGGCGTCGCCTCCCGCCACGTGAGCCATGGCCAACATCCGTGCCGTCTCGATCGCGGTCAAGCCGCTGGCGTCGGCGAGCTGCAGCAGGTTGCGGTTCCATTGCGGAATGTCATGGTCGGTCCAGAACCGCGCCACGGCGGTCTGCTCCGCGCTCCGCATACTGCTGTCAATACGCCCCAGGTCCTTCACCTCGTTGAAGTCTCGCGCGTATTCCGCGCCGCGCAATGCAGGCGGTCCGTGTGGTCGGAATTGAGACGCGTTGTCCAGGGCCAGCGGCAGCGCGCGCGGCATCCGTGTTCCAAGCGGCGGCACCGGCGCGGTCGGTTCATAGACTCCCGGCCCCGGTGGTCGCTGGACGTAGGGCACGGTAGTGTCGAGCCCGTCGTTGGCTCGGAGCAGGAGCATCCCGACCCCAACTTCCTCACCAACCAGGACGCCATTGGTTTTCGCCTCCGCGTCCGGTATCCCGTCTAGATAGGCGTAGTAGATACGATCCAAGTCGCCTTGCTGTTCAGAGAAACGTCCGACGAGCACACGGTGCGCGGCGGCGGCGACGGCGGCCGCCACCAACGTGTTCGGCGGTACGGTGGGTGCGATCGCATACGGCCGATAGCCGCCCTCGATGGCGACGACCACATCGTAGATCGCCGCGTGGACGATGCCCATGTAAACGGCCGCCTCGCCGGGAAACTTCCTCGCCACGGCGACGATGGCGTTCTGGGCGATCAGGCTCCAGTCTGCAATTGCGCGTTCCCCGCTGGACGTTTCGACGTCCTGAGTCCGGCTCGAATCGAGGGCGCCAAAGGCGGCGCGTTCAGCCGGGCCTGTGGCGGAGGTGGTCGCGTCGAGGGCTGCAGCGACGCCAAGCCCAACCGCCAACACGGCCGCCAGCCTTCTAAATGTGCGGATCATGGTCACCTCCATCGAGTTCGATGACGTGACCGTACGCCGATGAGAAGTCAGAGCGAAGTGCAACGATCGGACTGATCCGGTTCAATATTTGGACTGCCGTGGGGCATCTGGCCGTGTCAGGATGCGGCATGCAGAAGTACAAGCAGTACTGTCCCGTCGCGAGGGCGTCGGAGATTCTGGCGGATCGATGGACTCCGCTCATCGTGCGCGAGCTAATTCTTGGCAGCCATCGCTTCAACGAGATCGAGCGCGGGTTGCCGGGAATCTCGCGCTCGCTGCTGGTCTCGCGTCTCCGCGACCTGGAGGACGCGGGGGTCATCGAGCGGCTACCCGGCGCGCAAGCGAAGGTCACGGCGTATCACCTTTCGGAAGCCGGACGAGATCTCAAGACGGTCATCGAGTCGCTTGGCGCGTGGGGCGTCCGCTGGGCCTTTGGCGAGCCGCGGCTGGAGGAGTTGGACGCGGGATTGTTGATCTGGAGGATTCACCAGCGCATCAATCGCGAGCTGCTGCCCGACCGGCGTACGGTCGTTGAGTTCGACTTCACCGGTCCTCACGCACGACGCGTGTGGTTGCTGCTCGAGCCGCGCGAGGTCTCCGTCTGTGTGACTCCCCCAGGGTTCGATTCCGATCTCATCGTCCGGGCGGATCTAGAGTTCTTCTATCGTGTCTGGTTAGGACACATCGAGTACGACGCCGCCATTCGCTGTCGCTCGGTGATTGTCGAAGGGCTTCCCGCTCTTGCGAAGCAACTTCCGCACTGGTTCATGTGGAGCCCGATGGCGCGTTTCGTTCGGGAACGCGAGCACAGGGTGGCGCCAGCCTCAGTCCCGGTCCGCGCCCCCGATCGCCGCGCAGTTTGACGATTCGTCCACGAGACGCCGGTGTGAGTACACGCCGGTACGAGCAGATTGCCTGCACACCTCTTCAGTCGTCGAGCCGCCGATCCAGGTGGATGGTGACGATGTCTCCCGCCTGCTTGGAGATTGCCTTGCGCAGGTCGGCTTTGATCGGCAACTTATGTCTGCCATCTCCCAGCGCCATGAAAGAGCTTCGGAACGGATGGCCATCGACGGTCCCGCTGATCCTCACGAGGCCGCGAGTACCAAAGTACTCTGCCGAATTCGGCATGACGACGTAGGTCCACCCGCCTTTGTTCGGGCTCCTCTGGAGCCTTGCGGTGAACTTCTTGTTCAGCACGCTCATTGGATTCCTCAGGCCGATTCCTTGCCGCGATTGAGGCCGCACATCATTGGACATCTAGGTCACAGGCGCGGATCCGCTTCTCGAGAAACTTCCGCTCCGCGGGATTGCGCGCGAGCGCGAGCGCGGCTTGAAAGCACTGACGCGCATCGCCGCGATTTCCGCGGCGCAGCTCCAGCTCGCCGAACGCGGCCGGATAGAACGGGTAGTTGGCGAGGCGGTCTCGATCGTCGAGAGCCCGAAGCGCCTCGAGGCCGCGCTCGGCGCCGTCACGCTGCGCGAGCGCAATCGCGCGGTTGAGCGCGACGACCGGCGAGGGGGCGATAATCATCAACCGGTCATACAGAGACACAATCAACGTCCAGTCGGTCTCCTCGAGGGACGGGGCGCTGGCATGCGCGGCGGCTATCGCCGCCTCGACGTGGTAGGACGTCACCGCGTGCCCGGCGGCCGAGCGCTCCAGGAGAGCGAGGCCTTCGCCGACCAGTCGAGCGTCCCACCGCGCGCGATCCTGCTCGACGAGCACATTCAGATCTCCGGCGGCATCGACGCGCGCCGGCAGCCTCGCCGCGTGCAGACACATGAGCGACGCGAGTGCCGCGGTCTCCGGCGAGTCGGCGGGAGGATACTCGCGCAGGAGCGAGGTCAGGCGCATCGCCTCGATGCACAGGTCGATGCGGACAACCGATTCCCCTGACGCGCCGTGGTAGCCCTCGTTGAAGAGTAAGTACAGCGCTCGCCTCACCGCAGAGAGACGCAGCGCGAAATCGTCGTCCGACAGGTCGAACAGCCGCTTCGCGTCGGCGAGCACCTTTTTACCGCGTGAGATTCGCTTCTCCACCCCGGCGCGCCCGGTGAGGAACGCGGCCGCAATCTCGCCGGCGCCAAACCCGCACAGGATGTTTAGGACCAGCGCCACCTGCGCCGGCTCCTGCAGTCGCGGATGACAGCACGAGAACATCATCCGCAGCTGTTCGTCGCGAATCGTGTGCGCGACGAATGCTTCCTCCACGACGGGCGCGATCGTCCATTCGCTCTCGAGCAGGCGGCCTAACTCCGGCGCAAAGGTCCGCGCCGTTCGATCCCGCCGAATGACGTCGAGTGCGCGGTTCTTCGCCGTCGCCATGAGCCACGCCGACGGGTTCTCCGGAAGGCCGCGCACCTTCCAGACTTCGAGCGCTTTACAGAACGCGTCCTGGACGACGTCCTCGGCCAGCGCCAGGTTGTGAACGCCGAAGATGCGTGTGAGCGCCGCGATCAACCGGCCCGCTTCGCACCGGAAGAGATGCTCGTGCAGGGTCTCCGTCAATGCTCACCTCCTGCGGCCCGTCGCATCGCTCTCCAACCACACGCTAGAACGTTGCAACCGGACGGACTTCGACCGAGCCAGAGCCATCGAGCATCGGACAGCCCCTGGACAGCGCCACGGCCTCGTCGAGGTCGCGGGCCTCGATGACCATGAAACCCAGCACCAGATCTTTGGACTCGACAAACGGCCCATCGACGACGTTTTTGGCGCGGACGACTTTGCCCGCGCGTTCGAGTGGTTGGCCCGGATTCTTCAGATGGCCTCTCGTTTCCAGTTCGCGGACCCAGGCCAGCCACGCCTGCATGCTCTGCTGAGCCAGCTCCGGCGTACCCATATGCTCCAGATGCTCCGATTCGCTGCTTCGAAACAGCAACACGAACTCACCCATAGCGCCCTCCCCCACAGTTTCGGCCCTTCGTCTGCCGTTCGTCCTGCGCATTCGTACTGTTCGACGTTCGAGGCGGCCGGCTCCGGACATCGGTCTGCACCGGCTTCGAGGTCGCCTTGGCGCCAGTAAATACTGGTAATAAAGCGTTTATGGCGGGTTAGCGAGGTGTTTCAGGATGTATCGGACCAGGCGCGTTTTGAATATCACGCGCCGGCATCCCGTCTCAGCCCGAGTACTTCACCAGCAGCCGACGGGCGAGCTTGAGATCCAACCCGGAGAACGCGATCCGTGTCACGTTCTGCCTCCGGCCGGGATTACTCCACTCTCAACGCGTCGACCGGGTTCAGTGCCGCCGCGCGGCGGGCAGGAAAATAGATCGCCGCGATGGCGGTGAGCGTCAACACCAGGATCGCGCTCCCGAACGCGATTGGATCGGCGGGACTCAACCCGGCTAGTGCGCCGCGCAGCATCTGCGCCAGCATCCACGACAGCACGCCCCCGACGGCGATGCCGATCGCCACCAGGCGAAGGCCCTGCGCCAGCACGTTCCAGAGAATGCGTCCGGCGCCGGCGCCGAGCGCCATGCGGGTGCCGATCTCGCGCGTCCGGGATGAGACGACAAACGCCATCATGCCGTAGAGACCGACGGTCGCCAGCAGCAGCGCGACCGCACCGATCGTCCCAATCATCTGCGTGCCGAACTGACGCAACTGCGCTTCGCCACCCGTGGCGTCGCGCAACGTCCGAACATCGGCGAACACGGTCGAGTCGACGCCGGCGATCGCGCGTCTCAATTCCGGCACGATCGCCGCCGGCGCGCCTGCCGTCCGCACGTGGATGATGACGGGCCGGATCTGCGTCGAGATTCGCGGACGCTGCATGTAGGCGGAATAGAACACTGGCGTGGGTTCCTCGCCCATCGATCCGAACTTGCTATCGCGCACGACGCCGATAATCTCGAAATAGGGTTCTCGTTCGGATTCGCGGACGCGCTTGCCGAGCGCGTTCTCGCCAGGGAAGTACGAGCGCGCAAGCGCCTCGTTGACAATCGCCACCGTTGGCGCACCGTCACGATCGGTCGCCGCAAAATCGCGGCCGCTCACAAACGGAATGCCGAGTGTGGCGAAGTACCGTGGTCCCACACTATTCAGAAGGGTCCGTGAGCCGGTCGTGCCTGGTGCCGCGCCTTCGACCTGGAGCCGCGTCGCGCTCATATCCGGGCCCAGCGCGAGGATGCCGGCAACGCTCACGGCTTCCACACCCGGCATCGATTCAACCCGCTCGACGATGCGCTGACTGAGCGGCAGTCCGCCGTCCAGGGCGTAGCGCTGCGCATCCACATTAATCATCGCCACGGAGACGCGGTCAACGTCGAGGCCGGGGTCGAGCGTCGTCACCCGTACCAGACTCCGCAGGAGCAGCGACGACACGACCAGGAGGATCACCGATGCGGCGACCTGGGCCACGACAAACGCGTGGCGCAGCCACAGCCGCCCGCTGGCGCCGTGGCCGTCGCCGCTTTTCATTTCGGTGACCACATCGGTCTGAGTGGCGCGCAAAGCCGGGACGAGCCCGCACAGAATCCCCGTCACGAAGGTGAGCGCGAGCGCGAACGCCAGCACGCTGGCATCGACGTCGAGTTGGAGTGTGACCGAACCAAGAAACGCTGGCAGGCCGACGGTCTGAAGCACGCGAGCGAGCCCGAGGAACAGGGCGCCTCCCGCCATGACGCCGAGCAGCGCGAGCCCGAAGCTTTCGGTCAGGAGCATTTGCAACAGGCGGCCGCGCCCGGCACCGAGCGCCACCCGTACCGCAATTTCGCGCTGTCGATGCGCAATCCTGGCCAGCAACAACCCGGCGACGTTGGCGCACGCGCTCAGCAGAACGAGACCGACGAGTGCGAAGAGGATCGCCGAGATCAACACCGGCTCCTGCCAGCCGCCGAACTCGCGGATGCGCAGCGGCAGAATGGTCGCGGGCCGCTCCATGCCTTCGTTGTCGTCGGGATAGGCCTTGGCGAGCTGCTGTCCGAGCACGGTGACGGCGGCCTGCGCTTGTTCGCGCGTCGTGCCCGGCCGAAGCCGTCCGAGTACGTCGAGCGCGTTGCCGTTGCTGCGGTCGTCGATGGTCGGCAGAACCAGCGCGCTGATCGGCACGTAGATACCGGGGTCCTCCCGCGGCGTAATGGCGCGATGGCCTTCGGGCAGCACGCCGATGATGTCGAACGGCTCACCGTTTATGGTGACGGATTGTCCGATGGTGGTGGCACTCCCACCGAAGCGCTGCTGCCAGAACGCGTGGGAGAGGACGGCGATGCGCGGTTGACGCTCCGGCGCGGCCTCCGCGGCGTCAAACGTCCTCCCGATCACCGCCGGAATGCCGAGAGCCGCGAAGAAGTCCGCGGTCACAGCCAGGCCCGGCACGCGCTCGGGCTCGCCGCCGACCCGCAGGTTCAGTTGGACGCGGCGAAACCCGGCCACCGACTCGAAGATGCCGCTCTCCTGCAGATCGCGAAAGTTCAGGTAGGAGTATTGGTTGCTGTTGCCCGGCTCGACGCCCACCACTCGCTCCGGATCGGCCACCTCCGGCTGATAGAAGAACGCGGCCCGCAAGGAAGCTGAAGAGCGTCAGGTTGGCGCCGAGTCCAAGGCCCAGCGAGAGCACACTGACCAACACCAGTCCCGGGCTGGCGCCCAGCACGCGAGCCGCGCGACGAAGATCTGCGAGCAGGTTGTCCATGTCAGTGACTCCGTGGGCTACTTGTCCATCGACTCATACGCGTGACCCCCCTCACTGGTTAACAGCGCCACCATTGACGGGCACGGTGACCGGCTCGCTCGATTTGACATCGCGGCCCGCGGGACCGGGTTCGGCTACGTCACTGGTTATGTGCACGCATCGAGATTACCGTCGTTGACGCGGCGCAATCCGGGTGTCGCGGTCAGCGGCTCGATCCGGACGCCGGCTCGGGAAGCGACAGCGTGAGCGCCATCGCCGCCCAACTCGTGGCGGCCGCCGAGATCCATTGGTGCTTGCCGTGCGGGAAGCCGCTGTCCTTCGGCGGCTGCAGCGGAAACGTCCGTGTCCGGACGAGCCACGAGCCATCCGGAAACTGCGTCCGCAGCAGGAAGCCGATGCCGCGCCGGTAGGACGCACTCGGACTCCGTGCCCCGCAGTCTGCAATGCGACCAGGGCCTGCCCGGTGGCATAAGCGTCGCTCTCGAGCGCGGGCAGCTGACCCCAGCCTCCGTCCGGTCGCTGCTCCGCCAGGAGCGCTTCCGCCGAGGCGCGGATGTCGATCGGCTGACGCCTTCGACCACGAGAGGCCCAGCAACTGCATCGCGCGCGCTTCGGTGGTCCGCGGCGTCGCGGTCAGCAGCCATTGTCGCGCGCGCGCCACGCGCTCGTTCCGGCGACTTGCCGTACAGCTGCACGGCGCGCAGGCTCAACGCGGTCGCCGTCACGTCGCTCGCTTCGATCGGCGGGCGGAACGCCGGCAATGTTGTAGAAGGCACCATCCTCGCCCTGCCAGGCGGCCACCACCTCCGCCAACGCCTCAGTACGTATCGTCCGCCGGATAGTTTTCTGCGGCGAGTCCGAGCAATGCATAGCTGACACTGACCGGCGGATCGGGAATCCGGTCGCGGTTGGTGCGCGCCTCTTCGGCAACGGTCTTGAGCAGGGCGATAGTCGACGCAACCTGGTCACGGGCGGCCGTTTCGTCCACCTCGAGACCTCGCGTCCTGGCAACGCCCAGGGCCATCTGCGGCACGAACTGATGATGGCAAGACGAGCAACCTGACGCGCGTGTGAACTGCGCGCCGCTCTGCTGCAGCAGGGCGACTGCCTTTCCGATCGAGGCTTTCACCTTGGCGGTCTCCGAGCCACCCGCCTGTCGCAGCGCCGCAACCGCCGGCGTGTCGCCGCGCCGCAGCGCCCAGTCCAGCGCCGTCTCGCCGGCGCTTGTTCGCGGCGAAGGGATCCGCGCCGAGGTTGAGCAGTTCCTCGATCATCGCGGCGTCGCCGGTTTCGTTGAACGCTGCCCACATGAGCGCCGTGGAGCCCGACCGGTCGCGGAACTGCAGGTCCGCGCCCTTGCCGGCCATCAACCGCACGAGCGCGACATCCTGGCGCACGATGGCGAGGAGCACCGGCGGGAAGCCGGCAAATCGGCCCTCATTCGGGTCAGCGCCGCTGTCGAGCAATCGCTTCGCGGCGGCCATGTCGTTGTGCAGCAGCGCTGCGATGAGTGGGGTTTGCGGCGTGAAATCTGGGATTTGGCGCCTGCAGGCCGATCGACAGCCCGCACACGGCGATGAGCACGGCAAGGGTCTTCATGACGAGCTCCATTTCGCGTTTTAGCCCACCCTGTCGCCCACCGGACGCGCTCTACTCCGACGCGCGCCGACGGATTGAAATCGACAGTAATCGGCGCTGCGCACGACAGCCATTGATCTGGATCAAGAAATGGAGCCCTGAACCTCGGCCGGCATTAACGCACGAGGAGCCGCGTCGTCGTTCGGTGGTTACGGCGGCGTCATGCGGCTGCGACACTGGCACCGGTACGGAAGCGATTCCGAGCGTGCGGCAGCTGAAACGAAGACGACATGACCATGCGGATACTGGTGACGAACGATGACGGCATCTATAGCCCTGGGATAGCGGCCCTGGCCGAAGCGGCGGCCGCCTTTGGCGATGTACGAATCGTAGCGCCCGATGTCGAGATGTCGGCGCAAGGGCACGCGATCACCCCGTCGCAGCCTCTGTCGTTCAAGCGGACGCCGTTCGGCCGGTTCGAGGCGTATCGCGTGAACGGCACGCCGGCGGATTGCGTGGCGCTTGCCATCCACAAAAGGGACAAGGCCGACCTGGTTCTCTCGGGAATCAATCGAGGAAGCAATCTCGGGAATGGCGTATGGCGTTTGACGAACGATTGCCGAGGTTGATCGCGCGATCGGGTCGCAGTGAATCGCAAAGACAACGCCGCTTCAATTCACCAGGTACTCTGTCTCGCCCAAGGCGAGCATGCGAAACACGGAATCCGCAAGCCGTTGATCTGCGCGGGCCTGTTTCAGTCCGCGGATCGGCTCGCCGATACCCTCCGTGGTCAGTTGGAAGGTCGAGAAGTGCATCGCGATACACACTGGCCTGCAGTTGTTGGTGCGCGCGAACGGCTTCCTCCGGATTCATGTGCACCGATTTCATGAACCACCGCGGCTCGTACGCGCCGATCGGCAGCAGCGCGAGATGAATGTCAATCACCACCACCGCACGCAGCAGCGTTCCTGACGCCGGATTCGTCGTTCGCACGCTATCGAACTTCTTCACGGCTTCTCACGCCTTGGCGGCGTCGATGTTGTACTCCACTGGCACGAATCCGCGGATCATCTGGCCGCCGTCCACGACAAACGTCTGACCCGTGATGTACGAGGCGGCGTCGGAACAGCACCATCCCTACCATTTCTTCAGCCTCGGCGCCGCGATGCATCGGTGCTGCTCGCCGTCCTCCGTGACTGAACGATGCCGGAGTGGTTGAACGCGCAGTCGAGGTGGCCGAAGCGTTCGACCGTTGCCGCGGAGCTTTTGCACGTCGGCTTCGACGGACACGTTCGTCCGTACAAAATGGACATCACTGCCGGCTCGGGTCACCAGATCGAGCGTCTCGCGTGCCGCCTCCTCGTTGATGTCGGCGATCGCCACTCTGGCACCGCGGCTGGCAAAGCCCACCGCGACAGCTCGTCCGATGCCCGTTGCGGCTCCCGTGATGAGAACCGCTTTGCCGCTGAAATCGTGGAAATCACTGTTGGCTGATGCTATCGCCTGCCTCCGCTCGATTACTGCGAGCGGTATGGCACCAGACCCGCGGTCCGAATCCATTAGACGATGGTATCGGTGATACCTTCGTCTGATAGGATGCCAGCTCCCGCCCCTGATTTTTAAGCGCGTCGAGGAGGCCGCGATGAAACACCGTTCGGTGTGGCTGTGCATCCCACTCGCGGGCGCCGTGCTTGGCGGATGTCGCTCGGCGGACGCACCGCCGGCCGCGGCGCCGCCCGCAGTCGTTGTCGCGCCACCGCTGGTGATGCGGCTGACCGAATGGGACGAGTACACCGGCCGCTTCGAGGCGACTGATCGCGTGGACGTTCGCGCCCGCGTGGACGGGTATCTCGACTCCATCCATTTCCGCGACGGTGCGATCGTCAAACCCGGTGACCTGCTGTTCGTCATCGATCCACGACCGTACGAAGCGCTACTGGAAGGGGCGCGGGCAGACGTCGTCCGCGCGCAGACACGCGTGGAGCTCGCCACGACCGACTTCATGCGCGGCGAGTCGCTGTTCGCGATCCGCGGCATCAGCCAGGAGGAGTTCGACCGACGAGCACAGGCGCGGAAGGAAGGCGAAGCGGCCCTGATCGTGGCTCGCGCCGCCGAGCGCGTGGCCGCGTTGAACGTGGAGTTCACGCGCGTGCGCGCACCGCTCGGCGGCCGCATCTCACAGAAATTCGTGAGCGTGGGCAACGTGATCTCGGGCGGTCAGGCCGGATCGACGCTCCTGACGACGATCGTCGCCGTCGATCCGATCCAGTTTCTGTTCGATGCGAGCGAGTCGGATTACCTGAAATACAACCGAATGAACGCCAGCGGTGAGCGGCGGACGTCGCGGGACACGCCCAATCCCGTACGCATCCGACTGCTCGATGAGCCCTCGTTCACGCACGTCGGCAAGATGGACTTCGTCGACAACCGCGTCGACGCCGCGACCGGCACGATACGCGGCCGCGCGCTCGTCCCCAACCCTGGTGGCTTCCTCACCCCCGGGCAGTTCGGACGCCTTCAGCTCCTCGGCTCCGGCGAGTTCGACGCGCTGCTCGTGCCCGACAGCGCGATCCTCAGCGACCAGTCGCGGCGATTCGTCTGGGTCGTGGGCAACGACGACATCCCGGAGCAGCGCATGGTGGAGCCTGGCAATCTCGAGCGAGGCTTGCGCATCGTACGCGCCGGCCTGCAGCGCGACGATCGCATCGTGATCAACGGCATGCAGCGCGTGCGGCCCGGCGCCAGGGTCACTCCGACCTCCGGGCGCATCGAGCCTCCTCCTGGAAGTTGAGGGAGCGGCTATGGGATTCTCCAAGCTGTTCATCGACCGGCCGATTCTCGCCGGCGTGATCTCGGTGATGATCATGCTGGTCGGCGCGGTCGCCTACTTCGCGCTTCCCATCTCTCAATATCCTGAAGTCGCGCCTCCGAGCATCACCGTCACGGCGTCGTACCCAGGCGCGAACGCCGAGACCGCCGCCGCCACCGTAGCCGCACCGCTCGAGCAGGAGATCAACGGCGTCGAGCACATGTTGTATCTCTCCTCGCAATCGACGGCCGAGGGGCGCACGACGATCACCGTGACCTTCGCGCTCGGCACCGATCTCGACACCGCCCAGGTCCTGGTTCAGAACCGCGTCAACATCGCGCTGCCGCGGCTGCCCGAAGAAGTGCGGCGGCTCGGCGTTGTCACCAACAAAAACACGCCCGACATTTTGATGGTGGTGCACATCTACTCTCCCACCAGCTCGCGCGATCAGTTGTATCTGTCGAACTACACGCTGCTCAACATCCGCGACCGGCTGGCCAGACTCGAGGGCGTCGGCGACCTCCGGTTGATCGGCGCCCGCGAATATTCGATGCGGGTCTGGCTCGATCCGAATCGGATTTCCGCGCTCGGCCTGACCGCGGGCGAAGTGGTGCAAGCGCTGCGCGGTCAGAACGTCCAGGTCGCCGGCGGCGTGCTGGATCGTCTACCGTCGACGCAACAAGGCGCCTACGAAGTCGGCGTTCAGCTCCTCGGGCGCCTCACCGACCCCGCGCAGTTCGGCGACGTGTTGATCAAGAGCGCCGACGACGGCCGACTGGTGCGCGTGCGTGACGTCGGGCGCATCGAGCTCGGCGCCGTCGACTACTCGACCAACGCGTATCTCGACGACAAGCCAGCAGTGGCGATTCCCATCTTCCAGCGCCCTGGCTCGAACGCGCTCGAGACCGCCCGGCGCGTGCAAGCGCTGATGGCGAGTCTTCGCCCCGACTTCCCGACCGGGCTCGATTACGACATCATCTACAACCCGTCGGAGTTCATCGCGGAGTCGGTGGGGGAAGTTCAGAAGACCATTTTCGAGGCGGCGATCCTCGTGGTCGTGGTCGTGGTCCTCTTCCTCCAGTCGTGGCGCGCGTCGGTGATTCCGCTCATCGCGATTCCCGTGTCGCTCGTCGGCACGTTCGCGGTGCTCCAGGCGTTCGGCTTCTCATTGAATTCCCTCTCGCTGTTCGGGCTCGTCCTCGCCATCGGCATCGTCGTGGACGACGCAATCGTGGTGGTAGAGGACGTGGAACGCAATCTCCATGAGGGACTGTCGCCGCGCGACGCCGCACGCCAGACGATGGATGAAGTCGGCGGCGCGCTGGTCGCGATCGCGCTCGTGCTGTCGGCGGTGTTCGTGCCGACCGCATTCATTCCCGGCATCTCCGGCCAGTTCTACCGGCAGTTCGCCCTGACGATTGCCTCGGCCACCCTGATCTCGTGCCTGGTCTCGCTGACGCTGTCTCCCGCCCTGGCCGCCCTGCTCTTGCGTCCCCGGAGCAACGCCCGGCGCTCGCTCGTTGGCCGCGTCGTCGGCAGATTTTTCGATGGATTCAACACGGGATTCGATCGGCTCTCACATCTGTACGGCACAGGTGTCGCGAAGATCGTGCGCGTGTCAGCGCTCGTGCTCGTGGTCTACGCCGGGCTCATCGTTCTGACGGGTGTGCAGTTCTGGCGCGCGCCAGGCGGCTTCATCCCGGCGCAAGACCAGGGGTACTACGTCACGATCGTGCAGCTGCCCCCGGGCTCCTCGCTCTCGCGCACCGACGCCGTCGTACAACGGGCGATCAAAGAACTGCTCGCAATTCCCGGCGTCATGCATGCGGCGAGCTTCAGTGGCCTCGATGGGGCCACCTTCACCAACGCCAGCAACGTCGCGACGGTGTTCTTCACGGTGACACCGTTTGCCGAACGCGCCACGCGGCACGTGGACGGAGCGACTGTTCTTCGAACCGCTCGACAGCGGATGGCTGCGATCGCCGAAGCGAATATCTTCATCATCGCCCCACCGGCGGTGCGCGGCCTCAGCACGACAGGCGGCTTCAAGTTCATCGTGCAGGACCAGACAGCGAGGGGACTGCCCGCGCTGCGCGAGGCCACCGGCCAGGTCACGGCCGCGGCCGCGCGCGAGCCCGGGCTCACCACGGTGTTCTCACAATTCGAGGTCTCGACGCCGCAGCTCTACGTCGACATCGATCGCGACCGCGCCCAGGCCCTCGGCGTGCCGCCGTCGCGCGTGTTCGAGGCGCTGGAGGTGTTCCTCGGATCGTCGTTCGTGAACGATTTCAATTATCTCGGGCGCACCTATCGAGTCACCGCGCAGGCGGACTCGCAGTTCAGACGCTCGGCGCGGAATATCTCCGAGCTCCGCACCCGCAGCGACGCCGGAGGCATGGTGCCGCTCGGATCCGTGGCCACGTTTCGTGACGTGAGCGGGCCGACACGGGTGACACGCTACAACCTCTATCCGGCCGTCGAGGTTCTTGGCGACATGACACCGGGCACGTCCTTCGGTCAAGGGATGAACACGATGGAGGGGCTGGCAAAACGCGCGCTACCCGAGGGGTTTTCCTACGAGTGGACCGAACTGGCCTTCCAGCAACAGCAGGCGGGCAACACCGCGGCGTACGTCTTCGCCTTTGCGGTCATCGTCGTCTTTCTCGTGCTGGCCGGGCAGTACGAGAGCCTGACGCTGCCGCTCGCGGTCGTGCTGATCGTGCCGATGTGCCTCCTGGCGGCGATCACGGGCGTGCTGCTTCGCGGACAGGACAACAACATCCTCACGCAAATTGGTCTGGTCGTCCTCGTCGGGCTCGCGTGCAAGAACGCCATTCTCATCGTCGAATTCGCGAAGCAGGCGGAAGATCAGCTCGGGCTCGATCGATTCGCGGCCGCGGCGCACGCCGCACGCCTGCGGCTGCGACCGATTCTGATGACGTCGTTCGCCTTCATTCTTGGCGTGCTGCCGCTGGTCATCGCCAGGGGCGCCGGCTCCGAAGCGCGCCAGGCGCTCGGCACTGCCGTTTTTGCCGGGATGCTTGGCGTCACGCTGTTCGGCCTGCTGCTCACGCCGGCGTTCTACGTGGTCTGCCGGCGTCTGGCGCTCCGGCGTGAACCGCCCGTACCGCGTCCTGCCATCAACGTGCAAGAGCCCGCGGCGGCGGTAACAATCAGCGCGTCAACCGAACGTGAGGCCCGGTTGTGATCCGCCGGGCGCATACGGCAATAGGTACGGTGCTGGTCGCGGCTACAGCCTGCAGCGTCCGAGGCACGGACATCAGGCCCGTCGCACCGACGCCACGCACGGCGTTCGAGAGTGTGGACACGGCGCTCGCGACAACGGAGCCCGGCGACGCGTGGTGGACGACGTTCCAGGACTCGCGCATGACAGCGCTCGTCGAGCAGGCGCTGAGTCGAAGCCCCGACGTGCGTCAGGCGACCGCGCTGGTGAGGCTCGCGCGCGCCCGGCTGCGTGAGCAAGAGGGCACGAATTGGCCAGTCGGCGGGGCGACTGCCTCGTTCGACCGGAGCCGGACTCAAATCGGCGTCGCTCCGACGGCCGATCTGAACCTGTTCGACGCCGGCGTGGATGCAAGCTGGGAAGTGGACGTCTTCGGCGCCCGTCGCGCCTCGATTGCGGGGGCGCGCGCCGACTTCGCGCGTGAGCGATCCCTTCGCCGCCTCACGCTCGTCTCGGTGGCGGCCGAGGTCGTGCTCGCGTACACCGATGTCAGGGGCACACAGGCGCGGCTCGCCGTCGCGCGCGACAACGTCGCCAACCAGGAGAGCGCCTCCGAGCTCACGCAACAATTGCTGACTGCGGGTCGCGGCACACAGCTCGACGTCGATCGAGCGATCGCGCTGCTCGAATCGACGAGAGCGTCCATTCCACCGCTCGTCGCCGCCGAGTCGTCCGCGATCTACCGGCTGGGCGTGCTCGTCGGGTCCGAGCCGCAGGCGCTGGCGGCTGACTTACGGGTTCCCGATATTGTGCCGCCGCCACCGGACGCCCTCGCAATCGGCGAACCGATCACACTGCTGCGCCGGCGGCCCGATGTGGCGGCCACCGAATATGCAGTACTTGCTGCGGCGGCTCGCGCCGGCGTCGCGGCCGCCGAGCTCTTCCCGCGATTGGTACTCACCGGCGGAGTGGGGCTGCAGGCCGTTGGCGTGGGCGACTTCAACAGTGGAGGGCTGCGCTATGGTCTCGGCGTCGGCGTCACCCTGCCGTTTTTGGAATGGAACCGCATTCGTCAACGAATCCTGGCTGCTGATGCGAGCGCCGAAATCGCGCTCGCCGAGTACGAGCGAACCGTCCTGTCGGCGCTCGAGGAAGCTGAGCGCGCCATCACCGCCTATGTGCAGGAGCGGGAACGCTTCCGTCATCTGGATCTGGCTGCTCGGTCGGCGCGGGCGGCGGCCGATCTCGCCCGGCAGCGATTCCAGTTCGGCGCAGACAACTTCCTGACGGTGCTCGACGCGGAGCGCGTACGTCTGGATGCGGAGGACCAATTGGCGCAGAGCCGTGTCGAGGTCACGCGTCAGGCGGCGTCGATCTTCAAGGCGCTCGGCGGAGGTTGGTCGGAGGCCGAACGTCTTACAAGCGCCCAACTCGCCGACGATGATCGTGAACGACTGCAAAGGATTGTTCATGTCACACGAAAGCCATCGACACACTGAGAGTCTGGGTAGTCTAGCCCCACTGGGCCACGCGCAGCGATCGCGCCAGTGATTCTCGGCAATGGCCAGCATCTGCTCGGCGGCCTCGACACGCCCGCGCTTGGCTATGCCTGCACGACATATGTCACGTCTCCAAGCGCGACGCATTTCGTGCTGACCAGGCAGCAGTGAACTCGCACGCGAAGTGAACCAGTGGCGGTTGACAGCGCATGGCGCTGGCTCGGCACAACGGACATCGATGTGTCCCCATCGGGCTGGGGTGAGTGGCCATTACAAGCCCGCTGCAGATCGCGCGTTGAACTGCCGCTCGAGGTGCTCGCCTTAGGGCAGCAGATCCACGCCTGGAAACGATGTCCGTTGTGCCGAGCCGGCGCCATGCGCAGTCACTCACGCTCGCCGCGGCAACTCGCAAAGCCGTGCTAGCGTTCTCACGGAATGTCTGGACCGGGCCGATGGCGCGTGCACAAGTTTGGCGGATCGAGCGTCAAGACCGCTGACCGGATGGTACTGGTGGCCAACGTGCTGCAGGCGGAGGCGACGCCACGCATGGCGGTGATCCTCTCGGCCTGCGGCGGTGTCACCGATGCGCTGTTGCAACTGGTCAGCGCAGCGGAACGGCAGCTGCCGATTGCCGACGATCTGGCCGCACTGCGCCAGCGCCACGTTGAGATCGCCGACGCGCTACTCGACTCCACTGGCGCCGGGGAATACCGCGCCGAGTTGGGGACCGATTGCGACGAGCTCCAGGGTCTGCTGCAAACCGTTCGCCGCATCGGCGCGGCGCCCGCCGCACTGCGCGACATTGTCGCGGGGTTTGGCGAGATCTGGTCGACACGCGTGTTTGCGCGCTACCTGCGAAGCCGTAGTGCCGGGAACGGCGATGTCGTGTGGGTCGATGCCCGGAACATTCTCGAGGTCGAATGGGGACCACTGGGTCCGAGCGTCCGGTGGCCAGAATCGCGGGCGAGGCTTGCACCGGCGGTGCCCGATGGCTCCCCGCTCACGCTGGTGATCACCGGCTTCATCGCCCGCGACGTCAACGGCATTCAAACCACGTTGGGCCGCAACGGCAGCGACTTCTCAGCCGCGATCTTCGGTGCCCTGCTCGAGGCCGATGGGGTGCATATCTGGACCGATGTCGATGGCGTGTTGAGCGCCGACCCCCATCTGGTGCCTGACGCGTGCGTGATTGACGCGCTCTCGTACGAGGAGGCGATGGAGCTGGCGTATTTCGGCGCGAAAGTGATCCATCCGCAAACGATGGCACCCGCCGTGACGAGAAAGATCCCGCTGTGGATTCGCAACACCTTCGCGGCGGACAAGCGTGGGACGTTGATCTCGGCAACCGGATCGCCAGAGCCACCAGTGAAAGGCATTTCGAGCATCGACCGCGTCGCGCTGATCAACCTCGAGGGCGCCGGCATGATCGGGGTGCCTGGCACCGCCGAGCGCCTGTTCTCAGCCTTGCGCGAGCATGCCATCTCGGTCATCTTGATCTCACAGGGGAGCTCTGAGCACTCCATCTGCTTCGCCGTGCCTGCGTCGCAATCCGAGCGGGCGCGCCGCGTCGTGTGCGACGCGTTCGCTCGCGAGCTGGCCAACGGACAGGTGCAGAGCGTCGGCGCCGTCCCCGACTGCAGTGTGCTCGCCGTCGTCGGGGATGGCATGGCGGGTACGCCGGGCGTTGCCGCGAAGGTGTTCAGCGCGCTCGGGAACTCCGGCGTCAACGTTCGCGCCATCGCCCAGGGTGCGTCGGAGCGGAACATCTCGGTCGTCATCGATTCACACGACGAGAGCCGTGCGCTGCGCTCGGTGCATTCGCGGTTCTATCTCTCCCCGCACACCATCTCGATCGGCCTCGTCGGTCCCGGCCTCGTAGGGTGCGCCTTGCTCGATCAGCTCGCGTCGGAGGCCGAGCGATTTCGACGCGAGTTCAACCTCGACCTGCGGGTGCGCGCGATCATGAATCGCGATCGGCTTGCCCTGAAACACTCGCAGATTCCGCTCGCCCACTGGCGAGAGGAGCTGGCGGCGACGACACTCGGGTATGACCTCGAGGCTTTCGAAGCGCACGTGCGTGCGGATCATCTGCCGCACGCCATGATCGTGGATTGCACGGCGAGCGCGGAAATAAGCGCGCTCTACCCGCGCTGGCTACGGTCGGGCATCCATGTCGTCACGCCGAACAAGAAGGGGAATAGCGCGACGATGAGTTTCTATCGCGAGATTCGGGACGCGGCGCGGCAAGGCGGCGCGCATTATCTCTACGAGACCACCGTCGGTGCGGCGCTGCCGGTGATTCACACGCTGCGTGATCTGCGCGAGACCGGCGACAACATCACGCGCATCGAAGGCATTCTCTCGGGAACGTTGTCCTACCTGTTCAACGTCTGGGATGGCGAGCAGCCGTTTTCGGCGCTGCTCGTCGACGCGGTGCGGCAAGGCTACACCGAGCCGGATCCGCGAGACGACCTGTCGGGGATGGACGTCGCGCGCAAGCTCATCATCCTCGGCCGCGAGATGGGGCTGACGCTCGAGTTGAGCGACGTCGCGCTCGAGGGTCTGGTGCCCGGCCATCTGCAGGACTGTTCTCGCCAGGAGTTTCTGGCGCGCGCGAGTGATCTCGATCAGCCGATGCGTGAGCGGCTGGCGTCGGCACGCGCCAGCAATCACGTGTTGCGCTACGTGGGCGCGCTCGACGCGGCGACCGAGTCGGCATCCGTAGGGTTGATCGAGCTCGATCGCACGCATGCCTTCGCCAATCTCAACTTCACGGACAATGTCGTCCGGTTTGTCACAGGTCGCTACGATCGCAACCCGCTCGCGATTCAGGGCCCTGGTGCGGGTCCCGCAGTCACCGCCGCGGGGGTCTTTGCCGACATTCTGCGCGTGTGCGCGTACCTTGGCGCGAAGCTCTGAGGGCGGAGATTTAGCCGCGGGCCTGACCTGGTCGCACCTCTTTCATCGACGCGTAGCCTGTCCTGCAAAGGCCCGCCGACCCGCACGCCCGGCAACAGTCACCACTGCCTAAACCCAATGGAATCCTGGCAAATCGCGGCGTGGTCCAACGAAGTTCGGCGCTGAATACTTCCCGTGGGGGCACTTGCGATACAAACCGACCATGCTGAACGACGAAGATGCCGGCGACTTCTGCGATCCGTTCGGCTTCTGTCAAGGCGCCCTCCAGCAGAGCGAGTTCGCCGGCGGGGTTGTCGTACGGTTCTGATCTCGGCCACCCGGCAGCACTCTGCTCAAAGATCGTAGAGCGATGCCGCCAGCCGCTTGAGTCCACGATCGCGGGCGATCACGTCGAGATGGAGCGACGTCCAGTCGGCGAGCAAGACGTTCTCGCTCCCCTCCCCGTCATAGGTTTTGAGATAGCCGTCGCACGCCTCGCAATAGTCGATTCGCAGTCCTCTCTCGCCTTCGACTGCGAGCACGGCGAGGCGATGTTCATCCTGTGCGTCGCAGAACGGGCAACCGGTTCGACGATACCGCCAGCGGGTCCTGCAGCGGCCGCACGCGAGCTTCCGCAAGCGGCCCGGGTCCTTGCCCACCAACTGGCCCATCGCGGGGGGCTCTCCGCACGTCGGGCAATAGTTGCGAAGCCAGCGCTCCTCATTCCGCCACGCGTCGAACGCGCTCACGACGGGCGTCAGGTAACGAACCAGAACGGCCCACGCCAGATAGCGAAAGAGTCCGGGATGCGTCGGCGAGAACGCATCGGTCGTGAGGAGTCCGGCCTCGGTGTGCTCGGGCGAATCGCGGACTGAGTGGAGTTCGGCTTCCAGGACCCGGCACTGCTGGGCAAGTTTTTCGGGCAACGGGGACGAAGCCAGTTTCTCGATCAGCGAGAGCACGGCCTGCTCCGGCGCCGAGAGGTCAATCGCGGCCTTCGAGCTCCGTAGCAGCGGTACGCCGGCGTAAAAGTCGGGGGCGTAGTCGTCCCAGTCTGGAATGGATGCGACAGGGACACCGATCTCGGCGGCCGCGGTTTCGACCAGCGTGTGCACGTCGGCTACTGGCTGGAGGTAAGGATGCGCCGCCAGCCAGGCGTCTCGGGTCATGAGATCAACTTCCGTGCGCCGCCCGTTCCTTGGGCAGTACCGGCATCAGCCGCGCGCCGAGTCCGAACAGGAAGATGGTCGCGGCGATGAGGCCAACCGAAATGCCCCACTCGACCGGCGTCGGCGAATAGGTTTCCGGTGAGAACTGCGGCATCGACCCTTTGATGGTCATCGCGAAAAGGACGACGTTCGCCCGGTTGAACACGACACCCAGCGTGGTGAAGAGCGCGCCAAGCAGGAGGGTCGATGGGCGGGCGCGCTGAGACGCGCGGGCCAGCAGGAGCAGCGGTATCACGCCTCCGAGGATCAGTTCGGCGGCGAAGAGCGCGCCAAATCTGCCTGACCAGGCGCTGGCGAGCTGGCCTCGCACCACCAGGTCACCAAGCCGGAACACGAGATAGACCAGGAGCGACCAGAACGTGATCTGCCCCATCGCGGCGAGTTGCGTGATGCGCAGCTGCCGCTGCCAGGCCTTCGCGATCCACATTTCGATCAGGATGATGAGTCCCGTGCCGGCGGCGATCGACGACAGGAAGAACGAGATCGGCAGCACCGGCGACCACCATTGCGGCGCCAGCATGCCGGGCATCAGCAGGAACAGCGAACCCAGTGAGCTCTGGTGCATGGTGGAGAGCGTCACGGCGGCGATGGCCAGCATGATGGGCTCCGCCTTGCCGTCGCGAGCCCTGAAGCTCCACGCCAGGAACGAGAAGATCGCGGCGGTGATCGCCGCATACAGCAGGTTGCGAGAGAGCAGGTACACGAACACGGTGACGGCGAACGCGACATACGCGCCGGACCAGCGCCGCCAGATCTCCATCGCCCGGTGCATTCCCCAGCGCTCGAACGGCACCGGCAGGAACTCGATCAGCAGAATCGTGACGTAGAGGCCGACGCACCACGACACCTCGAACATCGCCGACTGCTCGGGCGCCTGCAGGCCCAGTTGATAGAAGTGCCACGGCAGGCCGAGATCGGCGATGAGCGTGACCGTGACGAACGAGTAGCTCAGGAGTCCCATGAGCACGGCGCCGCGGCCCAGCGAATACAGGTCTTTGCGCTGGAAGACGTAGATCAGGCCGGCCGTCGCAAACGCACCGGCGGCAACGGCAATCCAGACCAGATCGAAGACGATCCAGAGGCCCCAGGCGTACGTGTCGGACAGTTGCGTGGTCTCACCGAGGCCAAAGACGAACCTGAAGAGGAGCGCGAGGCCGCCCACCGCCATGAGCGCGAGCAGCACGAGATTGAACGGGGTCCAGAGTTTCTGCTGGAGCGGCTCGAACTCCGGATGATGATCATGGTCCTCGCTGTGCAAGGCTTCCGACCGTTGGCTGGCGATAGCGGATGCGCGCCGTTTCAGGAACGCGTAGGTGCCGCCCAGAAGTGAGCCCACCGCCATGACGGCAGGCGGAACGGCGTGTAGCGCCCCCGAAGACAGCGCCGGAAACGATTTGGTCCCGACGTCAGGGAATCCGAGCTTCTCGAACGGCACGGCCGACAGGTACAGCACGCTCGTGCCGCCGGCCTCGTGCTCGCCGTAGATGTGATCGACATACTTCTCGGGGCGTGCGGTAATGCGCTTTCGTGCTTCCTCGAGCATCTCGTCACGGTCGCCGTAGCGCAGCGCATCCGCCGGGCACGCCTTGACGCACGCGGGCACGGCGATGGTGTCGGTGAACACTTGCTTTTCGGCGTCGGTGAGACTCTGACCGTTGCGGGCGGCGGGAAGAGGCTGATCGCAGCGATCCGCGCAGTGCGTGCACTTGTGGATTTTCGGCGCGAGCGAATCCCAGTCAGCGGAGGGGACGCCCCACGGACACGCCCACATGCAATAGCGGCAGCCGATGCACTTGTCTTCGTCGTAGACAACGGGACCATCGGCCAGACGGACGAGCGCGGTCGTCGGACACGACGAGACACAGGCCGGCTCCAGGCAGTGCAGACACCGCCACATCGTCGAGGCCAGGTGCATACCGCCAGGCGCCTTCTCGTCGGGGATCTCGTGAAACGAAATCAGCGTCAGCGTTTTCGCGCTGAGGGCGGCGGGGTTCTGAAAACCAAGGTCGGGCTGCAGCTCGGTTTGTTCGCCGTCGCGATCGTTCCACTGCTTACAGGCGACCTGGCACGCCCGGCAGCCGATGCACTTGGTGATGTCGACCAGCGTCGACCTGGTCTTGATAGGAGTCGCGGCTGCCGTCTGCATCATGTCCTTCTCCCGCGCGGTCCTGCTGGACGGACGATCGCGTCATGCGCCTTCACCACGTTCACCAGGCACGCCTTCGTCTCCTGTGTCCCGGCGACAGGATCCAGGGCGTCGATCGTGAGATCGTTCACGCTTGGGCCCGTGGACAGGCCTTTGAAGCCCCAGCAGTACGGCATCCACACCATGATGATCTCTTGACCATCGACTGTCAGCGTCTGCAGCCGCGGCGTCACCATTGCCTTGACCACCAGCTCGCCACGCGCCGTCGAAACCTTGACTGAGTCGCCGGTCTTCACGGTAAGTTTCCGCGCCAGCGCTTCCGGCATCTCGAGCATCGGCTCGGGCACGAGCTCGTTGAGCCACGGAATATTGCGCGTCGTCGATCCGGCACACCAGTGTTCGGCGACCGTCGACGTCATGAGGACGTAAGGAAACTGTTGCACGGTCCCGATCGGCTGACGGCCAGGTATGCGCGGATACTTCAGCGTCGGGTTGTGGCGCACTTTCGGGTGCAGCACGTTCTCCACCGGACTCTCCACCGGCTCGTACATTTCGGGTAGCGGTCCGTCCTTGGGGACGTAACTCCAATCGCGAGGCATGCCCGGGTGTTGCGGATCCGGATCGTCGTAGACGGCGGCAAACAGCCGCCCCACGCCCTCGGCGTTCATGTGAAACGCGCGTTGGCCGTGGTAGCTGTCCGGACGCTCAGTCGGGAACATGACGTCGGGCACGTCGTATCCCGTCCACTTCTTTGCCGCTTCGTCCCACCACACGACCGGCTTCGATCCTGGATACGGCTTTCCATGTCGATCGCACGACGCGCGGTTGTAGAGGATTCGTTTGTTGTTCGGCCACGTCCACCCAAAGAAGGGAAACAGGCCGAGGTTTCCGGGATCGGTCCGCGAATCACGCCGCTTCGAGAGATTCTCGCCGCCGTTGAACACGCCGGCATAGATCCAACACCCCGCGGAGCTCGACCCGTCCTCGTGCAGCAGGTCCGCCACCTCGCCGACCAGGGCACCCGCCTTCAAGTTCGTCCCCGATACATCGTGAACGATCCGCCCATTGATCTCGCGCAGGACGTCCTCGGGATTCGTGTACGTCCACGACGCCTTCTTGATGATTTCGTCCTTCGGGTCGGACGAATCCTTGACCAGCTCACGGACGCGGCGGAAAACGAGGTCGACGACTTCTCCATCCGCCTTCGCCTGTCCCGGCGGCTTGACGGTGGCATACCGCCATTGGACCATGGCGCCCGAGTTGGTCACCGATCCCTGCTTCTCCATGAAAAACGCCGCGGGCAGGAGGATCACTTCCGTCGGGATCGACTTGGGATCGACGCCGTCGCGCTGCCAGAACGCGGCCGTCTCGGTTTCCCAGAGCTCCTGCACCACCAGCATGTCCAGCTTGGCCATCGACTCGAAAGTGAGCTTCAGGTTGGGCATCGTGACGGCCGGATTCTGGCCGACGATCCACAGCATCTTCATCGTTCCAGCGAGCGCGCTGTCGAAGATCCCGTAGACGCTGTAGTCTTTCGCGGCGTCGCGCTTGGGCAGCCAGGCGTAGCGGAATTCGTTTCCGGCGGTCGCCTCGTCGCCATAGAACGCTTTGAGGGTGTTGACGAGGAGCGGCCGCCTCGCGGTGCCGTGTTTCTTCGCCCAGGCAGCGAGCGTCGGTTCGGCCGTGACGGGGTAATCGAGATACCCCGGGATGTAGTTGTTGAGCACTCCCATGTCGCAGGCGCCCTGCACGTTGGGCTCACCGCGAAGAGCATTGACCCCCCCGCCCGGCTTGCCGACATTGCCCAGGAGCAGTTGCAGGATGGTGAACGCGCGGATGCCCTGCACGCCGGTCGTGTGCTGAGTCATTCCCAGCGCATACAGGATTGAGCCGGGCCGATTCCGCGCCATCGTCTCGGCAATCTGCTGAATCTGTGCGGCCGGGACGCCTGAGATGCGCTCACCGACTTCCAGCGTGTATCGCGAAAAGAACGTCCGGAGTCGCGCGAAGATGGACCTCGGATCTTCGAGACTTTTCGCGCGCTGGGGCCGGCCGGTGCCGTCGAGTTGATATCCCCAGCTCGCGGTGTCGTACTTGTGGCCCTCCGCGTCGTATCCGCTGAACACGCCGTCCTTGAAATCGAATGAGGCGTTACCCAGAAAGAGAGCGTTCGTATGGGTCGTGACGTAGTCCTCGTCGTACAGCTTGTGGACGAGGACGTGGTTGATCATCGCGTTGAGGAACGCCGCGTCGGCGCCGGGCCGAATGCGGGCAAAGATGTCGGAGGCCGCGGACGTCCGGGAGAATCTCGGATCGACGTGGATGATGATGGCCCCGTCTTCCTGGGCCTTGCGGATCCACTTGAAGGCCATCGGGTGGTTCTCGGCGACGTTGCTGCCTTCGACGAGGATCGTCTTGCAATGCTGGAGGTCGGACCAGTGGTTGGTCATCGCCCCCCTGCCGAATGATGCCCCCAGACCGGGGACAGTGGGGCTATGTCAAAGCCGGGCCTGATGCTCGACGTAGACGGTGCCGAGCAGGCGCGCCGCCTTCTGGAACAGGTAGCACTCTTCGTTGGTGTTCTGCGCGCCGCCCATGAACGAGAAGGCGTCGGTGCGATTGACCGGTACGTCCGTGTCGCCGACTCGTTCCGTCGCGATCCAGGTCGTGTCGCGGATCGTCCGGATTTTCCCCGCGATCCGCTCGATGGCATCGTCCCACGTGATGTCCACCCATCGATCGCTGCCGGGCGCGCGGTAGCGAGGGACCTGGAGGCGCTGGGGCGAGGCATGAGTGGCAAACATCGAGATGCCCTTGACGCAGAGCGACCCGCGGTTCACGACGTGGTCGTAGTCCCCCTCCATCGCGATCAGCTTGCCGTCGCGGACCGCCGCGATCATCCCGCATCCGCACGAGCAGAAGTTGCAGGAGGTCGTGAACTCGCTGACGTTCGACAGCTTGAAGTCTTGGGTGGCCGCTTTCACCGCACGCACATCGAGGAGGCCGTCGAGCGCGAGTCCCGCTCCGCCGCCGATGGTTACCTTCAACCAGTCCCTGCGGTTAAGGGGGGCAGAGGCCACTGTTCCCTGGCGCGGTTGGCCGAGCGATCGTTCACCGTGTTCCATGAGAGGTACGCACCTTTCCTTCAATGGGTGCCGGCCAGTTGGCAAACACTATGCCCGACGATGCGCGCAGGAATACCGTCGCGAGGTGGTTCTGACAGGCGCGGGACGGCACGTCAGGTTGGAGGTCCTACGGCATACAGGAGCCTCATTCTGTGCGGCCTGTTGGCCAATCGGCCGCGGCGCTGGTCGCTGAAGCTCAGCTATAATTTCCCCGCCCGACAATGCCCCTCCCTCCAGGCGCGCGGCTCGGCGTTTACGAAGTGCTCTCGGCGATCGGTGCCGGAGGCATGGGCGAGGTGTATCGCGCCAAGGACTCGAGATTGAAGCGCGAAGTCGCGCTCAAGGTGTTGCCGGCCGACGTCGCCAACGATCGTGAACGGTTGGCGCGGTTTCAGCGCGAGGCGGAGGTCCTCGCGTCGCTCAATCACCCACACATCGCGCAGATCTACCGCCTCGAGCAGGCCGGCGATGCATTCGCGCTCGTGATGGAGCTGGTCGAAGGCGAGGACCTGTCGCTGCGGATTGCGCGCGGGCCGATTCCGTTCGACGACGCGCTCCCGCTCGCCCGGCAGATCATCGATGCGCTCGAGGCCGCCCACGAACAAGGCATCATCCATCGCGACCTGAAGCCGGCCAACATCAAGGTGCGCTCCGACGGCACGGTGAAGGTGCTGGACTTCGGACTCGCGAAGGCAGTCGAGGCGGAAGCCGCTCGCTCTGGCGTGGGGCACGCCGAGATGGCGAATCCGCGATTCGCGCATCTGGCGAACTCTCCCACCATCACGTCGCACGCGATGACGATGCGGGGTGTGATCCTCGGCACGGCGGCATACATGGCGCCCGAGCAGGCGAAGGGCCGACCCGTGGACAAACGCGCGGATATCTGGGCGTTCGGCTGCGTGCTGTATGAAATGCTCGCCGGACGCAGCGCATTCGAGGGGGAAGACGCCACCGACACGATCGCCGAAGTACTGAAATCCACAGTCAATTTCAGCGCCTTGCCACCCTCGACTCCATCCAACGTCAGGCATCTGCTCGAGCGTTGCCTGCAGCGCGATCCGAAGCGCCGCCTGCGCGACATCGGCGACGCGCGAGTCGAACTGGAGTCGGTCGCGGCGGAACCCATACGACCGCCGGCGGCTCCCGCCCCGCGACGTGCGCTGCCAGCGCGTGTGCTGGTGGTTGCCGCAACCGCGCTTCTTGCGAGCGCCGTCACTGGATGGATCGCGTGGACCTGGCGGCCGGCGCCAGACCCGCCCGTCGTCGTGCGCTTCCAGGTCGCGGTCAGCGCGGAGTCCGTGCTCCAGACGAATTTCAACCGACAGATCCTCGCCGTCTCACCGGATGGCAACCGGATTGCCTATTCAGGGGACCGGCTGTATGTGCGATCGGTGTCCGAGGCCGCGGCGCAACCGATCCCTGGTACCGAGGGCATCACGTCGGCCACGCATCCCGCGTTTTCTCCGGACGGCCGATCAATCGTGTTCTGGGCGGCCAGCGACCGGACGCTCAAGCGGCTCTCGTTCGGCAGGAGTGCGATCTCCACTGTGTGCGCACTCTCCGAGGGCGGGTTGGGCCTGGTCTGGGCCGGAGACAACATCTACTTCTCCGATACCGGCCAGGGGATCAAACGCATATCAGCAAACGGCGGCCAACCCGAGGTGATCGTGCCCGTCAAGGGGCGCGAGGAGGCCTACGGGCCTCAGCTGCTGTCCGGCGGCGACGCGATCTTGTTCACGCTCGGTACTCGCGGCATGACGTCGTGGGACCAGGCCAGCATCGTGATCCAGTCGCTGCGGACCGGCGAGCGCAAGGCGCTCGTCGAACGCGCCACGAGCGGTCGCTATCTGCCGACCGGCCACTTGATCTTCGGGCGCGGCGGCGTGCTGTTCGCCGTGCCCCTCGATCTCGCACAGCAAGCGATCGTCGGCGAGCCGATTGCGGTAGTCGAGGGAGTGCGACGCGCGGCGCCGGGCACGACTGGAGCAGTGCACGCTGTGGTTTCCGATAACGGTACGCTCGCCTATCTGCCCGGTCCCGTCTCGTCGAGCGGCGCGGCGCTGCAACTGGCCATCTTCGACCGCACGGGCGCTGCCGACCCGTTGAGCGTGCCGCTTGGCCCTTACAGCCAGCCCAGGATCTCCCCGGATGGCAAGTTCGTCGCGGTGGGCGTTGACGATGGGAAAGAGTTGCAGGTATGGATCTACGGGCTGTCGAAGACGAGCGCTGCCCGGCGGCTGACCTTCGGCGGCGACAACCGCCTGGCGGAATGGTCCGCTGATGGGCAGCGGGTGGCATTCCAGTCCACGCGCGAAGGCGACGCCGGCATCTGGTGGCAGCGCGCCGACGGCACCGACACCGCGACGCGCCTCACACGGTCCGGCGCCGGCGCCGTTCATGTGCCGCAGTCGTTCTCTCCTGATGGCCGCCATTTGATCTACGACGAGATCAAGGGCGGTCGTGTCGCGATGTGGGATCTCTCGATTACCGATCAGAAGACGACGCCTCTTGTGTCGTCCGACTCCTTGGCCACGAGCGACGCCACGTTTTCGCCCGATGGTCGATGGCTCGCGTACACGATTCTGCCAGGCACTCCGGCGCAAGCCATCGTGTATGTCGAGCCATATCCGCGCACCGGCGCCCGGTATCAGATCTCGAAGGACTCCGAAGACGGGCACCACGCGGTCTGGTCGCGTGATGGCAAGGAGCTCTTCTACACGCCGGGCCCTGGGAACCGATTCCTTTCGGTCCCGATCACGACCACCCCGACGTTCGCGTTCGGCGATGCGGTCCTGATTCCCAGGCCGTTCGTCAACGCGCCGCCAACCGCCGAGCGCACGTACGACACCACCACCGACAAGCGCGTCCTGGGCCTTCGTATGGACGTCGGGCCCGACGGGCGGCCGATGTCACCGCAAGTGCAGGTGGTGCTCAACTGGTTCGAAGAGTTGAACCAGCGTGTGCCAATCCCGTCGACGCGATGAGATAGGGTCGCGGGCACCTGGCAGGTAAGATCGAGCCATGGCCAGCGATGCCGGGAGGAGAAGCGATTCCGCATCGCGGGTCATCAATTCTTCCCCACAGCGCGCATTTATCACGCGTACGTAGAACCCCGCCTCGTTGGGTGTCGTGGCCTCCACCCCGCGGCATGAAGGCTCGTGTCGAGGAATTCGAGCCGCGCGAAGGCGGCCGATATCGAATCGTGCTGACATACGACGAGCCCGACCACTCCGCTCCTGGAAAGACTTCTGAGCACTCAGACGTAGTCCGTGGGCGGTTTCTGGAGTTGTTGCCTGGCGCGCGGATCGTCCGCCTGGTCGAGTTCGAATCCGACGATCCCGCGTTGGCCGGTGGGATGACGATGACCTGGTTACTGGAGCCCGTACCGGCAGGGACGAACGTCACCATTTGCTGCGAAAACGTGCCTGTCGGAATCCGACCGGAAGATTACGAAGCGGGTTTCAGATCGACGTTAGAGAACCTCGCGCGGTTCGTCGAAGGATGAGTCACGCCGCGGATTCGCGCGCCAGTCAACGCGCCTTCCGCCGACTGACGCGCTGAAGGAAGTCGACAGCGGAACGTACAAACCGCACCTTTCTGTGTGTCTCGCGAAGGGTCTCGCGCGCCGAAGTGGTAGCCTTTGACTTTGTTGCGCCGATCACAGCATCCGAAGAGAATACGGTCCCGTGGGTCAACGCGAGACGGACGGCGGTCATTCCCACATCGTGCGGCGATTCGGCATCTTCGAGCTCGATCCTCACAGTGCCGAGCTCCGGAAGCAGGGCGTCAAGGTCAAGCTTCAAGGCAAGCCGCTGCAGGTCCTCCAGGCGCTGCTCGAACGCCCGGGTGAAATCGTCTCGCGCGACGCGCTTCGCACCCGCTTATGGCCGTCGAATGTCTTCGTCGACTTCGAAGCGGGTCTCAACACCGCGGCCAACCGACTGCGCATCGTCCTCGGTGACTCCGCGGAGAATCCACGGTACATAGAGACGCTTCCGCGCGTCGGCTACCGTTTCATCGCGCACGTCGAAGAGGTCGCCAATGGACGCGACGTCCCCAGGCAATCGGTACTGCCTAGCGAACTTTTGCCAAAGCTGCGTCTCGCACGCACGGCCGCGGCTCTCCTGGTGGTGATTGCCGTCGCTGCGGCCTCATGGTTCGCACTGCGAGGGCCGGCGGCGATGACATTCGACTTCCGTCAGGTGACGTTTCGTCATGGACAAGTCTGGGGCGCACGCTTTGCACCAGACGCGAAGAGCATTCTCTACACCGCGAGCTGGGACAATGGACCACGACGGCTGTTCTCCACCTATCCGTCGAGCCCTGAATCACGGCCGCTCGGTTTCGATGATTTCCGGCTGGTTGCGGTATCGACATCGGGGGAACTCGCTCTGCTTTCGTTCGACGGCACATTGCCGGTGGCGGGCGGAATGTTGTCGCGCGTTCCGATGAACGGCGGCGCGCCCTCGCCCGTGGAACAGAACGTGATGTCCGCCGATTGGGCGCCCGGAACCGATCAGCTCGCCATTGTGCACGCTGTGGATGGAGTCAACCGCCTCGAGTTCCCGATCGGCACCGTGATCACCACGACATCAGGGTGGTTCAGCAGTGTTCGCGTGTCGCCGCGCGGCGATCGCATCGCGTTTGTCGAGCACCCAGTTCGCAACGACAATCGCGGATCGGTGAAGGTCTCCGGCGCCGGTGGCGTGCAGACGCTCTCTGGCGAATGGACTGACGTCGGCGGCATCGCCTGGCATCCGTCCGGCGAGCTCTGGTTTACGGCTGCGCGCGACGGTACACCGAAGTCGCTGTGGGCCGTCGGCGCACCAGGCAGCGTTCGTCCCATCGCGCAGATCGCCGGAACGATGACGCTCCGCGATATCAATGCCGAAGGGACTGTGCTCCTGTCGCGCGACACCACGCAGCTCGAGCTTGCCGCCATCATCGGAGATGAGCAGCGAAACCTCACGTGGCTCGACTGGTCGCGGGTGGCCGACCTGTCGGCGGATGGCTCAGTGGTGCTCTTCGACGAAGAGGGCGTTGCCGCCTCCGCGGAGTACGCCATCTACGTTCATCATCTGCTCGATGGTTCGACAATGCGCGTTGGCGATGGCACGGCCATGGCGCTTTCGCCAGACGGCACGATGGTGCTCGCAGGCGGAACTCGCGACCGAGGCCGTCTTCAACTCCTCCCTCTCGGGCATGGCAACGCCCGCGAGCTTCCGCGTACGGGTCTCAACTATCAGTGGGTTCGGTTCTTTCCGGATGGCCGGCGGCTGCTTGCCCTGGCGGGCGAGCAGGGACAGGCGTTGCGAGTATTCGTGGTGCCGCTGGAAGGCGGTCAGCCGATCCCGATTACGCCGCCGACCGTCACGCGAACCGCCGCCGTGTCGCCCGACGGCAGCGACGTCGCACTGCTGACCGCCGCCGGCCAGCTCATGATCTATCCATCCTCTGGTGGCGCGGGCCGCCTCGTACCAACCAGTGGCGCGCTGGGGCCGCTGCTGTGGAGCGCGGACAACTACCTCTACGTACAGCATTTCGGCGCGTATACCCAGATCCCGACCCGCGTCTCGCGGCTGCATGTGCCGAGCGGGCGTCTGGAGGCGTGGAAGGAGTTGCGGCCAGCTGATACATTGGGCGTCAACGCCATCACCAAGGTGATGGTGTCGCAAAACGCGCAGACCGTCGTGTTCAACTACCGCCGCGCGCTGTCGGAGCTCTTCGTCGCGTCGCCGTCGACGCGTTAGGTCGCCAATCAATCCCTTGTTTTTCAGTCGGTTACCGGGTTAGGCACAAGTTACGACTCCGTCCATTGCTCTGCTCCGACGCCGCTTCTATGGTGGCAGCCTCGAAAGCTCGAGAAAGGGTGGCTCACATGAGGCGGCTTTGCACGTTTGTCGTCGTTGTCGCGGCGTTCGTGGTTACTGTCGCATTGTCCGTTGGCGCTCAGTCGCAGTCGCAGCCGGCGCCGCTCGTGGATCGCGTCGAATTCCCTGACGACTATCAGCTGAGGTTCGCTCACTTGTTCACGTTCGATCGTCCTGACGCCCGGCAGATCCGCGTGATCTTCGGCAACGCGGCGGCAGCGTCCGTCCAGGAGGGGCAGCCGTTCCCCAACGATTCGATCCTCGTGATGGAAACCTACCGCGCGCGCGTCGACGCGCAGAACAATCCGTTGAGGGATGGCAACGGCCGTTTCATCCGCGATGCGCTCACGGCGATCTTCGTCATGCGGAAGTACCGTGGTTTCGGCGCCGAGTACGAGCACAACCGGACGGGGGAGTGGGAGTATGTAGCGTATCGAGCCGATCGGACCTACCAGACTCAACCGCGCGATTCGTGGACCTGCGCGAACTGCCATCTGATGGCCACCGAGTCACGCGACTGGGTGTTTCGTCGCAACATGATCGCGGAGCGCAACAGCAACACTGGCGCCGTCCCTGACGGCGTGTTGCAACATTACGCGTTCGTGCCCGCAGCGATTCGCGTCAAAGCTGGAACTGTCGTCACCTGGGTGAACGACGACGATGTTGATCATCGAATTGCCATTACGACGGCGCCGGTGATTGAGGGTCCGACGTTGACCTCGGGCCAGAGCTTCCGTACGAAGTTCAGCTCGCCCGGCGAGTACGACGTCGCGTGTCGGATCCATCCGGCAATGCGCGCACGTGTCACGGTGGAACCGTAACGCATTCGTGCTGCGGACTCACGCCGTCGTCTCGACGTGTTTATCGTAGCTGTCGCGTGAGCTCGGCGACCCAGTTCTGTACCAGGACGATGTGCGGGGTCTCGCTATTGTTGTTCTTGATCATGAGGAAGCGGCCGTCTGGACCGATGTCGTAGAGACGGCCCAGACTGCCCTCCCGCATGTCGTATCGCCCTCGGAACAACTCCGTCGGGTTGCCAGCCTTCCACGTGATACCCGACGCCTCGACGGGTACGGCGACCATCGTGCCGTCGAACGTGACGTAGAACAGCTCGCGACCGCTGCGGGCCCACAGCGGATACATCCCACCGCCTCTCGTGACCTGCCACAATCCGCGACTCACGTCGGGGAACGATCGCACGTAGACATCGGGGTCGCCCTGAAGCGACGTGCTTTCTCCCTGGTACTCCAACCAGCGTCCATCGGGAGACAGCTCGCCGGTGCGCTCTTCGCCCGCCGTTTCCACGAGCGTCACTGGCGCGGCACCCGCACGCAGCAGCAGCGCCTGGAGGCTCTTAGTGAAACTATGAAAGACGAGCGTCGCCCCGTCCGCCATGCCAGAGCGGTCCGGCCGGGGTGCGCCCTCCGGTCACGGACCATCAGCCGTTGATCGCACCGCTGGTGATGGTCGCGGTCGCCGCGGTGGCAACTTGGCTACCGACCCGTCAAGCGTTGCAGGCCGATCCGGTCACGGCGCTGCGAACCGAGTAACGGGCCATTCGAGCCTGTCATCATTCGGTCACATTCCAAAGTGTACGATGTGATGCGACGGGATGCATCCATGCGAGAGCCCGACATGACATCGGTTCGACGCCCTGCGCGAGCTCTAACCGTTTCCATCGTGGCGATTGCATCCGCCGCGATCCTCGCACAGGCTTCGCAGTCGCTTCCCAACCGCCGGGACTCGGTCAAGTTTGCCGCCATCGGCGACAACGGCACCGGTGAAAGCGCTCAGTACCGAAGTCGCGAAAGAAATGGCCAAAATGCATGCCACGTTCCCGTTCGATCTCGTCATCATGCTTGGCGACAACATGTACGGAAGCCAGCGGCCCTCAGATTTTGTCGAGAAATTTGAAGAGCCGTATGGACCGCTCCTCTCAGCGGGAGTGAAATTCCAGGCGTCGCTTGGAAACCACGATCGGCCGGAGAACACTTCCTACAAGCTATTCAACATGAGCGGCGAGCGCTACTACACGTTCGTGCGCCGGAACGTGCGCTTTCTGGCGCTGGATAGCACCTTGATGAACGCCAAGCAGCTTGCGTGGATTGAGACAACCTTGCAGAACGCGCGCGAGGACTGGAAGATCTGCTTCTTTCATCACCCGCTCTATTCGAATGCCCGACGGCACGGCTCTTCCGTCGACTTGCGGGTGCTGCTGGAGCCGCTTTTTCTCAGATATGGCGTCGACGTCGTGTTCTCCGGCCACGATCACGTCTACGAGCGCCTCAAACCCCAGAAGGGCATCTTCTATTTCGTGTCAGGTGCTGCCGGGCAACTGCGAAAGGGCAACATGCGCCCCTCAGAACAGACGGCGGCCTATTTCGACCAGGACCAGAGCTTCATGCTGGTGGAGATCGCGGGAACAGACCTCACCTTCCAGGCGATTTCTCGGACGGGAAACGTGGTCGATTCCGGCGTCATCGAGAAACCGTCCAGATCCGGCAGCTTGGGGCGCCGCATGGACAGCGGCGCCATCAGTGCGGCACCCTGAGTGGTCGCGGCAACGAGACAACGCATGGAAGACGAATCCGCTCACTCAGGATCGAGACAACGCCACCGACCGAGACGCCGCGCGCACGCGGCCATCCCTCGGCTGACGCGTTTTGCCGCTGAACATCTGCTTCTGTTGCCAATAGGCGCGCTGATCGCGCTCTTGTGGGTCAACACCGCACCGGAGAGTTACTACCGATTTGCGTTTGCGATCTCGTTTGCGGTCAATGACGTCGCCATGGTGTTCTTCTTTGGCCTCATGACCAAGGAGATCGTCGAGGCCACAGCGCCGCACGGCGTCCTCCATTCGCGGCGCCGGTTCTTGTTGCCGCTGATCGCCTCGATTGCCGCGACACTCGTGCCGGCGCTCATCTACGACAGACTTGTCGATGCGCTTGACGAACCGATACTGGCCGTGGGCTGGCCGGTATCCCTGGCCGTCGATCTTGCCATTGTCTACCTCGTCGCCCGAATCATCTTCCGTGGCCACCCCGTGATCCCGTTCCTGCTCCTTCTGGGAATCGCCTGCGACGCTCTCGGCTTCGTCGCGCTGGTTGTGTGGCATCCGACCAGAGATGTCCACCTGGCGGGTGGTGCGCTGATACTGGCAGGAGCAATCGGGTTCGCCGTCGCGCTTCGCTGGTCGGGGGTAATCAGTTTCTGGCCGTACGTGTTCGGTGCGGGTGCGGTTTCATGGTTGGCGTTCTTCCGGAGTGGAATGCACCCGGCGCTCGCGCTCGTACCAATCATGCCGTTTCTGCCTCACGCGGCGCGCGATCCGGGGTTTTTCGTGGATGCGCGTCCCGACGCGAAGGACACGCTGAGTCGGTTCGAGGTCTGGTGGAAACACCCGGTTCAGGTGACTCTGTTTTTCTTCGGACTGGTCAACGCTGGCGTACCCATGGGTGCTCTGGAAGAAGGCACCTGGGGTCTGCCACTGGCCGTCGTCGTCGGCCGGCCCATCGGCGTGGTCATTGGTGTTGGTCTGGGACTCTTGGCGGGGTTGCACCTGCCGGCCCGCGTCGGGTGGCGAGAACTGATCGTCGGCGCGCTCATCGCTGCCATGGGATTCAGCGTGGGCCTGTTCTTTTGCGCAGCGTTGTTGCCTCCGGGGCAGCTGCGTTCCGAGCTGAGCATGGGTGTGCTTCTCAGCCTCGCGGCAGCACCGCTCGCGATCTTGTGCGCGAGGGTGTTGCGAGTCGGCCGGTTCGAGGACGCCGAGCGGCGGTAGTTCGAGTCGCGGATTGCGGAGTTGCCTGTGTCGAAAGAGGAAGACGATTACGGTCGCGTTGTTCCCACGACAAACCCGATCGACCGCTCGATCGGATTGTAGAAGCGGCCGTAGTCAGGCGATGTGATGTTGTTCTGCACGTCGCGCTCGTTGCCAGCGTCGAACACGTTGTAGACCAGGGCCTTGCGAGAGTAAAGTCCAGCGTCGATACGGTCGGGAGCCGGCCCGCTTTGTTGCGAGGGCCAACGAAGTCCTGGAATTCATTCACAGCCGACCAGAGGAATCCCGTGCGCCACTCATACAGTGGCGACAAGACCCACCTGGCGGGCACGCCGATCGCACCACGAACGATCAGCCGGTTGGGCACGTCGGTTGGACTGAGCGCATTCTCGTTTGACCGGATGAGCGGATTTCTGAAGTTGCCAAAGAACTGGTCGTAGTCGTTGAGATCACGCGTGTCGTGCGACCTCACATAGGAAACGCTCAGATCGCGATGCTCGCTGGCGAGAAATCGACCGGTTGTCTCGAGCTCCCAGTATTTCGACGCACCCACCGCACCGAGCGCGAGTTGGCGGCGGCTCGCATCCGGCACGACGGTATACGCGTGCGACCCGTTGCGATGAAGGTAGGCCGTCTTGAAGAAGACACGCCGGCCGAAGCGCTGGTCTCAGGCGACGGTCTGGACGATGCTCTCCGGGGTCTGCAGCGAACCATCGAGAACGTGGACGAAGGTGACCGGTGCGCCGAGAGGCGTGCCGTCGGCGGCGAACCGACTGACGGTCTGCACGTCGTACTGCGTGAAAGCGCCGACCGTCAGAGGGGTGCGCTCCGCGAACTTGCCAAAGCCTCCGCGGAGGATCCCCCGCCCTTCGGGTAACACACTCACGGCCGCGCCCGCTCGCGGCGAATAATTCACGCGCTCGACGACATCATCTCGATCGGCACGGATACCCAGTTCGAGATTCAGCCGATCGTTGACGCGCCAGCGATCCTGTGAGAAGACGGCGACTTCGGTGCCTTTGAACTCGGGGTTCGTCAATCTCGGGGAGTAGGTCGTTCGCTCGGCAAGAGAACCGTCGAGTCGGACGGCATCGAGCTCCTGACTGTAGTTTTCGCCGT
This sequence comes from uncultured Acidobacteriota bacterium, assembly GCA_963807105.1. Lineage (GTDB taxonomy): Bacteria > Acidobacteriota > Vicinamibacteria > Vicinamibacterales > UBA2999 > DASPWV01. Next base: position 318,511 of record CAWEAM010000003.1, on the reverse strand, counting down.
CGAACCGTGGGTGCTGAAGGTCGACGCCGACCTTGAACACATGTTGGCCCAGCCAGTCGTCCTTCGAGAGCCTGAGGCCCTCGACGACCTGCAGGCTGCGGACGTTGCGCTCTTGACGGTTGAAGAAATTCCCACTCTGCCCTTGTGGGGCATAGATCATCGGCAGCGTTCCCTGGGTCTTCTGATCGACCTCGAACGTGCGCACCGCCACCGTCGATTCGAGGACTGCATGCGCCGACAGGTGATCGATCAGGGTCGTTGAGACTGGCGCTGCTCAGCTGTAGCGCACCCGGTCGTGGGGGCGCCGCCCTTGACCCGCAGCCGGCCTTCGGGGCCACGGATGATGCTCGGGAGCACTGTCAGGAGCGACTGAAAATCGTCCCCTGCCAGCGGCTGAATACCCATCTTCGCGCCGGTGAGCAGGTCGCTCACCGTGTATCTTGGGTCTCGTGTGACCATCTGTGCACGTGGGCGGTGGCTCCGCCCGGCTGCCCTGGCCGCCTTCGCGATCTTCTCTTCCGCCTGTGCCACCACTGGGACGGTGCCGGACCTGGGCACCGTGGATGCCGCGATGCGCAGCCGCGGATTGAGCGGCATACGTGTGGAGGGCGCGCCGCCCCTCCCGCCGGACGCGTCGATCGACGATGGGTTGACGTCGCAGGAAGCGGTGGCGATCGCGTTGTGGAACAGTCCGTCGTTTCAGGCGACGCTCGCCGAGCTCGGGATCGCGCGCGCGGACGTGGTCGAGGCCGGACTGCTGCGCAATCCCGTCTTCTCGCTCCTGTTCCCGGTCGGCCCCAAGCAGCTCGAATGGACGCTGCAGTTTCCATTCGAGGCGCTCTGGCAGCGTCCCCGACGCGTGGCGGCGGCGCAACTCAACGCGCAGAGTGTCGGCGAGCGACTCGTCTGGGACGCGCTGACGCTTGTCGCGCAGGCACGGACCGCCCACGCCGACGCGGTAATCGCCGATCGGCGCTTGCAACTCACGATCGAGAACGCAAACCTCGTCCAGCGCCTCGCCGGGATCACCGAGGCACGCTTTCGAGCCGGCGACATCAGCGAGCTGGAAGCACGCTCGGCGCGAAGCGATGCCAGTCGCGTTCTGGTCGTGCGACAAGCCGTCGAGCACGATCGAGATCTCGCCCGTCTGACGTTGGCGGCAACGCTGGGCGTCGACGCGCTGGCCGACAGACTCCAGCCCGTGCCGGGGGAACTCGTCGATCCGTCGACCTGCGGAACGGATGTCGCTCGGCTCGAAGACGCGCTCGCCTCGCGGCCTGATGTGCGCGCCGCGGAGATCGGTATCGAAGCGGCGGCGCAGCGGGCCCGATGGGAAGAGTCTCGGGTATTCGCGCTGATTGGGATTCTCGACGCCAACGGGAGCGGCGAGGAAGGCTTCGAACTCGGCCCCGGTGTCAATGTCGAACTCCCGATCTTCTCGAGGAATCAAGGCGCGATCGGGCGCGCCGATGCCGAAGTCGAGCGGGCGAGTCGCCAATACGCCGCGGTACGGGCGCAAGTGGTCGCCGACGTGCGGTCAGCGGGCGTGCGGGTGCAACAGGCACAGCAAGCGATTGGCGCCTGGCACGACGATATCGTGCCATCGCTCGTGACCGAACAACGTCAAGCGGAAATTGCCTACCAAGCTGGTGAGATTCCTCTGTTTACCTTGCTCGACGTGAGCCGGCGTCTGGTCGATGGCCGCACGCGTTTGCTCGACGCGGAAGCCGATCTTCAGCGTGCCACGATCGCGCTCGAACGAAGCATCGGACGACCGTGCGCGAGGCGTTGAGGCCATCCATGCGTCAGTCCGCCTGTCTCCTCATCATCGCTCTCATGATGCTTGGCTGCTCCCAAGGCTCTGCGCCGGCGGCGCATGAGACCCCTGCCACTGTCGAACACCCGCGCACCGAAGCGGAGCTCTCGACCGTGAAGCTGACCGCCGAGGCGGTCAAGCGGCTGGGGATCGAAGCAGTGACCGTGAAGACCGAGGCGGCGGCGGCGACGCGCACACTGGGCGGCGAGATCGTCGTCCCTGAAGGACGCAGTGTCGTGGTCACCGCGCCGGTGGCCGGAACGTTAACGGGCGCGGCGGCACCGCGACCAGGAGCCCGCGTGCGGCGCGGTGATCGCTTGATGACCATTGCGCCGTTTGTTCCCGCCGAGCGCGATCAGCGAATCGAGGCGCAGCGGGCGGCGACGGCCGCCGAAGCCGAGGAACTCGCCGCCAGACAGCGTCTGCAACGGTTGGAGCAGCTGCTGAAAGACGGCGCCGCGAGTGTACGTGGCGTCGAGGAGGCGCGCGCACAGCATCAGGTGACGGTTGCCGCGCTCACCGCGGCGCGCGAGCGCCTGGCTGGCGCCTCCAAGAACCCCGTCGGCGCCCAAGGCGAATTGATCGTGTCTGCGCCGTTCGACGGGGTGGTTCAGCGGTTATCCGCCGTACCAGGTCAGACCATCGCCGCTTCCGCGCCGCTCCTGGAACTCGCGCAAGTCGATGCGCTCTGGGTACGCGTGCCGGTCTACGCCGGTGACGCGCGGGACATTGACGAACGGCAACGCGTGGCGGTGCGACGGCTGGGCAATGACGAAGCTCCCATCTCGGCTGCGCGGGTCACGGCGCCCTTGCAAGCCGATCCGTCTGCGGCCTCGGTGGATCTCTACTATGCCCTCTCAAAGAGCACGAACACCTTTCGCCCCGGAGAGCGGGTCATGGTCGAACTTCCCCTCACGAGCACGGAACGGGGACTCGTCGTCCCCGACACCGCCGTGCTGTACGACATCCACGGGACGACGTGGGTCTATGAAGACCTCGGTGGCAACGCCTACACCCGACGCCGGATCGAGGTCGCGCGCCATGCTGGCGATCGCGCCATCGTGCGCCGGGGTCTCAAGGAAGGCGCCAAGGTGGTGACCGCCGGCGCGGCGGAGTTGTTCGGGACCGAGTTCGGGGCAGGGCACTGACATGCGCTGGCTCGTTGCGCTCTCGCTCCGCAACCGCATCGTCGTCGTCGCGCTGGGCGTGCTCCTGGTGGTGGGTGCCGCACGAACGCTCCGCACCACGCCGCTCGATGTCTTCCCCGAGTTTGCCCCCCCGCTGGTGGAGGTGCAGACGGAAGCGCCCGGTCTCTCGACGAACGAGGTCGAGTCACTGGTCACGGTGCCGCTCGAAGCCGCGCTGAACGGTATCCCCGGTCTCGACAGGATCCGGTCGAAGTCTGTCCTTGGCCTGTCGTCCGTCGTCCTCATCCTGGATCCCGCATCCGACGTGATGACGGCGCGGCAGATGGTGCAGGAGCGCCTGTCGCGAGCCGCCGCGCAGTTGCCGGCAGTCGCCCGACCGCCCGTCATGCTGTCGCCGCTCTCGTCGCTCAGTCGTGTGATGAAGATTGGCGTCACGTCGGAGACGTTGAGCCAGGTCGAATTGAGCACGCTGGCGAAGTGGACCATCCGCCCGCGGCTGATGGCCATCCCCGGCGTCGCCAATGTCGCGATCTGGGGCCAGCGAGATCGCCAGCTGCAGGTGCTCGTCGATCCGGATCGCCTCCGAGCGCACGGACTGACCGTCGATCAGGTCGTCCGGGCAACGGGCGAGGCTGTCTCGGTCGAGGCCGGTGGATTCCTCGACACGCCGAACCAGCGACTCGCCATCACGCACGCGGCCGCGGTCGGGTCCGTGAAGGATCTCGAATCGATCATCGTGGCCTCGCGCAACGGTGCCGCGCTGCGCGTCCGCGACGTGGCGACTGTGGTCGAAGGTTTCCCCGCACCCATCGGCGACGCGGTCATCAACAGCGGACCAGGGCTGATGCTGATCGTTGAGAAGCAGCTCGGCGCGAACACGCTGACCGTGACGCGGGGTGTCGAACAGGCCCTCGAGCAGATGAAGCCGGCGCTCAGCGGTGTCGCCGTGGATCCGACGATCTTCCGCCCCGCGACGTTCATCGAGATGTCGTTGCACAACCTGAGTCGCGCGCTGCTCGTCGGCTGCATGCTGGTGATTCTGGTCCTGATGATGTTCCTGGCGGACTGGCGCACCGCCCTGATCAGCAGCATTGCAATACCGCTGTCGCTCCTCGCCGCGGGTCTGCTCCTGCACTACCGCGGGGGCACGCTCGACACGATGGTGCTCGCCGGTCTCGTCATCGCGCTCGGCGAGGTCGTGGACGACGCGATCATCGACGTCGAGAACATCGTCCGGCGCCTGCGTTTGAACAGGGCGGCGGAGCACCCGCAACCCGCCATTCGTGTTGTGCTCGACGCCTCGATGGAGGTGCGGAGCGCCGTGCTCTACGGCAGCCTGATTGTCGTCGTCGTGTTCGTCCCCGTGTTCATGCTCGACGGCCTGACGGGCGCGTTCTTCCGTCCGCTGGCGCTGTCCTACGTGCTCGCGATCCTCGCATCGCTGCTCGTCGCCCTCACGATCACTCCTGCGCTGGCGCTGCTGCTGCTGCCGAAGCACCTTGAACACCGGGAATCTCGACTCGTCGGGGGGTTGAAGGCACGGTACCGGCGCATGCTCCCTGCCTTTGTCGATCGGCCGAAGACTGCGCTCGGGTCATTGGCTGCCCTTCTAATGATCACGTCGCTCACCGTGCCGTTCCTCGGTGAAGAGTTCCTTCCGAGCTTCCGTGAATACGACTTTCTGTTGCACTGGGTGGAAAAGCCGGGCACGTCGATCGAGGCGATGCAGCGGATCACCGGACGTGCCAGCCGCGAGCTGATGGCGGTGCCGGGTGTGCGGAACTTCGGCGCGCACATTGGCCGCGCCGAAGTGGCCGACGAAGTGGTCGGCCCGAACTTCACAGAACTCTGGGTCAGCCTCGATCCGTCGGTGGACTACGAAGCGACGGTTGCGAAGATCCAATCGATCGTGGACGGGTATCCGGGGCTCTATCGCGATCTGCTGACGTATTTGCGCGAGCGCATCAAGGAAGTATTGACCGGCGCGAGCGCCACGATCGTCGTCCGGGTCTATGGACCTGATCTCGAGGGACTACAGGCGCAGGCGCAGGCCCTTCGGGGCGCGATGGCCAAGGTTCAGGGCGTCGCCGATCTGACGGTGCAGGCGCAGGTGCTGGTGCCGAAGGTCGAAGTCCGATTCGACCCCGACCGCGCTGCGGCGTTCGGTCTGACTCCGGGCGAGGTGCGGCGTGCGGCCGCCACGCTGGTGCAAGGGACGAAGGTCGGTGAGTTCTACGAAGAGCAGCAGCTCTTCGATGTGGTCGTATGGGGCGCTCCAGAAGTGCGTCGGAATCTCGATGCCATACGCGCCCTGCAGGTGCCCGTGGCGAACGGCGGCATGGTGCCGCTCGGGAGTGTCGCCGCTGTAGACGTCAGGCCGACGCCCAACGAGATTACCCGCGAGAACGGGTCGCGGCGCATCGACGTGACCTCGAACGTGCGCGGTCGTGACCTCGGTGCGGTCGCACGTGACATTCAGGCGCAGCTCGCGGGTCTGTCGTTTCCGCCGGGCTATTACGCGGAAGTTTTGGGCGAGTATGCCGAGCGCCAGGCATCATCGACTCGACTGATGCTGCTGGGAGTCATCGCGGTGGCGGCCATCTTCCTGATTCTGCTGGCCGACTTCGGATCAGCGCGAGTGGCCACGCTCGTCTTCCTGACGCTTCCGTTTGCGCTCGTGGGCGCGATCGTGGCGGCGTTCCTCACGGGTGGTGTGTTGTCGCTCGGATCGCTTGTGGGGCTCGTCACGGTGATCGGCATTTCGGCGCGAAACGGCATCATGTTGATCAGCCATTACCGGCACCTCGAGCAGCAGGAAGGCATGGCCTTCGGCCGTGACCTGATCCTGCGCGGATCGGAAGAACGTCTCGCCCCCATTCTCATGACCGCCCTCGCCACCGGCCTCGCGCTGGTGCCCATTGTGATGGGCGGCACCCGCGCAGGGTACGAGATTGAACACCCCCTCGCCGTCGTAATTCTCGGTGGGCTGTTCACGTCAACGCTGCTCAACCTCTTCATCGTGCCGGCGCTCTATCTCAAGTACGGACGTTCAGCACTTGCGACCGCAGAGGAAACGGTTTGAGTCAGCCCTTCGGGCCACTGCGCAGGTCCTGGTTCGCATACGCCATTGCTATGATGCGTCGATGCTGTTGCCTGACGCGATCGCGATGCTCACGGACAGCGGCGTCGAGGCTCTCGGCCCCACGACCTGGGCCGATCTCGGATGCGGCGATGGCACCTTCACTCTCGCACTCGCCTCCCTGCTTGCCGCAGGCAGCACCGTTCACGCCATGGACCGCAATGCCTCGGCGCTCCGGAAGATTCCGTCGGCGCACAACGGCGTCCGCATCGAGACACACCGTGGAGATTTCACGAACCAGACGTGGCCGTTCGGTGATCTGGACGGCATCCTCATGGCCAATTCGCTCCATTACGTCAACGACCAGGCAGCGTTCATTCGCGAGTGCGAGCGGCGGATGACATCGCGGCGCCGGTTTGTGATCGTGGAATACGACACGAACGACGCCAGCCGATGGGTACCGTATCCGGTGAGCCAGACCAGATTGAGGGTCCTGTTCGCATCGGCCGGCTATTCGTCGATCAGGCTCTTGCGCTCACGGCCCTCGGTCTACCGGCGCGCTTCGCTCTACGCCGCCGTAATCATGCTGTCCACCTAGCCGAAGCTCACTCATAGTTGGGCATGTGAGCGGAGGCTGGTGGGAGTGACAAGTGTGACGGGATTCCGATGGACTCGCTGATCACCGCTGCGGCGCGGGCGCTCGCCGCGGGCGATCCCCTCGGCGCATTGAAACGGGTCGCCCTGCGCGACGACGCGCCGGCTCTCGCGCTTCGCGGCATCGCGATGGCGCAGCTCGGCGATCTCGTTCGCGCGAAGGCTCTGCTGCGACGTGCTGCGCGTGCCTTCGGTCCGAAAGAAGCCGTCGCCCGCGCGCGGTGCGTCGTCGCCGAGGCCGAGATCGCACTTGTCTCGCGAGACCTGGGCTGGCCTGCGAAGGCGCTCGACGCGGCGCGGGCGACGCTCGAAGCGCACGGCGACCGGGTCAACGCCGCGCATGCGCGGTATCTCGAGGTCAGGCGCCTCCTGCTGATTGGGCGCATCGACGAGGCCGAGCGTACGCTTGCCGGGCTCGAGCCCGCCCTCTTCCCTCCCGCACTCAAGACCGCCCACGAACTGGTCGTCGCGGGGATCGCGATCCGGCGTCTCCGGACGAAGGCCGCGCGCGCGGCGCTCGCTCGGGCCGAACGCGCGGCGCGCCACGCACGCATCCCGGCCCTGACGGCGGAGGTCGAAAATGCATGCCGCGTCCTCGACACGCCCGCAGCGCGCCTGATGACCAGTGGCAAGGAGCGACTGCTCCTGCTCCAGGAAGTCGAAGCCTTGCTGGCGTCGAAAGCACTCGTCGTGGACGCGTGCCGTCATGTCGTCCGTGCCGAAGGCAAGGTGGTCTCCCTCGCCAGGCGTCCGGTATTGTTCGCGCTCGCGCGTGCGCTGGGCGCGGCGTGGCCGGGAGACGTCGCGAGGGATACGCTCATCGCGCGTGCCTTCGGATCGAAGCTCGCCGACGAATCGCATCGCGCGCGGCTGCGCGTCGAAGCCGGGCGGCTTCGCACGATGCTTCGGACGCTGGCCGGCGTGAGCGCGACCAAGCGAGGGTTTGCGCTGGCGCCTCGCCGCGCGCGCGAGGTCGTCGTGCTGGCGTGGCCGGTGGACGAGGAGCATGGGGCGGTGCTCGCCTTCCTCGCCGACGGTGAATCGTGGTCGAGCTCGGCTCTTGCGCTCGCGCTTGCAACGAGCCAGCGCACCGTGCAGCGGGCGCTCGACGCGCTCGCGGCCGCGGGCAAGGTGCAGTCGTACGGTCGCGGGCGAGCTCGTCGCTGGCTGACCCCGTCCGTGCCAGGATTCACGACGACCTTGTTACTCCCCGCGCCTCTACCAACCGACTAAGCTGGAAGCATGCGTCGATCAACCGCCGAGATCGTCCGTGAATACGGGCCCTTTCCTGGCGCCGACCACGTGCATGGCGTCACGTATGACGGTCAGCACGTCTGGTTTGCTGCTGGAGACAGGCTGAACGCCTTCGATCCCGCCAGCGGGAAGGCGCTGCGCTCGATCGAGGTCGCCGCGCATGCCGGAACGGCCTTCGACGGGCAGCACCTCTTTCAGCTCGCCGAGGATCGCATCCAGAAGATCGATCCGAAGACCGGCCGTGTGCTCGCCACGATTCCGGCGCCCGGCGGCGGTGGCGACTCGGGGCTCGCGTGGGCCGAAGGGACGCTCTGGGTGGGGCAGTATCGGGACCGGAAGATCCATCAAATCGATCCTGAAACCGGGGCGATTCTTCGCACGATCGAGTCCAACCGCTTCGTCACCGGGGTGACCTGGGTCGACGGAGAGCTCTGGCACGGCACCTGGGAAGGTGACGAGAGCGATCTGAGGCGAGTCGATCCGCGAACCGGAGAGGTGCTCGAGAGGCTCGAGATGCCGGCCGGAGTGGGTGTGTCCGGGCTCGAGTCCGACGGCGGCGATCAGTTTTTCTGCGGAGGAGGGCGGAGCGGCAAGGTGAGGACCGTCCGCCGGCCGAGGCGAGGCTCCGCGACAGGCAGCGGCTCCAAGATCCCCGTCGGCTCCGGGAGCAAGTAATCCACCAGCAATCCTCTGAAGGGAGCCGCGATGCTTCCCGAGAGATTGAGCAACCTCCTGTGACACGACTTGTCCATGGTTTATCGACGAGACTCGCACTCATGTGCGCGCTCGCGCAGCTCGTCGGCGAAGCACCGTCCAAGCGTCCAGCTGCCTCCAGCGATTGCCATTCTCAGACGCGTAAGACGACGGCCACTGCGTGACAGACTGGTCTTGACACAGTAGCCGCACCCCAGCGGCGACACCGGCCGGTTCACTCAGCCTACCTACTGCAAGGCGCTTGTCGCGAAGGCGCCGTGTGCGTCCCTTGAATGAGTGATAGAGAACAGGAGGACTGAAAGTGAGAACGACGAGAACACATGTATCTCGAAAGACAGTCATTGCCGGAGCTGGTGGAATTGCCCTTACCGCGCTCGGCTATCGTGCGTGGGATCGCGGCGTCTTTACGGGTGCCGCCGGTCCGGCGTACACCTCATGGGACGAGTGGCGTGGCAGCGGCCTCGACGGCAACCGGAGGCCAATCCGCGCGGCCGTGCTTGCCGCCAGCCCACACAATACGCAACCCTGGCAATTCGAGGTGTCCACCGGTGTAATCACGGTCTACGCCGATCGCTCTCGCCACCTGGGGTCGTTCGACCCGTTCCGTCGCGAGATGCATCTCGGCTTGGGCTGCGCGATTGAGAACTTCGTGTTGGCAGCGCGGAGGTTCGGGATCGGCGCGGATGTCCAGGTCTCGAATGGTCGGTTCGGGCTATCGCCAGGGCCGCAGCCGGTTATGGCGGCGCGGATTGCTCTCGGACCGGACCCGCCGTCACACGACCCACTCTTCGACGTGATTCCCAAGCGAAGGACGAACCGCGGTCCCTATCGGGATCTGGCGATTGCGCCAGAGCGCTTGCGCGAGCTGGCCAATCTCGTCTCGAGCCCGACGCTGCGCGTGGCCTTTCTCTCCGACGAAGTCGCTCGGCGCGAGGTGAGCGCGCTCATCGTTGAAGCCACCGAACGGATCATTGCCGATCCGGCCATGTCGCTGGACAGCTTCCGGTGGATACGTACTGGCAGACGGGACGTCCTGGCGCAGCGCGACGGCGTGACGATCGACACGGCCGGCGCAGGCCGGCTCAAGACCGTGGCCGCGAAGATCCTGCCCAATCTGGATGCGGCGGCTATCGATCGGATCTGGCTCGATGCCACGCGAGCGACGCAGACGGCGACCGCGCCGGTCTTCGGCATGATCCTGGTACCTGACCGGTTGGACATGGCCCACGCCATTACGGCGGGGCGCGCCTGGCAGCGATTGCATCTCGCGGCGACGGCCCAGGGTCTCGCGGCGCAGCCTCTCAATCAGCCGGTCGAGATGATCGATCGCAACCAGATGCTGGGACGACAGGACGAGTTCGGTTCGGGGCTTGCGACGCTATTGCGCGAAGGGAGCTGGGAACCCACGTTTGTTTTCAGGCTCGGGTACGCGGAGCGCGAAGCACCGCACTCGCCACGTCGGCTGCTCGAGCACGTCGTGACCGCAGCGCCGCTGGCAACCGACGTGCTCTGAGTGTGTTCGGTCGTCCTCGCGCGGGAGAACGAGAGCGCTGCGCTCAGTTCGTCTGCGGAGGAGGACGGAGGGGCAAGGTGAGGACCGTCCGCCGGCCGAGGCGAGGCCCCGCGACAGGCAGCGGCTCCAAGATCCCAGGCGATTCCACCAGCAAGTAATTACCTCTTGCCCCGCCCACCGGACGGGCTTAGCATGCGCGCAGGTCACATCCCCGTTACAAGTTCATTCGGAGTGCAGTGCTCGTGCGTTAGTTAACGTCAACTTCGTCAGGAGGGCTTATGAGAGCGACGTGCCGGGTATTGAGTTGTCTGCTCCTTCTGCTCCTTGCCGCTGTGCCCGCGCCCGGACAGACGTTCACTGGCGGCATTCGCGGAGTCGTCTCGGATGCGAATGGCGTGCTGCCCGGCGCGACCGTGACACTCATCAACGAGGCCACGAGCGCCTCGCGCGACACAGTGACCAACGAAGTCGGTCAATACAACTTCCCCGCCGTCCCTCCCGGCGTCTACGCCATCAAGACCCAGCTGGTCAGCTACAAAACGTTCGACAGAACCGGGCTGCGTGTCGCGACGCAGCAGTTCATCACGCTCGACATCGTGCTCGAAGTCGGTGGGGTTCAGGAAACGATCACGGTGACAGGCGAGTCGCCGGTCATCGACACTTCCACGGCCTCGACGGGAGGCACGCTCGACCGGCAGCAGCTCGAGGCGCTGCCCTCGCCCGGGCGGAACGCGTTCCTGATTGGCGTCACCGTGCCGACCGTGAACCCCGTCGGCGATCCGCAGTTCAATCGCCAGCAGGATCAGACCAACGCGTCGCGTGTGTCGCTGGGCGGCGGCGGGATCCGCGCGAACAATTACCTGCTCGAAGGTGTTCCCATTACCGAGTTGCGCGGCCGGGCGATTGCCAACCCGACGATCGAAGCGATTGAAGAAGTGAAAGTCCAGGTTCACACCTACGACGCGGAAATGGGGCGGACTGGTGGCGGCGTCTTCAACGTGACCGCCAAATCCGGCACCAACGATTTCCACGGGCGGGCCTTCTACCAGACCCGGCCGGTGTGGGGCCAGAGCATCAACTTTTTCAGCGAACGCGAGGGCGGCACCAAAGAGACCACTGGTGTGTCCGACTCCTATTACCGTTTGTACGGCGGCGGCGTCGGCGGTCCGATCTTCAAGAACCGGACCTTCTTCTGGGCGGCGACCGAAGGCTACCGATCGCTGACGACGCGCGGCCTGCAGTACGTCTGGCCCACGGCGCGGCAACGAACCGGCGATTTTTCGCGCACAACGGCCGGGGGCGTGCCAGTGCGTTTGTTCAACCCCTTTTGCCGAGGCGGCGCCAACGCCCGCTGCCCGGCCACGGGCACGGGATCGGTCGCCACTGCGGGCGAGTTCACCAATGCGATGATCCCGCGCACGCACCCCGCGGCCAACGCGGTCGGCTTCAACCTCCTGAACGCATGGCCGACGCAAACGGTGAGCGGCCGCACGATCGGCGACAACGAGGACGGCAACCCGAACGCGAGCGACACCGCGCGCATCGTGGACGAAGCCGACATGTTCACGTTGAAGCTGGATCACCGCATCAACGACCGGTGGAGCATCAGTGGGTTTTATCTCTACAACAACACCGACGAGCCCGGCAGCGGGATCATGCCTGGCGATTTTCAGTACATCGAAAACCAGGCGGAGTTCTTCACCACGCTGCGCCGGCGTCCTCACGTGTTGGCGATCAACAACACCAACATCCTCAACGACACGACCGTCCTGACACTCCGTTTCGGCTGGCAGACATGGCAGGACCAGACCGACACCGCGACCTATTCCCCGGGTCTCAGCTCCCTCGGTTTCAGCTCGAACTATGTCAACGCGATCAACGAAGCGGGCCGTGAGATGTTCCCCGAGCTGCTCTTCGACGATATCGACGATGTCGGTGGATGGGGAGGAGACCGCACGCGCTGGACTGGTCCGTACGCGATCAACGGCACGCTGACCAAGCTGGTCGGCACGCACAACCTCAAGGCCGGCGCCGACCTCCGGCGGCTAGGGATCAAAGCTACGACCGAGACCTCGCCGACCACCGGCGGACTTTTCCTCGCCGGCAGCTTCACGTTCGGAAGACTGTTCAGCAGCCGCAGCGGCTTGGGCGGTCACGAGTTCGCCAGTATGTTGCTCGGCGTTCCGAGTGAGGGCTCGGTGCCTTACAACCTCGGCGAGGGCGAGTGGTTCACCACCTACTACGGCGGCTACATCCAGGACGACTGGCGTGTGAACTCGAAGTTCTCCCTCAACTACGGCGTGCGCCTCGAACACGAGAACGGCCTGCGGGAGATCGACAACCGGCAGACAGTCGGCTTCGATCAGGCCGCGACCAATCCGCTCGACGCGATTGTGCCGAAGGCGGGCACGGCGCTGGCCGGCCGCACGATTCGCGGCGGGCTCGTCTTCGCCGGAGTGGACGGCGCCCCCGAAGAGCAGGGTGACCCACCCGCCATCAAAGCGGCACCGCGCGTCGGCGCAACCTACGCCTTCGACGCGAGAACAGTGCTGCGCGGCGGCTACGGCACGTTCTACGCGCCCTGGCAGTACAACGCGACGAACCACGGCCAGATTGGTTTCGCGCGGCAGACGGCTCTCAACCAGTCGGCGGCGGAAAGCGATGTGCCAATCACGACGCTGGACAACCCGTTCCCCACGGGATTGCAGCAGCCGTTCGGGAGCTCGCAGGGTCTGCTCACCGGCGTCGGTGGCAACATCAACTACATCGACCAGGAGAAAGGCGCGCCCATCGTCCATCAGGTACTCGTTCGACGTACAGCGCGAGCTCGGTCGCGACATGGCCGTCACCGTGGGCTACATGGGGGCGACCGGGCGGAATCTCGGGTTCGCAGGTACCAATAACGTGGGCCTCAACATCAACCAGATTGACCCCGCTCTGGCGCGACAGATGTTCCCGACATCAGGCGGCGGATGGAATGCTGCCGCGCTGCGACAGCCGGTCGCCAATCCGTTCTTCGGCATTGCGGCGGCGGGAGAACTGGGCACGCGCTCGACAGTGCCGCTCGGCCAGCTCCTGCGGCCGTTTCCGCAGTTCGGCGATGTCAACATGTATGAGCGAACCGACGGCGGCAAGCGGCAGTACCACGCCGCCACAGTGGTGCTCGACAAGCGCCTGCGTGGCTGGTGGGGTGGCCGTTACAGCTACACCTGGAGCCGGCTGGAGGACAACCAGTTTGGTGAGGACAGCGCCTACCAAACGCGAACGGCGACGCCGCAGAACGTGTACGACCTCGATGCCGAATACAGCATCAGCAACTTCGACTCGCCCCACCGGATCGTGCTCGCGCCGATCGTCCGCTTCCCCGACCCGGCGCGGAACGCACTGCTGCTCGGCGGCTGGTCGGCGTCGGCCATCATGGAGTTCGTGAGCGGCTCGCCGCTCAACTCCGTGATGAGCGAGGAGATTTCCGAGGCGAATCTCGGGCTCTTTGGCGGCCGTCAACGCCCGAATGCGAGCGGCGATCCGAACACATCGGGAAGCGACGACGAGCGCGTCTCGTCCGCCGACAATCCCGACGCGCGCTGGTTCGATGCTTCAGCGTTCCAGAATCCAGGCGCCGGACAGTTTGGCAGCGCGGCCCGCACGGACGGCGACGCACGCTACCAGTTCCGAAAGAACATCGATCTGGTGGTCGCCAAGGATACTCGGTTCGGTGGGAATCACGTTGCGCAGATCCGCTTCGAGATCCTCAATCTGACCAACACCGCCAAGTTCAACGGGTCGTCGGCTGGCAACTCAGTCGATCTTTCGAGCTACGGCCGCATTACGTCGCAGCGCGGGTTCATGCGGATCTGGCAGCTCAGCTTCCGCTACATGTTCTGAAACTAGTCGAGTGCGTCCACCAGACGCCCGAGGAGGGTCGTCTGGTGGCCGCCACCTCGTTGGTCCGCCAGCCCATCGCACACCTCCTCCATCCCACCAGTCCTGCCGCACGATAACATTGGCTCGCGAACACAATCGAGGAGAACACGGCCATGTCCGAGCTGGATCGTCGCAGTTTTATGACCACGGTCTCGATGGCCAGCTTGACGAGCCTCGCGCCAACCATTGCCGCGGCGCCGGCGGGCCAGGAGCAATCGAGCGCGCCGCCTGCCAAGACACCCACGGACGTCACACGAACCCTGGCTCGGTATGTCTTGTCGGTGCGCTACGACGATCTCCCTGATCCAGTGCGGAAGGAAACACGGCGAACGTTGCTCAACTGGGTAGGATGCGCCGTTGGCGGATCGCGTCATGAAACCGTCGACGTGGCGATCGCGGCGCTGGCGCCGTTTTCTGGACCGCCACAGGCCACGGTACTCGGCCGCCGCGAGCGGCTGGACATCCTGCATGCATCGCTGTTGAACGGCATCAGCTCGCACGTGTTCGACTTCGACGATACGCATCTGAAGACCGTGATTCATCCGGCCGGCCCGGTCGTGTCGGCGCTCCTCGCGCTCGCCGAACATCGCCCGATGTCAGGCCGCGACTTTCTCGCCTCGATGGTGGTGGGGATCGAAGCGGAGTGCCGGATCGGCAACGCCGTGTATCCCGCGCATTACGACCGCGGCTGGCACATCACCGGCACCGCGGGTGTGTTCGGTGCCGCGGCGGCGTGCGGCCGCGTTTTGGGGTTGAACGAGCAGCAGATGGTGTGGGCACTCGGCCTCGCGGCGACGCAGCCGGTTGGACTGCGCGAGATGTTCGGGACGATGACCAAGAGCTTTCATCCCGGACGCGCCGCTCAGAACGGGCTGACGGCGGCTCTCCTCGCGTCGCGTGGGTTCACCAGCAGCGAGCTCGGTCTCGAGGGCAAGAGTGGATGGGCCAACGTGCTGAGCACCTCACGCAACTACGCAGAGATCACCGGGAATCTCGGCCGAAGCTACGAGATTTCGCTGAACACCTACAAGCCGTTCGCCTGCGGCATCGTCATCCACCCGACGATCGACGCCTGCATTCAGCTGCGCAATGAGCATCGGCTCACCGCGGATGCGATCGAGCGCATCGATCTTCGAGTGCATCCCCTCGTCCTTGAGCTGACCGGCAAGAAATCGCCGACGACCGGCCTCGAAAGCAAGTTCAGCGTCTACTTCGCGGCTGCGCTGGCGATGGTCGTCGGTTCCGCGGGCATGCGCGACTTCAGCGATGCGAACGCCAAGAATCCGACGATCGTGGCGCTACGCGATCGCGTGACGGCAACCGTTGATTCGACGCTGAAGGAGGAGCAGGTCCGCGCCACGATCGTTTTGAAGGACGGCCGCCGCCTCGAGAAATTCATCGAACACGTGGTCGGCAGCGTGGAGCGGCCGATGAGCGACGCCGATCTGGAGGGCAAATTCCTGGCCCTCGCCGAGGGTGTGCTCCCGGAGAAGCAGGCGCGAACGCTGATCGCGCGCTGCTGGGAAGTGGAAGAGCTCAGTAATGCTGCCGACCTCGCGACGGCGGCGCGGCCGGCACAGTGACGCCAAAAGCCGCGCGTATCATCGACGCTCGAGCAAGAGCCGCTCGAGCTCTTCGACCTGTCGATTCAGATCGCCCCATCGGCCCTGTTCGAGGTTGACCGCGTTCGCCGCTTCGGCTTCCTGAGCCGCCAGCCGAGCGCGTTCAGCTTCCATGCGTGACGATTCGCGTTTCAATTGGGCGAGCTGTAGCTGGACGGCCTCCTGCTCGTCCTTCGGGCGCTTGAATCCGCGAACCATTTCCGGCCAGCGTCTCGATAGCCTGTGGCAGCAGCCGCACTTCCGTCAGCAGCGCCGGGTCTGCTGCCGCAGCTTGCGTCATCGCGGGTGTCGGCCGCGCGGCGACGACAACACTGACGCCCAGACCAACCGCAACTAACCATCGACCCATGATTCCCTCCCAACGCCTGCTCATCCGTATACCGGCGATTGTTCTAACATTGCGCGGCGAGCGAGAACCGGTGCTTCTGATTTGAGCGCGTTACAGGGACGGATTCCCGGATTCGTCCCTTCCCTCGCTACGGTCGTCCCACGTTTCACGCTCGAGGTAGGACGTGGCCCTTGACACGTTCCGACGACGGGTGTCTGCTCACACCATTCCGTGATCTTGGCGATTCGTCACCGCGCAGGCGAGGCTCGCGCGGCGTGCGTTGGACTGCGATCAATTCCGTTGTGTTGAAAAGGAGGGCGGACATGCGAGGCGCTTCCCTACGTGTTTGGTTCGCGGCGTTAATTGTGACGGCGGCGGTCGCCGCCGTTGACTCGACGCTCGCCGCGCAAGGTGCGGTCGCCGAGCTCAGGGGCCGCGTCATCGATGAAAGCGGCGCGGCGCTGCCCGGCGCCACACTCACGCTCACCCACCGCGAGACCGGCAGCGTGCGGACGACGGTGAGCTCGGAGACCGGTTCGTTCGTGATGCCCGCCCTGCAGGTTGGCGCCTACGACGCGCGCGTCGAGCTGTCGGGCTTTTCCACGCTGACGCAGCAGAACCTGCGTCTCGGCGTCGGCGAGTCGGCCAACCTGACCTTCACGCTCAACCTCGCGTCGGTCCAGGAGAACATCACCGTCACCGGCGAGACGCCGATCGTAGACGTCAAGCAGTCGAGCATTGCCGGCCGCGTCAACACCACTCAGGTGGAGAGCCTGCCGCTCAATGGCCGCAACTGGCTGGATCTCGTCGCGCTCGTCCCCGGCGCCCGCGGCAATCCGGGCAACATCCAGGCGGGCGCGTCGGGCAGCGACATGGCGAAGTACAACGTCGACGGCGTGGATATCACGAACCAGTGCTGCGGCAGCGCGAACAGCGCCTACAGCCAGGAGAACATCGCTGAATTCCAGGTGCTGACCAACCGCTTCGACGCCGAGCATGGCCGCGTCAACGGCGCCGTGATCAACGCGGTCACCAAATCCGGCAGCAACCAGCTCCGCGGAACCGGCTTCGGCTATTTCCGCAACGATAACTTCGACGCCGAGAACCCGTTCACCGGCGTGGTCTCGCCGTTCAACGAAAAACAGGTCGGGTTCAACGCCGGCGGTCCCATCGTCCGCGATCGCGCACACTTCTTTGGCAGCTACGAGTTCCAGGACCGCGCCATTACTTCGCGCCCCAACACCGGCTTCTCGCAATTCGACGTCGACGTCCCGCAGGACATCACGCGGCACTATGTGACCGCCCGCGCGGACGTGCAGCTGAATCAGGAGCACCGGATGTTCGTACGTGGCTCGGTGTACAACTGGGATCAAATCAACCAAGATGTGGACGGCCGCACCACCATTTCCGGCGGCATCTCGCGCCCCTCCGACAACATCGACGTGTCGCTTGGCGACACCTGGGTGGTGAACCCGCGCATGCTCTACGAGGTGAGGGCCGGTTTTTCGCGCATCGACAACCGGCTCAACTCCAACTCGCCGACGCCCCGACTGAACTTCCCGTCGGCGACCCTGGGCTCGCCCACCAACTCGCCGCAGTGGTGGAAGGAGATGAACACGCAGATCAATCAGTCGCTCTCGTACTTCGTGCCCGATCTCAAAGGCGAGCACAACATGAAGGCGGGACTGCAGATCTTCCTTCCCCACTTCTGGGGCGCCTTCCCGCAGCCAGCTTACGGCTCGTACAATTTCACCCGCGATCCGGCTGATTTCAACGATCCGTCCACCTACCCTGCGCCGACGTCGTACTCGATTCCGCTCGGCGACACCTCTTACAAGGTGAGCAATCCGATCTACGCCGCGTACGTCCAGGACAACTGGACGGTCGCCCCGCGCCTGACGCTCAACCTCGGTCTCCGCTACGACCTGGAGACGGGCACGACGAACAAGGATCACGAGCACCCGGCCGAGCCCGGTGAACGCAATAACGACATGGACAACATCGCCCCGCGCATTGGATTCAGCTTCGACCTCACGGGCACCGGCCGGTCGGTTCTGCGCGGCGGCTACGGGCGCTATTACGACAAGGTCATGCTCAACCTGACCAGCAACGAGCGCCGAGTCATCGAGGGGCAGATCATCAACGTGACCGTGCCCAACCCTGTGTTCGGCAACCCGCTCGGCGGCTTGACCTACGAGGACTACAAGGCGCGCAACATCCCGGCAACCACGATCGTGATTGCGCGTGACTACCAGACCCCGGTGAACGAGCAGGTCTCGCTCGGCCTTGCGCAGCAGATCGGCGACCGCTACGGCTTCCAGGCCGACGTGGTCTACGCCAAGGGACGCGATGAGCCGATGAACGTCGACTCCAACTTCTTCCAGGATCCGGTGACCGGCCTGCCGAGGAACCCGACGATTTACGGGTACGTCGATCCGCGCTATACCCGAATCCAGCGTACGCAAAGCACCGGCAAGTCGGAGTACGCGGCGCTGCAAACCGGCTTCAACGGCCGGCCGGTTGGCGAGGGGTGGTTGAACAGGATCCAGTTCTCCGGCAGCTATACGCTTTCGACAACCAAGGACAACCACACGAGCAATCGCGGCGGCACGCCGACCAACCCGTTCGACCTCGATCTCGAGTGGGCCGACTCGCAGCAGGACCAGCGGCACCGCTTCACCACGAACGTCATCGTGCCGCTCCCATTCGACATCCGGCTGTCGGCGATCTACTTCCTCGGATCGGAGCGCGTCATCAACGTCGGGACCAATCTTGACCCGTTCCTTCTCGGCTACCAAGGCCGGTGGCTGAACGCCGCCGGCGACATCCTGCCGAGGAACAGCGAGCGCACCGAGAAGTGGGACAAGAAGCTGGACATCCGGCTCTCGAAGACGGTGACCGTCAATCGCGTGTCGTTCCAGGGCATCGTGGATGTTTTCAACGTCTTCAACACCTGGAATCTGACCAACTACGGCACGAACTTCTACGGCGCGACTTACCTGCGTCCGGCGAACTCCACGAACATCTTCTACCAACCTCGACAGGTGCAATTCGGCTTCCGAATCACGTACTGATAGAAAGCGAAGACCGTCAAAAGGAATGAGGCAGAGGGTCTTCCCTCTGCCTTTTCTTTTGGTCTACAGTTCGGCCTAACCCGGGGGGAGCACGCCATGCGCACGACATCGTCCAGGACCAGTCTCGCTCGATCGATCCAGCACTTCGCTGCGCCGCTCATTGCGTTGGCGCTCCTTTCCGGCACCGTGGGCCTGACTGCTGCGGACTCCGGGCAGGCAACGTCGCCGCCATCGTCCACGGGCCTTCGCGCCGCCACGACGACGCCCCGACTCACGCTCGAGGCGATCGCACGCGACAACGCGAAGTGGATCGGCACACCGCCCTCGAACGTGCGCTGGTCCGTGGATGGGCGACATCTTTACTTCACGTGGAATCCCGAGGCCCGCGACGTGGCGGAGCTCTACACGCTGCCGGTTGCCGGCGGCACGCCGACGAAAGTTCCCTACGACAAGCAGCGCTTCGTCGTGCCGGAGACGGCGCGGTTCAATCGCGACCGGACGGCGCAGGTCTACGAGCTCTTCGGCGACGTGTTCGTCGTGACGCTGGCCGACGGCCAGGTGCGGCAGATTACGTCCACCGATGTGGCCGAACGGAACGCTCACTTCACCTTCGACGGCAAGGCCGTCACCTTCGAGCGCGATAACAATCTCTTCGCCTCGGACCTGACGACCGGGCTCGTGCGGCAGATCACCAACTTTCGAACGGGGCGCAATCCGGACGAGGATCCCAAGGGGACCGATCAGCAGGAGTATCTCGAGAAGCAGCAGATGTCCTTGTTCGAGTACCTGCAGAAGACGGATCGACTCGACAAGGAGCGTAAGGCGCGCGAAAAAGCCGAGCGCGGCGGCATCGATCCGCACTACCTCAAAGACGGCCAGCGCGTCGCCGATCTGCAGCTCTCGCCGGACGGCCGCTTCGTGACGTTCGTGCTCGCCGATCGCGGCCCCGCCGACAAGGCCAAGGTGACCGAGATGCCGAAGTACGTCACCAAGAGCGGCTTCGCCGAGATGCAACGGCTCAACACCGGCGGCGAGCTCGGCCGGGTCAAGGCCGGCGAGCCGGTGATGACGCACAAGCTGGGCACGGTTGCGACGGACACGGGCGTCCTTGCCTGGATCGATCACGGACAGGCGAATCGCCCGGTCTCGATGAATGCGCCGGTCTGGTCCGACGACGGCAAGCACGCGATTGCGTGGGCCGGCTCGATGGATCACAAGGACGCCTGGCTTCTCGCGCTCGATCTCGAACGCGCGGCGTCGCGTGTGATCGTTCACGAGAAAGACGCGGCGTGGGTGCGCGGTTTCCGCACCGGACGCATCGCGCAAGGCGACGATATCGCCTACGGCTTCATGCCGGACAATCAGAGCGTTTATTTCCTCTCGGAGCGGAGCGGCTTTTTCCACCTGTACACCGCCAGCGTGTCCGGCGGCGAGCCGACGGCTCTCACGAGCGGCGATTTCGAGCTGTCCGACCTGCGGATGTCGCGCGATCGCACGACGTGGTACTTCACGTCAACGGAAGTGCACCCCGGCGAACACCAGGTCTATTCCATGCCGATTGGCGGCGGGTCGCGGACGCGGCTGACGACCGCCACGGGTTGGCACGGCTACACGCTGTCACCCGATGAGAAGACGATCGCCCTGGTCTCGAGCAACCCGACCGAGCCCGGCGACTTGTATCTCATGCCGAACCAGCCGTCAGCGAAGGCTCAGCGCCTTACCACCTCCACGACCGACGAATTCCGCGGCTACGCGTGGCAGGCAGGCGAGATCGTCACGTTTGACGATGGCGAGGGTCACACGATTTATGCGGAGGTGTGGAAGCCGGCCAAGCCGCACCCGGCACGGCCCGCGATCATTCAGGTGCACGGCTCTGGTTGGGCGCAGGGCGTCGCCAAGCGATGGGGCGGCGCGCATGCCTTCATGCAGTACCTCGTGCAGGAAGGCTACACGGTGATGAACCTCGATTACCGTGGCAGCCGCGGCTACGGCCGCGACTTCCGGACGGGCATCTATCGTCATATGGGCGAAACCGAGATCAAGAGCGCGCTCGCCGCCGTCGAAGTCCTCGTCAAGCAATACAGCGTCGATCGCAATCGGATCGGGATCTACGGCGCCAGCTACGGCGGCTTCTTCACGCTGATGGCGCTCTTCAAGCATCCCGGCGTCTTTGCGGCGGGCGCCGCGCACGCGCCGGTCACCGACTGGGCGCATTACAACCACGGGTATACGACGCGGATCCTGAACAACCCGTTCGACGATTCGCAAGCCTACGAGCAGAGCTCGCCGATCTACTTTGCCCAGGGCTTGAAGGATCACCTGCTCATCACTCATGGTGTGCAGGACGACAACGTGCACTTCCAGGATTCCGTGCGCCTGGCGCAGCGGTTCCTGGAGTTGAAGAAGGACAACTGGGATCTGATTCCATATCCCATCGAGCCGCACGGGTTCCAGCAGGACTACAGCCGTCTCGACGAGTTGAAGCGGCGGGTGAAGCTCTTCGAGCGCGTGCTCAAAGGGCCGAGGGCGGCGGCGGGGACAATGTGAGGTGTCGCGGCAAACGGCACATTACAACCGCGGCGACCGTAGCGGTCGTCGTCGTGATCGCCCAGGTGCTCTTCGCGCAAACGCAAAAGCCCATGAAGCCGACGGTTCCGGGCACGTCCGGCGATCCGGCGTGGCAAGGCACCCTTCGCTTGACCGACGGCCGCACGTTCATCACCGATGGAGGCCTGGCCATCGACGCCGCGCTGGCCAAACCGGCCAAGCTTCCTGACCGAGAACTTGCCGCGAAGGTCCTGGAGGACTATCTCAACGCGGCGCACAAAGATGAATGCACCTTCGGCGATCTCACGGCAGCCGTAACCGGCAAGACCTACGCGACGCCCAGCGGCATTGCGCTGAACGCCACCTACATCAACTACCTTCGGCGCACGTTGCCGGCCCGGTCGGTGCGGTTTCGCATGACCGCACCCAGGCAACCCGTGGTGATCGTCGAGGGCGGCAAAGCGGTTGGCGTGCTGATGCCGGTGGCGCAATGACGATGGGGCATCGGTCTTGTACGCTGTCCGAAAAGAAACCGTCCCGGACGCGACTGCGCAGAGCGAACATGACGAACTCACGAGGAGGTGCCACCTGCCGCGTACGACGATCGGCAGGCCCTACGCGCCTCCTCGATGCGGACGTCACCGCCGAAGCAAAAACTCTTTCATCACCGGCACGAAGACCTTCTGTTGTCCTGGATCGTGCAAGAAGCCACCGTGAGTGGTGTTTCGGAGGATCAGTGTCTCTCCACGCGCCAGGCCCCGCTCGAACTGCTTAATCTGCGTACCCACGATGTCGCGCTGTTCCGCCAGCTTGACGAACTTCTTGTACGCCTCATCGTCTTCGGGACGAACAGGAATCGGACCGTCGAACACGACCACAATATTCAGGGCGGGAGCCTTCACACTCTCGTATTCCGGGTGTCGCAGCGCCGCACCCCGGAGGATGGCAGCGAGCGCAGGATCCGGCGGAGGCCCGAAGGCCGCTTCGGCTGCGAGCTCGGCCTGCAGCTTGTAGTCAACTGCCGCGTCGAGGTAGACGAGCTTGGAGACGCGTGACGGATGCGTGACTGCCAGCCGCGTCATCTCGGCCCCGGCCACCGAGTGACCCGCGATGTGCGCGTTTCGCACGCCCATCGCCTCGAGAAAACCGACGATGTCAGCAACCAAGGTGTCGATGTCATACCCACCATCCGGCCTCTCCGACGGCCCCTGCCCTCTTCTGGTCAGTCCCAACACCCGAAAGTGGTCGGCGAACTGCGGCGCCAGGGATCCGAACTGCTCGAGCAGCTCGCCGCCAAGCGGCGTCAGGAACAAGAGGTACTCGCCGGAGCCGCCCCAGTCGATGTAGTGCAGCCGAATGCCGTTGACCACAACGAAGCGATTCTCCTGACGCACGTCATGTCCCCGGGTCGAACACGAGGCGAGTGACGCGCCCGCGAACGCAAGCATCAACGAGAGAACGGGCACTATCGGTGCACAACGTCTACGCATGAGCGAGCCCTCTCGACACCTACAACCACCGATCTCATCTGGGTGCGGGTAGCGTTCGGCGCGTGACCCGCAGCGCGACGTGCGAGAGAGCCTACTACGACATCGGCGGGCGATGTGCGGGCGCCATTCGAACTCGAGTGGGATCGCTCAGGGCCTTATGATGGTTGAGACATCAGGAGACGATAGGTGATGCTCCGCGCGCTGATCTTTGCGACGCTGTTGGCGCTCCCACGCGGAGACGCTGATCAAGCGCTCAGCGTCCTGCATATCAAGGTCGCTGTGGTCGATGCCGGGCAGAAGTTGGTTCCCGTACCGCGGCACGCGCTGCTGATCAGCGACAACCCGGCCACCGCCGCACCACGGCGCGTCATCACCGCACCTGATGGCACCGCCAATGTGAGGCTGCCGCCCGGCAACTACACCGTGGAGTCTGACCAGCCGATCGCGTTCGAGGGCAAGGCCGTACCAGTGGATGCAGATCGTGGACATCGTCGCGGGCCAGGACGCCACGCTCGAATTGACGGCCAGCAACGCGGAGGTGGTGGCGCCCGACACGTCCGCCGCGGCGCCCAGCATCGCGGTTGGAAGATGACCCCTCCTCACTCTTGACCAAGTGGCAAGCGAGCCTCGTCCAGGTCTGGACGCCCACCGCGCACGCGTCTGGATTCGTGATCGATGCCAGCGGCTTGATCGCGACGAATCAGCGAGCGATCGGGACGGCCACCTCGGTCGAAGTGCAGATCACACGGCTCGACAAGGTGGCGGCGAAGGTCATCGTCGCCGACCGTGAGCGTGATGTCGCGATCCTCAGAATCGACGCGCAAACGGCCGCAGCGTTACCAGCCGTGCCACTTGACTGCTCCGCGACGTCTCAGCCGCCCATCGTGGAGGGGCAGGAGATCGTTGCCCTTCAGGCGCCGCTCGCGCAGGAGAGAGGCGCGATCACGGGAGATGTGAGCCGCGTGCGGGCCAATGTGATCGAGTCCGACCTGAGCCGGCGACTGGCGGTGCCGGCGGGCCGGTCTTCATCGCAGGCGGGAGCCTGGTGGGAATCACCGCAGCCACCGACGAGAGCGCTGATCGCAGCGCGCGGAGACGTCGCGCGTCGTGCGCACCGGCGAAGTATGCGACGCCGTCGCGCGTGCGCAAAAGAGCATCAATGCGGCCGCGCCGCCGGACGGCACGCGTCTCCCCGTGGACCCGGTTCAAGCGCTGCCGGTCGATGCGCTGAAGGCGCTCGCCGAACGCCGTGCCGGCGGTTTGCTTCCCTATCAATTGTCTTCATCGGAATTCGACATCGCGCTGATGACACCGTTACAGGTGTATGCGGCACAAGGCCGGCCAGGGCAGATGTTCGCGCCGGAGCTCAGGGACTTCGCCAACTGGTCGGAGTACGTCGCGACGCTTGCCCTCGGTGCTGCTGATCCGCGTGTCGCCAAAGTTCGAGGAAGGCTTCTGGACCAAGGTGGCACGTGGCGCCGCGTCAACGCAGGGTGTCTCGCTGCCGCCGATCAAACGTTTCACATCGGGATTCTCAGCGGCTGCGCGCCTTCTGCGGTGACAAGGAGCTCACGCCCATCCACGCGTTCATCATCGAGCAGCGGGTCTCCGAGAAAGACACGATCAACGAAGGGCTTTACGCCTTTGATCCTGGCGCATTCGAGCCGACCTGTGTGAGCGTCAAGCTGCTGTTGTATCCGGACAAGGAGCGCGAGAAACCAGACACGGTGGTGATCGATGCGAAAGTGATTCAGCAGATCTGGCAGGATTTCGCGCCGTACCGGGCGCTGAAATAACCGCGCTCGCCTGATTGAAGTGGGTTTTGCGAAAGGCGTGGTCGAAAACGACCCGGCGGATCACGATGAGGCGCGGTGCGACGCCGCGCGGCAAGTGCGGCTAGCGGACTGCGGCGTCTTCGACCGCGATTTCGAGCCGCTCTTGAATGGCGCTGCGGATTTCGAGGGGACGGCCGGCCGGCACTGTCAACGAGAGCGTGGCGCCGGTGTCGTCGCGGACGACGATGTGCCAGGCATTGGCGGCTTCGGACACTGAGTGGAATGTAAACGGTAGCCGGCGATGCAGGATGATGTTCCGCATTAGTGCTTCGAGTTTTGTGGTGGTCATCGTCGCTCTCCGGCTACCGAGTGTTGAGTGATTACGCGACGCGCACGTTTTCGCCGCGGGGACCCTTGGGGCCCTGCCCGCGTTCGAACGTTACGGACTGCCCTTCGCGCAAATCATCGAAACGCGTTTCGCTGCACGCGGAGTTGTGGAAGAAGTATTCGTTGCCGTCACCCGCGAGGATGAAGCCGAAGCCCTTGTCCGCGACGAGACGCTTGATCGTGCCATTCATCAGCCATGTGTCGATTCCTTCGAGTCCATTAAACGAACGTATGGGCAGGAAAGACGTTGTGAATGTCCAACGCTGCCGGTGGCCGGTAAGCGCTGGATAGACGCTGGCGGGCTTACGTGTACCGAGAACGAAGTATCAGTATACCGCGGATCGTCTCGCACTGGTGAACATCGTCGCTATCATGGGTCTATGGCCGGCTGGCGCCTCGAGCATACCTACACAGAACTGCCTGCGCTTTTCCACTCGCAGGCTCCGCCGGCTCGTGTCGCCGCGCCACGCCTCGTCGCCTTCAACGAGCCGCTGGCCGCGAGCCTCGGCCTGGACGCCGAGGCACTCGCGGGGCCGGAAGGCGCCGCAATCTTTGCTGGCAATGCCTTGCCGGAAGGCGCGCGACCGATCGCGCAGGCCTACGCCGGTCACCAGTTCGGCCACTTCACCGACCCTTGGCGACGGCCGCGCGATTCTGCTTGGTGAACAAATCACGCCGGCAGGCGAACGCGTCGACATCCAGTTGAAGGGAGCGGGACAGACGCGGTTCTCGCGCCGCGGCGACGGCCGGGCGGCGCTCGGCCCCATGCTGCGGGAATACATCATCAGCGAGGCCATGCACGCGCTGGCCGTCCCAACGACGCGCAGCCTCGCGGTGGCGATGACAGGCGAACCGGTCTATCGCAGGCAGTGCTCGAAGGCGCGGTGCTCACCCGCGTGGCCGCGAGCCACATTCGCGTCGGCACCATGGAGTGGGCGGCCGCACACCGCGACCCGCATGCACTGCGCGCACTCGCCGACTACACGCGCGCGCGGCACTACCCGGAGCTGGCGGACGCGCCCGAGCCGCACGTCGCGCTCTTCGAGGCCATCGTCGAACGGCAGGCGATGCTCTGATCGCGCGCTGGCAGCTCGTCGGCTTCATTCACGGTGTGATGAACACCGACAACATGGCGCTTTCCGGCGAGACCATCGACTACGGGCCGTGTGCGTTCATGGACGCCTACGATCCGGCGACCGTGTTCAGCTCGATCGATCACGGCGGCCGATACGCCTACGGCAATCAGCCGCCAA
This sequence comes from uncultured Acidobacteriota bacterium, assembly GCA_963807105.1. Taxonomy (GTDB): domain Bacteria; phylum Acidobacteriota; class Vicinamibacteria; order Vicinamibacterales; family UBA2999; genus DASPWV01. The sequence continues at coordinate 291,933 of CAWEAM010000003.1, read as the reverse complement.
TTGCGCAGTGGAATCTCGCCCGGCTGGCCGAAGCCATGTTGCCGCTGTTTGCTGATGGCACGGATCAAGCGGTGGAGCGCGCGACCGCAGCGCTCGAGCACTTCGCCGAGCGCTTTGAGCAGCACTGGTTGAGCGGTATGCGATCAAAACTCGGACTCTTCGCAGACGAACCGGAAGACAATGTGCTCGTGGCAGACCTCCTCGCCTGGATGGAGCACCGCGCAGCCGACTTCACGAATACGTTCCGCACGTTGTCTGGCGCGCCGGGCGTCGACGAGCATGGCGACAGCCGACCCCGACTTCAAGGCGTGGCATGGCCGATGGCAATCGCGTCGTGCGCGGCAGCCGCAGTCGAGCGCGGACGCCGAGGACCTGATGCGGCGGCACAACCCGGCGTTCATCCCGCGCAATCACAAAGTGGAGGAAGCGCTCGAGGCCGCAACCGCAGCGCACGACTTCTCGGTGATGGAACGGCTGCTCGACGTATTGCGCAGGCCGTACGATTACGCAGCAGCTCTGCCGGATTTCAGCAAGCCCGCGACAAGCGGTGGGCGCTACCTCACGTTCTGCGGCACGTAAACCGCGGCATCAGCGCGAGGCAACGCGCTACAATCCCCCGCAAAGGGGACCCGTCATGAGCATCTCTCGACGCGAATGGTTGCAGGCGCTTGGGCTCAGCATTGCGGCCGGGCCACTCGTCGTATTCGCGCAGGAGCCGGCGCCGGGACGCGGTCAGCAAGCGCCGCGCGATACGACGCCATTGGTGCCGCCGTTCGAGCCCACGGGATGGAAGACGGTGTGGCTCGATCATTTGAATTACCAGTGCGACGATTACAAGAAGGCGGCCGCATTTTATGTCGCCCTGATGGGATGGAAGGTCCGCCGCGACGACGGCAAGCAGGCGCTGCTCGACATCGGCGAGAACTGCGGCGGCATTCTGATTCGCGGCGGTCTGGCGACGCCGCCGCCCGCGGCGATCACGGACGCAGGGCTCGGCGTCACTCGCCCGCCCGTGCGCGCCGTATTCGACGGCTTCGCGTGGGGCATCGAGCCGTGGGACACCGAGAAGGTGAAAGCCGAGCTCGAGAAGCGCGGGCTGAAACCGATTGCCGATCATCACGGGTCCGACTACAAAAGTTTTCGCGTCAAGGATCCGGACGGCTTCGATGTGGCCGTCACCAACGGGACCAGGGCGAATCGACGTAAGGGGCCGGCGACGGCGAAGCTGCCCGCGCTCGCACCGTTTGAGCCGACCGGCTGGAACACGCTCTACCTCGATCACATTTCTTTTGAAGTGCCCGACTACCGCCGCAGCGCGGCGTTTTATCAGGCGCTGCTCGGATGGGACGTGCGGCCGGGCAACGGCGCGCAGGCGTCGGTACAGATCGGCGACATTGGCGGGGCCATCATTCGCGGCAACGCGGCTGCCCGCGCCGCGGCGCGCGGCGGCGCCACCGCGCCAGCGGCCCCGGCGGCGGCCCCGGCGAATGGCGTCAGCGCGACGATCGGTCACATCAGCTTCGGCATCGAAAACTGGGACACCGAACGCGTGCGCGCCGAGTTGAAGAAGCGCGATGTGGTGTACGTCAATCGTGAGGGTCAGCGCGAGCCGCGTCCGGACATGACCGGGAATCTTCAGAGCTTTCACGTGCCCGATGCGATGGGCTGGGATCTGCAGATCGGCAACAAGATCGGACCGAACCGCTGGAACCAATAGAGCGGACCGCGAGCGCGCGGTTCACTCGGTCCGCAGCGCGATCACCGGATCGATCCGCGTCGCGCGCCTTGCGGGGAAGAACGACGCGCACTCGGCCACGAGCAGCAAGGTGACCGACACCGCGGCGTAAACCAGCGGCTCCGCCGGATCGACTTCGAAGAGCGCCTGCTGCATCAGCCGCGAGACGACGAGCGCGCCGGCGATGCCGAAGGCGATGCCGACGAGCGTGAGACGCCGGCCATGACCGAGCACCATCCGCATCACCGCCGCGGGTGACGCGCCGAGCGCCATGCGCAGACCGATCTCGCTGGTGCGGAATGCCACCAGGTGCGCCATCACGCTGTACACCCCGAGACTGGCGAGGACGAGCGCAAGCGCCGCGAATCCGGCCAAAAGCGCCAGCGCGAGCTTGCGATTCGCCACTGTCTGCGCAATACGGGTGGAGAGCGCTTGCGGCTCCAGCAGCGGCAGCTCCGCATCCACCGCCCGCAGCGCGTCGCGCACGAGCGGCGCCATCGCAGTGGGGCTGAGAGTTCGTGCGCACGAGAATTTTGGTGAAGGTCTCCGGCCGCTGCAGGGCCGGCAGGAAGTAGTCCGCCTCTGGCGGCGTGTTCAGGCTGGTACTGCGCACGTCCGCCACGACGCCGACGATCTGCGACGGCAACTGCCCCATCCCCGTGATCAACGTGCGGCCAAGCGGATCCTCACCGGGAAAGTGCCGCCGCGCGAAGGTTTCGTTGACGATCACCACGTGCGGCACGCGCGCGCTATCGCGCTCGTCGAAATCGCGTCCGGCGCGCAGGGGAATCCCCAGCGTGCTGAAGTAGCGCGGGGACACCAGATGGCGATTCGCATTCGGACGCTCGCTCATCGGCGGAACGGGACGGCCCATGACGGCGACCGGCGCTGGCGACTGCCCGCCGGTAAGCGGCACTCGATCCGTCAGCGCGGCCGATGTGCTGCCGGGGAGCGTCGCGAGTCTTTGATAGAGCTGCTCATAAAAGGCGACGAGCTTCTCTCGCGGGTAGCGTTGCGGCGGCAGCACCAGTTGCGCGGTGAACACGCCCGCAGGCTCGAAGCCTGGCTCCACGCGCTGAAGACTCGCGAAGCTGGTCAACAGCAAGCCGGCGGCGATGAGCAACACCAGCGATAGCGACACTTCTGCCACCAGCAGGCTGGCGCGAAGACGCTGGCCCGATCCGACCGAGCCGCGGCCCGCTTCCTTGAGCGCTTCCAGCACGTTCACGCCCGACGCCTGCAATGCGGGCAGCAGGCCGATCGCCAGACCGGTGAGGAGGGTCACGAGGAGCGAAAAGCCCAGCGCGATTCGGATCGATCCTGATTTCGGCGACGCGCGGAATCAGATCAGCTCCGAAGGTGACCAGGGCACTCAAGGCCCACTCGGCCAGCAGCAAGCCGACGCCGCCGCCGAGCACGGCCAGGAGCATGCTTTCGGTCACGAGCTGGCGCACCACCTCGGCTCGACTCGCGCCCAGCGCAAAGCGCGAGGCGATCTCGCGTCGGCGTGCGGCAAAGCGCGCGAGCAGCAGGTTGGCGATGTTCGCGCACGCGATCAGGAGCACGCAGCCGACGGCGCCGAAGAGCAGCAGATAACTCTGACGCTGCGCGCCAACGGCATCGTCGAGGAGCGGAATGAGCTCGATCTGTGACGGCGCATCGACGTTCGCCGGGTTCGCCGTCCGGTAGCCGGCGGCGATCACGTTCATCGCCTCGCGCGCCTGCGGCAGCGAGACGCCCGGCCGGAGTCGTGCGATCGCCTGGAAGAAGTAGCCGCCGTTGTTCAATTGCGACGGGGCGAGAAAGGGCACCTCCGCGGGTCGGGCCACCCAAATCTGCAGCTGTTCAAGGGGAACGCCGTCGCCGCCTCGGGCAACACGCCGATGATGGTGTACGGCGCACCGTCGAGCGTGAGCGCCTGTCCGAGGATCGACGGATCGCGGTTGAAGCGCTGCTGCCACATGCGCGTGACTGATCAGCGCGACGCGCTCGCCGCCGGGCCGATCCTCATCCGCCGAGAAGTTGCGCCCGACGAGCGGCTCGAGCCCGAGTGTGGGTAACAGCGTCGCCGACGCCTGCAGTCCAATGAGCTGTTCCGGATCGCCGCGGCCGGTCAACGTGAACGCGTTGCCTGCCGACAGCGCCAGATCGCTGAACACCGCTTGACGCTGCTGCACCTCGAGGTAGCGGGGATACGAGAAGCCGACGCGGGTCAGGTTGTTCTCCTCGTTCGTCGAGCTCAACCTGACCAGCCGGTCCGGGTCGTGATACGGCAGTGGACGAAGGAGCACTGAGTTCACGACGCTGAAGAGCGCGACATTGGCGCCGATCCCGAGTGCGAGACCGAGAATGGCAACGAGCGTGAACCCAGGCGACTTGAGCAGCTGACGGACGGCGTAGCGAAGCACGGACGGCATAAAGAACTCCGTTCAGGGCGGATGGTGACGCCCAATTTTGCACTGGTTCGCTCCTTCACTTCACCTGACAGTCGGCGCTGGCGCCGCCACCCTTGCGAAGAAAGCCGACGTAGTAGTTCGCGTACTCAGTTGCCTCGCGCCGCTCAGCCTCGCTCACGAGGAAAGACGCGATGTCCTTGGTCCAGCCAGCAGAGCAGGTACCAGTTGGTTCGTCGCTGCCAACACAGGAACGAAATCGCTTGAAGGCACCGCGGTAGGCATCGAACTGCTCGCGCGACATCGGCGCGCCATGCCCCGGGACAGCTGTCTTGAACGGCGTCGCCCACACATCGTCCAGCGCAGTCTCCCAGCGCGCGGGACACGCGGTCTCGAAGAATGGCGCCGGGAAGGTCACCAGGTCACCGATCACGGCGACACCAGTTGCCTCGTCAAAAAGCCACAAGTCGGCGTCGGTGACCGCATTCGCGGCGACGCGCACATCCAATCGGCGGCCTGCCAGGTCGACCATGCCCGACTTCTCAACAGGCACATCAGGCCGCAGAAACTCGGACTTCTCCATCGTCGCGTAGAACAACTTCGTCTCTTCCTGCCTGACGGCAGGTGCACTGGGATCGAGTGGTTTGGCGCGGCTCGCCTCGTAATTGCGCGTCAAGAATCCGCCGGGCGCGAGCGCACGATTGACGGCAGGCGTCGTGTAGACCTTGGCGGCGCGATGGACGGCTTTGATGCGACCGTTCCCGCTCGAATGATCGAGATGCCAGTGCGTGTTGATGATGGCGACCACGGGCAGCTGACGATCGCGCGCGAAGTTCAGGATGCCGTCGCTGTGCCAGGGGTGACGACCGCTGTCGACGACGATCAGCCCCGTGGGAGCGACAAAGATCACGGTGTTGCCGTCGGGTCCGCGATCCTGCGGCACGGCGCCTGGAACCAGATATATGTCGCGCGCCAATTCGCGCGCCGTCGGGGACGGAGGCGCAGACGCGACCTGCACCAGCGCCAGTGTCAGCACGAAGAGAATCGGTGGCATCGCAAAGTCAGAGTAGCAGCGGGCGTTGACCGGGCGCGCCGCGACTGACGACTTTGTTGGGATGACGCTGGTACGAGTCCCCGCGCTGGAGCCGCATGCCGGACCGCACCAGTTGTGTCCGTCCGGCGACCGTGTTTCCTGTCGCCAGTCCCCTACAATTCACAATCACCCATTCCTTGCAGCCCGGCGCGCGCGCGACACGCGGAGTGACCGTCGGTACTCAACGCGAACCGCGTTGATCACCTCCCGGTTGGCTGCCGCTTTCGAAATTAACTCGGGGCGGGTCCTGTCACGCGACAGCCCCACCAGTCCTCGCGTCCAAGAACGCTTGTCACGGAGTGAAAGGCACCTGTCACGCCCTCGGCCGCTGCGGGCTGATGGGGCGCCCCGTCGCGTGCCACCCGCGTTCAAGTTAATTTCGCAACCAAGACGGAATCGCGCCGACCCGATTTTTCAAAGCGCGACCGCAGGCTGTCGAACGCGGGTTCGACGTTGAGCCAGATCACTCGAGGGGACCGTTCCGCAACGCCTGTCGCAGGCAGCGCAGCGCTTCGTCATGCTCGCCCAAACCGGTATGCAGAACGGCCCGGTCGTAAGGGGAGACGAACATCGGCTCGCCAATTCCTCCATCCGGTGGAACACTTCGTGCGGTCCTCTCCTGGGGCGGCTAGCGGGCCGAATGTGAACCACCTGCCGTCCGTTTGAGCCTGTTTGCGGCGTTTTCTCACATTGATGTGTGAGGAGGCGACGTCTCTATGCGAGGGATGGCTGTCGCGGTTTCCCTGCTGTTCGTGCTCATTCCCAAGGTGGCCACAAGCCAAACGTCCGCCGCGCCGGCCGCGGCGCCTGACACTGGTCGCGAAGGACGAGAGCGGCTCAGCCTGCAGGTGGCGGCTGGGCCCACGTTGACGTTGGTCGGCGGAGGGAACGTCCTGTCCGCGGCGTTCGGCTACTCGCCAGCGTCCCGGCTGGAGCTGCTCGTCAACGTCGAGCGCAACCATGTGCCGTTTCAAATGTACGGCAGCTCCACCCGCGGCGGGACGATGACCTTCGTCAGCGGCGAGGTGCGCCTCGCACTGTTGCCGACGGACCGCGTGGCGCCGTTCGTGATGGCGGGCGCCGGTCGCGGCGCCTCGCGTCCCAACGTCAACACGGCGTTTCCCGACCGCGTCACAAACGATCTGCGCGTGCTGTATATCGGTGGTGGTGTTCGCGTTCCGCTGCGCCGGGGGTTCAGTCTGCTGGCCGATGCGCGGTGCATGCTCGGGTTGGAAGGCTACGACGGCGTCCTCGGGATCTGGCCCGTGCGCGCCGGCGTCGCGTGGCGCTTCTGAACGACGCGTCGGTCGCGAAGAAAGAGGGCCGGACGCGCCTCCGGTCCTCAACGAGCGGCGATCAATGTTCCCTCTCCTTGCATCCGGCCGCTGACAGCGTGCACACGGCGGCGACTCGGCGCGCACGGTGGCTGACCGCGCGAGCCAGTGCGGGCACAGTGATGCCCACGTTGGGCATGGAGCGCCTGTCCGTGAACCGCTGGAGCCCGTGGTCACCTCGTGCTGATGGACGATGAACCGGGCGCGCTCCAAAAGTTCGTCGAAGGTGCTGATCTGAGGAGTGGTCGTGTTGCCCCTGAATAACTCGGGCGACCGATGCTTCTCTTGTTGACGCCCGTCCGCGACCGCATCGCCGCTCGGACGGGCTTCCGGGCGGACTCGGTATCCGTAAACACTGCGGCGTTAATGGCTACGATCGTCCGGGGATCGTGACAGACAGCTGCGCGCCGGCCCCGGCCCCGGCCGGCACCATCAGCGCGGCGGCGGCGAGGGCGAACGCCGTGCGGCGCAGGACGCGCGTCACGCGCGGATCATCGCACGGCTGACCTCCACGCGCCGCCCGCATAACGCCTACGATTTCGGGGTCGGCAGTGCGGTCTCGGCCTTCACGGCGATGGCGTGCCAGTAGACGACGATAGGGGGGGAAAACAAGCTCGAAGACCAGCGCGATCAGAACGGGTATTCGCGGAAACCCGAGTGTCACGAGGGGTAGGGCACGCGCAACCCCGGCCACGAAGACCATCGCCATCAGGATCCTAAACAACGGCACTTGGCTCGCCAGCCGGGACTGGATCCAGAGGATCAAAACGCCGAACCCCAGGTAAATCGCCGAGAGGTATCGGTACTGACCGTCCGAGTCTGGGGAGAATTCGCAACCGGATACCAGCCGCTCCAGTCCGGAGAACATGCCGGTCACCCCGATAAAAATGGGCACCAGACCGAGAACCCCCAGGATGATCCGCAGCCGCGTCAAGTTCATGATGATCCCCCTCTATCGTCGGCATTCTTCCAGGCGATCGACCGACGCTGTCCCGCCCTGTTGATGAAAGGTCCCAATCGATGCATGACCAGGGTCACTACCGTCGTCGATCGATTGCGGTCGTTGGAAGTATGCGCGCATACAGAGCGCTCGGTTTCAACGTCATGCTGATTACTCGCGAGTAGTCGCGAAGCGTTTAGTATCCGCCGAGCAGACGCTCGAATCGCACTATTCGAATCGGAGGACGAACACTGGTCAGGGTTTTCTCCGCGTCCCTGCCGAAGAGGAGCGGCCCAGCGTGAGCTCTATTCCCACTATCCGTTCGGCGGGACGTGCAGCCCCGAGCGCCATCCAAAGAGAACGAAGCGCAGCACGAGATCCGCTCACATCAGAGGGTCTTCAGAAACTCGACGAGATCGGCCTTTTGCCTGTCGCTGAGGCCTAAAGCGAACCGCGGATCATCGTTGTAGCGGTTGACGACATCAAGCAGAGTAGCCGCGCTGCCGTCGTGGAAGTACGGTGGGTGCTGCCAGAGCGCACGGAGCGGTGTCGTCCGCCACTCCTTCGTTGCACTGCGCGCCGCATAGGCCGGGTCTGTTGGAATGTCCAACGGATTATGAAGAAGCGGCACCTTCGGATCGGGTCCGCTGGTGACGTCGGTAAACAGCGGCGGCTTATGACAGCTCGCACAGCGCGCGGCTCCCGCAAACAGCTCCGCGCCGCGTCTGGCGGCCGCGCGATTAAAGCTTCCGTTCGGTGGCGCCGGAGTTTGTAAGCTCAGTTGATACTGCAGAAGCGCCGGCAGCTTGGGCGCGACCAGATCGGGTGGTGTTTGCGTCACGAACACGCCGATCCGACTGTCAGTGAAGTCGCCGTGTCCTCCCATCTGCGTCACGGCGACATAGTTGTTCCAATATGAAATCGGACCGTCGGCGTTGAACGTCTCGAATACCACGCCGTCCAATCCGAACACTGGCGGGATCACGACAGGAAGCGTGGGGTCGTTGAGCTCGCGCACGGTCGTGCCGTCGAAAATGCGGAAGCGCGGATCGTATTTGCCAGGTCCCCAACGGCGATAATCGGCCTTGTTTGTGATCGCCGGCGACAGGGCGATAATCGCGCCCGGGTTCAAGTCTGTATTTGCCCAGCCATCGAGACGTTTACCGATGCCGGACGCCAACGAGTCGTCGACGGTCGAATGACAGAGCGCGCACGTGATGCCTACCGTGGCAAGGTTGTCATTGGGGCCCACGACCTTGCCGACGACACCGACCACGGCGTTGAGCTTCAGCAGCTGCACGGTCACCGCGGGATCCTTGAGGTTCACCTGGCCGGCCTGGAGCGCCTCGATAACTGCCGTAGGCAAGGCCTCCACGTCGACCTTCAAGCCGACGGACAACGCCGTCTCAGGGCTCACCTGCTCGGTAATGACGTGCTGCATCTGCAGGAAATCGGTCCAAAACTGTTCGCTGCCAAACGTGTCGAACCGGAAAATCGGCTTGCCGTCTGGTTGGGGTTGTGCGCTCGGGAGCGCCACCGATAGGGCGATGACGTAAATTGCTACGGCCGTGGCGATCAGTCGAAACACGGTCCACGTCCTTTCTGTCCCCCGTTCTGAATTGTACAAGATACACAAGAACTATCTTGCTAAACTAGCAAAATGCGCACCGAGCACGCATAGTGCAAACGGTTAGGAGTAGCGAGGAGTGGAGCGGAGAACGGCTCGATGTTGAGAAAACGGCTTCTGAATGGCAGCAGCCGCGGTCGAATCGTGGGGGTCCTTCAACGCGGGGGCCTGACTGCGGACGAGATGGCAGCTGAATTGGGAGTGACCGCCGCAGCCGTTCGGGCGCACCTGACGGCTATGGAACGCGACGGCATCGTCCGGCGGGCCGGGCAGCGTTCAGGATCGACGCGACCATCTCAAGTGTTCAACCTTACGCCCGAGGTCGAACAGCTATTGTCCGGCGCGTATCTCCCACTGCTCCTCGAATTGGTCCGCCAGGCCGCCGCGCGAGTGACGGCCAAACAGTTCAGAGAGTTGATGCGCAGTACCGGGGCGAGGGCTCGCGGTCACGTTGCCGAGAACCGTTTCCGATGGGCCGATGGCTGCGCGAGTGAGGGCCGTTAGTGCGCTCATGAATGACCAGTTCGGGTCGACGATGAAGATCGAGAAGGCGAATGGTCATTACACGCTGAAAGGTTTCGGATGCCCGCTTGCCGCGCTCACCGAAAACCATCCCGGTGTGTGCTTGGCGATCGAAAGTCTCATCGGAGCGTTGCTCAAGGCCGACGTGCGGGAATGTTGTGACCGCACGCAACGTCCACAGTGCTGTTTTCACATTGCTCCGGCCGAGGTGCGCCGATCTCGCTAACCGGAACGCTTCCTTCATCACCTCTGACGAACTGCAGCGGTTCGTAAGGCCCAGCCGATGGTGCTTCAGCGGCGGGCGCCCTCGAGGAGCCGAGGCGGCCGCGCCAACGTGTCAGAGCAGGATCGGGGCGCCGCCCCCAACTGGTAATGGAGTCGACGGCGCCGATTGCTTCGCAGCGAACGGTCGCCTCGGCTGCGATTCGATCGTTGCGCACAACGCGAACAGGTCCATGGCCCAAAGCCAGCGCCAGCGCGAACCGGCGGCAGGGCGGACGGCAAATTTCCGCGGCCCTGTCTCCGTCCAATCTCCTAGTTCCCTGGTTAACTGCTTTGAGTGAGCGAACCGATCGGATCGAGGACTTGATGCGTTGGAAGACTGGCTACAGACTACGAATCACTGCTGCAAGGCTCCAGAGCCCTGCCGACACCACCGTTCCGACTAAAACGACCCACGACAATCGTTGTCCCCGAGCACGCGTTCGCATCACACCCATCGACAACAGGATCAAAGTTATCCCCGACCACGGAAATGATGGTGGAAAGACTCCACCGACGCGGAGGGAATACGCGTGAACGGCGACAACGTCGACTATCACGAGGGCCGCAACTGCCTTCAGTAATTCATTGCTCGGCATACCAGCGGAGAGTCATCCTCGTCCTCCGCGTCACAAAACTGGCAGCGGGGAAGTCACATCATTCGCCCACCGGATCGAGAATTCCGCGATCGCGCCGTGCAGTCTTCGTTGACGGGCAAACAAGCGGCCTCTCTCGAAAGGCGCGATTGATTTGCAACGATCAGTCGCCTAGCCCAGTGGCGACCCGACACGCTTCGCCTCGAGGTTGGTCGATGCTGCGGCGTTACCCAGGACCTAATCGACGCACCTCGAGGCAGTGCCCACAGCTACGGCGTTTCCATGCGGCCGCTTCACTCAAACCGCTCACGAGCTACGACCGAGCGCGCTTGAAATAGAACTGCACATTCGTAATGAGCGTGGCCACGCCGACCAACTCCCAACCAACAGCGCCCAATGCGTTCAACTCGTCTTCAGACAACGGTCCATCAGTGACGTTCTTGCTGATAACGCGATATTCCCACGCCTGCTTTTCATAGACAAAGACGGTCGGCGGGTGAGCACGCGGCTGTTCGGGCTGAGGAATATGCGGAAAGGGTTGCTTCGGGCGTTCACTTCTGGATGTTTCCATGCTCCATGCTGCTCCGCCTCCGCGTGCGGACGCAAGCACAAGAGTGTGCGGCGGCTCACGTGCCCAGGAATCGCAACACTCGGAAAGTAGTCGCCCAGGCTCGCGGTCGCCAGTTAGAAGGGCAGCGACTCGAGGTTGCAGCAGCAAACCGCCATCATCGCGGAACTGACGAAGGGCTTGGTCTGCCTCTGCGACCGCGACAAGCACGCGCCGTCAACCAAGCGCGGTTACGATGCGAAGAGGCTGTGAATGAAGTGCCCGGCGCTTCCGGAGGCCGTCGATGACTCGAATACTTTCAAATGAGCAAATCAAAAACCTGACGTGGCGAGTGCCGCCAGGTGTTGACGCCAGGGCAGCTCGAACGTGGGCATCCCGACCCCGTCACAACGATCCCGGAAAGGCTACCTCCTCCGAAATACCGGAGCCAGCGAACGGTGGGGAGTGCTCGATGCAAGGTCGAAACCGGGCAAGCATGCCATCGCTTGACCGAAACGGGCGCGACCGCAGTTCGCTAATGCGGTACGTGCTTTGCCCTGCGGGGACGATCAAAAGTAGTCACGGACTGCTGACCATGACTGCGCCGCGCGATCCCGCTGACGAGTCGCTGCAGCGGTTCCTACGACAGGTTCCTGGCCGTGCTGCGCCATCCCTCGATTTATAGCGGCCCGGCGCGGCGCGGCGGGTGAGTGCAGAGGCCGGGTATGCTCTCGATAATCGTTTTGGCGTGGGGCCTGATGTCGTTGTGCGTGGTGATTCACGTCACTGGGGTCACGTCGTCGCTGCGCTGGTTGCAGAGCCAGCCAACCGCGTCGAAACAGTTCTGGGTCTGGAACTGGCTGTTCATTCGATTGGCCGGCTGGATCATCCTCCTTCATCTGATTGCGATCACGGTGTGGGCGTTGTTCTACGCGTGGCAAGGTGCCATGCCCGATCTCCAAACTGCTCTCTATTTCAGCGCGGTGACGTATACGACGACGGGCTACGGCGACCTGGTACTGGCGCCAGAGTGGCGTCTGGTCGGGGGCGTGGAGGCCCTGACCGGCATCCTGATGTGCGGGTGGTCCACCGGGTTTTTCTTCGCGGTCGCCAGCCGGATGTTCGAAATAAGAATCAAGTCAGTCGATCACTCACCATGACGGCCCTGCTGAAAGAACTTCGTCACAACCCGCTGCTCTGGCTGCTCGTCTTCGTGCCCGCTGTGTTCGTCGGGCAGACGCTCGAACCCGAAGCGCACACGCTGCTGTTCGCGTTGTCCGTTCTCGCCATCGTGCCGCTGGCGGCACTGCTCAGTAAGGCGACCGAATCGGTCGCGGCCAAGACCGGCGATACCGTCGGCGGCCTGCTCAACGCGACGTTGGGCAACTTGACCGAACTGGTGATCGCGCTGGCGGCGCTGCGCTCCGGCCAGTACATGCTCGTCAAGGCCTCAATCGCCGGTGCGATCGTCACCAACACATTGTTCATGCTGGGCGCATCATTTCTTCTGGGTGGGCTGAAATACCACGTGCAGGATTTCAACCGGATAAGCGCACGGCTGCAGGCGAGCCTGCTGTTTCTGGCCACGATCGCGTTGTTGATTCCGTCGACCATCGAAGCGGCCGATACAGGGACGGCGGCGACCTTTGCACAGCAGTTGAGCCTGGGCTTGTCCGCGTTGCTCCTCGTCGCGTACGTATTGGGCCTGTTGTTCTCCCTGAGGACCCATCGGGAGTTGTTTGCCGCTGCCAAGCATGCGACCGACGAGGAGGAGCCGTGGCCGATGGGTCTGGCGCTGGCAACGCTCGCCGGCGTGACGGTGATCGTGGCGCTGGTGAGCGAGGTGTTCGTGGAGTCGGTGCAGCAAGCCGCAGTGGCGTTCGGCATGACATCCGCCTTCGTCGGTTTCATCGTGGTCGCGCTGGTCGGCGGCGCCGCGGAGATGACGTCGGCGTTCGCCGGCGCCCGCAAGAATCGGTTGGATTTGAGCGTGGGCATTGCGTTGGGAAGCGCTTCCCAAATCGCGTTGTTCGTTGCTCCTGTGCTCGTGTTGCTCAGTTACGTCATGGGTCCGATGCCCATGGACCTGCGATTCTGGCCGGGCGCGGTGGTGATGATTCTCATCGCGACGCTCACGGCGACGCTGGTCACCAACAGCGGGCGATCAGCGTGGTTCCTTGGGGTGCTGGTTTTGATCGTCTACTTGATCTTCGCGATGACGCTGTATCTCTTGCCGCCGGCGACGCAATGAAGCTTACAGCCGCCGATCGACTCCGCATTCACTTTCTCAATGTCGGCGCGGGCAATTGCGCGATCGTCGAGTGCCCAGGGCCAATGCGCCGGCGATCATTGTCGATTGCGGGACACATGGCGGCGCGCCAGCCGACATGTCGCAGGCCGACATCGTGGCACTCGGAACCTCGTTCACGGGCAGTCCGTATCGACACACAAAGCTGGCAATCCCCAGGGGCAAACGCCGCCAAATGCTCGTGAACAGGGTTAAGCGCCGAATGCATCAGTCCCGCCTGTGCGGGTGAAGACGCCCTCCAGATGAGGCCTCCTTACCTGCCAGGGTCGCGGACCGAGGTCATCTTGGCCACGGTGAAGAGCCCGCACGTGCTCTTCTCGGACGAACTGGCTACGGAACGTCGGAGCATCGACACCAAGATCGACGTCGCCCGAAGCCGGCGTCGCGCGTGGTGATCTCGAGGAGGCCCGCCAGCAACTCGACGCCTATCAGCGCCAGGTGCAAACCCTGAGAGATTTTCGTCGGCTCAGCTGGATTCGCGCGACCAAACTTCTCGCCGGCGCGGCGCTGATTCGACGCGAGATGGAGGACCGTTTAGGAAACTCTGAGCCTGCGGCTTGGAGGCCGGCTACTTCAGTTTCTTTTGGGCTTTCCGCCGTTCCGCCCAGTACTTTTTCATCCGTGCGGAGACGGCTTTCCGCGCGGCCGCTGACATCCGACGAGTGCGACGCGTCGCTTCCTTGACGGCTCGGCGGACAGCACGGCGGCCCCGCGGTAGGGCAAGTTCCGGAAACGTGCGCTCGATCGCGATGATCTCGGCACGGAGGCGCTTGAGCGTGACGTCGGCGCCGGTGCGCGCCAGCTCGCGGAGTCGGTCAGCGGTCAATTGTGTGGTCCGGCGTTCTGGCATCGACACCTCGTTGCCGACAATATTACTGCGGAAGAGGGGCTGCCCTCCATTTCGGAACGCTGCAGCGGTGGGTCGGAAGTCCCTTCGGCGTTTTTCAGGACCTCGAAGAGTCGGTCTGGTTCGGCGCAGTCGTTACGCTCAACAAAGCGGATTTGGTTGAGGGTCCCGGTGGCAATTGAGCGCGCGCCCATCGACAATGCCGGACATTAGGCGGCGTCACGTCGGTCATGACGTCGGCGCATGCTCGCCATCGCGCCGTGAACGTCGGGGAATCCCGTCGGCACTCCGGTTCTGCCCGTACACTCACGTGACCATTCGGCCCTCACTCGGTACCGGCCTCGGCCCCAATGGCCTGGCTGACCATCGCCCGTACCGCCGCCGGCGACAGCACACGGGCGTTCGCTACCGGCCCGTCCAGCCTGCCCTTCGGGATTGAAGCCCACGCCCTTCTCGTGCGCCGCCGCGAGCGCGATACCCAACTCCACCACGCGCGCGATGGACAGCCTGCCCCGGTGTCACCTGCCCGATCAAGGCCGTGGCCCTCGACCAGCTCCATCGTCAGGAACCGGATGCCGTCCTCATCCTCGACCGAATAGAGCGTGACGATAGGCAGACGGCGAGAGGTGTCTCCGCGGCCCGACTTAGTTCTTTCTTCTTCCTAGCGCTCGCCGACGCTAGCTTCGAACGCCGCCGTCAACACCCTGCCATTGCGTTTGACCTGCACCCACACCTGGTATGCGCCTGGCCGCGGGAAGGCGAACGGGATCGCCACCTCACCGGCCTCCTGCTCGTTGTGACCCGCATGCGGATCGCCAGGACGCTCCGCTGTGAACTTCTGCAGCGCCGCCATCGAGATGCTGCCGGAGGGATGCAGGTGCGCAAAGACCGAGGCATCTCGACTTGCGACGATCGCATGCGCGGTCATGCCCATGTACGGTTCCACGTTCAGCACGGCGCCAGCCGCATCGGTCAGCTTGAACGAAAGCACGCGCTCTTCGCCGGCCACGAGCGGCCGATCTCCTCGCATCCACGTCAGTCGTGAGCCGTCGCCGAACTCGAAATGCGCAATCGGCGCCTCGGTTACCGACGTGCCGGCGAAGAACGAATCATCCGGGTCAGCGCCGCCTGTCGAGCCGTTCTCAGGCACGTCAACCCGACTGACCAGTGTTTGTGCGTACCCGCTTTCGTGGACGATGTCGCCGAGCGCGCGGTAGCGGCCGGCGGGCAGCGGCGGCAATGCCGCGTCGAAATCGAGCGCTTCCGGCGTGCGCGCCACGGGGTGCACGTGAGCGAGGGCATCGAGCGCCGGCTCGCGAATGAGAAACAGGTGCATCAGCTTTCCGTGATCCGGGAGCAGCGCGTTGTAGCGAGCCAGCGGATTCGGTTTGCCGGTCCATCGCGGATCGCGGATGGAGAACGTCAACGTTTCCCGATCATCACCTTTACTGACGGATGCGTTCGCGGTGAACGGACGATAGAGCACCAGGTTTCTGTAACTGTTGGCTTCGGCGGCCCACCAGACGTTGCCGCCCCAGAGGATCAGGTACGCGAGCACGGCGGTGACCGCCACGCCAAAACGCGCGCGCCAGCGTCTCCTCTTATCAGGCTCGACGCCGGGCGGCAGCACGCTTTCGCGAACCGCGCTTCCAACGATCGTCAGAAACCCAATGGTGAGAAACACACCCAACGCAGCCAGCACGCCGCCCAGCCACGGCGGCATGGTGCGCGCTTCGGTGGCGAGCGCAATCACTGGTACGATCGCGGTCGCGGAGCCCGCTGCCCCGTCGACGTGAACCGCAAGTTGATACGACGAAGCTGTCATGAACCACAGCTCCGCCGAATAGAGCTCCGGGTCACCAGGAACGGCGGTGGCGCGTTCCGGAGGCGGCGCCCCCTTCAAGCCGACATTCCACTGACCGGCCTGGACCGACACGCGATGATCGTTGGCGGCCTTGGCACCGACGACGCGAATCGCGACTTGCGCGCGCCCGGGAATCACGCCGGGCAGGCGGACGCTCACGCGAACGTCGTAGACGCCGGCCTTGCCCGAGAAAAAGGTGTCGGCGCTGCCGACATGCCCCTGGACCACCTTCGACGCGGAGGCGACCCACAGCGCGAGCCCCAGGCAGAACACAACGCCCGCGCGTCGCCGTGTCATCGCTGCACCCGCGACATCCAGTTGCCCCACCACAAGCCCAGGCGCGCGGAGACGAACGCGAGCGCAACCGCGATCGGCAGACCCACGCGCAAGTTGTCGGGAGGGTTGATCTGATAGAACCGCGCTTGAATCTCGGGTGGAACGGCGTAATCCATGCGGTGGCTACCGAAGAAGTCATTGCGCGCCCACGGCGACATCAGGAAATCCGCAAACGGCCACTGCGCCGCGAAAAGCGTCGCGACGAACAGCACGGCGACGATCGCGGCCAGGCCCCAGTCGCGCGCTCGGCCTCTTCGGATCCGTTGCATCACCCAATCGATCGCTATCGCCGGCACCACCAGCAGCAGCGGGAAGTCCGGCGGCAGGAAACGATCGACCTGCACGTAGATCGGCCCGAGCAGCGGTTGACCGGCGAAGAGCGGCAGCACGAGCAGCATCATCATCGTCAGGCCCATATAGACGAGGGTCATGATTGTGGCCGGCCACTTCGAGACCGATGCTCGCGCGGTGCTCACGAGAAAAAACACGAACACCGCCGCGGTGACCTGGTAGAAGAGCGACTGGTGCATGTCCCATCGCTGGATGTACTCGGTTGCCACCGTCGCCGCGAGCAGTACGAGCAGGCCCGCGCCGATCAGATACAGACGGCCAAGTTGCTGCCGGTTGCCTGCGGCCCGGTTCTGCCATGCCAGTGCCATCAGCATCGCGCCGCATTGGATGGCGCCGATGCCGGCCGCCAGCAGCATGTGCGGCGGGCTGATGATCTTGACGTCGAGCCCGTAGGCGTTGTGCCACCAGTCGTCGAACGGCGCCGAGGTGAGCATCGCGAACGTGCCCCAGATGCATACCCAGGCGCCAAACGGCGCGCGGAACCCCCAGAATCGGACCGCCGCTGCACGATCCTCCGCCGATCCGGCAAACGTCGTGTGGAGCGCAAGCCATCCGCAAGTGAGTCCGGCGATTACACCGCCGAGATAAATCGCCAGGTGCGCGGGTGTCCAGAAGGTGTCGCGGCCGATGGTGCGGTGCCACGAGATGTCCCACATGACGCCGAGGACGACGCTCGCCGAGGCGAAGAGAACTGCGTAGAGCGGCCACGTTGCGCGTGTCGTGACGACGGCGCGATCGGCGACCAGCTCCGGTGCGCTGGGGGCGAGGGACGGAAAGGCCATGGGACCTCCGCTAGAGATTCTGGCTCAACCGAGGCTTGTTGTCGACGCCGTTCAGGCGCGCCACTCTGGTGTGCGCTCGCCGACCAATATCTATAGCCGTTGACAATATATTCACATTGGCTATAGTGTCCGGCCTAGTGACGCCCCGCGATCCGACCTGGTACCGCGCACTGTTGTGGCTGTATCCCGCATCCTTCCGGGAGGGATACGGCGGCGAGATCCGCGCGATCTTCGCGCGGCGCTGGCGCCAGGCTCCACGCGCGGTCGATCGCGCGATGCTCGTCGTCGAAGCGCTGGCCGATGCACTTCGCAATGCACCGGCCGCTCACATCGACCTCCTCACGCAGGACGTCCGGACGGCGTGGCAGACCATTCGGCGCGTCCCCGGGCTGAGCACGACGGTGGTGGTCGTCACCGCCATCGGTATCGGCGCGACCACCGCCGCATTCGCGGTCGCGGACCATGTGCTGATTCGCCCGCTGCCGTACCGCGATCCAGACCGGCTCGTGAAGATCTGGCAGGCGCCGCCCGGCGGCGGCCGGACGGAAGCATCGCCGGCGAACTTCCGCGACTGGCGCGACCACGCCAGGTCCTTCGAGCGGATCGCCGCATTCGAGTTCTCGTCCAGGAATCTCGTGGGCAGCGGCGAGCCCGTTCGGCTGGAAGGCGCGGCGGTGACCGGCGACTTGTTTGCCCTGCTCGGCATCGCGCCGCTCGGTGGACGCACCATCACGATTGACGACGATCGCGAGACATCGCCGCCAACGGTCGTTCTCAGTGAGCGGGTGTGGCGCAGCCGGTTCGGCGCCGATCCGGCCCTTATCGGCCGAGCGCTAACGCTGGACGACAAGGTCCACCTCATCATCGGCGTGATGCCGGCGACGTTCGAGTTTCCATCGCGCCTCGTGGACTTCTGGATTCCGATTCAGCTGCAGCCGAGTCAATACATCTATGGCAACCCGTTCCTACACACCGTCGCCCGCCTGAATCCCGGTGTCGCACGCGAACAGGCCCATGCCGAAGTGCAGGAAATCGCGCGTGCGGCCTCTCGCGCGAATCCGGAGGCCAGCCCGCGGATCAGCGCGATGATCACGACCCTGCGTGACGACGTGACGCGTCAGGCCCGACTGCTGCTGTGGATTCTCGTTGCGGCTGCCGCGAGCCTGCTGTTGATTGCGTGCACCAACCTCGCAAACCTGCTCCTGACGCGCGCCCTGGGTCGGCAGAAGGAGCTCGCGGTCCGCGCCGCACTCGGCGCAGGGCGCCATCGTCTGGTGCGGCAGCTATTCACCGAGAACGCGATGCTGGCCGTCTCTGGCGGTATCGCCGGCATCGGCATCGCCGCGGCCGGCATTCCCACGCTCGTTCGCCTGGTCCCGACGACTCTGCCGGCGGCCGAGACGCCTGCGATCGATGGCCGGCTGCTGACGACAGCAGTCGTGGCTACCTTCGTCAGCGCGATCGGATCCGGTCTCGTACCTGCGTGGCGGATTTCACGCCAGTCGGACCTACGTGCCCTGCACGATGGCGCCCGCGCAGGCACGGGCCGGAGGACAGCGCGCCTGCACTCAGCTCTCGTCGTCGCGCAGGTGAGCATGTCCGTGCTGTTGCTCGTGGCCTGCGGCCTGCTGCTGAGGGCGACGCTGAAGGTGCAAAGCACCGACCCTGGATTCCGGACCGATGGCGTCCTCACGCTCCGGACGACGCTCCCGGTGAAGCAGTACGAAAGCGTGAGCCTGCGTCACCAGTTCTTCGGCCGCGTGCTCGACGGCGTACGCGCGCTTCCCGGCGTGACGTCCGCCGCATACACGACGGGACTGCCGATGGTTGACCGCGCCCGGATCTGGGTGATCCGCGTGCCGGGGTACGAAGGGCTGCCTTCTGAGCAGCGGGTTGCCAGCCTTCGCTTCATCACCCCGCGCTTCTTCGAGACGCTCGGGATTCCATTGCTGGCTGGCCGCGACGTGTCGGACAGAGACACGATGGCGTCGCCGCCCGCGGCGGTCGTCGGCGAATCATTCACGAGGCGCTTTTGGCCTGGCCAGGACGCGGTGGGCCGACAGTTCAGAGTGCGAGGCAGCGACTGGACGATCGTCGGTGTTGTCGGAGACATTCGCGTGCGTGGCCTCGAACAGACCAGCGAGCCGCAGATTTATCTGCCGGAGCAACAGATGCCCGACCGCGGGCTCTCGGCGTACGTCCCTCGCGATCTGGTGGTCAAAAGCAATCGCCCCGTCGAAGTCCTCCTTCCCCCCATCCGCGCGATCATCGCGTCCGCCGATCCACAGCAGCCGATCTCGGATGTCCAGCCGCTCGCAGATATCGTGAGCGCGGAGACGGCGCCGCGCCGCGTGCAGGTGCGCGTCATCGGAGCGTTTGCGCTGATCGCGTTCCTGCTCGCCGGAATCGGACTCCATGGCCTGCTCGCCTACAACGTGTCGCAGGGGGCGCGCGACATTGGTGTGCGGATCGCCCTCGGCGCAGAACAGCGCGCGATCCTCGGCATGGTGATGCATCGCGGGATGCGGCTCGCATTCGCCGGCGTGTTGATCGGCGGCGCCCTCTCCATCGCCGCCGGGAATTGGCTGCGGAGCCTGCTTGCGGGCGTGAGTCCGATGGATCCCTTGAGTTTCACCGGGGCGGTGGTGCTCGCAGTCGCAATGACCGCGCTCGGCAGTCTGCTGCCCGCGCTGAAGGCGATTCGCGTGGATCCACTGCAGGTCATGCGTGCCGAGTAAGGCGCGTCGTCATTCTGCCTACAGCGCACTGCCGAAACAGCGACACCGCCAACCACCATCGTGCGACTTGAAGCCTGCCTTTCCTCCTCCTAGAGTCGCTGCCATCCTACCGACTCTGGAACTCAAAGATCGCCATCGATCGTCGTCGTGTGTCGTGTGTCGTTGAGCCAGCCGTCACCGAGCGCTATCGATGCGGACAACATCGTGAAAGTGTAGCGCAACACCTGAACGGGAGGTTGGTGTGCGAGGAATGAAAGCTCTCTTCGTTTCAGTGGTCCTGGTTGCCGCATTCGTGATGTGTGGTTGGTTCTATCAGGCCAACGCCGCAGGTCAACGCGCGCAACAGCCAGCGACTTCCACATCCCCCCCTGTGTTCCTTGGCTGGCCGCTTCCCGCGACGGCCAAGGCATACGGCACGATCGACGGCAAGCGTCTCTGGCAATACGTGAAGGAGAAGGGGGACATCGCGGAACGCTACCGCGACCACGGTCATCCGCAGTTCTGGGGAATCATCGCTGGCACGTCGGGCGACGCCGAGGACGCGCAGTGGCTGCTCAAGAAGTATGAGCAGATCGGGCTGACCGACACGCGCATCCAGACGGTTGCGTTCTTCCATCCGCAATGGGCGCCCGAGTCGTGGGAGGTCACGGCGACGGCCGGCGGCAAAACGATGACGCTGACGTCGGCCCAGCCGCCGTACGCAGCCGCGGCGACCAACGGAAAGGTTCTGGATCTGCCAGCGGCGTACGTCGGGCTCGGGAGCGAGGCCGATTTTGCCGGGCGGGACGTTCGTGGGAAGGCCGTCTTCTTCTTCAGAGATCGGGTCAGCTACAACATGGGTCCGGCCGATGTGCTGCAACGCGCCCAGGACAACGGCGCGGCGGCCGTCTTTGGTTCGGATTTCCGGGGAGGCAACTATAGCGTGCAGTCGTACCGGGCAGTCACCTCGGTTCCGACCTTCAACCTCGGGACCCAGGATGCGCTCACGATTCGCGATCTGATTGCCAAGGCGCCGGCTGGCGATCCCCCGCGCATCAAGATCCGCCTGGACGCCAAATGGGCGGATCAGAAATCGTTCTTGGTGTGGGGCACGCTGCCGGGCGCAACCGATGAAACGATCTATGTCATTGCGCACCGCGATGGCTTCTTCCACGCCGCGGGCGACAATTCAAGCGGCGTCGCCACCATGCTTGGGTTGGCCGAGTATTTCGCCAAGGTTCCGCAGAGCCAGCGACGCCGGACCATGGTGTTCATCGGGACGGACGGCCACCATCAGAATAGCCCCGGCGGTTATGGCAGGGAGTGGCTGGCGATGAACCGGGAGAAGTTCTTCTCCAAGACGGCGTTGATGATCAACGCCGAACATCCTTCACAAGTGCTCACCTATGGCGGGACCACTGGATGGACGGAAGCCATTATTCCGTTGCAGTGGTATGCGGGTGGTTCATCGAGACCGCAGCTGACGAAGATTGCCGTCGACGCGCTTCGTGAGTTTGGTGTGCCGCTATGGGCGCAGCCAAGCCAAAACCCGCCTGGAGGCGACCTTGGGCCATTCCGTGGGTTCCTGCCGGGAGTCGTGATCCAGTCCAACGACTTCATCCACATGCACACGTCGGGCGACAAGCCCGATACCATTGCCTGGTCGGGGCTCGAGGGTGCAACCCGCGCCTTTGCGAAGATCATCGACGAGGTCAATAAGCTGCCGCTGAGCGAATTGCAGCGACCACCAGAGGGACCATACGTACCCCGTATCGATTTGACTGACTGTTCCGCCTGGCTCAAAGACTCGTCGGCCACGTGCCATGCAAAGGCCGAACAAGCGTGTGCCGTTACTGCGCCAGGCTGCCGACCCTAATCGGATAGGTTTCGGCCGGGGCACCGGCACCGAGCGTGATCGCCACCCCGAGGCCACAGTGGGCGACCTGCGCGCGAAGGCCAGCCGCGGAACCAGGCCAGTTCCGCACGCGTCCGGCAAATCGTGTCGGAACACAGGTCCGTGTCTGCGGCATCGCGGCATCGCGGGCCTGACAGTTCAGCCCAACGTTCGCGACGGTCAGGACATCCTGACAACGTCGCGCCTGGCGACGAGCAAGTGAAAGCGTCGGTTGGCGTTGCTCGACCGTTTCGCTTTCCAAGCGTGCGCCTTCATCCGCCTCTGCTCGCGTTTGAGACAGGTACGTGAATGCGCTGTTTCGGTGGTAGAGAGGCTGGCGAAGCCCTTCGGCCGGTCATAGTAGACTGTTTCCGTGAGCCGGCTCGTCGCCTGCGTGCTCGTTCACGCCTTGGTCGTCTCGACGTCCATGGCGTCGTCTCTGCACGTCCACGAGTACCTAGGGCACGATCACCCGGATCACCACCACGGCCCGGCCGTGCACGATCACGATCATCCAACAACAGCTGATCGGGACCATCACACTCTTGCAGGTGAGGACCGGCCGGCCTGGCAGGCCGACCCGTGCGAGCCGGGTCGACACTCGGTCAGTGTCAGTATGAGCTGCGCTCGCATTCCGCAGGCGCACGTCGATCTTGCCGAGCTACCCGGGCCTACGCTCGCGGTCCCTAGCGCCCCAATTCGGTCCGCGGTGCCCTTCACTGACGTACGAGTTCACGGTCCGCCGTTCGACGCTCGGACCCCCTCTCGCGCCCCGCCTCTCACCCCCCACGCCTGATCACCTGACCGGCGCTTCGCTGGTTGTCTGTCAGTTCGAATAACCGAGGACCGTTGTATGCCGACACGAGCCCAGGTCTGTACCTGGATCGCTGCGGTCGGCCTGCTGGCGCCATCCGTGGCTGCTAGCCAGGACCGAACCGAGCGCGAAGTTGTGGAGCTGATCGTGCGCGATGGGCCGCAGGCCAGGGCGATCCGCGCTGAGGCGGAGGTCACCCATCGTGAGCAGCTCGCGCGGCTCTCGTATCCAAATCCTTCCGTCACGTACAGCCGAGAAGGGGCGGGCTTCACCGAATTCTTCCAGGCGGAGCAGTCGCTATCGTTGTTCGGAGCGCGTGACGCGCTGTCGCGAGCCGGCGTTGCGGCGACCGCCGCCGCAGAGGCCGAGCGCGACCTGCGGCTATGGCTGCTCCGCTCCGATGCTGCCGCGGCGGTCGCTCGGGTCGTCGCCGAGCAGGAACGGCTCGAGTCCGTGCGCGCCCACATGCGCGAAGTTGAGCGGCTCATCGAGATCCTTCGCACCCGTGAGCGAGAAGGCGAAGGCTCGCGATTCGATCGGTTGCGCGCAGAACAGGAGCTCCGCGACACCAACCAGGTCGTTACGTCCGCGGCGGTCGCACTCGCCGAAGTGCGCGCGACGGTCTCGGGCATGCTGCCGCCCAACGCTTCGCTGACCACAGTTGCGGGCACACAGATCGCGCAGCAGCCGCTGGTCCCTATCGAAACCTTGTTCATCCGAGCGACGTCCACTCGCGCAGAGCTTCGTGCCCTCGAGCAGCTCGGTCAACGCGCAACGTTCGAAGCCGAGGCGGCTCGACGAGCGCGACTCCCTTCCCCGAATCTGTTTGGTGGCGTGAAACGAGCGGACGAGCTGTCGGGACGCAAGACCGGCGGTGTATTCGGGGTGACCGTGGCGCTGCCCCTGTTCGATGCCGGCGGTCGGGAAGGCGCGCGGTGGGAGGCCGAGCGGTCACGAGTAGAGGCGGAACGCATGTCCATTGAATACCGCATCCGCACTGAGATCACCGGCGCCTCGGAGGTGCTGACGCTCCGGCAAGCCGCGCTGTCCCAAGAGCAGCAGGGGGCCGCTGAGGAGCTGGTGCAGATCGCAATAGTGGCGTATCGCGAGGGTGAGGTCGGCATTCTCGAGCTGCTCGATGCGGCGCGTACTGCCTCACGGGCAAGGATTCGCAGCATCGATTTACGGCTGGACGCGCGCGTGGCACAGATCGCTCTGGAACGCGCAGTGGGAGATGCATTGTGGCCCTGAAATCTCTGTTCTCAACCTTCCTCATCGCCATGCTCGCGGCCGGGTGTAGTCGTTCGGCCGCGCCCGAACCCGCGCCGGAAGTATCCGAAGCGTTGAGCGTGACGCGGTGGACGGAGAAGACCGAGCTGTTCGCCGAGTACCCGCCTCTGGCAGTCGGTTCCACGTCACGATTCGCCATTCACCTCACACGCCTGGATGACTTCAAGGCGCTCACCGAAGGCAACGTGGAGGTTCGACTCGAAGGCAGCTCGGCGCAACTGGAAGTGTTCCGTGTGGACGCACCGTCTCGACCGGGAATTTTCGGGCTTGATGTGAAACCCGCCCATGCGGGCAAACGCCAGCTCGTGGTCGTGCTCAGGTCGACCGGACTGAACGATGAACATCGTGTTGGCGAAGTCGCCGTGCATCCGAACGCTGAAGCGGCCCGTGCGGCCACGCCGCCAGGCGGCGAAGATGTGCCAGGCATCAGCTTCCTGAAGGAACAGCAGTGGAGCCTCGACTTCGGGACCGCACTCGTGAAGGAACAGGCTGTCCGTGAGTCCATCCGCGTTCCAGCGCGCCTCGAAGCGAGACCGGGCGGCACCGCCGACGTGGTCGCACCTATCGACGGTCGCCTGACGGGCGTTGTCGAAGTGGCCCTTGGAGCGAGCGTGTCTCGCGGGCAGGAACTCGCCCGCTTACTACCGCCACCCTCGGCGCCAGCCGACCTTCCCCAGATGCAGCGTGCGCTCGCAGAAGCACAAACGGCGCTAGCACTGGCGACACGCGATCGCGAGCGGGCAGAGCGACTAACAACAGCAGGCGCGGCGCCTGGCAGGCGTTTGGACGAGGCGCAATCCGCCGAGGAGCAAGCGAAAGCCCGGCTGACCGCGGCCGAAGCGAGTCTGGCCCAGTACAACGCGGCTCGCACCGGAGGAGCAACGGATGCCGCAGGGTTGTTCATCCTCCGGGCACCCGTCAGTGGCGTCATCGCTCAGCGCGAAGCCGCCACGGGGGCGAACGTCACGGCCGGACGCGTGTTGTTCCGCGTCGTGGATGCCGCACAAGTACACGTCGTTGGCCAGGTTCCGGAAGCACAGGCGGCGCGTGCGCGCCTCGCGCAGGCGGCCGAAATCCAAATAGCAGGACAACCGGATCGCGTGTCGACGGGCCACCTCGTGAGCGTCGGGAAAGTGCTGGATCCAAGGTCCCGGACATTGCCCATCACATTCGCCTTCGACAACCGGACGCTCGGATTACCCGTAGGGCAAGCTGCGTTCCTCCATTTACTGATGGAGACCACGCAGCCCCGCCCCGTCGTTCCCGCCGCCGCCATCGTCGACGATGCCGGGCGACCGATCGTGTTCGTGCAGCGCGAGGGCGAAACCTTCGAGCGGCGGGCGGTGACGCTCGGCCCGAGATCGGGAGACGTGGTGCAGATCACCGAAGGCCTCAAGCCGGGCGACCGCGTGGTGACAAAGGGTGCCTACCTCGTGCGCCTCGCGTCGTTGTCGACGTCGGTTCCCGCCCACGGGCACGTGCACTGAGCGGAGCCGAACATGATTGATGGACTCATTCGCTGGTCGCTCAGGCATCGTCCGATTGTGGTGGCCCTCGCCGCGGCGTTCCTGATCTGGGGTGGCTGGACCGCCACCCGAATCCCGTTGGACGTACTGCCGGATCTCACGGCGCCGACGGTGACCATCCTCGCCGAAGCGCCGGGCATGGACCCGCTCGAGATCGAGTCGCTGGTCACCTTCCCCATCGAATCCGCCCTGAATGGCGCCGCGGGCGTTCGGCGTGTGCGCTCCGCGACGGCGGTCGGCGTCGCTGTCGTGTGGGTGGAGTTCGATTGGGGGCGGGACATCAATCGTGCCCGTCAAACGGTCACGGAGAGGCTCAGTCTGGTTTCAGGTTCGTTGCCCCCAAACATCGAGCCACCGTTCCTGGCCCCAGTCTCTTCCATCATGGGTGAGGTGCTGTTCATCGACCTGGAATCTGACCGGCACTCGCCGCTGGAACTCCGAACCGTCGCGGAGACGGTGATCAGGCGACGCCTACTGGCCGTTCCGGGCGTCTCGCAAGTGATCGCTACGGGAGGCGAGCAGAAGCAGTACCGAGGTCGTCCTCGATCCCGCACGCCTCGCGGCACACCAGGTGACGCTCGAAGAAGTCGCGGAAGCGCTCATCGCGGCGAACCAAAACGCGACTGCAGGATTTCAGGTCGCACAAGGCCAGGAGTACCTCGTGCGCGGTGTCGGCCGTCTCGGTGACGCCGACGCCATCGCCGCGGTCGGCGTCAAGGCCACGGACGCAGCCCCAGTGCTCATACAGGACGTGGGTATCGTTCGCGAAGGTGCGGCTATCAAGCGGGGCGAAGGCTCACACAATGCCAGACCCGCCGTCATCGTTGGCATTCAGAAACAGCCGGCAGTCAACACACTGGAACTGACCGAGCGCATCGACAGCACTCTTGAAGAGATCCAACGAGCCCTCCCTCAGGGCATGCAGATCCATCGCGATCTGTTCAGGCAAGCGGATTTCATCGAGCAGTCGCTCGACAACCTCTTCACCGCGTTCATCGAGGGCGCGGTCCTCGTCATCCTCGTCGTCGCGGTGTTCCTGATGAACATCCGGGCGGCAGTCATTACGCTGCTCGCGTTGCCGTTATCGCTTGTGGCGGCCGTCATTGCGATGGATCGATTCGGTCTCACGATCAATAGCATGAGCCTGGGCGGGCTCGCCATCGCCATCGGCGAGCTGGTCGACGACGCCATCATCGACGTGGAGAACGTCGTTCGGCGCCTGCGAGAAAACGCGACACGACCAGCGTCCGAGCGCTTGCCCGTGCTCGAGGTTGTCTACCGCGCAAGCACGGAAATTCGGCACTCGGTCGTGTTCGCGACCGTCATCGTGGCACTCGTCTTCCTACCTCTGTTCATGTTGAGCAGCGTCGAGGGCCGGCTCCTGCGGCCCCTTGGTTTTGGCTATGTCGTAGCGCTGACCGCTTCGCTTGTCGTCGCACTGACGGTCACACCAGTTCTGTGCTCCTGGCTCCTGCCGAAGTCACGCCTGATTGCGTCGGGTACCGAGCCCCAGTTGACGCAACGTCTCAAGGCCGCCTACGAGCGATGGCTCGGGCATGCGTTCACGTACTGGCGGACAGTTCTGACCGCGGCCGCTGCGTTTTTGGTGGCTGCGCTCGTGGGCATCCTCGCGGCGGGCAGATCGTTTCTCCCTGAGTTCAATGAAGGCGCGCTGACTGTGAGCGCCGTTACCATCCCAGGGACGAGCCTCGCTGATTCGAACGCGCTCGGCAATGCCCTCGAGCGATTGATGTTGAGCGTGCCGGAGGTAACGTCGACGGCACGGCGCACTGGCCGCGCAGAGCTCGATGAGCACGTGCAGGGTGTGGAGTCAGCGGAGATCGACGTGCGTTTGGAGATGAAGGACCGGCCGCGCGAAGCGGTGCTCGAGGAGCTGAGGCAGAAGGTCTCGCTGCTCCCGAGCACCAACGTCACGATCGGCCAGCCGATCTCGCACCGCATCGACCACATGCTCTCCGGCACCCGCGCGAACATCGCCGTCAAGATTTTCGGCGACGATCTTCCAACCCTCCGCCGGCTGGCGAGCCAGGTGCAAGGTCAGATGTCGCAGGTCGAGGGAGTGGTCGACCTCGCGACAGAGGCCCAGATCGACATTCCGACGCTCAAGGTGCGCGTCGATCCGGCAGCAGCCGCTGGTCAAGGACTCCAATCGGGGACAGTCGCAGAAGCCTTGCAGACGGCGCGCGTAGGCCATGCAGTGGGTCAGATTCTTCAGGGGCAGATCGCTTTTCCGTTGGTGGTTCGCTACGCCCTGGACGACTCGACGGAGCTCGACGCGATTGCCACCACGCAGATTCAAACACCGGACCGTCGCCAGATTCCACTGTCTGCCGTCGCAACGATTCAGGAAGATCGTGGCCCGAACTTCGTCATGCGGGAGAACGTCCAGCGCCGCATCGTCGTCCAGAGCAACGTCTCCGGGCGGGACTTGCGCAGCGTGGTCAACGACATTCAGGAGCGGGTCACTCAGAACGTCAAACTGCCGCAGGGTTATCACGTCGAGTACGGCGGTCAGTTTGAAAGCGAGGCTCAGGCGTCCAGGCAGCTTCTCTGGCTCTCGCTGGGCGTCATCGTCGCGATCTTCTTCATCCTCTCGGCGGCATTCGGCTCGTCGCGTGATGGCTTGCTGATCATGCTCAACCTGCCGCTGGCGTTGATTGGCGGTGTCATTGGCGTATATCTGGCGGGCGGTGTCCTGTCCGTTGCCTCGATCGTCGGCTTCATTACGTTGTTCGGCATCGCCACCCGTAACGGCATCATGCTGGTCTCGCACATCCGTCATTTGCGGGAACACGAGGGCGTGACCGATCTCAAGACGGCCGTCGTTCGAGGCGCGACCGAGCGGGTCGTGCCGATCTTGATGACCGCGCTGGCCGCCGGGCTGGCGCTGGTGCCGATCGCACTATCTGCCGGCGCGCCCGGGAGCGAAATTCAAGCGCCGATGGCAATGGTCATCATGTTCGGCCTGTTGAGTTCGACAGCGCTGAACATGATCGTGGTCCCGATCCTGTACGAAAGGTTCGGCCGTCCTCTCAATGCCGAGGGCTAGGTAGGATGCGGTTCGATCCGGGTTCGATATCGTGCGCGCAGGTCCCAGACGTCCGCGACTGCCATACCGCCGATCAGTGACGGTCACGGTGCACCTGCAAGACCATCCGTCCCAGCACGTGTTCCCGATCCAACCGCCGATGCGCCTGGGCGGCCCTCCCCAGCGGATACTTCGCCGCGATAGGCACGCGGATCCGGCCCTTGGCGAGGTGACGACTCAGCTTGTCGAATTCACGCGGATTCGCGATCGCGTCGAATGCATGCACGCGGAGCGTGCGCCGCTCCATCGGGACCGGTTCGATGCCATTCGGGTGGACGACGCGTCCCTTGGGCCGCATGAAGTCGAGACACCGCTCGAGCTCGGCACCTCCGGCGAGCGCAAGCACACAATCCAGTCCGTCGGGCGCGAACGTTCTGAGTCGATCCGTGGATTCCGTACGCCGAGCGTCGATGACACGATGGGCGCCGAGCTTGCGGACCAGACGCGTCGGTGCTGCGCCGGATGCTGTGGCGATGACATGAGCCCCGCGTTGGCGGGCGAATTGAACCGCCATCGTGCCGACGGCACCGGAAGCACCGAAGATCAGCACGGTGTGCCCCGGCCGCAGCCCGAGCGCGTCGATGCCCTGGAGTGCGGTTAACCCCGTTGTGGCAACCGCTCCGGCATCGCGTAGATCGAGCCCCTTCGGTACACGGCCCACGTGCTCAGCCTTTGCCGCGGCGAACTCCGCGTAGAAGCCACCCTGTCGATTGCCGAACTCGTATGCGTAGACGCGGTCACCGAGTTGGATGCGCCGGACTCGTGCGCCTCTGGCCACGACGATTCCCGCGCCATCAACCCCCGGCACCAGAGGGAATCGTGGTCGCCCGGGCTTTCGCCACGAACCCTCGCGTATCGAGGCATCCCAGCTGCCAATGCCGGCCGTATCGATCGCGATGAGCACCTCTAGCGGTCCTGGCTTCGGCACTGGAAGGTCGTGCAGGGTCAGCGCCGACGGCGGACCGAATCGATCGACCGCCGCGGCTTTCATCGTGTCGGGGATTTCACGCGGCCATTCGTTCCTCGCACTCGAGATTCGACGATGAGCCATAGGACGTTAGAACGATATCGGCCGGGTTGTCGTCGCCGGCCTTGTTGACGAACCGTTCAGACGATGCGGTGATGCACGATCATCGCCAGGACAGCTACAGCTGACAGTTAAGCCGCTGTACGACGCTCGTCCCGATCCCTTCATGACCGTCGAGTTGGATCTCATGAGTGGCGTCGATGGGCCAACGGTTGCATATCAGAAGGCATGGCTCGACCAGCAGCCTCATGGGCTCGAGCGGTAAAAACACTCGAAAGGAGGTCGCCATGTCTGACACCGCAACCCCGCGTCAAGACACACAGGCGTTCATCAAGAGTGTCCACGGCGTCCGCTACCACGTGAAAGATGTTGCTCGCTCCGTGACGTTCTACACTCAGCATCTCGGTTTCAAGGTGGAGCACCAGCAACTTCCGGCATTCGCCAGTGTGTCGCTCGGAGATTCACAAATCCTGCTGAGTGGCCCCGGAGCGTCTGGCTCTCGGCCGATGCCGAACGGTCAACGTCAAGAGCCTGGCGGCTGGAACCGCATCGTGCTGAGAGTCTCGGACCTCGGGGGCTGTATCGCCGTACTCAAGAGGGCCGGCCTCCGTTTTCGAAACGAGATGGAAAGCGGTCCCGGCGGACGTCAGATTCAGATTGAAGACCCGGACGGCAACCCGATCGAGCTGTTTGAACCATCGCGATGACTGAAGGGAGCACGACCGTGTCCATCAGGGTCGACGACGTTCCGGACAGCCGATCAACCCATGGACATGGCTCTATTGTTGACGCGTCAAGGGCAGCGGCTGCTGCAACTTGGCATGTGCCTGATCTTGTTCTCGTCGCTCGACGGCTTCGCGATCCCATACCTTGGCATCACAAGGAATCGGACTACGCACCATGCGCAGTGACTCCAGTCGCTTGCATGCTCATGAGTTGCCTTCTTGTGGGTGCGTTGGTGTCGAGCTTGCGTGCCGGAGCTGAATTGGAGATGTTGATTCTTACTTTACGAGGGGAGACAGCATGGACCGGAACTCCAGGGAACCAGCTGACTCGGCAGCGCTGAACGCATGTCGGTTTTCATCGATCATGGCAGTTGCGATGACGATGAGCGCGGCCGTCGCGCACCTCATGGAATTGCCGGCCAAGATGCAGTACGAGCCCCCACTGTATGTGAGGCTTCACCGCACGCTCTATCCGACGTTCGGCAAAACCGCGGGACCGGCGGAAGCCGTCGCGGTTGCGAGCACCGCCGCACTCGCCTGGATGGCGCAACGGCAACGCCGCCGTTCATCTCGACTGACGGTCGCCGCCGCGGGCTGTCTCGCAGCTGCACACGGAATATTCTGGAGCGTCGTTCAGCCCGCGAACATCGAGATGATGCGGTGGCCTCTCGATGCGATCCCGCAGGACTGGGCGAATTGGCGCAACCGGTGGGAGTACGGTCACGCGGTGCGCGCCGGTCTTGTGACCACCGCACTCGCCGCCTTGACATGGTCCGTCCTTCGGGACGCGCCGTGTGACGAATGATCATCCTTTCATTATCTTGAACGGCCCGCATGGATTCACCGTCCAGCACTTCGGCAAAACGGAAACGGCAGCCATAACCAGGGACCATCAAGAGATGCTGGCAAGGCTGTGCAAGATCAAACAAGTCTGGTGTCTGCAGCATCGAAGGGTCACTGAGTCCTTGTCGCACACGATGATCGCGGACGCAGAGACGGTGGCGTTCGTCCTGGTCGACCAAAAGGAGCACACGAACATGAAGCCAAAGAACACAATCTGCCTCTGGTTCGACAAGGACGCGCATGAGGCGGCGCGCTTTTACGCCGCCACCTTTCCGGATAGTGAAGTGACCGCTGTTCTCGAGGCGCCCAGTGACTACCCGGGCGGCAAGAAGGGCGATGTACTGACGGTGGAGTTCACCGTTCTGGGTATTCCCTGTCTCGGTATCAACGGCGGCCCGGAGTTCAGGCACAGCGAGGCCTTTTCCTTCCAGATCGCGACGGACAATCAGGAAGAGACGGACCGCTACTGGAACGCGATCGTCGGCAATGGCGGCAAGGAAAGCCAGTGCGGTTGGTGCAAGGACCGCTGGGGCCTTTCCTGGCAGATCACCCCGCGCACGCTAACCGAGGCGCTTGCGGCTGGTGGCGGCGAGGCAAAGCGCGCCTTCGAGGCGATGATGCCGATGAAGAAGATCGACATCGCCACCATCGAGGCAGCGCGGCGGGGCTGACGTGGACAGCGGTCGTCGGCGACCTCCACGATCGCCTGGATCTCCTTGTCAGGTCAGACCATCTCGTCACCCGCCAGATTATTGAGCGATTGGATGTCGGGGTTTCCGAGGAGGGGCTCGCCCGCAGGGGTCCTGGCCCGGACAGACGATCCAAGCCGCAGCGACGTGAACGGAGCAGGAAATCCGAATACGCCAAAACGTCGGCCATGGTGGCGGCTGCGCGTCGTTTCTCGCGTGCGAACGCTTCAGGATAATCTCCCGCCGTACTCGACACTCAGGTCGACGAGCATGTGGTGGTGACGGTCCGCATCGCTCTTCTTTGTGACGCCGTCGGCGTTACCGAGCCATGGTGGCAATGCCGAGGAACCCGAGGTGTCGCCAGGACTGCGGTCGATTCGAATGGCCAGGCACATCCGGCAGCTGGAGACACTGCCGGACGTGACTCGCCACAATGGCCGAAC
This sequence comes from uncultured Acidobacteriota bacterium, assembly GCA_963807105.1. GTDB lineage: Bacteria > Acidobacteriota > Vicinamibacteria > Vicinamibacterales > UBA2999 > DASPWV01. The sequence continues at coordinate 259,320 of CAWEAM010000003.1, read as the reverse complement.
TCGTGAGTGACCCTACCGTGTGGACAGGGCCACGTCCTTTGCTGCCTTCGCAATGATCGCGGCAACGGCCTTTGGCTGCGACACATAGACGGCGTGACTGCCCTTGACCTCGGCAACCGTTGAACCGGCGCGCTTCGACATCCCGCGCTGCGCGTCGGGCGGAATCATCCGGTCCTCCGTGGATACGAGATACCAGCTTGGCTTCGTTCTCCACGCCGGCTCGCTGACGGCGCCGTTGAGAGCCTCGAGCCCCCACGGGACCTGCGAGTCCGCCATGAATGCCGCCGCGTCAGCGCTGACATCCGCGGCGAACGACGCTCGAAACTGCGTCCGATCGAGAAACAGATAGCCATCCTGTGGCGGCAGGATCGGAGGCACAGGCGCACCCGGCGGCGGGTTCTTGATCAACGCGGACACGGACTCGCCCTTGTCCGGTGCGAAGGCCGCGATGTAGACGAGGCCTGCGACTTTCGGATCGTTCCCGGCTTCCGTAATGACGACGCCGCCGTACGAATGGCCGACGAGAATCGCCGGGCCGTTCTGCGCGGCCAGCGTGCGCTTCGTGACCGCGACGTCATCCGCCAACGAGGTGGTCGGATTCTGGACGATCGACACGTTGTAACCGTCCTTCGTGAGAAGGTCGTAGACGCCTTGCCAACCGGACCCGTCTACAAACCCCCCGTGCACCAGAACGACGTTCTTGACACCCTCAATTGCTGTCGACATCTGATTCCTCCTCTCTTCTTCTGTGTTGTTGGACCTGGCGCCGCAGCGCACTCAATCACGGAGGTCACTTCTCGCGGACCATCCACTCGCGGACATACGCGGGACACTGTGCGAGCCGGATGCCCTGCATTTCGCAATGCAGTAGGAACCGCACGACCTCCGCGTCCACGAGCCTCACCTCGTTCAGATCGAGCACTACGTCGCTCGCGTGATCGGCCTCGACCAATCGGCGGAGGTCGGGCAGCTGCCCCGCCTCGATTCGTCCACTCACTCGGCCAGCTCGGTGTGCTGGGCAATTTGGAGGCCTCGCTCAAGAAGTAAAGGTACCTCCGCGGCGGCCAAACTTGGAATCCCGGCGTCGACGCTCGAGAGGTTCAATCACATTCGAATGAGGACCGGTCATCGCGCAACGATAGGCGCCAGTCGACACATGCCGCATCCCGAGAAAGTTGGACGCGGAGTCCCTCTTTCGAGGGATTGTCGGACCCTCGACATACGCATGTGCCGCGCCGGCATGGCATCCGCGAAATCGCTACAGCCGACGCAAGCCACTCCGCCACGTACTGGGATACCGGCACCAGGCGGCTGCTCGCGGACTGGACCGGAGTCAATGGATTCGAGGATCGAAGCACTCAAGCAGCAAGCGGCCGAACTGCAGTTATCGAGACAGTGCTTCCGCGAGGTGGTCGTCTGCGCGGCGAGCGACGCCGGGCGCGCCGGCCAAGAACCACACCGCGATGAGCGAGTCGAACACAAAGCACCCGAAGGACGATGTCCGCATGAACGGCCAAATCGGATTCCCCCAGAGGTGATGAGGCAAGTCCCAACCCGCGTGCATCAGCCATGCGACGCCGATGTATCGGTACGACTGAAGCGCGCGATACACCACTGGCGTCGCCACCACGGGATAGACGATCTCCCAGAGGCCGAAGCCGCCACTGAGGTATACGCCAGACGCACCGGCAACGATCACCGCGTTCAATGTTCGACGGGCAGGCTCGCGCACGATTGACATGATGAAAACGAAGACGCAAGCGCCGATAGCCGGGCCGAGGACATCCATCAACGCCATGGATTCCATCCTAGGGAATGCGGGATAATTCGGCCAGTGGCAGCAAAGTCAATATTCGTAGGAATTGCGCCACGACGCGTCCGACGCCAGCGGCAGCATCTCGTCGCGGTCGTCGCCTTTGACGGCGTCGTGCTCGGCGACGTTGCCGCACCGTGCGAAGTGTTCGGGCGCGTGCGCGATCACGATGGGCATCCCGCGTACGACGTCCGCGTGTGCGGTCTGCGACCGAAGGCCGAGTCGGCACATGTCAACCTGACCGTTCGATGGCCATTAACGATGCTCCGGAAGGCAGACACGATCGTGGTACCAGGGATCGATGACCTGGAGCGCTCGATTCCGGACGTGCTGGTCGCCGAACTGCGCCGAGCCATCGTCCGCGGCGCACGCGTCGCGTCAATTTGCACCGGCGCGTTCGTTCTGGCGCGCACCGGCGCGCTCGACGGCCGGGTCGCGACGACACACTGGCGCGCCGCTTCGGAACTGGCGCGCCGGTTTCCTGCGATCACCGTCAATCCCGACGTGCTGTACGTCGACCACGGTCCAGTGCTGACGTCTGCAGGCGCCGCCGCCGGATTGGATCTGTGTCTCCATCTCGTCCGACGCGACTGTGGCGCAGAGATCGCCGCGCAGGTAGCTCGCGCAGCGGTGATGCCGCTGGAGCGCGCCGGCGGTCAAGCGCAGTTCATCGTTCACGAACAACCCGATGTTCCGCACTCGACATTCGGCCCGCTGCTGATCTGGATCGAACAGCAGGTGCGCAACGACCTGTCGTTGCCCGTCCTTGCCCGTCAGGCGGCGATGAGTTGTCGGACGCTCAGTCGCCGCTTCCGCGAGCACGTGGGGATGACGCCGGCGGCGTGGATCGCGAGGGCCCGAGTCCGCGTTGCACAGCGCCTGCTCGAAACGACGAAGCTGTCGGTAGAAGCGGTCGCCGAGACGGCGGGGTTCGGGTCGGCGACCGTGTTGCGAGATCGGTTCTCCGCAATCGTCGGGGTCAGTCCTTTGGCGTACCGCCGTTCATTTTCGCCGGTGCGAGGATCCCCTCCAGCCGCATCAATCCGGGCGCCTGGGCCGCCGCTCCATCATCACTCTCTTATTCGGTACCACTCCGTGCGCGTTGGCACGCGTCGACGCAAGTCAGGCTAGGTTTGTGTAAGAACTGTGTCACATACCCCCAGTCGTCCGATCGTCAGTTTCAGTCCGGCTCGGTGTCGATGGTTGGCAGGTTGTGCTCCACGAAGTGTTTCAAGCCGGCGAGCATCAAGCTCCAGTTCCTTTCCGCACGCTCGCGCGCCTCGTCGGTGAGATTGTTGTCCTGATGCAACGATACGCGTGTCTGCTGCGCTCCGTCGCTGGACAAGTGCACGGTCACGATGTGGTAGTTCTCCGGCAGATCGGCCACTCCAGCAAGCGGACTGAAGTGGCTGAACTCGAGCACTCGCTCTCGGACGATCTCAAGAATGATCCCCTTGTCCACGTACGCCCGGCTCTGCCACTCGCCCGTCCATGCGATTGGACTGCCCACGACCCAATCCGACGTCACCGTCGCACCGAACATGTACGTCTTGATCGCAGCAGGCGTGACGAGCGCTTCCCACACGTCAGCGGCAGGCGCTGCTATCGTCACGGATGCCCTGGCAATCAATCCCGTGTTCATCGATACCCCTGAACCGCCGTGGATCGCGAACGAGCCGCAGCCACGGCAGGGCTTGTTCGCGTGTGATGGAACGTTGCAGGCCGTCCAGACTGGCCCACTCGAGACCGAGTCCCACGAACAACGTCAGCATCCCGACGACATGCACGAACAACGTCAATGACGGAATCATCGTTGAGCTCACGTTCTGCCGGTAATGCCGACGATCTCGTGGATGTGTTTGTTGTGCTGCATCTCGCTGACCAGAAACTCGGCGACGTCGGCCCGGCTGATGGCGGCAAACGCGCTCCGACCAGGCAAGTGCCCGTTCTCCACGTCGTAGCGGCCGGTTCGCGGACCGTTCGTCAATCGCGGCGGACGCGCGATCGTCCAGTCCAAAGCGCTCGCGACGACGACGCGCTCCATTTCGATTGAATCGTCTCCGACATTTCTCAGCAGCGTGCGCCGCAGGATTTTGCCGGCGAGGCCAAGATCGTCGAACAACACCGCAGCGGAGACGACGAGCAGTCGCCGTACGCCCGCCGCTTGCATCGCGGCGATCGTGCTTGCGGCGGCGGCGCGGAGGATCGTTGCGGGTCTCACTCCTGGTGGACCCAAGGTGGATATCACGGCGTCGTGACCCGGAAGCATGTCCCGCAGATCGGCGACGCTGCGTGGGTCACCCTCACGGACCACCACGCGCTGACGCAGTGAGCCGAGTTTCTGCGGAGACCGTACGAACGCGGTCACGCGGTGCCCGCCTTCGACGGCTTGGATGGTCACTTGAAGCCCGGTGCCGCCGGTCGCGCCGATGATCAGAAGGCGCATGACGAACTCCGCCGCGGTCGTTCGATTGATCCTCTTGATGCCATGTGTCACCTCAGCACGTTGCTCTCTGAAGTGAAGACCGGCGACGTGGAGAGTCTGTGACGCCGCTATTGGGTGCTTTTACGAAGGTGGTCCGGGGAGACGCGCGAGCTTGTCCGGGTTGCTGATCGCGAATATCTTTTGAACGTTGTCGTCGGAGATGTGCAACACGAGCGCGATGGCGGGCTTGCCGTTGAAATAACTGACAAAGCCTGGTTCCCCGTTGATTTCGACGAGCCGCGTCGCGAATGTCTTCGGTGCGAACCTGGCCATCCCGCCAAGAATGGCGCGAGCGATATTGGTCGCGCCGTGGACGAGGTTGGGCAGCGCCGGCGCCTTACCGCCGCCGTCGGTGTGAAGCTCGGCGTCGCTGGCGAGCAGCGCGACCAGACCATCGAGATCGCCGTTGGTCGCCGCCTGAACGAACCGCGCGAGCAGGTCGGTTTGCTTCCGAGCAGACGGTGTGAACCGAGGCCGTGCCGCGTGCACGTGCTCCTTGGCTCGCCGCAGAATCTGCCGGCAGTTAGCTTCCGTTCGCCCGACCGCCGCCGAAATCTCGGCGTACTCATAGTCGAACACTTCGCGGAGCAGAAACACGGCGCGCTCGATGGGATTCAGACGCTCCAGCAGCACGAGGAATGCCATGGCGATCGACTCGCCCGCCCACATCGCGCTCGTGGGATCGCTCGCCGCATCGGTCACCACCGGTTCTGGCAACCACTGGCCGACGTATTCCTCGCGCTGCGCACGAGCGGACTGCAGGTGATTGATGCACAACCGGCTGACGATCGTGACCAGGAACGCCTTAGGCGATCGGATCTCGTCGCGCGGCGCCTGCTGCCAGCGAATGAATGCATCCTGCAACACGTCTTCCGCGTCGGCGACGGTTCCCAGCATCCGATAGGCGATCGAGAAAAGCAGGCTCCGGTACTCGTTGAACGTCGTCAACGGATCCGGAGCCCCCTTCGAGTCGCCGTCGTCAGCCATGTGATTGTGAGCCATAGAGCTCATGATGGTTACTAGGCAGCCGATTGGTGATGGGATACGGTAGCTGAGCGGGCACCTGCCTGGAGCGAATGGCTCTTTTCAAAGTAGTAGTACGAAACCGCCAGCAGGCAGAAGAAGACGAGTGGATCGATGACGTACAACACGCTGAGATTGCGTGCGTCGCCGCGGCCGAAATGGGCAATCGCGGCCGACACCAGCGTGATCGCGAAGCCGGCGTACGCGAATTCCTTCACCTTGAATGGAACAGCGGGAATCACGAGCGCAAGTACACCGAGGATCTTGGCGATCGTCAGCTCAACCTTGAAGTACGGCGGGAATCCAAGATGGACGAACGCGCCTTCAGGACCGTTCGGAAAAGGAAAATGGTCGTTGAACACGAAGTTGATGATGCTGAACAGCATCACCGCCAGCACCAGTCCCGTGCTCGTGCGGTACAGCGCCCGTTCCCGTTGCGTCAGTGGGCGGCCTGCTTCCATGATTGACACGATTTCCTCCAAATTCTCACGTGGCGATGGGCGCGGCTCCCACGATGTGCCGGCGCCTGCGGCCTCAACGTTCTACGATGCCAAGACCGGTGACGCGTTCCGTCTGTGACATGTTCTCGTCGCGGCCGGATACCACATCCGTCGGCACCTTGGCGGCGCTCCACCAGACTGCCCACATCGTGACGATAATCTGGAGAAGGATGACGGTGACGAGTGTCAAAGGGCGGCCCGCCAGCGCGTCTTCGGGGCCTGGTATCGATCGAAAGAACTCCGAGATATTCGCGAGATTGAAACCCAGAATGACTGCAAACAGAGCCTTACCGCCGCGGAAGATCCACCAGCATACAAGCCCGTAGGCCAGTTCCACCAGAAACGCAAGCGGTGCAAGTCGACCGTACAGGAACGTTCCGTATTTTGGCGCGCCGTCGAAGGGGCCCAGGGCGATGTCGCCGTTGTGCGTCACGAGATCGAGGAGGAGATGCGACAGTATTGCGAAGCTCAGGATCGCGCCGAGGCGCGCTCGACCGACGACAGCTCCCATTGACCACACCACAAACATTGCACCAAGGACCGTTAGCACAGAGTGCGAGTACGGCATGTACGCGAGGTGGATGTCGCCGACGTAGCGCACGATCGGCTCGGTTGTCGTGTGCTCGACGCCGAGGTAGTTCAACGCGACCCAGGCAAACTCCATGGCCTGCACCGAGAGGAGGAGAGCGACGAGCGACACGTCCTCGAAGCGCCGCTTGAAGATCAGTGCTGTCGCGGCGTGATTGATGGCGAACATGCGTCACATCCCGGCTTGAAGCCGATCGGCGGGTAACCGCGACAGGTTCGGATCCTCCCGGCACAAATCCGACACCATTGCTGCGATTCCCTCGCGGTAGGTTGTGACCCGTGGCTGCCAGGCGAGCTCGTTCTTGGCCTTTGTGTTCGAGACCTGCATGGATGTATCGCCGTAGCCGAAGATGATCGACTGGGTCACCATCCGCTTCGCGCCAAGCCGATCCCCCACCGCCAGTAGATTGGCCGTGCCTTCCGTTCGCAGGCGGTTGGTCACAGCCATGCCGTTCGCGCGAAGCGGCGGTCTGCGCAGAGAGGTGAGCTCGTGGATCACTGCATCCGCGGTCAAACCGTTCACAGCGCGGAGCAGGCCGTCACGATCGAGCGCGTCGGCGACCAGTGGTTCCGCGCCGAGCGCTCGCACGCCATCGGCACCGGCGGGATTGCGAATCAGGCCAACAACGCTGTGCCCTCTGGCGACAAGAAGACGGATCAGCGGGATCCCGAGGGCGCCGCTGGCACCGGCGACAAGTACTCTCACGATGTCCTCCGACCTGCGAGTCGAACGATCGCGTAGATGCCTGGAATCATCGGGAGTACGGCCGTGTACAAACCGGGGAAGTAATAACGGCCGGTTGCGCCTATCCAGTAATTCGGCATCTCTGCAACGAGGCGTCCGTTTGACACCGTCGCGGTGATCGCCGCCGGCAGGGTCGGATCCAGTGCAGGCTTCAGCAGTGGAAAAATGAAGTGCGTGAATTCCGCAACTCCGGGGCCGATGAAGATGAACCAGGCGAGGAAGCCGGCGAGCGGAATCCGGTAATAGAGGCCGATCGCGGTCAAGGCGTAGAGACAAGGCCCGACGAAGGCAAAGATCAACAGGAACGAACGCTCGGTCCATGAGATGTCGAACAGTCGACTCATGGCGGGACCGAACCTCGCCAGATATTCCTCCGCCATGTGTACGTCGAGAGCGGCGACGGTCAGCAGGAAGAGCGGAAGGATCACCGATGGATCGAGGGGGCGCCGCAAGTACCGACCGTTGCCAGATGACGAATGCCACGACACCGGAGCCTCCAACGATCACGACCGGTGGCAGGCCGATCGCGGTATAGCCACCCCACATGGCGACGACCAGGAACAGCACGGCAACCACGCTGTTCCACGCCCTCGTGCGCGGTGGAGTATCGACGACTTCGGAGGTTGGCACCGGTCGCCGACCTGGCGTCAGCGGGCCGCGCGTGTGTTGTGAAGCTTCGATGGTTTGTTGAGCGGGCATGCGGTGACTCTCGGGCAAGATCGGCGCCACGCCCGTGAAGGCAAAACGACCGCGACACACCGATTGCCCACGCTCAGCAGGCTGCGCATTCCTGCGCACTGGTTATTTCTGCGCAGCACAGTCGAAGGAATTCAACATCGCAATGTCGGTCCAGTGCGGTTTTCAACCCTCTGAACAGGTGGCGTCCGTTTTGCGACCAGGCGCTCGTGCTCATGATTTACAAGCGGGAATTCTTGCCGTCGGCGTCGACTCCCGAGGTCGGCCTTCGAACCGACGGCGGTCCTGTCTTGCAGATCACACCTTCGGAGCGAGACGCCCTCCAACTGGTCGCGCAAGGGCGCCGACGAGCCAGATTGGTGCGATGCTCGGTCTTGTGCCCGCCGACATTGATCCGTTTCTGGCGGCGCTGTTCGCGAGACTTGGCGCAACCAGCCGTGGCGAGGCGATTGGGTTTGCGTCTCGGCGAGGCTTGTTGATGCCGTCATTGAACGGCCCTGCGATTGACCTCGTCGCCACCGAACGCAACGAATATCCGTAGCAGCCGCGAGCGATCGCCCCCTGGTACAGGCATGTCTTTGAGAACCGTTCAAGTGATCGTCGGTCGCCTGGTGACCGACGAGGAATACCGTCTGAAATTCCTCAGTGATCCGATCCGCGCCTTGACGACGCTGCGCGATCAAGGTGTCGAGTTGACGTTCGCCGAGATCGACGCGCTGATTCGAACCGACCCAACGCTCTGGAGCGACGCCGCAGCACGCATCGATCCGGACCTTCAACGGTCGGGTTGGCTCGCTGATTAGGCGCGGAACGCCATGCTTACAAGCATCTCGACGGATTGCGCCTTTCGGCGGACAATGCAATCGGACCATCACGGCCCTCGTCCACCCACACCAGGAGCAGGCATGCGTGCGGGTATCGGGAATGAGACGACCGGCAAATCCATCGATGCGACGTCAATCGCCGCGCGCTACGACGCGTTGATCCGCGTGTCTGAAGCGCTGAGGGGGTATCACGATCGGGAGGCGCTGTTTGGCAATCTCGCCAAGGAACTCCGGCCCGTCGTCTGGTTCAGCTTTCTGGGCCTGACCCTCTACGATGAGCAGACGCATACGGTGCAACGGTACGTGCTCGAGGGAACCGGCGAGCCACTGCCGCCACCGCATGTCGATGCCGAGCACTCAGTCGCCTACTGGATGGTCCAGCATCAAGAGCCGCTCGTATTTCCGTTCGAGGACGCAGAGACCCGGTTCCCGCAAGCCACCGCCTACCTGGAGAGCCACGGGATCCAGTCGGCATGTGCGCTGCCGCTGACATCGCCGCGGCGCCGTCTCGGCATGCTGTTTCACGGCAGCCGAGAACGCTACTCGTACGATGCAGACGATCTCGCGTTTCTAGCGCTTGTCGCGAATCAGGTTGCGCTCGCCATTGAAAATGCGGAGAACTACGAGGCGTTGCAGCACTCGCTCGCGCTCGAGCGAGACCGCATGCGGAACGTCGAGGCGTGCGACGAACTGCTGCGCGCGTTGTCCACGGTCCTCGACATCCGGCAGGTCTTTCCACAAATCTCGCAGATCGCCGCACCTGTACTCCCGCATGATTTGTTGACGTTCGCGTTTCTCACGGGAGAGGGCGAGGTCGCCGTGCAAGCCACATCTCATGAGTGGGCACCCCTGCCGACGCGCTTGAAGGTTCACCACGTAATTCCAGAGAGTGGCGGGAGCGCGATTATCGGCGACTTCGAAGAACCGGATGCCTGCCCACCAGTTGTGCCGCGAGACTTTTGGGATCGGCTTCGTGCTGCCGGGTACCGTTCGTTGCTGGCGGTTCACCTGCCCGCTCGCGATCAAATGTTGTCCCTCGCATTCTGGTCGAAACGATCTCACGCCTTCGACGAGCGGCAGCTGGGGATTGCGCGCCGCATCGCGGATCACGTGGCCCTCGCGGTCTCTCACGAACAACTCGCCGACCTGGCCCGTGAGGCGGCCGAAGCCAAATTGCGGGCAGACCGGCTCGAGGCGCGCGTCCGCTCGTTGTCCGAGGAGCTCGCGGCGAAGGCCGGACGCATGGTCGGTCCTTCGGACGCGTGGCAGGCGGTGCTCAAGGCGGCGACGCAGGTCGCGTCAACTGACACGACGGTCCTGCTCGCAGGCGAATCCGGCACCGGCAAGGAAGTGGTTGCCAGGTTCATCCATCACGCCTCGAATCGTGCGAACGGACCGTTCGTCGCACTGAACTGCGCGGCGCTCCCCGAGCAGTTGCTCGAATCCGAACTGTTCGGCTACGAGCGTGGCGCCTTCACTGGCGCGCAGCAGGCCAAGCCCGGGCAGATCGAGCTGGCGGCGGGCGGAGTGCTTTTTCTCGACGAAGTCGCCGAGATGAGCGCATCCGCACAGGCCAAGTTCCTGCGTGTCCTGCAGGAGCGCGAGTTCCAGCGACTGGGCTCGACACGCACGTTGAAGGCAAACGTGCGTGTGATTGCGGCGACCAATCGCGATCTGAAAAAAGCGCTCGAGCGCGGCGATTTTCGCGAGGACCTCTTCTATCGGCTGCAGGTCTTTGACATCAAGCTCCCGCCACTTCGGGCGCGACCGACCGACATCTTGCCCCTCAGTGAAGCGTTCCTCGAACAGATCGGCCGTACATTCGGGCGGCCCCCTTCGGGACTCACACGCGACGCCAAAGAGGCGCTCATGCACCACGACTGGCCGGGAAACGTGCGGGAGCTGCGCAATGCGCTCGAGCGGGCCGCGATTCTCTGTGAAGGCGGCCTGATCACGGCGGAACATCTGTCGCTGGACAGAGCGCGGCGCGGTCCGCTGCCGCCGGTCGGCGCATCGACAACCGACCTGAGCGCCGTCGAGCGCGACATGATCGCGCAGGTGCTCGCGGACTGCGCTGGTAACAAATCCAAGGCTGCCGCCAGGCTCGGCATCTCGCGCACCCAGTTGTACGTTCGATTGCGCCGCTATCAGCTTTCCTGACTCCCTATCCGCTCAGGCTGGCTGTTGGACGGATAGTTCGTCCGACAGGCCGCACTATCCAACGCGTACCGACACACATCGATTCCTTCATCCTTGAGTGCGTCGGAATTCTGTGTCAGGTCTGTGTCAGATACCCCTGCGACCCCGGTCAAACACTGTGATTTACGGGAACACTCCGATGCACCCGTTGCTGCGGGAAGTCGTTGATGGAAGGTGCGTTGGTGCGTGTTGGTGTGCGTTACTGAGCGCGACCGGAATCGCTTTCCAAGCGTGCTCCTTCATCCGCCTCCGCTCGCGCGTAAGTTCAGCGCGAGCTACGGCGAGATGTCCCGCAATTCGCCATTCGTGCGCGTCCTCAGGAGGGGTCAGGCGCGATACCACACGTCGCCAGTCCTATTTCACAGAGGCGATGGCGCGCTCGATTTCCCGCCGGATGGCGTCGCTCTCGTCGAACATCATCAGATTGATGGCGCCCTCGAGCTCGCGCGTCGCGGTTTCGACCACTTCGAAAAACAGCCGGTTGACGTCATCGCTCGCTGGCCCCCGGAGGAACTCTTTGAGCTCAGCGTCGTGGGCGCGATCGCCGGCCGGCACGGCGGAGCCGATGCGCTGATCGAAAAGCGCCTGCATCGCACGCAGCTTCTCCTGCCAGGCGCGCTCGCCCGGCTTTGGTCCGTCGGGATCGCGCAGCATCATCATCGTCACGAACTGCGATCGCGCCAGCTCACGGAGAATGGCGCGATCGGCGGGGCCGCTCAACGCCGCCGTCAGCGTGGCCTCCGACTCCGTCGTGAGCTTGCCCAGTTCGGATTCGACGGTGCGAACCGCTTGACCGGACTCGCCATACATGGTCGCCAGTCGCTCGATGCGGCTGCTAATCGATTGACGCGCCTGCTGCCACGCCGGATTCGACGGACTCCATCGGTTGCCAAGGTGCGCGGCGGGCGGGGCCTGCTGCACGGCTTCGTCAATCTGCGGCTTCATCCGCTCTTCGATGACCAGGCGCGCCACTGCCAGCGTTGGCTCCGCCATCTTCGCGACGAGCGGATTGCTGGACGCCACGCTGGACGCGCGTGACTCCGGCGCCATCCCGGCATCTGCCGTGACCAGACGAAAACTTCGCAGGAAACGTTTCGCGTCATCGTTTGGCAAGCCCTTCGGGCCAACCGTCATCAAGATATAAAGGTGCTCGCTGGTGAGCACGAGCAGGTTGCTGGCCTCGAACTCCATGTTTTCGACCGGGAACTCGAACGAGAAACGGATCGACGGGTAGCCGTCGATCTCACCCGTCGAAGAGTCGCGCGGCTTTGCGGTGACGGCGCTGAGTGTGCTGTCCCTGATCGACTCGAGGCACCGCTCCAGCGCCTTGCGATCGCGCCGCTCGACCATCCGTCGCGTGCCGGGATCCACCGGGCGGATCTTCACGCCGAGCGTCCAGAATCCGGATGAATATTCGTACTCGCCTGGTGCGACGCCTGACTTAGGCTCGCTTGGCACCTCCACCGAAAAGCCGGCGCCTTCGGGGGCGTGCCGGTGCCAGCGGACGTCGGCGTCGCTCGCCGCCAGCACCGAGAGGTGAACGGTAGAGGCGATGAGAACGGTGTGCAGAAGACGTTTGGTCATGTCCTGTCTCCAAATGTCGAACTGCTCATACGGGCGCAGAAAGGCGGCTGAATCGATCACCACGGCCGCGAAAATCTCAGCCGGGGCTGCCGCCTGGCGCTGCCGGGGCGGCATGCTAGACTCCCGAGCGAAATCTCAACATGGAGCGACAGATGGACCCGGCGGCGCAGGTCACAAAGCTGTTGCTCGACCTGAAAAACGGCGATCCTGCGGCGGTTGATGGGCTGATCCCGATCGTCTACGACGAGCTCCGCCGCCTGGCCGCGCACTACCTTCGCGACGAGCACGCGGCCGCGACGCTTCAGCCGACTGCCCTCGTGCACGAGGCGTATCTCAGGCTGGTGGCGCAGGCGATGCCCGACTGGGAATCCCGCAGCCATTTCTTTGGCGTGGCCGCTCACCTCATGCGCCAGATCCTCGTCGACCACGCCCGTCGCCGTCACAGCCAGAAGCGCGGAAGCGGCCAGGTGCCGGCCTCGCTCGATGAAGTCGTCGCGTTCACGCCGGGCAAGCCCGACGACCTCGTGGCGCTGGACGATGCGCTCAACGCACTCGCGGCGGTAGACGCTCGTAAGGCCAAAGTGATCGAGCTCCGCTTCTTCGGTGGGCTCAGCATCGAAGAGACCGCGCGCGCGCTGAACGTCTCGGTCGGAACCATCGGCCGCGAGCAGCGGCTGGCCGAGGCGTGGCTGCATCGCGAGCTCTTCCGCAGCGACCCATGACGCCGGACCGATGGCAGGCGATCGGCGATCTGTTCGACCAGGCGCTCTCGGTGCCGGCTGACGAGCGCACCGTGTTCCTCGATCGTGCGGCGCCGGCCGACGACGAGGTGCAGCGCCAGGTGCGATCGCTTCTGGCGAGCCATGAGGCGGCGCCGGGGGGATTCGTCCAGAAACGCATCGAGGCAGCGCTCGTGTCTTTTCACCGTGCGAGCAGCGCCAGCACGGGAACAAGGGTCGGTCCATATCGATTGGTGCGAGAGCTTGGCCGCGGCGGCATGGGCGCCGTGTTTCTCGCCGAACGAGATGACGAGGAGTATCAGGCCAGGGTCGCCGTGAAACTCGTGCGACCGGGGATGGATACCGAGTTCATCCTCGCGCGCTTCCGTCGCGAGCGGCAGACACTTGCCCGCTTGCAGCATCCCAACATCAGCCGGCTGCTCGATGGCGGGACCACCGACGAGGGGCTGCCGTACATCGTGATGGAGTACATCGACGGTCCGTGGATCACCACGTATGCGGCCGAGCAGCGGCTGGGGGTCGAGGCTCGCCTGCGTCTGTTCCTGGAAGTCTGCTCCGCCGTCGATTACGCGCATCGCAACTTCATTGTCCATCGCGACCTGAAGCCGGGGAATGTCCTGGTCGATCCCGCAGGCGTGCCCAAGCTCCTCGACTTCGGCATCTGCAAGTTGCTGGTCGAGCCTGTCGCCGGCGACGAGACCGTTGCGCCACCATTGACGCCCAACTATGCGAGCCCCGAGCAGATTCGTGGTGAAGCGGCGACCGCGGCCTCCGACATCTACTCGCTCGGCGCAGTGCTCTACGAGCTGCTCACCGGCACGATTCCGCGGCGCTTCGAGCAACTGACGCCGCTGGCCCTGCGGCAAGCACACGAGCGTCCGATTGTGCGACCGAGCGCGGCGGTCCGAGACACACGCGGCGCGCGCCAACTGACCGGTGACGTGGACAACATCTTGATGCGCGCACTCGATGACGATCCGACGCGACGATACGAGTCTGCCGCGCAGTTCGCGGACGATCTGCGCCGGCATCTGGACCACCGGCCAGTCCGCGCACGGCCGCACTCGTTCAGTTACCGCGCCCGCCGGTTTGTGCGCCGCCATCAAGCCGCGACCGTCGCAACGGTGGCCGTAGCCGCGAGCGTAATCGTGGGAGTGGCGGTGTCGATGTATGAGGCGCAACTCGCCGACGCTCGCCTCGGTCAGATTCGATCGCTCGCGTCGAAGCTGGTGTTCGACGTCCACGATGCGGTCCGCGATTTGCCCGGATCGACCGAGGCGCGACGGATGATCATCCAGACGGGCCTGCACTATCTCGACGATCTCGCCAGGCCGGCCGGGAGTGATCCGCGCGCGGCGACTGAGCTGGCAACCGCGTACCGTCGGCTGGGCGACGTGCAAGGCAGTGTCGAAGCGGCAAACCTCGGGGATCTGCCTGGCGCGCTCGCTCAGTATCAAAAGGCACTGCAGCTCCTGGACGAGGCGATGCTTCGGGATCCGGCCAACGTCGAAGCGCGCACCGAGCAGCTCGTGGTGTCGGCGCGCATCGCGAACATTTACGCCAATACCGGACAGCTTCGTGACGCGCTGCAGACCTACGAGAGCGCGATTGCGCGCGCCTCGCTCGCGGCGCCTCGCGACCATCTCGAATTTCGCCTGGCGCTTGCCGACGCGTATCTCGGAGCGAGCAACGCCAGGCGAAATCTGGGTGACGATCAGGCCGCGTTCGAGGCGGCCACGGAGTGCCTGCGGCTTTATCGCGACGCGAGTGCCGGCGGCCTGTCCCATCCGGTCGTGATGAGCGGCCTCGCCAGCGCGCATGCGGCCGCGGGCATGGCGGACATGCGCCTCGGACATCTCGAGCGCGCGCTCGACAGCTTTCGCACAGGCGCCGTTACGCTCGAAACGCTGTTGACGGCGGTCCCGAGAAACGACAACGTGAAGCGCGAGCTGATGCTGGCGTACGGACACATCGCCGACGTGCTCGGAAATCCCGACCTGCACAACCTCGGCGATCGGACTGGCGCGCTACACGCCTACCGTCAGGCGGCGGACATCGGAAAGCGACTGTACGACGCAGACCGCTCCGACCAGCGCGCCGCCGCCGACTACGGCATCGTCCTGAGCCGTGTGGAAACCGCGATGGACGACAGTAATCCCGCCGAGAAGCTGGCCGTTCAGAAGGAATCACTGCGCGTGCTCGACGAAGCGGCGAAGGTCAGCCCGACCAACGTGTCGCTGCAGATCTATCGCGCCTTGGTCCAGCAGCATATCGGCGACTCGCTCGACGCGGCCGGCAATCTGGGCGAGGCGCGTCTTCGCTATCTGGAATCGGCGGGCACCGCCGAACGCCACCTGACGCTCGGAGATGCGTCGCTGCTCGTGCTGTTCATCCAGGCGAACCAACGGCTCGCCTTGAACGCCGTCGCGCGTGCACGCCGAGCCGAGGCGCTGGCGTTCGCCGAACGCGCGTTGAAGATCGGCGAGAGCCCCCCGACCGGCGCCGTGTCGGCACGAGCCGTGCCACGTGGCCGTTCCGTGATGGGGCTCACCTATGAGGCTCTGCTGCGCAGTCCGGTCGGCCAGCCCGGCGACCGCGAGCTCGCCCTGTCGTGGCTGCACAAGGCGTTGGACGCGTGGCGCGCGGCCCAGGGCGATCCTGCCTTCGCGGCGCCCCATCGTCGCGAAATGCATCAGGTGAAAGATGCGATCGCTTCTATCGAGGGGCAGTGATCGAATGGCGAAGCGAATTGCGCCCGTTGGATTGATGATGACACGCGAGCAGCGCGAGCTGGTCAGGCAAAGCCTGGGTCGGCTGCGCGGAGAAGCCGATCCCGTGTCGCTGTTGCTCTACGGCAAGCTCTTCGAGCTCGACGCCTCGACACGCCGACTCTTCCATAACGACCTCGTCGCGCAGGGCCGCAAGCTGATGGACACGCTCGATGCGCTGGCGGCGTCGCTGGACGACTTCGAGTCGATCCGTCCCCGTCTCGAGCAGCTTGGACGCCAGCACGCCAGTTACGGCGTTCACGCGCGCGACTACGACACGCTGATACACGCCATGCTCTGGGCGTTTGCCCAGGCGCTCGGGCCTGATTTCGACGCGCCGACGCGCGAGGCGTGGCGATTGGCGCTGAATGCCGTCGCGGCCGTGATGCAAGCGGGAGCCGGCGAAAGAAATGGTGCTCTCGACGCCGCGAACCGAGTCTGAAGGGCCGACTTGAGTGCCTCCGTAAATCGGCGGCCCAATTCACGACAATCGTAAACGGCAAAACATTCGAGTACCGCTACTGCTGGATCCAGCGCATCCGCCGCGAATCGAAGTGCACCTCAGCGCCCGCCTTCTCATAGCGCAGGACCATGCGGGATGGGTATCCTCGCAGCTTACGTCGGGGTCTCCGCGCTGACGTTCCGATTGAAGCGCACCAGAAGCGACGAGGTGGAGCGAGCTGGGCCTGCTCCGCCTGGTTGGAGGACATCATGAGCGACGTGATCGGTCAGAACAACGCCACCGTCGATGTCCCTGCAGTGCAGCAGGCAGTCGACGCGGGTGGAACCGTGGTTCTGCAGGGCACTTTCAATTTCGTGAATGTGAGGCTGCCCGGACCGCTCGGCGATCGAGTCATTCTCGTGACGGGCGCAGTGATCATCCGCGGGCAGGACGCGACGATCCTCGGAGGCGGTTCGGCCACGAAAGGCGAGCTGCAGGCCGTGTTCTTCGTCGAGGCGCCTGGCGCCGCTGTGACGATTGAAGGCCTTCGCTTCGTGAAACCACACAATGCGGCAATCCGGGTCAGGCGATCCGGCGATCTCAGGATCGCCAACTGCAAGGTCGAGGGCATGATTCCCTCGGCGGTAACAACGAAAGGCGGTGTGCAGAACGCGGCTTTGGCGATCCATTTGCCTGGCGGATCGGTCGGCGCCGTCTCGATTCTCGAGAATCGCGTTCAGATTGGCGGCACGGCCGAAGACAGCATCGGCGGCATCATCATGACCGGACCGGCGAAAAGCGTGTTGATCGCCGACAACCGGATCATCGGCACCACATCGCACGGGATGGACCTGAGGGATGTCATTGGCCCGGCGCGGGTCGAACGGAACATCGTCGAGACGGGTCCGATCGGTCGGAGTGGCCTGCCTGGCCGGTTTGTCGATGCCCTGCGCTTGATCGGATCTGGCGAGTACGTCGTGGAACGCAATCAGTTCGATTGCGGTTTCGAGAACGCCGCCGTCGTGCGGCTCGGCGCCACGCAGAAGGCCATGATCAGACAGAACGAGGTGATGGCGTCCGTGCCGCAGGGCAAGATGCCCGGCGAGCAGAGCGCCGGCGTTCAGGTCCAGGGGTCGGCGAAAGACAATGAGATCCGCGAGAACCGAATCAAGGGACGCGGGCGGGTCGCGATCTCGGTGATCTCCTCGGACTTCGATCTCGACAAGCCGGCGAACACAGACGGGAGTCCGTCCGCAACAAGCTTTCAAGGGAACAACGTGCAGCAGTTCGCGCCCACCCTCGCAACCGTGGAAATTGGCAAGGGGGCCAAAGACACGACGATCGCAGGCGGAAGCGGCACCCTGATCGACGAGGGGATTGGAACGGTGGTGAAGGGCAATTTCCACCCCCCGTCATGAAGGCCTTGGGGGCGTAGGGTTCAGGGGTTCCAGCAGGACGACAGCCGGCTGGAAGAAGCAGCGGGTGAAGCTGTAGTGGTATCGTCGCGTCTCTGGAGGCGATCAGATGACGACACCAACTCAGACCGCTGGTCGCGCCACGATGATCGTCGCGCTGGCCCTCGTACTGGTCCACACCGGCACGATCACGGCGCAGCGCGGGGTTGACGAACACGTGGCCGCGGCCAAAGCGGCAGCCGGCGACGAATACAAGCCCCTCTTCGATCGGCTGTGTGTGCCCGAGCCAACACGTCCGCAGACGCCAGCCCGCGGCCAGGCGGCCACGCCGCGACCAACCGTCCCCGACCGCGCTCAGTGGCATGCCGAACCGGTGAAGGTCTTCGACAACCTTTACTTTGTCGGCACGCGCGAGCACTCGGCGTGGGCCGTCGTCACATCGGGTGGGGTCATCGTCATCGACCCGCTCTACGCCTATGCCGTCGAGGACGAGGTGGTGGGTGGGCTCAAGAAATTGGGGGTCAACCCGACCGACATCAAGTACGTGTTGGTGAGCCATGGCCACGGCGATCATTCGGGCGGCGCCGGCTATCTCCAGGATCGCTTCAATGCGCGAGTCATTCTGTCGGCCGCCGACTGGGATCTGCTCGAGCGCAACACCCGAGACACGAGCAAACCGAAGCGCGACATGGTGGCCACCGATGGTCAGTCGCTCACGCTGGGCGACACCACGCTGACGCTGTATCTCACGCCGGGGCATACGCGAGGAACCATCTCGACGCTCATTCCCGTGCGTGACGGTGGACGACAACACCTGGCGGCGCTGTGGGGAGGCACGGCGTTCAACTTCCAGCTCACGCCGGAGAACTTCAAGATGTACATCGCATCGGCGGAGAAGTTTTCCTCGATCGCGTCCAAGGCAGGCGCGGATGTGATCCTCTCGAACCACACCGCGTTCGACGGATCGACGACGAAGCTGCCGGCGCTTGGCGCCCGTGCACCCGGCGCGGCGCATCCCTATGTGGTCGGAGCCGAAAGCATCAAGCGGTACTTGACCGTCGCCTCTGAGTGCGCGAAAGCCGGACTCGCGCGACTCGAGCCTTGAGCGGTCCGCCTGCGACGGGCACCCGTCGCACTCGCCGGCGCTACCCGAACCGGGCGATGTACTCGACGACGCTCCAGACGAGCAGCCCGCCGCCCACGAGACCAACGATCCAGAGCATCGTTCCGCGGGCACCAGCCTGCAATCGCTCTCTGAGGTCGGCGTACCGCGCATCCAGCCGCCCTCCGAAAACGATGTGGCCCACGAGGAGGAGTACGGGCGGAAGGACGAAGATTGCGTTGTAGAGGACCAGCAGCGGCAGCCACCGCTCCATCGGCAGGTCGGCGAGAAGCGCGATCGCGCCGAAGTACGGCACCGCCGTGGGCAACTCCATTGTCGTCACCGTAACGCCGAGGAGGGCCAACGCGGCATATGTGCTCGCGCTCGGCTCGACTCGCCGCGCTGACCTGGCTGTCGTTGGCGCCCGGATCGCGTAGAGCAGCATGGCGAGCCCGATGAGGCCCTGAACGATGAACCCGAGTCTGCCGTCGCCTGTGGTCCTCACTGACGGCAGCAGGGCGTCGATTCCCAACATCATCATCGCGCCCAGCGTCAGATAGGTCAGGAAGATCGCGGCAACGTACACGACGACCTGCGCCGGCACGCGCTCGCGAGACAACAAGTAGAGGGTAACGACGATGGCCGACGGGTTGATGCTGTCCACCAGGGCCAACGCGAGGAAGGCGAGCAGCACGTGCTCGATAGTTTAGCCGCCGCGAGGCCTGGCGATCCACGACTCGGATCAAGCGCCCAACTTCCGCTGGGTTGGAACTGGCTAACGAAAGTTCTCCACGAGCATCAGGTCGTCAGTCGCCGAATCGACGCGCGAAAAGAAAATCGTACGACCGTCGCGTGACACTCCGATCGTCGGTGTCGCAGTCCCGAGCTTGGGGACGATGGTGGTTGCGGCCTTGGAGGAAGCTGGTAGGTGCGTTCGCTGAAATGCATGCGGTTCGCCAGATCTGCGCTAATGTGACGGCCGAACGCGAGGAGTTGCGTGGACTGGATCAGAACCCTTCTCGAGACGTCGCCGATGACCACGCTGTTCCTGGTCATTGCGGCCGGCTACTTGGTCGGCGAAGTCAACTTCAAGGGGTTCGCGCTCGGGTCGGGCGCGGTGCTGTTTGTCGGCCTGGCATGCGGCGCCTTTGCGCCGAAGGCAGCGCCGCCCGGAATGCTGGGCACCCTCGGCCTGCTGCTCTTCCTCTACTGCGTGGGCATTCAGTACGGCGGCGAATGGTATCGCGGGCTCACGAGCCCTTCGGGACTGAGGGCCAACGCCGCGGCACTCTGCGGTCTGGCCGCCTCGGCGGCGGTCGCAATGGCGATCCAGCGGACGGGCGCCGCGGGCCTGCCGGAATCGCTCGGGATGTTCGCGGGCGCCACCACCAGTACCCCGGCGCTGCAGGCCGTTCTCGACGCGCTTGGAAGCCAGGACGCTGCGGTTGGCTACAGCCTCGCGTACCCGCTTGGCGTCGCCGGACCGATCCTCTGCATGTACGTCTATCTCGCGGTCTTCAAACCGAAGATCGCCGCTCCAGCGGACCGGTTGATGAAGCCGGTCGAGGTCCGCGTGCGCAACGCGACGCTCATCGGACGGCGCTTCGTCGATCTTCAGCAGAGCCTGCCGAAAGGCGTCCAGGCGGTAGCGATCCGCAGCGGCGGGCAGAACCGCGTCCCAGATCCGACCACCATCCTCCAGACGGACGATGTGCTGCTGCTCGTCGGGACCGATCCTGCGGCGCTTGGAAAGGCGCGCGAGTTGGTCGGCGAAGCGGCCGCGTCGATCGCGGTGGATCGAACCGCGCTCGACTACATCCGTGTCTTCGCGTCCAAGAGCGGCATCGTGGGAATGCCACTCGGCAGCCTGAAACTTCCCGGCGGCTTCCCCTACAGTTACATCCACGTGCGACGGGGTGACGCCGATCTGCTACCAGACGACGACCTGGTGCTGGAATTCGGCGACCGCGTCGGCGTACTCTGCCACCGCGCGGATTTCGATGCCGTACGCCGCTTCTTCGGCGATTCCATCAAGGGCGTTGCCGACTTCAGCTACATTTCTCTCGGTGTCGGCGCGGCCATGGGCCTCCTCGTCGGATTGATCCCGCTTCCCATTCCCGGAGTCGGCCGGATCACGCTGGGACTCGCTGGGGTCCTGCTGGTTGCGCTCGGGCTGGGCCACATCCGTCGCACCGGCATCGTTTGGACGCTGCCGCTCTCGGCGAACACGGTGCTGCGAAACTTCGGGCTCACGGTGTTCCTGGCGCAGGTCGGCATCGCGTCGGGCCCCCAGTTCGCGGCGACGGTGGCGGAGAGCGGGTTCACGCTGCTCCTGCTCGGCGCCATCATCATGCTCGCGCTGATCGTGGTGACGATGATCGCGGGACGGCTGCTCGCTATTCCTGCCGACGATCTGTTCGGCATCGTCTCCGGTGTGACCGGGAATCCCGCCATCCTGGTGTACGCGAACCGCGCCGTCCCCACCGAGCGGCCCGACATCGGCTACGCGATGGTGTTTCCGACGGTGACCGTCGCGAAGATCCTGTTCGTTCAGATCGCCGCAGCCGTCCTCGGCAGCTGACGGCTGAGACGACTGCGGCGCGCGGTTCAGGGCGACGGCGCGAAGGCGTCGGCTCTCCTTCAACCGGCACAGGTCAGCGCGGAGACCGTTATGAGTTCTGTGTCGAAGCGTCTCGTTACGGGGATGGTTGTCGGCGTTGTCCAGTTCGGCCTCGTGTCGACGGAGCAGCGTAGCGGTATCGGGGAGGTGCCGCGAATTGGATACATCGGCCTCAGGCCAATCAACGAGACTGCGGCGTCGATGGAGTCGATTACCGCGCTGAAGGACGGCCTTCGTGACCTGGGCTACGCCGAAGGCAAGGACTATGTGCTGGAGGTTCGAATTGCCAATAACGACGCCACGCGTTATCCAGAGCTGACCGCCGAACTCACGAAGTTGCAGGTGAAGCTCATCGTCGCTGCTTCGACGCCGGCGGCCGTGGCAATCCACAAGGCGAATCCGACCATGCCGATTGTGGTGCGCGGCCCGATCTCGTCGGCGCAGGATTGGCCGACACTGCCAGCCGTCCCGGCGGAGTTGCAACCGGCATTGACGAAGTAGCGGCAGGCATTTCCGACAAGAGACTCCGGCTGCTGAAGCAAGCGGTCCCTAGCATGTCGCGCGTGGCCGTATTGTCATCGGCTCCGACGGAAAGTGGCCACCTCCAAGCCTTTGCCGAGGCGGAACTAGCGGCACGCGAGATCGGTGCCACGGTGAGACCGATCAGAAATTCCGCCACCACCGACTTTGCGCGCATCTTTGCGGGACTTCGAGGCGACTCGGTCGACGCGGTGTTTTGCTCTGGAGGCATCCTGCCCCGACCAGTCCAGCAACGGATCGTGGAGCTCGCGGCGCACCATCGCCTGCCCGCGATGTATCCAGTGCGCGACTACGTCGAACTGGGAGGATTGATGTCATACGCCTACCGCAACGCCGAGATGTTTCGAGTGGCAGCAACGTACGTCGACAAGATCCTCAACGGCGCGAAGCCAGAAGAGATCCCTCTGACCATCTGGGATCGGCACTATTTGACCGTGAATGCGAGAACTGCGTCGGCGCTCGGCCTCGTGATTCCAGCAGCGGTTCTTTCACAAGCCGACATCGTAAAGTAGGAGTCGTTGTCGCCGCCGCTTGCGGCCGCGGGCTCTGAACCTCGGCACGTTTTCTTCACTGCTTCACAATCGTTCCTCATGCGGCATGTGCCTGGTCACGGGCGCCCGTCGACTGACGGCACAGATCGCGTGCGGCATCCCGCCAATCCGGATACTTGAATCTGAAACCATGCTCGAGCAATCGGGCGGGAACAACGCGGCGGCTCTTCAGAATGAGTTCGGTTTCCGTACGCATGAAGGCGGCACCGATCTCGAGCATCCACTTGTTCGCAGGGAGACCGAAGGGGACGCCACACGCCTCACGAAGTATCCGCATGAACTCTGCGTTTGGTAAGGGATTCGGCGCCGCGACGTTCACGACTCCTTCGATGTCATCGCGCTCGATCAGCCACCGGACCGCCGCGATGAAGTCCTCATAGTGAATCCACGACATGAATTGCCGGCCGTGCCCCGCACTGCCGCCGAGGCCGTGGCGTGCCAGCCGGAGAAGCGTGTCGAAGACTCCGCCAGAGTCCGGACTCAAGGTCATCGCTGACCGAAGCGCAACCTTTCGAGTTCCATCGGTAACCGCGTCCTCGAAGGCACGCTCCCACGCGCGCGCGACGTCAATGCTGAATCGCCAGGACTGCTGGGTGCGTTCGCCTCGCCGCCGCCGAGAATGCCCGCAGTGCTCATCGTTAGGGCTGTCGTATCGGTGCGCGTAGATCGTTGCGGTGCTCGCTTGCAGCCACACGCGTGGCGGGCGGGCGGCCCGCGCAATCGCCTGTCCAACAACGCGCGTCGACAACACGCGCGACTGCAGGATCTCTTCCCGATTCGCGGCGGTGTATCGGCAGTTGACGCTGCGGCCGGCCAAATTGATCACGACGTCGCAGCCGTCGATCTCCCTTTGCCAATTGCCGAGGGTCGAGCCATCCCAGGCAACGACGCGCCACGGCCGAACGTCGGGACGCCGGCTCAAGACGACCACGTCATGGCCGTCCCGGTGAAGTGCGCGGGCGAGAACCGTCCCGACTTGTCCGGAGCCCCCTGGAATGACGACCTTCATACAGCCTCCTCTGTTCACTCGACGAAGCGGCTTCGGAACTCCGGACGCGGAGTCAAACACTGTTCGTAACGGCCGAACACGCGATACCGGTTTCGGGCGACGACGTTGTAAACGTGGTCCAGGATCGCGGTTGGTAGGACGCGCATCAGGACGGCCGCCCTCCACGGCCACCCAAGCTGGCCGGCGACGAACAGCGCGGCGCTGCTCCTGCTGAACATCCGAGCGTGATTCGTTCGATAGTTCGCCAAAACGTAAAACGAGGTCAGTTCGTTCGGGTCGCCGCCGAAGCGCTCGACCATCGCCCTTCCCACGTTGCGCTTTGGAGCGACGCGAAGATGAATACGGCGCGGTGATCGTGCTTGAGGAGGAACTGAAGCAGACGGCTGCAAAGCCCGCAGACTCCGTCGTAGAGCACGAGGTGAGCGCCTTCCTCAGCAGGTGGCACTTGCGCAGGTGAACCAGTCATGTTCTAATATTAATGAACATGTTCACTCAAAAATGTCAAGCCGCGAAAACGGGGCCGGCCGCCCGGTCAGACTCCGCAGGGTGCCGCAGCGAGGGACCGCCTGTATGCCACGGCGATGCAGTTGATCGCCGCCCGCGGCTATGAAGCGACAACCCTTCGGGATATCGCCAAAGAAGCGGGCGTCAGCGTCGGCCTCCTGTATCGCTACTTCCCGAGCAAGCAAGCCGTTGTCATCGCGCTCTACGACGAACTGTCGTCCGAGTACGCGCGTCAGGCTGCGGACATGCCGCCCGGGACGATGGCGCGACCGGTTCGTCTTCGCCTTGAAGACCAGCCTCGATGTGCTCAAGCCGCATCAAGTGGCTCTCCGGGCACTGACTCCGGTTCTGGTTGGTGACCCCGAAGAGGGCATTTTCTCCGCGAGCACGGCGTTCTCCCGGCTCCGCGTCCAGCAGGTCTTCGAGCAAGCAGTCATCGGGTCGAGCGATGCACCGAAACAGCCGCTAGCTGCAGCGCTCGGGCGGCTTCTGTACCTCGTTCATCTGGCTGTGCTTCTGTGGTGGCTGCTGGACAAGAGTTCAAACCAGCGCGCGACGGCTGCCCTGGTGTCGCTTACCCAGCAATTGCTGCCCTCTGCGGCGCTGACGCTTCGTGTTCCGCCGGTTCGACGGTTCGTGATCTCTGTCGACGAGCTCGTTCGTGAAGCCCTGTTTGGCAGTCCCGTGTCCGCCTGAGGGATCTATGTTCCTGGCTCGACGTCCGTCGCTGGAAACTATCGACCGGTTCCTTCGTGAATCTCATGACCTGCCGTTGTCGTACGGCCCAATCGGAATCGTCAGACGCCGACACGCCTACGTCAAGACCTCGATCGAGGCGACTGTCGCGATTGGGCACGGCAAAGCCGATTTCGAGCGAGCACGAGCCGCCCTGATGGCCTGGAAACAGTTCGACATCGGCTGGGTCGAAACGTTCCCGCGGCACGCACCGGTCGCTGTCGGAACCGTCGTGGCGGTTCTGATCCGCCATCTCGGGTTCTGGTCCTTGAACGGTTGCCGTGTTCTCTACACTGTCGGCAGCCTGGATGATGTCGCTCGGTTTGGCTTCGCCTACGGAACGCTGACGAACCATGCGGAGAGCCGGCGAAGAGCTCTTTGAGGTGTTCATCGATCCGCAGACGGATGAGGTCATGTATCGAATCCGCGCGACTTCGTGGCCACAAGCCACGCTGGCGCGAGTCGGCCAGCCAATCGTGCGCGTGCTTCAGGAACGATTCCGACATCACTCAGTCGCAGGCGATGAAGCGCGCGACCCGCGCCGACGGCGTTCGCGCATGAGCATCTACGTCGAGATTCTTATTCGGGCGCCGATGGACGCGCTTTGGGCTCACACGCAGACGCCGGCACTTGCACGAGAGATGGGATCTTCGCTTCTCGCGAATCGAGTACCTGCCGAGAGCGCATGACACCGAGCCGCAGCGATTTCGATACACGACGCGGATCGGTTTCGGTCTTGAAGTCGGCGGAGAGGGTGAAACCGTAGGACAACGGGATTTGACGGACGGCAGTCAGCTCTTCTGCTCTGAGATTCGGCTCCGACGAACCGCTTCTCGATCATTCGCGAAGGCAGCGGGTACTGGAAGTACATCCCGACCGACTGAAGGCATTCGATTCCTGACCTGGTACGACTACCGTACGCGTTTTGGACCCGTCGGCACGCTCTTCGATCGATTGATCTTCCGTCCTCTCATCGGCTGGGCGACCGCCTGGAGCTTCGATCGTCTGCGCCTGTGGCTCGAGCAGGCGTGGACCCGGCACAGGCCATGCGACAGACGCTGATCCACTTCATCGCGCGTGTCGCGCTCGCTGCCGTCTTCGCGTATCAAGGCGTCGTACCCAAGCTCCTCACTCGAAACCTCGATGAGGTCGCCATGCTCCGCGACGCCGGCGTCTCTGCTGGCGTCACAAACATCGCGGTGATCGCCCTCGGCATTTTGGAACTGGCGTTCGCGGCGGTGCTGTTGGTCGCCTGGCACCGGCGGTGGCCGGTGTTCGTTTGCCTCGGGTCGATGCTCTTGGCCACCGCGGTGGTCGGCCTGAATTCACCGCGATACTTTGAGGCCGCGTTCAACCCGGCTTCGCTGAACTTGGCGGTCGCCTGCTCTCGCGGCGATCGACCTTCTCGTCCTCGGGAGCATTCCGTCTGCAGCACGTTGCCTGCGGCGTCCCTGTCCGGAGAAGGCATGAGCTCAATTTATGAGCGCGTGCTTGGAGCCGACTTTCACCGGCTCCACCCACAGATTCAGCGGCGCTTCGGCTTCTCGAGCTCCGACGGTATCGCGTCGATCGGGACCGGCGTGATGGACGAGATCTGGAAGGGCAGGTTCTACACTGAGCCGTTCCTCCGTGTCGGCAGTTGGCGGCGCATCATGTTTCCTGAAACGGGACGAAACATCCCCTTCACGATCGAGAACTATGCCTTCGTCGATCAATTCGGCCGCGAGACCGTTTCGTGGATTCGAACGTTCGAATCGCGTCGGACGCGTCGGTTCGACGCGTACATGGTCTACAGCGACGCTCGACGTCGGATCGTCGACTACCTCGGATCACACGAGCACCTGGCGGTTGATATCGACCTGTCGGTGGACGAGGCTGGTGGTCTGAGGCTGCGTTCCGGCGCGCAGCGATTCTATGAGGGCGTGATCGGGTTCAGCTTCCCGATGCTGTTCAGCGGGATCGCCGACGTCCGGGAATGGTACGACGACGCTGCGCGATGCTTCCGAATCGTCGTGGACGTGCACAACCGCGTCTGGGGACCGCTGTTCGGCTACCGCGGCAGCTTCAACGTCGAATGGCGGAAGGTGACGGAAGTTCCCAGTCACATCCTCCCGAAGCGCCAGGAATGTCGCGATTAAGCAAGGCGCGCTTCCTCACCCCAGAAGGTCTCGATCCGCCTCAGCCATGACTTGAGCTCGGTTCCAACTGGCACCGGTCTGGTCCACCAACTCCAAGTCATTGATTCTAAACAACCGAATACGACACTTCGTTCGGAGCGAAGGGCTATCGTCTTCATGACGGTGCTTTGCGTATAGGATCCACCTCATCCATGACACACCGACCCCCCTCAAGCGCGGCGATCATGAATGTCGTTCTGCTAGACCTCCCGGTAGCCGGCGCAGCGATTTCCGAGGATCACTCGCCGCCAGGATTCGAGCCGTACATCCCTGCCGCGACGACCATGCGGGAACTGACCGTGCTGCCGGTCGTTGTCGGCGCCGTGCTCGGGATGATCTTTGGCGCATCCTCTCTCTATCTGGTGTTGAAGGTCGGCCTGACGGTCAGCGCGTCCATTCCCGTCGCGGTCATTTCGATCACGCTGTTCCGCCTCCTCTCGAAGGCGGGCGGTCGAGACGCGACGATTCTCGAACACAACATCGTGCAGACGGCTGGATCGGCTGGCGAGTCCATCGCGTTCGGCCTTGGCGTGACCATGCCGGCCATCATGATCCTGGGCTTCGATCTGGAAATTACGCGCATCGTGCTGGTTGCGGTGCTGGGCGGGTTGCTCGGCATCCTCATGATGATCCCGCTCCGTCGTGCGCTCATCGTGCAACAGCATGGAGCCCTGAAGTACCCGGAAGGCACCGCGTGCGCCGAGGTGCTGAAGGCCGGAGCGTCCGCCGAGTCGCGAGCAGCCGCGTCGGCGTCAGCGAAACGCGAGCAGGCGTTGCTCGGTGGCGCCGCGACCAGCGCGGCGACCATCTTTACCGGGTTCGGCATTGGCCTCGCCTACAAGGCACTGAACGTTGCGTTCAAGGGCTGGAAGGATGTTCCGCAGAAGATCTTCGGAGCGCCATTCGCGGCCGGATCAGTGTCCGCGGAGATCTCTCCGGAGCTCCTGGGTGTCGGCTACATCATCGGGCCGCGCATTGCCTCCATCATGTGCGCAGGCGGCGTGCTCGCCTATCTCGTCCTCATTCCAGCGATCAAATTCTTCGGGGCAGGACTGACCCAGCCGCTCGCGCCAGGCACCATGCCGATCGGCGCCATGTCGCCCGATGACATCAGGAGTGCCTACATCCTCTACATCGGGGCAGGCGCCGTGGCGGCCGGCGGCATCGTCAGCCTGCTGCGTTCGCTGCCGACCATCTGGGGCAGCCTCCTTGAAGGGCTGAAGGATATTCGCGGCGGAGAACGGCGACAGGCTTCCCGCGCCCGCACGGACCAGGATCTCTCGATGAAGGTCGTCGTCACCGGGAGCATCGCGCTCGTGGTGGCGATCATGCTCGCGCGGCCGCTGCATATGAACCTGGTGGGTGCGAGCCTCATCGTCGTGCTCGGCTTTCTGTTCGTCACCGTGTCCTCGCGGCTGACCGGCGAGGTTGGCTCCTCGTCGAATCCGATCTCCGGCATGACGGTCGCGACGCTGCTCTTGACCTGCCTCGTCTTCCTGCTGCTCGGCTGGACGGGACCGTCGTATTACGTCACGGCGCTGTCGGTTGGGGCGATCGTGTGCATCGCCTCGTCGAACGGCGGCACCACGTCGCAGGATTTGAAAACCGGATTCCTCGTGGGCGCGACGCCACGAAACCAGCAGATCGCCATCGTCATCGGCGCACTGCTTTCGGCCGTGCTTCTCGGACCGGTCCTCCTTCAGCTCAATGAGGCCGCGACCGTCCATGTGCCGCGCATCAGCAAGGAGCCGGTGGATGGGGTCGTCGGAGCCGCGCTCCGCGACGTCGAGAATTTCCCGCTACGCTGCGCGTCGATCCGGCGACGCTGACCGGCACGAAGACTTACAAAGGGCAGGAGTACCTCGTCTGGCACAAGCAATCGCTCGACGATGGTCCTGCCGGCCAGTATCTCGTAGACGCGAACGGAACGCCTGTGTATCTGGTCGACCCCGGCATCAACGGCACGCATCGTTGGACTTCAGACGGGCTGGGCCAGGTCAAGAAATTCGATGCGCCGAAAGCGACCCTGATGTCGTACATCATCAAAGGCATTCTCAACCGCCAGCTTCCCTGGGGGCTCGTGCTGCTCGGCGTCATGATTGCGCTGGTGCTCGAGATGTCCGGTGTCAACGCGCTCGCGTTTGCAGTCGGCGTCTACTTGCCACTCTCGACGAGAAGCCCGATCTTCATCGGCGGAGTGGTGCGCTGGCTGGGCGATCTGTATGTGCGGAAGAAGCATGCGGGCCAAAGTCGAACGGAAGAACAGCTGACGGCCGAAAGCGACAAGAGTCCGGGAGTGCTGCTGGCATCCGGCTACATCGCAGGCGGCGCGATTGCCGGCATTGTCATCGCGTTCATGGCCGGGGTCATGGGCGATCTCACCGAGCGCATCACCACCTGGTCCACGCTCAACAACCCGTTCTTTGCAGGACCCCGCGCCGATCTGCTCTCGATGATTCCGTTTGTTCTGTTAGTCGTGCTGCTGCATTTGGTCGGCCGCGAGGCGGTTCTGCGGCCCAAGACTTCCAGTTAGAAGTCCGTCGCTCATTGCGACAACTTTGCCTTCCATTGGTTGACTTGCACTTGCTGCCCGAGGCCTTCGTACACTGCAACCAGGGAGCGGACAATGGCTTGAACCCGATCATGCTGGTCGCCCAGTGTTCCGCTCAGCACCCGATAGGCACCGGCGAGCAGCGATTCGGCTTCAGTGAAGCGACGTTCAGTGAGGTAGAACCCGGCGAGCCGCGTCATCGTACTGGCCGTGTCCGGATGATCGGCGCCAAGAACACGCCGTCTTCCCTCCAGCGCGCGCAAGTAGAGACGCTCGGCCTCAGCGCGATTTCCAAGTGCCTCGTCGATGGTCGCTAAATTGTGAGTCGAGCGAATTGTATCCGGGTGGGTTTCGCCAAGGCGTTTCTCACGACGTTGCAAAATCTCGGTCGCCAGCGGCAGTGCCTCTCGAAATCGCTGCTGGCGAAAATAGAGCGCCTGAAGATTGTTCAGCGACCGCAAGGTGTCAGGATCATCATCTCCGAATGCTCGCCGCTGCGCCTGAATGGTCTCGACGATGAGGCGCTCAGCATCTGCCCATCGCTCCTTTTGAGCGATGTAGACACTGCCCAAGTCGAACGCCGTCTGCAGAGTCTGTCGATCGGTGGCCCCGAGTGCCTTGCTCCGGCCGGCGATGACTTCCAGGTAGAGCCGCTCGGCTTGATCGAATTCCCCACGATGCCAGCACACGTCGCCGAGGGCATCGACAGCATGAAGAGTTTCCGGATGATCTCGCCCGGCGACGGCCGTCAGTGTTTCGACGGCGCGGGTTAACAAGGACTTCGCTTCCGTGTACAAGCCGAGATTCGTATAGACCTCTCCAATCGTCCTTTGGAGCCTGGCTTGCACCTGCGGTTGAGCCTCGAGGTCTCGCTCGATCCGATTCGCCCCAGTCGCGAGAATCTCGCGTGCGGTGAGAGTTTCGCCTCGCGACTGACTCGGGTCGGACACCTGAAACAACCCGATCAGGAATGCGGCGGTCTGTTCAGCCACCGCGCGTTCCCGATCGATGCGCCGCGCCTGAAGGACAGCGACGACTAAAAAGGCAACCAGGAGCACCAGGACCGCTGCCGCGGCGCTCACTCCGATGCGATGCCGTAGAACGAACTTACCGGTGCGGTAGCGCACGGTCGGCGGACCTGCACTGACGGGCTCGTTTGCAAGGTGACGACGGACGTCCAACGCCAATGCGTTCGCGGTCTGATAGCGACGTGTTCGATCCTTCTCCAGCGCTTTCAGCGTGATCCAGTCCAGGTCGCCGCGAACTTGCTTCAGCAGTCTGGACACATCGGTGCGGCGATTGTGCGCAACCTCGCTCGAGACGGCGCCCGACTGCTTCAATCGAGTACTCGGTCTCAGCGGATCGATATCGCGAATCGTGCGTCTCAGATTCTCGATTCCCTGCTGTTTGACTTTCTGGTCGAAGGGCAACGCCCCGGCGAGCAATTCATAGAGAACAACCCCCAGCGAGTAGATGTCGCTACGCGTGTCGATATCGACCGCCGACAGATCTGCCTGCTCGGGACTCATGTATTCCGGCGTGCCAATGAACAAACCGATCTCGGTGTAGAGCGACTGTTCGGTGAGGGAGCGCGCCGTCGCTTTTGCAATGCCAAAATCGATGATCTTGAGCACGGGACGATCGTCCTGAACCGTGACCAGAACGTTCGACGGCTTGAGGTCGCGATGGATCACGCCCTTCTGGTGGGCGTGCTGCACGCCTTCACAGAGTTGGATGAACAACTCGAGACGTTCGCGCATCGACAAGCGGTGTCGGTCGCAGTAGTCGGTGATCGGTTCTCCGGGCACGAACTCCATGGCGAAGTAGGGACGCCCCTGCGGTGTTGCACCCGCATCGAACACTTTGGCGATCGCCGGGTGGTCCATGATGGCGAGTGCCTGGCGTTCGGCTGCGAAGCGCGCGACCACCTGCGCGGTATCCATGCCGCTCTTGATGATCTTCAGCGCCACACGGCGGCGGAGCGGGCGCAACTGCTCCGCGAGCCACACCTCGCCCATGCCGCCCTCGCCCAGTCGCTGGAGCAGGCGATAGGGTCCGAAGCTTGGTCCCCGGTCGCTATCGGATTGCGGGAGCCGGGTTGGGTCGGAAGCGGACGCGTCGATGTTGCTTTCGGACATGAGGCTCGCTCGCGGCGTTGTGCCCCGACGGTTGATGAGGCAAGTTATAGCCGATAACCAACGTTCTTCGTCACAAATCGCCACACGGAGTAGCAACTCCAATCGCACGCGTGATGGCCGGCGTCGCATCCGCATGACACGGCCAGCCGTATCTCGCATCTCTACATTCAGTCGTGGGGTCGCAAACCGGCTGGCCGGCCGGGTGAGCGTCGGGCACCGTCTGCTAGCCTGAAGGATGCCGATGAGTGTCATCGAGTGGCTGCTCGACTCGGATCCCGCGATCCGGTGGCAGGTGATGCGCGACCTGATCGGCGAGTCGGATGCAAACGTTCGGCGTGAGCGATTGCGTGTGGCCGCGGAGGGTTGGGGGGCTCGCCTGCTGGACCTTCAAGGAGCCGATGGCCATTGGGGCGGCGCGGCGTTCGTGCCGCACGCCTGGATCTCCACCAAGGATACGCTCCAGCTGTTGCGCGATCTCGGTGTCGATCCGACGAGCGAGCGGGTGCGAAGGGCCATCGGCCAGGTGCGCGACCGCTGCACCTGGGGCGAGGGGTTCGGCCACTCGCCGTTCTTCGAAGGCGAAGTCGAGCCCTGCATCAACGGACGGGTGCTTGCGATCGGTGCGTATTTCGGCGAGCCACGCGATCGTCTCGTCGACCGACTGTTGCAGGAGCAGTTGAGCGATGGCGGCTGGAACTGCGACGCCCCGCCCAGCCAGCGATCGTCGTTCCACTCGACGATCTGTGTCCTCGAAGGACTGCTGGAATACGAAGCGGCAACGGGTCCGAGGCCCGACGTCACTGGCGCTCGCGTTCGCGGACAGGAGTACCTCCTCGAGCGGCGCCTGTTCCGATCGCGATCAACCGGACAGATCATCACGCGCGACAAGAAGACCGGGAACAAACCGGCGTGGACCGAGATTTCGTTTCCCACGCGCTGGCACTACGACATCTTGTGGGGCCTGGACTACCTGCGGCGGGCCGGCGTCGCACCCGACGAGCGCATCGCCGAGGCGATCGATCTGGTGCGGAAGAAGCGCGACGAGCTTGGGCGTTGGCCGCTCGAGAACCCGCATCCGGGTCCGGTGCACTTCGAGATGGAAGGCGGCGCCGGCGAGCCGAGCCGCTGGAACACGCTTCGAGCGCTGCGCGTGCTGCGCTGGGCGAATGCCGGCGAATAGTGGCGCGGGCTGACCGCAACGATCGCAGTCAGCCCGCGCCGGTCGCCGTGGAAACGGTTAGAACCGGTACGTGATATCCACCTGATACGCTCGAGACGTCTGCTGGCTGTCCTGCACCAGGTAGAACGTGGGGTTATACGCGAGGTTCGCCCCGGAGCGGTGCCACTCGGTATACCGCCCCTAGGTTCATGATGTTGAAGATGTTCGCCCAATCTGGACGCATTGGCTGCCGGTAAATTTGATCCGGTAGCCAACCTTCATGTTGGGCCGCGACAACACGCCCGGCGTCATCTGCAGGAAGTCGGTCCAAAACGCCCCTTCGGTCAGCGGCAGGGCCTTTTGCAACTGGGCGTCGATGTTCATCGAGGTCGTCGAGGTCGAGACTTCCACCATCGGCGACTGGCCCGAGACGGTCACCGTTTCCTGGAGTGAACTGAGCTGCAAGGTCATGTCTTGCACCTGGAAGTTGGCACCTGCCCGCAACAGGATGCCTTCCAGATTGAAAATGGCAAAACCTGTAAGCGTTGCGAGGGTGTACGTGCCGGGAGGAAGATTAGGGATTCGAAATTCGCCTCGGTGACCCTACACCGGGCGAGATCGCCTGTGGGACTCGAACCGCTGAAAAAGAGTGCCGCTAAAAAAAGATTGCCGCGGAAAAACCGACCGTTATGGGTGGCGCGGGCTAGCGCTAGCCCCCATCGGCTGATCTGTCAACAAAGCGTGTCAAATGACCTCGAGACCTGATAGAAGATAGCCGCACCCAGGGAGCCCAACAGCCAGCTAGAGCCATTACACAGGTCGGAACAAGGAGAAGCGATGCGCACAAGTAAACACAAGCGCTTTCAGTTGTTCGTGGCGTGCCTGCTCGCCGCATCCGCGACGGCCATTGCACAGACGCAGTATCCGCCGAATGGACCGGCGATTCCGCCGGTCGCGTTGACGGGAGGCGGAGCGCCCCCGCCCACGGCTGCGCCCGCTCCCGGGCCCAGGGAAAAACCCTCTCAGTGGAATATGGAACTCGTCGGCCATAACGAGCTGCAGGGACGATCTGCCTACCAGCCGATCATCATCAACCAGGACGGCCGGCAGATCGCCTACGTCGGCCATCACGACAACCAGAAGCCGATCTTGAATCCGCTGAGCGGCAACGTCGAGGTGAACGGGACATCGATCGTCGACGTGACCGACCCGGCGAAGACCAAGTATCTGGCGCACATTCCTACTGCCGAGGGCGGCCGGCGCAGCGGTGGTGCCCAGATGGTCCGCGTGTGCAGCGGCAACACGTTGCCCCGCGGCGTCAAGGGCAAGTGGTACCTGCTGCGCCCGTTTGGTTCCCAGGCACACGAGATCTGGGACGTGACCGATCCGGCGAAGCCGGTCAAGCTGACGACCGTCGTCGACAACCTCACCGGCACGCATAAGAGCTGGTGGGAATGCGACACCGGCATCGCCTATCTCGTGGCCACCAACGCGAAAGAAGGATGGAGGGGCGGCAACCACCTGAAGATCTACGACCTGAGCGACCCGGCGAAGCCGGTCTACATCCGCGACTTCGGGATGGTGGGCACGCAGCCGAACGCAACCGGCTCGGAGGGAGGCGAAGGGATCCATGGTGCCATCTCCGCCGGGCCCGAGAAGAACCGCGTCTACATCGCCTATGGCACCGGCAACGACGGCGTGGTCTCGATCGTCGATCGAAAGAAGCTCCTGACCGAGTTCAAGAATCCGCTGACGCCGACCGAGGCCGAGCTGCTCGCGCCGCAGGTGGGCTACATTCACATGTCCCCCGACCAGGGGGCGCACACGACCTTCCCGATATTCGGCGTGCCAGTCCCCGGATTCCAGGGGCACCAGGCGCTACGTAAGCGCGATCTTCTCCTCGTCGTGTCGGAGGCCGCGCGCGCGGACAATTGCGGCCAGAACTACCCGTCCGATCAGCTGACGCAGGGTCGCGCCGCGCCCCATCTCGCGTTCCTCCTCGACATCACCCACGAGCCGACGCCGTGGCCGCTGTCGACGATCCGTGTTCAAGAGACTCAAGGCGACTACTGTGGGAGAGGCGGGCGATTCGGCGCGCATTCCTCAGCGGAATCGTTCTATCCGCCCTACTACGGCAAGATCGCTGTCCTGGCCTGGTTCAATGCCGGCGTGCGCATTTGGGACATTCGCGACCCGTTTACCATTCACGAGGTCGGCTATTTCGTGCCACCAGCGAATCAGAACACCGTTCCGACCTGCTCGAACGCCGAAACGAAAGAGGGCGGTGAGTTCGGCACGAAAACGCCGACCACCACCTGCAAGAGCGCGGGAGTCACCAACAACGTGGAGATTGACGACCGCGGTCTGATCTACGGTGCGGATCGCGCGGGCAGTGGCCTGCACATCCTGCGACTCTCGGGGTACGCGAAGGAGATCGTCACACCACCGACGGGATCGCGCTAGCGAGGGGCGTTGAACAGGCTGCTAAGAACACAGTCCTGCACGAATGTGTGTCGACACCGGGGCCATTCGCTCCGAAACGGTAGGCACACTAGCGAGATCCGGACGGGCGAGCGATCTGCTGCCGGCCCCAGTGGGACCGGCAGCGTCAAGAAACAAACGACCTTAGATCAGAACCGGAACACCGTGTCGAACTGGAACGACCGCGACGTCTGCTGGTTGTCCTGAACCAGGTAGAAGTTCGGGTCGTATGACAGGTTCGCGCCGGACCGGTGCCATTCCGTGTAGCGGCCCGAATTCAGCGCATTGAAGATGTTCAGCCCCAATTGCAGGTGGCGGGTGCCACCCATCTTCACGCGGTAGCCAAACTTGAAGTTGAGCGTTTTCACGTACGGGAGACCCTCCTGGCCTTCGCCGCGGGTCGGATACAAAAACCGAATCCGCGTCGCAAGCGGATTGGCCTGACCGCCGCTGGCGACAGGCGTTGTGCCATTGAAGCGCGCAGGCCCGAACCTCAAGACGTCCGGGTCGTTGGCGGCGAGCTGCTGGAGGATCGGACCCGTCCAAGGGCCGCCGACGATCGTGTAGCTCATCGACACGACGATGTTCTTCGGCGCATTCCAGGTGCCCGCCACGCGGAATGACCCCGGCGTCCAGGTGGGCGTATTGCGGAGCGTGCCGCCGGTCGCGAGGCTGTTGTTGTCAACCGGATCCTGGTTTCGCCAGATCGTCTTGTCGTTCGCGAACGCGTCCGGCTGGATGAAGCCCGCCGGATCGGTCGGGTTCCAGGTGCCATCTTCTTTCTGCCACTGGTGTTGATAGCTCGCCATCGCCTGGAAGTTGTGCGACATGTTCTTCGCCACAGTCAACATCACTTCGTGATACAGCTGGCGCGCCCAGGTCCGGTTGGTCAGCCTGAAGATCTGGCCCGAGCGCGGATCCACCTTGCCGAACCCGCCGAACGGTTGACCGGGTGCGGACGGCCAGAACCCGTTGATGTCCACCTGCGCGTAAGAGTCGTTGAAGGTCTTGTGCGTGTATGCCACGTCGACGCTCATGTCCATCGGCAGCTGGCGCGCATAGCCGGTCGTGAACTCGTCGATGTACGGCTGATGGAAGTCTGGATCGAACCGCTGGCTGTCCACGGACGCCGACACCGCAGGGGTCACGACCTCAGACTCGAAAATCCCGTCGCCGTTGGCGTCGTAGATCGTCCGCGAGGATGCTGTCGGGTTGCCCGAGAAGGCGGCGACGGCGTCTCGGCCTCCCATCAGCTGCCGGTGCACGCGCGCGAAGCTGGCCCGCAGGACGTTCTTTGCGTCGTCATCCAGCAGGAGCGCTCCGCCGAGGCGCGGAGCAACCTCGACGCTCTTCTCTATCTCGAACGTCCGGAGAATATCGAAGCGCCTGACGAAGTCGGCCCGGACGCCGAGCGTCATCGTGAGGCGATGCATCGGCCGCCACGTGTCCTGAACGTAAACACCGTAGTCATGGTCTTTCCCCTCGGTGTTGACGGTCTCGAGCGCGCTCGTCACGAACGTGCGTGAGAAGGGGATCAGGTCAGAGTTCATGTTGTTCGGGTCTCTCAGCCTCTGCGATTCCGCTGTCCACCCGCTGGGATCGATGACGATGCTGGCGCCCCTGTAGTAGTTCCGCGGCATCAGGAGGAAGCCCGTCTGGAACTCGTGCGACCCACCGAGCCCTTGCTGCTTGAACCAAGTAATGTCGCCACGAATGACCGAGTACTCGGAATTCTCGATTGCCATCGTGCCGTAACCGCCTTCGTTGAAGATGTTACCCACGCCAGTCGGGATTCCCTGGTTCACCGTGGTGTTCTGGAAAATGCTGATAGGCACGCCGAGATCGATCAGGTCCTGATCGTAGCTGCTCTGGCCGTTTCCCTTCTTGTCGTTGTAGTTGAAGGAAAATTTGGTCGTGAGCGACGATCCAAAAGTGGACTGCAACGACAGGCCGTACATCCCGCCACCCACGTCGGTCACCGTCGTGCGATTGGCCTCGTTCGAGCGGACCGATTTCTGCCGCATCCGGTCGTATTGGAATACGCCCACGAGCTCGTGATTCTGGCGAACACGCGAGGTCACCTTGACGAACGGCTGATGTGAGTGCAGCAGGTTCGCCGGGAAATCGCCGACCAGATCGGGCGCGAACGCCTGGAAGGCTTGAACGTCGGCGGGCGAGCGGTCCACCGTGGAGTCGATGAACGCCCGGCGATAGGCGCCGAAGATCCAGACCTTGTCCTTCATGATCGGGCCGCCGAGCGACACGTCGAGCTGGTCGACTTTCCGGGTGCCCGGGGTGCCGACAACGCCTTCCTGCCGATCCTCAGCTGCGTTGTTCCCGTTCCATGAAAACGGCTGGACGGTGTACCCCGCCGAGCCCGAAAGGGAATTGCCGCCGCTCTTCGAGATCATGTTGATGACGAGGCCGTATCCCATCGGGGCTGCCGCATCGACACCGGCGAGCTTCACGTTCGTGTCCGAGATCGCCTCGCCGCTGAGGCCGGTCCGGTTCACGTTCATGTCCCAGTAGTTTGCGGCCATGAAGCCGTCCATCTGGGTCACGTGCTCCCGATGCTCGACGCCCGAGGCGTAGTAGTTCTGCCGTCCGCTGCCGTCGTTGTGCGGCCGCGAGAGGACGCCTGGCGTCATCTGCAGGAAGTCGGTCCAGAATCCGCCTTCGGTCAGCGGCAGGGCCTCCTGGAACTCGGCGTTGATGTTCATCGTCGTCGTGGGGTTGGACACTTCGACCATCGGCGACCTGCCGGAAACGGTGATGGACTCCTCAAGGCCGCCTATTTTCATCGCGAGGTCGTCGACCTGGAAATTCGCGGAGGCGCGCAGAAGAATGCCTTCACGAATGATGGTCGAGAACCCGGCGACCTCCACCTTCAGCGTGTAGGTCCCCGGCGGCAGGTTTGCCAAGCGATATTCGCCGTTACCGTCCGTTACGGCAACCACGGGCGTCAGAGCCTGAGGGCTCGACGCCGTTACCGTCACACCGGGCATGGCTGAGCCCGACTCATCGAGGACCTTGCCACGGAGCGTGCCGTTTCCGCTTTGTGCCCAGACTTCCGGCACGATCGAGAGGCCTAGCAGCAAGACGAGCGCGACGACTGTCTTCCTCATCGTTTCCTCCCCGGCACGCGTTGGAGTCCCGCCAGCGCCTCGGGACGATAAACCCGAGCAGTTGCTATCACGAATCAGCAAACAAGATCAATGAAAACAGAAGCGGCGCGACTCGAGGGTAGCAGAACCGAGGTGAGGGCTAGAGACTGCTCACGCATGGAAGGTTCACTCGGGAGTTCCCAGAGTGAACCTCCGATGGAGTCGCTTTGGGGTGACGGAGTCGGTTCTATCCGCCCTACTACGGCAAGATTGCCGTCCTGGCGTGGTTCAACGCCGGCGTGCGCATCTGGGACATTCGCGACCCGTTTGCCATTCACGAGGTCGGCTATTTCGTGCCGCCGGCCAATCAGAACACCCGTTCCGACCTGCTCGAACGCCGAAACGAGGGAGGGCAGCGAGTTCGGCACGAAGACGCCGACCACGACCTGCAAGAGCGCGGGAGTCACCAACAACGTGGAGATTGACGACCGCGGTCTGATTCTACGGCGCGGACCGCGCGGGTGGTGGGCTGCACATCCTGAGGCTCACCGGGTATGCGAAGGAGATCGTGACGCCGTCTGCGGGAACGCGCTAGCGGTCGCCTATCCCGAGTGCACTTGAATCGGCGCGCCAATGGCGTGAGTGAGGCTTGAAACGACGTGGCTGACGGCGAAAATGTCAGCAGATTTCGGTGCCGGGATCGTTAATGCAAGTGAGTCGAGCGATTAAGGTTAGAGCCGGTGCGGCGGTCGCCTATCCTCCGCCCCGGTGATTTTCTATTTCCGGCGCAACGCTCGACGCGGTCTCTTATTGCTGCGTGGATGTCGTCCGAATCGCTCCAAGCACTTTCCCGAGGAATTCGTCGAGCGCGTTGCCGCCGCCGATCTCGCGCACGACGACCACCAGTTCGTTCTGCCAGTCGATGCTTCGCGCTGCCAGGCATCTCGCTTCTCACGCTGACGCTGGTGTTCGGCTTCTTCGCGCTGGTCGACGGCGTTGCACATGTCGTGAGCGCGTTTGGAGGACGGCAGGAGTCCCGGACGCGGTGGGTCCTGCTGATCTCGGGCAAAGCCGGCATCATTGGTGGAGAGCTCAAGATCCACGCGGCGCCGGGAAAGGGCACGCGAATCGACGTGACTGTTCCTCTGACGCCGCAGACCAAAGGAATCGACGCGCGCTGTCTCTCTGACAGCCTAGTCGAAGGTCATCCAATCATTGCGGTTGACACCAACACCGTTTGGCGTCTCGCACAATTTTACGCGGTCGACACAAGGGCCGCCCGGGCCCGGGCCAGCCGAAGCGCATAGGATGTCTCGAGCTGGAGACGCAGGCCGGAAGTCACTTGAGTTTTGACGGCGCCAACGCGCGACTGCTCAAACCGCGCCGGTTTCGGCCCGAATCGTCGGGGCTGGACCAACTCCGCGAACGTCAACGCATTGCCTCGAGGTTTAAACCGGTTCCTATAATACGTTCTTGGTTCCTGCGCAGAATCCAACCGGCGCGCGCGCGTTCTGGACGCGCGTCCGCCGGATCTTCGTCGGCGTTGCAGGTCTTCTGCTGATCGCGATTGGCGCGGCGCACACCGTGCCGGTGCGCGGGCTCGTGCTGCGATACGTGAGCGCGACGCTGCGCACGTCTGCTGGTATCGAGCTGAGAGCCTCGTCGCTGACCTACAACCTGTTCACGCTTTCGGCCGATCTCCGCGACGTCGAACTGGCCGCCATCAGCGCCCGAGACACGCCATTCGGATCTGCAGCCGCCATCCACGTCACGCTCGGCGCCAAGGCGCTTCTGGGGCAACTGGATCTTCGACGCGTTTCGATTGCCTCTCCGAAGATAGTCATTCGTCAACGCACAGATGGCACCTTCAACCTGCCGGAATTCGGCGACGGCGCGCAGGGCGACGGCGTCGCGCTGCCGGATCTGCAGGTCGAGGACCTCGATATCACGGTCGATACTCGAGCCGCATCGGTCGCCATTCATCGCGCCGCGGCGTCCATTGCGATCGCCTCGCCAGGAACGATGTCCGGCAGCGTCGCCACAACGCGTGGGCTCAGCGTCGTCGCCGATGGCAGGACCTACGAGTTCGATTCCGCCAAGACCGCGATTTCTTTCGACGGTGGTGTGCTCGCGGTGGACGACTTCACGGCGACACACCAATCGGAGACGCTGCGCGCCAACGGTAGGTTGACCCTCGACACAGAACAGCCGACAGCCGATCTGAAGGTGACGGCGTCGATCGATCTGGCGTCGTGGCCAATTGCAGACATGGACCGGGGCGCCTTGCGCGGCCAGGTCGAGGCGCGCGGGCGCGTGACCGGAGCACTCGCAGACCCGACCATCGCATTCGAGGCCAGCGGCCGCACGCTTGCGTGGTCCAGCCTCGAGGCCGCGACAACTCGCGCAGCCGGCCGCTACGAGGACGGCACCGTCGCGCTCGACTCCTTTGCCGCCAATCTCGGTGGAGGAACAGTCGAAGGACGCGGCAGCATCGCGGTCACTGCTGCTGGACAGAGTCGGGTCGAAGCGCGCTGGTCGAACGTTCACGCGCAACAACTCCTTGGCGCGTCGAATGAGCTCGCTCGCTTCATCGCTGGAAACGGCTCCGCTGAGCTGCGGTGGCGCCGAACCGGCCACCCGTCGTCACCCTTCGAAGTGGAGATCAACGCCGCAACCGGTATCGTTGCGGCCGGTCGGCCGACAGCCCTCGTTCTTCACGCCCGCGGCGAGGGCACGCGATGGCGGATCGACGTCTCGCCGGCCGATGCCTCCGCGTGGTACTTCCGGGTCAACGCCGATCTTCAGCTGAATCCGGCGCGCTGGCAGGCGTCGGCGGTGAACGGCCGCGGCCTGATTCGGACGAGCGACGCACGTGCGCTCATCGAGCGCGCGTTGGACTTCAGCGTCCCAATCAGCAATCTGGATCCGGCGACCATTGCGGGATCGCTGGAGGTCGAGTCCGCATTCGGCGGGACGCTCGGCGGGTTGCATGCGACCGGACGTCTGCAAGGGCGATCGCTGACGGCCGCGGGCACTCCGCCGGTCGACCTCACGTCGTCGTTCACCTTCGATTTGGGCCAGCAGACGTCGAAGGGCAACTTTCGCGTCGTCACGCCGGACGCTACCAAGTGGCAGCCGGCGGCAGATCCGAACCTCGAGGTGCGCGGCGCCGCGACCGCCGCCGGGACG
Source organism: uncultured Acidobacteriota bacterium (assembly GCA_963807105.1). Taxonomy (GTDB): domain Bacteria; phylum Acidobacteriota; class Vicinamibacteria; order Vicinamibacterales; family UBA2999; genus DASPWV01. Next base: position 217,638 of record CAWEAM010000003.1, on the reverse strand, counting down.
TGGTCCGGTCCACTGACGAGCCCGGTCGTCAACGTGCAGGTCGAAGCGCGCGATCTCGGCCTGCTCCGCAGCGGCGCGACACCCGTCACGGCCGACGGCGGAACACTGAAAGCCACGCTCGAAGGGCCGATTCAATCGCTCGCCGGCCGCGGCCGGCTCGCCTTTGGCGCGATCCACGTTGACGGCCGCGCCCTCGGCGAGGCCCAGGCCGACCTCGCGCTCGAGGACGCCACGCTCGCCCTCGACGTGTCGGCTCCGTCCCTGAACACGACGATAGCTGGCAGGGTTGCGCTCGAGGCCCCGTACATGTACTCGGCCCGCGGCGCGATGACGTCAGTCGAGTTGATGCGGCTGGCGACCTGGGCGCGAACACCGGCACTGACCGCAGACGAACTTGCCGGCAGCTTCACCGCGTCGTTCGAAGCCGAGGGAAACCTCGCCAATCCGACAAACGGCCGAAACACGATTGTCGTCGCACCGCTCGACGCGGTTGTGTTCGGTGTGCCGCTGCGCGCGCCGGCGGGTTTGCGAGCCTTGCTATCTGGTGACCGTGCGACGGTCGATGAATTTCAACTGACGGTTGGCGCGATCGCGCTCCGCGGCGGCGGCAACATGCTCGTCGATACGCCGGCGGGCGAAGCAACAGTGGAAGTGGACGGCGATCTCGCGTCGCTTGCGCCCTGGCTGGCCCGATTGGATCCTGCGCAACCGTGGACCGCCGACGGCGACATCAAGGGAGTCGTGCGGGCCGCTCGCACCCCGACCGGCGTGGCGGTTACCGGATCCCTGAACTCGACATTGACGTCTGTCGCACGCGGCAAACAAGTGGTGGCGCGCGACGCGCGCGTGTCTCTCGAGATCGGCGATTCGCGAGTTCGTACGCGCGAGCTCACCGCTCGAGTGCTCGACAGTCCTGTGGAGGGTGCAATCGACGCGCCGCTCTCGTGGCTCACCGCGGCGTTGCCGGACGGCTGGCTCATCGATCCGCCTGCGGATGAAAGGCCCGCCACGGCATCGCTCGGCGCGACGCTCGACGTGCCGACCATCTTGAGCGCGTTCGCCCCAGACACTTCGCGGCGGAGAGCCGGTCGCATCCTCATCGCGGCAAATCTGTCGGCGGCGCGCCCGGAACTGGAGTCGATCGCCGGCGACTTCAGGTTGGATCAGGCGGAGGTGACCTCGGGCAACACAACGCTGACACAGGTTCAACCGACGCGGCTGCGACTGGAAGCAGGACAGATCATGATCGAGTCGTTCCACTGGAAGGGTCCCAACTCCGCGTTTACCGGCGATGGCGTCATCGGTCTGGCGCGCGGTGCTCGAAGCGATGCGCGGTTGCGACTCGACTCGGGCCTCGACGCGGTGGCCGATTTCCTGACGGGCCGCGCCACCGGGCGGGTGACCGGCACGATTGCCATCCAGGGCACCTCCGACGACTGGATCGTGACGACCGATGCCACGCTCGCCGACGCGACCTGGCTCATCCCCCAGGTGCGAATGCTGCTGGACGGTTGGTCGGGACACCTTCGCATCGACAAGGACGGCAGGGGCGTGGCCGACTTGAGCGGCCGCGTCAACGGCGGCCCCGTGAGCATCAAGGGCGATCTGCTGTTCGCTTCGACCTCTCCGGAGCGAGGAGTCGGCATCACGATCGCCGCGCGCGACGTATTGGTGGACGTGCCGCAAGGATTGCACAGCCAGATCGGCGCTGACCTGATCTTGCGGCTGTCGCAGCAGACGCCGCAGCTTTCGGGAAAAGTGGAGGTCACCGCCAACAACTACACCGAGCCGGCGACGCGCATACTCGAGCTCGTGCACTCGTTTTCGTCGACGACGTCCGGCCTGAGTGAATCAGTCCTCCCACCAGCACTCGCGGAAACGGCTCTCGACATCGCGATGACGGTCACCGATCCGGTGCTCGTGGATAACAGTGTGGCCACCGTGGAGCTGATGCCGGATCTCCGGCTGCGCGGGACACTCGATTCGCCAGCGCTCTCGGGATCGATCGCGGTGATTGACGACGGCCGCATCCGACTGGGGGGCCACGCCTACCGTCTGCGCGACAGCCAGCTCCGTTTCGCTCCAACGGAGCGTCTTGCCCCCACGCTCGACGTCACTGGCGACACGCGAATCGGAGAGTACAAGGTCAGCGTCCATATCAGCGGCACACCAGATGGCGTCGAGACGACCTTCAGTTCCGTGCCGCCGCTCGGCGAGCGCGAGCTCCAATCGCTCATCGTCACCGGGCAGACCGATCCTTCCACGCAGGGCAACGAGAAGGACAACTTTGCCGCCGCTGCCGCGGCGACTGACATCCTCGGCTTTGCCGGCCGCTTCGTGGGTCTCGATTCGGTCCGGCTGGGGGCGGCCAACCTCGATCTCGTGTCGGCGGACGTCAGCACCGACCAGCACCTGACGGTGTCGAAGTCGCTCGGACGAACCTTCGACTTGATTTTTTCCGACAATCTCGAGGACGGAACGGTCACGTGGGTGATCGTGTGGAAGCCGTCACCCAACCACGAATTCCGCGCTTCCTCCGTCGAGGACGGCAGCCGGGCGCTCGAGTATCGCCGGACGCGGCTCTTCGGACCCGGCTCCGCCGGTGCCATGGCCGGCGAGCGCCGCTCGACCTCGAGTCAGGCCACGCGCGTGACTGCGGTGGAGATCACAGGCACGCCCGGGTTCAGTGAGGCGGAGATTCACGACCGGCTCGAACTCGACGCGGGAGATGCCTTCGACGTCAGGCGGTGGATCGAAGATCGTCGGCGTCTGGAGAGCCTCTATCGCGATCGTGGCTACCACCGCGTGCGCATCGTGCCGACCCGGCGCGACGACCGCGAACGCAGAGAGGTCGCGCTCGCATACGACATCGAGCGCGGACCGGAGACGGTCATCGAGACGACGGGAGACCGGCTACCCGGCGATGCCGTGAAAAGAATGTACGATGCGTGGCGCGGCCTGCCGTTTGCCGACGTGGCGCGCCCCGAGTTCGAACGCATCGCGCGCGACGAACTCGCGCGGCGCGGCTACTATCGGCCCGACGTGCGCTTCGACTTTCTGCCCGAAAGCGCCGACCTCGCCAAAGTGGTGGTCCAGGTCGCGCGCGGCCCAGAGATCAGCAGACTGGACATTGCCTGGAGCGGCAACCGCGCCGTGGCAGCAACCGACCTCGACGCGCTGGTGAGGGCGGAGCGTGAATCCGACGTCTGGGTGGATCCTCAGTCGATCGCCTGGCACCTTCGACAGCTCTATGGCAGCCGCGGTTATCTCGAGGCTACGGCCAGCGTAGGCGTTCCCAGGATCAACGCCGACACTGCGATCATGCCGATCACAATCGTCGAAGGCGTGCAGTCTCGAGTGGCCGACGTTCAGATCAACGGTGTCGAGGCATCGCGGCTCGCTGACGCACGTAAAGCGCTCAACGTGACTGTCGGGGACGCCTTTGCGCCAAACACCCCGGTCGATGCGTCGCGCCGCCTTAGAGCTTTCTACCTAGCGCGAGGGTACCGGAGCGCGGCAGTGACGCACGCGATTTCCCGCCGACCGGACGCCACTGTTGCCGTCGCCTGGACGATCAAAGAGGGTCCACTGCACATCGTCAAAGATGTCAGCGTCGTGGGAGCGGAGAGCACCAACACAGGGCTGGTGCAGGACGCAGTCACGCTCGAGCCCGATGCAGTCCTGAGTCAGGACACTGTCGATGCCACGCGCCGCAATCTGTACGACATCGGGTCGTTCCGCCGCATCGATTTCGATTTCGGCGAGTCGTCGATTCAGCCGCCAACCGCGGGTCCGCTGCCGGTGGCCGTCACCATCCAGGCCGAGGAGCCGCGCCGGTTTCAACTGAAGTACGGCATAAAGTTCACGCTCGATCGTTCGACGAACGGTTTGTCCACAACTGGCGTTGGCGGGTCGGTAGAACTGCAGGATCGAAACTTAATCGGCCGCGCGCTTCAGGCCAGCCTGGGCGCGCACGGAGAGCCCGACCTGCAGGCGGTGGTGCTGGCCCTCACGTCGCCCCGCTTCTTCGGCAGGCGCGTACGCACGAATATGTTTGCCCGGGTGCGGTACCAGCAGGACGAGCTCGACAACGGAATCAGGCTTGACGAAAGACGCCGCGAGATGACGCTCCAGCAGCGCTGGCGCCCGGTTCGCCCTCTCGAGATCGTCTGGGGGTACAGCTTCTCGTCGCGCCGGTTCCGCCTGTTCGAGAACGAGCAACCCATCGACCTGGGTGGGCCGCTGGCGGGCCCCTCCTTCGCAGTCGGTACTGGACACGCGCGACAGCCCGTTCGACGCCAAACGGGGCTTGTTTCACAGTTCCAGCGTGCAAGTGGGCATCGAAGCCCTCGGCTCCGATCTCGGCTACATACGGTATCTCCTGCGGCAATCGAACTATCAAAAGCTCGGACCGGTCACCGCGGCGGGCAGCGTCCGGTTCGGAACGCTCGAGGGCTATTCCGGGAGAGCACCCGTTTCGATCATCGACCTGTTTTTCCTGGCTGGCGGCACGAACACCGTGCGCGGGTATCCCGAGGGCTCCCTGTCGGCGCTGACCGTGTCCGACATCGACCTGGGTGGAACGGCTCTCCTCGGTACTGAACGGTGAGCTTCGATTTCCGATCTCGCGCAGGTTCAGCGGCGCAGGGTTCGTCGATGTGGGGAATACGTTCCTGTCCGCCACGAACCTTGCGCTCGGCGAGCTCGCTGTTGGCGCCGGACTCGGCGTCCGGATCCAGACGCCGCTGGTGCCGCTGCGGCTCGACTTCGGGTTTCCGCTGACGACGAAGTACGGTCACAGCGGCCTCCGCGTCCATTTCTCGATCGGGCAGATGTTCTAGACGAGCGAGAACCCGCCGGCGCAAGCCTTGCGAAGCGGAAACCATCCTTGCCCTTCTCCGCCGGCTGGTCGAAGACACCCCCGCGTTAGCTATCCTTAGGCGCAGCCGCGTCGTCGTCGATCGCACGGCGTACTGATACTGGGAGGATTCTTCGATGGAAGCGCTGACCCCGCGCGGATCATGGAAGTCGGCATGGCGTTCTGGTCGGCCAAGAGTCTGTTGTCGGCAATCGAGCTCGGGCTGTTCACCACCCTGGGTAGCGGGGCGATGACGGGAAAAGAACTGCAGGGCGCGCTCGGCCTCCATCAGCGGGCGAACCCGGACTTCTTCGACACGCTCGTGGCGCTTGGATTTCTGGAGCGAGACGGCGACGGCCCGGAGGGCCGATATCGCAACGCCAAAGACACTGCGCTCTTCCTCGACAAGAACAGCTCCACCTACATGGGCGGCCTTCTCGAGATGGCCAACGCGCGGGCTTTACCCGTTCTGGGGAGATCTGACGACGGCGCTGCGCACTTGCAAGGCGCAGTACGAAACGAAAAACGGCGGGGCGTCGATGTTCGCGGAGCTGTATCGCAAGCCGGAACGGCTCGAACAGTTCATGCAGGCCATGGCCGGGATTTCCGCTGGCAACTTTCAGGCCTTTGCCAACAAGTTCGATTTCAGTCGTTACAAGACCTTGTGCGACATCGGCGGCGCCACCGGACAGCTTTCGGTGCTCGTCGCCAAGGCGCAGCCGCACATGCGCTGCGTCTCCGTAGATCTGCTGCGGCCACGGCAGTCGCGGAGCTGCAGATCGCAGCCTCAGGCGTGGCCGATCGGGTGTCGGCGGACCGATCGACTTCTTCGCCGATCCACTGCCCGACAGCCCGACGTGATCACGATGGGCATGATCCTTCACGACTGGAACCTGGAGAAGAAGATGTTTCTCGTGAAGACCGCCTACGACGCGCTTCCCGCAGTGGTGCACCCAAGTCGGCTTCTGCAGCACGGAAGTGATTCACCTGGCGGGACCAGCGAGTGCAGCGGTCGCATACAAGTAGGCGTTGCTCGCACGGCCGCTGTGCCTGGCGGACGCCGCACGCTAGCGGGGTCGGGGCTGAGGCCGGCCTCTTCGGGCCGGCGGGCCCATGGCCGGCGAATGCCCTCGCGCGGAAGGCCAGGACGCCAGGACGATCAGGATGACGCCGAAGGCGATCGAGTAGCTCGCGATCAGCCAGAGCAAGGCGAGCGCCCCAGCGCCAGGGCGTGCGACGAGCGGTCATCCTCGGTGTTGATGCCGCCGGGGCCGCATCTCTTCGGCCCCGGTGATTTTCTATGTCCGCCGCAAACGCCAGCACCGGATCGAGCTGGGTTGCCCGGCGGGCGGGCCATGAACATGCGGCATCGACTTGCTCGGCGAATGATTGATTAATCCGATACCCCGATTCGGATTCGGCCGCACCCCGTGGTCAACCGAAACCGAGGCCAGCCCCACGGTCGCGCCTCGCACATCCCGTGGGGTGACCGTCGATCGCGCAGCGCCTCTCACCCCTTGCACAATCCCTTTGGCGTCCACTCCGGGGCCGGCTGGTGTGTGCTTCCGCGGAATCGTGGAGGATGAGCACCCGCACCCGCCGAGCGCGCACGCGGACCTCCCTCTTCATGCGGGTGAGTGTAGGGCTTGCGGTGCGCGGGGCCAACAATGCGAGAATGACGCACTCACGAGGAGGTGCCATGTCTACGCCGCGATTCCTGATCTCCACGTTCGGCGCCTGCGTCGTCTTTGTGATGACGGCTTCCATCAACTCCGACAAGAGCGCGAACGCGTTACTGGCGCAGGGCGCCGCGAAGGTGGCGAATCCCATCACCGGCGAAGGGCTGCCGAACCCGACAACGAAAGTGATCCGCAACTGGGGTGAGCTCCCCGAGGGCCGCAAGTGGGGCACGTCGGCCGGTGTGGACATCGACCCGAAAGACGGACACGTCTGGGCCTACGAGCGCTGCGGCGCGGGCGCGGCTGGCGGGGCCGGCGGCGGCGGGGTCTCGTGCGATACCAACGTGGTGGACCCGGTCTTCAAGTTCGATCGCAATACTGGCAAGGTGCTGGCGAACTTCGGCAAGGGCGTGATGGTGACGCCACATGGCATCCATGTGGACCCGCAGGGCAACGTGTGGATCGCGGACTTCGCCGGCAACGAGGCCGGGACCAAGGGGCATCAGGTTCATAAGTTCAGTCCGAAGGGCGAGAAGCTCCTGAGCCTGGGCATGGCCGGCAAGCCGGGCAACGCCGATGGTCAGTTCAACCAGCCCAACGACGTCGTCGTCGGGCCCGACGGCAGCATCTACGTGTCCGACGGCCACGACGGCCAGGGGATGACCACGAACGCCGCCCTCGCCGAGGGGGACAAGCGCGGCGCCACGGCGCGGATCAGCAAGTTCTCGCCCGACGGCAAGTTCCTCAAGTCGTGGGGCAAGCTCGGCGTGCGCCACGGCGAGTTCCGGACACCGCACGCACTGGTATTCGATCCGAAGGGCCGCCTCTGGGTGGCCGATCGCGGCAACCATCGGCTCGAGATCTTTGACCAGGAGGGGAAGTATCTCGAGTCGCGCTACATGTTCGGACGCATCAGCGGCTTCTTCATCAGGGGCAACACGCTCTACGCGATCGACTCGGAGTCGGGTCCGTTGAACCACACGAACTGGCGCAACGGCGTGCGCATCGGGCCGCTCGACGAGGACCGGATCACCGGGTTCATTCCGCCGTTCGAGCGCGAAGACCGCGTGTATCAGGGGACGGCCGGCGAAGGCGTCGCGGTGGACGCGGAGGGCAATGTCTACGCGGCGGAGGGGCCGAACTCGCTGACGCAGGCGGGGGGCGCGTTTACGAAATACGCGGTGAAGTGATCGGCGCATCGGGGCCGGCTAGGCGCACATCGCCGGCCTCATCGTTCCCCGAGTTCCTGCTGTCCCAGGAGCAGTTGCTCGACGAGGCGTGACGCTTCCATCCGAATCCGCTTTTCCAGCCGCGCAATGGAAGTCAGGGCCTGCTTGCGGGCGGGAAGTTGCGGTCCTGTGTCTTCGTGAATGCTGCCGGCGCCGAGCTGCACACCGGCATCGTAGACGATGTCGGAGAGATCGTTCACCGAGCGGAGATCGTCCAGACGCACCTCACGGTACGACGGATCCCAACTGCGTATCCACCAGTCGGGCAGCTGCCGTCCGCTGACCACCAACTCGGGAATGACGAGCTCCGGTCCAGCCGCGAGGATATTGTGGCGCAGCCGGCCGAGCTGCCTGGTTCCGTCGATCACTCTAACCGTAGGCGAGGGGGAAGTCTCGAGGCAGCGCAGACCGCGGAGATCCGCGACCTCCTTTGCCTCGATGAGCTCATCGTCGGCAGGATCGGCGGTTGGACCTTGCACACGCATCAGGATCTTCGGTGTCACGGCGCTGCCAACACCCGTCCGCAGCCATCCAGCGCGCGACACGAGCAGGTACTGTGGTGCCAGGTCCGGCCGCTCGCGATGAATGTATCGCCCAAAGCCTTCCATCCCAGCGACGACAGCCGCGAGCGATGCCTCGACCATCGGTTGCATCTGCGTCTCCCCCCACGCAAGAAACGTCGCCCGTGACCGGGGTGCCTGGGCGCGCAGATGACGGACGATGGCGGGTTCGCGAAGTCGAGCGTATGGCTCTGCCAGCCCGCTTCGGTAGCCTTGCAGGAATCGGTCGAAGAGTGATTCGCGATTGCGCATCCAGCCGCGCTGACGGGTCGCGAGATCGATGGAGCCTAGAAACCGCACGATATCGATCACTGCAGGGCCACGCGCGGAGTCGTCGAAGTCATCGAGGCCCCAGGCACTCTCCGTGAGCGCGAACTGTTCGACGTGCGCGTCGCCGTGCAGCCCCACGATCGGCACTTCCGCCAGGTCTGGCGCAAACACTTCACAGATGCGTGCGATCCAGGGCCGGTTGACGAATCGGAAGTAGGTGAAGGGATCGGTTCGCAGCCGGTGAATCAATTCGGGCGCCGCGCGGCGCAGCGCTTCGGGGTCGGGCCGAAGCTGGCCCAGGCTCGGCGACACCGACAAGAGAACGATGCCGATTGTCGTCGAGACGAGCCGGGCTGCGAATCGCCGGTTGTGATACAGCCAGAGTGCGTTCACGGTCAACACATGACGCGGGGTGGTTCATATTACATTCGCTGCACGTCGTCCGTGTGCGATCGTGCCGCACAAAGACGACGCCGCGGAACGCTGTCCCACTGGCGAACGGTTCGAGAAGTCAAGGGTCGAGGTCAACCCCGGGGAAGGGCAAGAAACTGCAGCCCCTCTATCTAGACGGGAAGGTAAAGATGGGCGCAATCAGCGAGACGATTTGCCTGACGCTGGGCGGGACGCCGGCGTCCCGTGCAGGGCGCGCCTGAGCTTCACCAACGCTGAAGCGCCATAACGCCTCCTGTCGTACATCAGGATCACGACCATCACGCTCGACAAGCTGACCCTGAGCTGAAAGCGGAACGCCGACAGATTGCAGCTTGCCGCATGCTGGCGTTCGTGACGGGTGATTGAATCCGTTTTGAACGTTCGATGACTGGTACCACTGCGCGGCAGGCGGCGGCAGCGCTGGCGCAGGCGGCGGCGTGACTTGCGCTGATGCGATCGGCGCGTGGCCTGCCACGAGATAGAACCCACACACCCGACACGCAAAAGCGGAGCGCCGGCTCAGGTATTGAAGCCGACGTTCCGCCAATGCAGTGGAAGACCTATCCGACACCAATTAATCGAAGAACACGCCGCTCACGACCGCATTCGGCCAGCCGTGGTTCGTGACGCGCACGGTGACGTGGCCGGAGACGTTCCACACGAGATACACGCCGCCGTTGAAGTGGCGGATCATCCGAGAGTCGAGGAGTGCGCCGGTCGCTGCATCGAAGATTTCGATCAGCTGCGCCCGTTCCTGGTTCTCCCAGTCCAGGCTGTACAACGCCAGCTTGTGACTCTGACCATCGGTGAACTTGACATCGATGGCGAACGACGCCCCATACGCGGTGGCGGCAATGCGACCGCTGCCGTTGGCACGTTGCAGCGCGCGCCCATCGGATGTCCCGTCTTCCCAGGTCCATTGTTCGGCGCCCGTGACGCCGATCTGGGCATACGAGGGGAGGACGGCAGAGTCGCCGGCGAGGCCGTAGCCACCATGGCCATACACTCCGCGCCAGTTTCCTTTCGTCGTGGTGTCGGTGGCGATGAACGCGGCGCCCGTCGCCTGGGTTGCACCGCCGCTGCCGCCGCTGCCGCCGCTGCTGTTCGGCGCATCGAAGAACAGCCCGCTGACGACGGCGTTGGGGCCGTCGAGGCGTGTGACCTCGAGGCGAACATGGCCTCGCACCGTCCAGAAGAAGTACTGACCGCCCGTGAAGTCGTACATCGTGCGCGAGTCGAGCAGCGCGCCGGTGGCCGCATCGACGATGTCAAACCGCTGTACCCGTCCGCGCTGATCCCAATCGACGCCGTGCACCCCGACCCGGTGGCTCTGGCCATCCGTGAGATTGATGTCAATCGAGAAGTGATCGCCGTACGCCGTCGCCGCGATCCGGCCGGCGCCGCTGGCGCGCCGCAGCGCGCGCACCTCAGCGCTTGGGTCCGCCCACGTCCACTGCGCCGCGCCGCCGATCGCCAGCTGCGCGTACCCCGGCAGCGTGATCGCATCGGCCGCGAGCGCGTAACCATCGCGTCCGTGCACGCCGATCCAGTCGCCGCGCGTCGTGCTGTCGCTGTTGACGAACGTCGCGCTCCCGGGCGTGCCCGAGACGGGGGCCGATCCGCCTGAGGGTGCCGGGACCACGGCGACGCTCACCACCGCCGATGTGGTGGTCGCGCCGCGATCGTCGGTCGCAACGGCGGAGACCGTGTAGTTGCCGGCGGGGATGTTTGGCAACGAGATGGAATACGGCGGTGCCCAATAGCTGCCGAGCGACGTTCCGTTGGCAAAGAACTCGACGCGGAGGATGCTTCCGTCCGCATCGTTCGCCGCCGCGCTCAGCGTGATCGTCGCTGGCGCGGTGAACGTCGCCCCGTTGCCCGGACTGCTGATGCTGACCGTTGGCGGGCTGTTACCCGGACCAGTCGGCTCGCCCGAGATGCCGCTCACTTCGGCGGACATCGGGCTGCCTTGGCGCTGCGCATTGTAGGCCTGCACGGCGAGGTAGAACCTCACGCCCTGATAGAGCCCGTTGACCTCATACGAGGTGAGCAGCCCGACGTCGATGGAGTGGGTGTAGTGCTGCGACTCCGTGCCGACCCAGACGATGTAGCCGGCGGTGACGCCGTCGGTAGGTGCATCCCATTCGAGCTTCACCGTGGCGGCGTTGATCGCTTGGGCTGAGAAGAGAACCAGTGCGCATGTGAGCGCGAAAACTCTGTTGTTCATTGACAGCTGAGCAGTATGGCAACAGCCATGCCGAGCTCAACCGTGACGCGCCATCGCGACGATCGTTTCAAAGAATTCCGAGTGTTTCGCGCGATCACCTCAGCAAGGGTCGCGAGGGCGGCGGATGTAAAAAAAGGAAGATGCGTGTAGGAGGCACAGTGTAAAAGCTGCCCGGTCTCCACCGAATCTTGTACGCGATTTACAAATAGGTGATCGCGTTTCGCGTCGATGCTTCGCTTGAATCACCAGAATGGCGCGCACGTACGGGAATTGGTGTGATCGCGAGAGCGTGGCTGCCGCATAGACTTGTCAGCACGAACCCTCTCGCCATGTTCATTTGCGAAACGTCAGTCCCGCTCCCACGGAAACGCCGCCGTCGGCGTGTTCACATAACGACGCATCGCAAGACGCAGCGTCGTACCGGCGCCCGGCGCGAGACGCACGGTGAACGTGCGGTCGTTCACGCGTGTCGTACGCCCGTGGGCTTCGACCGATTCGATCTGGTGCTCGCCATAGCCACCACCCTGGACGACGACGACGCGCGGCTGAGACGTGCTGACGTTGACGAGCGTGAGGGTGGTGGTGCGGTCGGTGAGTTCAGAGATCAGAGCGGCAACATCCTCGGGGATACCTGCGCGGCGGCGGTCGGGATCGAAGTAGCGCAGCCTTGCATTCAGAAGGCCACCATCACGCCCGGGCATGAGGCCGCCAAGCATCAGACGGACCAGCGACTCGGTTGACGCCGGATTCATGTCGAGCATGTTGTCGGCGAGGCGCTGGTCTGGCCGGGTCTTGTCTGCCCTGACCAACGCGAGGTTCTTTGCCACGCTCTCCAAATCCCTCTGAAGAGCAGCTTCCGCATAGCTGGCGTTCTTGCCCTCGAGGAAATCAGTCCACGCATTGCTTCTGATGCGCGATCGATCCTCCGGACGCATCGACCAGTACCACACCTCGAGCGCGCCAACGCTCCACGGCTCGGCCTGCCAGCCATACCAGCCGTTCGCGCCATGCATGCTCGGATACTCCGTACGCCCGTCAACCTTCCGCGCGTGCGAGTTCACGGCGTCGATCATCTCGCGCCACGCATCGACATATTTCGACTCCCCGGTGACGAGGAGCGCGTTGCTGAAACCGGCGAGCGCCCACGGAATGCGGTTGCGGTTCTCGCGCCGGCCGGTCACCGGATTGACCGGGCTGAAGCCCCACCCGTACGCGTTTCCCCACCAGCGGTTCTCCGCGCCACCGACTTTCCCGTCGAGGTCGACAAAACTCGGGATGATGCCGCCGTTCTGCCGCATGCGCGCCAGCCACGCTTCCATGTAGTTGACGAGCCACCGGCGGTACTTCGCCTCGCCCGTCAGAAGATAAGCGTTCGTCGGCAGCGTCGTGGCCGCGAGGTTCAGGAAGTGATCGCCGACGACGTCCGTGTAGTCGGCGTAGTGTTCAAGGAACTGTTGGTAGGAACTCTCGCCGTGCAGCGCGACGAATCCGGTGGTGTCGAATGGATCGCCGACCCAGTCGAGTGCTGTCGCCTTGCGGAGCATTGGCCCGATGCTGCCGTTGATCGTGGAACGAATGAGCTTCTTCGAGGCATCGTAGTTCGGCGCCTCGGGATCCTCGCCCATGTAGAACCCCGCGAAGCGACGTGCTCGTTCCACGTAGGCAGGGGCAGCTGGAGCGGAAAGCGCGAGGCGGTTGAACAGCTGCAATCCTTCGCCGTGATGCATCCAGTCGGATTGCGCGGAGAATTCCTTGACGTACATGCCACTGCGGCCGGCGGGCACCTCGGTGGTCTTCACTTCCGAGTACTGCCGGATCATCCCATCGAGGCCAGTGACCATCATGCGCAGGACGTCATCGTCTGCTCCCAGCGCATGCAATTCGGGCCAGCGGTTGAAGTTCTCGAAGGCGTCATCCGGACCATCGTTGGCGCCCCATCGCAGGAAGACCTGGATGTAGCCGTGTTCGTCGTAGTACTTGCGAAAGAACTCGCGGCAGGCGGCCACGTTGTCGGCGAGGAGCTGTCGCTCGAGCGCGGCCCACCGCGGAGCGGGCATGGGCGTGTCGATGTCGATGCTGACGGGCACCGCGCTGATGAGCGGCGCCGCAACCAGCGAGGCCGCGAGAATGGCGGCCGCGGGAACCATCAGCCCCCTGTTCACGGGCTTCATATAGGCGCATCTTATCGCGCCTCGTTTCGTCCCACGTCGCCTCGCCGGTGGCCAGGCCGTGCTCGATGCGATCGCCGAAGTCCGCGGCGATGGCGCGAGCCGCCCGAATGGTCGACGAATCCCTCCCTGGCCGGGTATCATCTGCCTCGGTCCGCCGAAATGAAGACCCGTCGCCCGCGATCTGGAGATCACTGGACAGCCGCACACCTGCGGAGTGGCCGCCGGTCGAACAGGTGCCGTCCTCACCCCATCTGGGCGACGGTCGTGATTCTGGCGTGCGCGTCGGTCAGTGGCGCACAAACGGAGCCGCGGCAGGTGTTGTTGCTGCACTCGGTACGAACGCGACTTCGCACCCCACAACGCGTTTGCCACGATGTTCCGCCCTGAGCTGAGCCGATCGTTCGGGGAACCCATCGATTTCATCGAGGTGTCGCTGCAGGCGGCACGTCTGAACCCCAGTGCGTCAGAAGAGTCAATCGTGCAACGAGCTTCGATCCACGTTGCCGCGCCGGCGGCTGGATCTCGTGGTGCCCATCGGGGGACCGGCGGCAGCGTTCGCACAGAGGTACCGGCAGCAGCTCTTTCCCACCACGCCGATGCTGCTGGCCGGAGTCGATCGCCGTTTCGTGCAGAACACGGCCCTTGCCGCCAACGACACGGCTGTCGCCGTCGAGCATGACCCGCCGCAGATAATCGAGACCATCCTGCGGCTCCTTCCCGACACCAGGGCAGTCTTCGTGGTCATCGGCGCGTCCCCGTTCGAGCAGTTCTGGCTGAAGGAGGTGAAGCACGGGCTTCGACGATTCGAGGGTCGATTGAAATTCATCTGGACCAATGAGCTGTCTTTCGAGCAGATGCTAAAGGGCTGCGCCTCGCTGCCCCCGCATTCCGCGATCTTCTACGGGGTCTTGTCGCTGGACGCGAAGGGTGTGCGTCATGTCGAGGAAAAAACGCTGGGCGCGCTTCACGCCGCCGCCAACGCGCCGATCTTCGGTTTGCACAGCACGCAACTGGGCCGCGGCATCGTCGGCGGTCCGCTCCTATCCATCGAGGACCTGAGCCGGAACACGGCGACGGTTGCGGTCCGGATGCTCCGCGGCGAATCGCCGCAAGATCTCACGACGCCAACGCAGGTTGTGGCGACACCGGCCTTCGACTGGCGCGAGCTGCGCCGCTGGGGCATCGGCGAGGATCGCCTGCAGCCGGGCAGCGTCGTGCTGTTTCGCGAGCCGACGGCGTGGCAACGATATCGACCTCAGATCATTGCGGGTGCCAACTTCGCGAGTATCCAGGTGCTGTTCGTGATCGCCTTGCTGGCGAGCCTGGTCAAACGGCGGCGTGCGGAACGGTCGCTCCGCGAGAGTGAAGAGCGCTTCCGCCTGCTGTCGAATGCCGCTCCGGTCATGATCTGGAGCGCAGGTCCCGACAAGCGGTGCACGAGCGTCAATCGTGCCCGTCTCGATTTCACCGGCCGATCGATCGACGCGGAATTGGGAGATGGCTGGACCGAAGCGGTCTATCCTGATGACCTGCGCCACTGCCGCGAGATCTACTCGCAGGCGTTCGACCGCCGTGAGCCCTTCAGAATGGAGTACCGCCTCCGTCGTCATGACGGTGAGTACCGATGGATCCTCGACACGGGCGTACCGAGATTTGCCGCGGATGGTTTCGCCGGGTACATCGGCTCCGCGATCGACGTGACGGAGCTCAAGCTCGCCAGCGTCGCGCTGTCCAGCTTGAGCCGCAGGCTGATGCAATCGCACGAAAAAGAGCGCGCCTGGCTCGCCAGGGAACTCAACGAGGATGTCTGCCAACGCATGGCGGCGACTCACGTTAGAACTGCACAACTTGAGCAAGGCTTCGCGCGGTGACGTCAACGCGATGTGCGCTCGTGCCAAGGAGTTGTGCGTCCAGTTTGGCGATCTGACGCGAGAGATTCAGGGGATCTCGGATCAGTCGCTACTCCAAACTCGAGCTGCTCGGACTCGCGGCATCAGTCCGGTGCTTCTGCCAGCACCTGTCGACGGTCGAGGGCGTAACGATCGACTTCCGCCATGAAGGTGCGCCGGACGATCTCCCGGACGACGTCGCGCTGGCCCTGTTCCGCGTGTTACAGGAGGCGCTGTGCAATGCGGTCAGACACGCCGCGGTCGGTCGCGTGTCGGTGTCGCTCGTGCGGCAGCCGCGATGAGATTCAACTCGACGTCGCACGACGAGGGCGTCGGCTTCGATCCCGAGGCCGCCATGAGAAGCCACGGGCTCGGATTGATCAGCATGCGGGAGAGGCTGAGCCTGGTCGGCGGTGAGTGCCTGATCGAATCGCAGCCTGGCGTCGGGACCCGGATCCGCGCTCGCGTGCCTTTACGCCGAAGCGGCTGACCTCCCTCTTTACTTCCCCAGCCTTTACTTCCTCAGCGCCGCAACCCCTTCAACACCACAATATCATTCGTCTCCAGCGTCCTCGCCACCACCAGTTGCTTCCCATCGGGTGACCAGTCGAAGTCGGCGATCAGGCGATCGTCGAAGTGGGTCAGTTGAGTGGGGGTCCCCCAGCTACCGGCACAGTGTAGATGTTCGTACGGGCAGCGCCTTCGATGAAGGCGATCGCGCGACCGTTTGGCGTCCAGCGGAAGCGTGTGGAGACCGTGCCAGGCAGAACCTCGCGAGGACGGCAGTCCGCAAGGTTGCAGATGAAGACCACCCCAATCTTGCGCTCGTCGTCTCGACTCGGAAACAACATCGCTTGTCCATCTGGCGAGATATCAACGCCAGGAGCCGCCGCAAACTGGCTGACCAGCTGCCTGGGTTCGCCGCCATCAAGCGGAATCATCCAGAGCGATTGCTGACCGCTGCGCCCCGAGACGAAGATCACGGATCGGTTGTCCGGCGTGACGACAGGATGCGCTGCGTCGCCAGTCACGAGCATCGTCGCCACGCCGCCATCGCGATTGGCTTTCCAGAGTACATTCCCTCTCGTGAACACTATGGTGCGGCCGTCGGGCGATGCCGTCGTTTCCGCTGCATTGTCGAACAACAATTGTTTGGGCTGGCTGCCTGGTGTCCACGCCCAGTTGGAATAGAGCACGCGGTCGCCGGTCCAGTTGACCGTCGTCGGCGACCGCGCTGTAAGGTTGGGCCCTGTGGTCAGCGTGCGTCCCGCCCCATCGAGGATCGCAAGGTCGGTTTGTTGCTCGCGCCGTGAGCCCACCAGCGTCTGCCTATCGCCAGCCAGGCTGATGCCGTCGTAGTCGTTGACGTCCCTGGTCAGCGGGCTCAGCTCGCCGCTCGGATAAGTGAGTTGGTGCAGTTGCAGCGAGCCACTACCGATGGCGGCATTGAGCAGGAGCATGCTCTCGTCGAACCAGACCAATCCACGAACGGCCGTGGTAGGCAGAGCGATCGTACGCAGTTCGCCGCTGTCGACGTCGATGATCGCGACATCCCCACCGTCGGGGTCCGTGCCCACGCCCGCACCGGCAACCGCCAACAGGCGTCCGTTGGGCGACCACGTCGGCGCGATGCTGGGGCGCGTGGCGATCATCAGCGAGACAAACTGCGCCGGGCGCTGCCGCTCCGCCAATAGTCGCTCGCCGCTCCCGTCAGCATTGGCGATCACGACGAACGTCGTCCCTGGCGCCTCGGCGCGAACGAACGCAAAGCGGCGCCCGTCGGGAGACCATCCGATGGGACTGTTCACGCGATCGAGGAGCCGCGTCGACGCACCGCCGAGAAATGGCACCCGCCACAATTCGAACGTCTGCCCTTGGCGGCGCCGGACGTAGTCCACAAAACCGCTATCCGGCGACACGGTCGCCCCCCAGAGGGTCACCTCGGTCTCCGCCTTCACGATTTCGGCCGTTGCCGCGGTTGCGGTCTGGCGCACGTGCAGACTGTGCAGCCCCTTCTGCCGCCTGACATAAGCAAAGTAATTCCCGTCCGGCGCAATCGCCGCCCTCACTGCATCACCCGTGGTGGTCAGTCGGGAAACCTGGACGTTTGCAATCGAGATGGGAGAGGGCATCGCAGGAGTGGTCGAAGCCCACGGTCGAACGTAGACGGCGATCGCAGCGACGGCAGCTACGACCAGGGCTGCCGCTATTAACCCGAAGGAGAAGCGCCTCGTTGATTGGCCAGCGCGCGTGTCTGAAGATACGTGCGCTGATGCTGATTCGCTTCCTTGTCTCCCGCCAGTCACCAACGTCGTCGACTGCGAAGGATGTGAGTCGAGCTCTCGCCGCAATCGCCTGAGGTCCGTGCGCAAGTCGGCAGCCGTCTGGTAGCGGTCCTCGCGGTCTTTCTCGATCGCCTTCAGAACGATGTCATTGAGCCTCGACGGAATCGTGGGCACGATGTCGATCGGCGGAATGGGTTGCTCATAGAGAATGGCTCCGGCGATGGCTGCACTCGTGGCACCGGAGAAGGCTGGTCGTCCGGTCGCCATCTCGTACAGCACGAGGCCCAAGGAGAACACGTCGGTACGCGCGTCGACGTCCTTGCCGTGCAGCTGCTCGGGCGACATGTAGGCGACCGTGCCGACAGTCACTCCAGCCTCGGTCAGCAGGGCCTCAGCGGGCCTCGTCTGGTCGTTCGACCATGCACCCGCGAGCGTGCCGGCGTGCGCTTTGGCGAGGCCGAAGTCCAGGAGCTTGGGACCGTGTGACGTGAGGAAAATGTTGGCCGGTTTGATGTCGCGATGAATGAATCCGTGGCCGTGCGCGGCATCGAGCCCGTCGGCGGTCGCCACTGCGATGTCGAGCAAGGAATGGGTATCGACTGGCCCCCGCGACAGCCGATGTTGCAGCGACACGCCCTCCAGCAACTCCATCGCAATGAAGGCAGGGTTCGTGATGCCGACGTCGTAAATCGTGCAGATGTTCGGATGGTTGAGGATGGATGCGGTCTGCGCCTCGCGCTGCAACCGATCCAGGGCCGACGCCGATGACGTCAGCTCTTCGGGCAGAACTTTGATCGCGACCGGTCGGTGCAGCCGCGTATCGGTAGCCCGATACACCTCGCCCATGCCCCCACGGCCGATCAGCCCCTGGATCTCGTACGGACCAAGTTGCGCGCCCGGTTGGAGCGTCACATTGAGATCGGCCGATTATAGGACGGGATTCGCACGTCGCGCGGCCCGGTTCTCGTGGCCGGCGTCGCGCCAGTGTCTACGGCGCGCTCCAGTGCGGGCCGACACGCGCCGGGCGCCATAGGAGTGAAGCAGAGCCGGGTCACCGCTACCTCTTCGGCTGAAGGCGAGCAGCCGGCGCTTGCCAGGAGCACGCTCGCATACGACGCAGACGCGCACAGACGCGATTCCGATCGCGATCGTTTCCCCGACGCCAATCTTCGAGCTGTAACCCGATCCAGGGGTGATGCGCCCGTGATTCGTGAAGTTGGTCCGCGCCGGCCGCGCGACCTCGACGATGCGAACGAGATCGTGGCGTCGGCGCAACAACGCAATCTGGCCCGTGCCGCCTGCCCCGAACACGGCGGTGACTTGATACAAGCCAGTCGAAAAGCGAGCCGAGCGGCGTCGACGCAATCACTTATTGCTGCGTGGACGTCGTCCGAATCGCTCCAACCACCTTCCCGAGGAACTCGTCGAGCGCGTTGCCGCCGCCGATCCAGCGCACGACGACCACGAGATCGTTCTGCCAGTCGATGTAGATGATGTTCGCGCCGTTGCCGCGGAAGGTGACGCTGGACTCGGGCACCGACGGCAGCGGTTTCCGGCCCGTGTTGAGGAACCAGTTCATGTAGCCGTAGGTCTCGTTGGCGGGCCCCGGCGTCCGCGCCATCTTGATCCACTGATCCGAGACGATCCGACGGTCCTTCCACTGGCCGTTGCGCAGGAACAGATAGCCGAAACGTGCCATGTCCCAGGCGTTGATGAACATGCCGCCGCCCCAGTGGCCGCCACCGGTCATCGACTGCACCTTGCGGCCGTCGAGATCGATCCAGCTGTTCTCGTACCCGTGCCAGCGCCACGTGCTCGACGCGCCGATCGGCTCCATGACCTCTTCGCGCAGGACGTCGGGCAGCGGGCGGCGCCATACGTGCAGGGCCGCCAGGGCGAGGGCGTTAACGCGCACGTCGTTGTACTTGTAACGCGTGCCCGGCTCGTACAGTCTGCGGTTCGCCCATTCCTCGGGCTTGCCCTCCGGCCGATCCCCCAATCGGGCTTGCCCCAGAGCGTGCCCTTCCAGTCGCTCGTCTGCCGCAGCAGGTGCTCCCAAGTGATGGGCTGATTGTGCGGATCCTCGAAGAGATCGACGCCGGGCGGCATGTAGTCGCGCGCCTTGTCCTTGACGTCGCGAATCAGGCCCTTCTGCCACGCGAGCCCGACGACGGTCGAGAGAAACGTCTTGGTCACGCTGAACGTCATGTCGACGGCCCTGGTGTCGCCCCACTCAGCCACGACGTAGCCGTTGCGAACAATCAGGCCGTTGAGCGCCGAGCGCGGCTTCATCGGGCCAATCGGCGTGTCGAAGGGCTCGCTCCCGCCGAGACGCTGCGCATGCGCGAGGAGCAGGTCCTTCGGCTCGGGATTCTCGTTCGCGACCGCCAGCTTGATGGCGGCATCGATGGCTTGCGCGTCCATGCCGGCCTGCGCCGGATCACGCCGCTGCCAGTCGAAGCGCTCGGGGTAGTAGCCGGGCTGCGCCGGCACGACGTTCCTCGGTCGTGACTGCGCGCCGGCGAGCGAGGCGTGGACGAGCACGAGTAGAACGATCGCTATGCGCCGCATAG
This sequence comes from uncultured Acidobacteriota bacterium, assembly GCA_963807105.1. Lineage (GTDB taxonomy): Bacteria > Acidobacteriota > Vicinamibacteria > Vicinamibacterales > UBA2999 > DASPWV01. Next base: position 197,465 of record CAWEAM010000003.1, on the reverse strand, counting down.
AACCTCCTCTGGAGCCGTCGCCGGTGCGGTGAACGCGGCCGTCCCATTCTATGCCGCTGACGCGGCGACACCCTGTCGGAGTATCCCGCGCTCGACGCCGCGGATCCCGCGCCTACCCCACCGTGAAGGCACCGAACGGCCGACGACGCACATACGGGTACGCTTCGATTCGCCACGCCGTCCCGGCAGGCGTGGCAGGGCTTGACTGCGTGCGTCAGCGCTGAGCTCGCCGGAGTCGCCTAGAATGACCGCGCTGTGCCGGACGCGATCGGGCGTTATCAAATCGTGAAGGAAATCGGCAGCGGGGGCATGGGCGTCGTCTATGCCGCCCACGATCCGCAACTCGAACGCCAGGTTGCCATCAAGACGATCGCGGCGCGCAGCACCGATCGGTCAGCACGCGAACGCTTGTGGCGGGAAGCTCGCGCCGCGGCCGGCGTCTCGCATCCGAATGTCTGCCAGATTTACGAAATCGGCGACGACGCCGGCGAGCTGTTCATCGCGATGGAGCTGCTCGAGGGCGAGTCGCTCGCCAGCCGCCTGCGGCGCGGCGCGGTGCCGCTTGGAGACGCTCTCCAGATCGCGCTCTCGATGTTGGGCGGCATCGAAGCGATTCACCGTCGCGGCCTCGTCCACCGCGACGTCAAGCCGTCGAACGTCTTTCTCACACCGTATGGCGTGAAGGTGCTGGACTTCGGCCTCGCGCGGCCGCCTCATGAAATCGCCGAGACCGCGGTCGCCCTGACCCTGGGCGGTGCGCTTGTCGGCACGCCCGCCTACATGGCGCCGGAACAGGTCCTCAACGCCCCGGTCGATTCGCGCACCGACCTGTTCTCGACGGCCGTCGTGCTCTTCGAGATGCTGGCAGGCCGTCGGCCGTTCTCCGGCGGCTCGACCATCGACACGCTGCATGCCGTCGTCCATCATCAGCCACCGGCACTCGGAGGCTCGGCGGCCGTCGCGGCGACCGATCGGGTGGTCCGCCGCGCGCTCTCGAAACGACCCGAGGATCGATTTCAGACGGCAACGGCGATGGCCGACGCGCTCCGCGCGTTGCTGGCGCACTCCGACATCCATGGTCTCGCGCCGCGTGCCCTTGCCACCACGCGGTTGATCGTTCTGCCGTTCCGTTTGCTGCGACCCGATCCGGACATCGATTTTCTGCCGTTTGGACTCGCCGATGCGATCGCGACATCGCTCTCCGCCCTCGACTCGCTCGTCGTGCGATCGAGCATGACGGCGTCGCGCTTCAGCGCCGCACCGCTCGATCCGAAGCAGGTGGCGGAGGCGGCCGAAGTCGACGCGGTGCTCACGGGTACGCTGCTGAAGGCGGGGGATCGTCTCCGTGTCACCGCGCAGCTCCTGGCGGTGCCCGACGGCACCATCATCTGGTCTGAATCGTCGCAATCCGCCGTAGGCGATGTCTTTCAGCTTCAGGACGATCTGGCCCACCGCATCGTCGAATCGCTGGCGCTGCCCTTGACCGCTCGGGAGCACAATCTGTTGCGGCGTGACGTGCCGGCCGACCCACGGGCGTACCAGCTCTATCTGCGGGCCAACGGGTTGTTCTACCACCCGACGGATTGGACGATCGCGCGCGACCTGTACGAGGAATGCCTGCGCCTCGATCCCGCCTACGCGCCCGCCTGGGCGCGCCTCGGCCGATGTTATCGGCTGAGTGCCAAGTTCGGCGAGCGGGCCACCGGTATCTCCAGGCTCGAGCGATTCGCGCAGGCCGATGCGGCGTTCCACAAGGCCCTCGCGCTCAATCCCGATTTACCGCTCGCGCATAACCTCTATACGAGTTTGCAGGCAGATTTCGGTCACGCCGCCGACGCCATGGTGCGACTGCTCACGCAGGCGAACGTCCGTTCTTCGGATCCGGAACTGTTCGCCGGACTGGTCTACGCCTGTCGCTACTGCGGATTGCTGGACGCCTCCGTCGCCGCCTATGAGCGCGCGAAGCAGCTCGACGCCAAGGTCGCGACCAGCGTCGCCCAGACGTTCTGGCTGCGCGGCGACTACGAAAAGGCGATGATCGATCCGTACAGCGCGAGCGGCTATATCTGTGGCTTGAGCCTCGCAACCATGGGGCGCGAGGCAGAGGCCGTGGAGTTCCTGCGCTCGCGCGAAGAACTGATGCCGATCCCATTCGTTCGTAACGTACCTCATGGTTCTGCGCACGTTGATTGAGGGCCACCACGAAGAGACGCGGCAACTGCTCGATGACGTGACGCTCCACAATTCCGATCCCGAATCGGTCTATTACATCGCCCGAACCTACGCCCGCCTTGGGGAGGGCAGCCGCGCGGTAGCCGAGCTCGCGCGCTCCGTCGAGATGGGATTCCTCGGGTACCCGACCATGATGCGCGACCCATGGTTCGACTCGGTTCGCGGCGACGAGCACTTCCGCGAGGTGCTGCACCGCGCCGACGAGCGCTGCCGCGCCGCGCGCACGCGGTTTATCACCGCCGGTGGCGAGCGCTTGCTGGGCGTCGCGCACTAGGTTTATTCAGGAGGGGCCGTAGTCCGTCCAAGGCTGGGCGGCGTGCGGCCTACGGCGTGCGATCCTCCCAGTCGACCCACTCGACGGGATGGCTGGCGAGATAGGCACTCACGGCTTCATCGAGGGTTCCGAAAAAGGTTCTCTCACCGAAGCGCGCGAAAAGCTCGAAGCGTTTGAGCTTGTCCTTGACCGGATCCTTCATCTCGGCGAAGCACAACTCGATCCCAGCGGTGTGCAGCGTGTCGTCGAGCTCGCAGACAGCGTCGGCTGCGGTGACGTCGACGCTTGTGACCGGCTCTGCCGCGACGACGAGCCAGCGGACAGGCGTCGGTGAGCTCGCAACAGCGTCCAGGACGCGTTCGTGGAACAACTCGGCGTTTGCGAAGAACAGCGGTGCATCCCAACGGAACAGCACGAGGCCAGGGATCAGACGTGCCTCCGGATACCGGGTGATGTCGTGGTAGCCCTTGACGCGGTCGACGCGGCCGAGCACCGCCGAATGCGGTCGCCAACCGTCCCAGAGGAACTCGATCACGGCAATCACGATCGCGAGCGCAATGCCCGGAATGGCGCCGAGCGTGGCCACGCCGACGAAGCAGGCCATTGAAAGCCAAAACTCCCAGCGCTGGATGCGATAAATGCGGCGCAGGTCGGACACTTCGAACAGGCCGATCGCCGACGCGATGACGACGGCCGCCAAGGCCGTGTGCGGCAGATCCTGGAGCAGGTCGGGCGCGAGCATCAGCAACACTGCGATCGCGAGCGCACCCACGACCCCCGTCAGCTGGGTCCTGGCGCCCGCCGCCTCGGCCACCGGTGTGCGCGAAGAGCTGCTGCTGATCGGAAAGCCCTGGAAGAAGCCTGCCGCGAGGTTGGCGACGCCGAGGCCGACCATCTCCTGGTTCGGGTCGACCGGTGCACGCAGACGCGCCGCATAGGTTCGAGAGAGCACACTGGTGTCGGCGAATGAAACGAGGGCGACCGCGACGCCGCCCATGAGGACCGGCACGAGGCTGTCGACGTCGGCTGATCGGAAGTCTTGGCGTCGGCAACCCTTGTGGCAAAGGACCGAGCACGGAGATGCCGGATCGTGTTGCGAGATCGAATACCGCGACCGCAACAGTGGCAGCGGTCACGGCGATCAAGATGCCCGGGACGCGCGGCCGGCGCTTCAGGACCAGAATCAGAGCGAGGGTGCTGGCGCCGACCGCGAGTGCCACGAGGTTCGTGCTTCCCGCAATCACCTTCTCGACGATTCCCAACGCCTGCCGGATCGGTCCGTCCGCGGAGACAGAAAAGCCAAAGAGCTTCGGGATCTGGCTCAGCACCACCGTCAGCGCGATGCCGTTCATGTAGCCGTAGCGTATCGGCTTCGAGAGCAACTCAGTGATGAAGCCGAGTCGAGCCAGGCCCGCCGCAACGCACACCACGCCGGAAACGATGGCCATCATTCCGGCCACCGCGACTGCGCGTTGCGGATCGCCCGCCGAAAGCGGCAGCACGACTGCGAGGATCACGGCCGCGAGCGCCGAGTCCGGGCCGAGAACGATGATGCGGCTGGGACCGAACAAGGCGTACGCGAGCAGCGGCACGATGGTCGCGTAGAGGCCATTGATGCCCGGCACCCCCGATGCCTCCGCGTACGCGATGCCGACCGGCACGAGCATGGTCGTCATGACGAGGCCGGCGACGATGTCGTGCCGCAACCAGGAGGGCTCGTACTGACGCAGCGTGTTCAACCCGGGAAGCCAGCGCGTCCATCCGGCTCCAGCCGCGAGTCTTGCAGGGCGCTCGATGCGCCCACGCTCTGGCGTCGTGTCGGAGGAGGGTGATTCAGCCATGAATGCGCGGAACGTCACGGCAGGTTATATCGAAGCTGGGCGTAGAAGAGGAACGCGTCGGCCGACTTGGGCCCACTGTTACGATCCCACGGCGTCCTCGACAGCCAGGATGTTTGCAAGCCGAGCTGTACCTGATCCACGCGTCGCCGAGTTGACCACCTGCCAGCCGAAGGTCGCGGTGATCTCGTCGATCTTCCTGTTATTCGAGTTGGACGAGCCCGGAAAGCCGTACCCGATAAAGTCGCCGTCGGCATCCACGGAGTAGTTGCTGTCGATGGCGACGCCGCTGTAGTAGCCGCCGAGCGAGTAGGTCGATCCCAGCATCTGCTCGATCCCGCCGACCCACGACGTGGTGCCGACCAGGCTGATGGATCCGTCGCTGCGGAAGACAGCGTCCGGCACGAGTCCGCCCACGTATCGGCCCAGGCCCGATCCGAACGCGCTCTGCAGAATGAGCTTGGTGCTGGAGGCGGGGTTGAACCGGAGGTTCACGCTCGCCCCGCCTCCGACCTCCTTGAACGAGTCGTCGTACGGCTTGACGATGTGGCGGAATACGCGCAGCACGCCGCCGACGTCCACGTGCAGCGCCTGGGCGGGGTTGAACGCCACGCGCGTCGCGAGGTCGGGCATAAGGTTGGGCACGCTCAGCTCGTCGGAGCCGGTGTTGTACTCCGCCTCGAGGTCGCTTCCGCAGCAGTCCGGCAGCGTCACCAGGGATCTGCCGATCTGCTGTTCGGGGTTCTCCGCGGAGAAGGCCCAGTTGAACTGCCGCGACGGTCGCCATGTGAAGCGCACCTGGGGCATCCGGCTCCAGATCATCCCGGCAAGGTAGTTGGTGTCCACCGCCATCGACATCTCGACGTCGCCAGGCCAGATGCTCAACTGATCCTCAGAGGCCGTCATCAGCGAGAAGGCCTGACCGAGCGCCAGGAAGTAGGCGTCGCGGTACTGCACCTCGGCGAAGGCGTGACGCAAGCGGAAGCCCACGCTGGAGCTCGTGACGGCGACCGTGCCCGGCGTGGTGCCGCCGAAGTCCATCTCGAAATACCCGGATAGTCGGTTGAATCGCGGCCGACGACCCTTGATGTCACTCTCGGGCGTCTTTGTGAAGTCGGCGTCCACGCGAATCGTGAGGCGCGACTGCTGGGCGCTGAGGCGGGTTTCCGAGACGTTGCCCTGGAGCGTGTCGTCGTACGGGATCGACCCGAAGCCGGTGCCCGTGCCGCCGCCTCCGTTGGTGGAGCGATGAATGGCCGTCAACCCCACGTAACCGCCGATGCGCATCTCTGTCGGTCCCGCTTGCAACGCGTTACCTTCGGGTTGCTCCTTGGCAAGTTCCTGAGAGGGGTTGAGGGGCCGCTCGACCTGGGTGGTCTGCTGAGCCGATGGCTGCGCGGAAGACGTCTGCGCGAAGGTGACGGTTGACATGCACAGAACGAGCGCGAGCACCGCCCAGAGGCGGCACACGAGCGACGTTTTCACCATTGGCCTCCAGCTCTTTTGAAACGTCCAGGATGTCGAGGAACGCCGGTTGAGCACGTGCCGAGCCAGCGCGGCCCGATTGATGCCCTGGTGATAAAGTCTCACAGCTTCAGCAGTGTGTTACTGCAGTGCGGCAAGTGCGGCCCAAAAAGCAACGAGGTCGCGTCGTCTGGGCACATTCCAGTCTCACGGGGGCCAATGTGTCAAAGCATAAGAGACGTTGATATGGACATCGGCCGTCGCGGATTTCTCACCGCCCTGCCAATTGTCGGCTCGCTCACACCGGCGCTGCGCCCGGCTCAACCGGCCGCCGCGTCCGACCCACTGGGTGTGCGCGCCGACTTCGCGCCGGCCTTCGAGCAGCTCTATCTCGATGCGGCCTACATCGCGCCGACACCGCGGGCGGTCGTCGACGCCGGCCGGGTATTTGCCGAGAGCAAGGGCCGGCAGCCGATCCCGCTCGGCGACATGCTCGCGCGTACCGATCAGGTGCGTGCCGCGTTCGCGCGGCTCGTCGGTGCCGCCGCGGCGGAGATCGGCTTCCTGTTCGCCACCAGCGAAGGCGAGAACATCGTCGCTGGCGCGCTCGGGCTGACGCGCGGCGACAACGTTGTCGTCGACGAGCTGCACTACAACACGACGTTCGTGCTCTACCGGCATCTCGAGCAAACGCGCGGCATCGAACTCCGCATCGTCAAGGCGCGGGACGGGGGCGTGAGCGTTTCCGACTTCGTCCCGCATGTCGATCGGCGGACAAAGCTGATCTCCGTCGCGTGGGTGTCGCATCAGAATGGGTTCCGCCACGAGATGCCGCCGCTCGCCGAGCTCGCTCATCGCCACGGGGCATGGCTCTACGCCGACGCCGTACAGGCGGTCGGGATGTTCCCCATCGACGTCAAGGCGGCGGGCGTCGACGTGATGACCACGGGCACCTACAAGTGGCTGCTGGGAAGTTACGGCGTGGCGCCGTTCTACGTCCGCGGTGATCTCCTCGACCGCATCACACCGGACCGCATGGGTGCGCTGCACGTCGAACGCACCCTTCCCGATCACCGCTACGAGATCTACAAGACGGCGAAGAAGTTCGACTACGCGACGCTCGCCTTCGGACCCGTCTACCAGCTGGGTGCAGCACTCGAGTATCTGGATCGGGTCGGCGTCGCGCGCATCGAGCGCCACACTGTGGCTCTCGCGAACGAGCTCGCCGACGGCCTGCGCGCACGAGGGTTGCGCGTGCTGACCCCGGCGGGCAACAGATCGTCGATCGTGGCGTTCCGGAACCCGGCGGACGCTGCGACCACGCGGGCGATTCTCGATCGGGCGCGCTGCCAGGTAAGCGTCCGGGAGAACGGCACGCAGATCCGCGTCTCGCCCGCGCTGTTCAACACAGCGGATGATATCCGGCGGTTCCTCGACATCGTCGCCGAACTGCAGAAGCCACGTTGAATTCCATCATCGACAAACACCGAGAAACGCGTTAAAGAGGGACTCTCGGAAACCGTCGAGAGGAGCCGGCCATGAGGGTAGGTGACGTCATAGCGGAAATCATGAGGCGCGAACGAGTGAACGTGCTTTTTGTCTACCCGCTCACTCCGCTGACCGAGTACGCAGCCGCGGCCGACATCCGTCCAATCGTCGTTCGCCAGGAGCGCGTGGGATGTGCCATGGCCGATGTCGGCGGCCGCCTGAGCTCGAGCGACGACGTGAAGGTCTTTGCCTGCCAGGGTGGCCCCGGCATCGAGAACTCGTTCGGTGCTGTTGCCCAGGCCTACTCCGAGGGCGTGCCGCTGGTGGTGATTGTTCCAGGGCCGACGCGCGCTCTGGCTAATGTCCCACCGAGCTTCAACGCCACGCTCAATTACAAGCACATCACCAAGAGCGCCGAAACGGTGACGACGCCGGAGATGATCGTTGCCGCATTGCGCCGCGCGTTTACGCTCGCGCGCAACGGCCGCCCCGGTCCGTGTCTGGTCGAAGTGTCTGATGTGATGGGCCAGGACATCCCGTCGATCGCGACGTTGACCGACCTCGCGTACGAACCCACCAAGCGCACGCTGATCGCGCCGGATGCGAAGGCGATTGACGCGGCCGCCGAGGTCTTGCTCAAGGCGAAAATGCCGATGATCTACGCCGGTCAGGGCGTGCATTACGCGAAAGCCTGGCCAGAGCTCAAGCAAGTTGCCGAGTTGCTCGAGGCTCCCGTGGCGACGAGCATGGAAGGGAAGAGCGCGTTTCCCGAGACGCACCCCTTATCGCTCGGCGCCGGCGGCAACACGATGTCACGCGCGTTGTCGACTCACGTGAATGAATCGGACGCGGTGTTCGGCGTTGGTGTGAGCTTCAGCCCGGGCTACTCCATCAGATGGCCGACCGCGAACAAGCGCTTCATCCACAACACCGTTGAGGAACGCGATCTCAACAAGATCATCCCGACTGAGCATCCGATCCTGGGCGATGCCAAGCTCACGTTGACGATGCTGCACCAGGCGCTCAGCGAGCGGCTGCGCGGCAAGCCGCGCGGTCTGACACGCCAGGTCGCGGCGCGCATCGAGGAGCAGAATCGGCCCTGGCTCGACGCGTGGCGGCCGTTTCTGACGAGCAACGCGAAGCCGCTTTCACCGTACCGGGTCATTTACGATCTGCTGCAGACGGTCGACGTCGCCAACACGATCGTCACCCACGATGCCGGCAGCCCGCGCGACGAGATGATCCCATTCTGGAAATCAGTGACGCCGCTGACTTACATCGGCTGGGGCAAGACGACACAACTTGGCTATGGACTCGGGCTCGCTATGGGCGCCAAAGTCGCGCAACCCGACAAACTGTGCATCAATTGGTGGGGCGAGGCGGCGATCGGCATGACCGGCATGGATTTCGAAACCTGTGTCCGCTGTCAGATTCCGATCATGTCGATCCTGTCCAACAACTTCGGAATGAAGACGGAATACGCGGCCATGAAGGTGTCGCACGCGAAATACCGCACGTGTGACATCTCTGGCAATTACGCCGACTTCGCCAAGGCCATGGGCGGTTACGGCGAGCGCGTGACGGAGCCGGAGCAAGTAGTTCATGCGATCGTGAACGGCATCCGCGCGACCAACGAGGGCAAGCCGGTGCTGCTCGAATTCATCACGACGCAGGAGGTGCGGTACGCGACTGCGGGCGCGATGCCGACGACGAGCGATCCCAGCGGCGCTGAGTGAGCGTCACCATGTTCCTCTCGAACAAATACCTCGACCGGCGCACGTTCCTGCGCGGCATGGGCGCGACGGTCGCACTGCCGCTGCTCGACGCCATGATTCCGGCGCGCACGCTGCTGGCGGCCACAGCCAGACCGGTGCCGCGAATGGCGTTCGTCTACTTTCCGCACGGCGCCATCATGGACGAGTGGACGCCGGCCACGGCTGGCCGCGACCTTGCGCTCGGCCGCATCCTCAATCCGCTGACGCCGTTCCGGAATCGGCTAACGATCGTCAGCGGCCTCGAGAATCGTCATGCGTACGGGCCGGTCCACGCGATCACGCCTGGCACGTGGCTTTCTGGAGTGTCGCCGCGTGATCACGGCGATCCAAAGCAAGGTGCCACGACGGACCAGATCGCTGCCGATCACATCGGCCAGGACACGCCGTTGCGCTCGATCGCTGTCGCCGCTGAAGAGACCAAGAGGATCGGCGCCGGGAGCTGGCAGGGCGAGTACGACGACAGCTATGGCACGACAATCTCGTTCCGCGGAGCGCGGATGCCGGTGGCGATGGAATTCAGCCCGCGCCGCCTTTTTGACAGGCTGTTCGATCGAGGAGCAACCTGCGGCGAGCGCGCGATGCCCGCACCGGGCTCGACCAGCGTTCTCGATCTCGTGGCCGCCGATGCGGCCGATCTTCGGAAGCAACTCGGTCCTGCGGACCGAACCATGCTGCGCGCTTACCTGGAAAGCGTCCGCGACGTCGAGCGTCGCGTCGAGAAGTACGACGGGCCGATGTGCTCAGGGGCCAAGTCGCAGGCCGAGGTCGCGAGTCGGTTCACCGAACGAATGACGCTGATGTTCGACATGGTTGCACTCGCGTTTCGAGCGGACATCACGCGCGTCGCGTCAATCATGATGGCCGCCGAAGCGAGCTCGATGACCTACGATCACCTTGGCGTGTCCGATTCGTTCCATCTGCTGTCGCATCACCAGAACGATCCAGAGAAGATCGAGCAGCTGGTTCGCATCCAAGCCTTTCACACGCGCATGTTTGCGGCGTTCGTGCGATCGCTCGCGGATCTGCCTGACGGTGACGGCTCGCTGCTGGATCGCTCACTTATTCTGTACGGCAGCAACATGAGCAACAGCCACGCGCACGATCACTTCCCATTGCCGATGGCGGTGATTGGCGGCGGCAGCGGGAAGCATCGCGGAGGGCAGCATCTCGAGTATCCCGACCGCACGCCGGCATCGAATCTGCTGCTGACAATGCTTCATCGGGTCGGAGTGGCGCGGGAGTCGATCGGCGACAGCACGGGCGAGTGCGCCGAGCTCTGAGGCACCCCACATCGTCCAGCGGTGGGCAAGCACCGGATTCTACATAGGTAGCTACCTCGGCCGGCCATTGAGCCGCTCGCAATGCAACCGCGTCCGCGCTGAGGCGTGGGGAAGTCATCATGACCTCATTCAATCCAAACTATTTCATTCACGCGGCCAACGCTCTGCTGCTGGTGGCGTACAGCGTCCGCGACATTCTGTGGCTGCGGCTGTTCGCGGTGGCCGCGTCGCTGATTTCGCTCCCCTACTTCGTCCTTCAGCCCACACCGCAGTGGGCACCGATCGCCTGGAGCGTCGTCTTCGCTGGAATCAATTCCTTCCAATCCTGGCGTCTCTACCTCGAACGTCGTCCGGTCAAGCTGACGCCTGATGAGGAGGAGGTTCGCCGGCTCGCGTTCGCGCAACTGCCGTCTCGCAAGGTACTGCAACTTGTCAACCTCGGGTCCTGGACCACAGCGGCTCCCGGCGACCGTCTGATCGAGCAAGGCACGGCGGCCGGGGCGATCGCACTCGTTGTCCGCGGCAAGGTGCGTGTGTCGAAGGACGGACGGGTCCTGGGTGAGCTGGGGGCCGGGGATATCGTCGGCTCCGCACTCGTGCTGAGCGGCGCACCGGCCGAGGTGGACGCGGTGACACTGGAGCCGGTGCGTGCGTTGCGCTGGGAAGTGGCAACGCTACGGCGGTATCTCGAAGCCGATCCCGAGACCCGGATCGTCTTCCAGCGCAATCTCACCCGTGACCTCGCCGGAAAGCTGCGGCGCCTGGGCGAGGATTATCTCCGACAGCCGACGTCGCCCGCTGGGCAATCACGATCCGCACCCGACCACCGCGAAGGCTGATCTTTCTTCTCCGGAACGCGTGCCCGTCAGTGCCTCTTCACGAGACGGAGACCCAGGTGATTCGTGCCCGTGCTCCCTTCACCCTTGCCCCGCGTGCTATTCATGTCGCTTCGATGCCTAACGCCGCCGTGACGGCGCCCTGCCCAGAAAATCGGCGCAGGCGCCGCTCACCGCCGCGCATTTGTTTGCGCGCGACCTGGAGCCGGTTGCCCCGGCGTTCCTCCTGCATGCAATGCCCGAGACGTTCGCCGCCGAGCTCACGCGGCTGCTCGAGGCGTACGCGCAGGCGGTGCAGGCGTGCCAGTTGGGTAAAAGCGAGAGCGCCGCGGCGCGCGCGAGTATCACGTCCGCGCTCGCAGCCGGACTCGCGGCCGTTTGCCGCGAATGCTCAGTAGCTTTTCGATTGATCAGCTTTCGCCCTTCGCCAACGAGCACTCGGTGGTGCGCTCGAGGTCACTGGTTTTGCAGGGCTGACGGCATGCGGCAACTGAAGCGAATCGCCGCATCCACCACGGAGGTCAGCATCATGAAATCACGGAGAGCCATCCTCGCATGCGCAGTCGTCGCGCTGAGCGTCGCTTTCGCGGCCTGCAACGACTCTCGCATGGCTCAGCGGGATGCGACGAGGCCCGGCACGGCGCCACCGGCCGATGCCGCGCGGGCGTCTGACACGGCCGTGCCCGCGTCGGAAGTCGCAGCCGCACCGGACAAATACCTCGGCCAGACCATGACGGTCCGAGGTGAAGTGGAAAAAATCCTGTCGCCGATGTCGTTCGTGCTGGACGACGACGGGCCTGACGTCAAGCCGGATCTGCTGGTGTTCAGCGCCAAAGAGGGCACGCCCGTCACCATCGACGAGAGCTGGCACGACAAGACGGTGCGCGTCACCGGTACGATCGGCAAGATGACGGTCGTCGAGATCGAGCGTGAAGTGGGATGGGACCTGGACCCGCAGGTCGAACTCGAGGTCGAGGGCGCGGGTGCCATTCTCATCGCGCGTTCGATCGAGCGCATGCCTGATTGATCGTGTGGGGCGACGCCCGTTTCGGCCCGACCGAGGCGGGCGCGTCCGTTTTTCGCGTCGGCATCGACGCATTTGGCGCAACGGTGTGCGCATCGGTCTACTAGACGAGGATCGAACTACAGAGTTCATTCCGCCGTTCGAGCGCGAAGACCGGGTGTCCACGCGCTTTCGCGCGCGGAAGCTTCTTTCAAGTCACCACGGATCGGTGCGCTTGGTGAAGGCACGGCCTTTGTCCGCGGCTGGCGTGTCCCCGCCCGTGCAGATCATGACGCCGTCCTTCAGTTGGTCGATCACGTTGTTCTCGTTACAGGCATTGAGGAACTTGATCCCCGCCGCCTTGGTGGCATTGAGGACACGTCGCCGCACCGCTGCCATTTGCGGTGCCGCTTCGCCGCCGCCCTTATAGGTGCCGGGGCGCCCCATGACGTAGAAGCCGTGATCGCCCGGACCCCATTCTGCGAAGGCGATGCCCGGCACGCGGACCGACGTTTCGACATTCGCGTCGGCCCGTGGATTTTCGATCTTCAGGCCGAAGAGCAATTCGCCATCGGGATTCATCGGCCAGGGATCGGCGATGCGCATATATTCCTCGGCGGTCACGCCCCACAGGCGCGAAGCGTAAGCCTGGGAGCCGTTGCCCCGGGTGCCCTGCGCCAGGCCCTCGACGCGCGGGGCAAACGGATAACGCGCGGCTTCGATCATCAGGCGGGCGGCTTCCGGGCTTTCGGCGTTGCAAAGCAGAATGCCGTGTACGCCGGCGGCCAAGGCTTGTTGAACCATCCACGCATTGGCGCGCAGAGCGTCGGTCGTACCTGGGATTGGTAACGTCGCAATCACCGCCGGAGTCTTGTGGCCGGTGCGGGTCGGGCCGGCTTCCACCAGGCCGCGCATGAATTCACGCAGCTCCTTGAAGTCGAGCGGGCCATGCTCCATTTCATAGGTGATGTAGTCGGCCTTGGTCGCCGCCATCTCCTTGCCTTGCTCATAGCCGCCGCCGCTGATCTGTGAGTAGTAAACGGGCTGCCCCTTGAGCCACATGTCGATGACGCGGTTCACATGCTTGCCGGTCCGAGTGGTTTGTTTCGGCATGTCCGGCACCGTCGCATTGCTTGGAGGCACCGGTTGCTGGGCGCTGGCCGACATGGTGGCCAGCATGGCGGCTGCCAGGCCAGCCAGCAAAACCGTTTTCGTCCTCATCGAACCCTCCTCGCGCTTGTGGGTTTGTTGCCGGTGTTTGCTCACTCCTCGACTGAGCACAGGGTGCCACGAAAACGGCCCGCTCTTCGACCCCTTGCGTTTCGAGCGCACGAGATCTGGGACATCTCGTGGCACCGCACGATCGGCCGCGACGCGTTCTGGACGCCGGCGCACCTTGCCGTTTATCTCGGCGGCGGCGGCCGGACTCACCTGTGGATGGCTTGCGCTCCACACCACGTTTGCCGTGTCCGCCGAGGATCGTGCAGCCGTTTGGCGCCTGGGTGTGCATCTGGGCACGTCGCGATGCTGACCTCGGCGCCGTTCGACGACCGATGGCACAACGCTTACGGGCTCGACGTCAAGATCATCAGCCCACCGCAGATGCTGCCGGCGGCTGGCATCGGCGCGATTCAGTGTGGCGCGATGCTGATGGTGCTGGCATGGCAGAACAGGGCCGCAGGCAACCGGCAGCAACTTGGCCGTCTGATCTCATCGGCGCGGGCCTGCTGGTACTCCTCGCAGCGACGGTGGCAACCGAGTACATCCACATCCAGCGATGGGACACCAGTCGCTCTTCTACCAGGTCACCGCAGCGGTGTTCGAGTTTTTCCGCGTGAGCACCGCGCGAGCATCGGTCTCGAAGTGGCCGGCCACCATCATCACCCTCGTCTATATGGGCCTGACGATGATGATGCTGCTCGTACTGCCGCTCTTCGGTCAACTCGGGCCGATCTACGTGCAGGTCGATCGCTTCCTGCCGCCGGACTTCCCGCTGCTGCTGGTCGTGCCGGCGATCGCGATCGATTGGGTGATGAAAGGAACCGAAGAGGCCGTGCGCGCGACTGGGCCTGGCCGCGATCGTCGCCGTGCTGTTCGTCGCGACGCTTTTCGCGATCCAGTGGCCGTTTGCGGATTTCCTGATGTCGCCTCGGGATTGCGTCAGGCCTTCGGGATAGCTTTGCGGTTCAGGTGCGGCGCACGGGGTCGATCGCAGCTGCGTCCCGTTCTTCAGCCGTGCCGCCGGCCCGCGTGATGGCGCGCATCGATTGATCAATGAGGAGTTTTGCCTGTGCCCGCAAGCGTTCGTCGCGTGCACGTAACTCCTCTTTCGCAGGCGGATCAACAACAGGCAATGGATGAGGTTTGGCGTTCATTGCGCAGCTCCTCGGCCTTGGGTGAGGAACCCGCGAGATGCGGATGCTCAGGAAGGTAATGCAAGCCTACCGCAAACCGACTAGGACTGTCGGTCTGGTTTTGGCGCCCAGCCGGACGGCGTCGGTTCTTGAACAAGGTAGCTGCTAATCGCGAACCGCCGCCATTCTTCAAAGAGCTTGCCTAAATGTCTCCCGTTGAGTGCCTATCCCCTCTGCGCCCTCCATGACGTAGCGACCGGAAAAGATCGAAGGCAATCGCGCCATATGCAGTCGCGGTGGCGACACGACGTCTGGTCTGCGGCGAGAGTTCCGGCAGCACCGGCGTAACCGGACGCGTCTTCTTCGTTCGCTCCCGGTACGCCCGGGCCGCGGCAGCGCCCAGCTTTTTCTTCTCTCCTGGCACTTTCTCGCCAGGATCTTTGCCGTATGGCGACGCGTGTTCGATCTCGGCGTTCATCTCCGCGCCCACGAGGATCGCGACGCCGGTGATATAGAACCACAGCATCAGCACGATCACACCACCGAGCGACCCGTAGGTGGTGTTGTAATCCGAGAAGCTCGTCACGTAGATCTTGAACGCGATCGACGCCAGGAGCCAGAGCGCGGTCGCGAGCAGCGCGCCTGGTGTGATCCATTCCCAGTCCTGTTCCGCGTCCGGACCGAAGTAGTTGAGCAGCCCGATGCCGAGCGCGATGAGGCCGAACGCGACAGGCCATTGTAGGAATTTCCAAGCCGTCGCTACCGCCGGCCCGAGCCCCAATTGCGCGGCAATCCGTTCGGCCAGCGTCGGCCCGATCATCACCAATGCGAACGCCACGACGACAAACACCGCAATGCCGAGCGTTAGCGCGATGGCGGTCAACCGGACCTTCCACCAGGGGCGTCCTTCCTCGATGTCATAGGCGCGATTGAGCGCGTCGCAGATGCTGACGATCGCCGCCGAGCTGCTCCAGAGCGCCATCAGCAACCCGAAGGTGAACACGCCGCCGTTGGCGCGTCCCGAGACGTTCTGCAGTTGCTCGCGCAGGATGCTAACCATGTCGGCCGGTAGCACGCCGGCGGAGCCGTCAAGTGCGCGCTGCATCGTGTCGCCGGGGAGAAAGCTCGCGAATGCGGCGACCGAAACGATCGCCGGCACCAGCGCGAGCAGAAAGTAGTAGGCGAGCTGGGCGGCGAGGCTCACTACATTGTCGTTGATGGTCTCCTGGAAGGTTCGCTTGGCCAGCTCCGACCAGGTGAGGGGGATGGCGAACGGGCGCAGCATGGTTGCGGTCTCCTGCCCCGGCTAGGACGGCTGCCGCGAGGCGGTGCCGGCGACTTTTTCCACCGCACCCTGGGCCACCGCGACGCTGCCCAGGGTCTCGCTCGCCCGCGTCTTCTGGTCGGTGAGCTTCTGATACGTCACGTCGCGTAGCGTTTGACCGCGGCCGCCGCTCGCATCGGCGCCACAATCGCGCGACGATTGATCCGATTCGTTCGTTCGCTGTCCCTGCCAGGCCGTGTCTTCGGTTCCAGTTGTGGCCATTCGAACCTCTTTGATCGAATTGACAGAGTCGAAGTGCGAAACACGTGCCGACGCAGCACGCAGCGCTCCTCGCGAGCCAGAGCGAGTGGCCGCTCGGGAGTTCTTTGTCGTTAGTTCGACTCGCGGCATCGAAGGTTTTTCTGACATGGCGCACCAAAGCAATGCGTAGGAGGCGATTCACGCGCGCGCGGGCCCACTGAAGGGATGGACGTTAACTAACCGGAGGAACGATCGGAAAGCCCCACACAGCAGCATCGATGAAGCGCTCCCCGTACTCCCAGGCGACGTTGTCAAGGTAGATCCGGTCGAACCCGCCGCAGGAGGAATGCCCGGCGATACCGAGCTTGCGGAGCACTCGGCGTCGCGACTCATTACAGCCGCCGCACCACTGGGACGGCCGGGAACGCCCTCGGCGGCGACCGCGTGTGCAGGCGGTCGGCCGTCGAGGATATTCCTCAGCTCACTGCGCGCAGCCGCGGAGGCTAACGGCGTGTCGATTTGGCCTTGGACGCACTGTTCCTGGCGCTAGTTCCTATCGCCTCTGTCTCCCTCTCCGCTTCTGGATGGGCGGCGTCCGCCGCGCCTTGATTAATTCCGCCCTCTGCGATCGCTGACAGCTTCTCGTCCGCCGCCTTCTCCTCGTCGAGTGTCTGCTGAAGGAGGTCCGCCGCTTCGACGTGGCCCATGGCCTTCGCCCAGGCGACGAGCGTCCCGTACGCGGCCATCTCGTAATGCTCGGCTCGCTGGCCGGCCGCGATCAGACAAGCGTCCATCGTGGTCTCATCGAAGTCTTCTTCGATGATCGACCGGCCTTCTTCGATGATGCCCGCGATGCCGTCGCAGTGCTTCCCACGGACCTTCTCGTCGAGGCTCTCGAACACCCGCTCAAGGCGATCGATCTGACCTTGCGTCTCCTCGAGGTGCGTTTCGAATGCCTCGCGCAGTTCCGGTGAGGTCGCCGCCTTGGCCAACTTGGGCAACGCCTTGGTCAGTTGTCGTTCCGCGTCGTAAGTGTCGCGCAGTTCGTCGATGAATGCATCGTGTAAGGTGCCTGCTTCTGCCATGGTGATCTCCTCGATTTCATCGCTGATAGATGCTCTGCACGTGCTGGATCGCGGTTCACACGCGAGTTACAGACGCCGAGCCACGCCTCTAGGAGCATTTCGCGTACCAAGAGATTCGCATGACGGGAACAATGCGTAAGAACCAAGGCGCTGCGTCGAAAACCAGACGCACACAGCTGTGGCCGGAACATTCTCGTTCCCGTCGCTCCCGACGACGGCTCGCCGCGAAACGGCGTGCTCATTTCATGCGGCTAGAAAACTGTTTGAGCTGCCCGGGTCGAGCTCACAAAGCCGCATCTGGCCAAACGCGGCGATACGTACGTCCTGGTCCACGCCATCACTAGCACCGCGTCTCGCGATCGGTTCTGGGCGCTTGTGGAAGTGAACAGCCCCGACGGGTCGCGCGGGTGCGAGTGGCTCAAGACGCTCGAGCCCAAACAGGCCTATCGCTTCGAGTGTACGTTGCAGGACGCCGCCGGTCAGAAGTATGCCTCGCGGGTACGGCTCTACCGCGACGCCAAGCTCGAAGACCGGGAGTTCCTTTACGAACCCGTGCTCGACGTCACCCCGCAATTCCTGGCGACGGCCGACAGCGCTCAAACGGGAGGAACGGCTCTCGTGCCCGACGGCGTCTTCGAGGGCATCGAAGTGGCGCTGCCAGCCACTTTCAAGCCAACGTGGTACCGACGGGTGGACCGCGGATTTTCGATGCGCGCCTACGAGAACTCCGGCGACCTCACCGTCACGGCCGACGAGCTCGTGTTCGTGGACGGCAAGAAGACGGTGCGCATCCGGCACGCGCAAATCCCGTCCGTGAGGTGGGAACCGCTGCCAAACGACATCGCCAACCACTGGGTTGTCGTGCTGTTCACCGACGATGGCGGCGCGCCCGATGGCGTGGCGTTTCGCGACGGTGGACGGATGGGCCTGAGAGGAAGTACGGGACCGATTACCAGGCGGTGCGGCGAGCAGTGAAGAAGTGAGCGGCGTAATGCGGGCATCGGCGGGTGTGGTACTCACGTTGCATTGGGACACGTCCGACGTTGACTTGGACGAAAGGGACCGCTGATGAGAGCAACGCTGATCCCACAAGTGGTGTCCGGTACGTTGTTGTGTGTGACGATGGCGGCCTCAGCGGGAGCGCAGAGCTCGACCATGCCGATGCAGGCAACAGCGCAGGACACCACCATCATCGGCTGCCTGGTCCAGAAGAACCTTGCCGAGGCGGGCGGCGAACGGCAGCGCGACACCGACAGCGGGAATCTACACGACTATTTCGTGCGCACGCCCACCGTGGCGGTCCCCGCCGGCAGCACGATCGCAGTCGGCACACCGGGCACGACGAGCACGGCAACATCATCCGGCACGCCAACAACAGACAGCCTGTATCGGATCACCGGACTCGCGCCCGATCAGTTGCGGCCTCATCTCGGCCATCGCGTCGAGCTGAAAGGCACGCTCACCGGCCAGACGGAGAGCACCACCACCGCCAGGACCACCGTTGACGCGACTGGACGAGCGACCACGACGACCGAGACACGCCCGAGCGTCGCCGGCGTGCTGCGAGCGACCGCGATCAAGATAGTGGCTGCGAGCTGCGAGTAGGTTCGCGAGGTCAACGCCAGCGATCCAACACAGCTCGTCTTGCCTCCGTTCTCGCCCGGCCTTCGCAAGGTCCGCTGTTATGATCCGCCGCAAGGACGCCGGTGGATTCCCTCCTGGGTGCGCATCCCGAACGCCCGCATTCTGTCGGTGCGCTGGGAGCCGCTGCCGAACGACATCGCCAACCACAGGGTGGTCGTTCGCTTCGCCAACGATGAGGGCACGGCCGATGGCGTGGCGTTTCGCGACGTGGACGCATGGCCTGAGAGGTGAGACAGGGATCACCTATCAGGCGGTGCGGTCGGGCGGTGAAGAAGTAGGGTCGTGTTCCCTCCGGCCTGCGGCGCCGATTCTCTCGGGACGCGTGCGCCCGCGGCGCGCAGGAGACTGCGCAAAGCGTCCGCAAAAAGCCAGCGGTTCTTCATATACTCCACACGTTCTGACGCAACGACCACCGAGTGAAGCGAACGGTTGAGCTCGCTGCGTGCGTTGCCCTGGTCATGGGAGGAGACGTCATGCGAAGAATTCTCTGGCTTCTCGGTACTTGTGTGTGTCCCTGCAGTGGCCGAGGCGCAGAAGCGGGGACTCCTGCCGCAGGACTACTACCGGATGTCGTTCGTCAGCGACGTCACCATCTCGCCGCCTGGCGACCACGTGGCCTTCACCGTGAGCACGATCGTCGAGAAGGAGAATCGCCGTCATCGCGAAATCTGGGTCCAGCGCCTGAAGAACGGTGCGCCGGACGGGAAGCCGTTTCGCTTCACCGACCCGACGCGAGAAGCGTCAGCGCCCGCCTGGTCGCCCGATGGCTCGATGCTCGGCTTCACCTCGCGACGGAGCGGCGATCGCAACGCCACCTGGTTCGTGCGCCTCAATCCGCCGAGTGGCGAAGCGTTCCACATCGACGGAGTCGAAGGCACGCCGGTCTGGTCGGCGGACGGCAAGTGGATCGCGTATCTGAAGGAGCCGGGCGCGCCACCCGACGAATCAGACCGCAACAATCGTGATGGCTGGATTGCTCCAACTGCCGTCAGCCGGACCCTGGATGCCAAGCGATTCGACGGACACGTCGTGACGAGCACGCGTACCAAGCGCGATGGCACGCTGGCGCTGCTCGGCGATCCATCAGTGCGCCGCAAGAGTCAGCTGTTCGTCGTCGCCGCCTCCGGCGGGGCGCCGCGTCAGCTGACCTCGGGCAGCTATGCGATTCGCGGCGTGATCTGGTCCGCGGACGGCCAGACACTCCTCTTCACCGCGGACGAATCCGAAGACGACGAATACAGCAGTGAGCTTGCGGCCGATATCTACGCCGTGAGCGCCAGCGGCGGAGCGGTGCGCAAGCTCACGCCGAATCCGGGATCGGAAACCGACCCGGCGTTGTCGCCGAAGGGCGACCGTCTGGCGTTCGTGCAGACCCGCACGCGCGGCGGCGAGACCGACCTGATGATCGTCGATATCGCCGCTGACGGCACCTTCAAGGGGCAGCCGCGCAGTCTCACGGCGTCGTGGGACGACAATCCGGGCGAGCCGATGTGGACACCGGATGGCAATGCGGTACGGTTCGGCGCCGGGGTGAGCGGTGATGCCCACCTGTTCGAAGCGTCGCTGCAGGGCGCGGTGCGGCAGGTGACCACCGGCGAACGGCATCTGGGAGCGTTCTCGGTGTCGCGCGATGGCAGTCTGATGGCGTACACGGTGGATACGGTCTTTCATCCCGCGGAAGCGTTCCTCTCGAAGGCTGACGGCAGCGGCGAACGCAAGCTCACCACCTTCAACGACGAATGGCTCTCCGAGGTGACGATCGTCCCGCCCGAACAGGTGACATGGAAAGTCGCCGACGGCTCGACCATCGAGGGCTGGCTGGTGAAGCCGCTCAACTACGCCGCCGGCCGCAAGTATCCGCTCGTCCTCAAAATCCATGGCGGACCGCACGGCGCCTACGGTACTGGCTGGTTCGACACGTTCCAGATCCTCGCCGGCTCGGGCATGTTCGTGCTCTATCCCAACCCGCGCGGATCGACGGGCTACGGCCACAAGTTCACCTACGCCACACGCGGCAAATGGGGCGAGATGGACCAGGAGGACTTTCTCACCGGTATCGACACGGTGATGAAGAAGTACCCCGACATCGACGCAGGCCGGCTCGGCGTCTCGGGCGGCAGCTACGGCGGCTTCATGACGAATTGGCTGACGGCGCGGAGCGATCGATTCGTGGCGGCGGTCACCTCGCGATCGATCACCACGTGGGAAAGCTGGTACGGCAGCTCCGACGCGCAGGGGTTGACCGAGTATGAATTCCTCGGCAAGCCGTGGGAGCAGCGAGAGCTCTATCGGCGCCTGTCGCCGATCTCGTACGTCGAGAACGTCAAAGCCGCGACGCTGATCATCGCCGGCGAAGAGGACTACCGGACGCCGATGACCGACAACGAGCAGTGGTTCATGGCGCTCAAGAAGCGCAAGGTGCCGGTCGAGTTGGTCAGGTACCCCCGCTCCTCACACGGCCTCTCGCGACAAGGCGAGCCCTGGCTGCTGGTGGATCGGCTCGAGCGCATTCGCAGCTGGTTCGTGCACTATCTCGTGGTAAAGCCGGCGACGACCACGAGCCAGCAACAATAGGCCGCCGACGGCCGGTTCGATCGGGGCGTGGCGGAACGCTGTTCTATTTGCGTTCTGCGCGCCCCGTCCCGCGTGCGACAACCGCATTTCAGTCCTTAACGCTTGGGTCGTTCGGTTAGCGCAACGCTCCCAGTCCCGATTCCGCCGGGCAAGGCCGACTTCGCACCACCGCGGCTCTCGCCGTCGAGCAGCGCCTCGATGGTGGAGTACGCGTAGATCGTCGGCGCGTGATTCTGCATCAGGCCGCCGGTGTCGGCCGTAGGCCCGTAGTTGCTGTGAAGTGCGCGCCCCAGCATCCGGAGCATTGCCATCTGCTGCCCACGGTGATGGGATGTGTGCGTCAGCCGCCGCGTCATGACCCACGCCCTCGCGCGACGAACGTCGAAGAAAGTGGTCTGCTCCTCCCACCAGTCGGCATCGCACTTCCGAAGCCGCTCGAGCCGACGGCCGCTGTCTTCGGCGTAGCGCTTGATGAACTGGAGCCGCGTTTCCTGCGCGGGAAGGGGCGGCGCGCCCACATCGATACCGAGCATGTTTCGAAACCAGGCGTCCTCACTGACACACTGGTGAACCATGTGCTCGAGCACGCTGCGGCCGCGCGGATCGTCTGGCCTTGGCCGCACCGCGAGGTCCTCGTCTGTAAACTCGCTCCAGACGCTCAGCACCTTGACGCGTTCGGTGTCATAGCTGTCGATCAGAAAGTCGTATCTCATGATTGTGTACGTGCAGAGGCGGCACGCGTGGACCTGCCGCCTCCGATCGTATCGCGCGGCTCTCTTCGGCCGCGTGACGTCGCAGCGCGGGTGCATGCGGACCTGCAGCTCCGCGCGGCAAGGGCGGCCTGACGGCGTCTCGGCGCCACCCCAACGATTGATTTTCGAATATTCCGAAAGCCGGAAATAATACATGGCTGATGAATACGTCGGGGTTCGGGCCCGCCGTGCGCACCACGGCGATGTGCACGGTGATTGTTCTCGTCGCAGGCGTCGGCTCCGCCCTCGCGCAATCAACTCCGGGCAAGGTCATGCCACTGGAACCGCCTCGCAAGAGTGGGGCGAGCGTCACGCCCGCGTTCGAGGGGTGGTATGAGAATCCCGACGGCAGCTTTTCGCTGTTGATCGGCTACTACAATCGCAATTCCGGCGAAATGCTCGACATTCCGGTCGGACCGAACAACAAGATTGAGCCCGGCGAACTGGATCAGGGACAGCCCACGCACTTCGAAACCGGCCGCCAGTGGGGAGTGTTCGTCATCAAGGTCCCCAATGATTTCGGCAACAAAACGTTGCGGTGGACGATCGAAGCGAACGGCGAGCGCAATTCGGTGCCCCTCACCCTGAACAAGGGGTATCCGGTGACGCCCTTCAAGGAAGCCGGGATGAGCAATTCGCCGCCCAAGCTCGCGTTCGCGGAGAATGGCCCGAAGGCGACGGGGCCGCCGGTTGGCATCGCGGCGGAATTGACGGGCGCGGTCGGGCAGCCGATTGCGATCGCCGTGTTGGTCGAGGACGAGAAAGGGATCGCGCAAACAAAGTCCACGATCGTCAGTACCGTGTCGTTCCACAAGTTTCGCGGGCCTGGCGGCGTGAAGTTCGATCCCGCGCGCGTGTCCGCCAAGCAGCAGGGCGAGCGCGTGAGCGTCAACGCCGTGTTCGACCAGGCGGGCGAGTACATCGTGCGCGTGCAGGCGAACGACGAGTCGGGTGAAGGCGGCGGCGGCTTCCAGTGCTGCTGGACGAATGCCTACCTGAAGGTCAACGTCAAATAGCTAACGGCGGTTTTTTTCTTCCGAAGAATGGAGTCAACGGTAATGGCCAGGTCATTCAATCCGAAGTTGCTGCTGGGCGCGGCGACCGCCGTGGCTGCGCTCGCGTCGCCGGCGACGGCCGCGGCGTCCGAGGTTCCCGCCGCGCCGACGTTCACGAAGGACGTGGCACCGATTTTCCAGGCCAAGTGCGAAGCCTGCCACCGGCCCGATTCGATGGCGCCGATGTCCCTGAAGACCTTCGCCGAAGTCCGGCCGTGGGTGCGATCGATTCGCACGCGCGTCGCCGATCGCCAGATGCCGCCGTGGCAGATCGATCGCACCGTGGGCATTCAAAAGTTCAAGAACGATCGGTCGCTCAGCGACGAAGAGCGGCTCACGGTCTTGAACTGGATCGACAGCGGCGCGCCGCAGGGTGACCCGAAGGACATGCCGCCGGCCGTGAGCTGGCCCGAGGATCAGGGCTGGAACTTCGCGAAGGAGTTTGGTCAGACGGAGCCGGACCTGATCGTCAAATCAGAGCCGTTCACGATGCCGGCGCTGGCGCAGGACGCCTGGGATCACCGCATCACGCTGTCTGGCCTCACCGAACCGCGGTGGGTGCGTGCGATTGAGATCAGACCGACCACAGTGAAGGGCCGTCGCATCACGCATCACGCGATCGCCTATCTCGAGCAGACCGAAGGCGGCGCTCCTGCTCCGGCCGGCCTCGGCGCGCTGTTCATGGAATGGGCCGTCGGCAAGCAGGGCGAAATGATGCGTCCGGATACCGGCAAGCTGTTGCTGCCCGACTCGAAGTTCCGTTGGGACATCCATTACTCGCAGGCGGGGGAAGAGATCACCAGCCAGGTGGAGATGGGGATCTATTTCTACCCGAAGGGCCAGGAGCCGAAGTACCGCACCGCGCTGTCGCTGGTGCCAGCGGCGCTGGGCACGATGGACATTCGCCCGAACACCCTGTCGATCGTCGAAGGTTTCACCGCCCTGCGCGACAACGCGCGCATCGAGAGCTTCCAACCGCACATGCACCTGCGCGGCAAGGCGATGATGGTCGAAGCCATCCTGCCGACCGGCCAGAAGCAGGTCCTCAGCTACGTCAACGACTTCAACTTCAACTGGATGACGACGTATGTGTACGCCGATGATGTCGCACCGCTGCTGCCGAAGGGCACGATCCTGAAGGTCACGGCGTGGCACGACAACACGGCGGCGAAAAAGAGTAATCCCGATCCGAACCAGTGGGTCGGATGGGGCGATCGCACCGTGGACGAAATGGCGCACGCGTGGATCAACATCGTCTACATCAAGGACGAAGACTTCAAGGTGGAACAGGAGAAGCGTCGAACGATGACGTCGACAGCGCAGCAGGACTGAAGCACCTCCATCGCCGGGCCGACGGTCATGGCCGCCGCTGCGGGGCGGCCATAGCCGTCGCGCCTCTTCATTAACCGCACAAAAGCCAGCCGGGCAATGCCGACCGTCGCGACGTTGCACGTCGCGCGGCGTCGAGCTGGATCGCGAGGGCAACAGTTCGGCTGAGCAGCGTGCGCCTCATCGCAGCGGAAGACTTTTTTGCGCGATCTGTCGCGTGAGGGAACAGCTCGTCAGCGCGACCGTCGTCCAACGACGGTGGTTTTCTGCTTGGCAGACATAGTGCTGTGGAATCAGCAACGGGCGAGCTCGCGCAGCCCGTCTGTCTATCAAGGAGAGAACTGATGCGATATGTCACCTCGACTTTTACGGCCTGCGCGCTCGCGGGCATGATCAGCGTGTTCGCCCAAGAGCCGCCACCACCTCAAGCCCAAGAAAAACCGGCGGCCCAAGCAGCGACGCTCACCGGTTGTGTCATGGAAGCCAAGACAACAGACGGCGGCACGGCTTACGTGCTGAACAAGGCTACAGGTGGAACGGCCACGATGTACGTGCTCGCCGGTCCCCCACCCGCGGAGTTGGCCAGCCACGTCAATCACAAGGTGGAGGTGACCGGCCAGGTGCAGCAGCCGAGCGCGCCAGCCGCGGAAGACGAAAAGCCCAAAGACCCGAAAGTGGTCAGGCCGCCGCTGGTGCAGGTCGAGTCCGTGAAGAAGGTCGCTGACAGCTGCGAGTAGGCGTATCCGGTCTGCCCCGCGAAGACGGGGCAGACCGGGACCACGTTTCAGAGCGCGACGTCGCGAAGTATCAAGCCCACCGACACGAAGCTGCACGCCATTCTCGGCCGGCGCCGACTCTGTATCGATCCCTCCCCTCGCCCGTGAGAGTCGGCACAGGCCGACAAATCGACCTCTCTTTGCGTATTGCGCTCGCGCTCATTCGCGGCCAGCGCCGTGACAACCCGGTGTTGCTTGTCTTGCATGGAGGGCCGGGCTTTGCCTTGAGCCTCGTCCCTCGAAACACGTTTTTCGACTGGACAAAGGACTTCGCTCTCGTCCAATGGGACCAACGCGGTGGGGGAACGACGTTCGGTCGGTCGGGGCCGCTGGATCCGGCGGTGACGATCGAACGAATGGCGCTGGACGGCGTGGAAGTCGCCGAGTTCCTTCGCGCGAAGCTGCGCCAGCCGAAGATCGTGCTCGTCGGGATCTCGTGGGGCTCGAATATCGGCGTGCGGATCTGGCCGGCGCGATGACCGCGATCGCGCGGCCGAAGCCCGATTTCTCTGGCGAGTGGACGCTGAACCGGGAAGCCTCCGTGCTGAGCCCAGTTGTCGCGCCCGTCGCGCAAAGCGGTGTTTTTCGAATCGAGCACCACGAGCCGAATTTTGCGGGTGATCTCACGATCGTGCTTGACGGCAAGCCCTTCCAGTCGAAATTCGATCTTCTGACGGATGGTCGTGAAGTGGCCGCGACGGCCGGGGGACGCCGGATCGTGTCGAGCCTGCGCTGGGACGGGGACGCGTTAGTGGCGACGTGGCGAATCCAGGGTCCGGACGATGAGATGATTATCTCCTTTCGCTATGAACTGCAGGACGGCGGGCGCCGCCTGCGAGCGGCGGAACAGATCCGCGGCGGTGGCCGAGACCAGGACAATCTGTTGGGTATTCGACCGGGCGTGAGCGGCATTTCAGCCGAGCCGGTGTTCTTACGAACGCATACAGGTTGAGTGCAGTTGACCGTTCCAGGCGAGGAAAAAGGATCGACGCAGATTGTTTCTGCGGCGTTTGCGTTTTTAGCCAACGGCCTGCGAGCAGGCTCTCCGGGATCGGGCAAGCTATCCCTTCTCGAATACTTGAACGTTATCGATCTTCTGTCCTTGCCCGTTCGTCCCCTTGCTTGTAACCGTCAAGACCTTCGCATCAGCGGACACCACGGCCGTGTTGATGGTCGTTGGCTTTCCTTTCAACGTATACGAGGTTTCGACGGTGTTCGGATTGACGCGCTTGGCCACGACCATGTCGCCGTCGGGATTGCCTGTTACGGGATACGGTTTACCGTCGGCGTTGGCCGTGTACTCCCAGTGCACCTTGGACCCGTCCGGACCAACCGTGTCGATGACCGCTTTCACGCCCTGCCCGGCGGCGGAGAAAGTGACGCTCCCGCTTTTCGGCGCTGGTCCCGGACTGAACTTGGATTTCGCAACATTGAGCTTCCACGTACCGATACGAGAGTCCGCGGGTTGCGCGACTCCGGCACTCCCCAGTGCCACGACGAGCGCGCTCATCAACGCGAGGGACCGTACGCTCTTTCCACTGATGCTCATGGGCACTTTCTTTCCACCTCAACAGGAGGACGGAGCTTAATGCGGACATCGGAGGGCGTCAAGCGATCCTTTTGTTCAGGTCCAGATCATCGGGTCGCGGCAAAGGAAAGATCTGGGTGGCGCGCGACTTCGACACGCCGCTTCCGGCCGACGTGCTCGACGCCTTTTCCGGCAAGCGCGGATGAAGCTGCTGCTCGACACCCACGTCGTTTTCTGGTGGCAGCGCGACGATCGGCGTTTGAACCGGGTAGCGCGGCGCGCGATCTCGACCGCCGACTTCGTGTAGGTGAGCGCGGTCTCAGGCTGGGAAGTCGCGATAAAGACGGCGCTCGGCCCTAGGATCCCGAAGCGTCGCAGGCAATGTCGCTGATCATGAACTGGCCTGCACTCCTAAGGCACCAATCAGCACACATTCACTTGGCGCCGACTCGGTTTCAGGCCTGGCGCCGACGGCAGCACGCGTGTGCGCTCGGCGATCGGCCGTCCTGTCCTCGCACGTTACGGCATCGACTGACGCCCTCCGAGGTCCAGGCGATCGGGGACCTGGTCACCTCGCCCGAGGACCGTCACGTCCCGACCGGCACGCTCGCCGTCCTCGCGCAGCGGCTCGGCACCGAATCGGCCGTCGCCTTCGACCTGGTACCGTCTCATACGGACGTACGGGTGGCGACGCCCCCGCCTCCGCGTGCATCCGGCGAAACCGAAGGCGGGGCTGCGCGCGACCGGAGCTGACGAGATGTGGCGCATCGACCCCACCGTCATCCGCCTGCTCGACGGGACACGCGCCCTCTGCACGTCGTGATCGACAACGGCGCGCTGGCGCGGCGGAGCGTCGGCTGGTCCAGGCTCATCGCCATCGCGGGTTCGTTTGGGGTTATTCTTGCGGGGCTGTACTGGTTCGTGCAGCGCGTGTTTTTCCCTGGAGGCGTGACATGAGGCGGATGGTGGTTCTGGGCGGCATCGTGATGGCGGGCGCGCTCGCGGTGGGCTTGCGCGCGCAGCAGCCGGCACCCGCGGAGCCAAAGGCGGCTGATATCGAGAAGGTGCGGGACAACCTCTACATCATCACGCCCAAGGGTGGCGGCGGGGCCGTCCCAGGCGCGGCCGGCGGCGGCGGCAACACCGCCGTCTTCATCACCGCCACCGGCGTGATACTGGTGGACACCAAGTACCCCGACTGGGGACCCGTCATCCTCGACAAAGTGAAGTCGGTCACCAACAAGCCGGTGACCCACATCATCAACACCCACACTCACGGCGACCACGTGGGCAGCAACGACTTCTTCCCTGCCAACGTCGAGATTGTCGTGCAGGAAAACACTGCCGCCAACATGGTGAAAATGGACAACTTCAAGGATCCGGAGAAGAAGCACGGGCTGGCCGACCGCACCTACAAGGACAAGCTCACGCTGCTTTCGGGCAAAGAGTCGATCGACTTGTACTACTTCGGCCGCGCGCACACGAATGGCGACACGTTCGTCGTGTTCCGCGACCTGCGCGTGCTGCACGCCGGCGATGTCTTCCCGCGCAAAGGCACGCCGCTGATCGACCTGAACAACGGCGCCAGCGGTGTGGACTATCCGGATACGATCCGCAAGGCGGTGGCGGGCATCAAGAACGTGGACACGGTGATCACTGGTCACAGCACCGTGATGAAGTGGGCCGATCTCATCGAGTTCGGCGAGTTCAACGCCGCGTTTCTCTCAGCGGTGCAGGCCGCCAAGAAGGCTGGCAAGACGCAGGAGCAGACGATCGCCGAGTTCGCGCTGCCGGCGAAGTTCAAGGACTACCAGATGACCGCGACGAAAGACAACGTGCCGAAGATCTGGGGCGAGCTGAAGTAACGTTCCGCTGTCGCTGGCCGAGGTGCGGGAGCACATCGATCGGCAGTACGCCCGTCCACTGACCGTCGATCGACTCGCGCGCCTCGCCGGGCTCTCGCTGTTTCACTTCATCCGCGCCTTTCGCGCGGCAACGGGCACCACGCCCCACCAGTAGGCTACTTTCGTCTTCTACGGAGGCACGCATGATTACGAGGCTCTCGCACGTT
This sequence comes from uncultured Acidobacteriota bacterium, assembly GCA_963807105.1. Taxonomy (GTDB): domain Bacteria; phylum Acidobacteriota; class Vicinamibacteria; order Vicinamibacterales; family UBA2999; genus DASPWV01. Next base: position 168,582 of record CAWEAM010000003.1, on the reverse strand, counting down.
TCGCTGTGGGTGAACAACCAGGGCGCGGCCAAGGACTTCTAGGTCAACAAGCTCGGCTTTGAAGTCCGCAGCGATCACATTCCGCTAAAATGAGCGTCACGTGTGGCGTCTGCTTCGGGAGTGGGTCTCTCACTACAATCGGGGCTGCCCGCACACCAGCCTGGGACCAGGCATTCCCGATCCGCCGCACGATCGCCTCGCATCATTCTCGAGCGGCCATCAGATTCGTGATGGTCATCGCGTCGTCGCGGCGCCAGTTCTCGGCGGCCTGCACCACGAGTATCGTCTCGAGCCGATGGCCGCGTGAGCCGACTGGAGCCCGCCGTGAGTTTTTGCGGTCTGGGCGTAAAGAAACGAAGTCAGTACGGGAAGGTTTCGCCCGGGAGTGCGGCGTCGCTTTTGGCGCGACGCGCCGCCGGCTCGCCTGTTCGTACGCGGACGCCATCTGAATCAGTGTTGATTCGCTGAAGGGCCGGCCAAGAAATTCAATCGCAATCGGTAGTCCGTCCGCATTGAAACCGGCCGGAACGACAATGGCGGGCAACCCCGGAAATCGAGCGTAACTAGGAGTTCAGCTCGGCGCGCACCGCGACAGTTTTCGGATGCTCTCGTCCGAGCGCTCGCTCGCATATGCCTATCGGTGGACAACCGATGCCGAAGTCGAAATCTCCCTGTCTTCGACGATTCCCGCTCTTTTCGATGATGTCGGTTTACGCCGGGATCACCGAAAGGAAGCGTGCTCGAAGTCGCGTTCTATGGTCCCGCTTTTCGCGTGCGCTCAATGCGCCGCAGGTAGGTGAGCAGACCCAGATTCAGCGCCAACCCGCCCGCGCTGACCGCAGCCGCCGGCCACACACTGCCGTTCGGCAAGTTGTTTCACGTGTTTCAGCGGCCGGCCCAGCTCGGCGTTGGCTTCTACAAGGACGCGGGCGCGCGCGATCAGCGCCTCGCCGTTCCGCTTGCGCCAACTGTGGATTGGCGCTCGGAGCGCACGGGATGCCAATGTGCGCGGCACCATCATGTAGCGGCTTCCGTGCGGATTGGACGGTACGTTTGATGGCGTCGGCCGGACACGGGATCCGCGCATCACACCTGCCGCCCGCACGTGCGATCTGTATCTCCCCGTGAAGCCGTTCCCGTGTCCCTGGGGAAGTGCTCCGGCACGAGCTTGAAGACCGCGCCGTTGCCGAGGCCCATCAGCATCGCGCACACCAACGCCCCCACCGTGAACGGCACCATGGACGGCCACGTCAGAAGCAACGAGAACAAGGCGACGCCGCCGAATACCCAGGAGAGAACCTGCGCCCCACCGATCCGATCCGCCAGCCAGCCGCCCACGGGCCGCATGAGGGTGGCGAGCACGACGAACCCGGCGGCGCGAAAGCCGGCGTCTGCCGGCGCCAGTCCGAACTGCGCCCGCAGCAGCGTCGGCAGGTAGATGGAGAACGCCACGAAACCGCCAAACGTCAGGAAGTAGAACGCTCCCAGCAGCCACGCCGTGGGCGCACGCTGCAGCACCGTGATCATGGCGGCGACGCCGGAAGGAGGCACGGCGTGCGGCGGATTGCGGGCGAGCGCGAAATAGACAACCGCCCACACGAGAAGCACCGCGCTCGTACCGAGGAACACTGCCTCCCAGCCGTATCGCGCGGCCGCGACTGGTCCGACGAACACCGCGAGCGACTGCCCCATCGTGCCCAGGCCGTAAAATGCCCAGAGCGGTGCCTTGCCGAGCTGGCGGGGTCCACCGCGAGACGAACGCCGCGCCGACCGAAAACGACGAGCCGGCCATGCCGATCAGAAAGGCCGCGACGAGGAGCGACTGATAACTTCTGGTGAACGGGACGACAAGCGCCGCGAGCGCCGAAAACGCAAGAAGCGCGGAAAACACCAGACGCCCGCCGAACCGGTCGGTGAGCATGCCCATCGGCAGCCGCGCCAGCGAGCCGAGCAGCACTGGCACCGCCACCAGCAGCGCCGTCTGCGATGCCGTCAGCCTGTAGAGATCAGTAAAGGTAGACGCGAGCCCTCCGACGAGACCCCACGCGGCGAACGTGAGTGCGAAGGAGATGGTTGCGAGCGTCAGGGCGCCGCCGGATGGCGCGCCCGCGGGTAACGCACGAGCAGGGTGCCGATGGTAGTGATCGTTAGATCGGCCGTCCGTCAGAATCGGCTTCACGGCGGCAGCATATCAGGCCCCGCGACGAGAGCATGTTCCGAAACCACGACGAGCGTGAGTCAACTCAAGTGCATAGAGGGATTAGAACGTCGGGCCTCCCCACGGCGCGTACGACAGGTTGGGGCTCGAGTGGCCAAACGCTCAGCGCGCGAGCACGAAGCTGTGGCGACTCGAATAGCACTCGACAATCCGCGCGGGCCATTCTTGTGGATGACGATCGAGTAGCTGGAATGCGCCATCGAGCAGACCCGAGAGGGTTGCCGTTTGAATCGCGGCGACGACCGTCCCGCCGAAAACGAGATATGACGACGGCGCGAGCTGTTCGACGATCTGCGGATAAGGTCCGAAGTCGTACTGGTCGTATCCCTCGATTGGGAACACGACACGGCCGGGTTCGGCCCGGCCGCGAAAGCTGTTGCCCCTGCCGCTACTCAGCGCAAAGGTCACCCCCGTGAGCGTCGTCTCGATCTGCGGCCCGTGCTGAGTGACGGTCGCGGCATAGGTGCGGTGCCAGGCTTGTTCGGGCAGCCTGGCGCGGCATTCCTCGGCCGCGGTGATCATCAGCGTGTAGCTTCCCGACGCGTCCGCGCGCGGCGCGGAGAGCGGCAACTCGACGTTTAACGTCTGGTGATCCGCGACGCCGACGGTGAGCGTCTGGGTTTGATACCCCTCTTTCGTCACTCGGATCTGTGTGGGACCCGCGACGCCGAACAGACGATAGCGTCCGTTGTCATCGGTTGTCGCGAACAACCCAGGGACAGAGCCGGAAGTGACTTCGGCTCGTGCCCCGACGACCGGTCCCGTTGGCACTCCGGCTTCGCTGACCACTCCGGTCAGCCGGTATTGGCCCGCAGGTACCACGATCACCTCCCGAAAGTTGTTCAGCGCGCCCTCCGCGCGGTAGAAGGCGTAGAGGCGGCCGTCGCCTGGTTCATGCCCCGTGGCGAGGCCGGAGGCCGAGATGGACAACTGCTTCGGCGTTCTGCTTTGCCACTCGACGCCGTCATTGGTAACGTCGCGAGTGGAGCCGTCAGAGAGCCGAGCGATCAGAGTGAACTGCGCGGCCTCACCGGGAGCGACCGTCGGCGGACCGGCGATCTCGACACGCGTGATGATCGGATTGGCGGTGGGCGTCGTGGTGCCCTGGCCTGGGGTGGGGCCGGTCACGCTCTTGCCGCAGCCGACCAGCAGCGCGACGACGAGCACGATGAACGCTCTCGATCTGTCGCCGCCATGCTGCGGATCTATCCGACGGAGCATCGGGATATTTCGCATGTCCTGTCACTCGATGACCGTGGTGAGAGTGAAGGCGCACGTCCCCTCACCGGTCGCGAACATACCGACAGCAAGGTTGTAACTACGGCCGGCGACGACGGACTGCCGGCCAACAATTGGCGAGAACGGAGCCGGGCCGCTCGAAAAATAGAGGTCGTCGATTCTCAAGAGAAGCAGTGAATCCCAGTAATACGCATCCCAGTTCAGATGCACGATCAAGGTCCCGTTCTGACGCGCGGTCAGCTCGAAAAGTCGGCACGGAACCGGAAAGCCGTTGTGCAGGGTGCACGAGGGATCACGCAACGAGACCTTACCGTCGACCACATCACCGACCACGATGGTGGTGACCGTCGGTGGCGGAGGCGTCGGGGTCGGAATCGGCGCGGGCGGAGCCGCGCCGGTCGCAGCCGACGAGAGAAAGCTGGTCGGGTACAGCGGCGGGCGGCTCTCACTGCAGGCCGTTCCGGCGAGCGTTGCCACCAGCGCGACGCGCAACGCCGTCCGACCGCGAGTCTTCCTGGCGGGTGTCATGGCCAGGAGGGGCGCGCTCTCTGCCTCAGCCTGTTGATTCCGCATGAGGTCTCAATTGGGTAAGCGGAGAATGGACCGCTGAACTTTAACGCGTCACGACTCGACGTCGTGAGGAGAACTCGCACACATCAGCTGGATCGTGCATCTGACGCGGCGGTTGGGTGGTTTCGGAAGGGCGTCGCCGATCGTGCGGACACGCCGAGTAACGCCGAGGCTCTTCAACTGATCCCCGGCTGGTTCGATTGTCGTCTAGCGAAAGACGAGTCCGTCGAACCGTGACCTCTCGCCCCGTTGTGTGACCAGAGCGTTAGCAGGATCTCCCTCGACGCCGTGCCGTCGCAAGGCGGAAAGCCTGTGGCGTTTCACGACGCCATCGCTTGAACGCTCTATTGAAGGCAGCAGGCTCCGAATAACCGAGCAGGTACGCGACTTCGCCGATCGATAGCGGCGAGTCGATCAGGTACCGCTCGGCTGCGTCCCTTCGTGCCAGGTCGAGCAGCTGTTGGTACGAGACACCTGCAGCAGCAAGACGGCGCTGAAGTGACCGCGGTGACGTCGCGAGGGCCCGAGCAATCGTCTGGAGACGCGTGTCGCCGCCTCCGACCCGCGCCGTCAGAGCCCGCCGCACTTCAAGTGCCACACCCTCGATCGATGGAAGGCGCGCGATGGCCTCGTCAGCTTGTCGCTGGAGCAAACCGCCCAGGGCGGGGTCGCGTCGGCGGAGCGGAAGTTGATACGTTTCGCGCGACAGCGCCCACCCGTTCCAGGCCGCTCGTGTGTACACCGGACAACCGAGGACGCCTTCTATCTCGGCCACGTCATCCGGCTGGTGGCAGAAGCTCGCGTAGGCGGCTCGAAACCGGCCTTCAGTCTCCTCACGAAAATGCAGCAGGTTGATCGTTACAGTGAACTCGGTCGAGAGCGTCGTCTCACAACCGTCGAGTAGCACCCGAATCGGGTCCTCCTCCTCACGAAGCCGGGGAACGGATCGAGCCTCGACGACGGGTAGATAGCGCGCAAGACGCGTGAGCCCCTCGCCCACGTTCTGGGACGTTGCGATCAAGTAGTCGATCAGCGGGAAGGCCCCGAGCGGCGTAACTGTCGCCAGCCGCATGCCCGCATTCTTCAACGAACGCTGTTCCAGCGCTCTTCTGAACATCGGGCCCCAGACCGTGCAGGGTATGCGCGCGTCCGGGTCGTGCAGATCCGCACGACGGATACCGGCGGTGGCCAGCAGCGGCTCCATACGGTAGTTCAGCCGTTCGAGCGCATCGACGAAGACACGCGCACTGCTCGCCGGGTAGGACGACCGAACGAAACCGGCTCGGTCCGGCGTTTTGGCGCGCTTTGTCAAGCGATCGGCGCGTGCGGTCATGGCCGGCCGAGGTCCTCCTCTGCGACGATTGTGACATGCAGTTCCTTGCGGAGCGGCCTCAGCCGTGCATGGCCTTGATGACGTCCGAAAACCGCCAGACAGCCGCACGACGGGGGGCAACGATAGGTCATGGACCTCGACGTTGACGCGTGTTATCGCGCGTTCAGCACTCGCGACGCGCGCTTCGACGGGCGGCTGTTCGCCGGAGTCAGGACAACGAGGATCTATTGCCGTCCGATCTGTTCCGCGCGCATGCCCAAGCGTGAGCACATGACGTTTTATGCGACGGCAGCGGCGGCGCAGGAAGCGGGCTTTCGTCCCTGCCTGCGATGTCGGCCAGAAGCGGCGCCCGAGTTTGCCGCCTGGCGCGGGACGTCGAACACGGTGTCGCGGGCGTTGGCGCTGATCGACGGAGGCGCACTCGACGAAGCTGGTATCGATCGCCTGGCCGAACGCCTGGGCGTCGGAGAGCGACAGCTCCGCCGCCTGTTTCGACAGCATCTCGGTGCGTCCCCGGTGTCGGTCGCCCAGACACGGCGTGTCCTGCTGGCCAAGCAACTGATTCATGAGACACGCCTCCCGATGACCGAAGTCGCGCTGGCGTCGGGATTTGGCAGCGTCCGACGCTTCAACGAAATCTTCCAGCGGCTCTTTGGCCGTCCACCTGGCCGCCCTGCGCCGCGTCGCCGTCGTCGACGTATCGGCCGGACCGAAAGGCGAAGTGATTGTGCGTCTTAGCTATCGGCCACCATACGACTGGCCCGCGATCGCCTCTTTCTTGAAGGCTCGCGCCATCCCTGGCGTCGAGGTGGTTTCGAGCGATCGATATGCGCGCACGATCGAGATCGGCGGCGTGCACGGCGTGGTTGCCGTGGAGCCCGCTCCTGGCAACGCACTTCGCGTCGCGATCCAGGTTCCACGCCTGTCCGCTCTGCCGGCGATCATTGCGCGCGTGCGGCGCGTGTTCGATCTCGCCGCCGATCCTTTGGCCATCTGCACGCAGCTCGCCAAGGATCCTGTGCTCGCTCCTCTGGTGGCGGCACGACCAGGGCTGCGCGTTCCGGGCGCGTGGGATGGGTTCGAGCTCGCGGTTCGCGCTGTGCTCGGTCAGCAGATCACCGTGGCCGCCGCGGTCGGCTTGGCAGGCAAGCTGGTCGCGCGCTACGGCCTTCCCCTGGCAGGCGGCCTCGAGACGGAGGGGCTGACGCATGTCTTTCCTCATCCTGAACGGCTGGCGTCGGTACCCCTGGCCGCACTCGGGATGCCGCGGATACGCGCCGCGACCCTGAGGTCGTTGGCGGCCGCCGTTGCCGAGGATCCAAAGGTTCTTGGCGCCGGGCGAAGCGTCACTGACTGTGTCGCGCAGCTTCGCGCACTGCCCGGCATTGGCGAGTGGACGGCGCAGTACATCGCGATGCGTGAACTGCGCGAGCCGGATGCGCTTCCAGCCGGCGACATCGGTCTGTTGCGCGCCTTGGCCGATGCGGAGGGGAAAAGGCCGACATCCCGCGAGCTAGTTGCGAGGGCCGAGCACTGGCGACCCTGGCGCGCCTACGCGGCCCAACACCTTTGGGCAGCCGGCACACCGTCAAAGCAGGTCCGATCCAGACAATGTGTTTCGCGCAAGGCGTTGGAGCGTGACCATGACTACGCAGTCCCGTTATGACGTCGTGATTGTTGGCGCCCGGTGCGCCGGCGCGACGCTCGCAACGTTCCTCGCCAAAGCCGGCGCTTCTGTCTTACTCCTGGATAAGGACGCTCTCTCGACCGACCAGATCCTGTCGACTCATACGATCCATCCGCCGGGTCTCGACGTTCTCGACCAGGTGGGTGTCGGCGACCGAGTCCGCGCGGTAGCGCCGCCGACGCACACGGTGCGGCTGCGGAAGAACGACGCGTTCGTCGACATCGAGTTTTCCGGCTGGCCGCGCTGAATACTGTCCTCGTCGATCAAGGCTCGACGGTCTTCTGCAGGATGCGGCGGCATCGGCCGGCGTCGAGGTCCTTGACCACACGCGGGTGACCTCACTCGTGCGAGACGGAGACCGCGTGGTGGGTGTGCGAGCCGCCGGGTCGGCGAGTCAGGAGCACGTGTTCCGCGCGAGCCTGGTGGTGGGAGCCGACGGCCGCCATTCCACGGTCGCACGCCAGGTCGAGGCCGAGGAGTACCTCGCCTACGACGCACCGCGAGCGATGTTCTGGGGGTACTGGGACGCGCCCGCGATCTGGCGAACCGATCCCGCCTATCCGTTCGGGATGTACGTCGCGAATACCGATGGTCACATCCGCGTGATCTTTCAGACCGATCACGATCAACTTCTGATCGGCAGCCTGCCGCCGGTTGAGCAGGCCCTGGCATGGCGGCGCGATCCTGAGGTCGCCCTCATCAGCGATCTTGCCTCCGATTCCACAACCGGCCCGCTGGTCGCGGGTTCAGCGCCGGATGGTCCTGTGCGTGGCACCGTGAAGGAACGGTATTTCTTCCGTCGAGGAGCGGGCAACGGATGGACGCTGGTGGGTGACGCCGGCCATCACAAAGAGTTCGTCATTGGCGATGGCATCACGGAGGCACTCCTCCAGGCGCGCAGCCTGGCCTCGGCGATCCAGCGAGGGACGGAAGCGGCTCTGTATCGGTGGTGGCGAGCTCGAGACGTCGAGGCGCTGCCGTTCTTTTTCCTCGGGCAGGACGAAGGGGCGCTCGGGCCTCCGATGGAGCTTCAGCAAGTCGTCTTTTCGCACGTCGCGAAGACGCCGGCGCTTCGGGCGCGAATGGCGGCCACGATGGAGCACCAGCTCTCGCCCATTGACACCTTCCCTGTTCGACAAGTGCTCTGGTGGACACTGGCTGCCGCGCTTCGGGGATCGCTGGACGTCGTCCCACAGTTCCTCGCGATGGGCAGACGGGGTAACGCGGTCAACCGCGAACTGCGTCTGCGCCGACGGCTTCTCGCTGAGGCAGAGGCCTGGCAGGTACGAGCAGGGCTGCCAGAGATGAGCCTCGAATCACCTGGGGCACCGTTGCGCTCTATGCGTAACAAATAGACAATCTCTGTAACGTACGTTACAGTGACTGCCGTCGGTCCACCGCGATAAGTGCAACGGGGCGAGGGCTCCACCTCGCACGGCCGAGCGGGGACTTCGCAAACCATTCAGAGAGCACAGCGTGAAGGCGTGCGCGCAAGAGGGGCCTATGGAGTGCAATCGACGAGAGTTCCTTACGACCTGCGCCGCAGGCAGCTACATGCCCATCGTACGCGGGTCGGGTCAGGAGACCTCGGTCGCTCCGTCTTGGGCGTCGGCTTTTCCCGCCCTCCGCCAGCGCGCCAACGATCACCCGCTTACCTATCTCGACAGTGCGGCGACGACCTTGCGGCCTCAGCAAGTCATCGACGCGCTGACTGCGTTCTACTCCACGGACAACGCCAACCCTTCACCGGTGCATACGCTCGCGAATCGAGCGGCCCAGCGCCTCGCTGGCGCCCGCCAGACCCTGGCTCGATTCATCAATGCGGCTGCTCCGAGCGAAGTCGTGTTTGTTCGCGGGACAACCGAAGGGATGAACCTGGTCGCGAGCACCTGGGCGGCGGCCAATCTCCGGGCCGGTGATGAGGTCGTGTTGACGGTCGCCGAGCATAACTCGAATTTGATGCCCTGGACTCGCGCGGCAAGAAGTGCGGGCGCCACGATCCGCATCCTGGACGTTGACCACGAGGGAAGACTCCGGATCGATGAGTTCAAGAGGATCCTGTCGCGGCGGGTGCGGCTCGTCGCCTTCAGCCACGTGTCCAACGTGCTTGGGCTCATCAATCCCGCCAAGGACATCTGCGCGCTGGCCCGTGACGCTGGCGCGCGGGTTGTCATCGACGGGGCGCAAGCGGCGCCACACGTGGCGATTGACGTCCAAGAGCTCGGGTGCGACTTCTATGTGTTTTCTGGACACAAAATGCTCGGCCCGATGGGAACCGGTGTGGTGTGGGGCCGGCAGGAGTTGCTGGAGGCAATGCCTCCCTATCACGTGGGCAGCAACATGGCGCACGAGGTGGACTTCGAGAAGGCCGCGCTCGAGCACGGCGCGCTGAAGTTTCAGGCTGGTACGCCCGACGTAGCCGGTCCGGTCGGCTTAGAGGCAGCCGTCAACTTCATCGAACGCATTGGGCGAGACGCGTTGTGGCGGCATGACGAGGATCTCGTGCGGCACGCGCTGGCTCGCCTCGTCGAGATTCCTGGACTGCGGCTCATCGGGCCGAAGACCGCAGAGAGCCGCATTCCGGTGTTCACGTTTGTTCTCGAGGCGCAGCGACCAGCGGCGGTCGCGAAGTTTCTCGACGACCGAGGAATAGCCATCCGGGCCGGCGATATGGCCGCTCTTCCCCTCTTGAAGCGATTCGATACAGCGGAGGCGGTTCGGGCGTCGGCCTACGTCTATTCGACGCGAAGTGATATCGACCGACTGGCTGACGCGCTCGCGGCAGTTAGAAGAAGCCGTTGAGGAATGCCGCCGCCTCGTCCGAGATGCCGACGATCTTGTTCGTCGCCTGGCGGTAGAACTTGAAATTGAGCTCCGTTTCAGGGCCGCCATCGTTCCATTTCGTGAAGGGCTTGAGCTCGCTCCGCCCGAGACGGTGCTTCGCGAGCGTCGTGCGCTTGACTGTGATGCTCACGCGCGGCGTCTGCCGGGCGATGCCGCGCGTCTTCGCGACCGTTTCGGTGGAGGTGACGACCCCGCGCGCGATCAAGCCCTGGCCGCGTTCGTTCTCGCTCGCGAACACGAAGATCGTGTCGCCCTTGACGATGTGTTTGCCGCCATACATTGTCTTCTGCGCGACGAACGCGAACGCTTTCGCCCGCGCATTGCGCACCTCCGCCTTGATCGCGAACGCCATCTCCCTTCCCTCGGACCTAGTGTCCCGGCCGCGTGATACGTGGCGTAAGTGCCGGAGCGCGGCGCCCCGATGGCAAGGCGCGACGAGTGAGAATATCGGGCATATTTGAACGAGGAGCAACGCCGCCAGCGGGGATGCCCCGCCCGGCAGTTATGCCGCGAATCACGCGGCCGGGACACTAGAATGTCGCTTTGGATGTCTCCTCGGCCACCTCAAATCCTCATCGCGCGCCCTGGGTCGATCAGTGCGGCGCGTCGCGCCGGCAACCAACTGGCAGCCACGACCACCACCAGGAGCACGGCAACGGCCGTCACGAGCGTGACTGGATCCTGCGGTGCCACACCAAAGAGCAGCGTGCGCGCAAAACGGCTGCTGGCAGCCGCACCAACGATGCCGATCGTGCCGCCAGCGACGGCGAGCACCAGCGATTCCATCATGATCGACCGTGCGACACGCCGCGGTGACGCCCCGAGCGCCATCCGCAGCGCAATTTCACGACGCCGTTGCACCACGGTGTAGGCGAGCAGAGCGTACACACCACCGGCCGCGGTGATGAGCCCTGCAACCGCGAAGAGCGTGATGAGCAGCATGGCGAATCGATCGAGCTGCACGGCATCGCCGAGCAGGTGGTCCATCGTGGTCACCGAATGTACGGGTTGATCGGGGTCGACACGAAGCGCGTAGGCACGGGCAGTCTGGGCCACGGTCAAGGGATCCAGGGTCGTCCGAGCGATCACATTCAGGACGAGGTACGGATTCTGCGAGTGCGGAATGAAAATCTCGGGCACCGGCTCGCTTCGCGGCCCGTCGTGACGATCGTCACGCACCACGCCCACCACTTCATAGGGATAGGGCCCACGCTGGTAATCGAGAATCAGGTTACGCCCAACCGGGTTCTCAGTGCCCCACGCGTTGCTCGCGAGCGTCTGATTGATGATCACCACACGGGGAGCGTCAGCGTCATCACGGTCCGTGAACTCGCGTCCAGCAATCACGGAAAGGCCCAACGTCCCGAAGTATCCGGGGGTCGCCATCCGAATGCTGGCGTCCGACACCTTCTTGCCCTCAGGGCCGGCGACCTCAGGCCAGTACGGCCGAGTGAATTCGGAGCCGATCGTGCTCATCGGAAGGGAGGTGACTGCTGCAACGGACGCAATCGCGGGAACCTCGCGAAGTGAGGTGAGCACGCGGCGGTAGTAATCGGTCGTCTGCGCGGGAGTGCGATACCGCGCTGCATCAGGCGTGATGCGCAGGACGAGCAGGTTGGTCGTGTCGAAGCCCACATCAACTCGTCGTAACTCCGCAAATGTCCGGGCTAATAACCCGGCTCCGATGAGCAACATCACGGCAGCCGCAATCTCGGCAACCACCAGTCCCCCGCGCAGTCGGCCAGACGCGCGTGCCGAAACGGCAGCCCCGTCTTTGAGCGCGCCCGCAATCGGTGTGCGGCTGGCGCGAAAGGTCGGAACGGCGTTTCCGACAGCGGTGACCAGGAGCGCGAGTCCGGCCGCGAACGAGGCGACTCGTGCGTTCAAGGCCACTTCGTGCAGGCGCGGAATGCCGGCAGGCGCTGTTGACAGGGCCGCGTCCACCCACCACGCCGTGAGTACGATGGCGATGACCATCGTGACGATAGCGCTCAACACGCTTTCTGCGATCAACTGTCGCGTGACGCGGCTCCCGCGGGCTCCGAGCGCCAGGCGAATCGCAATCTCCCTCGCGCGGGCGAAACCACGCGCGATGGCCAGGCTTGCGACGTTGGCGCAGAGCAGCAACAGGAGGCAAAACATCGCTGCAAAGACGAGGAGGAGCTCCAGCCGGCTCGTGCGTGCGATTTCATCCGCGAGCGGAGATAGCCGAATACTCCAACCGGCGTTCGTGTCCGGATGCTCGGACGCCAATCCGCTGGCCAGCGTCTGCATCCGCGCCGCTGCGCCTTCGATGGGCATCCCGGCTTTCATCCGGCCAACGACGCGCAGAAACCGGGCGTCGCGAGGGAGTCCGTTCGGAAAACGCGGGCCGCGGTACGACGTGCGCATATCCCATGGCGCCCAAAAGGCCGCCGCCGCGTCGGGCACCGCGAAATCGTCGGGCATGACACCAATCACCCGCCAGTCGCGGCCTTCGATGTAGACGGTCCGACCAACGACCTCAGGATCGGCGCCCAGGGTCTGCCACAGGCGATGACTCAGAACGACGACCGGTTCGCCGCTGGACGGCTGCCGCGACGTGATTGACGCCGCGCCTTCGAATTCGTCCGCATGGAAGGTGCGCCCAAGCCGCGGTTGACGACGATAGACGTCGAAGAAACCGCGCGTGACATGCACCCCGGTGATCGGCGTGCCGCCGTCGCGTCCGCGGAGGGTGGCCGAGACCGTCATCATGGCGGTGATCGCATCGAACGCATCATTCCGGGCCACCCAGTCGAGGATATTGCCCGGGGACCCTCCCTCGCGCAGCCGGTCCTGGCTGACATTCGACTCCCACATCACGACGAGCCGATCTGGTTGATCGTAGGGAAGCGGTCGAAGCAGCACCGCGTCAACAAACGCGAAGAGTGTGGTTGTCGCGGCGACACCAAGTCCGAGGAGCAGTGAAATGCCGACCATGACTGCCGGCGATCGCACGAGCGCCCGCAGTGCCTGTGCGAGATCGTGTCTGGCGCCGACGAAGACGACATCCCAGAGCAGCGCGGACCACGTTGTCACGAGCGCCACTGGTCCACGGGCGCGAGCAGTTTTGAGCAGTCGTTGGCCGTCTTCTCGGATGGCACGCCGATCAATCGTCATGCGCGAGCCGCCCTTCGCAACGCCCGGCTCGAGCGCGCGTGATTGACGATCGCTTCGAGGCGCCGAACCTCGGCATCCAACACGCGCTTGCCGTGCGGCGTCAGCGCGAAGTAGCGACGCCGCTCGTCGTCTTCATCGGCGGCCGGTCGGCGATCCGACTCCACAATAAAATCGGTCTTCTCGAGTTCGCGAAGTAATCCGTACAACGCCGCCGGCCAGAGGCGAACCTGGCCGTCCGTGCGCTCGGCCACCTCCTGCATGATGCCGTAGCCATGCCGAGGTCCATCGGCCACTGCCAACAGAACGTGGAGGACCTTTGGCTTGAGCGGCAACAGCCGGTCGACGCTTCTGAACTTGTCCGGCATCGTGCGATAACCTCAATCACTTTACATGGCTCGCGCGAATATCGCCTTCAACCACGTGTCGACTTCGCGAGCAACAGATTCAGCAAAACGACCGCCGCCGGAATCGCGACAGGCGGCGTGTTGAAGTGTGATTGCAGTATACACATGAAGTGCCATTTGTAGTATATATATGAAACTGTTTATAGTCTGTTCAGGCTACGGTCAGCCTGGTTGCCAAACAGTGTTTTACTGGGTCGCTCATCGCATTTCGGGGATTGCAGACCTTGAGCAGATCATTTCTAGTCCGGATGCATCATTACGATGAGATCGCTCGTCCGCTTGTCCCGGCGAGACCTCGTCCCACGCCTCGCCGAGGAGCTCGATGGGATGCGGTGCGCGCACGATGTCGGCACCGCATCGCATGTCGTCGCCGGCACAGTAGAGCGGACAGCCCCAGCAGATCCGTTCGGGATGCGTAGGGCGCCGCGGGAGCCGCGGCTTATCGTTCGAGCGCGAGGCAGACATCGAGTCGTTCAATTCAGACTTGCACACCGCCCGTCTCTTGCAGTGCGCGAGGGAACAAAACGTTGTTTTCGAGATGAATGTGATCCATGAGCTCGGTTTCCAGTTCGCCGAGGCGAAGGTAGAGCGCGCGCCAGGTCGCACACGCGTCTGGAGGCGGCGTGAGATTGGCCGTGAGCGCACGGATTCGCGCCAAATTGCGCCCGTGTTCCTCGTGCTCCGCTTCCATCACGTGAATCGGCATCGCCGTCATGTATCCGTGACCGGCGAGAATCATCGGGAAGAGAACGTTCTCCTCCTTTACGAGATGTTCCAGCACTTCCTGGTGCACGGTATTGAGGAGTGCGTGCAGGCCGCGTGGACAGGCGGCTTTTTCGGCGTGCCATGTCTCGACGCGCTCGGCCAGCGCGATGAGCGCGGGCAGTTCCGTGCGCAGCGCCGCGTGGTAGCGGTTCACGATGAACTGCACGAGATCGGGCAGCGGCGCTGCATCCCAACGCGGAAGATCGATGCTGGTCTCCTCGGCTTCGATGGCGTGGATGATGGCGGTAGGATCGAGGCCTTTCGCGTTGCACACGTCGTCGAGAGGCTGACGGCCGCTGCAGCAATAATCCAGCCCGTATCGCTGAAAAACGCGCGAGGCCGCCGGATGGGTCGTCGCCAGTTCTGCAAGTGTTGAACTCGTCGTCATGAGATGAGTAGACCATCGTGAGCAGGGCGTGGGTATGATGGCCGTCATATCCGATGTCGCGCCCCACTGAGGACCTGCTTCGGCGAATCACGCTCTTTCGCCGCGTCAACTCGGCAGACCGGGCGCGAATTGCGGAGCTATCGCGCCTGCGTCAGTACGAGCGAGGTCAGCAGATCTTCGCGGAGGGCGACCCGCCCGACGTGTTTTTGACGATCGTCGAGGGCCGCGTCAAGGTCTTCAAGGCGACTCCGGCCGGTAAAGAGATCATCCTGGAGATCTTTGGCGCCGGTGATCCGCTCGGCGCAGTGGCCATCTACGAGAACATTCCGCTCCCCGCCTCTGCCGTTGCCCTCGAGCCAACGGAATGCCTCTCGATCGCGCAGCAGGACTTCTTTCAGCTCCTCGAGCGTCATCCCGCGCTCGTCCGTGGACTCCTCTCCAGTCTCACGATTCGACTGGCGGAACTGACGCGCCGGCTGGTGGAACTCACAGGGGCCCGTGTCGAGGCACGCTTCGCGCGGTTGTTTCTCAAGTTAGCGGATCAACTCGGTAAACCAGAGCGGGGCGGCACGTACGTCGCGATGCCGCTCTCGCGTCAGGAGCTTGCAGATCTCACCGGAACCACGATCGAAACCGCGATCCGCATCATGAGCCGGTGGCAGAAGGAAGACGTCGTCCGGACCGGCAAGGACGGGTTCGTGATCGTCGGGCGCAGTATCCTCGAGGACGCGGCCGCGGTGTAGCCACCGAAGAAGCCGCGCGGCGGAGCGCCCAGTTTGGCCTAGTGCCCGCCACTGAAATTCACATGATCGTCGTCATACCCGCGCCGCGCGCGGGTCCCTAGACTGAGTCGCGGTGCGCGCGCTCTATCTGGCTTCCGTCTGGCTACACGTGCTTGTGGCCATGATATGGCTCGGCGGGATGGTCGTCTTCGTCGCCGCTGTGATGCCGTTCTTTCGGGGGCGAGACGAAACGCTTCGCGCGGCGTTCCTCAGCGAATTCGGCCGGCGCTTCCGTTCCCGTGACGGCGAGAACAGCTAAGCAGATCCACGCCAGGCGACACGGTCAATCTCTGGATGAGGGATTGGCGCTCCGGTCGCCGAAGGGCCTTTACATCGCGGCAGCACATGTCGGTCACAACGTTCAGCGCGATGATCCGCGCCTGGTCGTGCAACTCGTGGAGCATGTCCTGCGGCACGCGGTCGTTCGCTGATGCGAACTTTGAACTTTGAACTGGAACTTCCCGAGCGAAGCGAGGGATATAATGGCCCCTGCCTGCCGATCGGAGGTGTCCCGTGACCGCTCTCTCCCGCGCGTCTGGACTGGTCACCGCAAGCGCGCTCGCTGCCCTTGCCCACGGTTGCAGCTACACGGAGCTGCCCATGGCGCCAACGACTCTCACTGCCGGTGTCATTCTCTACGAACACGCCAACTTCCTTGGGAACTCGGCGCACCTCACTGCAGACACCCCCGACCTGCGAGACTTCCGCGGGCCGTGTTTCGAAGGCGACGACGCCTCGTCGCGGAATTGGAACGACTGCGTGTCCTCGGTGCGTGTGGCGCCGGGATGGCGCGCCACGCTCTATCGCAATCCGGACTACCGCGACGACGCGCTCGAGATTACGGGGGACGTGGCCAACCTGCAGTTGGTGCGAGAGCACGATTGCGATCACGACGGGCTGAACGACTGCGTCTCGTCCGTGCGCGTCCGGCAACAGTAAAGAGGCAGGCCTGTCTTCACCCGCCTTCGCCAAGGCTAGGGTGGGAACCAGCCCGCGAGGGATTCACAGTCGTCGCAGGGCCGCCATCGGACTGGTGCGCGCTGCCCGCCACGCGGGAATGAGCGTCGCCACAATCACGGCGCCCAGCACCACCGCGAGCGCTCGGCCAAAAGCGATCACATCGGTGGCGCTGACCCCGTAAAGGACGCTGCTGAGGAATCGCGTGACCGCGAACGCGGCGGCGATGCCAAGCGCTGCGCCGACGACACCTAACCGCACCCCGCGCCCGACAAATCCTCCGACCAGCGACACGCCGCGCGCGCCGAGCGCCATCCGGACGCCGATCTCGTGCGTGCTTTGCTTGACCGTGTACGAGACGAGACCGTAGATGCCCAACGCGGCGAGCATCATGCCCGCGACCCCGAAAGCCGAACAGCATCGTGGCTGCCATCTCGAGGATCGCCAGTGACGCCGCCGTTTGCTCGCGCAGCGACCGGGCGTAAAGAATCGGTAGATCGGCATCGAGCGACTGAATCTGCGCGCGCGCGTGCTCGATGAGCGCGCTGACGCCGGCGGACCCGCGCGCGTGCAGCGTCATCGTGGATCGGTACGCCTGCAGATACGGCACATACACGTACGGCCGTGGCGCTTCGGTGATGCGCGCGTATTTCACGTCTCGCGCTACCCCAATGACCGTCCGCCAGTCACCTGAGGAAATGCGGAGGCGTTTACCGATCGCCTGCGCAGGCTCTCCCCAGAATCGTCGCGCGAGGGTTTCGTTGACGACCGCCACCTGCATCGCCGCCGCATCGTCGCGGTTCTCAAACTCGCGACCCGCGACGAGCCCGATCTTCAGCGTCCGGAAATACTCGGCGCCGACCGCGTTCGAGAGAAACGCCAGATCTTCATCGCGGCGCGGCTCGTAGCCCTCGATCGACACGGGCTGACTATCTGAATCGACCATTGTCAGTGGAGAAATCGCGGCCAGGCTGGCCGACTCGACCCCCTGGCCAGCGCGGACCCCATCGAGGAGCTGATGAAAAAACGCCAGCCCACGGGTTTCGTCGTATCCGTTTGGCTTGAGGTTCAACGTGACCGAGATCGCGTTCGTTGCGTCGAAGCCCGCGTCTGCCGTGCGCGCGGCCTCGAGGCTCCGCGCGACCAGCCCCGCGCTGACCAGCAGCAATAGCGAGACGGCGACCTGTGCGATCACCAGCGCGGATCGGAAACGCTCTCTCGCGCCGCCGCGCGGCGACAAGTCCTCGTTGATCACCGACACCAGATCGATACGCGAGCCACGAAAAGCCGGCATGAACCCGAAGGCTAGTGCGCTTACGCACGCTGCGAGCATCGAGAAACCGATGACGAATCGATCGATCGAAAGGTCGAGAAACACGCGTCCAGGGGCCGCCGCCGCGGACTTGCCCCATATGAGCGGCAGGCCGAACCAGACCAACACGAGGCCGCAGATCGCCCCAGGGACGGCAAGCACCAGGTTCTCGACGAGGAGCAGACGCACAATCCTGGTGCGTGTGGCGCCGACGGCGAGCCGCAGGGCGAGTTCGCCGCGACGCGAGACGCCACGCACCAGCACCAGGCCGGCGATGTTGGCGCACACGATCAGCAGCAGCAGCGCAGCCATCGCGCTCAGTACCGATGATCGCCGGCAGCATATAAGTTTGGGCCCCGTACGGGGATTGCCAGATCGGAATCACCGTCAAGTCGAAGTTGGCATCGGATACCGTTCGCTCACGCTTCAGCTCGTTTGAGATCGTCGCCATCTGGTCATCGGCAGTGGCGAGAGTAGTGTCATGGCGCAGGCGCCCGAGCACCATCAGTGAAGCCGCATTCCGAGCTGACTGCATGTCCGCGCTCTGAGTGAGAAAGGGCAGTCCGATCTGCTGCGCCATCATGATCGGTGCGAACACTTCGATGTCGAAGCTGACGATCGTGCCGTGGAACGCGGCGTCGGCGACGCCGACAACCGTCATCGGAAATGAATTCAGGTGAATGGTCTTGCCGACGATGCCGGGATCTCCGTCGAAGTCGCGGCGCCAGAGCCCGTTGCTGAGCACGACGACCGGATGGCGGCCAGGCGCGACTTCATCCGAGGGAAGAAGCGTGCGTCCAATTTGCGCCCGCACACCGAGCACGCCGAAGTAGTTGCCGGTGACGAACTCGCCCATGATCGGGCGGGCGCGAGTGCCCATCCCCAGGTTGACTCCGGAAAATCCGGAGCCGATGAGACCGCTGAACGCGCGATCGTGGTCGCGGAGGTACTGGTAGTCGGGATATGAGAGGCCGTCCCTGCGCCCAGCGGGCGTCTCGTTCAGGACAACGGCAAGTTTCCCCGATCCATCGACGCCCGAGAGTGGACTGAGTGCCAGGCTCTTGAGCAACGTGAACACCGCCGCGTTCAAACCGATCCCGAGCGCGAGGACAGCGATGACGGTTATCGAGAACGCGGGATTCTTGGCGAGCCCTCGGATGGCATAGCGCACGTCGCTCAGCCAATCCCGCAGCGCTTCCATCCACCAAGGCGTCCACACTGAGCGCGCCGCTTCGACTGTGAGTGTTACGTTCCCGAACTCCTTAATCGAGGCCAGACGCGCGGCCTCCTGATCGGCACCGTTGGCGACGCGTTCGTCTGCGGCCATGGCCAGGTGCGCGCGAATCTCGTCCTGGAAGTCATCCTCGTCCAGGCGACGCCGTTTCTGCCACGGAAAGCGGGCCATGTTCACTCCTTCGGGCTACGAGCCGGGGTCATCACCCGGCTGATCGCCGTCACGAGTTCGGTCCAGCGTGACTCCTCGCGCAGGAGCTGTTTCTTGCCTTCCGGCGTGATGCGATAGAACTTCGCTCGTTGGTTGGCGGCCGTCTGGCCCCACTTGGACGCGACCCATCCTTTTTTCTGAAGCCGCTGGAGCGCCGGGTAGAGCGAGCCGGCTTCCACCTGCAGCACGTCGGAGGATTGTGTGCGAATGGTCTGGGCGATGCCGTAGCCGTGCTGCGCACCCCATTGCAGGGTGCGCAGGATGAGCATGTCGAGCGTCCCGTGCACGAGATCTGTGCGGGCGTCGGATCGGGACGAGTGCAGGGTCATTGGATATAGAGAGTCTATATCCATAGGCTATAGGCTGTCTATATCCAGCAGTTTTCCAGGGCAGGTGACGTGAACCACTCAGTAATACTAGCGGTGGGCACACATTGGGGGGTCGCCGTTGATACGCGAGTCTGGGCCGAACGGCGTTGCTGCGGCTATGCTGTCAAAGGTGGCGGTTACGTGGCGAAGCGACTTCATCATCGCGTTTACGTTGTCCAGTTGAAGAACCCTCGCGGCGACGGCCGCGACGGCTACTACGTGGGCATGACCGGCCTCCCGCTCGAGGAACGCTTCGCCAATCACAAGCGCGGCTACAAATCAGCCACCATCGTCCGCAAGCACGGAGTGAAACTGGCGTGGGATCTGTTCGACGGCATCCCGGCGATGTCGTACAAGGAGGCGGCCCTCGCCGAGCCGACGCTCGCCGACGATTTGCGCGACCTCGGCTACGTCGTATACGGACCGAGCAATCGAAAACCGGTGACACAGCAGAAGCCGCGGACGAGGCGTCGTCCGGCGGGTTGGCGTCGAGCTCGTCACTGAGGTCGGGCCGCTCGCGACGCGAGCTCCGCGAGCGCCGCCTTGATCCGATCTGGCGTCAACGGCACTTCGCGGACGCGTGCCCCGGTCGCATCGAAGATAGCGTTGGCGATCGCCGGGGCAACGACGGTGATCGTGGTCTCTCCGGCCCCGCAAGCCTCCGCGTCTGCTTGATCGATCAGCACGGTTTCGATGCGAGGCACGGCGAAGCCGAGCGACAGCGTGCGGTAGGTGCGCCAATCGATCGAGGTCACCTTGTCGCCATCCCACGTGACCATTTCGCCGAGCGCCCGGCTCAGGCCTTGAATAGCGCCGCCTTCGATCTGATTACGGATGCCGTCCGGGTTGGATACCGGCCCGGAGTCGTGCCCGACGACCAGGCGTGTGACGCGGATCTCCCCCGTGTCCTGATGGACGTCCACCTCCGCGACCATGGCGAGGTATCCGTTGTTGCCCTCGTAGCAGACACATGCGAGACCACGCCCGCTGGCAACGCCCGTCGGGCGCCGATCCGGCCGCGGTGACGGCCTCGGCTGCCAGTTAGCGGCCTTCGTCGCGACACGGATTGCCTCGCTCAGGCGCGCGTGCGAGAGATGGCGGAGTCGGTACGCCGCCGGATCGGCTCTGACGTGCGCCGCCACTTCGTCCATGAAGCATTCGTGCGCGAAGGTGTTCTGCAGCCGCTCCGGCGCGCGTAGCGGACCTGTGAAGAATGGTGACCTGACGCGATGAGAAAGCACCCGCTCGCTGCGGACAGTTCCGGCGCCACGTCGGGTGTCGCCGACGCGCCCGGCGATGTACGACGGCGCCGTGTTCGAGCCGTTGTTCAGCGGGTTGGTTGGCGACGGTGCCGGAGTCCGCGGCGTGAACGGCGCGGGGTTCAACCCGAGGAGCGTTCCAGTCACCACATTGCCTGGCGTGTTGTAGCCGGGACGACCGCCTTTCGCGGCGGACCACGCCTCGTAGTCCCACGCGACCATCGTGCCGTTGCTGTCGAGACCGACACGCTGATCGATCGCGAAGAGGTAGCCGAAATTCTCCCACGCCATCTCGTCCTTGCGGGAGAGCTGGACGCGAACCGGTTGGCCGACCGCCTGAGAAAGGATGGCGGCGTCGTAGGTCACCGTGTCGGCCCCGTTGATGCCGTAGCAGCCCGCACCGCGCGTGTAGATCACGCGTACGCGATTGGGTGCCATGCCGAGAATCGCAGCGGTGGTGTTCCGTGTCGGGTAGGCCGACTGCGTCGCCGACCACAACGTGGCGCTCTCGGTCCGCACATCCGCAACGGCGCACGATGTGCCGAGCGAACCGTGCATCTGGTACGGGTGGAGATACGTGGCCTTCAGCACATTCGTCGCCGATGCCAGCGTGGCGTCCACGTCGGTCGAGTCGACGAGCAGCGTGTCGCTGGACGGCTGCTGCCGTACCCACTGATACACGTCGCTTTGTGGCGAGAGCGCTGTACCGCCATCCCACGTGACGCGCAGCCGATCGGCAATCTGGATCGCCTGCCACAGCTTCTCGGCGACCACGCCGACAAAGCTGTTCCGCACCACCACCTTCACGAGTCCCGGCATGTCGCGGACAGAGTGTTCGTCCACGCTCTTGACAACCGCGCCGGGCGCGGGCGGGCGGACGACGCGGCCATGCAGCATGCCGGGCACGCGAACGTTGTGCACGAACTCGAACTCGCCCGCCACCATCGCGCGCATGTCGACCCGCGGAACGGAGGTGCCGAGGATTGTCCACTCGCGCGGATGCCTGCGACTGGCTTGCGGATCGAGCCTTACCTCGAAGCGCTTCCCGCCGAGCAGCTCGCCATAGGTCGCCTGCCGCAGCGCGCCACTGCCGCGCGCGGTGATCACTCCATCCTTCACCCCAAGGTCTTCCACGCGCGTTGCCAGCCGCGCAGCGGCAAGTTTCAGGAGCGCCTCACGTGCGGTCGCGGCGGCCAGCGCCAGGTTCGCCGTGTTGAAATTCGTCGGGTGTGACTGCTGACCGGACGTGGTCCCCTGATCGGGCGTGATCGACGTGTCGCATTGGATCAGCCGAACACGATCGAATGCCACGCACAGCTCCTCGGCCACGAGTTGCATTTGCGCCGTGTAGAGTCCCTGGCCGAAATCGCACTTGCCGGTATATGCCGTGACGAGACCATCCCCGTCGATGGCGATCCACGAATCGAGCTGAGCGCTGCCGGCGCCGTTGAATCCCTGCGCCAGCGCCTTGCCGAACCCGCCCAGCACCTCGGACGAAGCGAACGCGACGACGAGCGCACCCGATCCCTTGAGGAACGCACGCCGCGAGAATCCCGCGTGCGCGAGCGCCGTGCGGGCATCCGCGGTGAGGCACGCGCTCATGCCGCCACCTCGTTGGCGTAGCGCCGGATTGCCTTGAGCATCCGGACGTTGACAAAGCACCGGCAGATCACGCCCGACAAGGCTTCTTGAATCTGCTCGTCGGTGGCGCGCGGGTTGTTGTCGAGAAATGCCTTCGCGGTCAGAATCACGCCGCTCAGGCAGAACCCGCATTGCGCAGCCTGCTCGTCGACGAAGGCCTGCTGGATTGGGTGCAGCCTCTCAGGCGTGCCAAGGCCTTCGAGTGTGGTGATCGCCGCCGTGCCGACCTTGCCAACGGGCGTGATGCACGAGCGGACCGCCTGTCCATTGGAGAGCACCGTGCACGCACCGCACTGCCCCAAGCCGCAGCCGAATTTCGGCCCACGCAGGGCGAGGTCGTCGGAGAGAACGTAGAGCAGCGGCGTCGCCGGGTCCACATCGACGGCCCGCGCGCGACCGTTCACGTTCAGCGTCAATATGCTCAAGTTTTCCTCCGAACCAGTCTGCCACGATCAACAGTGAACCGTGCCCATCGCCGAAGCCCACGCCCGGGCTAGGCAGCTCGTCCATTAGAACTCGCGTCTTGGCCTCGGCGGTCAGGGCAAGGAGCATGGCCTCGCGGAGCGTCATCGGCACTCGGCTGTGCCGGCGTTTCGCTTCTGACGCGAGCTCGTGTCGTGCGAGGGATACAGCGGGAACCAATGAGCCGGATGAGCGACCATTGATCATCAGTGCGCTCGTGTCGGCGATAATGTCGAACCCATGGCGCTGACTGAACACGACCTCGCCGCGATCCGCGCGGCCATCGAGAAGGACGCGGCCGCCGTGCGGCGGGCCGACTGGGACGCGATCACGCGCATGTTCACCGCGGATGCGATCCGGTTCCCACCGCATCAGCCGCCGATCCGCGGCCGGGCCGCGATGCGCGTCTGGCTGGAGACGTTTCCGCCACTCGAGGAGTTTGCAATTACGGCCGATGAAATCGTCGGCGGCGACGGGCTTGCGTTCGTGCGTGGAACCTACACCATGACGATCGGTGGCCCGACGCCCGTCGCCGACCGCGGCAACTACATGGGCCTAATGCGAAAGCAGCCGGACGGCTCCTGGCTGTGGACGACCGATATGGCCGCGTCCGAGCTGCCGGCTCCGAAGGCGTGATTTTCGACCTTGGCTCATCCACGCAGCATGATGCTCAACGATCACAGTGTCCTCGAGTTGTCACCCGGACCGTGACAGCAGGGATAGCCCATCTGCTCGTCGCCCGCCGGGCGTCCGGCAGGCGTGAGGTCGAACAGGGTCCAGAGTGGTTCGACCGTCCCGAGGTGGCGCGGATCCTGGCCGGGATCGGGCGCCTCGTGAATCAATTCGCTGGCCCAATGCAGCCTGACGACGCCGTCGGGCCAGCGACTGAACACGGTCATGATCGGCACCGGCTCGCCCTCCGGACCGTCGCCGCCGTAGTCGCGGCGAAACGTGTTGTTCGCCGCCGAGACCAACCGCGTATGCTTCCAGCCCTTGTCGCGCGCGAAGGCGGCGACACGTGCGATAGGCGCTCGTGTCACGATGACGAGATTGCCGCCCAAGCCCTCGAAGTGCGGCATCGTGCCGTCCCACATGTCGATGATCGCGGTGCAGGACGGGCACGGACCCTCGGCGACCGGCACGTTCGCCATGGCTCCCGAAGTCGGCCCGGCGCGCTCGTCCCTGGAGTGTCGCGGGAACATGTAGTGATACATCATCAGCGCGAAACAGCTCTGACATGCGGATGACGGTCTCCGCGCCTCCTGCACCAGTCGCGTCGAATACGTAGCCTTCGGGCACTTCACCTCCGGGCGGCAGGGCCCGAAGCTGTGCGGCGACCGCCTCCATCTGCCGGCGCAACGCCTTTTCTGTCGCGAGGAGGGCGTCACGGGCGGCCCGGTAATCCGGCCCCTCGTTCGGAAAGCTCATGCTCACGTCAAACTCCCTGGTCGATCACTTAAACAGTTTTGCCAACTGCGGCTATCGAAATTCATGGCGCGTCGTGGCGTCATGGCCTGCTCGCGAAAGACGCACCGCGGAGTCGCGCGAACGCATCGAACTGCTGTCGCACTCTGATCACGGGCCGCCGCACGCGGCATCGATCAAGATTCCAGAGGATTCACCGACGCCGGTCTCGAGTATTTTTCACACTGAATGGGCTCACCTCACGATTGACCGATCGTTCCGGGAAATCGGCTGCGCGCCAGATTCGGTTGCGCCTAAGCCAATTGCAGGTCACACCACGACTATAAGCGCCGGCCGTCGGACTCCTCCTGGCATGCGTGATGACGGGAGCAATCTGCATACCGGCTCGCGGCCCTGATACATCGGTCGACCAACTCTCGAGTTCCGGCGGGACGCGTTCTTCTCGAGCCGGGTCAGGTACGACGTTCGCAGTAATGTCCGTTCGCGCGCTCGACACGGAACAGAACCGTAAGGTTTCCGATGCTCACCGGACACTTTTCAAGGGTTTTGGGACCTTTGAGAATCGACGGGTTGGCCGCGGATCCGTTGTTGGCAAACGTTCTTCGTAAACGCCTTCACAACTCGTAAATCATCGGAGGAAGAGGTGCAGCATGCGTAGAGTTGTCTTGTTCGGGATGGCGGCTGCGGTTGCGACGGCGTGTTCGTCCGACTCGGTGCAAACGCCGACACAACCGGAGTCGATTTCAATACCTCTTCGTGTAGCTCAGCACGAAGGTACGCGGCACAACCATTCCGTTCATTTGTCCGGTGATCAGGAACCAACGCCGGTGCCGCCCGCCCCGTCGCCCCAGGATTCGAATGCGCAGGGCCAGGCGATCTTCCAGATCGCTGAGGATGGACTCTCCTTCGATTACAAGCTGATCGCCGCGAACATCGAGAACGTGGTGCAGGCACACATTCACTGCGGTCCCCGGGGGGTGAACGGCGGAATCTTCATCTGGCTGTACCCGAGCGTGACATCTACCGGTCCGCTGACGGGCCCTACCGGCAGGCACGATGGCGTTCTCGCAGAAGGGATCGTGACGAGCGGCGCGGCGTTGAACGTCAGAACCGTCCCTGACAGTGCCGTGTGCCCGGGTGGTGTGGTGAATTTCGCCGACGCGCTCCGGCAGATTCGCAGCGGCAACGCTTACGTGAACATCCACACCAACGACGGCGTTGGAGCGACCAACACCGGCCCAGGCGACTTCCCCGGCGGCGAAGTTCGCGGTCAGTTCGAGGTTCGCGGCAACCAGCAGTAGACCAAAAGCACGCCGGCTGTACCGGCGCGTACAGCCGGCGCGCTTCACGAAATGCTGACCGCACCGCGTGCTCTTAGCAGAATGCCCACGCGGAACCCGGCGCCGGACCCGTGTGACCGTTCCGCGCGCCAAGCCAGGCACCAGAGCAACTGAACGGTCGGGGCCGCCGGAATCGAGTCAGGCCGCGGCGGAGATCGGGGCCGCGCGCGCCCCATCCGCCATCGTCACCCAACCCGCGTCCGACTTCATGGTGGACGTGCTTGGAGCGTTGGATCTGGAGTACGCCGCGATCAATCCCGGCTCCGGCTTCCAGGGCTTGCACGAGTCGATCGTCAACCACGCGAACAATCGCCGGCCCGAACCCCCAATCTGTTACCCATGTCTCCGGAATGAAATGTGTTGCCCTCCTTTGTTGTCGCGAAAGGGCAAGAGAAGGGCAATGTCAGGCTCAATCTCACGCCATGTTTTGGAGCTCGGCCCTCCCGACCACTTCGCTCCACCGTGGAACTGCGTGCGAATAGCCGGGAACAAGCCTCGCGAGCGATGATCTATCTCAGGGGCCGCCCTTCTTGACCACACCGATGCTCACTAGAGTGTCCCCCTTCTTCAGAGACGGCACCGCGCGAACGAACAGGACAACCCCTGCCTCGGGCGCCGTGATTTCCTGCTGTGGGCGATTCACGTAGTCGGTAATGGTGCCGATCTTCGCGCCGGCCGCCACCTGCGCGGCGCGATCAACGGCGGGATGAAACATGCCATCGCGTTCGGCGGTCAGGTTGACGAGCTTTTCGATCCAAACGGGATTTTTCATCGCAGTGACGGCGCCCTTCGTCATCTTCAAATGGCCCATCACGTTGAGCACTCCGCGCACGAGCACGTCGACGTCGCTGCGATCGACCGGACCGGATCGGCCCGCCTCCGCAGTGAACGACGGCTTGCCGCGTGTCGTCGCCGTGTTCTCGAGGAAGCGCGATGCGTTGGGATCCCTCGGCCGATCGGTGGAAATGATGATCGTCGGCAGTCCGAACGCCAGCACCATCGCGCGCGACGCCTCGTCCTGTTTCTGATTACCGGTGACCGACCAGTAGCTATAGGGCGTGAGGTTCTCGTCGAGATCGCCGCCATGGAAGTCGATCACGTGATCGGCCTTCTCGATGATTTCCTTGGTGATCACGTACGACGCCCGTTCGGTCTGCGTGCCCTTCGGATTGCCCGGATAGAACCGGTTCATGTTCTTGTCGTCTGTGGGGTTAAGGTGCGGAGTAATCCGCTCGAACGAAGGCACGTTCACAAGCGGCACGAGTATCACTGTGCCGGACACGTCGGCGGCGTTGATCTGGCTGATCAACGTCTCGACGGCGACGATGGACGCATACTCGGACCCGTGTGAACCCGCCACCACGGCGAGTACGGGTCCGCTGCTGTCACCGTGAACGACCGCGACGGGAATGTCGTAACCTGCATCGATACCGACCGGGACCGGCAAGGCGCCAAGCGCCTTCTGCCCGCGCGAGGCGGTTGCGGTACCCACTGTAAAGGTGGACGGTTGGTTTTGAACCGCGAAGAGGAGAGTGGCTAGCGCGGCAAGGGTTTTGACCATGGGGATTTATACCCGCCAATCACTCACGTCCTCAAGGAGGCGCGCTTCAGCCGCCCGAGACGGACAAGGGCGTATAATCCGCGACGAGATCAGCCCACGACGTTTTCCACCCTCCGGGAGGTATGCCATGCGCCGGCTTCAGACCTGTCTTGTCGGTGTATTGCTGCTGTTGAGTTTTGGCGTGACGTACCGGATGACAGCCCAGGAACAATCCGACGGCTCGACGACCGCGAGCCGCACGCTCCGGCCGGTCGTTCGAGGCACGCAGTATGCCGTGTCGTCGATGAAGCTCGAAGCCACGGAAGCTGCGGTCCGCATCCTGGAGGCGGGCGGCAACGCTTTCGATGCCGCCGTCGCGGGGCAGGCCGTGCTGGCCCTGGTCAACCCGGAATCGAACGGGTTCGGCGCCGATGCAGTGGTGCTCGTGTACAACGCTCGCGAGAAAAAGGTCCACTCGATCGACGCCGAAGGCGCGGCCCCGAAGCTCGCGACCATCGACTGGTACAACAAGAACAACGGCGGCCGGATTCCGAACAGCGACGGTCTGCTCTCAGCATCGCTGCCCGGCGTTATCGACGCCTGGTACATCATGCTCGACCGCTGGGGCACGATGACGTTCGCCCAGGTCCTGGAGCGTGCGATCGACGTCGCGGAGAACGGATTTCCGATCGGTGACAGTCTGTCGCGCGCGATCGAAGGGTCGAAGAAGATCCGGCAGTACCCCACCACGATGAAGGTGTACTTCCCCAATGGCCGAGCGCCACAGCCTGGCGAGCTGTTCCGAAATCCCGACACGGCGCGCATGCTCCGCAAACTGGTCGAGGCTGAAAAAGCCGCGGCCGGCAAGGGCCGGCGCGAGGCGCTGCGTGCGGCGCGGGACCGCTTCTACAAGGGTGACATCGCCAGAACGATGGCCGATTTCTCCGAGAAGAATGGTGGCCTCTATCGGTACGAGGATTTCGCCGGCTACACGGCCAGAGTCGAGACGCCCGTTTCGACGAACTATCGAGGGTACGAAGTCTACAAGAACGCCTCCTCGTCGCAGGGCCCCGCCGAGCTCTTCATGCTGAATATCCTCGAGGGCTACCCGCTCAAAACGATGGGACACAACAGCGCCGAGTACATCCATACCAGCGCCGAAGCGCTCAAGCTCGCGTTTGCGGATCGTGAACTGCTCGGCGATACCAGTTTCGTGCGCATCCCGTTCGAAGGTCTGCTCTCGAAGGCCTATGCCGCGGAGCGCCGGAAGCTCATCGAGTCCAACAAGGCTTCGCTGGAGATCCGGCCGGGCAATCCCGAACAGTTCATGAAAACAACGGATCCGGCGCGCCGCGTGCGCAGCGCCGAGATCGGCGCGGCGGACTACTCGGAGGGCGACACCAGTTACATCGCCATCGTCGACAAGGATCGCAACATGGTGAGCTTCGAACCGAGCCTGCACAGTGGCTTCGGCACAGGCGTCGTGATGGGCGACCTCGGGTTCATCTTCAATTGCCGCGGTGACTATTACTCGCTCACGCCGGGCGAGCCTCGATCGCTCGAACCGGGCAAACGGCCGCGCAGCACGTTGCAGAGCACGCTCGTGATGAAAGACGGACAGCCGTGGATGATCACCGGCAGCCCGGGCGGCGACGATCAAATCCATCGGACCGTGCAGACGCTGCTGAACCTCGTCGACTTCGGGATGAACGTCCAGCAGGCCATCGAAGCGCCGCGGTGGTCGTCGCGCAGCTTCGCGTCCTCGGTGTTTCCGCACCGGATGAGCGATCCCGGCAATCTGTCCGTCGAGTCGCGGGTGCCCGAGGCCGTCCAGAAAGCGCTGCAGGCAAAGGGGCACAAGCTGCAGACGGCGGGAGCGTGGTCGCTGGGCTCGAATGCGGCGATCGTGGTGGATCCGAGGACCGGCGTGCTCAGCGCCGGCGCCGATCCGCGCGTCGAAGCATACGCGTGGGCCCGCTGAGGGTCCGGAGACTCCGTCGGCTCGCTCGATGCAACTGGGTTCACGTGCCTTTTGGGACTAGGTGACGCGGGGCTTCAATCCCTAACCCGTTGCACCGCGCCTGTCGCGCGCGGGCTGCTCTGGAAACCTATCGTCCCAGGTTCAGTCGGGCACCGAGCATGCTCGCGAACACACCGTGCTGGCGCTTTACATTCACCGACTGGAGCAGGATGATCGCCGGCGAACACGAGGTGCCACCATGTTGAAGAGATGGCTCAGCGGATCTGCCTTGGCGGCGCTTGTCGTCTTGGGCGCGTCGGCCCAGGACGCGAACACCGTCATCGCCAACGCCGCGAAGGCGATTGGCGTCGAGACCTTGAAAACCGTGCAGTACTCGGCGACGGGCCTGGACTTCGCGCTGGGCCAGGCGGCGAATCCGAACTTACCGTGGCCGAAGTTCATCAACAAAAGCTACACCCGCGCCATCAACTTCGAGACACCGGCCTCGAAGGTCGACCGCGTGCGCATGCAGGGCGAGAACCCGCCGCGCGGGGGTGGGCAGCAACCCATCGCCGGTGAACAGCCTCAGAGCCAGACGATCATCGTGACGCCCGAGACGCCCTGGGTGCAGCAGCTCGAAATCTGGATGACGCCGCACGGCTTCCTGCGCGCAGCGGCAAAGAGGAATGCAACCCTCGAGGCAAGGACCGTAGGCGGCAAGAAGTACAACGTGGTCAGCTTCACTGGCGACAACAAAGCCAAGGTAAGCGGCTACATCAACGCCCAGAATCAGGTCGAGCGCGTCGAGACCCTGATCGATAACGCCTTCTTCGGCGACATGCCGTTCGAGGCCATTTACAGCGACTACAAGGACGTCGGCGGCGCGCAGTTTCCGATGCACATCATCGTCAGACAGGGCGGCCACCCGACGTTCGACCTGAACGTCACCGACGCCAAACCAAACGCGGCGGTGACGATCGAACCGCCGCAGGGGCGCGGTGGCGCACCGGGCGGTGGCGGCGCGCCAGCCGCGGCAACGGCGCAGTCGGAGAAGCTCGGCGACGGCGTGTATCTCATCACCGGCGGCTACGCCGCCATCGCCGTGGACTTCAAGGATCACATCACGATCCTGGAGGGCGGACAGAGTGAGGCTCGCGGCCTGGCAGTGATCGCGGAGGCGAAGCGCGTGATTCCAAACAAGCCGATCAGGTATCTGGTGAACACGCACAGCCACGTCGACCATTCGAGCGGTCTGCGTCCCTTCGTCGCCGAGGGAACGACGATTCTCACGCACCAGCTGAATAAGGCGTATCTCGAAAAGGTCTTGAGTACGCCGCACACGCTGAATCCCGACAAGGCGCAGCAGGCAGGGAAGAAACCAATTGTCGAAGGCGTCGGCGAAAAGAGAGTGCTGACCGACGGCAATCACGTGGTGGAGCTGCATCACATGCAGAACTTCGGACATCACGACGGCATGCTGATGGCGTACTTCCCGAAAGAGAAAGTGCTCTTCGAGGCAGACGCGTGGAATCCAGCGCCGACGGCGACCGCGACGCCGCCCAATCCCCCGAGTCCGTTCACGACGAGCCTCGTCGACAACATGCAGCGTCTGAAACTCGACGTCGCCCGCATCATCCCCGTCCATTACCCGGCGGACAACCGGGTAGTGACGCCAGCCGACTTGATGCGATGGGTCGGACGAACGACGTCAACTCAATAGGTTCTGGAATGTAGGAACTTTGATCATCGAGGCGAGGCTCGCCGACATCACGACGCTGGCAGTAAACGCGATCGTGATGCGGCGAGTCTTGCGGGCATCGGTTATCCGATGGGCCGGCCACTCGGGCGGCCGCACGATGCGGATGGTCAGCGTGCCGCCTGCGCGCCACGCTAACTCCGATCAGACGATTCATCACGACCTCCTGCGGCGACACAACTGTGTCGCTACTTAGGAAATCGAAACACGACGATGAATCACGCCACGATGCGCTATTTGATTTCGATTCCGAGTTCTTCCAACATGTCGTCCACCACCGTTCGATGCGCGCGCACGAACGCCACGTTTTCCGCCGCGGCCCCGGGTGGCACCGTTTTCAGTACCCCCGAGTCGAGAAATCCAAGGGCGAGGCGGGCGGCGACGAGCGTGAGCGCGCACTTCGTGTAGTCGCGGGCCGACATCTTCGCCGCGGTGAGCGCTTCGGAGAGGCCGGCGTGACTGCGCAGCCGCGCTTCGAGCGTCGCGCTCACTTCGGTCACGTCGCCACCTTGTGCGATCTCTTGAGAGAAAAGTGGCTGCGCGCGAAAGGACGCATCGTGCGCGATCACGATTGCGATCCGCGCACTGGCGCTGCGGAACTGCTCGAAGTCGGTCGTTGTGAGGCGGTACGCCGCAAGCTCGCGGCGATCGAGTTTGCCGCGATCCGCCTGTTGGTCGGACACAAGAAGCGCAGCCGCCAGAAGCAGAACAGTCACCGCTCCATTCTCGATCAGGTGCGTCCAGTGCGGTCGGGCGACCAATGTTCGACAGGGGCGGCGGCAAGACCCAAGCCGATGGCAGCGCAGAGGGCCGAGAGCGTCATTTCGCAACATCGCTCGTCCGAGCCGATGTAAACTCTAGGCGCCACAGGGCCTTCATATGTTCCAGCTAGCAACAGCTTGACCGACCGCCGGTCACCGATCGTGATTCCGGGGCGATCAGCTCGTCGCGACGCCGTGATCGTCGCCGCCCTGCTCGGTTTGGTGACCGCGACCCGCGTGTTCGTCCACTTCGATCCGATCAGGGTCAAGCTGGTCGAAGCCCCTATCGCCGATCGCAAGGGCGTCGTGCATGTCGGCGCGGACACGGCGACGCTGCACGGGCTCCAGCCGCCGTTTGCGGTGATTGCGCGGGTCCATCACAGCGGCCCGCAGCCGCAGCCGCTTGCAATCCGTATCAATGGCCACGACGTGTGCACCGTGCGCGTTGCGGAAGGATCGTCGCAGCGAAAGGACTGCGTGTTCGCGGCGGAGTGGGGGCAGACCGACTGGCACGAGTGGCAGTTCGAGAGCCCGAGTCCATGGACACTCGACTATCTCGAAGTGGCCACGCATCACGGCAGTTCGACGGGCGTCCTCAGCGCGTTCGTCCTGCCGGCCGCGTCGAACCGCTACACGCGACCGGGCGTGATCTGGGCGATCGTGTTCGCTGCGATCTGGGGGGGCCTGCTCTGGGTGAGAGACCGCTGGCTCAGGTCGGTCGCGCTTGCCCGTGCGCAACACGCGCTCGATCTCGTCGTGCCCGGGGTCGCCGCGCTGATTCTGATTGCGCCGTTGGTCTCGCCGTATCGCGTCGTGCTCTGGGCAGGGACGATGGTCGCGCCCGCGTTGCTGCTGCTGATGCCGCTGGCGCGACCGCTGGCGGTCGGCATTCGCCGGGTAGTGAGCGAGCGCTGAGCCGGCGTGCTCGCCGCCGGAGTGTGCGCGTTCGGCGTGTTGTCTGGATCGCGCGCGCTTGGCGCGCGGATACCTATGGCTACGTCAGCCAGGCCAGTCTTTTGGCTCAGCGGCCGCCGGACGTTTCGCGTGCGCGGGCGAGCGACCGAATCGTCTGTTTTCCCGGCGGGAAGGCTATGAGACGCGGATGGCTCCTCGGGCTGGACTCGATCATGCTGGCGCCGAGTGCGCCGGCGTCATTCAACATGGCGAGGTGCTGCGAGACCGCCGACTGGGTTGGACTTCACAAAACCTGACCTGCTCTGGCCGTGTCGCTGGGATGTGTGCTCACCGCGATTGCTGGTAGCCGAATCTTCGGCTGGAGCGTTGCGGATGAGGTTGCTTGGGTGCAACTCGGGTTGCGGGACTTCTCAAGCTAGGCTGCCGGTTGACAGTCGTCCATCACCCGAACGACACTCACTAACCGATTTGCACTTCGATCGACGTAGGGGCGGAGGCCTGGCTGAAGCCGGCTCCGCGTACGTCACCTCAACTGCAAACCGGCATTGATTTCTGACAAATGCTGTACGCAGTCAGGCGTCTCGGACTCGGCCTCGCTCTGATCGCGCTGCTCTCGTCGGTGCTGCTGTTCGCCGATCGTGGCCGCCGTGTGAGCTCGGAGTCGCCCATGCTCCGGGTCGCGATTCTCCAGCACGCAGACAGCGTCATCCTCGACGAGGGGATCCGCGGCACGATGGACGCCTTGGCGGAGCGCGGGTTCCGTGACGGCGAGCGCATGAAAGTCGACCACTTCAACGCGCAGGGTGACATGCCTACCGGCATTACGATCGCCCGCCAGATCACCGGTGGCGCTTACGACCTCGTGATCACGTCCAGCACACCGTCGATGCAGGCCGTGGCGAACAACAATCGTGACGGCAAGGTGCGCCACGTGTTTACGCTGGTGGCCGACCCTTTCGCGTCCGGAGTCGGCCTCGACCGCGCCGAGCCGGGCAAGCATCCCCCTCATCTCGTGGGACAAGGGATCTTTCCGCCCGTCGATCGGGCGTTCCAGCTCGCGCGCCGGATGCTGCCCACGCTCGCGCGCATCGGGGTCGCATGGAATCCTGCCGAGTCGAACTCGCTCGCGTTCGTGATTAAGGCGCGCGAGGCTGCGAAGCAGATGAATCTGACGCTGCTCGAAGCCAATGTCGATAATACGAGCGCCGTCAACGAAGCCATCGGTTCGCTCATCGCGAGGAGCGCGCAGGCGATCTGGGTGGGTGGCGACAACACCGTCGTCGCCGCCATAGCATCGGTCATCGGGGCTGCGAAGCGCGCGGGTGTTCCCGCCTTCACCATCCTTCCGGGCGCTCCGGATCGTGGTACGTTGTTCGATGTCGGACCCGACTTCTATCAGGTCGGACGCCAGGGAGGGTTCCTCGTGGCGGACGTCCTCAGCGGGCAAGACATCGCGCAGATTCCTATTCGCGACGTGCTGGATCTCGTTCCGGCGTACCTGTCAATCAATACCACCGTGCTCAAGGGGCTCAAGGAAACGTGGCGGGTGTCGGCCGACGTCGCTGCCGAAGCAACGGTCCTTGTCGATGAACAAGGGCCCCACCGAAAGGACGCCGTTGCACCCACGAGCGCATCGAGCGCGGATGATTCCCGCACTCGGGCGCTGACGACGACGCGGCATGTGCGCGTGTCGGATCAGACGATCGCTGCCGGGCCCGGCAAGATCGTCGGCAGGTAGACCCCGTGGACATCACCCGGCGACGTACCGCTGACGCCGAGGTATTGGAGCTCGCGGGCCGGCTCGACGGGTACTGGTCCGACCACCTCGACACCGCACTGACCGAGGTGCTCCAGGACGGCAACCACCACATCAGGATCGACTGTTCGCAGGTGAGCTATCTGACCTCGGCAGGCATCCGCGTGCTCATGCGGTTCCACAAAGAGCTCGGACGAATCAACGGCACGTTCCAGCTCGTGAATCCATCGGCCTCAGTGATGACGGTGCTTCAGATCACACGTCTCGACGAGTTCCTCGTGGCGTCCGGCGATCAGACCGCGGTGGCAACACCGCTGAAGGGTTCCGCAGGACGGTTCGACCACCTCGATGTGGGATTCGAGGTGTTCGATGTCGACGCCGGCGCAACGCTGATCTGCCGAACGGTGGGCAGTTCTGAGCCGTTGGCTGCCGGCACTTTCGGCGCAGAGCACTGCAGCAGTTTCAAAACGGCGATGCCGGCGTTCGCAGTGGGAGTCGGGGCGTTTGGCGAGAGCTTCGATGATTGCCGCTCGCGATTCGGCGAAATGCTGTCGGTTGCCGGCGCCACGGCCTACCAACCCGGCGACGGAACCAACGTGGCCGATTACTTGATCGCGGCGGGTAATCTTGGGGCCGATATCCGCGTGCTGTACTGCCTCGCGTGTGAGGGCAGGTTCTCCCACCTGGTGCGGTTCGAAACGCTTCAGCCCGGCGGGATTGCCGGCCTGTCCCATCTCATCGCCGGCTGCTTCGAGGCCGTGCCGTGCAACGCGCTTGGCGTCGTGATGGTCGCCGAAGCGGGGGGCCTGGTGGGTGCTGCGCTTCGACGATCCCCGACGGAGCGAATCGACGGCGGGCGGTTCTTCGCTCATCCGGGCCTGCGGACTCGTCTGAGCCTTACTACCGAGCGGGCGTTTGCGCGTAGCGTCGTGTTGGCCGCTGGCGTCGCCACACGCGACAGTGGAGGGCCGACGCACGCGCGCGGGCAGCTGCGACCGATCGGGCCGGATTATGCCGGCCACTTCCATGCGGCGGCGTTTCGCTTTCGTCCGGTACGAAAGGGGGTCATCGATCTCGGAGAGACCGTCAATGGACTGTTCGAGTCGGAGCAGCTGCTGGGCGTTCTCCACCTGTTGTACGACGACCGCGCGATAGCCGGCTCCGGGGAAAGCGAGTTCGTCAGGGGTGCCTGCTGGATCGGCCCCATCGCCGGCAACGGGGGGCTGGTGGTCTGACGCGGTCATGCGTGAGCGGAAACCACGCCTATGTTGCTGCTGATCGGCGCCCTCACCATCGGACTGATCCTGTCGCTGCTCGCGCTCGGCGTGTTCATCAGCTTCAGGATCTTCGACTTTCCCGACATTACCGCCGACGGTTCGATCACGCTCGGTGCAGCGGTCACGGCGGTGCTGATCCTCGCGGGGGTACATCCGCTGGCCGCGCTGGCGGGAGCTTTCGCGGCCGGCGTCGCCGCGGGAACGACAACGGGCGTCCTTCACACCAGATTCAAAATCAACGGGCTGCTGTCCGGCATCCTGGTCATGACGGCGCTGTACTCCGTGAACCTGCACATCATGGGAAAGAGCAACGTACCGCTGCTCTCCGAGCGGACACTGGTGACGATCGCCGAATCGGCGGCGCTCCGGGCGCTCGCTACATCGACCGTGCAGGTCCTTGGATGGGATGTGAGCGCGCGAGACGCGGCGGTACTGGCGCTGGCCTTCGCCGTCGCCGTCGCCGTCAGCGTGGCTCTGTATCTGTTCTTCCGGACCAACATCGGCACGGCCATGCAGGCGGCAGGGGACAACCCGCAGATGATCCGGGCGCTCGGCGTCAACGTCGACAACATGATCGTGCTCGGCCTTGCGCTGTCGAACGGGTTGATCGCCTTTTCGGGAGGGCTGCTTGCGCAGTACCAGGGGTTTGCCGACGTGCAGATGGGCATCGGCATGGTGGTGTGGGGACTCGCCAGCATCATCATCGGCGAGGCGCTGGTTGGCGTACGCGCGCTCGGCTTCCTCATCACGGGAGCGGTGATGGGCTCGGTGCTGTTCCGTCTCATCGTGGCGCTTGCCCTGCGCGGCGGACTCGACCCGAACGATTTGAAGCTCGTGACAGCCGGGTTCGTCTTCCTCGCACTCGTCCTGCCGTCGCTCGTCACGCGCATGCAGCGACGCCCCAGCCCGGTCGATGTCTGAAGCGATGCTGCAGATCCGCGGCGCCTTCAAGACGTTCAACGGGGGAACGCCGAACGAAGTCCGCGCACTCCGCGGGGTCGATCTCTCGATCAACGAGGGCTCGTTCGTCATGGTCATCGGCACCAACGGGTCCGGCAAATCGACTTTGTTGAATGCCGTGGCGGGTGGATTCCCGCTCGACGCGGGGACGCTGATCCTCGACGGCGTCGACGTGACGACCTGGTCGGAGCATCGGCGGGCGGCCCTCATCGGCCGCGTCTTTCAGAACCCTTTCAGCGGAACCGCGCCCTCCATGTCCATCGCAGAGAATCTCGCTTTGGCCGCGCGCCGGGGCTGCCGGCGCGGCCTGGGCTGGGCGCTCAGGCGCTCGACGCTTCTCGAATTCCACGAGCGCGTGCGCCGGCTGAACATGGGTCTCGAAGAGCGCCTCGAGAACCCAATCGGCACGCTGTCGGGCGGTCAGCGTCAGGCACTCACGCTGCTGATGGCGTCGTGGCTCAAGCCGAAGCTGCTGCTGCTCGACGAACACACGGCGGCACTGGATCCCAGAAGCGCTGATCAGGTCATCCAGTTGAGCGAAGAGATCATCGCCCGCGAGAAGCTCACGACGCTGATGGTGACGCACTCGATGCAGCAGGCGACACATCTCGGGGACCGGCTCGTGATGATGCACCGCGGCCAGGTGATTCACGATTTTCGCGGCGCAGAGAAACAGCGGCTGCGTGCCGGCGACCTGCTGAATCGCTTCGAGGAGGTCCGCCGCGCGGAGCAGCTCGATGAATCAGCCGCCGAGATGCTCGAGCGGCTCTATGTCTGATGCGGAGACGTTCAACCGTCCGGCGGCCGCGGCGCGGTGGAGAGCCGGCCGATACGTCATACCCGCCGCCCTCATTGTCGGCGCCGCTCTCGTCACCGGCCTCCTCATGGCCCCGGGACGCGGCCAGGCGGAGCCGATCCGTGTCGGCGTTCTGCACTCGCTGTCCGGCACGATGGCGATCAGCGAGCGCGCCGTCGTGGAAGCGACCCTGATGGCCATCGATGAGCTCAACGCCGCTGGCGGCGTGCTCGGCCGATCCATCGAGCCCGTCGTGCGTGACGGCGCCTCCGATCCGGCCACGTTCGCCCGTGAGGCTGAACGGTTGATCACGGTCGATCAGGTGGCGGCGACATTCGGCTGCTGGACCTCTGCCAGCCGCAAGCAGGTGAAGCCGGTGATCGAGCGTCACGGTCACCTGCTGTTCTATCCCGTGCAGTACGAGGGTCTCGAGGAGTCGCCGTTCATCGTCTACACGGGTGCCGCGCCGAACCAGCAGATCATCCCGGCCGTGACCTGGGCGCGCGACAACCTCGGCGGACGCTTCTTCCTCGTCGGATCCGACTATGTGTTTCCGCACACCGCCAACGCGATCATTCGTCACGTGACAACCGCGATCGGCGGCGAGATCGTCGGCGAGTCGTACGTGCCGCTGGGAGCGCGCGACATGACCGACATCGTCAACGAGATCGGACGCGCGCGGCCCGATGTCATTCTCAATTCGATCAATGGCGACAGCAACGCCGCTTTCTTCCGCGCGTTGCGCCAGGCTGGCATCTCCCCGGCCCGGATTCCAACCGTCTCTTTCAGCATCGCCGAGACGGAGCTCGCCACCCTGGGGGCGCACGACTTCGTCGGCGACTACGCGGCCCGGAACTACTTTCAGTCGCTCGACACCGATGAGAACCGGCGGTTCGTCGAGGCTCTGCGCCTTCGCGCCGGCCATCCCACGACGGCATCGGACCCCATGGAGGCCGCGTATCTCGGTGTGCATCTGTGGGCGCGCGCGGTTCAGGAGGCCGGCGCGACCGCATCGACGACCGTGGTCCAGATGCTGGCCGACCAGAGCTTTGCTGCACCCGGCGGCGTGGTCTACGTCGACCCGGCGACCCGCCACACGTGGAAGACCGTGCGGATCGGCCGGATACGGTCCGACGGCCAATTCGATATCGTCTGGGACTCCCGACGGCCGGTCCGCCCGACGCCGTTCCCGGCGTACCGCTCCCGCGCGGAGTGGGAAACCTTTCTCAACACGCTGTTCAATCGATGGGGCGGCCGCTGGGTCAACGAAGGACCGGCGCAAACGCGGAGCCAATCGTGAGAGGCACGAGCCGGTTGTCGGTGCAGCTCATCGGGTGGTTCCTCGCTATCGCATTGGTGCCATTGGCCATTGTCACGGTGTCGACCTATCTGTTGGCTGAGCGCGCTCTCAGCGATCAGGTGACCACGAGTCTCTATGCAATCGCCAGGCGTCAGGTCGCTCAGATCGCCACCTACGTGCGTGAGCGCGAGCAGAACGTCGCGACGCTCTCACGCATGCCCGATACGATTGCCGCGTTGGTCGACCTCGGGCGCGCGCCGGTGTCGGCGGCCGCACCCCGCCGGGAATTCGACCCGATCGACCAGCGCTACCGGGGATTTCTTGCCTATTACCAGGAAGCGTTTGGCTACGACGACCTCCTCCTTGTCTTGCCCGACGGTCGCATAGTGTTCTCGGCGCGGGCCGCGGACGCTGCGGGCATCAATCTGCGCGCCGATCCACATCGGACCACAGGTCTGGGCGTCGCGTTCGATCGCGCTCGAACTCTCATGGACATAGATTTCTCCGACTTCGCGCTCTCCAGCGCGGGAGACATCGAGCAGTTCCTGACGGCGCCCGTCTTCGACAAGCGCATCCTGCTCGGCGTCGTCATTCTGCGCCTGGACGGCGGCGAGATCTTCCGAATCGTGTCCGACCGCACGGGACTCGGCGAGACGGGCGAAACGCTGCTCAACCGGCGAATCGGCGACGATGCGGTGATCATGGTTCCGGTCCGCGGCGGATTGGATCCGCCATTTACCCGTCGCGTCGCATTAGGTAGTCCGTTCGGGATCCCTACGCAACGCGCAGTCCAGGGCTCTCGCGGCGAAGGCGTGGTCATCGATCATTGGAACAGGCGCGTCCTGGCCGTTTGGCGCTACGTGCCGGCACTCGCCGCCGGGCTCGTGGTGAAGATCGACGCCAACGAGGCGTACGCACCGGCGCGCCAGCTCACACTGCTGGCGATGATTCTGACCGGCACGACGATAGCCCTAGTCGTCGTTGCGGCCCGGTCGCTCGCGCGGTCGATCTCCGATCCGGTCGTGACCCTGACCGAGGCCACCTCACATATAGCTGAAGGAGACCTCACTCGGCGGGTCGAGGTCGCTGCGACCAACGAAATAGGCCAGCTCGCCCGATCGTTCAACCGGATGACCGAGCGGCTCGCCAAATCGATCGAGGAACTGACTAGCACGACCGCGGCCAAGGAGCGGATCGAAAGCGAGCTGAGGGTCGCCCACGACATCCAGATGAGCATCCTGCCGAAGATCTTTCCGCCATTTCCGCACCGGCCCGAGTTCGAACTGCATGCCATGCTGGAGCCGGCGAAGGCAGTAGGCGGCGACTTCTATGATTTCCTGCTGTTCGACGACGAGGAGCTCTACGTCATCATCGGGGATGTTTCCGGTAAGGGCGTGCCGGCCTCGCTGTTCATGGCTATCACGCTGACGCTTTTCCGATCATCGGTCAGGCGCGGGATGCCACCCGGCGCATTGTTGACAAAGTTGAACCGAGATCTGTGCGTCGACAACACATCATCGTACTTCGTCACTGTTTTCTGCGCGCGCCTCGAGGTCAGGACCGGTTCGCTGGTGTTCGCCAACGGCGGCCATAATCCGCCCTATCTTGTGACGGCAGTGGGGGGCACCTCGGCGCTGCTGGCTCACGGCGGGCCTGTCCTCGGGCTGATCGAGCAAGCGTCATTCGGCGAGGGAGCGTTGAGGCTCGCCCCCAGCGACACGCTCGTGATGTTCACGGACGGCATCACCGAAGCCACGAACTCGGAGGACGAATTGTACGGTGACGATCGGCTGCGGGGATCGCTCGAGGCGCAGCCGCAGCCGGCACGCGCGAAATCCATCGTGAACGCGATCGCCGCCGACGTGGGCCGATTCGTCGGCAACGCCCCCCAGTCCGACGATCAGACAATTTTGGTCGTGCGGTACCACGGCCAGGGCGGGATCGACCAGCAGTGAGCCACCACACGCTGTCCATCACGTGCCCCAATCGTCTGGCGGAGATAGGAAAGGCAGCTGAGCTGATCGAGGTCTTTGGGGCGGCACACGGGTTGGCCCCGGAGGTCGTCTTCAAACTCAATCTCGCGCTCGATGAAGTCGTGACAAACATCATCTCTTACGCGTACGACGATGAGGACGAACACCACATTGCGATCCGCGTGGCGCTCGATGGCGAGGGCGTCGCCGTGCGCGTCGAAGACGACGGCCGAGCATTCAACCCCCTCGACGCCCCGAGGCCCGATCTCGGGCTCGACCTGGCGAAAAGGCCGATCGGCGGCATGGGTGTGCACATCGTTCGCTCCGTGATGGACGCGCTCGAGTATCGCCGCCAGGACGACCGTAACATCTTGATCATGCGGAAGCGAACGGGTGACGCTGGCTCGAATGAAGGAGCTCGTCGAATCGAGTGAGCGGCGTCGGGACCCTGCGGCTGTCCGGCAGGCTGGACACCACGACCGCATTCTCCATTTACGGCTCCTACGACGACGCCACGAGGGGTCTGCAGGCATGAGTAATGAGCGACCCATGCGAGGTCGAGGAACCGTACGGATTATCGAGAAGCGGCCTGCACGATGTCGGGCGGGAACGTAATCCCGAGCGTCTTGGCGACCTCCTGGTTGAGCACCAGCTTCTTGACCGCGACTTCCTCGAACGGGATGTTGCGCGGCTGCTCACCGCGCAGTACACGCGCGAGGACCTTCGACGCCGCTCCGCAGCTTTCATACCAGCCGATGCCGACAGCGATCAGCGCGCCCCGCTGCACGAACTCGGGGTCGTTGATGATGAGGGGAAGCTTCGCGTCGCGCGCCGCTCGCACGATCGCGTCGAAGCCCTGAAACGCCGTATTGTCTCCGGTCACCCACAAGGCCTGCACGCCGCGCTGGGTCAGCACCTGCGCCGCCTGAAAAATCTCGCTTGTCCCGGTGATGGCAATCTCCTGCAGCTGGATGCCGCGCTCCTTGAAGATGCCGCGCGCCACGCCCACCACCTTGACCGAGTTGGCTTCGGAGCTGTTGTAGAGCGTTCCGACCGCGCGGACGCCGGGCACGAGCCGCTGGATCGTGTCGATCGTGTCCTCGACCGGCGGGAACGAACTGACACCGGTGACGTGCGGCAGATGATCCGCCCGGCTCTTGCCTACGCCGGCCGCAAACGGGTCGTACACGAACGTGAACACGACCGGCTTGGACCGGGCCACGGACGCCGAGGCAGTGAGCACCGGCGTCGTCAAGGCGACGATCACGTCGACGTCGGAACTGTCGTAGTTCTGAATCAGCAGCGGGATGTTGGCGAGCTCCCCCTGGGCGTGCGACCGGCGGACCTCCAGGTTGACCTGCTCCTCGATGCCCTGCTCCTTCAGGCGATCGAAGAGGCCCTTCATGCACATGTCGGCGGATTCATCTGGCCCGAAATAGACAAGGCCGATCTTGTGTTCCATCACGGGGCCGCTCGAGGTGCCTCCGCACGCGGCAAGCGAGGCGGCCATCAGAAAAGCGAAAGCAGCGTTCCGTGTCGCAGGCATGTTCATCGCACCTCTGGTCGCATCTCGATCATGAATGCCGCCGCGGCGTGCTGCCCGTGCTGACGAATTGATCGTCTTCCTGGAACAGAAAACTCAGAGACTTGCTCCATCATCCTGGGGATCGTTCAGCACTGTTCACAAACCGGAAGAAACCACGGAGCGAACTCGTTGAAATATTGCCTTGCCGCACTGACGATTCCGCAACTGGCTGATCCGTGAGGCGCCATGAGCACGCACCGCAACTGGTTGAAAACGCTGGTCCGACCACCTCGGCCGGCCCCGGTGCATAACGGCCAGAGACAGTCACTCCAAGTCGCGCTGCGTTCGTTCGATGGGGAAACCCTCCAGTCGAAGTACTTCCCTGAATACCCCAAGATCTTGAGGAAGATCGGGTCGAGGAAGCTGATGATGAAACAGGTACTCCTCGAACGGAGAATCGGCGCGGTCATGATCGTCTTGAACCGCGGATTCGGGCACTCCGAGAGGCGATCGAGGACGGCGTCGACGAGGTGTGCTTCGGTGAACGTCATGTCGGGACACCAGCGAATGCGACG
The DNA here is from genome assembly GCA_963807105.1 of uncultured Acidobacteriota bacterium. GTDB lineage: Bacteria > Acidobacteriota > Vicinamibacteria > Vicinamibacterales > UBA2999 > DASPWV01. Next base: position 125,909 of record CAWEAM010000003.1, on the reverse strand, counting down.
CCGGGTGTGGGCACGTCGATGCGAAGGCACTCGTCGAGCGCGGACTTGACCGTGTGCACGGCGTCTTCAAGCGGCATGTTTTTGATGCGCTCGTTCCAAGGCTCGACGGCCAACGGCCCCACATACCCCTTGCGCTTCAGCGCGCGGATGAAGCCGACGACGTTGGTCATCCCGGTCCGGAGGGGAAGCTCCCGCCTGAACTCGGGCATCGTGAACATGTCCTTACGGCACGCTCCCGAGTTGGCATCTCGGCGACCGATCCTTACTATCATCGGCCCACCTCGTCGGCGTGAGCAGCTCCATTCCCAAGACCTGGTCGCTAGTGTTTGCCAACGGCGGTTACAATCCTCCGTATCATGTGACGGCGCGCGCTGTCTCGGCGCTGCCGTTTCGCGGCGGGCCGGTCCTCGGGATGCTGGAGGAGGAATCGTTCAGCGAAGGCGAGTTGAGGCTCGCTCCCGGCGACAGGCTCGTGCTGTTCACCGACGGCATCAGCGAAGCCACGAATGCGCAGGAGGACTTCTACAGCGACGATCGGCTGATCGAGACCCTTGCGGCCGTGCACGGGTTGTCCCCTGAAGTCGTCTTCAAGCTCAATCTCGCGCTCGATGAAGTCGTGACGAACATCATCTTCTATGCCTACGATGACGAGGCCGAACACCAGATCCAGATCCGCGTGGCCCTCGAAACCGAGGGCGTGTCGGTGCGCGTCGAAGACGACGGCCGGCCGTTCAACCCGCTCGACGCCACGACGCCCGATCTCGGGGTGGACGTCGACGAACGGCCGATCGGCGGACTCGGTGTACACATCGTGCGGTCCCTGATGGACGCGCTAGAGTGTCGGCGCGAAGACGACCGCAACATCTTGATCATGCGGAAACGAACGCCGGGTGACACGCGGATCGAATGAAGAAACCCGTCGACTCGTATGAGTCGGCATGTCCGAGAGGAGCCTGGCGACGTGGACATTCGTAGTGCCGACGATGGCGGCGTCATGGTGATTGGCGTGAGCGGACGCCTGGACTCGCTCACCTCCGACGCGCTGGACAAAGAAGTGCGGAGTCAGCTCGCGGCGGGCCGCACCCGTATCGTGTTCGACCTGAGTGCTCTCGTGTACATCAGCAGCGCCGGGCTGCGTGTGCTCCTGATGGCTGCCCGGACGCTTCGCGGCAAAGGCGCGCTGGCGCTGGCGGCGCCTCGCCCGATGGTGCGGCAGGTCCTCGACATCGCCGGCGTCGGCACGCTCCTGACGATCTACGGCTCCGCGAGCGAAGCGGTGGGGGCGCTCAAAGCCTCTCTCTAATCTGGGTGAATCGCATGGTATCGAAGCGATCTATGTCGCCCTGATCAAGTCACTACAAGAACGAACAGAGTCGAACAGGTTTTCGCCTCACGGCTCTTGAGTCGAACAGAATTCCGCAGCGGGTAGCAATCGGGTACCGCGCTCGTAGAGTGGAGTCCTACCGTCCAGTGCCGGCGGCGGTGTCGTCTGGCTGCACTTGCAGGAGCACGGTCGGCTGCACCGCCTTCTGCCCGATGAACGGGCGATCGTGCGCGGCGATCAACAGGATGCAGACGGCAATGGCCGTCGAAAAAAGCCCCATTGCGACAGCGGACGTAGTCCGGTTGTCGACGTGAACCATGGCAATCGCCGTGAGCGTGCAGATCGCCTGGACGATGAGGCTGATCCACTTGACGGGATTCACCTGCGACTGGCTGATCAAGATCCGCTGGCGGCGGGCGTCGAGCGCGTTCTCGAGCTCAGCGACGATCGCCCGTTGCGCGGCCGCTTGTCCCTCTCCCTGCGCCGGTAGCGCGAGGGCGGTTTGCATCGCTTGTGCCAGCGAGCCCGGGACGATCGTGATCGTCGCGCGGCGGCGAGCCATCGCCGGCCACTCATCGGTCTGTGCCTCGCGAATGTGCTGGCGGATGAATCCACGCAGGCGGGCCGCCTCTTCCGGAAAGCTCTGGGACAGGATGACCACGGCTCGGAGCGCGCTGGCTTCCCGGTTGACGGCGGTATGCGCCCGATCGAGGTCGCCCCACACTTGCGACGCGAGAAACGCGACGAGCAGCCCGAAGATGATGCCGAGCGGTGGCAACAACCCCGGTGAAACCCCTTTGAACGCGCGCGCGCGCTCGCCGACGGCGAGCGAGTGGACGAGCCGGTGAATCACCGCCGCGCTCAGAAACGTGCCAGCGAAGACCAGGACCGCCATCCAGACTACTGGCAGCGCATGAATCCAATCGCTCATGTCCATCCTCCCTAATCGGGACTGCGAGGTGGCTCCAACCCGTGTGAAGGATACAGTGCGTCAGCGGCCGGTCCGTCGACTCACGCTACTGCAGCCAGGCTCAAGACCGCGGAACGGTGTCTGATAATGGGCCGCCCGCACACGATGCTCACACGCACCAAAAGGAGCCGACGACGAGAACGATCAACGCCGTGCGCACATGGAACATGGTGGTGGCCTCCTTCGTGCGCTGCATGTTATCGCCACCACCTGCACTTCCCGTAAGCGTGATGACCTGATGAACCATCAAGGGTAAGCTGTGACCTGACTCGACACTCTGAAGGGAGAGCGCCGCATGTTGCAAATTTCCGTGTCTCACCCGCTCCCGCCTCGGCCCCGTCAGCTGACGCCCGAGGAGTTGACTCGAGCGCACCGTCAAGGAGTTTGGGCTCCCGCAGGTGATTCGGACCGATAACGGCGTCCCGTTTGCGTCGGCGCTTCCGGAATGGACCGTCACTGCAGGGGATAGACAGTTCGGGGTTGGATGTCAGACTCACGGAGATCCGCCTGGAACCCACTGATGTAGCTACGTACGAGAAGATCATCGCGCGAATGACGACGCTCAACACCTTCACGACATCGCTGCCATATCGGCTGCACCACCCGGTTTCAGCGGCCGGATGTACGTTTGCAGTCCGCTCCCTCGCCATCACGAGTGCTCCACGCTATAGTCAGTGACGTGCCGCGCACGCCGCTCATCATCCTGCTCGCGATCCTCTGCGCGGGATGCGCCAGCAGCAGGACGTCACCGTCCTCACGACCGAGCGCCGCCGGGTCGCCGATCGACTACGCGGAGGCGCTCGTGGGATTCCGGCAAGAGGTCGACGAGTATGTCGAACTCCACAACAAGCTCGAGTCGCAACTCCCTCCCCTTCCGACGCAGGCCCCACCAGAACAGGCGCACGCACACGCGATCGCACTGGGCGACCTCATCATGGCGGCGCGCCGGCAAGCGAAACAGGGCGACATCTTCGTTGGCGGCGCCGAGCCGCTGATCCGTGCGCGCGCAGAGACCGTGTTCGCCGGTCCGGACGGCGCGCAGGACAAAGCGGCGATTCAGGACGAGCAGTCGGAACGGGATGTCGCGGCGCGTGTGAACCAGCGTTATCCCGACGACGTGCCGCTCTCGGCCGTGCCCGCGTCCGTGCTCAGGTCGCTGCCGCAGCTGCCGCCGGAACTGCAGTATCGGTTCCTCGGCCGCCACCTGATCCTGATCGACATCGGCACGCGCATCATCGTGGACTACATGTCGAACGTCCTGCCACGGTGATGCGCGTCACGCCTCCGTCATCACGTCGTCTTCGCGCCTTCGTCTGGTGGGGGCTGTGCGCCGCGTTCTGGCTGAGTGCGCCAGGGCCGTCGCGGGCCCCGCTTGCGGAAGTCCCGCCGCCGGCAGCCGCGGCGCAAACACAGCCGGCCGCGGCATCCGTCGCTTTCGACCTGCCGAACCGGCCCGACTCGCTCAAGTTCTTCGTCCTCGGCGATTTCGGCGACGGCAGCAAGGGGCAATACGAGCTGGCCGCGCAGATGGCAAAAGTGCAGGCGGTCTTCCCAGCCCTGCTCGTCATCACTGTCGGCGACAACCTCTACAGCGGCGACTCGCCGAAAGACTTCAGCCGCAAGTTCGAGATCCCATACAAGCCGCTGCTGGACGCCGGCGTGAAGTTCCAGGCCTCGCTCGGCAATCACGACGCGCGCGAGCAGGCGCATTACGCGCCGTTCAACATGGGCGGCAAGACGCACTACGCGTTCAAGGCGTCGAAGCAGGACGTGAAGTTCATCGCCATCGAGAGCGACTACCCGTCGCCCGCGCAGCGCGAATGGCTGGAGCAGGAACTGTCCGGCGGCGAGGACTGGATGATTCCGTTCTTCCACCACCCGCTGTACTCGTCAGGCATGCACGGATCGCACGTCGATCTGCGCAAGGCGATGGAGCCGCTGTTCCTCGAGAGCAACGTCACCGTGGTCTTCACCGGCCACGAACACTTCTACGAGCGCATCCTCCCGCAGCAAGGGATCACCCACTTCGTCGTCGGCTCCGGCGGCAAACTGCGGCGCGGCGACATCAACAAGAAAAGCGGGCTGACCGCCAAGGGTCTCGACACTGACCGCGCGTTTCTCGCGGTCGAGATCGACAAGGACGAACTCTTCTTCAGCGCCATCACCCGCGGCGGCAGCGTGATCGACTCCGGCTCCATCCAGCGCCGCCGCAAGCCAGCGCGCTGACCACGCGCGTCCTGCCTACAACGTTTCTGGAGAATCGGGGCGGCGTTCCTGACGGCGCTTCAAGGAGGCCTCTCGGCGTCGCTCGCGAGCGAGGACCGTTTGCGCCTCGCCTTCAGAGCCGAGCAACTCGGCAAGAATCCTCGCGTGCCGTAGTTGTTCTGTCTTGACTCTCGCCTCCTTGGCAGGATTCAAGGGATCTTTGTCATTCCAGGCAGGTCCTGTCAATCGTAAGCTCCGAATCATGAGCGCAGAACGCCAGGTAACCGTTCACCGATTCGAGGCGAGTCTCTTTCCAGTCAACGCCTATCTCGTCGAGACCGCTACCGGTGTCGTTGTCGTCGACGCGACGCTCGGTGTCTCGGACGGGCGGGCGCTCCGCGCGCGCGTGGAGACGCTCCGGAAACCGCTCGCCGCGGTCATCATCACGCACAGTCATCCCGACCATTACGGAGGCATCACCTCCCTGCTCGATGGGGCTGATGTGCCCGTGTACGCCGTGGCGGGTGTTGATCAGGCGATTCGCCGCGACGACGACGCGAAGGAGCAGATTCTCCGGCCGATGTTTGGGAGCGAATGGGCGACCGCTCGAACGTTTCCTAATCACATCGTCCGGGGGGGCGAGCGCATCACTGTCGGTGATGCGGTCTTCGCGGTGACCGATCTGGGGCCGGGCGAATCACCACACGACAGTTTGTGGCAACTTGAATCGGATGGCCCCGCGAAGGCGTTCGTCGGCGATCTGGTGTACGGCCATATGCACGCCTTCCTCGGCGACGGCTTTTACGACCGCTGGCTGGCCAATCTCGCACGGGCAAAGCGTGATTTGCCGCCTGACGCGATGCTGTATATGGGACATGGGGAACCGGTCAACGGCCACGCGATGCTCGACTGGCAGGCGAATTACATCCAGCGTTTCGTTGAGCTTCTTCGAGCTGCTGTCGAACGCGAGGGTCTTCACGGCGATGCGCTCGCGGACGCCGTGACCGCGCGGATGAAGGCGTTCCTGCCCACCGACGCTTTACTGTTCCTGCTGCGTTTGAGTGTGGAGCCCATGCGCAATCGACTCGCGTTGGCGGGTCGAGAAAGGGAGGTCCGATCGTGACAATTGGCGTTCTCGTAGCAGACGGGTTTCAAGACTCGGAGTACTTCCTGCCGAAGTTCGAGATCGAGAAGATGGGTGTTCAGACGGAGGTCATTTCCCTCACGCGCGAGCCGATCGAGATCTACTCGTTCTTTTCGCGAATCGGCCAGTTAGATGTCAACAAGTCGATCCAGGAAGCGAACTCAGGCGATTACATCGGGGTGCTCGTGCCGGGCGGCGCGAAGAGTCCCGCGATTCTTTCCGAGAGCGAGGCGGTGCTCGCATTCCTGCGCCAGGTCAACGGCGAGCGGAAGCTCGTCGCTCCAATCTGCAGAGGAACGTTGTTGGTCGCAAACTCGGGCCTCGTCAAGAACCGCCACGTGACCGGCTTTCATCTCCGCGACCAGTATCCCGAGCTCGTCGTTCGACCGACCGTGGAACAATTCGGTGGCATCTGGAGCGAGGACCAGCCGGTCGTGGTCGACGACAATCTGATCTCGTCGAGAAACCCGGATGACATGGTGCACTTCACCGGCGCCATCCGCGAGTGGCTCGGCAACACCGCACAAGCTCAGAGGAAGCGGGCATGAAATACGGTGTCTTGGGTACCGGCATGGTTGGGCAGGCGTTGGCCGGGAAGCTCGTCGCGCTCGGCCACAAGGTCATGATGGGGTCTCGCGACGCCAGAAATCAGAAGGCGATTATGTGGGCAAAGCGCGCTGGCTCGCGTGCGCAGGTCGGGGCTTTCGCCGAGACGGCCGTCTTCGGTGACGTCCTGTTCAACTGCACGCACGGCGCGAGCTCAATCGATGCCCTGCGCGCGGCGGGAGAGCAGCATCTGGCCGAAAAGATCCTCGTCGACGTCGCGAACATACTGCCGCCGGACACGCGAGAGGTTGAATCGCTCGGAGAGCAGATTCAGAATGCTCCTCAAGTTGATCGCCTGGTGATCGAGCGTGGTGGGATGAGGACCACGATTGTCGGTGTGCCGGAGCCTTCTGTCTTACCGCAGCTTGCCGCTCAACTCGTAGCTAAGGCGTCCAACTCATCGAGCTCTGTGGGGCCATAGAACCGATCTGGGCTGGGAAGATAGCCGAAGTGACCGGAGGAATAATTCCACTCGGAACTGTTGGGTACGCCGGTGGTGAGACGATCGCCAGGCTAGCCGCGATATTCTCGGCCGGTGGAGAAAGGTCAGGGCCGCGCTTGACGCCTAAGCATGCAAGGTGGAGCACGGATCGCGTAACCTCATCGGGCTTGTCAAGCATGAAGACGGCACTGGGCCACATGCGTGCGGTGATCGAGGCCCTCCAAGCGCTACGCGGAATCGCGTTGGTCTCGGCGGTGACGATGGTTGCCGAATTCGGCGAGCTTTCCCGCTTCACACGTGCCCCACAGTTGATGGGCTACAGCGGAATGAGTGGCGCGTGAAGATGAGACACGCCCCGTTGATTCGGTTGAGCACGACATTGCGATACTCACTCCGAATACTCGCCTTCCTGCGTCCCGTCGAACGCACGAAGTGTCGGTACAGGTCGGGTTCACCAATATAGCTGCCGGCATCCATACTGGGGATCCTATTTGAAACCGGCAAAGTGAGAGGCGCGCGGTGATTGGACGATCGCGATAAGCAGTTCTTCCGCCGATGGATGCCGGGCCCGTGACTGCGAGAGTAGTGCGTCGAGTCGCATCCGCGGCGGTGCCGGGCGCAAGTTCACTCGGACGATGGTTGCCGCCCGGAGCTCCTCGGCCACTGAATACACTGGAAGCAGGCCGATCGCCCGTCTGTCGGTGATCACAGCCTTCTTCACCCCCTCGACGCTACCTGAGGCTTCAATCACCGGCCCATCGGCGCCTTCACGCCTGAAGAACTGATGAACGAGATCGTGAAATTCGCCAGCTGCATCGCTGACAAACAACGGATAGCCAGCAAGCGCGTTGTGACGGACCAGGCCGGATGCCCCGCCGCGCACCACAGGGTGCAAATTGCTGGCAAACAGTACCAGTGGAACACTGGGGATCACCACGCGACGATCGGTGAACGGTGTCGGCGAGGGTGTCCCGCGGCCCGAGGCGTTATCTGCCGTGGGCTCTGCCAGCAGCAGCCCCACGTCGAACGCTCCGCCGGCGACGCCGTCGCGCACGCCCGCGCACGTGGCAACCGAGACGGTGAAGCGTGGACCAGGCCAGCGCTGGCGCAGCACCGGGAGGATGTCGGGAAGTAAGTAGCTGCTGACCGACTCGTTGGCGACGATATCCACGTTGGCATGTGCGCGCGACGCCGTGGCGACCATCGCGACGTGCGCATCATTTACCGCCGCCAGGATCTTCCGTGCGTGCGGGAGGAGCGCGCGACCTGTCTCGGTCAGCTCAAAGCCATGGCCGCCGCGCTGCCGAAGAACCAGCGGCGCCCCGATGCTTCGCTCGAGGGCTGCAAGGGCTTCGGACACAGTCGACTGCGCTAAACCAAGCGCCTCAGCCGCTGCTGTGCCGCGCTTCGCATCAACGAGCGCGACGAATGCGCGTAACTGACGGATTTCGAGCCCGGAGGGCGACGTCGGATGAAGCGGTACGGCGCGCTTTGTCCGTCTCGTGGGTTTCATCGCGATCTCGATACTACTACCTGGACTCCCGGGTCATCGGCCCCTCCGATAGGACTCATCGCGGTTTTGGTCCGCTCGGTGCTGCCTGCAACACTGGGATAAGTGAAGGAGTCTGTGATGAACCAAGCCTTGATAGTCGTCGACGCCCAGAACGAGTTCTCTTCTATGGGCCTCCGCCCGGTGCCTAACCACATGAGCGCGCTCGCAGCCATTCTCGAGCATGTTGCCTCGGCGCGTGGTGAGCGGCGTCCGATTGCGTGGGTCCAGCACCACAATAGGCCCACCGAATCCAGAGCGTTTGTGCCCGGATCGTGGGGAGCGGCATTCTCGCCCGGCCTGGGGCCTCAGGCTGGATACGGACCTGAAGCCATCTTCCAGAAGGACGTCTACGGGGCGTTCACCGGCACGGGACTCGAAGACTGGCTCCGCGCAAATCGGGTTCAGTCGGTCTTCATAGTGGGGTTCTACACACATATGTGCCTCTCGACCTCCGCCCGCGAAGCACTCGTTCGCGGGTTTGAGGTGTTCGTGGACCCGAATGCGACCGGCGCCAGAGACCTTGAAGACGAAACGCTAGGTCGCCAAACAGCTGACGAAGTCCGGCGTTCCGCACTACTGCATTTGAAGAACATGGGTGTCGCAGTTGCGGTCGGCACCAACCTCGTAAGAGGATCTGCCATCGACCAGTTGGCGTGAACACCCTCGCGGACTCGGATCGGGCCGGGGTCAAGACCGGGACTGCTGTGAAGCTCAATTGCGGATCGCGGGTCGACGAAGCCCGCTTTGGAGAAACACTCATGCTGAGCGCTGCACCTATTCGAGCCTACATCCCCGCGTCCGACGTCGCGCGGGCGCGGAACTTCTACGAGCACACCGTGGGACTCACGCCCAAGGAGGAATACGCCGGGGGCGTGATCTACGAATGCGGGGGCACCGAAGTGTTCATGTACCCCACGAGCAACGCGGGGACATCGAAGGCCAGCCAGGCGTACTGGCAGGTCGACGATGTCGAAGCGGAGGTGGCCGACCTCAAGGCGCGGGGCGTCGTGTTCGAGCACTACGAAGGCATGGCGATGAGGAACAGCATCGCGACCGGCGGTGGTGCCAAGACGGCGTGGTTCAAGGATACGGAGGGAAACATCCTGGCCATCAGCGAGAGCCTCTGAAGGGGCGCGAAGGGCCGGAATGTCACAATTTTGCGGTGATCGAAGCCCCATCGATTCTTGGTCTCAGACCAACCGGCGTCGAAATGTTGCCGGAGGCCCTCATTCGCGCCGGCTTGATCGATCGCCTGAGCGCCCGTTATGCCGGACGCGTCGCGCCGCAGACCCCGTATGATTTCGAGCGCGACGCAGCAACGCTGACACTGAACGCGAAGGGCATCGCGTCGTATTCACGGGCGCTCCCCGCACCGCGCCAACGCCGCGCTGTTGTCCGAACGCTCGGGCCCGAGCATCCGAGTGTCGTATGCCCGCCCCTTCTCATCGAGCGCGATCAGCGCCTTCCGGGTAGGCGGAGAAGGAGTGGCCGAACAGCTGTAGCATCACCAGTCGCCCGCTTCCATCTTTGTCCGACGTCGGCGCTCCGCCTCGGTCGGCTCCGCCGTGGCGAAAGATCCGGTCTTGAGCGGACCGGCCGGCTCATAGGTCGCCATCGCCATGCCGCCGGGCGTCAGCCGATGCTCGATGAGCTTGAATGCGCCGGCGGGCACGCCGTCGCCGAACAGCCGCTTGCCCGCACCGAGCGTGATCGGCGCGACCATCAGCACCAGCCGGTCGAGCAATCCGTGGGTCAGCAGCTGCGGATATATCGTCGAGCTGCCCTGAATGACCAGGTCGGGACCGTCCTCCGCCTTTACCTTCGCCAGCGCGTCGAGGTCGGCGAGGCGATGGCTGCCCTGCCAGTCGAGCGGCGTGTCCGATCGTGTCAGTACGTATTTCTGCGCCTTGGCGAACCTTGCCGCGATGGGGTCGTCGTCGGGCATGAATGGCCAGTACGCGGCGAAGATGTCGTAGGTGCGACGCCCGAGCAGCAGGTCGAAGTCGCCCGCGAACAGCGTGTCCACCTGATGCCCGACCGCTTCGTCGAAGACCGGCTCCATCCAGCCGCCGTGCGCGAAGCCGCCGGTCATATCCTCTTCGGGCCCGCCCGGTGCCTGCACGACGCCGTCGAGCGAAATGAACGCGCCGCCGATGACCTTACGCATTGCTCGTCTCCCCCGTTCGGGCCGCCTCGATCCTGGCGATCTCGATCATCCTTGTCGGCGTCATTGCTTCGGGCCTCCTTGCTTCTCGCCCGGCGCATCGAAGAAGCCGGGGGGCATGACGGGCTTGGCGTCATCGAGAAACGGCGTGACGAGGCGGGCAATCAGCTCGGCCTCCGCCATGATGCCGACGTGCGACGTGCCCGGCAGGATCGCCAGGCGCGCGCGCGGCGCTTCGCTCATGAAGCCCTGCGCCGCCGCCTTCTCGTCGCCGCCGCCGCGCAGCTTGAACAGTTCGACGGCGTGCTCCAGCCTGACTCCGTCGGCGTCGCCGACGATGACCATCGTCTTGCCCTTGATAGCGCGGATCCGATCTTCGGGCCAATTGTTGCGCGATGCGTCTAGCACCTTGAGTTCCTCGACCAGGGTCGCAAACGCATCGGGAGTCGGCGACAGCCGCTTGTACTCGCGTTCCATCGGCCCGCCGGCAAAAAACTCTGGCTTTACCTTCTCCAAGGCTTGAAGGACGCCGGGATACAAGCCGTCCCGCCGATAGGTGCCCGCAACGATGACCTGCTTGCCGACCCGTTCGGGATGGCGAAGCGCCATAAGGATGGCGGCGTTGCCGCCCAACGAATATCCGAGCACGTCGGCCGCCTCGACGCTCAGCGCCTCCAGAACGCCCGCCGCGTCGTCGGCCAGCAATTCGTAGGTGATGCCACCGGCGACATCGCCGGTGCGGCCGTGGCCGCGCTGCGAAATGGCGATCACCGGGCGAGTGGCGGCGAAGCGCGCGACCAGCGGCGCCATGCTTTCGGCCGACATGTAGGAGCCGTGCAGCACCAGCAGCGGCGTCTTGCCAGAATTCACGTCGCCGTGGACCTGGTAGTAGATGCGCGCGCCGTTCGTCTCGGCATAGCCGGTGCGCGTCGGAGCAGCAGGGGTATCGATCATAGAACTGTCTTTAGCGCCGGGCGCTGCGGCCTCGCGACTGGACCGCCCGTCGCATCCAGCCAGCGCGAGCGCCGCGATCAGCGCGACGCCGATCAGGTTTCGCCGGCGGATCACGCATCCGCCCCGTAATCGAGCTTCGGATACCAGTCCGTCCCGCGGCCTCCCGGCGTCCATCGAGGATGTTCCACAGCGGCGTCGGATCGGGGGCGGCGTGGGGATCGAAGCCCGGATCGGCGGTTTCGGCTCCGCCTTCTCCCGCCAAAACAACGATACTTCTGATTGACGCGACATGGATGAAAAGGCGTTGCTCTCACTGAGTGGATAGCCGGCCGGGCCGCGGAGCATCTGCTGATCGAGCGCGCCTTCAGGCTGACGCTGAGCGCCCGAGATGACGGTGCTCCTCGGCGATCTGCGCGTGCTGAAGGTGAATGCCGGGCAGTCCAATCACGGCGTCTTCACGAGGCGGCGCGAGACGTTGACCAACGACTTCTTCGTCAATCTCCTCGACATGGGCACGCAGTGGAGGCGGACGTCTGATGCCCCTGACTCGTTCGAGGGATGCTGCCGTATGAAGGGCGACGTCCGTTGGACCGACAGCCGCGTCGATCTCGTCTTCGGATCGAACTCGGAGTTCCGCGCGCTCGCGGAGGTCTACGCGTGCGACGACGCGAAGGACAAGTTCGTGCGCGACTTCGTCGCCGCCTGGGACAAGGTGTTGTGAGTCTCAACGCTTCGATCGCGGCTGATCATCGGTTCACGGAGCGACGCGCAACGGGCGCCGCGCGGCGCGGCCGCTACCGCCCAGGCGCGTCCGTCCCCGCAAAATCTTTTCGCACGGCCCCGCTTGAAGATCCGGGCGCGGCCCGCTAGCCTGCGATGAACACGACGAAACAGAAGGAGGCTATCGTGGCGACAACGCAAGAAGTTGTGCAGATCAGCGGTATCGTTCCCACCTTGACTGTCGACGATTTGCAGAAGAGCATCAGCTTCTACGAGGCGCTCGGCTTCGCGATCGACGAGCGGTGGGAAGAGAAAGGGACGCTGCTCGGCGTGATGCTGCGAGCGGGCAGAACCCAGATCGGCTTGAACCAGGACGATTGGAAGAAGGGTCGCGACCGCAAGAAGGGAATCGGCGTGCGCTTGTCCATCTCGACGACGCCGGGTAACGTCGACGAGATCGCCAAGCGGGCCAGGAACGCCGGCATCACGCTCAAGTCGGACCCTCACGACACGGAGTGGAAGAGCCGCGCGTTCGAGGTCAGCGATCCGAGCGGTTTCCTGCTGACGATCTTTTCGGAGACATCGGCGTAGGCCGGACACGCGGGCAGAGACGCCGCCGACGTGACGCTCGTAGTGATCACGCCAAACAGGTTCGTCTCGAAGGTGCGCCGATAATCGGCGGCCGCAATTGAGAACGGATAATCGTTCTCTCCGAGCAGTACGGCTGAGCGCCGTAGGACCTCGATCGGCTGGCCGACGCCCTTCAGGGGCTTAGCAAATAGGCGGCGGAGCGAAGCCCCGCCGCACCTTAGCGTTTCGCGCGCTGAGCCGCAATCAGCTCATCGACCAGTCTCGTGACCTGATCGCGAATGCTCTGCTCGGCGGCGGAAAAGTCAGCACTGAAGTCAGGAACGCTCCAGTTTTTCACGATCCCCTTTGGTGACGGCAACCTGCTGAGGTCGCACCCGATTGAAATGACCACGTCAGCACTGCTCATGTCCGCGGTCGTAGCGGCGCGCGGCTTTTCAATCGGGATGGCATATCCATTCGTTTTGAGATGCGCGACGACTCCCTTCGACAGCTGCGGGTCGGGCTCAGTTCCGGCGGAATCGACTCGCACCTTGAGTCCGCGCTCTTCGGCGAGCTTCTGAAAGTACGCCGAGGCCATTAGGCTCTTCGCCGCGCCATGCGGGCACATGAACAGCACGGTCGGCACTGGTCTTGGGGGTGCCGTCTGCCCGGGAGCACCGCCAAGCGCCAGCAGCAACGCCGCCAGGATTACTTCCATGTGATCTCCATGTAAAAGTGGACAAACACTTGCCGGGTCGGCTTGTTATCCACAGCGATAGACATCTGTGCTCAGATATTTTAGTCCGGAATCGACCATGAGCGTGACGACCGTCTTGCCCGGTCCGAGCTGCTTCGCGACCTGAATCGCGGCGATGACATTTGCTCCGGAGGACGTGCCGGCAAAGAGGGATTCCTCGCGCGCCAGACGGTCTACCAGGGTGCCAGGCGTGCGGCTTGCTCCAGAGTCGCAAGCGCTTCGTGAGCCGAAGCCAAGGAGGCCATCATGAAACCAATCACCGTAATCAACCGTCTCGTGATCAAACCGGGAAAGATCGACGAATTCATCGAGGTGCAACAGAACTACGCCGCGTCAGTGATGAACAGTGCCACGGGTCTTATCGGGAGCCGTATGTACAGGAGCGCCGAGGGCAGTACGGTCGTGCTCGTGAGCCAGTTCGAGTCAATGGAAGCACAAGAAAAAATCCGTCAAACTGATGCGTTCAAACAAAACCTGAGCAGGTTGCAATCCCTTGTCGAGTCGTCGAGTCCGGGTCTTTATGAAGAGGCCTACACGACGGGAACTTTCAAATAAACTCGATTCAATCGGTTCCTGGTGGAGGCCACGCGCAAACGCGCAAGTGCGTGCTGATCGCAACGACCCACCTCTTTGTGACCGCGGAGCCAGTCTCCTTCTCGGTGCGACTTAGGTCGCTGACGCGTGGGCCCGAGAGCGGATACCCTTCGAGCGATGACGTCCGTTAGACCGTCCTCGTTGGAAGCGGCGAGCACAATCACTGATCTCGAACGGCCGGACCCGCCCAGGCATCCGTTTGTGGTCGGGATGGTCACTGCGCTCACCGGCTGGCTCGTCGCGTTTCTCATCGTTTTCACCCTGCTCGTCAGCGGTGGCTCTTACCTCGAATCGCTGGCTCCCGCCCTCAAGGCCCTCGTGTTCACGGGGATACTCGTACCAATCATGGGCCGGCTGGTGATGCCCAAGTTGAGCGTGGCCGTAGCCAAAGCCTTGCGCGGCACGAGGACAGGTGAACCGACACGAGATGGCACCCACGCGCGGCTCGACGTCCTGCCGGAGTGGCCGCCGCAAACCATTGGGATACTCGCCACGGCGGACGCGGATTCGATTCATGCCATCCCGATCTCCGCTCCTGTGCGCGCAGCGGACCGGCGCGTCCTCCTACCCCTGCATCGTACCCGCGGCTCGGTGGCCCGCCTGCGTGAGCGTCCTGAGGTCGCGGTTGTGGTTCTGGCCGAGGGCGATGTCGCGATGACCGCTCGCGGACGGGCGCACATCGTCCAGGAGTCGATGACTGGTGCGCCCGAATACTCGGCAATCGCCGTCGAGGTGCACGATATCGATGATCATCGGCAATCCGGATTCAACGTGACGTCGGGCATCAACCGGTGTTGGCTGGACGAGATCGAGCGGGATTCAGTCCGCCGCCGTATCGCCGAGCTTCGCGTACTGGCGGGGTTCGTCGAATGAGGCGGCCGGGATTGACACTAAGACTAAGTGGGACGAGAGTTCGTTATCGATAGCCGCTCACGACGCATCCGATCATCCGTCGTTTTGGCGCCTCGGTGCTGATCGCCGGGAGGTAATGCGGACGGAAGCACACGTGGCGCGATCAACGAGCAATCTCGCCACGCGTGCGACGACGGTGCGGAGCGCGAGGTCCTCGACCACCTGCTTGTAGGCACGCAGGCGCGATGCAAAAAGTCGGACAACGTCATGGTTCCGAGATTCTGTCGCCTGCCGACCGTCTTGCGACCACACAGATTATCGGCGTTGGGTACGTGGTGAACCCGCGGCTTCGGTTTGGCATGATGGGGATCTTCAGCGAGGCGTTTACGGGCTTGCCGGCGGGGGCGATACGGACATTCGAGCACGTCATCATCGGTGGCAGTCCCCTCATTGGCGACCGCTCGGGCGGCACGCACAGAGCGAACGTTGGTGCAATCGTGCTGTCAGGAGCGTCCATCCCTCTGAAAAGGGGGCCTAGCACTGAACGTCGTCATGCCCGTTTCGCAGTGTTCGTGCGTCGCACGATAGTGTCGGTCGGCGTCGCGAGCGCACCGACATCCATGATCGGCCGCGCGCCCCGCGCTGGACGGCTGGCCGAGTGGCCCTGCTCGGCAACGCTGCGCACCCCATGACACCCAACCTCGGTCAGGGCGGCTGCCAGGCCATCGAGGACGCCGTGGGTCCTCGCCCGCTGCCTGGCCGCCGAGGCGGATCCCGCCGCTGCTTTCACGCATTACGAAGGCCAACGAGCCAACCAAGCCCGCTAAGAGTCGAGCCCCTCACCAGTGGCCTGTTCGAAGTTGATAGAGGCACTGATCGGTGAATGCCACCAATCGCGCGCGTGTCGATGATCGACTCAACGTACGTGTGCCACGACGGGCAGTGGCGTTCTTCAGGCATCGGCCGTCTGTAGAGTCGATCCTGTGGAGAATTGCTTCAGGAATGCCAGCAGCGCGTCGTTGAACTCACGAGGCCGCTCGAGATTCGGCATATGACCCACGCCATGCATCCACACCAGCCGGCCACGGCTCAGGAGCTTCTGCATCTGTTCGGCGTCGTCCCGCGAAGTGAACGCGTCCTGATCGCCAACGATGATCAGAGCAGGAATCATTAGCGCCGCAAGGACCGGCTCATACGAACGGCGCTCGGCTCGTCCGCGCAACGCCGCGGCAGCGCCCAGGGCGGGCGCCCGCTGCATCATCGCATGCACCATCGCGGCGAGTTGCGGCCCGTCCTGGATGCTTTGGGGTGCAAGCATTTTTGGTAAGAGTTCGTCCGCAAGACGCGCCATGCCCTCGTGCTCCAGGCGATCAGCCAATTCATGTCTGTAGCGTTGGATTGTGTCCGTGTCAGTTCGCGCGAACGTCGCTGCGAGCAGGAGACCTTGGACGCGGTTCGGATGCAGCCGCGCAAACTCCATGGCGATCTGGCCTCCCATCGACAGACCGCCAACCACTGCACGGTTGACGCCGAGTCGGTCGAGGAGCGCCGCCAGGTCATTTGCGAAAACATCGAGCGTCGTCTTCCCGGAGACAACCGTCGTCTCCCCGTAACCCCGTAAATCGGGCACGATCACACGCCATCCCGCCGCCGCGGCCGCTTCGGCCTGTGGCCGCCACATCGATCGATCGAACGGGTGACCGTGAATCAGAAGAAGGACTCGCTCCATTCGCGTCGCCGGTGATTGATCCGTTCCGTTGCCAAGATCGTCGAACGCAGCCGAGATTCCATCGATGTGGATATGTGCCATTTGTAGTAGCGTGATGTCGTTCCAGTGCAATATGCAAATTGCACCGATAGCAATTCATGAAGAGACACACTCTCCAAACGTTGGTTGCGGAATTTGCTGCCGCAATCGAGGAAGGCAAGCGATGGCGGCCCGGTGACCGCCTTCCACCCCAACGGACGCTCGCACGTCAGCGTCGCATCGCGGCATCCACGGTCAGCCTCGCCTATCGCGAACTGGCGCGTCGCGGATTTGTGGTCGGAGAGACCGGGCGCGGCACTTATGTGCGTGCGGCGGCGGCGCCCGCTGGACCCGCGCTGGCCGAACCGTCAGGCGCGTACGTCGACCTCGCGCTGAACGTGCCGATACTGCCTGAGCAGGCGCGCCTTCTCGCAGACAGCCTCGCGACGTTGTTGCGACGCAGCACCGCATTCGAGGAGGCGCTGCGCCCGGTTGCAGCGATCGGGACGCCTGCCGCACGCAAGGCTGCGGCCGACTTTCTGTCACATGGTCGTCGCTGGCGAATCGATTCGGACGGCGTGATCTTCGCCGGCAATGGCAAGCAGGCGCTCGGCGCCGTTGTAGCCGCGTTGGTGCGACCGGGACAACGCTTGGCAACGGATACGTTGACGTATCCCGTCATCAGAGCCATCGCCGCTCGCTGCCACGTCGAACTCGTGCCGGTGCCGATGGACGACGACGGAATGTGTCCGGATGCACTCGAGTCCGCGCATCTGAGGCGCTCCGTGCGCGCAGTCTATTGCCAGCCAACACTCCACAACCCCGTCGGCACAAGCATGTCCGAGCGCAGACGCGCCGACCTTGCTCGCATTATCAAGCGCCACCAGCTGATCGCGATTGAGGACGCGGTGTATTCGTTTCTGTCATCCGTGCACGGGCCGCCACTTGCAGCGCTCGCGCCGGATCGCGTCATCATGATCGATAGCCTGTCGAAACGCGTGGCTCCCGGTCTAACGGTCGGCATCATCGTCCCGCCGCATGACTTGATCGAACCGATCGCGATGGCTGTCCGATCGCACGCGTACGGTCCGAGTGGCGCAGCACTCGCCGCGTGTACGCTATGGATGACCGATGGCACCGCGGCAGCGATCACCAGCGCCAAGCGGCGCGATGCCTCGATCAGGCAACGCATATTGCGAAAGGCGCTGTCTGGCCTGGCGCTGACGAGTGACGCTCGCTCGTATCACGCTTGGCTCACGCTTCCCACAGGGTGGCGTGCCGAGGTGTTTGAAGCCGTCTCGGCTCGTAAAGGCATCGCGGTTGTGTCGGCGGCGGCGTTTGCGGTCGCACCGGGACACGCGCCGAACGCGGTCCGTCTCGCGCTTGCCTCACCGACACTCGAAACGCTCGAAGTCGCTCTGACGACGCTCGCCGAGCTTGCGCGTGGAGCGCCACCACCACGTTAACGTCGACAGTCCTATCATTCCCGGCTGCTCCGATCCCGCGTTTCGCGGCGACCAGACGCGCTACAACCCCGAGGAACTGCTCGTCATGTCGATCTCTTCGTGTCACATGTTGTGGTTTCTCCATCTGGCTTGGCAGGCAGGCGTGGTGGTGACTGCGTACGAGGATGACGCGACCGGAACGATGGTCGAGACGGCGGATGAAGGCGGACACTTCGTCGAAGTCGTGTCACGTCCGCGCGTGACGTTTGATTTCGCGACCGACCGATCGAAAGTTCCGGCTCTTCACAAAACGCGCGCATCACTTGTGCTTTATCGCCAACTCGGTAAATTTTCCGGTGCGGTGCGAGCCCGCCGACAGCTAACGGTCAGCTCACGCTCGACACGGCCGCACCGCCGCCCGTTCGCCCCAATCGGCGCCTGTAAATTGTTGTGAGTATTTGGCTCGCCGCACTGAACGATTTCCGCAACTGGCTCATCCGTGAGGCCGCGTGAGAAGGCTGTGAGATGCCTGCTCGTGTCGCCACTGAGTGGGATTTTTGGCCGCTGACGGATTGATGGGTTGCTGACACCTGTAATCCCTGGACCTGGGACTGAGGATCTGCTGCGGCCATTCCGGGATTGTCGAACGCGGGGGCGCCCTCACCCGCTCCGGCCCCGCAACCACCCGGCGAAGACATGCGCCGCCAGCACATGGCCGTGAGAGACCGGCGCGGCTAATCTTGCCTGATAGCCACCATGGGATCGACGTTCATCGCGCGGCGTGCCGGGAGGTAACAAGCGATCGCCGCCACGCATAGCAGGAGAACCGCGACACCCGTGAACGTCCAGGGATCGGTCGACCCTACGCCGAACAGCAGGCTCGACATCAATCGCGTCAGACCGTAGGCCGCGAAGAGGCCGATCACGACCCCGGCGATCGTCAGCGTGACGCCCTGCCCGACGATCAGCTTGAGGACGTCGCTCCGCTGCGCGCCCAGCGCGACGCGGATGCCAATCTGCTGCGTGTTCTCGGACACCGAACACGCGATTACGCCGTAGAGTCCCACCGTCGTCAGGATCAGCGCGACCGCGGCGAACAGGCCCAGCAGCAGCGTGTTGAAACGCGGCGTAGCAACCGAGCGATCGAGAAGCTCGTCGACCGTGCGGACGCCGTAGACCGGCGCGTTCTTGTCGAGCGACTGGACCACGCTGCGTACCGTCGTCTGGAGCGCGCGCAGATTGCCGGCCGCGCGCACCACGACGGTCATCGCCGACATCGGC
Source organism: uncultured Acidobacteriota bacterium (assembly GCA_963807105.1). Lineage (GTDB taxonomy): Bacteria > Acidobacteriota > Vicinamibacteria > Vicinamibacterales > UBA2999 > DASPWV01. Next base: position 106,582 of record CAWEAM010000003.1, on the reverse strand, counting down.
ATCTGCGCCTGCGCGAAGTAGATCTCGGACTGGGGCGGACCTTGCAGGTTCTGGTGCTTGACGTCGGCGGCCACGCCGACCACTTCCCGCATGCCTGTGTCGTCATCACTCACCGGCACCGTGGAGAAACCGGGCGCGATGCGTTTGCCGATCGGATCCTCATTCGGGAAGTGCTGCCGCGCCAGGGCCTCGTTGATGATCAACACTGGAGGCCAACTCAGGTCGTCCCGATCGGTGAACTCGCGCCCCTTGACCAACGGAATGCCCATCGTCCGGAAGTATTCAGGGCCGGCCATGTGAATAATGGCGGTCGGTCGGTCGCCGGGAGCCACTGGCCTGCCTTCGATCGCGATGCTCGTGTTGGCGGCGGTGCCTCCGAGCGGCAGTTGAAAGATGACGCTCGCATTGACCACCCTGGGCAGCGCTTTGAGTCGTTGGGTCAGCTCCCGGTAGAAATCGGCGATCTGCCCCGGATTGGTCGTCCGCGCCGCCGATGGGGCGACGTTGAAGGTCAGCGTGTGACCCGGATCGAACCCCGGGGCGACCTGTTGCAGCCGGACGAAGCTGTTGATCAAGAGGCCGGCGCCAACCAACAGCACCAGCGCGAGCGCGACCTCGGTGATCACCAGCAGGCTGCGCGTGCGGTTCGTCTGGACGCTGGCGGTCGCGCCGCGCCTGCCCTCTTTGAGCGATTCGGCCACATTTGTCTTCGAAATCAGCAGCGCAGGCGCGAGTCCGAAGGCAATACCCGTCACCAGCGAAACCAGCGCCGTGAAGGCCAGGACGCGCGCATCGATCTCGGTCTCCGCGACGCGCGCCAGGGATTCGGGGCTGAGCGCGACGATCAGATCCGTGCCCCAGAACGCGAGCATCGTCCCCGCGACGCCGCCGAGGCCGGCGAGCAGCAAGCTCTCCGTGAGAAGCTGGCGGATGATGCGCGCGCCGCTCGCGCCGAGCGCCAGCCGCACCTTGATCTCACGCTGCCGGCTGATGGCGCGTTCGAGCAGCAAGTTGGCGACGTTCACGCACGCGATGAGCAGCACGCACGCGACGGCGCTCACCAGGATCAGTAGAGCGCGCCGCAGGTTGCCGACCACCGATTCGAGCAGCGGCCTGACCCCGATGCCCATGTCTTTGTTCTCGTCCGGAAATTGCGCCTCCAGGCTGGCGGCGATCACCGCAGCCTCGGACTGCGCCTGCTCGATCGTGACGCGGGGCTTCAGCCGCCCGATCGCACGCCAGCCGCGATAGCCGCGTGCCTCCATGATCGCGCCCGGGCCTTTCGGCCGTTCGTTGTCGAGCGCAGTCGAGACCCACACCTCGGTCGGCTGCGGCTGGACGGGAAACTTGAATCCGGCGGGCATCACGCCGACGACAGTGAAGCGCGCGTTATTGATGTCGACTGCGCGCCCGATCACGCTCGCGTCGCCGCCGAACTGCTCCTGCCAGCACTGCCAGCTCAGGATCGCCGGGCGGCCGCCGGGGCCGCCACCAGCGGCATCTTCTTCAGCAAGAAAGGTGCGTCCCAACGCCGGTGAGACATTAAGCAACGGGAACAGGTCGGCCGTCACCACCGTGCCGCGCAGGAGCTGTGCTTCGCGATCGCCGGTCAGCGTCAAGTTGGTGTTGTAATAGGCCGCGAGGCGATCGAATGACTGGCTTCGATCGCGCATGTCGGCAAAGTTACGGAAGGAAAACTGCGACAGCGCGGCGCGGTTCTGCGCGGTCAGCTGGCCAAGGGCCACTAAGCGATCCGGCTCCGCGAACGGCAGCGGCTCGAGCAGCACGGTGTTGACGACGCTGAAGATGGCCGTGTTTGCGCCGATGCCGAGCGCGAGGGTGAGAATGGCGATGGCGCTGTACGCGGGCTTCTGCCACAGCATGCGCGCGCCGTAGCTCACGTCCCGCCAGAGAGTCTCCAAGAGCATGCTCACACTCCTCGTGACCGCGTCAGTGCGCGATGATAATACGCCCTCGAATCGATCGGCACGCAACCGAAGACCAGCTTCGAAATCTTGCGGAAGCGCTCGTCCCAGCGTTCGGCCCCGCTGATGTGCTCTCAACACTGGAGGGTTCGAAAGGCGCCATCACGGTCGCATCGAACAACGGGATTGCGCTCAGCTGCTTCACGCACGAGATCAGGAATCCGGTCCCAGGCTGGCATCTGGGTGGCCCCGGTTGTAGTGGGTCACCCATTCGCGGAGCATCCATCGGAGATGGCCCTCGTGGATGGGGATCAGCCAGTCCAGGCACTCCCGACGCATCGTGCCAATCAGTCGTTCGCAAAACGCGTTGGCATGCTGCATCCATACCGGCGTCCTTAAGTACATGCCGCCCCATCGACGCGATCGCCCGGTTGACACTTGGCGCAAAAATGCTATCCCGATCGTGGAGGACAACCGGTGGGACGCCTCGGGAGCGACGACCGCGCGAACCTGCTGGATTGTCCACTCCCGCAGTGGGATGCTCCGTCACGTTCAAGTGGAGGATCCACCGCGTGCCGACCTCGAGGACGACGAAGACATAAGGGATGCGGAGTGCGTTCGCAATCCGCTCCTCACCCCAGGTCGGGTTCGCCTGAGCCATGCTCACGATCAGTCGCTGCAAGTCCCTCGCAATCGGCGGCCGTCCTAGCCGCGACTTCCGTCACCGAAGGAGCCGCCAGCCCTGGCGATGGCACCGGATGAGCGCGTCTGGCTGGACCACCGTCAGGAGCGCGCGCCAGTCCAGCAGGCGTGAGAGCAGGACGAGAGCCACTCGCGTAGCCAGATCCGGCCGTCTCGGCTTGACGCGGCGCTCTTGGTAGACTGCCAGCCGCTTGGGCAAGAACACGTTCTCCGCCGCCAGCTGCGTGCGAGACGTCACCGCCAAGCAAGCGAGCGTGACGACATCGAACAGGAGCCGGCGGATCGTGGACGGCAGTGAGCGTCGGCGCCACGGCATGGCGCCAGAATGCCTCCGCCGGCTTGACCGCGTTCGGCCGAACACCTGCCCCCCACACTCGCCGGACGGATGTAATATTTGCGGAGCACACAATGATTCTTCGCCACGCGATTTTGGCGAGGGACAGGCGCCCGTGCTCGTCAGTCAATGATCGGCGCGCCCTGGAAGCGGATCAGCAGCCAATCGTGCGGTGGGAGCGTGAACGGTGCGCTCAACGTCGCGCCGAGCACGATGCGGCCGTCGGACTGCACCTGTAGCGGCGTCGCCCCCTGCTCGACTTGCGACGACCTGAACCGCGCGCGTGCGCCCTCGTCGTTGAATGTCAGGTCCTCGCTGCCGTCGGCGTTGTAGCGCTCGAGCCCCAGCCCACCGAGCTTGTCGGCCACCAGGCCGGCGACGAGGATCCGGCCATCACGTTGGAGCGCGATGGCGGTGCTGGTCCCCGGCACGCCGCTCTTGACCCCGTCCGTGCCGAAGGAGGCATCGCGCGTGCCCTCGGGTCGATAACGCACGATCGTGAAATGCGCCAGCGAGCCGGTCACGGCAATCGCGAGGGCGCCATCCGTTTGATCGACGATGCCCTCGACGCGCTGCAGGCCGCCGCCAACCCCATCGCTCGACACGCGATCGTCGACCAGACCCGAGCCGTTGAACGACGTGTCCCGCGATCCATCCTCGTTGTATCGGAACAGCACGTAGCCGCGCAGATCCGAGCCGCCGACCACGATCTTGCCATCGGGCTGCACCGCGATCGCGGTCGCGAACCTCAAGGTGAAGAAGCTCTCGATGACGACGCCGGTGTTGTTGAACGACGTGTCCAGCAATCCGTCCGGGGTCAGCCGCACGGTGGCGTAACCCGTCCGGCGCGGAATCCCGAACAAACTGACCGCGGTGACGATCGTGCCGTCGTCGCGGACGGCGATGTCGGCGGCCTCCACGCACTGATCAGTGAAATCGAGGATCGCGAGACCGTCGGTACCGAACGTCGCATCGAGCGTCCCGTCGACGCCGTAGCGCGCGACCACACACGGCGATGTCGCCGCGCCCGCGCCGGTGATACCCGCGGCGAGGACCTTGCCATCAGGCTGCACGGCAACCCGGCGCAGCGACAGCGTCGGCGCCGTGATCACACTGCCGCCGTTCCCGAAGGCGGGATCCAGCGATCCGTTCGGCCTGAAGCGAGCCAGCCGCCCGTCTCCGACGCCGATGATGCCACCGTCCGCCTGGATCGCCGTGTCATCGAGGACGTCTTCGGTGGCGCCGAAGTCTTGCAAGACAATCCCATGTGCACCAAACGTCGGATCGAGCGCACTATCCGAGGGGAGCACGGCTGTGTGGACGAAAGCGCCGCAGAGAGCGCCAATGACCATCGTCGCAATCGAGCACCGCAAGTCCGTACGCAGTTCCCTCATAAACCCTCCTGTCACGAACGATGTGTCCGCGGCTGATCGCGCTCGTGCGACCGCGAGTACGCCGCGAGGCGCGCTAACACTCTGGTAGTGCGGCGACGCGCAAACCCTTTCCGCCACGCGACCAGTAGGGTGCGTTAATGTTCTTTGCGTTAATAGCCGGCGCCTTGGGTCGGTCTTTGGAGGCGGGTGCCTCGGCCGCTCTGGGCCTCTTGCATCGTCAAACCAGCCACTCTACTCGAGTGGCATCGTCGGTTGGTCGCGCGGCGGTGGACCTGTCGGCGCGTTGGCCGCAAGCGAATCGGAGGTGAAGTCCGGTCGCTCATTCTCCGCTTGCGCGCGAGAACCCTCGCTGGGGCTATCAGCGGATCGTGGGCGAACTGTTTGGTCTGGGTGCGGCTGTGTCGGCGACCACGGTCCGGAAGGTGCTGCGTACGGCGCACGTCGGCCCCGCGCCGAGGCGTTCCGGTCCATCGTGGCGTGAGTTCCTTCAGGCGCAGGCGAAAGACATCGTCGCCGTCGATTTCTTGACTGTTGAGACAATCTGGGTCCGGCGGTTGTATGTGTTGTTCTTTATCGAGGTCGCGACTCGCCGCGTCCACTTCGCCGGTTGCACCGCGCACCCTGACGAGGAGTGGGTCACCCAGCCAAGCCCGCCAGGTATCATGGAATTTCAGGATTCGCGGATTCCCATCATTCGACGCCGATCCAGGTCCCACAGGCCAACGCGATCGCGGAACGATTCGTACGGACCGTCCGCTCCGAATGCCTTGATTGGCTGCTCCTACTCAACGCGCGTCCCGCCGAGCGCGTGCTTGTGGCGTTCATCGATCATTACAATCGCCATCGAGCTCACCGAAGCTTGAAGCTGATGCCGCCGGACGGTCGGTCGGTGCCGGAAGGCTGCTTGCATCCGCAGCCGGCGTTGGTGATTCGCAGGGACCGGCTCGCAGGGTTGACACAGGAGTACGAGCGTGCCGCTTAAGGCGAAGCGAGTTTGTGCACCCTACAGGTGGAATTTCCATGATTTGATTGGCTCGCCGCACTGGACGATTTCCGCAACTGGCTCACCCGCGAGGCGGCGTGAAACCCGTCTCCTGGTGCCCGACTGATTCCTGCTGCTATCGTGGCAACTGCAAGGTAGCACCAATACCAGCCTGATCGAATCGATCGCCAAACTTGCGCATGAACGCCGCGAAGCCAGGCTCGCTTGTACAATGGCCAGGCGCGACGCGCTCCAGCTTGAGCGTGTCGTGCAGCATGCCCGCGACGCGCTCGATCTCCTCGCGCGGCGTCTGCACGAGATGAAATCCGCCGATGCTCGTGTAGAGCTTCTTATCGATCTGCGCTGCGGCGTCGAGAATTTTCTCGATGCCGGGGTGAGAGCAGCCGACCACTACCGCCAAGCCCTTGGGGGTTCGCACTGCCAGCGACAACTCGTTCATCTCGCGTGTTCCCGCCTTGTCGGACCTGGTGGTCAGCACGAAGAAGCCGGGAAGGATTTCCGTCGTTCTGGTCACAGTCTGGAAGTTGCCTCGCGGCCAGGGGGTGCCGCTGCGCAGGCCATCGGGATCCTTGCCATCGAAGTAACGCATGTTCGTCGGCACCGACGCGTCGCGCGCCAGGAACTCCTGAGGCACTCCGCCTCTGAAAAAGGCCCCTTCTTGCGGCGCATAGATCGGGACTGTCGGGTTGATGGCGACTAACACTTCCAGTCCTGTGGTGTGATCGCCATGGCGATGGGAGATCACTACGGCGTCGAGGCGCGTCAAGTCCACTCCGAGCTGCTTGACGTTGCGCGCGAATATGCCCGCATCGTTGCCAGTATCGAAGAGGATCCGACGTCCGCCGTACCTCGATGAGCGCCGCGAACCCCCAGTCTTTCTGCAGCGCAGACGCTGGCCCGAAGGCGTCGTAGAGAATCGTGACGCGCGCTGGTTGCTGCGCTTCGGCCTGGAGGGGAGGCATGGTGAGGACGCAAGCCATCGCGATCGCAAAACAAGTCATGTGCCTCTCCGGTGGAAGATCGACAATTTCCCACGCATCAGCGTCGTTGACGCCGCGCAGAATATAGAAGTCACCATCGTCGCCCTTCACTTCTATGTAATCAAGCCCCCTGCGAAGCGCGCATTCGTCGGACAGACTCGCGCGGGAGCCGCCAGTCTTGAACAGACTGGTGTGCTCGACGTGGTAGATTCTTTCCGTGCCGTAAGTCGCTCGTCCTGACCATAAGAAAGACGTGGAGACTCGATCAACGCTTTACCCTGTACTGATCGGAATCGTCTCGGCACTAGCATTTGCAGCACAAATGTCGGCACAGCAGATTCCGGGAAAATTCCCTGGCGGCTGCGCCGAGCCGCCGAAGCGGCCGAGCGAGATCGGATGTTATCTCAGCGCTATTCAGCCAGGTGCGACGCTGCCGGATGAACCTGTCTTCTGGCATCTGTACACTTACCCGACACGCGCTGCGGCAGAAGCTGCGAAAGCAAAATCCCTGAGCACCGTAGCCGAATCGCTCGACAAGGTCTGGCTCTTCACGATCGCCAACGCACTGTGGCGGCCGTCCGCTGGTGAGCGCGTCGCGGTCATTGGCCCGTTACCCGTTCCACGCGCAAGAGAATACGTAGCGCGATACATGGAGGCTACCTTCCCGCCGAACCAAGGAATGGTGACGACGGTCCACCGGCATTCTGGGCCCGAGGCTTGGTATGTATTGACAGGTGCGCAGTGCTTGCGGACGCCCGACAACACCATAGTCCTGCGATCTGGTGAAGGCGGCTTCGTTCCGCCGGGTCCGCCGATGGTGCTGACGAGCATTGGGGCGGAGACACGTCGGGCATTGTTCCTCGTGCTCCATGACGCGTCGGAGCCATGGCAGACGAACACCACTGAGTGGGCACCGGTGAATGAGTGTCCGTCGCGGTAGCGCGCTCCGGCGGTCAGGCGGCGTTCGATTTCAGCTATGACGTAGGACCGCAACATCCGCGCGCAACATCTCCGGCATCGGGCGATACGTCATCTGCATCGCGTACGCGTCGATCGGATCTCGGGAAATAGGAGCCGTCCAGCCCAGACGAGCGGCGGGTCGAACATGTGAAAGTTGGCTCGCCGCACTGGACGATTTTCGCAACTGGCTCATTCGGGAGGCGGCCTGAATCGGCCGCCGGACCGCCGAACACAGTCCACCTCGTCGTGCACCAAGTGCCGCATGCGAATGATGCCTACTGCTGCCGCAAAGCCTCGATCGGATTCACGTTCGAGGCGCGCCGCGCTGGCGCGCCGGCGGCGAGGGCCGTGACACCGGCGATCAGCGCCACCGCACCGCCGATCGTTAGGGGATCGCTGGGTGACAAGCCGTACACCACCGTCTGGACAAATCGACCGGCCCACAGGACGGCGGCAAGACCCAGCACGACGCCGATGGCGACGAGCCAAATGGACTCGCTCATCACCATGCCGATCACGGCCCTTCGCTGGGCGCCAAGCGCCAGGCGGACACCGATCTCGCTGGTCCGCCGCGCCACGTTGTAGCTCATCAAACCGAACAGGCCGATGCACGCGAGTAGAACGGCGAGCGCGCCGAACGCGGCGTAGGCGCGGGCGAACAACCGCTCCTGCGCGAACCGCTGCGAGATTTGTTCGCTCTGAGACGTGAACTCCTGAATCGGCAGCGTCGGGTCGACTTCGCGCATCGCGGCCCGCACCGTATCGGACATCGCCCGTGGCTCCCCCGTGGTCCTGAGCACGACGTGCAGGTTCCTTGACGTGGTCTGCCACACGCACCGATACATCGTCGGTGGGCCTGGATCGCGAACGCTCGCGTATTTCGTGTCGCGCACCACGCCGACGACCTCGAACTCGCCCGACTTCTCGAACGACTCGCCGATGCGCCGCCCGAGGACGTCGCCGTCCGGGAAGAGCCGGCGCGCAGCCGCTTCGTTGAGAATCGCTACCTTGGGTCCGGTCGCGCCGTCGCGATCAGTGAAGCTTCGGCCCCGTAGGACCGGAATCCCCATCGTCGCGAAGAACGCCGGCGAGACGTCCATCATGTACATGTTCTCTTCGGCCGGAGCCTGAGACGTTTGCCCCTGCTTCCACGTCGAGTACATGTTCGTGGTGCCGGAGAGCAGCCGCGTACGCGTCAGCGCGGCCGAGGTCACGCCCGGCACCGTGGCCATCCGTTCGAGCATCTGGTGGAAGACCCGCGAAGAGCGATCGACATCGTAGCCGTTGATGCGGGGATTCACGTTGAACATGAGCAGGTTCTTCGAGTCGAAACCGACGTCCACGCCCTCGAGGTTCTCGAGCGTTTGCAGGAACAGGCCGGCGCCGACGAGGAGCACGAGCGACATCGCGATTTGCAGTACGACCAGCCCCTTGCCAAGGACGGTACGCGAGCCGGTGACGCTGCGGCCGCTCTGCTTCATCGCGCCAGCCAGATCCACCTGCGTCGCGCGCAGGGCCGGTAGGAGGCCGAAGACAACCCCGGTCAGCATGCTGACGCCGGCGAGGAATCCGAACACCCGCCAATCGGGCGGCGCCGTCTGACCGAACGGAAGCAGCCCCTGCAGCCAGTACGCGAGGAGGCCGCCGGCCGCCCCGCCAACGCTCGAGAGAAGGAGGCTCTCCGTGAGCAGCTGACGGAGCAGCCGGCCGCGCGTGGCGCCAATCGAGAGGCGGACCGCGATCTCCCGGGTCCGCTCGGTCCCACGTGTCAGCAGGAGATTCGCGACGTTGGCGCAGACGACCAGCAGTACGATCACCACGACGACGCTCAGGAAGCCCGCCGACCGCCGCGTCTGGGGAGGGACGTCGTAGTAGCCGTGGGCCGCTGGGTTGATCAGCAACTCCGGCACCGCCGTGCCACGCTGTCGGTTGGTCGACAGGGCCTTCTCGTCCGCCGTCAGCGACGACTGGTACTCGGCCATGCCCGCGATCGCCGTGCGTTGAAAGACCATCGCGAAGTTCGCGCCGACCTGCTCAATCGACACACCCGGCTTCAGGCGACCCACGAGTTGCAGCCACCAGTAGGTCGGCTGCTGCATGCGCGGAATCTCGACCCTGGCTGGCGGCGCGAAGAGGGCGTCGAACGCCAGCGGCACGGTGACGTCGGGAGCGTCGGCGCCGAGCCGCTCGATGCCGGCGAAGTCGGCGGGCGTCAGGCCGACGATGGTGACCATCTGACCATTGATCGACACGACACGGCCGATCGCGGACGGCTCGCCCCCGAACCGCTTGTTCCAGTACGCGTGGCTGATTACGGCGACGGGCGGTGCGCTCGGCCTGTCATCGGCCTCGGCGAACACGCGGCCCAGAACGGCCGGCACGCCGATCACTGTGAAGTAGTTGCCGGTGGCCTGATAGCCGGTGGCGAGCTGGGCGTTGCCGTCCACGAGGACGTTCAGGCTGCCCATCGGCACGCCCGCGGCCAAGCCGGTCAGCGTCGTGTTGGCGGCACGCAGCTCCTCGATCATCGGAAAGGAGAACGTGGACCGGATGTTCCGCGTGCCGGACCTCCCCGAGTAGCCGTAGTCGTTCGAGTTCCTGACCGTGTCGTTCGGGCCAACGTGGTTGAACCGGACCAAGCGCTCGGGCTCGTGAACATTCACGGTCTGCAGGAGCAGGCCATTCACCGCCGTGAACAACGCCGTGTTCGCCCCGATGCCGAGCGCGAGCGACAGGAGGACGACGAGCGTCCAGGTCTTGGTGCCGAGCAGGACGCGGACGGCAAGGCGCAGGTCGTGGACGAGAGCGGTCATGGGTCCCTTTCGGACAGTCGGACCGCGATTAGACGTTGGCTTGCGGCAGATCGTTTACAGTCAGCCGGAAGATGCGGACATCTGCCTGATGACCAACCGCAGCCCCAGAAACCACGCAGCCAGTTGCGGAAATCGTCCAGCGCGGCCCAACCCATCGCAAACAATTGAGGATTAACCGGTTGACAGATCGGTCTGAATACCGAGTCTGCAAGTTATTGATCTAACTGGCTTTACAGAACCGGCTCGCCGCACTGGACGATTTCGCAACTGGTTGATTCGCGAAGCGGCCTAAATCGCGGACGTTTCGCCACTATTTCGCCGCACGTGCCGTGCGGCGCCGGCAATTCGGAGCACGCGGCCCCGAGCACTATCAACGTCACAAACAGCACTGCTCCTCGACCAGCGCCTGCAACCCCGGCCGCCGATTTCATCGCGGGTGGCTCGCACGGTTTCGACCGACCTCCCCTACGGACTCTCAGAAGGCCAGACGTCCCCGTTTCGCTCCCGGTACGACAGGGCACTAGCTAACGGATGGGCGCGCGCTCCTGGTCGCTCACGTTCGCCATCGCCGAAGTGAACGCCTCTCGGCAGCCTGCTTTCCAGCTCGGACGAGCTCAATGTGGGTGAACTCTGAATCAGGGGTGGTCCAGGTTGCGGTGGTCACCGCGCGAAGTCTGGAGGCAACCGCTCGAGGTTGACGCTGGCGTCGGTGAAACGAGCCGCCAGCGAAATGACGAATGCGACGTCATTCGAGCGGACCGCGGCCATCGGCGCTGTGAGACCAGCGAAGCTGTGTCCAATGATTCCGATCCGCTTCGGGTCAACCTCCGGTCGTGTCTTGAGGCTTGACAGATATGTATATTAGTAGCTATAGATATCGAGTCATGCTGAGGAAGAATCCGGACGCGTTTCTGCCCTTGAGGAGCAATTGGTTCCACATTCTGCTGTGCCTCGTCGAGGGTGAGCAGCACGGCTACGGCATCATGCAGAACGTCCTCGCGCGCAGCGACGGCAAGGTGCGCCTGTGGCCCGCGACGCTGTATGGCTCGTTAAGAAGGCTCATCGAGGCGGGATTGATCGTCGAATCGGGCGACCGCCCGGCGCCGGAGTTCGACGATGCCCGTCGTCGGTACTACAAGCTGACGACGTTGGGCCGGCGCGTCCTCGATCTCGAGAGCCAGCGCCTCAAGGACCTCGTTCGCCTTCTCGACGCTCGACGCCGGCAGGAGGCGCGCACGTGAGCGGCTGGGTGACCGTGTGCAGTCGACTGTATCGCCGCGCGGCGCGCACATTTCCTTACGAGTTCCGGGCGGTCTGTGGTGACGGGCTCGAACAGCTCGGCGAAGACGTCGTACCACTCGTGTGGCAGCAGCAGGGCACAGTAGGGATGATTCGGCTGTTTGCCGACCTTGCCATGCGCCTCCCGTATGAGTACCTCTCAACATGGATAAGCAAAGCCAAGGAGCTCACGATGACTGACGACGTTTTCGAAGGCACGTGGACGGCGAAAAGCGAGGATTCGCAGTGGGATGTGCGCGATAACCCCAAGCCGCAGCAGGCGTGCTTGCGGTTCGAGGCGACGGAAACGGGTTATCTGATGGTCGCGTACGGGATTGTTGATGGGAAAGCTGTGGCGGAACGCCCTCAAGCGATCAGCACGGACGGACGACGGCGGCCCCTCCTCGATCTCAATGGCCGTCCGATCCCCGGCGTTCCACCGGGTGCCGTGGCCTTTGGCAGCCGCTCAGATTCACAGACGCTGGAGATCGGCGCCGAGGTCGACGGAAAAGTGCTCAGCGCGGGGACGTACAAGGTATCGGCTGATGGAAAGACGTTGACCGCCACCAATGAGGGCGTTGGTCTCAAGGGTCCGTATAAAGTCGTCTGGGTTTTCGAACGCGTTGTTCCGGATCCCTACGTTCCGCAAGGTTGAGTCCGGCCTCCTTTCCGCCTGGAACAACCTCGAAGTCCGGGGATCGAGGGCTGAGTGCTGGTCGGGTAGTCGCACCACCAGGGAAGATTCAGTTCTACTTCAAGCGAGCCCGGGCCTAGCGAGGTTCTGGATCGAGTCAGGCAGAGCCTGGCATCGAGGCACCCGCGCCACATGGACATGGCGGTTCGCTGTCGTCCGCTCGAGCGGGCGATTCGACCGTCGAACGGGGGGAAGGGGTTGACCAGAGTCCGAGAAGGAGCGTTCATGCTAGCCGCGAGACTGCCCTAATGCTTCCTATCGTCGAACGGACGTGGCAGGACGTTCGATACGGCGTCCGCCTGCTCGCGGCAACTCCGGGGTTCACCAGCATCGCGGTCTAGTCGCTCGCAATCGGCATCGGAGCCCACTGCGCCATTTTCAGTTTCGCGGACGCTCTGCTGTTACGGCCACTGCCCGTCGCGCGGCCGGGCGAGGTCTTCACGGTCGGCTCCAATTCCTCGGTTGAAGCCTTCGGCATCAGTTCCCTCGTCTCTTCATACCGCGATTGACGTGGACATTTGCGATCGCGCGAAGAGTCTGGACGGGCTGGTGGCGTTCAGGTACGCCACCGCCGGTGTCGCGACCGATCCCAATGCCACGCCGAGGTTGAGAATGGGCGTGACGGCGAGCAGCAACCTGTTTGCGGTCATGGGCGTCGAGCCAACGATCGGCCGGGCGTTCAGACCTGAAGAAGATCAAGTCCCAGGGGGGACGCCGTGGTCGTGCTCGGTCGCACGATGTGGGAGCAGGAATTCGGATCGGACCCGGGAGTCCTCGGCCGCAGCCTGCGGATCAACGGACAGCCGTTCGCGGTGATTGGAGTAGCCCCTCCGGGATTCACCGGCTTGGATCAATTCGTGCGGCCGGACTTCTTTGTACCAATCATGATGTCGCCGCAGATCATCAACGATCCGCAAGCGGCATCGCTCGAATCGCGCGACGCCCGGAACCTCACGCTAAAGGGCCGACTCAAGGCCAGCGTATCGCAGGCCACCGCGCAGAGCGAGTTGACGGCGATTGCCACTGATCTGGAGCGAGCGTACCCGGATACGAACAGGAATCGTCGGTTCCTGATTCGAACCGAGCTCCGTCCGACGCGATGCTGACAGCGATGCTGTCCACCCTGGCACTTGCCGTGCTGCTCGTCGCATGCGCGAACGTCGCGGGATTGTTGACGAGCCGCGCGCCGGCCCGCGCTCGCGAGATGGCGCTGCGTCTCGCGATCGGCGCCGGACGGCGAGGTCCTGAGACCGTACACTTACTGGGCTGGCTCGCCGCACTGGACGATTTCCGCAACTGGTTGATCCGAGAGGCAGCGTAAATGGCCTGTTATTGATAGGTTCGCCAAGGTTTCGCGAGGTGAGCCTCGAAGAACGACGCAGCCTTTGCCGGCTCAAAGCAGTCTGCGGCCGCTGACACCGACGCTCCCGCCGCGTGCCCAGCGAATGCTATCGGGCCGCGACGGATTTGCTAAAGCGCGTAACGGACGAAATGAAGTCACGCTGAGCATCGGGCCGCCGCTGCGCATTTACTTCCGAACTCACTCCTTCGAGCTGCTCGCCTCAGTTAATTCAACTTCACGAAGTGCGTGCCCGCTGCCGTTCCGCGCCGGCATCGGTGTTCATCGCGAGGCGAGGCGCGCGCCGCGTTGATCGAACGCCAAGGCGACCTGGCTTTGTGCGAACAGTCGAAATCGCTGCACGACTAAGAAGGTCGAAGCAGGCACTTGGTGAATTCGGCAACGTGAGCAGCCGAGACACGCGTCATGACGAGTTTCGCGGTGACCGCGATCGGTAAGGTGGAATCTCCGCTGACACAGCCAGAATCTACCCCCAGACAGCCCGACGAAGGCGCGCCTGCAGCGTGGCTCGTGTTCGAACCGGAAGTCCTCGAAGGGCTGCAAAGCATCCGACCGGGCGATGAATTGGTTCTTGTCACCTGGCTCGATCGCGCTCGTCGGGACGTGCTCACAGTGCATCCGAGAGGTGACCGCGCCAGAAAGCAAGAGGGCGTATTCAGCACGCGATCCTCCGACCGTCCGAATCCGATCGGTCTGCATGACGTGGTCATTACGGCAGTCGACGGTCGACGACTGCAGGTGCGACATCTCGAAGCTCTGAACGGAACGCCCATCATCGACGTGAAACCGGTACTCAGCAGAGACGTCCGTCAACGGTGAGCCAGTTGACGCCTTCATCTGCGCTGGATTCTTCGGGTCTTGATTCGCCACGCGTTGTTCATCTTCGAGCGGTCCGGCGCTCGCCCGCGCCCTCGAGGCGACGCCACAAAAGTACCAGAGTCCCCAGAGCACGCCCGGTGCCCGCCGCCCAGCCCCACGCCTCCGCGGGCCTTCTCCGATCGAGAGGTGGGCGATGAGCGCAGAGCCGAGGGTGATGGCGAAGGCGGCGTATGCCCACTCCTTCAGACGCGCCGGCACCGGCGCGAGCAACAGCACCGCCCCGAGGAGCTTGGCCCACGCGAGCTCCACGCGGAAGTAGTCGGTGAAGCCGAGGCGGGTGGACGCCTCGCCTTGCATGCCGCCAATCCGGATGTTATATACTGAACCACATGGTTCGGTATGCGCGGACCGGCTTCGATGCCTCGTTTGCCGCGCTCTCGGACGCCACCCGACGCGGTGTTCTGGAGCAGCTCGGGCGTGCAGACGCTTCAATCACGGACCTTGCCGACAAGTTCCACATGACCCTAACGGGCATGAAGAAGCACGTCGGCGTCTTGGAGCAGGCGGGGCTCGTCACCACGGCGAAGGTCGGGCGCGTGCGGACCTGCAGGCTCGGCCTGCGCAGACTGGATGAAGAGGCGGCATGGATTGAGAGGTACCGCCAGCTCTGGGATGCACGGTTCGACGAGCTGGACAAGGTTGTCGAGGAACTGAAACGGAAGGAGAAGGTTGATGGACGCAAGAAGAGAGAGTGAGCCCACGCCCATGAAGAACCGCACGACGGTGGAGCGGAAGTCCGAGCGTGAGCTAGTCGTTACCCGAACCTTCAACGGCCCGGCCCGCATCGTGTTCGAGGCGTGGACCAAGCCCGAGCTGTTCAGGCGGTGGTGGGCGCCGAAGTCGATGGGCATGTCCCTGCGTTCCTGTGAGATGGATGTTCGTGTCGGGGGCAAGTACCGTCTCGAGTTCGAACCCGATGCTATGGCGTTCTTCGGCACGTACCTCGAAGTGACACCGCACTCGCGCCTCGTGTGGACCAACGAGGAAGGTGGTGAGGGTGGGCCTGTCACCACGGTGACATTCGAGGAAAAGCGTGGCAAGACGCTGCTGGTCATGCACGAGCTCTATTCCTCGAAGGAAGCTCTCGACGCTGCCGGCACCGGGGCGGCGGATGCGATGGTCGAGACGTTCGCGCAACTGGACGAGCTTCTCCTCACCCTGGGCGCGAGCGTGGGACGGTCATGAAGTCGTCGATCTCGCGGTTTCCGCTCACAAGGAGGCAGACGATGCACCGGCAAGATGGCCGACAAGAAATCGACCGGCGCACTCTGCTTGCCAAGGGCGCCGCATTTTGCGGCGCTTCTCGTCACAGGCTGCGCCAGGAAAGAATCTCGGGGATTCGCCGCCACGAGTCTTAGACAGCTTCGCGCTCGACTGGAACGCCACATTGAACCGGGCTTTGCGCCGGGCATGGTTGGCCTCGTCGCCAGCGGACCCGAAGTCGAGACGTTCGTGCTCGGCAAGATGGCGTTCGAAGGTCCGGACATGCGCCGCGACACAATCTTCCGAATTGCCTCGATGACCAAGCCGGTGACCGCGACTGCGGTCATGATGCTCGTCGAGGAAGGCAAGCTCAGACTCGACGAGCCGGTCGACCGGCTGCTCCCTGAGCTGGCCAACCGCGGAGTGCTCCGGCGGATCGGTGCAGCGCTCGACGACACGGTGCCGGCCAGGCGGCCGATTACCGTCGAGGATCTGCTGACCTTTCGCTGTGGGCACGGGCTGATTCTGGCGCCGCCCGGACGCTATCCGATTCAGAAGGCGATCGCCGATCTCGGCATCTTCGGCCCGCCGGACCGGGCGCTGCCGTTGGAAGGTGACGCCTGGATGCAGAGGCTCAGCGGCCTGCCGCTCCTTGCGCAGCCGGGGGAAGACTGGTTGTACGGGACGGGCTCGAACATCCAGGGGGTCCTGGTGGCGAGGGCGTCGGGCCAGTCGTTGTCGCGCTTTTGCGAAGAGCGAATCTTTCGGCCGCTGGGGATGAAGGGCACCGCGTACTTCGTGCCGCCGGCCAAGATCGAACGGCTGGCGCACGCCTATCGCAGCGAAGGCGATAGGCTCGTCCTCTTCGATGAGCCGGCGACCGGAAAGTGGAGCCGGCCGCCCACGTTTGAGCACGGCGCTGCCGGGTTGGTATCGACAGTCGACGACTATCTCGCGTTCGCGCGCATGTTGCTCGCCGACGGCCGGCATCGGGGACAGCCCCTGCTCACGCCCGCGTCAGCCAAGGCGATGAAGACCAATCACCTGACTGCGTCACAGCGAGCGGGCGGGGAAATGATTCTCGGCCGCGGCAGGGGCTGGGGCTACGGCATGGCAGTTGTGACGGAGGCCCTCCCCGATCGGCCCGCTGCGGGTTCGTTTGGCTGGATTGGAGGTTACGGCAGCTCGTGGATCAGCGACCCCTCCAGGGATCTGACGATGATCCTGCTGACCCAACACGAGTTCTCCAGCGCCGGCGGTGACCCGATCCATCAGGAGTTTCAAGCGACGCGTATCGAGCACTGAACTGAGCGGCCTGAAGATTGATGGATGACTTCACCACTGTCGATGTTCAGACGAGTCAGGCCACGATTTTTGTGCGCTCGTCAGGATCGGGGCCACCGGTCCTGTTGTTGCAATCGTCAGCTCGCGCTGGGCGGGCTGAGGTTCTTCTCAACCTCTGCGAGCGTAATCATCATCATCATTGGATCGACCGGACACTCATGAAATCCGGCACGTGCATAGAAGCGCTTCGCGTCATCTGACATCGCATGAAGCAGCACCGCGCGAATGCCAGCGATTTGAGCGGCCGCGATGGTGCGGAGCAGGGCGTCCCTTAGAAGCGCGGAACCAAGACCTTGTTTCTGGTAGGCGGAATCGACGGCCAAACGCGCAAGCACCATCACCGGAATTGGATCCGGCATGTTGCGCCTCGTTTTGGCGGACACGTCCTTGTGAGCAACGGCGCCGTTCGCAAGCGCATAGAAGGCGACCACACGTCCGCCTTCTGTCACGACGTAGGTCCGTGAGGTGCCCAGCGCCTCATTCGCAAGCGCTCGGCGTTTCAGCCAATTGTCGAGTTCAGGCGTACCGCAGTCGAAAGAGCTAACGTCGTGCTCGGCTGTCAGGTGCTCTGGAGCGCTAATTCCTGCCGCACTCATCGCTCCCAGGGAGCTTTTCTAGAGAGAAGCTCCCGCAGACGCGGGTTCTCGGCGGGAGACGCATCCAGGGCAGCGTTGAACTTCGCGAACGCAGCTGTGTCCAGCTGAAAAAACCGCTGGTCGAGAAGTACAGTTGTCGCTTCACGGGTTGCTGCGTCCAGAACGAACTGAGTACGGTCCTTCCCGGCAGCTTCAGCGGCTCGATCGATGAGCGTGCGTCGCTCTTCCTCGATGCGGATATTGATGGTTCGTGTCCGCGCGGCGGTTGCAGTGGCTGCCATGGTTTGCTCCCTATGTGACGCCCATGTCGAGACGTCAATGTCCCTACTCTAGCGCGCTGTATACACGATGTCAACACATCATCTATCGAACCAGTTGCGGACATCGTCCAGTCCGTCCGGCCCCTGCACCCGCAACACCTGACGAATCAATGACTTAGGCAGACAAGACAGGGCTCATCCTTGCAAGTCGCTGATTTTATTGGATTTATTGGGCTGGCTCCTCGGGCTGGACTCGAACCAGCAACCCTCCGGTTAACAGCCGGATGCTCTGCCATTGAGCTACCGAGGATCCTGGCAGTAGATGGCGTCACAGCGCGCGTTTGGCGCCGCGACAGAAGACACTCATCGTAGAACAGTTGGGCGCCGGATGCCAAATCGCCCGCGTTCATGCGGGTGCCGCGTTGCAAGGGGCTGCGCCGTCAGCCTTCGTCGCGCGGCACCTCGGGCTCTTGGCCCTCTTGTCGTCGCTCCTCTTCCTCCCACGCCTGCCGGCGCGCGGCGCGGCGGGCGCGGCGGGTCCGGATCGCGAACAGGCCGAGGAGCGTGACGGCAAACCACAGCACCACCGAGCTCGTGACGAACGGCACCACATCGGACCACCACGTCGCCCGCCAGAAGCGATCCTCGTAGGCGCGAACAGTCGCGCCGGTGACGGCGGCGAACGCCGCGTCGAAGCGATCGCCGGCCGCCATCCGCGAGAGCATGCGCGCCGGCGCGTCGGCGCCGTGCCGCTGCATCACATCGCGCACGAGCGCACCCGACAGAGCGTAGGCGGCGCCGGCGCGGCTGCCACCACCTTCGAACGCCGCGTCGAGCTCGCGCGACGACCAGCGCGTGCCGGTCAGCGCGAACGCAACCCGCGTGCGATCTTCGAATCTCCACGAACGCTCCGCGACGAGCGCCAGGCCTTCGTGAAACCAGCGCGGCACCGCCTGGTGGCCCGCCGCGCGCGCGATCAGCACATGCGCGATCTCATGCCGCAGCACGTCGTCCAGGGAATCGTAGGGATAGGACAACGAGCGCGCCGGAAAGATGACGATGATGCCTTCGCTGGAAAGCGCGAACCCGGCAATCCAGCGTGGCGTGCGCCGCGCGATCTCCATGTCCTCGGTCGCGAGCTGGATCAGGAGCGGCGCGCCCGCGTCCCCCATCCCGACCAGTTGCATGATGCGCGCGATTGCAGCCGGTTCGAGGCCTCGGATTCGTGCGGCGATGGCCGCAAGACTCTCGGGCGCCTCGACACGCAGCTCCGGAACCGCTGACTGCCGCACGCCTCGATCCTACCCGTCGGCCCGATCGACCGTATGCGGCGCCGCGCAAGCCACAGAAACCACGGAGTGGAGCCGCACAGAAGCCACCGAAACCACAGAGTGAGCCGCGGGCGCGACGACGGTACCTTTACTCGCCTATCGTCGTCGCGCCCGCGGCCTAATCGGTGATTCTGTGTCTTCGGTGGCTCATCAACTCCGTGTCATCCGTGGCGCGGCTCGGCGGCCCACCGTGCCGAGCGCAGCACCTCGAAGCGCAGCAGCACCAGTACCGTCAGCACTTCGAGGCGGCCGATCCACATCTCGAACACCAGGACGAGCCTGCTGATCGGATGCAGGTCGGCAAAGTTGGCCATCGGGCCCACCGCGTTGAAGCCCGGACCGATGTTACCGAGACACGCGATCGTCGCCGTGATGCCGGTGATCAAGTCAGCGCCGAGCAGGACCACGATCGCGGCGCCGACCGCGAACGACAGCAGGTAGAACAGCATGAACACCTGCACGTCGCGCAGGATGTGCTCGGGCACGACGCGGCCTCCGAGCTTGACCGGCAGCACGGCGCGTGGATGCAGCGTGCGCCTCAACTCGCGCAGCGTGAAGCGCGCCATCAGCACGTGCCGCACCACCTTGGGTCCGCCGGCCGCCGATCCGGCGCAGCCGCCGATGAACATCAGCAGGAAGAGGATCATCTTCGCCTGATCGCTCCACAGCTGAAAGTCGACGCTCGCAAAACCGGTCGTGGTCAGGATCGACAGCACCTGGAAGGCGGCATGGCGGACGGCGTCGGCCCACTGCATGCCGTCGCGCGCCAGGATGAAAGTGAGCAGGAGCGAGGCGACGACGACGACTCCCGTGTAGGCGCGGAACTCCTCGTCCTGTACGAGCGCGTTGCGGCTGCGGCGAACGGCGCGGTACTGCAGTCCAAAGTTCGCGCCGGCGACGAACATGAAGATCGTGACGATCCAGTCGACGGCGGCGCTCTGATACCCCGCGATCGAGAGCGGGTGCGGCGAGAGTCCGCCGGCGGCCATCGTCGCGAACGAATTGCAGACAGCGTCGAAGAGCGGCATGCCGACGGCGACGAGCGCCGCCACCTGCGCGGCGGTGAGGATGGCGTAGATCGTCCACAACGCGATCGCGGTATCGCGCAGCTGCGGCGTGATCTTTTCGTCGGTCGGGCCGGCCGCCTCAGCGAAGAACAGCTCGCGCCCTGCGATGCCGAGCCGTGGTAGGACCGCGATCGACAGCGCGATCACGCCGAGGCCGCCCAGCCAATGCGTCAACCCGCGCCAGAAGAAGATCCCGCGGCCGAAGGCGTCGAAGTCGCGAAAGACCGTCGCTCCCGTCGTGGTCAGTCCCGACATCGACTCGAAGAGCGCATCGACGAAGCCGAGGCCGGCCCACATGTACGGGATCGCGGCGAGGTGCGCGACCACCATCCATGTCGCCGCCACGATCGCCAGTCCCTCGACCCGGCGCAGCCGCTCGATGGCGATTTCCGACGAGCCGCCAGCGCGGCGCATGACCGTGCCGAGCAGTGCGGCGGCGGCGAAGGCGACGAGGAATCCGATGAGGTCGCGCGGTTCGCGGTAGAGCGCAGCGATGGCAGCCGGCGCCAGCAGCGCCGGGCTGAACAGCCGGACGAGCGTCCCTGTCACATGAACAACAATGGCAAGGCGCATGCGCGATCACGCTACTTTCGTAAAGTAGTCGCGCACTTGATCGGCCGCCGCGTAGGTGGTGAAGACGATCAGCCGATCGCCCGGCTCGATGCGATGGTCGCCGCGCGGCACGAAGGCGCGCGACTGCCGCACGATCGCGCCGATGATGCTGTTGAGCGGCGGCTTGAGATCGCGCAGCGCGCGCGGCTTGTAGCTGGATGGCACGTCGAGCTCGAGGATCCGGCCGGCGCCCTCCTCGACGACGGCGAGGAGCCGCGTGGGGCCACCCTGGATCTGGTGCAGCACCGAGGCGACCGCCGCGCCGCGCGCCGAGATCGCGACGTCGATGCCGACGCGCTCGAACAGCCGCAGGTTGGCGCGCTTGCCGACCCGCGTGATGATGCGACGGACGCCGAGCTGGCGTCCGAGCAGGCACGCGAGGAGGTTCTTCTCGTCGTTGTCGATCACGCCGACCAGCACGTCGCTGCGGCCGACGTCCTCGGCTTCGAGCAGCTCGAGATCAGTGCCGTCGCCGTTGAGGACGAGCGTATGGCGCAGTCGCGCGGCGAGCAGCTCACCGCGCGCCAGGCTGCGCTCGATGAGGGCCAGATCGAGGTTCGCGGCATCGCGCTCCAGTCGTTCGGCGAGCTGCAGCCCGACATCGCCGCCGCCGACGATGGTCACGCGCTGGCGGTGCGCTTCGGTGGTGCCGGTCATGCGGCGGCGCACGGCCTGCAGCGCCTCCGGCGCCCCCATCACGAGCACCTTGTCGCCCGGCGCCAGCTCGCTCCCGCCGCGCGGGATGAAGAAAGCATCACCGCGGCGTACAGCGACAATCAGCGAATCGTGCGGCAAATGGAAATCGGCGACCCGGCCGACGAGGGTCGAGTCGGCCTCGATGCGGTATTCGACCAACCGGATGGCGCCGTCGGCGAAGCTTTCGGCATCGAGCGCGCCCGGCGCGCGGATGATGCGCTCCATTTCTTCCGCGAGCTGCGCTTCCGGCCAGATCACCCGATCGATACCGAACGCGCTGAGGCCGGCCGCTGCTTTCGGCAACTGCAGGAAGTCGTCGCGTGAGACGAAGCAGGTGGTCCGCGGCTGCCCCATCTGCCGCGCGAGCGCACAACTGACGATGTTGACTTCGTCGAGGCCGGTGCAGGCGACGAGCACGTCCGCGCCCTCGACGCCGGCCTGCGCCAGGACGTCGCGGTTGGTGGCCGCGCCGAGCACGAACTGCACGTCGAGCGGCTCGAAGCGCTCGGCCACTTCCGGCGTGTGATCGACAACGACGACGTCGTTGTTGGCAGAGAGGCCCTGTGCGAGGGCAAAGCCGACCTCGCCTCCGCCCACGATCACGACGCTCATAGCGCCGTGATTGTATCGAAGACTCACTGCGTCCGTTGGACGCGTCGCTACGCGACGTGTGGGGCTCGCGGCTGGCGCCGCCCGCGGGGACTGTCGCTTGGCGCCCCGTGGGAAGGATCCTACGAACCGAAACGAGTCCTCCAACGAGCGGCGCCAGCCGCGAGTCCGACGCTGTCGCGAAGCGACGCGTCCGGAGTTGCGAGACGCAGCCGCAGCCGTGATCAGAGCAACGGCAGTGCCACGTGCGGCGCTGTTCAGGAAACGACGTGGGCAGGGTCTGGACGTGCGCGCGCGTGCGCCGAAATGCACGGCGCTGCGTGCGCGCGCGAGCGTGAGCGGCGCGCGTCGCAGCAACGCATCTCCGCGGCAAAATGAATCGGCAGTCGAACTTAAATCGTGGCGGAGGAAGATTTTCACGGTGGGACGCGGCGTCTCCGGCGCTCATCCTCCATCGAGCCGCGGAGCGGCGAGTCCGACAACGTCGCGAAGCGACGAGTTCAACGAGGCGCGGAGCGCCGAATCTAGGGAATGAAGGTGAACTTGGTCTGCGCCGAGCGGCCGCTGCTCCAGGGCCAGAGCATGCCGGCGCTCTGCGGGCGAACCTGCGCGCGGACGCGGACGTAGTACTCGCGGTTGGCTTCGAGCATCGTCGTGCGGAAGAGCGCCACCTTGTCGAAGTTGGTCATCAGGTTCTTGACCACTCCTTCGTCCTCGGTGACGCGCGTGTCCTCGACGCGGCCGTCGAGCGCGCGGACGATCGTGTAGCGGCGCGTGAGGTTGTCGAATTGTACGGTCGTCGATACCACTGCCGAGTCGATCGAACGATCGACCCACAGCGACGCCTTGACCCGCAGATCGACTGTGTAGGTGATCGTGGTCTGGAGCCCGCTGTTGATCGCCGCCCGCACCTCGTCGGTGAACCCGTCGGCGAGATCGAACGACACCAGCACCTTTTGGTCGCGGACGATAGGAATGACCCGGAACGGGTCGGCCGCCTGCAAAGCAGTTCCGAGCAGCAGCAGGAAGCCAAGGCTCCAAACCGAGCGACGGTACAGAGAAGTAGCGGGCAACGTCAACGGAGCCATACGGTAGCACACCCCGCGACCGAGACGCTACCGCGTGACGAGTGTTATGATGCCGTCGAGGTTCGCTTCGATCGTCATGCTCCGCCAATTTCGGCTCGGCGTCGCGTTGGCGGGAGCGCTTGCGCTCCTGCAACAGCCGACGAGCGCCCAAAACCTGGCGATCTCGATCTTCGAACGCTACCTCGACTCGCTGCGTCAGAATGCGGACATCCCCGGGCTCTCCGCGGTCATCATTCAGGACGGACGGGTCGTCTGGGATCGCGGGCTCGGCCAGAGCGATGTCGAAAACAACATCGCCGCGCGCTCCGACACGCCTTATCCGATTGCCGATATCACGCAGACGTTTGCGTCGGTGCTGCTGCTGCAGTGCGCGGAGCGCGGAACGCTGCTGCTCGACGATCCGCTGGTCAAGTGGTCGGCCAGCTCGGACGCCACGGTCCGGCAGACGCTGGCGCACGCCACCTCTGCCAATGCCAGCGGCTATCGCTACGATCCCAACGGCTTCGCGCGGCTCACCTACGCGGTCGATGCGTGCGGCGGCGACTCGGCGCGCCCGCGGGTCGTAGACGATGTCTTCGAGCGCCTCGGCATGTTCGATTCAGTGCCAGGCCGGGATCTCAACGAGGCGACGTCGCTCGCGCGCGATTCGTTCTCGCAGGGGCAGCTGGATCGCTACCGCGCGGTGCTGGCGCGGCTCGCGGTTCCCTATCGCGTCGATCGCCGCGGCAAGGCGACGCGCGGCGACTACCCGCCCAGCCGCATCGACGCTTCCACCGGGCTGGTGTCGACGGCGCTCGATCTCGCGCGCTACGACGCGGCCATCGACGATCGGGTGCTGCTGCACGACGACGCGATCCGCACGATGTGGAGCAACGTGTCGTTGACCGGCAGCTCGCGGCCGACGGGCCTCGGCTGGTTCGTGCAGAACTACAACGGCGAGCAGCTCGTGTGGCACTTCGGCTACTCGCCCGATGCGTATTCGTCGTTGATCCTGAAGGTGCCAGGCCGGCGCCTCACGCTGATCCTGCTCGCCAACAGCGACGGCCTCAGCGCGCCGTTCGATCTCGCGCAAGGCGACGTGACCAGCTCGCTCTTCGCGGTCACGTTTCTCCGGCTGTTCCTCTGACACAGCCTCGCCTTCCCGACCGCGTCGTGGTGCGGTGGTCGCAGGCGCTCACTCTCCTCACCCTGTTCTCGCTCGCCACTCCCGCCGTCGCGTCGGCCGAGTGGTTCATCTCGCCGTTCATCGGCATCAAGTTCGCCAGCCAGACCACCATCGTCGATCTCGAGCAGGGCGCCAGCAACACGAAGATGACGCTGGGCGTGTCGGTGGCGATTCTGAGCGACGCGATCTTGGGCGTCGAAGGCGAGTTCGGCTACTCGCCGCGCTTCTTCGAGCGCTCGGGCGGCAGCGGACTCGTGGCCCGCAGCAACATCACCACCCTGATGGGCAACGTTCTCTTCGCGCTCCCGAAGACCATCAGCCGTGAATCGTTGCGGCCGTACGGCGTGGCCGGGGTCGGCCTGGTGCACGTCGGCATCAAGGACCTCGCCGGCATCCTGCCGGTGGACAGCAACCTGTTCGGCATGGCGATCGGCGGCGGCGTCATCGGTCAGCTGACGTCGCGTACCAGCCTGCGCGCCGACGTGCGGCACATCCGCAACATCAGCCGCGGCACCGACGTGCCCGACCTGTTCGAGACCAGGCTCAGTTTCTGGCGGGCGACGGTCGGCGTCGCGCTTCTGGGCCGCCTATTCTGAGGTTTTCTTCCGGCGGTTCGGCTTCATCACGCGGCCGCTGTCGCCACCGGTGACGAACATCTGCACGGCAGTCCCGACGAGCCCGAGGGCCACCCAGACGTACGGCACCCACGGCTGTCCTGGCGCCGGTGCCGTGGGATACAACACCCACACGTCGCCGGCCGCAGCGGCGTCGAGCGCGGTCGTATAACCCATCAGCGCAAGCCCGCCGACGAGCATCGTCCAGGCGCCGGCGAAGGCGGTGCCGAGGATGATCACGTAGCGCTGCAGCCACGTGGCCAGCAGCGCACCCGCCACCGAGAACAGCACGACGACGAAGGGATGCGGGTCGCCCTCGATCTGCGTCCAGATGAGATTGGCGATGAGCGCGCCAATCCCGGCGCCGACCAGCGCCACGCCGACGAAGTACGCGGCGAGCAGCAGCAGCGCCCCGAGGATGCCGCCGCCGATCGCGATCAACACCATGACTGTGGTGCCCATCGACGGAGAGTTGAAGACCGAGCTCGCGGCAAAGGCGCCGAGGATGAACCCGAAGATGGCGAGGACGAACTTGAAGAGACGATAGCCGAAGAAGCAGGAGATGAAACCGCCGACGATCAGCAGCGCGCCAGCCGGCAGCTGGTAAGTGAAGGGAAGCATTTCCGGCGGGTCATTGTAGCTTACACATCTCGCCTGCCTTCCATGGCTTTACCCATCGTGAGCTCGTCGGCGTACTCGAGATCGCTGCCCACGGGAATGCCGGTGGCGATGCGGGTGACGCGAAGCCGAGCGGCTTGAGCAGGCGCGCGAGATAGATCGCGGTGGCCTCCCCTTCGACCGTCGGATTGGTGGCGAGGATGATCTCCTCGACGCCGCCCTTGTCGATGCGCGTCAGCAGCCCCTTGATCTTGATATCGTCCGGGCCGACGCCCTGCAGCGGCGAGAGCGCGCCGAGCAGCACGTGATAGACGCCGCGGAAGCCGCCGGTCTTTTCGATGACATGCACGTTCTGCGGCTCTTCGACGACGCAGATGATCCGATAGTCGCGCGTCTCGTCGGCGCAGAACGCGCACGGATCGACGTCGGTGATGTTGTTGCAGACCGAGCAGTAGGTCACGCGATCCTTGACCTCGCGGATCGCATCGCACAAGCGCTCGGCCTCCTCGCGCGGCGTCTTCAGCACGTGAAACGCCAGGCGCTGCGCACTCTTGGCGCCGACGCCCGGCAGTCGCTTGAACTGCTCGACGAGGTTCTGCAGCGGCGGGGGCAGGGCCATCGCTGCTCGAACTAGCCGAGGCCCGGAATCCCGAGCCCGCCCATCATCCCGCCGACCTTCTGCTTCAACTCCTCGTCGACGCTGCGCATGGCGTCGTTGACCGCGGCCGCAATCAGGTCCTGCAGCATCGACGACATCGTCCTTCGAGACCGCATCGGGATCGATCGTGACTTTCTGGACGTGCTTGTGGCCGTTGACGACAACGGTCACCATGCCGCCGCCGGCCGCGCCCTCGACGACGATGGTGGACATTTCCTGCTGCAGCCGCTCCTGGAGCTTCTGCGCCTGTTTCATCATTTCGAGCGGATTCATGGTCGTTGTCCGGTGTCAGGTGTCAGGTTACCGAGCGGCTGCTCTCTCAGATCTCGTCGACTTTGGTTTTCTCGACCGGGAAGATCTCGAGGAGCGCCTGCACGCCCGGGTCGCTCGAAGCGGCCTCGCGCAGCTCCTCGTCGGTCGCGCGGGTCGGTCGGCGGCGCCGCCGGCGCTGCGGCTTGGCGCCAGTTGCCGCCATCGGCGACCGTCACGGCCACCGGGATGCGCTTGCCCGCGACTTTCTCGGCGATGCTCTCCAGCCACGATCGGGCGTCTTCGCATTGCTGTTTCGGCACGCGCTGGTTGGGGAGGAACGTGAACGTGATCCGCGCCGGCGCAACCTCGACGCGATAAGCCTGAGCAACGACGGTGTTGTAGAAGTACACCTTGGCTGCCTTGACCTGGGCAAGGAAGGCATCCTTCAGTGAGCCGGGCGAGGCCGCGGTCGGTGCGCCAGGTGCACTGGCTGCACTGGATGCACTGGCTGCACTGGGTGCACTGGCTGGACTGGGTGCGCTGGGTGCGCTGGGTGCGGTGCGCGTAACAGGTGCGGGAGATGCAGTCGGTGCGCCAGCTGCGGCGCGCAGATTCGCGGGTGGCGCCACGCGTGCCGCAGGAGCCGCGGCCGGGCGCGGCGGCGCCTGTCCTCTGTCGCTCTGCGCGAGAAGGTCGGCGAGCGGCGTCAGCTTTCGCAGGTGCATCAGCCGCAGCAGCGCCATCTCCAGGTTATAGCGCGGCTGATCCGACGTGCGCATTCCTGCTCGGTCTTGACCAGCAGGTCGAAGGCGCGCAGCAGATCCTCGCGCGACGAGCGGGCGACGAGTGCCGCGAGCCGCTCGCGCTCGCCTTCGGCGGCGACGTCGGCGTCCTCGGCACGCGAGGCGATCCACCGAGAGGATCAGCAGATCGCGGGTCGCGCGCGCGAGCTCGCGACAGAGCAGCCGCAGATCGTATCCGCGCTCGATGGCGCGTTCGACGAGCGCAAACGCCGCCGGCGCGTCCTCAGACGCCGACTGCCTCGAGCGTGTCGAGGACCAGATCGCGGCCGACCAGGCCGAGCACCGTCACGACATCGTCCACCGTGATCGCGTCGCCGGCAAAGGCGCGAACCTGATCGAACGCGCTCAGCGAATCGCGCATGCTGCCTTCGCCGGCGCGCGCCAGCAGCAGGAGTGCCTCGTCGGGAATCTCGATCTTTTCCTCGATCGGCGATGAAGCGCAGCCGATCGGCGACGGTCTTCGCCGAGATCGTGCGAAACTCGTACACCTGCGCCCGCGACAGCACCGTCTCCGGAATCTTCTGCAGCTCGGTCGTCGCCATCATGAAGACGACGTGCGGCGGCGGCTCCTCGATCGACTTGAGCAGCGCGTTGAACGACGAGCGCCGAGAGCATGTGCACCTCGTCGATGATGAACACCTTGTAGCGGTTGCGGACCGGCGCGATCGACAGGCCTTCGATGATCACCTCGCGCACGTTGTCGACGCCGGTGTGCGTGGCCGCGTCGATCTCGAGCACGTCGATGTCGCGCCCCTCGGCGATCTCGACGCAGGCTTCGCAGACGCCGCATGGCTCAGGCGTCGGCCCGTTGATGCAGTTGAGCGCCCGCGCAAGGATGCGCGCCGTCGTCGTCTTGCCGCAGCCGCGCGGGCCGGCAAACACGAACGCCTGCGCCAGACGGCCGGCTCTTGAGCGCGTTCTTGAGCGTACGCGTTACCGCCTGCTGGCCGAGGACGTCGTCGAATCGCTGCGGGCGCCACTTGCGGGCGAGAACTTGATAGGGGGGCATTGCGAAGGAGTTAGCTGGCCACTGATAACCGGGAGCTCCAGAGAGGGGGCGTTCGTCGGACCCTACCGCGGCCCGGAGGGCTCATGCACATCCCTGGCGCCTCTTAGCGCTGCTGCCTTCCGGCCCTGACGCGATTCGTGGCCCATGGGGATTGCCCGAGTTCCGGACCGCGGTACGGCCCGGGAGCGGACCTGCCGATAAGACCGGCAGTCATGCTCCCGAAACGAGCCCTCAGTTTAGCACGCCCCACCGCCGGGGCAGTTTTGCCACGGCACAGTCTGTACAGCCAGCGATTTACGGCCAAAACTGCGCGCAAAAAGCGGCACTTCCCTTGCACCACGGCCGAGCATCCAACCGTGAAACTCGAAATCTTTGGCGAACCCGTGTTCGGTGGCGCCGCGCGCCTGCGGCGCCTGCGGCAGGCGGCCCACATCCTGGTCATCGACGACGAAGACGTCAATCGTGCGCCTGATCAGCTCGATGCTCGAGCACGCCGGTTATCAATCGGTGACGGTGCTGGGCGATGCGACCGGCCTGGAGCGGCAGCTCGACGTGCAGCCGCCGGACCTGGTCATCCTCGACCTGCACATGCCGAAGCGCGACGGCTTCAGCGTCCTCGACGCGCTGCGCCGCCGGATCCTCGAGGAGCATCTGCCCGTGCTCGTCGTCTCCGGCGACATCGCGATCGACGCACGTCATCGCGCCTTGCTGATGGGCGCGCGAGACTTCCTGGCCAAGCCCTTCGATCTCACCGAGCTGACGCTGCGCGTGCGGCAATCAGCTCGAAACGCGCATCCTGTATCAGGATCTCCGCAAGCAGAACCGGGCGCTGGTGGAAGCCATCAACGGCAGCACGCAGCAGCTCGAGGACGCGCGAATCGAGATGATCGAGCGGCTCGCCGTGGCGGCGGAGTATCGCGACGAGGATACGAGCCAGCACACGGTGCGCGTCGGCGAGATCTCGGCGAAGCTGGCGCGGGCGCTGGGCCTCGACGACGGCGCGACGCAGCTGATGAGCCGTGCCGCGGCTCTGCACGACGTCGGCAAGATCGGCATTCCCGACGCGCTCCTGTTCAAGTCGTCGCGGCTCACGTCGCGCGAGATGGACGATCATGCGGACGCACACGACCATCGGTGCGCACATTCTCGGCGGCAGCGCCGATCGTCTGCTGCAGCTGGCCGAAGTGATCGCGATGTCGCATCACGAGCGCTGGGACGGCCGCGGCTATCCGCACGGCCTCAAAGGTGAAGAGATCCCGCTGACCGGCAGAATCGTCGCGGTCGCCGACGCGTTCGATGCCCTCACCAACGATCGGCCGTATCGGCCCGCCAAGCCGCTCGACGAGGCGATCGCCGTGATCCAGGAGAACCGCGGAACTCAGTTCGACAGTGCGGTTGTCGATGCGTTGCTGATG
This sequence comes from uncultured Acidobacteriota bacterium, assembly GCA_963807105.1. Lineage (GTDB taxonomy): Bacteria > Acidobacteriota > Vicinamibacteria > Vicinamibacterales > UBA2999 > DASPWV01. The sequence goes on along the minus strand of CAWEAM010000003.1, from coordinate 76,920 downwards.
ATGGTGGCGGCCGACTTCCGTCACGCCGCCTCCGCCTGAGGCCGGCGGCGAGCGCTACTGCAGCAGGTCGGCGGCGAGCCTTTCGTAGAGTCCGACCGATGCCTCCACCTCGCCGATCGCCACGTGCTCGCGATCGGTATGGGCCACGTGAATCGACCCCGGGCCGAGCAGCAGCGGCGTGCCCCACTTGTCCAGAAACGGGATGTCGGTGGTGTAGGCGAAGACCGCGCTGTCGAAGCCATCTGCCACCCGCAGCTTGACTGGCGGTACCTCGAGTCACCTGCTCGATCGCGACACGATCGCCAACCACACGGCGGAGGACCTCGCGGATTGCGTCGTGACTGCCGACGCTGCGAAACGTGACCTCGGCTTCTGCTCGCGGCGGGATGACGTTCGGCGCAACACCTCCTGACACGAGGCCGATGGTGTAGTGCGTCCGTCCGAGGAGCGGATCGTCCGGCCAGGCCGCGGTGCGGAGCGCCACTGCCGCGTCGATCAACTTTTCGATCGCTGACTCGCCGAGCTCGGGAAATCCAGAATGCGCGGCGCGTCCTTCGGCCACGAGCCTGACACGCAGCACGCCGCGCGTGGCGGCGCCGAGCCGATTGTCGGTCGGCTCGCCGTTGACGAGAAACTCGCTGCGCGACGCAAACGTGTTGGCGGCGCGGGCGCCGTCGCTGCCGCGCTCCTCGCCAGACACGAAGAGCAAGCCGATGGTCGAGCCGCCGGCAGCGCGCAGTCGCTCCGCCGCGGTCACCTGCGCGGCCAGGATCCCTTTGGCGTCGCACGCGCCACGTCCATACAGCCGATCGCCCTCGACGCGACTGGGAAAGAACGGCGGCACGCAGTCGAAGTGCGTGGAGAACACGAGCCGCGGTTCGCCCGCCGCCGCGATGACGTTGATCCGGCCGTTGCCGAGAGGCTGCTCGAAGACGGAGTAGCCGCGCTCGCGCAGAAACGCGGCGACGACCGCGCCAACTTCCTGCTCACGGCCGGTCGTGGAATCGATGTCGATCAGGCGCCGCGCCAGCGCGATCGGATCTACCGGATCCACGCCTCGAGCTCCGTGCGCGTGTCGGTGCGATCGTCGCGATACTTGACGATCACTGGCGTGGACAGGGCGAAGACCCCAGTCGCGCCCCGCGCCGACCGTGACCGCACGCGCGCCCGGCACAACCACCGCTCCCTCAGGGATTACCAGTGGCTGCCCCGCCTCGGGCCGGATGATTGCGCCGCGCGGCAGATCGTAGACCGGCGTCGAGCCGGTCAGCACCGTGCCGGCGGCGATCACCGCACGCGATTTGATCGACCGCGCCTTCGTACACGCCCGTATTGCCGCCCACGAGCACGTCGTCTTCGATGATGACGGGGAGCGCGCCCACCGGCTCGATCACGCCGCCGATCTGCGCGCCGGCGCTGATGTGCACGCGCTTGCCGACCTGCGCGCACGATCCGACCAGCGCATGTGAATCGACCAGTGTGCCTTCGTCCACGTATGCGCCGATGTTGATGAACATCGGCGGCATGCAGATGACGCCCTTGGCGACGAACACGCCGTCGCGGATGGACGATCCGCCCGGGACGATGCGCACGCCGGCGCCGACGCCCGGATCCTTCAGCGGCATCGTGTCCTTGTCGTAGAACGGGAGGCCGGCCGACATGTCCATCGTCTCGCCGAATCGAAAGCCGAGGAGGATGCCCTGCTTGACCCAGGCGTTGACCCGCCAGCCGGTCGGCGCGCGATCGTCGCGCTCCGCCGAGCGGATGGTGCCGGCGCTCAGCGCCTGGCGCAGTGCGCCGAACGCCGCGCGCGCTGCGTCGCGATCGGCATCGACGCCCGCGGCGAACAATTTTTCAATATCTGTACGCAAATCCATGCGATCTCGGGTCAGGTCCGGACGGGGTCAGGCCCGGACACCCGGAGGTCCGGAGTCGGGATTTGACCGCGATTCCGGACTGCCGCTAGGCGTGCGCCACTACCGGCAAGCCGAGCTCCCGGAGCACGGCGAGCACCTTCTGCTTCGACGCGTCTTTGATCGCGCACCATTGGCAGGCGATACACCTCTTCGCAGAGCCCCATCGCCACCATCGCGAACTTCACCGGACCCGGGCTCGATTCCACGAAGTTGATCAGCAGCAGGGGCAGGAGCTTCTGATGCATCGCCCGCGCCGCGCCGAAGTCTCCGCGCTCGCATGCCTCGACCATCTGCGACATCTCCGCCGGGATCTCGTTGGATGCCACCGAGATGATGCCGCGGCCGCCGATCGCCATCAGCGGCACCGTCACGGCATCGTCTCCGCTCAAGACGATGAAGTCGGCCGGCACGGACGTGACAGACTTCCGCCATCTGCGTCATGTTCCCGGAGGCTTCCTTCACGCCGACGATGTTCGTGATCGCCAGCGAGGCGCGCCACCGTCGGCGGCTCGATGTTGCAACCGGTGCGGCCGGGCACGTTGTAGAGGACGATCGGCAGCGGCGTGCTCGTCGGCGATCGCCTTGTAGTGCTGGAACAACCCTTCCTGCGTCGGCTTGTTGTAGTACGGCGTCACCGAAAGCAGGCCATTGGCCCCGGCCTTGGCCATTTCGCCAGCCGCGTGGATCACTTCGCGCGTGTCGTAGCCGCCCGCGCCGGCGAGCACGGGCACACGGCCGTTCACTTCCGCGACGACGAGCTCGACTACCCGCCGCTTCTCGTCGGTGGAGAGCGTCGGCGACTCCCCCGTCGTGCCGCACGGCACCAGGAAGTGCACGCCGGCATCCATCTGCCGTCGCGCGAGCCGCTTGACCGCCGCTTCGTCAACCGCGCCGGCCCGGGTAAAGGGCGTGATGAGTGCTGTTCCCACTCCGGTGAATTGCGTTCTCATAGCGACTCCAGGAAATCGCGCATCGTGTACCACCCGCGCCTGCCTTGCAGCCAGCGCGCCGCCTCCAGCGCGCCGCGCGCGAAGACGGCGCGATCGCTGCGCCGTGTGCGTCAAAGTGATCGTATCCGAAGGGCCGTGAATCCAACCGTGTGCGTGCCGGGAATCGAGCCGGCGCGCGTGGACGACAGGTCGATTGGCCGCGCGTATCCGGACCGTTCCATGCCGGCTTTCAACTGGAGCGCCGTGCCCGACGGCGCGTCTTTCTTGGTCGCGTGATGCAGCTCGTGGATCCAGGCGCCGAAACCGGCATGGGGAGCAAAACGCCGCGCCGCCTCCTCGACTGACGAGCTGAAACAGATTGAGGCCGAGCGAGAAATTCGGCGCCGCCAGCACTCCAATTCCGCTTTGCTCGACCGTTCGCCGCAGCGTCGCTTCGTGAGCGCTCCACCCCGTCGTCCCGATGACGACGTTGATGCCGCGATCGGCGAGCCGCGCGACGTTGACGCGGCACCGCGTCGGCCAGCGTGAAATCGATTGCCACGTCGGCCGGCGCGAAACGGCCGGTTTCGAGCGTATCTGCGTTGCTGCGCGTGATCACGCCGGCGATAGTGGCATCGTACTCGCCGCGCCAGGCTTTCGATCAGCTTGCCCATCCGGCCGTGACCGACGAGCAGCACGCGCATCAGACGCGTCCGGCCGGCGCCGGCTCCGGCGCGAAGAACGTGGTGTGCAGCCGTCCGAGCGCCCGCGGCAGATCCTGCTCGCGAATCACGAAGGTGACGTTCCGGCTCGACGCCGCCTGCGACACCATGCGAATCGCCACGTCGCCCGCGGCCTGCAGCACCTGCCCGATCGAGCGACGGATCCCTCTGCAGGCCTTCGCCCACCACGCAGACGATCGCCATGCCATGCTCGACGTCCACCTGCGCGAACTCCGACAGCTGCTCGATGATCGTCGGCAGCCGCCGCCGGTCGTCCACGGTGACCGAGACGCTCACTTCGGACGTAGAGACCACGTCCACCGAGGTCTTGCCTCGCTCGAACACCTCGAACAGCCGCCGCAGGAATCCGTGCGCCATCAGCATGCGGGTAGACGTGATGTTGACGACGCTGACGTCGTTCTTGGAGGCGATCGCCGTGAGCGGACGGCCGGCGGGCGGCCGCTCTCCTGTAATCAACGTGCCGCGCGCATGCGCGCGATGCGAGTTCAGGATGCGGACCGGGATATTGCGCGAGACCGCGGGTTGAATCGTCGCCGGGTGCAGCACCTTGGCGCCGAAGTAGGCAAGCTCCGACGCTTCCGCGAACGACAAGTGCGGGCACGACGTGCGGATCGGGCACCAGCCGCGGATCCGCCGTGAGCATGCCGTCCACGTCGGTCCAGATCTGAATCTCGCCGGCGCCGAGACATGCGCCGATGATGGCGGCGGAGTAATCCGACCCGCCGCGCCCCAGCGTGGTCGTCACGCTCTCGCGCGTCGCACCGACAAAGCCGCCGATCACCGGAATCCTGCCGCCGGCAAGCGGCGGATCGACGTGCGTCATCAGCGCCGACGTCGTTTCGGGGAAGAGCGGCGCCGCGGCGGTGTGCTCGCCATCGGTGACGACGGCACGCCGCGCATCCACCCAGCTTCCGAGCAAGCCGAGCGAAGTGAGCGCCGCCGCCACGATACGGCTGCTGAGAATCTCGCCGGTCGCGGCGATCGCATCCATCCAGCGCGGCGAAACTTCGCGCAGCACGCCGAGCGCCTGCACGATGCGCTCGAGCTCGTCGAACTCGCGATCGAGAAACGCGATCACGTGCTCGCGCTGCACCGCGTCGGTGATGACGTGCGAGACGGTGATGTGCCGCTGCCGCAGCTCGCGCAGGTTGGTCTGCGCGCCCTCGACGTCGCCGGCGCCGGCATTGGCGGCAATCCCGAGCAGGCGATCGGTGACCTTCGACAGCGCCGAGACGATCACGATCGGGCCGCGGGCGTCGCCGCCCTCCTGCTGCGCGTCGGCCTGACGCTGCGCGCGGACGATGGCAATGAGCCGCTCGATGGCCGTCTGATCGGCCACCGACGTCCCGCCGAACTTCATCACTACCATCAGTCGAAGAATCCCTTCGGCCGCCATCAGCTCGGCGTTGAGGATCGCCGCCCCGGCGGCGCCCCGCACCGTATTGTGCCCGAGCGCCACCATTTTGGTGTGGAAGACGTTGCACGCACGCACGCGCCCGACCGTAACCGTCATGCCGTCGCCGTGATCGGCGTCGAGCCGCGGCTGCGGGCGGTCGGCCTCGAGCGTCACGACAATGGGCGGCTGCGGCGCGGTCGGCAGCTCGAGGTCCTGCGGACGGCCCTTGAACGTCTTCAGCGCGTCGATCACGTCGTCGATCGGCGGCCGCGCGGCGAGATCGATCGAGAAGGTCATGATGTGGCCGTCGATCACGGGCACACGGTTGGTATGGGCGCTGATGCGCGCGGGATGCGGCGAGCGGCCGCCGTCGGTGCCGAGAATCTTGACCGTCTCGCGCTCCATCTTCTCTTCCTCGCCGCCGATGAACGGCACGACGTTGCCAAGGATGTCGAGCGAAGGGACGCCCGGATACCCGGCGCCGGAGACCGCCTGCATCGTCGAGACGACGACGGTCCTGAGATCGAAGCGGCGCAGCGGCGCAAGCGCCATCGCGAGCACCACGGTGGAGCAGTTGGGATTGGTGACGATCGCGCCCTGCCAGCCTTTTGCCCGGCGCTGCTCGGTGACCAGGCTCAAGTGGTCGGCGTTGACTTCGGGAATGAGCAGCGGCACCAGCGGATCCATGCGGTAGTTGCGCGCGTTGCTGACAACGACGTGACCCGCGGCGGCAAAGGCGCCTTCGATGGCTTCGGCAACCGAGGCGTCGAGCGCCGAGAACACCACGCGGGGACCGCGGCCGGGCGTGCACGCGTCGACCTTGAGACCACCGAGATCGTCGGGAATCGGGACGGCCAGGCGCCACGGCGCGACAGCGGCGTAGGCGCGGCCCTCGGATCGCTCGCTGGCCGCAAGCCAGGTGGGGCGAAACCAGGGATGCCGCGCCAGACGCGAGACTAACTGTTGACCGACGACGCCGGTGGCGCCCAGGATGCCCACCTCGATGCTGCGCATCTTCACAAGATAGCGCAGTGGCGGCGCCTCCGGGCGGGCGGTGCGCGCACTTGGTTCGCGAAGCTGGGGCGCGAGGTTGGTTCGGGCGGCGTTTCGAGACCGGGGGTCAGCCTAACTTTGTAGTATAAAGTGCTTTGACTGTGGCGCGGCCTTGCGCTATCATCCTCCGGAATGGCCGTCCCGATCCAGAGCCGTGCAGCCGACGACCTCCGCTTCATCCGCCAGACGATGGAGCGCAGCACGACGTTTACCGCCGTGCCCGGGCTCGGTGGCGCGGCAATGGGAATCATCGGCGCCGCTGCCGCGATCGCGGGATCGCTGCAACCGACCGCCGAGCGCTGGCTTGCCGCGTGGATTGTCGCCGCGGCGGTCGCGTTCGTCATCGGATCGCTCGCGATGCGCCGCAAGGCGCTCCAGGCGGGAGTGCCGCTCACTGGCGCCCTGGCGCGCCGCTTCGCGTTGAGCCTTTCGGCGCCGCTCGCCGCCGGCGCGGCGCTCACGGTGGGGCTCGCGCAATCGGGCAACTGGTCGCTGATGCCGAGTGTCTGGTTGCTGTTGTACGGTGCCGGCGTCGTCACCGGCGGCATGGTCAGCGTCCCCGTCGTGCCGGTGGTCGGCCTGTGCTTCATGGCGCTCGGCGTGTTCGCGATGGTCACGCCGCCGGAATGGGGCAACGTCTGGCTCGGACTCGGTTTCGGGCTGTTGCACGTGGCGTTCGGACTCTATATCGCGAGAAAGCACGGAGGGTAAGGCGCGCATGAGTGCGAGAAGTGCGAGGAAGAGTGGCGCCGCCGCGCCGGCGGCCGCCCGGCTGCAGGCCGCGCCGGCACCGGCGAGGACGGCTGATCTCGATCGCGTCATCCATGACAAGACGCGGCTCGCGATCATGAGCGCGCTGGCGGTCAACGATTCGCTGTCGTTCACCGAGCTCCGGACCATGACCGACACCACCGACGGCAACCTGAGTGTCCACGCGCGCAAGCTTGAGGACGTCGGCTACGTGCACTGTGACAAGTCGTTCGCCGGACGCACGCCGCGCACCGCCTTCCGTCTGACGCCCGCCGGCCGCCGCGCCCTGGAGAAATATCTCGATCACATGGACGCGCTGATCCGCGCCACTCGGCGAGCGCGCTGAGCCCAGGATCGGATCGCTGTCCCCTTGACTCGCATGCCGAGGAGGCCGATCATGTCGTTTCGCTTCATGCTACAAAGTTCTTTGATAATGGCCGCCCTGGCGCCGGCGCTCGGCTGCGCGATGTTCTTCCAGGCGCCCGGCACGCCGCTCGCCGAGGCCGCCCACCGCGGCGACATCGCCGCAATGAAGGCGCTCGTCGCCGACGGCGCCGATCCCAACGAATACGACGCCACCGGCCAGACGGCGCTGCACTGGGCGGCGCGCGGCGGACACCAGCTCGGGCCGCATCGCTGCAAAGGCGAGGACGTTCCCCGCCCTGATATCGTGAGCGCGCTCATCGACCTCGGCGCCGACCCCAACGCCGTGGATCGCCGCCGCTCGATCCCCGGCGGATCGTCGGGCTGGACGCCGCTGCACGTCGCGCTGCACCACGAACAGTTCAAAACCGCGTCCCGGCTGCTGGAGCGGGGCGCCAACGCGAACATCCGCACGAGCCAGGGCAGATCGGTGATGGCGATGGCGGCCGACGAGGGAGCGCCGCGCGACCTGCTCGAATTGATGATCGAAAAGGGCTTCGACGCGCGAAAGACGATCGTCCCGGTGGCACGCTGAATCGTCAATCCGCGATCGCGGTTCCGACCTGAAACACGACGCGCTGACTCAATTGAGGGACTAGTCTAATGGGATGTATGGTCGAATTCTTAAAGCGGCCGTTCCGTAGGAACGGCCGATAAACCTTGGCCGAGCAAGCTGCTGACCATTGCGGAAAACCTTGAGACGCTCCACTAGTTGGAGCGCACTTCGGCCGCGACGTCGATCGCAACGCCGCCGTCGGTGGTCAGCGTGATGGCGATGGTTTCGCCGCGCTTGAGGGCGCGTTTGAGGCCGGTGAGGAGCAGGTAGACGCCGTCGGCTTTGAGCTCCACGGCGCCGTAGGCAGGCGCCGTGAGGTTTGCGACCACTTCGGGCGGCCCGCCGCCTTTGGCTCGCCGGAACTCCACCGCCTCCGCGACGTCGCTCGCCGCCGACATCAGATAAACGTCGTACATCGTCGGATTGTCGACGACGGCAAACGCGATCGCCGACGTCTCGCCCGCCGCCGGCGCTTTGACCCATGCCTTGGAAGCACTGAGCTGCTTCTGCGCGGCGATGGAGGCGACAGCGAGCACGATCACGCCGGCAGCAGCGGTGAGAGGCTTCATCGGATGGTCATTGTACCGAATCGAGCTCGTCCCAGCGCGCGTAGGCGGTGAGCAGCGTCTTCCCAACCTCGTCGATACGCGCCAGCACGCCGCGAATCACCTCGCCCCCTTCTTTGTAGAAGTCGGGCGCCGCCGCGCGCCCTTCGAGCTCGCGCTGCTCTTCTTCGAGCGCGGCGATGCGGTCGGGCAGGCGCTCGAGCTCGCGCTGCTCGTTGAAGGTGAGCTTGCGCTTCTTTGGCGATGCCGGCGGCTCCATGTCGCTGGCACGTTCGATGGGTCCGCCCGCGGGTGCCGACCGCACCGCCGCTAGCGGCGGCCGCTGGCGCAGCCAGTCGTCGTAGCCGCCGACATACTCGACCACGCGACCGTTGCCTTCGAAGGCGATCGTGCTGGTGACGACGTTGTCGAGAAACCGCCGATCGTGGCTGACGAGGAGCAGCGTGCCAGGCCACTCCACCAGCTGCGCTTCGAGCAGCTCCAGCGTCTCGAGATCGAGATCGTTGGTCGGCTCGTCGAGGACCAGCACGTTCGCCGGCCGGGTCAGGAGCCGCGCCAGGAGCAGACGATTGCGCTCGCCGCCCGAGAGCGCCTTGACTGGCGAACGTGCGCGCCCGCGCGCAAAGAGAAAATCCTGGAGGTAGCCCATCACGTGGCGCGTGCGCCCGGCAACGGTGACGTGATCGTTACCGTCGCCGATCGTCTCGACTACGGTCCGCTCGGGATCGAGCTGTTCGCGCTGCTGATCGTAGTAGGCGATCTGGACGTTCGCGCCGTGCCGCACTTCCCCGCTGTCGGGCGCGAGCTCGCCGATCAGCAGGCGTAGCAGCGTGGTCTTGCCGACGCCGTTGGGCCCGACCAGGCCGATGCGATCGCCGCGCATCACGCGTGTGCTGAAGCCATCGACGACCACAGTCTCGCCAAACGACTTCGAGACGTTCGTCGCCTCGAAGACGAGCTTGCCCGAGGGATCGCCCGGCTCGATCTGCAGCTGCACCGAGCCGGCGCGGGCGCGACGCGCCGCGCGCTCGGCGCGCATCGCCTGCAGCGCCCGGACGCGTCCTTCGTTGCGCGTGCGGCGCGCCTTGATCCCCTGCCGCACCCACACTTCCTCTTCGACCAGCTTCTTGTCGAACTTCTGCTGCTGACTCGCTTCCACTTCGAGCGCCGCTTCCTTGCGCCCCAGGAAAGCGGCGTAGTTGCCGGGAAACGAGTCGACACGTCCGCGGTCGATTTCCACGATCCGTGTTGCCAGCCGCTCGAGAAAGGCGCGATCGTGCGTGACGAACAGCACGGCGCCGCGAAACGTGGCGACGAATTCCTCCAGCCACTCGATCGCGTCGATGTCGAGGTGATTGGTCGGTTCGTCGAGCAGAAGCACATCGGGCTGGCCAACGAGGGCGCGGGCTAGGAGCACCCGGCGGCGCCACCCGCCCGAGAGCGTATCGACAATCGCATCCGCAGGCAGATTCAACCGCGAGAGCACCAGGTCAACGTGGTGCTCGCGGCGCCACTCTTCGTCGGTCAAGTGCTCGACGCCGTCGGCCACGACCTCGGCGACGGGCCGATCGGCAGAGAGCGGGACGTCCTGAACGAGCCGCGCCACGCGGAGCGAAGGCTGACGCCACACGGTGCCGCTATCCGGCGGAATCTCGCCGGCGACGATCTGGAGCAGCGTGGATTTGCCCGATCCATTGCGGCCAATGATGGCTACGCGCTCTCCTGCGTCAATTTGCAGCGACACTTTCTCGACGAGCGGCAGGTGTCCAAACGCGATCGAGACGTTGTCGAGCGCGACGAGCGGCATGCGCTCTCATAGTACGGTACGCTGAGAGGCTCTCACGCCGCTCGGACAGACCCATGATCGCGTTCTCCAACGTCAGCAAGCAGTACGGGCGGCAGATCCTCTTCGTCGACGCCTCGTTCCAGATCAATCCAGGGGACAAGGTCGGGCTCGTCGGCCCCAATGGCGCCGGCAAGACCACACTGTTCCGCATGATCGTCGGTGAGGAAGCGCCGGATGAAGGCGAGGTCACCGTCCCCAGAAAGCTGACGATCGGCTACTTCCGTCAGGACGTCGAAGAAATGTCCGGGCGATCGGTACTCGACGAAGCCATCGCCGGCAGCGGACGCCTCGGCGATCTGCATCACGAGCTCGAGGCGCTGCAGCACGCGATGGCCGATCCAGCGCGTGGCGGCGAGATGGACGCCATTCTCGAGCGGTTCGGCGAGGTGCAGGAGGAATACGACCATCTCGGCGGCTACGCGCTCGAAGGGCAGGCGCGCGAGGTGCTGCACGGCCTCGGGTTCGACGGCGAGCGCATCGATGGCGACGTCGGCGCCTTGTCCGGCGGCTGGAAGATGCGCGTGGCCATGGCGCGCGTACTCCTGGGCAAGCCGGACGTGCTGTTGATGGACGAGCCGACCAATCACCTCGACATCGAGTCGATCATCTGGCTCGAGGCGTTTCTGAAGTCGCGGCCCGGCGCGCTGTTCATGACCTCGCACGATCGCGATTTCATGAACCGCGTGGTCACCAGGATTGCCGAGATCGACGGTGGTGAGGTGACGCTCTATTCCGGCAACTACGACTTCTACGAGCGCGAGCGCGCGGTGCGCGAAGCCAATCGCGAGGCGGCCTACGCGCGGCAGCAGGCGATGCTGGCCAAGGAACAACGCTTCATCGAGCGCTTCCAGACGCACGCCGCCAAGGCCGCGCAGGTGCAAAGCCGGATCAAGGCGCTGGAAAAGATCGAGCGCGTCGAGCTGCCGAGGAAGCGCGTCGTCGTCAAGTTCGACTTTCGCGACCCGCCACGCTCGGGCGATCAGGTCGCGGTCGTCGAAGGCGTCAACAAGCAGTATGGCCGGCGCGTCATCTACGAGAACCTCAATCTCACGATCCGTCGCGGCGAGCGCTGGGCGGTGATGGGCAGAAACGGGGCCGGCAAGACGACGCTGCTGCGAATCGTCGCCGGCGTGCTGCGGCCCGACAGCGGCGATGTGCGTATCGGCGCAAGCGTCAGGCCCGGCTACTTCGCCCAGCAGTCCATCGACCTCGTGGATCCGAACCTGACGATCCTCGAGCAGCTGCAAAAGGATTTTCCGCAGGAAGGCGCAGGCGTCCTGCGTAGCCTCGCGGGCGCGTTCCAGTTCACCGGTGACGACGTGGACAAGAAGATCCGCGCGCTCTCGGGTGGCGAGAAATCACGACTGGTGCTGGCCCGCATGCTTTTCGATCCGCCGAATTTTCTCGTCCTCGACGAGCCGACCAACCATCTCGATCTCGCAACCAAGGAGATGCTCGTCGATGCGCTGAAGGACTTCGACGGCACGATGCTGTTCGTGTCGCACGATCGCGCGTTCCTGCGCGGGCTCAGCAACCGGGTGCTGGAGCTCGGGGGCGAGACGGGGACCGATGCGCACCCGCATGCCTATCCGGGGTCGTACATCGAGTACGTCGAACGAACCGGTCACGAGGCGCCGGGCGTGCACGCCTGACGGCGCGCTCAGCGTCCGCGGGCCAGTGCGAGCACGCCGACAAGATTGGATGCGCTCACCATCGCGAAGGCCGCCGCCCAACTGACAATCGATTGGCCGCCCAGAGCGTCGAGGAACGCGCCCGTGGCAAACGCGCCCGCCGAGGCGGCGGCAAAACCGGCCATCGAATAGAGCGCCATCGCCGTGCCGCGGCTCTGCGCCGAGGAAACAGCGACCAGGCCCGCTGTCAGCGCCGCGGAATCGCCCATCACCAGCGCGTGATAGACGACGGCCGTGAGGATGATGAGCGGCCACGGCTGGGAGGCCATCGCGCCAAACGCGACGCCGGCCACAATCGACAGCATCATCACGCCGAGAATGACTCGTCGTCGATCGAATCGTGTGGTCAATTCGGCGCCGATGAAGCTCGCGGGCATGCCGATCAAAGCGATGGCCGCCGCAAGCGTGGTCGGCGCCCAGAATGTCGGGCCATGCAGGGCGACGCAGAAGCTGAGAAACGGGATGAGCCAGGCGCGCAGGCCGAAAAGCTCCCACATGTGGCAGGCGTATCCGACGACGTAGCGCATGCTGTCGCTCGAGCGGAGCACCTCGCGCCAACGGCCGCTCGGCTCGCCGGCGCTGTCGTGGTGCGACGGCGGAGCGTGCTGGAACGCGGCGTAGACCATCAGCCAGGCGGCGATCGGTCCGATCGCGGCAGCCATCACCGCGCGGTGCCAGGGCAGGATCTCGGCGAGCTGTCCGATCAGGAAATACGATCCGCTCGAGCCGAGCGTGAACGACGTGGTGTAGAAGGCGACTTGCCGTGGATGCAGCACTCCCGGCACGCGATCGTCCATCATCTTCAGTCCCGGCATGTAAGTGCCGGCGAGGCTGGCGCCGGCGATGGCCTGAAAGAGCACGGCGTTCCAGACACCGTGCGCAAAGAGACCGAAGCCGCCGGCCGCCACCGCGCCGAGCACTGTCGCCCCCAGCCACACGGTGCGCGCGTCGAAGCGATCGGTGAGGCTGGCGAGAACGGGGACGGCGAGCATATAGCCGCCGTAGTAGGCGCTGCTGATCCAACCCGAGGTGGTGTTGGAGAGCGCCCACTCGCGCTGCAGCACCGGTTGCAGCGCGAGGAACATCGCGAGCGGCGTCATAGTGAGGATTTCCGCAAAGCATACAAGAGCGACTGTCCTTGCGGGAGAGGGTGCCTCGAGTACCTTGTGTGCCAAAGGACGTCTTTGCGGGAGAAGGTGCCTCGGGTGCCTTAAGTGCCGAAGGTGCCTTGTGTGCGAAGTGCTTTGGTGCTCGTACGCGCGGCTAAAGCCCCGCCGCCGAAAGCCCCGCGCACCAAGAAGCACTAAACACCAGAGCACCCCGCACCCCAAGGCACCCAAGGCACCTTAGGCACCCATGGCCTCTTCCTATTGAGACTTCCCCCTTGCCGTGACCGGCCACACCGCTTCGACCTTGTCCTTGCGCACGGCGTAGATCTGATCGTAGAGATTCACCACCGGATCGCAGTGCGGCGCGATCAGCTCGAGGCGATCGCCGATGCGATAGCTCTTTGACGCGTCGGTGAACGTGATCACGCCGAACTCGTCGGAGCCGGCGTTGTAGTCCATGCCCGGCTCGCCAATCACCCCGGCGCGCGGGGTGTTGAGCGTCAGCGCTTTTGCTCCCGCATCCGTCGTCAGGCGGTTCGGGAAGCGGTTGTTGAGCACGGTTGTGAGCACGGTGAGCGACGAGGCGAAGTCGTTGTAAACCGGCGAGCCGTCCTCGCTGCCGATGGCGAGATACTGCATGTCCATGAAAACGTAGCTTCCGACCTGGACATCGGTGAAGCCCGGCGTCAGATGCTGCACACCGTAGGTGCCGCTGCCGCCACCGCTGAAGATCTCGGTGTTGAGCCCCGCCGCCTTCATCGCCGTCACCACGTTCGCCGCATCCTGCATCGCAGTGAGCGCGCGTTCCTTGCGCGCCGCAAATCCATTCACGTGCTGCGCCCCGCCGTCGTAGGCGAGCACGCCGCGCAGCTTCAGGCCGGGCAACGTGTCCACGACCTTCGCGAGCGCGAGCGCATCGGCGGCAGGAATGCCCGATCGCGTGCCGACGGCAATGTCGATCACCACGTCGGCGACGACGCCCGCCGCTTTGGCAGCGTCCGACAGATCGCGGGCGTTCTCCTCCTGGTCGACCGCCTGAATGAACTGGCGCGATCGTTTGCGCAGCTGCATCGCGCGCCGGATCTTGTTGGGCGACGGATTGCTCGTGGTCATGCAGATTGCTTCGATGCCGGCGTTCATCAGCGCCTCGGCCTCGCTGATTTTCGCGGCGCAGATGCCGATCGCTCCGGCCTGGAGCTGCATCTTCGCGATGGCGGCCGACTTGTGCGTTTTTGCGTGCGGGCGTGTGGCGATGCCATTGCGCTTCACCACCGCCTGCATCTTGCCGATGTTGGCCTCGAGCCGGTCGAGATCGACGCACAGCGCCGGCGTGTCGAGGTCCCACTTCGAGACGCCGACCTCGATCCGCTCCGCCTCCGCCATCGTCCGCATCTCCGCGGCGGTATATCCGTTAGCGGGCTTTGGCACGTGGGTGAAGGCCGCGGCAGCCGGTGCGGCGAGAAACGCGCGGCGCGAAAGAGAGGATGACCGTGTACTCATCGGTGCTCCTGGAGTGAACGCGAGTTCGTTGTTTCATCCTGCAACGAATAGTAATCGCACACGCGCGACAGTAGCACGTCTTGCGACCTGCGACCGCTCTGGTCGAAGTAATTTCGGCATCGCAGCCGAGATACTTTCGAGCGGAATGGACGGTGAGGGCTGGCGCGATGCGCTTGCCTCCAGGGTGTCGCATGTCCGACCGGATTCGATCGGTGTCAGGCGCGAAGCCTGACGCCGAACCACTTTCATCATCGATGTTGCCGTCAGCTTACTGATCGAACGGCACCACTTGAACGGCCGCGTCGCGCACTTCCTCGAGAAACCGGTTCAGCGTCGATCCCTTCCACAGGATCTCGAACCGGGAGCGCGCGGACTGCCCGAAGATCACGTGCGTGATCCCCTCGCGCTTGGCGAACGCGATCAGGCCGTCCGCGGGTCGGTCGGCTCTCACGCGCACGACGGTGGCGCCCAGACTCTCCGCCAGGGCAACGCTTCGCGCGAGCGCATCGCGGTCGCTGGGTTCGATGCGGCCGGGCGCTTCTCGCGGCGTCTCGACGTACACGGCATACCAGCGCGCGCCCAGGCGTCCGGCGATTCGCGCGCCGGTGCGAAGCACTCGTGACGCCTCAGCGGCCGAGCTCATGCACACCATTACTCGCTCGGGTATGAGCGCTGGCTCGAGTCCCTCGCGTTGGCGATACGAGGCTGCTTTCTCGCCTACTTCGTCCGCGACGGCCCGCAGCGCGAGCTCGCGCAGCGTAGACAGGTTGCCTTCCCTGAAGAAGTTCGTGAGCGCTTGTTCGACCTTCTCCGGTTTGTAGACTTTGCCCTGCCGTAATCGGCTGCGGAGCTCCTCGACCGTCACGTCCACGTTGACCACTTCGTCAGAGCGATCGAGGAAGGTGTCCGGCACCGTCTCCCGGACCCGCACGCCTGTTGCTCGACCGACGGCATCGTTCAAGGTTTCGAGATGTTGGATGTTGACGGCGGTCATCACACCGATGCCGCGGTCCAGCAGCTCGAGGACGTCCTGATACCGCTTCTCGTGCCTGCTCCCGGGAACGTTCGAGTGCGCGAGCTCGTCGACGACACAGAGCTGCGGTCGCCGCTCGAGAATCGCGTCGAAGTCCATCTCTTCCAGCACGACACCCCGGTACTCGATCGAGCGGCGCGGAACGACTTCCAGGTCTCCGACCTGGGCGTCTGTCTCGGCACGCCCGTACGTCTCAACGAAACCCACGACGACATCGCTGCCTTGACGCCGCGCGTCGAGTGCATCGCGCAGCATCGAATATGTCTTGCCCACACCGGGCGCGGCGCCGATGTAGAGCCGCAAGCGAGGCCGTTGCGCGCTCTGCACGCGCGCGAGCACCTGCTCTCCGGTCGGGCGTCGTTCGCGCTCCACCACCGCATGCTACGGGCACGCCGTTCACCCTGTGACGGCTTTACGGTCTTTTTATCGAGTCTTGAGCGCGCTGTTACAGGGGGCAACCCTACGCTGGAGCCATGTTCGACCGGCGCTCCTCCAGCATTGCGCTCCTGGCGACAGCCGCTCTGCTGACTGCGGCGGTTCCGGCCGCTGCTCAATCGACGGCTACGCAAGAAGCCTCCCCGTTGGCGAGCACATCGCCAGCTGGCCCGCGAGAGCCCGTGCTCGTCGGCGCCACGCTCGAGACGTATTACCAGTTCAACTGGAACCGCGTGCCGGACCGAACGGTCCCTCTACGGGCGTACGACACGCGCGCCAACACGTTCAGCCTGCAGCAGGTCGGCCTCGTTCTCGACGCGCCCCCGGACCTCGGCTCCCAACGTCGCTACGGCGGTCGTCTCGATCTTCAGTTCGGACAAGCCACGGAAACAGTACCAAGGAAGTGCCGCGAACGAACCCAGACCGAACGTGTATCGCCACGTGTGGCAGGCGTACGGCTCCTACGTGTTTCCGCTTGGCCCGAACGGCCTGCAGGCCGACGCGGGAAAGTTCGCGTCGAACCTCGGATACGAAACGAACTACGCGAAGGACAACCAGGCGTTTTCGCGCGCCTACCTTTTCAACTTCCTGCCCTTCTACCACGCGGGGTTGCGGCTCACGTTCCCTGTGCACGAACGAATCACGGCGCTATACGCGCTCACCAACGGAGTCCAGCAAACGGAGGACTTCAACGATTTCAAGTCGCACCAGGTCGCTTTGATTGTCAAGCCGATGCCCCCCGTCACGTGGACCATCAACTACTACGCCGGGCGCGAACAGCCGGATGGCGGCGAGCCCGGTGGCCCTGACGGCCGATTCACGGTGTTCGATACGTACGCGTCGTTCGCGGCTACGTCAGCGCTCAACCTCGGCATCGACATCAATCCCACGTCCAATCAGCGCCTGCGCTCTGACCCCAAGGTGTCCCTAACGGGCGTCGGCGTGTACGGCCGCTATCAGCTCACCGCACCGTTTGCCGTCGGCCTGCGCTACGAGCGGCTGGCCGACGAAGGCCCGTTCAGCGGTGTCGAACAAACGCTCCACGAACTCACGTTGACGGCCGAGCACCGTTTCTCCGGCGGGTTTCTCGTGCGAGCGGAATATCGGCGCGACGCGTCGAGCGAACCGTTCTTCCCCGGCCCTCTCGGCGAGTCGGACCTCCGCCGCGCACAACCGACCGCGCTCATCGGCGCCATCTGGGTGTTCGGCACCAAGAAGGGAACGTGGTGATGCTCGATATCGTGTTCGTCCTCCTCACACTGCTCTTCTTCGTCGTCGCGGCCGCGTACGTCTCCGGCTGCGAACGGATCAATTGAGGCGGCTATGACCACAGAGATCTTCGTCGGGTTGCTGGCAGCCTTGGGGTTGCTGGCGTATCTGGTCGTGGCGCTGCTGCGCCCCGAGCGCTTCTGAACGGTGCCCGTATGACTGTCAACGGCTGGATGCAGATCCTGTTGTTCATCGGCGCGGTCGCTGCGATCACGCGGCCGGCGGGGCGCTACATGGCGCTGGTCTTCGCCGGTGAGCCGACCTGGCTCGACCCAGTCCTGCGTCCGGTCGAGCGAGGCATCTACAAGACCTGCCACATCGATTCGACGCGAGAGATGCGGTGGACCGAATACGCCGCGTCGCTCCTCGCGTTCAGTTGCGTGTCGATGCTCGTCTTGTACGCCCTTCAACGCCTTCAGGGCTGGCTGCCCTTCAACCCGCAGGGCTTCGGTGCCGTGTCAGCACACTCCGCGTTCAACACCGCCGCGTCGTTCACCACCAATACGAACTGGCAAGGCTACGCCGGCGAATCGACGATGAGCTATCTCACGCAGATGACCGGCCTTGCGTATCACAACTTCGTCTCGGCCGCGGCAGGCATCGCCCTGGCAATCGCCTTCATCCGCGGCATCGCCCGGCGCGAGCGGCAGACGATCGGCAACTTCTGGGTGGACATGACGAGGTCTCTGCTCTGGGTTCTGTTGCCCGTGTGCGTGGTGGTCGCCCTGGTCTTTGTGTCACAGGGCGTGGTGCAGAACCTGAAGCCCTACGACGTTGTGTCAGCGCTCGAAAGCACGGGCACGCAAACCATCGCGCAGGGTCCGGTCGCGTCGCAGGAAGCAATCAAGCTGTTCGGCACCAACGGCGGCGGCTTCTTCAATGCCAACAGTGCGCACCCGTTCGAGAATCCGACGCCGGCCACGAACTTCCTGGCGATGTTCCTCATCTTCCTCATTCCGGCCGGCCTGACCGCGACGCTGGGCGACATGACCGGCTCCCGCCGGCATGGGTGGGCGGTCTGGGCGGCCATGGCATTCCTGTTTGCGGTGGGTGTCGGCGTGACCTACTGGGCGGAGGCGCGCGGAAATCCTCTGTTCGCTGGACTCGATCAACACGCGAGCGTTTTGCAGTCTGGCGGCAACATGGAGGGCAAGGAAGTCCGGTTCGGCATTGCGAACTCGGCGTTGTTCGCAACCGTGACCACCGATGCGAGCTGCGGTGCGGTCAACGCGCTGCACGACTCGTTTACGCCCATTGGCGGACTCGTCCCGCTGACCAACATCCTGCTCGGCGAAGTCATCTTCGGCGGTGTCGGTGCGGGACTCTATGGAGTCCTGATCTTCATCGTCTTGACGGTGTTCATCGCCGGGCTCATGGTGGGTCGCACGCCTGAGTATCTCGGCAAGAAGATCGAAGCCTTCGACGTCAAGATGGCCATGCTCGCCGTTCTCATCTTCCCGCTCACCATCCTTGCGCTCAGCGGCATCGCCGTCATCTCTCCGTCGTTCGGGACCTCGAGCCTGCTCAATCACGGGCCCCACGGTCTCAGCGAGATCCTGTATGCGTACACGTCGGGCACGGGCAACAACGGCTCGGCCTTCGCGGGGCTCGCCGCGAACACACCCTGGTACAACACGACGCTCGGTCTCGCAATGCTCCTCGGCCGGTTCATGGCCATCATTCCGATGCTCGCCCTTGCCGGCAACCTTGCCCGCAAGAAGACTGCGCCGCCGTCGCTCGGGACGTTCCCGGTAACGACGCCGCTGTTTTCGGCGCTGCTTGTCGGCGTCATCGTGATCGTCGGGGCGCTGACCTTCTTCCCCGCGGTGAGCCTTGGTCCGATCGTCGAAGAACTGTTGCTGCGTCAAGGAAAGGTGTTCTGAGTCATGGGAGGAGTGCGCGCGTCTGCGGCGAGCATCTGGGATCCGCCGCTCGTTCGGCGGGCGCTCGTCGATGCGCTCTGGAAACTCAATCCGCTGAAGATGGCGCGCAACCCGGTGATGTTCGTCGTCGAAGTTGGCGCCGCGCTCGTCTCGGGACGATTCGTCATCGACGCGGCCACCAACCGGGGCGATCTGCTGTTCGAAGGGCAAATCGTGGCCTGGCTCTGGCTCACGGTGCTCTTCGCCAACTTTGCCGAAGCCATGGCCGAGGGACGGGGGAAGGCGCAAGCCGACAGTCTGCGACGCGCGAAGGCGGACACGCTCGCCAATCGCGTCGTCTACGGCAACGCGATCGAACGCGTTCCTGCGACGCAGCTGCTGCGCGGCGACGTCGTCCTCGTGTCGGCCGGCGAGGTCATCCCCGGGGACGGCGACGTCGTCGAAGGCGTCGCGTCGGTCGATGAGTCCGCCATCACCGGCGAGTCGGCGCCGGTCATCCGGGAGGCCGGTGGCGACCGATCCGCCGTGACCGGCGGCACCCGCGTCCTCTCAGACTGGATCAGGGTACGAATCACCGCGAACCCGGGAGAGACATTCCTCGATCGCATGATCGCGCTGGTTGAGGGTGCGGCGCGTCAGAAGACGCCGAACGAGATCGCGCTCAACATTCTGCTCGCCGGGCTCACCATCATCTTCCTCGCGGCCGTGGTCACGCTCCAGCCTTTGGCGATGTATTCCGGCGCTCCGCAAACCGTGTTCGTTCTGGTTTCTCTGCTCGTCTGCCTGATCCCCACGACCATCGGCGGCCTGCTCACGGCCATCGGCATCGCCGGCATGGACCGGATGGTGCAGCACAACGTGCTCGCGATGTCCGGCCGGGCGGTCGAAGCCGCCGGCGACGTGCACACCCTGCTCCTGGACAAGACGGGCACGATCACGCTCGGGAATCGCCAGGCCACTGAATTCATACCCGTCGGGGGACGAACCGATCGACAGGTGGCGGACGCGGCGCAGCTCGCCTCGCTCTCGGACGAAACACCGGAAGGCCGCTCGATCGTGGTGCTGGCCAAAGAGCGATACGGCCTGCGCCAGCGGGAGATCGCGCTGCATCAAGCGGTGTTCGTCCCCTTCACGGCCAGCACACGCATGTCCGGCGTCAACCTGAATGGGCGTGAGATCCGGAAGGGTGCGTCCGATGCCATCGAACGCTACATCTCCAAGAACGGCGGTGTCGTTCCCGAGGAGCTGCGCGCGATCGTGCAGCGTGTCGCCCGCTCGGGCGGTACGCCATTGGTGGTGGCGGAGAATGCGCACCCCCTGGGAGTCATTCATCTCAAGGATGTGGTGAAGGGCGGCATCCGCGAGCGCCTCGCGCACCTCCGCGCCATGGGCATTCGCACGGTGATGATTACCGGCGATAACCCGCTGACTGCAGCCGCGATCGCGGCCGAAGCGGGCGTCGACGACTTCCTCGCCGAAGCGTTCCCGGAAGCGAAGATGGACCTGATACGGCGCGAGCAGGCCGAGGGAAAGCTCGTCGCCATGACCGGCGACGGCACCAACGACGCCCCGGCGCTGGCGCAGGCTGACGTCGGGGTCGCGATGAACACCGGGACTCAGGCAGCGAAGGAAGCCGGCAACATGGTCGATCTCGACTCGAACCCGACCAAGCTGATTGAAGTGGTCGAGATTGGCAAGCAGCTGTTGATGACGCGCGGGGCGCTGACGACGTTCTCGATCGCGAACGACGTCGCCAAGTACTTCGCCATCATTCCGGCGATGTTCCTGACGGCCTTCCCTGCGCTGAATGCGCTGAACATCATGGGCCTGCGGACGCCGCAGTCGGCCATTCTCTCCGCCGTCATCTTCAATGCGGTGATCATCGTCTTCCTCGTCCCGCTTGCGCTCAGAGGGATTTCGTATCGACCTCAGAGCGCTGCGGCATTGTTGCGGCGCAACCTGTTGCTCTACGGCGTGGGTGGGCTGATCGCGCCGTTCGTCGGCATCAAACTGATCGACGTCGTGGTCGCGACGATCGGTCTTGGCTAACACATATGCGCACTTACGACGTTGAGCGTCAGCCGATCACCGGCCGGCAGATCGCATTCGAGATGGCGTCCCAGATCACTGCGGGTGTCAGCATCATGATCGACATCGTTCGTCACCTGTATGTCGCCGCACTGTTCACCGTGGTCACAACCGCTGTCTTTGGCCTCGCTTACCCGCTGCTCGTCACCGGCGCGGCCCAGGTCTTGTTTCCGCTTCAGGCGAACGGATCGCTCGTGGAGCGAAACGGACAAGCGATCGGATCCAGCCTTATCGCGCAGCCGTTCTCGACAGCGGGATATTTCTGGTCCCGCCCCTCGGCTGCGGGCAAGGGCTATGACGCGGCTTCGTCGGGTGGTTCCAATTTTGGGCCGACAAGCGCCGCGCTGGTGTCGAGAGTGGCCTCGGATCGCCAGCGGATCGCCGTCACGAATCCAACCGTCCCGGTGCCGATCGAGCTGGTGACCGCGTCGGCGTCTGGCCTCGATCCCCACCTTTCGCCGGCCGGCGCGGATTTCCAGGTTCCGCGCGTCGCCAGGGAACGTGGCGTGGACGAAGCGGTCCTTCGGCAGCTGATCACCGAGATGACCGAGCCTCGCCAGTTCGGGATTCTCGGCGAGCCGCGTGTGAACGTCCTGCGGCTGAATCTCGCGCTCGATGAACGCTATCCGAGGTCGGCAAAGCGATAGCCGACCCACGGCTCGGTCACGATATAACGTGGGCGCGAAGGATCAGGTTCGAGTTTCTTGCGCAAGGAACCGAGCAGCACCCGAAGGTGCTCTGGCTGATCGACAGCATGTGGCCCCCAGATGGCCTTCAGGATCGCCCGGTGCGTGAGCACGCGACCGGGATGTTGTGCCAGGAACACCAGCAACTCGAATTCCTTGGGTGTCAGACGAAGCTTCTCGTCGCCGCGGCTCACCGAGTGGCGATCGCGATCGATGACGAGATCGCCGCGCACGATCGGTCCGGCGCTCGCCGGCGACGCCTCGACCCGGCGCAGCGCCACGCGGATGCGCGCCAGCAGTTCCTCGGAGCCGAATGGCTTCGTCACGTAGTCGTCGGCGCCAGCGTCCAACGCGCCCACCTTGTCGGCCTCGGCGCCACGCGCGGAAAGCACGACAATGGGTGTCGAGCGCCCGTCTCGAAGCAGCCGGCACACTTCGACGCCGTCCATGTCTGGCAATCCCAAATCGAGAATGATGAGGTCGGGATCAACCCGTTCAACGCTCTCCAGGCAGGCTTTCGCGGACATGGCGGTTGACACCTCGTACCCGCGCGAGCGGAGCAGCGGCGCCATCGTCGCGAGAATCGAGGGTTCGTCGTCCACGATCAACACGCGTGACGGCATGGCTACGGCGCTTGGGCGTCGAGGACGCGGACGGGTGACGGCACCATGATCGTGAACTGTGCGCCGCCTTCAGGCACGTTCTCGCACCAGATCCGGCCGCCTTCTGCCGCCAGCAGCCCGCGCGTGATCGCGAGCCCCAGTCCCGTTCCGGTCGCATGTCTCGTCTTGGGACCGCGATAGAACGGCTCGAAGAGGTGATCCAGGTCCGATCGGTCGAGCCCTGGCCCGTGATCCCGGACCACGAAATGCGCACCATCGCTCTCGGTCCAGGCGCGCACCGAGATCGGCGCACCGATCGGCGAGTACCTTTCCGGCGTTCTCGAGCACGTGGGCGAGTGCGGTGGACGTCAAGCGAGGATCGATCTGGATCTCGGTAAGGCCGTCCGCGTCGATTTGCAGCGTGTGCGCGGCCATCGCGGGCGCGACGTGGGCGAGTGCGGCGTCGACGACGTCGGCGGGCGACACCCACTGCCGGTTGGGATTCACCGCCGCCGCATCGATCCGCGCCATGTCGAGGATGTCCTGGAAGAGTCGTGTCAGCCGATCCAGTTCCTGAAGCGCCAGCTGTGCCTGCGCGCGTCGTTCCTCGGCCGCCAGCGTGACATCCTGGAGGTTCGACACCGCGACGCGCACGGACGTGACGGGGGTCCGGAGATCGTGACTGAACGAGGCGAGGAGCGCAGACGCGAGGTCGGCGCGCTGACTGAGCGTTTCAGCCTTCTTTCGTTCGGCAAGAAAATGCGCCCGCTCGATGGCGATCGCGACGACACCGCCCAGGGCATCGAGCGTCCCCAGATCCAGCTGTGCGCCCTGGGTGGCCAGTATTCCAACGGGCTTCGTGCCCAGTCGAAGCGGAACGAGCGTCGCTTCGGTCCCCTGATCGCCAACCACAAGGTGGCCGCCGTATGCACGCTGGCGGGCGTCATACTCGAGTGGGCCGCGCAGCCGCGCAAGCGCGTGATCCAGTTGCTCACGTGAAGGCTCAACAGAGCGTTCACCACCCTGGTGCAAGTCCCAGCCAGCAGCCGTCGGCAGGCAGACGGCGATCGTCTCGAGCTCGAAACGCCGGGCGACGAATCGGGCGACATCGGCAATCGCACGCTCGCTGTCGGTCGTCAGCAGGATGTCGCGACTCAGGTCGAACAGCCGGGTCACCTCTTGTTTGCGTGCCTCTGCTTCACTCGCTCGCTGGCGAGCGGCTGCCGAGAGCTGGCTGGCGATCACGGCCACAACCACGAACACGAACAACGCGACCCAGTTCTGAGGGTCGGCGATCGTCAGGGTATGGAACGGAGGCAGCAGGAAGAAATTGAACACCAGCATCGCCGCCACCGAGATGCCCATCGATACCCGGAGGTGTGCGAATGTCGCCGTCGCGAGCACGACCAGCAGGAACAGAAGCGCGGCGATGGTTGGGTTCGGCTGATCCTGGACGGCGCGCAGCGTGACGGCGATCGCGGCAATGGCAATCAATCCCGCAATCGTGGCGAGCACATCGCGCGCCCACTGGCGCTTCGTCCCCATGGCTAGATTTCGACCTGGACGCCGAGCTCCACGACTCGCTCAGGAGGCAGTCTGAAAAACGCCGTCGCTCGAACCGCGTTTCGCGCCATCAATACGAACAGCCGCTCCCGCCACATTGCCATTCCAGGCGTCCGGCTGACAATGATGGTCTCTCTGCCGAGGAAATAGGTGATGTCTTCGTCGTCCAGTTCGAGGCCGCGTTGTCGGGCCAGCGCGAGGGCGTTGGGGATGTTGGGATCCTCCATGAAACCATAGCGGACGACGACGTCGAAGACTCCGTATCCGAGCGTGCGGACGGTGGCCTGCTTTTCGATGGACACATGGGGGACCGGTTGCGTCGTCACCATCAACGTGACGACGTGCTCGTGTAACACTTTGTTGTATCGCAAGTTATGGGCGAGCGCCGGCGGGGTGCCGCGGGGTTGCGCGGTCATGAAGACCGCCGTGCCGGGCACGCGCGCCGGAGGGGTCTCGGCGACCTGGGCCAGGAAGTCCTCGAGCGGAACCGCACGCGCCGTGAGCCGCTGCGCGACGATCTGGCGTCCGGTCTTCCATGTCGTCATCAGCGTGAACAGCAGCGCGCCGATCACTAGCGGCAGCCACCCGCCGTGTGCAATCTTCAACGCGTTGGCGCCGAAGAACGCGAGATCCACCGTCAGGAAGACGCCGGTCACGGCGAACGCCAGGGCGGGAGGCCATCGCCAACGTTCGGTCGCTACCACCTGCAGGAGCACCGCGGTGATCACCATGGTCAAGGTCACGGCGATGCCATAGGCTGCGGCCAGCGCGGTGGAGGATCCGAATCCAATCACGATGGCGATCGTGCTGATCATCAGCGCCCAATTCACCTGCGGCACGTACACCTGGCCGATCTCGTGCGACGAGGTGTGCTCGATGTCGAGACGCGGGCAGTATCCGAGTTGAATCGCCTGCCTGGTGAGCGAGAACGCGCCGGAGATCAGCGCTTGAGACGCGATGATCGCAGCGGCCGTGGCGAGGGCCACCAGAGGAT
This sequence comes from uncultured Acidobacteriota bacterium, assembly GCA_963807105.1. GTDB lineage: Bacteria > Acidobacteriota > Vicinamibacteria > Vicinamibacterales > UBA2999 > DASPWV01. Next base: position 51,889 of record CAWEAM010000003.1, on the reverse strand, counting down.
AGAGGGCCCATGCCGGAGCGAGCAGGAAGAAGGGTTGGTGTGCGGCGTTCGGATCGCTCAACAACAACGCGCCCTGGCCGAAGTAGTTGAGCAGAAGCGCTGGCAGCACGAGAGCGAACCATGCCAATCGAATCGGCCGCCTTCCAAAATGACCCATGTCGGCGTAGAGTGCCTCGCCACCGGTGACAACCAGGAAGACGGCGCCGAGCACCGCGAAGCCATGCCAGCCATGCTCTCGAAAAAAAACGACGGCATGCCGAGGATCGATCGCCGTGAGCACCACCGGGTTTTCCACGAGCCAGGAGATTCCCAGCGCGGCGATGACCAGGAACCAGCCCACCATGATGGGGCCGAACAGTCGGCCCACTCGGTGCGTACCATGCCGCTGAATCGCGAACACGCCGATGAGGATGGCCACCGTGATCGGCACGACGTACGCCTCGAAGAGTGGCGTCGCCACCTTGAGTCCCTCGACCGCACCGAGCACCGTGATTGCCGGCGTGATCATGCCGTCGCCGTAGAGCAGCGCGGCGCCGAAAATTCCCAGCAGGACGAGCGTCGGCCAGCGCGGTCCATTCCCAGGTTGGGAGGGAAGCAGCGCGGTCAGAGCGAGGATGCCGCCTTCGCCCTGATTGTCGGCGCGCATCACGATAGCGATGTACTTGACGGAAATCACGAGGAGCAGCGAATAGATGATCAGCGACAGCACGCCGAGCACGTTCTCGTGCGTGGGCGGCACGGAATGCGACCCGAAGAAGCATTCCCGCATGGCATAGAGCGGGCTCGTCCCGATGTCGCCATAGACAACGCCGATTGTGGTGAGGGTGAGAGGAAGAAGCGCGCGTGAGCCGGTGCCGGCGGTTGCCAGGATGCCTCCAATTACGCCGACGGGGTTAGCTGACGGGCTCGAGGTTGGAAGTCCTCTACCGGAGCGAACACTCCGGACGCGCCCCATGTCGTGGGTCCCCCGTGACGCCGACTCGGCGTCTTAGGCGTGCAGAACGGTTCTCCTCCTTTTGATAGCGTGAAAGCGCATAAAAAGTCCGTAAAGAAACGGCGGACGCTCTACTTCATCAGTCGCACAAACCCGTCATACTGGTTTCGGACACGAGCTCATGGGCTCCGCGAGGTTGCTTACGCGGCTGGTTGTGCAGACGACGGTGTGGCTCGCCCTCATGGGTGTGCTCCTCTTCGTCCCTGCCGGCAACTGGCGATGGCCTCAGGGGTGGGCCTTCCTGGCGATCTTCACCGTCGGCTCCATCGGGTTCAGCATCTGGTTGCTGCGCCGCGACCCGGCTCTGCTCGCATCCCGCCTCGGGCCATTGGTGCAACGCGGCCAGCCGATATGGGACAAGGTTTTTATCGTCACGTTCGTTCTCCTCTGGTGTGCATGGCTCGTGCTCATGGCGCTCGACGCCGAACACTGGCGCACCTCAAACATGCGGGTGATGCTCAACGTCGCGGGTGGCGCATTGGTGATAGGGGGGTTCCTGGCGACGCTGTTCGCCTTTCGAGAGAACAGCTTCGCCGCGCCGATCATTCGCGTGCAGGGCGAACGCAAACATCGCGTGATCGACACCGGTCCTTACGCGTTGGTGCGCCATCCTATGTATGCCGCAGCGCTGCCCTACCTCGTGGGCATGCCCCTCCTCCTGGGTTCGTGGTACGGGCTCCTGGTCGTTCCTCTGATTGTCGCCGGCGTCGCATGGCGCGCCGTAGGCGAGGAACGACTGCTCCGGCGCGACTTGCCGGGCTATGGCGATTACATGTCACGGGTACGGTATCGGCTAGTGCCGGGAGTCTGGTGACGACAGCCGCGCCCGCCAATGTCCGCGCAGGATCGACGCGCACGCCCACCTCGGGGATTGACTCATCGGCACGGTGCAACCGTTTCTTCGCTTACGCCTGGTCGCGCCGGAGGAGGAGGCGCTGGGGACATACGGGTCGTCGTGTAACTACCCCGGCGTCCTTGTTCAGGTCATTCCATTCGTGCAGACCACCATCGACGCGGCGCGCAAGCGCGGGCGCCTCGAGGCGGTCGCGGACGTCGGAGACGAGGCCTATCTCTACGAGAACCCGGCCGGCTATGCCGAGCTGTACGTCAAGGTTGGTTCACGCCTGCTGACCCTCCAACGGGACATCGGGTTGGGCAAGACCGTGGGCGAGGTCCGTCCAGGCGTGATCGCGCTGGCCAAGGCACTGGTCGCGAAACTGCGCTGAGACCGTCGCGATGCCTGCCGGTCCTCATTTGCTGGCTGCCTTGTCGGCTCGCACGAGCGGCACGTCCACCACATGCTCTGCGATGAACCACACCTGCAGCTCGTTTGTCCGAATGACATCGCTGACCAGCAGGTCGTTGGTGCCGTCGTCACCCTTCTCGGCGGCAATGTGCGCCATCGTCCGCGCTTCTCTCAGCACGAGCTCGTGGGCATTCAGCAGGCGAGAGATCTGCACGGGCACTGGCTCGCGGCCTGCCGGCACGCGCGGCACGATCGTCCGTTCGGAAACGTGGTGTGCCATGGCAATGCTGATGCCGCCGAGAAGCTGTATCCGTTCGGCAATAGAGTCCACGAGCTCGCTCTGCTGTTCGTGGTGTTTGTCGAACAGAAGGTGCAACTGATAAAAGGTGTGCCCCGCGACCTGCCAGTGATGCTTCTTATACATGTCACGCAGCGTCATGGTGTCGGCCAGAACCTGATTGAGGTTCTGCACGCTCTCCTTGCACACGGCCTGATCCAGCGCAATCGGCATGCGCACCAAGTGATCGAAGGGCTGCGTCTCCTGACCCTGCTGATCCGTAATCGGTTCCGCCTGCCGCAGAACCTGGTCGGCGTCTACAACCTTGGCCATATCGGTCTCCTTTGTGCCGCGGGCTCGGCTCAACCGTTGCGCGGTACGTTCTTCAATGCGCGCAGCGTTCTTTAAAAGCCGGGCGTTACAGCTGTGTCCGTGTACCATCTTGCTGTACCAGTTCCCTTCATCTGCAAGCGGCTTGTCCCGCAACGGTCGGCTGTGGGAGCTTCGCGGCAAAGACGTCGATCTTCTCAATCGAGGGAGCCCTGACCTGCGCAAGTCGACCGCGCGCAGACTTAGCTCGTGCGGCCAGTTGGAGCGGCTCGTGGTGCCCTACTAATACCTAGACGTCGACCAGCATCCCAGCTTTGCGCATTATGGTCTGCCGTCCGATGGCCGCGCTTCACCGACAGAGGTAGAGCTCTTCGACCTGGGTAGTGAGTAAGCGATCGATGGTCGTCGGCTCGAAGCGTCCCCACCGGTTGATTTTGTGGAGTCGAAACCCGAGACGCACCAGCGACGACAAGAAATCGCCCGGGTCGTGGCCCGCTCGCTTGAGGAGCGCGGGGACGAACTCGAGCACGATCTGCATCCCTGGCGCGCGCGCTATGAGCCCGTGCATGCCGGCGATGATCGCCGGCTCCGCACCTTCGGCGTCGATCTTCACCAGATCGGGCGACGGCCTGTCCGCACCGAAGAACGCGTCGAGCGAGGTCGCCTCAACTTCGAGCGGCGACACTTCGTCGTTCCACTGCACGATATCCGAGGGCGCGAACGGGTAGAGGCTCGAGCTGCCCTGCTGCCGTTCGAGTCGATACAGCGTCACGCGGCCGGGGCGATCGGTGACCGCGAGCGGCACGACGCGGACCGCGCGGCCGTAGCCGTTGGTGGCCAGCGTCCGTCGCAGAAGATCGACCAGCCGCGGATTGGCTTCGAACGACGTCACCGATCCGGCGCGCGTGACCCGCGGCGCGAACAGCAGCGAGTAGTAGCCGGCATTGGCGCCCACTTCGACGATGTGCTGTCCCGCGCGGACGATACGGAGCAGCGCACGGGTGACGCCCGGCTCCCAGTAGCCACGCGTGATCAGGCTCGGGAGCAGGCTCATGTCCTGCGCGTCGAGGAAGACGAGATGCCCGAAGACGGTTTGCGTGACGACCGTGCGGTCGCCGACGTAGGTGCACGGCCGGTGGATGAAGCGGAAGGCGCCCCTCGCCAGCACCACGGGGCTGGATGTTCCGACGGCGAAGAGCAGGCGCTCGACGCGGGTTAAGAGCGTGCGGTTCATGCCGGCCACCCGATGCTATCTCATCGCACGTCGTTCCCGTTGTGACGCTCACGCCGCGGACGCCTGTGGTGCAGGGTTGTTCGATCAGCGTGCGCTCGTCGAACATCCAGCAGGGGCTGCTCATCGCGCGATGTACTGTTCGTCGCTGACCTGCTCCAACCAGTCGACCGCCTTGCCATCGAGCCGTTCCTGAATCGCGATGTGCGTCATCGCGGTCGTTGCCGACGCGCCATGCCAGTGCTTCTCACCTGGCGGAAACCAGATCACGTCGCCGGGCCGGATCTCCTCGATCGATGCTCCCCAACGTTGCGCGAGGCCGGAGCCGGCCGTCACGATGAGGGTCTGACCTAACGGGTGTGTGTGCCACGCGGTGCGGGCGCTGGGCTCGAACGTCACGCTCGCGCTGGCGACACGCGCCGGATCCGGAGGCTGGAAGAGAGTTTCGATCCGTACCGTGCCGGTGAACCACTCCGGTGGTCCTTTGCTGGAGGATTGTGAGCCACTTCTCTTGATGTCCATTCAGCTTCCTTTCAGCCGGCGCTCATCCTCATCAGTGCGTCCACGTGTCAACACCAAAATGCACGTTCGTCGGAGGTCCAATGGCCGCTTCCGTGGCAGAAGAATGAGAGCCTCGACGCGACGATCTTCATGTGTGCCTCAAGGCGCTTCCTCAGAACGTCAGTCGAACGCCGAACTGGAGTGTTCTCGGGTCGCCAACGGCCGTGATCTGGTTGAACGTCGAGACCGGGTTCGTCGGATAGGCGCCGGGGCCGAATGTGTTGTTCCTGGTGATCGGGTTCACCCGATCCGTCAGGTTGAAGGCCTCGACGAGTCCTTCGACCTTCAGGTCCCCGGCGATCCGAAACGCGCGGCTGACACGAAGGTTGAGGGTGAAGAAATCACTGCCGACGCCGGCGTTTCTCGGAATGAATTCCACGGCGCGGACATCGAAGTTGGCCGCCGTCGTGGCCCCATTGGCGAGCGGCCGACTTGTCGTCGCCTGGAGGTTTGCCACGCCGGACGTGATGTTGAACGGCAGCGCCGAGTACGTACTGCAGCATGCTGCTCACCTGGAATCCGTGGCTGATGTGCTCCCAGGCGGTCGTCGCGGGCGACATCGGGCTGTTCACCGTCCCGTTGATCACGAGACGATGGCGCTGATCGTCGTCGGACCGCCCCCAATCTCTCATGATGTCCGTGGGATCGATCGGAGAGCTGAAAAACGCCTCGCCGACGTTATTCATCGACTTCGACAGCGTGTAGGTCATTCGAAGGCTCGCCCACTTGATCGGGCGCTGCACGAACGAGACGTGGAGACCGTGGTAGGTCGAGTCGGCCACAGACGAATACTGGCTGTTGTTGCGATAGGTGGAAACCGGGCGACAGCCATTGTTGGTTCCCTCTGCGACGCAGGTCGCCACATTCTGGTTCACCGACATCAGCAGGTTCTCGCCGCCGAGGTACTGATAGCCAACGCTCACAGTACGTCCTGCACCCAGCGAGCGCTCCACTTCGACGCTGGCCTGCCTGGAGTAGGCGTTCTGCAGGCTCTTGTCCATGGTCGTGAAATCGACCAGCGTTGTCGTCAAGATGCGCGCCGGCAGAATATTCGGAAACGTGGGGGCACCGTCCTGAGTGGGAATGAGGCCCGACACGCTGGGCTGCTGGAGGCTGTCGAGATCGGTGGTGTTGCCTGCTGAAAGGATGGCATTCGCGACCGCACGCAGAGGCACGCGATCGAAGAACAAGCCGGCATTGCCGCGAACGATGAAATCGTGTGAGGCCGATGGCGACCAGGCGAAGCCGAGGCGCGGCGACAGGTTGTTGGTGTCGGTGTTGATTGGTTCGAGGAATTGCAGGTCGTAGCGCAGGCCCATGTTCAGCGTCAGTCGCGTGCCGACCCGCCATTCATCTTGCACGTACATCCCCAGGTTGGGATTGGTCTGCGAGACAACCGGATCACCGAATGTCTGTGTGAACCCGTTGTAGACGCCGGTCAGGAAGGTTGGTAGCGACGCAAACGTGTAGCTGCCGCGAGCCGACCGGGGGTACGTGATCGTGTCATCGTTGAAGATGAAGTCAACACCCGCTCGGAGCGCGTGAGCGCCGGCCTGGTGCGAGAGGTTGTCCACGATCTGGTACATCGTGTTCTTGCGGCGGGTTGGACTGCCAGACAGGGTGCCGAACGACGCCACGCCGGCGATGCTCACCGCCGGGCCGATCGGATCGGTCGGCGGGGCTTGCAAATCGCTGTATGCGACCTGAGCGCGCGTCTCGTTGACGGTCCTCGACGAGAGGGTCCACGTGTTGCCAAACGCGAGCGAGTGATCGATGTTGTCGAGACCGGCTGACGCGCTGGGTGCGAACAGCGCCCCGGCGCCGCGCGAGTTGTCCGAAGTGACGTGATACAGGCTGTACCGCACGGACAACTGATCGGATCCGCTGACCTGGTGATCGACCTTTCCAAGGAAGTTGGCACTGTGAACGGGATTCGGGTACACGCCGGTCGTGACCGGAAGACCTTGATAGCCGACTGCTCCCAGCCTGGCGTTGATGATCGGCGGGTTCTGCGGCAGGATCGTGACCAAACCTGTTTGATCGAGCAGCCGCTGCTCGAAGTTCGAGAAGAAGAAGGTTCGATCGCGCGCAATCGGGCCGCCAAGACTGCCGCCATATTGCTGTTGGTTCATGGGCAGCTTGGAACCCGAGAGGGCGTTCCGCCCGTTGAAGTTGTCGTCGCGAATGAAGTCGTACACCGTCCCGTGCATGTCGTTGGTGCCGCTCTTCGTGACGACGTTGATGTAGCCGCCGAGCGCGCGCCCGAGTTCGGCTTGCCCCCCGGATGTCACCACTTGAAACTGTTCGACCGCATCGACACCGTACGGGATGCCGCTGAGGCCCGCCGCATCGTCATTGGCGGAGAGCCCGTCCACGATGAAGCTGTTCGACAGGTTGCGTTGACTCGCGACCGAAATGCCCTGGCCCGGTACGGCCGACGTCTCGGGGAACAGCTGCGTGCTGCCGATGTTGGTGGGTGACACTCCCGGGATGAGCAACGCGAGATCGAGAAAGTTCCGGCCGTTCATCGGCAGACTCTGAACCTCGGCCTGCGGCACGGTCCCGGCGATTTGGCTTCGTGCAGCCTCCAGGACAGCCGCCTCCCCAGTGACCGTCACGCTGGTGTCGAGTCCTCCAACCGACAACGCGATTGGGAGGTCGAAGGCCGATCCGATAGTCAAGGTCAGTCGCCGCGTGCTATCGGCGAATCCCTGCAGTTGAACCTTCACTTCGTACGGTCCGACCTTCAGATACGGGAAGCGGAACCGTCCTTCCGCATCCGTGACGGTCTCGGCCGTCGCGTTGGTGTTCGTCTGCCGGGCGCTGACTCGAGCGCCGGGAACCACGGCCCCTTGAGGGTCCGTGACGCGCCCGCTGACGCTGGCGTAGTTGATCGTCTCTTGCGCGCGTGCGACGTCAACCGTCATGGCGCAACAGACCATGACGGCGAAGCCGCTGATGAGATGCCGTATCACTACCGTCCTCCCGGATGAAACTCGCCGCCAACAACGCACCGACGTGATCGTCCAACGACGACACGTCTGAGCGATCGCAGGACCGTGTCCGCTGACGCGGTGGTCCCGTCGGTTTGGAGCTGCGCGGAGTGACTAGGCGCGCGGCGGCGGCGGATCGGGCGGGACGGGACGTTCACCTCTGACGTCAACGTCGGTCGGGCCGACGCTCGTCGAGGGAACTGGAGCAATGAGTGATGGTGTGGATTCGGGTATCAGGCCAGCGATGCTGCCGATCGTCGTGAGTACAGCCGTGGCGGCGCCCTGCGCGGCCTGCATCGAGCAGTGGCTCTCCGTGCTTCCTGCCGGTTTGTGGCGGTGCATCGGACACATGGCGTCGGCACCGTGTCCACACGTGCACACTGGAGCGTGCGCATCCGCGGCGCCGACCCACAACGCGACCGGCACGAGCGCAACCGAACCGACGTGGCAGAACAGCCAGATGGCCGCCAGCGGAGCGAGCACGCGACGCAGTCGCGTCATCAGGAGACCACCTTAGCGCTCAAGAGCTCAGCATGTCAAACGTAGCGCCATCGACGTCCATCGGTTTCTTCGCCAGATCCAGGTTCGCGAACGAGTACAGCGTGTCGATACGTCACCTCGACGCAGCCGGAAACACCGTCTTCCAGTCGTCTTTCATGCTGACGACGGTCCAGCCTTTGGCCACCGCTTCGTCCCATCCCTTGTTGAACTGCTGGAGCTGGTCCGCGCGGTCGTACGCGAACTCCCGCGCCGCATCGTCGTGATGGACGAAGAGCGCGAAGCGAGCGCCGGTTCCAGCTGTCGCCCACTGCAGCATCTGCAGGTCGCCGTCGGAGTTGCCGAACGCCGCGATCGGACGACGGCCGATCTGCCGATGAATCCCGACCGGCTTGCCCTCTTTTTCGTCGATCAAATCGATCTCGGGCAACTTGATCAGCACCGGCATGCCGTTGCGCTCTTCGAGCTTCAGCTTGCCGCTGCTGCCGACCACCTGCTCCGGCGGAATGCCATACACGCGTTCGGCCCATGGCCGCATGAACTCGACGCCGCCGCCAGAGACGATAAAGGTCTTGAATCCGTTGGCGCGCAGGTAGGCCAGCACTTCCAGCATCGGCTGGTACACCATGTCGGTGAACAGCCGCTTTGTTGCCGGGTGTGTCGCCGTGGTGATCCAGTCCCGGACCTGGGCCGAGAATTCGTCGGTGGTCATCCCCGTGTGGGTTGCGGCCATGATGGCGAGCACACCTTTCTCGCCGCTCGCGGCAATGCCGGCCATGTCGCCTTTGAGGAGTGAGGCGAACGGCTCACGCGTCTTCCATTCGGGATGCTGCGGAGCGAGGGCCTTCACGCGATCGAAGGCGAAGATCACTTGAAAGGGCACGGGCTTTTCCGACCAGAGCGTGCCGTCGTTGTCGAAGGTCGCAATCCGTTCCGGCGGCGCCACGAAGTCGGGTCCGCCCTCGCGCGTGACGCGGGCCACGAAATCGACGATCGATTTTTTGGTCGCTCCCTCGTTCCACGACGGCAGGGGGTCGGCCGCCGGCGCGGATGTCGTCGCCGGCGGAGCGCTCGGTGTGGGCTCTCTGCCGCAGCCGGCCGCCAGGAACAGCCACAGAACTGCGAGACTCCAGCACCGCAGCAATCGGCTGATGCGAACGCGCGCGACGAAATCTCCGATCGCGGCCTTCGAGGGCCCGTCCGTCCACGATCCGAGCACCGGACGAGCCATCGGCCTGCCTCCTCCTACGAAGCCGACGGCTATCTCCCCGGACCCTGCGCCGCCGCACTCATGATCTTTGGTCGCCCTTGAAAAACGACATCAGGTTGCCGGTCTTTGCCAGGTCAGCACTCCTCCGGCTGGTCGATTCCGCACCCGACATAGGACCAGGCGTGCGAGTCGGTCGTGGTGTGGGCCGGCAAGTATTTCTGCGATGCTGGGGGGTCGCAGAATGCTCCGGGACGCGGAGCGATGTGTAGTGGCGAAGTACGGCGTTTGAGAGGGAAAAGTACGTGTCCGCCCGTGAAAATCTACGCTCCCGATCGCGGCGTCTCGTGCGTCCAATGGCCGCCTTCGGCTTGAATCGGCTCGATCCGCCTCGCCGATCCGGTCCAGATTGCGCTATCACGCTCGAGTACCAGTACCGTACTGGCCCTTCAGCCGCGGTGCGGAGAGTGCGCCATGACTCGAATCCGCCGGTGACCGCGCCCGGCGCGATCCATTCGAATGAAGTAGCAGTGAAGAGACGAGGGGAATCGATGACTCTCAGCGCACGAAACCACCTCAAGGGGACCATCGAAGAGATCGAGCTCGGCGATGTGCTCGCGCACGTGACGGTGCGCGTTGGAGAGAGCGTGATCGAATCGGTCATCACCCGGCGCAGCGCCCAGGAGATGGCGCTCAAGCAAGGCGATGCCGTCACGGCGGTTGTCAAGGCAACCGAGGTGATGATCTCCAAACCCTGAGCAGGTTCGCTCCACACGGAGCACGCGCGTGATCGCAGGACAGCCGATCTGGTGCGGGTGCGCCGCACCAGGTCGACCCTGTGTCTACTGCCGCGCCATGGCCACGCGGAGGCGTTCTTCCGCCGAGATGTAGTGGTCGGCATCCTCGGCGTCCGACCCGAAGTCCTGACAGAAACCCTGACAAGTTCTGAGATCTGACGCGGCAACACTCCGCGCTGACGCGTCCGCGAAGTCCGCTGACGCGGTCACAACCGCCGCTGACGCAGTCGCACAGATAGCTGACGCGTTCGCACAGCCAGCTGACCCGCTCGACATCGCCGCTGACGCCGCCGCACAGTCCGCTGACGCGACCGCACTGTCAAGTGGCGGCGCTGCAGACACCGTTGACGCAGCCGTACAGGTTCGCTGACGCGGCCACACTGTCAGGTGACGGCGCTGCCCACCCCGCTGACGCAGCCGCACAAACGGCTGACGCGGCCGCAATGTCCGGTGACAAGATTAGCGATTGGAGCGCAAGGAGTATCCATGCCATACGTTGTCGGAATCGTGCTCTCACTGAGCGTTGCATTGTTCGCGAGGCGCGTGGGATTCGATCGCGACCGAGCGTTCTATCCGACGGTGTTGATTGTGATTGCGTCGTATTACGTGTTGTTTGCCGCGATGAGCGAATCGGTTGACACGGTGCTCTTGGAGTCGATGGTGATGACGGGCTTCTTGATTGCCGCCGTCGTCGGATTCAAGTCGAGTGCGTGGATCGTCGTTGGCGGGCTGGCCGGCCACGGCGTCTTTGATGCCCTTCACGGCAATCTAATTCAAAACTCAGGGGTGCCAATTTGGTGGCCAGCCTTCTGTCTCGCGTATGACCTCGGAGCGGCAGGTGGCCTCGCCTGGGTCATAAAACGCCGGCCAGGCGGATAGCGAGTACCTTCGAGATCCGCCTGAGCCGCGCGCGTGGCTTGTTGTCGCCCGGTACGCGCGCATCACGTGACCGCGAGGACAACCTTTCCGCGACTGTGGCCCGCCTCGATGTAGCATCACGGGGTCGTGCATCTGAACTGACGGTTGAGGTACTGATCGACCCTGCCCTTGTCGATCGCCTCCAGAAGATCGGCCGCCGCCTGAAGATGCTGTTGCCGCAACGACTCGAGCGCCGCCAGCAGCTGCGGAGAAGGGTTAGTGAGGTTTGTCAGGTACTGGTCGCCACCAGGAAAAGCAATCCAGTCATTACCTGGAAAGGCGATGCCAGCCTTGGCCGTCGTTGGTTCGTCTTGGTTGTTGAGCGGGACATACGTGGCCCCGGTAGTGGTGGTGGCTGCGGCGAAGAGGCCGTCAATAAACCGCCGCTTCGTCGCCGCAGGTTTGAGAAACAGCATCGAACTGTCTGTTGGCGAATCGTCGAAGTCGATCTGCGTGAAACCGGCAAACTGACCACCCCAGAGCGCGAAATCGATGGTGCCCAGGTAATCGAAAAACGCCTTTGCTTCCACACCCGTCAGAGTCCCCGCAAATGTCACGACCGCGTAGTCAAGAGAGAAGTGATAGGCCTTCTCGTTGTCGGGGCTGAAATGTGCGGTTCCACCCTGGCTCAGGACGTAACCAAGCGCGTTGTCGAGAACGTCAACGTCTTCCTCACTCACCGGATCATGCCCTGAGTCCCGGACAGTCGCCACGAAGGAAGGATTGGTGACTGCCTCGAAGCCACCCGCAGCCACGCGAAAGCTGGTGTTGCCGGGATTGACGGTGCTGATCGCACCATTCGCCGTCAGCACATCGATCACGTTCTGCACGATGCCGCAGTCGTTGAGCAGCCGATGGCTCCACAGTTCCAGGTTGGGATAACCCGCGCTGAGGATAGCGGCGAGAGCGTCCTGCCCCACCACATCTCGATTCGGTATGGGCTCGACCGAGATGTATGTGGTGGCGGCGAGCGAGTGGGCTCCCAGAGTGGCAGCCAGGAGAACAGCGATGGCAAGGCGTGCGATCGTGGGTTGAGTCTTCATGTCGTGTTTCCTTGATGGAAGCGTCGCGTGGGCGTCAGCGACCGCGTGGGACACGATGAGCGCATGGACGCCCTACCGACACGGCGGATAATACGTCAGCAGCTTCACGCCGGCCGGGGCTCTGTTCGCGCTTGCCGTCGGAACCAGACGAGGTAGGGCACAGCTACGATTGCGCCAAGTAGCACGTAGAGCAGGATGGTGGCGCCGAAGCGCTCCTCCGGGAAGTTCGCGGCGGCGATTGACAGAGCGATCGCTGGATGCCGGCAGGCGGTCGACAACGCGAGCACCACTGAGTGATTGCGATTGGGCCGGCCCAGCACGTGGCCGACAGCGAGTCCGACCCCCAGAAAAACGACCATGGCGATGAGGATGCGGCCGTCTCCGATGAGCGCCAGGATGGCGGGCGCCGCGCCGGCGAGCAGTACCGAGCAGCCCCAGCGGTAACAACACTTTCACGATCATCGCGACCGGCTTTTCGATCCGGGCAACCAGGCCGGGCATGAATGAGCGCACCGCCATGCCGGCGGCCAGCGGCAGCAGCGTCGAGATCAGGACAAGGCGCACCACAGCACCCGATGCCATCTCCAATGGCCGTCCGGCAACACCCTGCAGGATCAGGATTTCGAGCGGTATGACCGCCATGGCCATGAGCGCAAGAATGGCCATCAGCCCGAGCGCGTAGTGTTCGTCACCACCGGCCCTGCTTTCCCTCTGCGGCAATAGAGGAGGCACGGGGGAGACCGCCAGAGCGATCAAGGCCCTCTCCACCGTCGGTCCGAAGTCGAACAAAAGGGAGAGCAGAACTGCAACGACGGGCATCACCACGAACACAGCCAGGAGCGAGCGCACCAACAGGCCGGGGCGGCGAATCAGGTACGACAGATCGTCGGTCGTCGTCTTGAGGCCGAAGCCGAAGACCGTACACACCACGCTCACCTGTAAGGCGAGGATGACGAGTTGCTTCAGGTCCATGACACCTCAATCATCGGCGGTTCCTCAAGAGGCGCGCCTTAGTCCGGAGACTTTGCCGCATGCGTTCCTGCGGCCCAGGCCACGAAGTCAAACGGCGCTCCTGACTGGATGAGCGGCTCGCGCTGACATGACGATCAGGGTGTTCTCCAGCACGCCCATGTCGTCGATGGCCTGCCAGACCCTGCCGATCTTACAGTCGGTCGCCTCGGCGAAGGCCGCGAACACTTCCTGATGGCTAGCGCAGACCTTCTTCTCGTCGGGGGTGAGCGGTCCTCGTCCTTCACAATATCGGGCTTGGGCGCGAGCTGGTGCGGTGTTGTAGCCGTTGAGCTTCAAGATTTCGGCTGGAGAGCGTAGTAGAGCGCTTCTCTCAGCGCCACATCGCGCGGATCGCCGGTCAATGCAGTCCCCATCTGGCTCGTCACGTACGCGTACCCGACGCCAACCTCCGGATCGGCAAAGCCGGGAGAACCGCCGGCGCCAGGGGATCCGAACGAGCGCTCGCCGCCGAACCGCCAGATCGGAGTTGACTTCATGAAGCCGAGCGAGAACTGGATGCCGTCGGCTTTCATGCATTCGTCAAAGAACCCGCGTGTGGGACGAGTCGCGGGCGCGGCCAGAAGGTCCAGCGTCTCTTGCCGCAACCCCAGCTCGCGTCCGCCAGCGGCGAAGGCGCCGTAGGCGTGGGCGATGCCGCGGGCGGTGCCGACGCCGCCGCCGGACGGCACCAACAACACATCGTCCTTGAACGGCTTCGTCAGAAACTCGACGAACCGTGGGTTGGGGGCGGGACAAGAATTCCTGAGCCGATGCGAACGTTTTGGGCTGCCAGCCGGCGCTTTTGATCAGCAGCTCCAACGATTCACGCACCGAGACGTTGTCGACGACGACGAAGACAATCGACTTGACCGTGCTCGTCATTGTCATGCCTACCTCATCCGAAGTGCGGCGTTGAGCGCGTCGAGTTTGGGCCCATGCGCGGCGGTACTTTGAGGTTGGCTTCAAGCCGATACGAAGGTGTTGTCGATACCTTCGTCTAATAGACGCGATATCGCGGGTCTGGTTTCATGCATTCGAAACGATCGCCGTGACACTACTCGAAGGACTGAGCCACTTCACGGCCGTGAGCGGCAGCCAAGGAGCATGCCATGAGAATTGTGAAAGCCGCGGCTGTCCAACTGAGTCCCGTCCTCTATAGCCGCGAGGGAACGGTCGGCAAGGTCGTGCGAACGATCCACGAACTGGGGCACGAGGGCGTGCAGTTCGCCACGTTCCCGGAAACCTTCGTGCCTTACTACCCGTACTTTTCGTTCGTCCAGGCCCCCTACCAGATCATTGCCGGACGTGAGCACCTCAAGCTGCTCGAACAGGCGGTGACCGTGCCGTCTCCCGCCACCAAGGCCATCAGCGAAGCTTGCAAAGAGGCGGGAGTTGTTGTGTCCATTGGCGTCAACGAACGGGACGGCGGCACTCTTTACAACACGCAGCTTCTCTTCGATGCCGACGGCGCCTTGATCCAGCGGCGCCGCAAAACCACACCTACTCATCACGAGCGCATGGTCTGGGGCCAGGGCGACGGGTCCGGCCTGCGCGCCGTTGACAGCGCGGTCGGCCGCATTGGTCAACTGGCGTGCTGGGAGCATTACAACCCTCTCGCGCGCTACGCGATGATGGCGGACGGCGAGCAGATCCACTCTGCAATGTACCCGGGTTCGATCTTCGGCAATCTCTTCGCCGAGCAGACGGAGATCAACATCCGGCAGCACGCACTGGAGTCGGCGTGCTTCGTGGTCTGCGCGACGGCCTGGCTGGATGCCGATCAGCAGGCGCAAATCGTCAAGGACACCGGCGGTAGCATCGGCCCGATCTCTGGCGGCTGCTTTACGGCGATCGTGGCACCCGATGGAACGCTGATCGGCGAACCGATCCGCTCGGGCGAAGGCGTGGTCATCGCCGAGCTCGACTTCACGCTCATCGACAAGCGCAAGCAGCTGATGGACTCGCGCGGCCACTACAGCCGGCCCGAATTACTGAGTCTTCTGATCGATCGCACGCCAGCCGCGCACGCTCACGAACGTGTTGTGCATAACCATTACGCCGTTGAGGAAGGCTCGCAGGAGCTTCTCACCACGACTGGCGAACCATAGGTCCGATCTCAGCGTCCCCGGACACGAGGTCGTCCAGGCGATCGTCGAACTCGACCCTGGGGTGACGTCCGCCAGGCACAACCCTCGCATGCGGTCCGCACCGAACGATTGGCCAACCTGGAGAATAGAGTCTCTAACGTGTCGCAGCGTCGACAAGCAGCAGAAGGCCGAACCCGAAGGCGGCGAGCAAGCCGGAGAAACGCGGACTGTTGTGGAAGGCCTCGGGAATCATCGTTTCCGCCGCCATCGCGAGCAGTGCTCCGGCTCCAAATGCCTGCAGCCGCGGGGGCCACGCCTGACTGAGCGAACCGAACCCAACATACCCTGCCACGATTGCTGCCGCTGCCCCGAAGGCGACCGCACTCCAGAGCAGAAAGATGTAGGCGTAACGGCGCCCGGCAGCCCGCATCCCCGCTGTGCTCGATAACGCCACCGGAAGGTTGCCCACTGAGAACGCGATCACCAGCGCGAGGGGGACGACCGGATCCCGCAGAGCGATTCCCAACACCATCGCCTCCGGGACCGCGTCAAGCGCGTTGCCGAGCGCGATGGCTACTCCGCTGCCAGGCTGCTGCGACTCGGCCGGCTGCTGAACACAATCGCCGCATCGCTTGCGGTGAGCGGCACCGAACCGCGCGAGAAGCGCGTTGCTCGCGCTGAACACCGCTGCCCCAAGCACCAGTGACAGCGCCGCTGCCATTGGTCCGGCGATCCGGATCGCCTCCGCAGCCACCTTAAGGGACACACCGGCGAGTAGCAGTCCCGCCCCTACCGACATGGCCATCGCGATCGCGTGGTGCGGCATTCGGGAGAATGATCCGACGATCGCGCCGACCAGCAGTCCGACGGAGGGCACTGCGCCCAACGCCAGCGCAGCCCAGACTTCATCAGTCCTCGTGGGCATATACAGACTCGGATTGCGAGCTCAACGTGCCTACCTCCGTGACCGTATGCGACAGGATGCTCGCCAGAGCCTGACTAGTCCATTGGACCTTGGTATCGGTTGCAGCGTGTGTCCGGCGCGCGCCACTGCAGTGAGGTGCATCATGCAGGCGATCCGCGTACACCACTTCGGTGGTCTCGACTCTCTCGTGGAGGAGGACGTGCCTCGGCCGGCTCCTGGCGACGGCGAGGTGTTGCTGCGCGTGAGAGCCGCAGGCGTCGGCCCCTGGGACGCATTGATCAGGTCCGGGCGGAGCGTCCTTCCTCAGCCACTTCCGGTGACACTTGGATCCGATGTGGCCGGGCTCGTCGAGTACGTCGGTGCAGGGGTATCGCAGTTCAGGGCTGGCGATGCGGTATTCGGCGCAACCAACGCCCGATTCACTGGTGGATACGCCGAGTACGCAGTGGCATCGGCGACGAAGATCGCGAAGATGCCCCAGCGAATTGGATTCATAGAAGCGGCTTCAGTACCAGTCGTCGCATGCACCGCATGGCAGATGGTCGTTGAGTACGGAGCGGTAGACGCGACGAAGCGAGTCCTCGTCCATGGCGCAGCCGGGAACGTCGGCGCCTACGCCGTGCAGCTGGCCAGCCGGGTTGCACGTGAAGTCGTGGCAACTGCGTTTCCCGATGACGTCGAGTACGTCCAGAGACTCGGTGCCGACCGCGTGATCGACGTACACACGACGAGATTCGACGATGTGCTAACGGGTGTCGATGTCGTGCTCGATACGATCGGTGGGGACACCCAGGATCGATCCTTTTCCGGTACTCAAGCCTGGTGGCATTTGGTGTCCGCCGTTGCGGCCCCCATGAATGCGGTAGCTGTAGGCGATGGAGTCACCCGCCTACCTCGTGGACACGCATCACGGCTGCTGCCGGACCACTTCGTAGTCTCCCCGCCGTGCTCCTTCGCGAATCACCCATCCCGCCGCGGCCTTGAACGTCCACCCGTCTCCTGAGATCGTCGCGCCGTCGCCTCGCACGGGCGCCGGCAGACGCCGCGAGCGGCCATCGGACGCCTCGAGCACGCCGTTCTCCGCCGCGAGCGTGCCGCAGTTTCCCGACAGGCGATAGGGATGGAAGTACACGGTCCCGGCACCTGGAATCACCACGGCGCCGAGAGAATTCGAGGTGCCCCCGCCTCCGCACGGCATCACGAACACCGGGCCGTCAACGAATCGCTGACGTAACTCGGCGATCCGTGCCTGCCGCTGCTGCTCGCGCTGTTCTTCGGCCGCGCGGAGGTCGGCGCCTCCGTAACGCGCAGCAACTGCCGCCACGTCAACTACAGGCTGCACCCCGAGCGCGCGCACCAACATTGCTGGCGGATCATCGCTGCCACGCACCGTTCGCGCCCAGCCGGGAGACGCGGCGTCGAGCAGCAGGCCATACGCCGGCCCGGACGTGTATGTGAACGTGCGCACGAAACTTTCCCCGTCCTCCGCGCCCGCGAGCAGTTCGCGCGCGCGCGCGATCGCGTCGGCCTCGGATGGCGCGGCCAGCACCGTCTGGGTATACGAGGCGAGGCCTTCAGTGATGTAGAGGGCGCGCTCGCTTTCGACTTTGTCCGGATATCGCGTGTGACGAGCCTGGCGGAAGGCCAGCGCCTCGCGAACTGCCTGGGCACGCAGCTCTCCCGATTCCCGCAGCGCCCGTGCGAGCGCGCGCCATTCGAGGCGCAACCAATACCGTCCATCGACGGAATCCAGATGTTCGTTCGCTCCCGCCGGTCCGTTTAGTACTAGCCGCGGCTGGACGATGTGGAACGATTCGTGGAGGAACGCCTCGCCGCGGGTGCGAGCCGGCCAGTTGGCGATCGTGTCCCAGGTGAGCGCCGCCCACATCGTGTCGCCCCACTGAATGGGCCCGTTCAGCAGGCCGATGAGCTTCGGGCGAGGCGCATCCGGTGGCGGCTGGCTGGTGGCGAACGTCTGTGTCCGCGCGTCGCCGATCACCATGGGCGCGCAGATCGACACGCCCCAGAGGCGCCCACCGTCGCGCTCGCATAGTGCCTGGGCCTCCTTGAAGAACTCTTGTGCGCGCTGTTGGTCGACCTGTGCGACCGCAGGCGGCGGGTGGCCGATAACCACGTACGCCAAGACTGCCGTGCCAAAAACTGGCATCCGCATCGTCCACTCCCTGGCGGTCTTTGAGGCGCGCGATTTGAGCTCGACGATCGACGACGACACGCACCGCCTCCGGGCCATCCTGCGGCCGCGCCGAAACGGGATCGACACCGATGATCCTGCGTACTACTGTCGCGATGGCGATGGGCAAACGACGACGGCGGGCGAAGCAGACATCGATGTGGGTAACCACGGAAGACCTGCCGCGCACCGCCGCGCATCCGTTCTACACGCGACTGAATCATATCCTCGAGAAACATGATCGCCGCCTGACCATTCGACCATTTCCCGCACGCGTCGCTTGATCGATCTCGAGACGCACGAAGCGGTCTTCACCTGGATGTTACAGCGACTGCCTGATGCCGGCTTTGTCAAGGGGAAGACCGTGGGCATTGACGCGACAACGCTGGAAGCGAAGGCCGCGTTGCGCAGCATCGTTCGGCGCGACACGGGTGAGAGCTATCAGGCCTTCTTGACCAAGCTCGCGCAGGCCTCGGGCATCGCTACGCCGACGCGGGCGGCTCTGGCACGCATTGATCGGAATCGGAAGAAGAAGGTCATTGGCTCGCTTGAAAAACCGGGAGGAGTCCATATACGGGCTGCTAGGTTCAGCCCGGGCACAGGACGCTGCTCAGAGTGAGCGTGGACAACGAAGACGCGCATCAGGAACGCGCCTCTTGGCCTCAATCGAGACGCTTCATGTTGATTGAGCCCACTGACCGCCGCCGGCCGGACCTTCGGGTCCAATCGGAACCACGGCTGGCAAGGCCCGCGCCGCCTCGAGACGCGATCGAACCAGCAAGCTGACGTCTCGCAGCATTGATGCTCTTCAGGCACAAGTTGTCGTTGCAGGGCGACAGCCGCTGGTTGTGCGGGCCGATGCAGGGACTGCAGGTAGTAGCCGGTGTGGATCACGTCCGAGCTCGATGCCAGCGGGCGATAGCGCTCGGGAATCTCGGGCCCGAAGAAGACGATGACGTGGATCCGCGTCAGCGCCGCGAAGTGCGCCGGACCCGAGTCGTTGGTCACCAGCACGTGTGCGAGATCGAACAGATGGAGGAGCTCCGTCAGCGTCGTCTGGCCGGTAAGGTCCAGCGCACGTGGCGACTCCGACCTGCCGGCAAATATGTTGGGCCTCTGGCTTCTCGCTGGCGACGCCCGTAATCAGGACGAACACCTCGGGATCTTCCAAGAGCGTGCGCGCGAGCTCGATGAACGACTCGAGCGGCATCCGGCGCATGGGAAACTGCTCGCTCGCATTGGGATTCAGAACCACCAGCTTGCGCTCGGGGCCGATGTCGGCGTTGATCGCGCGGAGCTTGCGCCAGATGTCCGCCGCCGCACGCGCGTCGGTCGTGACCTTCGGAACAGCGAGGGAGTCCATCGCCCTCGGCCGTTTCACGCGCGGCACCTGGTCCGGCGGTGTTTCGAGAGCGTGGACGAGGTCGAGGAACGTATGCGCCGCATGAACCTGCGCGTTGTAGAGCACTCGTGTGTCAGCAAATCTCCCGTATAGAGCCCTTCTTGGTTGAAGCGGTGGAAGCCCACGCGCCGGGGCGCGCCCGACAGATAGCTCAGCGCGCTGCTGTATCTGACGAACGCCTCCATGTTGATCACCGTGTCGATGCCGTGGCGGCGAGCGCGCCACGGGAAGGCGAGCGTGTCGCGCGCGAGTGACGCTACCGAGCGCGCATCGATCGTGATGATGTTCTCGGGTGCGATTATCTCGAGCATCTCCACGCTCGCCCGAATCTGCGTGAAGCAGAGGACGTGCAGCGTGGCGTCTGGAAACAGCTCGCGGGCTTTTCTGAGCGCAGGGTAGGCGACGACCATCGTCCCCATCTCGGCGAGCTGGATGAACAGGATGTGGCGCGGGCGACCGTCGGGCGAGCCGGCGAGCCCCAACAGGCGCTGGATTCGGTACACCACGGTGAGGAGAAACGTAACCGGAATGCCCGACCCAGAAGTCGATGGCACGCATGAGGTTCGCAGTCACAGGAACCTCGCCCATTCTGTCACGGCCAGTTGCAGGAGCAAATCGGCGGCCTGTCCGGCCTCGTAAGTTCAGCATTTCAGAGCGAGTGAAATGGTACGCTCTCTGGGCGTGCCGACCGCGGCAGTTTCTCACCCGAGCCATTCTGTTCGTACTCGTCGTCGCTGGCGCCTACGGGCTCGTCCGCCTCAACCGCGACGAGCTTGTCGACTTCGCGGTGCCGTACAGGGCGGCGGGACGCTTCCTCGCTGAGGAGCCCTTGTACCGTCCGGACGACGGTCACTATCAGTACAAATACCTGCCCGCTGTTCGCGGCGGTCATGGTGCCCTTCACGGTGTTGCCCAAGCAACCCGCGGAAGTGGTCTGGTTCGCGCTGACGATCGTCATGACCTGGGGATTCGTGCGGCTGTCGATCGCCGCCCTCCCCAATCGACGGGTGTCGGTGCGGGTCCTGTTCTGGCTCATGCTGCTCCTGAACGGCAAGTTTCTCGTCAAGGAGCTCGCGTTCGGACAGTTCAATTTGCCGGTGGCGCTCCTCCTCCTGGGCGCGGTGATCGCCGCGCAACAGGGCCGGGGACTCGTGGCAGGCGCCGCTGTTGCGGCAGGGGTGTTCGTCAAGCCGTATGCGCTCGTCATGTTGCCGTGGCTGGCTTGGACGCTGGGCTGGCGCGTCTTGGTCGTGTTTGGACTGGTGCTGGCGGTCGGGCTGATGCTCCCCGCCGCGTCGTACGGCTGGGACGGCAACCTGACCCTGCTGCAGGAGTGGTATCGCACGGTCACCGACACGACGGGACCGAACCTGCTCGGGGCCGAGACCATCTCGTTCGCCTCGATGTGGGCGAAGTGGCTCGGGCCCGGCCCCACCGCGTCTCGCCTGGCGCTCGCCTCAACGGTCATCGTTGTCGCGGCAGGGGTCGGCGTGATGTCGCTGCGAAAGCGGGTGGCTGAGCCCAACTATCTCGAGGGAGCGTACTTCCTGATCCTCATCGCGCTTCTCTCGCCGCAGGGCTGGGATTACGTGCTTCTGATCGGGCTGCCCGCCTACGTGATGCTCGTGGATCGATGGGTCGACCTTACGCCGCCCTGGCGCGCCGTGGCCGCGACGGGCATCTTCCTCACGAGTTTCACGATTTTCGATCTGCTTCGGCGGGGGCTTTATATACACCTCATGCAGTTGAGCGGTGTGAGCGTCGGCGCCGTGCTGATTGCCGCGACCCTCATTCGGTTACGGTGGCGGGCGATCGCGTGAGGGTGCGCCGGCTTCTATACTTCACGGCCCCGACATGACGGTCAGACTCCGGCCCATTCGTCCTTTCTCATCGCGATCTCCTTGTGCGCCATCGTCGTCTACAACGTTCGGATCCGCCATGAGATGGTCGACTTCATCACTTGGCGGCGCGCAGTCGTGCGAGGCCTCGACGCCGAACCGCTGTATCGTCCGGAAGACGGCCATTACCAGTTCAAGTACCTTCCGATGTTTACGCTGCTGATGGCCCCGTTCGGGTGGCTCGACCCGGAGACCGGGAAGATGGTCTGGTTCGCGATCGAAGTCGTGCTCCTCGTGGCTCTCGTGCGCTGGTCGGTTGCCGCTCTCCCCGAACGCCGTCTGTCGCAGCGCACCCTCGTGTGGTTCGCTATCGTCCTGATGGCGAAATTCTACGCGCACGAGCTGCTGCTGGGACAGACTAACCTCCTCCTCGCCGTCCTCCTCCTCGCGGCGATTGCTCGCCGTCCAGAACGCTCGGCCGATGACTGCCGGTAGCCTCGTCGGCCTGGCCGTCTTCGTCAAACCGTACGCGCTGATTCTGTTTCCCTGGCTGCTCGTCACCGCAGCGCTGGCCAGCCGCCGCCATGGCCGCTGGCGTCGTGGCCATCGGCCTGCTGCTGCCATCGGTCGTGTATGGCTGGAGCGGCAACCTGGATCTGCTGGGCGAATGGCTGCGCTTACGTTGAGGGACTCCACGCCGTCAAACCTTCTTGAATAACGACAACGTGTCGATTGCCGCGATGTGGGCCAAGTGGGTCGGTCCCGGTTCTCTGGCAACCGGGTCTCGCCTCGCTGACCATCGTGGGCACCCTGGCATTGGCGATCGTCGCGTGGCGGCGAAGGCGGGCAGTGGCTGCGCCCGAATACCTCGAGAGCGCACTGCTGATGCTCCTCATTCCTCTTCTCTCGCCGCAGGGTTGGGATTACGTGCTGTTACTTGCCACGCCGGCCGTCGTCTGCCTCGTGGATCGCTGGCGGGAGTTCACGAGATTCTGGCAGTGGGGATTAGGCGTTGCGCTCTGCGCTCATGAGTCTGACGATGTTCGACATCATGGGCCGCGCACTGTACGGCCGGTTCATGGCGCTGTCTGCTGATCAGCGTGTGCGCCCTGGCCATCGCCGCGGGTCTGGTTCGCGCGCGCTGGGATAGACTCGCCTGACGCGGGACCAGACAGCTACATGCTGCAGGACTACAAGCTCGGACTCCGGATGCTCCTGAAATACCCGGGCCTGACGCTCGCGGGCGGACTGGCGCTCGCGATTGCGATCGGGATTGGCGCAGGCTGGTACGACGTGGTGGGTAAGGTCTTCGCACCCACGATCCCGCTGCCCGAGGGCGACCGCCTCGTCTCGATCGAGACGCAGAATACCCTGACGAACGAGCCCGAGCCGCGCGTCCTGCTCGACTTCCTCGAGTGGCGGCGCGGGCTGCAAACGATCGAGGACCTGGGGGCGTACCGCACGCATACACAAAACCTCGTCGTCGGCAACATGCCTCCCGAGCCGATCCAAGTGGCGGAGCTGACTGCCGCCGCGTTCGGCACGGCGCGTGTGCCTCCCCTGTTCGGTCGTGCCCTCCTCGACTCCGACGAAACGGCCGGTGGATCCGGCGTCGTCGTGCTCGGCTATGACGTGTGGCAGCGCTCGCTCGGCGGCCGCGAAGACGTCCTCGGCTCGGTGGTGAAACTGGGGGACACACCGGCGACCGTGATCGGTGTCATGCCGAAGGGTTTCGGGTACCCCTTCAACCACGACGCCTGGACGCCGTTGTCGCTTCGCTTCTCGTACGATGCGCTCGAAGGCGATGCGATCAGCGTCATCGGCAGGCTGGCGGCTGGCGTCTCGCGGCAGCAGGCGGACGCCGAGATGCGCCTGTTCGGCGAACGGACGGCCGCGGTGCTCCCGGCAACGCACGCGCATCTCAGGCCACGCGTGGTGCGGCTCGGGGAAGCACCTGATGATCTGGACATCGCGCAGCTCGCGCTGAGGAACCTGCCTGCACTGCTAGTACTGAGTATTGCGTGCCTGAGCGTCGGCACGCTGATCTACGCGAGGACGGCCACGCGCGAGGGGGAAATCGCCGTGCGGTCCGCGCTCGGTGCGAGCCGCGCACGCATCATGAGTCAACTCTTCGTGGAGGTCCTCGTGCTCGCGGCCGTCGCGGCGCCGGTCGGTCTCGTTGCCGCCGACCGGGCGCTGGCGTGGGGGATCGAAGGCGCCAACAGGGCCACGGGCGGCGCACCGTTCTGGATGACGCCCGGCCTGAAGCTCTCGACGATTCTGTATGCCGGTGGCCTCGCGGTCGTCGGCGCGGCGATGCTGTCAGTTCTGCCTGCGTTGAAAGTCACGCGAGCGCGGGTGCAACCGCACCTGGCGAACCTGGGCAGCGCTGGAGCCACGCTGCGCTTCGGCCGCGTCTGGACAGGCGCGATGATCGTCCAGGTGGCACTGACGGCCATCGGCATCCCGGTCGCCCTCGAGAGCGTGAGCCAGACGACGCGCAAGGTGCAAACCCGCGCACAGTTTCCAAGCCGGGACTATCTCGCCGCTCGCATCGATGTGGGTCGGCCGTTCGAGGGGGAGACCAGGCCGACGTTCCAGGAGCGGCGGGCGCAGACGTTCGAGGCGCTCGCGAGGCGCATCGCACAGGAGCCCGGCGTCGTCACGGTCACCTACACCGACCAGCCAGTGGGGTCAGGGGCCGCACGATTCGCAGAAGTCGAGTCTTCCCCTGGCGCCAAGCCGGCCTACGACGGTGGATTTCGGACGTCGGCGGTGGGTCCGGGATTCTTCGAGGCCTTCGATCGGCCGGTGATCGCCGGGCGTGCGTTCCACCGTGGTGACATGACTTCCAGCGCCCGGACCATCATCGTCAACGAGGCGTTCGCGCGCGCGTTTTCGCGCGAGACGGGAACCGGTTCGCCGATCGGCGCTCGCCTGCGGTTTGCCGTGTCATCCGGCGACGACGATGACGAGGCAGGTGCCCGGCCCAAGGCGTGGGAGCCGTGGGGCGAGATCGTGGGCGTCGTGCGCGACTTCGGCCTGGACCCTGATGACAACGGCAACGAACAGCCGCATGTGTTTCATGCCGCGTCGGCGGGAGAGGTATCTTCGCTCGTGATGAGTGTGCGTATCCACGGCAACCCGGCCACACTCGCCGCGCGTCTGCCGCTCATCGCGGCCACGGTCGATGCGCGATTGCTCGTCCAGGACTCGCAGCCGATGGAGGAATGGGTCCGGCAGCGGGATGAATACTTGATCGTGATGGTCGGAGCGCAGGTCGCGGTGACGGTCCTCGTCTTGTTTCTCTCGGCGCTGGGCATCTTCTCGCTGGTGTCCATCAGCGTCTCACGGCGGACGCGCGAAATCGGGCTGCGCGCGGCGCTCGGCGCCACCCCGCGCCAAGTGCTCGGCCGCATCCTGTCCCGCGCCGTGGTACTCATGGGGAGTGGAATCGCCGCCGGAGGCGCGCTTCTGATCTGGTCGCTCGCGCTCGGCGCAGGGCCCTCCGGCCGGCCTGCGGAAGACATTCCAATCTTCGCCGGGTATCTTGGGATGACATCGGCGGTCATTCTCGCCGCAGGTCTGCTTGCCTGCATCGGGCCCGCTCGCCGCGCGCTCAGGATCAATCCAACCGACGCCCTGAGGCAGGCCTGAACGCGAAGGCCATCCGACAGTCATTACTCCTGGGCCTCGTCGAATCACGAGGCAATCAACCGAAATCCGCTGGAAGCTCAGCCTTACTCGCACACTCCAGAACGCATCTCTTCCCGTTCCAAAGCCGTTCGACGAAGATACAGCGCACGAGGACCTGACTTGATGACGCCACGACGCGTGCTGTTTACGATGGCGAGCTTTGTTGTCGTTGTGGTGATCATGGTGACCGCGGCGATGCGATCGAATGGCCCGGTGCGCGCGAGTTTCACGCCCGACGCCTATCAGGTCAGCCAGGCCGAGGACACCAATCCTGATCCCAACATTCTCGAAACCTCGTTGACCGCGCAAGCCGCCGCCGTTGACATCGGCGGCGGCTTGCTTGCCAGCGTGCTGACGTTCAACGGCGTGCTGCCAGGCCCGCAGTTGCGCGTCAAAGTCGGCGATACGGTGATTGTGCACTTCCGCAATAACATCGCGCACGCAACCGGGATTCATTGGCATGGCATCCAGGTGCCCAACGCCAGCGACGGCACACCATTGACCCAGGACCAGGTGCCGCCGGGCGGGAGTTTTCTCTATCGCTTCACTGCCAATCGTCCGGGAATTTACTGGTATCACCCGCATCACCATTCGTCGACCAACCAGGTATTCAAAGGCTTGTACGGATCGCTCATCGTCACTGATCCCAACGACGCCGCGCTTGTGACGAACGGCACGCTGCCGCGCGAAAGCGAGACGCAGACGCTGGTGTTCAGTGATCTCACGGTCTGCAAAGCGCCAGGCAGTAACGACCTGGTCACGTACGATCCGACGTTGCCATTTGTTGGCGGAGGCGCATTGCCGGTGCAACCCGGGCCAACGCCGAAAGAACTCTGTGAAACCACACCGCTCGACGAAGACGGCAATCCACGTGGCATGTACGCCGCAGGTGAGGTCCCCAACATTCAGCGCGGCGGTCATTCAGGACGCGTCAATGAAGGACAGACCATCACCACCAACGGCGTCAACGTTGGTGCGCGCGCGGGATCGCCCAGCGCGCCGGG
The DNA here is from genome assembly GCA_963807105.1 of uncultured Acidobacteriota bacterium. Lineage (GTDB taxonomy): Bacteria > Acidobacteriota > Vicinamibacteria > Vicinamibacterales > UBA2999 > DASPWV01. The sequence goes on along the minus strand of CAWEAM010000003.1, from coordinate 25,640 downwards.
CGCGCTTTCGCCAACCGCGAGCGTGCTCGACGTGCGCGCCGGACAAGGCCTCCGTCTGCAAATGATCAACGCCGCCGCCGTGCGTTTCATGCGCTTGCGCCTCACGACGAGCACGGGTGTGATGGTGCCACTCGTCCGCGTCGGCGGTCAGGGCGGCTTGCTCGATTACGCCGTGATCGAGGGCGGCAACGTCGCTGGTTTCGACTTCAAGTACGACAGTGGGCAGGTCTTACTCGACCCGGGCGATCGCGCCGAGGTGGTGGCCGTCATTCCGGCCGACGCCACCGGCGTCCTCACGCTCTGGACCGAGGATTTTTCCCGCACCGGGCTTGGCTTTGCGCGCATTCCCACCGTGCCAGTCGCGCATTTCGAGGTTACGGGCCCTGCCGCGACGCCCTATGCCATCGCCGCCGGTACGCCGCTGCGCGCGGCCACCGGAAACCTTGTGCCTGCCTTCGGTGCTCCGACGCTCGCGTTGCTTGATCCCGCGGCATTCGCGGCACCAAAACCTGGCCTTGCGACCCAGAATATTTCATTGACGAACACCGCGCATGGCCTCGGTATCAATTGGCATCACCGGTGCGCACGAGACGTTGCTCGATTACACACATGCCGAGCGACCCGATTCGTCGCGCTACGCCGCGATGGTCGCGCTCGGGAGCACGTTGGAACTGACGGTCCAGAATCTCACCCAGGCCCACCACCCGTTTCACCTGCACGGTTTCCAGGTGCAGCCAATCGATCTGACGAGACCCGGAAACCCGACCTATACGTTCCCTTATCGCGAGACCAAAGACACCGTCGACGTTCCGCCGCAATACACGTTGCGCTACCGCGTGCGCATCGCCGATCGACCGCTCATGGACGGGACGACGCTTGGTGGAGCACTTGGGCGATGGGTCTTTCACTGTCACATCTTTCCCCACGCGGTCTTCGGGATGATCTCCGAGTTCAATGTCGTGGACAGCAGCGGCAACGAGCGGCCACACGTCAACAGCAACGGTCCTCGTGCGCAGGGCCCGGGCAATTTCAGCATGGGCGGCACCTACTTCGATCGCGACGGCGATGCGGTCACGCTCTCGGCCTCGTCTGGGAGCATTGTCGTCAACGATGCTGCGCATTGGACATGGACACGTAACGCCGGTCCGAGTGGCCCGGTTTATGTGACGGCCACCGATTCGCACGGTCTGAAAGATCAAGTCACCTTTGACGTGGTCAACCTTTGCGAAACGCCGATTGTCATCGGACCGTCCAGCCTCGCCGGTGGAATCGTAGGGACGGCGTATTCGACGACGCTCACTCAAACTGGCGCGATCGCACCTGCAAGTTTTGCGATTAGCACAGGCGTCGCTGCCGCCCGGAATGAGTCTTTCTTCTTCCGGCGTCCTATCCGGCACGCCGACGACCGGCGGGTCATACGTCTTCACCGTGACGGTGACTGACGGCAATAGCTGCGCGGGCTTGCGCACCTACACGCTCGTGATCACCTGCCCACTGTTTTCACTGTCGCCACCGCTTCTGCCCTCGGCGCCGGTAGGCCGTCCCTATTCACAGACGTTCACCGCCTCGGGTGCCGTGGCGGCGCCCGCGTTCAGCGTCGTCACTGGCACTTTGCCGGCAGGCCTGACACTCTCCGCCGCCGGCGCGCTGACGGGTATTCCGAGCACGCGCCAGCGTGCGGCCTTCACGGTGGCGGCCGCGGGCGGCGGCGCGTGCACCGCCGAGCGCGCGTACACGCTCGACGTCAATGCCGATCGCGTGATTGTCACCGGCGCAGGTATCGGGGGCGCGCCAGTCATCCGCTCACTTGGTATCGACGGCTCGCCAGCCGCCGGACCACTCGCGAATTTCTCAGCGGTGACCGCGACGTTTACCGGCGGCGTTCGCGTCGCCGCGGGAGACATCACTGGCGACGGTGTGGCCGATGTGATTGCGGCAGCGGCGTCCGGGCAGTGCGCTCGTCCGCATTTTTGATGGTGTCAGCGGTGCCATCGTTCCGCGAGGCCACCGCGTATGCGACGGCGCCGGCCGACGGCGTGCACGTTGCCGTGGCGGACATCAACGCCGACGGCGCGCTCGATGTGATCACCGGGGCTGGTAGCGGCGTACCGCTGGTTCGCGTGTTCGACGTGCGGAGCGGCAGCGTGGTGCTCGAATTTGTTGCCGACTCCACGCGCACGGCTGGTGCGCGAGTGGCGGCCGGCGATCTCAACGGCGACGTGTTTCCCGAGATCGTCACCAGCGCCGGCGCTGGCGCTGAGCCCATCGTGCGAGTTTTCAACAGTAGCGGAGGCGCGCTTGGCAGTTTTGTCGCGTTCGACCCATCGTTCCGGGGTGGAGTGAATGTCGCAATCGGTGATGTCAATGGCGATGGCGTTGCCGAGATCGTGACCGCTCCAGGGGCCGGTGGCGCGCCACATGTGCGCGTGTGGGATGCGCGATCGCAATCAGAGCTGAGAGGGTTTTTCGCTTACCCGGCGACGTTTGCCGGCGGAGTGAATGTCGCAGTTGGTGATGTGAATGGCGACGGCCACGCAGAGGTGATTACCGCGACCGGTTCGGGCACACCACAAGTGAGGGTGTGGGATCCGATCCGAGGCGCTGAGATCGGCAGCTTCAATCCTTACGTCGGCTCGCCCGCCGGCGGATCGTTTGTCGCTGCGCCGGTGCCGCGACGAGTGCTGGTGGTGGATGCACCACAGCCGAACACAACGGTGACGCAGCCGCTGACGATCGCCGGCTGGGCCCTGACCGAAGGCGCGCCACTCGGCAGCACTGGCGTGTCGGCCATTCAGGCGTGGGCCTTTCCGGCCGGCAGTTTTGTTCCGGTGCTGGTCGGATCGACGGTGCCGAATAGTCTGCGGCCGGACGTAGCCGCGTTCTTTGGTGGTCAATACGCGCCAAGTGGCTTCAGATTCAGCGGCGCGACGCTTTCACCGGGCACGTACGATCTCGCGGTCGTGGCCCTCGATCAACGCACCGGTACTATCAGTCAGTACCGCGTGGTCAGAATACGGGTGCCGTAATTAGCATTCAACGACTGGCACCCGCGCCAGGCGTCAGTTGATTCCCGTAGGTGACCGCGCCCTTGGCATCACGCACGAACGACTGGCACATCAGGTCTACGTTCACTGCGGGGATTCCCCAGATCAGGGCCTCGACAGCGCGCCGGTGGATCGTGCGCGCCGCCAGATCGGCGGCGTTGAATGTCTTGCTGGTGGTCATCGAACCTCCTCGATCTCGCTGGGTCGCCACGTCTTGTCGAAGAACGGCTGCAGCGGACCGTAGAGACGAAGAATGACGGTCCACCCCTTGCCGGGCCAGGTCTGCACCCAGTTGCTCTCCTTGCCTGACGGCGGCGTCGGCCCGAAGTAGACATCCACCGACGTGTCGGGGTTGATCGCCACGCCCTTCTTCTGGCTGCCGATGCTGGGGAACTGCTGGTCGGTCTGCAGCATCGAGCGCGTCTGGGTGTCGTAGAGCACCAGCGACCAGAACTGCTTGGCGGGGATGCCGGGCGGCAGATGCAGCTTGTAGGTCTTGCTGCCGTCCATCGGCTGCTTCTGCGCGTCCACGAACGCGGCGGCATACGCCGAGCCGGCGCCGACCCGCTGAATGGCCATGGCCGGCGTGATGCCGGTCGCATAGAAGAAGAAGTACGAGCGCGCGTCGAGCAGGCGAGCGCCCTGGTGCAGGAACTCGGAGCTGCCGCCGACGAACGGCGTGTTCCACGCGCTGTCCGGATAGAAGAACGCCTCCTTCAATCGACACCGATAGGCGAGGGCGCGGACCGTGGCCTGACCGACCGCTGCCGCTTCGGCGAGGATCTTCTTCATCCGCGCATCCGGCGCGAACGGTGTGCCCTTCTCGATGCCGATGGAGGCCAGCAGTCCCAGCGTTTCGGGATCGATGGCGTCGGCCGGCTCCTCCTGGATGACCTCGTTCACTTCCTCGAAGAACGAGGCATCCATCGCATGGATCGTGTTGAAGGCCTTCCCGGACACGTTGACGAAGTTCGTCGCCGGCGGCTTCGCGGCGTCCGCCAGCGGATAGATCCGCAGCTGCTGCTTGATGGCGTCCACGCCCGGCTTCGGATCGCCGTTCACTTGAAAGCCGCGCGTCGCGAAGATGTTGCCGAATGTCCGCGACTTGAAGGTGTAGTAGCCCTCGGGCGGCGTGCCCGTGAAGTCCGGCGGCAGGAACAGGAACTTGCCGCCCTTCCCCTTGTCGGGCCCCGCGATGCCCGAGGTCCGTCACGTAGCGGAACCAGAAGTCGTCCGCCAGTCCGAGCGTGTTCGGCGGACTCTCGACGACGATGGGGCCGTTCTTGAGATCGAGCCAGGCGACCGCGTAGATGCTTTCCGTGTTGGCGGTGAGAAACAGCGAGCGCGAGTCCATCAACGACTCGAAGATGATGACGGTCTGATTGTCGGGACCGAAGCCGCGCACGCCGCGCCGGCTGGCGACCAGCGACGCCGCGGGCATCGTCGTCAGGAACGCCTGCACCGCGTGCTGGAAGTCGAGGTTGTCGAACACCTTCTCGACCGTCGCATCGTCGGGAAAGCCGTCGGTGAACCGGAGCGTCCCGAGCCGCGTCTCGACGCGGTCGGGCATGGTGATCGCCGTGGGGATCTCCGTGGCCATCTTGGCTTTGGTCATGTCGCTCAGCTCACCTTCTCGACGTCGGGCATCACCCACGTCTTCTCGAACAGCACTTTGTCGGGACCGTAGAAGCGCGCGATCAGCCAGAAGTCTTTTCCGGCGGTCGGAATCCAGTTGTTGGTCAGGCCGTCCGGCGCCGTTGGTCCGATGTAGACGTCCACCGAACCGTCAGGATTCACGGCCATCTGCTGCTTGTCGTACGACGACACGCCGACACGATTCTCCGGGTTGTGGATGAAGGCGTTGGTGCCGACTTCGTAGGCGATGATCGACCAGAAGTCGTGCGCCGGCGTGTCGGCGGGCACGCGCAGCCGATAGCGATCGGTCGCCGCGGAACAGCGCGCCCGTGCTGTCGCGAAAGTTCTTCAGGTAGTACGAGGCGGGCAGCTTCTTCGGATCGCCCAGTCGCTTCGGCGCCCACGTCGCCCAGAACGCGAACGCCGCGGCGCGGCGGTCGTAGTCGAGCACGCCGTTGCCGTAGTAGGAGTAGCCGAAGTTGTTCTCGGGCTTGGTGGCCTGCCATTGGCGGCCGGGCCAGAACGGTTCGAACGCGTGGTTCATGAAGCCGTCATTCATCGTGGCTTCGGCCTCGCGCACGGCGGCGGTCAGGAGCTTGGCGCGTGCCGCGTCGGGCTGGAACGGCTTGCCCTTCTCGATGCCGATGCTCGCCAGCATCGCCAGCATGGCGGCGTCCTTCGGCTGCGGCGGCTCGACGGCAATCGCATCGGCGAGGAGCTGGAAATAACTCACGTCGAATGTCGGCAGTGTCTTCCAGGCCTTCGGGTAGCCGTCGATGTAGCGCGTCGCGGGCTTCGCGGCGTCGGCCAGCGGATACGCCTTCAACAGCTGGCTGTAGGCGACGGCGTCGGCGAGTGTGCCCTTGCCGATGGAGATCGGGCGCAGGGCGATGTGGATGAACACGGTTTCCGACGGCACGACGAAATAGCCGTCGGGAGGCTTGGTGTTGTCGCCGGGCGGCAGGAACAGATACTTGCCGCCCTTGCCGGCATCGTCGCCGGTGCCGCCGATGTCGGCGAGCGGCACTTCCCACGAGTCGATGGCGCTGCCGAAGAACACGGTCTTGTCGCTCGCGGCCGGCACCTCCAACACCATCGGCCCCCGCCGGAGGTCGAAGAAGGTACACACGTAGGGCGTCTGGTTGTTGGCCGTGAGGAACTCGTGCCGGGGCTCCATGACCTTCGAGAAGTAGATGACGTCGCCGAAGTCGGCATCGAGATCGCGCTTCAGCGAGGCCCGGATCGCAGCCATGCTCACGGCCGGCATCCCCCAGATGGCGAGCTCGATGGCGCGCCGATGAATGGTGCGGTCGTCGAGTGATGTGGCGTTGAACAGTTCGGCCTGGGTTTCGGTGCTGCTCATGAGCACCTCTGTCGCGACTCGCGATCGTACGTCTGTCCGTGCCAGGACGCCCGCAGGCAGTCAGTCACGATATCTCGTGACCGATGGCCGAACGAGGCACCACCCGATGCGAAAATCTTGGGAAAAACCGCCGTTCGCGCGCAGGCGAGAATTGAGGAGCACATTGCGTACCTGAGCGCCCCAACCGCTCGAAGCGTAGGGCCCCATGTCCAGGCACCGGCTATAAGACCTTCGTGCTATAGCACTTGAGTTCGAGGAGCGCCGCTGGGTTGGTCGTTACGTTCGTGGCAGCTCAACCGCCGTTTTGCTTGTTTCCGTTGCTCTTCGAAGCAGCCACAAACTGCTTGGCGTCCGCGCTGAACGGCCCAGACGCACGCTAGCCGGCAGGGCATCGCTGCCAAGAATCAAGAGACTCGAAGAATTGCTTTGACTCCCCTGTCGAGTTCTCGGCCATGTACGCAATCAGTAGTTTCTTGTGTGGACAGAGCCGCTTCTCCACGTACCAATTGAGCGGGAACTGGACATCGTCCTTGTCGTACCAAGCCGGAGCGTACCGCGCCCTGCAACTGACTCACTTGGAACAGAAACAGGTCATATCTGTCAGTGATGAATCGCTGTGTCTCCGTGCGCTTGCGCCCGTTCTTTCGTAAGGATGCTTCAATGGCCACAGGGACATCTGTTGGCAGGATGCGGACGATCGTGCCCGGCGCGATCTCGTAGGTGCGGCCTTCCTCCCAGTCGAGCATGGTCATCGCCTGCCAACCCTCATCCTTCATCATGGCATTGATCATCGTTCGTGCCATATCGGCCTGTCTCCATTCGAGCTCCCTGATGCTTTGCGACACGCCTCGCCGGTATTGACCGATGCCGACCGCCATTGCGACGAGGGCGCTGAGGATGGCTGCGTACTTCCCAATCCATTCGAGCCTGGTGGCGTTGGGCACGGCGTTTTCCTTCTAGAAGTGTGGGCCTCGAGATTTCACTGCCGCGCGTCAGAACCTGAGCGTCCAGCCACTCTGAATCTGACTCGAGGAGGCGCGCTGGCCATTCTTGTTGACGCGCGTGCCGCCCAGGAACTCCACGACAATATCCACGAACGGAACCGGATGCCACATCAGATTGATCGAGGTCCGCTGGGTTCGGTGGAACGCATCCTCGAGCTGAACATCGAGGTTACTGACGTTCACTACCCCGTATGTCACGGCCGTCGTGAACACTCGCGACCAGGCGTGCTCATACCCGAAGTACCCGCTCGCGACGGGGAGCGCACGAAGGCTGACCTGCACGGGGTCGTACACCGCGTCTTGCCCGCCGAGTGAGCTCAAGTCCGCGATATACCGTCCAATCCCGGATCCGGCGTTGACCGCAAACTTGATGCGGTCGTCCGCATCCCAGCGTGGCACGAGGACGCCGCTGATATTCCCGCCGATGCCACTCGTGGCGAGCGCGTCGCCCACTTGGCCGGGCACTTCGCCGCGTAACTGCCTGACCAGCAGCGACGCCTGGATGTGGTCCGTGTAGACCGCCAGTCCCCGTTTTCGGCCAGGGTGGAATTTCAGCCTCGCGATGAAGTCGGGTGTGAAGTTGAGGCCCTCTGCACCTGTCAGATCTGGCGCGGGATTCTCGACGGCAAAGGCCCACTGGTAGCGGGCAGCCGTGCCGCTCGGCGTCCAGCGAAACAGCGGTTGCCGGAACCGCGAAATGGCATTCAGGCCTTCGAAGTCGATCCCGATGGTGTCGGCCTCCGGATCCGAAAACGTGGACCATGTCTGGCCGACGACGAAGCGGTTCGTCTGGAGGAACGCGTGCCGAAGCCTCATCGCCCGGCCGGCCCCGGCGAAGTCGGTTTCGATGAACAGGCGCATCGGCCCTCGCTGACTCGGCATCCGAAGCTCGGTGCTCAAGCGACTCGCGATGGGCGAGTAGACCGTGCGCGCCTCTTCTCCCGTTCTCGTGATACCTACGGGAATCGAGGAGGTGACGAATCGATCCTCCGTCCCGAGGGCGCTCAGCGTGTGAACCGCGACCATTCGCGCCTGACCGCCGAGTTTGAAGGCCGACTCGGTCCCAGGAATGCGGATCGAACCCGGGAAATCTCCTGCTGAAACGACCATAGTGGGCAGATCCGGCGTGGGTTCAGCAGCCGTACGGCTTGTCGGCTGAGTCCCGACCGCGGCTGCCGCTGTCGTCGCCGCCGGCACTTCAAGGGCGAGTCGTTCCTCCGTGCTCCGGTTCGTCCCTTCGACCCGCTCCTGCAACGCCGCTAGTCTTCGCCCCTGCTCCTCGATGATTCGAGCCTGGCGGTCGAGCGCCGCGCGCTGATCGACAAGAAGCTGGCGCAGCTCCGCAATCGCCGCGTCATTACTCGTGGTCGTTTGCGCGAACGTGGAACAAGGAACAGTGAGCAACGCAACGACAGCAAGAGTGCCTTGCCGAACACGATCAGGGCGCATAGAGCGTTCTCCTTCTGTCCTACGTCGGCTCCATCGGTCGCCAAGTGTCGCTGCCAAGCTCCTAGCGGCCCAGTGGCCGCTCGGCTGCCCCGGCTACTGCCGCCGCGGCAGGAGGATGACGATCGCTCCGCGGACTTTCCAGGACGGTCCGATCTCTGGATGTGCCGCAAAGCCGCCGACACCGACCTGGTAGCTCGCGGGGAACACGCCGAACGACGACAGCTTTGCAAAGATCACGTTTATTGGGACCGTCCACTTGTCCTCCTCGACTTCCCAGTTGGCACTCGTCTCCGATTGGAGCGTCACTGTGACGGTCCGTGTCGCCTGATACGCGAAGAACGGTTGGAGAAACATCTGGTTGACGTCTGCGCGCTGGGTGTTGCCGGAGAAGGACCACACCTGATTCCACAGTGCGCCGTAGGTAATTTTTCCAGTCTGCTTCAGGACGACGGCGGTTGGACCGGCACTCCACTTCTCTGTTCCGAGACTGGTGATGCTGGTCGAGGGAAGGCTGATCGCCGGTCCCACGCCCCATGTCAAATTTGGCCGGGAAGGCGAGAAGAAGAACGAGGCCAGAATATCGCTGACGCCGAACGCCGGATTGCCATCTTCGACGAGAGCCGGCTGGCTGACAAACGGGACGATCACTCTCGCGATGAGATTCCAGTCCTTGTTCAGCGCAAACGGCATCACTGGTTGAACGTTCAGGATGAACCGGGTCGCTTCATTCGGCCCGATGTTCTGTTCCCAATTGAACTGGAACGGCACGCTGACCAGGTCTGAGATCGGATTCGCAAGTTTCTTGGCAAGGTCCTCGGCGTCGCCCTGTGTCGGCGCCGCAGGTGGCTGCTGAGCTCGACTCACCGTTGCGGAGCACACTAGGATCGCTGCGACGATCTCTATTACCCTCGGTCGTTGCATACTTCACCTCTGAGATCACCGCGCTCCCACGTCCCGTCGAAGCACGCCTTCGTCGGTTGCAAGCAGGAAGATGACGAAGTCGTTTCTCACTTACTCGAGCCTGCGACATTCGAAAGAGGAAACACCGTCGTGACCGTGAATCGTTCCGGTAAAGCGGAACGGTGCGTGGTAGGCATGGGGTCACGGCTTCAATCGATCACCCGCGGGTCGGAAGCCGGCAGCCCCGACCAGGGGCTGCCGGCGTGAGTGTGCTTACTGCCGCGCCATCGCGACGCGAATCGCAGTCTCAGGGTCAACCAGATGGTCGGTGCTTTCCGCGGCCTCGGCGATCGCAAGCTGTACGCCCTTGACCCGGCCGTTGAATGCGTTGCCCTGCGGCCCGTAGTCGGGAGAGACTGGAGCGCCGGTGTCCTCGCCGACATCGCAGCCGTCGTCTGCAGAGAAGACGTTCGTCAACGTTGCGTCGACGGTGCCTTCTCCCACCTTCTTGCCGTCGGTGTAGAGGGTGACTGTGCCACCTTTGCCCAGGCCACCGCCGGCGTAGGCGAATTCCATCCGGACCTGGTGATCGCCGGCAGGAATCGGGGTGGTCGCTTCGACCATGAAGTGCGTGAAGCCGCCCCAGTTGTAGCAGTATTTGAGCTTGCCGCCCTTGGCGTAGAGGCTCCAGCCGCCGATGTTCGCGCCTTGCGCGATGATCACGCCCTCGGCCCCTTTCTCGGGCACCACAATCTCCGCAGTGATCGAGTGCGACTTGTTCTTGATGCTGAGAACGCAGTTCTCCGACAAGTGCCCCATCCCACCGAAAAGGACCTGGGTATTTCCTTCGACGAGCCGCGGGCGGCCGGCCAGGTCGGGGTTGACTCTCTGAAGCAACCGGTCGTCGATCGGCAACACGTTGTAGCGCGTCGCCTCGATGAGCCAGAGGCGCTGCAACTCATGGAGCTTCTCCGGCATCTCCTTGGCGAGGTTCTTCGACTGGCTCCAGTCCTTGTTCGTGTCGTACAGCTCCCAGACGTCATCGTCGAGCGCCGGGGGCTTTTCCTTCGACCACGGGTACGTGTGCCTGGTGACCGCGGTCCAGCCCTGGTGATAAATGCCGCGGTTGCCAAACATCTCGAAGTACTGCGTCTCGTGCCGCTCCGCGGCTCCGGCGTCGTTGAACGTGTGGAGCATGCTGACGCCTTCGATCGGCGCCTGCGCTATGCCATTCACTGATAGCGGTTCGGGTATCCCTGCCGCTTCGAGGATCGTCGGCGCGACGTCGATGACATGGCTGAATTGCGAGCGGATCTCGCCCCTGGTCTTAATGCCCTTCGGCCAGTGAACGACGGTGCCGTTGCGCGTCCCACCCCAGTGCGATGCGACCTGTTTGGTCCATTGGTACGGCGTGTTCATCGCGTGTGCCCAGCCAACGGCAAAGTGGTTGTAGGACTCGGGCCCACCGAGCTTGTCAATCCGAGCTGTGAGGTACTCGGGCGTCTCCAGCGCCTGAAGACCGTTGAAGTAACTCATCTCGTTGAAACAGCCGTTGAGCGATCCTTCCGCGGAGGCCCCGTTGTCGCCGGCGATGTAGTAGATGAGTGTGTCGTCGGCGATGCCCAGTTGGCTCAGTGAGTCGACCAACCGGCCCACGTGGTGATCGGTGTATCCAGGAAGCCCGCGTAGACTTCCATCTCCCGACGCAGCACCGGCTTGAATCCCTCAGGCATGTCGTCGAACGCGGGAATCTCCTTATGGCGCGGCGTGAGCTGGCAGTCCTGGGGAATCACGCCCAGCTTCTTCTGACGGGCGAAAATCTCTTCACGCAGCTTGTCCCAGCCCTGATCGAACGTGCCCTTGTACTTGTCGGCCCACTCCTTCGGCACGTGGTGTGGCGCGTGCGTCGCGCCGGGCGCGAAATAGATGAAGAACGGCTTGTCGGGCGCGAGACTCTTCTGTTGCCCGATCCAGTTAATCGCCTTGTCGGTCATGTCCTCCATCAGGTGGTAGCCCTCTTCGGGCGTCTTCCCCGGCTCGACGGGGGTGGTTCCCTCGTAGAGCGTCGGGTACCACTGGTTGGCCTCGCCGCCGATGAATCCGTAGAAGTACTCGAAGCCGCCTCCGCCCGTCGGCCAGGCATCGAACGGTCCGGCCGGGCTCGTTTCCCAGACCGGCACTTCGTGACACTTGCCGAACTGCGCGGTCGAGTAGCCATTCAGCTTGAGCGTCCTCGCCAGCGGCGACATCGAGTTGGGCAGCACCGAGCAGTAGCCCGGCGCGCCCGTCGCAATCTCGGTGATGCCGCCCATGCCAACGGAGTGGTGGTTGCGGCCGGTCAGCAACGCCTGGCGCGTGGGCGAACACAGTGCGGTGGTGTGGAAGCGAGTGAACTTCAGCCCGCCCGCTGCCAGTTTCTCCGCGGTTGGTGTCTGGCAGGGTCCGCCAAAGGCGCTGGTTGCGCCGAAGCCGACGTCGTCGATCAGGACAATCAGGACATTGGGAGCACCCTTGGGTGGTTTCAATCGCTCGATCGGCGGGAACTTCGAAGCCGGATCCTTCGCATCGAAGGTGATCAGGCCCTTCTTTCCCGTGTTCGCCATCGGGAGATGCGAACGATGTCTCTTGTCTTCTGAACTCATACCGTGGTCTCCTTTGGGATTTACCGCTCCCGGTCTCCGTGCAATCGTTGAGAGCGTGTCTTACTGCCGCGCCATCGCCATCCGCATCTCAGCTTCCGTGTCCTTGATCAGATCGCCGCTGACGTCGACGGTCACGCTATGAAGGGTGCCGGTGAACTTGAACGGAGGTTCGTACTTGTTCCATACCGGCGAGCCGATGTCGGCACCGCAGACGATGCCGGCAACGATCCCGAGAGTGAGAGGCATCGTGAGTGCAATGTCACCCTGCCCGACCAGCTTGTCGTCGATGTAGAGTTGCCCGCGGCCAGGCGCACCCTTACCGTTCGGGATATCGGGTTTACCCGTCATTTCGAACTCGAAGCGCAGCGCGTGATGGCCCTCCGGGACGGCGGTCTTCGATTCGATGTGATAGAAGTCGCTCCCGACGTAGTTGTAGACGTAGTGGAGCTTCCCGCCCTGCACGTAGAAACAGTAACCGCCCTGGACGTCGCCGGCCGAGAGCAGCGCGCCTTCTGCGCCACCCTTCGGGATCTCGACATCGGCGGTGATGCTGTGTGACCGGTTGAGCACCCTGGGACCCGCATTGGCCGGGACCATCTGTGTGCCCGGGTAGTATGTGTAGCTCTTGCGATCGACGGCAATCTGCGGACGCGGCTCGGCAATCCGCGCCACGCCGCGGCTATCAACGGGAAGGACGTTGTACTTGCCGGCCTCGACATACCAGTTGGCGATCATCTCGATCAGCTTCGGGCGGTTCTGGTCGGCGAGGTTGTGATTCTCAGCGAAGTCCTTGGTCAGGTCGTACAGCTCCCAGCCCTTCGCATCCAGCTCGATTAGCTTGTCCTTGTTCATCGGCGCCCCGAAAAACGCGCCGGCTTCTGTGAACGATGTTCCCGGCCACGGGCAGACCGCGCGCAAACCGTCGTGATAGATGGAGCGGTGGCCCATCATCTCGAAGTACTGGGTCCTGTGCTTCGAGGGCGCATCGGCGTTGTCGAAGGCGTGTGCGAAGCTGAGGCCCTCTATCGGCGACTGCGCGACCCCCTTTATTGACGTTGGCGCCTCGATGCCCAGGGCCTCGAGCACCGTCGGCACCATGTCGATGGCGTGGGCGTATTGCGTCCGCACCTCGCCCTTTGCCTTGATCCCCTTCGGCCAGTGGACGACGAACGGATCGCTGATGCCCCCGCGGTAGGTCTCGCGCTTCCACCGGCGGAACGGCGTGTTGCCCGCATGCGTCCAGCCCCAGGCGTAATGATTGAAGGTGTTCACGCCACCAAGCTCGTCGATCTTCTTCAGGTTCTCTTCGAGTGAGTCCTTGACGTTGTTGAAGAATTTGTTCTCGTTCACGGACCCTGTCGGGCCGCCTTCTGAACTCGCGCCGTTGTCGGAGATGAACATGATCACAGTGTTCTCGAACTCGCCGAGCTTCCGGAGGAAGTCGAAGAGGCGGCCGTAGTGATAGTCGGTATGGGTCACCATCCCGGCGAAGACTTCCATCATGCGGGCGTAGAGCTTTTTCTCGCCGGCAGAGAGGTTGTTCCAGTCCGGGACGTCCGGATCGTGCCGTGAGAGTTCGGTGTTCTTCGGGATGATTCCCAACTCTTTCTGACGCTTGAAGACCCTCTCGCGGTAGGCGTCCCAGCCGTCGTCGAACTGTCCCTTGTACTGGTCCGCCCACTCCTTCGGGACGTGATGCGGCGCATGCACGGCTCCCGGGCAGAGGTACATGAAGAACGGCTTGTTGGGTGCGATCTGCTTGGAGTCGGCGATGAAGCTGATGGCCTTGTCGATCAGATCCTCCGTCAGGTGATAGCCCTCTTCCGGAGATTTTTCCGCCTCGACCGAGTGGTTGTCGTGCGTCAGCTCCGGGTAGTACTGATGGGTGTCCCCGCCGAGGAAGCCGTAGTAGCGCTCGAAGCCGCGTCCCAAGGGCCAGCGATCGTACGGTCCCGCCGCGGAGATCTGATCCGCCGGCGTCAAGTGCCACTTGCCGAGGGCGTAGGTGTTATAGCCCCGCTGCAGGAGGATCTCGGACAGCATGCCGTTCTCGAACGGGATGTACGCCGTTGCCGCCCGGGTACCCGGTGGAGCCCTCGGTGATGCACGACATCGCGTTCGAGTGATGATTTCGCCCCGTCAAAATGCACGACCGCGTCGGCGAGCAGAGCGCCGTCGTGTGCATGTTGTTGAAGAGCAGTCCGTTGGCCGCGAGGGCATCGATGTTCGGCGTCTTGATCGGGCTGCCGTAGCAACCCATCTGGCCGAAGCCGGTGTCGTCCTGCACGATGAACAACACATTGGGAGCGCCTTCCTTCGATCGCAGCGGCTCTGGCCATGCAGGCTCCGAGACATCGAAGGTCCGACCAATCACGCCGGTGAATGCGGTCCCGGGTTTGTACTCCTTCAGCGCCATGATTCTCTCTCCTCACTGCCGCCCCATCGCGGCGGACACCTTATTCCTCAATTCACCTACCCGACATTCGGCAGCGTCCATGACGCGCCTCGCGCTTCTTCGGCACCCCCGTGCCTAGTTCGTCTTGGGCCGGGCGATGGTGAACCCGACCACGAACGTGCCGCCCTGAAACGTGCTTTGCCCTCCGGATTCCCAGAGATAGCGAGCATTCACGAGGCCGATCGTGCCGCCCTTCTGGAAGACCGCCATCGTCACGTCCGGTCCGATGCCGAAGAGCCGGTTCTTCCCGTACAAATTGAGGGCCTGGAGAGCCGACACCGGCACATCGGCGCCGCTGTCATTCGACAGCTTCGCCTGCAGGTAGTACCCAACACCAAAAGCGCCGCCGATCTTCGGTACGTTGTAGGCCGCGCCGCCTTCGAGGGTCAGCAAGTTGCCGACTTTCAGATCCTGGTCCTTCTTGTTCGAATGGAGCTCGAGGTAGGCCGTCGTCGCGGCACTGACCTTTTTCGTCGCGTCGAAGTAGATGGTGGTGCCAGCCTGAATTTCCTGCGACCACATGCCCAGCCCGACGTTGTCGTTGGCGCCCGCCTCGTACCGCCCTGTCGGCGCATAGAAGCCATACCCCGCGACGAAGTCCGCCCGTGGTGCATGCCATCCGAGATACAGCGGTACGACATACAGGTCGTTGAGCCCCCAGTCCGGCTCAAACGATTCCGGGATCGTGCGTTCGGGGCGCATGGTCGAGAAGGGCACCGCCACCATGAACCCGTAGTTGGCGCCCAGCAGTTTCTTTGGCGTCACGCCGATGATCGTCGGAAACAGCGCTCGCACATCGAAACCTTGGAACCGCGAGGCCGCGAGGCTGTTTCCGTCGGCGTCCTTGATGTTGTCGGCGTTCCATTGCGCAAAGGGAATGGCGACATAAACCCCGGGCCCGGCCTGAGTACCGGAATTGACCCCGAAGTCGCCGTGGAAGTTGTTGCCGAAATACTGAGCGGACGCGGGCTGTGGTACGGCGAGCGAGCCGACGCATGTCAGCACACCTAACAGGAGCGATTGCAGAATACTCGAGCTGCTTCATCGTCGGTCCTCTCCAAGAAGAAAGTCTTGCGCGCGTCTCAGTTCTCAGTCTCGCGATCGAACCCATCGATCTCACGACTGACGTACTGGTGACCGCCGAGTGCCGCGCGAACCGCAGGGACGAGCTCGTCGCCAGCGGTATCTTTCAGGATGTATCCGAGCGCACCGGCCGCCAGTCCTGCCTCCACCAGCATCAATTCGGAATGCACCGTGACGAGCACGATGCGGGCGTTCGGGTTGTGGCGCCGGATCAGCGTGACCGCCTCGATACCGTCGACACCCGGCATGGCAATGTCGGTGACGATCACGTCCGGTGAGAGCCGCTCCGCCGCGTCCACCAGAGCGTCACCATCCTCGACCGACGCAATGACGTCGAAGTCCGCTCGGAGGAGTTTGCGCAGCCGTTCCGCCGTTTCCGCGTGATCCTCGGCTAGCAGCACTCGTGGGCGGTACATGTGTCACCAATCGGCAGCCGCATTCTTGTTGCGATGCCGCAGGCGGGGGAGAGCAAAAGTACGGGAGGGGGGGCCCCGAAAAACTACGGTGGATTTCCCCGACGGCGGTCTAATCCACTTTGAGCCGACGATCGAGCGCGTACCTCACGAGCTCGGCGGTGGACGTGACCCCGAGGGTCCCCATCATTTCGTATTTGTGGCCTTCAACCGTCCGGGTCGACAGGCCCAGATTCGCAGCGATCTCCTTCATGCGCTGGCCCTTCACGATCAGCCGCAAGATGTCGCGTTGTCGTGGCGTCAGCTGCGGTTCCTTCGCCTTCGAAGCGCCGGCCATGCGCTCCATGACATCCTTCGTTATTGTCGGCGTGATGTAGACCTTCCCGTCGAGCGACGTGCCGAACGGCGATCAGTAGTTCGTCGCCGGCCGACTCCTTCAAGAGAAAGCCAGACGCCCCGACGCGAATGGCGTCGGTCGCCAGGTCCGCATCGTGGTGCATCGTGAGCACGATGACTTTGCTGTCGAGGCGCTCGGTTTTCAGACGGGCGAGCACGTCGAGACCCGTGAGCCCTGGCATGGAGAGGTCGGTGATGATGACGTCGGGGCGAAGCCGCGTGGCGGCGTCGATCAACCGCTGCCCGTCGCGAACCGCGCCGACCACCTCGAAGTCGGCGTCGCGCAGTATTCTCGACAGACCGTCGGTGACAATCGTGTGATCGTCAGCCAGGAGGACGGTGTGTCGGCGGGTCATGCGACCTGGCCTTCCATGCCAGAGGCGACGTCCACCTTCACGGATGCGTTCATCGGAATCGTCGCCTGCACCTGTGTCCCTTGATTCGGATTCGACACAATACTGACGGTGCCTCCGATGATCCGCGCGCGCTCGGACATGCTGACGAGCCCGAGACCTGAGTCCCTCGCAACGCGATTGGTGGCATCGAATCCCCGACCATCATCGGCGATCGTGATCTGCGCCTGGTCACCGATCTGGAGGAGCCTCACATCCGCGCGCCTGGCGCCGGCGTGGGCGATGACGTTCCGCAGGGCTTCCTGCGCGATTCGGTAGACACACAGCGCAGCGTCGGGCGTGATCGCTCCAAAATCTCCCTCCGCAGTGCACGTCATCGCCACACCGTGTGCAGGCCCGAGTTCGCCACAGTACGACGTCAGGCCCTTCACGAGCCCCAGATGCTGGAGCACGGCCGGGTGGAGATCGTGAGACAGCTGGCGAACATTTCGGGCGAGCTTGAGCGTCAGCTGCTGAAGCTCCACGAGTTCCTGTCGCAGCTCCTCACTGACGTGATACTCGCCTAACCGCTGCTTGAGACCACTGAAGGCGATCGAGACACCAGCCAGTTGCTGGCTGACGTCGTCATGCAGATCCCGCGCGATCCGTGCTCGCTCGACTTCCTGCGCCCCGATCAACCGGCCGGCCAGATACTGAATCTCTTGATGACTCACCTCCAGTGCAACCTGGCTTGCGCGAATCCGATCTTCGGCGTTCTTCCGTTCGGTGATGTCGATGTCGCAGCCAATATAGCCGGTGAAACTGCCGTCCTGTCCGTACTTCGGAACCCCCGAAGCCAGAAACCATCGATAATCGCCGTCGGCGTGGCGCAGTCGATACTCCAGGAGGAATGGCCTCCGCGCTTCGAACGCCGGCATGTACGTGGCAAGGCACCTGTCGACATCCTCTGGATGGACAAAGTCCAACCAGCCGTTCTCTCGCAACTCTTCGAGCGGCCGGCCCGTCAACTGCTCGCAGAAGCCGTTGAGATAGTCGAGTGAAGTGTCCGGCCGCGCGGTCCATATCAGCACGGGCGCCTGATCCGCCCTGAGACGAAACTGCTCGACGCTCTCGCGCAGCGCTCGTCGCTGGACCAGTAGGGCGGCTATCGCCGCCACCAGAATCCCAAACCCGCCCAGGACGGCGGCGACGATGAAGGTCATAGACAGTGGTGCCCCAAAGCCCACGAAGCAGAAATCTCCCTGGGCAGCGAGGCAGCCCGTTTGGAGCAGAGGCAATTTGGCGGCCAGCGGAACGGCCGCGCGCGACCATTTGATCGAGCAGTTTTCCGCCGAAAAGTCATGGTTTCAAAGAACTGGAGCGCTGCGGCCCTGGTGGTTTGGTCACGAAATACCGTGACTTGCGCTACGGTCTTTGGTTACCGCCTGCCGCGATCTCCGCGCGGCTGGAAATGGATCGATGGCGCCGCGGGCAGGCTCGGGATGCCGCGATCCACGCTGGAATCCAAGATTCGCTCCCTGAGAGTCGATAAACACCGCTTTCGTAAGGGACCGGCTTCCTGGCGCCCCACCCGGCTCCTGAGGCAACTCTCAGGTTCCGATGAAGGCGTTGGCGTAGTCCTCGGCAAATGTGCCCACGTCACGCGGGTCAGCACCTGTGACCTCACGGACATGGGGCGAGATCGCCTCGGCCTCACCGCGCGCGTGATGCGCGTAGTCCTCGACAAGGCCGTCGACTTGCCACGGCGGTACGCCCGCCGCTTTCAGCGCACCGGCAAACGCCTCCGATGGGACGTCGATGAAGGCCACCGGTCGCCCAATCGCCTTCGAGAGGGCGCTCGCGATCTCAGTGTGCGTGACGGCCGCCGGTCCCGTGATCGTGTAGGTCTTCCCGTCGTGGCCCTCTTCGCTGAGGGCGATGGCTGCCACCGCCGCAATGTCACGGACATCGACCGCGCTGACGCGCGCATCGCCGATGGGCGCGACGAAGTGTCCCTCCGCGGCGATCATCGGTTGGAATGCCAGGAGACCCTGGAAATATAGGTTGGGACGAAGGAATGTGAAGCTGATGCCGAGCTCGCGGATGCGCCGTTCGACGGTGGCGTGGTAGCGAAGAAAGCGAACCGGGGATGCCTCCTCCGCCGCGAACTGGGAGAGTTTCACCAGACGCCCGACGCCCGCCGCTGCCGCAAGTTCGGCGAATCGCACCTGCTGCGCCTCCGCGTCCGGACTCGATGGCGTGACCAGATAGGCCCTGGTGACGCCCGCCAACGCTGCCTCGAGAGAGCGTGGAGCGTCGAAGTTGCCCACGACAACCGTGGCCGATGTGTTCGGCAGTCGCGCGGCGTCCTTGGAGGAGCGAACCATCGCACGAACGACGGTACCGCGGCTCGCGAGCTGCTGCAGCACAGAGGATCCGGTATTTCCCGTAGCGCCCGTGACGAGAATCACATCTCCAGCGTGCATCGGGAGTCCTCTCCCTGTCGCTTGGCCGGTACTGCCACAGAACCGTTTCGAGAGGCCGACTCGTCGGAGCGCCGTCATGCGGTCCCCAGGACCCGATTAGCGCTCTCATCCGGTGTGTGGCCGCGTCGTTTCAGGCGTGCCGTCGTCGTGACGCTCCAGGCGCGTGCGCGACATTGGGAGCTCTCGTCTTTGTACCGACCGCTGCGACGTGTGTTCCCGTGTGGCGTCGGCGAAACGTGCTGGGAGATGCCCCCATGAACCGTTTGAACGCACGGCTGAATGAGGCCTCGGATTCGTAGCCGAGGCGTGTCGCCACTTCGGAGACGGTCAGCCGCCTGGCGCGAAGCCACGTGCCGGCCAGGTGCATACGCCATCGCGCGACGTATGCTGCGGGCGGGGTGCCGAGCACCGCTGCGAACCGTTCGGAAAAAATCGACCGCGACAGGTTCGCTGCCGCCGCCAGCGACACGACGGACCACGCTTCACTCGGTCGCCGGTGAAAGGCCGCCAGCGCTTTGCCGATTTGAGGATCGCGTATCGCGGCGAGCCAGCCAGTTGTGTCCTCGGTCGGCGAGTCGGCCCACCCCCGAACGACACGAGTAATCACAATGTCGGCAAGTCGTGTCATGACCGTGGCGGCCCCGACCCGCTGATTCCCGATTTCTGATGCCATCGCTTCAAGCAGCGGCAGAAGCGATGGATCGTCGCTGCCTCCTCCTCGGACGTGCAACACCTCGGGCATGAGCTCGAGCAGCGGATGCACGGAGGGTTCCTCAAATCCAACCAAGCAGCACACGAGGAGCGCGCGCGTGCCAGTTCCCCCCACTCGCATCCGGTAGGTCGTCTCGCCGACTTGCTCGCGGTCTACGACCTCATGGATTCGTTTGGTCGGGCTGTTGAGCTGATCGCGCAGTGAGTGGCCCGCGCCTCGCGGAAGGAGGACGACATCGCCGGACTCGAGTCGCAGCGTCTCGCCCGATAAGGTCTTCAGCCAGCAGCTTCCCTCCGCGACAAAGTGGAAAACTGCGCCCTCGTCTGGAGGAAGCTCCAAGCCCCACGGCGCGTTGAACTCACTTCGGCAGTAGGACGCTCCCGCGAGCCGGAGATCCTGAAGTACCTCGCTTAGCGCATCAGGCGCCACCCGATCGTTGCAGGACGGATGGCTAAGCATTCACGACAAACTATCATGGAATGTTCTCCTCGTTCAGCCTACAACTCGTTCGAGGGGAATATGAGGATCGGTTGCATCGGAACGGACAACATGAAACGCGCCTCAGCGTTGGGCTGGCGCGTTAACCACATCCTTCACTTCAATCAAGCGCGCTCACCAACGACGCGATCACCTCGCGGGAGCGTCGCGGTGGGTGCCTTCGTGTGCGCCTTGGCGATATCTGTTCTGGCACAGGTTGACCCTGGCCCGCATACGCCACTCGTCCCCATCACGCCGCCACAGTCGAGCGAGCAAGACATGCCTGGTTGGATCCGGCGTGGGTTGCCCGGGAGCGGTCATGAGGCGTTGCAGCCACTCGTCGGGAGGTGGCGCGTCCGTTACGAAGTCTACGGGACGCTCGGTCGTCGCGGTGACGAACCGCCAATTGTCTCGGAAGACGTCACAACGCGTCGCGAATGGATCGGAGAGGGGCGTTTCATCGAGGACACGACCGAAGGCACCCTGATGGGCGCACCGATGTGGAGGCGCGGTTGGCTCGGCTACAGCAACATCGATCAACGGTACGAGTGGGTCACGATCGACGCCGGCAACCCGACGATGATGATCTATCTAGGCGCTCCACGATCCGGCCCGCAGCAGCCGATCGACATGAATGGCGCTTTCACGGATCAGGGTGTCGCCGGTGAAGCGACTGTCGGCAAGCGAGTCGGCCTACGAACCGTCATCCGAATCGAAAACAACGACCGTCACATGTTCGAGCTGTATTTCAAGCGGCCAGGCGACAAGGAAGTGTTAGCGCTGCGTTCTGTCTACGTGCGGGTACCGCAATGAGCATCTCTCGCGGCGCTGCCTCTTCACAATCCAGAGATCCGGAGGGCTGACCATGCAGACACACACAGACAATCGGTGGTGGAAACCCTCACGCACGATTCCTCTCATCGGCCCGAACCGGCGGCTCCTTCACTCCGTTGCGATCATCGCCGCGATTCAAGCTTCGTCGGCATTCGTGTTCACACCGACCGGCGCCCCGTCGACACCTGCTGCCGCCCAGGAGGTTCCCGGGTTCATTCGACGTGGTCTGCCGGGGCCGGGTCACGCCGCTCTTCGAGCGTTGGAAGGTGACTGGCGAGTCGAGAAGGCGCTCTACATCGCGGTCGGAACGCGTGAGAAACCCGCCGTGTCAAGTGATCTGATCGCGCGCCGCCACTGGATAGCCGGAGGGCGGTTTCTGCACGATGTCACCGAGGGTTCGATCGCAGGCGGACCTTACTACCGCATGGGTGTCCTTGGTTATAGCAACGAGGACGCGCGCTACGAATTCGTCACCGTCGACGGCATGAACGCGAACATGATGATTTATCGCAGCGATCCTGTGAAAGGCGCTCAGCGTTCCGACACAGCACGAAATGTTGCGATCAGCATGTCAGGCACGTTCACCGATCAGGGCTTAATCAGTGAGCAGACTGCCGGCTTGGCTATCGCGCAACGCACGGTCATCCGCATCCAAAGCGACGACCGGCACGAAATCGATCTGTATTTCACACCTCCGGGTCGGGCCGAAATGCTGATCGATCACAGTACTTACACGCGGATGCGGCAATGAGGACTCGCCACAAAACCCTGACCCGTCGTACGGAGACGGACTCATGGTGCGGCAGATTGTCGTGACCGCCCTGATCGCCGCGGGGAACCTCTGGCCTTCCCTGGCCGCCAGCCAAACGGTGACCCCACCCTGGCCGGCGGCGCCTGAGCGTTCCGCTGACGCTTCGACGCGATGTGACGACGCGACCTGCCGCGAAGCGACGGTAGCGACCGATTCGGCACTAGCCCAGAAATCATCCAAGCCGTCCGCGAACAATTCACGACTCGTCTTGTCGGCCACGTACATTGGTCAGGCAGCCGGAAATCCACGTGGGGGCGTCCGTCAGGACATCGCCTATGCGGGCCGACTGCTGGTGAGTAGTGCCGTCGATTTGAATCGATTCATTCCGGGCGGCACCCTCCACGTGTGGTTCACGAATCGACAGGGTCGGAATCTGGCCGATTTCGCGCTTGGGACCAGCACTGGTGTCCAGGAGATCTACAGCCCGCAAGGGTGGCACCTTTCAGGTACCGACTTATGAGCAAACGTTGTTCGACGGCCGCCTGGAGCTCGAGGCGGGCCGGACTCCGGCCAACGTCAGCTTTTTCAGCTCGCCACTCTGCGGGTACCTGCAGACCAATTCAGCCTGCGGCAGCCCCACGTTCCTGTTCAAAACCAGCAATCTCACTTACTTCCCACCATCAAGCTGGGGCGCCCGCGTGAAGGCACAGTTGACTGACCGCGGCTACGTCCATATCGGTGTCTATGAGGTCAACCCCGATCGGACGAGACCTGGGGCGACCGGACTCGAGTGGAGTGTGAAGAACGCCACTGGTGTGATTGTGCCGTTTCAATTCATCTACACGACGACCTCTCGAAACGAGCACTCGCGCAGGTATCAAATCGGAGGTTGGTACGACGCGGCGGCATACACCGATCCAGTGGACGACGATCGTGGTGGGCTAGCGGTCCTGTCAGGGCGTCCGCACGCGACCCGGCACGGCCGTTCCGGTGCGTACTTCAGCTTCGACCAGGTGGTGTGGCGACCGGCTGGAGACGCCGAGCGCAGTTTGCGGTTGTTCGGCCTGATCATGGCGAAAGTTTCAGGTCGCGTGAACGAGGATCGGTTCCTTCAATTCGGGCTGGTGCAGACCGGCACGTTCCCACGCCGCCGGACAGACTCCGTCGCGTTTGTGATCAACGATCAGACATTCAGTCGATTGGCGCTGCACAACATTCGCGCCGCCCGAGCTTCTCGCGGTAATACTGACGATCTGCCCCGCCATCAGATCATGATGGAGCTCGCCTATGGCATACAAATCAACGCGAATCTCCGGATCTCGCCAAACATCCACTACATCATCAATCCTGATCAGCTGGCGGATCCCTTCCGGACCCAGCGGGTTGGAAACGTGCTCGCCATCGGCCTGAGGTTCGCGGTCGAGGTCCCGCTTCTCAAAGCAAGTCGGGGTTCGGAGTCAGCGCAGGATTGATGACCCTGATGGTGAGTGTGGCTACCACCTCTCTAGTAATTGGGAGAACGGCTCGAAAGTGTTCGTCGATGTGACGCCGTAGACCGTATTCCTCAGCGATCCGATTCCCGCCTTACACAGTTCTTACACAACTCGCAGCTTCACTTGCACCTGTACGTCTCAGTGTTCGTCGGTGCCCGTCGATTCCTACAAATCGATGTGACGATGCGCGAGAGCTTCCCGAGTGAATCATCGCTCGGTCAGTTCGCGACGCGAACGCCTGGCAGCGAGGCACCGGCCTGATCGAAGGTCGAGCCAGAAGCCCTCCCGTTGGCCGCGCGAGAGCAGAAGCAGGCGCGCACAGCAGCGCGATTCCCCGCGGGGATCACCACGTGCATCCTGCGGATCCGAGAAGCTATCATGTCACTTTGCGGGGCAACGACTTGCCGGGGCCGACAGTGTCGGCATCGTGCAGGTCGGCGACCGCAAACGTGGCAACTCAGCCATTTTCCGGCTGCCCAGAACACACGGAGCACGAACGCAGGATCCAGCCAGATGCTAGGCCTTTGTAGGAGATTCCAATGCGCCGCGGTGGCGGGCGCGGGCCTGCTGGTGCTCGCTGCAGCGTCGAGCGAAGCGCAGCCTGCGGTTCGACAGGTGCTGCTGCTGCAATCGTTCGACCGCGGCAACATGACGGACGACTACACAACCGCCAACCTCCGCGTCGACCTGGGCCAGCGGATCGGGCAAGCCGTGAATGTCGTTGAAATCGTGGTTGGCCCCACAGGGTTTGTCGGCGCGCCCGAACACGCGATTGTCGACTACATCCGATCGGCGTTCGCCGATCGTCCCAAGCCGGACCTCATCGTGACGCTCGCTGGTCCCGCAGCGGCGTTCGCGCGCAAATATCGACAGCAGCTCTTTCCCGACGTACCGCTCCTGTTGGCATCGGTGAATCAGCAGTATCTGCGTGACGCGCCGCTTGGAGAAAACGAGACCGCTGTCGCGGTCGCCAATGATTTTCCTGGAGTTCTCAATCTGATTCTGGAGTTGCTGCCCCAGACGAAACAGGTGTTCGTCGTGGTGGGGTCCGGGCAAAGCGGCACCTTCTGGGGTCGAGAGCTCCAGACGCAGTTCACGCGATTTCAGGATCGGCTGACATTCATCTGGTCCGGCGGTCTGTCGCTTACGGAAATCCTGCGCCAATGTGCGAGCCTTCCACGCGACTCGGCGATCTTGTATTTCACCTTCGGCACGGACGCGCGGGGCGGCGCGTATGCGGACGCGCGAGTGCTCGCCGACCTCCACGCCGCGGCGAATGCGCCAATCTTCGGGTTGCACAGCGTGATGCTCGGCAGTGGCATCGTGGGCGGGAAACTGATCGACATTGACGACGTGACTCGCAACACTGCCGACGCCGCCATTCGGGTCCTGGCCGGGGCGCCTCCCCGCAGCGTCATCGTACCGCCCCAAACGCCGGGTCATCCTGTCTTCGACTGGCGCGAACTACAACGGTGGGGCATCCCCGAGAGCCGGCTGCCCGCGGGCAGCGTCGTGCGCTATCGGGATCCGAGCCTGTGGCAGCAACACAGGGGCACGGTGCTCAGCGCGGTCGGCGTGCTGGGCCTCCAATCACTGCTGATCATTGGGCTCGTGTATCAGCGCCGTGCGCGCCGAAGGGCCGAGATCGAGAGCCGGAACAGCGAGGCGGAGTTACGCGAAAGCGAGGAGCGGCTGCTCCTGGCCGCCGAGGCCGCGCACCTCGGTGTCTGGATTCGGGACCTCACGCGGAATGACATTTGGGCGACCGACAGTTGGCGCGCCTTGTTCGGGTTCGCGACGTCGGAGCGGCTGGACCTGGATGGCATTTTGGGCCGTCTGCATCCCGACGACCGCGAAACGGTCCAATGCACTCTGGCGAGAGCGCTCGAAGGCGACGGCCGCTACGAATTGGAGCATCGCGTGATGCTGCCCGGTGGCCAGATACGCTGGATTGCCTCTCGCGGCCGCGCCCAGTTCAACGACGCCGGCACACCCATCCTCGTACGCGGGGTATCGCTCGACGTGACGGAGCGCAGGAAGACGGAACGGGAGGCGCAACTCTGGCGGCAGGAGGTCGCGCATGTCGGCCGCGTCTCGATGATGGGCCAGCTCGCCTCCGCACTGGCGCACGAGATCAATCAGCCGCTCGGCGCGATCCTGCGCAACGCCGA
>CAWEAM010000002.1:0-14400 GCA_963807105.1 uncultured Acidobacteriota bacterium | reverse complement strand
TCTCCCCGGTGTTCGCTAATCCTGCAGAAAGCTGGTGCTCACAGTATCAGGGCGCCGGTCGCAACCAGCGCGGCCGACCAGACCAGATCGAGGTTGACCCACCCACGGCGCAGGATGCCGACGCCAAGCTTCTCGAACACGAGCATCGCGACGACAGCCGTCACCGCCAGATAACCCACCGCGTGCAGGCCAGTGGCCAGGAGCGCCGCCAACACGCCTGCGTTCCCGGCGTGCGCGTGATGTGCGTGAGCGCCTGCAACCGTTGGCATGGCCATGAACACCGGCACGACCATCAGCCCGGCACCGTGCGCCGTCGCCATGAGGAACGACCACAGGGTGAGCCCACCGTTGCTCACGCGCATGCCGGCCCAGCGGGGATGGCCATGACGGAAGAACCGTCGCACGCCAAGCAAGACGAGCACGCCGGCGATCGGCCAGCGCAGCCCGTCGAGAGGGACCGCGAGACCAATCGCCAGCGCCGCCCCGACGGCGCCCGCCACCGCAAGCGCATGCCCGGCGCAGAGAGGGACGAGCGCTCGAATCACCCCACCACGCCGCCCCTCCTGCATTCCGACCGCCACAGCAAACAGCCATCCCATTCCAGGATTGATGCCGTGAAAGGCCCCGAGTGCCATCAGCATCGCCCACGACGTCGTCATCTCGGTCGTCATGACGCACCTCTCACGCGAAGCAGTAGGAATCGGAGCTCGCATCTCCGCCCTCGAGGTGGACCTGGTGGGGACGCATGCTGTCGAACTCTAGGAATCCGGTGGTATCGAGCTCGATGCCGCCGTTCGAGCGCACGTCCACTTTGGCCAACCAGCCCTTGACGCCGTCCGGATAGAACTGGTCGTCCCACGTGCGATACAGCGAGTTGGTCACGTAAACGCGCTTGCCGTCACGGCTGATCTCGACCATCTGCGGTGCGCCGTTCAGCGGTTGCTCCGGACGCGCCGGGTGCGGCTGCCGGCGAACCATGCCCCCGAGCTTCAAGGATCCGGTCTCGACGGGGTTGAAGGGGTCCGATACGTCGAATTGCTTCAGCTCGCCTGTGCCAAAGCACGATACGTACAGAAATCGATCGTCGAGCGACAGATTGATGTCGGTGACGAGCGGCGGCGCCGCGCCGAAGCCCTTGAAGATCGGCGGCAGATCGTCGGCCGCCGCTGGCTCTGCGGGAATCTCGATAACCTTGTCGATGCGCCAGGTCCCGCTGCGGTGGTTGCCTTCGCGGTGCCACATCCAGACCGACGCCGACAGATCCTTCAGGCTGGTGACAACGCCGACAAACCCGTAGGTCTCGTTGGGATTGTGCGCGGGACGCAGCTCGAGCAACATTTGCTGCTCGGGGCCGACATCCAGTTTCTGCACATGACGCCGAGAGTTGAGATCCCACACGTGCAGCGCGTTGCCGTACTTGCCAGCCAGGAGCAGCTCCGGATTCACGCCGCCCTCCACCATATTCGGCGTGCCCCACTCGCTTGTGATCATCGTGTCGTGACCGAGGTGCCACCAGAAGTCGTACGCCAGTTGCTGCGGTCCACGATCTTTCTCCCACGGCCCTTTGATCTCGAATGTTTCTGGGTCGAGGACGAAGATGCCGCCGGGGCCGTTGCCGTCAGCGTTGCCCAGCGCGTTGACGTAGATGCCATCCGGCCCGCAGTGCGCGGTGTGCGGGCGGCTATAGCCGGTCTTGCGAATGATTTCCTCGGCTTCGATCACCTTGACGAGGCGCGGCTGCCGCGGGTCGGGCGCGGTATCAAGGATGTGGATTCGCGATGATCGCATGCCCGGCACCACGAGATAGCGCCGCTGCATATGCGGGTGCGGCGAGTTCGGGCACAGGCACGAGCTGCACGCGTTCCATCCGAAGTGATGTAGCTCGTCGCCCGTTCCCGGCATGTCGATGCGGGCGATCTGAGCACCGTAGCCTGGCGAAGACGGATCGACGTCCAGCACGGCGAGGGCATCGTTCGCTGTCGGATCCGGATTGAGCAGGGCGACGTACGCTAGTGTCTCCGCCGGTGCCTGCATCGCCATCGTCGGCGACGGATAGAAGGAACGATCGGGTAGCAGCTTCGGCATGGGCTTGTCCTCCGCGCGGTGTCTCGTCGCGCGATCCAGAGGCTAGAATCCATGCATCGGCGGCGTCCTTTAAGAGCGGTGGATTTTTTCTGAAACTTTTCTGAGGTGATTCAAGTGAACGACCGCACCGCCGGTGGCGCGTATCAGTTCGGGCCCTTTCGGCTCGACGTTCAGGAGCGTCGCCTGTCGCGCCGCGACGAGGTGATCCCGTTGCGTCTCAAGGTGTTCGACACGCTCCAGGTGCTGGTCGAGCATGCCGGACAGCTCGTCACGAAACAGGAGTTGCTGGACACGGTCTGGCCGGGAACGGCGGTCGAGGAAAACAACCTGAATCACAACGTGTCAGTCCTGCGGAAAGCGCTCGGCGAGCGCGCCACTGGTCAGCACTACATCGAGACCGTGCCACGGATCGGCTATCGATTCGCGGCGCCGGTCGAAATCATCCCCGGCCCCCGGCGACCTGTGGCATCACCGCCATCGCCGGCGGCGAAGCCGCGCCAGGAAATCCGGTACTGCACCACCTCCGACGGAATTCGGCTGGCGTACGCGACAACAGGGAACCGATCGCCCCTCGTGAAGGCGTCAAACTGGCTCACACATCTCGACTTCGAATGGGGCAGCCCGATCTGGCGCCACTGGTACGACGTGCTCTCGCGACATCACCGGCTGGTTCGCTACGATGAACGGGGCAACGGCATGTCGCAGCGTGAGGTGGACGATGTGAGCTTCGATACGTGGGTCCGCGATCTCGAAACCGTCGTCGACGCGGCAGGACTCGATCGATTTCCCCTTCTTGGCATATCGCGTGGCGGATCCATCGCGATCGCCTACGCGGTGAAGCATCCGGAGCGCATCACGCACCTCGTGCTCTACGGCGCGTTTGCCGCGGGCTTGAACCACTACGGCACGCCGCAGCAGCTCGAGGCGCGGCGCGCGCTCACCAGCCTGGTCCGGCTTGGATGGGGTCTCAATAACCCGGCGTTCTGCAAAACGTTCACCTGCCGGTTCATTCCCGAGGCGACGCCCGAGCACGAGCGGTGGTTCGACGAACTTCAGCGCGTATCCACCTCACCTGAAAACGCGGCGCGCCTGATGCAACGCGACGACGACATCGACGTTCGGCCGTTGTTGTCGCAGGTACAGGCGCCGACGCTCGTCATTCATTGCGATCGCGATCACGCGGTCGTGCCGGAGAGGGGACGTCAGCTGGCGGCAGCAATTCCAGGTGCGCGATACGTCTCATTGCCGAGCGCGAATCACCTGATGCTCGAGGACGAGCCTGCGTGGTCGCTCTTCGTGGACGAACTCGGTCAGTTCCTGAACTGGTAGTCGATAGGAGGTCGCCTGATGGCGTTTCTACTCGCAGTGCTCACGGCAGGCATGAGCGCGCTGACTTCCGGTTCAGATGCGGACGACGCGACGCGGCGCGCGCTCACGGAAATGACGATGCACAAGGCGAGAAGCGGACGAAGCAGGACGAGATCGCGCCCTCGGAACCGGCGGCCACACGCTCCTGTCGGGGCGATATGACGTCGTGGCAATCAGGACGTCTGGCGACGTCGCCGTCATGAGCGGCCACGGCCATCCGACGTGGCGCGAGATCGACTACACTCCGACCGCGTGAGTGCGACACGCCTGCTGATGGCGGCCAGCGCTGTTGTGCTGGGCGTTCTCGGCACTTTCTGTCTGTTTGCTCCTGATGTTGCGTTGTCGGTGAGCGGCAGGGCGGCCGACGCGGTGACGATGGTGATCGTGCAGCTTGCCGGAGTCCTCTATCTCGGCTTCGCGGTGCTGAACTGGATGGCGAGGGGCAACATCATCGGAGGCATCTACTCGCGTCCGGTCACGATCGGCAACGTGCTGCACTTCGCCAGCGGTACGGCCGTGATCCTCAAGGCGTTGTCGAGAACGTCCACGCCCGGCAACTTCTGGATCCTGGCGGTTATCTACTCCGTATTCGCCGTCGCCTTTGCCGCCGTGCTTTGGCGAAGTCCTGTGCCACGCCAGTAGGGCGCCGCTTTATCGTGCATGCCGGGCCGGTGCACGCAATCCCTCGAGCCGCATCAGGGCGTATTTGATCGTCGACGATCGAGATCGTCACGCGCTTGCGGCCGCGCGTCGGATGGCTACTCAGTTCCGGCGTTCAGGACGCACCACCACGGCGTCCGCCGGCCAGTTGCCAGACAGAAATCGATCGATCGCGCCGAAGACCAGTTCTGGCGCATCGACCCACGACTGGTGCGCCGCTCCGTCGATTGTCAGGAGACGCGCGTCCGGCAGCACCGTCGCCCACTCGCGACCAGCGCCATAGGGCGCGTTGCGATCGCGTGTGCCGTGAATGGTCAGGGCCGGCTGCTTCACAAGAGCCAGTTGGTCAGGTGTGACTCGCAGCTGTTTCATTTCAGCCTGCCGATGCGGCCACATGCGGATGAAGGCAATTGGCCATTCGTTCGGCAGATCGCAGAAGCCGTCGCCGAGCTGATTGACGCGGGCGGGGTTACCGACCAGGACGTAGCGCGTGGCCTCCCACTGCCTCCGGCAGAACTCACGCGGCTCTCGCTCGGGGAGACCATCTTTCACCAGCGCCTCGAGGGCGGCGAGCCGCTCTTTTCCTATCGCCTCTTCGCGATCGTCGGCGCGGAGGTTCGGCGGGTACTCGGTGTCGAAGTGCATGGGCACCGGACCGAGCTGCACGAGGCGATCGATGCGATCCGGGTGCTCGATGGCATAGAGCACGACCATCAGACCCAGATAGGAGTAGCCAATCGGGGTAAATCGCGCAAAGCCAAAGTGCGACCGCAGCGTTTCCATATCCCGCACTTCGTCGTGAATAGATAGTTTGTCGGGCGCGACTGCCTCGGAGCGACCCCGATTCCGCTGGTCGTAGAACACGATCGTGCGCGTCGGTCCCGCGAGCCGGGCGAAATCCTGTTGCAGCAGGAATCCGAGCGGCACCATCACCGCGTTCGGTCCGGAGCCGATCTTCCGGTACGACAGCTTCAGGCCGTCATGTGTCGTCACATGACCTTCCTCGCCGGGTGCGGTCGCCGCGCGCGTGACGAGTGGTGGGACGAATGACACATGACTGGCGACGAGGAGCGCGACGATCCTGGGCATTGTCATTTCCTAGCTTTGACGACGGAATCTCGGCAGGCATTTACTGGATGGCAGCCACGCGACATCTCGCCTCCGCACGGGCATTTCTATACAATGTAGGTACAACGGCGCGATGGCCGCTCATCTCGGAACGTTCGAACAGGCGGTGCTGCTGGCGATACTGAGGCTCGGCGACGACGCCTATGGCACCACGATCCTGGAAGAGGTTCAGCGCCGCCTGCGGCGGGATGTCGCCGCCGGCGCCGTGCACGCCACGCTCGAACGGCTCGAGCGAAAGCGGATCGTATCGTCCAGGCTCGGGGCTGGAACGCCGCTCCGTGACGGTCGGCGGCGGCGATTCTACCGACTCGAGCCACAGGCGGTTCGTGCGCTTGATGACGCACGCGCGGCCATCGACAGGCTGTGGCGCGGCGTCAAGTTGCCTCTGAAGGAATACGTATGAACGTTCGACCGCCGTTCTGGGCCGAAGCGGTGCTGCGAGTCCTCTTGGCGCCTCGGGATTTCGAGACCGTGTCGGGAGATCTGCTCGAGGGATTCCGAGCGAACGTGTATCCGGCTCGGGGATCGTGCGGCGCGAACGTCTGGTACGTGAGGCAGGTACTCGGATTCCTGGTTCGGGGCGCCGCCATCTGGGGGCTCGTCTTCGGCGTCGCCGTCGTTGCGAGGACGGCGCTCGACTGGTTCGCACCGCCCACCGATTTTCACGCGCGCGCAACCGTATCGACAGCGCTTGGCGTTGGCATTCTTTTGACCGCGGGACTGGCAGCCTCGTGGCGATCCGGTGCGGTCGCAGCCGGCGCACTCACCGGCGCCGTGACGGCGGCGCTTGGCGCCATCATCAGCATGGCAGGCGCTGCCGCGTTGCTGACGATTTGGCACGATTCGCAAACCATGGCGGCGATTCGGGGGAGCGGCGGTCTGGGTGAGGTCTTCACATTGCCACTGCTGATGTTGTTTCCGGGCGTGCTGCTCGGGGCCTTCGGCGGTGGGTTTGGCGCGGCCCTCTGGAGATGGAGCGGGAAGACCGGTCAGTCCCGAGGATGAATCGGGAAGCGTACGAGAAGCCGGTAAAATCGACGCCCGATGCCGAGCGCGCTGCTGCTCGCCACATTTTCGACCGTTCTGGTCATACCGGTCTTTCTCGCGGGAGTCGGGCTCTTCCTGAACCGTCGCAACCTCCCGTCTGAACCGATCGACGTCGCCCTTGTTTTCGGGACCGGTCTCGATTGGAAGGCCGAGTCTCGCGTCCGTGCCGCGGCTGCTGCTTACCACGACGGCCTGGCGAGGCATCTCATTGTCAGCGGCGGTGTGAAAATGCCTGGACTCGGCCCAATCACGGAAGCTGAGTGGTTCCGGGATCGGCTCGTTGAACGCGGCGTGTCGCCCGACCGCATTCACGTCGAAAACCGGGCCACCAATACGGCAGAGAACGCCGAATTCTCAATGCCGATTCTACTGTCGCACGGCTGGACGCGGGTTCTGCTGATCATGTCGGACTTCGAAGGTATCCGCGCACACCTGACCGCCCGGCGCGCCTGGCACGGGCGCGGCCTCGAGATCTTCAACCTGCACGCCGATTCGACTGGCCACTGGAATGCCTGGACGTGGTGGCTCTCGCGCGAAGGTTGGCATCTCACCTGGTACACGGTGCCGCGGCTGTTCCGATATCGTCTGCTGCCGTATCTCTGGCGCTGACGCTGCCCAAGGGGCGTGGGGCAGCAAATCGCGGAATACGTCTTGCGCCACGCGCTACGGGCACGACCGCGGATCGCGGATGACAAGGGACGATGAGGTTCACGGACGCGCCCATTTGAGGAGCGTCTCGCGCAGCGCACGGGCGTCGATCGGCTTGGTCAGGAAGTCGTTCATGCCCACCGCCCGACATCGCTCTTCGTCGTCCTTGAAGGCACGCGCGGTGAGCGCCACAATCGGCACGTTCGATCCGTTCCTCCGCCGGATGATCTCGGTCGCTTCGAAGCCGTCCATCACCGGCATCTGCAGGTCCATCAGCACGACATCGTAGGTGCGCGCTGCGCTGCGCTCGATGGCCTGCTGGCCGTTGTTCGCGATGTCGACGAGGCATCCCAATTTGCCGAGGAGCACGGTCATCAACTTCTGGTTCAGGGGATTGTCCTCGACCAGCAGCACGGTGATGCTTTTCGTCAGCAGCTCGTGTGCCAGGTGCTTCGTGATGATCTGGTGCCTGGCCTCGCGTTTGTCGCCGAACACGGCCCGCAGGATTTCGTAGACATCGCGCCGCCGGAATGGCTTCGGCAGGAACGCATCGAACCCGACGCGATTCGAGTACTCGGCCGATCCCGGCAGCGCATCGGACGTGAGCGCAATCAGCTTGACCTGACGCAGACGGTCGTCCGCCTTCACCTGCCGCGCAAAACTGTAACCGTCGATGCCAGGCATCCGGATGTCGGTGAAGACGACATCGATGTCGCTGCGACCCTCGGCCAGCCAGTCGAGCGCCTGCGCCACCGATTCGGCGGCGAACGCGACATCCATCCGGATGTCCTGACAATAGCGCCCGAGGATGGCGCGATTGTGCTCGTTGTCGTCGACGATCAGCGCCGTCTTGCCGGCGAGATCATCCACGTCCACCGGCGCGATCTCCCTGTCGATGTTCGGCTCGCCCGGCTGCAGCCGCAAGTCGAACACAAACTCGGTGCCGCGGCCGGGTTCGGAATTGACGTGTATCGTGCCACCCATCATCTCGACGAGCGAACGGGTGATGGTGAGGCCAAGGCCGGTGCCGCCGTATTCCCTCGTCGTCGATGAATCTGCCTGCGTAAACGCGTCGAAGATCGAGCGCTGCTTGTCCTCGGGAATCCCGATGCCGGTGTCCTTGACCGAGAACTCGAGCCGCGCACTGCCCTCGGGCGCGGTATCGCCCTGGCGAACGCCGATCGTGATGCCGCCCCGTGACGTGAACTTGATGGCATTGCCGACGAGATTCATGATGATCTGCCGGATCCGCGTCGGATCGCCTTTGAACGTACGCGGCATGTCATCCGGCATGTTCAACGTGAGCGTCAGCGACTTGCTGTGCGCGCGATGGCGCAGGATCCGGAACACGCTGGCGATGAGGTATTCCAGATCGAAGTCGATCGCTTCGAGTGAGAGGGTTCGCGCCTCGATCTTCGAAAGGTCGAGGATGTCGCTGATCAGCGAGATCAGCAACTCGCCGCTGTCGGCAATCGTCTCGACGTAGTCGCGCTGCTGCTCGTCGAGCGGTGTCGAACGCAGCAGCTCGCCGAACCCGATCACCGCGTTCATCGGCGTACGGATCTCGTGCGACATGTTCGCGAGGAACTCGCTTTTCGCCTTGCTGGCCACGTCGGCTTCTTCCTTGGCGCGCCGCAACTCGCGCTCGACCTCTAGACGGGTGTCGATCTCCTGGCGCAGCGTGGTATTCACCAGCACGATTCTGGCGACGACCAGCAGGAACATGACGATCGAGCTGAGGGCGATCGGCAGCCCGTCGATCACACGGCCCTGTAGCACCTGGTGAAGCAGCAGCACAGGACCCACCAGCGCAGCCGCGGTCAGACCCGCAAGAAGCGGTAACCCCAGGCGAGGGCGCTGCGGCCCGGCCGGCTGCGTCATCTCGGCGACGGACGGATGCAGACCGGCGGCGCCGATCAGGGCGTATGCCGCGAGCGTAATCGTCTCGAGGATTCGTTGGAGCCGGAGATCGGGCGTCACCGTCAGCTGTGTGTCAATCGCCCATCCGAGATCGGCGGCCAGGAAGCAGCAGAGCGCCGCCACCAGCAGCCGGAGGCTGGTGCTCCGGCCGCCCGCCAGCAGCAGCCGGACCACCATCGCGAGCAACACCGTGTCGCCGACCGGATACGCGACCACCACCATCCGCGCCAGCAGCGTGACCGTCGGATCGGATGCGAGCGGGCGGATGGCATAGACCCACGCCAGCAGCGCGAGCGCGGTACTGATGATCACCGTGTCGACCAGCGTCGTCCGGTCGCGCCCGGTCAACACCCGCCGGATCAGCAGGACGATGCCGGCGGCAAGACAGGGATAGAGGGCGATCCAGAAGAAATCGGGAATGGCGGGGCTGGTGGTGGCCTGGGGGCCGATCGCGCGCCCCAGCACGGCGACCAGCAGAATGCCGGTAGCATTGAGGAACACGCCCGCCGCAAACAGGTACCACGCCGCGGCGCTTGCAGGCCGCCGCTGACGCATCGACGCGACGATGGCCGCGGCCGCCGTCCATCCGAAGCCGACCTGCCACAGATCGTGAATCCAGGCCTCGCCCGGAAGCAGGAAGAAAATGAGGATGCCGATCGCCGCGGCAATCGCGTGCGCGCGGAACAGCCTCATCCTTGCCTGCTCAGCCTCGGGGTTCGGCTTGTCATGATCCATTCATGAACGGTGCAGCATGATCTCATCCTTTCGGCTGATCACTGGCATGCCGTCCAAGGGAATCTGCGGCCGCGCCGCCGCTGCCGCTCTGACCTTGTCGCTCGCAGCCGTCCCGGTCAGCGCCCAGGCACCCGCCCGCGAGCCGCTCACGCTTCCCGGCGCGATAGAGCGCGCGCTTGCCGCCAACCCCACGATCGCCACTGCCCGATTGAGCGCCGCAATCAACCTCGCGATGCTCTCAGTAGCGCGCGAACGGCTCAATCCCGAAGCCAGCATCGAGATCGAAAAAGAAACGCCCAAGCACTCGTTCGGCGTCGCCATCCCTCTCGAACTGGGGGGCAAACGCGCAAAGCGGATCGCCGTTGGGGAGGCCACGATCCGCACCGGCGACGCCGAGCTCGCTGCGGTCATCGCGCAGGTACGCAACGACGTTCGCCGCGCATACTACGAGGTCCTCCTCGCCGACGCCAGAGCCGGAATCCTTCGCGAGCAAAGGGACCTGGCGCGACGGGTCCGTGACACGGCGCAGGCGCGATTTGACAGCGGCGACGCGCCGCGGCTCGAAGTGGTGCAGGCCGACCTGGCCCTCGCGGCCGCGGAGAACGAGGCCACCACCGTCGACAGCAGCGCTGTCGCCACGCGCGCGAAGCTGAACGCGCTGCTGGGCCAACCGCTCGACACGATACAATCGCTGACCACCTCGATGGAGGCCGGCGGCCCTGTGGTCGCAAGCGCCGCCCTGGAGCTCGCACGGATGCGCAGCTCGGAGCTCGCCGTGCTCGATCGCCGCATCGAGGAACAGCGTCTCGAGGTCGCGCTCGCACAATCCCTCCGAGTACCGGATGTCACACCCTCGGCGACGCTCACGCACGACGCCGAACCGGAATTCACCTACGGCTGGCGCGTCGGCGTCGCGCTCACGCTTCCGATCTTCACG
The DNA here is from genome assembly GCA_963807105.1 of uncultured Acidobacteriota bacterium. GTDB lineage: Bacteria > Acidobacteriota > Vicinamibacteria > Vicinamibacterales > UBA2999 > DASPWV01. The sequence goes on along the minus strand of CAWEAM010000002.1, from coordinate 3,872 downwards.
ACGCACAAGGCTGGCGTGCTCGTCGAGCAGGCGACGCTCGATCAGCTCGTCGCGGAACGGCAGGCGGCCCTCCTCCGCATCAGCGGGGAGGTCACCGCCGCCGCAACGCTTGCCGAAGCGCAGCGATTGGCCTACGTGCGCTATCGGGAGCAGATTCTTCCGAAAGCCGAGGAAGTCCAGCGTCTGGCGCAGGACTCGTATCAGCTGGGCCAGACCGGTATCGTCGCGCTCCTGCAGGCGCTGCAGGCTTCGCGCGACATACGGCTTCGTTCGCTGGACTCGATCTCACAGTTTCAGTCCGCCCTCGCCGACCTCGAGCGAGCGGTAGGAGCGCCCCTTCCGTGACCCGCATGACGGATCACCGTTTCGCGTGTGCCGCGCTGCTCGTGGTGGGGCTCGCCTTGGTTGCCGGCTGCCGTCGCGAGCCGCAGGAGGAAGTCGAAAGCGAGACCGCCGTGGCGGTGAGGACTGCGCCGGCCACTGTTGGCACCATTCGCGGCGTCGTGCACGCGACGGCAATCGTGACGTCGGCACCAGGCGCCGAGCTCGTCGTCATCGCGCCCGAAGCGGCGCGCATCGCGGAAGTCCCTCGCGCGGCCGGCGACCGCGTGCGTCGGGGCGATCTACTGGTTCGCTTCGAGATCCCGAGCTCGCACGCCGAGGCGCAGCGTCAGCAGGCCGAGGTCGCGCGAGCGCAGGCGACGCTCGACAATGCCCAGCGGGCACAGACTCGCGCCCGTGAACTGTTCGATCGTGGGGTCGCCGCGGGAAAGGAAGTCGAGGATGCCAACCGTGCGGTGGCCGATGCCGACGCCGCGCTCGCTGAAGCGCGCGCCTCCCTGGCCGCCGCGCAAACGGTAGCCGCGCGCTCCAACGTCCGTTCGCCGTTCGACGGCATTGTCGCGTCCCGCCAGCACAATCCGGGCGATCTCGTGGAGCCGACTGCGAGCGATGCGGTGCTGCGCGTCATCGATCCGCGTCACCTCGAGGTGGTCGCGGCGGTCTCACTCGCTGACGCGCCGCGTATCGAAGTCGGCACCACTGCTCGCGTGACGTCGACGGCGGTCGGCGCCGCCGCGATCGGCCTGAAGGTCATCTCGCGCAGTGCCGCCGTGGAACCGGGCACTGCGACGCTGCCAGTGCGGCTGACCTTCGTCGCGCCCGCCACGTTTCCGGCTGGAACAGCGGTCGAAGTCGAGATCGACGCCGAGCAACATTCGAACGTGGTGCTCGTCCCAGCCGCCGCCCTCGTGCGCGAAGGCGAGGAAACGGCCGTGTTCGTCGCGGCGGATGGAAAGGCGCGACGGCGACCCGTTCGCGTCGGCCTGACGACTGCGGAACAGGTCGAGATCCTCTCCGGCGTCCGTGCCGGCGAGCACATCATCGTTGACGGCCAGGCCGGTCTGCCGGATGACGCGGCCATTACAGCGAGCGAGGCGAAGTGAATTTCGCAGCGCTGGCGCACACGCATTCGCGCGCCATCGTTCTCCTCGCCGTGGCGCTCGTCGTCAGTGGGGTTCTGGCCGCGTTCGCCCTGCCAAGCGCCATCTACCCGCCGCTGGAGTTTCCCCGCATCGTCATCGTGGCGCACGCCGGGACGCTTCCGCCGCAGTCGACGTCGCTCATCGTGACGCGCCCGATCGAGCAGGCCGTGATGGCGGTGCCTGGGATCCGGCGCATTCGGTCCAAGAGCATCCGCGGCGTTGCCGAGATTTCCGCGCAGTTCGATCCGTCGACGGACATGGTGATTGCGTTGCAGACGGTGCAGAACCGCGTCGCAGAGATCACCAGCGAGCTGCCCAGGGCCACCGAGCTGCAGATCGAGCGCATGACGCCGGCGATCTTCCCGGTGTTCATCCTGAGCATCACCGGCACGTTGCCGACGCCGGACATTTACGACTACGCGAACTTCGTGATCAAACCGGAGATCGCCCGCGTGCCGGGAGCCGGTGTCATCGAGGTGCAGGCCAGCGACACGCGCGAGATCGAAGTGATCCTCGATCCTGTCAAGCTGGCGGCTGCTGGGGTGACCGTCCGCGACGTGTCAGACGCTCTCACGGCGCAGAACGTCATCCAGCCGGTGGGACGATTCCAGGAATCCGGTCTGCAGCACCTGGCGCTGGCGTCTGGACTCTGGAAGGACGTCGATCAGATCGCACAGGCGCCCATCAAGACGGGCAAGGGCGCGACGGTTCGCGTCGCAGATGTTGGCGCTGTCACACGCGGCGCACCCGATCGCACGCTGCTCATCACCGGCAACGGACGTGACGCCGTATCGATGAGCATCGCGCAGCAGATCGGCGCCAATATTCTCGATCTGAAAGCGGGCGTCGACGCGGTGGTCGCCCGACTGACCAAGGTGCTGCCGTCTGGCCTTCGCATCAGTCGCGTCTACGATCTCGCCGAGTTCGTCGAGGAATCCATCGCCAGCGTTCGCGACGCCATCCTCATTGGCGGCCTGCTCGCGGTCGTCGTGCTGCTGGTGTTCCTTCGCGACTGGCGGCTCACCGTCATCGCTGCGCTGACGCTGCCGATGGCGGTCGTCCCGACGTTCACGTTCATGTGGCTCTTCGGCGGGACGATCAACCTGATGTCGATGGGGGGTCTGGCCGTCGCCATTGGACTGGTCATCGACGATGCGGTGGTGGTGGTGGAGAACGTGCACCGCCGCGCGGGAGAAGGCGGCAGCACGGTCATCGATGCCGTGCAGCAGTTGTTTGCGCCACTTCTCAGCTCGACGCTGACCACGGTCGTGGTCTTCGCTCCGCTGAGCCTGTTGTCCGGCGTGCCGGGACAGTTCTTTCGTGCCCTGTCGCTCAGCCTGTCGGTCGCCGTATTGATCTCGCTGGTCCTGTCGATCACCGTCGTGCCGCTGATGGCGCGCTGGGCGGCCGGCCGTCATCGGCCGATGGGTGAAGGCCACGGGCGTTTCGATCGCGTTTACGGCAATCTTCTCAAAGCGATCGTCAGGCGTCCGTTCACGGCCGTGTTGGCTGCGGTCGTCCTCGCCGGGCTCAGCGCAGCGCTCTTCGCAGGAGTGGGTACGGGTTTCCTTCCTGCGGCCGACGAGGGCGGCTTCGTCCTCGACTATCTGACGCCGGCGGGGAGTGCGCTCAGCGAAACGGATCGCCAGGTCCGGGCGATGGAGCGAGTAATCGCGCAGACGCCGGAAGTCGCCTCCTACTCACGCCGCACCGGATCCGAGCTCGGAATGTTCGCGACGGCGCAAAATACAGGCGACATCCTGGTGCGGCTGAAGGCGAGGAGTCAGCGCAGACGTTCGTCGGAGGACATCATCGCGGACGTGCGTGAGCGCGTGCAGGAGGCCGCGCCGCTGGTCGAAATCGAATTCGTGCAGCTTCTGCAGGACATGCTGGGCGATCTCGAAGGCAGTCCAGAGCCCGTCGAGGTGAAAATCTTCGGCGACGACCCCGGTCGCCTTGCTCAACTCGCAGAGCCAGTCGAGGAGATGTTGAAGAAGGTCAGCGGGATCGTCGACGTCGTCGGTGTCCAGCGCGGCAATCCTGAGGTCACCTGGACGATCGACCCGGCGACCGCCGGGCGTCTCGGTCTTACCGTCGAACAGGTCGCCAACCAGATGGCGGCGAACTGGCTCGGCGATGTAGCCACCGAGCTGCGGCTGGCCGATCGGACGATTCCAGTCCGTGTGCGTTTGCCCGACTCGTTCCGTTTCGATCCGACGAAGCTTCAGACAACCCAGATTCGCAGCGCCGACGGCAAGGCGTTCCCGCTCTCAGCGGTGGCCACGCCGACACGGGCCAACGGCCAGGGGGAGCTCCGCCGCGAGAACCTGCGGCCGATGGCGGTGGTGAGCGGGCGGCTCGAAGATCGCGATCTCGGCAGCGCGATCG
>CAWEAM010000001.1:0-784832 GCA_963807105.1 uncultured Acidobacteriota bacterium | reverse complement strand
AGTGCGGCAAGCGGGCCTTCGAGCATGTAATCCTCGAACCCTTTATGCGCGAGACGCTCGTCTGGATTAACCCAAGAAATTACGAATACCGTATGCCCCGATCAGCTTGCACCTTATAAAAAGAGTTTTTAGGCCTGAGATCGAGCACATAAAATTTGTTGATCCACGGCGGCACAATGAGGAGAGGGCGCCGTTTGACGTCAGCGGTCGAGGAAGCGTACTGGATCAGCTGCATCAGCTCATTCTGGAATATGACCTTTCCTCGCGTGGTGGCTACGTTCTCACCAACGCGGAAGGCCTTCAGGTCTGGGCGTATCGCTCCTATCAGCAAGTCGTCCGCGACCGAGTTCGAGGTCATCCAGCAGATTTGCTAACCCTCTGAGGAGATTTCACCCCCGGGTTTTGTCGAGGGTGGTTTGCAATACCTCTGGGTCGGGTTGTTATAAATTTGGAGGGTGCCATGGCATCCACGAACTGCTCCCAGGAGCAGTTCACTTTGTGCGCTCTTTTCGGATGGAGACCGTTGACACGCTTGACCGCTACAGTAATCGCCTCCGCGGCAACCATTCTTCGCTTGGATATAGTCGTAGAGGACGTGTTGTTGACGCCGGATGTTCAAAGCGCCGATCGATGGCGACGGGGCGGTCGTCAGAGTTGTTCGGCAAGGCCAAGCAGCCGTTCTTGTTCGTGCGCTGCCAGAGTTTCAGATGTTCATTCCACAGCGCTAGTTGCGTTTGCGCGATCGACATCGGGTCAGCAATCATCTTGGCGTTCAGATCCAGGAAGGCTTGTCCTATTCCAGCTGGATCTCCCGTTCTTGGGCGACGCGTAAGAAAATCGACCATCAATCGTTGACTGCGCAGTGCGATTTCCGTCAGGCTCAAGGAGAGCCGAACGGGGTCCATGACTTCTCTGGCAGAACCGAGTAATGGATCATGGCAATCTAGGGTTGGCGGGCAACCAAGTTCCTCGAAGGCACAGCCTTCGCCGATTATACTAAATTGACGTGGGCGTAGCAGGCAACGGTGTCGCGGCTCCGATAATCCGCCGCTCTACTGCAATGCAGCACTTGGGCCGTTCGCTACACGAACCAGGGGATGGGACCACATCCAGCCCCGGCCACCTAGGCCGTGTGGACGGAATGGAGCGAGTATAGCGTGGTGGGATTCCCAAATCAGTTTTTCTGTGACTCATGGGTGGTCGGTTTGAGGAGGACCGACCATGCTCACGACCATGACGGAATCCGAGTGGGCGATCGTGTTGCAGGTATTCCGGGCGTCGCGCTCGCGGCGCGGCGACAAGGGCCGGGACGACCGCAAGTTTCTCGAAGCGCTGCAGTATTTTGCGGTCCACAACATCACGTGGCGCGCGCTTCCACGCCGGTTCGGCCACTGGAACAGTGTGTGGAAACGGTTCTGGCGATTGAGCCAGTCCGGAACCTTCGAGGCCTTCTTCGATGCGCTTGCGGCCATGAGCGAGACGGCGCATCTGGTGCAGATGTTCGATTCCACCGTCGTGCGCGCCTATGTCTCCGCGGCCGGCGCAAAAGGGGGCAAGAGGATCAGGCGCTCGGCCGCTCGCGCGGCGGCTTCTCGACGAAAATCCACCTCAAGGTCGATCTCGACGGTTTGCCGCTCGCGTTTCATCTGACCGGCGGCGAAGCCAGTGATTGTCGCAATTTCGAGGTTCTCCTCGATATCGGACCCGACGTCAGGCCGCGCGCTGCGATCACCGACAAGGGATACGATTCCAAGGCAAATCGCGACGGTGCGCGCAGACGCGGCGCGGCATCTGTCCGGTCATTCCTTACAAGTCAAACGCAGCCAACAGACCTGCGTTCTTTCCAAAAATACTCTACAAGGCTCGGGCACGCATCGAACAGACCGTCGGCAAACTTAAGCGCTTCAAGCGCATCGCACTACGATGCGAGAAGACCGCTCGAAATTACACGTCCATCGTCGCTCTCGCTTTGGGCTTCATCTTGATCAAATCCGTCCACACGGCCTAGTCTCGGCAAGCGACGTTGCAGCGTCACTCACTGGCGAATTCTTTTTATTTCAAGAGCGTGTGAACTAGATCACAAGCTGGAACTCTCTGACTTGCTATGAAGGTGCGAGCGATTGCCTATAGAAAAAACCAGAACAAATAGGGAACAGCATGCAGCCGATCATCACCTCCTTTCTACTCGCCTTTGCATTTCTCAGTGCCGTCCCGTCCACCTCCGCCGGCGCGCAGGAGACCTCTCCAAACAGTCAGTTCCCGGTTGAATGTGCTACGCGCGATGTGCAGCTCGTGGCGCAACTCGAGCCCTACGACATGCACAGCGACATCGCCAACGAGGCGTTTTCGACAATTATGCGTGCGCGCCGGGCCTGCTACGACGCACGCGTGGCCGATGGCCTAGCACTTTACGACGGCATTCAGATTGCCGAGCCGGGATGGTGAATCCCTCACAGCCGGTGCGCCTCGGTGCTTAGCTCACATTGCAAGCGTCGCCGTGTTTCGACGTGCGGTCCTCAAATTCGAGCTGGTCATCAATCTCGAGACCGCGAAGGCGCTCGGCCTCGAAGAATCCCGGCCCCCACTGCTGCTCGTCATGCCATGAGGTGATGAAGTGAACCGTCGGTTGTTCCTCGCGCTGACATGCGGCGCTGCGGTCTGGCCGTTTGCGGCGCGCGCGCAACAACGTGTAGCCCGGATAGGCGTGCTACTTTTCGGCAGGGTAGCCCAGCCGCAGCAACTCGTTCTTGCGTCCGAACTGGCACGGCTTGGCTACGTCGAGCACCGCAATATCGCTTACGAGATTCGCAGTGCAGAAGGCGAACTCGCCCGTCTGCCGGCGCTGGCTCGCGAGCTTGTGGCGACAAAGCCTGATGTGCTAGTGGGGGCATCATCGCCGGCGGCAGCGGCACTGGTAGCCGTGACCCGCGATATTCCCATCGTGATGACTGTGATCGGTGATCCGATTGCGCTGCGCTTGACCAGCAGCATGTCGCGGCCGACCCGAAACATAACGGGTTTTACAACGTCCAGTGTCTCGTTGGTCGGCAAGCGCCTGGAGCTGTTGCGTGAACTGGTTCCGGATCTCCGCAAGGTAGCATATCTGTTCGCGCCGAGCAGCCCCATGGTCACGACGCTCGATGATCAGGTCCACAATGCGGCCGATAGACTTGGGATCACGCTGGTGCCCTTGCCGGTGACCACCAAAGAAAGTTTGATCGATGGCTTTGCGCTCGCGGACCGGGAGCAGGTACAGGCAGCGCTTGTAGAAACCAACTCGACCATTGTCCATCTCGGCGGACACATCGTAAACGAATGCATGATGCGCGACTTGCCGGCGATGCACACCTGGTACTTCGAGGTGCACGAAGGCGCGCTCATGTCCTACGGACCAGCGGTGGTGGAAAATCACGCCGGTTCGGCAAAGTACATCGATAGGATTCTAAATGGGGCGCACATTGCGGAGCTTCCGTTCGAAGAGCCGACGCTGATCAAGCTGGTCATCAACCTGCGAACAGCACGTTCGATGGAGATTTCGATTCCTTCCACCCTGCTCGCCCGCGCCGACGAGGTGATCGAATGACGACACGCCGCGAGTTCATCACGGCTCTTCGGGCGCAGCAGCGTGGCCGCTGGCGGCGCGTGCGCAGCAATTTGAGCCCATGTGACGAGGTGACCTTGTCTGGCAAGGGCGCGAAGAGCCAAACGCAAGCTCGCAAGGTTCGTTCGACCAGAGCGAAGGAAAGTACGCGCACTGGCCGGATGCGCGAAACCCGCGCCGAACTGAAAAAACTGAAGGCACGCGCAAGCGAGCTGGAAAAGAAGCTCAAAACGCTCACGGATGAGCTTGCCGAGGCGGGGGAGCAGCGAAACGCGACCTCCAAGGTGCTGCAGGTGATCAGCAGTTCGCTAGGCGAGGTGGAGCCGGTGTTCCAGGCCATGCTGGAGAATGCGACGCGTCTGTGCGACGCCAAGTTTGGCACGCTATACCTTTACGACTCGGATGCATACCACCCGGTTGCACTTCACAATGCCCCCTCCGCGTATGCAGAGACACGGACGCGCGATCTAAGTTTCCGGCCGCGGCCTGACTTAGTCCTTGGGCGAATCATCGCTACCAAACAGGCGGTCCAAATCGATGACGCAAAGGCGACAAAGTCCTACATCGAGGGCGATCCATTTGTCCGCACCGGCGTCGATCTGGGCGGCTATCGCACCGTATTGGCCGTCCCGATGCTCAAGAACGACCAGCTGATCGGCGCGATCGGTATCTTCCGCCAAGAGATCCGCCGGTTTACGGACAAACAGATCGCACTGGTTACGAACTTCGCCGCCCAAGCTGTTATCGCGATCGAGAATACCCGCCTGTTCAACGAGCTCCGCAACTCCCTGCAGCAGCAGATCGCCACAGCCAACGTACTCAAGGTGATCAGTCGCTCGACCTTCGACCTCCAGGCCGTGCTCAAGGCACTGGTGGAATCCGCGGCCCGTCTCTGCGAGGCGGAGCAGGCGATCATATGTCAGCGAAATGGCAAAGTTTACGAACTCGCGGCGAAATATGGTTTCTCGCGGGAGTTCGAGGAGTACGTTAAACGGCACCCGTTCGTTCCAGGCCGCGGGACTGTAACCGGACGAACGGCGCTCGAGGGCAAGATCGTTCACGTGCCGGATGTTCTGGCGGATCCGGAATATGATTTTATTCAAGGGCAGAAACTGGGCGGCTACCGCAGCAGTCTGGGCGTTCCTCTGCTCCGAGAGGGAGTTCCGATCGGCGTGTTCGTGCTCACACGTCCCGTTGTGAAGCCGTTCACTGAAAGGCAAATCGCATTGGTCTCGACATTTGCCGACCAAGCGGTGATCGCGATCGAGAACGTGCGGTTGTTCGACGCGGTGCAGGCGCGTACGCGCGCACTCACGCAGTCGGTCGAGGAGTTGCGGGCACTCGGCGAGATCTGTCAGGCGGTGAACTCGACGCTTGACCTTCAGACCGTTCTCGACACCATCATCGCCAAAGCGACGCAGCTTTCCGCCACCGACGTCGGTGCGATTTACGTGTTTGATGAAGCCAACCGGCGGTTCGAAGTGCGCGCTACCTACGGAATGACCACCGACATGATCGCCGTCATCAGAGAGCATCATGCCGACTTCTCGGAAGCAGTCCGCGGCGCAACCCAGCGGCGTCAGCCGGACCAGGTGGCCGATCTACAACCGTCCTCCCGAGCGAACGAGCTGATCATGCGCCTGGGCTATCGCGCCCGGCTGGTGGTTCCCTTGCTCGCAGTCGATGGGATCGTTGGAGCCCTGGTGGTGCGCCGCAAGGCGCCGGGTGAGTTTCCGAAGAGCACGATCGAACTGCTGCAGACGTTCGGCGTGCAATCCGTGCTGGCGATCCAGAACGCCCGCCTGTTCAGCGAGATCGAGGAGAAGGGCCGCCAGCTGGCGGAAGCGAGCGAGCACAAGTCGCAGTTCCTCGCCAGTATGAGCCATGAGTTGCGCACACCGCTCAACGCCATCATCGGCCTGACCGAGATAATGGTCGCCAACGCGCCGCGGTTCGGCACCGAGAAGGCACAGGAGCCTCTGCGCCGGGTGAACGCTGCCGGCACCCACCTGCTTGGTCTCATCAATGAGGTGTTGGACCTCTCCAAGATCGAGGCCGGGAAGCTCGAACTTCACTCGGAACCAGTCAATTTGGCCCGCCTGATCGACGAGGTGATCGGCACCGCCGGACAGCTCGCCGAGAAGAACAAGAACCGCCTCGTGGTGGACAGCGCGGACGATCTCGGCCCGCTCACGGCGGACCCCATGCGGCTCAAGCAGATACTGCTCAATCTATTGAGCAATTCCTGCAAGTTCACGCAGGATGGCGAGGTTGCGCTACGGATTCGCCACATGGTGGACGGGCGCGATTGGATCGAGCTTGCGGTTGCCGACAGCGGCATCGGCCTCACCGCCGAGCAGCAGGCGAAGCTATTCCAAGATTTCACCCAGGCCGAACTCCTTGACAGCGCGGCGCTACGGCGGAACCGGGCTTGGCCTTGCCCTCTCGCGCAAGCTGGCGCGCATGATGGGCGGCGACGTGACGGTGGCGAGCGAACCAAGCAAGGGCTCGGTGTTCACCGTGCGCCTGCCGAGCGGGCCGCGAATTGGCACCAGTTAAATTAGTGGGTAGGTCCCCCCACCGCCCTACCGGGTCGCTTCACGGCGTCGCGCCCTTGCGGCCGGCGCGGAAGTGTTCGAGCACGGCCACGCGCAGCGCCGACGACAGATTGCCCTCGACCCGCTTGCTTGCGATGGAGTTGAGGAGCGCCGTCAAGGTGATCCCGCACGCGGTCGCGATCTCGTGGAGGGCCTGCCAGAACGGCTCCTCCAGGCTGATGCTGGTCCTTGTGCCCGGCCACCTTCACCGAGCGCTTGCGTATTGGGGAGGCCACCGTCTGCCGCTTGCTCGTTCTGCTCGTTCATAACTGGCTCTTGAGCGCCGCGCGGGCTTCCATCCGACGAAGCTGCTCGGACAACCACGCCAACTGTTCGCCTTGTCTGAGGTGCGCCATCGGCACCTCGACGGTCACTCCTGCGCTCTCCAGCGGTGCGATCAGGAAATCACGATATTCACGACCGGCGAAGATGACGAGGCGCCGCCGACTGCTCAAGGCTGGCAACAACTCCTTGAGCACCCTACCGGCCCAGAGGCGCCGCTTGTCTCGTCCGAGACCTTTGAGAGTGAGTTCATAAGGGGCGGTCACCCGATCCGGTGCGATCAATCCATGTTTGGCGGACAGGATGAACCACGGGACGCCGCTGGTCTCGACGTCATCCGGGCCGTGCGGAACCAGGGCGAACGGCTATACAGCTCGCGCGCTGGCGCCGCCGTACGCAGTTTACTCTTCACGCAGGAGACGAGAACAACGGCACCCTTGAGATCGAGGGTCGGAGAGAACTTGTCCTGGTGCTCGGAGTGCATGGCGAGAGCCCCCCGGTGAAAGCACGGCACGGCGTGTGATCCGAGTCAATATGTGATGATCGGCGGCGTCGCTCCGGTCCGAGGCAATAACCGCCGCTGACGATCCATCCTGATGGAGGCCATCTGCGGGCCAGCTTGCGTCGCGGTCGACTGGCCAATTGTCTCTTAAAATCCTTGCTTGCTTTTTTTTGCCCCCACCCCAAGGGGTTGCATACTACAATGGCTGGCGCCGGTTGAATATTTGATTTTTAATCAAGATTTCCCGCTCGACGATGAGCAAAAATGAAGCGCGTAACAAGCCGTGCTCGTTCGAATGGGACGATATCCTGCGGTCGTTGAACCGTAACAGGTGACGCGGCACTGTGGAACTAATTGCGCGAGTTGGACCGCGGGTTGGTTAAAAACCCACGGTAGATCAATGGTCCGTGCTGACACATGTGTCAGCGGCCGCGCATTGTTTTTTCCTCAGTTGAGGCTCACCGGCACAGGCGGGTGAGCTGCTCGAGCCGGTCGGCGAAGGCGGCCAGATCGTCCTCGCGGCCTTCGACTGTGACCACTGTGATCGCGGTGTCCTGCGCATTCCGATGATCGCGGTGTCCGCCAGATCCACCACGGTAAGGTTGTAGGCTGCGGCCATTCGGGCGAAGGGCGCGGTGCCTGGAGGCAGCGGGAAGGTCTGCCGGCTGGTTGGCGGTGCGTCGCTTCGGCATTAAGTCTAGCCGACGTCGCACGCCGGGGTTTACTGATTGACTTGCGGCGTCGCGGTTTGCTGCCTCCTAAACCGCCTGAGGAGAACGCGCCGCCGTGTCGTCATCGAGCGCACCCAGCACCATCGCCTGTTCGGCAAACCGCGCACCGGATCGCATGGCACAGGGGCGTGCCAAACGCGGCAGGCGCGTTGGCGGCCATGCGAGGTCAATCGCGGGGGCAACAGCGTCAGTTTGTGGATGAAGAGAAACAGTCAGGCTCCGGCGCATCCAGGGACCCGCGGATGAGAGAGGAAACCTTTTCGCTTCTGCTTAAGTTCGCCCTTTTAGGTCTCGCGATATCGGTTGCAATTCTTGTCGCGACCGGGTTGTTTGTTTTCTTGGTAGAGGCGGTGCCCAGTTTCATTGAGGAAATTCTGAACAAGCCGATCGGCCAAGGCGGACTGGTCGGCCTCGCGGCCCTCGAGGGTGATCACCCACGTTCTGATCTTGATGACGTGCAGTTCGTGCGCGTGCGCCATGCCGGTGATGATCTGCGGGTCGATGTTCGCCGGCAGCGGGTGGGTCTGGACGAATGGCGCGTCGTCCGCGGCGGTGTGATCGTTTGTCATGCATCTGGCCGCTCAGCCTACCGCTGCCTACCGCTGCGGCGAGCGTTCCTGCCCGCTCGGCCCGCTCGGCCATGTGGCGGCTGACCAGCTCGAGCACGGTGACCATGGGCGTTGAGCTCGGCGCGCTCGGATGGCGTGTCTTGCCGGTGGAGCTCGAGGCGGACGGGCGAGGGAGGCGACGGCGAGGCCGCCGGCGCGTTCGACCTCGTTGTAGACCGACCTGTAGCGGCATCGCTGGGCGCGGCCTGCTGGCGCACAGGTGCGGCGGCATCGAGGATTGGCGTGCATGATGGCCGGGCACGATGCCGCCAGCCGGTCGCGTTGGCAAGGGTGGCGCTATGGCGGGGGCGGCTCACTGTTGAGTTTCCCGGCCTGGGCTCGGTACCCCCGGCCGATTTTAACGCATGGGTGAGCCAACGAGCACGGCTGGGGCGCCTCCTGCGGACGACCGAGGGCGGCCGCCAGGGGCGCTCATGCGCTCCTTCGCCAGAACCGCCGCCAGGATTGGCAGATGCCGACAACAGATTGGCAGCCCCGCGCAAGACCCCGCGCCGCCGGATCCGCTATTTCCCCCGCCGATGGGCGACATCATCGTTTCAGTTGCCGTTGTGCTTGCCGCAACGGCCTTCATCATCACGTTCGCCGGGTTGATCATCGCCGTCGTCGCCAGCGTGCGGGAGCGGCGGCGGCGGCAGTGGCGGCCGTAGAGCCACGGCCGCGATCCGGACTGAACGAACACGCGGCGGGTTCCCGCATGCCGGCGCGACTGGGGTGCACTGCGGCCGCTCAAGGTGCAGTGAGGCAGCGTGCGGCAATCAGAGACGGATGTCGATCGGAGATGATGGCCGGATATGCCAAAACTTTGGCACGCCCCGACAAAAGCGCAGAGGCCATCTTTACTATGAATTTCGCGCTGCCGCCATCGAGGCGGAGGGGAGACGAATTGGATGAGCCATCTCCACGCCTATCGCTGCACGTGTTGCGGCTACATTGACTGGCTCACCGAGGATTGCAGCCTGTACTGCCCACGCTGCGCTTTTTGGCCAATTGAGAGGATGAGGAGCAAGAGGATCGGGGCTATCCGAAAGTGGCTGCAAACCTTGCTGGTGTCGACCTTCGGATACACAGCCTCGGAAGATGGGGCAAAACATCGCCGAAGGCTGAGAGATGGTTGGCCATGATCAAAGCGGCAGGTTGGCTGATTTACACTGCGGGTTTGATCTTGTGGCTCTATGGCTACTTATCGACCCCAAACATTCCGCCGTTTTTGGATTGGCGCAATTTCAGCCCCTGGTGGATCGCCGACTTCATCCCGAACGTTCAGGCCGAACTTGGCATCGCGTTGATGCTGGTGAGCATGATCCCAATCTACTGGCGACATAGGTAGTTATGGGCCGCAACACTTGTCGAAGACGCCAAAATCGGCCGGCAGCTCGCGGCATGGCCTCTGCGCGACTTTACGGTCCGCGCTGGTGCGTTTTGCGGCGCGCCAGCATCACTTTTCCTTTTTACTACAACTAGCTTTTCCTTTGTTGCTGTACTGTGGAGCGGCGCAGCTGGCGATAAATCGTTGTCTCACCTGTGCGTGGTTTGTGGTTCTGTAGATATCACCGTCAGTTGTTTCTGGGTGGTTTTCGGTCTCTCCTCAAAAGAAGAGCCTTGTGCCAGGCAGCCATATCTCACGATCACCAGGCTGAGAACGTACATGACCATCGTCGATTCATCTGCAGTCACCGCCGCCGCCGCCGCTCGCGGCTGACGCTGCATTCACCGCGATCCGACCTTGCCGTCCACGCGCCGTCATCACGCGCGCCACCCGTTCCATCTGCCGAGATCGTGCCGCTTGCGTCATGCCTCGCTGCTCGATCACCTCCTGCGCCTGCGCTCCTCCCACGCTTTCCTCCGCTGCGCACCCTGCGCCCTTCCTCGCTGCGCTCTCCCCCCCCGCACTCTCTCCCCGCATCCCCCTCGCGCTCTTCTACTTCCCTCCTGCGGCTGTGCTACTGCCCTCCTTCCCCCCGCCCGCTTTCCCTTCGCGCTCGCCCGCTCTGCGCGCGCTCGGTGTGGCTTCTCGCGCTCCCTCTCCCGCGCTCTGCTCTCTGCGCGCCGCGCGCTCGCCCGCCTCTCCGCTTCCCTCTCCGCCTTCCCGCCCTCCGCGCTTCCCCCTCGCTGCGCACCCGCCTTTTGCTCACGCTCTCCCCACTGCTCTCTCCGCCTCCCCCCTCGCTGCGCGCGCCGCACTTCCACGCGCCTTCACCTTCCCTCTCTCGCCGCACCCCCCGCCCTTGCGCCTCTGCGCGCTCTCCTCCGCGCCGCACCCCCTTCGCCCACTTCTCACCTCCCTTCTCCTCGCTTTCTCACCTCCCCGCTCCCTCCCTCGCTCTCTCCCCCTCCTGCTTCCTCCTCCGCCTCGCTACCTCCCTCCTGCCCCCCCCCACTCCCCTTCCTCCTGCCGGCGCGCGCCCCCCTCGCACCTTCTCGCACGCTTCCCCCCCTCCCCTCACCTCCCCATCCCCCTCCCCCTCCTCTCACTCCCATCCCCCCTCCCCACTCTCTCCTCCCTTCTCCGCCCTCCCTTCTCCTCCCCTCCCCCCCTCCCCTCCTCACCCCCCTTCTTCCCCCCCCCTCCCCCTCCCCCCCCCACCTCACCTCTCTCCCCCCCCTCTCCCCTCTCTCCCCCTCTCTCCCTCCCCTCCTCCCCTCTCCCCACTCCTACCTCTCTCCCTTCCCCCCCTCACCCCCCTCTCCCCTTCCCCCTCCTTCCTCCTCCCCCCCTCCCTCTCGCCGTAGTCCCTGTCACAAAGGCCCACCTGCTGGCCTTCGTCCCCCCTGCGTCGGCAATCGCATCTCGTCTCAGCCCTCGCAGCGCTGATCGAGACGGCTATCGCGTCCTGTTCACCCGCACCACCGACATGGTGCAAGCTGCACCGCGCGAGCGATCTCCCGCCACCCTCATGACAAGCTCGACAATCTATTGCTGCCTCGACGACCTCTCCTACGTCCGCAAATCAGCCAACCAGCGTGTTGTTCAACTCATCTCCCCTCGCTACAACGCCCAGCCTGCTCATCACCGCCAACCAGCCATTCGGCGCTGACAACTTCCCCTATCACGCCATACCGTCGCCGCCATCTATCGCCTCGTCCACCACGCCATCATCCTCTAATAACCCAAGATATCGAGCAACCACCATCACACAATCATCACCTACCACCCCACCCCCACACCCCAGATCTTCCCTCAAATCCTTGCCTTGCTTCTTCGCACCCCATCCGTGCCGCGCAGTGGCGGGCGCAGCGCAGGACACACCAGCCGCCTTCCCTAAGCCTTGGCGGGGCATAGTAGGAGGCGGGCGCGTCTCAATAAAAATGCCCCCACCGGATGTGGGAGCGGTGGGGGCAGGTTACGGGTTGGGCGCAGGGATAGCGCCCAATGGCACTTTAGATGCCGATTGCTCGCTTGCACAATCGCGGGCGCGCCATCAGCGCGATTTGCAGCGCCATGTGGCGTGTCGGATACACCCTTGTGCTGTCTGCCGGCCCGGCACATTCTGGAAGCGCTGCACGGTCGCCCGTATGCTACGGCGTCAATCAAGTCGATGGTGGACCGATGACCAGGGCCTCGACCACCATTATATAGGCCAGCCTGGCAATCATCCGCTGTTGTTGGATCTTTCACTGGCGGATGCCGTCGTCGCTAAAGGTCCCTTGCGGCGTCGCTGCGTGGCAAACTCTTTGAGGATTTCGTCTATTTCCTCGAGTTCCCTGGAGCCGGCGTTCACGTCTGTCATGAGCTCGATATTTCCATTGCGGGCGAGCTGCGCGTTCGTGAGCAGTCGGGTAATCGGCGCGCCGATGGCCCGGCTCATTGCGTAACCGATGGCAAAAGAGAACAAGGTGGCGAGGCCCATGGCGCCGATCAGGATGATGGTGCTTTCGGATGCGGGCTCTAATTGTCGAGTTTTCGGTACCGTAACAACGAGCTGCCACGGCCAGTCGATGTTGGACATCTGGCCGACCGCAACGAGGTACTGCCGCCCGTCTGCCTCCGCCTCCCAGACGTTCGCCGAGCGCATACCGGCTGGTTCTGAGAGCCGTTTGCGCACCCTTTCGCCCAACGTGCCTTCGATGCCGGGCAACTCAGAAATGATCTCGAAACCGAAGGGCGTTGTCGCCTGCTGCGCTATCTGGCAAGACGACACTGACGTTGCTGTGGGCAATCACCTTCCCGTCCGACGTAGAGATGTAAACCGATTTCTCCCTCAGCAGGCTGGTTCGTGCCAGGAATCGCGAAATCTCACTCATCTCGATATCAACTCCGAGCACAGCTTCAACCGCGCCGTCTTTCCCGATAATGGATGAGGCGAGCGTGATCCCGGGTTTGCGCGAGGTGAAGTAGATGTACGGCTCGGTCCAGGCGCGACCGCGCCGTTCAACCGCGGAGCGATACCAGGCGCGTGCGCGCGGATCATAGGTGTCCGCGGGATCGCGCTCACTTTTAACAATCGCGTAGTCCGGCCCCCGCCACGTCAGCTCGACCTCGCGCCCGAGGGTGCCATTTCGTATCACCTTGGTGCGGGTGCCGCCTTCGACCATCTCGTTGCTGCGCATAACGTAAAAGAATTCGCCTGCGGGATTGCCAACATAGAGACCCGCCAACAGCGGCCGCAGCCGAAGCTGCCCAAAAAAATAGCGTTCCAGCAGATCTGGCTTGTCGGGCCCGAATATGTGGTCCGAAAGTAGTAGCTGCCCCGCATCCACCGTCATCTCGGCAGGTCTGAAATAGTCTTCGGTCGACGCAATTGACCGCAGAACAGTTTCTTCGGCCCTCTGTCTTGTTAGGGAGCCGAGTTCGGACCGGAGCGCATAGAAATACCAGCCGAAAATCAGCGCAATGCTGAACAGCTGGCTAAGAACGACAGCAAGAAACACTCTTCGGCCAACGGGCACTTGTTCCCTGCTGGAAAAAATGGCCAGACTGGCCGGTTCAAACGTAAGGAGATGCTTGAATTGCCGCGAACTCGGGACTTCTCAATAGCGATTTATACAATTATAACTCCTCCCTGAAGGCAAATCCAGTCGAGTTCGTGCAGCCGCTGCACAAAACCATCTCGCCGCGGCCAAAGCCGTGAGCAAACTCAAGGGCGGCTGTTGTGCGGGCATCACATCTGGGCACCCTGCGTCGGAAGGGCCATCATCGCGGCAGCCGTCATTTTCCTAACCTCGGGGGCGTGCGCCCAAGAGACGCTCAAGGTCACTGCGGCGCAACGCGGCGTGTGGGATTCGGCTGTCGCAGAGCTCGATCAGCAGGCCGGCATTTTCAAGCAGTACGACCTCTTGCTCGTACACCCCGCACAGCGGGGAGGTACAGCAGGCGCAAAAAAAGGCCCGATAATGAGTTCTCACGGCACCGCCGGGTCGGTCGTGTCGTTCGCGTCACCCGCACGCCCGCGGTCTCGTCATGCACGTGCATCGGACTGGACGGTTGGTCTCCGATGGTTGCCCTTCCCGTCCTTGTCGTCTAACTAACTCTCGCTTTCACGCCGCTGCAAGTTGCGAGAGAGGTGGCCAAATGCTCATGACGCAAGGGAGCAGGATTTCGCCGTTGTTCAAAAACGGCAGATGGCTGACAGCGGTACGTCAGACGATAATCATCGCGACGATCACGATCGTCATGTGCGAGGTGGGGTTGCGGATTTTCAATCAGTTGTATCCGCTGCCGTTCTTCTACAGCAACTCCTATAACCGCTTTCGGGTCAAGCCGCACTCGTCGTACTACGGCTTCGAGCTCAATTCGCGTGGTTTCCACGACGTGGAATTTAACATCAGAAAGGAGGCGGGTACATTTCGCGTCGTGGGACTCGGCGATTCCTTCGCGTTCGGCGTTGTGCCGCATGCGTTTAACTATCTCACCCTGATTAAAGAACGACTGAAATCGAGCGGTATGGCGTTCGAACTGATCAATATGGGCATTCCCGGAATTGGTCCCCGAGAATACCTGGCAGTTCTCATCCACGAGGGATTGCAATTGAAGCCGGACATGGTCCTGCTGTCTTTCTTCATTGGCAATGATTTCCTTGAGACCACGAAGGTAAACAGACTTTATCGGTATTCCTATTTGGCAAGCTTGACCAAGTACCTGTACGACGTGAGCACCAAGATGGGGAACTTCGAGTTCACGACGCGAAACTACGACGACGACGCTAGCCTCTTTACCAGCGCTGCCTATGTCGAGCTCGAACGAATGATCAGCGGAATCTTCCTGAAGAGGAATGAATATTTCGAAACTCTCTTTGCCGATACGGTGGGACACTTGGCCAATATCAAAAGGGTTTGTGATCTGAGCGGGATCCAACTTGTCATAGCGCTGATCCCGGATGAAATGCAGGTCGAGCCGATACTGCAACAACAGGTGATCAAATCATCGGCCCGAGACCGAGACGCCTACGACTTCGAGAAACCAAATGAACGGCTCAAGGCCGAGCTCAGAAAGCTTGAGATCGATCATGTCGATCTATTGCCTGCCTTCCGGGAAGAGACGATGCGCTCTCGACTATACCGGCGTAACGACACACATTGGAACATCAAAGGCAACGCCTTGGCTGCTAAGCTCATCCTGCGGCATCTTCAACCGCAACTGCCGTCGTCGGCAAGGAAGTGATTCTGCATTCGCCGGGGGGAATCATTGTCGCGCGCTGCTCTGGCCGGAAGCCCTCTATGAAGGTCGTGGTCCGCCGAGCGTTCCGCGGCCCTACACCAGAAAGCCCGGCTGGAACCCCACCGGCGCGATGCCATTGAGCTCGATCGTGGCGCCGCCGGACAGCGTCAACAGGACATCGCCGTCGCCCGACGCAGCGCGCCGGGGTGAGACAACCGCCCAATCAGAATGGATCAGTGGTTTGCCGAACCGGCTTACCACTGCATTCTTGATTTAAAATCAAATAATCAAATTTTGTGAAAAACGCCCGCGCCAGCCATCGGTATGCAACCCCGGGGGGCACAAAAAAACGAAAGGATTTTGTTGGGAGCCTATGCAACCCCTCGGGGGGCGCAAAAAAACGAAAGGATTTTGTTGGGAGCCACGCCCGCCGATGGACCACCACCCGCATGGGCAGTCCATGGCTATCAGGCCTTCCTCATCTCCCCGGACCGTTTTTAAGCCATTCGACTTTCCGAACTTTGTAGGTTTTGGTGTCGCCTGGACCTTTACACCTCCACTGTGTTCCTTCGATTGGGAATGCAGACGCGTTTGACGCCTCTCGCTTTCGCCGCAGCCTCATTCTTGGCGGAGTAGAACCCAGCGTCTGCCGCCACCAGACGCGGCGTGCGTCCGAGCTTCGCCTCGTGGGTTTCGTGGCCGGGATCAACAGGTCCGAATCGCTCGGCCACTGATCATAGACTTCGTAGTCAATCACATCTGGTTTTCAGCTTCCTGCAGCTTGACCATCTTACCGAACTCGTTGGGCTTGCCGGCCTTGCCCTTGCGAGTGATCTCGGTCGCGGGCTCGAACACGCTGAGGAGCTTTCCTTCGGCCCACGTGTTACCGCCGAAGATGCGCTCTCGGCGTTCAATTTCGGGGAAGAGGACGTGGATTTAACCGTGATCACAGGCGCGAGTGGTATTCCGGCAACACGTTTCGAAAAAGATGACAGCCAGCAGTTTTCCTCCGTGCGTGACCCCGCACTTTGATCCCAGAATGAGCTTCGTCTGGCGCCTGTGCAGCTTGGCTCCAGTGGAGCCGTGGACGAGACAGGAGGGGTGATGAGCCCGCAGCGATTTGCTGTCATGGCGGCGTTGTGCGGAACGTTCGTACTCGTCGGTTGGGTTGCCATCGGGCTAGCTGGCCTCGGTCCGCACGGCATCGAAAACGGCGGAGCGGCGATCGAGGTCGACGCACCGCTAGCGACCGCAATGGCCGAGAACAGTGTCTCAGTCGCCGATATAGGGAGCGTCCGCGCCCCTTTGGCCGAGCCTCGTGAGATGCTGTCGCCCGCCACGCCGCCCGTGCAGACCGCGTCGCCAAGCACGCGTAATACGGAGCAAAAAGGCGGCGAGGCGACATCAAGCCCCATCGAAGTCCCCGCCGCCCCATCCGTGCGGCTCGCGTCCCTGTTCACGTCTGATGCGGCGAAGGAGTATCCAAAACCAGTCGCGCGCTCGGTTGAAATTCTCAACGAATGCCTCGTGGCCGAGATCTGCATCGACGAATACCTCTGGTCGCTGTACGAACGGACCCCCAAGTTCGACACGAACAAGGTGACGCAGCGAGTGAAAGCGACAGTCAAGAAGAAGGGCAAAACACGAATCGTCACCAAGACCATCACCAAATACGTCCTTGGGGACTTCACCTGGAAGGATCCGATCGCGGCACAAAGAGCCGGCATGTCGCTCAAGGATTACGTGATCGGCGGCATGGATCGTAGCTTCAAGCTGAAGCTCTACCGAGCGCTTCGCGCAATGGACGACGCCGGGCTCATGCCGGGCATAACGAGCGCATTCCGCGATGACTACCGGCAAGCGATCACAGTCGGCAGGAAGGCTGCGAGCGACAGCTCATATCATGGCGGAAGCCGCCGCGGCGGCTACGGCCACGGGCTTGCGGCCGATCTCGTGAGCGTCAAGGGCGAAACGCGTGTGCAACGACACGCGTCAAACAAAGAGCTGTGGAACTGGATCGATGCGAACGAAAGGGAGCTTGGGATCGGGCGCCCGTATCGCGATCGAGACCCGCCGCATGTGGGGCCGATCGACGGCAAGGAATACATCGCCAAACGCGGTTGGGCGAACGTGCAAAGGGCAGGTGAAGTCGAAGCCAAGCTGCAGCTCGTTGACCGCCGTCTTCTTCTCGGCCAGCATCTCATTGGCGAAGCGCAGCGCCGTCTCGATGCGCTTGTCGCGGTCGGCCATCGTCGCCAGCACCTGCTCGACCTCGCGCCCGTTGTCGGCCATCTCGCGCGCGAGCGTCGCCCGCGCCTCGTTGACGAGCACGCGGTAGCGGTTCCACTCGACGAGGCTGTCGATCAGCAGCGCGATCAGCACGCCCGCGGTGACGATGAAGAGCTCGAGGAGGATGCGCTTGCGCGACCGGCGGGTTTGCCCGCCGAGCGGCGCCGGCGCCGACGGTTCGTTCATGCCGGGCGCATCATTTCAGAAATAGAAGATCACGCCTGCCGCCGATGCCACGCCGGTGAATCGGGTCTCCGTCAGAACGCCCCTGGAGAGCCCGCTGGCGTCAGTCGTGCTGTAGCGCAGGCCCACCTCGCCGAAGATGCCGAAGCGGCGATGCGGCGTGTACTGAATGCCGAAGGCTCCTCTGATTTCGTGGCCGTCGGTCGTAACCTCCCGGCTGTCGGTGAATGACGGTGTCACAGGTCCTCCGAAATTGAGGCCCTCGAAACTGATCGTCGTGGTCGTCGAGCTCCTCCGGTAGCTGTAGCCTGGCGTGACGTAGGCTTCGACGTTTTCCCAGCGCGCGAGAAAGAGCAGCAGATCGGCGCCAAGCGCCACATTCCACCCGGAGGTCTCGACGCTCGTCCGCGTCGTCGGCAGCAGAGTGATGCTGGTGAACACCAACCCGCTTGGTACCGGATTCGGATAGTCGTCGTCCGATTCGGCGGAGTTGTGGGAGAAGGCAATCGAAGGCCGGACAGCAACGCGCTCGCCAATGTGCCACACCAGGCCGACTGACGCCGGGTAGCCCATCGTGATGCCAACCGTGCCGTGATCCTGCGCGCGCGCGGCGCTGACACCAGCAGCGTTGCCGCAGCCAGAAGGATGACTGTTCTCATCCGCGCGATTATGCAACGGAACTTTCCCGGCGGTCGTGCAGTATCCTTCTTTTGGGAGGGGCGAGGGAGGTTGGACACCAGCGACATCGTGTCGATCTTTCTGCGCGGCGCCATCGGACGTGGCGGCCGCAAGCGCGCTCGTCGCGCCATCAACTTTTTCACCGATCATCGCGGCTTCCTGACCGCGAGCACGCTCCTCGGCGCCGCTGGCGTCGCCTGGGGCATCTACGATTCCATGCAACCGACGGCGCCCGCCGCGCCGCCTCGTCCGGCGCCGCCGGTCCGGTGCCGCCGCCCCTGCCCACTCCGACTGTCGCCGCGACCATGGCCGCCGAGTCACCTGTCGTGCCGGACGATGTGATGCGCGTGATTCGCCTGGCGGTGTCGGCCGCGCGTGCCGACGGCACGCTCTCGGCGGAGGAGCGCGCGCTGATTCTCGAGCACGCCCGCAAGGCCGGCCTGGGCAGCGACGTCGAACGGGAGCTCGACGCGCCGCGGCCGCTCGCGGAGATCGTCGGCGGCGTCACCGACATGCAACGCCGGCACGATCTCTACGTCTTTGCCTTTGCCATCGTCCGCGCCGATGAAGCGGTGACCGGCGCGGAGCGCATTTACCTTGCGCAGCTCGCCTATCAGCTGCAGCTCGACGCCGCTACCGTCGCGGAGCTGGAGCAGAATGCCGCGGCGAGCATCGACAGCACACCGGACTCGCAGCCGGAGAATCGTCCGTAGCTCGCGTCGAGCGATCGGCGAACCGCACGACAAATGACGACTGACACTCAGGAGAAACGATGTACGGATCACAGCAGTGGTACATGGCGATTGGGGGCCATCAGGTTGGCCCGGTCACGCAGGACGAGATCGTCGCGAACCTCCGCAACGGCAGCATCGACACCGAGACGCTCGTCTTTACCGCGGGGATGCCGAACTGGCAGAAGATCAAGGACGTGCCGGCATTCGCGCAGTTTGTAGGCAGGGTGCCGCTCAGGCGGCAGACACGGCGCCCCCGATCGCGCCGGGACGCCGCGCCCACGACATCGACTTCGTGATCCACGGCAACGAGATGCAGTTCGTCGAGGTCGAGCTCGACCCCGGCGAAGCGGCGGTCGCGGAAGCCGGGTCGCTCATGTACATGACCAACGGCATCCAGATGGAGACGATCTTCGGCGACGGCTCCAAGCGGCCGGGCGGTGTGCTCGACGCGTTCTGGGGCGCCGGCCGCCGCATCCTGACCGGTGAGAGTCTGTTCATGACCGTGTTCACCAACACCGGAACCGGCAGGCACCGCGTTTCGTTCGGCGCGCCCTATCCGGGCAAGATCATCCCGATGGATCTACAGTCGCTCGGTGGACATCTCGTCTGTCAGAAGGACTCGTTTCTGTGCGCGGCGCGCGGCGTTTCGATCGGCATCGCGTTCCAGCGGAAGATTGGCGTCGGGCTGTTCGGCGGCGAGGGCTTCATCATGCAGAAGCTCGAAGGCGACGGCCTGTGCTTCGTGCACGCGGGCGGGACGATCCATCACCTCGAGCTCGCACCGGGCGAATCGCTGCGGGTGGACACCGGCTGCCTGGTCGCGCTCCAGCCGAGCGTCACCTACGACATCCAGTTCGTCGGCAAGGTCAAGACGGCGCTGTTCGGTGGAGAAGGTATCTTCTTCGCGACGCTCACCGGGCCGGGCAAGGTGTGGCTGCAATCGCTGCCGCTCAGCCGGATGGCGGACCGCATCTACAAGGCGGCGCCGCAATCGGGTTTCCGCAAGGAGGAAGGCTCGGTGCTCGACCGCCTCGGCGGGTTGGGCGACTTGATCGACGGCCGGTAGCCGCCGCCCGCGCCGTCGAACTTCAGGCGTCGGTGTGAGGTCGTGATGTACTGTCGCACACGGCACCCCCGGTGCTGCGTGCTGGAGGAGGATGATGACTGTTCGTTTCCTGCTGGGCGTTGCCCTGGCGGCGTTCGCCGTCAACGCGTCGGCGCAGCCGCGCACCGCCGACCCGGCCAAGCGCGGACTGAAGCCCGGTGATCTCCCACGCATCGTCAAAATCACCGGCAACGTCTACGGCTACGAGGGCATCCACGATTCCGGCATGCCGACCGTGAGCCTGATCGTCATTGGCAACGACGGCGTTTTGGTGGCCGATGGGCAGGGAAGCCCCGAAGCAACGCAAGCGATGCTGGATGCGATCGCGAAGGTCACGACCAAGCCATTGAAGTGGTATGTCGTCGGATCCGACCACGGCGATCACACGGGCGGGAACTCGGTTCTCCCGAAGGACCTGGCGTTCATCGTCTCGCCGGCATCGAAGGCGCAGCTCGAACGCGACGCGGCCACCGCCAAGCCGCCGCGCGTCGTGGTGGTTCCGCCGGCGGCGATGGCTGGCGACAAGCAGGTCGTGAACGTGGGTGGCACCGAAGTCCAGGTGTTGAATCTCGGTCGTGCGCACACCGGCGGCGACCTCAGCGTGTTCCTGCCGAAGGAAGGCATTCTGTTCATGAGCGAGGCCTATCTGAATCGGGTGTTTCCCGCGATGCGCTCGGCCTATCCGAGTGAATGGCTCAAGACGCTCGACCGCGCTATCGCGATGAACGTCGCAGCACTACATTCCGGGGCATGGGTTCGTCGAGGATCCGAAGGTGGCGCGCGGGGAGCTCCTCGAATACCGCAAGGCGCTGCAGTATGTCATCGACGAGGTGAAACGGCTTCACAAACTGGGCCTGTCGGTCGACGACGCGCGCAAGCAGGCGAACTGGGGACCTTACAAGGAATGGTACCTCTCCGATTCGCAGGACTTGATCGCGATCCGAAAGGTCTATGAGGAGATCGAGGGGAAGCTGAAGTAGTTCCGAACAACCAGGCCATGAGCGACCAATCCTACGCGCGGCACGCACATCATCCGGTGGAGGCCTATTTCGCCGGCGGGTTTACGCTCGTTGCGCTCATCACGTTCGTCGGCGCGTGGCTGTTCGGATGGAACACGCGCGACCTCGGCCTCATCAGTCTTGCGCTCGCGGTTGCGCTGCTGGTCTCGATCTCGCGCCGGTACATCGTTCGCCTGCAGGATCAGGATCATCCTGCTGGAGATGAAAGTGCGCGGCGCCGAGCTGCTCACGCCCGAACAGGAAGCCGCCTCACGCAGCTGGACAAACGTCAGATCATCGCGCTGCGCTTCGCCTCCGACGCGGAGTTGCCGGTGCTGGTCGATCGTGCGGCGCGCGAGAATCTTTCCGCCGACCAGATCAAGCGCGAGATCAAGAGCTGGCGGCCCGATCGGTTCCGCACCTAGGCGCATTCCACATCTTCCAATGACGCCGGACGAGAAGCAGGAAGTGCTCAAGCTGCTCGAGGCGCACGAGCGCACGGTGGAAATCTGCCGCGCCTGTGCGCACACCGCGCGCGACCTGGCGTGGGAGGTGAAGCGGGGAAGCGTGCCGCCGGCAGACGACCTCGCACGGACGATTGCCGAAGCCGAGCGTGTGCTCGACGACCTCGGCCGGATCGAGGTCACCATCGCGCGGATGAAGGCCGCCCTCTGGTAACGCGCTTGGAGCTGTTTCTCGCGTTTCTCGCACAACACGACGATGACGCCTGGCTGCGTGTGGTGGATCGGCTGCAGACCGCCATCCATCCGGTGGATCGCGCGGCCACGCAGATCTGGTTTCATTTTCATCCGCTCGCGCTCGAGCGCCTGATGGCACAGGCCGACGCGCCGAGCGCTGCGCGCGAGCTGGCGCTTGCCGGGCGCTGGCGGCTTGCCGACCAGGTCGATTCGTCGCATCCGTTTCTCTACGGGCACCAGTTCTGGTCAGTTGTGAAGCGCACGGTGCTCGAATACGGCGACAGCCATCGAACGCCCGGCAGTCTCGACCTGGCGGCGCAGGTACAGGAGATTGCCCGGCAGGCCGCGGCGGCCGCGCACGCCGATCGCGCGCTCCTCGTCGGCATCGCGGCGGTCGGTCTGCGGACGCTGCAGCACGTTGGTCCGGATGCGCTGGCCGCTGCAAGCGGGGAGCCGGTTGGCGCCGGCGCGTGGGAAGGCCGCAGCGCGGACGCCGTGATGGCCGCGCGGCAGCGCCAGGACTCGCAGGGCATGCTGGGCTTCCTCCGCGGCGATCGCAAGCAGTGGACGGTCGTCTTCGACGAGCGTGCGCCGGGCGCGCAGTTCCCGTTGATCAACTCGCAGGAAATCACGACGGCGGCTTCGCACGACCAGCGCGATTACCGCGCCCGCGATCGCCGTTGTTCGCAGGGCCCGATTCCTGTCCAGTGTCAATCGTGCTCGTGCGGTACCTGTTGGGTGGGTGTGCTTGGCGGCGCCGATCGGCTATCGGCCATGGACGCCCGCGAACGCGCCAAGCTCGCTGAATGCGGCTACATCGCCACCGACGAAAGTCATCCACCGATACGGCTCGCGTGCCAGGCGCAGGCCTTCGGGAGGATCACCATTGCCATTCCGCCATGGAACGGCGTGCTGGGCCGCCGATGACGCAGATCGCTACGGCCTTATCTGCTCTTCGGAGCCATCTGCGGCTCACTCAAATCGATGGCAATCTGGGGCCCCGATAAACTGCTCGATAGCCGCGAGCACTTTCTGCGGCTGATCGCGGTGTGGGGAATGACCGCAATCAGGCAGCCGCAGCGTGCTCCGTGGCCCCGCCACCGCCGCTTCGATCGAGTAAATCTGATGCACCGTCCCGTATTCGTCCTGTTC
Organism: uncultured Acidobacteriota bacterium; assembly: GCA_963807105.1. GTDB lineage: Bacteria > Acidobacteriota > Vicinamibacteria > Vicinamibacterales > UBA2999 > DASPWV01. The sequence goes on along the minus strand of CAWEAM010000001.1, from coordinate 762,058 downwards.
TCCCTGCACCAGCAGCACCGGACACGTGATCTGCGGCAAGTAGGCCTGGAGGTTCCAGTCGCGAAACGCCGGGTCGAGCCACACGTCGTTCCATCCACGGAACATCACGTCGACGTTGGCATGATGCCGGGCCAGCTTGCCGCGCAGGTCGGTGGTCTCGTAGAGCGTGCGCATCCGCTCGATGCTGGCGATCGAGATGTCCTCGACGAACACATGCGGCGCTTCGAGCACGAGCGATCGCACGCGCTCCGGATAGGTCGCCGCGAAGATCAGCGCAATCGAGGCGCCGTCGCTGTGGCCGACGAGGATCGCTTCGTCGATTTTCGACGCATCCAGGACCGCGGGCAGCCACTCCCGTGCTTCGTCGTGCATGAAGTTGGTCGTGTGCGGTGTGGCTGGCGGGTCCGAGGCTCCGTGCCCGGCGCGGCTGTAGGCGAACACACCGCGGCCGGTTTGCTGCGCCAGCCGCTCGGGGAAGTCGCGCCACAGCGACACCGAGCCCAGGCCTTCGTGCAACAGCACCAGCGGCGGCGCGCCGCCCTCCCAGACTCGCGCTTCGATGGTCAGGCCGCGCACACGCACGGCGACTAGAATAGCAATGACCTATGGACGCGCCCGGGCAGGTGTGCCTCGCCGCAGTCGCGGAGTTCAGCACCGATGCCGTCATGCTGGTGTCTGCCGACGGCATCATCCAGTGGGCGAGTCCCTCGACCCGCGACGCGCTCGGGTTCGAGCCCGATGGGCTGATCGGCACCAGGGCGCGTGACCTCGTGTTCGCAGAAGATCACGCGCCGTGGCGCGCACTCGTAGACCAGATTCTCGAGCGCCCCGGTGTGCCGATTGCCGGGAGCTTTCGTTGCCGTCACCACGACGGATCGATGCGCTGGATGTACGGGGTCGCCCGCAACCTGCTCACCGACGCGCGGGTCGGCGCGATCCTCGTCTCGTTTCGCGATGCGACGCCCGCCCGCGAGATCGAGGCGGCGCTCAAAACCTCGGAAGATCGCTACCGGCAGCTCTTCGAAGAAGCCACCGACATCGTCTTCGAGGCCGACGAGGAAGGCTACTTTCGTTTCGTGAACCCGGCGGCGCGGCGGATCTTCGGTTACGAGTCGGACGAGATTCTCGGCCGGCGGTTCACCGAGTTCATCCGGCCCGATCATCGCCGGCGGGTGTTCGAGCACTATCGCGCCCAAGCCGACTCGCGCCAGACCTCGTCGTACATCGAGTTTCCGGCGATGGCCAAGAACGGCGCCGAAGTCTGGATGGGTCAGAGCGCCTGGTTGGTCACCGACGCGCAGGGGCGCTTCCGCGGCATGCGCGCGGTGGCGCGCGACGTGACCCAGCGCCTGCTGGTCGTGGACACGCTTCGCGAGGCGGAAGCGCGCTATCGCTCGCTCGTCGAGCAGTCGCTCTTCGCCGTCTACATCATGCAGGGCGAACGCATGGTGTACGTCAACCCGAAGGGGGCGCAGCTGCTCGGCTATTCCGGTGAGGAGCTCCTGGCCTTGCCGTCGGTCTTCGACGTGATCGCGCCCGCCGATCGCGCCTACGTGCGCGAGCAGTTCGAGCGCCTGCACGAGGGCGCCGTGCTCGCGCCGTTTATGACCCGCGCGCTGCGCAAGGACGGCTCCACCGTGACCGGCGAAGTCAGTTGCTCCGTCGCCGAATATGGCGGCCGTCCCGCGTTGATCGCGTCGGTCGTCGATCTCACCGATCGCCTCCAGCTCGAGGAGCAGCTGCGGCACGCACAGAAGATGGAAGCGGTCGGCCGGCTGGCCGGCGGTGTTGCCCACGACTTCAACAACCTGCTGACCGCGATCCGCGGCAATGCCGAATTGCTCCAGCATCGCTATGGCGGCCAGGCCGCGGGCGGCGCCGCCGAGATCGAGGAGATCGTACAGGCCGCCGATCGCGCCGCGGCGACAACGCGGCAACTCCTCGCCTTCAGCCGAAAGCAGGACGTCGCCGCCACGATGGTGGACGTCAACGCGATTGTCGAGAACGTCGCGCGTCTGGTCCGCCGGCTGATTGGGCCGCACGTCCACCTCGAGATCCGTGCCGCGCGTGGTCCCGCCCGCGTGGTCGCCGATCCGGCACAGCTCGAACAGGTGCTGCTCAATCTCGTCCTCAACGCCCGCGATGCGCTGCCGGAGGGCGGCCGCGTTCGCGTGCGCACCGCCAACATCAACATCGCCGAGCGCTCCCCGGCCGCGTCGCGCACCGGGCTGCCGCCCGGCCGCTACGTGCTGCTCCAGGTCCGCGACAACGGCATCGGCATGGATCCGGCGACGCAGGCGCGCGTGTTCGAGCCGTTTTTCACCACCAAGGAGCCCGGCCGCGGCACCGGGCTCGGGTTGTCCACCGTGTACGGCAACGTCCGCCAGATGGGCGGCGTTGCCAGCGTCGAAAGCGTCCTCAACCGTGGCTCCGTGTTCAGCGTGCATCTGCCGGCGGCAGCGATCGAGAACGTGTCCTCGACTCCAACTTCGTCCGAGCAGGAGGCATGATGCGGAAGTCGGTGGTGCTCATCACCGGCGCCGGCGGCGAAATTGGCCACGGGCTCATTGAGCGTCTCACGCAGAGCGGCGGTGCCTCGGTTGTCACGCTCGACCTCAACCCGCTCGATCCGGCGCTGGCGCGCCTCGTGCAGCGCGAGTTCACCGGATCGATCAACGATCAGCGCCTGCTCGATCGCATCCTGTCGGAGTTCGAGATCTCGACCGTCTTCCATCTCGCGGCGCTGCTCTCCACCCGATCGGAGTTCACCCCTGTGACCGCGCACCAGGTGAACGTCGAGGGCACGCTCAACTTGCTGGAGTTCGCGCAGCGCGAGGCGGAATCGCATGGAAGGCCGGTCACGTTTCTCTACCCATCGTCCATTGCCGCCTACGGTGTGCCCGACCTCGAATGTAAGCGGCGAGCGGGCCGCGTGGCGGAGGACACCTACAACACGCCGACGACGATGTACGGCTGCAACAAGCTCTACTGCGAGCAGCTCGGGCGCTATTACGCGCGCTACTACAAGCAGTTGGCCGCCGAAGCGCAAAGCGGACGTGTGGACTTCCGCGCGGTGCGCTTTCCCGGTTTGATCTCGGCGGCGACGCTGCCATCCGGGGGCACCTCCGACTACGCGCCAGAGATGATTCACGCCGCCGCCAGCGGCGAGCCCTATGCCTGCTTTGTCCGGCCGGACACGCGGATCCCCTTCATGGCGATGCCCGACGGCGTCAATGCGTTGCTCGCGCTCGCGTCCGCCGACCGTGCGCGCCTGACGCGCACGGCGTACAATCTCACTGCCTTCAGCCCCACAGCCGATGAGATTCGTTCGGAAGTCCTCCGCGCGTTTCCCGATGCCGCCGTCACCTGGAAGCCCGATCTCAAACGGCAGGGGATCGTCGACTCGTGGCCGGAAGACGTGGACGACTCGGCGGCGCGCAAAGACTGGGGCTTTGCGCCGGCGTTCGACTTCTCGGCCGCATTTCGCGATTACCTGATTCCCACGATTAAAAAACGCTATGCGCGCTAATGCTGCTCTCCTCTGGATACTTCTGGCGATGACCGCGACCGCGCAGGTTCCGCCCGATCCGCTCAAGAGCATCGCCGAGCGCTACGTGCGGCTCGTGCTGGCCGTGGGCCAGCACGACACCGACTACGTCGACGCCTATTACGGCCCACCCGAGTGGCGCGTGGCGGCGGAGAAGGAGAAGCTCACGCTCGAGGCGATCGACAAGCGGGCGGAAGCGCTCCTCGCCGAGCTGCCGGGCATCCCGACAACGTCTCCGATCAAGAGCGACGCCGAGCTCTGGAAGCTTCGACTGCAGTACCTCGAACGACAGCTGTCGGCGCTCCGCGCGCGCGTGGCGATGCTCGGCGGCAAGCGGTTCACGTTCGACGAGGAGTCGCTGGCCCTGTACGACGCGGTCGCGCCGCGCCACACCGAGGCCGACTTCGATGCCGTGCTCGCCAAGCTCGAAGCGATGCTGCCTGGGCAGGGCGCGCTGATCCAGCGCTACGACAAGTTCCGCGAGGCTTTCGTGATCCCGCGCGATCGCGTCGATCAGGTGTTTCGCATGGCAATCCGCGCCTGCCGCGATCGGACGACCTCCACCGTGGACCTGCCACCGAACGAGAGCTTCACTATCGAGTACGTGACCAACCGATCGTGGAGCGGCTACAACTGGTATCAGGGAAACTTCAAGAGCCTGATTCAGGTGAACATGGACCTGCCAATCTACGTCGATCGCGCGGTCGATCTGGCGTGCCACGAGGGCTATCCCGGCCATCATGTTTACAACGTGCTGCTGGAAAAGCACCTGGTGCGCGATCGCGGCTGGGTCGAGTTCAGCGTCTATCCGCTGTTCTCGCCGCAGTCGCTGATTGCCGAAGGCACCGCAAACTACGGGATCGAAGTGGCGTTCGCGAAGAACGATCGCCTCGTCTTCGAGCGCGACGTGCTCTTTCCGCTCGCCAGGCTGGACGGCTCGCGCGCGCAGGAGTATTACGACGTCCAGACGCTCGTCGATCAGCTGTCGTATGCCGGTAACGAGGCGGCGCGACGCTATCTCGACGGCACGATCGACGCGGCGGCCGCTGCGGAATGGCTTGAACGCTATGCGATGATGCCCCGGGCGCGCGCCGAGCAGCGCGTCAAGTTCTTCGATCAGTACCGCAGCTACGTGATCAACTACAACCTCGGGAAGGATCTGGTACGCATGTTCGTCGAGCGGCGGACCCGCAGCGACAACTCGTCGGCGCGCAAGTGGCGCGAGTTCGCGGCGCTGCTTTCGTCGCCGCGGCTGCCCAGCAGTCTCAAGTAGGTCATGCGGGTCGTCGAAATCACCAAGCCGGGGCCGCCCGAGGTCCTGCAAATCGGCGAGCGTCCAGGGCCGGTGCCGGGCCCGGGCGAGGTGCTGATCAAGGTCACCGCCGCCGGCGTGAACCGGCCCGACGTGCTGCAGCGTCTCGGCAAATACCCGCCGCCGCCGGGCGCGTCCGATATTCCTGGTCTCGAGGTTGCGGGCCACATCGCCGATCGCGGCGAGGGCGTCGTCGAGTGGCAGGCGGGCGACGCGGTGTGCGCGCTGCTGTCGGGCGGCGGCTACGCCGAATACTGCGTTGCGCCGCAGCTGCAGTGCCTGCGCCCGCCGGCCGGCTTGTTGCTGCGCGCTGCCGCCGGGCTGCCCGAAACGTTCTTCACGGTCTGGACCAACGTCTTCGAGCGCGGCCGGTTGCAGAAGGGCGAGACTATCCTGATTCACGGCGGGTCGAGCGGTATCGGCACCACCGCGATCCAGCTGGCGCACGCCTTCGGTGCGCGAGTCCTGGCTACGGCCGGCAGCGAGGAGAAGTGCGACGCCTGCCGCCGGCTGGGCGCAGAGGTCGCGGTGAACTACCGCACCACCGACTTCGTGGCCGCGCTCAAGGAGGCGACGAACGGGCGCGGCGTGGATCTGATTCTCGACATGGTCGCCGGCGACTACGTCGCGCGCAATCTCGATCTGCTCGCCGCCGACGGCCGGCTCGTGCAGATCGCGTTTCTGAAGACGTCGAAAGTCGAGCTCGATCTAATGCAGGTGATGCGGCGCCGGCTGACCATCACCGGCTCGACGCTCCGGCCACGGTCGCCAGAGGAGAAAGGGCAGATTGCCCGCGCGCTGGAGCAGCACGTGTGGCCGCTCATCGAGGCGGGGCGAGTCAAGCCGCTCATCCACGCCGAATTCCCGCTCGCGCAAGCCGCAGACGCGCATCGCATGATGGAGGCCGGCGAGCACATCGGGAAGATCATCCTGATTGTTTAGGCGGAGTTGGGACATAGGCGGAGTAAGGATGAAGGTCCCTAACTCCCTAAGTCCCTAAGTCCCTAGTTCCTGAGTCCCTACGTCCGTGGCTCTTCCAGAAAAAGTCTGCGGCCATGACGGATCGCCGCCGTCGTAAACGCGAGCAGGAGACCGGGGGTCGCCAGCGCCAGCCCGACGTCGAAGAGGTTCCACGGCTCGCCAAAGATCTGAACGACCGGTCGTGTGATTGCTACGAGATTGCCAACTGCAAGCAGCAGCCGCAGCTCGGTGGGCCCGAAGCCGAGAAACGACATGTGAAACGTCTGCAGCGTGTAGGTCGCCAGATAGGTCTCGGCCGACACCAGCAAGTACACGATCAGAAACGCCATCGCCACGGTCAGCGACACCAGGCCCGATGCCGCCATGCCCAAGACGAGGACGACAATGCCGGCGCAGTCGAGGACATGATCGACGTAGAAGCCGTAACGCGGCCGCTGCTGGTTGCGCACGCGGGCGAGCGTCCCGTCGAGCGAATCGCCGAACCAGTTGACGAGGAGACACAGATTGACGAGGTGCAGGGCGCCCCGCCACTCGCCGGCTGCCCAGTAGGCGAGCGCCGCGCCGGCCATCGCCAATGCTGCGAGCGCGGTGAGGTGATCGGAGTGGACGGCGGCCGGCATCCGGCGCGCCATCCACACGAGCAGTTGTTTCTCGCGCGTCGCGGTCCAGCCGTGCATCAGTCTCGTCGCCGTGGTGAAACCCTGAGTCACATTGCCTCCTGACCAGCAATGTGCAGAACGCGGTCGCGCCGGCTCACTCCAGGGAGCGACGCAGGCGCGAGTCTCACGAGGCACGTTGAGCGGCGAGTCTATACTCGTCATGTGTCTCCGCCGGAACGGCTCTTCACACCGCGCTTTTTTCTGATGTGCGGATTCACCTTCACCGTGTTCCTGTCGGCGTTTCAACTGCTGCCGACGGCGCCGTATCGCATTCTCGATCTCGGCGGCACACCGGCCGTGGCCGGGCTCTTCCTCGGATTCCTGACCTACTCGTCGGCGCTCACCGCGCCAATCACCGGCGCGCTCGTCGATCGCATCGGCGCCAAGCGCGTGCTCCTCGTTTCGAGCATGGCGATCACCGGCTTTTCACTCATCTACGCCGCGTTGCCCAACTACTGGCCAATGCTTGCGCTGGTCGTCATCCACGGCGCGTTCTGGTCCGGCTTGCTATCTGCCTCCGGTACTTACGTGACCTCGATGGTCCCGGCGACGCGGCGCGCCGAAGGGATCGGCTACTGGGGCCTCTCGACCGTGCTCGCCACATCGGTCGCGCCGACGCTCGGGTTGTGGGTGTATTCGCGCGGCGGATGGACCGCGATGTGCCTCGAGTCGGCCGCCATCAACCTGGCGATGGCCGCCATCGCCTGGTCATTGCCCGCCGACGGGCGCGAGCGCCTGCACCGCGGGTCGCGGCTGGAATGGCGCGTGCTGGTGCTGTCGTTTACTCTTTTTCTCTACGCCTTTGGATACGGCGGTCTCACGAGCTTCGTCGCGCTCTACACCGACGCCAACGGCGTCACGCCGCGCGCGATCTACTTCACGATGTTCTGCCTCACGATTGTCGTTACCCGGCCATTCGCCGGACGGCTCGGCGATCGGATCGGCTATCGCCGGGTGTTCGTGCCGTGCGTCGCGCTCATCTCGATTGGCTTCGCGCTACTCGCGGCCGGCGGCAGCCGGCCGTACCTCATCGCCTCGGCGCTCGTCTTCGGGACGGGATTCGGCTCCGCCTACCCGGTCTTTCTCGCGCACGTCCTGCGCAACGTCGAGGAGCACCGGCGCGGGGCGATGTTCGGCAGCATCATCGGCGCCTTCGACACCGGCATCGGCACCGGTTCGATCGCAATGGGATCGATCATCCAGCATTTCGGCTATCGCGCCGGATGGGGCACGGCCGCCGCACTTGCCGCCTGTGCCATTCCGTTCTTTCTCGTCGTCGAGCGGCGGCTGCTGCCGCAGCGCCTCGCCGACGCCGCGTAGGAGCGTCATGGATTACGTGAATCTGGGGAAGTCGGAACTGCGGGTGTCGCGGCTGTGCCTCGGCACGATGTCGTTCGGCACCTCGCGCTGGCGCCCCTGGGTGCGCGACGAGCCCGAGAGCCGCGAGATCATCAAACACGCGCTGGATCTCGGCATCAACTTCTTCGATACGGCCGATTACTACTCGCTCGGCGTCAGCGAAGAAGTTGTGGGGCGGGCGCTGCGCGACTTCGCGCCGCGCGACAGGGTGATCGTCGCCACCAAGGTCTTCTATCCGCTGACCAACGATCCCAGCGACGGCGGCCTCTCGCGCCGGCACATCATGAAGGCGATCGACGATTCGCTCCGGCGCCTCGGCATGGACTACGTCGATCTCTACCAGATCCACCGCTACGATCGGAACGTGCCGATCGCCGAGACGCTCGAGGCCCTGCATGACGTCGTCAAAGCGGGCAAGGCGCGCTCCATCGGCGCGTCGAGCATGTTCGCCTGGCAGTTCGCGCAAATGCTGGCGATGCAGGATCATCGCGGCTGGGCGCGATTCGTCTCGATGCAGAATCACCACAACCTCATTTATCGCGAAGAGGAGCGCGAGATGATCCCGCTTTGTCGCGCGGAAGGCGTGGCGCTGATTCCCTGGAGCCCGCTCGCGCGCGGGTTTCTCGCCGGCAATCGCCGTCGTGGCCGGAAGGACGCGACCTTGCGCGAGCAACACGACGCCTACGGTCACGGCCTGTACTACACCGAGGCCGACTACGTTGTCGCCGACCGCGTCGTCGAGGTGGCCGAGGCGAAAGGCGTGCTGCCGATTCAGGTCGCGCTCGCCTGGATCCTGCAGCAACCTGGTGTGGCCGCGCCGGTGCTGAGCGTGACCAGACGGGCGCAGCTCGATCAGTTGATCGAGGGTCTGGCGGTCACCCTCACGCCCGAGGAAGCGCGGGCTGTCGAGGAACCATATCAGCCGCATCCGCCGCTCGGGATCGACTAGGCGACTGGGCAGAACCGAGGAAATTCTCCGGCGACTCAATCTCGGCTGCCGAGAGCCGATCGGTTGCGCGTGATTCAACATATGCAGAAACCGCATCACGGCAGCGCGCGCAGTTCTGCGTACATCAGCTGCAGCCCGCGCGAGGTGTCGGCGTTCGGTGCAAGGTCGGCGTGCAGCGTAATGATGTTGAGACCGGTTCTGACCGCGTCGATCGGGAGCAGCCAGGTGCAGCCGCCGTCTCTCGCCTCGCAGGCGGAGGGGGCGCCGTTGAGCAGCACGGCTGCGGCATCACGGCGATGTCCACCCGCTGTTTCGTTGACCTGCAGCGTCAAACCGAGGCGCACCGGTCCGGCGGCGATGAACCTGATGTCGGAGTCGCGCCCGGCCGTCCAGCGAAAGCGCGTGTCTCCGGATCGCTCGTCCCGGTTCCAGCCGCGACCCGCCGTCGCGGGCGAGGTCACGTTGAGGGGCGCCACGACCGGCGCTTCCGGATAGCCGACCACGGCAAGGTCCTGCGCCGAACGACAAAGCTGCAGAGTGTCGTTGTTGGTCCCCGCGTCGAGCCGCGCCACCAGCCGCCGCGGAATGGTTTCGAACGCGACGGCAAGCGCTCCCGGTGTCATCGCCATCCGACCGAGCAGAATTCGCGCGACGAACGCCGTGTCGCTCGGAATCAGCGTCAGCGGCATGGCGTCGGCCAGCGCTGACTGGTAATACTCGCGCCGGCTTGCGGCATCGGCGAGATTGAAAGCGGTCACCCGCAGTCCTGGCCGCGCCGGCTCTGGCCAGTTGATCGCGGTGATGTTCGCGTCCGCCGGTAGCGCCGCATAGGCGATGGCGTGGCGTCCCGTCGCCCCACGCTCGAAGACGCCGCTGATCTGTCCGTCGCCGACCAGGGACGTGACGTCTTTCCACTGCGGCGTCATCAGTGTGCACTCGCGAGTGGCGAGTACGCGCCAGAGAACTGGATGCGCCGATGACGCCGTTTCGACGGGCGCCACGAGGCTGCCTCGCAGCGCGAAGCGCGCGGCCGTGCCGCTGAAGGCGTAGATCGATCGCGCGGCGCCGTCGGTTGCCAGTTGCCGAACGTCCGTGACGATAGGCAGCGTTGTCCCGCGCTGCCGCCGGCCGGCGGCCCACATCGTCGCGAAGCGATCATGCAGCGTGTCCTCGGAGGCGAGCGCCGAGGGTTTCCACATGCGATCGAGCGCGGCCGCGATTGCCCGGGCGCTGGTGGGTTGGTAGCGTGCGTCCGTGGATGGCGTCGCGGCCACCGTCCAGACCTGAAGAATCGGAACCAACAGCATCACGACGCTCGCCGCGCTGCGCGCCGGCAGAGCGGGCCGGCCACGAATGATCGCCGCGGCGGCGTGCACCGCGAGCCACCAGAGGGAAACGGCGGCGGGAACCAGCGTGATTCGCGCATCGAAGTCCTGGAAGAGCGCGGCTGCGGCGATCGACGTAGCCATCGTCAGCCATGCCGCGATCGTGTGCGGCGCCCGCGGATGGCCGATTGTCGCGAAGAGCGCGAGGAGCAGGGCGATGACACCAACGCTGGTGCGCATGGTCGCGACGACGCCGCGTGCCAGAGCAACGATGTCCGCGCGGCGTCCGAGCCTGCAGTCGGGCGTGAGCCAAACCAGCACGACGATCAGCGTAACCACCAGCAGCGCGAGACGCAGCACGTCGGCTTTCGCCAAGCGGCCCGCACGGATTACTCCAATGGTCAACAGCGGCGCCAGCGACAGAAGCAGCGGCGGGTGGAGTGCCGCCGCCGTCACTGCGACCACGACCGCGGCGTTGCGACGCCCGCCGTACCAGACCCACAGAGCACATGCGGTGATCGCAACGGCGGGCAGCGCAACCGCCCAGAGCGCCCATGAAGGGAGCGGCCACGAGATCGAGTCGAGCGCGCCACGCGAGAGCACGAACCACGCCGCGCGATCGAGCGCGGTGGGACAGCCCGTGAGAAACGGCGCTGATATCATCTGACAGCATCATGCCTCAGCTTGCGCACGCGCAGAAATGGGTGAGCGATCGCTCGCTGCGCACGCACGCCGGGTTGCGCGCAGTCTGGCTGCTGCCGGTTGCGCTCTGCGTCTGTCTCGTCCTCCTCCGCTCGTGGTTCTTCGTCGTCTGGGAGGAAAGCTATTTCGATTCCGATCAGGCAATCGTCGGCCTGATGGCCAAACATCTCGTCGAGGGCCGCGCGCTGCCGCTGTTCTTCTATGGGCAGGAATACATGCTCGCCGTCGAAGCGTGGGTTGCGGCGCCGTTCATCGGGTTGTTCGGGACATCGGTCGCCTCGCTCCGCATCGCGCTCGTGGCGATGAACATCGCGGCGGGCCTGCTGCTGTGGCGCCTTCTCGTGCGCGATGCGGGCCTGAGCGTCTGGGCTGCCGCCGCGGCCGCCAGTCTTTTCTGGATTGCGCCGCTGGCAACCGGCTCGGAGCTCGTGGACGCGCTGGGCGGCAACATCGAGCCGTTTCTCTGGGTCTTGATCTTCTGGCTCCTGCGGCGGCGGCCGCTCGCGCTCGGTGCTTGCATGGCGCTGGCGTTTCTCAACCGCGAATTCTCGATCTATGCGGTGCCGATGCTTGGGCTGCTCGATCTGTATGAGCGCCGCGATCAGCCTCGCGCGCTCGTCCTCGATTGGTTGATCACGGTCGTCGGATTCCTCGTCGTCTTCACCGCGATTCAGCTCCTGAAGCCGCACGCGGATCTGCTCGGACCGGCGAGCGCCGGAGTGCCCGTCGAAACGCGGGGGCAGGGGACACTGGAGCTGCTGCTGCAGCGCGTCCATTGGAACCCTGCCGACATCGGGCGGCGGTTTCAAGTGCTGTTCACCGATTACCTGCCGACGATGCTCGGGTTCAAGGAGTTCAACCCGTCGATCGTCGCGATTGGAACGGACTTGCACGTGGGCGAGCACCTGCTCACGCCGTTCGTAGCGCTGCTGGCGGCCGCCGCGCTGCTCCTGCTCGCGCTCGACGCGCGCTCGATCGCACGCACGGACAGATGTTGGTTTTTCCCGGCGTATCTGATCGGCATCGGCCTGATCGCGGGCGCGGGGTACGCGATCACCCGGCCGCTGAGCGTTTACACCATCCGCTACGGCATGCTCACGCTCTACGCGCCAGTCGGCCTGGCGGCGCTGGCGCTGCATCCCGCGCGCAGGCGCCTGCTGCGAACGACGTCGCTCGCGGTGGTCGCGCTCTACGCGGCGTGCTCCATCGTCGATTACGTTCGCGTGCTGGCGCGAGCGCCCGCGCATCCGCCTGCGGCGCCGCTGCGCGCGATCGAGCGCCGGCTGGCGGCGCGCGGCATCGAGGTGGCGTTGGCCGATTATTGGCGCGCCTACAGCGTCACGTTTCTCAGCGGCGAGCGAATCAAGGTGGATGCCGTAGACTTTCGCCGCATTCTCGAGTATTGGACGCTCGCCGGGCGGCGCGTCGAGGGTAAGAGCCGCGAAGGCGTGATCATCCAGAGAGAGCCGTGTCCAACCGGGGGAGAGAAGGTTGGGGGGCAGTATCTGTGTGACCGGAAATAACGGACCTGGTGTGCGGGAAGGACCCATGTTGCGGGGAGGACTCGCGAAGTGGACCGGGGCGAGGATTCGCGTCGCCAGTGGAACGATGTAACGGACCTCGGGGTCCGCGACCGCGATCGGTGCTGAAGGCGGACCTGAGAGGCCGCGCTATTTCTCCTGTAACTGCAAGCTGCCAACGGCCTTTCCCGTCTCGTACGCCAGCACCGGCCGCAGCCAGCGCTCGGCTTCCTCGACGGCCACTCCCTGGCGCTTCGCGTAGCTCTCGACCTGGTCCCGTCCGACGCGCTGAATGACGAAATAGCGCGACTGCGGATGCCAGAAGTACAAGCCGCTCACTGCGGCGGGCGGCGTCATCGCGAACGACTCGGTCAGGTCCATCCCAATCCGGCGCGCTTCGAGAAGATCGAACAGCATTCCTTTTTCACTGTGATCGGGGCACGCCGGATAGCCGAACGCCGGTCGAATGCCCTGGTACTTCTCAGCGATCAAATCGTCGTTGGAGAGCCGCTCCGCCGCGCCGAACCCCCAGTCGCGCCGCGCCTGCGCGTGCAGATACTCCGCAAACGCCTCTGCCAGTCGATCGGCCAGCGCTTTGGCGATGATCGCCGAGTAGTCGTCGTGCTCGCGCTCGAAGCGACGCACGAGCTCGTCGATGCCGAGGCCGGCGGTCACCGCGAAGGCGCCGATGTAATCGGCGACGCCGCTCTCCGCGGGTGCCACGAAGTCGGCGAGTGAGCGATTCGGCTTGTCGTCGGCGATGACCTCCTGCTGGCGAAGCATGGGAAAACGCGTGAGCTCCGGCGGGGAAGAAGTCCCGCCCAGTGCCGAGTCGCGGTACAACACGATGTCGTCCCCGACGGTGTTGGCTCGCCAGAACCCGTACACACCTCGCGCCCGCAGCAGTTTGCCGCTGACGATCCGCGACAGCAGCTTCTGCGCGTGATCGTAGAGGTCGCGCGCCGCCTGGCCATGCAGCGGGTGCTCGAGAATCGCCGGAAAGCGCCCTTTCAACTCCCATGCAACAAAGAAGAACGTCCAGTCGATGTACGGCACCAGCTCGGCGAGATCCACATCCACTTCACGCCGCCCAGTGAAAGCCGGAACCGGCGGCTCGAGAAAGTCCAGCCGGAGCCGGTTCCGGTATGCGTCGGCGTAGCTCAGAGTGGGACGGTCCTGCCGAGTGGCGTATTTCTGCCGCAGCGATTTCTGTTCTTCGCGATTCGCGGTGTCGAACGCGGGGCGCAGCGTGCCGCTCAGCAGGCTCGAGACGACGTCCACCACGCGTGACGCGTCGGGCACGTGAACCACCGGCGGTTCGTACTCCGGCGCGATCTTGACCGCCGTGTGCTGCCGGCTCGTCGTCGCGCCGCCGATCAGCAGCGGCAGCAGCATTCCGCGATGCTTCATTTGCTGCGCCACGTACACCATCTCGTCGAGCGACGGCGTGATCAGGCCGCTCAGGCCGATGATGTCGGCCTGGCGATCGACGGCCTCCTGCAGGATGCGATCGGCCGGCACCATCACGCCGAGATCGATTACCTCGTAGTTGTTGCAGCCAAGCACCACGCCGACGATGTTCTTGCCGATGTCGTGTACGTCGCCCTTGACGGTGGCCATCACGAGACGGCCCTGCGGACCGCCGGCGCCGACCTGGCCCGCGCTCAGCGCCGCCGCCTTTTCCGCTTCCATGAACGGCTCGAGGTAGGCCACCGCCCGCTTCATCGCCCGCGCGCTCTTGACCACCTGCGGGAGGAACATTTTGCCCGCGCCGAAGAGCTCGCCAACGATCTTCATGCCGTCCATCAGTGGCCCTTCGATCACCGCCAGCGGACGCGGGTGCTTCTGACGCGCTTCTTCGGTATCGGCCTCGATGAAATCGACCACGCCGTGCACGAGCGCGTGCGCAAGGCGTGCTTCGACTGGCGCTTCGCGCCACGCGAGGTCGGTGGTGCGCTTCGTACCGGCGCCTTTGACTTGCTCGGCCAAGGCCACCATCCGCTCGGTGGCGTCGGCGCGGCGATTGAAGATGATGTCCTCGACGTGCTCGAGCAGCTCGGGCGTGATGTCCTCGTAGACAACGAGCTGGCCGGCATTGACGATCCCCATGTCGAGGCCGGCCTTGATTGCGTAGAAGAGAAACGCCGAGTGAATCGCTTCGCGCACCACCTCGTTGCCGCGGAACGAGAACGACAGGTTGCTGATGCCGCCGCTGATCTTCACGCCCGGACACGTCTGCTTGATCAGCCGCGCGGCCTCGATGAAGTTCTTGGCGTAGTCGTTGTGCTCTTCGAGCCCGGTGGCGATGGCGAGCACGTTGGGATCGAAGATGATGTCGGACGGCTCGACGCCGGCCTGCTCGGTGAGCAGCTCGTAGGCGCGCCGACAGATTGCCACCTTGCGTTCCACGGTGTCGGCTTGACCCTTCTCGTCGAAGGCCATCACGATCATCGCCGCGCCGTAGCGCCGCACCTTCCGCGCCTTCTCGAGGAAATCGGCCTCGCCCTCCTTGAGGCTGATCGAGTTGACGATGGACTTGCCCTGCACGCACTTGAGCCCGGCCTCGATGACCGACCACTTCGAGCTGTCGATCATGATCGGCAGACGCGCGATTTCGGGCTCGGTAGCGATGTAGTGCAGGAACTCGGTCATGCAGCGCTCCGAGTCGAGCATGCCCTCGTCCATGTTGACGTCGAGGATGTTCGCGCCGCCGCGGACCTGATCGAGCGCGACATCGGCGGCGCTCGACCAGTCGCCGGCCTGCACCAGCCGCGCGAACTTCTTCGATCCAGTGACGTTGGTGCGCTCGCCGATCATCTGGAAGTTGCTGTCGGGGCGGATCACCAGCGTCTCGAGGCCGGAGTAGCGGGGCAGGCCGTGGAAGAGCGTCGATTCGGGCGTTGGCACCACACGCGGCGCCAGGCCGGCCACCGCCTTTGCCACTTCGCGGATGTGATCCGGCGTCGTGCCGCAGCAGCCGCCGATGATATTGACGAAGCCGCTTTCCGCAAACTCGCGCAGCAGACCGCCCGTTTCCTCCGCCTGCTCGTCGTATTGCCCGAAGGCATTCGGCAAACCGGCGTTGGGATGGCAGCTCACGTAGCACGTCGCGATGCGCGCCAGCTCGGCGAGATAGGGCCGGATCTCGCGCGCGCCGAGCGCACAGTTCAACCCGACGCTGAACGGCCGCGCGTGCTCGATCGACAGATAGAACGCGTCGAGCGTCTGACCCGACAGCGTCCGGCCGCTGCGATCGGTGATCGTCACCGAGATCATCAGCGGTATGCGAATGCCGGTGTCGTCGAACGCCTCCTCGATGCCGACCAGTGCCGCCTTGGCGTTGAGCGTGTCGAAGATCGTCTCGAGCAGCAGCAGCTGGCAGCCACCATCGATCAGTCCGCGCGCCTGCTCGCGATACCCCTCGCGCATCTCGTCGAAGGTCGATGCCCGAAACGCGGCGTTGTTGACGTCGGGAGAAATGGAGAGCGTGCGGTTGGTCGGGCCCAGCGAGCCTGCGACCATCCGCGGTTTGTCGGGCGTCCTCGCCGTCCACTCGTCGGCCACGCGCCGGGCGAGGCGGGCGCCTTCGACGTTGAGCTCGTAGGCCAGCGCCTGCAGGCCGTAGTCGGCCTGCGAAATCGCCGTGGACGTGAAGGTGTTCGTTTCGACGATATCGGCGCCGGCTTCGAAGTACTGGGAATGAATCGAGGCGACGGCGTCGGGCTGCGTGAGGACCAGGAGATCGCTGTTGCCCTTGAGCGGCTGGCGGTGATCGCGGAATCTCGCGCCGCGAAAGTCTTCCTCGGTGAGCTTCAGCCGCTGCAGCATCGTCCCCATGGCGCCATCGAGCACGAGGATGCGATCGACGAGCGTCCGTTGGAGGAACGCGAGGGTCTGTGAAACGTCGCTACGGGTTCTGGTCATGAATGTGCTTTCCTCGTCCGGGTCTTGACGCCGCTGGCGATGAGCACCGTGAACGGGTCGCCCGGGCGTCGCGCGCCCACCTCGACGCGCACGTTCGACAGGCCGGCGCTCGTCAACAGGCGGCGCAGCGCCTCGTCGGCAAAACCGAGCCAGCGATCGCCGAGCTGCTCGCGCACCCAGTCTTCCTCGTGGGCGCGTAGATCGAGCACCAGCACGTGCCCGCCCGGCCGCACGACCCGCACGGCTTCGGCGACCACCACGGCCGGATCGGCGGCGTGGTGGAGCGCCTGCGACAGCACCGCCAGATCCATCGAGCGATCGGCGATCGGCAGACGTTCCATCTCGCCGCGCTTCCACGTCACGTTGGTGACGCGCCGGCGCCCGCCGAGCGCCTTGGCGCGCCCCAGCACATCAGGTGAGCGATCGATGGCGGTGACGTGGCGCGCCCACTGCGCGGCTTCCACGGTGAGATAGCCTTCGCCGCAGCCGATGTCCACTACCTCGAGCGCGGGCATGAGGTGACCGAGCGCGCGCGCCCAGGCGGCCCAGCTGCGGCCCGGCACCAGCTGCCGGCCGTCGCGCGTGTCCGGTCCGGTGTGCGCGTCGAAGTTCTCGCGCCGCAGCCGCAGCACTTCCTGCAGCCGCGACTCGTCGGCGCGAACCGCCGCCTCTTCTTCCGCGGCGGCAAACTGCGACTCGAGCACAGGCCATAGCGCGCCGTTGCCGCGACCGTTGCCGTTGCCGCGCACTTCCGGAGCCAGGCGGTAGTAGGTGTAGGCGCCGCTCCGTTCCTCGGCGACCAGTCCGGCGTCCTTCAGCAGCCCGAGGTGGCGCGAGATTCCCGACTGCGCCAGTCCGAGGATGCCGGTGAGCTCGGTGACGTTGAAGCGATCGCGCGCCAGCACGCGCAGCAGGCGGAGGCGGGCTTCGTCGCCGAGCAAACGGAAGAGCGCCGACGCCTCCTTCATATCAACTAATGTAGATGAAGTGATGAGAATTCGCAACTCGCTGACGGTGGAGGACTTTTGCGGGCGCGGCGGCGGCAAGTTTACTCCTGTGCGCGCGCAGCCGAGTGATACCATGGGAAACTTTCACGCCGGGCGCACAGATGAGCCGTGCGCCGTCGTTGACAGAGCGCGGTCCGGCGCCGCGACACTTCGTACATTGCTAGGCTCTGCGCGGCCGCTGTCGGCCGCCTGAGGCGAACGACCATGGGACTCCTCGAGAAGCTCCGCCCGCAACCCAAGTGGAAACACGCCGATCCCGCCATCCGGCTCGAAGGCCTTCAGGAAATCGATGACATCGACCAGCCCGCGCTCGCCGGCCTGGCGAGCGACGACCCCGACGCACGTGTGCGTCGAGCGGCGATTGCGCGCCTGACCGACGGCGCCGTGCTCGCCGCCGTCGTCCGCAACGAGACCGACGAAGCGACGCGTGAGCAGGCGCTTGCCCGCATCGCCGGGCTCGCCGAGACCGGCGACGAGCCGTCGGCGCTCGGCGCCGTCGCCGCGCTCAGCGCCCTCGGCCGGCAGCGCGAATTGGCGGCGACCGCCCGAAGCTCCTCGTTCGAGACCGTGAGGAATGCGGCCATCGAGCACGTGACCGACCAGAAGGCGCTCGGAGGCGTCGCCCGTCACGCCAGCGACGCGAGCACGCGTCTGGTTGCGGTTGCCAAGCTGAGCGATCCGGCGGAGCTCGATGCGGTGGCGTCACGCGGCGAGCACGCCGACGCGGCCCTCGGTGCGCTGGAGCGGCTCGACTCGCCTTCGGAAGAGATGCTCAACGGCCTCGCGCAACGTGCGCGCGTCAAGGCGGTGCAGAAACGCGCGCGGGTGCTGCTGCGCGAGCGTGAGCAGGCGGCGGCGCCGCCCGCGGCATCGCCGGCGGTTGAATATCGCGACGCCGATCAGCAGCGCGCACGCGAGCTCGCCGACCAGATGGCGGCGATTGGCGCCACGCCGGACATCGCTTCGGTGCGCCAAACCTACGCGGCGCTGCGCGTGGCGTGGGTGGAGCTTCTCGCCGACGCAGAAGTGCTCGCCGAGCACGTCACGCGATTCGAGCGCTTGTCGGATTCCGTCCGTGAGCGGCTGGCGGCCGACGAAGCCGCGCGCGCCGCGGCCGAACGCCGCGCCCAGGACCTGGCGCGCGATCAGGCCGAACGTGCCGGGGTCTGCGCCGAGGTCGAGGCGCTCAACGGCGAGGACGTGCTCGACCGGCTGGCGGCCTCACGTGCCACATGGGAAGGCATGCCGGCCATGCCCGACAGCTGGGGCGCCGACCTGCAGCAGCGGTTCGATGCCGCCTGCCGCGCAGCGGAAAAGCGCCACGAGCGACGCGTCGCGACGGAGGAGTTGGTTGCCCGGGCGCCGTCGATTGCCGCAGAGATCGAGACCGTGGCGGGGCACCAGGACTACGGCGCGATCCGTGCGCAGTGGTACGCGCTCAAGAAGCAGTGGCAGGCGATCACGCGCGAAGCGGAGATCGACCCGGAGCTCGTCGGCCGCTACGAACGCGCGGCGGAGGCGCTCGACGCCCGCGAGCAGGAGTACCGCGACGAGCGGCTGAAAGGCCAGCAGGAGAACCTCCACCGGCTGCAGGCAGGCGTGCAGGATCTCGAGACGCGTGCAACCGCCGAGAGCCTCACGCTCAAGGATGCCGAGAAGATCCTCAAGGACGCGAAGCTTTCCGTCGGCACGATGGGCCCGCTGCCGTCGAAGCAGGATCGCGAAGATCTCACCGTACGGCTGCAGGCCGTTCGTGCGGCAGTGACTCCGCGCATCAAAGAGATGCGCGAGGCCGAGGAGTGGAAGCGCTGGGCCAACGTCCAGGTGCAGGAAGAGCTCAGCACCAAGATGGAAGCGCTCATCCCGATCGCCGATGCGGAGCCGGAAAAAGCCGCAACGGAGATGCGCCAGCTGCAGGAGCGCTGGAAGAACGTCGCTGCCGCGCCGCGCTCGCAGGCCGAGGCGCTCTGGACGCGCTTCAAGACCGCTCAGGACCAGGTCTACGAGAAGTGCAAGGACTACTTCGCGCAGCAGGCCGCGGAGCGCCAGGAGAGTTTGAAAAAGAAAGAGGCACTGTGCGGCAGGGCCGAGGCGCTGCAGGATTCGACCGACTGGGTGCGCACCGCGGATTCGATCAAGGCGCTGCAGGCCGAGTGGAAGACCATCGGTCCGGTGACCCGCGGGCACGAAAAGGCCGTGTGGGAGCGGTTCCGCGCCGCCTGCGACAAGTTCTTCACCCGCCGTCAGGACGACCTGAAGGAGCGCAAGCATGAGTGGTCGGCCAACCTCGCGAAGAAGGAAGCGCTCATCGTCGAGGCCGAGCAGCTCGCGCAGTCCACGGAGTGGGACAGAGCGGCGGGCCGGATCAAGCAGCTGCAGGTCGAGTGGAAGAAGATCGGCCCGGTGCGGAAGAACAAGTCCGAAGTCGTGTGGCAGCGGTTCCGCGCCGCCTGCGACCTGTTCTTCGAGCGGTTCAAGAACCGTGATCAGGTGGCCGTCGCCGGCAAGCTGGCCGATCGTGAAACTGCCGTGACCGAGCTCGAGACGCTGGTCCCGCCGGCGGAGTCGACCGAGACCGCGCCGCCCGACGACCTGTACGCCAAAGTGCAGGCAGCGCGTGCGCGCTGGCTGCAGGGACCGGAGCTGCCGCGTCATGCGCTGACGCCGCTGAGCGATCGCGTCAACAGTGCCCTGCTGGCGCTGGTGACGCGCTGGCCCGACGCATTCCGCAACTCGGATCTCGATCCCGAAGTCACCAGGCGCAAGATGGAGAAGCTGGTGAACAAGGTCGAGGCGCTGCTGCCGCCCGACAGCAAGGAGCCGGCGGCGAACCTCTCGCCGGCCGAAATCCTCGCCCGGCAGTGGCGCGAAGCGCTGGCCGCCAACACCATGGGCGCGGCTGCCGCGCGCCAGGCCGACGAGGCACGCCACCGCGCGATCGAGCAGGAGGTGCGCAGCGCGCAATCGGCGTGGATGCGTTTGGGGCCGCTCGCGACCGAGGTGCGCAAACCGCTGCAGGAACGATTCGACCGTGCCTGCCGCCGGTTCTTCGAGCAGCGGCGCCGATCGATGGCCCGCGCGTAGAACTGGAGAGCTCGAGCCGGCAGTTGCCAATCGTCAGTGGTCAGTTCTCAGTCGTTAGTTGTCGGTTGCCAGTTGAACGTTTTAGACGTGAGTTGCAGTTAATAGATGGCGGTGGTGTCAGTTCCCAGTCCTGACAACGGAACGCGTCGCCGCAGTACTGCCAACTGACAACTATGCTTGGACCTGGTCACTGACGACTGACACCTTTCACGTGAAACCCGCACCACAAGGCGCCACGATCCTGATGCCGCGGCCCGACAAGCGGTCGGTGGCACCTTCCTCGAAATCGACGGGCGCGCTGTCCGCCGAAGTCCTCGGCCGCTCGGCGAGACGGCTCGGCGTGCTCGCCCTTCTCTACGCGTTCACGTTCTTCATGGCGGCGTTCTTGCCGCCGCTGCTGAACCCGACCGATCGCGCGATGATCTTTCACGACCCGCTGCACTGGGTGCCGGGAGTGGTGTCGATCGCGATCGCGCTGCTGGTGTGGGCATTTACGCTGAGCTCCAGAGCGTCGGTGACGACGGTCCTGAACGTCGGGCACGCGTTCGAGATCGTGAGCAGCTACGGCATCGCGATCGCCGAGTACATCGAGGCGGGGCGTCTCGACATGGGCGGCTGGATGGGGTTGTCGTGGGTCGCGGTCTGGACGTCGCTCTTCACCGTGGTGATTCCCGCGCGGCCGCGACGGGCGCTGCTGGTGACGCTCGCGTCGGTGAGCGCGCCGCCAGTGGTCATCGGCTTCATGGTCGCCACGCGCCGAACGACGTTCAACCCGGACGCCTCGGAGTTCTTCTTTCTCATCGTTTTTCCGTATTTGCTCGTCGCGCTGATGGCCTACGTGGGCGCGCGAATCATCTATTCGCTCGGCAAGGCCGTGACCGAGGCGCGCGAGCTTGGCAGCTATCGGCTGGTCGAGCGGCTCGGCGGCGGCGGGATGGGGGAGGTGTGGCGCGCGCGGCACCGCCTGCTTGCCCGGCCCGCGGCAGTGAAGCTGATTCGCCCGATGAGCGGCGTGAGTTCCGAGGACGCGATTCGGCGCTTCGAGCGCGAGGCGCAGGTCACTGCCGACCTGACATCACCACACACGGTTCAGCTCTTCGACTTTGGGATCGCCGACGAAGGCAGTTTCTACTACGTGATGGAGCTCCTCGACGGCCTCGACCTCGAGACCCTGGTCGCACGGCACGGGCCGCTGCCGCCCGAGCGCGTCGTCTATCTGCTGCGGCAGGTCTGTCATTCGCTGGCGGAGGCGGAGGCACGCGGCCTCGTGCACCGCGATATCAAGCCGGCCAACCTCTTCGTGTGCCGTTACGGAGGCGAGCACGACTTCGTCAAGGTTCTCGACTTCGGCATCGTCAAGGAGTCGCACGACGTGATACAGACCGGTGCGATCGAGCTGACGCGCGACAACCTGCTGCACGGAACGCCGGGATACATCGCGCCCGAGCAGGCGCTCGGTTCGGCACCGATCGATCGGCGGGCCGATATCTATGCCGCGGGATGTGTGGCGTATTACCTGCTCACGGGAGCGCCGGTGTTCAGCGGCGACACGCCGATGGCGGTCGTCATCCACCACGCGCACACGCCGCCCACGCCGCCATCGCAGCGAACGTCGCAGCCGATTCCGCCGGCGCTCGACGCGCTGGTGATGGCATGTCTGGCGAAGAACCCCGAGGAGCGCCCGCAGTCGGCGCGCGAGCTGTCGCGGCAGCTCGCCGCCATCGAGCAGGTGAGCCCGTGGACCGACGCGCGGGCGCTCGAGTGGTGGGAGGCGCATCAGCCGCAGAGCGCACCAGTCGACGCAGTCGCGTCGCCGCTTCCCGCCGCTGGCCCGCGCGCGTGAACGTCCCTTCTCGAATCGACGTCGATTCGCGTGCCCATCCCACGCTTCGGCCCGCCGCTTTGCGCCGGCACGCGAACCGCCTCCGCCGGCCGCGTATGATCGGCACAGTCATGCGAACTGCCGTGATCGTTCTGCTCACCTGTAGCCTTCTCGCGCCAACGATCGAGAGTGCGGGCCTGTCCGAGTGGCCGCAGTTCCGCGGACCTCGCGCCGACGGCGTCGCCGACGAGTCGTCGCTGCCACAGCAGTGGTCGGCCACCGAGAACGTCGCGTGGTCGGTCGAGCTGCCCGGTCGCGGCTGGTCGTCGCCGATCGTGTGGCGCGATCGCGTGATCATCACGTCCGCCATCAGCCCGGGCGCGTTCAAGGCGCCGTCCACCGGCATCTTCGGCAACGACTATGCGGCGGAGCTCTCGAAGCAGGGACTGTCGGACGAAGAAGTGGTCAAACGCGTCGTCAATCGTGACATCGAGCTCACGGCCGAGACTGGCGACATCCGATACTTGGTCTACGCGATCGACGCGCGGACGGGGAAGACGATCTGGGCGCGTGAGGCGCATCGCGGCCAGCCGTTCGGCGGCCGTCATCGCAAGAACACCTACGCATCGGAGACGCCGGCCACCGACGGGGAGCGGATCTACGCCTCGTTCGGCGGCAACGTTGGCGTGTTCTGCTACTCGATGGACGGGAGGCTGCTGTGGAAGCACGCGTGGGCGCCGCAGCCGATCTACCTCGATTTCGGAACCGCGTCGTCGCCGATCGTCCATCGCGGGCGTGTCTATCAACTGCACGACAACGACGGCAAGTCGTTCCTCGCCGCGCTCGACGCGAAGACTGGCAAAGAGCTCTGGAACCGCGAGCGGGTGGACGCGGCCGGCGGCATGAAATCGGGCTGGGCGACCCCGCTCATCTGGGAAAGCGGTCAGCGCACCGAGATCGTGACAATCGGCCGCGGGCTGGTCATCAGTTACGACACCAACGGCCAGGAGCTCTGGCGGCTCAAGGGCATGACGCAGGCGACGCCGAGCCCGGTGGCGTCCGGCGGACTGTTGTACGTCGGCTCGGGCTCGCAGGGCGAAGCCAACCGGCCGCTGATGGCCGTGCGCCCCGGCGCCACAGGCGACATCTCGCTGCTGAAGGATCAGGACGCCAACGAGTTCGTCGCCTGGCGTCTGCCGCGCTTCTCGGCCTACACGCCGTCGCCGCTGGTCTATCGCGGGCGGATCTACGCCGTCAACGACAACGGAATCCTGCAGGTCGCAGACGCGAAGACTGGCGCGGAGATTTACAAAGCGCGCGTCGGCGGCGGAGGCCACACCTTCTCGAGCTCCCCGCTCGCGAGTCGAGGACGCGTGTATCTGCTCAGTGAAGACGGCGACACCTTCGTAATCAACGCCGGCGACACATACGACGAGATCGGCAGGAACAGTCTCGGCGAGATGAGCCTGGCGACGCCCGCGGTGGATGCCGACAGCTTCTACGTGCGCACGCAGACGAAGCTGTATCGGATCAGGAATCGTTAGGCCGCGGACCTTCGGGTCCGCGATTGCGTGTGTCGTGTAGTCCGGTGGTATCGCGGACCTACAGGTCCGCGATCACTCCGCCCCGGAATCCTCGAGATACGTATACCCGTTCAGCGCTTCCTCGTAGAACTTGAGAAGCTGCCCCGCCTGCTGGTCCTGCATGCGGTTGGCGTGCACCGCCATCTCGACGTCGAGGCGCAGCTTGGCCATCAGCATCTCCGGGTCGAACTGGACGTAGCGCAGGACCTCGTTGACCGTATCGCCTTTGATGATGTGCTCGACGCGCGCGAGGTCGCCTTCCTCGGCCGTGTCGCTCAACCGCACGTGCACGGCATGGGTGTCGCCGAGCAGGTTGTGCAGGTCGCCGAGAATCTCCTGGTAGGCGCCGACCATGAACACGCCCAGGAAGTACGGCTGCCCGTTGTAGCGGTGCAGCAGAATCGTCTTCTTCACGTCGCGCCGATCGACGAAGCGATCCATCTTGCCGTCGGAATCGCAGGTGATGTCGCCGATGACCGCGGGATTGACCGGCCGCTCGGTGAGCCGGTGAATCGGCATCACCGGGAACAACTGCTTGATTGCCCAGCTGTCGGGAATCGACTGAAAGAGCGAGAAGTTGCAGAAGTAGGTGTCCGAGAGCATTTCCTTGAGCGGCTGCAGATCCTCAGGAATCTCATCCATCGCGTGCGTGAGCTTGTAGATCTTGTCGCAGATCGCCCAGTAGAGGTTTTCGACATGGGAGCGCTGCTCGAGCGAGAGGTAGCCGCCGGCGAACAGGTTCATCGCCATGTCGAGGGCCTGCTGCGCGTCATGGTACGACTCGAGCGCGTTGCGCTTGGTCACTGAGTGGTAGGTCTCGATGAGATCGACGAGCGGTTGCTCGAACTCGTCCTTGACTGCCGTCGGGATCTTCTCCTCGCCGAATCCGATCGTTCCGAGCACGTTGAAAACCAGCATGCTGTGGTAGGCGGACACCGCGCGCCCGCTCTCGGAGATGATCGTCGGATGATCGACGCCCGACTCGTCGCACACTGTCTGCAAGTGATAGACGACGTCGTTGGCATATTCCTGGAGGGTGTAGTTCATGGACGACTCGAAGTTGGTCTGTGAGCCGTCGTAATCCACGCCCAGCCCGCCGCCGACGTCCATGTATTGCAGACCTGCACCCTGCTTGACCAGGTCGCAGTAGACGCGCGCCGCTTCGTTGAGGGCGTTCTTGATGATGCGGATGTGGGTGATTTGGCTGCCGAGATGGAAGTGGAGCAGCTTGAGGCAGTCTTCCATGCCGCGGCTGCGCAGCTCCTCGAGGCCGCGCAGGATCTCGGTGACCGTGAGGCCGAACTTGGAGCGGAACCCGCCTGACGACTGCCAGCGGCCGGAACCGCGCGACGCCAGCTTGACCCGCATGCCGATGTGCGGCCGGACGCCGACCTTCTCGGCGTATTGCAGGATCAGCCCCAGCTCGGTGTATTTCTCGACCACCGGGATGATCAGCCGCCCCATTTTCTGGGCGAGCATCGCCATCTCGATGAACTCGGCGTCCTTGAAGCCGTTGCAGATGATCGGCGTGTCGTTTTCCGCCAGCGCCGCCACCGCGAGCAGTTCCGGCTTGCTGCCGGCTTCGAGCCCGTAGCCGTACTGGCGTCCGAAATTGAGCACCTCTTCGACCACCTGGCGCTGCTGGTTCACCTTGATCGGATACACGCAGAGGTAACGGCCCTGATACTGGTGTTGCCCGATCGCGCCCTGAAACGCGTTGTGGATCTCGCCGAGGCGGTGCTGGAGGATGTCGGTGAAGCGCAGAAGGAGCGGGGTGCTGAGACCGCGGTGCTCGAGGCGATCGATCAGGCGTTTGAGGTCGACGCCTCTCGCCGGGTCCTTGGTTGGGTGGACCAGCAGGTGGCCTTCCTCGCTGATCGAGAAATATCCCTGCCCCCAACGCGCGACGTCGTAGAGCTCAGTCGCTTCCGTCGGTGTCCACGCCGAGCTCACCGAACCATTGCGCAACTTGGCGATGCTGGCCATCGTGTCGATTCCCCAGAATAAACGAAATGCCGTCAGCGGCCTCGGAGTTTTTTGCGTCCGGGGTAACATGCGGCGTGATGTCCGAGCGCGTGCCCGCGATCAAGGTCCTGCTGCTGCCGAAAGACACCAACGCGCTCGGGACGATTTTCGGCGGCGTGATCCTCTCGCACATCGACCTCGCCTCCGCGGTCGAGGCGCGCAAGACGGCGCCGCTGCGCTACGTGACCAAGGCGCTCCACGAGGTCGAGTTCCATGCACCTGTGTTTGTCGGCGATATCGTGAATTTCTACACCGAGACGATCCGCGTCGGACGCACGTCGATCACGGTCAAGGTGCTCGTCGAAGTGGAGCGCTGGGGCGGCGGGCATGGCGAGCGCGTCAAGGTCACGGAGGCGGAGGTCGTGCTGGTGGCGATTGGTGCGGACGGCCAGCCGACGCCGATTGCACGGCCGTGATCGCGGCGTTCGCGCCGGCGACGGTGTCCAACGTCGGCTGCGGCTTCGATGTGCTCGGCTTCGCGCTCGATGCGCCCGGCGACATCGTCCTGGCGTCGCCGCGGGAAACGAGCGGCGTGGAGATCGCCGCAATCGAGGGCGACGGCGACAGGCTACCGCGCGATCCGCGGCGCAACACCGCCGGCGCCGCTGCCGAGACCCTGCTCGCACGGCTGGGTTCGCGGCAGGGCGTGAGCCTCATCATTCAGAAAGGGATGCCGCTCGCGAGTGGCATCGGGAGTAGCGGCGCAAGCGCCGTGGCGGCGGTGGTGGCGATCAACGAGCTGCTTGGCCGTCCCGCGCCCATGGACGTGCTGCTCGCCTGCGCCATGCAGGGCGAGATCGCCAGCTGCGGCGCGGCGCATCCCGACAACGTGGGCCCGTCGCTCTACGGCGGCTTTCTGCTCGCGCGCAGCGCGAACCCGCCGGATCTGGTGCGCTTGCCGGTGCCTGCGGGCCTGTCGTGCGCGCTGCTTCATCCGCAGATCGAAGTCGAGACCCGGGCGGCGCGAGCGCTGCTCGGCGACACAGTAGCGCTGCGGGATGCCGTGCGCCAATGGGCCAACGTCGGTGCGCTGGTCGCGGCGCTCTATACGTCGGATCTGGCGCTCCTCTCGCGGTCGATCGACGACCGCATTGCCGAGCCGAAGCGCGCGCCCCTGGTGCCCGGTCTGACGGAAGTCAGACGGGCGGCGCGTGACGCCGGCGCGATCGGCAGTGGCCTCTCGGGCGCCGGTCCCTCGATATTCGCGCTGTGTGCCACACTCGAAGCCGCCGAGTCGGCCGGGCAGTTGATGCGCGAGGCCTACCGGGCGGCCGTCGGTGGTGACGCGGATCTTTGGGTGTCGCGCGTCGGCGCGCCCGGCGCGCGGGTTGTGACCGCACGATGAGGTTCGTTTCCACCCGCGGCCAGGCTCCGGCCGTGGAGTTCAAAACGGCGCTTCGCGCCGGGCTTGCGCCCGACGGCGGCTTGTACGTGCCAGCCGGGCTCGATCCGCTCCCGGCCAACGAACGGACCGACGTCGGGGTGATGGCCGCGCTGATCGGTGATGGCGTTCCACGCCCCGCGCTTGCGCAGATCCTTGCCGACGCGCTGAGCTTCGAGATCCCGCTCCGCCGCATCTCGGATCGGCTGTCGGCCTTGGAACTGTTTCACGGCCCGACGTTCGCATTCAAGGACGTCGGCGCGCGCGTGATGGCGCGGCTCATGGCGTACTTCTCGGACGGTCGCGATACGCTCACCGTCCTGGTGGCAACGTCCGGCGACACTGGCAGCGCCGTCGCGCAGGCCTTCTTCGGCATCAGCGGCACCAGCGTCGTAGTCCTCTTTCCGGAAGGGCAAGTCACGCCGATCCAAGAGGCACAGTTTACGACGCTGGGCGGCAACGTGACCGCAGTGGCCGTTGACGGGACGTTCGATGATTGCCAGCGGCTGGTGAAGGAAGCGTTTGCCGACGACGATCTCCGGGCGCGCGTCAATCTCACGTCCGCCAACTCGATCAACGTCGGCCGGCTGATCCCACAGACGATCTACTACGTGCGCGCGTCGCTGGCGACCTCGCCTCCCGAACGCCCCGTCACGAACCGTGGCGTCGAACCGACGTCCACGAACCCTCGTCGAGCCGTTTTCGCCGTCCCCAGCGGCAACTTCGGCAACCTCACCGCCGGCCTGCTCGCTCAGCGAATCGGCGCTCCGATCGGCGGCTTCGTCGCCGCGACGACGGTCAACGACACGCTGCCGCGGTATCTCGAGACTGGCCGCTACGAACCGCGCGCGTCTGTACCGACGCTGGCCAATGCGATGGACGTCGGCAACCCAAGCAACGTGGAGCGGATGCGCTGGTTGTTCGGGGACGATATTGCCGCGATGCGACGCGCGATCGCGGCGTCTGTCCACACCGACCAGGAGGTGCGCGACGCGATCCGCGAGCTGTGGCGCGAGCACGGATATCTCGCCGACCCGCATTCGGCCATCGCGTATCTCGGCACGAAACGTCTGTCCACTGACACGCCGGCGATCTTTCTGGCGACGGCGCATCCGGCGAAGTTCCGCGAAGTGGTCGAGCCGATCATCGGCGAGCCGGTGCCGCTGCCGCGCGCCCTGGAGGAAGCGCTGGCGAAGCCGCGCCAGGTCGTGCGGATGGACGCGAGCTTGTCATCGCTGAAAGCGATCCTGTAGCGGTGGGCCCAGACCCGCGATCAACGCAGAAACCCCGCGGTTACCTTTGGGTCGCCGTCGTTCGGCAACGGTCGCACGCCCAGCACACGACACAGGAGCTCGTAGACATGCACGCTCTCGAAAGCCGGTACCATGACGCCCGACCGGAACGCGGGACCAGCGGCGAGAAACAATCCGTGCATCGACTGGTGCACAGAGTCGTAGCCGTGACTGCCTCCCGGCCCGTCGGGATCGCGCGCCAGTGACGCCCGGGTCGTAATCAACCAGCCGTCATCCGCGATGCCGACGATCGGCGGCACGCGTGCGTGGCCCGATAAGCGGTACTTCGCCGGGAGATCTTCACTCCGATAGATCTGCAGCGCGCGATGTTTGCCGTGCAGCGCCTGATAAATGGCCTCGACCGAGCCCGCCCTGGGCGCCACCGCGAGTATCGGAGACGCCTCGACGATGTCGAGCGTCGCCGGATTGACGAAGTCGTCGAGGAGAATAGTGCGCTCGCGCGAGTTCTGCGCCATCCCGTGATCGCTGACCAGCACCAGGTTGACCACCGCCGCGAGGCTCGCCTCGGCGATGCCTTGCACCAGCCGGCCGACGGCGGCGTCGAGATGCGCGATTGCCTCTGCCATCCGCGGGGATTCGGGCCCGAAGTCGTGCCCGGCGGAATCGACCTCGCTGAAGTAGAGAGTGAAGAACGTCGGTCGCTGTGGCTCTGGCAGCCCGAGCCAGGCAAGGATCTGATCGACGCGGCTCGCGTCGTCGACGCTGCCATCGTAGCGACGCCAGTGCGCTGGACGATGGCCGGCAATCTCGACGTCGGCGCCCGGCCAGAACATCGTTCCGGCAAGCTGCCCCTGCTCTTCGGCGGTGACCCAGAGCGGCGTCCCGCCCCACCATCGCGTGTCCTGCTGCACGTTGACGTTCGACAGCGAGAACTCTCCAGGCAATGCCGGGTCGCGCATCGTGTTCGAGACGATGCCGTGGCGATCGGGGTAGAGACCGGTCACCAGCGTGTAGTGGTTGGGAAAGGTCTTGGCAGGGAAGACCGGAATCAGCCCCTGCGACAGGACGCCGCGCTTTGCCAACGCCGTCAGTGCAGGCGGGTGGAACCGCTCGAGGTAGTCCCAGCGCCAGCCGTCGAGCGACAGCAGGACAACGATCGGCCGCGGGGGCGACTGCTGCCGGGCCTCGAAGGCCGAGGTCCAGACGGCGACGAGCGACAGCGCCAGCAGAACTACGAAACGGAACTGCCGGCGCCGACGAGTCACGCCATTGAGCGTATGTCAAACCTCGAGCGTTTTGCATAATGTGCGCAGGCCGGCGCTCCTCTTCGGACGCGGCGCGCTTATGATCGAAGTAATGAGCTCACCGGCAGCGTCCGCGCCGAGCGTCGTCCCGCCGCGCGCATCGATCGACAACCGATTCACCTGGGATCTTTCCGCGATCTTCACCGACTGGGACACATGGGACGCGGCGTTCCGTGAGCTGGATGCGGGAGTCGCCGCGTTCGGCCAGTTCGAAGGAACGCTTGGCCAGAGCAGCGAACGACTGCTCGCTGCCCTTCGCGAGCAGGATCGCCTCGGGCAGCTCGCCTACAAGGTGTGGTACTTCGCGGCGCTTCAATACGACCAGGATCAGCGCGACAACACGATCAACGCGCGCAAGCAGCGAGTGCAGCTGCTTCTCGCACGCTGGCAGCAGGCGACCTCCTGGTTCAAGCCCGAGTTGCTCCGCTTGCCGCTGGACTCCGTGCGGCAGTGGATGGCGGCATTGGACGACCTCGATGTCTACCGTTTCTTCATCGAGGACATGTTCCGGCAGCAGGAACACGTATTAGACGAATCCGGCGAGCGACTGCTGTCGCTGTCCAGCAGGCTGGGCAGCGTGCCGCACGATGCCTATGCCGCGCTTTCCACAGCCGACGCGCGCTTCCCGACGATCAAGCTGTCGACCGGCGAGCCGGTTCAGGTCAGCTACGGGCAGTATCGCAAGCTGCTCGCGACCTGCCGCAGCCAGCCCGATCGGCGTGCCGCCTACGAGGCGCTGTACGACACTTATGGCGCCACGCTCAACACCTACGCCGCGCTTTACAACGGCGTGATGCAGGGGGAGTGGTACGAGGCGCGCGCCCGTGCACACAAGAGCACGCTCGAAGCGGCGCTCTTCGGCAACAACATCCCAGCCACGGTCGTCGAGAATCTCATTCGCGAGACCAAGGCCGGCGTCGAGCCGTTCCGCCGCTATCATCGGCTGCGCAAACGCGTCCTCGGCCTCGACAACTATTTTGTGTTCGACGCGTTCGTGCCGCTGGTGGACGTCGACGTTCAGTATCAGTACGAGCAGGTGTTCGACTGGATCGTCGACTCAGTGCGCCCACTCGGTTCGGACTACGTGGCGCGGGTGCGCAAGGCGTTCGAGAATCGGTGGATCGACGTCTACGAGAACCAGGGCAAGCGCAGCGGCGCCTATTCGGCGCCGGTCTACGGGGCACACCCGTATATGCTGCTCAACTACAACGACACGCTCGATGCGGTGTTCACCTTGAGCCACGAGATGGGGCACTCGATTCACACGCTCCTCTCGCACGAGTCGCAGCCGTTCGTCTATGCCGGCTACACCATCTTCGTCGCCGAGGTGCCGTCCACGCTCAGCGAGGCGCTGCTGCTCGATCTGATGCTGCAGCGTGCGAGCACGCGCGAAGAACGGATCGTGCTCCTGCAGCACGCCATTGACGGCATCGTGGGCACCTTCTACAACCAGGTGCTCTTTGCCGATTTCGAGCTCGAAGTGCACCGGCTGGTCGAGCAGGATCAGCCGATCACGGGCGACGTGTTGAGCGGCATCTACGGCAAGCTGCTCGACGAGTACTGGGGCGACGCGCTTTCCCCGGACACGCGCGCGCAGCTGACCTGGGCCCGCATCCCGCACTTCTTCCAGTCGCCGTACTACGTGTACCAATACGCCACGTGCTTCGCCTCCACGGCAAAACTGATGAAGGACATCCGCGGCGGCGATCTGGCGGGGCGCGCGGCTGGTGTGCAGCGCTACCTCGATCTCCTGCGCGCCGGCGGCAGCGACTACCCGATGAACCTGCTCGCGCGCGCCGGCGTCGATCTGAGCGAACCAGCGACGGTCCGTGCGGTGGTCGAGCAGCTCGATGACCTGGTAACTCGCCTGGAATCCGAGCTCGCCTAGGACGCGGTCCCACCCGCAGGGTCCCACCGCATCGCGGTCCCACCCGCAGGGTCCCCCACCGCGCAGCGGTCCTACTCGTACCGCAGCGCCTCCACCGGGTTGACGCGCATTGCCCGCCGCGCCGGCACCAGCGCCGCGAGCACCGCCACCACCGTGAGCAGCACGGGAACGCCGGTGAGCGTGAGCGGATCGCGCGGCTGCACGGCATACAACTGGCTTCGCAGCAGCGGCATCAGCACCACCGCCACTACCACGCCCAACGTAACGCCCGATAGCGCGAAACGCATCGCCTGCCCAACGAGCATCGTCAGAACCTCGACCGGTCGCGCGCCGAGCGCCAGCCGCACGCCCACTTCCTGCGTGCGTTCGCTGACGAGCAGCGACATCACACCGTAGACGCCGATCGCCGCCAGCAGCAGCGCCAGCGCTCCGAAGATCGCCACGAGCACGAGCACGAAGCGTTTCTGCGCCACCGACTCGGCCCGCACAGACACCATCGTCTGAATGCGGTAGATCGGCAGATCCTTGTCGATGGCCTGGGCCTCCGCGCGAACGACGTCGATCATCTCCGCCGCGTTCCCCGACGTTCTGAGCGCGAGATAGGGCGAGAACATCGGCCCCTGATACGTGCTCACGTACATCTCCGGCTGCGGCACTTCGTCGAGGCCGCTGTGGCGAACGTCGCCGATCAACCCGACGATCGTCCATGGAGGGCCGGTGCGGCTGTTGCGGATCTGCTTGCCGATAGGATCCTCGCCCGGAAAGAACTTCGCGGCGAGCGTCTGATTGACGATGCACACGGGCGGGGCCGTGCCGGCATCCCGCTCGTTGAACATCCGTCCCTTCAGGAACGGAATCCCCATCGTCTGGAAGTAGTCGCCGACGATGCGCCGGAACTGCACCTCGGGCCATTCGGCCTGCGGCCGGGGGCGGCCTTCGACGTCGATCGCGGTGGTGAGGCCGGTGCTTCCAAGCGGCAGGCGGCTGGTCCCTCCGACACTCACGACGCCGGGGAGCGCCTTCATCCGATCGAGAAAGTCACGATAGAACGCGATCCGCTCCTCCTGCGTGTGCAGCCGGTCCGGGATATTCATCTGCCACGTCAGCATGTTCGCCGGATCGAAACCGGGATTCACAGCGAGCAGGCTGGTGAAGCTGCGCAGCAGCAGCCCGGCGCCAATCGTGAGCGTCACGGCGAGCGCGACCTCCGCGACGACGAGCGCCGCCCGCGCGCGCCGGCGGAACGTGCCACCCACCGCGCCTCGGCTGTTCTCCTGTAAGGCGGCCTGGGGCGCGACGTTGGTCGCGGTGATCGCCGGAAGCAGGCCCACGAGCAGACCCGTCAGGATCGTCACCGCGACAGTGACGATGAGCAGCGTGGTGTCGGGCGCGATCTCGTCCACGCGTGGAAGATCTGGCGGGGCGAGCGCCACGAGCGCCGAGATGCCGGCATACCCGAGCAGCAAGCCGACAGTGCCACCGGCCATCGCGAGCAACACGCCTTCGGTCAGCGACTGCTGGATGACGCGCCGCCGGCCGGCGCCGAGCGCCACCCGCGTCGCGAGCTCCTTCTGTCGCGAGATGCTCCGCGCCAGAACCAGATTGGCCACATTCACCGTCGCGATCAACAGCACGCACGCGACGCACGCGAGCAGCACCAGCAACGGCCCACGAATCGAGCCGACCGTTTGCTCGAGCACCGGCACCACCGTCGCGCCCCATCCGAGATTCGTTTCCGGATACGACTGTTCGAGTTGACGCGCCACCGTCGAAAGATCCGCCTGTACCTGCTCGATCGTCACACCCGGCTTCATGCGGCCAATGGTGCCCAGCCAATGCGTGCCGCGCACGATCTGGCCCTGCGCGGTCAGCATCCGGTTGTTGGCCGCGGCCGGACCCGAGAAGGTCATCGGCGACCAGTGATCGACCGTGGTGGTTCGGGTG
This sequence comes from uncultured Acidobacteriota bacterium, assembly GCA_963807105.1. Classification (GTDB taxonomy): domain Bacteria; phylum Acidobacteriota; class Vicinamibacteria; order Vicinamibacterales; family UBA2999; genus DASPWV01. Next base: position 728,489 of record CAWEAM010000001.1, on the reverse strand, counting down.
AAGCCGGACGGACCGAGCATCGACCCGTACGGGAACGTGAAGTCGGGAGGCATCACCCCGACGATGGTCGTCGGTCGATCGCCGGCGACGACCGTCCGGCCGATCACGTTCGGGTCACCGCCAAAACGGCGCTGCCAGTATCCGTGGCTCAGCACGAGCTCGTCCGGCTGTCCGGCCGGGTCGAAGCCGCGCCCGAGGATCGGGCGGCGCCCGAGCAGATCGAACAGTGCCGGCGTCACCACGACCGAGATCGTGACTTCGCTCGGACCGTCGATGACCAGCTCGCGCGGCGAGACGAACGAGAAATAGCCTTCGAGCTGGCCCAGCGTCTGATTCATCCGCTGGAAGTCGAGGAAGTTGGCGGGCGATACGGTGTTGCGCGGCCGATTCTGCTTCGACGCGTCGCTCCAGACGATTACCAGCCGATCCGGATCGCTGTAGGGAAGCGACTTCACCAGCACGCTGTTGACGACGGCGAAGATCGCGGTGTTGGCGCCGATGCCGAGCGCCAGCGCCAGCACCGTGAGTGCCGTGATCAACGGTGTTTTCAGCGCAAGCCGCAGCGCGTGCTGGAGATCCGACCGGAGCGTGTCCCAGAACATGAAGTGCCTCCCGTTGGGTTCGTACAGATGCGGCCGGTGATTGGGCCAGAAGAGCGCGCGCGTGATCGCGCTGCGCCGCTCGGCGATGCCCGAGGCGGTGATGTGCGCGAGCGCAGCGAGGATGTCCAAGGTGCCGGAGGTGCGCTGGCTGGCGCCGTGGCGATAGTCGCGGCGCATCTCCTCGCCGAACCGTCGCCGAAAAGCGCGCGGATAGGCGAGCAGCGCCAGCGAGAATACGAGGTCGCTCCAGCGTCCGCGGTTCACGCACGGTCTCCAAGCAGCTTGCGGCTGCGCGCGGCCGACACCTGGCTCTCGATGCGTTGTGCCTCGGCGCGTGCCACTGCGATGCCGCGGCTGGTCAGCCGGTAATACCGGCGCCGCTCGTCGTCGGCCGCAGGATCGGGCCGCTCGGCGAGCTCGTCGATCAGTCCGCTTTCGAGGAGGCGGGCAAGCGCGCGGTAGAGGGTCCCTGGATGCAGCGTCACCGCGCCGCGCGACCGATCGGACACCTCCCGCATGATGCTGTAACCGTGCCGCTCGCCGTCAGCGAGCGCCAGCAGGATCTCGAACGCCACCGGCGTCAGTGGCAGGAACGATTCGGGTCGGAAACGGTCCATATGTGCTCGGCGTCTATACGCTCAAGGCACATAGATGGCGCAGTCCGCGAAATGGTTGCAATCGGGCCTGGTATTGACGCCATGCGGTGTCTAGCCTATAATCCGGATACACGGATGAAATCCCCGAAAGTCGTCGCGATAACCCGTGATGCCGTCCCGTCCATGCTCGACCACATGGCCGCGCTGGCCGACCCCATCCGCTGCCGCATGGTGCTCGCGCTCGAGCGCCATGAGCTGACAGTGTCGGAGCTGTGCGCAGTGCTTCAGCTACCGCAGTCCACCGTGAGCCGGCATCTCAAGACGCTGGGCGACGACGGCTGGCTCTCGTCTCGCCGGGACGGCACGAGCCGCTACTACAGCGTGGCCCTCGACGAGCTCGAGGCCGGGGCGCGGAAGCTCTGGCCGCTCATCCGCAAGCAGATGTCGCGCGGCAACGCGGCCGATCAGGATGAGCGGCGGCTCAAAGGTGTGCTCGCGCGGCGCCGTTCGAAATCCGAAGAGTTCTTCTCGAGCGCGTCGGGCCGCTGGGATCATCTGCGCGCGGAGCTGTTCGGTGGCTCTTTCCATCTCCAGGCGCTCGTCGCGCTGCTCGATCCGGCGCTCACGGTTGGCGATCTCGGTTGTGGAACGGGGCAGATCAGCGCGCTGCTTGCGCCGCACGTCGCGCGCGTCATCGGGGTGGATGGCTCGCCCGACATGCTGCAGGCGGCGCGCGCCCGGCTCGATGGATCGGCCGCGGTGGATTTCCGCCTGGGCACGCTCGAGGCGCTGCCCATCGACAACGGCGAGCTCGATGCGACGGTGATGGCGCTGGTGCTGCACCATGTGCCGGAGCCGGCGCGCGCGCTGGCCGAAAACGCGCGCGTCCTCAAGCCGGGCGGGCGCGCGCTGATCATCGACATGCTGCCCCACGATCGGGCCGAGTACCAGCAGCAGATGGGCCACGTCTGGCTGGGATTTCCCGAGAAGCAGATGCGAAGGCTATTGACAGGCGCCGGATTCACCGACGTCCGGATCCACGCGCTGCCGGTCGATCCCGACGCGAAGGGGCCGGCGTTGTTCGTCGCCGTCGCGGAGAAATCCGGCGTGTCGTCGCAGACCTGAAGGTCCGCGCGATAGACGTCGTGGTGTGGAGGGTAATGGTGGGTGCGCGGCCTTGAACCTAGTACGTAGCGCACACCTCGAGAATTTCGTAAGTAGCGCGGACCTTCCAGGTTCGCGGGGATTTCGTAAGTAGCGCGGACTTTCAGGTCCGCGGCTAAAGGAGCACAAATGTCCACTGCAGTGAAAGAGCAGCACGCGTTCGACGCCGCGGAACAAGCGGGTCGGGATCCCTTCAAGGTCGCCGATCTCGGTCTCGCCGAGTGGGGCCGCAAAGAGATTCGTCTCGCCGAGCACGAGATGCCTGGGCTGATGGCGGTTCGGGCGCGGTATGCCGGCAGCAAGCCGCTCGCCGGGGCGCGGGTGATGGGCAGTCTGCACATGACGATTCAGACGGCGGTGCTGATCGAGACGCTCGCTGAGCTCGGCGCCGACGTGCGCTGGGTGTCGTGCAACATCTTCTCGACGCAGGATCACGCGGCGGCGGCGGTAGTGGTCGGCCGTCCCGAGACCGGCGGTACCGCGGCCAACCCGCGCGGCACTCCCGTCTTCGCCTGGAAGGGCGAGACGCTCGACGAGTACTGGTGGTGCACGGTGCAGGCGCTCGTGTGGCCCGACGGCAGCGGCCCGACGCTGATCGTGGACGACGGCGGCGATGCGACGCTCTTCGTGCACAAAGCGTACCGAGTACGAAAAGGCTGGCGCCGTGCCCGCGTTCAATCCGGAGAAGGATCCCGAAGAGTGGGGCGTGATCCTCAACACCATCAACGCCGAGCTCGCGGCGCATCCCGGCCGGTGGTCGAAGATTGCCAAGGGCATCCGCGGCGTCTCGGAAGAGACGACGACTGGTGTTCATCGTCTCTACGAGATGATGAAGGCCGGCACGCTGCTCTTCCCGGCGATCAACGTCAACGACTCGGTCACCAAGAGCAAGTTCGACAACATCTACGGGTGCCGGCATTCGCTGCCGGACGGTCTCGCGCGCGCGACCGACGTGATGCTCGGCGGTAAGCTGGCGGTGGTCTTCGGCTACGGCGAAGTGGGGAAGGGTTGCGCACAGGCGCTGCGCGGCCAGGGCTGCCGCGTTGTCGTCACCGAGATCGATCCGATTTGTGCACTGCAGGCGGCGATGGAAGGCTTCGAGGTCACGACGATCGACGAGGTGATCGATCGCGCCGATATCTTCATCACCGCGACCGGCAACTTCAACATCATCACCGTCGAGCACATGGCGCGGATGAAGCACAACGCCATCGTCGGCAACATCGGCCACTTCGACAACGAGATCGACATGGCCGGTCTGAAGAAGTTTGGCGGCATCAAGAAGATCAACATCAAGCCGCAGTACGACGAGTGGGTATTCCCGGACGGCCACTCGGTGCTGGTCCTCGCCGAAGGGCGCCTGCTCAACCTCGGTTGCGCCACTGGACACCCGAGCTTCGTGATGTCGGCGTCGTTCACCAACCAGGTGCTGGCCCAGATCGAGCTCCACAAGAACGCCGAGGCGATCGGCCTCCAGGTGCTGATGCTGCCCAAGAAGCTGGACGAGGAAGTGGCGCGGCTGCACCTCGAACACCTGGGCGTGAAGCTCACGACGCTCTCGCAGGAGCAGGCGGAATACATCGGCGTGCCGGTGGACGGTCCGTACAAAGCGGAGCACTACCGCTACTGATAGCGGGCGGGCTGACGACTCGCCACTGCCAGGCCCAACGTATTGTGGCAGGGCTTCGGCCCGCTATTGCGCGCAGATTATGAAAGGCGGCCGGGGATTTCCCCCGCGCCGCCTTCTTGTTATAAGCTCAGCGGTGCAAATCTGCTGAGGCTTTCCCCCGTCCCATGCGCACCGCCCGTCAACTGATCGTTCGAAGTGCGCTCGCCGTCGTTGTCGCCCTAACCACCACTGGTCATCTGTGGCCCGGCGCATCGCGCTTCGACGACGACGAGTCGCAGGAGGCGGTCCTTGCGCAGAGTGGGGCACAGGAGATCCGGTTCGATTCGCCTGCGCTTCCCGGCGTGCATGGGCCCGTCCTCCAGGCGCTCGAGAACATTCCCGCGCAGCCCTTCACGCTTCCGACTCTGGAGTCGCGCACCGTAAGTGAGCTGATGGCGGAGCAGGCGGCATCCGATGTGATTGCGCGAGATCGGCGCGAGCCCGTGCTGCGTCGAGAGTTCGAGATCCCCGGGCAGCGCCAGTTGCCCCAGAACCCGAATGCGCCGGCGCTGTCGCAATGGCCTCCGCCGACTGCTGCGGACGTTCCGGCGACCCTGGCATCGCCTCCTCCGGTCGCATCCAGCTTCGACGGACCGGATTTCACTGAGTCATTGTTCTTTCCTCCCGATTCGATGGGCGACGTCGGACCTACCCAGTACATCGTGACCGTGAACGGCCGCATTCGCACTTACAGCAAGACGACGCTTGCGGCTGACGGCGTGCTCGACGTGACCGCGAACACGTTCTTCAATCCGGTGCGTAACGGCGTCACCGCCGTGGATCCGCGGATTCGGTTCGACCGTCACTCCAACCGCTGGTTCATCGTCTATTTCACCGTCGCCGTACCGAGCCGACTCGTGATCGCCTTCAGCGACACTGCGACGATTACCGCATCTACTGTGTGGCAGATGACCTTCTTCACCGACACCGTCGTCAACGGTTCGGGACACCCCTGCCTCAGCGACTACGAGACCCTCGGCATCGACGCGAACGCGCTCTACATTGGCGCCAATGAGTTCTGCGGAACGACAACGCAAACGATGTCGTACTTCGGCTCGACGCTGTACGTTCTCGCGAAGCCGAATCTCCTTGCGGGGGCGGGCATCATCGCTGGATTCGTGTCGACGTCCACCTATGTCACGCCACAGGGCGTTGACAATTACGATGCGTCTCCAGCCTTCGGTTATTTCGTGAGCGTTGACCGTCTGATGTTCGGCCGGCTGCTGCTTACGCGGGTGTCGGATCCCGCCTCGGCGTCGCCAAGTGTGACGACGAATGCGATTACAGTGCTCTCGACAACCCAAGCTGTCAGCGTTCCCCATTCCGGCGGCACGAAGCGGCTGGACGGCCTCGATCATCGACTGATTAACGCCGTCGCTCGCAACGGACGCATCTGGACGGCGCATGCGTTCTGTGTCAACACGGCCGGCGTCGCGGACATTGGTGGCGGGTGCAACAGCAACGGTGTCCGCTGGTACGAACTGTCGAACATCTCTGCGGATACGCCTACGGTCAACCAGGCCGGAACGATCTTCGATCCCGCCGTGTCGAACCCGCGGTACTACTGGTTCCCGTCGGTCAACATCAACGCGCAGGGGACCGTCGTGATTGGGTTCGCATCCGCCGCCGCCAACACGTTCGCCGGCGCCGCGTTCGCGCACCGTGAGCCGTCCGACCCGCCAGGAACGACGCAGGCGCCGATCCAGCACCTTGCGGGGGTTGGTCCGTACAACAACACTTTCGAGACAACCAGTACATACCGGTGGGGTGATTATTCGATGGTGAGCGTCGATCCGTCCGACGACGCCACGTTCTGGACGATTCAGGAATACGCCAAGGGCGGGTCGACTTGGGGCACGAAAGTCACGAGGCTGGAGGGGTCATCCGTTTCCGGGCTGACGATCAGCGACGTTGCCAATCAAACAACCACCCTGAACACACCGCTCGGCCCCATCGACTTCATCGTCACCGACAGCAATACTCCCGCGGCCAGCCTGACGCTGAGTGCCTCGTCCTCCAATCCGGCGCTGGTGCCGGTGTCGAACATCGTGTTCGGCGGAGCGGAAGAGTTGCGGACGTTCACCATCACGCCGGCCGCAAACCAAAGCGGCACGACGACCATCACCATCACGGTGAGCAATGGCTCGCAGACTGCCAGCGATACGTTCGAGCTGACGGTGACGCCGGTCAACACCGCACCCACCATCACGGACGTCGACGACCAGGACGTCGCCGAAGATTCCACGATCGGGCCGCTGGCATTCACCGTCGGTGACGCCGAAACGCCCGCCGGGTCTCTGGCGGTGACCGCGACCTCGCCCAACACCTTCCTCGTGCCACCGGGCAGCTTCACAGTCGGCGGCACGGGCGCGAACCGCACGCTCACGATCACCCCGGCTGCCAATCGGTCGGGTGTAGCCACAATCACGCTGTCGGTCAGCGACGGCGTATTGACCACGCACGACACGTTCTGGCTCACCGTGACGCCGGTCAACGATGCGCCGACGATTACGGATGTTTCCAATCTGACCGTCGCCGAGGACCAGGTTCTCGGCCCGATCGTGATTACCGTCAACGATCTCGAGAGCGCCCCGGCCACACTGACGGTGACCGCGTCGTCATCGAATTCCTCGCTGTTGCCGCCAGGCGGTCTTGTTCTAGGCGGTACCGGCAGCATCCGGACGCTGACGGCGACGCCAGCGGCGAACCAGTCCGGCACCACAACCATCACGCTGACCGTGGACGACGGTGCGCTGAGCACGAGCGACACGTTCGAGCTGACCTTTTTGCCCGTCAACGATGCGCCGGCCATTGAGAATGTCACTGACAGGACAATCGCCGAGGACAGCGTGCTGGGCCCGCTGTCGTTCACCATCAGCGACCTGGAAACCACCGCCGCGTCGCTGAACGTTACGGCGTTGTCGTCGAATGGTGCTCTCGTGCCACCGACCGGACTTACGTTAGGAGGAACCGGCGCGGCTCGCACCCTCACGGTCACGCCCGTAGCGCATGAGTCGGGCACGACGATCATCACGTTGAATGTGAGCGACGGGGCGTTGACCGCGAGCGACACTTTGACGCTCACGGTCACTCCGGTGAACGACGCGCCGACGATCGCGGATCTTCCCAATCAGACCATCGCCGAGGATCAGATCCTCGGCCCCCTCGCGTTCGCCGTTGGCGATGTCGAGAGCGCTGCCGGCACGCTGAGCGTCACGGTATCGTCCTCGAATGTCGCGCTGGTCCCGCCTGGCGCGGTTGTCGCGGGAGGCACTGGCGCCAACCGGACACTGATGGTGACGCCGATGGCAAACGAGTCTGGCACGACGACGATTACCGTGACGGTGAGCGACGGCAGTGCGAGCGCGAGCGATACCTTCGTGCTGACCGTGGCGCCGGTGGATGACGCGCCGATCATCGCGGCAATCGCTGACCAATCGGTCGAGCAGGATGGGATCGTCGGACCATTTCCTCTGGTGATCGCCGACATCGACTCTCCGCCGGGGAGCATCGACGTCGCGGCGAGCGCCAGTAATGCGACCTTGCTGCCGCCGGCGGGCGTCGTCCTCGCCGGCACCGGCTTCAGCCGCACGCTGTCGCTGCAGCCGGCGGCCGGCCAGTTCGGTTCGACGACCGTGACGGTCTCGGTGTCGGACGGTCTGGCGTCCACAGCGACGACCTTTACACTGGCGGTGACGTCGGCGACCGGCCCGCCCGGCGCACCGACGAATTTCCTCGCGACGCTGGCGGGTCCCACGCTCTCGATGTCGTGGGGACTTCCGGCAAGCGGCGCGCCGCCGACCGACTACACCATCCAAGCGGCAATCGATCCGAACTTCACGGCCGTGGTCGTCGATCAGTCCACCGGATCCGCGGCCCGCACATTGACCGTTCCGAACGTCCCGACGGGCATCTTCTATCTGCGCGTCCGTGCGCGGAACGGGCTCGGTACCGGCCCGGCGTCCAACGTCCAGCGGATCGGAGGGCCGCCAGATCCGCCCACCGCGTTCGTGGCGACGCTGAACGGTACGACGTTGAGCATGACGTGGGCGGCGCCGGCGAGTGGTCCGTCGCCGACCGACTACGTCCTGGAGGCTGCGTTCGACGTGAGCTTCAACGCGGTGATCTATTCGCAGCGCACGGGATCGCCTTTGACGTCATTGGTGATTCCGGGCGTTCCACCTGGGACGTTCTTCCTTCGCGCTCGCGCGCGCAACGCGGCAGGCCAGAGCGCGCCATCGAACGTGCAAGTGATTGGCGGAGGAGGCCTGTGCACGGCAGCGCCCGGGTCGGCCACGGCCTTCACGATCACGAAACTGGGTGGGTTGAACGTTCGCCTGTCGTGGACGGCTCCCGAAGGCGGCGCCAACCCGGCGACCGACTACCTCGTGCAAGCGGCGCTCGATGCAGGCTTCTCGCGCCCGGTGTTGAATCAGCCGGTCGGGAGGAGCGTGACCACGTTCGATGCGGTTGCCCCACCCGGTATGTTCTTCGTGCGAATCGTGTCGGCCAATGTCTGCGGCACGGGCGCGCCGTCGAATGTGGTGAGTCTGACGATGCCGTAGCTGTCCAGGTTGTAGGTTTCAGGTTGCAAGCAGAGACCAAGGAGCGAGCATCAAGCACTCCTGAAACCTGAAACCTGAAACCTAATCCCTTCACGCACTTGATGTGACGTACCCGGCATGTGCGAAGAACTGCGCGCAGTGATCGGCGTCCACAACGTGGCGCGCGGCACGCGCGGCGCGACGCAGCGCGGCGGCCGTGCGCGGCGCGAAGGTCCGGATGTATTTCTTCACCAGCGCCCACACGGCCTCGATCGGATTGAAGTCGTGCGAATACGGCGGCAGGAACTTCACCGTGGCCCCACGCCGTGCAATCAAGGCCGCGACCGCCGGCGCTTTGTGGGCGCGCAGATTGTCGAGCAACACCATATCGCCCGGCTGCAGGCGGGGCGCGAGTCGGTCGCGGACCCACGCGGTGAAGTCCTTCGCCTTGACGGCCTTCCACTGCGTGCCCAACGTCACCCAGCCGCCCAGTCGCACGGCGCCGATCAGACTCAGGTTGTCGCCCCAGTTCATCGGCCGCGGCTCCACGTATTCCTCGCCCCGCAGCACCCACGCGTGCGATCGGCCCATCGCCAGATTTGCGCCCGATTCATCGATGAAGACCAAGCGTCGGGGGTCGATGCGTTTCATCCAGCGGAGGAACGCCGTCCGCTTCGCGGCGACGTCGGGCCGATCCACTTCACTTGGCCGCGGACGTTTTTTTTACACACGAACCCCAAGCGCTGGCGCGCCCGGCCGATGGCCGCCACGCTGGTCCGGTGGCTCGCGCCGACGCGCCGGTTGTCATCCCAGGACAACTCGGCGGCGGTCGAATCCGGTGCCTCCCGAATGAGCGTGGTCAACAACGTCGGGTCGACGGGCGACGTCCAGCCCCCGGCTCCGGGCGCCGGGGCCACAGACCCCGTCGCACGCTGTCGCGCGAGCCAGCGTTGGACCGTGCGATACCCGATCCCAAACATCTCCGCGAGCGTGTGGACGCCGCCTTTTCCCGCCGCATGGGCCGCCACTACGCGCTCGCGAAACTTGACGTCGTGTCCATAGGCCATGCCGGTATTCAAGTACACTTCCTACGTCACATCAAGTGCGGAGTGGGATTAAAACCTGAAACCTGAAAACCTGAACAGGGCGACGCCGTGACTACTGGGAGCCTCTCGCCGGACGTGGCAGCGTGCCCTTGTTCGCGACCGTCTTGTTGATCGCGTCAACCGTCCAATCGGCGCGGAACGCCACGATCTTCTTCGCCCACTCGGTCGCCTTCGCGCGATCCGAAAGATCAACCCCGTTGATCGACGCCTTCTTCGCCTTCACACGCGCGTCGTAGCGCACCGAGTTCGGATCGTCGATGAACATGTTGAGCGTGATGATCGGATCGTCGTGCATGTTGTCGCTCGCGCCGTCCTTGATGCCCTGGCCTTCCATGTGGCGGGCGACGCTGTTGTAGTCGTAGTACCTGCTGAATGTGCGCGACCAGCGGATTGGCGCTCCATTCCGCGTTCAACTTCTCCGAGACCGCCCGCTGACCATCCTGGTTGCCACCGCTGTCGCCGATGAAGAAGATCTGCTTGAAGCCGTGGGCCTTGAGACTGCGGGCGACGTCCTCGAGCACGGCGCGGAAGGTTTCCTCCTTCATCGTCAGCGTGCCCGGGCTCGCCATGTGGCCGCTCTTGGGCTCGTAGTTGCCTTCCGGCACGAGCTTGATAATCGGCGCGCACAGCGCGTTGCCCATCTTGCGCGCGATCGCGTCGCAGTTGGCGTGCAGCACGTAGTTGTGCTTGCCAAGCACGAGCCACGGCCCGTTCGGCTCGATGCCGCCGGTGGGCACGATCACGCTCGTCTTCCCGGCCTTGATCGCATCGCGCACGTCCATCCACGTCATCTCTTCGAGCCACACCGTGGTGGCGGGCGGAAGCGGATTGGGCGTGTCGGCACAGTTGTACGGATTCTGCGCGCAGCGACCGCCGCCCATGTCGCGCGGATCCGGCGGCGGCTGGTTACCGCGGCCGCGGCCCTGCGCCGGCGCGCCCGCGCCGGCTTGTCCCGCAGGGGGTTGAGTCTGTGCCTGTTCCGCGAGCGCGAGCACGCCCGCGAAGGTGAATATCGCACCGAAGAGGAGAATCGCTTTTTTCATGAACATCTCCACAGCGGACCTAAAGGTTCGCCACTACGACAGGCGGGGATAAAGCCCCGCCACAACGCCGGCGGAGCTGAAGATCCGCCACGACAACGTGCAGTGCACCAAGCACCAAGCACCCAAGGCACCTTAGGCACCCGGGCGGCTATCTCGATCCAGGCTTGATAAAGAACGATCCGTCCTCGCCACGCTCGCGGTAGATGCCATGGCAGCTCGCGCACTGCTGTCCGAGCGTGTTGGCGTGCGTCTTCACGTCCTCCCACTTGCCGGCCGTCGCCGCCAGCTCGATCAGCTCGGCGGCCTTGCGCGCCTCGGCGGCAAACTTCATCGCATCGGTCTTGCCGCGCGTCTTCCAGAAGGCTTCCGTCTCGGCGAACGACTTCTTGAGGATCTCGCTGTTGCTCTTCACGAGCTCCGCGTTCGACGCCTCCAGGCCCTTGCGCAGCGCGGCGTTGGCCGGGCCCACACCCTTCATCACCTTGTCGTACGCCGCTTCTTCCGGCGTCATCGGCGGCGGGATGAACTTGGCGAGGTCGATCATCGCCGAGTTGATCACCGCGTTGGCCAGCACCGCCGGCTTGCCCTGGAACTTGGCAATCACATCGGGCGGCAGATCGGGAGGCAGCGTCTTGCCACGCTTCTTCACTTCTTCCGGATCGAACTTGATGACGTCGCCGATCACGGTCACGTAGGTGTTGGCCTCGATCGGATCGCTCATGCGAACCGGGATCACCAGGATCTCCGCGCCGGTGCTCTTGGCGCGGTCCTGATCGACGGAGAAGGCGAGCTTGCCGAGCACCTGCTCGACGGTGCCGGTCATGGTGACGAACTCGCCGATGAAGCGATCGGGTGTCGCGGCGACGCTGCTCGCCGCCGCCGGCACGAGCGGTTTGGCTGGCGCCGCCGGGGCGGCATTGCCGCGCCCTTCGCCGCGTCCCTGTGCCGGCGCCTCGGCCGGTTGTTCACCACCTCGTCCGCCGCGTCCGCCGCGCCCTTGCGGGTCGGGCGGCTGTTGCTGCGACGGCGGTTGCGGCGGCGGCTGCTGCGCCCAGGGAGACGCCAGGCCGACGACGAGCGCACAGGCAATCGCGGCAAAAAAGGTCATTCGTGACATGTGGTACTCCCGCGCGGGCGTGCCGCCCGCGCCATCGTTTCGATCCACGCATTGTAGGACATGGCGCCGGCCGCCGACAGGGGCGGGATAGAGACATCCAGAGACAAATCGTGACCGGAAACCGGCTGGTCAATCGAATTAATAAGTAGTGACTGTCCGCACACATTTCGCTTTCGCATTACCTGAACAGTTCGTTTGGCTGTTCGTTTTTTTTGGTGGGAGGACGTGTATGCGAACTCTCTTGAAGTCTGTTGTGCTGCTGGTGGTTATCGGCCTCGTCACCGGCGATGCGCACGCCAGCGCACAAACTTTCCAGGGTGGGTTACGCGGCGCGGTGAAGGATGCGCAGGGAGTCATTCCAGGCGCGACGGTGACGTTGACCAACGAGTCCACGAACGTCGCGCGCGACACGGTGAGCAACGAATCGGGTGAATACTCGTTCCCGGCGGTGGATCCCGGCAGCTACATGATCAAAGCCACCGTTCAGGGATTCAAGACCTTCGAACGCCGAGGGATTCGCATCGCGACCCAGACATTCGTCACGCTCGACATCATCCTCGAGGTCGGCACGGTGGAAGAGACGATCACGGTGACAGCCGACGCGCCGCTCATCGAGACGTCGAACGCGTCGCACGCCGATGTGCTCGACGCGAAAACGCTCGAGGTCCTCCCCAGTGTTGGCGGCAACATCTTCCTGATGTCGGTCACCGTTCCGACAGTCCAGAGCAGCGGCGACACCCACTGGAACCGCATGCAGGATCAGTCCGGCGCGTCGACGCTGTCAGTCGGCGGCGGCGGCGTCCGCGCAAACAACTATCTGCTCGACGGCTTCCCGATTACGGACTTACAGAATCGCTCGTCCACCAATCCCAGCGGCGAGATGATCGAGGACGTCCGCGTTCAAGTCCATACCTATGACGCGGAAATGGGGCGCACCGGCGGCGGCGTGTTCAACACCACCGCGCGTTCTGGGAGCAATCAGTATCGAGGATCAGCGCTCTATCTCACCCGTCCGGCAGCCCTCGTTGGCGGCGGCTTCTTCAACGAGATTCGCGGCCTCGAGACCAACGATCAGGTACCTGGCGCCGCGGTGCAGGCGGGGTCGGTGGTCCCGTTCTCCGCAACAAGATGTTCTTCTGGTTTGCCGCTGACGTCTACCGCGATGCGCAGTCGCAGAACTCCGGCCTCCGTGTCCCAACAGCAGCCATGCGCAACGGCGATTTCAGCCGCCTCACCGATGCTCAGGGTCGGCAGATCGTCATTTACGATCCGCTGACCACCGACGCGAACGGGAACCGTCAGCCTTTCCCGGGCAACATCATCTCCCCGAACCGGATCAACCCCGCCGGCCGCGCGTTTGTCAATGCGCTGCCGATGCCGACCGAGCACACCGATTACGACGATGGCTCGGTCAACCTCCCGGCGCAGGACATCATCAAGTCGAAGGCCCACCAGTACTCCATGAAGCTGGACCACCACTTCAACAGCGCGATCTCGCTCAGTGGGTTGTACCTGCGGCAGAGCACGTTCGAGCCAGACGCCAACTATTTTCCTGATGCGCGCTACGCCGGCGACGCCTTTCACCTCGATCGCGACGTCAACGTGTTCGTGCTGAACAACACCTACATCATCAACCCGACGATGGTGGCGACATTCCGCGCCGGGATGAACACGTTCAGCGACGACAACGCCGTGCCTTACCCGTTCGACCTGGGCACCGTCCCGGGTATGAACCCGGCGTTCGTCAACTCCCTCGCCGTGCAGAAGTTCCCGGACTTCACGCTCACGCCATATCCGGCCACGGGCAACAGCGGCTTGTCGGACACCAATTACTACTCGTGGGGCGTCAACGGCACGCTGACCAAGCTGGCCGGTTCGCACAGCTTCAAGTTTGGTGGCGACTATCGTGTGCTCGGCGTCAATTCACTGAACTACGGTAATTCGGCGGGAAGCTATACGTTCAACGGCCGATTTACCGGCAGCAACGCCAACAATCCGAACAGTCTGAGTCAGAATGTCATCGCCGACATGCTGCTCGGCTACCCCTTCTCCGGCAACCTGTCGCTGGTAAGCGAATTCGACGACTACGTCAACTACTACGGCGCCTTCGTGCAGGACGACTGGCGCGTGTCGGACAAGTTGACCGTGAACTACGGCGTCCGGCTGGAGCACGAGACCGGGTTAGCTGAACGCAATAACCAGCTCGTGGTCGGGTTCGATCGAAATGTGGCCAGCCCGCTCAACGTGGTCATCCCTGCGGATCCGGTTGCCGGGACCCCAGCGCGACCAGTGCTCGGCGGACTGCTCTTCGCCGGTCAGAATGGCGCCCCTGAACACGTCGGTGATCCACCGAAAGTGAAGGCCTCCCCTCGACTCGGCATGGCGTACAGCTTCAGCCCGAGTACCGTGTTGCGTGCCGGTTACGGTATCTTCTGGGCGCCTTGGCAGTCGGGCGTGCAGGCGGCCGCCGGTTATTCGCAGCGCAACGACGTTCAGCAAGACACGCTACGGCCGATTACTTCCATCGACAACCCGTTCCCAGGCGGACTGGCGCCGATTTCAGGCAATGCGCTCGGTCTGCTCACTGGCGTGAGCGCCGATGTGACCTATATCGATCCCGACCGCGACGCGCCACGCGTGCAGCAATACTCCGTGGACCTTCAGCGACAGCTGCCCGGCGACATGAGCATCGGCTTCACCTACATGGGAGCCACCGGCCGGCATCTGACCTGGGGCGGTACCGCGAACGGTGACGTCAACATCAACCAGGTCGATCCGAGGTTCTTACCGCTCAACAACCCCGGTGGAACAAACCGGCTCACCGAGTTGGTCGCTAACCCATTCTTCGGAGTGGCCGGTGCAGGCGCGTTTGCCACCCGGCAGACGATTCAGCGCAACCAGCTGTTGCGACCGTTCCCGCAGTTCGGTGACGTCAACATGCGATTCAGCACGCTTGCCCGCTCGCAGTATCACGCCGGCGTGATTCAGTTGACGAAACGCCCAACTGGCTGGTGGGGCGGCCGTATCAGCTACACATACAGCCGTTTGGATGACAACCAGTTTGCGCAAACGAACTACTACGTCGGCACAGTCGGCATCCTGAACAACTACACGGCGATTCCGGGGTCCGATTACTTCGATCCCGACGCCGAGTACGGGCGCAGCCGGCTCGACTCGCCGCATAAGGTGGTCGCGAGCCCGATTTTCCGGTTACCGTTCGGCGAAGGCGAGCGTTGGCTGACGAGTGGGATCGGCAGTGCGCTAGCCGGTGGGTGGACGGTCTCCTTCGTGATTCAGATGCAGAGCGGCTTCCCGATTGGCGTGACGCAGAACGTCAACAACACCAATCTGCTCGGCTCGTCGCAGCGGCCCAACCTGGTACCCGACGCCGACCCCCTCGTCGGCGGCAGTATTACCGAGCGGCTGGAGGACAACCCGAACGACGACTTGTACCTCAATCAGAACGCGTTCACGCAGGCGCCGGCAGGCACGTTTGGCAATGCGCCGCGCATCCTCGATGGCGCGTACTCGCCGTGGCGAAACTCCACCGACATGGCGATCAGTCGCGACATCAGGCTTGGTGGTGCTCGTCGCGCAACGATCCGGATCGAGACGATCAACCTGTTCAACAATCCGTGGTATGTCGCGCTGCAGAGCAGCGCGTTCGGGAACTCGAACTTCGGTCGCGTGAACGCGCAGGCGAACTACTCGCGGACGTATCAGATCACGGCGCGCTATTCGTTCTAGGCCTTCGGTGGGCCTGTGGTGGGCCTGTGGTGGGCCTGTAGTGGGCCTGCAGTAGGCCCTTGGTGGGATGGCGGGCGGTTCGGACTAGAATCCGAGCCGCCCGTTTCGCTTGCCGGTCGCGCGACGTTGCCAGTTACGCCATGAAACGCACGCTCCTCGCCGTCGCTTTTCTCGTCACCGGCGCGATCGCCGTCGCGCAGCAGGACGATCGACCACCGCAGTACCGCCCGCAAGGCACACCGCTCGAACTGGGGCTGGCGGGCTACGCCAAGGTTCTCTGTTCGGCGGTGTTCGTTTCGGGCCGCGATCCTGCGGAAGCCGCACAGCACAGCGGGCTGATGCTCATGCCGGATCAGGAGGAGGCGCTCAAGGCGAAGTGGACGATCGATCGCGAGCGCAAGATCGCCCGGATGACGCTCGACGGCGTCACCCGCGAGGCCGGCTTCTACGGCGATCAGGGCTGCATCATTCACCGGGATCCAACGGCGAAGTCGCACATCTTCTTCAAGCCGGTCGCGGTGAAGAGCGCGCTCCCCGATGCGGCGACGCAACCGTGGCCGATGGGTGACTCGCCTTCGCTCGACGTCAAGGGTGAACTCGACCAGGACAAGCTTGCCGCCGCGGTCGAGGCTGCCTTCGCCGATCCTGCCGCGCTGACCGCCGCCTTCCTCGTCGTGCACGACGGCCGCATCGTCGCCGAGCGCTACATGCCGGGGATCACGAAGGACACGCAGCTCGAGAGCTGGTCGATGGGCAAAAGTATCGCGTCTACGCTCTTCTCGCTGCTGGTCAAAGACGGCACCTACGCGCTGGAGCAGCGCGCGGCAGTGCCGGAGTGGCAGCAGCCGGGCGACAAGCGGAGCGCGATTCGCCACATCGATTTGCTGCACATGAGCAGCGGCCTGCGCTTCATCGCGACGCAGGACCCCGACTACACGCCGGACAAGGGATATCCGGATCATTTCTACATCTACACCGGCGCCGTCAACGCCTACGACTACTCGGTCCATCAACCGATGCAGTTCGAGCCGAACACCCAAGGCCGCTACCGTAACAGCGATCCGCTGACGCTGATGTATCTGGCGAAGCTCGCGATCAGTAAGCGCGGCGAGGAGTTTCTCACCTGGCCGCAGCGTGCGTTGTTCGACCGGATCGGCATTCGCCGGCAGGTGCTCGAGACCGATCCACACGGCAACTTCCTGATCACCGGCTACGACTACGGCACGGCGCGCAACTGGGCGCGCCTCGGCTTGCTCTATCTGCAGGATGGCGTCTGGCAAGGGCAGCGCATCCTGCCCGAGGGTTGGTCGAAAGTGGTCAGCACGCTGGCGCCAGCATGGTCGCGGCCCGTCTATGGCGGCCTGTTCTGGATCAACGGTGACGGGGCCTGGAACCTGCCGCGAGATGCATACTTCATGGCCGGCGCGGGCGGGCAGAATACGTTCATCGTGCCGTCGCACAAGCTCGTGATCGTGCGGATGGGGCATCAGCGCGGCGAACGCGTCGCGCGGAAGACGACGAATGAAGCGTTGCGGCTGGTGATTGAAGCGATAGGGCCACCATGAGTGCCTGACGTGCCTGAGAGTGCCTTGAGTGCCTCAAGTGCGCGGTGCTTCAGTGCGACTGTCGTGGCGGGGCCCAGCCCCGCCGTGTTTGACGGCATCAGCCTCGCCGAATATAAGGAGACGATCGCATGTACGTCAGTTCGCGAAGTATTCACGGCCAAGCCAGGCAGCGCCTCGAAGCTGGCGCGGCTCTTCAAGGACGGGCTCGCGAACATGCCCGAGCTCAACACCCGCGTGATGACCGACTACATCGGGCCGTTCAACACGGTCGTGCTCGTCTCCGAGGTCGAGAACCTCGATCTGTTCCACAAGAGCCTCGACGACTACATGGCTCGTCCCGACATCCGCGAGAAGTTCCAGGGCTACACGGACCTCTATCTCACCGGCCGCCGCGAGGTTTACAAACTGTTATGAGGACTCTGCAGATTGCAACGGTGTTTGTCGCGCTGACCGCGTCCGTCGCCTTCGCCCAGGGCGGGGGACAGCCGCAACCGCCTCCAACCGATACCGAGGCGCCGGAGATCGCCGGCGTGGTCAAGGCCGGCACGAAGGTGCAGGTGATCAAGTCAGGCTTCCAGGGGACGGAAGGGCCGATCGGCATGCCCGACGGAAGCCTGATATTCACCGAGACCCAGGCCAATCGGATTACGCGCATCGCGCCCGACGGCACGACGTCCACCTTCCTCGAGAACACCAACGGCGCCAACGGGCTCGCCTTCGACGCCAAGGGCCGCCTGCTCTCGGTCCAGACGACGCCGGGGCAGACGAAGATTGGCGTGCTTTATCCGAAGGGCAGCGAAGCGACGATCACCGACAACTTCGAAGGGAAGCAGTACGGCCGGCCAAACGATCTGGTCGTAAGCACGAAGGGCGCGATCTACTTCACCGAGCCCGGTCCGAACGCCCCTCCAGCCGGCACGCCGCCGTCGGCAACGCCGCCGCCGCCGGCGACGCCGCCGCTGCCACCTGCGGTCTACTACGTCGCGCCCGGCGCGATGCGCGCGCTGAAGGTGGCGGAAGGGATCGAGCGACCGAACGGCATCATGCTGAGCCGCGATGAGAAGACGCTATACGTCAACAACAGCAACGGCCGGTCGCTGCTCGCGTTCGATGTGAAGCCGGACGGCACGTTGGGCAATCGCCGCGATTTCGTTCAGTACAAGGGCGGTTCGAAGAACGCAGCCGGAGTGTTCGTGAGCGGCGCCGACGGGATCGCGATCGACGACCAGGGACGGCTGTATGTCGCGACCGCGGCGGGTGTGGAAGTGGTGACCGAGAAGGGCGAGCACCTTGGGGTGATCCCGCTGTCGCGCGCGCCGCAGAATCTGGCGTTCGCGGGCAAGGACAAGAAAACGCTGTATGTCGTCGGCCGCGGCGTGGCGTTCAAGATCGATCTGCTGGCGTCGGGCTTCAAGGCGCGAGCGAAGTAGCGCGCGCCTCCCGACGGGTGCCTGAAATGCCTTGTGGCTTCGCCGTGGGTGCCCTGGGTGCGGGGTGCGTTGCTGCTCGTGCTTTGATGCGGGTGCTTCTGCCGGCGCGGTTTCAGCCCCGCCGCAGTAGCACGAAGCACCAAGCACCACGCGCCTCAGGCACCCTCGGCGAAGACACTAACGCGTCGTGCGCAGCGCGTCGCGATCGATCGCGGCCCCGCGGAGATAGACCGCGTTGATCTTTCGCGTATTCGTGATGTTCTCGAGCGGATTGGCGTCGAGCACGAGGAAGTCGGCGATCTTGCCCGTCGCGACCGCCCCGCGGTCCTTGAGCAGCAGGAACTCGGCGCCGTTGCGTGTGGCGGCGACGATGACCTGCTGCGGCGTCATGCCGGCCGCCACCATGTCTTCCATCTCGGGGTGCGGGCTCCAGGTGATGCTGCCGTCAGTGCCGAGTGCGATCTTCACACCGGCGGCATTCATCTTGGCGAGGTTGCGCGCCTGAATCGCGAAGGCGGCCTGCGCCTGCGGCCGATCCGTCGCGGCCGCCTGCAGCTTCTTCAACTCGTCGGCCGGCACGGTGTCGCCGACCCAGCTGAGATCGGTCGCGACGCCGCGATCCGGAAGGTTCGGCACGAGTACCGAAGTTCGGCCGTTGCTTGACGAGCGCCATGAACTCCTCATCCACGTCCGTGTCGCGCACGCCGTGCGCAAAGGCGTCGATCCCCGCGCGCACCATGCCCTTGGCGTCGTCAAGGTAATAGACGTGCGCCGTCACGCGCAGGCCATGCTTGTGCGCTTCGTCGATGACCGCGCGGTAGATCTCCGGCGTCATCTTCTTGTATTGGCCGTTGCGGTCGTCCACCCAGATCTTGACGAGATCCACCTTCTTCGCCGCGAGCTCCGAGACGGCTTTTCTCCCCTCGGCTTCGGTGGTGACCCAGTACGGGATGTCGGTCCTGCCCGGCTCCGGCATGGTGATGCCGCGGCCGGCGGTGCGCAGGATCGCGGCATTGGGGATTGTTTCCTGCCGCACCTGGAACGCGAGATCGCCGGCATCCTGCCCAAGGCTCATCACCACACCCGCGCCGTAGTAGGCCTTCCGCCGCAGCTGATCCACGAGCGCGGCGCGCTCGTTTGCCAGATGCGTGTGCGTGTCGACGATGGCCGGCATCACGGTCTTGCCGGCGAGGCTGACGCGAACGGCGCCGGCGGGAATCGACACCTGTCCGCTGCGCCCGACGGGACCAAACCGGTCGCTCTGAACGACGAAGACGGCATTTTCGACGGGCGCGCTGCCGTCGCCGACAATCAGGCGTGCGCCTTCGAAGACCGTGACGCGTGCGGACGGCTGCGCGGCAAGCGCCGCGGCCGACAGCGCCGCGAGAAGCAGGTGAGTGAAAAACGGATATCTGCGGAGCATGCGGTGTTGTAACATTCGCGGTTCGCGATTACAAACATTCCCTCATTCTCGCTGCGGAGGTGACATGGCAGCTCGCATTGCCCCGACAGATTTTCCGCAAACGTTCGCCGGCCGGCTGGTCGGTCCGACCGACACGGACTACGACGAGATCCGTCAAGTGCACAACGGCCTAGTCGACAAACGGCCCGCGCTCATCGCGCGCTGCCGCGGCACCGCCGACATCGTCGACGCCATCAATACCGCGAAACAGGCCAACATGCCGTTCGCGGTGCGTGGCGGCGGTCACAATGTCGCCGGCCGCTCGACGATCGAGAGCGGCCTGATGATCGATCTCTCACCGATGAAAGGCGTGCATGTAGACGCGGCGTCGCGTGTCGTGCGGGCGCAGGGCGGCGTCACCTGGGGCGAGCTCAACCGCGAAACGCAGCTGCATGCCCTGGCCGTGACCGGCGGCGTCGTGTCCACGACCGGCATCGCCGGACTCACGCTGGGCGGCGGCTTCGGCTGGCTGCTGGGCTCGCACGGCCTTGCGATCGACAACCTCCGCTCGGCCGACATCGTCACCGCGTCGGGCGCCGTGATCACCGCGTCGGCCGACGAGAACGCCGATCTCTTCTGGGCGATTCGCGGCGGCGGCGGCAATTTCGGCGTTGCTTCGTCCTTCGAATACGACCTGCATCCCGTCGGTCCGATCGTCCACGGCGGGCTGATTGCCTATCCGTTCGCGATGGCGGAAGACGTTCTGCGCTTCTACCGCGAGCTCACGGCCAACGTCTCCGACGATCTCACCGTGTTTTGCGCCTTCGTGCACGCACCGGACGGATCGGGTGCGAAGCTGGCGGCGCTGGCTGCCTGCTATAGCGGGCCGCAGGAGACCGCCGCGGCCGCGCTCGCGCCGATCAAGGCCTTCGGCACGCCCGTGCTCGATGCGCTCGGGCCGATCCCGTACTGCCAGATGAACATGCTGGTCGATGCCAGCCTGCCGCGCGGCGCGCGCAATTACTGGAAGTCCAGCTTCCTTTCCGGCCTCAGCGACGATGCCATTCGGGCGGTTGTCGATATCTACGCCTCGGCGCCGTCGCCGATGTCGCAGGTCATGATCGAGCACTTCCACGGCGCCACGTCGCGTGTTCCTCAGGACGCGACGGCATTTCCGCACCGATCGGTCGGCTACAACTTCATGCTGCTGTCGCAGTGGATGCAGCCGTCCGACGATCAAACGAACATGGCCTGGGCGCGCGAGCGCTACGCGACGATGCAGCCGTTCGTCTCGGCGCTGCGCTATGTCAACTACCTCGATCACGACGACACGCGCGATGCCGCCGCGGCCGCCTACGGTCCCAACTATCGCCGGCTGCAGGAGGTCAAAGCCAAGTACGACCCCGAAAACCTGTTCCGGCAGAACCTCAACATCCAGCCGTTGGACGAGGCCGGGCCGAAGCGGGTGGGCGATCGGCCGGGTGCGGACGCGGGGCGGATCGCCCCGTAGCCTTCGGTTGCAGGTTTCAGGTTGCAGGTTTCGGGGATCGGGTTGCGGGATCACGGATTGCGCGTTCCGGATCCCTGAAACCGTCGATCCGAGCGGAAGCCTTCGAAGAGCGGATCGATGCGCATCATCGGCGGCATGCCGCCGTCGATCGACTGGATCAGGCCGAACGCTTCGTCGTACTCGCCGCGTGCGGCATGCCACTGCGCGAGCACGACAATCGGTCTCGGCCGGCGACGGCTCATCTCGTCGATCAGCGCGCCGGCGGCGGCGACGTTTCCGGCACGCGCCTGCGCGATGGCAAGCATGAGCACGATGTCGGCGCTGCGCGGCTGCGGCGCCTGCTCGCACATACTCACGGCCTCTTGCGGCCGGTTCAGCAGCACGAGCGCCTTGGCGAGAACCACGCGTGCCAGCGGCAGCTGCGGGTTGAGCTGCAACGCCCTTCGCTCCGAGGCTTCGGCGCGCGCCAGATCGCGGGCGTAGTAGCGCACGAGACCGAGCGCCTGGTGCATCACGCCATTGAGCGGATCCTGCCTGACGGCCTCCTCGGCATGCGCGAGGGCCTCGGCGTGGCGGCCGTTTTCGGACAGGGCAATCGCATACCACTGATGCGCGGTCGAGTAGTGCTCGTTGAGTTCGAGCGCGCGCTCGAACTCGCGCGACGCCGCCGCGAAGTTCTGCTCGCCGAAAAAGTGGACCGCCGCCAGCGACGTGTGCGCCTCCGCCAATCCATCGTCCAGCGTGATGGCCTTCTCGGCCGCCGCGCGCGCTCGCGCAAAGTTGTCCACCGAGCGGTTCACCAGACTGTTGGTCGGATAAAGGCTGAACGCGTCGGCGAGACCGGCGTACCCGAGCGCAAAGCCGGGATCGCGCGTGGTCGCGTCGGTGAAGTACTTGATCGCGTTGTCGAAGCCTTCGGGCGTGCGCAGCGCCCAGGCGTGACGCCCTCGAAGATAGAGATCGTAGACCGCCGGATCGACGGCCGGCCGCTGCCGACTGAGGGGGACGGCGAGTACGCCCTTGACCTCGCCGGCGATCTCCGCCGCCACCGTCGCCTGCAGTGTGAGCACGTCGCGCAGCGTGCGCTCGTAGCTGCGCGCCCACTTGTGAACATCGCTCTTGGCTTCGATCAACTGCGCCGTGACCCGTACGCGGCCGTCGGCCCTCACCACTGAGCCCTCGACCACGTAGTCCACGCCAAGGTCCTGCGCGATCCTTGGAATCGGCGTCTGCGACTTCTTGTACTGCATTACCGAGGTGCGCGAGATCACGTGCAGCCCCTTGATCTGCGCGAGCTCCGCGGTGAGCGCTTCCGTCATGCCGTCGGCGAAGTACTCCTGGTCGTCGGCCGAAAAGTTCGAGAGCGGCAGCACCGCAATCGTCACCTCGCCGGCGGATCGCGGCGATTCGACGCGGGCAGGCGGCGACGGTGGGCCGGCCGGCGTAACCGGCTGGCTACGCTGGATGAAGTAAATGCCGAGCGCGACACTCGCCGCGGCGCCGATGATCTGCGCGAGGATGCGGCCGCCGAACGAGATCCAGGCGCTCCGGACCTTGTTCTTCTTGCGTTTCCTGTCGGGCGGCGTGGAAGTGTCCGGTGGCTGTTCCATCGTGCCTGAAGCGCGCGAAGATTATCGCAGAGTCGGAATATGGTCGGCGCGCCGGCAGCCCGGGAGCGACCTGCCGCACCTGCCGAGCAGTCTTACCAAGGCTCGATGCGAACCTGGCAGCCAAGGAGCCGCTGATCCGTCGAGTTCGGATCGACATCCGCAGGACGAAAGCTGGCGCTCGCCTGCACTGCGACCGCGACCCACGCCGCGCCGTCCGGCACGGCCACGGTCAGCTGGTGCGTGCCGTTTGGTTCCAGCGGAATGGCCTGGAGATCGCCCGACACCCAGGTGCGGCACACTCCTCCAGTTGGACCGATGTGCACATGTACGTTGAGATGCGACTTGCCGCGCGGCGCCACGAACGCGCGCGCGCGCTCGGTGCCCATTGTCCAAAAGCTCGCGCCCTCGTCATAGATGCTCGTCGCCGGCAGCGGCGGGGGGCCGTTATCTCCAGCAAGTGCGTGTGTGATCGTCGCGGCACGCCGCCAGCCGTTGGCGTCTAGGCGGCGGAAGCCGGCGTAGTCGAACGCTCGCTTTGCGGCGGGATCCAGCGCGTCCATCAGTGCCATCCGTCCCTTCAGCGCCACAGCCTTTCGTGCCCTCGGCGGATACGACCCGGGAATCAGGTCTCGCGGGTGCCACTCCGATTCGGTAAACGTCGGCAGAGTCGCGGTCAGCGGAGCGCTCCCCTGAATGACCTCCGCCCATCGCGCGGCACCGTGCGCCTCGCTGAAGAGCAGCAGCCGTTCGGGCACCGCGGCGCTCATCACGGCGAGCGCGACGCTCAGAATCAGCGCTCCCACCGCGAAGGGATAGGCGCGCGATCGTGTTGCCGCAGCCGCGGCCAACGCCATCGCCGGCGCCACAAGCGGAATCGCTGGCACCAGGAAGCGCGCCGGCGCGCTCCAGCCGCCCCACCACATGTAGAGCCGCGCGCAGCTCGCCGCATATGCGGCCGCGACCGCAGCGAGGCCAAAAATCAGCCATCGTGCACCAGGCTCGCGCGCAGCCTTCCACAAACCGAAAGGCACGAGGATGTAGATCGGCGCGTAGATCAGCAGTCCGAACTTCTGGTCGAGCAGCATGCCCAGCAGCCCGCGAGGTACGAACGCGAGCCTGACCCAGTCGCGCGCGTAGTTGCCGTACGGCGCTTCGGGATTGGGCGTCCCGTAGATCACGTAGAACGACGTGAACCACGCGACGAGCGAGACGACGATGGGCGCCAGGAAGGCGGTGGCGGCGGTCGCTTCTCTGCGCAGGCGCATGAGCAGCAGCAAGACGGCCAACGGAGCGAGAAGAATCACGAACTTGGTGTGCAGCCAGGGCAGCAGAGCAACCGCGACGCCGCGCGCCATCCACGCGGCGCTCGACGCCCCGTTCGGTCTCGACAGCCAGACCGCCGCCCACGCCCCGATCGCGGCTCCTGCCATCTCGGGAAAAATCGACCACGCGTACGGGATGAACGGCACGCTGAAGGCAATGGCGAGCCACGTGATCGCCGCGGCGGTCGGTCCTGCGACGAGCGCAGCGAGCTCAAATATCGCCACCGCCGCGAGTGCGGCCATCATGCACATCAACAGCAGCGCGCCGTATTGCCCCGCCACTCCGTACGCCGGCAACAGGATCGCCGGCAATCCAGGCGCGTGTATCGAGTAGATCTCGCGATCCTGACCGCGCTGCAGGAAGTCGGGCGGCAGCTCCTCGCGCGAGAACGTCCGGTACTGCCGCAGGCGGTGGTTGTTCTCGATCTTCAGATCGCCGTCGGCAAACAGGCTCTGACTGATGATCAGATAGTGAGGCTCGTCTCCCTTGAGGCCGATCGTGGTGATCGATCGCCAGCCGAAGATCATGTAGACGACCAACGAGACGACAAACACCGCTCGCGGCGAGAGCGCCGGTCGCGCTGGGACGGCTCGCCCACGCCACCGTGACAATCGAGCCGCGCACCACGCGAGCGCGGCCACGAGCACCGCCCATCGGATCGGTCCCGCAAGCACGAGTAGCACGGGCAGGCGATCCGGGAGCCAGGGCAGATACGGAAGCACGCAGAGCGCTAGCAACAGCAGCGGCGTCACCAGGCGTGCCCGCGCCGTCCGTGTTTGCGGCGATGTTCCTCCAGCAAAGTAGAGCAGCGCGGCTGCAATGGCTGCGAGCCCAAGGCTCCACCAGAGGCGCAGCAGCGGCGCGACGACCGCAATCCGTTTCGGCCCGTCGTCATCCCACGACACGATGTGAATCGACGCCGGCCACAGCCACGCCGCTGCGGCGACCGAGAGCGCGGCGGCCGTGATGATCGCGGTGCTCATGCCGGCTTCTGCAGCACCGCCATGTAATGTGCGGAAAACGGCGCCAGCCGCGAGCGTTCGAGCCACCGCTCGATGGGCATCAGCAGCGCGACGATCGGCTGCGGCAAGAACTCCGGAAGAAAGGTGAAGTAATGCGCCTCACGCATCGCCAGGTCAGTGTACCTGCCGAGCCGGTGCGCGAGCAGCCAGCGCTCCACACCCTCGTCGATGCAGTTGAGCGTCGGGAACACGTAGCCCATGTAAAACCCGAACAGCGGGTTGCGCGTGTTGATCTCGTGAACGAACAGCAGCCCGCCCGGCCGCAGGACGCGCGCCATTTCGGCGAGCGCTCGGCGCTGCTCATCGATCGAGGGGAGATGATGCAGCACGTTGATGATGTACACGAAGTCGTAGGCGCAGTCGGCCGACGGAATGTCGAGTGCCGACCCGACGCGGATCAGCGCTTTCGAACCGACGTGACCTGCTGCGATGGCAATCTGTTCCGCCGACGCGTCGATGCCTTCGACATCGAAGCCGAGCGACCGCATGCGCGCCACGTACCGTCCCTGGCCGCAGCCGACGTCCAGGCCGCGCCTGCCGACACCATGCTTTTCGAGAACGCCGCGCATAAGCGCGGTCTTGCGCGCGAGCAGTGCGTCACGGCGATCGACGGGGATTTGCGCGTCGTAGGCATGAGCGATGTCGTCGAAGTGGCTGCTCTCGCGCCGCGCGCCGAAGTGGACGGCGAGCATCACCACACCGAGCGCCGTGGACACGCCGACTGTGGCCAGCCGCACAGCGAAGACGATGGACACGGCGTCGGTCTGCTGGAGACCGGCGCTCTCCAGCTGCCGGATGAGTTCCTGGCCCGTCACCAGGACGCCTCCAGGCGCCAGCGAGAGGCCGCCTACGAGCGATGACCAGGCGAAAGCGGTTTGCGCCTGTGTGAATGGAAGTGTGCCGGCGGTATTGGCCAGCACCCAGAACGCGGCAACCGGAAGCAGCCACGCCGCCACGCTCGCCAGCGTGGCAACAGCCCACGTGCGGCTCGTCCTCAACAGGACCGAATCGGAATGCGAACCCGGAGGAGGTAGATCCAGCGGAGCGCCCGCAGACCGAGGTTCGCCAGAATCAGGATCACTGCGACTGCCAGCCGCGCCCAGAGCGCGGAATCGGCCCACGCCGGAGGCGCGCCCGTTCGTGTCGCGATGCCGACGGTGGTGGCAATCCCGGTGAGAAGAACGGCGCAGGCCGAAGCGACGACGAGCAGCCAGGCAACCGAACGCGGAGCGGCGGGCAAGTAAGGAGATTGTAGAGGAGATTTTCGCGATCAGAATCGGTACATCATCCGCAGCCCTGCGCGGGTCACGTTGTTGATCTCATCGCCGATCGATCCGTAATCGTATCGAACGTCTGGCACCAGAACGAGACGGCGTGTGAGATCGACGGCCACGCTGGCGCCGACGGTCAGCGAGCCCAGCGCCCTGCGGCTGATATGCTCCGGCGGCTGGCGGCGCAGGATTTCCTCGCGCGTAATCTCCGCCGGCCATCTCAACGGCTCCAGCCGCTCGCGCTCGCGCGCAAAGTGCGTTGTCACGCCGGCGAACAGGCGCGGTTCGACGCGGCTCGAACCACGGCGTGGGTGGAAGGCCGCGCCGAACGAGAGGACGCCGTCGACGCGCCGTTCGTGGGTGAAGCGCGTAAGGACGCCCTGACGCTCGATCTCCTCGAAGCTCGAGCCGTGTGGCGCCAACGAAAAACTCGTGCCTGTGTACTCGCGCGAGAGCGCACCGATCGGCCGCAGCAACTCGACTTCGAAGTCGAGCAGCGCGTTCACCTGTACGTTGAGAGCGACGCCGGCGGCCGGAGCATTGCCCTCCACATGGTCGGCGCTCACGGCATAGGTTTCGATGAGCGGACCGACGAGCAGTCGCCGGTGTGTCTGGGCGGCGAGACTGGCCGGCACGAGGAGCAGGAACAGGACGGAGAACACATGCGTGATTGGCATCGCGGCCCTCGGATGACCAGTAATGTGCGGAACGGAGCGTCACGGGCTCAATTCGGCCCGACGCTGTCGGTACGGAACTCCGCACGCACAAGCGGCGCCGATGGTGCGAGAGCGAGCGCGGGTCCGCGGTGCGCTCGACTGATGTACAGTTTCCCCATGCGCAAGCTCGTCCTGACCTCGTTGGCGCTCGTCGTGTGTGCGGCGCCGCTCGTGGCACAGCAGGGTGACTCGCGGCCGCGGCTCACGGCCGACGACTACGCCCGCGCCGAGCGGTGGATGGGCTACAACACGCTGCCCCTGGTCTTCCGCACCACGGTTCGTCCCAATTGGTTGGCGGAGGATCGCTTCTGGTATCGCGTGACCGTTCCCGGCGGCGCCGAGTTCGTGCTCGTCGATCCCGCGCGCGCCACGCGCGAGCCGGCGTTCGATCACACCGCGGTCGCCGCATCACTCTCGAAAGCCACCGGCGAGTCGTACACCGCGTTCACGCTGCCGTTTCAACAGGTGGAGTTTGCGCCCGACGTCAAGAGCGTGATGTTCACCGCTCGCGATCGACGCTGGACGTGCGAGCGGCAGAGTGGCTCCTGCACCTCGACGGCCGCTCCGCCGCCCGAAGGTACGCGGCGGCCTTTCGGCGCACCGGCGACTGCGCAGGTCCACTCGCCTGACGGCACGCGCGCCGTGTTCACGCGCGATTTCAATTTGTGGCTTCGCGACGTCGTCACCGGCGCCGAGACCCAGCTGACGACCGACGGCATCAAGGACTACGGCTATGCCACCAGCGACGCCGGCTGGACCCGCAGCGACACGCCCGTAGTCGTCTGGTCACCCGATTCGCGCAAGATCGCGACGTTTCGTCACGACGCGCGAGGCGTCGGCGAGATGTACTACGTCAATACGGTTGTCGGGCATCCGACGCTGACGACGCACAAGTACCCGCTTCCCGGTGACGACAAGATCTTCACCATCGAACGGCTGGTGATCGACGTCGATCAGAAGAAGATGACACGCCTCGAGATGCCCGCCGATCCCCACCGGTCGTCGCTCTGCGATCACGTGGTGTGCGGTGGCACGTGGGCCGACGTCGAGTGGAGCCCGGACAGCAACGAAGTTGCATTCGTTACGACGTCGCGCGATCACAAACGCGAGGACATGCGCGTAGCCGATGCCGCCACCGGCAAGGTTCGCGACGTTCTCGCCGAGCGCGCCGAAACGTTCTTCGAGTCGGGGCAAGGGCGCGTCAACTGGCGGTATCTGCCAGGGTCGAAGGAGGTGATCTGGTTTTCGCGCAAGGACGACTACGGTCATCTCTATCTGCACGACTCCGCGACCGGCTTCCAGAAAAACCGGATCACCACCGGGACCGGCAACGTGACGCAGGTGCTGCGTGTGGACGAGAAGGCGCGGACGGTTTATTTCGTCGGCGTCGGAAAGGAGAGTGGCCGCGATCCGTACTTCCGGCACTTCTACAAGATCGCCTTCGACGGCAAGAGCCAGACGCTGCTGACACCAGAGGATGGCGACCACACGATCGACGTCTCGCCATCGGGGCACTACTTCGTCGACGCTTGTTCCAAGCCAGACGTCGCACCGGTGATCGTGCTGCGCGACAGCGACGGCACGGTCGTCGTGCCGCTCGAACGCGGCGACATCAGCCGGCTCGAGGCCGCCGGCTGGAAGCCGCCGATGCCGATTACGGTCAAGGCGCGTGACGGCAAGACCGATCTGTACGGGCTCATGTTCCGTCCGACGAACTTCGATCCGGCCAAACGCTATCCAATCATCAACAACATCTACCCTGGACCGCAGACGGGCAGTGTCGGTGGCCGCAGCTTCTCCGCGTCGCGCGGCGACGCCATGGCCATCGCCGAGCTCGGCTTCATCGTCGTCCAGATCGACGGCATGGGCACCCCCTGGCGATCGCGGACGTTCCACGAGGCGTACTACGGCGACATGGGCGACAACACGCTGCCCGACCAGATCGCGGGCATGAAGGAGCTGGCGTCACGCTACCCGTGGATCGACATCGACCGCGCCGGCATCTACGGTCATTCCGGAGGCGGGTATGCCACGGCCGACGCGATGTTTCGCTACCCCGATTTCTTCAAGGTCGGCGTGTCGCAGGCCGGCAATCACGACAACCGCATGTACGAAGACGATTGGGCGGAGAAGTGGCAGGGGCTGCTCGTCAAGCAGCCCGACGGCACGACCAACTACGACGATCAGGCGAACCAGAACCACGCGAAGAACCTCAAGGGCAAGCTCCTCATCGCGCACGGGACGATGGACACCAACGTGCCGGTGTACAACACGCTCCTCGTCGTCAACGAGCTGATCCGGCACAACAAGGACTTCGACCTCATCCTGTTCCCGAATCGTGGCCATGGCTTCGGCAACGAGCCTTATATGGTGCGACGGCGCTGGGACTACTTCGTGCGGCACCTGCTCGGCGCCGAGCCGCCAGAGAACTACGAAATACGGCAAACGGCTCCGCCGGTGCCGCCCACGCAGTAAAGAGGAACGAGACGCTCGAGATCGCGAGGGTGAACGAATGATTGCGCGCGTCGCGCGGACGGTTGCCATGATCCTCGCGGTTGCAGCGGTGGCGCCTGCGGCGTACGGCCAGAACCCACCGCGCAGAGGTGTGCTGCTAATGCTGTACATCGCGCCGTCCACGGTCGAGATGTCGCGTGCGGCGAAGGATTATCCAACCGGCACAGGCCCGCTAACGCCCGACATGAGCAAGCCCGGGCGATATTCGCCCAGCGGAGTGTACGGCGATGCCACGCTGGCATCGCGCGCGAAGGGAGAAAAGGTGGTCGAGGCGATGCTGAGCGCCGTCCTGCGGGGAATTGAAACGTTGCGATCGGCGCCGTTGCCCGGATCGCGATAGATCGCCGTGAACGACAACGACACCATTGCCGGCCTCGCCGAGACCATTGCGGCCGCGATCGGACGCCGCGACGCCGACGCGCTCCGGCTGCTGCTCGCGCCCGCCTTTTTTCATCGTGATGGCGCCGGTGTCCGCTCGGATGCGGAGGCCTTTCTCTCCGCGGTTGCGCACATCCCGTATCAAATCGCATCGGTCCGCCTCGAGCGGCTAGCCGTGGACGTATTCGATTCAACGGCGATCGCGACCGGTATCCAGCACGCGCAGGTAATTGTGGACGGCAACGTCGTCGACGACCGTCGAGGGTTTCTGGACGTTCTGATCAAGCGCGAGGGCCGTTGGCTGCTGCAGGCTGCCGTCGAGCCGCCCACTTTGAGTGAGTAGCTCGGCCGTCGCGACGCCATTCGAATCGGCCGCGTGAATCCGTGCCCACGTGACATCTCCCGCGTGATGTGATGTCGTGGACTGCATGAAAGAGCTGATTTTCGGCAGCGCGCGCATGACCTCGATCGTCGCGGAGATCGGGGTGGCGGCGCTCCGCGTGTTCGCGGGCCTGTCGCTGGCACTGGCACATGGTCTTGGCAAGCTTCCGCCGCAGTCAGGATTCGTACAGGGCATCGAAGCGATGGGACTCCCGGGTTGGAGCGCGTGGCTGTCGGGTATCGCGGAAACGTTCGGCGGTCTGGGCCTCGCTGCGGGGCTTGCCACACGGCTGGCGTCGTTCGGCATCGTCGCCAACCTTTCGGTCGCCGCACTCATACGCCACGCGTCCGATCCGTACTCGAGGGCGGAGCTCGCGTACATCTTTCTGGCAGTCGCGGTGATGTTCCTGCTCGCGGGTGGCGGCCGGTTTGCGCTCGATCGCTTGATCACCCGAGCGCGCTAGGGAGGCTAGGCCGTGCTCGCCATCCTGCTGCTTGTGGCGGTTGTCGTGATGCAGGACGATACGCGCGCGATTGAGCGATTGGCGCGCGACGGATGGCAGCATGCCCGCGCCGCCGCACCGGCGGGCGGCAAGCCGGAGAGCATCGCGCCGGCGGCGAAAGCCCTCGCCGAGCTCGACAAATTGATCCCCGCCTCGAAATGGCCGCTCCAGGCGACCTACGCCAGGTCGCTCGTCGCTGCGGCTATCGCCGCGGCCCAGGACGAGCGCGCGGAGATGTCGCTTCACCTCGCGCACGCGCGCGACCTGGCGGAGCGTCTCGAGACCTCGTCGTTGCCCGCCGAATGGCCCCTGCCGATCGATGAAGCGGAAGGCGAGCTGCGTCTCGAAGTGGACGAGTACGCGGAGGCCATGGCCGCGTTCCAGCGTGCCGCGGTGCGCACCACGCGCGGCGGCGTGCTGATGGGGCTCGCGAGGAGCGCGCTGCGGCTGAATCGCCCCGACATCGCATGCTACGGCTACCGGCGGGCCCTGCTGCTCTCGCTCTCGCCGGCCGACCTCGAAGAGGCGCGCGACTTCGTCGTCCGCTGCCGCTGATGTTCGAATACCGCAAGGAGATTCTCGAGGAGCTGGCGCGTCACGGTTTGCGACCGACTGCAGCCACACACCCCGAGCGTGTGCGTCTTGCCCTCCGCGATCTCTACCTGTACGAAATTCGGCGTCTGCGCGATCGTTGCCGCTCAGGCGAGTTCCCGGCCACCGAGCTCGCCGCGCGTGTGATCGAATTGCGGAAGCGGTATCCGGTTTTGTCGATCCCTGTGTACCGCTGGACCGCCTGAGATGGGGTTCGTCTGCGGCCCCGACATCGGCGGCCATTCCCAGGGTGCTACACTGGCAGCAGAATGGCGAAACATGCCAGATTGACCGAGCCGTTGGTGCGCGATCGCCGCGGTGCGCCGTTAGGTCCGGCCACCTGGGACGAAGCGCTCGAGCGCGCGGCTGCGGGCTTGCGAGCGGTTGTGGACGCGCACGGTCCACAGGCGTTTGGTCTCTTCAGCTGCTCGAAGAGCACCAACGAGATGAACTTCGCCGCTCAGAAGTTCGCGCGCGTGGTGATCGGCTCGAACAACATCGACAGCTGCAACCGTACCTGACATGCCCCGAGCGTCACCGGTCTGGTGACGGTCTTCGGCATGGGCGGTGGCACGAGCTCGTATAGGGAGATCGAAGAGACCGACTGTGTCCTTCTGTGGGGCTCGAATGCCCGCGAGACGCATCCGATCTTCTTTCATCATCTCCTCAAGGGCCTCCGCCGCGGGGCGCGCCTGCTCGCGATCGACCCGAGGCGGACCACCTCCGCCCAATGGGCAGACCTGTGGGCCGGGCTCGACGTGGGCACCGACATCGCGCTCTCCAATACCATCGCGCGCGAGATCATCAACGCCGGGCTCGCCAACCGCGATTTCATCGAGCACGCCACCTCCGGCTTCGAGCCGTACTGCGCCAGCGTGCAGCCGTGGACGCTCGAGCGGGGCGAGCAGGAGACGGGTGTCCCCGCCGGCGTCATCAAGGAGATCGCGCATCGCTTCGCCAAGGCGCCGCGCGCGATGATCTGCTGGACACTGGGCATCACCGAGCACCACACGGCTGTCGACAACGTGCTCGCGCTGATCAACCTTGCGCTCCTCACCGGCCATGTCGGGCGCTGGGGAAGCGGCATCAACCCGCTGCGCGGCCAGAATAACGTGCAGGGCGGCGGCGACATGGGCGCGCTGCCGGATCGACTGCCTGGCTTCCAGCACGTGGAGAACGCCGACGTGCGGCCGAAGTTCGAGCGTGCGTGGGGCGTCAAGCTTCCTCCGAAGCGCGGCCTGCATCTTTCCGGCATGTTCGAGGCGATGGAGCACGGCACTCTGCGTGCGCTGTACGTGATCGGCGAGAACCCGGTCCAGTCCGAGGCCGATCAGAAGCGCGCGCAGCACCTCCTCGCCGGGCTGGAGTGCCTGGTGGTACAGGACGTCTTCCTCACCTCCACCGCGGACTTGGCCGACGTCGTGCTGCCCGCCGCAGCAGGCGCGTTCGAAAGCGAAGGCACGGTGACGTCGAGCGAGCGCCGCGTGCAGCGCGTTCGTCGCACCAAGGCGCCGGCAGGGCACTCGCGCGACGATCTGACGATCGTCTTCGATCTGGCGCGACGCATGGGCCACGACTGGGGCCCTCCCGACGCGCAGCGGGTCTGGGATGAGCTCCGAACGCTGTCGCCGATACACGCTGGGCTGAGCTACCCGCGGCTCGAAGCGCTCGACGGCATTCAATGGCCGTGCTACGACGAACAGCACCCGGGCGAACCGTTTCTGCACAGTCGTCTCTGGGAGCGGCCCGTGCGCGGCCCACGCGCGCCGTTTACCGTCGTCGAACACCGCCTGCCGGTCGATCGGCTCGACGAACAGTTCCCATTCCGTCTGACGACGGGGCGACGGCTCGCCGAGTACAACACCGGCGTGCAGTCTGGCTCGTATGCGTCGCCGACCCGGCGAGGAGAGACGATCGACGTGTCGCCTGAGGACGCGTCGCGGCTGGGCGTGACGGAAGGGCAGCCCGTACGCGTACGCTCGCGTCGCGGCGAGGTGGTGGTCCCCATTCACGTGGACGAGTCGCTGCGGCCCGGGCTGACGTTCATGACCTTCCACTTCCCGGACGATGTGGCGACGAACCTGCTGACGATTGACGCGACCGATCCAAAGTCCGGGACGGCAGAGTTCAAGGCCACGGCCGTGGCCATTGAGGCGGTCGCCGCGGAGCGAACTAAGAACGAAGAACTAAGAACGAAGAACTAAAGACGAAGAACTAGAAATCGTGGATCTGCATATCGTCGGCGCCGAACCCAGTCCCGCGGAACGCCATGCGGTTGACGCGCTGCTCGGGCCGCCGGAATCGACCTGGCTCGGCGGCGCGCGGAACGTCGCCCGCGACGGCCGTTTCGCTCGTGGCGGGCTGGAGGAAACCAACGATCGCCGCGATCTGCTGCTACCCGCCTTTCATGCGGTCCAGGATCGCATCGGGTGGGTGAGCCGCGGCGCCCTCAACTACATCTGCCGGCGGCTCATCGTCCCCCCGGCCGAAGCGTGGGGCGTGCTCACCTTCTATCACCTGTTCAACACCGAGCCCGCTCCGCCTGTCGTGGCGCATGTCTGCGACGACATTGCGTGCCGGCTGAAAGATACCGAATCGCTGCGGCGTGACCTCGAGAAGGCCGGCGCCGCCTGCCAGCCGTCGCCGTGTCTCGGTCAGTGTGAGCGGGCGCCTGCGGCGCTGCTCGTGTCTGCGGGCGAGAAGCCGTCAGCGCGGCAGATCGTCAATCTCGAGGTCCCGCGAAATGTTTCCGGCGCGAAGCTCCTGCGCCGTGCGGGTGTCGTGGACCCCTCGTCGCTCGACTCGTATCGCGCGCACGGCGGATATCGCGCACTGGAGAAAGCGATCGAGATCGGTCCGCGCGGCGTGATCGCCGAGGTGGTCGCCTCGAACCTGCTGGGGCGCGGCGGCGCGGCCTTTCCCACCGGCCGCAAGTGGGACGCGGTGGCGCGCGAGCCGGCCTCGCCGCACTTTCTCGTCTGCAACGCCGACGAGTCCGAACCCGGTACGTTCAAGGATCGCGTGCTCCTCGAGGAAGATCCGTTCGCGATCGTCGAAGCGATGACCATCGCGGCCTTTGCGACTGGTTGCGCGCGCGGCTTCATCTACGTTCGCGGTGAATATCCGGACGCCCGCCGTCGTCTTCAGGATGCGATCGAGTCGGCGCGGGCGGCGGGGCTGCTCGGTGAATCGGTCATGCGCTCTCCGGTCCGCTTCGATCTCGAGATCCGCCGCGGCGCCGGCGCGTACATCTGCGGCGAGGAAACCGCGCTCTTCAATTCGCTCGAGGGCAGGCGCGGCGAGCCACGCTCCAAGCCGCCGTTTCCCGCGCAGGTCGGCCTCTTCGGCAAGCCGACCGTCGTCAACAATGTCGAGACGCTGGTCAACGTGCTCGACATCGTCCTCGAAGGCGGCGCCGAGTGGGCGCGCACAGGCACACCGCAATCGACCGGCACGCGCCTGTTCTGCGTGGCGGGTCACGTGACGCGGCCAGGTTTGTACGAGTTGCCGTTTGGCCGCACGCTGGGTGAGCTGCTCGATCTCGCAGGCGGCGTGGCCGGCGGCCATACCTTGCAGGCAATCCTACTGGGCGGCGCTGCGGGAACGTTTGTCGGTCCCGACGCGCTCTCGCTCAAGCTCACGTTCGAGGACGTGCGCGCCGCGGGAGCGACGCTGGGCTCGGGCGTCGTGATGGTGTTCGACGAGACCGCCGATCTAGGCGACACGCTGCTGCGCATCGCGCAGTTCATGGAAGACGAGTCGTGCGGGCAGTGCGTGCCGTGCCGGGTCGGCACCGTCCGACAGCGGGAGATCCTCGAGCGTCTTCAGCGGTCGCGCACCGCCGGCGATGGGGCTACAGCAGCGCGTGATGGCGGGGCTTCTGCGGCGCGTAGTGGCGGGGCTTTAACCCCGACGCAATACGCAGCACAGATCGTACTGCTGAAGGAGCTCGGCCAGGCGATGCGCGACGCGTCGATCTGCGGCCTCGGACAGACGGCGTCCTCCGCAATCGAGACTGCGATCGCGCGGGTCAACGTCTTTCGCGGCAACGGAGATCTCGTATGAGCGATCAGCAGGCCATCTGGTTCACGCTCCCGCCGCGCCCGACCCATGTGCCGAGCGCGCCGCTGGAAGAGGAGCGCGCGACCGTCACGGTTTCGATCGACGGCGACGACGTGGCCGTTCCGAACGACGCCACGATTCTCGACGCGTGCAAGGCGACCGGGCGAACGGTTCCGACGCTCTGTTATCTGGAGACCCTCACGCCCGTCAACGTCTGCCGCGTCTGCGTCGTCGAGGTGGAAGGCGCGCGCGTGCTCGCGCCGGCTTGCGCGCGCAAGGTGGAGCCGGGGATGAAGGTCCACACCGACTCGGCGCGCGTGCGCACGGCGCGCCGGGTGGTGCTGGAGCTGCTGGCCTCCTCCGTGGACCTGTCCACCGCGCCGGAGCTGGAGGAGACGTTGCGCGAGTACGGCGCGGACGCTGAGCGCTTCGGCTCGCCGGCCGAGGTGTCTACTGTGGCGCAGCCGGTGAAGATCGACAACGATCTCTACATCCGCGACTACTCCAAGTGCGTGCTCTGCTACAAATGCGTCGAGGCGTGCGGCACTGACGCGCAGAACACGTTCGCGATCGCGGTCGCTGGGCGCGGCTTCCATGCGCACATCTCCACCGAGCTGGACGTGGCGCTGCCCGAGTCGGCCTGCGTCTACTGCGGCAACTGCATCGCCGTGTGCCCGACCGGCGCCTTGATGGCGAAGCCCGAGTTCGATCTCCGGCAGGCTGGCGAATGGTCGCCCGAGCGTCAGACCGCGACCGATACGATCTGCCCGTATTGCGGCGTCGGCTGCACGCTCACGGTGCACGTGCAGGACGAGCGCATCATCAAGGTGACGTCGCCGCTCGACAACGACGTCACGCGCGGCAACCTGTGCGTGAAAGGCAGGTTCGGGTTTGAATACGTAAACGAGATCGAAAGTGCCTAAAGGTGCCTCAGGTGCCTATGGTGCCTTGGGTACTTGGTGCTTGGTGCGTGATTCGTAGTGCGTTACGGCCCTGTACTTTCTGGCGAGGCGAGCGCCGCGGGGACGTCGTACTGAGCACCAACGCACCGGCATGACGCATGCAGCACCCAACCTCGGCCCACCCGAACACCGAGCACCGCACCGCAGGCAGTTTGACGCACCCAAGGCACTCCCGAACCACGTCGATGATCGTGGCCGCAGCGATTGGCTGCGGCGTCGTCCTGCGGCTTGGCTTTCTCGGTAGCGACAGCTTCTGGCTCGACGAAGCGTACAGCGTGACCGAAGTCCTGAAGCGTTCGAGCGCCAGCGACATCTGGAACGGTTCGATCGACCTGAATCATCCGCCGCTGTTCTTCGTAATCCTCTGGGCGGCGATCGGCACCGGAGGCGTGTCCGAGACCGTCGCACGCCTCCCCTCGGCGCTGGCCTCTGTCGCCGATCTCGCGCTGGTCTTCGTGCTCGCGAGGCGTCTCGGCGCGAGCTCGCGCGCGGCCTTGTCCGCCGTAGTGCTCCTGG
This sequence comes from uncultured Acidobacteriota bacterium, assembly GCA_963807105.1. Taxonomy (GTDB): domain Bacteria; phylum Acidobacteriota; class Vicinamibacteria; order Vicinamibacterales; family UBA2999; genus DASPWV01. The sequence continues at coordinate 691,145 of CAWEAM010000001.1, read as the reverse complement.
CCTTCGCGCCCGTCAGCGTCTGGTTCGCGCAGGAGGCGCGGATGTACGCGCTGGTTGCGACGTGCAGCCTGATGTTCGCAATCGCCCTGACGTTCAGGTCGTGGATTGGCGCTGCGCTGGCGGCCGCGGCACTCACGGCCGGGCTCTACGTCGACTTCACGATGGTGCCGCTCTCAGCGCTGCTGACGGCGCTGTGGTTCGTTTACTGGCGAGCCACCGGCGGAGCTCCCGTTGCTCTCGCGCGTGTCGTCGTCGTGCACGCGGTGGCATGGCTTGCGTTTCGGCCAGAGTGGTTTCATTTGGGCGAAGTCGTACGACGCGTCGATACTGTGCCAGTTCTGGTCAACCTCCGGCGATCGTCTGGGCTGCAGATCGCGCCGGGGCTGCCGGCAATTGTTCTGATGATTCTGATTGCGGTCGCCGCGGCGTCGGCTGCGGCCGCGATCTGGCGGTCACTTCGCGACGCGCGCTTCGCAGCATGGTGGAGTTGGCTCGCCTGGCTGGCTTTCGTGGCCAGCACCATCGTGTTGACGATACCGCGCGGTTATTCCGCGAAGCAGTTTCTCGCAACAGGATGGCCGTTCGTCGTTCTGGTCGTCGCCTGGACGCTGACCGACGGCGTTCGCGACCAGAAGCCGGCAGCCGCCGGCCGGTGGCGGCTTCCCGTGGCCGCTGCCGTGTCGCTCGTCGCCGCCATCATCACCGTCAACACGCCGCGCGCCGACTGGCGAGCGGTCGTCGCGTATCTCAACGATCGAACGCCGCGCACCCAGGCGGTCTGGCTCGATCCATCGTGGAACGCGATCCCCTACGATTACTATCGCCCGCGGATCGCGGCGATTGTCGATCCCCTGGCGTCGGAAGCGGCGACTCGCGGCTACCCGCAAGGCTTCGAAGTGTGCCTCGTGGCGCAACGATACGGCAGCGCGCCGCCGACTTCGCCCAGCGAAGAATGGCTCGACAGCCGGCTGCGGCTCGTCGAGGCGGTTCGGTTCGCGCGGCTCGAGCTCCGATGCTACGCGCATTGACGCGGTGATCGCGGCATGGACCCCCTAAGGTGGCCCGCCGCTTTGCTCAACGGTCTGGCGGTGGCTGCCGCGGCCGTCTACCTGGTGCTCTTCGCGATTGCCGTCGCGCCCTCCGCCCGTCTCGAGGAGCACCGTCGCCTCGGCGTGAGCCGCGATTCGGACGTCTTCCGGCTCCAGCCGGCGAGCTTCCTGCGCTACTACGCCGCGGTGCACGGCAACAGCTACCTGTATTTCGAGATCGGCCGGCGCTTTGCCGGCAAACCGCTGCCGGCGCCGACCGATCCAGTCGCCGCGAGACTCACAAGGCTGACCGATCAGTCGTCATCTCCCGGGTCGCGCCTGCCGCATCGGGACTTCGATTCGGTCTATCCGCCGCTCGCGGCGCTGTATTTCCGCGCGCTCGCGGCGGCAACCCGGACGTTCGACGGCTTCTTCGCGCTGCTGCGGCTGCTGAACCTGGCCGCGGTCGTTGCGATAATCTGGCTCGGCGGCCGCGTGATCGTGGCGATCACAGGCGGTCGCGCGCGGGGCTATTGGCCGATGGCGATTCTGCTCGCGGCGGCTGTTGGCCCTCGCTACCTTTCGTATTACGACGCAATACCGGCCCTGTGCCTCACGCTCGCGATGCACGAAGGAGTGGCCAGGCGGTGGGCCGCGGCGGGAATGGCGATCGCCGCCGGCGCGTGGCTGAAGGTGTTCGGCGCGTTTCTGGCGCCGCTCTTCCTGATCGGCGCCTGGCGAGCCGGCCGTTGGACCGGCGTCGGCCGGTTCGTCGCGGGAAGCGCGGTCGTGAGCCTGGCGGCGTTGCTTCCGTGGCTGCTCGCGCGGGACGCGCACTTCCTGTCGGCGCTCTTCGAGCAGGGTGGCCGGCAATACTTCGAGTACGGATCGCTTGTCGGCAGCACGATGGTGGTTCTGCGCCGGCTGGGTCTCATCGACTTCGAGTACGAGGCCGAGCTCGACAGTCTGGCCGTCGCCTCTCCCGCGAGTGCTGCGCTGATGAAGACGGCGTTCCCCACGATCGTGATTGGAGTCCTCATCGTCGCGGCCGCGGCTCGGCGCTTCGAAGGGCGGACGGGGGTGGTCTGGCTGCTGGCGTGCAGCGCGACGGTGGGCGTCGTGCTGATAGCGGCGCCCGTTTACTCACCGCAGTACAACCTGATCTGGTTCAGCGTGCTCGTCGTCGCAGTGTTCCTGGCGCCGCGCCTCTGGCCGTTGGCGATGGCCTACTTTCTCGTCACGCAGATTCAGCATCCGATTGTAGAAGGCCTACCCGACGGAGCGATGCGCGAGACGGCCAGAGCCGCCGTCTTCACCATCCGCGATTCGCTGTTCGCCTGGATGGCGTGGACCCACTACCGCGCGATGCAGCGTGACTGGCGAGTGGCTACTGAGAAGTCGGTGGCGACGAGCGCTTCGCCAGATACGAGTTCCACCACTTCAGCTCGTTGAGCATCCGGTGCACGTTGTTCCAATGCCCCGCGATGCCATGCGGCTGGCCGGCGTACTGAATCATCTTCGCGGGCACGCCGCGCCGCTTGAGCGCGAAGTACATCTGCTCGCCCTCTTCGTAGGGCACGCGCTGATCGACTTCGCCGTGGACGAAGAGCGTCGGGGTCTTCACCCGATCGGCGTAGGTCAGCGGCGATTGCTTGATCATCCGCTTGCGCGCGTCCTTGTCCCACGGTGTGCCGAAGAACTCGGTTTCCTTGGTGCGATAGATGTCGGCGGTGCCGTAGTCGCTGATCCAGTTCGTGATCCCGGCGCCGGTGATGGCAGCGGCAAATCGATCCGGGTACTGCGTGATCAGCCAGTTGGTCATGAAGCCGCCGTACGAGTGGCCGGTGTGGCCGAGACGCCGGGGGTCGATCGGATACCGCTTGATCACGTACTCCACGCCGGAGACGACGTCCTCGCCGTCCTTTTTGCCCCACTCGCCCCAGGTTGCCCACTTGAACGCGTCGCCGTAGCCGGTCGAGCTGCGGAAGTTGGTGTCGAGCACGAAGTAGCCGTTGGCGGCGAAGAACTGTTTCTTGAAGTCGAACGTGTAGCCCGTAGCGGAGTGCGGTCCGCCGTGGCTGAACACGATCAACGGATACGGCCCGCGAGAGGCGTCGTAGCCATGTGGATAAGTCAGCCACCCCTCGATCGACGTGCCGTCGTAACTCGCCCAGCGCAGGCGTTCGGTCCGCCCGAGCGCCACTTCAGCGAGGATGCGCGCGTTGGCGTTACTGATTCGCTTCTCGTTGCTGCCGTCGATCGCGGCAGTGAACACGTCGGGCGGCGCGTCATGACGGGCCATGGTGTAGGCGATCGTCTTGAACGCGCGATCGATCGTGACATTGCCGATCCGCCGTTCGCCCTTGGTGATCTGCTCGACAGGGCCGCCCGTGGCGGCGACGCGGAAGAAATGATTCTCGCCGCCGATTGCGGCGGAGAAATACAGGAAGCGGCTGTCTGGCGACCAGTGCGCCGGTCCCGGCTCGAGATCCCAGCTGGCGGTGAGATTGATCGGCTCGCCGCCGCCGATCGGACGGATGAACAGATCGTCCGGTCCGCCATGATTCAGCTTCTGCTGCACGATCATGTCGGTGCCGAAGCCACGCGAATAGGAGATGTAGCGGCCGTCGGGTGAGAACGCGACGTCGCCGTGAACGTAGCCATCGTTTGTGAGGCGGGTGACGCTGCCGTCGGTCGTCACCGTCCAGAGGTCGGGGCTCTCGTACTTCAACTCGTCGCGCCAGTCCGGGTCGGCGGTGTAGGCGAGGAGCGATCCGTTGGGATGCCAGGTAATGTTGGCCGGCCGCACGTCGGTGTCCAGCAGCACTTTCGACTCGCCGCCGCCGGCTGGTTGAATCATCAACTGCGCGGCAGGACGCGCGCGAAGGTTGGGGGCGGGGAAGGGCTGACCATCGCGCTGGAAATCCTTCCAGTCGAAGGTGACCCCTTTGAAGCGATCCTCGTGCCGGCGCTCGAATTCGCTGGCGTACGCCGGGTCGCGCTTCGCCTGCGGCTTGTCGCGCAGGATTGCCAGCCACTTGCCATCAGCGCTTGCGACGGCGCCGGCGGGACGGCTCGAGGCCGTTGTCGGCACCGCCGCCGCGTTCGCCGGATCGATCGTCCACTGCTGGCGATCGGCCGAGTAGAAGAGACGGTTGTCGTCCGACCACGACGGAGCGGTGACATCCTTGCCGTAGTGGACGACACGCCGCGGCGCGACCGATCCGTCGCTTGGCGCCACAAGCACTTCGGTGCGCGTGCTGTTGTCCTCCTCGATGCGGGTAGCGATGGTGAAGACCACCCACCGCCCGTCTGGTGAGATCTCGGGATTGCCGACCGTTTGAATGCGGTAGTAGTCCTCGATGGCAAGCGGCCGGCCCGAAGGTGGCGCCTGCTGCGCCAACGGCGTGACGTGAAGAGCAAGCAGGATCACAACGACCGAGGTCACACTCACCGCTGATCGCCGGCTGTTCATCGACATCGGTGCCTCCTCAGGGATCAGGGATCAGGTCACTTGAAACCTGCAACCTGAACCGACTACTTCCCCGCAATTGCTCCGCCCGCTTGTCGCCGATCGACTCCGCCCTCGAGCATGTCTTCCTTCACGTCGTAGAGGATGACCTCGTCCACGCCCTGTCGGTCCGATGACTGAACTGTATGCCCCATCTTCTTCAGCAGCGCGAGCGTGTCGGGTGAGAAGCCAACTTCCTCGTACGCAGATCCGATCGGGCAGCCATTGATGATGGATCCGCGGCCCGTCCACTGCCTGCTGTGCGTTCATGCCGAAGTCGATGACGTTGAGGATCGTCATCAGCACCGTGTTGATGATCGTCCGTCCGCCCGGCGATCCGGTCACCATGAACAGCTTGCCGTCCTTGGCGACGATCGTCGGCGACATGCTCGAGAGCATGCGCTTGCCCGGCCTGGCGAGATTCGCGTCGGTGCCGATCAGTCCCTGCTCGGTGGTCAGGCCGGGGCTGGCATTGAAGTCGCCCATCTCGTTGTTCAGCAGGAACCCGCCGCCGGGGACAACGATCTTCGAGCCGTAGCCGGCTTCGAGGGTGTAAGTCATCGAAACCGCATTGCGCTGTGCGTCGACAATCGAGAAGTGCGTGGTCTCCTGCGACTCCGTCGTCCAGTTGAACGTCGTTGGCGACGACTTCGAGGCCCGGTTCGGGTTGATCGTCTTGCGGAGCTCCGCTGCGTACTCCTTCGAGATCAGCCTGTCCACCGGCATGTTCTTGACGAAGTCCGGATCGCCGAGGTGCTGCGCCCGCGCCGCAAAGGCACGCCGCATCGACTCGGCGAGGAGATGAAGCGTCTGCGCGGAGCCTGCGCCGCTCGTCGTCAGGTCGTGGCCCTCGAGGATGTTGAGCATCATCTGCACTGAGATGCCGCCGGAGCTTGGCGGCGCCATGCCGATGATCTCGTAGCCGCGATAGGTGCCGCGGATCGGTGCGCGCTGTTTCGCCTGGTAGTTCTCTAGGTCTTCGCGGGTGATGAGCCCGCCATTGGCCTTCATCTCTTTCTCGACGAGCTCGGCGGTCTCGCCGGCGTAAAAGCCGGCCGGCCCCTGGTCGGCGATGCGCTGCAGCGTGCGCGCAAGGTCGGGCTGCTTGAAGATTTCGCCCGGCTGATACGGTTGCCCGTTCTTGGAGAACTGCGCCAGCGATGCCGGATAGCGCTTGAAGTTGGGCAGCGTGCGCTCGAGCGATCGCGCGAGCGCTTCGCTGAGCTCGAAGCCGTCGCGGGCGAGCGCCACGGCGGGCGTCACCGAGATCCTTCCACGGCTTGCTGCCGGCTGTCTTCCACGCCAGGTTCAGCCCGGCCACCGTTCCCGGCACGCCGACTGCGAGATGGCTGTTGTGATGGACCTCGGAGTCGTACTTGCCGTCCTTCAGCCACATCTCCGGACGCGATCCGGCCGGGGCCGCTTCGCGGAAATCGAACGTCGTGGGTTCGCCGCTGTTGGGCCGATACACCAGGAAGCCGCCGCCGCCGATGTTGCCGGCGTGGGGATGCGTGACCGCCAGCGCGAAGGCCGTCGCGACCGCGGCATCGATCGCGTTTCCACCATCGCTGATGACGCTGAAACCCGACGTCCGACGCAATCGCGCTCGCCGAGATGACCATCCCGCGCTTGGCGCGGACTGCGACGGAGCTGGCGTCGAGCGAGAGCGACGAGACGAGAAGGGCGGAGAGGAGTAGAAATGCGCGGCGGGTCATTAAATGCCTCCGGCCGCGAATTATAGCGGGTTCGCGCGGCTCGGCCGCGCGAACTCAGGCCCGGTTCACTCCGCGCGCATCGTCGTCGCCGGATCGACGCGCGCCGCCCGCCGGGCTGGCACGTACGCCGCTGCCAGCGTCACCATCAGCACCGCTGCCGGCAGGGCCACGAAGGTAAGCGTATCGTGCGCGCTGATCGCCGTAAATCACCGATCGCATCAAACCGCTCAGCGCCAACGCCGCCGGAATTGCCGCGGCAATGCCGATGATGGCGTAGACGGCGCCCTGGCCAACGACCGCGCCGGCAATGCGCGCTGGGTGCGGCGCCCAGCGCCAGCCGGATGCCGAATTCGCGCTCCCGTCGCCGAACCCAATACGCCACCACGCCGTAGACGCCGATCACGGTGAGCAACAGCCCGACAGCCGCGAACACCGAAAGGAGCAGCGTGAGAAGGCGCGGACGTCCGAGCGACTTCGAAAGGACCGCGTCGAGCGTCTGCAGTTCGGCCACGGGAATCGTCGCATCGACCGCGTAAGCCGCTTGTCTTACGGCGGCGGCCAGCTGCGCCGGGGCGCCACCGGTGCGGACGACGAACGCCATCGGAAACATGAACGTCTGCGCGAGCGGGCGGTAGATTTCGGGCCGAGCCGGCGTGTCGAAACGCTTCAAAACGCACGTCGCCGGAGACGCCGACGATCTCGACCACTTCCGTGCCTCGTGGAGAGACGCTGGCGATGCGGCGTCCGAGGGCGGCTTCCGGCGATCCGTAGTTCTGACGCGCGAACGCTTCGTTGACGATCGTCACCAGCGGAGCTTTCGTCACGTCGCGATCGGTGAAGAGCCGTCCGGTCCGCAGCGGAATCTTCATCGTTGCGAAGTAGTCCCAGCCGATGAATCGCCAGATGACCCGCGGCGACGCCGTTCCCGGCGGCGGCGGCGTTTCGACGCGATGCACGTCCGCCGTCCAGTTGTAGCCGGACATCGGCAGATGCTGAATCGACCCGACGCTGGTGACGCCGGGTAGCGCACGCAGGCGCTCGACGACCTGATCAAGGTAAGGGAGGCCGGTTGTGAGCGACGAGTACTTCGACGTTGTCTGCAGGCGGAACGTCAGAACGCCCCCGGGCTCGAAACCGGGATTGACCTGCTTGCAGCTTCCACAGCGAACGCAGCATCAGCCCCGCGCCGATGCCGAGCACGCCGCAAGCCCGATCTGGACGGCGACGAGCGCTCCCAGCGCCCTGCGGCGCGCGATGGTGTCGGTGCTCTGGGTCTGGCGAAGGAGCGGCTGCAGCTCCGGCCGTGACAGAACGGCAATCGGTATCAGCGCGAAGAGCATTGCCACTGCAACCGTCATGCTGAGCACTGCCGCGAACACCACTGCGTCGAGCGCGATTTCGTTCTGCCGTGGCATCTCGGGCGGGATGCGTGCCGCCAGCACCGGCAACGAGCAGCCACGCCAGCAGCGAGGCCAGCCAGCGCGCCGGCGGACGCGAGCACCGCCTGCTCGACCACCAGCTGTCGGACGAGCCGCCACCGCGACGCACCGAGTGCCGTGCGCAGCGCGATCTCCTTTGCGCGCTCGATCGAGCGGCTCAGCATCAGCGTGCCGAGGTTGACCGCCGCGAGCAGCAGGATCAGACCAACGGCGGCGAGCATGATGAGGAGCGTCGGCTGCAGCGTGCCGGTCACCGTCTCGTGCAGAGCGCGTCGACACGCAGCGTCTGTGCCCCAGTCGTCCGACTTGCCAAGCTCCTGGCGCATCGTCGGTGTCAGCGCGACGAGCTCGCCGGTGGCGCTCTCTGCCGTCGCGCCCGGACGCAGACGCGCCAAAGGCGCTGCGCCATCGTGGCCTTGTGTCCGCGAGCGGTCGGATCGATCAGCAGCGGCGCCCAGACGTCGGTGCCCGGCTCGAGAAACTCGAAGCCGCGCGGCATGACGCCGACGATTTGATGCGCCCGATTGTCGATGCTGCACCGTGCTGCCCGATCGTGCGCGGATTCGATCCGAAGTGACGCTCGAACAGTTCGGCGCTGATCACGAGGACGTCGGTGCGGCCGGGCTGCGAATCGCCCGGCTCCAGCGTGCGTCCGAGCGCGGCACGGACGCCGAGCATCTGAAAGAAGTTGTCCGACATGCGGTCGCCGGTCACCTTCAACGGCTCATAGCCGTCGGCCACCATGCGCCATCAGCCATCCGGGCGACATCGCCGCCGATCTGCTCGAAGCTGCGGGCCCGCTCGCGCCAGTAGAGCGAGATCTTCGTTGGACACGAACGAATCGGGCCAGATCGAGGCCAGCCGCTCGGGCTGCTGGTAGGGCAGCGGCTTCAGCAGGACGCCGCGGACGATGCTGAACACGGCGGCGTTGGCGCCGGCGGCGAGCGCCATCAGGAGGATGGCGGTGACCGCGAAGAGCGGGCGCTGGAACGAGGTTCCGGCAGGCGAGCGTGAGGTCGTGGGCGCGCATGGAGTCTTGGACGGAACGAGGGACCCTGCGGGTAGGACCGGCTCCGCCGGGGGGACCGGCTAGCGCCGGAGGGACCGCAGGGCGGAAAGACCGGCGAAGCCGGTCATTTCACCTTGATCGGCGTATCTTCCCGGTTGCCCCACTCCTCCCACGACCCGTAGTAGTTCCGCAGTTTTGTCAGATCGTGGCCGATGAGCGCCAGCGTGAACAGGTCGTGCGCGGCGCGCATGCCGACCTGGCAGTAGGTGATGACCTCGTGCGCGGGCTCGATGCCGCGACTGCGATAGATCTGCTGAATCTCCGCCGCGCTCTTGAACGTCTTCGTCACCGGATCCAGCGTGTCTTCCCAATACACCGGAACGGACGACTCGATGTAGCCGCCGCGCTTGATGTTGCGCAAGTCGCGCCCTTCGATTTCTGCCGGCGTCCGCGCGTCTACGAGCTTGATCCCGCTCTTGCCGATTGCGCCCTTCACGTCGTCTGCCGTCGCCACCTTCACCGTGCCGCCCCGCACCTTGAAAGGCGTGTGGGCGTACGACGGCGTGGCACTGTCGACGGGACGCTTGTCCGCGGACCACTTGACCCAGCCACCGTCGAGCAGCGCGACGTTGGGATGGCCGTAGTGATTGAGAATCCACCACAGACGGGCCGCGTAGATGCCGCCGCGCTCGTCGTACGCGATGACGCGCGTGTCGTTGCCAATGCCCAGCTGGGCCATCAGCTCCTCGAACTCTGCCGGCGTCGGCAGAAACGCCGGAGGACGATTGGCGATGCGAATGGCGTTGTTGTCCAGCCACACCGCGCCCGGAATGTGCCCCTCCGCATAGCCGCGGGGACGCATGTCGACGATGCGGACGTCCTGATCGCTGATGTGCGCGGCCAGCCAGCTCGTGTCCACGAGCAGTTCGGGCCTGGCGTAGCTGGACTGTGCGGCGAATAGAACAGCGATGAGCGGCAGCATGGCGCATTCTAATCCCGTCAAGGCGCTGCCGTGGCTCAGTCGCGCCGCGGCAGGAACTCCGTCCAGGGACCGCGCGATTTTCTCAACAGATACTCATCGTGATCGGCCACGACGAAGCGGGTGAGGACGCCGACCCGTTCGTATCCCAGCCTCTCGTAGAGCCGCTGCGCGTCGTGATTGAACGACGAGACACAGATGAACACATTGGGCGAGTCGCGAAAGATTCGCGTCTCCGCCCATCGGAGGACCTGTGAGCCGACGCCGTATCCCCGCGCGTGCTCGGCGATGCAGATTGTCTGGATGTAGCCGGTCAAGGTGCCTTTCATATCCAGGATGAGCAGACCGGCACGTTCCCCGGCGATCGAGACGATGTAGCGCTCTTTCGCCGGGTGGCTCAGCGCCATGCGACAGGCGCCCAGGTCACGCCGCAGCGTGATCCAGGGCTCGGTGCCGGCCATGGTGCGTGCGCACCACTCGAGGTCGTCCGGGGCGGTCAGCGGCGCGATGTCCGGCGTCATGGCAGGGTCCTGAGTTATTCTGCCTCTTTCATGTCTCAGACTCTCTCGATTCGGTCGAAGCTGCCGGACGTCGGCATCAGCATCTTCTCGGTGATGACGCGGCTGGCCAACGAGCACGGCGCCATCAACCTGTCCCAGGGCTTTCCGGATTTCGACTGCGATCCCGCGCTCATCGAGGCGGTTGCCGCCGCCATGCGTGCCGGGCACAACCAGTACGCGCCGATGCCGGGCGTGCTGGCGCTGCGCGAGGCCATCGCGCGCAAGGTCGAGCGCTGCTATGGCGCCCGCTTCGATCCCAATACGGACATTCAGATCACGTCCGGCGCGACCGCCGGTCTCTACGCGACGCTGACAGCGTTCGTTCAGCCGGGCGACGAGGTGCTGCTGTTCGAGCCGTGCTACGACTCTTACGTTCCGGTGATCCGATTGAGCGGCGGCACGCCGGTGTTTGCCAGCCTTCGCTATCCCGATTACGCCGTGGACTGGGACGAGGTCAAGCGTGCGATCACTCCGCGCACGAAGGTGATCCTCGTCAACACGCCGCACAATCCCACCGGCGTCACCTGGACGCCCGACGACATGAAGCGGCTGGCGTCGCTCGTCGACGGGACCGACATCCTGCTGATTGCGGACGAAGTGTACGAACACGTGATCTTCGACGGGCGGCGGCACGAAAGCCTGCTGCGCTATCCGGAGCTGCGCCAGCGGGCGTGCGTCATCAGCTCGTTCGGCAAGACGTTCCACACGACGGGATGGAAGGTGGGCTACTGCGTAGCGCCGCAGCCGATCCTGGCCGAAGTGCAGCGCGTGCATCAGTTCATGACGTTCACGGTGCACGGGCCGTCGCAGATTGCGTTTGCCGATTTCGTGACCCGCGACCCGGCTGCCTCGGCGCTGCCGGCGTTCTATCAGCAGAAGCGCGACCTGTTTCTGGAGCTGATCGACGGGTCGCGATTCGCGCCGCTGCGGTGCGAGGGCACGTACTTCCAGCTGCTCGACTACTCGGCGATCTCCGGCGAAGGCGATCGCGACATGGCCATGCGGTTGATCACCGAGCATGGCGTGGCGTCGATCCCCTGTTCGGCCTTCTTGTACCGAGACGGCGGCGGCCCGGTGCTGCGGTTCTGTTTCGCGAAGAAGGAAGAGACGCTGCGCGCGGCGGCCGAGCGGCTGCGCCGCGTGTAACCTTCATTGCGGGCCTGAAGGCCCGAGCGCCGCACGTAGCGCGGAGCTTGGTCCACGGCAACGCTGATTAGAGAATTTTCCTCAAATACCCAGCGAGCCCACGACGCACGTCCCACTGCTTCGGGTACCCAGCGACACCTCCTCGAATCGCACGTGGCCGATCGCGCGGGTGCCACGGATGTGCAGATGGCCGTAGACGACCGTATCGCAACCGATAGCGCGTGTGCCACGCTTCGGTCGCCGCGTGCCGCACCAGATCGAGAAGCGCGGTATGCGCGGCAGCACGGCGTGCTCGCGCCGCAGCGGGAAGTGGTTGACCAGCACGATCTGCACATCGGAAGGGATCGCGTCGAGCCGCGCCTCGGTCTCGGCTACGCGAGCGGCGCACCACGCCGTCCGCGACTCGTAAGGATGCGGCGAGAGCAGTTCCTCGTCGCGCATCGCACGCCGGTCTCCGCCGCCCACGCCAGCGCCCGTTCCAACGCCACCTCGTCCGGCCGAAACGAGTAGTCGTAGAGAACGAACGTCGGAACGATCGGCCGTTCGCGGGCCCTCGCCCGGCCAGACCGCGTAACGGTCCTCGGGCGTGAGCACGCCGTATCTGCCGGCAGAGGCGGACGAGGCGCTGGTAATGAGCCACGCCGCGCTTGTCGGCCGGGAGCGTGCGCGGTGTCCAGAGCTCGTGATTGCCGGGCGCCCAGATGATCTGCGCAAACCGCGGCGTCAGCGTCTTGAGCACGAAATCGAGATGCGCCGGCGTCTCGCCCGTGTCGCCGGCGATGATCAACCAGTCGTCGGGCGACGCCTCGAGCGCCTCGACGGCGCGGCGATTGTCCTCGTAGCCGACGTGGAGATCGCTCGTCGCCCAGAGGTTCACCGACGAACCTCGGGAACGACGGCGGTCACTTCGATTGGCAGATCGCGCCCGGTGCGTCTCACCGCGACTGCCATGCGATGATCTGGCGTCGGCCAGAACTGCGCGAACTGCCAGGACGCCGGATCGTCGTGCAGCTCCGGCGCGAACGCGATTTCCGGCGCCCGCCCCGGCGGCCGCAGAAAGGTGAACTGGCCGAGGGGAAGCGCCAGCCCAAGCCCGCGCGCCTTGATGTAGGCCTCCTTCAACGTCCAGTAATCGAAGAACACGACCGGCTGATCGGCCTCCGGCAGCGCGCGCAGGTCCACAACCTCCTGCTGCGGAGAAGAAACGCTCGGGCAACTCGTCCAGTCACCGCGCGGTGGATGTATTCGACGTCGATCCCGAGTTCACGGCCACCGTCACAGCGCAGGCGACGAGACCGTCGGTGTGCGAAATGTTGAAGCGCAGATCGGGTGCGCCTGCCGGCAGGTTGGCGATCTCCGGACGGCCGTACGCCTCGATCCGCAAGACGCCACTCGGCGGCGCCGATCGGCACGTAGCGCGACAGCATCGTGCGCACGAGCGCGCGCGCGATGACGTAGCGCGCGCGATCCGCGTGCTGATGGAAGCGGCCGGCGCGCACCGCCTCGTCCGGAGACAGGATCGCGCGATAGGCGGCCAGGCGGGACTCGGCGTCGCTCGTGGACGTGGTCCACACGTCGACGCGGCCGTCGGGTGCGGCGTCGCGCATCGAAAAGGTGCGATCATTATTTCATGACGCGTGCGGCCGCCCTGTTGTCGCTCGGCATCCTGCTCATCGGCCCACAGGGCCGTGCGGAGCAGCCGACCAACGGGCTCCCCGACCGCGATGCCTTTCTCGCCGAAGCACGCAAGCGCCTCGCCGGCAACCAGGTCCTCCAGAGCCGCTACGCCTTCCGCGAGCGCGGCACGCCACTGCGCTACAACCCTATGGGACGTATCGGAACCGGCTCGATGGAGGAGTTCGAGGTCTATCCCGATGCCGGACGACGACCTTACGTATCGGCGACAGGTCTTGCGGGACGGTGTGCCGGTGCCGCGAGAGGAGCTGGCGCAGGCCGATCGCGAGTATCTCGCGCGGTATCACGAGTGGCAGCGCGCGCTCGCGCGCGAAGGTCAGTCGGCGCGCGCGGCGCGCGAGCGTCGGCTCGAAGTGGAGCGCGACAAGGATCGGGCGCGCGCGAGCGAGGCAGTCGCGCTGTTCGAGTTCACGTTGAGCCGGCGCGAGATGCTCGACGGACAGCCGGCGATCGTTATCGCCTTCCGCGTCAAGCCCAACGTTCGGCCACAGAGCCGCGAAGCGCGCATCGCCAGCAGCTTTGCCGGTGAGGCCTGGGTGCACGAGCACGAATACGAGGTGATGCGCGTCGACGCCAAGGCGGTGAGCGATACGTCGTTCGGCTTCGGCATCATCGCGCGGCTGCACAAAGGCGCGGAGGCGACGTTCAGGCGGGCAAAGGTGGCCGGTGCATGGCTGCCCGTCGAGACGCGCGTCACTGGAACCGGACGCGCGATGCTCTTCCGCAAGGTTCAGTTCAGCTACCTGCGTCTGTACTCCGACTATCGTCCGTTTGATCCGGCGACGATTCCGCAGCTGCTCGCCGCCGCCACAGATAATAAATAACGCCGCCGGCGAGCGCCGCCGCCGCGAGAGCAAGCCCGACGGCCGTGCCGTGCTGCTGCACCAGGGCTGCGGCCCGCTCACCATAAAGCACCGCCAGATAGCCCTGGCCGAAATACCTAATGCTGCGCGCAATCAGGATCGCGGCGCCGAATTTGAGGGGCGAGACCCGCGCGGCTCCGGCGAGGAGCACGAACAGCTTGAGCGGAACGGGCGGAGGCAGCAGGGCCGGTATCACGACCGCGAGCAGGCCGTGGCGCTGATAGAGCGCGATGCCGCGCGTCACCCGGGCGCCGCTGAACCGTCGCCGCAGAAATCCCTCGCCGCCCTTCCACGCCACGCGATAGAGCGCAAAGCACCCAAGCAACGAACCGAGCGTCGTCATGCCGGCGTAGTAAGGCATGCGCGCCGGATACCGCGTGCTGAGATAGATGATTAACAGATCGTTGACTTGCGGGAACGAGAGGAACGACGAGTCGAGCGCGGCGAGGATGAAGAGGCCGATGCCGCCCAGTCCGGATGCCCATTCGCGGATCGCGGCGACGATCGTTCCAAGCACTAGCCACCGCCCTTCGGGTGCGAGCGCAGTGTGTCGCGCGGATACAACAGCAGCCCCAGCACGGCCCAGAACAGACTACGGATGCGACGGGCGAGCGCGAACGATCCCGCGCTGGCGATGCCCAGCGCCCGAGCCACTGCCACGTTCGAGGCTTCCATGGCGCCGAGGTTGGCCGGAATGACGCCACCCGGAATGCTGGTCACCCGCGTAAAGGTTTCGGCGATCGCGCCGCGCCACAGCGACACTTCGATGCCGATCGCCCAGAAGATCACCCAGACCTCGACGACCATCACCGCAAAAGCGGCGAGGCTCAAGCCGACGAGGCGGCGGAGACGGCTCGAGTCTTCGTGCGCCAGCATCAGAAAGAGCCGCTCGACCTCGCGGATGAACCGTGCTACGCGGCCTTCGGTCCAGGTCCAACCGGTGCGCTTGTACATCCGCTCCAGCAGTGGTCCGAGGTAACGCTCGCGCCGGGTGAAAAACAGCACCGTGAGCAGAATCACGCCGATCGCCCCGATCGCGATGAAGCGGAAGAGCTGCTGCCAGTCGCGCGGCAGGACGTCGGACGACATCGCGATGATCGCGCAGGCAGCCACAATCACTACGCTCATCACCCCCATCGCGGTCCGCTCCAGAATCGTGGATGCGGTGGACACGGGCGCGGGAATGTGATCGAGGAGCAGTACGACGCGGAGCGGCTCGCTCGCCAGGCCACGGACGGTGAAATACGACACCGCGTCGGCGGCGAGGCGGACGCGAAACAGCTGCCAGAAGGTCGGACGCGAGTCGAGCGGGAAACAGATAACCAGCCGATTGTCCGGATCAGGTGCCAGGCGGCGCTCGGCAGCAGCACGATCGGAAGGAGCGGCCCCAGCCGCCGCGCTTCTTCCAGCGTCGCGTCGCGATCGACATAGCCGAACGTGACAAAGAGCAGCGCCACGCCGATCGCCACCGTGATCGCGACGCGCGAAATCCAGGTTGGGACGGATCGCTTTACCACGAGCCGCTGGCCGCCTCGGGCTGGTTCTCGGGGATCAGCCGCTCGACGACGACCACGTCCCGCCAGATGCCGTCGAGCCGTGCGTGCTTTGGTGGACGCCGACCTCGCGAAAGCCGACGCGCGCCAGCAGCGTGCGGCTCGCCGTGTTCTCGACGAAGACGCGCGAGGTGAGCTTCCAGTAGCCCGCGTCCCGTGCCGCGGCGATGAGCGCGTCCATGGCAATTCGCCCCGCGCCGCGCCCGCGCGCCGCCCGCTCCACGTACACGGAGAACTCCGCGATGCCAGCGTAGCAATCGCGCGCCAGATAGCGCGACGTCGAGGCGAAGGCGACGATCCGCCCGGCCTCCTCGACGACGACGATCGGGTGGGTGCCGTCGAACCACGCGCGCACATCGGCGACCGACGCGGCCGGGTCTCAAACGTGCCGACGCGGTCTTCGATGCCGGCGTTGTAGATCGTCGTGATCGCTTCGGCGTCGCTTGGAGAAGCCAGTCGTACGGTGAAGGGCATGAACGGGAACAGCAATCATTGTAGCCTTCGGGTGCCGGGCGATCGGCGAGGCCGCGCAAAGTGACCTCGGTATAATGCGCCGGGCATCAGGCCTGGAGGGCGACAGCATGCTGAAGGGCACCGCGCGCGAAGCGGCCGCTGAGTTTCTCGGCACGTTCATCCTGATTGTTTTTGGCGTCGGTGTGGTGGCGCAGACGGTGTTGAGCCGCAACGCGAACGGATCGTATCTAGGGATCAACATCGGCTGGGGGCTCGCGGTGATGCTCGGCGTCTATATGGCAGGCGGCATCTCGGGCGCACATCTCAATCCGGCTGTGACGCTCGCGCTTGCGGTGACGCGCGGCTTTTCATGGACCAAAGTCGCGCCGTATGTGATCGCGCAGATTGCCGGTGCGTTCGTGGCGTCGGCGGTTGTGTTTTTCACCTATCGCGAAGCGTTCGATGCGTTCGATTCGGGTGTGCGCCAGGTGGCCGGCCCGGCTGGCACCGCCGGCATCTTCGCTACCTACCCGCAGCCCTTTCTCTCGATTTTCGGCGGCTTCGTCGACCAGGTGGTGGGAACGGCGCTTCTGATGGCTGGCGTGCTGGCGGTCACCGATCAGCGGAACAACGCGGCGCCTGGATGGCTCACTCCGGTCCTCGTCGGCGGCATCGTCATCGCGATCGGTGTGTCGCGTTCGGGTACAACGCTGGTTACGCGATCAATCCTGCGCGCGACTTCGGGCCGCGGCTCTTTACCGCGGTTGCTGGCTGGGGCGGCGACGTCTTCACCGTCGGCAGTGGTTGGTGGTGGGTGCCGATCGTCGCGCCGCCGGTCGGCGCCATCCTCGGCGCGCTCTTGTACGACGCGCTGGCAACCCGTCATCACCCGTCGCTCACCGTCGAGGCGAAATGAAAACACGTTATGTCCTCGCCCTCGATCAGGGCACCACGTCGAGCCGCGCGATCGTGTTCGATCGCGGCGGCGCGATCGTGTCGGCTGCGCAGGAGGAGTTTCCGCAGCTGTTCCCCAGCGCGGGGCACGTCGAGCACGACCCGGAAGCGATCTGGTCGTCACAGCTCAAGACCGCGCGCGCGGCCATGGCCGAGGCCGGCGCCACCGCCGCGGACGTGGCTGCGATTGGCGTCACCAATCAGCGTGAAACCACCATTCTCTGGGAGCGCGCCAGTCGGGCAAGCCGGTCGCCAATGCGATCGTGTGGCAGAGCCGGATCACTGCGCCGATCTGCGATCGGTTGAAAGCCGCGGGCCACGAGCCGCTCTTCCGCGGCAAGACCGGCCTGGTGATCGACGCCTACTTCTCCGGCACCAAGGTCAAGTATCTGCTCGATGCGCACGACGGCCTTCGCGCCCGCGCCGCCCGCGGGGAAATTCTGTTTGGCACGTGGATTCGTTTCTTATCTGGCGGCTGACCGGCGGCAAACGTCACGTCACCGACGTCAGCAACGCGAGCCGGACGCTGCTTTTCAACATCCAGTCGCTCGACTGGGACGACGAGCTGCTCCGGATTCTCGATGTGCCGCGCGCGATGTTGCCGGAAGTGCACTCGTCGAGTGAAGTTTACGGCGAGACCGATCGCGGTTTGTTCGGCGAATCGATCCCGGTTGCGGGTATCGCCGGCGATCAACAGGCGGCGCTCTTCGGCCAGGCGTGTTTCGAGCCGGGCGCGGCGAAAAACACATACGG
This sequence comes from uncultured Acidobacteriota bacterium, assembly GCA_963807105.1. Taxonomy (GTDB): domain Bacteria; phylum Acidobacteriota; class Vicinamibacteria; order Vicinamibacterales; family UBA2999; genus DASPWV01. The sequence goes on along the minus strand of CAWEAM010000001.1, from coordinate 673,487 downwards.
CACCGGCTGTTTCATGCTCCTGAACACTGGTGATGAACCGGTACCGTCGGAAAAGGGACTGCTGACGACGGTGGCTGGCAGATCGACGGCCGGACTACCTATGCGCTCGAAGGAGCGGTGTTCATTGCCGGCGCGGCGGTGCAGTGGCTGCGCGACGGCCTCAAGGCAATTCAGGCGTCGGCCGATGTCGAACGGCTCATGGGAGAGGTGACCGACACCGATGGCGTCTATCTCGTGCCGGCGTTCGTCGGTCTCGGAGCGCCCTACTGGGATCCCCGCGCGCGCGGGGTGATCGTGGGGCTCACTCGCAACTCGTCGGTCGCGCACGTGGCTCGCGCGGCGGTCGACGCGATGGCCTATCAGACACGCGACGTGCTCGAGGTGATGCAGCAGGAAGCCGGCCTCTCGCTGACTACGCTCAAAGTGGACGGCGGGGCGGCGGCCAACGCGATGCTGCTGCAATTTCAGGCCGACATGCTCGGCGTACCGGTGCGGCGGCCGGTGGTACGCGAAACCACGGCGCTCGGCGCGGCGTATCTGGCGGGCCTGGCGGTGGGTTATTGGCAGGGGCTCGACGACGTGCGGCGCAACTGGGCGCTCGACCGCGAGTTCGCGCCGCAGATGGGGTCCGACGAGCGCGAGCGGCTCTACGCCGGGTGGACGAAAGCGGTCAAGCGATCGCTCGACTGGGCGGAGTAGGCCTCGGCGGGCTAACCCGCCCACGCCAGGGGCATTTTGCCGCCCGCGCTGCAGTCGCAGCTGCCGCGCGCTCCATGCCCCGGCATCCGCGTCCGGCTCCGCCTCAACCAACCTTTCGCCAGTCCGCGTGTTGCCCCGGTCTCGAATGCCCGTGCCGAACGACTGTCTCTGTGATATATGTCACAACAACATATGGGCGACAGGATTCTCGATCGGGAGCTCAAGAAGGGCAGCGCCGAAATGCTCATCCTCTCGATGGTCGAGGCGCGGCGGCGTCACGGCTACGAGATCGCGAAGTTGATCGAGGCGCAGTCGCATGGCGTGATCCGCTTCAGCGTCGCCTCGCTCTATCCGCTTCTCTACCGGCTCGAACGGCGCGGGTGGGTCGAAGGGCGCTGGGTCGAAAAGGCCGGGCAGCGTCGCCGCCGGTATTACCGTCTCACCCCCGCCGGACGCAAGGTGCTCGCCGAACAGCGCAGCGGATGGCGCGCGTTTGCCGCGGCGATCAGCCGGCTCGCGAGGACTGGCCATGCGTGATTGGCGTGCCGACATCGAACAGCGGCTGCCGCCGTCGGCGGTGACGACCGCACAAAACGGCGACCTCCTCAACGAACTGGCGCAGCATCTCGAGGATCGCTTCGACGAGCTGCGCCACACCGGACTCGACGCCGACGAGGCGCGAAGGCTGGCGCTCGCCGAGCTCGATCACAGTGAGCAACTGGTGCGTGAGCTTCAACTGCGCCGCCGCCACGTTTCGCCGCCGCCGCTCGGCGATTCACGCCCCACGCTCACCGGCGACTTGTGGCTCGACATCAAGTTTGGGCTGCGGATGCTGCGCAAGACGCCCGGCTTCACCGCCGTGGCCGCGCTGACGCTTGCGCTGGGGATCGGCGCCAACACGGCGATCTTCACCGTGATCAACGCAGCAATGCTCCGTCCGCTCCCGTTCGCCGACGCCGAGCGCCTCATCCGCATCTACGAAGCCAATCCCGCGCGCGAGTGGCTGACGTTTGGCGCCTCGTATCCAAACTATCTCGACTGGGTCGAGCAGGCACGCGCGTTCGACATGCTGTCGGCGACCACGCCCGGCAATCCAACGTTGATGGACGGCGGACAGGCCGAGCGCGTCAGCGCGCTTCTCGCTACTCACAGCTTTCTGCCGATGCTCGGTGTCACGCCGCTGCTCGGCCGCAATTTCGAGGCGGCGGAAGACCGGCCCGGCGGCGACACGCGCGTCGCGGTGCTCACGTTCGGCTATTGGCAGCGCCGCTTTGGCGGAAATCCGGCGACGCTTGGCAGCACGATCGTGCTCAACGATCGTCCGTACACGGTGATCGGGATCCTGCCCGAAGCGTTCCGGTGGGGACCGACTCTCGACATGGTCCTGCCGCTCGCTCCGGATCCGGCGCGCGATCGCGGCGACCATCGCCTGTCGGTGTTCGGCCGCGTGCAGCGCGGTGTGTCGCACGATCAGGCGGCCGCGGACCTGGTCGCCATCGCCGCGCGGCTCGAAGAGCAGTTTCCGCAATCGAACGCGGGATGGACCGTTCGCACGGTTTCGTTTTACGACTGGATCGTCCCGGCGGAGAGCCGGCGATCGCTTCAGATGATCGGCATGGCGGTCATCGCCGTCCTTCTCATCGCCTGTGGAAATGTCGCGAGCCTGCTGCTGGCGCGGGCGACGACACGCCACAAGGAGATCACCGTGCGCGTCGCACTCGGCGCGCGGCGCGGTCGCGTCGTCCGGCAGCTCGTCGTCGAGTCGGTGCTCCTGTCGATGGTCGCAGGCGGCGCCGGACTGCTCCTCGCCTACGGGACAACTGCGCTGCTCAAGCGGATGAATCCAGAAGCGCTGCCGAGACTCGACGAGATCTCCGTCGACACCACGGTGCTGGCGTATGGCTTTTTGCTCGCATGCGGCGCCGGCGTCCTGTGCGGCATCGCACCCGCGCTGAGCGGACTGCGCGTCGATGCGACGGAGTCGCTCAAAGAGGCGGGCCGCGGCGGCGGAACCGGCCCACAGCGACAGCGCCTGCGCAGCGCGCTGGTGATCGGCGAGCTGGCGCTCTCGGTCGTGCTACTCGTTGGGGCCGGCATGCTGATGCGAAGCTTCTGGCAGGTGCAGAAGGTCGATCCAGGATTCGATCCGTCGAACCTCCTGACACTGCGGATCAATCTGCCGCTCAACCGCTACGACACGCAGCGTGAGGCGTGGGCGTTTTACGAACAGCTGCTGTCAGGGATCGCGTCGTTGCCTGGCGTCCGGGCCACTGCAACGACCAGTGCGGCGCCGATGAGTACCGGCAACACGTCAACGGAGGTCCGGGTACCCGGCCGCATGATCGGAAACGACAACCAGGCGGGCTCCGCCGACTGGCGCCTGGTGAGCCCGGGGTATTTCCGGGTGATGGGGATCACGTTGCGCGGCCGCGAGTTCGCCGCCGATGACGCCGGCGATCGGGATCGCGTGGCGATTGTCAGCGAGTCGTTCGCGCAGCGGTACTTTCCGGGCGAAGATCCCATCGGCCGTGCGGTGTCGCTTTCGAGTGGCGGATCCGACCCCCGGATCGTGATCGGCGTCGCGCGCGACGTGCGCAGCTTCGGGCTGGACGCCGTGTCGTCGCCGATGGTCTATTTTCCCGCGCCGTCCGCCGCGTCGGGCTGGCCGTTGATGACGGTGGTCGTGCGCACACAAGGGCCGCCGGCGGAGCTTGCTGCGTCAGTTCGCGGCGTCCTGCGATCGCTCGACGCGTCGATTCCGTTCTACAACGTGGCGACGGCCGAGGAGCTGCTCGAGACGTCGATGGGCCCGCGGCGTTTCGTGATGTCGCTGCTGGCGGGGTTTGCAGCGGTAGCCGCGGCGCTCGCCTCCGTCGGTTTGTTTGGCGTGATGGCTTACCTGGTCTCGCAGCGTGCGCGAGAGATCGGCATCCGGCTGGCTCTCGGCGCACGTCCGGCCGATGTCCGCCGGTCGATCGTCGGCCGCGGTCTCGCGCTCGCCAGCGCCGGCGCGGCGCTCGGAGTCGTCAGCGCGTACTGGCTGAGCCCGGTGATGGAATCGTTTCTCTTCGAGGTGAAGGCGGTCGATCCGATCGCCTTCGTCGGTGCGCCGCTGATGCTGGTCGCGGTGGCTCTGGTCGCCTCGTATCTGCCCGCGCGCCGGGCGATGCGCGTCGATCCCATCACCGCGCTGCGGGACGAGTAAACCAGTGCAGCGCGATCGAGGCGGCCACCGTGACGTTGAGCGAGTCGGCGGCGGCGTGCATCGGAATGCGAACGCGATCGTCGGCGACAGCAAGGGCGCCATCCGACAGCCCTTCGCCCTCGGCGCCAACCAGAATCGCCACGCGCGCGAGATCGCGGGGCAGCCTGTCGAGCGCGATCGCCGCCGGCGATGGCGCGAGCGCGAAGACGCGGAAGCCAGTATCGTGCAGCGTCCCGAGGGCGTCGGGCCATCCGCCGGCATTCGCGAACGGGACGGCAAGCGTGGCCGCCATCGACGTGCGGATCGACTTGCGGTAGAGCGGATCGCTGCATGACGGCCCGAGGACCACGGCATCCACGCCCATGGCCGCCGCGGTGCGGAAGATGCCGCCAACGTTATCCGGATTGTTGACGCCCTCGAGGACGACGAGCCTGTCCGCTGTCGCGAGCGGCAGATCGTGGAGCCCGCGCGACGGCGGGCGCTCGCCGAGAGCCAGGCAGCCGCGATGAATGTTGAACCCGGCAATCCGGTTCATCGTCTGTTGATCGGCGACGAACACGTCGAACGACGCCGTGTCGAGCAGATCGCGCATCGCGTAACACGCGGCGGCGGTGACGAGCACCGAACGTGTCTTGAAGTTCGCGCCCGACAGCAGCCGGCGAACGACGAGGCGTCCTTCGGCGACGAACAGGCCCGCTCGCACCAGCGCCGCGTGATCGGATAGCAGTCGATATTCCGCAACACGCGGGTCGTCGAGCGTGGAGATAACTGTCAAAGGTGCCTTGGTTGCCTGAAGGTACCTCGGCTGCCTAACTCTAACCCTGTCGATTCGCCATCCACCTCAAGCAGGCGCCGAAACTGGCGCCGACCGCTTCGACCTCGGGCTGCCGCCATCCTTGATCACGCGTCGCGCGTGACCGGGTTCTTCTTCGGCACGCCCTCAGCCGGTTCCGTCGCGCTGTCGCTGACAGCGGCGTGCGCGGCCCGGTGCGACTCGTCGGACGCCGACGTCCATTCCGTCTTCTGCACTACGGGCATCTGCAGCGCGCGCTCGCGCTCGAGATCGAGCGAGCCGACGTGGAGCGACAACGGCGCCTGCACCCACTTGTAGATCGACGTCGTGAACAGGCGCGTGAAGCGATTTGCCCACGAGCGGGCCTGCGGTTCGGAGACCGTCGGAAACAGGCTCAACAGCGCCTGCGCGACCTCGTCGGGCGCCATCTTCTCGCTGGCGTAAAGGTGCAGGCAGGCGTCGAGGATGGGAAACGGCATCAGCTCGGCTTCCGCGGTTTGCGCGTCGGCCAGCTCCGGGCCGGGCTCAGTCTCGAGCGTCGCGCGGATGCCGGCAAAGCCGAACCGCCGCTCGAGCCGCTCGAGCAGCGCAATTACCACGGTCTTGGGGACGTTGGCGATCACCGAGAGCGCCCCTTCGAGGTCGCCGCCGATCGTGGTGTAGCCGACCGCCTTTTCGCTCATGTCGCCGGTCTGGAGGAACATCGCGCCCGACGTGTTCGCCCAGTTCCACATGCGCTGCCCGCGGAGCCGCGCCTGGATGTTCTCATGTGTGGCGGCGCTCGGCGTTGCGCCGTTGAGCATCTGCCGCACCGCCTCGAGCTCACGAGCGTAAGCATCGTCGATGTCGATCGTCCGAAGCTCGACGCCAAGCTCGCCGCTCAGTACGTGCGCCGCGGTGCGCGTGCCGCTTTGCGAGTGGCGGCTCGGCATGTAAAACGCGGTGATGCGCCGTCCCGGCGACGTGGTGTTGTCACCGTCGAGATCGCCGTCGAGCAGCTGCGACGCGCGCCACGCGATGAGCAGCGTGAGCATGGAATCGCGTCCGCCGGAAAGCGCGATGCCGAGCGATCGGAACGCGCCTGTCTTTTCGAAGTAGCTCTTGATCCCGAGCGCGAGCGCCTCGAACAGATCGTCGAGCGCCACGTCGCGGGGATCGCTGGCGACCACCTGCGCCGCAGGAAGAAAGAAATTGCCTCCCGGCGGTGAGGGATACGAGAGCGCCACACGATTGGCGGTCCGGCCATCGCAGGCGATGACCGGCACGTCGAGCTGCTGTCGGCGAAAATCCTCGACATCGTTTCGCCAGGTCGTGTTCTCGCGCCGGAGACGGCCGGTGCGATTGAGATCGACGACCGCCGACCACCATCCGGCGCGGAAGCGCGGCGCGTCGAGGACGAGGCGGCCGTTCTGGAAGATCAGCCCGCCGCCGTCGTAAATCAGTCCGTCCTGCCCGCCGACCGCGTTGGCGTAGAGCAGCACGGTCTGGTTGTCGGCGGCGCGCGTGGCGAGCATCTCGCGCCGCGTCGCGTCGATCCCCATGCGGTATGGCGACTGCGACACGTTGACGACGATCTCGGCCCCCGAATAGCAGCGCCGCCGCATCGGGCCGTCCGGGGACCACGCGTCCTCGCAGACTTCCGTCGCGACGATGCCAAAGTCGAACTTGAACACGTAGTCGCCAACCGGCACGCCGCCGGCGTCGAGCGCGAGGCGCGGGCCGCCGCGCGAGAACGTCCGCGCCTCGTAGAAGACGTGATAAGTCGGAAGCTTTTCCTTGGGAACGAAGCCGAGGATGGCGCCGCGATGGACGATGGCGGCGCAGTTGAACAACTGGCCGCCCACCGCGACGGCCACACCCATCACGAATACGGTTGGCGCATCCGCGGTGGACTCGGCGAAGCGCTCGAGCTCGGCGCGCTGCCCTTCGAGAAAGCCGCGCCACTGGACCAGATCTTCGGGCGGATAGCCGCCCACCACCTGTTCGGGGAAGCCTGCGATGGTCACGTCGGCGTCGGCCATCTCCTGCGCAATCTCGATGACGCGTGAGATGTTGGAATGCACCGCGCCGACCGTGGGGCTCACGCTCGCGACGGCGAGCTTGGCAAGCCGCATGGTTTTAGCTTAACCCAGCACGAGCGCCGGCCCCGCAGCAGCCACCGGGTGCCGATGTGTGCACCGGCCATCGCGGCCGTGGCCTTCTCTGCCATGCCGCCGCCGCGCCCTCAAAGTCGTCGCCGCAACTTCACCCGCGCCACCAGCCGGTATGAATACTCGTAGTGCGACTCGACGCGGTGGATGCGCGCCGACGCGTCGAATCCAACCGCTTGCGCCGGTCTGAAGTGCCTCGTTAGCCCGACCTCGCCGTAGTCGCGAATCTTGCGAAACCACGTCCCATCGCGGCGTTGCATCAGGTAGTTCGGGTCGCCCTCCTGTTTGAGCGTGTCGCGGCTCCGCCATGCAATCAGGTGCGCGCGCCAGTTGCGGCGATGCACCGCACCTCGCATGAAGACGCCGAGGCCGTTTTGGCTATTCGCTGGGTTCTCACGATCGGGCACCGCGCGCGTCGCAACGGCATGCGCGTCGAGGACCAGGCGCAGCGCGGCGTCGCCGCCACTCCACTCGAGGCCGAGCGCCGCCGCCTGGCTGTCGGTCACGGGACCGCTGGCAAACTGCTGCCCGCCTTCGTGCACGACGTGCCATTGGCCATGGAAGGCCAGACCGCCGTCGAAGGCGGCGCTGGTACGAACGCCGGCATCGAAGCGCTCGCGATGCGCCGCGGTGTTGAGCCGCTGCCAGTTGATCCAGGTATCGTGATCGACGCGCGGCGACTCGACCCGCCACTGCAGCCCCATCTCGTGCGCGCGCTCGAAGGTCAGCGTCTCGCGCTGCAGGGGCGGTAGCAGCGCATGCGGCGTGTCCTCGTCGGGGCCGACGATCCAGTCACGAGAGGACGCTGTGTCCAGGGAACCGAACAGAAAGCGAGAGTGACCGCGCTTCAATTCGAGCGTGATCACCGGCTCGATCTCTTCGAGGAACTCGTGCGACCCGTAGCGCCCCTTGGCGAAGATCCCGCCGCGCAGCGTCGCCGTGTCGCTCAGAGAGGCCTCGATGAAGATGCGGCCGGCCGGTACCGAGCAGGGTCCCGCCGTCCCGGAAGGTATTGGCGAACTCTGTGTTGTCGCCGTAGAAGAGAAGGTCGGCGCCTGCCGTGAAACTCTGTCCGGAAACGCGTTGAAGCCATGCACCCGATGCCAGCACAATGACGAACGTGAGAGCGATGGTGATGATACTGCTACTCTGCGCGGCGCCGGCGGCAGGGCAGACACCGGCATGGACGCTCGACGTCACTACCGCATCCTACGCTGAAGGCTGGGAATTGAACGAGAGCGCCGAGCACTTCCTCGGCGCGCAGGCCGGTGTCGATCGGCGAGTGTGGCGCGGCATCGCAGTGCGCGGCGAAGGGCTGCTGCTGCACGTCAACCAGCAGGGCGCCGAAGCTTGGCTGCGCGGCGTCACCCTGGCCATGCGCGCCAGGGCGCGGGCGCGGCGCGCGCTGGCCGCGGTCGACATCGGCGGCGGCGTGTCGAATGCGACGACGCCGGTGCCGGCAACCGGCACGAGCTTCAATTACTTGATCCTGCTCGGGGCGGCGCTCGAAGTGCCGCTCGCGCGCGCGTACCTCTCGGTCGGCGTCCGCTGGTTTCACGTGTCCAACGCCGGTCGCGAAGGGCGGCTCCGCAATCCGGACGTCCAGAGCCTGGGCGGGTTTGCCGGCGTCGGCTGGAAGTTCTGAGCACCCGATTGGCCGGCGGGCCGATCGCCGTACGATCACGCGGCTTGCCGAAACCAACCGTCTGCCATAACGTCAAACGAATGGAGAGTCCCGAGTGAATCGGACTCGGCACATGGATTTCACCAGATGAGCATGTTCAACAAAACACACAAGCTGATGCTTCCGACACCGGAGCAGGCGTTGCCGGGCCGCGCTACACCGCTCCGCGTATCGTCCAGGCATGCCGTCAACGACGCGCCGCTCCAGCCAACCGATCCTCATCTGCGCCAGGCGCTCTTCGGGATGGGATGCTTCTGGGGCGCCGAGCGCATGTTCTGGAACACGCCCGGCGTCATCAGCACGTCGGTGGGATATGCGGGCGGATTCACGCCCAATGCGACCTATGAAGAGGTTTGCTCGGGCGCCACGGGCCACGCCGAAGTCGTTCGCGTCTTCTACGACCCCGCGCGCGTGAGCTACGAGGATCTGCTGCGCGTCTTCTGGGAAGGGCACGATCCGACGCAGGGGATGCGTCAGGGCGGCGACGTCGGCACGCAGTATCGCTCGGCCATCTACTACTTCGACGACGCCCAGCGCGCCGCGGCAGAGCAGTCGCGCGATGCGTATCAGCGCGAGCTGACGCAAGCGGGCCACGAGGCCATCACTACCGAGGTCGCGCCGGCGCCCACGTTTTACGTGGCGGAGGATTATCACCAGCAGTACCTGGCGAAGAATCCCAACGGCTACTGCGGACACGGCGGGACCGGTGTCTCGTGTCCGATCGGCGTCGTCACGTCGGCTCGGAACGCCGGTTCGTAATGTCGGTTCGCGACGAAATCTCAAAACAACGTTAGCAGGGCCTCTTCCCCGAGCCACCTCCTCGGCTTGTACTTGCGCGCCTTCAGGCCGAACCTGCGAATCGCGTGGTGCTCGATGTGCGCCATCGCCTCGGGTACGCTGTCGGTGACAAAGAACAGTTCGAGATCGGTGGTCGAAACCGTGCCGACCGTCACCATGCCCCGCATCAGATCGAGAAACGGCTTCCAGTAATCGATACCCATGAGCACGACGGGAAACTGCCGGATCTTGCCGGTCTGAATCAGCGTCAGCGCCTCGGTCAGCTCGTCGAGCGTGCCGAGGCCGCCCGGCAAGACGACGAAGGCGTACGAGTATTTGAAGAGCAGCACCTTGCGCACGAAGAAGTAGTGACAGGTCACGTAGCGATCGAGATATTTGTTGGGAAATTGCTCGTGCGGGAGCTTGACGTTACACCCGACCGATCGCCCGCCCGCCTCCTTGGCGCCGCGATTGGCCGCCTCCATCACGCCGGGTCCTCCGCCGGTCATCACGGTGAAGCCGAGCTTCACCAACGCGGCGCCCGACCTCGCGCCCGAGCTCGTAATACTGTTGTCCCGGGGGAAAGCGCGCGGAGCCGAACACCGTCACGCAGGGGCCGACGAAGTGCAGTGCGCGAAACCCGTGCATGAAGTCGCGGATCGCGCGCAGCAGGATGAAAAGCTCGCGCAGACGTGACTGCGGCCCTTCGAGAGGTACGGTATCGGCGGCTGATGGCTCGACGACCGGCGGCGGCGGAGGTCCTTTGATCTTTTCCGGAGCGGGTGGGAGTTCGGGGGCGGGAGTGGTTTCGCCGGGCGTGCTCATCACTCCCATCCTAGGCTACGTTGCCCGGCGCTGATGGGTGGAAGCGGCCTGGCCAGGGCTCGCCCGCCAGACCACTTCCATTGACGATCAGCGATCAGCGATCGCGCTAGGCCCAGACACCGCGTTCGCGGCCCCAGGTTTCGATCTCGCGCTGGACCTGCTCCTTGCCCCAGCCGTACCGCTCCTGCAACTTGCCCTCGAGCTTGTCCATGGCGCCATCAACCGTGTCGAGGTCGTCGTCGGTCAGACGGCCCCAGCGCATTTTTAAGTCGCCCTTCAACTGCTTCCACTGCCCCTTGAACACATCAGCATTCATTACAGGTTCCTCCAGGTTCCTCAAACGGAACTCGTGCCACGGAGAGAGCACGGTCCGTGCCAGCGGATCCGCAGCTGGCGGCGACCTCTTGGTGTAAAGTCGCTACCAAAGTTTCCCCATAACTGATGACCATGAGTGGCGTGACCTTGCTTTTGACCATGGCGCTGGCGCTCGGACAGGCCTCGCTGAGCGGCATCGTGACTCGACCAGTCCGGTGGCGCCATCGGCGGCGCAACGGTGATCGTCCGCGGTGCGTCGGGCACGGAGCAACAGACCGTGACCGGTCCCGACGGGCGATTTCGTATCGAACGCCCGGCAGGCGCGGGCGCGACACTCGTGGTGCGCGCCGGAGGCTTCGCCGAGAAGATTCAGCCGCTGACAAATGCCGACACGATGGAGATCGTGGTCGCCCCCGCGGGGCTGCTCCAGACGGTGACGGTGACGCCGTCGCGCACCGAGGAGCGCCTCGGCAACATTCCCGCGAGCATCAGCATCCTCGACGCGGAGACAATCGACAATTCTCCGGCGGTGGTCGCCGACGATCTGCTGCGACAGGTGCCGACCTTCAGCCTCTTCCGGCGGACCAGCAGCTTGTCGTCGCACCCGACGGCGCAGGGGGTGTCGCTGCGCGGCATCGGGCCGAGCGGCGTCAGCCGCACGCTGGTCATGGTGGACGGCGTGCCGTTCAACGATCCGTTCGGCGGCTGGGTGTATTGGACGCGGGTGCCGATGGAGAGCGTCGATCGCATCGAAGTGGTCGACGGCATCGAACTCGGACGTCTACGGCAATTACGCGATGGGCGGCGTGATCAACATCGTCTCGGCGCGCCCGTCGCGGCGCACCGTCGAGCTGCGAGCGCAATACGGCAACCTGACCAGCCCCAAGTTCGATTTCTTCGGCAGCGACGTGTGGGGCAAGCTGGGCGTCGCGGTCGAAGGAAGCTTCTTCGACACCGATGGCTTTCCGATCGTGATCGAGGCCGAGCGGCGGCCTTCGCCAGTCAATCCTGGACCGGGTGTCGACACGAAAGCGACGGTCAACTTTCAAAACGTGAGCGCCAAGCTCGATTACACGCCGAGAAGCGGGCTCAACGCGTTTTTCCGCGTCGGCCGTTTCACCGAAGAGCGCGACAACGCCAAGGTGAGCACGATCGACGGGCACGCCGGAGGCGAACTCGACGCGCTGGACGTCGGCGAGCGGCGGCGTGCGCGTGCTCCTGCCCGATACGAGCGATCTGCAGGCGCGCATCTTCGTCGACGCGGAAACGTTTCGCAGCAACTTTCTGGCGGTGCCGGCGCCGCCGCTGGTTCCGGTGCCTCGAAGCGTCGGACGCATGACGCTCAATCAGCGCGTGCCGACCGACAACGTCGGCGGCATGGCGCAATGGGCGCGCGCTGTCGGGACCCGGCATTTCTTCAGTGCGGGTGGCGACTTCCGCTGGGTCGATGGCGACAGCGAGGAAGATGCGCTCGACGCTGTCGAGAGGGCAGACGGTTACGTTGCACCGCGTGTCGGGCGGCACGCAACGCAGCCTCGCGGCATACGTGCAAGACGTCTTCACACCGACGAGCCAGCTGGTGTTGACGCTGAGCGCGCGCGTGGACAGCTGGAAGAACTACGACGCGCACAACCTCGAGACCAACGTGCCGTCCGGCACGCCCGGCTCGGGAAATAGACCGACGATTCCTGACACGGAAGACACGGTTGGCAGTCCGCGCGTGGCGGCCGTCTATCACCTGACCGATCGCGTATCGGCGTGGGGCAGTCTCGGCGTGGGGGTTCCGCGCCCCGACACTCAACGAGCTGTATCGCCAGTTCCGCGTCGGCGCCCTGCTCACGCTGGCCAACGATCAGCTCGGACCGGAGCGGCTCACGGGTGGAGAGCTCGGGATTCGCCTGGAGCCGGTGTCCAATCTGATCGTGCGCTCCACGTGGTACGACAACCATGTGAAGAACCCGGTCTCCAACGTCACGCGCACCGATCTGGTGAACACCCAGCAGCGCCAGAATCTCGGCCGCACCCGCATCGTCGGCCTGCAAAACGACGCCGAGTACCGGTTGAACGGCGAGTGGCGATTTGCCGGCGGCTACCTGTACAACCACGCGACGGTGCGCGAGGCGGATGCGAACCCGGCACTGGTCGGCAAGTTCCTTCCGCAGGTGCCGAAGCATCGGGGATCGTTCCAGATTGCCTATACAGACCCGCGCTGGGTCAACGCCGCGCTGGGCGTGCAGTTCATCGGCCGGCAGTTCGACGACGATCTCAATACACGCACGGTGCCCGGTGAAACGGAGCCGGGCCTGCCTGGGTTCACGATGGTGGACATCACCGCGTCACGAACGATTGTGCGCAATGTCGAGGTGTTCTTCGGCGTGCAGAACTTGTTCGATGAGGAATACATCGTAGGCACGCTGCCGACGACGATTGGATCCCCGCGCCTGGGGCATGTCGGCGTGAAGGTGCGCTTCGGCAGGTAACGCCCCGATCGCGGAGCCAGCTCCGTGCTACGTACGACAACCAGGAACAGACGTAGCGCGGACCTTCAGGTCCGCGACTCACCTGAAGACCGGCATCCATGACAGAAGCCTGGCTCACCGGACCCGTCGAAGGGGTCCACCCTCTTCTCATGCCGGCGGCCCACGCGCTCGTGCAGGTGCGTCAGGAACTGCCTCGCCTCCTCGAGGGGTTGACCGTCGACCAGATCTGGGCGCGTCCCGGACGATCGGCGTCGATCGGTTATCACGCCCTTCACCTGGCCGGCGCGGTCGATCGGCTGCTCACTTACGCACGCGGCGAGCCGTTGAGCGCGGCGCAGACGGCGGCGCTCCTCGGCGAGCGATCGGCGGGCGGCTTGACTGCTTCGGAGATCGTCGAGCGAGTCAATCTCGCGATCGACGCGGCGCTCGCTCAGATTCAACGAACGCCGCCCAATTTGCTTACCGACGCGCGTGAGGTCGGCAGGAAGCGGCTGCCATCGACGGTGATCGGCTTGACGTTCCACGCCGCCGAGCACGCGACGCGGCACGCCGGGCAGATCGCGACGCTGAGGAAGATCGTCTAGTACCTGACTTTGTCAGATCCACGGATTGGCTCCGGAATCTGAACGGAATTGAGATAAACGGCTTGTACTTGTTCGCAGAGTTCGGTACGCTGCCACGCAGTGTTGACGCGACTGCCGCGCAACGCGCCGGTGTGGCTCGATCGGTTGAGCGCGTGGCTCGAACCGTTCGAGCGGTGCTTCGGCCACGTGGCGCAGCGCGGCGCCTTCCGTCGCTATCTGCTCGGGCTGTTGAGCGACAGTCGGCGGAAGTCGATGAGCGCGATGTGGGAGCGCGTCCACGACCCGGGCACGTATCAAGCCTTCCAACACTTCATCAGTCATGCCCCGTGGGATCACGCGCGGATCTGGCGGCAGCTGCGCGCCGGGATCCCGGACCGCGAGGGCGTCGTGATTCTGGACGCGACCAGCTTTCCCAAACAGGGACCGCACTCGGTCGGCGTCGCCCGTCAGTACTGCGGCACGTTGGGCAAGGTCGCGAATTGTCAAGTCGCGGTCACGGCGGCGCTGTGGACCGGGGCGCGCGCGTGGATGCTCGGCGCGGCGTTGTATCTGCCCGAGCCGTGGCTGACCCTCGCCGCCCGGCAGCGCGCGAAGATTCCAGCGGCGGTCCGATTTCAACAGAAATGGCGCTTGGCGATCACGCTGTTGCGCCAGACGCGGGCGGCAGGGTTTCGGATCACCGCCGTCCTCGGGGATGCTGATTTTGGCGACAACCGCACGCTGCGCCAACATCTGCATCGCAGTGGGCTCGACTACGCGCTGGGCGTCTCGTCGACGCTGACGGTCGTGCGCACCGGGATGACGCGCGCCGAATCCGTCCGCGCGATTGCCGAGCAACTGCCACGCCGCGCGTGGCGCGTGGTGAGCTGGCGCAACGGCAGCAACCGGCCCTGGAAGGCCCAGTTTGCGGCGGTCCGCGGAACGCCCGCGCACCGGTGGCCGCATCGGCGTGCCGCGGAGGTCTGGATCCTCTTCGAACGCGATCTCGGCGCGACGCCGCGCGTCAAGACCTACTTCGTGACCCTGCCGGTGACGGCCTCGCTGCGCGCTTTGGTCCGGCTGGCGCATCATCGCTGGGCGATCGAGCAGCAGTATCTCGAGCTCAAGGACGAACTGGGACTCGATCATTTCGAGGGCCGCTCGTTTCCCGGGTGGCATCGTCACGTCTTATTAACCGCCCTCGCCTACACCTGGCTGCAACACGAACGCCGTCGAGTCGGGGCGCGACTACCGAGTTTGCCGATTGCACGCGCGGTGATCACCGAAGTACTCACCGCGCACTTTTTCGTCACCAATCCGCGATATTTGGAAACCATGATGAAATTCAGGGATTTCCATCTGCGGATCTAACACAGTCGTACTAGTGGGATGTATGGTCGAATTCTAAAGCGGCCGTTCCGTAGGAACGGCCGATAAACCTTGGCCGAGCAAGCTGCTGACGACTGCAGAAAACGTTGAGACGCTCCACTAGTGCGTCCGGCGGAGTGGGTCGTGGAGCTGTAGGTCCGTGGCTTCAAGGCGCGGCGGTGGGTGTTGTAGCGCGCGGTCATGAACTGTTGCAGGTGATGACCCGGATTGAGCTCGTGAAACACCGTCGAGCGCGAGGCCTGGAGCGTCAGCGGCGCGGAGGCAAGAACTTCTTGGGGAACTTGGCAACCACGGTGTAATTCGGATCGACGATGTTGGCCACGCGCACGACGCCGGCCTGCGAAGCGATCTGGTAGGCCTCCATCTTCTCGAAACCGTATTCGTTGACGAGCCACTCGATCAACTCGACGTAGGCGATGCGCATGGCGTCGATGAGCGGGCGGATGCTGCCCGCCACCATGATGTATTCGTCGTTCTCGATGCGCGGCCAGCGGATTCGCCGGCCTTTGATCACCTCGAACTGAAAGGTCACGTCAGCTGTGGACTCGAGACCGGAACCGGCGATCTCGCCGTCGCCCTGAAGCGCGTGGAAGTCGCCAAAATAGAACAGCGCGCCCTGATGGAACACGGGAAGGTGGATGGTGGCGCCCTGTGCGACGTCGGACGCGTCGAGGTTACCGCCGAAATCTCCGGGCCAGAGACCGCCCCAGGCTTCGTCGCCGGCGGGCGCGACGGCGACGCGTCCCAGCATCGGCCGCAGCGGCAGCTCGATGCGCTTGCTCGCCGAGTTCGGCAGGTCGAGAATGCCAACCATCCGCGAGCGATCGATCTGCCAGACGAACCGGCGCGGCGGCAGCGGATCGTTGAGCATGCGCGTCCGGCCATCGCCGGCCACGCCGCTCATGCCGTCGGGCTCGACGTTCGAGATCGCGATGTCGCGATTGGGCGTCAGCTTCAGGATGCGGACAACGAGCGTATCGCCCGGCGAGGCGCCATCGATGAAGAACGGTCCGACCTCGCCGGGCCATGGACCTTCCGTTTTGGGATCGTAGTAGTCACCTGCCTGCGAGAACGTTTGTGTTTCGACGGTGTCGCCGGGCTTGACAGTGAGCACCGGCGGGCGCACCGCGAAGGTCTGAACGCCGGCGGTGGGCTTGAACTTGTGCGTGTCGGCACGACAGGGCAAGGGCAGCAGCGTCAGTGCGCACGCCATCGTGAAGGTGAAGATCGTCGTCCGCATGGTGGGGGATGATGGCATAGCCACCGAAGCCGCAGAAGGAAAACTGGCCACAGCCGCTGAAGAAACCTCGCCGCAGGAGCCGCCGAAGGAACTGCCACAAAAACCGTGCGTCCGCGGTTTCGGTGATCTGCGGCTACTGAATTTGTGTCTCGGTGGCTGCCGCCGCACGATTTGCTGCGGCCATCCACACTCACTCCATGATCCAGGCGCCCTCATGTCATTTCTGTGGCGCCGCTGACCCGGTGCCATCCGCGGCTAACTAACCGCCCGCGCCCGTCGTCGCCGCCGCGTCGCGGCGGCCTTCCGCGCGGCTTGCCGCCGCTTCTCCGGCCCCTTTGTACGCGCGGCCTTCTTCGCCGCCGCGCGCCGCGCGGTCCGCGGCCGCCGCTTGGCGGCGCTCTTGGCCTGCCGCGAGAGCGCACGACGCGAGGCGCTCGTGCGGCGTTCGTCCTTGAGCGCGGCGCGCGCGGCACGTGCGCGCCGCGGCGACGGCGATCGGCGGCGACGGGCTGCGCGACTCGCGGACTTCGCGCTTCGCTTCGTCGTCGGTTTGGCCGAGGGTGGCGGCGGCGAGAGAGCGACGCCCGCCCGTCGCGCCTTCGACAACCCGATGGCAATGGCTTGCTTGGCGGAACGCGCTCCGTGCTTGCCTTCGCGCACGTGATGGATTTCCTCACGAACAAACTCGCCCGCCTGCGTCGTCGGCGCTTTGCCTTGCCGCTTGTCGCGGCGTGCGCGTCTCAGCGTTTCTTTCTCCGGCATAGCCGCCTCCGCGAAGTCAGAGCCCGTCAGTCTGCATGCATTGACGCTGCCATCCTGCGTCGGCCCAGCGCTTGCACACGACATGGCAACCTCGGACAGGAGGACTTCATATATGCGAGTGCGATGGGTTGGCGTGGTCGCGCTGGCCGCGACGGCGTTGGCCGCCTGCGGGCGGCCGGACGCGCGCATCACCACGGCCGTGCAGGCGAAGTTCGCCGCAGACGATCAGGTGAAAGCACATCCGATTGACGTGATGACGGAGCGCGGTGTCGTGATTCTCAACGGCTCGGTCCATACCGAGGAGGCCAAGGCGCGGGCACTCGAGCTGTCGCGCGGCACCAGCGGCGTGTCGCGCGTGATCGACAACCTTACGGTCAAGCCTGCGAAGCCGGCGCCGGCCGACGTTCCGGACGCTGTACGGACGTCGATAAGCGACACAGCGCTCACCGCCGCGATCAAGTCGAGTTTTCTTGCCGATCCCCAGGTGCGCGGGCTCACCATCGACGTCGAGACGATCGGCAACGTCGTCACGCTCACCGGAGAGGTGCGGAGTCAGGACGAGAAAGTTCACGCGCTGCAGGTCGCCCGAGAGACACCCGGCGTGCGCAGCGTGACGGATCGGTTGACAATCAAGCCGTAACGCCCCGAAGGGCCTGCTGCATGCGAAGCCCGCTGCCGCCAGGGCGGCTCATCGACGTCGGCGGTCATCGCCTTCACCTGCACTGCGCAGGCGCCGGGGCACCGGCGGTGATTTTCGACGCCGCGCTGGGCGGCTCGTCACTGAGCTGGGGGCTGGTGCACTCGCCCGTCGCCGGCGTCACCACTGCGTGCCCGTACGACCGCGCCGGCTTCGGATGGAGCGAGGCCGGTTCTCTTCCGCGAACAGCAGGGCGAATCGCCGACGAGCTGCACACGCTTTTGGAGCGCAGCGGCCTGACGCCGCCATTCGTGCTCGTCGGCCACTCGTTTGGGGGGCTGGTCGCGCGCCTTCTCACGGCGCGTCATCCACGGGCGGTGGCAGGCCTGGTGCTGATCGAGCCCGCGATTCCCGAAGATTGGGTGCAGCCCGCGGGCGAGCGGCGAGTATTGATCGCGCGCGGCGTGCGATTGTGCGGCTATGGCGCGACGGCCGCGCGCACCGGCGTTGCCGGTGTCGTGTCTGGGCTGGTCGGCGTCGGTGCACCGGCACTTGCGCGCATTGCCGCGAGGATCGTCAGCCGCGGCGGGCTGCGCCGCGAAGACGAGGGCGTGCTGGCGCCCATCTGGAAACTGCCGCCGGAGTCGCGCGCGCTGCTCAAACACATGTGGACGCAGCGCAAGTTCTTCGACGCACTCGGAAGTCAAATCGCGTCGATGCCCGCGAGCGCGGCGGAGACGCTCCACGCCTCCAACGAATCGCTGCGTGCGCTGCCGCTGACCGTCATCACCGCGGAAGGCGCAGATCCTCACCGTATGGAGGCCGACCGCCGACTGGCGACGGCATCGATCGAAGGACGCCACGTGCTCGCGCGAAAGAGCGGCCACTGGGTTCCGCTCGACGCGCCGCAGGCGGTGATCGACGCCGTGGTTGCGATGGTCCGACGCGCTCGAGAAAATTGACGATGCCGGCCTACATACCACGCTTGCCGCGGCGGGCGCCGTAGGCGACGAGACCCGCACCAGCAACGGCCGCAACGGCCTGCGTCGTCGGCGACCACGAGCCGCGCAGCCACGTCCGTTCCGGCCGTGTCGCTCCACCCTGAAGCGCAACGATGTTGCCTGGTTGATCGCGCGGCTGGAGCTGATCGTCAACGCTCCGTGCGCCAGCACGCCGGGCTGCGCGGACAACCGCTCCGCGCTCGGCCGTCAATACCGGACCACTCAACGTGACTCGCCCATCCCAGGAGAAGACGGTGATCGCCGAGGGATGCGACGAGACCCGGCCTAGCGCCGCGTGCACGCGCTCTTCGAGCACGCCGTCGTCGGCCATGTCACGCTCGAAGAGATGGCGCGTTTCCGCCGCGAGCCCAGTGACACGGTTGCGCAGATCGGAGCCCAGAGCGGCAACACCGTCCCGCGTCTTCCTCGTGATCCAGACGGCCTTGTCGCGGATCAGCGCGCGCCGCCGGCGGCCCCATCGCGGATCGAGCAGATACATCGCCGCAGCCCCCAGCGTAAGGGGACCGAGCCACGAATAGAAACGGTTCCTCATGACACCTCCCTGGCGCGAGCGCAGTTCCAAAGGCTGCACCCATCAGACGATGCGCTGCTGACGCCGCAGCGCTCAGATGAGCAGGCGCACTCTTCCGGCTTTTTCTTCCACCGCGTACGACGTAATGTTCTCGTTCGCCGGTCCTGCTGTGACGCGGCCAGAATGGGCGTCGAACTGCGAGCCGTGCCAGGGACAGTGCACGGTGCCGCACGCCATCACGCCACCCGCCAGCGATCCGCCGCGATGCGTGCACCGGTCGTCGAACGCGACATAGCTATTGTCTGTCCGCGCCAGGACTATACGTTGGTCGTCGACGCGAACGAGCTTCATCTGGTTCGGCTCGAGCTCATCGCTGGCGGCAACATCGAGCGGCTGGCCTGGTACCGCCGTCAACGTGACTTCCTTCCACTTGCCGGCACTCGCATAACGGTGATCGACGCTGATCTGGTTCCGCGTCACTAGCACGCCACCGTGGAAACTGCCGTAAGACAGCAGGCCTACGGAGACAAGCTCGACCGCCAGCACCACGGGAGACGCCGCGTCCGGCCGGCGCATGAACCACGCCAGCGCCATCAGCGCCACAGCAGCCAGATTCAGCAACATGTGTTGCGTCGCACGTTTCTTGCCCGAGCTTCGCGGGGGAACCGTGTAGAAATAATCGATCGCACCGGGGACGGCCGCGACGAGTGCGGCAAGGATCCCCGCTCCCGCCAGATGACCGCCAGTGATTTGCCAGCTGCTCTGTCCGGTGAGCCAGCCGAGCAGATCGAAAAGCAGCGCACCAGTCAGGAACGCGAACGGAAACGGAATGAGTGCGCCGTGGATTGGGTGACCGTTGACGCTCGCTCTGCTGCGCATGGCTCCGGCACATCCTTTCGGCGCGGCGCGCGCACGCCTCGACCGTGCTGCGATGCAAGCCGGATTCCGGCGCGTTATGCTTGAGCATCGTGCAGCCTCGTGTGTTTCTGCTGTCGCCGGCCTACTGCGGAGGCCGGCGCGC
Source organism: uncultured Acidobacteriota bacterium (assembly GCA_963807105.1). Taxonomy (GTDB): domain Bacteria; phylum Acidobacteriota; class Vicinamibacteria; order Vicinamibacterales; family UBA2999; genus DASPWV01. Next base: position 653,414 of record CAWEAM010000001.1, on the reverse strand, counting down.
GACGATGCTTCTCAATCCAAAGTCGCAGATGCCGCTGGCGCAACAGTTGTCGGTCGGCACGCTCACCCTCGGCGACGCGTTCTCGTTCATGAGCGGCCTGTATTTCCGCGGGAAGCTCGCCTACGCACGCCACTTCGGCAAAGCGGTTCTCGTGATCACACCGACACGGGGACTGCAGTCACCCGACTGTGTGGTGTCGCGGCGTTTGCTGCAGGAGTTCGCCGAAGTCGATGTCCACGCGGACGATCGGCGGTATCGCCGTCCGCTCGATCGCGATGTGAAAAAGCTCGCGTCCGACGATGGCAGCGAGAGTGTCGTCCTGCTCGGCAGCATCGCTACAGGCAAGTACGTGGAGGCGCTCACTACGGCGTTCGGCCCGCGGCTCCATTACCCGACCTCGTTTGTCGGCCGTGGCGATATGAGCCGTGGCGGGCTCCTGCTGCGAAGCGTCGCGGCCAACGAAGAGCTCGAATACAGCCCGATGGTTCCTGGAGCGGCTCGCCACGGTGCGCGGCCGCCGAAGTTGCCCCCTTTGAACGTCGCATCGCGCCTGCGCTCCTGACGCGCGGCACCTGCATTGCTTGCGTCGCCTCACCCGGAGGTGGTCATGGCAGTGTGTGATGTGTGCGGCAACGACTACGACAAGGCGTTCCAGGTCATCCGCGGCGGTAAGACCTCGACGTTCGATAGCTTCGAGTGCGCCATCCAGGCGCTCGCGCCAGTGTGCGCGCACTGCGGCTGCCGCGTGATCGGTCACGGCGTCGAAGCAGACAATACGATCTACTGCTGTGCTCACTGCGCCAAGCGATCGGGCGTGCGAGGCGTAGACGATCGCGCATCGTGACGGGCAGACCTCTTGCATCGCGACCGACCGGAATGGAGGCGTGATGCAGCGCAACATCAGCGATTGGGAACGGACAGGGTCGATCCTCGCTGCGACCGCCCTGGGAGCGCTCGCGATCAGCCGGCGTGAGCAGCGCGCCCCGGCGCTCGCGGCGGCCGGCGCCCTTCTGCTTCGCGGTGTCAGCGGCTATTGTCCAGTGAGCGCGGCCCTCGGCCGGAGCACGCGGACAACCGACAGCCGCGAGGCGCTCGGCGGCAGCCGCGGCGTGCACGTCCGCGAGATGGTCACGATCGATCGTCCGGTCGAGGAGGTCTATCGGTTCTGGCGCGATCTCTCCAATCTCCCGAGCTTCATGCATCATCTCGAGCGCGTCGAGGAGCTGGATCGCACCCGATCGCGCTGGACGGCGCGTGGTCCGGCGGGCATGAGCGTGACGTGGGACGCACACATCATCAACGAAGTGGCCAACGAGCTGATTGGCTGGCGATCGGTCGGCGACGCCGACGTCGTGAGCGCCGGCTCGGTCCACTTTCATCCCATACCCACCGGCGGAACGGAAGTGTGGGTGCATCTCCAGTACGACCCTCCAACGGGACGGCTCGGCGCGTGGGTGGCCTCGCTCTTCGGCGAGGAGCCGTCGCAGCAGATTCGCGAGGATCTCAGACGCCTGCGCACGCAGCTTGAATCGGATTCGCCCTCGTTGCCGCCTTCGCGGGAGCGCGATCGGTGGAGAGTCCCAGCGCACGCCTCGCAGAGCGGGCACGTGCGTCCGTTCGCCGGGCCGGAGCTCGAGAAGTAAGGCGGGACTATCGACTCATCGCGCGGCGCGCGTACGTGGCAACCGTCTGGCCGTCGGCGATTGGCGAGGGGAGGGTGATCACCACTTCCGTCCCACGGTCCTCGCCTTCGCTGGTGACCTCGATCGCGCCCTCGTGCAGCTCGATGATGCGGCGCGCCACCGTGAGCCCGACGCCAAGGCCGCGCGCCGACGAGGCCGAGGCATACAGATCGAACACGTGCGGCAGAAACTCCGGTCGGATCCCGGCCCCGGTGTCGCGCACGCGCACGTCGAGCCTTCCGGGAGCGCTCGTGAGCGCGACGAGCACCGTGCCGCCGGCGGGCGTGAACTTGAGCGCGTTGTCGATCACGTTGGAAAGGACCTGGAGCAGCCGCTGCTCGTCGGCCTCGATCCAGCTCGGGGAGACCGCGCCCTCGAGCGTCAGCTTGACATGCCGAGTGGCGGCATCCGGAGCATACGCGTCCACGACTTCGCGCAGCAACTGCGTGAGATCCAGCCACGTGCGCTGCAAGACGAGCGCATCCTGCTCGATTCGGACGAGGTCGTTGAGGTCGCCGAGCACACGCGCGATGCGATCGATGTAACGCTCGAGCACCAGGCGTGGCTGTTCGTCACCACGCGGGAAATGGCGCGCCAGCGCCAGCCGCATCACATGAAGCGGATGGCGTATCTCGTGCGAGACGACGGCCGCCAGCGTTTGCCAGCGATGGGCTTCGTCGCGGGCGGCCTCACAGCGGCTGTTCAGCTCGTCGAGCGAAACGTCTTGCGTCGGGCGCACACCTCATTTGTAGCGGACCCGCCGGCAGTCTCGCTAGAGGGACAATGCCTTATTCTGTCGGGCTGCGCCCCTACCGCGTCACGCCCCGGCGAGCCATCCGCGCTCCACCGCGTAGCGCACCAGATCGGCGCGGCTGCGGAGTCCCAGCTTGTCGACGGCACGATAGCGGTACGTCTCGACGGTCTTGACGCTCACTTCGAGCTTCGACGCGATCTCTTTGTTGCTGTAACCCTGTGCGACGAGCCGTACGACTTCGGCCTCGCGCTCGCTGAGCATCGGCGCGGGGCCGATATGCGGCGCGGTGCGGACCAGGCGGCCGACGAGTTGACTGGTCACGCCGGGATCGAGGTAGGTGCCGCCGTCGCCCACCACTTCCAGCGCCCGGACCAGCTCGCTCGCCGCCGAGCGCTTGAGAACGTATCCCGACGCCCCGGCGTCGAGCAGGCTCCGAAGATATCCGCCCTCTTCGTGCACCGTCAGCGCGACGACGCGCGTGTCCGGTTGCTGGCTCTTGAGCCGTCGCGTCGTCTGAACGCCGTTCATCCCGGGCAGCGAAATGTCCATCACCACGACATCGGGTCGCAGGGTGTTCGCTGCGGCGAGCGCCGATTCGCCTTCGGACGCTTCCCCGACGATTTCGAAGCGTGGGTCGCTGGCCAGGAGTGAGCGCAGTCCTTCGCGCACGACGGCGTGGTCGTCAACGAGCAGCAGACGAAGTGTTTTGTTGGTGTTCATCGGAGTCCCTTGTTGAATAGGGTATACGCGCGAAGACGGTCACGCCGCGGCCGTCCGACGATTCTACTGTGACTGTGCCGCCAAGCAGGGACGCCCTCTCATACATCCCCGCGACGCCGAGCCCCGAAAACCTGTTCGATGCGGAGGGCAATCCGATCCCGTCGTCTTCGACGATGAGCTGAATGTCGTCAGATCGACGTTCTAGTATGACGCTAACGTGCTGTGCCCCGGCATGTTTGACGACGTTGGTGAGGGCTTCCTGGGCAATGCGATAAAGGCCGGTTTGCAGCTCCTGGCTGAGCTCGGCGCCGTCCAGCGAACCGCAATGGCAGTCGATCTCGAGCCCGGAGCGCTTAGAGACTTCCTCGGCGTAGCTCGCCAGCGCCACGCCCAATCCGAGGTGGTCGAGCGCGGAGGGGCGCAGCTCGATGGCGAGGCGATGGACGTCCTTGCCGATCGATTCGGCCACGTGCTGCAGCTGACTGATGGCGGGCGAAGCCTGCGGGTCGGCGGTGAGCCGGGCCAGACGCGCCAGGCCGAGCGAGAGCGCGACGACGTGCTGGCCGAGCTGATCGTGCAGCTCGCGGGCAATGCGTTCGCGCTCGCGCTCCTGCGCCGCCACGAGTTGCCGCACCAGGGTCTCGCGCACGCGGCCGAGCGATGCTCGCGCGGTGGCATCGGTGTACATGCGGATCATGCCGGAGAAACGCGCACGCGCGTCGTGCATCAGGGCGGTCGAGACGCTGGTCGGCGTAGTCGATCCGTCCTTGCGCAGGAGGAGCTGTTCGGTCTGGCCACCGCTCCCGATGTCGCGCCGCTCGAACGCCGTCTGCGCCTGCGGCACCTCGCGGGCGGGGGCGAGGTCGTAGCCGGAGCGGCCAAGCAGGTCCTCCGCATCGGTGCCGACCATGACCGCCATCCGGCGATTGGCGAACACAATCTGATTTTGCTCGTTGACGATGCAGATGCCTTCGTTGGCGGTCTCGACGATTTCGCGGTGGAGCTTTTCGCTCGAGCGCAGCGCCACTTCCCGGCGCTGCTCCTCGGAAATGTCGACGACGAGGGTGTAGAAGGCCACTCCCGGCCGCCGCGGCAGCAGCGCCCGACGGCTCGACAGCCGGACTTCGAGTGTTGGATTGCCCACTGTCCGCAGACGCAGCTCGCTCGCCACCGTGCTTCCGGCCTCGGCTCGACTACAGCGCAGAAGGTGCCGCAGAAAGAGTTTGACATCCGCGCGCAGGACGCAGGGCAGAAATGGCTTACCGAGTATGCGGTCACGGTCGACGCCGACGAGCGCCGCCGCTGCAGTGTTGATTTCGCGAATGGCTCCTTTGTCGTCGAACGTGAAGTACCCGATCGGCGCCTCCTCGAAGAGCAGCACGAAACGATTGAGCTGATCCTCGAGGCGTGCGACGACGTCGAGCCACTCCTCGGCCGCGCGGCGGCTCTCTGTGCGCTGCAACGTCAACGCGGCCCTCATCGACGCGAGGGTCGGTGCGGGTCGGCGCGTGCGGAGTGAGGACGAGCGTTTCGGCACCCGTCACACTCCAGCGGCGCGGCTCGGCGGGCCGTCGATGAACGAGAGCACCGCCCCGTCGATGCGATTCTCCTGATCCTTGTACGGTCGAATCCGCAGACTGTAGACGCGGCCGCCGCGGTCGTGGACCTCCAGCTCCTTGCTCGTGATGTTGTCCACGACGTCGCGGGTCAGGTCGTCGAGTTCGGGGACGTCAAGGTTGGGCTTCAAATCGCCGATCGGCCGTCCCACGTCAGTGGGGATGAGATTCAGCAGCTGTTCGGCAAGGGGCGTGAACCGGCGGATGCGGAGATCAGCCGTGACGATCACGATGGCCGCTGGAACCGCCGCCAGCAGGTTCATCAAGTCGGCATTGACCTGACTCAGCTCCTCGTTGCGCGAATTCAACTCGTCGTTGACGGTGTTGAGCTCCTCGTTGGTGGACTGCAGCTCTTCCTTCGCGGTGTCGAGCTCCTCGTTCGTGCTCTGCAGCTCCTCGTTGCTGGAAAGGATCTCCTCGTTGGCCGACTGAAGCTCCTCGTTTGCCGCTTCCAGGTCCTGGATCATGGCCTGCAAATATTCACGGCTCGATGTCAGCTCTTCCTGCAGGTGGGTGAGGCGAGGATCCTCGCGTCCCTTCGCGCTCTTGCGCTTTGTGCCGCGCCGTCGTTCCGGGACCTCGCGGTCCCGGCGGCTCCTCGAAGGTGACGAGAAAATACTGAACGTCATTGCCGTCGGCGAAGGGGATCACCTGCAGGTCGGTGGGCCGTGAACCGCCGCCTTCGACGAGCAACCCTTCGCGCCGCGCGGGCCGGCCGGTCTTCTTCGCGTTCCGCAACGCGGTGCGCAAACCGTGGAGCAGGCCTTCCCGCGCCATCTTCAGCAGATTCAACGTCGCATCGCCGGTCGACAGCTCCAGAAAGCGGCCGGTCCGGCCGCGCGTCTGCACGATCTGGAAATTGTCGTCGACGACGACGCCCGGCGGGCTGTAGCGTCCGAGCAGCAGTCGCGTGACTTCCGACTGGATGTCGCCCTCGCGCGAGAGCCGCGACGGCGTGATCATTCGGGTGCGGTCGCGCTCGAACGCGCCGTCCGGCGCGAGCATGAAATCGTGCTCCAGGCGCGAACGCCCGTCGCTCCTCGCGTAGATCTTATGTTTTTTGTCGAGCACGCCGAAGAGGTCGGCGTGCGCACCGACCGATTCGGTGGAGCCAAGCATCAGTATGCCGGAGGGTTGCAAGGCATAGTGGAACACGCCCATCAACTTGCGCTGCAACCGCGGGCCCAGATAGATCAACACGTTCCGGCAGACGATCAGATCGAGCTTGGAGAACGGCGGATCGCGCGTGAGGTCCTGCCGCGCGAAGATGCAACAGTCGCGCACGACCTTGCTGACTCGGTACTGCCCGTCGGTGCGGCTGAAGTAGCGGCGCAACCGGTCGGCGGGGACGTCGGCGGCAATTCCTTCGGGATAGACGCCGGTGCGCGCGCGTTCGATCGCGTCTTCGCTGACGTCGGTGGCGAAGACCTGTACCGGCGCGCTGTTGGCGTCGTCGCCGAGGTGTTCGAGCAGCGTAATCGCGATCGAATATGCCTCCTCGCCGGTCGCACAGCCGGGCACCCAGATACGAATCGGCCGCCCTGCGGCCGCTTGCTCGACGATGCGCGGAAAGACCGTCGACTTGAGGGCGATGAACGACTCCGGATCGCGAAAGAACTTGGTGACGTGGATCAGGATGTCTCGATACAGGTTCTGCACCTCGACCGAGTCGCCGTCGAGGAACCTGAGATACTTGTCAACGTCGGTCAACTTCTGCAGCGCCATGCGCCGCTGCAGCCGCCGCTTGATCGTGGGCAGCTTGTAATGACCGAAGTCGACCCCGCTCGCCGTGCGCAGCAGATAAAAGAGGCGCTCGAACTGCGGCTCGCTGATCTGCATTTCGTTCGGGAGAGTCCGCTCGGTGGAGCGGAGAAACGGATGCTCGCCCAGTCGAATGAGCTCGGTCGCAATCGCTTCCGGCGACAGCACCAGATCGACAGCGCCAGTGGCAATCGCCGCGCGCGGCATCGCATCGTAGCGGGCGGTTGACGGCTCTTGTGCGATCGTCACGCCCCCGGCCGCTTTGATCTCGCGCAGTCCCGCCGCACCATCCGACGATGAGCCCGACAGGACGATGCCGACGGAGCGGTGCTCGCCGAAGCGAACCATGCTTTCGAAGAACGAATCAATCGCGTTGTACTGCGTGCGATCGGACGGGCGCGGCGCGAGATGCAGATAGCCATCCTGCAGCGTCATCTGCACGTTCGGCGGGATGACATGCAGACGGTTCGGCCGGACCGGCATGCGTTCCGCCGCCTGCACCACTGGAATCGCCGACGATGAGCGGAGCAGTTCGGCGAGCAGGCTCTCGTGATTGGGCGCGAGATGCTGCACCAGGACGTAAGCGAGACCGCTGTCGGGCGTCAGCTTCTGCAGCACTCGCTGCATCGCCTCCATGCCGCCGGCCGACGCGCCGATGCCGACGATGGTGAGCGACGGCTCCCCGCGCGTCGTCGTACCCACGTCGACCGGCGTGGCGAGGACCGCCGACGGCCCTGCCGCGCCATGGTGCCGGGCTCTCGTCGTGTTTTTCGCCGTCTGGGCGCGCGCGGGCTTCGGGGTCCGTCGCTTGGTCGCCATGAACTTGCCGTGTCGCCCGGATCTTAACAGGATCGGGCGCGGCGATTGGCGGTTATGCAGTGCGCGAACGCCGACGCAGGCGGTTGTTACGCTTTTCGTTGGTGGCCACGGCTCGCTTCAGTATTTTGGCCTGTTCACCCGACTCGCGCGTCAGCAGGTGTCGGAGCAGGCCAGCGCGACGCTCCGAGTCCTAGGCCTCGATGTCCAATGCCCGGGACGACGAGCTGCGTCCCGCCCGCTCCGCGTGCCGCGCCATCCGTCGTCGAAAGGCCGCCTGCTCCTCGAGCGCACGCAGCGCGCTCCACAACGCGTTCTCGAGGCTGTCGTTCTGTTCGGCGGCCAATGCGTCGGCCGTGAAGCCGTGCCCCACGTGACAGCGGAAGCGGAGGAGTCTGCCCTCCTCGAACTCCCACAGCGGACCGCCGCATTCGGGGCAGGTATAGGGCGACGGCGGCCCCGGGGTCTGACCTGTAACGAGGGTGTCGGCAACGCCCTCCGCGACATCTACTCCCTCGGGCCCGACGCTCAACTCGTGTTCAACCTCCTGGCGAACCAGCAACGGCAACTTGGCGCCGATCGCGCCGGCGGCCAGGATCTGATCGACCTCGACGCTCTGAATGGCGCTCAACGGCATGCTTGGGATCAGCGCTTCCTGCGGATCCTGAGCAATCGCCAATCCGCCATGCCGTTTGATCAACTCGAGGCCGTGCGTCCCGTCATCCAGTCCACCCGACAACACGATCCCGATGACCCGCGGTCCATAGGTGCGCGCAGCGGTGCGGAAGAGCGGATCGATCGCCGGCCGGAACCGGTTTTCTCGAGGTCCGCGCACCACACGCACGCCGCTGCGCTTGACGAGGAGGTGATGATCGGGTGGCGCGACGTACACGCGGCCTGGCGCGATCTCATCGTGGTCCGTCGCGTACGCGACGCTCAACGCGCTGGTCCGTTGGATGACTTCTGGAAAGGCGCCGCCGCCTTCCGCGGCTGTGTGCACCACCACGAACAGCGACGCTGGCAGCCCGGCCGGAAGTGGCGTGACGAGCTCGACCATCGCCTGCAGGCCACCCGCCGAAGCGCCGATGACGACGATGTCACGGTTGGGCATGTGTGGCCCCTCGCTGCATATCGCACGCCGGAGCTCGGGCCATAGCTGCGTAGGTAAGGTTGCCCGCCGCCCGAAATGTGGCGGGGCGGAGGCCCCGCCACTGCGCGAGCCCCTTCCTACCGCCGCCTGCGATCCGCCGCTTTGGCGCGCGAGGACCGCCGGCCGCCCGACTGCTGCTTCATCGGGCGTCGCGGCCGCGCTTGCTGCAGCTCTTCCTCTCCTTCTTCTTCGCTCTCGCCCTCGGAGACCGCACTGGGATTGATCTCCTGTTCGGCAAGCGCGGTGAGCTTCTGGTCCGCGCCCTTTTCCTCTTCGAGCGTTTGCTCGAGGAGCGACACGACGTCGTCCATGCCGAGCAGTCGCGCCCACGCCACGCATGTGCCGTACGCGCCAATCTCGTAGTGCTCGGCGCGCTGCGCCGCGGCGATCAGCGCCGCGTCCATCACCGAGCCCGGTTCCTCTTCCTGAAGCAGCTCCGATCCTTCCTCGATAATGCCCATCATGCCGTGGCACGGCTTGGCTCGGACTTTTTCGTCGAGTGCGGAGAAGACCTCTTCGAGTCGCGTCACCTGCTCGCGCGTTTCCTCGAGGTGGGTTTCGATCGCGTCGCGGAGATCCTCGTGCGTCGCTGCCTTTGCCATCTTGGGTAAGGCTTTGACCAGCTGCTTCTCAGCGTGGTACAGGTCGCGTATCTCATCCACCAGCATTTCCTGCAATGTCATGAATTTCTCTCCAAGGAACTAGGGAACTCAGATCGAGCGCGTTTTTTCGTCCTTCAGCTAACGGCCCGCCGGTTCGTCGTCTTCCGAGTCCATGTCGGTCTGATCGTCCGGATCGTCGAGATCCGACTCGATTCCGATGTCGCGATCCAGCGACTCGCCTTGCTCGTCGCGCGCGTTCTGCCGCTCGGTGCGGCCGCGATCGTCGGCCCACGAGCCGCGATTGCGCTCCGCGCCACCGGACTCGTCGTCCTGCATCCGACTGCGCTCACTCGGTGACTGTTGCGGCTCGCCGCTGCGCTGCGACTCGCCCTGCCCCTGACCGCGGTTCTGATTGGACTGGTTGCGGTTCTGATCGGCCATATCCCCTCCGTGTGGCAGCGGGTCTTCTAACAGACCCAATTCGCACGCATGATGCGCGACGCACAATGGGTGCAAGACACGCGCCCGGATCACGCATACGCGCATGGTGGCAAGCCGCTCAACGTCGGCAGCGCACGACTCACTTTGTTGGCACTCGAGGCGACAACGACCACGCCTTACGCATGACGCGGAACTGCTCACGTGACGCGAATCGCAACACTGCGCTGAGGATTGCGGGGGATGCGCGTTGCGCGCGCGTGGCCTCGCACTTGCTCGAGTGGTCAGCGGAGGTTTGGAATGGAACGCAGAGTTGGCATCAGCAATCGCGAGTCGCCGGAAGACGAGGCGCGCGAGCGGCAGGAGCATCCACCGGCGGATCGTGAATCGCCGCCGCCGCAGGACGCGGGAGGCAACGTCGGCGAGACACCGCTCCAAGAGGCGCCAAACCGGCAGACATCTCACAAGGCCGGCAGCCGTTCGATCGCGCAGAAGGAGGATCGCGCGCGCTATCCGGACCGGTCCGGTCCGCCGTCGAGGAAGGTTCCTGGCGCCTTTGGCTCGGAACCCGAGGACGTCAGCTTTGGAAATCGGAACCGAGAAGAATGACCTTGAGGAGCCGCATCGAACGTTTCAGCGCGCCGGGCCGCTTCCGCGAGGAGGGCGCGTCGGCGCCCCTGCCGGCATGGACGCGTTCCGGCGCGGGCTCCTCTGCGTTTTCAACGATGCGTTTCATGGAGTGGAGATAACCGCCTTCGACGAGCATGGCCGTGTATGAATCAATCTCGATGCCAGCTCTGGAATAACGATTTTCCGCAGGGGATGCCACATTCGGCGGTGATGGCTCGGGACCGACCCACAGATTTGTTAGTCGAGCGAATAAAATCCGCGCGTGCGGATCGGAATTGATCTCGGCGGCACCAAAATCGCGAGCCTCGCGCTCGACGAGCACGGCCGAGTTCTCGCAAGCCTTCGCATCCCGGCGCCCAGGAACGACTACGACGCGACGGTGCGCGCAATCGTGACCGTCGTGGAGGTTCTCGAGCGCGAGACCGGCGCTCGCGGCTCGGTCGGCATCGGCATTCCGGGCACCATCTCGCCGGCGTCGGGCCTGGTCAAGAACGCCAATTCCACGTGGTTGAACCGCCGTCCCCTGCATGACGACGTAAGCGCCGCACTCGGCAGGCCGGCGCGCTTTGCGAACGACGCCAATTGCTTCGTGCTCAGCGAGGCCGTGGACGGCGCCGCAGCGGGCGCGCCGGTCGTGTTCGGGGTGATCGTCGGCACCGGAACCGGCGGGGGCATCGCCGTCGATGGTCGCGTCGTCGGCGGCCTCAACGGCATCGGGGGTGAGTGGGGACACAATCCGATGCCATGGCCGCGAGCGGAGGAGTGGCCAGGCCCACCGTGCTACTGCGGCCGCACGGGCTGTATCGAGCAGTTTCTCTCAGGACCCGGTCTCGCGCTGGATTATGCGAGCGCCGACGCGTCGGTGGATGCCGCCGAGGTCGCCCGGCGAGCGGAGGCTGGCGAGTCACATGCGCTGGCCTGCCTCGCGCGCTACGAGGCGCGCATGGCGAGAGCGCTCGCCAGCGTGATCAATGTCGTCGATCCGACGGTGATCGTGCTTGGTGGTGGTCTCTCGAACATCGATCGGTTGTACAAGAACGTCCCGTCGCTGTGGAGTGAGTATGTCTTCTCCGATTCGGTCGCCACACCCTTGGTCCGCGCGATGCATGGCGATGCGAGCGGCGTGCGCGGCGCGGCCTGGCTGTGGCCGCCCGGGTCGTAGTACGGACGGGCTCGATCGCGCAACGGCCGCCGGAGCTGGCGCGCCTTCTGCAAACTCTCCCGGCGGAGGGTTTCAATGCATCGAGCACTCATCCATCCGATTCTGTGCCTGAGCCTGGCTATCGCGGCTGGCGCCTGCAACCGCGACCGCAATGCAAGCACGACCGAGCACCCGCAGGGAACGGCCGTGGCGTCAGATCGCGATCGCGAGCAGGTGCAAGTGACCGGCTGCCTTGCCGCCAACAACGAGACCAATCAGTTCGTGCTCACGGCCAACGCTACGTCCTTGACGTCGCTCACCAACCGCGCGGCGGCGGGCGAAGCCGAGACGTTTCACTATCAGCTGGTCGGCGGCAACGACCTGCCGTCGTATGTCGGCAAAGAAGTGGTCGTGACCGGATCGGTCGAGGGCGACGGCAAGGACGTCAACATCGAGACCAAGGACAAGTCGGTGCGCGAGCCTCGGCGCAGCGACGACGTGACACCGGCAGTTGAATCGCGCGAAGAAATCGAAATGCAGGTGGAGCGGTTGCACGTGGCCTCCATCGCGCCAACAGGGGCGCCCTGCCGCGTCGCTTCGGGCCAGTAACTCCGCTGACGCCCCCGGGCCCACGCGCGATGAGATTGCGCTATCGCGCGGGCCCGGGCGCCCGCGACAGACTCACATTCAGTAGCGTCACTTCTCCCGATCGGACCTGCACCGTTGTCGTAAATGGCGTGTAGCCTTCCTTCTGCACGTCGACACGATGCTCGCCGTCACTGAGCTCGACGACCAAGCGCGCGGACGGGTCGGAGGTCTCCCAGCGTTCGCCGTCGATCGTTACCACCGCGTCCGCAGGAAGTATGCGCAGCGACAGCGAGCCCGCCATTCCCGGCGTCTCGCGCGAAGGCAGGGGACGGCGCGGACCATAGCGCGGAGACGTGGTCACAGCGGACGCCGCAACCGCCGTCGGCTTCGGACGAGTTGCCGGTGGCTCGCCAGGAGATAACGGCTCCATGCGATGGCGAATGTGATACGACTGGCCGGGCTGGAGGAGCAGCTTCTCCGTGATCGTGCGATGTCCTTCGAGAAAGAACTGCAGCTCGTATTCACCCGCCGGAAGACGAAGACGCTGCCACAGGCCGTCGAAATCATCTGCGGTGCCCGCCAGATAACCGTCGACGAAGACTTCCGTCTCTTTTGGTGCGATCTCGATTCGGGCGGAGCTGACGGCGTCGGGCCAGGGCTGTTCGGCCGCCGCGGGTGACACGATGGCCAGCAGCAGGATGGCGGCGGCCCTCAATGTGTTCGGAACTCTGGACACGAACCCTCCGGCAGGGGCAGGCAGCCGCGTTCGAGAGCAATTCCAGGGCCACAGCAGGCAGCGCGCGACATCAAACTCGGAGTGCGCTTGAATTGACTCCCACGGCCCGAGAGAGCCTCGAACGACTTTCGGGCGGAAAAAGTCCGAAGAGCCTCGACGCTTCGAGCGTCACACGAGTGACCTGAGGGATTAGTCGCAGTCTTCCAGGAACTTCGAGCTTGCGAGCCACTTCTGATCGGGGTAGTAGGCGAACACGAGACTGCCGCCCTTGACCGTGTCGATCACCTCGCGTGCGATCACGTCGCTCACCGCTGGACAGCCCCAGCTGCGTCCGAGCCGCCCCTGCGACTTGATGAACGACTTGCTGACGTACGGCGCGCCGTGCATCACGATGGCGCGCTCGCGCGCGCGATCGTTAAAGCCCCGATCGAGCCCGTGCAGCCGCAGCGAGTAGCCATTGCGCCCGACGTAAGTGTCTTCGGTGACGAAGAGTCCGATGCTCGTCCGATGCGTATCCGGCTCGTTCGAGAAGGCAGTCGCGTAATTGGCGCCGCTGCCTTGACCGTGGGCGACGAGCTCCTTGTAGATCAGCTCGCGGTCCCGCAGGTCGTAGACCCAGAGACGCTGTTCGGTGGACGGCTTCGAGTAGTCGATGACGGTCAGTGTTGCCGGATCGGCGACCACGCCGTTCTTGATCGCGCACCTAGCCGCGCCGAGCGCCATCTCGAACACCTCGACATCGGCGCCGCCGAGCGCCGCATCTTCCCACCGCCCTCGATCGAGCGCAGCAGCGCTTGCGGCGGCGGCAGCCGTGCCGGCGAACGCAACGGCACCCGCCTGCTCGATGGCAACTGGCGCAGAACGCCGGACGGCAAGGCTGGCGCTGTGCCGCGCGTTCACGGTCAAGCTCGGGAATACCACCAAGCTCAACGCCAGCAGCGCGACGCGGGACGATGGGACACGACTGGCGTGGTTCGGCCTCTTGCGCATCGTTTGATTATGGGAAAGGCGGGGGAACAGGTGCCGGCCCCGGCCTGCCTCATTGTAGCAACCGGCGCTCACGCCAACAAACCCTTCCTTTTCAGGACCCTACGGCTCGGCCCTTGGCCGGCAGCTTGCTATCGAAGTCAGGGTTCAATCTGCGGATTTGCGGCCTCGCACCGTAGACAGGAGGACTTCATGCTGCGCAAGTATCTTTCAGCCGTCTGTGCGGTTGCCTTTATAGCCGCGGTCGCACCCGCATCCTCATCCGCCCAGGACAACAATTGGAATCAGCGGACATACTTCACCTTCAGCGCACCCGTCGAACTGCCGGGCAAGACTTTGCCGGCTGGCACTTATCTCTTCCGCGTGGTGGACAGCCCGAGCAGCCGCCACGTGATTCAGGTGTTCGACAAGGATGAGAAGAACATTCACGCGACTGTGCTGACCATCCCAGCCCAGCGCGCAGAACCGGCCGATTCACCGGAGGTGCGGTTCATGGAGGCTACCGCCAATCAGCCCGCCCCGATCCGGACATGGTGGTTCCCTGGCCGTGCGATCGGTCACGAGTTCATCTATCCGAAAGACCAGGCGACCCGGCTGGCCAAGGCGTCGCGACAGCCGGTGTTGACCGTTGCAAGCGATGCTTCAACCACCGAGGCGATGCGCGAGGCCGAGCTCGCGCGCGTGAATAAATCGGCTGAGACGTCCACCTACTCCGCGGAAAAGACGCCTGGCAAGGTGACCGGCACCGCAATGGCCGGCCGCATGGCGTCGCAGACCACCGAAGGTACGGCGCGCGCGCGCGCGGCCCAGGCTCAGCCCGGGCCGTCGACGCCGCCGCCCGCCGAATCGGAGCGCACGACGATGCCGCAGTCGCAGGCGGTGACGCAGCGACCGGTACCAGCCGGCGACGCCGGCGCCCGCGACGACCACCGAGCCTGTCACTACGACCCGCACCGAGCTTCCGCAAACGGCGACGATCCTACCGCTGGCCGCGCTCGTTGGATTCGGATCGCTGGCAGGCGCCGCCGCGCTTCGCCTGCGCCGCCGCAAATAGCAGCTCCTCTTCGAGGGGACGGGGTCAAAATACCCCGTCCCGCTTTAATGTGATGAATCGCATCCGAACGCTCCTCGTCGTCACACTGGCGGCCGTCATGGTTGGCCCGGCCGCGACGCAGCAGGACCTGCCCACCTTTTCAACGCGCTCCGAGCTCGTCGTCCTGCACGTCGTCGTCGAGGATCGGAGGGGCACCTACATCAGCGGGCTGACGAAAGATGCGTTTCGTGTGGAGGTGGACGGGCGGCCCCAGGACATCCAGTTTTTCTCGGACGCCGATACGCCGGCCACGATTGGAATGCTCGTCGACAACAGCATGAGCATGACGAACAAGCGTGACATGGTCGTCGCGGCGGCCCTCGGCTTCACCGAGACGAGCAATGCGGAAGACGAGCTATTTGTGCTCGCCTTCAACGAGCTTGTCACCGAGATCTGGCAGCCGCGCATCATCGGATCGACCAATCTGGTCGCGATGAAGGCGGTGCTGCTTGGCGGGATTGGCGCGCGCGGCATGACCGCACTCTACGACGCGCTCGGACGCGGACTCGATCGCCTCGCCCAGGGCAGGCACACGCGCCAGGTGCTGGTGATTCTCAGCGACGGCGCCGACAACGCGAGCACTGCGACGCTCGATGAGGTACTCGCCCGCATGCACGCGTCGGACGCGGCGATCTTCACCGTGATGCTTCGCGATCGCCTCGACCCTGATGGTAATCCGAGGCTGCTGAAGCGTCTGGCGGCCGAGAGCGGCGGCGAAGCCTTCGAGCCCGAAGAGCTGCGCGATCTGCCGAAGACGCTGGAGCACATTGCCCGTGACATCCGCAGCGCGTACACGATCGGATTCGCGCCGCGTGCTGACGGCCCCGATCATCATCGCGTGAATGTCACGGTACGCGCGCCGGGCGGACGCGTCCTCTCGGCGCGTGCACGCGGCGGTTACATCGCGCGAGGTGGGTCGTGATCGCCTTCCTCGAACGCGCGCTCCGCGTGGTCGGCGTCGTGTGCCTCGGGTATGCGGCGGTGGGTGTCGGAGATGCCACGTTGTCCGAACGGCAGATGCGCGCAGCGGTCGAGCGCGAGCTGGATCGGTCCGGAACGCCCGGCAGTCGCGGCTGGTCGCCCGCACGCGCCCCAACTCGGAAGCACGCTTGTCGGTTTGCTGGAGATCCCGCGCCTCGGCATGTCCACGCCAGTCGTCGAGGGAGACGACAGGCGCACGCTGCGCGGCGCCGCCGGTCACCTGCCCGATACGCCGCGTCCGTGGGAACCCGGCAACAGCGCGATTGCGGCGCATCGTGACGGGCTGTTCAGGCCGCTGGCGCGCGTGCGCATCGGCGACGACGTCGTCGTGCGCACGCCGACCGGCGTCCTGCACTACATGGTGAAGCGGACAAGAGTGGTGCGTCCGACGGACCTCTCGGTGTTGAAGGCGACGGCGCCGCACATGCTGACGCTGATCACTTGCTATCCGTTCAACCATGTCGGCTCGGCGCCCCGCCGCTTCATCGTGCAGGCCGAGCGCGTGGAACCGGGCGCGGTGTCACGCCGCGGCGGCGGGCTCGAATCGGAGCCGGCGATCGAACTCGCGACGAAGGAGAAGCAGGTTGAGCACCATCTGCACCGTGACGGCGCCAACCGACAGCCACCAGATCCACTCCAGCTTGAAGCCTGGCGTTCGCGACAGCAGTAGCAAAGGGACGGCAATCAGCACGATGCGCGTGAACGACGTCGCCAGCGACGGCAGCGTGTTGCCCATCGCCTGGAACATGCTCGAGGACACGAAGATCAGACCCGAGGCGATGAAGTTCCACGAGACGATGCGCAGGTAGACCTCGCCGACCGAAATCACGTCGGGATCCGACGAGAAGAACCGAATCAGCGCGCCGGGAAACAAGTGCGTGATGCCGATGACGATCAGCATCAGCCCGCACGACAGCAGCGCGGCGGTCTTGAAGGTTGCGCGCACGCGCTCGCCGCGGCGGGCGCCGTAGTTCTGGCCGGCGACCGGCGCCACCGCGAACCCGAGCGCGACGACCGGCAGGAACGCCGACTGCACGATCCGCAGGCCGATGCCGAACCCGGCCTGCGCCGCGGCGCCGAACGGTCGCGACACGAAGTACACGAGCCCGAGATATACCGCCATCAACCCGAACTCCGCTCCGGCGGGCAAGCCGATCTTCAACATGTCGCGCCAGAGCCCGAACCGCGGCTTCAGGTCGGCCGCGACGAAGTGCAGATAATCGGTCGGCTTGAAGTAGGCAATGAGCCAGACCGTGCCGACGAGGATGGCGATGAACGTCGCGATCGCGGCGCCCGCCACGCCGAAGGCATGGCCGATGCCCCAGCCGAAGATGAAGATCGGCGCGAGGATGATGTTGATGATGATCGTGGCGCTCTGCACGATCATCCCGGGCTTGAATAGTCCGATCCCGCGCAGAGCGGAGCCCATGGCGACCAGCCCGAATTGCAGCGCCATCGCCGGGATGAACCACAGCAGATAGTCGTTGACCAGCTGTGCGGTTGCGGCATCGGCGCTCATCGCTCTCGCGTAGACGGGGCGCACGCAGCAGGGTCACGGCGAGAAAGATCACGCCGACGACCATCGCCATGCATTTGCGACTGGTTGAACACGAGCAGGGCGCGCTCGCGATTTTTGGCGCCGGCGGCGTGGGAGACGAACGTTGTGGTGCCGACGCCGAGCATCTGCGTCACAGCGAGCACCACAAACAGCAGGTTGCCGCTGATCGCCACGGCGGCAACGGCCTCGGTGCCGAGCCGCCCCACCCAGTACAGATCCACCAGCACGTACAGCGTCTGAAACACCATGCTCACGAGCATGAAACTCATGGTCTTGAGCAGGTGGAGGTGACGGAGCCGGTGGTGAGATCCTGCATAGCCGTCTATTGTAGGCTTTACTGCTCACTTCGATAGTGACACCGTCAACATGAAAGGCAGCACCTAGCGCCGTGAAACGCGCGTCCCTCGTCGTTTTCGCCGCTCTCGTGATGCTCGGCGTCGGCCTCGGCGCACAGCCTGCCCGTCGCACGATGGCGGTCGACGATGTGATGCGCCTGCGAACGATCGTCGACGTCAAGCTCTCGCCCGACGGCCGCAACGTGTGCCTACGTGGTCTCGCAGCCGTCCGTCGAGCGCAACGCGCACGAGCCGGCAGCTGTTCGTCGTGCCCGCGACCGGAGGCACGCCGGTCGCGGCTGGCGTCCGGCGTCGGCATCTATACCCCGGCTCTCCCGGCGCCGCGCATCCGCTGGACGCCCGACAGTCGGCGCGTGTCGTTTCTTGGCCTGGCCGAGGGACGTCCGCAGGTGTTCTCGACGCCCGTCGGCGGAGGCAGCGCGGAGGCGATCACGTACCGCGCCGCAAGGCGTCGCGGCGTACGAGTGGTCGCCCGACGGCGAACGCCTTGCGTACACGACGCGCGACGCCGCAGCGCCTGCGCCGGCGATTCGCGTGCATCAGCCGCCTCCGTCTACGCATCTTGCGATCAAGCCGCGCACGGGCGAGCCCGTCGGTTGTGGCGACGGCTGCGATGATCGATGGCTTCTCGTGGATGCCCGACGGCGGTTCGCTCGTCTACGCCGCCGCGCCGACCACCGGCTTCACCGCGCCGTATTACACGCGGCTCTACCGAGTCGCCGCCACAGGGGGCGCGCCGACGCGCATTGGTCGATCGCGCCGGCATGAACACGCACGCCGCAGATCTCGCCCGACGGCACGCGCGTCGCGTTCGTCACGACGAACGAGCGCGTTGGTCTGCTTGCGCCACGCGGTCTCGCGGTACTCGACGCTCGCGAGCAAGGCGATCCGGTCGTATCCGATGAACGGCGCCTGGATCGGCGAGATGACATGGGCGCCGGACAGCGGCTCGATCTACGTGCTGATGAACGAAGGCACGTTTGCCAGCGGCGAGCACATGTTCGAGATGCCGATCGTGCGCGTCGCGCTAGCCTCGGGCGAGGCGGAGCGCGTGGTGCCGGGCGCGGTCGTCAACTACTCGATGAGCGTGAGCCGCGACGGCCGGACGATGGCGTACCGCCAGGTGGAGCCGCGGACGATGCGCGGACGTGGTCGTGCGCGATCTGCGAGCGCGGACGCACGACGACCCTCACCAACGTGAATCCGGAGCTTGTCACAGTTTGCGCTCGCCGGCCTCGAAGCGATCAAGTGGCCGTCGTTCGATCGGAAGGAAATCTGGGGGCTTCTCATCACGCCGCCCGGATGCGGACCGGAAGCAGCAAGCTGCCGCTGATCGTCTACTGCCATGGCGGTCCGATCGGAGGCGTGACCTACGGTCTCTTGCCGCAGTTCATGCACACGGTGGTGCAGGTCGATCCCTATCCGGTCGAAGCGCTGGCCGGCGGCCGGGTATGCCGTGTTCCTGCCGATGCCACGCGGCGGATCCGGGTACGGCGAAGAAGGGCACCGCGCCATCATCAACGCCTGGGGCGAGGCCGACTACCGCGACATCATGGCCGGTGTCGACCATCTCATCGCGCAGGGCATCGCTGACGCCGATCGCCTGGGGTGATGGGCGCGTCGTACGGCGGCTTCATGACCAACTGGATCGTGACGCAGACCAACCGGTTCAAGGCCGCGTCCGTCGAGCGCGAGCATCAGCGATCTCACCGATCTGTACTACCTTGCCGACGCCGGCGCGGTGATGGACGAGTACTTCAGGAAGCCGTGGGAAAATCGCGAATCCTACGCCGCGCACTCGCCGCTGACGTTTGTCGAGAGGGTTTCGACGCCGCTGCTGCTGCAGCATGGCGAAAACGATCCCCGTGTGCCGATTGCAAGCGGGCGCAAGTTCTACGAAGCGCTCAAGGCGCTGGGCAAGACCGTGGAGTTCGACATCTTCCCGCGCGGCGGACACGTGCAGTATCAGCCCGTCGCCGCAGCGCGAGTCGATGCAGCGGAATCTACGACTGGTTTCTGCGGTGGATCGAGCCGTAGCTCTACACGCCTACGTTCAGCAGATAGCCGTCACGCATTACAGCAGCGCGCGGCAGCATCTGCTCGATCCGCGCGCGTTCGGGCTCGAGCCACGGCGGCAAGCACCAGTGTCTCGCCGAGATGCGCCGCATCCTCGTCCACCGCGAACCCGGGGCCTTCCGTGGCCAGCTCGAACAGCACGCCGCCCGGCTCCTTGAAGTAGACCGACTTGAACCAGAAGCGATCGATTACCGGCGTCGGGTGTCGCGCCCGCGGCTTCCACGCGTGTGCGCATCGCCGAGCTGATGCTGCTCGTCGTCCACGCGCCATGCAAGGTGATGCACGGCGCCAACGCCCCACGCGCCGCGTCGCCCTCCGGCGTTTCGCGAACGTCGATGACGCCGGCGGCATCGCTGAAGCCGTATCGGGTCCACCCTTTCGCGGTGCCGAACGGATCGAAATCCGAGCACGCTCGGTCAGAAACGTGGTCGTGGCGCCGCGTCACGCTCCCACACCTGCGCGCCGTACAGTCCGCGCACCTGGCGTTCGCCGGGCACCGGCCCGCCGTCCCATGGCGTGAACTTTCGGGACGGCACCGTCGCCGGGCTCGACCAGCGCCAGCTTCATGCCATGCGGATCGATCAGCGGCAGCACGCTGTCGCCGAAGCGCGTTTCGATCGAGCCCAGCGGCGTTGAGTATCGTCGAGCCGCGCCGCCCAGAAGTCGAGCGAGCCAACCGGCACCTCGAGCGACACTTCGACGGCCAGCACCGTGACCGATCCGTGGCGGTGCCATGTGGGCCCACGGGAAAAACGTGAGGTCCGATCCAGGGTGGCCTTCGGCGTCGGCGTAGAACAGGTGATAGGTGCCTGGATCGTCCTGGTTGACCGATCGCTTGACCAGGCGCATGCCGAGAATCCCGGCGTAGAAATCGAGATTCTCCTGGGCCGGGCCGGAGATGGCGGTGATGTGATGGAGGCCGTTGACGCGCTGCTGCATGTCCTCAAGCTTACGCGTTACTCGAGGTAAACAACATCCACGAGTCTCGCGGCCTTGACCGTCGTCACTACAGCGATGGAAATATACTAGCGCCGCGCGCGGCGGTTACCGCATGCGCGCAATACGATCGCACAACGGCTGTGCTTTTCAGGAGGCGGTATGCGGGTTGTGCGATTGGCGTGCGTGGCTGTTGCGATCACGGCAGGGTCCGTCGCGATGCGTGCGCAGCAAGGCGCGGCGGTCAGGCCGGCCGAATCCCCAGGATGAGATGGTTCGCACGCTGATCGGGCGGCTCGACCTCGACAAATACAAAGCCACGGTCAAGGGCCTCACGCAGTTCGGCGACCGCCGGCAGGGCACCGAGCGCAACCGCAAGGCGGTCGACTGGATCGAGGCGCAGCTCAAGAGCTACGGCTGCCCGACCGAGCGCTCGAAGTACCAGAATGACAACCGGCGCGCCAGCCGACGGCGGGCGCGGCGGCGGCGGCGCGGCAGGCGCGGACAGGCGCCGCCGAATCCCGTGATCGCCAGCGGCGGAAGTGCGCAGGCCGGGCAGGGCGGCTCACGGCCTGCGCGGCTATCGACCGCGCCGCACCGGCGTCAACAACGAGGCGGACGCGCAGCCCGACGTCAAGCTGCGCGAGCTCAATCGCGAGCCCGCGACCGACGGTCCGCGCGAGCAGGTCTACTGCACGAAGGTCGGCACCACGCGGCCGGACGAGATGTACATCATCGGCGCGCACATGGACGGACACGGCTGGGGCGAAGCGGCCAACGACAACGGCTCGGGCACGGCGCTGGTGATGGAGCTCGCGCGCATCTTCAGCATGCCGGACGTCGCAGACCGAGCGCACGATTCGCTTCGCGTTGTGGAACAACGAAGAAACCGGGCTCAATGGCGCGCGCGCGTACGTCGAGCAGCGCGCCGCGCTGCAGGGCAAAGAAGATCCGCCGGGATCGAAGCGCTATCCCGAGCCGAAGTGGCTGGCAATGATTCAGCACGACATGATGATGTGGGACCACGGCATGCCGCGCGCCGACGGTACGTGGAATCCGGAGCAGCGCCCCGAAGCCGACGTCAACATCGAGTTCCAGTCCACGGCGCAAGCTCGCCGACGAAGCGATGAAGCTGGCGTTCTTCTTCCGCGACGCCAACGAGAAGTTCGCGACGGACTACCCGGCGGCGGTCGGCCCGCACATGACCAACACCGACTCGACGCCGTTCATGGATCTGGTGCCGGCGATCAGCCTGCGCGAGAACGAGCGCGGCATGCACACGGGCGCCGGCTGGAATCCGACCTGGCACCAGCCGATCGATGTCTACGCGACGTTTTCGGACAAGGATTTCCGACTGGGATTGAACGCGGCGCAGACGACCGGCGGAGCGGTTGCGCTTCTGGCCGGCGTGAAGATCGTGAAGTGATCGAAAGCCAGGTATCAGGTATCAGGTATCAGGTATCAGGGTACTGCTTAGTTTTTGGTTCGCGTCCCCGCACTCTGCCAGCTGCCAATCAGGCTCTTCAGGTATTGCAGCTGCGAGTCCGATCCGAGGAAAGTCCTTCGGGATACTTGCGCGTGCGGGTGATGTCGCTGTAAATGGTCGCCGCCGCGCGCTGATTGAGGCCCAGTCCGGCGAGATACTGCAGCCGCAGATTGCGGTCGTAGTTGATCGGTGCGTCGCGCAGGTAGTCCGCCATCTCGGTCGCGCGCCCCGCGTAGGAGCCGTAGAGCTCCCAGGCGCTTGGAAACCCGATCTCCGAGAGCGAACGGCGGACGGTCTCGAAGCGCGGATCGCTCAGCCGCTCGTTGATCGCGGCGACGTCGATCGGCCCCGGCTCCGACCTGGCCGACGAGCACCGTGTCGTACCCCTCGCCGAGGTATTCGTTGCCGAAAATCACGCCGTTGGGGAACGCCTCGAAGAACGTCGCGATTTCGCTCTAACCGCCTCGGGGCTGCTCTCGTAGAGCTGCACGAACACCGTGATCACACCGCCGGGATTCAGCTTGCTCCTTGGCGACTTCCCAGAATTCCTTGGTGTAGAGCGCCGCCGCGCCCTTGACCCACGGATCGAGCGGATCCGAGGTGATGGCGTCGAACTTCTCGATCGGTCGTCAGCAGAAAGTGCCGCGCGTCGTCGACGACGACTTCGACCTTCGGGTTGCGGATCACGTTGTGGTTGAACTCGCCGAAGTAGGTCGAGACCACGCGTGGCACCAGCGGCTCGATCTCGGCGATCGTGACCTTCTCGACGTCGGGATCGACGCTCACGGCACCGGCAGTGACGCCCGCGCCGCAACCGATCACGAGCACCGACGTTGCCTGTTTCGGTGTCAGCGTGGTGAGGTGGCCGAGCATGCGCTGCAGGCGCATGTCCTGCGGCAGGCTCGACGCCTGGATCTTGCCGGCGTTGTGATAGCTCGTCGTGCCATCCGCGAACTGCGATACCGCAACCGAGGAGTTGAGGCCTTCGCCGACATACAGGATGTCGGGCGGCCCGTACAGCATCGTCGCCGTCTTGCGGCCGTAGGCGACGAGCAGGCCCGGCAGGGTGGAACCGATCGCAGCAGAAGGCGGTGCCGCCCGCGATCGCCATCAGCGGAATGCGCGGCGGTCAGCCAGATCAGGCCCTTGCTCCGCGTGGCCCAGGCAAAGATCGGCGGTGCCAGCACGATGAGGCCGGAGACCGCCGCCACTACCATGAGCCCCTGCTGCGCGCGCTGCGTCCCGATCCACGCGACGATGCACCAGGCTGGCGCCAAGCGAACCCGCAATGGCGCCGAGCGTGTTAGCCGCATAGAGCCCGCCGACGACGCGTCCCGAATCCTCGCCCCTCCGGACCACGGCGGCGAGCGCGAGCGGAAAGCTCGCGCCCCACAGGATCGGCGCCGGAAGCACTGCCCAGAAGGTGCGCGCGAGATCGAGATGGAACGTGCGCCAGATGTCGGTTCGACAGCTCCACGTTGACCGGCCAGAAGGGAAGCGACGCGTTGAGCATGTAGGCCGACCATGCCATCGCGACCACGGTGAGCACCTGGCACCACCCGAACGCCTCGCGCGGTCTCTCGAGCGTCCGGGCAAGGAGCGACCCGACACTGCTGCCAGCGCCAAGCCCGATCAGAAAAACGGCCAGCACGAGCGAGAACGTGTAGACCGTCGCGCCGAGCAGCAGCGCCAGTTGGCGCGTCCAGATCACTTGCGCCGCGAGCGCCGCCGCGCCCGACAGCGCCAGCGCAACATAGACGAGCCGGTTGACGATGGCGTTCAGCCGGATGCGCCAGCCTCGTCAGCGGTCGGCTCAGCGGCGGCGCCTGTCGATTCCACCGCAGCTTGGCATCGAGTCGCGCAGGCGTGTACGACGCGCGCGTTGCGAGCAACAACCCCAGAGCGCCGACCGCGGCATTGATCGCCGCTGCCACGTAAGTGGCGATCGACACGTCGTACACGCGCAGCAGATAGAAGCCCGGCGACGAGCGAGCCGGCGACCGCGCCGGCGATGTTCCCGGCATAGAAGAACCCGAGCCACGCGACCCCGCGAGGCGTCGTTTCGATCCAGCGCGACACCGCCGGCAGCGTCGCGCCCATCGCCAGCGTCGGCGGAAGCAGGCAGATGCTCGCGACCAGACCGCGGAGCAGAAAGCCGGTAACGCCGTAGCCGCCCCAGGACGTGTAGACCCGGCCCGCGAGCGGCATCGACACGAGCAGCAGCAGACCGAAGACGCCGATGGCGAGCTCGAGCAGGGCGTAGACGCGCAGCGGATGATGCCTTGCGCGAGACCAGCCGCGGCAGCAGAAAGCTCCCCAGGCACATGCCGCCCATGAACGTCGCCAGGAGCACGCCGACCGAGACTGCCGACGAGCCGAGGACAAGCGTCAGGACCTGGAACCAGACGATTTCGTAGATCAGCGCGGCGGCGCCGCTGCCGATGAAGAGAATCAGAATGAACGGAAGCACCGCAGAAGATTACCTGATCGACGGCGAGGGCGCATCGGCGCTCACGAACGACTCGCGCTGTGCTTTACGCTACAGATAGTGCTCAGGGGGCGGCCGCGCCGACCGTCATCAGCACGTCGCGGTTGGCGAGCGCCTCGTTCCCGCGCACATCCGCTGCGCGAATTCTCAGCGTGTAGTCTCCCGGTGCCAGCGAAGACAGATCGAGGACGCCATGCGTGGCGGCTCCCTCTTGAAACCTGTTGGTCACGATGTAGAGGAACCGCGTGACGCGGCGGCCGTAGAAGGGGATGCCGCTCCCCGGCGCGTAAACCAGCCGAGGCGCATCCGTTCCAGGCGCCAGTTGATCGAACCGAATCGTGGTGCGTCGTGAGTCGACGCCCGCAGCCGGCGAGCCGTCGGCGTTGAGCACCTCGTAACCGAGCTCGTACAACCCGAGACGGCGCTGCGGGCGATTGCCGTCGGTCTGATCCCAGGCGTTGACGACGACCTGCACGTGCCCCGAGACGACGAATCGTCCGTCCTTCTGTCTCAGAATCCGGTTGCCGGCTTCGTCGAAGAGCTGGATGCCGTTGCGGGCGATCGTCGGCGGGATCGTGTCGTCGAAGAGCGGCAGCCGCAGCCGCAGCGGGTTGATCTCCTCGCCAGGCCAGCCGACGTTGAGATGGACGTGATTGAACAGATTGACACTGCCGATGATGTCGCCGGCACGGAATCGCGCGCCGCGCTTGACCCGGATGCGCGACAGCGTGCCGCGCTCGTTGTAAGTGGGCACGAAGCGCTCCGTGTCGAGCGGCCGGCTGCGGGCGTCGCGTCCCGCCCGAACGTGCACGTAGGACGTCGATCCAATGCGCAGCCACTCGTTGAGCGACAGGAAGTCGCCGGTGGAGACCGGACTCGATACGACGCCGCCTCGTCACCGCGTCTATGGAGTGCCGGCCTCGGTGCGGATGTCGATCCCGGCATGAAAGCGATCGGCGCCTTCGCCTCCGCGGGCTTCGCCCTGCGTGCCGGCGATCTCGTACGGCCCGTCCATCGGCGCGATCGGCCAGAGCAGCGGCTGCATCGCAAACGCATCGAAGTCGAACCGCGGATCGATCAACGGCGACGGCGGCGGCCGCGCGCTGCGCCGCGCCTCTGGTTCGATCAGCCGGACGAGGGCGTTGCCGGTGTCGGCCACGACCAGCCTCGCCGGACCGGCCAGCGCCAGGCCGCTCGGCCGTCGAAATTGCGCGTCGGCGCCGGCGCCGTCTGCGAACCCGCTCGCCGATCCCGCCAGCACGCGCGAGAGCCCGCTGCGCTGCACTTCGAGGACACGGCCGCGTTCGTCAGTGACATAAATCTCGCGCGCGTCGCCGACCGCGATGCCGATCGGGTGAACGATCGAATCGGAAAGCACATCGATCGTCGAAGACGTGCCGTCGGGCGAGATTGTCTGGATCGTGCCGCTGCCGGTATCGGCGATGTAGATCGTGCCGGACGTGTCCACGGCCACGCCGCTCGGCGTATCGAGCGCCGCGCCAGAGGCGAGCACGCGGATCGTCCCGTCGTGTTCGATGATGCAAATCCGATCGTTGTAGGTGTCGGCGACGATCGTCCGGCCGGAACGATCGACCGCAACGCCGACCGGCCCGTTCAAGCCCGTGGCGATCGTGGACACCTGACCGTGGGGGGATACGCGCTTGATGCTGTTGCTGCCGGTGTCGGCGACCACGATGGCTCCGGACGGATCGATGGCGATGCCGGACGGGGTGTCGAACCCTCTTGCAACCGTGGTGACCGTCCCACCTGGCGAGATTGCACGGATCGCCTGGCTGTCGCCGGCGTCGGATACGTAGATCGTCCCGTCGGCGCCCACAGCCACGCCAAACGGATCCGAAAATCGCGCAGCGCGGGCATCGCCGTCCTCGCTTCCGCTCACGCCGTTGCCGGCAAGGGTCGCCACGCTCGCCGGCCACGACGCCTCGAGTGGTGGCTCTTCAGGGGGTGGAGCGAACCACCACCAGGCGGCGGCCGACGCGCCGCCGGCGACGAACACGAGCACGGCCACGAGCAGACGCTTCACGGTGCGATCTAGTGGAGCGTCTCAACGATTTCTGCAGTGGTCAGCAGCATGCTCGGGAAAGGTTTATCGCCGTTCCTACGGATCGGCCGCTTTGGAAATTCGACCAGACATCCCACTAGTGTCTCATCGGCTCGTGACGCACGGGACGTCACCCTCGCGTCGGCACGCGCCGCTCCATCGTCGCCGGTGTCTAACCGACTGCATGACTCCGCACCTGAATGCCTGCCCGGGCTGATTCGCCGATATGGCGATCAGAACCTCCTGCAGCCGTACGTCGAGAGCCACGTGGGCGACCCGCGGCTCTGGACCATGCCTGCACATCTCAGCCGATCCCAGCGACTTCATCCGCTTCATCACCGGTGCCGTCACCGCCCATCCATCCACTCTGGCCGCCACCGAGTTGCTGTTCTTGCTCGACGAGAAGCTCGTCGAACCGCTGGGCCGGTCGAAGGCCAGCCGTTAGGCCCACTTTAAGGTCAACCACACGATCGCCCCACCGCAACCGGGTTTCCAGGCAGCGCCCGTCAGGCACGCATTGTGCTGCTTTCCCTGACGGAGGGTTTTATGTCGTCCCGTTTCGCATATTTCATACTTGCAGCTCTTCCATGCGCGGCGGTCGCAGGCACTCCTAATACCGCAAGTGCTCAGGTTGTGCCGCAGACTGTCGCGGAGTTCCGCGCCGCCGACGTCGACAACGACGGCGTGCTGACGCGAACCGAGTGGCGCGGCAACCGTGCGTCGTTCAATCGACTCGACCAGAACGGCGACGGTGTGCTCACCCGGCGCGAGGTGATCGGCGTGATCCCCACGGTCCAGGGCAATCGCTCAGGGAATCGATTCGTCGATTACGACAACGACGGCGATGGCATCATCTCGCCGAGAGAGTGGCCGGGCACGCGTGGCAGCTTCCTCGAACGCGATCTCAACCGCGACGGCGTGATAACGCGCCGCGAGTTCCGCGAGCTCGACGCCAACGACACTCCGCGTAACGACGCGGTTCGAACGTCGAATGTCGCGCGCCAGGTCGTCAACGTTGACCCACGCGAACGCTGGACCGACACCGGGCTGTACGTGGAGCCTGGAGACGTGATCAACCTGCAGGCGTCGGGCCGGATCCGCATGAGCGGCGAGCCGAACGACTTCGCCACGCCGGAGGGCTCGGTGACCGGCCGTCACGCGTCGGAAGCGCCGGTGCGTGACGCCAGCGCTGGCGGCTTGCTGGTTCGTGTCGGTAACTCGCCGGCGCGCTGGGTTGGCGCGAACGGATCGTTCGTGGCCTCCGACAGCGGACCGGTGTTCCTCGGTGTGAACGACGATTACCTCGGTGACAACACCGGACAGGTCCCGAGTGAACCTGACGCTTCAGAACCGATAAACGCGCAGCGTTCCTCTGCAGCCGGCGGGCGACCTCCGTCCTACTACAAGGGCGGAGGTCGCCATCTCGTCACCGTAAAGCGGAACCTCGCTCGAGAATTTCCGTAGCGATCTAGTGGAGCGTGTCAACGTTTTCGACCATACAACCCACTCGTGGAGTGTGCGACTCGCGCGACGCCATCAGTATCAGACCATGAGAAATCCAGGCACGGCAGCCGTTCTGAGCGCGCTCATCCCAGGCATCGGGTAGTTCTACAACGGCGATTTCCTTCGCGGCATTTTCTGGTTGATCGTCACGCCTGGATTGTGGCTCGGGAGCGGCGGTCTTCTCGGCTGGGTCTGTCATGTCATCGCGGCGTTTACCGCCCACAGCCGCGCACAGAAAAAGAACGCCCTGGGCCTGGCGTGAGCCGCGACGCTCGGGCAACGACTTACGCCCGCGTCGCGAGCCGCTCGGTGATCGCGCCGGCAAACCGATCGGCGGATCCCGGTGACGTGTAGAGATACAGAGTCGGCTCGATCAACTCCACTTCCATCAGCAGCCATTCCCGTGCAGTCATCACGCCGTCCACGCGCGCGTAGACCGGAGGTTCGGGCAGCGCCGACAGGATCCCGCGGCACCGCTCGACCACGGTACGGTCCGGTGTGAATGGCACGTTGACGCCGCCGTACCGTTCCTGAATTCGGAACTCGCCCGCGCGAGCTCGCTTGATCACCGCATGACTGAACTCGTCTCCGAAGAAGACCAGCGACTGTTCACCGTCGCTGTACACCTCGTCGATGAGCGCCTGAATGACGGCGTCGCCGACTGAAGTGATCGCGTCGAGGTCGGCCTGGCGTGCCGTGGCGGTGTCTCGCGTCAGGAGTGTGGTCCGGTACACGTTGGCCGAAATCGCGGGCTTGAGCACGGCCGATGTCCAGCCGCGATCGTCGAGCACGTCTGCCAGCCGCACGCCCTGGCCGCGCGCAACGATCGTGGTCGCAGGTATGTCGATGCCGTTCTCGGCGAGCTCGAGCAGATAGCGCTTGTGCGCGTTCCAGCGCAGGAGCGGCGTCGGGTTCATCACCGCCGCGCCGGTCGAGTCGAGCACGTCGAGCCATTGCAAGAACGAGTCGAACGCCAGATGGTAGTTCCACGTCGAGCGCAAGACCACGGCATCGAAGCCGTCCCAGGCGACCGCGTCGTTGTCCCACGCGACTTCCGCGAGCCCGAACGCGCGAGCTCGCAGTGCCTCGGCGGCGGTCCCGTCGTCGCCGGTCATCATCGGCTCTTTCGACCAGGTGACGAACGCGATCCGGCCAGCGGCGTTGCCGACGGGCGGCCCGGTGATCGCACTCACGGCAGTGGCTTCGTGCGGAGGACCAGCGTTGGCTACGGTTTCGGAATCCGTAGGGTGGCGCTGATCATCGCACTTCCGCTGGCAACGTACACGAGCACGAGCGGATGGATGTGGGCCGGCCCGACGCGCAGCGCGCCGAACCACAGGTTGTCTTCGATGTGGCCAAGCTTGAAGGCGATGCCAAGCAGTACGACGATGACGATGCTGGTCGGGATTGGCGTTCCCTCGAAGTATTTCACCTTGCCGGTTTCGGCATCGGCAAGCGCCGCAGCGGTGACGTTGAAGCGGGCGAGACGGCTCGCGCCGCACACCACGAAATAGGTGAGGCACAACATGTCCCAGACACCGCGCATGCCAAGCGTGAATCCGAGCACCGCAGGAGCCACACCAAACGAGATGATGTCGGACAGCGAGTCGAGATCGGCGCCGAGGACCGACTGGCGCTTTGCATTGAGCCGCGCGACGTAGCCGTCCAGCACGTCGCACACGAGCGCCAGCGGCAGGAGGAAGAACGCGATCCAGAGGTGCTGGCGGTTGCCCGACGCGATGTAGTCGAGGCACAAGAAAATGGCAATCGTGCCGCAGCTCGCGTTGCCGATGGTGAGCAGGTCCGCGGCCGTGTAGGACCGCAGCATCGACAGGCGACGCTGATGGGGCACGACCAAAGCATAGGCCACGGCTGCACGGAATGGCGCGGCCGCTTGCAACCATCGAGCTCAGCTGTCATCCTGCGGTCACATGATGCCGACCACCAGGATCGCCGCCGTGGTTCTTGCCGCCGCTTTTTTGCCGTCGATCGCCGGCGCGCAGCGCGGCGGCGCCACCGCCACGCTGTCGTTCAAGGACACCGAATTCATTCATCGGTGGTCGCAGGCCGCGCAGCACGAGTTCACGCCCAAGGGCGACGACGACCTGACGAAGTGGAACACGATGGTCACCTTGAACGCGCACGAAGCGGCCACGACGGGCGATCAGCTCGCGCAGGTCGCCAACGCGGTGCTCGCGAACTATCAGAAGGCCGGCAAGATCCTCCGCACCGACTCGAAGCCGCGCACCGACAAGAGCGAAGCCGAGCATCTGATCGCGGCCATCCTCGCGACGCCTCAGTTTCTCGAAGCCGTCTTCGCGCGCATCCTCCTTCACGACGGGCGCGGCATCATCGTCGTCTATTCCAAGCGCGTGTACGGCGCCAAGGCCGGCAACGAGATGAGTGCGTGGCTGGCGCAGAACGGGCCCGCGACCGAGGAGGCGCTCATGGAGTGGCGCGGCATACCCACACGCGATTGGATCAAGGCGCTGCCGCAGACGAAGTAGTGAATTGCGAGCCATCGATGCGAGGCTCAGCGACAGGGACACGCCCAACCAGCGCACGCCGCACGCAGGACCATCTTCTATCGTCGAGATGCTGGCCGAGGTCATGCGCGCGATGCGCGAGGACTAGGAAAGGACGCACGAACGCAAGCCGCGTTGTAGTGAGGGTGGGAGAGGTGCGATCCGCGAGGGCGCTGTGCTCAGTGCGCCGTCAGTCCGCCGAGCCGCTGTTGCTCGTCGCTCAAGACGCGCGCAAATTTCGCTCTCCGGCGCTCGAGCCGGCTCATGAGCCGTTCGAGGTCGTCGAGTGCTTCGGCGAGGTGGCGGGCGCGTTCCGGATTGGCCCTTTCGGCCTCTTGCAGTTCGAGCGTCCATCTCGCGTGCAGCGACCGCAGGTGCGCGATGTAGTCGAGGGTCGTGTCCACGGTGGGCGAGGATGCAAGGAGTGCGCCGCAAGCCCGGCCATTGGCTAACCATCGCGTTTGCTCAGGAAACCGGGCAATTTGTCTCGAATGGCGGCGCTAGAAAAAAAGCCGGCCGGCCAAGCCGTTGGCCGGCTCCGGCCGGGCGGGGTGACCGGCGCTAGCACGTCCTTAACAAAAATTGTCACCTCGCATCGCCACGCAGCGACATCAACAGCAACCGTGATGGCCAACCGCCACGCGAATGCGAGCTAACGGTTGCCCTGATGGACGCGTATCTCGTGATGCGGAACCGCGTGGACATCGTGCGGCAACGGGCGGTGGCGTTTTCGGGTGGCGACCAGGAAGAGCCCGCGTGGCGGGCTTTGCACATGTGCGACGGCGATGTATCGGAAACCGGCCGCTCGGGCCCGGCCGCGGGAGTTTTGAGTGTGAGTCGCAGTTCGATTCCTGTTGTGCATTCGCCGGGAAGCGGCGTAAGCTCCTCTCTCCATTGCGCGCGCTCGGCAATTGCCTGCAGTGCTCGCGCCATGAGGGTCGCATGACGCAACGAACCAGCGAGCGTCCCGCGTCGGCATTTCTCGGAGCGTTCCTCCTCGGTGGTGCCACAGTCGGCATCGGTGTGACTGGCTCCTTCGACATCGGTGTGGCTACGGGTGTCCTCGCCGGCGCCGCGATTGGACTCATCGTCGGACTTGCCTGGCTCCTCGGCGAGTAGTATCGAATCGCCGCACCACCAGACGCCTGCCACTGCGTCCAGCCCTCGTCGATGCGAAACGAGAAATCAACGTTCACTCGGGAGATGTATGACGTGGCAGGTTGAGCGGGCGCTGGGCACAGACTACGAGGAGCTGGTTCGACTCCTCGTTCTGAATCGCCTGCCCGCCGAAGGACTCCGCGACCATATTTCGACGACGTTCGTCGCCCGCGAGGCGGGCGAGATTGTCGGCAGCGCGGCGCTGGAAATCTACGCTGATGGAGCGCTCCTGCGATCGGTCGCCGTCCGGCCCGGGCGTCAGCGACAGGGACTCGGCCAGGAGCTCACGTCAGGTGCGATTCGCGTGGCCGAGGAGCTGCACGTTCCCGCGGTCTACTTGTTGACCACGACGGCCGAGAAGTTCTTTCCAAAATTCGGGTTTGAGCAGATCGCTCGCGCCGAGGTCCCGAGCGGCGTACGGCAGTCCGTAGAATTCACGTCCGCATGCCCGGCAAGCGCGACCGTGATGCGGAAGGTACTGTCGGGCCCTGCTGGACGCCCGACACAGTCAAGTTAGCATCGTGTGAACCACGACCGCCGAGACAGCATGGTTGCGTGCGTGGTGGCGGTCCATGGCATGATGCGCCAAGGAGGAGCGCCGGTGAGGCTGTTCGTGTGCGCGCTGTCAGTCGTCGGGGCGTTGGTGACCGCCAACCGGCTCACCGGAAGCCAGCCAGAGACACCGCCGGCACGCCGGCTTGTAGAAGCCGGC
This sequence comes from uncultured Acidobacteriota bacterium, assembly GCA_963807105.1. GTDB lineage: Bacteria > Acidobacteriota > Vicinamibacteria > Vicinamibacterales > UBA2999 > DASPWV01. The sequence continues at coordinate 620,859 of CAWEAM010000001.1, read as the reverse complement.
GACATGCGGTTCGAGGGTACATTCCTGCTGCCGCAACTGCTCGGAAACGATGCCGACACGCGCATCCTGGGGCGTGCGGGCTGTCTCACGCACCGCTACGTCGATGGCGAGCTGTACCTCATGGCCGGTGGCGGAAACAATCGCAACGGCTCACCCAACGGCGAGCCGTATCGCGTAAGCCTTGCGCCGCTCAGAACTGAGCGGCCGTACAACGTGGCCATCGAGGTCAAGCGGTACGGCGATGTCTACAGTGGGAAGCGCGTCGGTGTGGATGACGTCTCGATCAGTCATGACTTTCTCGGTTGCTATTGGGATGAGTCGACCCAGCGCTGGTACGCGACCTACGGCGACGGCTATTGGGGTGGCAGCGGTGACGTGGCGTCCGTGGTGGTGTCTTCGCTCGACGAGGGCAGGGACGACTCGGAGACGGGAAGCGGCACCGGCATCGCGGCGTACAAGTTCGACGGCCTCGGCTACAAGCATCGCCAGACCGGCGTGCTCCCGATTCCTGATGACTTCGCGGAGGCTCACACAGGCGGCCGGCGCCTCGGGATTGGACTCGGCGGCTACTTCTCACTGTTCATGACCGCGGGTGGCGTCTCGATGGGTCCTTCGCTCGTGGCGTTCGATCCGCCGAAAGGGCCGCATCTCGCCTCGCTCCCATGGACGCCCCTCGTTCAATACCCGGGCTCACTCGATCCGAAAAGCTCGGTCGACCGCGCGAACCGGCCGGCTGGCGCCGCGCCGGTGCAGCAGTTCCTGGATGAGTGGCCGAACACCAAATTCACCTGGACCGACTGGGTCGGTGGCGCCGTGTGGATTCGCACCCCGACGCTCCAGGGCCTGATGTTCTTCGTGACGCTCGGGACCGGTGCGGCGGAGTACGTCAACAGTCAGTTCGGCGCGGAGGGAGCGGAATCGTGGGCGCTCGTCTACGACGAGGACGACCTGGCGAGGGTCGCGGAGGGGCAGGTGGACCCGGACGACATCCAGCCGAAGGCGTCGTGGAAGATCGAGTATCCAGGCCTGGACTACGGCAGCTTTCCGTTCGCGCACGAAACCAAGGCCTGCCGAAGCGTGACAGTGAGCAGCACCAACGTGACGTTCGAGTGCGACAACCACGGCTTTGAAACCGAGCAGCGTATCCGCCTCTATGGCGCGAGCCAGGAGGACTTCAACGGCGGATATCGCATCTCGCAGGTGATCGACGCGCATCGCTTCGTCGGGTCGAATGTGAACAAGCCGTCGTTCTCGACATCACGGGTAACAGGCAGACTGTCGATCAAGCCGTTGTGGATCTACGGCCCGCCCGGGCACATCTTTGGCGCGACGTTCGATCCCGTAAGCCGCCGTCTCTTCATTGCGGCGCCCGACGGTGTGCCATGGCCGCAATCGAGCGTCGCGGTGCATGTCTATCAGTTTCAGTAAGGCAGGCCCGTCGCTGAAGGCGCGTGTCAACTGAAGAAGGCGCTACTTTCTTCTCGACTGGAACCGGCGTCGATGGCGCCACGACAGGGCGAGCCCGGTGCCCACGAGCACTATCGTCGCTGGCTCCGGTATCGGCTGGAACGTCCCGGTGCCGCTGATGGTTCCGAAGCCTGTCCGGCAGCAGGACAACGTGGTCGTGCTGCCCCACAGTTCTGCGCCCGGCGCTCCGCCCGGTGTCACCCCATAGACACCTTCGATAGCCCACAGCAGCGGTGAGAACGGGAGCCCTACCGGCGCGCCGTTCGGCGTCGCAACCCTGAAAGTGACACCGGTTGGCGAAGTCGGGAAGGTGCAATTTCCATCTGGTGAGTCGACCTCGATCAAGCCAGCGCCCTGGAGCGTGCCACCAAGCAGAGAGATTGAGCCTGTCAGAGCGTAATTTCCCGACGTCCGTCGCCCGGTCATGTTCGCCGGCTGAAATGGACTACAGAGGTTCTCTGACTCGCTGATGTATGCGAGCGTCACAGTGATGGGAGTGCCGGCCGGAACATGCGCTGCGAAGCCTCCGAAGCCTTGGACGGTGCCGACCCATTGTTGCAGGATTGGCGCAGCCAATGCCGGAGAGGAGACGCCAATGGTGACGAGCAGAATGGCGATTGATGTTCGCAGCATGTCAACTCACAGAGGGAAAAACGACGTGTCGCCTTCTTACCAGAAGACCACGTTCGGTTCAAGGCAGCCGCTTCGTGTGGTTGAGATCAGTGGGAAACGCTGTGCAAGCGCCGCGTTTGACGGAACGGCGCCGGCGCGTCGAATGACTGCCATCAGCGCTAAAGGACTGCCACTAACCGCCAATGTGCGAGTGTACACACAACTCAGCTGTGGTTGCCGATTCAAGACAAAGGCAACCACACTTACCCGTGTCTTTGTCGCCGTCTTGACCGCCAGCAGATCGTTCGCGTCGTACGCCCACACTTGATTCGCTCGAGACTCTGTTTGAGCGTATGACTGAACATGCGGCTGCATTCTCAACACACTCTCTTCGGTGGCGCGCCAAGCTCTCGCTAGTCGCCGATTGATGTCGTACCGTCTGGCGTGAGCCTGTGGCACGGACGCGACCAGTGCAAGTTATCTCCGTGCTCCATTACAATCCTCCCTTCGCGGGCGGTGGTGGTCCGCCGCCCAGGGGGGTCTCATGATTCGGCACGTCGCGCTGACAACTGTGTTTTCTGCGTTGCTCGTCGCAAGCGACGCCGCCGCGCAGACCGGAAACGACTACGGCGACCAGAAGAACTGGCTCTGTCGCCCCGGGCGCCAGGACGCGTGCGTCGTCGATCTGACGACCACGGTCGTCGCAGCCGACGGCAAGCAGACGCGCGAGGAGTGGAAGGCGAACCGCGACGCGGCGATCGATTGCTTCTACGTGTATCCGACCGTCTCCCGAGATCCCGGTGGCAACAGCGACATGATTGCCGGTCCGGAGGAGAACGCCGTGGTCCGTGCTCAACTCGCGCGCTTCGGCTCCGAGTGCCGCCTCTACGCGCCGCTCTACCGTCAAGCGACGCTGACCGCGCTGCGTGCGGCGACCACCGGCACACCGATTCCGGTCGACCGCGCGTTGGGGTACAACGACGTCCGCGACGCCTGGAGTTACTACGTCCAGCACGACAACAACGGCCGCGGCGTCGTGTTGATCGGACATTCCCAAGGCGCGGGCGTGCTGACGCAGCTGATGCGCGACGAAATCGACGGCAAGCCGGTGCAATCGAAAATCGTTTCCGCGCTGCTGCTGGGCTCGAACGTCGCGGTTCCCAACGGAAAAAGCGTCGGCGGCGCATTTCGGCAGCTGCCGCTGTGCGGGTCAGCCTCGCAAACAGGATGTGTCATCGCGTACGTGTCCTTCCGCTCGACGATACCGCCTCCCGAGAGCTCGCGCTTTGGCCGGGTGCAAGGAGAAGGCATGCAGGCTGCGTGCGTGAATCCCGCATCGCTTGGCGGAGGCTCAGGGGCGCTCGATGCGTATCTGGCGTCGGGCGGCAGCAGCATTACCGGATCTGTAGCGGCGCCCCAGCCGTGGGTGAAAGACGCCACGATCGAGACGCCGTGGGTGAGTGTCCCGGGTTTGTTGACGGCGCGATGCGTCTCGAACGAAAAGGGCAGCTATCTCGAGGTCGCGGTGCACGGCAACCCGGCGGATCCACGCACCGACGACATTACCGGCGACGTGATGGCCAACGGTCAGGTGAATGCGACCTGGGGGTTGCACCTGATCGACGTGCATCTGGCGATGGGGAATCTCGTGGGCATCGTGCGCCAACAGGCGGAGGCGTATCGCGCCGCGGCCAGGAAAAAGCCCTCGTAGCCGTTCCCGAGCTTCTGCCGCGCGCGTAGAACAGCACACCGCTGGCGGCACGCCGGTTGTTCTCGGAGGTGCCATCCTCGAAGGTCCATTCACGGCGGCCACGCTGAATGTTCTCGTACCGCCGAACGGCACCTGAAACAGGTTTCCCGCATTCCGCTCGATCGCTATCGCCGCGTAGGGCGAGGTGCTCACCGCGCCAGTCGTGAGCCCGCAGTCGATGCGTAGTCACGGCTGAGCTAACGATCCGTGCAAACCAGCGCAACTCGTCCCAGGAAATGCATGAGCTGGCCCATTTAAGCTGGACCATTTCCCGTCTCCAAGGACTAAGATCGCCGGTTGTCGGGATGAGCTGTGGGACGACCCCCCACCCAACCCGAAGAGGGAGCTATGCATAGATTAACAACTGTCGTTTTCGTTGCAAGTCTGTTGGGAGTTGGCTCGGCTGCGGCGCAGGTCACCAATACGGGAACTATTCAGGCAGTCGTGGTCGATCAGGGTAACCTGGCCGTGCCGGGAGCGGACGTCGTTGCGGAAAGCACGGACGGCGTCACCAAGCGCAGCGGCGTGACCAACGTCAATGGCGAGGTCATGCTTGTCGGGCTGGAGCCGTCGGCTCGGTACATGGTTACCACGACGCTGGCGGGCTTCATCACTCAACGATTCGAGAACGTGCTGGTCAGGTCGGGGCAGATCACGACGCTCCGCATGACCCTGGCCGTCAGCGGCCTGACCGAGGAGGTGCAGGTCACGGCGCAATCGCCGATCGTTGACACCAAGAGCGCAACCGCCGCGACCGACATCACGCTGCAGTTGACCGAATCGCTGCCGACCGGACGGTCGTATCAGAGCTACCTGCAAATCGTTCCGGGCGTGCTGCCGGACGATCCGCAGCTGCCGGGGAATCCGGCGTCGAAGTCGGGCGTCAACTACACCGACGTCGGCGGCAACGTCGGCGTCTCGACCGACAACGCGTACTACATCGACGGTATCAACGTCACCGACCCGCAGGCCGGCACCTTCGGGGCGAATTTGAACACCGAGATCATCCAGGAGCAGAAGGTCATCACCGGCGGCATCCCTGCCGAATACGTCGGCGTCCCCGGGCTGCTCTCGAACGTGATCACCAAGGCCGGCAGCAACAGCTATCACGGCTCGGCCAACTACTTCTTCCAGAACGCCAGCCTGCAAGCCGACAACAAGAACTCGGCGTCGCAGGACTTCTCCACCTACGACACCGCTTTCACGGCGGGCGGACCGGCCTATCGCGATCACGCGTGGGTCTTCGGCAGTTACCGTTACCTGCACCGTGCGGACGACGTCACGGCGATCGACACGCTGCAATTACTGCGGACGGTCGAGGACAATCAGAAGCAGGGCTACTTCCGCGGGACGTTCGCGGCGACGAGCTATGACACGTTCAGCTTCACGTTCCTCAACGATCCCACGGACAAAACCGGCCGCATCGAACGCGACATCACCAATGCGCGCGATCGGGTGCGGTCGCAGGGCGGCAACCGCTACGCGTTCAACTACAACCGCGTCTTCGGCGCGGCCCTGATCGAAGGGGCGTACAACATCCACAACGGCGAGTTGACCGACCTCTCGAAGATTCGCGAGTCGCTGAACACCATTCTCTACCGCAGCACCGACGCGCGTACGCTCAACGACGAGCAGCGCGGTGGCCTCGGCACCGACACCATCGACGAGCGCGATGTCGACGGCCTTCGCGGCGCCCTGTCATGGGTGCTGGGCAGGCACTCGGTCAAAGGCGGCATCGAATATCAGCGGAATGATCGCTTCCTCAACTCGCTGACGATCGGCGACACCAAGTCGACGTATACGTCGCTGGCCAACGGTCTGTCCGGCTTCACCGCCAACCTCGTTGACACCCAGTCGCTCAGCGGCAGCAAGACTTTCCGCCTGAGCAATGTCAGCGACTTCGGCGGCTTCATCCGGACCATCAACGGGCTGTCCAACCGCAACGCGTTTTACAGCGCGTTCGACACCAACGCGGATGGCACGATCAGCCCCGCCGAGTTCGGCGCGGTGGCCCTTTACAATGTCACCACCGCGAATCCCAATGGCGAGGTCAACTACAGCCGCGTGCTCCAATCCGCCGACGGCCCGCAGCAGTTCATCTCTGAGGGCCTGAGCTTCTTCGTGCAGGACAGCTTCCCCCTCGGCAACCTGACCCTGAACGTCGGTGTCCGCACCGAGCGATGGGAACACTTCGCCACAACAGGCGAGTCGATCTACACCTTCGACTGGGAGTGGGCCCCGCGGCTGAGCGCGGTCTACGACCTCGGCGGCGACGGCCGCCAGAAGTTGTCGGCCTACTACGGCCGCTACTACGATCCCGTCCGCACGAACATGACCGCGTTCGCTGGATCGCTCACCGGCCGCACTCGCGAAGAGCAAGTCTTCGTCGCCAATGGCATCAACCAGTGGGTCACGTACCGCGTCCGCGGCGGCGCGATCCTGGACGGCTTCTTCGCCCCGACGACCAAGACGCCCTACACCGACGACGTCCAGATGGGCTATTCGGTCGACCTCGGACGGAACATGAGCTTCGAGTCGATCTACAACTACCGCCGCACCCGAGACATTCTCGAGGACTACGATGCGGCGCTCTACGCCACCACGACTGCCGGGACGACCGATTACCCCGGCCCGATCAACGATCCCAACTCGCTCTTCCTCGGGCTCGACTACTTCGGGTTCGATGTCAACCCGGGCGCCAACTTCATCATCGGCACGCTCGAAGGGGGCGAACGCAACTATCACGGTCTCGAGTTGAACATGCGCAAGCGTTACTCGAACAACTGGCAGGCGTTTGCGAGCTACAGCTACAACAACGCCGACGGCAACTCGAACTCCGACTCGAACGCCGATTTCCAGGGTGACGTAATCGAGCTGGATCCGCGCGGGCCAAACAACTACGGCCGCCAGCCGGGCAGCATCGCACACATCTTCAAGATGAGCGCGTCGTACCTCCTGCCGGTGGGTCTCGAGCTCGGCGGCGGTTATCGCTGGAACTCGGGTACGATCGCGAGCCGGACGTACCTGAATACGGGACGCAATTTGCCGATTCAGTTGGCGCCGTCGCAGGTGTTCAGCTATGCGGGCATCACGCACCAGTGGACCGATCCCACCGCGCTCGGCACGCTGACCAACCCGTCGTGGGGCGTCCTGGATCTGCGCGTGAAGTACAGCAAGGAGCTCGGACCGATGCGTCCCGAGTTCTTCGTCGATATCTTCAACGTGCTCAACAATCAGGACTCGACGCGTAACCAGGACCTGGTCGCGGGATCGGGCGCCATCGCGTTCGGTCAGGCCATCCGCTTCGTCGACCCGCGACGCTTCTTCTTGGGAGCTCGTCTCAACTTCTAGACACAACGTGCCTGGTGTGCCCGAAGTGCCTGGGGTGCCGAATACGCATCCCGGCACTTCGGCATCCCAGCCCCCGTCGTCACTTACATCACACCCGCACGCCCCCGCACGACGCACCCACCAGACACGCGAGCACCTGCACGCACGGAGGCTGTTTTAGTCCCCCGTCACATCGGCACCCAAGGCACCTCTTATTGCAGCACGGGCAGGGCGCGCCTGAAGTTTACGGAAAGTGTAGGCGGTGGAGATAACATGCTGCGCACGCTCATCGCCATCACGATGTGCCGGTCGCTCGGCCTCCCCTGATCAATCTCGCGAGGCTCGACCATCACGACGATGAATATGCAGCGCACCATTGGCAGTTCAATCAGCCTTCGACGCACCGTCACCGACCTCGGGCGCGTTGATTCAAGCCTTTCCGGCGTTCTCTCGCCCGGCTACGCACCGGAGGAGGTCGATCGTCACATTCACACCTTGTTCCAGCAGGATTACGAGGAGTACCTGCGTCCGTTTCCGTTGACCCGTGGGTCCATCGACCACTGGATCGACCTGCTCCGGACCTTCATGCCCGAGAGCCATCAGCGGTTCGACGCTCCTTTCCGAATCCTCGACCTCGGATCTGGCGGCGGGACCACGGTCTTTCCGCTGCTCGAGCTGTATCCGAGTGCCGAGATCATCGCGAGCGATCTCTCATTGAACCTCTTGCGCGAGCTGCACCAGTGGCACAGCGACCATTATCCGAACATCGGACAGTTATCGCTCCTGCAGCTCAATGCCGAGAACACGGTTTTTGACGACGCCCAGCTCGACATCGTCATGGGCGCCGACGTCCTCCACCACCTCTCGGATCTCGGGAAGGTCTTCGAGGAGATTGGCCGCATTCTCAAGCCAGACGGTGTCGCGCTGTTCTTCGAGAGCTTCGAGAGCGGCTTCCAACTGCTCTCGCTAGTGATGCAGCTGTTGATCTCCAAAAACGACTCGATGCCGCCGGCGCAGCAGATGAGCAGCAACGTGGTGGCAATCTTCCGGATCTTCATGGATGACCTCTGGCGCCGTAAGGGCACCACGAAGAATCAGGCCTTGCTCGACGCGATCGACGACAAGTGGTTATTCACCGAGACACAGCTTCGGAACGCCGTCGCAGGCTCAGGACTGGAGCTGGCTGCGATCAAGCAAGTGTACCTACCTGACGGCCTGATCTCGCGCATGGTGGACCACGAGTTGAGGCGGAGGCTGCACACGCTGGCGGGGCTTCCCGAATGGGCGCGAGAGCTCGTCTCCGACATAGAGCGGCAGTTCTCGCGCGAGCTCCTTTTCGAGACGCTCTTCTCCGGCGCGATTCAGCTGACGAAGACAGCCAGCAATGGGCTATCGAGAGACGGCATCGGTGGCGGCACGCCACCCTCGAACAGCCGACCGGCTGCGAGCCAAAACTGTGACGATTGACCACGGCCTGGCCGTCGACTCCGGTATAGGATTCGGAGCGTTGGCCGTCGACACGCTTTCTGTCCCGGCCTCGCAACGGGCCAATGGGGAACGCGAACGATGTGTCGAGGCTGACGGGACCTGACTTGCGCGGCGTCAACCTATGCCCCAAGACGATCACTTCCTCAAATTCGCGCCGCCTGGACATTTCTACTCGCCGCTTCCGGACGTCCAGCTCGTCGATCGCGACAAAGACAAGCTCTTCGACCGGAGCGCGAGAGAAATAGCCGGTATTGACATTCGTGCCGACGATCAGCTCGCACTGCTGCGCAGATTCGCCGAGTTCCACGACGAGGTGCCGTTCCAGGAGGCACCGTCGGAGGGCCTGAGATATTACTTTCAGAACCCGTACTTCTCGTACGGAGACGCGGTCGTTCTGTATTCCATGCTGCGATTGCGTCAGCCGCGAACGATCATGGAGGTCGGCTCGGGATTCTCGACGGCGGTGATGCTCGATACGAACGACCGCTTTTGCGCGAAGCATATCGCGATGACGTTCATCGATCCCCATCCCGAGCGACTCTTGTCGCTGCTAACCGAGCGCGATCTGGCACAGCATGAGGTCATCAGGGATGTCGTACAGCACGTGCCGATCGATCGATTTGCGGCGCTCGGGGCGAACGACATTCTGTTCATCGACTCATCACACGTGGTGAAAATCGGCAGCGATGTGGTCCACCTGGTCACCGAAGTGCTGCCACGGCTGAAGCAGGGCGTAGTCGTGCATTTTCACGACGTGTTCTGGCCTTTCCAGTATCCCGAAGAGTGGATCCTGGGCGGCAGAGCTTGGAACGAGGCATACATCCTCAAAGCGTTTCTTCAATTCAATGCAGCCTTCAAAGTACTGTTCTTCAACTCCTACATCGCGACGCATCATGCCGAACTCGCACAACGACATCTTCCGCTGTTCATGAAGAATCCAGGAGGGAGCCTCTGGATTGAGAAGATTTCCTGACGGCGCCATCGATCGATCGTGCAGAATTTCCATCGTCGTACCGGCGTTGTACACTTTTTTGAATCGCTTCAAACTCGACAATCGCTCTCCAAAGTGCCTGCTCTGTTGAGCAACTCAAGCGCTCCGGCAGGGTTGTTCGTGCCCTCAGCTGATTTCGCGCGCCTCAACTCGAACCTGGTCCCGAGTTTGCGACGGGCAATCCACTCATCGTGTCGTTGCCGCCTATCTCCGTCGTTTCGCCGACCTACGAAGCCAGCTCTGCCAACAAATGTGGAGCTGTCGCTGCGCCCCTCGGTTCTCCAACTGTAGCGGGCAAGTTTCTGCGCCTCAACGGCGAGCGCTTTCTCATCAAAGGTGTGAGTTACGGGACGTTCGCGCCGAATGCGGATGGCGCGTTGTTCCCCGAGCTCCCGCAGGTCGCGCGCGACTTCGAGGCCATCGCCAAGCTCGAAGCCAACACTGTCCGAACCTACACAGCCCCGCCGCTAGCGGTGCTCGACGAAGCGTTTCGCTGCGGACTGCGGCTCATGGTCGGCGTGCCCTGGATGCAGCATGTCGCGTTTCTGGACAGGCGAGCTGACGAGCGCGAAATCCGCCGGTCGATCCGCGACCAGGTGCGAAGTCTCGCAGAACATCCTGCGGCGATGGTCTTCGCGCTGGGCAACGAGATTCCACCAACTGTGGTTCGCTGGTATGGCCGCGAGCGGATCGAACGCTTCCTCGAGGACCTATACGCCGAGGCCAAGTCGGTGGCCCCGGACGCGCTCTTCACCTACGTGAATTACCCTCCGACCGAGTATCTCGAGACGTCATTTTTCGACATCTGCGCGTTCAACGTATTTCTGCATTCAGAGGACCAACTCAGCAGCTACCTGGCGCGCCTTCACCATGTTTCCGGACCTCGGCCGCTGCTGATCTCAGAGGTCGGGGCCGACAGTATGCGGAACGGTGAGCACCATCAGGCTGAGCTCGTCCGTATGCAGCTCCGCACGGCGTTGCGGGAGGGTGTGTGCGGGGCGGTCGTGTTCACCTGGACCGACGATTGGTGGCGCGGCGGCAGCTCAGTTGATGACTGGGCTTTCGGATTGGTCGACGCTGATCGTCGGCCCAAACCAGTGTATGGCGATGTACACCGAATCTTCGCCGCACCGACGCTTCCCGAGCGTCGGCGATTACCCCGCGTCTCTGTGGTCGTCTGCGCCTACAACGCCGCGGACACGATCGACGAGTGCCTTCTCGCGCTCGATGCGCTGAACTATCCCGATTACGAAGTCATCGTCGTCAACGATGGATCGAGCGACGGCAGCGGTGAGATTGCTGCACGCTACCGGTTCGTGAGAGTCATCAATACGCCCAATTCAGGACTATCAGCGGCGCGAAACATCGGACTCGAACACGCGACGGGCGACATCATCGCCTACACCGATGCAGACGTGCGTGTCGATCCTGAATGGCTCACGTACCTGGTGCAGCCGTTCGCCGATCCCGACGTCGCAGCGGCCGGCGGCCCGGCGATCATCCCGGTTGACGACCCATGGTTCGCCCAATGTGTGGCGCGCGCGCCTGGCGCGCCAATGCACGTGCTGCTCGAGGATCGCATCGCGGAGCACGTGCCGGGATGCAATTGCGCCTTCCGCCGCGACGCGCTGCTCGCGATCGGCGGATGGAATCCGATCTTCCGCCGCGCTGGCGACGACGTGGATGTGTGCTGGCGCATTCAGGCGCAAGGCTGGCAAATCGGCTTTGCGCCGGCAGCGCTCGTGTGGCACCGGCATCGCGCCACGACGCGCGCCTACTGGCGCCAGCAGATTGGGTACGGAGAAGGTGAGAGCTGGCTGATGCGCGAACACCCCGACAAGTTCGTGCGGGGCCGAATCAACTGGCAGGGTCACATCTATAGTCCACTCCCGTTCCTTCGATCGCTGCGCAGCAAGCGCATCAACGCCGGTCCGTTCGGGACAGCAGGGTTTCCCTCGATCTATCGAACGGATGCGCACCCGTTCGCATATCTGCCACATTCCGGCCGATGGCAGATCGCGTGGATGGTGATGTTCATTGCCGCCATCGCTGCGCGCCTCGCCGACACACCGTTTGCGCTGCCGCTCCTGGCTGGCGCGATGGTCACGCTCATCGCGACTGCACTCAAGTGCCTCGTTTATGGTTTCCGCTCCGACGTTCGTAAACTGCCGTCGCTCGCGGAGCACTCCAAGGCGACCAGCATCGCCATTTACCGGTTGACCATTGCCTGGCTTCACTTCGTTCAGCCGTTTGCGCGGCTTGGCGGCCGAGTGCGCGGTCTCTTCAACCCTCCGGAGGCGCACGCGTCCGCGGCAAACGCGCGCCATCCCGGAGTCACTGGCGCGTTGGATTACCGCGCGATCGCCGACGCGTTTCGGCTGTGGCTGTCGCTGCCGGTCGAGAGGTTGTACTGGAGCGCGCGCTGGGTGGACGTTGGCGATCTGCTGCGCGGCACGGCGGATCGGCTCCGGCAGCAGCGCGCGGTGAGACAGATCGAGCTCGACAGCGGGTGGTGGGAGGACCGCGACCTCACCATCGTAAATCAGACGTGGTTCCGGCTCGATGTCCGCGCGCTGCTCGAGGATCACGGTGGAGGCAATTGCCTCCATCGGCTGGCGATCCGCTCACACATCACCAGTGCCGCTGCATTGCCCCTATTGCTTGCCGTCGGCACCGCGGCGGGGTTGCGCTACTCGGGAGTCGCGTGGTCCGTTGCGATTTCGATGGTTGCCCTCGTCACTCTAGCCGTGGGGGTCTGGAGCGTGCTCTCGACGTCGCACGTTGTGCTGCGAGCAGTGGACGCGGTGGCGGACGGACTCGGAATGTCCTCACTTTCGGCGTGGCAGCGGCGAGGGGCAACTACCGGCGAGGCGGCAGCGCCCACCTCAGCGAAGCCGGCGGGCTTATCGCTGACGACACGCGAATTCACCGAGGACAGCAGCGCGTCGCGCGCGCTCGTGGGAGACGTGTAAAGCGATGAACACTCTCGGATACTTGGCGAAGGTATCCCCCTATCTGAAGCCCTACACACGGCTGGGGGTTGCGTCTGTCTTCGCCACCCTGCTCTTTGTCGGCGTCGGCCTTCTGACCCCGTGGCCGATGAAGATTCTCGTTGACAGCGTGCTCGGCGACGCGCCGCTACCGGCGATTGTGCGGCCGCTGGTTCCAGACCAGTTCGACAAGTTCACGCTGATGGTGGTCACGGTGGTGGCCGGTTTCGCCATCGCGCTTGTCGCCGGGCTTCTGAACGTTTTGACTACTTATTTGAAGACGAAGCTCGAGATCGCGATGACGCTCGATTTTCGCAGCGATCTCTTTCAGCAGGCGCAGCGCCTGTCGATGGCCTACCACGACCAGCGGCGTTCGGGAATGGTGATCTACATCATCAATTCCCTCGGCGGCGCAGCGGGCAGCGTGCTGATGAGCGGGCTGCCATTCGCGCAGAACCTGCTGACGCTCGCCGGCATGCTGTGGATCTCGTACCGGCTCAATCCGACGCTCGCTCTGCTGTCGCTGTCGATCGTCCCGTTCCTCTATTACTCCGTCGGCTACTACAGCACGCACATCAGACAGCGACTGGTGCTCGTCAAGGGCATGGAGGGCGACACGCTGGCGATCATCCATGAGGCGATGATGATGATGCGCGTGATCGTCGCCTTCGGCCGCGAACACTACGAACACGCACGATTCCGCGAGCAGGGGCTGCGCGCACTCGATGCACGCATCGATGTCACCGTGCGTCAGACCGCCTTCTCGCTCGCCGTCAACGCAACGACGGCGATCGGAACCGCGCTGGTTCTCGGCTACGGCGCCTACCTGGTGATGCAGCAACAGCTCACGGTGGGGCAGCTGCTGGTGGTGGTGGCCTACATCGGCTCGGTCTACAAGCCGCTGGAAGCCATCAGCGGTACGATCGGCGCGCTGCAGGATCAGTTCGTCAACCTGCAGATGGCATTCGAGCTGCTCGACAAGGAGCCGGACATCAAAGACACGCCGGGAGCCATCGCCCTCGACCAGGCGCGCGGGCGAATCCGGTTCGATCACGTGTCGTTCCACTACGAAGGACGTGCCGAGACGCTGATTGATATTTGCTTCGAGGCGGCCCCCGGAGAGGCGGTTGCCCTCGTCGGCGCCACCGGCGCCGGCAAGAGCACGCTGGTGAGTTTGCTGCCCCGATTCTACGATCCGTTCCAGGGGCGCATTCTGCTCGATGGCCGGGACGTCAAGTCGCTCACACTCAGTTCGCTCCGTCGTCAAATCAGCTTCGTGTTGCAGGAGCCACTGTTGTTCTCTGGCACTATTGCCGACAACATCCGCTACGGCCGCCTCGAGGCGACCATGGACGAAGTCGTCGCCGCGGCGAAGGCCGCCAATGCTCACGACTTCGTGACGGCGTTGCCGCAAGCGTATGACACGCCGCTCGGCGAGCGCGGCGCACAGCTGTCGGGTGGGGAACGCCAGCGTCTCTCGGTCGCCCGTGCGTTTCTCAAGAACGCGCCGATTCTGATTCTCGACGAGCCGACCTCATCAATCGATTCGAAGACAGAAGCGGCCATTCTCGATGCCCTCGATCGGCTCATGGTGGGGCGCACCACGTTCATAGTCGCACATCGCCTGTCAACGCTCCGAAACGTCACGAAGATCCTGGTGCTCGATCAGGGACGGATCGTCGAGCAGGGCACCCACCGCGAGCTGCTCGCCCGACACGGCATCTACCGTCAGTTGCACGACGCACAGGCCGGGCGGCGCACGCGGGTGGCCGACTCGCTCGAGGCGGTGCCCGTCGGCACGATGTGACTGGTATGCATATCAGCACGAGACCGAAAGCCGTAGTCCTCGGCCTCACGACCAAGATGCCATTCGCGGGAATGGTGTTTCTGACGTTCCAATATCTGATCGGCCTGAAGCGCCTGGGCTTCGATGTTTATTACGTCGAGGAGCACGGCAAGATGCCGTGGACGCTGATGAGCGGTGGCGAGCAAAACGGCGCCGCGGTCGCGGCGCGTTTCATCGCCTCGCTGATGCGACGGTTCGATCTCGGCGACGACAACTGGGCGTTTCGCGCGCCGCACGATCACACCCAGCGTTTTGGGCTCTCCGAGCATGCACTCAACAAGGTGCTGCGCGACGCGGCCGTCATCCTGAATCTCCATGGCGGCACCATTCCCCGTCCAGAGCACTACGCGAATGGCCGATTGGTGTACGTCGGCACAGACCCGGTGGAAACGGAAATCTCGCTGTCCAACGGCGACCAGGGCATCGTTGACTTCCTGGAGCCGCACTGTGCGTTCTTCACCTGGGGCCAAAACTACGGCCATCCCGACTCCGGGGTACCGACGTCCGATCGCTTTCTCTTCGTTCCGACGCGTCAGCCGATCGTGATGGATTTGTGGTCAACGTCACCGCACACCACCGACATGTTCACGACCATCGGCAACTGGCGACAACCGTACCGGAACGTGTCGTTCAGGGGCGAGGTCTATCGCTGGAGCAAACATCTCGAGTTCATGAAGTTCATCGAGCTGCCGCGCCGGTGCGATCAGACATTCGAGCTCGCGCTCGTCAATGTCGAGGAAGACGATCGACAGCTGCTGATGTCGCATGGTTGGCGCGTGCGCGATGCCGGCGAGTTCAACTTCGATCTCGACGAGTATCGGGCGTATATCAGCCGATCGCGCGGCGAGTTCACGGTTGCCAAAGAGCAGAACGTGCGCTTGCGCAGTGGCTGGTTCAGCGACCGGGGCGCCAGCTACCTGGCCAGCGGCCGTCCCATAGTCACGCAGGAAACCGGATTCAGCAATGTGCTTCCGACCGGCGAGGGCCTGTTCGGCTTTTCGACACTCGACGAGGTCGAGGATGCCGTCGACCGCATCAATCGCGACTACACGCGTCACTCACGGGCGGCGCACGCGATTGCGCAGGAGTGGTTCGATTATCGAGTGGTGCTCGGAGCGATGCTCGACCACCTGGCGTGCCGGCCGAACGTCGCGGCAGCGACTGCATAGGGCCATGGCGGCGCTTTTTCCACCAGATCTCGTGATCACCCCGGTCTCGCGATGGCCGACGACGCTGCCGGACGCGTCGGTGCGGACGATTCTCGCAAGCCCGGTGCGCGAACGTCTGCCGCGGCGTCGCGCGATCGAACGTCCGCGCGCCAGCATCGTGATGGTGACCTACGAGGGGCTGGTCTTTTCACGACTGTGCCTGGAGAATCTGCTTGCCGCTGCATCGTCCATCGAGTTCGAAGTGATCGTTGTGGATAACGACTCGGCGGACGGCACCCGGCCTTATCTGTTCGATCTGTGCCGGCACGACGAGCGGGTTCGGGTGGAGCTCTCGCCACACAATCTCGGATTTGCCGCCGCGACCAATCGGGGTGCGGCGCTGGCCCGCGGCGACGTCATTGTCTTCCTCAACAACGACACTGTGCCGGTAGACGGCTGGCTCGACGCACTGGGGACGCACCTGGGCGATCGACGAACTGGTCTGGTCGGGGCCGTCACCAACCGCGCCGGCAACGAGGCTGAAGTTCCGGCTCCTTACAGCACCTACGGCGAGCTCCTCCAGTTTGGCGAGGAACGCGCGCGGGCGCACCGCGGTCGCACCTTCGACATCCGCACGGCGACGATGTTCTGCGCCGCCGTGCGACGCGACGTCTGGCAGGGCGTCGGACCGCTCGATGAGCGTTTTGAAATTGGCCTGTTCGAAGACGACGACTTCTCAATGCGCGTCAGGCGCGCGGGGCTCCGAGTGGTTTGCGCCGACGACGCGTTTGTGCATCACTTCGGACAAGCCTCGATTGGGCGGCTGGCGCTGACCGGTGCGTACGGGGCGCTCTTTCACGCCAACCGCGAACGCTGGGAAGCGAAATGGGGGATGCGCTGGCAACCATATGCCAAGCGCAAGAAGCCGCACTACGACGCGCTTATCCAGCAGGTTCGTGAGATCGTCGCTGACGCCGTTCCAGTGGGCGGGACGGTTGTGGTGGTGAGCAAAGGCGATGAAGCACTCGTACAGCTTCGACGGCCGCCACGGCTGGCACTTTCCGCAACAGGAGGACGGCAGCTACCCAGGCCACTATCCGTCGGACAGCGCGGCTTGCATAGCGGAGCTCGAACGTTTGCGTGCGCGGGGTGCCGATTTTCTACTCATCCCAGACACCTCGCGCTGGTGGCTGCAGCATTATGCGCAGTTCGCCAGGCACCTCGAAACACACTACGGAAGGGTAGTGGACACGCCGGGTCAGGCCATTCTCGTCTCCCTAGCGAGACGCGTTCAGGCTCAGCAGGCCGTCGCCCACGCGTCGTAAGCATATGGCCGCCAACCTGTCCCGCGAAGCGTATCGAGAGCTCGTCGAGGAGGTTCGCGCGAGCATCCGGACCCATATCCCGTCAGGCTCAGTCGTGTTGGTCGCCAGCAAAGGCGATGAAGAGCTCGTTCGCCTCGAAGGCTATCGGGCGTGGCATTTTCCTCGCGACGAGTGGGGAGCGTACGCCGGTCATCACCCCGCGAGCAGCGTCGAAGCAGTCACGCATCTGCATCACCTTTACTCGCAAGGTGCCCGCTATCTCGTGTTTCCATCCACTGCCACATGGTGGCTCGAGCACTATCGCGAGCTGGCCGGCGTTCTCGACGCCGAGCATCGACTCGTCGTCTCGATTGACGGCGTTTGCGTGATTTATGAGTTACAGCAGTCGGCCACGGTTGATGCCTACCTCTCGGAAGGCGAGCAAGACGACGAATGGCTGTCCGACCAGCACGCTTCCGGCGAGGCAGCCAAGCTCTTGAGTCTGGTTCGTCCCGTTCGCCGACAGCCGCTGCGGGTCCTGACCGTCCTTGCGCGATGTGGGATGGAACGCTACGCAACGGCGGAAGACGAGCTTGTCGATCTGTTCAACCGGCGGATGCAAGGGATCGAACGCCGCACGATCATCGTGGACAATGCGCTGCCGCGCGGCTACGCGGAAAAGCGCGACAACACCAGCGTGATTGGCGGCGACAACAGCTCGCGCGAGTTCTCCGCGTTCGACCGCGCCGTCGATGCCGTTGGCGCCGATATCTGGTCCTACGATTTCGTGCACTTCGCAACCGGTTCCTTCAGGACGCTCTACGTCGCCTACCTCGAGCGATTCGAGACGGCGTTGCTGCAGGCGATGGCTGGACGCCCGGCCTGCATTGGCCATGTCGATTGCTATAACGAGCCAATCGCGATCCGGACATACCACTCCCAGCACTGGATAAGATCGTGTTTCTTTTTCCTGCCGCCTGCGGAGGCGATGGCGCTCGGCGGCTTCGTATCGGTGGATGAAGCGACAGCGATCGTGACCGACGATCCTGCCAATCCGTTCCGCGCTGATGCCCCAATCAGCGCTCGGTACCGCGACTACATCGCACAGTGGCTGACTGGCAACGGCACCGGCCAGGGAGTGGAGTGGCATTCAACGTTCGCCTTGACCCAGGAGACAATGACCGACTTCGCGCAGAAGACACGCGCCATTCTCAACGAGCATCTTCTGAGCATCCGTCTTCAGGCGCTGGGTTGTCACCTCGTCGATGTCACGTGGCTGGCCACGATGCTGAAGCACACCGATGCGTCTGCGATTCCCTTGTCAACGTCATGGCGGGAGCAGCTCGCCAATCGCGACCGCGATCGAGTGGTCTTGAGCGAATCGCAAACCGAACGGGCGCCGGCCGCCGTGTAGCGCACCATGGACGACGCGCGATACCTTCACCGCCGGATCGTCTTTCAGGTCCCGGAACGGGCCGTCCATCCGCCGTCGTGGTTGGACCACACACCGTTTGCCTTCTGGATCATCGATGCGCTCCAGCCGGCGTTGTTTGTCGAGCTCGGCTGTCATTCCGGGAACAGCTATTCGAGCTTTGCCCAAGCCGTGCAAACTCTCGGTCTGCCGACCGCTTGCTACGCGGTGGATACCTGGCGGGGCGATCCGCATTCCGGCGTCTTCGATGAACGGGTGTTCGAGGAATGGGCGGCGATATCACGCGGCGATTCGCCTCGTTCTCGCGGCTGATCCGGGCCACCTTCGACGAAGCGCTTGATTACTTCTCTGACAACAGCATCGATCTGCTACACATCGACGGCTACCACACGTTCGAAGCCGCTGCGCACGACTTCGAGGCATGGCGGCCAAAAATGAGCCAGCGTGGCGTCGTGCTGTGCCACGACATCAACGTACGCGAACGGGACTTTGGCGTCTGGCGCCTGTGGGAGCGGCTCAAGACGGAGTATCCGGCGTTCGAGTTCCGTCACGGTCACGGCCTTGGTGTGCTCGGCGTCGGCAAAGACCTGCCCGACACTGTCCGGTGGCTGATGACACTGGATGCAGAAGCGACAGAGACGGTTCGCATGTTTTTTTCGCGGCTGGGCGCGGCTGTTCTTGGCCATCATACGAAGCAGAGGAAGCACAGCGGACATATCGCGCCGAGCTCGCCAGCAGCGACCAGCGTCTACATGAGGTCGCGGCGCAGCATCGTCATCGTCGAGAGCTGAGAACCGGCAATTGCGAGAGGCTCTGAGAGCGGCGGAAGAAGCAGTGGCCGCCCGCGATGCCGAGGTGGAGGAGCTCGCCACGCGTCTCCAGGTGCGGGAGGCGCAGCGCGCCCAACCGACGATTGTCGTCTTGTCGCACGTCGGCGCATGGCAGCCGCGCGCCGGCAACGAATACCGACTGAACCGGATGCTGCAGTGGTACCGGCGGAAGGGCTATCGGATCGTGCCGGTGATCGCGCCACTTCCGGGAGAAGAGCTGTCGCCTGACGCGCTGGCGGGAACCGCCGCGAGCGTTCGGCAACGCGATTCAAGTACATCGCGATGGCCGTGTCGAACACGATTTGCGCGACGTGCCCGACTCAGCCGCCGCGTTCGGCGGCGCCCGGGACCGTCTGCCCGAGATCGCCGCGAACACGCAGGTTCCACCGCTCGCACGCGTGAAGTTCTGAATATCGAGCGAACGTTTTGCCACGACGCCGTGGTCGCCACCGTGCTGCAGCTTCAGCAATCGCTGGGACCGCACATCGTCCAGGCGGAATACATCTGGATGACGCGCGTCTTTCCGCTATTGCGTGACGATGTGCTGAAGGTTGTCGACACGCATGACGTGTTCTCGATGATCGAGCAGAAAGTTAGGATGTTCGGCCTCCGCGACCTCGTCGTCGACGCCGCTGATGAAGCCGAGCGACTGCGTCGCGCCGAGCTAATCATCGCGATCCAGGATGAGGAGCGGCAGGAGCTGCAACGGCTGGCGCCGGCGATTCCAGTGATTACGGCCGGTGTTGATTTTGATGTGGTGGCTGACGCCGAAGGCGCAATCGACGGGCGGATTCTCTACGTCGCCTCGGACAATTCAAGAAACTGCAAAGGGCTCAACGACTTCCTGCGCCTCGCCTGGCCGCGAATTCGGCAGCGCGCGCGGCACGCGCAGCTCGTAGTGGTCGGTGGCGTCGCCAAGGCCATCGCGGGCCGAGACGTGCCGGGCGTGACCGTGTTCGGCGCGGTCGATGACATGACCGCCATTTACCGCGACGCCGCACTGGTGATTAATCCGGTGGTGGCAGGCACGGGCGCGAAGATCAAAACGATCGAAGCGCTGTCCCACTTGCGGCCGCTTGTCACATGGCCGGCGGGCGTTGACGGACTCGACGCGCGGCTGTCCGCGCGCTGCGCCATCGCCCGCGACTGGTATGAGTTCGGGAACCTCGTGGTCGATGCCTTGATGACCCGTCCATCGCGCCCGTTCACTGCCGAAGATCGCGCCGTCATCGTGGAGCTGGTCTCGCCGGAAACGGTCTACGCGGCGCTCGACGCTGCCTACTCAGCGTTCTTCGATAGCCATCGGCCCTCGCCGTCGGTTGCGGTTCCGCGCGCTGCGCTTTCAACGCTGGGGTAGCCGATGTCGACCGATGTCTTCATCGATTGTTCACGCGTTGACGCCGGCTTCGATGTGCGCGCGGCAGTCGAGCGGCTCCAGCGTCCGGAATACCTCGGGGCGATTGCGCGCCGGGTGAGCTGCGTTGTCGAATCGGAGCTCGTCGCTGGCGGAGTGCAGCCGGCACGGCGGTGGAACATTGGTGCCACGCGAGCTGTCGAGGCCTGTGAGCTCGCGATGGCTGCTGCGGCAGAAGCTGACCAATCGTTGCTGATTGTGCTCGGCGACGTCCAGCCGTCGTGCGCTGCCGTTGGCATGCTCCTCGAGGCCGTCGAGACCGACCCGATGATCGGGTTCGCGGCCTCGCGACTCGCTGGGGCGGCCGAGGGAGCGTCGCACGGCTCGATTTTTCGGGTGATGCGGCGTTCGACGAGTTTCCACGGCGCCTACTCGCCGAGCTACCGGACACCTACCTTGTCGCCGACGCTCCTGCACGCTGCCTGTTGATCAAGTCGCTGGTTCTGTCGGATTTTGGTGAGCTCGACGAGCGCTTTTCTACCGTCGCGGGCGCGCTCTGGCACTACATGAGCCGCGCCCGGCGATGCGGCTTTCGTACCCTCGTCTGCAATCGCGCCGTCGTCAGCGTGCCACGTCGTTCTGGTCGGTGTCTGCCGAGCGCGATCACCGCCAGGACCCTTCCCGAAGCGGATCGTGTCTTACTGCGCGAGCTGTCACCCGACGTCGAACGAACGGCGGGCGAATTTGGTACGGCAACGGCCGCAGTCTCGGAAACACGCCTCGCCCGCGCGCTGCATCAGGCATATGGAACTCCTATGTCGCTCCTTCTCGATTTGCGAAACATCGTCGCCGGGATGAATGGAACGACAGTCGCCGCGTTGGGAATCTGTGGCGGTCTGCATAGCTTGCAACTGGATTGGGATGTCACCGTCCTGCGCCGGTGAGCAGGCTTCAACCTTCCACAACCTGAAGGATTTGTTTCCGGGCTGGACCGTCGCGAGTAAGCTGCCCGCTCGTCAGTTTACAGTGGCGCTCCGCCTGTCTCAGCCGTGGAACATCCAGGAAATGATCGACCTGCACGCCGCGGCCGCCTACAACGCGTACCTGTTCCTCGACACAATCTCCTGGGACGTTGTCTATTCCGCGCCACGGAACCTGGAGGGCTCTTGGCTGTTCATGGCGCAGCACGCCGATGCACTGCTCTTCAACTCCGCCTACACGCGTGAGCGGCTTAATCGGCGCTTTCCTTTTCGCCCGGGCATGCCTGACCTCGTCGCCTACCACTCGTTCGACCCGGCAGAGTACACGCGAGCCGACCTGCGCCTGCCCGCTAGTCACGAGCCTTTCATCTTCATCGTCGGCAACGAATACGATCATAAGGATGTCGGGCCGACGATGGATTTGCTGGCGACGGCATTTCCCTATGAATCGATCGTCGCGCTCGGCCCGTCTACAGCGACTACGCCGCGCGTTCGCGTTCTCCAGAGCGGCAAAGTCTCGGAACTGGAGATTCACCGGCTCTATGCCGGGGCACGCGCTGTGGTGTTTCCGTCGTTCTATGAAGGCTTCGGGTTCCCCGTCCTGACGACGCTCGCCTATGGAGGGACGGTGGTCGCCCGCCGATCGGCGCTCCTCGAAGAGGTTGCGGCACGTTCGGCGCCCCGCGGCCGAATCGTGCCGTTCGTGCGCCGCGACGACCTGGTCGAAGTTGTTGGTCGAATCCTGCACGGAGAGGATGTGGAGGAACTGTCTCTGGGAACGGCACTCGCACAGGGCCAGCCGTTGTCGTGGCGTGACGTGGCCGACGGGATTGCGACCTTCGTGGCGAATCTCGCGTCGGATCTCTCGCGCAGTCAATGGCGATCGCGAGAGCGCGCAATCACGCAGCTCATCGCCGCCCCGACCTCATTGACCGAAAAAGGTCTGAACCGGCCGTTCATCCGCTCCAACGTCGCATCACCAGCATGACGCTGCCCGTCTCCAAGGTCGAATCGTCCGTTGACACACCCGCGCCGAGCACCGCGCGATGGATTACGGTGGTCCGTGACGTCCCCATCCCACTGGTGCAGGCGGTGACGATCGCGATCTTGCTGCATGTTCTCTTCGAAGGGTGGAAGCGCGACCTCGGAGTACCGATCGGGTTCGCGACGGACAGCCTCTGGTATCTGATGCAGTCCAAGAGCACTGTGGACAACGGCTGGTGGTGGTGGAATCCACGGTTGGGGGCGCCCTTCGGGCTCGATCAGCTGGCGTATCCGGCGAACAGCACGGTCGATCAGGCCTTGGTGTGGCTGGTGAGCCGCGTGGTGCCAGACGTGATGACCGCCGTGAACCTCACTTGGGCGGCAATCGTGGTGCTGAGCGGCCTTTCGGCCACATGGTGCCTGCGAGCGCTCGGCGTCTCCGGCATCAGCGCCTTCGTCGCAGGAACTCTCTTCGCGTTGAGTCCCTACGCTCTGTACCGGAATATCGATCATTTCGGCCTGGTCATCTATCTTGTGCCGTTCGCCTGCGCCGCGGCATTGTGGCTTTCGGCGGGAGAGCCGCATCAAACATGGAGTCGCCGGTCGCGGATGCTCACGCTGCTCGGCTGCGTGCTGCTCGGTCTCAACTACGTCTACTATGCATTTTTCGGATCGTTTTGCATTGCTGCTGGCGCGGTCATCGGCTATTTGAGAGGCAGAGACAAGCGCGTTCTTCTATCGGGTGCGCTGTGTGTCGCGCTCATCGGCGGCAGCACTCTCATCAATCTGGCGCCCAGCTTCGAATCGTGGCGCCGTAACGGCCGTCCGACGATCCTTCGCGATAAGAGGCCAGCCGAGTCGGAGATGTTCGGGCTCAAGATCCGCCAGCTCGTCAGCCCTGTATACCCGAACCAATTCACTCCATTACAGACCTATGTGGAGCGCGAGGGAGCGGCGCGCTTTCCCTAACGACAATGAGAACTGGACCACGCGTCTTGGACTCGTCGCGACGCTTGGCTTTCTCGGTCTGCTCGCACTTCTTTTCGCTCCCGACAATGTGCTGCGTGTTCGGCCCGTGCTGCGCGGCGCCAGTAGGCTGACGCTGGCGGCGCTGCTGCTAGCAACCGTAGGCGGATTTGGCACCGTGTTCAACCTGCTGGTCGCGCCGGACATCCGCGCCTACAACCGCATCTCTCCATACATCGCGTTCTTTTCACTGTTGGCAGTCATTGCCGCGCTCGACAGCGTGTTCAAGAGTCGAGCCGCGCGCACCGTTGCGGCTCTCCTCATACTCCTGGTTGGAATCGGCGATCAGGGGCAGGCGACCCGCCGAATCAACGAGCGACATGCTGACATCGCCGCTGAGATCTCGCGTCTGACGGCGTTCGTGCGCACGCTGGAGAGCGCGCTCGCCGACGGGGCGATGGTGCTGCAGCTGCCGTTTCGCAACTATATGAGCGAGAGCGACTTCGGTCGGATGAAGCAGTACGACCACTTCAAGCCTTACCTCGTCTCACGGACGCTTCGATTCAGCTACCCGGCACTCTCAAATGCGCAGGTGCGCTGGCAGCAGGCGGCTTCCCGACTCGATCTCCGAATGCTCACCTCGCGCCTGTCCGCACAGGGTTTTGCCGCCGTCATCGTCGATCGCTACGGGTACGAAGACAACGGAGATGCGGTAACCGCAGCGCTCCTGCGGATCGTCGGAGACGAGCATCTGATCGCCAAGAACGATCGCTTCGTCGCGTTCGACATTGCCGGAATCGGGTCCACCGAGGACATCGCCGACGCGGCGCGCATGGAGCCCGTGGCGTTGACGCTTTCGCTTTCAGTTTGCGTGGGCGGGCCGCAAGTGGCCAACGTCGTGAAGGTGGAGGATCAAGTCAGCCAAATCGGCTTCAGCCACGCGCCATTCGACCAAACCGGCGCCCATGCGCCGACTGCCGAGGATTTCAAGGTCTACGGATGGGCGGTCGACCATCCGAATCGGGCACCCGCGAGCGGCGTCGATGTGGTCATCGATCGGATGGTGTTCCCGAGCACGTATGGAGCCTACCGCAACGATGTCGCGGAGTACTTCCGCCGCCCCAATTATCGAGACAGTGGATTCACCGCCATGATTCCAGCGAACACCCTTCCCGTTGGCGAGCACTGGCTCAGCCTGCGCGTCGTCTCGTCCGACGGTCGCTGCTACTACCAGAGTCCCAGTGTCCGCCTGACAGTCGAGTGAATGAAATCGATTGTCATTGCCGGATCGCTCGCGCAGAAGCCAGGCCGCGGCGGGCACACCTGGGTCTTTCTGCAGTATCTGCTTGGTTTCAAGAAGCTCGGATGGGATGTGTTCTTTCTCGATCGCCTCGAGTCGGACATGTGCGTCGACGAGCAGGGCCAACATGTGCCGGTCGCCAGTTCGTGGAACCTTCGATATCTTCACGACGTGATGTGCCGGTTTGGTCTCGAGCGAAGTTTCGCGGTCCTGTGCGAGCGCGGCTCCTACACGATCGGGACGAGTCGGTCGGCTATTCTCGAACGCGTTCGGTCGGCTTCGGCGCTCATCAACGTGATGGGCTTCTTGGACGACGAGGAGATCCTGCGGTCGGCGCACGCGCCGTGTCTTCCTGGATATCGATCCCGGATTTGGACAGATGTGGCAGGAGCTCGGCCTGCACAACACCTTTGCCGGCCACGACGCGCATGTCACGATCGCGGAAAACATCGGCCAGCCGCGTTGCACGATTCCAATTTGCGGCCTCCAGTGGATCACTACCCCCCAGCCTGTAGTCCTCGATCAATGGCCTGTCGCCACCAGCGAACGCGGGCTGCGACCGGTCACGAGTGTCGTCAGCTGGCGCGGCGCCTATGGTCCGGTGACCTACAAGGGGAAGACTTATGGTCTCCGCGTTCACGAGTTCAGGAAGTTTGCCGCGCTGCCGGCGCACGCGCGAAGGTCCGTTCGAGCTCGCGATCGACATTCAGCCGGGGGATGAAAAGGACATCGATCTGTTGCGCGCCAATGGCTGGCAACTTGTCTCGCCCGCGGACAGTGGCCGGTGATCCGTGGCGCTACCGCGAGTACATCGCCGCTCGGCGGCCGAGCTGATGATTGCGAAAAACATGTACGTTGAGACCAACAGCGGGTGGGTGAGCGACCGCAGCATCTGTTATCTCGCCGCGGGCCGGCCCGTCGTCGCGCAGGACACGGGCCTTGCCAAGCTGCTGCCGACCGATGAGGGTTTGCTGACGTTTACGTCGATCGAAGAAGCGGCTGAAGCGGTGCGAGCGCGTGCGGCGCGAGCCTTCGCGCCATCAACGCGCAGCCCGCCGGCTGGCGGAGGCGTATTTCGACTCCTCGACCGTTCTTACGTCGCTCGTGCGGAAGCTCGGGCTGCATTGAGGTCATGGCAACCGTTGTGGTGTCGGGCGCGCTCGCTAACAAGCCCGCCAACGGTGGCGCGGCCTGGACGCGGTTGTCCTGGGCGCTCGGGTTCAAGCGCCTCGGCTATCAGGTGTACTTCCTCGAGCAGATCTCGCCGTCGGTCTGCGTTGACGAGAGCGGCGCTCGCTGCGCCGTCGAGCGGTCGAGCAACCTGGCGTACTTCACGACCGTCACCCGGCAGTTCGGACTTGCCGCTGCGCTCATCGTCGAAGGAGAAGCGCGGAGCATAGGTCTCGACTGGGAGCGACTTGGTCGACATTGCAGAGACCGCTGACATGCTCGTGAACATCAGCGGGCACCTGACGAACGACGCGCTCAAGCGCAAGTTTCGCAAGCGCATCTTCATCGACCTCGATCCGGGCTACACACAGTTCTGGCACGGCGAAGGCCTCGCCGAGCATCAGCTGCGCGATCACAATTTGCTATTACAGCGTCGGCGAGAACATCGGCCAGCCCTTTTGCGCCATTCCCACCGGACGACTCGATTGGCGCCCGATACGCCAGCCAATCGTTCTCGACGAATGGCCGGTCGTCCCGGTTGGCGTGCCTCCCATTCGCTTCACAACGGTTGCCAGCTGGCGCGGACCGCTGGGGCGCGTGAAGCACGGAGACACGACGTTTGGTGTCAAGGCGCATGAGTTCAGAAAGTTTGTCGACGCTCCCGAGGCTCAGCGATTGTCGCTACGAGATTGCGCTGGAAGTCGACCCAGCGGACCAGCGCGATGTCGATGTGCTGCAGCAGTAACGGATGGCAGATCGTCGATCCGAAATGACGTCGCCTGCGGATCCGCTGTCGTTTCGCCAGTACGTCCAGCGCTCGAGCGCGGAATTCTCGGTGGCTCAAGGCATATACGTGGAGACACAATCCGGCTGGTTCAGCGATCGGACGCTGCGATATCTCGCCTCCGGTAAACCGGCGCTGGTGCAGGATACGGGCTGGTCGCGGACCTATCCGAGCGGGCGCGGTCTTGTCGGCTTCAGCACGCTCCAGGAAGCCGCCGCCGGCGCCGAGCGGATCGCTCGCGATTACAGCGAGCACTCGCGCGCGGCGCGCGCCATTGCCGAGGAGTTTTTCGACTCCAGCAACGTGCTCCGCGCGCTGCTCGATGCAGTTGACGGCCAATCGGCGTCACTCGAAAAACGAGCGAGAATGGCTGAGCGTCTGCGGATTGTCGTGAGCGGCATGATTGCGGGCGATCCCTGGCCAGGGCGGGGCGACCTGGGCGGTCCTCCAATACCTCCTCGGTCTGCGCGACCTTGGTCACGACGTCATCTTCATCGAGCCCATCGCACCGGCGTGCATCCGCCCCGAGGGCGTTGCGCTCGCGGCGTCGGCCAATGCCAGCTATTTCCACGACGTTTGTGCGGGCTTCGATCTGCGCGGTCGTGCCGCCCTGCTGCGCCAGGACACCCACGAAACAGTCGGTCTGTCCTATCCCCAGCTCGTCGAGACAGCCGCGAGCGCCGAGCTACTACTCAACATTTCAGGCATGCTGCGGGATCCGCGACTCTTTGACGCAATTCCCCGACGCGTCTACCTCGACCTCGATCCGGCGTTCAATCAGTTGTGGCACGCGGTCGAAGCGGTGGACGTGCGGCTCGACGGTCACACGCATTTCGTCACGGTGGGCGGTGCCATCGGCACGCCAGCCTGCGACGTGCCAACATGCGGGCGCGACTGGATCGCTACGCTGCAGCCGATCGTGCTGGCCGCGTGGCCGGTCGCCGCCACGCGGCTAGACGGTGCGTGGACCACGATTGGTAATTGGCGAGGCTACGGTTCAATCCACCACAACGGTCGGCTCTTTGGCCAGAAGGCACATTCGCTGCGCCGGTTCATGAGCGTTCCGCGCCGCACTCGCGAGCGGTTCGTGCTTGCCCTCGCGATCCATCCTGGCGAGGTGAACGATCTGGCTGCCCTGGCCGAGAACGGTTGGCATCTGGTCGATCCTGAGCAGGTGGCGGGCACGCCAGCCGATTATCAGGCGTTCATTCACGGATCCAAGGCCGAGTTCGGCATCGCCAAAAGCGGCTACGTCGAGGCGCGCTGCGGATGGTTCAGCGATCGAAGCGTCTGTTACCTCGCGTCGGGCCGCCCGGTGCTCGCGCAGGACACCGGGCTGGACGGTATTCTGCCAACTGGCACGGGACTCCTGACGTTCGCGACAGAGGACGACGTGATCGCTGGCATCGAGGAGATCAATGGCGATTACCGCCGCCATGCGACGTCGGCGCGCCGCCTCGCCGAAGATTATTTCGCTTCGGACCGAGTGCTCAAGCGGCTGCTCGACGGGGTCGCCCGATGAGCGACACGTTGCCGACTACTTTCGTCGTCTCCGATTCCGAGATCACTCGAGCGATCGAAGAATGGTTGCTCCAGCAGCAGCCTGACCCATCAGTTGTAAGCCTCCGGCGCCGGGCATGGGAGTACGCGACGAGCGCACCGCTGGAGCTGGTGACCGTCGAAACCGCGAAGGGCGGCAGCGAGCGCCAATTCGTCTTGAAGCATCTCGGACCTCGAACGTTGTCGGCGGGGGCGCACCGTGTCAAGCCGTTGTTCGTCGTCGAGCCTTGCCGCGAGATCGAGGTCTACCGTCGTGTGCTCGATCCTCACCACATCGGTCCAGCCCTGGTCGGCTCCGAACTTTCGCCCGGAACAGGCGTGTACTGGCTGTTGATCGAGAAGGTCGCAGGTTGTCCACTTTACGAAGTTGGCGAGGTGGCGAGCTGGTCGGCCGTCAGTCGCTGGTTGGGCGCGCTACACGATCGGCTTGCGACCGTCGATCGTCATCTCGTGCGACGCCAGGCGCGACTCATCGAGTACGACCGCGAGTGGTATGCATGCTGGTTGAACCGCGCGCTACGCTTTTTCGCTTCCGACGATCCGCCGCGTTCGCGCCGCAGCCGCGTCGCACTCCGTTGGCTTGCCGATCGCTACGACAAAGTCATCGACCGTCTTGCGGCCTTGCCGCCAACGATCCTTCACGGCGAGTTCTACCCGTCGAACGTGCTCATCGACCGCACCGCCGGAAAAGCCGCTGTCTGTCCGGTGGATTGGGAGATGACGTCGATCGGTCCCGGAATCATCGACTTGGCGGCCCTTACCGCTGGCCAGTGGCCCGACCGCGACCGTCGCGACATGCTCGCCGCTTATTTGGCCGGCTCTGGATCGGACGCGCGCCTCACCGTGGACGATGTTGCCGAAGTGGTGGAATACGCGTACATCCACCTGGCGGTTCAGTGGCTGGGATGGTTCGGACGTCGGCGCGCGCCTGCCGAGCACGCATACGACTGGCTGGATGACGCCACGAACCGTGCCGAAGCGCTCGGGCTCTGATCAGAAGCTGTAGCTTGCGGCGAAGTTGACCCTCCGTGGCGACGCGGCGCGCTTCGCCAGGCCGAACGACGGTGAGGTGACGACTCCGTTCACGCCCTCGAGATTGGCGTGGTTGAACACGTTCTCGACGTTGGCCGCGACGACGAACGAGCCAGCGGTGGCGCGAAACGCGCGCGACACGCGCAAGTCGAGCCGGACCATCGCCGGCTCCCGTCCGGCATTGCGCGTGACGATCGCGGCCCCGTCCGCGGAGTCGGCAAGAAACGTCCCGTAAGCTGTTTCAATCGCGCCGACCGTGCCAGGCGCGACAACGGCGGGACGGTCCGTGAAAATACCGTCGGCGTTGTTGTCGAGACCGGTGGTGATGTTGAACACACGCCCGGACGCCGCAGTGAGGTATGGACTGATCGACACTGCGCTGGGCAACGTGAAATGCGCGCCGATATTCGCCGCGTGGGCGCGGTCGGCTGCCGTTGGACCGAACTCGTCATCGAGATGCGCCGCGTCTGCAGCAATCGTCGTGCGGCCGTCGGTGTCGCTCAATCCACGTATGTAGCTGTAGTTGGCGAACATACTGCCTCGCGCTCCGGCATTCCACCGCCATCCCGATGTCAGCTCGTGCCGCCAGAGCCGCCCTGACGATTCATATTGCAGCACTCGCCCGAAATGCGGATTCGGGCGCTCACCGGAGGAATCAGGCGTATTGACGCTGCGCGCCCGAAGCAGATCCGTGCCTCGCTCGTAGCTGTACTTGACCGTTAAAAACGTGCTGGGGGAGAGCTCGCGCTCGAAGCTGGCAGCGGACATCAAGACCTGCGGCGCCCGCAGATCACCATCGGTCACGTAGAGTGTCGGTTGCGATGTCGCGGCAGCGTCGATTTCGCCTGGAACGTCCGGAAAGAACGAGGGGTGATCAACGACAACCTGCGCTTGATGACTGCCGTCGAAGCGCGTGACGTCGAGCGTCAGCTCGGGCTCGATCCGCTGATAGAAAGTGCCGGCGCCGGCGCGAATCACGTTCTTGCGCGCGCTGTCCACGGCGACCGCCACGCCGGCCCTGGTTCCGACCCCCGCCTCCGATGTCACCGTTTGCCAGTCGGAGCGCAGCCCGTACGAGAATGTCACGCGTGGAGTCGCCATCCAGTCGTCCTGCGCGAACGCACCGATCAAAGTCTCACGGAAAGCGACGTCAGGATTGCCGTGCGTCATCCAGAACTGCGATGGCCCGTATCCTGGCCAACCGAACAGCGTCCGCCGGTAGTTTTCGAGCGGCGAAATCACCGTGCGATCGCCAGCCGCGTCCTCGAGCGGAGTTCCGGTCGCGTCGCGTTCGAAGTCCGCGCCGAACAAGAAAATGCCGCCCGTGTTCGTCGCGTCGGTGTAGCGGCGATCCACCCGGCGTGCGTCTATTCCAGCTTTCAGCGTGTGTCGCGACCAGAACATCGTGAACGAATCGATCAGCTCGACATCGGAGTGGCGTGTGGAGGAATACAACGCCTCCTGGTTGCCGCCGGCATTGAACGCGTCGAGCACCATCACCGCCGGGGCGGAGCTGTCGGCCTGAGCCGTCGAGCGTTGT
Source organism: uncultured Acidobacteriota bacterium (assembly GCA_963807105.1). Lineage (GTDB taxonomy): Bacteria > Acidobacteriota > Vicinamibacteria > Vicinamibacterales > UBA2999 > DASPWV01. The sequence continues at coordinate 590,001 of CAWEAM010000001.1, read as the reverse complement.
GGGTTCACTTGCAGTCGAAGCTCATTCAGCGCCCGATTCGAGGGTACCGATGTCAGCGTTGCGCGGACCGCCCGGTCGGAGGCGCTCCGTCGGAACGCGCGCTCCAGAAGGTCGATGCCGCTGTCGAGGCCAAGGTTTGCGGCTCGCTCACTCGTGTCGCTGAACGACACCGCGAGCGTCTGAGATGGATGGACCTGATATGTCGAACCAAGCCAGAGATTGTCCACCCGGCTCGGCGTGTTGACCGTCTCAACGTGCGACGTCGTGTTGTAGCCGGGATCCAGCACCGTCGCGTTGATCACGCGGTTCTGTTGCTGCGACCAGTAGCCGCGATAGGCGACGAAGCTCAGTCGGCGCGGAATGACGGGTCCACTGAGATAGCCAGTTAGCTCCCGCATGTTCCCGACTGGATGTTGCCGCGCCAGGGCGTTGCGCGCGTTGATAGCCTCGTCGTTATAGTTTGCTCGCAGGTCGCCGTGCACTTTGTCGGTGCCCGGCTTGGTGATGATGTCGATACGCGCTTGTCCCGGTTCGGCGAATTCCGCCGCGAACCAGTTGGACGAGATGCGGATGGCCTGAATTGCCTGCTTCGGGGGCATCCAGAGCAGTTGACGGAATCCGTCCACAGTGACGATCACCTGCCCATCGTCGGTCGCCCCGGCAAGTTGGCGGACGCGCTGCAGGAGTCCTCCGGGATCGTCAGGCAGCGCCTCGAGCGCGGCGCCGGTCAATGTCGTCGCCATGAGTCCCGTCGTCGCCGACAGCTGGACCACGGTGGAAACCTCGACGTGCTCGGCAATCACCAACTGCAGGATCAGCTCGACCGGCGGCACCGCTTCATCGCCGATGGTGACTGTTTGCGCCGCCTCGGCGAACCCGGGAGCCGATGCGGCGACGCGATAGGTGCTGCGAGGAAGATCGCGAACCTCAAATCGTCCGGACGCGTCCGTGAGTGCGGTGTGCCGATCGCCGAGGGCCGAGGTCACCACGACATCCGCGCTCACCATGACCGCACCGGTCGAATCGAAAACGACGCCGGAAAGCGTTTGGCTGGAAGCGGGCTGTGCCGTGGCAGGAGTGGAGGCGAGCGCCGCGCAGAGCACGGCGAACAGAGATAGACGCATGTTGTAGCCGGTCGCTAGGGATTGTTACTGGGTAATCGAGTCGGCGATGCATTGCATGCCGACCCTGCCGATCCACTTTATCGAACGGTGACGTCACGCCGATAGTGCCATGGCGAGAAAAAATGTGAAGCGAGAGTTTTAGGGCGTTTGGCCGAGGATACGCTGTGGGGCGGGTAGCTATGTAGTAGCTCGCTCGCTGGGCCTCCGCTATTCTGCTGGCGCCGAACCGTAGAAATTGCTAAGGAAACTGGCGCCGGCGACCCGACTTGAACTGACCTGCTGATTACGAATCGTCACGAAACTGGACGCCAGCGGACGCGAGTGGACGATTTCCTCAGGGATTTGCTCCAGCCGCGTCCATTGCCTCTGCCGGTTTCTATCGACTTGGGCGTCAGATTGGCGTCAGGAGAGCGTCAACGGCCAGTTGTGTTTGCAGGTCCGCAACAAGGTTTGCTACCACCGATGCTGCTGGAAGACGCGTTCCACAGCGGCCGCCGCGATGCTGTGGCCGTCAGCGCTCCAGTGCGTGTCGTTCGGCGGGTGCGTCAGCCGGCCTTGCGTCACCGCCTGTCGCAGCGGATCCGTCAGGTTGATACACGGAACCGCGGCTCGCACGCAGAAATCGTCGAATCGACGTGGCAGCAAATGCCACACGTCCCATCGCTCCATGGGGCTACCCGGTGGCAACTCGATGAAATCGCGGAAGACCCGATACTTCGTGGGGACATAGACAAACAGCAGCTTTACATCGTGCGCGCGCGCGAAATGGAGTCCCTCCTCGAAAGCGACGCGTGCGATCACCCAGCGCTGTTCCTCGAACGGCGTCCACGGAACGGCGCCATACGAAAAGAAAGAGATCCGTTGCGCACGCGATCCTGTGACGCGCAGGGTTGCCGAATACGGAGCCCGCGTCGGGATGAGCGGATCGCTCCAGCGACGGATCTGGTGGAAGGAATTGCGGAGGAAGGAACGCCGGCGCCAGCCATGGGTTCGAGTGATGCCGGTCTGACTGCCGGTCGTCCCGTCGCGAGCGGCGGCCAGCGCGAGCAAGTCGTTCGTGAACCTCTGATCATCGTACAGATCATTGCCTTCGAAGAAGAACCACGTCACAACCTTCGGCGTTCGCCGCAGCGCGTCGCCTTTGAGCACACGCAGCTGCTGCAGCGTCCCGTATCCAGCGACTCCGAGGTTGGCAACTGGCCGCTGGATGCGTGCCGCAAGTTGTGCAGCGATGGTCTCCGAGTCCGACACGTACCATCCTTCGACGATCGAATCGCCGAGCAGCACCACATCCGCGTGCTCCATCTCCTCGACATTGCGATAGCCCCAGCGATCGTAGGTAAACGTAATCGGATGCGTGAGCGTTCGCCGGAGGCCATAGCGCTCCTCGATGTCGCTTGCCGGCCGTCCCGACCATTGAAGGTTAGGGACTCGCCGAAAGCTGAGCTCGTCGTCGAGCACGTACGCCGCATTGTAATCGACGCCTTCGCCGGATACAGACTTGAAGACAAGCGTCCAGTGAATCCAGCGCATCATCGCCGTGACCTCGAGCGCGGTGATCACGACGACAATCACAATCGTCGTCGCGAGTACGCGCAGGAGCATGCGGCGCGCATCCCGGCTCAGGACGATGACAAAGATGCAGCTGCCCAGGTAGGAGCCGATGAGCGTTGCGGCGAACAACGGATTGAGCCAGCGATCAGCGTCCGGCAGTACGTCGCGCGAGAGGAGCGCGAGCGCGATCCACGGCACGATCATCGTGGTGACGATCGCGAGCGCTCGAATTGTCTTTTGCCGACAATCACCAGCGGGAGAACGCGTCGTTGGCACCATCAACTATTTTGAGGGTTGGGACACTCACGAAAAAGCATTCAGTGCGATCAGGTGCGAGTGCGGTTGAGCTTTGCCAGGGATTGCGTGCGGTGAGTTTGACGCCGAATCTGAGACAGACCCTGACCGCCCGCACCAAGGCGCGGTCCGTCAGCTGTTTGAGTACCCAATCCGCGCCATCAGGTGGTGGATTCGGCCCCGGTGCGTTCCTGTGATAATCAGCGCTTGCCAAAGGATGTCGACAATCGACATCCAAGGCTGTTGACGTTCGCCATCCTTTGGCGGTAGATTGCGCGCGTGCCCAGGACGCCCCGGTACCAAACCCGCATCGATCTCCTGCAGGGCACGCTCGATTTCATGATCCTGCAAACGCTGCGGTGGGGCGCGCAACACGGCTACGGCATCAGCCACGCCATTAACGCGAACTCTTTCGATGCGTTCAAAGTGGGCACCGGATCGATGTATCCGGCGCTGCATCGGCTTGAAAAGCGTGGCTGGATTCGCGCTGAGTGGCGCACCTCGGCAAACAATCAGCGCGCGAAGTACTACCTCCTCACCGCCGCCGGCCGTCAGCAACTCGCTACCGAGCAATCCCGCTGGAGGCAATTGGTTGACGCGATGGCGTCACTGATGAAGCGCCAAAAACACGGGGGTTAGGATGATGCGTGTGCCCGGATGGCTCCGCCGTCGTCATGTCGATGACATCGCTGAGGAGATCGACACCCACGTCGCGATGGCGACGCGCGACTACATCGCACGCGGGATGACACCGGACGATGCGCGAGCAGCCGCCACGCGCGAGTTTGGCAACGTGATCTTGGTGCGTCAGACGACGCGAGAGGTGTGGTCGTGGACGCGCGTCGAACATTGCCTGCAGGATGTGAGATTCGGCGCGCGGATTCTCTGGCATGCCCCGGGTCTGAGTGCCGCCGCCATCCTCCTCATTGCGCTCGTGATCGGTGGCAACGCGACCATCTATTCGATGGTCAACAGTCTTCTGGTCAGTCCGGCAGCAGGTGTGAACGGGGACAACCTCGTCGTTATCCGCCATGTGGATCCCGGCGTCACCATCACCGACCCATTTGTCAGCTTTCCGAATTTCGAAGACTATGCACGCTATTCGACGACCGTAAGTGACTTCGCCGCATGGAACGGACAGCGGCTGACGCTGGGCACGCCGACCGGCAACTTCGCGCTGTTCGGCGGCCTCGTCACCACGAACTATTTCGACACATTTGGTGTGGATGTCGCGCACGGACGCGGGTTCGTCGCGCGTGACGATGAAGCACAAGACGGTGTCGTCGTCGTCATCAGTCACCGCGTGTGGCAGGAGCGGTTTAACCTGGCTGAGGATGTCGTCGGGAGGCCGATCACCGTCAACCGCCGGCCCGCGACAATCGTGGGAGTTGCGCCCGCCGGCTTCGCCGGCGCAGTCCTTACACCGGGCGAAGACTTGTGGATACCGATTCGCGCGTATTACCGATCAACCAACAGCGAAGGTGGGTTGACCAATCGCGCGCAGCCCTTCGTCGTGATGGCCGCTCGCCTCAGCCCATCAGCGTCGCTGGCTGAGGCCCGCTCCGAGTTCGCGACGTTGTCCGCACAACTACAACGCACCTACCCCGACGCGTTCACGACGTATTCGCCGCAGGGCGTGCCGCTGCACGATCCGCGTGCGGTCGTGTCACGTTATTCAGCGACCGCGCTGTTACCAATTGCCGATATGGCGCCGGTGTTCCTCGCGGTATTCAGCGTGGTCACCGTCCTCACGCTGATGGTCGTCTGCGCAAATGTTGCCAACTTGCTGCTTGGGCGCACCGTCGAGCGGCAACGCGATACGGCTGTTCGTCACTCGCTGGGTGCTTCGCGCACCCGAATAGTGCGAATGCTTCTCGCCGAGGGATCGACGCTCGCGATAGTGGCCTGGATCGCTGCGTACGTCATGGCCTGGTGGACATCTCGAGCGCTGTTCCGTGTTATCGAACCACGGCCGGGGTTGCTCGCCGATGCGCGGCCGGACTGGACTCTGGCGGCGTACGGTATGACGCTGGCGCTGCTGGCGACCGTGGCATTTTCGCTCGCACCCGCGCTGCGCTCATGGCGGGTCCAGGTACTGCCGTTGCTGAAAGCCGGTGAACACAGCATCGCCCGCGGCCGTTCGCAATTGGCGACCGCGCTGGTCGTCGTCCAATTCGCCTTCTCAGTGCTGCTGGTGACCAGCGCAGGTCTGGCGTATCGATCGATGATGACGCTCAGTTCAGGGGACCTCGGCTTCAACCCAGAAAACCTATTACTCGTGACCGTTCGGCTCGGTGGCGTGAGCGCGGCCGGCAGCGACGACCCTGTAGCGGATGGTGCGGCAGGGTTCGCGCTCCTCGAGCGCGTCCGCGAGCGGCTAGCGACGGCCGCCGGAGTCGAGGCCGTGTCATACGCGCGACGGATCCCTGGAGCCACGCTTCTGACAGTTACGCCAATCCGCCGCGATACGCAACGTGCCGCCCCCGCCTATGTGAGACAGATCGGCCCTGACTACCTACGTGCACTTGGATTGACCCCGATCACCGGGCGCGAGCTGACAACGAGCGACCGGCGAGGCTCCACACGCGTCGCGATGATCAATCAACGTCTGGCGATGGAATTATTCGCCAATGAGCCTCCCATCGGGCATCCGGTATTCATCGGTGACCACAACGAGCGGGTCGAGATCATCGGCATCGTCCCCGATGCGCTGTTCGATGGCCCTAATCATGATCCGCATCCTCGATATCTGCTCGTCGCTGAGCAGCAGATGCCGGGCAATCCGCCGATCGATCCCAGCTTCATCATTCGACATCGCGCCAGCGTCGAAGCGGTCACGCCTATTGTTAGTCGCGCGATCGGAGAGGTTGATGCAGGACTGCCGATCGTATCGATGTCGACGATGAACGCGCGATTGGCCATCGTCACCGAGCTCGAGACCTTGATCGTGGAGCTGTTGGTGTGTTTCGCCGTGCTCTCGCTCGTAATTGCGGCGTTGGGTCATTACGCGGTTGCGATGTTCAACATCCGCCGGCGGACCCGCGAATTCGGCGTCCGGATCGCTCTTGGCGCTTCCTCGCAGCGCATTCAAGGAGCGGTAGTCCGCGAAGCCCTGGTCCACACCGTGCCCGGGCTGATGCTTGGCTTTGCCTTGAGCGCCGCAGTCGCGGTCAGCTTCAAGAGCCTTCTCTTTGGCGTCACGCCCGTCGACCCCATCACCTACGTTGGCGTCTTTGTATTGCTCGCTCTCACTTCGATCGTCGCGTTGTACCTGCCCGCCCGGCGCGCCTCCCGCATCAACGTGGTTGACGCGCTTCGCCAGGAATAGGGTTGTTCATCTGATTCTCTTCGTGTTTGCTCCGCACATAGCAGTAATGGCCGTTATAACCGGTTCCGCCAATCTGCGGTCGCAGCGCGGACGAGTCATAGTCCTACGAGCCGTAAACCCCTCGGGTGGCTCGTAGGGCGCGTTCACCCGGTGAAGTCGCGCAGGAGCATCGAGCCTCTCGCCCGCTTGCTGACCAGCAGCCGCGTGCCGCCGATCGCGACGATGCGATCGATTCATCACGTTTGTGGTCGATGTACGGAAGATTTGGGACTAGAGTGACCACAATTGGAATCCATCCGGGCGAAGGTTAAGCGCGCCGAGTTTTTTAGCGGCCCAGCTTGATGGGCCGACAGCAGACCCTAATTTGCACCGATTTAACCGAGTGCGCTGAACACTCGGCCAGCTCTCATTCGTCCAAAACATCAAGGCACAGATCACGCGCACAAATGGCGCCCCCGGCCGAGATTGGCTTGCCGGTCGCAAGCTTTCTCCGCGTGTGCGGCGCCATCGAGTGACCAGGAGATCGAACATGGCTCGTCTCGTGTTCGCTCTGACGCTCCTCGCTGGGACCGCAAGGGCTGCTCTCGCGCACCACAGGTTCGCGTTTCAGGACAACGATAAAGACGAACCCGTTGCTTGCAGAGTGCACTACTTCAAGCTGAATTAGTGCGTGCAGGTGGGAGTTCGCCACCGGTGGAGGCAACGCCAGCGGGTTCGGCATTGCGAACTACCTGTTCAGAAGGCAGAGCTTCCGCTTTATCCGGTGGCGGTGAGAAGCAGCGCCACAGGGAGGTCAACATGGGTCCGATGCGCACAGCGTTGTCATTTCTCCTCGTCGGCTTGGTGTGGCCCTCCGTACCGTCAATCGCACAGCCGCTCGGAACGTTCCGCTGGCAATTGGTGCCGTACTGTAACGTCCTCACTCTGAATGTCGGTCACCAAGGCGGCATCTACACGCTCGACGGAACTGACGACCGTTGTGGGGCAGCGCAGGTTGCCAGCGCTCGTGGCATCGCGTTTCTCAACCCGATTGGCACGATTGGATTTGGCGTGACGATGGTGCAACCAGGCGGCGTTCCAGTGCATCTCGAAGCCACCATCAGCCTACCGACACTCAATGGGACCTGGCGCGATAGTTCTGGCGCGTCGGGGGCGTTCATGCTCACGTCTGGGCCAAGCATCGGTGGCCCGCCGCGTTTGGTCTCTGCGAGCGGCCTGAGTGCTGGCAGCGTGACCGCGCTGCAGATTGCGGCCGGAGCCGTTGGCACGGCGCAACTTGCGGCAAACGCCATCACCGGCAGCCACGTTGTGGACGGCAGTTTATCGAGTAGTGACATCGGAGATGCGCCGCGCGCGGTGTCTCTTTCCGGCGAGCAGGAAGTGGATTTGACGACGGCCGACACGATTTTACGGTCGGTGACGATCACCGCGCCAGCCGCAGGCCAGGTCATCGTCAACGCCAGTGGCTACTTCAGATTTTCTGACTTTAACAATCCAGACGTAGGGCGCTGTTCGATTACGCTCGGCGCAGCGCTCGACGCCACGCACTTGATCCTGGCGGAAGAAGCGGCCGTGTTTGCGATGCGCTATTTGCCGTTCGGCGCAACGCGAGCGTTTGCGGTTGGCGCCGGGCCTGTGGCGATCAACTTGGTGTGCAACAAATTTAAGGGCATCGTGGTGGTTGCGGACACGAGTCTTACTGCTATTTTCGTACGTCAGTAGCGAGGCGAAACGGAACCGCGCGAATGAGACATCGTGCAGCAGCGCAACGAGGAGGCTCGCTCTACTTGAATGTTCTGCCGGGGCTCAGCCGTGGATTCTCCGTCAGATGCAGCCGTAGCAGCGCCGCTACATGTTCACAAGTCAGGTTGCTATCGTCTACGCGCAATCGTACCGGTGGCATGCTAGCCTCGACGTGTTCGAAGACGAGTCCAACGGCGGGATGATCGTGTTGACCGTCAACGAGGTGCAGCTTCCGGATTCGCCCGCCGACTTCCACCTGAATCTGCGGCGCCCCGAGCGCGCGGCGGATCGCAGCAAGCGGCAAGCGGTTCTCGACGTCAGAACTTCACCGAGACTGCGGCGCCCCGACGTCCGTGGCGGAACAGCGGTGAAACGCTGACTCTGCTCCCGCCGCCGGCCCTCTGGTAGATCACTTGCCGGCGCGTAATCAGCGCATCTATCCCCACTCCCGCCGCTGCGCCCATCCCCGCGAACAACACACCCCACGCAACGGCGGCGCCTACGATCACCTCGCCGCCGTCGCTGTCCCCGAGGAGCGCCGCCGCAGTTAAGAAGTAGGCCGTTCCTGCCGCTGCGCCGATGATGGCCCCGTTTGTCAGCGAGTCCGCCGCGGCGCTGGCGAATCTGTGCGACGTCGCCTTCGCCAAGTACCCGCGGGCCGGCCTCGGTGACCAGGGTCAATGCATCGCGCGACAACGTCCGGATTCGCCCCTCGGCTTCTTTGCCGGTGACATCGACAACGCTGATCTTGTCGCCGAGCTTGACGAGAACGGCGAGCTGGTCGAACGACGAGGCGACACCCTGCGCCTCGACTCGAGTTCCGCCGGCGCAGAGAAGAAGAAACACCGCGCCCCCGATCGTTAGGAGCTTGCTGAAAAACCCGTTCGTTTAGGGATCGACAGATCGTTGCCCGCGTACTACGATGCGGAGCATGCGAGGAGATGACCGCCAGCCCGATGCCATGTTTAGCTATGTGTCTGCCGAGGAACGCGTGCCGAAGGACCATCCCCTCCGCGCGATTCGCACGTTGGTGGACGACGTGCTGCGCGACATGTCGCGCGAGTTTGACGGGCTGTACGCGCGCGTCGGCCGACCGTCGATTCCGCCGGAGCGCCTGCTGCGCGCGCAATTGCTGCAGATTTTCTACTCGATCCGCAGCGAGCGGCTGTTGATGGAGCAACTGGATTACAACCTGCTGTTTCGCTGGTTCGTCGGCATGGACATGGACGAGCCGATCTGGGCGCCGACCGTGTTCACCAAGAACCGTGACCGGCTGCTCAATCAGGAGATCGCGCGCAGTTTCTTCCGCCGCGTGGTCGAGCGCGCGGCGGGGTTGATGTCGGACGAGCACTTCACGGTTGATGGCACATTGATCGAGGCGTGGGCCAGTCAGAAGAGTTTCCAGCCGAAGGACGGGGGCGGCGACGGCGATGGCCGTGACTTCCGCGGTGCGCAGCGGAAGAACGACACGCATGCGTCGAAGACCGACCCGGACGCGCGCTTGTATCGGCGGTCGAACCACGCGGAGTCGCGGTTGGCGTATCTCGGCCATCTGTTGATCGAGAATCGCCACGGATTGATTGCTGATGCGATGGCGACGATCGCCGACGGCTTTGCCGAGCGCGAGGCCGCCACGCTCATGGTCTGTGCGCAGTGGGAGCGCGCGCCGTGGCGACGCCGCACGGTGGGGGCGGACAAAGGCTATGACAGCCTCGAGTTCGTCGAGTTGATGCGCGAGCTGGGCACCACACCGCACGTTACGCAGAATCTCACGCGCCGCGGTGGGAGCGCCGTCGATGGCCGGACGACCCGTCACGAAGGATACGCGAAGAGTCAACATGCGCGACCGCGCATCGAACCGGCATTTGGCTGGCTGAAGACCGTCGCCTGGACCCGCAAAGTGAAACTGCGTGGGCTGGCCAAGGTGGACTGGCTGTTCGTCTTCGCGAGCGCCGCGTTCAATCTGATCCGGCTACCGAAACTGTTGCCGCAACCGGCCTGACGCCAACGCCACTTCTTCGGTGGACAACGCGCCCGACTGAACGGTGAGCAGGGGCACTACCGTCGCACGTTCTGTCAGGCGTCAGTGACGGCAAGTGACGTAATTTGCGCGTTCTTCAGCAAGCTCTTAGAGCCTTCACTTGCCCTCCGTACGTCTAAGGTGCAGAACGCCGGAATTCGGGTTCACCTGACTCGGCGATTTAGAGTGCGATTTCGTCCCAGGCCACGGTCTCGATGCTGACCCATCCGCGACCAGCTGCCACACCTACGACATGTAGTGGTGGACGTCCGCCTGCGAACCGTCAGTCACGACCAGCCGTGAGGCATTCGACATCAATATCCACAATCACATCGTAGGCGTGTCGGACACGTGGCCGTCCGGCGGCGGTGATCCTCGACCGTTCCTGTACCAGGGCTCGACGATGGTAGATATCAATGCGCTGCTATCGCCCCTGGCCCAGGCGCAGTGGCGGCTCTTTGAAGCTCGAGCCATCAACGATCTCGGTCAGATTGTGGGAACAGGGATGTTCGGCGATCAAGTACGCGCCTACCTGCTCACCCCGCCGCTCAATTACATCGTTTCCCTTGTGAAAGCGATGCCCGCGCTCTACTCGCCCGAATTGGTCGTGGAGCATCGGAGCCTCGGCGACAAAATGGCCGCCGTCGAAGCGGCGGTCGAGCGCGGCGATCTCCGGGAAGCCCACCGGCAACTCGATGCCCATCAAGCCGAGGTGCAAGTACTTGTGGAAACGCGTCGGCTGAACCGGATTCACGCGAACAAACTTCTCGCGAGCGTAGCACTGATTTGACGCGAGATGGAGGACCGTTAGGAACTCTTCGGCGGCGCAGGGGCAACCGTCCCCTTGGCACGCAGCCAATACGGTGAACGAGTGCGGCCTCCTACGCGCTCAAGACGGCGACGGCGCTCGCCGAGGCGAATCAGCTCGGCGACCGCCTCTCAGAATCAGAGTATCAGCAGACGCTCGGGCGCCTGATGCGGCGCGAGACGGAGATCGTGGAATAGGGATCACGCCCTCGAGCGTAGTGCGCGGATCAGCGTCACTGACGACGCGGTCTCCGTCTCTGATCCTCCAGGCGAACTTGATCCCATCGTCATGTCCGCCGTGCTGGCGTGGATCTTCAGCGATGAACGCACCGCGCACTGATTCACGAACGAAGCCGCAGCTAGTCAGGGTCTCGGTGGATGCGATTGACCGCCAACCCTCTGGCAGTTCGGGCCGCCCGCCGCGATCGTTGCAGTCGGGGCATGGCTGCCCAGCACCGTCACAACCTTGATGCGTGAAGGGCTGATCTGGATGCACCTCTTTGACAAAGCGTCGTCGCCGCAGCGCGGACAGGACACGACTGCAGTTAAGCGGGCAGCCTCAAGGCAGGGGAGAAAGAATCGCGTTTAACTGAGCGGCGGTTCGTGCGGTGTCGACGATGGTGTCGGAATCGAGCGTGCTACTTGTCGCTTCGCCGACAATCGCCGTCTATGGCGCCAGGACAGCACTAACCCCGTACCCACGAGCGCCAGCGTCGATGGCTCGGGGACCGCGGTGAACGTGCCTGTCCCGGAAATTGTCCCCGGGGGAACGTTGGCGGGAAAAGCCACAGCGCTTGCGGGTCCGGTCAGCCCCTGCAACTCGCCGTTTGGCAGTCCGCCTGGGGTCAGTGCAAGCCCACCGAAGACGCCCCATTTCAGAAACTCGAACGGACTTGGATTTAGCGGGTTAGGAGTGAACACTCTGAAGGTGATCCCACCCTGCGGAATGGTGCCGGGACCACAGTTCCCGTCCGGGGAGTCGACCTCGATGAAACCATTGCCGGGGACCGCCGACGGCGCCAAGCCATATAAGGAGACCGATGCTACGGCCAAATTGTAGAGTCCCTGTCCGCTGCTTCCCGGCGGGCAAAGATTCTCTGCGTTCGTGTTGTACCCCAGGACGAAGCTGATCGGCGTGTTTGCCGGAACGAGCGGTGCGAAGGCCCCGAAGCCTTGGACGGTCCCGGACCACGACCACATGAGGATAGGCTCAGCGGACGCCGGGAAGGATCCACCCACTACCAGGACGAGAATCGCGATCGATGTTCTGAGCATGGCGACCCCCTGGCTTTCGAGGAACCGAGACGCAGCATGTAGCACAAGACCATGCTTCAGTCAATATTCCTCTCGCGCAAAGGCGGCGCCGCGACGACCACGACTCGGCGCGGTAAACTCACGCCCGTGACGGATGCCGCCTTACCTTTTGAATTACTCGCCAGTTATGAGGCCGCCGTTAACGCGGCCTCGTTCGCCTTGAAGGCCGCGACAGCGCTCGCGGAGGCGAACCAACGCGGCGAGCGGCTGTCGGAATCGGAGTGACAGCAGATGCTCGGGCGCCTGAGGCGGCGCGAGACGGAAGTCGAGATCCTGCGCGGGCACATCGCGCGGTTCAAAGCTGGTTCCTCACGCACTAAGGGCTTACCATTGCCTTGAAAATAGATGGCACGGCCCTGCTCGTTGCGGCCAAACAGCCCGTGGCCCGTCCTCTGCGAGTCGCTGGAGTCTCCGGTGTTGTCGTATCGTCCGGACAGGCGAGATGTTGTCGAACTGGTAGCGCGTGGCTTCCGCTAAGAGACCGTCCAGCACCGCGGGCGCGGGTGTCGGGTCCGTCCATCGGCTAGGGCGTCAACTTGGGCGTCAGGAGGGCGTCAACGGGCGCAGGCGCCCGGCCACCACTACCGGTCGTAGTGTGGCCACCGGTCGGCGGATGGGTCAGCGGTCGGCCTTGAGCCGCGCCACTTCCGCGGCGAGACTCTTTCTAGGCGCGCAATTACCGAAGGCTTTTCAAGTTTCGCTAAGAAACTCAACGGACTGAGTCCTACCGAGACTTACCGAATCCTACGAAATCTCACTCCGTAAGCTACCGTTAGACTCCGCGCGGTGCGCGCGCGCGTCAGATGAAAGCGGCCACCCGCCAGCCCCATTGCCCGACCGGGTGGTAGTGTCTCAGTCCGCCTGAGCGGCCGGCGCTAAGTTGGCGTAGCATCAGACTCGATGCCGGCCCTCTACGGCGACGGCTTCAGCGCCGATTCACTAGAAGGGCACCCAGTGCCAAACAGACGATTGTGGTTCGTTCTCCTCGCGGCGGCTGGTGTGCTGGAAGGTGGAATGGCGCTCGCCCATTTCGGACTTCAGTACCAATGGAGCTTGTTGCGGGACTTCGGAAATCTACCGGCTCAGCTCGCCTGGGCGCTTTTTGCTCTGAACTTCTCTTGGGGGGTGCTTCTCCTGACCATCAGCGGCTTGGTCCTCTACGCCGCCAACCTCGGACCGGCTGCGGGCGCGTTCGTGCGGCGGTTTGTGTTTCTGGTCGGTCTGTTCTGGCTGATACACGGTGTTTACGTGTTCGCCGTACCCATGCCGTTACCCCCACGGCTTCACTGGATCCGATTCCCGATGGCGGCATTCCCCGTGACGATCATTGCCCTTCACTGGGTACCTCTCTTCATCTATCGGACATCGTCAAAAGAGTTTCAGTGCCGGCCACTCAACCAGACTGAGACACTACCGACTCTTTCACCGCATTGACCAGCGCCGCCAGGATCGGGCGATCGCTCAGCGTCCGATCACCGCGCGCCAACGCGGCGTGGCCTCAGCTCGGTGGCGTCGAGTGATCGTCGACGGGTGCCGCCAGGTCGAGGGTCCACCCCCGCACCTCGAATTCTTTCCGTTTCATCGTCGCGATCTCGCCGACGTCGCAGCCATCCCGCAAGACTGCAGACCAGAGCAGATCCATCGTGCCAGCGGACCTGCTGACGTAAAACCGAATCTCCGGCCGGCCATCATCGAGCGGCACGATCCCTGTGCGCTCTTCGGCGATGCGGCCGTCCTTCCTCATCGTCCAGAGCGTGAATTCGGGCAGCGTGCGCGGGTCGCGCGGCTTCGCAAGGCGGACGGTCGCGGCTTCAGTCTATCCGGCTTGACGCGTCAGCTTGGGCGTCGTTGCCGGGTTCATGTGACTCCTGGCGCCACAGGAAGCGGAATCTGGCCTCCCCGGTCAACGCGACATCGGAGGGAGTTCGCTACCCTCAAGAGGTGCGTGTTGACACGGTGCATCTCGCGCACAAAACGCTCGTCGCGGCAGCGGGACTGCACGCCGCCGCTGAAGCTCATCGTACCGGCGCCGTGAACAGGAAGGAAGACCGTCCATGGCTTTAACACCGTGCCGAGAGTGCGGACATCAGGTCGCTGAGACTGCCCCCACGTGCCCGTCCTGTGGTGTGAGTCGCCCAGGAGAAAAGCCAGCGCCTGGAGCGATCTGCCCGCAATGCGGCGTCCGCACGGTGCAAGCGGGTTTGCCATTATGGTGGCAGGCTGCCTGGCCGAGCTACGTCATGGCGGGTCGGGAGTGATCGAAGCGACCTGTGAGTATTCCAGCACCAGCGGAGTCGGAGCCTTTCGAGGCGTTCGCAACGAGTTGAGGTGGTTGACCGCACCACCAGTGACACGAACCAGGAGCTACTACCTGAGCGTGAGCGGATCCAACGCTTTGGGCGGCATATCCCAATACCGCTTCTTTCGTTGGAAAACCGATGTCCGGCCAATCGAGCGACCGCACTTGAAAGCGGAGTCCGGCGGCGTTGGCAGGTGAAACGAGGTATCGGACGACGACACCGACGATGCTCGCGCCTTCTGGAATCAGCAAGTCCTGCACGAGAACCGTGCCGGAATCCGCAGTGATGGACACACATCCCGATGAACCCGTCCCGACCGAGCCGTTAATCAGCGTCGCCGTATAGCCGGTCACTGGAGGGGACGCCGCTGCGAGTGCTTGCGCGTAGGCCCCCGAGTGGCCGCGTCGCCGCTGTCGACAAATCCCTTCGTTGCGGCGTCAGTTGGCGCGCGCTTGGCGGACCGACGTTCGTGATCGCAATGCCTCCCGCAGACAGACCCGCAGCGAAGACGGTGCGCTGCAGCGGGCGAGGACTGCCTCCAGCGGGCGGACCTGGCGAAAAGGCCCAGACGCCGCTCCCGCCGTTACTGTCTCGCCATCTGCCGCTTACCGTTGAAGGCGATAGGCGCACGTCCAGATGCAGCGGCATGCCACCGGGCGCGGTAATGAGCGTCAGGCCCATGCCAATCGAGCCATCCGGATTCAAGAGGCGAGACCAGCCACTGCCGCTCTCACCGCCGCGCCACACTGATCATCGAAGCCGTCGAGCGTGTAGATGCCCCCGTTCTGTTCGACGGAAACCGTGAAGACATTGCAGTAGGGTTGCTGCTGCCAGCGGAACGTGCCGAGCGGCTGGGCCGTTGCTGACACGGAGAACCAAAAGGAGCTGACGACGAGAACGATCAACCCCGTGCGCACATGGAACATGGTGGTGGCTCCTTCGTGCGCTGCATGCTATCGCCACCACTGTACTTCCCGTAAGCGTGATGACGTGATGAGCCATCACGGGTAAACTGTGACAGGAGTCGACACGCTGAAGGGAGAGCGCGGCATGTTGCGAATTTCCATGTCTCACCCGCTTCCGCCGCGGCCGCGTCAGCTGACCCCTGAGGAGGTGTCACGCGTGTTCGGCGGATGCAACCCTCAAGGCTTCCCCTGCTGGGCCCCTAATTGTTGCTGTCCGGATCCCTCCAACCCGTGGCCGGTTTGTGACGGGGGTTCCTTCCCAGTGTGCCAGTGAGCGCGCCGGCACCTCGCGATCATCAGTGCACCACGCCGTCGGTGTCGCGCAGCCAGTCGAGGATCACCTCCACTTCCGTGGGGGCCTCCTGCAGCAGCGTCGCGTAGGCGTCGCTCAGCCGGCCCGTCGGATCGTGCACTGTCAGCGAGCCGTCGGACGAGAACTGAAAGATCACCCCGCGCCGCAGCAAGGTCATGACCTCGGCGACCATGAAGGCGTAGACGAGCCCGCCCTCGAACAGCAGCAGCGCTTCGCCCTGTTCATCGACCGGCATGGTCAGCCTTTCCGATCGCTATAGCTGCCGCTCTTGACGATCAGGCGCCAGCCGCTATCGGCCGAACCCGGAGAGTCCTCCGTCTCGCGTTCGGCGAGCCACAAGCCGCCGTCATGCATGACGAGACTCATCTCGGCATGCTTGACGTGACGCTGAAAGGTTCCGCTCCACTTGAGCGTGCCGCGGGCCTCGAGGCCTTGCGCACCCACCGCGCGCGTCAGCTCGTCGAACGCCTCAAGGCGGGTGCGAACTACCGAGACACCGGCCTCGTGTTCACGACCTACAGACGCCGGAAGGGCGGCACGGTGGGCAATGGCTTACACCCGCAGAACGTGTTACGCACGCTCCACGCGCTCCAGGTTGCGGCCAAGCTGCCCCGTGCGCGCTCTCACGACCTGCGGCATAGCGCCGCCAGCCTCCTGATCGCCGAAGGTGTGGAGCTGGTCGACGTGTCCCAGTTACTCGGCCACTCCGTGCTGCGCGTCACCGTCGATCTGTACAGCCACCTGCAGAAGCAGACGGCCGCCAAGGCCGCCCGGCGCATGGATGGCGTCTTGGGCGGGCCACGATGACCGCGCTAGGGCGTCAACCTTGGGCGTCAAACGTCCAGCGCTGAATGGCGATTCAGCGAAACGCGCCGATTTGCAAAGGAATTTGGAGCCGGCGACCAGACTTGAACTGGTGACCTGCTGATTACGAATCAGCTGCTCTACCAACTGAGCTACGCCGGCATCCTGAGAGCCGACGTCGCCGTCCGAGCGACGTGGCCATGGCGTGAATCGAGAATTGTACCACGACCAGTCGCGGCTGGCGCCCCGGCGGCCCGCCCGAGGCGCCTCGAAGGTACGGCCGCGAACCCGCAACGAACCACCGCTCGGACGCCCGTCACGAACCAACGTTCCGAACCTTCGTTCCGAAGCCTCGTTCCGCCGTTACGACAGCCGGCGCGCGTCACGATTCATCCCGATGAGCATGGTGAACGAACGCAAGCCCCCAGAAGGTGGCGAACGGCACGCCGATCGCGTGCGACAGCCGCCTGGAGAGCGGCACGGCGAGGAACAAGCCCCTTACATCGAAGCACCGCCTTCGTCATAGCGTCGAATGCGCGGCAGGTCGGCGACGTAGTCGCGCCAGCGGGAGGACGAACAGCAGGCGGGCCCGAGGAGCGCCGACATCAGCAGCGTCAGCGTCAGCCAGAGCACCCGCATCGGTTCTAGCTGCACCTGTGTCGCGGCGTACAGCTGGGCGTAGATCCCTAACACCATGCCGAGATAATGCATCGCCGGGCAGCTGTAGATTGGCACGCTGCCGAGGCGAAAGAGAACGCGGCGCTTCAGAACAACGCGCTGGCCGCGCCGACCGCGCCACAGACAATGGCGACATCCGCGAGATTGAAGACGGGCCACCAGCCCAGGTCGATGAAATCGACCACCGCGCGGCGGCGCAGGTGATCGACGACGTTTCCGCACGCGCCGCCCAGCGCCGCGCCAAGAGCGATCTGTGTCAACGGACTGGCAAACGTCTGCGTCAGCTCGACGATCGCGATGAGCAACAGTGCTTCGACGACAAGCACGGCGAGCAGCATCGCCATCCGGGCCGGCCAGCGCTCAGCGACGCGATGGTTGAAGAGGGCGTGAATCGACACCGGGCCGAAGACGATCGGCTCCCTCTTCGGATTACTCGCGAGCACCAACGCCTTGCTCGCCTGATCGATCGCCAGCACGAGCAACGCGGAGCCGAGGAGGGTGACGGTTGGCATGGGCGCCGCAAACGTGGACGCGATTATGGCTGCTGGTGCGTCAACGTTGTCAAGCATCGCAAGCGGCGACGCGGACTGGCGTCAGCGGGCAGGCGCGAAGCGGCGACCCCGCCGCCTCCGGGCCAACGGCCGAGGTGCACGAGATCGGCTCGACGAGCGTCGCGAGGCAACTCGATCGCGTGCTACGCTGGCCGCTCCAAGGAGCGTTTATGCGCCATAGCCTTCCTTTCTTCCTTTGTCTCCTCTTCAGTCTGATCAACCTGCCCGTCGCCGCGGCGCAGGAAACCACCGGCACCATCATCGGTACCGTCAGCGACGAGAGCGGCGGCGTGCTGCCCGGCGTGACCGTCACTGCGCGGCACATCGGCACCGGCCAGTCTTTCGAGCGCGTGACGTCGACCGAAGGGACCTTCACCGTGCCGCTCCTGCCCGTGGGCAGCTACGAGATCACGTTCAACCTCGCCGGCTTCCAGCCGCGCGTGGTCCGTGGGGTCCAGCTTTCGGTGAACGATCGCATCGTCGTCGATGCGCGACTCGCGGTCGGCGGCGTGAGCGAGGTGGTGGAAGTCACGACTCGATCGCTCGTGCAGCCGACGCCCGCCGTGCAGGCGCTCGTTGATTCAACCCGTGTCATGGAATTGCCAATCAACAACCGCAACTTCGCGCTCCTCGCCAAGATGTCACCTGGCGTGTCGAGCGACCTCGCCGACGAAACCGGTCTGGCCAGCAACATGAACCTGTCGATCAACGGCGCGCGGCGCAACGCCGTCAACTGGCTGGTGGACGGCGTCAGCAACGTGGACGTTGGCAGCAACATCACACTGCTCTCGACGCCCTCGCTTGAATCGATCGAGGAGTTCAAGATCATCACCTCGAGCTACACCGCCGAATGGCCGCGCAGCGGCGGCGGAGTCATCAACGTCGTGACCAAGTCGGGCACCAGCCAGTTCAGGGGAAGCGCGTACGAGTTCGTGCGCAACGACGCGCTCAACGCCAACACCTGGCTGCGCAATCAGAGTGCGGATCCGGAGACCCGCGACAACGCACCGCTCCTGCGCTACAACAACTTCGGCTACACCATCGGCGGCCCGATGCTACCCTCGCGGCAGAAGGCGTTTTTCTTCTTCTCCGAAGAGTGGCGCCGCATCAAGCGGGCGCCCGGCTCGGTGACGGCGACCGTTCCCAATCCCGCCTGGCTCACCGATCCAGCGAGTCCTAACTTCGTACCCGTCGGCGAGCGTGACGCCAACGCGGTGCGGCTCATGACCGCCTGGCCGGAGCCCAACCTGGCCCCCACGACGCCTGGCGGCCCGGCCCGGCTATCGGTCGAGACGCCGAACATCAACAACACGCGGCAGGAGGTAGTGCGGATCGACTACGACTTGCGCGACAGCTGGAAGCTGACGGGCCGCTACACCCACGACCTGAGCGAGACGCGCGAGCTGGGCGGGCTGTTTTTCGGCACGCAGGTGCCCAATGTGGCAACCACGGATACTTCCATCCCCGGGACTGTCGCGGCAATTGGCGTGCGGACGATCTTGGCCAACAACCGCCTCAACGAGCTTCAGTATCAGTTCAGCGCCAACAACATCTCCACCGAGAATCCCGAGGGCACGCGTAATCGGCGCAGCGAGTTCGGTCTGACCATCCCGGAGGTCTACCCGGAAAACGCCACCGGCCTGATTCCGATCGTCAACGTCGATGGTCTCAGCCTGATTGGCGCCAACCAGCTCTATCGCATTCAGTACCTGAATCACACGTTTACCGACAACTTCACCTGGCAGCGCGGCGAGCACTCGGTCAAGTTCGGCGGCCTGATGTCGTTCGAGCAGAAGAATGAGAACGCCGCGAACGCGAGTCAGGGGCGATTCGACTTTGTCGCCACCGGCGGTGGCCCGAGCGCGTTTCAGAGCTTCCTGCGCGGCAACGTCGGCGCCTTGTGTCCCGGCTGCACCTACAACGAGACCGATAAGGACATCGACGTGGCTCTCCGTTGGAGCCGCTTCGAGTTCTACGCGCAGGACACCTGGCGCATGCGCTCGAACGTCACGCTCGACTACGGCGTACGCTACGCGCTCTATCCGCCGCTGACCGAGGTCGACAACCTGCTCGCCACGTTCGATCCGAGCGTCTACAGCGACGCCGCCGCGCCGCCGTTCGCCAACGCCGCCGGCAGCCTGATCGATCGGACCCGCGGCGATCTGGAGGTCGGCATCATTCGCGCCGGGCAGAACTCGCCGTTCGGCGACGCCATCTACGAGTTCAAGAAAAACAGCATCCAGCCGCGCATCGGCCTGTCGTGGGATCCGCAGTCGAACGGCGTCAATGTGGTGCGCGCGGCCTATGGCATCTACTACGACCAGGCGCTCGTCGGCATCTTCGAGACAAACTCGTTTACCGCCCCCGGCATCGCTCAGACCGCGGTCTTCAACAACCCGCCACTCTCCAATCCTGCCGCCGGCCTCACGCCAACGACCCTTGCACCCCGATCGCTGCAGGCGACGGCGACCGACTTCGACAATCCACGCATGATGCAGTGGAACGTCGGACTGACGCGACAACTCTGGCCGACGGCAGTGCTCGATGTGGGATACGTCGGCAGCCGCGGCGACAATCTCATCCGCCCGATCGACATCAACTTCCCGCAACCCGCCGATGTGGTCAGGCTGCAGAATTCGGTCGCCGGCGCGATCAACCCGGCGCGCCCGTACCGCTCGTACACGACGATCACGATGAAGGAAACGACGGCCAAGGCGCGCTATCACGGGCTGCTCACCTCGTTCAGATACGATGGCGGGCGTCGCAACGGGACGCTCAACGTGAACTACACGCTGAGCCGCAATCGCACCGACTCGACGAATGATCGCGACGCCATCGACGTCCCGCAAAACCCGCTCGACCTGGAAGCGGAGTACGCCGACGCGCGCACCGATCGACGCCACATCCTGAACGCGTCGTACATCTACGAACTGCCGTTCTTCCGCGACGCCGGCAACTGGCAAGAGATCGTGCTCGGCGGGTGGCAGGTTGCCGGCATCGTCGACGTCAGCTCCGGTCAACCGGTTCCTCGCGTGTCGGTCGCCACGAACAGCAACCGCCGCGGCGGCTTTGCCGACCTGGTCGGCGACGTCGACGAAGGCTTCCAGTCGATCAACGGTGTCGCCTACTGGTTCAATCCCGCCGCGTTTGCACCGCCGGCCGACGGCACGTTCGGCAACTCCGGACGTGCGCCATTTCGGCAGCCCGGCCGGCATCAGTGGGACTTCACACTGTCGAAGAACTTCTATCCGACATCGACGCTGCGGTTCCAGTTCCGCGCCGATTTCATCAACGCGTTCAACAACACGCAATGGCTCGCCACTCCGCTCGCTGACGGGATCGACAACACCTGCACGATCTCGACGACCACGTGCAACCCCGTCAACGACCGCTTCGGACAGATTCTCTCGACCCGCAACCCGCGCGAGATTCAGTTGGGCCTCAAGGTGTACTGGTAGCGTGTGACCTGGAAGCTGCTGCCCTGGCTCGTCGTTCTCAGCTGCAGCGCGCTCGCGCAGCCGGCGATCCGCGAGGGAAAGACTGCGAGCGGCATTGCCTACGACGTGAGAGGTACGGGACCGCTAGTCGTGCTGATCACCGGCTCCAACCTCGATCGGCGGATGTGGTCGCGCGAAGCAGAGTGGCTCGCGGAAGACCACACCGTCGTGCGCTACGACTTGCGCGCGCACGGCGAGTCCGCCACCGCCACCGCGCCGTTTTCGCATCTCGGCGATCTGCTCGCGCTGCTTGATGAGCTAAAGGTCGCGAAAGCCACACTGATTGGATTGTCGGCCGGTTCCACCATCGCGCTCGATGCCGCACTCGAGGCGCCCGATCGTGTCGAGCGCATCGTCCTGTCGGGTCCAGCAATCAGCGGCTACGTACCAAAAGAGCGGCTGCCGTTCGCGGCGGATCTGATCGCGGCGCTGCAAGCACGCGACTACCGGAAAGCGAGCGACGTGCTGCTCGCGACGAGCGTTTTTGCCGCGCCGCCCGAGGCCCAGCCGCTCGTGCGGCAGATGGTGACGGAGAACGATCGGCTCTGGTCGGTACCGCGAGAGATGATGAAGGCAGTCGAGCGACCGGCCGTCGATCGACTCGAGCAGGTCAAGGTGCCAACGCTGGTGTTGATCGGAGAGAAAGACCTTCTGCAACAGGAACAGGCGGATCTGCTTGCCAAGCGCGTACCCGGCGCGAAGGTCGTCGTCGTGCCGGGCGGCGGTCACCTGCTGAACCTGACCTCGCCCGACGCGTTTCGTGCGGCAGTTGCAGCGTTCCTGCGCTGACGCGCGCCGCCTCACTAGAAACGGACGCCGGCGCTGAGCGCGAACCGCGGCATCGTGCAGGGTGATTCCGGCGCCGGCAGTGTCCGATCTGTCCGGACCTGACTCCGCTACAGCGCCGCCTTCAGCCGTTGGAGAGCGGCGCGCAGATCGCCATCGAACGCGGTCAGGTCGGTGGGGGCTCACCCCAGGCGCTCAGATCGAGCGCGAGCATCCGCTGTTGGCCCATGCGGAACGCCTTGAGACCCAACACCGCACGCCGCGCGTCCCAGGCGAGCAGGACCTCGCTTCCCGTATCCACGAGCACCTCCGCATCGTCCGGAAGTAGCGGATGCAGCCAGCGCCTGCGCCCCTCGACCGTGCTAAACAGCCGACGCAGGCCCTCGCGCACATAGGTAGCGGGCTCCAAGACGATGCGGTGCGCGCGTGTGGCGTCCGGATATCGCTCGAGCCACCGCTTCATCGTGCCAAGCGCGATCTTCCAGCCGGACACCACGCCGTCGTACTCGTCGTCGAACTTTGCGTCTTCGCTGAAGCCCGAATTGACCAGTCGCACCACCGTGTCGCCTTCAGCCCTGGTGATCGTGATCTCGAGCAGATACGGGTGGCCTTGCGGCCCTGGTGCGTCGCCGCTGCCGATCACGAACGTCTCGCCGGAGTTGGCTTCGACGATAGGGACCGGTTGCCGGTAGTTGAACGTGTCGAAGAACCACGTCATCACTTCTCCAGGCCGGGCTTCGCCCTCGGCGCGATCGACGAACCAGTTGGCGATCTGCTGCGGATCGGCCCAGGCGTCCCAGGCGCTCTTCGGAGTGGTCTTGATGCGCGCGCTGGTCTCGATCGCGCGTCCGTGATGCTTGCGGGCAGTCGGCGTCATGCAGTGTCCTTCTTCGGAATGGGGTAGCAGCCAACGACGAGGCGGAAGGGGCGGGCAGTCAACGGACGCATCGGCGTCGCCACCGGAGCGGTGTATTCGACGACGACGGTGGTGACGGCGCGTGCCAGCGCGTCGGCGAATCGCGCCCGGTGCTCCATCGATTCGAATCGCAGGGTCGTGTCGATCGAAAGCACCGGCAGGCGCTTTCCGGCGGCGTGCGCGTCGCACCACGCGTGTCCGGTCTCGCGCTGCATTTGCGCGGCAAGCGCGATCAGGTAGGCGGCGCTCATCTTGTCGCCGCTCGCGGGCGCCTCGGCGCACATCGGGCCGAGGACATCCGATCCGAGCAGGAACGCACGCGCGCTGACGACGTACTTCTGCTCGACGAGGCCGCGCTTGCGCTGCCGGCCGGCGCGTTTGAGAAAGCCGCCGCGCGCGAGCTCGCGCACGTGATAGTTGACCCTCTGCCGCGGCAGCCCCAGGGCGGTGGCGATGGCGGCCGCCGACCGCGGTTCGCGCGCCTCGGCGAGGATCTTGAGCCGCAGCGGCTTGAGCAGCACGCTGGCCCGGGGCGTCTGCGAGACGACGGCGACGGGCGCCGGTTCGGTCACCGCGGAAGTTTGCAATAGACAAAAAAATTTGTCAATTGATAGGTGTCGCAATGCGGTGCCTCAGGTGCCTGAAGGTGCGTGGAGTGCCTGTGGTGCGGGGTGCTTTGTGCTTGGTCCGTAGTCGTGCTCAGGGCTGGTGCTGCGTAGTTGGCGCTGCGGCGCGGCAGGCTCGGGACTGGGCGGGCGGCGCGGCGGCTCGTAGTAATGGCTCACGCCCCGACCTAAAAACACACTTCGCGCCGCGCGCCTCGCAGGCTTGCCCAGTTTCGCTCGTGAGAAGCGCGCGGTGACTTGCGGGCGCGCTCCAGGACGGTCAATCCCGGCGTCCGCTTCCAGGCACTTGCGGTGTGCGTTAAGATCGGATGTTTACGGGCACGGCCCCAAGGCGCGCCTGTGAGTCTCACTGTCCATGGACCTGGCCGCGCAAGAACCGGGCGCCATCGTGGTTCGCGGCGCCCGCACCCACAATCTCAAGAACGTCGACGTCCGTCTGCCCGCCGGCCAGCTGATCGTGATCACCGGCGTGAGCGGGTCGGGAAAGTCGTCGCTCGCCTTCGACACGGTCTACGCCGAAGGCCAGCGCCGCTATGTCGAGTCGCTCTCGGCCTACGCGCGGCAGTTCCTCGAGCGGATGGAGAAGCCGGACGTCGATCGGATCGAGGGCATCTGCCCGTCGATTGCCATCCGGCAGAAGAACAGCGTCCGCAATCCGCGCTCGACGGTCGGAACCGTCACCGAGATCCACGACTACATGCGGCTCGCTGTTTGCGCGAGTCGGCCGCACGTTCTGCCGGCAGTGCGGGCAGGAAGTGATTCGCGAGACCGCCGAAGTCGTCGCGACACAGCTGCTGCAACTGCCGGTCGGCACGCGGCTCCTCCTCGGCTTCGACCTGCCCGTGGTGACGCTCGCCGGCGCGTGCAGGTGACAAGGACGCCGGGCTCGACGAGGCCGAAAGCGAGATCGGGCGACCTCTTCGAAGCGCGAAGCGCCGGAGGCGTTCGGCGCCAACGGCGAAGGCGTCCGCCAGCGATGCAGCCGCCGCCCTGCGCGAGCTGCTCGAGACGCTCCGGCGCAAAGGCTTCGGGCGACTGCTGATCGACGGGCAGGCGGTGACGATCGACGATGTCGATCCGGCACGGCTGCGCGATCGGAACCTGTTGAGAGTCGTGGTCGATCGGCTGCGGATCGAAGGTGATCTGCGCGCGCGTCTGACCGACTCGATCGAGATCGCCTATCAGGAGGGCGGCGGCGCCGCCTGGGCGATCCAGCTGCCGACGTTGCGGGCGACGCCGCGGCTTCGGCGATCACGCACATGCTTCTCGGAACGCTTCGAGTGCCGGCGCTGCCATCTCACCTACGAGGATCCGCAGCCGCGGCTGTTTTCGTTCAACAACCCGTTTGGCGCCTGCCCGACGTGCCACGGCTTCGGCAACATCATCGAGCTCGACATGGATCTGGTGGTGCCCGACCCGTCGAAGTCGATCGCGCAGGGCGCGATCGAGCCGTGGAGCAAGCCGCACTATCGATCGCATCTCGCCGAGCTGAAGCGCGCGGCGAAGGCGCGCGGCCTGCGCCTCGACGTGCCGTGGCGCGACCTCGGCGACGACGACCGGCGCTTCGTCGTCGAGGGCGACGGCGACGACTACGAGGGCATCCGCGGCTTCTTCCGCTGGCTCGAGCGGAAGAAGTACAAGGTGCACGTGCGCGTGTTCCTCAGCCGCTATCGCGGCTATCTCACCTGTCCCGATTGCGGCGGCACGCGGCTGCGGCGCGAAGCGCGCGACGTGCGCGTCGGCGGCCTGACCATCGATCGCGTGTCGGCGCTCACCGTGAACGAAGCGCAGCGGCTTCTTCGCCGACCTGGAGCTGTCCGAAAAGGACAGGCCGCCATTGCCGACAAGGTGCTGAAGGAGATCCAGCGCCGGCTCGGCTTTCTGGCCGACGTCGGGCTCGACTACCTGACGCTCGATCGGCTGTCGTCCACGCTCTCGGGCGGCGAGGCGCAGCGCATCAATCTCGCCACGTCGCTCGGCTCGGCGCTGGTCGGCACGCTCTACGTGCTCGACGAGCCGTCGATCGGCCTGCACACGCGCGACAACCAGCGGCTGATCGACATCCTGCGGCAGCTGCGCGATCAGGGCAACACCGTGCTCGTCGTCGAGCACGACGCCGACATGATCTCCGTGGCCGATCATGTGATCGACATGGGGCTCGGCGCCGGCGAGCACGGCGGCCGCGTGGTCTTCGCCGGCACGCTCGAGGCAGTTGCGCAGCGAGCCGCGCTCGCTGACCGCGAAATATCTGCGCGGCGAGCTGGCGATTCCGGTGCCGGCGACGCGGCGACGCGGGTCGCCGCAGCGCATCCGGCTGTTTGGCGCGCGCGAGCACAACCTCAAGGGCGTCGACGTCGAGATTCCGCTCAACACGCTGACCTGCGTCACCGGCGTGAGCGGATCCGGCAAGTCGACGCTGGTGCACGACGTGCTCTACGCGGCGATGAAGCGCGCCAAGGGCGACTGGGATCGCAAGGTCGGCGCGCATCGCAAGCTCGAGGGCCACGAGTTCGTCAGCGACGTCGTGCTGGTCGATCAGGCGCCGATCGGGCGCACGCCGCGGTCGAATCCGGTGACCTATCTCAAGGCGTTCGATCCGATCCGCGAGCTGTTTGCCGCGACCAAGGACGCGAAGTCGCGCGGCCTCACCGCGAGCCACTTCTCGTTCAACGTGCCGGGCGGCCGCTGCGAAGCGTGCCAGGGCGAAGGCGAAGTGCGCGTCGAGATGCAGTTTCTCGCCGACGTGTTCGTGCCCTGCGAGCAGTGCGACGGCCGCCGCTTCAAGCAGCAGGTGCTCGAAGTGCGCTACAAAGGCAAGTCGATCACGCAGGTGCTCGACATGACCGTGCGCGAGGCGCTGACCTTCTTCAGCGGCTCGCCGAAGGTGCTGCGCCGCCTGCAGGTGCTCGACGAGATTGGCCTCGGCTACTTGCGGCTGGGGCAGCCGGCGACCACGCTGTCCGGCGGCGAGGCGCAGCGAATCAAGATCGCGGCGCATCTCACGTCGCACGGCGGCGAGCGGCTGCTCTACATCCTCGACGAGCCGACCACCGGCCTGCATTTCGACGACATCGCCAAGCTGCTGGCGGCGTTCCGCAAGCTGCTCGAGGCCGGCCACACGCTGGTGGTGATCGAGCACAATCTCGACGTCATCAAGACGGCTGACTGGATCATCGATCTCGGCCCGGAGGGCGGCGAAGCCGGCGGCGAGCTCGTCGCCATGGGCACGCCGGAGCAAGTGGCGCATGTGCCGGCGTCGCACACCGGGCGGTTCCTCCAGGAGATCCTCTCGTCAGGCAAGATGCTGAAGACCGTTTCACGCTGACGCGCTTCGCGTCGCGGTCCAGACCGACGGCATCCTTCCGTGATCCTCAAGCGCGATTTCTACGCCCGGCCGACGCTGACGTCGCGCCCGATCTGCTCGGCAAGCTCCTCGTGCATCGCACGCCCGACGGCCTCGCCGCCGGCCGCATCGTCGAAGTCGAGGCCTATATCGGCGAAGACGACCCGGCCTGTCATGCCGCGCCGGGACCGACGGCGCGCAACGCGCCGCTCTACGGCCCGCCCGGGGTCGCCTACGTCTATCTCAATTACGGCCTGCACTATCTGGTCAACGCGGTCACCGAGGAGGAGCATTCGCCGGCGGCCGTGCTGATTCGCGCGCTCGAGCCCGTTGCCGGCCTCGATCTGATGCGCGAGCGCCGCTCGCGCGCGCGCTGGCGTAGAGGCAAGCCGGTGCCGCCCGATCACGAGCTGTGCCGCGGTCCGGGCAACCTCACCGCCGCGCTCGGCATCACGCTCGAGCAGAACCGCCTGCCGCTGACGCGCCGGCCGCTGACGATCGAAGACGACGGCGTCCGACCGCCGCGGTCGAGTGGAGCCCGCGCATCGGCATTCGCGTGGGCACCGAGCGCAAATGGCGGTGCGTGGTCCGGGGGAGTGCAGCCGTTTCCGGCGCTCGGTGACGTTGGCGGGAACGCACACTAAACGGCGGCGACCGCCGCCTTCATGATCTCCCACAGTGCCGCGACGTGCTCGCGTTCGGTCTGTTCGGCACCGATCGACACGCGTACCATCCAGCGACCGTCGAGCGTTGCGGGCGTGAGATAGGCGTCGCCGGATCGATTGATCCGATCGGCCCACGCGAGCGTGTGTCGGTCGAGCTCCTCGCCGCCGGCTCCGTCTGGCTCGTGACGCACACACAGTGTCTGCAGCGGCACCGGGGCGAGCACACGCCAGCCGGGCGTGGCGGCGATCTCCTGCGCGAGCCATTGCGCGTTCGCGAGGTCGCGCCGCAGCCGCCGCTGCAGCTGCGACACGCCTTGCTCGCGAATCAGGAACCACAGCTTGAGCGCCCGGAACCGGCGGCCGAGAGGGATGCCCCAGTCGCGATAGTTCTTCACGCGGCCGTCGACGGACGACTGCAGAAAGCTCGGGTTGGTGGACATCACGCGCACGAGGTGCTGCGCATCGCGCACGTAGTAGACGGAGCAGTCGAACGCCGCGCCCAGCCATTTGTGCGGATTCATGACCAGCGAATCGGCGCGATCGATGCCGTCCCACATCGCCCGGCACTCGGGCAGCACCATGGCCGAGCCCGCCATCGCCGCGTCCACGTGCAGCCATACACCGTGCCGTTCGGCGACGGCGGCGATCGCCGCGATCGGATCGATCGCGGTCGTCGCGTCGTCCCCGTGGTCGCCACAACCGCGCACGGTGTCGCGCCGCTCTGGACATCGCGTGCGATCAAGTCGTCGAGTGCGTCCGCGCGCATCGCGTATCGATCGTCGAGCGGGACGGCGCGCACGTGCAGCCGACCGAAGCCGGCGAGGAGCGCCGCCTTCTCAACCGAGCTGTGGCTGTGCGAGGACGTGTACACCATGAGCGGGCGCTGCTCCGACTGCAGACCCTCGCGGCTCGCGCCGTAGCCGGTGGTGCGCTCGCGCGCGCAGAGCAGGGCCACCAGCGTGCTGGTGGACGCCGTGTCCTGAATCACGCCGTCCCATCGATCCGACAGGCCGACCATCTGGCGCAGCCACCCGACGACTACTTCCTCGAGCTCGGTCAGCGCCGGACTCGACTGCCAGGCGAGCCCGAGGACGCCTAGACCGGTGCTCACGTAATCGCCGAGCACGCTCGCGAGCGTGCCGTTGCAGGGGAAGTAGCCGAAGAAGCGCGGATGCTGCCAGTGCGTCAGTCCAGGCAGGATGATCTCGTCGAGGTCGCGCAGAATTGCCGTGAAATGCTTCGGGCTGTTCCGGCGGCGCGGCGGGAAGGCGCGCCTTGACGTCACCCGGCGCCATCGGCGCCATCACCGGCCGCTCGACGACCTGCGCGCGATAGTCCGCGATCAGATCGACGATCTCGATAGCCGGCGCGGCGGAATTCATCTGGCGTCACGGGGCGCCTCGCTCTTGAGATGCACGTCGAGCTGCGGCGCCGGGATCCGGATCCCCTGGGCGTCGAACAGACGTTTGATCCGGCGTCGCAGCTCGCGGCCGACTTCCCATTGCTTGAGTGGCACCGTCTTGATGCGGAACTTCATCGTGACCGAGGATTCCTTGAAATCGTCAACACCCATGATTTCGATCGGCTCGAGAATGCTGGGCCCGAACGCCGGATCCTTCGCGAGTTCCTCTGCCGGCCTGACGGACGGCGGCGACGACGCGATCGGTATCTTCCCCGTAATCCACGCCCAGCGACGATCACGTAGTAAGAATAGTCCTTGGTCCGGTTCGACAGCGTCTTGATCTCGCCGTTGGGAATCACGTGGACGGCGCCTTCCGAGTCGCGCAGCACGATCGTCCGCAGGTTGATCTGCTCGACCAGCCCGCCGATGCCGTTGACGACCGCGACGTCGCCGACGCGCACCTGGTCCTCGATGATCAGGAAGAAGCCCGAGATGACGTCGCGCACCAGCGTTTGCGCGCCGAAGCCGATGGCGAGACCGACGATGCCGGCGCCGGTGAGCACCGGGGTGATGTCGACGTCGAGCTCGCGGAGGATCATGAGCACGGCGGCGCTCCAGATCAGCGCCGACAGCGCGCGCCGCACGACGCTCGCCAGCGTTTGCGCGCGCTTGCGGCGCTCGAGCGCGTCGAGACCCGTGCCCGTTCGCCATCTCGCGCTCGGCGCGCACGATGACGCCCGACAGGATTCGGACGACCGCGAACGTCAGCAGCGATGAGCGCCGCGATGCGCACGCCCGTCTCCGCGATCCAGCGCCCAGGTCCTGCGACTGCAGCCCGACGCGCAGATCGACGCCGGCGAGGTCGAGCGCCGGAAACGCGAAGACCGCGAACGAGACGAAGAACGTCATCAGACGCAGAACGCGCAGCGTGCGCGCGCGCCGTCGGCTCGGTGAGATGCGGCTCGCGCACCGAGCCATGAGCAGCCGCTTGCGCGATGCGGCCGACGGCCAGCGCGACCGCCGCGGCGAAGACCGCCGCCAGACCGAGCGCCAGACGTGATTTCGACGGTATCAGGCGGAAGCGAGACCGACGGGGTGACCTGCATCAGGCTGCCGGCGAGAACCGGATGACTATCTGTTGCGCCGCACGCGACGGCGATCCTCGAGCCGCTGCACCACGACCTTGAAGTCTGCGCGGCGGCCGTCACGCAGGACGTCGACGTGCACGTTGCCGCCGATCGGCGCGTCGGCGATCAACTTGACCAGCTGCGAGCCGTCGCTGATCCGCTGCCCGTTGACCGAGACGATGATGTCGCCGGATTCGATGCCGGCCTCGTACGCCGGGCCCGGGGCCATGCGCATGATCACCACGCCTTCCGTCGATGGCGCGGCCAGCTCCTGCGCGAGCTGCGGCGTGAGCGGCGCGACCTCCATGAAGCCGATCGACCCGCGCCGCACCTGCGCCGTACGAATCAGCTCGTCGACGATGCGGCGCGCGAGATTGCTGGGCACGGCGAAGCCGATGCCCTGATAGCCGCCGCTTTGCGTGAAGATCGCGGTGTTGATGCCAATCAGCTCGCCGCGCGCATTGACCAGCGCGCCGCCGGAGTTGCCCGGATTGATGGCCGCGTCGGTCTGGATGAAGTCCTCGTACTGCGAGATGCCGACGTTGGCGCGGCCGAGCGCGCTCACGATCCCGAGCGTCACCGTTTCGTTGAGTTGATACGGATTGCCGATGGCCATCACCCACTCGGCCACCTTGAGCCGCGACGAGTCGCCCCACGGAATCACCGGCAGATTGCGCGCCGTCGATCTTGAGCACCGCCAGATCGGTCCACGTGTCCACGCCAACGATCTTCGCCTGCAGCTCGCGCTTGTCGGCGAGCGCGACGGTGACCTTGTCGATGCTGCCCTCGCCGAGCACGTGGTTGTTGGTGACGACGTAGCCGTCGGACGAGACGATGACCCCGGAGCCGAGGCTCGACGCATAGCGGTCGCGCGAGCCGAACATCTCGTCGCTGAAAAACTGCTCGAAGAACGGATCGTTGAAAAACGGCGAGGTGCGCTGGCGCACCACCTGCACCGCCGAGATGTTCGCAACCGCATGAACGGTGACTTCGGCGACGCGCGTGAAGTCGGGACCGGCAGTCGCGACCGCCGCGGGCGCGCGACTGCGCCGGCGCCTGCGCGGCCACGCGCGGGCTGCGCGACGAGCGCGTCCTCGCTGCGCAGCCGTCCCGAGAGCACGAGTCCGGCGACAAGCCCGGCCGTCAGGAACAGGAAGGCGAACGAGAAGCGCGTCATCGCAGGCGCCGGCTCAGGAGACGTCGACCCGGCGCGGACCCTTCTCGGGCGGCTTGGGAACGGTGATCGTCAGGACGCCGTCGCGCAGGTCGGCGGAAATCTCCTCGGTGTCGACACCCCCGACGGCAGCGCGAAGGTGCGCGCGAACTCGCCGTGGCCGCGCTCGACCTGGTGATACTGCTCGCATGGCACGCGCGCGTCGCGGCGGCCCTGCAGAGTCAGCCGGTTGTCGGCGACATGGATGTGGATCTGCTAGCGCGTGAGGCCCGGAAGTTCGGCGGTCACGATGAACGCGTCCGCGGTCTCGCAGAGATCGACCGCCGGCGCCCAGCCTTGTGGGCCCGACGACGCCAGCCGCTCGAGTCGGTGCTGAATCGCGAGCAAATCGCGAAGGGGATCCCAGCGTGCAAAAGCCACGAGATCGATGGTAGCAGAAGGTCGGGCCGGTCTGGTAGGCCGCGTGGCGGCCGGCGCGGGCGACCCCACCGGGGCTTCTGGAGCGCTACGAGCGGCCAGGCCCTCGGGAACGACGTGCTAGGATTGCAAGGTTCAGGACGCAAAAAGAACCGCACATGGCCGACACTCTGCTCGCAACTCGTCTCCGGAAAGGCATGATCATCAAGCTCGACAACGAGCTGTTCCGCATCCACGACCTGATGCACGTCACGCCCGGCAACCTCCGCGGCTTCGTGCGGGTCAAAGCGCGCAACCTGCGCACCCAGGCGATGTCGGAACAGAAGCTCCGTTCGGAAGACGTGATCGAGCGCGCCACGCTCGACGAGAAGGAGATGCAATACCTCTACAGCGACGGCGACGGGTATCACTTCATGGATACCGAGAGCTACGAGCAGATTCACATGAGCGCCGACGTGCTCGGCGACGCCGTGGGGTATCTCAAGCCGGAGATGACGATCGACGTCGAGTTCTACGGATCCGAGCCCGTCGGCATCGAGCTGCCGCAAACGGTGGACCTCAAGGTGGTCGAAACCGTGCCGGCGATCAAGGGTGCGACTGCGACCAATCAGTTGAAACCGGCGACGCTCGAGACCGGCGTGATCGTCCAGGTGCCGCCGTTCGTCGACGAAGGCGACATGATTCGGGTGAATACGGAGACGGGGGAGTATCTGTCACGTGCATGAAGCACTGAGGTAGCTGTCGCGGCGACATCATCGCAACTCGACTGCTCGTCTGGTTAGGTCGTTTGGAGTGCCCTCCCTGTGGCGACCACGGCATGAATCCACGGCTGGGAGGACACGTTGTGGAATCGCGACGCCGGTGCACACCCCCGGCCGACCGCTCCACCATCGACCGCGAGGCACTGACGCGGTCCCATGAGTCGTACCATGCCGATTGCGTGGTTCCGAGCCACGCGGCGTCCGCGGACGCGATCGCCGCTACCACCGCTGCTTTGGTACCCGGTCACCGCACACAGTCATCCAATTCCGCGCCCCGGTTCGCCGTCTCATATCGCTCGCGCATTCCGCGCCAGATACTCTCGCCGTGCGAGTGGTTTCACTCGGCTCTCTCCATGTCCTGGTCCTTCATGGGTAACCCAATTTGCGGCGCGACGATGCCCTGCGCCGTAACAGTTACCATGGCGCGATACGCCCCCTTGACTCACCGCAGCGGGTGCGGTACGACTTCCGCTCAACCTCAGGGAGGGGATTAACGTGCACAGGGCGCTGTTCATCAACGGGCAGAAGGAATGGGTGGCGGAAGTCTTCCAGAACGACGCACCGCCAGGGTTCGAAGTGTCATGGCGGCATTTCCGCGCCGCCGACGAGCAGAAGATTCCCGCGCTCGAGGAGGCGGACTTCCTGGTGCTCCATCCCGCCGAGATCTCCGGGGATCTCTTGCGCCGCGCCCGAAAGCTGCGCCTGATTCAGCTCCTCACGGCAGGGTACGACAAGGTTGATCTGCGCCTGGCCGCCGAGCTCGGTGTGCCCGTGGCCACCAACGGCGGAGCAAACTCCTGGGCCGTGGCGGAGCACGCGGTCGCTCTGCTGCTTGTCGTCTACAAGCGACTCATCCACTGCGACCGCGCCGTGCGGGAGGGACGTTGGCGGCAGGCCGTGACCGGCTTCGATACATTCGAGGTCGCCGGAAAGACGCTGGGCCTAGTCGGCGCCGGCAACATCGGTCGCAAGGTCGCGCGGCGTCTTGCCCCGTTCGAGTGCAGCGTTATTTACCACGATGTGGTGGCGGCTCCCGACATCGAGAGGGATCTCGGTGCGCGGCGCGTGTCTCTCGAGGAGCTGTTGCGCGAGGCTGACATCGTCAGCCTTCACGTGCCGGCCACGCGAGAGACGCACGGGCTGATCAACGCGAAAACGCTCGCCCTGATGAAGCCCGGCGCGGTGCTGATCAACACCAGCCGGGGCGCCGCCGTGGACGAGAATGCCCTGCTCGAGGCGCTGAAGGAGAAGCGCATCGGCGGCGCGGGGCTAGACGTCTTCTGCCAGGAGCCCATTCCGGCCGACCATCCGTTCCTGGGGCTGGAGAACGTCGTGCTCTCGCCCCACACCGCCGGACATTCGTATGAGGGGTGGTTCCGCCGCATTCGGTTCGCCTGGGAGAACATCGGACGTGTCGTGGCGGGCCGAGCGCCCGAATCGCTTGCGCGGGCGGACGCGTAGATCATCGACCGACAGCGACTGTTTTCATCATCAAGAGGACTTTCTCATGAAGATCAAGGTCAGACAGAAGAGCGACTTCCACTTCGTTGGAACGGGAGAGGATTTCAGCGGAGAGCTGCCAATCGACGCTGCCGCGCACGTCGGTGGCAAGGGCCGTGGCTTCCGGCCGCCGGGTCTGCTCATGTACTCGGTGGCCTCGTGCATGGGCATCCACACCTACGAGGAGCTCCACAAGGCGGGCAAGCACGTGGAGGACGTGGAAGTGGAAACGAGCGGCGAGCGTCGCGAGCAGTCGCCCAAGGTCTACACCAAGATCGGGCTCAAGATGCGCCTGCGGGGAGCAGGCCTCACGCGGCAGGATGTCGAAGCCGCGATCCACCACGCGCTGACGAGCTCGTGCAGCATCGCGGTCATGGTGAACATGGTCGCCCCGATTACGTGCGAGTACCGAAGTCGACGGTACGTCTCTGAAGGGCGCCGTCACTGCGCCGCCAGCAAAACTTTAGAGGAGGGTCGCATGCACCCGCAAGAAATCTTCGAGAGGATCGGGGAAGACTTTCGCACACTGCTCGCTGATCCCGTCGGTTCCCGGCGGGTCAAGATCACCGAGCTCACGCCGCGTGACGGCCAGCAGTGCAAGCTGGCCACGCGGGTCACGACCGACGACCTGCTGCCGCTGTGTGCGGCGCTGGACCCGTGTGGCTTCTATGCGGTGGAGGTATGGGGCGGCGCGAGCTTCGATGCATGCCTGCGGTATCTGAACGAGGATCCGTGGGACCGGCTGCGCCGGATCAAGGCCGTCATGCCTCGGACGAAACTCCAGATGCTCCTGCGCGGCCAGCACATCCTCGCCTACCGGCCCTACTCGGACGCGATCGTCCGCAAGTTCTGCGAGCGGGCGGTGGCCAACGGCATCACGGTCTTCCGCATCTTCGAGGCCACCAACGACTTCCGCAACATCGCGTCGGCGACCAAGGCGGTCAAAGAGTTCGGCGGCGAGGCGCACGTCGAGGTGAACTACACGGTGAGTCCGGTCCACACGCTGGAGAAGTGGGTGGAGTACGCCGGGCAGCTCGTGGACGTCGGGGCCGACTGGCTGTCGCTCAAGGATGCTACCGGGATCCTGATGCCCTTCGATGCCTACCGGATCATCAAGGGCATCAAGGACCGCGTCAAAGACCGGCTCCCCGTCCTCCTGCACAACCACGACATGAGCGGAGCCGCGAGCATGAGCCACCTCATGGCCATTCTCGCCGGCGTGGACATGATCGACACCGTCCTTTCACCACTCGCCTTCGGCGCGTCCCACCCGGCCACCGAAACCATGATCGCGGCGCTGCGCAACACGCCCTTCGATACCGGGATCGACCTCAAACAGCTCGAAGAGCCGGCCCGCATCACCAAGGAAATCCGTGACAATTACGGCAAGTACGCGACCGAGTACACCGGTGTGAGCGCCGACGTCCTGACGCACAAGATCCCTGGCGGCATGATCTCGAACATGGTGGCGCAGCTGAAGGAAGCGGACCGGATGGATCTGATGGAGGCGGCGCTCAAGGAGTGCCCCAGCGTGGAGCGAGACCTCGGGTACCCGCCGCTCTTGACGCCGACCAGCCAGATCGTCGGCGCCCAGGCCGTCTTCAACGTCCTCGCGGGAGAGCGCTACCAGATCATCACCCGCGAGGTCACCGACTACGTCGCCGGCAAGTACGGGCGCCCACCCGGTCCCGTCAGCAGGGAGCTGCTCCAGAAGGTCGTCGGCGACAAGGTGCCCGACTACTCGATCCGGGCCGGCGAACTCGCCGATGCCGAGCTGTGGGAGAAGACGGTCAAGGAGCTTGGGTCACTGGCCAAGAGCGACGAAGATCTCCTGCTTGGCGTCCTCTTCCCCATGCAGGCCAGGGACTTCCTCGAGCAGCATCACAGCCACAAGGAGGCGTGAACGGAGGGCGATGGACAACTGGACCTTTGGAATGACCATGCTCATCGTTGGGATGGGGGGAACGTTGTTCACCCTGTGGATCTTCAGTCTTCTTATGCACGTGCTCAAGAAGGCTTTCCCTGTGAAGAAGGAAGAAAGGAAGACGTAGCGTATATGCTCGAGGCAATCGGGCACGGACTCTCGGGGCTGGCCGCTGGGGTGACCCACTTGCACTGGTCCAACCCCATCATGATCGCCATCGGCTGCCTTCTTCTTTACCTGGCGATGAAGAAAGACGTCGAGCCCCTCCTTCTAGTGCCCATCGGCTTTGGCGCCATTCTGGTGAACATTCCCCTCGCAAGCCTCATGGAAGAGGGAGGCTTCCTGCGCACCATCTATGACGCCGGAATTGCGACAGAGCTTTTCCCTCTTCTGCTGTTCGTGGGAATCGGGGCCATGACGGATTTCGAGCCGCTCCTGGCGAATCCGAAAATATTCCTGCTGGGGGCCGCGGGCCAGTGTGGAATCTTCCTGACGCTGATCCTCGCTCTCGCCTTGGGGTTTTCACAGCTGGACGCCGTCGCGGTCGGAATCATCGGCGCCTGTGACGGTCCGACCGCCATCTTTGTGACCTCGCAGTATGCCCCCCACCTCCTGGGAGCCGTTTCCGTGGCGGCCTATTCCTACATGTCCCTGGTCCCCGTGATCCAGCCGCCGATCATGAAGCTCCTGACGACCGAGGAGGAACGCCGCATCAACATGGGGTTCGTCGAGGAATCGGTTTCACAGACGACCAAGATCCTCTTTCCGCTCGTGGTCACCATCCTCGGAGGGCTCATCGCTCCCCAAGGGCTCCCGCTGTTGGGCACGGTCATGCTGGGAAATCTCATGAAAGAAAGCGGCGTGGTCGGCCGCTTGACCAAGGCCTCCGAAAACGAGATCGCGAACGTCGTCACCCTCTTCTTGGGACTGTCGGTCGGCGCCACGATGGACGGGCGAGTCTTCCTGACGTCGCAGACCCTGCTGATCCTGGCTCTGGGATTCGTCGCCATCTGTCTCGATACCGTCTGCGGCGTCCTCTTCGGAAAGCTGTTGAAGGTGCTGACCGGCGGAAAGGTAAATCCGCTGATCGGCGCGGCCGGCATCTCCGCCTATCCGATGTCGGCCCGCGTCGTCCAACGGGAAGGTCAGAAATACGACCCGCAGAACTACCTCCTGATGCATGCGATGGGCGCGAATACGGGTGGACAGGTCGGCTCTGTCATGGCTGCTGCGATCATGCTTTCGGTGCTCGACGGCATAGGAGCAATCTAGTTAAGCCGCCGGTGAGTGGACGCACGAGGTGAGAGGAGATCCGGAAGATGCCCGAGCAGATCGTGAAGGCGCCCATGAAGGGGCGGGTCATCCGCTTCCACCTGGAAAAGGGTGGCGCGGTCAAGGAAAGGGAGAAGGTCTGCGACATCGAAGCGTTGAAGATGGAAATCCCCATCGTGTCCCCCGCCGTCGGCACCATTAAGGAGATCTTCGCCACGGCGGGTCAGAACGTCCAGGCAGGCGACCCTTTGTTTTCGATCGAGTCCTGAGGGGCGCCACAGCAGGACTCCCGCTCGCGGTTGGCTGTGCTAGCATTCGGCGGCCGCGTTGACGCGCGTCAGGAGAGCGACATGTCCACCGCCGCCAAGGCTATGAAGGTCACGCCGCCCGCACAAGGCGAGAAGATCACGATCAGCAACGGGAAACTGCGGGTTCCGGATCGCCCGGTCATCCCGTTCATCGAAGGCGACGGCACCGGCCCGGACATCTGGCGCGCGAGCGTACGCGTGCTCGATGCGGCGGTAGAGAAGGCCTATCGCGGACAGCGCAAGATCGCGTGGCTGGAGGTCTACGCCGGACAGAAGTCGAACGATCTCTACCACACGTGGCTTCCGGACGAGACCGTCGCCGCGTGTCGCGAATACCTCGTGTCAATCAAGGGACCGCTCACGACACCGGTGGGCGGCGGCATCCGCTCGCTGAACGTGGCGCTGCGCCAGCTGCTCGATCTGTACGTGTGCCTGCGTCCGGTACGCTGGTTCAGGGGCGTGCCCTCGCCCGTCAGGCACCCGGAGAAGGTCGACATGGTGATCTTCCGCGAGAACACCGAGGACATCTATGCGGGCATCGAGTTCGAGGCGGGCACGGAGGACAACCGCAAGTTCCTCGATCTCCTCAAACAGGCGTTTCCGAAACAGTTCAACGCGATTCGCTTTCCTGAAACGACGGCGATCAGCCTCAAGCCGGTTTCGCGCGAGGGTACCGAGCGGCTGTTTCGAGCGGCGGTCGAGTACGCGATCGCGAACAGGCGCAAGAGCGTCACGATCGTGCACAAGGGCAACATCATGAAGTTCACGGAGGGCGCGTTCCGTAACTGGTCGTATGCGCTCGCGGAGCGAGAATTTCCCGAACAGACCTATACGTGGGAGCAGTGGGAACGCACCAGGGCCGCCAAGGGCGAACAGGAGGCCAGCGCCGAGCAGGACGCGGCGAAACGCGCGGGTAAGATCACCATCAAGGACGCGATCGCCGACATCACGCTGCAGCAGGTCCTCACGCGCCCAGACGAGTTCGACGTGATCGCCACCATGAATCTCAATGGCGACTACCTCTCGGATGCGCTGGCGGCGCAGGTCGGCGGTATCGGCATCGCGCCCGGCGGCAACATCAACTACATGACCGGCCACGCAGTGTTCGAGGCGACCCATGGCACTGCGCCCAAGTACGCCAATCTCGACAGGGTGAACCCGGGCTCAGTCATCCTTTCGGGCGAGATGATGCTGCGCTACATCGGCTGGACGGAGGCCGCCGATGCGATCATCACGGCGATGGACCGCACCATCGACCAGAAGATCGTCACGTACGACTTCGCGCGGCTGACGGAGGGCGCAAAGCAGGTGAAGACCAGCGAGTTTGGCGATGCACTGATCGGGAATATGTAAGAGGCTCGAGCGACGGGGGCGGGTTGCGGTACAGTTCGTGACGAGCGCCCAATCCGCGAGCGTACGCCTCGGAGACGTGCGGTGAACGACGAAACTTCCGCTCCGGACAGTGTGGCAGTTCAGTCCGCTCGTTTCCTCGCCGCGGCCTTTGTCGACTACAACAACGAGTTTCGTGCGATCACACAGCGCGCGCCGCACCGTTTCGAGGCACGCGACTGGCGCGGCAGCCAGAACGACGCGGTCGAGCGCATCGAGCTCTACGATCATTTCGTCAACGCGACGGTCGCGCAGCTCAGGCTCAGGCTCGGTGCCGAGGCGCTGGATCGGGAGCTGTGGCGCGAGATCCGCCGCCACTACGCGGAGATCGTCGAGCCGCTTCCCGACACGGAATTCAACAAGACCTTCTTCAGCTCCATCACGCGACGCCTTTTCGGCACTATCGGCGTCGCTCCGGACATCGAATTCGTCGCTCTCGATCTCGACCCGCTGGGGAGCATCACCACGCAGGTCGTAACCAACGTCTACGCCAATCGCGGCTCATTGCGATTGCTGTTCGAGCAGGTGCTGACCGACTTCCGCTTCCATATGCCGTGGAAGGATTTCGATCGCAGCGTCGCCTACGTGACGTCCGAGGTGCACGTCTATTGCGAGCAGATGAGCGAGCGGCGCGTCGTGCAGCAGGTCGAGATCATCCGCCCGGTGTTCTACCAGATGACCCGAGCCTACCTCGTGGGCCGGGTGCAGGGGCGCGGCTGGATGCTGCCGCTCGTCATCGCGCTCAAGGATACCGATCGCGGCGTGCTGGTGGATGCGGTGATGATGCGCGAAGAAGACGTGAGCATCCTCTTCAGCTTCACACGCTCGTATTTTCACGTGGACCTCGAGCGCGTCGGTGAAGCGGTGCTGTTTCTCAAGTCGATCCTACCGCGCAAGCCCGTGAGCGAGCTGTTCACCGTGCTCGGACGCGCCAAGCAGGGCAAGACCGAACGCTATCGCGAGCTGTTCAGGCACCTGCAGCGCTCAACCGATCAGTTCGTGCATGCGCCCGGTGACCGCGGGCTGGTGATGGTCTGCTTCACCCTGCCCTCCTTCGACGTGGTGTTCAAGGTGATCCGCGACGAATTTCCGCCGCCCAAGACCGTCCTGAGGCAGGAGGTGCTTGCCAAGTACGAGATGGTCTTCAAGCACGATCGCGCCGGACGCCTCGTGGACGCGCAGGAGTTCCGCCGCCTGAGGTTGCCCAAGGGCCGCTTTGCATCCGAGCTGCTCGAAGAGTTGACCAGGGAAGCCGCAAGTACGGTGCAAGCCGAGGGCGACGACCTCATCTTCGATCACATATACATCGAGCGGCGCATGACGCCCCTCAACCTGTTTCTGCACAATCGATCGGGGGAGCTGACGGAAAAGGTCGTGATCGACTACGGGCAGGCAATCCGCGATCTCGCCTACACGAACATCTTTGCGGGCGACCTGCTGCTCAAGAACTTCGGCGTAACGCGCTACGGGCGCGTGATCTTCTACGACTACGACGATCTCTGCCGCGTAACGGACTGTAACTTTCGTGATCTTCCCCAGGCCACGAATGAAGAAGACGAGCTGCGCGGCGAGGCCTGGTACTACGTCGCGGACAACGACGTCTTCCCGGAAACGTTCATGGCGTTCCTCGGCTTGAGTGAACCGCTCAAGAAGGTGCTCCTCGACGTGCACGGTGAGATCTTCACGGCGACCTTCTGGCGCCATGTCCAGCAGCATCACCGTGACGGCGAAGTGCTGGAAGTGCTGCCCTATCACCCGCACCGCGTACGCGTCGCGAGCAGCTATTGATGAACCTTTGCTCATCTTGGTGGGCGCCCTGCTCATCCTCGCCGGCATCGCCTGGCCGTGGGTGAGGAAGCTGCCTCCCGGCCGGCTGCCGGACGACATCATCATCGATCGACCGGCATGTAGTTCTTCTTCCCACCGACGGCGATGATCCTCATCAGCCTTCTGCTGTCACTGATCGGGCTCGTTGACGCGACTTATGAGGCCATCGACTCCCGCGCGCTGACGTTGCTGCCCGCGATGTATTCGTTGATGATCATCCTCTGCCGGCGCAAATTTCTGCGGCGTGGACTCATTCAACAGCTCTGCCCGCCGGCTTCGCCGCCTGAGTATCGACCGCGTATTGAGCAGCGCCTGAAAGATCCGGTGCACTGGTCGATTGGACTTCGGACTGCTCGTGCCGAGGGTGCCGCAATTTCAGCGGCACTCGCCCGACTGCGCCGCGACTGTCCCGAACTCCTGCCCATCCCCGTGCACGTGTTGAGCAGTTTCCAGTTTCCAGTGCAAAGTTAGTTGTCAGTGCGCCAGTTGGTAGTTTCAGTTATCAGTTCCGATGTCAGCTGTCCGCTTCTTGTCAGTGGCGGGACAGCC
Source organism: uncultured Acidobacteriota bacterium (assembly GCA_963807105.1). Taxonomy (GTDB): domain Bacteria; phylum Acidobacteriota; class Vicinamibacteria; order Vicinamibacterales; family UBA2999; genus DASPWV01. Next base: position 548,723 of record CAWEAM010000001.1, on the reverse strand, counting down.
GCGAGTGTCCACCACACCAACTGCGACCTGCAGACTGGCCAACTAAACTTTGCACTGCTAATTGGGAACTGCCAACTCACGGAGACCAGCGCCCTTGCTCGTTCTTCTATCTTCGACTCGTTCCGCGAAAGTTGAAGGGGCCCGGGAAGCGCTGACGGCTATCGCCGCCATCGATCCCCGCTTTGCCAACCCGGACATCCAGACCTTCGATCTGACCGCAATCGCGCCGCGCATGCCGCTGAGCGAAGCGGAGATCGTCCACGGCGCGCGGCGGCGAGCCCGCGCGCTGATCGGGCGCACGGCGGCGGATCGCCTCGAGGCCTATGCCGTTGGCCTGGAGGGCGGACTGACGCCGCTGGCCCTCGACGGCGACGCAGTCTGGATGCTCCAGTCGTGGGCCGCGGTGACCGACGGCAAACGCTGGGGTTACGGCGCCGGCGGTGCGGTACAGGTGCCCGGCAATCTGGCGCGCCGCGTGCTCGACGGCGAGGAGCTGGGCGAGGTCATCGACGGGCTGGCGGGCGCCGGCACGCGCGGCACCCGCGGCGCCTGGGGCGTGCTCACCCGCGATCTCGCGGGACGCCGCGACGCCTTCCGCCTGGCTGTCCTCGCCGCCTTCGCGCCGTTCTACAATCGAGATATATGGACGTTGTAAGGACCCCGCATGCCGGCTGGATCGAGGTGATCGTCGGCAGCATGTTCAGTGGCAAGAGCGAGGAGCTCATCCGGCGCCTGCGCCGCGCGCAGATTGCGCGGCAGCGCGTCCAGATTTTCAAGCCCGCTGTCGACAGCCGCTACGCCGACGATCACATCGTCTCGCACAGCGAGCTGCGGATCCCGTCGGAGCAGGCGGCGAACGCGCGCGATTTGCTCACCCAGGTCAAGAGCGACACCGAAGTCGTCGGCATCGACGAAGGCCAGTTCTTCGACGCCGAGCTGCCGGCGGTGTGTCATCAACTGGCGATGCGCGGCGTGCGCGTGATCGTGGCCGGCCTCGATCAGGACTATCTCGGCAAGCCGTTCGAGCCGATGCCGCAGCTGCTGGCGACGGCGGAGTACATCACCAAGACGCGCGCGATCTGCATGGTGTGCGGCAATCCCGCCAACCACACGCAGCGTCTCGTCGCTAGCACCGATCGCGTGTTGCTCGGCGCGATGGGCACCTACGAGGCCCGCTGCCGACGCTGCTTCGATCCGACGCTCGCGGCGACCGCCGCTGCGGAGGCCACGAGCACGTCATGACGCTGGTCGAAGCGCTCGGGCTGACGCTCTACGCGCTTGGCGCCGGTTTTTTGATCGCCAACCTGCTCAAGCTGCGCGAGATTGGCCGGTGGTGGCGGCGCCGATCGACGGCGCAGCTGGTCTGGACCGGGCCGAAGCCGCCGTACTACGGGCTGATGCTCGGCATCGGCATGGCGCTCGGACTACTCATCCTGTTCAAGGCGTACGTGGTATTCCGCCAGTTCGACTCGGTCGCACAAGCGCTGCCGGTTTTCGGGCGGCAGGCGTTCGGCGAGCTGATGATGTTTGCCTATTACGGCTACATGCTGCCGCTTTCGACGCGGATTTCACGCGGCCTGTATGCCGATGGCGTGTGGACCGACACCGGCTTCATGCCCTACGAGCAGATTGGCGGCATCTCGTGGCGCGAGGGCGACCGGACGGTCCTGGTGCTCATTTCCCGCTGCCAGGCGGTCGCCCGGCGGCTGGAAGTGCCGGGGGCGTTTCTCGGACAGGTGCGGCGCCTGCTCCGGGATAAAATCTCCAGTCAAGACATCGAAATGGACGAAGGGCCGGGGCTGCACCTCGGCGCGCGCGACGCCCGCGATTCGGTATAGAGCTAATGCGGCCCGCCCGGCGGGCCGATACCAAGCGACTGGAGTCTCCGACATGCCACCGCGACCTACGTGGAAGGGCTACCTCAAGGTCAGCCTCGTCAACATCCCGGTAAAGGTTTACCCGGCAACCGAGGCTAGCGCGACCATCTCGTTCAATCAGCTCCACGCCGAGTGCCAGACCAAGATCAACCAGAAGAAGTGGTGTCCCAAGTGCGAGCGCGAGATCACCTCGGCTGAGGTGGTGAAAGGCTACGAGTTCGAAAAGGGGCGCTGGGTGGTCGTGCCCGACGAGGACATCGCCAAGGTGCGCACGGAGTCGACCAAGGTGATCGATCTCGTGCAGTTCGCCAGCGAAGATCAGATCGATCCGATGTACGTGGACCGCGCGTACTATCTCGTGCCCGACGGCGGCATGGCGACCGATGCCTACGCGGTGATGCGCGACGGCATGGCCGGCAAGGTCGGCGTCGGCAAAGTGGCGATTCACGGGCGGGAGTATCTCGTGGCCGTCAAGCAGCACAAGCAGGGGCTGGTGATGTACACGCTGCATCACGCCGCCGAGATCCGCACGATCGATCAGATCGACGAGCTGCGCGACGTGCGCGGCAAGGTCAATCCGGCCGAGATGAAACTGGCGCGCCAGGTGATCGAGAGCTTCGAGGGTGAGCTCAATCTCTCCGACTACAAAGACGAATACCAGGAGGGGCTGCGCCAGATCATCGAGGCCAAGGTGGCCGGCGAAGAGATCATCGCGCAGGAAGAAGAGGCGCCGCCAAAGGTAGTCGATCTGATGGAAGCGCTGCGCCGCAGCCTCGATCAGGTCAGCTCGGGGAAGAAGAAGACGGCCAAGGTCAAGGAGGAAGCCCCGAAGGTGGTGGCCGCCAAGAACGGTGCGAGGAAGAAGAAGGCTTCCTAGCTGCCGTTCGTCAAAACAGCATCCCGAGGAGCCCCATTCCCTCCGCCGTCGGATCGCGCAGCCAGTCGGGCGGCGTCAACCAGACAAACGCCAGAATGGCTATCACCCACGCGTCGTACGCGAGCGTGGCGCGCTCGTCGCGCCAGAAGAACGCGCGCCAGAACGCGCCTTTGAGGCCGCGGCCGTTCGGCATCGGCAGCTTGTTGAGCACGAGGTAGGTGTAGTAGATCCGGTCCGCCACCGTCACGATCGAGAGCACCAGGATCACCCACAGCACGGCGGCCATGCGATCGGTGAACGCGCCGATCATGAAAAGGACGATGCGCTCGGGCCGCTCCATGAAGCCGACCTTGCACTTCTCGATCAGCGATTCTGCCCGGGCGCGCGCGTAGCTCGTCATGATCGAGAAGATCAGCGTCAAGGTGGCGACCAGCACGTAACCTTCGCGTCCACGTGACGAGTAGAGCCAGATCAGGCCGGTGAACAGCGCGAGATCCGAGAAGCGATCGAGCGTTGAGTCCCAGAACGCGCCGAACTCGGACTGCTTGCCGGTGATGTGCGCCACTTTGCCGTCGATGAAGTCGAAGATGTTGGCGACGATCATGATGACGCCGGCGAGCAGGAATCGGTCCCTGGCCAGCGCCCAGGCGGCGACGACATTCACGAGCACGCCGATCAGTGTCAGAGCGTTGGGGTGGATGCCGAGCGCGACGCTGGCGTTGATGATGGCGCGCAGGGGCAACATGCAGGCCGCGCCAATCGCTCCAGTAAATGTCATTGTTTACAATTAATTAGGGCAATTCGAGGTCGCGAGACAAGCGTATCCGATGGCGATCCACCAACTCAAGGAGCAGATTCAGCGGCTGCCGCATCAGCCGGGAGTGTATCTCTATTCGAACGCGGCGGGTGAATCGCTCTACATCGGCAAGGCGCGGTCGCTGCGCGAGCGGGTCAGAAGTTACCTCGGCGCGTACGGCCTCAGCCCTCGTCACGACGCGCTGCTCGACGAGATCGCGCGCCTTGAAACGATCGTCACCGACTCGGTGGTCGAAGCGCTGGCGCTCGAGAACAATCTGATCAAGCAACGGATGCCGCGCTACAACATCCTGCTGCGCGACGACAAGAACTACCCGTATCTGCAGCTGACGACCACCGAGGCATTTCCGCGCGTGCTGGTCGCGCGCCACGTGGACAAGAACGGCGACTTCTTCGCCGGGCCGTTTCTCCCCGCCAAGCTCGCGCGCCGGACGATGTCGCTGACGCACCGGGTGTTCGGGATCCGCTCGTGCAACGAGGTGATCACCGGCGAGCGGCCGCGCCCGTGCCTCGAGTACGACATCGGACGTTGCCTCGCCCCGTGCGTCGCGGCCATCTGCTCGCAGGAACGCTATGCGCAGGCGGCGGCCGACACCCGGTTGTTTCTGGAAGGCCGCAACGAGGAGCTCGCCGATCAACTCCACGACCGTATGCTGGCGGCGGCTGGGGCCGAGCGCTACGAAGAGGCGGCGCAGCTGCGCGACGCGATGCGCACCGTGACCGCCGTGCGGGAGCGTCAGCAGAAGCTGGCTACGGCGGGCCTCAACGATCGCGACGTGTTCGGCGTCAAGCTGGGCACCGAAGGCGCGGTCGTGCAAGTGTTTCTGTTCCGCGGCGGGCGCGTCATCGATCGATTCGAGCTGCAGACCGGCGACGCCCGGGCCGGCAGCAGCACGGAGGGCGAGCTGCTGGAGCTGGCGCTGCAGCAGCTCTACACCGATCATGTGCCGCCGCCAGAGATCCACGCCGCGATCGAGCCGAACGAGCGCGACGTGCTCGAGACCTGGCTCTCCTCCCGCGCCGATCGAAAGGTGCGCATCGTCGTGCCGCAGCGCGGAGACAAGCGTGAGATGGTGGAGTTGGCGCAGCGCAATGCGGCGTTCGCCTATCGCGCCCGCTTCGACCAGGCGTCCACCACCAATTACGAAGCGCTCGAGCTGCTTAAAGCGATTCTGAAGCTGCCGTCGCTGCCACGGCGGATTGAGTGCTTCGACATCTCGACGATCCAGGGAAGCGAGACGGTGGCGTCGATGGTGGTGTGCGAAGAGGGGCGGATGAAGCGCAGCGACTACCGCAAGTTCCGCCTACGAATCGGCGCGCCGGCGGCGGCTGGGAGCGATCAGCCTTGCGAAACTCCGCGGTTTCTCGACGATTTCGCCGCGATGAAGCAAGTGGTCGGCCGGCGCTATCGACGGGTGCTCGATGACGGCGGGCCATTTCCTGATCTGATCGTGATCGACGGCGGCAAGGGACAACTGAACGCCGCGTACGCCGCGCTCGAGGAGGTCGGGCTGGCCAATCTGGTGGCGATTGGCCTCGCCAAGAAAGAGGAGCTCGTCTTCACGCGCGACAGCGACCTGCCGATCGCGATGGATCCGCACGGCGCCGCGCTCCGCCTGCTGCAGCGCATTCGCGATGAAGCGCATCGTTTTGCCGTCACGTTCCACCGCGAGTCGCGCGCCAAACGCGACCTGCGCTCCGAGCTGGACGACATCCCGGGCATCGGTCCGCGCCGCCGCAAGGCCCTCTTGACCCGCTTCGGCAGCGTCACAGGGGTGCGCCGCGCCACGCGCGAAGAGCTCACCGGTGTGGTTGGCGCGAAGGCGGCGGATGCACTCCTGCAATTCTTCGCGACGCATTAAGGTGCCGCGCGGAGCTTCAGGCCCGCGATCACGCCGCAGATGACGCGCCACCTCCACTTGCGTCATGATTGTGGGTTTGAAGGAGCACTGAGTGGCCAAGATCAAGGTTAAGACCCCCGTCGTCGAGATGGACGGCGACGAGATGACGCGCATCATCTGGCATCGCATCCGCCAACAGCTCATCCTGCCGTATCTCGAGATCGACCTGAAGTACTTCGACCTCGGGATCGAATCGCGCGACCGGACCGAGGATCAGATCACCATCGACTCGGCGAACGCGACCAAGCAGTACGGCGTCGCGGTCAAGTGCGCGACCATCACGCCCGACGAAGCGCGGGTCAAGGAGTTCGGCCTCAAGCAGATGTGGCGCTCGCCGAAGGGACCATCCGCAACATTCTCGACGGCACCATCTTCCGCGAGCCGATCATCTGCAGGAACGTGCCGCGTCTGGTCGCCCACTGGGAGAAGCCGGTGGTCGTGGCGCGCCATGGCTTTGGCGATCAGTACCGCGCGCAGGACTTCCATTTCCCGGGCGCCGGCACGATCACCATCAGCTGGACGCCGACCGGCGGCGGCGAGCCGATCCCGCGCGAGGTGATCAAGACGCGGGGCAGCGGCGTCGCGCTCGGGATGTTCAACCTCGACGCCTCGATCGAAGGCTTGACCCTACGCGCTGGGACGGAACTATCCCGTGTATCTCTCGTCGAAGAACACGATTCTCAAGGTCTACGACGGCGCCTTCAAGAACACGTTCCAGCAGGTCTTTGACGCGGAGTTCAAGACCGCGTTCGAGGCGAAAGGGCTCACCTACGAACACCGATTGATCGACGACATGGTGGCGGCCAATCTCAAATGGAACGGCGGATATCTCTGGGCGTGCAGGAACTACGATGGCGACGTCCAGTCCGACACGGTTGTGCAGGGCTACGGTTCGCTCGGACTGATGACGTCGGTGCTGATGTCGCCCGACGGCAAGACGGTCGAAGCCGAGGCCGCGCACGGGACGGTGACGCGCCACTTTCGCCTCCATCAGCAGAGCAAACCCACGTCCACCAATCCGATCGCCTCGATCTTCGCCTGGACGCGTGGTTTGCAGTTCCGTGGCAAATTCGACGACACGCACGACATGGTGACATTTGCGCAGACGCTCGAGCAGGTGTGCGTGGACGTCGTCGAGTCGGGCCGGATGACCAAGGATCTCGCGATTCTGATTCGCCCCGATCACCCATATCTGACAACCGAAGAGTTCCTCACCGCGATCGACAAGGAGTTGCAGTCGCGGATGTAGCCGCGCCGGTCCGACCCGCCGCAAGTCTGAACTGACGCGCCTGTCGATTGCCGCGATCGTGGGCGCGCGCCCTCACTGTGGTACGCTCTTGGATCTTTGGCTGGCCCCGATTTCGGCGAGATCTTCGTCCTGTTCGTCATTCTTATCGCCTCGTTGACGTTTCACGAGGCGGCCCATGCCTTGACGGCAGACCGCCTCGGTGATCCGACCGCGCGGAGGCTGGGCCGGTTGTCGCTCAACCCCGTGGTCCACATCGACGTCATCGGGACAATCGTGTTTCCGCTGATTGCCATGACCACGGGCGCGCCCTTGATCGGCTGGGCGAAGCCGGTGCCAGTGGACATGCGCAACCTGCGTGATCCCAAACGCGATTTCGCCATCGTCGCGCTGGCCGGTCCGGTGAGCAACCTGATTCTCGCGGCGGCGGGTGCAGTGGTGGTCGCGGCGGTGTTCGGCGACGATCGCTCGGTGCTGCGAGAGGGCGGTTACCTGACCTACGGGCTCTTCTATTTCGTCCTGATCAACGTCCTGCTCGCGGTGTTCAACATGATCCCGATTCCGCCGCTCGACGGCGGCAACGTCCTGATCGGCATCCTGCCGGCCTCGGCCGCCATGCTGGTCGAGAGCCTGCGCGCGTATGGATTCCTGCTGATCTACGCGCTGATGCTGACGGGAGTGCTCAGCGCCATCACGTCGCCGGTGCGAAACTTCATTCTCGACGTGTTGTTGTGATGAGCAAGCGAGTGGTGTCGGGGATGCGCCCGACCGGAAAGTTGCACCTCGGTCATCTCGTCGGCGCGCTGCAGAATTGGGTGAAGCTGCAGCGCGAGTTCGATTGTTTCTACTTCGTCGCCGACTGGCACGCACTGACCAGTGGGTACGATGACACCAGCGAGGTGGTGCCGAGCGCGCTCGACAACGTCGCCGACTGGATCGGCGCCGGCATCAATCCGGAAAAGAGCACGCTGTTTGTCCAGTCGATGATTCCCGAGCACGCCGAGTTGTATTTGCTGCTCCAAATGGTGACGCCCATTCCGTGGCTCGAGCGGGTGCCAACCTACAAAGAGCAGATCGATCAGCTCACCGACCGCGACCTGTCGAGCATCGGGTTTCTTGGTTATCCGCTGCTGCAGACCGCCGACGTGATCATCTACGACGCGCACTTCGTGCCGGTCGGGGAGGACCAGGTGCCGCACCTCGAGCTGTCGCGCGAGGTTGTGCGCCGCTTCCACAACTTCTACGGCGAGCTGTTCGTCGAACCGCAGGCTCTTCTGACGCCGACGTCGCGCCTGCCGGGGCTCGACAACCGCAAGATGAGCAAGAGCTACGGCAACACGATCGACCTCTCCGACGATCCCGACATCGTGGTGAAGAAGGTCCGGCAGATGTACACCGACCCGAAGCGGGTGCGTGCCGACATCCCCGGAACGGTGGAGGGTAACCCGGTCTTCACCTACCACGACGCGTTCAATCCCAACCTCGAGGAAATCGAGGATCTCAAGGCACGTTACCGGCAGGGCAACGTTGGCGACGTCGAGGTGAAGACAAAGCTGGCCGCCGCGATCAACGCGGTGCTGGATCCCATCCGCGCGCGCCGCGCCGAGGCGCTCGCGCGGCCGGGCTACCTGCGCGAGGTGCTGGTCGAGGGATCGCGCAAGGCCAGCCGCATCGCACACGAGACGATGGAACGGGTGCGCAAAGCGGTGCGCCTGAAATACTGACCGACCGTGCACGTGCCGCGAAAAGACATGACCGACGCCGAGAATCCCACACCGTCAGACGAAGGTTTCGAGTCGCAGCTCGAAGACATCCGCATTCGCGTCCAGTCGTTCGAGGGTCCGCTCGACCTGCTGGTTCATCTGATCAAGAAGAACCAGATCAACGTCTACGACATCCCGATCGCGCTCGTCACCGAGCAGTATCTCGACTATCTCGACCTGATGCAGGAGCTCAACCTCGACGTCGCGAGCGAGTTTCTGGTGATGGCGGCGACGCTGATTCACATCAAGAGCCGCACGCTGCTGCCCAGGCCCGACCCGTCGCAGGATGACCAGGCCGAGGCGGAAGATCCGCGCGACGCGCTGGTTCGCCGGCTTCTCGAGCACCAGAAGTTCAAGGCCGCGGCGGAGCTCCTGCACGAGCGGGAGACGCTTCGCAGCGCGCAGTGGACGCGTCCGGATTCGCGCGTCGAAGCGATTGCCGGCGACGACTACGAGCCCGAGCTCGAAGTCGATCTGTTCAGTCTGCTGTCGGCGTTCCGGCTCGTGCTCCAGCGTGCCCGCGAGCGTCCGCCCATGCTGCTGCCGCCTGAGCACGTCTCGATCGAGACACGCATCGAGCAGTTGCTCGAGCGGCTCTCCGAAACGGAAGCGTGCGGGTTCGAGGATCTGTTCGAAGATGTCGCGACGCGCCCCGACATGATCGTGACGTTTCTCGCGCTGCTGGAGATGATCCGGCTCAAACTGGTGCGCGTCTTTCAGTCCGGCGGGAAGGGCGCGATTCGGATCTACAAGCGCGCGCGGCCGAAGGACGCGCCGCATCCGATTCACGATCCGGAAGACGAGTACAAAGCGCACCATCCGGCCAAAGGCCCTGAAGGTGGAGGCGCTGATAGTGCCGGGAGCGCAGTGGACACGAAGGACGACAAGCAATGAGCGACGACACGCGCGAGCGGGTGGAGAAGCCGGGGGACGAGGAACCGCACGTCGAGCACATCGAGGGCGGTACGTTCGTCCCGCACGACAAGACGCCGATTGACGAACGGCCCGGCGGCGCGGAGACGGCGGCCGGTCAGCGGCCGCAACTCGACCAGTCGCAGCTCAAGGCGATCATCGAAGCGCTGGTATTCGCGTCGCCGGAGCCGCTCACGCCGAAGATGCTGTTCAAGCTGCTAGCTGACGAGCCCAGAGAAGACGTCGCGGCGGCCGTTGCGGCGTTGAAGGACGATTACGCGCGGCGCGGCGGGCTGCACATCGCGGAGCTGGCCGGCGGTTATCAGATCACCACGCGGCCGGAGTTTCACGACTGGGTGCGCCGCCTGTTCCACGAGCGGACGACGCAGAAGCTGACGGTGCAGGCGCTGGAGGCGCTTTCCGTGATCGCCTATAAGCAGCCGATCACCGCCGCCGAGATCGGCGAGATCCGCGGCGTCAACACGTCCGGCGTGCTGACGACGCTGCTCGAGCGTCACCTGATCAAGATCGTGGGGCGCAAGAACGTCATCGGCCGGCCGTTCCTCTACGGCACGACGCGCGAGTTTCTCATCCGCTTCGGCCTGAACGATCTCAACGATCTGCCCAAGGTCGAGGACATGGCGCAGGCCATGGGCTTCGAAGCCCCAGCCGTGCTCACCGAACGGCCGGTTGCCGACGACATGTTGCCGCTCACCGAAGACGAGCAGTGACGATGTTTCCAGATGGCAGGGCTCAGGGTCCGCGGCGTCAGCCTTCCGTAGACTGCTTTAAAGCCGCGACCTCCTTCTCAGCTCAGATCCCTCCACTGTCCAGGCCGCAGCTCGCCGAGCGCAATGGGTCCCATCTTCACGCGGGTGAGGCGTCGCACCGGGTGCCCGACGCTCGCGCACATGCGGCGGACCTGGCGGTTGCGCCCCTCGTGCAGTGTGATCGTCAGTTTCGTCAGCTGCTTGGGTCCCTTGCCGATCGAGCCGCCGCGCCGGACGAGGGCGGGCGCGGTTCGTCGGTCGTCGAGGAACACGCCACGCCGGAGCTTCTCGATCGCCTGTTCATCTGGCGCCCCGACGACGATTGCGTCGTAGACGCGCTCGACTTCGTGACGCGGGTGCGTCAGCTTCGCGGCAAGGTCGCCGTCGCTCGTCATCAACAGTAGGCCGTCGGTCTCGAAGTCGAGTCGCCCGACCGGGTAGACGTACTCGCGCACGCCCTCGAGCAGGTCCATCACCGTCTTTCGGCCCTCCGGATCCTTTCGGGTGGTCACGTAACCCTTCGGCTTGTTGAGGGCGATGTAGCGCTGCCGGATGTCGAACCGCAGCCGGCGACCGTCGACGCGGATGTCGTCCTGCGACGGGTCGGCTCTCGTCCCAAGCGTCGTCACGACGTCGCCATTGACCATCACCCGGCCCTCGAGAATGAGCTGCTCAGCGGCGCGCCGCGAGGCGACACCGGCCATCGACAGCAGCTTTTGCAGGCGGACACCTTCCATGAGTCGTCGGTCATCCGAATGATAAGGCGCTTGACAGCCCGTCATGGACGTAGTTTGCTAGGAACAGCACCATGAATCCTCAGCTGGCAGATCTGTTGTTGTTGCATGTGTCCTGAGGCCCGAGCCGGTCTCCGCATGCCCGCGACCCTGCCGAACGCTCCTTCGTTAAGCAACTCACACAGCAGGTTCTGAAAGGCCCGGAGACAGAGTCGCCGGGCCGTTTTCATTTGTCCGGCACGCGTGCGCGTGCCCACAGATGCTCCCGACCAGGAGGAACCATGTCGTCCGAGTTGTTACTGCTCACAGGAATGCCGTCGCCCGGCAAAACGCGCCTGCAAACCGCCCTGCAGGATGCCGGGATCGCCATCTCCGCCGACGGCGGCGTGCGTGTGCACGCGGAAACGGATCTCGAGGCGCTGCTCGATCCCGAGCCGCTCCGCGAGACCCGCGCTGCGGCGAAACGCGCCGACCTCGTCATCCCGGTGGATTGGGAATCGCCCGAAGACAGCGTCCGGCGCGTCATCGCGTTCCTTTCACGGAGAGGCTAGCATGGCGCGGACCTTGACGCCCGTCTTCCTCGACTTCAGCGGCCGCGACGTGCTCGTGGTTGGCGGCGGAGCGGTTGCGACGGTCAAAGCCGCGCGTCTCGTCGAAGCCGGCGCCCGCGTCATCGTCGTCGCGCCCGAGGTGACCGCCGAGCTCGAAGATCTCGCCGCCGTCATCCATCGGCGGCCGTTCCAGCCCGAGGACATCAGCGGCGCGTGGTACGTCGTCAGTGCGGCGCCGCCCGATGTCAACGCCGCGGTCGTGCGCGAAGCGAACGCGTCCCGGGTGTTCGTTAACGCGGTCGACGACCCGGCTCACGCGACGGCGTACGCGGGCGAGCACGTTCTCTCGCGGGCCGGTCACGATTGCCATTTCAACCGGCGGAGACGCGCCCGCGCTCGCACGCGTCATGCGCGAAGCGCTCGAGCGGCTGATCGGACCGGAGGTCGAAGACTGGGCGTCGCTGGCGGTCAGGCTCCGCGACGAGTGGAAGCGCGACGGCGTGCCGATGGAAGAGCGGCGCGACGCGCTGCTCGCGGCACTTGCGCAGCTGCACGCCGACCGCGTGAGACGCGATGCGGCCACACCGCAGTCGCATCGACGCGATGCGAGGCGCCACCAGGTTGGCCTGGTCTCGCTCGTTGGCGCCGGTCCTGGCGATCCCGGAGCTCTTGACGCGTGCCGCCGCACGCCGCCTGGCCGAAGCGGACCTCGTGCTCTACGACGCGCTCGTCGAGCCGGCAGCCGTGTCGCTGGCGGCGCACGCGCAGCGCATTCTGGTGGGCCGGCGGCGCGGTTCGGAAACGATCGGTCAGGAAGCGATCATTCGCACGCTGATTCGCGCCGCGCGGCGCGGACGCCGCGTCGTCCGGCTCAAGGGCGGCGACCCGTTCGTGTTTGGACGCGGCGGCGAGGAGGCGCTCGCGCTCGCCGCGGCGGGAATTGCGTTCGAGATCATCCCCGGGGTTTCGTCGGCGCTGGCGGCACCGGCGCTGGCCTCGATTCCGGTCACGCATCGCGGTATCAGTAACGCCGTGCTGGTGACCAGCGGTCACGATCCCGAGCGTTTCGCGTCGCTCGTCAACGACGTGGCGCCGCGGGCTGCCACGCTGGTGCTGATGATGGCGACTGCGCATCGTGCCGCGATCGCCGACGCACTCATCGACGCCGGCTGGTCGCCCGCGACTCCAACGGCGGTGGTTTGGAACGCCTCGCATCGCGACGCGCAGGTCTGGAGCGGGCCGCTTGACGCGCTGGCGCGCGCCGCGGCGCCGGCCGATGCCGCCGGCACTATCGTCGTCGGCGACGTGGTGGCGATTCGCGACGCCCTGACTCTGCCCATCCCGGCGCTGTTTGTATCGGAGGTCCGCCATGCTTGATGTAACCCGTCACGGCCGCGAGCGGCTGTCGTTCGCCGACGAGCGCGACATCGACGAGTTCGTCGAGATGCTCGGCAAGTTCGAGCGCGGCGAGATCTCGAGCGAGACCTGGCGCAAGTTCCGGCTCGTGCGCGGCACCTACGGACAGCGCCAGGACGACGTGCAGATGCTGCGCGTCAAGATTCCGCAGGGCGTGCTGACCGGGCCGCAGATCGAAGCGCTGGCCACCGTGGCCGAGAACTATTCGCGCGGCTTTGCCCACGTCACCACGCGCCAGAACTTTCAGTTCCACTTCGTGCGGCTCCACGATGTGGAGGCCGCGATGCGCGTGGTCGCCGACGCCGGGATTACCACTCGTGAAGCGTGCGGCAATTCGGTTCGTAACATCACCGCATGCCCGTTTGCGGGCGTGTCGCCGGACGAAGTGTTCGACGTCACGCCGTATGCCGAGGCGCTGACGCGCTATCTGCTGCGGCATCCGCTGGCGGCCGTCCTGCCGCGCAAATTCAAGATCGCGTTCGAAGGTTGCGCGACCGATCACGCCTTTGCGTCGATCAACGATCTGGGATGGATCGCGCGCATCGAATCGCACGAAGGCCGGCCGACACGCGGGTTCCGTTTGGTCGTCGGCGGCGGCACGTCGATTCTGCCGACCAACGCCAAGGCGCTGTTCGAGTTCCTGCCCGCGTCGGCGATGTTCGATGTGGCGGAAGCGATTCTGCGCGTCTACCACCGCCTCGGCGATCACGAGCACCGGCAGCGCAACCGTATGAAATTCCTCATCAAGGCGATGGGCTGGGACGCTTGGCGCGCGGCCGTGCTGCAGGCGCTCGACGAGGTGCGGGCGGAGGGAGGGGCGCAGCTGCCATTCGATCCGGAGAGCCCGCCCGAGGAGCCCGAGCCGCACTGGGACCGTGCCGAGGCTCCGTCGGTAGACGCGGTGAGGACGCTGGCGCAATCGGTGGACGTGCGCGGGCCCGGCATCACGCCGTCGGCGGCCGCGTCTGCCGGCGATGGCAGCGCGTTCGAGCCGTGGCGCAGGACCAACGCCAAGCCGCAGCGCCAGCAGGGCTATGTGGTTCCGATCGTGCGCCTCTTGCTTGGCGACATCACCGCCGGCCAGCTGCGAGCGGTTGCCGGCCTTGCCGCCGCGTTTGGCGATGGCACGGTACGCCTGACGCCCGACCAGAACATCTTTCTGCGCTGGGTGCCGGAAGATCTGTTGCCGCAGCTGCACGAGCGGCTTGCGGCGGCGGGCCTCGCGCGCGCGGGCGCGTCGACAATCGCCGACGTGACCAGCTGTCCGGGAGCGGAGTCGTGCAAGCTCGCCGTCACGCAGTCGCGCGGGCTCGGGCGCGAGCTCGCCAGCGCGCTCGAGGCAAGGCCGGAGATCGCGCGCGATGCGGAACAGGCCTCGATCAAGATCAGCGGTTGTCCCAACGGATGCGGCCAGCATCACATCGCGACGCATCGGTTTTCAGGGAAGCGTTCGCAAGATCGACGGCAAGGCAGTGCCGCAGTACTTCGTGATGCTCGGCGGAGCAGCCACCGCCGACGGTGCGAGGTTCGCCAGGCTCGCCGCGAAGGTGCCCGCGCGCCGCGTGAGCGCGGCGGTGGAGCGTCTGCTCGATCTCTACCGAGCCGAGCGCGCGCAGGATGAAACGCCGGCATCCTTCTTCGGCCGCGTCCCTGTTCCGCGTGTGAAGCAGGTGCTGGCAGATCTCGAGGCGCTGACCGCCGAAGGCGCGACGCCTGAGGATTATGTCGATCTCGCGGAGACTGCCGCCTTCGCGCCCGAGGTCATGGAAGGGGAGTGCGCGACATAAAATAACGCGCGATGAGTGCGTGGACCCTTGCGCTGGCGGCGCTGCTCCAGTTTGGACAGACCACGACCGGCGAGCTGCACCTCACCGTGGCCGATCCCACCGGCAAGGGCGTCGCGGCGCTGGTCGAGGTCGTCAACGAGGCGCAGCAGTTTCGTGCGACCTTCGAAACCACGCAAGGGACGCTCATCGCGAAACGGCTCGCCTTTGGAACCTACCGTGTGCATCGTCACGGCTGACGGGTTCGCGCCCTACTCGGGCGCCGTCAGCATCGTATCGGTCGTTCCGACACCACATCAGGTCACGCTCGCCGTTGCCGCGATCTCCACTCAGGTCACGGTTCGCGCCGAAGACACGCTGATCGATCCGCACGAGACCTCCGCCGTCAATTACATCGGCACGGCGACGCTGCAGCAGCGCCTGGCCGCGCTTCCCGGTCGCGCCGTGCCCGACCTGATCAACATGCAGCCCGGGTGGCTGATGGAAGCGAACGGCATCCTGCATCCGCGCGGGTCGGAGTACCAGACGCAGGACGTGCTCGACGGCCTGCCGCTTACCGACAATCGGTCGCCGGCGTTTGCTCCCGAACTGGATGTGGACGACGTGCAGACGCTGCGCGTGCTCACCGGCGGATATCCCGCGGAGTTCGGCCGCAAGCTTGGCGGCGTGATCGAGGTTGTCACCGCGGCCGCTCTGCGGCGTGGCTTGCACGCCGCGTTCAGCGCGGCGGCTGGCAGTTTTGCAAGCGTCGGCGGCACTGCGCGCGCCGGGTACATGGCCGAGCGCTACTCGCTGAGCGGTTCGTTCGGCGCCGCATCCACCGACCGTTACCTCGATCCGCCGGTTGAAGAGAACTTCAACAACCGTGGCACGACCGCCCACGCGTCGCTGCGCGTCGAGCGCGATCTGGGATCGGAGGGACGCTTCGGCGCCATCCTCCGTCACGGCCAGGCGGTATTTCTCGTGCCGAACGAGCTCGTCCAGGAAGAGGCAGGGCAGCGGCAGGACCGCAGCAGCGGCGAAACGGCGCTGCAGCTCTCTTACCAGCGGCTGCTCGGCGCGGCTGCGATTGCCGACGTGCGTTCACTCGTGCGCGACGTGGACGCGAGTCTCTGGTCGAATGCCGCGTCCACCCCGATTTACGTGACGCAGGACCGCGGCTTCGATGAGATCTACGCCAAGGCGGCGATCGCCGGCCACCGTGGACGGCATGAGTGGAAGGTTGGCGCCGATCTGCTGCTCGGCGATGTGCGCGAAGCGTTTGCCTACCGGCTGACCGATGACGATGAGGACGTCGAAGCCGCGCCTGCGTTCGAGTTCGCGGACGAGGGCGACGATCGCGAAGTGGCGGTGTTCGTGCAGGACCAGTTCCGTCTTGGTCAATGGACGATCAACGGCGGCCTGCGCTGGGATCGCTACAGCCTTGTCGTCGAGGAGAACGCGATCAGCCCTCGCATCGCGGTGGCGTGGGCCGGCCCTTCGAACGATCTCGTGCTCCGAGCGTCGTACGATCGCGTGTTTCAAACGCCGGCCGCCGAAAATCTGCTGCTCGCGAGCTCACGCGAGGTGGAGGACGTCAGCGACCACGTCTTGCGCCTGCCGGTGCGCTCGTCGCGCGGGAACTTCTTCGAAGCCGGCCTGACCAAGGGCTTCGGGGTGGCGCGGGTGGACGTCACGCACTTCCAGCGCCTCGCCGACGACGCCGCCGACGACGACGTCCTGTTGAATACCGGCGTGAGCTTTCCGATCGCGTTTCGCCGGAGCACCATCTACGGCACGGAAGTCAAGCTCGAGATCCCGCGTTGGGGCGCGGCCACCGCGTCGTTCGCTTACAGTCATCTCCACGGTGAGGCGGAGCTGCCGATTACCGGTGGTCTGTTCCTGGAAGAAGACACCGACGAGCTCCTCGAGGGCACCGATCGCTTCCCGATCTCGCAGGACCAGCGCCACACCGTCCGCGGCCGATTCAGCTACCGCATCACCGAGCGCGTGTGGGCGGCGCTCGCCGGCGAATTCAACAGCGGCCTGCCCGTCGAATCCGAGGGCGATCTCGATGAAGCCATCGAGACTTACGGCGAGCGCATCGTCAGTCGCGTCGATCTCGAGGAGCAGCGCGTGCGTCCGTCGTGGTCGTTCGATGCATCGGTGGGTGTCGCGCTAGCGCGCGGCGAGACCGACCTACGGCTGCAGCTCGACGTCCGCAATCTGGCGAACCGGCTGAACGTGATCAACTTCGCGGGGTTGTTTTCGGGAACGGCGCTGGCGCCGCCGAGGAGTTTTGCGGTACGGGTGACGGCGGGTTTCTGAGCGCCGGTCGCTACTCGGACATCAGTTTCCGCCAGAAACCCACCAGCCTCCATACCTCGATCGCCGCTGCGCTCTGGTCGACTTCCGCATGCGTCACCAGGCCGCTCAGCACGGCGTGCACTTCGGTCTTGTCGCGCAGGTAATGGGCCAGCAGGACGGTCTCCACTGACGGGATGACGTTGTCGGCGGCGCCGTGCAGAAGGAACACCGGCGCCGAGGGGGCCATTGAGCGCTCCGGCGACATCGCCGCGCCTTCGTTCTCGCCGTTCAACCGCTCGAGCACCGGCATCAGCACCGGACCGAGCTTGTCCACGGCGCGATCGTTGACGTAGGTCATGTAGGTCCGCGATGGCTCGGCGAGCGTCGTCGCGTAGTCGCGCGCGCGCTGGAACTCCGCCTCCGCCTTCTGCTGATCGACGAGCGTCAGTGACGACGCGAGGAGGAACGAGCGGATGCCCGCGCGCAGCGGCCCGACCTGATCCGGGGGGACGACCCCGCGATCGGCCAGGCCGAGCAGCGCCACGGCGACGCCGTAATCGTGCGGCGGCTTGATCGCGACCTTCTCGGCGCCGGCAACGTCCCTGGTGAGCTCGCCGAGCGGCGGCATCGCTGGCGCCGCGCCCGAGCACAGATAGCGCATCACCCGCGGCAAGTCGCCGTGTCCGCCGAACGACATCACGAACGCCACCCTATCGCGGAGCCCCTCGCGCCCGGCCGCGACGATCGACAGTCCACCTGAAAAGCTGATGCCGAGCATGCCGATCTTGCTGCCGGCATGGCGGCCGGCCAGCCAGTTTGCCGCGTCCTCGATGATGTCGGTGTTGCGAGGCGTGATCATGAACTGCTGCAGATCGGGCGGCGCGACGGTGAGCACCTCGTAGCCGGCCGCCGCGAGATCCTCCGCCATCCCGATGAGACGCGTTTCCCGGATACCGTCCATATGCACGCCAGGCACGAGGGTGACGGCCCGGCGCACGGTCCCCTGCGTCGGGTGATAAATCTGCCCGTCCACCTCGCCGTGACGCGTCGGAATCTTCTGCACCGGCTCGGCGATCACCGGCTGCGCACGCCACGCGCCGACCTCGCCGATCGCGCCCGGCATGCCCGCGGCTCGCGCGATGAAGGCGAGCGCGTCGACGTACGGCAGCCCGAAGAAGGCGAACGCCGAGGCGAGGACGGCAGCGAACGTGACGAGGCGGCTCAGGCGACGCACGCCGTAGATGGTACACTCGGCCTGGGCGTGAAGGGACAACGCAGATTGATCATCGCCATCGATGGACCGTCCGGGGCGGGCAAAGGCACGCTGGCGCGCGGTCTCGCCGACGCGCTGCATTACGACCATGTCGATACCGGCGCGATGTATCGCGCCGTGGCGTGGAAGGCGCTGCACGATGGGTTGCCGCTGGACGACGAGGAGGCGGTCGGGGCACTCGCCGCACGTGCCGCCTACGACCAGTCGAAGGGCCGGATCGTGATCGACGGGCACGACGTCACACGCGACATCCGCACGCCGGAGATCGACAAGGCGGCGACGGCGGTTGCCCGGTTGCCGCAGGTCCGCGCCGCGCTGGTCGAGCGCCAGCGTGAGCTCGGGCGCTGCGGCGGTGTGGTGATGGAAGGGCGCGACATTACTACGGTGGTGTTCCCGGATGCCGACGTCAAGGTGTACGTCGATGCCAGGCCGGAGGAACGCGCGCGACGGCGCGCCAGCGACCCCGCGCATACCGGCGGGCAGCAGGGCACTGTCGTCGGCGTGCAACAAGACCTGCATGCCCGTGACGTGTCCGACAGTACCCGCTCGGTCGCCCCGCTGGCGCGCGCGCCGGACGCAACCTACATCGACACGACCAGCATGTCGGTCGAGGACGTGGTAGCGAAGGTGATGGAGTTGGTAACCGAGAAACTGAGGGAAGAGGAGAGCCGGTGTTGAGCGTCGAGCGTTGACACCTGTCGGTTGGCAGCTGCCAGCCAGCTGGGAACTGCCAGCTGCAAACTGCCAACCCCTGAATTCCGCCGAGCCTTAGTCCTTGTCGTCGAAGTCGTCGGACGATGCGGGATCGAGCTCCCAGCGCTTGCGATCGCGCTCGACGATCTCTTCCCCGCCCCGCAGCTCCTCGTCGTCGTCGTACTCGACGCCGAGTGCGCGGCCGATGTCATCCACCACGTCCTGATCGGGCGTCGGGTTGTCGCCGCCCGGCGCTTCGTCGCCGACGGATTCGGCTGATTCCCAATCGGCGTCGATGTCGCCCGCCGTCAGTGCCGGGCCCGTGGACGTGTGTTCGTGGATGCGGTCGATCAGCTCGGCGCGGCCGGAGCGCGCGGCCGACGGCGAACGATCGAGGTCGAGCGACGACGGCGGCGAGAAGGCCTGTTCGGTTTCCGCGACAGTGCGGCGCTCACGATCAAGTGTGGGCGCCCGTCGAGCCGGCGCCTTGACACCCCCCCGCCTGGCCGTAGCGGCTTTTTTTGCGGCGGGTTTCTTTGCTGATGCGGCGCGTCGCGGAGTCGGAGCCTTCCTGGCTGCCTTTTTCTTTGGTGCTGTCGCCTTTCTGGCGGTCTTTGCCGCACCCTTTCGAGTCGTGCCGCGCTTGGCGGCCCGTCGCGCTGAGGTGGCTCTCGGCCGGCTCATCTTACGCGCGCGTTTGGATGGCTTGGCCGCGCGCGCCCTGGCGGCTTTCCTGGCGTGGCGCTTCGCTGCTCGGAGGCGGGCCGGCGCTCGTTTCGACTTGCTCTTTGCCATCGCGAATCCTCTCTAAAGTCCCGCGTTCCAACTATTTACCTTGACACCCCAAGCTCAGTCGCGTAACGTTGATAGGTTACGCGAGCACCCAATTCGCGAACATCCGCGGGGCGCCGGCCTCCGCTCATCAATGTCCGGCAAATCGAGAAGTCAGGAGGACGCGCATCGCAATGGTCATGTCGCAAGACGAGCACAACACGGCCGTGGAGCCGCAGAGCGCGTCGGCCCCCACGGTCTCACACCCGAAGGGTCGACAAACAGTTAAAACCACTTCCGCTTGGGGTCAGGACCGAGAAGAAGACCCGCAGGAGTATGCCCGCCTGCTCGACCTTTACGATAACAGCTTCCGAAATATAGCGGAAGGTGAAGTCGTCAAGGGCACGGTTCTGAAAGTGACCGAGTCCGAAGTCGTCGTCGACGTCGGCTACAAGTCCGAGGGCATCATCCCGGTTGACGAGTTCCTCGACGAGACCGGAGAGGTCACGGTGCGGCCCGGCGACGTCGTCGACGTGCTGCTCGAGCGCACCGAGGACCGCGAAGGCCACATCGTGCTCTCGCGCGAGAAGGCCGAGAAGATGAAGATCTGGGACGAGGTCGAACGCGCCTTCGCGGAGAAGAAGGTGGTGATCGGCCGCGTCATCGAGCGGATCAAGGGCGGCCTCGCCGTGGACATCGGCGTACGCGCGTTCCTGCCCGGCAGCCAGATCGACGTGCGCCCGGTGCGCAACCTCGATGCGTTGAAGGGGCAGGAGCTCCGGATGCGCGTGATCAAAGTCAACAAAAAGCGCGGCAACATCGTTCTCTCGCGCAAGGTCCTGCTCGAAGAAGAGAACGCGGAAAAGAAGAAGACCACGCTCGAGACGCTGGCCGAAGGCAAGGTCCTCCGCGGCGTGGTCAAGAACATCACCGATTACGGCGCGTTCATCGATCTCGGCGGCATCGACGGCCTGCTCCACATCACCGACATGTCGTGGGGCCGCGTGGGTCATCCGTCGGAGCTGTTCAAGGTCAACGACGAAATCGATGTCGTCGTCCTCAAGTACGACGCGGCGACCGAGCGCGTCTCGCTCGGTCACAAGCAGCTGATCGCCGATCCGTGGACAACGGCGATGGATCGCTTTCCGGTCGGCGCGCGCACCTCGGGCAAGGTGGTGAGCCTCACCGATTACGGCGCGTTCGTCGAGCTCGAGCCGGGCGTCGAGGGCCTCATCCACGTCAGCGAGATGTCGTGGAGCAAGCGCGTCAAGCACCCGTCGAAAATCCTCAACGTCGGCGACACCGTCGAAGCGATGGTGCTGGGCGTGGATCCGGCGGCGCGGCGCATCTCGCTCGGCCTCAAGCAGGTCGAGAGCAACCCGTGGAGCGAGCTGGGCGAGAAGTATCCGGTCGGCACGCGCATTCAGCGGCAAGGTGCGCAACCTCACCGAGTTCGGCGCGTTCGTCGAGGTCGAAGAGGACATCGACGGCCTGATCCACATCTCCGACATGTCGTGGAGCAAGCGGATCAAGCATCCGAGCGAGGTGCTCAAGAAGGGTGACGTGGTCGAGGCGATGGTGCTGAGCATCGACGCCGAGAACCAGCGGCTGTCGCTCGGCCTCAAGCAGCTTGCGACCGATATCTGGGAAGACTTCTTCTCGCGCCACAAGGTGGGCGACACGATCGAAGGAAAGATTGTCAGGCTCACCAACTTCGGCGCGTTCGTCGAGCTCGACGAGGGCATCGAGGGATTGATTCACGTCAGCGAGTTCGACGATTCACAGGGCGGCGAGAAGATCAACCTCGAAGTCGAGAAGACCTACCCGATGAAGATCATCAAGCTGAGTCCGGCGGAACGGAAGATCGGCCTGAGCATCCGTGCGCTCAAGTCGGACGAAGTACCGACGGACTGGGAAAGCTATGCGTCGACGCAGGGCGACGGCAGCGCCACGCTTGGCGAGCATATGAAGCACAAATAATCCGTCAGGCGCCAGGAATCAGTAGCCAGGAACCGGCTCGGTTCCTTTACTGATTCCTGGTTCCCCGATCCTGGACTCTGACCATGGACAGAATGACCAAGGCGGAACTCGTCGAAGAGGTCTCCCGCGTCTCGGACCTCACGAAAAAGCATTCCGAGGTCATCGTCGATACGGTGTTCAAGAGCATCATCGATGCGCTGCACCGGGGCGAGAAGATCGAGCTGCGTGGCTTTGGCAGCTTCCGTCTGCGCAAGCGCGAGCCGCGCAAAGGCCGGAACCCAAAGACCGGCGACAAGGTGGACGTGCCGCCGAAGCGTGTGCCCTACTTCAAGCCGGGCAAGGAGCTGAAGGACCTGATCAACAAGGAAGCGGACGAAGCGGAATTGGAAACTCCGGCCTCGGCGGAACCTGACTCGGCTGCGTCCTGACATCAGTAGCGAGGACCTTCAGGTCCGCAACGTCCGGCAGGTCTGACGACCCGCTGCCACGAACGATTCTTCTCCCTTGGACCGCATCTTCTCCCCCTGGCGTCATGACTACGTGACGCGCGCCGACAGCGGCACCGGGTGCGTGTTCTGCGACGCGCTCCACACCGACGAGGGCCGTGCGCTCGTCGTCTACGACGGCGCGACCTGCTACGTCATCCTCAATCTCTATCCCTACAACAGCGGGCATCTCATGGTGGTGCCACGGCGGCATGTCGCTACCCTGATGGTCTGGATGACGCCGAGCTCACCGAGCTCGCCGAGCTGACGCGGAGCTCCGAAATGGCGCTCACCGAGGTCTACACGCCGCAGGGCATCAACGTCGGCATGAATCTCGGCAAGCCAGCGGGCGCCGGCGTCGTCGATCATCTGCACATGCACCTGGTGCCACGTTGGGCGGGCGACACGAACTTCATGTCCGTTGTCGGCGACGTTCGCGTGCTGCCAGAAGAACTTCCTCGTTCGGCCGAGCGGCTTCGGCCGATTTTCGCTCGCCTCGCACAGTGATGACCTACGACCTGTCGGAGCAACAGCTGGCGGCGCGCGACGCCGCCCGCGCCTTTGCCCGCGAGCGCCTCGCGGGCGCGGCCGGATCGATCGATGCGAGCGGAGTCATACCGCCGGAAGTGCTGAAGGAGGCGCAGGCGCTCGTCGCTTCGGCCGCGTCCGACCTCACCGCCGAAGTCGTCGCTGTCGAGGAGCTCGCGACCGCCAGTCCCGCCGTCGCGGCGGCGGCTGCGATGCAGCAGACGCCAGGATCGGCCGCAGTCGACGCGCCCGGGCTCCGCGGCTTTGCATCCACGGAGAAGAGTGCGGCTCGCGCGTGGCTCCACTTTGCGGCGGTTGCTGTCGGCATCGGACGCTCGGCGGTGGACGCCGCGCTCAAAGTACTCCAGGAAGGCGCGCGTGCGGCAAAGACCAGGAAAAGCCGCATTGGGTGGTGGCGGACGCGGCGACGGAGGTCCAGGCCGGCCGCCTTCTCACGCTGCGCGCGGCCGGATTGGCCGGCAGCGATATCGATCGGGCGGGACACATCGCCATGGCCCGGCTCGCCGCGACGCGCGCCGCACAACAGGCGGTGGACGCGGCGCTGCGTGTTGCCGGTCCCGACGGGTACACGCGTGGATCCGTGCTCGAGCGCCTCGCCCGCGACATCCGGACAGTGTCGCTGGCAATGGGGGGCGAAGAGGAGTTGCGGGTGGCGGCAGCGGAAGCGATACTGCCCCCATCGTCCGTCTAATGAGTGTCTCCCATGCCTATGGATACCCTCACTCTCACGGTAACCGGCATGAGCTGCGGCGGCTGTGAGAACACCGTCAAGCGCGCCGTCTCCGCGCTCGATGGCGTCTCCAACGTGACGGCCTCGCACCGCGACAATCGCGTGACGCTGACCTACGATCCGTCGAAAGTCGATCGCGCGGCGGTGGCCCGGCGGATCCAAGACGCCGGCTACGAAGTTCAGGGATAATGCCGGCGGTGCCGGGGGCCGCCATGCCTGACCGACTCGACGCGCAGAGGCGCGTCAATCAGATCCGCGCGTTTCGTGCCGAGCTCACCGCGCTGAAGGCGGCCGGTCGTTCCCCGCTGTCGCCCGAGCAGGAAGCGGATGTCGCCGCGTTCCACGACGGCCTGCTGCCGCGGCTTGCGGCCGAATACGACATCGATCGCTCGAAAGGCGCCGGCCAACTGTCGCATGGCATGCGCCTGCTGTCGTTCTTCGGCGCGGTCACGCTCACGGCGGCCATCTATTCGCTCGTCGAGCGTTTCTGGGGCCGGCTCGATCTGCCGCTGCAGACGACGCTGCTCACCGCGTTTACGCTCGCCGCGCTGACGGGGGTCGAGCTGTCGGCCCGCCGCGAGCGCACGCTTTACGTTGCGTCGCTCTGCGCGCTGGTCGCGTATGGCACGTTCTGGCTGACGATTGCCGTCCTCGGCGAGTCGCTCAACGTGCCGGTGACGCCGATCTTCATCTGGGCCGGCGTGGTGTTCGGCGTCTCGCTGGCGATCCCCTATGGCTTCCGTGTCGTGCTCGCCGGCGCGCTGGCGGCGCTGGCGGTGGCTGTCGCGGCTACGTTGTTTCAGGTCGCGGGATACGAGTGGCCTCAGGCCTTCGAGCGTCTCGAGCCGCTCGCCATTGCAGCCTTTTCGCTGCTGCTCCTGGCGGCGCCGCTCGCGCAAGTCGATCGCGGCTTTGCACCGGTGGTGCGCCTGGTCAGTCTGACGATTGGTCTGGGCGCGTTGCTCGTGCTCTCGGTGAGCGGCAACAGCAGCCTGCTGCCCGTGCGCCGCGCCGTTGCGGAGGGCATCTTTCAGGCGCTGATGCTCATCGCCTGCGTTGCCGTGCTGACGGTGAGCATCCGTCGTGGCTGGCGCGAATCGGTTCGGCTCGCGAGCGTCATGCTGGCGCTTTTTCTGCTCTTGCGATACCTCGATTGGTTCTGGGACCTGCTGCCGCGATACGTGTTCTTCCTCATTCTCGCGGCCCTCGCGTTTGCCTCGCTGCTGATTCTGCGCCGCGTCCGCGGACGGCTGGCGGCGATGCCGGCGGAGACGGCTGCATGACGCGCATCGCCGTGCCGGCGGTCGTCACGCTGCTAGTGGTCGTCGGGCTGGTGTCGATCGCCGGCTGGAACACGTCGCGCGAGCCGCTGCTGCAGATCACGCTGACCGAGCGCGAGTTGCGGCTCTGGCGCGCCGTGCCGCAGGATGGACAGGACGATCCCGGTATGCAACTGAGCGTCGACTACGCCGAGCGCAACAATCGCCTCGACTCGCGTAACTGGCTGACCGAGGATCGGCTGCGCGCGATTGGCTTTGCGTTCGACGTCATGCCGGGCGCACCGGAAGCCGAACACACCTACGCCCGTGCGCTGCCGCGGATTGCGTGGGTCGCTTTCGAGTACGACGGCGAGGCCTGGCGGGATATCGAGCGGCAGCGGCAGATGACGCAAACGGCGACCGAGCCGCCGCAAGATTTTCGGCACGGCACCATGCCGCAGCCATCACGGCTCGTTCCCGTCGATGCCGCGCCGGACCCGGCCACGTTGATCGCCCGCTATCCGCGCAATCATCTGGTCCTGCGCGCGTCGATCCAGCTGGTTTACGTTCCACCGGGCCGCGACGGACCGCTGGTATACGGTGTCATCCGTCACGTGATCCCGTCGCGCGTGTCCGTGCCGCGCGACCTCCGGCAACCGCTGATCGGTCTTCCCTCGAGCGGCAGAACGCCGCGCTACGAGGCCGACCTCGCAATCGGTGCGCTCGGGCTGCCCTACGTCACGGCCGTTCGCCGGTTGCCGTAACCGCGAATCCTTACTTGTCGAGCAGGGCCTGCACGCGTGCCAGCAATGTGCCGCGCGTGAACGGCTTGGCGAGAAACGCCGAAGGCGCGCCAGGGGTGTTGATCGGTAGATCGACGCCGTCGGTATACCCCGACAGGTATAGCACGCGCATCTTCGGATGACCTGCGCGGAGCATCTCGGCCACGCGCGGTCCATTGAGACGCGGCATCACCACGTCGGTGACGAGCAGGTTGATGGCGCCATCGTGGTCGCGCACGAGGTCCACCGCTCCCGCGCCGTCGGCCGCGCTCAGCACGGTGTAGTGCGCGCTCGAGAGCGCGCCCACGATCAGATCGCGCGCCACGTCATCGTCATCGACAACGAGGACAGTGGTTGCGGCAGCGCGCTGCGCGGCTGGGGTGAGGCCGGCGGTGCGCGCCAGCGGGATGCGCAGGGTGAAGACCGTTCCGGCGGTCTCGCCGCGACGCACCTCGATCGTTCCACCGATCTCGCTGATTGCCGCGCGCGACGAGGCGAGGCTGATGCCGGAGCGCGCTGGATCGCTCTGGTCCGACGACCACGGTTCGAACATTGCCTCGAGCGCCGCCGCGCTCGGCAGCGGGCCGGTGTCGCTCACCGTGACGGTGGCGGCAGAGTCGGCTGCCCCGGCCTCGATTCGGATCTGGCCGCCTGCCGTCATCTGATCGCGAGCGTGCACGCCGACGTTGACCAGCACGCGCTCCACTTGCATCGGATCGGCATGCACGAGCGGCGCGGTCGTCGCGAGACGCGTGACCAGCTCGATCCGGTCGCCGAGCAGCGGGCGCAGCAGCGCCGCGCCGGTGGCGACGAGATCGTTGAGGTTGACGACGCGGGCCGTACCGCCGTGCGGCTGCACCATGGACTGCAGTCGCGGGTCGATCGCCGGCGGCGCCGCGGTGCCGCCGGCAAACGGCGTGAGCCGGATGAATACCGTCGCCGGCTCCGGCTGATCGCCTGGCTGATACACCACGGCTTCGGCGCGGTAGTTCTGCGGCGTGCCGCTCATGCCGCGCAGCGCGAGCGTCGCGAAGATCGGCTGGCGCGTGCGCGACGATGCCTTGATGAAATCGTCGAGCGGTGCGGCGCCGGTGATGAGGAAATCGCCGAGATGGATGGCCGTCCCCGGGACCGGCGGCGGCACGCCCAGGAGTGCGGCCGCGGCGGCGTTGAAGTGCGAGCACCTCGCCCGTCGTCGAGACGAGGAGCGCGGGTTCGCGAAGGCAGTCAGCGAAGGCGCGAAACGAGTCGGCAGCCGCCATGGGGAGGAGGCGCAGAATACCGCGACGGGGCGGGTTCAACAACCGGCCAACCCGGCCGTGACTACGAGAGCAGCTGCTTGGCGATCGTCATCAGCTGCATGTTCGACGTGCCTTCGTAGATCTGCCCGATCTTCGCGTCGCGATACAGCTTCTCGACCGGGTAGTCGCGCACGAAGCCGTAGCCGCCGTACAGATTGACCGCCATGCGACGTCACGCGCTCGGCGACTTCCGACGAGAACATCTTGCAGATCGCCGCTTCGGTGAGGAACGGCTGGCCCGCGTCGCGCAGGCGCGCCGCGTTGTAGACCAGCAGGCGCGCCGCTTCGACGTCGATCGCCATGCGCGCGATCTGGAACTGCACGCCCTGGAAATCGGCGATCGGCTTGCCGAACTGCTGGCGCTCCTTGGTGTAGCTGCACCGTGTGATCGAGCGCGCCCTGCGCGAGCCCGATCATCTGCGCGCCGATGCCGATGCGGCCCTTCGTTCAGCGTTTCGATGGCGACCTTGTAGCCCTTGCCGACCTCGCCGAGCACGTTTTCGCGCGGCGCACGACGCAGTCTTCGAACAGCAGCTCGCACGTGCTGCTGGCGCGGATGCCGAGCTTGTCCTCCTTCTTGCCAACCGTGAATCCCGGCGCGCCGCGTTCGACGAGGAATGCGGTGATGCCGCGATAGCCGGCGTCAGGATTGACGTTTGCAAAGACGAGGAACAGGTCGGCCTCGTTGCCGTTGGTGATCCACAGTTTCCGGCCGGTCAGATCGAGTACCCGTCGGCTGGATTCCGCGGCGCGCGTTTGCAGCGCGAACGCGTCGCTGCCCGATCCGGCCTCCGACAGGCAATACGCGCCGACCGTGGTCGACGCGAGCCTCGGCAGGTAGCGGCGCTTGAGGTCGTCGCTGCCCCAGCGCACGACAGGCATTGATCACGAGCGTGTTCTGCACGTCGACGAGCACGCCGATCGAGGGATCGACGCGCGACAGCGCCTCGACGGCGAGGACGGCGTGAAAAAACGACGCGCCGGCGCCGCCGTGCTGCTCGGGAACCTCGATGCCCATCACGCCCAGGTCGAACAGCTTGTCGATGAGCGCGCGCGGGATCTTGGCCTGTTCGTCCATCTCGCGCACCAGCGGCCGAATCTCGCGATCGGCGAACTCGTACACGCTGTCGCGGAAGATGATTTCGTCCTCGGCCAGGCGGGTCAGCGCCGGAGGCGGCGTCGAGCGTGGGATGGGTCATCGAAACCTCGGAAATCAGGTGGACAAAAGGCTGGCGAGCGGTCGAGCTCGTCAAAAGGGCAATGTTATCATCCGCACTTGAGGACTTGCCATGACCCAACGATCTGATCCCTCGAGGACTCGGGTCGCGCAGCGCGGGATCGACGCCGTGCGGTGGTCAGCGGCACGAGCGGGCGGCCTACGGGCCGCGCTGGCGCCGTTGGCACTGTCCTCTCGACTGCGCACCGGTTTGAAGATGCTCGTCGCCGGCGTGGCTGTGGTTGCGATCGCGGCGGCTCCGCGCGCGCAGACGCCGCAAGCAGAAACCTGCGCCGCCGCCAACGCCGGCCGAGCAGCAGCCGCCGCCAGCAGCCGACCTTCCGCACCGGCATCAACTTCGTTCGGGTTGATGTCATCGTCACCGATCGGGCCGGCAATCCGGTGGCCGATCTGAAGCAGACCGACTTCGAGGTGCTCGAGGACGGCAAGCCGCAGACGGTCGAGACCTTCCGCCTGGTCAAGGTCGACGCGGTCGGCGCCGGTCGAAACGCAGCGCGCGATTCGCAGCCGCGCCGACGAAGAAGCCGCCGCCGCCAACGAGGACGCGCGCATCTTCGTGTTCTTCCTCGACGACTACCACGTGCGTCTCGGCAACAGCATGGCGGCGCGCAAGCCGATGTCGGACTTCATTGCTGAACAACCTCGGCCCGCGCGATCTCGTCGCGGTGATGTATCCGCTCACGCCGCTCGACGCCGTTCAGCTCACGCGCGATCACCAGTCGGTGGTCCGCACGATCGAGCGGTTCGAGGGACGCAAGTTCAATTACGAGCCGCGGAACTCAATCGAAGAGCGCTACGCCCTGTACCCGGCCGAAACCGTCGAGCGCATCCGGCGGCAGGTGTCGATGTCGGCGCTCGAAGGACTGTCGGTGAAGCTCGGCGCGCTGCGCGAGGGTCGCAAGGCGATCGTCATCGTCAGCGAAGGCTTCACGTCGATGCTGCCGCCGCAGCTGCGCGATCCGGTGGCGTCAATGCCCGGCATGGGCAATCCCGAACCGCCGCAATCCCAACGCCGGCGACGGCAACATCAACGAGGACCGCGCCGACTTCATGGGCAGATCGACATGCAGCAGGAAATGCGCGATGTCTTCAACGCCGCGAATCGCAGCAACACCGCGATCTACGCGGTCGATCCGCGCGGGCTGGCGACCGGCGAGTTCGACATCAACGAAAACGTCGGCATGACGCGCAGCAACGACTCGCTGCGGCAGACGCAGGACACGCTGCGCGTGCTGGCCGACGAAACCGACGGCCGCGCGATCGTCAATCGTAACGATCTGGCGCAAGGCGATGAAGCAGATCGTCACCGACTCGAGCGCGTATTACCTGCTCGGCTACAACTCGACGCAGGCGCCGCAGGACGGCAAGTTCCACGAGATCAAAGTGCGCGTGAAGCGGCCGGGGACGCAGGTGCGATCGCGCAAGGGGTACTGGGCGCTGACGGCGGCCGAGGTCAACGCGCAATCGCCACACCGAGGCCGGGACCGCCGCCGGCCGTCAACCGCGCGTTGGCGTCGATTGCCGAACCGGCGCGCGGCAGCGCTCGTGCGCACGTGGATGGGCACCGCGCCCGGCGACAACGGCAAGACGCAAGGTGACGTTCCTGTGGGAGCCGGTGCCGGCCGCCGCCAGGCGTTCAGCGCGCGACGGCGCGAGCCGGTGTCGCTCATCGCCGCCGCGCCCGAGCGGCGCGACGTATTTCCGCGGGACGCGTGCCGGAACAGGAATCGACGACGCCGGCGCGCCGGGCCGTCGTCGGTCAGCTTCGAAGCGCCGCCTGGCAAGCTGCAGCTGCGGATGGCGATTTCGGGTGGTCCGTACCGGCGCCGCGCTCGACAACGACGATCGCGAGTTCGTGGTCCCCGATCTCGACGGCGCCCGAAGTTGATGCTGCCGACGCCGCGCGTGTTCGTCGCCCGCACCGGGCGCGAGTATCAGACCATCTCCAAGGATCCGGCGGCGATGCCGACCGCCAGCCGCGAGTTCCGCCGCACCGATCGGCTGATCGTCCGCACGGTCGCCATCGTGCCCGCAGGCGGCACCGCCACAGCTCACCTCGCGGCTGCTCAACAAGCAGGGACAGAAGATGGTGGACCTGCCAGTCACCGCCGGCGCCGCGGCCGGGAGAGCCATCTCTCGTCGATCTGCCGCTCTCGAGCCTCGCGCCAGGTGAGTACCTGCTGGAGATCGCGGCCAGCGCAGAGGGTCAGGAGCCGAAGACGGAGTTGGTCGCGTTTCGCGTGGAAGGGTAGAGCGCGGCGCTAACTGCTGGGGGCCGTTGGTGGCTGCGGTGGGTCGTTAATGGGCCCACGGGTCGGCCGTTGCTTGTGCCGTCCGACGAGACCGTCAGGTCCGCCTCCGCACATCCCCTCGCGCAGCAGTCCGACCCGAAGGGTCCCCCCGCCCCGCGGTCCCACCCGAAGGCACCGCGCCGCGGTCCGACCGCCCGGCGGTCCTACCCGAAGGGTCCTCCCGCGCAATGATCCCAGTCTCCGCGGCGCCGCAAAGCGGCGCCACTACGCATACATGCCCCGCATCTTCGTGACCGTCGCCACGCGCTTGATCGCGACGATGTACGCGGCGCTGCGCATGTCCACCTTGTACTGCTTCGAGGTGTTCGAGCACGTCGTGGAACGCCTCGACCATCTTGCTTCGAGCCGCTCGTTCACTTCCTTTTCCGTCCAGAAATAGCCGTAGCGGTCCTGCACCCACTCGAAGTACGACACGGTGACGCCGCCGGCGTTGGCGAGGATGTCCGGGACGATGAAGACGCCGCGCTCGTGCAGCTGGTTGTCGGCGTCGGGCGTAGTCGGCCCGTTGGCGCCCTCGATGATGACGCGCGCCTTGATGTCCTTGGCGTTCTCCATCGTGATCTGATTTTCGAGCGCGGCCGGGATCAGAATGTCGACGTCGAGCTTGAACAGCTCCTCGTTGGTGAGCGCTTCGCCGCCGGTGAATCCGGCCACCGACTTGTGCTGCTGGTTGTAGGCAATCAGCTGCTTGACGTCGAGGCCGTCGGCGTTGTAGACGCCGCCCTTCCAGTCGGTCACGCCGACGATCTTGGCGCCCATTTCCTGCGAGCAGTTCGGCGGCGATCGAGCCGACGTTGCCGAAGCCCTGAACGGCAACGCTGGCGCCTTTGAGCTCGAAGCCGAGATGCTTCGCCGCCTCGCGCGCGATGATCATCACGCCGCGGCCGGTCGCCTCGCGGCGGCCGAGCGATCCGCCCATCTCGACCGGTTTGCCGGTCACGACGGCGGTTTCGGTGTGGCCGACGTGCATGGAATAGGTGTCCATGAACCAGGCCATGATCTGCTCGTTGGTGTTCACGTCCGGCGCGGGCACGTCCTTCTCGGGACCGATGGCGTCGATGATTTCCGCTGTGTAGCGCCGCGTCAGCGCCTCGATTTCGCGCGGCGACATCTTGGTGGGATCGCAGATGACGCCGCCCTTGCCGCCGCCGAACGGGATGTGCGCAACCGCGCATTTCCACGTCATCCACGCCGCCAGCGCGGTGACTTCGTCGAGCGTGACGGCGGGGTGATAGCGGATGCCGCCCTTGGCCGGACCGAGCGTGATGTTGTATTGCACGCGGTAGCCGGTGAAGACCTCGATCTGCGCCGTTGTCCATCTGCACCGGGCAGGAAACGATGATCTGCCGCTTGGGTTTGGTGAGGATCTTCCAGATGCCGGGATCGAGGTTGAGGATGCGGGCGGCGACCTCGAACTCCTGGAGCATCGCGCCGAACACGCTTCGCTCTGCAGTCATATAGCGCTCCAACCTAGCACAGACAGCGCACTTTATAATGTTTCCGATATGAAAAGCGTGCTCGAACCAGCCCGGCCCGGCGCCGCCGGAGCGGCAGAACTCGTTTCACGACGATCTCGGGCCGGCCGATCGAGCGGCTCTACACGCCCGGCCCACATCGACGCGCTCGACTACGAGCGCGACCTCGCCGATCCTGGCGAGTTCCCGTATACGCGCGGCATTCATCCGACCGGCTATCGCGGCAAGCTCTGGACGATGCGGCAGTTTGCGGGCTTCGGCACGCCGGAGGAAACCAACCAGCGCTACAAGGATCTGATCGCGGCCGGCGGCACTGGCTTGTCGGTCGCGTTCGACCTGCCGACGCTGATGGGCCGCGATCCCGATCACGAGCTGTCGCTCGGCGAAGTCGGCAAGTGCGGCGTCAACGTCACGTCGCTCGCCGACATGGAGCGGCTGTTCGAGGGCATCTCGCTCGGCGACATCACCACGTCGATGACGATCAACTCGCCGGCGCCGATGATCTTCGCGATGTATCTGGTGGTCGCCGAGAAGCAGGGCGCCGACTGGCGGACCAGATCTCCGGCACGATTCAGAACGACATTCTCAAAGAGTTCATCGCGCAGAAGGAATACATCTTCCCGCCGCGCCCGTCGATGCGGCTGATCACCGACATCTTCGGCGTTCTGCTCCGACGCAGGTGCCGAAGTGGAACACGATTTCGGTGAGCGGCTATCACATTCGCGAAGCCGGTTCGACCGCGCTGCAGGAGCTGGCGTTTACGCTGCGCGACGGGCTCGAGTACGTGCAGTATCGGCGTCGACGCCGGGCTCGACGTCGACGACTTCGTGCCGCGCATCTCGTTCTTCTTCAACTCGCACAGCGACTTCTTCGAGGAGATCGCCAAGTACCGCGCCGCGCGCAAGCTCTGGGCCGAAGCGATGCGCGATCGCTTCGAGCGCGAAGAATCCGCGGTCGTGGCAGCTGCGCTTCCATACCCAGACCGCCGGCGTCTCGCTGACCGCGCAGCAGCCCTACAACAACGTCGTCCGCACGGCGCTGCAGGCGCTGGCCGCGGTGCTCGGCGGCACCAACTCGCTCCACACCAACTCGCTGGACGAAGCGCTGGCGCTGCCCACCAAGGAAGCCGCCACGATCGCCCTGCGCACCCAGCAGATCATCGCGCACGAAAGCGGCGTGACGAACGTCGTCGATCCGCTGGGCGGGTCGTATTTCGTCGAGAGCCTCACGCGCGAGATGGAGCAGGGCACGCATCGACTACTGGGCGACGATCGATCGCATGGGCGGCATGGTCGAGGCGATCGAGCGCGGCTATCCGCAGAAGGAGATTGCCGAGGCGTCCTACCAGTTCCAGCAGGCGGTCGAGCGGCGCGAGAAGATCATCGTCGGCGTCAACGATTTCGTGCAGCAGAACGAGAAGCCAATCGAGATTCTCTACATCGACGAGACCACGGCGGAGAAGCAGATCACGCGGCTCGACGACCTGCGCCGTACTCGGGACAACGACCGCGTCGCCCGGACGCTCGACGCGCTGCGCGAAACGGCGCGCGGCACCGGCAACACCATGCCAGCGATTCTCGACTGCGTGCGCGCCTATGCCACGGTCGGCGAGATGTGCGACGCGCTGCGCCAGGTCTGGGGCGAGTACGAAGAAGTGCCGATCATATGAGTCAGAAAATTCGCGTCGTCATCGCCAAGCCAGGCCTCGACGGCCACGATCGCGGCGCCAAGGTGATTGCCCGCGCCCTCCGCGACGGGGGCATGGAAGTGATCTACACCGGCCTGCGCCAGACGCCGGAGCAGATTGTCAGCGCCGCCCTTCAGGAGGATGCCGACGTCATCGGTCTCTCGATCCTGTCGGGCGCGCACATGCACATCTGCCCGCGTGTCGTCGAGCTCCTGAAGGAAAAGGGGCTCGACGACGTGCTGGTGGTCGTGGGCGGCATCATTCCCGACGTCGACATCGACAAGCTGAACGCGATGGGCATCCGCGGCATCTTCATTCCCGGCACGCCGATGCAGGAGATCGTCGATTTCATCAACAAGAACGCGCGCTCACGGGTCGAACAGGCTTGAGTCACACCCTTCTTGTTGCCGACGACAACGCGACGACCCATCGGTTCGTCGGATTGACGTTCGCGCCGGAGGGGATCGAGGTCGTCTCGGTCAGCGATGGCGAGGAAGCGCGGCAGCGGCTCAAGGCGCAGCGTCCCGACATCGTGCTCGCTGCCACCACACTGCCGCGGGTTGACGGCTACGAGCTGGCCGAGTTCGTCCAGACCGAAGCGTCGCTCGCCGGCGTGCCGGTGCTGCTGCTGGCGTCGCCGTTCGACCCGGTGGACAAAGAGCGCGCCCAACGCGCGGGCGCCGCCGGCGTCGTCGTCAAACCGCTCGACCCCGAGGCCGTGATCAAGTGGGTCAAGGACCTGCTCGAGCGATCGGCCCGCCCCGCCGCCTCACCCGCCGATCCGCCCAAGCCGCAATCGTCCGCGACCGACGAGTACTTCGAGCACCTCGACCGGGCGCTCGCGGCGCGCGAGTCGCAGCTCGGGCAGCCGCCGCTCGATCGCGACGACCTCGGCGCCATACCGTCGCGCGCCATCTCGCCGCCCGACGTGGCCGATGCGTTCGAGGCCTTTTTTGCCGCCGAGCAGAGCGGTGAGACACGCGTGCCGCCGACGGCCGCGCATCCCGCGGCCGATTCCTACCAGCAGATGACTACGCAGATCCGCGAATTCTGGCGGGACCCCGCATTCGACAGAGCGGTGCGGGAGATCGTCACGCAGGTGGCGGAGCGGCTGGTGCGGGAGGAGATCGCGCGGATCCGGGCGCAGGCCGAGGCTCGATTGAAGTGAGCGCGGTTGCTCCCGCCTGTCTCGACCCGATACGATGAGCGGTTATGGCCCACGTTCCGGACAAGCCCGCACTGGAGGGACTCGAAGAGGAATGGGTAGCGCAGTGGGAGAGTAGCGGCACCTACCGCTTCGATCGCTCGCATTCGCGCGACCAGGTCTATTCGATCGACACGCCGCCTCCCACGGTGAGCGGGTCGCTGCACGTCGGCCACGTCTTCTCGTACACCCACACCGACATCATCGCGCGCTTTCAGAGAATGCGCGGCAAGGCTGTGTTCTATCCCATGGGATGGGACGACAACGGGCTGCCCACCGAGCGGCGCGTGCAGAATTACTTCGGCGTACGGTGCGATCCGTCGCTGCCGTACGATCCGGCGTTCACGCCGCCGGCCAAGCCGGACAAGCAGCCGATCTCCGTCTCGCGTCCCAACTTCATCGAGCTGTGCAATCAGCTGACTGTCGAAGATGAGAAGGCGTTCGAGCATCTGTGGAGATACCTCGGGCTCTCCGTCGACTGGTCGATGACCTACGCCACGATCGGGAAGACCTCGCAGCGGGTGTCGCAGATCATGTTCCTGCACCTGTTGAAGAAGGGGCTGGCCTATCAACTCGAGGCGCCGACGCTGTGGGACGTGGACTTCCAAACGGCTGTGGCGCAGGCCGAGCTCGAGGATCGCGAGCAGGCAGCCGCGTACCATCGGGTCCGGTTCCACAAGGACGATGGCGGTAGCGGTGGAGATTGAGACGACGCGGCCGGAGTTGCTGCCAGCGTGCGTCGCGCTGGTTGCGCACCCGGACGACGAGCGTTACAAGCCGCTCTTCGGCCGTGAGGTGGTGACGCCGCTGTTCGGCGCGCGCGTGCCGGTCAAAGCCCACCCCCTTGCCACACCCGACAAGGGCACGGGCATCGCGATGATCTGCACCTTCGGCGACATCACGGACGTGGTCTGGTGGCGCGAGCTGCGCTTGCCGGTGCGCGCGGTGATTCAACCGAACGGTACACTGGGTCCCGTGACCTGGGGCACACACGGCTGGGAGTCTGTCGACACCGAGAAGGCCCAGCACGCGTACGGCCGGATCGCGGGGCTTTCCGCGAAGAAGGCGCTGGCGGTGGTGGTCGACGAGCTGCGCCAAACCGGTGATCTCGTGGGTGAGCCGAAGCCGATCACCCACAATGTCAAGTTCTACGAGAGGGGGGAACGTCCACTCGAGATCGTCACCAGCCGGCAGTGGTTCATCAAGACCATGGACTACCGCGGTGCGTTCATCGCGCGGGGCCGTGAGATCGAGTGGCATCCGCCGTACATGCGGGCCCGCTACGAAAACTGGGTCAATGGCCTCAACGGCGACTGGTGCATCAGCCGCCAGCGCTTCTTCGGTGTGCCATTCCCCGTGTGGTATCCGCTGCGTGCGGACGGCACAGTAGACTACGCCGCGGCTGTGGTCCCTCCCGAGTCCCGGCTGCCCGTCGATCCCTCGACCGATGTCCCTGACGGCTACACGGAGGAACAGCGCGGGACGCCCGGCGGCTTCGTCGGCGATCCGGACGTCATGGATACGTGGGCCACGTCGTCGGTGTCGCCGCAGATCGTCTGCGGATTAGGCACGGATCAGGAGCTCTTCGACAAGACCTTCCCGATGGACCTTCGGCCGCAGGCCCACGACATCATTCGGACGTGGCTGTTCTCGAGTATCGTGCGCAGCGAATTCGAGCACGGCACGATTCCATGGCGACATGCAGCCCTCTCCGGCTGGATCCTCGATCCGGATCGCAAGAAGATGTCGAAGTCGAAGGGCAACGTCGTCACGCCGCTGGCGTTGCTTCAGGAGTACGGGTCGGACGGCGTGCGCTACTGGGCCGCGCGCGGTGGCCCGGGGGTCGATACCGCTTTCGACGTCGGGCAGATGAAAATCGGCCGCCGCCTGGCGATCAAGCTGCTCAACGCGTCGAAGTTCGCGCTGAGTGGTGGCGCTGCCGGCGGTGACGTCACGCACCCGCTCGACCGCGGCATGCTGACCGATCTCGGGGTGCTCGTCGCCGAGGCGACCGCGGCGCTGAGCGACTACGAATACACGCGGGCGATCGATCGCAGCGAAGCGTTTTTCTGGAGCTTCTGCGACAACTACCTGGAGCTCGTGAAGTCGCGCCGGTACGGCGACTATGGTCCGGAGGGCGCCGCGTCTGCGAACCGGGCGATGCAAGCCGCGTTGTCGGTGCTGCTCCGGCTGTTTGCGCCGTATCTGCCGTTCGTCACCGAAGAAGTCTGGTCGTGGTGGCGCGACGGATCCGTGCACCGCGCGCCGTGGCCGTCGCCAGCGGATCTCGAATCGATTGCCACGCCCGATCCCGATGCCGCCGCCGTGCTCGCTGTCAGCACGGAGGTGCTGGGCGAGGTGCGTCGTGCCAAGTCGGAGGCGAAACGGCCGCTCAAGCTGGC
This sequence comes from uncultured Acidobacteriota bacterium, assembly GCA_963807105.1. Lineage (GTDB taxonomy): Bacteria > Acidobacteriota > Vicinamibacteria > Vicinamibacterales > UBA2999 > DASPWV01. The sequence continues at coordinate 511,650 of CAWEAM010000001.1, read as the reverse complement.
GATCACCCGTGCGGTGGTGCGCGACACGGCAGAGCGTCTGGCCCGGCTCGCACAAGCAAAGTCGGACCTCTGTGCGGCCGCGAGCATCCAGGAGTTGGTTCTCGAGCCGTCCGATGCGTTCGCACTCGATCTGACCTTCGCAGAGGCGGAGCCGGGACAGGCGCAGCGCGGCGCCTGACAGATGCAGGCGCTGCCACTCGACGCGTATCGCGATCTGGTCGCGCGGGCACTTGCCGAGGACATCGGAACCGGCGATGTCACGAGCCGCGCGACGGTCGGCGCCGAGCAACGCGCGCGCGGCGTCATTCTCGCCAAGAGCAACCTCGTGCTCGCGGGTCTGCCGATCGCCGACGAGACATTTCGTCAGTGCGACGCGTCGGCCCTGCTTTCGCCCAGGCAGCGGGACGGGGATCGCTGCCCGGCCGGAACCGTCGTCGCCGAGGTCGCCGGTTTCGCGCGCCCGCTGCTCACCGCTGAGCGCACCGCGCTCAATTTCCTGCAACGGTTGAGCGGCATCGCGACGGAGACGCGCCGCTACGTCGATGCGGCGGCCGGCAGCATCGTCGTTCTGGACACCCGCAAGACGACGCCTTCGTGGCGTGCCCTCGAGAAGTACGCCGTGCGCTGCGGCGGCGGCACGAATCATCGCTTTCGTCTGGACGATGGCGTGTTGATCAAGGACAACCACAAGCGGCTGGCGGGAGGGGTTGGCGAAGCGCTCGCGCGTGCGCACGCGGCCGGCGTTGGCTTGCCCATCGAGATCGAGGTCGAGAGCCTCGAGGAGCTCGACGAGGCGCTGGCTGCCGGCGCCGAACGCGTGCTGCTCGACAATTTCGGCCCGTTTCAACTGCGCGAGGCCGTGCAGCGCTGTCACGGCCGTGCGGTGGTCGAAGTATCCGGCGGGGTCACGATCGAGCGGCTCGCCGAGATTGCGGCCACCGGCGCCGAGTTCGTGTCGGTCGGCGCATTGACACACTCGGTCCGAGCGGCGGATCTCAGCCTCGAGCTCGAGCCGGCGCCTTGAGTGTTCCCGCGGCTGCGTCATTCTCGCGACGCGAGCTGACCCTCCTCATAATGGAGACCTTGACGTGATCCCGGCGTCGTCGCCGCCACCGCCCGAAATCGCCGCGGCCTTTGGCGGCGCGCGCGCTCGAGTGCCATCTGTGACGCTTGACCTGCAGTGGTATCCAACCGTGACTTCGACGATGGACCTCTGCGCGGACGCGGCGGCGGGTGGAGCGCCGGAGGGCCTGGTGATCTGCGCCGACGAGCAGACCTCGGGCCGCGGCCGTCGCGGCCGGGTGTGGAGCTCGCCGGCCGGGTCGGGACTCTATCTCTCCATCGTCCTGAGGCCGACCCATGTGGGCGACGATCGGCGTGTGTTGTCGCTGATCACGCTGGCCGCGGGCGTGGCCGTGCATGAAAGCATTGACCGAGCAACCGGCTTTGGCCCGCAGCTCAAATGGCCGAACGACGTTGTCGTCGGTCGCCGCAAGCTCGCGGGAATTCTGGCCGAAGGGCACGGTCTCGGCACGTCCGATCAGGCGGTCATCCTCGGGATTGGCGTCAACGTTTCCAGGGCGGCGTATCCGCAAGAGACTGCGCGGCGCGCCACGTCGATCGAGGCGGAGTCGGGGAGGCGCGTCGATCGCGCGCGCCTGCTCGAGGAGCTGCTGGTCACCGTGTTCGATCGGTACGATCGCCTGCGCCGCGGCGAGGCCGATGATATTCTGCGGGCCTGGCGCGAAATTTCGCCGACCGCGCGCGGGGCGCGCGTCGAGAGCGCCGACGGACGGCGCGGCGTCACCGCCGGACTCGACGCCGACGGTGCGCTCCTCGTCGAGACGAGCCGCGGCGTCGAGCGTGTAATCGCGGGCGAGTTGCGCTGGTTGTAGACCCGGACGAGTAAACGACATGCTGCTAGCGATCGACGTCGGCAATACCAACATCGTGCTTGGCGTCTTCCAGCGTGAGGAGCTGATGCACAGCTGGCGGCTGACCACGATCCGCGAGCGCACGGCCGACGAGCTCGGGATCCTCGTCACCAGCCTATGCGCGCATCATGGCATCGCGCGCGTCGGGATCACCGGCATCGTCATGGCCTCGGTGGTGCCGCCGCTGACCGGCACGATGATCCAGATGGCGTGGGAATATTTCGAGCGCAAGCCGCTCAATCTCGATCACGCGACGAAGACGGGCATGCCCGTTCTCTACGACAACCCACGCGAGGTGGGCGCCGATCGCGTGGTCAACGGCATCGCGGCGTACGAGGCTGTACGGCCGGCAGGAAGGGCGGCCGGTGATCGTCGTCGACTTCGGCACCGCGACGACCTTCGATGCGATCTCCGCGCGCGGCGAGTATCTCGGCGGGATCATCTGTCCCGGCCCGCAAATCTCCGCCGATGCGCTCTTTCAACGCGCCGCCAGGCTGCCGCGCATCGACGTCCGCAAGCCGGAGCGCATCATCGGGACCAACACGGTCGCGTCGATGCAGTCGGGCCTGTTCTGGGGCTATGTCGACATGGTGCAGGGCCTCGTCCGGAGAACGCGAGCGGAGCTCGGCGGCAATCCCGCGGTGGTGGCGACGGGCGGACTGTCGCTGATCGTGGCCCCTGAGACCGACCTGATCGAGCACGTCGATCCGGAGCTCACGTTGCAGGGCCTGCGGATCGTGTGGGAACGGAACCAGTGATTGATGCCGACGACTACTGCCGCCAGATCGAAGCGTACCTGTGCCGCAAGAACGACGGTCATCTGATTCGCATCGTCGGTCCGGCGTTCGAACAGGTTGCCGGATGGGCGAGCGAAGGCATCCCGCTGAGTGTGGCGTGTGTGGGCGTCGATCGCTATTTCGAGCGCTACTACCGTAAGGGTCCGCGGCGCCGGCCGGTGCGGATCGAGTTCTGCGACGCCGACGTGCGCGACGCGTTCGACGACTGGCGCCGGGCGGTGGGCGTGGCGCGTGCGGCCGAGTCCGGCGGGGAAGAGAGCGGGCGCGGCCGCCGGACGTCTCTGGCGTCGCACATCGAGCGCGCGGTCGATCGGCTGACCGTTCTTCGTGGCAGCACGCAGCCGGGCGCATCGCTTGCCGGCGCGCTCGACACGATTGTCCGGCAGCTCGATGGCATGCGGGCGATGGCGCGCACCGCACGAGGCGAGACGCGCGCGGCGCTGGCGCTCGAGCTCGAGATGCTCGACCGACAGCTCGTCGATCGGGCCGTGGAGAGTCTTCCCGCGACGCAGCGCGGCCGCCTCGAAGCGGAAGCGGACGAAGAGCTGGCGCCGTTTCGCGGTCGCATGCTGGCGGAGTCGTTCGCCAAAGCAAAGATTGCCGCTTTTGAGCGCCTCGTGCGCGAGACCTTCGCGCTGCCGCTGCTGCGCTACGAGCCATGAAATCCGGCGATCGGCTGACCCTGCACATCGAGAAAGCGGTAGCCGGCGGCCGCATGCTGGCCAGACACGAGGGCGCGATCGTGCTCGTCTCCGGAGCGATTCCGGGCGAACGCGCCGAGGTCGAGGTCGAGAAGGTTCAGCGCGGAACGATCTGGGCCGACGTGCGCAGGGTGATCGAGGCGTCGGCGGATCGCGTCGATCCGTTCTGCGATCCGCGCTGTGGCGGTGCCGTCTATGCGCACGTTCGCTACGAGCGGCAGCTCGATCTCAAGCGCGAGATCCTGCGCGACGCGTTCTCGCGCATCGCTCGTCTCGCGCTGGAGGACGAGGTTGGCGTAGCCGGCTCGCCGGCCGACGCGTATCGCATGCGCGCGCGGCTGCACGTCGAGAAGGGCCGCATTGGGTTCTTCAAGGAAGGAACCCACGCGCTCTGCGATGCGGGGCAGACGAGACAGCTTCGCGACGAGACGCTGCAGGCGATCGGGCGGCTCGAAGACGGGTTGCGGCGCACCGACCGCGCCCGGGTGTTGCAGATCGAGCTCTCCGAGAATTGCGCAGGCACCGAGCGCGCCTGTCATCTGGAGCTGGCTGCCGGCAGCGATCCGTCACGACTCGCCGCGTTCACGCAGGTGGAAGGGCTGACGGGCGTCTCTTCAGGGTTTGACCCCCAGACGCGTCCGCTCACCGTCTGGGGCTCGCCGCAGGTTAACGACGTCATTGCCGGCGTGCGTCTCTCGCGTCACGCCCGGGCGTTTTTTCAGGCCAACCGCTTTCTCGTCGAGGCGCTCGTGTTGCGCGTCATCGGTTTCGTGCCGGCGGGGTCTGCGCTCGACCTGTATGCCGGCGTCGGGCTGTTCTCGGCGGCGCTGGCCAACCGTGGTGATGTTGACATCGTCGCGGTGGAGGGCGATGCGATTGCCGCTGAGGATCTCAAGCGGAACCTCGCGCCGTTCGGTGGTGTGGCGCGCGCCTGTCATCAGCCGGTGGAAGTGTTTTTGGCGGCGCGCCGCGGGCGGCAGCGGATTGCAGACCGTGCTGGCCGACCCGCCGCGGACGGGCCTCGCCAAGCCAGTGCTCGAGGGTCTCGCGGCGCTCGACGCCGCGCGCGTGGTGTACGTCTCGTGCGACGTCGCAACATTGGCCCGCGACGTGGGTCTTCTGACACGCCATGGCTATCAGCTGCGAAGCATCGAGGCGTTCGACATGTTCCCTAATACGGCGCACGTAGAGACGGTAGTCGTACTTACGCTGTAGGTGCCTCTAAGCACCGAGCGCGGCACCCAAGCACCAAAGCCCCAAGCACCCCCTAGCGTAGGCACTGCAGGCACCTTTAGGCACCTCAGGCACCCTGAGAAATGCAGTTAGTTGACAACGTCAACTAATGCGAACCACAATTCCAGCCATCATGCCAACGCTTCAGATCACGCGGACCGGGTCGTCCCGCCTCACGGAAGAGCTCCGTGAGAAATCACCTTTCGGCACTACGTTCGCCGACCACATGCTGATCGCCACGTGCCGCGACGGCCGCTGGGAGGAGCCGGAGATCCTGCCCTATCGCGACCTGCCGATGTCGCCTGCGGCGAGCGTGCTCCACTACGGGCAGGCCATCTTCGAAGGCTTCAAGGCGCATCGCACTGCCGACGGGCGCATTGCGCTCTTCCGCCCGCTCGACAACTTCGCGCGGATGAACCGATCGGCCGCGCGCCTTGCGATGGCGCTTATCCCGCAGCGCGTGTTCATGGACGGCCTGCTCGAGCTGATTCGCCTCGATAGCGACTGGGTCCCTTTCGGCCAGGGCGGCGCGCTCTACGTTCGGCCGGTCTATGTCGCCACCGAAGCGCTGCTCCAGGTGCGGCCGGCCTCGACGTACCAGTTCATGATTCTCACGAGCCCGTCGGGCCCGTATTTCTCGGGCGCCGTCGATCTGCTCGCGGAGCCGGAGTTCGCGCGCGCCTGCCCGGGCGGGACCGGCGATATCAAAGCGGCCGGCAATTACGCCGGCAGTCTGCTCGCTGCGCAGAAAGCGCAGAAGGAGGGCTGCCATACCGTCCTATGGCTCGACTCGACGACGCACCGCATCGTCGAGGAGTGCGGCTTGATGAACATCGCGTTCGTGATGGACGGCCGCGTGGTGACGCCGCCGCTTTCGGGCACCATCCTGCCGGGAATCACAAGAGACTCGGTCCTTGCGATCTGCCGCGATCTTGGCGTCCAGGTGGAGGAGCGACGTATCTCGATCGACGAGCTCTTCCAGCGACACGAGGACGGTAAGCCGACCCAAGCTGCGGGTATCGGCACGGCCGCCACGATCGCGCCGATTCGGAAAATCCGGTTCCAGGGCAAGGAAATGGAAATGACGCCGCTCGATGCGGAGTCGCCGCTCGACCGCGCGCGCCGTCAGCTCGAAGCGATTCGAACCGGTAACGCGCCGGACACGCACAACTGGCTGGTTTACATCTGAGGCAGGGATCAGGGATCAGGGATCAGGGATCAGGGATCAGGGATCAGGGATCAGGACCGATGCCGTACTTCGCGCTCACCTACGAAACCGCTGACAACTTCAAGGAACGGCGCACGCCCTATCGACCGCCGGCATCTCGCGCTCGTCCGCGACGCGCACGCGCGCGGCGAGCTGGTGATGGCCGGCGCGCTCGGGCGATCCGCCGAGCGGCGCGCTGCTCGTCTTCCGCGCGCCCGATGCGACGACTGCGGAGACATTCGCGACCAACGATCCGTACGTTATCGAAGGCCTGGTAGCGCGCTGGCAGTGCGTCCGTGGACAGTGGTCGTTGGCTACGATCCCGCGGAGCCGCCGCCGCCGTCTGCCGCAATGAGCGGATCGAACGGCCGCGACGTCGATGCGATCCGCCGCTTCAACCGCTTTTACACGCGACTGATCGGCTTGCTCGACAACGGTTATCTCGACAGCGCCTATTCGCTAGCCGAAGTGCGGGTGCTGTACGAGCTCGCGCATCGCGAGCGCACGACCGCGGCGGAACTGTGCCGCGATCTCGCGTCTCGATCCCGGGTATCTCAGTCGATGGTGCGGCATCCATGAGGCGGTTTTCGCGGGTCGGCCTCGTCTCGCGCGCGCCTGTTGCGTCCGATGGCGCCGCCAGTCGCAGCTCGCAATCGTGCGCGCGATAGGTGCCGGCGCGCTGCTCGCGTCCGCTCAACGACGGCGCTTCCGCGATCCGGGTCAACGCACTCCTGGCGAAGGGCCTGCCACTTAGTCTTCGCGAACGAGCGGACGTCGCCCGTGCGCGCGATGCAGCAGATCGAAAGACCCTGCTCGGGAGGCTGAGCGCGCTCAGCGGCTTCGCTAGCGGCTTCGATGAACCCTTCGAACAGCGGCCGGAACTCGCCGGTACGGAAGAAATTCTCCGGATGCCACTGCACCGCGAGGCGGAAGACCTGCCCGGCTGCTCGATCGCCTCGATGACGCCGTCGGGCGCGGTCCCGCACTTCCCAGCCCGGCGCGACATCCTTCACCGCCTGATGATGGCGGCTGTTGACCTGACAGCTTTCGCCTTCGAGCTTCTCCTTCATCAATTGAACAGCTGCGAGCCGTCCGCCACCCACACCTCGTGCGCGATCGCGATAGCGCGGCTCCGGCACCGCATGATGCAGCGCGCCGTTGACCATCGACGGAATGTCCTGCACCAGCGTGCCGCCGAGCGCGACGTTGAGCACCTGCATGCCGCGGCAAATCGCAAAGATCGGCAGCTCGCGCCTTCATCGGCCTCGCGAATCAGCTCGATCTCGTACGCGTCGCGGCCCGGCTTCCGACGGCTGAAACGTGGCATGCGGCTCCTCGCCGTAGAGCCGCGGATCGACGTCGCCGCCGCCGGTGAGCATCAGGCCGTGCACGCGCGGACTACGTCGGCGGGCTGTGTCGCGGTCGTGCGTGAGCTCGAGCGGGCTCGCCGCCGGCACGTCGGATCGACTCCAGGTAGTCAGCCATGGCGCGGCAGGGCGCGATCGCAATCGTCGGCATGAGCAGCTCACATTCTTTGGGGAACGCCTACGCCCATCAAATCCAGAACGCGCGTCAGCTGATTCCGTCACGTACGACACGGCCGCGGCGCGCCAGCGTCGCACGTCGTCGCGCTCCTCGTTGAGAATCGAGGCCCGCGGATTCTGATACAACGCGCTGAACAGCTGCGCCAGGCCGAACCCGTATTTCGCCAGCACGGCAAACTCGAGCGACCGCACAACCTGTTCAACCACATCATCGAGCCGCGCCGCTTCGAGCACAAGGTTCCACAGCTCGTGGTCGCCCTCGGCGCCAAGCAGGGCGTCGGGTGGCGTCGACGGCAGGCTCGGCGAGGATGTCGGCCTCGCGTCAAACCGCTTCGCGTTCCTGCAGCTTGCGGAAGATCCGGTTCGCGCGCACGACCGCGTATTGCAGGTACGGGCCGCTTTCGCCTGTGAAAGCTGACCGCTTCGTCGATGTCGAACGCGATCACCTTTGGTCCGCGAGTACTTGATCATGAAATATCGGACCGCCGCGATGCCAATCAGCTCGGCAATCCGCCGCCGCTCGGCCTCGGAGATCTCGCGCTGCTCGGCATCGGGAAGATCGTCGATCCGCTTCTGCACTTCAGCCGTGGCTTTGTCGAGCACGCGGTCGATCAGATCGTCGGCCTTGACGCCAAGTCCTTTGCGTCCTGAGACTTCGACGAACGGTCGCTTGGCTTCTTCCGAATCCGGCCGCCGGCGCGAAGCCCAGCTCGCGCGCCGTGGCATGCGACAGCGCCACCATCTCGTACGAGAAGTGCGTCAGGCGTTCCGCTTCCTGCGGATGGCCCACGGCGATCAGCGCCTGCTTCAACAGCTTCTGCAAATACGACTGGCGCACGTCGATGACGTTATAGGTGGCCGCCGCCGCGCCGAACGGCGGATGCGGCGAGTCGGCGTGGTCGCGCCGGCTCGTGGTCGCCCACAGGTCCGCGCCGTCATGCGCGTCGCGAAGCGGCGATAGTGGAAGTCGCGGCCCAGGATACCAGACTTCCAGAACTGGTACGCCATGTCCTTGCCGACGTAGGTCACCGTGCCGTTCGAGCGGACGATCACCTTCTCGCGCTCGTCTTCGCTCGCCAATTCGGTCAGTCCGGCGTCGTCGCCGACCTCGGCTGCGGATGGCGCGCTCATCGATCTTCATCACCCAGCAGCCGGCCAGTCGTCCTTCGGTTTGCAAGTAGACCGCGCCGGTTTCCTTGAGCACCTCGAAGGCGCGGGCCCAGAACTGCAGCCGCAGGATGTCGCCTTCCCACGTGAGCAGGTGATAATCGATGTTGAGCCGCGCCATCGTCCGCAGATGGCAGCGGACGATGCGTTCGGCGATGAACGCCGCAATCTCCGCCGTTGGGTTGCCGCCGTGTTCGATGTCATGCAGCGTGGCGGCACGGATCTTCAGCCGCTCCTTGTCGCCGGCGATACCACTCCGTGACGCGGGCGTAGAGATCCCAGCAGTAATAGTCGAACCGCGTCGAGTCGGCGATCGCCCGCACGCTCGCGAAATCGAGCCCCTCGAGCGTACGGAAACCCGACGACGACGTCGGCCACCTGAACGCCGGTGTCGTCGATGTAGTTCTGGATCTCGACCGGCGTTCCCGCGGAACGCCAAGCACCCGGACCAGCGTGTCGCCCAGCGCGGAATTGCGGAGATGGCCGATGTGCGCGGCCTTGTTCGGATTGATCGCCGTATGTTCGACGATGGCTTTCCGACATCGGCGTGACGCCGCCGCCAGTGCCTCGACGCACGCCGAGCCGCTGCAGCAGGAACATCGGACGATCGAGGAAGACGTTGAGATAACCGTTCGGTGCGGCGACCACGCGCGCCACGCCATCGACGCTGCCGAACGCGTCCGCAATCTCCTGCGCAATCGCCCGCGGCGCCTTTCGCAGTCGCCGTGCGAGATCGAACGCGGTAGGGGAGCCGAGATCGCCCAGTGTTCGATTGGGCGGTGATTCGATCGGGATCAGCCGCCGCCGCGGCAATCCTCGGGGCCGTAGAGCGTCGGCGATCGCGGCGCGGACGCGGTCCCTGACCCGATCGTGAAGCGGAAGAATCATGGCTGACAGAAAAACGAGCTAGGCGAGGTCGACGCGCGGCTCGTCGGGCGCGTTCGTAGTCGGCGGGGTGTTGACGTTCATCAGCATCATATCGTCTGCGCCCGGCGCGGCGGTTTCGGAAGGACTCGCCCGCGCGAGGCGCAGTCTCGCAACCGCGTCGCGAATCCGCAACTCACGCCGATCGGCGCACGCCTTGAGCTGTCGCGCCACCGATCGGCGATAGCACGCACACAACGGATGCATGCCGTCGGCCCCAACCGCGATGACGCCGTCCTCGTCGCCGCGAACCTGCGAGAGCCGTGCGACGAAGGCGGCGTTCACAAACGGCATGTCGCCAGCCAGCACCACGCTGCGATCTGTCGTGGCGATGAGCAGCGCGGTATACAACCCCCCGAGCGACCCGCTGCCGTCCAATGCGTCGGCGAACACGGAAGCCGGCGGTCGTTCATCGGCCGACCATCGGCCGATCAACGCGATATCGTCCGCTCCTGCCCGCCGCAGTGCTTCGACCTCGCGTTCCAAAATCGTGCGTCCGGCAATCGGCAGCAGCGGTTTGAAGCGCCCGTCGAGCCGCCGCGCCTGGCCGCCGATGAGAATCGCGCCACTGAACACGATGCAATCACACGAATCCAGCCGCCGCGCGCACGCTCTTTGCACGGAGCACTAAGCACCCAAGGCACCTCAAGGCTGTCGAGGCACCTCTAATCACTTTCGTGTAACGTTATCAGAACTTCACTGGTCATGGTTGATGCCGGCATCGGTCGTCTACTCATCGCGAGTCTCCACGAAGGCATCGCGGACGTCCTTCCCGGACGTCTGGACTTCTACGAAAACTGGTTGACCCCGCCGGGGCTGCGCGACGGCAAGTTCGGTCTGGCGCCGCTGCATGCCGTGCTGAGCTTCCTGCGCCTCGAAGGACAGCACACCTACGACCGGATCATGACGCGCGCGGGCCAATGCTCGGCCGACTGGGCCTATGCGGAGCTCTCGGCGTTCGAGCGCGGGCTGGCGGGCCGCTTTCCCAACCGGCTGCGAGCGCGGTGGGCCCTGCGCCAGAGCCGCCGGCTGGTGAGCCGGACGTTCAAAGGTTCGAAGGCCAGCGTGCGCATTCGCAGAGGCACGGGCATCGTCGGGATCCGCTCCTCGGTTTTCTGTTCGGTGCGCGAGACCACATCGTGGCCGATGTGCGTGTTCTACTGCGCGGCGGTCGAACGATTCCTGCAGCACTTCGCCCTCGATGCGCGCGTCCAGATTACCGAGTGCCGCGCGCACGGCGGATCCGGCTGCACCATGGCGGTGACGCTCGGCACTCGGACGACGGCGGAAGCGGCATGAGAATCCGGCGTGCCATTCTTTCTCTCGCGTCGCTCGCCGTCATCGCCGGCGCAGCTCCTGCCGCGGCGCAGCAAACAGCCGCGCCGGCGTTTCGCGACACGCTGCTCATGCCTTTTCACAATCCGCAGGCCGAGCCGCGCTTGTATTGGCTCGCCGAAGGATCGACGGTCCTTCTTGCCGATTATTTCGAAGTATTTGGTGCGGCGAGCATCGCGCGCGAGGCGCGGGTAGCGGCATTCGAGCGCTTGCAGCTTCCGCCGGCGCCTTCGCTCAGTCACGCAACCGTCATCAAGGTAGCGCAGTTTGTCGGCGCGTCGGACGTCGTGATCGGCGCCTACGAGCTGGCCGGCGATCATCTGACCGTTCGCGCGCGGGTGATTCACCTCGATGCCGGACGATTGCTGCCGGAAGTGACCGAGCGAGGCCCGCTCAGCCATCTGTTCGCGATTTACCAGCGCGTCGCCAGGCGCCTGCGCGAGGCAACCACGCCGATGCCGCCGGCGCCGCCCGGAACGATCCTCGCGTCGCCACAGGCGCTGGAGGCGTACGTCAAGGGCCTTGTCGCCGAAACCGCGCCGCGTCAGCGGTCGTTTCTCGAGCAGGCGCTCAAGCTCGCGCCGAGCGACGATCGCGTGCGTCTGGCGCTCTGGGAGGTGCTCAGCGATCTCGGCGATCACGCGGCCGCATTCGAGATCGCGACCGCCGTCGCGTCGAGCAGCCGACACACGTATCAGGCGCGTTATCTCGCCGCGCTCTCTCAGATCGAATTGAAGCGCTACGACCAGGCCTTCGACGCGTTGACGGCGCTGGCGAAGGAGGTGCAGCAGGCCGAAGTGCTCAACGCGATCGGCGTCGTGCAATTGCTGCGCGGCGGCACCAACCAATCCGGCAAACCGGCGTACTACTTTTACGCAGGCGGCACAGACCGACGACACCGACCCGGACTATTTCTTCAATTTGGGCTACGCGTACTGCGTCGATCGCGATCCGCCGGCGGCGATCTACTGGCTGCGCGAAGCGTTGCGCCGCGATCCGGCCGACGGCGATGCGCATTACGTGCTGGGGGCGGCGCTGCAGCAGTCGGGCGCGACGGCGGAAGCGGCGCGCGAGAAAGAACTGGCGCGGCGCCTCTCGTCGAGTTACGCCGAGTGGGACAAGCGCCAGGCCGCGGGCGGAGACGGCGTGCCGCGCGGTCTCGAACGATCCAAGGACTACCTCGAACGTCCCGGCGCGCGCGTCGAATCGATCATCACGTCGAGCGGCCAGCGCGATCAGGCGACGCTCGCCACCTTTCATCTCGAGGCCGGACGGCGCGCGTTCGATCGCGAAGCCGATCGTGAGGCCGAGCAGGAGCTGCGGCGCGCGCTGTTCCTTTCTCCGTATCTGTCGGACGCCCACCTCCTGCTTGGCCGTATCTATCTGCGCGGGGCGCGCACGACCGAAGCAGTCCAGGCGTTCAAAATCGCGCTCTGGAGCGATGAAACGGTGGCCGCGCACCTAGGACTTGCGGAGGCCTTTCTCCAACTTCAGGACATTGCGTCGGCCCGGCACGAGGTGGATCGTGCGCTCGGGCTGGACCCGACGTCGGCAGACGCCCAGGCGCTCCGCGAGCGTCTCGCGCGTGCTAAAATGTGAAAGCTCAGGGGGTTAACCGGATCGATGGCTGCGACGACGGACGACGCGTTCCATGAAATCCAGCTGAACGGGAAGCAGCTCGTCTTCTTGTTCATGGCCGTTGTGGTCGTGTCCGTCGTGATTTTCCTGTGCGGCGTTCTCGTCGGAAGAGGTGTGCGCGGCGAGGGCACGACTCCCGTCGAAGCCTCGGCCGCTCCCGAGGTTCCCGACGCGGTGGCCTCGGCGGCCACGCCCGGCACGCCGACCGCCGCGAACGAAGAGTTGACCTATCCCAATCGATTGGCGGCGAGCGGAACGCCGCGCGAGTCGCTCAAGCCGGCGGACGCGCCAAAGCCCCCGCCAGCACCTCCTGCGGCGCCTGCCGCAGCACCGCCAACCGCGGCTTCGGTCGCCGCTGCGCCGCCCGCATCGACGGAGCCGGCGGGCGCCGGCTTTGCGATTCAGGTGGCCGCGCTCCGTCAGCGCGCGGAAGCCGACACCGTGGCGCGCGGCCTTTCGAACAAGGGCTATCCGGCCTACGTGTTGAGCCCTGACGCGGGCGCGCCGCCCGTGTTCCGCGTGCGCGTCGGTAAGTTCAAGGATCGCCGCGAAGCGGAAACGGTCGCCGCCCGGCTGCAAAAAGAAGAGCAGTTCAAGCCCTGGATCGTGCGCTAGCCCTCGCTGCCGGCGTGCTGCTGGCGCTCTCGTTCCCGCGTTACGGCCATCCTGCCGTCGCATTCATCGCGCTCACGCCATGGTTCGTTGCGCTTGCCGGCCGCAATTTTCGTGGCACGTCGCCGCTGCGCGGTTTCCAGCTCGGGCTGCTCACCGGATTGACCTACTTCGGCGGCACCCTCTATTGGACGCACGGAACGGTCACGACGTACGGCGGGTTGCCGATGATCGCGGGCGTGGCCGTCGCGGCGACGCTGGCGTTCTATCAATCGCTGTACACGGGCCTGGCTGGCGCCGCCGCCGGCGTCATCATCCGCCGCTTTGGCCCGACGGGACTGATCCTGGCGCCGGCGGCGTGGGTCGCGGCTGAATATCTGCGCGGCAACCTGTTCGCGGGATTTCCCTGGGTCCCGCTCGGCAACTCCGTCGTCCGGCTGTTGCCGCTCGCGCAGCTGGCGAGCGTGGTCGGCGTCTATGGATTGTCATGGCTGCTGGCCACGCTGCACGCGTGCTTCGCGCTCGCCGCGCTGTCCCGAGGGCGGACGCGCATTTCCGCGGCGGTGGCGGCGCTGGTGATTGTCACAGCGCCGTCGGTATGGGGCGCGGCGCGCATCAACGAGGGGCGGCTGACGCGGACCGGCTCGGCCACCCGCGTCGGTCTGATACAAGCCAACATCCCGCAGGAAGAAAAGTGGAATCCGGCGCGCGCGTCCGCGATCTTCGAGCGCTACAAGACGATGACGCGGCAGGCGGTCGCGGAAGGCGCGCAGGTCGTGCTCTGGCCGGAGTCGTCCACCCCGTTCTTCTTCGAGGAGGATCATGCGGGCGAAACGCAGATCCGATCGCTCGCCCGGGAAACAGGGACGCCGCTCCTCTTCGGCTCGGATCAGATCGAGCGCGGCAACGGCGCCGACCGTTATTACAACGCCGCCTTCATGCTCGATCAGGCCGGGTCGACCGCGGCGGTCTACCGCAAGAACTATCTCGTGCCGTTTGGCGAGTTCGTGCCGCTCAAGGACTGGCTGTTCTTCGTTGGTCCGCTGGTCGAGGCGGTATCCGACTTCACGGCGGGCACCAGCGTCACGATGCTGCCCGCGCTCGGCCATATGCTGAGCACGGCGATCTGCTACGAAGTCGTCTTTCCCGATTTGATGCGAAACGCCGTGCTCTCGGGCAGCGAGCTGCTGACCACGATCACCAACGACGCGTGGTACGGCACCTCGTCGGCGCCGTTCCAGCACTTCGAGCTCGCGTCGATGCGGGCGATCGAGCAGGGGCGGTATCTCGCGCGCGCGGCCAATACCGGGATCAGCGGGCTGGTCGATCCGTACGGGCGGGTGCTCGTCCGGACCAATCTGTTCGAAACGATGATGGTCGTCGGGGAAGTGCGCTTCCTGCAGGAGCGGACGGTGTATGCCACAATTGGGGACATCGCGCCGCAGACTGCCGTGTTCATCACGCTGGTCGCGCTTGCCTTTGCGTTCGTGCGCGTGGAGGGCCTGTGTTCCGTGTCGCTCGTACTCGATGATCTGATCCGCCGCTCCGAAGGCCTGGTCAAGCGTGCCAGGGACCTGCGGAGCTATCTTTGACTCTGCCCACTCCGCCAGCGAGCTGAACGAGCTCGAGAGCCGCATCGCCGCCCCCGACTTCTGGAAGGATCAGGCCGAAGCGCAAAAGGCGCTGCAGCGCCGGCGGCGTATCACCGACGATATCGATCTGCGCGACTCGCTTGGCCGGAAAGTCGACGACCTTGGGGTCCTGCTCGAATGGGCGGACCAGGGTGAGGAGGTCGGCGGCGAGCTCGAACGCGCGCTCGACGCGCTCGAACGCGAAGTCGAAGCGGCCGAAGTCAAGAAGATGCTCAGCGGCGAGCACGATCGCGCCAACGCCATCGTGACGATTCACCCTGGAGCCGGCGGCACCGAGTCGCAGGACTGGGCCGAGATGCTGCTGCGCATGTATCTCAAGTGGGCCGAGCGCCGCGGGTTGCGGCGTGAAGTGATCGACTACCAGCCCGGCGACGAAGCCGGCGTCAAGAGCGCCACCATCACGCTGTCCGGCGAGTACGCCTTCGGTCTCATGTCGGCGGAGGCCGGCGTCCATCGGCTGGTGCGCATCTCACCGTTCGATCAGGCGGCGCGCCGACACACCTCGTTTGCATCGGTCTACGTCTGGCCCGAGATCGAAGAAGACGTGGACCTCGACATCTCGGAGAAGGACCTACGCATCGACACCTATCGCTCGAGCGGCGCCGGCGGTCAGCATGTCAACGTCACCGATTCCGCCGTCCGCATCACGCATCTGCCCACGGGTATCGTCGTCTCGTGCCAGAACGAGCGATCGCAGCACAAGAACCGCGATGTGGCGATGAAAATCCTCAGGGCGAAGCTCTACGACCTCAAGGAGAAGGAGCAGCAAGCGAAGCTGGATCAGATTGGCGGCGCCAAGAAGGACATCGCGTTCGGCAGCCAGATTCGCAGCTACGTGCTGCAACCGTACCAGATGATCAAGGACCATCGGACCAAGCTGCAGGTCGGCGACGTCAACCGCGTGCTCGACGGCGACCTCGACGCGTTCATCAAGACGTTCCTGATGCAGAAGGCATCGGGCACGCTGGGAACGCCGAGTGTGGACGAAGACGAGTAGGGTCGCTCATGGATCCGAACCGCATGCCCTGCGGCGGTCTCCTATGGCCTGCTACTGCGAGGGCGCGCTGACCTTCGCCGGCTGCGTGCCCGAGATGAACGACTCGGGAAACGCGTGCTCGTCATCAACCGGCTCACCGGTTGCGCGATCGACCGTGACGACGACGATGTTGCCAGGCGCCTCGAAGGTGGGCGGGTTCTTGCGGTCGGCGCGCTTGTCGATGTACGCGCGCATGAAGTCGATCCAGATCGGCAGCGCGGTGCCGCGCCAGTTTCGCCTGTTCCAATCGGCTTCTTCTCGTCGTATCCGACCCACACGCCGACCGTGATATTCGGGTCGAACCCGACGAACCACGCGTCGGTGTAGTCGTCCACGGTGCCGGTCTTGCCGGCGAGCGGCCAGTCAAGCGACGCCGCGGCGGCGGCCGTTCCGCGCTGCACCACGCCGCGCATGAGATTCGTCAAGACGTATGCGGTGTCGGCGCGAATGGCGTCGCGCGGAACCGGCCGGTGATCCTCGAGAAGCGTGCCCTCGCGGTCCTGCACCGAAATCACCTGGTACGGCTGCAGCCGGATGCCGTGGTTCGGGAAGGCCGAGAAGGCGCTTGTCACTTCGAGCAGCGTCGCCTCGCCGGCGCCGAGCGCCGTCGAGAGAAACGGCGGGAAATCCTCCGGGAAGCCGAATCGTTTCGCGTAGGCGACCACCTGAGCGCGGTCCGAGCATCTCCATCACGCGAACCGCCGGGACGTTGCGCGACTGTTCGAGCGCCGCGCGCAGCGTGACCGGGCCGAAGTATTTGCCGTCGTAGTTCCGCGGTGAATACGGCGGCTGACCTGCGCCGGCGTCGAACGTCGCCGGACTGTCGACGAGCATCGTCGCCGGCGTCAGTCCGCGATCGATCGCCGCGGCGTAGAGCAGCGGCTTGAACGTCGATCCCATCTGGCGGATAGGCCTGCGTCGCGCGATTGAACTTACTACGCGCGAAGCTGTAGCCGCCGACCATCGCGACGAATGTGGCCGCGTCTGGTTGTCGATGGCGACGAGGGCGCCTTCGAGCATCGGCGGCTGCTCGAGCGTCACCGCCGGCTGCGTGGCGCCTGACTCGAGCTTGCCGATCTTGACTTCGATCAGATCGCCGGTCTGCACGAGATCGGCGGCGTGCGTCTTACGCGTCCATTGGAAATTCGGCCGCGTCGAGCTCGGCGGTGTAGCGGCCGAACCGTACCCGAAACGCGCCCGTCGATTCCTCGCGCGGATCGACGCTGATCACGATCGCAGGGACGATGTCGCCGGCGTTCATCGCGCGGTTCCAGCGATCGAGCTTGAAGCCTTCGAGCGTGTGCCCTTCGGCAAGGACGTTGCTGGCCGGCTTGCGCCAAATCCCGCGTCGCCGCGCCACCTGTCGCAGACCGTTGTCGAGCGCGGCATTGGCGACTCGCTGCAGGTCGAGATCGAGTGAGGTGCGCACGGTCAGACCGTTCTCGTAGAGCGCCTTGGCGCCGTATTTGGCCTCGAGATACTTGCGCACTTCCTCGAGGAAGTAGGGCGCCATGCTCGTTTCCTGGCCCGGCTCGCCGCGCGTCACGATCGGCGTCTGCTTGGCGGTTTCGGCTTCGGTCGCCGAGATGAAGCCCTCTTCCGCCATCCGGTCGAGCGCGTAGTTGCGCCGCCGAAGCGCTGCGTCGGGATTGATGTAAGGGCTCTGCCGCACGTTGCCCTGCAGAATTCCCGGCGATCAGCGCGGCTTCCTCGAGCGAGAGATCCTTTGCCGACTTGCGGAAATACAGCTGCGACGCCGCTTCGACGCCGTAGGCGCCGTGGCCGAAGTACATCTGATTGCAGTAGAACGTGAAGATCTCTTCCTTGGTGTAGCGCTTCTCGATCTGGATGGCGAGAATCGCCTCCTTGATCTTGCGCTCCCACGTCTTTTCGTCGGTGAGAAACAGCTTGCGGGTGAGCTGCTGCGTGAGCGTGCTCGCGCCGGCCGCCAGCCTTCGCTCCATCACGTCCTTGATCAGCGTCAGCAGGATGCGCTGCCCGCTGAGACCGACGTGTTCGAAGAACTCGGAGTCCTCGGCCGCCAGGATCGCCTGCCGCAGCCGCAGCGGAATGTCCTGGTAACCGATGACGACGCGTCGCTCGGTGGCGAACTCGCCGATGACGGCGCCGTCCTTGCCAACGACGCGCGTGATCGTGTTTGGCATGTAGTTGTCGAGCGCCGTAATCTGCGGCAGATCGTCGGCATAGGCGAAGAGCACGCCGGTGAGCGTGCCCGCGAGCGCCGCGCCAATGAAGAGCGCAGCGATACCGGCCTGGCGCGCGACCTTGATGACGTAGTGGGCCATACGAAAGGATGCCGGCTAACGGGGCGGGCGACGCACACCGCCGGCGGCGCTGCCGCCCTGTCGCGACTCACCGCCCTGCGATCCGCCGCTTCGCGCGCCTTCGCCGGAACCGCGGGGTACGCCCGCGCCGCCGGATTGCGCGCGACCGGCCGATTCGCCACGTTCCGCGGGCGCCGCGCGTTCCGCCGGCTGCGGTCGCTCGGCGCCGGCCGGCCGTTCGGTACGACCCGATCGATCGATGCGTTGCGGATCGTCGCTACGCGCGGGGCGATCCTCGCGCGCGGGCCGTCCGGTCCCCGGACGTGGCGCGTAGACTCCCGGCTGATAGACGCGCGGCGTGTCGTTGCTGTCCTGCTCACGCGGCGAGGGGCGCCGTTCGATGGCACCACCCGACGCTCCGGCAGTGGACCCTCGCGCCGCCTCCGCGGCGGCTTCCGCGTATGGAGCCGGCACCGGCGCGTTGTATGGCGAGCGCACGCCACCGCGCGGGCGTTCGCGGTTCGGATCGTCGGCGCGCCGCAGACCCGCCGCGCCACCACGGGGTACCGCGACGTCCACGCCGGGCGAAATACTCGCGGCGGCGGGCGCCGAGACGCCACCACGCGGTACGGCGAAGTTGTTGAACGCGCGCCGCGCATCGTCCGGCAGCCGCTCCGGATCGATCGCGTGCGTGCGCACGGGTCGCCGGCCGTTGAACGCGTCGCGCGGCATGATCGTCCAGGCGCGGCGCATGGTCGTAATTGGGCCAGTAGGCGGGATGATCGCCGCGGCGTCCCCATGAATCGCCAAACGCGAACACCGGGCGGCCGTCCCACCCGAGCGGACACCAGCTCACGTAGCCCGGCACGAACGACCAGCTCACCCACGCCGGCCCCCACACCCGATGGGGAATCCAGAACCACGACGCGCCGCTGAAGCCCCAGCGGCCGTAGTGGTGCGTCGGCCACGCCCACGGGTCGTGACCGATCCACGTCCACCCGTAGCGCGTCATCCGCCACGCGCCGGCGTGATACGGCCGCCACGCCGCGCCGACGGCCGGGAACCAGACGTAGCCGTACGGCGCCACGTAATCCCAGCGTCCGTAGCTGTCGAAGGTCGAGCCGTAGGCGCGGAGTTCGACGGGCAGCTGCTGCGCCGACGCCGCCGTCGTGAAGCCGTTCGCGCGTTCGTCGGCCCAGCGCGTAAACGCGTCGTAGCGCGCGGAATTGAAGGCGTGCAGCAGCACGCGCCCGCCGGCGCCGAGGATTGTTGCCATCTCGCCGGCGCGAACCGCGGTCCGCGATCCCGCGTCGTCCAGCTCGGCGAGCCCGCGCGCCACGGTGAGTTCGAGGCGCTCGATGCGGCCGTCGGCGCTCACACCGTATTCGCCGCGCGCGTGCAGGGTGATCGAGGCCGCCTGCGTGTCGATCACGTACGGCTCGGTCGCCGCGGCGGACACCCGCACGATCGACACGGCCGTTACGCAGACGCAGGCGCACGGGAGAGAGGAGCTCGAGATCGGTCTCTCGATCGAGATGCAGCAGCGTCCCGTCGCCGAAGACGATCTCGGCGCGTCCCATGCGCGTGCGCAAGACGTCACCGTCGAGGAGCATCGTGCCGCCGGCGGCCGGTTCGGCGACGCCGTCGTGGACCAGATCGATCGTCCCGTCCACGAAGGTGAGATTCGCCGGCGGCGGGCCGCTCGCGGGCAATGGCTGCGACGTGTCCTGGGCGGAGGCAGACAGCACCCAGAATGCGGTCACTACGACGGCTGTGCAAACGTGACGGAGCCCGAGCATAGTTGACCTCGGTCGGACGGGCAGGCAAGGTCAGTATAGCGTTGGTTGGCGACGATGGCTCCGCACGTTCGCTCGTACGGTTATTTCGCGGCAGTGCTCGGGTCATGGACGAACTCCTGTGACAAGCTGACCTTCCGAACTGCGCGGAGTCCGGCTGTTATCCGAAGTTTGACAGCGCTTCACTCACATTTCATACTAAGGCTATGAGCAAAATTATCGGCATCGATCTGGGCACCACCAACTCCGTCGTGGCGGTGATGGAAGGGGATCAGCCCACGGTCATCCAGAACGCCGAAGGCAACCGGCTCACCCCGTCGGTTGTCGCCTTCAGCAAGACCGGCGAGCGGCTGGTGGGCCAGGTCGCCAAACGCCAGGCCGTGACCAATCCGGAGAACACGGTCTTCTCGATCAAGCGCTTCATGGGTCGTCGCTTCGACGAAGTGAGCGAAGAGATGAAGATGGTGCCGTACGAAGTGGTGCGCGCGTCCAACGGCGACGTACGCGTCAAGGCCGGCGGCTCCGAGTTCCCGCCCGCACAGATCTCCGCGATGGTGCTGCAGAAACTCAAACAGGCGGCGGAGGACTACCTGGGTCAGCCGGTCACCAAGGCGGTGATCACGGTGCCCGCGTATTTCAACGACGCGCAGCGCCAGGCGACGAAGGAAGCCGGCCAGATTGCCGGCCTCGAGGTGATGCGCATCGTCAATGAGCCCACCGCCGCGGCGCTCGCCTACGGCCTCGACAAGAAGAAAGACGAGACGATTGCCGTCTACGACTTCGGCGGCGGTACGTTCGACATCTCGATCCTCGAAGTGGGCGAAGGGGTCGTCGAGGTGAAGTCCACAAACGGCGACACGCACCTTGGCGGCGACAACCTCGATCACCGAATCATCGAGTGGATTACCACCGAGTTCAAGAACACGGAGGGCATCGACCTGAGCAAGGATCGGATGGCGCTGCAGCGGCTGCGTGAGGGCGCTGAGAAGGCGAAGATGGAGCTCTCGTCGGTGATGGAGACCGAGATCAATCTGCCCTTCATCACCGCCGACGCAACCGGCCCCAAGCATCTCGCGATGAAGCTCACGCGCGCCAAGTTCGAGTCGCTGGTCGAGGATCTGCTGCAGAAAACGGTCGGTCCGACGAAGCAGGCGCTCAACGACGCCGGCGTCGATCCCGCGAAGATCGACGAGATCGTCCTGGTGGGCGGGTCCACCCGTATCCCGCGCGTGCAGGCGATCGTCAAGCAGCTGTTCAACAAAGAGCCTCACAAGGGCGTCAACCCCGACGAAGTGGTGGCGGTCGGTGCGGCGATTCAGGCCGGCGTGCTCGGCGGCGAGGTCAAGGACCTGCTGCTCCTCGACGTGACGCCGCTGTCGCTCGGCATCGAGACGCTGGGCGGGGTGATGACGTCGCTCATCACCCGCAACACGACCATCCCGACGCGCAAGAGCGAAGTCTTCTCGACCGCCGCCGACAATCAGACGAGCGTCGAGGTGCACGTGCTGCAGGGCGAGCGCCCGCTCGCGCGTGACAACCGCACGCTCGGCCGCTTTCACCTGGTCGGGTTGCCGCCGGCGCCGCGTGGCGTGCCGCAGATCGAAGTCACGTTCGACATCGACGCCAACGGCATCGTCAACGTGTCGGCCAAGGATCTCGGCACCCAGAAGGAACAGAAGATCACCATCACCGCGTCTTCCGGGCTGAGCAAGGAGGAAGTCGATCGGATGATGCGCGAAGCCGAGTCGCACGCCGAAGAAGACAAGAAGCGGCGCGAGGACATCGAAGCGCGCAATCGCGCCGACCAGGCGGTCTACACCGCGGAGCGCATGCTGCGCGACACCGGGGACAAGGTGGCCGCGGCCGATCGCAGCGCGATCGAATCGGCCATTGCCGACCTGAAGAAGGCCATCGAGGCCAACGACGCCGGGGCGATGAATCGCTCGATGGAAGCGCTCACTACGGCACAGCACAAGGCCGCCGAGGCGCTCTATCGCCAGCAGCAGCAGGGCGGTGGCAGCGGTCCGGAGCCAGGGACCCCGGGCACCGGCCCGTCGGCGGAACAGCAGCCGAGCGGTGGTGGCGATGTCATTGACGCCGAAGTCGTGGACGAGGAGAAGAAGTAGCCAACTGGCGAACGCGCCAACTCTCAGCGACAGATGGATCTCTACATCGTCCTCGGCGTGCAGCGTGGGGCCTCGGCTGGCGAGATCAAACGTGCGTACCGTCGCCTGGCGCGCCGCTACCATCCCGACATCAACCCCGGCGATCGCGAATCGGCGGCGCGGTTCCGGCAGATGCTCGAGGCTTACGAGACGCTCATCGATCCCGATCGCCGGCGGCGCTACGACTCCGGGCAGCCGGTCCGCGTGACTGCCGAGGTATCGGCCTACGGCTTTACGGGTTTCGACTTCTCGTCGGCGGGCGACAGCGATCGGGCGACGACGTTCGGCGATCTCTTCGAGGATGTTTTTTCGCGCCGCGACGATCGCGCCGGCGCCGATCGGCGCAGAGCACGGCGCCGACCTGCACTTCAAGGCGCAGCTGACGTTCGACGAAGCGTGGCGCGGCTTCGAGTGGCCGATTTCGGTCACGCGCCAGGAGGCGTGCCGCTCGTGCGCCGGTTCCGGTTATCACCGGTCGGTGGAGTCGCGCTGTCTGGCGTGCGAAGGCACCGGTGTGGTGCGCTCCGTGCGCGGCCACATGGTGTTCACCGAAGAACTGCCCGCACTGCGCCGGCACCGGACGATTGCGGCAGCTGGCGTGTGAGACCTGTCAGGGGCAGGGCGTCGAGACGCGTGCCGAATCGCTGACGGTGCGCATTCCGCCCGGCGTCGCCGATGGCGTCGCGCGTGCGCGTACCGGGCAAGGGACACGCCGGCGTCCGCGGTGGGCCGCCGGGCGATCTCTATCTGGACGTCGAGGTCAGGCAGCACCCGCTCTATCAGCGCGATCGACGACGACATCCACATGGTCGTGCCGATCGCCATCCACGAAGCGGCGCTCGGCGCCCGCATGCATACGCCGACCCCCGACGGCGCGATTCGCCTGCGAGTGCCGCCCGGCACGCAGTCGGGTCAGCGGTTCCGGCTGCGTGAGCGCGGCGTGCCGTCGCCCAGCGGCGGGTCGCGCGGCGACTTGATCATCGAGGTTCGCATCGTGCTCCCGCGCGTGCTCGATGAGCGCTCCAAGGAACTGCTGCGGGAGTTCGGCCGGATCAACGGCGAGAGCGTGCGCGACGAGACGTTCGCGCAGGAAGTGCTGAGCCGGGACCTCGAGTCGGGGCCTTCATCATGACGAAGAAGAGCGGCAAGGCCTACTACATGATCAGCGCCGTGGCGCAGAAATACAGTATTCATCCGCAGACGCTGCGGCTCTACGAGCGTGAGGGCCTGCTCACGCCCTCGCGGACGGAAGGCAACACCCGGCTGTATTCGGAAGAGGATCTCGAGCAGCTGGAAACCATCCTCTCGCTGACCCGTGACCTCGGCGTCAATCTTGCCGGCGTCGAGATCATCCTCAACATGCGGCGCAAGATGGAGCGCATGCAGTCGGAGGTCAACGAGTTCATGGCCTACGTGAAGCGCGAGCTGGCGCGCGGCATCGACGACTGGGAGCAGCGTCTCGGCACCGCGCTGGTGAAATCGTCGCCGACCGATCTCGTACGGGCGACGCCGCCCGCGGCCGACGCTGAGGGTGAGAGACCTAGGACCGCCACCGCGCGCAACGAGCGCTCGTGACGAATCGCCTCGCTGAATGATCGCCGCCGTCACCGCGAACCTCTGTTAAACTTCCGACGTGCGCAGAATCGAAACACTGGCGCCCGAAGCTGCCACGGTGCAGTCCTACCTGCGCGCCATCGCGAAGTTTCCCCGCTTGACCGTCGAGCAGGAGCGCGAGCTCGGACGCCGCTTCCAGCAGCGCTCGGACGAAGAGGCGCTCGGCGCCCTGGTCGAGTCGAATCTGCGGTTCGTGGTCTCCTATGCGCGCCGCTATCGCAAGCTGGGCGTGCCGTTCCTCGATCTCATTCATGAAGGCAATCTCGGCCTGCTCGAAGGCGCGCGCCATTTCGATCCCGAGCGCAGCGAGAGCTTCGTCAGCCATGCCGCGTGGTGGGTGCGGCAATCGATCATGCATTTGCTGTCGGACACGGCCGGTCTGGCGGCGCTCCAGGCGCAGCTCGAACATGCGCCGGCGCTCGCCGACGTGGCGAGCGATGGCGAGCTGGTGGACGAGGAGCACTCGCACAAGACGAGGAGCGGCGGCGACGAGCCGCTCGGCGACCGGGTCAAGGGACGGTTGCGCCGCGACGATGAGACCGATCTATCCGACGCGCTGCCAGGGCTGGTGATGCAGGAGATCGAAGACGATCTCATGCGCGACGCGCTCGTCCAGCAGCTCGAGAGCGCGATGGGCGCGCTGGAGCCGCTCGAGCGCCAGGTCGTTCGCCTGCGCTATGGCCTGCACTCGGACGAGGCACTCTCTATTCCATTGATCGCCGATCGGATGCGTCTGTCGCGCCGGCGGGTGCGCACGCTTGAAGCGCGCGCGATCGAGAAGCTGCGGCGCGGCAAGACGCTGCGCAGTTATCTCAACTAGCCATGGCATGTCCCATCTGCAACGACACTCGCTGGCAAGCCATCGAGGTGGATGGCATTGAGCAGGTAGTGCGCTGCGAGTGCTGGCGCGAGACGCTCGTCGATCGCCTTCTCACCGCCGCCCGGATTCCGCCGCGCTTTGTCCGAACCGAGCTCGCCGGCTATCAGCCCGACACCGATTCGCAGCGCGTCGCGCTGAAGCGCGCCCTGCAGTTCGTCGAGGCGTTCCCGGTCGTCGACAAGGGACTGCTTCTGCACGGCCCGTTTGGCGTCGGCAAGACGCATCTCGCGGTCGGCATGCTCAAGGCCGTGATCCGCAAGGCCGGCGCCAAGGGATATTTCTTCGAGACCCCGGAGCTACTGCGTCAGGTCCGCAATACCTACAACACGCAGGTGGACGAAACGGAGATGGGTATCCTCAAGCCTGTTCTCGAGGCCGATATCCTCGTCCTCGACGACCTCGGCACGGAGAAAACCTCCGAGTGGGTGCAGGAGACCCTTGGTCTTGTGATCAACTCGCGCTACAACACGCGGCGACCGACCATTCTCACCAGCAATCTGCACGATCCAATGAACAACGAGGACCCGAACTCGTTCGCGTTCCAGATCGGTGCCCGCACTCGGTCGCGGCTGCTCGAGATGTGCGAGTGGGTCGAGATCCAAGGTGCGGATGTTCGCGACACTGATCGCCATACCGCCGCGGCGCAGTCGGGACAGTGGCCGAGCCCGCCTGATAACATCAAGAAGAGTGGCGGACTCCCCGGGAAATCGCGCGGTCAGGTCCGCGCCCAGCTCCGCGACCGCGGCGCAGCCGATCTCAAGTGGACCGGCGGCCGCGGCGGATCTGTAGCGCGCCGGCTCTCGGTCTCTACCTGCACATCCCGTTCTGTTCGGCGATCTGTAACTACTGCAACTTCAATCGCGGCCTGTTCGACGCTGCGCTGAAGGACAGGTACCTGGAGGCGATCGAAACGGAGATCGTCAGAGCCGCGGAACCCCACGCCGCCGCCGACACGATCTACTTCGGCGGCGGCACGCCGTCGCTACTCACCGGGCGCGAGATCGCGCGCCTGATTGACGCCTGCCGCCGCGGCTTCGACCTGTCGCACGACGCGGAAGTCACACTCGAGGCCAACCCGGAAACCGCGTCGGCCGAGTCGATGGCAGCGTACCGTGAAGCCGGCGTCAATCGCGTCAGCTTCGGCGTGCAGTCGTTCCGCGACGCGGAACTGGCGCGACTCGGACGCCTCCATTCGGCCGACGGGGCGCGCCGCGCGTTCGGCCTGGCCCGGTCCGCCGGGTTCGACAATGTCAGCCTGGATTTGATGATGTGGCTGCCGCAGCAGCGCGTCGACGACTGGCTGGCATCGGTGGACGCACTTGATCGCGCTCCGGCCGGATCACGCATCGCTTTATCTGCTGGAGCTCTATCCGAACGCGCCGCTGCGCGACGAGATGGCGCGCGGCGGCTGGTCGCAGGCGCCGGACGAGGACGCCGCAGCCATGTACGTTGACGCGCTCGAGCGGCTGGAGCGCGCCGGCTACGAGCAGTACGAGATCTCGAACGTGGCGCGCCCCGGCCGGCGCGCCGTGCACAACGTCAAGTATTGGAGTGACGGTGAGTGGCTCGGCTTTGGCTGCGGTGCGCACGCCACACGCCAAGGCCAACGATGGCGCAACGTTCCTGCTACGATGGAGTACGTCGCGCGCATCGAGCGCGGCGACACCGCCGGTGGCCGAGCGACGCGTGCTGTCATGGGACGAGCGCTTCGAGGATGCGCTCTTCACCGGGCTGCGGCTCACGGACGGGCTCGATCTGCCGGCCATCACTGCGCGTTATGGCGTGGATGTCTGGGCGCGATACGGGAGCGAACTGCAGCGGTGTCTCGACGCAGGTCTGGTGATCCATGAGCCGGCGCGGCGGCTGCGGCTCACCCGGTCTGGAATGCTCCTGGCCAACGAGGTCATGGCGGTTTTCATCTGACCGACAGTACGGTAGAGTAAACGACCTTTTGGTTGAAGGAGGCTGCTCAATGCTTCGAGGGTTTCACGCTTTGGTGTCGGGAATGGCCGTTGCGGCCGTCATACTCGTGGGGGCGTCGGTCGCTCAGGCTCAAGAGCCGGCGGCACAGCCCAAGCCGCCGGTGTTGACGCTCGAGGGCGATGCCGCCATCGTGACCATCCTGATTAAGCCCGACAAGACGGCGGATTTTGAAGCCGTGCTCAACAAGTTGAAGGAAGCGCTCGGCAAGGGCGAGAAGCCCGAACGCAAGCAGCAGGCGGCGGGGTGGAAAGTGTTCAAGTCCTCGCAGCTGGCCCAGGGCAACGCCGTCTACATCTTCCTGATTAGCCCGGTCGTCAAGGGGCAGGAGTACGACATCACGCAGCTCATCGCCGAAACCTTCCCGGTCGAAGTGCAGGAAGTGTTCGCCAAGTACAAGGAGGCCTTCGCCGGCCGCGCAATCACCAATCTCAGCACCCTGATGAGCATGCAGTAAGTTCGAGCCCCGGGGCGGACCGGCCCCGGGGACGTCTGCGGGTTTCGCGTTTTCTCTGCACACCCGTGTCCCGTTTCCCAGTCCTGCTTCTCATGTCGCTGGCGCTCGCGACGATCGCCGCTGCGGCGGCCCGCGATATCGCCGCGGAGCAGGCGCCAGCCAACGCCACGCCCGCCGCGCCGGCGGATCCCGTAGCGCAGCCTGCGGGCAATGCCTCACCCGCGGCGCCACTCGATCCCGCAGCGGCGAAGTTCCCGACCTCCGCCGGCCTGCTCCTCGTCACCGTGAAGGGCGACAAGGTGGCCGACTACGAGGCGGTGATTCGCGCGCTGCAGCAGGCACTCGCGACGACGACCAACGAGCGCCATCGTGCGATTGGGAAAGGATGGCGGGTGTTCCGCGCGCCGACCGGCCCCGATCCCAAGGCGAACGTTGTCTTCATCCACCTGCTGGATCCGGTCGCACCCGACATCGACTATCGCCCTTCGCTGCTCCTCGACGAGCTGCTGTCGGGCGCGTCGGCGGAGATGCTCGGGAAGTACCGCGACGCGATCGTCGGCGCGCCAAGCAAGCTGGGAATGGAGGAGTTCGCGAACATGGCGGTGCCGCCGCCCGCTCCAGCGAACGCATCGCCCGCCGCGCCGGCGCCGCCGAAGAAGCCAGTTAGGTGACTTCGCTGATGATGCCTGGGGTGCCTCAGGTGCCAGTGACAGGGCATCGAACACCACTGCGTTAGAACGCTATATTCGCCCCCGCGTAGAAACGCTGATACGTGGAGTGAATAGGTTCGCCCTGCAATCGGAACAACCGGTAGTCCAGCCTCAGACGCAGCGGGCCGGCAAGCCGAATCTTCGTGCCTCCGCCGATGTTCGACGTGAAATGCGTTTCCTGGCGCACCAGCAGCCGCTCGCGATAGACGCCGCCGCCCGTCGTGAAGTAGAACTGCATTCCCGAGATCTCGACCGGCGTCTGCAGCAGCACGTTTCCCGAGCCGGTTTGCAGCGACGGCACGAGTTCGAGCTCGTCCTCCGAGGCGTTGGCGTACTCGAACTCGAAGCCGATCACCAGCAGGCCCATCCCGAACGCGAATCCACGCACGGCATGACGTTGCGGCGTCGGCGTCACGCCGATGAACGCGGTGAGATCGGCCGACGCGCTGCGCGCCGACGCGAGAAGAATGGTGCAGATCATCAGCGGAACAGCCAACGTCCGGCGCATGCGTTCTATTGTAATCTGGTGCCACGGTACCCCTTTGAGGGAGGACCTCGTGCGCACTCTCCCACGTCAGCTCTTGTTCGCGATCGCACTCGCAACGACGCTTCCTGTTGCGCTCGTTGCCGACACGCTCGTGCTTCGCGACGGCTCGCGTCTGCGCGGCGAGTTCATCGCGTATCGCAATGGCACGATCGAGTTCGAGGAGCGTCGCGGGTTCGGCGGCGGCCGCACCATCCGCCTCGATCGCGAGGAGGTCGTCCGCATCGAGTTCGACGATCTCGGCAGCGGCGGCAGCGGTGGTCCGATTGGCGGCGGCGGCCGTCCTAGCGGTACGCGCGAGCGTCAGGTGTTCGTGCCGGCGAACACGCGATGGAGCGACACCGGTGTCGATCTCCGTCAGGGCCAGACGGTGTACTTTCAGCCGAGCGGCGAGGTCACCTGGGGTCCCGGACGCCGCGATGGGCCGGAGGGCGAGCGCAATTCGCCGTTCAACGCCGCGCGGCCGATGGGCAATCGGCCGGCGGCCGCGCTCATCGGCAAGGTGGGACAGGGCGAGGACATCTTCTTTATCGGCGGCGACACGGGTCCGATTCGCGTCCGCAACAGCGGCCGGCTTTATCTCAGCATCAACGACGACGCGCTCCAGGACAATCGCGGCAACTTCCGCGTCGTCATCTACTACTGAGTGACATCGTGGGCCGGTGCCCGGTCCACGCTCGCTCAGGCCTCCGCACAAAGTCCGCGTGATACATTTTTGGAATGGATGTTCGACTGAGCGACGAGCAGGAGCTGCTTCGCCGCAGCGTCCGCGAATTCGCTGAAGCCGAGATCGGACCGCATGTTCGCGAGTGGGACGAAGCGCAGCAGTTCGACTCCGCCCTGCTGCCGAAGCTTGCCGAGCTCGGGCTCATGGGCATCCAGTTCGCGCCCGAATACGGCGGCGCCGGCATGTCCGCCGTGGACTATTGCATCTGCATCGAGGAGCTGGCGCGCGTCGATCCGAGCGTGTCGTTGTCGGTGGCGGCCCACAACGGCCTGGGCGCGGCGCACCTGTCGATGTTCGGCAGCGACGAACAGAAGCGGCGCTTTCTCACGCCGTTGGCCAAAGGTGACAAGCTCGCCGCGTGGGGACTGACCGAGCCCAGCTCGGGCAGCGATGCGGCGGCGATGCGTACCACCGCGGTGCGCGACGGCGACTTCTGGGTGCTCAACG
Source organism: uncultured Acidobacteriota bacterium (assembly GCA_963807105.1). Lineage (GTDB taxonomy): Bacteria > Acidobacteriota > Vicinamibacteria > Vicinamibacterales > UBA2999 > DASPWV01. The sequence continues at coordinate 482,265 of CAWEAM010000001.1, read as the reverse complement.
GCAGCAAGGCTTTCATCACCCACGGAAAGTCGGCGGACACCATGGTGGTGATGGCGATCACCGACAAGAGCAAAGGCAACAAGGGCATCTCGACGTTCGTGGTCGAGCGCGGCACGCCGGGTTTTCTCGCCGGCAAGAAGGAAGACAAGCTCGGGATGCGCGCGAGCGAGACGAGCGAAGTGATCCTTCAGAACTGCCGGATTCCGGCCGCGCAGTTGATCGGCGAGGAGGGGCAAGGCTTCATCCAGACGCTGCAGGTACTCGACGCCGGGCGCATCGGCATCGCCGCGCTGGCCGTCGGCCTCGCGCAGGGCGCTTACGAAGCGGCGCGCAACTACGCCTTTCAGCGAAAGCAGTTCGGGCGGCCGATCGGGACGTTCCACGCGATTCGCGCCAAGCTCGTGGACGGCGCGTTGCGGGTCGACGCCGCCCGGCTGCTGACCTATCGCGCCGCGTCGATGAAGGATCGGGGCCAGCGGATGACGCTCGAGTCGTCGATGGCCAAGCTCTATGCGAGCGAGATTGCCGTGCGGGCCGCCGAGGACGGGGTGCAGATTCATGGCGGCTACGGCTTCGTCAAGGACTACCCGGCCGAAAAGTTCTTCCGCGACGTCAAGCTCACCACGATTGGCGAAGGCACGAGCGAGGTGCAGCGGCTCGTGATCGCGCGGCAGCTGCTCGCCGGCGCGACCCTGGACGGCGCCCAGCGTGGCACTGCATCGACCGCGCCCGCAGGCGTGGGAAGTGGAGCGGGTACGGCGGCGTGACGCGCCCAGCCCTCGCCGATCGCGTGCTGGCCGGCGACCCCCGCGCCATCGCGCGCGCCATCTCCCTGATCGAAGACGAGGCGCCGCAAGCCGCCGACGTCGTGCGGGCGATTTTCGCGAGCACCGGCCGCGCCTATCTGGTCGGTGTCACCGGACCGCCCGGCTCCGGCAAGAGCACGCTGGTCGATCGCCTCACCAACGAAGTGCGCAGCCAAAGCCAGACCGTCGGCATCATCGCGGTCGATCCGACGAGCCCGTTCACCGGCGGCGCCATCCTTGGCGATCGGCTGCGCATGCAGTCGCACGCCGCCGACGCCGATGTCTTCATTCGCAGCATGGCAACGCGCGGCCACCTCGGCGGGCTCGCGCCATCGACCACCGACGCGGCGCTGGTCCTCGACGCCGCCGGCAAGGATGTGGTGATCATCGAAACGGTGGGTGTGGGTCAGGACGAAGTGGACATCGTCCGGACGGCTGACGTCTCGGTAGTCATGCTCGTGCCTGGCACCGGAGACGATGTGCAGGCGCTCAAGGCCGGGATCATGGAGATCGCCGACATCTTCGTAATCAACAAGGCGGATCGCGACGGCGCCGATCGCATGGTGACCGCGGTCGAGTCGAACCTGGCGCTGCAGTCATACGCCGAAGGCGAGTGGCGGCCGCCGATCATGAAGACGTCGGCGACGACGGGCCAGGGAGTGCCGGAGCTGTGGGCAGCCATCGCCGGGTATCGCGCTCACACCGAAGCCGGTCGCGAGCGGCGGGTTCGCGCGCGCAGCGAGTTTCGTCTGCGCGAACTGCTCACGCAGCGCGTGCTCGCGCACATCGAGGACGACGTGTTGCAGCCTGGCGAGTTCGAGGCGATTCTCTCGCGGATTGCCGCGCGGCAGCTCGATCCCTATACGGCGGCCGCCGACATTCTCGGGCGGACACTGGCGCGGACACGGGCGCATCAGTGAAAGCGCGGCTCGATCACATCGGCATTGCCGTCACCAACCTCGACCAGGCGCTGGCGTTCTATCGCGACGCACTGGGTCTGGATGTCGAAGCGCCGGAAGAAGTGACGTCGCAGCGTGTTCGCGCTCACTTCATCCCGCTGGGAGAGGCGGCGCTGGAGTTGCTCGAGGCAACGGCCTCGGATTCGGCGATCGCGAGATATGTGGAGAGACGCGGCCCCGGCATCCACCACATCACGCTTCGCGTCGACGACATCCAGGCGGCGCTGGCGCAGCTCAAGTCGAAAGGTGTGCGGTTGGTGGATGAGCAGCCGCGGCCAGGCGCGGAAGACGCGCTGGTGGCGTTCGTCCATCCGTCTGCCGCCCACGGCGTGCTCGTCGAATTGAAGCAGGCGGCGGCGAAGGTCGCCCGGTTTCGCACTCCGGTGCGCCATACGCTCGGCGACCTCGAGCTGATTACGCTCTCCGACGGCTTCTTTCGTCTCGACGGCGGCGCAATGTTCGGTGTGGTACCGCGCACGCTGTGGGAAATGCGCCTGTCGCCAGACGAACGTAATCGCATCACGCTCGGTCTCCGCCCGCTCATCGTCCGCAGCGAAGACAAGACGATGATCATCGACGCCGGCTGCGGCGACAAAATGGACGCGAAGAGCGCCGACATTTACGGGCTCGAGCGCGACTACCACCTTGATCCCATGCGCTTGGCGAAGCGGGCGTCCGCGAGGACGAGATCGACGTTGTCCTCGCGAGCCATCTGCACTTCGACCATGTCGGCGGCTTCACCGCGCGGGCGCCGGACGGCCGCATCGTCCCGCGGTTCCCGCGGGCCCGCTATGTCGCGCACCGCAGCGAGTGGGACGACGCGACGCATCCGCACGAACGCAATCGCGCGAGCTACCTGCAGGAGAATTTCCTGCCGCTGGCGGCTGCTGGCGTGCTCGATCTCGTCGACGACGGCGCCGAGATCATGCCGGGCGTGCGGTTGCGGCGCTCCGGCGGCCATACGCGACACCATCAGGTGGTGATGATCGAGTCGTCCGGACGCACGGCGGTGTTTGCCGCGGACATGTATCCCACCTCGGTGCACCTGCCCGATCCGTGGATCATGGGATACGACCTCTACCCGATGGAAACGCTCGACTTCAAACGCGACTTCGCCCGCGAAGCGGCCGAGGGCGAGTACGTGATCTTCTTCGAGCACGATCCGTCTTTGGCCGCGGGCATCATTCGCGAGAATTCACGGCAAACGTCACGTCGAGAGGGTGATCTAGATGAGCGCGCAGATCGGCATCATCGGCGGCAGTGGTTTGTACGATATGGCGGAGCTGGCCGATCGCGAGGAACGATCGATCAAAACGCCCTTTGGTGACCCGTCGGGCGCTTACGTGCTGGCGACGCTGCGCGGCAAGCGCGTCGCCTTTCTGCCGCGGCACGATGTCGGCCACCGCCTGATGCCGTCGGAGCTGAACTTCCGCGCCAACATCTACGGCTTCAAGCTGCTCGGGGTCGAGGCGATCATCTCGGCGAGCGCGGTCGGCAGCCTGCGCGAGGAAATCAAACCGCTCGATCTCGCGTTCCCGGATCAGTTCATCGATCGCACGTTCAGCCGCAAGGCCACCTTCTTCGGCGACGGCATCGTCGCGCATGTCGGCTTCGCGCATCCGGTGTGCGACCGGCTGCGTCTCCTGGCCGCGGGCTGCGCCGAGCGGGTCGGCGCGACGGTGCATCACGGCGGCACCTACGTGTGCATGGAAGGGCCGCAGTTCTCGACGCTCGCCGAGTCGAACCTGTACCGCTCGTGGGGCGCGGCCGTCATCGGCATGACCAACCTGCAGGAAGCCAAGCTGGCGCGCGAAGCCGAGATCTGCTACACGACGATGGCGCTGGTCACCGACTACGACTGCTGGCATCCCGATCACGACAGCGTGACGGTCGAGATGATCATTCAGAACCTGACGCAGAACGCGAAGACGGCGCAGCAGGTGATTGCCGCCGCCGTCGAGGCCTATTCCGGACCGCGCAGCTGCAGCTGCGGCAGCGCGCTGGCCAACGCCATCATCACGCGGCCGCGACGCGATTCCCGCCACGGTCAAGATGCACCTCGCGCCCATCATCGGAAAATACGTCGAATGAAACTCGTCGTCACCGGCTCGATCGCCTTCGATTACCTGATGTCGTTTCCGGGCAAGTTCACCGATCACTTCCTGCCCGATCACATGCATCGCGTGAGCCTCAGCTTTCTCGTCGACAGCATGGACAAGCGCCGCGGCGGGTGTGCGCCGAACATCGCCTACACGCTGGCGCTGCTCGGCGAGCGGCCGCTGCTGATGGCCACCGCCGGTCAGGACTTTGGCGAATACCGGACGTGGCTGGATGCGGCCGGCATCGACACGTCGCTGGTCAAGTTGATCGACGGCAAGTTCTGCGCATCGTTTTTCTGCAGCACCGACGAGGACAACAATCAGATCGCGTCGTTCTATACCGGCGCCATGGCCAACGCCGGCGAGCTGTCGTTCCGCACGCTCGACGGGCTGGGCGAAGACGCGACTGGTGATCATCTCGCCCAACGATCCCGGGGCGATGGTGCAGTACGCGGAGGAATGCAGCACGCTCGGCATCCGTTACATCTGGGACCCGGGCCAGCAGTGCGCGCGCATGGACGGCCCGCAGCTCGCCGAAGGCGTAACCGGCGCCTTCATGGTGATCGTCAACGACTACGAGCTCGAGCTGCTGAAGCAGAAAACCGGCATGGACGAAGGCGCGATTCTCGAGCGAGGCGGCGCTGCTGGTGGTCACGCGCGGCGAAGACGGCTGCTCGGTGCTGACGCGCCAGGGACGGGTCGGACGTGCCGGCAGTGACGCCGGACCGCATCGAAGATCCCACCGGCGTCGGCGACGCGTTTCGCGGCGGCTTCATGAAAGGCCTCGCCGTCAAGGCGCCGTACGAGGTGTGCGCACGAATCGGCAGCGTCGCGGCCACCTACGCGCTGGAGCATCTGGGCGGCACGAGCCACGCCTATACGCGGAAGGAGTTCGCGGCCCGTTACGAAAAGCACTTCGGGCCGCTGCACGTGTAGGGGTGAGGTTACAGGTTTCAGGTTACAGGTTTCAGGTTTCAGGTTTCAGGTTGCAGGTTGCAGGTTTCAAGTCGTCGGTTTCAGGCGGGGTCTTACAGATGAATGGTCAGGGAATCAGGCGTTTCACGTTCGCAATGGTCAGTGCGATGGTGCTGCCTGCCGGAACGGTGATGGCCCAATCAACACCGACGACGACCTTCAAGGCGTATTACGAAGCCGGCAAGAAGAAAGATGTGGCGGCGCTTCGGAAGGGCAACACCGCGGCGCTGGAAGTGTATGACGCCAGCAACAAGACCTTGGAGACTATGCACTTCGTGAAAGAAAACGGAGAGTGGAAGATCACGATGGAGAAGCAGTAGCCTGACCTTCAGTTCGCCGCTCCGCCGGGCGAGGCTGAAGCCCCGCCTCTACGCCAGGCGGCGGTTCGGGACGACGCTTCGTCATGATGGTTCGTGACGCGACGTTCCCGATACCGCGCTAACGAATTGCCGTCCCGAACCGACTTTCTGAACCGCGGTTCGGCGGCTCTCAGTTCGCTCCAGCCGCCACCTTCGCCCGCGCCGCCGCGACGATGCGGCTGAACTTCGCCTGCATCAGCAGCCACTCGGTCTGCAGCAAGCGGACCTGCGCGTCGTTGAGCTCCGCCGACGTGATCACGCCGTTCTCGTACGACACCTGTGCGATCGACGACGCCCTCGCGCGCAAGCTCGAGCGCCTTCTGCTGCGTCGTCACCACCTCCTGCGACGCCTCGTACGCCGTCCACGCCGATTCGAGCTCGAGTCGCGCGCCGTCGGTGGCCGCGTTGAGCCCGTGTTCGGCCTGCTGCGCCTGCGCCTGTGCCACCCCGCGGCGGGCCGAGGCGCCAGGTGCGGAGAAGAGCGGCACCCGCATCGCGATACCGAATGTGTAGCTCTGGTTTTCGCTGTTGAGGAGACTGGAGACGCCGTCCTCCTGATATTGCATGTTGCCGGTCAGTGCGAGGTTCGGCTTCCACTCCGCGTTGGCCAGATTGATCGAGTGCTGCGCCATGTCCCGCCGCGCATCGAAAGCGCGAAGATCCGGGCGCGAGGCGAGCGACTGATCGAGGACGGTCCGGCTGAGCGACGCCGCTGGCCCGCCCGGTTGGTCGTCGAGCGTGCCCTTGAGGACGAGCGTCTGCGATTGCGGCAGCGACAGCACCGTGCGCAGCGCCTGATGCGACGTGTCGACCGCGGCCTTCGTGCTGAATGCGCCGCGCCTTCGCGTTGGCCAGCTCCACTTCGGCCTGCAGCACGTCGAGGCGGGCGACCGTGCCGGCGGCGAATCGCGCCTTGGCGAGCTGGAGCTGCTTCTCGGCGAACGTAATCTGCTCCTCGGCGACGCGAACGCCTTGCTCGTTCATCAGCGCCGCGTAGAACGTTTCGACCACGCGGTAGCTGCAGCTCCTGGCGCGCACGCTCGAGCGACAGCTTCGACTGCGTCGAGCGCCGAGGCCTGCACCCCATACGCGTTGCTCAACCGCCCGCCGGTGTAGAGCGGCTGATCGATCTGCAACTGCATGACGTTCTGCCGCGACGAACCCGGCCTCGAACGTCTGCTCGTTGGGTCCGAAGACGCCGGCCGGAATACGGATCGTCGGAAACCGCTGCGCCGGCGTGTAGAGAAAGCTCAGATCGACGCTGGGCAGGAAGTTGGTCTTCGCTTCCGCGACGCGCGCCTGGCTTTCGCGGACCTGCTCCTCGGTGACCTTCAGGCCCTCGTTCTTCGCCATCGCCCGCGCCAGCGCGTCGTCGAACGTCAGCGTCAGCGCGCCGCCACGCCGCGGCGCCTGCGCACTGCTTGCTGCCGTCGTTTGCGCGGACACCGTGAGCGCGGCGCCGCCGGCAATTCCTGGCCGAAGGCGCTGGCCGTACGACGAACCATCCGAGCACGGCAAGATGATCAGGACACGCCGGTCACGCGAACCGCCGTGCGCATCGCCGGCGAGGGATGCTGCTTGGCGACGCGGAACCACTTGAGGAACCGCGAGAGCAGCAGATAGGCAACGGGCACGACCAGCAGCGTCAGCGCCGTCGACGTGATCAGCCCGCCGATCGTCGCGATCGAGATCGGCGCGCGGAACTCGCCGCCCTCGCCGCGGCCGAGCGCCGACGGCAACATGCCGAGAATCATCGCCATCGTCGTCATGAGAATCGGCCGCAGGCGAATCGGGCCGGCGGTGAGAATGGCCTCTTCGACCGACAGCCCTTCGCGGACGTAGTGATTGGTCATGTCGATCAGCAGGATCGCGTTCTTCGTCACCAGCCCCATCAACATCACCATGCCGATCATCGCCGGCATGCCCAGGTTGTTGCCGGTCAGCAGAATCGCCAGCAGCGCGCCGACGACTGCGAGCGGCAGCGACAGCATGATCAGGAACGGCTCGCTGAACGACTCGAACTGCGAGGCCAGGACGATGTAGATGAACGCGATGGCGAGGATCATCGCGAGGCCCATGGCCGCCGCCGACTCCTGCATCAGCTCGACGTCGCCGGCGAAGCCCCATTCGAATTCCGGCCGGCAGCGTGACCGCCTCCATGACCTTCTGCACGTCGGCCGTGACGTCGCCGAGCGGCCGATCGGTGAGCTCGATGCCGATCTTGGCCTGGCGGCGCCGCTGTTCGCGCTCGATGTTGGTCGGGCCGACGCCCGGCTCCATCGTCGACGATGTCAGAGGTCCGCACCAGCGAGCCGCGCGGAGAGTAGAGCGGCGCACGCGCGATGGCCTGCGAAGTCGTTGCGGATATTCGGGCGCCAGCCGCACGCGAATGTCGTATTCCTTGTCGCCTTCGCGCAGCCGCGTCGGCACGACGCCCTCGACCATGCCGCGCAGTTGCATGGCGACGCTGCCGACGTCGAAGCCGAGATCGGCGGCCAGCTCGCGATTGACCCGCGCCACCATCTCCGGCTGCCCGCCCTCGAGCGTGCTGTCAACGTCGACCGCGCCCGGCACCTGACGGATCTTCGCCACGATCTCGTCGCTCAGACGCTGCAGCTCGGCCATGTCGTCGCCGCGCATGAACACGTTGAGCGGCGCCTCGGTGGGCGCGCCCTGCATGAACTCGGGATCGGTGACGATCGACTTGGTCAGCGGCACCTGCGCCACGAGCGCGCGCGCGTCGGCCTTGATCGCCTGCAGTCCGCGCTCGCGCTCGTGCTTCGGCGTCGTCTTGATCTTCGAGGTTGGCCTTGAGCGGCATCACCGTTGACGCCGACCGTCGAGAAGATCTGCCGGACTTCCGGGATCTGTCTGCAGCTGCTTCTCGAGCTGCGCCGACGACGTCGACGCTCTGCTCGAACGACGTGCCCGGCGGCAAGCTCGGTGACGACTTCGAACTGGCCGCGATCCTCCTGCGGGACGAACTCGGTGCCGATGACGCCGAGCGTCGACAGGCTCGCGAAGAACACCACGGCCGCGGCCGCCGACCACCTTCCACGGATGGCGCACCGCCCATCCGAGCACCCGGTGGTAGACACGGTCGATCCGATCGTAGAAGCGGCCCCACGCCTCGAGCGTCCGGCCGAGTCCGCGTCCTCATCCGCTCCTCGGGCGGAATGTAGCGCACGAAGCGCGACGAGAGCATCGGGTCGAGCGTGAAGGCGACGAGGAGCGACATCGCCACCGCGAACGCAATCGTCAACGCGAACGACTTGAAGAACTGGCCGACGATGCCGGTCATGAACCCGACCGGCAGGAACACCGCGAGAATCGTGAACGTGGTCGCCATCACGGCGAGACCGATCTCGGCCGTGCCTTTGCGCGCCGCGGTAAACGGATCCTCGCCGTGCTCCATGTGACGGTAGATGTTCTCGCGGACCACGACGGCGTCGTCGATCAGGATGCCGATGACGAGCGAGAGCGCCATCAGCGTCATCATGTTGATCGTGAAGCCCACCGCCCACATGAAGAAGAACGTGGCGATCGACCGACGTCGGCAGCGCCAGCGCGGAGATCATCGTCGAGCGCCAGTCGCGCATGAAGATGAAGATGATCAGCACCGCCATCAGGCCGCCGAAGACGATGTGATCGCGAACGTCCTTGACGTTCTCCTTGATGAAGTCGGCGTCGTTGTGCACCGGCGCGAATCTGCAGCGCCGGGAAGTTCGGCGTGATGCGCTCGAGCGTCGCCGCGACGCGATCCGCGATCTGCACGGTGTTGGCGCCCGACTGCTTGCGGACGGTGAACGACACCGCGTCGGCGCCATCGAGCCGCGTCGTAGAGGTTTTGTCTTCGTAGCCGTCTACGACCGTGCCGACGTCGCGGAGGCGCACCGTCGAGCCGGCATCGGATCGGAGAATGACGTTCTCGATCTCCGACGGCGAGTCGAACTCGCCCTTGGTGCGCAGCGAGATCGCGCGCCCGTCGCGCTTGACCTGACCGCCCGGCACGTCGAGATTCTCGGCCGCGAGCTTGGCCGCGACCTGGCTGAGCGGAAGATTCAGCGCTTCGAGACGTCGCGGATCGAGCTTGACCTGGATCTCGCGCACCTCGCCGCCGTTGACTTCGACCGCCGCGACGCCGTCGATCTGCTCGAGCAGCGGCTTGAGATCGTCTTCGACCTGGCGGCGCGTTACGTCCGACGGCTGCGACGATCCGACCGCGTACACCATGATCGGCAGCGCCGCGACGTCGAAGCGCTGAATCGTGGGATCCTCGATCTCCTGTGGCAGCTTGTAGCGGATGGCGGCGACCTTCTCGCGCACTTCTGCGGTCGCCGCTTGCGGATCCACTTCGAGCCGGAGCTCGACGCCGACCCGCGACATGCCTTCGGTGGACGTCGAGACCACCCTCTTGACGCCGTTGATGCCGGCGACCGCGTCCTCGATGGGACGGGTGACCAGGGTCTCGACTTCCTCCGGCCCCGCGCCCGGATACACCACCGTCACGTTGACGAACGGGAAGTTGACGTCGGGGAAGAGATCGATGCCGAGGCGCGTCATCGACACTACGCCCAGCACCATGAAGCTCATGATGACCATCGTCGCGAAGACGGGCCGCTTGATGGAGGTGTCAGAGATCCACATCTACCGACCCTCCACCGCCCGGACGCGCGATCCGGCCGGCAGCTGCCGGCGTGCGTCGGCCAGCACCTGGTCGCCCGCCGAGAGTCCGGAGATCACCTGGACGACGCGGCCATCGGTGAGCCCTTCGACGATTGGAACGGCGCGTAAGCGTTGTCCCCTTCGATCTTCATCACCACGCGCCGGCCGTTCTGCGTCGTGACGGCTTCGCGCGGGCACGGCGAGCGCCTTGTCCGCGGCTTCGAGGACGATGCGGGCCGTCGCATACATGCCGGCGAGCAGCGTGCCCTTGGCATTGTCCACGCGCACGTCAATCTGGAAGTGCCGGTTGCGAGCGTCGACCTCGGGAGCGATGGCGGCGAGTTGCCCCGAGAATTCTTCGCCCGGCTTGGCCTGCACCGACACCGTGGCGCGAAGGCCGGTGCGCAAGACGCCCGGCTTCGAGTTCCGACACGCCTGCTTCGAGCTTGAGCTGGCGGATGTCGGCGACCACGACCACCGGCAGATCGCCAGGAATGGCGCCGGCGTCGTAATTACGCTCGACGATATAGCCGGAGACCGGCGCCGTGAGCGTCGCATCGCGCTGGATCTCGCGCGCGCGGCGCAGCGTGCGCTTGCGCCTGGGCGAGCGTTGGCCTGCGCGAGATTGCGCTGCGCCGTGGCGGAGCGTAGTGCCGTTTCGGCCGCGTCGAGCTGCTGCCGCGGCACCGCGCCGCTTTCGAACAGCGTATTGGCGCGCGCGTGCTCGGTCTCGGCGTTCGCCAGCGCCGCTTCGGCGCTTTCGATCGAGGCTTCGGCGACTGCGACTGCCGCCGCTCGCGGCGTCGACCTGTGCATCGAGCTCGCGGCGATCGAGCGTCGCGACGACCTGACCGGCCTGAACGCGATCGCCGATGTCGACGAGTACGCGCTCGAGCCGTCCGGGCAGCCTTCGGCTTGACGCCAACGCGCGTGCGCGGCGCCAATGTGCCGGAAATCTCCAGCGTCGACTGAACGGTGCCGACCGTGGCGCGCACCGCCGCGACGTCGACGACCGGCGCCGGATTCGTTTCGGCCGTCTGCGCCTCGGCAGAGGCTGTCGTGGTGATTCGCCGCCGCAGGCGGCGTGAAGCGAAGCCGCGGCGATGAACGCAAATGGGATCAAGGACATTACGTGTCATGAGAGCCAACTCCATGAACGGGCAGTGGCGAGATGAGGGCCTCGTCGCTGAGGGATGCAGTGCGGGAAGGATGCGGCGAACAGGGAACAAACGTGGTGTGGCTGCCGGTCTTGAGACCGGCAATGACGAGTTCGAGCACGTCGCGCGCGAGCGCGTCGGGGTCCTCGCCGGGCGCGAGGCGGCAGCCGCTGCCGATCACGGCCGGTCCCGTGAGCGCACCCCAGACCAGGTGCATGGCCACCATCGCATCGGTGCCTGGCGGCGAAGATGCCGGCGTCGATGCAGCGCTGAATCCGGCTGGCGGCGATCGCGAGCATGTCGTGGACGACAGCCATGCCGGCCCACTGCTCGGTGATCTGCGGCACCGAGCGATCGACGAACATCAGCTCGAAGAACTCGCGCTGTTCCTTCGAGAACTCGTAATAGGCCCACCAGCAGCGGCGGACATCCTCGAGTGGGTCGCCGCTCGGGCTCGAGATCGCGAATCTTGAGGTCGAGACGCCGGAACCCTTCCTCGGCGAGCGCGAAGAAAATGTCGTCCTTGCTGGGGAAGTAGCTGTAGATCGCAGCTGGGCTGTACTCGATCCGCTCGGCGATCTTGCGAATCGAGACGTTCCGGTACCCCTCGGCAACGAAGAGGTCGCGGGCCGCGTCCAGAATGGCGTGCCGGACGGCGCGTCGCTCACGATCCTGACGTTCTTTGAATGCCCATATGCGCTCACACGGCTCCCGCCGGGAGTCGTCTTGAACAGTGTTCAATGAGCTAATGGTGTTAGACGGAAGGGGTGTTTGGCAAGTTCAAACCCCCAAAAAACGGGATCGCGGAGGTCCCGACTGGATCAAGCCAGGCAGGGCGGCTCGGGGCAGGATTCGCGTTTTCAGGCCTGATTTGCGCCACCGAGATAGCTAAAGCGAAGAGATAACAGAGTTGTCGAGCCGGCAGGGGCCCGAGATTAGGCGTTCATCTCTTCGCTTGAACCGGCTGTCGTCGTCCCCGCGCAGACGCCGCATCTGTACGCCGCCGCGAAGTGCGTTCCGATGTGCGCGCTGACCTCGCACTAGCTGTGTGTGCTCGTCGGGCTCAGCGTCTGCGTGACCGATCAGCACGCGAATCCCGTTGCCGGACTGTCGGCCGATCAGTTCGAGGTCTTCGAGGGTGGGGTCAAGCAGGAGGTCAAGTTCTTCGCGCCCGGCGAACCGCCCGTCGACGTCGTGATCCTTCTCGACACGAGCGCGAGCATGATCGGGTCGATGACGTTGATTCAGCAGGCCGCCTCGCGCTTTGCGCGGTCGCTGCGCGCCGACGATCGCGCCGCGGTGATGGGCATCGCGAGCGGCTTGCGGGTGCTGCAGCCGTTCACGAGCGATCTGGAGGCTGTGCAACGGGTTATCCAGGCGTCGCGTGCGTCAGGAAAAACGCCGCTCTACGCCTCGATCTACACAGACTTGCGCGAGCTGGAGAAGCTGCAAGAGCGCCGATCGTGCCGATCTACACGATCGCGCCGCGTCCGCGACCGAACCTCAAGATCGTGCGCGAGCGGTTGTACGGCGAATCGACCGCGGATTTCGAGCTGAAAAAGCTCGCCTCGGAAACTGGCGGGCGATCGTTTTTCCCGGTGAACCTCGTCGAGCTGACCGGCGTCTACGAGGATATTGCCGAAGAACTGGCGCACCAGGTACTCACTGGATATCACTCGACCAACACGGCGCGGACCGTCACGTTCCACCGCATCGCTGTCAGGGTCGATCGGCCCGGCCTCACGTGGCGAACGCGTACCGGGTACCTCGCCGACGGCGAAGGCATCAGCGCGGGCGCAGAGTACGATCGCTAGCGCGAAGCGGGGCACACGCTTTCGGCCGCGCCCTGCGTAGAATGGCGCGTGATGTACGTCACGGCATTTGTCTACGCGGTCGGGTCGGTCGTGTGTCACCAGATCCCCGAGCGTTCGTTCTACTGGGGAGCGGCGCAATTTCCGGTGTGCGCACGATGCACCGGGCTGTACGTCGGCGGCCTTGTCGGTCTGCTGGCCATTGCGGTCCTCCGCCGCCCGTTTTCGTCTGCGGCGGCACGGCGCGTCCTCGTGATCACGGCGGTGCCGACGGTCGTGACCGTCGGCACCGCGATGCTCGGCTGGTGGGATCCTGCCAACATCTGGCGCTTCTCGTTTGCGGCACCGCTCGGCCTGTCTGTGGGCGTGGTCGTCGGCGCCGCCGTCTCCGGGAACCTAAGGTAGACTTGATCTCATTGGTTCGGCACGAACAGCCGTAACGAACGCCCGTCGCGAACCTTCGTAGCGAACCCTCCGTGACGAACCGCCGTCAACAGACCTCCACAGCCGCCCGCGTCCAGCCGATTCACCCGCTGCTGATCTGTTTCGTCGCCTGGCTCGTGCCTGGGGCCGGCCAACTCTGGCAGGGGCGGTGGCAGAAGGGGGTTGTCTTTCTGGTGATGCTCCCCGTGATGTTCACGGTGGGGCTCATGTTGAACGGCCGCCTGTTCCCCTTCGACCCTGGCACAGCCGCTCGTCTGCCTCGCCGCGCTCGCGACGCTCGGCAATGGTCTTCCGTATCTCATCGCGAGGATGCTCGATCTGGGCCGGGGCTGGTCACGGCTGCGTCGTACGAATACGGCAACACCTTCGTGATCGTCTCCGGCCTGCTCAACATGCTGGTCGTGATCGACGCCTACGACATCGCGCTCGGGCGGAAATAGATGACGACGCACCTCGGGCTGCTCATCCTCTTTGCGTTTTTCGTCTCGACCGTGTTTGCGGCGCTGATGCGAGAGACCCCGCGCGAGCAAGCGCTACTCGGCCTGCGCCTGTTCGGCGCGTTCGTCGCCGCCGCGCTCGTGATGGGCTGGCTGATGTTTCCGTTGCCGCTTTGATCGCTCCTTCCTCTCCATCATCCATCTCGCGCTCCTCGCCGTCACCGCTGTCATTGTGGCTGCCGGTCGCGGCTTACATGGCGGCGATCTTCATCGTCTCGTCGCTCGAGCAGCCGCCGACGCCGACCGATGTGCCCGATGTCGATCTCCATGGGCTCGCCTACTTCGGGTTGATGCTCGTGGTGCTTCGCGCGGTGACGAAGGGAACCTGGTCGCGCGTGACGTTGGCGACGCTGGCGATCGCGTGGCTGATCACCGTCGCGTACGGCGCGAGTGACGAGTGGCATCAGCGGCATGTGCCCGAGCGTTACAGCGAAATTCGCGATTGGTACGCCGATGCGATCGGCGCGTTGGTCGCGGGATTCGCCGCAAAAGCGTGGAGTATAATCAGACGTTTATGAGCTTCGCCAACCTCCTCGTCGATCGCGAAGGCGCGATTGCCGTCGTGACGATCAATCGTCCGAAGGTGCTCAACGCGCTCAACGCGGCAGACCATCGCGGAGCTGCAGCGCGCGATGGAGGAGCTGCAGCAGGACGTGGAGCGTTCGCGCGATTGTGCTGACCGGCGCGGGCGACAAATCGTTTGTCGCCGGCGCCGATATCAACGAGCTCGTGCGGCTCTCCCCCGCCGAGGGCAAGGAGCACGCGCGCGCCGGCCAGCGCGTGCTCGACTTCATCGAGAATCTGGGCAAGCCGGTGGTCGCGGCAATCAACGGCTTCGCGCTGGGCGGCGGGTGCGAGCTGGCGATGGCGTGCACCGTTCGCATCGCGGCCGACACCGCGCGCTTCGGTCAGCCGGAGATCAACCTCGGATCGATCCCGGGATATGCGGGCAGCCAGCGACTACCGCGTCTTGTCGGCAAAGGAATCGCGCTCGAGATTCTCCTGACCGGCGACATGATTCCGGCCGCCCGCGCGCACCAGATCGGACTCGTCAACCGCGTCGTCCCGGCCGCCGATCTGCTCCCTGAAGCCAAGGCGCTGGCTCTTGCACTCGCCTCCAAAGCGCCACTGGCCGCTCGCTACATCATCGAGGCTGTCAATCATGGCGGCGAGATGCCGCTGGCCGACGGCCAGTTCCTCGAAACCTCACTCTTCGGCCTCGTCGCGTCGAGCGAGGACATGAAGGAAGGCACCCGGGCATTTCTCGAAAAGCGGCGCGCGCAGTGGAAAGGCCGTTAGTGCGGGTCGCGATAGTGGTCGCGCGGTTCAACGACTTCGTCACCGACCGACTGCTCGCGGGCGCCCAGGAAGCGCTGCGCGAAAACGGCGTCAAGGACGATCAGCTGCTCGTGCTGCGCGTGCCGGGCGCGTTCGAGATCCCGATTGCCGCGCAGCGCGCCGCGGAGAGCGCGGGGGTCGATGCGGTCGTTTGTCTTGGCTGCCTGATCCGTGGCGCGACACCGCACTTCGAATACATCGCGTCCGCCTGTGCGCACGGCATTACCGCCGCCGCCTCGGCGACCGGAGTGCCGATGACCTTTGGCGTGCTGACGACCAATTCGGTCGAGGAGGCGCTCGAGCGCGCCGGCGCCGGCGAGGCCAACAAAGGCCGCGAAGCCGCGCTTGCCGCCCTCGACATGGTCCGTACGCTGCAGCGCGCTCGACGACCGCAGGCGGTAGCGCATGCCCGCTGGCGAAAGCGAATCGCGCTGGGCGGGCCGCAGCCGCGGCGCGCGAAGCGGCGCTGCAGATGCTGTATCAGGTCGAGGTGGGGCAGCTCACCGTCGCCGACGCCACACGCGTGCACGCTGGGGCCGGCGCGCCGGACGTTCAGGGCCTCGACGACGAACGGCGGCGTTTGCAGAGTCGCTGGTGCGCGGGGCCTGGACCGACCGCGCCGCGCTCGACGAGCGCATCGCCGACGCGGCTCGAACTGGCGGGTCGAGCGCATGACCGTCCTCGATCGCACTGGTGCTGCGGCTCGCGGTGCACGAGCTGGTCGCGCACCCCGAAACGCCGCCGCGCGTGGTCATCGACGAAGCGATCGAGCTGGCGCGCACGCTACAGCGGAGACGAGGCGGCCAAGTTCGTGAACGGCGTCCTGGATGGTGTGTTCAGGAAGCTGAAGGAAGAGGGCAAGATCATCGAGTAGGGGACAGCACGATCCAAGATCCTCAAATCCCGCCTCAAACCAACCACCTGAAACTCGCGATCCGACGACATGTCCAACGAAGAATCACAGATTCAACAGCGGCGCGCCAACCTTCAGGCCATCACCGATCTCGGCATCCAGATCGTACCCGCACAGATTCGAGCCGACCGACACCGTCGAGCGATCTCGTGCAGATCGTCACGGCGAGAGCACGAAGGAAGCGCTCGAGGCGACCCGTGTCGAAACCGTCACGGCCGGCCGCATCTCTCAGCATCCGCAGCTTCGGCAAGGCGAGTTTCTTCGTCCTCTCCGACGGCCGCTACCGCATCCAGGTGTACGTCGCGTCAGGACGCGCTGTCCGAGCGCGACTTCGCGATGTCCCGCCTGCTCGACTACGGCGACTACATTGGCGTCGCCGGCCACTTGTTCCGCACCAAGACGAACGAGCTCTCGATCTGGGCGTCGCGGCTGGAGTTCCTCGCCAAGTGCTTTGTCCCGCTTCCGGAGAAGTGGCACGGCCTGCAGGACGTCGAGATTCGCTATCGCCAGCGCTATCTCGATCTGGTCGTCAATCCCGACGTCCGTCGGGTTTTCGAAGTCCGGAGCCGCACGGTCACGGCGCATGCGCGAGTTCCTGACCGCCCGCGGCTTTCTCGAAGTCGAAACGCCGATGATGCAGCCGATCGCCGGCGGCGCGCTGGCGCGGCCGTTTGTCACGCATCACAACGCGCTCGACATGAAGCTCTACCTGCGCATCGCGCCCGAGCTCTACCTCAAGCGGCTCGTCGTCGGCGGCATCGAACGTGTCTTCGAGATCAACCGTAACTTCAGGAATGAGGGCATCGGCTATCGCTGGAATCCTGAGTTCACGATGCTCGAGTTCTACTGGGCGTACGCCGACTATCACGACCTCATGGCGCTCACCGAGGAGCTGCTGGCCGCACGTCGTGCACGTCTGCGCCTCGGACGCTCGAAACGACCTACGGCGAGCACACGATTTCGTTTGCGCCGCCGTTTGCGCGCGATTGCCGTTTCGCAGGCTCGTTGCCGACGCCGCGGCGAAGCGCTCTCGGCGATCCGGTCGACGAGGACAGCACTGCGGTCGCTCGAGCTGGTAACCGACCTGGCGCGCGGCTCGGCGTCGAGCATCGAGAAGGGGCTGGGCCCGGGCAAGATCGCGACCGAGATCTTCGAGAAGTTCGTCGAGGAAGATCTGGTGCAGCCCACGTTCGTCTACGACTATCCGACCGAAGTCTCGCCGCTGTCGAAGCAGCGGGCCGACGATCCCGACACGGTCGAGCGCTTCGAGCTCTACGCCGGCGGGATGGAGATCGCCAACGCGTTCAGCGAGCTGAACGATCCCGAGGAGCAGCGCCGCCGCTTCGAAGCGCAGCTCGCCGATCGCGCGCGCGGTGACCAGGAAGCGCACGAGATGGATGAGGACTACATCCGCGCGCTCGAATACGGGCTGCCGCCGACCGGCGGTGAAGGCATCGGTATCGATCGCCTCGTGATGCTGCTGACCAACTCGCCGTCGATTCGCGACGTCATCCTCTTCCCGCTGATGCGACCCGCGCGACGGGCACGACGACGGCGAGCCGCCGCAGGCCTGACGATGCCGTTCGAGCTGCAGATCGCGCTGCGCTACCTGCTGGCCAAGCGGCGCCAGGTATTCATTTCGGTGATCACCCTCGTCTCGACGCTGGGCGTCACGGTGGGCGTGATGGCGCTCGTGATCGCGCTCGCGTTCATGACCGGCCTGCAGCAGGAGCTGCGCGATCGGATTCTCGGCTCGACGGCGCACGTCTACGTCTGGAAGCGCGGCGGCATCGCCGATTACCACGCCGACATCGCGCGATTGAAAAAGCTGCCCGGCGTGATCGAGCGGCGCGCCCGCGATCCTGGGCAAAGCGCTGATCAGCAGCGGCACGGGGACGGCTTCGCCACGATCAAGGGCATCGACCCGGCGCTCGAACCGACGTCACCGATATCGGCCGCGCCCTCGTCGAGGGCTCGCTCGACCGTCTGACGCCGTCGTCGCCGGACGATCCGCCCGGCATTTTCCTCGGCCGCGACCTCGCCACCGACGCTTGGGCGTCTCGTGGGCGACTCGGTGACGGTGGTCACGCCGCAGGGGACGCTCTCGCCGTTCGGCATGATGCCGCGCTCGCGGCGGCTTCGCGTGGTCGGCATCTTCCGCTTCGGCCTGCTCGAGTTCGACTCGGCCTACGGCTACGTGTCGCTCGAAACCGCCGGACGGCTGGTTGGCAACTCCCGATGTCGACCACATCGAGCTGCGCGTGGCTGATATGTACGCGGCGCCGGCCATCGCCGAACGCGATTCCCGAACAGCTCGGCAGCGATTACCTGACCAAGGACTGGGCCGATCTGAATCGCTCCGCTCTACTCGGCGCTGTGGCTCGAAAAAATCGCCATGGGCATCGGCATCGGTCTGATCGTCGCGGTTGCCGCGCTCAACATCATCGCCTCGCTGGTGCTGCTGGTCATGGAGAAGACGCGTGACATCGCCATTCTCAAGACGATGGGCGCCTCGGCGCGGAGCGTGATGCTGATCTTCCTGATGCAGGGCATCGTGATCGGCGTCCTCGGCACGGTCGGTCGGCGCGCTCGGCGGGCGTGGTGGTGTCGGAGCTGCTCGATCGCTACCGCCTCATCAGCATTCCGAGCGACGTCTATCAGATCTCGTATCTGCCGTTCCGGGTCACTGCCGCTCGATCTCGCCTTCGTCATCGCCGGCGCCGTGGTCGTCTGTTTCTTTGCCACGCTGTATCCGTCGCGGCAGGCGGCGCGGCTGGATCCGGCGCAGGCGTTGCGGTACGAGTGATGGCCTTCGTCGAAGCGCGCGGACTGAACAAGTCGTATCCGGTGCAGGATCGGCGGCTGCACGTCTTGCGCGATCTCGATCTGGCGGTCGAGAAGGGCGAGATGGTGGCGGTGATGGGGGCGTCGGGCGTCGGGAAGAGCACGCTGCTGCATGTGCTCGGCGGACTCGATCGGCCCGGACAACGGCGAGGTGCGGGTCGGCGACGTCGACGTGGCGCGAGTGAGCGACGCGGAACTGGTGGCGTTCCGCAACAGGCACGTCGGGTTTGTCTTCCAGTTCCACCATCTGCTGCCGGAGTTCAACGCCATCGAAAACGCGGAAATGCCGCTGCGTATCGCCCGCCGGCCACTGCCCGAGGCGCGTCAGCCGCGCGCGCGGCGCTGCTCGAACGGGTCGGGCTCGGCGAACGCCTCGATCACCGGCCGGGGATGCTGTCGGGCGGCGAGCAGCAGCGCGTCGCGGTGGCGCGGGCGCTGGTGATGCAGCCGGCGCTCCTCCTCGCCGATGAGCCGACCGGCGATCTCGACGAGACCACGGCCGACGCGCTCCACCAGCTGCTGCGCGAGATGCACGCTGAGTTCGGGCTCACTGCGATCATCGCCACGCACAACCCGCGGCTGGCGCAACAGTGCGATCGCATCCTGCGGCTCGAAGGCGGCCAGCTGAAAAGCGCCTGATCACTCCGTACAATCGCGCGCGACCATTCGCGCCATCCCGTACTTTTGGAGGCGTACGCCATGGACCTTTCCCGACGCGATGTCGGCAACTGTTACGATCCTCGACCTTTCCGGCAAACTGACGCTCAACGATGGCTCCGGCGTGCTCAAAGATCGGGTCAGCAATCTGATTTCTCAAGGCCAGAAGAGCATCGTGCTCAATCTTGGCAATCTTACCTACATGGACAGCGCGGGTCTTGGCGAGATGGTGGCGTGCCACTCGACCGCAATGAAAAACGGCGGCAAGTGGCGCTCATGCGAATACGACCGGCAAGATGAAGGACCTACTGACGATCACGAAGCTCGTGACCGTTTTCGACAGCTACGACGGCGAAGGCGAGGCGGTGAAGAGTTTGGCGTAGTTGCCCGGAATCATGAGCCAGGAGCCGGGAAATGCCTCATTTGCGTGAGCTCGAGTCACTTTCGGTTCCTGGTTCCTGATTCCCGGTTCCTAGTCCCGGCTCCCGGTCCCGGTCGTTCGGGTGCGCGTGATCCATTGTCGTTCTCGGTCCGCAGGCGACTGGGAGCGGGTCGCGAAGCACGTCGCTGCACCCCGCCCCAACCTGCTAGGATGCCTCTCTCCTGGAGGGATCCTCGATGACGACGAGTGCCCGGCCGTTTGCGTTGGCGACGGTGTTCGCCCTGTTCATCCCATCGATCTTCGGCGCCGCCACACTCACTGCCAATGGCGAGGCGACCCGCCTGCTGCGATCGCCGACGGTCAGCGCGACGCACGTCGCGTTCGCCTACGCCAACAACATCTGGGTGGTCGAGCGCGCGGGCGGCACCGCGCGGCGGCTGACGAGCTTTCAGGGGCAGACGACCAACCCCAAGTTCTCGCCCGATGGGCAGATCCATCGCCTTCAGCGCCGAATACGCGGGCAACACCGACGTCTACGTCGTGCCCGTCGATGGCGGTGAACCGAAGCGGCTGACCTGGCATCCCGGCGCCGACACGGTGCAGGGCTGGACGCCTGACGGCGCGCGCGTGATGTTTGCGTCCGGCCGCGCGACGTGGGCGCCGAACGCCGCGCCGCGCTTCTGGACGGTGCCGGCGGCCGGCGGCATCGAAGAGCCGTTGGCGCTGCCGCGCGCGTATCAGGGCAAGATCTCACCCGACGGGCGGCGCATCGCCTATCGCATGAACACCTCGTGGGACGAGGAGCGGCGCAACTACCGCGGCGGACAGAACCGTCCGATCTGGATCGTCGATCTCAAGACGTCACGATCTGGTCGACGCCGCCGTGGACCGATTCGAAGGACGTCGATCCGGTGTGGTCTGGCGACACGGTGTACTTCATCTCCGATCGCGACGGCGTCGCCAACGTCTGGTCGTACGAGTCGGCTCGAAGAAGCTGACGCAGCAGACCAGGTTCACGGACTTCGACGTCAAGTCGCTCGACGCCGGCGCCGGCGCCGTGGTCTTCGAGCAGGGCGGCCAGATTCACGAGCTCGATCCGACGCAGTGGCAGACCGAAGCCGCTCGCCATCCGGGTCGGCGGCGACTTCCCGTGGATGATGCCGCACTGGGAGGACGTCACGGCGCGGATGAGCAACATCGGCCTCTCCGCCGACCGGCAAGCGGGTCGTCGCCGAAGCGCGCGGCGAGATCTTCACCATCCCGGCGGAGAAGGGCGACATCCGCAACATCACCAACTCGAGCGCGTCCGCCGAGCGCGCGCCGGCCTGGTCGCCCGACGGCAAGTGGATCTCGTACTTCAGCGACAAATCCGGCGAATACAAGCTGGTGATCGAATCGCAGGACGGCATCGGCACGCCGCGCGAAGTCGCCTTCGACAAGCCGGCGTTCTACTACACGCCGTCGTGGTCGCCCGATTCGAAGAAGCTGCTCTACACCGACACCAACCTCAACGTCTGGGTGATGGACATCGAGACCGGCAAGGCGAAGATCGTCGGCCGCGATCCCTGGATGGTGCCGCAGCGCACGCTGCATCCGTCGTGGAGCCCCGACTCGAAGTGGGTCGCGTTTGCCAGCCGGCTCAACACGCTCTATCCGCGCGATCGTGATCGCCAACGTCGAGACTGGCGAGCAGAAGCAGGTGACCGACGGCCTTGCCGACGCGATGTACCCGGTGTGGGACGCGAGCGGCAAGTATCTGTGGTTCCTCGCCTCGACCGATTTCGGGCTGCGCTCGCAGTGGCTCGACATGACGTCGTACGATCGCGCCGAGACGTTTGCGCTCTACCTCGCGGTCCTGAAGAAGGGCGATCCGAGCCCGCTGCTTGCCGGAAAGCGACGAGGACACCGGCGTTGGCGCATCGCCCAGCTCGCGATGCGCGCGACGACGAATCGCGAGAACGCCGCGGACGAGAACGCACTCAGACCGCCGACGCCGCGCGCGCCGGTCACGGTGCAGATCGATTTCGACGGCCTGCAGCAGCGCGTCCTGCCGGTTCCCGGCGTTCCCGCACCGCCAGTATTCGCAGCTGCGCGCCGGTGTTGCCGGGACGGTCTACTACCTCGAAGCGCCCGCCGGCGCCGGCGGCGGGAACCGCGGCAGCACGCTGCATCGCTTCCGGCTGAGCGATCGGCGCGCCTCGGTCTTCGTCAACAACGTCGCCGAATACGCGATCAGCGCCGACGGCCGCAAGCTGCTCTATCGCACGCCGGGCGCTGCGGGCGGTCCAAATGCGGCGACGGATGGCGGCGAACCCGCGCGACCGTCGCTGTTCCTGGTCGATGCCGATCGCAACGCGCCGTCGGCAGGGTCAGGGACGTCTCGATGTGACGCTGCGGATGTATCTCGATCCGAAGCAGGAGTTCGCGCAGATCTTCAACGAAGGCTGGCGGCTGCAGCGCGATTACCTCTACGTGCACGAACATGCACGGCGCCGACTGGCCGGGGATGAAGCAGATGTACGGACAGTTGCTGCCGCACGTGATGCATCGCGCCGACCTCAACTACCTGCTCGACAACATGGGCGCCGAGATCGCCATCGGCCACTCCTACGTCCGCGGCGGCGACATGCCGGCCGTGCCCGCGTCGACCGGCGGGCTTCTCGGCGCCGACTTCGCTGTCGAGCGCGGACGCTACAAGATCGCACGCATCTACGACGGCGAGAGCTGGAATCCCGAGCTGCGCGCGCCACTCGCCGCACCAGGCGTCAACGTTGCAGTCGGGGATTTCATCCTCGCGATCAACGGCGTCGAGCTCGTCGCGCCGGACAACATTTACCGGCTGCTCGACGGCACCGCGAATCGTCAGACCGTGCTCACCGTCAACAATCAGCCGTCGGCTGCAAGGTGCGCGACAGATTACCGTCGTCCCGGTCGCCAGCGAGCAGGCGCTGCGCACGCGGGCCTGGGTCGAATCGAATCGGCGGCTCGTGGACAAGCTCTCCAACGGCCAGCTCGCGTATGTCTACGTGCCGAACACCGGGCAGGGTGGCTACGAGAGCTTCAATCGCTACTACTTCGCGCAGCAGGACAAGAAGGGCGCGGTGATCGACGAGCGCTTCAACGGCGGCGGCTCGGCGGCCGACTACATCATCGACGTGCTGCAGCGCGACTTCGATGGCTACTTCAACAACGTGGCCGGCGATCGCATGCCGTTCACCAGCCCATCGGCGGGCATCTGGGGACCGAAGGTGATGATCGTCAACGAGATGGCCGGCTCGGGCGGCGACCTGATGCCATACATGTTCAAGCGCCGCAAGATCGGGCCGCTCGTTGGCACGCGCACGTGGGGCGGCCTCGTGCACACCGCCGATACGCCGGCGTTCATCGACGGCGGCATCGATGATCGCGCCGCGCGGCGGGTTCTTCACGCGCGACGGGAAGTGGGCCGTGGAGAACGAAGGCACGGCGCCGGACATCGAAGTCGAGAACTGGCCCAAGGATGTGATTGCCGGCCGCGATCCGCAGCTCGAACGGGCGGTAGAGGAAGCGATGAAGCTGCTGAAGGCCTCACCGCCCGGTCGCCTGCACCACGGAGCCGGCGCCGCCGACGTGGGGCAGAAGGCCCTGAATGCTGACTCTGTTACCGCGCGCGCGATACGCCATTCGCCCTCGCGGGTGGCGCCGTCCGGCGACAGGACTCACCATGCGAATTGCTGCACCGACGCGGGCCATCGCGATCGGACTCCTGCTCTCCGTTGTTGCGAGCGCCGCTGCTGCGCAGGAGGCTCGCCGGCGCTGGGAAATGCAGCGGCAGATACGGCTCGACAAGTTCGAGCAGGTTTTGCCGCTCGCCATGCGCAACAACGGCATCGACATGTGGATCGTCGCCGTCAAGGAAAACCACACCGACCCGCTGTGGGACGACATGGGCCGCGGATACGTGTCGGGCATCGGCTACTACGTCTTCACCGATCGCGGGCGTGACCGCATCGAACGGGCGGCGCTGGGGCCGAGCGGCTACATGGTGCAGGAGTCGGGCGCCTACGACATCTTTGCCCCGGCGGCGTCGCTGGGCGCGTTCGTCAAGGAGCGCAATCCGAAGCAGATCGGCGTCAACATGTCCGATGAGATCGGCCCCGCCGACGGACTCTCCTTCACCATGCACAAGCATCTGGTGAAGACGCTCGGGGAGCCGTATGCCTCGAGGCTGGTCAGCGCCGAGAAGCTGGTCTCCGAGTTCCGCTCGCGCCGCGTGGCCAGCGAGATCGTCGCCTTTGGCGAGGCCGCCGGGATCGCGATTCAGCTCACCGAGCGCGCGCTCTCGAGCGAAGTGATCACCGTTGGCAAGACCACGCTCGAGGACGTCGCATGGTGGATGCAGGATCGGTTGGTCGAGCGCGGACTTGGATCGGCCTTCGACATGCCCTCCGTGTACGTCACTGGTCCCGAAGGCATCGTCGCCACCTCGAACCGGCGCATCATCCAGCCCGGCGACGTGATGATGATCGACTGGGGCGTGCAGCTGATGAACTTCGCCACCGACGTCAAGCGCGTGGCGTACGTGCTCAAGCCTGGCGAGCTGGCGGCGCCGAAGAGCATCCAGAACGCGTTCGACAAGGCGCTCGCGGTGCGCGACGTGCTCAAGCAGGCGATCAAGCCGGGCGTGCGCGCCGACGAGACGATGAAAGCCATGGATACCGCCTTGAAGGCCGCCGGCTACGGCGTGATCGAGTTCAACCGTCCCAACGCCGACGACAAGACGGACGTGGTCTACGGCTTTCATCCCGTAGGCAACACCGGTCACGACATCGGCCCGTCGCTGACGACGTGGCAGCCGCTGCAGACCACGTTCACGATGCACCAGCAGCATCTGTTCTCGTTCGAGTACTTCGCCTTCACGCCGATTCCGGAGTGGGGTGGCAAGAAGCTGCGCATCCCGATCGAAGACGATGCCATGCTGATGGAGCACGGGATTCAGTTCGTGCATCCGGCAAATTACCGGTTGCTTGTGATTCGGTAGAACGGGAATCAAGAAGCACGAACGAACCCCCCCGAGCGATCAGTCGTGCGTCGTTCGCTGGCCGCGCGACGCTAGGAAAGCACGCAGGGTCGCGAGAAACTGCGGTGTCCGCATCAGGCCGTTGGCGGCCGCCGCGCTGTGCACCGCTCGTTCAACGAACACGAGCCGGAGTGACGGCCGCATCGATTTGAGTTCTTCCAGCGTCGTCCGGAGCGGATCGAGCGTTCCTACGATGCCGAGAGTCGGAACCGTGACGGCCGCGGCGCGCTCCGGCGCGATGATGGTGTCGCGTCGGGCGCGGGTGAGGGCCGCAATCGCGAAGCGGTCGTGGTCGCGGTCAGCAAAGCATTCGTCGGACAACTGTTTCATGTCGCTATCCGAGCGCTTGGGCGCGCCGATCGGCGTGAGCCGGTCGATCAGAGTGCGACTGACGCATTCCCGCTCGCGCTCGCTCGCCTCCTGCTCCGCGAGGCGGTCGTCGTCCGGCGTCATCTGGAATCGCCCGGCGGCCGCCGCGAGCGTCGCCGTGACAAACCGTTCGGGATGCAGCGTCAGGAGTTGCGACGTCGTCATCGCGCCCATCGAGTAGCCCACAATGTGCGCTTGCCGGACCTTGACGTGATCGAGCAGGCGGACGACATCGAGCGCCATCTCACGCCCGTACTGGTTCGGGTCGTGCGGCTTGCCGCTCCTGCCATGCCCTCGGGCATCGAACGCGATTACATGGTAGTTGGCGGCGAGCGCGTCGAAGACGCCGCTCGCGATCCAGGCCTGCAGGCTGCCGCCGATGCCGTGAAGCAGCACGACGGCTTCGCCCTGTCCTTTCTCCACGTAACGGATGCTGACGCCGTTTGCGTCGAAGAACCTGTCCTGAGCGGCCGTGCTCGCGGGGATTGTCAGCCACAGTGCGGCAAGGGCGGCAACTGCACGAGTTCGTGGTGCCGGTCTCATCCCAGCCCTCCAGTCGTGACGAGATTGGATAGCATTTATGCCATGAAACGCCTTCCGTGTCTGGCCCTTCTCGCCATCCTCGCTTGTGGGTCCACGGTTCCGTCCGCCAAGGCGCAAACCTCGACCGATGGCCGCTTTGAATCTCTGGTGTCGCTCGTCGAGTCGAAGATACGCGAGTATGGCGTGCCGGGGGTCGCGATCGGCATCCTCGACAACGGCACCGTAAGCACGCGCGGCCTAGGCGTGACCAACGTCGAGGATCCGTTGCCCGTCACCGAACATACCGTCTTCCCGATCGCGTCCATCTCCAAGACCTTCGCGGCGACGATGGCGATGCGGCTGGTGGAGCAGGGGAAGCTCGATCTGAAGGCGCCGGTGCGGCGATATCTGCCCGACTTCCGCGTCCAGGATGAATCCGCCAGCCGCGACGTCACAATCTGGCATCTGCTGACCCACCTGAGCGGCTGGGAAGGCCAGATCTCGGGACCGGATCGCGGCGAGGAGACGCTGCGAAACTTCGTCGCGACGCTGATGCCGCCGAACATGCAGGTGGCGCCGCCTGGCGCGGCGTGGAGTTACAACAATGCCGGCTTCAGCCTGCTTGGACGTGTGATCGAAGTGGTCACCGGGACGTCGATCAATCGCGCGGTGCGCGATCTCGTCTTCGGGCCGCTCGGCCTTACGCACGCGGGCACAACCGCCGGCGACTTCATCGTCAATCGGTTCGCGGCGGGACACGCCAACCGCCCCGATACTCCGCCGACGCTGCAGCGTCCGTTCTCACCATCGGTCAGCGTTACTGCCGGCGGCGTCGGGCTCTGCGTCCGGGATCTCCTAACCTACGCAGCGTTCCATCTCGGCGACGGTACGTCGCCGGGCGGCGAACGCCTCCTGACGCGCGAGTCGCTGCAAATGATGCGCATGCCGCAGCTGCGCAAGCAGAGCACCGACGACGACATCGGCCTGGCGTGGCACTTGCGCGCGGTGGGCCCGGTGCAGGCGGCGGCGCATGGCGGCACGCTGGCCGGTCACATCCTGCTCCTCGAGCTCGTGCCCGAGCGCAATTTCGCCATCGCGATTCTCACCAACGCGCAAAACGGCTGGCGTCTGATTCAGGACGTCGAGCGTGCGGCGCTACGGACCTATCACGGCGCGTCGTTCGCGCCGAATCAGGCGATCGCGCATCGCGGTCTCGTCGAGACGCTGCCGCGAGTGGAGCCGCTGGCGACGCAGCCCGATCCAGCCCCGTACGTCGGGCGCTACCTGCGGCCAATGAATGCGGTGGTCGTGCGCGCGGAAGCCGGGCGGCTGCTCGTGCGCGTCGAGCCGAACAGCGGAGCGCCGCAAACGGAGATGCCGATCGTGTTCTTCGGGACGGATCGTGCGGTCGTGACCGGCGGGCCTGACAACGATCAGTCGATCGAGTTCGTCCGCGCGACCGACGGCAGCGTCCGCTGGATTCGTGTCGTCGGCCGCGTGGCCGTTCGGAGCGCCGGTCGTTAGCTGCAGCCGGGGTGCCTGCAGTTGCAGTGCAGCTCGATCTCCGGCGCCTTCTTGCAGTAGTCGCTGCAATACTTGGCGCCGGCGGGCGCCATGCATGAGCAGCTGGGATGGGCGCACTTCTTCTGGCCAGCCGCCTGATCAGGCATTCGGCCCTCCTGGGCGCATTATGCGCCCGCCGCAGTGATATAACCACGCAATGTCCCAACTGATCAGCTGCTGCACGGCAGCTCTGCTCCTGGTCCTGCTTGCACTGCAGACTTCGGCGATCGGCCAAACCACGGTGCCGCGTGGCTTCACCGAAGACGCGGTCGCGGCGGCGCGGGCGCGCGAGACGGCCTTTCGCGCCGTGCCCGATCCCGCGCGGCTGCGTGAGTACATGGTCGCGATGGCTGGCGAACCGCACGTCGCCGGCCGACCGGGCTCGCGCAAGGTGGCGGAATACGCGTTGGAGAAGTTCAAGTCGTGGGGACTGAATGCGTCGATTGAAACGTTCGAAGCGCTCATGCCATGGCCGACCGAGCGCGTCCTCGAGATCGTCGCGCCGTCGAAGCAGGCGCTGGAGATTGCGGAGCCGGTGCTTAAGGAGGATCCCGATTCGGGCGACCAGGATTCCACGCCCACTTTCAATGCCTACTCTGCCGACGGCGATGTCACCGGTGAAGTCGTCTACGTCAACTACGGGATGCCGGCGGACTACGAGCGGCTGCAGCAGCTCGGCGTCAGCGTTACGGGCAAGATCGTTCTGGCGCGTTACGGCGGCGGCTGGCGTGGCATCAAGCCGAAGGTCGCGTCCGAGCACGGCGCGATCGGCTGCCTCATCTACTCGGACCCGCGCGACGATGGCTATTTCCAGGGCGACGTCTACCCTGCGGGTCCATTCCGATCGGAGCAGGGGGTGCAGCGGGGCAGCGTGATGGACATGCCGATCCATCCAGGCGATCCGCTGAGCCCAGGGTGGGGCTCGGTGCCCGGCGCGCGCAAGCTGGCACAGAGCGAGGCCGAGACGATCCTCAAGATTCCGGTGATGCCGATTTCCTATGCCGATGCGCTGCCAATGCTGCGCGCACTCGAGGGACCTGTGGCTCCGGAGCCATGGCGCGGGGCGCTGCCGGTGACCTATCACATCGGCCCGGGTCCGGTCAGCATTCATTTGAAGCTCGCCTTCGACTGGCGCACCCGGCCGCTGCACAACGTCATCGTCCGCATCGACGGAACGGCGTTCCCGGACGAGTGGATCATCTTCGGCCACCATCACGACGCATGGGTCAACGGCGCCGACGACCCGACGAGTGGCGCGGTGGCGCTGTTGGAGATGGCGCGCGGGTTGTCGGAGCTGGTGAAAACCGGCTGGCGTCCGAAGCGCACCCTCGTGCTGGCGCTGTGGGACGGCGAAGAGTGGGGTCTGCTCGGATCGACGGAATGGGCGGAGCAGCACGGCGCAGAGCTGCGCGACAAAGCGGCGGTGTACGTCAACACCGACAGCAGCGGCAAAGGTTGGCTCAGCGCCGGCGGCTCGCACGGCCTGCAGCAGCTCCTCAACGAAGTGGCGCGAGAGATTCCCGATCCTCGGACCAGCAAGCCGGTGGTCGAGGAAGCGCGCCGCCGCAATGTGTTGAACACGCCGGAAGCGACGCGCGCCGACGCCGAGGCCGATCCGTTGTATCGCATCGATCCGCTCGGCTCGGGGTCGGACTACACGCCCTTTCTCCAGCACCTGACGATCTCGGCGCTCAACATCGGCTTCGGCGGCGAAAGCCAGGGAGGCATCTACCACTCGGCGTACGACACGGTGAACTGGTACACGAAATTCTCCGACACCGACTTTACCTACGGGCGTGCGCTCGCGCAGACGACGGGCACCCTGGCACTGCGGCTTGCCGACGCACCGGTGCTGCCGTTCCGCTTCACCGACACGGCTGACACGTTAGGGCGATACGTGAGCGAGCTCGAGAAGCTCGCCGCTTCGAAGCCGGAAGCCAAGGTGGATCTCTCGCCGGTGCGCGCGGCCGTCGATGCGCTGAAGCGGGCCGGCCTCGAGTACGAGCGCGTCTTCGGCAGCGTGCCCCGCGTCGCCGAGTCGGCGCTGCTGGGCAAGAAAGAGTTGCGCGAGTTGAACCGGCAACTGATCGGCGCCGAGCGCAAGTTGGGGAACGGCGACGGGCTGCCGCGGCGGACGTGGTTCAAGCACCAGATCTACGCGCCCGGCTTCTACACCGGCTACGGCGTCAAGACGATGCCACAGATTCGCGAGGGACTCGAAGAAGGGCGCTTCACGGAGGCGCAGGGCGGGACGCGCACGGTTGCAGCGGCCGTGCGCGGGCTAGCCGATCAAGTAAGCGAAGCGGCAAGAACGCTCGAGCGTTTGACGCGGTAGTCAGGTTGTAGGTTGTAGGTTGTAGGTTGCAGGTTGCAGTTTCGCGGAACTGAAACTCCGCGCTGCGTACGCGCCGAAAGCTCGGTATGTAGCGCGGACCTTCAGGTTCGCGAGCGACCTGCTGAAACCTGAAACCTTCAACCTGCAACCTACAACGTGGCTAACGCGGCAGCGCAAACGCATACAACGTCGTCCCAGACGGCATCAGCAAATATTGTCGGCCGTCGAGCATATAGGTGATCGGCCCCGCGTAGATCGAGGCGCCGGTCTGGAAGTGCCACAGATCCTTTCCCGACCCGGCATCGAGCGCGACCACGTTGCCGTCCATGTCGCCGCCGAACACCAGTCCGGATGCCGTGGAGAGCACGCCGCCCATCGACGGCGTGTAGTACTTGAACTCCCACTTCATGCCGGCGACTTTGGGATCGATCGCGCGCATCGCGCCGTAACCGCGATCCTTCACGCGCTGCTGCGAGCCGGCGAAGTAATACTCGCCCTGCACGAACTCCTGCTCCCAGCCGTAATAGGTGGCGCAGACCTCGCGCGCGGTGACGTAGAACAAGTCCGGTCTTCGGATTGAACGCTGGCGACATCCAGTTGGTGCCGCCGGTGATGTCGGGACAGACGTCGGTGCCGCTCTCCGTGGGATCCGAGTTCGCCATCACGACCGGCCTGTCCGTTGTCGCCGATCTTCTCGGCCCACGTGGTCCGCACGAAGGAGCGCGACGCGATGATCCTGCCCGTCCGTGCGATCGAGCGTGTAGAAGAAGCCGTTGCGGTTGGCGATCATCAACGTTTTGCGCGCGCACGCCGTTGATGGTCAGGTCGGCAAGCACCGGCACCTGCGTCGCATCCCAGTCGTGCACGTCGTGCGGCGTGAACTGGTAGAACCACTTCAGTTTCCCGTCGCAGGATCGAGCGCGACGACCGCATCGGTATAGAGGTTATCGCCGTCACGATCCTTGCCGTAGAGATCGGGGCCGGGATTGCCGGTGCCCCAGTAGATTGTTCCAGCACCGGATCGTAAGTGCCAGTCACCCACGTCGATCCGCCGCCGCGCTCCCACGAATTGCCTTCCCACGTCTCGCTGCCTTTCTCGCCGGGACCAGGCACCGTCCAGAAGCGCCAGACCTTCTTGCCGCGTCGCCGCATCGAACGCGTCGATGAAACCGCGGATCCCGTACTCGGCGCCGGCGATGCCGACCACGACCTTGTCCTTGACGACGAGCGGGGCGGCGGTGGCGGTGTAGCCGCGTTTGTAGTCGTCGATGGCGACGTCCCAGATCACGGCGCCGGTCTTCATGTCGAAGGCCAGCGAGGTGCGCGTCGAGCGTCGCCATGTAGAGCCGATTGCCGAGGGCGGCGAAGCCGCGATTGACGCGGCCGCAGCAGACGTTGAGGCCGTCCGGCAGATCGCGCTGATAGCGCCAGATCTGACGGCCGGTCCGCGCGTCGAGCGCCCATGCGGTGTTGTTGGGCCCGGTCACGTAGAGCACGCCGTCGATCAGGAGCGGCGTCGTCTCGAACTTGCCGAGGTCGCCGGTCTGGAATGCCCACTGCACCGACAGTTGGCCGACGTTGACGGCGTGAGTTGCGTCAGCGGGCTGTGCCGCTGGCCGCTGAAGTCGCCTGAGTAGCTGAGCCAACGCGTAGGATCGGCGCCGAGCGGCGCGGCGAGCTGTTCTGGCGGCCGACACGCTGAGCACGCGTGCGGCGCGCATCCGCTGCCGTCGCGCTCGCGCCACGCAGCGATCCTGAGATACCGCACCAGATCGGCGAGGTCGGCTCTCGGGAAGCCGATCGGGCGCGTAGGTCGGCATCAACGACTGCGGATCGGCGACGACCTCGCGCACGTCACGCTTGAGCGAGCGTGAGCAGCTCCTCGCTGCCCGTCATCAACTGAATCGAAAACGAGTCTTCGCTCTTGCGCGTGCCGCGCACCTTGCGCCCGTCGCGCGTGGTCACGGTGACCGTCTTCGAAGCCGACAGGGATCATTTCGCTCGGGTTGCGGATCTCGTCGCTCGAGCGCGGCGGCGGATCGTGCCGCGCCGATGCGCGACAGGTTTGGGCCGATGCGGCCGCCGCGGCCGCCGACCATGTGGCATTGCCCGCAGTTTCCTTTGTCGCGCGCCCAGAAGAATTGCTCGCCACGTCCCGCGTCCCCGCGCCACGGCGCGCGGATCCGCCGGCGCGGCGAGCGTGCGGATGTAGGCGAGCACCATCCACACTTCCTCTTCCGACATGTTGACGTTGCCCGGCATCTCCGTGCCAGGCACGCCGCGCGCGATCGGTCCGAAACAGCTGGGCATCGCTGCCGCCATGCACCCACTCGCCGCTGGTCAGATCGGTGCCGCGATAGCCTTTCGCGTCCATGCCGTGGCAGACGGCGCAGCGCCCCCGAAAGATGTTGCGGCCCTGCTCGACGGCCTTGGTATCGCCGATGAACGGGTTCGTTTCGCGGTCGGGCACCGGCTGCGCGGCAACCGGCATGGCAAACACGAGGAGAACGGCGGCAACGGCCAGAGCTCTCATGAGGACCTCACAGGGCAGAGGTGCGTATTCTGCTCCGGCGGGCGCGGAAGCTCAAAGATTTTTGGAACGCGGCTTGATCGGGCGGCCATGAACCGGCAACACTCTCGCTTTCGGATCGAACCGCCCACATGGAGGCCGCCTCATTTCGCCGGCTGACGATCGTGCTGATCGCCGCCGCGGTCCTGATCAGCGCCGCGGGGGTGTTCGTCTATCGCGAGCTCTCGGGTCCGCTGGACCTGCGGGTGTTTCGTCCCGCCAACGCCCTTCTGCGCCCGTACGTCGTGGCACGCGACGTCGCCTATCGTGAAGTCGGCAGCTGGACCGGCCGGGCCGACATCTATAGACCGGCAGGCGATGGCCCGTTTCCCGTCATCCTGTTCTTTCACGGCGGCGGGTGGGCCTACGGCAGCCAGCGCGACGTGGATGCGCCCGCCTTGCCCTTTCTGCGCGCGGGCTACGCCATCGTTGCGGTGAGTTACCGGCTCGCTGACGTGGCCCTGGCGCCAGGCGCCGTCGAAGACGCGCGATGCGCGCTGGCGTGGGTGGGCGCGCACGCCCACGACTATCGCCTCGACCTTTCCCGGATCGTCACGGCCGGGACCTCGGCAGGCGGCCATCTGGCGCTCATGGCGGGACTCGTCAGCGGGGGCAGCGAGTTCGACACACGGTGCGAAAGTGTGCCGCCGCGTGTGCAGGCGATCATCAACGTCTCGGGCATCACCGATGTCGGAGCGCTGCTCCGGCGGCAATTGCAAACCTATCCGGAGGGCTGGCCGTTCGTCGTCGATTGGCTCGGCCAGGGTTCCAACCGTGCCGCCGTGGCGGAACGCGTGTCACCGGTGACGTGGGTCGATACAGGTGATCCGCCGGTTTTCAGTGTGCATGGGTCGGCGGACTCACTCGTTCCGCACGAACAGGCCGTGGCGCTCCACCGCGCGCTCGACCGCGCCGGCGTCGAAAACGAGCTGGTGACCCTCGCCGGGCGGGAGCACGGCGATTTTTCGGTTGCGGAGCTCGGAGACGTGGCCCGGCGCATGCAGGCCTTCGTCGATCCAAAACTCCGAAGTGCCATTGTTCCTGCAACTTAGGGGCCGAATCAATTGGAGAGCGAGCCAGCCTTGCCGTATAATGCGAATAAAGAGCGGGTTTGGGGCCCGTGTTCTCTTCATGACATAAGGCGGCTGGATGTTCGAGCGGTACACCGAAAGAGCGAGGCGAGTGCTCTTCTTCGCCCGCTACGAAGCAAGCCAGCTGGGAAGCATCTCGATTGAGACGGAGCACCTGCTCCTCGGCCTGATTCGCGAAGGGAAGGGCCTGACCAGCCGGATCTTCGCCCGGTCGCATCTCTCCCTCGAGAACATCCGCAAGGAAATCGAAGGCCGCACCGTCTTCCGCGAGAAAGTCTCCACCTCCGTCGAAATTCCGTTCAGCGCCGAAACCAAGCGGGTCCTGCAGTTCGCGGCCGAAGAAGCCGATCGCCTGCTGCACAACTACATCGGCACCGAACATCTGCTGCTCGGCATCCTGCGCGAAGAGCGCTCCGTCGCCGCGACCATCCTGATGGAAAAGGGGATGCGCCTCCACCAGGTGCGCGAAGACATCGTCCAGCTCCTCAACGAGAAGACCACGCTGACGCGCGTCAAAGAAACGCCGCTCCTCGCGGAGTTCAGCCGCGACCTGACCGAAGCGGCGATGAAGAACCAGCTCGATCCGCTGGTCGGCCGCGACTACGAGCTCGAACGCGTGCAGCAGGTGCTCTGCCGCCGCACCAAGAACAACGCCGTGCTGATCGGCGAGCCGGCGTCGGCAAGACCGCGATCGTCGAAGGGCTGGCGCAGAAGATCGTCTACGGCGACGTGCCGCACTTCCTCGCCGACAAGCGCATCCTCGCGCTCGACATCTCGCTGATCGTCGCCGGCACGAAGTATCGCGGTCAGTTCGAAGAGCGCCTCAAGGCGATCATGAAGGAGCTGACCGACAACCCGAACATCATCGTGTTCATCGACGAACTGCACACGCTGGTGGGCGCGGGATCGGCCGAAGGCTCGCTCGACGCCGCCAACATCCTCAAGCCGGCGCTGTCGCGCGGCGAGATCCGCTGCATCGGCGCGACGACGCCGGCCGAGTATCGCAAGTACATCGAGAAGGATCGCTCGCTCGAGCGCCGCTTCCAGGCGATCAAAGTCGATCCGCCGTCGGAGGGCGAAACGATCGAGATCCTCATGGGGATCAAGGATCGCTACGAGACAGTTCCATCACGTCGAGTACACGCGCGAAGCGATCGAGGCGGCGGTCTATCAGTCGAGCCGCTACATCACCGATCGCTTCCTGCCCGACAAGGCGATCGATCTCGTCGACGAAGCCGGCGCGCGCGCCAAGCTGCGCGAAGCGGGCTACAGCGAGGAGTTCGGCGAGATCAACAAGAGCATCCGCGTCGCCGTCGAGCAGATGGAGAGCGCGGTCTCGGCCAAGGATTTCGACAAGGCGCAGTTCTACAAGGAGCAAGAACAGGTCGCGCGCGAGAACCTGCAGTTCGTGCGCGAGAAGTTCGACGTCCGCTCCAGCGCGCCGCCGCGTCATCGTCGCCAAGGCGGAGATCGACGAGGTCGTCTCGAAGTGGACGGGCGTGCCGCTCTCGTCGATCAACCAGGACGAAGGCGACAAGCTGCTGCGCATGGAGCAGGAGCTCCACCGCCGCGTCATCAGCCAGGAGAAGGCGATCTCCGCGGTGTCGCGCGCGATCCGCCGTTCACGCGCCGGGCTCAAGAACCCGAACCGGCCGGTCGGCAGCTTCATGTTCCTCGGGCCGACGGGCGTCGGCAAGACCGAGCTCGCGCGCGCGCTGGCGCAGTTCCTCTTCGGCAGCGAGAACGCGCTCATCCGCTTCGACATGTCCGAGTACATGGAGAAGCATTCGGTGTCGAAGCTGATTGGCTCGCCGCCGGGATATGTCGGTCACGAAGAAGGCGGGCAGCTCACCGAAAAGGTGAAGCGCAATCCGTACTCCGGTCGTGCTGCTCGACGAGGTCGAGAAGGCGCATCCCGACATCTTCAACATCCTGTTGCAGGTGTTCGAGGACGGCCACCTCACCGACGGTCTCGGCAATCGCGTCAACTTCAAGAACGCGATCGTCATCATGACGTCCAATATCGGCGCGCGCTTCATTCAGAAGAAGGCGTCGATGGGCTTCCAGTCGGCCGACGCCGAGCGAGCTGCAGAAGAGCGTGCACGACATGGTGCTCGGCGAGGTCAAGCGCACGTTCAATCCCGAGTTCATCAACCGTGTCGACGAGCTCATCGTGTTCGACGCGCTCGTCGGACGACGACCTGCGCAAGATCCTCAGCCTGCTGATGGAGCAGCTCAACGCCAACCTGATCGACCGCCGGATGCGGATCGTGCTGGCGCCGGAAGTGGCGGACTGGATCATCGATGTCACCTGCAAGGACCGCTCGTATGGCGCCCGGCCGCTGCGCCGCGCGATCCAGCGCTATATCGAGGATCCGCTGGCCGAAGAGCTGATTCGCGGCCATCTTGCAGGGCGGCGATATCGAGGTCTATCTCGAGGCGGGCTCGCTCGCCTATCGGCAGGCCGGGGAGCCGGTCGGTGCCGGCCGCCGTCTCTCGAGCAACGTCTGACCCGTCACCGGTCGCTGTTTATGCCGCTGGTCGGCACGAGCTGTCAACGTCTGATCGGAGCAGCTCCGAGTCCGGCCTTGCGGTAAGATCAGGGTTCGGGCCGTCAGCGCGCCCGACTGTAGTGCGGTTGTCCCATGACCTTGAACGTGTTTGCGTTTGTCCTCATTTCGGCGCTCGCGCTCTCGGCTCCGGTCGCGGCTTCGGCGCCGCCAGGCGCCAGACGCCGGCGCCCGCGCCGCCCGCACAACCCGGCGCCCGCGGCCGCCAGGCGCCGCTCAGCGCCACGCCGGCGCAGGCCGGCGCCTGCCTCCGGCCGGGTCCGAGCCGGTCTTCACGAATCTCACCTTGCGTGTTCGACCCGGTCAACGAGTCGATTATCGAGGCGCAGACCTATCTCTATTACATCCAGGCGTGAACCTGATGAGCCGGCCGTCGGCCGGCGTCTGGCGGCCGTTCAACGAAGAGACCGAGCGCGTGCTGCGCGAGGACTTCAAACGGCTCTGGGCGACGAACTTTCTCGACAACTTGTGGATCGAAGTACAACGGACGCACGCACGTATCCGAATGGCGTTGTCGGCAAAGCACGTGATCGTCCACATGGAAGAGCGGCCGCGCATCAAGATCGTCGACTACACCGGGCTCGAGCAAAATCGAGCGCACGAAAGTCGACGAGAAGATGAAAGAGGCGAACGTCTCGCTGCGCCTCGACTCGTTCCTCGATCAGGGCGCGATCCGGCGCGTCGAAGGCATCCTGCGCAACTTGATGGCGGAGAAGGGCTATCAGTTCGCCGAAATCAAGTCGAGCGTCGAGGCGTTGCCTGGCGGCCCGAAGCTGGTGAAGGTCGTCTTCGACGTCAACGAGGGCCCCAAGGTCAAGGTCCGCTCGATCGACTTCATCGGCAATCAGGCGTTCAGCGACGGCAAGCTCAAAAGCAAGATGAAAGACACGAAGACGCAGTGGATGTTTTCGTGGATCACCGGACGCGGCACCTACCAGGAAGCCAAATTCGAGGAAGACGCCGAAAAGGTCGAAGACCTACTACCGCGAGCAGGGCTATATCCAGGCGCGCGTCGGACAGCCCGAAATCAAGACGCTCGAGGATTCGACGGACAAGGAAACGCGCTGGGTCGAGTTGCGCGTCCCGGTCACCGAGGGGCGCGCTATCGCCTCGGCGAAGTGGAGTTCGACGGCAACAAGGTCGTCAAGAGCGAGTTCCTGCGGCCGCTGCTGAAGACTGAAGCAGGGCGAGTGGTACTCCGAGAAGGACGTGCGCGAAGTTCTTCGAGAAGGCGCGCGAGGTCTACGGCTCCGGCGGCTACATGGAGTTCACCGGTTATCCCGGATTATCAGTTCAGTCGATGCCGCCGAAGGTCCGGTCGCGGGTCCCGCCGAATCCAGCGTCAACATGACGCTGCGCATGCAGGAAGGCGAGCAGTACTTCGTCAATCGTCTGACGTTCACCGGCAACACCACCACGCGCGACAACGTCATTCGCCGCGAGATGCGCGTGGTCGAGGGCGCGGTCTTCAACACCGAGTCGCTCAAGTACAGCATTCGCCGGCTCAATCAGCTTGGCTACTTCCAGAATCTCGAAGAGTCACCTGACGCGGTCAACGTGCAGAAGACGCCGGGCTCGAAGAACGAGGTCGACGTCACGCTCAAGCTGCAGGAGCAGAACCGCAACCAGCTGACGTTTGGCGCCGGCGTTTCGCAGTTCGAAGGGTTCTTCGGGCAGCTCTCGTTCCAGACCTCCAACTTCCTCGGCCGCGGTGAATCGCTCACCCTGTCGCTGCAGGCCGGCTCGCGCGCCGAGAACTATCAGGTTGCGTTCACCGAGCCGTTCCTCTTCGACCGCAACATCACCGGCGGGGTTGACGTTTACAAGCGCAACATCCAGTACATCGGCCAGTTCACGCAGAAGGCCGCCGGCGGCAACATCATGTTCGGGTTCCCGGTGTCCGACTTCGGCCGCATGTTCACGACCTACTCGTACGAGCGGGTCAGGGTCACCGATCTCAACCCGCGCGTATCAGGATCCGCGGCTCGTGCAGCAACAACCCATTCCTGCAGGATCTCGCTCCTGATCGGCCAGGGCGGCGCCGCACGGTGAGCAAGGTCACGCCGAGCTACGTTTTCAACACCATCGACAACCCGATCTTCCCGAACACCGGCAGGCGCCTGACGCTGTCGACCGACTTCGCCGGCCTGGGCGGCAACACCAAGCTTCGTCAAGCCGCGCATCGAAGGGATCGCGATTTTCCGGCACACCAGCCGCACTTCGGTCGGATTCCGCGGCAGGCCGAATACATCCGGCCGTATGGCGGAACGGAAGTCCTGCCGCTCTTCGAGCGCCTGTTCCTGGGCGGCGAATACAGCGTCCGCGGCTTCGACATTCGCACCATCGGCCCGCGCGATCCGATCAGATCGGCGTCGTCCTGGGCGGCAACAAGAGCCTGTTGTTCAACGCCGAATATTTGATCACCATCGCGCAGCCGGTGCGGTTGGTGCTGTTCTACGACGCCGGACAGGTGCGCGACTTCGGTCAGACCCGTTCGCGTGGTACGAGGATATTACCGAGCTGGTGTACCCGCCGCAGGCCGCTCGTCACCGATCCTTTCGCCGAGCAGCTGCGGCTTACGTTCACCGAGTGCCGACAGCGCCACGCCGTGTCTGGCGCCACTCCCCACCGCGCAAGTGGTTGGGCGCACCAGCGCGTTCAAGACGTCGACCGGCGCCGAAGTGCGGTTCTTCATGCCGGTGCTCAATGTGCCGTTCCGCTTGATCTTTGCCATGAACCCGCAGCGTGGCGATGTGCTCGACAATCAATTCCAGCCGGCGAAGCGCTTCACGTTCCGCTTTGCGGTCGGCTCGACGTTCTGAGGATGTTTTCTGCAGTGACAATTGCCATCAAGCGAATGCGGTCCGTTCTTCGGTACGCTGGCGCTGGCGGGGTGCATCGCGCCGCTGGCCGCCTGCGGTGACGACGATCCAACTCCCGTGGCGCCGTCGCCGCCGGTAACCGTCACCGACACGTTCACGGGCAGCATCAACAAGAACGGCGCCGCGTCCCACAACTTCGTGACCGCGTCCGCCGGATCCCTGACGGCGACGCTGACGGCGCTCAACCCCAATCCGGACCTTGTGGTCGGATTCGGCATCGGTACCTGGAACGGCACGGTGTGCACGGTCGTCGCGGCGCGCGATCAGGCGGTGCGGACGACGGTAATCTACGGTAACGGTGAACGCCGCCGGCGAGCTGTGCGTGCGGATCTACGACACCGGCAACGTGGCCGAATCGACCGACTACGAGATCACAGTCGTTCACCCCTGACCCCTGCGCAGAACTGCACCGTCCCGGAACCGGCGGAGCCGTGGCCGGATTTGTTTCTAAGGTAAAATCGTGATTTCCCTTTGCTCTTCGAAAGGACATATGGCGATGAAAGCTCTTGTTCCGGCGATGGCTCTCGCGATTGCGCTGGCGGGATCGCCCACCGTTCGCGCAGACGCCGGCGACGCAACAGCCGCCGCCCAAGCCCGCTGCTCCGGCGCCCACCACGCCGCCCGCGCAGCAGCCCGCGCCGAAGCCGGCCGCGCCGGCGTACCCACGACGCCCCCTCCGGCACCGCGTCCGTTCCGGAAGGCGCGAAGATCGCCTACGTGGTGCTGCAGCGCATCGTCAACGAGTCGGCCGAGGGCAAGATCTGCCTCGACACAGATTCAGGCCTTGCAGCAGAAGAAAGCCAACGAGCTGAACGAGAAGAACAAGCAGCTGCAGGGAATTCAGCAGAAGCTCGAAAAGGAAGGCTCGGTCATGAACGCGAGCGCGCAGGCCGACTTGCAGAAGCAGGCCGAGAAGCTGCAGGTTGACATCCAGCGCTTCGACGCAGGACGCGCAGCAGGAAATTCAGGATCTGCACCAACAACCTGCAGGCGCAGTTCCAGCAGAAGATCGATCCGATCATCGCGCAGATCGGACAGGAGAAAGGGCTCGCATTTCATCTTCAACGGCCCGGACTCCGGTCTGGTATGGGCCGACAGCGGGCTCGACATCTCGGCCGACGTGATCAAGAGGCTCGACGCGAGCTACAAGCCGGCCGGCCAAGCCTGGGCAGCGAGTAGATCCGTTGATCGTGCAGGGTTGGCGTGACAGCCGCGTCGCCGCTACCTTGCGGACTTTGGACTGATACCTTAACGTCCTTGTCCTCTCAGATCTGCCTGCGACCCTCGATCGCCTCTCGTTCCGCTATCCTGCATTCCTGGTTGATACGGTCGCCGAACACGATCCCGGCCGCCGCATCGTCGCGCTCAAGAACGTCACCGTCGGACGAGGAGTTCTTTCCAGGGACATTTCCCGGGCGCGCCGCTGATGCCGGGCGTGCTGATGATCGAGACGCTGACGCAGGCGGCGACGCTGCTGCTGCTCGAGCGCAGCCGGCGACCGGCCGATCGGCCACGTGCAGCTGCGCGGGGTCGGAGAACGCGAAGTTTCGCCGCCAGGTGGTGCCGGGCGATCAACTGCGCCTCGAAGTCGCGCTCGACCGGCGTCGCGGCGATATCGTGCGCGCACACGCGTCAGCTACCGTCGAGGCGCAGATGGTGGCGCGAAGCGGAGCTCGTGCTCATGGTTTGCGGCGATCGCGCGTCGATCGATCCGACCGCGCGCGTGCACCCTAAGGCGGTCGTGGGCGCCGGCGTCGTGGTCGGGCCGTACGCCGTCGTCGGGCCAGACGTGGTCCTCGGCGAGCGCGTCAGGATCGGCGCCTCGGCCGTGATCGACGGCTGTCACGAGCGATCGGCGAGGAAACCGAGATCTATCCGTTCGCGTCGATCGGCCTTCCGCCGCAGGATCTGAAATACAAAGGCGAGCCGACCTCGCTCGCAATCGGCCGCCGCAACATCTTCCGCGAGTTCGTCACGATCCACCGCGGCACCGCCGGCGGCGGCGGACGGACTACGATCGGCGATCAGAACCTGTTCATGGGCTACGTGCACGTCGCCCACGACTGTCACGTCGGCAGCCAGACGATCTTTGGTCCGCACGC
This sequence comes from uncultured Acidobacteriota bacterium, assembly GCA_963807105.1. Lineage (GTDB taxonomy): Bacteria > Acidobacteriota > Vicinamibacteria > Vicinamibacterales > UBA2999 > DASPWV01. Next base: position 441,297 of record CAWEAM010000001.1, on the reverse strand, counting down.
GACGCTGGGCGGCCACGTCACCGTCGAGGACTTCGCGAACATCAGCGCCGGATCGGCGGTGCACCAGTTCTGCCGCGTCGGCCGCAATGCGTTCATCGGCGGCTACTCGGTCGTCACCAAGGACGCGCTGCCATTTGCGCGAACGGTGGGTGAGTCGGCCGGCCCGCATTTTCGGCGCCAACACGATCGGGCTGATGCGTCGCGGCTTCACCAGCGATACGCTGACCAAGCTGAAGCGCGCGTTTCGCTATCTCACGCAGTCGAAGCTCAATACCAGTCAGGCGCTGGCGCAAATCGAGCACGACCCGTCGCTCGCCTGTCCCGAAGTGGCGTATCTCGTGCGATTCATTCACACGGCGCCGCGTGGCGTGATCCTGCGGCGCGGGCGCAAGGCCGAAGAGACCTCGGCCGACGACGAATGAAGCTCGGGCTGATTGCCGGCAACGGGCAGTTTCCGTTTCTGGTGCTCGACGCCGCGCGTTCGCTGGGCCACGACGTCACCATCGTGGCCATCAAGGGCGAAGCGTTTCGCCGAGCTCGAAAGCGGCGGCCGCGAAGCCGCCGCCCGTCGCCGCTGCACTGGGTCAATCTTGGACAGCTGGGCAAATGCATCGATCATCTCGAGCGCGCCGACTGTTCGCAGGCGGTGATGGCCGGCCAGGTCAAACACACCAAGATTTTCGGCGGCGTGCATGCCTGACGCGGACGGCGCTCTCTGTGTTCAAGCGGCTGGCGACGCGCAATACCGACTCGCTGATTGCCGCCGTGGCCGACGTCATGCGCGAGCACGGCATCGAGCTGCTCGATTCGACGCGCTTCCTTCAGCCGCTGCTTGCGCGCCCCGGTGTGCAGACGAGGCGCCAGCCGACGCGGCCCGAGCTCGCCGATCTCGAGTTCGGCTACCGCATGGCTGATACGATTGCGGGTTTGGATATCGGCCAGACCATCTGCGTGAAAGACCAGGCCGTGGTCGCGGTCGAAGCCATGGAAGGCACAGACGAGACCATCGCCCGGGCCGGGCGGCTGGCGGGCGCCGGCGTGAGCGTCGTCAAGGTGGCCAAGCCCAACCAGGACATGCGATTCGACGTGCCTGTCGTCGGGCGGTCGACCGTCGCCGCGATGCGCGCAGCCGGCGCGACGCGTGCTCTCGATCGACGCCGGCAAGACCCTCGTGCTCGACGGCGACGACGTGATCCACGCGGCGGACGCGGCGGGGATGACGATCGTGGGGCGTCAGCTGTGAGGATTGCCGTCATTGGCGTCGGCCACCTTGGCCGCCATCACGCGCGTATTCTCGCCGGACTGCCAGATCGCGACGCTGGCTGGCGTCGTCGATATCGACCGCGCGCGCGCCGAGCAGGTCGCATCGGAGCACGGCACATCAAGGCCTACGTGGAGTGGCGTGACGTGCAGCCGCTCGTCGACGCGGTCACGCTTGCGACGCCGACGGAAACGCATCTGGCCATCGCCGAGCCGCTGCCTGCACGCCGGCATCCACGTGCTGGTCGAAAAGCCGATGACGCGGACTACGGTTGAAGCCGATCGCCTGATCGCCGCGGCGGAGGCAGGCGGGGCCATGCTTGCCGTCGGTCATACGCGAACGGTTCAATCCGGCCGTCGCCGCGGCGCGCGGGCTGGTCACCGCACCCCCGCTTCATCGAAGTGCACCGGCTGGGCACGTTTCCCGATCGCAGCCTCGACATCGACGTCGTCTTCGATCTGATGATTCACGACCTCGATCTCGTGCTCGACTTCGTCGGAGAAGAGGTGACGAGCATCGACGCGGTGGGCGTGCCTGTGCTCACCAATCGCATCGACATCGCGAACGTCCGCCTGCGATTCGACGGCGGCTGCACGGCGAATCTGACCGCCAGCCGCATCAGCCGCGACCGCGTGCGCAAGATTCGCTTTTTTCAGCGCGACTCGTACGTCTCGATTGACTACAGCGCGCAGGAGCTGGAGGCGTGGCGGCTCGTCCCGCAGACCGGCGCGATGCCGTCGATCGAAGGCGGCAAACTCGAGGTCACGCGCGAAGAGCCGCTCAAGCGTGAGCTCGCCGATTTCGTGATCGCGGCGCGGGACCGCCGCGCGCCCGGCGTCACCGGCGCACAGGGACGCGCCGCGCTGGCGCTTGCGGAGCGCATCGTCGAACGGATGACGGTCTGATGCTCTCGAACGATCTGCTGCACGAAGACATCCTGCGCTCTGGGGATGCGCGCCGACGAAGCGCGGCGCGAGGCCCGCGCCTCGGGGCGCGTGCGCTATCAGCGGCTGCACGTGCTCAAAGCCCTGACGATGTACGCGACGGGCTGACGATTCCTGAGGCGGCCTCGGAGGCCCGACTGCTCGACACGCCGGACAGTGTTCGAAGATGCGCTCGACCTCATCAGGCCGTGAAGAGGGCTGCGGGTGATCGGAAGGTCCGGGCGTTTTCGCTCGCCGACCTGGTCGATCGCGCGCAGCAGGGCTGGGGCGACCTGAGCGAAGTGCTGACGACGATCGTCGCGGCCGGCGCCGAGTGACGTCGCCGAGCTCCCCGTCGACCGTCATCGACGATCTCGCCGCGGCAGATCCGCGATGGCGCGCCAGGCCGGCCTCGCCGCGGAGCGGCTCACCGTTGCCGATCCGCTTGGCGACGCGCAGCTGACGCTGCTCGCTCGGATCGCGCGAATGCGATCGACAGCGTGGCGTCAAGTCGGCCGAGTTTCGCCGCTGCCGCGAAATGCGCCGGTCGACAAACCGACGACCGGCTACGAAGATGTGCGGATGGTGGCGCTCACGCGACTCGCGCTGCATGGGGCCGGTGCCGCGACCGATCGCGATCGAAGTCGACTGGCTCCTGTACGGCCCGAAGCTCGCGCAGGTGGCGTTGACCTTCGGCGCCGACTTTCTCGATGCCGTGCCGGCGACGAGCGACGAGTCGATGGGCCGGCGTCGGCAGACGGTGGAAGACGTCGAGCGCAACATCCGCGCCGCCGGCTTCGAGCCTGAGGAGTATCGTCCAGCTCGGAGCGCTCCCAGCCCCTCGGGTGGACGATCCAGAACGGTCCTCATCTACGAACCCCTGACAATCGCGGGATCCCTTGCACCTTTCTCATCGCGTGAACCCGGTTCGGCTCGGCGCGGTCTCCTATCTCAATACCAAACCGCTCGTCGAAGGTCTCGACGCAGCATCCCGAGCTCTTTGCCATTCGCTACGACGTGCCGGCGCAGTGCGCGTCGCTGCTGCACGAGCACCGAATCGATCGTCGGTCTCGATCCCGGCAATCGAGTATCTGCGCGGCGATTATCGCATCGTCCCCGACGTCGCGATCGGATCGGATGGGCCTGTCGCATCGGTCGCGATTTTTTCTCGAGTGCCGGTGCGCGAGATCGCGCACCCTGGCGCTCGACATCAGCTCACGCACGTCGGTTGCGCTGACGCGCATCCTGTGCGCGCATGCACTGGCGCATCGCGCCCGAAGTTCACGCCCGCGGAACCGGATCTTCGCGGCGATGCTCGCGCGCGCCGATGCGGCACTCGTCATCGGCGATCCGGCGCTCGACATCGATACGGCCGCGCCGAAGCTGACCAAAATCGATCTCGGCGCCGCATGGCAGGCGCTCACCGGGCTGCCGTTTGTCTACGCCATGTGGAGCGGGCGCGCGGGCGCGCTCTCGGCGGCGCACGTCAAGCGTACTGCAGGCGGCGCGCGTTCGCGGCGAAGCGGCCATCGCTGACATTGCCAGGCGCGAGGCGGCGGCGATCCGGCCCGCGCCCGGCTGTTCGAGCGATACCTGAGTGATAATCTGAGATACCAGCTGGGCGAGCGCGAAATCGCCGGATTGCGCCGCTTTCACGAACTGGCTGCCAGTCAGGGTCTGGTCCCTGGCCTGCGGCCGTTGCGGTTTTACTAGATGCTTCGCGAACTCGAACGCCGCATCGAGCAGGGCGGCCGTCTCTCGCCAGATGAAGCGCTCGCGGTCTACCGCGAGGCGCCGACGCACTGGCTCGGACGCATGGCCGACCGCGTGCGCGCCCGCCGCCATCCCTGGCGGCGTCGTCACCTACATCATCGACCGCAACGTCAACTACACCAACGTCTGCGTCGCGCGCTGCAACTTCTGCGCGTTCTACCGTCCGGTCGGACACGGTGAAGGATACGTGCTCGGCTTCGACGAGATCTTCCGCAAGATCGAAGAGACGATCGCGGTCGGCGGCGTGCAGCTGCTGCTGCAGGGCGGCCACAATCCCGACCTCCCGCTGCGACTGGTACGAGGATCTGTTTCGCACCGTGAAAGCGCGCTATCCATCGTTCAAGCTGCACGCGTTGTCGCCGCCCGAGGTGATCCACCTCTCGCGGATGTCGAAGCTGCCGGTACCTGCCGTCATCGAGCGGCTGATCGCGGCGGGTCTCGACAGCATTCCTGGCGGCGGCGCCGAGATTCTCGTCGATCGCGTCCGCAAGCTGCTCAACTGCTACGGAAAGGCGAGCGCCGACGAATGGCTCGACGTGATGCGTCACGCACATCATGCCGGCCTGCGGACGACCGCGACGATGATGTACGGCACCGTCGAGACGATGCAGGAACGGCTCGAGCACCTGCTGCGGCTGCGCGGGTGCAGGACGAGACCGGCGGCTTCACCGCGTTCATCACCTGGAGCTATCAGCCGGAGCACACCGAGCGCGGCGGGGCGGAGGCGACGGGCATCGATTACCTGCGCACGCTCGCGCTCGCGCGTCTGGTGCTCGATAACTTCGACAACCTGCAAGCGTCGTGGGTCACGCAGGGCGGGAAGGTGGGCCAGCTCAGTCTCGCGTTCGGCGCCAACGACATGGGCAGCGTCATGATCGAGGAGAACGTCGTCCGCGCCGCCGGCGCGAGCTACTGCATGGACGAAGTCGAGATCGTGCGCAACGTCGAGGACGCCGGCTTCATCGCCAAACGCCGCAACATGCACTACGAGATCCTCGGCGACCCGTTCTTCCGCGAGCGTGCGGTGCCGCGGATGCTGGAGTTCGCGACGGCGCGGGAGGATGGCGACACCTCGGTGCCGGCGGAGCTCGTCAACTATCCGGCGCGCAGCGCGGCCGGCAAGCGGCAACGGACGCAGCCACAGTAGAAACAGACGCCACAGATTTGATCAGCCACGGAACGCACGGAAACACAGATGAAGCCGCGGCGCACACGGGACCGCGCGCGCTGATCGGTTCCGTGTGCGCCGCGGCTTTGTCGGTGCTTCTGCGTTTTCTGTGGCGGATCGAATCTGTGAGCGCCGTGGTTTCGGAGGTCTGGTGAAGATTGTCCGGGCGGCGTGGATCTGCCCGATCACAGCGCCTCCGATCCGCGACGGCTGGATCGCGATCGATCAGGGGCGCATCGTCTCGTCTGGGGCCGACCTGCGCCAGGCGCCTGTCGGGCCGGTGCGCGATCTCGGCCGCGTGGCAATTCTCCCTGGCCTCGTCAACGCTCACACCCATCTCGAGCTGTCGTGGCTCCGCGGGCGCGTGCCGCCGGCGGCCACCTTCATCGACTGGATCAAGCAGCTCTTCGTCACCCGCGGTGGACGCCGCGAGCGGCCGGACGACCCGAAGGTCGTCGAGCCGGCGCAGACAGGCGATTCGCGACCTTCGCGAGACGGGCGGCTCGCGCGCGTCGGTGACATCAGCAACTCACTTGCGACCGTCGAGCCGCTCAAGGCCGCCGGCATGCGCGGTGTCGTCTTTCACGAGCTGCTTGGATTCAACGTGCCTGCACGGGCGCCGGTCGACGAGACGCGGCCGGTCGCGCGAGGCGGCGCGCGCACGCCGGCGGAGACGACGTGCACGTGTCGGTCGCGCCGCATGCCTGTTATTCGGTCTCGCCCGGAGATGTTCCGCGCGATTCGTGACGAGCTCGAACGAGCGGGCCGGTCCGGGTCACGAGCGTCCATATCGGCGAGTCGCGAGAGCGAAATGGTGTTTCTGCGACGACGGCAGCGGGTCGGTTGGCCGGGCTTGCTGCGCTGGTGGGATCGTGGGTCGAAGGTTGGCAGCCGCCGCGGTGCGGGCCGGTCGAGTTTCTCGAGCACGCTGCGGTTCCTCGACGCGCGCACGCTTGTCGTGCACGGCGTGCAGCTGTCGGACGCGAGTCTGTCGCGCGTGGCGGCGCTCGGCGCACGCTCGTCACATGCCCGCGCAGTAATCAGTGGGTTGGTGTCGGCGTGCCGCCCATTGAGCGCTTCTATGCGTCGCGGGCGTGCCGGTGGCGGTTGGCACCGACAGTCTCGCCAGCGTCGCCGATCTCAATCTGTTTTCGGAGCTCGAAGACGATGCGCTGGCTCGCACCGTCGGATTCCGGCGCGGACGCTGCTCGAGAGCGCGACGCTGTCGGCGCGCGCGCGCTCGGGTTCGACGATCGGCTGGGATCGATAGAGTCGGCAAGCTCGCGGAGTTGATCGCCGTCGAGTTGCCGGAGGGGTCGACGATGTGGAAGAGTATCTCGTCAGCGGGATCGAGCCGCGGCAGGTGCGCTGGGTGAGGGCCGCCATTAGCGACAACCGGTGACGCAGTGTGAAGAATCTGCGTTCACCATTGGCAGAATCCGATCACAATGTTTCCGAGTTGTCACTAATGGGGCAGGCCCCTTTACAATCCGCGTTGGACCTACTTTCCTTCGTGCGCTTCTCGCATTCGGTGTTCGCCTTGCCGTTTGCGCTCACCGGCGCGCTGCTGGCCGCGCGCGAGCATGCCGTGACCTGGCGGCACGTCGGCTGGATTGTCGTCGCCATGGTCGCCGCGCGCAGTGCGGCGATGGGGTTCAACCGGCTGGTCGACGCGCGCTCGATGCGCTCAACCCGCGAACGGCGATGCGCGAGTTGCCGCGCGGCGCCATGTCGCGCACCGAAGCGACGCTGTTCGTGGTCCTCTCGTCGCTGGTCTTTGTGTTTGCGTCGTGGAACTTGAGCACGCTCTGCGCCGTGCTGTCGCCGCTCGCGCTCGCCATCGTGTTCTGGTATTCGCTCGCCAAGCGCTATACGAGCTACACGCAGGCGTTTCTCGGGCTGGCGATGGCGGTGGCGCCGGTCGGCGGCTGGCTTGCGGCCGGCGGGCGGCGGGGCTGGAGCCGTGGCTGCTCGGCGCCGCCATCGGATTATGGGTTGGCGGATTCGACGTGCTCTACGCGTGCCAGGATCTGGCCTTCGATCGCGCGCATGGCCTTCATTCGATCCCTGTGCGATACGGCGTGTCGCGATCGCTATTGATCTCGCGCGCCATGCATGTCGGCGCGGTCGCTGTGCATGCTTGCTGCTCGGCGTCGATCGTGCCGCTCGGGCCCATCTATCTTGCCGGCGTCGCGCTGTGCCGCTGCTGCTGGTGTACGAACAGTCGCTCGTGTCGGCGAGACGATCTGTCGCAGGTGAAACGAGCATTCGACATGAACGGCTATGTCGGCATTCTGTATTTCGTCACACGGTTCATCGGATCGTGACCTCCTCGATTCACTCGAGTCACAATTGGGCCGCAACTGGCATCATTCGCGCGTCTCGGCGTCGTTGGCGCTGGCCGCTCAACTGACTTCGCGTTGACACGATCTGGACAAATCGCCTGACCGCATCTGTCGATGTTCGACGCGATCGCTGGCGCGCTACGACCTGCTCAACACGGTCCTGTCGGGTGGCCTCGATCGCTACTGGCGGCGCCGCGCGATTCGCTCCCTCGAGTTTTCCGGGCGCGAAACCCTGCTCGACGTCTGCACCGGCACAGGCGATGTCGCGATCGCGGCGCGCCGCGCCGCGCCGGGCGCCAGGTCGGTGGTGGGCGTCGATTTCGCCGGCGCCATGCTGCGGCACGGCGCTCGACAAGGTGCGCGCGCGCGGAGCTCGGCGCGCGCGTCCGCTTCGTGCGCGGCGACGCGATGCGCCTGCCGGTCCTGGCGGCATGTCTGATGGCGCGACGATTGCGTTCGGTATCCGCAACGTGCAGGACCCTGCGGCGGCGTGTGCGGAACTGTTACGCGTGTTGCGAGCCGGGAGGGCGTCTCGCGATTCTCGAGTTCGGACTGCCCGTGCGTACCGGCTGTGCGGCCGCTATATCTCTGGTATTTCCGTCACGTCTTGCCGCGCATCGGCCGCGCCGTCTCGCAACACTCGGCCGCGTACTCGTATCTGCCAGAGTCGGTTGGTGCGTTTCCGTGGGGTGAGCACTTTGCGACTATCCTGCGACAGGCTGGATTTAACAACGTGCGGAGCCAGCCATTGACGTTCGGGTCGTCTATCTCTACACGGCAACAAAGAGCGCTAGCGCTCACATGTGCATGGTGCCTATACGTGCCTGGGGTGCCTTAAGGTGCGCGGTGCTATGGTGCGTCTGCGTCGGCAAACCCGAAGGCCTGCTATATGCACGTCACAAGCACTGCGTCGAGCCGAGCCGCTGGCAACGCCGTAGAAAGCACGCCAAGAGCACCTAGCACCAAGCACTTGAGGCGCCCAGGCACCACAGGCGCCCAAGGCACCTTATAATTAGCTAAATCACTGATGCATCTCGACTTCCATGGCCGTTACGACGACCACCAGCCTGTCGGCGGCGGCCTGCGGCGGTGGGACGGCGTGCTGCTGTCGGTCGGCGTCCACGCGCTCGTGATCGTCTGTGGCGCTGTTTCTTCCGACACTCGAGTCTGTTCGACCGTGCCGAATCGATCGCGCAGCTCGAGCAGAAGCTGGCCGAGAGAAGCGCGAGCGCCCGCAGTTTGTGTTCGTCCAGCCGACGGCTGGATTTGCCGGCGCTGAAGCCGCCGCGATCGCGCCGAAGCCTCCGATCTCGATCGCAGGGCGCGCGCGCCGGAGCCGGCGCCAGCGCCGCAGAATCGAGTTGCCCGACTGCGCGCGGCAACTCCGCTGAACGTGTGGAAGCCGTCGCCCGACGAACGCGCGCGCGGCCGCGGCCCGACCCCGAATCTGCGCCCGAGCCTCCGAAGAGATCGTCGCCAGCGCAATGTCGAGCCGCTTCCGACGAGCGCAGGCACAGCTCACCTTGCCGCAGCAGCAGCCGCGCAAAAGCCGTCCGGCGGTTCGCTCGGCGACGCGCTGAAGAACCTTCAGAAGTATGTCCAGCAGGAGTCGTTCAACAACCAGCGGGGCAACGTGCAGGACCTCGGGCCGCTGCAGTTCGACACCAAAGGCGTCGAGTTTGGGCCGTGGATTCGTCGTTTCGTCGTCGCAGGTCCGCCGCAATTGGTTCGTCCCGATGGCGGCCATGACGATGCGAGGACGCGTCGTGCTGACGTTCAATGTGCACCGCAACGGCGATCTGACCGACGTGCAGGTCGTACAGCCTTCGCCATCGAATCGTTCAACATCGCCGCCGCAACGCCCTGATCGCCTCCAATCCGACCGAGCCGCTCCCGCCGGAATATCCCGACGACAAGGCATTTTTCACTGTCACGTTCTACTACAACGAATCGCCACGCCGATGGCGCTGCCGAACGCGGTCGCAGCAGCTCGGCATGCTGATTCTCGTCGGGTTGCTTCTGGCGCTCTACGTTCCTTCTGGCGGATCCCGCAGCGCGTTCGAAGCCGCTCGTCGCCGTGCTCGGACCGACCGCCACGGGCAAGAGCTCGCTCGCGCTCGCGCTCGCCGAACGCTTCGACGGCGAGATCATCAATTGCGATTCGACGGCGGTCTTTCGCGGTTTCGATATCGGTACCGACAAGGTGCCGGTCGTGGAGCGTCGCGGGATCCCGCATCACCTGATCGACATCGCCGACCCCACCGACGATTACACCGCCGCGCAGTTTGCTCGCGACGCGGCGGATGTGGTCGCCGAGATGCACGCGCGGGGAAAGCCTACCGATCCTGGTCGGCGGCACCGGCTTCTACTACCGCGCGCTCACACGAGGGCTGTTTCCCGGACCTGGCAAGGATGAGGCGCTGCGCACGCCGGCTCGACGCGATCGCCGAACGGCGCGGCGTGGAGTTTCTGTGGCGCATGGTCAAGCGGGTCGATCCGGCCTCGGCCGGCGCGCATTCTCCCGCGCGATCGCAAGCGGCTCGTGCGCGCGTTGGAGGTCTACTTCCAGACCGGCAAGCCGCTGACCGCTCACTTCGCAAACACGCGCTCACCGCTGCCGGCCGACGTGCAGGTCGTCGGCGGTCGCCCTCCGATTGCCGACGCCGCAGCTTGCCGAACGGCTCGCGCGCCGGGTCGACGCGCAGTTCTGCCGCCGGCATCGTCGACGAAGTGAAGGCGCTCGTCGCCGCTGGGCGTGCCGGAACGGGCGCGACCGTTCGGCGGGCTCGTCTATCGCCAGGTGCTCGAGTATCTGCACGGTATTCGCGACGAAGCGGCGACGCGCGAACTGATCGTGCGCGAGAATCGACGCTACGCGCGACGCCAGTTGATCTGGTTCCGTAAAGAGCCTAACCTAGTGTGGTTTGACGGCCCCGGCGAAGCGCCGGAAGCTGCAGGCCAGCGTGCTTATGTGGCTGGCCGAACGGGGCCATTTGTTCGACAGGGGACCTGCCGCTCATGGCTGAAACGAAGACCGGTGCGCCCAATATCCAGGACGTCTTTCTCAATTATGCGCGCCGGGAAAAGCTGCCAGTCACGCTTCACTTGCTCGATGGCCGCGAGTTCGAGGCGCGCATCAAGAACTTCGATCGCTTCGCGCTCATCGTCGAACACGCGGGCATGGATCAGTTGATCTTCAAGCACGCGATCGCGACGATTCGCACGCCGCGCAGCGTGCCGAATTACTTCTCCTCGCACCATCCGTAGCCCGAACCTCTAAGTGCCTGGGGTGCCCAAGGTGCGTGGAGTGCCTGAGGTGCTCGGTGCTTTGGTGCTCCGGTCCGGTGTAGGCGCTACCTGGCGGCGGCCTTCTGTCTCGGGGCATTGCGCGGTGCTCGAGCACGCTGCAACCAGGCACCTCGCTTCGAGCACGTCGCGCCCGCACCAAGCACCTCGCACCCATAGGCACCCAAGGCACTTTTAGGCACCTCAGGCACCATGAGAGCGATAGTCATCGTCTTGGATAGTGTCGGTGTCGGCGAATTGCCCGATGCCGACGAGTACGGCGATCAGGGCAGCAACACGCTGGGCAACATCGCGCGTGCGGTTCGGCTGAACATCCCGACGCTGGCGGCGCTTGGCTTGGCGCGGGTTGTGCCGCTGCCTGACGTTCCTGCCCCGGCAGCGCCGCTCGCTGCGTTCGGCCGCATGGCGGAGAGCTCGGCGGGCAAGGACTCGGTGACCGGCCACTGGGAGCTGATGGGTCTGGTGCTCGATCGCGCGTTCCCGACGTTTCCGTCAGGTTTTCCACCCGAGCTCATCGCCGAATTCGAGCGGCAGCATCGGCCGCTCGGTCCTGGGCAACGTCGTGGCTTCCGGCACTGCGATCATCGACGAGCTCGGCGCGCGCCATGTCGAGACCGGCTCGCCAATCGTCTACACGTCGGCCGACAGCGTTTTCCAGATCGCTGCGCACGAAGAGGTCGTCCCGATTGAGCAGCTTTATGAGTGGTGCGAGATCGCCTACGAGCTCGTCGTCCAGGGTCTCGGGCTCGGGCGCGTGATCGCGCGCCCGTTCGTGGGAACCGCCGGAGCGTTTGCCCGCACGCCCAACCGGCACGACTTTGCCATGCCGCCGCGCGGCGAGACGCTGCTCGATCGACTCACGGCGCACGGTGTCGCGGTTACGGCAATCGGCAAAATCAGGGATCTCTTCGCCGGGCGCGGGATCAACCAGTCCTTCCCGACGACGAGCGACGCTCACGGGATGGATATCGTCGAAGAGCGGATGGCGCAGCAGGATCGCGGGCTAATCATCGCCAATCTGGTGGACTTCGATACCGTCTACGGCCATCGCAACGATACGCGCGGCTACGCGGCGAATCTCGAGCGCTTCGACGCACGGCTCTCGCGCGTCATTGCTCGACTGCGGACCAACGACGTGCTGGTGATCACCGCGGATCACGGCAACGATCCCACGACGCCGAGCACCGATCATTCGCGCGAGTATGTGCCGCTATTGGTGGCCGGCGAGGGCGTCCGCAAGGGCATCGACCTCGGCACGCGCACGACGTACGCGGATCTGGGGCAGACGCTTGCCGAGTTCTTTTCGCTGCCGCCGCTCGCGCACGGCGTCAGCTTCCTGCGCGAGATGCGCACACTATAATCGGCAGTTCCGATGACCATTCGAGAACAGCTCGAACGCCGCGAGCGGGAGATTCTCGCGCCGGCGGCGGCGAAGAGCGCGGATACCAGAGGACGGCTCCGGCTCGAGCCCGAAGATCCGATCCGGCCGTCGTTTCAGCGCGACCGCGATCGCATCATCCATACCAAGGCGTTTCGCCGTCTCAAGCACAAGACGCAGGTGTTCTTTTCGCCCACCGGCGACCATTACCGCACGCGTCTCACCCACACGCTCGAGGTGTCGCAAATCGCGCGGACGATCGCCAAGGTGCTGCGTCTGCACGAAGAGCTCACCGAGGCGATTGCGCTCGGGCACGATCTAGGGCACACGCCGTTCGGTCATGCGGGCGAGCGTGTTTTGAGCACGATTGTTCCGGGCGAGTTCAATCACTACGAGCAGAGCCTGCGCATCGTCGACGTGCTCGAAAACGATCGCCGCGGGCTCAACCTGACGTGGGAGGTGCGCGACGGCATCGCCCGTCACTCGAAAGGAAAGAGCGGGCTGCCGGTCGGCGCGCCGCCGGAGCATCGCGCGTCCACCATCGAGGGGCAGATCGCGCGTGTCGCTGACATCATCGCGTATGTCAATCACGATACCGACGATGCGATTCGTGCCGGATTGCTGCGGGAGGAACAGCTGCCGCGCGACGCGGTGGAGACGCTCGGCCGTACGCCGTCGGAACGGATCGGGCGGATGGTGGCGGACGTGGTTCACGAAACGCTCGGCGGCGGGCTCACCGAGATCCGCATGAGCGACGCGGTTCTCCAGTCCACGCTGGCCCTGCGGAACTTTCTCTTCGAGGCGGTGTACGAAAACGACGTCGCCACCGCCGAATTCAAGAAGGCCGAGGGGATTCTCGGCGGCCTCTGGGAAAAGGTCCGCGAGCGTCCCGGAGAGTTCCTCGACACCCGTACCATCGAGGCGGAAGGCCTCGACATCGCCGCTCAGGATTTTCTCGCCGGGATGACGGATCGCTACGCCGTCAGTCTGTTCGAGAGGTTGTTCATCCCGAAGCCGTGGGTCGAAATCGTCAATGGTGCCTCGGGTGCCTAAATGTGCCTTAGCGTGCCTGAGGTGCGGATGGCTTTGTGCTCGGTACGAGGTGCTTGGGAATCTTCGTACCGGGTGCTCCGCTGCTGGTGCGCGGGGCTTCCGTCCCGCCAGTCTTGCGCCCAGCGGTACCCCGCCCCCGCGCACCACCCCGCACCCTTAGGCACCCGAGGCACTCCAGGCACATCGAGGCACCCGCGAGCCGCGGCAGGCTCGAGCCGCGGGGTATAATGAATAGTTCCGGATGCCGCAAATCAGCGCGGAAGTACGGACTGTAGTATGCGCCTGGACCTCACGCAGATCCGCCAGTCGGTCACCGAGCTGGCGCGCCGCTACCAACCCGCAGCGTTCGAAGAGCGCGGCAATCAGTTTCGGGCGGTCGAGCCGGTCGATCTGCAGCTGAAGATCCACAAGCACCACGAACGGTTCCGCCTTGTGGGCACCGTCTCGACGGTCTTGGAGCAGTCGTGCAGCCGATGTCTGGAGCCGTTTCGACAGCCTGTGACCGCGGCGTTCGATCTTCGCTATCTGCCGCAGTCGGCAAACATCGGCGACGAGCGGGAGGTCGAAGAAGACGATCTGTCCGAGGCATTCTATCGGGACGACATGATCGATATCGGGCAGCTCATGGATGAGCAGTTCTACCTTGCGCTGCCGATGAAGCCGCTGTGCGCGGCCGACTGCAGAGGCTTGTGCCCGAACTGCGGCAGCAACCTGAATGCCGCAACGTGCGACTGTGAAGTGCGCTGGGAGGATCCGCGGTTTGCCGGGCTCAAAGCGCTGATTGATCGGAACAAAGACGACCATGCCTAATCCAAAACGACGCCACTCGAAAACCCGCGGCCGCAAGCGCCGCACCCACGACGCCCTCCGCGCGGCCAACGCCGGCAACTGCCCGCAGTGCGGCGAGCCCAAGGCGGCTCACCGCGTCTGCAAATACTGCGGGTTCTATCGTCAGCGCCAGGTCCGCCCGGTGGATGAAGACTGAGACTTACGCTGTCAGGGATCAGGCATCAGGGTTCAGGGATCAGGAGGCTCGTGGAGATCACCTGCAGCCTCCCGATCCCTGCAACCTCCTCAGACCTCAACCCTGATACCTCTCTGGTCCCTGGTCCCTGACCCCTGACGACATGCGAATAGCAGTCGATGCGATGGGCGGCGATCTTCGCCCCCGCGCGCATTGTCGACGGCGCGCTCGCGGCCGTGCGGCATCAGGCTATCAGTGTCGATCTCGTCGGCCGTGCCGACGCCATTCGCGGCCGAGCTGGCGCGGCATCCCGACGCGGCGGAGTTGGGGGTTCGCATCATCGATGCGCCCGATGTCATCGGCATGTCCGAGTCACCGGCGCTTGCGCTCAGGCGCAAACCGCGCGCCTCGATTCGGGTTGCGGCCGAGCGCGTGGCGAAAGGCGAAGCGGCGGCGCTCGTGAGCGCCGGACACACTGGCGCCGCGGTCGTCGCGGCACACGCGGCGTTCGGCATGCTCGCGTGGCGTGGATCGCCCCGCGCTCGCGCCGACCATCCCGACGCGCGACGGCATCGGCGGTGCTGATCGACGCCGGGGCGACGGTCGACTGCAAGCCGTCGTATCTGCTGCAGTTCGCCGTCATGGGTGCGGTGTACGCGCGGGACGTGGCTAGGCGTCGATCGCCCGCGCGTTGGCGTTGCTGTCGATTGGCGAGGAAGAGACGAAAGGCAACGATCTGACTCGCGAGGCGCATCGGTTGCTGAAAGGCTCGACGCTGAATTTTGTCGGCAACGTCGAGGCGCGAGAGATGTTTCTCGGGTGCCGCCGATGTCATCGTCTGCGACGGCTTTACCGGCAACGTCGCGCTCAAACTCAGCGAAGGGCTCGTCGAGATGGTCGAGGATCTGCTCGGCGAGGAGCTGCAAAGCACGTTCTCGAGCCAGGTCGGTTACCTGCTATCGCGCCGCGCATATCGCCGCTTTCGGCGCCGCGTCGATTATTCGGAATACGGCGGCGCGCCGCTGCATGGGCGTCGCCGGCCTGTGCATCGTCGGTCATGGCCGCTCGTCGGTGAAGGCGGTGCGCAACGCCGTGACGATGGCGGCGCGATTCGTGAGCAGCGAGATGCTGCGCCGCGTCGAGCGCGGAATCGCGGCAACCGCCGCCGCAAGTGCCGAGCCGGTTCGACAAGGAACCGCCGGATCCGAGCCGGCAGATCGAGACATGATTGCCTTCCTTTTTCCCGGCCAGGGCTCGCAGTCGGTCGGCATGGGCAGGCGCCTCGCCGCGGAGTTTCCCGAAGCGCGGGCAGTGTTCGACGAAGCCGATCGGGCGCTCGGCGAGCCGCTGAGTGACTTGATCTTCAATGGTCCGGCGGACCGCCTCACGCTCACCGAAAACACGCAGCCGGCGATTCTCACGGTGAGCGTCGCGGCTTGTCGCGTCCTGGAGGCGCGCGGCTGCCGGCCCGATATGGTGGCCGGGCACAGCCTCGGCGAATACTCGGCGCACGTCGCCGCAGGGCACGTTCGGGTTTGCCGATGCGGTGCGCATCGTGCGCAACCGCGGACGCTACATGCAGGACGCGGTGCCGGTCGGCGCGGGTGCGATGGCGGCGATCCTCGGGCTCGACCCGGCGCTCGTGGAGCAGGCCTGCGCCGAAGCGGCAGAGGGCGAGGTCGTGAGCCCCGCCAATCTCAATGCACCCGGGCAGGTGGTCATCGCCGGCACCGCGGCCGCAGTGGCGCGTGCGGTGCGAGCGCGCAAGGCGCTCGGCGCGCGGCGCGCCATCCCGCTGCATGTGAGTGCGCCGTTTCATTGCGCGCTCATGCAGCCCGCCCAGGACCGGCTCGAGCCGGAATTGCGCGCGATTGCCATCGTCGCGATCCGCGCGTCCCGGTGGTCGCCAACGTCGACGCCGAGCCCAAGCGCGACGCCCCCGGCGGCCATCGACGCGCTCGTCAGGCAGGTGTCCGCGCCGGTGCGCTGGGACGACGTCATGCGGCGCCTTGTCGCCGAAGGCGTACGCGACCTTCATCGAAGTCGGGACCGGGAACGGTGTTGATCGGGCTTGGCCAGGAAGGCGGCGCGCGAAGCGACGGTCTTCAACGTCGCGGAGCCGGCGGATCTCGCCGCGATTGAAGCGCTCATCATGAAACGATTCGACGGCAAGATCGCGATCGTCACCGGCGCCTCGCGCGGCATCGGTCGTGCCATCGCCATGCGCCTCGCGTCCGAGGGCGCAATCGTGGTCGCGGCGGCGCGCGGCGAGAACGCGCGGGCCACAGTCGAGGAAATCGCGAGGCAGGCGGGCGCGGCCGAGATTGCGACGGCCGACATGACCGACGCGGCGTCGATCGAGGCGCTCGTCGCCGCGTACGCTGGCAGCGCCACGGCCGTATCGACGTCCTCGTCAGCAACGCCGGCATTACGCGCGACCAGTTGATGCTGCGGATGAAGCGTGACCGACTGGGATGAGGTCATCGCCACCAACCTCACCGCGAGCTTCACGCTGTGTCAGGCCGCGCTGAAGCCGATGATCAGGCAGCGCAGCGGCCGGATCGTCGCGATCAGCTCGGTTGTCGGACAGACGGGCAATGCGGGCCAGGCCAACTACGCCGCATCGAAAGCGGGTCTGATCGGGTTCTGCAAATCGCTCGCGCGCGAAGTCGCCTCGCGCAACGTCACCGTCAACGTCGTTGCGCCCGGGCTCATCGAGACTGATATGACCAAAGCGATCAGCGCCGACGCGCAGAAGGACTGGTCGGCGCAGATTCCGCTCGGGCGCACCGGCTCGGCCGACGAAGTGGCGGCGGCGGTCTGTTTTCTCGCGTCAGATGAGGCATCGTATATTACAGGGCAGGTTCTAGGCGTGAACGGCGGGATGTACATGTAAGGTGAAAAGGGGTCTGCCCCCTTTTTCGTATGCTGGTGGTTCGAAAAAGGGGACTGACCCCTTTTTCGACTGGAGGAGTTGCTGTGGCCGTTGCCGACAAAGTCAAGAGCATCATCGTGGAGCAGTTGGGCGTCGACGAAGAAGAAGTGACTCCGGACGCGTCGTTTGTCGACGATCTCGGCGCCGACTCGCTCGACACCGTGGAGCTCGTGATGGCGTTCGAAGAAGAATTCGGGATCGAGATCCCGGACGAGGACGCTGAGAAGATCACGCGCGTCAAGGAAGCCATCGAGTACATCGAGGCGCACGCGAAGAAGAAGTAATGAGCAGGCGAGTCGTCGTGACCGGCATCGGCCTGGTGTCGCCGGTTGGGAACGGGACCCAGGCGAACTGGGATGCGCTGTGTGCCGGACAAAGCGGCATCGGACCGATCACGCGTTTCGACGCATCGGCGTTTGCGACTCGCTTCGCCGGCGAAGTGAAGGCTTTCGATCCGCTGCAGTTCATCGAGAAGAAAGAACTGAAGAAGATGGACATCTTCATTCAGTTCGCGGTCGCCGCTTCTCAATACGCCGTCGACGACGCCAGGCTGGCCGTGACCCCCGACATTGCCACGCGCGTGGGCGTGTTCATCGCGTCGGGCATCGGCGGATTCACGACCATCGAGCGCGAGCACAAGGCGTATCTCGACGGCGGCCCGCGCAAGATCTCGCCGTTCTTCATCCCCTCGGCCATCATCAACCTGGCCTCGGGCCAGGTCTCGATCCGCTTCGGCGCCAAGGGGCCCAACATCGCCACCTGCACCGCGTGTACCGCATCGGCGCACGCGGTCGGCGACTCGTATGAGATCATCCGGCGCGGCGTCGCCGACGTGATGATTGCCGGCGGCGCCGAGGCCGCGGTGTGCGCGATGGGCATCGGCGGATTCGGCGCGCTGCGCGCGCTCTCGACGCGCAACGCCGACCCCGCGCGGGCGAGCCGCCCGTTCGATCGGGATCGCGACGGGTTTGTCCTCGGCGAAGGCGCCGGCATGCTCATTCTCGAGGAGCTCGAGTTTGCGCGCGGCCGCGGCGCCACGATCTACGCCGAGATGGTCGGCTACGGCATGTCGGCCGACGCCTACCACATGACCGCGCCGTCCGAAGATGGCGACGGCGCGTTCCGGGTGATGCAGTCGGCGATCGAATCCGCGGGCGTGACGCCGGATGCCATCGACTACATCAACGCCCATGGCACGTCCACGCCGCACAACGATCGCATCGAGACGCATGCGATCAAGCGCGTGTTCGGCGACCATGCCGCGAAGCTGGCTGTGTCCTCGACCAAGTCGATGACCGGTCATCTGCTCGGCGCCGCCGGCGGCCTCGAGGCCGGGCATCACCGCGCTCGCCGTGCATCACCAGCGCGTCCCGCCGACGATCAATCTCGACACGCCCGACGAAGGGCTCGACCTCGATTATGTGCCGAACCGCGCGCGCGACATGCCAATCCGCTACGCGCTCTCCAACTCGTTCGGCTTCGGCGGCACCAACGGCGCTCTGTTCAAATACGACGAGGCCGGGGGTGGTCTCGCACGACCCGAGCCGGTACCAGAGTCATGAAAATCGCCGTCTGCATCAAACAGGTTCCGACCCGCGAGTGGCAGCCGCGGCTCACCGACGACAAGACCTGGATCCGGGAGCAGGACGTCTCCTACGAGATGAACGAGCCCGACGCCTACGCGCTCGAAGAGGCGCTGCGGCTGCGCGAGAAGCACGGCGGCGAAGTGGTGGTCTGCTCGGCCGGGCCTGCCCGCGTGCAGCAGGTGATTCGCGAGGCGCTCGCGCGCGGCGCCGATCGCGCCATTCAGGTCGAGGACGCGGCGCTTGGCGCCGCCGACGCGTTTGCCGGCGCGGCGGCGCTGGCCGAAGCGATGGCCGAGGAGAAGTTCGACCTGGTGCTCACCGGCCTGCAGTCCGACGATCAGGGCCACGCCCAGTTCGGGCCTGTCCTTGCCACGCGCCTCGGCATCCCGCACTCGACCATCATCATGGCGGTCGAAGTCGAAGGCACGAATCTCCGCGTCAAGCGCGAGCTCGAGGGCGGTTGGTTTCAGTTTGTCTCGATGTCGCTGCCGGCGCTGCTGACGATTCAGAGCGGCATCAACCAGCTGCGCTACGCCACCCTCAAAGGCATCATGGCCGCGAAGAAGAAAGAGATCAGGAAAGTGGCGCCTGCAGGACCGGTCGCCTCGCGGCAGAAGATTCGTCGCGCTGTATGCGCCGGAAAAGTCGAAGCAGACCGTGATGATCAGCGGTTCGGCCGGCGAAGCGGCCAAGGAGCTCGTCCGGCGCCTGCGCGAGGAGGCGCGCGTCCTATGATCCTGGTCGTTGCCGAGCAGAAGGACGGCAAGCTCAATCGCGCAAGCTGGGAAGCGGTTGCCGCGGCGCAGCAACTGGCCACGGAAGCGGGCGTCGCCGACGTCCATGTGCTGGTCCTCGGCCAGGCTGTGTCGGGTCCCGCGAGCGAGCTCGCCGGCGCGGCCGTGAGCGGCGTCACCACCGTCGAGCACGACGCGCTTGGCAGCTACACGCCCGACGCGTTCGTCCAGGCCGTGCAACAGGTCATCGCACAGCACTCGCCACAGTTCGTGCTGCTTCCGCACACGTATCAGACGCGCGACTTCGCGCCGGCGCTGGCGGCGACGATCGATCGGGCGCTGGTGACCGACGTGATCGGCATCCGCAAGGCCGGCGGCGCCGCCGTCGTTCGCGCGGCCGATGTTTCAGGGCAAGCTCACCGCCGACGTGGCGCCCGAGGGCCCGTCACCGCATCTGATCACCTTTCAGATTGGCGCGTTTCGCGCCGACGCGGTTGCGCGCGGCGCCGCGCGCGGCCCGGTCAGCGCGGCGACCGTCACGATCGACGCGGCGCAGATTCGGCAGAGGCCTGAAGCGCCGTTTCAGGAGGCCAAGCAGGCCGTCGACCTCTCACAGGCCGAGCGCATCGTCGCGGTCGGCCGCGGCATCAAGAGCCAGGACAACCTTGCGCTGGCGCAGAACCTCGCCAGGGCGCTTGGCGCCGAGCTCGCAGCGTCGCGGCCGATCTGCGACAACGGCTGGCTGCCGATGGAACGCCAGATTGGAAGCTCCGGCCAGACGGTGGCGCCCAAGTTGTACGTCGCTCTCGGCATCTCGGGCGCGATCCAGCATCTCGTCGGCATGAAGGGCGCGCGCACGATCGTCGCGATCAACAAGGACGCCGAGGCGCCGATCTTCGAGGTGGCCGACTACGGCATACAAGGCGATCTGTTCGAGATCGGCCCGGCGATCGTGGCCGAGATCGAAAAGGGATAAGGGCGTGCCGCAGTCCACTTGCGCTCATGGCGTGGAACGACGAGCGTCGGCGAAACCGCGCCGACGCGGGAGGTTGATGTGAGCCGCGACGGCGGACGCGATCAACTCGAAGTCGATGTCCTGATCGTCGGCGGCGGTCCGGCGGGCCTTGCCGCGGCGCTGCGCCTGTCGCAGCTGTTCAAGACGAGAGGTGGGCGCGCCGATTTCGATCGCGGTGCTCGAGAAGGCGCGTGAGATGGGTGCGCACCAGTTGTCAGGTGCGCTGCTCGATCCCTCCGCCCTGCGCGATCTCGTGCCCGACTTTCAGGCGAAGGGCGCGCCGCTCGAGTGCGAAGTGCGTGAGGACAACATCTACTTCCTCACGCCGCAGAAGGCGCTCCGGCTGCCGATCACGCCGCCGCCGTTCCGGAATCACGGCAACTACGTCATCTCGCTCGCCAAGCTCGTGAAGTGGATGGCCGAGCTCGTCGAAGCGGAGGGCATCGACATCTTCACCGGCTTCCCGGGGCAGACGGTGCTGTCGGATGGCGAGCGCGTCATCGGCGTGCGTACCGGCGACAAGGGAATCGGCCGGCATGGCGAACAGCGGGCCAATTTCGAACCCGGCGCCGACGTCCTCGCCAAGGTCACGATCTTCGCCGACGGCGTGCGCGGCAATCTCACCAAGGAGCTGATCCGCACGCTGCAGCTGGGCGACGAGGCGCACGCGCCGCAGTTCGCGATCGGACTGAAAGAGATTTGGGAGCTGCCGAAAGGCCGGCTGGCGCCCGGCACGGTGATACACACGCTGGGCTACCCGCTGCGCCAGGAGGAGTTCGGCGGCAGTTGGATCTACTCGATGCCTGGCGACCGTGTCTCGATCGGATTCGTGGTTGGCCTCGACTACCGCGATCCGCTGTTCGATCCGCACGCCGCTTTTCAGCGCGCAAGCTTCATCCGTTCATGCGCAGGCTGCTGGAAGGCGGCCAGCTCATGCGCTACGGAGCAAAGGCGATCCCGAAGGCGGCTGGAACACGCAGCCGACTCTCTACTTCAATGGCGGGCTCATCGTCGGCGACGCGGCCAACTTCGTCAATTCGCTGCGGCTCAAAGGCATCCACCTCGCGATGCGGAGTGGCATGCTCGCGGCCGAAGCGGCGTTCGATGCGATTCGAATCAACGACGTCTCGGCCGCCGTCACTCAGCAGCTACAAACGGGCGGTCGACGCGAGCGACATCCGCCGGGAGCTCTATCCGGTTCGCAACGTCCATCAGGCCTTTGCTGGCGGTCTCTACGCCGGCACACTGGCGGCGGACTGGCGATGGTGACCGGCGGCCGCGCGATCGACGACTGGGTCAGCGTGCCCGGGCATCGCCACCTGCGCCAGATCGCCGACTACTACGGACTGATCAAGCGCGACATCATCTCCGGGTCGAACGCCGTCACACCCGATCGCAAGATTACGTTCGACAAGGTCACTGGCGTTCACTATTCGGGCGTGCAGCACGACGAGGACCAGCCGGCGCATTTGCTGGTGCACACCGAGGTGTGCCACACCATCTGCGGCGATGAGTACGGACATCCCTGCGTGCGCTTCTGCCCGGCCGAGGTCTACGAGATCGTGGACGACGGCAACGGCGGGCGGCGGCTGCAGATCAACGCGTCGAACTGCGTCCACTGCAAGACCTGCGACATCATGGATCCGTACGGCGTGATCACCTGGGTCCCGCCGGAAGGGGGCGGGGGGCCGCAGTACGATGGCATGTAGCCTTCACACATGACGGCAGGCAGCGGCGGGTCCTCAGATCCGCCCGAGTGGCGGCGCTCGCCGGCCAAACGCGTGCAGCTGGCGCTGATCAGCGGCGTCGGATACCCGCTTCTCGCGGTTCTTGGCTCAACCTACCGCTACACTGTCGAAGGCATCGAGCACCTCCGCGCCGCCGAGGCGATGGGGCATCCCATCCATGCTTTCTGGCACGGCCGCATCCTGCCGGGCACGATCTGGTTCAAGCGCCGCGGCATTGTCGTGATTACCAGCGAGAACTTCGACGGCGAGTGGATTGCGCGCATCATCGAGAAGTTCGGCTACGGCACGGCCCGCGGCTCCAGCTCGCGCGGCGCCCGGCGCGCGATGCTGCAACTGATGCGTGACATCCGCGACAAGCCGGTCGCGTTCACGCTCGACGGGCCGCGCGGCCCCGCGCGCGTCGCGCAGCCGGGCGCGGTGTGGCTCTCACAGGCCACCGGACAACCCGTGATACCGTTCCACCTGGAAGCCGACCGGCACTGGACCTTGCGGAGCTGGGATCGCACGCAGATCCCCAAGCCGCGCGCGCGCGTCGCGCTGGTGTTCGGCGAGCCGTTCGCGTGCCGCGCCAGACACCGGACGACGAGCTTCCGAATGGACGCACCGGCTCGAAGCGACGCTCGCCGGCTGCCAGGAGCGTTGCCTCGATGTCGTTGGTCGTCATCACATCTGACCGCTTCGCCGATCACATCACCCCGCCAGGTCATCCCGAGCGCGTCGAGCGCGCCGAAGCGATGCAGCTCGCCACCGAGCGCTGGAAGAAGGCCGGCGGCACGGTGGTCGCGCCGCGCGCAGCCACCGACGAGGACCTGCTGCGCGTGCACGATGCCCGCTATCTCGCGTCGATCGGGGAGCTGCGCGGCCGGGCGGCGATGCTTGATGCCGACACGTTCACCTCGCCCGAGTCCGATGAGGTCGCCCGGCTGGCCGCCGGCGCCGTACTCGACGGAGTCGATCGTGTGCTCGACGGTCCGGCGCGCGCGCGCGCGTTCGCCGTGGTCCGTCCGCCGGGACATCACGCCGAGCACGATCGCGCCATGGGCTTTTGCCTGTACAACAACATCGCCGTTGGGGCGGCATGGGCGCGGCATCGCGGCGTCGCGCGCGTCGCGATCGTCGACTACGACGTCCACCATGGTAACGGCACGCAGCATTCGTTCTATGACGATCCGACGGTGCTCTTCATCTCCTCGCATCAGTTCCCGTTCTATCCGGGAACCGGCGCGGCCGACGAAAAGGGCGAAGGCGACGGCCTCGGCTTCACGCTCAACATCCCGCTCGCGGCGGGTGCGACAGACGAGATCTATGATCGACGCGTATCGCACCGTCGCCGTGCCCGCGCTCGAGCGCTTCAAGCCGGGGCTCATCCTCGTGTCGGCCGGATTCGACCTCCACGAACGCGACCCGCTCGCGGGGATGCGAGTGACGACCGAGGGAATACGGCGGATTACGTCGCAGCTGCTGGCGGCCGCCGACCGAGCTCTGCGACGGCCGGATCGTGTTTGTGACCGAAGGCGGCTACGACACGCGGCGCTGCACGACTGCCTCGGCACGGTCATTGCACGCTCGCGTCCGTTTGATATCACGTTGAACCAGGTACGGCATTCAGCGACCCTCGTCGCAGGCCGATCGTGTCCGACTATACACCCTCAGGACGTCGATCGAAAGTGGCAGAAGCGCTGGGCCGAGAGCCGCGCCTTTGAAGTCACCGAAGATCCGTCGAAGCCCAAGTTCTACTGCCTCGAGATGTTTGCCTACCCGTCGGGCCACGCCCACGTGGGGCACGTCCGCAACTACATCATCGGCGACATCGTCGCGCGGATGAAGCGGCTGCAGGGCTTCAATGTGCTGCATCCGTTCGGGTGGGACGCTTTCGGCCTGCCGGCGGAGAACGCCGCAATCAAGAGCGGCATCCATCCAGAGGAATCCACGCTCGGCAACATCGCGCACATGAAGGGGCAGTTGCAGCGCCTGGGCATCAGCTACGCGTGGGAGCGCGAGCTGGCCACCTGTCTGCCCGACTACTACCACTGGAACCAGTGGCTGTTCATCAGGATGTTCGAGCGCGGCCTGGCGTATCGCCGGCGCTCGACCGTCAACTGGTGTCCGAGCTGCCAGACCGTGCTCGCCAACGAGCAGGTCATCGACGGTGCATGCTGGCGCTGCGGCACGCAGGTACTGCAGAAGGATCTCGAGCAGTGGTTCTTCAAGATCACGGCCTACGCCGACGATCTGCTGAACAGCATCGAAGGGTTGGAGCACTGGCCGGAAAAAGTGCTCACGATGCAGAAGAACTGGATCGGGCGGTCGGAAGGCGCCCGCGTGCAGTTTGCGCTGCAGGACGACCCGTCCACGCCGATCGAAGTGTTCACCACCCGGATCGACACGATCTACGGCGCGACGTTCGTCCTGCTGGCGCCCGAGCATCAGCTGGTCGGCGCGGTTCGCCGAGCAGTCCGACGATCCCGCGTGGTTCCGCATCCGGGCGGCCAAGTTCCGCGCGCAGGACCGCGCCGCGCGTGTCAGCGGGGAAGCGGAAAAGGAAGGGTTCTTCACCGGACGTTACGCGATCAACCCGTTCACCAACGAGCCGGTGCCGATCTGGATCGCCAATTTCGTGCTGGGCGAGTACGGCACGGGCGCGGTGATGGGTGTACCGGCGCACGACGAGCGCGACTACGAGTTCGCGCGCAAGTACGGCCTCGCGATCCGCGTCGTCGTCCGCCCGGCGGACGATGAGCCCGCAGATCCGGCGACGATGACCGCGCCTGTTTCGAACGACGGCGTGCTGGTCAACTCGGGGCCGTGGGACGGCCTGCCGTCGGACGAGGCGCGGGCGAAGCTCACCGCCGACGCGGAGAAGCGCGGCATCGGCGAAGGCACGGTGCAGTACCGGCTCAAGGACTGGGGCATTTCCCGCCAGCGGTACTGGGGCACGCCGATTCCGATGATCCACTGCCCGGTAGACGGCGTCGTGGCAGTCCCCGAGGATCAGCTGCCGGTGACGTTGCCCAAGGTGGCGACGTTTTCCGGACGCGGTGATTCACCGCTGGCGCAGCTGCCCGAGTTTGTCAACGTCACGTGCCCGAAGTGCGGCGGTCCGGCGCGGCGCGAGACTGACACGATGGACACGTTCGTCGATTCGTCGTGGTACTTCTACCGCTTCGCGGATGCGCACAACGACAAGCTGCCGTTCGATCCGGCGAAGGTCGCCTACTGGTGTCCCGTTCGATTTCTACAGCGGCGGCGTCGAGCACGCGATTCTGCATCTGATCTACTCGCGGTTTTTCTCGCGCGTGTTCAAAGATCTGGGCATGATCAATCACACCGAGCCGTTCGCGCACTTGCTCACCCAGGGCATGGTGCTCAAGGACGGCGCGGTGATGTCCAAGTCGAAGAGGCAACGTCGTCGATCCCGACACGATGACCGAGAAGGTCGGGGCCGACGCGCTGCGCCTGTATGTCATGTTCGTGGCGCCTCCAGAAAAAGAAGTCGAGTGGAACGACAAGGGCCTCGAGGGCAGCGCGCGGTGGCTGCACGCGCGTGTGGCGCGTCGCGCAGCAGTGGCGAGCGGCGCCGGCGGCTGCGACTCGACGTTGCGCAGCTGACCGACGCGGAGCGCGCGATGCGGCGGAAGACGCACGACACGATCCGCCGGGTCACGCTCGATGTGGATGCCCGAAAGCAGTTCAACACCGCGGTGTCGGCGATGATGGTGCTGGTCAACGATCTCTACACGTTCACCGACCAGCAGGAGCAGGCGCCATCCGCGCAGGCGGGCGCCGTTGCGCGCGAGGCGATCGAGGCGCTGATTGTCATGATGTCGCCCTTTGCGCCGCACACCGCCGAAGAGCTGTGGGAGCAGTACGGGCAACGCGGCACGCTCGCGAGCGCGCTGTGGCCGGCCTTCGATCCCGAGGCGGCGAAAGCCGAGGAGATCGTGGTGCCGGTGCAGGTGAACGGCAAGGTGCGGAGCCGGATCACCGCGTCACCCGACGCGAGCGACACCGAGCTCGAAACGCTGGCACTTGCAGATCCGGCGGTCCAGGCGCACACTGCAGGCAAGACGATCAAGAAAGTGGTCGTGGCACGAGGACGGCTGGTCAGCGTGGTGGCCGCGTGATGACGAGACGGGAGTTGTTGGCGTTGGCGGGGGCGGCGGTGAGCGCGTCGTGCGGGTATACGCTCGCTGGGCGCGGCTCGTTCCTGCCGTCGCACATTCAGATCATCGCCGTGCCGCCGTTCCTCAACCGCACGCCGTACCCAACCATCGAACAGATCTTCACCGAGAAGGTGCGCGTCGAGTTCCAGAGCCGCGGGCGCTACACGGTCAGGCCAACCGAAGAAGGCGCCGATGGCGTCGTGCGCGGAGAGATCACGGGCATTGGCGCCGCACCGGTCGGGTTCACCGACGCGCAGCTGGCGACGCGCTTTCGCTTCACGGTCTCCGTCGCCGTCAAGCTCGACGACGTGCGCAACAAGAAGACGCTCTGGGAGAACCCGGCGCTGTCGTTTTCGGATGAGTACGATCTCTCCACGAGGATCACTGGCGCCGTCGGCGTCGAATTCCTGGAGCGCGAGCGTGCCGTGGTCGACCGCATGGCCACCGATTTCGCAAGGAACGTCGTTCAGGCCATCCTCGAAGCTTTTTAGTCCTTCAATTCACGCGCACTCCGGCAACAGGGCGCTGCATCTACCTTGAAACCCGCTGACGTTCGCAAGCAGATCAAATCCGGCGAGACGGCGCCGCTCTATCTGCTCGAAGGCGACGACCTGCAGTCGCGCCACGACCTGGCAGTCGAGTTCGCCGAGCTCGTGGATGAAGGGCTGCAGGCGTTCAACCTGCAAAGCTTCTACGCGAACGAGGCGACGACGGCGGCGCTCCGCGAGCAGATGATTGCCGACATCCTCGTCGGCCGCGCGCACGCTGCCGATGATGTCGCCGAGACGGGTGTTGCTCGTACACGAGGCCGAACGGCTTCTCTCACCCCGCAAGGCGAGGGACGAGGATGTTCCGCCGCCCCCGGCTGAGACGGATCGAAAGCGGAGGAGAGCGCTCTCGCCCAACGAGGAGCTCGAGTCCTACTTCGAGTCGCCCGAGCCGATGACGACCCTGGTGTTCGTGGCAGGCAGTCTCGATTCGAATCGTCGTCTGGTGAAGCTGCTGCGGAAGCACGCCGTCTCGGTGAACTGCGGCGCCCTCGACGATGCTGGTGAGGCCGCGGCGTGGATTCAGAAACGCTTGGAGAAGGACGGCCTCACCATCGAGCCTCGCGCGGTGAAGGCCCTTCTCGCATCCACCGGCCTCAGCCTCGGGCGCATCCGCGCGGAGATCGACAAGCTTGCGCTCTACGCGGGCGGCGAGAAGGCGATCACGGCGCGGCATGTCAACGACGTCATCATGCCGCAGACGGAGGCGGGCGAAGAGTTCGCGCTGATGCGCGCGATTGGCTACGGCAACGCGGCGGCGGCGCTGCGCGAAGTGGCAGCGCTGATCGACACCGGGATGCCGCCGTTCATGGTGCTCGGACAGATTCGCGTGGCTACCGGCCGCCTCAAGCCCGATGATCGCGCCAGGAACGGACTCGATGCCGTGTTCGAGGCGGACCTTGCGATCAAGTCGTCGATCGGAGAACCACGCTTCGTGCTCGAGCGGCTCGTCGTCGAGCTCTGCGGTCGGCGGTAAGCACGCCTAGGGCTTCCTGAGCGCCTGCAGCTTCTGATTGCGCGCGCCAGTGTCGAGCCACTGGCCGCTCCGGACCACACCCGCAATCGCGCGAGTATAGGAGATCTTCTGCAGCGGATTGCCGTCGATGAGGACGAGATCCGCGGATTTGCCCTCCTCGATCGTCCCCCAGTCGGTCGCGTCGAGCGCAGCTGCCGCCTCGCGCGTGGCGCTGGCGAGCGCTTCGCCTGCCGAAAGCCCGGCTTCGACGAGGAGCGCCAGTTCGTCATGAAGCGAAAAGCCCGGAACCACGAACGCGTTGGGTGTATCGGTACCGGCGAGCAGTTTCACGCGGGCGGCGCGGAACTGCTGCACGAGCATCATGCGGTGCGCTCGACCGGCCGCGATCAGCTTCCAGTCGTCCTCGTCCATCCGTTGCGCCGCCGCTCGCGTCTGCCGCTCCCACAGTGCGCGCCCGTCCGCCGGAATATAGCGAAGCTCCTCCGACTGGAGCAGCTCGGTGATTGCCGCGTCGCGCAGCACGCCGCGCTCCGGTTCGATCAGCGTCGGGACACTCCAAACCCCGGCTGCGGTCAGTCGCTCAGCGACGCTACGCATCTTTGCCGGATCAACCGGCATCGCGAGATAGCGGCGTGACCATCCGGGTGCCTGATCCGCCTGAATCGCGGCGGCGAAGTCGGCCAGGTGCTCGATGAAAAGCTGTCCCGCTGCCAGCACGCCGTCGAGGCCCACCGCACGGGGAATGTGTCCCGCAACTTTCCTGCCTCTGGCTCGAGCCGTGTCCAGGATCGCGGCGTATGCCTCAGGCGACAGAGCCGAGTAGACCTTGACGAAGTCGTAGCCCTCACCGACCTGGGCGTCGACGGCCGACCGTGCCGCGGTGGCATCGGCGACCACGGTGTTGTCCGGCCGGACCGGAGGATTGCCGTCGAGCAGTGGGCCTGCCGTGTAGATGCGCGGCCCAGCGAGCCCGCCCGTGGCGATGCGGCGCTTCCAGTCGAGCAGATATGTACGGCCGTCCATGTTGCGGATGGTGGTGACGCCGTTGGCAACGAACAAGCCCAGAATCGCGGGATCATCGAAGTACTCGAGGTGGACGTGCATGTCCGCCAGTCCGGGGATCAGGAATTTGCCGGTGCCGTTCACGCGCGTGGCGCCCGACGGCACACGGACCGAGGAAGTCGGCCCAATCGAGATGATGCGCCCGCCATCGGTGAGCACGGTGTGATCGCGGAGCACGGCGTCGTTGCTCGTCATCGGGATGACGGTCGCGCCGACGATCGCAATCGTGCCCGTGGCTGTCGCCTGGCGGATCGGTGCCGAGTCGGCAGATACGACGAGCAGCAGAATGCCGACCAGTGCGCGCGCGGCCATATCCTCAGTCGGTCCGAAGAACCGCGATCGGGTCGGCGCCTGCCGCCCGTCGGGCAGGAAGATAGCTCGCCGTCGCGGCGGCCAGCGTCATCAGCGCGACGGCGGCGGCAAGCACCAGCGGATCGGCGGGCGTGATGCCGAACAGGAACGCGCGAAGCAGCCGCGCGGCACCAAGCGATGCCAGGACACCGATCACGACGCCGGCGCCGGCCATCAGGAGCCCGCGCGCGACCACGAGCCGGACGATGTCGCAGCGGCTCGCTCCGAGCGCCACGCGAACGCCCATCTCGCGAAGTCGAGTGCTCATCACCGCGCTCAGGACCCCGTACACGCCCGCGATGGCAAGCACCAAAGCGACCAGCGCAAAACCGGCAATGACGAGAAGTGCGAATCGCCGCGGCGACACCGTCTTGAGCACCAGTTCGTCCAGCGTCGCCGATCGGTAGATGGTCTGTTCCGGATTGACAGCCCAGATGGCCGTTCGCACTGGCTCGAGCAGCGCCGTGGCGTCCGTCGCACTGCGAACGACGAAGGTCATCGAGCCAAATGGCATCTGCGACAGCGGCATGAAGAGCTCGTCACGCGCGCTTTGATCGAGGCGGTCGTGCCGAATCGCGCGCACGATGCCGACGACCTCCACTTCTGTGACCGTTCCGGAGAAACGAAAGCGGAGCGTGCTGCCGATCGGGTCGCTGTCCGGCCAGTAGCGGCGGGCGAGCGAATCGGTGATCACGGTGACGCGTGGCGTGTCTGGTCCGTCGCGATCGTTGAGCAGACGTCCTTTGAGAAGCGGGATCCGCATCGCCTCGAAATAGCCGGGCGTGGCGATCGAGAGATGGGCGCGCGGTGCCTCGGATTGCGTCGGCTGGGGCCGTCCCGAAATGGCGATGGTGTTCTGGATGTTGATGTTCGATTCGATGAACGGCATCGCTGACACCGCACCGGCCGCCTGCACCGCGGGCAGCGCCGCGACACGGGCGAGCGCGGTCTCGAAGAATGTTCGCAGCTGCGCCGGCTTCGGATTGTGATCCCAGGCGAAGACCTGCGCCACCACGACTTTGTCCCGCTGAAAGCCTGGATCGACGCTCATCAGCCTCGCATAGGAGCGGATCAGAAGGCCGGCGCCCGTGATCAATACAAGGGCGAGCGCCACCTCGGCAACGGCTAGTCCGGCACGCAGGCGATGCTGCATCGCGCCGGCCGTACTCGTCGCGCGGCCTGCGGTTGCAAGCCCCGACCACGCAACACGCCACGCGGGCACGAGGCCCGACCCGACGGCAACGATGACGGAGGTGAGCGCGGCAAACGCCGCGGCGCGCCAGTCGAGATGCAGCGTCTCGATCCACGGCACGGTTGCCGGTCCGATGCCGGCGAGCGTGCCGAGCGCCGCCGCCGCCAGTACCGAGCCGATGATTCCGCCTGCGGCGGCGATGACCAGGCTCTCGAGAAGCAGCTGCTGCACGATGCGCCCGCGCCGCGCGCCCATCGCCATTCGGATCGCCATCTCCCGCTCGCGCGCCGAGCCGCGCGCGAGCAGAAGATTCGCGAGGTTGACGCACGCGATGAGAAGGACGAGCGCGGTGGCGCCGCTGATGAGCGACACCGCCTGCCGCACGTTGCCGACGAGATGATCGCGAAGCGGAAGGAGGCGTGCACCGGTCTTTTCGTTGCTTGTCGGGTATTCGGCGGCCAGCTGCTTCGAGATCGTGTCCATCTCCGCCTGCGCGCTCGTCAATGCCACATCGCTCTTCAGACGGCCCACGACCGCCCAGTAGCCGCTGCCGCGGATCTTCGGTTCGAAATCTTCGATCGCCTTCGGTTGCCACACATTGCGGTGACCGGTCGCCGTGGGAAGCATGCGCGGCTCGAACGCGGCAGGGACGATCCCGACGATCGTGTGCGGACCATCCTCCGTGATCACCTGCTGACCGACGATGGAGAGATCAGCGCCGAATCGCTGGCGCCAGAACGCTTCGGCGAGCACCAGGACACGGTCGCGCCCCTTTTGGTATTCCTCAGCGGCGAAGAAACGCCCGGCGAGCGGCGTCACGCCGAACGATTCGAAAAATCCCTCCGTCACTTTCGCCGAAAACCAGACTTCGGGACGTCCGGCGCCGGCGACATCGAGCGCCCAGGGCTCGACGCCTGCCAGATGCTCGAAGGAGCGGGCCCGCGCGCGCCAGTCGAGGATGTTGCCCGGCGCGACCTCGAGCGCCTCGAGACCGGGCGCGCGGGTTTCCCACACCGTGACGATGCGGTCGGCCTCCGGATAGGGCAGGGGCCGCAGCAGCACCTGATCGACAACGCTGAACATCGCGATCGTCGCGCCAAGACCGAGCGCGAGGATGCCGATGGCGGTGACGGCGAAGCTGCCGTGGCGGAAGAGCTGCCGAAACGCGTGCTGCACGTCGCCGATCCAGTGGAAGTCGGCGATGCTGCGTTGACGCAGCCAGAAGGCATCGACGAACGCGCCGAGCGCCCGCCGGAGCGGCCGGCGATGACGCCGATCGATGTGCTGGAGCGCGGCAAACTCCGCTGTCCATTCACGGCGCCAATCGTCTCGGATAGCCGCGGGCGCCAGAGGAGACGCCAGCTGAATGAGGCGAAGCGCCGAGATCAGGCCGCGATCGTGACCATTCATGGCGTTACCTCGTCGACCTGGCTGGATCCACCGCGGCGCTGCCGCGGAGGGTGCGGAAACGGGTCACCGCCTCGCGCGCGGCCGTCCGCCCGGCGGCAGTGAGCTCGTAATAGCGCCGTGGCGGCCGCTGCTCGCGTCGCGCGAGCCCTTCCTTTTCCCAGCGTGAACGCGCGTAGCCCTCACCTTCGAGCCGCCGGAGGATCGGATAGACGGTGCCGCTCGGCAGCGCGGTCGCGTCCATGATGTCGAAGCCGTGGTGGAAGCCCTCGAGCAGGGCGTGAAGGACGAGGGTCGTCGGGTAGGTGACGCGCACGCAGCCTCCGTTGTGTTCTACCTATGTAGACTTAGACGGGTGGGCGCGTCAAGGCCTTGCCGCCACTTACGAGGAATCAGGAATCAGGAATCAGAAACCAGGAACCGGCAACCAGTGAGGGATCAGGGATCAGGACCGGAACAGTGAAACCGGCTCCGCGGGCCCTAGTTCCTGCTCCTGGTCCCTGGTCCTGATCGGCTACTTCGTAACTCTGGGGGCGGAAACGCGGGCGGTGAGACGCGACTTGTAGCGGGCGGCGGTGTTGCGGTGGATGATGCCCTTGGACGCCATCTTGTCCACCAGCGACTGGGCCGCGGTCAGCCCCTTCTTGGCGCCCTCGACGTCGTTGCCGTCGAGCGACTTGCGAATCGCCTTCAGTCCGGTGCGCAGCTTCGAGCGAAGCTCGCGATTGTGCTCACGCCGCTTGATGTTCTGGCGATGCGCCTTCAGCGCCGACTTGTTCCTCTTGGCCACGTGTACAGTCCTCTAGATCGAATGGGTTCCGAAACAACCCATCATATCACCGCTTACCGACGACTTCGTACGGGACGTCTCGTGGGCGGGATGCTCGAGTAGCGCAGCTTCGGCTCGCCGTTCACCAGCTCGATCCACTTGTAGATAGGTGGTGGTGGCGGCGGCGTGGCGGCCTTGGTGGCCGCCGTGATTTTCTTCACGTAGTCCTGCGTCTCGCGATAGGGCGGCACGCCGTTGTACTGATCGACACGCCCGGCGCCGGCGTTGTAGGCGGCAAGCGCGCGAACCACGTCCTGATCGAATCGCGCCAGCAGCGTCGCGAGATAGAACGTTCCGGCCCTGATGTTGTCGTCCGGATGGAACGGGTTGGCGACGCCCAGCTCGCGTGCGGTGGCGGGCATCAGCTGCATCAGCCCCATCGCGCCCTTCGGCGAGACCGCCCGCGGGTTGAACCCCGATTCCGCCTGAATCACTGCTCGCACAAGGTCGGGTGAGACACCATGGCGGTCGGCGTGCTCGCGAATCAGGTCCTCGTACTTGCTCGAGGCGGTGCCGCGAGCCGGCTGCGAAGCCGTCCGGATGGTCGTTCCCGGCACCGCGTAGGTGGCGGCGTCAGGACCGGCGGACTGGGGCTTGTTGGACACCACCAGATTGCCGGAGGCGTCTTTCCAGGCGTAGATCTGTGCCGTTGCCGGCACAACCGTAGCCAGCCACACGAGCAGCATGACAGAGAGGACGCGCATTGACGGCTGCGCGCGTGGGAGGGGAGATCCAGCGCAAACGATGTATCGGCGCCTCAGGCATTGGCCAATAGCCTTTCGACAAGCTTTCGTCCTTCGGCGAGCATCTCGTCGATCTTCGCCGGATCTTTGCCCCCTGCCTCCGCGAAGTCGGGCCGCCCGCCTCCCTTTCCGCCAACCACCGGAGCGAGCTCTTTCACCAGCCGACCTGCCGGAACCCGATCCTTGAGATCCGGCGTCACCGACGCGACGATGGCGACCGCCTCACTCGACAGCGGTGTCGCGAGAAAGACGATGCCGCTCTTGAGGCGCGACTTGTAGCTGTCGGCGAGCGCGCGCAGCGAGTCCTTGTCCACGCCCTTGACGTGCCGTGCGATGAAGGTCACGCCGTTGATGTCGGTGCGCTCCTCGTCCTGCGCGCTGCCGCCCTCGCCGCCGAGCGCCAGCCTGGTCTTGAGCTGCTGGACCTCTTTCCGCAGGCTGCTTTCCATCGCGAGCCGCGTGCCCACTGCGTTGACGAGCGTTTGCGGCGGGTGGTTCAGTTCGGCGGCCAGCGATCTGACGATATCGATGCGCTCGCGCGCGAAGGCGTAGGCGCCGAGCCCGGTCACCGCTTCGATTCGCCGTGTGCCGGCGGCGACGCCGGACTCCTCGGTGATGAAGAACGCCCCGATGTCGCCGGTGGCGCGAACGTGCGTGCCGCCGCACAACTCCACGCTGAACCCGGGGATGCTGACGACGCGAACGCGATCTCCGTACTTTTCGCCGAACAGCGCCATCGCGCCCGCGGCGATGGCGTCCTGGGTGTCGCGCACTTCGGTTTCGACAGGCGTGTTTCGGACGATCCGCTCATTGACGATCCGCTCGATCCTGGCGAGCTCCTCCGGCGTGACCGCGCTGAAGTGCAGGAAGTCGAAGCGCAGGCGGTCGGGCGCGACGAGCGATCCCGACTGCTTGACGTGCGTGCCAAGCACCTGCCGCAGCGCCGCGTGCAGGAGATGCGTGGCCGTGTGGTTGCGGCGCGTCGCGTCGCGCAGGTTGTCGTCAACTTCCGCGCGGACGAGATCGCCAACATTCAATCCGCCGGCGAGCTGTTCGACGCGATGCGCGCGCGGCAATCCTGTGCCGAGCTTGGCGACTCCGCTTACCCGTGAGCGGCGGCCGCCGTGCTCGATCCACCCGTGATCGGAAACCTGTCCACCGGACTCGAGATAGAACGGCGTGCGGCCGAGCACAGCGTAGCCGCTCGAACCGTCCTGAAGCTCCGCAACCTGCTGCCGCGAGTCATCGAAGAGCGCCACGACCGGGATACCGGCCACGTCGGTGGAGCTGTAGCCTTCAAACGTGTCGGCTGTCCTGGCCAGCTGCTCGCGCGACGCCTCGTCGGCAAACGAGAACTCTTCCGTCTTCCTGCCGAACGCGCTCTTTTCGCGCGCCTTCTGGCGCTGGCCCTCCATCGCTTTCTCGAAGCCTTCGGTGTCGAAGCGCAGACCCTGTGCGCTGGTCAGATCCTCGATGAAGTCGCGAGGCAGCCCATAGGTGTCGTAGAGCCGGAACGCCTCGTCGCCGGGGATGACACCGGCGCCGCGCGCGGCGCGTTCGAGCACGTCCTCGAGCCGCGGCAGACCATCAGTGAGCACTGTGTTGAAGCGCTCCTCTTCGCTCCGGAGGACGCGCGCGATCGTGTCGCGCTCGGCCTGCAGCTGCGGGTACGCGCCGCCCATCTCTGCGACCACGACGTCCACCAGCTTGTGGAGAAACGGATCGTTGATGCCGAGCTTTTTCCCGTGCCGCATCGCCCGGCGCATGATCTTGCGGAGCACGTAGCCGCGGAACTCGTTCGAGGGTACGACGCCGTCGCCAATCAGAAACGTCGCGGCGCGAATGTGATCGGCGATGACGCGCATCGACACGTCCTTCGCGTCCATCGTGCCGCCGTGATTGTGCCCGGCCAGCTGCGCGATGCCGTCCAGGATCGGACGAAAGAGCTCGGTATCGTAGTTCGACACGACACCTTTCATCACCGCCGACATCCGCTCGAGCCCCATGCCGGTGTCGATCGAAGGTGCCGGAAGGCTCTTCAGGCTGCCGTCGCTCTGCCGCTCGAATTCCATGAAGACGTTGTTCCAGATCTCGACGAAGCGCTCGGATCCTGATTCCACGTCCTTCATGAAGTCGCCGCTGCCGGGAATGCCGGGTCCGCGGTCGTAGTAGATCTCTGAGCAGCGCCCGCAAGGGCCGGTGTCGCCCATCGCCCAGAAGTTGTCGGACATGCCGAGCTCGCCGATTTGCGCGGAAGGCAGGAACCGTCGCCAGATCTCGTAGGCCTCGTCGTCACGCGGGATGCCCTGCTCGCCCTTGAAGACGGTCGCCACGAGCCGCGTCGGATCGAGCTTCCACTCCTCGGTCAGCAGTCGCCACGCCAGCGGGATCGCGTCGGCCTTGAAGTAGTCGCCGAACGAGAAGTTGCCGAGCATCTCGAAGAACGTGTGATGACGCAGCGACGGGCCGACGGTGTCGAGGTCGTTGTGCTTTCCGCTCACCCGCATGCACTTCTGCGCTGTCGCCGCGCGCGTGTAATCGCGCTTTTCCCGGCCGAGAAACACGTCCTTGAATTGGTTCATGCCGGCGTTGGTGAAGAGAAGGGTCGGGTCCTCGGCGGGCACGAGCGGAGAGCTCGGCACCACGCGGTGGCCATGCCGCTCGAAGTAACGCAAGAAGGAGGAACGGATCTCGTTCGGGTGCATCTAGATATCTTAGGTCACAGTCTGGCAGCGCGCTTGCAGGAGGGACGCGCGTTCACCATGACATCGAGAAGTCTCTATGCCGCTCTGCTTGCCTGTGTGTTCATCGCCTGCGACGACACGCCGACGGCGCCCACCACGTGGTCGAGCGCGCGCCTGCGCAAGCAGGTGTTGATCTCAACCTGAACAGCGCGGTTTTCGGGTCGCCCTCGCGCATCACGCGCTGGCAAGTGCCGATCGCCGCAAGCACCAACGGCATCGCCCGGGCAGATGAGGCGCTCGCTCATTTCGAGCAGTGGACCGGCGGTGTCGTGCGATTCACGAGGGTCGCTCAGGCGCCCACGCATGGCCACGCAGTGCGCGCGAGGAGCATACGACATTACGCGCGATGCCGGGTTCACGGGTGTGGAAGCGCACCTCTTCATGCCGTTCACGACGATTCGGCAACGGGTGCAAATCGGCGTCGAGCTCGCCGGCGGAATCGCGAAGATCGAGGGAACGTCGGATCGATTCGTTCGAGCACCTCGTAATCAACGGCCCGTCGGTCACGACGGCGACCGAGACAGTTGGCGAGCAGCCGTTCAAGCGTCATTGCAGGACTTGCCACAGGACTGGCCGATCATTCCGATCGGTCGCGTCGCGTTGGCCGTCGGCGTCATCGTCAGGCCCGGCGTCAAGCTGCGGGCGTCGGGTGGTGTGAACTTTCCCGGCTATTACTACGTCGCGCTGCACGCGCAGTATCTATTCGGTGCCCGGTAGCGCCTTGCCGCCGCGGGCGCGGAGCCGCGCATAGACGGCTCCCGCGTCGAATCCCTGCCCGACGAGGCTGCGCACGACGCGCGCCATGGCGCGGGCGTCGAGATCGCCCGGTTGGGCGCCACGCAGCCTCCGCGCGATCGCCCGGTCGAGCAGCGCCGCTTCGTCCACCTCCCGAAACACTTCCTCAACGGCGGCCTCGGCGACGGTGGACGAGATGCCGAGCTGGCGCACACGCTGGAGCACACGGCGCCGTCCGCGCTGCCGGATGGCGCCTTCGAGGCGCGCCGCTGCCAGCGCGACGCGGCGATCGTCCACGGCGCGGCTGCGGGTCAGCCTCTCGATCGCTTCGTCGATTTCGTTCGGATCGAACTTGCGGCGGGCGAGCCGGGCCCGGATCTGCGCCGCCGACAACTCACGCCGCGACAGCCATGTCAGGGCGGTGGTGTAGGCGTCCACGATGAAGAGTTGCCAGTTGGCCAGTTGCCATTGGCAGTTCAAACCGACGACTGCCAACGGACAACTGCCAACTCGAAGGGCCTTACTTTCCGAATCTCGTGATCTCCGGCGCTGGCGGCGGAGGCGTCGGTTTCTTGGCCGGCCCCGGCTTTCCGGTTCCGGTCTTGCCGAAGACCGTGCTCGCCATCTGGTCGCGTGCGACGTCGGAGGTGGTCGAGATCCCCTGCACCTTGAGCTTGAACTCGTCCACGTTGGACGCCCATCGCAGGGCCTCGTCGTAGGTAATGAGGCGCTGCGAGAACAGGTTGAAGATCGACTGGTCGAACGTCTGCATGCCGTATTGCGACGTGCCGGCCGCGAGCGCGCCCTGAATCAGGTGCGTCTTCTCCTTGTCGACGATGCAGTCCTTGATGAAGGCGGTCGCGATGCAGCACCTCGACCGCCGGCACGCGACCGTTGCCTTCGGCATTGGGAATCAGGCGCTGTGCGATCGCCGACCTTGAGCACCGAGGCGAGCTGCAGACGGATCTGCTTCTGCTGGTGCGGCGGAAACACCGAGATGATGCGGTTGATGGTCTCGGTGGCGTCGAGCGTGTGCAGCGTGGAGAAGCACCAGGTGACCGGTTTCGGCCGCGTGCAGCGCCGTCTCGATGGTTTCCTGGTCGCGCATTTCGCCGACCAGGATGACGTCGGGATCCTGGCGCAGCGCGCTGCGCAGCGCGGATGCGAACGATCGCGTGTCGACGCCGATCTCGCGCTGGTTGATGATCGACTTGCGCGTCGCGGTGCAGGTACTCGATCGGGTCCTCGATCGTGATGATGTGCGACGTTCGGCGTGTTGTTGATGTAGTCGAGCATCGCGGCCAGCGTCGTGCTCTTGCCGCTGCCAGTGGTGCCGGTGACGAGGATCAGCCCGCGCTCTTCCTGCGCGATCTTCTCGAGCACCGGCGGCAGGCCGAGCTCCTCGATGCTCCGCACCGTGACCGGGAATGACGCGCAGGACCATGCCGATGGTGCCGCGCTGCTGAAAGACGTTGCAGCGGAAGCGGCCGAGGCCTGGGACGCTGTAGGCGAGGTCCACCTCCTGCGCGTCCTTGAACCGCTGGCGATGGGTGTTGGTCATGATGGCGGCGGCCATCTCGACGAGCGTCCTCGTGATCGAGCTTGCGCTGGTCGCTCACCGGCAACAGATGGCCGTGGATCGCGGACCATGCGGGTACTGCCGGCCTTCAGGTGAAGGTCCGACGCGCTCATGTTCGGCGGCGAGCTTCAGCAGTTCGTTGACGTGCATCTGTCGATTTTAGCCCGCGCGCGACGGCCGCGCCTACTGGTGTCAACCAGTTGTGTGCATCCGTGCAGATCTCCCTGTGATGACTCCGAAGAACCGCTCCTGCAGCGCCGCGGTTACCGGGCCGCGCCGGCCGGCGCCAACCGTAATCTTGTCGACCGACCTGATCGGCGTGATTTCGACCGCCGTGCCGCAGAAGAACATTTCGTCGGCGAGATACAGGAACTCGCGCGGCAGCGGCTGCTCGCGGACCTCGAACCCGAGGTCGCCGGCCAGCGTCAGCACCGTGTCGCGTGTAATCCCCTGCAGAATCGACGAAGTCAGGGAAGGCGTGTAAAGCACGCCGTCGCGCACCAGGAACAGGTTCTGTCCGCTCCCTTCGCTGAGCATTCCCGCCTCGTCGAGCGCGATGCCCTCGGCATAACCGTCCACCGTCGCCTGCATCTTGATCAGGCCCGAGTTGGCGTAGTTTGCCGTCGCCTTGGCCATGGCCGGGAACGGTGTTGGGCGCGATGCGCGTCCACGAGCTGACGCCCGACATCCACGCCTTTTTCGAGCGCGTCGGCGCCGAGGTAGGCGTCCCATTCCCAGACGATGATCGCGCGTCCACCGGGCACGGCATCGGGTTGACGCCAAGCTGCTGATAGCCGCGATAGATCAGCGGGCGGATGTAGCACTGCTTGAAGCCGTTGACGCGCACCGTCTCGATGACGGCCTCGTTGAGCGCCTCGAAAGAGTATGGAATCTCCATTCGGTAGACGCGGCACGAGTCGTACAGCCGGCGCATGTGGCTGTCGAGCCGGAAGATGGACGTGCCGCCTTTCGAGTCGTAGGCACGGATGCCCTCGAACACGCCCGTGCCGTAATGGATGACGTGACTGGCGACGTGAATGGTGGCGTCCTTCCAATCGACGAGCGTGCCGTTCATCCAGACCTTGCCCTTACCGCTGAATCCCATGAGCGAATTATTCCCGATTGCGAGCGGTGTTGCACTGGCGGCGTTCCGTGAATTGAATTCATCCACGGACCGCAGAAGCTTCACGCAGGTTTTACTGCTGCTCGCCGCAGAACGGGCATTGATCGGCGCGCGCGTGAAGGGCCTTGCGGCAATGCCAGCAGAAGCGGGCCTGCGGCGGCTCGCGGGCCTTGAGGCGGGCCTGGATGTCGTCCGCCTGCCCGCCGGCATTGGCGTCGAGCGGCGCGGGCCTCGCGGCGCGGCGGTCGGCGGACCGGCCGCCGGCCGGCACGACCGGGCGGGTGCGGGCGGCCAGCACCGCCTCGAGCACGTCGGCGGCGCGCTGATAGCGGCCCGGGAGATCGGCGGCCATCGCCTTGGCCACGATGTCGCTGATGCCCTTGGGAATCTTCGGATTGCGGGCGCGCGCCGGTGCCGCTAGCTCGCCGCGCATCAGTCGATCGAGATCGGCGGGCGACGGCGTGCTGTACGGCAGCGTCCCGGTGAGCATCTGATACATCGTCACGCCGAGCGAGTAGATGTCGGATGCGAAGACGGCCTTGCCCTGGAACTGCTCCGGCGCCATGTAGGGCGGGCTGCCGATCACCGTGGTGCCGTGCGCGGCGATCTCGAGGAAGCGCGACGTGCCGAAGTCTGCGACCTTCACCATGCCGTGCTCGGTCACCAGGACGTTTCCCGGACGCAGATCGCGATGGATCACGCCGGCACGATGGGCATGGTCCATCGCGTTGCAGATCTGGCAGGTGTAGTCGAGCGCACGGCCCAGGTCGAGCGCGCCCTCACGCTCGATGATGTGCTCCAGCGTTTCACCGGCCACGTATTCCATGACGATGAAGAACACGTTGTCCTGCTTTTCGGCGGTGAGCAGAGTCACGATATTGGGATGGCTCATGCTCGCGAGCAGGCGTGGCTCGCGCAGCAGCTCGCTGAAATCGATGTTCTGCCGATGCGGAACTTTGAGGGCGACTTTCTTGTCGATCCACGTGTCCTCGGCGAGATAGACGCTGCCAAAGCCACCGCTCCCAAGCGGCATGACGATCCGATATTTGCCGATGGTCTGGCCGCGGAAGAACACGTTGTCGCCAGTATAGACGAGCGCCGTATACTCATCGCGTGCTTCCACGGTTTTTCGCGCCTGACGCGGGCAGGCGCGACGCGGAACCGCTCGTCACGCTGCCCGAGGACGAGGCCATGCACCTGACCCGCGTGCTGCGGCTCGCGCCCGGCGCCAGCGTGCGCGTCTTCAACGGCGATGGCGGCGAGTGGCGCGCGGAAGTGGCCGAGGTCGCGCGCGATCGCGTGGCCGTCGCGTTGCGCGAGATGGTGACACCGGCGGCCGAGGCCGGTGTGCGCATCACGCTCGCGCTCGCCGTGCTCAAAGGCGACAAGATGGACGAGGCCGTGCGGGACGCGGTGATGCTCGGCGTTGGGCGCATACAACCGCTGGTGAGTGAGCGGACGGAGATCAGCGCTGCCACGCTCGATCGCGCACGCAAGGCCGAGCGCTGGCAGCGGATCGCGGTGGCGTCGGCAAAGCAGTGCGGGCGCGCGGTGGTGCCGGCGGTCCTGCCCGCGCGTCCGCTGCACGAGTGGCTCGGCACGGACGAGGCTCGCGGGTCGCTCATGTTTGTCGAGCCGCGCGCCGCAGTCGAGCCGCGGCGATTGCGCGAGCTGGCACGACAGAACGCGGCAACGTTGCTCGTCGGGCCCGAGGGCGGATGGGCGGACGTCGAACTACGGCGGGCCGAGCAAGCGGGTGTCTCTTTCGTCACCATGGGCGACATCACATTGCGTGCGGACGCGATGCCGCTCGTGGCCTTGACCGCCGTCCGGATCTTCTGGGAGGACCTTTGATGACGCGGGTGACAGCCGTTCTGATTGCGATCGGGCTGACAGCGGCAGTGGCCGCACAGGCGACGCAACCGCTGCCGGATCCCGTCGCGACGTTCTCAATCCTGGGCTTCGATCCGGACACGGGAGAGATCGGCGGCGCCGTGCAGTCGCGCGTCTTTTCCGTCGGCAACGGCGTGCTGTGGGGCGACGCCGGCGTCGGGATGGCGGCGACGCAGGCGATTGTCGACGTGAGCTATGGCCCGAAAGCGCTGGCCCTGCTCCGCACCGGCAAAGCGCCCACGGCCATCATCAAGGAGATCTGGGAAAACGATCCGGATCCGCAGCCCGAGCGATGGACGAAGCAGGGGCGGCAGTTCGCCGTCATCGATGCCAGGGGCAACACGGCGGTCTACACCGGCCCGAAGGCCACCGAATGGGCTGGGCACAAGCAGGGTAAGTTCTGCACCGCGCAGGGCAACATCCTCGCCGGCGAAGCAGTGGTCGCGAACATGGTGCAGGCGTTCGAAGAGACAAAGGGGCACCTTGCGCTGCGGCTGATGGCCGCGCTCGACGCCGGTCAGGCCGCGGGTGGCGACAAGCGGGGCATGCAGTCGGCCAACATCCTCATTGTCGGCAAGGGCAAGGGCGTTTGGCTCAACAACGATGTCGTGCTCAGGCTGCAGGTAGACGATAGTCCCGAGCCGCTCAAAGAGCTGCGGCGCCTCGTGGAAGGATGGAATCAGCGTCGCGAGAAGGGCCAGCAGAAGCCGGTTGGGTTTGGCTTCTAACGCAGGCGGTGCCTAAGGTGCCTAATCTTAGGGTGCCTCAGGTGCCTTGGGTGCGGGATGCTTTGGTGCTGCAACCTACAACCTGCAACCTACAACCTACAACCTGAAACCTGCAACCGACACCCTACAACCTGACCAGCACCAACCCGACCCACCCCTCTTCCGTGTACGACTCGTGTTCGTGCAGCGCGGCGAACGCGGCGCGCACGCATTGGCGTTCGCTCTCGTCGAAACCACTGGCGACCAATTGTCCGCCGGGCGCGACCAACCTCTCGATTCGCGGCGCGGCCGTCGTCAGCATGGCGCCCGTGAGATTGGCAAGGACGAGATCGTATGGCGGACCCGAAACAGGACGCGAGTCGGAATCGGCGCCAACACGCTCGTCCCGAAAGTCGGTCACGGCAAACCGAATCGCGACCGGCAGGTCGTTGAGAGCGGCGCTCTCGCGGGCGGCGTCGATCGCGTCCGCATCCACATCGACCGCCACCACCTCGGCGGCACCTTTGAGCGCAGCGGCCATCGCGAGCACGCCCGATCCTGTTCCAAGATCCAGTACACGGGCGCCGGTGACGTCGAGATCAGACAGCGCCCGGAGACACAAGCGTGTAGACGCGTGGTGGCCCGTGCCAAAGCCGCGTGACGGCTCGATGACGATGGTTGTCGTGCCAACCTCCGCTGCGCCTGGTAGATCCCACGGCGGCGCAACGAGAAAGGCCCCAGCACGTACGGCGGTGAGCGACTGCTGCGAGCGAGCCGCCCAGTCGTCGTCCGCTACGTCGATCGCCTCGATCGAAACGTCGGGGAACCGTACGTGCAGAGCGATCGCCGCCGCATCACGTGCGTCGATCGTCTCGAAGAAGACCCGCCATCGAAGAGGGCCGGCGGAAAGCTCGGGGATCGGTTCCGTCGGGTCCCACAGCCCGCCGGATGGAATGGGCTGGGTCACG
Source organism: uncultured Acidobacteriota bacterium (assembly GCA_963807105.1). Classification (GTDB taxonomy): domain Bacteria; phylum Acidobacteriota; class Vicinamibacteria; order Vicinamibacterales; family UBA2999; genus DASPWV01. Next base: position 398,088 of record CAWEAM010000001.1, on the reverse strand, counting down.
AGATCCTCGATCGCCGCCGGGCGGAAGTCGTCGAGCACGGCGGCGAAGAGGTCGTCCTGACCGGCGCCTGCGGCTTCGACGACGAGCGCGGGCCAGCGCCGCGCCTCAGCCAAAGATGTCCTTGACCTTCTCGAAGATGTTCCGATCGTCGCCTTCGCGCGGCGTCGGCTCGAACTGCTGCGGCGGCAGCACCGTCGCGAGCTCCTCGAGCACCTTACGCTGATCGCGCGTGAGCTTGCGAGGCGTCATCGCCTGGACGGTGACGAGCAGGTCGCCACGGCCGCGGCCGGAAACGTCCTTGATGCCTTTGCCGCGCACGCGGAACACGGTGCCGGTTTGGGTGCCCTCCGGCACTTTCACCGTTTCACGCCCGTCGTCGCCGTCGATCGAAGGGACGGTGATCTCGCCGCCGAGCGCCAGCGTCGTGAAGTTCACCGGGATCTCGCAGGCGAGGTCGTTGCCGTCGCGCTGGAAGAACTCGTGCTCCTGCACGTGGATGACGACGTAGAGATCGCCGGCAGGGCCGCCGAGCGCCCCGGCCTCGCCCTCGCCGGTGAGCCGCAGCCGCTGCCCCTCAGCGATACCGGCGGGGATCTTCACCGTCAGCTTGCGCATCTTTTCGACGGCGCCCGCGGCATGGCAGATCGCGCAGGGCTTGGTGATCACCTTTCCGGCGCCGCGGCACTGCCCGCAGGTACGCGCCACCGTGAAGAATCCCTGCTGATAGCGCAGCTGACCCGATCCACGGCACTGCGGGCACGTTGTCGGCGATGAGCCGGGCGCCGATCCGGATCCGTGACAGCGTTCGCACGTTTCGTTCCGTGGGATCTGAATCGACGTTTCGACGCCGTGCGCCGACTGCTGGAACGTGATCTCGAGGTCGTAGCGCAGGTCGGCGCCGCGCTGCGGCCCACCACGGCGGCGGCCACCGCCGAATCCGAAGAGATCGCTGATGCTGCCAAAAATGTCGTCGAATTCGGCGAAGATGGTCGGATCGAAGCCAGCCGCTCCGCCGGCCGCTCCCGAGACACCCGCGTGCCCGAAGCGGTCGTAGCGTGCCCGTTTGTCGGGGTCGGCGAGGATCGCGTACGCCTCCGCGGCCTCCTTGAAATGCTCCTCGGCCGACTTGTCGCCGGGGTTGCGGTCCGGATGATATTTGAGCGCGAGCTTGCGGTACGCGCTCTTGACCTCCTGATCGCTCGCGCCGCGGCCTACGCCGAGGATCGTGTAGTAGTCGCGCGCGCTCACGACGCCTTGGCCACTTTCACGATCGCGGGTCGTAGCAAACGGTCTCCCAGTTTGTAGCCCTTGGCGAACTCGGCGACGACTTCGCCTTCACGCGCGCCGGGCGTCTCCTCGTAGGAGACCGCCTGGTGCACGTTGGGATCGAAGTCGGCGCCCAGCGCCTCGATCGGCGTAGCGCCGCGCTTCCTTACCAGCTCCGAGAGCTGCCGATGAATGAGCTCGACTCCCGCACGATACGGTTGCGCCTCGGGTGGCGCGTCCGCCTTGAGGGCGCGCTCGAAGTCGTCGAGCACCGACAGGATCTCGGTGAGCACATCGGCGGCGGCCCACTCCATCTGGTCGCGGCGCTCGCGATCGACGCGTTTGCGGTAGTTGTCGAACTCGGCGGTCTTTCGGAGCAGGCGATCGTAATAGTCGTCCCGTTCCGCGCGGAGGCGATCGCCGGGATCGGTGTCGCGCTGATCGACCGTTTCGTTCTCGGCCCGCTCCTCCGCGGACGGATCGGCGCCGGCCTCGGCCACACCGACTTGATCGGCGGGGGTCGAGCCTGTCCTGTTGTCTTCGTCGTGTTGCATGATCAATTCACGTTGCGAAGAACCCGGCCCATCGCCTGCGCGGCGCCGTCCACGGCGCTGATCGCGCGCGAGTAGCGCATGCGTGTGGGCCCGAGCACGCCCACCAGTCCGGTGCTGCGGCCGTCAAAGTAGGTGCACGCAATCAGGCTGAACGGCCTGAGCTCAGGATCGCTGTGCTCGGCGCCGATCACCACGGTGATGCCGGGTCCGTCTATGTATTCGTTGAGCAGCTTCACCAGGCGCTGCTTCTCGGCGACCATGCCGAGCAGCGCGCGGAACGTTGCTACCGACAGCCCGCTCGCATTGACAACCTCATCGAGCAAGGTCGAGGTCCCGTCGATGCAGACGGCCGTGGGCCGTTCCAGATTCTCCAGCGAGCTGCTCGCCAGGCGCAGCGCCAGCCCCAGCAGTTGATCGCACAGCGAGCGCTCCTCGTTGAGGCGTTCGAGGACACTTTGGCGCACGGTTTCGAGCGTCTCGCCAGAAAACTCCGAGTTGATGAAGTTGGCCGCCTGCGTAAGCTCCGATGGGCTGACGTCCTCGCCGATTTCCACCGCCTTCTGCGTGACGTGATTTCCACGCGCCACGACCACGACGAGAATACGCGTTCCGCTGAGCGGCACGAACTCGATGCGATGGAAAATCGCGGTCGCGTTGGCTGGCGAGACCGCGAAACCGACGTTGCGCGACGCCTCGGACAATACGTGCGAAACGGTCGAGACGAGGTCGTCGATCAGCGGATCGTCGCCTGCCTGCTGGCGCACACGTGCCTCGACGACCGACATGTCCTTGCTGGCGCGCCGCGCTTCGAGCAGGAGGTCGACGTAATAACGATACCCGCTGTCGGTCGGGACGCGCCCGGCTGAGGTATGCGGCTGCCAGACATAGCCCATCTCTTCGAGCTGCGCGAGGATGTTGCGGATCGTGGCGGACGAAACGCCGAGACCTGACTTGTTGGTGAGCGCCGCCGAAGAAACCGGCTCACCCGTGTCGATGTACTCGCGGATCAAAGCGGCCAGAATACGCCGCGTGCGCTCGGACAGCGGAGACGCCATTAGCAGTCGGACCTCTAGAGTGCTAACGAAAGTATAGCACGCGAGATTCCGGCCGCTATTCGCAGCGAAGCACGTCGGCCGGGTTGCGGGCCAGCGCGCGGCGGGCGGGCAGGTAGCTGGCGGCGACCGAGACCGCCAGGAGGCCGGCCGCGGTGATCACGACCGTCGCCGGGTCTTGCGGGCGCACCTCGAACAGCAGGCTGCCGAGCCCTTTGGTCACCGCCATGCTTCCCATCGCGCCCACGGCGACGCCTGCCGCCGCGGTGGCCACGCCGTCCGCCAGGACGAGCCGCAACAGCGTGCGCGGCTCGGCGCCCACGCGGCGCGGATGGCCAGCTCGCGCGTGCGCGCGGCCGCGGCGGTCGCGCTCACGCCGTGGAGGCCGACCACGGCAAGCAGCAGCGCCACGCCGGCGAGGCCGAGCAGCATACCTGTCAGCGCACGATGGCGCGCCGTCGATCCGCGGACGATCTGTCGTATCGTCCGCACGTCGCGGGCCGGACGAAGCGGATCGACGCTGGTGACGACGCGTTGAACAGCGGCGGACACGCTGGCCGTGTCTCCGTCCACGAGCACGAAGAAGCTGAGGAAGCCCCACGCGTTTTGTGCGTACGGGAGTACATCTGCGGAATCGGCACGTTGCGAATGGCGTCGTGCCGCACGTCACGGACCACGCCGACGATCTCCCGAACCGGCGGCGGCGTCCCGCCAGGGCGGCTCGAAAGAATCGAATCTTTCGGCGGCCGGTATCGGTCGATCGGCCGCGGCGAGCGGCCGCGTCGGACCTGACCCCAAGTCAGAACGCACGCGCCGCCAGGGCCTCCGCTTCGCGACGTGCCTCGCGCGCGATTGCCACCGCATCTTCACGAACGAGCTTGAAGTGGTCCACAAGCACCTGACCATCGACAATCGTCGTCCGGACGTCGCTGGGCCGCGCTGCATAGACGATGGCGGAATACGGGTCGGGGCTCGTGGCCAGATGCGGCCGGTCGCGATCGACGACTGCGAGGTCGGCACGCTTGCCCGGCTCGATCGAACCGATCTCGTTCGCCAGGCCCAGCGCCCGTGCCCCTTCGCGCGTGGCCATGGCCAGGGCGTCGCGCGCGGTGAGCGCCCCGGGGCCGCGTGTCACGGCCTGCAGCGTCGCCGCCAGCCGCATCTCGGTAAACATGTCGAGCTGGTTGTTGCAGGCCGCGCCGTCAGCCCCGAGCGACACGCAGATTCCGCGCGCCCGCATCTCGACGACTGGCGCTATTCCCGAGCCGAGCTTGAGATTCGAGCCGGGACAATGCGCCACCTTGACGTCACGTGCCTGAAGCAGCGCCTGGTCGGCCTCGTCCACCCACACGCAGTGCGCGAGGCACAACCGCGGGGAAGCCACGCCCACGTCATCCAGATAGCCGACGTTGCTCCGTCCGGTTCGCGATCGCACGAGCGCGATCTCGTCGCGATTCTCGGACGCGTGCGTATGGACGAGCAGCTCACTGGCGGCCGACAGCCGGCCCACTTCTTCGAGCAGCTCGCGCGAGCAGGAAATCGCGAAGCGCGGCGCCAGCGCGGCGCGCAGCCGCCCGTCGCCGCGTCCGTTCCATCGCTTCGCCAGATCGAGGCTCGCGTCGATCGACGCGCGCGTCTGCTCGAGCAGCCGCTTCGGCACTTCGTCGTCGGAATCCATCATGCACTTGCCGACGACGGCACGGAGCCCGATCGGCTCGAGCGCCTCGAAGACGGCCTCGGTATCGTGCACCGTTTCCATCGTCAGCACCGTCGTGGTGCCGCCGAGCAGGAGCTCGCTGGCCGCGAGCCGCGTCGCCGCGCGCAGCGATGCCGCCGAATGTGCGGCTTCCATTGGCCAGATGCGCCGCCTGAGCCACTCGAGCAGCGCCATATCGTCGGCGTAGCCTCGGAACAACGTCTGGCACAGGTGGACGTGCGTGTGAACGAAGCCTGGCAGCACAAGGCCGCCGCCGGCGTTGAAGACGCGGTCGGCGCGCGCGTCGCCGACGTCACCGGCGGCCGCGATGCGGCCGTCGCGAATCAGCACGTCGCCTTCGATGACGTCGAAGGCGTCATTCATGGTCAGGATGGTGGCGTTGCGAAGGAGGAGTGAGGACACGTAGTACCGCGCGGCTCGTGCGAACTACTGGAGCGTAATGGACGAATCGGGACCGGCCGCCCCGTTGTCGCGGCCTTGAAATCGGTCGCGAACGTTAGCGTGCCTAGGTACCGATTCGGCGTTTACAGTTCACTAACCGCTCTGCGGCACCTGAAGCTTCGGCATCCAGCGAAGCGACGCGCCGGCGACCGCGTCACGTTTGCCGCGGCGGACGGCAATCAGCTCGGCGACGATGGAGACGGCGATCTCCTGCGGCGTGACGGCGCCGATGTCCAGACCGATCGGCGCGTGCACGTGCTCGAGTTGCTCGGGCTGTGCGCCTTCCTCGACCAGGACGTCGTAGATGCGCTTTACCTTGGCGCGGCTCCCGATCAAGCCCAGGTAGCGCAAGGGCCGCGGCGCGAGCGCGCGCAGCGCATCGAGATCGTGACGATGGCCGCGCGTGACGACTACCGCGTACGCCGACGCGGGCATCGACGCCTTGCTCAGCCAGCTGGGGATGTCGTCGACGATGATTTCTTTCGCATCGGGAAAGCGCTCGCGGTTGGCGAACTTCTCACGGTCGTCGACGATGTGGACCTGGAATCCAGCGTCGTGGGCGACGCGTCCGACGAACTGTCCGACATGGCCGGCGCCGAAAATGTAAAGAGACGGTGAGGGTTCGATCGGCTCGACGAAAATCTCCATCTGACCGCCGCAAATCAGCCCGGACTCGGCGGCAAAGTCGTCGGCCAGCTCGTAGCGCACGGTGCAGGGCTTGCGGCTCTTGATTGCCTCGCGCGCCTTCCACAGCGCCTCGTTCTCGTAGCAGCCGCCCCCGATGGTGCCCACGATGCGGCCGTCGGAGTAGACGAGCATCTTCGCGCCGACGCGCTGCGGCGTCGAGCCGTTGGCCGCGACGATAGTCACGAGGGCGACTTCTTCGCCGTTCTTGAGGGCTTCGCCGAGCGCCGCGAACACTTCGTGGTTCACAAGTGGATTATACGGCGGCGGCCTGGCGCCGGCTGGCCCGCGCCTACCAGCGATGCAGCGGGCACACCTCCAGCGGTTCGGTGCCAGCCAGAAACGCCTCCGACGACACCCGCGGGCACGTCGGCAGCGCCCGCTGGCCAGTGTCGCGATCGATGTCAACGAACGCGACGCCGTCGGGCGGCTCGAAGGTGCGGTTCGCGTGCCCGGCGAGCGCGCGCTTCATGAACGCCGTCCAGATCGGCAGCGCAGCTTGCGTTCCACTCAGCCCGAGCGGCGTGTTGTCGTCGAACCCGACCCACACCACCGAGAGCAGCTCAGGCGTGAAGCCGACGAACCATGCGTCGCGAAGGTCGTTGGTCGTGCCGGACTTGCCCGCGGCGTCGAGCGCGAAGCCGTTGGCGCGCACGCTCGCCCCGGTGCCCTCGTTGATCACGCTCCGCATCATGTTCGTGACCAGGAAGGTCGTCTCCGGGCGCGCGACCGACGGCCCTTCCACCTCCTTCGGCACAAACGACTCTTCGCCGCTCGCCACGCGCGCGAGGGCGCGCAGCGGCCGCACCGACCCGCCGTTGACGAAGAGCGTGTAGGCGCTTGCCACTTCGAGCGGCGTCAGCTCGAACACGCCCAGCGCAATCGACGGATATCCCTGCAGGACGGTCTTACCGATTCGCGCCTTCTTCCACAACGACGCGACGCGGTCGAAGCCGGTCTGCTCGGCGACCTTGATGGCCGCGATGTTGCGCGAGAGCGCCAGCGCGCGGCGCAACGTGACATAGCCGTCGTACTCGTCCTCGTAGTTGCGCGGCGACCACTCCTCCTGGTTGACGCTCCACGTCGTCGGTTCGTCCCATACCATCGTCGCCGGCGTGAGATCGGCCCGGCTCTCGTCGGCGGCGAGTTCGAAGGCGGCCAGATAGACGAACGGCTTGAACGTCGAACCGGGCTGCCGGCGCGCCGTGGTAGCCCGGTTGAACTGCGACTGGTTGTACGAGCGTCCCCCGACGAGCGCGAGAATCTCGCCGGTCTGCGGATCGATCGCCACGAGCGCCGCCTGAGGGCGTTGCGGCCGTTGACGACGGCGGCGCGCGAGCGTGTCGTCAACGCGGGCGATGCCGTCGCGCACGGCGTCCTGGGCGTAGCGCTGCAGGTTCAAATCCAGCGTCGTGAAGACGTCGAGCGCACCCGGCCGCTGGGTGATGCCGGGGAAGCCGGCTTGCAGCTCCTCGCTCACGTAGTCGACGAAGTACGGCGCTTCGTTGTCCACGGCGCGGGCGAGTGCGGTGACCGGCTCGTGACTCGCGCGCTCGGAGGCATCGGTGGTGATGTAGCCGGCCTCGGCCATCGCCCGCAGGACGGCATTGCGGCGATCGCGGGCGCGCTCGAGGTTGCCAAACGGCGAGTGGAGCGACGGATTCTGAATCGTGCCGGCAATCAGCGCCGCCTCCGAGAGCGTAATGTTGGTGACGTCCTTGCCGAACAAGATCCGCGCCGCTTCGGGCACGCCATGGATGGCGAACGAGCCGCGGTTGCCCAGATAGACGTCGTTGAGATAGAGCTCCAGCACCTCTTCTTTGGTGGCTTTCGTCTCGAGAATGAGCGCCATGAACATCTCGAGTGCCTTGCGCCGGTAGGAGCTGAGCGATCGGCCGCGCGTGCCGCTCTGCAGTTCCGCGTTGAACTCCTCGCTCAGAAAGAACATCCGCGAGAGCTGCTGAGTGATCGTGCTACGCCCGACCGGGTAGCGCCGGTCGCTGGTGACGTTGGTCCACACCGCGCCGATCAGGCTGATCGGATCGAGCCCGGGATGACTGAAGAACCGGCGATCCTCGATCGCGAGGACGGCCCGCTGCATGCGCGCGGGGATCGCGGCCAGCGGCACGCGCCGCCGCTTCTCACGCGAGCCGGTGACGAGCGCGGTCAGCATCGGCGCATCGAGCGTCACCGCATCGCGCGCCGCTTTGTTGACCGAGATCGTGTCGATGCGCTCCGGCGACGCGGCTGGCTTGTCGGCCTTGGCCGGACGTGCTTGCGGGAACGAGATCCGCACCAGCTTGCCGGCGTGATCGCCGCCGCGCGGACGAAGGGAGATCGCGCCCGGTTCGACGGCGAACTCTCCCGCTCTTTCCAGGCGCGACCGTTCGGTGTAGCCGACGTCGTTGAGACGCGCGACGAGCTCGGCGCGGCCAATACCCTGACCACGGTGCAGCGTGAACGGCCGGGCAAAGACACGGGGAATGACGCGATCCCGCTCACCGTGCAGCCGCGCCTCGATGATCTTCGAGAACTGGACGTAGTAGTAGGCGAGAACGAACGAGACGATCACCGCCGGGACGGTGATCGCGACGAGGCCGTAGAGACGCCACCCGGCCGGAATTCGGATGCGCCAGCCGCGTCGTCGCCCTTTCGATCGCGGTTTGGCGCCAGCCATTTGACCTCAGTTCACTCGCGGAAATCCGTGCAATCGCGCGGCCTGCGCGACCAGCCCCACCAGCGCCGCCAGCAGACGCGCCTGGGCGGCCTTTAGATCGCAAGCACCCAGTGATGGCCCATCTCGAGCGGCAGATCTTCGAAGAGCCGATCGATCAGAGCCGGCCCATAGCGATTGAGGAACCAGACGAAGCCTACCTCGCGCTCCTGCGGATGTCCATGCGGGAAGGTCAGCGCCTGCGCGCGCTGAAATTGGCGGCGGAGGGTCTCGTCGCGGCGCTTGGCCGCCTGAATGACCTTGTTCTGCAGTGTGCGCAGATCGTGCTGCATGCGCGCGAGCGTCGAGTGCACCGCGCCTTCGAGCGTCGGATCGATCTGTGGCACGGCTCCGGCCACGGCCGCCATCCGCTCCGCGATCGCACCCGATGCGCCGCTGATGGCCTGTTCGACTGTCGGCGGCAGTTGCCCCTGCAGCAGCTGATTGAGGGCCGATTCGTCCTGCCGCTGCAACGCCTCGAGCGGCACTTCGTACTTGCTCAGGAAGCGCAGCGTCGCCGAGTCGACGAGCGTTGCCGTCGCACGCTGGTACATCAGGGGCATCGGCACGCCGAAGTGATGGAAGATGCCTTTCAGCTGACCGAGATAAGCGAGCTCGTTGGGACCGGCAACGTAGCAAATAGTGGGGAAGAGCGAATCCTGCACGATCGGCCGGAGGAGCACGTTGGCGCTGAAATTCTGCGGCTCGCGCTGCGCCTCGTCGAGCAGCGCCGACGCCGTCGTCGTACGGGTGCCGATCGTCGCCCGCCCGTCAGCGATCCGGATCGGCTCGCGTCCTTCGTTGAGATGGAAGAGGGCCACCGCGCCGCCGTGCGGCGTGACCTGCGAGTGGTAGCCCTCGGCGACCAGATCCCGCCCGGCGCGATCGGCGAGTCGCGCGGTTTCCCCGGGTTGTGAGAGCTCACGTGTGAAGATGTCGCGGGCGATAGGCTTGGCGGCGGGATCGGAGGCGTCGAACACGACGAGACCGCGTGTTCCGAGTGTGGCTTCGAGCCAACAGCCGAACGCCTCGGCCATCCCCACGCCGGGACGGTAAGCGCGACGCAACCCGTCGATCAGCTCGGCGCGAAACGGCGAGTCGGGCAGCGACTGCTGGAGGCTGTCGATCGCGACCGCGATCCGATCGTCCAGTGCGAGCCGACCGATCGGTAGATCACCGGCGCCGGGAAGATCGCCGAGCGTCGTCGTGCGCGGCTCGAGATCGGCGTCGAGCACCGTACATCCGCTCACCTCCGGCCAGTCGTGATCTTCGGCGTCGATCCAGAACACCGGGACGACCTGCACGCCGTGGGTGCGCTGCACTTGATGAGCAAGTTTCATCGTGGTGAGCGCCTTGAGGAGCGTGAAGAGCGGTCCTCCGAAGAGGCCGGCCTGCTGGCCGGTGATAATCACCACGGTGCGGGGATCGGCGAGATGCGCCGCTTCGGCGCGCGCCGCCGCCGGCGCCTGGCGGCGCTCCTGCTGCGCCGCAATCACGCGTGCGATCGCCTCAGGTTGACCTGCGTGTGCGTGCCGCCGGCTGATCGCGTCGGCCCACGCCTGCGGGCTGGCGGGATCGCCCGCGAAGTACTTCGCCACGCGATCGAAGGCAAACGCGTAGTCCGTGGCGAGCCGCCGAATCCAGGGAAATCGGCGAATGTCGACCGCCAGGGCAGCGGCAGTCGATGACGTGCTCTGAGAATGCACCAGTGGCCTACTGTCTCAGACGCTCGCCGACACTGTCAAGTTACAGAACAGACACAGCTTAAGTTCCTGCGGGCCCGCACGCGGCATGGTAAGGTTGTTGGAAAAAATGAACGCGGTGCTCGCTCTCGAGGATGGTACCTGGTTCAAGGGCGTGTCTGCCGGAGCGCCGGGAGAAACGTCAGGCGAAGTCGTTTTCAACACCAGCATGACCGGCTATCAGGAGGTGCTCACCGACCCCTCATACGCCGGGCAAGTCGTCACCATGACGGCGCCGCAGATCGGCAACTACGGCGTCGCCGCCGCCGATCAGGAATCGGGCGCGCCCCAAGTGGCCGGGTTCGTCATGCGCGACCCGTCGCCCATCGCCAGCAACTGGCGCGCGCAGGGCACCCTGCGCGAATACCTGACCCGGCACAGCATTGTCGCGATCGGCGACATCGATACCCGCGCGCTGACTCGCAGGCTGCGATCGGCCGGCGTGATGCGTGGCGTGATTGCGACCGGCGCTGCGCTCGAACCCGAGGCGCTCGTCGCCAGGGCGCGCGCCATCCCGCTCATGGAAGGGAGCGACCTCGTGCGCCAAGTGACCTGTGCCGAGGCCTACGACTTCTCGCCTACGCTCGCCGACACGGTCGCCGAGGCCACCTTCGGCGTGCTGCCCCTCCGGCGCGCGGCGCGTCCGCTCAAGGTGGCGGCGTACGACTACGGCATCAAGTTGAACATCCTGCGCCGGCTCGCGGCGCATGGCTGCGCGGTGCGCGTTTTTCCGGCGTCGGCGCCAGCCGCCGATCTGCTCGCCTGGGAACCCGACGGCATCTTTCTCAGCAACGGCCCGGGCGATCCGGCCGCGGTGACCTACGCGGTCGACAACGTCCGGGCGCTGGTGGAGGCTGGCGACCGGCCGGTGTTCGGCATCTGCCTCGGGCATCAGCTGCTCGGTCTCGCGCTCGGAGCCGAAACCTTCAAGTTGAAGTTCGGCCACCGCGGCGCGAATCACCCGGTCAAGCAGCTCGACACCAGCCAGATCGAGATCACTTCGCAGAATCACGGGTTCGCGGTGAATCCCGATTCATTGCCGGCGTACGCGCGCGTCACGCACCTGAATCTCTACGATGGCACCATCGAGGGGCTGCGTCACGTGGACAAACCGATTTACTCCGTGCAGTACCATCCCGAGGCGTCGCCCGGTCCGCACGACGCCGATTATCTGTTTCAGCAATTCATCGAGGAGATGGAGAAAAGGTAGTGGCGGGGTTGCCCCGCCCGCGTGCCCATGCCCAAACGTACCGACATCCGCCGGGTGCTCGTCATCGGTTCCGGCCCGATCGTGATCGGCCAGGCCTGCGAGTTTGACTACTCGGGCACACAGGCGGTCAAAGCGCTGCGCTCCGAAGGGCTTGAAGTCGTGCTCGTCAACAGCAATCCCGCGACGATCATGACCGATCCCGAGTTGGCCGATCGCACCTATGTCGAGCCGCTCACGGTCGAAGTGCTGGAGCAGATCATCACGCGTGAGAAGCCCGACGCGATTCTTCCCACGGTGGGCGGACAGACCGCGCTCAACCTCGCGGTCGAGCTCGCCGAGGCCGGCGTGCTCGACAAGTACAAGGTCGAGCTGATCGGCGCGTCGATCGCGGCGATCAAGGTCGCCGAAGATCGCCAGCAGTTCCGCGACGCGATGAAGGAGATCGGCGTCGAGGTCCCGGCCAGCGGCGTCGCCGGGAATCTCGAGTCGGCGCTCACGATCGTCGACGAAGTCGGTTTTCCAGCGATCATTCGTCCCTCGTTCACGCTTGGCGGCGTCGGCGGCGGCATCGCCTACAACCTCGAAGAATTCAAGGACATCATCTCGCGCGGGTTGAGCCTGAGCCCGGTGCACGAAGTGCTCGTCGAGGAGTCGGTCATCGGCTGGAAAGAGTTCGAGCTCGAGGTGATGCGCGACGGCGCCGACAATTTCGTGGTCATCTGCTCGATCGAGAACATCGATCCGATGGGTGTCCATACCGGCGACAGCATTACGGTCGCGCCCGCGCAAACGCTGACCGACAAGGAATACCAGCGCATGCGCGACGCGGCGCGCCGGATCATCCGGCGCGTCGGTGTCGAAACCGGCGGATCCAACATCCAGTTCGCGATCAACCCGGCGGATGGCCGGATGGTGGCTATCGAGATGAACCCGCGCGTCTCACGGTCGTCCGCGCTGGCGTCCAAGGCCACCGGCTTCCCGATCGCCAAGATCGCCGCCAAGCTCGCGCTCGGTTACCGCCTCGACGAGATCCCCAACGACATCACCCGCGTCACGCCGGCGTCGTTCGAGCCCACCATCGACTACGTTGTCACCAAGATCCCGCGGTGGAATTTCGAGAAGTTCCCGCACGCCGATCGCACCCTGACGACGCAAATGAAGTCGGTGGGCGAGGCGATGGCGATCGGCCGCACGTTCAAGGAGTCGTTCCTCAAGGCGATTCGCTCGCTCGAGCTGGGACGCGACGGTCTGCTCTTTACTCGTCCCCATCCGCGCAGCGACGAGACCGCCGACCAGGAGGACGACGAGGAAGATACGACGCTGAGGCGGCAGCTCGTGGTGCCGAACGATCGGCGGATCTGGGCGCTTTTCCGCGCGCTCGACAAGGGCTGGTCGATCGACCGGTTGCACGATCTCACGAAGATCGATCCGTGGTTTCTCGAACAGTTCGCCGAGCTCGTGGAGCTGCGGCGCACCGCGGAAATGGTCGGCCTGCGCGACATGTCGTACGATCTGATGCGCACGCTCAAGCGGGCAGGCTTCGGCGATCAGGAGCTCGGCAACATCCTCAAGTCGGACGAGAGCGGCGTGCGCGACAAACGGCGCGAGCTTGGACTGGAAACCAGATTCAAGCGGATCGACACATGCGCGGCGGAGTTCGAGTCGTTCACGCCGTACCTGTACAGCAGCTTCGAAGAGTCCTGCGAGGCCGATCCCACCGAGCAGACCGAAGATCGTGATCCTCGGCAGCGGCCCCAACCGGATCGGCCAGGGTATCGAGTTCGACTACTGCTGCTGTCACGCCGTTTTCGGGTTCCGCGCCGAGAACTTCGAGACGGTGATGGTCAACTGCAACCCTGAGACGGTGTCAACCGACTACGACACGTCGGATCGTCTGTACTTCGAGCCGCTGACCTTCGAAGACGTGATGGCGATCATCGAGCGCGAGCGCGACGGGCATCCCGATGTGTCCTGCGTGGTGCAGTTTGGCGGTCAGACGCCGCTCAAACTCGCGCTGGCACTGCAGGAAGCCGGGGTAAAGATTCTCGGCACGTCGCCCGACTCGATCGATCTCGCCGAGGATCGGCAGCGATTCGCGGCCCTGTTGTGGGATCTCGGCATTCCGCAGCCGGAGAGCGGCACCGCCACGTCGAAGAGCGAAGCGCGCGAAGTGGCCGCCAAGATCGGCTTTCCCGTGGTCGTCCGCCCGTCCTACGTCCTCGGTGGCCGAGCGATGGCAATCGTCTACGATGTCGCGACGCTCGATCGATACATGGCCAGCGCGGTGGACGTATCGCACGATCGGCCGATCCTGATCGATCGGTTCCTCGAGCGCGCCAAGGAACTGGATGTCGACTGCGTTGCCGACGCCACCGGCAGCGTCGTCATCGGCGGCGTGATGGAGCACATCGAGGAGGCCGGCATTCACTCGGGCGACAGCTCCTGCGTCGTCCCGCCGGCCCGCGTCAGCGAGAAGCACCTCGCGACAGTTCGCGATTACAGCCGGCGCATCGCATCCGCCCTCAAGGTCGTCGGGCTGATGAACGTCCAGTACGCGATCAAGGACGACACGGTCTACGTGCTCGAGGTCAACCCGCGCGCCTCGCGAACAGTGCCGTATCTCTCCAAGGCCAACGGTGTGCCGCTGGCGCAGATCGCAGCGCGGGTGATGACGGGCAAGACGCTGGCGCAGCTCGGTCTCAGCGACGATCTGGAGCCGGCAGGTGTGTTCGTGAAGAGCCCGGTGTTTCCGTTCGTGCGCTTCCCAGGTGTGGACACCATTCTCGGGCCCGAGATGAAGTCCACCGGCGAGGTGATGGGTGGCGCGGCGAGTTTTGGTCTGGCCTTCAACAAGGCGATGATCGGCGCGGGCCATCGGCTCCCGGAGAGCGGGACGGTGTGTCTCAGCGTCAACAACGAGGACAAACCGCAGGTGTTGCCGATCGCGCGTGCTCTCGCCGAGCTCGGCTTCGATGTCGTCGCCACGCGCGGCACCGCCGCGTTTCTGCGCGCGCACGGGATCGAGTGCGACGTGATCTACAAGGTCAACGAAGGGCGGCCGAGCCTTGCGGACGAAATCGTCAACCGCAAGATCGCCATGGTCGTCAATACGCCGCTCGGGCGGGAGTCGTTCTTCGACGACAAGGCGGTGCGCCGTGTCGCGATGATGGCGGGTGTGCCGTGCATCACCACGATCACCGGGGCGGCAGCCGCAGTCGATGCGATTCGCGCGACGCGCACGGAAGGCCTCGACGTGCGCGCGTTGCAGGATTATTACGCCTCAGTCAGTACACATTGAGCGCTAAAACGCGGTGCCTGAGGTGCTTTGAAGTGCCTGGGGTGCCGGTGCTGGGTGCGTCGGTGCCCCTCCGGGCAGTTGAAGCGCCGCGCGACCCAACGCCCTGATGTACCGCGGACCTTCAGGTCCGCGATCTCGCCCCGCTCCGCGCGTCGCAAGATCTGCGAAGCCACGAGTCGCAAACGTCGCACTTTCTGCGGCGGCGGTCTTACGTGACGGCGCTTTTCCTCCACAACTCGACTGTCCCGTCGTTTGCACTTCGACGGGCATGCCTCATCTCGCGCTCGCCTTCACGGTTGCCCTCACCATCGGCCTCGTCTTCGGCGTCGCGTTCGATTTCGCCTCGCTGCGATGGCCGGCGGCGATCCTCGCCGGGTCGTGGGCGAGCGCCGCCCTCGCCTACCATCGACGGCTTCCACGCGCGCTGCTCGCTGCGCTTGCCATGACCGCCGTCGCCGCCGGCTCGATGCTCGGCGCCGCCGCCGTCGATCGCGCGCTCCATCCCTCACTACGCGAGCTGCTCGAGCAGCGGCTGGGCGGGTTCGCCATCGACAGCGCGCGGGACGGCCGAGCCGAAGAGCCCGTGATTGTGGAAGGCCTTCTCACGCGAGACGCGTCGCCGACAGCCGGTGGTCTGAGCCTGCGTGTCGCCGTCGATCGTGTCGCGATCGGTCCGTGCCCCGAGCCGGCCGAGGGTGGCATCACCGTCTCGATAGCAGGCTCGCTGCCGGACGAAGCCCGCCGCAGCTGGACGAAGGGCAGGAGGGTGCGGATGCCGGCGCTGCTTCGGCGGCCGGCGAGATATCTCGATTGGGGGGTGGCCGACCAGGAGCGCGCGATGGCGCGCCGCGGCCTTGCGCTGGTCGGCACCGTCAAGAGCGCCATGCTCGTAGAGCTGCTGAGGCGCGGCACGTGGTGGGAGGAGGGCGCGGCCGCAGTACGAGCGGCGACGCGCGAGGCGTTGGCGCGGCACGTCGCGCCCGGCGACGATCAGGCCGCCGCGATCGCCACTGCGCTCATCATCGGTGATCGCGCGGCGATCGACACGGCGGTCGAGCAGCGTCTGCAGGAGGCGGGCACGTATCACGTCATCGCGATCTCGGGCGGCAACATCGCGATTCTCGCGGGTCTCGCGCTCGGCACGCTCGGCTGGCTGCGGATCCGCGGCCGCATCGCGGCGCTGTTGACGATTGCCATGCTCGCCGCCTACGTGGTGGTCGCCAACGGCGGCGCGTCGGTGGCACGCGCCACCTTAATGGCCGTGTTGTACCTCGCGCTGCGCGTCATCGATCAGCGGACGGCTGCCGCCAACGCGATTGCGTTGAGCGCGGCGATCCTGCTGCTGATCGATCCGCTGTCGATCTTCGACGTCGGGTTCTGGCTGACTTTTGGCGCGACCACGGCGATTCTCGCCGGCGCCGCACGCCTGCAGCTGCCGGCGCACTCGTGGCGGGCCGTTCTGCTGGCGGTTCTCGCGGCAACCGTCTGTGCCGAGCTGGCGCTCGCACCGGTCGCCGCGCTGACCTTTCAGCGCGTCACGCTGGCCGGCCTGCCGCTCAACTTCGTTGCGATCCCGTGCATGAGCGTCGTGCAGATCGCCGCGATGGCAGTCGTCGCCTTCGACCAGATCGGCGCGATGTCGTTCGCGAGTCTGGCCGCGGTAGTCGTTCAGTGGGCGACCGTCGGGCTGATCGAGAGCACCCGACTGCTCGATGTCGCGCCCTGGCTCACGTGGCGCGTGCCGCCGCCGTCTCCGACGGTCGTAACCTTGTATTACGCCGCGCTGGCGTCGTGGTGGTGGACCTCGCGTGCGCAAGCCACGTCGTCGCGCGTCGCCGTCCGTGCCGCTGCCGCGCTCACCCTCGTGTTCTTCGTCTGGATCGTCGGCGCCCCTGCGGCGCGGGTTCGTGCGGCTGGAGACGGATGGCTGCACGTTTCGATGATCGACGTCGGGCAGGGCGACGCGATGCTGGTGACGTTCCCCAATGGCCGCACGCTCGTGGTGGACACCGGCGGCGTTTCGGTGGCGGGCGACTTCGATATTGGTGAGCGTGTCATCGGTCCGGCACTTCGCGCGCGCTCGCTGCTGCGCCTCGACTACCTCGCGGTTACTCACGGCGATCCCGACCACGTCGGCGGCGCTCGCTCACTGGTGCGCGACTTTGCGCCGTCCGAAGTGTGGTGGGGCGTTCCTGTCGCGAATCACCAGCCTGCAGCTGTCGTCCGCCATGTCGCCGAGCAGGTGCGCAGCACCTGGCGGACGCTGCAGCGGGGCGATCGCTTCGAAATCGGCGGTGTCGAGGTACGGGTGCACCATCCGCCGCTGCCCGACTGGGAGCGGCAGAAGGTGAGAAACAACGACTCGATCGTGCTGGAGGCGCGATTCGGGGACCTGTCGATGCTGCTCACCGGCGACATCGGCAGGGACGTCGAACAGGAACTGCTTGGCACGCTCGATCTGCTCCCAATCGTGCTCGTCAAAGTACCTCACCACGGGAGCGCTACGTCGAGCTCGGAGGAGTTCGTGGAGAGGTTGCAGCCGGCGCTGGCCTTTATCGGCGTGGGTCGGAGCAACATGTACGGCCATCCAGTGCCGTCCGTTCTCGGGCGTTACAACCGAGCCGGTACCGCTATCTTCAGGACCGATCAAGACGGGCAAATCGACCTGGTCACCGACGGACGGGTCATCCAAGTCCGTACCTTTACCGGCCGCGTCTGGGACTGGCAAACAGATCGCCACGAAGGCACGAAGGACACAAAGAAGAACCACGAAGGCAGCCCGCAATGACGATCGGATCCGTTCGCCACTGTTGCCTTCGGTCGACGCCCTTACGCGCCGAATTATCGGTTGTGCGCTGCAGGTGCATCGCCATCTGGGCCCCGGGCTTGCAGAGGGCGTATACGAGGACGCGATGAGCATCGAGCTCGACTATCAAAGATTGGGTTCGAGCGGCAGCGGGAAATCATCGTGCGCTATCGAGGCCGCCCTCTTCGACCACAACGGCTCGATCTCGTCGTGGAAGGCCAGGTAATCGTGGAGGTCAAAGCCGTGGAGCACCTGCATCCGGTGCATCGTTCGCAGTTGATCTCGTACGTCCGTTCGGCAGCACTGCGTGTCGGATTGCTGATCAACTTCAATGCCGACGTGTTGCAAGGCAACATCCGAAGGGTCGTGGTCTGACGTGAGGGAGTCGCCCGAGAGGACGAGGGGCGCGGATCGACACGCATGCGTGAGAAAGGGCTCCTGCGGTCGAGCCGCGCCCCCTCGCCCTCTCGGGCCACGGCCGCTTCGCGGCCGCGGCCGGGCGACTGCGCACACGCACGAATGACCACGGCGGCCAACGGAGGGGAGCCTTCGTGGTTCTTCTTCGTGACCTTCGTGCCTTCGTGCGAGCTTTTTGCGGGTGTTTTTGCTTTTGCGGGTGTTTTTCACCGCAGGCTGTGAAGGCGTTCGTTAGCGCGCCGGCGCCTCTTTCTTGATGGCCTGCCAGCGAAGTTCCAGCTCCTCGAGCCGAAAGTCCCGCAACTCCTTGCCCTCGTCCTTGACCCGCTCCTCGAGTTTGGTAAATCGCCGCTGGAACTTGTCGTTGGCACGACGCAGTGCCGCTTCGGGCTCGATGCCCATCTTCCTGGCCAGGTTCGCCAACGCAAAAAACAGGTCGCCGAGCTCTTCCTCAACGTGCGCCGGATCGCTCGTGGTCATCGTCGTCGCCTCGCGGAGCTCGGCGACTTCCTCGTCGATCTTGTCGAGGACGTCAGTCGCCTTCTCCCAGTCGAACCCCACCGACGCGGCGCGCGCGCTGAGCTCGTAGGCGCGCAGCAGCGCCGGCAGCGTCTTCGGCACGCCGCTCAGGATGGTCTTTGCCGGCTTGGCTGTCGTCCTTGCGCTCGCGCGCCTTCAAGTCTTCCCATTTCTCCACCACCTCAATCGATGTCATCCGCTCGCGGGCCTCGGCGAGCGGCACCCCGTCCGGCGTGAACACATGCGGGTGGCGCCGCACCAGCTTGTCCACGATCGCCTGCACTGCGTCGGCGATGCTGAACGTCCCGGCTTCCTCGCTGATCTGTGCGAGAAACACCGCTTCGTAGAGAAAGTCGCCCAGCTCCTCGCGCAGCGCTGCCGTGTCGCCGCGGTCGAGGGCGTCGAGCAGCTCGTACGTTTCCTCGAGCACGTAGGGCCGCAGCGAGCTCAGCGTCTGCTCGCGATCCCAGGGACAGCCGTGCGGTGCGCGCAGCGTCCGCATCACCTCCACGAGTCGATCGAAGCTGGCGCCGGCGCTGTCGGACATGCCGTCGGATCGTATACTGGCCTCGTGAGCGAGCCGCACCGATCGACCGCAGGTCAGCTTTGTCGCCTTCGTCTTTTCGCTGGCGAGCAACGCCGCCGTCCACTTTGGCGACCTGCCCGATCCGCTGACCAATGAGACCCGGCCGCCCGATCTCGAGGGTGCCTCGCAGTTGATCGAGCTCCTCGAGATGCTCGAGGAAAAGACGCGCGGCAACCTGACCGCCGAGGAGCGGCAGCTGCTCGAGCAGGTGCTCTACGAGCTCAGGATGCGCTTCGTCGAAGCCAAGAAGGGCGAGAGCCGCATCATTCAGCCGTGAGCGCCGCGCGCATCACGTTTCTCGGAACCGGCACCTCGCACGGTGTGCCGATGATCGGCTGCGCGTGCGGCACGTGCCGTTCGAGCGATCCGCGCGATCGGCGGCTGCGGCCCTCGATTCATGTCGACGTGCAGGGCGGCCCGTCTGTGCTGGTCGACACGTCCACCGACCTGCGGCAGCAGGCGCTCGCCCACGCCATCGCGCGCGTGGACGCTATCCTGTTCACCCACAGTCACGCCGATCACGTGATGGGACTGGACGAGGTGCGCCGGTTCAACGTGCTGCAGCAGCAGGCGATTCCAGCGTACGCCGACCGACGCACCGCTGACGATCTCCGCCGCACGTTCGGCTACGTCTTCGATCCGCCGCCGGAGCAGGGCGGCGGGATTCCGCAAATCGAGCTGCGCCCGATCGAGGGGCCTTTCGCATTCGACGGCCTCGACATCGTCCCGGTGCCGATTCTTCACGGCCGCCGGCCGATCCTCGGCTTTCGCTTCGGCGCGTTTGCCTATCTGACCGATTGCAGTGCCATTCCGGAGTCGTCCTGGGCGTTGCTCGATGGGCTCGACGTGCTGGTGCTCGACGCGCTGCGCCATCGCGCGCACCCCACGCACTTCTCCGTGGCCGAAGCCCTTGCCGTGGTCGAGCGGCTGCGCCCTGGTCAGACCTATTTCACGCACATCTGTCACGACCTGCCGCATGAAGCGACCAATCGCTCGCTGCCGCCGCGCGTCGAGCTCGCCTACGACGGTCTCGCGCTGGACATCGGCCTGCCGGCTGGCCTCCTGATAAGATTTGCCGCGTCCGATGGAGGTTGCCCGCTATCCAGATGATCCGCGCCCGCCCCGGTGGCCACATCCGGTGCTCGCACTTGGCAATTTCGACGGCCTCCACCGCGGTCACATCAAGATCATCGAGCGGGTGCGTCGCGTCGCGTTCGAGCGCGGCGGCACCGCGCTGGTCCTCACCTTCGATCCCCATCCGCCGCGGATTGTCCGACCCGATAAGGCGCCGCAGCTCCTGATGACGCTCCCGCAAAAGATCGAGGCGCTGGCCAAGGCCGGCATTCACGGCGTGGCGATCGTGACCTTCACCCACGCGATGTCGCGGTGGGAACCCGAGACCTTCGTCAAAACGGTGCTGGTCGATTGGCTGCGCGTTTCGGAAGTCTGGGTGGGCGCCGACTTCCTGTTCGGACGCGATCGATCGGGGAACTTCTCACTGCTGCGGGCACTGGGCGGGCAGTACGGGTTCCGCGCCGAAAAGATCGATCCGGTGCGCTACAAGGAATTCGTGGTCTCGAGCACCCGGGTGCGGCGCCTGGTGACCGAAGGCCGCGTCGATGAGGCCGGCGCGCTCCTCGGCCATCACTTCTATATCGACGGAACGGTGGTCAGGGGCGCGGGGCGAGGGCGTGAGCTGGGGATTCCGACCGCCAATCTCGACACCGCCAACGAGCTGATTCCTCCGCATGGCGTCTATGCGACGACCGCGACGGTGCGTGGGCGTCGTATATCCCAGTGTGACCAACATCGGAACTCCGGCCGACATTCGACCAGCGAGCCGCGGACGACCATCGAGACCCACATCATGGGCCTCGATGCCGACCTGTACGGCGATCAGGTTCGCCTGGGATTCGTCCAGCGGCTCCGGGACGAGCGGCGGTTTCCCGATGTCGATGCCCTCAAGGCGCAGATCGAGGCCGATGTGCGCCGGGCCGGCCGATTGTTCGATAGACTCAGCGTGTGAGCGAGCGTTGATGGAACCGACTTCCTTCCAATTCGTCATGA
This sequence comes from uncultured Acidobacteriota bacterium, assembly GCA_963807105.1. Lineage (GTDB taxonomy): Bacteria > Acidobacteriota > Vicinamibacteria > Vicinamibacterales > UBA2999 > DASPWV01. The sequence continues at coordinate 377,016 of CAWEAM010000001.1, read as the reverse complement.
GCATGCCGGGCGATTCCCGGCTCGTCGGCGTCGATCCGCGCCGTCGACGGCGCAGGCCGCCACCTACGCCAACTCTCCGCGGCCGATCGGCGAGCAGCCTTGTCGCAGCAGGTGGCCGACGCCACCGCGACCGCGATAGCCGACGACCGGCGTCGCAGGACGCGCCGATCGAATTTCGAGTTTCAAGGCACGCCGCAGGCGGTTCGCGTCGCGATCACCTGGTCGCAGAACGGGTCCGCGAAGCGCGCGAGTTGCGCAGCCGCTCTCCGCCTAGGCTTCAGCGTCCATGCGCCTCTACAACACCCTGACCCGACAAGAGGAGGAGTTTGCGCCGCTCGCTGACCGACACCGTGCGCATGTACACCTGCGGCCTTACCGTCTACTCGCGCGGCCACATCGGCAACTTCCGCACCTTCGTCAACATGGACGTCCTGCGCCGGACGCTCAAGTACATCGGCGGCTGGAAGATGCGTCACGTGATGAACTTCACCGACGTCGACGACAAAACGATTGCCGGCGCGCAGCGGGAAGGCCGTGTCGCTGCGCGACTACACCGATCAGCTACATCGCGGCGTTTTACGAGGATGCCGACGCCCTGGGGCTCGAGCGTGTCGAAGAGATGCCGCGCGCCACCGACGAAGCCAACCTGCGCGCCATGGCCGACATGATCCGCGCGCTCAACGAGCGCGGCCACACCTACGTCAGCGACGGGCTCGATCTACTTCAAGATTTCGACCATGCCCGATTACGGCAAGCTGGCGCGGCTCGACCACGAGGGCATTCAGGCCGGCGCACGCGTCGATTCCGACGATTACGGCAAGGAGGACGCGCGCGATTTCGTGCTGTGGAAGGCGACCAAGCCGGGCGAGCCGACAGCTGGGACTTCGGCATCGGCCCCGGCCGGCCCGGCTGGCACATCGAGTGCTCGGCGATGGCGCTGCGGCTGCTCGACGAACCGCCGATCGATATCCACACCGGCGGCGTGGATCTGATCTTTCCGCATCACGAAAACGAGATCGCGCAGAGCGAGTGCGCCACGGGCAAGCAGTTCTCGCGCTTCTGGGTGCACGCCGAGCATCTGCTCGTCGACGGCCAGAAGATGTCGAAGTCGGTCGGCAATGTCTACACGCTCAAAGACATCACCGATCGCAACCACCGGATCTCGGCGCTGCGCTACCTGCTGCTCTCAGGGCACTACCGCAAGCAACTGAACTTCACCTGGACCGGCCTGGAGCAGGCCGAAGAATCGCTGACGCGGCTGTCGGACTTTCTCGGCCGCCTTAAATCGATCAACGAGCCCGGGCGAGACACGCCGGCCGTCGCACGATCGCGTGGCCGAGGCGCGGCGCGACTTCGACGCCGCTCTGAGCAGCGATCTCAATACGTCGGCGGGCTTCGGCGCGATGTTCGATCTGGTGCGCGCCGTCAACACGCGCATCGATGCGGGCGAGGTTGGCACCGGCGACGTGCCGGTCATCAGGGCGCGTTCGATCACTTCGACAGCGTCCTCGGCGTGCTGTCGCTGCGCCGCGCCGAAGATGAGCGGCCGCCGATCCCGGTCGAGGAGATCGAGCGGCTGATCGCCGAGCGCGAAGCGGCCCGCGCGCCGGCGTGACTTTGCCGAAGCCGACCGCATTCGCAAGGATCTCGCGGAGCGCGGCATTCTGCTCGAAGACAGCGCGCAAGGCACGCGTTGGAAGCGTGCCTGAGCTGGTGATTCTGCAGTTCAAAGTTCTAGTGAACAGTCGGCGAGTGAGCAATACCTCAAGCGGCCGGTCGTTAGAGCGACTGACGGCTGTGCAACGCAGCTTGAACCCTCAGCGCTTGAACTGTCACGGCACGGATACAATTCAGTCAATGCCCGTCGTCCCGCACATCAAGACCCCTCTTCCCGGCCCCAAAGCCAAAGCGCTCATTGAACGCGACGGCACGGTCGTGTCGCCGTCCTACACGCGCAGCTATCCGTTCGTCATGGCGCGCGGCAGTGGCGCGACCGTCGAAGACGTCGACGGCAATCGTCTTCCTCGATTGCGCGGCCGGGATCGCCGTCAACTCCACCGGCCATTCGCATCCCGACGTCGTCGCGGCGATCGTCGATCAGGCGCAGAAGTTCCTGCACATGTCGGGCACCGACTTCTATTACGAACCGCAAGTGCGGCTTGGTGAGGAGATGTGCGGCGCTCGCGCCGTTTGCGCGGGCCGAAGCGATCGTTTTTCTCCAACTCGGGCACCGAGGCGATCGAAGCGGCGATCAAGCTTGCGCGCTATCACACCAAACGCCACGGCATCATCGCGTTTCTCGGCAGCTTCCACGGTCGCACGCTCGGGTCGCTGTCGGTGACGTCGAGCAAGGCGATCCAGCGGCGAGGCTTTGGTCCGCCGCTCGGCGGCGCGTATCATGCGCCGTTCGCCAACTGCTATCGCTGCCCGCTCGGCCTGCAGCCGGACGGCTGCGACGCCGCGTGTCTGCGAGTTTCTCGAAGACCAGGTCCTCATCCATCTCGTCTCGCCGGATGAAGTAGCGGCGGTGCTCGTCGAGCCCATTCAGGGCGAGGGCGGATACGTCGTCCCGCCGGCGGCCTTTCATCAACGCTTGCGCGAGCTGACGACGAAGCACGGCATGCTGCTGATGGCCGACGAAGTGCAGTCGGGCATGGGCCGGACCGGGAAGATGTTCGCCATCGAGCACTTCGGCGTCGAGCCCGACGTCGTGGCGGTGGCGCAAGGGCGTCGCGTCGGGCCTGCCGCTCGGGGTGACGACCGCGCGCTCGGAGATGATGGGCTGGCCGCCGGGGCGCACGCGAGCACATTCGGCGGAAATCCGGTTTCGTGCGCATGCGGCGCTGGCGACGATCACGCTCTTGAAGGATACGCTGATGGCGAACGCCGCCGCAGTGGGCGCGCACATGATCGACGCGCTTCGGGAGCTGCAGAACAAGCACGCCATCATCGGCGACGTGCGTGGGAAGGGGCTGATGATCGGCATCGAGCTGGTCAAGGATCGCAAGACGAAGGAACGCGCGATCAAGGAGCGCGATCGACTCGTCGGACGAGTGCTTTCGGCGCGGCCTGCTCGTGCTCGGCGCCGGACGCAATGCGCTGCGCCTGTCGCCGCCGCTCGTCCTGACGAAGGAGCAGGCCGACACCGCGGTGCGGATCATCGACGAGTCGCTCCAGGCGCTTAGGGTAGGCCGTTGGTAGGCCTTCGGTGGGCGAGCTTCGCGCGTAGGTGGGTCCTGAATTGTTGCGAGGTACACAGAATCGTTCTTACCGAAGGCATACGAGCCGCGAAGCGGAGAGCCCATTGCGCGAGCGAAGCGAGCGCAGCCGACGGCGGCGTAGCCGCCAGCAGGGCCAGCGGGCGAAATGACCCAGGCCGCGTCAAATTCTCGGAAAGCTGGGCGAGGATCTCGCCTGCCGCGAGCTCGAATCGGCGCGGTCATGCCATCGTCGAGCGCCGCTACCGCACCGATCGCGGAGAGCTCGACATCGTCTCGCAGTCAAAACGGATTCTCCGTGTTCGTTGAAGTGCGCGCCAAGTCGGGTGAGGCGTTCGGCGATCCGGCCGAGTCGGTGACCGCCGAGAAGCAGCAGCGCTTGTCACGATGGCGCATGGACTACGTGGCGCAGTCATCGTCTCGAGAACTCGCCGTGCCGCTTCGACGTGGTCGCGATCGAGACCGCATTCGAGCCGCCGCGCGTGACCGTGTTCGAAGACGCGTTTCGGCCCGGTTGGTAATGTCTGAGCTGCGCCGCGATCCGATTACCGGCCGGTGGGTGATTCTCGCACCGGAGCGCACGCGGCGTCCGCGCGACTTCACGCCGCCAGAAGGTCGGACCACTGCCTCAGGCACCTGCCCGTTTTGCGCGGGCCGGGAGCAGCTGGCGGGGCGCGAGCTGCTGGCCTGGCGGCCGGACGGCAGCGCGCCCGACGGCCAGGATGGACGGTGCGCGTGGTCGCCAATCGCGAGCCCGCGCTGCGAGTGGAGGGCGAGCTCGGTGCGCCCACAGGAGGCCTTTTCGAGCGGTACGGCAATCTCGGCGCGCACGAAGTGATCATCGAATCGCCGCGGCACGAGGACGACTGGCCCACGCTGGCGCCGGATGCGATCTCCCGCGTGCTGTGGGCGTGGCGCGAGCGCATCCGCGATTTGAAGCGCGATGTGCGCCTCAAGAGCTTCGTCGTCGTCAAGATTCACGGCATTGCGGCGGGCGCCAAGCTCGATCACCCGCACTCGCAGCTGATCGCCTATCCGTTTGCCCCGCCGGCGCTCGACCTCGAGCTGTTGTCGGCGAAGCGCCACTTCGACAACGCGGAGCGTTGCGTGTTCTGCGATCTGATCGCGCAGGAGATCGCGCTCAACGAGCGTGTGATCACCGCCGACGAGCACACGGTGATGCTGGCGCCCTTTGCGCCGCGCGTGCCGTTCGAGACGTGGGTGCTGCCGCGGGCGCACGCGGCGCGCTTCGAGGAGTCGTCGGACGCGCTGCTGCTGGCGATTGCCACGCAGCTGCGGGACCTCGTCCGCCGTCTCGACGCGGCACTGCTACGGCCGCCCTTCAACCTCGTGCTCCACACGGCGCCGGAGGAGAAGTCGGCAGCGCGGTCGTTTCATTGGCATCTCGAGATGGTGCCGCGGCTGGGCCCCTCGTCTGGCGTCCAGTGGGGGAGCGGCGTATATGTGAATCCGGTGCCGCCAGAGGAGGCGGCCGAAGTCCTGCGCGAGACACCTACGTAGCGCGGACGTTCAGGTCTGCGAATCACTCCGCTGCGAAAGGACGCATTGCCGGCGTAGTGCGGGGCTTACGCGCCGCTGTGCTGCGGCGCGGGTTCGTCGCTCGCCGCGGCAATGCGTTGCAAATCTGTGCGCCCGGACCCTGCGGCGGTGAGTGGTGCAGGGGCGCGGCTTCAGCCCCGCCCGAGGCCGCCGACCCGCCTGCCAACGCCCCGCGCTCTGCGTTGCCCAGAACCCGCCGGGTTTGTTAGACTTGGAGGCTGCAACGTCGGGCGGGAATAACTCAGTGGTAGAGTGCGACCTTGCCAAGGTCGAAGTCGCGGGTTCGAATCCCGTTTCCCGCTCCATCCTTCGCTCAGGTTCCAGGCGAACGATGCCCACCGAACGAGCGGTGCGGAGATTGCGCGATGGTGGACCGCACGCCCTGAAAGCGAGCTTCGGTTGAGAGCCTGCCAGTCGCGATAGAATCCTCAGCTCAATTCATCGGCGCCGTCGCCAAGTGGTAAGGCAGAGGTCTGCAAAACCTCCATCCCCGGTTCAAATCCGGGCGGCGCCTCCAAAATTCCTCGTGTGAAATTCGCGTGGTAAGTTGCTGAGGGGGTCCTCGAGACGGCTGCCCAAACTATGCCCGTGACGCTTATCAAGACGCTTCGCGGCGTCTGCGAAGTCCGTCTTGCTGACGATGTTGTATCGCTCGAACACCGACCGCGTCTTGTTTCCGGTCATCTGCATCGCAACACGTTCAGGGATGCCGGCGCGCACGAGGTTGCGAACTGCCGTGCGACGTAGGTCATGAGGAATGCGCCCCGGGCACCCTGCCTTCACGCACGCCGTCTTCCACGACTTCGTGAACGCTGTGATCTGAACACCATTGCGATGAAACACCGACGGACAGAGTGATCCGCGCTCGCGACGGAGCCTGCCGCGCTCATCGCGCTGCAACTCGAGCAGGCGCCGCAGCGCCGCCGTCATTGGGAACACACGACCCTCATTGTTCTTCGTCGTGCCTGGGTCCAGTCGCACCTGGCCCAGCCTCGAAATCCACTTGCCGCCATTGAAGCGGCAGCACTTCGCTCTGAATGCGCCATCCGGTGATGTACGCGAGCTGAACGACTGGGCGGGATAGTTCGGGCAGGTGCGCTACGACGGTGTCGAACTGCACGGGCTCGAAGAAGCCGGTTCGGACGTTGTTCTCCTTCAGGAGAGGCACGTACGGTTTCGTCATCAGCTTGCCTGATTGAATGGCGAGACTGAATGCGCGCTTTAGGATAGTAAGCTCGCGGTTGATCTCCGCGTTTGAGACTTGCCTCCGTTCTTCCGGCAATGTGATCCCGCGTCCTATGGAGCTCTACCGCGAGAGCGAGTTCACCAAGGCGTTCCCTGACCTACGAGGGCCCGCCCGCCGCGCCCATTGGCCCTAGCGGCGATCCCGCGACGACCCGTCCGCGGGTTGCTCGTACCGCTCCAGCGTGAGGGCCCGGTTCTCGGCTGATTCGAAAAGGCCGTCATTGTCCGGAGCGGAGAAGCGCATCGAGAAAGCGCGCACGTAACGCGCCTCGAGACCCCGCTGCAGCTCAGCATCGTGGGAGCGATTGCGCACAAGCCAGAGCCGCGAAAAGTCCTCGATGCTCGCGCGTTCGGCGATCGGCGGGAAGGGCACTTGGGCTCCCAACTCTTCGACCGAGTAGACCAATGGCATGGGTTGCAGCAAGTCCAGCACAACGCCGTCTCCGGGCCGGGAATCGCGGGCGATCCAAGCCACGAGCTCCCGCCAAGGCTCTCGGGGCCCACGCAAAAGCTCACGACGCAGCGCAAGGCTGCTCACGACAATGAGCCCAGCTAACGCGACGACGCGCCACTTTGCGGTCAACCATGTTTCGAGCGCCACGCCCAGCGCCAGGCACAGCGCCGGCACGACGATGATGAGAAAACGCGGATGCACGAGGGGCACGAGAAGCCACGACACGAGAAGGGTGATGCCAACCGGAACGAGGGCCCAGGACAAGACGAGGTGGAGCCTCCACCGCCTCTCCGACGCCGCGTCGGTGCGAAGCAGGTCTGCGACCAGGGCCATCAGGGCCAGCAGCGTTCCGGCGCCCAGCCACGGCGAGCAGCCCGAGAGCAGCGTCCAGGTCCGTGAAAGGATGGGAAACGTAGTGGGATGGAGCCACCGGACCGGCCCAGGTCCGGCGCCGAGTGCCAGGACGAACGCGGGTGTCACCAGGGCCGCGGCCACAAGATGGCTCTTCACGATCCAACCGCGCGGGAAATGATGCTCGCGCCAGCGCGGGATGAGCCAAGCCAGGTGAGCCAGGGGCACCAGCGCGGCGAAGAGATGCGCGTAGACGGCCAAGGCGGACAGAAGCCCATAGGACGCCGCCCAACGTGCCTTACCATCCTGCACGAGGCGGACGAGGCTCCAGGTGGCGGTCACGGTGAGCAGAGTCGCGAGCGCATAGCCTCTCGCTTCGCGCGTGTACTGGATGAAGAACCCGTTGAGCACGATGAGCAGGGTGGAGACCCTCGCGACGCCGCTCCCGAACAATCGTCGAGACAGGTCGAAGAACACGGGCACCGTTGCAACCCCCGTGAGCACCGACAGGCTCCGAACGGCCGCGACGTTGTGGCCCGCGTCCAGCGCGTTCAGCCAACCCTTGAGCGCGAGGAAATAGAGCGTCATGTTGTTGTCACGCATGACCAGGCGGATGTCGCGATGGGCGGAGAGGATGCTCAACGACTCGTCCAGCCAGATGCCGGCGTCGGAAAGGCGCCAGCTTGCGATCACCGTTGCCAGCAAGGTCAGTACCGCGGCCCAACGCAAAGCAGACCTCCTGAAACCGATTGTGCTGTGTCCATCGTACGCTCCTATCTAAGCACTCTCAAAAAGACGTCGAACACCCGTCGCTGGACTTCGCCCTCGGCGGTCATCATCAGAGCCCGCACCTTTGTACCCATATCGATTGCCATGTTGGTCGCGGCGCCGCGGGCTAAATCCTGGACGCGAAGTGCGTCAGCGTATCGCGCGAGCACTCCGCGTAGCAGGACTCAATCCGGCTGGTCGTCCGGGGTCCGCGCCAACGGCGCGATGCTCCCACGCGGTTCCGCTTCGTTCGAAAGAGGCTGCCTGCACCGCCTGCGGAGGCCGAGTTCGCGCGCGTGAGATTGTCTTAGTTGCGTGCAGCGCCGGACGACGATTGCCGGCATCGTCCAGCACTATCAACTCGACGGCGTCGGGCCGCTCGCCGGTCCGCATCATCTGCTCAGACAACCTGTCGATCTCGGCGAACGCCTGCGCCATGGTCTCGTGAACGCTAACTACGGTCGAGCACGATCCCGCCTGCGAGACCCCTGCGAGACGACCCGCGATTCCAGCGGCTGTTGGCCGGACTGAAGTAGCAGCTGCCGCCCGCGTGTGCCCAAGTTCCAGCACTGCGCCGAGCATGCGCCCCGCGTCTTCTCACGGACAAACCCCACGACATTCTCGGCGGACTCTCAGGACTCCCACCCGGCGGCTCTCGTACGCTCGTGTCCATTCCGCCGTGCGGCCCAAGTCGGCCAACGGACGGCGCGACCAAGGGAAAGGGAGGGGAGTTGTGCGCGCGCTCTTTCAAGCACACGACCGAACATCAATGGAACGAAGCCGGAGAGGCGAGACGTGGCGCGGCTGGCGCGCATTTGCGGAGGCGAGCTTCAGTCGCATCGTGATCTGGACGATCCCTGCTGCACTACTTGCAACCTTCGGGGTTGCCGTGGGGGCCATGACTGAGGCCGACCGCGACGGTCACCCCGCAAGACATCTGGAAGCGATCCGCATCACGTCGGAGGGCGTCCCAATGATCGCTGGCGCGAAATACGGGCACACAAATCTCATCGCGAAGGACTGGAGAAATTTGGCGCGCTTCTATCAGGAGCAGTTTGGCTGCGTTCCCGTGCCGCCGGAGCGCGATTTCAGAGGACCGGATCTCGAGCGTGGCACCGGAATCCGAGACGTCGAGTTGCGCGGCGTGCACCTGCGGTTGCCGGGCCATGGTGCGGATGGGCCGACGCTCGAAATCTTCAACTACAACATCTTGCAGGACAAGCTCGACGCGGCGGTCAACCGCCTCGGATTCGGGCACATCGCGTTCGTCGTTGGCGACGTGCCCTCGGCGCGCAAAGCCGTGCTCGCCGCTGGCGGGCGACCGGTTGGGGATGTCGTGACGCTGACGACCGCCGCCGGATCGAAGGTGACGTGGGTGTATGTGACGGATCCAGAGGGAAATGTGATCGAACTTCAGTCCTGGTCGAAATAGGCGCGAGCAGCCCGCCTCGCGCCGCGGCCAGCGTCGCGGACGCGGCCCGACGCCGACCATCTCGGGCGAGAAGAAACGCGCGTAGCAACTGATCGTCTGAGCGGTCATCCACGCTTTGGCATCGTCCTGCAGCGAACCGCCCTTGAGTTCGCTGCGGCAGACGTGCACAAAAAGGGCTAACAACGTTGAATGCAAGCGCATCGACGGTGAGCAACTCGATATTCCCGGCTCGGCCCACGTCGTGCCGCGAAGAGGCGACGGTCGGACCGCTGGTGCAACACAACTTCCGCCATCCTGGTCTGCCGCCCACCTCGGCATTGCGTCGAAGAACGCCTCTGCGTTCGATCCTGAATCAGAACTCAGCACGCCGGAAGTGAGGCCTCTTATAACCGGCTGATCACCGCGTCGAAGGAGATGCTTGCCCTGCGACCAGCGCACACTCGGCGAACGCGCACGGAGTGACGTGCTCGGTCGCCGAGCGGCAGGCGAACTCCCCAGGATCGCGACGCCAGGCTGCGATCCTGCCCAGGTAGCCAGGCGATGATCGTGACCGACTGCACGCGAGCCGCGTCGCACGCCCGCGCGCCGTCGGCACCCCTCCGCCGAAGGCCCGCGGAACGACCGGCTAGCACCCGTCCGCATTGAACGCGGTGATGTCGCGCGCGGCGGTCGCCGTCGACGTGCGAAGGTCCTTTTCCCGGACGTCCCCGTCGGGTCCAATGAGAAGGTCTCACGCCCGTCACGTCGTCGTGTGTCGGCCACGCCAGCGGTGCGAAGCCGACGCGCGGTTCGCCGTCTACCATGCAGTTCGTCTGGCCGCGGAGAGTGTCACCGACGCGTCTTGCGTCGACCCGTCCAGTTGTGGCAGAACGTCTTAAGCCCATGGGTCACCGTGTGCCGTTCGACCGGTTTCGATTCGATATGGAGACGGGGCGTCTCTGGGCCGGCGACCAGGAAGTGCGTCTCACGCCGAAGGCGGCCGCCGTGATGACGATGCTGGTCGCACACGGCGGCGAACCAGTGTCCAAGGAAGACCTCTTCGCCGCTGTCTGGCCAGACACCGCTGTGAGCGACGATGCGTTGACGACTTGCATCGTCGAGCTGCGCCGCGCTCTCAAGGACGACGCCAGGCAGCCGCGGTTCATCGAAACGCGGCATCGCCGCGGGTATCGCTTCATCGCGGCCGTGAACACATCGGCCCGCGCGGCACCCGCGACGCCTCCGGTTCCCGACCCGCCCCCACCGCGGCGACGGCCGGCGTCGTCGCCGAGCTCGCTGTGTCGGCGCCGATCTCGGTCATCGCCGTCCTGCCCTTCGCCGACATGAGTTCCGAGCGCGACCAGGACTACCTGTGCGAAGGTATCGCGGAGGAACTGATCAATGCTCTCACCAATGTGGAAGGACTGCGTGTTGTGGCCCGCACGGCGTCCTTTCGTTTCCGCGACATCGGAGCGGACGTCCAATCCGTGGGCAGGCAGCTCGGGGTGAGTGCGTTGCTCGAGGGCAGCGTGCGCAAATCCCAGAACCGATTGCGCGTTACCGTGCAGTTGATCGAGGTGGCCACCGGCTATCACCGCTGGTCGCAGCGGTTCGATCGAACCTTCGACGACGTGTTCGCGATTCAGGACGAGATCGCGGAGCGCGTGGTGCTCATCGCTGCGCGGCGGCGTCCTGAGCCAGCGTGAACAGGAGTCCATCCGTCGTCCCCCCGCAAACACCGAGGCATACGAGTACTTCCTCCGCGGTCGACAGTCGCTCCCCCGCCAGACGCGGGAGGGCCATACGAACAGCATTTGCATGTTCGAGCGCGCCATCGCCATCGACGACGCCTACGCGCCCGCGTATGCCGGCCTGGCGATGGCGCATGCGGCGCTTTACGAATGGTTCGGGTCGGCCGACGCCGATAGAACCGCCGCGGAACAGGCAAGCGAGCGCGCATTGACGCTCGCGCCGAATCTGGCGGACGCGCACGTCGCACGAGGGTGCGCGCTGACCCAGTCGCGGCGCTATGAGGAAGCAGCACTGGCCTTCGAGGCCGCCATCGAATTCAATAAGAACCTGTTCGAGGCGTACTATTACTACGCGCGATCGAGCTTTGCGCGTGGCGAGATCGCGCGGTCGGCCGACCTGTTTCGAAAGGCCGCCGCGGCGCGACGCGAGGACTTCCAGAGCGCACTCCTCGCAGCCCAGTCGCTGCGGATCATCGGACGCGAAGACGAGGCGCGCGAGCCTCGGCGCGAAGGTATCCGCCGGGCGGAGCGAGCGCTTGAGCTCAATCCAACCGATGCCCGCGCGCTCTCCCTTGCACCGTTAAATCTGCTCGAGGAGGGCCAGGCCGAGCGAGCCCTGGAGTGGTGCACGCGCGCGCTGACACTCTATCCGGACGACATGAGCACGCTGATCAACGGCGCTTGTCTATACGCGCGCCTGGGTCAGAAGGATCGCGCGCTGGACCTGCTCGAGAAGGCCGTCACTCGACACGGGGCCCAGCGAGACTGGATCGAGCACGATCCCGACTACGATAGCCTTCGAGACGATCTACGGTTCCAGCGGCTGCTGGCGCGATTGCAGTAGCGCTGCCCGCCAGGTCTCGCTGGCCCGGTCTCCCCACGGACAAAGCCCACCACATTCTCGGCGGACTCCCAGGACTCGGCACCTGGGCCTCTCATACGCTCGACACGTCGCGACGCTGATCGCGGCTCGGTCAGCACATGAACAGGAGTACGCCGATGATCCGATTGCGCCGCGCGGCCTGGCTGTTCGCCACATCGGGCTTTGTCCTGCCGATCGCGACTGCGAGTGGCCTCGACGGCCTCTCACCGAAATCTCTTGAAGGGACCGACAACCCGTCGGGGGGCCCGATGATCGCCCCGCGCGAAATGAAATACGGACACAGGAATCTCATCGCGAAGGACTGGAAAGCCTCACGCGCTTCCATCAGAAGCAGTTTGGCTGCATTCCTGTGCCGCCGGAGCGTGATTTCAGAGGGCGGGATCTCGAACGTGGGGACTGGGATCCCAGGCGTCGAACTGCGCGGCGTGCACCTACGGTTGCCGGGCCATGGCGCGGACGGGCCGACGCTCGAGATCTTCAACTACGACGTCCTCGAGCCGAGGCCTGACAAGGCAGTGACCTGTGTAAGGAGAAACGAACATGTACACGAGGAAAATATTCGCCACTGCGCTGGTCTGCGGCGTACTGGCGACAACCGGCCTCGAGGCCGGAGCGAAAGAGTCGAGTGCGACCGTCGTCCGGAAATGGAACCGGCTTCTTCAGGAGACCCTCTCGCCGCCGGGCAATCCGCTGACGCCCCGCTTTTACGCAATGACGCACATCGCGATGTTCGACGCGATCAATGCGATCGAGCGCGAGTTCACGCCGTATCGCGTTCGAGCGCCGTTCAACGCCGGCGGATCGCCGGCGGCGGCGGCCGCGCAGGCCGCTCATGATGTGCTCATTGCCCTCAATCCGTCCGCGGCCGCGACCTACCACACGGCGCTTGCCGAGGATCTCGGCGAACGTCCTTCCAGCTTCATCCGTCGCGGTGCAAAGATTGGTGCCTTCGTGGCGAAGGAGATTCTCGCGTGGCGCCAGAATGACGGCTGGATTGTGCCGCAGTTTCCGTCCTACTCCGAACCGTTCCTCCCGGGGCGGTGGCAACCGACCCCTCCGGCCAATGCAGACGCCGCGTTTACTCATCTCCAGCATGCGGCGCCGATGGCGGTGCTCTCGGCGACGCAGTTTCTGCCGCCGCCTCCACCGTCGCTCACGAGCGAGCGTTACGCCGCCGACTTCAACGAAGTAAAGCTGCTGGGCAAATCCGATAGCACCGCGCGGACCGCGGAGCAGACGACCATCGCGCGGCTCTGGTCGGCCGTCGGCACGACCACTGGCTTCTTCGCCGTCTGGAACAACGTGGCGGGCGACGTGGTCGAGGCGCGCAATCTGTCACTCGTCGAAGCCGCCCGCCTGTTCGTGCTCGTGAACGTGTCGATTCACGACGCACTCCAGACCACTCAGACGAGCAAGTTCGTCTACGGGATTTGGAGGCCGGTCGGCGCGATTCGCGCCGCCGACACGGACTTGAACGCCGAGACCGATCCGGATCCCGCGTGGCTGCCCTTGGTTACCACCCCTCCGTATCCCTCGTATGCCGGCAACCTGGCGACAATCGGGGCCAGCGCGGCGGCGCATTCTCGCATCTCGCGTGCGGCACGAACGATATGCCGGTGGCCGTCACGTGGAAGGGATCCGGCGGGCTGCCTGAGGTCACGCGACACTTCGAAGGTTTCTCGCAGACCGCCGAGGAGGAAGCGATGGCCCGCATCTATGGCGGGATTCACTACCGATTCGACCAGGACGCCGGCCAACAGGTGGGACGCTCGGTCGCCGAGTTCGTGTTCGCAAACTTCATGACCCCGCGCGGCCGCTGAACCAGTGACGCAGATGGCCCGGAATTGAGGAGAGGGGATACCGAAGGCGACCACGGAGGTGGAGAGTCTGTGCGATGGCGGCATGATGCTCGACATGTCGCCCATGCGTGGCGTCTGGGTCGATCCGGCCGTCAATTCGCGAAAGATCGGTTATCAGACCGCCGACCACTGGAGGCTTTCAAGTTCGGGACCTTCTCGAGGATGCTTTCCGCGTTGGTCACCGTTGCGGTGGTGCGTGTCACCGCGGGCACTGTCGCCCGCCACGAGAATCTGTCGGCTGCGAGATGGCACGCAGGTCGTGCTGCTCGGGACCGGAAATCCTCCTGCCGATCCCGATCGGTCGGGACCGGCGACCGCGGTCGTCGTCAACGGCACCCCCTACCTGGTGGACGTTGGTGCTGGCGTCGTACGTCGGGCGAAGTTGGCGGTCGTGGAGAAGGGCGTCGCGGCGCTCGAACCTGTCAACCTCCGCGTAGTGTTCGTCACGCATCTGCATTCCGACCATACCGTCGGATATCCAGATCTGATTCTCACGCCGTGGGTACTCGGACGGCGTGTCCCGCTCGAGGTCTACGGCCCCAGCGGTATCACGGCGATGACCACGCATCTGCTCGAAGCGTATCGTGCCGACTTCGACACGCGAATGAAGGACCGGCACTTATATGCGCGCGCGGATCCGCAAGGCCATGCCGTGAACGCGCACGAAGTCCGTGCCGGTGTGGTCTACAAAGATGCCAACGTCACGGTGACGGCGTACCCGACGAACCACGCGATGGAGAGCTACGGGTATTGGTTCGACACGCTGGACCGCAGCATCGTCATCGCGGGCGACACGAATCCCGCACAGGCGACGATCGATGCCTGCCGTGGGTGTGACGTGCTCGTCCATGAAGTCCTGACGCAGGAGTGGCTCGGGAAGCGGCCCGACTTCCAGCGCTACGCATCACAGTTCCACACGACGACACCACAACTCATCGAGTTGGCGACCAAGGCCAAGCCGGGGCTCCTGATTCTCTATCATGCGTCTTTGTCGCTCCGGCCTGCTGTCGATTCGGAGCGCTCGACGCTTGCCACGATGCTGCATGAAATGTCGCCCTATGCGGGCCGTGTGGTCTTAGGTCGCGATCTGGACGTCTATTGAACGACCGCGCGCATCTAGGATGCCGCGAGTGGAGGCAGCATGGTTCAGGCGAAGAATTCAGCGAAATCCCGCTGGCAGGCGCAAGCGTTGGCTCACGACGCGGAGTAGCGCGACCTCCAAGGCGGAACTGTCGCCGCTCTCAGCCCTCGGATCGCGCTGATTCGCGGGCTTTGACGGCCGGGGGATGCGCCACCGGCCGTTCCAGGCGACTCCTTTCAACGCGCGAGTGACTTCGATCGTGGGACACGACCTGGAATTCGGCGACGGGAGAACAGCTTTCACGGCTGCTACTCGTCGGTCAAGCCGTGGCGGCTATCGTGACCGCATCCGGGTGAGCGCAGCGTCGATCGTGCTGTCGCGGCCCAGAAACAGATCTTCCTGCGTGAGACGCGCATTCACGTCTGGGGTGAAGCCGATACCGACGAAGTCGCGGCCGTCGGGCGTCAGCGAGCGCCGGCTGCAGACCACACCGATCGCATTGCCCGGCAAAGGAAAGACGAGAGGCTGTCCGGTCGAGCCCGCGGTCGGTTCGCCCATGAAGGTCGTGTCTGGCCGCTGGCGGATGACGGATAAGAAGCCGCTCTCCGTCGCGCTGTGCGATTGCGTACCGATCAGTACGATCAACCTCCCCAGGAATCGGCGACCCGCGGCGGGCGTCACGCGCGGCTGCGTGCGGATCACCTCTTGTGGCTGCCTGAAGGCCCTGCGATCCGGCCGATAGGAAGTGACTTCGTAAACGGGCCCATCCAAGGGCCGATCGATCAGCCGGCTGACCATGTCGAACGAGACCTGATCGGAGCCGCCCCCGTTGTAGCGCAAGTCGAGGATCAGGCCCTTCAGATCGGCGGCACCATCGATCAGTCGGGCGAACGCGTCACCAACCTCGGGTTGCATCTTGTTGGCCTGGAAATAGGCGATGCCCGCGTCGATGGCACGCGTCACGTGCATTACAGGTGGTTCGAGGTTGGTATCGTTGAAATACCGCTCCGATCGCGTGAGTTGTACTTGACGCGATGCGCCAACCGGCTCCTCAAGCACGACGCTCACCTGGCTGTGACGCGGCCCGGTCAAGATTCGAAAGTAGGCAAGACGATCGGTCGCTTGCCGCGTGGAGCCCGTCTTGAGCGCCCGCCAATGATCTACGAGCTCGGGCACAGGACGGTTGTCAATCTGCGTAAGGGTCAGGCCGGGACGGATGCCGAGCCGCTGCAACTCCTCGGTGTTCCTCAGCAGGCGGAAGATCACTGCGCGTCCGTCTACGGGACGGATTTCAAGAGGCGGATAGCCCAACGCCTCGTCGAACGCGGCCGGCCAGAATACACCGGAGTGGCCATCGTTCAAGTGCGCGTAGAAACGCATCAACTCAAGGTAGTAGGCATAGTCGGTGGTCGCCACCGCGACGCGTGGCATGAACTGTTGATACAGGCGATCCCACTCCGGCGCCACACGCGCGTAGTATGCGAAGCTGTCGCGCGCCTCGCGCCACAGTTGCGCCAATGCCAGCTGGCGATCGGCCGCCGAGACGTCGGCCCGCGAGAGCAAGTCCTGCGCGCGGACCGCCCTTTCCTGGAGACAGAGGGCGCACCAGATCGCGCCCACAGCGGCCATCTGTTTAATGCTCGGCCGCAGTGCTGAGACGATCACGATGGCTTTGACGATTGACCGGCGCGCATCGTTGCCGACAGACGACGAACGTCAAGAACGGCGTTCGATGTACAGTGCCAGGCTGGCATGGGGCATTACCGCGAACTCATCAGACCGATTGTGGCCCTGGGCGTCGTTGCGCTCATGGGTCCCTCTCTCGTCACGTCGCCCGTGGCGATTGGACAGGGGCGGACGAGCGAGCGGGCGAATGCCGACGAGCCCGCCCACTGGCCCCGGTTTCGCGGACCGGACTCGAACCCGGTCTCCGACAATCCCAACCTTCCGGTCAAGTGGTCCAAGACCGAGAACGTTGAGTGGGTTGCAGAAGTTCCGGGGGTCGGCTGGTCGTCGCCGGTAGTTTGGGGAACGAGAATCTTTATAACCGCTGCGACGAGTGAGCAGGGGATGAAGCCACCGTCCCTCGGAACAGAGTTCAGCAACGACTATATCGCCGAGCTGCGGAAGCAGGGTCTTTCGGCTGACGAGATCAACAAACACGTCTGGGCGCGAGACCGCGAGATGCCGCAAGACATCGTCATCAGCCTGATGCTGTTTTGCTACGACCTCCAGAGCGGGAAGCGGCTGTGGGAACGCCAGATCTATCACGGTCGCCCGCGAGGCGGACGACACGTCAAGAACAGCTTTGCGTCAGAAACGCCGGTCACCGACGGCGACCGCGTCTATGCATACTTTACCGATTACGGCCTATACGCCTTTGATTTCGAGGGGAAACCAATTTGGGCCACGCCGTTCGAGCGCCATGCGACGATCCGTGACTATGGGACCGGCGCCTCTCCCGCGTTGCATCGCGACCGTTTGTTCGTGCTGAACGACAACGAGGAGCAGAGCTTCCTGGCCGCCTTTGACGCACGGACTGGGAAGGAGCTATGGCGCAAGCCTCGCACCCTCGAACCAGCTAGGAAGACCGGCTGGTCCACGCCCTTCGTTTGGGAAAACCGCCTGCGCACTGAAGTGGTGACCCTTGGCCCGGGCGTGGCCATCGGCTACGATCTCGATGGCAGCGAGCTGTGGCGCATCAAGCGGATGGGAGCGGTGGCCATCCAGAGCCCATTCGCCTGGAACGACGTCCTCTTCGTGACCTCAGGCACATCCGGCGACGATAACAAACCCATCGTCGCCATTCGCGCCGGCGGTGCGGGTGACATCACGCCGCCCGAGCCAGAGAACAAGAATCAGCACGTCGTGTGGTACGAGCGGATTGCTGGCGGAACCTATCTGCCGACACCGCTGGTCTACAAGAATGCTCTGTATGTCCTCTACGACAAGGGGATCTTCTCACGCTACAAGGTTGAAACCGGCGAGCGCGTCTTTCGATCACGTGTCGCACCGGAGGCCTCGGCGTTCACTGCCTCCCCGTGGGCCTACGATGGAAAAATCTTCCTTCTGAGCGAGGAAGGCAACACGTTCGTTGTCGAGGCGGGAGAAGAGTACCGGCTGCTGGGCGTCAATTCACTTGACGAATTCGCCTTGGCAACGCCGGCCATAGTCGGCGACCGCCTTCTGATCCGTACTCAGAGTCACCTCTACTCCATTCGTAATCGCCATTAGCCTAGTGCTTTTCGGAGGCCGCGTGGATCTGTCGTCTCGTTCCGAACGGCGCTCTCATCGACGTGCGTCGCCAGCGCGGCCAGGCCACGTCCGAAGAATACGGGAAATACGGGAAATGGTAGAGCTTGGGGATAAGATGCAACACCCCCCAATCTGAGGAGCCCCCATGTCCCATGTGCGCACTGCGTTGTCAGCTCTCGTCGTCGTCGGCTCGCTGTGGTCCACACCAGCAATGGCGCAACCGCTCGGCACGTTCCGCTGGCAACTGCTGCCGTACTGCAACGTTGTCACGCTCAATGTCGCCCAACAAGGCGCCCTCTACACGCTCGACGGCACCGATGATCGTTGTGCGGCAGCTCAGGCCGCCAGCGCGCGTGGGATCGCGTTCTTGAATCCGAACGGCACCGTCGGGTTCGGCGTGACGATGGTGCAGCCGGGCGGCGTGCCGGTGCATCTGGAAGCGACGATCAGCATGGCATCGCTCGGCGGCTCATGGCGCGATAGTTCGGGGGCGTCGGGCAACTTCGTGTTTCTACCCGGCGCAGGACTGGGCGGACCTCCGCGGCAGGTTCCGCCGGGCGGACTCCCGCCTGGTGCCGTCACCTCGATTCAACTGGCGACCGGCGCCGTCGGAGCGTCGGCTCTGGCGGCGAACGCGATCACTGGCGCGAGCTGAGCCACCCAGGATGCCTTATCTAGAGCGGAAACAATGACGCAGGCAGCGCAGCCGGTGGATGGCCTGGGTGTCTCAGGATCCTGCGGCGACAACGCTCTTGACACAGTGAGCGAGAGGGGCAGACTGGCGCCATCACCCGCGAATTCAAGCGGAATTGGGACTCGGCGTCCGTCCATTAGATAACTGCCGTACAGGAGGTCTCCGATGGCCTACGAGAATAAAGAACCGTTGACGGCCGAAGAGCGTGCCGCGCTCAAGCCGGCATTTGAGAAGATCGAGGCGGCCTTTCGCGAGCTCGAGCTTGGCTTGGCGGCGCTTCACCGCGATCCCGATGACATCGATCCCGGGGGTGGATTCTGCGGTCTCGACTGCGGCTGTTCCTCCTTCAAGGGTCCTCACCCTACGCTGAACGCGCGGTGCCAACGGGAATTTTGCCGGCACCCGTATCGAGTACATCTGACCTAGCGCGCGTCCGGCCTGCGTAAGCCGTTGCGCCCGAACGCGTGTTTCGAAGAGCGTTCACGACAATGAAAGACCCACAACCATGGCAGCGACGTCGGTTCGCGCTCCGGGCGCCAATTCCTCGCGCGCCGTAGCAACGGTACCCGCTACCACGTTGCGGTCCACATTTTCGCGAGCCACCGCGACAGGGTCATCGCGCGAGGACGGGCGAATTGTGTCGTATTACCAGGCCGCCGAAGGCGTAGAGCGCGACGACGGAGAGGAACGTTGTCCCGGCGGTGATCACCGTGCGCGACAGAGTGTGATTCACGCTCAGATTGACAACCGTCTCGAGTCTGTCGGCGGATATCCGCTTCGCGTTCTCACGCACGCGATCGAAAATGACCTATCGCGATCGCGCCAACACCAACGTTCGCGTAACCTCGCCGCCATTCGCCGCTGAGGTGAATCGTAACGTCAGCGTGTCGCCATCAAGACTGAAGCCGCGCACGAAGTCCTTGCCGAGATCCTCAGGAAAGAGCGACCCCTCAACGTGGTGCGTGATCGTCGCCGCACGCTCGTCGATCGTGTAGCGTCCAAAATACGCGTCGTAACCGAGAACGACGCGTGGATTCGACTGATCGCTCACGTTGCTCGGCTTGCCGATCGCGGCCGTTCGCCCCAGGCGCATCATCTGCAGCATCATGATGCCGCTCGCGTCGTAGTAGAGACGGCCGAGAGGCCGATCGCCCAGCACGGGATCGTTCAGAACTGTCCCATCTGCCCGACGGACGGTTCGTGTGGTCAATTGCCATGCGCCAACGAGACCTTGCGCGGTCCGCGATACGCGGCGTGCGTCGGTTGTCGCGATCTGTGGCTTTCGATCCGAAGCGTCGTCGGCGCGGCGTTGGTCGGTGCGCGCCACGGCCAGCAGACCCGACACCAAGGTCACGATGCCGAGCACGACCAGCATGAAGGCCGAGCGAGTCCTCATTCATTCCTCCTTCGACGAGGTTGACGCGTCCGTCCCGCCGCCTGCCATCTCCAGCCAGTCCAGCTCTTCTTCGATCCGGTGAAAAGAATCGTCTCCGATTTCATCGCTGGCACGCATGTCGAGCACAGCGTGGCGCGCCGCCTGGATGGCCGTGCGGTGAATCTCGCTGCGGTCGGAACGTCGGTTGCTCGCCGATCCACGCTTCGCGTCGGCGGGCTGCAGGTGCGCGGTGAACTCCTGACGGACCGTCTCGGCAACGGTCGATTGTTCGCCCGCGATGCTCGCCAGCCCGGACCGCAACGCGCGCTCACGGGCCGCGGCAAGCTCGCGGCCCACTGGGTCATCGTCGTGCAGGTCGAGCGCGCGGAGGAGCGGCTTGAGTGTCAGCCCCTGGATCACCAGCGTGCCGACAACGACGGAGAACGCCGTCAGCACCATCAGGTCGCGGAATGGAAATGACGCGGGCAAAGCCAAGGCCGCCGCCAGCGTGACGATGCCGCGCATGCCGGCCCAGGCGATGACCAGTCCGCTGCCGACGGTCGGGCGAAGCATCGGGCGCGGTGGACGAAAGCCAAACCGGCGGTCTCGCCATCTGATCACCGCATTGAAGGACATGTGCCAGGCGACGCGGACAACGATCACGGTCAGGAGGACAGCGCCGGCGACGGCCAGGTATCGACCGCGCGTTACCGGATCGAGGCTGTCGAAAATCGGGCGGATCTGCAGGCCGATGAAGATGAAGGCCAGGATGTTCAGCACGAAGACGACGGTCTCCCAAACGGCGTACGAGGGGATGCGAATCCGCGCGGGGATGCGCTCCGGCGCCGTGCGCGCGACGGCAATGGCGTAGCACACCATCGTGAATACCCCCGAAAGACCAATCTGCTCGGCGACGATCCACACACCGAACGTGCTGACAAACTGAAGGATGATGGCGGTTGGAACGTGCTGGATCCGATCGCTCAGGCGGAGGGTCAGCCACGCGAGCGCCGGGCCCATCACCACGCTGCCGGCGACCGCGAGCAGGAACGTTGGCGCAACCGCAGCGATGGAGAAGCCGTTCGCCGCCACGGCGCCAACGGCGAGCCGATAGATCAGAAGTGCGCTGGCGTCGTTCAGCAGGCTCTCGCCCTCGAGGATGGTGAGGATGCGATGGGGCGGCCGCAGCTGGCGGAGCACGGCGGTCGCGGCGGCGGCATCTGGGGGCGCGACGACGGCGCCGAGGGCAGTGGCCGCGGCCCATGGCATCTCGGGTACCAGCAGGCGTGCGACCACTGCGACAGCGGCAGTCGTCAAGCCGACCGCAAAGATCACGAGACCTGTCAGCGGCGCCCAGTTGTCCCTCAGATCTCGCGGCGACGCATCGTAGGCGGCGTCGAGCAGCACGGGCGCCAGGAAAAGTGCGAGCGCCAGCTCGGGAGGAATGGTGAACGACGGCGCGCCCGGAACAAACGCGAGCAGCGCACCGCCGAGCGCCAGGAAGACAGGGTAAGGCGCCCCGACGCGGCGCGCTGCCGCCGCCAGGAGAACGGCCGCGAGGACCAGGCCGATCAGCCCTTCGAGTTCTCTCATCTCATCGACACGAGTGCGATTTCAACAGAATAGGGCGCGGACAGGACAATCATGATCGGCGAGTGCTCAGGTTAAACGACGATGAACGCGAACTGGTTGGCGGTTCTGCGCAAAGACCGCAAAGCGAGCGCCCGCTCGACGTCCAGCTCGTCGAGATATTCACGCTGTACGTTGGATGACTTCGACTACGATCTGCGGCTCGAGTGAATTGAAGGGTAAAGCCCATGAGTGCACGACTTCACGCATCGGTCTTCGCTCTGCTGCTCGCGATGCCCTCGAGTGCTTCGTCTCAGGGCCCTGGTGACGGCACGCTGCTCGTCGCGAACCGCACCGGCGGCAGCATCTCGCTGTTCGATCTGGCAGCGGGTGTCGAGATGGCACGGGTCCCGATCGGACCCGCGATCCCTCACGAGGTCGCGGTCAGCCCTGACGGCCGCCTGGCTCTGACCGGCGAATATGGGCCGAACGACGCCCCCGGCCGCCACGTGGTCATCATCGATGTGGCCGAAGGGCGGCTCGTTGGCCGCATCGATCTCGGGCCGAAATCCCGGCCCCACAGCGTCGTCTTCATGCCCGATGGGCGGCGTGCCGTGGCGACGCTCGAGCAGTCGGATCAAATCGCGGTCGTGGATCTCGTGGATCGGCGCGTCGTTCGCACCTATCCGACCGGGGGCCGCGAAGGGCACATGGTGCGCCTGAGCCCCGACGGCTCCCGGGCGTTCGTCACCAGTCGCGGCGCGGAGGGAACTCTGTCGATCATCTCGCTTGCTGGCGAGGCGCCGCCGGTAGTCATTCCGACGGGTGAGGGCGCCGAAGGCCTGGCCGTGACGCCGGATGGCCGCGAAGTCTGGGTGGTCAACCGGATCGCCCGGTCCATCTCGATCGTCGATACGCAATCGCTCAAGCTGATCCAGACCATCGACGTCCCACCCGACGCGCGTCGCGCCGAAGTGTCGAAATCGGGCCGCGTGCTCGTGCCGCATGGCGGCACAGAGGAGGCGCCCGCACAGTATCTGTCTGTGTACGACGTGCGCAGCCGCGCCCTTGTCAATCGTCTTGCATTGCACGCAGGCCGCAAGGGCGCGGGCGGATTCGGCATCCACCTCGTCGGCGATCGCGCGTTCGTGAGCGACCGCCTGGATCGGGCGCTCTTCGTCATGCACCTCGACGATTTGAAGTCTCGGCGTGCGCTGGCGACGGGCCACGACGATCCCGACGGCCTGGCCTTCTCGCCAGTGCGCGTCGCAGTCCTGGAACGCACACGCTAATGACGTGGGGGCCGAATGGGTAATGTGATTGCGCCGGCTGTCGTGGCAGCATAATGTACGTCAGGATCGCGCGCGATGCTGACCGATCGAACTCTCGTGCTGGCATCGCGCTCGGCAGCAGTCATGGCCAGACGTCAGACGGCGCGCGACATGGAGCGCGTCGCGGCGGCACGGTCGCCGCGACGACGGCGTCCGCCGGCGCCTCCAGGCGACGCGCTCGGCATGCTTGCACGCCGAGGTCTGCGTCCGTCGCTCGCCCGCCCCGATTTGCCTTTCCCTTCCGACATCTCCGAAGAAACGTCCGACGCCCTGGCCGAGCGGCTCGGGCACTATGCGTTTCGCCTCTTCGTACGTGGCGTGATTCATAACGGCGATGGCTTTACGCCAGACGAGACGACGCGCTATGTGAGTGCAAGCCAGGCCCGGGCGTTCACGGAAACGCTCGTTGCGCTGGGCGTGGTCGCCGCAAGCGGGCGTGATCGCTACCGCCTCGTGCGGCGCGCAGCCAGTTTCGGCGGGACGTTGGAGTGGTACGTCGGACGCGAGTTGCGCCGCTGGCTCGGCTTTGACGTCGCGACCGACGTCAAGTTCCACGCGCGCGGCATCGGCGGCGATCTCGATCTCGTCGCGGCAGCAGAAGGGAAGCTAATCTACGTCGAGCTCAAGTCATCGCCGCCAAAACATTTGAGCCATGGCGAGGTCGGCGCGTTCTTCGATCGCGTGCGCCTGGTGAGGCCTGACCTCGCCCTCTTCGTCATCGATACGGCGCTGCGTCTGTCCGACAAGGTCGTGCCGATGTTGACAGGCGAACTGGCTCGCCGTTCCGAGGCAGCGCCTGCGCCCTTCCGCGTCGAGGGCGATTTATGGGCGCTCGGTCCACATCTCTACGTCGTGAACAGCCGGCCCGATTTGATGAGGAACATCGGGCGTGCCATCGCGGAGGGTCTGCTGGCACGGCATCCACGGCTCGTCTAGATCGAGAACCTGGGCGCGAGGTGAACAATGCGGTTCGGACATTTTGAGTTCGGTGTTATCGAGATCAATGGAGTGACCTACGAAGACGACCTTGTCGTCGATCGAGGCGAAATCCGCCGACGGAAGAAAAGGGCGTCCAAGCCCTTCCGAGACTCGTTTGGCCACACGCCGCTGTCGGTGGAAGAGAACATTCCGTGGAAGTGCACGCGGCTGGTCATCGGCACCGGTGCATATGGCAATCTGCCCGTCATGGACGATGTGAAACGTGAAGCCAGGGGCCGCAAGGTTGAACTGGTTGTGGTGCCGACGGCGGAAGCGATCAAGATGCTGCAGAAGCACCCCAAGAAAACCAACGCCGTCCTGCATGTCACATGCTGACTAATCCGTCCTGGACTCACCCCTCCTACCTTCGGCTGGGGTGTGATGCGCTCGCCGACCGCGCGCGTCGAGCCGTCGCCACGCTGGCGGACTGTCGCGCCTGCCCCCGCGATTGCGGCGTGAACCGTCTCGAGGATCGCTGGGCGGCCTGCAAGACAGGCCGCTATGCCGTGGTCTCGAGCGTCTTCCCGCACTTTGGCGAGGAGGACTGCCTTAGAGGATGGAATGGCTCGGGCACGATCTTCTTCGCGCACTGCAATCTGCGCTGTGTCTTCTGTCAGAACTTCGATATCAGTCAGGACATCAAGCCGTCACGCCAGCGCGGATCGATGCCGCGCGAGATCGCCGCCATGATGCTGTGGCTCCAGGCGCAGGGCTGCCACAACATCAACTTCGTGACACCCGAACATGTGGCGCCGCAGGTCGTCGAAGCGGTCAGCGAAGCCGCGGCGCTCGGCCTGCACCTGCCGATTGTGTACAACACGAGTGCGTATGATGCACTCGAGAGCCTCGCTCTCGTCGAGGGCATCGTCGACATCTACATGCCCGACTTCAAGTATTGGTCGGCCGAGCGGAGCAAGCTGTACATGAAAGCGACGGACTATCCGGACGCCGCTCGTGCCGCGATCCAGGCGATGCACGCCCAGGTCGGTTCGCTCGTTTTCGATGACGACGGGCTGGCCCGGCGAGGCTTGCTAATCCGGCATCTGGTGATGCCCGGCTGTCTGGACGAGACCGCAGCCATCCTCGAGTGGATCGCCGCGACGCTCGGCTCCGACACGTACGTCAACCTGATGGATCAGTACTATCCCGCCGGCAAGGTGGGTGAATCGGCGTATCCCGAAATCAATCGAAGGCTGACCTCGGCGGAGTTCCGCGAGGCACAGCACATCGCGAACGACCTCGGTCTGCAGCGTCTGGACGTCCGCCGTCCGCACCCGCGCCTGCGCCTGCGGCGGCGGATGATACTCGCCGAAGCATGAGTTGACTGGGCGCTCCGGAGTACAGGAGGGTGATCATGCCTGTCTATGAGTTCACTTGCCGGGATTGTCAGAAGACGTTCGAGATCGTCAGGCCGGTGTCGGAATCGTCGTCGGTCAACGTCACATGCACGCACTGCGGGAGCGCTAAGGTCGAGCGGATCTGGAGCGCGGTGTACGCCGTAACATCGAAGAAGAGCTGAGGCTCGTACCGGGGTGTGATCTCCAGTTCATCGTCATCGTTGCCGGAGGAGTAATCCTTCAGATCCCCTCTAACGGATGACGGCGGCGTTGAGCCGTTCCATGAAGGAGCTGTGTCATGTGGAGAAAAGTCGTTGCGCTGGTGCTGTCGCTCGCTCTCCCCGCCGGCGCCTCGGCGGGCCCGTTGAAAACTGCACTGGAGAAAGCAGGCCGCGAAAGCGCCACCGCCAAACCGCCGGTGCAGACCAGTACGCAACCGCAGGTGGAGACGAGAAGCCGAGCCCGCTTCTGGACGAGTATCGGGCTCCTAGCTGGCGGCGGCGTGCTCGCGGCACTTGGCAGCTTCGAGCTCGGCGACGATGAGACTGGGCCCGACGACGGGGAGGATTTCGACGACTCGGACGATGGAGAAGATGCCGACGGGTGGGGGAACAAGGCTCTGCTCGGAGGCGGGATCGCGGCCGCCACCGTCGGCGGCGTGCTTCTCATCACGGGACGCAGCTCCGGCCCTGCGGCGGCGTCGCGACCTAGCATTTCGGTTGGCTATAGGGTCCGCTTCTGATTGGATACGTTGCGGACCGGCGTCTTCGCGGCCCGCGTAAAGCGATGCGAAGAGCGGGAACGAGGATGCGGGCGAAGAGATCGTCCAGCTCGCACTGAAAGCGACATCCTGCGAGACCCGGAGATTCGTTCCGGGCTCGCCGGCGTTGGTTCCGCGCCGCCGGATCGGCGCCATGATTGCGCGCCGGGGGGTGATCTCCAGCTCATCGTGATCCTGGCGACAATGGCTGCAGAGAAGCCCACAGGCACCCGTTGAGATCGTGCAGAATCATCCGATGACGAATCGTTGCTGTTCGATGCTCGCGCTTTGGACGCTGCTCGCAATCGTGGCCGCCGCCGCCAACCCGCTGGGAGCCGTCAAGTTCAAGTCGACGTGGGCAGCGCCGGATGCCGGTGGCGTCAACTTCAAGGGCCAGAAGGTCGTAGCGCTCGTGATCAGCGACGACCTGTCGCTGCGGATGTCTGGCGAGGAAGCGCTGGTGCGCGAGTTGACTGCCCGCGGCATCCAGGGCGTCGCGGCCTACCGCGCGATCCCGCGCGAAGAATTGAAGGATCCCGCGCGGGCCAAGGTCTGGTTCGAGCGCGAAGGCGTCGCCGGCGTCGTGACGCTTCGACCAGTCAGCGAGAGCAAGGTGAAGCAATACCCACCCGACATTTGGGCCACGCCCACCTACTCCACGCTCTGGGGCTACTACCCGTACGGCTGGACAACCGTTTACGTCGCCGGGCCGGTCCGCACCGATACGGTCATCGTAGTCGAGTCGCTGATCTACCAGATATCCACGGGCAAACTGCTGTGGGGCGGCGTCAGCGAGACGTCCAATCCCGAAACGCTGCAGGGGCTCGTGGCCGACATCGTGAAGGAAGCGGCGGAGAAGATCCAGAAGCAGTTCCGATGACGCGGGCGGCGTCGTGATCTCCAGCGCGCGACCCGCTGCCGGTCACAATCGCGCAACGCGCAGTGGATCAGTTCCCGCGATCGGGCGAGCGTTACTGGCTTAGCCTGAAGCTCTGGGAGGTTTCGATACGGACGGCTGGCGCTTTGGTTGCGTTCGATGACGCAACAAACGTCCAGATCAGGAGACCGACGCCGAGCGTCACGCTCGCCCCGACAACGGTGAAGCCGTACGCCCACAGCACGCGCGCCCATGGCCAGGTGCCCGGATTCCGCCAGTCGCGGCCGAAGGAGTCGTTGAGCAGCTTGAGAAAGTCGTCGGTGATTGGCCTCGGTTCGACCGCGCTCCACAACTCCCACACGAACCACGCGGCAGCGGCGATCAGCATCACGCCGCAGAGCGCCGTGAACGCGACGTTCAGGACGCCGCCTCGATACACGATTTGTTCGCAGGGGAGCATGACCGGAGGCGGCCCGTAGCAGCTACTGAAATCCGAGATCGTAATGATCTTGCCGGGCGACGTGGCGATGAGGCTGCTGCCGAGGCCGAGCGCGAGGCAGACGAGCATCCCCATCCAGCTCTCCCAGACGACGAGCTGGATCCACGCGCGCAGCGAGTCGGGAGGAATCGTCAGCTGCCGCCGCCTCCACGGACTAATGTCGTGCATCGCTCCACGCGCCATGTCTAGCGCCTTGCGCGACGAACCGCAGCGGGCTCGGCAGAAGGCTCCTCTATCGTAATGACTCGATTGGCGCCTCGATCGCCCCAGAGCGGCGGTGCTCCGTCGCCGACGCGAATCGTGATCACTGGAAACGGGGGCGTCTCCTGCGGCCACGGCGTCTGACAATCGCTGACGATGACTAGGAGGTCGATTGGCATGCTCTTCTGCTCCGTGAACCAGCGCAGGCCGGCGCCGATGTCGGTGCCGCCGCCACCATACATCTGCAGCTGCGCCGCCGTGAACACCTTCCGCACGTCGTGGACGGCGGCATCGCAGCAGGCGACGAGCACCTCAACGCTGTAACCGAGCTGCCGCGTGAGGCCGCCGAGCTCGGCGACGGCTCTCGCGAGCTGGGTGTCCTCCATCGAGCTGGATGTATCGATGAGAAACCCCGGCCGGGGCCGCGGTTGGTAAAAAGACGGCATGATGAATTCGCCGTAGCAGGCTTGGCGGCGATGCGGCCGTCTGTAGGTGCGGTCGTAACGGCCGATGGTGCTGTCGCGCAATGCTCTGCGCACCGCGTGGCGGATGGTGGCCATGTAATCCACCTTCGGCGTCAGGACCGTGCGCGCCCAGCGACGCCAGCCCAATGGCACATCGCCCGCGTCACCTGAGCGATCCAGGATGCGATTGGCGACCTCGCGGCGCACGAGCTGTGCCTTGGCCGGGTCTACTCCCGGCGCCCCGCCCGGGCTCCCATCGTCGTCTGCCAGCTCCCAGGGGCGCCGTTCGCCATGCGCGCCGGAACCGCAGTCGTGCGCCAGCGTTGGCGACTCACCCGGATTCCGAGCGTCGTCCGATTGAACAGGCTTCAGTAGCTGCCGGTAGTAGGTTTCGGCGTTCTCGCCGTTCTTCAGTCCGTAGTTGCCGGGCCGCGGCGGATCGTCGGGGAGGGGCAGTCCCTCGGCCGCGAGATCGTCGTTGATCTCGCAGTCGGTGGCGGTGTTCCAGAGTGTGTGGTCCCTGACCGCCGCCGCCTGCTTCCGCGCCTCGTGCTCGCGCAGCAGATGGCTGACCTCGTGTATCAGCACGGCCGCGTTCTCTTCCACAGTGTGCGCCGCCAGCCAGGCGTCGTTGTAATAGAGGCGCCAGCGTGAGTCGACCGCCATGCTCGCGACCTGGTCGGTCTCCACCGGGATCAGACTGAAGAGTGCCGGCGCGAAATAGGCACGCTGATACGATGCGCGCACGCGCGCGGCCTGAAGCGCGCGCGAGTAGGCGTCGCCACGCCGCTCCAGGCCGCGAATCAACTCGGCGAGTCGGCCCAACACGTGTCAATCCTTCGGAACGAGCTTCGCCAGCTGCATCAACTCATAGAACGGCCGGCATTCGTCGGGCAGTCTGCCGGCCCCCTCCGGCCGGTTTCGCTTATCGCACAGCGTGCGCGCAGCCGCGGTTGGAATGTCTGCATTCTTTCGGCACGCGACGCCGAGCGCGATCATCGCTGCCTGCCATCGCTCCGGCGTTTTGTTGTTCAGGACAGCGCCGACCAGCGAGTAGCAGACGGCGTACGCGCGATCGATCCGGTCGGGTAGCACGAGGCTGCGCGGATCCCGCAAGATCTCCTCGGGATCCGGTAGGTTCAACGTCTCGCGGTACTCGAGAAACGGCAGCGCTTGATCGCCGACGAGGCCGGCGAGCGCCGCACTCTGGAGCACGCGATTGTCGGGTGAGACGGCTTCGATGGCCGCGAGAAAGCGTGAGGCGAGATACCACGTGCGACCCGAAGGCCAGGGACCGCTGCGCCGCGCCGGATCGTCCGGCGGCGCCAGCCAGGCGTCGCGCCCGGCCGCCCTCACATACGCGGCGATCGTCGCCCGCTGCCGATGATGATGCGCGCGGAGGTAATCGGCCGGCAACACGGGCAGATCGCTGGGAGCGGGGAAGTCGCTGACCATCATCTCGGACCAGGTCTCATGGTCCATCGGAAATTCGCCATGCCACAAGCGGTTGGCCATGGGTGGCTGGATCTCTTGTCCGCCCGCCGCCCATTCGACGGCATTGCTGGCGCACAGATACACTACGCCTCCTTTTCCGGGCTCGTAGTCCGGCAGTTGGAGCTCGCCGCACACGTTTTCCGTCAGGAGGCGCAGCATCGCCGCCTGTGTCGTTGGAGGTACGGTCGTGAGTTCATCGAGGAAGACAACGACCATCCCGCCTTCGTCGGCAAGCCGCTTCGCGTCAGTCGCCCACGCCATCGGCAGCAATCGCACGCCATCCGGGGTTGACACCGGAAAGCCGCCGAAATCCTGCGGCTCGCGGATGGAGCCGATCAGGATGAACACCTTGCACTTAACTCCCGCGCGGGTAAATCCGGCCTCCAGGCTCTTGGTGAACTCCGTTTTGCCGACCCCAGGGAATCCGGTCATGTGCATCGGGATGCGCGCCTGCAGGCCGATGGCGATGAGGTGAACGAATTGGGTGAACTGCATGACGCGGGCGACGGCCGTTGCTGGTTAGACACCAGAGGCTCGAGAACGGGGCCGGTCGATCCATCCCCGAATGTCGATTCCAGACAAACCACCGATATTGCTGCGTCGGCCACCGCTGGGGCGCACCGAGTAAAATCCCGAGCTAGTGGCTCCGCGATCCGACGGTTGGTCGCGTGTCAAGGATATCTTCGCGGCCGCGCGCGCGTTGCCCGCTGAGGCGCGCCCCGTGTATCTGACCGAAGCCTGCAGCGGCAGCGACGCGCTGCGGCACGAAGTCGAGTCGTTGCTGGCATCTGACGAGCTCGCGCAGAGCTTCCTGGAGTCGCCGCCGGGCCTAGCCGCCACCGAGGTCACCGCAGGCCTCGAGGGTCGCCGTATCCGTACTTATCAGATCGGGTCGCGCATCGGCAGCGGCGGCATGGGCGAGGTCTACCAAGCCCACGACACGGTTCTCAACCGGCAAGTCGCGATCAAAGTTGTGCGGCCGACGCTCGCCCAAGATTCCGAGAGCCTCAGCCGCTTCCGGCGCGAGGCGCAGGTGCTCGCGTCGCTCAATCATCCGCACATCGCGCAGATTCACGGGTTCCAGGAATCCGACGATGTGCGGGCCCTGGTGATGGAATTGGTTTCAGGCCAAACGCTCGCCGAACGCATCGGATGCGGCGCGGCCGTGGACTCGCACGCACCGGCGGTCGGCGCGCCCAGGAACGCGCCCTTGCCCATCCGGGAGGCGCTCGGCCTCGCGAAACAAATCGCCGAGGCCCTCGAAGCCGCGCATGAGCAAGGCATCATCCATCGGGACCTGAAACCCGCGAACATCAAGGTCCGCGAGGACGCGACGGTCAAGGTGCTGGACTTCGGTCTGGCCAGGGCTCTCGATGCGGCGGTGCTGCACGGCGCTGACGCGAGTCGCCGACCCTCGAGCGCCGCGGAGGCGACTGCGACCGGCGACATCTTCGGCACACCGGCTTACATGAGCCCGGAACAGGCTCGAGGGAAGCCCGTCGACCGACGCGCGGACATCTGGGCGTTTGGCTGCATCCTGTTCGAACTGCTCACCGGGCAGCGAGCGTTCGGCGGCGGGAGCGCAACCGAGGTCCTGGAAGCGGTTCAAACGATCGAGCCGGAATGGGCAAGACTGCCGGCGAAGACGCCAGCAGCGATCCGCACCTTGCTCCGGAGATGCCTCGAGAAGGATCGCGGGCGACGACTCGATTCCGCCACCGCCGTGCGCCTGGAGATCGAAGATGCGCTCGCAGCGCCTGTTGGTGACCCGGCCGGCGTCGCCGCAGCGGTGCCCGGACCTGTCACCGAGTCGCGGCCGTCACGTCACGACTTACCAAGGCGGCGACAACCACACCCGCTGATTCTCGCCGGCGCCGGCGCCCTTGCGCTGGTCACGTCGGTTGCGGTCTGGGAGTTGTGGCAACGCGATTACTTCTGGCGGAATCCACTCACCGGCGCGGCGGTACACCGCGTGACTGATTTTCCTGGCGAGGAGGCGGACGCGGCGATTTCTCCGGACGGCAAATTCCTGATCTTCCTCTCGGACCGAGATGGGCCCTTTGACGCGTGGCTCACCCAGATTGGCAGCGGGGAGTTCACCAACGTCACGAAAGGGCGCTTCGAGATGATGAACAACCCGAATACCCGGATGCTGGGCTTCTCGGGCGACGGATAGCAGATCTGGTTTACTCAGCAAGTCACGCCGCGGCCATTGCGATGGACCGCGTGGGTCGGTCCTCTCCTCGGCGGCTCGTCCCGTCCCCTCATCGAAGGAGGTCTGGAGCCGATCTGGTCACCGGATGGAAAGAATGTCATCTACCACACCAACGACCTCGGCGATCCGTTCTTCATGTCGGATCGGAACGGCAGCAATCCCATCAAGGTCTTCGCCGCACAACCGGGCGTGCATGCCCACTATCCGACCTGGTCGCCGGATCGCCGCTTCGTGTACTTCGTGAGGGGCATCCTCCCAACCGAGGAACTGGACATCTGGCGGGTCGCGGTGTCAGCAGGCGAAACCGTTGCGACCCCCGAACGAATCACGACGCACAATGCGCGGGTCGGGTACCCGGCGTGGCTCGATGCGCGTACGCTCATCTATTCCGCAACTGCCGAAGATGGTTCCGGGCAGTGGTTGTACGCGGTCGATGTCGAACGTCGCATTCCGCACCGCGTGAGCTCCGGGGTCGCGGAACAGTATCTGTCGGTCGCGGTCAGTGACACCACACCACGCCATGTCGTCACGACGATCGCCGTTCCCACCGCCCACCTCTGGCGCGTTCCCATCTCGGAGAGCGTTCAGACCGAAGCATCGGCCACGCGTCTGCCGGTGGCTAACACGCGTGCCCTCAGCCCTCGATTCGCGCCCGACTATCTCGCCTTTCTCTCCTCCAAAGGCGGCGCGAATGGACTGTGGAAGCTCGAACACGGCGAGGTGACGGAACTGTGGCGGGGCGAGAACGGCGGAGTGGTGGCGCCACCGGCGATCTCTCGCGATGGTCGTTTGATCTGTTTTTCTTATCGCCGCGAGGGAAGGGCCGGGCTCTACGTGATGAACGCCAATGGCACGAACGTCCGCACGCTGCTCGACGGCATCGATGTCCGCGGCAGAGCGCGGCCTGGTCTCCCGACGGGAAATGGGTGGCGGTCGCGGGGAATCGCGGCGAGGGGACACGGCTCTTCAAAATCCCGATGGACGGTGGTCCCCCGGTACGCCTCGCCGACACGCTCTCCTACAATCCAGTCTGGTCGCCGGACGGTCGTCTCATTCTCTATTCCGAGCAGCAGCGCGCGGGGCAGTTCGAGGTGAAAGCGATCACGCCCGACCAGGTACCCGTCCCGATCGTCCAACCCCAGATCGTCGGCCTTCGTACTCCGACCCAGTATCGATTTGTCCCGACCGAGGACGCCCTCGTCGTGCTCGGGGGCGTCGTCGGCAGCTCCCAGAACTTCTTCAGGGTCGATCTGGCAACCGGCAAGCGGCGTCAGTTGACCGACTTGAATGGCGCCTCCGTGATTCGCAATTTCGACGTCTCACCCGACGGCACCCACATCGTGTTCGATCGATGGCGGCAGCACTCCGACATCGCGTTGATGACCCTGGCCCGATGATCGTGAACAGCGAGACGTCGGCTTAATCGGCAGAACCCGGAAGGACCCGAATCACTCCCGAGAAGCAGACGCTCTGTCCGAATTCGGGGCACGGGCGGATCACGTCGAACGTGACGTGGACGCGTGCGCCCGTCAGCCATCCATCGACCACGGTGCCGTTCAACACCGCTTGCTGCGTCTGGTTATTCTGCTTTCCTTCGATCAACACGGTGAACGCGCGCGCCGGGTTGGTGGCGATGACCTCGTAGCGCGCCTGGAGGTCCACGATGTTGCCGTTGTCGAACGGGGTTCTGCTGAGCACGGTTGCGGCAAAGTCGCCGGGGACATCGCCGCCGGCGACGCCGGTGAAGTTGGGAAAGCTTGGGTTGATCCACTTCGTGAACGTCACTTCGACGTTGGCACCGCCGTTGCCCTGCGCCTGGACTCCGGGTACGCCAACGGCACCTGTCGGTGCGGTGGGCGAACCGGGGGCGCCGCTGCACGCCGCCGCGAGGATACAGAAGCCGATCATGATTGGTCTCATCGTGGTTACTCTCCCGTTGTTCGGAATCGGTCCTGTAAGATAGAGGCGCAAGCCGAGCCATTTTCCCCTCAACCTTTACAAACGGCTGGCTGCTCCGTGTGCACGACATCACAGGCCTGCTCCTGTCCTGGCGTCAGGGAGACGCCGCGGCGCTCGACCGGCTGGTCCCGCTCGTGTACGACGAGTTGCGCCGCGTGGCGCGGCGCCAGCTGCGGGCCGACTCGCGAGAGCGGCGATTGAGCCGACAACCCTCGTCCACGATGCCTACCTGCGACTAGTGGATCTCCGTCGCGTGCCGCTCACCAACCGCGCGCACTTCTTTGGCGTGGCGGCAGGTCTGATGCGGCGGATTCTGGTTGACCATGCGCGCCGGCGGAATGCCGACAAGCGGGGCGGCGGCGCCACGATGATGCGCGTGGAGGATGTGTCGCCGACCGCGCCGTCGTCCAGTGTGGACGTCCTGGCTCTCGACCAGGCGCTCGACGCGTTGTCCGCTGTCGACCCTCAGCAGTGCCGCGTCGTGGAGCTCCGATTTTTTGCCGGGCTGACCATCGACGAGGCCGCGGACGCGCTGGAGATTTCGACCGCGACGGTTGAACGCGAATGGGCGTTCGCGAAGGCGTGGCTGCTGCGGCGGCTGTCGCCGGAGGAATGAGGCGAGGCCGGTTCAAACACGGCCGCCAGCTCTACTATCATAGTGGCGTCGGATCGATGAGTCTTCGGCGAGTTCCCCGATGCCTCAGGATTTCCTCGATCTACTGCGCGCCTTCATCGATCATAACGTCCGGTTCCTGGTCGTCGGCGCGTACGCATTGGGTGTGCATGGGCGGCCTCGGGCGACAGGCGATCTTGATGTGTGGGTCGATGCCACTCCGTCGAATGCCGTCAACATCATGCAGGCGCTGGAACAATTCGGCGCGCCACGGGGCGATGTCACGGTCGGCGACTTCAGCCGCCCTGGCGTCGTGTTTCAGATGGGCCTGCCGCCGGTGAGAATCGCCGTGTTGACGGAGCTGACCGGGTTGACGTTTGAAGAAGCCTGGCCGACGCGAATCACTGCCAGTTTTGGTCCGGTGACGGCGGACGTTATCGGTCGTGACGCTTTCATCAAGAACAAGCGAGCCACCGGCCGCGCCAGGGATCTGGGCGACGTCGAAGCACTCGGCGAGTGACCGCCGAGAACTATTCCGTCGGGCGAACCTCCGATTGCCAATGCTTCGCGATTGACGCACTGCTTCCGCGGTTATTTTCAGCGCCCGGTACGGCGCGAAATCCTGATCGGCGGCAGCGAGACACCCTGCGTTGACGCGGCGCCACGTGCCACCTTTATGATAAGACCCCAAGTCGATGAGTCTGCGAGGCACATCATGACAGCCATGCATCGAATAGCCGTCGCAAGTCTTGCGATTCTGCTCGGTAGCACCGGCGTGGCCCAGCAGACGCCTCGCGCCGCGACCACGCCAGCGGTCACCCCCGGCGAGTTCGTCGTCGAGCCGCCGACGTTGATCAACCTGGGCTTCGAGTGGTTGATCGAAGGCGATGCCAATCGCAACGCCAACGTCGATGTGTCGTACCGGAAGGTGGGCGACAGCGCGTGGAAAGCAGGTATGCCGCTCCTGCGTCTCCAGCACGAGCGGGTCACACAGCCGAACGTGTTCAACCTCGTGTCCCCGAACATGTTCGCCGGCAGCATCCTCGACCTCGAGCCCGACACTGCCTACGAGGCGCGCTTCGTGCTCACCGATCCGGACGGCGTGAACGGTCCGGCCGCGAACGCGACCAAGACGGTGACCGTCCGCACCCGTCCCGAACCGCAGCCGGCGGCGGGCGGCAAGGTGTATCACGTCTATCCGGTCGGCTACACCGGTCCGCGGATCGAACCTGCGTTCACCGGCATCATGTGCGCCTACAACTACTACTGCGGCGCCGGCGACACCGCTCCGGGCGGACGGCCGCGCGTCAAGCCGGGCGACATGATCCTGGTTCACGCCGGCACCTACGCCTATCGCTACGAGGTTTACGCTAACCAAACCACCATCAACGCCACCACCACGTTCGAGGGGACCTACTACCTCACGGCGGACGGCACTCCAGAGAAGCCGATCACGATCAAAGCGGCGGGCGACGGCGAGGTGATCATCGACGGACGCGGCAACTTCAATCTCTTCAACATCAAGGCCGCCGACTACAACTACTTCGAAGGCATCACGTTCAGGAACACCGGCATCGCGATCTGGGCCGGCACCCAGTTCATTGCCGGCGCGAAGGGACTGACCGTCAAGCGCTGCCGCTTTGAACAGGTTGGCATGGGGGTGTTTTCAAATTACTCGGGCTCGAGCAATTTCTACATCGCCGACAGCGTGTTTCTTGGCAGGAACGACCCGAAGCATCTGACGGGATGGAATGGCGCGTTCTGGGAACAGTTCAACGGCGTCGAGGGCCAGACGTTTCCACCGATCATGGCGTCGTACACCGCCATCAGGCTCTACGGCCCCGGCCACGTCGTGGCCTACAACTATGTCGCCGACTTTCACGACGGCATCGACACCGAGATGTACGGGATGCCCGACGGCTCGCATGCCAACGAAGGCCCGGACTATCCGCCGCGCGAATACTGGGATCGGCGGCCGGTGTCGATCGATGTCTACAACAACTACATCACCAACGCGCACGACAATTCGATCGAGATGGACGGCAGCATGCACAACATCCGGTTGATGCGGAACGTGCTGATTAATTCGGCGTCGCACCCGATGTCCACGCAACCGTCGGTCGGCGGGCCGATCTACTGGATTCGCAACATCGTCTACCACGCACCAGGCGGATCGACTCGGATGACCGCGGGGTCGCCGGGCGTGCTCTTCTACCACAACACCATTACCACCGAGACGAGCGCGGGTTCGTCGGCCAACGCGCATTGGCGCAACAATCTGATGCTCGGTCAAGACACCGCGCCGGCCATTTTCAGCGTGACGACCAGCACCCCCTACAGCTCGTCGGACTACAACGGCTTCCGGCTGGATCCTCGCGCCGCGGTTTCCTTCCGCTGGAACGTGACCCCACTGGCGCCACCAGGTGCCGCACGCGGGGCTGTTGCGAGTCGCGGTGCGGCTCCGACTGGAGATGCCGGGCGCGGCGGCGCCGCGGCGACCGCAGACGCCGGCGCCCCTGGGTTTGCCACGCTTGCGGAGTACGTCGCGGCGACACGCCAGGATCGGAACAGCGTCACAGTGGACTACGACGTGTTCGTGAATGTGCCGAAGCTCGATCGGGATCCGAAAACCGTTCAGCGTCTTTACGACTTCAAGTCGTTCGATTTTCGCTTGCGGCCTGGCTCCGCGGCGATCGATCGAGGGGTGGCGCTTCCGAATATCAACGACGGCTTCACGGGGAAGGCACCCGACCTCGGAGCACTGGAACTCGGTCAACCGCTGCCCACGTACGGCCCGCGTTCCTGACACCGACGCACAAGGTGCCATTCGACGTTCCCGCGCGTCGTTCAACGCCACCGTCGAGCAGTGCTTTCGGGCTCCGTTCGTGAGGAAAGACCGGATTAAAGACACTCTTGCCTCGCTGGAGAAGCTGCGCGCCGCGTCGGCACCGCACCCTCAGTGAGCCGACGCTGCTCAATCGGGATGTCACGATCACAAACCTGCCGCGTGCAGCCACCGACGCACCCGAGGGTGCCGTCACGCGGCGGCGTTATGGGCGCCGAGGTGAGCGCAATCACAACCTGGTCGTAGTCGTGCTTGGACCAGGCTGACTCCTGAAACGACGGCGCGGCGGTCGCCCGGGTAGGCGACGCCTCAAGGCTGTTGACAACGGCGACGAAGGCTCCTAGTGTCATGGCACTCGCGGCATCAGCCGCCCCACCCCACGCAGGAGGCAGACATGCTCGTACCGATCTGCGTTTTGTTTGCGGCGCTCGTCTTCGGCATCACCCCGCTCTCTGCTCAGACCACCACGGGAACGCTTCGCGGTACGGTGACGGACACGTCGGGCGCGGTCCTGCCCGGCGCAACGGTGGAACTGACTGGCGTCGCCGGCACGCAGACCGCCGTGGCCGACGCCAACGGCCAGTATCGATTTCAGGCCCTGACGCCCGGCGTCTACGCGCTCAAGGCGACGCTTGATGGATTCAAAGCCATCCTCATGGACGGGTTGCGTGTCGAGGTCGGGCGCACCTTCGACGTCGACCTGCGCCTCGAAGTCGGCGGCGTCGCGGAAATAATCACCGTCACCGGCGAAAGCCCGCTCGTCGACACGTCGCAGTCGGCGGTGACGGTCAATTACAACCAGGAGCTGATTCAGAGCACGCCGGTCCTGCGCTTCTCCGTGTTCGACTACTTCCAGATGACGCCGGGCATCTCCTCGACGCAGGTGCAGGATTCCACGACCTCCTCGGCGTTTGGCTCGAACACGAACGAAAACCAATATCAGATTGATGGGACGAACATCACGTCGCCCACCGCCGGGCAGATGTGGCCGTACCCGAATACCGACATCGTCGCCGAGATGGAGCTGGTTGGCGTTGGCGCGCCCGCCGAATACGGCAACATGCAGGGCGCTGTGTTCAATATCGTCACCAAGAGCGGCGGCAACGCGATGAAAGGGTTGTTCAACTGGTTCAGCCAGTACCGACGCCACCACCGGCAACAACCAGCCTGATGAGGAGTTCCCTTACCATCGCGAGAAATTCCACGACGCGACGGTGCAGCTCGGGGGACCGGTGATGCGCGACAAGATGTGGTGGTTCGGCTCGTACCAGTACCGCCGCGACTATTTTTCTGAGCCTGGCACCGACCCCGCGTTTCCGACCCAGGACCTGCAGGACCGCGTGTTCGGCAAGCTCACCTGGCAGGTCAACAACAACAACAACCTGCTCTTCGCCTACCACAACGATCACTGGCGGCTACCTGACACTATTACTCCCTCGCTGCCACCCGAATCGGCGTCGATGGGACGCGGCCACAATCCAACCTTTACCGCGACGTGGCGCCGGGTGCTGAACAACGACACGGCGTTCGATCTCCGCTACGGCGGGTTCTACAACTGGAGCAGCACGCGCGGTCTCACGGAAGACTTGATCAACCCAGGCGTGTACGACGAGATCACCGAGGTCTACTCCGTGAACGCCCAGGCCTACTCGTGGAGCAATCTCGCGCCGTACACCACCGGCATCAGCGCGCGGGTGAGCCGCTTCCTGAACGTGCGCGGCCAGCAGCATGACGTGCGGCTCGGCCTGCAGTTCACCGACGGCGGCACGGAGGGCGAGTCGGTCTGGCCGGGTGGTCGCCAGATCTTTCTACGCGACGGCGCGCCCGCCTACATCGACGTCCGCGATCCCAGCATCTCGGGCGGTCACGTCCGCGCCTTCGGCGTCTATGCCGACGACTCGTGGTCGATGACGGACCGGATCACCCTCAACGCCGGCGTGCGCTTCGACCTGAACACCGGAGACATCCCGGAAATGCCGATTCTCGACGCTGCGCGCAGCGAAGTCGGCACTGCGGAAGCCGTCGAGGATCTCGTCGACTGGAAGACGTTCTCGCCACGCCTTGGCGTCAATATCAAGCTGCGCGAGCCCACCACCGTCATGCGCGCGAGCTACGGCCGCTACTATCAGGGGTCAACGACGAACCTTTTCTCGGCGCTGTCTCCTGCGCAGGCGGTCACGCGCCGCTTCGGCTGGAACCCGGTGACGCAGGCGCACGACATCCTCCAGCAAATCACCGATCCGCGCGGCACCTACGTCGTCGATCCTGATATGAAGGCGCCTTACACGGACCAGTACACGATCGGCGTGGACCACGAGCTGATGCGCAGCCTCGCGGTCGGCGCGAGCTACATCCACAAGCGAGCTGAGGATTTCGTCGGACGCGTCGACGTCGGAAGCACGTTCGGAGTCGAGACGCGCAGCGATCCGCAGACCGGCGAGCCCCTGCCAGTCTATCGGCGCACGTCTCCTGCGACGTCCCGCCTGGTGCGGCTGACCAATCCCGGCCCGGACACGTGCCCCTACTGCACGGAGGATTGGTGGCAGCGCTACAACGCGTTCCTGCTGACGCTGACCAAGCGCATGTCGCAGAACTGGCAGGCCGTCGGATCGATCACGATCTCGAAGACCGAAGGGCTGCACTCCGCGTCGAACCTGACCACCGGGTCGTCGCAAAGCTCGGCGGCGAGCACCTTCGGCGACGATCCCAACGAGCTGACCAACGCCGCGGGCCTGCTGCCGGGCGATCGCGACGTGATGTTCAAGCTGCAGGGGAGCTACGCGTTCCCTTACGACTTCGTCGTCTCGTCGAACTGGCAGTGGGTCGC
Organism: uncultured Acidobacteriota bacterium; assembly: GCA_963807105.1. GTDB lineage: Bacteria > Acidobacteriota > Vicinamibacteria > Vicinamibacterales > UBA2999 > DASPWV01. The sequence continues at coordinate 337,142 of CAWEAM010000001.1, read as the reverse complement.
CGGGAAGCCCTACACTCGCCGCTTGAGTGTGGGCGGCCTGCCGCAGGGGACGCAGACGGTCTTCCTGCAAGAGCGCGACGGATCGCTCCGCATGCCGGCGCAGAATTTCGTCGACATGCGCTTCGAGAAGCGGTTCCGATTCGGCGCCACGTCGAGAGTCACGGTGATGGCCGACATCATCAACGTGCTGAACATCGACACCCCGCTGACCTGGATTAGTGAGGTGGCCACCAGCTCGAACTTCGCTGTTGCGAATCTGATCGCGAATCCGCGTCGCGCGATGTTCGCGCTGCGCTACGAGTTCTAGCCTGGGAGGGGCGCTCTGCCAAGGGGCGCCCCGTCTCCGAGTGTTCGAGCGGATGTCAAGGCGAGGGCGGTCCAACGCCTGACCGCGGGCGAATCCCGAGCAGCCGGTATCCGCCGGCCGCCTGAAACGCGGCATCGGCCGCGAGACAGCGCTCGCGCGCGCGGGCCAGGAGCTGCTGGAACTCCGGCAGCTCACGCAGATTGTCGAGCCATTTGTCGCGCTCGAACATCGACACCGGGAAGTAGCCGGACGCGATCGTCATACCCATGCCTTTCATCGCCAGCTCGCGCCAGTCGGCATGGGCGAGCATCCGCGCGACGATGTAGATCGCTTCGCCGTCCGGATAATTCTCGTTCAGCGCGATCAGCGCCTGACAGGCGCGCAGTACCTCGTCGCGATCGCCCGAGAGGCTGGCGACGAGAGCGCTCCTGAAGAGGTTCGAGGGTGAATCGTCGGAGAAACCGGCGAGCTCGCTGTCGATCGCCCGCATCACGTCGTCGAAGCTCGCGCCCAACTCGTGGAGCGCAAGGCCCGCGAGCGAGCCGACGACGCCACGAGAGGCCTCGAGCAGCTTGGGATAATCGAGGAGTGCCAGGTACGTATTGACGACGCTGGTGCGCAGCTGTGGATCGAGCGCCTGCGCGCGATGGTGCGCGGCCAGCGAGACGTCGAGCAGCCCGCAGTAGCGCGCCGCCTGGCACAACGCCGCGTAGAGCTCCGCCTGGTGTGGCTCGCGCTGCAGGCGATTGGCGGTGCGGATCAGCGCCTCGGTTGCGCGTCCGGTCTCGACCTCGAGATAGACGTAGAGGTGGTGCGTCAGCGCCAGGTCCGGATTGAGCGCGAACGCCCGCTGGAAGGCGGCCTCGGCCGATGCGTACATCGGGCGATAGTCCGGCTGGAAATATTTGCCCGAGATCCGCAGCACGCGACCGAGCTGAGCCCACGCCGGCGCGAAGCGTGGATCCTCGGCGACGCAGCGCTCGTACAACTCTCGCGCCGCGTCGAGCTCGCGATAGTCGAGTCCCAGCTGATTCGCCCGCAGATAGAGCTCGTAGGCGTGCGGGCTTGCCGGCGTTTCGCGCTGTCGATCCGTGGCGGCGCGAGGATCGAGCGGCAGCGACTCGAGAATGTGCTGGACGATGGTGTCCTGCAGCTCGAACAGATCGCCAAGCGCGCGCTGAAGCGTTTGCGACCAGCGGACGCGGCCGCCCGGCATCTCGACGAGCTGCGACGTGACGCGCAGCTGTGCACCCGACCGCAGCAGCGTGCCGGTCATCACGTGATCGACGTCGAGCTCCGTCGCCACCTGCGCGAGATCGGCGGAGGGGCCGAACCTGATCGCCGCCACATTCGAGCGCACGACCAGCGAGGGCACGCTCGCCAGCGAGCTCGTGATCGCTTCCGGCAGCGCGCCTTCGAGAAACGCCACCTCGTCGTCCGGCCGGAGCAGGCGAAAGGGCAGAACCACTACGCGCGCCGCGGGTGGGGGTGGTGACGGGACAATCGTTTGCATACTGCGTCCGCCGTCGGCGGCAGCGACGAGCGGGCGCAAGGCAGCGGCCATGGCGTCCGCGCTCGGAAAGCGGTTCGACGGACGCCGTTCGAGCGCGCGCCCGATAATCGGCTCGAGCGCGGCCAGCTCCGGCCGGCCAATCGGCGCCGGCGCCGAGCGCAGGACGGCGCTGAGCACATCAACGGTCGTCTCACCGTCGTAGGGAAGACTGCCGGTGACCAGCTCGTACAGGACGATGCCGGCGCCGAAGATGTCGGCGCGCGCATCGATGGGATCGCCGGTGATCTGCTCCGGGGCCATGTAGCGCGGTGTGCCGGAGAGCCCGCCCGGCAGCGTGATCGCCGACACCGTATCCGCCGCGTCGCGTGAGATCTGGCGCGCCAGCCCGAAGTCGAGCAGCTTGACGCCGTGCGGCGTCAGAAAGATGTTCGACGGCTTCAGATCGCGATGCACCAGGCCGCGGGTATGGAGCGCGGTGAGCGCGCTCAGCACCGGCAGCATGATCTCGAGCGCCGGACCGAGCGCAAGCGCGCCACGCAGCAGCCGATCCGAGAGCGATTCGCCCTCGAGCAGCTCCATCACGAGGAACGGGCGGCCCTCGTCCTCGCCAACTTCGTGCAGCAGGCAGACGTTGGGATGCGAAATCGAGGCGGCGGCGCGTGCCTCCCGAATGAAGCGCTCGCGCGCCGTCGGGTCGGCGGCGTCGCCGCGGATCATCTTGATCGCCACCGACCGCCCGAGCTGACGGTCCACGGCTTCGTAAACGGTGCCCATCCCGCCTTCACCCAGGCGACGACCGAGCTCATAGCGCGACGCAATCTGCACTCGACAAGCATAGCGAAGGCGCGGTGGGCAGGTCGGGTTGCCTGGCCGTTCACGCCCGACGGCTTGCGGATCCAACCTGCCAATTCCGAGTAGCCCGTCAGTATTTCAGTTACTCAGCTGGAATATCCGGCGACGTTTGTCGGTTAGGTGGATGTGTGGACGCCGCGGATGACTAGAGGCCCGCTAACCGTCCCGCAGGCACATCGCTTCATCAAATTGTATTCGGAGGTCTTCAGCATGAGGATCGCTCGTTCTGCCTTATTCGTTGTAGCACTGGCATCGACGCCGCTGTCGCCGTTCGCTCCACTCGATACTGCCGCTGCGCAACATGCTGGGCACGGCGCGTTCGTCGATTGGAACCCCCTCGTTTCGTGTGAGGGCGAGTGACCGCCATGTCCTCAATTGCCGAGGCCATCGATCGGGCTGCCCATTCATTCGCGGGACAGCTGGTTTGCCCCACTGACGCCGGCTATGACAGATGGCGACGGGTGCACAACGGCTTGATTGACAAACATCCGGCCGCGATCGCCCGCTGTCACGGCGTCGCGGATGTCGTCGATGCGGTCGTCCTTGCACGAACGCTCGACATGCGAGTCGCCGTGCGCGGCGGCGGGCACAACGTGGCCGGGCACGCCACCGTCGATGACGGTCTGCTGATTGACCTGTCGCAGATGAAGGGCATCCACGTGGACTGGCGCGCCCTGAGGGCGCGAGCCCAGGGCGGCGTCTTGTGGAAGGAACTCAACCGTGAGACGCAAGTGCACGGCCTGGCGACCACGGGAGGAGTAGTTGGCAGTACCGGGATCGCGGGCTTGACGCTCGGCGGTGGCATCGGGTGGCTGATGCCGAAGTACGGGCTCGCCCTGGACAACCTGCGCGCCGCCGATCTGGTGATGGCGGACGGCCAGGTCCTTCACGCGAGTGTCGATGAAAACGCTGACCTCTTCTGGGCGATCCGCGGAGGAGGCGGCAACTTCGGCATTGCCACGTCGCTCGAGTACCGTCTCCATCCGGTCGGACCCGTCATCACCGGCGGCGTCGTCGCGCACCCGCTGCCCCGCGCCATGGACGTACTGAAATTCTTTCGCGACATGTGCGCGGATCTCACTGACGAGATGATGCTGGTCGCCGGGCTTCAGACGGCGCCCGACGGATCGAATGCGAAGCTTGTCGCCGTCGTAGCGGCGCACTCCGGTTCGCTTGCCGAAGGTGAGGCCGCCGTTCGGCCGCTCAAGGCGTTCGGGCCGCCAATGATGGATGCACTGGGTCCGATCCCGTACTGCACCCTGAACACCATGCTGGATCCCGCGTTTCCGGAAGGAGCCTTCAACTACTGGAAGGCGCAGTTCCTGACCGATCTCAGCGACGATGCCATTCGCACGCTCGTCAGGGCGTTCGAGGCCTGCGCGTCGCCGGACGAGCCATATCATCATCGAGCACGTCCACGGCGCGGCGAGCAGGGTTGCGATTGAGAGCACGGCGTGCACCCTGCGCACGACCGGCTTCAACGTCGTCATCATCTCGCAGTGGATGAACGCTGATGAAACACAGCGAGGCGTCGCCTGGGCGCGAGAGACGTTCTCGTCGCTCACACCGTACCTGGCGCCGACGCGCTATGTGAACTATCTCGAGCACGATGCCGTCAATCCCGCCGCCGCGGCCTACGGACCTAACCTCCGCCGGCTGCGAGCACTCAAGGCAAAGTGGGATCCGCACAACTTCTTCCGGCAGAACGTGAATATTCTGCCGCAGTCCTGGGAAGCGATCTGATGTCCGAGATGACAGTGGTTCGCGCGGCAGCTCGCCCTCACGATTCCACGCGGTCGCGGCGCCGGCGCGCAGTCGGCGGCGGCGCGCTCCGAGCCACGCGATCGATGTCCTTCAGCAACGCATCGATCGAGCTGCTGCGCCCCGCGGCGTGCGCCATGGCCCACCGATCTGGGCCAAGACGCGCGCGCGCCTCGCGTTCTGCCCGTTCGCGCAGGTCGTGCACTCGGTCATCGACGAGCGTGATGCTCGTGCGTTCAGTGAGGGCGTCCCGCGCGCCCAGAATCCGCGCCGCCCACGCCGCATCGCCCTTGAGCATCGCCGCAGCGGCCAGAGGGACCAGTGTGTAGACGAACGCGAACGTGTCATGGAGCTCACGGATACGGATGAGACTGTCACGCAGCAAGGCAATCGCCTGATCCGGGTTTCCGCGCCGCAGCGCCAGAACCGCGCGAACATACAGCCCGTACAACCGGAACCACGGTCCGGCGTCGCGAAGCGCAGGTGCAGCCTGATCGAGGAGCCGTTCGGCCTGGCCGTCATCGCCGTTCGCCAGGGCCGCTTCCGCCATCCCGCTCATCGCATACCCGGTGCCCCAGGGGCTCGCCAGCGTACGGAAAACCTCCACGCTCTGGGCAAACCGGTCGTGCGCAGCGTCGAAGTTGCCAACGGCGTATTCGACGTGCCCGCGCAGATGCTCGGCATGCGCGATCATCTCCATGTCGCCGGCGCCACCGGCGAGACCGAGGGTGCGCGCGAGCTCGGTGCGCGCGCGCTCGTGGTCGCCTTGCGTGTACCTCATCACCGCCGATCCGAGGAGCGCTCTCGACTCGGCAGCGGGCGGCAGCGACGGCAGGTTCAGCGTCTGTTCATACCACCGCAGGCCTTCGACGGTATGCCCGCGGATCACCCAGAAGAACATCAGCGCCCACGCGATGTCGATCGCCTCGGCGGCATGCTCGTGCTCGATGAGCCACGCCAGAGCGGCGCGGTAGCTCTCGAGATCTTCACGCACGCGATCCAGCCATTCAACCTGCGCGGGCCCGACCAGCCCCGACGCGGCCAGGGACGCTTCTCGCGTGCAATACCGCACCAGGCCTTCGAAGGCGGCATCGCGCTCACCCGCGGCGGTCAATTCGCGCGCCGCGTACGCCCGCACGGTTTCGAGCATCTGGTACACCGGACAGCTCGGCACCGCGGAAGTGGGCGCTCGCAGCAGGAGGCTCTTGTCGATCAGCGCCGCTGCCGCGCGAACTGCATCAAATTCGCTTGCGGTCTCCTCGGGTCCAGCAAGGACTGCCGCAGCCGCGTCGATCGGGAACAGACCTGGCAGCGCGCCAAAGCGGCGGAAGGCGCGCTGTTCGTCCGGATCGAGGAGCCCATAGCTCCAGGCGACGGTCGCGTTCATGGTCTGGTGACGCTCCGGGAGATCGCGCGGGGCGGCAGTGGAGTGCAAGGCGTCGTGGCCGAGTCGGCGGAGGAGCTCCCCGGCCGTCAGCACCTTCATCCACGGGGCAGCGAGCTCGATGGCGAGCGGCAACCCATCGAGCCGCCGGCAGATCGCCGCCACTGTGGCACCGTTCGCCGCGGTAAGGCGAAAGTCTGGCTGTACCCCGCGGACCCGCTCCGCGAACAGACGCACCGCCGGGCACCGGGCTAAATCAGCGGTCGTCATCGTGTCCGATGCGGCGTCGAGCGCAAGCGTTGCGACGACGTACTCGCGCTCGCCGCGGACGTGGAGTGGGGCGCGGCTCGTCGCCAGCACTCGAAGCGATGCCGCCGCCGCCAGGAGATCGGCGATCAGCGGCGCGGCCTCCAGCACTTGTTCCAGGTTGTCGAGCACGAGCAATGTCGGCCGACCCTCGCAGGCCGCGCGTGCACGCCTGGGCAATTCCGCCACTGTGACGCTCGACAGCTCGAGCGCCTCGGCGATCGCCGACGCGACGAACACGGGGGTTCGCGTGGCGGCCAGCGGCACGAACACCACCCTGATTGCCCGCTCTGCCGCGTTTGCATGCGCGATCTCGAGCGCCAGGCGCGTCTTCCCGACACCGCCAGGCCCGGTGATCGTAATCAGGCGGATGGCAGGATCGGCGAGCCAGTCTTGCAGCGTTTGCACGTCAGCCTCGCGGCCGACGAGCGTCGTGAGCGGAAGGGGCAGCGAGCCTGCGCCAAGGTCATCGACCGAAGCGGTGTCAGCTGGTGCGCGTGCGATCCGCAGTAGTGCGTCACGCGTTTCCGCGGTCAGGTCGAGGGCTGCGCACAGTGCGCGAACGGTTTCGACATGCGGCCGGCGTCGTTCGCCGCGCTCGAGTGCGCTCACGCCATGGACCGAAAGGCCCGCAATCGTCGCAAGCTCATCCTGTGTGAAGCCCGCAGCCTCGCGAAGCGCTTTGAGCTGCGTGCCGAAGGACCCCGGAAGCCCGAGTTTCATGACCCAGCCATCTTACTGACTGTACGGGCAGCGTACGAGCGTTTGTGCGACTGCTGTGGGTGGTCGCCAGTCGGTCGGCGCTCCACACTCACGGGATGCCAGCCGACGCACGGACGAGACCGTTTGTCACAGGAGCCGCCGGATTCATCGGCACCGAGCAGGGAGTCGGGGCGAGCTTCGACACGGTCGTCCTTCCGCATCTCGATGCCGGCTATCGCCTGGCGCGGTGGCTGATGCGGGATGAACACGATGCGGAAGATGTGGTGCAGGAGGCGTCCCTCCGCGCATTTCGCTACTTCCGAACCTTTGGCGGCGGAGATGGGCGTGCCTGGTTCCTCAGGATTGTTCGCAACACCTGTTATGGCTGGCGCCCCCATGCCTTCCACGCTGCGACCGACACCTTCGACGAAGAGCAGCATAGCGGCACGTTCTCAGCATCGGATCCTGAAGAGTTGTTGCTGCAAACCGAAGACGCCCGCTTGCTCGCAGACGCGATAAGTGACTTGCCGGCTCGTTTCCAGCGACTGCTCGTGCTTCGCGAGCTCGAGGGGCTGTCGTACCGAGAGCTGGCTGCGGTCATCGGCATCCCGGTTGGAACCGTGATGTCGAGACTATCCCGCGCCCGTGAGGCGCTCCGCTCGGCCCTCGACAGCGAGCCGAAACTGTCCCGCAGTCGATCGCCGGCGCAGTTCCAGGAACAGGAGGCAGACGCGGCCTTGGTGTGAACCGCATGGATAGAGTCCTCTGGTGGAGCGACGCGGCACGCACAGGTGTTGACGATCAATAGCGAAGGGCATACTGCAGCTTGACGAGCAGTTGATTGGATTCGAGTCCCCAGCGATCCTGCAATTCACGGACGTTGTGGTTGTAGACAACGAACAGATCCCCGACCGGACTGAACGTCCATCGCAGTCGGGTGTTCACACCGACGGAATCGCTGTCGGTGTCGTATTGCACGTAGCTGGCGACCGACAGATCGGGTGAGACGTTCAGTCGAAGGCGATTGCCCACCAGTGTTTGCGTGAACCGGCCGGCCGGGAGCCGGCCAACATTCCTCTCACCGGTGAACTCCACGGTCACGAGCGGGGTGGGATTCCACGCGCCGGTCCAGATGAGTTGATCGAGCTTGCCGTTGTAAAAGTCGCCGAACCACCAGGTGACTTGTGAGTAGAGCCGCCGCTTCTGTGCGGTGCCGACTTCCACGCGATAGCGCATCCAGTGATAGGCCCCCGGGGGAATGACCACGCCGTCTGCGATCTCGAAGGGCTCGACCAGCCGTTCGCCGGTGGGATTCGCGTTCAGCTCGAACCGGTCACCGCTCTGGAAACGCCAGTTCACGGGCGCTACGAAGACGCGGTAGCTCTCCCAGTTGCCGGACAGATCCGTCGCGAGCGACGGCATGAACTCGTGAAAGAGCTGCTGAATCGGTCCCCTCGTCAACCGCGTGCGATTGTTGATTTGACCGTTGTAGAGGTACACCGAGCGGCGAGGCACGAAGCCGATCGAGGGGTCGAAGTTATGTCCGATTCGCTTCGCCGTCAGCTGGACGTCCCACAGATCGTTGGGATAGTCGACCTTGAAGCCATAGGTGCTGGCATCGCCGCCAAGGTCATCCCGGCCCGTCGCCAATGCCCAGAAGCCCGCGAGAAAGTTCTTGTCGCCTCTGAATCGGGACGTCGCATAAGTGAAGTCCGCACCGGTCAACCAGGCGCCGGAGCGGCCGAGCGGGTCGCCACTGGTAGCGATTGCACCGATCCACGACTCGCGCCACAGGTTTCGCTTGACGCGTCCGACGGCCATCACCGCTTCGTCATCGATGACGCCGCGCTTGTCGTTGGTGCCGACGACGAGGCCGCCAAAGTTCGTGTTGCCTGCGCGACCGTTGATTTTGGTGCCGGCGATGATCGGCACCTCCTGTCCCTCGACCAGACCGATGCGCCTGCTGAAGTACGGCAGGACATCCTGGTTCAAGCCGAGGCCAAAGGCGAAGATGTCATCCCCTTCGAGAAAGAAGGTGCGCTTCTCGGGAAAGAATATCGGGAATCGCGTCAGGTTCGTGCGTCGCGTGTCCACTTCCGTCTCGGCGAAGTCCGTATTCGCCGTCACCGATGCGACGACGTTTGCGCCCAGCCGCTGCGTGATATCAACGCTCGGCTGAAACTCGCCATCGACATCGCTGGACGGCGCGGGGACGCCGCCGCCGGTCGTCACGGCCGGCCGCACGGTGAGGCCCCGACCCAGATCGAACTCGGGCAGCCCTGTGACGAGCCCCGCCCGGCTGGTCTGCGTGATCTGATACTGGCGCGCCGGAAACGCCCAACGATCGGTTTCGAGCTTCCGTTGGATTCGGCGCTGAACGTTGAAGTGCCACTCGCGCAGGCCCGGATTGAAGCTCAGAGTCTGAATCGGGATCCAGATCTCGGCGCTCCAGCCCGCTGCAGTGTGCTCGGTGGCCGCCTCCCAGATCCCGTCCCACTCCGCGTTTTCGGTTTCGCCACCAGGGTTGATCAGCCCATCGTACCGTGCGCCGCTCGGGTTCACGGCGAAGACGTATCCGGATCTGCCATCGAGAAACGGACCCAGCACGACTCGCACGTGATCTTCAGAGTTGAGCGTCGCATCGCGCCGCACGCTGAAGCTGACGATGCCCGCGGGATCCGGATCTTCGCAAACGATGGCGATCACCAGCGCTTTCGGCCCGGCGAGCACGCGGACGATGGTGCGGCCCGTCGGCGTTGCGCCTTCGGTCGGATCGGTCTGCGCAAACGCATCGACCGCCTCGGCCCGGGCCCAGTCGTCGTCGTCCAGAACGCCGTCGATGCGGACAGACCCGGTCAAGACGCCGGCTCGAAGGGCCGGCAGTGGTTCATCCTGCGCGGCGGAGACGTCTGCGATGGTGAGGCACGAGAGCGTGGCGAACGCGGCGGTTCGAAGAAACAACCAGCGCGTAGCGACGGGAGGCTGCCGCATCGCCGCCGTCGCTTCAGCAGTGTTGCGGCGCCGCATGGTTGGCTATCGTACGCCGCCCGGACGACCGACCTGCTGACATATTTCTGACATTTGTGTCAGGGACAACGCCGCGTGGCCGGACCTCGATAACATGCTCGAGTGCGCATCCTCGTCGTCGAAGACGAGCGGAAGCTGGCGGCGGTGCTCGCGTCAGCGCTTCGAGCGGAGCATTTCGACGTCGTGCTGGCGCCTACGGGCGAAGACGGGTTCTTTCGCGCGCACGCGGAAGCCTTCGACCTGGTGCTGCTGGACCTTATGCTGCCGGGCCGAAATGGGCTCGAGATTCTGCAGACGCTGCGGAGGCGGCAACTCGAGACGCCCGTTTTGATCCTGACTGCCCGTGACGGCATCGACGACCGCGTGCAGGGCCTCGACCTCGGTGCCGACGATTACCTGGTCAAGCCATTTGCGCTTCCCGAGCTGCTCGCTCGCATCCGGGCTCTGTTGCGGCGCGGACGTCCGTCGGAAATCCTCCGCTTGAAGGCGGCTGACCTCGAGCTCGACGTTGTACAGCGCCGTGCAACTCGTGCCGGCCGCGCGCTCGATCTGACGGCGCGTGAGTTCGAGCTGCTCGAATACCTGCTCCGCCATCAGGGACACGTCGTCTCGCGGGAGATGCTTGCGCACGACGTGTGGAAGGAGCCTCGTCGCGCGACGCCCATCGACAACGTCATCGACGTCCAGGTGGCAAGACTCCGCAAGAAAGTGGATGTCGAGGGCCATGAGCGGCTGATCCATACCGTCCGTGGTGTCGGATTCGTGCTGCGGGAAGGTGAGGCATGAAGCGTCGGTGGGCGGCTCCGACCATTCGCCTGCGTCTGACTGGATGGTACGCCGCTGTGCTGGCGGTGATGCTGATGGTGTACGCCATCGCAACCTTCGCTGCGGTACGCCACGAATTCCTCGAGCAGCTCGACGAACGGCTCCATGACGATTTCGAAGCCGCGGAAGGGCGGCTCGCGCGAACCGCCGATGGCCGCGTGGCGTGGACGACCGACGCACATCAGGACGCTCACGCCGACGAGGCGAACGTGTACGAGGTCTGGTCAGTCAACGGCGAGCAGATTCATCGCTCCGGGGCGCTTGCTGAATTGCCGCCGTTGGCCCTCGCCGCGACGGGCACCACCTATCGGTACGAGACGGTCGTGGCAAACAGCGAACGCTGGCGGACGCTGGCCGCGCTTATCACGATCGGCGGCCATAGCCTGGTCCTGCGAGTGTCACGCACCGAGGAGCGCGTGCGCGAGGAGCTCTCGGAGGTCTTGCTGGTCCTCATCCTGGGTCTGCCGCTCGTCGTCGCCCTCGCCGGTGTTGGCGGGTATGTGCTCGCGCGTCGCGCGCTCGCACCCATCGATCATCTCGCGTTGGAAGCGAGACGAATCACGGCCGAGCGATTGCACGAGCGGCTGACGGTCCCGAACCATCGCGACGAAATCGGCCGCCTGACCACGGTCATCAACGAGACATTCGCCCGACTCGAATCGTCTTTCGATCAGTTACGGCGGTTTACGGCCGACTCGTCTCATGAGCTCCGAACGCCGCTGGCGGTTGTCCGCGGGATCGGCGAGGCCGCCGTTGCCGAAAGACGCAGCGCAGCCGAGTACCGAGGAAGCGATCGGCAGCATGCTCGAAGAAGTCGACAGAATGTCGAACCTGGTGGACACGCTGTTGCGCCTGTCGCATGGAGACGCGGGCACCGTCCGCCTCTCCCGAGAGCCGCTCGATCTCGGTCATCTGGTGCGAGAGGTCGCTACGTCGCTTGGCATACTTGCGGAGGAGCGGAATCAGACGCTCGCGCTCGACGTCGCCGAGACAGTCATTCTGCCCGTCGATCGGTTGGTGCTCAGGGAGGCGCTCACCAACGTACTCGACAACGCCATCAAATACAGCCCTGCCGCATCGACCATCTCGATCGGTGTTGAGCGACTGGACGGCCAGGCGCTGATAGCCGTCGCCGACGAGGGCCCGGGCGTGCCGGCAGAACATCGGGAACGCATTTTCCACCGTTTCTTCCGCGTCGATGAGGCACGAACGCGCGAGCGCGGTGGCGTTGGGCTCGGCCTGGCCATTGCGAAATGGGCGGTGGAGATCCACGGCGGTCAGATCACGGTCGAGAACCGGGCTGGCGGCGGCGCGGAGTTTCGGATTCTGTTGCCGCTCGATGCAGAGCATGCCGGGACTCACGACAAAAAGGCGTCGTGAGGCTCCGCTGTCCATCGATACACCGCAACGCCGCAATGGCCCATCCTGACAAAGAAGTCAGGTACTTGTCAGTTGCCGCCACCGTCTGCGGTTCTACGATGCCCAATCCGGAGGGCACGCATGACAGCTCGCGAATTCCTGACCAACCTGACGGTGATTCTGGTGGTGATGGCAATCGGCGCGACTCTCGAGATCCTCGTGCCGATGTTCGCCGACAAGCCGTGGAAACGGAATCGGCGCGGCGCTAACCTGAGACTGACGGTGTTGTCGTTCGCGTCGAACTGGTTGCTCGCATCCGTGGCCGCGGTGGCGGCGTTGACTTTGCGCCCTGCGGGCCTTCTCGCGCAGCGCGGATTGCCCTTCTGGGCTGAAATCGTGATTGGGATTGTCGCGCTCGATTTCTCCGTCGGGTACCTCTCGCACCGGACGATGCACATGTGGCCGGCCATGTGGAGATTTCACCAGATCCATCACAGCGATCTGTTCGTCGACGTGACAACGACCTATCGAACGCATCCGGTGGAAACGGTCTGGCGTTTTCTATTCGCGATCGTGCCAATCTGGCTGCTCGGACTTCCCGCAGAAGCCTTGCTCATTCAGCGCATGCTGTAGGCGACCAACGGCATCATCGAGCACGCGAACATCCGCCTGTGGGCGCCGCTGGACCGGGTGCTCTCACTTGTCTGGGTGACGCCGAACGTGCACAAGATCCATCATTCCCGTCAGGTGAGCGAGACCAACTCGAACTACGCCAACCTGCTGACGGTGCACGACCGTGTGTTGGGTACCTACACGCCGGCAGAGCGTGCGGCCTTGGTGATGTACGGACTCGACACGGCTGACGAGTTGGCGCGCGCGTCCTTCGGTGGACTTCTGGTGATCCCGTTTCTGCGGCGCAGGAGCTCGGAAGGCTACGACAGAAAAGTAACGATCGAGACAAGCCCGGATCGGGTGACGGCTGCTAAGGCCGTCAGATGATCGTAAGCATCTGAGCGAAGGGGGATCTCATGCGAGAAGCGACGCTGACCGCCTTTATCGCTGCGGGAGTTGCTGTCATGGTATATACGGCGACGACGAAAATCGACTTCAGCCAGGACACGATCGATCAACCACCCAAGGGCTTCGAGTTCGGACACACCGCAGACGTGGGGCGGCCGGGCAAGTGGATCGTCCAGGCCGACGGCGCCAACCACGTTCTCGCCCAGACTGACGCCGATCCGACGCGGTCGCGGTTTCCTGTGGCCGTGCTGTCCGACATCGCCGCCGCCGATGTCGATTTGTCGGTGCGCATCAGACCCGTGTCGGGTGGCATCGATCAGGCGGCAGGTCTGGTGTGGCGCTACCAGAACCAGGACAACTACTACATCGTCCGCGCCAACGCGCTCGAGGATAACGTGGTGCTCTACAAGGTTGAGGGCGGCAAGCGCACGGACCTTCCGCTCAAGGGTGAGGGCCGCACGTACGGCAAGAAGAGCGAAGTGCCGTCGGCACAATGGAGCACGCTGCGGGTGGTCGCGAATGGCCGGCTGTTCGAGGTGTACTTCAACGGCTCCAAGCTGTACGAGGTCGAAGATGCGACGTTCGCCGAGCCGGGGAAGGTCGGCGTCTGGACCAAGGCCGACTCCGTGACCCAGTTCGACGACCTGACGGTCGTGACCAATTAGAGGCTAGGCTTGGCCCACTCGAGGCTCGCCGCGGCACGTTCCTTCGTGGTTGATGACCTGCAGCCGGCGGTACGGCTACTGCATACACGGTCGCTGAGGCCAACATGATCCGCACGTGCAAAAGCTGTGGGCGGAAGAACCGTGTCGCCCCGTCGAACCTCACTTCGCGTGTGCGCTGCGGTGCATGCAAAACGGAACTCGATCGGATCACGGAACCGATCGAGGCCGACGCCGCGCTTTTCGATGAGATTGTCAACGGTGCCCGAGTCCCCGTGCTGGTTGATTTCTGGGCCCCCTGGTGCGGACCCTGTCGCATGGCGGCCCCGGAGGTCGAGCGTGTCGCACGCGACAACGCCGGCCGCGCCGTCGTGTTGAAGGTCAATACCGACGAGCAGGCCCAGCTCGCGGAACGCTACCATGTGCGTGGCATTCCGTACCTCGTCGTCTTTCGCGACGGCCGCATCGTCACCCAGCAGGCCGGCGTCGTCCCGCACGACCAGATGAATCGCTGGCTCGACGTCGCGGCACCTGCGGGTTGACCCACACTGGCGCCGGGACTACAGTCACCGGCACCAATCATGGTCAACCACTCGAAGTACCACGATGCCATGCGCGCAGAGCGCATGGACCGGCGGCAGTTCGGGCGGACGCTTGGCTCGGCCGCAACCGCGACCGCCACGGGCGCCGTCATATCGCGGCTGGTCCCTTCCGCGCACGCGCAGGAGCCCTCGGCGCCGCAGGCGGGGAGTGACGAGTTCGCGCGCCCGGCGGCACTTCGACCGGGCGGGCAGCTCGATTCACGGTTCAAAGTCAGCTTTGCCGCAACCGTCTCGAACGGCTTTCGTCTGGTCACTGACTATTTCACCGCGCTCAACGAGCGCAACCTCGATGGCGTTGCGAGCATCCTGCACTTTCCGTTCGCGATCTACGAGGACATCGAGCCGATCGTCGTCGATCGCGCCGCCGACCTGCTGGCGACGCCGCCGCCGTCGCTCAACGCGACAGGGAAAGGAACGACCAGGCTGATGCCTGGCTCCTACGACCTGCTCGAGAGCATGAACGTGCATCTTTACTGCCCCGTCGGCGGCGTATTTACGCTTTCCTTCACGCGCTACACACCGGATGGGCACAAACTGCTGCTCTGCGACGGCATCTACTCGGTGACCAACAATGACGGCCGTTGGGGAATTCAGCTGGCTTCGACGATTGTGCATGAAGCGGATTTCATCGGCGTGACGTATCCCGACGCGGAGGCGGCTGACATTCGCGGCAATCAGAACTATCTCGCCGCTTTTGGCTACGGCAACGAAGCGATCCTCAACGACGCGCGCACGAGCCGCGGCTCGTACGAACAACCGCTGCCAATCGGCACCCGCACCGCCAGTGTGTCGTTCGGCTACGGTCCGCGCGAACGTTCGCGCGATGCGCGCGAGGGCCGCCCGATGCGCGGTTGGCGAACAAAGGGCGTGAAGAGCCGTTTGAGTGTCTCGACCGTTTCCGAAGCGAGCCGCAATCGGGTGATCGAAACGAATCTGGCAGAGTTCAAGGAGCTCGCGGGCGGATCGGTTGGCGAGTACGCCTACACCCGTGATCTCCCCACGCGGCCCGTCGCGCTGCATGCGACTCACGACAAGGCGCATACGCTGGGTGGTTACCTTCGATACACAGCGGACGGAGCGCTCATCTCTGAAACTCGCAGTGTCGGCATCCGGATTTACAAAGCCGGAAACTGGGGCAGCGCGGGATCGCTCGGCCAGGTGACGCATCACGATCGTTCGAACTCACGGCGGTGATCGGCCTCTTCGGTTCAGTCAAGGATGTGATCATGTCGAGAAGGTCGGATACCTGGTCGCGCGCCTCGCGTCGCGCAATGCTGAAACTCGCAACCGCCGCTCCCGCTGCGGCCTACCGATGATGCCGGAATCTTCGCCACCTAGCACCGGCACGGCGAGAGCCGGGCGGAAACGTGCCGCCATTGCGGCGATCGTTCTGATTGGCGCGGCGTGGCCGCTTGCGGTTGCCCGTGCTCAAGGGCCGCAGAATGCGTGGTTCGGCGCGCCCCTTCCAGCCGGAATGGGCGATTCGCACCATCCAGTCGTGAGTGTTGCGGGTGTCAAGGCGCCCGAGGTGCGCGTGCCGGCCGGCGAGGGAGAGCGCGCCGAGCTCGCTGGCTCGCGCATCAGGCGCGATCTCGAAACGATCATTGGGTTCTCGAAGGAAAGCCGCGTCGCAGGGAATCGTTTGTGGGGACGGATTGCGGGGTTCCCATCGCAAACGGCGACGGTGCGCTGGGTAGCCGATCAGTTCCGTGCTGCCGGGCTGCAAGGGGTTGACGTGCAGGAGTTCTCCGCGAGCGCGCCGATGTGGTGGTCACGCACATGGGAAGTCAGGCTGCTCGCAAACCCGCGCATGGGTCACGGGAGCCAGGATGTCGTGCTCGAATCGGCCATTCCGACGAGCGGTTCGGAGATCGCCGCCGGCAGCCTCACCGCTTCGCTCGTGCACGTCGGTCTGGTGACCGATCCGCTGCCTGCGGTCGACGTCACGGGCAAGGTGGCAGTGCAGACATTGAGGCCGCAGTCGGGTGCGTATGCGGAACGCGGCCGCACGGTGGATCGCGCTCGCGAGTTGATGAAGCGTGGCGCCGTCGCCGTCCTCAACGCGATCGATCAGGCGGGGAACATGCACGTCCGCGACTTCAGCAATTGCGGCATTCCGTGTTTCAATCTCGGCGGCGCCGACGGCGCGTTCGTGCGCATGGTAATCGAGCGCGCGGCGTCGGAAGGCGCGCTCGACCACGTGCGCGTCCGGCTGACGCTGCAGTCAGAAACCCTGACCGGTCTCGAGGCGCACAATGCCGTCGCCACCGTTCCCGGCAGCACGGACGAAGTGGTCATCGTCAACGCACACTCCGACGGGTGGTTCGACGCCGCCGGCGACAACGGCGACGGGCTCGCGGTGCTGGTCGCGCTGGCGCGACACTTCGTCCGACCGGAGCACAAGCCGCAGCGCACGTTAGTCTTCGTGGCCAGCGCAGGACACCACGGCACCGGTCTCAACGGGCCGTCGAACTTCGTGCGGATGAATCCAGAGATCGGCGCAAGGACGGTGCTGGTTGTCAATCTCGAGCACATCGCGCAGTTTCGTATCCGGCCGGATCCGTGGCGTGTGGAGCCGACGGAGCAGCCGATGAGCTTTGGCATCAGCAATCAGGCGCCGGCATTGATCGAACTTGGGCAGCGCGCGATGGCGCGTTATGGCTTCAACCTGAATCCGGCCTTCACCGCATCCGTCGCCGGTGATCTCGGCGGCTACGCGCCGTTGAATGTGGCGCGTCTGCAGGCAATCCACTCCGGGCCGATGTATCACACGAGCGGTGACGTGCTCGAGACGATTTCAGAGCCAGGCCTCGAACGTGCCGCCCGTTTCTACGCGTTCTTCGTGGCTGAAGCGGCGAAGCTGCCAAAGTTGGCGATCAACCCGTAGTCGTTCCACGCATGACGAGGCGAATCTGATGCGCACACGCCGCTTCCGCCGGCTCGCACCGCTCGTGGTCTCTGTCGTTCTCTCGCTGGTGGTCATGAATCTGCCCGCGCTCGCGCAGGATGATGGCCCTCCTCGGAGGCCAGCGCCGGGCTCCGGCACATCCGCTTGGTTCGGTCTGCCGCTCCCACCCAAGCCAGGATCGGCGCCGGCTGTTGTCGCTGGCGCCCGCGGACCCAGGCCGGTGACGCTGCCGCCGGGCGAGCCCGCGGCGCCGGAACTTCAGGCCACCGCGATTCGCGCCGACCTCGAGCAGCTGGTGGCGATGGCGAAGGAGAGCCTGACGAACCGCGAGATCGGAACGGGGCAGTTGTGGGGACGGATCGCCGGCTTTCCGTCGGGCGTCAAAACCGCGTCCTGGTCGGCGGAGTCCTTCCGCCGCGCGGGCATCAAAGATGTCAGGCTGGAGCCCATCGCGCAGGACTCCAACGCTTCCTTCTGGCTGCCGTTGTCGTGGCAAGTGAAGATTCTCGGGGACCCGGCGTTCGGCGCCGGCAGTGCGGACGTGGTGCTCGAATCGGCGATGCCGCTGTCGCCTTCTCAGATTCAGGGCGGCGCTCTCACCGCACCGCTCGTATACGTCGGCAACGGCAGCCCCGCCCTGCTCGACCGCGTTGACGTGAAAGGCAAGATTGCCGTGCAGCTCGTGGTGCCGCAGGCGCACATGGTGTTCGAGCGCGACACCGTCGTGCCGCAGGCGCAGGCGCTGATCAAGCGCGGCGCGGTTGCGGTGTTCAACATCATGCGCCAACCGGGCAACGAGCTGGCGCGCGACTTCAGCAACTGCGGCGGTCCGTGCGCCAACATCGGCGGTCACGACGGGCACTTTCTCGAGCAGGTGCTCGAGCGAGCCGCGGCGATGGGCGTTGCCGACAAGCTCCGCGCCACCTTCGCGCTCGACACGGAGTCGCGCCGCGGGTTGACGGCGGAAAACGCCGTCGCCGTTATTCCCGGCAGCGCGTCCGATGAGGCGATCGTTCTGAACGCGCACTACGACGGCTGGTTCGAGGGCGCAGGCGACAACGGAGACGGGCTGGCGGTGCTCATGGCGCTGGCCCGTCACTTCGCCCGGGTCGAGCCGCGTCCCAGGCGCACGCTGGTATTCGTCGCCAGCGCCGGCCATCACACCCCCGGCATCAACGGACCGCGGGCATTCGTCGCCGCCAATCCCGCCCTTGCGGCCAAGGCCCTTGTGATGATCAACATCGAGCACGTGGCGCAGCGCAATTTCTCGCCGTCGCGCAACGTGGCAAGCGACGGCTACCGCGAAGCCATCGCCGATTCGGGCGAAGCACCGATTACCGCCGGCATCACCAACGGCTCGCCCTTGCTCGACAGCCTGATCGACCAGGGCGTGCTGCGCTACGGAGTGAACTTCGTGTCCGATCGCTCGCGCATGCAGAGCGGCGAGACCGGCGGCTACGCCGCAATCAAAGGCGCGCGGCTGACCATCATGCAGGCGCCGCCGCTATATCACACGACCGGCGAAACGCTCGCCGCAATCTCGACGCCGGGGCTCGAGCGCATCGCCCGGTTCTTCGCGTATTTCGTCAAGGAGATCGACAAGGCCGCGACGGCGCTAATCAACCCCTGAGCAAAAGCAATCGAAGGCGTTGTCAGCGGAGAAGCTCGCGGCCCCATCGCTCAATCGTTCGTGATCTGAGGTGAGAGGCTGGCCTCGCGGATCTTGGCGAACGCCGCCGTCCAGGCGTCATGGACCGGATCCTTCGCATATCGGTCCGCGGCCGCCTGGTTCTCGAACTCGATCACGAAGGCGTCGTGATAGCCCTCCGGCTGTACGCGGAGCGCCTTGGTCCAGACATTCTTCATGCCGGGGATCTTCGCCGCCATCTCCTTCACACCGTCGAGGACCTGCTTCTTCTCGGCGGCGGAGACACCTTCTTTCCATTGAATCACCGAGACATGAATGATCGTCTTCGGCGTCCCGAAACTGTTCTGGGCGACGAGCCACGCGGCCGATGCGCTGGACAACATCAGCGTCGCGACGAGAGCGATGCGAATCAACGTCCTCATTGAAGCCTCCTACATCCAGAGCAAGTTTGTCCTAGCGCGATCTTCCGACGAGGACCGGTTTCGCTCGATAGACGCTGCCAAACAGCCGCTCGAGCGCGCCAATCTTCGGAAGATCGTTGATAACGATATAAGGCTCGGTGGGATTCACCGTCAGATAGTCCTGGTGATACGCCTCGGCACGATAGAACGTCTGGCCGCTCTCGACCTTGGTGACAATCGGCGTGTCGAAGGCGCGCGCGGCGGTCAGCTGCGCGATGTAGGCCTGCGCGAGCCGCGCCTGGTCGTCGCTGAGCGGGAAGATCGCGGACCGGTACTGCGTCCCCACATCCGGTCCCTGTCGATTGAGCGTCGTCGGGTCGTGGGCGACGGAGAAAAAGATCTGCAAGAGACGGCCGTAAGAAATTTCCCGCTGGTCGTAGGTGACCTCGACAGCTTCGGCATGACCGGTCACGCCCGCGCTGACGACGGCGTAATGTGCCGAGCTCTTCGAGCCGCCCGCGTACCCGGAGATCGCGCTCGTTACCCCTTTGACGTGCTGAAACACTCCCTGTACGCCCCAGAAGCAGCCGCCGGCAAACACGGCGACGGCGGTCGTCGCCTGTCCGGGTTGCTCGTCGAGCACGGGCGGTGGAATTACCCGCGGCTTGTCCGCCTGCGACCCGAGGGCTGTCATGCACCCGCTCGCCAGCGCGAGACCGAGTGCGCCGAGGATCGCGACGCCGCCCACGGTGCCGGAGATTCTACTGAATGAGAACATCGCTGGGCCTCTCAATCAAAGCTTCGCTTGCCGAACCACGAGTGCGGGAGCTCATGCTGGTAACCTGCCCTTGAGCATCTCGAAGAAGTTGAAGATCAGCGTAACCTGATTCGAGCCGCGATCACCACGCGCGTCCGATTCGACGACCGGCGCCACGGCAAAACGCTCCCCATCGGGGTGCATCTCGAGGGACCGCTGATGCAGGCCGCCACGCTGGGTCACGGCGATATCGACCCAGAGCTCTTGTTTGCCGGGCACGAAGGAGCCGCCTTCGATCCGGTACGGCAGGACGAAGATGCCCTCGCCGAGAGTGGTGAAGAGCAGCTCTGAGCGAGTTCTCGACCAGGTCGGCCAAAGTCCGCCCCTCGTGGACACCTGCAAACGCCCGCCCGGCCCGGGAAACGGGGTGACGTAGACTTCAAAGCGTCCGGTTTCGTCGGTTTCGTACGCCAGCCAGCGCCCGTCCGGTGAGAACATCGCGCTGATCTCGTTGAATCGACCGTTCAGGAACGGCTGCGGTTTGCCCGGCCGCCACCCGGACGCTTCGTCACCGTCGATCGGCAGGAGCATCAGGTCGGTGCCCGACTTGTTGATCTCGGTGTAGATCAGGCGCTTGCCGTCGGGGTGCCACGACTCGGCGCGCTTCTGCGTCTCGCTGTCGGTCAGCCGCTGGACTTGACCGCTCATGTCCACGCGCTGCCAGTACAAATCCGATCCGGTCGTCCGCCCGCGTGTCGATGCGAACACGATCCGTCGTCCGTCCGGCGTCCACACCGGTCCGTCGTTGTTGCCGGCGGCAGCCGTTTGCCGCTGCAATCGGTCGGCGGTCCAGTCGTAGATCCAGACATCGAGCTGTCCGCGGTCGAGCACTGCCGTCGCGATGCGGCTGCCGTCCGGTGAGAAGCGAGGATCGCTCCAGACCGTCGGCTCGCGGCGCAGCGGCCTGAACTGCTTTTGCCGATCGACCCAGAGGATTGGCAGCGCCGCGGTAAGCGTCCGGCCGGGCACGAACGCGAGCGTGCCAGTGTCGGAGAAGGCGAGCTCGGCGCCGCCGCTCGCCGAATTGTTGGCGACGTTCTCGATGATCGGCACAGCGCTGCCGATCATCTCGAGCCGATCGACATCGAAGCGCGCCGCGAACAGGGTTCCCTGTTGCACGTACAGCAGATGTCCGCTCGGCAGGTACCGACCGTAATATCCGGCTCGCACGAGCGTCTTCGGAGTGCCACCCGGCAGTGGTTGAACGATGATGCGTGCGCTGTCGAACCCGATGGGGTTGGTGTTGGCGGTGTACAACACAGCGCGGCCTCCGGGCAACATCTGCGGCCATCGGTGAATGACGTCACCACCGGCGAGCTGGGTGATGGGCTCTGGCGTACCGCCTGCCTCCGAGACGCGTACGACCGGAACGCCGGTGCGATCCGGGGAGAAGACGATCGTGCCGTCTTCACTCCAGTCGCCGCCGCGATTGCTCGGTGCATCGCACAGCGTCACGACCGCACCGCCGTTCACCGACACCTTCTTCAACTTCCCGTCAGCAAAGAACGCCACCCATTGGCCGTCCGGCGAGAAGAAGGGATTGGTCGCTCCATCACTGCCGGCCAGCACCGTCGCCTGAGCATTCGCCAGCGGCCGGACGAACAAGCGCAGCGGCGCGGCTTCGCTGGTCGCGACGAAGGCCATCGTCGCGCCATCGGGCGAGAGGATGACGCTGCCGGCGCGGCCCTGGCCGAATGTCAGTGTCACATCCGGGTGGAGCTCTGCGGTCATTTGTATGGGCAACGGAGGCGGAGCGGCGCGCCACGGGGCCCATCGGATCAACATCGCCGTCGCGGCGGTGAGCGAGATGGCCGTCACGATCCAGGGCAGGAGTGACGACCGATGCCGCGCGGGAATTGGCGGCCTGCCCTGGATATCCAACAGGCTGTCGTCGGCTGCGGCTTCGTCGATCTCGAGCCGCGCGACGGCAATATCCGGCAATCGCTCTTTCGGGTTCTTGATCAGACAGCGGCGCAGCAGCCGGCGGATCGATGGCGGGGTGTCGGGACCGAGCGCCGCCCAGTCTGGCTCACGGCTGACGACCGAGACGATGGTATCGGTGACGTCCTCGCCGGCAAACGCCCTCCGGCCGGTCAGCATTTCGTAGAGCACGCAACCGAACGCCCAGATGTCCGCCCGCTTGTCGACCTGCCGTCCTCGTGCCTGCTCCGGAGACATATAGGCGGCCGTCCCGAGGATCATCCCGCCGACGGTCATCACGGCGGGGCTTGTGATCGTGGGAGAGTTCGCGAGCCGTCCGTCCGCGGCCTGTGGCGATTCCTGGCTCCCGATTCCTGATCCCTGATCGAGCGCCTTCGCCAGGCCGAAATCGAGCACTTTAACGGCGCCATCACGCCGGACCTTGATATTGGCGGGCTTGAGGTCGCGATGAACGATCCCGTGCTCGTGCGCCGCTTCGAGCGCCTCGGCGATCTGACGTGCGATCGGCAGGGCTTCGTCGATCGGTAACGGTGCCCGCGCAATCCGTGCCGCGAGGTCCTCGCCGTCAACCAGCTCCATCACGAGCGCGCGGGCGTGCGTGCCGCTGTCGCCGGCCGAGGTCGCCAGGCCGTAAATGTGCGCGATGTTGGCGTGATTCAGCGCGGCCAGCGTTTTGGCTTCGCGATCGAAACGCGCCAGCCGGTCGGCGTCCGAGGCGAAGGCCTCGGGCAGGATCTTGAGGGCAACATCCCGGCCGAGGGCAGTGTCGCGGGCACGATACACCTCACCCATGCCGCCGGCGCCGAGCGAGCCGACGACTTCGTAGGGGCCGATTCTGATACCGGGAGTGAGCATCTTGCCGCGTACGCCCGCGTCGTCAAGCGACTCAGGCGCTGTTGTCCCCGAGCGGCCGCATAAGGACCATCATCGACGCGCAGATCTTACCGCAGGGAGGAGATAAGAGCCGCGCGTCGGCGTTCCGGATGGTCGACGATGCCGATCCATTCCGGCTCGGTTGCCGCGCGAGTCGTGGCAGAAGCTGCTGACCGAGCACGAGCCCGAGTTCGAAGGGCAAAAGAATCGCGGTCTGGCGATGAGCGTGTTTCGCCATGCTGACGAACGTGGAAAGAAGGGCGATGCCACACACGATCACGTCGTCTTGCGCCCTGGCTCGATCAGGCCGATTGTCGGCAGCAAACCTCAGGTAAGCCTGCGCTAACGAGGAATGCCGACGCGTCGGATCAGATCCTGAAAGGCTTGGGTGCGCGCGCAACGGCTCGAACCTCTTGTCGACTTTGAGATAGACCAGTTCGTCATCGCGCACTGCATGGGCGCGTTCGAGCCACCTCAAGCGCCTCGCTGGTGTTCCGCCAACGCGAGATGGACCGCGCCCAATCTGAAGCCCGGTGGATCGGGCTGGTCTGCCAGCCTGCGGGCAATCGCTTCTGCTCGAGGTCGCTGCCCTGCCATGGCGTATGCGTAGGCAAGGTGCGTCGGCGAAGCGTTCGCCTCCGGCGAGGCGGATCGCCGTCTGGATTTCGCTGATCGCTCCTCGTTCCGGCCCTGCTCCATGAGCGCCCGACCAAGGCCGAGGTGAGGCCAGCCGAAAGCCGGCTCGATCTCGAGTGCGCGGCGAAACTCCCTCTCGGCAGCCTGGCGTTCGCGCGCCTCGAGGAGAATCCTCCCCAAGTTCCACCGCGCCAGCGGAGTCCAACGGATCCAAATCGAGCGCGATCCTCATTTCGGCGATAGCGCGATCGAAATCACCAATCGATAACAAGTACAGTCCGAACACGTGTGCGCCGACGGACTGTTCGGGTCCAGTTCGAGACCGCGTTCGATGTCCTTCCTCGCCCCCTCCCAGTCCCAGTCGAATCGCCATTTCACAAATCCTCGCGCGGTGTGGGCGTCAGCCAGGCTTTCATCGATGTCGAGCGCCTTCCTCGCCGCCTCGATTGCCTTGGGATAGGTCTCTTGATCTGAAGCGAAATTGCCGCTGGCCAGAAAGGTGTGCGAGAAGGCCAGCCGTGCATAGGCGGGAGCGTAGCCCGGATCCAGGCTGATCGCCTGCGTGAAGTACTCGGCGCTCTTCTTGGCCCCATCCTCCGTCCCTTTGTTCCAGTGGAAAAGTCCAAGCAGATACGTTTCGTAAGCTTCGGGGGTGGTTGTTCGAGCTCGAAGCTGTGGCGATGTCGGTTCGTCTCGCAGAAGCGTGAGCGCCAACGAACGGCTCACGCGGACAGCTATGTCCCGCTGGATGGCGAAGACCTCCGGCAGCGTCCGGTCGTAGGTTTCCACCCACAGATCGAGGTGGTCGGCCGCTCTGACGAGCCGCGCGGTCACACGCAGTCGCCCCGCGACGCGACGAACGCTGCCTTCAACGACGTAACTCACGCCGAGCTCACGACCGATCTCGTCCACTCGTCGATGACCGCTTTTGTAACGCATCGCCGATGTCCTGGCGATAACGCCCAGGCGCTGCGGCTGCAGCCGGCCTATCTGGGAAATCAGTTCCTCGGTCAAGCCATCAGCGAAGTACTCCTGCGCAGGATCGTCGGTGAGATTGGAAAAGGGCAGGACCGCCAGTCGGATGCGTTCGTCGGCGGGAGGCGCGCCGAAGGATAACGAATCGCGGAGCATAAAGACGGCCACGAACAGGCCGGCAGCCGCAAGGCCGAGCCCGGCGACCGCAACCCGCAGCCAGAATGGCCTCCGGCGTGACCGGGCATCGGAGTCTATGGTTCGGGATGTCGCCTCGGTCCCCGCGACGCTGCCGGGGACCGACTCGCCTGTAACGACGACCGGAGCTATCAGTCGATAGCCGCGCTTTGGAATTGTCTCGATCAGCCAGGGCCGCTCGACGTCATCGCCGAACGCCTGTCGCAACTCCGTGACCACGCGAGTCAGCGCGGATTCGGAAACGAACTCGGTATGCCAGACGCCGTTCAGGATCTCGTCCTTCGAGACGACCTCCCCTGGCCGCTGCACCAAAAAGACGAGCAGGTCCATCACCTTGGCGCGCAGGTGCACGACGCGGTCCCCCTTCGAAGCCCGCCCGAGCAGGGGCTCGACCTGCCAGTCGCCGAGGCCGAACACTTGCGCCATCGGTGGTCGCTCGTTGAACGCTCCCATAGTAGTCGAAGGCAGCAATCAGTTGACCCGGCGTCAGGAATCATCGGAGACAGCAATCGACTTGCAGGAAAAATGCGCCGAGTTGCAGCACAAATGAAGGCCTTCCGTCAGGACTTTTCGCGCACGCGGGCGGAGTGTTGGCGGCGTGCGACCGACATTCGTTCCTTGCGCGACCGCCGCGACGCTCGTGATGCTTCTCGCTGACACCTCGACGGGCAGGGAGCGGCCTGACGGGTCGTCGAGGAGTGGCCCACGGTCAATCCAGGCCCCGGTGTCCGACTTGGAGGTGCCAGCAAGTTGCCATTTCGACGAAATGGCCGGGCGTGGGCGAAGCCGACTCAAGCTCATGGACAGAACCGCGTACGAGCTTGCGCGCGAAGGATGTCGAGGCTCAACGACCTTCCGGGGCCTCGTCCGACGGATTGAGGAGCTGCGAGGGTTCGTCTACGTGACCTCGATGGTCAAGTTGCCGCCAACTACTGAGGGCGTTCTGCAGCACCGCATCCAGCTGACTCCAGACGGCAGTCGGTGCCTCTGGATCGTCGTCAAGCGCGATCGACTCTCCATTTATCGCGTCGGGGTGCTGGCGCACGAGCTGCAACATGCGCTCGAGGTGCTGGAAAGTCCGGATGTCCGGAGCGCTGACGACATCGATCGATTGTTCCGGCACCACCGTCCGGCGAACGACGGCCAGATCCTCGAGACAGACGCTGCCCTGGCTGCGAGTGACCGCGTGGTCAGTGAGCTGGCGAAGCGGCCGCGCCGGCAATAACGGGCGTTGCCGGGGGCACTCGACGAGATGCGCTACGCCAGACGGGCCAGTCAGGCTTCGTTGCGCAGCACGGTGAAGATGTTCTTGTCGCCGAGAGGCTCCACTGTTCGGCCACCGGAGCTCGATGACGATCATCGCTGCGCATGAGATGTGTCAGCGACGATCATCGAACCAACCAGGCGAGCGCTTCGCGCGCGGCCGTCGGCGTGATGAAGTGCGGGCCGTCGAACTCGAAATAGGTCACGTCGTACCCGTCGTTCTTCAGCAGTGGTGCGAGGCGGTTTCTGGTGCCGCCGACGCCGTACACATTGTCCCGCGTACCATGCGCAAGAAAGATCCGCGGCCGGCCCACTGGCGGTGACGGTGGCGCGATATACCCCGGTGCCACCGCCACCAGGTGCGTGAACAGATCACCGTTCGCCACACCCACCGACAGCGCGTACATCCCGCCGTCGGAGAGACCGCCGAGCGCCACCTTCTCGGGATCGATCGCCACGTGGTCGAACGTGTAGCGCAGCGCCTCGTCGATGAACAGCACGTCGGGTCCGACGACACTGTCAATCCCGTCCCAGGTGTTGTGCCGCGCATCGAGCGTCAGGATCGCGACGCCGAACTCCTCTCCCAGAGGAAATGTGAATCGGAAGTCGTCGGCCTGCCCGCCACCACCGTGCAGCAGAACCAGCAGCGGCACGGGGCGCCGCGCCGCGGCGTTCTTTGGAGCGTAGAGCGTGCCGTCACGCCTTACCCCGCGATAAAAAGTGGTGCCCAGTCCGAGGCGATGCTCGCCTGGCTCGATCCTGGAAGACGGTGTCACCGGTCGCGCCGTCACGCGAGTCACTTTCGGCCCGACTTGCCGGCAGCCGCACAGGATGAGGGCGCACGCCACCACGACCATCGCTCGTCGTAAACCGCCCGACACGGGAATGCTGTGCGCTCTCACACCCAAGCTAGATGAATCTACACGAAACATGCGGCGCTTCTGAGTGATGAGAGGACACTGCACTCGGGATGTGGTTCCGCATGCTGGTGGAGGAGACATGATTCTCGCAAGCTTGATCGCGATCTCGCTGGCGGCGCAGCAGCCGTCGGGCGTGACGCAACAAGTACTCGAAGTCTCGGGCACCGTTGGGGAGATCGACCGTGCGGGACGGGTCGTCACGGTCAGGTCGGCCGATGGATTGCAAACCCCAATCTACGCCGGACCGGAGCTGCAGGTCTTCGATCAACTGGCCCGCGGCGACCGTATCACGATCCGGTTCTACGATTCCTTCATCGTCGAGGCCACGCCGGGCGCGCGCATGGTACCGGTGGAGGACACCACCGTAGAGGCGCAGAAGAAACTTGATACGCCGAGCGCCGGAGTCCTGCAACAGCTCCGGATGGTCGTAACCATCGACGCGATCGATCGAGCGAACAGCGCCGTGACCTACCACGACGTCAGCAACCGTCGGGTGCTGCGCGCCGTTCAGCATCCAAAGCTATTGGAGGGTCTGAAAGCCGGCGATGTCGTGACGATCACATACACCCGCGCCCGAGCCGCGAGCATCGAAAAGCAACGTTAAGACGGCATCCTGTTGGCTACTGCGCCGGCTTGACGCCCGCCAGCAACGACTTTCGCATCTTCGCGACGACCGTGAAGTGCGGATCGACGACGTTGGCGATTTCGAATTCTGCAGCCTGCCCCATCAGCAGCGCGGCGCCGCGGTCGGACAAGCCATAGCTCGCCATGAGCCAGCGATGCAGCTCGGTGGTCGCATGCTGCAACGCCTGAAGGAGCGGGCGCTCGCTGCCGAGCACCATGATGTGGCTGTCGTTCTCCAGCCGCGGCCACCCGATCGTTGCTTTCTTTACCAGCGTGACCGTGAGCTCGACGTCCATCGACGTTTCGAGCCCGGTGCCCACGAGCTCGCCTTCACCCTGCCGCGCGTGTCCATCGCCGATGAAGAGCAGCGCGCCCGGCTCGCTGACCGGCAGCATCACTTTCACGCCGGCATTGAGACCGGCGTAGTCCATGTTGCCGCCAAACGCGCCCGGCGTGCTCGTGGCGACGGCCTCCTTCCGCGCCGGCGCGACGCCGACGCATCCCAGCATCGGACGGAGCGGCAGCTCGAGGCTCCCGAGCTCCGGTCCGTCCAGCCGCGCGGTCCCTTTGGCCTTGTCGAGAAGCCAGGCGGCCCGCTGCGGCTCGCGATCGACGCGTGCCAGCAGCGACGCCGGATCGACCGCATACGGCGCCAGCAGACTGCTCGAGTACGCTGTCGCACGATTCGTCTCGAGCTTGTCGATCGAGACGACGAGCATGTCGCCGGGTTCGGCGCCTTCGACGTAGAACGGACCGGTCTGCGGGTTGGGCCCGGTCGCGACCTGTTTGCCGTTCCAGTCGGTGCCGCCGGCATCGACGGTTTTCGTGATGACGCGATCGCCCGGTTTGACGCGAAGCACCGGCGGGTGCGCGCCCGAGAAGGTGTTGTAGAAGCGCTCCGGAACGAACGTATGCGTCGTTGGCGCCTGCGCGGCCGGCGACGCTGCGAGCGCCGCGATGGCAAGGAGGACAGGAAGAAACAATCGAAGTCGCGAATTTGTCATGGAGAAAGCTCTCTTCATCGTTTGTAAATCAGCGACGCGCCGAGACTGGGCGGCGGTCCAAAGTCCGTAAGAACCGGTCACGCTGCGGCGTGATAGCCAGCGAGATGCGGTGAATGCAGCTCGTCCGAGGCGGCATCATATGCCAGACAGCTTGGTCGAGTGATTCGTCCAGCAGATCATCCGCGGCGTCGGGGGGAATTCCGGCATGCTATCCGTCTAACTCGATAACGACGCGAAGGAGCCAACATGCCACGACGCGCCCGTTCACCGCGGGTCAGGGCCCGTGCCGACGAGAGATTTGCGCTTGTTGCCGTCTCTGGCCTCAAGAACACCACACCGGCGTTTCGCGACAAGGTCGTGCAGATGGCCACGCGCCTCGAGACCAACCCCAACTTCCTGATGGCGGTGATGAGCTTCGAGACCGGCGGGACGTTCAGCCCCTCGATCCCGAACAAGGCGGGCAGCGGCGCCGTCGGTCTGATCCAGTTCATGCCTGCAACCGCCCGCGGACTTGGCACGACGACGGAGAAGCTGACGGCGATGACCGCCGAAGCGCAGCTCGATTTCGTCGAGAAGCACTTCCGCCCATTCCGCGGCCGGCTCAACACGATCGAAGACGCGTACATGGCCGTGCTCTTTCCACGAGCGGTCGGCAAGGGCAACGATTTCGTCCTCTTTGAGAGTCCGAGCGTCGCGTTCAGGCAAAACAAAGGGCTCGACATCGATGGCGACGGCCGGATTACCGTGTCGGATGCGTCGTTCAAGGTGCGACGCATCTTGACATCGGCCGGGGAAGGAACCGGCGAACTGCTGCGCCGAGGATCGTCAGGACCGGAGGTCGAGACCCTGCAGGACGATCTCATCAACCTCGGTCACATGCGGCCGGAGGAAAAGGCGGGCGGCCGCGGGGAGTTCGGGCCGCGCACCGAACGCGCGCTCAAGGAACTGCAGTCGGCCAATGGCGTCGCACCGAGCGGCACGCTCACCGCCGAGACACGTGATGTGATCCGTCAGATCAACCAGGGTCTCGGTCTGGGCAGCCAGGGCGTGGTCGTGCAAGCGCTGCAGCAGCGGCTCGTCAGGCTTGGCAACATGACCAACGCCGACGTCATGGCGAGCGCCGGCTCGTTCGATGCGGTCACCGGGAATGCGCTCAGGCAATTCCAGCTTCAACACGCAGTCGCAGCAACGGGCAGCCTGACGGTGGCCACCTATAGGGCATTGCTCACCGCGCTGCCGATGCCAGCGCCGCTTCGTGCGACGCGCGGAGCCGAGGTCGACACGTTGCTGCCCGAGTTCGGCCGCGGGTTTGCCACGTTCAATCGCGACACCGGGGGCGCCGATCAGTTCGGCCGCGCGGCGACCATTCTGGCCATTCAGACGCTCGGCGCGGCGTGGGCCGAAACGCACGACTTTCCGATCTTCGTGGGCGACATCAGCCGCAAGGGCGGTGGCGCATTCCCGCCGCATTCGTCGCACAAGGACGGCCGCGATGTGGACGTGCGGCCGTTCCGGCACAACGGGCAGGCCGGCGCCACCCACATCGACGATCCGTCCTACGACCACGCGCTGACCAGGGAGTTGGTCGTGTTGATCAAGAGCAGATTTCCTGCGACCACGATCCTGTTCAACGATGCGCGCCTCGTGGCCGATCGCCTCACGACGCGCTTCCCGCAACACGACAATCACCTGCACGTGCGTTTCCTGTGATGCCGACCACGAACGCGATCGCGACTACTCCTGATTGACAGGACGACGACTATGGCTGATGTGATTCTCGCCGTGGGTGATATGGCCGGATCGGACGCCGGCAATCCAGGATCGCGGAAGACGGCGGCCCTGGTCGGCAGTCTTCTGCGCGCGCATCCCGGCGCCAAAGTGCTGGCGCTGGGCGACAATGCCTACAGCGACGGCACCGCGTCCGAGTACGCCGACTTCTACGCGCCGGTGTGGGGCGGCACCGAGATCAAGGATGTCACGTGGGCGTGCGCCGGCAACCACGACTACCACTCGAGCGGAGCCGCTCCCTATTACGATTTCTTCAAGGAGCGCGCGGGCCCGCCCGACCATCGCGGGTTCTACAGCATCGATCTCACGTCGTGGCACATCGTCTCGTTGAACACGGAAGAGGACTTCCGGAGTGGATCGCGCCAGCTTCAATGGCTCGAGCGCGACCTCAGCGCCCACGCGACCATGCCGACGCTCGCGTTCTTCCATCGCCCGCGCTTCGGGTCCGGCGGACATGGCGATTCCGACAACCCGGAAGCATTCTGGGACGTGCTCTTTCAGCATCGCGTGGAAGTCGTCCTCAATGGCCACGCGCACCATTACGAGCGGTTCGCGCCGCAAACACCCGATCGGCGGCCGCATCCGGCCGGCATCCGCGAGTTCATCGTCGGTACCGGCGGACGAGAGCTGGTCAAGCCCAGAGAGCCGGGCCGGCGAAAGCCGAATAGTGAGACGGCCGACGGCACGACCTTCGGCGTGCTGAAGCTCACGCTCGCGCCGACCAGCTACGAGTGGGAGTTCGTTCCCGTTCCCGGCGGCGCCTTCACCGATCGCAGTCCAGCAGCGCATCCCGTCAACCATTAGTGCAGGGGCCAGTCATGATCCTCAACCCGACCGCCGATCAACGGGCCGCAGCCGCACGCGCCGCGGATCTCGTCACTCAGCAAGCCGAGGGTCTGCGCATGACCGGGAGCCGCAACACCGTCGCTGCATTGCAGGAGTACGTGGCGCCGCTGCGACGGATCGCGGCAGGCGGGCCGGTCGAGCTCAGCGACCGAGACAAAATCGCCATCGAGCAGGTGACCTTCGTGCTCGAAGGCATTCGAGACGGGCTGTTGACGGCTGACTTTCGCGACCGCGCCAATGCCATCGACGCGGATATCCGCGCGCTCAACGACATCGTCGCAGCCTACAACGCATCGTAGGCGTTAACGCGGCACGAGCGGCCGCGTCCGTACCCGCCAGTCGAAGCTCATGAGTGCCTGATGGGATGCGCAGCACTCGTGTGCTGCGACTGGACACCCAATCCAGATCGCCGTGCGGCCCGTAGTGCCCTGTGGAGGTTCTATGAGTCGACCAATCGCGCGACTGTTTACAGGCATCACCGCAACGGTGTGCGTTCTCGGCCTGCAGCTGTCGGCATCGAATCACAGGGAGGCACCGATCACGGCGCTCGATCCCAAGGCGGACATCACTGACGTGTACGCCTTCAGGAGCTACGGCGCCGGATCGGCCAACAAAGTCACGCTGATCCTGTGCGTCGATCCGCTGCTCGATCCGGCGAACGGGCCGAACTGGTTCCCGTTCGACGACGAGATCTTGTACGAGATCAAGATCGACAACGACCACGACGCACGGGAAGACATCACGTTTCAGTTCCGCTTCGAGACCGAACAGCGGCTGCCGTCGCTCTTCCAGGTGTATGCGGGTGTCGGTCAGACCGGAGCGTCGGCGCCTCCCAACTCGCCGGCCCCCGTGACCCCGGGCACGCTGGTCGTGCCGCCGCAAATCACGAGCTTCCATTCGCCGGGGCTCGGCCAGCGGCAGAAGTATTCGGTGACGGCCTTTGGCGGCCCTCGACGGTTCGATCTGACGCCAACCGATAACCGACAGTTGTATGCGGTGCCGACCAACGTCGGGCCGCGCACGATGGACTATCAAGCGCTTTTCGCGCAGGGCATCTTCGATCTGCCCGGTGGCATCAAGGTGTTTGCCGGCACCACCGACGACCCGTTCTGGATCGACCTGGGCGGCGCCTTCGACACGTTCAACGTCCGCACGACCGTGGCGCCGGGCGTGCTCTCGCCGCAGCAGGACGCGGCGCTCGAGAACGTCGCGCCCGACACCGTCTCCGGCTACGCCGTCAACACGATCGCGATCGAGGTGCCGACGGCACTCCTCACGCGCACTGGGCGCGTCGAGGCGGCCAACTCACCGGCGGCGACGATCGGCGTGTGGGGAACGACGTCGCGACCGCGCGTGTCGATCCGACAGAGCAACAGGGGAGTTCCCGATCGCTCCGGGCTCTTCCGCCAGGTGCAGCGCATGGGCAACCCGCTCATCAACGAGCTGGTAATCGGCACCGGCTCGAAGGATCGCTTCAGCATGGACGCACCGTCGAACGACGCGCAGTTCGCGTCGTTCTTCGCCGACCCGCAGCTGCCGCGCGTGCTGAACGCGTTGACCGGCGGCGTGCTGGCGATTCCGGCGCCGCCGCGTCTCGACCTGCGTCCGCTCGTGCAGTACGTGCCGCCGATCGCTGCCGCGGGAACACCCGCCGGTCCCGTCGCCGATCTGCTTCGCTTGAACACGGGCGTTGCGCCAACGGCGATCGGATCTGCGAGCCGCATGGGCGTGCTCGGTGGCGACAACGCGGGCTTCCCCAATGGGCGTCGTGTCTTTGACGACGTCGTCGACATCGCGCTGCGCGTGGTTGGCGGCGGTGTCCTGGCCGCGCCGTTCCCGGGCTTCAACGCCGCGGTCAATGGCAGGCTGGGCGATGGCGTCAACGTCAACGACACCCCGTATCAGGCGTCGTTCCCTTACGTCGGCTACTCGCCGAGCGGTCGCGACCGTCGTCATATCGATCCGACCGAGGCGGGGTGCACGGCAGGCGCGGGGCCTGCGTGTCCTGGGCAGTAAACAACCGCGCCACAAATCAAGGGACAGAAAGGACGAGGAGGTCATCATGGCTCGACGGGGCGCGAATCTAATGTTCGTCGCTGCGTGCACGATTGGCAGTCTGGCGGCGGTGCACGCGCAGCAGGCGGGCACGCCGCCGCCGCTGGCGGCACTGTCGGCGGCCGACACGTCGGCGCAATCGCCGGCCGAGCGGCGGATCGCTACAGCGCGCAGCGCGATTGCACGCGACGCGAAGCGGGCGGACAAGTGGAACGAGCTGGCGCTGGCGCTGGCCCGGCGTGCGCGCGAAACCGCGAATCCCGCGCACTACACGGAAGCGTGGAGCGCGACCGAGCAATCGCTGCAAATCGAGCCAGGCAATCTCGAAGCGCAGAAGCTGCAGGTCTGGATTCTCCTTGGCCAACACGAGTTTGCCCGCGCCGTCGAGGCCGCGGAAAGGCTCAACAAGCTGGTCCCCGACGACGTCCTGGTCTACGGGTTCCTTGCCGACGGCTACGTCCAGCTCGGTCGCTACGACAAGGCGGAGGAGGCGGCGCAATGGATGCTCGACATGCGGCCGGGCAACGTGCCGGGGCTGGCGCGGGCGGCGCATCTGCGCGAACTGTTCGGCGATCACGCCGGCGCCGTCGAATTCATGGACGCGGCGTATCGGCGCACTGCGGACAACGAAGTGGAAGACCGCGCGTGGTTCCTCACGCAGATTGCGCACCTGTCGCTGCTGACCTGCCGCACCGACGCCGCCGACAAGATCGTGGGTGAGGCGCTGGCGCTGTTTCCGGACTATCACTACGCGCTGGCGCAGCTTGCGAACGTCAGGCAGCAGCAGGGCCGCAGCGCCGAAGCGGCATCGCTGCGCGAGCGCCACTACGACGCCGCGCCGCATCCGGAGAACGAATTCGAGCTGGGTGTGGCGCTTGCCCGGGCGGGCCGGGCGGCCGAGGCGAACGCCGCGTTCGCGGCGTTCGAGGCGGCGGCACTCAAGGAATCAGCCGGCTGGGACAACGCGAACATCGAGCTGATCTACTACTACGCGGATCACGCGAATCGTCCGGTTGACGCGCTGACGATTGCCACACGCGAGTCGGCACGCCGGCAGGACGTCCGCACGCTCGAGGCGCTCGCCTGGGCGCTGCACAAGAACGGCCGCGCGCCGGAAGCGCTGGCCGAGATCAAGAAGGCGCTGGCGGTGGGCATTAAGGATGCGGTCAGCTTCTACCACGCCGGCGTCATCGCGGTGGCGGCGGGGGCCGCCAGCGACGCGCGCGGATATCTCGAGCAGTCGTTGGCGACCTGCAACGCGTCGGCGGTCGGAGCGGAGGCGCGCAGCGTCCTCGAAGGGCTCACGGCCATGCGTTGAACGCTGGTTGGAATGGCGCGCGGCGTTTCGCTGGGACGGCGCGCGCCAGGATTTTGGGTCGGTTTTCGTGACCGCTCGCCCCGGCTCACCGTCCAGTTGGTATGCCCTTGTCGCGTTGGCAACCTCGGCCGCCAGGCGAAACCTGCCGTTTACGTTGCAGCTACGTTAACAATCGAGGCGAAAGGGAACGACGCGAGGTCGTGGCCGTCTATTCAGACGGAGAGCAAAGTATGACCCTCGATGTCCTGCTTGACATGCTTCTTACCCACCAAACGGCGCTCAAGTCCGGCATCTGGCCGCAGCCCCATGGCCCCGCCACAGGACCGGCCCTCTACCTGGACGAGGCAGATACGCACGCCGCGATTCTGGAACTGATGCGGCTCAAGCGCGAGGTGATCGAAGCCCGAGCGTGGCGTGCTCGACAGGTCGGCTTGAACCATCGGAGCGAGAAACATGGTCTCCATCCCCACCGTCCCCACCGTGCCTCCTGGCGCCTCTCGTGATCGGTCGCGAGCGCCCCGCCTGAATCACTGTCACGCGGACCGTGACTTACGCCATTCCTACTGCGTATTCGCACGTGGCGCGGCCGTGTTCGAACCATTCGAGCACGGCCGGGCGGGCGACGTCAGCCCCGGCCTGATACCGCGCCAGCACCGTCCGACCGGCGATCGTTTCCTGCCGCATGTGTGAGTGTCGCGCGCTCTTCGAATTCCCAAGCATCCGGCGGCTGAGTAATTGCGCGTCGTAGACGGTGGTCGGGCGCTCGAGTATGCGAGTTGCGAGCGCTGCGGTTGCGCTAGGGGTTCCACTGTCGCCTCCGCTCCGCGCTCAAGCGCTGACTGCGCGCAGGACGGCGTCCGGGTCGGCCGACGAGATCACCAGCCGGTTGCCGGTGGCGAGGTAGCTGTAGCGGACGTTGATGTGCGCCTCGGCGATGCGCTGAAAGACGCCGGCAGCCGCGCCTGGTGCGTTTTCCACCGGCACGAGCACAACCTGCTGCTCCTGCACGACGTGAAACCCTGCGTCGCTGAGGCAGCGCTTCGTCGCCGGCAGGTCCGTGGTCAGCAGATGCACGACGCCGTTCATCTCGCTGTAGCCCTCGATGTTGATGCCGGCGCCGCTCACGCAGCCGATTGCCTTGGCCAGGGTGCCGGGCCGATCGTGATCGAGCGTGACGGCGAGATCGGCTGTGATGTGCGGCACCATGACCCCTCCCGCGTAGGTGAGGGCGCGATGCTACCACGAGCGGCGGCGTACGGCTGATGCGCCTCATCCCTCACCGCAGCCCTGCTACTATTGCCCGCGCAAGCGGAGGTGCGCCATGATCCGAGCTTTCGCCGCAATCGTTCTGGTGATGTGCGGTGCCGTGTCCGCGGGTGGGCAAGTCGTCGGTCCCAAGAGGGGCACGCTCGTGATCGTCGGCGGCGCGATGTGTGACCCGGCGATTGTCCAGCGGTTCATCGAGCTCGCCGGCGGTCCCGATGCACCGCTGGTAATCGTTCCGACCGCGGGTGACGCCGAGACCTACGATCAGTATTGGTCCGGGCCTGCAGCAGTTTCGCGAGAACGGCGCGCGACAGCTCAGCGTGTTGCACACCCGCGATCCGACAGTGGCCGACACCGAGGCTTTCGTCAAACCGCTCACCACGGCACGCGGCGTGTTTTTCGCGGGCGGACGCCAGTGGCGCCTCGCCGACGCCTACCTGAACACGCGCACGCAGCGCGAGCTACAGGCGCTGCTCGATCGCGGCGGCGTCATCGGCGGCAGCTCCGCGGGCGCCACGATTCTGGGCTCGTTCCTCGTGCGCGGCGACACCAAAGGCAACGAGACGATGATTGGCGACCATACCGTGGGCTTTGGCTTTCTCAAGAACTCCGCCATCGATCAGCACCTGCTGCGCCGCAATCGCCAGTTTGATCTGATTGATGTCGTCGCCAAGCGTCCGGATCTTATCGGGATCGGCATCGACGAGAACACGGCCATCGTCGTTCAGGACGACGAAGTTCGACGTCCTGGGACGCGGCTACGTCGCAATTTACG
This sequence comes from uncultured Acidobacteriota bacterium, assembly GCA_963807105.1. Taxonomy (GTDB): domain Bacteria; phylum Acidobacteriota; class Vicinamibacteria; order Vicinamibacterales; family UBA2999; genus DASPWV01. Next base: position 300,569 of record CAWEAM010000001.1, on the reverse strand, counting down.
ACGCGAAGCACGCGACGCGGCCGCCCGCGAAGTTCTATTTCCTGGCCCCGGCGATCGCTTCGATCTGGTCAAGCGCGAGGCGAGCCGCCGTGCCGATCAGTATCGGCCGCTCGAAAATGTCGGCCCGCGGACGCGTCCACCCGGATCCGAGCGGCGCGACTGATGCGGCACAATCCCTCGATCAACAGGCGCATCGTCCTCGCCTCGCGCCCCAGCGGGACGCCGACGACCGACAATTTCAGGCTGATGAAGCGCCCGCATCGCGCGGCTCCGAATGACGGAGAACTGCGGCTGCGCACCGTCTATCTGTCGCTCGATCCCTACATGCGCGGCCGGATGAGCGACGCGCAAGTCGTACGCGCCGCCGGTTGCGGTCGATGACGTGATGGTCGGTGGCACCGTCTGCCGGGTGGACGCGTCGCGCAATGCGGCATTCGCCGAGGGCGACCTCGTGCTCGGCTTCAGCGGCTGGCAGGACTACGCGCTGTCGGACGGGAAGGGATTGCGCAAGCTGCTCACCGGCGATTTCGAGCGCCCGTCGCGCGCACTTGGTGTACTCGGCATGCCGGGCTTCACCGCGTACATGGGTCTCCTCGATATCGGCAAGCCGCAGCCGGGCGAGACTGTTGTCGTGGCCGCCGCCACGGGTCCCGTTGGATCTGCCGTCGGACAGATCGCGAGGATCGAAAGGCTGCCGGGCGATCGGCGTCGCGGGCGGCGCGGAGAAGTGCCGCTTCGCGGTAGATGAGCTCGGCTTCGACGCGTGCCTCGATCATCGGCAGGACGATCTGCGCGCGCCGCTCAAAGGCGCCTGTCCGGGCGGCATCGACGTGTACTTCGAGAACGTCGGCGGCGCCGTGCTCGAAGCGGTGGTGCCGCTCCTCAATCCACGTGCGCGCGTGCCGCTCTGCGGCCTCGTCTGCGAACTACAACGATCAGGCGCCCAGCCAGGGCGTGGACAAGATGCCGTGGCTGATGCGCACGCTGCTCACGCAGCGCATCGAGATGCGCGGCTTCATCGTCTCGCTCGACTATGGCCATCGCTTCAAGGAATTCATCACCGAGATGAGCGCCTGGGTCGCGCAAGGTCTGATCAAGGATCGCGAGGACTTCGTGGACGGGCTCGAGCAGGCGCCGCAGGCGCTGATCGGCATGCTCCAGGGCAGGAACTTCGGCAAGGTCATCGTTCGCGTCGCGGAGAGCTGAAGGCGACCCGGCGATCGGGCGCGGCTTCGCGGCGAAGGAACGACTTGAGGGATCACGATGGCAATCTTGGCTGCGCACTGTCTGGTGTACACATCGGAGGCCGAAGCGGTTCGTGCGATCTTTCGCGATGTCTTTGGCTGGAAGCACGTTGACGCGGGCGACGGATGGCTCATCTTCAAGCTCCCGCCGGCGGAGGTCGGCGTGCATCCGGCCGAAGGACCGACGTTCGAGTCGGGCGTTCGGCATCAGCTCACACTCGTGTGCGATGACATTCGCGCGACGAGCCGCGAGCTGGCGGCGAAGGGCATCACGATCAAGGGAGAGCCGGAAGATGAAGGATGGGGCCTTCACGTGACGCTGGCGCTGCCCGGCGGGCTCGACGTTATGCTCTACGAGCCGCGACATCCGGTTGCATACGAGTAGTCAACGGCTGAGGTACGCGTTTTGCCCCTCATGCAGGTCGAGGGCGGCTGGAGAGGCTCCGCCCGACAAGCAGCCGAGGGTCATGACTCGACAAGTTCTCTTGTGTAAATGGCCGTTTGCACGTCGCTTCACCAGACGTGCGCAGAGTCGCGCGCCGCACCCCGCCGTTTCAATTCTCGCCGGCCTCGCCGTGTTTTGTAACGCTATCGCCCTGGCGCAGGAAGTGCCGCCGACGGCCGCCGAGCCGCGGCCCGCCGCGCACTTCCTCGATCAGGCAACCTTCGGCCCGACCGCGGCCGATGTCACCGCGATCGAATCGGCGGGAACCGCGGCGTGGCTTCAGCAGCAGTTTGCGCTGCCTGAAAGCCCGATGCCGGACGGCCTCGACACCAACGGCGTGCGCAATCAGCTGTTCCTCAACATGGCGAACGGCCCCGATCAACTGCGCCAGCGCATGATCTTCGCGCTCAGCCAGATCATCGTCGTCTCGGCCAACAAGACCGGCACCGGCCAAGAGTTGATTCCGTGGATCCGGCTCCTGTCGCGCAACGCGTTCGGCAACTATCGCACGCTGCATGCGCGAGGTGACGGTGAGCCCGACGATGGGCAAGTTCCTCGATCTGGTGTTCAGCCGCCGCGCCACCAGTACCAGCTCGCCGAACGAGAACTACGCGCGCGAGCTGATGCAGCTGTTCTCGATTGGCCTTGTGGGACCTCAACCAGGACGGCACCGCTCAAGCTCGATGCCGACGGGGCAGCCGGTCCCGAGCTATACGCAGAATCACATCAAGGAGTTCGCGCGCGCGCTGACCGGATGGACGTATCCGACGATGCCCGGCGCGACGCCGTCGAACAACGAACTCGCAGTACTTCGTCGGCGAGCTGCTGCGCTCGTGTCACAACGCACGACACCGGCGCCAAGACGCTGTTCTACGGAGTGGTGCTGCCGGCGGAGCAGTCGACGACCGCCGACATGGAAGCGGTCGATCGACAACGTTTTCAATCACCCCAATGTGCCGCCGTTTGTCGCGACACGATTGATTCGGTCGCTCGTCACGAGCAACCCGAGCCCGGCGTACATCAGGCGCGTCGCCGATGTCTTCGTCAACAACGGCGCCGGCGTGCGCGGCGATCATCAAGGCCGGTACTCACGCGCGATGCTCACCGATCCGGAAGCGGCGGGGTTTGCGGCCGAAGACGGCCGCCTGAAGGATCCGGTGCTCCATATCATCGGCCTCGGCCGCGCGCTCGGCGCCAACGTCACCAGTATCGGATCGCTTCGACGGGCGTCTTCAGCAACCTGACGCAGCGGCTGCTGACGCCGCAAACCGTGTTCAGCTTCTACTCGCCGCTGACGACGCTGCCGGGGCACGCCGATCTCTTCGGGCCGGAGTTTCAGATCTACCCGCCCGCGCTCGCCGTCCAGCGTGCCAACTACATTTACTCGATCCTGAACGGATCGTACTCGTCGTCGTTCGCCGTTGACCTGCAGCCGTTCATCCAGCGGGCGGCCGATGTGCCCGGACTCGTGGAGCTGGTCAATCAGCGCTTGATGTTTGGCCGCATGTCGCCCGAGTTGCGCGATCTGATCGGTGTGGCGACGACGGCGATTCCGCTGCGTCGAGCTCATCGACTGCCCGCGAGCGGGCGCTTGGCGCGCTCTATCTCGCCGCCATCTCGAGCGAGTACTCCGTCTACAACGATGGCCGCGTCGGTTCGATGCACCGTGCAGCCGCCAACCGGGCTCGTCGCCACGTCGATTGCAGGCAGCATGGTGACGCTGCAATGGAAGCCGCCGCTCATCGGACCGCCGGCGCAGGCGTACGTGCTCGAAGCAGGAACGCACCGGGACAGGCGCTCATCAGCCTGCCAACCGGAAGCACGTCGCCTCTGGTCACGGTCGCGGTTCCTCCCGGGTCGTTCTACTTCCGCATTCACACGATATCTGGCGGCGTCAAGAGCCGTGCGTCGAGCGAGATTCGCGTGCACGTCAGCACCGCCACCGGACCGACGGCGCCGACGAATCTTCTAGGTGCGGTGAACGGCTCCGCTCTCACCCTGTCGTGGCGCAATACGTTTGCGGGCGGAGCGCCGGCGTCGATTTTCGTGGACGTGACGGGCGCGATGACGACCTCGCTGCAGCTGCCGGTCACCGAGTCGTTTTCGTTCTCAGCCGTGCCCGCCGGGCAGTACACGTTCAGCGTGCGCGCGGTCAACGCCGCCGGATCGAGCGGATCCTCCAATCCGGTGACGTTGACGTTCCCGACCACGTGTTCCGGCGCGCCGCAGACGCCGATCAATTTCTTCGCGGCGGTCAATGGCAACGTCGTGACGCTGACGTGGTGGCCGCGGCCACCGGCCCGGCGCCGCTGCGCTACGAAGTCAACGTGGCAGGCTCCTTCACCGGGCGTCTGCCGGTCGACGGCCGCATGCTGTCGGCGCCAGTTCCGCCGGGGACCTACAACGTGAGCGTCCGCGCGATCAATGCGTGCGGCAACAGCGCTTCACGGCCGTTCAAACTGTCGTCGTGCCGTAGAGCTGAGACAAAAACATGGCCACACACACACACGCGCCGCAGCGGCGGAATTTCCTGAAACTGAGTGCGCGTCTGGCGGCACTGGGGCTCACCGGGCTCGGCGCGGGGGCCGCGCGCGGGCTTTTCGTGCGCGAGGTCGAGGCGGCGGCGGCGGCGACTGTTACCGACTACAAGGCGCTCGTCTGCGTCTACATGTTCGGCGGCAACGACTAGCAACAACATGATCGTTCCGGTGGACACGGCACGGTACACCGCGTATCAGCAGCACGCGAGGCGGCCTTGCGCTCGGCGCCAGCCGACTGCTCGCGCCGATCAGCGATTTCACAGTCGCGGCCCTACGCGCTGCACTCGGCGATGCCCGAGCTGAACCAGCTGTGCGCTACCGGCCACGTCGCCTTCGTGCTCAACATGGGCGCGCTCAATCAGCCGCTCACGCGCGCGCAGTACCTGGCGGGCGGGTCGCGGCCGCCGAACCTGTTCTCGCACTCCGACCAGACGACGCAGGCGCAGGCCGGCACGTCGCGACAGCGTTTATTCCGGCTGGGGAGGGCGTCTGCTCGATGTCTTCGGCGCAGGCGACTCGCTGTCGGCCGTGTCGGTGTCGTCGCAGGCGCTGTTCCTCGAAGGCGTGGACGTCCGGAGCAACGTCATTCCGCCGGGATCGAGCCTCAACCTGAGCGGCCTCGGCTTCTCGCCGGTGCAAGCCGCCGACGCACGGCGGCAGGCGGTCAACGCGATGCTGCTCCTCGACAACGGCAACCCCGTTCGCGAAGCCGCCAATCGCGCTTTCGCCGACGGGCTGCAGCTCGCCGACACGCTGCAGTTGAGCGGCAATCTGCCGCCGTTCACCGCGGCCTTTCCCAACACCTCGCTGGGCAATCAGTTGAAGGAAGTCGCGCGCCTGATCCGCGTGCGCGCGACGATGGGGCCCGGACGCCAGGTGTTCTTCTGCTCGATCGGCGGCTTCGACACGCACGCGTCACAGGATGGTGCCCACACCGGGCTGCTGACCGCAGCTCTCCCAGTCGATCTCGGCGTTTTCGCTGGCCACGCTCGCGATCGGTCTCGCCGAGAAGGTCACGCTGTTCACCCAGTCCGAATTCAATCGGACGATGCAGAACAATGGCAGCGGCACCGATCACGCGTGGGGCAGTCACCAGATCGTCGCCGGCGGCGCTGTGCGCGGCGGCGTCTACGGCGAGATGCCCACCTTCGCGTTCGGCGGACCGGACGATGCCAACGATCGCGGCGTGTGGATCCCGACGATCGGCACGGCCCAGTTCGGCGCGACCCTCGGCCGCTGGTTCGGCGCGTCGCCGAGCGAGTTGGCGTGGGCGTTCCCGCAGCTCGTCAAGTTCCCGATCGCCGATCTCGCCTTCATGCTCTAGAGCCGTAATTTCGGATGGACGGGCGATCTGCTCGACAACGGCAAGCCGACGCCCGGCGCGCACGACGGCATGGCGGCATTTCCCGCCGGCAACGGGCGCACGCGCCTCGTACGCAACCACGAGATGGGCCTCGCCACGCGTTCAGCACGTCGTTTTAGGATCCCGCGGCCGCATGGCTACATCTTCGAAGTGCCGACGGATGGTCTCGGCGATCCCACCCCCTTCGCGCCATGGGACGCTTCTCGCACGAGGCGCTCGCCGTCGATCCGGCCACTGGTTACATCTACGAGACCGAGGACGCCGGCGGCAGCTCGGGACTGTACCGCTTCGTTCCCGCGATCGCTGGGGAGCTTCGCTCCGGCGGTGGTCTCTTCATGCTCAAAGGGAGAGGCGCGAATCTGGTCAACCTTGGCGCGAGCTGCGCCGCAGGAACCACGTTCGATGTCGAATGGGTGCCGATCGGCATTCCCGACAACCCCGCATCGAGCGCGCCGGGCAACTTCTTTTGGGCGCAGGGGCGCGGGCAAGGGAGCGGCGACGTTTGCGCGGCTCGAAGGCTGCTGGTACGGAAACGATGCTCGCATCTACATCGTCTCGACGAGCGGCGGCATCGGTCAGGGTCAGATCTGGGTCTACTAACCAGCCGAAGAAAGGATCTGGCGGCTCTTCCAGTCTCCGTCGGCGGAAGTCTTCAACGCGCCGGACAACATCACCGTGAGCCCGCGCGGCGGCTGGTGCTCTGCGAGGATGGCGGCGGCGAGGAGTTCATGCACGGCCTGACCATCGAGGGCGAAATCTTTCAGTTCGCCAAGAACAACGTCGTGCTCGCCGGCGAGAGAACGGCATTACCGGCGACTTCCGCGACTCCGAGTGGGCAGGTGCGTGCTACAGCCCCGACGGCCGCTGGCTGTTTGCGAACATCCAGAGCCCGGGCATCACGTTCGCGATCACTGGGCCTGGGCGTCGGGACCGTTGTAACGACGCGGAGCGGGGCGCGGGAACCGGGTGCGCCCGAACATCAACCTACGTGCGTCGAAGCTTCAAGTTCCCAGATCCCGCACGTCCCGCAATCCGAGCGTCCGCAGCGAACGGAAGTGCTCGAGCAGCTTGCGATAGACCGGCTGCCGGAAGCTGGCCACGTCCTCGACGATGCGATCGAACGCGACCCAGCGTGCAGCGGTGAACTCGCCGCGCGGCGGGTTCGCGGCGCGATCCATCGGACCCTTGAAGGCGAAGAAGTACCAATACTGGACCTGGCCCAGCCCGGACTTCTTCGTCTGGGCCTCGGGCGGGAGCTCGTACACGAGCAGCTCCGGATACTGGCTGATGAGCTCGAGATCTCTCGCCAGCAGACCCGTTTCCTCTTCGATCTCGCGGTAGACGCCCTCGAGCGGGCTCTCGCCTTTCTCGAGCCCGCCTTGTGGGAGCTGCCACGCGCCGCGAAAGTCAGAGCGCTCGAGGGCGAGAATCTGCCGTTGGCGGTCCGCAATGACCGCGCCGACGCCGGCGCGGAAGTATCGCGCGGGCCGCTTCATACGCGTCAAGACGATAGCACTATCTCGAGAGTGTCTTTGGTGCCTCAGCTGCCTCAGGTGCCTGGGGTGCGGAGTGCCTGGTGCCCAGGTGCCGTGACCAGCCCCGACAATGGCAACTCCCTTACGGACGTGCTCCAGAGGGCGGATCTGGTGTAAATTCGTCCCAGATTCCGCGTTTCCAGGAGGGGCCATGACGTCGTTTGCGGCACTTCTCGTAGTGGCGGCTTCAGCGGCGGCCGATACGCCGACCTTCTCCAAAGACATCGCGCCGATCCTGCAGGCCAAGTGTCAGCAGTGCCATCAGCCGAACTCGATCGCGCCGATGTCGCTCATCACTTACGAAGAGGCGCGGCCGTGGGCGCGCTCGATCAAGCAGCGTGTCCAGGCGCGCCAGATGCCGCCATGGCATCTCGATCCCAGCGTCGGCGTGCAGAAGTTCAAGAACGACATGTCGCTCAGCGAAAAGCAGATCGACACCATCGTGCGCTGGGTGGACAGCGGCGCGCCGCAAGGCAACACCGCCGACCTGCCTGCACCGAAGCCGCTCGTCACCGACAACGAGTGGCAGGGCGTCAAGGACGGCTTCGGACCGCCGGATCTCGTGGTCAAGTCCTCGGAATACCCGATGGCGGCGAAGCATCAGGACGTGTGGTACCGGCCGATGCAGGATCTGCCGATCACCGAACCGCGCTGGGTCCGCATGGTGGAGATCCGGCCGTCGAGCCTGCAGGCGCGCAAGACGCTGCATCACTCGATCGCGTATCTCGTGCTCAACGACGATCCGGACGCGGTCAACACCGGAACCGCGAACGGTCCGACCGGGCCGGCCTCGCGCGACGATTTGGTGCTGCGGCGCCCGCAGCTGATGGAGTGGGCCATCGGCAAGGGGTACGACCTGTTCTATCCCGGCACCGGCAAGCTGATCGTCCCAGGCGAAAAGATCTCGTGGGATCAGCACATTCACGCGGTCGGCGAGGACGTCTCGACCGGCTCCGAGCTCGCGCTTTGGTTCTATCCGAAAGGGCAGGAGCCGAAGAAGCGCAGTTATCTCGTCGGGTTCACCGGACTCAAGCGGCGCGGTTTCCTCGACATCCCGCCAAACTCCGTCGTCCACACCGAAGGGTTCACCGTGCTCAAGGAAAACACCTTGATCACGAACTTCCAGCCCCATTTCCATCTGCGCGGCAAGGCCATGCAGGTGGAGGCGATCCTGCCCGATGGCAGCACGCAGATCGTGAGCTATGTCGGCAAGTTCAACTTCAACTGGATGACCAACTACATCTACGACGACGACGCGGCGCCCGTGTTCCCGAAGGGCACGGTGATTCACATCAGCGCCTGGTACGACAACACGAAGAACAACCCATCGAATCCCGATCCCGAGCAGTGGGTTGGCTACGGTGACCGGACCGTCGACGAGATGGCGCACGCCTGGATGAACGTCGTCTATCTCGACGACGCCGAATACAACGCGCTTCTCGCCGAGAGAAAAGCGAAGACCCAGACGACCACCCAGAATCGGCAATGATCGCTGGACGAGTCTGCGGACCGGCGTGCGCTTGCGTGGCGCTTGCCGTTGGCGCGCTGGCCATTGGCGTGCCCACTGAGACGCCGCTCGCGCGTGGGCAGCAGCGGCTCCCGAGCGAGCCGATGCGGCAGTTCGGCACGAGCATCACCGGCGCGTTCGAGGGCTGGTACGCCAATCCGGACGGATCGCACACATTTCTCGTCGGCTACCTGAATCGCAACACGAAACAGGCGATCGAAGTGCCAATTGGTCCGAACAACCGGATCGAGCCGGGCGGTCCGGATCTCGGGCAGCCGACGTACTTTCTGCCGGATCGTCAGTACGGGATGTTCACGATCACGGTGCCGAAAGACTTCAGCCCGCAACAGCGTCTCACGTGGACGCTCACCGTGAACGGCGAAACGACGAGCATTCCGCTGCGCCTCAACACCGATTACGTCGTCAGTCCTTTCACTGATGTCGCCGTCGGGAACAAGCCACCGCTGCTTCGCTTCGATCCGAAGGAACCGCCGCTTCAGGGCCCGATCGCCAGCGTCGCGAAGGCGCGCAGCCTCTCCACGCGCGTCTCGGAGCCGCTGACCATCCCGCTGTGGGCGGAAGACGACGAGAAATATTCGAGTGGAAGCAACGCGCCGCAGCGCAATCCGCCGCCGCCGGTCGTCCTCACGTGGTCGAAATATCGTGGCACCGGCGAGGTCACGTTCGACAGCGCGAGCCAGAAATTCGAGAAGCTTGCCGGCGAGACCGCCGGGTTTAACGGTCGTTCGGCAGTCACCGTGAAATTCAGTGAGCCCGGAGACTACCTGCTGCACGTGACCGCGAACGACTACTCCGGCGAGGGCGGTGGCGGGGAAGTTTGCTGCTGGACGACGGCGATCGTCAAGGTGACGGTCGCGTCGTAACCCGCGCAACTGCATCGGGTGGCGCGAGCGCTTTGACTTGGGCCGAGGCCGGCGCTACGCTCACGCATCGAGACCCTCAACTCACCTGGCGGCATCAACTCGAAATACTTCTGGAACTGATCTCGGTGTCGGACTCTTCTCTCGACGCGCTGCAACTCGAAACGCCGCGCCTCATCCTGCGCGTGCCTCGTTTGACCGATCTCGACGGCTGGGCGGCCATGATGGTCGACGAGGAGACGGCGCGCTTCATCGGCGGCGTTGCGCCGCGTGAGGTCACCTGGCGCGGTCTCATGGCAATGATCGGCGCCTGGCACGCGACCGGCGTGTCGATGTTCTCGGTAATCGAGAAGTCCACCGGCCGCTGGGTTGGCCGGCTCGGACCGTGGATGCCCGAGAATTGGCCCGGCCCTGAAGTCGGCTGGGCGATTGCGAGGGATTGCTGGGGTCGGGGGTATGCCACCGAAGGCGCGGCCGCCGCCATGCGATTTGCCTTCGAGCGGCTTGGCTGGACCGACGTCATTCATTCCATCGATCCCGACAACGCGGCGTCGCAGCAGGTTGCGCGCAAGCTCGGGTCGCGGAATCGGGGACCGGGCCGGCTGCCGCCGCCGTTCGCGGATGCGCGCGTCGACCTGTGGGGGCAGACGCGCGAGGAGTGGCAGACGCGGCAACGCGGCTGAACGCTCGCTTCAAATCACGATCGTGAGACGACGGCGCCCTGCTGTCGCATGCGATCGATCGCCCGCGCCGAGTCTTCTGGTTCGAGGTTGACGCCGGCGATGGCATCTTCGAGCACGGTCACCTTGAAACCTTCGGCTAGCGCGCCGAGTACCCAGTGCTGTACGCAGTAGTCGGTCGCCAGCCCGCCCACGTAAAGATGCTCGATACCCCGCCGGGCCAGGTCCTCGGTGAAGGACGAGCCGTCCGACGTGACGCCTTCGAACGCCGAGTATCCATGACTGTCGAACGTCGTGCCCTTGCTGATGACAATGGCGCCGGCGGGGAGCCGGAGATCGGGGTGGAAGGCGGCGCCGTGCGACTCCTGAACGCAGTGCACCGGCCAGTCGCCGCCAAACGCCTTGAAATGGCGCGTCACCGCCGGGTGCCAGTCGCGCGATGCGTACACGGTCACGCCCTTCGCCACCGCCTCGGCGATGTAGCGATTCAGCGCCGCAACGGCGCGATCGGCGTGCGGCACCGCCAGCGCGCCGCCCTCGCAGAAATCGTTCTGGACATCCACGACCAGCAGGGCGTCGCGCGCGGGATTCATTTTCGCGACGCTCACTGCTCATACCGCCGCCCCACATCGTCGTGCGCGCGCTGGAGCGGCGGGCTGATCTCGACGCGATATGCCGGATCCGCCGGCTCGATCGTGCGCACGCTCGCTGGCAGCCGATCGATCTCGGCGCGCGCGTGCGCGCGAATGTCGTCGAGCGCGCGGGTGACGCCTGGCAGGCGGCGGCCTCCGGCCATTACCTGCTGCAGTAACGGGCGGCCGCCGGGCAAGGGCTCGTGGCGCATTGCGAGCACGTCGTAGGTGGCATGGCCGTCGCGCTCGATGCGATACAGCTGCTTGGCGCCTGGAAACACGCGCTTGCCGGGCGAGAGCTTCAGGCGGCCGCGACCCGCGTACTCGACCAGTTTGTACGCGAGGTCGAGGCTCGGCGCGTCGCTTGAGACGGCGAGGTCGGTGCCGACGCCGAAGCCGTCCACCGGCGCGCCCGTTGCGAGCAGCCGTGCGATCTCGTGCTCGTTGAGATTCCCGCTGACGAAAACCTCGACGCGCTGCAAGCCGGCGGCGTCGAGGATGCGCCTCGCCTCCCTGGCAAGCGCGCCCAGATCGCCCGAATCGAGACGGATGGCGCTGACCCTGAACTTGGGGCCGAGCTCGCGGGCGAGGTCGACCACCTTGCGCACGCCGGCGAGCGTGTCGTAGGTGTCCACTAGCACCACCGTGTCCGGATAGATTCTCGCAAACGCGCGCATGGCCGCGTACTCGTCGTCGTGCGCCTGCACGTAGCTGTGCGCCATGGTGCCGGCTACCGCCATCCCGTACGCCTGACCGGCGGCGACGTTCGACGTGGCATCCACGCCGGCGACGTGAAACGCGCGCGCCCCCTTCATCGCCGCATCGATCCCGTGCATGCGGCGCATGCCGAAGTCCACGACCCTCCGCCCCTGTGCCGCGGCAACCACACGCGCCGCCTTGGACGCGAGCATCGTCTGCACGTTGATCTGGTTCATGACGATGGTTTCGACGAACTGTGCCTCGGCGAGCGGCGCTTCGATCTCCAGTATCGGCTCCTCGGCGAAGATCGGCGTGCCTTCGGCGACTGCGAACACGTCTCCGGTGAAGCGGAATTCCGCAAGGGAGGCCAGAAACGCCGTCGAGAAGCGCCCGAGCGAGGCCAGGTAGTCGAGCGCGGCCGCGTCGAAGCGGAGCGTTTCGAGGATCTCCAGAACGTCGTCCAGGCCGCAGGCGAGCAGAAAATTGCGATGCTGTGGCAATCGCCTGGCGAACAGGCTGAAGACTGCGCGCTCCGACATCCGTTCGTCGAAGTACGCCTGGAGCATCGTCAGCTCGTACACGTCGGTGAGCAGTGCCGGACTGTAGTTGGAGGACATCTCGCGGTCGGAAGTCAAAACGCGATGGTGTCACAAAGTGACCGCGAATTGCGCGGGCGGTCGTGCCGCCGGCGGACTCGTGCTCCTTCCCAGTGGAGATTGGGCACGCGCGGCGTGTAAGCTGTTCGGCATGATCAGCGGGCTCCTCCTGGCATTGCTCGTCGGCTGCGCCGCTGCGCAGGCGCCCGGCGTGCATCCGATCAGCGGACGCGAGTATGCGCGGCCGATGGGTGTCGCGGGCGCGCCGTGGCTGGAGCGCGCGGAGCGCGAAGCGGAAGAACGTCCTGCACACGCCCTGGAGATCTTGCAGATTGCGACGGGGATGACCGTGGCCGATATCGGCGCCGGCTCTGGCTACTTCACCGAGCGGATCGCACGGCTGGTCGGACCAACGGGCAAGGTCTATGCAAACGACCTTCAGCCGGGCATGCTCACGCTGCTGAAGGCGCGCCTCGCACGCGCGCAAATCACCAACGTCACCACCGTGCTCGGCGAGGCTGCCGACCCCAGGCTGCCTGCTGCGTCGATCGATCTCGCGCTGATGGTCGACGTGTATCACGAGCTCTCCGATCCGATGACGATGCTCGCGAACATCCGCAAGGCGCTCAAGCCGGGCGGTCGGCTCGTGCTGATTGAATACAAGGGCGAAGACCCGTCGATTCCGATCCTGCCCGCGCACAAGATGACCGTGGCTCAGGCGCGCATGGAGGTCGAGGCCGAAGGATTCCGGCTGGCGTCGGTGGACTCGAGTCTGCCGCGCCAGCACGTCCTGGTCTTCACGGTCAACGTGCAATGAGCGGCACGCCGCTCAACACCGCGCGGGTGGTAGCGCGCGAGCTGCGCGCTGCCGGAATCACCCGCATGTTCGGCCTCCCGGGCGGCGAGATTCTGGAGTTCATTCACGCCGCCAAGGCGGAAGGCATCGAGTTCCTGCTCACGCGCCACGAGGCGGCGGCCGCGTTTGCGGCGGATGTAACCGGACAAATCACCCGTCGGCCCGGCGTGTGCGTGTCAACGCTCGGCCCCGGCGCGGTCAACATGACGCTCGGCGTCGCCAATGCATTTCTCGATCGTTCGCCGGTTGTGGCGATCACGGCGGCGACCGCTGCGGCCGCGGCGCCGTTTGCAACGCACCAACAGATCGATCTCAACGCTGTCTATCGCCCGTTTACGAAGACGGCGATCACGCTCGACGGGCAGGACACCGCGAGCAAGGTGAGACAGGCATTGCGCGCCTGCCTGGCCCCGCGCATGGGGCCGGTGCACATCGCCATCCCCAGCGACGTCGCCCGTCTGCCCGAGCGGGACGGCCAGCCGGTTGACGCGCTCGATCTCGCGCCTCCGGCGATCGGCCCTGCGACGGAGTCCGCCATCGCGCAAGTCGCTGGCCATCTGGCGACGGCCCGCCGCCCCGTCGTCGTCCTCGGGCTCGACCTGAACCCGCACCGCGACGCGGCGCCTGTGCGGGCGTTCGTCGAGCGCCTCGGCGTTCCGGTGTTCGTGACCCCGAAGGCGAAGGGCATGCTCTCCGAAGATCACGCGCTCTTCTACGGCGTGTGCGCCGGTGTCGCGGGCGACGGCGTCATCGTCGATCTGTTCGGGCGCGCCGACCTCATCGTCGGGCTCGGCTTCGAGCCGGTGGAGTCCGACAAGCTCTGGCACCAGACCATGAAGGTCGTGTCGGTCGGGCCGGTGTCGATCGCGAGCGGCGACTACAAGCCGCAGGCCGAGGCGGTCGGAGATGTTGCCGCGTCGCTCGACGCGCTCGCCCCGCGATTGCGCGGCCCTTACGAATGGAGCGCGGACGAGCTTGCGCGCTTCCGCGACGACCTTGCCACCGTGCTGCGGCCCGGCGCCGCGCTCAATGGGCTTTCGGGCTACGAGCTCACGCGCGCGCTGCGCGCGCTGATGCCCCGCGACACGATCTTCGCGACCGACGTCGGCGCGATCAAGTCGATCACCAGCCAGGCGTGGAGGAGCTACGAACCGTTGACGTTTTTCGAGTCGAACGGGCTCTCCGCGATGAGCTATGCGCTGCCCGCGGCGATGGCCGCGCGCCTGGCGTTTCCTCACCGCCCGGTGCTGTGCACGATGGGCGACGGCGGCTTCGGCATGACCTGCGCCGAGCTCGAAACTTGCGTCCGCGAACGCCTGCACTTCCTGATCGTTGTCTACAACGACAGCAGCTTGAGCCTCATTCACGTGGCGCAGCAGAATCGCGGCCACGCTCCGTACGGTGTCGACCACCGCACAGTCGACTTCGCGCGCGTCGCCGAAGGATTCGGCGCGTGGGCGCGGCGCGTCACCACGCTGGCCGAACTGGACGCCGCCGTTCGTGAAGGGCTGAGCGCCGGCCGACCCGCCGTCATCGATGCCGTGGTCGACCCGGGCGAGTACCGCAAACAGAATTCGGCGTGGTCCCGCTGAGATGAGTCTCCAGCCGGTAGACGGACAGCCGCAACCGATCTGTCACGCGATGTCCTCGACAACCTGCTCGAAGGCTGTCCGGTGATCGGATTCAACTTCCGCTATCTCTACGTGAACGATGCGGTCGCGGCGCAGGCGCGGCGCCCGCCCCAGGATCTGCTCGGCCGGACCATGACCGAATCCTTTCCTGTCTATCCCGACGATCGCGCCGCTGGTTCGAGCTGCGCTTCGTCCCCGTGCCACAGGGCGTCTGCATCCTGTCGCAGGACATCACCGGTCAGGGCCGAAGGCAAAGTCGGCGCCGGCGCGACCTTCTATTTCACGCTCGGCGGCCGGCCGCGCGCCGAGCATCGCTGATCGCAAACCAGCCTCGGCCCGCGCTCGTCTACAGGGCATGCGAACCGTCACTGCCGCGTTCTGCGTCGCGCCGCTCTTTCTCTTTGAGCCCGACAACGTCTGGCTCAACCTGCATCAGTTTCTCTACGTGCTAGGCCGGCACGAGGCGTCGATGCCCGATCGCACGCGCCGCGCCACCGCCGGAGCACCGGCCGATGCCGAGAAGGGCCTGGCAGTGCTCGCGCCCGACGACCAGCGTGCCTGGCGCGCGGCGGTGACGTTCTACGCCAATGGCCTGAGCCGGCAGGACGCGGTGTTCGACGATCCGGTGGTGACGGTGGCGCAAGGCCTCGTCCGCGCGGCGAACGCGACGTCCCTCGTCAAGACGAGCCTCGATCCAGCGCTGATTGCAGTGCTCGAGAAAACGGCGCCGCTATATCGCAAGACCTGGTGGCCGACGCACCGAGAGGCCAATCTCGCGTGGGTGCGCGAAACAGAGGCGCTCGTCGAAGAGCATGGCGCAGCGATCTCCCGGTTCATCACGCGCGCATACGGGCTTCCCTGGCCGGAGACGGGATATCCCATACAGGTGAGTGCCTACGCTAATTGGGCGGGCGCTTTTTCGACGCGTGGCAACCTCCTGATCGTCTCGAGCCTGGACGCGGGCAACCGCGGTATGACCGGCCTGGAAACGACGTTTCACGAAGCCATGCACCAGTGGGACGAAGCCGTGGACGAGGCGCTCGCAGTGCAGGCGGCGCCGTTGTCGGTCCGTGTTCCTGGCGCGTTGTCACATGCGTTGATCTTCTACACGGCTGGCGAAGCGGTGCGATCCATCGCACCGGCCCACGTTCCGTACGCGGAAGCCAACGGTCTTTGGAAACAGAAGGGCCTCGGGCAGTTCAAGCCCATGTTGGACGAAATCTGGAGCGCGTACATCGCGGGAAAGAGCACCCGCGACGAGGCGTTCGCCGAAATCCTGAAACGCCTTCGGCCCTTGTAACAGAGGATCCAACGGCGGTTGAACGATTCGTTCGCGATCGTCGGTTCGCAAACGGGAGGTTCGAGGACCTGAACCTCCTGTGACGAACTCGCGAGCCGAACCAACGTTACGAACCGACCAGATTCTTCTTGAAGAACTCTACCGTCCTCGACCACGCGAGCTTCGCAGCGTTGGCGTCGAAGCGCGGCGTCGTGTCGTTGTTGAAGCCGTGCTGGGTTCCCTCGTAGATGAACACCTGATACGGCACGTTGCTCGCCTTCAGCGCGGCTTCGTACGCCGGGATGCCGGCATTGATCCGCTCGTCGGTGGCGGCGTATTGCAGCAGCAGCGGCGCCTTGATCTTCGCGGCTTCTTCCGCCGGCACCTGGTTGCCGTAGAACGGCACGCCGGCAGACAGATCGCTGCCAAGCCGCGCGGCGAGCATGTTGACGATGCCGCCGCCATAACAGAAGCCCACCGTGCCGATCTTGCCCGTGCAGTCGGGCCGGTTCTTCAGATACCGCGCGCCGTTGACGAAGTCTTCCCGGCTCTTGGCCTGATCGAGCTTGGGAAACAGCTCACGCGCTTTGTCTTCGTCGCCGGGGTAGCCGCCCTGCGGCGTGAGCGCATCCGGCGCAAAGGCCATGAAGTTGTCGAGTGCCAGCCGCCGCGCGATGTCTTCGATGTGCGGGTTGAGTCCGCGATTCTCGTGGACGACGAGGATCCCAGGCAGTTTGCCCGTGGCGTTGGCGGGCCGTGCCAGATATCCCTTCATCTTGCCGGAACCGTTCGGCGAATCGGTACTCGGCGCGTTCGGTCTTCAGCCGCTTGTCGTCGGGCGGAACCTGCTGCGCCTCCGCGAACCTGGGGCTCAGCGCATCGAGCAGCATCACGGCGGTGGTGCCGCCGACGGCAAACTTGCCGGCGCGATCGAGAAAGCCGCGCCGATCGATCGACCCGTGGACGTACTGGTCGAACAGGTTCAGGAGCTCCTGGGGAAAGTCGTTGGCAGTCAGTCGTGACATGGGCACCTCGGGCTCTGGATTTTAGCCGGTATTGCGCATCCCAGCCGCTATCCCATTTACGGTGACCATGAACGCTCGGCGCAGCCGTTCGTCCGGACGCTCCCGCAGCCGCCGCAACAGCTCGACCTGGACGAGGTTGATCGGGTCCACGTAGGGATTGCGGACGTCGATCGAGCGGCGAATCACGGGGTTCGGCGCGAGCAGCTCATCCTGACTGGTAACCTCGAGCACACCGTCGATGGCGAGGGCGAGGCGCGCCCGCAACGCCGCGCCCAAGCCGCGGAGATGCTCCGGCACGAGCCGGCGGTCGTACTCGGACGCAATCCGGGCGTCCGTCTTGGCCAGCACCATTTCGATGAGCCCAATGGAGGAATGAAAATGCGGCCACTCGGCGTGCATGCGCCGGAGCAGCGCCAGCTCGCCGCGTTCTTTCGCGCACGCCAGCGCCTCGCCGATGCCAAGCCACGCACCCAGGATGAGGCGGGTCTGGGTCCATGCAAACTGCCAGGGGATGGCCCGGAGATCGGCGACGCTCGTGCCGCTCTTGCGCCGCGAGGGACGACTCCCGATGTTGAGCTCGGCGATTTCCGCCGCGGGCGTGGACGTGTAGAAGTACTCGAGGAACGACGGGTTGTCGTAGACCATCCCTCGATACGCCGCGCGCGCGTCCTCCGCGAGTCGATCCATGCAGGCGCGCCATTCTGGTGCCGCGTCCATACCAGGCGTCAGCCACGCTTCGAGCGTGCCGGTGGTGTAAATCTCGAGCGTGCGCAGCGCGATGTCGGGCAGCCCGAACAATGCCTGCAGCATCTCGCCCTGTTCGGTGACGCGCAGCGTCCCGTCGATCGAGCCGGGCGGCTGCGCCTGAATCGCGAGGTGTGTCGGTCCGCCGCCGCGCCCCACGCTGCCGCCGCGCCCGTGAAAAAGCGTGACGCGGACGCCGCGCGCGTGGCACGCGGCTACCACGTCTTCCTGTGCACGATAAAGATTCCACCCGGCGGTGAGCCGTCCGACATCCTTGGCCGAGTCTGAATAGCCGATCATCACCTCCTGGCGTCCGGCGATCCGATCGCGATACCACGGGAGGTCGAGGAGCGCGCCGATCACCCGGCCCGCATTCTCCAGGTCGCGTGACGTTTCAAACAACGGGACGACACGTAGAGGGTCGCGGATGCCTGCCGCGCGCTGCAGCAGTTCCACCGCGAGAACGTCCGATGGCTGCGACGCCATGGTGATGACATAGGCGCCGAGCGAGCCGCGGGGTATGCGCGCCATCATCAGGAACGTGTCGATGACGTCCGTGCTGCGTCGGACGCGTCGGCAGGTTCGAGCGCCGGGAATTCGCCGCGCGATAGAGCGCCGAGCAGAAAGTCCACTCGACGCGGCTCGTCCCAGTCTGCGTACGATCCGTGACCGGCGGCGCTCGTGATCGCGGCGAGCGCTTCGGTGTGACGCGCCGCGTCCTGCCGCACGTCGAGACGAGCGAGGGTCAATCCGAACGTCGCGATCCTGCGCAGCAAGTCGAGCAGACGCCCGTCGGCGATGAGCTGATGTCCGGTTTGTGCCAGCGACCGGTAGCACAGCTCGAACGGTGCGATGAACTCCGCCTCGTCGAGATACACGCCGGCAGCCGGCGCGACATCTTGATCTGACTCGAGGCACGCTTCGATCCACTGTCGCGTGGCGATGAGGCGCGCGCGTACGGCCTTCAGCAGCTGGCGATAGGGCGTCGTGGAGGCGCCGGCTGCCGCGCGCAACGCGTCGCTGGCACTCGCCAGCGAGAGCTCGTCGCGGAGCGCCTCGACTTCCGCGAGGTACAAGTCGGCGGCCACCCACCGCGAGAGCAGGCAGGCGCGGCGCGTCACGTCGGGTGTGACGTTGGGGTTGCCGTCGCGATCGCCGCCGATCCAGGAGCCAAAGCGAATCGGCGTGACGCCGAGCGGCAGCGGTCGACCCGTGGTCGCGCGGAGAGCCCGATCGACCTCGCGTAAATAGCGCGGCACCGCCGCCCACGCACTCTGCTCGAAGACCAGCAGTCCGCTGCGCACCTCGTCGAGCGGCGTTGGCCGCGTGTCGCGAATCTCGTCGGTCGCCCAGGCCGTGGCGATCTCCCGCCGCAGCGTCGCCGTCAGATCGTCGCGATCCGCCGGGGTGAGATCGGGGCGATCGAGCGCCATCAACGCGGCGGCGATGCGGTTGTACTTCTGCACCAGCGTCCGGCGCGCGGTTTCGGTGGGATGCGCCGTGAGCACGAGCTCGATCTGAAGCGCGCAGACGGCGTCATGGAGGCGGTCGGCTGTGAGGCCCGAGCGAATCAGGCGGCCGAAGCTATCGGCCGCCGAGCCGCGCTGCGGGCTGGCCTGGGGATCGCGCTGATATTCGCGGCGCCGGCGAATCCGGTGGTGCTGTTCGGCGATGTTCGCGAGATTGAGGAAGTGCGAAAAGGCGCGCGCGACCGGGAGCGCGTCGTCCACCGGCAGCATGGCGAGCTCCTTCGCCAGCTCGACGAAATGCGATTCGCTCTCGCGCGCGCTCTTGGAGAGCGCTCGAACGCGCTCCACGGTCTGGAACAGCGTCTCACCACCATCAGCGCGCAGCGTCTCGCCGAGCAGCTCGCCGAGGAGCCGGACATCGTCTCGCAAAGGTTCGTGGGGGTCTGGCCGGCTCATGCGTGTCGCAGTGCATGTCTTTGCAAACGGGAGCGACATGACGGTGCCTCTGCCTATTCTGAAGCAAGGGTCGTGCGAGCCGTTCAAGGCGCATCACCTCGACGTCTGCCGTGCCGAACCGCCGCAGTTATGCGCTATGCCACTCGATCGCGCCGCCTGAGCGCCGGAACCGCCAGCGCAGCCGATCCGTCGAATGTCTTCATGGATCGTCTGGCGCAGGACCTGAAGTTTGCCGTCCGTCTCCTGATCAAGGATCGCGGGTTCGCGCTCACCACCGTCGCCACCCTTTCACTCTGCCTCGCCGCCAACGCCGCGATTTTCGCCATCGTCAATTCCGTCATGCTGCGGCCGCTGCCGTTTGCCGAGCCCGAGCGCATTGCCACGGTCTTCAATGCCTATCCCGGCGCCGGCGTCGAGCGCGCGTCGAACGGCGTTCCCGACTACTTCGATCGGCTGGCCGGCGTGACCGCGTTCGAAGAGCTCGCGATGTATCGCACCGCCGGCGTGACGATTGGCGGCCAGGGACAGGGCGATCCCGAGCGGCTCACGAGCATGCCGGTGACGCCGTCGTTCTTCCGCTTGTTGCGCGCCGAGCCGCATCGCGGCCGGCTGTTTACCGAGGCCGATGCCGAGATCGGACAGGAGCGCAAGGTCATTCTGAGCCACGGGTTGTGGCAGCGGCTGTTTGCCGGCCGCGATGATGCCGTGGGGAAGGACCTGCGGATCAATGGCAACCCGTTCGTGATCGTCGGCGTGATGCCGCAAGGGTGGCGATTCATCGATCCCGAGATTCAGCTGTGGACCCCTGCGGCCTTCACTGCCGAGCAGCGCTCCGACGCGCAGCGGCACAGCAACAACTGGCAGCAGATGGGCCGGCTCAAGCCGGGCGCGCGCATCGAGCAGGCGCAAGCGCAAATCGACGCCATCAACACGCAGAACCTCGAGCGGTTCCCGACGCTCAAGACGGTCCTGCTCAACGCGAAGTTCACGACGCGAGTCCGGAACTTTCAGGAGGATCTCGTCGAAGGCAGCCGGCGGACGTTGCTGCTGCTCTGGGGCGGCGTTCTCGTCGTCTTGGTCATCGGATGTGTGAACGTGGCCAACCTGGTGTCGGTCCGCGCCAGCACCCGCGCGCGGGAGATGGCGACGCGTCACGCGCTTGGCGCCAGTCTCCGCCGCCTCTCGTCACAGCTCCTGACCGAGACGGTGCTGATTTCAGTCGTCGGCGGCGTGCTCGGGCTCGCGCTGGGTCGCTGGGCGTTGTCGGCGATCGCCGTCCTCGGGTTCGACGCGCTGCCGCGCGGGAGTGAGATTGCGCTCGACGCGCGGGCGATTGGCTTCACGTTTCTCCTGGTGCTGCTCGTGGGCGCGGCGGTCGGCCTCCTGCCGGTGGTCGCACTACGTCGTGCGAACCTCGCATCGATCGTTCGCGAGGAAGGGCGCTCAGGGTACGGCCTCGCGCGGTGCACGTGTCGTCCGCCGTGTGCTCGTCACCAGTCAGGTCGGGTTTGCGCTCGTGCTGCTCGTTGGTGCAGGCCTGCTTCTGGCGAGCTTCGATCGCGTGCTGGCCGTCAACCCCGGCTTTGCCGCCGATCACGTGCTGACCGGCAGCGTCGCATTGCCGGCGTCGCGTTATCGCGACGATCCGGCCCTGCGCACCACCACGACGGCACTGCTCGACTGGGTGCGAGCGCTGCCGGGCGTGCAGGCGGCAGGCATCACGACCACCATCCCGATGGGCGGCAGCTACAGCGATTCGGTGATTCTTGCCGAGGGTTACCAGATGGCGCCGGGCGAGTCGCTGGTATCGCCGAGCTATGTCGTGGTGAGCAGCGGCTACTTCGAGGCGATGAAGACGCGTCTCGTGCGCGGGCGGCTGTTCGACGCGCGCGACCACGAAACCGCGCCGCGCGCGATCGTCGTGGACGAGCGGCTGGCCGCCAAGTTCTGGCCGGGGCAGGATCCGATCGGCAAGCAGATGTATCAGCCGGATAGCGTCGAGAAGGGTCTTGCGCCGCCGCCGCGCGACCAATGGTTCACGGTCATCGGCGTGATCGGGGACGTGCGCCTCGGCGGCCTGGTGGATCGGGCCGAGATCAAGCGCGTCGGCGCGTATTACTTGTCATCGCTGCAGATCGTGCCGCGCTCGTTCACGCTCACGGTCCGCACGGCGCAGGAACCCACTGCGATGACCGGTGCCATCCGCCGCGAACTTGCCGCCGTGGACGCGGAACTGCCGTTTTATGGCGTCCGGACGATGGAGGAGCGCGTCGAGCGATCGCTCGTCGATCGACGCACGCCGATGATCCTCGCCGTGAGCTTCGCAGCAGTGGCGCTGTTCCTCGCGGCAATCGGCATCTACGGCGTGCTGGCGTATCAGGTGTCGCAGCGCCGCCGGGAGATCGGTATTCGCATCGCACTGGGCGCCGAGACCGGAAGTATTTTCGGAATGGTCCTGGGCGAAGGCGCGCTAATCGTGGTGGTCGGTTCGGTGCTCGGGCTGGCTGGGGCTTACGGTCTACGGCAGCTGCTGCAGTCGCAGCTCTATGAGATCAGCGCAATGGACGCACGGGTCGTCGGGAGCGTCGCGGCAGTGCTATTGACGGTCGCGCTGGTGGCGTGCCTGCTGCCGGCGAGGAGAGCCGCGAAAACCGATCCCATGGTGGCCTTGACCGAGTAACGCCGCAAAACCCCAGAGAGGATTAGCGACGAAAAACGCGGGAGCACCATAGCCGGGCGCCGGAAATCGCGTCGAGTGCACAGAAGCGCGGTTCCTCAGCGGCTGGTATCTGTGGCTTCTGTGTTCTGTCGCTAATCTTGTTTCTGTGGCTAATCCCTTTCTGGTTCTCTGTAGCTAGTGGTCTGTGGCTTCCGTGGCCACGACCACGATCCTCCGTGGCTCTCCGTGGCGCAGAAAGCGGACCGGCACCGCCTCTCCCACTCGGTCCACGGTCAGGAGCCGCACCAGATCATCCGGGCCGTTCAGTGGCGTCCCACCGAAATCGAGCAGGACGTCGCCAGACCGCAGGCCTGCGGTATCGGCGGCCAGGCCGGCGTGGACTTCGGTCACCAGTACGCCTTTCTCTTGCAACAGGCCATGCGCGCGCACGGTCCGCTTCGGGATTTGCACCGTCTGCGCCGAGATCCCAATGACGGCGCGCCGCACACGGCCGTCGCGCAGGAGCGCCGTGATCACAAACCGCGCGGTGTTGATGGGCACCGCGAAGGCGATACCCTGACCGCCCATGATCACCGCCGTATTCACGCCGACGACTTCGCCGCGGCTCGTCAGCAGCGGTCCGCCGGAGTTGCCTGGGTTGAGCGCTGCGTCGGTTTGAATCAACTGCTCCATCAGCCGCCCGTTGCGCGCGCGGATGCTACGGCCGAGCGCACTGACCACGCCGGCGGTCACGCTGTGCTGGAACCCGAAGGGGTTGCCCACGGCGACCACCAGCTGGCCGGGGACGAGCGTCGCCGAGTCGCCCAGCGGCGCCGCCACGAGGTCGCGCGCGCTGATTTTGAGCACGGCGAGATCGGTATCCACGTCGTCGCCCAACACGTCGGCTTCCAGGCGACGCCCGTCGATCAGCATGACGTGCACGTGCCGGGCGCGTTGCACGACATGAGTGTTGGTGAGAATCAAGCCGTCGGCGGCGAAGATGAAGCCAGATCCGCTGCCGCGCGATGCCGCTTCGACGTTCACGACCGCCTCCGCGACGCGAGCCACGGCAGATGTCACTGCCTGTGAGTACGCATCCAGCAATGCCGTATCAGGAAGAGTTTCTGTAAGCACAGGAAACCTCTAGGACCAGGAACCAGGAACCAGGAACCAGGGATCAGGGATCAGGGAGCAGGGATCAGATCTCGATGAGCCCCAGCTGCAGTCCGCGCCTCACCGCCTCGGTCCGCGTCGATGCGCCCAACTTGCCGTAGATCGACGCGAGGTGAAACTTCACCGTGTGCTCGCTGATCCCGAGCTCGCCGGCAATCTCGCGATTACCGAGACCGTCGGCGAGGAGCGCGAGCACGTCGAGCTCTCGCGGCGTCAACGCTTCGAAGAGCTCGGCGTCGGCGTGCTCGGCCGCGTCCGCGTCACGCCCGGTAACGCCCGCGTTCCTCGCTGCTTCCGGGGTCAACAGCACCGCGTCGACGTCTGCCGGAACGCGATTGCGCCCCTCGTCCACGTCGCGCGCGAGCGCCGCTCCGGCGATTCGCAGCGACGTGTCATGACCCACGCGCGTCCGCAACGACTCGAGGTCGCGATGGCTGACACCGATCAGAAATACGCGCAGCGGAGCGGCCACAACGTCAAATTATCGAACTTCGGTCCTCCTCGCGAGCTGCCTGCCACGTTCAGCGGCGGCGCCTGGCCGGGCGCTCGCCGATCGTCACTGTGATTTCGCGTACTTCGCCACCTCGAATCACCGTCAGCGGCGCTGCCGGCGACGCGCGCTCCGAGCGCAGCAGGTTGACGAGCGACTCGGGCTCCTCCGTCGCGTGGCCATCGAGCGCGACGATGACATCACCGATCAGCACACCGGCGGTCTCAGCCGGACCATTTGCGACCAGCGACGTGACCAGCACGCCAAATTCCTGCGCGCGGCCGGCGCGCTGGCGTTCCGGAAGGCGCACGGTTGTCGAGCTGACCCCGAGGAAGCCCTGCTTCGTGCCACCGTGTGACACGAGCTGTTGCCCGATGCCCCACGCGAGCGCCGCCGGAATGACGACAGTGGTGCGGCGGATCTCGCTTCCGGTAATCACGCCCAGGGCGCGGCCGGCGCCGTCGATCAACGCACCGCCGACGAGCGCGCCATGCGGCGCCTGAGGAATCCGGATCACGCGATCGAGCTGGGTTGCGCGTCCCGTCCGGAGCGGGCCGCCGACGACGGCGACGTTGGTCAGCGTGGCCATCACGCCACCGCTCCAGGTTCGACCGACCGCGATTGCGAGATGTCCCACGCGCGGCTCGACGCCCAGCTCGAGCGGGGGCATACCCAGCCCGGGCACGCGGACGGTCGCCAGCCCGAGGGAAAACGCGCGTCCGAGCACAACGCCCTCGTGCGATGTGCCGTCGAATCTAACGCTGGCGACGTCGTTCTCGAGCACATGCGCCGGTGCGAGGACGAGATCGGGTGCGAACACGACACCAGCGGCCGGCCGCGCGTGCCCGGAGACCTGCACGATCGAACGCGCCGCGCGGTCCACGCTGCCCGCAATGGTGTCGGAAAGGGAAGCCAGAATGTCAGTCATGCCTTCACGGTAGCGCGCCGCATCGCGGCCGGGATCAGTCGATCGGCTAGTGCGCCGGCCAGACGTCGAGCGCCAGGCGGTGCCGAGCACTACGCTAGAATCGCAAGAGATCGCATGAAACAGGAGTCGATCCGTGAGACCACCACGTCAATCGAGCCGTTGACGCTGGCGGAAGCCGCGGCGCTCGTGAGCGCGCTGCTGCGGGAGCTCGGGCACGTCATCATCGGTCAGCAGCGCGTGATCGGCGAGATCCTCACCGCTTTCCTGGCCGGTGGCCACTGCCTGCTGCGCGGCGTGCCCGGCCTGGCGAAGACTCTGCTGATCAAGACGCTCGCCCAGGCGGTGCACCTCAAGTTCAGCCGCATCCAGTTCACACCCGACCTGATGCCTTCGGACATCCTGGGCACTGAAGTGATCGAGGAGGATCGAGCGAGCGGGTCGCGCACGATTCGATTCATCGCCGGGCCGATCTTCGCCAACATCATTCTCGCCGACGAGATCAACCGCACGCCGCCAAAGACCCAGTCGGCGCTGCTCGAAGCGATGCAGGAGTACCAGGTCACGATCGGCGGCGTTCGCTATCCGCTCGAGCGCCCGCTCTTCGTGCTCGCCACACAGAATCCGATCGAGCAGGAGGGCACATATCCGTTGCCCGAAGCGCAGCTCGATCGATTCATGTTGAACGTGGTCATCGACTATCCAAGCGCCCAGGAGGAGCGCGCCATCCTCGCGCAGACCACCACCGCCGACGAACCGCAGGCGAGCGCCGTGGCCACGGGCGAGCAGATCGAGCGCGCCCGCGTCCTCGTCCGGGAGATTCCTGCCGCCGAAAATGTCGTCGAATACGCGGCGCGACTCGTGCGTGCGAGCCGCCCCGGAGGCACCGCCGCCGACAATGTACCCGCATTCGTCCGTGACTGGATACGATGGGGCGCCGGACCGCGCGCGGGGCAGGCGCTGTTGCTGGCCGGCAAAGCCCGCGCCGTGTTGAACGGGCGAGCGGCGGTTTCGCTCGACGACATCCGCGCGGTCGCGCCGCCGGTGCTGCGGCATCGCCTGCTGGTCAACTTCCAGGCTGAGGCCGAAGGTGTCGATCCCGAGGCCATCGTGTCGCGCCTGCTCGACACGGTCCGCCCGTGAGCCGTCCGCACGTCGTCGCTGCCGCCGACCGCACGACTGTCCGCGACCTCGAGCTGCTCGCGCGCACCACTGTCGAAGGGCTGCGGCAGGGGCTGCATCGCAGCCCGTTTCACGGTTACAGCGCCGAGTTCAGCCAGTATCGTCACTATCGGCCTGGCGACGACCTCAAGTACGTGGACTGGAAGGCCTTCGCGCGCACCGATCGCCTTTTCTCACGTCAGTTTCGCGAGACGACTAACCTCAGCGCGCTCTTCGTGATCGACGCGAGCGCCTCGATGAACTTTCCGCATGGCCGCACCAAGTTTGCGTTGGGCGCGGCGGTGACGGCGACCCTGGGAACGCTCGTCATCGATCAGGGCGATGCTGCTGGTCTGCTCGCGATCACGCGCGAGGGGCGCTCGGAATACCTACCGCCGCGCAGCGGCCGCCACCACCTACGCGTCTTTCTCGCGACGCTTGCCCGGCTCACGCCCTCGGGCCAGGCTCCGGTGAGCGACGCGCTGAAGCGCACTGCGGCGCTGATGAAGCGTCGTGGGCTGATTCTGGTGATGTCCGATCTCTACGACGACGAGCCGGCGCTCAGCGAGATCCGGCGGCTCGCACGGATGGGAAACGATGTCATCACGATCCAGACGCTGGCGCGAGATGAGGTGAAGCTGCGCTCAGGCAGTGCCATCGAATTCGAGGATCTCGAGACCGGCGCGCGCGTGATTGCCGAACCGGCTGCGCTGAGGACGAATTACGACGCAGAGTTTCAGCAGTTTCTAGCCGTCGTCGAGCGCGCGCTCCATCGCGAAGGCCTCGATTACCTCAGAGTGCTCACCGACGAACCGCTGGAGCCGGCGCTGCGCCGGCTCCTCATCAGCCGCCGGGGAGGTCAGTGAGCGGATGCACCTGATCTGGCTGTCACCGATCGCGTGGCTTGGCCTCTTGACACTGGCGGTGCCGGTAGCCATCCATTTGTTGACCAGGCAGACGGCACGGCGCGTGCCCTTTCCGTCGCTGCGATTCGTGCGCACGACACGGCTGGCGGCGCTTCGACGCCGGTCGATCCAGGATTGGTGGCTTCTCGCCGTCCGCATGGCCATGCTGACAGCAGCGACGGCGGCGCTTGCGGCCCCAGTGCTGATATCGCCGGCGCGTGAACGCGCATGGAAGTCGCGCGTCGCCTCCGCGTTCGTGATCGCGCCCGTCGATGAGGTCGATCGCCGTGAGCCGCACGCCATTGTCGAAGCGGAGCGGAAGAACAGCTTTGCCAGTGCCGTCTTTACGCCGGACGGCCACGTCGCCGACGGCATCCGCGACGCTGCACGCTGGCTCGAGGCGCAACGCGCGGGCTCGCGCGAGGTGGTGATCGTCGGAGATCTGCGGCTGGGCCGTATGAGTGCCGGCGACCTCACAAGCATCCCCGAGGACGCGGGGATTCGGTTCCTGCCGTTGCCGCCCGCGCGCGTGGCGCGCGAGGCCGAGCGTGGGCTGTTGCATGAGTCAACCCGTTGGCGCGCGCATGTCTCCCTGCTCGATACCACCACTCGCGTCAGCTATGCGCGTGACACGCCGGGCGCTCCTCCGATCGCCGTTCGCGCCGCTGCCAACGATCGAGCTTTTGCGTCGGCTGCGCTGGATGCCGTCCTCGCGCGGGGTATCACGACGCCGGGCGGCCGCCGCCTGATAGTGGTGTTCGCGGGTGGCAGCACGCGCGACCTCGAGCTCACCACGCCGCCCGCCGAGACCTGGATGCGCGAGGCGCTTGCGGCTCTCCCGGGCATGACTGGCGCCCAGCATCGGGAGGCGCTCGTCGTCGAGACCGGAATGGCCGCCGCGGGTGTGCAGGCAGTGCGTGCGCTCGAAAGAGCCGCGAATGCCGCGTTCGCGGAGGCGCCCTCGCGAGAACCGGTGCCGATCGCGCCGGACGTGCTGGCTCGGTGGTCGCGCCCGATTGGAGCGGCGCGCGATTTTCAGCCGGAAGACGAGGGCGACCGCCGCTGGATGTGGGCCGCGGCGCTCTTGCTGCTCGCGCTCGAAATGGTGATTCGGCGGCGTCGCATCGCGAATGGAGCCGAGCCTCTCACCGCACCGGAGGAACGAGTTGCCTGAGCAGGCGATTCGTTTCGAGGTGCGACGGCTCACGCGCTGGATGCGCGTGACAGCCATCGCCAATGGCGCTCTGGGCGGCGCGGCAGCGGCCGGCGTTGCCTACGTGACGGCGCGGTCAATGGCTGGAGCTGTGGTCGCGGCGGTGCTCGTCGCGATCGTCGCAACCGTGGTCGGGTGGCGTCGCTGCTCCGACAAGCGAACGGCAGGCGTGCTGGATCGCGAAGCGCCGGGCGGCGACAACCTGATCGTGACCGCTCAGGAAGTGATCGATGGGAGGCCTATCCACCCGATCGTCGCGGCCCCGCTCGCCGAGCAAGCGGGGCGCCGGTTGGCGGCTGTAGGAGACGCGGGCATTCGCCGCGCGTCGTGGGTGCGTCTTGCGTTTGGCGTGATCGCCGTTGCTGCCGTCGGGCTGATGATGTCGCGCCCACAGGGCACCTCAATCGTCCGGGCTCCCGCTTCCGGTGATGCGAGCGAGCACACGGACAGGACGTCGGGCACGCTGCGCGCGACAGTGACGCCGCCCCCGTACACGAGACAGTCCGCCAGTTCGTACGAGAACCCGGTGCAGATCGAAGCGCTGGAAGGGAGCAGCGTCCTCCTGCGGATGGCCGGCGTAACGGACGTGGTGGAACTGGTTGAGCCCGGCCGCGACGCTGAGCGCTTTGCAAGATCGGGCGAGGACGCGACGTTCGAGTTCCCGGCCACGCGGTCCCGCATTCTACTGGTCCGCCAACCGTCCGCAGGCGGCCGCGGAGATCGTCTGCTCAACGTGAGGGTTGTCAGCGACGAGCGTCCGGTCGTAACCATCGAGCGTCCCGGACGCGATCTCCTGTTCGGCGCCGCAACCGGCACGGTTCCGGTGATCGCCGTGGCGCGCGACGATCTGGAAGTCGCGTCGCTCGCGCTTCGATACACGAAGATCTCGGGAAGCGGCGAAACCTTCTCGTTCCAGGAAGGCGAAGTGCCGCTAAAAGCGGCGTCGGGCGGCGGCCCTGTCCTCGAGGGACGCGCGTCGCTCGTCCTCCCGGCGCTCGCGCTCGAAGACGGCGACACGCTCGTGTACCGTGCGATAGCGCGCGACGGCAAGCCTGGCGCCGATCCATCCACTTCCGAATCGTACGTGATCGAAATCGGCAGGCGGGGCGAGGCGTCGTCGGCCGGGTTCGCCCTCCCGCAGGACCGCGATCGGCAGGCGCTCAGTCAACAGATGCTGATCGTCAAGACCGAGCGACTGCATGCCGGCCGCGACAATTTCTCGGCCGATGCGTTCCTCGAACAGAGCCGGCTGCTGGCGGTCGAGCAGCGGATGGTCCGCGCCGAGTTCGTCTTCATGACCGGCGGCGAAGTCGTGGACGAAGTCGAGGAGGCTGAGCACTCGCACGATCTCGAGCAGGGCCGCTTCGAGAACGAAGGCCAGATCGAGCTGCTGAACGCGACGCGCGAGATGTCTCGGGCCGAAGCGCGTCTCAATGCAGGCGACACCGTGCAGGCGCTCGTCTTCGAGCGCTCGGCCCTCGCCGCGCTGCAGCGCGCCTTCGATCGGCGCCGTTATTTCCTGCGCACTCTGCCCGAACGGACGCGAATCGATCAGGCGCGCCGGCTGTCGGGAGACGCATCGACCGCGCACCCGCAAGCCGCGCAACGGCAACCGCAAGCCCGCGATGCCATTGACGAGCAACTGCGCCTGGTAATCCTTGCGCTGGCTGGCGGCGTGCAGGCGCAAAAGCTCGACGCCGCGCTGGCGGCGCGCGTGCTTCGATTCGATCCCGCATCCCCGGCGTTGCAGCCGTTTGCAATTGCCGTCTCGTCGGATCCTGGCGGAGCCCTCGATGCGGCACGAGAGGCGCAGGCGCATCTCCGCGCGTTGCTCCAGCGCCGGCTGGGCGTCGCGCCATCCGATCAGATTGATCGCGATCCCCTCGTCGGAGCTCTGTCATCAGCTCCTCGTCCCGGCGGCGGTGGAAGATGAGCGGCTCGCTGGGGCTGCGGGTCGTTGCGATCGCGATTGCGCTGGCCGGTGTTGCCGACCCAGTGGTCTCCATCGAGCGGCAGAGGCGTCGGCCGCTGACGGTGGCGATCCTCGACGCCCCGTCTCTAACCCTGCCGGATGGCGACACGACGAGGCGTGAGCGCGCATATGCCATCGCCGACTCACTGCGCGGAGCGCTATCGGACGTGTTCGACGTCTCGGTCCGCGAGCATTCGCTTGCAACCGTCGCGGCGCCGTGTTCCGCCGACGCCGCATGCATCGTGATTTCCGACGGCCGGCGGCCGCTCCGGATGGGTGAGCGGAATGCGCCGCTCGGCGCCGTCCTGATCGGCGCCCCGATCGATGGCAATGTGGCGATCACCTCTGTTCGATCGCCAGCGCGCACGCACCCGCGCGCGCTCGGCGTCGTCACTGTCGAGTTGTCGGCCCGAGGCATCACCGGCCAGACCGCGCTGGAGGTCTTCGACGACGGCGTCCTGGTCGGACAGGCGACCCACGATTGGACTGCCGATTCGCAAGCGTCTTCGACGGCGCAAGTGCGCATCGAGTGGACGCCGGTGGCCGAGGGCGTCCGCGACCTCACGATCACGGCGCGGCCAGTCGAGGGTGAGCGCACGATCGACGACAACACGGCGCACGTCGCGGTTGACGTGTCCGAGTATGCGGCGACCGTTCTCGTGCACGAGCCGCGTCCGTCGTGGGCCGGAACGTTCGTCCGCAGGGCGATTGCGGACGACGCTCGGTTCCGCGTGCTCGCGCGGGCGCGTCTCGGTGGTGCTCTATCGATCGAGACCGCACAGATTCCGTTGCAGCTGGCGGCGCTCGTGCGCAACGGCATCGCTGTCGTCCTGGTCACAGCACCCGACCAGCTGACCAGCAGCGAAGTAGACGCGCTCGACCAGTTCGCGCGCGTGCGTGGCGGCTCCGTGATCGTCCTCGTGGACGCGCCGCCCGCCTCGCACGTGCGGCGCCTGATCCCGTTCGCGGTAGTGCAGCACGCAGAGCGAAATCCTGTCGCGGTCGGCCGCCTTCGCGCGTCGGAGTTCGTCACGTTCGATGCACTCGGTTTGGAAACGACCGTTCTGTCGGCGGGCGACGAAGGCGCTGTGGTCGTCTCGAGAAATGTCGGGCGGGGCCGCGTTGTCGCGTATGGCGCCGGCGATGCCTGGCGTTACCGCGACCGGGAAGATCAGTTCGCGCACTACTGGCGTTCGCTCATGGCCGACGCGGAGCAGGCGGCGGGCGACCCACTGACTCTCGACCTATCGTCCAGCGTCGTCCAGCCCGGCGAGCAGGTGAGGCTCGGAGTCGAATGGCGATCATCGGACGTGCCCGAGCCCGTAGAGGTGCGGGGCGGGCTGGACTGCGACGGCCGGCGCTCGATGATTCGATTGTGGCCATCGCATGCGCCAAACCGCTTCGAAGGCTCGTTTACCGCTCCTTCGAGCGGCCGCTGCGAGGTTCACGTGGCGATCGACGATCGGGAGACCGCCACCGCCGCGATGATCGCCGGCGCGCCGATCGCCCAACTGAACGCCGGACGCGACGAGTTGTCCGCGGCCATCACGGCGAACGGCGGCGTCGTGGTCGTGCCGGATCAGCAATCGGCACTCGTCACTGCGTTCCGTCGCTCGGCCTCGACCGAGCACATCCCGGCCCCATCACACCTCATGCGGTCACCGTGGTGGATCATTCCTTTTGCGGGGTGTCTCGGCGGCGAATGGTGGTGGCGCCGCCGACGCGGGCAGCGATGAGCGCACGCGCCGGCGGCGCGCCGCGCATGAGGTAAAGTAGGCGGTTATGAGTTTTTCGCGCGACGAGGTCAAGCAGATCACCGACAAGGTGCTGGACATGTGCAAGGCAGACGGCGTGGAAGTGCGCTTCTCCGGTGGGGAGCGATCGGCGACGCGCTTTGCCAACTCCAGCATCACGGCCAATCTGATCGAGCACGATCAGGAAGTCACCATCACCGTCTGTTACGGCCAGAAGTCGGCGTCCGCAAGCACACACCAGTTCGACGATGCATCGCTCAAACGCATGATTGCGCAAGTGCAGGAACTGGCCAAGCGCAAGCCGGCAAACGAGGAATTGATGCCGCTGGTCAAGCCGCCGCAGCAGTACATCGAAGTAAACGCGACGATGCCCGACGCGGTGAACTTCGGGCCCGTCGAACGGGCAAAGATGGTCAAGGCCAGCACCGACATCTGCGAGAAGAAGGGCGTTCTCGGCGCCGGCTACATCCCGAAGATGTACTGGACCGACGCGATCGCGAACTCGGAGGGGCTCTTCACGTATTTCCGTTACGCCGAAGCGAGCTTCATCCTCACGTGCCGTACGCCCGACCAGACCGGCTCGGGGTGGGCAGGCACCACGGGCATGAAGCAGGTCGGCGACATCGACGCAACGGCGCTCACCGAAGTGGCGGCGGACAAGGCATTGAAGTCGCGCAAGCCGCGCGCGCTCGAGCCCGGCAACTACACGGTCATCCTCGAGCCACGTCCCGCTGCGCGCTATCTCTCACTCATCCTGGGCGCGTTCAACGCGCGTAACGCCGAGGAGCGGCGCAGCTTCATGAGCGGCAAGGAACGCGGCACGAGTCGCCTGGGCGAAAAGGTCTTCGGCGACAACTTCACGCTGCGCAGCGAGATCAACAACCCGGTTCTTCGGCAGACGCCAGTGGGGCAGGATGGCCTCGCCGCCCAGCCGACCACGTGGGTGGAAAAGGGCGTTGTCAAGAACCTGTTCTACGACCGCTATTGGGCGCAGCACCAGAAGCGGGAGCCAACCGGGACCGCGCCGCAGATGAGCCTCGTCATGGAAGGCGGCACCACCACCGTGGAAGAGATGATCAAGACGACCAAGCGCGGGCTGTTAATCACGTTCTTCTGGTATATCCGCGCGGTCGATCCGCAGACCCTGCTCAACACCGGCATGACCCGCGATGGCCTGTTCCTGATCGAGAACGGCGAGATCGTGGCCCCGGTCCAGAACTTCCGGTGGAACGAGTCGCCGGCCGTGAGTTTCAATAACATCACCGCGCTGGGCCGGCCGGTTCCGATGCACACCGGCGAGGCTTACGACAATCCGGGCACGGCGCTCGTGCCGCCGATGAAGATCGAAGACTTCACGATGACCTCCATTTCGCCGGCCGTATAGGAACCGTCATGAAACGTAGAGATTTCGTCAAGACGCTCAGCGCCACCGGTCTCGCGCTCTATGCCAGCGACC
This sequence comes from uncultured Acidobacteriota bacterium, assembly GCA_963807105.1. Lineage (GTDB taxonomy): Bacteria > Acidobacteriota > Vicinamibacteria > Vicinamibacterales > UBA2999 > DASPWV01. The sequence goes on along the minus strand of CAWEAM010000001.1, from coordinate 267,279 downwards.
TCGTCGGGGACCTGATCGCCCAGTCCTCGGGCAAGCGCGCGCTCGAATCGCAGTTCAAGGGCATGTCCGATGTCGCCCTCGGCGAAGCGAAGCGCCTGGGCTGCACTTACGCCGACATCCGCTTCACCAGGAACATCAACGACAGTGTCGGCGTCCGCGATCAAGATCGTCACCGACGGCGGCGGGTTCGGCGGCGGTGGCCACGAAGAGAGCGCCGGGTTCGGCGTGCGCGTCATTCACAGCGGCGTCTGGGGATTTGCGAGCAGCCCAATCGTCACCGCCGACGAGATCAGAAAGGTCACGGCCCAGGCAACAGACGTGGCCAAGAGCAAGCGCCGTCAGCAAGCGGTTCGAGGTCACGCTCTCGCCCGTTGAGGCTTACACCGACTACTGGACGGTGCCCGTCAGCTCAAGCCGGACGAGGTGTCGCTCGACGACAAGATCGGCTTCCTGATGAAGATCAACGAGCTGGCGCTCAAACAGCCCGACATCGCGACCGTCCAGTCGAACCTCGCTTTCGACTTCGAGTGGAAGTATCTCGCCACATCTGAAGGGTCTTACATCGAACAGGAAATCTGGCGGACCGCACCGGGCTTTCAGGTCACCGCGCGAAAGGGCAACAAGGTCAAATCGCGCACCTTCAGCGTCGCGCCGAAAACCGCGGGCTACGAAGTGGCGCTCGACGCCAAGATGCTCGAGAACGTCGAGCGGATTTGCGCCGAGGCGGCCGAGCACTGCATGGCGCCGCCGGTTGGCGTCGGCCTCAAGGACGTGATCATGACGCCGTCGCACGCCATGCTCACGATCCACGAGATCGTGGCGCACGCCACCGAGCTCGATCGCATTGTCGGATACGAGGCCAACTACGCCGGGACGAGCTTCGTCAAGCTCAGCGACCTCGGCAACCTCAAATACGGATCGAAGTTGTTCAACGTCACTGCCGACCGCACGCTGCCAGGCGGCATGTGTACCGTCGGCTACGACGATGACGGCGTCAAGTCGCAGGAGTGGCCGCTGGTGCGCGAAGGGATCCTGGTGGGCCTGCAGACCAACCGCGAGACCGCGCACTATATCGGCGAGAAGACCTCGCGCGGCTGCACCTTTGCCACGTCGTGGCGGAACTATCCGTTCCTGAGGATGCCGAACGTTCACGTCGAGGCGGGGCCGCCGGGATCGCCTACGCCCGACGAGATCATCGCCGACACCAAGGACGGCGTGCTCATCGAAGGGCGCGGCAGCTACTCGATCGACCAGCAGCGCTACAACGGCCAGTTCGGCGGCGACGCGTTCTGGGAGATCAAGGACGGCAAGAAGACACGGATGGTGAGCGATGTGACCTACAACGCGATCACCACCGACTTCTGGCAGAACCTCGACGCGATCTCAGGCAAGGAGTCGTGGGAGATGTTCGGAACGACGGGCGATGCGAAAGGGCAGCCGGTGCAGATCAATCACCCATCGCACGGCTCGCCGTGGTGCCGGATCCGGCGCATCATGGTGGGTGCCGCGTATAGCTAGCCATTCGTCTCCGTAGCGCGGGTCTTCAGACCCACGACGCTCGTTGCCGACGATCGTCGCCTACCTGAAGGTCCACGCTACGGTTCACAAAAGTTACTCGCTCCTCGGCCTCACTTCGAGCTTGTTGATCACCGCGAAACCAGGCGCGCGCTGCCGCGCAATCGCCTCGGCCTTGGCCTGTTCCGCGACGGTCGGCACATAGCCGTTGAGGGTCACGATCTGTGTGCGATAGTCGGTGTCGACGTCGATTCGCGTCGCGTCCACAGACGCGTCGGCCATCAGCGCGCCCTTGACATCAACGGTGGCCCAGGCCGCGCCCGCGCGCTCCGCCAGCTCCTCGCCGGCCTGGCTCGTCGCGACGCCCACACGATTGGCGGCGCGCGCCGCGTCGTTGCCGATCTCACGCGCCTTGGCGGCGGCCTCCGCGCGCTCGTCTCGCGTTTCCGCGTCGGCCTGTTGCGCATCCTGCTTGACGCCGCGCGCCGTGTTGTCGCAGGCGCCCATCATCGCGATGCCCAACGCGGCGACGATCGACAGGATGAAAGCGTTGATACTCGTATGAGCTCGCGCCACGTTTGCCTCCGGTATGAAAATGGCCGGCTGTGCCAGCCTGTACCGGTGTCTATTTCAAGCTCCGTGCCAGCGGCGCCGGCGGGAAAATCTGGGCGCGACGGACAGCGAGAAACAGGTGGAAGCCACGAGCCGGCAACGGAGGGCTCAGCTGGTGAGCGCATACACGACGATGTTCACCGCGAACCTGGTGTTGTCGTCTCGCTGGAAGCGTTTGTTCCGCCAATCGTAGTCCCACTCGCAGCCGTAATCCTTGTTGGAATACAGTACGCCGATGCGCCCGTCCTGCTCGACCGCCCTCAGGTAGTCGTGGACGACGTCGTCGCCCCATCCGTTGAGCTCGTGCGCAGTCTGCGGGGGACCGTCGGGAAAGCGGAAGAAGGCGCTGTAAAGCGAGTGGCTGTTCGGAATCTTGGCAAGCGAGCGTGGGCCGGGAAAGAGCGCCTTCATCTCCTGCTCGAATGACGTCGCATAGAGTCCGGCTACGTCATGGTTGCAGTCATCGGAGAAGAGGAAGCCGCCCTGTGCGACGAAGCGCTTCAACTGTTCACGTTCGCGCGCGCTGAAGCGCACCAGCTTGTGCCCGGTCATGAAGATGAACGGAAACGCGAAGATCTCCTCCGAGTCGGCGGTGATCACGACTTCCTCGGAGTACACCGGGATGTTGGTGTATTCGACGATCGAGTTGAGGACGTTGGCAGCGACCTTCGGGTTGTAGTCCCAGTCGCCCGAGTCATAGCGCAGACGAGCGAACACGAACTCAGATGCGCGCGGACGTGCGGCGCGGCGTTGCCCGCGGGCGGCGAGCGATGTCGAAGAGACCAATCCGGCGAACGCGCGGGCCAGAAATTCGCGCCGATGCACAACTGAGTATTAGCACGGAAGCGCGAACGGGTGAAAAGCGGGCGCGCGGTCTGGCTCCCGCGGAAAGGCGGGGACCCTTTCCGCACTGGAGCGCTCGAGCGACAGCCTACTTCGGAGCCTTGACGGTCAGCTGGTTGTCGATCTTGTAGCCTTCCGCCTCGCGCGCAGCGATGCGGGCGGCCTCGGTCTTCTGGGCGGCGGTCGGAACCGAGCCCTTCAGCACCACGGTCTTGGTCTCGTGAAACGTGTCGACGTTGATGTCACTGGCATCGACGGTGTCGTCGGCGATCAACGCGGCTTTGACGTCGAGCGTTTCCCCGGCGGCACCGATCGCGCCGCCGGCGCGCTGCCGGTGCGCTTCACGTCGTCGGCCTTCTCACGTCCCTCGGCCTTGGCGGCATCTGCGGCTGATCTTGGCGTCGTCCTCGCGCTTCGGCCGCGTCCTGGCGCGCGCCGCGCGCCGTGTTGTCGCAAGCGATGCCGGCAAACGCGAAGAAGCACGCTGCGGTCAGCGTCAGCAAGCCGTTATGCACGCGTGTCACGATAAGTCCTCCTTGCCGGCCACCCGATCAGTTGGGAGCCAGTTACACATATCGTGGACTTCAAGGCGTGTGCCAGCGCGTGGGCGTTGCGAGACGGGCGCCGTGGCGTGCCAACGCCGCTGCCACGCCAATTGTTAGCTAAATCGAACCCATCGTGGGAACAGCAGCGTCAACGGATGAGGAAGAATTTACCTAGCCGTATTGCATGACTGCGTGGAAGGTCATCCTTGTAAAGGAGTAAAATGACCAGACCCATGAAACCGACATCGAGCCGGCGCGTGCTCGTCGTCGACGACAATCACGACTCGGTCGAGACGTTGAGCATGTTGCTGCAGGTCAAGGGCCACGAAGCGCGCGTCGCTGAGAACGGCGAGGAGGCCATCGCGGTGGCCGACGACTATCAGCCCGATATCGTCCTCCTCGATCTGAGTCTTCCCGGCATGGACGGCTACGAAGTCGCGCAGCGCCTGCGTGATCGCCCGTACGGATCAGGGCTGGTGCTGGTCGCGTTGACAGGTTGGAGCGGCCGAGAGGTGCAGGCGAAAGCCGCGGAAGCGGGTTTCGATTACCACCTGCTCAAGCCTGTGGACTGGCCGGATCTCGAGAAAGTGCTGGAGGCGGCGCCGGCGTCCACTTAGGCAGGTTTCAGGTTGCAGGTTTCAGGTTGTAGGTTTCAGGTTGCAGGTTTCAGGTTGTAGGTTTCAAGAACCTGCCGGCCTTCAGCACCCGAGGGTCCCACCCGCTGCGCGCATCGCCTGTAGATATCGAGTAAGGGCGTTGCTTCAGCCCCGAAGTTCTTCGTTGCTACTTTTCCAAGCCTGCACATACCGTGACGGCAATGGATGCCCGACCGCGGGCTCGATGAGTCTCGAGGCCGCGACAACCCCATCAAGCGAGACGCCGGTTTCAATCCCCAGCCCGTCGAGCATGTAAATCAAGTCTTCCGTGGCGAGATTGCCCGCGGCGCCCGGCGCGTATGGGCATCCGCCGAGGCCTCCTGCCGAACTGTCGAAGGTCGAGATCCCGTGGCGGAGCGCTTCGAGGACGTTTGCCAGCGCGGTTCCGCGCGTGTCGTGGAAGTGCAGCGCCACGCGATCGAGCGGCGACGCGCTCCAGGACCGCGTCGAGCACGCGCGCAACCTGCCCCGGATGGCCGATGCCGATGGTGTCGCTCACCGCTACCTCGTACGCTCCGAGCGTGAGCAGTCGCTCGCAGAGCTCGGCCACGCGCCGCTCGGATACTGCGCCTTCGAAGGGGCAGCCGAACGCCGTCGAAAGATAGGCGCGCACGCGCAGACCCGCCTGCAGCGCAGCGTCAGTGACCACTCGATACGTGATGAACGACTCGTCGATGCTTTGATTGATGTTGCGGCGGCTGAACGTCTCCGAAGACGCCGCGAAGATCGCGATCTCGCGGACGCCCGCCTGAAACGCGCGATCGAGACCCGGCACGGTTCGGGTACGAGCGCCGTGTAGCGGATGCCGTTCTTCTGCTCGATGCGCGCGAACACCTCTTCCGCATCGGCCATTTGCGGCACCCATTTCGGCGAGACGAACGCCGACACTTCGATCGACTGGGAAGCCGGCGTCCGAAAGCCGATCGATGAACGCCACTTTCAGGTCGGTCGGCACAGTCCGCCTTCTCGTTCTGCAGTCCGTCGCGTGGACCCACCTCGTAAACGGTCACGCGGCGTGGCAGCGACGTCACTCGTCGATCTCCACGAGATTGACTTCCGGGCTGGACGAGCTCGCCCGGCTTGCACAGCACAGCGCGGACCACCCCGTCGCGCGACGCTCGTACGGGCAGCTCCATCTTCATTGCCTCGAGCATCAGCACGATGTCGCCCTTGGACACGGGCGCGCCAGGCTCGACAAGGATCTTGACGACGGTCGCCGGCATCGGCGCGCTCATGTCGTGCGACGCGGCACGCCGGCGTGTGCCTCGGCTGCCCGGCTACGATCTCGACGCGGGCGACGCGCCCATCGGCGAACACCCAGCGGTCGTGGGGTGGTCCGGCCACCACCACACGCAACTGCCGGCCCTCGTGCGTCACCAGGTAGACGCCGTTCCCGAGATCCTCGATCTTCGTACTCCCTCAGGCGCAATCTCGACCATGCGCTCGCCGAGACGCACCATCTAGCTAGCCACGCCAGCTCGCCCAGGCTCACGAACGGATCGCGTCGGGCAGTCGTGCGCCGGCTCGCCAACGCGACTCGAGTCGTTGCTGTCCGTCATCCACAAAGCGAACTGCCGCGGCCAATGCCGCGACTGGAACCGGTCCTCGGCGAGTGATTGCCGCAAGCGCGTCGCCCTCGCTGTCGAGGAAGCCGGTATCGATCTCGCCCGCGATGAAAACGCGGATGCCCGAGGATCGCGAGCAGGAACGGGATGTTGGTGCGGATGCCGAGGATGGCAAACTCGCGCAACGCGGCTACGCGCGCGAGCGATTGCGGCGTCGCGAGTTTCGGCAGACACGATCATCTTGGCGATCAGCGGATCGTAATAGACCGAACCTCGTCGCCTTGCGTATATCCGCTGTCCACGCGAATGCCTGGGCCGCGCGGCTCGAGATAGCGCAGCAGCGGCCTGGCCTGCGGCAGGAAGTCCTGTTCCGGATCTTCGGCGTACACGCGGCACTCGATGGCGTGTCCGCGCTGCCGTAGATCCTCTTGGCGCCACGGCAGCGGCTCTCCCGACGCGACGCGCAGCTGCGCCTGCACCAGATCGACACCGAGACCGCCTCGGTGACGGGATGTTCCACCTGCAGCCGCGTGTTCATCTCGAGGAAGTAGAACTGCGCGTCGTCGCCTGTCGCCTTCGAGCAGAAACTCGACCGTGCCCGCGTTGATGTAGTGCGCGGCGCGGGCCGCGGCCACGGCCGCTTCGCCCATTCGCTGCGCGCAGCACGGGCGTCAGCGACGACGCACGGGCTTTCCTCGATCGTCTTCTGATGCCGGCGCTGCACCGAGCACTCGCGCTCGAACAGGTGCACGACATTGCCGTGCGTGTCGGCGAAGACCTGGATCTCGACGTGTCGCGGATGTTCCACCAGGCGCTCGACATACAACGTGCCGTCGCCGAACGCCGCGATCGCCTCGCGCCGCGCGCGTTGGATCGCGTCGTCACATCGTCCGGTCTGCCGCAGCGTCTTCATGCCGATGCCGCCGCCACCAGCGGCCGGCTTGAGGAGCGCAGGAAGACCGAGCGCTCGACCGCTGCGCGAATGGCGGCGTCCGACTGGTCAGCAGGGGTTTCGCCGGGAACGACAGGCACGCCTGCGCCCTGCATCAAGCTCCCGCGCGCCGATCTTCGAGCCCATCCGCTCGAGCGAGGCCGCAGGTGGCCCGACGAAGATCAGCCCGGCCGCTTCGCAGGCGCGAGCGAACACGCGCCCGTTCGGACAGGAAGCCGTATCCGGGATGCACTGCGTCCGCTCCGCTCTCGCGCGCGACGTCGAGCAGCGCCTCGATACTGAGATAACTCTCGCCGGCGGCGGAGGACCGAGGCGGCCGGCGTGATCGGCCGCGGCCACATGGGGCGACTGGCGATCGGCGTCCGAGTAGACAGCAACGCTCTCGATGCCCAGCTCGCGGCATGCGCGAATGATTCGCAGCGCGATCTCGCCGCGATTGGCAATCAGCAGCCGCCGAATCACTCGCGCGACCCACCGCGGTTTACGCTTTTCGAGAAACGCGCGCAGGCCTTCCTGTCCTTCCGGCGACACCCGCTGCGCGGCGATGGCCGTCGGCGGTGATCGACAGCGCGTCGTCGGGCGCGCGGCCCCAGACCTGCGGGATCAGCGCCTTTGACGCGGCGACGCCGCTCGGCGCTGCTGACAGCAGTTCGGTCGACATACCGCTCGACCGTGGCTCGAGTTCGCCGAGCCGGCACGACCGCGTGCACGAGACCGATTTCCTTGGCACGCGCCGCCGAGAATCGCATGCCGGTCAGAAACAGCTCGCGCGCGGCCGACGGACCGATTTTCGGCAAGACGTACGGCGAGATGACCGCCGGCAGGATCCCGAGCTTCGTCTCGGTGAAGCCGAACGACCGCGTCTTCTTCAGCGACCGCGATGTCGCAGATGGCCGTCGAGCCCGCGCCGCCGCCCAACGCCGCGCCCTGGATGCGGCCGACGACCGCGGCAGGCAGGGTGTCGAGCGCGAGAAACATCTCGGCCATCCGCGTCGCGTCGCGGACGTTGTCATCGTGCGAGTAGCCGACCATCCGCGCCATCCAGTTCGCGTCGGCGCCGGCGCTGAACACCTTGCCCTCGCCGCCAAGACGACCACGCGCAGGGTCGCGATCCGGCGCGCGCGGCAGTGGCCCATGCGGTCAGCTCGGCGATCACGTCCTCGTTGAACGCGTTGCGAACGTCCGGCCGATTGAGCGAGAGGTATTCGACGGCGCCTTCGCGGCGCGTGCAGCAGGTAACGGATAGCGCCATGCGGGTGGAGACCTTGTCTACATCCGGAAGACACCGAACCGCGGCGCCGGAATCGGCGCGTTGAAGGCGGCCGACAATCCGAGCGCCAGCGCGTTGCGCGTCTCGGCCGGATCGAGAATGCCATCGTCCCACAGCCGCGCGGTGGAGTAGTAGGGAGAGCCTTCGGTCTCGTACTTGTCGCAGAATCGGATCGCGGATGGCCGCCTCCTCTTCGGCCGGAAACGCCTTGCCCTCGCGCGCGAGCTGATCGCGCTTGACCGTCGTCAGCACGCCCGCCGCCTGTTCGCCGCCCATCACCGAGATGCGCGCGTTCGGCCACATCCACAGCAGCCGCGGCTCGTAGGCGCGGCCGCACATGCCGTAGTTGCCGGCGCCGAACGAGCCGCCGATGATCACCGTGAACTTCGGCACGACCGAATTGGCGACGGCGTGCACCATCTTCGCGCCGTCCTTGGCGATGCCGCCGCGCTCGTACTGCTTGCCCACCATGAAGCCGGTGATGTTCTGCAGAAAGATCAGCGGGACGCCGCGGAGATTGCACAGCTCGATGAAGTGCGTCGCCTTGAGCGCCGATTCCGAGAACAGCACGCCGTTGTTGGCGATGATGCCGACGAGAAAGCCGTGGATGCGCGCGAACCCGCAGACGATCGTCGTCGCGTAACGCTCCTTGAACTCGTCGAACCGCGAGCCGTCGACGATGCGCGCGATCACCTCGCGGACGTCGTACGGCCGCCGCACATCCGCGTTGACGACGCCGTAGATCTCCGCCGGGTCGTATGCCGGTTCTTCGGTCGCAGCCATGTCGCCGGGCAGTTGCTTGACGCGGTTCAGCGTCGAGACGATCGTGCGCGCCTGGTGCATCGCGTGTTCGTCGTCCTCGGCGAAATAATCGGCCACGCCCGACAGCCGCGTGTGCACGTCGGCGCCGCCGAGCTCCTCGGCCGTCACTTCCTCGCCCGTGGCGGCCTTCACCAGCGGCGGCCCGCCGAGAAAGATCGTGCCGGTGTTCTTGACGATGATCGTCTCGTCGGACATCGCCGGGACGTAGGCGCCGCCGGCCGTGCACGAGCCCATCACCACGGCGATCTGCGGAATGCCTTCGGCGGACATCCGCGCCTGGTTGAAGAAGATGCGGCCGAAGTGATCGCGGTCGGGAAACACCTCGGCCTGAAGCGGCAGGAACGCGCCGCCCGAGTCGACGAGATAGACGCAGGGCAGCCGGTTCTGCAGGGCCACTTCCTGCGCGCGAACGTGCTTCTTGACCGTCATGGGAAATACGTCCCGCCCTTGACTGTCGCGTCGTTCGCGACGACCAGCACGTCGCGTCCCGACACGCGCCCGATCCCGGTGACCATGCCCGGCGGCAGGCGCCTCGTTCTCGTACATCCCCCAGGCGGCGAGCGGCGACAGCTCGAGAAACGGCCGTGCCGGGATCGAGCAGCTTGTCGATGCGCTCTCTCACGGGCAGCTTGCCCTGCTCCCGGTGCCGCTCGATGTATTTGGCTCCGCCTCCCTGGCGCACTTCAGCGAGCCGCTCGCGATACTCGGCGACGAGCGCCGCCATGCGGCTGCGGTTGCTTTGAAATTCAGGACTGGAAGGGTCGATGTGGGTTTCGAGAACGTCCATGAGGTCTCGGCGGCGAATCCGCGTCGCGCCGACGCTGCGGATTTACCAACCGCAGCAGTCGGTCTTGAACCGGCACGCCGGGCAGCGCCACACCGCGTGCATCCGATACATGTCGGCACCACAGCGCTCGCACCTCATGCGGGCGTCGGTCTCCGCCGCGTGATTTGTGCGCGAAGCGGAAACCACGGGTGTGACCACGACCGGCCGCGGCTTCGACGGCTCAGGCATGTGTTGCATTGTGTCACGTTCCAGCTCTTTGCCGGTACTCGGGCGGGGCGCCGCTGGGCGAACCCAGCGGCGCGACGGGTGGGTAAAGATTGCGGATATGAGACCAAGCCGTAACGAACTTCGTTCGAACGGCCTGGCGTGACTGCCATTGCCGTTCACCCTTCCTTTAAAAGCAACCCGCGTACCAAACGCGAGAAACTGCGAAATGCGGCGGAAAGCCCAACCTGCGGGTGGCTTTTCGCGGGACAGAGTTCCTCTGGATAGGCACGGCGCTGCCTAGACAGGGTAGACCGCTAAACTACCGCAAACCCTTCGCGCGTCTCGGCACGTGCTTTGCGTTTCGCTGTAGGAGAGGGCGACGTGACGCTTCCGATCTTCGCGACAGTCGTGGGCGGCTTGGTGCTCGGGTTGAAGAGCCGGGAGGGAATCTTCCGCCGGCGCGAGCCGGCTCAGTTCCTCTCAACCGTGTCGCACGAGTTGCGCACGCCGCTCAACGCAATGCTCGGATGGGTCAAGCTCCTCAAGATGGGCCGTCTGGGCCCCGCGGAAACCGCGCGCGCCCTCGAGTCATCGACCGCAACCTTCAGCTCGAAACACAGCTCATCGACCAACTGCTCGATGCGTCGTGTCTGCTCGGCGGCAGAGCGGAGATGGTACAGCTGCCCGTTGACCTGCGGATGGTGGTCGAGGCGGCGAGCGAGAGAGCGGCGGCTGTCGCAGGTGAAAAGCGCGTCGCGATTGTCATTCAAGCGGCAGCCGGTCCGGTCATGGTGCGCGGCGACGAATCGCGCCTGGTTGACCTCGTGTGGCATTTGCTGACCAACGCAGTGAAGTTCTCCGACGCAGGCAGCGAAGTGCAGGTAACCGTCGGGACTGCGGGCGACAATGCATGCTTGCGCGTGTCCGATCGGGGGAGCGGCATTGCGGACGAGGATCTTCCGCGCGTGTTCGAACCGTTTGCTCAGGGACAATCGAGAACGCGGCGCACCGGTCTCGGACTCGGCCTCGCAATCACGCGCGCCCTCGTACAGTTGCACGGCGGCACCATTTCGGCGCACAGCGGCGGATCGGGACTCGGCGCGATCTTCCGTGTCTCGCTCCCGCGTCTCAACAGCCGATCTGATTCGCTAGAAACCGCAGCACGATGAGGCTGCCCGGCACACCGAGCATCCAGTCGGATGAGGAGCTTGCCCGTACGGTTGTCACGAAGCGACGTTCCGAACGTTTGTGGCGAACTGACAGGCGCTACGCTTGCTGCTCGCTGATCCCGCACTCCTTCATCTTGTTCAGCAGGGTCTTGTAGCTCACGCCCAGCGCGTCGGCGGCCTTGCGGCGGTTCCAGCGGAAGCGATCGAGGGCCTGCTGAATCGCGGCGCGCTCGGCTTTCATCGCCGCTTCACGCGCCAGCTCGGGCAGGCTGATCGCGCCCGCTTTTGGCGCGGTCGCCTGCCCGGCGTCATCTTCCTCGTCGTGGTTGGACCCGTTCACCGCTTCAGTGGAGGCGGCGGCCGGCGCGGGCGGCGGCGGTGGCGCGGCTACCGGCGCCGGCGGTGGAGCAGGAGGAGCCGCCGCAACCGGACGGCGGGCGGGCGTTCCAGCCGCGACAGCTGCGTGCTCGTTGGCAACCGTTCGCGCTCGCATCAGCTCCGCCAGCACCAGTCTCTCATCCTGGAAAATGACGAAACGCTTGATCACGTTCTCGAGTTCGCGCACGTTGCCGGGCCACCCATAGTTGAGCAGCGCGTCGCGCAGCGTCTCCGATGGCTTGCGCAGCGGACGGCCATAGCGCTCGGAATACTTGACGAGGAAGAACTCGATGAAGTGATCGATCTCCTCGCGTCGCTCGCGCAACGGCGGGACGAAGATCTCGATCACCTGCAGGCGATAATAGAGATCTTCGCGGAACGATCCGGCGCGCATCATCGCTCTCGAGATCGCGGTTGGTGGCGGCGATGATACGCACGTCCACGAGACCGGCTTGTTGCTGCCAAGTTTGGTGAATTCCTAGTCCTGGAGTACGTGCAACAGTTTGGCCTGCAGCCCTGGTGGCATTTCGCCGATCTCGTCGAGCATCAACGTGCCGTGGTTGGCGAACTCGAACTTACCGATGCGCGCGTTCTGTGCGCCGGTGAAAGCGCCACGCTCGTGGCCGAAGAGTTCGCTCTCCAGTAATTCGGACGGCAGCGCCGCTGCATTCACCTTGACGAACGGCTTCAGGCGTCGCGATGACCGCCGATGGAGCTCGCGGGCGATCACTTCTTTGCCGACCCCGCTTTCTCCTCGCAGCAGGACGCCGACGTCACTGTCGGCTACGCGATCCACCATCGCCATGACGTTCCGCATCGCGGATCCCGGCCCCCAGAAGGCGACTCCTTCCGGGTCCTCGCCGACCTGCGTCCGCAGCCGGGCCACCTCGCTCGTCAGGACGGTCTTTTCAACCGCGTTGCGGATCGCCGCCTCGAGTGCGGCTTCGCCGACGCCATCCGGGTCATCGGGCTTGACGACGTAATCGGCAGCGCCCTGCCGCATCGCGTCGACGATGGTAGCGGGCGCCTGGCGACCCGATAGCATGACGACCTGAACGTTCGGGTGCGAGATGCGGAGTGCCTTCAGCGTTTCCATCCCGTCCATCCCAGGCATCGACACATCGAGCAGCACCACGTCGGGCGCGGCGTCGCTGTGCATCGCCTGCAGCAGATCACTGCCGCTGGTAAACGGCTGCACGTTGTAGCCGCGTGAACGGAGCAGGTGTCGAGATACTGAACGAACTGCTGGTCGTCATCGACCAATGCGAGCTTGGCGGGGGTCACTGAATGTGGCCTTTCTATCAACGGGAAACGAATGCCTCTGTACGGAGCGAACCCGTTGAGATTCCGTCCAGTCCACGTCGTCGCACCGTGCGCGTCGAGCACCGCCGTTGCCTGAAAAAGAGTCAACCCAATACCACCCCGGTCGAGCGCGAGCGGAGACGTGCCCTCACCATGTCGGACCGACCGCGAGTGAAGCCAATTGTTCATCCCGACCGATCAGTATATCTGACGAATGTTCATCGACGCGTGCTTCGATTGTGCACTGGATGTTCCGCAGTTCGCGCGTCGTTGCTCTGATTATCGACATGACCGCCCCGGCGAGTACATCGGTGTCCGGCGACGCAATCATGGCGCTGGCCGATCGCTCATCGCTCCGCACGCGCACCGGCGGATCGTTCGACAAGTCCTCCGTCGCGACGCGCGAGAAGGTCGTCGAGCATCGAGTCTCCGTGACGCGCGGTTCGGTTCGTCGTTGGTACCACTCCGCAAGCCGCGAACTTTCGCGGGTAAGTTCACTGACGCGCGCCAGCGCTTGGTGAATCTGTTCAAGGGCGCGACGTCGGTCCGCGTCGGCAGTCAATCGATCTTCGAGAAGCATCCGGACGTAGCCCTGGGCGATCCCCGATGGAGTGCGAAGCTCATGCGCAAGCACATGCAGAATGTCGCTGATATCAACGGGCATGCCAACGTCGAGCCTATCACCAGTATCACTGGCACGTAGCTTGAAGTCACTAGCGCTCAGGGCTTGTGGTGGCGAAACGTATTCTTCTCGTCGATGACTATCCAGATGCTCTAGAGATCTGGGGTCTGTACTTGCGGTCGCATGGGATACGAAGTGATCGAATCCGACGACGGTCTCGACGCCGTCACCAAAGCCCACGACTACAAGCCCGACATTATCGTCCTCGACTTGGAATTGCCCGGGATCACGGGCTTTGAGGCCGCCTTGCGTCTACGGCTGTCGTCGGATACGCGCGCAATTCCATTGATTGCTGCCACCGGGTACTCGCATTTAACGCAGCTCGAAGAAGCGCGCGCGTCCGGGTTCGATTCCATCATTGTCAAACCTTGCGAGCCAGCGGCGCTCGTCGCGGAAATCGAACGTCTGCTCCAGCAGTCGAAGTCGCTCTGGTCCTCAACGGCTGGGAACGGGTTAGCCAGAACGTGTAAGCCGTTGGCACAGGTCGAGCTTCGACCGGCATGCCAGCTGTCCCACTGCTCCGAACGTCAGATCAAGACCGCGGCAGAGAGGGATGCATTACGGCCCAACGGCAATGCGAACCGCATCGTGCTCAACGCTAGAGCGCGTGGAGTGGTCGCGGCCGGTGTGGCCGGGGGTTTGCTGAGCATCTGCGGTGCGGCGATTGGCGCAGTTCCGGCTGTGCGTCGCACGCTAATCGGGATCGCACCGCGCCGGTAGCGACAGGGTATTGCACAGAGGGAACGCACCATGTATCGAGAGGAAAGCACCGGAGCCAGCTTTGCGCTGGGATTGTTTGCCGGCGCCGTCATTGGCGCTGGCGTGGCGCTGCTCTTTGCGCCAAAGACTGGAACGGAAACTCGCGAACTTCTTGATGAGCAGCTATCGCGGTCTGGCCGATCGCGTCAACACAGCCACGGAAGGCTTGCGGCAGCAGGCGCGCGAGCGCGGCCAGCAAATCACCAGTCAGCTGTCGGATCGAATTTCGGCCGCGACGGAGCGTTTGTCAATCGCGCGGTTGATCGCGCGCACGCCGGCCGACGACCACTGCCGTCCGGCATGACCAACTCGGCCCCCAGCGTGTAAGCGAACACTTCATAAGGAGCCATTCAAAATGCTAACTACGCTGTCTGATGTGCTCATCGTCCTGTGGCTGCTGGGGATGGTGAGTTCCTACACTCTCGGCGGGTTCATCCATGTCCTGCTGATCCTCGCAATCGCGATCGTGTTGATCCGGGTGATTCAGGGCCGGCGACCTGTCTGACCGCGGCTGGACATTCCGCGAGTCGCCTTCGATAGGCTGCGAGTGCACACTCTCGGCTTCATCGAGGGCCTCGATGCGGCAGAGTTGCCTAGCGCGGTCTGTCGGAACCGTGGAACACTAAGCACCATGAGCACATCGAACTCTCACAACTTGCTCCTCGCGACAATCTGCGCGGCGCTGTTCAGTTTGGTTGCCGCGGCTCTCACAGGGCGTGAGGCCGACGCCGACGACGTCAAACGCGTGAACGACGCGGTAGCGGTTCTCGATGAGCTCACAACGGCGCCGGACAACGCGATCCCGCGCGGGGTCCTCGAAAAAGCCGAGGCAATCGCGATTTTCCCCGGGCTCAAAAAGGGCGGCTTCATCGTCGGCGGACAATGGGGCTACGGTGTGATTTCCGTACGCGATGCGAGCGGCAGCTGGTCGTCGCCTGCGTTTCTGCGCCTTGCCGGTGGCAGCTTCGGGGCGCAGATCGGCGCGCAGGCGGTGGACCTCGTCCTGGTGGTGATGAACCGCCGCGGCGTGGACAACCTGCTCCGCAACGATTCAAGATTGGCGGCGAGGCCTCCGCGACGGCCGGGCCAGTGGGGAGGGAGGCCGGGGCCAGCACCGACATCCAGCTGCGGGCCGAGATCTTGAGCTACTCGCGAAGCCGCGGCCTCTTCGTAGGCGCCACGATCAATGGCGCTTCCGTGCAGGAGGACAAAGACGCCAACCAGAGGTTTTACGGCGAACCCCTGACTTCTCAAGAGGTTGTGGGCGGAAAAGTCAAGAGAGCGCCTGCCGCCGCCGGAGCGTTGACGCAAGCTCTCTCACGCAGTGTTCCCCCGCGGAAAGCAGGGGACTGACGTAAACTGTGTATTCGAACCAGACACACTTCGCTCGTCATTGGCGGGGCTAGGCCGAATCATGGATGAGCTATCACGAGGACGCGTGTATTCGACCGACGCCGCCCGTCGTCAGCGTAAACGAGTGCTTGTCGTTGACGACGAGCCGATGGTTACCGACTGGCTCAAGATGGTGGTCGAACAGGCCCCTGGCGAGCCGGGCTATGAAGTGCGTGTCGCCAATCACGGCGCGCGCGCCGAAGAGCTGTTCCAGAACGTGGCGCCCGGCTGTCGTGCTGCTCGACCTGCTACTTGCCTGATACCGACGGCATCGCGCTGCTGCAAGAGAATGAAAGCGATCGACCCCGGCCCGCAAATCATCGTGATCAGCGGCCAGGGCACGATCAAACGCGCGCTTGAGGCCGGTCAGGCTGGCGCATTTTTCTTCGTCGAGAAATCCGATCTCGATCCGGCGGGGCTTGTCAATATCCTCGAGCGCGCCACCGTCGCTGCACGAAGAGCGGTTGCAGCACGAGCAACTCAAAGAGCAGGTGCGGAGCCAGTATTCCTTCTCGAGCATCATCGGCAAGAGCAAGAAGATGCGCGAGCTCTTCGAGCTGGTCGAGGCGGTTGCGGCAAGCGACGCCAACATTCTGATTCAAGGCGACAACGGCACCGGCAAGGAATTGATCGCCAACGCGCTGCACGTGCGGAGCACGCGCGCGAAAGGGCCGTTCATCAAGATCAACTGCGCGGCGATCCCCAAAGACCTGATCGAGTCGGAGCTCTTTGGCTACAAGAAGGGCGCGTTCACCGGCGCCAACTCCGACAAAATCGGCCTGCTCGAAGCGGCGAGCGGCGGCTCGCTGATGCTCGACGAGATCGGCGAGATGCCGTCGTTTCTGCAGACCAAGCTGCTGCGCGTCCTGCAGGAGCGCGAATACCGCCCGGTCGGCAGCGATCGCACCGTCAAGGTCGACTTCCGGTTGATCTGCGCGACCAACATCGATCTCGATGCGGCGCTGCGCGACGGTCGGCTGCGCGAAGATCTCTATTTCCGGATCAACACGATTACGGTGCGCGTGCCGTCGCTGCGCGAACGTGCGGAAGATGTACCGCTGTTGTGCACGCACTTCATCGACAAGTTCAACGAGCGTTATCGCAAGCAAGTCAAAGCCATCTCGCCGGCGGCCTACCGGCTTGCTCATCCGCAACCGCTGGCCGGGCAACGTGCGCGAGCTTGAGAACGCGCTTGAGCGAGCGGTGCTGGTGGCAAAGGGCACGGAGATCCAGCCGGGCGATTTGCCGGAAACGCTGCGCGACGAAGCCGCGGCCAATCCGGAGTTTCTGGTGCCGCCGCATCACTCGCTGGCCGAGATCGAGAAGATGGCGATTCTGCAGACGCTGCAGCGCACCAACTGGAACAAGCAGGAGGCGGCGCACATCCTCGGGCTGTATCGGCCGACGCTTTACAGCAAGATGCGCAAGCACGGGATTGAAGATCCGGGACGCGCGGCGCGCGCGGCGCGCGACGCCCGCGATACAGCGAGTTGGTTTCGCGCGAGGCGGAGGGATCGTGAACGTTCGCAACACTACTCATCGCAGGCGGCCTGCTCGGCGCCGTCGTCGGCGCCGCCGTGAGCTTCATGTATTTCACCGAGGAAGGGCGCGCGTGGCGTGACGCGGGCGAAGGCAATCTCGATTCGCTGGCGCGCGAAGCCGAAAAGCTGCTGGGCGCCGTCGATCAGGTCCGCGCAGGTGTGGCGGAGTTGCAGGCGGCCAGGCGGCGTGGCAGCGGAGCGCCTAGAACAAGGGGTAGCAGCCACGCGGAACTGAACGGGAGTGCGAGGTGCTTGCGATCAGACGCTCGGGCCCGCATCGGCGCCGTCTACCAGCGTCAGCGTTGAGCCCGTCCGCACGTCGCACTGAACGTTCCTGGCACCGCTCACGGTCGACCCTGAGGCCCGCTCGGTTCCTTGCACTTGTTGTGTTAGTTCTTTGTTCATAATGTGGCCAGTGAAGGGGCTTCGGCTCATCGGGCTGGCAGCGTGGCGCGGCGTGGGTGAGCTCTACAACAGCGAAGGACTCACGCACGCCGCGTCGATCGCCTACTACGCGCTGCTCTCGCTTTTCCCGTTTCTCCTCCTGGTTCTGTCGATCGTCGGCTCGTGTCACGGCCGACCCGGCCGACCGCGACGCCGTCGTGCAGTTTGTCTTCCGCTATTTTCCGCGTCAGTTCGACTTCATGACCCGGCAGCTCGACGCTTTTCGCGGACAGACGTTGCGCCTCGGGCATCGGCGGGTTCCTGGCGCTGCTGTGGGCATCGCTCGGCGTCTTCAACGCCATCTCGTCGGCGGTCAATCACGCCTGGGGCGTCGAGAGGCGGCGCAGCTTTCTCATGCATCGCTTCATCTCGTTTCTGATGATGCTGTCGGCGGGCGCGATCCTGGTCATCGCGCATCGTCGCTCGCGAGCATTTCGCGTGTCGCGCCGATCGAACTGGCTGTGGGGGGTGCTCGAGCGCAATCCGTGGTTCGTGTGGCTCACGCACGTCACCGCCGACTACGGCGCGACGGCGCTGCTCATCGGCTGCGTCGCGCTGCTGTTCTATTTCATCCCCAATACCGAGATGCGGTTCCGCTACGTTTGGCCGGGCGCGATCGTGACCGGCCTGCTGTGGCGCGCCGCGCTCTCGGCATTCTCCTGGTATGCGCGCGACCTGGCGGCGTGGAACGTCATCCACGGCTCGATCGCGGCGGTCGTGATCTTTCTGCTCTGGATTTATGTCTCGGCGGTGATTCTGCTGTACGGCGTGGAGATGACTGCCGCCTACGCGCGCCTGCGAGCCGCGGCCGTAAGCATCCGGCCATTGCGGCCAGCCGGACCGCAGCCGCCCCGCCACCTGAGCCGGCGTCAGCGACCTGAGGGCCAGTTCACGGAATTCCGTGCCATCGCGGTACTGCAACGAAGTGTCTCAATGGGGCAGGCCCCGCATGAATCGTCTCGCCGCCGAGCAGAGCCCGTATCTTCTGCAGCACGCGCACAACCCGGTCGACTGGTATCCGTGGGGCGACGACGCGTTCGCGCGCGCGCGCGCAGGAGGACAAGCCGATCTTTCTGTCGATCGGCTATTCGACGTGCCACTGGTGTCACGTCATGGAGCGCGAGTCGTTCGAGAGCGAGGAGATTGCCGCGATCCTGAACGCGCAGTTCGTGTCGATCAAGGTCGATCGCGAAGAGCGGCCGGACGTCGATCGCGTCTACATGGCGTTCGTGCAAGCGACGACCGGCGCCGGCGGGTGGCCGATGAGCGTGTGGCTGACGCCGGATCTGGCGCCGTTTTATGGCGGCACCTACTACCCGCCGACGGCGCAGTGGGGTCGGCCCGGGTTTCGCGAGGTGCTCACCGAGATCGCGCGCGCGTGGCGCGACGAGCGCACCAACGCTCTCGCAGTCGGCTGGCGGCATCACTCGAGCGGCTGCGGAGATGGCGGGCGGTGACGCCGGCGCCGCGCGCCGCGCGACTGCCCGGAGCCGACGCGCTGGTCGCGGCTGCGCGACAGTTCAAGCAGACTTTCGACCGCCGCCGCGGCGGATTCGGCGATGCACCGAAGTTCCCGCGGCCCGAGCGAGCTCCTGTTCCTGCTCCGCGAGCACGCGCGCACGGGCGACGCCGAGGCGCGCGACATGGTGCTGACGACGCTGCGGGCGATGGCGCTCGGCGGGATGCGCGATCACATCGGCGGCGGCTTCCATCGCTACTCGGTCGATGGCAACTGGCGTGTGCCGCACTTCGAGAAGATGCTTTACGACCAGGCGCAGCTGGCGCTGGCGTACCTCGAAGCGGCGCAGCGTCTCAGGCGATCCGTTCTACGCGCAGATCGCCGAGGACACGCTGCAATACGTCGCGGCGCGATCTTGCCGACGCCAGAGGGCGGGTTCTATTCCGCTGAAGATGCCGACAGCATTCCTCCGGAGCAGCGCCGGCGATCCGCATGGCGCACAAGAGCGAAGGCGCGTTTTACATCTGGCGGCTCGACGAGATCCGCGCGATGCTCGGCGACGACGCGCGTGCGTTCGAGCTGCGTTACGGCGTCCTGCCGGACGGCAACGCGCCGTTCGATCCGCAGAACGAGTTCACCGGCAAGAATCTGCTCTACACGGCTCGCGGCATCGCCGAGATCGCGACAGAGCTCGGACTGAGCGCCGGAGCATGTCGCGGACGCGCTCGCGCGCGCCCGCGTCGAGCTGTTCGACGGTTCGGGCCGCGCGGCCGCGTCCTCACCTGCGACGACAAGGTGCTCACCGGCTGGAACGGGCTGATGATTGCGGCCTTCGCGCGCGCGGCGCGCGTCCTCGCGGGCGGCGCGGCGCTCGGACAGCAGCTCGCCGCCGATCCGGGCGCACGCCATCTCGATTCAGCCGCGACGCGCGGCGCGATTTCTCAAGACACGGATGTGGGACGCCGACCGCCGCGTGCTGCTGCGCCGCTATCGTTCGGGCCACGCGGCTATCGACGGCTACGCCGAAGACTACGCGTATCTCATTTTCGGGTTGCTCGAGCTTTTCAGGCAAGCGGAGACAGCGAATGGCTCGCAGTGGGCGATCGAGCTGCAGCAGCGGCAGGACGAGCTGTTCTGGGACGAGGCGGGTGGCTGGTTCAGCACGACGGGCCGCGATCCATCGGTGCTCGTGCGGATGAAAGAGGACTACGACGGCGCCGAGCCGGCGGCGAGCTCTGTTGGTGTGCTCAACCTGCTGTCGCTGGCGCATCTCACCGGTGACGCGACGTACCGAGTGCAGGCGGAGAAGGTGTTTGGCGCGTTTGGCACGCGGCTGTCGCCCATGGCCGGACGCTGCCGATGATGGCGGCGGCGCTGGCCGTGGCGCTGTCTCCGCGCGGAGCAAATCGTCATCGTTGGCCGCCGAAGCGCGAAGGTCGATCGCTTGTGGCAGGCGGCGAACCGCCGGTACCGGCCGTTTGCTCACGTGATGCCCGTTCACCCTGGTGCGCATCAGCAGTCGCTCGCGTCGCGGCTGCCGTGGATGGCGTCGATGACAGTGCAGGACGGCAAGCCGGCCGCATACGTGTGCCGCAACTTCGTCTGCGAAGCTCCGACGACCGACGCTGCGAGGCTGGCGTGATCGAGCGTCGGATCGAGCGCGACGGGTCGTGGCTGCGTCTCGTCCTCGCCGCGCCGCCCGGCAACATCCTGGCGCTGCAACTCGTCGAAGCGCTGCGCGCCGCGATCGCGGGCACGAGAGTGGCGGAATCCATCAAATGGCTCACGATCGAAGGGGCCGGCGCGAATTTCAGCTATGGCGCGAGCATTCCGGAGCATCTGCCCGACGTCATGCCGCGTGTGCTCGGCGAGACGCATCGACTGCTCAAGGATCTGCTGGCCTACCCGGCGCCGACGACGGCGCTGGTGAGCGGGCAGTGTCTCGGCGGCGGCTTCGAGCTGGCGCTCGCGTGCGACGACATCATCGCCCTGCAGGATGCCTCACTCGGCTTTCCCGAGATCGCGCTCTCCGCCTTTCCGCCGGCCGGCGCGGCGCTCCTGCCGCTGCGAGTGGGCTCGTCGCGGGCGGCGCGCGCGATCGTGACCGGCGACCGAAGACCCGCACAATACTGGCACGAGACCGGCTTGCTCTCGGTGGTGGCGCCAGGCGTCACGCTGATCGATGCGGCCGGCGCGTGGTTTGATCGGTATCTGGCGCCACGCTCGGCGGTCGCGCTGCGGCACGCCGCCGAAGCTTCGCGGCTGACGCTGCGCGCTGCGGCGGAGCCCGCGCTCGATGCCGCCGAAGCGCAGTATCTCGATCGGCTGCTGATGTCACGGGATGCCACAGAGGGCATCCGGGCCTGGATGGAAAAGCGGCCCCCTGAGTGGCGTCATCAATGAGCAGCCTCACGTTCGAAGGGACCGATGACGAACCAGATTGAATGCGACGTGTGGGTGCGTGGGACGCTGCATGCAACCACGCACACGATCTCCGACGTGCCGGCGCGCGTGGGCGAGTGGACCGACTTCGACGTGCGGCGCTTGTTGTCGGAGATGCTGCTCGCGCTCGAGCGCGAAAAAAACCCGGGCGGCGAGGCACCGGCCGTGACGCTGCGCGGCTTCAGCTGGATCGTCAGTCCGGACGACAAGGGCGGCGTGCTCGTGCACCTGGAAATGCAGATGGGCACGGCGAGCGCGGGGCCGATCGCGGTCGACGCCGACCGGCTCACCGCCGCGATCGATCGCGTCATGAAGACGCCGGCCGCTTCTGCCAGCGTGCACTAGCCGAGCGGCCTCAGTTGCATTCGGCGTGCGTATTCGTCTAGAATCTCTCCTCCGAGTCGATCCGATGAAACGGCTGCTCTCCAACCTCGTGCCGTCTGTGCCGGCCACCATTACCGGCACCGGGATCTGCTCGTGCGGCGGTGTTTCCACCATGCCGCGCCTCGACTGGTAACTCCCGGCAACCTGTAAGCGACCTCGTTCCGACGCGCGAGCGGTCGCGAGCGATCGTCCACGACTTCGGCCGCCTGAATTCAGGCGCCGGTCTCTCGTTCGGTCCCTGAGCTCCACTCGCGGACCTGAAACGCCGACCAATATCGTCCCGTCGCCACATCGCCAGATCTAAGAGGGCGCTTATGTCTTTGAAACTACTGAAAGAAGGTCTCCGGGGCTCGTCGCGCGATTTCACGGAAGGTCCCATCGGCCCCGCCATCGTCGTCCTTGCCGTCCCGATGGTGATGGAGATGTGCATGGAGTCGCTCTTCGCCGTCGTCGACGTGTTCTTCGTCGCGCAGCTTGGGCGCGGACGCGGTGGCGACGGTTGGACTGACCGAGTCGATGCTCGCGATCGTTTACACAGTGGCGATGGCGCTCTGCATTGGCGCGACGGCGACGGTGGCGCGGCGGATCGGCGAGAAGGACGTCGAAGGCGCGGCGATCGCCGCGGTGCAGGTGATCCTGCTCGGGATGCTCGTCTCGACGGCGATGGGCGTGATCGGCGCGCTTGAGCGCGCGGCGCGCTGTTGATGCTGATGGGCGCCGACGAGGCGCTTCTCGGCTACAACGCGCGCTTCACGATGATCATGCTCGGCGGCAACGCGTGCATCATGCTGATCTTCCTGCAGAACGCGATCTTCCGCGGCGCCGGCGACGCGGCGGTGGCGATGCGCGTGCTGTGGCTCGCCAACGGCATCAATCTCGTGCTCGATCCGTGTCTGATCTTCGGTCTTGGTCCGTTCCCCGAGCTCGGTGTGGTCGGCGCGGCGGTGGCGACGACGACGGGCCGGAGCGTGGCGGTGCTGGTGCAGTTGTGGGTGTTGTTGTCGGGCAGCGACGCATCCACATCCAGCGCCGCCATCTGCGGATCGAGCCGGCGGTGATGTGGAGCATGTGCCGGTTGTCGGGCACCGGATTCATCCAGGTGCTGCTGCAGACGACGAGCTGGATCGGGCTGGTGCGCGTGATCTCGATGTTCGGCAGCCCGGCGGTCGCCGGCTACACGATCGGCATCCGCACGATCCTGTTCGCGCTGCTGCCCTCGTGGGGACTCGGCAACGCCGCCGCGACGATGGTCGGCCAGGCGCTTGGCGCGGCGAAGCCGGATCGCGCGGAGAAGGCGGTGTGGACGGCGGGGTTCTACAACATGATCTTCCTGGGCTCGGTCGGCGTGATCTTCGTCGTGTTCGCGCCGTCGATCGTTGCCTTCTACACGTCGGACGCGGAGGTGGCTGCGCACGCGGTCGACTGCCTGCGCATCGTCGCGTCAGGGTATATCTTCTACGCCTACGGCATGGTGCTCACGCAGTCGTTCAACGGGGCGGGCGACACCTGGACGCCGACGATGATCAACTTCGTGTGCTTCTGGCTCTGGGAGGTCCCGCTCGCGTGGCTGCTGGCGATGAAGTTGGGCATGGGCCCGCGCGGCGTCTACATCGCCATCACGGTGGCGTTTTCCACGGTCGCCGTGGTGAGCGCGATCCTCTTTCGGAGAGGCCGATGGAAGCTCAAACGCGTGTAGCGCAGCTTCTGGAGTCGATCGACGAGGCGTTCGATCACCGATCGTGGCACGGGACCAACCTGCGCGGTTCGATCCGTGGGATGCGGCGCGCGGTCGCCAGCTGGCGACCCGCGCCCGATCGGCACAACATCTGGGAGCTGGTCGTGCACGCCGCGTACTGGAAGTACGCGGTGCGCCGGCGGTTGACCGGAGAGAAGCGCGGAACGTTCGCGCTCGACGGCAGCAACTTCTGGCGGCGTCCGGATGCCGACACCGACGCCGCGTGGAAGCAGGATGTGGCGTTGCTCCTGTCGGAGCACGACGCGCTGCGGCGGGCGATTACCGATTTCCCGGCGCCGAAACTCCCGCGGCAGGCCCCGGGCAGCCCGTTTACCTACGCGGCGCTGATTCGCGGGATCGCGGCGCACGATTTGTATCACGCTGGGCAGATCCAGCTGCTCAAGCGTCTCGCGACAAGCGTTGCGCGATAATGACTGGCGACATGCGGTTGGCTCTTTTCGTCGCGTTGATCGTCGGTGCATCCTGGTCTTCGCTCGCCCGGACTTGAGCGGGGTGCGCCAATTGGGCGTCTCCCGACCGTTCTGACGCTCACGAGTGCCTAACGTGCCTAAAGTGCCTCAGGTGCTGGGATGCTCTGGTGCTGGGTGCTCTGATGCTGGTGGGTCTCACGACAGTAGTGGCGAGCTTTCATCCGCGGCGCGGTTTGCGGCGGCACCAGGCACGACATGCACGACGCACCTGAGGCACTCCAGGCACCTGAGGCACCCGAGGCACGTGGCGCAATTTCACTTCCCGTCATGAAAAATGACGCCCAACGTGTATCGGCTGCCGGAGCGCACGCGGCTGACGCCGTGGCGGACATTGGCGCGATAGACGCCGCGCGTCCCTCGAACCGGCCGCACGCGCGTCGTGAAGATCACCGCCTCGCCCTGACCGGGACGGATTGCTTCGCCGGCCGACTGCGCACGCGGCCGCTGTTCGACGAGCAGGAACTCGCCGCCAGTGTAGTCCGCGTCCGGCGCGCTGAGAAAGACGGCGACTTGCAGCGGGAAGTAGACGTCGCCGTACAGATCCTGATGCAGACAGTTGTAACCGCCGTCGGCGTAGCGGAGCAGCAGCGGGGTCGGCCGGGTCTGGCCGCGCGCGTGACACTCGTCGCGCAGCGCGTCGAGCGTATTCGGAAAGCGGGTGTGCTCGCCGAGATCGGTCCACCAGCGGTTGGCTATTGGCGCGAGTCGTGGATAGAAGGACGCGCGCAGCCCGTCCACAATTGGTGGCAGGGGATAGGCAAGGAACTTGTACTCACCCACGCCGAAGCGGAAGCGGGCCATATCGATGTGGCTGCGAAAGCGCCGGTCGTCGGCATAGAGCGCGATCAACGCGGCGCATTCCGCGGGCGTCAGGATCGCCGGCGTGATCGCATAGCCGTTGGCGGTAAGCGAGGTTTCGAGGAGCGGCCAGTCGAGCGCGTCGACGCGCGCAGGGACATCGGACGGCATGGCCTCAGCGTAGAACGCCGCGGGCGACCGTGGCGATCCGCGGATTGCTCGTAGAATTTAACCACGCCGGGGTGGCGGAACTGGCAGACGCACAGGACTTAAAATCCTGAGGCCGCAAGGCCGTGCGGGTTCGATCCCCGCCCCCGGCACCAATAAAATCAGGCTTTTTTCGCGGTCTTGAATTTCCGAACCCGTCCCTGTCCCCGCGATTGTCCCTGTTTTGTCCCTGTCGCCGAGAGTCGGCCGAGCGCGTCGCGCAGGTCGGCCTCGTTGACGATGTCGTAGCGGTCGAAGACCGACCGCGTCTTGTGACCGGTAATCTGCATGGCCGTGCGCTCCGAGACGCCCGCTCGGACCAGGTTCCTGACGGCCGTGCGGCGGAAGTCGTGGACGAGCATGCCCGGACACCCGGCCGCCTCGCAGGCGGTCTGCCACGCCTTCCTGAAGTTCAGGATGGGCGCTACGGCACAGGCTGGCGGTCCTGATGACTGCCTTAGCGCAACCCCGGGGGGTAGATTTTTGTTGCCGAGACGCGGTCGGCCGAAACCCGCTGGTTGTCCTTTTCTCGCGCGCACCAGCGAATGCGATTTAGGTAAGGAGGCGATGACATGGCAGGAGTCGGGGGTCGATCGGGCGGGCGCAACGCGTTGCCACTCGAGCATCACGTCATGGCGGGCACGTATCGTCCAGCGCGGCACCAGGCCCTGATGGCGGCGCCACCGCCGCGGGTGTGTGCGCCGGCGGATCGGGCGCGGACACTGCGCGGCTTACGGGGCGAGGCGCGGCGCGCGATCGCGGCGTTGATCGACGAATTTAGCGATTGGGACCGTTCGAGCTTAGCGACGTTGCATGAATACGGCCGCTCGCTTGAACGATTGCACCACCTGCACGCGACTGGCGCCGACGCGCGAGCGATTCAGAGCGAATTGCGCGTCAACATTTTGTTGAGAAAAACGATCGGTTTGGAGGCGGCGGCCCTGCGGTGAGGCGGCGTGCTGCGCCCGCGCCGGTGTTCCAGTGGTCGGCTCTCACGTTGGCCCAGCGCATGAGTTTTGCCTTCGGCTGGGCGCCGAGTGCGCCGAGTGTGCCGCGGGCTATCGCGGCCGCGTGGCCCCACTATGCGTCGTTGCTCGACGCGTATCGTGCCGTGCGTCACGAACTGCCGCCCGATGCACCCGCGCTGCGGCCGACGGCGTTTGCGTCACAGTTGGCGGCGGCCGTTCGGCGCGCACCGCGGCGCGACGTCGAAACGATCGGCCGCGAACTGTGGCACGCACGGTATCCGTTATGACTGATCACAAAATCGAGCTCACCACGACGGAGTGGAAGGCGCTTGACGCGATCTGCCGTCGCAAGGGGATGGACATTCCCCACCTCGTCCACCAGTTCATCACGGACGGACTGCAGGCGAGCGCGCGCGCACCGGCGGCGCGACAGGAACCGCGGCCGCGCGAGCAGCCACTCATCCCGCGAGGCGGCGATCGTGATGCGTAGCGCACGCATCGTGCCCGCCGAGCGGGATCCGATCGACGACCGGCAGGCGCTGCTCGCCGACATCCGCGCGATCGTCAAGGAGGAACTCGCGCGCGCATTACGGCCACGCACGGATCGCACCGTGCGCGCGGGTGCGGAGGCGCTCGTGCAGGCCATTGCCACCGCGGCGCGCGGCACCTGCTACGCGGCCGGCGAGCTCTATGAGCGCCGGCTGGTGGATGAGGATCTCCGGCGCGCGCTCGAGGCCCACCGCATTAACAGTCCATTACGGCTCGGCAAACGGTTGGAACATCTGACGAATCGGGTGGTCGGCGGCGTGGCGATTCGACGCGTGGGACGAGACAGCGCCGGCGCGATCTGGGCCTGCGAGCTGCTCGCGGACAGTGACGATTGATCAGCACGACTCGCAGCAGACACCGACCAGCGCCGCATGCTCTCTGCATGCAGGACTTTCCGCGACTCGGTGATCTCACACGCCAGCAGCTCGACGAGGCGGCTTCGATCTGCTTTGCGCAACTCGCCAAAATCGCGATCGAGACCGACTTCGCGCCGCATCAAACGGCGGCGCTGTTTGCGGAGCGGCATCCGCGGAGTTTGTTTCTCGACGATGTGCGGCAGGCCACCAAGGCCGCCGTCGCCGCTGGCACGACGACCGATGTCACGTGGGCATCGCCGCTCGTGCCGCGGCGTGTGGTGGCTGGATTTCTCGCGTATCTCCGGCCGCGGAGTGTTGTCGATCAGCTGCTCGCGCAGGGCGTGCGCCGCGTGCCGTTCTACAGCGGCTATCCCGTGCAAACGGGCGGCGGCGTGTTTTCCTGGGTGGGGCAAGGGTTCGCGAAAGCCGTGACGAAATTTGACTTCAGTAATTTGACGGTGGACGCGCACAAGGCCGCCGGCATCATCGTGCTGACGAAGGAATTGGTCCGCTCGACCGATCCAGAAACCGACCGACTCATTCGGGACCAACTCGCGAAAGGCGTGATCGAGTTTGTCGATCGACAGTTCCTCGATCCATCGATCGCGGAAGTCGCCGGCGTCAACCCCGCGTCCATCACGAATGGTGCGCCGAGTTCGGCCTCGGCCGGCGCGACGGAAGCGAATGCCCGCACGGACGTGAAGGCGCTCATCAGCGCGTTCTACGGCGCGAATGCCGATGCCGCACGGGCCGTTCTGATCATGTCGCCCGCGACGGCCACGGCGCTCGCGATCGCGCTGAACACGCCGACGCTGGGGCAACAGGGCGGCACGGTGTATGGCGTGCCGGTCATCACCTCGAGTGCCGTAGGCAATCGGATCGTGGCGATGGATGCCGAGCAGGTCCTGATGGCCGATGCCCCGGTGATTGAACTCGACACGGCGACGTCGGCGTCGGTGCAAATGGACTCGGTGCCGGACAACCCGACGGCGTCGACGACGGCGCTCGTGAATTTGTGGCAGCGTGGTCTGGTCGGTCTGCGCGCGGAGCGGTGGATTAGCTGGAAACGGGCGACCACCAATAGCGTGCGCGTGGTGACGGGCGTCGCCTACGCCTAGTCATGGCGAAGAAGATGATCACGAAAGGCTTGTCGCTGGACGCGGTCGCGGATGTGCTGGCCGATGTCACGAAGGCCGCGATCGCGCCGCTCGAGAAACGCATTACCGAGCTCGAGTCCCGCAGCACGCTCAAATGGTCTGGCGTCCATCAGCCCGGCGTGGAGTATGGCGAGTGCAGCCTTACCACGCATGCCGGCGGCCTGTGGATCGCCACGAAGGCCACTGCGGCCACACCAGGCGCGTCGGCCGATTGGCGACTGATCGTCAAGAGCGGCGATCGGAAAGGGTGACCATGCGCGTCGATGAATACGGCGAGCCGACGTTTGAAGTGGCCCCGGGGCATTTCGTGCACACCAGCCTGATCGAGACGATCATGGCCGCGCTCGCGCGGGGCACGATCTTTCGGTTTTCGTCGGACGGCTCGTTGATGATCGACGACCCGACGAACCGGCTCGCCGACGACTACCGGACGATGCTGCAGGAGTCCTACCCGTACGACGTGGAGACGATCCTCGCGTGGCTGCGCGACACCGACGGCACGGTGCACTGACGAACGAAGCCGCTAGCTTGGATGACTTCCGAACTCCTCACTGAGAGCGTCTGTACGCAGCGTCCTCGAAATCCGACTGCTTCAGCGTGTCGCTATATCGGACCTCCAACACATCGCCGTTGAGCGTTCCGATAGCTTCCGGCTGGCGATCAAACGAAATGCCGTCGGCGCCGAAATCGAAGATGATGCGCTCGGCCTCTTGCCGATAGCTGCCAACAAGCTCACCGGCAACAGGCCCTTCATACCGAAGCGAGAAGGCACCGCTGTTGTAGAGCACATATCTCGACATCTTCGTGAAGTCGCTAACCGGATGCTCAAGCGGTCCGCTGAAAGAATAACTCGTCGAGGGACCACTCACAGGGGGCGCAGGCGGCCGTGCGGGGGGCGTCGGGGGCGTGATCGGGGGCGTGGGGGCGGTCGAGGAGTAAAACGAACTAGGCAGCGTGGGTCGCTGCGCGTCGCATGCGACAGAAAACACCAGAAGGCCGACGAGCGTTCCGCCGCGAACCATGGCGGTCATGACAAGCCTCCTGTTGAACGGAATGGCCGACTGTCACCCGCGTTGTGTCGTGAGGGGACGGAGTATAGGAGGGGGCGATTTGTCTGTCAATCCGGCCAGCGTTCGTGAGCCACACTCGCCGGTGCGTTCTGAACGATCCACTGCCGACTTGCAAAAGCTTTTGCAAATCAGAAAGAAGGCGGTTCACGGTCTTCGGTCGAGGCGATTGACCGCCAACCGTCTGGCAGTTCGGGCCGGCCGCCGCGATCGTTGCAGTCGGGGCAGGGCTCACCGGCGCCGTCACAACCTTCGTGCGGGAAGGGCTGATCGGGATGCACCTCGCACACGAAGCGCTCATCGTCGCAGCAGGGGCAGAGCACCATTCGAAGTTCGGGACTAGGACTAGGTAGTTGTTGCCACTCGCTATCGGAGTCGAGGCTCGCCCTTATCCGAAACCGTGCCACGCTCGGCGTCATAGGCCAGTCCGCTTGCCAGCAGGATAGCGGCAATGTCGCTCGGCGTCACGGCGCAGTCGATGGCGACGTGGACGGCAGAAGTCACCATCGCCAGTGAGACGGTGCGCCCCCGCCTGTAGCTCTGCGCCATGCCCCGGAGGTATCCGGCCGCCCAGATGGCCTTGCTCACACTCGTCCCGTATTGAGAGACTCTTGTGGCAGGCTGGTGACTATTGCAGACGTGTCCGGACGGAAGACGAAGGCGCGAGGACGGGTGCCCGCTTCGCCGTCTAGCCGGTGTGCACGTACACCTGGTTCGAACATTGGACTCCTTGAAAAGCGCGGCAGGCGGGAACGTAGAACCTCAGGCGCCCCAAACGCAACCTCTTGAGGGTAGCGAACTCCCTCCGATGTCGCGTTGACCGGGGACGCCAGATTCCGCTTCCTGTGGCGCGAGGAGTCAATCGAGATGCGCCCGGTGATCGGACGCTGAGCGATCGCCCGATCCTCGCGGCGCTGGTGAATGCGGGTGCGCGAGCTCGCTGGGCGGTCGAGCGGCTGCAGGCCGACCAATGATCCGTGTCCCTGCACTGTCCCTGCGCTGTCCCTGTCGCGAGCAAAACCAGCGTAGTTCTCGTAGACAGCGTAGCGACCGGATCGAGCGATTTTCGGAACAAACCCGCTAAGTTGTTGATTCTGCGCGATCGGCGGTGACGGCCTGATCAGGACTTAAAATCCTGAGGCCGCGAGGCCGTGCGGGTTCGATCCCCGCCCCCGGCACCAATAGAATCAAGCGGTTAGAGGTAGTCGACGGGACCAGCGCATACGCGATACAGGGCGATGGGCTAGCGTGTGGCTAGCGGTGGGCAGAGGGAAGGGCGCCAAGGCTCTTGGCGCGCCGGCGCTGGTCGTGACTGACGGTTCGCAGGCGCCCGTCCACTAGCCGCGCGAATCCAGCCCCGTCGCGTGGGGCAGGACGGCGGCCACCTGATCGAGCGTCACAGCTCGCGTCACCAGGTAGCGTGCACTCGTCCGCCGGGGGTGCACGCTACTCGGGACACCGTTGGTGGTTGGGCATGCCGCAATCGAACATCATTTGCAGCCAAACAGTCCGCATTTCTCCCAGTGATACCAGGCTACAAGCAGGAATGCGCCCACAGCAGCAGCCACTCCGATCGCGATCTTTGCGCCGCGACTGAGTTTGGGTGGCTGCTCGGAATAGGTTAACGATTTGACCGAATCAAATCGAACAACGCGATCTGCGGCGGCATCCGCTACATCGATGATGAACGCGGTCTCTGTTCTGCTCTTAAACCGTCCGGAGAGAACTTCGGCCGCAGTCGTGATCTCGACGCGGCTACCCGCCTTCAGCTTTTTGGCGAGCGCGGACATGCTCGCCGAATCTGTTGCTTGCACGGTCGTCTGTGCGATGACAGGTGCGACGGCGACATGCCTTGCGAGAACAGCGGCGATCAGAACGCGAGGCGTAATCGCCATTTGGTAGTTCCTCCTGTTTGTGGAATCTGGCGCGGAGGTGTGTATGCGCAACGGATGCGAGCCCTCAATGCGTCCGGAACCAGCTTTTGAACCGCGCGACGTGCCCCCGCAGGATCTCGATCTCCGTCTCCTGCCGCATCAGGCGCCCGAGCATCTGTTGATACTCGGTTTCTGACAGCCGCTCGCCGCGCTGATTCGCCTCCGCGAGCGCGGTCGCCGTCTTGAGCGCGTAGGAGGCCGCGGCTCGCGCAATTTGTCCCGCGGTGAAGCCGCGCGGGCGCGTGTGATCGCGCCAACCGACAGCGCGACCGGCTCCGCGTAAGTTCGCCCCTAACTATCGAGGCTGAACGTCAACGCAGCGCGGATCGTAGCAGCGATTCCACCAAACTCAGTTCGGCTCGCGTAAGCTCTTTCGACATCGCTCAGCGACACAGAACTGCGACCCCGAAAACACGCATTCACAACCGCCGTGGGCAGGATGTAGAAGGTCCACTGTGAAACGTCGAGTGGGTCCACCGTGGCCTCGTTCCGGTGATGATGGAGAAAGAACACGTAAACGTCTGAGTTCCGACCTGGGGCAGGAGTGCAGGCGTCAGTCGTTGGGTCCCACGCCCGGGGGCAAGGATCGATCAGGCTATCCGACAGGGACGTTCATGGTCCGCTTGAACGGTAAATGGGTGGAAACGCGTTCGGCATTCCGGTTCTACCCAACAACCAACTAGGCGACTCGCGTCCGTTAACGAGCCTGCGCTGCGCTCGCAGCGGTATGTGGCTTGGCTCTTACCGAGACACGGAACACAATCGAGTGATGACCGCACTCTACAGGGCCGACGACCCCAATCTACTGACCAGCGTGCTCAGTGGTGAAGGCCTCCATCTCGAGCCTGGCGCGGTCCTTGACGGCCTCACCACCGACCAAGCCCACGCGAAACCGCACGGCCTTCCACATTCGATCGCCGAAATCGTGGCGCACATGTGCTACTGGCAGGAGTGGTTCAACAATTGCGCCGTTGTCGGCTTCACCGGAATCGCGGAACATGCCGTCGAGGGTTGGCCGGCCGTTCCACCGGATGGGTGGGACGCGCTGCGCACGCGCTATCTCCACTCCGTCGAAGACGCAAAGCGTATCGCCGCAGAAATCGGACTCACTCGGTGACCCCGTACTGCCACCAGGGGCCGACACTCCCAGTCTTGCCAACGAGTCGCGCGGCGCCGGCCTCCTGCATGCGGCAGTGCACAGCAGTCATCATCTGGGCCAGATCATTACGATCCGTCAGTTGATGGGTCTCTGGCCACCACCCGCGGGGACCATCACCTGGTAGGCTCGCACGAGCGCGCGTGGGTTTTCTCTTGGTCTGACGGCCGGAGCGCGTCCTCTGTGTTCTGGCAGGCCCGTGCGTCCGGCTGGCGTCTGATCGTCAAGAGCGGCGGAGACGACTGAAGCTGACGCGTCTTGGCCGACGACAACGGCGAGCCGATGCTTATGATCGGCGACGCCTGTGTCTACTCGGCGCTGATGACATGGGCCATGTCGATGCTCGAGCGTGGTGCGGGTCAGCGCCGGCGGGCGATGCGGTGCACGTCGCTGATTCGCCAGGCGCCTACACCAGTGAGAGCTGGCTCGGCGAGGTTGATCCTGTCGCAATGTCAGCCGTGTTGACGTGGATCAGCGATGAAAGCAGCGTGCAATGAGGCCGGGTGACCGATCGCGCAACGATTCGCGCACGCGGCGAGTTGTCGGGTCGTTTCGGTTTGCTAACCCATTGTTTCGACAGGCTCATCGGAATGCGACGCCCAACAAATCCAGTGGCCGCCTGCGAACGGCGGGTGCGGCCAGGGGCCAACCTCTTCGACTGTGGTGCATCCACACGACAATGTGAGTAGGTAACGCGTCAGATCGCGGTCGTCATTACGGTCCAAGATCACCAGCGTCGTCACGAGGACACTTGCACCCACGGTTCCTCCCTGTTGCCGGCGGTCCAAAACAATTGCCTCTCGACGTCGGAGATCCATCATCACGGCAGCATAGCTCTGCCACGATCACTATTGCACGCCGGGGGGAACCTCATTACGAGTACGCCCCACACGTCAGGGTTTTCGCCGGATTGAGAAACTGCAACCAGCGGAATATCCATGGATAGCGATGCACGACCGGGTTATTTCGCTCAATTGCCCCTACTGCGGCGCGCGACCTACCAGCGCACGGAAGGCGCGCGCACTACTGCCGCTGCGAGATTGTGCGGCCTGCTGGTGATGCCGCCGGATGCCCCGCTGCGCCGGGCGATGCCGGACGAATCGTCGAGCGGTGCGCCCAGCCATTTGCCTGACGCATGAATATTCAAACTTGACCACGACAAATTGTCCGATGCTCCCACGCGTGGTAACAACTCAAGTCGGTTGCTGTGGACGCGGGTCGTCTCATCCAACTTTCGGAATACCGCTGGAGCTCGCTCAGTGCATCCACGATATGCGCGGCGCGCTCGGGGGAGCCGACTGCGATCCGAGTGTAATCGGCTCTTCCCAGCTCGCAGTCGAACGCCCTGCAAGCAACGCCGATAGCGTCTAGCGTCAGTTGCCTGCCTGACTCGTAGCCATCCACGAATCGGCTTACAATTGCACACTATGGCGAGAGGCACTTCGGTAGTGTGTCGCCAACCCCCCAGCGACGAGGATCGGATCGAGCGCATCGCGTTGCTTGTGTCGGGCCGCCGGATGCCGGCCATGACGCAGCTTCCAATCGGTTCCATCGTCCATCAGCCGGTGCCGACGGGGCGACCCGCACTGGACTGGCGCATCTCCAAACAAGGACCACACCGATGTACGGCCTGAGACCTTTCGGCCCTTCCGGCAACACTCCGATCCTCGACAACTGGGCGGCCTACGTGCTCGAACGTGGTGCGGTCGACAACCTTGTCGCGCCACGCGGAGGAATGCGCATTTCAATGTCGCGGCCGGGTCGCCAACCACCTTTCGATTCGTCTGCTACTCGATGAGCACCGGAGTGATTGTGTTTTCGCCGGTGCTCAATGCACCATCCGTGGCGTTGTCATAGCCGAGAGCGACGTTGTGCGGCGCCACTCGACGCGTGTTCACCACACTTGAGCTGGCCGGCTGAACTCAGCACGCTGTTTGCTAGGCGTGAAGCGGTGGCATGCCACCATTGGAGGAGCTCATGCGTTGGGAAGGCGCTCGCCAAAGTAGTAACGTCCAGGATCGCCGCCGTCTCGGCGGAGGCGCCGTGGTGGGCGGTGGCGGCATCGGGATGATCATCCTCGTGCTGCTGTTTTCCTTTATCACCGGCACCAACCCGCTCGAGCTGCTCCAGCAGGTGGACAGCGGGCCGGCGCCGGCGGAAACCGGTGCACCGACCGGTACCGTGCCGGCCGACGATCCCCAGGCGCGTTTTGTCGCCGCGGTGCTGGGCGACACCGAGGACACATGGAACCGCGTCTTCGCGGCAAACGGCTCACGGTATCAGGAGCCGGTGCTGGTTCTGTTCGACGGCTCCGTGCGATCGGCGTGCGGCTTCGCGTCGGCGGCGGTTGGACCGTTCTATTGCCCCGGCGATCGACAGGTCTATCTCGATCTCTCGTTTTTCCGGGATCTGGCGAAACGGTTTGGCGCTCCCGGTGATTTCGCGCAGGCCTACGTCGTCGCGCACGAGGTCGGGCATCACGTGCAGACACTACTGGGTATTTCGGACCGTGTGAATCGCGCGCGCGCGGGCGCCTCGGAGGCCGCCGGAAACGATCTGTCCGTCAGGATGGAGCTGCAGGCCGACTGTCTTGCCGGCGTGTGGGGCCACCACGCGGAACGGAAGCAGTTGCTCGAAGCGGGCGACGTCGAGGAAGGCCTGCGGGCGGCGGCGGCGATCGGCGACGATCGGCTGCAGCGACAGTCGCAGGGCTATGTCGTGCCCGAGTCGTTCACGCACGGATCGTCAGCGCAGCGCGTGGAGTGGCTGAAGCGCGGGTTGCAGAGCGGCGATATCGACTCGTGCGATACGTTTAGGTGACGGCGGTTTCGAACGACGGTTCGTTACGGAGGTTCGGGCATCCCGAACCTCCCGGCAACGAATCAATCCTTCCGAACGATTGTTCCGAACCCTTCGCCTACCAGATCTTCGTCCTCTTCTCCGGCTCCAACCACATCTTGTCGCCCTCCTTGACTTCGAAGGTCTGGTAGAACTCCGGCACGTTTCGCAGCGACCCGTTTGCGCGGTACATCTCCGGCGAGTGCGGGTTCGTCATCACCTGCTGGCGAAGCGAATCCTCGCGCTCCTTCGCGCGCCAGATCTGCCCCCACCCGAGATAGAAGCGATGATTGGCGTCGAGGCCATCAATCGTCGGCGCCGGCTTGCCGGCGAGCGAGAGCTCGTAGGCGCGCCGCGCGATGATCACCCCGGTGAGATCGCCGATGTTCTCGCCGAGTGTGAGCTCGCCGTTGACGTGCAGGCCCGGCAGCGGTTCGAAGCTGTTGAACTGCTCGGCGAGCAGCTTGGCGCGCTTCATGTACTCCTCGGCGTCGTTCGCCGTCCACCAGTCGCGCAGCACGCCGTTGCCGTCGTATCGCCGGCCCTGATCGTCGAAGCCATGACCCATCTCGTGGCCAATCACCGCGCCGATCCCGCCGTAATTGACCGCATCGTCCGCTTCGAGATTGAAGAACGGCGGCTGCAGGATCGCGGCAGGGAAGACGATCTCGTTGCGCACCGGGTTGTAGTAGGCATTCACCGTCTGCGGCGTCATGCCCCACTGTTCGGGATCGATTGGCTTGCCGACCTTGGCGAGCTGGAACTCGTTCTCGGCGATGAAGGCGCGCGTGACGTTTCCCACCAGATCGTCGGGCGCCACCTGCACGCGTGAATAGTCGCGCCACTTGTTCGGTACCCGATCTTCGGACGGAACTTGGCGAGCTTTTCCTGCGCCTGCTGCTTGGTTTCAGGCGTCATCCATTCGAGCTTGTCGATGCCCTCTTTGAACGCGAGATGCAGGTTGGCTACGAGCTGCTCCATACGCGCCTTGGCCTCGGGCTTGAAGTGACGCTCCACATAAAGCTTGCCAAGCATTTCGCCAAGATTGCCGTTGATGGTTTTAACGGCGCGCTTCCACCGCGGCTCGTTTTCCTTGACGCCGCGCAGCGTTTGTCCATAGAAGCCGAACTCGGCGTCAACCATCGACTTGTTGAGATACGGCGCAAAACCGTTGAGCAGCGCCGCCCGGATATACGGCTTCCATCGATCCACCGGCAGCTCGTTTACCGTCGCGGCGAACGCCTTGACGTAACTGGGCTGACTGACGACGATCGCCGGTGCCTGCGCGATCCCGAGCTCGCCGGTCCATGCCGCCCAGTCGAAGCCGGGAAATTCCTTGCCGAGATCGGCTACGGCAATCTTGTTGTACGTCTTCACCGCGTCGCGACTCTCGACGTTGGTCCAGTGCGACCGCGCCAGCCGGTGCTCGAGCGCGAAAATCTGCTTGGCCGTCGCCTCCGGCGCGGGCTGGTTCGCCAGCCGCAGCATCGTCGTCAGAAACGCGAGATATTTTTCGCGATAGGCCTTTAGCGGCGCATCGTCTTTCAGGTAGTAGTCGCGGTCCGGCAGCCCCAGCCCGCCCTGATAGACGTAGAGGATCTCGTGATCGGGCTGCTTGGCGTCGCCGTCCACGAAGCCGACGATCGGGTTGATGACGTTGAGCTTGAACATGCGCGCGAAGTAGCGTGCGAGATCCCTCTTGTTGGCAATGCGATCGATCGCCGCCAATTCGACCTCGAGTGGTTTGAGCCCGACCTCCTCGGCGCGCTGCTCGTTCATGAAGCTCTGATAGAAGTCGCCAATCTTCTGGCTGTCGGATCCAGGAGCGCGATTCGGCGCCTTGGCGGCCTCCTCGACGATCGCCCGCAGATCGTCCTGCGACTTGTCGACCAGCATGTCGAAGGAGCCGTAAGACGATTTGTCCGCGGGGATTTCGGTCTTGGCGAGCCAGGCGCCGTTGACGTAGTGGAATAAGTCGTCCTGCGGCCGGACCTTCTCGTCGAACGTCGCCTTGTCGATTCCGGAGACGACCGGCTTTGGCGCCGCGGCGGTCTCGGGCATCTCACGCGAACACCCGCAGACGGCGATGGCAATCACGACGAAACTAACAAACCCACGTGACATCACATGACCTCAACTGAAAAGGAAACGGCCGGTCGGCAGCCGCGTATCGTACCTCAGGCGCTGGCGACAAGAGCAGCCGCGCGGAGTGTCCTCCGGCCCTGTTGGTCAGCATAACAATCCCGGTCTGGAGCCCGTCCGGTTCTGGCGAACGCCTTGCAGCGGTGCCTTACATGCGCACTTACCTGATGGGCTTGTTCATTAGCACAGCCGTTGTTGCGGCGCCGGCTATCGACGCGGCGCCGCGCTACCGCACGGTGACCATTCCGGCGGGGACGACCTTGAGCCTCGCGCTCACATCGGCAGTTTCGTCGAAGGGCAGCTCGGTGGAGGATACGGTCAGCGCCACGCTTCGCCGGCCGCTCGTGGTCAACGGTGTCACCGTCGTGCCCGCCGGATCGCCGGCGAGTGGATATGTGACCGAGGCGGCGCGCTCGGGTCGCGTCAAAGGACGGGCGCGGGTCGGATTCCGGTTCACGTCGCTCCGCGCGCGCGACGCGCGCTACAACATTCGCACGGCGGCGATCTCGCGGCAGGCACGTGGCACGAAGAAGTCGGACGCTGCCAAGATCGGCATTGGCGCGGGCGCTGGGGCCGTTGTCGGCGCCGTTGCGGGCGGCAAGAAGGGCGCGGCCATTGGCAGCGCCATCGGCGCCGGCGGAGGCTCTGGCGTAGTTCTCGCCACCCGCGGCGAAGAGGTCACGCTGCCGCGCGGTACGTTGGTGACGACTCGCCTGACGGCGCCGGTGACGATTCGCGTGCCCCTTGGCTGACGTCGCCTCGGATCGGAGCCGCCGTACGATGCCCGACAAGCATCGGCGGCGGCAGCCACCGCGGCGCCGCGCGCACGCGACACCTGCTAAAGTTCGCCAAGCATGGCCCTCCGCTCGTCGCTCGCTTTCATCGTTCTCTCGCTTCTGATCGTCCCCACCGGCGCCGATCCGCTGGCACACACCTATTCCATCGTCGCGCGTGACGCCGCCACCGGCGAAATGGGCGTGGCCGTGCAGTCGCACTGGTTTTCCGTCGGGTCGATCGTGACCTGGGCCGAGGCCGGCGTGGGCGCCGTCGCCACGCAGTCGTTCGTCGATCCCGGCTACGGCATGCGCGGACTCGATCTGATGAGAAAAGGCGTCGCGGCGCCCGCGGCGCTCGAGCAATTGGTGCGCGCGGATCCTCAGCCCGACGGCCGTCAAGTGGCGATGATCGACGCGCAGGGCCGGGTCGACGCCTACACCGGCCGGTCCGCGATCGCCGCGGCCGGCCATCGCGTCGGCAACGGCTACTCGGCACAGGCCAACATGATGGCGAACGCCAAGGTATGGCCCGCCATGGCGCAGGCTTACGAAAATGCGAAAGGGGATCTCGCGGAGCGTCTGCTCGCCGCGCTCGATGCCGCGCAGTCTGTGGGCGGCGACATGCGCGGCAAGCAGTCGGCGGCGCTGCTCGTCGTCAAGGGCAAGGGGAGTGGCCGGCCATGGGTGGGGGCCGATCGGATCGTCGACCTTCGCGTCGACGATCATCGGGAGCCGCTCCAGGAGTTGCGGCGGCTGTTGCGCTACCAGCGCGCCTACAACCACGCCAATCGCGGCGACGAGCTGATGACGGAGAAGCGCGTAGAGGACGCGCTGAAGGAGTATGCGGCAGCCAGCCGCCTGGTGCCCGAAGCGCTGGAGCTCCCGTTCTGGCACGCGGTGACGCTCGCGTCGATCGGCCGCGAATCGGAGGCACAACCGATCTTTAAGGCCGTGTTCGCGAAAGAGCCGATCTGGGCGGAGCTTTTGGCGCGGCTGCCCGCTGCTGGTCTGTTTCCGAACGACCCGGCTCTCATCGCCCGCATTCGGGCCCTCGCCGCGCCGCGGCAGAACTGAGCGCGTCCGGTGGATCTCACGCTGCCGTCCTGCCGCGTGCGCGTGTGGCGCAGCGAAGACCTCGAGTTGCTCGTCCGTCAGGCCGACGATCGCGAGATTTGGATCAACCTGCGCGACCGCTTCCCGTACCCGTACCAGCGCGAGCACGGCCGCGCGTTCCTCAAAGGCATCGCGCGGCAGGTGCCGCCATTGGTGTGGGCGATCGAGGCCGACGGACAGGCAGTGGGCGGCATTGGCATCGAGCCCGGCCGTGACGTCGAGCGCGTGTCGGCCGAGGTCGGCTATTGGCTCGGACGCGCGTTCTGGCGCCGCGGCATCATGACCGACGCCGTTCGCGCCGTCACTGCCGAGGTGTTCCGCACCTTCGACTTCACGCGGCTCTTCGCGCTGCCGTTTGCCGACAACACCGCTTCGATTCGCGTGCTCGAGAAAGCGGGCTACGTCCTCGAGGGGCGGATGCCGCAGAGCACCATCAAGGACGGACAGCTGCGGGATCAGTTGATGTACGGGGCGTACCGCGCCACTCCCTGAACCGGTGCGTCATCTGGTCCTGCTAGACTTCGTCCATGCGCACAACGCTAGTCGTTCTTGTCCTTGCTCTGTCGGGCGTGTGGCTCTCGGCGCAGCCGGCCGCACAGCCGGCGGCGAAGTTTTCGCTCACGGTGGACAGCATCATGCGCGGACCGGCGCTCGTTGGCTATCCGCCGTCCGATCTCCGCTGGTCGGGCGACTCGAAAGAGCTCTACTTCGAGTGGCGGCAGCCGGGCGAGGACGAGCCCGCAACGTGGGTCGTGGCGCGCGAGAGCGGCAAACCGCAGCGGTTGTCGGACGACGAGCGTCGGTCCGCGCCGCTCGCCAACGGCAGTTGGGACGCCCCGCGGCGGCGTATCCTCGGCACGGATCGCGGCGACATCGTCGTGATCGATACCCTGGCGCGCAAGCGGCTCGACGTCACGCGCACCACCGGCGCGGAGACCAGTCCGCGCTGGGCCCGCGGCGGCACGCATGTCACGTTCGTGCGCGACAACAACCTCTTCATCGTGCCTCTCGACGGGGCGTCGAGCGGAACCGTGGTGCAGTTGACGGATACGGCGGTGCGCCGTGACGATCAGCGGCCCACCGACAGCCAGCGCGTCGCCCGTGACGAAGAGAAACAGCTGCTCGACTGGGTGGAGCAGGAGGCCGAGCGGCGCAAGCGGCGCGAAGCGCGCGATCGCGCACGCGCCCTCCCGAAGTTCGATCTGGCCGAGCGTCAGAGCATCATCGATGCCGCGTTATCGGCCGACGAGACCTACGCCTATCTCGTCGTCAGCGAGCGCGCGCAGGCGCGCACCGCGCAGGTGCCGCGCTTCGTCAGCGAGTCGGCATACACCGAGGAGATCACGGCGCGCACGAAGGTGGGCGACGCACAGGATCGACGGCGACTCGCCGTCCTGAACCTCAAGACGGGAGAAGGCTTCTGGGCCGGCCTCGACGGGATCGCCGAGCCGGCCGCCATTCCAAAGCCGCTCGAGGGCGACGATCGGTTGAAGCCCCCGCCGCCGGCCCCGCCGAAGCCGCCCGCCGGTAAACGCGAAATCCGATGGGCCCAGCTGCTTCTCTCGCTTGATGGCAGCAAGGCGCTC
Organism: uncultured Acidobacteriota bacterium; assembly: GCA_963807105.1. Taxonomy (GTDB): domain Bacteria; phylum Acidobacteriota; class Vicinamibacteria; order Vicinamibacterales; family UBA2999; genus DASPWV01. Next base: position 226,680 of record CAWEAM010000001.1, on the reverse strand, counting down.
GCCTCCGTCCGTGCCGTGGACAACACCGATCGCTGGCTCGCGCTCGTCGACCCGGCAACCGGCAAGACCAAGATTCTCGATGTGGTGCACGACGACGCCTGGGTGCGTGATATCGGACCGGCAAACAACGTGAGCGGGGGACTTGGCTGGCTCGCCGACAATCGCCGCGTGTGGTTCCTGGCGGAGCACGAGGGCTGGATGCATCTGTCCACGGTTGACGTCACTGCCGATCGGCCGGAGCGGAAACAATTGACCACGGGCCGCTTCGAGATCGATTCGGTCGCGCTCTCGCCGGACGGCTCGACGTTCTATATCCAGTCCAGCGAGCAGCATCCCGGCGAGCGGCACCTCTACGCGATGAGCGTGGACGGCGGCGCGCGGACGAAGCTCACCAGCGCGACCGGCGCGTTTTCCGGCGAGATTTCGCCCGACAACTCGACGTTTGGCGTCGTCCTCTCGACTGCCAACCGGCCGCCGGAAGTGTTCGTGATGGCCAATCGCGCCGGCGCCGAGCCGAAGCCGGTCACGACCAGCCCGTCGGACGAGTGGCAATCGTTCAAGTGGGTGGAGCCTCAGCTCGTGACCTACAAGGCGCGCGATGGCGTCGAGGTTTACGCGCGCTTGTTCACGCCGGAGATGGTCGGTGCCAAACGGCATCCGAGCGCGCCGGCCGTCGTCTTCGTGCACGGCGCGGGGTACATGCAGAATGCACACCGCTATTGGTCCTCGTACTACCGCGAGTACATGTTCCACCACCTGTTGGCATCACGCGGCTATGTCGTGCTCGATCCCGATTACCGCGCCAGCGCCGGGTACGGGCGCGACTGGCGCACGGCGATCTATCGCTGGATGGGCGGCAAGGATCTCCAGGACGTCGTTGACGGCGCAAAGTTTCTCGTCGACACGCAGAAGGTGCACGCGAAGAGGATCGGCGTGTACGGCGGCAGCTACGGCGGGTTCATCACGCTGATGGCGATGTTCACCTCGCCCGACACGTTTGCTGCCGGCGCGGCGCTCAGGCCGGTGACCGACTGGGCGCATTACAACCACCAGTACACGTCCAATATCCTCAACGAGCCGCAGAGCGACATCGACGCCTATCGGAAAAGCTCGCCGATTTATTTCGCTGAGGGGCTGAAGGGCGCGCTCCTCATCTGTCACGGCATGGTCGACGTCAACGTCCACTTCCAGGATTCGGTTCGTCTTGCACAGAGATTGATCGAGCTGCGGAAGGAAAACTGGGAAATGGCGGTCTACCCCGTGGAGGACCATGGCTTTATCGAGGCGACGAGCTGGGCGGACGAGTACAAGCGGATCCTCAAGCTGTTCGAGGAGAATCTGAAGAACGGCGGCGCCCGGACCAACGCGACGTACAATTGAGCGCCGACATGTCATCCCGTACTGTGTGTCCAGGACTCTCCGACCTGGTCGAGCGGCTCGATACCGCTGTCACCGAGCCGACGCTGCAGGCGATTACGGCGCGCGTCAAGTCGCACCTCGAAGACCTGTTGAGCCGGTCGGCGCTCGCACTGCCGGATCGCTTCCGCCAGACGCGTGGCGACTCTTATGCGCGGCGGCTGCTTTACCAGGATCCTGGGCAGCGCTACACCGCGGTCGTCATGACGTGGGGGCCGGGTCAGGGCACGCCCGTGCACGACCACGGCGGCCTCTGGTGCGTTGAGGGGGTCGTCGAAGGCGAGATGTCGGTCACGCAGTACGACGTCGAGCCCGACGGCGACGCGTTTCGCGTAACCGCCACCGGACGACCGCTCACCGCCGGTGTCGGCACCGCGGGCCGCCTGATTCCGCCGACCGATTATCACGTGCTCGCCAACGCCCGGTCCGCGCCGTCGATTACCCTGCACATCTACGGCGGCAACCTCGACGGCTGCCGCATTTTTGTCCCGCGCGAGGACGGCCGTTATGAGCAGAACGTCCGCGCGCTCAGCTATCACGAGTGACGCCGCCGCCGCGGTGGATCGTCGGTGCCAGGCCACGCCGCACCGCCATTCGCGCGTTGACGCTCATCGCGACGGCCTACATCGTCTTCGGGTTCGTCCTGCTGCCGGTTCGCGGCGCCGGCGTCAGCATGGCGCCGACCATCGAATCGGGTGATCTGATTTTCATCAACCGCCTGGCGTATCGTTTTCGTGAGCCGCGCCGCGGCGATATCGTGGCCGTGCGCATGGCCGGCCGCTCGGTGGTCTACGTCAAGCGGTTGCTCGCGCTTCCCGGCGATCGCGTGAAGATCGATCACAGCGCAGTGTCGATCAACGGCGCGCTGCTCGAGGAGCCGTACGCGCGCAAGCGTCCCGACTGGCGGCTCGACGAGGCCGTGCTCGGGCCGGATCAATACTTCGTCGTCGGCGACAACCGGACGATGCCGATGGACTTGCACGACATGGGCACGGTGGCCAGGGAGCGGCTGATCGGTCCGCTCGCGTTCTGATGCTGCGCCGCGTCGTGCTGGCCGTGGCCCTCGCCGCAACCGCGTGGTTCGCCTCGCGTTGGCTGTTCCCGAGCGACGAGGCGCAGATCCGGGCGGTGCTCGATCGCATTGCGGACGCCGTGGGCAGCGGGGCGCGTGAGCAAGGCGACGTGGCGCGGCTGGCCCGGGCGGCATCGATCCACACCGCGCTCGATCCCGACATCACGGTCGATGCGGGCCCGCCATTCTCGGCGCTGAGCGGGCGCGACGCCATCATTGGAAGCGTCGCGCGGTTCAACCGCGCCCCGCGCGATCTCAAGGTCGAGCTCGTGGACGTGCAGATCCAGGTCGCGCCGGATCGATCGAATGCCTCCGTATATCTGACCGCCGAAGCGACTTTCGTCGATGCCAGCGGCGACCGCGGCCTCGAGGCGCGCGAGCTGACCCTCAGCATGAAACGCCGCGAAGGCGATTGGGTCGTGTCCGGCGTGACGCCCGTCCGCACGCTACAGCCACTCACACCACGATGAAGACCATCGACTTGCACTTTCAGGGATACGGCCGGGTCATCGCCACCGCCGTGCTCGAAGGCCCTTCGGGCATCGCGCTCATCGATCCCGGGCCCACGAGCACGCTCGCCGCGCTCGAGTCGGGACTGCAGGCGCTGGGCCATCGCCTCGACGACGTCAAGGACATCCTGCTCACGCACATTCATCTCGATCACGCCGGTGCGAGCGGTACGCTGGCGGCACGCCTTCCGGCGGCGCGCGTCCATGTGCATCGGCGCGGAGCGCCTCACATGGTCGATCCGGCGAAACTTCTCGACAGCGCCACACGGCTCTACGGCGACAAGATGGATCTGTTGTGGGGCGAAATGCGGCCGGTGCCGACCGACCGGATCCTGGTGCTGGCCGGAGGCGAGCGAATCGATCTCGCGGGCCGCACGCTGGAAGTCGCTTACACGCCTGGGCATGCTTCGCATCACGTGAGCTATCTCGATCACTCGTCCGGGGTTGCGTATGTCGGGGACACGGCCGGTGTCCGCCGGGTGCGCGACTACATCACGGCGCCGACGCCACCGCCGGATATCGATCTGGAAGCGTGGTCGTCCAGCCTCGCGACGATCGAACGCTGGCGCCCGTCGGCGCTGTTTCTCACGCACTTCGGCGCGTTCGAGGACGTTCGCGAGCACCTCAGGCGCTTGCGGCAAACGCTCGACGCGTCCGCCCGGACCGTGCAGGCGACGCTGGCCGGCGAAGGCTCGGACGAGGATCGCGTGAAGCGGTTCGTCGAGGACATGCGGGCCGCGGTGCGGCGTGAATTATCGGAGGAAGATGCACAGTCGCTGGAGATGGCGGCGCCCTTCGAGCAGTTGTGGTACGGGCTCGCTCGCTACTGGAGGAAGCGCGGCGCCTCACTCCATGCCGGATGACCGGCGCGCGCGGATCATAGCCCTCGACGCCCTTCGCGGGGCCGTGATGATCATCATGGCGCTCGACCACGTGCGCGACTTCGTTCACCGTGCGGCGATGTCCTCGTCGCCGACCGATCTTGCCACGACGACGCCGGCGATCTTCATGACACGCTGGTTCACGCATTTCTGCGCGCCGGTGTTCGTGTTCACCGCCGGCGCCGGGGCGTACTTCTGGTGGCAGAACCACCGCACGCGCCCGCAGCTCTCGCTCTTCCTATTGACGCGCGGCCTCTGGCTGATCGTGCTCGAGCTCACCGTCATGCGCCTCGCCTACAACTTCAACTGGTCGGCGCAGTATCCGGTGCTGCTGCTGGTGCTCTGGGTGCTCGGCGCGTGCATGGTGGTGATGGCGGCTCTGATCTGGCTGCCGATGCGATCGCTTGCACTCGCGAGTATCGCGGTCATCCTGCTGCACGACCTGGCAGACGGGATCCGCGCGGCGCAGCTTGGCGCCGCGGCCCCATTGTGGAATTTCCTGCACCAGGCAGGTGCGTTTCGGTTCGCGGGCTACATCTTCGTCGTCGGCTGCCCGCTGGTGCCGTGGGTCGCGGTCATCGCCCTCGGATTCTGCGCCGGTCCGATTTTCACGTTGCCGCCGGCCCGGCGCCGCCGCGTGCTGCTGCGCCTCGGTGCTGGTGCAACCGCGGCGTACATTGCACTCCGTGCGATCAACATCTATGGTGACCCTGCGCCATGGTCCGCACAGACGTCGGCGGTGTTCACGATGTTGTCGTTTCTCAACACGACCAAATACCCGCCCTCGCTGATCTTCCTGTTGATGACGCTTGGGCCGGCACTCATTGCCCTCGCGTATCTCGATCGGCGCGAGCTCAGTCGCGCCAATCCCCTGGTCGTCTTCGGCCGCGTGCCGCTCTTCTACTTCATCGCGCACTTTTACGCGGCGCACGTGCTCGCGGTGGTGCTGGGCTGGCTGCGTTACGGCAGTCAGGCAGCTGCGTTCACCTTCCACCCCGTGCCCTCGATGGGTGGGCCTCAGGCGATGTTTCCGGAAGGGTTCGGCTACAGCCTGCCGACAACCTACGCCGCGTGGCTGGGGATTGTCGTCGCGCTCTATCCGTTGTGCCGCTGGTTCGCGCGTTTGAAAGAGCGCCGCTGCGACTGGTGGCTCTCGTATCTCTGACGGACTGCGCCCGATCCGATCAGCGAAGCGTGGCGACCGCTGTCTTGATCGCCATCGCCGGTCGGGTGGTGACCCACGCGAAGATCAGCTCGTTGCCCGACCGCACCATCCGCGCATAGCCGGCATTGCGATCGGCCGTGGTCGTCGCCACCGTGATGAATGGCTCGCGCAAGCCGTTGGGCCTGATGATGCGCGCGCGCAGCTCGGAACCGCCTTCGCGATGCTCCATCCACATCACCACGGCGCTGCCGTCGTCGAGCATCACGGCATCCACCCGTCCAAGCGAGCTCGCGTCGTCCACGCGGATCGGTGCGCTCCACGTCTTGCCGGCGTCGTGGGAAAACGCGGCCAGCGATCGCGGCCGATCGCCCTCCGCCGTGAACCACGCGAGGACGAGGCGATCGCCTGCCGCGGCAAGCGCGGGGCCGTTGACCGGGCAGGCGTTGATCTTCCAGTTGTCGGCGTGCACCAGCGCGGGCGCCTGCCACTTGCCGTTCTCCAGACGGATCACGCCGATGTCGCGCACTTCGTCGCGCGAGCGGTCGCGATACGCGACGACCGCGCCGCGGCTGGTCGCAACCGCCGCGGTAGGACAGCACTCACACACGCGATCGTCGATGCGCACGTCCGCTTCGATTGTGCCGTCGGGCGCAACGCGTGCGGCGCGCAGCGTCATCGCCCCACGCGAGCCGTCGTCGTGGCCGCCGTGGCCTTCCGCGGCCATTTCCCGGCCGTCGAGCCAGATGACGCCAGTGCCACCGCCGGGCCATTCGAAAAGGGACGCAAACCCATGCTCTTGATTCGTGCCGTCGCGGTGCGGGGCGGCGCCCGGCGACCAAGTGCGGCCATCCCGACTGGAGACGGAAAGACGGACGTCGTAGGCGTATTTGCTGTCGCCGTTGTAGTGCAGCCAGTGTGCGACGAGGCGGCCGTCGCCGAGGGGGAAGACTGACGGGACGTCGGCCCAATTGACGAAGAAGCGGTCACTCTCGACGATCGTCGCCGGCGGAGTCCAGCGATTGCCGTCGCGATAGGCGTAGCGAAAGGCGCGGCCGCGGCCCTGGCCGATCTCTTCCAGCCAGCTGAGGACGACCCGCCCGTCACGACCGACGCCGAGTTGGGGTTGTGCGCTGGGTGACGTGGCGGCAGCGGCCAACTCTCGAAGGGGGCCGATCGAGAGTTGGGCGCGCGCGGCGGTCATCGATGCGATGACCGCGAGGACAACAAAGAGGATCGTTCGGTGCATCAGCTGGCGACGGCCATCCGCGGCGGCGCGGACTGGCTGACGCAAGCATTTTCCTGTGGTTCGACGAGGAACCGCAACGCATAACCGGCTGGCGTTCCGGTGGCCGCCCGGCACGGCGCCACGCGCCACACCGCCGACAGCACGCGCCCATCGCGCAGCTTCTCCGGCACACCGTCCGACTCGCGCGCCTGGCGCTCGAGTTGAACGTGCACCAAGCGATAAAGCGGAATGGCGGCGCCCGCCTCCGCTTCCACGAACGCGCCACTATCACTGATGTCGCGCGTCGTGACTGACGCGAAGCGAACGGCGCCCGACGCATCCTTCCACGTCAGACGGGCGGCCAGGGCAACATGCCGGCGCAACGAAAGGCGGCGGCGGCTATTCGGCGAGATGCGGTTGTCGGCCACTAGAACCCCCAGGGTGTGTGAATCAGCAAAGAACGCAAAAACGGATTTTGAAACTGCGACCGGCGGTGTGCAAAACTGCGAAATTCCGGTCGTTTCGTTTCCCGTCGTTCACTTTTGTTATTCCAAAGTCCGCGCCGAATTTGCACTGAGCCCAACGGGTTGTATGACTGGCGCTAATCAAGCACAGCCATGCGACTTCAACAGACAATATCGACGCGTGCTGGCCCAGGGGGGGTGGATAGTGAGTATGCACAGAGTCGACAGAATGGTTACTTGGTATTCAGATCTGATGGGCCCTCCAAACCAAGTCGCCTCAGTTTCAGATAGAGACCGCGGCGTGTTAGCCCCAGTGAACGGGCCGACTCCGAGATGTTCCCGCGATGGCGTCCTAAGGTATCGCGAATCAGCTCGCGCTCGATATCGTCAACCACCGAGGCGAGCGTCTGTCCGCCGCGCAGCGAGACCTTCGTGCCGGAGCCGGTCTGGGTTTCCATCGGCTGCTCGGTGAGCTCCGGCGTGAGGTGCTCGGGGCCGATGATCCCGCCTGGCGGCGCCATCGCCACCGCACGCTGAACCTCGTTGCGCAGCTGACGCACGTTGCCGGGCCACCAGTACCTGGGCGAAGAGATCGAGGGCCTGCGAGCTCAATTGGACGTCCGGCTTTCCGAGCCGCTCGGCCGCCTCGCGGACGAGGAACGTACTCAGGTGAGGAATCTCCTCGCGCCGCTGCCGCAACGGCGGCACGTGAATGCGGATGACGCTCAACCGGTAATACAAATCCTCGCGGAACTTGCCCTCCATGACCCGCTGCTCGAGATCGGCATTGGTTGCGGCGAGGACGCGCACGTCCACCCGCTGCGGGCGCGGCTCGCCGACCGGCATGATCTCGCCTTGTTCGAGAAAGCGCAGCAGCTTGGGCTGCACGTCGAACGGCAGATCGCCGACCTCGTCGAGAAATAACGTGCCGCCGGTCGCCGAACGCACCAGCCCGGGCTGATCCGACACGGCGCCGGTAAACGCGCCGCGCCGATGGCCAAACAGCTGGCTGTCGGCCAGCTCGCGCGTCGTGGTGGTGCAGTTGTAGGGCAGGAAGACGGCGGCGGTGCGCGGCGATCCGACATGAATGGCGCGGGCCACGAGCTCCTTGCCGGTGCCGCTCTCGCCGGTGATGAGCACCGTCAGGTTGTTGCCCTGCAGGCGCTGAATCTGATCGACCACGCGCGACATCGCGGCGCTTGCGCACACAAACCCCGGGACCAGTGGCTCGAGCGGGCGTACTGCCGGCGCGTCGGTGAGCTGCGACGGACGCTCGCGCGCGCCGCACAGGTCGAATCCCTGCCGCGCGACGGACGCCATCATCCGGACACGCCGCAGCAGGTGAGGGCCGAACGGACGGCTCGAGGCGATTGCGAGCGTGCGCGGGCCTTCGGGCTCGCGACCGATCTGCTCGACGATGAGCGAGCCGTTGGCGTAGCCGGAGCCCTGAGAAGCTGCGCGCGCGACGGATCGTGCCGCATCCACCTCGCCCCCGCTTTGCGCGATCACGCGGATGTCGCCACCCGGGAGCAGCGCGAAGACCACTACCATGTCCGCGCCGACCGCTTCGACAACGGCTGCCGCCAGCTCCCGCGCGAGCAGATCGGGAAGGATTGCCGCGTCTACCAGGCGCCGGACGAGCGCGTCATCGGCGTCCGCAGGAGATCCGACGTATTCACCGGTGCCCACCTGCTGCGGCGCCGACATGGCCGCTACGGCCTCGTCCAGATCGCGCTGTGCGCCAAGTGATTTGAAGACCTGTGCCGCCTGATCGAAGTGCCGATCGGCAGTGGATCGGGCGCCGGCACGCGCGGCCAGCCGTCCGAGCGCAAGCTGACTGACGCCCGCCTGGTAACGCTCGCCGACCAGATCGAACACACTGGAGCTCTGCGCGATGTCGTGGTACGCCTCCGTGGTGCGGTTCTGGCGCGCGCGTAGCGTCCCGCGCAGGCGAAGAAACTCGCCCCACGCGCCCGGCATGTTGCGCGGATCGAGGCGGCTCTCCACCTGCGACAGGCGATGTTCGGCTTCGTCCACACGCTGCGCGGTGAGCAGCGCCTCGACGGCGATCAGCTCAGCCTCGATGACTTCGGCGGGCGGCGCTGCGGACGATCGCGCGATCTCGTCAGCGATCGAGAGCGCCACATCGGGCGTGCCGCGCCGCGTCGCGAGGCGCGCCGAGATCATGCGCACGGACCACTCGTACCAGGAGCTGGTCTGCCGGCCGTACGCGCCGTACGCTTCGGCGGCGCGCTGCAGATACTCGGCGGCATGCTCGTAGTCGCCGCGCATCAGCGACATCTGCGCCAGCGTGTCGTAGACCGCGCCCGTCGTTTCGTGGAACTGCACGGCGCTGCGGGCGGCGAGGGCGCGGTGCAAAACGGTTTCGGCGCGCGCCAGGTTCCCCATGCGCACGCAGATTTGACCGAGCGTCGCCAGCGATATCGCCAGGCCGGGCGGCTGGCCAAGGCCCTCCTGCAAGCTCACGGCGCGTTCGGCAAGCGCGTACGCCTGCTCGTAGCGATGCCTCAGCATCGCGACGATTGCCTGGTTGCCGCACACGGTAGCCAGCACGTCGTCGGCGGAGAGCGACGTGGCCTGCCGCTCTGCCTGGCGCAGCGCAGCCGTGGCTTCGTCGTAGCGGCCGCTCTGCGCGAGCATCGTCCCGGAAAGCGCATGAACCTGCGCAAGGTGTCGGCGATCGCCGGCCGCATGCAGCGCCGCGGCCGCTTCGCCGATGTGCTCGCGGACGATGGTGAGATCGCCGACCTGCTTGTAGCAGAGCGCGAGCTCGTAGTGTGCGCGGCCGATGGCGCGCGAGTCGTGCGCGACCTGCGCCTGCTTCAGCGCCCGCCCGTGCAGCGCGATCGCGCGTGACTGCTCGCCGCGGCCGAACGCGATGCGTCCATGCAACCGCCAGAGGTTCGAGAGCAGCACCGGAGGCACGGGATCGCGCAGCGCGTCGGGCGATCGGCCGAGCGATCCGCTGGCTTGCGACAGGTCGCCGATCAGGAGCTGCGCTTCGGCAACGACGCAACGGATGGCGAGCTCATCTTCTTTTTTCAGCGAAGATTGGAGGAGCGGCTGGAGCAGCTCGACTGTTGCGGGCGCCTGACCGCGCTCGAGGTGCGCGGACGCGCGGCTCATGACGGGCTGTAAGGTCGAGCTAACCACAGCGCGAAGTATACCAAGTATCCAGCCCGGCGAGACGGCGCAAAGCCGGCGCGTCACCCCGCGACGAGGTGTTAAAGTGGCTGCTGACCTCGGCGGACTCGATCTTGACGCTCCAACACGGCGGCTACAGCGAGCGTGGCCCGCGCGTTCAAAATCAGGACTATCTGCACCGCGACCCGGCGGCCGGCCTGTTCATTGTCGCCGACGGGATGGGCGGCCATCGCGCCGGCGAAGTCGCCTCGCGCCTGGCGGCGGACACGCTCGTGGAATTCATCAACCAGACGTCAACGATAGGCGAGCTCACATGGCCGTTTCCCTTCGACACGGCCCTGTCTCAGTCGGCCAATCGGCTTGTGGCGGGCATTCGTCTCGCCAACCGCAAAGTGTTCGAAGCGGGCAGGACCGACGCTCAGCTGTCCGGGATGGGGACGACACTGGTCGCGGCGCTGGTGGGTCGCTCGCACATCGTGATCGGGCACGTGGGCGACAGTCGGGCGTACCGGCTGCGTTCCGGCCGGCTCGACCAGATGACGCATGATCACACCTGGGTGGCGGTGGTGCTCGGCAACGACGCCGTGCACGAGGATCATCCGATGCGCCATGTGTTGACGAGCGGCATTGGCATGCGCGAGGACGTCAACGTCGATCTGGTCGAGCAGCCGATCGAGGATGGCGACCGCTGGTTGCTCTGCTCGGATGGCGTTCATGGCTACGTCGACGAGTCGGTGCTGGCGACCGCGCTCGAGGCGCCCTCTCCGGAGCTCGCCGCGGAGCGCGTGGTGCGCGCCGCCATCGACAGCGGCGGTTCCGACAATGCAACCGCGATCGTCCTTCGCTTCGTATAATTCATCTAGTGCTCGGCCGCTTTGTGCTCGTACCGTTCGTGTCGCTTCTAGCGCTCTCGGTGGCGTGTGATTCGAGCAAGCCGGACGCGCCTTCGAACGACGCCTCTGCTCGGCCCGCCGCTCCGGCGCCAACCGCTCCCGCACCTGCACCGCGGGTTGCCGACAATACGCCGCGGATCATCGTCCTCGGCGACAGCCTCACCGCGGGTCTGGGTCTCGATCTGACCGGCAGCTTCCCGGCCATGATCGACGCGCGTCTCCGTGACGCCGGCTACAACTATCGCGTCGTCAATGCCGGCGTGTCGGGCGACACGTCGGCGGGCGGCCTGAGGCGACTCGAGTGGGCGCTCGGCGAAGGCGATCCCGAGGTTCTGATCGTCGCGCTCGGCGGCAACGACGGTCTGCGCGGGCTGCCGCCGCCCGAGCTCGAGAAAAACCTCGCCGCCATCATCGAGAAGGCACAGGCGCGCGGCCTGACCGTGATCCTCGCGGGCATGGAGGCGCCGCCGAATTACGGCCCCGATTACACCACCGCGTTTCGCGCGGTGTATCCGAGTCTGTCGCGCAAGTACAAAGTGCCGCTCATTCCGTTTCTGCTCGAAGGGGTTGCCGGCGATCCCACGTTGAACCAGCCGGACGGAATTCATCCGAACGAGCGTGGCGCGCGCATCGTGGCCGACACAGTCTGGCGCGCGTTGCACCCGGCCCTCGACAAGGGTCGAGACTGATCCCGCATGATCGAGCTGCGCGGTGTCAGCAAGACCGTTCAGAGCGGCGACCATCCGCTGACGATTCTCCAGCCACTGGATCTCAGCGTGCCGGCAGGACAGTGCCTGGCGATCATCGGTCCGTCGGGCAGCGGCAAGTCGACGCTGTTGGGTCTCATCGCCGGCCTGGACGCGCCGTCGGCCGGGCACATCCTGATTGACGGGACCGACATCACGATGTTGGACGAAGACGCGCTCGCGCGGCTGCGCGGCGAGAAGATCGGCTTCGTCTTCCAGTTCTTTCATCTCGTGCCATCGCTCACTGCGCTCGAAAACATCCTGGTGCCGATGGAGATTGCGGGGCGCCGCGACGCCCGCCGGCGCGCGCAGACGCTGCTCGACGAGGTGGGTCTGCACGACCGCGGGCACCATTACCCGTCGCAGCTCTCCGGCGGCGAACAGCAGCGCGTCGCGATCGCGCGCGCGCTCGCCAACGATCCCCCCCTCATCCTTGCCGACGAGCCGACCGGCAATCTCGACACCTCCAACGGCCGGCACGTTCTCGACCTGCTCGTGCAGATGAAACGCGCGCGCGGTGCCACGCTGGTACTGGTCACCCACGATCGATCCGTTGCGGCGATCGCCGACGTCCAGCTCCTGCTGCGCGACGGGCGGCCAGTGACCGACGGGACCTCGGCAGCCGCGATGGAGACCACCCGATGAGGTTCGTCGCCGCCATGACGCTCCGCGAGATGCGCGCCTCGTGGCGGCGCCTCCTCTTCTTCTTCATCTGCCTGTCGATCGGCGTCGGCGCGATCGTCGCCATCCGCTCGGTGATCCAGAGTGTCCGTGCGGTGTTCGACGGCGAGGCGCGCTCGCTGCTGAGCGCCGACGTGATCATCGGCAGCAACCGCGCCATTGGCGACGATCTGAATCGCCAGATCGACGCGCGGCTGCGCGAAGCCGGCGCCGCCAGCCTCCAGTCGATCGAGCTCTCGACGATGGTGCGAGCAGCGGAGCGGGGCGGCAACGCCCGCATGGTCGAACTGCGTGGAATCGAAGCCGGCTACCCGTTCTACGGCGAGCTGAAGCTCGAACAACAGACCTTCGATCACTCGCTGCTTGGCGACTTCGGTGTGCTGGTGCGGCCCGAGCTGCTGGCGCAGCTCGGCGTCTCGGTCGGCGACGGGCTGATGATCGGCAAACAGCGATTCACGATCCGCGGCGTGATCGTATCGGAGCCCGGACGAAGGCTGGGCGCATTCAGCATGGGCTCGCGTGCGTTCGTCGACATCGGCGACCTGCAGCAGACGGGCCTGCTGGCGTTTGGCAGCCGCGCCAACTACCAGCGCCTCCTCAAGGTGCCCGACGGGCGGCACGACGAGCTGGTTCAGCAGCTGCGCGACGATTTCCGCAACACGTTTGCGCGGGTGCGCTCGTACAAGGCCACCGAGGACGACATCGGCGAAGATTTCACCCGCGCCGAGAACTATCTCAGTCTCGTCGGGCTGGTCATCGTCATCCTCGGGGGCATCGGCGTGTCGAGCGTGACGCGCGTGTTCGTCCAGCAAAAGATTCGCAGCATCGCGATCCTCAAGTGCGTCGGCGGCCGATCGTCGCAGCTGCTGGCCATTTACATGGCGCAGGTGATCGCGCTCGGCCTCGCCGGGAGCGCCTTCGGCGTGGTCCTGGCGGCGCTGGCGATACGCGCTATACCTTCGACGCTCGCGGCGGCCGCCACGCCGGGGATCGTCGTGGACTATGGCCTCACGGGACCGGCGGTGCTGCAAGGCTTCGGCATCGGCCTTCTGGTGTCGGTGCTGTTCTCGATGGTGCCGCTCCTCGACATCCGGCACGTCAAGCCGTCGCTGCTGTTGCGCGCGGAGAGCCTGCCGCGGCGCATCGACCTGCTGCAGATCCTCACCACGCTGGTCGTGGTGGCCGGTCTCGTCGGCTTGACGATCTGGCAGGCGGGGTCGCTCCGCATCGGCGCCGTCGTCGCGATCGGATTCGCCGCCACCGCGCTCGTGCTGCACGGTGCCGGGACGCTGCTCATCAAGGCGATCGCACCGCTCGCGCGCACGCAGTGGTTTCCATTGCGGCACGCGGTGCTGCAATTGAGCCGGCCGGGAAGCCAGGCGCGCATCGTGCTTCTCGCCGTCGGCCTCGGCAGCTTCTTCATCGTCGGCGTCCGATCGTTGCAGCAGAACCTGATTAGCGAGTTCAGGGTGAACCTCTCGCCCGAATCGCCCGACATGTTCCTTCTCGATATCCAGCAGGACCAGGCGGCGGGAGTCAAAGCGTACCTCGATGGGTTCAAGCGGCCGGGAACGGAGGTCCGGCTCATTCCGGTGCTGCGCGCGCGTGTCACCGGCATCGAAGGGCAGGAAGTGTCGCTCGAGAACTACGAGGACGTGCGCGGTCGGGGATCGCTGGCGCGTGAGTACACGATCACCTATCGCGGTGCCCTGGAGAGAAACGAAAAGGTGATTGCGGGTCAGTGGTGGCCGGCCTTCACCCCGGGCCCGAGTGGACCGGACGCCGTTGGCGAGGTGTCGATCGAAGAGTCGTTGCGCGACCGGTTCCGCATCCAGGTCGGCGACACGATGCGCTTCGACGTGATGGGCCGGACGATTCAGGCGCGCGTCGGAAGCGTGCGCAAGGTCGAATGGTCCGACAGCCGCGCCGGCGGGTTCATGTTCGTGTTCCGGCCGGGACTGTTCGACAACGCGCCGCACGGCGCGATCTCGTTCTTCCGCGGCCCCGAGGATGCGAAAACGCGGGCGCGGCTGCAGGCGGGCCTGGTCACACGGTTCCCGAACGTGTCGGTCATCGACGGGCAGGAGATGCTCACGGCGATTCGCACCGTGATCGACAACGTCACGCTCGCGGTCACGGTCGTCGGCTCGCTGGTGCTGTTCAGCGGTCTGCTCATCCTGATTGGCGCCGTCGCGATGACCAAATTCCGACGGGTTTACGAGGCCGCCATCTTCAAGACGCTCGGCGCGACGCGCCGGATGATCGCGAGCGTACTGCTCCTCGAATACGGTGTGCTCGGCGCCCTGGCCGGCACGATCGGATCGGTCGGGGCGATTGCGCTGACCTGGGGAATCAGCCGCTACGCGCTCGACATCCCGTGGCGCGCGCTGCCGCTCGTCAGCCTGTCGGGCATCGTGCTCAGCGCCGCGCTCGTCGCCATCGTCGGCGTGGCCGCCTCGTGGGAGGTCCTGCAGCGCAAGCCGCTGGCGACGCTCCGGGCGGAATAGGCCATCCCGACCGCGTGCTATGATCACCGCTTAGCCTGTCCGGGATCGGACCGGGCTGTGGGAGTACGTGAAAGATGAACGTCTCGACCTACCGAGATGCCCTGCTCGCGAAGCGGGCGGAGCTCGAACAGACGGCCGGCCTTCGTCCCCTCCAGACCTCGATGGAACACAACAACGGCCGCCAGGGCGACATGGCGGACCAGGCGTCCGGTAACAACGAGGTCCACATCCAGCTGCGTCTGAAACAGACAGACGCCAAGATCCTGCAGGCGATCGACGAGGCGTTGGCGCGCATCGAGAAGGGCACGTTCGGCATCTGCCGCGACTGCGGCGAACCGATCGCCGAGGCGCGGCTCAACGCGATCCCGTGGACGCGGGTGTGCATCACGTGCAAGGAAAAGCAGAAGGCGTGACGCCCTCCGACCTGCAGAAGCTGCTGCGCGAGTTTTATCTGGAGCGCCTCGCGCTGCTGATGCGCCACGAGGCGGCGGCGCGCCTGATCAGCGACTACGACGTCAACAACGCGTACCAATACATCATCAACCGCGAGGAGACGCATGTCTCCTGGCTGCAGAATGCGCTGATGGACGTCGGCGATCAGATCCCTTCGGATCCCGCGGCGCTGGCGGTGAGCGCCAGCCGCAAGGCCGCGGACGCCCTGCGCGAGCTGACCGCCCAGGACGCGCGCGGCAATCAGCAGTTCGTCGAGAAGTGGCGCGATCGGATCGAGGACGTCAGCAACGCGCGTCACCAAGGCATGCTGCGCGTCATCCTCGGCGAGATGATCGAGCATCAGCGGCTGTTTCAGCAGGCGTCCGAAGGACGCACCGACGTGATTGGCAAAGCGATGCCGATCCACGAGCGGCGCGGCAAGGTGCTTCCGACGCGCTGGGTGGAGTAGGCGTTCTCCGGTGGCGCGCGTCGCCATCGCCCTCGGCAGCAACCTCGGCGATCGGGCGGGGCATCTCCGCTTTGCCGTGGACCGCTTGCCCGGTCTGCTTCGCGATCTCCGGCTATCCTCGTTCCACGAAACCGAAGCGGTCGGGGTCGGACCACAGCCGGCCTTCCTCAACGCCGCGGCAATCGGCGAGACCTCGTTGCCGGCGGGCGACCTGCTCGCCCAGCTCCTGGCGATCGAGAGCGCGCGGGGACGCGAGCGTCCGCATCCCGGCGCCGCGCGGACGCTCGATCTCGATTTGCTTCTCTACGACGAGTGCGTCATCGACGAACCGGGATTGCGGGTTCCGCACCCACGGTTCCGGGAGCGTGCGTTCGTGCTGGAGCCGTTGGTGGAAATTGCAGGCGAGTGGCGGGATCCGGTCACCGGCGCGACGGTGGTGGAATTGCTCGCGGCGTTGAAGTCGCGGACCTGAAAGTCCGGCTTTAGCTCCGCGTCCCTGGAAAAAGAAAACGGGCGGCCGCCGTGAAGCAACGCCGCCCGCCGTTCTCGGGTTTCGTTCTCAGCTCTTCGACCTAGTGCGCCGCCGCAGTCTGGCCGCGCCTGAAGATCCCGCGCCAGCCCTCTTCGAAGAGCGTGTACATCGCCGGCACGAAGACCAGCGTGATGAGCGTTGAGGTGAGCAGTCCGCCGATGACGACGCGCGCCAGCGGCACCTGGAGCTCGGAGCCTTCGCCGATCCCGAGCGACATCGGCACGAGGCCGAGCATCGTGCAGCCCGCCGTCATCAGAATCGGGCGGAGCCGGTGGCGGCCGGCGGTCTCGATCGCCGTGCGCACGTTCATGCCGTCGCGATGCCGCAGCGTGTTGGCGTAGTCGACGAGCAGAATCGCGTTGCTGACGACGATGCCGGCGAGCATGATGACGCCGATGTACGCCTGCATGCTGAACGGCGTGTTGGTCAGCAGCAGCGCGCTGACGACGCCGATCGCCGCCAGCGGAATCGAGAACATGATGATGAACGGATCGCGCAGCGACTCGTACTGCGACGCCATGACCGTGTAGACGAGCAGAATCGCGAGGATGAGCACGAGCTGCAGCTCACGGAACGAGCGCGCCTGCTCCTCGACCTCGTTGCCGAATCCGACAGAGAACTCGCGCGGCAGCGTCAGCTCGCCAAGGCGAGCCCGAACGGCATCGACCGCCTCGCTGAGCGTCGTCTCGACTTCGGCGTTGACCCGCTGGATGCGCTCCTGGTTCTTGCGCTCGATTTGCACCGGGCCCTGCTCGCGCGCGGTGGCCATCACGCTCCGCGCCGGCAGCACCTGCCCCTTGGGAGTGTCGATCAGCACGTCGCCCACCGACGCCAGCTCATTGCGATCTTCCTCGCGCAGCCGCACGATGATCGGGTACTCATTGCCCGCTTCACGGAACATCGCCGCCTGCGTTCCGGCGAGATTGGTGCGAATCGTGTTCGCGACGCCGGTGACCGTCATCCCGAAGAGCGCCGCCTTGTCGCGGTCCACACGGACGGCGATCTCGGGCCGGCCCTCCTCGCGTCCAACGCGCGAGTCGGCAATACCCGCGGTGGAGTCGAGCAGGTCCTTGACGTCCTGCGCCACGCGGCGCGATTCCTCGAGGTCGTGACCGCGGATCTCAACCGCGAAGCGCCCGTCGCCGCCCTGGTTGCCGCCTCCGGGCATGCCGCGCATCTGCTGACCGCCCGACGGGCGCGCGCGGACGATCACGCCGGGGAGGCCTTGCAGGTCGCGGCGCAGCGCGATGGCAATCTGATCGCTCGAGCGCGTGCGCTCGTCCTTGGGCACCAGCCGCACGTTGATGTTGCCGCGGTTGCCGCCGCCGCCACCGCCGCCCGGCCCGCCCATGCCGCCGCCGCCGTTGGCCGAGGTGATGAGCATCACCCCCTCGGGTACGAGCTCGCGGATGCGCCCCTCCAGGCCAATCAGGACCTCCTCGGTGCGCTCGATCCGGGTGCCGACCGCGAGCTCGGCGTCCACCGTGACTTCGCCCTCGTCGGTCTGCGGCTGCAGCTCGAAGCCGACGCGGCCGAGGAGCAGCATCGCGACGACGAAGAGGACGCCGCCGGTGGCGAACACCGTCGGCCGGTGGGCGAGGGCCAGGTGCAGGAAGCGCGCGTAGAGAGTGTCCATGCCGTTGAGAATGCGGTCGCTGAATCGATACACGACGCCGACCACGCCCTTGCGGCCGAGCCCGTGATCCGGCGGATCCAGGAACCGCGAGCAGAGCACCGGAACGATGGTCACGGCGACGAAGAGCGACATCGCCAGCGAGAACGAGACCACCGCCGCCAGCTGGCCGAACATGATGCTCGAGACGCCAGTGAGGAAGAGCATCGGCACGAAGACGGCGATGTGCGTGAGCGTCGATGCCAGAATCGCGGACCAGACCTCTTCGCTGCCGTCGATGGCGGCCGTCATCCGGTCCTTGCCCATCTCGAGATGGCGGTAGGTGTTCTCGAGCACGACGATCGCAGCATCGACGATCATGCCGATGCCGAGCGCAAGACCGCCGAAGGTCATGGTGTTGAGCGTGTAGCCGCCGAAGTAGAGCAGCGCGAACGTGCCGATCACCGAAATCGGAATCGAGGTGCAGATGATCAGCGTCGAGCGCACGTTGCGCAGGAACAGGAAGATGATGACGATGACCAGGATGCAGCCGATCATCGCGTGTTCCTTCACGCTGTTGATCGCGCGCTCGATGAACTTGGACTGATCGTCCAGCACGGCGAGTCGGACGCCGGGTACTTCCTGGTTGATGCGCTCGATTTCGTGTTTGGCCGCCTGCGCGACGAGCACCGTGTTCTTGCCCGACTGCTTTTGCACGCGCATGCGCACGCCCGGCTGGCCGTTGATGCGGGTGACGTTGCGGCGATCTTCGGTGCCGTCGTAGACGTTGGCGATGTCCCTGAGATAGACGGGGACGGGGACGTCGCCGCGGGTGAACACGATCAGGTTCTTGATATCCTCGATGTCCTTGTACTGACCGGGGCTGCGGAGCAGGAACCGGCGATCCGCGTCCTCCACTTCGCCGAGCGGGATGTTCTGGTTTTCCGACCGGATCGTGTTCACGATGCGATCGACCGGCAGGTTCATCGCGGTGATCTTCTCCTTGGAGAGATCGACACGAATCTGGCGGCGCAGGCCGCCGTCGATGGTCACCGAGGCGACGCCCTCGGCGCGCTCCAGCCGCGGCGAGAGCTCGTTCTGCGCGAGCTCGCGGAGCGTGACCGCGTCGTAGTCGCCCTCGACGCCGATGCCCATGATCGGCATCGCGTTCGAGTCGAACTTGAACACCGTCGGCGCGTCGGCGTCCTCCGGTAGCCGCGCGCGGATGCGATCGATGCGGGTCCGGACTTCGTCGGCCGCCTCGCTCAAATCAGTGCCCCAGGCAAACTGCAGCCGCACGTTGCTGTTGCCTTCGGAAGACGTCGAGTTCACCTGCTCGAGACCGGCGATGGCCGACACCGCCTGCTCGACCGGCCGCGTGACGAGCTCCTCCATCTCCAGCGGACCGACGCCGGCGTAGCTCACGCGCACGGTGATGCTCGGGAACTCGCTTTCCGGCATCAGGTCGACCGGCAATCGCTCGAGCGAGATCATTCCCAGCAGAATGACCACGAAGCTGATCATGAACATTGTCACCGGACGATGAATGGCGAGACGCGGGATGCTCATCGAAATCTCCGAATCGGACGTTGATCGGTCGCTTACGCTATCGGGCGCTGAAGCAGAACGCTCTGGAGCTGCACCGGCCGCCGGCCGGCCGGATTCTGTCCGTCTTCAACACTCTCGCCGCCCTGTCCACGCCCGCGGCCGCCGCGCGGCTGCCCGTCGGGACGCGTGAAACCCTCGGTGCCCGGCTGCCGTTGCTGCGCCGGCGGATTGCCTTGCACGCCAGACCCATCCTGCGGCGCTTTTGGCGCGCTCCCGGCGTTGGGTGATCCGTTGGTGCCAGGGGCGCCGCCGCCCGGGCGATTGCCTCTGCCGCGCCCGCGACCCGTACCACTCGGTCCATCGGCGCCCGCAATGACCACCTGGTCGTCGCGGCGCAGCGCGCCGGCCCCGGTCGAGATGATCTGCTCGCCTTCGGCGAGCCCCGTGAGGATTTCCGCCGTCTCGTTGTTCTCGATGCCGACCTTGACCGGTTTGAAGACGGCGCGGCCCTGATCGTTTGGCTGATAGACGCCGCGCTCGCCCTGCGAATCGACGAGGGCGATCTTCGGGACGACGAGCGCGTTTGCTTTGTCCTCGACCGTCAAGTCGACGCGCGCGTACATCCCCGGCTTGAGCCGGTACTGCGTATTCGGCACTTCGACTTCCATGGCCGCGGTGCGGGTCGCCGGATCCAGAACCGGCGAAAGGCGCGCGATCTTGCCCGCGAATTTTTCGCCCGGGAACGCGTCCACTTCGACCGATGCCCGATCGCCGACGGTGATGGCGCTTGAGGTCTTTTTCGACGACGTTGGCCACCAGGCGCAGCGCCGAGATATCCACGACCGACGCGACCGGCGCCTGCGCCGAGGCGAAGGCGCCGATGTCGAGGTCCCGCTTGGCGATGAAGCCGTCTACCGGCGAGACCACGTGGGTATTGGAAAGGTTGATGCGCAGCTCCTCGATCCGCGCTTCGGACTGCGCGAGCTGCGCGTTGGCCAGGTCGAGCGCGGCCACCGCAGAGGAAAACCGCGCCTCGGCATCGTCCAGCGTCTGTTTGGGCAGCAGCTGGCGTCCGTACAAATTGCGTGAGCGGTCGACGTTGGTCTGCGCGAGAATGAGGTCGGCTTCACGCTGCCGGATCGTCGCCTGCGCCACCTTGTGCGACGCCTCGGCCTGGCGCACCTGCTCGACGATCTCGCGGTCCTCGATCTTCGCGATCGTCTGGCCGCGCCGCACGCGATCGCCGAGTTTCACGCTGATCGCCGTGATCCGCCCGCCCGTTCGTGGGACCACATCAACCGTCTGCTCTCCGATCAAGTTGCCGACAACGGTCAACGACTGCGACACGCGACCGCGTGAAACGCGCGCCATCTCCACGGTCATGGGCGGCCGGAAACCGCCACCGGGTGCACCGAAACCACCACCGCCAAAGCCTCCGCCGCCCTGCTGGCTCTGACCGCGTCCCCCGCGTCCGCCGCGCGCGCCGGGGTTCTGGCCTTGTTCGCCCCCCGCCTGGGCGCCTACGGCAGAGTCCCCCTGCTCGCCGCGCTTGGCGGCGTAGTACGCGGCGGCCCCCCCAGCGAGGACGACGACAATGCCGATGGTTATCAATTTACGCATGATGTGATCACGTGATCCTACTCAGGAACCAGCAGTCCTCCGTGTAGCTTCTTGCCTGTTTACTGCTGCTGCCCGCCGGGGCCGCCGGGGCCGCCAGTGCCGCCGGTGCCGCCAGTGCCCCCGGTGGTTCCGGTGCCCCCGGTGGTTCCGGTTCCGCCGGTGGTGCTGCTGAAATTGTTGCCGCCACCGCTGCCCGCCGGCGCCTCCTGCGATCGCTCGTAGGTGACGAGCGACTTGCGGTAGTCGGCGAGGGCGCGCAGCTCGGTGTTTTGCGCGTCGCGCAGATCGCGCTGTGCCTGAACGACGAAGAAATTGGTGGAGAGGCCAACTTCGAAGCGGCTCTGCTCGGCATCGAGACGCTTCTCAGCGAGCTCGCGCGCGGCGCGGGCCGCCTCGACGCGCTTCAAATTGCTCTGCACCGTGATCGCGGCGTTGGTGACCTCGGTCGCAACCTGCAGTTCGAGCGCGCGGAGCCGGGCCTGCGACTGCGAGCGCTGCACGCGCGAGCGCGCGTACTGCGCCTCGGCGGCGCTGCCCCCGATGTTGTAGCTCACGTTGAACTGCAGGTTCCAGTTCGGGTAATCGCGGTTGGTGAGCAGCCGGAGCGCGTCGTTGTACCCGCCCGGAATGGTGTTGGTGATGACTGTGGATCCCAGTCCGGCGCGCTGAATGCTCGTGCCGCCGATGCCCTGACCGCCGTAGCCGGCCACGAGATCGACCTCGGGCATCGTGTTGTTCTTGAAGTAGCGCAGCGAGATGTCCGAGCTTTCCAGGTTGCGGCGCGCGCTGATCAAATCGGTGCGGCGCTCGAGCGCCCGCCGGACGGCGCCTTCGATATCGGTGGGCGCCGGTTCGAGCGACGGCAGATCCACAGGCTGCAGCGACTGCCGCCAGAGCGGATCGTCGGTGCCGCCGACCAGGAACCGCTTGAGCGCCAGTTCGGCGGTCTGCGCGGTGGCTTCCGCGAGCGCCAGCGTTTGGCGGCGCGTGGCCGCTTCGGCCTCCGCCTGCACGATGTCGAGCGGCGCCAGCGTGCCGACCTCGACGCGCGCCTTGTTGTCCTCGACCAGCTTGTCGGCGAGCGTGACCGCGCGCTGCGCGACGTCGACGGCGCTCTGCGAGAAGACCAGATCCCAGTATGCGTTGCGCACGTTGGCCAGCGTGGCGGTGATCGTCCCGCGCAGCGTCTCTTCGGAGATCTCCCGGTTGATCTGCGTGACCATCAGCTGCTGACGCGTGTTGTCGATCAAGAAGCCCCTGAGCAGCGGCTGTGTGTAACTGGCGGTCAGCGAGGTCGTGTACGTCGGGTTGAAGGTGACGAACGTGCTCGACGAGTCCTGCATGTTGTTGGTCCACTGCACCGAGAGCGCCCCGCCGTAGAACGGCATGTTCTGCGTCACGCCGGCGTTGTACGTGGTGGTCGCGATCGACACCCGCTGGCCGCCCTGCAGCTGGTCGCGCGGCAGCTGGTAGTTGCTGCGCTGCCCGACAGTGGACGTCGCCACCGGCAGGTACGAGTTCTTGAGCTGCGCGATCTGGAAATCGACGGTCTGCGGATTGAGCCGCTCGACGGCGATGTCGAGATTTTTCTCGAGCGCGAGCTGGACGACTTCCGACAACCGGATCTCACGCACGCCGGCCGTTGGCTTGTCTGTCGGCTGCTGCGCCTGGGGGGCTGTGTCGAGGTTCTTCAGCCCCGCTTCATAACGAGCGACAGCCTCACGCACGAGCGCGTCCTGACGCTCGGCGTCGGCCGAAACAGCGGGCGTTTGCGCCCCCGCCGAGACAGACCATACGAGAAAGGCCGCGGCCGCGGCCGTACGACGAAATGCGACGTTCATTTTCCCTATTCCGAAAAAAGTGGGTTTACCGCTTGCGACTCTGGCCGTGCGGACGGCCGCGATTCTGCTTCTCGTCCTGTTCGAACAGCTCGTGTAGCTTCTTGCTCTGCTCCGCGGTGAGCACGCGGCTCATCTTGACGAGCATCAACGCACGAGACTTGCTGAGATCAGCCCGGGCCGCTTCCACGCGCATGACGAACTGCTCGAGCTCGGCGTCACTCACTTTGACGTCGTGAATCAGCTTTTGCAGCTCGTCTTCGAGCATGTCTAGCGCGCGCTTCTGTGCGCGCAGGGCTGGTTGGGCGGCCTGGTACAACGCCTCGAGGCGCGTGCTCTGGTCGGGTGAGAGCGCCAGCTGCTTCAGAAAGCGCTCGTTCTTCCACCAGTAGCCCTGCGCTTGGGCACTGGGCGCCCATACGGCGAGGGTAAGCAAAGACAACGTGAGACAAACAAAGAACTTACGGGCGATTTCCATGGTGCTCGATAGGGGTTACGACTGGTGCACAGGCGGTGTTTACGGCCGGGCTCGGTCGAGGTCCATTTCTTGAGCCATGGGCCTTTTCGCGGACGCCGTTTGCCGTAACCTCCCCGGGAAGCCTCCGGGTTGCGCTGGCGACACGCCGAATCTGGCGGTTATGCCGTGAAGCGTTCCAACTTCCGTACCACGTCCTCGACTAGGTTGTCGGGCGTCGAGGCCCCGGAAGTCAGGCCGATTCTGACGGTTCCCTCGGCGGGCAGCCAGTCGTGTGTGGCCGTTTCGCACCTTGACACGACCGACCTGTGGCGGATCTTGCCGGCCGAGACCAGCCCACTCGGATCGGCGACGTGATAGGTTGGCACCTGCTCGGCGCAGATACGGGCGAGGTTGCAGGTGTTACTGCTGTTGTAGCCGCCGACCACGATCATCAGGTCGAGCGGCGTTTCGCGAAGCAGCTCGATCACGGCGTCCTGGCGGTCCTGCGTGGCGCTGCAAATCGTATCGAACGCGCGAAACCGCGCCGGCAGCTCCGCCTCGCCGTACCGATCCCGCATTGCCGCGCGAAACATCTCGCCGACTTCGAGGGATTCCGAGCTGAGCATGGTCGTCTGGTTGGCGCAGCCCACGTGCGCGAGATCGATGTCCGGGTCGAAGCCCGGTGACGCGGCCGCCTGGAATCGCTCGAGAAAGGCGGCCCGCCGCCCCGCATCCGGGGTGCCCGACCCGCGGATGTATTCGCAGACCGCCCCCGCCTCGCTCTTGTCGAGCACAACGAGATACCGGCCGCCGCTGATAGTGAGCGCCTGCGACGCGGTCGCCCGCGTCTCCTCGTGCC
This sequence comes from uncultured Acidobacteriota bacterium, assembly GCA_963807105.1. Classification (GTDB taxonomy): domain Bacteria; phylum Acidobacteriota; class Vicinamibacteria; order Vicinamibacterales; family UBA2999; genus DASPWV01. The sequence goes on along the minus strand of CAWEAM010000001.1, from coordinate 202,589 downwards.
AGTACTTGCCGTGAATCACTGACGTGAAGCCGTCGCGTGCATACCTCGTGACGTTCTTCCAGACGTTGAGCACCGACCCGCACGTCGTGTCGACCAGCGTGCACGAGGTGTGCGAGAGGCGCTGCAACTCCGCGACGGTCACGCCAAACGCGGGCAGGATGACCACGTCGGACGGGCCGAGGGCCCGGTCGCGCTCGGTTTCGTCGCTCAGAAAGCGGATGCCCTGCGCGCGGAGCTGATCGTTGACGTGCGGGTTGTGGATGATCTCGCCGGTGAGATAGACGGTGCGCTCCGGAAACTTGCGCCGCGCCTGATAGGCGTAATCGACGGCGCGATCCACGCCGTAACAGAAGCCGAACTCGCGTGCCAGGTGGATCGTCAGCCGGCCGGACTCGAAGCGGTAGCCGTGGTCCTTGATGGCCTGGACCAACGCACTGTGATAGCTCTCGGCGAGGACTCCGGCAACCTCGTGCTTGAGGTCGAGGCCCTTTCGGAAGATGAGTTGCGGCACTCAGCGAATCTCGATGAGATCCCCGACGCGCGGCGTGAACGCATCGAGCGCGCGCAGCGTCGCGGCGCGACTCAATTCCATCGCGTCGTCGATCTCGTCGAGCAGATCCTCGTCCGCCCTCAAGGTGCTGCTCGCCTGCACGATGATCGGTCCGCTCGTGCCGCGGGCGGGAAGCGGGCCCTGCAGTGCGGTGATCCGGGGCTGGCGCGCGTCGCCGGGCACGAAGTGAATCAGTTGACCGGCCAGCAGTCCGATCAGGAGGCCGGCGGCGGCCGCGACACTCACCCAGCGGCGGCTGATTGGCGAAACCGGCATGGCGGCGGCGCGTGCCTGCCGCGGGAAGCGCAGGACACGGGCAGCCTGGCCGAGGTGTGCGAGTCGGTCGAGGATTCGCGTCCGCTGTGTTTCGAGCGCGGCGTCGTCGAACAGCGCATCGGCCTCTTGCCATGCGGCAGTCCGCAGCCGGTCGAGCTCACGGCGCAGCTGTACGAGCTGCGCACTGCAGGCGGAGCAGCGCGCCACGTGTGCGAGCAGCTGCTGATCCTGATCGGTTTCCGGCGCGTCCGCGACGAGCGCGAGCGCGGTCAGCCGATCGTGCGGCACGCAGGAGGCGCGTCCAGTCATTGCTCCTCTCCCAGCAGCGTCCTGAGCTTGCGAATGGCCCGGAACAGGTGCACGCGCACCGTCGCCGGGCTCATCCCCGTGGCTTCGCTGATCTCGGCGGCAGTCCGTTCGTCGATATGCGACAGCGTGAACACCAGCTTCTGGCGCTTGGGCAATGTCGCTACCGCTCGGACCACCTGCTGCCAGCGTTCCCTGGCCAGCAGCTTGTGTTCGCTCGACGGCTCCTCGTCGGCCGCCTGTTCAACCGGCCGCGCGTCGACCGCGTCTTCGCTCGGCCCTGCGATCCAGCGCTGCTGCCGGTTGCGGCTTTTGAGCCGATCCAGGCACGCATTGACCAGGATGCGCATGAACCATACGTCGAATGGCAGTTCCTCGCGATAGCTCTCGATGTGGAGGAACACCTTTACGAACGCGTCCTGGACGACCTCGTCGGCATCGGCGGCATCGCGCAGATAGTGATATGCAATGCGCAGCCCGCGCCGCTGGAGCACCGCGACCAGCGCCCCGAAGCGCTCGCGCGCCTCGTCGCGATGCCCGGCCACGACGAGCGCCTTGATTTCGGCCGCTAGGGTCGACGCCGCCGATTGGGTGGCGTCAGCCGCGCGTCGCGACGGTCGGGGCTCGGCGTCCGGGATCGGTCGTCCTGACATGAGTTACGGGAAAGCGCTGAGGCGTGTTTACCGGATTGTAGCAGGATCGGGCCAAATGGGTCTGCGATATTGACTTAGCTCATTCGAAGCCGGTACGATCACCAGATTCTTCGGGTGCGTGGGTCTGCTGGCGTTCCGCCTCGTACCTAGGTTTGGAGTCACGATGAGCACGATGCAGGCTGGGCACGCGCGTGAACTGGAAGGCCAGGGCCTTCGCACGTCCGGCCAGGTTTTCTGGAATCTCGGCACGGCCGCCCTCTACGAACACGCAATTCGCCGCGGCGAGGGACAACTCGCCAAGGATGGTCCGCTGGTCTGCAATACCGGTGCGCACACCGGCCGCTCGCCCAACGACAAGTTCGTCGTCAAGGAGCCGTCGAGCGAAGCGCATGTGCACTGGGGCAAGGTCAACAAGCCGATCGACCAGGCGCAGTTCGACCTGCTCAAGCGTGAGATGCTCACGTATCTCTCGAGCAAGGATCTTTACGTGCAGGATCTCTACGCTGGCGCCGATCCGGCCTATCGGCTGCCGGTGCGCTTCGTCCAGGAGCTGGCCTGGCAGAACCTGTTCGTCCGCAACCTGTTCATCGTTCCGCCCGCCAGCGATGTCGAGCAGTTCGACCCCCAGTTCACCGTGATCACGGCGCCCGGCTTCAAGGCCGATCCGGCGCGGCACGGCACGCGCTCGGACCTGGCGATTGCGCTCAACATGGGCACGCGCGAGGTGCTGATTGCGGGGACGAGCTACGCGGGCGAGAACAAGAAATCGATCTTCACTGTTCTCAACTACATCCTGCCGCTCAAGAACGTGCTGTCGATGCACTGCTCGGCCAACATCGGCGCGGCGGGCGACACGGCTCTCTTCTTCGGATTGTCCGGCACCGGCAAGACGACGCTCTCGTCGGATCCCAACCGGCGGCTGATCGGCGACGACGAGCACGGGTGGAGCGACCATGGCGTCTTCAACTTCGAGGGCGGCTGTTACGCCAAGATGATTCGCCTGTCGGAGGAGGCCGAGCCGCAGATCTACGCGACCACGCGCCGCTTCGGCACGGTGCTCGAGAACGTCGTCATCGACGCCACCAGCCGTGCGCTCGATCTGGACGATGCTTCGCTCACCGAGAACACGCGCGGCGCGTATCCGATCGATTTCATCGACAACTTCGTGCCGTCGGGAATGGGCGGCCATCCCAAGAACATCGTGATGCTCACGGCCGACGCGTTCGGTGTGCTGCCGCCAATCGCCCGGCTCTCGGCCGAAGCCGCGATGTACCACTTCCTGTCCGGCTACACCGCCAAGGTCGCCGGCACGGAGAAAGGCGTGAAGGATCCATCGGCCACGTTCAGTACCTGCTTTGGCGCGCCGTTTCTTCCGCTCAATCCCAACGTCTATGCACGGGGCCTGGGCGAGCGCATCGCGCGGCATGGCGCCAAAGTGTGGCTGGTCAACACCGGTTGGAGCGGCGGTCCCTTTGGCGTCGGCCAACGGATGAAGATTGCCTACACGCGCGCGATGATCACGGCGGCGCTCTCCGGCGCGCTCGACAACGTTGGCTACGTGCGGCATCCGATTTTCAATCTCGACATGCCGACGAGTTGTCTCGACGTGCCGTCCGAGGTGCTCGACCCGCGCGGCACCTGGGCCGACAAGAACGCGTACGACGCGCAGGCGCGCAAGCTGGCGTCGATGTTCATCGCGAACTTCAACACGTTCGAAGCCGATGTCGATCGGTCGGTTGTCGCCGCCGGACCCAAGGTCTGATTGTGCCCGCGTATGAAGCCGTCATTGGGCTGGAGATCCACGCGCAGCTTCTGACCGCCAGCAAGATCTTCTGCGGGTGCCCGACCACGTTTGGCGCGCCGCCGAACACGCATGTCTGCCCCGTGTGCCTGGGCTTTCCGGGCGCGTTGCCCGTGCTCAACCGGGCGGCGGTGGACTTCGCGGTCCGCACCGCGCTGGCGCTCGGCTGCGAGATTCGCGAGCGGTCGATCTTTGCGCGCAAGAACTACTTCTATCCCGACCTGCCGAAGGGCTACCAGATTTCACAGTACGATCAGCCGCTGGCTACCGGCGGCGGCCTGCACATCGAGGCCGCGGGAGTGTCCAAGTTCGTGCGGCTCACGCGCATCCACATGGAAGAGGATGCGGGAAAGTCGCTGCACGAAGGCTTTCCCGATTCCGACCGGCGCACCTATCTCGACTTCAATCGCGCCGGCGTGCCGCTCATCGAGATCGTGACCGAGCCCGACATGCGGTCGGCGGAGGAAGCGGCAGCGTTCTTCGAGAAGCTGCGGCAGATCGTGGTCTGGCTGGGCGTCAACGACGGCAACATGGAAGAGGGGAGCCTGCGCTGCGACGCCAACGTGTCGGTGCGGCGTCACGGCGAAACGCGGCTCGGGACCAAAGCCGAGGTCAAGAACGTCAACTCGTTCCGCTATCTGCAGAAGGCGCTGGAGTACGAGATCGAGCGGCAGATCGATGTCGTCGAGCACGGCGGCCGGGTGATCCAGGAGACGCGGCTCTTCGATTCCGCGCAGGGACGCACCTTCTCGATGCGGAGCAAGGAGGAGGCGCACGACTATCGCTATTTCCCTGAGCCCGACCTGCCTCCGCTGGTTGTCGATCGAGCGCGAAGGGACGGGATCGCGGCCGCGCTACCTGAGCTGCCCGAGCAGCGGATGGCGCGCTTCGTCCGTGACTACGGATTGCCGGAGTACGACGCGGACCTGCTGACGCAGAGTCGCGGCCTGGCGGAATACTTCGAAGCCACGGCCCGCGCGTCGAACAACCCGAAGGCTGCGAGCAACTGGATCATGGGCGAGCTGCTGCGGACGATGAAGGAGCGCGGGGCGGCGATCGAGGACGTGCCGCTCCGGCCCGAGGCACTCGCCGGGCTGATTCGCATCGTCGATCGCGGCACGATCAGCAACACGGTGGCGAAGGACGTGTTCGCGCGTATGTACGAGAGCGGCCGCTCGGCTGAGGACATCGTGCAGAGCGAGGGACTGGCGCAGATCGGCGACGAGAGCGCGCTGCTCGGCATCGTCCGCGACGCCATCGCCAACAACGCCGATGCCGTCGACCAGTTCCGCAAAGGGCGTAACAACGCCTTCGGCTTCCTCGTCGGGCACGTGATGAAAGCGTCGAAGGGGAAAGCCAACCCCAAGGTGGTCAACGAGCTGCTCAAGCGCGAGCTGGGCGCCTCGTAGCCCGCTGACAGCGCCGATGTTTCGGCCGCGGCGTGATGGGTTCATTGTTCCATCGCTGAACCCTCCGGTGCAGCCGCCGTCGAGCAAATGAAGACTGTCCGCCGCCGTCAGCTCGACCGCCGTTCGTGTTCGACCGCGAGGCGCGGGATGCGCTGACCGCGTTCTTCTATGTCCGTTCGTTGACGCTCGTGCCCGGCGCGATCGTCAGCGAGCCGCTCAACGAAGGCGGCTCGAATCTGGTCCTGCAAGTGGCGCCGGCACAGCACGAAACGATCGACGTGGCCGGATCGCGGGCGCGAACGCTGCGGCTCGAGCCGCGCCGCCCGATCAGGATGACCATCTGGTTGAGCGACGATGAGCGGCGGCTGCCGTTGCGCGTATTCGTTGACGCTGGCTTCGGCCGCGTGCGCGCAGACCTAGTAGACTACCGGCAGTGATCGAGCTTCACGGACTCGGCAAGACCTACGGCCGCGGCGTGCACGCCCTTCACGGCGTCACCCTCACCATCGGAAAGGGCGAATTCGTCTTCATCACCGGCCCGAGCGGTGCCGGCAAGAGCACCCTGCTGCGACTGTTGCTGCTCGAAGAGCGGCCCTCCGAAGGCACGGCGATTGTCAACGGCCGCAACCTCGCACGAATGGCGCCCGGCGAAGTGCAGGCGTATCGACGCACGGTGGGCTTCGTGTTCCAGGACTTCAAGCTGGTGCCCACCAAGACCGTGTTCGAGAACGTCAGCTTCGTGATGCGCGTCCTCGGCACGCCGATCGATCAGCAGCGGCGGCGCACCTACCAGGTGCTCAAGTGGGTCGGGCTGCAGCACCGCCAGCAGGCGTATCCGCCGGAGCTGTCCGGCGGCGAACAGCAGCGTGTGGCGATCGCCCGCGCGCTCGTCAACGAGCCGCATCTCGTGCTCGCCGACGAGCCAACGGGCAATCTCGATCCGGATCTGTCGCTCGAGATCATGAACCTGTTCCGCGACATCAACGCGAGTGGAACCACCGTTCTCGTCGCCACCCACGATCGCGAGCTGATCAAGTGGGTGGGCCGTCGTACGATTCACCTCGAGCATGGCCGCGTGGTCGAATTCCCGAGTGGCGAGCCGGCGTTGCAGGATGCCCCGGCATGAGAGCGCTGAAGTATTCGCTCGACGAGGCGATGATCAGTCTGCGGCGCGCCGGCCGCTCGACGCTTCTTTCGATCGGGACGGTTGCGGTCGCGTTTCTGACGCTGGGGGGCTTCCTGCTGGCCACCTCGAACGTGCAGCAGCTCGTCGAGCAGTGGGCGTCGGCAGCCGAAATGTCGGTCTTTCTGCGCGACGACATCGACGACGCGACGCGCACCACGCTCACGGCGGAGCTGCAATCGCACGCCGCCGTCGCCGGTCTGGAGTATGTCTCGAAAGAGCAGGCGCTGGCGCGCTTCAAGGCCGAGTTCCCCGAGTTGACCGAGGCCGCCGCCAGCGAGGCCAATCCGTTTCCCGCGTCGTTCGAGTTGCAATTGCTGCCGGGCGACTCCTCGAGCAGTTCGGCCGACATCCTGGCAAGCGAGCTGACGACGCGCCCGGGCGTCGCCGATATCCGCTACGATCGTCAGTGGCTCGCGCGCCTGATGGCGCTCGTTCGAGGCATCCGCCTCACCGGCGTCGGCATCGCCAGCGTGCTCGTGCTCGGCGCCGCCTTCACGGTGGCGGCGGTCGTCCGGTTGTCGCTCTTCGCACGGCGCGACGAGATCGAAATCATGCGGCTGGTGGGCGCGCCGTTCGCGTTTCTCCGCGGCCCGTCGGTTGCCGAGGGCACGATCATCGGCGGTCTAGGCGCCATGGTTGCGCTACTGATGCTCTACCTGACTTACCAATCGTTCAAAACACGCCTCGGCGAGATGATCGCGGCCCTGATCGGCAGCGGGGATCTGAGATTTCTCGGCGCAGGCGAGGCCATGCTGATGGTCGTCGCCGCGGTCGCGCTCGGCGGGCTGACCGGGGTCGTCGTCTCGAGAGCGGTCCGCTGAGCCCGGCACCGCCGGCACGGCGAACGCGCGGAGGGCCATTTTTCGGCCTCCGCCGTTGACAGGGTGCATCGAAGTTCTTACACTGGGAAGTGACTCCAACAACGTGAGGGCTTAAAAGGACCGTATGCCACGACCCTTCACCGATCGTCCAGGTCCGTCGCCCAGTTCGCCAATCATCGAGTTCTACAAGGAAGAGTTCCTCAAGCATCACCGCTGTCTACAGCAGCAGCGCGAGTTCTACTCCGCACAGGCGATCAACAGCGTCGAATCCGCCCTCCTCCGCATCATTTCGCAAGTAGACAAACTCTCGACAAAGGAAGACGCCAACCAGGTCGTCGCCGAGCTCCTGCGCGAGTTCGACGTCGTGACCCGGCTCTCGGCGTGGTCGGATCCGCAGAAAGCGCACTGATCGCCCCGCTCGATCCCGTTCGATACGACATCCTGACGATTCTCCGCGCCGGCATCGACGCCGCCAGTGCCGGCGGTGCGCTGGCGCGCGCGCTAGCCGATGACGATCTGCGGCGCGAGCTTCGCGCTGCGCCTGTGCATGTGATCGCTGCCGGCAAGGCTGCCGCACACATGGCTGCCGCCTGGTTGTCGATTGGCGACATTGCGACCCGCCGCGTGCTGGTGGTCGGTACACATCAGGACATTGTGCTGCCGCCGGCCATCGAATGGCACGAGGCCGGGCACCCACTGCCCGACGCGCGCAGCGTCGCGGCGGCCGTCCGCGCGCTGGACATGGCGGGCTCGGTGCCGTCCGGCGAAACGCTCGTCCTTCTCCTCTCGGGCGGCGCCTCGGCGCTGTTGGCGCGGCCGATTCCCGGCATCTCGCTCGAGGAAAAGCAGCAGGTCGTCGATCTGATGCTGCGCGGCGGCGCCGACATCCACGCGCTGAACACGGTGCGGAAGCACATCTCGTCGATCAAGGGCGGCCGCCTCGCGGCGGCCTGTCGTGGCGCGGCCATCACGCTGGCGATCTCCGACGTCGTCGGCGACGACCTGGCGGTGATCGGGTCGGGACCGGCGTGGCTGATCCCTCGACGTGGTCGGATGCGATGCGCGCGCTCGAGCGATTCGTCGCTGCCGGCGAGCAGCCGGCCATGATCCGGCGCGTCGTCCGCCGCGGCCTCGCCGGCGAGCTTGACGACACACCAAAGCCCGGTCACCCATCGATAACCCGCGCGTCTGCGCGGGTCATCGCCGGTGCCGCCGATGCCATGCGGGGTGCATCAGAGGCTGCCGAGCGTCTGGGGTATCGCGTGATCGCGTTGAACGAGCGCGTGACCGGCGAATCGAGAGAAGCCGCGCTCGCCTGGCTGCGCAAGGTCCAGGCTGTGGCGGCAGGCGGTCCTGCATGTGTGCTCTCGTCTGGCGAGACCACAGTGCGCGTGACCGGGCGGGGCAGAGGCGGCCGCAACCAGGAATTCGCGCTGTCAGCGGCGCGCGAGCTTGCCGGCGGTCGGGTCAAGGCGGTCGCCAGCGCGGGCACCGACGGAATCGACGGGCCTACCGATGCCGCCGGCGGCATCGCCGACACCACGACCGCGGCCCGCGCGGCCGAGCTGGGCCTTTCGCTCGAGTCTCACTTGAACGACAACAACTCTTACGCGTTTTTCGCAGCGCTTGGCGACCTGATCGTGACCGGCCCGACCGGCACCAACGTCGGCGATCTGCAGATCGCAATCCTGTAACTACAATCAACACAATGCTCAGAGAGCAACTGCTTCGCGCGATGCGCGAACGCATTCACCATCCAGTTACCGCGCACGAGATCGTGCGCACCCTCCAGATTCCCCGCGAGCAGCGCGTGGCCCTCAAGCGGGCGCTGCGCTCGCTCGTCACCGATGGCGCGCTCGTCGAAGTGCGCGGCAACCGGTACGGCCTCGCCGATCGGATGGACCTCGTCGTCGGACGCCTCGAGGCGCACCGCTCGGGGTTCGCGTTCGTCACCCCCGAACGGCCGATCGAAGGCGCCAAGGGCGACATCTTCATCGCCGCGGCTCACGTCAAGGAGGCCCTGCACGGCGATCGCGTGCTCGTCCGCATCGAACAGCATCGCCCCGACGGCCGTGTCGAAGGACGCATCGTGCGCGTGCTCGAGCGGCGCGCCGGAACCATCGTCGGAAGGTTCGACATCGACGCCTCCGGGCTGGGCTACGTGACGCCGTTCGACAGCCGCGTCCTCACCGACGTGCAGATCCCTCGCGCCGAAAACGGCGACGCCGAGCCCGGCGAGATGGTGACGGTCGAAGTGACGCGCTGGCCGACACCCACGCGCGGACCGGCCGGCCGCGTCGTCGAGGTGCTCGGAGAGATCGACGCGCCCGGCGTGGACACGGAGATCATCCTGCGCAAGCACGCGATTCCAGACGAGCACGGCCAGGAGGCGATCGCCGAAGCGCAGCGCATCGGTAGCGCCGTGAAGGAGCGCGACATCCGCGGCCGGACCGACTTCCGCGACCGCACCGTCGTCACCATCGACGGCGAGCATGCGCGCGATTTCGACGATGCCATCTCCATCGAGCGGCTGAAGAACGGACACTACTGGCTGGGCGTGCACATCGCCGATGTCGCGCACTACGTGCACGAGGGCAGCGCGCTCGATCAGGAGGCGTACGAACGCGGCACGTCGGTGTACTTTCCCGAGCGTGCGGTCCACATGTTCCCGGCGGAGCTCGCGACCGGGTTGTGCAGCCTCAACCCGCATGTGGACCGCCTGGTGCAGTCGTGTCTGATGGAGATCGATCGCCGCGGCCAGGTGGTGCGCTACGAAATGCACGACGGCGTGATCCGCAGCACCGAGCGCATGACCTACATCGCCGTAAATGCGATCCTCACCGAGCGCGACGAGAAGACCCTCGCCGCCTATCGCGAGCTGGTGCCGACGTTCGAGCTGATGCGCGACCTGTTCCACACCCTCAACGCCCGGCGGAAGCGGCGCGGATCGGTGGACTTCGATCTGCCGCAGCCCGAGGTGATCCTCGACGCCGACGGGCTGATCCAGGACATCGTCGCGTCGGAGCGCAATATCGCACACCGCATCATCGAAGAGTTCATGCTGCTGGCGAACGAGACAGTGGCGCATCACGTCGAGTCGAACGGGATGCCGGCGCTCTATCGCATCCACGAGCAGCCGGACCCGCTCAAGGTGCTGCAGTTCGAGGAGTTCGTGTCGTCGCTCGGCTATAGCCTCGCTGTGCCGGCCACGGGGGCCAAGCCGATGCACTTCCAGAAGCTCGTCGAGCGAATCCGGGGCACGCCCGAGGAGCGGCCAATCGCGCTGCTCATGCTGCGGACGATGCAGAAGGCTCGCTACGACGCGATGAACCTGGGACACTTCGGCCTGGCCGCGCCGACCTACACGCATTTCACGTCGCCGATTCGCCGCTATCCCGATCTGGTCGTGCACCGGCTGCTCGCGCGAGCTGCGGCAGACGCAGGTCAGCGACGAGCGGAAAGAGGAGCTCGCCGAGGATTTGCCGGAGATTGGCCGGCATACGTCCGAGATGGAGCGCCGCGCCGACGAAGCCGAGCGCGAGCTTCTGCAGTGGAAGAAAGTCCGCTTCATGGCGGACAAGGTGGGCGACGTCTTCGCCGGCTACATTACCGGCGTAGCGCCATTCGGCCTCTTCATCGAGCTCGTCGATCACTACGTCGAAGGCATCGTGCACGTGTCGTCCATGGCCGACGACTACTATCGCTACAGCGAGACGACGCACACGCTGTTCGGCGAGAACACCAGGAAGAAATACCGGCTCGGCGACAAGGTCACCGTGCAGGTCGTGCGCGTGGATCTCGACAAGCGCCAGATTGACCTCGGTCTCGAAGATGTGCTCGACGCCGTTCGCGGCGACGAGCGCAGGCGCGGCGCGCGGCGCAGCCAGGCACGCCCGAAGCAGGAACAGCGCAAGGGCACGCCCGAGGAGCGGCGCCGAATCAAGCAGGCGGCGCAACGCAAGAAGCAGCGCCCGGGCCGGCGTGAGCGAGCCGTCAAAAAGGACATCGCTGACAGTGGCTGCGTCTTCTACGGCAGTCGGCGCACAGCACATCGTCGTCGGCACCGCCGGGCACATCGACCACGGCAAGAGCACGCTCGTGCACGCGCTGACCGGGATCGATCCGGACCGCCTCAAGGAAGAAAAAGAGCGCGGCATCACGATCGAGCTCGGATTCGCGTCGCGACGCTCGGACGAAACCACGGTCGCTTTTGTGGATGTTCCCGGCCACGAGCGTTTCGTCAAGACCATGCTGGCGGGGATCGGCGGCATCGACTGCGTGATGCTGATCGTGGCGGCGGACGAATCGGTCATGCCGCAGACGCGCGAGCACTTTGACATCTGCCGCCTGCTGCAGGTCCGCCGGGGGATCGTCGTGCTCACCAAGGCTGATCTCGTGGACGCGGAGACGCTCGAGCTCGTGCGGCTCGAAGTGCGCGAGCTCGTCCAGGGATCGTTCCTCGAGGACGCGCCGGTCGTACGCCGTGTCGGCACGCAGCGGCGCCGGCCTCGATGCCCTGCGCAGTACGCTGGTCGAGATTGCGGCGCAAGTGTCGTCGCACCCCAGCGACGCGGCGGCACGGCTGCCGATCGATCGCGTCTTCTCGATGCAGGGTTTTGGCACGGTCGTGACCGGGACGCTGGTGACAGGGCGTCTGCGCGTGGACGACGAGCTCGCGCTGGTGCCGGGTGAAAGCGGGTGCGCGTGCGCGGTGTGCAGGTGCACGGCAGGAAACGGCAAGAGGCCGGTGCCGGCGAGCGAACCGCGGTGAATCTGGGTGGCATCGACCTCGAAGAGATCGCCCGCGGTCAGACGCTGATCACGCCCGGCACGCTCACTGCTGACACGCCGAGCCGACGCAATGCTCGATCTCCTGCCAACGGCGAAGAGGCTGAAGCATGGGGCGCGCGTACGGTTTCATCACGGCACCGCCGAAATTCTCGGCCGCGTGTCGGTCGCGGGCGTGGAGCGCGCCGAGATCGCGCCTGAGTTCGCGCGCGCCAATCCGGCTGCGTCTCGAGCTTCCCGTGGCGTTGACCCGAGGCGACCGCTTCGTGCTGCGCGCCTACTCGCCGCCGGTCACGATTGGCGGCGGGGAAGTGCTCGACCCGGATCCGCCGCGCGTCGGCGTTCGCACCGTGACGGCCGCCGATCGCTTCGACGCGCTTGCCCTGGTCAAGGCCGGCCCCTCCGACCGGGCGCTCGTGCGGATAATCGCCGACAGCGGAGCAATGGGCCTTGCGGTCGATCGACTGGTTTCGCGCGCCGGCGTTCGGCCACCAGACGTCCCGCCTGTCGTCAGCGCGCTGCAGCAAGGCGGCCAGGTGCGGCTTGCGACCGACCGTCTGGTGTCAGTGGCGCTCGTCAAGACGCTTGCCGACCGATTGCTGACGCTCGTAGACGAGCATCACAAGTCGCAGCCGCTCGCCGAAGGACTTCCGCGCGAGGAGGCCCGCGAACGCCTGTTCGCACGCGCGCATCCCAACGTGTTCGATCTCGTGTTGAGCGATCTTGTCGGCGAGCGAGCGGTTGAGTCGTGCGCGACCGGCTCGCTCGACCGGGACACCGTCTCGAGCTCTCGCCCGAAGAGACGCGCACGCGCGGGATACTCGAGGCGATCTATCGCGAGTCGGGGCTCCGACCGCCAGACGCCGCGACCATTGCCGCGGAGAAGCGGATATCGAGCGCGGCGATCGACAAGATGACGTCGCTGCTCGTCCGGCAGAAAATCTTGACGCGCGTCGACACCCTCGTGTTCCATGCCGAGGCGCTGCAGAAGTTGAAGGGCGAGATGATCCGCGCTCAAGGCCGCCGCGCCGGGAGGGCGAGCCACCGTTGACGTGGCGATGTTCAAAGATCGATACGGAGTCTCGAGGAAGTTTGCGATCCCGCTGCTCGAGTGGCTGGACCGCGAGCGCGTCACCCGGCGTGTCGGCGACACCCGGGTCGTCCTGTAGCTAAGACTCCTTGGGCGGGTCTTCCTTGATCGAGCCTTTGAAGTTCTTGATTCCCTGACCGATTCCCTTACCGATCTCCGGCAGACGGCTTGCACCGAAGATGAGCAAGATGATCACGAGGATGATCAGCATCTCAGGCAAGCCGATCGGTCCGAAAAATGCGATGAAGCCCATGACGCGCTCCCTGTTGGCGATTCTAGCATTAACCTCGACGGTAACCGCCGAGGTGCTCCACGCGCAATTTGCCACACGCGTCAATCAGGTGGAAGTGTACGCCACGGTCACGGATGGCTCCGGACGGGCGGTAAAGGACTTAGCGCGTGAGGCTTTTAGGATCTTCGAGGACGACGCGCCGCAGCAGATCGCGACCTTCCTGGCCGGAGAGTTTCCCGCGTCGGTTGCGCTCGCGGTCGATCGCAGCGTCAGCATGGCCGGACAACCGTTGACGATGGCGAGGGCCGCAGGCCGCGCGTTCGTCGGCAGTCTCGAGCCCGGGGATCGCGTCATGCTGATCGGCATCGGCGGCGAGGTCGAGGTGCTGGCGCCATTGAGCTCCGACAAATCGGCGGCGCTGCGCGCGCTCGACAGGCTCGACGCCTGGAGCACGACCGCGCTGCACGATGCCCTGATCCGATCGCTCGACCTCCTCGAGCCCGAGACCGGCCGGCGGGCGATCGTCGTCCTGTCGGACGGTGAGGATCGCTACAGCCAGGCGTCGGCAACCACGTTGGTCGATCGCACGCGGCGTTCCGACGTGCTGATGTATCCGATCGCGATCGGGCGGGCGCGGGCGCCGCTGTTTGCCGAACTGGCGGCGGTGACTGGCGGGCGGTCGTTTCACCTGCGCGATCCGCGCGAGCTGACCGCCACGCTCAGGGCCATTTCCGAGGATCTGCGATCGCAGTATTTGATTGGCTATGCGCCGGCCAGGCCCTGGCAGCCCGAGGAAGCGGAGTGGCGCAGTATCACGGTGACGGTGGATCGGCCCGGTCTCAAAGTGCGCGCGAGAAGCGGCTATTCCACACATTGAGACGTCTGATCGAAGGGTCCGGAGACAAATTGCGACAACTCGCGGCTTCGATCGACGCGCGGCCGCCGGGCGGCATCTGATTTGCCCTTGTCAGGCCCGATATCGTCGGTCAGAATGAAGGTGGACGGTTCCTATTACTCATGCAGCCAGCGCCCGCGCAGGAAACAAATAAGCCGGAGCCCAGCTCAAAGCATGTGCGTCTGCTCATCGATCGACCGGTCGAGTTGAGCTTTTCGTTCGAACAGGCGCATTCGCGCGGCGCCGCCGTCGCGTCGGTTGTGTCTCATATCCTCTTCGCGGTCCTCATCTTCCTCGTCGTCCGCTTCGCACCCGACCCGGCAACGCTCGAGTTCATGCCGGAGGTTCAGGCCAAGGACATCGTCTGGCTGTCGGAGCCTGGCCCGGGTGGCGGGGGTGGCGGCGGTGGCAACAACAATCCGGAACCGCCGAGAAAGGTCGAGTTACCCGGGAAGGAAAAGATTACGGTCCCGGTAAAGAAGCCGGAGCCGGCGCCCGTCGAGCCGCCCAAGGAAGAGCCGCCGCCGGTGGAAGATCTCAACATCCCGGCGAAGACCATGGCCGCGGCCGAAACACCGCTGGCTGGCGTCCTCAATCCATCGAAGGTCGAGACGGAGTCGCAGGGTTCGGGCACCGGCGGTGGCGGCGGAACCGGAACTGGCACGGGTATTGGGTCGGGTCAAGGCTCCGGTCTGGGGCCAGGGTATGGTGGCGGCACCGGCGGCGGCGCCTACAGACCCGGCAACGGCGTCAGCCTGCCGCGTGTGATTCGCGAGGTCAAGCCGCAGTACACCGCCGATGCCATGCGTGCCAAGGTCCAGGGCACGGTCTGGCTCGAGTGCGTGGTGACGCCCGACGGAGCGGTGGGCGACATCAAGATCGTACGATCGCTCGACTCAGTGTTCGGCCTCGACCAGGAGGCGATCAAGGCGGCGCGACAGTGGAAGTTCGTTCCCGGCGTGCGCGCAGGCGAGCCCGTGCCGGTGCTCGTCACCATCGAGCTCACCTTCACGCTGCGGTAGCATGGGCCGCATGACGCGGCTTCTACTCACCCTTCTCCTCGTCATCGCTCCATCGTTCGCGCAGGCGCAGTCCGACTACCCGGCGCCGGTTGAACGCGATTTCATCGTCCGCGATTTCACGTTCAGCAGCGGTGAATCACTTCCCGAAGTGAAGATCCATTACCGCACCATCGGCGAGCCGCGGAAGGATGCTGACGGCGTCGCGCGCAACGGCATCCTCATCCTGCATGGCACGGGCGGAACGGGTGCGCAGTTTCTTGGCGCCGGCTGGGCACAACGGCTGTACGGCAAAGGGCAGCTTTACGACGCCTCGCGCTATTTCATCATCATGCCCGACAACATCGGGCACGGCGCGTCGAGCAAGCCGAGCGACGGGCTGCGGATGAAGTTCCCAGCGTACCGCTACACCGACATGGTGCGGCTCCAGCATCGGCTCGTGACCGAGGGGCTTGGCCTGACGCGCCTGCACGTGGTGACCGGAACATCGATGGGTGGCATGCACTCGTGGATGTGGGGCCACATGTATCCCGACTTCATGGATGCGCTCGTGCCGCTTGCGAGCAATCCGGTGGAGATCGCGGGGCGCAATCGCGTGTGGCGTAAGGCGCTGGTCGACGCCATCGTCACCGACCCGACATGGAAGAACGGCGACTACACCGAGCCGCCGCGAGGGATGGCGAGCGCGTTGGCGTTCCTGTTGATGGCCACCAGCGTACCGCTGCAATGGCAGAAGCAGTGGCCGACGGCGAAGCAGGCCGACGCATGGCTCGCCGAGCAGATCGCGACACGCACGAAAAACACCGACGCCAACGACATGATCTATTACTTCCGCGCGTCTGAGGATTACGATCCGTCGAAGTATCTGGACAAGATCACGGCGCCGCTCCTCGCCGTCAACTCCGCCGACGACTTCGTCAATCCGCCGGAGCTGCCGATGATGGAAGCCCTGATCAAGAAGGTGAAGCATGGAAAGTTCGTGCTCATCCCGATCAGCGACGCCACGCGAGGGCACGGGACCCACACGATTCCGGCGATCTGGGGCGATCAGTTGGCAGCGTTCTTCGCAACGGTGCGCAAGTGAAAGCCGTCGCTGCCCTGACCATGGCCACCGTCATCGGATTCGGCGCTTCTCCCGAGCGCTCGCAGCGGCCCGCGCAAGCTGAACAGCTCCGAGTCGAGGTGGTTCGAGCCTATCCGCACGATCGTGCCGCGTTTACCCAAGGCCTCGTTCTCTACGAGGGATCGCTGTACGAGAGCACCGGGCAGGTGGGGCAGTCCAGTCTGCGGCAGGTGGAGCTCACGACCGGACGGGTCATCCGCAAGATCGACGTGCCGCCGCCGTACTTCGCCGAAGGCCTCGCGCTCGTCGGCGACCGGTTGATTCAACTGACCTGGCAGCACGGCAAGGCGTTCACCTACGACCGGCGGACGTTCGCCAAGCAGAGTGAGTTCGATTACAAAGGCGAGGGCTGGGGCCTGTGCTACGACGGCACCAGCATTGTGATGAGCGACGGCTCGGCCATTCTGACGATTCGCAAGCCGAGCGACTTTGCCACGGTCAAGACGATGCGTGTGACGCTGAACGGCCAGCCGCAGTCGCAGCTGAACGAGCTGGAGTGCGTGGACGGATCGGTGTACGCCAACGTCTGGCAGACAGAAACAATCGTGCGCATCGACCCCACGTCGGGTCGCGTTACGCAGCAAATCAACGCCGCCAATCTGCTCTCGCCGCTCGAACGGCAAGGCGTCGATGTTCTCAACGGGATCACCTACGACCCGTCGGACAAGACGTTTCTGATAACGGGCAAGAACTGGCCGAAGCTGTTTCGCGTCAGGTTCGTGAAGTAACCGCGGACCTGAGGGTCCACGCCACGTTACGACCATTAGTCCGTACGAAAAAAAGGCCGGGCAGCGTCAGCCACCCGGCCCTGGGAACTTGAAGGCTAAACCTCCAACCTGAAACCTACAACCTGAAACCTACAACCTGATCCCCTGATCAGTACATCCCAGGCATGCCGCCGCCGTGGCCGCCCCCCGGCGATTCCTTCTTGTCCTCGGGGATCTCGGAGACCAGCGCTTCGGTGGTCAGCAGCAGTGACGCGATCGACGAGGCGTTCTGCAGTGCATTGCGCACGACCTTGGCCGGGTCGATGACGCCCGCCTTGACCAGATCCTCGTAGGTGTCGCTAGCGGCGTTGTAGCCCTCGTCCTGCGACAGGTCGCGGGCCTTGGCCACCACGATCGAACCCTCGTTGCCCGCGTTGGACGCGATCCAGCGCATCGGCTCTTCGATGGCGCGCTTGATGATCGCTGCGCCTACCTGCTGATCGCCGTCCAGCTTGAGCTTGTCGAGTGCCTTCCCCGCGCGCAGCAGCGCGACGCCGCCGCCAGCGACGATGCCCTCTTCGACTGCCGCCTTGGTGGCGTGCATCGCATCCTCGACGCGCGCCTTCTTCTCCTTCATCTCGGTCTCGGTGGCTGCACCGACCTTGATGATGGCGACGCCGCCAACGAGCTTGGCGAGACGCTCCTGGAGCTTCTCCCGGTCGTAGTCCGAGGTGGTCTCTTCGACCTGCACGCGGATCTGCTTCACCCGTCCCTGGATGTCCTTCGGGTTGCCCGCGCCTTCGACGATGGTGGTGTTGTCCTTGTCGATGGTGACCTTCTTCGCCTTGCCCAGGTCTTCCATCTTTGATGTTCTCGAGCTTGATGCCGAGATCTTCCGTGATCGCACGGCCGCCGGTGAGGATGGCGATGTCCTCGAGCATGGCCTTGCGCCGATCGCCGAAGCCGGGCGCCTTGACCGCCGCCGCCTGCAGCGTGCCGCGCAGCTTGTTGACGACGAGCGTCGCCAGCGCTTCACCCTCGACGTCCTCCGCGATGATCAGCAGCGGGCGGCCCATGCGCGCCACCTGCTCGAGCACCGGCAGCAGATCTTTCATCGAGCTGATCTTCTTTTCGTGGATGAGGATCACCGGGTTCTCGAGCACCACTTCCATGCGCTCCGGATCGGTGACGAAGTAGGGCGACAAGTAACCGCGGTCGAACTGCATGCCCTCGACGACGTCGAGCGTGGTCTCGAGCGTCTTCGCTTCTTCGACCGTGATCACGCCGTCCTTGCCGACCTTTTCCATCGCTTCGGCGATGATCTTGCCGATCGTCTCGTCGCTGTTGGCCGAGATGGTGCCGACCTGCGCAATCATATTGCCCTTGACCGGCTTGGCCATCTTCTTGATTTCTTCGGTGATGACCTCGACCGCCTTCTCAATACCGCGCTTGAGCTCCATCGGGTTGGCGCCGGCCACGACGTTCTTCGCGCCCTCGCGATAGATCGCCTGCGCCAGCACCGTGGCGGTCGTCGTGCCGTCTCCGGCGGTGTCCGAGGTCTTGCTCGCCACCTCGCGCACCATCTGCGCGCCCATGTTCTCGAGCGGATCCTTGAGATCGATCTCCTTCGCCACCGTGACGCCGTCCTTGGTGATCGTCGGCGATCCGAACTTCTTGTCGAGGACGACGTTGCGTCCCTTGGGACCGAGGGTCACCTTGACGGCGTCCGCAAGAGCGTTGACGCCGCGAAGGATCGCCTGGCGAGACTGCTCGCCGTAAATGATCTGCTTCGCCATTGATATCTTCTCCAGAGGTCGCGGACCTGGCGGCCCGCGCAACGTGTTACTTGGTTACAACGGCGAGAACTTCGTCCTCGCGCATGATGAGATATTCGTTGCCGTCGACCTTGATTTCCTGGCCGGAGTATTTGCCGAAGAGGATGGTGTCGCTCTCCTTGACGTCGAGGGGGATGCGCTTGCCGTCCTTGTCGGCCTTGCCTGCGCCGACGGCAATTACCTTGCCTTGCTGCGGCTTTTCTTTTGCGGAATCGGGGATGATGATGCCCCCAACTTTCTGCTCGTCCTCCTCGATGCGCTGCACGAGGATGCGGTCATGTAGCGGTCTCAGCGCCATTTTGCTGCACTCCAGGGTCGCTTGTGGTTCGTTCGATTCGTGTGAAACGTGGGTGATTAGAGTCCTGTCCGGCCGGCCGCTGCAGGCTACCTCGACTTAGCAGTCGGCGCCCCTGTCAGCTAGCAGTCGACCAGGACGACTGCTAATCATATTGAGGCCGTGCGCCGCGTGTCAAGCGGCGGAGGGACCCTCGCTGCGCGCGGGTGGGAAGTTGGAGGACTACTCGCTGCGCTCGGAGTGGGACTAATTCGCCCGGAGGGCGGGTCCTCACGCGCAGCGGCCTAACGTCCGAAGGACGGTCCCACCCCGCAGGGGTCCCACCGCACGGCGGTCCCACCGTCCGAAGGACGGTCCCACCCCCGCCCAACGGACGGTCCTAGCGCGTCGCGGTCCGCCCCCGATGGGCGGGTCCACCTCGAAGGCCTCGTATCGCTCGCAGGGCGGGTCCCACCGGGTCTGACCACGCAGGCGCCCTACGGGCGGGGTATGATGACCCCGATTTGCACGATGCCTGCTGACGGTCCCGACCGCGGTTCGCACCCGGCAGAAGGGCAGCCGTCCACGCTCGAATCGACCTTCAGCCTGATCGAGCGAGCGCGAGCGGGCGACCAGGAAGCCCTCGATCGTCTCGTCGCCCGTCACTTGACGCCGCTGCGGCGCTGGGCCAGCGGCCGGCTGCCGAAGTGGGCACGCGACGTGGCCGATACCGACGACCTGGTTCAGGACGCTCTTGTACGAACCTTACGAAGAATTGGAGACTTCGAGGTCCGCGGACCCGGCGCGCTCCAGGCGTATCTACGCCAAGCCATCCTCAATCGTGTCCGAGACGAGTTGCGCAGAAAGGGCCGCAGGCCCGAACCACGCGATCTTGACGGTCTCGAAATTGACCTTGGATTATCTCCTCTCGAACAGTCCATCGGACGGGAGGCCATCGAGCGATACGAACAGGCGCTGGCAGCGCTGAAGCCCGAGGAGCGCGAGGCGATCATCGGCCGTGTAGAGATGGGGTACTGGTACGAAGAACTGGCCGAGCTGCTCGGAAGGCCGAGCGCGGAGGCCGCACGCAAAGCGGCGCAGCGGGCGCTCGTCCGTCTGGCGCAGCAGATGGATCTCCAGATTTCGTAGTGCGGCGGATGCCGCGAGGGCACGACCTGTCCGATCTTCTTCGCCGGAGCGTTTCAGTTTGGAAGGCGCCGTCCGCCAGGACCTGACGCATGCCCAGTGAGCGAATGCTCGACGACATCGCCGCCGCCGTACTCGACGGCCAAGCGGTCGATTGGATTGCCGCCGAATCGCGCGTCGCGAGTGACGCACAGCCGATCGTGCAACACCTCCGGCTCGTGGCCTCGATTGCGGAGCTGCTTCGCGACGTCTCGTCGACCGATATGCGGTCAGGAGTGCCTGCTCCTGGACCGGAGACAACGGCTCCGGTTTCCTGGAGTCACCTCCGCATTCTCGAGCGCATCGGGCAAGGCGCCTTCGGCGAAGTGTTCCGGGCGTGGGACACGCGGCTCGACCGCGAAGTCGCGCTGAAGCTGCTCCCTGCTGGGGCGACCTCTGATGGACAAACGAGCTCGATCATTAGGGAGGGTAAGCTCCTCGCCCGCGTCCGCCATTCGAACGTCGTCACTATCTACGGTGCGGAACAGGTCGGTGATCAGATCGGCTTGTGGATGGAGTTCGTTCGCGGCCAGACGCTCGAGCAAACACTTCAGCGAGGCACGGTCTTTCGGCCCGCGGATGTCATCGGCATTGGCGCGGAGCTCGCCCGCGCCGTGTCCGCCGTGCATGCCGCCGGTCTCCTGCATCGCGACATCAAGGCGCACAACGTCACGCGCGCCGAGGATGGCCGCGTCGTTCTGATGGATTTCGGCACGGGCAAGGAGCTCGACGACCACTCCTCGTCCGACCTCGCGGGCACGCCGCTGTGCCTCGCGCCGGAAGTCATGGCCGGGCAGCCCGCCACTGTGCAGAGCGATATCTACAGCCTGGGCGTTCTGCTGTATCACCTGGTCACCGGGTCATATCCAGTCCGCGGTGGATCGGTTCGAGATGTGCGACGCGCACACCAGAGCAACGCCCGTGTTGGACTCCGCCAGGAGCGGCGCGATGTGCCTCGCGGGCTGGCACGCGTCATCGAACGGGCGATCGATCCGCAACTGGCGCGTAGATATCCGAGTGCCGAAGCGCTGGCCCATGACCTCATCAGACTCCAACGCCGGCCGGCCGTCGTGCGCGGCAGTTACGCACTGGGTGTCGCGGCTGCCGTCATCCTCGTAGCGGTGCTGGCGTCGGAAGTTCTCGCTCGCATCACCCCGGAGCATCAGAGCCTGCGCAGTCGGCTCGCCGGCTTTGTGGCTGGAGCGCCCGCCCCTGTCGACGATCCGGTCATCGTCGTACTGCCATTCAGGAATCTCAGTGCCGAACCCGACACCGATCGTCTGGTTGACAGCCTCACCGCCGGGCTCATTCAGCAACTCGGAATCATCAACGGGCTGAGGGTACGCTTCCAGCAGTCGTCCTTCATGCTACCGAACAAGTCGCGCGACCTGGCCGCTTTCGGCAAGCAGCTTGGCGCGAACCTCGCCGTCGAGGGCACCGTGCAGCTCTCAGGTGGCAAGCTCGTGATCGACGCATCCCTGCTGCCGATCGCAGGCGGCGATCTCCTCTGGACCGCTACGCTGACGCGTGAGATCAAATCCGCAGGCGACCTGACCGACGTCCTCACCGAGATCGTCCGGACGATTGTCAATAAGCTGCGCCTGACGCTGGGCCCGACCCAGCGCCGCTATGCGACCGACATCGTTACCTACGAGAAGGTACTTGAGAGCGCGTGAACTTCGGAACATGCGGGGGGTTCGGGCTACTAATGAGGCCATTCTCTTGTTCGAAGAAGTGATGCGCAGCGACCCCTCGTATGCACCGGCACTTTCCGCACTTGCGGCCACGTATGGAGTCCAGACTCAGCTCTGGCCGAACTCGCGTGGCACAGGGCTGTCTCCGGCTGAGGCCGCGGTTCGGATGGCACCGTTGATCGAGAAAGCGCTCGAGATCGACCCGATGCTGGCCGAGGCTCACGCCGCGAACGGTTCGATGCAGGCGTTCGAAGGCCGTTGGGCGGACTCTGAAGCGTCCTTCCGGCGTGCGATTCAGCTCGACCCGACACTCACGTCGCTGTATTCCGACTTCTACCACGTGACGTTACAGCCTTGGGGGAAGCTGGTCGCGGCGCGAAGCATCGTCGAGGCCGCGCTCGTCAACGATCCGTTGTCGCTGGACCTGAGGCTCGTCCAGTCCAAGATTCATTTCATGTCGGGAAGATATGACGAGGCCCTTGCAAACTGCCAACAGGTGCTTGCGGTGGATCAGGACTTTCCAACTGCGGAAGAGATCTGTGCGCGCGCGCTCATCGGCAATGGCCGAACGGACGACGCACTCGAGCTGTTCAACAAGCGTTCCGACCTGAACGAGGGCTGGATCGGGTACGTCTATGCGATCATCGGCAGGCGCGGGGAGGCTGAAGCGATCGCTGCTCGAAACCCGCATCTTCCGCACCGTCAGGCCCTGATCTATGCAGCCTTGGGCGACAGGGATCGGGCCTTCGAGGCTCTCGAACGGATCGCAGTCGTCAACCCTCAACGGGCCGGAACATACCTCACCTGTCCCGAGCTCGCCGGCCTGCGCGGCGACCTGCGCTTCGCCGCGCTCCGCCAGAAAATGGGGTTTCCGCCTCCGTAGCGCCTACCAGTCGACTTTGACGCCGATGCGCGCGATGCGCGGCGCCACGATGCTGATCGGACGAAGAAAGCCGCTGCCGGATACCCAATTGATGTTCTGCTCGGGGTTCGCATTGAGAAGGTTGAAGACGTCGATGAATGCTGCGGCGCGTGCCGTCGCCGGCAGCTGGAATCCTTTTTCGACTCGCACATCGACCGTTGTCAGGTGATCCATCCTTCTTGTGCCGATCGGTTCGGCCAGGATCCGCCCGACTCCACGGACCGCGTTCGCCAGCGTCCGGCCAAACGGCTGACCCGACTGATGGCGCAACAACGGCGACAGGCGAACGTCCCACGGCAGGTGGTACGTGCCGTGGATCTTGGCGCACCAGACCGTGAACTCGTGCCGGCCGTCGACGGTGTTGGTCAAGTCGTTTGGCGTCAGCGCGTAGATGTTCTGACGGATCATCTCGCCGGCGTATTCGTTGGCCTGCTCCCGACTCCAGGTGTGCGCAAACCCTGTAGCCAGTGACCACCGTCCGCGCGACCGCCTGAGGACCGTGATGTCCCAGGTCCAATGGTCGTCATCGGCGCCCGGTATGTTGCGGACCACGTTGTGAGAAGGCACGGAAGGTGGCGGGTAGGCTGTGATGTCAGGACCATCGTCGCCGTCACCCGTTACTCCATTAGGGCCGGGATCGCGAAAGGTCGTTTCCAGGCTGTATGCGCTCCAGGGCCGGTTGTCGTCCTGGCGCGCGTGCCGTTGACGCGCACCACGCCACACGAAGCCTGATCGAACCGCTAAGCCACCCGGCAGCTCCCGTTCGAGCGAGAAAGTAACCTCGCGCGTGTACGGCGCCTTCAGCCCTGGGTCGATCTGATCCACGCCGCGCGTGGCCAGCGCCCGCTTCTCCTCGCCCGCCTGCCAGAGTCCGTCGCGGTTATCGTCGATCCACTCGTATCGATCCCACGGCTGGTCGGAATTAGGATTCGCGCTGAATCCGAGAGGCGGAGACCCCCCGCCGGAATAAAAGCCGTAGCTCGCCTTCGCGAGCGTCTTGCCGTCGTTCGCCAGCTGGTAAACGAGGGCGACGCGTGGCTCGATGATGTTCCAGTCGACGAGATTGTCGTTGGCGGGAAAGATCTGCGTCGCAGCGGTTACGGGGCCGTCTGGATGGAACTGTTCGGGCAGGAAAACCCGCGTACGATGGAACCGTAGACCGAGGTTGATGGAAAGCTTCCGGTTCACCTGCCAAACGTCGCTCGCGGACGTCGTGTACCACCACGCGCCGCTCTCCGATCGCGAGGGGGTACGGAACAGGTACACCTCCCACGGCTGCGCGACGCCGAGATCGTTCGTCGCAAACACGTGGAGCACATCGCCTGGATAGGCGCGTCTCCACGAGATGCTCTCGTTCCATTGCTGGATCTCGGCGCTGAGCTTCACCAGATGGCTGCCGAGACGGCCGTGCCTTGAGTACGTCGTCGATACCACGACTTGAGGGATGCTGGTCGTCGCTTCCCAATCGCGATTTCCGCCGCTCACTTCCGTGGTGGTGATGTTTTCGAATCGAGCGCCGCCGCCGTTGGGACTCTCTTCCTGGCGCGGTGCAAAGCGGCCGACGCGGACCTCTCCAAACCAGGAGGTGCCCGCGGTCCAATTCCACTCGGCCTTCGTGATGGAGGCGAACGACAACCGCTTCGAGGTTGAGTCCTCGGACAGATTGATGGACGACAACTGAGTTCGGCGGCTGCCCGCCGGGTTAAACCCCTCGAGCTTGCTCGGCTCGTGGTCATACGCCAGGTTGGCGAAAGCCACGATCTTGTGGCGGTCGTTCACACGAAGCGTTCCCTTGACGGTGAAGTTCGCGACTTCCGTGCGATACGGCTTGACCGGGAAGCTTACAAGCCGGGCAGAAGTCGCCTGCCCCCGCGCCGAGGCATACCACCAGAGACGATCCTTTTTGATAAAGCCGCCTACATCGGCGTTCACGTCGCGATAGCTCCACAGGCGGTTGGCATCGCGCGACAGGGATTCTCCGGCGGCCGCGACGCGACCGATCTGCCTGTCGTCGATGTTGATAGCCTGCCAGCGCCGATCCCCGTAGTCCGCGTAGAACGAACCGTGATACCGGTTGCCGCCGGACTTGGTGACGAACTGTATTCGAAGTCCGGTCATCTGGTTGTCGATGCCGAACGCGGCCGACGTCACCGAGACCTCCTGGAACGAGCCGTAGTCCAGCGTGAGGCCATAAGGGTTGATACGTCCGATGAAGATACCTTCGAGCATCGGATTCGCCTCGCCGTCCGTTCCGTAGGCGCTGAACAACGGGCTGATCAGGCCGGCGCTGCCGCCGACGTCGAAGCGTGCCAGGTGCACCGCTGGAGTTGCAGAGAGGACGGCGCCCATGCTGCGCGTGCCAGGCAGGTTGCCGAGCTGCGCCGCGTCGAAGCTGACTGTGACCGACGGCGACTTCCGGTCGAGCAGCGGCGGCGCGCCGAGAACGATCACGTCGGTTGCAAGGCCGGCGACCATGACCGTGTCGACGGTCGTCGTGGCCCTGAGCGCGACCCGAACACTCGAATAACTCTGTGTAACGAACCCCTGACGCGAAAAGACGAGCACGTACTCGGCGGGAGGAAGAGCGAGGAACCAATACGCCCCCTCGCCATTGGTTGATGTTGTGAGCGGAGCGATGAGCCCCGGGCCCGAGATCTCGACGCGCACGTCCGGCAGCGCTGCCATCGTCTGGTCGGTGACGCGGCCGACGATGGCGCCCGTCAAGTCGTTGACGGTCTGACCCGCGGCGTCAGCGGCTGGCGCCACGGATACGAACGCGGCGAATGCGGCGGCCCGGAAAATCAGATCGCTCCCTCCAGCGTGGATGGACGACGCATTATCGGCGAATTCCCGCCGCCCCACATTTGCCACGGAATTCTCATCGTCGAATGACCATGCCACGTCCGTATTTCGGATTACGGACGTTTCAGGGGATGAGAAGGGGGGCTGTCATGGAGCGACGGCACAGACGACACACGGCCGGCACGATTGGTGTCTTCGCCTTGTGCGGCCTCTTCGTGTTCCCCTCGCCGGCCGGCGCGCAGGCAGGGTGGACCGGCCGCATCACGGAACTGCCGGGAGTCGGCGCCAACACCGAGCCGGACCTGGCTGTTGATGCTGCGGGCAACGCGCTGGCCGTCTGGTGCACGTCGATTGACGGTCAACAGGTGGTACAGGGTGCTGCCTACATCGCGGCGCAGGACATCTGGAATTTGATAGCGAGGCTGTTTCCGTCCGCTTCGCCGTGTCGCGCTCAGGTCGGACTAGCGGGCAATGGCGACGCGGTCATCGTGTGGAGCACGGTTAGCGGCGGATTGGTGCACGTCGCGCACTACTCGGCCGCAACGGGAAGCTGGGGCAACCCGATCGAAGTTGAAAGCAATGGCTTTGATGCTCAACTCGCGGTCAGCCCGGCAGGGCACGCAGCTCTCGCCTGGGTCCGACATGCGCCGTGGGCCTCAGTCAGCATTCTCGCCGCTGCCTATCAGCCAGCTACGAGAATGTGGACTGCACCAGTCACACTCGCTGAATCCGGTCAGGCTCCACGGGTCTGCGTGGACGCGCTGGGAAATGCGACGGCGGTCTGGAGCCGTGATGCCGTTCATGCCGCCCGGTATTCGGCCACTGCGAATGTGTGGGCGGATCCGGTGCAGATCTCCGCGGCAGGCGAGGCCGACAGCCACCCGCGAATGGCCGTGGACGGGGTGGGCAACGTCGCAGTCGTTTGGGCGCGCAGATCCTCGGATCGCCTGGTGCGCGCCGCGCGGTTTGCCATTGCAACGGAGGCCTGGAGCCCGGCGGTAGACCTCTCTGTGATCCCCGCGTCCTATGGGCCTCGCGTTGCGTCGAGCGTTGACGGGAAGTTTCTGGCGGGATGGGCGCGTGAAGGCTGGGACTATGGCGCCGAGGTCATCCAGGTATCCGAGTACACGACGGATACCGGCAGCTGGAGTCCGGCGGTCGACGTTCCAAGTTTCGGCGCCGGAGCACCATCGATCGCACTCGACGCAGCAGGCAATGCCGTCGCGGCGTGGCCGATCATCGAAGGATTTCAAGTGTCCCGCGGCATCGACGCGCGCCAATGGCAGACGGTCACGCTGGCCGAGCCACCTGGTCGATCCGTATCCAGTTCTGTGGTTCGTATCGATGACACGGGGAATGCGATCGTGGTGTGGGCCGAGAGGCGTGACGTGAATACCTCGGTCATCCGGAGCACTCGATGGGCCGCGACGCCGGTATCGCCGCGCATCGCCGCGATTACATCAGGCGACACAACACTCGACATCGAAGTCGTACCCCCAGCATCACCGGAGCCATTCTTCGCGGTGACAAACTACGAGTACTCCCTCGATGATGGCCGAACGTGGATTACGCGAGCGCCGGCGTCGGCAACGCCTCGAATCGTCGTGACCGAGGTCGCCAACGGCGTTGCTCATGCCCTTCGGGTGCGCGCCGTCAACATCTCCGGTCCCGGCGCACGCTCCGATCAGGCGAGTGTAACCGCCGGCCTCGGCACGCCCGTCGAGTTCAGAGTGATCGCGCTGGAGGGTACTGCGATAACGCTCGGCTGGTCGCGGTCGGTCACCAACATCGCGCCGTCGAGTTACATCCTCGAGGGCCGCTGGCGCCCGGTCAAGTCCTGGCGAGTCGGTCGCTACCCGGCGAGACAACCCAGTTCACGTTCAACGCGCCAACCGGCGTGTTCTATGCGCGCGTGCGCGGCACTACGGGTTCCACGTCCAGCTTGCCCTCGAACGAGATCCGGGTCTCCATCAACGTCCCGGGACCGCCCTCCGCACCAAAAGGACTTCTCGCCCTCGCTAACGGATCCCACGTGACGCTCGTCTGGCAGAACACCTTCGACGCTGGCACGCCATCGGGTCTGGTCCTCGACGTAACGAGTTATCCCCAACCAGTTGCAGTGCCTGATCAGCGAACGAGATCGGTACCGTTGTCGTTGACCGATCGCCTCTCGTTCTCCGATGTCCGGCCTGGGACGTACACAGTCGCGCTTCGCGCAGTTAACGCGTTCGGCAGCAGCGGTCCGTCGAACACCGTCACGCTGACCTTTCCAGCCGCGTGTACGCCACCGGCGACACCAACCAACCTCTCTGTCTCGAAGAGCGGCCACACAATCGTCGTCTCCTGGTCGCTGCCGGAAGGCGGCGGCGCACCCACTGGCTACGTAGTCCATCTTGCGAGCGAATCGATGGACGTGTTGGTACCAGCCCCGGGCATGGCGCTGTCGGGGGCGGTCGGGCCGGATACGGTACACGCTGAGCGTCGCGGCCACCAATGCGTGTGGAACGAGCGCGCCGACGCCGGCACAGACGATACCTGTTCCATGACCCGCAGCTGCACGCGGATGGCACTTCCCGCCGGCGGTCCTACCGTGCTGCGGTTCTGCCCGCCTGACTGACCGTAACCGACGGCGACCTCCGGCCGAGCAAACGACAGAAACATCTCGTAGACCCTCGCGCGGCTTCTCGAGGCGTTCCCGTGGACCGACTCGTCTGACCGCGAGGCGACCGTGTCTCGAACGCTCGCTTCGCACAAGTGTGATCTGCCATCAATCCTTCCGGCCGCCGACCCGTGCCAACCGTGGGGCGTCTCCCGCGCCGCCGTCCTCGCCCGCGGCGTCGCACATGGGCAGCAGTTCTCATCACTCGTAGGAGACGGCCGTCCGGATTTCGCGCTGGTGACGTTTAAGGTGGAAGAGGCGATGCATGAACCCACGACGCACACGACAATCTGCACTCGCGACGATTGCTGCGTACACCATTTGCGGCGTCCTCGCGCTAGCCGCGACAGCCACAGGGACACGCTCCGAACAGGCGTCTGGAACGGCGGACCTGCAGGCACCTCTCGATTTCAAGGTGCTGGCCATTACTGGTAATACCGCGACACTGGGCTGGACGCCACCCGCCACCGGCGATTCTCCATCCGGTTATCTCATGGAAGGCGGCCTGGCGCCAGGCGAGGTGCTGGCAAGGCTGCGGATGCCGGGCGTGGCCACGACAGTTACGCTCGCGGCACCGAACGGAGTTTTCTATGTTCGCGTGCGCGCAACGGTCGGCCTGACCGAAGGCCCACCTTCGAACGAGATTCGGGTTTCGATCAACGTCCCGTCCCCGCCGACGGGACTTCTTGGCCTCGCAGACGGGTCGACCGCGACGCTGGTCTGGCGAAACACCCTGGCGGGTGGAGCTCCAACCGCCATCGTGCTCGACGTCACCGGCGACCGAACCGAATCATTCTCGTTGCCGCTCACCGATCGCTTCTCGTTCACCGGGGTTCCGCCGGGAACGTACACCGTCGCACTTCGCGCCATCAACGCGTCCGGCAGCAGTGGTCCGTCAAACGCCGTCACGTTGACCTTCCCGGGCACGTGCTCCCCGCCGGCGACACCGACAGACTTCACAACATGGCGGAGTGGAAGCACGATCTTCGTGTCCTGGTCACCGCCGGCAAACGGGGCCGCACCGGAGGGTTACGTTGTCAACGTGGCTGGGCCGATCAACGGGTCGTTTCCCACCACGAGCCTGACGGTGTCCGGCCCGGCGGCACAAGGGACATACACGTTGAGTGTCACTGCCACCAACTCGTGTGGAACGAGCGCCGCGACGCCGGCGCAGACAATCGGGGTTCCTCCTCCCTCGTTGATCGACATCTGGGGACAGGTCCTTGATGAGAGCGGCGGGCTTATCGACGGTGCGACAGTTCAAGTCGTCCGCGGGGAGCCTCTTGGCCAGACCGTTACGCAGACGACATGTGGCTACTGTTGGGAGGACCTCGGTGGGTTCCTTTTGACGGGCCTCACGTCGGGCGTCGAACTCACCTTACGTGCCTCGGCGCCGGGCTACGCCAATCAGGAGAAGACGTTCGTTCCGATGTCACCGTCGTCGGCGGTCTACTTCACGCTCTCCAGGATCGAATGATTTTGGCACCACCATGGGCGTTCCGTGGGCCTTCGGGTGGGACCCGGTCGCTTCGCTCGGGTGGGAATTGGGGGGCGTGGTCCCACCCGAAGGGTCGTACCACGGAGTGGTCCTACCCGGCCAAAAGGCCGGGTCCCACCCAGAGGGTCCTACCGCGCCGCGGTCCGCCCCGCCCGAAGGGCCGGTCCCAGCTTCAGCTCCTGGATCTTCCGCGTCAGAGTGTTCCGATGAACGCCGAGGGTGCGCGCCGCCTTGCCCAGATTCCCGTCGTGCGTCTGCAGCACGCGCGCGATGAAGCGCTTCTCGAACTCGCGCTGCGCGTCGTCGTAGTGGATCCCTTTTTCCACCATCTCGCCCACGAGTCGCTCGAGCAGATCACGCATGCGCGGTCTCCAACTCCTGCCCAGTCAGGCGACGGTAGGCGTCCAGGTACTTTTCGCGCGTCCGGGCGACGACGTCGTCGGGCAGTGAGGGCACCGGCGGCTGCTTGTTCCACTTGATCGACTCGAGGTAGTCGCGGACGAACTGCTTGTCGAAGCTCGGTTGTGCGCCGCCAGGGGCGTAAGTGTCGCGCGGCCAGTAGCGCGACGAGTCGGGCGTCATCACCTCGTCGATGAGCAGAAGCTCGGCGTTCTCCGTGAGGCCGAACTCGAACTTCGTGTCGGCGAGGATGATGCCGCGTTCCTCGGCGTGGCGGACGCCGTACGCATACAACTCGAGCGTCACCTCTTTCAGACGATCGAGCAGCGGACCGCCGACGATGGCCGCCGCTTCCGACTCGGTGATGTTGAGATCGTGACCCGAGTCGGCTTTCGTTGCCGGAGTGAAGATCGGCTCGGGCAGGCGATCCGATTCGACGCAGCCCGGCGGCAGCGCGATGCCGCACACCTTGCCGCTGCTCTTGTAGTCTTTCCAGCCGGAACCCGACAGATAGCCGCGCGCCACACACTCGATCGCCAGTGGTGTGGTCTTCCGCACCAGCATCGATCGCCCGCCAAGGGTCGCCTGGTGACGGCGTGCGCTGGCTGGAAACTCGCGCACATCGGCGCTCACGAGATGGTTGTCGACGATGTGCCCGGTCCGTCCGAACCAGAACGCCGAGAGCTGGGTGAGCACGCGCCCCTTGTCGGGGATGCCGGATCCCAGCACGTAATCGAACGCGGAAATACGATCGGTCGCGACGATCACGAGCTCGTCGCCGAGCTGATAGAGGTCGCGCACCTTGCCCCGGCGCACGAGCGTCAGGCCATCGAGCGAAGTTTCGAGCAAGGGGGAGATCACTGTGCGTCCGGCGCGCCGTGTGCCGCGTGCGACAGGAGCGGTGCGAACCGCGATCCTAAACGTCAACGCATACCAGTGCAAGTGGTCGTTCTCGGGCAAACAACCTCATGTAGTATTGAAACCGCTTGCGCGCCGCCGCCCGCACCATCGTCGTCACCGCTCTGGCGGTCGGTCTGCTGGCGGTCTTCGTGCGCAACGCCGATTTGGGCCGCGTCTGGAGCGAGATGCGCGCCGCACGCGCCGACCTGCTCGTGCTCAGTGTGCTCGCGACCATCGCCATGTATTTCGTGCGCGCCGAACGCTGGCAGTACCTGCTCGAGCCGCTCGGCCACACGCGGTTCTGGGTCGCGTTCAAAACCACGGTGGTGGGTTTTGCGGCCACGATGGTGCTACCGGCACGCGCGGGAGAGGTGTTGCGGCCGTATCTGCTCGCCAAGAGCGAAGGGCTGCCGGCCACCGCGACGTTCGCGACGATCATCGTCGAACGGATTCTCGATCTCGTGTGCGGTGCTCTTTCTCCTCGGCGTCTACCTCCTCGGGTTTGGCGCGGAGGCGCAGCGTGCGGCGCCGGCGCTTTATCGCGCCGTGGCGCTCGGCGGCGCGCCATGGGCCTGGCCGCGCTGGTCGTGCTCGTCGTGATGTTCGTGATGGCCGGGCATCCCGAGCGCCTGCATGGTCTGGTCCTGCGACTCGAGCGAGTGCTGCCGGAGCGTCTCGCGCACGTGGTGGCCCGCTTCGCGCGAACTTTTGCCGAGGGGCTGGCCGTCGTGCGGCGACCGTGGCGGCTGGCCATCGCGCTGGGCTGGTCGCTCGTGCTCTGGCTGCTGATTGCGACGTACGCCTGGCTGGTGGCGCGCGCGTTCGGCATCGTCCTGCCATTCGTGGGTTCGTTTCTGCTGTCGGCGATTCTCGTGGTCGGCGTCGCCAGTGCCGACGCCGGGCGGCGTGGGCGGCGTGCACGAGGCATTCCGGCTGGGCGCGACCTCGTTTTTCGCCGCGCCGACAACGATGTGGCCGTGGGCGGCGGCAATCGTGTTTCACGGCGTCAACACGCTCGTGGTCACGCTCGGCGGCGTGTGGTTCGCGTTTCGCGACGGCCTGACCTTGGGCGGGTTGAAGCGGATGTCGGCGAGGATGCGCGGCAGGCGCAGGTTGAGGTGAATCCGTGAAGTGTCCCTATTGCGGCAACGTCGGCGACAAGGTCGTCGACTCCCGCGAGAGCAAGGAGGGCGACGTGATCCGCCGCCGCCGGCAGTGCCTCAACGACGAGTGCCACAAGCGCTTCACCAGCTACGAACGGATCGACGAGATCCCGTACATGGTGGTCAAGAAGGACGGCACGCGGGAGCGGTTCGAGCGGCAGAAGCTGATTGCTGGGCTGCTCAAGGCGTGCGAAAAGCGGCCGGTGAGCGTTGCCGCGATCGAGGACGTTGCCGACCGCGTCGAGGTGATGCTTCAGGAGCGCCCGGAGAAAGAGATCGGGACGGCCGAGATTGGCGCGTTCGTGATGCAGGAGCTGAAGCAGCTCGACAAAGTCGCCTACGTTCGCTTTGCCTCCGTGTATCGTCACTTCCGCGACATCGGCGAGTTCATGAGCGAGCTCAAGGATCTCCTCAACGCCAAAGAATAGGACCAGCGTGGCAACCACGCGTACCGCACCTGCTGCTCAGCCATCGGGCGAGTGTCACCGGACGACGCCGACACGCCGGCCGTTCCGCGACAATCCTCGGCTGATTCTCGCCGGCATTGCCGTGCTGTTGGCGGCGCTGGTCGCCATTCTGGTGCTCGCCGATCGGACGGCGCGTCTCTCGCCCGATTTCCTCACCGAAGTCGTCCTCTACGCGCTGTCGGCGACCAACGCGATGATGTTGCTGGCGCTGGGCTTCGTGCTCGCGCGCAACATCATCAAGCTGCTCGTCGAGCGCCGCCGCGCGATTCCGTTCGTCCGCTTCCGCGCCAAGCTCGTGTTCGTGCTGTTGGGAATGACGCTGATCCCGGCCGTGCTCGTCTTATCGTCGGCAGCCGGTCGTCCTGACCGCGGTCGATCGCTGGTTCAACGCGCCGATGGAAGAGATCCTCTCGTCGGCGCAACGACATTGCCTCCGACTATTACCAGCGAGCGGCACCGCAGTGTCGCCGAACAGGCGGCCCGCCTCGCGGGGCTTTTGTCCCGGGCGGATCTCGCGGCGCCAGACGTCGGGCCACTGCGCGACCTCGTCTCGACGCGACGTCACTTGCCCAGCGCATCGGCATGGTGCAGGTCTACCGCTCGGTGATCGACACCGTGCGGACAGATCGACGTGGTGCCCGTCGTCGATGTCGCCTCGCCGACGATCCCGCAGCGGCTGGTCGCGCGCGTCGGCCGATCGGATCGCCGCGCGTGTGGCGGCAGGCGTCGAGACCGAGCCGTGGATGCTCGAGCCGCTCACGGGCGGCGATGGCGGCCAGCTGCTGCGCGCGGCGAGCACGATCGCGCGCCGGATGGCAGAGTCAGCCGGCGTCATCGTCGCCAGCGATTACCTGTCGGGCGATCTCGCCGACCGATCGCGCCGGATGACGCAGGCATACGAAGACTACAACCAGCTGCGCGTGCTCAAGCAGCCGCTGGCGGGCGTCTATCTCTCGTTCTTCGTCATGGTCACGCTGCTGATCCTGGTGAGTTCGACGTGGATGGGGCTGTATCTGGCGAAGCGCATCACGCGGCCGGTCCAGATGCTCTCGGTTGCGGCGCGCGAGATTGGGCAGGGCCATTACGATCAGCGCATCGAGCACGAGGCGACCGACGAGTTCGGCTCGATGATCGAAGCGTTCAACTCGATGGCCGCGGAACTGGCCTCGAGCCGGCGCCGACTCGAGCGGGCGACGCATCGATCTCGATCGCAATCACCACGAAGTAGAAGGTCGCCGACGCTACATCGAAACCATCCTCGAGCGGGTCGCCACTGGCGTCGTCTCGATCGATCCCGTCCGGCCGCATTGGCACGGTGAATTCCGCCGCGATGCGACTGCTCGGCTGTCGATGTGTCGGTGATTGGCCGGCCGGCGGTCGACGTGTTTGCGCGCGCCGACCTGCAGCCGATCAACGCGTCC
The DNA here is from genome assembly GCA_963807105.1 of uncultured Acidobacteriota bacterium. Lineage (GTDB taxonomy): Bacteria > Acidobacteriota > Vicinamibacteria > Vicinamibacterales > UBA2999 > DASPWV01. The sequence goes on along the minus strand of CAWEAM010000001.1, from coordinate 168,514 downwards.
TCGATCAGGCGGCGCGCGCGAAGAACCGACGCGGTGGCGCAGGAAGTCGCCATCGTGCGCGACGGCCGCGAGCTCACCGTGGCCGCGGCCGCCACCCGTCTCGACCGGCGCCGGCGGCGCCTACGAGGGCATCGTGCTGGTGCTCGACGACGTGACGCCGCTGATCCGGGCACAGAAAGTCGCGGCGTGGCGCGAGGTCGCGCGGCGGCTCGCGCACGAGATCAAGAACCCGCTGACGCCGATTCAGCTCTCGGCGGAGCGGATGCGCCGCAAGCTGGCGGATCTCGACCCGCCGCGCAGCGATCTCGTGCAGGAGTGCACGACGACGATCATCGGCGAGGTCGAAGCCGCTCAAGAACCTGGTCGACGAGTTCTCGCAGTTCGCGCGGATGCCGGCGCCGCGCGCGGTGCCGACCGACCTCCATCAGCTCGCTGAGCGACGCGCTGGCGCTCTACAACGGCCTGTTCACCGACGTCGCGTTCGAGCGCCGGTTCGCGCGCCGGCGCTCCCGCGGTGCGCGTCGATCCCGAGCAGATGCGCCGGGTCGTCATCAATTTGGTCGACAACGCCATCGAAGCGATGAACCGCAGCGGGCACGATCGCGATCGAAACGTCGCACGATACCGCCGAACAGCTTCGTGCGGCTCGTGGTGTCGGACGACGGGCCCGGCATTCCCGCAGACCGAGCGCGAGAAGCTGTTTCTGCCGTATTACTCGACCAAAGGGCGCGGCAGCGGTCTGGGCCTCGCCATCGTCCGGCGGATTGTGGCGGAGCATGGCGGCAGCATCGAAGTGTCGGATAACATGCCGCGCGGCACCCGGTTCACGATCGAGCTGCCGTGCTAGTGCCATGTCCTCCATTCTCGTAGTTGACGACGAGCCGGGCGTGCGCTCTTCGCTTGAGCGGCATCTTGCGCGACGAGGGCTTGAAGTCGAAGCGGTCGCGAGCGGGGAGGAGTGTCTCGATCGCGCGGCGCGCGGGGCGTTTGACGTCATCGTGCTCGACGTGTGGCTGCCCGGCATCGACGGACTGGCCACGCTGCAGCGCCTGCGCGAGCGCAAGGTCGATGCGCAGGTTGTGATGATTTCGGGCCACGGCAACATCGAGTCGGCGGTCAAGGCGATCAAGATGGGCGCCTTTGACTTCGTCGAGAAGCCGTTGTCGCTCGAGAAGACGGTGCTGGTCGTGCGCAACGCGCTGCGCCAGCGCGATCTCGAAGAAGGAGAACCGCGCGCTGCGCGCTCGCGTCGATCGACAGCACGTGATGGTGGGCGAGAGCCTTGCGATGCGGCATCTGCGCGAGCAGGTGGCCATGGCGGCGCCGACCAATGGCCGCGTGCTGATCTACGGCGAGAACGGCACCGGCAAGGAGCTCGTCGCGCGCACGATTCATCAGGACAGCCGTCGCCGGAATGCGCCCGTTCGTCGAAGTCAACTGCGCCGCGATTCCCGAAGAGCTGATCGAATCGGAGCTGTTCGGCCACGCCAAAGGCGCGTTCACCGGGGCGGTGGCCGACAAACCGGGGCGTTTCGAGCAGGCCAACACCGGCACGATCTTTCTCGACGAGATCGGCGACATGAGCCTCAAGACGCAGGCCAAGGTGCTGCGCGTTCTGCAGGAACAGGTGATGGAGCGCGTCGGCGGCACGCAGCGCATTCGGGTCGACGTGCGCGTGCTGGCCGCCACCAACAAGGAGCTGCCGACGGAGATTCGCGCCGGGCGGTTTCGCGAGGACCTGTATTTCCGTCTGAACGTGATTCCGATCTTCGTGCCGCCGCTGCGCGATCGTCAGGATGACATTCCGCTTCTCGCCGATCACTTCATGGCGCTCATGGCGCCGAATACGGCCGGCGACCCAAGCGGCTCGCGCCGGAAGCCGCGGCGCGCCTGCAGCACTACGACTGGCCCGGCAACGTGCGCGAGCTGCGTAACATGATCGAGCGGCTGATGATCATGGTGCCGGGCGACACCATCACGGCGCAGGACCTTGGCTTCCTCGGCCACGACGGGCTGTGCGATGGCCCGATGCCGCCGTCCGAGGACGTCGTCGTGCCGCTGTCCGAAGCGCGCGAACGGTTCGAGCGTGATTACATCCTGCAGGCGCTGGCGGCGCAGCAGGGCAACATCTCACGCACGGCGGACGTGCTCGGCGTCGAGCGATCAACCTGTACAAGAAGATGCGGGCGTTCGGGATTGCGCCGTCGCGCGAGTGAATTGATGGATTGCTGGTGGATTGCGCCGAAGTAGTGTCCGCAGATTGCAGGATTGCGCAGATGAAAAAGGCTGGCGCGTCATCACCGTACGCGTTGCACGGGGCCACGCCGATCTAAAGCCTTGATCCTGAAATCCGCGAAATCTGCGGACCACGCATCCTGTACTCTGCTGCGGCGCAGCCGGGATCAGCGCAATTTGTTCTCCAGGACCTGTGCCGCGGAGAACCCTTCGAGCTGCAGATAGAACTCCGCCGCCTGTGTCAGCGCCGCCGACGGAACCAGCCCGACGATCTCGCTTTCGAGCACGCTGACGCCGTAGCGCGCCGCCTCGCGTTTGACGGTTTCGAAAACGCGGAAGATCGGCGTCTTCTCGTAATTGGTGAGATTCATCGACACCTGCACGATCCCGCGATCGTCGAGGGCGATGCCCATTGCCTTGACGAAGCGAAACCCGCCGCTGCTCATGCGGATGGCAGCGGCGATCTTCTTCGCGACGTCGAGCCGATTGGTGGCGAGGTTGATGTTGTAGGCGATGAGCGGCATCCGCGCCCCGATCGACGCTCGCGCCCGCCGACACGATGCGGCTGGCCGGGCCGAAGTCGGGTTTCCACTCGGGCTGCCGCATCTTGCCCGCCAGCCCTTCGAACTCGCCGCGCCGGATGTCTTCGAGATTGCGCCGCGCCGGGCTGGTCGCGGCCTCCTCGTACAGGTAGACCGGCACAGCGAAGCGGCGTCGCGACTTCGTCGGCCACCTCGCGCGCGAGCTCGACGCAGTCGCTCCATCGTGACGCCCTCGATCGGAATGAACGGCACGACGTCCACCGCGCCCATGCGCGGATGCTCGCCTTTGTGCGCGCGCAAATCGATTGCGGCGATGGCGCGGTCGAAGAGCGCGATCACTGCTTCCTTGAGCGGCGCGGCATCGCCCGCGAGCGTCAGCACCGAGCGGTTATGGGTGGTGTCGGACTGAACATCGAGGACGCGGACGCCCGGGATTTCGCGAAGCGCCTGTGGCGATGCCATCGACGACGTCGGCGCGGCGGCCCTCGCTGATATTGGGAACACACTCGATGATGGCCATGGCCGGGATTGTAGTGCGCCGCTCGTCTTTGGTCGCCCGGAACTGCATGTAGGTGCTATGCGCTTCGAGTGTGGCCGATCCAAACGAAAGTGCACTCTCGCTTTTCACGCCTGCGTGAGGCATTGACCGAAAAGGTCTAGTGCACCAGTTACAATCGAATCATGCGACGGTGGCCGCTCATCCTCGGGCTCCTCATCGGCACGTTCGGCCTCGCGCCGCTCGCGTCCGGACAAACCTGAGCAGGCTGCGCGAATCCGTTCCTGCCAGGTGGGCGGGGCCTCATGTCGGACGGGCCGATGATCGGGCGGTTCCGTGTCAGCACGTTTCTGGTCAGCGAGCGCCGAACCACCGTCTACGATGGGTCGCGCCGCGACGACAACCCGCTCGATGAACGCACCGCGATTACCGTTCCGATTTTCTCGCTCGACTTCCGGGTGACGCCACGCGTCGGCGTGCAAGCCACGACGACTATCCCGCTCATTGCCAGAACGGGCGTGGTGCATAGCGCGACCGGCGCTACGGCCTTCCGTGACGAGGTGCGCGGCCTTGGTGACACCGTCGTCGGTGGGTGGTATCGGGGCGGTTCGCCGACCCGCTGGAGTTGGACCGTCAATGGCGGCCTGTCGCTGCCGACCGGCGAGACGCGCGCGCCACGCTTCCGAGCCGAATTGGTGAATGGCAGCCTCGTTCCGCTCTCGCGACTTCAACGCGGCAGCGGGACCGTCGATCCGATCTTCGGCCTCGCCGCTGAGCATGCCGTGCTGGGCGGGCGTTGGGTCAGTAGCGTCGCCGCGCGCACGCCACTCGTCGCAAACTCAGGCGGTCTTCGCGTCGGCGCGTCTTCTGAACTGGGGACGGGTTGGGCGCACATCATCAAGACGCATCGAATCATGGCATTCGGACGGCTCGACTGGCTCCATCGTCAGCAGGACGAATTCAACGGGACGCCCGTCCTTGTCGGCGGCGGAGACTGGCTGTATCTCACGCCAGGGCTCGCCGGCTTGGTCGGCAAGGGGATCAACGTGCAGGCCGATGTGAAGCTGCCGATCTATCGCAACCTTGCCAATCGACAACTTGATTCGCGTGCGATCTTTCAGCTTGGTATCAGCCGCTCGTTCTGATTTTGGCGCAGTGGTGCACGCCGCGCTGCCCAAGGCGCTCCCTCGGTGCCGAGACATCAAATGTGAACGGCGCGCAAATCACAGCATCGCTAAGTCTTGTAGGGCTTTTGCGATTGCGTCACTGGACGGAACTCCGCCCGGATAGGGGCGTCAGGTCGGGGCCGCTTGTGTGGGCGGAGGCTCGGGCATCTCGAACAGGTCAGCGTTGTCCACGAGTACGGTGGGCGTTCCGTACCCGCGTCTGCCGTCCGACTCGGGAAGCGCATCGGCATCGAGGACTGTGTATGCGGTAGAGCGCCCAACCGCGCGCAGAGCGGCATCGAGATTCGCGCGCATATCCGCCGCGTATACACAGTCATGGCGTGTGAGAAAAACGATGGCCTTGGTTGATTGGGGCATGGCCACGCATCCGAGGAGCACGACAAGACAGCAGGCGCCGCTGAAGCGCAGCATGGACTTCCCCATTGTAGTCCGGCGACATCGGTCGCTGTCACGTCCGCGGCGAGCGCCGTCGCCGTCTTGAGGGTGTAGGAGGCCGCGTCGATTGCAGCCTCGTAGATGGCGAGCAATTCAAGGTAGGCCGCGTCGGTCACTGTTCGTTTCCTCGCGTGACTTCTGTTTACCCGCGGCCGCTCAGAAGTGGAAGTTCGCGACCCGTATGGCGGCAAACCCTCGACCGATCGTCACCCCTGCTGGTGGAGTGCCGCATCGAAAGTGTTGCCGCTGACGGCTGCACCGCCCCCGAAAAACCGTCAAACTACAGCTGACGAGGTATTCGGCCCCGCTGTTGTTGGCCGTGGTTACAATCGCACAACGCTGAGCTGGCGGCGCATGAAAAACAAGGCGATGCCAGGGCCACGTCCAGCGATGGCTCGAGTCTCGGATCGACTACCCCCAGCGACGAGGCGAAACGCAAGCGGCTGCGGGAGATGTTCAGGGCGCGATCGAGTGTTTTGCGTTCGGGTCTTCTCGGTAGGGAACTTCGTCAGTGCACCGTCTCGTCCGCGTGCACCCCGCCGGCGCCTTTCTGACGCCCTGATCGCGCCGCGCACGCGAATCGCGCCTGGATTGCCGCGCACGGACTCCCGCCGCACCGCTTTCATGATCGCGCGACGCTGCTGTTGAAGCACGGCGAAGCGGTGCACGTCGTGGCGCGGCAACTCGGACACGCGTCGTCGAGCATGACGCTGAACCGCTCCGCGCACGCGCTGCCGGATCAGGGAAGGGTGTGGCCAGCCGCATGAGCGCGCTGCTCGCCGGCTGACAGCTAATCTGACACCTTAGCGGATGGATATCGGTGGATGTGACAGGACGGCGGTAGACACGGCGATCGCGATTTGCCAAAAGAAACGACGCGCGTGGACTCCGGTGGATACCAAGGTTGCACGTAAGTGCTATAATCGGCACCACTTACGATGGATCACGCTCGATCCGAAAGGCCCGCATCCGAAGCGCTCACCAGTGTCGAGCGTGACGCGCGGATCGAGCAGCTCCTGCTCACCGGCCTCGATCACTACTTCGCCGGCGATTACGACCACGCGATCAATCTTTGGACGCGTGTGCTGTTTCTCGATCGCAGCCACGACCGCGCCCGCGCCTACATCGATCGCGCGCGCAGCGCGCAGGCCGAGCGGCAACGCGAATCCGAAGCGCTGATGCACCAAGGGCTCGACGCGTTGACTCGCGGCGACGTCGCGAGCGCGCGCGAGCTGGTGTCCGAGGCGCTCGCTCGTGGCGCGTCGCGCGACCTCGCGCTCGGCGTGCTCGATCGGATCGAGCGCCTCGGCGTGGCGCCTCTGGCGCCCGCGCCGCGCGCGCCGCTCAGCGGGTCGTGGTTCAGCACGCGGCCGGTCGTCGAGCCCGCCAAAACCGCGCCCGCCGTGCCCAAGCGCCGCGGATACGCCGGTCTGGTGATGTTGATCGTTGCCGCTCTCGGTGCGACTTCCGTTGCGTTCTGGGGCTGGACGCTTCCCGATGTCAGCGGCTGGCTGCCCGTGCGTGATGCGCGGCAGTCCGCGCCTGTCTTTGCTCTGCCTTCGGCGGAAACGCTGCCGCTGCCGTCGGCCACCGAGTTGTCGCTGGCGCGCAGCCGGACGCTCTTCAAGACCGGACGATTGCGCGACGCGTTGCGCGAACTGGACCGTGTGCCGATCGGCGATCGGCGCCGCGAAGATGCCGACCGTTTGCGAGCCGAGATCCAGATGCAGCTGCTCGCCGCCGCCACCGTCGATTCGAGGCCGATGAATGAAGTGCCCTAAGTGCGGCTATCTCGGCTTCGAGACTACCGACCGGTGCCGGCACTGCGGCTACGATTTTTCACTTTCGCTTCCTGTCGAAACAGCATCGGAGCTGCCGCTCCGGCCCGCCGTCGAGCCTGAGGCGCCGTTTGCGGATTTCGATTTCGACCGCATCATCGGCGCGCCCGAGCCGGACGTCACCTACGACTTGATGCCGGCGGAATCGCCGCATGCCGATCCCGGCGTTGCCGTGGCTTCGCCGGCGGAAGTCGTCCGCGCCCAGTTCCAGAGCCGAACCGCGGCGGAGCCGCCGCCGCTGCCGTTGTTCAACCGGAGCGCCCCGGAGTCTGAAGACGCTTTCATCGCGCCACCGCCGCCGGCGCGGCCGCCGCTGGCGGTGCGCCGCGCCACTCCGGAAGTTGCACGCCGCCGGACGCCGCGTGTGGTGCGCCGCGAGAGCGGCGAACCCGAGCTGGACCTGGCGCCGTCGTTCGCGCCGGAGTCCGGGGCGGCGCTGAACACGTTCATCAGCGAACCTGCGGTGCCGGCGCCTGCGTCTGCCGTCCGCCGCCTTGCCGCGGCGCTCATGGACATCGTGCTGCTGGGCTCGATCAATCTCGCCGTGCTCTATCTGACGCTGGCGCTCGCGGAACTGAGGCTCGCCGATGCGCTCGTCATTCCGCCAATCCCGATGCTCGCCTTCCTGCTGCTCATCAACGGCGGCTATCTCATCGCGTTCACGGCGGCGAACGGGCAAACGATTGGCAAGATGCTCACCGGCGTTCGCGTCATTGGCGACGATGGTGGTCGAGTCGAGGTCGCCGGGGCCGTTCTTCGGGCGGCCGGCGTGCTGCTGTCGATCGCGACGCTCGGGCTGCCGTACGTGCCCGCGCTGGTGTCGAGTGACAGGCGCGCCCTACACGACCGTCTTGCCGGCACCCGCGTGATCAAGCACGCGTGATCGATCGCCTCGCGTATTTCATCGCGACCGTCGGGTTCGTCGGCCGCTTTCCCGTCGCTCCTGGTACCGCCGGATCGGTTGCCGGCGTCTTCGTCTACTTTCTGATCCGATTCGTCGATCGGCCAGGGCTCGAAGCGTGGGCCATCGCGGTCACGCTGGCGCTGGGCATCTGGTCGGCGAGCGTCGTCGAACGGTTTCTCGGCGGCAAGGATCCGGGACCGGTCGTCATCGACGAAGTGCTCGGGATCCTCATTACCCTCGCGTTTCTCGAGGTCAACGTGGCCGGCGCCATTGCCGGCTTCGTGCTCTTTCGCGTCTTCGACGTTGCCAAACCTTTTCCCGCCGCCCGGCTCGAACATCTCCCCGGCGGCTTTGGCATCATGATGGACGACGCCATGGCTGCTGTGTACGCGCACGCTGCGATGCGCCTGCTGGTGCTGGGCCTGCCGGGGTGGTTCGCGTGAGATTCCAGCGCGCGACGATCATCGCCGTTGGCAGCGAGCTGCTGACACCGACACGCCTCGATACCAATTCGCTGCACATCACCGAGCTGCTCAACGGCATCGGCATCGACGTGTTCTTCAAGTCGATTGTCGGAGACGATCGCGCCGAGCTCGAAGCGGTCTTCGCCCTCGCCCTCGGCCGCACAGACCTGGTGGTCTTTACCGGGGGGCTGGGGCCTACCGAGGACGATCTCACACGCGAATCCGTGGCCGCGCACCTCGGGTTGCCGATGCGCGAAGACAGCGCCATCGTCGACGCGATCGCGCGTCGTTTCAAGACCCGCGGGTGGACTATGCCCGAGGTAAATCGCCGGCAGGCGATGGTTCCCGACGGCGCAATCGTGCTCGACAACCCCAACGGGACGGCACCTGGCCTGTGGATCGAGAAGGACGGCAAGGGGGTGGCGTTGCTGCCCGGCCCGCCGCGCGAAATGAAGCCAATGTTCGAACGGCTTGTTCGCGAACGGCTGGCGGCGCGGTCGGAAGGCGTTCGCGTCGAGCGGCGGATCATAAAGATTGCGGGGAAAGGCGAGTCGCGCGTCGAGGAACTGACGCAACCAATCTATTCCACGTGGCGACAAGGCCCGCAACCGATCGAGACGACGATCCTGGCCATGCCCGGCCAGGTGGAGCTGCATTTGTCGACGCGCGGCAGCGACAGCGCCGCCATGGCTACTGCGCTCGACGCCGCGGTGCAGCAGATCGAGGCCGTGCTGGCAAACGATGTCTTTACCGTTGGCAACAGCAGCCTCGAACAGGTCGTGGGCGAGCTGTTGCGCGCGCGCGGCTGGAAAATTGCCCTGGCTGAGTCGTGTACCGGCGGGCTGGCGACGTCGCGTCTCACCGATGTCGCGGGATCGTCGGACTACGTCGAGCGTGGCATTGTCGCCTACAGCAATCAGGCCAAAATCGACCTGCTCGGCGTCGATGCGGCCTTGATCGCCGCGCACGGCGCCGTCAGCGAACCGGTCGCGGAGGCGATGGCAAACGGAGTGCGCGAGCGCGCTGGCGTCGATCTGGGCGTCGGCATCACGGGTATTGCGGGGCCCGGCGGCGGCTCGGAGCACAAACCAGTCGGCACGGTCTGCATCTCCGTCGTCGGCACGCATATCAGGCCAGTGACGCGGACGATGCGCTTCCCCGGCAACCGCGAGCAGGTGAAGGCGTTCTCGGCGTTCACCGCCATCGACATGGTGCGGCGTGCGGCTCTTCGTCGCGATTGACGTGAGCGACGAGACGCGCGTCCAGCTGCGCCGCGCGCGCGAAGCGATCGAGCCGCACCTGCTGCGCGGCAAGCACGCGCCACGCGTGACCTGGGTGGCGGAGCAGGCCGCACACGTCACCCTGCGGTTCATCGGCGAAGTCGGGCCGGATGTCGCCGAGCGCCTGCGTGTGGCGCTTTCGGAGCCGATTCGCCACCACCCATTCCAGGTCGAGTTCGCCGGACTCGGAGTGTTTCCCAACAGCAGGCGGCCGCGCGTCGTCTGGATTCGCGCGTCGGAGCCTGGCGGCGCCATCGTCCGCCTTTCTGCCGCGGTCGAGCAACGACTGGAGCCGATCGTTGGTGCGGGAGAAACGCGCGAGTTTCGCGCGCATCTCACCGTGGCGCGTGTGAAGGAGGCCGGACGGTTCGATTGGAATGCCGTGCTCAACCAAATCGATGCCGGCGGCAGTACCGTGGTCGTCGATCATGTGACGCTCTACCAGAGCCGCACATCGCCTCGCGGCCCCACGTATACTGCATTGGCGACGGCGTCATTGGTCGGTTAGTTGCCGTCGAGACACTGAGATGGACGTTCTCCTTCCCGCCGTGCTCGGCTACGGCATCGGCTCGCTGCCCATCGGATTCCTGCTCGCGCGGTTCAAGGGAATCGATCTGCGCCGGACGGGCAGCGGCAACGTTGGCGCTGCGAATGTCCACCGCACTGCCGGGCTCACGATCGCGCTCATCGTGGTCGCGATCGACCTGGCGAAGGGAGCGGCGTCGGTGGCGCTGGCCGCACGGGTGGCAGCGGACCTCGACGCTGAGGTCACCGCAGGCGTGGCCGCGATCGCAGGACACATCTATCCGGTCTGGTTGCGTTTTCGAGGCGGAAAAGGTGTTGCCACCGCCTGCGGCACGTTTGCGCTCCTCGCGCCGGCTGCCACCGCCATCGCCGCGGCGGCGTTTGTCGCCACGGTGTGGAGCACGCGATACGTTTCGCTGGGCTCGGTCGTCGCCACAGCGGCGTTGCCGCCGCTCGCTTGGGCCCTGGACGCGCCGCTGCCGGTGATGGCTGGCGGCACGATCGCGGCATTGCTGATCATTCCGCGGCATGCGGGCAACCTCTCGCGGCTCGCCGGCGGGACCGAACGCCGGCTGGGACAGCGCGTGTGAGCGAGCGCACGGTTGCGGTTATCGGCGCGGGCAGCTGGGGCACGGCGCTGTCGATCCATCTCGCGCGCGCCGGACACCACGTGCGCCTCTGGGCGCGCGACCAGGGTCTCGTCGCCGAGATGACCGCGCGGCGGCAGAACGCGGTCTACCTTCCCGAATTCGGGCTGCCCGACACGCTTCGCCCACTCGGGTCGATGCGCGAGGCTGTGGAGGGAGTCCGCCTGGTGGTGATGGCCGTCCCGTCGCACGGGATGCGCGCGGTGCTCCAACAGGCAGCGCCGTACGTGACCGCAAATACGATCGTGGTGTCGGCGACCAAAGGCCTCGAAGAAAAGTCGCTGCTCCGCATGTCCGAGGTGGTGGCGGCGGAGCTCCCGATGGCCCCCGACATCGTCGCACTCTCCGGACCGAGTTTCGCGACCGAGGTCGCTCGCGAGCTGCCGACCGCGGTAGTCGTCGCCTCTAACAGTCGCGCCGCTGTCGAGCACGTGCAGGAGGAGTTTCGCTCGAGCGCGCTCCGCTTGTACGGCAGTCCCGACGTGATCGGCGTCGAGCTCGGCGGCGCGCTGAAGAACATCATCGCGATCGCCGCGGGCGCGGTGGAAGGACTGGGTCTCGGCCACAATGCGCTGGCCGCGCTGATCACCCGCGGCCTCGCCGAGATGACGCGCCTTGCCGTGGCGCTCGGCGCCCAGCGCGAGACGCTGGCGGGGCTTGCCGGGTTGGGCGATCTGGTGCTCACGTGCACCGGCCAGCTCAGTCGCAACCGCCACGTCGGGATTGAGCTCGCCAAAGGGCGTGCGCTCGCAGAGATTCTCGCCAGCACCAAGATGGTCGCTGAAGGCGTGCGCACGACGCACGCCGCCCTCGATCTCGGCGCGCGGCATGGCGTCGAGCTGCCGATTGCGGCGCAGATGCACGATGTGCTCGCAGGCAAGCGCAGCCCGTCGGCTGCGGTTTGTGAGCTGATGGGACGACGGCAGAAGCAGGAGGCGTGACCGGCGGCCCGTCGGGCATCGGACGCCGGGCGAATCGGTACAATTGACGCGAATGGGCGTTTTCGATCGACTGAAGGCCGGTCTCACGCGCACGGCGCAACAGTTCTCCAAACAGTTCGAATCGCTGATTGCGACCGCCGACACGCCGGAGCAGCGCTCGCGTCCGATCGAGGTCGAGACGCTGGACGCGCTCGAGGAACTGCTCATCATGGCGGACATCGGCGTCGCCGCGAGCGACGAGATTGTCGAGGCCGTGCGCGGCCGCGCGCGCCGCGGCGAAAGCCTCCGCGATCTCGTGAAGCAGGAGATTCGTCGTATCTTCGCGGACGCCGACCGGCCGGTCCCCAACGGCACGACGCCGCATGTCATTCTGATTGTCGGCGTCAACGGCACCGGCAAGACCACGACCGTCGGCAAGCTCGCGAATCAGTTCAAGTCGGTGGGCAGGGTGCCGCTGATCTGCGCGGCCGACACGTTCCGCGCCGCCGCCGTCGATCAGCTCCAGGTCTGGGCCGATCGCGCCGGAGTGGATATGGTGCGGGCGCGCGACGGATCGGATCCTGCGGCGGTTGTCTTCGATGCCTTGGCCGCCAGCAAGTCTCGCGGCCGCGACACGGTGTTGGTAGACACGGCGGGCCGCCTTCATACGCGCACCAATCTGATGCACGAGCTCGGAAAAATCCGGCGGGTGGCCGAGCGCGAGGTCGCTGGCTCGCCGCACGAAGTGCTTCTCGTGCTCGACGCTACCGTGGGGCAGAACGGCCTCGCGCAGGCGCGCGAGTTCACCAGCGTGGCCGGCGTCAACGGCATCGTGCTGACCAAGCTGGATGGAACCGCCAAGGGCGGCATCGCCGTCGCCATCGCACACGATCTGAAGGTGCCAATCCGATTCGTCGGTGTCGGCGAGGGGATCGACGATCTGCTGCCATTCTCGCCCGATGACTACGTGGAGGCGCTGTTTCAGGAGAAGTGGTGAGCGCAGCCGATACCGGACCGGCGGATCTCGCGGCGGCATCGGGCGCCGCGCACCTGCGCGACCGGCAGTTGATGGCGCGCGCCCTGTTCCACGCCGCCCGCGGACAGGGTCGGACCACACCCAATCCCATGGTCGGCGCCGTGGTCACCGACGCGCAGGGCATCGTCGTCAGCCACGGATGGCACGCGCGCGCAGGTGAGCCGCATGCGGAAGTCAACGCGCTCGACGACGCCGGGGCGCGCGCCCGCGGCGGCACGCTCTACGTCACGCTCGAGCCCTGTCATCACACCGGCCGAACCGGACCGTGCACGCGGCGCATCATCGAGGCCGGCATCGGGCGGGTCGTCGCGGCGATGATGGATCCCGACGAGCGCGTCTCGGGCCGGGGGTTCGAGGTGCTTCGGTCGTCCGGCATCCGCGTCGAGAGCGGCCTGCTCGAGCCGGAGGCGCGACGGTTGAACCAGGCGTTCATCTCGGTGAAGGAACGGCGGCGTCCGTTCGTCATCCTGAAGGCGGCCACGAGTCTGGACGGGAAGATTGCGGCCGCCGGTGAGCGAACGCGGCTGTCGTCGCCGGACGCGGATCGCAGGACGCAGCAATTGCGCGCAGCCGTGGACGGCATCCTCGTCGGATCCGAAACTGTCGTGATCGACGACCCGCTGCTGACCGCGCGGGAGACGGCGCGGGTCCGGCCGCTGGCGAGGGTGGTTCTCGATCGCCGTCTCAGAACGTCGCCTTGGGCGCGGCTGTTTTCGACGCTCGACGCCGGGCCAGTGATAATACTGACTGCGGCGGCGACGCTTGCCGCGGCATCGAACCGGGTGGCGGCACTGGAGGCGGGTGGCGCGATCGTGCGCGCCGCCGACACCTTGCTGGAAGCGCTTGCGTGCTTGTCGGAGTGGGACGTATCGTCGCTGCTCGTCGAGGGCGGCGGCCGCGTTCACGCGGCGTTCTGGGAGGCTGGGCTCGTCGATCGCCTGCATCTGATAGTCTCGCCGCGAACGCTTGGCGAAGCGGCGGTGCCGCTGTTCAACGGCTATCCGATGGCCCGCTCGGCATTGCACTTGGTGACGGTGGAACCACGCGGCGCTGATATCTGGATTGAGGCTGATGTTTACAGGGATCGTTGAGTCGGTCGGCACGCTGTCGGAGATCAAGCCGCTCGCGAGCGGCTATCGCATTCGCATTGCCACGCCGATCGCGGCACACTTGAAAGCGGGCGACAGCCTGGCGGTGAACGGTGTGTGCCTGACGACGATTCTGAGCGACGGCGGGGAAGTGCACGCCGACATCAGCCCCGATACGGCACGCGTGACGACGTTTGCCGCGCTGCAGCGCGGGCAGCTCGTCAACCTCGAGCGCCCGCTGCAGCTCGACTCGCGTCTCGGCGGGCACCTGGTACAGGGGCACGTGGACGGAGTGGGCACCGTGGAGGACGTGCGGCAGGACGCCGACTGCTACTGGATCACCGTCGGCTACCCGATGCTCCTGGCGGCGCTCTTTATCCGCAAGGGATCGATCGCGGTGGATGGCGTAAGCCTCACGGTGGCGGGGCTCGGCGACAAGAAATTCGACGTCCAGATCATCCCGTTCACCTGGAAGCACACCGCGCTTCATACACTCAAGCCCGGCGATCGCGTGAACCTCGAATGCGACATGATCGGCAAGTACGTCGCCCGCACCATGGAACTTGCCGGCCGCGCGACGGAGCCGAAAGGCCAGTCAACATGACACCCAAGCTGAAAATCGCCAAAGGCGCCCGATCGGAAGGCCCGTTCGCGACCATCGAGGACGCCATCGCCGCCGTCGGCCGCGGCGAGATGATCATCGTCGTCGACGACGAAGACCGCGAGAACGAAGGCGATCTGACGATCGCGGCGGAGAAGATCACGCCCGACGTCATCAACTTCATGGCCACGAACGGACGGGGCCTGATCTGCATGCCGATGACGGGCGAGCGTCTCGACGAGCTCGAGATTCCGCTGATGGTGGGCAAGAACACCACGCAGTTCGAGACCGCCTTCACGGTGCCGATCGACGCCAAGGACGGCGTCACGACCGGCATTTCGGCGGCCGATCGCGCGCGCACGATCCTCGCGGCGATCCATCCCAAGACCGCTGCCACCGATCTGGCGCGGCCAGGCCACATGTTTCCGCTGCGGGCGCGCGACGGCGGCGTGCTCGTGCGCACCGGACAGACGGAAGCGGCGGTCGACCTCGCGCGCATGGCCGGTCTCTATCCGGCCGGCGTGATCTGCGAAATCATGGGCAAGGACGGCAGGATGATGCGCGTCCCGGAGCTCACGCGTTTCGCGCGCAGCCACAAGCTGCTGCTGATCACGATTGCGGATCTCGTGCGCTATCGCATGCGGCACGAGACGCTGGTCCACAAGGTCGCCGCCGCCGATCTGCCCACGCGATTCGGGACCTTCCGCATCCACGGCTTCGAAAGTCTCATCGACAAGGAGACGCACGTCGCGCTCGTGCACGGCGATATGGCCGACGGAGAAAGCGTGCTCGTGCGCGTGCACTCGAAGTGCCTCACCGGGGACGTGTTCCATTCGGCGCGCTGCGATTGCGGTCAGCAGCTCGAGACCGCGATGCAGCGCGTGGCGCAGGAGGGCCGCGGAGTGCTCCTCTATCTCAACCAGGAGGGACGCGGCATCGGGCTGGCGAACAAGCTCCGCGCCTACGAGCTTCAGGATCAAGGACTCGACACGGTCGAAGCCAACGAAAAGCTCGGATTCAAGCCCGATCAGCGCGACTACGGGATCGGGTCGCAGATTCTCAGAGCGCTCGGCGTGCGATCGATGCGGCTGCTGAGCAACAACCCGCGCAAGATGGTGGCGGTCGAGGGCTACGGACTCAGGGTGCTGGAGTGGCTGCCGCTCGAAGTCCCGGTGTCGGAGCACACGCGGAAGTACATGAAGACCAAAAAGGACAAGCTCGGGCATCGACTGAAGAAGGTTTAGGTTCTCAGCACGAAGCGGGGCGGCCGCCTTGCCTTCCCCTCACAAATACCGCTAAGATAAGGGTTTGCCCGAACCTCGGGCATTCCGACATGTTCGACGATCTCAGTAATCGCCTCCAAGACGTCTTTCAATCGCTCAAGGGCGAGACCCGGCTCACCGCCTGATACGGTCGAGGCCGCGCTGCGCGAGATCCGAATGGCGCTGCTCGAGGCGGACGTCAACTTCAAGGTCGTCAAGGCGTTCATCGACCGTGTCCGGGATCGCGCGACCGATCAGGAGGTGCTCAAGAGCCTCACGCCGAGTCAGCAGGTCGTCAAGATCGTCCGCGACGAGCTGCTCGCGCTCTTTGGCGATGCGAAGGGCGGTCTGCAGGACAGCCACGAGCGGCCGCGCGTGATCCTGATGCTGGGCCTGCAGGGCTCGGGCAAGACGACGACCTCCGCCAAACTGGGACGCTGGCTGCAGAAGCAGGGGCGCTTTCCGCTGCTGGTGTCCACCGACGTGCGGCGACCGGCCGCCATTCAGCAGCTCACCGTGATGGGCGACAAAGCCGGCGTGCGCGTGCACGACCCCACCGGCGAAATGGATCCCGTGGCGCGCGCCAACAGCGCGATCGCCGCCGCCCGCAACACCGGCAACGACGTCGTGATCGTCGACACCGCCGGCCGGCTGCACATCGATGACGAGCTCATGAACGAGCTCGTCGCCATCAAGGACGTCTCCGCTCCCGTCGATCTCCTCTACGTCGCCGATGCGATGACCGGCCAGGACGCGATCAAAAGCGCCGGCGAGTTCAATCGCCAGATCGGCATCACCGGCGTCGTGCTCACCAAGATCGACGGCGACGCTCGCGGCGGCGCGGCGCTCTCTGTGGTCTCGGTGGTCGGCGTGCCGATCGCCTTTGTCGGCGCCGGCGAGCGCATCGAGGATATCGAGGCTTTTCACGCCGACCGTTTCGTCTCGCGGCTGCTCGGCATGGGCGACGTCCTCTCGCTCATCGAGAAGGCGGAAGAAGCCATCGACGAGCACGAGGCGGAAAAGCTCGAAGAGAAGATCAAGAAGGGCGGGTTCTCGCTGGAGGACTTCCGCGACCAGCTGAAGACGCTGCGCAAGATGGGCCCGCTCGAGCACATCCTCGGCATGCTGCCGGGCATGGGCAATCTGAAGCAGCTGGCCGATCAAAAGCCTGACGAACGGCAGTTGCGCCGGATCGAAGCGGTCATCAACTCGATGACGGCGGAGGAGCGCAAGCACGCCGACATCATCGACGGCAGCCGTCGCAAGCGAATCGCGCGCGGGAGCGGCACCTCCGTCGAGGACGTCAACCGCCTGCTCAAACAGTTCAACGAGATGCAGCGGATGCTCAAGGTCGTCGGCCAGATGACCGGCGAGCCGGTAGCCGCGCCGCCGAAGAAGAAGAAGAAAAAGGGACCGTTCAGCCTGATGAAATAAGCCGGGCAATACTGGGTAACTGCCACAGCGAAGGTACAAGCAAATGCTATCTATCCGAATGCGCCGTACGGGCTCGAAGAAGCGCCCGTTCTACCGTGTTGTCGTGACCGAAGGTCGCGAGCCGCGGGAGGGAAGCTTCATCGAGGTGCTCGGCACGTACAACCCGCGCACCAAGCCGGCCGTCGTCGAGTTGAACAAGGAGCGGATCAGCCATTGGATCAAGAACGGCGCGCGGCCGTCGGATTCGGTGCGGACGCTGCTGGCCCGTCACCTCACCAAGGACCGCAGCGCGGTGGCCCAGCCGGTGACCGCCGAGGCCGCGGCGCCGGGCGCGTAGGAGAGATCGGTGGCCGATCTCAAAGGGCTCGTCGAGATCGTCGCGCGTGCGCTCGCCGATCAGCCGGACGCGGTCCGTGTCAACGAGAGCGAACGGCGTGGCATGACCGTGATCGAGCTGCAGGTCGCGCCGGGCGACTTGGGTCGCGTGATCGGCCGGCAGGGCAGAACGGCGGCCGCTGTGCGCACGCTGCTCGCCGCCGCCGCCGAGACCGATGGCCGTCGCGCCACGCTCGATATCCGAGATTCGCCGGGCCGCTGATCGATCCCGGTCCAGCGGCGGTTGTTTTGAGTCGCGTGTGTCAGTAGACCGGGTATCGGCGGAGCAGTGGGACGACATGGTGCTCGTCGGCATCGTCGCCCGCACCCATGGAAACCGCGGGCAGATCATCGTCAATCTCGAAACGGATTTCCCGGAACTGCGATTCAGGCCGGGCGCAACGCTCTTCGCTCGCCGTGGAGATGGACCAGTGGCGCCGCTGTCGATTGTGTCCGTAAGGTTCCAGCAGGGCAGGCCGATACTCGGGGTGGATGGGGTGGCCTCGATCGACGAGGCCGAAA
The DNA here is from genome assembly GCA_963807105.1 of uncultured Acidobacteriota bacterium. Taxonomy (GTDB): domain Bacteria; phylum Acidobacteriota; class Vicinamibacteria; order Vicinamibacterales; family UBA2999; genus DASPWV01. Next base: position 150,723 of record CAWEAM010000001.1, on the reverse strand, counting down.
AGCTCGCGGGCGCCGAATTGCGGGTGCCGGCCAGCGAACAGGAGGCGCTTCCACCCGGCACGTTCTATCATCACCAGCTCGTTGGCTGCGATGTGAGGACGGCGAGTGGCGAACAAATAGGGAAGGTCGTCCGGGTCGAGGGCGCGGGCGCCGCCAGCCGGTTGGTCGTGCAGGGCGTGCGGCGAGAGCTTCTGATCCCGCTCGCCGATGAAATCTGCGCAGTCAACGTGGCCGCCAGGGAAGTGGTCGTGACGCCGCCGGAGGGCCTGTTGGAATTGAATGGCGATTGGAGGACCTGAGAAACTGAAGGACTTCAGTTTCCAGCCGACAACTGCCAGCTTATGAAGATCGACGTCGTCACCATTTTTCCTCGGCTGGTCGAGTCCGGGCTGTCCGAGGGCGTAGTGGCGAGAGCGCGAAGCGGTGGCTTGCTCGACATCGTCGTCCATGATCTTCGGGCCTACACCCAAGACCGGCACAAGGTCGTGGACGACGTGCCGTTCGGCGGTGGCCCGGGCATGGTGATGAAGCCGGAGCCGTTGTTTGCGGCGGTCGAAGGAATTCGCCAGACGCGCGGCGCCGTCGAGCATGTGCTGTTGACGTCTCCCGCCGGTCAGGCGTTTTCGCAAGCGCACGCGGGACGGCTGGCGGCAGCGGGAAGATTTGTCGTGATTTGCGGCCGCTACGAAGGCGTTGACGATCGCGTGCGGCAGCATCTGGCGACGGAGGAGATTTCGATCGGTGATTACGTGCTGTCCGGCGGCGAGCTGGCGGCCCTCGTCATCATCGACGCGGTGAGCCGGCTGGTGCCGGGCGTAGTTGGCGACGAGCAGTCGGTGCAAGGCGATTCGTTCACGCGCGGACTGCTCGACTACCCGCATTTCACGCGGCCCGCGGACTTCCGCGGATATCGCGTGCCCGACGTGCTGCTGTCGGGCCATCATGCGGAGATCCAGCGGTGGCGCAAGCGCGAGGCGCTGCGCCGCACCGTGGAGCAGAGGCCGGAGCTCGTGGACGACGCGGAGCTCGATGCCGAGGAGCGGGAGCTTCTCGCCGGACTCGGACGTCCGGCCGGCCGGCCGGCGACGTTTGACGACGAAGACTGACGAAAGGAAGCGAGTAGCAATGGGCGCCATCGAAGTGTTGGAAAAGGGGCAGCTGGTCGAACGGCCGCGGATGAAGGCCGGTGATACGGTCCGCGTGCACGTCCGGGTCAAGGAAGGCGACAAAGAGCGCATCCAGATTTTCGAGGGCGTGATCATCAACCTGAGGCGGGGAGGCGTGCGCGCCACGTTCACCGTTCGCAAGGTTTCCTTCGGCCAGGGCGTCGAGCGCATCTTCCCGATGCACTCGCCGATCATCCAGAAGGTGGACGTCGTCCGCTCGGCCAAGGTCCGGCGCGCCAAGCTCTATTTCCTGCGCGAGCTGAAGGGCAAGGCGGCGCGCATGAAAGAGGTCAAGCGGACGCAGTAACGGCATTCGCCTGCGGGTCGCGAGGATGAAGAAGGTCGGCGCACGACGCACGATCGAGAACTGGCTCCGCCGGTACGGGTTTGTGTGCGTGGCCGGTGTGGACGAGGTCGGCCGCGGGTGCCTGGCGGGCCCGGTGATGGCCGGGGCCGTCGTGCTGGATCCCGAGCGCCACATCGCGGGACTGGCGGATTCGAAGGCGTGTACCGCGCTCGAGCGCGAGCGGCTCTACGAGGTGATTGTCGCGCGCGCGGTGGCGTGGGCGGTCTCGGCGGTCGATCCGGCGGAGATCGACGAGATCAACATCCACCAGGCGACGCTCCGGGCGATGCAGCATGCGGTGCATGCGCTGGCGCCGCTGCCCGATGTCGTGCTGGTGGATGCGTTCAGGATTCCGGCGCTGATGATGGCGCAGCGCGGGGTGATCAAGGGCGATCGGCAGTGCGCGGCGATTGCCGCCGCCTCGATCGTCGCGAAGGTCACGCGTGACCGGCTGATGGATCGCCTGCATGCAGACGATCCGCGATACGGGTTCGATCGGCACAAGGGCTACGCGACGGCGGAACATCTGGCCGCGGTCGCGCGTCACGGGTATTCGGTTGCGCATCGACGCTCATTCAGGCCGCCAACCCTGTTTGATACGATCGATGCCTGAGGAAAAGTAGATGCCTCCGTTCGATCGCGAAGGCGCGCTCAAGTCCGCGGAAAAGGCGCTGCGTCAGGGACGCATCGACGCCGCTATCGCGGAGTACATGCGCATCGTTGAAGCGCAGCCGCGCGACTGGAACAGCGCCAACGCGCTCGGCGATCTCTATGTTCGTGCCAATCAAGTGGACAAGGGAATCGCGCAGTACACCCGCATCGCTGATCACCTGCACGAAGAGGGCTTCTATCCAAAGGCCGCCGCCCTCTACAAGAAAATCCTCAAGATCAAGGCGGACGACGAGCATTCGCTGCTGCAGTCGGGAGAGATTGCGGCGAAGCAGGGGCTGCTCGTCGACGCGAAGACCTTTTTCCGCTCGGTCGCCGATCGTCGGCGCGGCCGCGGCGACAAGCGCGGCTCGGCGGAGATCGGCATCCGCATCGGCACGCTCGATCCCGAGGATCTCGACGCACGCCTCGGCGCCGCACGGGCGGCGGCCGAGATCGGCGAGGCGGCGACGGCGCTTCGCGAATACAAAGACGTCGGGTTCAAATACGAGATCCTGGGCCAACTCGCGCAGGCGCTTGCCGCGTTCCAACTGGCCTTCGAGCTCGATCCCAAGGACGCGGAGCTCAGGAGCCGGCTCCTCAAGGGCTATCTCGACTCCGGCGACGTGGCTCGGGCAAGAGGCGTCGCGACCAGCACCGCCGAACTGAAGCAGATTGCCGCCGCTCTCGGCGGCGCCGGGCGCCACGACGAAGTGCTCGACGTGCTGGCGTCGGTCGCCGAGCGCGACCCGGCGGATCTGGACGTGCGCGCCTCGCTGGCGCAGGCGTTCTTCGGCCGCGGCGAAATGGAGCGCGCGCGCAACTATCTCTCCCCGGAATCGGCCGGCAGCAACCCGGCGCTGTGGCTGACGCTGGCCGAGATCGAGCTCGCGAGCGGCCGTATCGACCAGGGGCGCGCGGCGGTGACGCAAACGCTCGCGCTCGATCCATCGGCGCGCGAGTTGGTCCTGGCGCTCGGCTGCCGACTCGGCGAAAAGTCGCCCGACGCCGGCTATCCGTGCATCGAGACGCTGGTGGACGGCTCGCTTGGCAACAACGACTACCCGGCGGCCGCGTCGGCCCTGCAGGAGTTCGTCGAGCGCGCCAACCATCACGTGATCGCGCTGATGCGGCTCGTGGACGTGTGCGTGGACGGCGGCCTGGAACAGACGATGCACGATGCGCAGGCCCGGCTCGCTGATGCCTACCTCGAGGTCGGGCGCTCGCTCGAGGCGCGCATCATCAGCGAGGATCTGCTCGCGCACGATCCGGCCAACCGAGCCAACGTCGAGCGGTTCCGCCGCGCCTTGGTGATGCAGGGCGAGAGCGATCCCGACGCCATTGTCAGTCAGAGGCTGAGTGGCGAAAGCCCGTTCCTGTTCAGCGATTCGCTCGATCTCAACGACGGACAATCGTTCGATGAGGCGGCGCCGGCCGCGCCCGTGGCGAGCGAAGAGCGCGTCGTCATCGATCTCAATCGCACGACGAAGGCATCCGCGAGAACGCCGGAGTCCGAGCAGCCGGCCGATCCGGCGCATTCGCTCTCCCAGTTCTTCAAGGACATCCGATCCGACGAGGCCGGACGCAACGCAGCCGAAGAGGCTGCAGCGCAGCAGTATCGTCTGGCGCTCACCTACCGCGATCTCGGCATGAACGAGGAAGCCATAAAGGCGCTTCGAAGCCGCCGCGCAGTCGCCGCGGCAGCGATTCGACGCCTGCTCGCTGCTCGGGCGCCTGTGTATCGAGGCCGACGAGGTTGCGCAGGCGGTCGAGTGGTTCGAGCGAGCCGCCGAGGCGCCCGCGCCGACGCCGGACGCCGGGCGCGCGCTCTTGTACGATCTCGCCGAGACACTCGAACAGGTTGGCGAAAAGGCGCGAGCGCTAGCGGTGTTCCTCGAGCTCGAAGCCGAGTCCGGAGGCTATCGCGATGTAGCCGGGCGAATCGAGCGGCTGTCCAAGGTCAAAGCCAAAGGGTAAGGTCTCCTGTTCAGACGTCTGTTGTTGGCGGCCCTCCTTCTGGAGGCGGGTCTTCTGCTCGTCCTGATCCCCTGGTCGACGTTCTGGGATCGCAATTACTTCGCCGAAGCGATCCCCGGCCTGCGCGAGCTGGTGACGAACAACTTCGTGCGCGGCGCCGTTTCCGGTCTTGGTGTCCTCAACCTGTTTGCCGCCGTCGCTGAACTGGCCGACATCTTCACCCGGCCGCACGGCCGTGACGACGAGACCGCTTCTTTGCCTCGTCACTGATCGGCGGCGGCTCGCGGCGGCGCTCGAACGGCCGCTGGCCGATGCGCCTGCGCTCCTCCTCGACCAGATCGCGGGTGCCGCGTCGGGCGGCATCGACTACGTCCAGATTCGTGAGCGGGACCTGGACGGCGGCGAGTTGCTGTGGCTCGTCGCGGCAGCGGTGCGGGCCGTCGAACGGACGGGCGTCCGTATCCTGGTGAACGATCGGGCCGATGTGGCCCTCGCCGCGTCCGCACATGGCGTTCACCTGCGCGAGACCAGCTTCGCCGCCGCCGCAGTCCGACGTCTGAAGCAGGATTGGATGGTCGGCCGCTCGGTGCATTCGGTCGAAGGTGCCGCGACGGCGGGCGCGGTCGATTACCTGTTTGCGGGAACGGCTTTCCCCAGCGCGTCAAAACCCGCTGCAACGCCGGCGCTGGGGCCTGCCGGGCTCTCCGCGATCGTGGAGGCGGCACACGGGACGCCGGTTCTGGCGATCGGCGGCATCACCACTCAACACGCTGGCAGGATCGCTTGGGCGCGGGCCGCAGGAATCGCCGCGATTGGCGCGTTCATTCCCGAGCGGGTCCCGCGAAAACTCGCGGACGCAGTTGAAGATTTGGTCAAAAACATCCGTTTAGGGTTTGACAGTGGCTGGACCGTTCCCTAATATTTCTTCTGACTGCTTGAATCTACGGCAGTTCTGGCACTCAACCCACAGACGGCTCGGGCATTGATTGGGCCTATGACCTATCAGGACGCGGAGAGTATCGGGTCGATTCTGCGCGCGTCGCGCGAAGACTCGGGAGTGTCGCTGCGACAAATCGCAGATGCGACGAAGCTCTCGGTGCGCACGCTGGAGGCGCTCGAGAGTGACCGCGTGAACGAGCTGCCGGGCGGCATCTACCGGCGCGCCGTGGTCAGGCACTACGCCCGCGAGGTCGGGCTCGACCCCGAGGCGACGCTGGGTGCGTTTCTTGCCCGGCATCCGGACGATCTCCCGGCGCTGCCGCCACCGTCGCGCAAGCCTTCGAGCTACGATCCGCCGCCGCCGGCGCCACCGCCGGCGCGCGCCAGGTCGCGAGGCATCGCCGCGCTGCTCAGCGTAATCGGAGCGCTCATTCCAATCGCCGCCGGAGCTTTCTATCTCACGATCAGCCTGCGCGGCGAGGATGTACCGCGAGATGTGGCCGACGTCACGCCTCGCGCGTCCGACGTATGGCGACCGGATCTGGTCCCGGCGGCCGGTTTCACCGAGGCGCCCCCGCGCTCGAGCCCGGTCGCGGTGATGATCACCGTCTCGTCGCCCTGCGGCCTCCAAGTGATGGCCGACGGCCGGGAGGTGGTGTCGCGGACGATGGCGCCGGGCGAGCAGCTGCAGCTCGCGCTGAACGAGGAGCTCGTCCTTTCGGGCGACGACGCCGGCGCGGTGCATATCAGCATGAACGGACGGGCGCTGCGCAGCCTGGGCGCCGCCGGCGCGGCGCTGGATGTTCGCATCGGGCGCGACGATTACGGCTCGTGGATCGGTCGCCCCTGATCCAGTCGCTTCTCACCAATCGTTAGCTGCTAAGCTCGCCACGGATGGACGTCGGCCTTCGTACACCACTTCTGGATTTTTTTCGCCGCGGAGAAGTTGCGCACGACCTCAAGCTCCTCGCCGCGCGCGGCGCGATCGCGCCGCGGCCGCTCGAGCAGCTCGGCCTGCTCGTGCTCCTGACTGGCGACCATGACGCCGAGGTTCGCGATGCCGCCGAAAGGACGATCGCGGGGATTCCGCCCGATCTGCTGTCCGGATTCATCGCCCGCAGCGAGGTACCGACCGAGTTACGCGAGTTCTTCGTCAAGCGAGGGCTCCCCGCCGGGTCCGCGCCGGCGCCCGAGCCTGCCGGTCCGCTGGTGGACCAGGACACCACGGACTATGGAGTGGAGCCGAGAACGGACGACGAGAGGGCGTCGGTCGTGGAGCGGCTGGCGAAGATGACAGTGCCGGAGAAGCTCATCGCCGCCATGAAGGGCGGCCGTGAGATGCGGTCGGTGCTCGTCCGCGACTCGAACAAACTCGTGGCGCTGGCGGTGCTCTCGAGCCCCAAGCTCACCGACTCCGAGGTCGAGAGCATCGCCCGCATGGGCAGCGTCAGCGAGGATGTGCTGCGCACAATTGCCCATACGCGCGCCTGGGTGAAGAACTACGGCGTGGTCGTCGCGCTGGTGCAGAACGCGAAGACGCCGCTGGCCATCTCGATGAACCTGATGAGTCGGCTGATCGAGAAGGATCTCAAGATGCTGTCCACCAACCGGAACGTTCCGGAGACGTTGCGGATCACCGCGCGCAAGAAGATCGTCATCGGCTGACGGCAGTTCGATTCAGCGGCGCGGGCCCTTCGGCGGCGGCGACGCGCCTTTCCACTCCTTTTTCATCTCGGCCAGGCCCTGCATGAAGACGGTGGCGCGCTCGCGCTCCTCTTCGGTCGCGATCGCCTTGAGCAGGTCGATGGCGCGATCGAAATCGCGCTCGATCGTCGCCTTGGTCGCGGCGAAGTAGAGGTTGCGGATCTCGGCCAGATGGTCCATCGGCGCCGACTTCTTAAGTCGTCGCCCGTTGCCGCCGCAGCGCCCGCCTGAACGCGTCGAACGGCAAGGTGTTCAGCACATCGGCAGGCGCAGCCCAGGCGCGGCGCGCGACGAGGACGCCCCACTTCTTCCAGGCCAGCGCGCCGGTCGAATGCGCGTCGCTCGAGATCACCAGCTTGACGCCGCGCTCGCGCGCCGAGCCGCGCGTTGACGTCCGAGAGATCGAGCCGGTCGAGCTGGCAGTTGATCTCGAGTGCCACTCCGTGGCGGCCGGCGGCCTCGACCACGCGTTCCAGGTTGGCGCGGGACGGCTCGCGACGCAGCAGCATGCGGCTGGTGGGATGCCCGATGATGTCCACGAACGGGTGCTCGATCGCGCGCAGCAGCGCGCGCCGTCATCTCCGGCTCCTCCTGACGGATGGCCGAATGCACCGAGGCGATGACGATGTCGAGCTGCGCCAGGCAGCTCGTCGGCGAGATCCATCGAGCCATCGGGCAGGATGTCGCACTCGATGCCGGCGAGCACGCGTATGCCGTCGATCCGTCCGTCGAGCGCGCGGATGCGCGCCGCATGCTCGAGCGCGCGGCGCTCGTCGAGACCATTCGCCATCGCGAGCGCCTTGCTGTGGTCGGTGATGGCGATGTACTCGAGTCCGGCGTCGCGCGCCGCCCGGACCATCGTCTCGAGGTCGTCTTTGCCGTCGGTCGCGGTCGTGTGCATGTGGAGGTCGCCGCGCAGGTCGCGCATCGGAGACGAGCGCGGGAAGCCGGCGGTTCGCTGCCGCCGCGATCTCGCCGCGATGCTCGCGTAGCTCCGGTGGAATCCACGCGAGCCCGAGCGTTTCGTAGACGCCCTCCTCGGTCTCGCCCGCAAGCCGCACTTCGTCTGCCGCGCGGAACAGGCCGTATTCGTTGAGCTTCATGCCGCGCTCGATCGCGCGATCGCGGAGAGCGATGTTGTGCGGCTTCGAACCGGTGAAGTACTGCATCGCGGCGCCGCGGCTTTCCGATCGGCACGAGCCGCAAGTCGGCCTGGTAGCCACCGCGAATCAGTACGCTCGACTTGGTTTCGCCACGGCCGAGCACGCGCTCGACGAGCGGGTAGCCGACGAACGTGTCCATCACCTCCGGCCGCGCCGCCCATCGCGAGGATGTCGATGTCGCCGCACGTCTCGGTGCGCGCGCCGAAGGCTGCCGACCGGCATGAACTCGATGCCGGTCGCGCCCCGCTGCAGGATATTCGACGAGGCTGGCGGCGACGGCCGCAGTATCGGCGAGGAGATGACGGCCAGCGTGCTGTCGCCGTTCTTCGAGCGCCTTGAGCAGCAGCTGCTCCTTGCGTGCGCCCATGCCCTTCAGCTCTCGAATCCGCCCCGCCTTGGCCGCCGCTTCGAGGTCGTCGAGCGAGGCGATGCGCAGCTCGGAGTAGAGCAGCGCCACAGTCTTTGGTCCGACGTCCCTGCAGCCGCAGCAGTTCGAGGAGCGTCGGCGGAAATTGCGCCAGAAGATCGACGTGATCTGACAGTGCCGGTCTCGCAGATTTCGACGATGCGCGCCGAGAGGTCCTTGCCAATCCCCGGCCACGAGCGCAGTTGCGCGTCGGTGAGGCCGGCGACGGGCTCGGGACTGTTCGCCACGACCTCGGCGCCGCTGCGATACGCGCGGATCTTGAAGGGTTCTCGCCGTTCAGCTCGAGCAGGTCGGCGATTTCGCCCAGGATGCGCGCGACGGCCAGGTTGTCCAGCGGCATGGATCAGGCCACGCTTACCCTGAGACCGTCGGTTTCGATGCGGAAATCGAGCAGCCGTGCACCGCCGGCGGCGAGCGCGTCTCGCACCGCTGCGGCACGATCGGGTTCAACCATGCAGAAGAGGCAACCGCCGCCGCCGGCGCCGCACACCTTGGCGGCGCGGGCGCCAGCGGCGCGCGCACGCGCGATCAGATCGTCAATCTGCGGCGTCGTCACGCCTGGCGCGAGGCGCTTGCGGTTTTCCCATTCCTCGGCGAGATGGCGCGCTGTGGCGTCCCAGTCGCCGCGCGCGAGCGCCTCACGCATCCCCGCGGCGGTGTCGCGAATGCGCTCGAAGCAATCGAACACATGACGATCGCCGTCGATGTGCCGTTTCATGATGTCCCAGTTGTTGGTGCCGGAGTTGCGCGGCGCGCCGGTGTAGCAGAGGACGATGCGGCGTTCGAGCTCGCGGTGTATCGACGTCGAGCGGCACACGCGGCGAGGCCGTGGGCCCCCAGTTCGAGCGCAGCCACGCCGCCGTACATCGCCGGCCGGTAATCCTGCAGGCCGGTCGGGCACGCGGATCGCCTGCGCCTCGACGTTCATTGCCGTCGCCAGGAGACTGCTCGGGATCGGCATCGCCGTTCGCTCCAGCGGGCAAGCGCGCCGCACACGGCGACATTGAACGCCGACGAGCCCGCGATGCCGGCGCCTGCCGGCGATTCGCCTCGCGTGCGCAAGGTGAGGCTGCGCGCGCCAAACGCCGACGCCAGCTTGGCCAGGAGCGGCAGGTCCTCGTCGTCGCGCAAGCTCTGTCCGGCGAGGCGGAGGTGCGACTGCGCCGCCCGGTATCCTCGGACACGATCTCCACCCGCTCGTCGTCACGCGACGTGATCTCGACGTGCGCGCGCAGGCTGATGGCCGCGTTCAGTGTCTGCGCGCCGTGGTGGAAGAGATAAAGAGGCCAGATGTCGATCGTCCCGCCGGCCAGGTCAATCCGCGTGGGCGCAGACGCTGTAATTCGCACGGGGTCATTATAATATTTACTGCACGGGTTACACGACGCCCGGACGCGCACTAAGGCGCGTGCGCACGGACACAACACACGATGCCGTTGGCGACTCGTCGCGATATCGGGCAGCTGCTGATCGGCAGCTTCAAGGGAACGTCGGTTCCCGCCGAATGGCGATCGCTGGCGCGGGATTTCGATCTGGGCGGCGCCATTCTCTTCGGCCGCAACGTCGAAGCGCCCGAGCAAGTCGCCGAACTTGCCGTCCGACGTCGAGCGGCTCGGCCGCGCGATGCCCGCGTGGGTCAGCATCGATCAGGAAGGCGGGCGGGTGGCGCGGCTGAAGGAGCCGTTTACGCGGTGGCCGCCGATGGCGACGCTTGGCCGCGCGGGGTCCGAAGAGCTCGCGGAGCGCTTCGCGCGAGCGCTCGCGCGCGAACTTCGATCGCCGTCGGGATCACGCTCGACTACGCGCCGGTGCTCGACATTCATACCAACCCGAAGAATCCCGTCATCGGCGATCGCGCGCTGGCCGAGAAGGCCGAAGAAGTGGCGCGCCTTGGGCCGCGTGATCGTCCGCACGCTGCAGGCCGAAGGCGTCGCCGCGTGCGGCAAGCACTTTCCCGGTCACGGCGACACCAGTCAGGACTCGCATTTCGAGCTGCCGCTCGTCGAGCATCCACCCGATCGGCTGCGCGCGGTGGAATTCGAGCCGTTCCGCGCGGCGATTCGCGAGCGCGTCGCGTTCATCATGACCGCGCACGTGCATGTGCCGTCGCTCGACGAGGCAGCGCATCGCGACGCTGTCGCCGACGGTCGTGCAGGCCGATCCTGCGCGAAGAGCTCGGCTTCGACGGCGTGATCCTGAGTGACGATCTCGAGATGAAAGCCGTGAGCGCCCGCATCGGCGTGCCGTCGGCGGCCGTTCAGGCGATCCAGGCGGGCTGCGACGGCGTGCTGATCTGCAGCGGCGACATCGACGTGCAGGCGGCCGCGCTCGAAGCGCTCGTCAAGGCCGTTGAATCCGGCGAGATCAGCGCGACTCGCCTGGACGACGCGTTCAAGCGGCAGCGCGCGGCCAAAGAGCGATTTCTCGCCGGCGAGCGGCCACGACCGTCGGCGCGCATGCGCGAGCTCAAGACACGTTCTCGGACACGAGACGAGCATCAGGCGATCGCCGCGGAGATGGCCTCGTTCCTTTGATCCACGCCGCACGCGCGTCGATCGACCGGGACGACTCGGTCGGGCGATCGGATCGCGCTCGTCGCCCCGGCCAGCTCGTTCAAGCCGTGACGATCTCACCGCCGGCGTCGCGGAGCTCAGCCGCCTCGGCTTCGACGCCGTGTACGACGAACGCGTGTTCGAGCGCAGGCGGTTCGTGGCCGGAAGTGCCGCGATCACGCGCGGCCGTCATCGAAGACGGCGTGGCGCGACCCGGCCATTCGCGCGCATCATCGCGATCCGCGGCGGATACGGCAGCGCGCAACTGCCTCCCGCTACTCGACCCGTCGATCTGATGCGCGGCGCCGGCAAAGCCTTTCGTCGGCTACAGCGACCCCACCGCGCTGCTCTGCCTGCACCTCCAGCATGGCCTCGACTGCTTTCACGGCGCCGATGATCGAGCGGCGTCTCGCGCGCGGCGACGAGCGGGTACGATCGCGCGATCGTTTCGTGCGGCGCTCGGTCGCGCGCGAACCTGATCGGCGAGCTCGCTGCCGCCGGGATTGGAGGTGCTCAAAGGCGGCGAGGCGCGCGGGCCGCTCGTCGGCGGCACGCTGACGCAGTTGGTGTCGCTTCTCGGCACGCCGTGGGCGTACATGCCACCCGCCGGCTGCGTGCTGTTCATCGAGGATGTCGTCGGAGCGTCCGTATCGGATCGATCGCATGCTGACGCAGCTCGATCAGGCGGGCATCGCTCGCCAGGGCCGCCGCGCTCGTCTTTGGCGAGTTTCCTGGCTGCGGCGAGCCCGACGGCGAGGTCACCGCGCGCGCACGTGCTCGAGTCGTTCGCCGCGATCGTTCGACGGCCCCGTGCTCGCGGATTTCCGTCGGGTCACACCGCCGGACCGACCTGGACGCTGCCGTTCGGCGTCGAGGCACGCGTCGTGACGCGGCCGCAGCCGGCGCTCGTCATCGAAGAGGCCGCCGTGCGAATGACTCGGACATTCATCTGATTGGGATTTGCGGAACGGCGATGGCGACGCTGGCGGCGCTGCTCAAGCATCGAGGCCACAGCGTGCACGGGTCCGACGAGCACGTCTACCCGCCGATGAGCGACTTTCTGGCGGCCGAAGGAATCCGGACGTTCGAGGGCTACAGCGCCGACACATCTGACGGCGGCGTCGATCTCGTCGTGGTCGGCAACGCCATTTCGCGCGGCAACGTGGAGCTCGAGGCGGTGCTCGACCGCAAGCTCCGGCATGCCTCGCTGCCCGAGACGCATTCGCGATCAGTTCCTGTGGGACGCCCGCTCGATTGTGATTGCCGGCACGCACGGCAAGACGACGACGACGTCGCTCGCGGGGTGGCTGCTGACGCATGGCGGAGTCGACCCGACGGTGTTTCGTCGGCGGCATCGCGCGCAACTTCGGCGCGAGCGGATCGAGCTACCGCATCGGAAGAGCAGGGAGGCGCCGTTTGTGATCGAAGGCGACGAATACGACAGCGCGTTTTTCGACAAGACCGCGAAGTTCCTGAAGTATCTGCCCGACATCGCCGTCGTCAACAACATCGAGTTCGATCACGCCGACATCTACGCGGACCTCGAGCGAAGTGCGTCTTGCGTTCCGCCGGCTCGTTAACCTCGTGCCGCAGCGCGGCCTGACGCTTGATCGGCGCAGACAGCGCGGATGCCGCGGCGCTGGCCGGCGTCGCGCGTAGTCGCGTGCAGACCTTCGGCACGGCCGACGGCGTTCGACTGGCGGGCCGGCGACATCCAGGCGCAGGGAGGTCGTTCGTCGTTCCGTCTGTGGGAACGGGGCCACGATCGCGGCGTATTTACAGTGCCGCTGCGTCGGCGCGCATAACGTGCGCAATGCGCTCGCCGCGATAGCGGTCGGTGTGGAGTGCGGCGTCGCCCTCGACACGCTGCGCGAAGGGCTCGCGCAATTTTCTCGGCGTGAAGCGCCGGCTCGAGCTCGTCGGCACCAAGCGTGACGTCGCCGTCTACGACGACTTCGCGCATCATCCCACCGCGGTCGCCGAAACGCTCGCCGCGGTGCGCGCGGCCGAGCCGAGCCGTCGCATCTGGGCCATCTTCGAGCCGCGCTCCGCGTCGTCTTGCCGGCGCGTGTTTCAGGACGACTTTGCGCGCGCCTTCGCGCGCCGCCGACGAAGTGGTGATCGCGTCGGTGTTCGCTCGTCGCTGCCTCCGGATGAGCGCCTGTCGGAAGCGCAGCTCGTGAGCGATCTGCGCGGCGCCGGCGTGTCCGCGCGCCATCTCCCGGATGTCGACGACCATCGTCACGCACGTGGCCGCCGAGGCGACGCGCCGGCGACCTGGTCGATCGTCATGTCGAACGGCGGCTTCGGTGGCATTCATCGCAAGCTGCTCGAGGCGTTGTGATCCACATCCGCCCGTCCGGCGACACGATGCTGCTCGTCGAGCTCGAGCAGCGGATCGATCCGCTCGTCAACGATCGCGTCATCCAGCTCTGCGCGTCGGCTGCGCCAGCGCCTGCGATGGCGGTGCAGGGACGTCGTGCCGGCGTACTGTTCGATCGGGGTGCATTTCGATCCGCTGCTGACCGATCTCGCCGCGCTCGAGCGCGTCATCGGCGAAGAAGCGCAGCGGCTCGAGCACCTGCCTGCGGACGACATCGGGCCGATGTCGTGGAGATCCCGGTGCGCTACGGCGGCAACGCTGGACCAGACCTCGCGGCGCGTGGCGGAGTGGGCCGGCTGCACGCCAGAAGACGTGATCGCAGCGACACACGGCGCGAACCTACCGCGTCTACATGCTTGGATTCGTGCCCGGATTTGCTTACATGGGCCGCGTCGACCGGTCTGATTGCCGCGCCGCGTCACCGCGTGCCACGTGAGCGCGTGCCTGCCGGATCGGTGGGCATCGCCGGCGAGCAGACCGGCGTGTATCCGATTTCGACGCCTGGAGGCTGGCAGTTGATTGGCCGCACCGCCACGTGCGATGTTCGACGTCGTCGCGCACGCCACCGACCCTCGTCACGCCGGGCGATCTCGTGCGCTTCGTGCCGGTGGTGGCGGCGTGACGCCACCGAACGCCATCCACGTTGTCCGGCCAGGACTGCTGACCACGGTGCAGGACCTCGGCCGCTGGGGCCAGCAGGCGGCGGGTGTGCCGGTGGCTGGGCCGATGGACACCTTTTCGCATCGCCTGGCCAACGCGCTCGTGGGCAACGAGCCTTCGGCCGCGACGCTCGAGATCACGTTGATTGGCCCCGAACTGCAATTCGAGCGCGCATGCAGCATCGCCCTGGCCGGCGCGGACTTCGACGTGTCGTGCGGCGGCCGTGCGATTACCCTCGGCATGTCCACGTGGCTCGACGACGGGGCGCGGTTGCTGTTTGGGAAGCGGCGCGCAGGCGCGCGAGTGTATCTCGCGGTCGAAGGCGGCATTCTCACCACGCCGCGTTCTCGGCAGCCGCGCCACGCATCTGGTGAGCTGCGATGGGCGGCGTGAACGGCCGTGCCTTGTTCGCGGGAGACGTGCTGCCGATCGAAGCCGGCCGCACGCCCGGTCCGGTCACGCCGCGCGCCCGGGCTGACACTGCCGGCCGCGGGCCGCGCGCGGTTGCGCGTCCTGCCCGGTGCCGCAGGCCGACTGGTTTGCGCCCGAGGCGATGCGCGCCCTCACACAGCACGAGCTTTCGCATTTCGCCGCGCTCGAATCGGATGGGATATCGCCTGCAGGGTCCGCAGCTGCCGCGGCACGCGTACCGACGAGCCGATTTCCGAGCCACTCACGTTCGGCGCCATCCAAGTGCCAGCGGCGGGCGAGCCGATTCTATTGATGGCCGATCGCCAGACGGCGGGCGGCTATCCGAAGATCGGCAACGTCATCTCGGCGGATCTGCCGATCGCCGGACAGCTCGCGCCCGGCGACTTCATCGAATTCGATCTCTGCACGCGCCAGCAAGCCGCGGCGGCGCTGATTGCGCGAGAGCGTCCGCTGTTGCGCATCCTGGAGCTCGAACGCCCGTGAACGCCGTCAAAGCGGAGGTTCCGCTGGCGCAGTTTTGCACGATCGATGTGGGCGGCCCGGCGAGATATTTCGTGGCGGCGCGGTCTGATCGCGAGGTCTGCGACGCGGTGGCCTGGGCTCGGAACGCGAATCTGCCGATGCTCGTGCTCGGCGGCGGCAGCAACGTGGTCATTGCCGATCGCGGATTTCCCGGCCTTGTCGTCAGATCGCCGTCGGCGGGATTGACGCGCGCTCTGACGGCGAGATCGTCCATCTACAACGTCGGTGCCGGCGAAGTCGTGGGACAGCTTCGTCGCGCGTGACCGTGGGCGACGCCGCCGCCGGGATCGAATGCCTGTCCGGCATTCCTGGTCTCGTCGGCGGCACGCCGGTGCAAAACGTGGGCGCCTACGGCCAGGAAGTCTCGCAGACGATTCGCTCGGTGCGCGTGATCGATCGCGAAGCCGGACTCGCCAGTGATCTGGCGCGGATGAGTGCCGCTTTGGCTATCGCACGAGCCGTTTCAAGCACGCCGATGCCGGCCGCTTTATTGTCACGCGCGTGGAGTTCGCGCTTGCACGCGGCGGCGCGCCGACGATCGCCTACGCCGATGTCATCAAATACTTCGCCGGCCGAGTGAAACTACCGTCGCTCGCCGACGTGCGCGAGGCCATCGTCGAGATTCGGTCGCGCAAGGGCATGGTGATCCGCGAGGGCAACCCGGCCAACCGGAGTTGCGGCTCGTTTTTTATCAATCCCGTGATTCCGCGTAAACAACTCGCATCGCTGGCTGACGGGCCGCGTTTTCCAGTAGACGACGATCACGTGAAGGTTCCAGCGGCATGGCTGATCGAACAGGCGGGGTTTACCCGCGGGTACGTGGCGGGACCGCGTCGGACTCTCGCCATTTCAGGCGCAGGGGCTCATCAACCGCGGCGGCGCTAGCGCGGCCGACGTCGTTGGACTCGCGGTTGCAATCAAGCGCGCTGTCCTGGAGATCTTTGGCGTCGCCTCGTGCCGGAGCCGGTTTTTGTTGGCTTTGCCGAGCGATCGCACGCGTCAACTGGCTGCTCGACCCTGCGGCCCGACTGTAAACTCTGTCCCACATCTTCCACTCCCATGTCCACACTGGTCATTGAGGGCGGTCACCGCCTCTACGGGCGGCTCGATGTCGAAGGCAACAAGAACGCCGCACTGCCGCTGATTGCCGCCTGTTTGCTGACCGAAGACGAATGCGTGCTGCACAACGTGCCGCGCATCGCCGACGTCGAAGTGATGTGCCGGCTGCTCCTCGATCTCGGCGCCGAGGTCGAAGGCATCGGCACGACGACGCTGAGGATCTGCGCGCGCACCATCACCAAGCACGAGCCGGATCGCGCGCTCGTCGGCCGGCTGCGCGGGTCGGTGCTCCTGATGGGACCGCTGCTCGCGCGCTGCGGCAAGGCGATCATCGCGCCGCCCGGCGGCGACTTTCCGACGCGTCGCACGATCAAGACTCATCTCGAAG
Source organism: uncultured Acidobacteriota bacterium (assembly GCA_963807105.1). Taxonomy (GTDB): domain Bacteria; phylum Acidobacteriota; class Vicinamibacteria; order Vicinamibacterales; family UBA2999; genus DASPWV01. Next base: position 134,357 of record CAWEAM010000001.1, on the reverse strand, counting down.
CGCTGCACGCCATGGGGGCGCGCTTGCTCGATGGCCCCGGCCATCATCTCGACGCGCCCGATGGGCTCAAGGCGGCCTCGTTCTATCTCGACGAGGCGTCGGTTACCGGCACAGAAACCGCGTTGCTCGCCGCGGTCGCGGCACCCGGCCGGACCGAAATCCGGCATGCCGCGCAGGAACCGCACGTCGTCGAGCTGTGCGAGTTTCTCCGCGGCATGGGCGCGCACGTCGAGGGCGACGGCGGGCCGACGCTGCGCGTGGAAGCACCGGCGCGACTGCACGGCGCGACCAAGACGCTGTACGGCGACTACATCGAGGCCGGAAGTTGGGCAGTCGTGGCGGCGATCACCGGTGGCTCGATGGAGATTGGCGGCACCCGGTACGAGGACATGGAGGTGGTGTCCTCCGCGCTCAGCAAGATGAACGTGCACTGCGAGCACGACGGCCGCATGTTTCGGGTCGAGCCGCGAACGCTGGTGGGCGCCGGACGCATCACGACGGGCCTCTGGCCCGGCTTCCCGAGCGATCTCGTGAGTCTCGTCACCGCGCTCGCCACCCAGGCGGCCGGCGCGACGCTCGTCCACGACTGGCTGTACGAACTTCGGCTGTTCGCGCTCGAGCAGATGAGCGGCATGGGCGCCGACCTTTTCCTGTGCGATCCGCACCGCATCATCGTGACCGGACCGCGTCTGCTGCGGGGCAAGACACTCGACAGCCGCGATATCCGCTCCGGCATGGCGCTGATCGCGGCGGCCCTCGCCGCGCACGGACAGAGCCGCGTCGAACCGCTCGAAACCGTCGAGCGGGGATACAGCCGGCTCGTCGAGCGGCTGCAGGCCTTAGGCGCTCAGGTCTCGAAGATCGGCTGACGGCAGCGGCGCGCCCGGCGATCTGTTCCCAGGCTTCACGCCCGGCGGCGCGATCGGCTGCGCAGGCTGCGTGGTCTGCGGGGCCGGCAGCAACGGCACGCTCGGAGGCGTAGTCGTCTGAGGCACCGGCGGGAAGATCTGCCCGGGAGCGATGTCGCCTGGCGGCTTTGGCGGCGGCAGCGGCGTGGCGGGCGGAGGCTCGATCGGCGCGCTTGGATCGCGGCCGACGCGGAACGGCTGCAGATCCTCCGCATCGAGATCGAGCACGCGAATGATCCGCGGCGTCAGCGTCAGGATGATGTCGGTCTCCTGCGTCTCCCGTTTGTTGTGGGCGAAGATCCGGCCGACAAGCGGGAGGTCGCTGAGGCCGGGGATCCCGGCGAGCGACTGGCGTTCGTCGTCACGAATCAATCCCGCCAGCATGTTGGTCTCGCCGTCCTTGAGACGAATGACCGTGTTGATCGATCGATTGCCGAATGTGGGCAAGTCCTGGAATCCGCTCCCGGAAATGCTGCTCACTTCGATCCGCACCGCCAGCGACACGTCGTCGTCGTGATGCGTCCGCGGTGTGATGTCGATATTGACGCCGATGTTTTCGTAGTTGAACGACGTGATCGGCTGTGTCTGTACGCCGCCCGCCGCGATCGGCACGAAGGTGGTCACCGGAACCGGCACACGTTCGCCGAAGCGAGCTTGCGCGGCGATACCTTCAGATGTCCGCAGCTGCGGATTGGCGAGCACGCGCGTCGCCGTGTCGGTCTTGAGCAGGCGGTAATAGAGTCCCGGCAGATTGGTGAGAAAGACGTCGGACTGGGTGAGGTTGCGCAGGTCGCGCAGCGTGAAGCCCTCCCGATTGACGTCCACGGTGCCGTCGATGCCGGGCGATCCCGGGGAGGCGATCTGAAGCCGTACTCGCTTGAAGCCGCGTGCGATCCACTTCGAGGAGCTCGACATCGATCACGACTTCCGGCCGCGCCTTGTCGATCGCGCTGATGATCTTGCCGGCGGCGAGGATTCGGTCGGGCATGTCCTTGATCGTGATGGCGTTAGTGCCGGTCAGCATCGCAATGCGGCGCGCGTCGACGACGATGCGCAGGATATCGACCGTTTCTTTCAGATCGGCGTTGCTCAGATAGAACGTGCGGACGATCTCTTCCTCGTACTCGCGCCGCTTGGCCGGCGTGTCCGGAACCACGATCACCGTGCGCTGGCCGGAGACGCGCCAGAAGTTGCGCGTCGCGCCAGCGACGGCGTTGAGGGCGTCGGGCAGCGACGCGTTGCGGAGATCGACGGTAATCGGCTGATCGCGAAATGTCGGATCGAAAAGGATACTCATGTTGGCGAACTTGCCAATGGCGAGGAACACGTCGCGGCTGCTCGCCTCGCGGAAGATCAGCGTGTCGGGCATCGTCACGTCGGTCGGGAGATCCGAACCAGGAAGCGGCGCTGCCAGGCTCTTCGCGATCATCGTCTCGAGCTGCGTCTTGCCCGCTTCGTTCACTGCGATCTTGGCGCGGAGTTGCGATCGCGCCGCATGTCATCTCGTTCTGGATGGGGACACTGGAAGGATTGAGCTCAGCCGCGATTTGAAGCTCGACCAGCGCCTCCTCGAACTTGCCGATCGACGAGAGGCGGCGTCCGCGCGTGAAGTGATCCTGGGCGGCCCGTATTTTGGCCTGTTCGAGCGAGGCCCGCACGGTGCGGTCGTTTGGGTTCGCGCGGACCGCCTTCGTGTACTCGACCACCGCGCGGTCGAAGTCCTGCTGGCTTTCGGCCAGCTGCCCCGCGCGCATGGCGGAATTGGTCGCGCAGCCCGTCAGCGCGAGCACCATGGCAAACAGCGCGAGCGAGAAGGGTCGGCTCATTTCGGGGGCAGCCCGTTGGTGACGACATCGACACCTCGCGGGATGCGGAACTCGAAGATCTTATCGGATAGCCCCCGGTTTTCCTTCAGGTTGCTGAAGATGAACGTCGAACGGCCCCCTTGGCGGTCCACCGCCTGGAGCTGCCTGATCTGTAGGGTCGTGTCGTCTACCGCCAGGACAAGCGACTCGAGCTCCGGATCGGGCTTGCGTGGCACCAGTTTCAGTACACTGACGCCCGCGGCGGTGCCCGGCAGCGTCGTCATCGCTGCTGTGAAGTCGCGCACGAGGTGGCCCTTGCCGGTCAGGAAGAGCGCCGGCGTCGTACCCTCCGGCATCGGGCTCACGATGACCTGCTTGTCCGCAGGGATATACGAATAGACCCGCGTGCCGTCCGAGACGAACTCCTTGCGCTCCGGTTTGTCGTAGACCCAACGCATGCGCCCCGGCCGCTTGATGGACACGGTGCCGCGTTCGCTCGTCTTCGTCCGCAGCACGCCACCCTCGTAGCTCTGAACGAAGTCGGCTTCGAAGTCTTTGATCGTGTCGTAGTGCTGCTGCACGCGCCCGGCCAGATCGGCGGCGCGCTGATCGGGCGTCGCGGGCGGCGCCTGTGCCAGGAGACCGAGCGACACGAGGAGCGTCCAGACGTACCAGCTCATATGGATTTGGACGATGGAGAAGTAGGAAAGGTTAAACGACGGCTTGCCAACGGTCGCTCGAAGCGCGCCGTCGTCCGCCGCCGCGGTGGAACCTGCGATGCGCCGCCATGGTGGACGACCTTCGCGCGGCACGAAAGCGAAGGTTGGTGGACGGCAGGAGGCTCGAACTCCCGACCTCCGCGTTGCGAACGCGGCGCTCTCCCAACTGAGCTAGCCGCCCCCATTCGAACAAACACTAATTATACCTTATGATGAGCCAGACTCATGCAGACGCGTAACGTGCGTGTGTCCGTCGTCGTGCCGTTTTTCAACGCGGGTCGCGAGATGGTCGAGGCGCTCCACCAGAGTCTCGGCACCGCGGCGGCGAAACTCGCCGGCGGCGTCGAGCTCATTTACGTCGACGATGGGAGCACCGACGAGACGCTCGACGCACTGCGGACGGTTCAGCAGCGAGACGAGCGCGTCGTCGTCGTCGAGCTCGCCGCAAACTTCGGTCAGCACGCCGCGTTCTCCGCGGGATTCGATCGCACGCACGGCCGCTACATCGTGACGATGGACGCCGACCTGCAGTGCGATCCAGAAGAGATCCCGCTGCTCCTCGCGCCGCTCGAACAGGGCTACGACTTCGTGAGCGGCGTTCGTCGCGGGCGCCGCGACCCGCACTCCCGCCGCCTGTGGTCGCGCCTGCTGACGAGGCTGGTCACGACGATTACACGCGTGCGGCTGCAGGACGTTGGCTGCCCGTTCAACGCCTGCACGGCCGATGTCGTGCACGCTGTGTCCACCTTCGGAGAGCTGCGCCGCTTCCTCAAACCGGTGGCGGTGAGCGTCGCCAAGCGCGTCGCCGAAGTTGAAGTGTCGCACCAGACGCGGCATCGGCTTCTGCCCGCCTCGTCGTACTCGGCCACGGGTCTGGTGCGGCTGTTCATGGATTTCCTCGTCAATAGCATCGGCGACGTGTTTGCGTGGGTGTTTCTCATCGCCGCCGGCGCGAGCGGCCTTTTCCTGCTGCTGTCGTTGGCCGCGGCGGCGCAGGTCGGCGTCGCCGGCTTCCTCGCGGGCGTGATGGCCGCGTTGTTCGCGGGGCTGGTCGCGCTTCTTGGTCTCGCCGGCGATTACCTGCAGCGCATCTATCGTCAGAGCAGCGGCCGTCCGTTCTACCTCGTGCGCCGGGTGTATGCGTCACCGGCCGTCGAGGAACATGCGTGACGATGCGCGAGCTCGGCGCGGACGACACCGCGCTCGCCGATGAGCTGATCGACAGCTATTCTTTCAAGCCCTATCGGCATCACCGCTGGCTCTCGCGCCGGCAGCAGTCCGACGTGATGCGCGCCGAGATCGCCGGTATCCAACGGACACCTGGCAGTTTTGCGCTCATCGACACCGAGCGCGATGCGGGGTTGGTCGTGATCGGGCGCCCGCTGGCGTGGGACAGCGCGTTCTTCGGCGTTGCCATGGGCCGGCTCGATTACATCCTCCGTCAGGACACGACCGCGCGCGAGAGACTGTGCGCGGCGGTGACCGCGGCGCTCGATCGATTCCGCGCAATCGGTGTGGAGCACGTGGCGCTCAAGACCGACGCCGCCGATCACGAGCTCATCGCCATCGCCGAAGCGACGGGCTTCCGGCTGATGGATGCGATCATGACCTACATTTCGCATCCACGGAAACGCGCGCCGCGTGCGGTCAAGGCGGTCGGCGCGATCAGGCCCTTCACCCCCGAGGACACCGCGACGATCCTCGAACTGACGCGCGAGGCGTATGCGGGCTACGCCGGACGGTTTCAGCTCGATCCCCACCTGCCGCGGGAACGCAGCGATGCGTTCTACGTGGAGTGGGCGCGCAACTGCTGCAGCGGCAAGATGGCCGATCGGATTTTCGTCGCCGACGATCAGGATGGCCGCCTCATCGGCTGGACCAGCGTCAAGCGCGTCGAACCGGCATCGTCGGTGAGCGGCGCCGCGATCTCCGCCGGTAGCCTGGGCGCGTGCCGGTCCGACAGCCCTGGCGCCTACGCGGGGCTCATCTGCGCGGCAGCGGTCGAGAACCATACGCAGGGTGTGCTCACCGAAGCCGCGACCCAGAGCACCAACTTCGGCATGGTGCGCGTGCTCGAGTCGGTCGGTGCACTCTACGCGCGCGCCGAATACACCTTCCATGCGTGGCTCGGTTAGCGGGCCCTCCTCGGCCGGCTGGATTGCGATCGTTGCAGCGGTGGCGCTCGCGCTTCGTCTGATCGTCGTCCTCTATACGCGCGATGCCGTGCTGTTTGCCGACATGCAGGAGTATCACCAGCGCGCGCTGCACCTGCTCCATACCGGCACGCTCGCACCCGACGCGTTTCGCGTTCCGCTTTACTCGCTTTTCATCGCCGCCATTCTGAGTGTCGCGGGTCAGCAGCTGATTGCAGTCCGGATCGCGCAAGCAGTGCTCGGTGCCGTCACGGTCGTCCTGACGTTCGTTCTCGCGCGGCGGGTGACGTCCGAGCGTGGCGCACGCGCCGCAGCGCTGATCGTCGCGATCTATCCTGCGCTGGTGCTGTATTCGGCATATCTCATGGCCGAGACTCTGTTTACGGCGCTGGCAATCCTGGGCATGACTCTCTGGACACGGGCTGGGCCCGGCGCCGCCCTTGCCGCCGGTATCGCCGTTGGAGCGGCGACGTTGACGCGCAGCACCGGGCTGGCCGTCCTTGGCGGCATTCTCCTCGCCGAGGCGTGGACGCTCGCGGCGCGCCGGCGCCTCGATCGCGGGCTGCTGACGCGAGCGGCACTGCTCGGGATCGGGTTTCTCATCGCGCTCGCGCCCTGGATCCAGCGCAACTACGCGATCTATCAGCGGTTCGTGCCGACCGACACGTCCTCAGGGTTCAACGCGCTACTCGGTAACTATCCGGGCGCGACCGGGCGGCACCCTGGGATCCCTGCTGTCGACGCCGCGGCGGCCGAGTACTGGGGCAACGCGCGCAACGATGTCGAGCGGAGTGACATCGGCATGCGCGTCGCCCGGGAGTTCGTCATGGCAGAACCAGGCCGGGCGGCGCGGCTGGCGCTGCTCAAGGTCGGATATTTCTTCGGCGTCGAAGGGCGCGAGCACGCGTGGGGTTACTCGTTTCACGTGCAGGGACGTCACGCGCCCGCGACCGTGTGGTCATGGGGCATCGCCATCGTCGCCAGCTTTCCCGTGCTCATGACATTCGCGTCGATCGGCGCACTTCGACCTGGCCTGACGTCTTCGAGCGCCGGACCGCTGCTGGTGGCCACGCTCGCGTGCGCCGCCGCAATTCACGTCGCCAGCTTCGGGGACAGCCGCTTCCATCTGCCGTGGGTTCCGATCCTCGCGATTCTTGCGGCGCGGGCGTTCGCGCCTATGCAGGCCTCGGGGTGGACGATCCCGAGGCAGTTGATGCTCGCGGTCTGGCTGCTGTCGTGGACGCTCGTGTGGCGAGGGCAGGCCGCGGAGCCGCTCGATGTGCTGCCGCAGCTGGCGGCCTCGCCGGTTCCGCTGCGACTGCCGTACTGATGCGGCGACCGGCTCACTCGACGGGTTCGATCACCACGCGATACACCGCAACCGGCCACGCCGGACGTCCTGCGCGGCGCGCGAGCGGCCCGGGACGGCGCGTGTCGCCGGGATCGACGCGATGCACGCCGCGGCTGACAAACGACACGCGGTTGAAGCCGTCACGAAAGATCGCGCTCGTCGCGTCCACTGTGATCGTGGCGTCGGTGGCGTCGGTCGCGCCAGGCGAGAACTGTCCGACCTCGTGGCCGTTGACGAGCAGCGCGAGATCCGCCTGCATCACGGGTTCCTCGAACCGGCTGCGCGCCGTCACGCGAATTCGCACTGTCCGATGGCGTGGCAGCGCGAGCGGTACCGCCAGCGTTGCGGTCCGGCCGCCGATCCACCAGCCGGCGGCTTCGCCCTGCGCGGTTTGACCGTCAAATCCTTCCAGCAGGAATCGGCCCGCGTCGCGATCCATGCTCAGATCGAGCGTCGTCACTCGCGGCTCGAGCGCGAGCGTGTCGTACCGGTCGAGCGGCAGGCCTTCGCGCCAGGCGAAGACGACATTCGCCGGAAAGGCAAACGGGTAGAGCGGCCAGGCGCGTGATTGCGCGTCCGCCTGCTGTCGCACCATACGGGCGAAGCTCACGGGCTCGTCCTTGGGCAGCATGCCGACCGTGTATTGCATCATGAGCAGGTGATTCCAGACGATCGGTACGGCCACGATAGGCGCCATCGCCAGCGCCGGCCGGCGTCGCAGCAGGTCGATTGTGTAGGCGAGCCCTGGCGCAAGTACCGGCAGAACGCTGATCAGCGGGCGGCCGCCGAACGCCGGCTCGCGCAGCCAGTTGCCGGCCGTGCCGACCAGCCACGAGGCAATCGCCAGCACGAGTAGCGCTGCGATCGCCCACATCCGATCGCGCCGCGCGTAGGCGATCGTCCCCGCGACGGCGAGATACACGGCCGGAGTCCACGAGAGAAGGCCATGCCATGAGGAAAAAAGGACGGCGCTCCACCGGCTGTTCGTCAGTTGCAGCGCCGAATGGGAGAGGAGCGTCAGCCATATCGCGAGGAGGGAAGCGGCGAGGAGTGCGATCCAGAGGAGAACCCGCGTCCGGCCTGTCGCGCAGCGTGAGGCGGGCAGTGCGAGCCAGGCCGACAGGCCAAAGGCAGTCAGATCGAGCGGAGAAGGTTCAACGAGCGTGTACCACGCGATGGGCGTGGCGCCGGCGAGGAGCGCCAGTGTCGCGAACGTCACGCCTTGCGGGAACTCGGGCCGGAGGCGGAGATAGACACCGCCGAGTCCAGCGATGCATCCGATCAGCGCGAGGAGCAGCAACAGGTCATTGTACCCATAGGAGTTGGCTTCTTTGCGTCTCTTGTGGTTTCATGCAGCTTGTCTGGGCGCGACGTTGCGGCTGGTTGCGTTAGATTGAGCTCCGTTGTGTCTCGTCCGTTAGACGTTTCTTAATCTCAGTCACTATTAGCCTGTTCTGACAATTCCTGACACCTGACACGTGACGGACCGTGTTACCGCGCGAATTCGTCTCGCGGAAACAGGTCCGTGTTCGTATCGCCGCGAAGGCTTGGATCGTCTTTCGTGTATAGCCGCGCCGAATTCAGGAGCGGCACCAGCGTGCGGCGAATGTTGATGCCTGCTGACGCGTAATAGTCGGCCACGCGCGGGTCGGCGAGGCGCGCTTCGATCGTCGTTCGATCGAGGAGAATCGGTCGATCGCTGCCGACGAGAATGACGCCGAATCCGACGACGTGCGGGAACACGTGCACGAACGTGCGAGTGACGCGGGGAGTAGGCGCCCACGTGACCGCGTAGCCGCCTGGCTTCAATCGATCGCGAACGAGCTGGAAGTATTCCTCAGAATAGAGATTGCCGGCGTACGCGCTCTCCGGCCGCAGCGCATCCGCCTCGATGATGTCGAACTTCTCGCCGCCGACTTTGAGCACGAGGCGGCCATCACCGAAGACGTGCTGAATGCGGCGGTCGCCGAGCACCGTCGACAGGCCTCCGTAGGGATGGCGCAGAAAGAGCGCACGCAGCGTGTCGATCTGCGGTCTGATGATCTCGATCGACACGATGCGCCCGAGCTCCGGACGCCCGGCGACGCCAAACAGCGTGTCGCCCGATCCGAGCCCGATGAGCGCGGCGCTTTGCGGCGATGGATGAAACAACGCGGGCAGCGCGCCAAGTTCCGTGTGAATCCCCCCATAAGGAAGTTGACTCTGTCCCAATCCGTTTACGAAGACGACGACGCCTTTGGTGAAGCTCGCCGAGACGCTTTTCAGCAAGGACACCCCGGTGCCGTCTTCCGCGACGAGGATCACATTGGGTGTCGTCCCGTGCAAGGCAGCCCACAGCGCGCTACTCGATGGAAGCATCACGAGCGTCAGCACGACGAGCGCGGCGGCCACGACCGCGGGCGCTCGGCGAACGCGCTCTCGTGGCGCCAGACGCCACGCCGAGATCGCAAAGACACCCGAGAGCGCAACGAGGCACATCAACGTGTGCGCCGTGCCGAGCACGCGCAGCAGAAACCATCCCGTGAGCACCGTGCCGACGGTGCTCCCCGCGATGTTCGCGAGGAGCAGAACTCCCGTGCGGCGCCCCACCCAATGCACATCGGTCTGGACGACGCGCTGCAGCATGGGAAAGCTCAGGCCCATGAGGAACGTCGCCGGTGCGAGCAGGATCGTGGGAAGGCCGAGATAGAGGCGGATAAACTCGCGGGGCAGCGCGTCCAATCGAACATCGGCGACACCGAGCGGCTCGTAGGCCCCGAAGTACTCGCCGAGCGCCGTCCACGAGCCGTCCGGCGCGACCTCACGCACGATGCCGCTCAGGCTGAGGCCGGCGTACACCGCCGCGGCAGTCTGCAACAGCAGAAACAGCGACGCGGGCCGTCGAACAACCGCCGCGAACATGCTGCCGGCGGCCGATCCAAGGCCCAACCAGAAGAGATATTGCGCGAGCAGCGTTCCAAACGTGAAGGCGGTTGACTTCAACATCACGCCCAGCAGCCGGAACCAGACCAGCTCCAGCGACAGGGCAATGAACCCGGACAGGCCGAACAGCGCGGCCCATGTCGAAAACGCAGGGCCTCCTGTTCCGGCTGGCGGCGGCGCCGAACGATTCTCGGCCGCCGCGGCCTCACGATCGCGCGGCGTCGATACAGCCGCGGCGAGCGCCAGCGGCACGACCAGTGCGGCGCACGCCAGGTTCAACCACGCGGCGGCGTAAAGTGCGCCGTCGATCCCGTTGCGCGGGATGTACCACCAGATAGCCGCCAGGGATCCCGTGGCGGCTCCAAGCGTGTTGATCCCGTATAGCCATCCCACCGTCCGCGCCGCCGTCTCGACGCGCATCGTCAGCGCGCGCGATAGCAGCGGCAGAGACGCGCCCATCAAGGAGGTTGGGATGAGGAGCAGCACGAACAGAAGCGGCGCGACCAGCGCAGGTGTCGCGGCCACTTGCGCGAAGTCGCGGTACAGCATGTCGTAGAAGAGCGTTTTGCTGTTGAAACCGAACAAGGCGATGGCCGCTTCGGCGGCCGCAAAGGCGAGCAGGCTTGCGAAACGCGACAGGCGATCGGCCACATACCCGCCGGCAAGGCTTCCACATCCCAACCCGCCCATGAATGCCGCAATCACCATGGTGGCCGAGTACACGTCCGCGCCAGAGAAGATCACGAGCATTCGTTGCCACGCAACCTGATACAGCAGCGCGGCGAACCCCGATATGAAAAACGCAGCGAGCGCCGGGATCAGCATCAGAAGGTCAACACGTTCTCAAATGAAAAGAACACGAGCCGATCGCCGCGAAACAGCCGCCGTACCACCTCGCCTCCTTTCATCCACCCAAGGTAGGCGCGGGCGGACCACGGCTGTCGGAGCGTCAAGTCGACGGTGCCCTCTGTCATCGTGCCAAGCCCGGTCGCGCCGCTCGACACGCGTCCCGAGAACCCGAAGAAGGTGCCCGTGCGGCTCGTCGCTTCGCTGCCGTGATACCAGCGGTCGGCCGCCTCCGCGAGTGTAAGACGATGCACAGCAACGCGGGTGTGCACACGTGCATGCGGGAACGAGCGCAAGCTGCACGTACGTATCTCGGAGATTCATCTGCGCGTACGTTGCTGACTGCGAGTAGCGATTCAGGCTGGGAAGCATCTGAATAGAAGGGATTACCTAAACCGTCCCACCGCATCCGCGCCGCGCGGAAAACGGACAGTTTTCCGTGCCGTCCTACAACAGGTCATTATGGTACGACGGCAGGCGGCACCGCCGCGGCCGATCGCACGAAGCGATCGACCGCGAGCCGGTGTGATCTGGTACTGAAGGCCTTTACGGAACGGCGATCGTGCGCTCGACCGATGGTCCACCGGTGCCGCAGATGTTCGACGCGCGGATGCGCACGAAGAACGTTCCTGGCGGCGCCTGGACCGAGACTGAGTTGACCGCTCCGGCCGGCAGCGAGACCAGTGTCTGTCCGGAACCGAGGCCAACGTCGATGGTGTAGGCGAACGGCCCGGAGCCGGTCGGCACGCCCCAGGCGAGCGTCACGAGGCGATTGGCGCCGACGCTGTGCGTGAAGCTCGGAGGCGCACCCGGAATCGCGCAGCCGGCGGGAAGCGAGAACGACGATTCCGCCGACGGCGCGCCAGGGCCAGCCGAGTTATACGCGCGCACGCGGAAGAAGTAGGTCGCGGCCGGACCCGATCCGGACACGCTCGTCTGATTACCCACGTTGAGCTGCGAGAAGATGTTGTAGACGCCTGACGCGGTGCCCACGTCGAGGGCGTAGCCGGCGGCGCCAGCAACCGCGGCCCAGGAAACGGTCGCGTTGAAGCCGCTGGTCGATGCGGCGAGACCCGTCGGCGCCGGCGGCACCGTGACTCCGCCACCGAGTGCCTGCTTGAAGTTGGCGACCACGACTGCCGTCTGCTGAATCGACGAGGCGTTGTTCTGCTTTTCCTTCCCCGTGGTGTGGCCGTTGTACAACACGACCGGGTTCGAGAAATTGAGGATGCGCGGACAGCAGCCGATGTCGTCGTACGCCATGACCGTCCGAAAGCCGGCGACTTCGTCCCGGAAACCATACGAGAAGTCGAACGCGCCACCGCCCGACGCGTTCGCCGGGTCGTGATTCGATCCCTGGTTGTGTCCCATCTCGTGCGACGGCGTGTAAACGCACCCCACATAGATGTCGGCCACGGCAAAAGCGTTGGGCGCGAAGGTCGTCGCGTTGCCAGCGGTGAGCAGATAGGCGATGCCGCACGTATCCAGGTCGATCGAGTCTTCGAGCAGGAGCACGATGTCGGCGCCGGTCGAATTGCGTAGCGCCGCCGCCGTGGCGTTGGCGCGCAGCGCAATCAGGTCGTTGGTCATGTTGGTGGTTTCGCTGAACGCCAGCTGAGTCGATCCGACAAGCCGCATCCGCGTCGTGATGCCGCTGCGCTGGTAGGCGGTGTTGGTGTCGCTGATCACCTTGGCCACAACGGCGGCGATGCCGCCCTGACTACCAGCAGCTGTGGCCGCCGCCGGCGTGTAAAGAATGAGCACGTCGATCAAGGTGCCGTCATCGGCGGCCAATCCGGGCGCCGGCGGCGCGTCGGCGGCGGCCATCGGCTCGGGGACGATCGGCTGCCGTTCTTTATTGGCGTCGGCAATCCGATCGAGCGTGAACACGCCAGGAGTCACGGTCTGAATCGCGTAGAGCTCGCCGACGGCGTTGATCAGTCCTGCGACAGCACCGTCGTTCTCGACGATGGACACGTGGCTGTAAGGAATGCCTTCGATCGACCCGGTCCACGCGCGCGAGCCGTTGATGTTGTCGAGACGCTCGAACGCCGCAACCCATTCGTGGTCGCCGACGTTGAGCAGCACGCGCCGCACATTCGGATCGAACAGCTGTCCGAGATCCATGCTGACGACGCGTCGATCGAGCACAGGTTTGGCGCTGCGCGCGTTCATCGCCGCGGCAGCGCGATCCGCCACGGCCACCTCTGCAGGGGAGAACAGCGGTGCCGGGGGTTGCTGCGCGCCCGCGTCGGCGGCAAGAGTCAGGAACAGAGCGATCCCGACGACGGAAAACCGGGTCATCGCAACCTCCTTAAGGCAGCGAAACGTTCACTTCGTTCGACGGACTGCTGTTGCCGCAGGTTCCGCGCGTAAGGACACGCACATAGTACGTCCCCGGCGGACCCGTCGCAGTGATCGTAGTCAATGTGTTGTAGTCGTACGCGAGCAGGTTGGTCACACCCGGGAGCGTGCCGACCAGGATGGTATATCCGAGCGGCGGCGGTCCGGAAGTTGGCGCGTTCCAGTTGAAGGTCACATTCGGACCGACCTTGGTGAAGCGCAGATTGGTGGGCGGCTGGGCGGCGGGGCAGGTGACCGGCAGCTGGATTTCGTTGGAAGGCAGGCCGGTTCCGACGGTGTTCCTCGCGCGCACTCGCACGTAATAGAGCCCCGGCGGCACGTTCGGCACCGCCAGCGTCGTCAACGTGTTGCCGGTGGCAAAGACGGCAATATTGGAAAGGCCAGGGCCCGAGCCCGCCTCGATCACGTAGGTGGTGACCTGGCCGCCCAGCGCGGGCGCGTTCCACGCAAGGTTGGCCGTGTTGCCGCTCGACGAGCCCGTCAATCCCGAGGGAACGCCCGGAAGCGCGCCAGGCTGCCCCGTGGGGTAGATGGCGGCGGCGCCATTGCGGTCGTCCTGACTGAGCGGCGCCGACGTCGCGCCGCACGCGCGTGGCGCGGCGGCCATGACCGCTGTCGGATCCCCCGAGTGGCCCAGGCCGATGGTGTGCCCGAGATTGTGCGTCAGCGCATCCTGGAAGCAACCGCGCTGCGAGAGATACGAGATCGCCGCTGCGTCGTTGTTCAAGGCGATGGCGCCCTGCAGGAATTTCTTGAACACGGTGCCGCTCACGGTGCGCAGCTCCGCATCGGTGAAGTAGCCGCCGCCGAGCCCGATGATCGATCCGTTGTCCACCATCTCGCCGCACGGATCATTGAACGACACGGTGATGCGACCATCGCCGCCGGTCTCGTAGGTGTTGAGACAGCGCGCGCTCCGTGCCCCGCCGATCTGCAGCTGAAAATTCATGCCCGAGGTGTTCCAGGCGATGATCGCGAGATCGAGCTCACCGACGCCGCCGCCGAGCCCGCTGGAAGGCGGCTGATAGTCGACGAAGACACGCGTGTTGGAGTCGGCCTCGTGCCAGCGGGCAGGTCCGCCGTCCGGCGGACCGAACGTGTAGGCGTCGGTCGCAACCGAGCGCCACTCGCGCGGCGTGGTTGCGAACACCACCGATCGGGGGTCGCCGGCGACTCGTCCGACCTCGGTCCGCAATACCGCGCGATCGCTGCTCGTGATCTGCGCCAGGTCGCGCACGCCTTGTGAGAGGCCCGCCGGATACAGCGTGTTGTCGCGCGGCCGAACCTCGAGCCACATCGCGACCTCCTGCCCCTCGTGAATAATGGCCTGACCGTCGACGGCAAACTCGAGATCGCCTATTCGCCCGCCGAGAATCTTGACGACAATGCGGTCGGTCCCTAATTGACCTTTCCACACCTCGAACACGTCGAGGACGGCGTAGGTGTAGATCCCGTTGACGGCCGAGTCCCACTGGCTGGTGACATTGACGACACGTCCGGCGACGACGAGCGACGAAAAGTCGGTGAGTTGCTCGATCGTCCACGCCGGCGTGATTCCCGCGGCGGCGGGCAGGGCGCACGCAAGAAGCAGCGCGGCCATCCACAAGAAGTGCAACTTTCGGAACATGCAGAAATCGTAGTGGACGATGGGGATTCGGGCTCGCTCGATCCGGTGCGCGGCCAGGATGTTTGTGACTTGCAGGAGCCGAATGAGTATATCACGCGAAATCCTCGAAAAATCGCGGTGGTATAGTCCGAGTCAGATGTCTCCGGTCAAACGTATTGGCGTTCTCACGGGCGGCGGCGACGCGCCCGGCCTCAACGCCGTCATCCGCGCCGTGGTCAAAGCGGCATTCAATTCCGGCATCGAAGTCATCGGGCTCGAAGACAGTTTCGATGGTCTGCTCGATCCTTCGCGAACGCGAGTGCTCACGTCCGAAGGACGTCACCGGCATCCTGCGACTGGGCGGCACGATTCTCGGCACCACCAACCGGGGCAACCCGTTCGAATACCCGGTCGACACCGCCGACTGGCAGCGTGGACTACTCGGATCGCGTGGTCGCGACGTTCGACAAGATGGGGCTTGACGCGCTTGTCGTGATCGGCGGTGACGGCACGCTGCACATCGCACATCAGTTCTATCTGAAAGGCATCCCCGTGGTCGGGGTGCCGAAGACGATCGACAACGACATCTGGGGCACGACGAGTTGCTTCGGCTTTGACACCGCCGTGTCGTTCGCGGCCGACGCCATCGATCGACTGCACACCACGGCCGAAGCGCATCGCCGCATCATGGTCGTGGAGGTGATGGGCCGCTACGCCGGATGGATCGC
Source organism: uncultured Acidobacteriota bacterium (assembly GCA_963807105.1). GTDB lineage: Bacteria > Acidobacteriota > Vicinamibacteria > Vicinamibacterales > UBA2999 > DASPWV01. The sequence goes on along the minus strand of CAWEAM010000001.1, from coordinate 118,955 downwards.
GCTGCACGCCGGCGTCGCCGGCGGCGCCGACGTCATCCTGATTCCCGAGATTCCCTACGACATCGAAAAGATGGTCGCGCGCCTGCGCGAGCGAGAAGCGTTCGGCGCGCGCTTCAGCATCGTCGTCGTCGGCCGAGGGCGCGACGCCGATCGGCGGCAAGGCGACGCTCCTCGAGGAAGCGAGCCGCGGGCATGTCGAACGGCTCGGCGGCATCGGCGCGCTCGTCGCGCGCGCAGCTCGAAGCGCTCACCGGCAAGGAAACACGCTGCGTCGTGCTCGGCCATCTGCAGCGCGGCGGCGCGCCCACGGCCTTCGATCGCGTGCTGGCAACGAGGTTCGGCGGCAAGGCGGTGGAACTGCTGGCGCGCGGCGTGTTCGGGCGGATGGTCGCGAACAACCCGCCGGACATCGTGCCGATCCCGCTGGCGGACATCGTCGGCAAGACGAAAACCGTGCCGCTCGACTGGGATCTGCTGCAAGACGGCGCGGGCGATTGGCGTGGCCTTCGGCGATTGACCCACGGAAGTCGCAAATGTAGCGATGTGGCGATGTGATGATGTCGCGATGCAGCGCGACATCTCCACATCACTACATCTCCACATCACTACATGTTTGCCTGGGTCCGAGGCAGAACGTCGAGGTACTTGAGCGCGCCGCCTGTGTTGAAGAGCACCACCGTCTGATCGCGGCGAATCCGCCCTTCCGCCACCAGCTTCCTGATCGCCGTCAATGCGGCGCCGCCTTCTGGGGCCGCGGAGATGCCTTCGAGGCGGCCGATCTCCAGCATATCGTCGATCATCTCGGCGTCGGACACGGCGATCGCGGTGCCGCCGCTCTCGCGCACGGCGCGCAGGATCAGAAAGTCGCCAATCGCGCGGGGCACGCGCAGGCCGTCGGCGGCAGTGTGCGCGTTCTCCCACGGCGCCGCCTTTTCGGCGCCTTCCTCAAACGCGCGGACAATGGGTGCGCAGCCGGTGGCCTGCACGACACCATGCGCGGGCGGCGGCCTGCTTCGATCCACCCGATCGCCTCGAGCTCGTCGAACGCCTTCCACATGCCGACCAGCCCGGTGCCGCCGCCCGTCGGATACATGATCCAGTCGGGCAGCCGCCAGTCGAGCTGCTCGGCCAGCTCGTAGCCCATCGTCTTCTTGCCTTCGACGCGGTACGGCTCCTTGAACGTGGAGACGTTGTACCAGCCGCGCGCGCGTGCCCTCTTCCGCACGCCATGCGCCCGGCGTCGGTGATCAAGCCGTCGACCAGCGTGACGTTCGCGCCGTACAGGCGGCACTCGTCGATGAACGGCTGCTTCGCGTCGCGCGGAATGAACACCTGGCAGGCGAGGCCGGCAGCGGCGGAGTAGGCGGCAGCCGCGTTGCCGGCGTTGCCGGCCGTCGGCAGCGGAGATCGTGTGCGCCCCCAGGCTCCTGGCGCGCGTGATCGCCGCCGACTGGCCGCGCGCCTTGAAGGAATTCGTCGGATTGAGCGATTCGTCCTTGACGAGCAGCCGATCGAGCCCGAGCGCGGCGCCGAGGCGTGCGGCATGGACGAGCGGCGTGAAGCCCTCGCCGAGGGTGACCGGGACGTCGCCCGCGAGCAGCGGCATCAGCTCGCGATATCGCCACATATTCGGCTCGCGTCCGGCGAGCGACTCCCGCCGCCATGCGCGCGCAGCCTTCAGGTTGTAACGGGCGAGCAGTGGAAGGCCGCAGGACGGGCAGACGAAATGACGTTCACGAGGATCAACGGGCCTGCGCCGCAGGCCGACGAGCACTCGAGGTGAGTGAAGTAAATCACATCGCAGGACTCCCAGCGCCCAGAGAGCTGAAACGCGAACGTCTACCTCCCGAGACAGCTCCGAGCGTCCTTCTTCTGCTGCAGCTCGTCGATCATCTTGATGTGCTGATCCGTGATCTTCTGCACTTCGTCCAGCGCCCGCTTCTCGTCGTCTTCGGAGATCTGGTGCTCCTTCAGCATCTTCTTCAACTTGTCGTTGGCCTCGCGGCGCACGGTGCGGACGTGGTTGCGTCCCTCTTCGGTCATCTTGTGCACGTGGCGCGAGAGCTCCTGGCGGCGCTCTTCGGTCAGGGCGGGAATCGGAATGCGAATCACCTTGCCGTCGTTGGCGGGTTGAGCCCAAGATCGGACGCACGAATCGCCTTCTCGATCATCGCCATCAGCGACGGGTCGAATGGCTGCGCGATGATCATCGACGGCTCGGGAATCGAGAGCGACGCCACCTGATTGAGCGGCATGCGCGAGCCGTAGGCCTCGACGTGCACGCTGTCGAGCAGCCCGGTCGTGGCACGCCCAGTCCGCACGCCCGCCAGTTCCTTGCGGACGAAGTCGATCTGTCCGTCCATGCGTTTTTTGACTTCGCCGAACAGTCCCTTCAAATCCGAAACGTTCATCGCTCGCTCCTTGGACGGTGCGGCTGCGATGGGCCGGGTCGGGCTGGAGTGGCGGCTGAGAATGGTCGCTTCGCCCACCGAGCCCCTCCAACCACGCCACGCCTTACCAGCCACCAGCCCTAAGCCGTCACCGTCGTGCCCACTTCCTCGCCCATCACGACTCGGCGGATGTTGCCGGGCACCTTGAGATTGAACACCACGATCGGCAGCTTGTTGTCCATGCACAACGAGATCGCCGTCGCATCCATCACCTGCAGCCGCTCCTGCAGCACCTGCAAATACGAGATCCGCTCGAACGTTCACATCGCTGGCATTCTTGACCGGATCGTCGGTGTAAATACCATCGACTTTGGTCGCCTTCAGAATCACTTCCGCCTTGATCTCCATGGCGCGCAGGGCGGCGGCGGTGTCGGTGGTGAAGTATGGATTGCCCGTGCCGGCGGCAAAGACGACGACGCGCCCCTTTTCGAGGTGGCGGATGGCGCGGCGGCGAATGAACGGCTCGGCGACCGCTCGCATTTCAATCGCGGTGAGCACGCGGGTGGGCACGCCTTGATGCTCGAGCGCGTCCTGAAGCGCCAACGCGTTGATCACAGTGGCCAACATGCCCATGTAGTCCGCAGTCGAGCGATCCATTCCCTTCGCGCTCGCCGCCAGCCCGCGAAAGATGTTGCCGCCGCCGATGACGATTGCGGTCTGCACGCCGAGCGCCTGGATGTCGAGCATGTCCTGCGCGATGCGGGTCGCGACGGCGGGATCGATGCCATACGCCTGATCGCCCATGAGGGCTTCACCCGAAAGCTTTGAGCAGGATGCGACGGTAGGAGGGTTCGGCGCAGTCAGACGGCATCAGAGCGGAATTATATCTTCCAGGGATTTGGAGATTTGTTGGGCCGCATGACAGCTGATCGACTTGCGACGGGTAGCGCGTGCTCACCACGCTACCCGCACGCCCGGGCGGCCGCTCAGCCGCGACCGATCTCCAAATCTCCAAAACTCCAAATTGCAAATCTCCACATCTCCAAATCTGCCACATCTCCAAATCGCAGCGTTCTACTCAGCCTCGCCTAGCTTGAATCGGACGAACCGCGAGACGGTGACGTTCTCTCCGGTCTTGGCCGCGGCGGTGGTGATCATCTGCTTGATCGACACGTTGGGATCGCGCACCGAGGGCTGGTCCATCAGGCACGCCTGCGCGTAATAGCTCTCGAGCTTGCCCTCGACGATCTTCTCGATGACGTTGGCCGGCTTGCTCGGATCCGGCGAACTGCGCGCGATAGATCTCCTTTTCCTTCTCGAGCACGTCAGCGGGAATGTCCTCGCGCTTGACGTAGCGCGGATCGGCGGCCGCGACGTGCATCGCGATCTCCTTCGCCAGCACCTGGAAATCCTCGGTGCGCGCGACGAAGTCGGTCTCGCAATTCACTTCGACGAGCACCCCGAGCTTGCCACCCATGTGGATGTAGTGGGCGATGATGCCGTCCTTCGCCGTCCGACTGGCGCGTTTCGCCACTGACGCCAGCCCTTTCTTGCGCAGGATACTCGACGGCCTTTTCGAAATCCCCGCCGCTCTCGGTGAGCGCTGTCTTGCAATCCATCATTCCCGCGCCGGTCTTGTCGCGCAGTTGCTTCACCTGTTCCGCTGTGATCGTTGCCATTGCCTGTCTCCAGATCGCGGCGTGACCTGAGGAGGTCCGCGACCCGCTCCGTCTCCTGCGATCGACGTAGAAAAGCGCCGGCGGGTGAGCAGCCGGCGCTCGAATCATCCCGCGCGTGAACTGCCTACGCGGACGTTGCGGGCGTCGGCGTTTCGGCTCGGGCGCTGCGGGCGGCGCAGGTTTGCCGGGCGCACGGTGCGGCTCGCTTCGTCGGCGGCCGCGGCTTCGGCATCCGCCTGCGCCTGTTCGGCCATCGCGGATTCGCGCTCGCCGCGACCATCGAGAATCGACATCGGCCACGCGCGCGGCGAACAGACGAATCGACCGCAGCGCATCGTCGTTGCCCGGAATCGCGAAGTCCACTTCGTCGGGATCGCAGTTGGTGTCGACGATGCCGATGACCGGAATCTTCAATTTGCGCGCCTCGTCGACCGCGATCTTTTCCTTGCGCGTGTCGACGACAAACAACGCATCGGGCAGCCGCGCCATGTTGCGGATGCCTTCGAGATTCTTGAGCAGCTTGCGCTTTTCCTTTTCCGCGCGCGCGATCTCTTTCTTCGGCATGAACTCGTAGCGGCCGTCGGTGGCCATCGCCTCGAGATCGCGGAGGCGCGCGATACTGCGCTGGATGGTGGTGAAGTTGGTCAGCAGCCCGCCCAGCCACCGCTCGTTGACGTAGATACATGCCCGAGCGTCCGGCCTCTTCCGCAATCACGTCCTGCGCCTGACGCTTGGTGCCCACGAACAGCACCGTCTTGCCCTCGGCGGCGAGCCGGCGCACGAAGTCTTCGGCTTCCTTGAACAGCTTGACGGTCTTGCCCGAGGTCCAGGATGTAGATCCCGCTGCGCTCGCCGAAGATGAACGGCTTCATCTTCGGATTCCAGCGTTTCGTCTGGTGGCCAAAATGCACGCCTGCTTCGAGCAGGTCTTTCATCGCGAGCGGAATCAAATGTCCTCCATCCACGACTAGCGTTTACTGAACTGGAACCGCTTGCGGGCTCCGGCCATGCCGTATTTCTTGCGTTCCTTGGCGCGGGCGTCGCGCGTGAGGAGGCCTTCCTTCTTGAGCCGCGGTCGCAGCTCGGAGCTGAACTCGACGAGCGCGCGGGCGATACCCAGCCGAATCGCGCCGGCCTGGCCGGCGATGCCGCCGCCGCCGACGGTGCACAGCACGTCGAACTTATCGGCGGTTTCGGTGAGCTGGAGCGGCTGCTTGACCTGAACCCGAAGCGCTTCGGTGGGGAAGTAGTTGGCGAACTCGCGATAGTTGATCGTGATGGCGCCGTTACCCGGTCTCAGAAAAATGCGCGCCGTCGATTCCTTGCGACGCCCTGTTGCGTAGTACTGAATAGCTGCCAAGTTATGCGACCTCGTAAGCGGTAGGTTGTTGCGCCGCATGCGGATGATCCTTGCCCGCATACACTTTGAGTTTTCGATACATCGCGTCGCCCAGTTTGGTCTTCGGCAGCATGCCGCGCACCGCTTCTTCGACCAGCCGCAACGGATTCTCCTGACGCACGCGACCGGCGCGCTCCTCCTTCAGTCCGCCCGGGTACCCGCTGTGACGCCGATAGAGCTTCTGCTCCTCCTTGCGGCCCGTGAGCTTGACCTTCGCGGCATTGACGATCGACCACGTGATCGCCCGTATCGAGAAATGGCGTGTAGGTCGCCTTGTGCTTGCCTTGGAGCAGGCGGGCGGTCCGCGTGGCAATCCGGCCCAGAACCTGCCCCTCGGCATCGATGACGTGCCAACGGCGGGTCACGGTCTTCGGGGTCGCGACAAAACTGCGCATGATTGTTGAGTCCTTGTGCGGCTGTGTATAGCCGCCGGGTCGGGCGGGCCTCACCCGGCTCGCCAGTCCTTCGCCCCGGCACGGCGGGGGACCGCACCACAGCGCTTCGCACCGGCAGGCCTGCCGGCCCGCCACTACGGAGACCGTCTCTCTGACGGCAAACCCAAATGATACGACGAGTTGGCGGAACCGTCAATGGATGCGCACGGGCTATCCGACCTGCACGCTCCCACGCGCGAAGCTCTGCACGCCACCAGCCAGCAACCGATAAGCCAGCCAGCGGGATATGAGGTCAGCCGACAGCCGGTGCAACGTCGTGAGCGTCAACCTGCAGTTTTCGCGATTCGATTTCAATTCTGTAGGTCGAGACGGCAGCTCCAGCTCAGCAACGGCGACCAAAACTCGTCGGCGATGCGCAAAACGTTATGACTTCCACGACATGGCAGAGGTGGTATCGAGTTTGCCGTTAGGCACCTCGGCTGTCGGTACTCGGCGCGCCGCCGGAAGCGGGCGCCACAACGGATTGACCCACTCGTTCTGAAAGCGAGCCAATGCTTTTTAGTCGCTCTAAAAGCCTAGTCGGTCTGGACATCGGGTCGAGCACGGTGAAAGCCATCGAGCTCAAGCCGGTCGGAAAGAGCTATCGCGTCGCGGCGATCGGCGTCGAGCAGGTGCCGCCCGACAGCATCGTCGATGGCGCCATCATCGATTCCGGCGCGGTCGCCGACGCCCTGGCACGCCTCTTTGCCAACAAACAGTTCAAGTCCAAAGACGTCGCCGCGTCGCTCTCGGGTAACTCCGTGATCGTCAAGAAGATCACCCTGCCGACGATGAGTGACGCCGAGCTCGCCGAGTCGATCTACTGGGAGGCGGAGCAGTACATCCCCTTCGACATCCAGGACGTCAATCTCGATTACCAGATCATCGACGGCAGCGCGGCGAGCGGGCAGGGCACGATGGACGTGCTCCTCGTCGCCGCGAAGAAAGACAAGATCGCCGACTACACCAACGTCATCCAGCAGGCGGGGCGCACGCCGCTGATCGTAGACGTCGACGCCTTTGCGCTGCAGAACGCCTACGAGGCCAACTACGGCTTCCAGTCCAAGAGCGTGGTCGTCCTGCTCAACGCCGGAGCGAGCGCGATCAACATCAACATCCTGTCGGGCGCGCAGTCGGTCTTCACGCGCGACGTCTCGATGGGCGGCAACACCTTCACCGAGGCGGTGCAAAAGGAACTGAACTTGCCGTTCGAGTCGGCGGAGGAGCTCAAGAAGGGCGTCAACGTCGATGGCGTGTCCTACGAGGACGCCCGCCCGGTTCTGCGCGCGATGACCGACAACGTGCTGCTCGAAGTCGAGAAGACCTTCGACTTCTTCAAGGCCACGGCGTCGAGTGACCACATCGAGCGGATCATGCTCAGCGGCGGTGCGTCACGGGTCGAAGGCTTTGCCGAGAGCCTGCGCGAGCGCTTCGACACGCACGTCGAGCTCTTCGATCCATTCCGTCAAATGGCGTTCGACGCCACGAAACTCGGCGTCCACCCCGACGAGATGGCGCCGCTCTCGGCCGTCGCCGTGGGCCTCGCGCTGCGAAGGGTCGGTGACCGATGATTCGTATCAACCTGCTCGCCGGCGAGCGTCGCGCCGCAAAGGCGTCGGGACGCTCCTTCCAAATCGGCCAGAAGATCACCGTTGTCGGCAGCCTGTTGCTGGTGCTCACCGCCGTGCTCGTGGGCTGGCGCTACTGGTCGCTGACACAGCAGAAAGCGCAGTATGTCGCCGACATCGACGCCGCGCGACGCGAGGAAGCCCGTCTCGGCGAAGTGCTCAAGCAGGTCGCCGACTTCGAGGCGCAGCGCGAGCAGCTCCGGCAGCGCGTGCAGTTGATCGACGAGCTGCGCAAGGGGCAGAGCGCGCCGGTGCACATGATCGATCAGATCAGCCGCGCCCTCCCGGAGATGACGTGGCTGACCAACGTCAAGCAAGAGGGCTACGACGTCACCATCGAAGGCCGCTGCCTCTCGCTGACGGCGCTCTCCGATTTCGTCGGCAATCTCGAGGCCTCGCGCTACTTCAAGCGGCCGGTCGAGATCATCGACAGCGGAATCATGTCGAGCGGCGGCCAGCAGCAACAGGGCCCTGAACTGATCCGGTTCGTGGTCAAGGGCACGTTCCAGATGGCGGGTATCGAAAGCAAGCCCGCGGTGGCGCGCCCGGCCGGCAGGGGAGGCAACTAATGGCTCTCTCGATCACCAAGCTGCCCTGGAAAGCGCAGCTCGCGTTGTTCGTGCTGCTCTCGGTCGCCGGCGCTGGCGCTTTCTACTACTTCCTAGAGGTGCCGGCGCAGGCCGAGATGGAGGGGTTGGAGAGCGAGCTCTTCTCGATCCGTGCGCGCATCAACCGTGGCCTCGCGACAGCGCGCGAGCTGCCGACGTTCCGCAAGGAAGTCGAGGAGCTGCAGTCGCGACTCGACGGCCTGCGCCCGATTCTGCCCGAGGAGAAGGACGCCGCCGACCTGTTGCGCCGCATCCAGACGCTGGCCACGCAGTCGAACCTCACGATTCGCACGTTCAAGCCGCAGCCGGTGACCACGCGGCAGCTGCACGCCGAGTGGCCGATCAGCCTCGAGCTCGATGGCACGTACCACAACCTCGGTCTGTTCCTCGATCGCGTCAGCAAGTTCCCGCGCATCATCAACGTGAGCAAGATCGACATCAAGGCGAAGACCGCACCTGACCCGACCGCGACGATCGACGTCGCGTGCACGGCGACGACGTTCGTGCTGCTGTCAGAACCGGCGAAGCCCGCGGCCAACGCGCCGAGGAAGACGGAGTGATGGCGATGATGCTTGCGCTATTCCTGACGGCGACTCTGACCCTGGCCGACGACGCCGGACAGACGCCGGCGCCGACGCCCACGCCGGCGCCAGCCGCGCCGCCGGCCGAAGTCGGCCCGGCGCCGCCGCCGAACTACATCTACAGCGCCGACGGCCGGCGCGATCCCTTCATGAATTTCGTCAACCGCGGCGCCGAGGGGCGGCCGGGCGTGGATCGCGGCGTGCGGCCCGAGGGCCTGCCGGGACTCATGGTCGACGAAGTGTCGGTACGAGGCATCGTGCAGACGCGCGCGGGATGGGTAGCAATGGTCGCGGCGCCGACGGGCAAGACGTACACGCTTCGGTCCGGCGATCGGTTGATGGACGGCAGTGTGCGCACGATTACCCCGCAGGCGGTGGTTCTCCTGCAGAACGTGAACGATCCGCTGTCGCTCGAGAAGCAGCGCGAAGTGCGCAAGTACTTGCGCGGAGAGGCTAAGTGATGGAGCGCACCACGAACGTTTCGCACGAGCGGGGCCGCATCCCCGTTCGTCACGACCGTTCAATTGTGAGCAGTGTCCTCGCGGTGGCGGTCGTGTCGACGCTGGCCGTCACCGCATATGGTTCCGGCGGCCTCGGCGCGCCGCCGCACATCGAGCTGCGCGCGATTTCGTCGAAGCTCGATGCGCGCGTCAGCACGGTGACGATCGAGTCGAGCGAGCCAGTCGCGTACGTGACCAATCAGCCAGATCCGCTTCACCGTCGTCGTCGACCTCCGTCACGTCGCGGCCGGCGTGCTCGCCGCGCCCGTCCATGCGGTGTCGCCGGTGGCGGGCGTCGAGGTCGAGGACATGACGTCGTCCGACGGCGCCTCGATTGCGCGGGTGCGCGTCAAGCTCGATCGCCCGGCGTCGGCTCGCGTCCACAGCGCGCGCAACTTCATCTTCGTCGACGTGGAGCGCGCCATCGGCCTCGACGGACGGACGGCCGCTCCCGCCGTGACACGTCCAGTGCCCGCCGCCAATCGCCACGAGTTGGCGCCGCGGCCGGCCGCGGCGCTGCGCGCGGCCACGGTGCTGCGCGGCGTCCGCGCGCTGCCGGATGGCGCCGGCGTGGTCATCACCGCCGACGGCGAGCTCGTGCCGACTTCGGTGCAGGACGCCAAGGATCTACCACCGCGCGTGGTGCTCGATTTCGCGAACGTCGGCACCGAGCGCGGCGTGCCGGCGGTCACCGAAGTTGGCAACGGCGGCATCGAGCGCGTGCGCGTGGCGACCAATAGCCGCTCGCCGCTCGTGACGCGCGTCGTGATCGATCTCGCTAGACAGATCGCCTACCGCGTGGAGTCGGCCGGCGAGGAGCTACGCGTCCTGTTTGGCGGCGCCCAGGCGCCCGAACAGAGGACGGCAACGGCGGAACCCGCGACCGCGCCCGATGCGGGCGCACCCCGCGCCGACGCCGCGGACGCGCAGCCCGCCGATGGGTCAGCCGCCGCGCCGCCGCGACACTGACGCAGCAGCCGGCACCGGCACCGCCGCCGCCGCCGCAGGTCACGCAAGTGACGCAGCCCGACCCGTCGCCGCGATTCACGGGCACGCCGATCAGCATGGACTTCCAGGCCGCGGACCTGCGCGCCGTGCTCCGCACCTTTGCCGAGATCAGCGGCCTCAACGTCGTGATCGATCCGTCGATCAACGGCAGCGTCGACGTCTCGCTGCGCGACGTGCCGTGGGATCAGGCGCTCGACATCATCCTCAAGGCCAACAAGCTCGGTTACAGGGTGGACGGCACGGTGGTGCGTATCGCGCCGCTGAACGTCCTGGCGCAGGAGCAGGAAGAGCAGCGTAAACTTACCGAGGCGCAGGCGCTCGCCGGCGATCTCCGGGTGTTGACGGTGCCACTCAGCTACGCCAAGGCGCCGGAGCTGGTGCCCATTCTCACGCGCAGCGCGCTATCGTCGCGCGGTGAAGTTCAGGTCGATGCGCGCACCAACACCCTGATCGTTCGCGACCTCGCCGACCGCCTGAGCCTCGCGGCGGAACTGGTGAAGGCGCTCGATCGGCCGCAGCCGCAGGTGGAGATCGAGGCCCGCATCGTGGCCACCACGCGCGACTTCGCGCGCTCGGTCGGCGTGCAGTGGGGCATGAACGGCCGCGCCGACCCGGCGCTTGGCAACACCACCGGTCTGGCGTTCCCCAACAGCGGCAGCCTCACGGGCCGGGTGGGTGGCGTGCAGGGACCGGTGCAGGGTGAAAACGCCACCGATCGCGGCGTCAATCTCGGCGTGTCGGCGGCAACGAGCGCGGTCGGGCTCGCGCTCGGCTCGGTCAACGGCGCGCTCAACCTGGATGTCGTGCTCTCGGCGCTCGAGCGCAGCGGCCGCGGACGTCTACTGTCGACGCCGCGCGTCTCGACGCAGAACAACGTCGAAGCCGAGATGACCCAGGGTGTCGAAATTCCGATTCAGACCGTCGCCAACAACACGGTCACGGTCACGTTCAAGCCGGCGGCCCTCACGCTCCGCGTGACGCCGCAGATCACAGCGTCGAACACGGTCATCATGCGCGTCTTCCTCGAGAACGCGTCGCCCGACTTCAGCCGCCAGGTCAATGGCATCCCGCCGATCAACACGCAGCGGGCGCAGACGACGCTGCTCGTCTCCGACGGCGAGACGACAGTAATCGGCGGCGTGTATCTGAGTTCCGAGCAGGCGACCGAAGGACGCGTGCCCGTGCTGCACCGTCTGCCGCTGCTCGGCTGGTTGTTCAAGCGCGATGAGCTGAACGACGAAAGCCGTGAGTTGCTGATCTTCATCACGCCACGGATCACGAGGAGCTAACGACGATGGTTCGTCACGAAGGTTCGTCACGACGGTTCGTATACGTCGGTTATGGTTGGTCACGACAGCGCGCACGGGGCGGCGCGTTCGCCCTCGCGCTGGCCGCGGCGGTCGCGAGCACGTCATGCGGCGAGGTTGCGCGGACCGGGCGGTCGCCCGCCTTTGCGATCATCGACGTGCTCGACGCTGCGTCCGGAGCGGAGCCCGACACATTCAGCACGGTGCTGCACTCCGATGTGCAGACACTGGTGGAGCAGACTGTCGGCTCTGAAACCGTTCGCGTGCCGACGTTCTTCAACGACCTCGGCCGCGCTTCGTTCCGGCTGTCGCTGAAGAACCCCGGGCTGCCCACAGGATCGCTCGGGCCCAGCGACCTGAATTCGATCACGTTCACGCGCTACCACGTGTCCTACCGTCGCAGCGACGGCCGCGCGACACCGGGGAGGGACGTGCCGTACCCGTTCGACGGCGCGTTCACATTGACGGTTTCCTCCACTGCCCGCGCCACCGCAGTGTTCGACCTCGTTCGCAATCAGGCGAAGCTCGAGCCGCCGCTCGCCAATCTGGTTGGCCTCGGCGGCGCCGTCATGCTCAGCACGATTGCCGAGGTCACCTTCTATGGCCAGGATCAGGCGGGCAACGAGGTGGTGGCCACCGCCACGATCAGCGTGAATTTCGGGGACTTCGGTGATCCGGAATAGGGCGTTGTCAACAATGACGTTCTCAGCGTTCTCCAACGAGAGGTTCAACGAAGGTTCAGCCATGCGCACGCTTACGATACCGGGATTGCTCGCGCTGCTCGTCTTCACGGCAGGCTGCACGGTCAAGAGCACCGAGGCGCCGCCGTTGTCCGGGCCATCTGAGCTGGGACTGCGTCTCAACCTGTCGCTCGCGCCGGACGAAATCCTGCAGGACGGGCAGTCGCAGACGACGCTCAACATCGATGCCACCAACGGCGACCAAATGCCCGTCCGCGGGCTCGCCATGCGCATCGATATGTCCGCCGACGGTCTGCCGTACGATCTCGGCACGCTGTCCACCAAAACGGTGGTGACGGGCGACGACGGCAAAGCGCGAGTGTTTTACACCGCGCCGCCGAAGGAGCTCGACGGCGTGGGACATCTCGTCACGTTCTTGGTGACGCCGATCGGCAGCGATTATCGCGGCCAGATTGCTCGTCAAGTGGATCTCCGGCTGCTGCATCCGGACGTGATCCAGCCGCCCAACGGCCAGCCGGTGCCCGACTTCACTTTCGCGCCGACTGACCCGAAGGTCCTCGACGTCGTGAATTTCAACGCCTCGACGTCACAGGACGAAGGTGTCGCGTGCGGCATGCGCTGCACCTACACCTGGGACTTTGGCGATCGTACCGACGGCGTCCGGACTGTTTGTGACCCATCAGTTCCGGGATGTCAGCACCTACCAGGTCGTGCTCACCGTGACCGATGCGCGTGGAGGGTCGGCGACGGTCGGCAAGACGGTTCCAGTGGTCGCGGGCACACCGCCGGTTGCAGCCTTCATCTACTCGCCGGCGTCGCCGCAGGCGGGCGACGTGATCTTCTGGAGCGCGAACAGTTCGACCGCGGCGCCTGGCCGCCGCATCGTCTCCTACGAGTGGAGTTTCGGAACCGGCTCCGTCGCCTCCGGTGTTACGGTGAGCAAGGGCTACAACACGCCCGGGACGTATAAAGTCGAGCTCAAGGTGGAAGACGACGCCGGACAGACGGCGGTCACCTCAGCGGACGTGACGGTCGTTCCGAAACCCTGAGGATTGCGCCGAGAAATCGGCGGTGTGCCAAGGCGCTGGCGCGGGATGCGGACTGCATCCTGCGTCAGCGCTTTTTCGCGCCAGGGTGTTGTCGGCGCCCGAACCTCGTGAGCCCCGGATAAGATCACCCAAAGTCCGTGACTTCCGACAGTGCACGCATCGGGGAACTGCGCCGCCGCCTCGACGCGGATCCATCGTCCATCGCGTTTGCGCAACTCGCCGAAGAGCATCGCCGTGCGGGTGACTACGAGGCCGCCGAGCAGGTTTGCCGTGCCGGGCTCGACCGCCATCCCGCCTATGCGTCCGCCCGCGTCACACTCGGGCGCACCTTGATCCAACTCGGCCGACTCGACGAAGGGCAGCACGAGCTCGAGTACGCATTGGCGCTCGCGCCGGACAATCTCGCCGCGCTCCGCGCGCTGGCGGATGTTCATCGCGGCCGTGGCGAGCTTCAGCTCGCGCTCGAATACTTTGAGCGCGCGGCGTCGTCGGCGCGCCATGACCCCGATCTGCAGCAGTTGATCGAGCAGGTTCGGCATCAACTGCAACCAGCCGCGTCGCCCGCTCCCGCCGATCTCGACGGCGTGCTCAGCTCGATGGGGTTCGCCGAACATAGCGCGCCGCCGGCGGTCGAGGCATTGCTCGCTGCGCCACGGCCGGAGGAAGAACCGGCGGCCGATGGATCACCGAGGCCGGCAGCTGTCGGCGAATCGGGCCTGACCGAGGCCGACCGCCGGGTTCTGCGCGAGCTCGAGGCGTGGCTTGCCGTTCTGGAGCGTTAAGGACTTCGCGTGCTGATTGCCCAAGCCGACTTTCTCGATGCTCGTGTCCAGCGGTTGCGGCAGCTGCTGGCGCGACAAGAGCTCGACGCGCTCATCGTGACCAGCCTGCCGAACATCGCCTATCTCACGGGGTTCTTTGCCAGCGCGGCGGCTCTGGTCGTCACTCCGGATCGTCTGCTGCTGATCGGTGACGGCCGCTACGCAACAACTCTCGACGCCCGCGCCGCAGCGTTCCCCGCCATTACGCCAGCGCTCGTGGGCACCGGCTCGAGTTACGACGAGACCATTGTGTCGGCGGTTGCGCCGTTGGCGGGCCTGCGCGTCGGTGTCGAATCGGCCCACCTCTCGGTGCAGCGATACCGGTCGCTTCTCGCCAGGCTCGCCCAGGGATCCGGCTGGTCCTCCGGTCTCGCCGAGACCGAAGCGCTCGTAGAAGAGCTTCGTTTGACGAAGGATCGATGGGAGATTGCGCAGCTTCGGGACGGTGCGTCGAGACTTTCAGACGTCGCTAAGTGTATACTGCTGAAACGCTTAGCGGGCCGGACGGAGTCCGACGTCGCAGCCGAAATCGAGCTCGAGCTGCGCCGTGCGGGGTTCGAGCGGGCGGCCTTTGATACCATCGTCGCGTCCGGACCCAACGCCGCGCTGCCGCATACTCGTGCGTCACAGCGGGAGATTGAGACGGGCGAGTTCGTGGTGGTCGATTTCGGCGGGGTTCTGAACGGATACTGCACCGACTTGTCGCGGACGGTGGTCACGGCTCCGGCGGCACCGCGCCACCAGCGCCTCATCGAGCAGGTGGCGGACGCGCAACGAGCGGCGTTCAGCGCGATCAGGTCGGGCGGCCTGCCGGAAGAAGTGGACGCCGCTGCAAGGAAAACGCTCGAAGGCTTTGGACTGGCCGATGCGTTTACGCACAGCACAGGACATGGCCTGGGACTCGAGATCCATGAAGGCCCGCGTGTCACGCGGGCTCGGCCGGATCGGGCCGAGCCGCCGCTGGCGCCGGGAATGGTAATGACGCTCGAGCCCGGTGTGTATTTTCCCGGCTGGGGCGGTGTCCGAATCGAAGACGACGTGATAGTCACGGAGGACGGCGCGGAGTGGCTCACGGACGCGCCGAAGAGCGGTTCGTAGCCCCTGGTTGGTCACCATGGTTCGTTCCGAACCAGCGTCGAACCAGCGGCCCGAACCAACGTCGCGGACGAAAACGTGACCAACCAGCGTCGCAAACCAACGCAACCATGACCCTGGACGAGATCAAACGACTCATCGAGTTCATCAGGGCGCAGGAACTGACCGAATTCGAGCTGGAGCAGGACGGCGTCAGGCTGCGCGTCAAAGCCGGCGCCGCTTCGCAGCCGCCGGTCCATGTCATGCAGGCGGTGCCCGTCATGGCCGCGCCGATGCCCGCGATAACGGCCGGTGCGCCTGTCGCTCCCGAGGCACCGGCGTACCGCACCGCCATTGAAGCCCCGGGCGAAGCCGTCGCACCCGACGACGAAGGGCCCGAGCTCGCGATCGTGAAGTCGCCGATCGTCGGGACCTTCTACCGGTCCTCGGAGCCGGGGGCGAAGTCCTTCGTCGAGGTCGGCGACGCGGTGAAGAAGGGCCAGGTGCTCTGCATCATCGAGGCGATGAAGCTGATGAACGAGATCGACTCCGAGTACGACGGCGAGATCGTCAGCATCTATGTCGAGAACGGCCAGGCCGTGCAGTATGGCGAGCGGCTGTTCGCCATCAAGTTGCTGGGGCCGCGCGGAGCCTAGGTTCCGATCCATATGTTCAAGAAAATCCTCGTCGCCAATCGTGGCGAGATCGCGCTGCGCATCATCTTCGCCTGCCGCGAGCTCGGAATCCGGACCGTGGCCGTGTATTCGGAGGCCGACGAGAACTCGCTGCACGTGCGATTCGCGGACGAGGACATCTGCATCGGACCGGCGCGAAGCGCCGACAGCTATCTGAACGTGCCGGCGATCATCAGCGCTGCGGAAATCACCGGCGCGGATGCCATTCATCCGGGCTACGGCTTTCTCTCGGAGAGCGCTTACCTCGCGGAGGTCTGCGAGGCATGTCATATCCGGTTCATCGGTCCCGACCCGTCGGTCATCCGCCTCCTCGGCGACAAGGCTAAAGCGCGCCGCGCGATGAAGAAAGCCGGCGTGCCGATGCTGCCTGGCAGCGACGGTCCGATCGACAGCGAAGAGAAGGCGCTCAAGATCGCCAAGGACATCGGCTACCCCGCGATCATCAAGGCGGTCGCGGGAGGCGGCGGCCGCGGCATGCGCGTCGTCGCGACCGCGGCGGACCTGCCGCACGCCTTCAAGACGGCGCAACGCGAAGCGGAAGCGGCGTTCGGCGTCGGCGATGTCTACATCGAGAAATATCTATCGGCGCCGCGTCACATTGAATTCCAGGTGCTCGGCGATCACCACGGCAACGTCATTCACCTGGGCGAGCGCGAGTGCTCGATTCAGCGCCGTCATCAGAAACTGCTCGAGGAATCGCCGTCGATTGCGGTGACCGACAAGATTCGCCGCAGGATGGGCGGGCTGGTCGCCGACGCGGCGCGCGCCGTGCAATACACCAACGCCGGCACCTTCGAGTTCCTCATGGACGAGAAGGGCAACTTCTTCTTCATGGAAGTGAACACGCGCATTCAAGTGGAGCACCCGGTCACCGAAATGGTGACGGGCATCGACGTCGTCAAGGAACAGATCCGGATCGCTGCCGGCGAGCGGCTGTCGTTCAAGCAGAGCGAGGTCACGTTCACGGGGCACGCGATCGAATGCCGGGTCAACGCCGAAGACCCGGAGACGTTCGTGCCGTCGCCGGGCACGATTCACGCGTTCAGCATGCCGGGCGGTCCCGGGGTCCGGATCGATACGGCGGCGCACTCGGAGTGCACGATCTCGCCGTACTACGACTCGATGATTGCCAAGGTGATCGTGCACGGGCGCGATCGGCAGGAGGCGATTGCGCGGATGAAGCGCACGCTGGAGATGGCGGTCGTCGAAGGCATCCGCACCACGATCCCGCTGCATCTCCGCATCCTGAACGAGCAGGATTTCATTGCCGGACGGCTCAACACGCATTTCATGGAGCGGTATCAGCCGCGCCCTAGGGGGACGGCGCTCGCGGAGAGCGCATAGGCTCGCTTCGCTTATGGTGCCTGGAGCGGCTGGGCGCCGGTGGTGCTTGGATGCCGAGGGCTTGCTGCACGTGCTTCGTGTCGCCGCTTCTGCTCGTTGCGCAGTGGACCTGCCCAAGCTTTACGCCATCGTTGACGTTGATGTCGCCGCGCGCGCCGGGTGGGCGCCGCAAGACCTCGGCCAGGCCTACCTCGGCGGCGGTGCGCGGCTTTTGCAGCTGCGCGCGAAATCACTGGCGAGCGGTCCATTTCTCGATCTCGCGCAGGCGATGGCTGACGATGCGCGACGTGCCGGCGCGACGCTCGTCATCAACGACCGCGCCGACATCGCGGCGCTCACCGGGGCCGCGCTTCACGTCGGACAGGACGATCTGCAGCCGTTCGACGCGCGGCGTGTGGTCGGGCCCGGCGTGCTCCTTGGATATTCGACGCACACCGAATCGCAAATCGACGCGGCGCTGGCGCAGCCGGTGTCGTACCTCGCGATTGGTCCTGTGTTCGGCACGGCGACCAAGGACACGGGCTACACGGCGGTTGGATTGGCGCTCGTGGCGACGGCAGCCCGCCTGGCCATGACGCGCCGGATTCCGGTGGTGGCCATCGGTGGCATCACGCTCGACACGGCCCTGCGCGTCGTCGCGGCCGGTGCGGCATCCCTGGCGGTGATCACGGACCTGCTCACCGCCGACCCCGAGGCGCGCGTGCGGCAGTATTTGGCGGCTCTCGCATGAGTTCCCTCTATAATCTCAGCGGCCAAGGCGGCTGACCGGCGCGGTCCGAGCCGCGTCACGAAACGCAGCCTGGAGGCGGGATGGATTCGAATCTCTTCAAGACGAAGTCGATCGAGCGGCTCATGAGCGATGCCGAGCAGGGAGGCAAATCGCTCAAGCGCAGCCTCACGGCATGGGATCTCACGCTGCTCGGTATTGGCGCGATTATCGGTACCGGCATCTTCGTTCTCACCGGCACAGCGGCGGCCAACCAGGCAGGTCCCGCGATCACGATGTCGTACCTCGCGGCCGGGCTGGCGTGCGCCTTCGCCGCGCTCTGCTACGCCGAGTTCTCGTCGATGATTCCGATCGCCGGCAGTGCCTACACCTATGCCTACGCGACGCTCGGCGAAGTCGTCGCCTGGATGATCGGCTGGGACCTGATTCTCGAATATGCCGTCGGATCGATGACCGTTGCCATCGGCTGGAGCGGCTACATGCAGAACCTGTTGCGGGGCGTGGGCATCTCGCTGCCGACGGCGCTCGCAGCCGCGCCGCCGGTTGGCCTCATCAATCTTCCGGCCGTGCTGATTGTGCTCTTCATCATGATTCTGCTGGTCATCGGCGTGCGCGAGTCGGCGCGGGCGAACGCGGTCATGGTGGCCATCAAGCTGGTGGCGGTCCTGTTCTTCCTCGCCGCCGGCGGCGCGTACGTGAAGCCCGAAAACTGGTCGCCGTTCGCGCCCTACGGGTGGTCGGGCATCATGGCCGCGGCTGCCGTGGTGTTCTTCGCGTACATCGGCTTCGACGCCGTGTCGACCACTGCCGAGGAGGCGAAGAACCCCAAGCGCGACTTGCCGATCGGCATCATCGCCTCGCTCGTCGTCTGCACGATCCTCTATCTCGCGGTAGCACTGGTCCTCGCCGGCATCGTGCCGGTCGTGCAGTTCCGGTCGTCGGCGGACGCGCTCCCCGGCATTACGGCGGTTCCGCCGACCGAGGCGGTTCGGTTCCTCAACGCGCCGGTCGCGTACGCGTTGTCGGTCATCGGTTTGGACTGGGCCTCGTACCTCGTCTCCGCCGGCGCGGTCGCCGGCATCACCTCCGTGCTGCTGGTGATGCTCATGAGTCAGCCGCGGATCTTCTTCGCGATGAGCCGCGACGGTCTGCTGCCCACCGGCGTCAGCCGAGTGCATCCGAGGTTCGGGACGCCGTACATCACGACGATCATCACCTGCGTGATCGTCGCGCTGGTTGCGGGCCTGACGCAGATTCAGGTCGTCGGTGAGATGACGAGCATCGGCACGCTGTTCGCCTTCGTCGTGGTCTGCGCCGCGGTGCTGATGCTGCGGATCAAACGTCCGGACGCGCATCGCCCGTTCAGAGTCCCGGGTGGACCGATCTTTCCGATTCTCGGAATTCTGTCGTGCTCCTACCTGATGCTCAGCCTCCCCGTGCTGACGTGGGTCCGGTTTCTGGTCTGGCTCGACATCGGCCTGATCATCTACTGGTTCTACGGCCGCTCACACAGTCCGCTCGCCGACAAGGAGGAAGCGCGCCGCCGCACGCCGCTGCAGTCGTTCGCGAATTTCGTCAAGGTGTTCGGCGCGCTGGCGGTGTTCAACGGCGTGTGCATGTTCCTGCTCGGCCTGCTCACCGAGCTGGGCGTGACCAACGACACCACCGCCAAGTGGAGCGAGGTTGGCGTCAGCGCCGAGACCGCCGATACTTTCGGCCTGCAGGTCCTCGGCGTTTCCATCGGCGTCTTCGTCGTCGGCTGGATCTTGTCGAAAGTCGCGGCCGAGAAATAGGACGGAGCGTCAGTGGCTCGACCGGGCGATCGCGTGACCTTCCTGAGAGGGCCAGGTCTCGCGATCGCCCTTTTCTTTCTCACCGTCGCCGTCGGGATGCTGGGGTACGTGGTCATCGAGGGCTGGTCCGTATGGGATGCCTTCTACATGACAATGATCACGGTGACCACGGTCGGCTATCGCGAGCTGCACCCGATGTCGCGGCTGGGAGAAGCCTGGACGGTGATCGTCCTCGTCGGCGGAATCGCAACGCTCTTCTACACGGCGTTCATCCTGATGGCCCTGGTCGTCGAGGGCGGCCTGCACTTCCAATTCCGGCGCTGGCGGTTGAATCACATGCTCGAGGATCTCAAGAACCACTTCATCATCTGCGGATACGGGCGCATCGGCGGCATCATCGCGCACGAGTTCGCGCGCCAGCGGGTGCCGTATGTCGTGATCGAGCGGGACCCCGAGCGCGTGCACGAGCTGATCGAGCAGGGCTCCCTCGCGGTCGCCGCCGACGCCAGCCGCGAAGAGGTGCTCGTCCGCGTCGGCATCCACCGCGCGCGCGGGTTGATCGCCGCGGTCGGGACCGACGCTGAAAACGTCTACACGGTGCTCTCGGCGCGCGTGCTCCGGCCCGATTTGTTCATCATCGCGCGGGTGGAGTCGGAGGACGCCGAAGCGAAGCTGCGGCGAGCGGGCGCCGACCGCGTGATCTCGCCGTATGAGTTGGGCGGCATTCAGATGGCGGCGACGGCTCTGCGTCCGGCGGTCGTGGACTTCATGCGGCTCGCCACCAGCTCGGAGCGTCTCGATCTTGCCGCCGAGCAGGTCGAGGTCGGGCCGGCCGCTCCCTTCGTCAACAAGACCCTCCGTGAGGCGAATCTGCGGCAGGCTTTCGGGGTCGTCGTGGTCGCGATCAAGCGCGCGGGGCAGATGCAATTCAATCCGTCGCCGGAGGACATGCTGCAGGTCGGCGACCAGCTCGTGTTGCTGGGCGACGTGACGCAGCTCAAGGCGCTCGAGGAAGCCGCGGGCGTACAGCCAGCGCGGACGGTGGACCGGTGAGCGCCCGTCGTCTCGACGGGGCCGGCGTGGCCAGGCAGATTCGCGCCGAGCTCGCGCCCAGAGTGTCGCAGTTTGCCGCCGCCGCCGGTCGGCCGCCAGGACTCGCCGTCGTGCTCGGCGGCAATCATCCCGCATCCGAAATCTACGTGCGAAACAAGATCAAGACCGTCGCCGAGGCCGGCTGCCGCGCCGATCTGGTGCGGCTTGACGAGGCGGCGACCCTGGACGACGCGCTCGCGACGATCGAACGGCTCAATCGGACCGAGGAGATCGACGCCATTCTCGTGCAGTCGCCGCTGCCCGAGGCGATGGGCCGCGATGCCGAACAGCGGGTGTTCGACGCGCTCGACCCGGCGAAGGATGTCGACGGTTTCCACGCCGAGAACGTTGGCCGGCTGGTGCAGAAGCGGCCGTCGCTCGTCGCGTGCACGCCGCTCGGCTGCATCGCGCTGCTCGAGCGCGAGCGGATACCCATCGCCGGACAAACCGCCGTGGTGATCGGCCGCAGCGACATCGTGGGCAAGCCGATGGCGCTGTTGCTGCTGCATCGCGACGCGACGGTAACGGTGTGTCACTCCAGGACGCGCGATCTGGCGGAGGTTGCGCGCCGGGCAGACATTCTCGTTGCCGCGATTGGCCGGCCGGGATTCGTCACCGCGGACTTCGTCAAGCCCGGCGCCACGGTGATCGACGTCGGCATCAACACGCTCACGTCCGAGGCTGATGTGCAGCGATTCTTCGCGGCGAACAGCCGCAAGCGCGAGCAGTTCGCGCAAAAGGGCAGCGTGCTGATCGGCGACGTCCATCCCGGCGTGGAGCAGGTCGCCGGCGCGCTCACGCCGGTGCCAGGCGGCGTGGGCCCGCTGACGATCGCGATGGTCCTGCAGAACACGATTACGGCCGCCGAGAGGCGTCATGAGCTGGCCCGCTGATCGCGAGTGGCTCGCATAGCCTCGCCTGGCACATGCGTCGCATCGCATTGACGGGAGGGATCGCGACCGGCAAGAGCTACGTCGCGTCACGTCTGCGGGCAGCCGGCGTTCCCGTCGTCGACGCCGATGTCCTGGCGAGGGACGCGTTGGCTCAAGGCACCGATGGTCTGGCGGCAGTGGTCGAACGATTTGGCGAGGGCATGTTGATGCCGGATGGCGCGCTCGATCGCGCGCGGCTCGGCGCGATGGTCTTTCGCGACAAGGCGGCGCGGCAGGATCTGGAAGCGATCGTTCACCCCGTCGTGCGCCGCGGGATCGAGGCGTTCTTCGACGGATTGCCGGCCGACGTGCCGTTTGCCGTCGCCGACATTCCGCTGCTTTACGAGACCGGCCGGCAGCGACAGTTCGAGCGGGTGATCGTGGCGGCGTGCGCGCCCGAGACGCAGATCGCGCGGCTAATGGCGCGCGATCGACTCTCGCGGGAAGACGCCGAGCGCCGCATCGGCGCCCAGTTGCCGATCGAGGCGAAGGTCACGCTCGCCGATCACATCATCCGCACGGATGGGACGCACGAGGACACCGATGCGCAAGTGGCAACGCTGGTTGCGGAGCTGATGGGACGCTGAGCGGATGGCAAACACGAATCCTGCGCTGACCTTCGTCATTCCGATGTACAACGCCGCCGAGACCATCGCCGCGGTGGTGCGCGACATCGAGCAGCTCGCGATCGAAGGCGGCCATGAGATCGTTCTCGTCAACGACGGCAGCCGCGACAAGACGATGGCCGTTTGCCGCGAGCTGGTGGGGAGCTGTCGCGTGCCGATTACCGTGGTCGATCACGCGCGAAACTTCGGCGAGCACAACGCGGTGCTCACCGGCTGGCGGCATGCGCGCGGTACGCACGTCGTCAATCTGGACGACGACGGGCAGAATCCGCCGCGCGAGGCGATGCGGCTCTGGGAGCACGCCAGGGCGACCGGCGCAGATGTCGTCTACGGTCATTACGAGGTCAAACAGCATTCCGCGTTCAGGAATTTCGGGAGTGCGCTCACCAACCGCGTGACCGACTGGGCGCTCGACAAGCCGCACGGCTTCTATCTCTCGAGCTTCCGCTGCGTCGCCGGCGCGATCGCGCAGCATGTCATCGCCTACGCCGGACCGTACCCATACATCGACGGCCTGCTGCTGCAGGTGACGCAGCGGATTGACTCCGTTGTCGTGGCGCACGAGCGCCGCCGCGCCGGCGCGAGCGGATATACCTTGCGCCGGTTGATCGGCCTGTGGCTGAGCGCCTGGATCAATTTTTCGCTGCTGCCGCTGCGGATTGCGACCCTCGCCGGCTTCGTGACGGCCGGCGTCGGGCTGATCGCGTTTCTCATCGTCCTTGGTCTCTGGCTCTCGAGCCGCGGTCCCGAGTACGGCTTCGGCTGGCTGATGGCGGCGTTCCTGATCTTCTCGGGGATGCAGCTCGTCATGCTCGGGCTGATTGGCGAATACCTGGGCCGCATGTTCCTCACGGTGAATCAGCGGCCACAATCGGTTGTCCGCGAGGTCGTCCGGAGGGTATAAAGGAGCACCGTTTCGGAGCGGACGATGCGACTCTCTTTTGTCCTCTTTCTCGGGTGCGCGATTGCCGTCGCCGCGCGCGGCGCCAGCGACGACGGGCAGACACAGCCGCCGCGCGGCCAGATGCCGGATCTGGGCAGGCCGACGAAGAACGAAGACGCGGTGCCGCTCTTCGATTTCGACGCCTATTTCCCCGGCAAGTGGACGTTCGAGTGGGACGTCCCGGAGAGCCCGATCGGATCTGCCGGCCGCATCGAAGGAACCACCGTCTACACCAAGCGTGCGGACGGCGCCTACGACGGGTTGACCACGGCCAGCGGACCGTCCGGCACTTTCACGATCAAGGAAGTGATCAAGTACGAGCGCGAGGCAAAGACCATCGCGCGCGAGGTCGCCGACAGCCGCGGATTCACCTATTCGCAAACGGGCACCGTCGGCGGTGATCTCGGCGGCTTCTACAACATCTTCTTCGAGAGCTCGACCTTCAAGGTGGGCGGCAAATCGGTGCGGCTCAAGCACAACATGCGCGTCGGCTCGCCGCTCGCCTATCGCGTGGCGACCAGCGTGTCGGTCGACGGCGGTCCGTACACGAATTACGGCAATCCGTGGTGGCGAAAGGACCAGTAATCATGCGACGTCCCAATCCCTCGATTCACTCGAGTTCCCGGGTGGGCCTCGGGGTCGGTCTCGCTCTCGTCGTCGGCCTGGCGCTGGCGCTGCACGCGCCCGTGCGGGCGCAGGGTGATGGCGGGTATCGTCTGGTGCCCGACTGGCCGAAGCTGCCGTCGGGAATGTTTTTCGGGTTGAAGAACGCTCCGCCGCCGCCCACAGAGCGCGAGGCCCAGGCCGCGGCGCGGCGGGCCCGCGGCGAAACAACCGGCGGCGGGGGAGGCGGTCAGGCGTCAGGCGGACCGACTAATCAGCCCGGGATCTCCGGGCTCGCCATCGATCAGAACGATCGGATCTACGCCTTCAACCGCGGCGCGAAGCCGGTGATGGTCTTCGATCGCGACGGCAACCTCGTGCTGTCGGGGGCCGATCAGGAAATCAACGGCAAGACGATCGATCCGAACTGGCAGCACTCCGGTACGGTCGACTGGGAAGGCAATGTCTACGTCATCGAGCGCGACGCGCATCGCATTGTCAAGCTCAGTCCGAAGCTGGATAAGTTTCTGCTGCAGCTCGGCACGACCAACGAGCGCGGCAACGATGCAACGCACTTCGATCTGCCGTCGGGTATCGCCGTGCTGCGCAACGGCAACATCATCGTGACTGACGGCTACGGCAACAACCGCGTGGCGATGTTCGCCAAAGACGGCAAATTCATCAAGCAGGTCGGCAAGGGCGCGGGCGGCCGCGCCGACAAGGGCACCGGGCCGGGCGAGTGGGTGCTGCCGCACAAGCTGGCGGTGGACGCCGACGAGAACTTGTACATCGTCGACCGCGAGAACCGGCGCGTGCAGGTGTTCGACAAGAACCTGAGCTACTTGCGCGAATTTGCCAACGAAGGCTGGAACCCCTGGGACATCGGGATCTCACGCAAGGGAAACGACGGCTTGGCGTTCATCGCCGATCACGCGCTCGAGCGCGTGCACAAGATCCAGTTGAAGGACGGAAAGATTCTGGCGACTTGGGGCAAGCAGGGCCTCGGCCCCGGAGAATTCGACTGGGTGCACGGCGTGGTGGTTGACTCGCGCGGCGCGGTGTACGCGGCCGACACCTACGGGCAGCGGCTGCAGAAATTCGTGCCGCCGGCGACGAGCTCCCGCTAGCCGGAGTCGCAGCGTCGAGACTCGACGATCCGCACGAGCGCCGTCGCGCCGTGCGTCGCGATCCGCGCGCCAGGTTCAATCCGCGGTTCAACCTTCAGTGTTCCTTACGGAAGGAGCCGCACTATACTACTTTGTTAAATTCGCAGATGGAAATCCCTGAATTTCATCATGGTTTCCAAATAGCGCGGATTGGTGACGAAGAAGTGCGCGGTGAGTACTTCGGTGATCACCGCACGTGCCATCGGCAAACTGGGCAGGCGCGCTCCCGCGCGACGACGTTCGTGTTGCAGCCAGGTGTAGGCGAGGGCGGTTAATAAGACGTGACGATGCCAGCCGGGAAACGAGCGGCCCTCGAAATGATCGAGTCCCAGTTCGTCCTTGAGTTCGAGATACTGTTGCTCGATGGCCCAGCGATGATGCGCCAGCCGGACCAAGGCGCGCACCGACACCGTCGGCGGCAAGCAGACGAAGTAGGTTTTGACGCGGGGCGTCGCGCCGAGATCGCGTTCGAAGAGGATCCAGATCTCCGGGGCACGTCGATGCGGCCAGCGGGAGGTGGGCGTCCCGCGAACGGCGGCAAACTGGGCCTTCCACGGGCGGTTGCGGCCATTGCGCCAGCTCACCACGCGCCACGCGCGACGTGGCAGTTGCTCGGCAATCGCGCGGACGGATTCGGCGCGCGGCATCCCGGCGCGCACGACCGTCAGCGTCGACGAGACGCCCAACGCGTAGTCGAGCCGACTGCGATGCAGATGTTGGCGCAGCGTGCGGTTGTCGCCAAACTCCGCGTCCCCCAGGACGGCCGTGATCCGCAACCCGGCCGCTCGGGCCTGCCGCAACAGCGTGATCGCCAACCGCCATTTCTCGTGAAACCGGACCGCCGCGGGAATCTTCGCGCGCTGCCGGGCGGCGCGGGTCAACCACGGCTCGGGCAGATACAACGCGGCGCCGAGCATCCACGCGCGCGCCCCCGTCCACAGCGCCGCCGTGACCGCGACTTGGCAATTGGCGACCTTGCCCAACGTGCCGCAGGTACTGACGGGCGACGCCGACCGAGTGCGGTCCCTGTTTGGGAAAGCTGGTGGCATCGAGAATCAGCACACCCTCGCGGTCCGGAATCACGGCGCGCAGCTGTCGCCAGATCCGCGCGTGATCCCA
This sequence comes from uncultured Acidobacteriota bacterium, assembly GCA_963807105.1. Taxonomy (GTDB): domain Bacteria; phylum Acidobacteriota; class Vicinamibacteria; order Vicinamibacterales; family UBA2999; genus DASPWV01. Next base: position 92,736 of record CAWEAM010000001.1, on the reverse strand, counting down.
CGGCGCATGACTGATGAAATGTTGGAACGCTTGATAGGTCCCCGGGTCGTGCACGCGCTCCCACATCGCGCTCATCGACTTCCGGCGACTGTCGCTCAACAGCCCGAGCAGGTAGCGACGAAAGGCGCCGCGCTGCGCCACGTGACCAAAACTTCGCTCGAACGGTTCGAGCCACGCGCTCAACCGATCGAGCCACGCCGGCGCGTTGCGCGGCAATCGCGAATGCACCGCGAGGCAGCGTAACGGATGTTAGGAAAAGGTACAAGCCCTTGAATCGCACATTCACACAGATCCCCGAGCAAATCCGGTGATCTGACAAAGTAGGACCAGCGTCCAGTACACACCGACCGCGGCAATCGCCACCGACGCCGGCACCACGATGCGCCGTTGATTGGCGGCCTGGATGTGGCCGCGCATCGCGATCGCGCAGAGCGCGGCGGCGCCGATCACCGTGAGCTGTCCCGCCTCAACGCCAAGATTGAACGAAAGAAGCGCGGTGAGAAACGCGCCGCGCGGCAGACCCAGATCCGCGAGCACGCCCGCGAAGCCCATCCCGTGCAGCAGGCCGAACATGAAGACCAGCGCGAGCCGCCACGGCTTGACCTCGCTGGTCATGAGGTTCTCCACGGCGACGTAGGCAATCGACAATGCAATCAGCGGCTCGACCACTCGCGATGGAAGCGAGACGATGCCGTACATCGTCAGGCCGAGCGTGATCGAATGCGCCACGGTAAACGCGGTGACCTGCGTCAGGATCGGCCGCACGCGCATGCTGAGGAGGAACAGGCCGAGCACGAAGAGGATGTGGTCGATGCCTTTGGGCAGGATGTGCGTGAAGCCGAGTGCAAGATACTCGCGCACGACGTCCCATCTTGTCGCCTGCCGGAACTGGCCCGAGAGATCGAGCACGCCGCTCCAGTTCGACCCCTCGACCCACTCGCGCGCGATACGGCCGTCGGCGCGACTGATGGTCAACGGATACGGATCGATCACCAGGCCATAGAGCCATCGGAGTTGACGCGCGTCGGCTGGCATGCGGCCCCGCAGCCGGAAGGTGGCGAGCGGCGGCAGCACGTCATTCGCCGCTTGCGCGCGCGGCGAAAGGTACTCGGCCGACGACGGGCGCACCTCGCGGCCGTCGACGAACAGCACGACGCGATCGATGAAGACGACGCCCAGCTCGTGAAGCCGCGCATCGCGCGCCGCCGGCGTGAGATCCGGCGGCACCCGGCCGCCCGCAAACGACTCGAGCCGCAGGAGCAGCCATTGCGGATCGTTCGCCACCTCCAGGACGAACGAGCCGTCAGAAGCGAACGAGAGCGCCACCTGCGTGCGCTCGAGGTCGTGCGCGCTGAGCGTGGCGCTGAGAGCGACGGCGGCGGCGAGAGCGGCGAGCCGCTTCATGCGCGGTTATGATAGCCGCCCATGACGACCAGCCGGCTCCTGTGCGCCGCGGTTCTGCTGATCGCGGTCCCGATTGCCTCGGCAGGGCAGAGCAAGCCGCCCGCGAACAAGGTGGACGTCGTCGCCGTCACGGGCTGCTTGCGCGAGCCGTCGTCAGGGGCGTGGATGCTCGAGCAGGCGAGCGATCCGGTCGTCAGCACCGCCAACACCCCGTCGCCCAAGGAGATGGCGGCGCTTCCGAAGAGCGGGAAGAATCAGTTCCAGCTGACCGGCGTGACAGCGTTCGACCTGGCGGCGCATCGCGGGCACTCGGTGCTCATCAAGGGCCTCCTGAACAAGGCCACACCCGTGAGCCGGCTGAACATCACGTCGGTGACGATGGTTTCGCCCGATTGCTTAGCGAAATGAGCTAAAATTCCGCGATTGCTCACCAAGGGGGCCGCATGAAGCGTGTGCTTTCGGTCGTGCTCGCCGGTTTCCTCGTCGCCGTCGTCGGAGCCAGCGGCAGGGTTCGCAGCGCCGACGCGCCCGGCCTCGCTACGCCCACCTTCGCGAAAGACATCGCGCCGATCGTCTACAACCACTGCGCGCAGTGTCACCGTCCCGGCGAGGTCGCGCCGATGTCGCTCCTTTCGTACGAGGACGTGCGGCCCTGGGCCAAGGCGATCAAGTCCAAGGTCGTCGCTCGAGAGATGCCGCCATGGGGCGCCGATTCTTCGCAGACGCTGAAGATGCGAAACGATCCGAGCCTCTCGCAGGCGCAGATCGATGCCATCGTCGCCTGGGTCGATAACGGCGCGCCGAAGGGCAGCGAGGCCGATCTGCCGCCCAAACCGACGTTTGCCACCGGCTGGACCAAGGGCACGGAACCTGATTACGTGCTCGAGATGCCGGTCGACTTCGAGATTCCTGCCGAAGGTGAGCTCGGCGTCCAGATGTTCTACTCGAAGATCCCGTTCACCGAGGATCGCTTCGCCGAAACATTGGAGCTGCGGCCCGGCAATCGCGCGGTCGTCCATCACGCGGGCCTCTTCGTCGTCGACATTCCGGAAGGCACCCAGATCATCGAAGGCCGCCTCGTCGGTGCGGATGGCAAGGTGGTCGGCGATCGCGGCGCCGCCGGCCTTCCGCGCACCGAGGGGATGGGACTGCCCGGATCGTCGAAGCTGCTTTCGTGGGTGCCGGGTCGCGGCGTTGACACGCATCGGCCGAACGTCGGCAAGCGGATTCCCGCTGGCAAATACCTCAACTGGCAGGTGCACTACAACCCGACCGGCAAGCCGGAGAAGGATCGGACGCGCCTCGGCATCTGGTTCAACAAGGAGCGGGTCACGCACGAAGTGCTGATCCGGCAGGCCGGCGATCCGCTCGCCACGCACAAGGGCGGTCTCTCGCTCTATCGTGTGGAAGGCAAGGAAATCGAGTACTCGGCCGACGAAGGCAGCACGCGCCGGCGCGGCGCCACCCCCAACATTCCGCCGTATGTGGAAAACTGGGAGATCATCGGCATTACTCCGGTCACCGAGGACATCACGCTCTATTACATGTCGCCGCACATGCACTTGCGCGGCAAGAGTCTGAAGTGGATCGTCACCTATCCCGACGGTCGCGATCAGGTGATCCTCAACGTGCCGAAGTTCGACTTCAACTGGCAGTTCAACTACGAGCTCGAGGAGCCGCTCAAGATTCCGGCCGGGAGCAAGATCGTTGGCATCGGCGTCTACGACAACTCGCCGAAGAACCGCTGGAATCCGGCGCCGCATCTCCCCGTCTACTGGTCCGAACAGAGTTGGGACGAGATGTATCAGGCGTTTACCGAATACTCCGTGGACAGCCAGATCGTGATCGATCGGCCCGTCACCACGTCGCAACCGCAGCAGAAGCGGCACTAATCCCGAGCGCTCGAGGCAGGCGTGGACGCAGCCACTATCATGGTGGCGTGTTCACGCTCTCGCTTGCCGATTTTCGAACCGTACGTGCGCGCATCGCCAGGCACATCAAGCGCACGCCGCTTCTCACATCGCGGCAACTCAACGAGCTGACCGGCTTCGACCTCCGCCTCAAGGCCGAGATGTTCCAGCGCGTCGGCTCGTACAAGATCCGCGGCCCGCTCAACAAGTTTGCGCTCATGTCGCCCGACGACAAGAGGTGTGGCGTCGTCTGCTCGTCAGCAGGCAACCACGCACAGGGTGTAGCGCTCGCCGCCCAGATCCACGGCATCCGCGCGGTCGTGTGCATGGCGGCGAACGCGACGCCGGCAAAGGTGGCCGCGACCAAAGGCTACGGCGCCGAGGTGGTCTTGCACGGGAGCATCTGGGACGAGGCCAATGAAAAGGCCAAGGAGCTCGTGCGAGACGAGGGTCTGGTCTACGTGCACCCGTTCGACGACGAGCAGCTGATCGCGGGGCAGGGAACGCTCGGGCTGGAGATCGTCGAGGACTGGCCTGAGGTGGACGCCGTCATCGTTCCGATCGGCGGCGGCGGATTGATCTCCGGCGTCGCGATGGCGGTGAAGAGCCATAACCCGAAGGCTCGCGTCATCGGGGTCGAGTCGTCGGACGGCCCGGCGATGAAGCGCAGCCTGGAGGCAGGCAGCCTCCAGACCATCGACTGCGGCACGATCATCGACGGCCTGCGGGTGCGGCGCGTCGGCGAGATCAATTTCTCGGTGGTGCAGCGCTTCGTCGACGACGTGGTGACGCTGCCCGATCGCGACATCTTCGATGCGGTCGTCTGGGTGATGGAGCGCTGCAAGCTCGTGGTCGAAGGCGCGGCGGCCGCGCCCGTCGCCGCGCTGCTGCACGGATTGGTCGATCTGCCGCCGGGCGCGCGCGTGGCCGCGGTTCTTTCGGGCGGCAATGTCAATCTCGACCAGCTGAGGTCGCTTCGGTGGAATTAGGGGAGTAGGGAAGTAGGGAAGTAGGGACTGTGAGCTGACTCAGACGCGTTCTGCACATACCGAAGTATGACGCGAACGCTCGCCCTCGCTCTTCTTCTCTGGCTCACCACGTCGCTCGCCTGGGCCGATCCGCCGGCGTCGCAATCTTCCGACGAGCGCGACCCGGTCTGGCAAGGCGCCCTCATCGGCGGCGCCGCGGGAGTGGGCGCAGCCCTGATTTTCACCCGCGCCAACTGCGGGCCGTTCGGCAGCGACCGCGAATGCGAAGTCATCGCCGGCCCAATCGGTTTCGCGATCTTCGTCCCGGCCGGCATCGTCACCGGCGTACTCATCGATCGCGCCATCGGCAATCAAAGAATTACTGTGGTGCCGGTCGTCGGGACTCGAGGGGCGGCGCTCAGCGTTACGCTGAGGCCTAGAGGGTGACACCTGCCATTTTGGAGATGTGGAGATTTGGAGGCTTGGAGATTTGCTTGCCCGCTTCGCAAGGGAATTAGCTGCTTAAGATTAGTAGCAACCAAATCACCAAATCACCAAATCACCAAATCACCAAATCAGACAAATCTCCAAATCTCCAAATCGCAGTATCACTACATCTCAACGGCTTCTTTGGCAGGCGCGATGCGTTCTTCGACGAAGCTATTCCATTCGTGACAGTGCGGGCACTGCCAGAGGAGCTCGGTCGAGCGGTAGTGGCACCTGGTGCAGACATGCGGGTCGAGGAAGAACACCGCGTCGCGCGCGCCCTTGACGTAGCGCTGGACGAGCGCGCGATCGAGGCCGGTCTGCATCAGCACCCGCCAGATCGCCTGGTGCACGGTCAGGCCGTGCGGGTTATGCTCCAGCGCTTCGAACAGGAGTTCCAGCCCTGCCACCGGCTCGGCGCGCGCCGCCATGTGCAGGCCGAGCGCCAGCCGCGCCCGCCACTCCTGCGGGTTGGCGGCGATGACCTGCCGGCAGCGATCCTCGAAGCGCATCGGTGAGCCGCTTTCGTCGAGCAGTTTCTCGAGGCGGCCGAAGGCGAGGTAGGCCCGATCGGGCGAGACCTCGATCAGCCGGTTCCACGACGCGAGCGCCCCGGCGCGGTCGCCCTGCCGCATACGGATGTCGCCAAGATTGAGATGCGCCGGCGTGGTCGCGCGATTCAGGTCGATCGCCGACGCGAAGTGCTTGGCCGCGTCGTCGGCGCGGCCCTGCTTCATCGCTTCGACGCCGCGCTCGTTCTCGAGGAAGGCAAGGATCGCCTGGTTGCGCGGCTGCGTGTCGGGCCCGCTCAGCTCCACCAACTGCTCGCGGATTCTGAACGCGTCGTCCCATTGATGCTGCTCCTCGTGCAGCTTTTCGAGGTAGAGCAGCGCGTACTGGTTTTTCGGATCGAGCCGCAGCACTTCATTGAACGCCTCGAGCGCGCGGTCGACGAAGCCGCCGCGCTTGAAGTCGAGCCCGAGGCAGAGGACCACGTAGGCGTGCTCGACGCGCGTGAGTTTCGGCCGTTGCAGGAGTGCTTGATGTACCTGGATCGCCCGCGCCACCTGCCCGCGCTCCCGGTAGACGTTGCCGAGAATCAAGTGGATCTCGAGCGCTTCGGCGTCCACGCGGGCGGCCTGGCTCAGCTCCTCGATCGCGAGGTCGATCTGGCCGGAGATCAGGAAATTGAGGCCGAGGACGTAGTGATGCGAGTCGCGCGCCCGGCGCCGGTCGATCCATTTGCCGTCGCGCAGCTTGTAGCGCTCCCAGGCCTTGCCGATGGCCAGGCCCGCCAGCAGCGCCAGCAACGCGGTAATGAGCGGAAGATAGCTGTCGAGCACGTCACACCAACCCGGTGCGCCACAGATCGTGGAGATGCACGACACCCTCGATGCGGCGCTCGCTGTCGACCACCACGATCGAAGTGATCTTGCGGCGCTCCAGAATATTCAGCGCCTCGGCCGCCATCGTCAATCGATCGATGGCGATGGGGTTGGGCGTCATCACGTCACCGGCGTTCAGCTCGAGCACGTTCTGACCCGTCGCCATCTTGCGCCGCAGATCGCCGTCGGTGATGATACCGAGCAGCGTGCCGTCCTGATCGGTGACGCAGGTCATTCCCAGCCTCTTCGCCGACATTTCGTAGATCACGTCCGGCATCGGCGTGCCGATCTGCACGCGCGGGGTTTCGTCGCCGCCCTGCATCAACTGTTCGACACGCATCAGACGCTTGCCGAGCTTACCCCCCGGATGCAGATTAGCGAAATCATCCGGCTTGAATCCTTTGGCCACGCTCACGGTCATGGCGAGCGCGTCGCCGAGCGCGAGCATCGCCGTCGTGCTGGCCGTGGGCACCAGGTTCATCGGGCACGCTTCTTCGGAGACATTGCAATCCAGTGTGACGTCGGCCGCGGTGCCCAGCGTTGACTTCGGATTGCCAGTAATGGCGATCAGACACGTGCCGAGCCGTTTGATCGTCTCGAGCACGCGAACGAGCTCCTCGGTTTCGCCGCTATACGAAAGCGCCAGCACGACGTCGTCCGACATGATGGCGCCGAGATCGCCGTGCACGGCTTCCGCCGGGTGAAGAAAGAACGACGCAGTGCCCGTGCTCGTCAGGGTCGCGGCGATCTTGCGGCAGATGATGCCCGACTTGCCCATGCCGGTAACGATCACCCGCCCGCGGCATGCCTGGATCAACTCGACGGCGCGCTCGAAGCGCTCGTCGAGTCGATCGGCGAGCGCCAGGACCGCGGCGGCTTCGGTTTTGAGCACTTTGCGCGCGAGCGACAGGTCAGGCATGCGCCTTGACGATACTATCAAGCTCGACCAGGCACCGCAGCAGCGACTCGAGACGCGCGAGCGGGAGCGCGTTGGCCGCGTCGCTCTTCGCGTGGGGTGGGTCGTCGTGTACCTCCATGAACAGGCCATCCACTCCAGCTGCAACACCGGCGCGCGCGAGCGGCTCGATGTACTGCGCCAGACCCGCAGTGACGCCATCGCCGGCGCCGGGCAGCTGCAGACTGTGCGTCACGTCGAACACAACGGGATGGCCGAGCGCACGCAGCATCGGAAGCCCGCGCATATCGACCACGAGGTTGTTGTAACCGAACGACGTGCCGCGCTCGGTGACGACGACCCCGCTGGCGCCCGATCCCACGAGCTTGCTGACGACATGTTTCATGTCGCCGGGCGCGAGGAACTGACCCTTCTTGACATTGACCGGCTTGCCGGTGCGTGCGGCAGCGACGAGCAAATCCGTTTGCCTACAGAGGAATGCCGGGATCTGAATGACGTCCACCACCGAGGCCGCAGCCGCTGCGTGGGAGGGCTCGTGGATGTCCGTGAGCACCGGAACCCCGTGCCGCTCGCGCACGGCGGCGAGCGTGCGCAAACCCGCGTCGAGACCAGGTCCGCGGAACGACGACAGCGATGTACGGTTCGCCTTGTCGTAGGAGGCCTTGAAGATCCATGGCACGCCCACGCGCATGGCGATCTCGCCGATCGCCGCCGCCAGGCCGAGCGCGTGCGCCTCGCTCTCGATGACGCAGGGACCCACGATGAAGGCGAGCGGCGATCCGGTGCCAATGGTGACCGACCCGGCGGACACCGGCGCGACGCGTTCCATCACGCGAGCGATGTCGCGTCGAGCGTGTTGCCTTTGGCGGCCAGCTTCTGCCGGTGCGACGCGGCGACGAAGCTGGCAAACAGCGGATGCGGCTTCAGCGGGCGCGACTGGAACTCCGGATGGAACTGCACCGCAACGAACCACGGATGGTCCGCCAGCTCGGCGATCTCCACGAACTTGCCGTCGCGCGAACGACCGGAGATGCGCATGCCCTTTTCGCGCAGGATGTCCTCGTACAAACAGTTGAACTCGAAGCGATGCCGGTGGCGCTCGTAGATCACGTCGGCGCCGTAGATTTCGCGGGCCTTCGATCCCGGCGCCAGCTCGCACTCGTACCGCCCGAGCCGCATCGTGCCGCCGAGGTCGTCCACACCGAGCAGGTCGCGCAGCTTGTAGATCACGCGATGCGGCGCGGCCTCGTCCACCTCTGTCGAGTCGGCGCCTTCGAGCAGGCAGACGTTGCGCGCGAACTCCACGGTGGCCCACTGGAAGCCGTAGCAGATGCCGAAGTACGGCACCTGATGCCGCCGCGCGTACTCCGCGGCCTTCATCATCCCGCGCGTCCCGCGCGATCCGAAGCCACCCGGCACGAGGATGCCATGCGAGCCCTCGAGCAGGCGCATGCCGCCTTCCTGTTCGAGCGCTTCGGACTCGACCCACTGAATGTTGATCCGCAGACGGTTGGCGAAGCCGCCGTGATAGAGCGCTTCGTTGAGCGACTTGTACGAATCCTCGTATCCGGTGTACTTCCCGACGACGTGGATGGTGAGTTCGTCCACCGGGTGCTTGATGTGATCGATCAGCTCGCCCCACGCGCCCATGCGCGCTTCGGTGAGCGGGAGGCCGAGCAGCTTGAGAATCACCGTGTCGGCGCCCTCGGCCTGCAGCACCAGCGGCACTTCGTAGATGGTGGCCACGTCCGGTGCCGTGATCACAGCTTCTTCGGCCACGTCGCAGAAGAGCCCGATCTTCTGCTTGATCTCGCGCGGCAGCAGCCGATCCGTGCGGCAGAGCAGGACGTCCGGCTGGATGCCGATCGATCGCAGGTCCCGCACGCTGTGTTGTGTCGGCTTGGTTTTGAGCTCGCCGGCCGAGGCAATGTACGGCACCAGCGTCAAATGGATATAGATCGTGTTCTCGCGACCGACGTCCTGGCGGAACTGACGGATGGCTTCGAGGAACGGAAGGCTCTCGATGTCGCCGACCGTGCCGCCGATCTCGACGAGCACGACGTCCACGTCCCGCCCGACGGTTCGGATGCAGTCCTTGATCTCGTTGGTGATGTGCGGGATGACCTGGACGGTCCGACCTAGATAGTCGCCGCGGCGCTCCTTTTGGATGACCGACATGTAGATTTTGCCGGTGGTCCAGTTGTTGTTGCGCGTGGTGTGAATGCTGGTGAAGCGCTCGTAGTGGCCGAGGTCGAGGTCGGTCTCGGCGCCGTCGTCGGTGACATAGACCTCGCCGTGTTGATACGGGCTCATCGTGCCGGGATCGACGTTGATATAGGGGTCGAACTTCTGGAGCGTCACCCGATAACCGTGGCCTTCGAGCAGCGCGCCGATCGACGCGGCGGCGAGACCCTTGCCGAGCGATGAGACCACGCCGCCAGTCACGAAGATGTACTTAGTAGGCCGTTTCTCACTCATCAGTATTCCTTCACGAGATTGCGGACGCGTTCGAGATCTTCCGGCGTGTCCACGCCAAGCGATTCGTAGTCGGTGGCCACCACTTTGATGCGAATGCCGTGCTCGAGCGCGCGCAGCTGCTCGAGCGCTTCGGCCTGCTCGAGCGGCGTGGGCGCGAGTGCGGCCAGGCGCAGCAGCACGTCGCGCCGATATACATAGAGGCCGATATGCGCGGCCGCCAGGTGCACGGCCGACTCGTCGCGGCCGTACGGGATCGGCGCGCGCGAAAAGTAGAGCGCGAAACCGGCGCGGTCGGTGACGACCTTGACGAGGTGCGGATTCGAATGCTCGTCGGCGCGAATCGGACGCGCTGCCGTCGCCATCTCGATGGCGGGATCGCGCTGCATGGCGTTGACGGTCGCGTCGATCACAGAAGCGTCGAGCAACGGCTCGTCGCCCTGCACGTTGACGACGAGGGCGCAGCGCACGGTGGCGACGAGCTCGGCCAGCCGATCGGTTGCCGACGAGTGCGTTGGCGACGTCATCATCGCCGCGCCGCCGAATCCTTCGACCGCCTGCGCGATCCGCTCATCGTCGGTGGCGACGACGATGCCGTCGATCGAGTGCGCGCCCGCCGCGCGGCGATAGACGTGCTCGATCATCGGCCGGCCGTTGATGTCGAGAAGGGCTTTGCCGGGGAGTCGGGTTGACTGGTATCGCGCGGGGATGATCGCGAGAACCGAGGATTCCGTCAGCGTGAATGGCCAACGCGTGACCGGAACAGCGGGCACGACGAATCATAGCACAAAGGACTACAATGGAGACGGCTCACCCGATGCGTCCGCAACTTGTCGCGCTAATCGTCGCGGCGTCGCTCACGATCGGTTGGCTTCTCGCCTCGATCGTCTCGCCGCCGGTTGCGCAGCTGCAGGATCTGCCGCCGCACGACACGCCGCCCGCGGATCAAGAGGAGCAAGCGGCGGACACGGCGTACGCGGAACGCCTCAATCTCAGAATGCAGGCCGCGCCTGCGCCGCCCGTCCCGCGACGCAATCCGTTTGTGTTTGCCGAACCGGTACGGCACGACCGCCGCCGCGCCGCGCCGGAAGTGGCGCCGGCGGCGCCCGTCGACGTGGCACCGGTGGAAACGGGTCCGACGCTGCGGTTGTCGGGGATTGGATCGAGCCAGACAGAAAGCGGTCCCGTGCAGACAGCGATCCTTTCGGATGGGCGATCGGTGTACCTCGTGAAGACGGGCGAGTCGGTGATGGGCCTCACCGTGATCGAGGTCACGGACCAGACTGCCGTGCTCGTGTCCGCGGACGGCACGCGCTACGTGCTCCGACTGCGATAGATCTCAGGTGGCCTGCAGGCCGCACAACCGCTGAACCAGCCGTCACGAAGCGTCGTTCCGAGCCACCTCGAAGAACCACCGTCCCGGTCACACCTTCGCCACCCACACCTGATTGACGCCCGGCGCAGACCGGATCTCCTTGACGACGGCATCGGTCACGCTGTCCCCGCTCGGATCGTCCACGTTGACGACCCCTACGGCGCCGTCGGCCGTTCGCCCGAGCGCGAAGTTCGCGATGTTGATGCGGTGGCGGCCAAGCGTCGTCCCGACCGCGCCGATGACGCCCGGCTGATCGTTGTTCATCATCAGCAGCATCGTCCCTTCGAGCGGCGCGTCCGTGGTGACGCCGTTGAGGAGAACGAGGCGTGGCTCGCCGCGCACGACCGTGCCTTCCACCCAGCGCGTTCCCGCACTGGTTTGCAGCTGCACGGAGATCAGGCTGGGGAAGACGCGGTTGCGGCTGCTCTGCGACTCGGTGATCTCGATGCCGCGGGCGGCTGCCACGCTCTGCGCGTTCACTTCGGTGACCGTCTCCGACAGCATCGAGCGGAACAAGCCGACGAGCACGGCGCTCACCAGGAGTGGATTCGAGCCGCGCGCCAGCTCGCCGTAGTAACGCACGCTCGCGCCTTCGATCCGCGCATCGCCCATTTGCCCAACCAGCTGACCGAGCTGCCGCGCGAGCTTGATGTATGGCTGCAACCGCTGGTATTCGTCGCCGGGCAGCGACGGAAAATTGACGGCGTTGCGGATCACGCCGCTCTTCAGGAAGTCGCGCAGCGCTGTTGCCGTTTCGACGCCGACAAGCTCCTGACCTTCGCGCGTGGACGCCGCGATGTGCGGGCTGGCGACGACCTGTGGAAGCGATTCGAGCGTGTGATCGCTGGTCGGTTCCTGCTCGAACACGTCGAGAGCAGCGCCGCCAATCTGGCCGCTCCGAATGGCCTCGACCAGCGCCTGTTCGTCGATGAGATCGCCGCGCGCGGTGTTGATGATGCGGAGCCCTTTCTTACAGCGTGCAAAACGCTCCGCGTTGAAGATCCGCCGCGTCTGCGCCGTCGATGGCATGTGCAACGACAGGAAGTCGGCGCGCGCGCAGAGCTCGTCGAGCGTCACGAGCTCCACGCCCAAATCGCGCGCCACTTGCGCGCTGATGAACGGGTCGTGCGCCAGGAGCGTCATCTCGAACGCGCGCGCGCGCCGCGCGACTTCCTGGCCGATACGCCCGAGCCCGGCGAGGCCCAGGACCTTGCCGCGCACCTCTTCACCGAGGAAGGTCTTCTTGTCCCATTTGCCTTGCTTCATCGACGCGTCCGCCGCCGGCAGCTTTCGGGCAAGTGCCAGCAGCTGTGCCATCGCGAGCTCGGCGACGCTGATGCTGTTGGCGCCCGGTGCGTTCATGACGACGATGCCACGGGCGCTGGCGGCGTCGACATCGACGTTGTCCACGCCGGTGCCCGCCCGCGCGACGGCCCGCAGCATCGGTGCGGCGTCGATCAGCTCACGGGTCACTTTGGTGGCACTACGTACGACGATCGCATCAGCCTCAGCGAGGTCGGCGGCCAGCTCCGGCGGCTTGCGGCCGCTGCGCGCATCGACGTCCCAGCCTTCGGCGCGGAGCAGTTCAACAGCGGACGCTGGCAGATCGTCGGCAACTACGATTTTCATCGAGTGATATGATTCCACACTTGTACTGGTGACGGCGGTTCGTGACCGTGGTTGTCACGGCGGCTCGTGAGAGTGGTTCGTCACGACAGTGGATGCCGCTGGTTCACCATGATTGGTGCAACTCGCTCATTTGTTCGCAAACGTGCACGATACCTGGCCGTTACGTCGTGTTTTCAACACGGTTTTCCACAGAATCTGTGGAAAGCGGCGCGCGCACGGCAGGGCGATCTGACCTAAGAGTCTGGCGCGGAGCCATCATATGAATCGAAAAGTGACAGTGGTCGGTGGCGCTGGCAACGTGGGCGCCACCGTTGCGCGCGCCGTGGCGCAGCGAGAGCTCGCCGACGTCGTGATCGTCGACATCGCCGAGAGCAAGGCGGCCGGGGTCGCGCTGGATATCTACGAATCGTGCCCGATCGAAGGATCGGCGTCGCGCGTCATCGGCGTTGGCACCAAAGATTTCGCCGAGAGCGCCAACTCGGATGTCGTCGTCATCACCTCGGGCGTGCCGCGCAAGCCCGGCATGAGTCGTGACGATCTGCTAGCGGTCAACTACAAGATCATGCAGGACGTGACTGCCGAGATCGTCAAGCACTCGCCCAACTGCGTCATCGTCCCGGTCGCCAATCCGCTCGACGCCATGGCGCAGGCGGTCTATCGATTGAGCAAGTTCCCGCGCGAGCGCGTCATCGGCATGGCCGGAGTTCTCGACTCGGCCCGCATGCGCACGTTCATCGCCATGGAACTCGATGTGTCGGTGGAGAACGTCTCGGCATTCGTCCTTGGCGGACATGGCGACACGATGGTGCCGCTTCCACGTTTTTCGACCGTCGCCGGCATCCCCATTACGGAATTGTTGTCGGCCGAACGAATTTCGGCGATCGCCGAGCGCACGGCCAATGGCGGCGCGGAGATCACCAAGCTGGTGGGCACGAGCGCCTGGTACGCGCCCGGCGCGTCAACGGCGCAAATGGTCGAAGCGATCCTGAAGGATCAAAAGAAGATCTTGCCGTGCTCGGTGTTCCTTCAGGGTGAGTACGGCATCAACGACCTCTTCGTCGGCGTCCCGGTCAAGCTGGGCGCACGCGGCGTGGAAAAGATCATCGAGATTAAGCTGACGCCTGAGGAGAGCGCGGCGCTGCAGAAGTCGGCGGCCGCAGTCCAGGAACTCGTGGACGTCATCAAGGTATGAAGATTCACGAGTACCAGGCGAAAGCCATCCTGGCCCGGTTTGGTGTGCCGATTCCGCGCGGCGAGCTGGCTTTTTCCGCACAGGAAGCCGGCGAGATCGCCCGCCGGCTCGGCGGCGGCGTCACGGTCGTCAAAGCGCAGATCCACGCCGGCGGGCGAGGTAAAGCCGGCGGCGTCAAGGTAGTGAAGAGCCCCGGTGAGGCCGAGGCGGTCGCGCGGCCGCTCATCGGTCGCAGGCTGGTGACCAACCAGACCGGTCCGGAAGGCCAGGTCGTCTCCAGGCTGCTCGTCGAAGAGGGTCTTGCCATCGAACGCGAGCTCTATCTGAGCGTCATCATCGATCGATCGACCCAGAAAACGGTGTTGATGGTTAGCGCCGAAGGCGGCGTCGACATCGAAGAGGTAGCGGCGAAGACGCCGGAGAAGATCTTCAAGGAGTTCATCGAACCCGCCGTTGGCCTCTCTCCGTTTCAGGCCCGCAAGCTGGCGTTTGCGCTGCAGCTCAGGGGCGATCAGGTCGGCAAGGCCACCAGGATGATGCTGGCGCTCTATCAGGCGTTTGTCGGCACCGACGCGTCGCTCCTCGAGATCAACCCGCTCATCGTCACCAAGACCGGCGACCTGCTGGCGCTCGACGCCAAGATGAACTTCGACGACAACGCGCTATTCCGCCATACCGACATTCGCGACCTTCGCGACTTGTCCGAGGAGGACCCGCTCGAAGTAGAGGCCTCGAAGTTCTCGCTCAACTACATCCGCCTCGACGGCAATATCGGCTGCATGGTCAACGGCGCCGGCCTGGCCATGGCGACCATGGACATCATCAAGCTGGCGGGCGGCATGCCGGCGAATTTCCTCGACGTCGGCGGCGGCGCCAGCGCCGAGCAGATCCGCAACGCGTTCAAGATCCTGATGTCCGACAAGAACGTCAAGGCGGTACTGATCAACATTTTCGGCGGGATTCTGCGCTGCGACGTGCTCGCGGCGGGCGTGATCGCGGCGGTGAAGGAGCTGAGCGTCTCGGTGCCGATCGTGATTCGAATGAAGGGTACCAACGTTGACGAAGGCAAACAGATGCTAGCCGAGAGCGGCCTCAATTTCGCAACGGCCGACACGATGAGCGAAGCGGCGGAGAAGGTCGTCGCGTTGGCGAGGGGCAAATAGATGGCGGTCCTCCTCGACGAGAATACGCGCCTCATCGTTCAGGGTCTCACCGGTCGCGAAGGGACGTTTCACGCGCTCGCGGCGAAAAACTACGGCACCAACGTTGTCGGCGGCGTCACGCCAGGCAAGGGCGGCACGACGCACGAAGGGTTTCCGGTGTTCGACACCGTTGCCGACGCCGTCAAGGCCACCGGCGCGAACGCGTCGGTGATCTTCGTGCCGCCGCCGTTCGCGGCCGACGCGGTCATGGAGGCCGCCGACGCCGGAGTGGCGCTAGTCGTCTGTATCACCGAGGGCATTCCCACGCTCGACATGCTTCGCGCGCTGACCTTTTTGAAGCAGCGCCCGGGCACCCGGCTGATCGGGCCGAACTGCCCGGGCATCATCTCGCCGGGCAAGGGCAAGGCGGGCATTATTCCCGGCCACATCTGCCAGGAGGGGCGGGTCGGCATCGTGTCGAAGAGCGGCACGCTGACCTACGAAGCGATCGACCAGCTGACGCGGCTCGGGCTGGGTCAGACCACGTGCATCGGCATCGGCGGCGATCCGCTAATCGGGACGATGTACATCGACGCGCTGGAGCTCTTTGCCGGCGATCCCGACACCGAGGCCGTGGTGATGATCGGAGAGATCGGCGGCTCGGCTGAAGAGGAAGCGGCCGTGTGGATCAAGACCCACTTCAAAAAGCCTGTAGTCGGCTTCATCGCCGGTCAGACGGCGCCGCCGGGACGACGGATGGGTCATGCCGGGGCGATCATTGCGGGCGGCAAGGGCACGGCCGCCGAGAAGATGGCGGCGCTCACCGCCGCCGGCGTGCGCGTCGTCAAGAGCCCGGCCGACATGGGCGCCGCGGTCAATGAGATGCTGAAAGCGTAGTCATGGAACGCACATTTGCCATCATCAAGCCCGACTCCGTCCGCAAGAAGTTGGTTGGCCGCATTCTCGCGCGCATCGAAGAGGCCGGGTTCACCGTCTGCGCGATGCGGATGATTCATATGACGAAGTCGGAGGCCGAGGGCTTCTACTATGTGCACCGTGAGAGGCCTTTTTTCGGTGGGTTGACCGACTTCATGTCGTCGGGTCCTTGCGTCGTGATGTGCCTCGATGCGCCCGACGCGATCAAAAAGTGGCGCGATTTGATGGGCGCCACCGACCCGGCAAAGGCCGAAGCCGGGACGCTCCGCAAGGAGTTCGGCGCCTCGATCGACAACAACGCGACGCACGGCTCGGACGCGCCGGCGACGGCCGCCTTCGAGCTGGGCTACTTCTTCCGCGGCATGGAACTGCGTCAGCGAGGCGTGTGAAGCCGGGCGGATCGCGAAACCACGGACGCGTCGCCGCGCCGAGTGCAGCACGGGGAAGCCGGAGCGTCTCATGGGTCAAACTCTCGTCGTCATCGGTGTCATCGTGGCGGCCATCGGAGCGTTGATCTGGCTGGGGGTGCCTCTCGGCCGGCTGCCGGGCGATGTCGTCTATCGCCGCGAGGGGTTCAACTTCTACCTCCCGATCACGACGTCCATTCTCGTCAGCGTGGTGCTGACGCTGCTGGCTATGCTGTTGAGGCGCTGATGGCAATCAAGAGCGACCGGTGGATCCGCAAGATGTCCCTCGAGCACGGCATGATCGAGCCGTTCGAGGATCGCCAGGTCCGCGACGGCGTGGTCTCGTTCGGGTTGTCGTCGTACGGCTACGACATCCGGGTCGCCGACGAGTTCAAGGTGTTCACCAACGTGTTCAACACCGTCGTCGACCCGAAGAAGTTCGACCCCAGGTCGTTCGTGGATATGAAGGCCGACTGCTGTATCGTGCCGCCCAACTCGTTTGCGCTGGCACGGACCATCGAGTACTTCCGCATCCCGCGTGATGTGCTGACGGTGTGCCTGGGAAAATCCACCTACGCGCGCTGCGGCATCATCGTCAACGTGACGCCGTTCGAGCCGGAGTGGGAGGGGCACGTCACGATCGAGATCTCGAACACGACGCCGCTGCCGGCAAAGATCTACGCCAACGAAGGCATCGCGCAGGTGCTGTTCTTCCAGAGCGACGAGCCGTGCGAGGTGTCGTACAAGGACAAGGCCGGTAAATACCAGGCCCAGCGGGGCGTCACGCTGCCAAAGATCTGATGATCCGACGGTTCAAAACCCTCGAGCCCCGGGTCGACCCGAGCGCGTACATCGACGAGAGCGCACAGGTGATCGGCGATGTCGTGGTCGGCGCCGAGTCCTCGATCTGGATGAACGTCGTGGTCCGTGGCGACGTGAACCAGATCCGAATCGGCCGCCGCAGCAACATCCAGGATCTGACGATGGTGCACGTGATGCGGGAGACGCATCCGACGATCATCGGCGACGAGGTGACGGTCGGCCATTCTGCGGTCATTCACGGCTGCACGATCGAGGACCGCGTCCTGGTTGGCATGGCCGCCTTGCTCCTCAACGGCGTGAACGTCGGCCACGATTCGGTGATTGCTGCCGGCTCGCTCCTGCCCGAGGGGATGGAAGTGCCGCCGCGATCGCTGGTCATGGGGCGTCCCGGCAAGATCAAGCGGGCGCTCACCGCCCAAGAAGTGACCGAAATCCGTTGGTACGCAGACAGCTACGTGGCGTACCGGTTGGAGTATCTGACTCGTACGTAGCGCGGACCTCGAGGTCCGCGGCATTGCGATGAACACCAAGCCTGCGCGCGGGATGCGCGATTTCCTGGCCGAAGACGTCCGCCGGCGCCAGTATGTGATCGGCGTCATCGCCGACGTCTATCAGCGCTACGGCTTCGAGCCGCTCGAAACGCCCTCGATGGAGAACATCGAGACATTGATGGGGAAGTACGGCGAGGAGGGCGATCGCCTGATCTATCGCATCCTCAAGCGTGGTGACGAAGGAAAGGCCGGTGACGCCGACCTCGCGCTCCGCTACGACCTGACGGTGCCTCTGGCGCGCGTGGTCGCCGAATATCGCGCGACCCTTCCGAAGTTCTTCAAGCGCTACCAGGTGCAGCCGGTCTGGCGCGCCGACCGGCCGCAAAAGGGACGCTTCCGCGAGTTCTTTCAGTGCGATGTGGACGTAATCGGATCGCGATCGATGGTGGTCGAGTGCGAGATGCTGAGTGCGGCGAACGACGTTCTCGAGCGACTCGGCTTCGACAACTTCGTATTTCGCCTCAACCACCGGCGCGTGCTCATCGGCATGCTCGAATCGGTGGGCGTGCCGGCGGCGCAGCAGGGCGACGCGCTGGTCGCCATCGACAAGCTGGACAAGATCGGGCGCGAGGGTGTCGCTGGCGAGTTGGACCAGCGCGGCGTGCCCGAGGCCGCCTCGACTGTGCTGCTCGAGTTCTTCAGCACCGTCATCGAGGCAGAGCGGACCGCCGATCGCGATCCCTCCGGCTTCAACCACGAGCTGCTTGCCCGCCTGAGCGGCCTGCTTGCGGAGCACGCCGAAGGCAGCGCGGCGTTGAGCGATCTCCGGGAGGTCGTGAGCTTGTGCGGCGCCGGCCGGTCGGCCGCTCGCATCCGGCTCGATCCGAGCCTGGCGCGAGGGCTCTCGTACTACACCGGATCGATCTTCGAGATTCGCGTACCCGATCTTGCGGGAAGCCTGGGCGGCGGCGGCCGCTACGACAACTTGATCGGGATGTTCCTCGGCGAGGACGTGCCTGCTTGCGGGATTTCCCTCGGCCTCGAGCGCATTCTCGTAGTTATGGGCGAGCGCGGCATGTTTCCGGAGTCGCTCGTCGCGTCGCACGCCGACGTCATGGTCACCATCTGGAATGCAAATAGGGCCGCCGATGCGATAAGACTAGCGGGAGAGCTGCGCACCGGCGGGCTGCGGGTGGACGTCTACCCCGACGCCGACAAGATCGGCAAGCAGTTCAAATACGCGAGCGGCCGCGGTGTGCGCTACGTAGCAATCGTTGGGGACGACGAAGCGGCGCGCGGGGAGGTCGCGGTCAAGGACCTGGTCAGCGGTGAACAGGTGTCGATCGCACGCGGGGCGGTGGCGGCGCACCTGAAAGCGGCAGCGCAACCCGCGCAATCCCTGAAACCTGCAACCTGACACGTGACAGCTGAAACGGAATGGCAGAGCAACTAGGCACTCTCGCGCGAACACACACGGCGGGTGCGCTGCGCGCAGCCGATGTCGGCAAGGATGTGGTGCTGCTCGGCTGGGTGCACCGGCTGCGCGACCTCGGGTCGCTGCTCTTCATCGACGTTCGCGATCGCCACGGCCACACACAAGTCGTCGTCGAGGGCGACGACGCGCTCATCGAACGCGCGAAGCGGCTGCGCTCGGAGTTCGTCATCGGCGTGCTCGGCACGGTCGAGCGGCGATCGCCGGAAACGACCAACCCCAATCTGCCGACGGGCGAGATCGAAGTCCGCGCCCGTGAGATCCGCATTCTGAACGAGGCCAAAACGCCGCCGTTCCCGATCGCCGAAGAATCCAACGTCGCCGAGGACATCCGTCTCAAGTATCGCTATCTCGATCTGCGGCGTCCGCACCTGCAGCACAACATCGGCCTGCGTCACCGCATCGCGATGGCGATCAGGAAGTACTTCGACGAGCAGGGGTTCTGGGAAATCGAGACGCCGATTCTCACCAAGTCCACGCCGGAAGGCGCGCGCGACTTCCTCGTGCCCAGCCGCGTGCATCCCGGGGAGTTCTTCGCGCTGCCGCAGTCGCCGCAGATCTTCAAGCAGATCCTGATGATCTCTGGGATGGACCGTTACGTGCAGATCGTGCGCTGTTTCCGCGACGAGGATCAGCGGGCGGATCGTCAGCTCGAGTTTACGCAGGTCGATCTCGAGATGGCGTTTGCGACGCCGGATCAGGTGTTCGAGGTCGTCGAAGGCGCGCTGGCAGCCGCGTTTCGCGAAATCGGTGTTGAGATCGGCCGTCCGTTCCGGCGGCTGGCTTACGCGGAAGCCATCGCCAAGTACGGCTCCGACAAGCCGGACCTCCGCTTCGGTCTCGAGATTCAGGACTTCGGACGCGAATTTGCGGAGTCGCCGTTCGGCATCTTCCGCGAAGCGGTCGCTCATGGCGGCACCGTCCGCGGCTTCCTGATCCCCGGCGCGGCAAAGTATTCGCGCCGCGAACTGGACGAGCTCGTCGAGCAGGCAAAGCAAACGGGCGCGGCGGGCCTGGTCTGGGCGCGCTATGCCCCGCCATCGGTGCAATCATCCGCGAAAGCCATCGGCGAAGATGGCATCCGGCGTGTGCTGGAGGGCGCAGGCGCGGGACCGCAGGATCTCCTCGTCCTCGGCTCGGGCGCTCCAGAGGCGATCTCGAAGGTGCTCGGCCAGTTGCGGCTCCATGTCGCAAAGAAGGAGCGCCTTGTGACCGCGGGTCAATGGGAACTGCTGTGGGTCACCGACTTCCCGCTCTTCGACTGGAGTGCCGACGAGCGCCGCTGGGACCCCGTTAATCATCCGTTCACGGCGCCGCGCGAAGACCACCGGGCGATGCTCGAATCCGATCCCGGCAAGGTTCTGGCCAAGGCTTACGACGTGATCTTGAACGGTTGGGAGCTCGGCGGCGGCAGCATTCGTATTCACGATCGCGAGACGCAGGCGAAGGTCTTCCGTCTGCTCGGCCTGTCGGATGAAGAGGCGCGCGATCGATTCGGGTTCTTCCTGGAGGCGCTGGAGTACGGGACGCCTCCGCACGGCGGCCTTGCGCTTGGGCTGGACCGGATCTGCGCGCTGCTGGCGGGGGAGAGCTCGATCCGCGAGGTGATCGCGTTTCCCAAGACCACTGCCGCCGTCGATCTCATGGCCGACGCTCCGTCGAAAGTGGATCCCCGGCAGCTGCGCGAGCTCAAGATTCGCACGTCCACATGAGGTCAATCGGGCGGCGGCTTGAATTGCGGCACGTGCTTTGCTACGATTCGATGGGCTAAGCTGCTGTAGTTCAAGGAGATATCCGAATCCCACCGGCACCGACGCGCAAGATCGCCGTCCCGGAGGCGGCGCTCGAAACCCTCTTCGGGGCGTACGACGAAAACCTCCGCCATCTCGAATCGCTGCTCGCAGTCCGCATCCGCACGCACGCCAACGAGCTGATCGTCGAGGGCGAACCGGAAAACACCGCGAAGGTCGCGCGCCTGGTCGATCAAATCGGCGCGCTCATCGGCGAAGGGCACAACCTCGCGATCCGCGACGTCAAGACGGCCGCCGACGTGCTCGCCGCCGACGGCGATGTCGACCTGCGCGAGCACTTCCTCAAGGGCGGTCAGCTGCGCCAGGCCGGCAAGCGCCGCATCACTGCCAAGTCGGTCAACCAGCGGCGGTATCTCGACGCCATCGAGCAGAATGACATCGTCTTTGGCATCGGCCCCGCCGGCACGGGCAAAACGTATCTGGCGATGGCGCAGGCGGTGTCGTACCTGCTCGCTAAGAAAGTGTCGCGCATCATCCTGGCGCGGCCGGCCGTCGAAGCGGGGGAGAAGCTCGGCTTCCTGCCCGGGGATCTCCAGGAGAAGGTCAACCCCTATCTCCGGCCGTTGTACGATGCGCTGTACGACATGATGGAAATCGAGAAGGCGGAGCGCTTTCTCGAGCGCGGCACCATCGAGGTGGCGCCCATCGCCTTCATGCGCGGACGGACGCTCAACGACGCATTCGTGATTCTGGACGAGGCACAGAACACGACTGCGGAGCAGATGAAGATGTTCCTGACGCGGCTTGGCTTCGGATCCAAGGCCGTGGTCACCGGCGACATCACGCAGATCGACCTGCCCACGGGCCGCCAGTCGGGACTGGTGGAGGCAATGCACGTCGTCGGACGCATCGAGGGGATCGAGTTCGTGTACTTCGACGAACGCGATGTCGTGCGGCACAAGCTTGTGCAGGCAATCGTGAAGGCGTACGAGGCGTACGGGAACACGTCGACCGAGCTCGGTGCTCCGCCATCGCGTTCGGTCAAGGCGAATCGCACGGCCTGATACCGATCCTTATGGCTACCGCCGACCGCTCCCGCCCGGCGCGACCGGGACGGTTGACCGTCGTCGTAACCTCTCCGGACGGGAGCCGGATGTCGTCTCGCGGGCTGGCGCAATGGCTCGAGCAGGCCGCGCCCACCCGCGCCCGCGGCGAAGTGACGGTGGCGCTGGTCAGCGACGCCCGCATGCGGGCGCTGAACCGCGCATTTCGTGGACAAGACTACGCGACCGACGTGCTGTCGTTTCCAGCCGACGCGCGCCCGTTTCTCGGCGATGTTGCCATCGCCACCGGCGTCGCCCGCCGGCAGGCCGGCGAAGCCGGCCACTCCTTGGCGACCGAGCTTCGCGTGCTGGCGCTGCACGGTCTGCTGCACCTGCTCGGATACGACCACGAAAAGGATGCCGGCGAAATGCAGCGCGCAGAAGCGCGACTGCGGAAGGCCGCGGGTCTCGAGGTGGGGCTGATTGAGCGCGGGACACGCGAGCTGAGAACCCGGGACACGGAACGAAGAACGAAGAAGGGACGCCGGGCCTGGAAGCCGCGCAAAGCGTCCGAAAGCAGGCGACCCACGCGATGACGCCGCTGCTTCTCTTTCTCATCGCGCTCGCGGCCGTATACGTCGGCACGGTAACCACCGCGTTCAGCGCGCTGATGCGGTTGTCACTGCGGCTCCAGGCGGAGCGCAGTGGACGCGAGGACGCGCTGCGGCGCTATCTCGAGGATCCACTGCGCCTGTTCATCCCGGCACGCATTCTTCTCGTGTGCCTCGCCGTGACGGCGACCAGCCTCCTCGCGCGGGCGACTGGCGTCGATTTTGCGCGCGGGCTCCCGGTGCTCGGCGCGTCGATGGTGCTCTTTGTCCTCGTCTGCGAGCACGTTCTGCCGCTCGCGATCATTCGACGCCATCCCGAGCGCGTGCTCGAGCTGCTGCTGCCGTCCTTCGAGATCATTGTGCGGGTGCTCGCGCCATTGACAAGCGCCCTGCTTCGGCTCGGCGTCAAGCGGCGGGAACGCCAGCAGATGGGGCCGGCTGGGGAGGAGCCGGAGCAGGCCGCCGAGGAGAAGCCTGAGCAACGGCCGGCCGACGATGAGCATCTGCAGGAAGGGCAGGCGCGGGAACTGCTCCGGTCGCTGGTCGAATTCCGCGAAACGATGGTGCGCGAAGTCATGACACCGCGGCCCGACATCGTTGCCATCAGCGCGCAGGCCACGCTCGGCGAACTGCAGGCGCTGGTGCGCGAGCAGCAGTACTCGCGTATCCCGGTCTTTCGCGACACGCTCGAAAACATCGTCGGCTTCATCTCGATCAAGGACATCATCCTGCTCAGCGATACCGAGCCGGGGCAATCCATTACGCCGCTGGTCCGCCCGGCGTACTTCGTGCCCGAGACCAAGCGGGTGCCCGAACTGCTCAAGGAGTTTCAGCGCAAGCGCGTCCAGGCGGCGATCGTCGTGGACGAATATGGCGGCACCGCGGGACTGGTTACGCTGGAGGATCTGCTGGAAGAAATTGTGGGCGAGATTCGCGATGAGTACGACGTCGAATCCGACTCCGTGCTCGATCAGGGCGATGGCACGTTCATCTTCAGCGGCCGCGCCCACGTGCGCGATCTCGCCGATCGCCTCGACGTGCGCATTCTCGAGGGCGAAGGCTACGAGACCGTCGGCGGCTTTCTGCTCGCGCATCTTGGCCGCGTCCCGTCGGCGGGTGAGACCTTCGAGGTCGAGGGAATGACGTTCGAAGTGCTCGAGGCCGAGCGGCGTCGGATCACGCGCGTCCGTGTCCGCAGGCGGCAGGAAGTTCCAGTGGCCGCGTCGGAGCACGCGGAGTGACGGAGCGCACGCCGGCTGAAGCCTTCAAGAGCGGGTTCGTGGCACTCGTCGGACGGCCCAACGCGGGCAAGTCCACGCTCCTCAATCGCCTGGTCGGTGAAAAGCTCGCGATCGTCTCCGACAAGCCCCAGACCACCCGGAACCGCATTATCGGCGTGCGCAACTACTCCAACGGGCAAGTCGTGTTCGTGGACACGCCAGGGGTGCATCGGCCGCTTCACCGGCTCAACGTTCGGATGCTCGACACCGCGCTGGACGCGCTCAACGAGGTGGATCTCGTCACCGTCGTCGTGGACGCCAGCGAGCCGCCTGGCGGAGGCGATCGCTTTCTGATGGATGTCGTGCGCCGAGTCCGCGCGCCGCGCGTGCTCGCACTCAACAAGGTAGACGCGATCAGGAAGGAAGCGCTGCTGCCGTCGATCGAGCGCTACGATCGCGACGTAGGCTTCGCCGACATTGTGCCGATCTCGGCCCTTACGGGCGAAAACGTGCGCCGGCTGGAGGACGTGCTGCTCTCGCACCTTCCCCAGGGCGAGGCGCTCTATCCGGACGACTTCCTCACCGACCAACCCGAGCGCTTCTTCGTCGCCGAGACGATTCGTGAGCAGGTCCTGCAGCACACGCGCGCCGAATTGCCGTTTGCCTCGGCCGTCGTAGTCGATCGCTACGAGGAGCCGGCGACGCCGGGCGGCCTGCTGCGGCTTTACTGCACCATCCTCGTCGAACGCGAGTCGCAGAAGCCGATTGTGGTGGGCAAGGGCGGCGCGATGATCAAGGCCATCGGCACCGCCGCGCGCCACGAGCTCGAGCGATTCTTCGATGCGAAAGTGTTCCTCGACTTGCGAGTGAAGGTCCGCAGCGACTGGCGTGAAGACGAACGGGTGCTCGACGAGCTCGGCTTGCCACGCCGCAAACGCCGCGAGCGCGGCGTCCACTAAAGGCACGAAGCACGAATCCGGACGCGTTGGTGCGCACCCTGTGACCGGGCGGCGCGTCACGACTTCGTCGCCTTCGCCACGTTCGCGACTTCGTGTCAGCAGCTTTCACGCAGCCTCTCATCGGTGTTGACTTTTCGATGCCCTCAACCGGTGATCGATCCCGCAATTCGCGCATCACTGCCGAGCGGAGTCCGTGCTACATTTGCAAGGTTGTACAGCCACGTGAGGAAGGGTGAATGGCAGTCCCGCGCAGAATTGACGTCGTGCTCGATTCGGTCAAGCGACTGCTGCGCATTGGTGCGACTGCCAACCTCCTGAACCTGCTCCAGAAGCAGCACCCCGCCGATCTCGCGCAGATTTTCGGCTCGATCCCCGATAACGAGCGACAGGCCGTCTTCAGCCTGCTGGTCGAGCGCAATCCGCGGCTCGCGATGGAAAGCGTCAGCGAGATGGGGCCGGAGTCGGGTGCGCTCCTCCTCACCGGCCGTTCCGCCGAGGACATCGCCAAGCTCCTGCAGGAAATCCCGTCTGACGATGCCGCGGCGTTGATCGATTACCTGCCGGAGGAGCTCTCGCAGGAAGTGCTCGAGTTGATGCGGCACCGCGAATCGCAGCAGGTAGAGAGCCTGCTGGATACGGCGAGCGAACCGCCGGCCGCATCATGAATCCGAGCGTCTTCGCGCTCAACGAAGACCTCACAGTGGGCGAGGCGATCACGGCGCTCCAGAGTTCGCGCGACGTCGAGATGGTCTTCTACCTCTACGTTGTCGATTCGCGCCGGCACCTCGTCGGCGTCACGTCGCTCCGCCGACTGCTGCTGGTGTCGCCAGAGACGCCGCTCAAGCGGATCATGACGCCCGAATTGATCAGCGTCCGCGTCGACACCGATCAGGAAGAGGTGGCGCGCCAGGTCGCGTCGTACAACCTGCTCGCCGTCCCGGTCGTGGACGAGGAGAACAAGCTCGAGGGCGTCATCACCGTAGACGACGTCATCGACGTCATCAAGGACGAAGCGACCGAAGACATTTACCGGCTCGCCGGCGTCTCCGGCGACGAGCGCGTCGGCACGCCGCCCTTCGAGGCGTTTCGCAAGCGCTTGCCATGGCTCGGCGTGAACCTGGTCACCGCGTTTGTGGCCGCGTCGGTGGTGGCGCTGTTCGAGGGGACGATCGACCGCATGACCGCGCTGGCCGTGTTCATGCCGATCGTTGCCGGGATGGGCGGCAACGCCGCCACGCAAACGCTGACGGTCATTGTCCGCGGGCTCGCGCTTGGGCGAACTGTCGTGGGGGAATGCGCGCAAGGCGCTGGTCAAGGAAACGGCGATCGGTTTCGGCAGCGGCGTCACGCTGGGGATCGTGGCCGCGCTCGTTGCCTGGGCCGCGAAAGGGCAGCCCATGATCGGCCTGCTGCTTGGCCTGGCGATGGTCTGCAACATGCTAGTGGCGACCGTCGCCGGCACGCTCGTGCCGCTGGGCTTGAAGGCGCTCAAGGTCGATCCGGCGCTTGCCTCGTCCGTGTTCATCACGACCTTTACTGACGTGGTTGGGTTCGCGTCGTTCCTGGGTTTTGCGACCATTTTCCTGAAGTACGCTGCCGGCTTGACTCGTCGCTCGCAGGTGCCGGATTGCCACGAATCCGACGCCATCGAGGATAAGATGGCAGGTACGGACTCTGCATGTGCCCCTTTACACCGCCGACGCCCTCGTTCTCCGGACCTACAAGCTCGGCGAAGCCGATCGCATTGTCGTCTTTCTGACGCGCGATCGCGGCAAGAAACGCGGTGTCGCCCAGGGCGCGCGCCGGCCGCGCTCGCGGTTTCGCGGGGCGCTCGAGCCGCTCACCGAAGTGCGCGTGGCGTATTTCGAAAAGGAGCGGCGCGAGCTGGTCAACCTCAATTACGCAGAGACGATCCGCATCACCGCTTGGCACCGCCACCCCCGAAGCGCTCGGCTGCACGCCACTACGTGGCGGAGCTGATTGACGCGTGGGCGGCCGACTCGGATGCCGATGAGCGGCTCTTTCGTCTTGGGTGCTCCGTGCTCGATGCCCTCGCGAGCGGGACGCCGAGCGACGCGCTCGCGCGCTATTTCGAGTGCTGGCTGCTGCGCCTGCAGGGCGTGTATCCGGTCGGACCTCGCCGTTTCACCGGGTGCGCTGGCGTTCATCGCCGCCACCCGGCAGGCCGCGCCGGCCGACGCCGGCGGCCTTGGCGCGTCGCCAACCGTGCTGCGCGAGCTCGAGCGCAAGCATCAGGCGCTCATTTCGTCGCATCTCGAGAAGGAGATGCGATCGGTGCGCGTCATGAACGAATTGAGGCGACCGCATTGACCCTGCAGGATCTGATTCTCAAGCTGTCGGCGTTCTGGGCGTCGCGCGGCTGTCTCATTCAACAGCCGCTCGATCTCGAAGTCGGCGCCGGCACCTCGCATCCGGAAACGCTGTTTCGCGTGCTCGGCCCACGTCCGTGGAGCGTCGCCTACGTGCAGCCGTCGCGGCGGCCCGACGATGGCCGGTTTGGCCAGAATCCGAACCGGCTGTTCAAGCACCTGCAGATGCAGGTGATTCTCAAGCCGGCGCCCGACGAAGTGCAGCAGCTATATCTCGACAGCCTCGAGGCGTGCGGCATCAACCCGCGGCAGCACGACATCCGCTTCGAAGAGGACAACTGGGAATCGCCCACGCTGGGCGCGTGGGGCATCGGCTGGCAGGTGATGCTCGACGGACAGGAGATCACGCAGTTCACCTACTTTCAGCAGGTCGGCGGCGTCGATCTCGCGCCCGTCTCCGCGGAGATCACCTACGGCTCGAGCGCATCGCGATGTTCCTGCAGAAGGTGGACAACGTGTTCGATCTCGAGTGGGCCGCGGGCGTGAAGTATCGCGAGGTGCGGCTGCGCGAGGAGAGTCGAGCAGTCGAAGTACGCGTTCAACCAGGACACGGGCATCGACCAGGCGACGTTTGCGGCGTTTCATCGCGAGCAGTTCGACCGCAACTACGAGTTCGGCGAGCGGCTGTTCAAGGGCGGCCTGCTGTTACCGGCGCTCGAGCACTGCCTCAAGTGCTCGCACCTGTTCAACCTGCTCGACTCGAGCGGCAGCATCGGCGTGACCGAGCGCACCGCCTACATCCTGCGGTGCGGCAACTGGCGGTGGGGATCTGCAAGCAATACGCGCGCGGAAGAAGAAGCGGCCGCCGCCGCCGACCGAGTCGAGGAGGAAGTCTGAAGCGGCGAAGACGGGCCTGACCCCGCCTTCGTTCGAACCACGACATGGATCGCGAATTGCTGATCGAAGTCGGGGTCGAGGAAATCCCCGCCAGCTGGCTGCCGGCGCTGACGGCGCAGGTCGCGCACGAGCTCGAGGCCCGGCTCAAGGAGCTGCGCCTGCCTCCGTCGGCGCCGATCGAGGCCTTCAGCACGCCGCGCCGGCTGACGGCGCGCGTCGGCAAGCTGGCCGAGCGGCAGACCGATCTCCGAGGAGGTGCTCACCGGCCCGCCAGTGTCCGCGGCGTTCGCGCCCGACGGCAAGCCGACGCCGGCCGCAGAGGGCTTCGCCAAGAAGCAGGGCGTCGAGGTCGCGGCGCTCGAGCGGCGTCGAGACGCCCGAAGGGCACGTACCTCTCGTTCAAGAAGCAGCTGCGCGGCAAGGCCGCCGTCGACGTCTTGCCCGACGTCCTCGTCGGGGCTGCTGCGCGCGCTGACGTTCCCGAAGGCGATGCGCTGGGACGCGATGCTCGAAGACGGCAAGAGCGAGCTGCCCTTTGGCCGGCCGATTCGCTGGATGCTGTTTCTCTACGGCGGCCGGGTCGTGCCGTTCTCGATCGTATCGCACGGCGCTCGCGCAGGGCCCGCTCGTGCAGGAGGTGCGCTCGGGCGCCGTCACCTTCGGCCATCGCTTCCTGACGACGAGCGGTCGCGCCGGACGCGCGATCAAGGTCAAGGGCTTCGACGATTACCGCAAGCGGCTCGCCGAAAACTTCGTCGTCCTCGAGCGCAGCGAGCGGCAGGACCGCATCACGCGCGAGCTCGACATCGAGGCGCGGCGCCGCGGCGGGCGCATCGCGCGCCATCTGGTGGCGCAGTCGCTGCTGCAGGAAGTGCCGGATCTCGTCGAGTATCCGTCGGTGATCTCCGGGCGCCTTCGGCGACGAGTTCCTCTCGCTTCCCGAGGAGGTGCTCACGACGACGATGATTCACCATCAGCATTTCTTTCCGGTGGTAAACGAGCAGGGCAGGCTGCAGCCGACGTTTCTCGCGGTGCTCAACATGGAGGCCGACAAGCCCGAGCTCATCGCGCGAAATCTCGAGCGCGTGCTCACAGCGCGTCTGCGGGACGCGCGCTTCTTCTGGGACGCCGATCGCGAGCGGCCAGCTCGAGCGCGTTTGTCGAGCGGCTCGGCACGCGTGCTCTTCCACAAGAAGCTCGGCAGCTACGCGGAGAAGGCCGAGCGTGTAGCGACGCTGGCGGCGTGGATTGCGAGCGAAGTGCTCGGCGCCGACGAGGAGACAGCGGCGCATGCCGCAACCGCCGGACGACTGTCCAAGGCCGATCTGGCGACCGACATGGTCCGCGAGATGACGGAGCTGCAGGGCACGATGGGCGGCATCTACGCGCGCGAGGACGGGCAGCCCGAGGCGGTCTGGAAGGCGATCTACTACCACTACCTGCCGGTCGGCGTCGAAGCCGATGCGCCGCCGATCGAGAGAGCAGCTGGGTGCGGCGGCCGTGACGTGGGCGGCGGTGTCGCTGGCCGACAAGCTCGACACGGTGGTCGGGATGTTCGCCGCCGGCGAACGGCCGACCGGCTCGCGCGATCCGTACGGCCTGCGGCGCGCGGCGCAAGGACTGGCGCGCATCCTGATCGATCTGCCGGAGCTCACCGGCCTCGACCTGGCGATCGATCGCTCGACGCTCGTTCAGACGCGCAGCGGCCGACGCGGGCAGCCGACGCGGCGACGCGGAGACGGCTATCTACGACTTCCTGCTCGAGCGCGTCCGCTACGTGCTGGAGCAGCGCGGCTTCGACGTGCGCAACGTCCGCGCGGTCACCGCCGGCGACGTGCGCGAGCCTGCGTCCGCTGCAGGCGCGGCGCAAGCTCGAAGTGCTGCCGGAGTTCACCGAGTCGGCGGAATTCAAACAGCTCGCCGTGCTTTTCAAGCGCGTGCGCAACATCGCCAGGAACTTGCTGCCGGAGCCGAGCGCGGCCGAGCGGATGGCCTGCCTCGACGAGCCGGCGGAGCGCGACGCTCGTGCACGAGATCGATCAGCGGCAGCCGGTGATCGACGTCGGCGGTCGCGTCAGGACAGGGCTATCGCGAAGCGTTTGCCGAGGCGGCGCGCTTCGGTCCGACGGTGGCGAAGTTCTTCGACGACGTGCTGGTGATGGCCGAGGATCCGCGGCTGCGCGACGCGCGGCTGCGCTTGATGAAACGGCTCGAAGACGCTGATTCTGCAGCTGGCGGACATCTCGGAAATCGTTCCGGAATCATAGGCTCTCCCAGACCCGGTTAGCGGCGGGGCGCCTGTCACGCTCGTGAGGCAGACATCGAATGGCAAAAAGAGCGGCGACGAGTAGGTAGGGCTGGCAAGACGGCAAGGCTGGTAACGCGAGTAAGGCAGGAAAGGCAGGCAAGACAAGTGGGCGCGCAGGCGCGAGCAGGGCGCGAGGCTCCGGTCGAAGGAGACGGCGGAGCGGCAAGGGCATCCAAGAAATACGTCTACTTTTTCGGCAACGGCAAGGCCGACGGCGATCGCACGATGAAGGACACGCTCGGCGGCAAGGGCGCCGGCCTCGCCGAGATGACCAACGCCGGATTGCCGGTGCCGCCCGGGTTCACGATTTCCACCGACGCCTGCAATCTCTACTACGAGCTCGGGCAGAAGCTCACGCCGGCGATCGAACAGGAAATCGTCGAGAACCTGCAGCAAGCTCGAGAAAGCGCTGCCGGCGCGACGCTCGGATCCGCCGGACCAATCCGCTGCTCGTGTCGGTCCGCTCGGGCGCGAAGTTCTCGATGCCGGGGATGATGGACACGATCCTCAACCTCGGGCTCAACGACACGACCGTCGAAGGCCTGAAGGCGCGCACGAAGAACGGCCGCTTCGCCTTCGACAGCTACCGCCGCTTCATCCAGATGTTCGGCGCTGTCGTCCTCGAGATCCCGAAGGACGTCTTCGAGCACGAGTTCGAGGCGCGTCAAGCACGCGGCGCGGCGCGAAGCTCGACACCGATCTCGGCGAGGACGAGCTCCGCGAGGTCGTCGCGCGCTACAAGACGGTCGTGCGCAGTCGCGACCAAGCGGGACTTCCCGCAGGATCCCGGCGAGCAGCTGCGGCTGGCGCGCAATGCGGTGTTCCGCTCGTGGAACAACCCGCGCGCGCAGGGAGTACCGCCGCATCTACGACATTCCCGACTCGATCGGCACCGCCGTCAACGTGCAGATGATGGTCTTCGGCAACACCGGCGATCGCTCCGGCACCGGCGTCGGCTTCACGCGCAATCCGGCCACCGGGCGCGAAGGAGTTCTACGGCGAGTTCCTGATCAACGCGCAGGGCGAGGACGTCGTCGCCGGCATCCGCACGCCGCAGCCGATCCGCGAGCTCGAAAAGGTGATGCCGAAGGCGTACAAGCAGCTGCGCGACATCACGACGCGCCTCGAGAAGCACTACCGGGACGTGCAGGACTTCGAGTTCACGATTCAGGACGAGCGGCTGTTCATGCTGCAGACCCGCAGCGGCAAGCGCACGGGCTACGCCGCCGTCGTCATCGCGACCGACCTCGTCAACGAGAAGCTGATCACGCCGAAGGAAGCGGTTCTGCTGGTCGATCCCGAATCGCTGTCGCAGCTGCTGGCGCCCGGCTTCGATCCCAAGGAGTGGGCGAAGCTCGCCGGTCGCCACCAGGGGCCTGCCGGCGTCGCCCGGCGCCGCGTCCGGGCACGCGGTCTTTACGGCCGACGACGCGGTGGAGTGGTCGGCGAAGGGCAAGCCGGTGATCCTCGTGCGGCGCGAGACGGTGCCCGACGACATTCACGGCATGTGGGTCGTCGCAGGGCATTCTCACCGCGACCGGCGGCATGACGTCGCACGCCGCGGTCGTCGGCCGGCAGATGGGCAAGCCGTCGATCGTCGGCGCCGGCGAGCTCGCAGATCGACGAGACAGGCGACGCACGTTCGCGGTCAACGGTCAGACGGTCAAGGAAGGCGACTTCGTGTCGTTCGACGGGCTCACGGGCGAAGTCAAGCTCGCGCAGGTGGCGTCGCAGCCGAGCGAGATCCTGCAGGTGCTGGCGGGCAAGATGAAGCCGGGCGAGTCCGACCATCTATCCAGCGCTTCAACCAGCTGCTTGCGTGGGCCGACAAGTTCCGCCGCATGGGCGTGCGCGCCAATGCCGACCTGCCCGATCAGGCGCAGCTCGCCTACGCGTTCGGCGCGCGCGGCATCGGCCTCTGCCGCACCGAGCACATGTTCTTCGGCGAAGGGCGCATCCCCATCGTCCAGCGCATGATCCTGGCCGACAACGAGAAGGATCGCCGCGCCGCGCTCGACGAGCTGCTGCCGCTGCAGCGCGGCGACTTCTACGGCGTGTTCAAGGAGATGAAGGGCGAGGCGGTCACGATCCGCACCATCGATCCGCCGCTGCATGAGTTCCTGCCCAAGCGCGAAGAGCTGATGGTCGAGATCGCGCGGCATGGAAGCGACCGGCAAGAGCGGCAAGGAGCTCGAGGAGCGGCGCCGGCTGCTCCATCGCGTCGAGCAGCTGCACGAGTTCAACCCGATGCTCGGCCATCGCGGCGTGCGTCTCGGCATCACCTATCCCGAGATCACCGAGATGCAGGCGCGGGCGATCCTCGAAGCCGCCTGCCAGCTGCAGAAGGAAGGCCTCAAGGTCGTTCCCGAGATCATGATTCCGCTCGTCGGTCACGTGAAGGAGCTGCGCGATCAGAAGGTCATCGTCGACCGCGTCGCCGAGCAGGTGATGAAGGAGCAGGGCGTCAAGGTCAAGTACCTCGTCGGGACGATGATCGAGGTGCCGCGCGGCGCCATCGTCGCCGATCAGATCGCCCAGGAGGCGCAGTTCTTCTCGTTCGGCACCAACGACCTGACGCAGATGACGTTCGGCTTCTCGCGCGACGACAGCGGCAAGTTCCTGCGCGTCTATCAGGACAAGAAGATCCTCGAGAAGGATCCGTTTGCCACGCATCGACGTCGAAGGCGTGGGCGCGGTGCGTGCGCATCGGCGTCGAGAAGGGCCGCGCGGCGCGCAAGGATCTCAAGATCGGCATCTGCGGCGAGCACGGCGGCGATCCGGCGTCGATTCATTTCTTCGAGCAGTGCTGGACTCGATTACGTGAGCGCGTCGCCCTATCGCATCCCGGTGGCGCGACTCGCGGCAGCGCAGGCGGCGCTGGCCGTGAAGGTCAGGCGATTGATCACGTTCTACGTCCATCGGAACGGCAAGATTCGAGCAGGCAGGGCGACGCATCGATCCGGCGTGGCTCGAGCGCCGAGTAGCGGGGTGGTCGTCTGGGCTGACGTCCGGGAGCCCGACCCGGGACGACGCCGAGGTTCTGCTCGAGCAGTCTTCAAGTTACATCCGCTCGCCGTCGAGGACGCGCTCCAGCAGCGGCAGCTGCCCGAAGATCGAGACCTACAATAGCGTGCTGTACGTCGTCCTGCACGGCATCGACTTCCAGCCTCGAGGAGCATGCCTTCGAGACGCTCGACGTCGACTTCTTCCTCGCGCGCAATTACCTGGTCACGGTGCACGACGGCAAGCGGCGGAGCATCGCCGAACTGGCGGGCCTGTGCGCGAGAAACGCCGCGTCCTGGCCGAGGGGCCGGTGGCGCTGATGCACCGCATCGTCGACGCGATGGTCGACGCACTACCGGCCGGAGGTGGACGAGCTCGAAGAGTGGCTCGACGAGATCGAGAAGCAGGTGCTCGACGAGCAGCGCCAGATCCTCACCAGCGACATTCTCGCCGTCAAGCGCGACATCTCGTCGATGCGCCGCGTCGTGATCCCGCAGCGCGACATCGTCGGCCGTCTCGCGCGCCGCGAGTTCGACATCATCAACCAGGAGATGGCGTATCGCTTCCGCGACGTGTACGACCAGCTCGTGCGCCTCGCCGACGAGAGCATCATCTTTCAGGATCGCGTGACCGGCATTCTCGACGCGCACCTCGCGGCGTTTCGAATCGCCTTGCCGTCGTCTCCAAGGTGCTTGCCGCGCTCGCGGTGATCTTTGGACCGCTGACCGTGATCACCGGTCTCTTACGGGATGAACGTCAAGCTGCCGCAGTTCCCCGGCGGCGAAGACGCGCAGTTCTGGTGGATGCTGGGCATCATGATCGGCATCACGACGGCGCTGTTCGCAGTCTTCCGCCAGCGCGACTGGCTGTAGCCGCCTCCGCGATGGGCCGCATCACCAGGCTTACCGGACGATCTCGCCAACCAGATCGCCGCGGGCGAAGTCGTCGAGCGGCCCGCCTCGGTCGTCAAGGAGCTCAGTCGAGAACGCGATCGACGCGGGCGCCACGCGCATTGCCGTGACCGTCGAGTACGGCGGCAAGAAGCTGATTCGCGTCGAAGACGACGGCTTCGGCATGGATCCGGAGGATGCGCGGCTGTGCCTGGAGCGGCATGCGACGAGCAAGATCCGCCGCGCCGACGATCTCGCCGCGATCACGACGCTCGGTTTCCGCGGCGAGGCGCTGCCGAGCATCGCATCGGTCTCGCACTTCCGCCTGCGGACGCGCGCTGCGCGGCAGCGACAGCGGGACCGAGATCCGGATCAACGCCGGGGCCATCGAGTCGGTCGTGGAAGCTGGCGCGCCCGAAGGCACGCTGGTCGAAGTCGCCGATCTCTTCTACAACCTGCCGGCGCGGCGCAAGTTCCTCAAGTCCGACGCGGGCGAAGCGGCGCAGGTCTCGAAGGTCGTGACGCAGCTGGCGCTCTGCTATCCCGGCGTCGGCTTCACCTTGACGAGCGCCGGGCGCAGATCGTTTCAGTGGCCGCCGGTCGATCGCCTCGCCGATCGCCTCTATCAGATCTACGGCGAGCGCCTGGATCTGGTCGAAGTCCGGCGCGAGATGTCGGGTATCTCGATCAGCGGCTTCATCGCCGCGCTCGCCGAGACCGGGCCGACGCGCGGTCCGCAGAACGTGTTCGTCAACGGACGCATCGTCAAGGACCGGACGATCGCGCACGCCATCCTCGACGCCTACAGCGTGGCGTCCAATCGCGAGCGCAGCCCCGAGGTCCACCTCTTTCTCGAGATTCCGCCCGAGCGCGTTGACGTCAACGTCCACCCGACGAAGGCCGAGGTGCGGTTCCGAGAGCAGTCGCTGGTGCACGAGCTCGTGCGGCACGCTGTTGGCGATGCCTTGGGACGCGGCGCGGATGCCGGAGCTCCAGCTGCGGCCGTCCGACATCCTGCCCGGCAGTCCGATCGCGCAATCGATTCCCGGTGTGCTGAGCGGCGGTGTTTACACGAGCCGGTGGACGCCAGGTCACGGCGCGCCAGGTGGTCCTCTTGCTCCAGGTGCGGTGCGGTTTGCGGATGCAACCGCGGCATCGTCTGACGGCACGACGCCGGTGGCGCCCGGCGGCACTATCGCGGCGGGAGCGCCAGGCGCACCTGTTGGCGCGATTCGACCCATGATCCCGCTCGGGCAGTTCCGCGACACGTTCATCATCGCGATAGACGACGACGGCATCTGCATCGTCGATCAGCATGTGGCGCACGAGCGGGTGCTGTTCGAGCGCGTGATGGAGCGGCTGACCGCGGGCACGCTCGAGAGCCAGGGTCTGCTCGTGCCGATGGTGATCGAGCTTCCGCCCGGCGCGAGCGGACGCGCTCGTCGGGCGCGCCGGAGACCTTCAGCGTTTCGGGTTCGCGCTGGAACACTTCGGCGGCAACAGCATCAAGATCACCGCGGTGCCCGCTTTGCTTCCCGCGCGACGAGTGCGAGGCCGCCATCCGTGCGCTCGCCGAGGATCTCGAGGGACTCGATCGCGGGCTGCGCGTGGAAGAGGCGCTCAAGCGCATTGCCGCAACCACCGCGTGCCATGCCGCCGTCAAGGCCAACTATCCGCTCACGCTGGAGAAGATGCAGCACATTCTCGAGGAGCTGCGTGCGACGGCGTACTCGACGGTGTGCCCGCATGGCCGGCCGGTGATGCTGCGCATCACGCGACGCGAAGTGGAAAAGAACTTCGAGCGAATTTGACGGGGCTGCACATTGACCGCCACGACTGGCGCGGCAAACAGGAGCACCTCTACGAGAAGCGAGCCCGAGGGGTGACGACATCAGCTCCCCGAGTCAGCCCGCCAGACACTGCCGACGGCGGGCAGTGATACATTCCTGTCGTACACGAACCTGTCGTACACGAAGACTTGGATTCTTTCTGGACGGAGCTGAAATGAGGCACGCATCGTTCGTTGTCTTCGCTGCTTTGGCGCTCGCTGGCAATGTCGCGCTCTGGGCCCGGCAGGCGCCGGACGCGTCGGCCAACTGGCCGCAGTTTCGTGGCGCGGCTGCTGCCGGCGTGGCCGACGGATTTCCGCTGCCGTTGCGCTGGAACGTGCAGGCGAAGGAGAACGTTCGCTGGAGCGTCCCCGTTCCTGGCCTGGCGCACTCGAGCCCGATCGTCTGGGGCGACCAGGTGTGTGTGACCACCGCGGTCGCCGTCGGCAAGGAGGAGGCGCTCAAGGTCGGTCTCTACGGCGACATCGCTCCGGTCGATGACGTGATGCCGATGAGCTGGGAAGTGCACTGCTTCGACAAGAAGAACGGCGAGAAGCGGTGGACCGCCGTCGCGCACAAGGGAACCCCCAAGGTCAAACGCCATCCGAAAGCGACTCACGCCAACGCGACGCTGGCGACCAACGGCCGCTACATCATCGCGATGTTCGGCTCCGAAGGTCTTTATGCCTACGACATGAACGGAAAGCTCGCATGGAAAAAAGACCTGGGTGTCCTGCAGTCCGGTTTTTTCCAAGTTCCGGAAGCGACCTGGGGCTTCGCGAGTTCGCCCATCATTCACGACAACCAGGTCATCATCCAGGCCGACGTCCTGAATGGGTCGTTTCTCGCGACGTTCGACGTGGCGACCGGCAAGGAGCTCTGGCGGACACCGCGGAGCGACTATCCCACCTGGAGCACACCCGCGGTTCACACTAGCGGCCCGCGCGCGCAGATCGTCGTCAATGGCTTCAACCACGTGGGTGGATATGACCTCCGAACCGGCAAGGAGTTGTGGAGGATGAAGGGCGGGGGCGACATCCCGGTACCGACGCCGATCTTCAGGCGGGATCTCATCTTCATCACCAACGCGCATGGTCCCGGAGCGCCGATCTTCGCGGTGCGGACCAACGCAACCGGCGACATCAGCCTCGCGCAAAACGCCGCCACCAACGACCACGTCGCCTGGAGCCAGCCGCGCGAGGGCGCCTACATGCAGACGCCGATCGTTTACGGCGATCACCTCTACGTCTGTCGCGACAACGGAGCCCTCAGCGTCTTCGAGGCCGAGAGCGGCAAGCGTCTCTATCAGCAGCGGCTGGCCGACGGCAGAACCGGCTTTTCGGCCTCGGCCGTCGCCGGCGATGGCAAGATCTATTACACGAGCGAAGAGGGTTCGGTGGTGGTCGTCAAGGCAGGCGCCGCGTTCGAGCAGCTCGCCGAGAATCCGCTCGGCGAAACCGCCATGGCCACCCCGGCGATCTCCGAGGGAACGATCTTCTTCCGCACTCGCACGCGCCTGATCGCGATCGGCAGCTGAGCAAGGTCGATGGCCCGCGCCGCCGGAACGTTCGACGTCAAGGTAACCACCCAGCCGCTGGCGCACGATGATGCGGATCCGATGCTCGGCCGGCGCTCGATCGACAAGCAGTTTCACGGCGATCTAGAGGGCACGAGCACGGGCGAGATGTTGAGCGCGGGGACGCCGGTCAAGGGGTCGGCCGGCTACGTCGCCATCGAGCATGTGAAGGGCTCACTGCACGGCAAGAGCGGCACGTTCGTGTTGCAGCACAATGCCACGATGACGCGAGGCACGCCGGATCTGAAGATCGTCGTGGTGCCGGATTCGGGCACCGGCGAGCTCGCCGGGCTTGCGGGGCAGATGAAGATCATCATCGAAGCCGGGAAGCACTGCGTACGAGTTCGACTACACACTTGACGCGTGACACTGCCGCGACCGTGCCGCTGGATATCCTGCAGGCTCTCCCGGCACGCCGGGGGCACTTCCTGCTGGAATCGGGTTATCACGCCGCTCTCTGGCTGACGCTCGACGCGCGCTTTGCGGATCCGGCGGCGATTGCGCCGCTCGTGTCGGCGCTCGCGGCGCGTCTCGGTCCCTTTGCCGCAGACGCAGTGTGTGGTCCGTTTTCCGGCGGGGCGTTTCTCGCGCAGGCGCTTGCGCTGACGCTCCGCACGGCCTTCGCCTACACACAACCGGCCGAGGCTCCTGCCGGCGAGCGACTGTTTCGCGCCGAGTATCGATTGCCCGCCAGTTTTCGCCGATACGTCGGAGGGAAACGGATTGCCGTTGTTGACGACGCGATCGGCGCGGGGTCGTCGGTGCGTGCGACGATCCGTGCGCTCGAGGAGGCGGGCGCGTCGCCGGTGGTCGTCGGAACGCTGCTCGCGCTCGGTGACGTGGCGAGCACGCACTTCGAGGAGGCGCACCTGCCGTTCGTCGCGCTCGAGCGCCGCGCATTCATACTCTGGCGGCCGGCCGAGTGCCCGCTCTGTGCGCAAGCGGTGCCGCTCGAAAAGCCGGACAGCCTCTGAGCGGCCGATGCCGACCGAGCGATCGCCGCGTCGATCAACGAGCGTCCGTCCACGAGCGATCCGCAAGCGTCCGTCGCTGCCGGCAGTCGATCCCGAAATGCGGCGATGGGCGCGCGTTCTCGGCGAAGAGCTCGCTACCTGGCCCGACGTGTCGAGCCGGCCGATGTTCGGGTTGGACGCGTTCTATCGCGGGAAGGCGATCTTTGCGGCCCTGCCGAAGACGCGCGCCGCCGAGGTTCCGTGCGGCTTGCTCGTCAAGCTGCCAGGCATACGGCATGCAGAGCTGCGCAGCGGGAAAGGGCCCGGCGCGGGCTGGCGGACGTTCACGATGCACTCGGAATCCGACATATCCGAAGCGCTGCGCTGGCTCGGGCTCGCGTATGAGCGCGCAGGATAGAGTCGCGCCGCTCCAGAATTCTTGTCGTCGAGGTAGCCATGGATCACATCTACAAAAACGTCGAGCTCATCGGGTCTTCATCGAACGGCATCGAGGAAGCGGTGCGGAATGCGATCGCCAAGGCCTCGAAGACAGTGCGCAATCTGCGCTGGTTCGAGGTCATCTCGACGCGCGGGCACGTCGAAAACGACGTGGTCGCGCACTGGCAGGTGACGATCAAGGTGGGCTTTACGCTCGAAGACAACGACGCGCAATGAGCGAGCCAAAGGCCACGCCGTCCGCCGGCACGACGCCGTCGAAGCAGCTCGCGGGCTTCATCGCGAGGTTCGATCCCGCGGTGGCAAGGCTTGCGCGCTCGGCGCGAGCGGCCCTGCGCAAACGGCTGCCCACGGCGAACGAGCTCGTCTACGACAACTACAACGCGCTGGCGATCGGCTTCGGTCCAACGGAGCGCACCTGGGACTGCATCGTGTCGCTCGCCGTGTACGCACGCGGCGTGAACCTCTATTTCCTCTATGGCGCGACGCTGCGGGATCCGAACGGGCTGCTGCAGGGCAAAGGCAATCGCGGACGATTCATCCGCCTCGCAGCGGCGGAGAATCTCGACCAGCCGCCGGTGAAGGAGCTGCTGCGCGAGGCGGTTCGACAGTCCGACGAGCCGTTCCCCAAGCGCGGCGGCGGCAAGCTCGTGATCAAGTCGGTTTCGGCGAAGCAGCGGCCGCGACGCGGCAACCGTTAAACGTGTCCGCCCGCTAGCGTCCCAACACTAGCCGGGCTTTTCGTCTCGGCGCTGGCGTTTCAGAGTCTTCCAGGCGTCGAGCCGGCGCTTGATCTCCTTCTCGAACCCGCGCTCCGTCGGACGGTAGAACTCGCGCCCCTGCAGACGCTCGGGCAGGCAGTCCATGTCGGCCACCGCGTCATCCTCGTCGTGGGCGTAGCGGTAGCCCTTGCCGTAATTGAGCTGCTTCATCAACCGCGTCGGCGCGTTGCGCAGATGCAGCGGCACGGGCTAGGCGACGTCGTTTTGAGCCGCCTCCGCGGCCGCGCCATACGCCTTGTAGCACGGCGTTACTCTTCGGCGCGGTGGCGAGGTAGATGGCCGCCTGCGCCAGCGCAGTGTTGCCCTCGGGCATGCCGATGAAATGCACGGCATCCTTGGCGGCGACGGCGACGGCCAGCGCCTGTGGATCGGCGTTGCCGACATCCTCCGACGCAAAGCGCACGAGGCGACGCGCGACGTAAAGCGGATCTTCGCCCGCCTCGAGCATCCGCGCCACCCAGTAGACCGCGGCGTCGGGATCCGAGTTGCGCATCGACTTGTGCAGCGCCGAGATGATGTTGAAGTGCTCCTCGCCGCCCTTGTCGTAGAGGAGCGCTTTGCGCTGAATGCGTGCGCTCGAGCAACTGCACGTCGATGACCGGACGTCCGGCCGGCTGCGGCGCGGCGGCGACGGCGAGTTGAAGGAGATTGAGCGCCGACCGCGCGTCACCGTTGGCGATAGCGCGCGATTGCCGCGAGCGCGTCGTCGCCGACGAGTGGCTCCTCGCGGCCGAGCCGCGCTCGTCGTCGGCCAGCGCGCGGCGAAGCAGGCGGCGCGATCGCGTCCTCGTCGAGCGGCTTCAGGACGAAGACCTTCGATCGCGACAGCAGCGCCGCGTTGACCTCGAACGACGGGTTCTCGGTCGTCGCGCCAATCAGCATGATGTCGCCCGCCTCGACGCGGGGCAGAAACGCATCCTGCTGCGCCTTGTTGAAGCGATGGATCTCGTCGACGAAGACGATGGTGCGCTTGCCGGTGCGGCGGCGCCGGTCCTGCGCCGACCGCCATGACGTCCTTTACTTCCTTGATGCCAGACAGCACGGCGCTGAAGGCGACGAACTCGGCCTTGGTGAGATCCGCGATCAGGCGTGCGAGCGTGGTCTTGCCCGTACCCGGCGGCCCCCAGAAGATGATCGATTGCAGGAGGTCGCGCTCGATCGCCTCGCGCAGTGGACGGCCCGGTCCGATGAGCTCGTCCTGTCCTTCGACCTCGTCGAGCGTGCGCGGCCGCATCCGCTCGGCCAACGGTACGGTGCGCGGATCGACCGGCGGTAGCGGGTCGTCGAAGAGGGAAGCCATCGGTCTTCGGTCAGGTGCCGGGTGTCCAGCGTGCGCACGGCACAGCACCTATCGCACTACCCGCACTCGCGCACTGCTTTTTACGGCAGCTTACAGGACGCACGCGCCAATGTGCCACCATGGACGCCATCGCCGCTCTCACCTGCGAGATAGACGGTACCGTCCGGGGCAAAGGCGACGGCCTCGCCCTGCGGCTCACCAAGGCCGGTGAGCGAGGCCGTGACCGGACGACCCGGGGCGCCGCGCAGAAGCGGCTCGGCGGCGTAAAAGCTCACACCGTCGAGCGTGCTCAGCGCAACCCATTTGCGGTCGGCGCTGAGGTCGGCATCGGTGATCCGATCGTCCCTGTCCGAGGCGCCGGCGAGCGTCGCGACGCGTTCGAGCTGCACCGTCTGGCCCGGCGACGATGTTTGTGGAAATCGATACAGCGTAATCGGCGATCCCTCGCCCTTGGTGACGACGAACATGGTGCCGTTGTCG
This sequence comes from uncultured Acidobacteriota bacterium, assembly GCA_963807105.1. Lineage (GTDB taxonomy): Bacteria > Acidobacteriota > Vicinamibacteria > Vicinamibacterales > UBA2999 > DASPWV01. The sequence continues at coordinate 51,318 of CAWEAM010000001.1, read as the reverse complement.
TCGACGAACAGGCCTTCGGCGTCCTGCGGCCCTTCGGGATATGTTGCGTGAAAGGCATCCGCGGTTGCGCTGGCCTCGTCACCAAGGTCCGGCTCCGGCACACGGTAGATGGTGATTCGCGGACGCGCGGCTTTGTTGTCGCCGATATCGGCGATGTAGAAGCACGACCCGGTGGCGCATCGCGCGATCGATAGGTCTTCCCAGTCGGCGAGCGGCGGCGCCGGTGACGCGCACGCGCGCGCGTACTTTGCCATCGCTTCCTACGGCGTACAACAACGGCTGCCCTGAATCGTTATGGGTCCAGAGCAGGTCCTGGTGACGGCGCGATACGGCCAGCCCGCTCGCTTCGGCAACCTCAGGAAGACGCGCGATCATCGTCGCCTCCGCGCACGTGAGGTCGGATGGCTTTGTGTTGGCCGGCAACAGCGTGGTCGTCACGCCGAGCCACGCGACGCCTGCCAACAGTGCAATCACATGACGGTGCAAACGTTCGCATCAGATCGTCCCTTCGCGCTGACGCCGCGACTCGTATACGAAAAGCGCTGCCGCCACTGCCGCGTTGAGCGAATCCACTGGAGGGCGCATGGCGATGGAGACACGCGCGTCGGTCGCGTCGAGGACGGTGTCGCTCAGGCCGTGTCCCTCGCCGCCGATGACGATCGCGACGGCGCCGCCGAGATCGACTCATGCATCGCGGCGCCGCCTCTCGGCACGCTTGCCAGCACTGCGACACGCGCCGCCCGCAGCGCGGCAATGGCAGGCGCTACATTGTCCATTTTGAGCACCGGCAGCCTCAACGTGCTGCCCATCGACGCGCGCAGCCCCTTCCAGCTCCACGGATCCGCCGAGGCGCCGGCGAAAATCACGCCGGTTGCTCCGCCGGCCTCAGCCGATCGCACTACCGCACCCACATTTCCTGGATCCTGCATATCGACGGCCACCACCACCAGCGCGGGCGGCGGGGCGAGAAGTTGTCCAGCGCGCCACGCGCGCCGCTCGACGAGCGCCGCAATTCCCGTCGGCGACCGAACCGGAGAAATCGCATTCATCACCGATGCCGACACCTCGACGATGGGGATGTGCGCGGCGGCGGCACGTTCGAGCAGCGGGCGCGCGTCGCTGGTGCAGACCATCGGCGGCGACGGCAATCGTGTCGATGGCAACGCCCGCGCGGCATCGCATCGCCGACAAGATGCCAGCCATCGAGCAGAGCGAGCGTCGCATCTCCGATCGCGACATGACGAAACTGCTTGACGATCGCGTGCTGGCGGCTCGTGATGTGTGGGCACCGCCGGGTATGGTACACTCCGACGTTTGGGGCGATGAAAGAAAGCTACTCAAACGGTTCGAAGACGAGGTCGCGGCGCTCGAGCGTGAGCTCAAGACCGAGCTGCCGAAGGAAATCCAGCGCGCGCGCGAGCTCGGCGATCTGCGCGAGAACGCCGAATACCAGGCGGCCAAGGAACGGCAGACCTACGTCAACGCGCGCATTGCCATGTTGAAGCGGCGGATGAACGAGATCGCGCTGATGAACCTCGATCGCATCCCGCACGGTAAAGCAGGCTTCGGCTCCACCGTGAAGCTGCGCGAGTCAACCGGCAGCGAGGTCGTGTATCAGCTCGTCATGCCGGAAGACGCCGACGCCGAAAAAGGCTTGATTTCGACCTCGTCGCCGATCGGCAAGGCGATACTGAACAAGGAGGAAGGCGACGCGGTCACGGTCGCCACGCCCGCGGGCACGCGGCGCTTCGAGATCACTCAAGCTGGTGACCATTCATGACGAGTGAGCGACAGCTACTCTCCGGATCGCCGCACCGCACTGATCCTCACAGGCACGGGCGCCGACGGCGCCTACCACGCGGGCGTGTTGCGCGCCCTGCACGAAGCCGGCATCAAGCTCGATCTCGTGGCCGGCCGCGGCATTGGCGTCATCGGCGCGGTGCTGACGGCGGTCGATGGCGGCGCGCGGCTCTGGGACGGCAAAGGGCTGTGGCGGTAGCCCGCCGTTCCGCATCTCTATCGCTGGCGCTGGCCGCTGCGCGTCATTCTGCTGCTGGCGGCGGCGTCGCCGGCATGCTCGCGCAGCCCGCTGCTGTTTTTCGCGCGTCGGCGCTCTCGTATACCCGATCGGGTTGCTGCTCGGCATGGCCGGACTCGAGCTCGGTGAGCGGCTCGATACGCAGCTATGCCTCGCTGCTAGCGCGGCGCTTCGCACCCGGCGCGCTTCCCACCTGGCTGCCGCGACTGATCGCGGTCGCGGTGCTCGTCGCGCTCGCCGTCCTCGCCGTGGGCGCGACTGATCGTCGCGTGGCGGCGTGCGCCGCTGCGGCGGCGATCGCAAGGCATTCGCGCGTGGGCGCTGATTGGCGCGCCGCTCGACGCCTCGCGCGCGATTGCGCACTTCACGCGTGGTGTCTGGGATCTGCTCAAGGGTGGCGCCGCGCCTGAAGACGCCAGAGCCGGCCGACCTGAGCCGGCGCTTCGCCGACCTTCTGGAGGAGAATCTCGGGCAGCCTGGATTCCGCGAGCTGATACTGGTGGTCCACGACATCGACGCGCGCCGCGATTTGGTCTTTGGCCTGGTGCGCGAACCGTTTCGCCGCGCGCTGTTTCCACCGTCCCTACGGTCTCCGCGGCGTGCGAAGCGGCCGAGGCGTTCGACCTCGCCGGCCTCGCGCGCGATCACCTGGTGGACGTCATCGCGGCCGCGCTGAGCGTGCCGGGCCTTGCCGAGCCCGTGCTCATGTCGTTTGCCGCCGACACCTACTGGCGTGGCGAGGTCCATCGACTGGTCGATCGCGCCGGCCGGCCTCGCGCGGCTGCTCGAGGAAGCGGCCGCGGCCGGCGCCGAGCAGGTGATCATCGTGTCGGGCTCGGCCGATCTTGCCGGGCCGCACGGCCTGCGGCGGCCGCGCGTGGATCCGATGGGCCGGTTGAGCGAGCACGTGGCGGCGACGCGAAGTCGGCGGCATTGCGCGACGCGGTCACGCACGTGCAGCACCAGTTCCGCGGGGTGTACCAGATTCGGCCCGAGCACAACCCGGTGGGCGCGTTCGATCTGGCGGGTGCCTACGACGAGAAGTCCGACCGCACGCAGCCGCTCTCGGAGCTGATGGAGCGCGGCTACGAAGACGCCTATCGCGACTTCATCGAGCCGATCGTTGCCGCGTCGGGCGAGAACCTCTCCACGCCCGACAGTCAGAGCCTCGGCGGCGCCAGCAGGCCGACATAGAGAAACGCCAGAGCGGCGGCGAGATGAACGACGTTGCCGTAGGTCGTGAGCCGCAACCATCCCAGCAGATCCGGGGGCGCGAAGCCGATGGCCGCCAGCAGTGCGAAGAACACTCCGGCGGCGCGGCCGAACGTCCGCATGCTGCCGATGCCCTGCGTCGCGAGGAGCAGCGTCGCGGTCCCGGCCGCGACATCGATGACGTTCATGAAGAAAATCCCCACGAGCAGCAGCACCGCACCGGCTACTATGTAGATCTTTCGCAAACCGAAGCTCCATGGGTCCACAGACCAAGCTCATTCACGGCGGTGAGCGCGCGCCCGACAGCGCGTCTCGCGCATTGACCACGCCAATTTACGAAACAGCGACGTTCGCCTTCAACTCTGCGGCCGATGTCGAGCGCTACCAGGAGGGCACGCTGCAGGCCTTCCTCTACTCGCGTTATGAGAACCCGACGGTCGTGGCGACGGAGACGAAGCTCGCCGCCGCCGATGGCGCCGAACAGTCGCTTGCTCTTCAGTTCGGGAATGGCGGCCACCTCCACGGCGCTGATCACGCCCTCTCGGCGGGCGACGAGGTCATCTGCGCGTCGGCGATCTATGGCGGCACGTTTCATCTGATCGAGCATCTGCTGCCGCGCTTTGGTGTCACGCGGCGCTTCGTGTCGCTGGAAGAACTGCGCGCGCCGGCGGCCGTCCTCGGTCCGAAGACGAAGGTGCTGTGGTTCGAGTCGCCGATCAACCCGACGCTGCGCTGTGTGGACGTCCGCGCCGTCGCCGAGGCGTGCCGCAAGGCGGGCGTGCTGTCGGCCATCGACAACACGTTTGCCAGCTCCGCCAACCAGCAGCCGCTGGCGATGGGCGTCGATCTGTCGATGCAGAGCACCACCAAGTATCTCAACGGCCACAGCGACGTCACCGGCGGCGTGCTCTCGGGATCGAAGGCGCTGCTCGAGCCGATTGGCAAGACGCGGCGGCTGCTCGGCGGCGTCATCGATCCGCAGCCCGCCTATGCGCTGGGCCGCGGGCTCAAGACGTTGTCGCTGCGAATTGCCCGTCACAATGCCAACGCGCAAGCCGTCGCCGAGGCGCTCGAAGGCGCATCCGCGCGGTTGCGCGGGTGTACTACCCGGGTCTGGCTTCACATCCCGACCACGCGATCGCGAAACGGCAGATGGCGGGCTTTGGCGGCATGGTCTGCATCGATCTCAAAGGCGGGCAGACGGCGGCGTATCGCGCGTTCGATCGGCTGAAGGTGATTCAGCGCGCGGCAAGCCTGGGCGGCGTCGAGAGCCTCTGCAGCCTGCCGATCCTCACCTCGCAGTACGGCCTGACGGACGACGAACTGGCGAAGGCAGGCGTGACGCGCGGAATGATGCGCCTGTCGATCGGGCTCGAGGATGCGGACGATCTGATCGCGGATCTGAAGCAGGCGCTCGACTGCCTGATGCCGGCCACGGCGCGTGGCGCCGCGACGATAGTCACGTCCGAAGCGCTTCCTTCGGCGGCGCGTGCTTGTCGGTCCTGCGTGCAGGAACGCGAGCACGAGCTCGAGCATGCGCTGATTGATCCGGCTGCCTTCGCAGGTACCGAACTTCTGCTGGAACTTCTCCAGCGGCACGACCGCCTTGGCCATCGTCCGATGTCCGCCGGCGCTGCCGATGTCGCTGAACCAGCGGCGCACGAAGTCGCCGGCGTTGCGAGAGTAGCCGAGGTTGCGCACCGACACGATGAACGTGTCGTTGACCACGCCGCGAGATGACCGACCACTGCACGTTCTCGAGCTGCAGGTAGAAGTCGGCGACGTAGGGAATGAAATCTTCACGTGACGGTTCGCCGATGAACGCGCAGAACACGTGCTCGACCATCCGACCGTGCTGCCAGGCCTTGATCACGAAATCTAGGCGCTCGGCGGTGATTTCCGATCCCTCCATCTTGCGGATCATCGTGGCGTCGGCAAGCGGATAGAGATACGAGAAGGCTTCGAGGTCGGCGCGGTTGGCCTGCCGGTTGAAGAAGAGCGTATCCGACTTGATCGCGTAGAGCATCGCGGTGGCGGTGCGCTCCGAGATGTCGATGTCCACCGCTCGCAGGTGCTCGGTGAGGATCGTGCAGGTCGAGCCGTAGTCGGGACGGATGTCCTTGAAGACCGCGGTATAGCCCGTCTGCTCCGGGTGGTGATCGATGACCAGATCGACCTGCGGCAGCAGCCCGGGGAAGTAATGCGGCTGCACGTCCACCAGCGCAATCCGGTCGAACGCCTTGATCTGCTCGGCCGTGAGCACTTCGATCTGCAGATCGAGGAGCTTGAGCATGCGCAGGTTTTCCGGACGGGTGACGCCGAACATGCAGCCAATGATGGCGGTCTGTCGCGTCCGACGCAGCAGGTTGCGCAGCGCGAGGCCGCTTGCGATCGCGTCGGGGTCGGGATCGTTGTGGAGCAGGATCAGCACGCGGTCGGCGTCCGAGAAGAACCGCTGGTACTGCTGGACGCGCTGCCGCGTCACCGAGCGCCCCAGTTCCATCGTGAGCGGCGGGCCGGTCAGCTCGGCCAGGGTGAGGCTGGTGATCTCGGGAAAGGTGTCGCGAAGGGCGTCGGCCCGCTTCGCGTCTTCGGGGCTGGTGCCCAGCACCCAGATGAGCGACCCGCCGGCCGCTCGGATCGCCTGAAGCACTTTACGCAACGATTTGCGGCCGTTGTCCTCGACGATGACGCAGGTGCCGGGCGTGACGTCGGCCTTGACGTAAGTGTCGAGCCGTTTCTGGTCGCCGACCGTCACACCGAAGCGGGCTTCTGCAAAGCGGCGCGCCAGCGCGGGGCTTTCGACCAGAACGTCGAGTTCGGAAGTGGGCGTCAGCGCAGCATCCAGCAGCCGAACGACCAGCTCCGTGTGGCAGACCGCGAGGCACCTCATTCGTGCAACACCTCGCGCCCCGCCGCGGGGATCTCCATACCGACTAAACCATTATAGGCGCGGCTCCGGCGCCGCGCCGGGCCTTTGGTGGGCCTTGCGCGTGGCCCGTTGGTGGGCCTTCCCTGGTGGGAGCGCCTGTTTTCGCCGGCAGGTGAGCCTTTGGTAGACCCGATGCCATCCGAGGGGAGGCCCACTGAAGCTCACCGCAAGGATCACCAACGGCCCACGCGTGAAGCGCGCGCCCAAATGAAGTGCTTGCGTCTCCAGGCCGAAAGCTTTAGCCTTCGGCCGATCACGATGCGAGCGGCTCTTTTTCTTGGCTGTGTCATTGCCGCCACGGGTGTCGCACTCGCGCAGAAGCCGACATTCCGGGCCGGTGTCGATCTCGTCACCTTTGGTGTGACCGTCGTCGACAAGAAGGGCAACCTCGTCACCGAACTCGCGCAGGACGATTTCACGGTCACCGAGGACGGGAAACCGCAAACCGTTCAGTACTTCGCGCGCGGCGAAGGCGAGAACGCTCCGACCACGCATCTCGGCCTGCTGCTCGACACCAGCGGCAGCATGGAGCGCGACATCAGTCTCGCGCGCGGCGCGGCGATCAAGTTCCTCAATCTCCTGCCGGCGGCCGAAGACATCACGCTGGTCGATTTCGACACGCAGGTGCGCGTCACGCGCTACCCGCAGCGCGATTTTGCCCGCATGGTCGAGCGCATCAGGATGCGTAAGCCCGATGGGTGGACCGCGCTCTACGACGCGGTCGGCGTGTATCTCGACGGCGCCGACGGGCAGCCGGGCCGGTCCATTCTCGTCATGTATACGGACGGCGCCGACAGCCGATCGAATATGACGTTCAGTGGCGTCATGGACCTGCTGCGCGCGGCGCAGACCACCGTCTACGCCGTCGGGTTGCTCGAGAATACCGGCTCCTACAAGAACGAACTGCGGATGCGTCTCCAGCAGATGGTGGAGGCCACCGGCGGTCAGGCATTCTTCCCGTCGGCGCTCAAGGACCTCGACAGCTCGTACGAGAAGGTCCTGGAGGAGATCAAGGCGCAGTATCACCTCGGCTATCTGCCCACCAACACGACCCACGACGGGCAATGGCGCAAGGTCGACGTCAAAGTCAAGCGTCCCGAACTCAAGCTGCGCACCCGCAAAGGCTACTTCGCGCCGTTCAAGTCCACCGACAAACCGAAATAACCGTCCCTCCTGACCCGTTCGCGCCGCGATTCGCACATTCCGGCATGTGGTACGATCGGGAGTTCGAGTACGCGCCGCCATGCCTTCTGTTTACGACCGCTTCAATCTGATATCCGAGTTCGAGCTGCGGGGCGATCAGGTCCAAGCGGTGCCGGAGCTCGTCGACGGGCTCACCCGCGGCGACAAGCACCAGGTGCTGCTCGGCGTCACCGGGTCGGGCAAAACCTACACGATGGCGCAGGCCATCTCGCGGGTGAATCGGCCGACGCTGGTCATGGCGCACAACAAGACGCTGGCGGCGCAGCTGTTTCAGGAGTTCCGGCGCTTCTTTCCGAACAACGCGGTCGAGTACTTCGTCAGCTACTACGACTACTACCAGCCGGAGGCCTACGTCCCGGCGAGTGACACCTACATCGAGAAGGAGGCGACGATCAACGACGAGATCGACCGGATGCGGCTGTCGGCGACCCGTTCGCTCTTCGAGCGCCGCGACGTCATCATCGTGGCGAGCGTGTCCTGCATCTACGGCCTCGGATCGCCGGAGGCCTATTACGGCATGGTGCTGCCGCTCGAGCGCGGCATGCGCATGGATCGCGACCAGATCCTGCGCAAACTGGTGGAGATTCAATACGAGCGCAACGATCACGAGTTCGGCCGCGGCACCTTCCGCGTCCGCGGCGACATCATCGAGGTCTACCCGTCGTACGAGGAATCCGCGCTCCGCATCGGGCTTTTCGGCGACGAGGTGGACGAGCTCACCTCGTTCGATCCGATTACCGGCAAGGCCAGCCGGAAGTACGACCGCATCGCCGTCTATCCGAAATCACACTTCGTGACCTCGCGCGACCGGTTGAAGCTCGCTGTCGAAACCATCAAGACCGAGCTCGTCGAGCGCCGCGGCCAGCTCGAAGCCGAGGGAAAGCTGCTCGAGGCACAGCGGCTGCACCAGCGTACGATGTTCGACCTCGAGATGATTCGCGAGATCGGGTATTGCCACGGCATCGAGAATTATTCGCGCCACCTCACCGGGCGCCAACCGGGCGAGCCGCCGCCCACCCTTCTCGACTACCTGCCGGCCGACGCGCTCGTCATCGTCGACGAGAGTCACCAGACGGTCCCGCAGATTCGCGGCATGTATTTCGGCGATCGCTCCCGTAAGCAAGTCCTCGTCGACTACGGGTTCCGTCTGCCGTCCGCGCTCGACAACCGCCCGCTCAACTTCGAGGAGTGGGAAGCGCGTGTGCCGCAGCTGGTCTACGTGTCGGCAACGCCGGGCCCGTACGAACTGCACAAAGCCGGCGGCGTTGTCGTCGAGCAGGTCATCCGGCCCACCGGACTGATGGATCCGCCAACCGAAGTGCGTCCGGTCAAGGGGCAGGTGGACGATCTGCTCAAAGAGATCCGCGAGCGCGCCGAGCGGCATGAACGCGTGCTGGTGACCACGCTGACCAAGCGGATGGCGGAGGATCTGACGCAGGTACTATCAAGAGCTCGGCGTCAAGGTCCGTTATCTCCACTCCGACATCGACACCCTCGAGCGCGTCGAGATTCTCCGCGACCTTCGCCGCGGCGAGTTCGATGTCCTCGTCGGGATCAACCTGCTGCGCGAAGGCCTCGACCTGCCGGAGGTCGCGCTGGTCGCCATCCTCGACGCCGACAAGGAAGGATTCCTGCGGTCGTCGGGCGCGCTCATTCAGACCTCCGGTCGCGCGGCGCGCAACATCAACGGCCGCGTCATCATGTACGCGGACAACATGACCGATTCGATGCGCGCGGCGCTCAACGAAACCGAACGCCGGCGGGCGCGGCAGCAGGCCTACAACGAAGAGCACGGCATCACCCCGACCAGCATCATCAAGTCGATCGACGATGTGCTGTCGAGTGTCTACGAGCGGGACTACGTGGCCATCCCCGTCGCCCGCGAGGAACGCCCTCAGTTCCGCACCCAGGCCGAGCTCGAGGCGCACATCTCCAGCCTCGAAAAAGAGATGCGAACCGCGGCCGCCAATCTCGACTTCGAGCGTGCGGCGTCGCTGCGCGATCGTGTGCGCGCGCTCAAGACCCGCGATCTCGGCGTCGCGGCGTCCGGGAGGGCGGGGGCTTAAGACCCTCAATCCGTGTACACGCTGGCGACCGACTGGCTCAAGAAGGCGTTCCTGGAGGTGCAGGAGTACGTCAAGTCTGTGCGCCAGCGCCATCCGCGGCACGATGACACGGCCGTTCTACCGGCACGACCTGGTCGAACAGCTCGACACCATCGGGCTCGGCTCGCTGACCGTGGTCCTGCTCACCGGTTTCTTCACCGGCGCCGTGCTGGCGCTCAATACCGGCATCACCCTCGACCAGTTCGGCGCCCGCGATTTCGTCGGCCGGCTGATCAGCGCGTCGATGGTCAAGGAGCTCGGTCCGGTGCTGACCGGCCTGATGCTCGCCGGCCGCGTCGGATCCGGTATCGCCGCCGAGCTCGGCTCGATGATGGTGACCGATCAGATCAACGCGTTGCGCGCGCTCGGCACCGATCCGGTTCGGAAGCTGGTGGTGCCGCGGCTCCTTGCCGGCTTCTTCATGACGCCGGTTCTCACGATCATCGCCAACGGTGTCGGCATCGTCGGCGGCTGGATTATCGCGGTCTCGCAGCTGCGCGTGGCGTCGAGTCTCTACTGGACCTCAATCATCGACGGGCTTTACATCCAGGATGCGTGGATGGGCCTCATCAAGCCCTTCTTTCTCGGCTTCGTGATCGTGACGATTGGGTGTCACGTGGGACTGCGGGCGAGCGGCGGCACGCAGGGGGTCGGCCGGGCGACCACCAACGCCGTCGTCGCCTCGTCAGTGGCGGTGATTGCGGTGGATTTCTTTATCACCCGGTTGCTGATTACGCTGATGTACTGATGAGACCTGTGGCCGAGCGTTCGCCGGAGCTGGAAGAAGCGCTGAGAGGGCCGAAAGCGCCGATCGTCCTGTTCGACAACGTGTCGCTGTCGTTCGACGACAAGGTAATCCTCCATCAGGTCAGCTTCAGCCTTCTCTCCGGTCACACCAAGATCTTTCTCGGCGCCAGCGGCGCGGGCAAGTCCACGATCTTGAAGCTCGCGCTCGGACTGCTGCGCCCGGACGAGGGCGTGATCTGGATCAATGGCGAGCGCGTCGATTTGATGTCCGAGGACGAGCTGAGGGTTGTGCGCAACGATCTCGGGATGGTGTTTCAGGAAGGCGCGCTGTTCGACTCGCTGACCGTGGCGGAAAACGTCGGCTACAAGCTGTACGAGGAAACCGAGATGCCGCTCGATGAGGTCCGGAAGCGGGTCGAGGAGGTTCTCGGCTTCATCGGTCTCGCCGAGCACATCGACAAGATGCCGTCGGAGCTCTCGGGCGGACAGCGCCGCCGTGTGGCGATCGCGCGCGCGATGGCCTACAAGCCGCGCATTCTGCTCTACGACGAACCGACCACCGGCCTCGATCCGATCACGGCGAGCACCGTCGACAACGAGATCGTCAAACTACGCGACCTCGAGAACGTGAGCTCTATCGTCGTCACGCACCAGCTGCGCGACGCGTTTCGTGTCGCCACCTGCGAAGCGGTCCGCGATCCGGACGGCACCATCCGGATCGTGTCGGCCGCCACGAAAAAGTCCGAGGAAGCCGAATTCATCATGCTCAAGGACGGCCGCATTCATTTCGAGGGCACCGCCGACGAATTGCGGCAGTCGAGCGATTCGTACTTGCAGTCGTTTCTGTCATAAAGGAAGCATCATGCCCCGCACGCGTTCTCTCGCCTGGTCGGAGCTCAAAGTCGGCATCATCACTGTAGTGGCGGTGATCCTCGCGGCGACGATGATTTTCCTGCTCAGCGGCGAGGGCGGGTTCTTCTGGCAGCGGTATTCGATCAAAGCGGCCTTCGACAACATCGCCGGACTGAAAGAGGGCGCGCCCGTGCGCGTCGCCGGCGTCGAGGTCGGATCGGTGAGCGACGTGAGCTTCGCCGGCGATCGCGTGGAGGTCACGCTCGAGCTCCGCGAAGAAAATCGCGCCCGCGTCACCACCGAGTCGCGCGCCTCGCTCGGATCGGTGTCGCTGCTGGGGGAGGCCGCCGTCGACATCACGCCGTCGAGCCGCGGCGCAACGATCCCCGAGTGGGGATACATCACCACCACGCCGCCCGCCGCGTCGATCACTGAAGCCACCGCGAAGGTGACCGTAGGCCTCGAAGAGGCGACGGCGGTGATCAAGGATCTGCGCGCCGGGCGCGGCACCGTCGGCCAGTTGTTCACCAACGACTCGGTCTACCGCGAGCTCGAACGCTTCATCAGCTCGGCGGAACAGGTCACGGCGCAGATCAACAGCGGCAAGGGCACGCTCGGCCGTCTGACGACGGATCCCGCGCTTTACGACGACTTGCGGGCGTCGACCAAAACACTCAACGAGGTGATCGCGCGCATCCGCAGCGGCGAAGGGTCGCTCGGCAAGCTGCTCAACGACCCGGCGGTCGCCAATTCGCTCACCGCGACGACGGAGAATCTCGAGGGCATCACCGGCCGGCTCAATCGTGGGGAGGGGACCGCCGGAAAGCTGATCACCGAGACGCAGCTCTACGATCGGGTGAACGGCGTCGTCGACCGGCTGGATACGCTGACAGCGCGCCTCAGTGCCGGCGAGGGCACCGCCGGCCAGCTGCTGCAGGACAAGCGGTTATATGAGAACATGACGCAGGCGGTCGCTGAGATGCGCGAGCTGTTCGCGCAGATCAGGAAGGATCCGAGGAAGTACCTGAACGTCAAAGTCAGCATCTTCTAGGGACTGGATCAATGGCACACGACAACAACATCGGCGGCGGCACGATCATGGCGGCGTTCGTCATGGGGGCGCTCGCGGGTGCGGCGGTGGCGCTGCTGTTTGCGCCGGCATCCGGCGAGGAAACGCGCGAATACCTCGGCGAGAAGGCTCGCGAAGGGCGCGCCAAAGCGCGCGAGGCGGTGGATGAGGGACGCGCGTTCTATAACCAGCAGCGCGACAACCTGTCGCGCGCCGTCGAGCGCGGCCGCGAAGCGTTCGAGGAGGCTCGCGAGCGGGGAGGCCAGCAGGCGTGAGCGGAAGCGCGGAGGTCTGGCTGGCGGTCATCGCCCTTGCCGTCAGCGTCATGGCGCTGGTTCAGGTCGGCGCCGTCGTCGCCGGCCTGCGGATGGCGCGGCGCCTCGACCAGATCGCCACCGAGCTGGAGACGAGCGTGAAGCCGCTGCTGGCGAACCTGGCGGCGATGAGTGCCGAGGCCTCGCGCGCCGCCAGTATCGCGTCGACGCGAATCGAGCGGCTCGATAAGGTCTTCGGCGACCTTGCCACGCGCGTGGACCAGACGCTGGCGACGGCACAGGCGTTCGTCACCGGCCCGGCGCGCGAAGGGATGGCGATCGTCGCCGGCATCAAGGCGACGCTGGGCGCGATCAAAGGCTTCCGCGAGGCGGCGAGGCGACGGCGCGCGCCGCGATCGATCGTGTTCGAGGAGGACGAAGAATCGCTCTTCATCGGGTGACGTACGGCTCGCGATCGAGCGGCTGAAAACCACTCACGGTTGACGGCCCCATCCTCGCGGTGATAGTAACGCTCGCGTAAGGGGGCCACAATGGATGGTTGCATGTTCCGCGCGGCGGCGTTCGTGCTTGCCGGCGCCTTGCTCACCTCACCCTTCACCACCGGCACGTCCGCCGCCCAGGACTCGCGATCGGCGACGCTCGCCAAAGAGCTCACCACACTGCTTCAGCAGAAAAAACTCGACAGCATTGCCTGCCGCGCGCCGAGCGGCGCCGACATGTTCGTTGCGGCGCTCTTCTTTCCCGGTCAGCTCCTCGTCGTCTCGGCGCGATATGCGGCGCCGCCAGGTACTCAACGAGCGGATTGCCCGGCGGGAGTATCGCGACGTCTACGTCGATCTCAACGCGGCGTCAGTGCCCGAATCGCGAGTGCTCTTCAGCGATCTCGGAGCCGACGGCCTCAAGGCGACGCGCGCGGCCAACGAACCGTTCGACACCCAGGACGCGAGTGGGAAGGCGATCCGATTCGACGGCAACTGGCGCGAGGACAAGATGTCGGAGCAGGACTACATGAAGGCCTTCGCTCAGGCCGACCAGGACTACACCGCCGCGCTCGAGGCGCTCATCGTGGCGCTGAAGAAGCCGTAGAGGCGATCGTCCGGCTCACCGCACCCGGATCGATCGGCTTGGCCAGGTAGCCGTCGAAACCGGCGCGCATCACGTTGTGTCGTGCCTGCTCGCCAGCGTAGGCGGTGAGCGCCACAATCGGCAGCTCGCGCATAAGCGCGCTGTCGTGCTGACGGCAGAAGTGGAGCAGCGCGTAGCCGTCTTCCTGCGGCATCGCGAGATCCGTAATCAGCACGTCTGGCACGCGGCGCTTCAATTCCGTCCGAGCGTCGGCCACCGACGCGACGGTTCGCGTGTCGGCGCCCTGGGCCTGCAACAGGGCACTCAGCACCTGTCGTGTATCCTCGTCGTCGTCGACCAGCAGGACGCGCACGCCGTCCAGCCGCGGCCACGCCGCGGCGCCCGCGTCGGCTGACGGCTGGCGTCTGATCTCGCCCGCCGGGCGGGGGAGTACGACCACGAACGTGGCACCCGCGCCGGGTCCTTCGCTGTCGGCTTCGATGCGCCCCCCGCTCAACTCGGTGAGATGGCGAGCGATGGCGAGGCCGAGGCCGAGTCCGCCGTGCTTGCGCGTCATCGATCCGTCGGCCTGCCGGAACGCCTCGAAGATGTGCGGCAGGAAGTCGCGCGGAATGCCGCTGCCGCTATCGGTGACCTCGATGCGATACGCGTCACCCTCGTCCTCGAGCCTGACGCGCACCCGGCCGCCTCGCGGCGTGAATTTGACAGCGTTCGAAAGCAGGTTCCACATGATCTGCTGCAGGCGATCGGCGTCGCCGCTCATCGGCGCCGGCCTGACGAGATCGGCGGAGACGTGGATCTGCTTGGCCGCCGCCGTGGGTTGGATCACGTCGAGCGCGGCCTCGATGATGAGCGCCAGGTCGAGCGGCTTCTGTTCGAGCCGGAGCTTGCCGGTGACAATGCGCGACACGTCGAGGATGTCCTCGATCAGCCGGACCTGCCGCTGGGCGTTGCGATCGATGGCATCGGCCGCCTGCGCCGCGAGCTCGGGCGGGACGTTCGGCGATCGAAAGACGTGCACCCAGCCGACGATGGCGTTCAACGGCGTGCGCAGCTCGTGCGACACCGTTGCCAGGAACTCGTCCTTGAGCCGGAGCGCGCCCTGCAGTTCGGCGTCACGCGTCTGCACCTGCGCCATCATGTCATTGAACGCGTCGGCGACCGCGCCGATCTCGTCGTCGCTCGTCTTCTCGACGCGGCGGGTGTAGTCGCGATCGCGCGACACCGCTTCGGCGGTGTCGACCAGAGCGAAGAGAGGCGCAGTGAGCACCCGCTGGAACCGCCGTGTGAGCACGAGTGCAGTGAGCGACGAGAGCACGAGTACGACGCCAATGGCGACGGCCTCGGCGCGAACGTTGGCGGTCACCGGCTCGAGGTTGCTGTGGAGCGTGAGCGTTCCAATCTCGCCCTGCTGCGGCATGGTGACTGGGACCAGCACCGTGACGCCGGTGGCGTCGAGCGCGAGCTCCGAAGGTGTCGCGGCGCACTGTCCGCGCAACATGAAGGACGTGAAGAGCGCGTCGCGGTGATCGTAGAGGCAGGCGCCTTCGAGGCCGCGGCGGCTCCCGAGGCCGCGCAGCGTCTCGTTCGCTGCGTCGACGTCGCCGAACGCCAGGGCGGGCGCGAGGTTGTCGACCACCAGGCGCGCCTGGGTATTGAGGTCCTCGGCGAGCAGACGCCGCGCCGCGAGGAGGTCCCAGATCAACACGCCCGCGCCGGCGAGGAGCTGCGCCGCTGCCATCGTCACGATGGCGAGGAGCGCCAGTTTTTGGCGCAACGGCAGATTTCGAAGTCGGCGATTCACAAGCTGCCTCGGCGCGGGACTACCGGACGCGCCAGACGGAGCAGCCGCGAGCTGACGCGCAATCCGGCGGAGTTGGCCGCCTCCTGGTTGACCGCGAAGCGCACGTGCTTCTCGTCGAGAAACAAGCGGATCATGCCACCGGCATCGATGAAATCCGCCGACTCGCCGACCAGGAGCACCGGTTGGCCGGACAGGACCTTGCGGCGCGAACGAAACTCGTCCATGGCTCCGCCGGGCACGTAGAGCAGATGACAGTCGGCATCACGCAGCGACGGCAACCGGCGCACGGCGATGGCCCGGCCTTCCCACGTCTCGCCAGCGGTGGCGGCCTCGAGTCGCGGTCCGAACGGATCCGGCAGCAGCGTGCAGAGGTTGAACGGCTGCGCGCGGCGCGCCGCGGGCCATTCGACGAACCGCGCGAAATTCAGTAGAAAGGCGGCCTTGACGTCGTACTCGATCGTCGGCGGCTGGGCGGCGATCGGCCGGCTACTGCTCAACGCCAGCGCCAATAGCATCGCGGCGATCGGCTTCAAGTAGCGAGCCATCAGAAGGCGAAAGTGACGCGCGTGAACAGCGCGCGTTCGACCGCTGTCCGTCTGAGCGACAGGGCGGAGACGAACTCGATATGCTCGTCGTGGAAGATGTCGCGTCCAATCACGGCGACCTCGATCAGCTCGGATGGCCGCCACGCGAATCTGATGGTCGCCTCGGCGTAGGCCGGGACGCCCGGTACTGGAAGCGCGGAGATCTGCCGTACCTGCGCGTCGAGCTCGGTCCGGCGCGGCAGATCGAACCGCGCGTGAAGCAGCCACTGGCGCTTGGGATCGATCGCCTCGTCCCTTCCACCGGTTGGATCGCGGCTGCCGGGATCGAGCGTCAAGTCCTTCGCTAGAAACGTGGAGGCGGCCGTGAACCGCATCCAGGTCGTCGGCATCACGCGAAGCGTCGCCTCGATCCCGGCGGTGGTTGCATCGAGTCCGTTGCCGAGAACGACCGGCTGATCGGGACTGAGCGGCGGCTCCTCCGTTCGCAGTCTGTCGTAAGTGTTGTAAAAGACAACGACGTCGGCGGAGAAGAGATCGAGCGGATTCACGCGGTATCCGAGCTGGTACGCCGTCACTTCCTCCGGCAGGAAATCGGCGTTGCCGGTGATGAGCAGCCGGTCGGTTGCGACGCGCACGTCGGTATCAGCCCGCGCGGGCAGCCGGACCGCGCGCGAGATTCCGGCCCAGACGTTTTGCGTCGTGTCGGGCATCCAGCGCACCCGCACCACAGGCTGCGGCTCGACACCGCTGTAGGTATTGTGCTCGAGACGCAGACCAGCCGTGATCGCCACGTCCCCGGGGAGTGAGACCTCGTCCTGCAGAAAGGCGCTGCGCAGGCTCGTCGTGCGATCTTCGGGTGAGAAGGAGATGACGCCGGCAGGAGTCGTATCGTCGAGGCTGACGCGAGCGCCAGCACCCCACGTGAGCGCATGCCGGCCGCCGATCTGCAGGCGCTGCTCGTAGTCCACATCGAACGTGTCGCGGACCTCGTCGAATTGATTGGGCAGGAAGTTCGACGAGCGGTCGTAATACACCTGCAGCTGCAAGCCGTTGGTGGACGACAGCTGCCGCGTCCAGCGCGCGAGGATATTCGCGCCATCGGAACCGAAGTTGTCGCGCTGCGGCTGATCGACACGGGAGCCGAACACTTCGCCCTGCAGCGTGAATGCATTGGCGGGGACGCCGAAGTCGAAGCGGGCGCCGACGCGCCCGACTTTCTGGGCGTCCTGCGCCGACCCGCCACCGGCGAAGTGCGCATCGTCACGGTTGGTGAACTTGCCGAAGATCCGATAGTAGCCCGCCCCGGCTCGGCCGCCGTGCCGGAACGACGCGTCGAGGTGCTCCTCCGCGCCAGTGACCGCGCTGACGAACGTTCCCTGAGTGTCCTTAGCGCTCTTCGAGACGACGTTGATCACGCCATTGACCGCGTTCGAGCCCCAGAAGCTCGTGCCCGGTCCGCGAATCACTTCGATGCGATCGACGTCGGCCAGCACATAGTCGATGTGCTCCCACAGGACGCCGCCGAAAAGAGGCGAGTAGACGGATCGTCCGTCGATCATGACGAGCATCTTGTTGGGCGCCGACGTCGCGAAGCCGCGCGACGAGATCACCCACGTGGCCGCACCGGAGCGTCCGACGAACACGCCGGGCACGGCGCGCAGCGTCTCGGGAATCGAAACCGAACCGGAGCGCCAGATCTCCTCGTTGGTAAGAACCGCAACCGCGGACGGCACTTCCATGACGCGTACCGGACGGCGCGACGGCAGGGTGACATCGACGTTGAGCAGCTCTTCGATAGTGAGCTGCTTCAGCTCCGGCAATTGTCCCGCGTGCGCCTGCTCTGCCAGCGCTTCCGAGGCAATGCAGAGCACGGCGCTTCCGGCGAGCGCGATCTCGATCAGACGCCGGGACAGAAACTGCACGCAACTTTCTCCACCGCCTCATCTTACGCGTGCAGCTCCAGGCTGTCTGTTCAGCTTGGCGAATCCATCGTGCAACTCATCTGTGTCAAGCGTGGGAAGGCGCGGGCAGGAGCGCGCCGTGATGGTCATCGAGTGGCGCATCGCTCTACTGGCGGCGCAGCCGCACGCGACCCGCGCAGCATGGCCTGCGCGCGTGGACGAGCTGCGCGTGATCGCCGCCTCGATCGTTCAGCTCGGCGACACGGCGGCGAGAATCGTAGTGGATCGGCTGCAAACGAGCCACGCGCCATCCGCGACCAGTGGCCGCACGCCGGTTCCTCCATAGTCCCCATGCTCGGACGACCACAGCTCGTCCCACACCATGCCCCGAGGGGGCGCGATGAGCGGGTCGTTCATCGGCGACAGATAGTCACTGCCGAGGTTCATCACGAGCAATCGCTGGCCAACAGTCGACTCGTATCGCATGAGCAACAGGGTTTCGGTCGGAGACGAGCTCTCGACCCGAACATCTTCGGAGCCCAGTCTAGACAGCACGTCGTCTTTTGCTCGAAGACGAAGCAGGTCGCGATGAAGCCGCACCGCCCACGCGTGCGGGATGCGCTCGTCGTGCTGCAGCCGGCACTCCGCGAACCCCGACGCATCTGCTGGACGACGTATACGCGCTCTCATATCGTCGGTCGTGAGCGTTGGAAACTGCGACAGAAACTCCATCCGTCCCCGCTCGACGGCGTCGGCCAGGTCGCCTTCGTGATCCGCGAAGTACGTGAAGGGACGCGATGACGCAAACTCCTGTCCCTGGAAGAGCATGGGAATGTGCGGCCCGGCGAGCAGCAGCGTGGTGAACGCCCGCCACAGACCGGCGTCGACGTGTGTGAACAGACGCCACCCGAGACCAGTGTTGGCCACCTGGTCGTGGTTCTCGAGGAAGCACACGATCGAGCCGCCGTTGAGGCCGAACGACCCACCGCCACGCGGCTGCTTTTGCCAGGAGTACCACTGGCCCTGATAGAGGAACCCGTGGCGTGCCATCGACGCGAACTCGCCGGCTGTCCCGCGATAGTCGGTGAAGTACCCCTCGCGCCTGCCGGTCAACGCGACTAACGCCGCGTGATGCCAGTCTTCGTTCCAGATCGCGTCGAGCCCGTCGCGATACACGCCGCTCGCGCGCAGCAGCCGCGTGTCTTGTGATTCGCTTTCTCCCACCAGAAACAGCCGGCGGCCGCCGGCCGCGGCGCGCGCTGCGGCACACATTTGCGACACGACGTGCTCGGCCGACGAGTCGAAGATGCCGTGTGTCGCGTCGAAGCGCAGACCGTCGAAATGAAACTCACTGATCCAGTAGGCGGCGTTCTCGATCACGAACGCGCGCACCGGGCCGGAATCGGACGCGTCGTAACTGATCGTATCGCCCCATTCGCCCGGCTTGCCGTAGAATGGCGGCGCGAAATCGCGCAGAAAATTGCCGACGGGTCCGAAGTGGTTGTAGACCACGTCGAGGATCACCGCGAGACCGTGCCTGTGTGCGGCGTTGACGAAGTGCCGCACATCTTCGGGCGCGCCGTAGAGCCGTGATGGCGCGAAGAAGTCGACGCCGTCGTAGCCCCATCCAAACGACCCGGGGAACTCCGCGATGGGCATCACTTCGAGCGTGGTCACGCCAAGCTCCACTAGAGCGCCAAAATGCCGTTCGGCGGCGCGCCACGTCCCCTCGGGCGTGAACGTGCCGATGTGCATCTCGTAGACCACGTTGCGATGCGCTGGCGGCGCGCCAGTCCAACCGTTGTCGGTCCAAACGAAGCTCTGCGAGCTCACGACCTCCGACGGGCCGAGGGGGCCCTCGGGCTGGTACCGCGACGCCGGGTCGGGCCGGCGTCCATCTCGAACGCGGTACCAATAGCGGCGGCCCGGCCCAACTCCCGGGACGCGCGCGACGAAGAAGCCTGCGCGGTCGCGTTCCATGGGCACCTCTGTTCCGTCGTCGTCGAACACCACACGCACTTCCTCCTGTGCGGGCGCCCAGATTCGGAACGTGGTCTCCGCGTCGTTGTGAATCGCGCCGAGCGTCGGCGTGAAGAGCGGCTGCTTCGCAATCATCCGCGGCCTGCTCTGCAATCGCAGTGCCGTCGGGCTGGCGGCGCAGTCCCAGCTTTGCCGCGAGACGCGTCATAGCTCGTCAGACTGCGCCGGAGAGCTGATGCGCACGCCGCGTGCTCTTGGGATCCAGGGTTTCGAGCTGTCGCATGCGGCACGCCGATCGTGAATGATGAGGAATCGGTCCACGAAATTCTGGTCACGCGATCGGCCGACCAGACGCTCAGCTATCAGCGTGAGCTTCCCGCGCGCGAACGTCGCGCGAGCGCCAAGCGCGCCCAGACCGGGGACCGCGCGGCTCATAGACCTCGCCCCGCCCCCGCCCTCGCGCAGTACCCTCGACGCGGCGTGAAGGTAGCGGCACGAGCATGCCTCACCGCCCGCGCAGAGGCTTCCAGCTGTTCACGGAAGCTCCGCTGCGATTCGATCAGCGCGAGGGCCGCGATCTCATCGGCGCTCAAGCCACTTACCCTGTGCTTTGCGCGCAGCCGGGCCTGCAACGTGCCTTCGGCATACGCCTCGAGCACCGCCGGATGGATGTAACAGGCGCGGCACACCGCGGGCGTGTTGCCCAGGTGCTTGGCGACGGCTTTGATCGCATCCACCAGACGTGATTTCGTTTCACGGGCCGAGTCGCCTGGCTCGAGTCCACTCAGCGCTTTCACGGCCAGCAGCGTCCCCGACCAGGTGCGGAAGTCTTTTGCCGAAAAGCGCTCGCCGCCCGCCTCGCGCAGGTAACGATTCACGTCTGCCGACGTGATCGGATGGCGGCGTCGGTCGTCGCCCAGGTACTGGAAAAGCTCCTGGCCCGGAAGGTCCTGGCAGCTCTTCACCATTTTTGCGAGGCGCGCGTCGGTCAGCGTAAGGGTCTGGTAGATGCCGCTCTTTCCCTTGAATTGGAATTGGATGGCAGGCCCGCGTACCTTGACATGCCGATCGCGAAGGGTCGTGAGGCCGAACGACCCGTTCTGTTTCACATACTCCTCATTGCCAATCCGGATGAAGGTGCGCTCGAGTAGTTGGACGATTGCGGCCAGCACTGCCGTTCTGGTGAGCGTTGAAGGTCGCAAGTCGGTGGAAATGCGGCGGCGAATGGCCGGAAGCGCGCGTGCGAACTGTGCGAGCTTCGAGTACTTCGTTCGATGGCTGAACTCCCGCCATTTCTGGTGATAGCGATACTGTTTTCGCCGCCGAGCGTCGCGTCCGGTCGCCTGCAGGTGCGAACGAGGGTCCGTTGCGATCCAGACATCAGACCATGCCGGCGGGATGACCAGTGACTTGATCCGGGAGAGAATTGCCGCGTCGCGAACCGGCCGCCCTTCAGGGCTCAGATACTTGAAACCGGCGCCCGAGCGGACGCGGCGAATCCCAGGCTTCTCATCGCTTCCGTAGCGCAGGCCGGCGGCGCGGGCTGCGCGGGCGCCCTTCTCCATCGCTCACGAGCTGGTGCAAAGGCCTTGCCGCGCCTTCGTCTGGCAAGTCCCTTGCGTCTGGCGCCAGCAGGAGCATTCCATGACCCAAGCCCCTTTCACGCTAGAACTCCCGCTCTGGCTGTGCCAACCCGAAGCATTTGCGGCTGACCTCGGGTTGAGCGCCGCCGGTGACGTCGAAGACGAGGAGGAAGAAGACGAAGACCTCGAAGATGAGGACGATCTCGACGACGACGAGGACGACGAGGAAGAGGAGGAGGGCGAAGACGACGATGACGAAGAAGAGCTCGACGAAGACGACGACATACTCGACAAAGAGGACGAATGACCTCCGTGGCGACGGACGCTCGCACTGAACTGCTGGAAGCTGTCTTTTCCGATGATCCCGCTCCCAACATCCACGCGGCCGTCGTCGTCTCTCATAGTGGCGACGAGTGCCTGGGCGCATCGTGGCTGTTGTCGCGTCTCTACGATCGGACGTCGGTCTTCCGGTTGTCTTCGTGGAAGGGGCGCCCTGACACCTCGAACGCCATCACCCTCACTGGTCTCCCGGCCGAGCGTTGTGTCGATCTCGGTCTCGCCACGGGGACGCTGGCGCACGATCTCGAATCGCTCGTCTGGCTGGTGTCGGCAACCGTGCGATCACTCGAGCCTCGGATGCTCGTAACGCATGCGCCGGAAGGCATCAACCTCGATCACGACGCGGTGGCGTTTGCGGTGCAGACTACCGCGATGATGCTGCCGCGGTTCGGCGCAGCCTCGCCCGTCGTGCTGGAGTTCCAATGTCAGCACGACGGTTCTGAAGCTGTCCACCGTCGGTCGGCGGCGCGCGACTGGGAGCACGGCGTGCGCGTCGATTTCGGCGCCGACTCGCGGCGACTCAAGGAACAGATCCTGATCGGTCAGCTCGGGCCTGAGCATGGGATCGATCGCCGTGCGTTCAAAGCCGAGTTTTACCGGCCGCAGAACGCCAACGAGATCACACGCGTGTCGCGTGAGCCGCGGGAGCGCTATCACGACGCACCGGAACACTCCGTCGGGGAGTTCCGGTCACAAGCAGCCGCGGTCCTGCGCGGCCTTGCCCAGGCCGGTCTGATTGCGCCAGCGATCATCTGACCCCGTCCTCATCGCACTCACACACTGAAATAGGCGTAAGCAGAGCGCCAGAGTTGGCCGCCTGGATGATCGCGTCGCCGCGGCTGGCCGGCGCCGAGCGCATGAGCGCGTTACTGCGACGGCAGGCCCGGCACCGTCGCCCCATGCGCGGCAAGCTGCGACGCTGCGTCCGCTACCTGCTCCGCAGTGGCGGTCTTGACCCAACAGCGCAGCACTTCGGCGACACTCCACGCCTGCGCGACGCAGCCGCGCGGCGTGTACGGCGGCTCGGCATCGAAAATCTCGCTGATCGATCCGACGCACGCTTCGTCCAGGTGTGGCAGAAACCCGTGCAGGAACTTGCGCACCTCTTCCGGTTTGGCGGGGTGTGCTGCCATCCACGCGTCGATGAACGGTCCGATCAGCCAGGCCCAAACGGTACCCTGATGGTAGGCGCCGTCGCGCGCCCGCAGATCCCCGAAGTATTTCGGCTTGTAGTCAGAATGCGCCGGGTCCAGCGATCGCAACCCGAGCGGCGTGAGCAGACGTGACTGGACCACCTCCAAAACGCGCTGCCACTTCGACGGATCGAGCACTGGATAGCGCAGCGAGAACGACAGGATCTGATTCGGGCGGCACGCCGGATCGTCGCCGTTCTCACCGTCGACGACGTCGTACAGGTATCCGCCTGCCTCGTACCAGAAGCGCCGGTTGAACGAGTCGCGCGTCTTGGCCGCCAGCGCGCGGAGCTCCTCCGCGCGACCGGCACGGCCATCGCGCTCGTGCCAGTCGGCCAGCAGGCGCAGCGAGTTGTACCAAAGCGCGTTGATCTCCACCGGTTTCCCGCGCCGCGGCGTGACGACCCAACTTTCCATCTTGGCGTCCATCCAGGTGAGCGCGAGATTCTCCGCGCCTTGCCGCAGCAGGCCGTCGGCCGGATCGAGGCCGATGTTGTAGCGCGTGCCATTGACGTGATGCTGCACTGAATCGTCCAGCTTCGGCAGCAAGAGCTGCACGGTCGCCCAGTCGTCGCTGGCGCGGAGATAGCGATCGACGGCATGGAAGAACCATTGCGTCGCGTCGGCCGTGTTGTATAGCCCTTCGCGATCTCCCTCAGGAAAGAGATTGGGGATGAGGCCGTCGCGGAAGTAGTAGGCGAAGGTACGCAGGATGTCGCGCGCCTCGTTGATGCGGCCGGTTGTGAGCGTCAGCCCCTCGAGGCTGATCATGGTGTCGCGGCCCCAGTCTGTGAACCAGTGATAGCCGGCGATCACCGTCCGCGCTTCGTCGCCGGACGCGTGCGCGCGTGCGGCATCCTCGACGCGCCCCGCCGGCGTGATCACGAATTGATCTGCCGCGAGCACGAGCTCCGCCGTCGCGTGGTCGGCAAGCACGGGGTCGGCGGCGAGCAGCAGCCGGCGCCGGCGCTCCAACTCCGACTGACGCGCCTCCTCCGGCGACATGGCCGACATCATCAGATGCGACTCCGTCGAGGCGAGCATCGACACCGATTCGCCCTCCCTGAGATCGGTGCGGAAGTAACCCGGGCTCCAGCTGTCGCCGAGCGCCTGGTAGCCGCGGCTCTCCTCGGTGCGGTATTGCAGCTGCTGCACGGTGAGGGCATCGACGGTGAACGCGCTCGACGTGCCGCGCGTCATCAGGTTCAGGCACGGGATGTCTGCCGCCAGGCGCACCTCGAGCCACCCGTCGCGCGCAAGCAATGAGGGCTGGGCAGGAAGCGGATGATCGACCGGCGCCTCGTGCGGCCGCGCGTTGAGGAGCGGCCGCAGCCCAAGACGCACCGAGCCGCTGCCGCGCAGCAGCGTGTAGGTGATGATGACGGTGTTCTGAAAGCGGGGAAGCTGCAGCCGCTTTTCGAGCGTGAAGTCCTCGATCTGGAACGCCCATACCGGCAGTCCCGCTTCGAGCCGGAACTCGCGCATCCAGTTGATGCCGTCGAGGAACAGCGAGCCGCCCTTGCGCTCCTCGCCGCTCAGCCAATGCACCGCACCGCTCGGCAATCGCACGCGTTCGCCCAGCTGACTCACCATCACGAGGCGGCCAAGCGGGGCCGGCAGCGCCGCGATCAGCAACCCGTGATAACGGCGAGTGACGACGCCGGCAAGCGTTCCCGCCGCGTAACCGCCGAGCCCGTTCGTCACGAGCCATTCGCGGGAGAGAAACGCAGCGGGGTCCTCGACCTGCGGCTTGTCGAACTGGATGCGGCGAATCAGTCCCAGCGGATCGTGCAGGTCGGTCTTTTGGCTGATCTGTGCGGCCATAATCGCTCACCTGTCCGGCGCCGTCATCGCGATGTCAAGCACGCGCACGGGTTGATCCGGGTTCATGGCGCGGAGGAGCGGCAGCGAAACGTTGTACACGGGCGATCCTGCCGTCGTCTTGCCCTGTGGCTGGCCGTGATGCGCGTGGCCGTGAAAGACGGCCGTTACTGTGTAGCGCGAGAGCGGCTCTTCGAGACGGCTGCACCCGAGGTACGGATAGATCTCCTTCGGTTCGCCTTCCACGGTGTCGGCGATCGGCGCGTAGTGAAGAAGCGCGATGCGCGTCGGCGTGCGCAGCCGCGCGAGCGCCGACTCGAGCTTCAGTGCTTCCTCGACGGCCTCATGCACGAAGCGTTTGACGGCATCCTCTCCCCAGGGCCCGAGCACGCCGCGGCCGAATCCGCCGCAAAAGCCCTTCACGCCCGCGAATCCTATGCCCTGGATCTCCGCCGTCTCGCCGTCGAGCAGACGAATGCCTGAGTCGGTGAGTGTCTTGCGAACCTCCACCACTGCGCCGGACTCGTAGTCGTGATTGCCAAGCACGCCGACGATCGGGATATTCACGCCGCTGCCGAGCTCTCGTGCAAGCTCAGCTGCCTCTTCCGGCAGTCCGTAGTCGGTCAGGTCGCCACAGAGCAGCAGAATGTCGGCTTGAACGCTCGCGACCGCGGCAATCACGGGCTGCAGCGCCCCGCGCGAGTCTCGGCCGTAGTGCAAATCACCGACAGCCGCAAGGCGAATCGACTCCTTCACGACTGGCATAGCGGCTCCGCTGGTACCGGCTTTGCGTTGCTGCGGGCGTGAGCGAAACGCTGCACGCACCCGACGACGTGAGAGCCGGCGAGATCTACCGATCGGTCGTCTGGCATCTTCGCGAGGCTGGCATCCCGTATCTTGTCGGCGGCACCTACGCGCTCGAACACCACGCCGACCTGCGCCGCGACACCAAGGATCTCGATCTCTTCGTTCGTCGCGCCGATTGGACGCGAGTCTCCGACACGCTCGCTGCGCAAGGGTTGCAGTGTGAGCTGGTCTTCACCCATTGGCTGGGAAAGGCCAAGGAGAACGGCTTCTTTGTCGACGTGATCTTCGCGGGGGGCAACGGCCTCGTCGAAGTGGACGATGAGTGGCTCGCGCACGGCGTGCCGTCGGTTGTCCTCGATGTTCCCGTGCATCTCGTGGCCGCCGAAGAAATGATCTGGTCCAAGGCTTTCGTGATGGAGCGCGAACGATACGACGGGGCCGATGTCGTGCATATTCTGCGCAGGTCGGCGGCGGCGCTCGACTGGCCGCGACTTCTCCGGCGATTCCAGGCGCAGCCTGCCGTTCTGCTCTCGCATCTGCTCCTCTTCGAATTCGTCTACCCGGGCGAACGCGCGACGATTCCAGCCTGGGTCCTCGACGACTTGTGGACCCGCAGCCGTGCGCACGACGCGGTGGCACCAAACCTCTGCCGCGGCACGCTCCTGTCGCGCGAGCAGTATCTGATCGACGTGCTGGCCAGGGGGTATCACGATGCGCGCGAGGTGCCCCACGGCCGCATGACGCCGCAGCAGATTCGCGAATGGACTGAAGCCATCTCGACCGACAAATAGCCTCGGCAGGGCTAGGGTTGGTAGTCCGCTGCCTTCTCTGCGGCGACTGCGACGTGGTCGGCCCCCGTCCGCTCGAGGATGCCCCTGGCGCGATCGGCCCATCCACTGTCGTCGCAATACACAGAGAGCAGGATGCCTCCTTCACGCATCCGGCCCTCGAAGCGCTTTGCTTCGTATTCAGGAATGCCGAGGCCGACCAGCGCGCTGACGAGCCCGCCGGCCGCGCCCGCCGCGCCCACGCCGGCGAGCGAGGCGGCGATCGGACCCGCTGCAAGTAGTGGCGCGAGCCCGGGCATGGTGAGGGCACCGACATTGGCGAGATAACCGACCACGCCGCCAATCGTCGCGGTAGCGGCGCCTGCGGCGGCACCTTCGGGCGCCTTGGTATGCGCTTCATGCGCAAATTCTTTCGTCCCTGATTTATCGGAGTACATGACCGAGATATCGGCCTGACGGAAGCCTTCTGCCTTGAGCGCCTCGGCACCCGTATGAAGCGCGGACATCGTCGGATAGATGCCGTAGGTCGATAGGTTACGTGCCATTGCCCGGCGTGCTCCTTTTGAGGACCTAACGCGGGTGGCAGAGCAAGCGAGGTGCCAGAGCTAATCACGGCACATCGCTTACTGCTCAGGGTGCTCAGCCATTCCACGACGCAGCGCGCGGGTAGGCCGAGCAACTCCAACGCCCAGACGCGGAGCGTGTCGCCTGGCGATCCCGCGGCGCTAGTCTATTTGCTGCAGTACCAGCACGGCGCGGCTCTCGAGCGTGAAGCTCGCGCCGGCGTCGAGGTCCGTCACCGCGTTGTTGAGCGCAGGATCCGCAGTGTCGATGACGCGCCGCCAGCGGCGTCCTGCCGGCAGCTGCGGCGTCGTGAATGGAAGCGGTTCGTAGTGGGCGTTGAAGCAGAGAAGAAACGAGTCGTCCATGATCGCCTCGCCGCGCAGCCCGCGACTGGGGATGGCACGGCCATTGAGGTAGAGCATGAACGATTTGGCGAACGCGACCGACCAGTCGTGCTCGGACATCTCGGCCCCGGACGGGGTGAGCCAGACGACGTCGCGCACCGGATGGCCATCGACTGGCTGATCCTCCTGAAACCAGCGGCGCCGTCGGAACGCCGGATGCGCCCGCCGGAACTGCAGCAGCTTGCGCGTGAAGTCGATCAGATCGCGATCGGCATGCACCCAGTCGATCCACGAGATCGCGTTGTCCTGGCAATAGGCGTTGTTGTTTCCGCCCTGCGTGCGTCCGAGCTCGTCGCCCGCCTTCAGCATCGGGACGCCCTGCGACAGAAACAGCGTGACTAGAAAATTACGCTGCTGTCGCGCGCGCAGCTCGAGGATCGTCGGATCGTCGGTCGGACCCTCGACGCCATGGTTCCACGATCGGTTGTGGCTTTCCCCGTCGCGGTTCTCGTCACCGTTGGCCTCGTTGTGTTTGTCGTTGTACGACACCAGATCGCGCAGCGTGAAGCCGTCGTGCGCGGTCACGAAGTTCACGCTGGCGAACGGCCGCCGGCCGTTCGAGGCGTAGAGGTCGGGGCTGCCCGACAGACGATTGGCGAACTCGTTGAGCGTCTGATCGGCGCCGCGCCAGTAATCACGGACCGAGTCGCGATAGCGGCCGTTCCACTCGGACCACAGGGCGGGGAAGTTGCCGACCTGATAACCGCCCTCGCCGACGTCCCAGGGCTCCGCGATGAGCTTCACCTGGCTGACGATGGGATCCTGCTGAATCAGATCGAAAAATGCCGACAGCCGATCGACCTCGTGCAGCTCGCGCGCAAGCGTCGCCGCGAGGTCGAAGCGAAAGCCGTCGACGTGCATCTCGGTGACCCAATAGCGCAGCGAGTCCATCAGCAGCTGCAGCACGTGCGGGTGCCGCATGTTGAGGCTGTTGCCGGTGCCCGTGTAGTCCCTGTAGTACTGCGGATCGTTCGGCATCAGCCGATAGTAGGCGGGGTTGTCGAGGCCCTTGAATGACAGCACCGGCCCGTGATGGTTGCCTTCGGCGGTGTGGTTGTAGACGACGTCGAGTATCACCTCGATGCCGGCGGCATGCAGTGCCTTGACCATCTCCTTGAACTCGCGGACCTGTTCGCCGCGCTGGCCCGTGCTGGCGTACTCGTTGTGCGGCGCGAAGAACCCAATCGAGTTATAGCCCCAGTAGTTCCGTAGTCCGCGATCGAGCAGAAAGCCGTCGTGCACGAACTGGTGAACCGGCATCAGCTCCACTGCGCTGACGCCCAGCGTATTGAGGTATTCGATCGCCGCCGGATGCGCCAGCGCGCTGTACGTGCCGCGAATTTCCGGCGGGATCTCCGGCATCCGCGCTGTGAAACCCTTGACATGCAGCTCGTAGATCTCCGTTTGACGGAGCGATCGATTCGGGCGCCTGTCGCCGCTCCAGTCGAACCGCTCGTCCACGACAACCGATCGCGGCACGAAGGGGGCGCTGTCGAGCGTGCTCGGTTCGTGCTCGTGGCGCGTGCCGTCGGGATCGACGCGAAACGGAAAGACCGCGGGATCCCACGTCACGGTACCCTCGATGGCTTTGGCGTACGGATCGAGGAGCAACTTGTGAGGGTTGCAGCGCAAGCCGCGCGCCGGATCCCAGGGGCCGTGCGCGCGGAACGCGTAGCGTTGCCCGGGCTTGATCCCGGGCACGTAGCCGTGCCAGCAGAAGGCGCGCATCTCCTGCAGATCGACGCGCCGCTCGCTGCCATCCTCGTCGAACAGGCATAACTCGATGCGAGTTGCCACCTCGGAAAAGATGGAGAAGTTCACGCCCTGCGTGTCGAACCCCGCGCCCAGCGGGTACCAGCGTCCCGGCCAGATTTCGATGGCGGCTTTGCTTTCGATCGTTTCCGTCGCTTCAACAGCGTTCACGCACTCATCTCCATGGGCAGCGCGTTGACGCCGAGCACACGCCGGACGTTCGGCGTGATGCCGATCGCGGAAACGCGGCCGGGTTCGATGTTCAGGGCCATCGCCTCGTCGAGAGTCTTTCCGGAGAAGGCAGCGAGCGCACACCGAATCGGCTCGGCATGCGTGACGACGGCGATGGTCTCGCCGAGATGCGATCGGGCGAGCGTCATCAGCTCCTCGACGATGCGCGCCTGAACCGCCGCGAGCGACTCGCCGCCGGGCGGCGACGCGTGCTGGCGATCGCGGTTAAAGCGCACCCATTCGGGGTCCGCTTCGAGATCGGTCAAAGCGCGCCCCGTCCACTCGCCGAAGTCGATGTCGGTCAAGGCCGGCCTGACGCGGGCATCGAGGCTATGGTCGTTGGCCAGCGGCCGGGCCGTTTCGACCGCGCGCTCGAGCGGGCTGGTGTAAATCGCGGTCAGTGGTGTCCAGGTCATCGCGCGCACCAACACCGCAACGTGTGTGTGTCCTTCGGCATTGAGCACGACGCCAGCGCGCCGCCCCGCAAGCCACCGGCCGACCGAGTCGGCGCTTCCGTGACGAATCAGCAGTGCAATCATCGCGCGTCCCTTTACAGCTGAGTTTACGCGATGCCGAAGTTCGGTACTGGCATACCACCTCGGGCAATGGCAGCCTCGACGATAGCAAGCGAGTTGCCATCTTGGCGAATCGACGGCGGCGAACCTCACGAATTTCCGTGCAGTGGCGTCGGCACAGAGGCTGCATTGCCTCGGCCATTCCGAGGCAAGGAGCACCAGCTCATGTCCGAACATCTCGCCAGTAGCGCGTCGAACCTCCGCGTGTTGGTCGTCGACGACGACCCCGAATCCGCTGGCGCGATGGATGCGCTGCTCCACGACTGGGGCTATCAGACACGAAGCGCGTTCAACGGCTACATGGCGACCGAAGCGTCGCGCCACTGGAAGCCGCACCTTGCGCTCGTCGACGTGCATCTGCCCGATGTGAACGGGATTGATCTGCTGCGCGAGCTGCGGGCGCTCACGCCGACGCTCGAGAGCATCGTGATTTCCGGCGAGGGCCAGCTGCGCGCGGCGGTGGAAGCGGCAGCATCCGGCGCGCTGTGCTACCTCGAAAAACCGGTGAGCCCACTGACCCTACGGAGCGTCATCGCGCAGATCGATCGCCGCGTCAGCGCGTCGCCCGAGCGCGGCGACCGGGGCGGCGTCACACAGCTCGGCGAGCTGGTCACGCGCAGCGCACGAATGGCGGACGCGTTCGATCTGGTGCGATGCGTCGCGCCCACCGATGCCAACGTCCTCATCGTCGGCGAAAACGGCACCGGCAAGGAGCTGGTGGCCAACGCGCTGCATTCGCTCAGCCTGCGCGCCGACAAGCCGTTCATCAAAGTCAATTGCGCCGCCATCCCCGACGAGCTGATGGAGGCCGAGCTCTTCGGGCATCGCCGCGGCGCGTTCACCGGCGCGATTGCCAATCGCGTGGGTCTCTTCGAGGCGGCACGCGGTGGCACCCTGCTCCTCGACGAGATCGGCGAAATGGCGCCGCACCTCCAGACCAAGCTCCTGCGCGTGCTCCAGGAGCGGCAGGCGCGTCCGCTGGGCGGCGGGGCGCTGGTGGCGCTCGACTTCAGACTCGTGTGCGCCACCAACTGCGATTTGCGCGCGGTCACTATGGAGGGCCGGTTCCGTCAGGATCTGTACTTCCGAATCAATACAATCACGGTCCCGCTTCCGCCGCTGCGCGAGCGGCCCGAAGACATCCTGCTCCTGACCGACGTTTTCCTGCAGCGATTTGGCGCGCAGTACGGGCGGCCGTCGATCGCCCTCGAGGAGAGTGCGCGTACGCGCCTCCTGGCGCACGAATGGCGGGGCAACGTGCGCGAGCTCGAACACGCGGTCGAACGCGCTGTGATCGTGGCACGGCACGGTCGCGTGTCGCTGGCAGATCTGCCGGACCTCCTTCAGCGCGGCAACCAGCCGGGAGCTCGAGACGACCGAGCGAGCAAGCCTCCGTTGTTGCCGCTCGCCGAGCTCGAACGGCTCGCGATCGTGCAGGCGCTCGATCACACGCGCGGCAACAAGCGGGCAGCCGCGGCGCTGCTCGGCATCTACCGGCCGACGCTTTACAGCAAGCTGAAAAAATACGGCATCATGGAGCGGCCGCCGTCGGCACCCGATCGCGATGGCGACGCGAGCTGATTGCCGGCTCGCGCCCGGACAACCGATCCAGCGTGACAGCGCCCACGCCGGCGATCTCAAGCGAAGGGTTGAGCGCAGAAGAGCGCGGCTCGACCTAGCGACCGCGGTTTGGCGAAGCTCGTCCAATCATGGTCAGAATCGACATCCAGCCCGACGGATTGTTCGGCTCGTTCCAGATCATTGCGGCTTCGAAGCTGCACCTGCGCGGAGCCAAGCCTTGCCCAACGCGATGCCCGGTCGCGTCCTGACAACCTCCGCATCATCAACAACTTGGAACAACCCAGACCTGACGTGGCAATGGCGTTGCAAGCGAAGAGAGAGTCCGCCGAGAGATTCCTCGCGAAACGAGAGCGGACTGGCCGACGTGTGACTCGTCCGTGTACAGACGGGGGGATTATGCACGAACTCTGGACATTCATCGCCAATGCGCCCGCGACGAGGGCACGAGACCTCGTCGGTTTGATCCGCGCGGAGTACCGACGAAATGCCCGGTCTGTGCCTGACGCGTCAGCAGGCGCAGCGCCTCTGGCTGCTCGAACCTGACGTCTGCGACAACGTGCTGCGCGCCATGGTCGATGCGGGTTTCCTCCGCCTCACGGCGAGCGGCTATGTGCGTGGGTGATGCGCGTTGACGCCGGGCATCGCGCTGGGGTCGCATGAGACGTCCAACCGGCGTCCGCTTCCTTCCCTGAACGCGGAGACGCTGCTTCGCGCGCCTGTCACCACATACCGCATCCAGCTGAATAACCGGTTCACGCTCCGGCATCTCGACGCCGTCTGTTCGTACCTGCACGCGTTGGGGGTGACCGACTGCTACACGTCGCCGATCCTCACCGCCCGCGCGGGCAGCACGCATGGCTACGACATCTGCGATCACAACCAGTTGAATCCGGAGGTTGGCACCATCGACGATCTGCGGGCGGTCGGCGCGATGCTGCGCGCGCGCGACATGGGCCTGGTGCTCGACTTCGTGCCCAATCACATGGGCATCGATCCCTGGACGAATCGCTGGTGGCGGGACGTGCTCGAGAATGGTCCGAGCTCGCCGTACGCGCGCTACTTCGACATCGACTGGTCGCCGGTCAAGCCGGAGCTGCGCGACAAGGTTTTGCTCCCGATTCTTGGCGACCAGTACGGCGTGGTCCTCGAGCGCGGCGAGCTGCAGCTGGCGTACGCGGACGGTGGCGTGCGGCTGCACTACTACGACCGCACGCTGCCGCTCAACCCGCGTCACCTCCCGATACTGCTAGGCTACGGGCTCGACGCGCTGGCCGTGAGCCTGCCGGAGGAGCACCCGGACCTCGGCGAATTCCGCGAGATCCTGGCGATGTTCGCGAATCTCCCGCCCACCAACGAGCGTGACGAGCTTCGCATCGCCGAGCGCCAGCGCGAGAAGGAAGTGGCGCGTGCGCGGCTGCAGGCTCTGGTCGCGCGCTCAGCGGCGATCCGTGCACACATCGAGGAGGCGATCCGCGTCTTCAACGGCCGGCCCGGCGAACCGGCCAGCCTCGACCGCTTGCACGGGCTGCTCGAGGTCCAGCCGTATCGCCTGGCGTATTGGCGCACCGCTTTCGACGAGATCAACTACCGCCGCTTCTTCGACGTCAACGACCTCGCGGGCTTACGCATGGAGGATCCGCAGGTGTTCGCGGACACGCATGCGCTGTTGCTGCAGCTGGTGGAAGAGGGTCTGGTCACCGGTCTCCGCATCGACCATCCCGACGGCCTGAACGACCCCGCGGCGTATTTCGAGGCGCTGCAGAACGCCACGCAGCAACGGCTCGGGCTGCCGCCGCGGCCATTTTATGTCGTCGCAGAAAAGGTTCTCGCGCGCGGCGAGAGGCTGCGCGACGACTGGCAGGTGCACGGCACCACCGGCTACGGGTTTCTCAATACGCTCAACGGGTTGTTCGTCGAGCCCGACGGGCTGGCGGCATTGCGCCGCTTCTATCGACGCTACACGGGACGGAGTGGCTCGCCGGCCGACACGATTTACGACAGCAAGAAGTTCATGATGCGCACGGCGATGGCCAGCGAGCTGAACGTGCTGTCGCGCGCGCTCAACCGTGAATCGGAAGCCGATCGCCGCTCGCGCGATTTCACCGTCACCAGCCTGCGCCGGGCGCTGACCGAAATCATCGCCTGCTTCCCGGTGTATCGCACTTACATCACCGAGCGCGGGGCGAGCGCCGACGATCGCGCGGTGCTCGACGCCGCGATTGCCGATGCCCACCGGCGCAATCCGGTACAGGAGCCGTCGATCTTCGACTTTATCCGTCGCTCGATCGTACCCGCGCCGCCCGGCGAAGGCCAGGCGGATGCCGCCCGCGATCGCACAGTGGCGTTCGCCAAGCGTTTCCAGCAGTACACAGCTCCCGTGGTCGCCAAAGGTCTCGAGGACACCGCGTTCTACCGCGACGTGCTGCTCCTCTCAGCAAATGAGGTCGGCGGCGATCTGCGCTACCGGACGCGGACTGTTGCCGAATTCCACGCTGAGAACATCTACCGCCTGTCGCGGTGGCCGTATGAGATCACCGCCGGCTCGACGCACGACACCAAGCGAGGCGAGGATGCGCGCGCGCGTATCCGCGTCATCGCCGAGCGGCCCGACGAGTGGCGCGTGCACGTGCGCAGGTGGTCGACGCTCAACTCGGCGGCACACACGAACAGCAACGGCAGCAGTGCGCCGGACCGGACCGACGAGTGGATGTTCTACCAGTCGCTCGTCGGCGCGTGGCCGGCCGAGGCGATGGACGCGCCCGTGCCGACGACCGCACCTCCAGACGTCGTGGAGCGCCTGACCGCGTTCATGGGAAAGGCGATCAAGGAGGCGAAGCGGCGCACGTCGTGGCTGCACGAAGACCCTGTCTACGAAGAGGGTGTTCGCCGGTTCGTTCAAACCGTGCTGGCAGGTGAGAGCGCTCCGGCGTTTCTGGCCAGTTTTGTGCCATTTCAGCGCCGCCTCGCGTGGTTTGGCATGTTCGGCTCGCTCTCGGAGCTGCTGCTGCGTCTGGGCGCGCCGGGCGTGCCGGACATCTATCAAGGGTCGGAGCTCTGGAATCTTGCACTCGTCGATCCCGACAACCGTGAACCGGTTGAGTTCGAGAGCCGCCGCGAGATGTTGTCGGCGATGACCGGCCTGATTGAAAGCGCCGAAGAATCCCTCGTCAGCACCGGCCGCGGGCCGCGGCGCCACGAGCTCGACGAGCTGATTCGCAGCTGGCCCGATGGACGGGTCAAGCTCTACACGCTCGCCACTGCGCTGCGGTTGCGTCGCGCGCATCCGGACTTGTTCTTGCGCGGCGACTACGAGCCGCTCGGCGGTGATCTCGACGATCCGCATCTCGTGGGTTTCACCCGCCGAAGCGGCAACCACGAGTTGATCGTGCTGGTGCCACGGTTTGTTGCGACGCTTCTTCGCGGCGTCGCCCACGCGCCGCTCGGCATGGATCGATGGCGCACGTCCAGCGTTCGCCTGCCATCGCGACTGGCCGACGCGCGGCTCGTCAACATCTTCACCGGCGAGCGCGTCGAGCCGGTCGCCTACCGCGGAGTGCCCTGGTTGCTTGCCGGCAGCGCGTTCCAGTCGTGGCCGGTGGCGATGCTGTGGGCGTCTTGAGCAGGTTGCCGGTTTCAGGTTGCAGGTTCGACGTCCTGTCGGATCCTAGAATCCCGGCCTCATGCCACACACGAACCGCCACCCGTCGTTGGGACGATCGAACGCACGGACGGCGTCGAGCTCCAGAATCAAATAGCCGAACGCGTTGACCCGCACGTCGGCGGCGGCGCTGCGCGCCCACGGGCGCGTGCCGCTCCCGATGTCGTTTTGCCACGCGCGTGTGTCTCACGCTGGCCGCAAACGATGATGATGTCGTTTTGATCGCTGAACTGAGTGCCGCCCCGTTAGATCACCGCAGCTCAGCTCGACGGGAGCGCTGATGACGAGGGTGCGAGGATGATCCAACTCGCGGAAGGACGCACACATCAGCGCACCAACTCTCTGGCACGTTTCGTCGCTGTTAAACGTGCAGGAGATCACGCGTCAACAGTGTGTGAACAAGGCCGCCACTCTGCAACAAATCGCACGGAGCCGACGTCGATCCTTATAGAACCGGCTTACGCACAGAGTTGCGTGCGGCGGAGAATGATCATGCGAAAGATGCTACTGCTGCTGGTAATGGCGGGTGCATTGGGATCGGCGGCCTGCTACGAGAAACCGCAAACCAACGAGGTCTGTGCAGACCTCAGTGAGTACCTTCGGACCGGGCTGGGGTGAAGCCTGCATACCGAAGCCGGCCCAATGATCGTTAGTGGCGCTATCGGCGCGTTCCTCGATCGGTCGTCGGTGTTGATGTCGTTAGGCAGCGTCCCTGCGCGCAGCCTCCTTCGGGAACACGCCGAGTGTTGTGTTCGTCGGCGTCCCTGCGCGCGGCTTCCGCGCGGAGGCGCTCGATCATCAGGCGGATGTCGTCACAGGTTTCGGCCATGTGCTCCGCTCTCTTCGCGTTGCGTTGCTTCTCGTCTTCGCACTCACGAGCGAAGTGCTCGCGCAACGCCTCCAGGCGTTTGATGCGGTCTTGCAGCGTGTTCTGGAGCACGCCTTCCCGCTTGCAAGCACAGTGCCCACATGAAACTGCGCAGGATGTCTCAGCAAATTGATGCACGGTGGGCATTGCGACACGCTGTCATGTGCCGCGGTAGAACAGTAGCAGTCACAGAAATAGAGCAGTCAGGTCTTCGCTGGACAACAAGGGGTGTACGGCAGGGAGCGACTGCATCTGGCCCGTCGCGTCTGATCACCGTGAACTAGGAAACGTCAACGACGAGAGTTACTGCCCGCGTGATCGAGAGTAGTCGTGCGCAGAACGGTCGATCGGGTGTTCTTCCCACACGAAACGCTCGCCATTGCAGCGCGGGCACGGCATGGCGGAAGTGTACGGGGAGAGGTCGGCCGTGGAGATAACATGCAGCACCCCCAAATCTCAGGAGCCCCCATGTCCCATGTGCGCACGACGTTGTCAACGCTCGTCGTCGTCGGCTCGCTGTGGTCTTCCACACCAGCAATGGCACAAGCGCTCGGCGCGTTCCGTTGGCAATACCATTTCGAAGCGCTAATCGGCTGGTCGTCGCACTCGGCCAAGCACTTGATCCAGCGCGCAAAGTCGAGGCCTGCGACTCGATCAGTTGTGCCATCGTGAGATCGCACTGATGGCGCAATGGCAGAACTGCGCCCAACCTACTCTCGCGAGGAAGTCCAAACGATATGCAGAGACGGCTCGCACCGGCGGTCCTTTCGCGACGAATTTTGCTCGATGAACGCCGGTAGCGCTCGGAAGTCTCAGACGGCCACGACGAGTTACGTTTATTGCTGGTCCGACAACCACGACAACGTCTTTTATGTCGGCAAGGGCTACGACGACCGCGCATTTTTCAAGAGATGGACACGCCCATGCGTTGCGGTATGCCGAGCATTTTCTCGGGGGGCGGTACTCAGTTCACATCGTTTGCGACGGACTAACTGACGCCGTCGCGTCTCAAGTGAAAAAAGCCCTAATCAATCGGTTCGGCAATTCGCTGGCAAATTGGGTCAATCCATGCCTCGATAACCACCTACCGCTGGCTGTCTTGGAAGGCCGCAAGTCACCGTCCTTACCTACCGGAGGTGAACGCCGAGCCGCGCTTCAGGGCCTCCTTAAGCAGCACCCGAGTGGCGAAGGCAGGATCGCTGCGCTGCGCGATTTCATCAGAGTCGTGAAAGAGATGATGGCTGCGGGGTGCCGCCAATCCGGCTCGATCCGACGGGGAACGGCTTGAAGAACCTGCGCGAACGGATGACGGCGGCCGGCGGCACGCTCGCCGTCGAGTCCGCGGCTGGTGCCGGGACGCGCATCCGCTGCACGGTCCCGGCGCCGTTGCTGCGCCGGTCACATGGACATGCAGTATCGAAATCGGCGCCCGATGTGCACAGTGGGCAGAACAATCGATGACGCTGCTTCGCATTGGCATTGTCGAAGACGATGACCGGCTGCGCGCCGCAGTTGATTGGTGGGAGCGGCGACATGTGCTGAGTCGGTGCGTACGCGTCCGCCGAAGCGGCGTTGGCGGAGCTGCCGTCGCAGACGCCGGACGTGCTGCTGATGGACATCAACCTGCCCGGCATGAACGGCATCGAGAGCGTGCGGCGCCTGCGCGCGCTGATGCCGGCCGTGCAGGTGATGATGCTGACGGTGTTCGACGACACGGCTTCGGTGTTCGAATCGCTGAAGGCGGGGGCCAACGGCTACCTCCTGAAGCGGGCACCGGTGAGCGAGCTGCTGGCGGCGATCCGCAGCCTCGCCGAGGGCGGGGCGCGCCCATGACCGGGGGCATCGCCCGGAAAGTCGTCCAGTACTTCGGTCAGCATGGCCCGGCGCCGGAAGTGGAGACGCTGACGGCGCGCGAACGCGAGGTGCTGGTCGCGCTCAGCCAGGGCAAGCAGTACAAGGAGATCGCGGCCGCGCTGGGCATCAGCATCAACACTGTGCGGCGGCACATCGTGGTCATCTACGAGAAGCTGCATGTGAACTCGCGTCTCGAAGCCGTCGGCAAGCTCGGACGCGTCTGACCGCTTTCCACCATGAGCCGCGGGTTCGGCCGCGGCACAAAAGAACGCGACGTTCGGGCTGCCGACGACAGCAACATCCTTTCCGTCATGGTTCGCCAGATAGCGTAGTAAATCGCGGGGCCGTCCACCGGCACCTGGTTTGCCGCGACCTTGACCGAGCATCACCGAAGTCAAGGCGTTGAGCCTCATGGAGCCGCCGACACGCGAAATCTTGCAGAGCAT
Source organism: uncultured Acidobacteriota bacterium (assembly GCA_963807105.1). GTDB lineage: Bacteria > Acidobacteriota > Vicinamibacteria > Vicinamibacterales > UBA2999 > DASPWV01. Next base: position 13,105 of record CAWEAM010000001.1, on the reverse strand, counting down.
CGACATCCAGAGCGGTACCTATCGGTTCGAAGGAGTGCTCAGCCGCTGGCGCGATTAAAGCAGGCAGGCAAGCCATTGAAGGCGGATGAACTCCTCAAGGACGAGTCGGTGTGGAACCGCAGGGACGACCGGGAGTGCGACCACGATGAAGCCTCCGGCAAGAGGAGCCTGTTCAGCGCATTGCAGAAAGCGAGCTTTCAACAAGAACCGCATCCGCCGTACTTCGACGTTTCGGCGCTTCGGGTATGCTTGGGTCCACGGTGGTCGCGACAGGTGGCTCCCTTGGCGTGAAGGAGACCCAGAATGGCATACGGCATCGTGCATTTCTTTGCTGGCGGTACGAAGGAGCAGTACGACGCATCCCTGGCGGCGGTACATCCCAGCGGAACGGGGCTGCCGAAAGGGCAAACCTTTCACGCAGCTGGCCCGTCGGCTGGTGGCTGGACAGTGATTGCGATCCACGAGTCCAAGGAGAGTTGGGAGCGCTTCCGTGATGACATCCTGATGCCTCACCTCCAAAAGGGCGTGAAGGGGGGCTTCACCGCGCCACCACAGGAGCAGGCGTTTGAGGTCTACAACCTGCGGCCGTAAGCCGCCGTTGCTCCCTTACAGGATCGACAGTTTCGTCGAGCCTCCACACACAGTGGCCAAGATTCCGAGACGCGTCTCGGTCATCCAGCCCGATGGCGAGCGTTGGGAGCGGCGTGAGGCTCGTGTTGACCCGAAGCTCAGCGCGCTCATCCCGCGCATCTCCGCGATGCTCGACCTCGTGCCGAAGCTCATTCTCCGCGAAGTCGCTGGGAGGGTGAAATAAGGCCGCGCCGCTACAACGACGAGCCACAAGACGGCGCCATTCTTCAGTGCATCGATTGCGAAGTGGAGTTTCTCTTTACGGATCGCGAGGCCGAACGTTGGGCCGAGCGCGGATGGGCACCGCCGAAGCGCTGCCGCGCATGTCGAGAGATTAAGAAACAGCGCCGGAACGATGCCGCTTGACCGCTGGTCCAGTCTCATTAGCCCAGAACTCGACCATCGGCTACAATCCGCCCGAGCCACGAACCGTCGATGAAAAACAACTCGCCGGCGCCACTCGCGCCGAACGACGTTGCGGAGGATCCATGCCGACAGTCTTCAAAGCACTCGGGCGCGTGTTGGTGGTTGCGAGCGCCTTGGCAGTGGTCACACGGACAGTCGCACGTCACTGGGCGCGACCAAAGCTTGTGCATATGCAGTTCTCGGGCACACTCGACGCGACTATCCACGGCGTTCCTCGGTTAATCCAATTTCGAGGATCGGCTGCGTGGGACCCGGCCAGCACGCCGATATGGATCGGGGAAGAAGGTGTCGGTAGCACCACCCATCATGTGAGGTGGGCCCAATATACGTACCAGGACCTGCGTTTCTGGCTCGATTTCGTGGAGTACTCCAGCACCCTACGGGCGGACACCGTACTTAATCTCGCTCGAGAATTCAGCCAAGACAGGAGCCGGATGGCGCTGGACTTGTACTTCCAGCCGGGGACTCAGTTCGCCGCCACCGCTCTCATAACCTTCAGAGGCGCCCTGGACGGGCCTGAGCTCCTATTTTCACCGGACGCACCACCGACAAGTCTCGCCTTTTTGCCGGACGTAACGGAGCGCTCCTCCTATATCCAGTTTCAATTCGGCAGCGGGCCGGGGACGTTCGTTGCGACGGCTTAACCTCAAAGTGCCACTTCTCGCCTTGCGGAGTGCTAAGAGCCATCGATCCCGCTACGTTGCCAATGTGTTTAACAGTAATATACAATGATTAACAATGGCCGCTCGACGCACGTTCACTGGCTTCCGGATTGATTCCGACCTGCTGGAGGGACTCGAAAGGGCCGCCGAGCAGGACGACCGGCCCATGTCGTATCTGATCCGGCAAGCAATTCGGGAGTGGCTGGAACGTCGTGCAGGTCGAGAGTCGAAGCCGAAGCGGGCTGGCACTCGCAAGCGCTCGCAGAGATGAAGCGATATGGATCAGCCCGACGCCGCATACCTGGAACTGCTCGCGGGACTGGAGGCGGCCCGTCGCGGCCGCCTCGCACGGGCCGAAGACAGCGACAACCTTAATCGAAGCGCATCAACGCAATGATCGATTCCCCGAATCGCAGATCCAGCAGATGCTGGGCGCGATCATGCGCCGCGAAACGGAAGTCGAGATTCTGCGCGCGAACGTGGCGCGTTTTAACGGCCTTGGCATCGGCGGCGGAACTTTCGGGTGCCACTGGGGACCCCCGCGCCAAGCAGGGTTGGTCTCATCGCCTCTGTCGTCGTGCGTGGATGCACGAGCACGCTTGGAAACAGATCCGGGTCGCGCGCACTAATTCACACCGACACACACCAACGCATTCTGCATCAACGACTTCCCGCAACAACGATGTGCATCGGAGTGTCCCGATAAAATCACGCTGTTTGACCGGGGGGCAGGCGTGATCTGACACAATTCTGACACAACGCCGTTGATCGCTTAGCAGGTCGAGTAATCTCAAGAGCACACAGGCGCCTCTCCGGGCGCCGCATCGACTATCAAAATCGACTAGCAGCGTGTAGAAGGTCTCCTAAACCGCTGCATGAATGTCGACGAACCCATGACGTGCGTGGAAGTCGGAGGTCATGGCGAAGGCTGATCCACGCGTTGAACTGACCGTTTTGCGGCGCGAGGATCGATGGCAGTTGAACAGACGAAAGGAAGAGTGATGGCTGCGAAGAAACCAAACATCCTGATTCTGTGGGGCGACGACATCGGCTACTGGAACATCAGCGCGTACAACCTCGGCCAGATGGGTTACAAGACCCCCAATATCGACCGCATCGGCAAAGAAGGCGCCGTGTTCACCGACTGGTACGGTCAGCAGAGTTGCACAGCCGGCCGCGCGTGTTTCATCACTGGCCAATCGGGCTTCCGGACGGGCATGCTGAAGGTCGGCCTGCCCGGCGCGAAGGAAGGCTTGCAGGCGCGTGACGTCACCATCGCCGAACTGCTCAAGGACCAGGGCTACATGACCGCGCAATTCGGCAAGAACCACCTGGGCGACGCCGACGAGACGCTGCCGACCGCACATGGGTTCGATGAGTTCTTCGGGTCGCTCTACCACCTCAACGCCGAAGAAGAGTTCGAGAACGAGGACTACTTCAAGGATCCGGCGCTGATCGAGAAGTACAAGACTCGCGGCGTGATTCACACCTGGGCAAATCCGGATGGCACACAGAAGATCGAAAGCACCGGTCCGCTTGGCAAGAAGCGCATGGAGACCATCGACGACGAGGTCACCGCCGCCACACTCGATTATCTCGAGAAGGCGAAGAAGGCGGACAAGCCGTTCTTTCTCTGGTGGAACTCCACGCGCATGCACATCAACACGCACCTGAAGAAGGAGAGCGTGGGCAAGACAGGGCTCGGGATCTATGCTGACGGCATGGTCGAGCACGACGGTCACGTAGGCCAGATCCTCGACAAGCTCAAGACACTAGGGCTGGACGACAACACCATCGTCATGTACTCGACCGACAACGGTGCCGAGTCGTTCAGCTGGCCCGATGGCGGCACCACGCCGTTCCGCGGGGAGAAGAACGAGAACTGGGAGGGCGGCTATCGCGTGCCGACCTTCCTGCGCTGGCCCGGTGTGATCGAGCCCGGCACGATCAACAACGACCTGTTCTCACACGAAGACATGCTGCCCACGCTGCTGGCGGCCGCCGGCGTGCCTGACGTCAAGGAGCAGTTACTCAAGGGGATGAAGGTGGGCAAGAAGACGTTCAAGGTCCACCTGGACGGCTACAACATCACCGACCGTTTGGCGGGCAAGGGGCCGAACCCGCGCAACGAGTTCTTCTACTGGAACGACGATGGCTCGCTGGTGGCGCTGCGCTACAACAACTGGAAGATCGTCTTCCAGGAGCAACGGAGCGAAGGCTTTGACGTCTGGCAGGACCCGTTCACACCACTGCGCCTGCCCAAGATCTTCAACTTGCGTTCCGATCCATTCGAGACGGCCGATGAGATCGCCATCGGCTATTCCAAGTGGAGACTTGACCGCGTCTATCTGCTCGTGCCGGCGCAGGAGTACATCGCGAAGTACATCGGCACCTTCAAGGATTTTCCGCCGAGCCAGAAAGTCGGCAGCTTCTCACTCGATCAAGTGCTGGAGAAGCTTACGGCGGCGAGCACCAGCGGGAAGTGACAGGGGGACGCCGCTTGGCACCACGAGCACTCGACGGCCGGCAGCCAGAATCGGCTGCCGGTCATGACGTCTCGGCGGCGGTCAAAGCCTTCTACGAACGGTATCCGTATCCGCGGCCGACCGACGATCTCGACCACTATCGACGGCGCTGGCAGGACCGCAACAGGCGCCGCGCGGACTTCCACCTGTTCTGGCCGGACAAGCCGTACACAGAAGAGCGCACGATCCTCGTGGCCGGATGCGGAACATCGCAGGCGGCGAAGCATGCCGCCCGCTGCCCCGCGGCCCGGGTCATCGGGATCGACTTCAGCGCGACGAGCGTGCGGCACACGGAAGATCTCAAACGCAAGTACGACTTGCACAATCTCGAGGTCCATCAACTTTCAATCGATGGTGTCGCCAATCTGCAGCTGACGTTCGACGAGATCGTGTGCACCGGGGTTCTGCACCATCTCGCGAACCCTGACGCGGCGCTCCGGGGTCTGCGCGACGTGCTCGACCCGGATGGCGCAATGCATCTCATGGTCTATGCCCCGTACGGACGGGCGGGCATTTACATGCTGCAGGAGTTCTGTCGCCGTATCGGCATTCAATCCTCCGACGGCGAGATCCGGGATCTCGTCCTCGCGCTCAACGCGCTGCCATCCGCACATCCGCTGGCGCGCCTGCTTCGCGAGGCTCCAGACTTTCGGCAAGAGGCAGCGCTGGCCGACGCCCTGCTAAACCCGCTGGATCGCGCGTATTCGGTGCCGCAGCTGTTGGACTTCATCAGCGGCGCAGGGCTCACGTTCAGCCGCTGGGTCAGGCAGGCGCCATACAGCCCTAACTGCGGGGTGCTGGCGCAGCTCCCACACGCGTCGAGAATCGCCGCGCTCGAACCGGCGCAGCAATATGCCGTCGCCGAACTGTTCCGGGGCACGATGATGAGCCACAGCGTCATTGCCCACCGCGACGATTCCCCGGGCCGCTCGCACGCGATCAGTTTTTCCGGCGATGCGTGGCTCGACTACGTGCCGGTTCGAGTGCCGGACACGCTATGCGTCCAAGAGCGGCTGCCACCGGGGGCCGCGGCGGTCCTGATCAACCGAGCTCACACGAACACGGACATCTACATGCCGATCGACGCGCGCGAGAAGTGCCTGGTCGATGCGATCGATGGGGAGCGCAGTATCGGCGAGATCGCTGGCGACGAGCCACCCGATGTCTGCCGCACCCTGTTTGAGCGGCTCTGGTGGCACGATCAGGTGGTGCTTGACGGATCGCGCTGGCGATAGGAACGGGACCATCCGACGTCGAACGGCAACGTACCAGGCGCAGTCGTCGGGTGACGCGCACAGTGCTCAGCGCTCGGGTCAAAGTTGAGTTGGCATTCACGTTGGCTGCCGTCACCGAACTGGTAGATCAAATCGTTGCGGTGCACCGCCATTGACGTTTACCGATAGACGAGGTCGTACCACGGAAGCCCGTTGAGACTCGCCGGCGCGCTGAAATAGCGCTCGTGTGGAACCATAGAGACCTCCGAAGAACCGACGCTCGTTATCCGGGGATGAATTGTCCCTCTCGGGGAATTGCGCGTGCACCCCTAATGCACCCCCGAACCTGGCGTTGGCCCACACTGCACTCTCGGTCGCAACTGTAACTGATTGATATTTAGTGGTGCGTGGTGCGCGCTGGTGGATTCGAACCACCGACCCCCGCCGTGTGAAGCGCGGTGGGATCTAACGCGTTCGGACTTGACCACGATAAAATCGGCTCCGTCTGGGTTGCCCGAGACAGACGGAGCCGATCTAGACCGATGTAAACCGGATTTCGTTGCACACGGGTTGCACACCGAATGCGCATGGAACTGCTACTGAAAACACCGGACTGGGCGCAGCTCCCCCTCCTCATGCGGCTGCGGGAGGTCACCTCGTTGTACGGCGTGGACCCCACAGCGTTCCGCCGAAAAGTGGAGCGCGGCGACAGTGATGTCCCGCAGCCCAACTTCCTCAGGCCCATGCGCCGGCGTCGAGACGATGTGCGAAGGCACTACGAAGCACTCGGACTCCCGCTCACCGATCAGGACGGCAAGGGTTGGCTCGCCGAACCGCCGTGGACTGTCAGAATGCTCGCCTTGCGCACCGGCTAAGACGATCCGCCGCGTGCACTACGACATCCGGAAGGGGATACTCGACGAGCTGTCGATGCAGTGCTTCGGGCGCCACCTCCCTGACGCCAACGGTGGATTGCCGGGTTCGAAGTACGCGATTCCCGCCGCCGTGGCAAAGGCGTACGTCGTCCTGATCGAAAGGAACCGCTGAACCTGTAAAAGATTGTCACGCCCGTGCGCTTTCCTCCGCTTTTGTACGTTTTTTTTCTCATCCTTACAATCTGCTTCTTTCTCCGGCCGCGCATCTCATCCAAACTGAACAACACGCAACAACTGATGGCCGATTTCGGCCACTCTTGTTGGCGGAGGGCAGGTTTTGACGATGCAGGACTACACCAACGCGCGATCCATCACCGCGACGAAGCCGTACAGCGTGCGGGAGTTGGCGAAGGCTCTGAAGTGTGGCCGAGCCCACCTGTATAAGCAAATTGACCAGGGCTCTCTGCGGGCGATGAGGCTCAACGACCGTGGCGAGTACCGGGTGATGGGCTCTTGGGCGCTCGACTGGATGGAGCGGGCCGCGATCGAGAACAAGACCGCGTCGGAGGTGTCGGTCTAGAAGGGGAAGTCGGAGAAGTGCAGCAGGAGACGCGTCAACGCCTCCTGTTGCGGGTTGTAGAGGGACCAAACAGGGAAGTCGGGACCGCCCTACGCGTTTTGGATGATAGCGCAGGTGGCGGTCGGCGCGCTGGGGAGGGGTGGACCCAACTGGCGGCGCGCGTCACCACGAAATCGCCCGAGAACCAGGACCGCACCGATCGGGCAGGCGGGACCCAGATGGTCAGGCGCCAATGCGGGTGCAGACGTGCGATGTCTGTTCTTCGGAAACCTGACCCGCCGATGCCGCATCGTCACGCGAAATGCATCGGGCGTGGCGAGAGGGCAACGGTTATACCGCTGACCACGCTGGCGCAGACCGGGCCCCGGAGCTGCTGTAAAGCCGCTCTGTGGGGACCCGCTGCGCGCTCCAGGGCTCAGGTTTCCCGCTGTTGGATCAGTAAGAGCAGCTGGGCGCCATTGAGCCGCGGCACGCTGCAGAATTTCCTCGGCACGGCCGGACCTCGGAGGTGCCCTCGAAGCCACGTCATGAGCACCCCTTAAGAGCCTGTACCATCCCTGTCGCCGGGGACGACCGCCCGCACACGGCAGGGCGCACCGCAGATTCCCTAACATTTCCACACGATTTCCCGCTCGCCGCCGCTCTTGTGCAACGTGGATTGCAACCCGCAACCCGTTTGACGGCTCTCGGAACGCGGCCTGTTCGTGACCTGTTCTAAGTGCGGTGGGCTGCGCCGTGCCGACCTTCGCGGCGGCGCGTGACCGCGGTGTCAGGGTCCGGCCGTTGGCTATTTCGCGCTACTTTAGCCACTGAGTTATCTATTTCAGCCTACTTTAGGTAACGCCTGAACGAGCTCGACTCGGCGCGGGCTCGACGCGAGGAGAGCCGCAGCGATCGCCTGCCGGAGCCGGTCAACCTCGAGGAGGGCGGAATGTCGCGCCTGGAGAACTCGAGCAGCTCTCCATGGCCATGCTTGTGGTTCTGGAGCGGCTTTCGCCTGCCGAGCGAGCCGTTCTCCTGCTCCACGACGTGTTCAAGTTTCGCCACGAGGAGATCGCCGAGCTCGTCTCGCGGAGCCCTGCCGCTTGCCGGAAGCTGCTCGAGCGCGCCCGTCAGAGGATCAATGCGGGCCGGCGCCTCGTCACTGCATCTCGCGAGGAGCATCAGCGCTTGCTGGATGCCTTTTTGGGCGCAACCTCGACGGCGACGTCGCGGCTCTCACGGACCTGCTCGCCGCGGACGCCGTCTTGATCACGGACGGCGGACCCGAGGGCCGCGCGTTCCGGGGCATCCGCGACCTCCGGCGGCCGCTCGAGGGCGCGGCGCACGTGGCCGCCTTCGTGGCCGCGACGTCCCGTCGCGCCGAGCTCGAGGTCGAACAAAGAGCTCAACGGGCAACCGGCGCTGGTCTTCTACCAGGACGGGAATCCCTTCGCCGGCCCGGCTGTTGCCGAAGGCAAGATCGATCGAGTCTTCTTCCACGCCGAGACGACCCGCCTTCGAATCTCGGCGGCAGCCTCGCCCATTGATGAGGCACGTCAGTAGAGTGACGAGAAAGCGGTCACACGCAGAAGGGCTGTCCGGTTAACCGTGTACGAGGTGGACCCACTATGGACACGAGAATGAAAAGATCGAGCGATCTACCGGGCGACGACGGGAATGGTCCTGTTCGTCATGATTTACAGCATCATCACGTTTGCGTTCTTCGACAAGGCACTCTACCGGAGGGCGCCTTCGTCCATTTGCAACTGCCGAATTACTTCAGAATTGAACTCACCATCGCAAAGACATTGGGCGTGTTGGCGCTGTTGATTCCGAGCGTCCCGCTCAAGGTGAAGGAGTTTGCCTATTTCGGCTTTGCCATCACGCTGGTGTCCGCCAGCATCGCGCATTTCGCGGTCGGGGACGCCGGAAGGCCTCCCTTGTACGCCTTCTACATCATCGATCCGTTACCTTCCTGGCGCTGCTCATCGTTTCCTATCGGTATTTCCTGAAGCTGAGAAGCAGTCTTCTGCCAGGCCGTGAAGTCCGACGCAGCCGAACAAGAAATGGCTCGTGAGGTTCTCGCCTAGCGCGGCGGCGGAATTTCAGAGCAAGAGTGTGAGTGCGATGGTGTCGTTGTGAATCGAGTCGGTGTTGCCAACGAGCGGAGCAAAGTGAGAGCTTAATGAACGACGAAGCGGATCGAGCGTGTCTGCTTCGAGCGAGGCAACGGGTTGTCCTATGCTCCCGAACCGTTACGCGCCCATAGAAGACTACGGCATCATCGGCGACCTTCACACAGTCGCGCTGGTAGGGAAGAACGGGTCGATCGACTTCCTCTGTCTCCCGTCGTTTGATTCCCCCTGGTCTTTGCGGCTCTCCTCGACGCCGCTTGCGGCGGCCGCTTCAGATCGCGCCGCAGCTCGACGACGCGGTCCACAGGCAGCTGTACTTGCCGGACACGAATGTGTTGCTCACCAGGTTCCTGTCGGACAGCGGCGTAGCCGAGGTCTCTGATTTCATGCCAGTGGAGGACGCCGGCGTCGCGCACAACGTCGTGCGTCGCGCGAAGACCGTCCGTGGGGAGATCCGTTTCGAGATGCGGTGCGATCCACGATTCGACTACGCCGCGCGACGCACACCGTCGAGAAGCGGAGCGACACGGAGACCCTGTTCGTTGGCCGCGCCGGAGCGCGCGAGCTGGCGCTGCGGCTGCGCTCGTCGGTCCGATGCAGCTCGCGGGGGAGCCGCCGTGGCCGAGTTTGCCCTCCGCGCCGACGAATCGGCGTGGTTCGTCCTCGAGGTCGTGGTGTCGGACGAGCCGTCGCCCTGCGCGCGCCCCGAATACGCGAGCGACGCCTTCAAGGAAACCGTGAATTTTTGGCGCGGCTGGGTCAGCCGCAGCACCTACAAGAACCGCTGGCGCGAAATGGTGAACCGTTCTGCGCTCGTGCTGAAGCTGCTCACCTCCAGAGAGCACGGGTCGATCGTGGCCGCACCCACGTTCGGGTTGCCCGAGACCCTCGGCGGCGTGCGGAACTGGGACTACCGCTATTCGTGGATTCGCGACTCGTCGTTCACGCTTTACGGACTCATGCGACTTGGCTACACGGACGAGGCCGCGGCGTTCACGCGTTGGATGATAGCGCGCTGTCAGGAACTCGAGCCCGACGGATCGCTCCAGCTCATGTACGCCATCGACGGCCGTCCCGTAATGCGCGAGGAGACGCTGGACCACTTCGAGGGCTACATGGGCTCGCGTCCGGTCCGCATCGGCAACGACGCCCAGGCTCATCTTCAGCTCGACATCTACGGCGAGTTGATGGACTCCGTGTACCTGTATGACAAGTATGGGTCGCCGATCGGGCACGACGCCTGGATGAATGTCGTCCGGCTGATCAACTGGGTGTGTGACCACTGGCGGGAGAACGATGAGGGCATCTGGGAAGTGCGTGGCGGGCGCCAGGAATTCCTCCACTCGCGGTGATGTGCTGGGTGGCGATTGACCGCGCCATCGGCTCGCGCAAAGACGATCGTTCCCGGCCCCTTCTCTCGCTGGAACGAGACACGTGACACGATCTACCACGACATTTATAAGCGCTTCTGGGACCCTGCGCGTGGCGGCTTCGTTCAGCACCCGGGCGCGGCCACGTTCGATGCCGCAGCGCTGCTGATGCCTCTGGTGCGGTTCGTCTCGCCGACCGATCCACGGTGGATTTTCATGCTGCGCGGCATCGAGCACGAGCTGGTGAGCGACTCACTGGTCTATCGCTATCGTCTCGGCGAGGGATTCTCCGATGGCCTTACCGGTCAGGAGGGCACGTTCTCGATGTGCTCCTCTGGTATGTCGAGTGCCTGTCCCGGACGGGCGATCTCCCCAAGGCGCGGTTCTTCCTCGAGAAGATGCTCGGCTACGCCAATCACCTGGGACTGTACGGCGAGGAGCTGGTCCGCGGGCGCAGCATCTCGGCAACTTCCCGCAAGCGTTTACGCACCTGGCGTTGATCAGCGCGGCCTACGACCTGGATCGGCGGCTTTCGGTCCCGGGCACACCGGCTGAAGCTGCGTCAAGCATCCTACAGCGAATCCCTCGCTTGAGCGCGATGGTGACAGCGTGTGCGCGATCGGTTGCGGATAGCTTCGACAGCACACTGCGCATATGCGTCTTGACCGTCTCCTCCGTGATGCCGAGCCTGTCGGCGACGATCTTATTCGAATTACCAGCCGCCACGCTCTTCAGCACTTCCAGCTCGCGATCAGTCAGGTGCTCGTCGCCCTGATGCTCCGCGACTTCCATCGCGACGTCGGCCGGGATCTTGCGCCGACCCCTGCTCACCTTCCGGATGGTGTCGACGAGCTCCTTTCGCAGCGTCTCCTTGAGCAAATACCCCGCCGCGCCCGCTTTGAGCGCGCGCAGGATCTGCACGTCGCCGCGATGTGCGGTGAGCACGACGATACGCGCATCCGGGGAACTCTGATCGAATCGCCGCGATGGCGTCGATGCCGCTCATCCCTGGCATCTGGAGATCCATGAGCACGACGTCTGGGCGCAGCGCTCGAAACTGCTCGACAGCTTGAGCACCGTTTGAGGCCTCGCCAACCACGCGTGTGTCGCTGTGATTGGCGAGGACCGCCGCAATGCCCTCGCGAAGCAGCGGATGGTCGTCGACCGTGAGAATTCGTATTGGCGTCATAACGACATCGTGGCCGCCCGACCGAACCAGCGCCTGCGCTTTTGGTGCGATAGTCTGTAGGCGGTCGATCCGGGAATGTTGAGGTCGACTTCGGTGCCAACGCCGAGGCGGCTCGAGATCTCCAAATGGCCCCCCATGTGCGTCGCGCGCTCGCGCATCCCCTGCATGCCCCAATGTCCCGTGCGGCCCGCGCTCAGGACTGCCGGATCGATGCCGTGCCCGTCGTCGCGGCAGCGGAGGCGCAGCTCGTGCTGCCCGTAGATTTAGCTCGACCTCCAGATGGGTGGCTCCGGCCCAGTGGAAGGCGTTAATCAGTGCCTCGCGCCCGATCCAGTACGTTTCGTCTCGGACGACGACGTGCAGGGGCCTCGCCTGGCCTTCGACGATGACTTTGAGTTCGGGTCCGGTGCCGTTCGCAAGCTCGCGCCCAACGCGCGTGAATGCATCGGCCAAATCGGAGTTGTCGTCGACCCCGGTCCGAAGGCCTTCAACGCTCTTCCTGCCCTCAGCGATGGCTCGATCGGCACGATCGAGGGCGTCATCCATCAGCTGTCGTGTCGGTTGCGATGGTGGGATTTGGTCGGCGACGGCCTGGAACTGCAGCACCAGACCACACGCGCCCTGCAGCAGCGTATCGTGTAGTTCACGAGCGATTCGTTCGCGCTCGGCCAGCCGCTCTTCGTACCGAAGCTTGAGTCGCCGCGCGACCTGCCGCATGTGCATCAGGTAGGCGGTCCAGCAGCCAAGGCCGAGGACGAGCAGCAGGGACGCGCGGAACCACGTCGTCTGATAGAACGCCGGCAAAATGGTGAACGTCAGTGTGGAGCCTTCCGTGTTCCAGAGGCCGTCGTTGTTGCTCGCCGTCAAACGGAAACGGTATGTGCCCGGTGGAAGGTTCGTGTACCCGCGACCTGGCGCTCCGCCACGGGGCCACGCCAATCCTCGTCGTAGCCATCGAGTTTGTGCCGAAAGCGCACGCGCTCGGGGTCGGTGAGGCTGAGCGCCGCGTAGCGAATCTCAATATTGCTGGTGCGCGCCTGTACTTGAGGCTGGTCGACCCGTGACCACACGCGGTCGTCGGCCTTGATACTCTCGATGACGATCGGCGGCGGGACGGGATTCGTCGCCAGTCGTTTCGGATCGATGATCGCGATGTCACCGGTTGTCGCAAACCACAGCCGACCATCTGCTGCGCGGGCAGCGGTGGTAAAAACGGTTCGCGCTGGCGCGGAAGCCCGCGCAACCCGTCGCTCGCGCCGATCGTCAGGCCCTCAATCAGATATGATGGCGTGGTCAGCGCCTTCTCGATCTCCGCGGGGCTCACGCGCAGGATACCGAGCGCGCAGGCGAGCCAGAGAAACCCGTCATCGTCTTCGACGATCCCCGACACGGAACTTCCGGTGAGACCATTGTCTCGTGACAGCGTCAGGAAGCGCTTCCCGTTGAATCGACTCAGGCCGCCCTCGCCGCCAACCCAGATATGTCCCTTGCGATCACTCATGATCGCGAACACGCGA